>OZ255713.1:2057500-6913475 GCA_965276965.1 Bryobacteraceae bacterium
GTAGCGAAAGCGAGTCTGAAGAGGGCGATTGAGTCGCTGGGATTAGACGCGAAGCGGGATGATCTACCCTTGGCCAGGATGAAATCCGTGTAACAGCGGATGGAGGTCCGAACCAGTGTTGGTTGAAAACAGCTTGGATGAGCTGAGGGTAGGGGTGAAAGGCTAATCAAATTCCGTGATAGCTCGTTCTCTCCGAAATAGCTTTAGGGCTAGCCTCGTAGGGTCCGTCTTGGTGGTAGAGAACTGATTGAACTAGGGGCCTTTCCCGGTTACCGAATTCAGCCAAACTGCGAATGCCAAGCACGAGTACTACGGGAGTCAGACGGTCCGGGCTAAGCTGGATCGTCAAAAGGGAAAGAGCCCAGACCATCAACTAAGGTCCCCAAATGTATGCTAAGTGGGAAAGGAAGTCGAGTTCCTCAGACAGCCAGGAGGTTGGCTTAGAAGCAGCCATCCTTTCAAGAAAGCGTAATAGCTCACTGGTCGAGGGATTCGGTGCCGACAATCCAACGGGGCTCAAGCATACTACCGAAGTTATGGATTCATTGCTGAAAGGCAAGGAGTGGTAGGAGAGCGTTCCTAGTGAGAAGAAGGTATACCGAGAGGAGTGCTGGATTGCTAGGAAGTGACTCTGCCAGCATAAGTAGCGATAAGCCAGGTGAGAACCCTGGCCGCCGAAAGTCTAAGGATTCCTGAGAAAGGTTAATCCGCTCAGGGTTAGTCGGGGCCTAAGGTGAGGCCGCAAGGCGTAACTGATGGACACGCGGTTAATATTCCGCGACTACACTGGTTTGACAAAGACCGATGGGGGGGACGCACCACAGAGGTTTTCCAAGCAGAAGGGTGCTTGGGGAAGTGAGTGACACTCGGAGAGGCAAATCCGCCGGGTGGCGTGCCAGGAAAATCCTCTAAGGGAAATCAGGGTACCCGTACCATAAACCGACACAGGTGGACGAGATGAGTATTCTAAGGCGCTCGGGTGATGGAGTTGCGAAGGAACTAGGCAAATTAACCCCGTAACTTCGGGAGAAGGGGTGCCCACTTTCGAGTGGGCCGCAGTGAAACGCATCAGGCGACTGTTTAACAAAAACACAGGTCTCTGCTAAGTCGAAAACGACGTATAGGGGCTGACGCCTGCCCGGTGCCGGAAGGTTAAAAGGAGAGGTTAGTGTCTTGTGTAAATGAGATGCGAAGCTTTGAATTGAAGCCCCGGTGAACGGCGGCCGTAACTATAACGGTCCTAAGGTAGCGAAATTCCTTGTCGGGTAAGTTCCGACCTGCACGAATGGCGTAACGATCTGATGACTGTCGGCGCGCTCCGCCCGGCGAACTTGTGGTTCCGGTGAAGACGCCGGATGCCCGCCACTAGACGGAAAGACCCCGTGCACCTTTACTATACCTTTGCAATGAATTATGGTGCGATCTGCGCAGCATAGGTGGGAGGCTTGGAACTTCGGCTTTTGGGCTGGAGGGAGCCAACGGTGAGATACCACCCTGATGGTTCTGTGATTCTAACCTACTCCCGTGATCCGGGAGAGGGACCTTGCAAGGCGGGTAGTTTGACTGGGGCGGTCGCCTCCTAAATTGTAACGGAGGCGCTCGAAGCTTGGTTCACTCTGTTTGGAAATCAGAGGGCGAGTGCAAAGGCATAAACCAGGTTGACTGCGAGACCAACAAGTCAAGCAGGTGGGAAACCAGGACTTAGTGATCCGGTGGTTCTGTATGGAAGGGCCATCGCTCAACGGATAAAAGGTACGCCGGGGATAACAGGCTGATCGGAGTCAAGAGTTCACATCGACGCTCCGGTTTGGCACCTCGATGTCGGTTCATCGCATCCTGGGGGTGTAGAAGCTCCCAAGGGTTAGGCTGTTCGCCTATTAAAGCGGTACGTGAACTGGGTTCAGAACGTCGCGAGACAGTTCGGTCCCTATCTGTGGTGGGCGCAGGAGATTTGAGGGGGCTTGTCCTTAGTACGAGAGGACCGGGATGAACAGACCTCTTGTGATTCAGTTGTCACACCCGTGGCACAGCTGAGTAGCGAAGTCTGGTCAGGATAAGTGCTGAATGCATATAAGTACGAAACCTTCCCCAAGATGAGATCTCCCTGAAGAGCCGTGAAAGACGATCACGTTGATAGGACGGATGTGTAAGCACAGTAATGTGTTGAGCTGACCGTTACTAATAGCTCGTTCGGCTTGACCATAAAATGAACTCTGCGGTCTGAGAGTTGACTGATTCTCTGAAGGGAATCAATGGAGTTGTTCTTCTTTTCCGCGCTGCTGCAAGGCACGAAATTACGTGTTGCCCGCTCTTTTACTTCCTACTTCTGTTCTTCTCCAAGCTTCGAACGAGTTCGGCTGGTTACCATTCCCAGCCTCCTCTTTCGGGTGATCTCAGCGAGAGGGCTCCACCCGTTCCCATCCCGAACACGGAAGTTAAGCCTCTCTGCCCCGATGGTACTGCATGCGCGAGTGTGTGGGAGAGTAGGACGTCGCCCGATTAATTAATAGGAACCCCGGCTAGTTTAACACTAGCCGGGGTTTTGTTTCTAGCATAAAGGCGTGGTGTTATTGTAGCCAAAGAGAAAGGGGACATGGACCTTCAGAAAATGATCACCGAGCTTGAGGCTGAGCGAGATCGGCTGGATCAGGCAATTTCTGCGCTGGAGCGACTGTCCGATAGTCAGCAGCATAGACGTCGGGGTCGTCCGCCCAAGTGGTTGAAGGATTTGAAATCGACGGGACCCGAAGCCAAATCGAACGATCATGCAAACGGCAGTTCCCAGGCCCCACTCGATTCCAATTCTGCTACTCCCGATTAGCTAATTGTTTGATAGTGCAGCCCAGCGCGGATGATTTTTTCACGATCTAAAGTGTGGCGTCCATCCAATATGTAGGGATGCCGCATCTTCTTGGCAATCGACTCCCAATCTAAATCCCGGTACTCATTCCATTCTGTTACCAGCACTAGGGCATCACATCCTTCCGCTGTTTCACCGGCACTGGGGCAAGTTTGAACACTCATCGATTTGTGTTCTTTCAGAAATCGTTCGCAAGCGATCGGATCATGAGCTTTTACACGAACTCCACGATCAATGAGTTTCTGGGCGATTTCAACTGCCGGCGATTCGCGGAGATCGTCCGTATTGGGCTTGAATGCTAAGCCGAGTAGTCCAATTGTTCTTCCTTTCAGGATTTTCAGCTCGACCAACAGTTTCTCAACTACCCTGTCCCTTTGTCTGGAATTAACTTTGCGGGATGCCTCCACGATGGGCAGGTGGATTCCATATTCACCGGCCGTTGCAATCAGGGCGGCGGTATCTTTGCCGAAGCACGAACCACCCCACCCAATGCCGGCGCTCAAAAATCGAGGCCCGATTCTGGAATCGAGACCGATCCCTCGGCCAACTTCGGCGATATTTGCGCCTACTCGTTCGGCTAGCAAGCCCATTTCATTGATGAAGCTGATTTTCAGCGCCAGGAAGGCGTTTGCCGCATACTTGATCAGCTCCGCTGAGGCGAGATCGGTAGAGAGTAAAGGCACTGCTCCCACGCTTTCCGGCCGCGGCAGATAAGTGGGCGCCGTGAAAGTCTGGTCGAGTATCGGCCTGTAGAGCGTGTAGAGGAGTTCCAGCGCCCGCGCTTCATCGGCGCCGATGACAATGCGGTCAGGGTATAAGCTGTCGTGAAGAGCGGACCCTTCTCGCAAGAATTCCGGATTGGAGGCAACCGCGAACTCAGGACTGCTTCCGTCGGTGCGGCTTTCCGCTGCATCCCGTAGAAGAGAGCCGACCCAATTACCGCTTCCGATCGGCACGGTCGACTTGTTCACAACCACAGTGAAACCAGAGGTGACATGCTGCCCAATGGAACGTGCAGCCTGCGACAGAAACTCGAGGTTAGGCGCTCCGGACGGTGTAGGCGGCGTTCCTACTGCAATGAAGACCACCTCTGCATTCGGAATAGCTTCTGTGTAACTGCTCGTAAAATGCAAATTGTGCAGAGATTCCTCAAGAAGGTCGCTCAAATTCGGTTCATATATCGGAATCTTTCCGGCTTTAAGGTCACGGATTTTGGCTTCATCGGTATCAAGACAAGATACCTGATGGCCAACAAATGCAAGGCAAACTCCAGTCGTAAGACCGACGTAGCCGGTTCCAATGATCGCAACTCGCATGATAGTTATAGTTTATTCGGAGGGGATTGCACTTCAAAGTTTCAAAGCGAATTTTCGGCGGTGCTACCGTGGAGCTTATGCCCGTAATTGTACAGGTGGCTTTCGACAACTAAAAATCGCATCTATTAGTAAGAGGGAATACCTTGCAGCTTGAATCTACGTCTGTCTCCGAACACGTTCTGCCCCGGCTTTTATTGGGCGATGACCACCAACTTATTCTTGACGCCTTGGGCGCCATGATGAAAAACGAATTCGATGTCTTTGCAGTTGACAATAGTCAAGCTTTTGTAAACGCGGTGGAAAAATTCCAACCCGATATCGCATTACTGGACGTCAGTATGCCCGAAGGGGATGGATTCGCGACTGCTCGGAAAGTGCTGGAGCAGCGGCCGGACTTACCGATCGTTTTCTTCTCGATGCACTCTGAGCCAAGTTTCATAGACAAAGCCGGACAAGTCGGCGCCAAAGCTTACCTTTCGAAACGTCTTCCCGCTCAGGATGTAATAAACACTCTGAAGATTGTCCTGGAAGGTGCGACCCTTCTTCCGGCTGCTCCTGCGACTGCCGACAAGACGAGCAGACAGGGACTAGAGAAGGACGATTTGACAGGCCGTCAGCGGGAAGTGCTCCGTCTGATTGCTGTCGGATGCAGTGCTAAAGATATCGCAAACAGGCTGAATATTTCTGTTAGAACCGCAGAGTTTCACCGGGCGGCGATCATGCAACGGCTGGGATTACACTCGACCGCGCAAATGACCCGTTACGCGATTTCAAATAACATTTCTTGAGAGGCCTTTCGACTTGGTTCCTGTGCCGGAGGTAAGCGATTATTGCTTACCCAGGTTTCCCTGTCACTACAATCCCAGAGCGACATCCAAGGACCGAGGGAACAAGCTTGCGATTTGGTAGGAAAACGGGCTTGAGCCTGATTCTAACAGCTGCCGGGGTCTGCATTGGGGCCGGTAGTGGGATGGCGCAAGACGATAGCAGCCAGCATATCGATAGCGGAAGCACAGAGATGACGTCATCCGATGTCAAATTTGCCGGCCAATCCTTCCGCATGGGTGAAGGTGAAATCCAACTGGGACATTTGATAGAAGAGAAAGCCGCCAGCCCTGGCGTGAAGGCATTCGCCCGACTACTGATTGATAACCACATCAAGATGAACCAGAGCCTCAAGAGTATTGCTCGAGATCAGAGCATAACTTTGCCGACCAACTTGCTTTCGAGGGACCAAGCTCTGCAATACAAATTGCAGAATTTGTCAGGAGTTCGGTTCGAACGTACGTATTTGAAGGCTATGGTCAAAAACCACAAGCACGACTTGAAAGGGTTCCGAAAGGAAGCCAAGTCCGGCAAGAATCCTCAGATAAAAGAGTTCGCGTCACAGAGCTTGCCTGTCTTGCGCATCCACCTGGATCAAGCGAAAGCTGTTCTGGCAGCACTTTCGGGCAAGTCGCCTAAAAAATAAAACTATGGGGAGAGAGTAATGAAATATCGTGTTGTATTTCGGGAGCGCTCTGACGAAAGCGGAGAGAAGGCCGACAGTCCGTCCGACATGCTGGATAGTGAATTGGACGATGACACGGTCCTTGATGCCAGGTTTGTCGGTCGAGTCACTCCGGATGCCCTTCATTCTTCGGATTCGATCGAAGAAGATGATGCCTTTCTGAGCATCAGTCCCGAAATTTGGGAGTACGACGTAGCGGAAGGCAAGGACGAAGCCTTCAAAGACGCGCTTCGTATTTCCGGCGCGGTGATGGAATTCGACGCGCTTGAAGCGGAGGATGAATTAGGTCTCACTTAGGAGACCAGCGCGGTACATCGCATTCGTCTTTGTTAGTTACACTTAATGGGTTCCAGCTATCAAATGTCTGAGGTGAAATTGATCTTATGCTTCGATTGGTGTTGATCATCGTACTGTTTCTTCTTCTCCTGGGGGCTCTTCCAGCCTGGCCCTACAGCAACGGATGGGGTTATTATCCGAGTGGCGGACTAGGTCTTGTAGTCATCATTCTGCTTGTGCTGTTCTTAGTGAACCGGCGGAGCATACCGTAGTTGCCGACCAGCGATAGGCGAAGACTAAGTTCGAACTTCAGCCTATCGCTCAATTGAGTTTCCTATGTCCGGGAAGGCGAAACACTCCGTGCGTGGGATCGGTCCTATGTTCGGAGGATCGCCAGCATGAGCCAATTTCTGATTGTAACGGACCAGGGGCTAGTAACGAGCTGCAAGCCTGACGATATTCCTGCATTTAACGAAAAGATGATCGAGGAAATAGCTGAAGGCAAGCACGCTGCGCAGCATGCTTAATGAACATAAGCGGATCCAGCAATAGGAAGTATTCTGCTGGACCCGCTTTGAGATCTGACGTTGAAACTAAATAGCGGTACCGCCACGACCTAAGTGCATCACCAAGCCCACTAAGAACAAAACTAGGAAAACGGCGAAGAGAATTTTGGCAATTCCAGCAGCTGCAAAAGCAATCCCACCAAACCCCAATATTCCAGCTATAATCGCGATTACTAAGGCAATCAGCGCGTAACGCAACATAATCTATTCCTCCGGAGCAGAAGCCTCTCAGGTAGGATTTGCCTAAGGATATTACGTTTCTTGCGCTTTGTTGCTAGTACTCACAGCGCCTGGGTGTTTACCGAAATTAATGTCGGATCGCTGAATTCTGGCAAATTCGATGCGCTGTAAAGGCGTCTCATTCGTAGATGTGCCAGGAGGCAAAATGAACTTCGTTGGAAAAGTGGTGATTGGGTTGGCATTGGGAGGGAGCGCTTTGACAATACCGGGAGCGGTAGCCGGCTTTGGAGCGGCGCCTGCACCGCGCTTTCAAATGTATCGAGAGGCCGAGGGGATGCGCGGCCTGATCGATCGGACACAGAGTGATTTGAGGGCTGCCGAAGATATGGATCCTAGAAACTCGAAGGAACGGGATCGTTATAAAAATGCTCAGAAAAACCTATCCGATTTGGACCGGCATTTCACAAAAGGCAAATACAACAAAGGAGAGTTGGACCGATCGATCGGAGATGTGCAAGCCATTCTCGATCACAATACTCTGCAGGCCAGCAGCCGAGATGCCCTTCTGCGGGATGTCCAGGATTTGAGAGTCGCGCGAGCGAGCTATCGACACTGAGCGACTTGAGATGTCGGTGATCGGCGCAGGCTCTCAAGCGTTCTGAGCCTGCGCCGATCCAGCTATACCCAATTCGGCTGCCCGAGCCTTCATCGCTTCGATGCACAAGGCGATGTGCTCATCGAGTGGGATGCCAAGCTCCTGGGCGCCGTTCAGGATATCGTTTCGATTTACGCCCTTCGCGAATGCCTTGTCTTTCAGCTTGCGTTTCACTGAGGCGACATCGACCTCATAGATACTTTTTTCCGGCTTCACGTAGGAGCAGGCTGTGAGGAATCCGGAGAGTTCGTCACAGGCGAACAAAGCTTTTCGCAGAAGAGAGTCGCGTGGTACACCCGTATAGTCAGCATGCGACAGAATGGCGTGTCGGACCTCTTCATCCACGCCTCTCTCCGCGAGGATCGACTCGCCTTTTACCGGATGCTCCTCGAGCGTGGGATGAATCTCCCAATCGAAGTCGTGGAGCAATGCAGTGATGGCCCAAGTTTCGGGATCTTGGTCGAATTTGGCGGCGTACGCTACCAGGCATGCCTCGACGCCCAGCATGTGCCGTCTGAGTCCTTCACTTTGGACAAATTCGCGAACAATATCCCAGGCGTCATTTCTTGTCATGGCGTTATGGTTGAACCTTTTGGTTGAACGGTCGTCAGGCTTCTTCGATTTTTACTGCGTTCAGCTTATCGCCTTGTTTGATGGAATCCACCACATCCTGCCCGGAACGAACTTCGCCGAAGACAGTGTGCTTCCCATCGAGCCAATCCGTGACCACATGGGTGATGAAAAACTGGCTGCCGTTCGTATTGGGGCCGGCATTGGCCATAGAGAGAGTACCTCGCTTGTGCTTGTTCGGATTACCCTTGGTCTCATCTTCGAATTTGTAGCCTGGTCCGCCGGTTCCTGTTCCCGTGGGGTCGCCGCCCTGGACCATGAAGTTGGGAATAACGCGGTGAAAAACCGTGCCGTCGTAAAATCCATCGCGGGCCAGAAAAACGAAATTACTAACAGTCTTAGGAGCGTCCTTCACGAAGAGATCCACGACCACAGAGCCGCGGGTCGTATCGAACGTGGCAGTGTACTTCTTCGAGGAATCAATCATCATGGAGGGCGGAGCCGAGTATTGTTTACTCATGCCCCCAGTGTAGGTCACGGGCCGACCGAAGGAGCGCTAAGCTGGGGCAACGATGTCCCTGTCGCTTGACCTATTCACTCCGCCTGTGATCGAAGCCTTGCAGGCGTGTGCAGCGCATCCGATCCCGCTGACCAGGTCAGAAATGAAGGGCGTTGGCGATCCGAGTTCCTTACGGGCTGTCCCAGGGAGCGAATTGTTTCCGGGCGCGCGACATCCTGACGCGGCGTTAAGCGGGCTTCTGCTACGGATGAGCGCCTGGGAAGACTGTCACCGGATTTCGCAAGACATTCCGACAATGGAAGGGAATTACTGGCACGCGATCGTACATCGCATCGAGCCCGATTCCTGGAATTCTAAGTATTGGTTCGAACGCGTGGGCCGACACGGAATTTTCCCGGAGCTGCGGCAATGGGCGGCGCAAATAGTGGAGCGCTGCCAGTATGCCGGACCAAGCCTTCCAGCAGTGTGGGACCCCTCATGGTTTATTCAACTGTGTGAAGATGCGAGGAAAGAACAAGGAAGGGCGCCGCTCAATATGGTGTTGGAGATTCAAATGGCGGAGTGGGAACTGTTGTTTGAGTGGTGCGCTTCTGCTTAGGCAAAGTATTGGTCAGATGTTCGCTCCCGAGCCATCGGCTACACTAAGGATTTTAAAGTCTGCGATTCGGCGCCTTCACAATCTAAGTGTGCCGCCTCTGCTGAAACCCGCACAGGCAGCGCAACGTCAGGGGAGTTTCGCGCGGCAAGGAAAGGATTTGCTTTTAGATGATTCATCACAGGCTCACACGCCTGCGTATGTCGATGTGGCTTGTCTCCGCAATTTGCCTCGGAACACTGCTGACGTTCTCGATGGGGGCAACTCCTTTCCCCTCAGAGGTTGCAGCGCCGGAACTCCCAGGACAGTCGCAACCGAACACGCCCCAGTCGCAGACTCAGAAACAGCAGGCTCCTAGCCAGCCTCAGCAGACCCCCAGCCAACCGCCGCCGGCGCCGCCTTCCCGACAGCCGAATCCATTTGAGAATGTTCCCCAGGGACCTGAAAAGCCGAATCAGCCTGCGCCCAACCCATCCGGCGTGCAAGAAGCAAAGCCTGCACCGATCGGTGCGAACGTTGTAGAATCAATCGATTTCCGCGGGCAGCGCCGAGTTCCGCAGGATACGCTGCGGGCCCTAATCTTCAGCAAGCGCGGCGATGTTTATGATCCGGAGACCATTCACCGGGACTTCACCTCTCTTTGGAACACTGGCCGTTTCGACGATTTGAAGGTAGAAAAGTCGACCGGACCGAATGGCGGCGTTGTGCTGACGTTCGTTGTGACTGAGCGCCGAGTGGTTCACACGATCGACTACACCGGGAACAAGTCAATCAGCAAATCGGAGATCCTCGACCGGTTCAAGGATCGAAAGCTTGCCTTATCTCCGGAATCTCAGTACGACCCCGGTAAAGTACAAGCTGCTAAGAACGTGCTGCAAGATTATGAGGCCGAGCGCGGCCATCAGTACGCGACAGTAACGCCGCAGATCCGACAGGTTCCCCCCGGCGGCGTTGATGTCACCTTCGTCATTGACGAGGGGCCGAAAGTCAAGGTCGGCAACATCATCATTGACGGCAACAAGGTATTCAGCGATCGCGACGTGATCCGCGTGATGAAGAACCTGAAGCCGATCGGTCTTCCGCATTCCTTGCTGTTCGAAAATTTATTTGCGCGGACTTATGACTCCACGAAATTGGATGAGGATTCCGAACGAATTCGGCAGTTCTATCAATCGAAGGGGTACTTCACGGCTCGTGTGATCAACCACAGCGAGAGGGTGTATGACGTGTCCGGAAAAGGAATCAAGATTCCGCTCTTGAACCCGAAGAAGCCGGGCAAGCGCGTGGACGTCACGATGGTGGTGAACGAAGGCCAGAGATACACTCTTCGCAACTTCAATTTCGTCGGCATGAAGCTGTTCCGCACCCCGGATCTGATTGCCAAGCAGGTATTCGGCATGTCGGCCGGAGACGTGTTCTCCACCGAGAAATTGCAGAAGGGCATGGACAACCTTCGCAATTTGTATGGCGACTTCGGCTATATCGACTTTGTGCCGTCGCCCGATCCGGAGACAGTGCCCGGCAAGCCGCAAGTAGACCTCACCATCGATGTGGATGAAGGTCACCAGTTCTTCGTTCGCCGAATTGACTTTCAAGGTAATACGACGACTCGTGATCGTGTAATTCGACGAGAGTTACTGATTGACGAAGGCGATCTCTTCAGCCACCGGCTGTGGGAGACTAGCGTTCTACGATTGAACCAGTTGGGCTACTTCGAGCCCCTGAAGGCGGAAGACGCGGCCAGCATCACTCGCGACACCAAAAGCAATACGGTCGACTTGCTGGTGAAATTGAAGGAGCGCGGGAAGAACTCGATTCAATTGAACGGAGGCGTGTCTGGTATTTCGGGAAGCTTCATCGGCTTCTCCTATTCGACTAACAACTTTCTTGGCTTGGGTGAGACTTTGAGCTTGAATACTCAAATCGGAACGCTTCTCAGCAGTGTTTCTTTCGGCTTTACGGAGCCTTACTTATTCGATAAGCCGATTCAGGCCGGTTTCAACATTTTTTACCAACGGTACAGTTACGACCAGGGACAACAGCAATCCGTTCTGGCCGGGCAGAATTTAATTGGCTATTACAACCAGATTGGCTCAGTCGGTTGTCCGACTGGCCAGACTGGATGCAACCTCTTAAATTACGTCACGAATGGCCGAGGATTTACGGTGTTCAGCAGCTATCAGCTGAGACGGAGTTTCGCGCGAGTCGGATTGACTTACGGCTATAGTGAGAACTCAATTAGCCCGCTAACCAGTGCAGCCGAGCAATACTTCGAGTATCTTGACTTCCAGGGTGTTGGCGGTCCCAGTTCGCTTAAACCGAATTGCCGGGTCTCTTCAACAGTGGTTTCGACCAGCAGTTGTAATTCGCTGAACGGCATTAACACCAGCACGATTACACCTACGTTTGCCTACAATACCGTAAATCATCCGATCATCCCGACCAAGGGATTACGGGTGAACTTTTCGTTCGGCTTCTCCGGCAGCGTGTTGGGAGGCAACGTAAATACTTTGACGCCCACCTTCGATATTGCTTACTTCCGTCGCGGCATTTGGAAGAGCAACGTGATGGGTTTCCACCTTGCCACCCGCTTTATCACAGGGTTTGGCGGGAAGGTAGCGCCACCTTACAGCCGGTTCTATATGGGCGGCGAGACAGACGTCCGTGGTTTCGACATCCTGAGCATCAGTCCAATTGCGTTTATTCCGACGGATACGCAAGTTACTGTCTTGAATAACGATGGTACGCCGCGCGTCCAGCGAATCGTCAATTCCGATGGAAGTACAAGCTTGTCGCAAGTCACGCAGACAATTCCGACTTATCAGCTGATTCTGCCGGGCGGCGACACCTATTCCGTCTTCAACTACGAATACAGAATTCCGATTGTCGGTCCGGTAACTCTGGCGCCGTTCGTCGATGCGGGTATCGATAAGCTGACTCTTCCCAGCCAGCTCGGCTTGAATGCTGACCGTGTGCAACAACTGAACAGCGAGTTTACGCAGGCGAACTTCGATGCGCGCGCCTACATCGCTCCGGACACCCAGAAGCCCCGCGTCTCGGCCGGGCTCGAACTCCAGGTACTGATGCCCGTAGTGAATGCGCCATTCCGCCTTTACTGGGCGTATAATCTGAGTGTTGTTAACACCAATTTACAACCGCCGATAGTGGCGCAGCGCTCGGCTTTTCCGAACGCCGCGACTTATGAGAGCGCGATTCAGTCGTTTGGACAAGCAATTCCTTACGATGAACCCCGACATGCATTTAGATTCTCGATCGGGCGGACATTCTAACCGTCCGTCTAACTTGTTAACAGGCGCGGTGGCGAGTGTGTGACGATAATAAGAACCACGTGAGAAAGCAGGAAGTTTTTAGATGGTAATGAGAAGCAGTTTAATCTCGGCGGTGGCTTTGTTGTCCATGGCCTTCTGCGGTTTTGCACAGCAGCAAAAAGTCGGCGTAATCAGTGTGCAAGGTGCGATCGTGGGTACCAAGGACGGCCAGAAGGCCTCCCAAGAACTACAAACGAAATTCGCGCCCAAGAAAAAGGACCTCGATTCCCGCAATTCCGAAGTCACCCAGATGGAGGATCAACTCCGCAAAGGCGGCACGTTGATGAGCGAGGAAAAGCGCACTCAGATGGAACGCGATATCGACGAGAAGAAACGGCGTTTGCAGCGCGATGCCCAAGACGCGCAAGAAGAGTGGAACGGACAACAGCAGCAATTGCTGCAGAGTCTGGGCCAACGCATGATGGCCGTGATTGAGAAGTATGCCAAAGACAATGGCTACACCATGATTCTCGACGACAGTAATCCGAATACTCCGTTGATCTATGCTTCGAGCGGAATCGACATTACGCAGGACATTATTGGCCTGTACGATAAGTCCTCGGCCAGCGGCGCGCCTGTGCCGCCGGCGCCAACAAGGACTCCTGGAGCAATGACGCCCGGTACGACCCCAGGCACGACCCCAGGCACTCCTAGGTCCACGCACTAACATTCCACTCCCCTTTTGGTCGTGGCTCAGTGACTTTTGCAAATGCTCCAGGCTTGTATCTGAGCCGCGCCCGACGGAAGCGCGTTCTTGAATTTGCTCTGTTCCCGCTAGTGCGTTTGTCGTTTGGTCAAGATAGCATAGGTGAGTGTGCAGTCTAAGTTGTAGTTTCGCTTTACTCCTCTTTTCATCCGTCGCTTATGCGGAGGTGCATCCTCTTACGCTTCCGCAATGCCTTGATGTTGCTTCCCGTCAGAATCCGGATGTGGTTCTGTCGCGCCTTGATGAGGAGCGGTCGCAACAGGACATCAGAATCGCGCAAAACCCTTTCCGCCCGAAGGTTTATGGGGGAAGCGGCTTGGCCTATACATATGGCTATCCCAACTCGATCGAAGGAAATGCGCCGGCTCTGTTTGAAATGAAGACGGACATGGCGCTGTTTAATCAGCCGTACAACTACAAGATTGCCGCCGCACGCGAACTCGCTCATGGCGCCCAGTTTGCGGCACAAGGGAAGAGCGAGGAGGTGGCGTATCAAACCGCGGATCTCTTCTTAAATGCCAGCCAAAGCGAACACGAGAGCACGACTCTCGGCAACCAGATACCGAGTCTCAAGAACGTAGTACAGGCCATGAGTGCGGCGGTTTCGGAAGGAACAGAACTTCCGCTTGATGAAAAGCAGGCTGGTGTGAACCTTGCCTTGTCACAGGAGCGGCTGGATTCATCCAGGCTGGACGCCGACTATTACGAGATGCTGCTGGCGATTACTCTCGGATACTCCGCAACGGAGCGAGTGAAGCCAGTCGATTCGGATCAGGTGGCGATTGTAACTCCGAGTTCTGAAAGTGAAGCTGCCGATTTGGCTTTGCGAAACAGCCGGGAGCTGCGCCAAATGCAGGCTAATGTGCTGGCAAAGCAGCTTGACATACGATCTTACAAGGCGGAGCGCTTGCCTCAGGTAGACTTAGTGGCACAGTACGCTTTGTTCACAAAAGCAAATTACCAAGATTACTTTCAGAAGTTTCAGCGGAATAACACGCAACTAGGGGCATCAATCAAGATTCCTTTGCTGGTCGGGTCTGCGTCCAAAGCTATGGCGGATCAATCTTCAACCGACTTGAGGAAACTCCGGATTCAGATGGACCAGACCCGCAATCGAATCATCGCCGATACGCGCCGCAGCTATCAGCTCTACCAAAAGGCCGCCGAGATTCGAGATCTTACGCGTAAGCAGCTGGATTTGACACGCGAACGTCTGACGGTGCTCCTGGCGCAAAATGGAGAGGGTAGAGCGTCATTGAGTAGCTTAGAGCAAGCACGGGTGGAAGAAAGTGACCGCTGGATCGCACTGTATCAGGCTGAATCGCAATTGACTCGCACCAGACTCGCCATCCTTCGACAGACCGGAACGCTGCTGGCCTCCTTGCGTGGGTCGCAACCGACTCCACAGCCTTAAATGGAAGCGGAGAGCCGAACAGCCGGCAGCAGGATCCCGGAAGACTCTCCGGCTGCTGCACCGGCGATCTCCATTCTCGATCTGCACAAAGTCTACAACGGCTTTCACGCCGTAGACGGTCTCTCCATCACGGTTCCGCGAGGCTCTTTTTTCGGTTTCCTGGGGCCAAACGGGGCGGGGAAAACGACGACCATCAAGATTCTGATGGGCCTGACCCAGCCGACTTCCGGCAGCGTGGAGATCCTCGGAATGCGGATGTCGGATCAATCGCTCGCTATTCGCGAACAGGTCGGTCTCGTGCCGGACGATACGCTGTTGTTCGACTATCTTACAGGTGCCGAATACCTGGAATTTGTGGGACGTATCTACTCGCTCGAACGCTCCGTTGCGAAAGAACGGGGAAGGGAACTGCTGGCTTTATTCGAGCTCGATGAGAATCGACGCAAGCTGATCGGGGAATACTCGAAGGGAATGCGGAAGAGGCTCGCCATGGGAGCGGCGTTGATTCATCGACCTCGATTATTTCTCATGGATGAACCTTTCGAAGGGGTGGACGCCGTCGGAGCGCGTTTAATGAAAGATGTGCTGGTGGAACAGGTACGGCGCGGCGCCACTGTTTTTCTCACCTCGCACGTACTCGAAGTGGTTGAGCGGCTCTGCGACACAGTCGCTATCTTAAAACGCGGAAAAGTGGAATTGAGCGGAACTATCGCCGAGCTGCGCCGGCAAACGGCAGAGGGCGCCAGTACACTCGAAGAGATTTTTGTTCATCACGTAGGCGGAACGCGTCATAACGAAACATTAGACTGGCTGTGAGCAGCCATGTGGCGACAGATTCCGGTAATTGCATGGGCGCAGACACGGATCATCCGAAATCATCTGCCCCGGACGGGTGTTGGTTCGGTCTTGATGGCCCTGTTGACTCTTGTCTGGTACGGACTCTTCTGCGCGCTGGCTTATGCGCTGGCGACGTTTCTTGCGAGTGCGCCCGTGGCGATTATCGATCGTTGGTTATCGAGAGGCTTGCTCGGTGCGTTTTTGTTTTGGCAGATAGTGCCCTTGTTCACCCTCACTGGCGGCTGGTCGCTCGATCTGAAGAAGCTCCAGGTTTATCCTATATCGACCGGAAAACTTTTCTCGATCGAGGTGTCCTTACGAATTTCGACAGCCTTTGAGGTGTTATTTTTGCTGACAGGCGCATGCATCGGCTTGATGCGCAATCCGCAGGTGGCGCTCCTTGCCCCGTTATGGCTTTTCGCCTTCGTTCCGTTTAATCTTTTTTGTGCGCTGGCGCTCCGTGAAACGATCCTTCACTCCTTCCGTAATAGAAGGTTTCGAGAACTGTTCTCGATTGGCCTGATCAGTCTCAGCACGCTTCCTTCTTTTTTTCTGCATACCAGATTCCACTCGCAGGTGAATCACATCCTGGCGAAATCGGCAACCGCCATCGGAATGCCTTGGCAGGCTATTGCCACGCTTAGTAGGGCGCATTTTTCCATTTTGCCTATTGTCGCTGTTATGGTCTGGACTTTGGCGGCTTATCTGGTTGCTCGCCGGCAGTTCACGAAGACACTGCGAGAGGAGGATTTACTTCAGGGCGGGACAAGTAGGGGCAGCGATCGATCACGGAGAGGCAATCCTGTCGAACTCGCATTCGGCCTGCCGAACCGATTATTTGCCGACCCGGTCGCAGCGCTCGTCGAGAAAGAGATTCGTACTTTACTTCGCATGCCACGCTTCAGAGTTGTATTTGGAATGGCCTGTCTTTTCAGCGTAATCATTTTTATTCCACTCGCATTTGAGACATCGGGAACGCAGTTCGTAAAAGAAAACTTTTTGTTGGTGGTCAATATTTACGGACTGCTTCTGTTGAGCGACACCTTGCTCTGGAATATATTTGGCCTCGACCGCGCCGCCGCGCAGATTTATTTTGCGGCGCCGATGCCTTTGCGAGCGGTATTCAGAGCAAAGAATGCAGTGGCAATTTTCTTCATCGCCGTTCAAAGCGCGATCGTCTGTCTGGTTGCGTTTTTGCTCCGATTTCCGATTACCTTCAGGAGCTTTGGGATTGCTGTAGCCGCCTCTTTGGTGGTGAGCGTATTTTTCCTTGCGGCGGGAAACCTGAGCTCCGTCAGCATCCCACGCCCGATCGATCCTACTCAAACGCTCCGAAAGCAAGCGGGTGGACAGATCCAGCTATGGCTGGCCGCCTGTTCGCTCAGTGCTTTTCTTCTTGTCGGGTTCGCATTTCTTGCCGGATGGGCTCTGCAAAACGACTATGCGCTCTTTGCCGTATTCGCGGTGGAGTTCGCCATCGGGATGATTGTATTTCGCATCGCACAAGATGCCGCGCTCGAACGCGGTGCTCGAAACCGGGAGATTATTCTGGATGCGCTCGCGAAGGGATCATCTCAGATTGCGCTTTGATACATTCCTAACTCTCAGCTCAGCAGCTTTTGTACCTCGCGCTCAATCGCGTCACGAACCGCTTCCATCGCGTCATCATCACGATAGTTCTGCCGCGGCCAGAAGAATCCTCTTAACCCGTCTCTCCGTCTTCTGGGCACGATGTGAATGTGAAGGTGCGGTACCGTTTGGCTCACACGATTGTTAACTGCCAGAAAACTCCCCTCTGCATCCAGAGCGCCCTCCACGGCTCTGGTCAACAACTGAGTGTTAATCATCAAGCTCGCCGCAAGGTCGGGCGGCAGGTCAGTTAGTGTTTCGTAGTGAGACTGGGGGCAAAGAAGTACGTGCCCAGGAAACAATGGGCGGCTGTCCAGGAAAGCAATCGAGTTCGAGTCTCTGTATACAACGTATCCTGGAAGGTCGCCCGCGGTGATCTGGCAGAATAGGCAGTGGGGATCAATCACTGATCCATGTTATCGAGCTAAGGATTATTCCAGCCGGGGAAGCGTGACACGTTCGAAATCGCCCACTCTTCTGATTTCGAGCCGTAGATCGCCGTCGGTTTCGACTTCGAACGCCTGGGTAAATTTACCACCCCAAAAAATCTCGTCATAGCGGTAAGAGAATCGAGTGTTGATCGTTTGCGCGAACGTCTCATCGAAGCCTTTCAACAGGATCAATACTTCGGCTTGTAACTGTTCTAAATCACGTTGAGTTTTTCCGTATAACGGACTGCCGGGTGTGATCGGATGAACTACTGTCCAGGTCAGTGGAAAAAATAGGAGGCTGTCTCGTTCTAACTCGAGGGGAACGAACCTTCGTGTTAAGACGCCTTCGCAGTTTTCGACAGTCATTAACAACAATTTCGCGCCCAGGTCCAGGATATTGTTGCTGCGCCGGTTGACGATTCTAAACTGCAGACTGACTCCATCCTGGTAAGGAGTCACAAGCATCATCTTGCTGAAGGCGATCCGGGCTGAAGGCCGGGAGAAGCGCCCGAAGACTAGTCCGGTTATGATCGCGAAACCGGTAAGTCCGACCAATGCCTCGAAAGCCGCCAAGCCATTGGCAGCGGGTCCAACCGGCACGATGTTGCCGTAGCCGACTGTTGTAAGCGTGTGTGTACTGAAGAAGAAAGCGTTAAGCATCTCCTCCCAGTGCCGGGGAGATTCGGCGCCCTTCAGATGGTCTATCCCCACCTCTATATACAGAGCGGCGAACAGCAAATTGCAAATCGAAAAAGCGATGACGACGATCAAGAAAAAAGTCGTCCAGGACGTGCTGATTAGAAACAAATAGGGATGACGGTCACGTAAAGTGATATCGCCCCTTCGGACGTTAAACTCACCGTTTTCATTGATCGTGCGTTTTAGGACGCCCGTGTATTTCTGGGTTAATCCCGGGTCGAAAGTCGGCCGCTGCATAGGTGAGAGATTACTTTGGGCGCTCATTCGATGCGGTCCGGTTTTCGAGGTTGAAGGCTATCCGCTGGCGGTGCGCTTATTCGACTTCTTCTCGACAGACGCCTCAGATCTGCTTTCGGCTGCTTTGGTGGCAGGCTTCTTCTTGGGCAGATCTCCCAGGCTCTTTTGGAGCGCTTGCATCAAATCGATCACCGGCGCCAGCTTTCTCGGCGCCGATTCCTCTACTGTCATACCCTCACGCTTGGCTTCTATCATTTGCATGAGCCGCCCTTGATAGTCATCGTGATACTTGGAGGGATCGAAGTCGGTCGCCAGCCCCTCGACCAACTTCTCGGCGAGCGCAACTTCCTGGGGCCGCACCTGAATATTGGGGTCCTTGTGAAACTCCGCTATCTCGCGGACTTCTTCGGGATAAAACATCGTGTGCAAGAGGAGACCGTCGGAGTGGGGTCTGACTATCACGGTATATTCGCGCTGATGCATGGCGATCTTTGCAACCGCGCTGTAGCCCGATTTCTGCATCGTCTCTAACAGCAGGTGATATGCTTTCCTCCCTGCATCTTCGGGCACCATGAAGTAGGAGGCGTCATAGTAGATCGGGTCGACACCCTCTGCCCTCACGAACTCGAAGATCTCCATCGTGTCACCCGAAGCGGGAGCGATGTTCTTGATCTCATCGTCGTTCACAACAACGTAACGGTCTTTCTCGACTTCGTAACCCTTTACCAGTTCGCTGCGTTCGACAACACGTTCACAGCGGGGACAAAACGTCTGCTGCTTGATACGGCTTCCACAGACTCCATGAAGCTGGTTGAAACCGATCCGTTCGGTCCTGGCCGCTGCGAATAATCGCACCGGAATGGTGATGAGCCCGAAGGTAATGTAGCCTTTCCAGACCGTTGAAGCCACTATCTGCCTCCCAAATAGCGATCGAGCGCCCGCTACACTTCAGAAAGCACTCAAGTTCGTATTTCAACATATCCTTTGCGTATGTGCTTTGCAAGCGGGCACTTAGCTCGTGTCTCAAGTTTAAGATATGAAGTTCTATGTGTACTACATCGGAAAGCCCCGCGACGCGCAGGCCAACGCCATCGCGGCCGAATTTCTGAAGCGTACGAATCGCTATGCCGACGGTGAAATGCGCGAAATTGTTCCCAAGCGTTTCGATCTTTTCGGAAGGCATCCGTCGGCGAGGAAGATTTTTCTCGATCCGGGCGGCCGGAACTTCGATTCCCGACAGTTTGCCCGGATTTTTGAACGCGCCGAACTGGAATCGCATGACCTGGTGTTTTTAATTGGCGGACACGACGGTCTGCCAGTCGATTGGAAGGGACGCGCCGATTTGCTGCTCTCCCTTTCGGCAATGACCTTCCCGCATGAGCTCGCACGCGCCATGCTGACCGAACAGATCTACCGCGCATTCGCTACTTTGCGCGGCCATCCCTATCCTCGATAGCTTTGCGACGTTGCGGGAACGCTCGCCTTTAGTCAGCGAGTCCGTGTTTCAAGGCAAAGCGCACCAATTCACCCGTGCTGTGCAAGTTTAGTTTCTCCATGATCTTGCCGCGATGCGAATCCACTGTGTATACGCTCAAGTTCAATCGGGTGGCGATCTCTTTGTTCGTCTTGCCTTCTGCTATCAGCTGCAGAACTTCCCTCTCACGACCCGAAAGTAAGTCCACCGGATCCGTGACGTCCTTGCGGTAGTCGTTCAGCAAGGCGCCCGATACGGCAGGGCTGATATAACCGTCGCCCTTGGCAACCGAACGAACCGCGCTTAACAGCTCCGTGTCGATGGCGTCTTTCAGAATGTAACCGCGCGCTCCGGCACGGAGAATCTCCCGCACATAGACAGCCTCTTTGTGCATACTGAGCACCAGCACTTTGAGGCGTGAGTTTGCCTCCACCATGCGCCGCGTCGCTTCAATGCCGTTCAACTCAGGCATTGCCACATCCATCAGAACAAGATCGGGCCGTAGTTTTTGAGCAAGATCCACGGCCTCACGACCGTTGGCGGCCTCGCCCACTACCTCGAGATCGGTTTGCGCAGAAAGAATGAGCTTCAGCCCTTGTCGAACAATGGTGTGGTCGTCAGCTAAAAGAATCTTTATCGAGCGTTCGGACACGCGACCTCTATCTCTACTCCCTTGCCGATTGCAGCGTTCACTCTCAACACCCCGCCGCATCCGCGCGCTCTCGTTTCCATTCCGGCTAGACCCAGACCCGATGATGATTGCCGCGCCAAGAAGTTAAAGCCCTTGCCATTATCTCGAATGGTCAAAATCAGGCCGTCACCCTTCCGCTCTAACTTAATCACAACGGCGCTAGCTCCTGAATGACGGGCCACGTTGGTTAAGGCTTCCTGTGCAATCCGATACAGATGAGTTTCTGTTTCGTCTCGCAATCGCTGACCGCCCAGATCGCTTTGGTATTTCACGGCAGTGCCGGTTCGCTCTCCAAAGCTTTCCGTCAGGGAGCGAAGCGCCGCGTCCAAACCGAAGTCATCGAGGACCGTCGGACGCAACAGTTGCGACATTTCGCGAACGTCTTTAATCGCCTGGTCGACCAACTGCATGCAATCACGAACGCGCCCGTTGTCCGGGGTATTCATTCGGAGCGCCGACAAGTTGGCTTTTACTGCCGTAAGCGCTTGTCCCAATTCGTCATGGAGCTCATGCGAAAAGCGCCGCGCCACACCCTCCTGTGTCTCGAGAAACTGATACTGCAGCTGTGTCAGCGCATCCGCCTGCTGCTCCAATCGACGAAACAGGCTAGCCGATGCGCGCACAACCCAAGTCGCACAGAGCAACGAAAGGCCGACGCAGGTGCAAAAGATCCAGACCGTCCAACGCAGCAGCCCGTGTCCCTCCTGGTAAATGCTTTCGCGCAGCAGTTCGGCTTGCTCGTAAGCCGATTCAAGCGCTGTACTCATCTGTTCGCGCGATTGAGTGAGCTGATTTAGAATTTCCTCGCGCTTGACCAGGTCACTGCGCCGTGCCAGCGTGACCCAGTTGGAATTCAGCTCCGCCTGTTGCCGCTCGATATCGTCGATAGCGCCCTTCGCGAGCGCCTGCCGGTCTGTGAAAACCTGGGTGTTCAGGTCAATCTGGCGAACCGTACGAAGCGCTACTAGAAGGGCCGACAGCAGGAGCAATACCGAAAGACAGAGGCCCAGCAATAACAGACGCTGCAAGTGCGCTCGCGAAATTGAATTTTGGGGGGCCACGACGATGATTCTTTCATTAACAACGCAGTTCGGCTATCCCGTAAATAAGGGATAGAGATTCGCTATCAGACGTGATGGCGCTTTTTGCTCAGATGCTTCAAAGTAGGATTGTGAGCGGCGAGAGAAGCCGGCCAGAAACGAGAAAAGAATGAACTTCAAACAACAATACTCGGCTCTGCCTGCCCTCGGGTCCGCCACTGACTGAAGGAGAAAATAAAATGAAAAAACTGTTTGCATCATCTCTCTTGACCGTATTTGCGGTTCCTTTTTTAGTGGCAGCTCCGGCCGCCGCTCATAAGAGCCCCGCACAAAACACCAGCACCGACACAATGTCTTCCAAGAAGACTCACAAGAAGAAAGTCAAGAAGAGCCCGAAGGGCACCACTGAAGGCAGCACAACCGCTACCAGCACCAAGTAAGCCAAGCTTACTTCAGCTTTATGTGAATCGGCCCGGATCCTTCGGATTCCGGGCCGTTGTCTTTTTAGGTTACTGAGCGGCGGTCTTAATTCGCTCGCTTCGGACGTCCTTCTGGAAAGCTTCGAAATCGGACTGAGTTTGCGCCGCATAATCGCATCCGTACTTGACGATTGCTTTCACAACCTTGTCGGCCGGTCCGATGTAGCCCTTGATCATCAAGGCATCTCCTGACCGCGCATGACCTCTGGCCAGCAGTTCGCCGGCAATCTCGCCCAAGCTGCTCAACCCAGGCCCACGTAGATGCGCTAAATCCACAGTGCCTTTATGGTCATTCAGCTGGCGAACTACGAAGTCGTGTTCTCCGGCCCGCGTCCATCCAAGCAACGGATCCGACAACGGCTGAATGCGTCGTTGTCCTTCAGCAACTCTCTTTCCCTGGTGCGTATAGCTGGAGGTCGGCAGGTAAGCGGCATAGGCTGAGGCCACTTCCTGTTTAATCTGCAGGAACAGAGGGTCTTTCAGTCCATTGCCATACATCAAGACAACAAAGTCTCTCAGGCCGACACTGCCGGTGCCCACAATCTTGAAACCGACATCCTGCGCCCGAAAAAAGCTAAATAAATGAAGCCTGTCCGAAGTCAAAGACTCGCGGTATACCGGCAATCCTTCGAGCGCTTCCGCCCGCTGCTTTCCTGCCAGTCTCCATAACGCATGCTCCACCTTCTTGAAGTGCGTTTTTCCAGTTGCAGATTTTTCGGTGTATTTGTGTACCAGATCAGCCGGCGAAGCCCGTTCTGCCTGCGCCAGAGCCGCCGACACAGCTTGTGCTTTTTTGGCGCGATGAACCTGGTACCGCGCCGCGACCAGGACCGGCAGATCCGCCAGTTCCTCAATCAGCTTGCAGTAGGCAGAGACGAAAACTTCAACGGCTTCCTCGCATTCGCTCCGAGTATGATCGGACTCCAGCCCAGCCAATAGAATGCTGGCCGCCATTCGTTTTACATCCCATTCCCAAGGCCCTTCGATTGTTTCGTCGAAGTCATTGATGTCGAAGACCAGCCTGCCGTCCGGTCCCTCAAAGGAGCCGAGGTTCTGGACATGAGCATCGCCGCATAGCTGGACCATCACGTTGGTATGCGAGCCATGCGCCAGATCTGCCGCCATGATCGAGACGGCGCCTCGGAAAAAGGCAAATGGAGAGGCCGCCATGCGGGAATATTTAATTGGCAACAGCTTCGCAATCCGGCCGTCTTTGTTGTCTAAGAGCACTTCGATCGGGTCAAAACTTCGCTTGTGCTCCCGCAGTTTGCTGAGTGAGCTTCGGCTGATCCGATTGCGCTGCTCGCGGCCAAATTGAAGGCGCGCCTTACGCCCTTGGCGCTCTTTCTGTTGAATCTGAATTTCCGGGAAGGCGGTTGCAGCGGCGCTCAATGCGGTGTAGTCTCCGCTCTGAGTGTACGGCACTTTCTCGAATTTGCGCAGGCTTTTGCGGCCTTCGATTCCCAATCGTCAGTCGAGCAGCGTCAAAGCCGACCCGCTCTCTTTCCGAACTTGTGAAACTGTGCAGTCTAGCGGTCGCTTGTCCGGGCGCCAATGCAACAGCTTTGTGCCGTGCCGGAAACGCGCACCCGAGAAGTGATCGTATTGCACTTCCACCACGAGTTTCGGCGCAAGTGGTTGCCATTCGGCGCTCCGCTCGGTGCTCCAGCGGCTGGGTCCACCTGGGGCGGCGCCCGTAAAGCCGGGAGGCTCAACCAGAGACTCCAACCTTTTCGTCAACTCCGGCTTATCTACACTCGCCAAACCCGAAGTAAAGCCGACATGATTCAGTAGGCCGGCCTCATCGTACAAACCCAAAAGCAGCGAACCGACCAGCTTCGCCTTCGAGCCATAGCGGAATCCGCCCACCAAGCAGTCCGCCGTACGAAGATTCTTGATCTTGAGCATGGAATTTCGCTCGCCAGAGGCATACCCGCGATCGATCCGCTTGGCAATCACGCCATCCAGTGGACCAGCCAGTTGCTGGTACCAGGACTTAGCGATTTCGATGTCTGTTGTTTGTGGCGAAAGCCGAATCAGCGCTTGCCCTCTTAGATGGGTATGAGCGAACGCTTCCAGACTCTTGCGCCGATCGGATAGCACTTGTCCGGTTAAGTCCGTCCCGCTTGCATCGACCAAGCAGTCAAACAAAACCAGCGTGGCGGGTGTCTCCTCGGCAAGCTTGCGGATTCGGCTTTCGGCCGGATGAATCCGCTGCAACAAAGCATCGAAATCCAGAGTGCGTTCCTGCGTGACCACCAATTCGCCATCCAACACGAAGCGCTCCGCTTTCAAATGCAATAAGGCTTGCACGATCTCGGGGAAATAGCGCGCCAGGGGCTGGCTTGACTTCGAAGTGAGATGTACCTGCTCACCGTCCCGAAACGCAAGACAGCGAAAGCCGTCCCACTTCGGTTCGTACTGCCACTCCACTCCTTGCGGAATTGCTTTCGCCGTCTCGGCTTCCATGGCAGCGAAATCGGTTTGCAGGGGCAGAGTCATGAGAGCGCCTCAATTGAGCACCGGGAGCGCTTCGACAGAATGGGTCCGTAAAGATCGCCCAGCTTCGCTACCCGCTCCGGCATAGTCTCCATGGTAAAGTCCTCCAGTCCGATTCCTTTTTCAACCTCTTCCCAACTGACCGGAGCCGATCCCGTTGCCAGTGGTTTTGGACGCACTGAATAGACCGACGCCAGGGTTCGGCCCCATGCATTTTGGTTGTAATCTACCAGCACTCGTCCCGCCGGCCGTTTTGCAATTCTATATTCGGCTGTAATTACGTTGGCATGCTCTTTGGCCAAGGACAATGCTACCCGTTTGGCGACGGTCCAGACTTCTTTCTGCAGAGGCCCGCGTTCGATCGGAACGTAGATGTGGATGCCGCGTGAACCGGTCGTCTTCGGATAACTTTTTACGCGGCGTTCATCGAGATACGCTTTCACGAGCAATGCAGTCTCCCGAACTTGAGGGAATTCGGCCGGAGGAACAGGATCGAGATCGAAGTGCAGCACATCCGGTCGATTCACGTCGTCACACCGCGAGTACCACGGATTGAGATCGATACATCCGAGATTCACAATCCACAGCAGCGACGCTTCGTCTTGCACAATCGGGAAATCGATGACGTTCCCGGAGCGATGCTCTATGGAACAGGTCTCAAGCCAGTCTGGCTTATAGTCAGGCGTTCTTTTCATGAAGAAGAACTTACCCGAGATGCCGTTCGGATAGCGCTTCATCACGGTAGCTCTTTCCTTCAAATGCGGCACGAGCACGTCTGAGATTGCCGAGTAGTAGGCGAGAAGATCCCGTTTGGTCTTGCCCAGCTGCGGCCAGAATACTTTTTGCAGGTTGGTCAGCTTCAGGCTCTTGGAGCCGCACGTCACCTCACTGGAGTCCTCGCCCGTAGGAATTTCGAGCGCACTCACCCGTTTTGTCCTCTGGCATGAACGGTGGGAGCCGGCTTCAGCTGGTCTGCAATCTCAACAAAGTATCGCTTACTGCCCCACAGGTTCCGGTCGCCCACGATATAGATATTCTCCTTCGCCCGAGTAAGCGCTACATTTAGCAGATTCGGTTTGGCAACTGCCCAGGCTACTGATCCTGGCGACTGCCGGTCGGCGCCTAAAACAAAGAAGACCGTATCCTCTTCTTTGCCTTGAAAGGTATGAACTGTTCCGACGTGCTTTGTCACCCAGAGGCGCAGATCTTCCGCCTTCGGACCCTCGCAGCGACTGCCAATTCGCCGTCTCCACTCTTCTTCATCCAACAATAGGGCTCGTATTCTATCCGCTACTCTCCTGAACGGAGAAATTATATAAACTGCTGGCAGCCGGTTCGAATTGCGTAGATATTGTGCTGCGATTTGGTCGACAACTAAACGGCCCTGCGCCGGTACATATTGGTGATCGATGACCGCACCGCCAACGTCGAACCAACAACTTTTTTGTTCAGCGCTGTAGAAAGACGATTCGATCTTGCCGCGAATCATCGTGTTCTGGTAGGCAATCTGATTCGCCACGCGAAACATGGGATCGGAGCAACGTCGATGGACCCGAAGGGGACTGCCAATCCAGGTGCGTTGCTCTTCTCGCTCCCCATAGGCGCCGTGCTCATTGGCGTTGTCGGCCAGAACCTGGACCGAAGTCTGATGGGGCGCATACTTGCGAATAAGGCGGTCGTCTCCGTTAGCGAGTTGCTCCACGAGTTTGATCGGAACCTCAAAGATCGGTTCGATTTGCATCGGATCGCCGATCACCAAAGCTCGCCTGGCTTTTCGAAGAGCTCCGACCGCCGCTTGCGGCACAGCCTGACCCGCCTCGTCCACAAACAGCCACCCCAGCGATTTCGCCGGCAGGCCTCGAAACTGTCTTTGAAACGATGCAAACGTCGAAGAGATCACTGGGACAATTAAGAACAGGCTTTGCCAGATCGCGAGAACATGTTCCGGATTTTGCGGCACTTTGCCGTCGAGCAGCTTAGCGATTGCGATTACGTTCGGACGAAAGCCTTGACCTTTTCTCAAAACCGAGGCGAGCCAGGACTCATGTAGCTGTAACGCTGCCGCAAATAAATCGGACCGGATCTGATTCAGCTTTTGGTCTTGCCACAAGCCGTCTTTCTGGTAGGCGTCGTTCTCCAGGTCGTCGAGCGAAGCGGGGCGGGTCAGTCCAGCAAACTTTTCGCGCAGGCGCAAGGATCTTGTCCGTCGCTCTTCGATCTCAATTTTCCGCTGTGCGCTCCTTGCTTGTGCTGTGGCCAATGCTTCCGCGGCCCCTTCACACTGCGGCGAGATGATCGTTCGCAACTCTTCCGTTCCTTGCCTGATTTCTTCGGCCAGATGAAGTTGAACCTCCAGGTTCTCGTGAACTTTTCGGTCATGCTCCCGCCTTCCTCCGGTCGCCCAAAAAGCCCACCAATTCTTTCTTTCTCGCTTCAGCTCTTTCAGGATTTGCTCTTCCCGCTCCCGCTGCTTCAGCTCGCTTTGGAGCGAAGCCAATTGATGCTCGACAGCGGCTTGCTTTTCCATCCTATTGCGAACATCGAGCTCGGCTTTCGCCACCGCTTCCGCATCGATCCGGCAATACTCGTCAATCGCTTCATCGCTGGTCTCTACTTGAAGGCCGGCAAGCTCTTCCAACTCCGCCAAGCGCTGCCGCACAGCGGTGTCAATTGTTTGGAAAGCGTTCCTTGCGGCTTGAAAACTCGGTCCGTTATACCTGACAGCCCAGTCGCGAATATTCAGATACTCGCCGGCGGCTCTTCTTGCCTCTCTCGGTTCATCGGCGTCCGCATCGAAAACCAGACGACTGACCATCCGGCTTCGATTTGCCTTCTTGCCAAGAACTCCACTCACCAGTCCCCACGGCTTGTCCTTTTCCTTCAGCGGAACCAGCTTTCCCCGGCGATATACTGCAAACATATTTTGCGCAACCGGAAGAAGATACTGGACGCTCTTCCATGGTTCCGCTCGCGACTTGGCGCCGGGCAATTCTTTCGAAATATTCTCGACCGCGGTGTTGTTGGACGAAGCCACCACCATCTCGAAGCCGGTAAGTGAATCTTTGGGAATTCCAATTGTGTACGAGCCTCCCTTTAGGAAAGAAACGCGTTGCCGCTCCTTCCAGGCCGCCCTCGGGTAGGGAAGTTCCGCGAGTGCGCGCGCCCGTCGCACGACATTCTCCGCGATCATGTCGCGCAGCATCGTCGTTTTCCCGGTTCCAGGCGGTCCATTCACCGCATATAACCCGGTTTCGGCCAGAAGTTCGAAAGCGGAGTTGATAGCAAACTGCTGCATCAGGCTCATCATTCGTTCGGGTGGTTCCAGCCAGCGCCCTGCCGTCATCAGGTGAGGGCGTACCTGCTTCAGGATTGCTTCCCGACCTTCCTGTGAGTACACATTCACCTTCCGGTCAGTTTCCGCACGAAGATACAAATCGAGCGGCGCATGGAAATCGCCGCGTTCGCATGCCCGAATCGCCTCCTCGAGATCCTCCAGATAAAAACTGTTCAGAATGTCGATGCCCGTGCTTTCGTCTGTCGCTTCGTCCTCATCGTCGACGCTCTCCGCCGCTTCTTCGTTCGCTTTCGGTTTTTGATCGGATGCCTCCTTCCATCGAACCGTCTCCAGCAGACCGAAAAACCTGTGGTCAGGCCAATACCCCGCCCACCGGTATAAAATTTCCGACAGCCGGACGATGTCCCGGCCGGCAAGCGCTCGCGGCTCGCCAGGCTTGTCCGCCTCACCTTCGCCCTTCAGGCTCGATGCAAAGTTCTCGAGCTCCATTCCGAGGTCAAATTTTGCCGTTTCCCACGCGCTCGACGACAGCTCGTGCAGCTTTCTTTCTCTCAAATGATGCAGCGCCCAGGGAAGCGTCGAGACCGAGCAGCGGCGCCAATCTACGATTCCATCCGGCCCGATTCGCAGCTTGGCAAAACAGGTATGTCTATTGCGGGCTTCGCTCCCGCGCTCTTGGTTGTCAATCTGCCGAACTGGCCTGTCTTCCTCCAGGCCCACTTGCTTCGAAACCTCTGTGACGTCGCCGCTGTCAAAGACTCCAAGATAGAGCTGGTAAGCCACGCCCTCAAGAGCCCGCATCGCCCACGGAAGTTCTTCGGCAATGCTGGATTGGGAGGCATTCTTGCTTAACCAGGAAGACTGATTGGCGCCCTCGGCAACACGATCCAGATCGTAGGGAACGAAAAATTCAACCGTATGCCAAAACTCAAGAATTTCTTTGGCGCTTACCTGATCCTTGAGCTCGTCCATCGGCCCCGCTAAGACTCGCTCACTAGTTTCTTAGCTGCTTCCAGGTCGTCTGCCATCGGCAGCAGTCCGTCTAGGCGAGTAATCTCGAGCATGCTGCGCAGATTTGGATTCACGTTCGCCAGGGCGATTCGGCAGCTGCGCTTCGACGTGTATGTGTAGGCTACAGTCAATTCACCTAACCCGGCGCTATCCGCTGTAGTTATCTGTGCCACGTCGGCGATCAAACCCTTCAGACGATTCTGGTTCAAGACCTCCAACGTCGCTTCGCGAAGCGAACGTAAGGTCGGTCCTAACGTCAAGGCTCCTTCCAAAACCAGAATCGCAATCTCATTTTCCACTCTCGAAGTCACATGCAAGGGCATCTCGTTCCTTCTCTGCTTCACGCTCAGGTAACGCCATTATCTACTTGAGCGGAATGACTATCGCAAACGTTAACGGGCTTCAACGCTCTTCCCTGAAGACAGCGAAAGGGACTCGATTGGGAAGCAAATCCAAGTGGCACTTAACGTGCTCTTAGATTGGCATATCTCCACTTCAGGTGCGATGGCGAGAGTTCGGAGGCTCGTCAGCGTGTTTGAAGGAGCTTAACCGCTCATAAGGTCAATCGAAACAGCGCGTTCTCCATGGACGCGCTGTATTTTTTAGTACGTTTCGATTTTCTTTTTCTGATACGGCTGCGTGACGAAAGCAGAGACGGCGCTCTCGTTTCCATCTTTGTCGATGGCCTTTACTCCCAATACGACTTCATCAATATTCACGTTCGGCAGCACATATTGCAGTGTATTCCCAACGTAAATCTCACGCTCCCATTCGGACGAAGTTGTTTTTCTGATTACTACCGAATAGCCCCATAAATCGGGCTCCGGTTTCGGCGAACTCCACTTGAGTAGGGCGTCGTATCCGGACGTTCCGTCCGGCACCGTACCCGCGTCCGAGCGCCGATCCGAATGACCTGCCTTCTGAAGGACCGGGAACCATAATGACCGGAGCTTTCGGCGCCATCGCCATCGATGCAGCAGCGGCAGCATTCGCCTTTGCAACTGATGTCGCGTAAGCCGGACTCGTGCTTGCAAAGGTATCCGTAGCCGTATGCTGATTCGAGTAATTTTCAGAAGGCGTGGTGACTCGAACTGCCGGAAAACCGACCGCATTAAACGAACTGTGATCTCCCCCGCGGCCGAACCGGTCATGCCGTAGAACCAAGTCAACCGTAAACCCCGGCCGATATCGTTCTGCCATCGCTTTGAAATACCGTGCCAGTTCGCGGGAAGTCGAATCGTCAGGCTCTGCCGAATAAACGTTCACTCTCCGGTTGGTAGTATTTCCGTTGCCGCTCACGTCGCTGCCAATGATGTCGTTGTTAAACACTCCCTCGATTTGGTCGTGTCGCGCCGCGGACTGCTCGGCATACAGCCCGCTGCCATACAATCCATACTCTTCCGCTGCAAAAGTAATGAAAACGAGGGTCTTTCGGAACTGGTAGGCGCTCATCACGCGTGCCAACTCCATAACGGCAGCCGTGCCGCTTCCGTCGTCTGTTACACCGGGCGCCGGCGCTTTCGCGGTCGCTTCTGCATCCATCTGGCGTTTTCCTAAAGCGTCCTTCCGATAGACAAGGTTGATAGTGTCATAGTGTCCCGTGACCAAAACCTGCTCCTCCGGTTCCGATGTGCCGGGAAGAACTGCCACCACGTTCCAAATCTCCACCTTACCCGGCATCCTGGTCGTCTGTTGTGCTAACCGGTGCTTGTCGAACGAGACCTGCAGGCGCGGACTATAACTCTTAAATTGTTCCGCGATCCACTCCCGTGCCGCTCCCACCCCGTGCGCAGGGTCGTCCGTTGCGGAAAAAATATTCCTGGTTCCAAAGCTCTCTAATTTCTTCTCGATTGCGGCGATGTGGTCTGCCGACACGCCGGAAACCACTTCCTGCACCTGTGGATTGAGGGATTTAGGAGGAGCAGCGGCGAAAAGCGAATAGGCGAGTGCGAATAGCAACAAAGGCAGCTTGAGCATGAAATTTTTGATGTCCTAGCGCAACATTTGACAGGGAGTATACGTCTGAGTAAGTGGAAGATAGATTACAAAGTAACGAGTTCCGAGGAGAGTCTACCGCACTGCGGACAACACTCTTCTTTGGTAAAGGGGCCTCTCCTCCGGCCCCTTTTTTCTTTTCGCTATACGGTGGCGGCTTCCATGTGTTTCTCTTCTGCTGACTGTTCCGCTTTCTCCGGCGCCAGAGACCGCTCCTGAGCGAACTCTCTGAATTTGACGGATACCAGCTTCGAGATGCCCGGCTCTTGCATAGTCACCCCATACAACGACTGAGCTGCTTCCATCGTGCGTTTCGAATGCGTAATCACGATGAACTGCGTCTGCTCTGCCATTTCTCGTATCAGTCTGGTCAAACGCTCGATATTCGGCTCGTCGAGCGGCGCGTCCACCTCGTCCAGAACACAGAATGGACTCGGCGTGTACTGAAAAATCCCCATCAACAGCGCCATGGCGGTCAAAGACTTTTCGCCTCCCGACAGCAAAAGGACGCTCTGCAATCGCTTTCCGGGCGGAGAGGCGACAATGTCGATTCCCGATTCGCTCACGTTCTCTTCATCGTTCAAACGCATCTCGGCGTTGCCGCCGCCAAACAATGTCGTGAACATCTCACGGAAATTCGCATTGATCGCCCGGAAGGCTTCTGAGAAGCGTTTCCTCGATTCGGAATCGATCTCGTGAATTGCGGTCTCGGTATCGCGAATGGAATCGAGCAAGTCCTGACGTTGAACGTTCAAAAACTCCTGTCGCTCCGATGCCTCTTCGAATTCCTGCAAAGCCTGCGGATTCACTGGACCCAGGGAATCAATCTCGCGCCGCACTTCCCCGTAATTCGTCTCCAGCTCTTCGATAACAGCAAGATCGGGGATCTCTTCCACTTCCTCCGAAAGTTGGGTCAAAGTGGTCTCGCACTCCTGTTGGCAAGTTGCCTCCAGGTGCTTGAGATCCGATTCGCCTCGTGCGAGGGAGACCTGTAACTCCGATCGATGCTCCTGCATGCCGTGTGCCTTCGCTCGGAGCGCCTTCAGCTGTTCCTCCAACTCTGCCAGCCGGCCCCTGAACCCCGCTTCTTTCTCAGACAATTCGGCGCTGACCCGATCCCCTGCCGCAATCGCCTCCGCTACCTCGACCCGTTTCCCTTCCAGATCGTCATTACTGCCGGATAACTGCACACGTTCTGCTGCTAATCGCTCCGCTTCTTGTTGCAGGTGCGACTGGCGATTCACCAAGTCGCGCAACTGGTTTTCCAACTGTGTTCGATTGGCAATGGCTGACCGCTGCCGCTCTTCTAAACTGGCCAGGTCAGCGCGCAAAGTAGCGTGTTCTTCCCCTGCGTGCGCTACTTCACCCTGCAGCCCGTGTAATTCCTCACGGGCAAATTCGAGAGCTGCCTCTTGTTCAGCCCGCGCCAGCTCTGATCGTTCCAGTGCGGTACGATCGCCATCGATGCTCCCTCCCAGCTTCACCTGGTCTCGCGAAATTCGATCCAGTTCTAAACGAGCATTGGAGAGTCGCGTTTGAATTCGCTGGAACTCTTCTGCCAGCTTGCGATCTTCATGATCTAAAGCCAGCACATCTTTTTCCTGAGCCTGCTGCTGTCCGCGCAGATATTCCAGCTGCTCATTCAATCGGGCAATCGTCTTCTCGAGATCGGTTAAGACCATTTGGGCTGCGGCCAATTCTTTCCCCTTGACCGTTTCCCGCTGACTCACCTCCCGAAGCTCTCTCTTAAGCGCGAGCGGGCCTGCCCCGGTCTTCTTGCCGCCACTCACCAACTGACCGTGATAACTCACGCCATCTGCCGCCAGAAACCAGCAGTGCGGAAATTCAACGGCTAAGCGCTGTGCCAGCTCCCGGTCGGTCGCGACATAACAATTGGTAATCTTCGCTAAGCCGTCCAGCGGAATATGAGTGAGCCCATTCGTGAATCGCAGTGTGTCCGTCAGCTTCGTGAGCTTTCCGGGCTCTGTGCTGGGAGTAGAGAATTGCAAGGCCTGCGAAGCTCCTTCCCCAGAGGCTTCCACCAGGAACGTGGCTCGCCCGCTCAATTCGCCTCGCATCAGTTCAATGCCGCGGTCCGCCTCAGCCCAATTGCGAACCACCACGTAGTCCAGTTCTTCATGGAGAAACTCTTCGGTCGCTTTCTCATACTGCGGATCGACCTCCAGAAAGTCCGCCAGAACACCCACCGGCTTCAGATCCTGGGTCTTGCCGCGCTCCACCGCCGTAAACAGTCGCTTTACCGTCTCGGTCGTGTAGCTCCGATGCTGAATCACTTCTTCGAGTGAATCGCGGCGCGCCTTCACACGCGAAAACTCGGCCCGCAAACGATCCAGCGTCTGGCGAACTTCCCCCAGCTGCGAGCGGCTTTCGCCTAGCTGCCCGTCTACTTCCCGGTGTTGATCCGTCACCGAGATCAGCTCCGTTTGACGGGCTCTCAAACTTTCGGAAAGCTGCTTCTTGACCTGCTCTACTCGAGTGCGATCGCTCTCTGCTTGTTGTTCCTCGGCCTTGGCCCGTGCTGTGTCTCGCTCCGTCGTGGCGAGCTGGGTTTCGAGATGCGTAATCCGATTCTTCAAGCCGGACGACTCACTCAGGAGCTTGAGAACCCGCTGACGAGAAGCCTCTAAACCGCTTTCCTGCTCAGCCAGTCTCGATTGCGCCTGCTGTCGGTCTGCAGATTTGGTTGCTAATCGATCTCGCGCGTCGGTTAATCCGGCTTCAACGGTCGCCAGAGTTGCGCTGTGGCGGTCCAGTTCCGCTGCCCTGTCCGCCTGCTGGCGAACTGCCGCTTCCTGTTCCTGCGCCGCGGTTTCCAGTCGAAACTCGATCTGCTGAATCTGTTTAGCCTGATATTCGACTTTCCCTCGCGTTCTTTCCGCTTCCAGCCGTAGATCGGCCAGTCTTTTGCGAGACTCCGTCAGCTCGAGCTCAGTTGCATACAGAGCTTCCTGAACCCCTTTTTGATCTCTTTCCTGTTCGGCAGTTCTTCCTTGCGTGTTCTCCAGTTCCGTCGACGCCAGGTTCAGCTCAATCACCAGTTTCGCCGTCTCACGTTCCAGCAGTTGAAACTTTGCCGTGAGCACCTGCCGCAGGTAACCCAGCGCCTCGGTTTTCAGCTCGCCGTAGCGCTTCGTCTTGGCGGCCTGTCGCTTCAGCGAATTAACCTGACGGTTCACTTCTTCCAGAATGTCGAAGACGCGCGACAGATTCTGTTTGGCGCTCTCCAGCCGCGCCTCCGCCAGCCGCTTGCGATTCTTAAACTTCGTGATTCCGGCTGCCTCTTCGATCACGTTACGGCGATCTTGCGGCTTGTTGCTCAAAATCTGCCCGATGCGGCCCTGCTCGATAATGGCGTAACTCTCCGGCCCTAGCCCGGTTCCGAGAAATAGGTCTTGGATGTCACGAAGACGAGCGCCCTTGCCGTTAATTAGGTAGTCACTGTCACCGGAGCGGTAAAGCCTTCGGGTTATTGTGATTTCGCCCTGCCGCTCTGCCTCTTTCACCAGCTCCGACTTGACAGCCCTGCCGCTGGGCGGAATTTCAGATTCAGATATTTCCGCCGCCTCCACCGAATCGACGCCTGGTTCGACCGTTTGTTCGGTGTCTTCCGCCTTTTCGCTCGGAACCGCTTCAGGAGAAACAACGACAGCGGCAGGCGTCAACAACGCCGCCTCTCCGGGAACGAGAGTCATGGTCACGGAAGCCATACTGAGCGGCTTCTTCTCGCGCGTGCCGGCAAAGATTACGTCTTCCATCCGCGACCCGCGCAGACTCTTTGCCGACTGTTCGCCCAATACCCAGCTGATTGCATCGCTGAGGTTCGATTTACCGCAACCGTTCGGTCCGACTACAGCGGCTATGCCGCTGCCGTTGAACTTCATCTCGGTGCGCTCGTAAAAAGATTTAAAACCCTGTATTTCGACTCGCTTCAGCTTCAGCAAAACGAACCGCCCTTCTTATGCCTGATTTTCTCGGGGGTGCTTTCATCCTACAGACAGCCGGACCCGATGTAAAGAACGCGCCACACTTCCGGTTGAGTAACAATCCTATAGGAACGCTAGATATAGGGGTGCGAATCCCTTCCTGCCACGAGGTTTAGGATAAAGTCAGACAAAACATGCCGTACACGCTGAACGAAGGCGCTGATATCTACTGGGAAACCCATGGAACGGGACCTCCTGTGTTGCTCGTTATGGGACTCAGCTTTACGCATGAGATGTGGTTTCGTATCCTTCCCGCCCTCTTGCCTTTCTATCAGGTCATCCTCTTCGATAATCGCGGCGTGGGCCGGAGTAGCGTTCCCCGCGGACCTTACTCTATCGCGAAAATGGCGCACGATGCCAAGGCCGTTCTCGCCGCTGCGGGCGTCTCCACCGCCCACGTAGTCGGCGCTTCGATGGGCGGAATGATCGCCCAGGAGATGGCTCTCCAACATCCCGAAATGATTCGCAGTTTAATCCTGGCCTGTACCACCCACAGCGGTCTCTTCGGTCGCTGGCCCGATTTTCGCTATGTACCCCGCCGCGCCTCCCGCGACCGGGAGGAACGCGAACGCTCCGTCGTCAAACTGCTCTATGCCGATTCCACCCCTCTTCACTTAATCGAGGAGGATCTTCGCATTCGGACGGGCTGCAATTGGTCGACCCAAGGATTCGTCAATCAATTCGCCGGAATTCTGCTGTGGAGCGCTTATCGCCGCCTTCCCCGTCTGCGCATACCCACTCTGGTTGTGCACGGCGACCAGGATCGTTTGGTTCCGCCCGAAAACGGACGCGCAGTTGCCAAGCTCATCCCAGGCGCAAAGTTCGAGTTGATCGAGAATGCCGGACACGTGATGACCACGGACCAGCCTGAAATCTGCTCCGACTTAATTCGTCAGTTTCTCGGGCAGCACGCCTACGCTATCGCTTGAGCTTCCGCTTTTTCCGTAAGTGCTTCTACCCCCGGCAGTTCGCTGCCGCCAAGGAACTCCAGCGAAGCGCCCCCGCCGGTTGATACATGAGTTATTTTGTCCGCTACGCCGGCGCTCTGGATTGCTTTCTCGGAATCGCCTCCGCCTACTACTGAAATCGCGTCCGCCTCCGCTACTGCCTTGGCTAGAGCAACTGTCCCTTCATCGAACGGCTTCATCTCAAAAATGCCCATAGGACCGTTCCAGATGACTGTTTTCGCTTCACTAATGAGTTTTTGGTAGTTCTCAACGGTCTTTGGACCGATGTCGACCGCAATCTGATCTGAACCGATCTGATCCACAACCGTGTATGGCGCGCCGGCTTTGACTTCCCGAACTACGACATGATCCACCGGTAGCTCCAGCTTTTCGCCGCTGCTCGCAAGAAGTTGCTTGGCCAGCTCAATCTTATCCTCTTCCACCAGTGACTTGCCGGTTTCCTCGCCACGGGCGCGAAGAAAGGTATACGCCATGGCGCCTCCGATCAAAAGCTTATCCACCACCGGAAGCAAGTTCTCAATGACCTCAATTTTATCCGAGACTTTCGCTCCGCCCAGGAGGGCGACACAAGGATGCTCCGGATTCTTGCTGGCTTTGGTGAGCCATTCAAGCTCTCGATCCATCAAAAGGCCCGCCGCCGCCAACGGAAGATAGGAAACCACACCCACCGTAGAAGCGTGCGCCCGGTGCGCCGATCCGAAAGCATCATTTACATATAGGTCGGCAATGGCAGCCAGCTGCTTTGAAAATTCGGGGTCGTTTGCTTCCTCTTCGGCATGAAAGCGCAAGTTTTCCAGCAGCAGTACCTCGCCCGGCTTAGGTTTTAACGCCAGCGTTTCGGGTCCCACACAATCCGGCGCCATCGTCGCCGGACGGCCCAGCAATTCGCCAAGTCTGACTGCAACGGGCGCCAGGCTCAACTCCGGCTTCCGCTTCCCCTTCGGCCTGCCAAGATGACTCGCCAGAACCACCCCGGCGCAGTGTTCCAAAGCATATTGAATAGACGGCAACGACTCTCGAATTCGCTTGTCGCTCGTGATCTCTTTTCCATCCGCGCTCAGTGGCACGTTGAAATCCACCCGCATGAATATCGTTTTGTCCTTCAAATCGAGATCTTTGATCGACAATTTAGCCATCTAGCCATTGTAGGCAACCACCTGGGCGTGATTCCTCCTTTGCGCGGCGCACGCAGATTGTTCATTCCCTCCAAATTCTCCCCCTCAACCCGAAAACGATATTAGTGATAGTTAACCGATAGAGAACTAAAGTTATGGGCCCAAAACGCATTTGCGTTGAGTACTGGAGTAAATTAGTTAAAGAAAAAATTCATAGTCGAAGTACTATAATCCGTAGGCACGGCAGAAAGGTCCTGGATCTTTCGATAGAGGGGTACTATGAATGCCTGTAGCGTTTTGAGGTTTTCGGGATGTCCACATCGATCCGAGTCCTAATTGCCGACGGTCAGCCTGTCGTGGTAGAAGGCTTACGCGCCGTCATTGCTCAACATGAGCATGTCCAAATTGTCGGCGAAGCGGTCGATGGGCTGGAAGCAATCGATAAGGCAGTCCACCTTGATCCGGACGTGGTCATGATGGATCTCAAGCTGCCAAGAGTGGATGGGTTGACGGTCATTCGCAGCCTACAGGCTCGCGCGCCGCGATCGAAAGTTCTCCTGTTCACCTCATCTGACCACAAGGATGAATTTGTCGACGCCATGAAGCTCGGCTGTTCGGGCATTCTTCTTAAGGAAGGGCCAACCAATCTGGTTGAGAAAAGCCTGCAGAAAGTCTGTGCAGGCGAGATTTGGCTGGACTCCAACACCACTGCGGCGGTCATTCGCCAGTTCGCATCTCCGACCGAATTTCCTGCTATTCATTCGAACGGCAAGCCCCCGCGAGAACGCGCGCAGCTCAGTCAGCGAGAGCGCGAGATCATTGTGCTGATCGCTCAAGGTTACAAGAACAAAGAAATCGCCGAGAAGATGTTCATCACGGAACAGACCGTCAAGAATCATCTCCATAATGTCTTTGACAAGCTCGGAGTTTCTGACCGTCTGGAACTCGCTCTCTACGCGATCCACAACAGCCTGCACGTCAAAGCCTAGAAAGCGACGCCGAAGCAATCTCAACTCCGGCTAAGGCCATATCGCCCCGGTCTGGCAAGTGCAAAGTCGTTTTCAGTACTACTGGCTGTCCTATTGCGCGACAATCTAGAAAAGCTCTAAATAAATGACGAGGGGTGGTGCGTCCCGGCATGGCCGGCTTGCGCGACGAAATTACCAGAACATTGCTCCGCTTTCGCGGCGTAAACGAGAAGCCGTCATCCCCTCGCGAAATCGGTCCCGTTGCCCTTGCTCGCCCCGAACTCGAGGCCGGCGCCGAGCTGGGATCCTATCGAATTCTCAAACGCCTGGGCTGGGGCGGCATGGGGCATGTCTACCTCGCGACAGATTCGCGGCTGGGGCGTCATGTCGCGCTGAAGCTTCTTCCACCCGAACTGACCTCCGATCCGGTCTTCCTTCTGCGCTTTCAGCAGGAAGCTAAAACCGCATCCGCTTTAAACCATCCGAATATTCTCACCATTTATGACTTCGTCGAGATTTCGGGTCATCACATCCTCGTCTCGGAATTTATAGAAGGAGAGACTCTCCAATCGGCTCTCCGTCGGCGCACCATCGATCAGGAGAAGGGCTTAGACATCGTTGCTCAAATCGCCTCAGCTTTGACGGCCGCTCATGCCGCGGGCGTGGCTCACCGGGACCTCAAGCCGGGCAACGTGATGATCCGTCCGGACGGCTATGTAAAAGTCATCGATTTTGGTCTGGCCAAGCTCGTCCAGCGGACCCGCGGCAGTCATTCGGCCGATCGGAATATGACGCGCCCAGGCTTGGTTCTCGGAACCATTGGGTATCTCTCCCCAGAGCAGGCGCGTTGCGAAGAAGTGGACGAACGCACCGACATCTGGAGTCTCGGTGTCATTCTCTACGAAATCGTCACTCACCAGCGGCCTTTTGGCGGCGACAGCGACAGTCATGTTCTGGTGGCCATCCTAGATAGCTCACCGAGTCCGATTCCGGACAGTCTCAAATTATCGCCCGGTCTTTCGAAGATCATCGATTGTGCGCTGCAGAAGGATCGAAAAAAACGCTATCAGAGCGCCGAGCAGATGCTGACCGATCTGCATACCTTGCAAGCCGGACCGATCACGTCGCGCGGCATAACCAGAAGGGTTCGAAGGAACCGCTTTTCGCATGACTGGCTGTGGGTTTCGATCGCCGCATTCCTGATAGCGGGGGCATTTTGTTGTTGGTGGTGGGCCATGGAAGGCCGCTGGAAAGTGTTTCCACCAAAATGGTTCGAACTGGGCTCGTCGAGGCGCCTGACCTTCAACGGAGATGTTACACAAGCCAGCATTTCACCCGATGGAAGACTGCTGGCCTACGTCTCCGGTGAATCGAACCGCGAAGTGCTGCACCTTCTCGAAACTGCCTCCCGCAGCGAACGTCAGCTTGCGAACGTCGCTGACACTTATCTCGGCCTTACGTTTTCACCGGACAGCAAAACTCTGTATTACGTGCTGACAGATCGTCAACAGGAGCGTGGCCGCCTTTTTAGCATCCCTGTGACAAGCTTTGCGAACGAACCTCCCGGATTGCTTCTGGAAGACCTGGACGGCCCGGTTTCCTTCTCTCCCGACGGTTCCCGGTTTGCGTTCTTCCGGGGTAGGGCAGAGGGTAATCGAAGCGTCGAAGAAATTCTGTTAGGCAGTGAAACGAACTTCAGAGATGTCAAGCCGATTTTGTCGCTGGTTGACACGCAAATTGGAGCCCAGCTTGCCTGGTCCTCTCGCAAGAATTGGTTAGCCGCCATTACCTATCCTCGGCGCCTGAATCAACCCACCCGAGCCATAGTAACCCTAGTAACGCCCACCGGACAATTTGTGGATACTTACTTGCCCGAAAACCTGCGGGGTGTTAAGCAACCGGTCGTACTCGACGGCGGGAAGCTGATCCTTTTCTCGGGCGTGCCACAAAATGCCGAACAGAGTCATTTGGTTCAGCTTTCTGTCCCGGCAAACCGATTTCACGAAGTGCCTTCCGACAGCATCGGATTTGAGAGTATCAGTGCCACGTCCGACGGAAAGACGCTGGCTTCCGTGAGAGTTGATCGCCGTTCTTCTATATGGATGGCAGATTCTAATAATCTGAATGCGCCCGTCAAACTCACACCAGATTCTGAGAGCATCTCGTCGCTCACATGGTCCGACGACGGAGATCTCATCTTCCCGTCTCTGCGAACCGGGAACGTCAACCTTGTGCGCCTCGATCCCAAGGACCGAACCGTGCGCCCCGTGGCGCGGCCGCAGCCCTACGTCGAGCACCAGCCGGCATTTACACCAAACCTTGATCTGATTGTCTACGCCTCTAATCGCGCTCTCGGGGGAGATGATTTCAATCTCTGGACTGTGAACGCAAAGACCGGGGTATCGAAACGCTTGACCAGCGGCTCCAATTACGACGAAGAGCCGAATGTCTCGCCGGACGGCAGATCCGTTTTCTACACGTCCTGGGCCTCGAGCCTGCGCTATATCTGGAGAGTTCCGTCGCAAGGTGGAACGCCAGTTCAGATCTCTCATACGCAGGCCTGGCATCCTTCTGTCTCGCCCGATGGGACCAAAGTGGCTTGCCTTCTGAAGGAGCCTAATCTCGGTCTACAGGTTACACTCTTATCTGCTAACGACGGATCAGTCCTCTACCGCTTTCCCAAAATACCAGCCACCACTCAGATCCAATGGAGCCCTGATGGAACCGCGCTTGACTACATCAGCAATGACAATGGATCTCACGGGATAGTGAGGCAGCCTCTTGCTGGTGGTCAGCCGCGACAGTTGCTTCGTTTGGCGGAGGGAGATGTTGGCGCATTCTCGTGGAACCGTGATGGCGCCAAACTTGCCTATATTCGAAGCCGGGAACAAAAGGATGTCTTTCTTTTTTCCCGGAATAATTCACGCTGAAAAGGAGATCGCTTCATGCCCAAACAACAACATGACATTGTAGGGGGACCGCACCCGAATACGAAGACGGCGACAAAGACCAAGGCCAAAACCAAAGGAACCGCGAAACCGAAAGATATCACGGGAGGCCCGCATCCTGCCGCCGAAGTCAAGCGAAAGACGAGCGGCTCGACGGACCGTGCAGTCAGCCGACCCGCCGGCGCATAACCCGACGTACGCGAGGTAGCGAGAGACGATCTCGCTACCTACCCCGCTACCGGTTAATGGGCCTACGATTAATAAAGATAGCCCGCTAACCGAAATCTTCAGCCAGCCTTGGCGAAAGAGCCCGAAACTTCTTCTTGCATCTCTACTCCTCACCGGGTAGAATTGAAGAAAATATTACGCTCTTACAGAAAACATAATGAAAACTCTTAACGTAAAGGATCCCGAAGCACACCGGTTAGCACAAGCGATCTCCCAAACTACTGGGGATAGCATCACGCGGGTCGTGATGGAAGCTTTGCGGGAGAAGTTGGACCGGCTGCAAAGTCAAAGCACAAGGGCCAACGCTGACGAATTATTAGCAATCGCAAAACGGATCTCCGATCAGAGAAAAGGCCCCTACCTCGATCACGCTGAACTTCTCTACGACGAAAACGGCCTGCCGAAGTGATCTTGGACACATCCGCCCTGGTAGCGATTCTCTTCGGCGAACAGGAAGCCGCCGCCTTCATCCACCTCATCCGGCGTGCGGAACGTCGTCTGCTGAGCGTCGCCAACTTCCTCGAGCTCTCCATGGTTATAGAAACGCAAATCGGACCCGCTGCCGGCCGTCAATGCGATGCCTTCCTTCAGCGGGCCGAGATCGTTGTCGAGCCCATTACGGTTGCGCATGGACAACTTGCCCGACAAGCCTTTCTCGATTTCGGCAAGGGACGGCATCCGGCGGGCCTCAATTTCGGTGACTGCTTCGCCTACGCACTCGCCAAAGCGATGAATGAGCCGCTTCTCTTCAAAGGCAATGATTTCACAAAGACCGACGTCAGAGCGGTCTCGCTAACGTGTTGATCCTTATGACGCCGAACCCACCCCGTCCTATCGGGAATCTGAAGATCCTGTCCGTCGTCGCGCTGTTCTTCCTCTTCTACCCAGCGTTCCTCGCTCCGGTGGTCGCCCATCCGCAAGCCCAAACCAAAGAATCCGATCTCAAAAAATCCAACGCCACTCCCGCCAAAGATACCGAGCACACCAATCCAGCGTCAGCGGGCGACATCCTCGAAACTTACACAGCCCCCGTCAGCGGCTACGATTACGACAAACGTGTAGTCATGATCCCGATGCGCGACGGTGTAAAGCTTTTCACCGTCATCGTCGTGCCCAAGGGAGCCAAGAACGCGCCGATTCTCCTGACCCGAACTCCCTACAACGCCGCCAAACGCACTGCACGAATGGATAGTCCGCACATGCTGTCCATCCTGCCGCAAGGAGATGAAGTGTTCGTGGCCGACAAATACATCCGTGTCTTTCAAGACGTCCGCGGAAAGTACGGCTCCGAAGGCGATTACGTCATGACGCGTCCCGTTCGCGGACCGCTCAACAAAACTGAAACGGATCACGTCACCGACACCTACGACACCATTGACTGGCTGGTGAAGAACATCCCCGAGTCGAACGGCCGCGTCGGAATGATCGGTTCGTCTTACGAAGGCTTCACCGTTGTGATGGGCCTGCTCGCTCCTCATCCTGCGCTCAAGGTAGCCGCGCCCGAGCCCCATGGTATACGGATGGATGGGCGATGACTGGTTTCACTATGGCGCCTTCCGCCAGACCAACTTCGATTACGTCTCTGCGCAAACCACCAAGCAAGGCGCCGGCACGCCGGTCGCGCGCGATGCCTATGACGACTACGAAGCCTTTCGACGCGTTGGCTCTGCCGGCGACTACGCGGAAGTTCACGGACTCGACCGCCTTCCCTGGATCCGGCGAATGATGGAGCATCCGGCCTACGACGCCTTCTGGCAGGGTCAGGCCATGGACCGAGTAGTCGCCGAACATCCCTCCCAAATTCCGACCATGTGGATCCAAGGCCTCTGGGACCAGGAGGACATGTGGGGAGCCATTCACTGCTATCTCGCTCTGAAGGACAAGGGCTTTTCGGATAACAACCATCTCGTGATGGGCCCGTGGCGGCACAGTCAGGTCAACTACGACGCTTCGAATCTAGGTCCTCTGAAATGGCAAGGCGATACCGCTCTCGAATTTCGAAGAGATGTCTTAAAGCCCTTCTTCGATCGCTATTTAAAGACAGATGCTCCGCTCCTCACTACGCCTCCGGTTTTCATCTACAACACCGGCGAAAACCATTGGGATCGTCTACAAACCTGGCCCCTTGCCTGTGACCAGGGCTGTCCCGTCCCAATGAAGCCGCTCTATCTGCAAAAGTCGTTTGCGCTGAGCTTCACTAAGCCTGATTCGCCCGATTCCGCTGCCGACCAATATGTCTCCGACCCGGCAAAGCCTGTCCCGTATTTGCCAAGACCAGTGTCGTTCAGCGATTCCGATCGTTGGAAAACATGGCTCGTGACCGACCAGCGAAGCGTCGCCGACCGAACCGACGTCCTGACTTACCAGACTGCTGCCTTGACCGCACCGGTACGCATCAGCGGAGCACCCGTCGCCAACCTATTTGCCGCTACAACCGGGACCGACGCCGATTGGGTCGTCAAGCTGATCGATGTGTTTCCCGACGAAGTGCCCGACCGGCCGGAGATGGGCGGCTATGAATTGGCCGTATCGATGGACATCTTTCGCGGGCGCTATCGCCAGAGCCTGGAGCATCCTGAGCCGATTCCAGCGGGCAAACCCGAGCGTTATCGCTTCGTCCTCCCCACAACCAACCACGTCTTTCTCCCCGGACACCGAATCATGGTTCAGATCCAATCCAGCTGGTTCCCGCTCTATGACCGCAACCCGCAAACCTACGTGCCCAACATCTTTTTCGCCAAACCTACTGATTACGTGAGAGCGACACAAGCGGTATTTCGTTCCGGCAATCTCCCGACATCCGTCTTACTCCCAGTTGTCCCACCATCTGTGCAGTAAGCACTACAGGATCTTCACTGATCCGTAGACTGAAGCCGACGGATGGTTTCTCTAAAGCTCCTCAACGATTGGGTGAAACGCCACGATCGGCTCTTGAGTATTGCCTCGCGCTGCTCGATAAGCGGTCGGGCGGCCCCCAGTTCAGTCTCGAGATCTGCCATCTGTCCCGTCCGCGCCGCAAGCTGATTTTGCAAATTGACAATCTCGGCCTCAGCTCCAGCAAGTCTTGCGTCGCTCGCATTCAGTGCATGGCTCAATCGCGTCACTTCTCGTTGCGCCGCGATTCGGTTGAGTTCGTCACGCTCGGGATAGGCGATTGGCAGCGCTTCTGTTGATGGCGATCCTCCCGCCGCTTGTCCTTTTCGCAACTCTTTGCCCATTCGAATCTTGCTTGCGTCGGCAAGTTTGCCATGTATCGATTGCGCCTGTTTCGATGTAATTGCGGTGGGAAGATAGTTCTTTAGCTTTTGGAAAAGATAGCCGGCATCTTCTGCAAAACGCGGAAAAGCAAGAAAGACAATTGGAATGTCAGCCTTCGTAAGTCGTTCGACAATTCGGTGAAACCACACCGCCAACAATCGCCCCTGGTCGAGCGGATTCAGTGAGAAAACCACGCCGCCTGGAGTGTAGGCCCAGCTCTCCCAACTCTGAGCGGTCGCCTGTTTCCGGTACATGGCCTGCCTTTCAAGCACTACCCGACTGCTGGCAGCTTCCACCAAGTCACGCATAGGTAAGATCACAGCGTCGATTTGGATGGCCGGGTTGTCCAGTACTTGATCGATGATTTCGCAAAGCCATGGTGACTTGAGTACATACGGCAGTCGAGTTTCTGACTCTTCTGTTGGCAGATCCTCAAAGCCGGCGTTTGCCTCTTCAAACCATTGGTCCGCGCCGTGTACATCCAGATGAGTCTCCAATCCGACTCCTGCCAAATACCGCACCAGGAAACTGGTTCCGGCACGACCCGTTCCCGCAATCAAAAGATGATGGCTAACGGCCGCAGACACGCTATCGCTAAATCCCGGACCGAGGATCGAATGCCAAATCAGAGCTTCGAGCCGTAGTTAGGTGACCTACTTCCGACTTCGGCAGCCAACCTAAGTCCCTGAGCTTCGCAGTTACTAACGCAGTCGAGTCCTCTTTTGGCTGCAACCCGGAGTTAACGTAAATCTCAGGTGAGAGTGGCGCCTCATAGGGATCCGAAATGCCCGAAAAACAAGCAATCTCTCCAGCCAGGGCACGTTTGTATAACCCTTTCACATCCCGATCAAGGAGTATTTGAAGTGAACAGTCGACATGTGCTTCGATAAAGCGCGGGATTTTTCTTCGAACTTCCTCTCGCGCCTCCCGATAGGGCGAAATAGCAGCCACAATTGCGACGACATTATGCCGATTTAGCAGTCTGGCTAAATAGCCAATGCGACCTGTATTTTCGGATCGATCTCCTTTGCTGAAGCCAAGATCGCTGCAAAAGTCTTGCCTGATTTCGTCGCCATCGATCACCTCATGAGGAATTGAAAGCCTCCTAAGATAATGCGCCAGCAAAAGCGCCTGCGTCGATTTGCCCGATCCGGACAGTCCGGTAAACCAGATTGTCCAAGCGCCGGCGTAATCTGCTCGTGCATCATTCGCTTGCAGAGCGCGAGAGTAACTCGTTATCACTTACTGTGGATAACGACGAGAATTCAAGATCGGTTACAAGGGTTAAAGAAAAGAACGCAAGAACACCACGCAATTCTGGGAATTACACCAGCGAATAAACGATTGTGATTATTTTTAGCTTATTGGCAATTTAGCTCACCTTTTCAAACCTACGCGTATCGTTTCAAAATGGAAGGCAGATTCGTCGAAAACGCCGAACGGGCGACCACCGTGTCGCAGCCCTTCTCCTGAGCCGCTTGTTTCAAATCCGCTTGGATATGCGAAACGTAACCAAGCAGACTAACTTTGCTTGTCTCACTATCGCCCTTGAGTTTGGTAATTACTTCCAAAACATCGAGTGCCGTCGTGTTCAAATCCAGAATCATCACCGCTGGACTCGCCTTCGCCTCAGCAATCGCATCCTCCTGAGACTTAACGAACACAACCTCCAGTCCGGCCCGTTTCGACGCTTCTTGGATCTTCACGATAAACATCAAGTCGCTCAGCACTGCGACAATCTTCTTCTTGCCGTTTGTCATCAACTATTCACTTGCTTCGACAGATAATTGCAAAGCTCTTTCGTTGCACTCACAATCGCTGCTTCTGTTGATTCAGCCGAGTGCTTCAGACCCGCAGGATCTTTGGTGAGAGGAAAGTCTCCTCAATCTTACCCCGCTGCCCTAATCTACTGCGCAACTGAAACGAAAGCCCTATCATCAGAGAGGGAGAAATCATGAGCGTCGTCGTTCAGCCTCTACCCGAGGTTAATCCTCTTCAAGACTCCTTACGGTTCGATCGCCGTGTCCCACCCTGCGCCATGGTCATCTTCGGCGCAAGCGGCGATTTGTCCAAGCGAAAGTTACTTCCTTCCCTGTACCGGTTGTTTTACGAGCGCCGCATCTCTCCCAGTTTTGCAGTCGTTGGCACGTCTCGATCTCCCATGTCGGACGATCAGTTCCGCGACAGGATGAAGGAAAGTGTCGCTCAGTTTCTCGAAGACGCCCCCTTCGATGAAGGCATCTGGACCTCATTTGCGCAGTGCCTGTTTTATGTTCCAGGCGACATCAACAATCCTGCCTCCTATGACGACATCCGGCAAAAACTGGATGAGGTCGAAAAATCTCATGAGACAGCCGGCAACGTTCTCTTCTATTTATCCACTCAGCCAAGCTTCTACGCCGACGTAGTCCAACTCCTCGGCGAGCATAGCTTGAATCGAGGGAACGGTTGGCGGCGCGTCATCATCGAGAAGCCTTTCGGTCACGACCTTGCTAGCGCTCGTAAGCTGAATGACGAAATCCACAAAGTCTTCAGTGAGTCCGAGATTTACCGTATCGATCACTACCTCGGAAAGGAAACGGTCCAGAATATTCTCGCCTTCCGTTTCGGCAACGGAATCTTCGAGCCGTTGTGGGACCGTCGTTACGTCGGTCATGTCCAGATCACAGCGGCTGAATCGATCGGTGTGGAGGGCCGCGGCGCTTACTATCAGGAAGCCGGCGCACTTCGTGACATGATCCAGAATCACTTGAGTCAGGTGATGGCCACCGTCACGATGGAGCCACCCACCGTTTTCGACTCGAACAATGTGCGCGACGAAAGAGCCAAACTCCTTCGCGCCGTGCGCGTGATGAAGCCGGAAGACGTGCCCAAGTATGCTGTGTCCGGTCAATACGGTCCGGCCAAAGTAGGCGGTCAGGAAATACCCGGATTCCGGCAAGAGCCAAGCGTCGATCCTTTGGCTCAGACCGATACCTACGCTGCGGTCACCTTCTTTATCGACAACTGGCGCTGGGCCGGCGTACCCTTTTACATACGAACCGGAAAGCGTCTGCCGAAACGGGTGACAGATATCGCTATTCAATTTCATGCTCCGCCGCTTGGCTTGTTTAAACAGCAAACCAAAAGTGGTGATGAGCTCAACCCACGTCCCAATCTGCTAATTCTCCGTATCCAGCCCGAAGAGGGCATCTCACTTCGCTTTCTCTCGAAAGCACCGGGCAGCGGCATGCGCGTTCGTCCCGTTTCGATGGACTTTAACTACGGCTCTAGCTTCGGTGAACGCTCACCGACTGCTTACGAAACGCTCTTAATCGATGCCATGGCCGGCGACGCAACTCTCTATACACGGCAAGACATGGTGGACGCGAGTTGGCAAATTGTCGAGCCAATCTTGAACGTATGGGAAAGTACGAAATTCGAATTCCCCAATTATGCCGCCGGAAGTTGGGGACCAAAACAGTCGGATGAAATGCTTGCCCGACAAGGCCACGTTTGGAGAACTCCATGAGCAGCACTGCAATTTTCCCCGCACAGCCTGAACAAATTCTGAAGGGGCTCGGCAAGCTTTGGACTTCGCTCGGACAGGAAGAAAAACAGCGAGGCAATCCGACTGTTGTACGTGCCTGCGCCCTGACGCTGATCGTTGCTACGGATGAAGAGGACAACGGTTTCTCCGCCTCTCAGACCATTTCTGAGCTTATGCACGAGCATCCCAGCCGCGGAATTGTTCTCGCGATTTCTCCTGCTGCTGAACACTCGATTGAGGCGCGTGTACTGGCGCAGTGCTGGAAGCCGGTCGGCAAAGCGGAGCAGATTTGCTGCGAGCAAATTGAAATCACCACGCGCCCGGAAAGCTGGCCCAATATTGGTCCCACTCTCATTGGGTTGTCGGCCGCTGATTTGCCGGTCGTGTTCTGGTGTCGACACAAAGCCGCGCTCAGCTCATCAGCCACACGTCATCAGATTGCCGGCATCGAGGCTGTTCTCAGCCTCGCGACGAAAATGATTGTGGATACTACCGGGGAAGAATTGGAAACAGCCTTCGACCTGATTGCAGATTGGCGCGCCAAGGGTCATCTCGTCGCCGATTTGCAATGGGCTCGCTGTACACCCTGGCGACAGCCGTTATCCCAGATTTTCGACAACGCGGCCAGGGAAAACAAACTCTCCGACTTTCGTAACATCGAAATTGCCTATGCCGAAGATGCGCCTTGCGCCAGCGTCCTCTATGTTGCCGCCTGGCTCTCCGCTCCCCATCAGGCGAAGGTTTCGCTTACCAAGGAAGACGGCTTCGGCTCAGGAATCCATCGCATCACGTTGAGGTCCGATTCGGAAACAATCGACTTCGAACGCACCGCTCTTGATTCCGTGACTTTAAAAAGTACAAACGGACGTCAGCGCAAATACAGCTTCAATGATCTCGATCTTCATAGTCTAATGAACGAAGAACTCTCTGTACTCGGTTTCGATCCGGCCTTCGATAGGGCCTTTACCCACGCTCGGGAGTTATTGCATGAACTCAGATAGCAAGCCTAATCTCGAGATTGCACCGGATACACAGGCCTGCGCCTATGAATGCGCATCTTGTATCGTCGACCTCTTAAAAGATGCCCTGACCTCCGGCGCACGAGCAACGCTCGCGGTCTCGGGTGGCAATACGCCTACTCCGATGTTTGAGAATCTAGCCAAATCCAATCTTGACTGGTCAAAGATTCACATCTTCTGGGTGGACGAACGTTGCGTGCCGCCCGATGACTCCCGCAGCAATTTTAGAGGAGCCAACAACGCGCTCTTAAAACCGGCCAGCGTCCCGGAGCCCAACATTCATCGGATTCGCGGCGAAGAAGATCCGGAGGAAGCAGCCCGGAAATACGTCAGCGAAATCAAAGAGTTTTTCTCGCTCGCGCCCGGTGAGTTGCCGGTCTTCGATGTTCTGCACCGTGGCATGGGGCCGGATGCACATACGGCTAGTTTGTTTCCTGGTGAACCGCTCATCAACAATCAAACCGATATTGCCGCCCATGTTTGGGTCGAGAAGATGAAGATGCATCGCGTGACACTTCTTCCCGGTGTGCTGCTCAAAGCCGCAAAAACAGTTTTGCAGGTAGTTGGGACCGATAAAGCCGACGCCCTGAACGACGTTCTTTATGGGCCCGAAGATCCTTTGCGATTTCCTTGCCAACTTGCTGTGCGGAATTCGAGTCGGGCAGCATGGTTCCTCGATGAGGAAGCTGCCGTCAAGGTCCAAAAACAGCTCAGCGCATAACTAAGTTAGGTGGGAGCCCATATCTGAGCCGCGACTAAAAGGGAGCGCAAGCGGCCTGCCGGTTACTTTTCTACGCTCGGCATCTGCTCCACATGGCCGCCAAATTTAGAGCGCATGGCGGATAGCACTTTTTCTGCAAAGGTATGCCCTTGCCGCGAACGGAATCTGGTGAACAAAGCCGAAGCCAGTACTTCGACCGGGACCGCTTCCTCCATCGCCGCTTCAATCGTCCATCGGCCTTCACCGGAATCCTGTACAAAGCCGGTGAAGTTTGAAAGCGTCGGATTCTCTACCAGCGCCATAGCAGTCAGGTCAAGCAGCCAGGAGCCGATGACGCTTCCTCGTCGCCATAGTTCTGCGATATCGCGAACGTTCAGATCGTAGCGTTCGTTCTCGGGGAGCGCATCCGACTTCTTGTTCAAAAGCAGATCAAACCCCTCTGCATAGGCCTGCATCACTCCGTATTCGATTCCGTTATGAACCATCTTGACGAAGTGTCCTGAGCCTGGAGGCCCGCAATGCAAGTATCCTTCCTCCGTCGTTCCCTTAAGCTTCTCGCGTCCCGGTGTGCGGGGGATGTCTCCCCTTCCGGGAGCGAGGGTCTTGAAAATCGGCTCGCAATGCTGGAAGGCGTGCTCGCTGGCCCCTATCATCAAGCAGTATCCGCGATCCATGCCCCACACACCGCCGCTCGTACCGGCATCGGCATAATGTATACCGCGCTTCTGTAACTCGGCAGCCCGGCGAATGTCGTCTTTATAAAAGCTGTTACCGCCATCGATGATGATGTCGCCTTCTTCCATGGAGGCGGCGATGGTGCTTACGGTATCCTCGGTGGCTTTTCCCGATGGCACCATAATCCAAACAGCTCGCGGCTTTGAAAGCTTCTTCACCAGATCTTCATAAGAGCTTGCGCCCTGAGCGCCATCACCCTCTAACTTCTTCACGCTCTCCTCGCTCAAATCGAAAACGGTACATTGGTGACCGTCTTTCATTAAACGCCGAGCCATATTCGCTCCCATGCGCCCCAGACCTACGAGACCAAGCTGCATTGCTTCTCCTATTCCTCTTTTCGTTGCGGAATCCGCTACCTACTATGAGATGGTGTCATGCAGTACAGGTTTCGCCGGCATTCGTCTCGCAGGCTGCTGTGTGCTGTGCTTTCTAATGGTTAGTGCCGGTAGAAGACAGCCACCGAGTCGCCCATTTGAGGAGCAGCCGTGCTGACGAAAATAATACTGCTTCCGCTTAACGTGTAATCGTTATTTTGTTGCATCAGCTGGCCATTCTTGTAGACTTTCAAGCTCAAACTCGGGCTCGGAGTGTAGCTCAAAGTGAAGGTTACGTTGACGCCGTTGATTACCCCGCTCGGTACTTCGTCGTCAGAAAATACCGCGGTGTTCGAAGACGTGCCTGCCACTCGGTAATAAGCCTGAAGAATGTCTCCCGGCTGCGGTGGATCCGACGCAACAAAAGTTATGTTCTGTCCCGATAATGTATAGTCCACGCCGTTAGCCTGCAGCACAAGACCGTTGCGGTAGAGCTCCAGACTTCCTGCCGGCATCGGCAGCTGACTCAGTCGAAAGCTCGTGTTCGTTCCATCCAGGGTTCCAGTCGGTACCTCGCTATCGACGAAAACCACATTGCTGCTCGCTGTGCCGGACGACAATCCCGATACCGTGTTCGTCAGAGAAGTGATACTCGCGTTGATCTGGCTTAGATTGCTGCTCAAGTTGGTAACTTGATTGATCGCAATCGGCAATGTCGCATACTGTGATGACGACCCTGAACCGCCAGTCGAAGTGCCCCCGCCCGTGCTGCCCGTGCTTGTTCCTGATCCACTTGTCGCTGTTGTAGAGATCCGTACGGCTGCAACTGTCAATGCAGTCGTGCTTGGTGGCACCTGCCACGTCTCAGTCCACATCACGGTGCCGTCACTGCTTGAATAGACTACCTGATAGTAGGAGCCGGTCGAGGCCGTCGTCGTAGGAACCAACAGCACCGAAAGCGCGCCGGTGTATATTCTCGCGGATGTGCTGAGTGGAGAGATCGAGCCTGTCAACGCCGTCGAATAGCCGTTCCACGTAATGATCACTGTCCCATTAAACGGCGTGCCATTCGAGTTCGTGATCGTGTCTCGAATCTGCGTCAGGTTCGTCTGCGCAAGCGCGCACGTGGTGAGAACTGTTGTCAGTATGATTTTCGATACTAAGTAGCGGATTTTACCCATGATGCCTCGCGTCAGAGTTGCCCTAATATTTACGGGCGACTTCAGTCAAACATGGGAATTCAAAAGGTCGGCATCCAACGCCACGCCGTGCGACCCTCCCGCTGAGTGTTAAAACCCACGGAGGCAATCAGTTATGGAATTTTGAGAAATTTGTGCCCGATCTGTGATCGGCTGTAGAGAAGGTCCTAAAACAATTGGCCGCTGCTCGCGTCAATGCGTTCGGCGTTCAAGTAAGAACGAAGGGCTTCGGGAACCACAATGCTTCCGTCCGGTTGCTGATAGTTCTCGATAATGGCCACCCACGTCCGTCCGATCGCCAGCCCGCTTCCATTCAGTGTATGTACGAAGTCCGCCTTGCCCTTGCCGCCCTTATAACGAATCTGAGCGCGTCGAGCCTGAAACGCGTCGAAGTTTGAACACGATGAAATCTCTTTGTAGCCGTTCTGGCCAGGAAGCCAAACCTCAATGTCGTAAGTCTTCGCCGCAGATGCCCCGGTATCTCCCGTACAAAGCACCACAGTCCGGTAAGGCAAGCCAAGCCGCTCGAGAATCGCTTCCGCATTGCGCGTCAATCGTTCATGCTCTTCGGCGCTCTGCTCCGGCCGCGCAAACTTCACCATCTCGACCTTCTGGAACTGATGCTGTCGAATGATTCCCCGCACGTCTCGTCCATACGACCCGGCCTCGCTTCGGAAGCACGGAGTATAAGCGCATAACGACATCGGCAGTAGATCCCCGTCCAGCGTTTCATCGCGAAATAGATTCGTGACCGGCACCTCAGCCGTCGGCACAAGCCAAAAATCGTGGCCTTCGCAGTGAAACAGGTCTTCGGAAAACTTCGGCAACTGCCCGGTTCCATACAAGCTGGCTGAGTTCACCAGAAAAGGAGGCAGCACCTCTTTGTAGCCATGCTCTCGCGTATGGACATCGAGCATGAAATTGACCAGGGCTCGTTCCAATTTCGCGCCCAAACCCCAGTACACTGCAAAGCGCGATCCGGTCACTTTGGCAGCACGCTCCAGGTCCAGAATGCCAAGCTCCGGTCCCAGATCCCAATGCGCCTTCGCCTGAAACCCGAACTCCCGAGGCGTTCCCCAGCGCTTGACCTCGACATTGTCGCGCTCGTCCTTCCCAACCGGCACACTTTCATAGGGAATGTTCGGAACCCGCGCCAGGAAATCTCGAAACTCCGCATCGACCGTAGTGACTTGCGCGTCAAGCTCGGTAATGCGCTCGCCCATAGCACGCACTTTTTGCTGCCGCTCTGTCGTATCCTCACCGGCCTTACGCAGCTTGCCGATTTCAGCCGTTTGCTGGTTACGGTCCGCTTTCGTTTGCTCGCTCTCGGTGACTATCTGACGCCGCCGCTGGTCCAGTGCCTGAAAAGCCGGCACATCCAACGGGTACCCGCGCGTGGCAAGCCGCTCCCGAACATGCTCGAGATTATTGCGAAAGAAATTGAGATCGTGCATCCCTAATCAGCAGCGTGCCGGTCCTGGATTCCGTTCACACGCTTGCTGATCGGAGTCCACTCGCGGCCATCCGGAACGCCCGTATAATCGGCTCGCGGACGAATCAGGCGATTATTGCTGTACTGCTCCAGCACGTGCGCTGTCCACCCTGACATGCGGCTTACGGCGAAAATCGGAGTAAACATTTCCACCGGAATGCCAAGCGAGTAATACGTCGACGCCGAATAAAAGTCTACATTGGCATTCAAATTCTTCATCTCGTGAACAGTCTGCTCAATCCTGGAAGACTTCTCAAACAAATCGACGTGACCGGTTCGTTTGCCCAGCTCTTCGCTCATTCGCTTCAGATGAATAGCGCGCGGATCCAGAACCCGGTACACTCTATGCCCGAATCCCGAAACTTTCACCTTGTTATTGAGATCGTTCTTCACCTTCTGCGCAGCCTCGTCGGGTGATTTTGTCGCCAGCAGCATCTTGATCACCGCTTCATTCGCTCCGCCATGCAAGGGCCCCTTCAAGGCGCCAATCGCAGAAGTGATCGCCGAATAAATATCGGAAAGCGTCGCGGCCGTCACTCGTGCCGCAAACGTTGAGGCATTCAGTTCGTGGTCGGCGTGCAGCGTCAGCGCCACATCGAATACCCGTTCCATCACATCGTCGGGCTTTTTGCCGGTCAAACTATAAAGAAAATTTGCCGCATACCCAAGCTTGGGGTCGCCTGCCACTACCGCCTTATCGCTACGAAAACTATTCAGGCTGGTGACAATCGTCGCCACTTTCGCCATCAGGCTGACAGCCTTCTTCTTATTTGCTTCCTGAGAATTATCGTGTGCCAGCGGATCGTAGAGGCTCAGCATGGACACGGCCGTTCGCAGCACGTCCATCGGAAGGCTCTCGTGCGGAGCGTTCTTCAGAAACTCATCTACGCCGGCAGGTAGCTCTCGTTCAGCCACCAAGCTTGTTTTCAGCTCCGCTAATTGCTTACTGGTAGGCAGAGCGCCATTCCAAAGCAGATAGATAACCTCCTCGAAGGTGGCATTCTCCGCCAGCGTGTTCACGTTATAGCCGTAGTAGCTTAAAACGCCTCGCTCGCCGTCGATATAACAAATGTTCGATGTCGTCGCTACGATGCCTTCGAGACCTGCTCCCAAACTCGCCATGTTTGCTCCCGCTTTAAATTCTAATCCCTCGGTCTTTAATCCTTTGTGAAGGGCTTGGTTGAGAAACCTTAACGCGAGATAATGACGAGTTGGTGACTGTCTCGACTCAGCTTGCACAACCCACCCCTAGCTCAACTGACGGCATGCCGAGCGAGCTAGACCGAAGCGTCCTCCTGCGCGCCTTCCATGTCATGTATCTGTCGCGGTGCCTGGATGACCGCGAAATTTTGCTTAAACGGCAAAGTAAAATCTATTTCCAGATCAGCGCTGCCGGTCATGAGGCCATCCAAACCGCCGCCGGAATGGTGCTGCATCCGGGCAAAGATTGGATCTTCCCCTATTATCGCGACCGTTCGCTGGCGCTTGCTCTTGGCGTGACGGCGGAGGACATGCTTCTCCAGGCTGTTGGCGCAGCCCGGGATCCGGCCTCCGGCGGTCGCCAGATGCCCTCCCACTGGTCGTCGCCTTCTCTTCACATCTTCACCGGATCTTCTCCCACCGGCACCCAATTCGTGCAGGCGGCTGGCTGCGCGCAAGCCAAACGCTACGTCAATGCCGATTCGAACGAAATCACGCTAGTGACCGCCGGGGAAGGAGCTACCAGCGAAGGTGAATTCTGGGAGTGCATGAACGCCGCCTGTCTTGAGAAGCTGCCTTTGCTCGTGTTGGTGGAAGACAACGGCTTTGCCATCTCCGTTCCCGTCGAGCGCCAAACCCCCGGCGGGAACATCGCGCGCTTGCTCGAAGGCTTTCCGGGGTTGCTCCGAATTGAGGTAGACGGAAGCAATTTCATTGAGTCCTATCGCGCTTTGAGTCATGCTGCCGATTACTGCCGGGCCGGACACGGACCGGCTCTCGTTCATGCCACCTGCACCCGTCCCTATTCGCATTCCCTCTCGGACGATGAGCGTTTCTACAAAACCGACGCCGAGCGCCAGGAAGAAGCTCTCCGTGATCCCCTGACGAATTTTCCCAAGTATCTGCTTCAGCAAGGCGTGGTCAGACAAGAAGAGCTCGACCGGATCGCGAGCGAGATCGACAAAGAAGTTGCCGAGATCACCGACCGGGTTCTTCATGAGAAGCCGCCGGCTAAGAACACGGTCCTCGCCCATCTTTACTCCGATGAAGTGAACCCCTGTTCCCCGGAGTTCGAGGTTCCACCCAGCTTCCGCGGTGAACCGCGCACCATGCTCGACTCGATCAATCAAACCTTGGCGGAAGAGATGCGTCGCGACCCCGACGTGATCGTATTCGGTGAAGACGTCGCCGATTGCAGCCGCGAGGAGCACCTCTCTCAGGTAAAAGGCAAAGGCGGCGTATTCAAGGCCACAGCCGGCTTACAGCGTGAGTTCGGAGGATTGCGTTGCTTCAACGCGCCGATCGCGGAAGCAGGCATTATCGGCCGCGCCATCGGCATGGCAACCCGTGGATTGAAGCCCGTTCCGGAGATCCAGTTCTTCGATTACATCTGGCCGGCCATGATGCAGATCCGCGACGAACTAGCCAACATACGCTGGCGATCGAACAACGGCTTCTCCTGTCCCATGGTGATCCGCGTCCCTATCGGCGGCTATCTCACCGGCGGCTCTATTTATCACAGCCAGTGCGGCGAGGTTGCCTTCACTCACATCCCCGGTCTTCGCGTCGTGTTCCCCTCGAACGCTTTGGACGCCTGTGGCCTTCTTCGCACCGCCATCCGCTGCGACGATCCCGTGCTCTTCCTGGAGCACAAGAAACTGTATCGCGAACCCTATAATCGCGCGCCGCACCCCGGGCTGGATTTCACAATTCCCTTCGGAAAAGCCAAGCGCGTGAAGCTCGGAAAGAATCTCACCGTCATCACCTACGGCGCATTGGTGCAGAAGTCACTCCAGGCCGCATTACAGCTCGAAGCGCACCACCCTGGCGTCACCATCGAGGTGATCGATCTCCGCACTCTCTCGCCCTACGATTGGCAGACCATTGCCACTTCCGTCTCGAAGACGAACCGAGTCCTCATCGCTTATGAAGATACGCTCTCTTGGGGTTACGGCTCAGAGATCGCGGCTCGCATTGCTGACGAGCTCTTCACCAGTCTCGACGCGCCCGTGGGCCGTGTCGCCGCTCTCGATACTTGGGTCGCCTATAGCCCTACACTCGAAGACGCCATCCTCCCGCAAGTGGAAGATCTGGTGAAAGAGGGTGAACGGCTCCTGGCGTTCTAAGTCTTGAAACGCTTCCTCTATTCTGTTCTTCCTACGCCGCTGCGGATTCAGGGTCGTTCCTTCTTCGCGAACTATGCTCTCGACCTTCGTGACCGACTCACCGGAAGAACCGAGCCCGACGTTCCGCCTCGTCATCTGAATATTTCAGGAGGCGGTCCGTTCCGTCAATACGGCGAAAACACCGTGGCTCTCTGCCGTCACTTAGCCGGCCTTCAGACAAACGATGACGTGCTCGATGTCGGTTGTGGCATTGGCCGGACGGCGCTGGCGCTTACCGCCTTTCTCGCCCCCTCTTCTCGCTACTGCGGTTTCGACATCATTCGCTTCGCCATTGAGTGGTGCCAGGCGCAGATCGCTTCCCGCCATCCCAACTTTCGCTTCGTACACGCCGACCTTTTCAACCAGACCTATAATCCCAAGGGCGTTATCGCCGCTGACCGGTACGCTTTCCCATTCCCGTCCGCCTCGTTCGCCTTCGCCATTGCAACTTCACTCTTTACCCATCTCCTGCCCTCATCGACAGAAAACTATCTCCGCGAAACCAGCCGAACCTTGAAACCGGGGGCGCGCTTCCTCTCCACCTGGTTCCTCTTGGACGACCGCACTCACGTGGGGCTCACATCTGGCACAGCAACTCTGGCGTTTCCATACGAAGCAGGGGACGCCTTCCTCCACAACTCCGCCGCTCCCGAGCAGGCAGTTGCCTATCGCCGGGATTACGTCGCGAAGCTCTTTGCCCTCTCCGGGCTGACGATCAATGCCATTTATCACGGCGACTGGTCTGGAACAACTAAGGAAGCGGAGTCGTATCAGGACATCGTGGTCGCAACCAAAGCCTCATGATGTTGAACGAAACTCGTCCGCGCTCGTCGCGGGAAGCAGTTGAAGAACGAACGCACTCAACAGCAGTGGAAGCGTCGTGAACCAGATCACCTCGGAATACAGTTTGTGATCCGACAAGTACCCAATCACCGGCGAGATCACCGTTTGCAGCACACCGAACGCGCAAGTGAGCGCCGCAATCGCCAACCCCGATCGAGCCGCTCCAAAAATATCGATGGGCAAGGCGTAAATATTCACGCTGCCCGCGAGCGCAAAAAAATAGCTCACCGAAATCACACCCGTTGCCGTCCTGGCATCCGGCGCCCAGGGCAGCAGAAGCGCAAATAACGACCCCGCCGCGCTCACCCAAACCGCTCGTCTGCGGGAGCGAACCGGATCGAATCCTCGCTTCATCCAAAGCAAAGAAAGCCACCCGCCAAAAAATCCGCCAATGTTCGAAATCAGCGGCGGAATCCAAACGTAATGCGCCGATTGCTGCAGTGTCACCCCGTGAACACGCGTCAAGTACAGCGTGATCCAGTTCGACCAAAGCGAATAGCTGCCCATCCAAAGCACATTGGCGAGCACCAGCAACAGCAATCGGCGATCGCGAAGAATCGCCCATGTGCTTCCGCCCCTCTCTTTGGCCGCGAACTCGTTTGTGCCATACGCAGGTCGAATCCTCCGATTGACCATGAGCCACACCGGAATCCACACGAACCCAAACAGCCCGGTCACCACAAACGGCGTCCGCCATCCGCGCGTAGTTGCCAGACCGATGCACAGAGGCGCGACCGCCAGCCCAACGCTGAGCCCGATCTGATTTACCGCCGCCCCCAGCGCTCTCTCCTCCGGCTTCAAATACAACCCGTTCAACTTTCCCACCGCAGGCACGCCTGCCGACTCACCGATACCCAAAGCCGCCCGGCAAATCGCAAGCGTTGGCAGCCCTCGCACCAATCCAGTGCCCACCGCCGCCGCCGACCACCAGCTCACTGCAGTCGTAATCCCTGCTGTCACGCCCACCCGGTCGAGAAACCATCCCGTAAGAAGCGAACTAGCCGCATAGGCGATGGAAAAAGCCGAAATAAGAAACCCGAAGCCTGTCTGATTGAAATGCATCTCCGCCATCAGCAACGGCGCAAGCGTCGCCAACAAGGCGCGATCGAGATAGTTCAAGGTTGACGAAATGACGAAGACGGTTACCGCTACCCAACGTAAAGAAAAAGAGGAGCGGCCTACGCTATTTGGAGAACGTGTAACCGGTTGCCTGAATCCCATCCGCCACAACGTTCACGCTAGTGTCGAAATGCTGCGATCCGTTTACTAGTCTGACAACGTGTTGCCCCGGCGTCAGATGCAACGTGGCCGGGGTCAAGCCAGCATCTTTGCCATCGACTAGGATCGTCGCCGAACTCGGATTCGATGTCACCACCAAAGCCCCCGTGCGCTTCTGCAGCGAAATATACAGCGTGCTCTCGTCCGGCACGGTAAACACGCGCTGTGCCATCCCATAGCCCGGCATCTCTGCGGTCAACGTATGCCGTCCATTGATCAAACGAAGCGTGCACGGTGCGGTACAAGTGGAGCCGCCGCTGTCGATCGTTACCCTCGCACCAGGCGGTTCCGTTAACAGATCAACGCTAGCGGTGCCTCCCTCCTCCGCAGGCGCAATCTCGTCGCGATGCTGTCTCGCTGGCGCAGGTTGCACCCGCTCCGGCGGACCCGTAGTTGGCGGCTTCGTATCGGGTGGCGCAACAACCGGCGCCTGAGTAGTCGGCGGCGGTTCTTTCGTTTTTTTTGCCTGCAAATCCGCATTCGGCGAAACATTAGCAGGCGGAACACTTGCACTCTGCGAATTAGCGCCTTTGGGCGGCGCCGTGGCAGGCGGCGTTTGCTCAATCGGAGGCGGCGTGCTCGGTCCAGCATTCGAATCCAACACCTGCACCGGAACATTCGGCTTTGGCTTTACAAAGAAATAAAAACCCGCCGCTGCCAGCAGTAACCCGAATAGCGCAAACACCGCAATCTTCTTGGTCGGCGATCCGCCCTCTATGGCAGCTTCCTCTTCATCGATGCGCCTTCGTCGTCGCAGCGGAGGCAGCGCATATTCAGGCTCGCGGCGAGGAGGAACTACCGGGATCGGAGCCGTCACGCGCAAGGGCGTCTCTACCCGAGGTGATTCCCTCACTGGCGCCGGCTTCGGTCCAGCCGGAAGCACAATCGCTTCCCAACCCGAGCACTTCACTAATGCTCTGCCGAGTGCATCGACAAACTCCCCACAACTCGAATACCGCTGTTCCCGCTCCTTCGCCAGCGCCCGTTCGAAGACTGCATCCACTTCGGCCGTTAGTGTCGGATCGATCTGTTCGATTGGTTTCGGACGCTCCGAGCAGATCTGAAAAAACAAGGGCGACAATTCGCCAGCCTCAAACGGTTGCTTGCCGGATACTAATTCAAACGCAATCGTCGCCAATGAAAACTCATCTGAACGAGCATCCAGATCGATTCCCAACACCCGCTCGGGCGACACATAACGCGCACTCTCCGGGACCGCGTCGCTGTTTGCAATTTCTTTATCTAAATCGAACCGTGACCCGAAATCCCTGACCGTAGCATTAGGAGTCTCGTCAATCGATTCACCGTCGACGAACTCCTCACGCAACGTGATACTCGCGGGGCTCAAATGCCCATGTATAGTTCGGCGCTTGTGAGCCGCATCGAGCGCCTCTGCAACCTGCCGCAAAATTGAATATCGCGAGGCTTTCGTCAGCTCGGCCTTGCTTTGCAGCACTAACTGCAGAGATGCTTCACCCATTACCCGCTGCCTCGACCCCCAATCATCTCGTCCCAGTATAGATGTCTGCGGAGCCCTGAAACGCAACACGAAAACGGGCTGTCTTGCATCTGTTCTCTAGAATGTGAAGCCTACTAAGAGAACCGTCTCGTTCGATTTCAATCCGCCAATCGGATCCACTTGCCACCTGTTATAACGAACAGCCGGAGCAATATTCAAGGGACCCACCCGCGTCGAAACGCCGCCACCCGCCGTGAATCCGAAGTGTGTGGCTGAACCGCCTGTGCGGAACGAAGGTCCCGTTTCGACGAATGGTCTCACCCTGCCGCTCAGAAACTCGGTTGGCAGCATATATTTTGCGAGAACAGGAAACTGCCACGTCGTGAGAGAACTCGCACCTGATGTAGTAAGCGGCATCCCTGATAAAACTCCGCTGAATGTATATGATTCCCGAATCGGCCGGTACACGGCGTCTGCCTCCAGCGAAAATCCGCCCGTCAATCGCACCTCGGCAGCAGGTCCCACCAGAAAACTACGAGGGCCCGCTCGCCCCGAAAAAGTCTCGGTCGTTCCATCGATTCCGTTAGTGACCGTTGACGACGTCGAGTTGTAATCGCCTGACAAATTCACCCCAAGCACCGCCCCTATCGAAAACCGCTTCCCGAAAGGCCGCGCGTCGAAGCCTGACGAATGACTGAATCCCACCAGAAACTCAATCTGATCGGGACGCGAATGTAGCCCCGAACCGGGATCTTCGGCCCAACGTGTGTAACGCACCGTCGGCGCAATATTGATCTGCTTGAAACCAAACTCAAACCCACCGCCCGCCGAAATCCCCGAATGAGAAGGATTCGCATTCAAGTTTCCGGTTGTTCGAAACGAAGGTCCCGCCTCAAGAAACGGCCGCAGCGAAAAATGACTGAGTCGATACGAGAAAGGCTGATATTTGGCAATAATCGGAAACTCCCACGTAACGGTCGGGTTGTGCGAACCGCCCTTTGCATCCTCAAAACGCAACTCCCGATACAACCCATCGAGCTCGACGGAGAATGGCGATGAGAAACGCCACTCCAGCATCGGTCCAACGATTACGCCTTTACCGCCCGACCTTATTATGTCGGGAGGACTTGAATCGATAGGCGGCTCATAAAAAGTAGCGAAATCATCCGTCAGCGCTGTCCCGGCAACAACGCCATAAGTTAAATGTTGACTGAATGCAGCTGTGGTCCATAACAGAAGCACAGCAGCGAACACCCCAAGTCGCTTGCGCACTGGACCTTCCGACGTGCCGGCTTATCGGCCGGTTTCGCGTGTGCAACCTTAAAAGGAATTCTGGCGCCCCTGTTACGATAAAAAGAATCCCCGATGATTCCTGAGGTCATACCAGAAGGGCTCACCTTCGATGATGTTCTTTTACAACCAGCTCATAGCGAGGTAGTTCCTGCTGAGGCCGATACAACCACGCGGCTCACTCCGAAAATCGAATTGAAAATCCCGATCGTCAGCGCCGCCATGGATACGGTTACCGAATCGCACATGGCCATCGCACTTGCGCAGCAGGGTGGCATCGGCATCGTTCATCGCAACATGTCGATCGATCGCCAGGCCGAAGAAGTAGACCGCGTCAAACGCAGCGAGAGCGGCATGATCGTCGATCCGGTCACCATTGATCCCGAGCGTCTTATCGCCGACGCGCTCGAAGTCATGAAGACCTATCGGATCTCGGGTGTTCCGGTCACGAAAAACGGAAAACTAGTCGGCATCCTCACCAATCGCGACCTGCGTTTTGAGACCCGCTACGATTTGCCCATCTCCGAAGTGATGACGAAAGACAACCTCATCACGGTTGCGGTAGGAACTACGCTCGAAGAAGCCGAAAAAATCCTGCACCAGCATCGCGTCGAAAAACTTCTGGTGGTAGATGATCAATACAATCTCAAAGGCCTCATCACCGTAAAGGACATTCAGAAGAAACTCAAGTACCCGAATGCCGCCAAAGATGAACACGGCCGTCTGCGCGTTGGAGCGGCTGTCGGTTCCTCTGGTGATTTCGTTGAGCGAGCACAGGAGCTTGTCAGCAAGAAAGTGGACGTCATCGCCGTGGACTCCGCGCATGGTCACAGTCAACGAGTACTCGACGCTGTGAAAGCGCTCAAACGAGCTCTCCCCAACATGGAAATTCTGGCCGGTAATGTGGCTTCCTATGAAGGTGCGTGTGACCTCATCCGTCTTGGAGCGAGCGGGATCAAAGTCGGCATCGGCCCCGGTTCCATCTGCACCACGCGGGTAGTGAGTGGCGCCGGAGTCCCGCAGATTACAGCCATTGCCGAATGCGCCAAAGCAACCCGCGATGCCCGTGTGCCGCTGATCGCCGATGGCGGCATCAAATACTCTGGCGACGTCACCAAAGCCATCGCCGCCGGCGCCGAGTCCGTCATGATCGGAAGCCTCTTCGCCGGAACCGATGAAAGTCCAGGCGAGACTATTCTCTACCAGGGCCGAACCTTCAAAGGCTATCGCGGAATGGGCTCCATGGCAGCTATGCAAGGAGGCGGAAGCTCCGAACGTTACGCCCAAGCCACGGTCATTGCCGGAGGAGGCAAACTCGTGCCGGAGGGCATCGAAGGCCGAGTGCCCTATAAGGGACCGCTTGCCGAACTGGCCTATCAACTAGTCGGAGGCTTGCGAGCCGGAATGGGCTACTGCGGCTGCCGAACCATCCCCGAACTCCAGGAACGAGCCAAATTCCTCCGCGTCACCATGGCAGGCCTCCGCGAAGGTCACGTCCACGACGTCATCATCACCAAGGAAGCCCCTAACTATCGCGTCGAATAGGTTACTGAAATGGGTGCCAAGACGAAGAATAAGTCTATGAAGGCGCAGCGAGGTTCAGCTGTATTGTGCGTTCCTTCGATCATCGTGAAGCGGCTGTGTTCCCAATCACCCTTACCGCCCTTGTCCAACCGCTTGTTCTTTCCCAGCCAGCTTCTCTGAAGCCATAGCCGTCCCCTTCACCCGAGCCGCAATCTTCTCAAACGCAATATCGCGAGCCACATCTGGCGATCCATGCTTCGGCTTCACATCCGTACTAAACGGCGAAAATCCGCAATCGTCTGTCGAACCCAACCGCTCCACCGGAATGTACTTGGACGCCTTCACCAGCTCTTCAGCAATCTCTTCGGCGGTTTCAACGCGTGGGCTCTGCGGGTTAACTACACCGATAAAGCAAACCTGTTTCACCCCATTGGCATCGGCCCGGCTATGCTCGCCCACCAGCTTGTACACGCGCTCCCGATCCCTTTCGCTAGACAGCTGCATCAGAAAATAACCCGCATTCATCTTGAACATGCTCGGCAGAAGCTCGGCGTAATCCACGTCCGCACTGTGCGTCGCATCGCAATCGCCGCCCGGACAAGTATGCACGCCGATATTCTTCCGCTCGTCCGCCGAAAACTGATCGATCACGCGATTATTCAACTCGATAAATTGCCCGAGCATCCCTCGTCCCGTCCACGGATTAGCCGGATCGTTCCGGCAAGCGAGGCGGCCTTCCGTGAAGTCGATCGAAACGCGCACCGCCCCAGCCGCAAAGCATTGCCGGATATCCTTTTCGCACTCATCGCACAAATCAGCCAAAAACTGCTCGCGCGTGTAACCAGGCAGCGCCCCATCCAGAGGATAAAGCAGCGACAGCATGGAAGGAGCAATCACCGCCTGCTTCACCGGCTTCTTCGCCATCTTCTTCGCCTCGGCCACGTACTCAGCCGCATAAGTTTTATAGCGAAACGGTCCGCTCACTAACCGCGGAAGCTGCCGATGATGACCATCCGAGAAAATCGCAAAATACTGACCATCGCCGGCCAGATTCGAAGCCAGCCCAGTGCCGGCGAGCGTATCGGCCAGCGGATACGTAGCAAAGCTGGACGCCCGTTGCTCTCCATCCGAAACGATAGGCGATCCGGTCGCCTCCATCCGCTCAATCGAATCGCGACAGGCCGCATCCTGCTCCTGTTTCAGCTGTTCATGACTGATCTTGCCCGCATCGTAATCGGCCAACGCTGCCTGCAGCTTGGCGGGGCGGGGAAGAGAGCCAACATTCTCGGTTGGTATTGCCATACACGTACGCTCCTTTGCGCCTCTTCGCAGACGTATGGTATCAACTTTCCCCAGGCGGCCACCGGCGCCACGATGCCACAAGAGATAAACGCCCGCTCCAAACATCCTATGTTCATTTCAGGTGTTGGCGAAGAAAGAAATCGGCTGATGGCGAGCTTCCGTGTAGTCGCCGCTAACTATCATTTCGCGGGCTGACGTAGCGTATTCTCTCCTCGAAGAGCTATCGAATGTCAATAAAGAGCTTCGTCGCTCGCTCTCACTTTACCCGTGTGAAGCTCGCCGGCACGGAAATCACACGCCCACATGGATCCAAGGAGCGATGGAAGATAGAATGAACAACGACGCGTTTATAAATAAGCTTTAGATGGTCAGCCGGATCCCCAAGTGAGATCATTCCCCACTTCCGCGCACTTCAACAATGGCCGCTTTTCCTAATCATGTCGAGTACAAGCGCTTCGACGGCCCGCCTTCACGCAGTCCGCTTGGCCTCCAAGCTCATCTGCAAAACCGCGCAAAGCAAAGTCGGGTCCCACATCGTTACCAACTGCAGCAAAGCTCCCGCGTTAGGCGCGCTGCTGAATTACGCCGTTGGCTACCGCACCCTTTTTCCGTCCATGCGCGAAGCGTCCGAGAGCGCACTTCGCTTTCTGCCGGTAAGCCATGAACTCGAAGAAAACATCAACGCACACCTGGCTCTCGCAGATAGTCTGCGCCCCAGCGACTATCCGATGCTCTTTCATCTCTCGCGAGCGCTCTCTGGCGGAACCACGGTCTTCGATCTCGGAGGAAACGCAGGTAATCTCTTTTACTCCTACGACCGACATCTTCACTTCACGCCTGCGCTGCGATGGAAGGTCTACGACCTGCCCGCTACAATCGAAGCCGGAAAGGCGGTGGCGCAAAGCCGCAACGAAGGCCGCCTCCGGTTTACCAGCCGCTTGGAAGATGCAGCCGACGCCGACATTTTCATCGCCTCTGGCTCGCTGCATTACTTCGAATCATCCCCGGCCGAGCTTCTGCAGGAAATAGGCGCCAAGCCCCGGCACGTCCTCCTGAACCGAACACCGTTTTCGAACGCCGACACCGCCTACACCGTTCAGGATGCCGGAACCTTCCTGGTCCCCTGCAAGCTCTTCAACAAGAACACTGTCATCGCCGCCCTGGAAGATCTTGGTTACGAGTTAATCGATTCCTGGCAGGTTCACGAACTACGCCTTCACGTTCCGCTGTGGCCCGAAGGATCACCCGATAAGTACTCGGGCCTGTATCTTCGCCTGAAGGACGAGGTCAGCGGTCGATCGTCCGCAGACTACCAGGGGAATATCGTTCACCCATCACCGCCCCCATCGGAACAGCTGTCTCTAATTCCGCCACTTCAGACGGAGTGAGCTTGATGTCCGCTGCAGCGGCGTTCTCCATGAGATAGGTCCGGCGCTTCGTGCCCGGAATCGGGAACATATCTTTGCCCTTCGCCAGCACCCAAGCCAACGCCAGTTGCCCCGCTTTCACGCCTCGCCGCGAAGCGATTGAGCGCACGCGTTCCACCAAAACCTGATTCTTGTCAAAAGCGTCGCCGGCAGCCCGCGGTAGTGTCGACCGAAAATCATTCGCAGGCAACTTGCCCGGCTGAATTGTGCCGGTCAGGAACCCGCGCCCCAGCGGGCTATAAGGCACGAATCCGATGCCAAGCTCGCGAACCGTAGGCAGGATCTCTTCTTCCACGTGCCGTTCCCACAGCGAATATTCGGTCTGTAGCGCGGTAATCGGATGCACTTTATGAGCCCGCCGGATCGTCGAAGGCGACGCCTCCGAGAGCCCCAGGTACTTCACTTTTCCCGCTTTCACAAGCTCTGCCATTGCGCCGACCGTGTCCTCGATCGGAGTCTGGGGGTCCACTCGATGCTGATAATAGAGATCGATGTAATCCACGCCCAGCCGCTTCAGCGAAGCGTCGCACGCCGACCTCACGTATTCCGGCTTGCCGCTGATTACCCAATACGACGGGTCCTCCTTCTTGCGGACATTCGCAAATTTCGTCGCTAAGAAAACCTCATCCCGCCTGCCGCGGATCGTCTTGCCGATTAATTCCTCGTTATCTCCAATCCCATACATGTCCGCCGTGTCCAAGAAGTTGATCCCCAAGTCCAGCGCCCTCAGAATCGTAGCGGCTGATTCTTCATCATTCCGCTCTCCATAGAAATCACTCATGCCCATGCAGCCAAGTCCCATGCGTGAAACAACTGCGCCCTGCGATCCGAGTTTTTGTTTTTCCATGTTCCAATCTATTTGCTTCAACATCTCCTCTTCCATGAAACTCTGAATCGCGCCATCTCTCAATACCCAACCCTGCAAGATGCTTGCCTAAATCTGCAATCTGCAAGATTGCGCTTCCGCATCACGTTAGCTCCGCCCGCGCGCCTTCAACCGCATTCACTGCGAAAATCTCTTGCACGCGCTTCGATTCCTCCATCGGACCATTGCCGAAAAATCGCTTGAACTCTCGGCTGAATTGCGACGCGCTCTCATAGCCCACCCGATCTGCCGCCATCGCCGCGCCGAGCCCATCATGAATAATCAGCATGCGCGCCTTGTGAAGCCGCACGGATTTTAGATATTGCACTGGAGAACTGGCCGTGACCGCCTTGAAGTTATGATGAAGTGCGGAAACGCTCATTCCAATCTCCTCCGCGATGCGCGTGACGTTCAGCGGCTCCGTATATCGGGTATGCATCCGGTGAAGAACCGCGTGGATCTGCGCCAATGGTCCATTCCGGGCGAGCATGGCAAACAATGCGCCCCCTTGCGGCCCGCATAGCGCGTGATAAGCGATTTCGCGCACAATCGATGCACCCAGCACCGCTGCATCCACCGGAGATCGTAAGCATTCCAGGAGCCGCACGATTGCATCGCTCATCCGCGCATCCAACGGCGTGGCCCGTATACATCCGTCCGCGGTCGCCGCCTCTTGCTTTCTCGCATCCAGTTTGAGTGCCAGTTCGCTGACATGGCTCATTTCCATCCGCACCGACACCCCTAGCAGCGGTTCACCATTCCCCGCCGCCTCCGTCTCGCACTCGAACGGAAGCGGAACCGACAGAACGAGATAATTGTTCTCGTCATAAGTGACGCGGCGCTCCCCGATATAGCCCTTCTTGCGCCCGCTTGCTAGAACAAAGATGCTCGGCTCATACAGAACTGGCCTGCGTGCAAGGTCACCGTCCGACCGGGCCAATTGCACACCCTCCACAATGGTCGGCCGCAGCCCCTCACCTGTCGTCAACTCCATCAGCAGCGCCTTCATCTCGCGCCGGCTTGTCTCCAGCCTTGAGTCGGATCTTGTCATGCCTGTTCCCTGCCTAAAATGTAGATGCCAAGAGCCTCCTAAGCGCAACGGATTCTCCGGCAGTTTGCAGAATCAGGCAAGGAATTTGCTGGTTTCGGCGATGAATTATTGGCAGTGATGTTGCTTAATGGTTTAGGTATGTAGAAGGGACCGGTCGTCCTAGCCGCGCACTCCTACACGGCGGCCGACGAGACCGTGGGGCAATTGTTTTGTCGGGAACCGCCGCTTCCGGAGGCTCCGCATTTGGTTCCCAATGAGCAGGGTGTAATACGGATGTCTGGGGAAGGTTTCCACCATGCTATGCACCGGCGCCCTTAAAGCAAACGAGCGCAGGCTACGAGCCGGTCAGCCATTGGCGATCGCGACGGCTTGGTGGAGATGCTCGTTACTGGAAAGCTGGGCGATCATGAAGGCGGCCAGGTCGGCGCGGGTAATCTTATGAGCTTTCTCGCCACTCTCGGCGGAGAAGACGCGGACGTCTCCGGTTGCGGGGTCGTCGGAGAGGAGGGCTGGGCGAAGAATGACCCAGTCCAGACCACTCGCTTCGACGGTGGACTCCATTGCCGCTTTGTCCTTGTCCGCGCCCCGCAAAAAAGTCGACACGAGCAGCCGTTCGTACAAGCTGGCATTAGCCTTGCTTTCCCCCTCGCCAATCATCGACGTGACCACCAGACGGCGGACGCCGTTGCGCTGCATGGAATCGATGATTGTTCTGGCCGCGCTTGTTTCGAGTGTAGTTGTCTTGTAAGGGGTCGTGCCGCCAATCGCGTCAAGAACGGCGTCCTGGCCGAGGACGGCTTCGTTTATCACCGCACTGTCGGTGGCGTCACCTTCAATGACACGGACATTTGCGCCTTTGTATTCGTCAGCTTCCCGAACAAAGGCGGTGACTTGATGGCCGGCGGCTACAGCTTGCTCGACCACGGCTTTACCGGTCTTCCCGGCGGCTCCGATAACCAGGATTTTCATTTACTCAGTTCTCCTTTTCATTTACTCGGTTCTCCCCTGTAACAAGCGGCGATCCTCCTCTACAAAAGACATGTGGAAATAACAAAAATTGCATGTACCGGGGTTTGCAAGTTAATTGTCCGGAGGAATGTTGAGATTCAGTCGGAACAAATTGAAAGGGTCATACTTCTTCTTCAAAGACTGCAGACGAGCGTACTTGCCCGGCCCGAAGGCAGCGGACACTCGCTTCTGTTGATCGCCTCGAAGAAAGTTATACGATACCTGCCCCGTATACACCGGACCCAATGAATCAAACGCTTCCTTTGTCGCCACGGCCAGCTCAGAAAGCGAGTTGTTCATGGCGGGAGAAACAGCATGAAGAAAGAATGGCGCTGCCGGCGCAGTGTAGGCCGTCTCCTCAGCTTGCTCTTGGCCCAAGACGCCTCCTAGTTGCTGCAGCTCAAGCATCATGAGCGGCGGAATGCGCGTGGTGGCGATGTCGACGAGTCCATCAATAACGGGATCGCTCAGGTCTTTCAATGATTCCAGGTGACTATAGGTTGACGAGCCGTCGAGATGGGATGCCTCGTCAAATTGCCCCATGTCCAAATATGACCGCGCTTCGAGTTGATCGAGAACCGGAGCTTTGAATCGCTTCAGTTCGTCGTGCAACCTGCTGGCTGTTCCTTCCTCGGCATGACAAACTCCGATCGCGCAGGTCTCTGTAAGAAGATGTAACAAAAAGCTTGGCTTGGGCGGGAGCTTCATCAGGCGAACTATGGTGCTCGTCTCGTCGCTCAGTGTGGCGGTCCACTCGCGGTAAAAACGAAGCACCTCCGAGGCATCTTTCATGCGGTAATAAGCTATGCCGCCGAAAACTTTATCCACCCGCACAAGTTTTACAGTGAGTGCGGTTACAACGCCAAAATTTCCTCCACCGCCGCGAAGCGCCCAGAACAGGTCTGAGTTCTCCGACGCGCTGGCGGTCACGACTGATCCGTCTGCCAGGACCACCGTTGCCGATTGCACCGCGTGGCAAGCGGCGCCCACTTTCCGCCCAAGCCAGCCAACCCCTCCGCCCAAGGTATAACCGATCACACCCACATTCGGGACCTGCCCTGACGCATAGGCGAGACCGTATGGCTCGGCTTTCTTCAAGAGCTCGCCTGATACAACTCCGGGCTCCACCGTCGCCGTACCGTCGGCACCGTCTACTTGAATGGCCTTCATCTCGCTCACCCGCAGCAGAACGCCGCCGTTGCATGGCAAGGCGGTACCGTGTCCAGTGTTCTGCACAGCAAGATCCACTTCCATCTCACGAGCAAAGCGAACTGTTTCCACGATGTCTTGCGTGTTGGCCGCGTTCACAATGACGGCAGGGAACTGGTCGACAACTTGTAGCCATGGCGTTCGTTGCTCGTCATACCCTTTTTCTTCCGGTTGAGTCACCGAACCTGTGAGGCGCTGCTTAAAACGTTTGAATTCTTCCGTGTGAATTGATATGTTATTCGCCATAAACGACACGCGGCACTTACCTGAAAAGGGCCAATCTCCTCATAAGATTGCGCCAGCCTCAGTCAGTTACTTGCAAGAACGCGTGTACAGCATTGCATAAAATGAAGTAATGAGGGTCAATGAGCCCGCGCTTTTTCAGCGAGGCGAAGACGCAACAATGAGCCCGCGCTTTTTCAGCGAGGCGAAGATTCAACAAGGCTTACGGTGTCATAATGCGTTTGCTCGCTGACATGGAGCTGTTTGTTGAACTGGCAAAGCTCCGGAATTTTGGGCGAGCCGCTGCCACTCTTGACATCACCGCGTCTACGCTGAGCCGCCGGATTACCCGTCTCGAGAAAGAGATGGGTGTGCCTCTGATACGAAGATCAACGCGGAGCTTCGCTCTTACTGAATCAGGTCAGGAGTTTTTTGAGCGATCCAAAAAGATCATCGCGGAAGCCACGCGGACACGTGAAGAAATCGGTGCAAATTTCACGAAGGTATCCGGCCATCTTAGGGTCGGCGCGCCCTCTGACTTGGCTACGACTATTCTTGCGCCGGTCTTAGCAAAGTACTGTCGAGAGAACCCAAACGTGTCCATCGAAATCATCGCTACTCAAACGCAACCGGATCTAACCAGCGAATCTCTTGATGTGGCGTTCGTCGTTGCCCACCAGGTTGCGCTTCCTGACTCTTCCTTTCCTGCGCGCCCAATCGGTTCCTTTCCAAGAATGATGTACGCCTCCAGGCTCTATCTGAAGCGCAGAGGAATTCCCGCTTCACCGCAAGAATTGCGGGAACATGCATGCGTTCGCCATATCTACGCCCATGGCTCAACTGAAAAGCATTGGGATCTGCTCCAGGGAAGGAAGCGTGAAACGGTCGCGGTGGAAGGAGCCTGCGCTTCAAATAGCGTGATCGTCTCCTCTCAAGCGGCGCGGGAACACATCGGGATTGCGATGCTTCCGCAGCATTTGGCTTCCCATCCGACCTTCGGGGCCGGTCTTGTCAGAGTTCTACCGGATTGGGAGGGTACGAGAGCGAATGTTTTCGCGTTGTCCATGAACCGCGTTTTACCTGCGAAGACACAAGAGCTTATTCATATTGTAAAGGCGGAGTTCGCCAAGCAAATTGCGCAACTCGAAGCCGTGTCATAGGCCAGACCGATTCAGCACAGCGCTATCAGCTCGAAGACGGCTCGGATAGAGAGATTTGAAACTAATCCCAATCATGCTCATCTTGTAAATCTGACAAGAGTGCGCAATAATTCATGCAGTTCGACTTCGACTCCACATCGGAAAAGTGGCGCCGCCTCGGCCATCTGCTCAATCAAGGGGATGAGCATAAATCCGACGGGCTCTTCGACCCTTTAGAGAAGACTTATGAAACCGATAGCGAGTTGCAGGCAAGAATGCAATCCTTGCTGGCTAATTCAAAGTCACTAACTTCAGTAGCGAACGCCGCAGTAATCGGTTCCGCTTCGGATCCTGTGCCAATGAGTCCCGTCCAGCTTCGGCCAGGACTAATCCTTGACCACTATCAGGTGAGCCATCTGGTTGGAACCGGCGGGATGGGTCATGTCTACCTCGCTCAGGATCTACGCCTCCAGAGAAAAGTGGCATTGAAGGTGTTGCCTCCGGTGATTAGCGGGGCACAGGAATCATTCCGGCGCTTCGAAGCCGAAGCACGAGCAATCTCGGCCCTAAATCACCCCAACATCTTGACGATATACGATTTTGCCGAAATGGACGGTTTACATTTCATCGTGACCGAGTTCGTCGAGGGAGACACGGTCAGGCGCCTTCTGTCGGATGGTCCGATGGAGCAAGGGAAGTGCGTTCAAGTCGGCCTACAAATTGCTGCGGCCCTGGCAGCCGCCCACTCTAACGGGATCATCCACCGGGACATCAAACCTGAGAACATCATTATCCGAGCGGATGGCGTCGTCAAAGTTCTCGATTTCGGCATCGCCAAATTATTACAGCCACCGGAAATAACCGCGACAGATGATACGGGACAGCCTTCCTTTGTCACTAAGCCGGGGTTGTTACTCGGGACGCCGCAATACATGTCGCCCGAGCAGGCCAGAGGCCTTACCACCGACCCACGTACAGACATTTTCAGTTTGGGTGTGGTGCTTTATGAGGCTCTCGCGGGGAAGCATCCGTTTCAGGGTGAAACGCGAAACGACGTAATTGCTGAAATCCTGAAAAGCGAACTACTTGCTTTATCACTTGTTGCTCCTCAGACATCGGAGGGATTGGAGAGAGTTGTTGCAAAATGTCTTGCCAAGGATCGAACCGGTCGTTACATCGACGCCAAAGAATTGTTGACGGAACTTCAAAACGTCCAACGGGAAATTAGCTCTAGAGAGCAACAGGAAAGAACTTCAGCGGACTCGAATGGAGGTCCCATCCAGGGCACTCCAGGAGACGTGACAACGGCCTTGCACGTACCTATGGTGTCGATGCCACCGGTCGAGCACGCCGGAAAAGCTACACCAATCAGGCGCACATCGGCATACGCAAACCGCACTGCTGCCATGACCACCGTTTTAATTGTGCTGATAGTTGCGGGTTATCTTTCTTTTAGACATTTTTCCAAAAATCTATCGTCGACTCAGCCCCGCAGCTTGGCGGTTCTTCCTTTTCGCAACCTGAAACAAGATCCGCAAACTGATTTCTTGGGCTTTTCCCTTGCTGACGCGGTAATTACAAAGCTCGGCTACATCAAGGCTCTCGCTGTTCGACCGTCCGCATCCATCGATAAGTTCCGCAGCCGTTCGGCTGACATGCAGGAGATTGCGGCCGACTTACAAGTGGATATGCTTTTGACCGGCAGCTTCATCCGAGATGGTGACGATCTCCGTGTCATGACACAGCTGGTAAAAGCTAAATCGAATACCATCATTTGGCGCAATACCTTCGATGTAAAGTACGACAGACTTCTGGCCGTGCAGGACCGGGTGGCGCAATTGGTAGTCAAAGGATTGGAACTTGAGCTTTCGCCTGCCGAGCAAAATCAACTCAAAGCAGAAACACAGATCAACAGTCCCGCCTATGAATACTTTCTACGAGGCGTTGACCTGTACTCAATCGGAGAATTTTCAGCTGCTGCCAATATGCTCGAGAAGTCTGTTGGTTTGGATCCACATTATGCTCCGACGTGGGCGTATCTGGGCCGGGCTTACACGACTCATGGGTCCTTGCAAGCCGGAGGCCTCGATAACTACAAGAAGGCGCAAGCTGCTTATGAAAAAGCGATCGCCCTCAATCCTTCTTATCCGGAACCCCGCGTGTACATGGCGAACTTACTCACAGATACCGGCAGAGTGGAACAGGCAGTACCTCTTCTCAAAGAAGCTCTCGGCAGTAGTCCGAACAATGCAGAGGCTCATTGGGAGCTTGGGTATGCGTATCGTTTTGGAGGGATGCTGACGCAGTCGGTAGCCGAGTGTGAACGGGCCCGTCGGCTGGATCCTGAGGTGAAGATCAACAGCTCCGCTTTAAACAGTTATCTCTACCTCGGACAATACGACAAATTTCTGCGAAGCCTGCCCGTTAACGACTCGGATTATCTGCTGTTTTATAAAGGCCTGGGAGAGTACTACAAGAAGAATTGGTTTCAAGCGGCTACAGATTTCGACCGCTCGTTTGAACGTTCTCCCTCTTTGCTACCGGCGCAAGTAGGTAAAGCTATAAGCGATGCGCTTGCTCACCGGGAGGCGGACGGTCACAAACTGTTACATAAGACAGAAGAAGTAGTCGATAACCGTGGAGTAAGTGATCCGGAGTTGTTCTATAAGATAGCTCAGGCGTACGCTGTGCTCGAAGATAGGCCCTCAGCGCTGCGTCTCTTGCAACGTGCTATTGAGGGTGGATTTTTTCCATACTCCTATTTCGCGTCGGACGCGCTCCTTGATAATGTCCATCGAGATGCCCGGTTCGAGTCACTCTTGCAACAGGCGCACATCAGGCAGAGTCAATTTGAACGACGCTTTTTCAATTAAAGGTCAACCTGAAACGCCAATTATCTTTATCTCTCCGCAGCAGGCGAGGCGGCGCCCCCGCTGTTTCCGTGGTCACGAACTTCTGTTTGCACGTCTCCTCGCAAGTGGCGCGGGAACACCTTGGGATGGCGATGCTCCCGCAGCATTTGGCTTCCCATCCGACCTTTAGAGTTCACCAAGAGATCCCCGCCTGCTCTCGATGCCAACACACCAGAAGCTAGTCTGTGTCAAGTCCCGCTCTCTTCAAGAGTCTGCGAAGTTCTGAAAACCCCTTATCGCCTTCAGTTGCAGATGCCACCTTACCCTCGGCATCAATCACAACATACGTCGGAAACACGCCGATCTGATAGGCTCTGGGCATTTCATTCTCCGTCGTGAGTGCTACCGAATACTGATGTGGATGCTCGCTGAGAAATTTCTGCACAACAGGCCGTTCTTCATCCACCGAGATAGCAAGGATAGCGAGATTCTTATCGCCATATTTCTGGTAAAGCCTATCCAGCGAAGGACCGTCCGCCCGGCAGGGACCACACCACGTCGCCCAAAAGTCCAGAAGCACGATCCTACCTTTCAGATCACTGAGCTTGATCGCCTTGCCCTGAATATCCGTCATCGCGAGATCGGGTGCTTCCTTTCCGGCAAGCTGCTTCTTGATCTTGTCAGCGTTCCACCTCGAAAGCTCTTTCACTTCTTTCAGAGCAGTTGACGGAACGCTAAATAGGCTCTCATCCGCTGTTCCGTTGTAGCTCATCCGCCTAAGCATGTAAGTGACGTCAGACTGATAACCACCCCGCTGATTATCTACGTTTTGTAGCGTACGTGAAGAAATCAGCAGCCCGGTGACAGTGTCGAATACGACGCGTCTGGAACCGCCCATCACTTTCATCGCGCTGCTCGGTCCATTCTGAACATATGGTTTCACCGGAATATCCAGCGTGACGCACTCATGCTCTACATTCGATAAACCGCAAGATCGACGGTCTCGTTCCACGCCCTTCGAAAAGTCAAGGTGCGCAGAGCTGTACGGATTTGGCTGCGGCGACTCTTCTTTCGACGAACGTTTAGCCCGTAGGTATTCAGTGCCCCCGTCTTCCAACTCAAACAAATCCTTGCCATCGAAAATCGTGATGCGGGCGCCTGCTCCGGAGATAGAGCGTTCGCGCCAACGCCCGTTAGCGGAATCAACCATATTGGACGACTTCGAAGCTTGGCTACTTCGTTCCATCTGGAAGGCTCGCGAAATCTCGAACTCCTGATGAAATGTCTTCAGCGCTTCTCTCTTGGTCCGTAGTTCGTCCCAGGCTTGACTGACATTGGCCGCAGCCAAGACTCGCAAACAGAACATCGAAAACAACAAGAGAGAGGGAAGGCGCATAACTTGTCAAAGCCCCAACGAGCTGCTAAATATTATGCTGGATTTCGGGACGATTCCACATACCCCACAACAAGCCCGAGTAGTATGTCAACTCTCGCTCACCGCTCGCCCCCCAAAAAAAAGGCGGTCAGAAACCCAATCGGGTCTCGGACCGCCATGCAGAGGAAATTTACTTCTGTTAGCTCGCCAAGGCCAGCGATCCCACTTGCAAATTCGGGATCACCAGCGAAAGCACCTCTTCCACCCGCTCCACAAAGTGGAACTGCATCTCCTGCCGGACGTGATCCGGCAATTCTCGCAGATCTTTCTTGTTGCCTTGCGGAAGGATCACTCGATGGATGCCGGCCCGTCTTGCCGCCAGCACCTTCTCCTTCAAGCCGCCAATCGGCAGAACCAGTCCGGTCAACGTGACCTCGCCCGTCATCGCCGTGTCGCTTCTTGCCGGAAGTCCCGTATAGATCGAAGTCATCGCCGTCGTCATCGTCACGCCCGCAGACGGTCCGTCTTTCGGAATCGCGCCCGCCGGAACGTGGATGTGCACTGCGTTGTCTTTGATCTTTTCCGGATCGACACCCAGCTCAGCCGCATGCGACCAGATATAGCTCTGTGCGATCTTCGCCGATTCCTGCATCACCTCGCCCAATTGCCCGGTGATCGTCAGGCCCTTGCCGTTCGGAAGAAGTGCGCTCTCAATATAAAGAACGTCTCCACCCGCCTCCGTCCAGGCCAAACCAGTCGATACCCCTGGAGGCACTGTCTTGCGCATCTGTTCGGGCGAGAAGATCTCCGGCCCTAGCAAATCGCCCAAGATGCCATCTGTAACAATCACGCGCTCCGTCTTGCCCTCGGCCAATTCCAGCGTCACCTTGCGCGTCACTCGCGCAATCGCCCGCTCCAGCCGCCGCAAACCAGCTTCACGCGTATAGCCCCGGATGATCCCTTTCAGCCCCTCGTCGCTGAACTCAATCTCGGTCTCAGTCAAGCCAGCCGACTTCAGCTGCTTCGGAATCAGATAACGCCGCGCAATCTGCTCTTTCTCTTCCTCGCTGTACCCGGACAACCGGATGATCTCCATACGGTCCAGCAGCGGTTGAGGAATGGTGTCCAGCGTATTCGCCGTCGTGATGAACAGCACCTTCGAAAGGTCAAACGCCAGATCCAGATAATTGTCACGGAACGTCTTATTCTGCTCCGGATCAAGCACCTCTAACAGCGCCGCCGCCGGATCGCCGCGGAAATCCCGTCCCAGTTTGTCGATCTCATCGAGCAACAGAACCGGGTTATTCGCCCCCGCTCGCCTCATCGCATGCAACAAGCGTCCTGCCATGGCGCCGATGTAGGTTCGCCGGTGTCCGCGCAATTCGGCTTCATCATGCATTCCGCCCAAACTGAACCGCTCGAACTTACGTCCTAAAGCCCGTGCGATCGAATGGCCCAAGGAAGTCTTGCCAGTTCCGGGAGGCCCGACAAAGCAAAGAATCGGCGCCTTCGCATCCGGATTGCGTTTCAACACGCTCAGCTGCTCCAAAATGCGCTCTTTGATCTCTTTCAATCCAAAATGGTCCGCATCCAGAACCTCGCGCGCATGCGCAATGTCGAGATTATCCTCTGTGGCAGTGCTCCACGGCAGATCTAAAACAAATTCCAGATAGGTTCGCGTGACGTGATAATCAGGATTTCCTGCCGGCAGTTTTTCCAGCCGCCCCATCTCACGATCGAACTCTTTCTTCACCTCTTCCGGCAACGTGGCTTTCTCATACCGCTCTCGCAGCAGTTCGAGTTCCGCCTTCTCGCCGTCCTTCTCGCCCAGCTCCTGCTGTATCGCCCGCAGCTGTTGTCGAAGCAGATATTCACGCTGCTCCTTCGACATCTCGTCGCGCGCCGTCGAAGCAATCTTCTGCCTCAGTTCCAGCACTTGCAGTTCGTGAGCCAAATAGGAATGCATCAATCGCAGAGCATCCAATCGGGTCTCTGCTTCGAGCAGTTTCTGCTCTCGGGCGACATCCAGACTGAAGACGCTCGCCAACAGATAAGCCATCTTGAGCGGATCTTCGTTGCCCGCCAGCATGCGCGTCATCTCGGCGGCCGATTGGGGCTGGGCCAGCGCAATCGCTTTCGCGGCCAGTTCCAGCAAAGCCCCGGAAAGCGCCTCCACTTCCGACCCGCCATCTTCCGGCTCCGCCAGCACCCGATACTTTGCGCTCAAGTAATCGCCCTGTTCCAGCTTCACCACCACGACCCGCTCTACACCAAGCACCAAAATCTCGAGCATCCCTTGGCCCGGTCGTGAAGACTTCCGGATCACGGCTTTCGTTCCGATGGTGTATAGATCGTCCTGCTCCGGCGATTCCACCTGAGCATCGCGCTGCGCAATCAGAACAACTTCTTTTTCCTCTGTATTAAGCGCCGCTTCCACGGCGCGCACAGAACTCTCTCGCCCCACCGACAAAGGCAGTAGCAACCCTGGGAACAGGATTGTATTCTTTAACGGTAGGGCGGGGAGAACTTGAAAATCGGTGTTACGCATTTCTTTCAACCTATCCGTCTGATGCACTATAACTGCAGAAAGCTGCGATTTGTTGCGTTACCTGTACTCAAATTTGGTGGTCGAAGCCTTAACCGTTCGCTTGAGACTCACCAGTGCCGCTTGCAAATTAACCTTGAGAGTCAATTCCGCCTCAAAACGGAGCCGGAAGCGTAAGCGCCCTTATGTATCTGCCTCAGCTCCACAACCGAGGCGCCGAGCTTGGTGAATTTTGCAAGTTGGTCAGACAACCGTGACCGTCCGTTAAGGGTTCGTCAGACTGGTTCACTGGCACGGTACGGACTGATCCGCTTTTCCAGGCCCCTGATCCGGCGCTTGTTCAAGGCGCGAGCGTCACGTTCGAGCCCGGTGCTCGGACTGCATGGCACACCCACCCCCTAGGCCAAACGCTCGTCGTCATGGCTGGCTGTGGCCGGGCTCAGCGCGAAGACGGACCAGTTGAAGAGATCCGGCCCGGTGATGTAGTCTGGTTCGCGCCCGGCGAGAAACACTGGCACGGGGCCACACCGACCACAGCCATGACCCATCTCGCGATCCAGGAAAAGCTCGATGGCAAGGTTGTCGACTGGATGGAACACGTCACCGACGAACAATACCGGAAGTGATCACGCTGGCGGCTTGCCCTACTCTCTTCAGGTCTGGCTGAGCCGCGAAAGCCGCATAACACATTACATCCAAAAAAGTGTAAATCGCTAAACTGAGCCGCGCGCGTCAAGTAAGCGGTTGTCCGAAATTACGTGTGACAGGACACTAATTTATCATCACCGGACCCCAAAATATCCAGGCAGACTGCAAACATGATCGGCTGCTGAAAAGTGATTCCCGCATAGGTTAGCGATAACAGAATCATTGCCCCAGGCTGATGTTCGGTAAACATCACCGCGACCGCGCAGAACGCCGAAATCCCCAGGCTAACTACGCCGATGGAACATCGACCCCACTTCAGCCCAATCTTTTTGAAAAGCGCATTACTCGCCAGCCCCCGGCAAAGTTCGCGCTCGCTGCCACCAGAAAAGGTAACGAAGATAGCAGAAGATCATTCTCGCTGTATCCGCGGCCCTTCACCAGATACTTGTGGAACCACGATTGGAAGAAGTAAAAGGTGTACAAGTAGCACACGGCCGCGCCCATCGTGGCCCAGAAGTTTCTTGAGCGAAGGGCCAAGCGCCAGGGAAGTTTTTGGTGCGCCGTTGCCGTCAAGCCTTGCGTCTCATCCAATTCCGCTTGACTGCCGCCGGCTTCTCAGCCGGCGGAACAGAACTACATAGCGCGCCTCGGCGCTCTGACCGTAGCTCCCAGTTCTTTACGATTTGGTTATCTAGTCGCAGGAGGTGCCAAGCAACCAAAGGGTGTTTCTACCAAGTTTCGTGTGCGTTGCCGCTCATTGCGTCCGCTTTCGACATTCTAGGAGCGATTCGGCCAGCTAGATTCGAAATTCCTACTCGCGCTCTCCGTCCAGTCTCATACGGCGCGGTCTGAGCGCCTAACCATAGCGACGGCGCATTTCGCGTTTCCTTTGTTTCTGTGTTGTTCCCTTTGTATTGCCGAGGACCAGGGCCGCACAAGCCAAATAGGCCGTGCGGCCCTGCCGTTCATTACAAATTAGGTCACCGTCAATTGTTTGTCTGAATAACCAAAGTGGCGATTACCTGATTGGTGTACTGATCGTACAACGTAAGAGTCATGCCGTTTTGAAGAAAACCAGCCGGTCCACTCCCATAACTCGTACCCTGGGCAAATAATGTGCCCGTTCCAGGTTGCCCAACCCAAACTTGGCAATAGTAACCTGACGGGCAATGTCCCGGTGCGTTCCAAGTTATAGTTCCCGTCCCGTAGCCAGCACCATACGTGTTTACTGGCGTGCTAGTCAATGTAGGCGGAATTTGATGGCCATATGAGCCCTGAAATGCAGTAAAGGCTGGCCGTAGGTTGTAGTTTCCGTCCAGCAATCCGACGCCATCGTTGGCTAAGTCATGATAGAAAATCTTCGTCCACCAACCGCTGCGATTGTATTGGTCGATGAAAAGGTTAGATACGTTGCTGTACTGCGTATTCAGGTTACTCGCTGAAAATGTAGTCTCGGTAAGCCACATGGGTTTCGCATTGCCAGTCGCACTCCCGGCATTGTCCATGTCTGACTTTACGTCATTGTGGCTTCCTGCGGTGTGATATGAGTGGACCGACCAGACGTCGAATTCGATACTAAAATACTCATACAAAGGGGACAGCCAATTGCTGATGCCGTTCCCATTCTCCGGCCCGGATGCAGTCAAGCTAACGTCGGGCCCAACTAACTGATTTTGTGGGTTGGCAGCCTTAATGCCAGCGCTGACCGGCCTTTCATAATAATTTATATAGTAATTTAGGTACTCTCCGCTGGCATTCGGAAGACCTTGATCGTACGGGTTGTAATTGTTTTTGCCGTTTGGCTCATTGAGTGGTCCATAATAGTAAACTTCATTGTTGTAGTGCTGCGCAAGATTAAACGCGAAATCCTGAAGAAATGCAGTATTTGTAGGTACATAGCCCTGGGGATTGCCAACGTTCTGACCATTTACTATGCATCCTTGGCTGCCGCCTGCATCGACGGGATTACAGCTCGGATATGGATTGCCGTTCGCCCATGCCGGCACCCACTCGATCTGAAGATAGACATTCAGCCCTCTACTAATCGCCGGAAGAACATACTGGTCGGTGTAAGCCCAATTGTAAGAGTGTTGTCCACTCATCTGTCCGTTAACATTGGGATTGGGAGTCCCGTTCGGCGGATTAGGTTCTAATTGCTGCCAAGGAACGAACAGACGCACCCACTGCGTATTTCCCGTTACCGAGTAGTCAAGCGGCTCGCAATTTCCTCCCGCCCACGAATTGCACCCGATGATTTCGTGGTCGATACCATAGGGTGTCAACGCACCCTGAGCAAACACAAAGCTGGGGTCTAAGCAAGAAAAAGCCATTGAAAATCCCAGAAATGCCAACACCGAACGATTTAAATACATAAAACCATCCTGCTAATAGATTTTAAATAAAAAACTAGTGGCTATCGGCGAACTATTAAAATTTAATTCGTGGATTTAATCGTGTCAATAGGCTGGGCCATTAAAATGGGTAATAACACTAAAGTTTGACTAGTCCCGCCATTTTTATGGAGGATGGTGATTTTGTAACAAATAGCCTCACAAAAACATTCATCACGGGCCGACTGCCAAAATGGTCCGGCTATGGAATCTTTTACACTTCGTCGGCGTATTTGACGCTCCCGTTCAGTGGGCAATAGCTAAGATTGGTAGTTGAAATGATTTTGCGGACCGAGGACAAGTGGTTTCCAGACAGCTTTGGCGAGACGCAGGGAGCGATTATCTTCGACGTCGATGGAACGCTTTACAGCCAAGCTCAGTTACGGTCTAAAATGCTGGCGCACTTCTTGCTTCGATTTGCGCGCCACCCCCGTCAGGGGCTACGGGCGGCCAAAGTAATTCGGGCTTATCGTAGAGCACTTGAGCAGCTCCGAACACAGAACCAGTCGCGAGATTTACGCGAAGACCAACTTCAACGATGTTGCGAGCAGGCCGGTTGCTCGAGGGCCGAGGCCGCGGACACTGTCGCGGACCTGTTCGAGACAGCCCCGCTCACGCACCTGCCCGAATGCGTTCAGCCAGGTTTGCAAGAATTCCTACATACGGCTCGAAACGAACAGATCCGGCTCGGGATCGTCTCCGACTATTCAGCGATGCCAAAACTAGAAGCTCTCGGCCTGAGCACCGCCTTTGACGCGATCGTGAGCGCGTCGTGCTCGCCCGTTAATCGTCTGAAGCCGCACCCCCTCGCCCTCCGAACCTGTCTTGACCAGCTTCACGTTGAGGGTTGTCAGGCGATTTATGTCGGTGATCGTCCGGAATTGGACGTTCCATTCGCATGCAATGCGGGTGTGCAACCAGTCATCATCGGTAGAAAACGTCGCAACGTGCCGTATCCGGTCATCCGGAATTACCAGGAGCTCACTGAAATCCTGCAGCAGACATTGTGTAATCGGCGGGTGTCGTTTGCCTGAATTGCTTTCATCGGTCCGCCCGCCGCCCTACGAACCTCACTCGGTCGCACTCAGGATCCGAGCCTATTTCGCCATTGCCAGGCTTGACCATAGCGTCAAAAACGTCTTCGTGCTGCCGGGCATCGTCATTCCCCTAAGCCTTTCTCAGATCGGAGACACAGGTCATCTCCTTCGAAACCTCGCTTTTGGGCTATTGGCGGCCACTCTTATCGCGTGTAGCAACTACGTCCTCAACGAGACACTTGACGCACCGTACGACCGCCTCCATCCTTTCAAACGCCACCGGCCTGCAGCGCAAGGACTGATCAGCCCGCGTGTCGCTCTCGCGCAATGGCTGATCATGATGCTGCTGGGACTTGGAATCGCCATATGCGTATCAGAGCCTTTCTTTGCGGTTGGCGTGGCGCTGTGGTTGATGGGTTGTATCTACAATATTCCGCCCATCCGGACCAAAGACACGCCCTATCTCGATGTGCTCACCGAATCTCTCAATAACCCAATTCGACTCTTGCTCGGTTGGTATATGGTGACCACCGCGCTCATCCCCCCACTCACTTTGCTGGTCGCCTATTGGATGATCGGCGCTTACTTCATGGCACTCAAGAGGTTTGGCGAGTTTCGCGAAATCGGCAACATCTCCCTTGCTGCCGCTTACCGCCGATCGTTTGCCCGCTATAACAGCCAATCATTGCTTGTTTCGGTGGTCTTCTATGCTTCGGCCGCCATGCTGTTTTTCGGCGCCTTTATGATGCGCTATCGGATTGAGCTTATCTGTTCTTTCCCGTTTCTGGCCGTTACCATGGCAATCTATTTTAACCTTGCTTTCGAGCATGACAGCGCCGTTCAACACCCGGAAAAGCTCTATCGCCAGCCGCTCCTGATGAGCTCACTCTCCCTGTACATTGCCGTGTCGCTGATGCTGCTATGGATAGACATTCCGTTCCTCACCAACTTCTTTACTCCCACTTTGCCAAAAAAGTGAGCCTTTCCTTTGCAGCTCGATCAATCTCAACAGCTCTAAACCGGCATTTTGCCGTCCTTGTCTTTCTTGTTTACGCAGGCATCCTCTTCGCTGTTTTGCCCTATCAGTCGTTGTGGCTGGACGAACTGATGCAAACCGCCGTTTGCCGATTCTCTCCCGTCAGCAAGCTTTTGGAACAAGATGTTCCTCGCACGGCTGGACAGGTCCCATTGGCCTACCTGCTGCAAAAATTTTCGATGCTCTTGCTGGGCTATTCCGCCTTCTCAGCCCGGCTGCCGCCCGCAATCTTGAGCCTTCTCAGCTGCTTGGGTATGTATCGGTTGGCGAACTCGGCTAAAACAGATCGCCCCTGGCTTTGTTTGCTATTGTTTGCGACAGTTCCCTTGCAAGTCCGGTACGCCGCCGAAGCTCGCCCATATTCACAAGCCCTTTGTATCTCGATCTGGCTCACGGTCGTTTTCTTGAAGCTATTGGTGCATCCCCGAAAGCGAACCCTCCTGGTCTATACGGCCCTCTGCGTAGCCGGGCTCTATACGCAGCCCTTCACACTATTCGTCGTCATCGCCCATCTAGCGTTCGCCTTCCTGTTTGCCGCTCCGGCCAAGAAACTCCTGCTAGTCATCACCGTCTCTGTCATCTTGTTTCTTCCCTGGTATCTCTTCGCCAGAGCAGGCTGGAGGGGCGATGTCAACGCCAGCAATCTGCACTTCCATATTCATCGCAAGCTTCCTTTGGAGCTGTTGCGCGAACTCACGGGCGCGGGATACGCTGGGACATTCTTGATCGTTGCTCTAAGCGTGTACGGGTTCGCTTGCTCTTCGTTGCCGCGCACCACGAAATGGTTTTGGGCGCTGCTCGCCATCGTCCCCGGTCTGCTTGCTCTCTCGGTGGACGCTACACTCGATTACTTCTTCGCCATTCGCCAGATCATCTTCGTTTTACCGCCTCTCATTCTGCTTACGGCGCTTGGGCTTGAAACTCTGCATCGCGCCGGACGGCTGCGTCTAGCTTTATTTCTCACTGTCCTGCTTCTCCTGCTGAATACCAGTTATTCGATCCGCTGGTTTACGAAGCCTCGCGAAGACTGGGGAACCGCGGCCGCGAGACTGGATCGCGCCAGGGACTCTCGCGCGTGTCTGATTTTTGCTCCCACCGACTCTGTGCGCCTTTACGAATTCTATGTGCCTGGACTCGAGCGTTCCGTCTGCAGCTCGACGAGCATGAGCCGTGTCAACAAGGTGTACCTTTCTATAAGTCCTTACTACCGTGGGCCGCCAGTTGGCGACACTTTCCAAAGAACATTGGAACACCAAGGATTTTCACTTACTCGCTCGGCTAATGCGGATGAACCGCGAATCCTTGTCTTCACGCGCCGGGATCGCTAAAGATACAGGCTGTCCCCCACTCGGGCGGATCTGGTCCGCCGATCTGGACCCTATCGCCAATCCCGGGGAGAGCGGCGAAGCTGTCCGTTCAGTGCTTCACACGGAGATCCGCCGCCGCCGTCGCACGCTGGACCGGGTATGGGAAGGCATCCACTGGATATCTTTTGGCTTCTGCTAAACGCCTAGCTACTCTTTCGCCATCTCAAAAAAATAGCCCGGGCGGCACTGCTCAGCCGCCCAGGCTTGCTCACTGTGTCCTGTCTGAATTGGACCTACATCCCTGAACGCAGTTCTTCCGCCAAAGTTTACTTAGCCGGAACAACCACGAACCGCGTCTGTCCACCGTGATTCACGGTAACCAGGACCGACTTGCCATTAGCGCCATTCATCAGCCGCGTGAAGTCCTGTACACTGCTGACCGGCTTGCGGTCAACGCCTGTGATTACATCACCCTGGCCAATGCCGCTTTCCGAAGCCGCGCTGCTCTGATCGAGGTCGCTGACCACCACTCCGTGTGTGTTCGGCGAAACATTAATCTGCTGCGCTATCTCCGGTGTCAAAGGCTCAACGCTGATTCCTCGTGCGGATGTATTGCCGCCCTTTTCATCGTTGTCTTGGTCGCCATTGTTCGGACTACGCTTCGCGCCCTGTTCCCAGTCGAGCCCGCTCGGACGCTGTCCCAGCGTGACTCCAACCTGCATAGGCTGTCCATTCCGGAACACATCGAGCGTCACCTTCTCGCCCGGAGCGTGCTGTGTCACCGCCAGCGTCAATTCATTTGAGTCCTCGATCTTGCTGCCATTGATTGCCGTAACGACATCGCCGGACTTCAAACCCGCCTTCTCTCCCGGACCACCGGAATTCACGTCGCCAACCACCGCGCCGTGCGTGTCCTTCAATCCGAATTGCTGCGCCAATTCAGGACTCAATCCTTGCAGCGTGACGCCAATATATCCGCGCGTTACTTTCCCGCTCTTGATAATTTGGTCCATCACATTTCGCGCTAAGTTCACCGGCACGGCAAAGCCGATTCCGATATTCCCGGCCTCTCCGCCAAACCCGCCGCCTCCGCCGCTGATGATCGCGGTATTCATCCCGATCAACTGCCCTTTGGCATTAATCAAAGCGCCGCCCGAGTTGCCGGGGTTGATCGCCGCATCCGTCTGAATGAAGTTCTGAATGTGACTGCCGCTCTCCAGGCTCCGACCCTTGGCGCTCACGATACCCATCGTGACCGTATGGTCATACCCAAACGGATTGCCGATCGCGAAGCACATGTCGCCGACCCGCGCGCTATCCGAATTCCCCAGCGGCAAAGCAGGAAGGCTGGCGCCCGCATCGATCTTCACCACCGCCACATCGGTCTGCGGATCGCTGCCGACTACTTTAGCCGTGTACTCCCGTTTATCGAGCAATGTCACCTTCACGCTGGTTGCTTTTTCCACCACGTGATTGTTCGTTAAAATGTATCCGCTCGGATCGACAATCACGCCCGAACCGAGACCGGATTCGCGTTGCGAACGGGGACGAGCATTCCCATTTCCGCCGAAAAACTGCCGTAGGAAGGGGTCGCCCGCAAATGGATTATTGCCGCCGCCCTGCTCCGATGCCTTAATCACTCGCGTCGACTGAATATTGACGATCGCCGGCGAGGCTTTCTCGATAATGTCGGCAAATGAATTTGACAATCCCTCAACTTGTCGGGTAGACGAATCTGCCCGGGCCGTTACGTAGACCGGGGAGCTGGTGTGGTTCGCTACGGCGAATGCCGCAATTAAACCTCCGCCAATAGAAGCCGCCAACAACGTGAGGATTGCTGTGGAACGGCGAAATTGCACTGTATTTGACATTCTCCTCAAACCTTTCTCGGGCGGCCCGGTTCGAACCTTCCCGCCGCTTTCCTTTACTTTGACGCAGTAGATTGCATTTCGATTCCGATCAGACCTGTCCTCCCGGAAAGTAGAATCAGACGACGGCTACTGTGTCCGCCGTCTTTTCCTTGCTAACTACTTCAAACTGCAAACCCGAGCGGTCCGCCGTCTCATTCACTAGAACCCGGTTCCCGTCACGGATCTCTCCCGCCAGAATTCGCTTGGCCAGCGGCGTTTCAATCTCCCGTTGAATGGCGCGCTTCAAAGGCCTTGCTCCATAGCCGGGATCATACCCGCTACGTACCAGTAAAGTCCGTGCTCCATCGGATAATTCCAGCGCAATGTGCCGTTCCTCCAATCGAGTCCGTAATCCCGCCAGCTGAATATCTACAATCGCCTTCAGCTGCTGCTCGTTAAGCGCGTGGAACACGATAATCTCGTCCAACCGATTCAGGAACTCTGGCCGGAACGCCTGCCGTAATTCAAACAGCACCGCATCCTTCATTCTGCGATACTCGTCGCCCTCAAACGCGCCTCGGTACTCCAGAATACGGTGACTCCCGATATTCGAGGTCATAATCACAATCGCATTCTTGAAATCCACCGTCCGCCCCTGGCCGTCCGTTAACCGGCCATCATCCAGGAGCTGCAGCAGCGTGTTGAATACGTCGTGATGAGCCTTCTCGATCTCATCGAAAAGCACCACCGAGTACGGTCGTCTCCGAACTGCCTCGGTCAGCTGCCCGCCCTCATCGTATCCCACATAGCCGGGAGGCGCGCCAATCAACCGCGACACCGAGTGTTTCTCCTGATACTCCGACATATCGATGCGGATCATAGCCCGTTCATCATCGAACAGGAACTCCGCCAGGGCCCGAGCCAGCTCCGTCTTCCCAACTCCCGTAGGCCCCAGAAAGATAAAGCTGCCGATCGGCCGGTTCGGATCCTTCAACCCGGACCGCGCCCGCATCACCGCCTCGGCCACAGCCATCACGGCCTCGTCTTGCCCAATCACACGCTTGTGCAATTCGTCCTCTAGCGCCAGAAGCTTCTTCATCTCGCCTTCGAGCAGCTTCGAAACCGGAACTCCGGTCCAGCGGCTCACCACTTCCGCGATATCTTCCTCGTCCACCTCTTCCTTTAAGAGGGCCGGGACGCCTTGTTTATCGGCGACACGCGCTTCTTCTGCGATCAGCTGCCGTTCCAGCTCCGCTAAGCGGCCATATTTTAACTCCGCCGCTTTATTCAGGTCATAGGCCCGTTCTGCCTTGGCGATGTCCACTTTTACTTGGTCGATCGTCTCCCGCACTGTGCGAACCCGCTGTACGCCTTCCTTCTCAGTCTGCCATTGTGCCTGCAAGGCAGAAGACTGTGTCTTGAGTTCGGCCAGCTCTTTCTCGATTCGGGTCAGTCGCTCTTTCGAAACGCTATCCGATTCCTTCTTTAGCGCCTCACGCTCGATTTCGAGCTGCATCGTGCGCCGCAACAGCTCGTCCAGCTCGCTCGGCATCGAATCCATCTCCGTTCGGAGCTTCGCCGCCGCTTCATCCACCAGGTCAATCGCTTTGTCCGGCAGAAATCGATCGGTGATGTAGCGATTCGACAACACCGCCGCCCCAACCAGAGCCGTGTCCCTGATGCGTACGCCGTGATGAAGCTCGTATCTCTCTCGTAAGCCACGCAGGATCGAAATCGTGTCTTCCACCGTGGGTTGATCCACCTTCACCGTTTGAAAACGGCGCTCTAAAGCCGCATCCTTCTCGATGTATTTCCGGTATTCGTCGAGCGTTGTGGCGCCGATGCAATGCAGCTCGCCCCGCGCCAGCATCGGTTTCAGAAGGTTGCCCGCATCCATCGCGCCTTCCGCTTTGCCGGCGCCCACCACCGTGTGCAATTCGTCGATAAACAAGATCACGCGGCCGTCGGAAGACTGCACTTCTTTGAGAACAGCTTTCAATCGTTCTTCGAATTCACCCCGAAACTTAGCCCCGGCGATCAAAGCGCCCATATCGAGCGCCACCACCTGCTTGTCCTTTAAGCCTTCCGGAACATCCCCCCTCAGAATGCGCTGCGCCAATCCTTCCACAATGGCCGTCTTGCCGACGCCCGGCTCCCCAATCAGCACCGGGTTGTTCTTCGTACGCCGCGATAGGACCTGAATAACGCGCCGGATCTCCTCATCCCGGCCAATCACCGGATCTAATTTGCCTTTCGAAGCCTGCTCAGTCAAATCCCGGCCGTACTTCTCCAGCGCCTCATAGGTCGCCTCCGGGTTTTGCGTCGTAACCCGTTGATTTCCTCTGACGTCGAGCAGCGCTTTCATCAAACGGTCGCGGCTCAGCCCGTACTCACGCAAAAGCCGTCCGGCCGGTCCCTGCTCATCGGCAGTAGCCAGCAAAAGGTGCTCGATCGAGACGTAGTCGTCCTTCAACCGCTTGGCTTGCGCCTCTGCATTCGTCAGCAGTTGAGACAGCCGATTCGTGACGTAAACCTGGTCCGGGCTCGTCCCCGAGCCGCTCACCTTAGGAAATTTCTCGATTTCCTGAATCAAGCGGTTGTGTAAGGTGGGCAACGGTACATCCGCCCGCAACAAAATCGACGGAGCGAGACCGCCCTCTTGTTCCAGCAGCGCCGCCAGTAGGTGCTCAACATCTACCTGCTGATTGCCGTACTCAATTGCCTTCGCTTGCGCCTGCCGGATCGCCTCTTGCGATTTCTCCGTCAGCCGATTGAAATCCATAATGCTTGAAATCCTTTTAACCCAAGTCTAACATCTGAGTGGAACAGAATGCAATAATATGAGTCAAACAAACTAAAGGTCCGCCCGTCTTGCCATCTGCAAATTCGAACCCAAACCCCCAGTTCGTTCCGTAATAATGCCCTAAACTGTAGAAGAACCAAGGATTCCTGCTTCTTCCGCTCCAAACCCACCTTATTAATGTGTATGCGACGCCCCCTGAGCCTCTTTGTGACATCCTGCCTTCTGTTTCCTTGGCCAGCCTATCCGTGGTGGCAAACCGGCCACCAAGTTGTCGCCCGGATCGCCGCCGCCCACCTCACGCCCGCCGCCCGCACCCGTGTCGCCCGCATCCTGAATGTCTCCGACAATCCGGAAGCCGTCGCCGATGCCCTCGCCCAAGCCTCCACTTGGGCCGACGAGACCAAAGCCGAAACCAAAACCGGCAGCTGGCACTTCATCGACCTCGCCTTACAAGACGAACGGTCCGACATGCCAAAACGCTGCCCCGACGACAACTGCGCTCCCGCCCGCATTCGCCTCTTCGCGGCGGAGCTCAAATCCCGTGTCTCAGACCCCCGTTGGAGCCAGCTCGACGCCCTCCGCTACACCGTGCACTTCGTCGGTGACATCCACCAACCGCTCCACAACATCTCCGACGCCGACCTGGGCGGAAACTGCGAGCTCCTCTCCCCGCCCATCGGCGACGTTAAAAACCTGCATGCTCTCTGGGACGGCGGAATCATAGCAGCCATGGATGTCAGTGACAAATCACTCTCGGCCAGCCTCGAAAGCGACATCAAAGCCATGGAGGAAGCCGAACGCCAGCAGTTATCCTCCGGCAATCAGGACGACTGGGCCTGGGAAGGACACGAGCTTGCCATTACGAACATCTATCACAAGCTGCATATCCCCTTAGAGCCCGTTATTTTTCCGAAAAGCTGTTCGGAAGCGCCACTCGAAATCACCAGTTTCAAGCCGCCGCTGGATCCAAGTTACATCGATGCCATGAAACCGGTCGTCCGCGCTCAACTCACTAAGGCTGGTCTCCGCCTGGCCCGACTCCTGAACGAGTCGTTTTGAACTAACTCTGCAGCGCCGGCACTTCCGCGCTGGCTCGAACCTGGCCGGTCGGCAACACCACTTCGAACCGGGAGCCTTTTCCCGATTCGCTCCGCACGTGAATCTCCCCGCCGTGCGCTCGTACGATTGCCGCCACAAAGCTCAACCCGAGTCCCAAGCCCTTCTCCGGATTGGGATCGGGAACGCGATAAAACCGGTCGAAGATATGCGGCAGGTGACTCTCCGGAATACCCACCCCGGAATCTTCCACAATTAATTTCACGTGCGAACCGGCCGACACCGCCGACGTGCTCACCCATCCGCCGTCCGGCGTGTACTTGATGGCGTTCGAAAGCAAGTTGGTAATCACACGCTCAAGCTGCGTGCGGTCCACCTCGCAGAAGATCGGCGCCCCCGGATCTAAATGGAAAAGCCGGATGTTGTGCGCTTCCGCCGGAATCTGGAATTGATCCACCAGATCGCGGATCAACTCCTCCATGTCCAGAACCGACTTGTTCATCGGAATCTGTCCGGACTCCGATTGCGAAAGCAGCAGCAACGCCCGAACTAAGTTGGCCAGCCGCTCCACGTCTTGCAAGGCATTCTCGATCGCTTCCTGCAGTTGCTCTTTCCGGGTCGCCGTGAACAGCGCCACTTCCAGTTGGCCCTGAATAGCCGTCAAAGGGGTCCTTAGTTCGTGCGAGACATCAGTCGAAAACTGGCGCATCTGTTCGAACGACTGTTTCAGCCGTCCGCTCATCTGGTTGAACGAATCGATAAGATGGTCCAACTCGTCGTCGGCGCCGCGTTTCGGAATCTGCAGGCCCAGATTCGAGCCGGTAATCTCCTGCGCCGCCTTCTCCACCGACTGCAAAGCGCTGATCGCCGCCCCCGCCGAGTACCAGCACACCACCATGCAAACACCGAGCGCGAGAGGAAGAAAAAAGGCGAATTTGTTCTGGAATTTCCGCAGCAAGGCGCGGTCCGGCGTCAAGCTGCGTCCCTCAGCCACGTACCACTTGCGGTTGTGCTCCACGTCCGTCATGGTGCTGGACAAGATCTGGTATTGAACCCTGTCGCTCCCGCGAATCGTCTTCAGAACCGGTTGATGGGTGGTTTGCATCTCCTGCAGCTCAGACAAAATCTGCCGCTGGTCGAACAGCAGGCCCAGCCCCGTGTCCGGCGAGCCTTCTAAAGGAACGCCACGATCGCTGGCAATGACATAAACCGATTTGATCCAGCCTACAGCCGCATCTTCTTCCGGATCGTTCCGGTCCGAGAACCAGGTCGGAACGCCATCTTCGAAGTGGATATAACCTTTGAGCGCGCCAATCTGCTCATGCAGTTCCTCTTCGCTCTGATTTTCGAGAATGTTCTGCAGACTCTTCGTCCCGGCGAAGTACACGAAGAACAAAACCACCGTCAGCAGCAGCACGAATGTGCTGGCTAATCGGAATCGCAGTGTGCGGAACAGAGAGCGCATCTGCCGAAGCTTTTGCGTGAGCATAAAACTCTTAAATTTCTAAGCTACAACAGATTCCGTTTGCGCTGGTTGAGGCATGTCGGGAATATCCAGCATGTAGCCGATCCCGCGTACCGTATGGATCATCTTGATCGTGAACTTGTCGTCTATTTTGCTGCGAAGATGGCGAATGTACACGTCCACGATATTTGTCAGGCCGTCGTAGTCCATATCCCACACGTGCTCGACAATCATGGTCCGGCTCAACGGCCGCCCGCGGTTCCGCATCATATATTCCAAAATGCTGAACTCTTTGGGCGCCAGTTCAATATTCTCGTTGCTGCGGGTTACCTTCCGGCGGATGCAGTCGAGCGATAAGTCTCCGACTTGCAGCTTCTCCGGTGTCGGCTGTCCTCGCCGCAACAACACCCGCGCCCGAGCCAGCAGTTCTACAAACGCAAACGGCTTTACCAAGTAGTCGTCCGCCCCTTGCTCCAGACCTTTTACACGGTCATCCACCGAATCTCGCGCGCTCAGGATGAGCACAGGCGGGATGGTCTTGCGATTCTTGATCTTCTGCAGAACCTGCAGCCCGTCCAGGTCCGGAAGTCCCAAATCGAGAACCACCAGATCGTACTCAGTCGAGTGAACGCGATCGATAGCTTCCGTCCCGTTGTTGACCACATCTACCGCATAGCCGGCGCTCTGCAACCCTCGGGATAGGAAATCCGCTATCCGTTTTTCGTCTTCAACCACCAGTAAACGCATCGTTTATGTAGTAACTTGACTTTCAGTTTGGCACAGCATCGACGGTCTCAATCTCCCGACGCCCGTTCCGTTTGCGGAAGAGCCGGCGAACGAAAGAAAGCGCCGACAGCTTTGTAGCGCGTTCGCAGAACCGAGAGAACCACCATCAACCCGATCAGCGCCACCGTATACGCAACCACCTGCGGAACCGATAGTCTCTCTTTCCAGATACCGAACCATCTACCGTAAACCAGCTCCACGTGAACCCAGTACACGAGCAGGGAAGTTGTTCCCAGTTGTCGGAACAAACTCCATCTCTGGGCGGAGGCAAGATTCACCCACAGATATGCCAACGCCATAATACACAGTACGATTCCAAGCTTGATCAGGATGAGCGCCGGACTGTTGAGCCAAAAGTCCACTTTGGGATAAATGCTATACGGGAAGTTCGACAGTTGGTGAGAGCAGGTTGCCAAGCCGACCCCGATCGCCAGCATCCAAAGCATGGTCCGCTGCATTTCCTCCGGCTTAGCGATACGAAGAACGCTCCCTGTCACCATCCCAAACGCTAAAAACGAAGCCCAGGGAAAAAATCCGAACGAATTAAGATCCGGAAACAAATAAGCGCGCAGCGTCGGGTGAAGGCCCGGCCTGTCAATCATAGTCAGAACAGGCGAAAGAGCCGCCACCAATAGACCCAAGACGGTACACAAACGGATTCGCTCTCGCGTGCTGAAGGCTGCCATCGGCGCGAGGATTAGCATGGCGAACCCCATGCAGTTCAGAATGTCGACTTTTACCAGCTCACTGGCGGGACTGGTCGGAAAGCCAAACACATACAGCTGGATTCGGAAAAGAAAAGCCAATATGAACAAGTAGCGGGACCGTTTCACCGCCGCCCAAATACGCTTGCCCACGGTTGCCCCGGCCTTCTCCTGACTATCCATCAGGAAGGCGAATGTGATGCCGGTCAGGAAGAGAAACATCGCCGGCGGCAATCCCCCCAGGAATTGCGATAGCATATACGGACCTTGGCTCCGTAGATCCGTTCGCAGAAACGAATTGAAGGTATGACCTTGCAGCATCACAATCGCTGCAAAGCCACGCGTCCAATCAATGAACGCCAACCGTCCGCTTGGATTGGATGCCGGCGCGCTCACTTGCTTTGCCTACTGGCCCCCTTGGGAAGCTTAAACTCCAACACGCCCGACATAGGCGGATTGACACGAATGTCGCTGTAGGTCACTAACCTGTAGTTCTGATTCGGATCGTAAAACTTTTGCTGAACCGGATTCGTGCCGTTTTCCGGAATCCAGAGTTCCGCCTTTGTCACGCGCTCCGCTACTTTGCTATCTTTCGGCACCAGCTGTAACTTAGTCGTTGGCTGGCCGGAGATCTTCTCGGAGCCTTCTACAGATAGCGTGTAGTTTTGTGCCAGTTGGTTGCCGGAAGAGCCGAACCCGAGAAGCAAAAACTGATTTAACACCGCAGAGTTGTTGCCAACACTTACATCCTGATAGGTATTCAGAACCGGATAATAGAGCCGGATGATCTTACCCAGAAAGGCGATCGTGCGGGCGTCGTTGCTGCCGGTAAATTCGATAATGGCCCGAACGTCGCCCTTCGCTCCGCGCTGCATTCGAAAAGTCCCATGTTCGGGAGAGTTCGAGTCGAGTATCTTCTGGTAGGTATCCATGACGATACTCGCCGTCAGACCGTGAAAGTTCGCCGCAGCCTGGTCCATACGCTCCAAGATGGCAGGCAAAGAATCGGCCCAGGAAGAAACGACAGAAAGAAGGAGGCCCACAAGTAGGGGTAAAATCCTCATGCCAGTATTTACAAGACGCTGAAAACTACGGCGCCGTATACGCAATAAAGCCCTTAATTTCTTGTTCAGCCTCGTCACGGATCGGTTCTACGCGGACGACACGCCATGATTTTCCGGTCCGACGGTGGATCAATTTCTCGGCCTGAGCGGGGCGGCTCTCGTCAGAGAAGTTCTGCAGAAGGTCAGTTGCGATGAAGACACGGTTGGCGCCGTGGAGCGAGGACATAAGGATGATGCTCGACGCTTTCGGCTGATCATGAAACCACTCGCGCGGCGTGGCAAAAATGAACAGCAGAATCAATCCAACTACCACGTCGTACTGCCAGGTGGCCCTTGCGAAATCCCAGAAGACCAGACGCTTACCGAGGCTCATCGTCGCAGTATTTTGCCCTGATTCCGGCATGTTCACCGACTTCAGTCTATCATCAGGATTTAATATTTCCTCATTACGGCGAGGACTCGTCCCTGAATTTCAAGATTCGATGGATCTACAAAGAACGGCTGCATGTCCGAATTGGCAGGCTGCAGGCGCACGCGTCCATCCGGTTGGCTGTAATAGCGCTTCAGCGTCGTCTCCGATCCGTTCACCAGCGCCACCACGATCTCGCCGTTGCGAACCGTGTCGGTGCGCTCCACCAGCACGAAATCTCCGCTACAGATGTGATCCTCAATCATCGATTCGCCCCGCACCTCGAGCGCGAATGTATTCTCGTTCCCGACAAAGTCGGAAAAATGCAACGTCTCCGAATCCGCAACAGCCTCCACCGGAACGCCGGCTGCGATGCGACCTAACAGCGGAATCGTATCGGCTGCAACGGGCCCGCGAGCTCTCTCTTCTGCAACGAATCTTTCGCTTATTTCAAGAGAACGGCTGTGGTTATAGTTCCGGCGTAGGTATTGTTTCGCCTCCAAAGCTTGCACGTGTTTGTGTACAGTTGCGAGTGAGGCTAACCCTAATCCGTTTGCAATCTCTTCATAACTGGGACTGTACCCATGTTTCTTAATAAAGTCGGTGAGATAGTCCATGACTTCTTTTTGCCGTCTGGTAAGTGCCACTGGCTACACCTCACCTATAATTTTGGGCGAATAAAAAACGAAAGTCAACACTCTTGTTCCGGAAGGCGCGATTGCCCGTATTTAAAAGAGAAGCGTCATGACTCGAAAGAACCCGTCGCCTTCTTTGAACATGCCTGAACTGGTTCTCTTTTCTGTCGAAGATGAGGAAGCGACGCTCTTTCTTCTCGAAACCGCGCTGCGGGAAATGTCGATCCGAGTAGAATTGCATCATGCGTCGGACGGTCAACAGGCGCTTTGCTTCTTAAAAAAACTGCCTCCCTACGAAGAAGCGCCCACGCCGGATCTGGTTCTGCTCGACCTGAACCTGCCGAAGCTCAATGGTCTGAAGGTGTTAGCCGAACTCGCACGCTCGGAGCGCTTGCGTTCCATTCCGGTCGTGGTATTAACTGCCTCATCCCTGCTCAGCGATAAACAGGAAGCTTTGGCTCTGGGCGCACAAGACTATATAGTAAAGCCGCCGAGCTTGGACGGCTTTTTCGAAGCTGTTCACAACGCCTGTGCTCGCTTCGCGCCGAAGTGAGACCGTTTAGTTGAAATTCATTCCGCACATGCCGCCCTGGCACATGCCACCGCCGCAGCCGCCGCTCGGCGGTGCGTCTTTTGCCAGCGCATTTCCGCGCGCCGCAAAGGTCGAATATTGTGTCGTCAGGTGGTCGTGTCCGCAGGATGGGCACTCCACCGCATTGGCCTCTGCGCTCCGCCGGACCAACTTTTCGAATTTCGTCCCGCAATCGTCACAAGCATACTCGTAGATAGGCATACCTATAATTTAACTCGGGTCCGTCTGCTGAACAACTCTTCATTTTCGGGGTCTAGTCTACACGTAACTTTCGTCCCTATCAAAACGAACTATCATATGTATATGCGACGCAGAACATTCTTGATGAGCAGCTTCTCGCTCGCTGCGACCGCTAGGCTGGCCTTGGCCGGTGGTTTCAGTTCATCTAAGAGCATAAAGCTGGTGGAGTTTACCGCCTCAGGTCAGCGCAAAGGAGTTACTGAAGTGGAGAAAGTTGAAAAACCCGACGCGGCGTGGCGCCAGCAGCTCACGTCGGAGGAGTACCAGGTGACTCGTCACGCTGGAACGGAGCGGGCCTTTACCGGTAAATACTGGAACAACCACGAGCATGGGCTTTACCGCTGCATTTGTTGCGAAAACGCCTTGTTTTCCTCTGATACGAAGTTTGAATCCGGTACTGGTTGGCCGAGCTTTTGGGAGCCGATCGCAAAGCAAAATGTGATTAGCCACACCGACTCGAGCTTTGGCATGGATCGTACGGAAGTACGTTGCGCCAAGTGCGATGCGCACCTCGGCCACGTTTTCGATGACGGCCCCAAACCGACCGGGCTTCGTTACTGTATGAATTCTGCTTCACTCGATTTCGAAAAAAGCTAAACGAGCGTCCTTCATCGCCATTTCTGGTAGCCTGTCAGTAACCTACTGACAGGAGTGACCTGAGCCTAATGGCTTTCTGCACCAATTGCGGTACTCAGCTTGCCGATTCCTCCAGGTTTTGTCTTAATTGCGGGCAACCGATCGGCGTTGCCGCCACTCCGGCCATTTACCAAGCGCCTCCCCCGCCCGAGCCTCTCCACTACGACATTGAAGGCCATAATCTTCAAATCGCGAGGGTGCATCTGCAACCGGGGCAGGAGATTTATGCCGAAGCCGGCAAGATGATCTACAAGTCTGCCAATGTGGATTGGCAGACCAGAATGACCGGGCAATCGATCGGACAGAAAATACTCGGCGCGCTGAAGCGGAAATTAATGGGTGAGTCTCTCCTTTTCACTTTTTTCCGCGCGACCGGAGCGACGGGTGAGGTCGGCTTTGCCGGGCATTATCCCGGCAAAATTCAAGTGTTCGAGTTAGCAGCTGGACAAACGATGATGGTCCAGCAAGATGGCTTTCTCTTTGCGCAGAGCAGCGTCCTGCTTGATATCGCGATGGTTCGACGATTAGGCGCCGGGCTCTTAGGCGGCGAGGGATTTATTCTTCAGAAGCTGACCGGCCCCGGCGCGGTGTTCGTCCATGCCGGTGGCGATCACGTCGATTTCAATCTTCAGCCCGGTGAAATGCTGCAAGTGCAGACCGGTCATCTGGTCGCCTTCGAACCGACCATTAGCTATGATGTGCAGCTAGTCGGAAATATCAGTACGGCAGTATTCGGTGGAGAAGGACTGTTTATGACCACGCTCACCGGGCCCGGCCGCGTTATCTTGCAAAGCATGACGTTAGAGCGCCTACGACACGAGTTGTCTCCGGCTGAACATGCGCATACAGGAGACGAGCGGAATCCGTTGGGCGCGATCTCGCGAGGAGATTTCGGCCGGTTTTTTTCGAGCGACGATTAAGGACAACCGAAACCCAAAGATTTCTCAATACGCGCCTTTGGGAAGAATTACTCTCTTCACGGTCTGCAACAGAATATAAACATCGAGCCACAGCGACCAATTTCGGATGTAGTATGTGTCTTCCCGTTCCTGAACTTTCACATCGCCGTCGCTCCGCTCAGAGACTTGCCACAGGCCGGTTAAGCCCGGCATGACGCTCGTTCGGAGGGCGCGAAAATCGGACGAAAAAATCGAGAGATGATAAAACGGAAATGGCCGCGGCCCGACCAGGCTCATGTCGCCCCGGAGAACATTCCATAGCTGAGGAATTTCGTCCAGACTGTAGCGTCGCAAAAACCATCCGATGCCAGGCAGAATACGCGGATCCTTCTTCAGTTTGTAGAAGCGAAGCCAGGTCAGCTTCTCTTCCGGATGCGCTTGGAGATACTCTTCGAGGACATGCTCCGCGTCCGGATACATGGTTCTGAGTTTGTAGACCTTGATGCGCTCTCCCGCATTGCCCTCGCGCTCCTGGGTGAAGAACGCCGGACCAGGGCTGACCGCTTTAATCCACGCCGCCGAGATGGCAACCAAGGGCAGACTGGCTAAAGCAAACGGAAGCGCGACGGCGTAATCCAACATGCGTTTCAGCACACGGTTCGAAGAGATCAGCAGATTCTTACGAACTTCGAGCCCGAGCACGCCGCCCAAATCCCGCGACGTGATCCAGAGGCTCTGAATGCCGAATAAATCCGGAACGATAATGATACTCGGGAACGCCAGCGTCTGGACCATCTCGGCCAGACGTTCGCGGTGCAGGCTCGGCATCGCCACCAGCACCACCTTGGCCCGCCCCTCTAACTGACGGATGAGCGAGATCGGCCCGATAACTGGGACGCCGTTGATCTCCGCGCCCCACTTCCGGGAATCATCGTCGAGAATGCCAACCGGAACAAAACCGAGATCGGATCTCTTCTGGAGCTGCGATGCGACCAGCGTGCCTGTGCTCCCGGCGCCGAGAATAATAACCGGCACTCCGCAGATGCCGTTGGCGATAAGATCCTTGCGAAGAATAGTTTCAAGCAGCGGCGGAATCACCAGCGCGAACACCATCGTGATCAGCAGAACGCCTCGCGACCATTGCCGGTCATGAAACGCATAGTTCCAGACCAGCAGCACAACGAAGACCGTAAAGGTGGCGTACACGCGAGCTCGTAAGCGCTCCACCGCGCCCATGCCATGGCCTGGATACAAACCTACCCAGTAATAAAGAAGCGGCAGCGATAACACGCCAAGCGCCAGGCCCGCATATTGCGGCGTCTCCAGAGCGATCGGAAACAAGGAGTGAAAAAGAATGCGAAACTGACAGCCTAAGAGGAGCGATAACTCCAGGCCGATTATGTCAATCAGAACAATCGCAGCCGTGGCCCAAGATCGTTGTTTGATCTCCGGCAGAGCATAAACTCTTTCAACAGCAGCGGCACTCATAAAAGACGTGATCCATTCATAATGTTTGGGTCGTGCTGACAGCACATTTGCTGCCACTCATGCGTGAGGGCAACAAAGCCCTGCGGATGCTATTAAAAAATGCTACCGAACCGAATAACGCACAGAGTTCTTATGTAATATCTTCGTGCTTACTACGCATTTCAGCAAGGGGGGTAGGGTCCTGTAACTGGCCCGTTGTTGTACTAATTGCCTGCCGATATATCTTAATTAACATGGCATAGTTTCGCTGCGGTGTGTAGGCGGTCTCATATGTGTTACGAGCATTTTTTCGCATCTCGCAAACTAATTCTTTTTTTTCGTTAAGATATCTCAATTTCCTTGCTAAATCTTCCGCTGAGCCATTCTCGAATCGAACACCGTTGACTCTGTCGGCCACTAAATCGTCCATCGAGGACAAATTCGAAGTGACAACCGGGGTCGCGCACGCAAACGCCTCTACGATTGTCATCGGGAGTCCTTCATACCATTCGGAAGGAACTACCTGAAACGCGGCACTCTTGGCAAGCTCCAGAATGGTGCTGTGATCGCATCGGCCCAGCACTTCCACATTGCTCAACTCCCGAGCGCTCGTTTCGACGCTGGCACGAAGCTCCCCGTCGCCGGCGATCTTCAACTTAAAGTTCGAAGGCAGATGCCGCCACGCTTCGAGCAGGATGCCCAGCCCCTTCTCTCGCGATAAACGGCCGGCAAACAAAGCAAAGCCTCCCTTACCCTCACCGATCCCAGGGTCGTTCACCAGAAAGTTTGGCTTCACGGCAATCTTAGCGGCGTCCAAACCTCCCTCGACAAATTTGCTTTTAGCGAATTCGGTCAGCGCAATGTAGGTCGTCACCTTGCGCCGCCAGGTTCCTGCTGCGCGATGCACCGTGAGAAGCGCCACCACGGTAGCGCTCGCGCTCTTGCTATCGCGATAGCAGCCGTGCTCAATGGCGTGATAAGGAACTTTACCCAAACAGTCTTCGCAAATGCGCCCGTCGCGAAAGAAGATGGCGCCGGGACACAACAAACGATAGTTATGCAAGGTCTGGATGACGGGCACTCGGGCGTCGGCGGCCGCATAGTAGGCGGCCGGGGAAACCAGCGGAAAGGTATTGTGCGCATGGAGAACATCGGGCGAGTGTTGGCCGATCAGCGCCTTGATTTCGCGATACGAATCGCTGTTCCAGATGGTCTTCACCGCCGCCTGAACGCGCGACATATCTTTGATGGCATCGTTGTGCACGGAGTGTTGGATCACGGTGTGACCGTACTGTCGCAACAGCTCACACTCGGCAGCATATACGGCGTCCTCTCCGCCGCGCTGCTGATAAAAATTGTGTATTTGTAGAATCCTCATGCGCCTTCAGCTCTTACAGTCCCGATTGGGAAGGCTCGGGTCCGGCCCACCCAGTTCTGAGAGGGCGCGCTGGAGGCCGCCGCATGGAGTTGCGAAAGGCAGCCCAGGAGGCTGCGTGTAACGCTTTCTTCCTGAAGTATTCGCGGTGCGGAATGGTGGCTAAAGCCAGCACAAAAATGAACCCCATGTTTACCGCGTTCGCCGCCCCTGCTAGAATATTTTCGCCCGCTAACGCCACCATGAAAGAGGGCAGATAGATAAGCAATGGTTTGGCATTGCCATGCTTGTTGAATCGAACTCCCTGGATCGCGAAGGTAATAATCGATCCGATGAAAAGCAGCCAGAATACCGATCCGATGACGCCCCATTCATAGATCACTCGCAGCCATTCGTTATGGAACATTCGGTTGGGATCGCCGAATTTCGAGTAACCGGCAAATAACGATCCGGTAATGACCGCGCCATTACAGGTGCCCCTGCCAAAAATCAGCTCTTCGGGCGTGGACTGTTTTATACGCTGTATAGCGACCTCATTTACCTCGCGCCGAAAATTGAAGGTTCCCAAGCCGCTGGAGTTGGCGTCGTTTCTATGGATCGCAGTAACAATGGAGGCAATGCGGTTGGTACTAGCGCCCTCGGCAACAAGTCCGAATAGCAGACTCGTCCCACTGGAAAGCACCGCAAGAAAAGCAAGCAGCGCGCCGCTGGAGCAAATCTTCAGCCATACTTGTCCCTCTGAAAGCATCAATGCGAAGAACGTCGCCAGCAAAATGCCGGCAAACCAAATCCGGCTTCCGTTGAGCACGACCGAAACAGCCAGCGCGGAGCACACCAGGACTCGGATTTCGGTTCGAATGCCCTTGCCGCAGAGCACAACACAATAGAGACCCGCCAGCAAAGCGGCAAAGGCTTGAGCGGGCAGAAAGGAAGTGAATCGTCCGGGAGCGTCGGCCCATATCGGAAAGAAAACGCCCCGCAGCGTCGCCAGCGCGAGACAACCGATGGTAGCGGGAATGGCGGACGTCGCGGTGAGCGCGCCGCTCTTGGTTGCTCGTATATAAACGAAGGCCACCAGCAGAGAACCGAGCATCTCGCCAACCAGCTTCCCGGCAGACTGCGGGAACAGCGACCAGAAGGCAGCGATTCCGATATAGGCAATCAGTAGAAGCCAAGCCACGGGCGCCACGCGGGTGATGCGGTGGCCCGAATAAGCCCGCAGTCTCCACAGCAGGTAAACCGGCAGCAAGACGCCCTTCACTACATTGAAACTTGCGAAGCTGCCGCGGCCGCCCTGAAAATCAATAGTGGACAAGCAAAGCAGCGCAATCAAGCTCCAGCGCATCGGACCGAAGACGCAGACGCCGAACAACAACAGCCAGATCGCTAATACCACGCGCTTGTGCTTCCTGCCCTACGAGTCATCGTTCTGCCGCTTATTGTGGATGCAGGCATCTACCGCACTGGCCAGCCGCTCGGCCACATGCCGGGGCGTCAGCCGCAGGGCTGCCGATTGCGCGTTCTGCCGCATTCGATCCAGATCGTGTAATGGTGTGTTCATACAGCGGCCGATCGCGTCGTAGATCCCGTCCGTTGAATCCGGTCGAAAGAGCCAGCCGCTCTGTCCCTCCACCACCAGCTCCTCTACCGATTGTGCGCCCAAGCTGCCGAGAATGGGCAGGCCAGTCGAGAGAGCTTCGTTCACTACCATTCCCCATTCGTCGGCCAGCGTCGGAAAGGCGAACACTCCCGCATTCTGATACACACCCGACAACTCGTCATAGGAGATCCAGCCCAAAAACCGGATGACCAAATTAGAGGGCACCTTCGTACCTTCGAGATCGGCGCGCAGCGGTCCATCTCCTGCTAGTAAGAATTCGATAGGCACATCAGGATGCGCCGCCGCCCAACTGGAAAGAACTTTGAGGAAGGGCAGCAAGCCCTTGCGCTCCACAAATTGCCCGACGTACAGCAGCCGTCGCGCCGCGGCATCGCTTCGTACCGGAGCGGCTTCAGCGAACCGCACCGTGTCCGTGCAGTAGGGAACTTTGAAAATCTTGCCTGCTTCGACTCCCAGGCTGCCGAGATACCGAACTCCGCTGGCGCCGTTCACGATGAAGCCATCCACGTGACGGCGCAGTAGCCGGCGCAGCTTGTTCCGCCCCCATCCACGTTGATTCTCAATCGATTCGGTAACACAGGCCCACACCATCAGTTTCGTCTTCGGCCTGATCTTTCGGTATCCGACGGCCAGCAGCGTTCGGAACCCCATCTCGAGTGAGATCACCACGTCTGCTTTATAGCGGAGCAGGGAAGGGATGGTATCGACCGGCAAGTGAATGATGCGGTACTCATTCAAATCTTCCGGGTGCGGAGAGATCCGGGCGAAGGTCAATGTCCGCTGCAGCTTCACATCCAAGCCATCCCAGTCGGCTCGCCAATAGCGGTTCGGTTCCATCCGCATCGAGACCAGAACGCGAAGGTGTTCGCAATGCTTCTGCAATGCCATATAGAGAAGCTTGCGAAACGGCGGAATCATGTTGGTAAGAATCGCCACCCGCGGTAGTTGGACTCCCGGCCGATCCTCGGCCGACTTGACAGTCTGTAGTTGGGCTCCTGTTCCCGTCCTCACGGTTTAGGTTCCTCACCGATTAAAAAGCGCAATCAGTTCCGAAGCCTCCATCGTCTTGGTAAAACCGCATTCCATATATTTTTGCGAAAACGGTTGGCGGTCTTCTTGGCGGCCTTCAGCGGGCCCATCACCGGGCGGGCGCGGAAATCGCATCCAATTTGCTCACTCTGATAATGCCGGGCAGCCGACCAAAACCACTCTCCACGCTCGACCACATGACGGTAGGGTAGGAGCGGCTTATAGGTGCCGTAGAAACCACTTTCCTGAGTCTGACTGCGCTCGGTGCCGTTCCATTCAAATTGCCAGGCAGACTCATTGTCCCGGAGAAGGTCCACGAGATGAGCCCGATTCCAAAAAGCAGGCTGGGCAGAAACGCGGTAGGGCGCATGGCGATGCAGCCGGCCGATAGCCGGTTCACTCTCCAGCCGCTGCTCCGGCCCGGGGCGCGGATAAACCCGCAGCACGGTTCCCTTCAGCGCATCGAGTGACGCAAGATTTTTGAGCAGCAGCGCCGTATCCACCGGGCCATCCAAAAAGAAATCATCCAGCAGAAACAGAACGTAATCGGTTTCGATCTGCTCGAGAAACCATCTGAGATTCTTGCTCCAGGCTTGTTCCACCACATTCAGAGTTCGAACTTGCGGATGTTCGAAGTGTGCCTGGTTCGCACCTAGATATACCGGAAACGGGCAATCCGGCCAGTACTTCCAAAAGAGCGCAAAAAACGGCTTCCAAAGGTCTTTGTAGGCGTCGCAAGAACTCACCATGACGGCGCAGGATGGCACCTTGCGGAGCGAGCGTTCGACCGGTTGTTGAAGCACGCAAGTTTCAGGCATAGCACTTTTTATGCGTAAATCGTTCCCGAGCTGATAACGAAAGGATTCAATTTCCGTCTCTGAAAAACAAAATAAATTCCGACGACCGCTAAGCATTGCGAGAGCACCACTGACCACGCCATTCCCATGTAGCTGAAGCGAGGCGCCAAAATAGTGGCGAGCAAAATATTGAAGACCAACGCCGCCATGGTTACCCTTTGAAATGGCCTCTCGAGACCAAGCGCCAGCAGCCATTGGAACCCGAGTACATTCGTCCAAGCAACGAAGGGGGCTCGTAAACTGAGAATTCGCATGACACCGATGGACGGTTCATAATGGCGGCCCATGATGAGGTGCACGATAAGTGGCGCGCCCAACGACATGATCAGCGTCAATATGATGCTGATTGCCAGCATGGCGTAAACAGAAAGAGTAGTGAGACGAGCCGCTTTCTTGATCTCGGTTTTGGCCAAGCTCGCTGCGCGCGGATAGAGCGCCGTACTCAACGGAGAAAGCAGCCCCACGGCAGCCGAGTTGATCTTCTCCGCGCCGGCATAGTAGCCCACTTCCGCTGCCGGAGCAAACAGCCCCAGGATGAAAGCATTACCGAGAACGTAGATATTATGCGAACTCCGAAACAGGAACATCGCCGCGCCCTCTTTGAGCATCCTGACCCCATCGCTCACTCGTGGCATTCGCATGGAATACTTCGAATAAATCATCCAATGCGAGATAGCCAGGGCAATGGCGGCCCCAATGCCTTGCAGCGCAAAAAAAATCCAGGCGTCCTCCGGCTTGTGCACCAGGAAGAAAACTCCCAGCAAACTGACCGTCCGAGCCGAAATATCCAGCACCGACGCGAGCGCTACCTGGTGCATGCCGTAAAAATAATAGTTAGGCAGCCCAGCCTTCAAAATCTCCGAGATCACGGCGGTCCACAAGAGAACCGGGTGTTGGTGGAATAGCGGCACCCAACGATAGCCGAGATAAGCCAGCATCAGCACGAGAATGGAAAGCAAGCCTTTCGCTCCCGTCACGCCTGCAATCACGCGCTCGATCTGGCCTCGGTCGGAATTACCAGCTAACTCTCTGGTGGCGGAATACACGAATCCGTACTCCACAATCAAATGTCCGTAGGTGCCAAACGCCTGCGCCATGGCAATCAAGCCCCAGGAAGCAGGCCCCAGCACGCGCGTGAGATAAGGAACCGTCGCTAAGGGAAAGACGTAATTGGCCAGTTGAACGCCGTACACCGACGCCACATCGTTCAATAAACCGGTCTGTCGCCGCAGAGTCGCAAGCAAGGCGCGAGGACCAGTGGGCCTTTGAGCAAGCGAACCTGAATCTTCTCCACCAGCTTGTTCCGGTGTCTCCGCGTCATGAGGCCTGATAGGAGGAACACTCATATTACAGAGCTGGCGACGAGTAATTCCTTCCGGTCATCTGGAAGTCCTGGCAGCGCCTAAGCAGATCGCTCCGCGTAATACTTCCGGTAATCGTTGTAGTAGTAATACCCGTTGGCCGTATTCTTGTCCACTTCGTTCAACACTAGGCCGACCGTATTGGCGCGAAGCCGTCCTAAGGTCGCTAACACGGTTCCAACTGCCCGGCGTGAGGTCTGACCTGCTTTTGCAATCACCACCACTCCGTCCACCGCAGTTGCTATTTGCATCGCCTCGGCAAAACCAAGCAGCGGAGGAGCGTCCACAAAAATGAGGTCGTACTCCTTCGAAGCTTCATCCAGAATGTCGATCATCATGGAGCCGACCAGATCCGACGCCCGCCGCGACGCCATACCGGCCGGGAGCACGTCGAGATAGGACCAGTATTCCGGTTTGGCGATCGTATCGCGCCAGCTCACTTCCCCGAGCAAAACATTCGACAATCCCACCAGGCTTTCGATGTTGAGCCGTTTATGAATGCTGGGGCGGCGAAGATCGGCATCGATGATCAAGGTCCGCTTTCCTTGTTCGGCATGTGCAATTGCCAGATGGATAATGGCGGTTGATTTGCCCTCGCCCGGATTGGCGCTGGTCACAAGGATGGAACGAACGCTGCGATCGAAATCGGGAAGCAGGATGGAATGACGAAGCGTTCGGATGGCCTCTTCATAAGGACCGATCCCCTGATAGCCGCGCCGCGAACCTTCTCCTTTTTTTGATCTCCGTTTCTTCTCGCCAGAGCCGCCGCCTTCGCCGGCCGCTTCTACACTGAATGGCGCCACTCCGAAGGTAGGAGCCTCAGCGCCCAGATTGGGGCCGCTGCCAATTACGTTCGGGGTGATCACACCGGAAAGCCGTTTCATGTCTTTCACAGATGGTAGAGTTCCCAGCACCGTCGTGTCGAGTGCTCGCGCAGCCTGTTCCGGATCGCGCACGGTGCTATCCAGAACATCCACCAGAACGGCCGTACAAACCGCCAGAATAAGCGAGATGATGAACGCCAGCGTGATATTCATCCGGGTGCGCGGAAGAATCGCTCCGGACGGCGGTCTGGCCGAATCGGCAATACGGATGGAGCTGTTCTGGAACCCGGCGTTGATGCCTGCTTCCTTGATGCGGCGCTCCAGATCGCTATACAGCGTTTTGTCGGAATCGGCCTCTCGCTTCAAGCGCTGATATTCGAAGGAGCGAGTGTTCAATTCATCGAACTCGGCTTTGGTCTCGGTCACCGTTTTCTGCAGCATCTGTTCGCGCGACAGAGCTTGTTCGTATTCGGTATCTATCCGCTGCGCCACGTTACGCCTGGTCTCATCGAATTGGCGCTGCACTTCGGCCAGGGTGTTGGCAGCCTTCCTGTATTCCGCATGGCCCGGGCCATACACGGTAGAAATGTCGGCAAAGTGTTGCTTGGCCTGATTCAACCGGTCATATAACGTTCGTAACTCGTCGCCTTGCGTTGAAATCTGCGCCGCCGCCAGCGTTCCGCCCTGCATCGAGTTGTGCATCGCTTCTTTCCGAACGCGGTCGCCTTGGGCGCTGGTGTATTCGGTATTCAGCTGCAGCAGACGTGCCGAAACAATGCTTGTTCTTTGCTCCGGATTAATGATGTTCAGTTCCTGTTCGAACTTGGCGAGCGCCATGCTCGACCGCTCCATCTTGGCCTTCAGCGCATCCAGCTGTTTCTCCATGAACTCGGACAGCGCATTCGAAGAGCGAATCCGAATTTCGAAGGTGTGTTGCAGATACGATTCCGCAATGGTATTGGCGACGTCCGCCGCCAGCACCGGATCAGAGGAGCGATAACTGATGCGGAGAATATAGGTCTCAACCGGGCGGCTGATACGAAGTTGGCCCAGCACCACCGGCGCATTCGTCAGTTTCGGCGCGCGGTTGGCGGGAACATGGTTGAGCTCCGACTCGCGTCGCAGCAGATCGAAGCGTTGCGCCACCGGCCGCAACACCGCGTCGGACTGAATCAGCTCTATCTGCGTAGAGAGAAATTCGTCCGAATCTTCCGCTGCTAATCCGCGATTGGCGTCCTGCCCGATGACTCCGGATGGGAGCTCGCGGTCCACATCGATCGTCGCCGTTGCCTCATAGATCGGCGTGAGCCGGGAAGAATAGATATACGTCCCCAGCACGGCCAGAAACACAACCGCCATAATCTTCCACTTCTGACGGAAGATGACCCACAGATAATGCGTAGCCGAGATGGTTGGCTGCGCCAGTTCCAGCTCCCCGCCTACCGGGGATAAATACTGGGCCATCCGCCTGTAATCGGCTGACTCAGACGGAACTCGTTCTATCTCTCTCATCAAGGAATAACTTGTAGTCTACGCTCGAACCTGCATCAATGAAAAATCAAAAAACCGGATGCCGTACCAACCCCGAACGAAACCATCCGCTCCAGGGTTTGAGCAGCGATGCGGAGATGCTTGTCGTCCGGTATATAGAAGATGTCATTTGTCTGCAACGCAACATCCGGCGCTTTCCGGTCCAGAATCCGGTGTAACTGCACAGGAATCTCATCCCGGCTCTTCAAACCGTACCCCTCCCGATAAATAAATGCGATCTTCTTTGAAAACGGCATCAGGCCGTCGCACTCGGCAATCGCCTTCAGAACCGTCAGATCTTCATTTTCCTGGATTGGGAATGCTCCGGAGTGCTTCACATTTCCCAGCACATATACACGGCCACCTTCCGGAACCCGTATTTCTTCGCCTCCCATCAGCCGGATATTGGCGGCGGGATTGGCCTCCGTAAGCAACTCCTTCACCGGAATGCGCTGAACGAAGGCCGCGGACGGATCCACTAACGCCTGCCGCGGGCGGCTGATCAGAATATCCGGACCTGCGTTCTGCGCCAGACCTTCCGCTTTCGTCAATGCGTCGAGCAAACGAACCTGACCAACGGCCTGAAAAGTAATCGGGTGTCGCACCGCTCCGGCCACGCTCACAGGCACGCTGCGGTACTCGGCCACGGTCACCGACACCACCGGTTGCACTAGAATCTGCTCGTCCACCAGCTCATCCGTAATGGCCTTCTCAATCTCCGGCGTCGATTTGCCGGCCACCATCACCCGCTTCTTCAGCATCGGAAGCGCCAGCGTTCCATCGGCGGATACGCGGAAGCTGCGGGTCAGTTCCGGAGAGTCCGCGACGGACAAAGAAAGAAGATCGTCCGGGCCCACTTTCTGGACCGGCAGATTCGAAGCGGGATCGGATTGCAAATTGGACGTCGGCTTTGTCGATGTCGAACCGGTCGGATCGTCGAATACGGAAACGGTGGGCGCCGGTTGCTGTGGCCCAGAACCGACGGCGGGCGAACCTGCAAAAACCTTGCAAGCAAATAGCAGAAGGAAAGCAACCGGGAGAAGCGGCAGAATGAACCAGGTAGAGGCGAAGCGCTTCATTAGAGGTCTTAATTCGAGAGGCTTGAGGGAACTTCAGTCAGCTTGCTTTCTATTCTAAAGCCTTCAACTATATATGCGCCAGTGGTCAACCTTGCTCGGCGTACCCATGCGGTTGGTAAACTGGGTAAACAGTCGTCTGGAGGCCTCAGGATCTTGGAACCGTTGGAAACGAACCACAGCCAAATCTACGCCGGCGTCCAGGACGCTGAACTGTTCCGTTACATCAACTTGAAACTTGCTGCTCTGGGGAAGCCGACCAGCCAAAGCACACAGGATCGACATGCCCTTGAAATAGCCGCGCCTCTGCTTCGTAACTTTTATCAGAAAGATCGAATGCTTGGCCACCGCCTTTGTCCGGCCGATGCACGCATTCAAGCTTTTCTTGAAGATTACCTGAGCGACACTCTTGCCGATCGATGTCCCAGGCTTCCCGGTGACAGCTTCATCCTGGACCGTTCCGGACTCGCGCGCGTGATGTCGCTGCCGCCCACCAAAGATCATTTCTCTTCGCCTTTCCTCGAATCCTACCGGGTTCCGCAAGGCATCCTGCACAATCCGAAGAGCGATCGCCGCACCACGCAAGGCGTGTTTCATATCGTCGAAGGCGGCTTCCCGGTTCCCGCCGACAAAGTTTCCGTCCCCAAGGTCGCTTTCGCGGGTTTGCTTGCGGCCGCACTGTCTCCGCCCGCGGATCTTCTCACGCTCCCCTTCACTGCCGATCAGGACGGGCAGGTACGGCTCTTCGTCTCCCTCCTCCTTCGACCACTGGTTTGTCCCGCCACCGAGTCGGCGCCCCGCAAAACCATGGAGACTCGCTTCTTTGCTCCCGCCAGCCTCGTCAGCAACCTGGATTTTGTGGAAGGAATCTTTGGCAACGGCGGCGATCCATACCTCCCCGAAAACGACGCCGCGCTCGATGTCGTTCACTGGACAGGGCACACCGGATGCGTCATCCTCGCTCCGCATATCACGGCCCTTCGCAAACGAGATCTGGGCCTTCCGCACTTTGACCAGGCCACCGAACGGCAGCGTCGCGACAGTATGTGCTGGAAGCAGGATGAGGAGTCCTACAACGATGGTCAGGCCTTCAAAATCGTGTGTCGCGACCATCGCGGCGTGATGGTCACGATCATCGCCGATAACTACTACGGTTATTGCAAGAAGGAAGTGAAGACCCAGATCAGCTTCGCTACCAACTTATATGGAATGTGCGAAGAGGAGCACGCCGGTGGCGCTTTGGCCTTTCCCGCCTATGTCCTGGGCCAGCAATTCTATGCCGGGCGCACCGTTCTCACCAAGCAGGTGAAATTTACCGAAGCCATGTCGTGGCTTGGCCCTCGCGTCGAGGTTCACCCCGAAGGCTATGCCTCCGACAAGAAGTTTGCGACCGTCTTCTACGTCCCCGAAAACGCCGAGTTCAGCGTCCGCGAAGGCTCGGTCAAATGGCAGCGGCCCGACGGCGATTGGCATCAGCTCACCTTAAGCGCCGAGGACGTCTACGTTCTTCCCTGGGGCACCAAGATTCGTCTCGAAAAACAAACCGGCGGAACAGCCTGGCGTCTCGTTGCCTCCCGAGCCGATCCAACGTTTTGCCATAAACCCTGTACCGTCTCGGGCGGAGGCAAGTCGGAGATCTCCAAGTCGATCGCCAGCATCATGCTCCGCGGTCCCATTTTCGTCAGCGATTTCGAGCGGGAGTTCGATGAGGTCGCCGAAATCCTGAAGCGTGACTTCTCGCGCATCTACAAGAAATCCAGATCCGAGAACCGCGATCGCCGCACCATCTTGAGTACCGAACGCTCGCTTGGTTCAGTCATCAAGCTGTTGACGCCTTCTCCCGTCTACAGCGACGAACACAATCTGTGGCTATCCACCATCTCGCAAACCGTTCGCCAGTTGATCTTTACGGTCAAGCGCTACTATCAGCCCGATTGGGGCGACAACTGGCGAGAACATTTCGGCGTCGACCGCATCAACGGCTTTCTCGCCAATGAGCTGAAGTTCGACAATCAGAAATTGGTCGGCAATTATCTTCGGATGGGCTACGATCCGAACGGAGCATGGCGCATTTATAAGCTGCGGCCCGACTTCAACCCGGCCGACAAAGTACAGATGGAAGACGATATCACTGCGTCGGTTGTTCTTCCGTCAAAGAGCCTCGGATCCCTGGACGCCGAATACTCGAACGAAAGCGTCAAGCTCGCCTCCAATTGTGAGCAACTCCTCTTCCAGCGCCCGGACGACGCCATCGTTCGGGGCTTCGATAAGGACGCCGAGCGCGATCTGTCCGATCCCGGAACATTCATCTCAAACTTTGAACCACTGTCCATTGATCAAGCCCGGTCCATGGTCGAACATGTTGTTGAATTCGACAAATTCACCGGCCCGATGAAGAATCTGCTGTCCGGATTCGTAGCCCATCCTGAGACCCAGTTCGTTGTGTCTTCCGCCAACCCGCGCCTGGTGGATGGGGTTCCTTCGAAGAATCCCCGCTATCTGCAAAAGCGCCCCGACCTGGTAAATCCGCGTGATCTCTACCTGGCCAAGATCGGCGCACGCCTGGCGCGTGAAGTTCCCGCCGACAAACCGGTCCATTTTCCGGTCAATGCCGTTCTTCCCGGACGTCGAAACAATCCGCCCGACAAAAAGAGCGGCATTCCTCCGCTAGCGGTCTACAATCCGATTCACTTTCAGGAACTGCCCGAGCTGTTCATGGATTTCATCTGCAGTTTGACCGGCAAGTCACCGTCGACAACCGGATTCGGCAGTGAAGGAGCGCTTACCAAAGGTCCGTTCAACGCGCTTCCGCCGGTCGTCGACATCAACAACGCGCTGGTATCCGCCATCCTCACCGGAGACTCCGGCTTCTCGACCGCGGCCGGCTATATTGGACCGAACTATCGGGTCGATCACGACAACAGCATGCTCGTGCCCGAGCTGTGGTGCCGCATGCGAGTCTTCGAACGCGATCCGCTGTGGCTCATCAAAAACGGCTACCTGGAACCGGTGAAGAACTTCGAGTTGAATGGTCGAACCGTTCTTGCCAGCCGGCTCGGGTACCGCATCACTCCTCTCTTCGTCGATCACTTCCTGGGACGCCTGTTTGAGATGCCCAACGCCGTCTTCCCGGAAGATCTTCTCCGTCCCGAACAACAGGGTCTCGATGTCTTCGCCGCCGGAGTCGATGCCATTGTCGAAGCGCAGCGCAAAGTGGCGTTCAACTACTTTCAGGACGGCAGCATCGAGCAGGCTTGCCCTCCCATCCGCGCGCTGCTCCATATCATGGCCTACGGCGATTTCAACGGCGCAGGCAGCAGCGATGAAGCGATCAAGCGCTTGTTCACTCGAGAGTCTCTACTCAAAAGCGATTGGTATCGTGATCGGCTCGAAGCCAAGCAGCAGATCGATATCGTGCTCTGGACCAAACACACCGAAGCGCTAGAAGCTTCTCTCGCCTCGGATATCCAGACTTCAGGGCTCGAACTGAAGGATCGGCTTGACTATACGCGTCGCCGGTTGGCGAACGCAACCGGCCCAGAGTACTTGCAAGAACTGAACGGCACCATCGGCGCTGATCCATCCGTGCTCGCTAGTCGTCCCGATCTAGTTACTCTTCATCTTGCGGCAACGAAGACAAATTAGCGACAACAGTCAAGTCTTCCAGCGTCGTCACATCGCCCGTGACCGCATTGCTGGTCACAATCTCCCGCAGTAAACGCCGCATGATCTTGCCGCTTCTGGTCTTCGGAAGCGCATCCGTGAAGCGAATCTCTTCCGGCTGCGCAAACGGCCCGATCTCTGTCGCGATCCATTGCCGTAATTCCTTACCCAGCGCGTCGCGATCCCAGTTGCCTTGCTTCAAGGTCACAAACGCGCAGACTGCTTGGCCGGTAATCTCATGAGGCTTGCCTACCACAGCCGCTTCCGCCACAGCCGGGTGATGGACCAGCGCCGACTCCACCTCCATCGTGCTGAGACGGTGTCCGCTCACGTTCATCACATCGTCTACACGGCCCAGAACCCAGTAGTATCCATCCTCATCTCGCCGTGCCGCGTCACCCGTAAAATAAGCGCCCGGTACCCGTGACCAATATTGCTCCTGGTAGCGCTTCGGCTCTCCCCAAATCGTCCGCGCCATGCTCGGCCAAGGCTGTCGAATGATCAGATAGCCTTCGCGATTGTCCGGCAGCGCTTCGCCGTTCGCGTCTACGATATCGGCAATCACACCCGGCAGCGGCCGTGTCGCCGATCCCGGTTTAAGAGATGTAAAACCGGGTAGCGGCGCAATCATGATAGACCCGGTCTCCGTCTGCCACCAGGTGTCAACAATGGGACAACGCTCTTTGCCGATCACTTTGTAGTACCAGTTCCAGGCCGCCGGATTGATCGGCTCCCCTACCGACCCGAGCAGTCGAAGGCTCGAAAGATCATGCGCATCCGGCCACTGGTCGCCCTGTCGTATCAGCGCGCGAATCGCAGTCGGCGACGTATAGAACACCGAAACGCGGTGGTTCTCCACCAACTGCCAGAAACGATCGAACGCCGGATAGTCCGGAGCGCCTTCATAAATCAGCGACGTGGCGCCTGCAGCCAGCGGACCATAGACAACATAGCTGTGGCCGGTAATCCAGCCGCAGTCCGCCGTGCACCAGTAAACATCGTCGGAGTGGATATCGAACACCCACTTCATGGTCATCAAACTTCCCAGCAGGTATCCGCCGGTGGTGTGAAGAATGCCTTTGGGCTTTCCGGTCGTGCCCGACGTATACAAGACAAAGAGCGGATGCTCCGAATCGAGATCGAGCGCCGGACAGCTCTCTGCATTGCTCCGCAGTTGATCGGACTTGTCGAAGGCGGCGTCCTCTTCGTGCCACCATACATCGCGGCCGTTCTTTATCTCCGTATCTGATCCCGTGCGCCGGTACACAATGACGTGGCGCACGTCGGGGCAGTCCTCGAGGGCTCTATCGACAGCCGGCTTCAGCTTCACCTCTTTGCCGCGCCGCCAACCTCCATCGGCAGTGATCACCAACGTCGCCGCCATATCCTGCGTACGCGCTTTCAGCGCCTCGGCCGAAAAGCCGCCGAACACAACACTGTGCACAATGCCTAGCCGTGCGCAGGCCAGCATCGCAATCGGCAACTCCGGCACCATCGGCATGTAGAGAATCGCGCGGTCCTTCTGCTCATACCCGAGCCGCTTCAGAACGCTGGCAAATCGGCACACCAGTCGATGCAGCTCTTCGTACGTGATAACGCGACGATCACCCGGCTCGCCTTCCCAGATCAGCGCCGGTTTTGTGCGGCGCTCCGTTTTGAGATGTCTGTCCACGCAGTTGTAGCAGGCGTTGATCGTTCCACCCGTAAACCACTTTGCGTTCGGCGCATCCCATTCGAGCGTCTTTGAGAATGGGCGAAACCAGGTGAGCTCTTGCTTCGCCAGTTCCCCCCAGAAAACATCGGGATTCTCCTTTGCTCTCTCGTACAGGTTGCGATACTCTTCAATGCTCTTGAGGTTGGCGCGCGAACTGAATTCGGCTGTTGGCGCGTACGTTTTCGAATCACTCATATGCTGAAGCGGGACATCTCAGCGGCCAGTGTAACGCAGCGAAGAGATTTGAAATTTAGGAATGGAGTGATGATTTAGGTCCATGATGGAAGTCATGAACCTCGGACGCGGATTAGTAATCGCTGGACTGGTTCTTCTGGCGCTTGGCTTGCTCGCGATCGTGCTCAACAAAATGAATTTGCCGTTAGGCCACTTGCCTGGTGACATTACCTGGCGCAGAAAAAACAGCACCGTCTATTTTCCTTGGGTTACCTGCGTCATCTTGAGCATCTTAGCCAGCCTGATTCTCTGGTTCGTCAACCGGCGCCCGTAAGAACCTGCCGGCAGAGCCGCGCACGCAGTAAGCGCTTTTTCAGGGAGCGCTTTAATGCACCGTCCCGATTCGACTGAGGGGCCAGAACACGAAAACAGCCTTGCCGTAAATGTAGTTCCTCGGAACGAACCCCCAGGCCCGGCTGTCGTTCGATGAAACACGATGGTCTCCCAGCACGAAGTACTGTCCGGCCGGCACAATTTGAGCCGAATAACTGCGATCATCCCGGTACTCTGCAGGCACATAGTTCTCCTGCAACTTCTTCCCGTTCACGAGAATGTAACCGTCCTGGACGGCTACCGTGTCGCCCGGCAATCCGATCACTCGCTTGATGTAAGATTCTGATGGTTCGCCCGGAAAATAAAAAACAACCGTGTCGCCGCGTTGAATACTTCCAAGGCCGAACCTGTAGCTGAACTGATTGATGAACAACCGTTCCTGGTCGTAAAGGCTGGGCATCATACTCGTACCTTCCACCTTTACGGGCCGATAGAGAAACAGGATCACAAGCATCGCGATCAGGACTGACAACATCAAGTCGCGAAGCCACGCAATGGTTGTGACTATTGCCGAGCGAGCGGTTTCGGAATCCCCAGAGGATGCCGCAGGAGCCACAGGCAGCCCGTCAGGAGTCGGCTCACTCATAATTCAAACTGTACTCTAATTCTCGGTATAGCGGAGAGCGCTTCGTAACAGCCAAAACACTCACAATCGTTGGACGGGCAAGCAGAAATTCCGGTTGCCCCGTTCGGGAACCCGACCCTGTTCGGATTTAGTTACGGTTCTTGAGTTCGCGCTCGGCTCTCAGCCAATCTTCTTCGGAGGCGCCGTGCGAGTGACCGCGTGCTACCCAGTACGAATGCGCCAACGCAGCGATCCGTTCATTGCCCACTTCGTCAATTACGCTCGTTGTCAAAACTGTGTCGTTATGCCCTGCGGTCAAACTGGGACCTGCTGCATCCACGCCGACCGGATCGATTACCGACGCAACAGTTGAATTGTGGTTCGCGCCTGCTGCCGCGGCCATCGTTCTCGGCGCCATCTCCGCAACCGGAGCGCTTTCCTGCGAGGCAGCCGGTGTAACGGCCCGATGTCGCTTGGCTGACGTTGTCTCTGCTGATTCGCTCTTCGGCTTGGAAGACCGTGCTGTTCGCGGTTTCGCGTTCACTTCGCCCGTTGCCCCATTGTCAACGCTCGGCGACGTGATCTCTTCCGCTTTCTTAGCTGTCTTGTTTGAAGCTTTCTTCGACTGCATGGTTCTTATTTTAGCCAGCTAAAACAACTTTGTCACCACTTGTTTGAGCCGGATTTATGAACTTTGCCATCTAAGTGCGCAGTTCTCACGGCTGCTGGAGTCCGCTTCGCATATAATTCGAAGTAGTGCAGTCGAAGAGGGGCAAGGCCGAGCTGAGTATACGTGTACTCACACTGCTTTGTCTAATCGTCTTCTTCATTACCTCTCTCGCTGCCTCCATTCATAACCACGATTCCGAACAACAGGGCGCTTGTGCCATCTGCCACGTGGCGGGACAGGCGAATGTCGTTGATATCGATAGTCAGGCCGGAAAGCCGCCTCGAACTTTTTCCGATGATGCTCCATTTCGGCAGTACATCTCGCAGGATCTGGAATCTCCTAGTCGCGACAGCAGCCCGCGTGCGCCGCCCTCTCAACTCTAAAAAGTGAAATTTGTTGTGTCATTCCGGCTTATTTAGCTCGTAGCCGGACCCGTATTCACTAATAAGGAGTTCCTTTTGTTCCGACAGGTTCGGCCGGCGATATGGCTGGCAATTGCAGTTTTAGTCTCGTTTTACTTTCCTCAATCTGCTGAGAGTTCCCAAGCGACGGGCGCCGGCGGCACTGTACAAGGAATTGTCACTGACCCCAGCGGCGCTCCTGTTCCCAACGCCCAAGTGGAATTGAAAAATGATATCGGACAATATAACCAGACCGTCAAGTCTGCCGCTGACGGCGTCTTTCGTCTTGCCAACGTTCCTCCCAACACCTACCAGTTGGAGATTACATCGCCTGGTTTGCGGACCTTTCAACAAAGCGTTGACGTAAGAACTCAGGTCCCGATTCAGGTCAAGGCCGCCCTGTCGCTCGCCAGCTCCACGGAAACCGTCACCGTCACAGCCTCTGCTGCCGCCATCGAAAACGTGCCGACGCCCCATACCGATGTCAGTCAGAATATGCTCGCGAACTTGCCGGTCGCGAGCACGGGTCAAGGATTGAGCGATGCCATCACGCTCTCCGCAGGCGGAGTTGTGGCAGATTCCAACGGCTTCTTCCATCCGCAGGGAGATCACGCCGAAACTACTTATGTTGTCGATGGCCAGCCCATCAGCGATCAACAAAACAAAACTTTCGGAACGCAGCTCCCTCCCAACGCTTTCCAGTCCTTGGAATTGATCACCAGTTCACCGAACGCCGAATACGGAGACAAGACCGGCTTGGTCGTGAATGCGCAAACTCGCTCTGGTTTGGGACAACGGCCCACCGCCAGTCTGGACACCTACTACGGCTCCTTCGGCACTTTCGGCGAGGACGCTACATTTGGAATCGGCGGCTCCAATTGGGGAAACTTTTTTGTAGCCGATTCCAGTCGCAGCGGCCGATTTCTCGATTCTCCTGAGTTCTCTCCCCTCCACGACATCGGAAACACCGAAACCATTTTTGATCGCGTCGATTACCAGCCCGGAGGACACGATTCCTTCCACCTCGATATGTCTGGCGCTCGCAACTGGTTTCAGGTCCCTAATACTTACGATCAAATCAATCAGGACCAGCGTCAGCAGGCCACCACGCTCAGCTTCGGTATGGGCTATCAGCACACCTTTAGCCCGGAGACGCTGCTTACCGTCACGCCATTCTTCCGTCAGGATCATGTTCAGTACTACCCCAGCAGAGATCCCTTCGACGACACGCCCGCCACGGTCAATGAGGACCGTCATCTCACCAATTGGGGCACTCGTGCCGACGTCTCGTACGCCAACGGAATGAACAACGTCAAAGTCGGACTGCAGCTCATGCAGACTCGCCTGAATGAGAACTTCGGATTCGCCCTTACGGATCCCACATTCAATCCGGTGTGTCTCACCTCGGGAGGCGCTCCAGTGACGTTGCCCAACATCACCAATGCCTCTGCTTGCGGCCGTCTTGGGTATGTTGCCAACCCCAACCTGTCTCCCGGTCTCGTTCCTTATGATTTGAGCCGCAATGGTTCGTTGTTTCACTTTCGCGGAGCGGCCAACATCAACCAGCAAGCGGTTTACTTACAGGACACTTTTACTTTCAAGAACCTGACAATAACGCCCGGTATTCGCTACGACAACTACAGCGGTGTAACCGGCGATCACGCCTTTCAACCCCGCATCGGCATTTCCTATCTCATTAAGCCGACGAACACCGTGATTCGAGCCTCCTATGACCGCACGCTCGAAACGCCCTACAACGAAAATCTCTTACTTTCGAGCACCACAGGCGCAGGCGGCCTATCCTCGAACATACTCGGCGCATTCGGCAGCCAGGCTCTCCAGCCCGGATCGCGAAGCAGTTACGATGCTGGAATCCAGCAGGCCGCCGGAAAGAATATCCAAATCTCGGCCGACTACTTCTGGAAATACACCGACAATGCCTTTGACTTCGACACTCTCTTTAATACGCCACTCACCTTCCCCATTGAGTGGCGCAAGTCCAAGATAGATGGTGTCTCGGCTCGCATTTCTACCAAGAATCTTCATGGATTTCAGGCCTACATGACGCTCGGCCACACCCGCGCCCGATTTTTCGGACCGGAAAATGGCGGCCTGATTTTTAACTCTCCCCTGAATGTCGGAGCGTTTCGTATCGATCATGACCAGGCCTTCCAACAGACCAGCTTCTTCCGCTATCAATATAAAAAGGAGGGTCCCTGGGTCGCCTTCACCTGGCGTTACGACAGTGGGGAAGTGGCCGGTTCCGTCACGGACTTGGCTGATGCTTTGGCTCTCACCGCTGACCAACAGACCGCCATTGGATTTTCGTGCGGATCGCAGTCCGCTTCTCTTGGGCATCCCATCACATCTTGCGCTGGAAACTACAGCACCAGTCGTATCAACATTCCTGCTCCTGGAACTTATGATCCCGACCGCAATCCGCCTCGTGTGGCAGCGCGGAATTTATTCGACGCCTCCGTCGGTATAGATAACCTGTTCCACAGAGATCGCCTGAAGACCAAACTGAAATTCACTGCGGTCAACATCACGAATCAAGCGTCGCTCTACAACTTTCTATCTACTTTCAGTGGTACACACTGGGTAACTCCCCGCAGCTATCAAGTAGTTCTGGGTTGGGTCTACTAATTCGTAGTAATACGTGCGTTTTTTGCACGCAAGAAGCTGAATCACAAGCCGTTGGACTTGCGTCTGACGAGTGATTGGTCTTCATGGGGCCATTACATGCTCTGCAATCTTGGGGAAAAGTACTTATTGGGAAAATCCCCATGCTTTCGATTGAAATTACTCGTGAGTGTCCCTTGCGATGTCCTGGATGTTACACGTATGGCGACTCGCATTTAGGAGAAGGCGCGCCGAATCTTCGAAGCGTAAGTGATTTTAGAGGCGATGATCTTGTCAACGGAATTCTTCGGCTCATCGACGAGCATCAGCCTCTGCAGGTATCTCTGGTAGGCGGTGAACCCCTCATCCGGCATCGGGAACTAAGCAAAGTTCTACCCGAACTCAGTCGTCGCGGCATTTATGCGATGATCGTGACCAGCGCCGTCATCCCCATTCCCCAAGAATGGACTGCTCTTCCTCGTGTAACGGTTGCTGTTGCCATTGACGGCAATCCCGAAGATCACGACGTTCGCCGCAAGCCTGCCACTTACGAACGTATCCTCAAGAACATCGAAGGATCCAAAGTCAATGTCCATTGGACTGTCGTTCGCAGTAGCATCGAGCGTCCCGGATACATGGATCGCTATCTGGATTTTTGGAATAACAGGCCGGAAGTGAATAACGTCTGGGTTAGTATCTACACGCCGCAACTCGAAGAAGATTCCGCGGAGCGACTTACTCAGGCTAATCGCCGCGATCTCGCCTCTTACTTTCAGTCCATAAAAGGCAAGTACCCAAAAACAACCATGACGCAGGGTATGATCGACGCCTTCCTCCATCCTCCCGAGAGCCCGGCAACCTGTATGTTCTCGAAGTTATCGGTAAACTACACCGCCGATCTCCATTCGCGCGTTGAGCCCTGTGTCTTCGGCGGTCAGCCCAACTGTGCCGAGTGTGGATGCTCCATCAGTCTCGGAGCGCACTGGATCGGCAATTACAAAGTGGCAGGGCCTCTCCGCGGCCGCCATCTCATCAACGGCTCCCTTGCCATCGGCCGCACGGTCAACCGTGCTCTTCATCAGCGCGAAGGTCTGCGTTGGGATAAGGGCCCCAGGTCGGCCTCTTCGGAACTCGTCCAAATCCGCTAACCATCAGGCGCCCAATAGCCCACAGCCTTCGCTCCGTTCGCGGTGTCTGCCAGAATAGGAAAAATGCGCCGCATTTCCTCGTCGCCATCAAAAACATGAAGGTCGGACTGCTCGGAACCGGCGCGATCGCCAACAAACACGCGCAAGCTTACAAAAACATCGGCTTCGAACTGATTGCCTGTGCCAATAAGACCGAATCGCGCGGCCGCGATTTCGCCGCCCGCTGGAACGCCACGTTCGTCCCCGATTACAAAGCCCTCTGCCAATATCCGGGCCTCGATTTCGTGGATGTCTGTACCTTTCCCGATTTCCACCTCGAGCCGCTTCTCGCCTGTGCCGAAATCCACCGCCCCATCGTCGTCCAGAAGCCCATGGCGACGAATCTCGAAACCGCCCGGGAGATGATCCTCATCGCCAAAAAGGCCAACATCAAGTTAGGCGTAATGAGTCAGCATCGCTTCGATGACTCTACCATCTTTTTGAAGCGCGCCCTCGGGGCCGGTCGTCTGGGAAAACTTCTTCAGGCCGATGCCTACGTGAAGTGGTTCCGCAGCGACGAATATTATTCCCGCCCCATCAAAGGAAGCTGGCACACCGAAGGAGGTGGAGCGTTGATCAACCAGGCCATCCACCAGGTCGACATCCTTCTGCATCTGACAGGCCCGGTTCAAACTGTGCAGGGCGTCTGGCAAATCGGCGCTCGTCACAAAATCGAATCGGAGGACGTCGTCAATGCGCTCTTGCGGTATAGGTCCGGCGTGACTGGCGTCATCCAGGCTGCTACTGCGTTCTGGCCCGGCTATACCGAACGCATAGAGATTCACGGGACCCGCGGCACGGCCATCATCTCCGGGGACCGCCTGACTGGCTGGGACGTTCTCGACGATGAACAGGCTAACCTTGCGGATCCCGCCCCCGTTGAACAAAACGTGGCGTCCGGCTCGTCCGATCCCATGGCCATCGCGCTCACGTCTTTCGAACGGCAGTTCACCGACTTCGCCGCTGCCATCCAGTCCGATCGAGAGCCCCTCGTTAATGGCGAAGAAGGATATCGAGCTCTCGAAGTTGTTCTCGGAATCTATGAATCTTGTCGAAAGGATCGTCGCGTAGAACTATCCTCCTGATCCTTTCCCCTCCAATGGCCAACGCTTCCGCCAAACACCGTCTCAGTGTGCCGGCCTCCAGTGCCAATCTCGGACCAGGATTCGATGCCCTTGGCCTCGCTCTCAACATTTACTTGTTCTGCACATTTGAGCCATCCGACACGCTCGCGATTTCGGCAAGCGGTATCGATGCTCTCGGAATAGCGGTGGACGAATCCAATCTCATCTGGCAGACCGCGTCAACCGTCGCGCGCGCTGCAGGCATCCACTTGCCAGGCGTTCGTCTCGAAATCGTGAACGACATTCCCATCGGCAAAGGCCTCGGCTCTAGCGCCGCGGCTCTCACCGCCGGAGTCGTCATGGCAAATGAACTCCTTCGTCTCAAGTGGTCGCGTAAACGTGTCTTAAGCGAGGCCGCCAGAATGGAAGGCCATCCCGATAACGTCGCAGCCTGCGTATTAGGAGCCGTGGTCGCCACTTCCATGGAGCCCGACGGCCAGGTTCACGCCGTACGTGTAGAGTTGCCGGCCTCCTACGGAGTCGCCACCGTCGTTCCCGATTTTGTGCTCTCCACGTCTAAATCACGCTCCGTTCTTCCCCACACCTACAGCCGCGCAGACGCCATCTTCAACATCCAGCACTCGGCGCTCCTGATTGCTGCGCTCTGCACCGGAAACACCGATTCCTTCTCGGCCGCCCTCCAGGACAGACTCCATCAGCCCTATCGCGCCTCATTAGTTCCTGGCTTCGCCGAAATGTTGCAGCTTCACGAGAGCGGCCTCCTCGGATGCGCCTTGAGCGGGGCCGGACCCTCGGTCCTCGTCTTCTATGAACGTGGCTCGGAATGCGTCACCGAATCCTTTGAGCGCCTCTTCGCGCAGCACGGAATCGCCGCCCGCACCTATTTCACAGAGATCCAACGTACTGGCTATACTCTCGAACCGGTGTGAAGGAACGGGTGTGAAGGAACAGCCGAGAGTCCTGCAAATCAACATCTCCAAGGGAGGCGTCCCCAAGCGTGTCGTGGAGCGAGCAGAGGTGACCAGCCTCGGCATTGTGGGCGACGTGCAGCGCAATCGGAAGTATCACGGCGGCCCGCAAAAGGCGCTCCTGCTCATTGCATCCGAAGTAATCGATCAACTGACCGAGGAAGGCTGGCCTCTGTTCTATGGCGCCCTCGGAGAAAATCTCACCACTGCCAATGTGGACCACAGATCCTGGCGTCCCGGCCTGTGTTACCGGATCGGTTCCGTGCTTGTCGAACTCACCACTCCTCGCCAGCCCTGCGCCACGCTCAACCCCTACGGTCCGGGCATTCAAAAGCGCCTCTATGACAAACGAGTGAAGCTGCTCGATCCGGAATCGCCGCATTGGGGCGAGAGTGGATTCTATGCTGCTGTGTTGCAACCCGGAACAATCCTTGCGAACGATATAATACAAAAGAAAGAGTGACCCTTCGGCGGCTCACCACCTGTGTGCGTTGCCTCGAAATCAATGCCGTCCCCGGTAGACGAGTCTCTGTCCGCCTCCGTCTCGCGTGCGGTCCACAAACCTGCCACTGAATCCTCGACCATTTGGGACTGCATAACCGAATCCATTGCGGCCTCGTACGATCCGCAAAGTGCGTCACGCTACTTCAACGAATTCGAAAGTCATAATCCTGGCTTCATGCTGCGTCTCGAAACCCAACCGCAGCGGTTACACTGGCTCGCCGTCATCTTCGGATTGAGCGCCTTCCTTTCAGACGAAGTCTTGCGTCATCCGGAGTGGCTCCTCGAAGTCACCGCGATCGACAGCGTCCTCTCCACCGCCGACTTCCGCGCTCATCTTTTAAATTATCTGTCGAACCGAAAACCGACCGCTCTCGATCTCGCTCTTTTCCGTCGAAAAGAATTACTGCGCATTGCCATCCGGGATGCGCTCGCGCTCGGGCCCGTCTCTGAGATCACCGAGGAGATTTCGAACCTCGCCGATGCCCTTTTCGCCTGCGCTCTCGACGTAGTGACAGTCGAGGCGCAAGCACGCTACGGAATCCCCGAAACTAAGAATGCCGGCGGAACGCTGTCGCCCGCTCACTTCACAGTCCTGGCGCTCGGGAAACTAGGCGGACGCGAACTAAACTATAGCTCCGATGTCGATCTGATGTTTCTCTACAGCGGTAACGGTCAAACCTCCGGTCCCGCTTCCATCTCGAATCGAGAATTCTTCAAACGGGTAGCCAATCATTTTACAGGCCTCCTCTCCGCCTACACCGCCGCCGGAGTCTGCTATCGCGTTGATTTGCGTCTCCGCCCCGAAGGCAGCCTCGGCGAGGTGTGCGTTTCATCCGAAGGAATGAAGGACTACTACTCGCAGCGTGCTCGCGACTGGGAATTGCAGATGCTCATCAAAGCGCGTGTCGCCGTGGGCGACGTGAGCTTGGGACAGGATCTGCTCGATTTCGTTGAACCGCTCATCTACTCCACCACCCTCGATTTCTCCACCATCGAAACCGTCTCCGCCACGCGCGAACGCATCGGTGAAAAGCTCTCGCGAAAACGTCTACGCCACCACCAGCTCGACGTCAAGCTCGCTCCCGGAGGCATACGCGACATCGAATTCCTGGTGCAATGTCTTCAGCGTCTTCATGGCGCACGGGAATCCGCAGTGCGTCACGCCGGCACTCTGCTCGCACTTTCCAGGCTTCTCGAAAAAGATCTTCTCTCCGAGAGCGAACACGCTCGTCTGGCCGATGCCTATCGCTTTCTTCGCAACCTTGAACACCGCCTGCAACTCGAAGACGATCGTCAAACCCATTGCCTGCCGGCCGAAGAACATGATCTCGAACGAATTGCACGTCGCATGCCTACGAACCCCGAAAGTTCGGAGCGAATGGCAACCGCGTCGCAACTGCTCCGCAATTTGAATGGGCATCTCGAAAACGTACAGCTGATCTACGATCGCATCGTTCACTCGCAACGTCCGCTCTACTACCGCCCCACCGAAGCAGCCATGCCTCTCAGCACGCAGCCCGAACTGCTGCCCAAGCAATTTCTCCAACCAAATCTCTCAGGTCCGCTGACCGAGATCCTCAAAGATCGCCCTCAGCTGGCAGACTACACATCGAAAATACTGAACGCCAGTCCATTCTTGGCCGAGCAGCTCATACGGGACCCGCAACTGATCGAAGAGATCCAGCAGATCATAGATCAACCATCTGCACGCCCCGCCTTCGAAGCTCTTGCCGGTCCCTTGAACGACGTCGATGGCCTCCGCCGCTTCTTCCGGCGTGAGATGTTCCGCATCCTCGCGATCAGCATCTGTCTGCCTGAATCGGTCTTTCAAACTCTCGACCGCACCTCCGGGCTTGCCGAATTTCTGATCGCACGCGCCTATCGGATTGCGCTCGAACAAGGGAGATCGCATGCTCGCGCCCACGCCGCGCCGGGCAAACCGTTTGACGAACTTCAAAACCAGATGATGGTCGTCGCGCTGGGCCGTCTCGGCATGCGCGAATTCGATCTAGGCTCGGATGCCGATCTGCTCTTCATCATTCCGGATGCCGAAAGTTCGCGCCTGCCTTTCTGGACGCGGGTAGCCGAGCATGTCATCGAAATTCTTACGGCGTACGCCGGCGATGGTCCCACGCTTTCCATCGATACTCGTCTGCGACCCAATGGCCGGGAAGGCGTTCTCGTGCAGACCGAATCAAATTACGTCGAGTACTTCTCGAAACACGCCGAAGCCTGGGAGGGCATCGCTTATATGAAGGCTCGGGCCGTAGCAGGAGATGCGGAACGCGCCACCGCCTTCCTTATTGAATTGCAGCAAGTTGATTGGCGCCGTTACGGACAGGGCGGACGCTCCCGCCAGGACCTCCGACAGATGCGTCTCCGCTTACAGCGCGAGCAAGGCGCAACGACGCCACTCAAAGCAGCCGAGGGCGGATACTACGACGCCGACTTCATCCTCATGTATCTCCGCCTCAAGGGCGCCGGTCTCTTCTTCAAAAGCCTCAACACGCCCGAGCGCATCGACATCGTCGAAAAAATGGGACATCTGGAACGCGCCGACGCCGAATTTCTGCTGGAAGCCACAACCTTCTACCGAGCCATCGATCACGCCCTGAGAATTGTCAGGGGCCGCGCCGTCGAAAGTCTTCCGTCCTCGAAAGCGAATCGCGAAATGGTGGCCAAACTCCTCCCGCTGTGGACCCGAACCGCCACTACCGCCGAAACTCTCGCCGACACGTTAAACACTCTGCAAACCAGTATGCGAAGGCTCTTCGACAGCATCTTCGGCTAGTCACTTATTCGTCTTCGTCCACACCGACACGATTAGCTTTCGCCGCCGCTGCAATCTTCTCCGCCTGCGCCGCCGGCACATAATCGTAATGGTCGAACTCCATATGGAACGACCCCCGGCCCTGCGTCTTCGAAATCAAATCATTTCCGTACGTCAACATCTCGGACATCGGCGCATGTGCCCGAATCGTCTGCATGTTGCCCTTCAAATCCATGCCTACCACTCGCCCGCGGCGGCCGTTGAAGTCGCTCATCAGATCGCCGGCAAACTCCGCCGGAGCTTCCACTTCCACCTTCATAATCGGCTCCAGCAGCGCTGGCTTAGCCTGCTGCATCGCTGCACGAAATGCCTTGCGGGCAGCCAGCTTGAACGCCATCTCCGACGAATCGACGTCGTGATAGGAGCCGTCGTATACCGTCACCTTGAAGTCCGTCACCGGATATCCAGCCAGAAATCCTTGTTGCGCCGCTTCCGTAATTCCCTTTTCCACTGCCGGAATGTACTGCTTCGGAATCGCGCCGCCGAAGATGTCGTTTACGAATTGAAACTTCTCACCGCGCTCCAGCGGCTCGATCCTGATCCAGCAATCGCCAAACTGTCCGTGCCCGCCGGTCTGCTTTTTATGTCGACCCTGCACGCTCGCCGTTCCGCGAATCGTCTCTCGATACGGAATCTTCGGCGCATGAAGCTCCACCTCCACGCCATACCTCCGCTTCAATCGACTCACCACCACCTCGACATGTTGCTGGCCGTTGCCGGCCAACAGAAATTCGTTGGTCTGCGGATCTCGGTAAAAGCGAAGTGAACGATCCTCCTCCAGCATCTTGTGCAAAGCTGTGCTCAACCTGTCCTCGTCATTCCGCGTCTTGGCGGAAATCGCATACGCGATCGAAGGCTCCGGAATCTCCATGTCCCGGTACTTCAGCCCGTTGCTTTTTTCGCACAGGGTGTCCCCCGTCAAGGTGTCCTTGAGCTTTGCCACCACGCCAATATCTCCCGCGTGCAGCTCGCTCACTGCAGGCATGCTTTTGCCGAACGGACTTCCGATATGCGCCAGCCGTTCATTGAAATTCGAACGCACGTTCGTCAAATGCGCATCTTCCTTCACCGTCCCCGTCATCACCTTGAAGTACGTCACGCGCCCGGCAAACGGGTCCGCCGCCGTCTTGAAAACAAACACCGACGGAGCTTCATTCTCAGAGATCTTCTTCGTAATATCCTTGCCGTCCAGAATCGCCGGTACATCCGAATGTTCCAGTGGAGAAGGAAAAAGCTCGGCCACGAAATTCATCATCGCGTCCAGCCCCACGTTCTGCGAACTGCACGCGCACAGAATCGGAAAAATCCTTCGCTCGCGCATCGCCTGCTGAAGCCCGCTTACAATATGCTCGCAGGGCAGCGTTCCGGTCGCGAAAAACTCTTCCATCAGTTCATCGTTCCCCTCCGCAATCATCTCCACCAGAGCCTCGTGCGCCTGGCTCGCCGCTTCCTCATAGGCCGCCGGAATCGCAGCCTCGCTACCTTTGCCGTTACCGCCAGGGCTGTAGAGGAGAGCGCGCATCCTGATCACATCGATAACGCCGTTGAATGTCTTCTCTGAACCGATCGGCAGTTGCACCGGAACCGCCGCTCTTCCGAATGCGTCGTGAACACTCTCCACCGCTCGTTCAAAAGACGATCTGTCCCGATCCAGCTTGTGAATGACAATCGCAGTCGGAAGCTTCAGCTCTTCGGCATAATTCCAAACCTTCTCCGTCGAGACCTCCACGCCCGCTACGCCGTCCACCACCACCAGCGCTGCATCCGCCGCCTGCAAAGCCGATCGGGTGTCGTTCAGAAATATGTTGTAACCGGGAGTATCGATAAGGTTCAGCTTCGTCTTCTGCCAGGCAAACGAGGCCAATGAGGAGCTGATGCTCAGCTTCCGCGCCACTTCCTCTTCGTCGAAATCTGTGACCGCATTTCCTTCGTCCACGGTCAGATAGCGATCCGTGGCGCCCGCTGTGAAGAGAAGGGCAGAGGCGAGCGTCGTTTTGCCGCAATGCCCGTGTCCGATCAAGGCTACGTTCCGTATGTCGGAACTGTCGAAGACTTTCAAGACACACCTCCGAGTCAGCCGTCGAGGCCGACCGAAAGCGGAAGCATATCAAATGAGAAATGAAGTTTTCAGGCCAGCTGTTGAGACGCCGCCACATCGCTCCCGACATCGCGTACTGGATTGTACGTCAGGATGCGTCCGCAACTTTCACACAGCATGATCTTGTCGCCGCGCCGTAAGTCCTGCAAGAACTGCGGACGAAGCGCAATTTGGCAGGCATCGCATCTTCCTTCCGTCGCGTCTGCAATCACCGTGCCCTTGGTCTTTTTACGGATTCGCTCGTATTCCGTATTCAGCTTTGGATCCATCTGATCGACAATCGATTTCCGCTCGCCGAGCACTTCCGCCAGCGCTTTCTGGTCCAGCGCAGTCCGCTCCTGCGCTTGAGCCTTTTCCTTCTCAACCTGCTGCTGCTGCCGCTTCAACTCGACTTCCGCCGTCTTGACGCTCTTCTCCAGAGGCTCCGATTGCTCCATAAAATCGAGAATTCGATCTTCCGCTTTTCGGATCTCGCCTTCGGCATAAGTAATCTCGTTTTGGAAAGCCCGATACTGCTCGTTCGTCTTCGCCTGCAGAGTCTGGCCTTTCAGCTTCGAAATCTTTTCCTGTTGAACCTGAATGTCGCCTTCCAGCTTTTTGCGATCACGCTGATTCCCGGTAAGCGCACCGCGATCTACTTCCAATCGCTTCATATGCGCCTCTAAATGTTTCTCGATTGCGGCAACATGTTTGGGAAGTGTCGCAATCTCACTCTCCAATTGAACGATCTTGCGGTCCAGCGCCTGAAGGCGTAAAGCGAGAGCAAGATCCTGCAGCATCGCTTTTAACTTATCACGCGAACCGCTCCCACTTACTGCCCGTATCGCTGCAGAAAATGAGTAATCGTCTCAATCCCTTGAAAGTAATTACTAATTCGATACTTCTCGTTCGGTGAATGCAAACCGTCGTCAGGAAGCCCGAATCCCATCAAAATCGTCGGAATTCCAAGGAACGTATTGAACTCACCGACAATCGGAATCGATCCGCCGCTCCTCACAAACACAGTCGGACGGCCCAGCTTCTCGCTGAATACCTGCGCCGCGATATCGATAGCTGGATGATGCGGGTTCACCACAATCGCCGGCCCCGCGCTCAAAACGCGCACTTCCGTCTGAATGCCCTTCGGTGTACTGTCCGTGATCCAGTGCTTCACGGCCGCCAGCACTCGCTGGGGATCTTGATTGGGTACCAGCCGCAAACTCACCTTCGCCGTCGCCTTGGCAGGAATCACGGTCTTAGCGCCAATTCCGGTAAACCCCCCCGAAATGCCATGGACTTCAAACGTTGGCCGCGCCCACGTTCGCGCAAACACGGTTTGATCCGGCTCACCGGTCAGGGCAGTCGAACCCACCTCGTCCCGCAGAAATTCCTTCTCCGAAAAAGGAAGCTGTTCCCAGCTCGCCGTCTCCGCCGGATCCGGTTCCGCCACATCGTCGTACACGCCCGGAATCAGAATGCGGCCATCGGCATCCTTCGCCTTCGCCAGCAACTCGATCAATCCGTAAACCGCATTCGGAGCCACCCCGCCATACATGCCCGAATGCAGATCACGCGCCGGACCCGTCGCCTCCACTTCCAGATACATCAATCCCCGCAGCCCCACGCACAGTGTCGGAACACCATCGGCAAACAACTCTGTATCCGAAACCAGCGCCACGTCCGCCTTCAGCTTGTCCTTGTGGGTCGCAACATAATCAGTAATCGAATCTCCGCCCACCTCTTCCTCGCCCTCGATCAAGAACTTCAAATTCACCGGCAGCTTGCCATCGGTAATCGCTCGCAGCACCTCCGCTGCCTTCACGTGCATGTACATCTGGCCCTTGTCATCGCAAGCGCCGCGTGCATAAATGTTCCCATCGCGAATCGTCGGTTCAAAGGGACGAGAATGCCACAAATCGACCGGATCGGGCGGCTGCACATCGTAGTGCCCGTAACACAAAACCGTCGGTTTGCCGGGAGCGTGCAGCCAATCCGCATACACCAGCGGATGCTTGTTCGTCCGGATTACTTCCACGTTCTCTAAGCCCGCCGCCGTCAGCTTGTCGGCCACGAATTGTGCCGCTCGCGCTACATCTTCCTTGTGCTCAGGAAGAGTACTGATGCTTGGAATCCGAATAAAATCAAGCAGCTCATTGAGAAAACGTTCCTGGTTCGCGCGTACATACTCTTCGGCTGAAGATGGCAAAATGGTGTCCTTTACGAATTCAGTATAAAAGGGCAAGACGGGCAAGGCCCCACAAGCTTAGAAAGCGAAGGGCCGGAGGTCGGCGGGTCTACGGTAAAGCCGGTGGTGGGGATGCTTTAGCTATCTGTGCCAGCAACATCTCAAAATCCCTTGTTTCATCCAATTGTTGCTGAACAAGTTGCGGCGTGATCAGTATTGTTGGAGCAATTTTGTAGTCCGCTGCGGTTCTTCGGCCTTTAAGCGTGTTGCCTGAATCTCCAAGGTTAATGAAGTCTTGATTACCAGTCTGGCTCATGTACCAATCCCAAAGCTTTTGGTGAACACCGCCGGGTTTTTTCCCCGGTATCCCGAGTGCGTTTGGATTGAAGCCTAATTTCTGAGCCTCAATCAAAGCTGCATTATAAGCGTAGTAATACGCCCGTCCGATTGAGGTTCTTTTCTTACTTTCATCTGTTTCGTTACGAAGCTGATGGGCGAACAGAAAAAAGTCTCGCCAATCAAAAGCCATTGCCTATCTCATAGTCGAATACAAGGGAGGCTTCCGAACGAGAGCAGTTCTTAAACCACCAGTCGAGCTTAAATTTACGCATAAGCGCCGCTGGCGTTTCGGTATCCTGCGAAAGCTTCACAATGACCCGTAAAACGGTATCTTCGTCTGAAGTCAAAGCTTCAAGCAACAAAAGTTTTCTGTCTCCAAACGCAACGTGAAGAGATTCAACCGCTGCGTCCAACAGAGAATAGAGCGGCGGCACTTGCGCCAGCACTTCCGCTATACCGGCGGCATCGGTTAAAAAGGTGTAGGACCGCTGAAGATTGTTCAATTGCTCGTTCGATTGAAAATTTTCGTCCGGTTCCTTTTGGACATACAAGTCCGAGTCACGGTCGGCGATGCTCTTGGAAATGAGCGCCGAACCAAAAGGGCTAGATACATGGTGCTGCCGGGATTGCTGTTCATACATTCCCACGGTCTGATAGTTCAGCACGCCCCTAAGCTGCCTCTGCGTTTGTTGTGCTTCCAGCACTGATGAAAATTCACCGTTATGCATCATCTTGTTCCTGTATGCCTAGAAGCTGAAATATTGAATTTTCCTGTTCCTGCACCTGCTCTAATATCTCCGGGGCTGACGGGTGGCCATCAAACCGGGAAGAGAATTTCAGAAAGATGCCATTGGCAAAGACTGCCGAAAAGTCCAGCAGTAGATCGCCATCGGCCCATCTTAAATGATTGCCATAGCTGATCGCCTTACGCCATTCCCGAAAAGGAGCCGGAAGGAAAGAAGCCAAAACCTCTTCACGCGGTCTTGCGAGAAGTTGCGCATGCATGGCGATAGTGACCAAACAATTGGCAACTGTTACAGAACTCCCTCCATTCAGCAACGCGCGTTCGGCGGCCACAAGGATGTTCATATCTTCTTTTGCTGTCGCCCAATTCGAACCCTCTTTAGTGAACTGAAAGTATTCCGCAGTGAATTGGAGGGTGATTCCCCTGTCTGGAAACCGAAATACCACCTTGTGATCGGCTAGTGGGCCAGTCGCCACGAAGTCCGAATTTGCCAAGCGAAAGCCAAAAGGCAGAAGGGCGTCCACAACCGCCTCAACGGCTCGGGGGCGGTCAACACCGATGAAACCGATAGAGGGACGCTCAAACCGGGCCTGATACTCGGTTGACGCCAAGGGAACTTTCACAAGATCAGGCATGGGCTTTCTTTATTGTCGTATCGAACTCAAAGATACATCAGCCAATGGCAAAAATTAGAAGGTGTGTCTTTTTTGAAGGCCGTCCCGTACTGAACCTTCATGGGACCTTCGATGTCATCCATTTGATACTTGCTCATCCACTGGGCCGTAAAACGCGCATCCACCAAAGTGGACGGCTACCCTGCGGATGTTCCAGTGTGGTCCGCAAACCGGAAACAACTTCGGTCCTAAGTTACCGCCGACACTGCACAACCCACCGCCCCTCTCGCCCGTTTCCAAAACCCCCGGCTCACGCCAAACGAATTTACGCCGGCCGAATCGAGAACACCGCGACTTCCGCTCGCAAATTGGGAAGCGAATCGACCGTCCCATGCTTTCCAACGAAGATCTGCCGCTCAATGGTCCAGTTCTGCTTGTTACACAGCGAAACAAAGTCGTCGATCGTCAGAAAATGCAAATTCGGCGATTCATACCAGTCATAAGGAAACAGCTTCGTCCTCGGCGCGCGCCCGCTTATCAAATGCGCCAGCCGAACCCGCCAGTGACCGAAATTCGGAAACGCCACAATCGCATGACGCCCCACCCGAAGCATCTCTCGCAGCACGCGCAGCGGATAGCGCATCTCCTGCAGAGTCTGACTCAAAATCACAAAGTCGAAAGAGCCGTCCGGATAATCGGCCAGCCCTTCGTCGATATCGCCCTGATAAACGGAAACGCCCCGCGCGATCGCCCGCCGCACATTCTCGCCCTCGATCTCCACTCCGCGCCCGTCAATCCGCTTCTGGTCGCACAACCACGCCAGCAGTTCACCATCGCCGCATCCCAAATCGAGAACCCGCGATCCCGGCTCGATCATCTCGCCGATCATCGCGTAATCCTGACGCGATTGCAGCTCTGCCGAAACGCGCCGCACCACCGGACGAGAGGGCGCCCGCGATAGATCCTGAAACACGCTCTCCAGAAACCCGGTCACCATCTCGTTCTGTTCCTTAGTTTCGAGAAGAAACGCGTCATGCCCATATGTCGAAGGCAGCTCCGTGAAGGCTACGTCCGAATTGCCGCCCCGTAGCGCACCCACCAGTTCCAACGATTGATACGTCGGATACAACCAGTCGGACGTGAAACTAAGAACCAAAAAACGAACGTGATTGTCTTCAAATGCCTCGGCCAGCGAAGCATGCCGCGCTGCGACGTCAAAATAGTCCATCGCCTTAGTGATGTACAAATACGTATTCGCATCGAAGCGGCTGACAAACTGGCTGCCCCGATAGCGAAGATAACTCTCCACTTCAAAATCCACTGAAAAGTCGAATCCAAAAGCGTCTTTGTCCCGCAGCCTTCGTCCGAACTTCTGGCGCATCGACGCATCGCTCATGTAAGTGATGTGCCCAATCATGCGCGCCACAGCCAGCCCCCGCGCCGGGGGTTTCAAATGATAATAGTTGCCCTCATTCCAGTCCGGGTCGGCCATAATCGCCTGCCGGCCGACCTCGTTGAATGCAATCTGTTGCGCGCTATGCCGCGACGTCGTGGCAATCGGAAGCGCCGCCGCCACCGCCTCCGGATAAGCCACCGCCCACTCCAGCGCCTGCATCCCTCCCATCGATCCGCCCGCTACCGCCAGCAGCCGTTCAATGCCGAGCAAGTCCACCAGCATCTTCTGCAAGCGCACGATATCGCCGATCGTGATCACCGGGAAATGCATCGCATACGGCTCCCCGGTCGCCAGGTCGATGGAACCCGGCCCGGTTGTTCCGCGACAGCCACCCAGCACGTTCGAAGAAATAATGAAGTACTTCTCGGTATCGAATGCCAGCCCCGGCCCGATCATCGCCGACCACCAACCCGGCTGTCCCGTCTCCCGATTCACCCCCGCCGCATGCGCATCGCCTGAAAACGCGTGTAGCACCAAAATCGCGTTGCTTCGATCGGCGTTTAACTTGCCATACGTCTCGTACGCCACGTCAACGTTCATCAAGGTTACGCCGCAGTCTAAAAGCAGGGAAGGAAACGTGACGGTTTGAGTTTCAACAATGAACTCGGTCTGTACAAGAGCCATGAAATCGGGGCAACACCCTTCTTCTTCATTCTCTTACGTTCTTCATTGGTTTGAAAAGCGGACCGTCCCGATCGGCGCTTTTCCGCTTTCTATTACGAATTTCGAACCGTGAGCGCAAAGGACGCGGCTGCGCGCCACCAGTCAGCGGGGGAACTCGCTTGTCCTTCGGGTGGCGCGCTTGACACCGCGACCGTTTTGCGCGTCTTCCTCGAAAGCCTCGCCTCGGGCGTCTACTGTACCTTGTGTTTGTATGCACATGTTGACGCTTGTGTTTCTCGCTTTGGCCGGCCAAACCGCCCACTCGGCCACTGCTGCGGACCCCGTCTATGCGCCCCTCCGCGCTTATGAAGGAACCTGGCAAGTGACCCGCAAAGACCAGCCAGCCGCTTCCAAGCCGGAGACCTTGGTCAACCAATGTTCACTGCTCGGCAAATACTTCGCCTGTTCGCAAACCATCAACGGTTCGCAAGGAGGTCTCGTCATCTTCATTCCGACCGGCAAACCGGGCCGCTTCTGGACTCAGACCATCATGCCCGAAGGCCGCGCCACCGGCCGCGACGATCTCGAAATTTCAGGCGATCAATGGACCTACATGAGCCGTCGCGATCAGGATGGAAAAACCACCTTCTTTCGCACCACGAACAAGTTCACAGACAAAAACCACATCCACTTTGAACAGGCCCAATCGAACAATGGCACTGATTGGAAGACTGGCAACACCGGAGACGAAGTCCGCGCCGGCGCTTCAACTAAGCGTTAATTCGTCGCGCTTCCTGTAGCGGTCCCATTACCGTCCAAAGAATCGTCGCACAAATCAGAGGAATCAACCCGAATCCGATGAACACCGGAACGTACGAGTAGTGATCCACCAGCCATCCCGTAATCAACGTGAACAGCATGCCGCCAAAACCCGAGCCCATGCTGGCTAATCCATACACCGAAGCAACTGCATTCTTCGGAAAAACATCCGTGGGAAGTGCCAGCATGTTTGCAAGCGCTCCCGTATAACCCGCCATCGCCACCGCCACAAACGCAATCGAAGCGGAAGCCGAAGGAACCAGCACGGCCGGAATCCCACCCATCATCAGAACCGCAAAAAACGTAACCGACCCTTTGCGCGCCAGCGTCAGCGAAAAGCCTCGTCGCAGTAAGAACGCCGACAGCATGCCGCCCGCAATATTTCCCAAACCCGCCACAAAGAACGGAATCCACGCATACTTCCCAATCGCTGCCAGATCGAAATGCCGCGCTCTCTTCAGATACTCCGGAAACCAAAACGTGTAAAAGTACCAAGCCGGATCCATAAAAATCTTCGACAACGTAAAGCTCCACACAAAGCGAGTCCGAAACAAGCTCCAGGCAGATGGAACCGGCCCGTCTCGCTCTTCGCCCGCCTCCTCGAGAGAATGCGACGGCGTCCGATACGTCCCCCACCAAACGATCAACCATACGAAACCCAGCGTGCCAATCGCCAAAAACGCACTCGGCCAGCCAAATTTGTAAATGATAAATGCCACGGTCGGCGGCGCAAGAACCGCCCCAATCGACGAGCCGCTGTTGAACAGCCCCGAAGCCAAAGCCCGTTCCCTCGCCGGAAACCACTCCGCCACCACCTTCACCGCTGCCGGCCAGTTTCCCGCCTCGCCCATGCCCAGCAGAAAACGATACACACCCAGGCTCAACGGCCCTCTTGCGAAGCCATGCAGGATCGAACTGACCGACCACCACGCCATGCATAGCGCATACCCCGCCCGCGTTCCCAGTCGATCGATCAGCGGCCCGGATACCGCATTCATGATCGTGTAAGCCAGCAGGAATCCGAACAGCACCCGCGAGTACGCCACATTGCTCATGTGGAACTGCTCAATCAAAACGGGGGCTGCCACCGACAAGGTCTGCCGGTCAAGATAATTGATCACCGTGGCGGCAAACGCCAGCGTGATCATCGTCCATCGCGTCGACGATGGAGTTTTCATGTTGTCACGTGCCTTGCCGCTAGGTGTTCATTCCTAACAGCTTCTTGGTATAGTTCAGGCTTTCATCTAAGGCTTCACGCTGCCGTTGCGCCTCGTCCTTCTTCTCCACCGGTTCTGTCTTGTAAGGCTTGCCGGCGTCGGCCAGCGCCGCGAATCGCTCAAACTCCCAAGCCGGATCTTTACGATACCCATCCCAGAAAGCCGGATCCTTATACGGAAAAATTCGAGGCCCCGTCACTATGATCTCCAGCGACAGGGCCTTGCCCGCACAAAGCTCGCTGTACTTTTTCACATAACTGTCGATGTCGATATTGCCGCGCCCCATTTGCACCCAAGCCACCGCCGCGCCCTGCGGAACGTTCCATACCGCCGTGTCCCGCACATGGCTCGTCAGCACATACGGATGCAGCGTCTCGAGCGTCAGATGCGGATCCTCGATCGTCCACAGCGGATTGCCTGAATCCAGGCACACGCCCACAAAATCCGGCCCCGCCTCTTCCACCAGCATCTTCAACTCGCGCGCCTGCATATCGCCCGCATGATTCTCAATCGCAATCTTTACGTTCTGCCCGGTCGCCTTCGGCTTCACATTCTTGAGCACCTGCACCATGTCCGCAATGTGAGTCTCAATCTGGCCCGTCTTCCGGTCCTCCGAGCTGCCCAGCACGCACCGCACGATCTTCGAACCGACGATATTCGCCGAATCAATCATGTGCCCGAGTTGTTGTTCCGCCGTGCCCTGCGAAGCCTCGAACATTTTTGAGCTCGGACAGATCGACTTCATGCCGATCTCCACCTCGATGCCAACCTGCTCCGCATGTGCTCGCACCCGCCGCAGATTGTCCGGCTCCAGACTCCCGATAAAACGGACCTCCGAAAAGTGCACTACCTGCACTTTCCGCGCCGCACAATAATCCAGATACTGAATCGGAGTCCACTTCTGTGAGCGCAAGCTGAACAGATCCACGCCCAGCTTCACACTCGCTTTGCTGTTCTGCATTGCTCCTGCCTGTTCACCGATCAAAAGAGAAGATGCCGCGCCTGCGGCCAGAAATTCACGACGATTCATTCTTCTGAATCGTACCAACGAAATCGTGTCTCAAGCCGCCGCACATCCAAACGCGGAGCGCTCTCAGCCAACCGCTCATCCGCCACCGGAGCCCCCATCGCAGTCTTCAGCGGAAGAACGCCCGCCCAAATCGGCCAAGCATAATCCTCCTCATCATCAATCGGAGGACCCGTCCGAACCTTCGCCGAAGCCTCCGTAATCGGCAGCGCCAGCACGCTGGTCGCCTTCAACTCATGCTCAGTCGGCTGCCGCACCTCATCCCATCTGCCCGGAACAATGTGATTCGTAAATCCTTCCAGCGCCCGCATCTTCTCTTGCGGATCGGTCAGCAATCGCGCTTTCCCCATCACCACCGCCGACCTGTAATTCATTGAATGGTGAAATGCCGAACGCGCCAAAACAAAGCCGTCCACCAACGTCACAGTTAGGCACACGTCAACGCCGGTCGCCCCCTGCCGAAGCATTCTACTGGCCGGAGAACCATGCACATAAATCTCGTCATCCACGCGAACATAGCCAGTCGGGATCACAAACGGCTGGCCGTCCACCACGAACCCCAGATGACACACAAAACCCTCATCGAGAATGGAGTAGATCTCCTCTTTCTCATAAACACCGCGCTTCGGCAGCCGCCTGACTTGCGTCCGTTCCGTAGCCTCGAACTTAGGCATGATTTATTTAATCTAACCGCCAGGATAAAGTAAACACCATCTGCGATGTCTCCTCTTTCTCGACGCACCTTCCTGGCCACCGCCGCTTTTGCCGCCCGCGCTTTTGCCGCCGGTAATTTGAAAGCAGTCGTTGTCGGCGGGCACCCCGGCGATCCGGAATATGGCTGCGGCGGAACCGTTGCGCGCCTCACAGCATCAGGACACCGCGTGACCATGCTCTACCTAAACCGCGGACAAAAAGGCTGCGCAGCAATCCCTCCCGAGCAATGCGGCGCCACGCGAACCAACGAAGCCGAACAAGCCTGTCGAATCCTCGGCGCCCAACCACGTTTCGCATCCCAGATGGATGGCGACCCTGTCATCGACGCCAAGCACTACGCCGAATTCCACCAGCTGCTCCAATCCGAGCAGCCCGACCTCGTTTTCACTCACTGGCCCCTCGACAACCACCCCGACCATCGCGCCGCCTTCATGCTTGTTCAGGATTCCTGGGTGCGCATGAGAAAGAGCTTCGCCCTCTACTACTACGAGGTCTCAAGCGGAGAAGATACCCTCCGCTTCTCGCCCACCACCTACGTCAACATCACCGCCGTCGAATCAAAGAAACGAGCTGCGTGTTACGCTCACGCCTCGCAAACGCCCGACAAATTCTACTCACTGCAATCTGAAGTCACAAGCTTCCGAGGCCTCGAAGCCGGCTGTCCGCAAGCCGAAGCTTTCTTCGCACTCGACCCCAACAGCCGCAAGATCCCGCTTTCTTAAATCGCTTCAGCCTGAAACACCCCTCGAAATCCACTCATGGCAAGATAGGAAATCGCGCCATCGCCGACCCCGTAGAAATCGTCCCGCGCGTTTTCTACTATGCGCCTGCTCTTATCCAACATCCTCTTAGGAACCGCCGCTTGTTCCGCTCTTATCGGAGCCGAATACACTCTTCCAGCCTCGCCCTCCACCGTCGTCTGGGGCTACTACTCAGCACAAGCCAAGCCTGCCCTCTCGGTCCACTCCGGCGACACCGTCCGCATGCAAACCTTGTCCACGTGCTCCATCCAACGCATGGAAGCCGGCGGAGTTCCATCCTCTGCCATCCCCCAATACGACCGCGACATACACGAACAAGTCAAAGAAAAAGGTCCAGGAGGCCACATCCTCACCGGCCCTGTTTTCATTGCCGAAGCCGAACCGGGTGACGTACTCGAAGTGCAAATCCAAAAAATCGAAATTGACGTGCCATACGCCTGCAACAGCTTCGGTCCGGGACGCGGTTTCTTGCCCAACGATTTCCCCTACGCTCGAACCAAAGTGATCCCGCTCGATCGCCACCGCATGCTCGCCCGCTTCGCCCCCAACATCCTCATCCCGCTTCATCCCTTCTTCGGCAGCATGGGCGTCGCCCCGCCCTCCGCCGGCAAACTCAACAGCGGGCCGCCCTGGATGCATGCCGGCAACATGGACAATCGCGAACTGGTAGCCGGAACCACGCTCTACATTCCGGTTCACGCCAAAGGCGCGCTCTTCGAAGCCGGCGATGGTCACGCCGGCCAAGGTAACGGCGAGGTCGACATCACGGCCCTCGAGACTTGGCTCACCGGAACCTTCAAATTCATCGTTCACAAAGATCAGCGCTTACTCTGGCCCCGAGCCGAAACTCCGTCCAACTATATCTCCATGGGCTTCGACGAAGATCTCAAAACCGCCACCGAAATGGCAGTTCACAACATGATCGATTTCTTAGCGGCCGAAAAACACCTCAGCCGCGAAGACGCTTACGCACTCACCAGCGTCGCCATAGATGTCGATATAACGCAATTGGTGGATGGCAAAATGGGTGTGCACGCCATGTGCCCCAAGAACATTTTCCAGCAATGAATCAAGCATACGGAACTTTCCAAGTACAACTGCAATCGTTAGGGACGCCGGACGAATCTGACAAAGTAACATTGACCAGGCTTTCCATCGAAAAACAATTCCACGGCGATTTAGAAGCAACAAGTAAAGGCGAGATGTTCAGCGCGACAACACCAGTCAAAGGCTCGGCTGGATACGTCGCCATCGAGCGCGTCACCGGATCGCTTGGCGGCCGAACCGGAGCCTTCGTGCTGCAGCACAATGGAATCATGACGCGCGGCGCCCCGCAGTTGGCCGTTGCAATCGTTCCCGATTCCGGAACCGGCCAACTAGAAGGACTGGCCGGCGAAATGAAAATCGACATAACCGACGGAAAACATTCCTATGAGTTGCACTACACGCTCCCCGAACCCAGCTGACTTTTCACAGCCCGCGCTTTCTCTGAAGAACAAAGCCACCTACGACGAAGCTCAATCCAAACAAGACCAGTGTGGACGGTTCAGGAGCGGCCGATCCGGAGCCAGGATCAGCGGAACCAAACGTTATTTCGTCATAAACGAATGCACCGGCGTCCGCATTCAATCCGATTGGATAACCAAAGTCCACCTCAGTAGCAGTTCCGGAGAACGTAAATCCGGCGGTTAGGAACGTGTTCGAACCTCCTGTATTGGCTTGTAATACGGTTTGCCCGAGAACGTCTCCTGCACTGTCGCGAGCGACGAGGTTCAGGTAGGGATTGGAAAAAGGGATTCCGGGCGGAGGAAAAACCCCCCCTGCGTAACGAAGGGAAAACCCGCCGGTAAAACCGTTCGAGTAGAGTTCCCCTGATCCATGTAATGGGAAACTGACAACATCCCTTTGGCCCACGACAAATGCGCCACCCAAGCCAGTTGAGCTTGTAATGCCATAATCCGGTCCCGGACCGATTGTCATGCCGGACGGAAGCGTTAGTGTTCCGCCATTAAAGTAATCTCCAAGAAACGGAGCCCCTGGAGCGAGCGCGAATGGCGAAAGGTCAAGAGTAACAACGTCGGCGTGTAATAATCCTGTTGCCAGTAATATTCCCATCAAAACGGTTCGAGTCATAAGTAAGAACCACAACTATAAAGGAAAGAGACCGCTGAAACTACATGCTAAGAACATAAAAGTACTGCGTGCGCTTCGTCGATGCGCTCAGTGGATGGCGGTAACCGCTTTCTGCCATCCTGCCAACTGTTGTTTTAGCCATTTATCATCCTTATCCTGATGGCACGACAGGCAAGCGTTCGGACTCTCCCGCTGCCCGAAGCGCTCCGTCATTTCAGCGCTGGGGATATCGTCAATCTGATGCGATCGCGCATTGAACAGCAGCGACTCCATAATTTTCGGCATGTGACACGAGACACACCGGCTGCCCTCCGACGACAGCGCGTGGTGAGTGTGGGATTGCTGTTTTGCCCTGAATGCGGTATGACACTGCAGGCACATGTCGTCGTTATCCTTCGGAAATTTTAGTGAAGTAGGATTAGACGCCGGATCGGCCGGATGGGGGTTGTGGCAAAAGCCGCAGTGGGCCTGACCTTCGCGGAAGCATCGAGACCGCACAAAGGATTCGGCGATGAACGTCGTTACACGGAATCGTCCATCTTTGTAGAATGCCTTTCGCGAGAAATCAACATAAGGACGGCTCAAAGAAACGCGATAGAACCTGGTTCCGGAAGGGGAGTAGTTGACTGCACCGTCAGCATCGGGCATTCGCAAGCCCGATTGCAGATGGCACTGGGCGCAAATCGCAACGAACTCGCTCGCAGCGATCTTTTTGAAGTCAACGGGGGTATCTGCCGCCGCGCTCACAAGGTTTTGACCGCGCATGGCTGCAGCGTGGCCGCCGGATGGACCATGACACATCTCGCAATTGACTCCGGGCTCGCGAAACGCCGCATCTTCCGGATTCGCTGCGCCTTTGCTGAAGATGAGCTGGCTGGTGTGACAGGGAGCGCAGTTGAGTTGATACGTCGCCCCTGAAACCCCGGAGGAGAATCGATCGATCTGCGCCCGCTCGGAACCAGAAGCATCGGTCAGTTTCCAGTAATTGATCCAACGATGCTGCAACGTGTTGTACTGGATCGGAAAGACCTGGATGCGGCCGTCACCGAATTTTGTTGCGTACGCCTGCTGCCATTTCGAGCCGATGGTAAATTGCACCGGGAAACGCGTCCAACGATTATTGGGCTGCAGGATATCGAAGTAATGTTTCCCATGATCGATTACCGGCCGCGCAGATGGCGTGCCTCGTTCGTCCTCAATGATTTGTGAACCGGAGAAATTCCCGAGAACATTCTCAGGCTTGTATTCGCGGAACATGCGGCTCATTCCGGTTCGCTTCCACGACTCATATTGCTGAGGATGGCACACGCCGCAGGCGTCGGATCCTGCATACACCGGGAGCGGCAATTCGTTCGGAAGCGTGTTTTGCGGGGATGGGATTTCCAGCTTGAGCGACGATAGGAAAGCATCGAAACTGGAGTATTTGCTCGAATTGTCTCCACGACGATACAGGGCTTGCACTTGCTGCAGGGCTTCTCCCGCTAAGGGACCGCGCATTCGATACGTTTGGGCGAAGTAGTCGGCCGCGGGTGTCGGCCTGTTGAGGCCCAGCTGAACCAGTCCTTCCAAATATGTGATCTCCGGATCGGTTCGATCGAAACTAATAGCTTTGACCAGGGATCGATCAGCATCGGCAAGATAACGCGCTTCTGCTTCGCCCGATGTTTCGAAGGCCCTCACCGCGGCGACTCGGCCCAGCACAAAATAGCTCGAGGAGCGCAAGGAGCGCTGCAACTGCGGCCAGTTTTTCTCGGCGACCGACGCCGGGCGGTCAAACCGATCGAGACACCACAACGCATCGGTAGCATTGCGCGAGGCAGGGCCGAGCATTTTCTCTTGCGCCTGAAGGTTAGCGAGCGGTACGAGGAGCAACGGATTTTCCGGCCATAGCCGGAGAGATCTTTCTCCATAATCCAGAGCCGTTTTAGCATCGTCCGATTCCATACTGGCCTTAGCGCCGATTTCGTAAGCCTGTCCGAGGAGCCAGGAAGCGGGGAAGCGGTTCGCGAAATGAATCGCTAAGTCCCGTTTACGCCTTGGGTCACGCTCTTTGTAGAGATCCGTAAAGGCCTGCCGCTCAGCGGGATCAGCTATCTGGTCTAGAATCGTGGATCGGCTTGCCGGAGCGTGCCCGATCACCTCTGTGTCGATGTCTTGCGCGCACCCGGAGACCGCGAACGCCAGCACCCCGGCCCAAAAAAGCAGCGGCCGGTCTGCTGCAAACCGAAGCATAGTTAGGTTCCGTGCTGCAAAGCCAATTTCGCGCTGGGCGTTGCATCGGCCTTCAGATCGCCCAACATGAATTGAATGCCGGCAAGAAAGTATTTCGCAAGGACGGGCGTGGTGAACAACGTCGGGTTGTGTCCGAGAATACAGAAGAAGACATGTCCCTTGCCATAATCGCGAATCCAGCTAACGGCGTAGTCGGCGTCCGGGCGCGAAACGTTGGAGCCGGGGACGAACACGTCTCCCTGGTTCATATCCGTCTTCGCCACGTCGATGCTGAGAAGAACGTGCAGCTTATCACGCGAGTAGGGTGGGTTGGGAAATCGAAAATATTCGTCTTCGTAAAAGATCTCTTTGCCGTCGAAGGCCGCAGTGAGCGGACTGTGAGGATCATCGATCTTGATCCAGACTTTTTCGGTTGAAGCGCGATGCACGCCGCGCCGGACGCCGATCATTTCGTGAAACTCAGGCCAGTCCATCGAAGCGTGGCTGGTTCCGTGATTGCCGCCTAAGCCGCCGCCTTCGCGCACAAAACGGACCAGGCCATTGCGCACAGCAGGATCGACGAAAATCATGCCGACCGTGTTATTCAGATATACCGCATCGAACTGCTTGATCTTGGGATATGTCAGGTTGTCCAGATCGTTGCTGAATACCGCTTCGTAAGCGCCGGTTTCTTTGCCCATCTGCTGCAGTGCAAAATTTTCGGCTGGAATGGAGCGGTGGCCGCCGTAGGCAACATTCAAATCCAGCACTAACAGCTTGCGTGATTTTCGGGGCTTCGCCGGTGCCTCCTTCGGCAGTGCCGCTTCTATCCGGTCGCGTTCTTCGGGCGTGAGCCGGTCGGGGCCGCGGATCGCCGCCGTCCGGGAGATCGCATCTACTTTTTCGGCCATGACGGGTTGGAGAGCCTTCTCAAAATCGTCGAAGGATCGCTCGAGTCCGGCGAGTGTAGCGGCCGCTCCAGCCGCTCCCACGGTGATCAGCGAAGGTTTAATTTCCAGGCGATACATCGTGGCAAGAAATGCGGACAGTTTGCCGGGACTGCTTACACTCCTCAGATTGACGATGAGCGTTCGATCATCAATCTGGGACAATACACCGGGTACCTGTGCCAAGGCATTGACCGAGTCCGTATCAAGGCAGACGCCCACGCGTTTACTGAGCGCGCTCACCGCGGTCAGAACGCTTTGCGGATTGCCGCACAGAGCAACGTTGACCCCGAACTCGCCGGCTAGCTGATCGAGCAACGGCAGGGCCTCGGGAAGACGATCGGAAACAATCGTTTCGACGCTCAATGCCCTGGCGAACTCGAACAGCCGGCGCATGGAAGCTTCGTCCGAGCCCATGGAGCGAACGTGATAGGCGCTCAGGCGCATGTTCACCGCGTTGAGCTTGTCTCTGACAGCCCGCATCTCGCCCGGCTGCAGTTCCGGACCCAACAATTTCGGGACTTCTTCGCTGACTTTTTCGGTACTCCAGCCCTCGATATCTCCGACGCTCAAGGCGTCGGCTTTCTCCACGGCCTCAGAGAAGCTGAGTTGACTAAAGCTGTCGCCCGCGACGCCGACTTTCCAGCCAAGCACCAATGCCGCCGCAGTGCGCATGGCCGACCAGGGCTCCCAGCGTTTCGATTCCACGCCACGGCCGGGGATGACCACGCGCGCCGCTGCCGGAGGGCTCGCATTCTGCGCAGGCAAGGAAATCCCAGCGGCTATCGCTAAGCCTGTTAAAAGACAACTGGCGATCCAACGATTCATCGTTCCTTCGATTTTGGCGATTCCCACTATTGCCCGAACGCCAGCAACACGTTTCCAGGAGATCCACCTTGAAATCCCGTGTATCCCGAATTGGCGAAGACCATTCCGCCGGCCACTGTGGCGCCCGCTGAACCAATGGAGCCGCCATGCGCTTTCACTCCATTGACAGTCTGGAACTCCTGCGCCGTATCGTATTCCCAAATTGCTTTACCATCACTGGTAGCAAAGGCCCGCAGCGTGCCGTCGAGTCCGGAAGTGAACACGACGCCGGGAATGACCGTGACCGCCGCGCTCAAACCCGGATGGTCTTTCATCGATTCCTGAGGAAGAATAGGCGTGTACCATTTTTCCGTGCCGTCAGAAAGACGCACGGCAACTACACCGGCGGGCGGTCCGGTTTTACCGAGGCCACGCATCGCGAAATAGGCGTTTTCCTGGTCCGCCGCACCACCGAAAACAATCTGACCGCGCGACACGTCCGACCGCCACGCCAACTCTCCCTTTTTGTCCGGATCATGCGCCCAAACCAGGCCGGACTTCTGTCCCGCAACCAGCAAACTCCTGCCGCTCGTAAGATTGACAAGGATAGCGCCGGCTGAGAAGTCAAAATCGGGTCCGGGGCCGACTTGGTCGACCGGACAATAATAAGCAGGCGGCATCGGCGCACGAGGAGGAGGTGGCGGCGCTCCAGGGCGGACGATTCTGGTGGGGGGAAAACCGGCAGGAGATTTTCCCTGCGGGCAACCGGTATGCCACACGTCGTTCGGTTCATCCTGTTTCCACCACAGACTTTTTCCGGTATCCAAATCGAGGGCTGCGACAGAATCGGAACGGCCCATGTCGGGTTCGGAGAAGGTGTTTCCGGTGACGATGTAGACCGCTTTACGTTTTGGATCGATGGTGATGGGGCTCCAGACGCCGCCTCCGGCCGGTCCCATGAAGTGCTTGCCGTCGGAACTGACCCGGGCCGTAGCCGCTTCCGGGATGGTATAGGTTTTCCAGACCTGCTTACCCGTGGCGGCATCGAGCGCGGCCACGAGGCCTCGGAAAGTACAGCATGGATAGTTTGCACTGGAGGATTCCGGCTCTTCGAGCGAAGCGACCGGCACATACAGGCGTCCGTTGTAAGCCGTGATTCCACCCGTGATGCGAGCGAGCGGCTGCGGGTCGATCCGGTTCTTCCAGAGCAATTCGCCGTTGGTGGCATCGACCGAATAAACATTGCCGTGAATGTCGCCAAAAAAAGCAGCATATTTGTTCGAGCCGGGCTTTGCCTGACCGATGGTGATGGCGCTACGCACGCCCGTCTGCGCCTGGAAAGACCAGTGCACACATCCCGTTTCGGCGTCCAGCGCGTAAATGAAGCCGGCATCCGAACTTACAAAGACTCTCCCATCGACAATGGTCGGCTGTCCATAAACCGAAGCCGCCGCGGGCAGCCCGAAGGCCCATTTCAACTGCAGCCGGGACACCGCCGCCGGCGATAAGCCCGCTGCCTTCGCCGACTGCATTCTGGTGTTCGCAAGATCCGCGCCCCAGCCGTTCCAGTTGGCCGTTGCCGTCAGGCTATGAATCGGTGGATTGCCGGCGCAGACGTTCGACATCTTCCGGGCGTCTCCGCTTTCGGCGGCGCCTAGTTTGCGCCCGCCGACCCATTCCGCGATGTCCCGCATCTGCTGGTCCGTCAATCCCTGGGCCATTTTGACCATGACGCCCACTGTGAGGGACTGGTAAATGTGCTCCGGCGTCATCTGTTTGAGAATGGCCGGACTCGGCGCGCTATCTACTTTCGGATTGCCGTGGCAGGTCTCGCAGTAGTTGCCGAAGATCGTAGAACCGGCCCCTTCCGTTGTTCCCTTTGTGGGGCCACGTGTGTCCGGAACACTCGCGGACGGAGCCGTTTGTTGCTGCTGCTGCGCAGAAACGCTCTGCGGCAAGGCTGCCAATAACGTGGCCGTTATAACTGAAGTCCGCCAAAGCATGTTCATCATGTCTCCTTATGAATTCCGCTATTGCTGAATTATGTCGCGGATCAGAACGTTATGCGGGCGCTCAATTGAAATTTGCGGGGCTGGTTGTTTGTCGTAGTGACTTGACCGAAGTTCGCGGAGTCGATATTGGTAGCGGGCGGCGCGAACTGCACCGAATTAGTAATGTTGAAGGCGTCGGCTTGCAGCGCCAGCCTGAGACTTTCACGCAACACAAATTCGCGCCGCAAACTGACGTCCTCGTCGAGAAGTGAAGGTCCCAAAAGACCGAAAGGCGCCGACCTGGGCAGGTTCCCGAAGGTGTAGGGAACCGGATCGATAAATGCAGCTTTATTCAAATAGCTTAGGGCGCCGACGCCCAGCGCATTGCCGTTGCCGTAGCTTCCATTGACCCGTACCGGTCCGCTGAAGTTAGGGTTGTAGCTAACATCGCAATACGCGGCGCTTCCATTGGTGGATGAGACTACGCCCGGAGTATTGCAGCCCGAGCCGGTGATTCCCAGCGGCGCTCCGGAAGTGAAGGTGATCAGGCCCGATACCTGCCAGCCGCTGACCAAAGCACGAACAACCGGCTGGCCCGCGCCTAAGTTATGTCCGACGCCGAAAGGCAATTGATACAGGAACGTCAGGTGAAAGATGTGGGGATGGTCAATCGCGCCCAAGGCCTTATCGAGACCGCCGTTGTAGGGGTCCCGGTTTCCGCCCGCGGCGCCCAGGTTGGCAGCAACGCCGATCACGTTATCGATTTCTTTGCTGTAGGTATAGCCGGCTTGCATTGTAAATCCGTTGGCAAATCTGCGATCGAGAGTGATTTGCAAAGAGTTGAAGGTCGAGTTCCCAAGATCTCCGGAGTAATAAGAGATGCCGGAGTATTGCGGAAACGGCTTTAAAGACTGCGCGATGGTTCCCTTGAAGTTGCTGAACGGAAGGCTGATGCCCGGAATGACAGCAGCGGCCGCGGCGATGTTGGAAGGGGTGGCTTGCACATTGAGAAGCGGACCGAGCGCGAGATATTTCGGCGATATGGAATTGGTCCACATCCCTACGTCATAGTCGCGAGGAAGAAAATGGCCTACGCTGGCCGAGTAGGCCGCTCCGACAGTCATATCTTTAGTGAGTTGCCGCTGAAAACCAAAACTCCAGTTGAAGTAATATGGCGCCTTGGCCGCGAGACCCGGACTGGCGTAAGGCACGCTGACGGCACCGGTTGGGTTGGTGGTTGTAAACCCGGCGCCGTAACCTGGATTGATGAACGGCGGCTGCTGGTAAGGCGGAACTCCACTGTTCCAGTTGAATGCCGGTGTTCCGGTCACGGCGCTCGAAAAAGTGGCCGCCGCGTTGTATCCCAGTTGACTCGGGCCCGCGCTAGCCCCGTTCCCACCGACTCCGGCCGCGCCATGCGTTTCATTCATAGTGAAGCCGGCGCGCAGCACGGTCTTTGAATCCAGTTTGTAGGCTAAGCCGATGCGAGGCTGGAATCCCAGATAATGTGCCCGGTAAGGAACGTCGCAATGGCAACTGTCCGGCCCGTTGCCGGCAAACTCCAATGCGCCGAGACGCCCGCCTGCTGCCGGATTTGGCATGTTCGGATTCAAGAAGGACGTCCGGTTCAGAACTTCATGATTGGGGCCGAAGTAGTCATAGCGCACTCCAACGTTCATGGTGAGTCTGGAACTCACCGACCAATCATCTTGAATGAAGCCTGAATAGTCGTGGTAGCGAGCGCCGTAAACCACGACCGAATTCTGTGTGATGGCCGCCGAGTCGACCGCTCCCAAGATATAACTTGCATAGGCGTTGCCGGTGGAGGTGAGAAGTGAGCCGGCGGGCGAAAAGCCCGCTGTGTCGTTATTGGAAAATGTAAAGCTGGCGTTGCTTCCCGTGTCCGCCGGAGTGCGGTTGTCCTGCAATCGCTGAATTGACAAACCAACGGTGACGGCGTGCTTTCCGTGGACCCACTGCAGATTGTCCGCAAACGTGAAGTTGTTCTCGGCTTCATTGAATGGTCCCGTTGTCGACCAGGTGCTGGGAGCGTTGGGGCCGGAAAAATTGATGGCGGGGAAGGCCAGGCTGGCATTGCCCGGCGGCAGACCGGTCAACCCGGCTTTGGCGATGTACCCGCCGGCTGCCGTTGCGCTGAACAGCGGTATCCATATCCTGGACACACCGAAGTTGGCGTTGTTCAGCAAGCTTGGGCTAAATACGTGTGTGTAGTGGATCTGCGCAATCGTCGGAAGTTCCTCGACGATCCCCGACGACGTGTTGTAGGGCTCGGGCAGAGCAGTTCCGGTCGGTGTCAGGTTGCCGGTAAAATCCGTGAGGTATTTGGAATGCGAATACACTACCGACACCCGATCTTTCTCAGAGAAGTTCAGATCCGATTTGGCGGTCAGGTTGTTGTTGTGAAGGGATTTCGGCAGTGCGGCGAGATAGTTGTTCTGCAGGGACGTTCCAACCGCCGTGGTCAGGTACGACTGGAACGACTTTGAGACATTCGATAGGCGGTTGGCAGGGATTATGTTTCCGGCAAAGGGAGATTTCGAACAGACGGAACCGGCGCAGGCCGTAGTGTTGGGGTCGTAGATGGCGACGGGTAAGGCGCTGAAATTTCCGGCCCGTTCGGCGTTCGTAGGCAGGGACAGAAAAGAGGGAGGCGTTGCGGTGTTGTAGTAGTAGCCGCTGTAGTTAGCGAAAAAGAAGATTTTGTCCTTCTTCACAGGCCCGCCCACATTGCCGCCAAACTCATTTTGATGATCCACCGGAGTAATCGGTGAAAAGAAGCCGCGTGTATCGAGGGCCGTATTCCGAAAATACTCATACGCGGCGCCGTGATATTTGTTCGTGCCGGACTTCAGCACGTAATTGTGCATGCCCTGTCCCTGATACTGCGCCTTCTGGCCGGTAGTCTCGACTTCGAACTGATCGACGGCTTCCACGGAAACACCCAACGCCAGCGTGCGCGTGTCACCCTGCTGATCGGGGAACGTCATCGGAATGCCTTCCAGGTAAAGCTCGTTGGTTTCTTGCTGGCCGCCGTTAAACGAGGTGTAGGAAGGCCCGGCTGCCTGCGTCACAACCGCCGCGACTCCGGGAATCAGCGCCACGAATTGGGTGGGGTCCCTGGGAACGCCGGCCATCGCAAGGGGCAGTGCGTTATATGTCGTATTCTGCATGCTGCCACCGAGCGCCACGTCATCGGACTTGAGCATGGTCGGGCTGGCTTCCACGGTGATCTGTTCGGTAGCTGAGCCGACTTTCAACTGCGCATCCAGACTGACGTTGGCCAGTGCTTCCACGATCACATGCTGCTGCGTGAGAGTCTGGAATCCCGTCACCGCTACCTTCACGCTGTATTCACCAGGTTGCAGCGGCGTAATTACATATAGACCCGCGCCGGTGGTTGGGCGAGTGGTCTCAACTCCGGTGGCGACATTGACGGCGGTAACCGAGGCATTCGGGACGACAGCGCCCGACGAGTCCGTTATTGTTCCCTGTATGGACCCGCTGCCGCCGACTTGAGCGTAGGAAACTTGGGCCACCAGCAATGCGCAGCAAACGATACAACCTGAAACAAATACCCGCATGGTATTTCCCCTGTTCAACATGGTCTCGACATTGTTATCAATATATGATTATGCTACTGCCATTTGATAACTTCGCGGTGAGACTGGGGTGATCTTATACTGGTTCCACATTTCTGTCAAGATCCGAATTGACCGCGAATTGACCACGAATTGGGTCGAATTTGGCAGCTTGGCATGAAGACGAACGCTTCGTAAGGCAATACTAAGTCGTTGCGTTGGGCCTTCCTTTTCCGCTTCCGCTGTTGCCTGGCGATCCACTTATGCGATCGCCTGACGATCTAGAATGGCTTGATTTTTGGTGCAGACGTGGCAGTCGCAGCCTCCTCGTTCTTTGGGCCGAGGGAGATTGCCGATTCCGGTTGGGCCGATGTGTTCGGGGGCGAAAGAGGATTTGTAGCCGGGGCGCTCGAATTCGGGGGCTTCACGGGCGGTGACTTCGAGCCAGGTGTCGGTGGTCATGCGCTGGATTCCACAGCCTCCCATTTTGCGTTTTTCTTCTTTTGCGTTGACCCATTGGTATTCGGGCGGCACTCCGTGCGGGAAGTTGAGGCGGCGGTAGACCAATTCCGGTGGCGGGAGCATGGCTTTGCCTCGTTCGATCAGGTTTTTGTTGGAGGGGAAGAGGCGGGTGAGGGTTTCTCCGTTCTCTTGGATGGTTACTTCGACCCATTGTTCGAGGAGGGGAATTTTACGGCGTTTTTTGGGGTGGTTCTGGCCTTGGAAGAGGATCTCGGAGGGTTTGGTCGGGGTGGGCGGTTCGGCTTTGGCAGATTTCTTCTCGGGTTTCTCGGCTTTGGGTTGAGTTAGCGCTTGGGCTCGTTTGGTTTCGATGGCGGCGGCTCGTTCCTGGGCTCGTTGAAGCTGCATGCCTTCGCGGAAGCGACGACCGTGGAGGCGTTCCAGGTTGTGGAAGGCGCTGTTGAACTGGCGTTCGGCCTGGCGCAGGTAGCGGCGGAAGCGTTCCAGGCGGTGGTGCTGGTCATCGGTCCAATTGAGGCAGTTGGGTTGTTCTTGCTGGAGCGAGTGTTCGCATTGGTTGTAGCGGCTGCGATTGCGGAGGACGATCCATTGGGCGGAGACGGTTTCGCGCACGAGCTGGTCGAGGGTATAGGTGTCGGCCCGGTAGTCGTAGAGCCAGCTTTCTAGCAGTTGGCGGAGTTCGTTGGGGTCTTCGTCAGGGAGGAGGAGGGCTTTGGAGCAGCAGCCGTGTTGGAGCGCGTTTTGGCTGGCGCGTTTTCTACCTTCATTGGTACGCGGGCCGGTGGCGTGGCCGGGCGGTTCGGTTGGCGGCGGCGTTGTGAGTTCTGGATCGAGATCGGGCACGAGGCGAGTTTCGCTTGGGGGCCGTTCGGACGGCGGTTTCGAAACGAGCTAAGTGACTGGTGCGGTGGGAGAAGGCGGAAATTTGGAATTTGTGAGGGCCGGTTCTTAGCGGGGCGAGGCGGAGGTGGATTCCTGGTTTTTTACGAAACGAACTTCGGTTGGGTTCGTTTTTGAAAAATTTGTTCACTGGAACGGGAACGGCATGGTTCGAGGCCCTTAGCATCGAGGTGGATGGCGTACCGTACGTCAATCCTCAGCAATTTGACTTTGATTTCGAGGCAAGCACAGCCAAAGGTTTTTATACCGGCGGCTGTCGGTATAACGTGGGCATTGACAATACGAATGCTTATACGGGCAGCCAAAGTTTGAGAATGCGATTTATAGGTGACGGGGACGAGGCGAAAAGTTCCAGTCCATCACATCAGTAACTGTCAGAATTTAGCGATTAGCGCGATTCCTCCTACCATAAGGGCCGCTCCGAGAGTTCTCCAAATGTTGATCGCATGTGTCTGCATATGGAACAGGCCGAAGTGATCGACAACCAGCGAAGCTACAAGTGCGGCTGTCACCGTAAATCCGACGAATGGTCCGGCGCCTACTTTGTTTACCAGTGTGAGGCCTGCATAGACTTGCACTGCTCCCACTAAACCTCCGAGCGGCGCCCACCATGGCATGGAAGCGAGTCCTTCGCCGTTCGGTAAGGGGGAAGGGAACACGGCGAAGACGCACAGAAAAAAAGCGGTGATAATCCCAAAGGACACGGCACTGGCCAGCCACGGATTTATCAATGCTTTATTGAGCTGGCCGTTCATGGCTGCTCCGCAAGTCTGTAGAACTCCACCTAAAATGATGAAGGGAAAAATCCAAGCAGTATTCATATTCAATCTCCTATTGTTCGAATCGATGATGCAAATTGTTGGTCTTGCCACGCCGGCGAGCGCCGGTAGTCCTTGGTCTCAGGCATAAGCAGCAGGAAGAACAGCATGCCCGTAAAGGCGATGGACGCCAGCCCTAGAAACGCTACGTTATAGCCGAAGCTTTTCACAACGAATCCAGAGATAAAGTTGCTTAAAAACGCTCCCAAACCAAGAGCAGCTTGAATCACTCCTTGCAGTAAATTGAAACGGCCGCTTCCTTTTGCCAGGTCGGAGATGATGATCACCCAAAGAACTCCGAAGATAGCTGCGCCCACCCCATCCAAACTCTGAACTGCCAGCAGATAAAACGAGCCGTTGCCCAGGGTGTAGAGGAGCCCGCGCAACGTCAACACGCCAAAACCAATCAGGAATAGCGGTTTTCGACCCCATGAATCGGCTAACCGGCCGGTGAGAAAAGCCACCGGGATCATGACGAACTGAGCGGCGACGATGCAGGCGGACATGTAGAAGGACGACCGGACGTCGGCGCCTTTCGAAAGCAGTTCGCCTACCAGCGGAAGCATGGCCGCATTCGCGAAGTGAAACAAGATGACGGAGACGGTGAAAATCCAAAGGCACTTTTCAGTGATCAACTCGCGAAAGCTTGCGACTCTTGCTGATCCGCCGTTGTCTTTTTCTTCGTTCCCGGCTCGAGCAGCCACATTGTTTATGTCAGAGGAGCGAATCGCCGCAGCGGCACACATCGTTCCACTCGCCACAATTGCTGAAGCGTAGAAGATCCATTCTTGTCCAATCCAGGTACCGACGGCGCCGGCCAGAAGGGCGAAGGTGACGTTGCCGGCATGATTGAATCCCTCATTTCGACCGATTCGCCTGGGGAGTCTCTCGCGGCCTACAATTCCCAATGAAATAGCGGCGATGGCCGGAGGGAAAAGAGCGGCGCCTACGCCGAGCAAGATCTGCGTCAGGATCTCGTTCACTTCTCCTTGCGAGGTGACAATCGAAAAACAGCCCAACGCAGCCACTACCGCGGCGCCCACCACCAGCCATTTTTTGTGTTGAGACCAATCGACGATCCATCCCGCCGGGCCTTGCGCCAGGACCGAGGCGATGCTTTGTGTCGAGACAACAATGCCGACGCTTGCTGGGTTCCAATGGCGCGTCGCGGTGAGATAAATTGCGAGAAACGGACCGATGCCGGTATTGACATCGGCCATAAAAAAGTTCAGCCAGTCGAGTGCGAGCAAACTACGGCGGTGATTCTGTTGCATGTTCGTATTCGGTGGCAGGCTCAGCAGGTGCTTAAGGCAGGTTCGGCTTTCAGCTCAGGTGTTTTCTCGTTTGTGTTCCGCACAAAGAGAAGCAAAAACAAGAAGGCCACGAGAGCAATGGCCGCTAAGACAAGAAAACTGGCCTGAAAGCCCAAGCGTTGAGTGACCAGGCCGGCCACGGTGTTGCTGAGCGCCGCTCCGATTCCAATCACGGTTCCTAAAGATCCGTTGGCAAGGTTGAAGTGTCCTGATCCGCGAACACGGTCTGCGATCAGGATAGCGGAAGCTACGCCGAAGATGGAGTTCGCCAAACCATCTAGGATTTGAATCGCAATCAGTAAAGAAATCGAATTTGTGAGCGCATAGAGCACGCCGCGGATAGGAAGCACTCCAAATCCAATCAGCAGTAATGGCCGAGGCCCCCATCGCGTGGTGAGGCGACCTACTGCGGACGCCGTGACCGCCACAACGAGTTGGGTCACCGTCACTGCCGCCGACATGAACGGCGCAGCATCGCGAATGCGGCCTCGGGCCAGCAACTCGCCCAGCTGCGGAAGCATTGCTGCGTTTGCGAAATGAAAAAGAAAAGCAGACAGGGCAAAAGCGATCAGTACTCGATCACGCAGGATGACAGCGATCTTCGAAGGGGCGGCCTCGGTTCCGGATTCGGATCCGCCGCGGGCCCTTGCGTAACTGATCTCACGAGACGGGATGGCAGCAAGCGCAATAAAAGCCGGGATGGAAAGCAGAGGCACGATCAAGAAAATCGTCTTGATGCCGAATCGCCATCCCACCCAACCCATAAGTAAGGCGGCACAAACATTTCCGGCCGAATCGAAGCTGTGGTTGCGGCCCAGCTGCCGGTCGAACATCGCTCTTCCGACCAAACCAAGCGTGATGGCCGTGATTGCCGGACCCATGAAGGGTCCAACCATGCCCAGAATCAATTGCGCTGCGGCTACTGGAAAAAAAGTACGGCCAAACGCTAACAGTAAGGAAGCGAGAACGACCGCGATGATTCCCCCGCACACCACGGCGCGTTTACGACGGGTCACGTCGACGAACGCACCGGCCGGTCCTTGAAGAAAGACGCCCAGCAACCCGCCCACGGTCAAGAACGTTCCGATCTGGGCGGGATTCCAGCCTTTGCTGGTGAGCGCCGCAGCCAGGAACGGACCGACTCCGGTTTGAACGTCTGCCAGAGAAAAGTTCAACCAGTCGAGCGCTCGCAGAACTGCGCTTCGCGGAAGCCTTTTCAGGTCTTGGACGGGCGAATCCATATGCTCTCCTGGCGCTCTGTTCCTTGATCTGAAGCCGCCTAGTGATGAGCGTGTTTCTTCGGCTTGTCCTTCTTCTCGCCCTTCTTATCGATGTGCACGCCGTTCACCTCGTCAGCCTCTATGACGTGATGGCCTCCCAGCAGGGGCTTCTTCACTCCGGTTCCCTTAACCTTCATTCCCAATTTCAAGGCCAGAGCATCTGCTCCATGAGGCTTGACATGCAGGAAATCGCCGGTATTGAGAATCGCCCCATTGACTTCCCCATGAAGAGCGTAATTAAGGCGTGTCACGGTTCCTGAAAAATGGCCGTCTTTCTCGTGGTTCGATTCGCCCGAAGGGAATTTTTCCTTTTTCTGATTGCTGATGCTCAGTAATCGATAGACGGGGTGTTCGCCGTACCCGTTTTTTTCATGCGGTTCGACTTGCAAATGGATTTGTTCTCCGGGAGCAGCCAAGCCGGCAATGGCGGCGCTCCATTCCTGCGGAAAGTTCACTTGGACGATCTGGCCTTCGCTTTCGACCAGTAGTCCTTCGTAACTTCCTTTCGGGCTGATGTTGAAGGACTGCAGGGTCCCTTGCTTCTCGTGTTCATTCTTATGCATGTGATGCCTGATCCCCTTTGTGCAGGAGGAGGGCCAAAGCAAAGCTTTCTGCTTTCTGACTTCTGACATTCAATTGCAGGACACAGTGAGCGGAATGGGAACAGGCGATGTTCGGTGAGTAACCGTCCGATGATCTTGCCAGGTTCCAATCGCCGAATGTACGGGCAGGACACACCATCGTGCGGAAATTGAGTCACGTGGTTTTCAATTGACGATTGACTCCATTGAAACTTAGAAAGGCCATTGCGGTGCATCTTTCAGCGGCAGAGGTTTACCTTATGAAACTTTACCTATCACGGGCTTTGCTCTGCTCTCTTCTGGGCTGCACGCTGGCGACTATCGGCGCTGCGCAAGGACCAAGAGGCAGGCGGGGCATTCCGCCTCCCGCCGGACCACCCGTACAGAGAGGCGTCTACACGACAGTCTCTGGCTCGATCTCACAATTTAACTACGATCGGGATGCCGAAGTAGAAGGATTTTTGCTGAAGAATAATACGCTAGTACAGCTGCCTCCGCGAGTCGCCCAGCGTATCGGAACTTCCATCCGAGCGGGAGATACGGTTCAGATTACAGGTTACGCAGAGACCTCGCCGGCAGGCATGCAGACGATCGAGGCGACCGGTGTCCAGGACCGTACATCGGGAAAGTCGTTTAGCATGCTTCAGCCCGGCGGCGCTGCTCCGTATTCGGCTTCGGGGCGCATACAGCAACTAAATTATGGTCGTGATGGCGTCGTCAATGGACTTCTCTTTGATAACGGCACGTTTGCCGCGGTACCGCCATTTTCAGCCGTGAATCCGTCCTCACTTCGAGTGGGAGCAACGGTCGCCTACACAGGCTATGCCCGCAGCACAATCAGCGGCCGGACGGTAGTGGACGTACAAACTCTGACTATCAATGGACAGTCACTTACGTTGGGAATGGCAGGCTCTGATCGAGGCCCCGGCGATCCTCCTCCACCGCCTCCCGCTGGGCCACAAGGCCCTGGAACGCCTCCGCCGCCTCCTGGAGTTGGTGATCCAGCGGCCCAGCCTGGACCCTCCGTTCGTTCAACGCCCGCCGGACGAACTGACGAACCGCTTCCACCGCCAGCACCGGCTCAGCGTCCTCAATCCTGAGTCTTTATGTGTACTAATTACTCACACGTGAGGGATAACCGAACGGTCCTGTGTCGTTGACACTTGATCGATAATAAGCTTTCTCATGGATGCTGTCGTGCTATGAACATTGCTAGTGGCGGCTTTTCGAATGGCTGGACAACTTGGTTTCTTGGCGGCCATTTCGGTCTTGTTCTGGATGCAAGCCGCCCCTCCCGGTCCGCCAAGACCGCCCGGCCCGGGAGGGGCGGATCGAATTGCAGATATCCGCCGGAAATTGAGCGCTACGAAAGCAGTCGATGTAACGGCGCAACGTGCCGTCGAATACAGCCGTGAATTTTTAGCGAACGCCGAAAAGGCATCTCGGTCCGGACAGTCCTTCCAGGCGGATAGAATGGCCGAAGCAGCAGATTCCCTCCTTCACGTCGCTGAACATCAAGAGCATCTTCGAGCAGGAGACGGTCCCGCCGGTCCGCCTCCTGCTGCAGCCGTCAAAGATCACTTACAACGGGTCTATTTTCGGACTCAGCAGGCAGATTACTTTTTGAGTCAAGCTCATGACGCACGAGCCGCTTCCTTCCCCAAATGGGCGCGCGACTTTTACCAACTCGCTGTGCGGGCGTATGAACGGAAAGACTTCGTCGCCGCCGACGAGAATGCGAAATCGGCTGATGAAATTGTCAAAGCGTTAGAAAATCTGGCTCAGGCAGCAAGCCCGGACCTCACCCCTCCGCCCAGGCCTCCCCAGCCGCCGAAGCCGCCTCTGCCGTAAGGATTCTGTGAACCGCTTACTTCAAAACAGGCTCCTCTTACAGCTTTTGTTTACGCTCTTCGCCGCGGTGTTTGTGGCTACCTTGAGCGTCGTCCTGATCACCGAAGCGGTCCGCGGCGCGGAGCGGGTTGTGCTCGGAGAAGCGAACAAGACCGTCGCTACAGCGATCAGCGAGCTGAAGCAGCAGTACCACTATCGGGCGTCCTCCGACAGCTCCTGGTCCATGCTTCCCGTGCAAGCTCGCGATGTCTCGCTGCGGGGGATTACACAAACGGTACTTCGCTCCTATCTTGGCGTAGAAGGTGGATTTTATAGCGGTGCGGACTTCCTGGGCTATGCCTTCCCGACGCACGATACAGGATCGGCGAAAACCGACGTTCCGAGCGCCGAACGAGATCTGATCGTTTCCCTCACCAAGCAAAGTCAACAGAGGAATCGCATGGTGGAGCAGGTGGTTCGTGGAAAGACCGATCTCCTCGTCCTGGGCGCTGCGAAGACGCAGAACGGCGGCCCCGTTATTTGGGCCATGAAACGACTGGTAGGACGTGGCGCTCCCGGTGCGGAGCAGCGTGAACTCCTGCTTTCTATTCTCGTGTTGGCCGCCCTGGTTAGCATCGGCGGAACCTTGGCAACAGGCCTGAGCTTAGCCCGAGGCGTTGTGCAGATTCAACGTGGCCTCTCACGACTCGAAGAAGACTTCGAGTTCCGCCTCCCGGAACGTTCGGATGAACTGGGAGGCATCTCCAGATCGATTAACCGCATGTCTTCGGTCCGTCGAAACTTGGAGGGCGAATTGAGGCGGGAAGATCGCCTGCGTGCGGCCGGGAGGCTAGCGGCCGGGCTGGCTCACGAGATACGAAACCCACTCAACAGCATTCGACTTACCGTGCAGCTGTTAGAGCGTAGATTGGAAACCAACTCCATTCGGGCTGACGATCTCCGAACCGTTCGAACCGAAGTGGATCGGCTTAGCATTTTGCTGAACGATCTGCTGGATCTGCAACGATCGCGGCAGCCGAACCCCGCAGTACAGCCCATTCTTCCCGTTGTCAAGCACTGCATCGGTCTGGTGGAGCGCCAGGCCGAAATGCAGAGCGTGAACATCTGCCTGGAAGAAGGAGGTGAAGAGCCGCAGGCGTTCTTCGATTCCCAGCAGCTCACTCAGACTGTGGTCAATCTTCTTCTGAATGGCGTGGAAGCCTCTCCGGAAGGGGGCGCCGTCCGCGTCCGCGCTTGGCAGGCGAACGGAATCGCCCGAGTGGAAATCCAGGATGAAGGGCCCGGGCTCAACCGCGAACAACAGGAACATCTGTTTGAGCCTTTTTACACCACCAAGCCGGCCGGAACCGGTTTAGGTTTGGCTGTTTCTCGCGAGCTCATGCGCAGTCAAGGCGGCGACCTCGTCTATGCTGCCGCCCCAACAGGAGCCCGCTTCGTTGTCGAATTGCCAAGAAATTAACAAAGAAATACCATGCCCACCTCAACCGTACTGGTAGCAGAAGACGAAGACACGGCGCGAACTTCACTCGCCGCTTTACTCGAAGGGGAAGGGTTCTGCGTCCTTTCGGCGCGAGATGGCGCGGAGGCGCTTTCTCTTACTTTGCACGAGGAGCCGGATGTGGTGCTGCTCGACATTCGCATGCCCGGACTAGACGGATTGTCCGTTTTAAAGAGAGCGGTTTCCGGCGGCTCCCATTCCACCTTCCTCGTAATGACGGCTTTTGGAGACAGCAGCACCGCCATTGAAGCAATGAAGTTGGGCGCGTTCGATTACCTCTCGAAGCCGCTCGACTTTGAACATGTTCTTTCTCAATTGAAACGCGCCATTGACCAGCGCCGGTTCTCGCGCAAAGCAGCAGCTTCAGCTCCGGAAGAACTCACCACTCATACTTTGGCGATGATCGGCTACAGTCCTCCGATGCAGCGTGTCTATAAGCTGATCGGCCAGGTAGCGGCATCGGATGCAACCGTGTTGGTTCGTGGTGAAAGCGGGACCGGTAAAGAACTGGTGGTTAACGCCATTCACGAAAACAGTTCTCGCTTCCGTGGACCGCTGCTCAAGGTGAATTGCGCCGCTATCCCGGATTCCTTGCTGGAATCCGAGCTCTTCGGGCATGAGAAAGGCGCCTTTACGAACGCGCTTTATCGGCGGATTGGCCGGTTTGAAGAGGCCCACGGCGGAACCTTGTTTCTGGATGAAATCGCGGAGCTGGCGCCTGCTCTGCAAGCCAAGTTGTTGCGGGCGGTGCAGGAACGTTCGATTGAACGATTAGGAACCAATACTCCTACGCCGGTCGACATCCGCCTGGTTACAGCTACCTCCAAGAATCTGGAACAGGCCGTGGCGCGCGGGGAGTTTCGCGAGGATCTCTACTATCGTTTGAATGTTGTCACGATCGCGTTGCCGTCGCTCAGAGAGCGCAAACAAGATATTCCAGCCCTGGTGCAGCACTTCCTTCAGCGCAGCGGCAGAACAACTTCCATGACTCCAGCCGCCTTGGCCACACTGTGTGAGCACCACTGGCCAGGCAACGTCCGCGAACTCGAAAATACAATCGCTCGCGCTCTGGTTCTGGCGCGCGGCAACGTGATCGATCGCGATGATATTCTCCTGCTCGAAGATCAGGGGGGAAAAGCGACAGGACACTGGACCGATCTTGTTCCACTACAAAACGGCTGGAAGGAAAATGTCGAAATACTCGAGCGTGCTTTGGTGGAGCGGGCCTTAAGTTCCGCTCAGGGGAATAAATCGAAAGCTGCCGAGATCTTAGGGATTCACCGGCGGCTCCTGTACGAAAAGATCCGCCAATACGATGTCGCAATCCAGGAGAACACCTGAACACCGGGGAGCGATCTATTTGTGAGCACTGGTGAACGATTACCGGTCAGCAAACGCTGACGCCGCTGCTGAAAGGCAACGGTACAGCCCTGGCCCTCTGCTTGCTTTCGTTTTCGTAACGGCATGCAAAGCACACAGCAGCCAGAAGCATGGCGAACTATATAAATGACTTCTCAAAATAGCCTGAGCTGGGTGCATTTCGGCGACCTTCACATCCGCGGTGCTCAGGACGAAAACTATCTGGATTTCCTCGAGCTCATCAAGGACGCAAATCGAAATCTGGCGGGCAATGTCGATTTTGCATTCCTCCCCGGCGACAATGCCGACGATGGTTCAGAAGCGGAGTACGAGCTCATCAGAAAGGCTCTGAACGATCTCGCCATGCCCGTCCACATAATCACTGGCGATCACGACCGGAAGGCGGGGGCTCTTGATCTGTTCCGGCAATATCTGGAACCGGATCTCTTTCGTGCTGTCAGCCTGCGAGGTTTTCTGCTTCTGTTTTTGAATGCCATGGACGGCAGAAAGGCAAAAGAATTCGATTTCGGTCCTGAACAGATGCAATGGATGGAAGGCCAACTGCGCGTCACCCGCTCTGCACGGTTTCGCCCTATCGTGTTTACCCATCTTTATCCAAGTGAGCTTGTGACGCAGGCAGAAAAGTTTAGTCGTCTTCTGCGAGAGTTTCAGGTGGAACTGGTCGAGATGGGACACACGCATTACAACGAGCTGGCCAACGATGGGCGAACCATCTACGCGGCGACGCGCTCCACCGGACAGATTGAGGAGGGGCCGCCTGGCTTTTCCCTGACCGTGGTTGATGGCGATGTGGTGAGCTGGAAATTCAAAGAACGTGGACCATGGCCCTTTGTCATGATCACGTCGCCCGCAGATGAAAGACTCATTACGCGGCCGGAAAGCGCCAGCCAAGTTGTTCGAGGAAGCACTGCGATCCGGGCTAAAGTCTGGGGCGACGTTTCCGTGCCTGGCGTGACGTTCTCTATTGATGGCAGTGCACGGCAAAAGATGAATTTAGCGAATGGATCCTGGGAGATCGAATGGAACTCATCCGAGGTCCCGGACGGCACACATCGGATCTCCGTCAGAGCGACGGGCGACAACTCTGAAGCTGAAGATGAGATCTCGGTAGTAGTGAGTCAGAGCGGCTACTACACTCCTCCTCAGAGAAGCGTCGTCGATTATGAGAACACGATTGGCGCTTACCCCGGCAAATGTCTCCTCGGCACGCAGCTGGGACCAAATGAAAATGGCACGAAAGGGCCGTGGCCTTCCTGGCGAGGCAAATAGCGTCTACGCTTCCGCCTCAAAAGACTGACAGATGATCCATTCTCTTTCTGCAGCCGATTGGCATGCCTCGGCAATTTGGCTCATTTCCCTCGTCTCCATCGCTTTAGTTTTGATTCGACCCAGAAATCTGCCGGAAGCTTGGTGGGCGGCAGCGGGCGCTGGCCTGCTGGTGCTGTGTCGTCTCATCTCCCCCGTTTCGGCTTCCCAGGCGGTGGGCAAGGGGCTCGACGTGTATCTCTTCCTGATCGGCATGATGATCATGTCGGAACTGGCCCGCCGAGAAGGAGTATTTGACTGGGTGGCGGGACATGCCGTCCGCGCATCGGGCGGTTCCCGCGGTCGCCTTTTTCTTTTGATCTACTGTGTCGGCGTCCTCGTCACTGTGTTTCTTTCCAACGACGCGACAGCTGTTGTCTTGACCCCGGCCGTTTTAGCCGCCGTACGAGCAGCCGAAGCGGAACCCTTGCCCTATCTTTTGATCTGCGCATTCATTGCTAATGCCGCCAGTTTCGTGTTGCCGATTTCCAATCCAGCAAATCTGGTTGTCTATAGCGGAGGCATGCCACCACTCGGGAGATGGCTGCTGACGTTTGGATTGCCTTCTGTGGTCTCTATACTGGTTACTTTTGCTGTTCTCCGCTGGCTGGCAAACAAGCAACTGCAGGGTAAAGTTCAAACCGAGGTCGATGGGCAACCGCTATCGCCCACCGGAAAACTCACTCTCTTCGGTATTGGTTTTCTTGCCGTCACATTGATGACGGCATCGGCACTCAATTTCGACTTAGGCGCTCCCGCGTGTGTGGCAGGATTGCTGGTCGCAGCGGCAATTTCTATCCGCGACCACCGGACGCCCAGGGATATCGTCAAAGAGATCTCCTGGAGCGTGCTTCCACTGGTAGCCGGACTCTTTGTAATTGTCGAGGCGATGAACAGTGCCGGCGCCCTCGCCGCTAGCGCTCATGCGCTCCGTGAAATGAAAACCTGGCAGCCATCTCGCGCTGCGCTCACGTCGGGGTTCGGTATCGCTCTTATTTCAAATTTGATGAATAATCTGCCCAGCGGGCTGATTAGCGGAGCAGCAGTGAAAGCGGCCAACGCTGCCGGCCCACTTCGGAATGCGGTTCTTATCGGTGTCGATCTAGGTCCGAATCTTTCTATCACCGGATCGCTGGCAACTATTCTCTGGCTGATAGCAATTCGGCGTGAAGGAGAAGAGGTTGGCTTCTGGAAATTCCTGAAGTGGGGCGCTTTGGTAATGCCCCCAGCACTCGCTCTATCGATTCTGGCTCTCTTGCTTTCTTCGTGACAGAATCACTTGCCTGAAGCAACGCCCGCGGCTTGGGCTAGTTGCGGTGTGTACCCTGAACGGGTTCGCGCCACCAGTGTTTCCCGCCGCCGGCTACTTTTTACGCTGACCCGGATCGCTCGAAACTGTCCAGGCGCTCCTTCAGTATCGGGAGAATATCCAAGTGTGTATTCATTACGAATCGTCCGCGCGATCTTCTTGGTGTTGCTGGCCGCCTGAGTGGCTCGGGCCGGAAGGAACGCCTCACCGCCTGTGACAAGCGCAATTTGCTTCATGAACGCCGGGTTCGTCTCCTCCACATCTTTTCCAAAAATTCCGATCGTATAAATCACGACATCTGAGTTCGTGGCATCTGAGACGACTTGCTCTAAGGTGTGGCTACTCGCGTTATCGCCACCATCGCTGATCAAGATGAGAGCTTTCCTATCCTGCTTAAGTTCGTGGATGTGAGTGAGCGCCATCTCCAGCGCGTCATACAAGGCGGTTTTGCCGCCGCCCGCTGTCGGAGGTAGAGCACGTTCCAGTTCCCGCGCTTTCGCCGAAAAGAGCTGCTTGTTCGGAAGACCGAGCTTCACCTGGTCATTGAAATTGATAATGAAAAGCTCGTCTCTCTGATTGCTGGCTCTCGCGAAAGCCTTGGCCGCAGCAAGCACAGCGGCATGCTTCCGCCTCATGCTTCCGCTGTTATCGACAACCAACCCAATCGCAACCGGACTGTCATTATGAGTAAACAGTTTGATCGTCTGCTTGCGGGCGTCTTCATAAACCGCAAAACTGCTCCGGCGAAGACCTCGGACAAAGGAACCCTTGTTATTGAGCACGGTTGTCTGGAGCACAACCATCTTCACGCTCGTCGAAAATTGATAGGGCTGATCAGCCGGCGCCGAGGCGGGACTCACTACTTGGGCGAACCCTAAGGAGCAGCATGCCACACTGAGCAAGACCACACGCCGTAGTTGATATCCCTTATGCCCAGGCTTCATTGCGGCGGTCGAGCGTCCCGTACGTAACATCTTAGTGACCTATTGACACTATATCGAACAAAAAAGTTTTGCAGAATTGAGGACGTGCAACATTGCGACAGGAAGACGCCGGCAAACTGCAAGAATTCGTAGAAGCAACTAAAGCAAAAGGGGCCACGGATGAATTTCTGGTCTCGCTTCTGGTGCGCCAGGGGTGGCCGCAGGACGATGTCTATTCGGCCATCGGAAGCTACTGGGAGCGAGCCACAGGTATTGCGTTGCCCCAGCGAACGGTTCGAGGCGAATCTTCCCGTGATGCCTTCCTCTATCTGCTGTCTTTTTCGACCTTAGCTACATGGGCCAGTGCACTGGGCTCACTGCTTTTTCGTTTTATCGACCGTTGGTTTCCCGATCCGGTCAGCAGGGACTACACCTACAATCTGCGGAGCGCCGTTACCTGGCAAATGGCCAGTATCGCCGTGGCTTTCCCCATCTTCTTGCTCGTCATGGCCATCATCCTTCGGGAGGCGCAAGGTCAGGCCGAGCGATTGCAGTCCAGTGTGCGGAAGTGGCTTACTTATTGCTTTGCTTCTAACGGCAGGCGCCATGATCGGCGATTTAATCTGGTTTTTCGATTATTTTCTCGCCGGCGAGATCACCTCGCGCTTTCTACTGAAATCGCTAACCGTCCTGCTGATTTGTGGAGCCATCTTTGTTTACTATCTCGGTTCGCTCCGCTGGGATCAAAACACCGACGTGCTGCTGGCGAAGAGGCGTAGTCTGCGCTTCGGGATCGTTGCGACTATCGTCGTGATCGTCAGCTTCTGTCTTGGCTTCGGATTCGCCGGAACGCCTGCCGTGCAGCGTCACATTGAGGCTGATCAAAAGAGGACCCAGGATCTGAGGGGAATTGCATCGGCCATCTATTACCGGCGCAGACAGAACCAGTCCTTTACACCTCTCCCAGCGACGATCCACGAGCTGATCGGCAGAGGCATTCAGGCGTCTGAGTCCATCGATCCGGAAACGAAGAACCCATACGAGTATCGCGTTACATCGAGCTCGGGTTACGAACTATGTGCCACCTTCGCCGGTCCGGAAGAGTCGCCTCGAGCGCGGTTCTGGCATCACGGCAAAGGCCGAGCTTGTTTCACGCTCGATGCCTCCCAGCAACCGGCCTGGTAGTCTGCCGAAAATGTTCCGGCTGCGGATAAAAATTATTTTGAAGGCGTGACTTTGTACGGCTCTCCCCCGAAGAGATAGTTATCGGCCGGTGACGCGGTCGGGAATTTCTAATCGAAAGCGAGATCGAGCTTGATACGTTCCCTGATAGTGCCGTTTGTTCTAATAGCCACCGCGCTCCCGGTCCTGGTAGCCGCACCCCCGTTGATGGGCGAGAAAGCTCCGGATTTTACCCTCTCCGATGCGGCCGGGAAGAGTGTGCGATTTTCGGAAGTGATGTCGAAGGGGCCCGTTGCGTTGGTCGTGCTGCGCGGTTTTCCCGGCTACCAATGTCCCTTCTGTAATCGCCAGGTCCAAGACTTTATCCAGAATGCACCGGCTTTTGCCGCGGCTGGCGTTCAAGTGGTCTTAGTCTATCCGGGGCCGCCCCAGGATCTCGACTCGAAAGCAAGTCAATTTTTGGCCGACAAGAAGCTCCCCGACAACTTCGACATGCTTCTGGATCCTGGCTATAAATTCACGGATATGTACGGACTGCGTTGGGATGCTCCGCGCGAAACGGCTTATCCCTCCACGTTCCTTCTGAACCGCGATGGCCAGGTCTTCTTCAGCAAGATCGTGAAGGAGCACGGCGGACGTACGACCGCGGCGGAAATTTTAGACGCGCTTCCGAAATCGAAGCCAAAGCCTTCGAACTAGGGACTTGCTACCATCCCCAGCTTCCCGGAACACCCTTAAACGGACCGGCCAAATCCTTCGTAATCCACCCGCCATAAAAGCCGCCTGGTTGTGGCTCAACTCGCTCGTCATCCACATAGCACTCAAAAATGCTCGGATAAAATGCGAGTGCGCTTTTGACTGCCGCGAACGGCGCGCTGGGAGACTCATACGACCAAGCGCTATCGCGAGCCACTTCATCTCCGACGCGTACCGTCCAGTAACTCGCCATCCCCTTCCATTCGCAGAAAGAACCCTTCGCCGTCTTAACCAGAAATTCCATTGCAACGTCAGCGGCGGGAACATACCAGGACGGAGGATGACTGGTCTCGAGCACTCGATACGCTCTCGTTGAATGAGCCATCACCCGTCCGGCGAAAATGACCTTCACTGTTTTCGATGATGCTTCCAATCGAGGAGGTCTCGGATAATCCCAAACCGATTCTTGTCCCGAGCCTGGCTTGTCCCGCTTCATACTACTTTTGGATGCAGCTTTCTCCCCATCGAGCGCATCGATGTAAGCTCGAAGGGGTCTCTGCGGCTGGTCCTAGACACCGACGTGCTAGTCGCGTCGTTACGCAGCGATCGGGGAGCATCCGGGCGATTGCTGATCGGGGCCTTGGATGGTGTCTTTGCGTTCCTGGCTTCGCTACCCTTGATCATCGAATATGAGGCGGTCCTGACCCGACCGGAGCACCTGGAGGCTAGCGGCCTGACGGCACAACAGGTGAACGCATTACTAGATGCGCTGGTAAAGGTGTCAATTCCGGTCCATCTCCGGTTGCTCTGACGTCCACAGCTAAAGGATCCTGCCGATGAGATGGTGCTGGAGACGGCGGTCAACGGCGCAGCCGATTGGCTGGTGACGTTCAATACTCGTCATCTTGCCGACTCCGCCCGCGAGTTCGGAATCCGGGTGGCACGGCCGCCCCATGCTTGGCGGGAGATTGGACGGCATGAGAAGAAGTAACGTTGCTTTGCGTCTATAGACTTCACTACTGGAAGAGGCGCGCCGCGTCTCTGAAACCGAAGGCGTGGCTCTCAACCAATTCATTAACGTGGCGGTAGCCGAGAAGTTGTCGGCCTTACGCACCGAGGATTATTTCCGCGAGCGTGCGCAGGGAGGCGATCTGGCTAAAGCGAAGCGACTGCTGAAACGCACGGGTCGAGGGAACCCTCCGGCACCTGGCGACGAATTGGGCTAAATCGAAGCCGTTCAAGCGCCGGGTTACTGGGAGGCGTTCGGATCCTCTTCGTTTTTGTCTTCGTCGGCGTACGACTCGCCCCTGCTCAACACAAATCCATGGAACACCCCGGCGCTGCTGTACCGTCCCACGATGTCGCCTTCCGGGCTGATCGCGGTCGCCCCCGGTTAAGGTCGCGCCCGGAAAATCAATGGTGGAGAATTTTCCTTTCTTCAGCACATAGCCGTAACGACCGCTGGTGTCCACATACCGTCCGACAAGATCGCCGCGAGGGCTGATGCGGCTCAGATCCGGCCACAGCTCGGCCCCCCCAAGACCTACACCGCTCTCACCCGAACACGACGCCTACCAATTCGCCCGCACGCCCAGCTGGATGATCCTTCCTTCGAGGAGAGTGGAAACGGGCGCATAAGTAGGATTAGCGGTAATCACTCCGGCCGTGTTCACCGTAGCGTTGGTGTTGATGGTCGTGATGTTCGGATGATTCAGCACATTATTGGCTTCGGCGACAAAACTGGGACGAAATTTTTCCCAGAGCTTAAAAAACGATCGCGTGTAGCGCAAGTCGAGCTGATAAACATTGGGAGTGCGGGCGGTGTTGCGGCCGACGAAGACGGGACGGGTAGCGTTGGCGGCGCCGCTGCCGGCTAAAGAGTCCCCGTTCAGCACCTGGTTCGCAGTGATGTTCTGCTGATCGCCGGAGGTGGCAACCAGCAGCGTTGTCAATTGATTGTCATTGGCGAGAGTACGAAGAATGCGATTCCCGATGTTATGGAAAACGGGCGTGTAGACCGCGCTCAACGAAAGCGCATTGGGTCTGTTGATGGCGCTGTTGCCGCGATCCCGTCTGCGATTGGTGAGATCTTCAATGAATTGCGAGCCCTGGTCATAGCTGTTGGCTTCCGGCGCATCGCTGATCGAGTGCGACCACGTGTAATTGGCAGACAAGTCGAGGCCCTGCGAAAGACGATGCTGCCAGGTGACCAGCAACGCATTGTACGAGCTGTTTGCTCCGATATCCTGCAATGCAATATTGTTGAAGCGCGGATCAAGCCGGTTCGAGGCACTGGCCATACTGGAGAACACCGGACGGCCGTCAGCGAGGAAGCGAATGGGACTAATCAAATTGATGTTGCGCAGATACTCCAGGTTGCGACCGTTGGTGTTGACGTACCCGACCGTCAGTGCATCGTTCTGGAAGAGCTGGCGGGTAATCTGAAAGCTCGTGTTGATGGCATACCCGTTTTTGAAGTTGGGCGTCACGGTATAGATGTTCTGCGAAGACCGCGGCAGACTTCCATTCACCACCGCAGCGGGGAAGCGAGGAGCGCCGGGCGCAGCCGACGAAATAGCGGCAGTATATGCGACTGAACTTCCGTCGTTGTAAAGAGCGTTGTACCAGAGATTCGTAGGCGGAGCTTCGTAAAAGATGCCGGAGTTGACGCGCATAACTGTCTTCGGCGTAATCGACCACGCCAGACCAAGGCGAGGGCTAAAATCGGCGCCCGGAGTGCGGAAGTGCTGGGAGTCAGAAAACAGAGCATTAGGATCGCCGCCCGGCCCCTGGAAGCGGTCATAACGCAGTCCGTAAACCACCATGAGCTTCGGGTTGACCTGCCAGCTGTCTTGCGCGAAGAGATCCCAGTAGAAGGAGTGATACCAGGCGCCCGGTTGCCCGACGCTCGCGTTGAATGTGTTGTAGGCAAGCGGATTGGCGCCCGACCGCGCGGAAAGATAGGCAGGAATCGTGGCGAAAACGTACTGTGTGTAAATGTCGGAAACCTGCGTGTCCAGGTTTTGTTGGAAGCCGAAGCCGGCCTTGAACGTGTGCGCCCCCTTGATCACCGTGAAATTGTCGTTGAGGTTGGGCACTTTCTCTTGGAAGCGATCCCCCACCGCAGTGCTTCCGCCAAAATTTGCAATACCGCTGATGGTGATTTCTGCGCCCGTGCCGGTCAACGGATTGGCCGTGTGTTGCTCGTTGCGGTAGGGCCAGCCGAAGCGCAATTCGTTCAGCACATTCGGTGAGAATGTAGAGAGCAGCTGCGCGCCGGCCACATGGGCTCGATCATGAAAGTCGGAGGCGGCATCGAGCGCATAGAGGCCGCCGTTGTTCGTATTGAACGGATACTCGTTGCGAAAAAAGTTATATCTGATAAAGAACTGATGCTTCTCGGTGATCGACCAGTCCAGCCGCAGATCAACCCATTGCGCGTGCTGAACCGTTTGCGCCGTGGCAAGAAGATTGGAGGGTATCCCAATCAGAGCCGCATTGCTGGGAGTGATGGTGGTGGGCGTGGGCGTAGCGCGCTTGATGTGTTCGTAAGAGGCAAAGTAAAACAGTCGATCTTTGATAATCCGGCCGCCGCTGCTGGCAGAAAAATTATTGGCGGCGGGGATTGGCGTTGTGCTGGTCGCAAGGATTGGACGAGCGACCGCATCGAGTGGACGGCCCGTGAACTGCACCTCGCCGTGCCAGTCGTTGCTGCCGGATTCGGTGATCACGTTGTACACGTCGCCGGCAATCCGGCCGAACTCAGGAGCGAAGCTGTTCGATACCGTCTGGACCTCGCGGACATAACTGTTGGCGATGGCGAAAAGCCGGAGGCCATAGCGATCGGTTTCGGTGTCGACGCTGCCGTCCAGCTGATAATTGACATGATCGACGAGCCCGTTCGTATTCAGCAGACGCGGAATGCCCAGCTCCGCATTAGGATGACCGCTCACTCCCGGTTGAAAGAGGACGAAATTGTAAGGGTTGCGCGAGGTGAGCGGAAGACTGTCAACTTCTTGCTTGCTGATCGTGCGGCCGATGCTGACCCGGTCGGGTTCGATAATGGGAGCGCCGCCGGTAACTTCGACAGACGTGGTGACGGCGCCTACTTGAAGCCTGGCATCGATCGTGGCTTGCGTGCCGGCGTCCAGGACCACGCCGGGATGGGCTTCGCTTTGAAAGCCTGTCTTGAGAATGGTAACCGTGTACGAGCCGAGCGGAAGGTTGGGAAAGACGTAATACCCGTTCTCATCCGACTCGTCGGAACGCGTGTATCCGGTCTCTTGGTTGGCGATGGTGACCTTGGCTTGCGCGATTGGGTCGGAAGCCTGATCGGTCACTCGTCCTCGAATGCTGCCGTTAATGGCCTGCGATTGAGAAAACAGAGAAGCGGCGCACAAGAGGACCGCACCAAAAGCGGCGAAAAAAGGCGAGCGTGGAGTCAATATGGAACGGATCAATGTCTACATAGAGTAATGGAGTTCCGCAGGGCCGTCAAATCAGCAGTCAAGAATCCTCCATCTTTAGGAGGAGAGACTTTTCCATCTGTACTGTCCCGCCCGGCAAGCCGTACAATCCGGCTTAGTTTAGTCGTCATAAACCGCAAAGCCCGATCGATTCGAAAATAGTTACTGAGCCGCGACTAAAAGGAGCGATATTTTGCCACGAAAACTAGTCAGCCGTACAAGGCACTTAGGACCAGAATGGTAAACAGATCGAACTTATTCGCCAGGCTCCGACCGCTAGCGTTCATCGCGCTGCTGCTGCTAATCTGGCAAATCGCAGTCACCCGAGATCCCTCTCATCTCTTGCCTGGCCCTCTTGGAGTGCTGGGCGGCATTGCAGATCTGGTGCAGCACGGGCTGATCGTGAAGTATGTCGTAGCATCGCTGTTCCGCGTCACCTGGGGTTTCCTCCTGGCCGCGCTTCTGGCCGTACCCCTGGGACTCACCATCGGTTGGTACCGGCGCGCGGAGATGGCCTTTAATCCCATCATTCAGATCCTTCGTCCCATTTCGCCGCTGGCTTGGATTCCGATAGCAATTTTGTGGTTTGGAGTTGGCGATCTCGCAGCTATCTCTCTCATCTTCATCGGATCGTTTCTTCCATTACTATTGACGGCCATGAGCGCCGTCCGGAACATTCCATCCGTCTACGTAAATGCGGGTCGCAACTTCGGCCTGAGCCCAGCCAGACTTTTCCTTCGCGTTTTGTATCCTGCTGTCATGCCGCAGCTTCTCATCGGCTTACGCATCACTTTAGGTGTCGCCTGGTTGGTGGTCGTTGCTGCCGAAATGATAGCCGTAAATTCCGGGCTCGGATTTCTGATCATCGATGCGCGAAATGCCGGCAATCGTTATGATCTGGTCGTCGCAGGAATGGTCATGATAGGAATTATTGGCTTACTGCTGGATCGGGGAATGCAATCGCTCGAAGGAGCGAAGTCGCTTCGCTGGAGCTATCCGAAGGATTAGCCTATGTCATCAATGAAAGCCATGGTACCCAGCCCGGCGGCGTCTGCGAAGCTATCCACCGATAACGTCAGCATGGCTTTTGAACGCGACGGTAAGCTTACCCCTGTTCTCGAAAATATCAGCCTCGAAGTGGCGACGGGCGAGTTCCTTTGCGTGTTGGGACCTTCCGGCTGCGGCAAGTCCACGCTCTTAAGTGCGATGGCGGGATTTCTTACTCCGACGAGCGGCCGTATCGCAATCGACGGGGAGATCGTTCAGGGACCGGATGCTCGTCGCATCTTTGTTTTCCAGGAGCGCGGAGTCTTCCCCTGGCTCACCGTGGAAGGAAACGTAGCATTCGGTCTTTTCAAATTGCCTCGCCAGGAGCGAGAGCGCCGTATCGCCTATTACATCAAAATGGTCGGTCTCGAGGGCTTCGAAAAGGCCTATCCGCAGGAGCTTTCAGGTGGCATGAAACAGCGGCTCGAAGTGGCCCGCGCTTTGGCCGTTAATCCCGATATGCTTTTTCTCGACGAACCATTTGGGGCGCTTGATTCAATCACGCGGCTTATCATGCGCGGCGAACTACTTCGGATCTGGGAAGCGGAACGCAAGACCATCATCTTTGTCACGCACGACATCGATGAGGCAGTCCAGCTTGCCGACCGAGTGGTCGTCTTAAGCGCGCGTCCGGCCAAGCTTCAGCAGATTGTTCCCATCGACATTCCACACCCGCGCAATCTAAGCTCGCCGCGCTATCTCGAATTGCGTGATGGAATCTTCGAGCAGATCGGTCTGGCGCATAAAATATGAAATCTATCGCTGAACCAAGAAGCTGGGAACGATTTTTTTGGCCGCTGCTGGCGTCCGCTTTGCTGCTCTTGTTGTGGCGCTACTCAGTGATCTGGGCGCATGCCAAAGTCTTTCCATCGCCGTCCGACGTAGAGAAGGCGCTGGTTGAGCTGGTTCGGGAAAAGCTTCTCTGGAGCTACATTCTCGATTCGCTCTCACGCGTGGCGGTCGGCTTCGGTGCGGCTGTCGTTATTGGAATTCCGCTTGGACTGGCGCTTGGCTGGTATCCGGCAGCAAATCAGATCGCGGATCCTGTGCTGCAATTACTCCGGCCTATCAGTCCCATCGCCTGGATCCCGATCGCCATCATCTTCTTCGGTATCGGCAATCGGGCTGCCGTTTTCCTGATCTTTCTGGGCGCCTTCTTCCCGATCGTGCTGACCAGTGTCAATGGCGTATCTAACGTTCCCTCCATGTTCAGACAGGTTGGTTCTAATTTCGGCCTGACGCCTGTGCAATTGATCGCCCGTGTCATCTTCCCCGCCGCGCTCCCGCAAATGATTGTCGGTCTGCGAATCTCGCTAGGGATTGCCTGGCTCGTCGTCGTTGCCGCCGAGATGATCGCCGTGAACTCCGGTCTCGGTTATCTCGTCATCGATGCACGGAACGCAGGCCAGCGCTATGACCTGGTGGTCGCGGCCATTCTCTTGATCGGCATTATTGGATTGGCTCTGGATTTAGGCTTCCGCAGAATCGAGACAATCAAATCCGTTCGCTGGGGGTTCCGCCATTCAACTTAAGACAAAAATTCTGCTGATAGTCTCCGGATGGCTGGTGCTCATCTCAGCACTGCACGGCTACCTGAACGTGAATTGGGCGGCCGTTCTGAATGAGTATCGTCCGCCGGCCAAGCGCAAGATCACGGTTGCATATATCCCGGCGACCTGCCAACTCACCTGCCCCGTCACGGACTACATCTCGAAGTTTTCAGACAGCGGCGAAATGTTTCTGCCGAGGATGTTTCAGGGCTTTCCCGAGGTGAAGGAAGCTCTCATCTCGAATAAAGTGCAGGCCGCCTTCATCGTCGCTCCCATGGCAATTGCGCTCAAGGCGCAGGGCGTGCCGATCAAGGTCGTCTATCTGGGGCATCGCTATGGAAGCGCGGTAGTGGTCCGAAAAAATGGCCCTATCAAAACCTTCGCCGACATGCGCGGTCGCACGGTCGCCATCCCCACTCGCTTTTCCGACGAACGATTGATACTCTTTCGCGCCATGAAAATATGGGGCATCAAACCGGCCGAAATCAAAATGGTTGAAATGGCGCCGCCGGATGTGTCGGGCGCGTTGGCTGCCGGAGCCATCGATGCTTTCTCCATGGGCGAACCCTTTCCGTCGCAAGCCGAATTGGCAGGGTTCGGCCGCATTCTCTTTCAAGCGCGCGAGTACTGGCCCGATTACATGTCTTGCATCCTGGTCGTTCGTCAAGACCTAATCGACAGTCGCCCGGATGTAGTGCAAGTCCTGGTAGACGGCATCGCGCGATCGGGTCTCTGGCTCGACAAGAGCAAGCCTCATCGCGAAGACGCCTCCGATTTCGTGGGCCGCTTCTATTACCACCAAAGACCCGCTCTTCTGCGTTGGGCCCTCACCCATCCCCTGGACCGAGTCACCTACAGCCCGCTGGCGCCGCGTAAGCCGGACTTCGATCTGGTTCGAGACATGATGATGGAGACGGGTGTACTCAACAAGAAAATCGATTTCAAAGAATATACTGATACCCGATTCTCCGACCGCGCGAGCCTCCAGACAGCCTGGAAGTACGAGGCAGGAATAGCGGTGGCTAAATAGAACGAACAAGGCGGTAAATTCAGCCGATCGTCGGGCGGTGCGATCGCCGAAAAGAGCAGCTAATTGGCCGGAAGAGTGAAATAGAACGTCGAACCCTGCCCCGGCTCGGACGTTACCCAGATCCGTCCGCCGTGGCGCTCCACTATTTTCTTGCAGATAGCGAGTCCGATTCCAGTTCCGGGAATTTCCTGGCCATGGAGCCGTTTGAGAGGAGCGAAGATACGGTCGAAGTTCTGTGGCTCAATGCCCATGCCATTGTCTTTGACTTCGAAGCGGTACTCTTGCGGGTGAGTTCGTTTAGCAGACACTTCGATACAGGGTGTGACGCCTTCCCTGGAGTACTTGAGTGCGTTGCCAATCAGATTTTGGAAAAGCTGAAGAAGTAGCACCGGGTCGCCTACAATCTTCGGCAGAACGCCCTGGGTGAGTTGGGCGGAGGTTTCCGTTATCACCGATTGCAAACTGCTTCGAACTCCATTGAGAACGGCATCGGTGCGTACTGTGGTTTTGACGAGTGGTTGTTCCCCTACTTGGGCGTATCGAAGAAGCGATTCAATGAGCTGCTGCATACCGCTGGCGCCACTTAATATGACCGAGATGAACTCGTCGGCGGTGTCGTCCAGCTTTCCGCTGTAGCGCCGCGCCAAAAGCTCTGTGTAGCTCCTCACCGTACGCAGCCACGTTTGCAGGTCGTGCGAAACAATGTGCGAGAACTGGGCGAGATCGTCATTCGATCTCCGAAGCTCTTGCATCAGATGTATCCGTTCCGTCTCCTCAGCCTTACGCTCCGAAATGTCTTGAGCGATGCTTACGACTCCGACGGTATTCCCTTCGTTGTCCTGCCAAGGAGCTTTCCCGGTTAGGAATGTACGCTCGCCTTGGTCTTTCGTGAGCATCACTTCTTCGACAATGCCGGCAGTGTTCGCATTTACGAAGGCAGCATCCCGTTCACGGAGCGTTCTACACATATCCGGCGGCAAGAACTCCTCGCAGGAATGGCCAACTACGTCTTCAATGCTCCGGTCGAGCATCCGGGCGGTTTGCGAATTTGCAAACACGTAACGGCCCTGGAGGTCCATTATGTAGATCACATCAGGAGTGCGATCGAGGATGGCTTGCAACATGCTGCCTCCGGTACTGTTCGGAGTGATGTTGCGCATCATTTTGCTGTACCCGATGGGGGTCCCTGCACCATCTGAGATGGTTCGAAGGACACCATCAACGAAAACACGGCTACCATTCTGCTTCAGGTGCCAGCGCATGTCCGAAGCGCGGCCGTGGGCGCGGGCCTTCTCAAATTCCTGGTCGTCAGCTCCCAGTTCGCGGTCTTCCGGCGTAAAAATCACACTCGCATCCCGCCCAATGAAGTTGTTTTCCGTATAACCTAAGATGTTTTCAATTCCTGGGCTCCAGCTGGTGATGCGCCGATCCAAATCCATCAGAAAGACGCCCACATCCTGTAGTTCTTCGAGGAGAACCTCGGCCCACTGCGGAGCCTTAGCGGCGAGTGTTTCAGTGCTGTTCATCGTACTCCCATAGACATGGCTGATCATGCCTAAAAACAAAGTGGTGCTAGTTTGTGTTCCTGTGCCCACAACGGCAGGTCTGCCCAGGGCTGACGTGCTCCGAATAGAGCCAGTCTGAAGAGGGATGTACTGTTACCTCTCAGTATGTCAGGTTCGGCGAGCCGGCGGGCGAAAGTCTGAAATTGAGCTGATTAGTTGGACCGAGATTCCTCAGCCGGAAAGTTGGATTTCCTGTTTCGGGAAACTGACAGCGAACTCGAGCAACAGCTACTTCGGGAGTGGCCATTACGAACGTGACTTCGGTTGCGACCAGCCGATTCTGGAAATTGTTCCACGCGCTTCCTGCAGACGTTCAAGTGCTGGCCGTCAAGAATTACCATTTGTGGCGTGGCAATCCGCATCACCCCTCCTTGCGCTTTCGTCGCCTGCGGGGTAGCGCGGATGGCTTCAGCGTTCGTATCGGAGATTATCATCGCGCCCCTGGTAGAGTAGCCGCGGATAGGGTGACTTGGGTATGGATCGGCACACATGCCGAATACGACCGGTTCATTGGCTCTCTTTGTTCAATCGGGCACGCTGACCGAGCTCGACATCCGCGAAGCGCCTTTCCACTGCGGTTAAATTTTTACATTAATTTATCAGCGTCAGAACTTCGAGTGGGGTGAATATTGAAGTAGCTGCCCGATAACTTTTTCAGGCAGCAGAAAAGAGGTGCAATGAAATCTTTTATTCAGGCTTCAACGATTGCTATCGTTACGGTATTTTGCCTTGGCATGCCGATGTTGGCTAGCGCTCAGGGTCGCGATCAAGATGACTTATACGGGAGTGGTTTTCACTTACCATTTGACGTATTGACTTACCACAATGACAATTTTCGGACGGGTCAGAATCTGAGCGAATATCGGCTGACACCGGAGAATGTAAACGCTTCTACGTTCGGCAAAGTCTTCACTGTGCCGGTCGACGGCAAGGTAGACGCGCAGCCGCTTTATGTATCGGGGCTGCCGATCAACTCAGGGAGTCGCGGGGAGCGTATCCGGGACGTTGTGTTTACGGCAACGGAACACGATACGGTTTATGCCTTCGACGGCGCCACGGGTTCTGTGTATTGGCAAAAATCGCTGCTTGCTTCGGGTGAAACTCCCTCCGATACGCTGGGCTGCACGCAAGTGATTCCGGAAATTGGCATCACGGCAACGCCCGTGATCAATAGGGCGGCTGGACCGCACGGACTGATTTATGTTGTCGCCATGAGTAAGGACGGTTCCGGCGGCTATCATCAGCGGATTCACGCTTTGGATGTGCTGTCGGGCGCGGAAGAACTCGGAGGGCCGGTGGAGGTGCAAGCGTCGTATCCGGGGACAGGACAGGAGATCAATTCGGGCGGAAATGTGGTTTTCGATCCGCAGCAACATGAGGAGCGAGCGGCGCTGTTGCTTTCACGCGGGATTATCTACACAAGCTGGACCTCGCATTGTGACCATAAACCGTACACGGGTTGGGTGATTGGCTACAACGCCCGCACCTTGAAGCAGACCAGTGTTTTCAATTTCAATCCCAATGGAAGCGAAGCCTCCATCTGGAACAGCGGTGCGGGACCTGCTGCTGATCGGCAGGGCAATCTCTTCTTCTCAGTCGCCAACGGCATTTTCGACACGACTCTGAACGCGCAGGGTTTCCCGTTGCAGGGCGATTTTGGCAACAGCGCGTTGAAACTGACGCCGCTATTGCCGGGCGCGGCCGCCGCGGATCAGTCGCTTCAACCGACGGACTACTGGACGATGTTCAATACGGTACAGGAATCGGAAAAAGACGTCGATCTGGGATCGGGCGGGATTTTGTTGCTGCCGAACCTTCGCGATGCCAACGGTACTCTGCGGCAGTTAGCGGTAGTCGCGGGAAAAGATCAAAATGTTTATGTAGTGGATCGCAATAACATGGGGAAATTCAATCCGACCGATAACAGCAACGTGTATCAGGAATTGCCGGGCGCTCTGGCCGGAAGAGAGTACGGGGAGATCACGTGGTTCAACGGCCGCGTGTACATTGGCGCTGTGGACGATGTGGTTAAGGCGTACGATGTTGCGAACGCACGTCTTTCGTCGGCTCCCACGTCGAGCAGCGCGAATAGCTTTCCGTATCCCGGCACGAACCCGGTGGTGAGCGCTTACGGCACACAGAATGCGATTGTGTGGGCGTTCGATAATGGCGCCTCGGCACAGGGTGGCGCCATGCCGGACGTGCCAGCGGTTCTGCACGCTTACGATCCGGCTAATTTGAACACTGAGTATTACAACAGTAATCAGGCGGCCAACGGGCGAGATCAGTTTGGGATTGGCAACAAATTTATTTCGCCTACGGTTGCCAACGGACGTGTGTACGTCGGCACGACGAACAGCGTGGCAGTGTTCGGATTGTTAGCGGGGCAGTAAGAGTGGTTAGGTGATGGTGACAGATCAGGATGTTTATGTGGAGTGAATCTCGTCTGCCATCATCATCGCTTGTACCGGTTTGCTGAGGGCATTCAGCGCCAGTTGCGGTGCGATGCGGCTTACTAGCTTTAGGACTTGGCTTAATCCGGGGCGGATCTCGAGCTTGTCCTTTTTTAATCCCCGAATGGCCGCTTTCACCAATTTCGTGGGGTCCATCAGAGCTCGGCTATCCACTTCGTGAGTTTCGAAAATATTGTTGAGCGGCGTCTTCGCTCCGGGGGCGACTAGTTCGAAGACCTTGACATTGGTGTTCATCAGCTGGACACGCAAAGATTGCGTGTAGGAGTGGAGCGCCGCTTTCGAGGCACAGTAGATGGGCGACAGAGGGAAAGGGATGAAGGCAAGTCCGGACGACACGTTTACGATCGCGGCTGCCTCGCTAGCTCTCAGATGTGGAAGGAACTGTTTGACCATCTGAATCGGCCCGACGAGATTCGTCTCGATCTCGCGGCTCAGGTCTTCGAGGCAGCTTCCGGCATCATGCAGATTAATCTTTCGCATGATGCCGGCATTGTTTATCAACACATTCAAAGCGGGGAAGCGCGCGGTGACTTCATCGAAAAGAAGAGGAATGGCTTTCGGGTTGCTAACGTCGCTTCGGAACGTGTGAAGCTTGGGGAAGTTCTTCTGTGCCGCATCGAGCCTGGTCCGATCCCGTCCCGTGATAATGACGATGTTGTTCAATGCGAGCAGTTGTACCGCTAATTCGAGTCCAAGGCCGCTTGTTCCACCGGTGATCAGGACCGTGTTGCCAGATGTTCTCATGTAGTGAACCTCTCTAAACTCACAGGATATGTCTTTGTGACATATCCTGTCTATCTGTCTAAGTATTGACACACTGACTCAGATTGTCAAGAATAAAATAAATGGCAGGAAAAAATGAGGAAAGAGTCATTGAGGCGGCCAAGCGGGTCTTTTTGCGCTACGGGTACAAGCGGGTCACGATGGCCGACATCGCCGAGGCGGCAGGCATGTCGCGGCCAGCCCTTTACCTTGTGTTTCCGTCCAAAGAAGAGACTTTAATCGCAGTCATGCAGCAGGTGTTTGCCACAACGCTCGATGAAGTGCGTGAAGGGCTCGGCCGCTTTACCGGAATAAAGGAAAGGCTGACGTTTGCTTTCGAGACGTGGACGGTTCGTGGATTTGAGCTGATCCGGGCATCGCCGGATGCGAAGGACTTGCTCGAAAGCAGCTACGAATTCGCCGCTGAGGTGACAAACAAGAGCGTCGCCGACTTCGTCGCTGTGCTGGCTGACGTTCTGAGACCGCTAGTTCGGGGACAAGCCAGGGTAGATCTTTCCTCGGTTCAAATCGCGCAGATGCTGACAAGCGCTATGCCGGGATTCAAAGCTTCGGCGAAGAATACGGAGCAGCTTCGCGAATTGATCAGCGGACTTATCGAAGTCGTTCTGGCAAGCCTTGATTATGTAGACGAGAACAAAAGCTCCAGGAAGTCTCACAAAAGAAATAAAGCGTAGATGATCCGGAGCCGGACGCTGGAGCGAATGGGATGCCGATCTCAAATATTGACGCAGGCGTTCAGAGGTCCTTGAGTGTATTGCGTAATGCTGCCCATTCGAGAAGAGCATGCATGGCGGGGCGGAGAGCTAAGCCGAATTCGGTGAGGCGGTACTCCACTCGGGGCGGCACTTCGGGGAAGACTGTGCGCCGAATGATAGAGTTGTGTTCCAGATCGCGCAGCTGACGAGACAGCATTCTTTGGGAGATCTTCGGTATGGCTCGTTCCAGGTCAGAAAACCGAAGTATGTCTCGATGGAACAGATGATAGAGGATTGCTAGTTTCCAACGACCTTCCAAGAGACCGAAGGCCTGCTCTGCTGCGTCCGGAGAGCAGTACTCGGGCAGTAGGTTCCCTTTTTGTCCGTCGCTAAAGAATTTGTGCGTTCTTCCCATTTCCGGTGTCTCTGTTTAGGCTGGTTGAGGAGGGGACAATGCGCTATTCCATATTCGGACGAACCGGCCTTAAAACTTCCCAGTTTGCGCTTGGCACGGGGCGGCTGGGCAGCAGGGGCGATGGCACGATCGATGTTGAGGAAGCGCACCTTGTCATCCAACGATATCTCGAAGCGGGCGGCAACTTAATCGACACGGCCGAAGCGTACCAGGAAGGACGATCCGAAGAGATGATTGGCGAGTACCTGGGCTCGCAACACAATGGCTCGCAACGCGACGACATGGTGGTTGTCTCAAAATATTGCCGGTCGACGGGAGGTAAGCCAGCTTTGGGACGCCTTGGGAACAACCGAAAGGCGATGGTGCAATCGCTGGAGGGAAGTTTGAGGCGTCTGCGGACTGACCGGATCGATATTTATTTTGCTCATTTCGATGATGGAGTGACTCCGGTGGAGGAGATTATGCGCGGCTTCGATGATCTCGTCTCGGCGGGAAAAATACTCTACGCCGGTCTTTCGAACTTTCCCGCTTGGAGAACCAGCCGAGCGGCTACAATGGCCGAGCTTCGGGGGTGGGCGCCGCCGGCGGCAATCGAGGTCGAGTACAGTCTTTTGCAACGAGATACGGAGCGGGAGATCCTTCCGATGGCACGAGCGTTGGACATCGGAGTGCTTGGTTATTCACCGCTTGGCGCCGGGGCGCTGGCGCGACGGCAGCCGGAAAAGGATGGATCTAAACGCCCGACGAGTCAAGCGGAAGCGATTGTGCAACAAGTGCTCAAAGAGTTGACGGCGATTGCCACGGAGCTGGCGACGACTCCCGCTCGGGTAGCGCTTGCATGGGTGAGAGAAAAAGGAGTGTCGCCGATTTTGGGGGCGCGTAATGCGTCGCAACTGGTGGACAATCTGGCTACCGTCGACATGCGGCTTACAGCGGACCAGATTCAGCAGCTGGACGGTGCGAGCAGCATACGTCTTGGATATCCGAACGAACTTCTCGCCAGCAAGAATGTGAAATCCTTGGCGACAGGGAATCGGTGGGAGGAGATCGACTTTCCATCTAAACCGGCATGCTGAAGCGTACTATGAATTGGGCTTCTACATGTCAGCCGAATTTGTCATTAGACTGGCAGCTGTTTCGGATGTACCGGTTCTACACGCTCTGATCGAGAAGTCTGTCCGCGGCCTTCAGACAGATGATTACACGCCTGAACAGATCGAAGGCGCGATCGGTCATGCTTTGGGTTTAGATACGCAGTTGATTACGGATGGAACCTATTTCGTGGCTGAGATGGGTGCGCCGCCGGCGGTCGTTGTGGGCTGCGGAGGATGGAGTAATCGGGCTACTCTTTTCGGCAGCGATCATTTTCCTCATCGGCGCCCTCATGGGCAGGGAAGATTGCTGGATCCTGCGACCGAAGCTGCCAGGATTCGGGCTATATTTGTTCATCCCGATTGGGCTCGTCGAGGCCTAGGAAGTCTGATTCTGGAGCACTGTGAAGACGCGGCGTTGACGGCTGGTTTTCGCCGCCTCGAGATGGGATCGACTCTGACGGGATTGCGTCTTTACACGCGCAGAGGTTACCAAGTAGGCGAGAGCGTGGATGTTCCGTTGCCCAACGGCGCTATTTTGCCTGTCGTTCGAATGACGAAAGAGATCTGAGACGGGGCGAGTCTAAATCCAATATCAGGCAGCAGCTTTTTCAATCGGAGTGGATGGTTCTTCCGATAGTTCCTCCAGGCTTTTACCCTTGGGTTCAGGCAGCAGGAAGATGGTGACGATCAGTCCCAGGATGCTGACGATGGCGGCTGCACCCTCGGCGGCTGGCAAGCCATGCCAATGCATGAAAAAAGGAAAAGTGAAGACACCGATGAAACCACCGATCTTGCCCATGGCCGCCGAGATGCCGTGACCGGTAGTTCGAACCTTCACAGGAAAGATCTCCGACGGGTAAACGAAGGTGGTGGCGTTGGGGCCGAACTCGGTAAAGAAGTAGCTAAGGCCGTAGATCAGCAAGAAGGGGTAAGTCAGCTTTTCGACGTTGGGAATGAGGGCGAGCAGGCCGAAGGTCAGCGCCATCATAGCGAAGCCGAGATTCTGGATAGTCTTGCGTCCAAGCTTATCCATCGTAAGCGCCGCGACCGCATAGCCGGGCGCGGCGAAGACAGCGAAGATGCCGAGTTGGGTAAGCGTCTTCTGCAAGATGGTGTGGTCGCTGCCAAGAGCTGAGAGCACGAGCGGGCTTGAGACAGTGTTGCCGTAGTAGGCGAAGTCCATTAAAAACCAGGCAGCACTTGCGCCGATCAGGCGGGAAAGGATCATCTTGTTATCAACGAGGCGATGAAAACCATCCCAGAAGGATACGGAGTGAGTTTTCTCGTTAAAATGCCCGGATTTCTTGAGCTTGCCGGAGTCGTCTTCTTCATGCCCGGCGGCTTTGAGGAAACGCGGCGACTCTTTGAGGTGACGCCGCGCGCCGTACACGGCAAGGGCCGGCAGAGCGCCGAACGATACAAGAAGCCGCCAGATAATGTCATGCGAGAGATGCGTGGAAAGCAGGGCCGCAGCCAGAAGAGGACCGACGATCAGTCCCGCCGCTTGCATTGCGAAGACTAGCGTGACGAGCATCCCGCGATGAGCTTTTCCAGCGTACTCGCTCATGATGGTAGCCGAGACAGGATAGTCTCCGCCGATGCCGATGCCGAGGATGAAACGAAAACCGATGAGCCACCAGATGTCGGGGGAGAAGGCACAAGCGATTGCACCCGCGGCGAGGACGAGCACTTCGACGCCATAAATCCGTTTACGGCCGATCATGTCCGCGACTCGACCGAAGAGCAACGCACCGATAGCAGAAGCAAGTAAAGCCGTGGATTCAACCAGGCCTTCCTCAACTTTGCCGACATGCCACAAGGGTTTCAGCAGCGACATAACAACGCCGATGATGAAGAGATCATAAGCGTCGGTAAAGAAGCCCATTCCTGAGATGAGCATGATCTTCCAATGCTCTTTAGAGATTCCAGCATTGTCCATCTCGGAGAAGTCGGTCTGATTGTTGTCGATAGACGTGGCCATAGCGTTACTTTGCCCTTATGTTTATGCCATGTATGTTAACGGAGCATGACAACCGTATGAAAAATCTTGGGAACAGCAAGATAAGGAACAGATCCATATGACTCCCGGATCACGTGCCATCGAAGACGCTCGGCTGCTTGCGTTTAGAGGCTGTTAGTAGTTAAGCCGAAGCGCAAACTGAATAAGCCGTGGAAGGTTCAGCTGCGAATTGACTACGCCGAACTGCTGATTACCCAATACTTCTCCGGGAGGGCCAAATTGAACACGGTTGAAGATGTTGAAGAATTCAGTGCGGAACTGAAGCTTGAACCGCTCCGTGAGATCGATGCCCTTGAAGAGCGAGAAGTCGAAGTTACCGATTCCCGCGGCACGAACGGAAGTGAGCGTTCTGCCGAGATTACCGAAAGCAGAGGATGGCGGAGCCGTAAAACAAGCTGTGTTGAACCAGTCGTTCAATCGTGCTTGCGAAGACCCGTTCACTGCGGCGTCGCATCCCCCAACGTAGTTCGGCCGGGTATTGCTGCCGCTGAAGGAATTGCTGTTGTTGGAGGCAGTGGAGAGGGTGAGCGGGAATCCCGCCTGGAAAGTGGAAATCCCATTAATGCCCCACCCTGAGACGAGCTTATCCGCCACTCCTTGTACGCCGCCGAAAAACGTCCTGCCTTTACCGAACGGCAGATCGTACACATAGCTGACGATGAGCCGCTGGGGCACATCGAAGCCAGAGACGGCGTGTTCGTTCTTCAAGTTGTTAAAGTCCTGAATGGTCGCAAGCGGCCCAGCCTCAAGCCAGCCCATTCCGGTCTCGAGATCTCCGGTCTGCTTACTCCACGCATAGGCGCCCGTTAGGGTTCCACCTGAACCGAACCGCTTTTCCAGCTTAATTTGAAGGGCATGATACTCAATATCGCGATTCCCGTCGTTTGCCATAGTGACGCTTCCGTACTGAGGATAGGGACGGAGAAGCTGTCCATAAGCAACAGTAGGATTGGAAAGAGATCCATAGGGAATCAACCCATAGAACGGATTCCTGACCTGGTTCTGGAGGACAGCAGAACCTAAGGAAAGATATTGGTTGGGGAGCTGGTTGATCATGGGGCCGCCGACCAGGTGCGTTCCCTTAGATCCGGCATAAGCGGCTTCGAGCGCCATTCCCGAACCCAGTTCACGTTGAATGGTGAAGTTCCATTGCTGCTCGGAGCCGAAGAGCTGATTCGAATTTCCCTGGACGGGCGCGCTGATGTTTTGTCCCAGATAATCCGACTGATAAACGGGATTGCGTCCGGGCGCTTGAATGATTCCGGTGGGATAGGGATTACTCAGAACCGAGACAGGCGTGAGTTCATTGTTGACCGTCGGCACCCAGTTCTGAGTGACGGAGGTGGGCTGGCTTCCGCCGACGCCGTCGTTCTGGACGTAGAAGATTCCATATCCGGCACGGAGCACTGTCTTGTCATTCAGGCGGTAAGCGACGCCCAGCCGAGGCGCAAAAAGATTGAGGTGTGTGGCGGCAGCATAGCGGCTTGGATTATCCGGTGAGCTGACCAGACCCAACCTACCCATCAGGTTCGGCATGCCGGCAGCCGCGCCGATGGGACTTGGCGAATTGAGGAGCAAGTTCGTGAAGCGGTTATAGCGCTCGACGGATGGGAAGGGAAGCTCCCATCGCAAACCATAGTTCAGGGTGAGTTTCTTGCTGACCTGCCAGGTGTCGTTGATGTAGACGCCGGCATAGTAATTCCGATACGAGTAAGGCGCGGGAGTGACAATGTTGCCGCTTGAACCTAATCCGAGCATGAAGGACGCGAAACCATATCCTGAACCGCCTCCGTTCGATACGTAGGGATTCTGAGAGGTAAACAGATTGTCGAAGTTATACAACCCACTGCCCACGTTGCTCTGGACATAGTTTGCGATTTGCCGCCGCAGCTCGCCTCCGAAACGGATGGAGTGTGAGCCGGAGAGCTTCGTCACGCTTGGGAAAAACGAGTAACTATCGTCGGCCTGCCGGATCGTGCTGCCCGCCGCTTGGCTAGTCCAAACGTCGCTGAAGCCTTGCACAACCGGGGTGGGAATTACTTTGAAAGAGACCTGATTATTCAGAGCGGCAGGCAAGCCGAAAGTGGTGAGATCCTGACCGATCGAGATTGGGTCGCGATAGTAACTGAAACGCAGCCAGGCAATTCTAAAATCAAAAACGGTAGTTGGTGAAAGGGAGTAAGTGTCGCCGATCACGGCCGTATGCGTCGTCCAGCCTTCCGTGCAGCGGTCCTGGCAAACGGCATTGTCGTAAGGTTCGATCGGCAGGCTCAGACTGGTCCAGTAAGTGTAACGGCCGAATAGCCGCTGCTTGTCGCTGACGCTATGATCGATGCGCGCATTGTATTGGTCGTTGTTGCCGCCTACGTTCGCGTTATTGCTGTAGTTGTTGTTATTGGTGAACTGTGCGCCCGCTGTATTCGGCTGGCCCCAATAGTTTGCGAGAATTTTCGCGGTCGGATCAAGCCGCGTTACCGGGATCCTGTTGCCGGCAAACGGAGAGCGGATGACGCCGGTGCCGCAGTTTGCAGCGTTCGTACAGGTGTTGGTCGCCGGATCATAGATGGTGATCAACTGGCCGCTGCTATTCCGGGTGTTCGAGAAATCGCCCATCCGTTGCTGCGGAGTCGGAACAGCCAACAGGAAGGGCTGACCCTGGCGCTGGCGAAATCCCTCCCAGGCAAAAAAGAAAAACGTCTTGTCTTTCTTGATGGGCCCGCCCAGATTGACCCCGTACTGGTTCTGAGTGAACGCCGGCGTCGGAACTCCGGACTTGTTATTGAAGAAGTTATTCGCGTTCAGAACCTTGTTGCGTAAAAACTCATATCCGCCCCCGTGAAAGTCGTTTGAACCGGACTTCGAAGTCAGGTTAATCACTCCGCCCGCGAAGCGCCCGAACTCCGGTCCCATACTGTTGGTCTGAACCTTAAATTCCTGCATGGCGTCTTGCGTCGGAACTAGCAGGATAAGCGTCGACTGTGCCAAATTGAGCGGCGCGCCATCGAGGAACGTTGCGTTCTGGCTTGCGATTGCTCCGTTAATCTGGAAATTTCCGAAGGCGTTGATGTTTTGACCCGTCGGGTTTTGCATGGAGCTGCCTTGCGCCACGACGCCCGGAACCAACGTCACCAAGTTGAGCACGTTGCGGCCGTTGAGCGGCATCTCCTGTACTTTGCGCTGATCGACGACGGTGCCAAGCGACGATTGGTCGGACTGGATGAGCGGCGTCTGCGCAGTCACCTCCAGTGTCTGTGCCATTTCACCGACCTGCATCGCTGCGTCGATGCGGAGGGTAGCCTGGACTTCGACCTGGACTCCGTCTCTGGTGAGGTGCCGAAACCCGGTCTTCTCGATGTCCACTTTGTAGCTTCCCGGAACCAGGTTGACGAATTGATAATTGCCGTCGCCGCTCGTCTGAGTCGATCGGACTTCGGCAGTAGCCATGCTTGTAAGTCTGACGGCTGCCTCAGGAACGCTGGCGCCGGAAGGATCGGTTACCGTTCCGACGATGGAGCCATAGAATGTTTGAGCGTGCAAGTCAGAAAGAGATGCAACGCACACGAATGCTAAAAGTAGGCATACCTTGCCTGTCGACAACTTCAACCAGGTTGTATTCAATTTTTGACCCCGAACTAAGCACCTTACGGGAAAGCGTGACGCTTTCCTTATGTGGAGGAAGTTTATATCGGATGATGCGGTCGAGTCAATTTTATTCCGAAAGCAGGGCGCGCGTGACAGCCTCAATCGTCCTGGCGTCCGGCAGTAATTGCTGAGCCAGTATCGGCGAGGCAGGCATGCGGATATCCGGCGCCGCGATGCGTTTTACGCGCAAGGGGAGCGTGCCATCGAACATCTCGTGCAGTCGCGCTACGATTTCCCCGCCAAAGCCTCCGGTCAGATTGGCTTCGTGTGCTACCACCACCCGGCCTCCGGCAGCGCTAACCGCCTGTCGAATCGCCTCTTCATCGAGCGGTGAAAGCCAGCGTAAATCGAGCACGCCGACCTTGCTGCCCTCGTTTTCGAGTGCATTCGCCGCTTCGACAGCGTGCCGGACCATCGTGCCCCATGTGATGATCACGGCATCCGCCCCGGATTTCTTCAGATCGGCTTTTCCGATGGGCTGAGGCGAATCGGAAGTCCGAACCGGACCGGAAGTCTGGTACAGGCCCCTTGCCTCGAAAATCACACAAGGATCAGGGTCGGCAACGGCGGAACGAAGAATGTCGTAGGCGTCCTGTGGTGTCGAGGGAAGGGCGACCCGCAGTCCGGGGATGTGCGCCAGCAGAGCTTCCAGACTCTGTGAATGCTGGGCGCAGGAACCGGGAGTGGCGCCCTGCTGCGTGCGAACCACCATCGGCACTCCGGCGCGTCCCCCGGTGATATAGCGAACGTTTGCCGCTTGATTAATCAGCTGATCAAGGGCGACCAGCATGAAATCGGCCCACATGATCTCCACAATCGGTTTCATGCCCATAAGCGCCGCGCCGGCCGCGGAACCAAGGATGGCGCTTTCCGAGATGGGCGTGTCGAAGACGCGCTGCGATCCATAGGTCTTCTGCAGTCCTCGCGAGGCGCCGAAGATCCCACCCGCATTGCCCACATCCTCGCCATACACCAAAACTTCCGGCCTGGTCTCGAGTTCGCGCCCCAAGGCTTCGTTCACCGCCTGGATGTAGCTCATGCTGCGAGGTTCAGAGTCCGGCGGCTCAGCACTTAGCGTTGTGGAAGTCTCTGTCGCTGCAGTCCGAGAGGCCCACACGTGATCCCGCGCCGTGGCGATATCGGGCAGGGGAGACGCGAACACCTTCGTGACCAGCTCGTCCATTTCGGATTTGGCGGCTGCCAGAAGCGAGTCCACCTCTCCTTGATCGAGTGCGCCCGCTTCGATCAACCGGGCGGACAGCAGAACGATGGGATCGCGCTCCGCCGCCGTTTTGCGGTCTTCCTTGGAACGATAGTGTTCGATATCCCGGTTGTAGTGTCCCCACAGCCGAGGCACGCGGCATTCGAGCAAGGCAGGACCGTCCCCGCGCCGGGCTCGTTCAGCCGCTTGCCGGACGCTATCCCTGACCGCTGCGGGATTCGTTCCGTCAATCGTAATACCGGGAATCCCGTAGCCGGAGGCGCGTTGCGCGATTCGCTCAACCTTGAAGGTCTCCGACGTAGCGGTCAGTTCGGACCACCCGTTGTTTTCGCAGATCACCAGCAGCGGTAAATTCCGCGCCGCCGCGAAGGCCAACCCCTCGTGAGTGGCGCCTTGGTTGAATGCGCCGTCACCAAGCGAAACAACCACCACGCGGCCATTGCCGGACACCTGATTAGCTAAGGCGACGCCGCAGCCGATCGGCACGCCCGCCCCGACGATCGAGTTCTCGCCAATGAAACGCGTCCAGGGCGCCATCATGTACGCCGATCCGCCCCGGCCGCCATTGATGCCGACGCTCCGCTGGGCAATTTCCCCAAACACTTCTAGCGTCGGAAGGCCGGATGCCAGCGCCCAGCCGTGTCCTCGATAGGTTGCGATGATTTGGTCGTCATCTCGAAGACCGGCCACCGCGCCTACCGGCACTGCTTCCTGCCCTGCGCAAAGGTGAATCGATCCGAGAATCCGCGGCGGAGTCGCTTGACTTAAATCCGTCGAATATTGCTCGACTGCCCGAATCTGAATGATCTTCTTCAGACACTCCAGCTGGAACAGCTTCTCAGAATCGGCAGTTTTCTTACTGACGAGTGCGTCGGTCTCTGTAGTTGACATCGCCAAGCTTAACCTAATACTTCACCTACATATTGTCAATAACTAACAACTCCATCATTAGGTGATTAATTTTCGATTCGTGCCGCTGTCAACAGCACGTTCAGATAGCGTTCGAAATTCGCCTGAAAACGCTCCCGAGGAACAGAGATACCGAGCACAAATCTCCCCCCCAGTCCGGCCACCGGCACCGCCAGACATTCCAGTCCTTCGTGAAACTCCTCCTCGTCCACTGAATATCCGCGCGCTCGAATCAGTTCGAACTCTTGCATGAGCTTGTCCCGGTCCATGATGGTGTTGGGGGTTCTCGCCTCCAAGGGGTGCTTGTCCAGGTAAGCCTTGCATACCGCAGGGTTGGCTAGGGCCAGCAGCAGTTTTCCCGAAGCGCGAGCATGGGCATAACCGCTGTAACCTTGCGGAACCTGCGCCGCGCCGACTGGCGATTCGCCCGGTGCGGTAGCGAGCGCAACGATCTCGCCATCCACCCAGCCGCCGGCGTACGCTGTTTCGCGAGTGGCCGCGACAATCGATCGAACCCGCGGCGCAAGATGCTCCGGAGGCGCCAGCTGCCTCTGGAATCCGTCCGCAATAATGGCGGCGGCAAGACCCAGAACGTAGCGGTTATGTTCGTTCTTCCGAATAATGCCGGTGGCCTGCAGGGTGTGGATCAAATGATAGGTCACCTGCCGCGACAGCCCCAATTTCTCCAGGATTTCTTTAACCTTTAACCCGTTACTGCTCTCCGCGACGGCGAGGACGATAGAAATCGTGCGTAGGGCGGACTGCACCCGCGGCTTCGACTCGCTCTTTCCTCCTTTTTCTCTATCGAGCGTCGCCGTTCGCAAGTCTCTGTCAGAAGTCTCGGCTGTCTTTGCTTCTCCCAGCATTTATTTAAGTATCCGCTGTTACCGTGACGCTGCGCCGGGCTAGCTTTTCGACGGCGTCCCAATCGATCGAGATTCCGACACCCGGCTCCCTGCTCGCAGACATTTCGCCATCCCTGGAAGCAGGAATATCTTTTAAAAAACTCTGCAGCGGGTCTGCGCCGGATTGCTCCGGAATTGTTTCCACGCCTTCCACGTTGGGAAAGGCGCAAGCCAAATGGACATGCAGGGGCGGAAACACATGCGGCAGCACAGTCCGGCCGGCTGCGCTGGCCAGATTGATGGCTGCAATCGCGCCCGTAACGCCGCCGCAAGTGGTCGCATCCACCCGCAGAATGTCGATTCCGCTCACCAACTCGGAAAGCGCCCCCGCTCCGTATAGGTCTTCGCCCGCAGCGATAGGGGTGCGCAGTCGGCGCCGCAGTTCATGTGTCAACTTAATATCGGTTGCCGAAAATGGATCTTCGAGAAACGCCAGGCCCATCTCGTCCAGATCGCGGCACAGCCGCCACGCTTCTGTCAGTGTCGACCAGGTCCAATGCGCGTCGGCGCCAATCTGTCCCGGCAACGCTTCCGATACGGCGGAGACGTACTTGCGATCGAAGACCGGATCATCGCCCTTCAACATGATCTTCATGCGGCGGCAACCCTCATCGGCCAACCGCCTCGCCTCGTCCACCACATCGGCGATGGAGCGTTGATCGACATAGTACCCGGCCACAACCGTCGTCTCGGCCTTCCTCCGCAATCCACCCAGAACTTGGAACAACGGTTGCCCGGCCTGCTTGCAGCCGATGTCCCAAAGAGCAATGTCCAGCAGGCTTAATCCCCTGGTGAGAGCGGCTCTAGCCGGAACATTCGATTGTTCCAGCTTCACCAGCACCTCGCGCCGCATGGATGCATCGGCGCCCATAATGCGTTTCCCCATTGAGGCCACGGTCTCAAAGAGCGGCGTCCCGCGCGGATATCCGATCGCTTCCCCGAAGGCTCCCGAGGTTGTCTCGATCCGAATTAGTATGTAGTCGCGGGTGCGGATCTCGACTGGACCCAACCGCAGAATTTTCGGAAGCGGAATGGCGCACTCGGCGATTTGCATCCGTGAGATTTGCATGTGTTGTACCCGACGAAGCCTTTCCCTGGCTCTGCTAATGATATTTCTATCAGCCAATGATAATATGGCAACCGCATGAGCATTCCCGGATTGCAAGGAACCGAGCATATCGGCTTTACGGTGCCGGATCTGGAGCAAGCAACACAGTTTTTCGTCGACGTGATCGGCTGCCAATACATGTTCGAACTCGGACCCTTTGTCGCCGAGGACGATTGGATGGCCACTCACCTGAATGTTCACCCCCGCAGCGTCATGCGGAAGCTGCGGTTTTTTCGCTGCCAGTATGGACCGAATTTCGAAATCTTTCAATACGAATCACCCGATCAGAATGCCGTCATCCCGAAGAACAGCGACGTCGGCGGCCATCACCTGGCCTTCTATGTCGATGATTTCAACGCCGCGCTCGAGTATCTTAAGGCGAAGGGAGTCCGCACCCTGGGTGCACCGACGTTCAGAACGGTCGGACCCAATGCCGGACAGACCTGGATCTATTTTCTGTCTCCCTGGGGCATGCAATTCGAGCTAGTCAGTTTCCCGGACGGCAAGGGCTACGAGAAAACAACCGACTTGCGGTTGTGGCATCCGGCCAAGCCGGCTTCTTAACACCCGGTATGTTGCGAAAAACCGAGCGGATCGTTGGGATGAGTGGCCAGCGGGTGCACGGTCACGCTGAGATAGGGAAAGAGGGGCAAAGACGAAATGGCGGTGTGTAACTCGTCTGGCGAAGTCGCGCTCCAGATTCCCCAATTGGCGCGCCGGCCGGGAACTCGCCATAAACGTCGCAGTATTCCGGCTGCGGCTAGCTCGCGAGCCCGCTGCGTTTCCTGCCGCAAGAGCGTGGCGAGCGTCTCTGTCCCTTCAATCGCGCTTACGAGTACTTCCATGTGAACAAGAAAATCCATGGTGCTTCCAACATGATTGAATATCTATCCCATCCACGATGTCCACTGAGGAGCTTTTTGGCATGAAAATTTTGCTGCTTCTGATTAGCACGGCCGGCCTGATTTTTTCGCAGGAAACGAGGCACGAGATCGTCAACGCAGCCACGAATCCCTCTGACGACACGAAACCCCTCAGTCCAAAAATTCCGGAAGTCTACGCCATCGACAGCCAGTTTCAACGCGTGGTCATTCTGCGATTCAAATTCAACACCGATCTACTTGCCGGCTTCGAAAAAATAGTGAAAGAGAAAAAAATCCGCAATGCCGTGATCCTCTCGGGGGCAGGTTCGGTGCGAGGCTATCAGGTGCATCAGGTGTCCAATCGGGAGTTTCCGTCCAAGAATACATTCGTCCGGAATCCAACCGCGCCCGCCGACCTGATCAGCATGAACGGATACGTGATCGATGGCAAAATTCATGCTCACATGACATTAGCAAATCCCGATAAAGCTTTTGGCGGACATCTCGAGCCAGGGACGTCAGTGTTTACCTTCGCCATCGTAACGCTGGGCGTGCTGAGTGACAGCACGGATCTAAGTCATGTCGATGATAAGAGCTATCGTTAGCGGGTGAGAAGATGAACGCAATTGCTGTCATAGGCGCCGGTATGATGGGCCCCGGCATCGCCCAGGTATTTGCGGCTCACGGGCACACCGTGGCACTGCACAACCGGACGGCGGCCAAACTCGATGCCGCCAAACCACGAATTCAAGCAAACCTCGCCCGGATGTCCGAATATGGGCTGGTCGAATCAAGTAACATTCCCGCCATTCTGGATCGAATCAGCATCACGGCCGATCTCGAGAGAGCCTGTCAAGGCGCAAGCCTGGTTGTTGAGACGATCACCGAAGATCTGTCACTAAAGCAAGACTTATTCGCGGAACTCGACCGTTTGTGTCCTGCCGGGACGATCCTCTGTAGCAACACGTCAGTCATCAGCATTACCGAAATCGGCGCCAAGGCCAAGCGGCAAAATCGCATTCTCGGAATGCACTTTTATCAACCGCCCTTCCTGGTTCCGCTCGTAGAGGTCACTCGAACGGCCTTGACTGAGCCGGAGCACATGGACACGGCCGTCGAGATGTTGCGAGCCGCAGGCAAAGTTCCCGTCCGCGTCCAAAAAGATGTGCCCGGATTTATCGCTAATCGCATGCAGCATGCGCTTTGGCGCGAGGCGTTCGCCTTGATTGACGAAGGCATCTGCGATGCGGCAACTGTGGATATGGCGGTACGCAATAGCTTTGGTCTCAGGCTCCCAGTCCTTGGCCCGGTTGCGAATGCCGATCTGGTCGGTCTGGATTTGACCTTTGCCATTCAGAAGTACGTGCTGCCGCGAATTAATTCTTCGCCTCTCCCCTCGTCTACCTTGACGTCGCATGTAGAGAAAGGTGAACTCGGCTTCAAAACGAAGAGCGGATTTCTCTCCTGGACAGAAGAGTCCATGGCGCAAACCCGCGACGAACTCACCACTTACTTGCTCGAAACCATCAGCCGTCAGCAACTCAGGGAAAAACAGAAGAATAGCCATGAAGCTTAAAGGCAAAATCGCGCTGGTCACGGGAGCGGGCCGGGGAATCGGCCGCGGAATTGCCGAGGTGCTGGCAGAAGAGGGTAGCGACATCGCCATCAACTATCTGGAGAATGCCGAACAGGCGGAAGAGGTCGTGCGATCGATTCGCGAAAAAGGACGCCGTTCGATTGCTGTGGAAGGCGATGTCGCCAAGCGGGCCGACGTCGAAGCGATGGTCGATCGAGTCTGGAAAGAACTCGGGCCCATCGACATTCTCGTCAACAACGCCGGCGTCGAAACCATCGTCCCCTTTCTCGAATTGACGGATGACCAGTGGACCCGGCTGGTTGACGTGAACCTGCGAGGCGAATGGCTCTGTTCGCAAGTCGTTTGCAGAAAAGTGGTGGGGGCGGGACGGAAGGGCGTGATCGTAAACATCGGCTCGGTGCAGGCCGGCAAGATCCTGCCGGGGCGCACGCATTACGCTCCCGCCAAGCTCGGGCTCGAAGCGCTGACACGCAATATGTCCGCGGAAATGTCGCCGCTTGGAATTCGTGTCAATTGTGTCCATCCCGGATTGATCGATACCGACATGACCGCTTGGGTGATGAAACGCCCGGATCTGCTGCCCGGCGTTCTTGCTCAGATATCGCTGGGAAGACCGGGACAGCCGCGCGAAATCGGTACCGTAGTAGCCTTTTTCGCCTCCGACGAATCGAGCTATTTGACCGGTCAGTCGATTCACGTTGACGGCGGATGGGTCGGGAAGTAAATACAGCCGAGTTCGGTTGATTTGATTGAAACAGGAGAAGCACGATCATGACCAGGAAGCTCATTGACCTCAGCATGGAAGTTTACAAGGGTATGATGACCTACCCTAACGTGGTAAAACCCGTGATTATGGATATGGAGACTCACCGCGAAATGGCGTTGAGTATTGGCACGGACCAATATGGCGTGGACGAAATCTGTAATCACTGCGTGATCGTCACGGGCGATCATATCGGCACACACATGGACTCCTGGGGCCACGTGAAACCCGATGCGCCGCGCGCCGAAGCGATTCCGATCGATTATTGCTACGGCGATGGCGTAGTTCTGGACTTGACCCACAAGGGTCCGGGCGACGAAATCACGGTGACCGATCTGGAGGAAGCCGAACGCAAGCTCGGCGGCTATCGGATCAAAGAACTGGACATCGTTCTCATTCGCACCGACTCAGCAAAGAAACGATTCGAGAAGAGCTATCTCACCGACCACCCTGGAATGACCAAAGAAGGCGTTCACCATATTCTCGACCGTGGCGTGAAAGTGATGGGAATCGACGCCATCGGTTTCGATCCGCCGGTTCCCAATATGTTCGAGCGTAAGAAATTCTGGGAAGCACATCGCGTAATGCGAGAGCGCGAATACTATCACCTCGAGAACATGTGCAACTTCCACGAGATTCCCGCGCCCTATCACTCTTTCACCGTAAGCGTGCTGCCCATTAAGTGGCGCGGAGCTTCGGCCGCGCCCGTAAGAGCGGTGGCCATCATCTAAGCCAATCCGCTCCGGCGCCATCTTGTCCTTAAGTCACTTCGATATCCCAACCCAGGCCGGGACGATCCGACGGACGCGCATAAATGCCCTCCGGCCCGCGAGTGATGTGATTGTCTTCTTCAAACCGCTTGTACACTTCATCAGGTCCCCCCGGCGGCGGCATAAACGTTTCCGCCCAGGGGCTATTCGGCGTCGCCAGAATGAAGTGAATGGAATCGAACGCCCCGCCTCCATGTGGAATCACCGGGATATCGTAGGCAGCGGCAAGCGCGGCAATCCGCCGCAATTCGGTCAACCCGCCGCACCAGTGTATATCCGGCCGCCAGATGGCGGCGCCGCGATGGTCCAACAGCTGACGAAATGCATATCTCGTATATTCGTGCTCACCGGTTACGATACGAGTGGATTTGATCGCGGCGCGGAGGCGGCCGAAACCCTCGTAATCGCGAGGCTGCAAGCACTCTTCCATCCAATAAACGCGATAAGGATCCACAAACGCGGCCATCTCGATCGTGTACTGCTCGTTCCAAGCCATATAACAATCGAGCATGATGTCACCGTCCGGCCCGAGCGACCCGCGGGTGGTTTTCACGAGCTCCAGATTCTTCTTCTGGCCTTCCAAGCCGTCAACCGGCCCGTACGCCATTGCCAGTTTCAGTCGTTTGTATCCAAATTTCAAATGCTGTTCGATGTCATTACCGGTGCAATAGGCGGGAATCCGAGCCTTGGTCTCCCCGCCAAGTAATTCGTAGACCGGAAGGTCGAGCGCCTTCCCGACCAAGTCCCAGAGCGCGAGGTCAACCCCGCTGATCGCATTGATCGCAATGCCTGCCTGTCCATAAGGCATCGTGGAGCGATAGAGGATATCCCAGATTCGTTCGATGTTGAAGGGATTCTCACCGATAAGAAGTTTGACCAGGTGCTGCTGAATGACGGCGTCGCCGCCCGGACCGCCGCTCCCGTATCCTTTCAGACCTTTGTCGGTGGAGATCTCAACCGTGAATCCACCGAACTTACCGGGGTCGGGGTTCCACAGAGAACGGGTCGCCTTGTACTCCTGGTAGATCGACATCGGATTCGCCACTTCTACCCCGCTAGTCGACCATGACCCTGCCGCTGGAGTGTACTTGGGGAGAGGACGTTTCGGTCGTGTCGTCACGATTCGGACGCCGCTTATTTTGAGCTTGCTTTTTTCGTTTTGAAAAGCGAGTGCCGGAAGCGACAGTGTGGAAGCGCCGCCTACTTTAAGAAATGATCTGCGATTCACTATTCCTCCTGATTTGGTCTAACGGCCAGCCAGCGCAAACGACAAGATGTTGCTGCCGGACGCGATCGCCACGTACTGCCGTCCGTTCATCATGTAGGTCATCGGCGAAGCCTTCCATGCTTCAGTCGCTTTGAACGTCCAAAGAGTCTTTCCCGTCCTGGCATCGACCGCCGCAAAACCGCCACCGGTCTCGCCGAAAAAAACGATACCCCCGGCAGTAGAAAGAACGCCCGAGTAGTTCGCCTCCTGCGGGCCAACCTGCGGGACTTCCCAGACGACTTTTCCAGCAGAGATGTCAAAGGCCCGCAAGTATTTCAATCCGGGATCGGACGGATCACGATAGCCTTCGTACCCTCCTCTCTGAGATTGCTTATAAATGCTGCAATCCTCTACGGTCATCACATAGAAAAAGTTCGTCTCCGGATCGAAAGCCGTGGAGTACCAGTTGGTGGCGCCGCGCACCGCCGGACACGTCTTTATGCCTGCTCTTGTCGGCTTATTCGCAGGAAGCAGCTGCGGCTTCCCATCCGGGCCGATCCCGCTTGCCCAATTCAACTTCTTGGTGAACGGCTTACCGAGTAGCAGTTCGCCGGTCGTCCGGTCGAGAACATAGATGAATCCATTTCGATTCGCCTGCAAAAGCAATTTCCGGTCGCGGCCCTGATATCGCGTGTCCACCAACACTAATGGCTCGGTCGCATCCCAATCGTGAAGATCGTGCGGGGTGAACTGGTAAAACCAGCGCAGCTTGCCCGTCTTCGCTTCGAGCGCAAGCACACAATTTGTATAGAGATTGATTCCTTTGCGCTCATCGCCGTCGGTGGCTGGAAAGGGGTTTCCGACAGCCCAGTAGAGGGTATCCGTCTCCAGGTCATAGGACCCCGTCATCCAGGTAGCGCCGCCGCCGGTTTCGATCGCTTTCCCTGTCCACGTTTCGGACGCTGGTTCTCCAGGTTTGGGCACTGTCCGGAAGCGCCATGCCAGTTCGCCAGTTCTGGCCTTATACGCCGCCAGGAAACCCAATAAAGGACCGTCCCCGCCGGCGATTCCGCAAACAACTAAGTCACCCACAACCAGAGGAGCGGAAGTCGCGCTGTATCGGCCCGGAGTATCGGGCATGTTGATATCCCACAGCACGCCTCCGGTCAGGCGATGGAGACAGACCAGATGCGCGTCGCCGGTCGCAAAAAAAACACGGTCGCCGAGCAGCGCCACCCCGCGGTTTGGCTGGAGGGCTTCGTCTCCACCGCCGCGTCCGGGAGTAGCTGGATTGGCGTGTCCTCCACTCCCGGCCGGCATTTGGTCTGTCGAACGCGAGTAGCACCAGATTTCACGTCCGGTACGCGAATCAAGAGCACACACGTCACCAGGCGCGCTGACGTACATGACGCCCCCACTTACAAGCGGAGTGGTCTCTAGTCCTGAACCTGTCAGCGAATGAACCCATTCCAACTGCAAAGTCTTTACAGTTTGGGTGTTGATCTGAGTTAAGGCGCTATGGCGGTTGCCTCCCGGAATCCCGTTGTAAGTGGGCCACTCTCCCGCAGTCGGATTGACAACGGCCCGTATCGCCTCGGAAGATGCCCGGTCGGCTTCAAACTTCAGCGGCCCTACGGCATTACCGCCTAAACCACTTAGGTATGCGATCAGATCTCTTCGCTCATCCGGCGTGGACTGGAGCGGAGGCATGTACGACTTTTTTTCGCGCGTAATGTCCTGGTACTCCGTGTCCCCCAGCAAATGCATTTTTCCATCGAAGGTTTCGAGCTGAAGATCATGTTCAGCTCGGTTGCGGGCGAAACCGCGCAAGGTAGAGCCATTCCGCAAGTGCACATCCACTACCGCCCAAACCTCGTCCGGACAGAAGGCCCAACTCGGACACGTTGGGGTTGTATGAACCCCCATTTGTGAGGTTGGATTATCCAGGACAAGTTCGAGCTCGCGAAGGGTTGATTTTCGGGCGACATCGGACAAATCAGGTCCATTCACCTGCCCACGTCCCTGGACCATATGGCAGGTACCGCACTGCCCTTTGCCGAAAAAGAAATTTTCCCCGGCGGCCACGTCGCCGCTCGGCTTGCTGTCGAATGCCGACACGTTCAGTGAGCGAATCCAGCCGGCAAGTGACTGCAGTTCGTTCGGAGGTAAAGGAAAGCTTGGCATGCCTCCGGGCAAGCCGTTCTTGATGATGTCCGCGATCTGGCTTTCACTCCGGCTTCGCAATCCCCGATCGTTGATCAGCGCCGGAGCACGGTCCCCACCCGCGCCCTCTTTACCATGGCATCCTTGGCAAAGCCGTTCAAACTGTTGTTTGGCAAAATAGAAATCCGTTCTGGCAGGACCCTGGGCAGCGCTCTGACAAACCGCCACTTGAGCCAAGAAAATAACCAGCATCAATTGCTTCATCGTGGTCGCGGGCTTCCGAAACGTGCTCGAATTACCTCTTCGATCGACCATTACATAAATTTTCCCTTCCGCCGCATCGAATCAGAAATCGAGTCTGAGCACCAATTGAATCTGCCGTGCATTGTTCGCTTGGGTGCTTATCACACCGAAAGTGGAGGCGCCAAAAGTCACCCCGGGCGCGCCGAACTGCACGCGATTCAGAACGTTGAAAGCCTCCGCCCGGAACTGCAGATTGAAAAGGTTCTCGGGCCCGAAGCGATTGTTTTTGAATATGCTGAGGTCGAGATTATTCGTTCCTTCGGTTCGAACATTCGGTGATGTCCGGCCCGCATTGCCATAAGTGTATGGCGCTGGTTGGCTGAACAGACCGGTGTTGAACCATCCATTAAGCCGGCTGATGGCGGAGCCTGGCAACGCGGGGTTCCCGCTGACGTTGGGGACGGAATTAGACACAAACGTTCCGTAAGGATCAGTTATAGCGTTGTAATTTCCAGTAAGATTCGTGCTGCTTGTGAAAGCCAGCGGCGTGCCGCTCTGTGCCGTGTAAATCCCGTTTATCTGCCATCCGGAGACAAGGCGGTCGAATCGTCCCAAGTTCCCGAGAAGGCGTTTCCCCTTGCCGAAAGGCGCCTCCAGGTTATAACCAATCACAAGACGCTGCGGGATGTCATAGGTAGCCAATGACCGGCTAAGCCCACGATTATAATTGTCCATGTATCCGGAACTGTTACCACCGGTGTCCAAGCGAGCCTCTGTATTTCCGATCGCTTTGCTGAAAGTATAAGACGCCGTGATGAGCGAGCTTCCAAAGCTCTGCTTAAACTGCGTTTCAAATGCGTTGTAGCTCGAGTGACCGACTGGATTAACCTCATCGAACAGAGTGCCGAACTGCGGGAACGGGACTAATAGCTGGCCATATTGAACTTGCGCCTGAGAAAGCGTCCCCGTCGGAATCAGCCCATAATACGGATTGGGAACACTCTGCGTCAGCCTCGAACCAAGACCCAGATACTGATCCGGCAACTGGTTCGATTGCGCCGCGAATCCCGCTGGAAGACCAACCCCGGCAGTTCCGATATAACTTACCTCGAGCATGGCGTCTCGCGAGAGTTGCTGCTGGATGTTGAAATTCCACTGCTGCATGTAGCCGGCGTGATAGGAGCGGCTATTCGCCTGGCCGGATTGCCCAAGCAATGAGTTGGCGCCCTGAGAGCTCCCCGGCGGATCCTGGATGCCCTGCGGAAATGGGTTATCGAGCGTGTTGAATGGCGTAAGTCCACCGTTCAGCGTCGTCAGCATCTGCGTGCTCAAAAGCCAGCCGGGCGCTCCACTGGCGCCCACCACTTGGGAAAGGTCCGCCGGAATCCAGAAGAGACCATAGGCGCTTCGGATAACCGTATGAGAGAACAACTTGTAGGCAAAGCCCAATCGCGGACCCCACTGCCGCAGATAGAGATCGGTCGGAGAACGTTGGCTCGGAGTTGCAAATTGGAATCCCCCACGTACTGGTGAGCCGACCTGAGTACTGATCGGAAGCAAAACGTTCGGATCGAACCACATCTCGCGGTTGTAGCGATCCGTGATCGGGAACTCGAGGCTATAGTTCACTCCCACATTCACGGTGAACCGCCGAGACACCTTCCAGTCGTCTTGCGCAAAGAGAGCCAGGTATTTCCGTTGATCGGCGAAGGCCGGGCTTTTCGCGCCGGACGCCGTGGAAACATCCCCCAACAAGAACGAAGCCATCGGAACACCGCTAGCGCTATTCAGGCTAAGTGGATTGAGAGCCGTCATCTGATTCGTGAAGTTGAATATCGGCTCGAGCGAGTTTTCGAAAGTCATATTCATCTGCTGGACCCTGAAGTCCGCACCGAATTTAAGCGTATGCGAACCCTTCACCCAGGTCAGAGACCCACGCTCACTCCAGCTATTGAAAGCGCCCACATTCTCTCCCGCGGAGTTAGCGCTACCGATAGAAGTCAAGCCGGTGATGTTGAACGCCGGAAAGCTCTGAATCTGAGTCGAGTTGGCGAGCGACGGTGGGAATCCGAGCTTCGTGATGTCGTATCCCAACGAATTCGGAACCCCGTACTCTGCGACTCGCGCGAAGCCCGAATGGAGTTCTACAATTACCCGAGGACTCAGCACTGCCGTCGCGGAGAGCGTCGCTTGATTATGGTCGTCGGTTTGTGCCCTTGTGAAGTTGATCGGCGCCGGGAACGGATTTCCCGTGATGGGCTGGTCCCAAAGCTTTGCGTATGTGCCGAAGATCTTCCAACGATCGCTTAGATTGTGGTCGAACTTGCCAACTGCGTTCTGTTGATTGTTTCGTGTCGTCGTGACTCCCGAGTAGTTGTTGAGATTAGTGAGCGGAGTGCCTGCCACATTTGGCAAAGGGAAAAGCTGTGCGACGTTCGCCGCCACCGTGCTGATCCTCCCGGCCGGAATTATATTGCCGGGAAAGACTTGGCGCGTATAAGTTCCATTTGCCTGCTGCATGGTTGTAGTCGGGTCGGCGATAGAAACCAGGTCTCCGGCTGCGGTCCGAGTCTGTGAGAAGTTTCCCGCCCGTTGCAACGCCGTCGGAACAGTAAGGAGCGATGGTGTACCCTGCCGAACTTCGTACTCTTCGAAATTTGCAAAAAAGAATGTCTTATCCTTTTTGATTGGGCCGCCGAGGGAGCCGCCGTATTGATTTTGAATGTACTGCGGTCGAGGCGCGCCGGACCTGTTCTGGAAGAAAGTATTGGCGTTCAGGACGGTGTTTTCCAGGTACTCGTAAGCCGATCCGTGAAATTGGTTCGTTCCCGATTTAATACTGAAGTTGATCACGGCGCCGGTTGACCTTCCATACTCCGCCGAGAACGTATCGGTCTGCGCACGGAAGTCTTGAGTTGCGTCCGCCGGCGGAACATAAGAGGGAAGATTCATTTGCAGGATATCCAGAGAAAGTCCCTCGACCATTATTGGATTCGCGCCGGCGATGCCCCCGTTGAACGAAAAGCCGGACCAGGCGCCGCTCTGACTTGTTCCGCCAGCTGTCAAAACACCTCCGAATCCCGACTGGAGCCGGATGCCCGGACTCAGTGCCAGGAGGTTCAACGGATCACGCCCGTTGAGTGGCAGATCAGCGACTTGCTTATTCTCGATGACCGTGCCGATCGTGCTGGTGTCTGAGTCCAGGAGGACGGCGGTTGCTGAAACAGTTACGCTTTCCTTCGCTTCACCCACCTCCAATGCAAAATCGAGACGCGCCACCTGGTCGACGGCGAATGTGATCGGGCCCTGGTTGATTTGCTTGAAACCCGAGGCCTCGGTCGTAACCTGATAACTGCCAGGCAATAAAGCCGTGATGAGATAATTCCCGCTGCTGTTCGTAGTACTGGAGCGCGCAACACTGGTGGCGACATTAGTAGCCGTTACTTTCGCTCCCGGAACAAGCGCGCCGGTCTGATCGCTAACGGTACCGGTAAGTTGGGCTGTTTGGGCCGAAGCAGTAAGGCTGAAAGCTGCCAGAATCGCAAACGCTTCTAACCAGTAGAGAGCTTTCATAGCATTCCTTTTTTCTTGCGGCGAAAGGTTGTCTTCCGGCCTGCAACTTTAAGGAATATATGTCATCTCAATCAGGCCGTCAACAATAAAACGAAATCAGTTTCAAAAAATGAAACGTCGATCCGCAACCGTGTGCGTCGATTACCAATACTTATTAGGGCTATTTGATATTCAGAGTTTTTGGGCGTTTCGGAATCCGTATAATCCTTTCAATTTCTGCTTGACGAGGGCGTTATATTCTTTCATAATGTTGCTGCCTCAAATCGAAGGTCTGATTCCGTCAGGGGAATTTTCATGTTGAAAATCCGAGTGGTGTATCTTCTCTTTGCGTCCTGCTGCTGGCTATTAGCCCAGTACGGTGGCGGAACGATTCTCGGCACGGTAACCGATAGCTCAAAGGCGGTACTGCCCGGTGCAACCGTCACCGCGGTCAATGGAAACACCGGAGAAACTCGAACCTTTACGACAGACCAAACCGGAAATTTTCGGTTTAACGCTGTTCCGCCCGGAACTTATCGGCTTACGGTGTCTGCTCCCTCGTTCAAGACTGCTGAACTCGCGGCGCTGGTGGTCGACGTGAACAAGGAAGCACGAACGGATTTTTCGCTGGAAATCGGTTCCGTGTCGGACAAGGTTCAGGTGACGGCCACCGCTCCCCTTCTTCAAACCGACACGGCGGCTCTCGGGACAGCCATCTCGAACCGTACCGTTCTCGAGCTGCCGCTGAACAACAGAAATTTCTTTGACCTGGTAGCGCTTACACCCGGCGCCGTCAAAGTGGCAGGCGGCAGCAGTGTCATGGACAGCAGGTCCATCCAGATCGGCGGAGTCCGAAACACTTCCACCGATACCATGCTCGATGGAGCCGATTTCACGGTCGCCAACGTTTTCAATCCGGCCATTGCTCTCTCGCTCGACGCGCTCCAGGAGTTTACCGTGCAGGTCAATTTTATGGACGCCTCCTATGGCCACGGCGCATCCAGTATCGAGCTGGTGACAAAAAGCGGCGCCAATCAATTTCACGGAGTCGCTTATGACTTCGTCAGGAATCGTGCGTTTCAGGCCGGACAGTTTTTTCAGCCCAGGACCGGAAAGCCTCGCTTTTCTTATAACCAGTTCGGTGGCAATTTCGGAGGGCCAATCAAAAAAGACAAGACGTTTTTCTTTGGGAACTACGAAGGTAGGCGTGCCAGTACGGGCGATATTCTGCAAGGGCTTATTCCCACCACGCCGATGACTGCGGGCAACTTCAACAGCACCGGGAAAATAGTTCGTGATCCACTCAACGCGAACGCTCCCTTCCCTGGCGACGTCATTCCAACTTCTCGCTTCAATCCAATCTCATCGAAGCTCTTACAATATTTCCCCGTACCCAATATCTCGCGTCCTGGCGCCAATTTCCTCGCGACTCCCAGCGACATCGAGCGGCGTGATCAGTTTACTGTCCGCCTGGACCATCACTTCAACGAACAGAAGAGTTTCTTTGGCCGCTACTCTTACGCGACTGACGATCTTGGGAATGCGGCGTATCGTTCCGGGCTCGGCGTGATTCGTCCGGATCGTACTCACTTCTTGGTTCTTGGATACACTGACGTGATCTCACCCAATCTCATCAGCGAAACCAGGGCCTCCTTTACGCAAGCGTTTCTCGCCCGCGAGAGCGATGGAGACCGGACTAGCACGAACTATGCGGCCCAACTCGGTCTGAAAAATCTAGCGGCGCAACCTGGCCAATACACGCTTCCGAACATCACTCTGAGTGGCTATGCTCCGGGCACTCCGGCGGCCTCCAGCGGCTTCGTCGGCTATGGAACGTACATCGTCCAAAATAACCTCTACTATCGGCTTGGCGAAACTGTGACGTGGGTCAACGGGGCTCACAGCGTCAAGCTCGGAGGCGATGTGAACCGTCTCATGGTCGGATACGATCAGGGCCAGAATCAGAACGGCATGTTCAATTTCAGCGGAACATTCACTGGCGACTCCTTCGCCGATTTTCTTTTGGGTTACCCATTAACCGCGACCGGCGGCCTCGGGAGCGTCGGCAACTTCGGTGGCGTTGCCAAGTACGCGATTGGAACGCAGTACGACGGCTTCATTCAAGACGACTGGAAAGTGACCGACCGCTTAACGATAAATCTCGGGTTGCGTTACGAAATTTTTCAAAATTGGCGAGGCCGGATGGCTGATTTCGATTTAGCCACAGGTCGCCAACTGCTTGCCGGCAGCCCCAATTTCTACGTTCCAGGCACGGGACTGATTACGGGTACAGGACCGGCGCTACTGCCGCAACGTCCCATCGTCACCGATCCGAATAACTTGGGACCGAGGCTCGGCTTCGCCTATCGTTTGGGTGAAAAGACCACCATCCGATCGGGCGGCGGCGTGTTTTATGCCCTGAATACCGGCGGGACCGTCATTGAACCGATGATGAGCACCGCGCCCTACTACGTCACTGCCAATCTCACGTCGAGCTCAACGGTTCCTCAGCTGGCCCTCTCGAATTTGTTTCCGCCACCCAACCAAACAAATGCCTCGGTTACGGAGAATGTTGACCTGAAAAAGCGCGATGGCTACATCTACCAATACAACTTCAGCATTCAGCGCCAACTCGCCCAAGGAATGCTGGCAGAAGCGGGCTATATAGGCAACACGGCGCAGAAACAGATCGCCACTCAATGGGTGAACCAGCCTATTCTCCCTGGCGCTCCCTTAACGCCGACAGCGTTCTCAGCCCGCAGTCCTTATCCGGCATTGTCTCCGACTTTTCAGCAAGTCGGAAATTTTCAATGGTCTGATTACAACGGCGTGTATCTCAAATTAGAGCAGCGTCTGAGGGGAGGCCTGTCGTATACGATTGCCTATACTCGTTCCAAATGTATGGACAGCGGCGATCCGGGGAACTCAGGCGAGAATCAGTACAATCGTCGAATCGAGCGCGCCCTCTGCAATACAGATACTCCCAACAACTTCACTGCCAGTTACGTTTGGGACCTGCCTTTCGGTCATGGCCGGCGCTTCGACATACCCAATCGGATTTTGGATGGAGTTCTCGGCGGCTGGGAGCTAAGTGGAATTACAACGTTCGAATCGGGAATGCCGCTGTCGATAACAACCAGCGGAGATATCGCGGAAGTCGGCACCTCAAACCAACGCGGGAACGCCACCGGATTGCCCACGGAAATGCTGAATCCGCGCACCAACAATCTTTTGGGGTTTTCGACAGCCGCGTACACCACTCCTGCTAAGGGCGCTTTCGGGAACCTGGGCCGCAACACACAGCGCGGATTCGGGATCAACGAATGGGATACGGGCGTCAACAAGAATTTTGCCATTCCGCAGATCGGAGAGGCCGGCCGGCTTCAAATCCGTGCTGAATTTTTCAATATCTGGAACCATACGCAGTTCAGCGGGATTAGCACGGTCGTCAATCAGCCCGCCACTTTCGGCATAGTAAACAGTACCTTGCCTCCGCGCATCCTGCAGCTTGCCGGTAAAATTTATTTCTAATGATCGAAGTTGACCTTTGAATGCTGAATCGCAGATCACTTTTCCGCAGATCATTTTTACAAGGCGCCGCGGCAGCCCTGACCATGCCGCTTCTCGATCCCGTACGAGCTCTCAGCGCCGAAGTTCATACGGTTCGTATTACCGACATCGAGTCCTTTCGAGTACGCATACCGAAAAACGGGGGCGATGAATTAAACGATCCACGGGTATATGAGTACGGTGTGAGCCGGGTGCATACGGATGCTGGAATCACCGGAACCTCCTTTATCCCTTGTCCCAACGAGATCCTCCAGCGCTGGGTTAAACCTACCCTCGTCGGGCAAGATTTGTTTGCCATCGATCGCCATGTCGAGCGGCTTCAAATGCAGCGTGGAGAATCCGGCGTCCAAATTTGGTCGGGTGTTGAGCACGCCATCTGGGACGCCATTGGAAAGGTCGCGAGCCGTCCCGTGGCCAAGTTGCTGGGGGGCACACGGGACAAACTACGTGTGTACCGGACTACCGTCTGGGCGGGGCCGAAACCGGCGTCCGAGACTGCCAGGACTGTCGAATCCGACCAATCGGAAATTCCATACGAGACCCAGGCTAAGTTTGCCGTCCGGCTGAAGGATGCCGGCATAACGGGCATCAAGGTTCGCGCCTGGCGGCCGCATCCGATGGACGATGTCGACATGGTAGGGGTCATGCGCGCCGCAGTGGGACCGGGCTTCAAAATTATGCTGGACCGAACCGCCGTCAGGCCAGGCTGGGTTTGGGATTATCCAACCGCGCTTCAGGTTTGCCGGGGACTCGAGAAGCATGATGCCTATTGGGTAGAAGAGCCTTTCGATGGACATGACATCTATGGGCCGGCCCGTTTAGCCGAAGAGGTTGACATCCTGATCACGGGCGGAGAGCTTGCCAAGAGCACATACGAGTTTGTCGAATTCCTGGTCAATAAAACTTACGACGTCTTGCAGCCGGACACTCGCATCTGCGGGGGCATCTGGATGGCTCGGAAAATCTCCATCCTGGCTGAAGCATTCGGTATTCCGTGCATTCAACATGGCACGGCATCGCTATCGCTCGCCGGTTACATACAAGCCGGTTGCGCCATGGCCAATTGCGAGTGGCAGGAAATAATAGGCGGTCCCAATCTACCCGAGGAGCAGTGGGCCCCGGCGCGGAAACTGGTACGTACGCCGCAACCTTTCGTCATCAAAGATGGCTTCGTTTTGCTTCCCGATCTTCCGGGTCTGGGTCTTGATTTGAACGAGGATGCAATCAAGGAGTATCGAATCCGTGCCTAAGCCGACGCGCAGGAGTTTTCTTCACTATTCCGCCGGCTTCGGCGCCATACAGACGCTTCGCGCAGCCGTAAAGCCAGTGCGTATCACGGGGGTCGATCTATTTGAGATCAGCATTCCCACTAGCGAAGCGGCGGTTTCGGCGGGCGTGCAAAATCGCTACACCGTGGTGAAGGTGGTCACCGATGCGGACATTACCGGTTATTCCTTCGCCGGACCGCCCCTACGGACCCTCAGTTCGGTGAGAGAGGCGCTGATCGGTAAGGACCTGTTCAATGTCAACGTCCAGTTGCAGAATGGCCTCTGGCAATGGGGCGGGGTGGAACATGCAGTGTGGGACGCCATAGGGAAGATCGCGAACCGTCCTGTGTATCAGCTGCTGGGTGGCGCCTGCGACCGCGTCACGGCTTACCTGACGTGTGTTTGGAAGGGCGCAGCCGACCAAGCGCAAGTCACTTTCGACGAACAAGTCGAAATGGCCGTCAAGATCAAAAACGCCGGCTTCAAAGGCATGAAAATCCGGGTCTGGCGCCCTGATCCTCTGGATGATGTAGAGGTTTGCCGCCGCATCAAGGAAGCGACCGGTCACGACTTCCACCTGATGTTCGACCGGACCGCTGAAATGCCCGTCAGCATGGCCGGGCAGCAGGTGTGGGATTTCGATACCGCACTTCGAATCGCGCGCGAGTTGCAAAACGCTGGCGCCTATTGGCTGGAAGAGCCATTCGCCCGAAGTGACTACGAATCCCCCGCCAAGCTTGCGGAGAGAGTTGACATTCTGATCACCGGAGGCGAGAGTTACTCGTCGCTTGCTCCTTTCCGAAATTGTCTACTTCATCATACGTATGACATCCTGCAACCCGACGGGCGGCAAGCGGGCGGCATCTTCCGCTGCCGGGAAATCGCAGTACTCGCAGAATCTTTCCACGTCCCCACCATCCTTCATGGAGCAATGTCGCTGCTGCTCGCTGGCTGGCTGCAAGCTACGTTGGCAATTGGCGCGCCCTGGCAAGAAATGGCCTTGATAACTCCGCCTCTTCTACCGGAAGAGCAATGGGCGCCAGCACTCAAAATCCTTAAGAGCAAACAGATGTTTAGCTTCAAAGATGGCCAGATCCTGGCGCCTCCTTATCCCGGTATCGGACTCGATATTGACGAGGAGGCACTCACGCGCTATCGAGTAAAATCGTGACGCGCTGCCCCCGTCCACGCCGAGCGCAGCGTCCACACGCGCACCTGAACATTCTCCAAACGGCCGCCCGATGCATGGAGCGAAAGTCCGACGCTACTGGCTTGCGGAAATACCAGGTTGGTCATGGCTATCGCGCCGTCCTGAGCGAACACCTCAACCGACGAGCGGTCCACATAGATGTGCAACTGCAAAGCCTCGCCACGAAGCTTCAAAGGCGCCACGGTCCGTGACGGGAACGCCTCGCTGAAATGAGCGTTTGCCGAGCCGGAGCGATCGACAAACAGTTCTCCCTTCACGGAGTTAAAGCCCACAATCGTCTCCTCAGCCTCACCCTGCAAAAGCTTCCAGGCGATCTGCTCCGCTCTGCCCGGTCTAATCGTTGCCTCCATCTCGAAAGTCTGACTGCGATCACGCCGGCCGGCCAGCTTGCGATTCAGTTCCATTTCGCTCGAGCCCTCATATTGGAACGCCTCGCCTCGGAGCGAACGAAGTTCTTCGATAGGACGTTGTACCAGCTTCATCCCCCCATCGATCTCCGCCAACGCGAGCGTTCTCGGCAAGGTCATCGCGCCACGCCACGGCGCAGTCGGCACAGCACCGGCGTATTGCCAGTTATTCATCCAACCGATCAGGCGCGGAGCATCCGCTTTCGGCTCGTGATTGAACGTCAAAGCACAGTAGCAATCGCGTCCGTAATCCAGCCATTGCGTCCGCTCAGAGCCGTTTTCGTTCCGGAATCGTGTTCCATCGAACTGCCCCACAAAGTACTGCTCTCCGGAACCGCCGGCAACATGTCCGGGATTCAACCCGATCTTAAGTATCCAGCGTGTTTTGCCTGGTTGTCCTTGTACGGGCAATTGATACAAATCGGGGCACTCCCAAACACCGCCTGTCGCCCCCTGTGGCCCAAACTCGCTCAGCACCCGCCAGTTCTTCAAGTTCGGCGAGCTGAATAAACGAACCTTCTTCTCGTTAGCCAGAACGATGACCATGATCCAGCGCCGCCCAGGCGCATACCAAAACACTTTCGGATCCCGAGAATCGCTCCGTCCTAAATCAAGCACCGGATTCCCAGAATATTTCGACCATCTCAGACCGTCCTGGCTGAACGCAAGATTCTGCGTCTGCCGTTCCGCCGCCACTGCTGTCTTGGCCGTAAACCCGGTGTAAATGGAAACAAGGCAACCGCCCTTGGCCGGCCCGCACAGTCCGCTGGTGTTGTTTGCATCCACCACCGAACTTCCCGTAAAAATCGCGGCGCTCTTATCCTCCGGAATCGCCACCGGAAGCTGCTGCCAGCGAACCAGATCGGAACTGACCGCATGCCCCCAGCTCATATGTCCCCACTCATTAGCAAACGGATTGTGTTGGAAAAACAAATGATACTTGCCGAAGGCGTAAACCAGCCCGCACGGGTCGTTGGTCCAATTAGCCCGTGGCGAGAAATGAAACTGAGGTCGATACCTCTCGTCATACCGCGCCTCAGCCGCCGGCAAACAAGCCAAACCCGCCAGCAGTAGCGAAAGAAGCCGGATCATGTTAGTCCCTCTACAATATGCAACCGAACTTCAGAGTTTCACGGTCAACGATAGCCAGAAATGCTGAACACCGGGAGAGATTTCCCGGGAGATCTCAAACTACAACTACGATCGCCGGCGGTCGGATAGTGAAAACCAAGTTCTTCCTAATTTTTGCTCTATTGGCAGCTCTGAATGTCGCGGGCTCACTCATTCTCTACCGGAGTATTTCCGCTCAAAAAATGGATGCCTACGTGATCAACTTGGCAGGGGCCGAACGCATGCTAAGCCAGCAGATCACCAAAGAAGCCCTGATTGTTTCGAACGGCGGGGATCGTGGTCGACTTGAAGCGGCAGTCGCTCGCTTCGATCGAGTACTCGGAGGCCTTTATAAAGGAGATGCAGACCTGCAGTTGCCGCCCTGTCGTGATGTTGAAACAGTGAGAGAAATCGAACAAGTCCGGGTGCTTTGGAAACCCTTCAGGCTGGCTATTGGGGCGATTGTCCAAGACCCTCGCAACGCCGCCGGCGCTCTGCGCTTTGTTCTTTCGACCAATCTCCCTTTACTCGCCCAGATGGATCGCGTCGTGAGGCTCTTGCAACAGCAGGCTGAGGCGAAAGTGTCTGCCATGCTTCTTACCCAGGGCTGCATTCTCCTCGTGCTGCTGTCCGTATTTGGCTTGACCTGGTATTTCGTTGTCAATAAGACCTCTACTCGTTTAGCAGAGGTTGCGCAAGATCTCGCAATGGGTTCAGAGGAACTCACCACTGCGGCTAAACAGATTTCTTCTTCTAGTCAAGTTCTCGCCGAAAGCGCTACCGAACAGGCCGCTTCGCTCGAAGAAACTTCTGCTTCCAGTGAAGAAATAGCCGCTATGGCGCGCAGAAATGCAGCGCACTCAACACAATCTACAAGGCTAATGTCGGTGGTGGATCAACATGTGTCTGAAACAAACGCCAGCCTCGGCGAGTTGGTCTCCTCCATTCAAGACATTGCAACTGCAAGCGGCAGCGTCTCGAACGTGACCAAGACTATCGAAGGTATCGCGTTTCAGACCAACATCCTTTCCCTCAACGCCGCCGTTGAAGCAGCCCGGGCTGGAGAAGCCGGTATGGGTTTTGCGGTGGTAGCCGATGAGGTCCGCACACTCGCGCATCGCAGCGCGCGCGCTGCTGAGGAGGCCGCTTCCCTGATCGACGCATGCCTTGCTAAGTCACGCCAGGGGAGCGCAAAGCTCACGAAAATGGTCGGCGCTATCCAGTCAATCACAATAAGTGCCGCGCAAGTAAAAGTTTTGATAGAAGAAGTGAGCGTCGCCAGCCAGGAGCAAACGAAGGGAGTCGATCAGATTGCCCAAGCCATCGTGCAGATGCAGCAAGTAACACAAAAGGCTGCCGCGCACGCTGAAGAAAGTGCCGCCGCCGGCGAGGAATTGAATGCTCAGGCCGAAAGCGCAGACCAGGCCGTCGGCAGATTGCGTGACTTGATCGAGTCTCGTAGATTTCTCGGTTCCGCACAGTGAGCCGTCTGGCGCAAGAGCGCCGCGTTGCGCTGATCTCAATATGAATAAGGCTAATATCGAGGAGCACGACCATGATCAAGTTCACCATTATTCTTCGCCGCAGGCCAGATCTCACCCACGAACAATTTGTCGAACATCATCGTCATGTGCATGCCCCATTGTTCAGCTCACTGCCGGAAGTCAAGCAGCACGTCCGGCGCTACGTTCAGTGTCATGAGACCGGAGATCGGTTGCCGGGGTTGCCGCCCTCGAACATAGACGGTTCGACTGAACTCTGGTTCGACGATCTTGCCGGACTGTCTGGCGTCTTCGAGTCTCAACGCTATATGGAACTGATCCGGCCCGACGAAGCGAGTTTCCTGGACCTGCCTGCCTGCGAGTTCCTGCTCGCTACCGAGAATGTAGTCATCGCGTAACTCCACAAGCCTGCTGTTTTGAGGGGCTACTCGCGTCGTACGCATAAACGAGAATACTCGTTGGGGCCGAGCCGACGAGACCCTTGCCATTGCCAAAATGCAGCAGCAGGCAAAAGTTAAAGCGTGATCCGCTCTTCGCGCCCAACTACGGCGCTAAAATCAGCAAGTGAGCGGCGGACAAATTTTAAGACGCCTGACGTCCTCCGCTCTCCTGATCGCTTCCTTAGCAACTGTACAGCCGCAATCTACAAACCTTCCCAACCCGAGAAAAGAAGGGCCGTGACAGACTCTTCCACTACGCAGGATCAACCGGTGAAATTGAGCGGAGCCTTCGATCTCGAACGGAGCCACGATCGCTTCGGGATTCGCTCTCATGGCATTATCGAGCAAACAACTTCCGGATCGAAACTCTATCCATTGCCCCAGAGCAATGTTGAAAACTATAAAAGGCTACGTGCGGCAGATCTTAAGTACATGTTGCCCCATGTGTTAACCCCGGCTGCGCCCCAGAATGTCAACATCGATGACTCCCTTCGCGAAGTCATAGCCGTTGAGCCACACCAGGCCCATAACTGCGCCCTCGCTGAGCTTCACCGCATGCTTTCCCTTGGGGTCCACAATGGCTGCCATGCGGTTGACGACTTGCCACCGCGGATCTTGCCCCACAGCGGTCAGGTCCAAAAGTTCTGGTGGCTGGGCGCCCACTGCGGCCGCGACACAGCGAGGATGATGAAAGACGCAGTCCGGATCACGGGCAGTATGAGCAGCAATCTACAAAACGAGATCGGCAATCTCTCCGCATCGGAAAGGTCGAATTCCTTCGCTCAGTTGCGGATGGATCTTCAACGAAAGATGATTGGCAACGATATGTAGTAACCCACTATCACGATCCAACGCTTGAATCCGTGCGGATTGATCTCGTAAGGGCATTAATTGTCGATGGCAGCGCAGGCGGCGAACTGTCTTTGTCGCTTCGAGCTATCATTTCGCCTTTGGTCGTGCGTCTTTCTGCTGATCGCCAGAGGGCTTTGTGCCCGTCACAGCGATAAATTAGCGTCGTCGCAAACTAGGCTAATCGACCACCCCCTCACTCCCCCGCGGAAGCCAGCTTCTTCACCAACTCATACAAAAACGTCTGCCCCTCATAAAACGACTCGACCAACATCCGCTCATCCCGCCCATGCGCGCGCACATCGGTCTGATCCATAAAGAACCCCTGCACGCCATAAGTCGGAATCCCAGCCTCCCGCAAGTAACGTCCATCGGAAGCCCCGGTCGACATGCTCGGCAAAATAACAACGCCGGGCCACATCGTGTCCGTAATCAGGCTGAACGCCTTCATAATCTCGGGCTTCATTGGAGAAGGGGGCGCCTTCCCTTCATTGATCTTGATCGTCACCGCAACCTGATCGTCCGCCACCACCTTCTTGAGCGTTGCCAAAACATACTCCACCGAATCATCCGGAAAAATGCGGCAATTCACATTCGCGGCAGCCAATTGCGGCAACGCGTTCGGAGCATGTCCGCCCTCCAATTCCGTCGCCACGCAAGTCGTCCGCATCATCGAGTTCATCGTCGGCGATTGCGCCGCCACGCGCTTCATCGCTTCCTGCGACCCCTGCGCTACTTCCGCCATGTCGGTCGACAGCTGCCCTTTTTCGATCTTCGCCATCTGCGTGAAATAAGCCTTCGTCACCTCGTTCAATTGCATCGGAAACGAATAACTCGACAGCCGCGTCAGCGCGCCGGCCAGATGATAAATCGCGTTGTCCGGCACCGGACGCGAACTATGTCCGCCCTTGTTGCGCACCTCGAAACGAAAATCCGCATACGTCTTCTCGGCCAATCCCATGTCGTTGGCGATGCGTTTGCCGTCTTTACTCTCACCCCGTCCACCCTCATTCAACGCATACTCCGACTCGATCAGCGGGCGTTTATTCTTCAGCAGCCAGTCCACGCCGTTATACGGTCCGCCGCCCTCCTCATCCGCCGTGAGCGCCAGAATCAGATCGCGGTCCGGATGAAAACCCTCGCGCTTGTAGCGCAGCAAATTCGCCACCCAAACCGCCGCTTGCGCTTTGTCGTCGGAAGTTCCACGCCCGTAAAAATAGCCGTCCTTCTCGATAAACTGAAACGGATCCATGTTCCAGTCCTCCCGCTTCGCTTCCACCACGTCGGTGTGCGCCAACAGCAGGATCGGTTTGCGAGATCCCGTTCCGTGATACCGAACCACGACGTTATATTTGGTCGCAATCGCTCCGCCGACATAGATATCGGAGTCGGGAAACCCGGCTGCCTTGAAACGCGCCGCCACCGCCTGCGCGATCGGAGTCGTTGAACCAGTGGAGAAGCCCGACTTGCTCTCGATCATCTCTTTGTAAATCTCGAGCGCCAACTTCTGGTCCGGCTCTGGAGGCAGCAGCGAAGCCGCGCCAAGCGACAAAGTGAAACCGAACAAAACACAACAAACGATTCGAAGCATTTCTGTATATGTTGCCATGGTCTGCGTTCAATCCTTGTGGCTAAACATTTTTTTCAGATATAATCGACGGACCGCTAACATCTAGGAGTCGAATGAATCTTCGAATGCGATTGACCACGATCCTGCCGCAGAACCTGGTAGGCGCGCTAGAGTATCACCTTCACCCAGCCAGACTGGATGCTTGGGGCGGACCGTTCAACGGCCAATGCTTCCGGCAGCTCATCTTCTCTGACCTCGTCCGCACCTGCTCCTTCACCGCAGTCGTTGAGACGGGCACATATCGCGGAACCACCACCGTCTTTCTGGCCAGAAATTCCTCCGTCCCGGTCTATTCCTCGGAAGCGAATCCGCGCTTCTTTCAATCCGCTAAAAGACGCCTGAAAGCCTTCCCGAACGTCCACCTCTATGATCTCGATTCCAGAGTCTTCCTCTCGCAAGTACCCCTTCCTGAGATTGCGCGGCCTTTCTTCTATCTCGATGCTCATTGGGAAGACGATCTACCGCTAGCCGAAGAGGTTCAATTCATCCTGCAGCACTTCCAAAGCTTCGTGATTATGATCGACGACTTCGAAGTTCCCGGCGATTCCGACTACCGCTTCGACGATTACGGAGCAGGGAAGCGCTTAAGCCTGCGGGACTTTCCCTTTCATCAGGATCCAAGGCTGTGCGTCTATGTGCCCAGCCGCGCCGGAAAACAGGAATCTGGATCGCGCCGTGGCTGCGTTGTACTATCCAGCGTGGATCTCAAAGCGAAACTGGACCAGCTGCCCTGTTTGACCACCTTCGATTCATCCACCGGTCGAACAATTCAAAGCATTTCTGAATCTGTTGCCACGCCCGACTGAGCCGCGACCACAGGGAGCGCAAGCCTTCGTCCCCTATAGCAGCGGCTTCATCATCAGATTCTTGAACGTGACCACGCTGCCTTTGTTATGCTGTTGCAGCGCTAAATACCCTTCCGTGTAGGTATTTTTCTCGTCCACGAAGTCCACCACTTTTTTGTCATTCACTTCGATGACAATGTGATTCCCTCGCGCAATGATGTGCTGGTTGAACCAGGTGTCAGGAGGAACCAGCTCATCGTAAATCTTGACGAAGCCGTACAAACTCCCGGTGCGCACCGGATCCTTATGTGTGCTGTTCACTTGCGTTTCATAGCCCTTCGGAAATCCCGGTCCGAAGGCAGTCCGAAGATACATCCCCGAGTTCCCGCCGTCGCTGATCTTGACGTCGGCTTTAAACTCACAGTCTTTGCAGGTCCGGGTCATCCAGAAAAGATGACTCTTCTCGCCATCGCCCACGATTGTTCCGTCTTTCACGCTCCACGATTCGGGATTCTCGTTGGCCTTCCAGCCATCCAGCGTTTTTCCGTCAAACATGCTGATCCAACCATCTCCCTGAGCGGAGATAAAAGGAAGGGACAACAGACCAAGGCCGAGAAGGACGAAAACTCGAGTCAGAATTCTCATATGGAACGATCCTAACGTGATTCCCACCCGCGTGGTCTTGTTACTTCAGGTCCGCCATCGCCTTTCGATCCAGAATCTCTTGATTCTTGGTGCAGACCGCACAATCGCAGCCGCCGCGCTCCTTCGGTCGAGGCAAATTGCCCGTGCCTGTCGGCCCAATATGCTCCGGCGCGTACGACGACCGATACCCGGCCCGAGGAATCTCCGGCGCTTCCCGTTCAATCAACTCTAACCACTGGTCCGTCGTCATGCGCTGAATGCCGCAGCCGCCCAGGGGCTTCTGTTCTTCTCGCAGTCCGGTCCAGGCATATTCCGGTGGAATGCCATGCGGAAAATTCAGCCGCCGGTACACCAACTCCGGGATCGGCAACATCCCCTTCCCATGCTCGATCAAATTCTTGTTCGACGGAAACAACCGAGTCACCGTCTTCCCCTCTTCATTGATCGTCACCTCCACCCACTGCTCCAGAACCGCAATCTTGCGTCTCTTCTTCGGATGGTTCTGCCCTTGAAACAGAATCTTGGATCGCGACTCCCCCGCAGCTGCTCCAGATTCGATAAAGCGCTCGTGAACTGCCACGCAGCTGCCGGAACTCATCCGGACTCTCGCCATCCAGGATCAGCGCCTTCGAACAACAGCCATGCCGCACCGCATTCCGGCTCGACTTGGCCTTCCCTTCTTCCGTCCGTGGACCGGTTGAGCGACCGGGCTTCTCGGACTCCATCTCACTCTCCGGATTGAAATCAGGCCCGTCGCGAGTTTCGCCCGACCGCCCAGCGACAAGCCTCGTCCCAACAAGCTAAATTGCTAAAAACAAGCCAGATAATCAAAATTAAAAATCTGTGACCGTGCTTCGACCGCCGCCTAAACCCCAGTCCAAAAAACAGTTTGAAAAAACGAACCCAAACCCGACTTCGTTTCGTAAAACGACCGCAACTTCTTCATAATGAAGAATCAAGAACAAGTCCTCCTCATCACAGAAATTGATGCCTTCCATGGACCGTTCCGAATCGGCAGAGTCTGAGCTAGCCAAGGCCGCCATCGATGATGCGATCGAGCGCCGGCGCAGCCAACGGGAAGCCGAGCCACAAAATTCATGGTCGCAGGCAACCCTGCACTCGATCGGTGACGGAGTCATCGCCACCGATACCGCAGGAAGGTCTCCTCTCTCAACCCGTCGCCGAAACTTTGACCGGCTGGAAAACGGAACAAGCCCAAGGCGCCCTTTTGAAACGCTGCACCTTGATCAACGATGCTGCTCTCGCTCTCCTCGGCTACTCGCAGGAGCAGTGCTTAGGGCAAAACATGCATAAGCTGATTCACCATCACCCCCCGGATGGCGCGGACTACCCCGAAAAGGATTGCCCCATCTTCCGTGCTAGGGAGCTGCCCCACAGCGCCCGGATCGATGAAGAAGTCTTCTGGCGCAAAGACAGATCGTCGCTGCCGGTCGACTTCTCTTTCGCGCACCAGGCGCTCGGAGAGAAGGCCAGCGAATTGGAGCGGTCCAGCGAAGACTTGAGCCAGTTCGCAGCGATCACGGGACACGATCTGCAAACTCCTCTTCGTACCATCAACACCTACGCTGAGCTGATCGCTCGCGAGTACGGTTGCAATCTGGACGAAGATGGACGTCAGTATCTGAACTTCATAACCACTGCGGCCCCGCAGTATGCAAACCCTGATCTCCGGTCTGCTCGAATATACGCGCTTCGGCGCGCAGAGAGGGACGGGACAGTCGTCCTTAACAAGTTAATGGAGAACGTTCGGGAAGTTCTTCGCCCCGTGATCGAGGAAACCGAAGGAGTATTGGGAGATGGTATTTCGCCCGTTGAAGCGCCTCCACGGTTCAGATATCGCAGGAACGGGACTCGGTCTGGCGGTTTGCTGCAGGATCACCGAAAACCATGGCGGCCAAATCTAGGTAGGGTCCAGATCGGGTGAAGGCTCGATATTCACGTTCACCCTTTCCCGCGAGCAACCAGCCTCGTATTGCAATTTAGTCGCCACATAGCAGACAAGAGTGTAACCGAAATCCAGCAATTCAGTCTCCCTTTCAGGCGGTGGGAAAGGGCCAGTGGAATGAATGCAGTTCATCCTTGGAATCGCGGCGACAAATTTATCTTGTACGTTGAAGACGATCCCGCCGCGGTGAGACTGTTCCAAGTCGCCTTAAAACAACTGTCCATGATCTGTTCGCCGCAGGTCTTCGTAGTGGAGGATGGACAGCAGGCGATTGAATTTCTGACCCGAATGTCTCCCTACGAGAATGCTCCACAGCCGGATCTTCTTCTGCTCGATCTCAATCTTCCTCGACGCGATGGATTCTCGATTCTGGAAGAAATTCGGCGATCGAAACCGTTGGCTCAGCTTCCCGTTCTAGTCTTCAGTTCCTCCCAGGATCCGGCCGATCAGGCCAGAGCCCGCTCGCTCGGTAGCCTCGACGTTTTATACAAACCCAATACTTTCGACGAGTTCGTCAAAAGTGTACAGTCGATCTGCTCCTGGCTTCCCCTTTAAATAAACTAAATTATTCTTGGATGGGGATGGATAGCATGATCAATCGCCGTACCTTTTCGAAAAGCTTGACTGGGGCAGCAGCGCTGGCCTCTGCGGGCCAGCATCTGGCTCCTGCTCAGGAAAGCGCCGGTACAGGCAAGCCGCCCTTCGATCTTTCCGTGATGCTGTGGACTGTCTTTCGCAAGCTTCCCTGGGAGCAGCGTCTGGAGAAGTGTGTCGAAGCCGGTTACAAAAACGTTGAGCTGATCGGCGAGTACCGCAAATGGTCGGACGGAGAGTTCAAGCCCAATGCGGCGAAGGCCCGGAAACTCGGGATCTTCTTCGACGTTACGGCCGGTCTCAAGCACGGCGCGGCAAATCCGAATGATCGCGATGCCCTGCTCGCCGATGTCAAGGCCGAACTCCCCATCATGGAAGAGCTCGGGTGTCCGGCGGTCATCATCATGTCCGGTAATGTGGTACCCGGCATGCTGCGCCAGACGCAACACGACAGCTGCATCGAGAGCCTGAAGCGGGCCTCGGCTCTGGTGGAAGGCAAGCAGATCGGCGGACATCCGGTCCGACTTCTGCTCGAGAACATCGATCCTAAAGAGAATCCGAAGTATTACCTCACCTCAGTGGCCGAAGGCTTCGAGGTCGTTCGAGCCGTCAATCACCCGCAGGTTCGGCTGCTCTATGACTTCTTCCATGAGCAGATCTCCGAGGGCAACCTGATTGAAAAGCTCGAGAAGAATATCGAGTACACCGGGCTGGTTCACATCGCCGATGTGCCGGGCCGTCATCAGCCCGGCACGGGCGAGATTAACTACGAGAACATCTTCCGCAAGCTCGGCGAACTGAAATACAACCGGATTGCGGCAATGGAATTCTTTCCGACCGGCGATGAAGTGCAACAGCTTCAACAAGCCAAAGAGATGGCGCTCCGTTTCGGAAGCGCGGCTTGAAGTCAGTGCACTTGCGTGACCAGGATCGCCGTGCTGTCGAAGTCGCCCACTAGTTTCAGGTTGACTCCGTTCTCCATGAGATAAGCGCCGCTCGCTCGCGATTGCTTTTCGATCAGTTTTCCATCGATCGATTCAAGTTGATAAAGAAAGCGCGGATTCAAACCTGCGAGGTGAATCGTGGGAGCCGGCGTTCCGTATTCCTGGGAGTGCCGGAAGGCGAACAGGACTGCCCTCGTGGCGTCTTTCGTGACGTACTCATTGGCAGTCGTGTCGTTTGTGCGTGGCGACAGCAGCCGGTACAAGTCGCCGAGCTGCACCACGTCCCGAATGCGTTTGTCGAGCGCAATCAGCTTCGTTGCTAGTCCGTCGTCCTCGGACGACCACTTATTCAGATTCGAGCCGATGCCGAGCGCACCCTGCATGGCTACAAGAAACCGGTATTGCAGCGGCGTGCTGCGCCCATTCATGTTCGGAACGTCGGTGACCCAGGCCGACATGAACTTTGCCGAATATGCTTGCGAAAAGCCTTCCTGGATGCGGAGACGATCGTAAGCTTCGGTGTTGTCCGAAGTCCAGAAGTCGTCTACATAGCGCAAGATGCCGAGATCGACCCGCCCGCCGCCCCCGGAGCAGGATTCAATCTCTAGCTTGGGATGTTTGGCCCGCAGCCGAGCAAGGATGTCGTACAGGTTGACAACGTATTGGACCCAAAGCTTGCGCTGATCTGCAGGCGCCATCTCGGGCCAGCCAGGCTCGGCAAACGTCCGGTTCATGTCCCACTTGAAGTAGCGGATGTTGTACTCAGTCGCCAGCTTGTCGAGGACGTTAAACAGATGTTCTTTAACATCATCGCGGGCCAGATTGAGAACGAGCTGGTTGCGCAGCTGGCTGCGGGGCCGGCCGGGAAAGTTCATCACCCAGTCGGGGTGAGCGCGATACAGATCGCTATCGGGATTCACCATCTCCGGCTCCACCCACAGCCCGAAATCCATCCCCAGATCGTTGACATGCTTGATCAGCGGAGCCAAGCCATTGGGAAACTTCTTCGGATTGACCACCCAGTCCCCCAAGCCGGCATGGTCGTTGTTCCGTTGCCCGAACCATCCGTCGTCCATGACAAAGAGTTCGACGCCGAGCTTGGCGGCTTTGTCGGCCAGCGCTTCCTGTCCCGGCTGGTTGACGTCGAAGGTGGTCGCTTCCCACGAGTTGTAGAGCACGGGCCGGAGCCGAGAGTGCAAACTGCCCGGCGCAATGTGCGTCCGCTCCAGATCGTGCAAGAGCCGGGAAGCCTGCCCGAAACCATGCGCGGCAAAGCCGCCATAAAACTCGGGTGTTTCCAGCTGTTCCCCTGGCTTCAGTGGATAGGAGAAGTCGAACGTATTGAGCCCGCCGGTCACGCGCACCTGCCGGTATGGAGTTTGCTCCACGGTGATGCGCCAATTGCCGCTCCAGGCGAGGGCTCCGAACCAGACTCCGCCATGCTCTTCGTCAGCAGTGCCACAATCGATTGCAAACCACGGATTGAGGTTATGGCCGGTGTGTCCCAGGCGGCTTTCGAGTACCTTCATGCCTTCGTGGATGGGCTCCTGGTTCATCTGCGTTTCGGCAGCCCACCGGCCGCTGAGATAAGTGAGACGGTAGCCATCGCCCGGAGGCAGATACCAGGCGGCCGATTGCGCACTTTCCACAGTCAACGCTTGTTGAGCGCCGTTGTGTATCGTCGTCCAGCGGCTGATGATTCCCGCTTCCGGAAACACGCGGTAATGCAGGACCGCCGTGATGTCGTCCTTGATGTCTTTCAGTGTCACGTCAAGCCGGTCGCCATGGATGGCATGCGACACGTAGTGTAGAACCAGGTCTCGGTCGCCATCCGCTCTTGTGATCTTCAGCGCCGGCTCGTAGTAGCGTTTGCCGCCCCAACCGGGGAACTCTTCGTTTTCGAGTTCTTCATGCGGATCAAACGAGGAGATATCTTTTTGCGCGGCGGTCTGCGGCAAGTCTTCTATTCGCCATAACGGACCGCCCCAATAGAGATGCTGCAATTGACCGTCGGAACCGACACCCATGGCATAGGAGTTCTCATGAGTGTTAAGCAGCCAGATTTTGCGGCTTTGGTCAAAGCGAATGGATTGAGCCGCAGCGGACATCGTGAACGTGGACGCAAGAGAGAGGAACAGCGCTAACCTGAGCATCCACTTGATTGTAATTAGCGGTTTTTGCGCTCTCGTCTATTGATGATCCATGCCAGAAGGAAATATCCGCCCACCCAGGCAGCAGCAAAGATAAAGAAGCCGTAAAAACTAATGCCAAACCCCAAATGCTAGTCCTCCTTCCGTATTCTTGAACGGAGCCACCACCACAAAGAGCCAGCCAAAAGCAGCAGAAGCATGACCCCGTCGGTAATCCGATGAAATCCTAACAAATTGTCGAAAGCCGAGACTTCTCCCGCCGGTTTGCTGTGAAACATCAGCAACGAGGGGACAGAACTGAGTTCAACCGTTCCTTGCGAGCCTGCGGTCCAAGTGAAAGAAGGAAAAACATCGCCAGACGGCACTTCGCCGTTCGGCAGGAACACAGAGATCCGAACGGAACGCTCTCCCGGTCGCGGGAGCGCCGAGGGAACCGGCATCGGTACTCGTGATAGTTCCCGTTCAGACGATGTCACGCGATAGGAGACGACGTTGTTTGCCGACACAAGTGGAATTTGCAGTTCAACAGCCGGTTCGACCAGCGAATGGCCGTTCACCGCAAGCTGCGAGACTCGCTCGCCTTTCCAACTGCCGATGATGAGGTTGGATTTTCCGGCTGCTCCGGTAAGTGTGAAAGTCGCTTCGACTGTCGCCGTAGTAGCGTTCAGCTTGTGAACTTCGGATCGATATTCGGCGAGACTCGCTGGCAAATCAGCTTTCCTTGAAAAAGAGCGCGAGGGTTGTGTTCGAGATTGGCCGCGTGAGTTTAGCGAGCGAGAAGTAAATCAACAGACTGGCTGCGATTCCAACTTCAGCGCCGTCGATGGCAGGAAATTGTCGAGCTGCGGCGCCACTCCAGAGAAGACAGGCGGCAAAGCCCCCGATCATGGCGGCCATGGCTCCAGCCGTTGAGCCGAGGCGTGAGTTCAAGCCGATTACGACCGGCACAAAGAAGAAGCTGGCTACGAGCCGAACGGCAACCACGACGATTGACTGAACGTCCATGAGACGCTGCAGTGCAAACCAGATGGGCACAAGACTCAAGATCACGATGCTCACTCGACTGACCAGGAGTTTAGTGCGCTCAGTCGATGTCGGGTCAATCAGCTGACCATAGATGTCGTGCGAGATTCCAGCGGCAGAAACCAGCAGAACCGAGTTCACGTTCGACATGATGGCCGAGACAAGCGCCACCACAAAAAGCGATCCGGCAAACGGTGGAAGAATGGTAGCGGCCATGACCGAACTCGCCTGATCGGCGGAGGCGAGCGAAGGAAAGATACAGCGGATCATCAAGCCCATGATCAGCACGGCGCTTCCGATGAGCGCCTGGAACAGGAAACAAACCCCAATGGCGTATCGCACGGTCGCTTTATCCTTCATCGAATAAAAGCGCACCATCTCGTACGGCGCGGCCGCAATACTGAATCCGAAGGCGAAGGAGACCGCAACCAACTGCTTCCAGTCGTACCAGGAGCCAGTCAGCCGCTTGTCCATCGAGCCGAGGAATTCGCCCGCTGTCTTGATGCCTCCGAAATCATGAACCAGGACGGGCACTGCGAGAAACAGGCCGGCGACAACGATGAAGATCTGCAGAAAGTCGATGTAGGAGCTGGAGCGCATTCCTCCGAGCATCGTGTACAGCAGAGTGCTAGCGACGAGTAAGACCATTGCGTAAACGGGCTTCACGCCGAAAATAGCCTGGAAGATCACGCCGCAAGCCTGGTATTGCGCTACCAGCATGATCATGTAGATGACGATGATGACAACGGCCGATAGTCCGCGGATTGACTTGCTCTCAAAACGGGCCGAGAGATAGTCCGGGATGGTGACTGCACCGAAATCCCGCAGCTTTGGACCTACAAACAAGGCAGACACCAGCCATCCCAGCCATACGCCAGGCCAGATCCAGACCCAGGCCACGCCCGTGGCGTAATGGCGTCCCACTGTTCCCACTAGCGTCCCGGCACTGATCTGCGTGGCGGCCAAGACCGCTCCTCCCACCCAGGGCCCTATGCTCCGGCCGGCGGTGAGAAAGTCTTCTTCGGTGCGTGTCTTTCTTAGACCAGCAATCCCGATTCCCAACAACACCAGAAAATAGGCGATGAGAACGCAGATGAAGGTCAATGAATGAGTAAACACTAGCGAACCCAGACTTGTTTTAGAACCCGCATGATGTTCGCCCCTGTCACTTTGGCGATGTCCTCGTCGGAGTAACCGTGTTTCACCAGCCAGCGCACAATGTTGGGCATGGCTTCGGCTGGACTTTCGATCCCTTTCACGTACTCTACTTCCTGGAAATCTGCGTTACCATGCGCAGCTTTAATCGATAAGACGCCCGCGAAGGCATGGTGGAGGCCGACATGATCGCCGAAGAGCGTATCGGGCCCGAAGGCAACGTGCTCGATGCCGACGAGATTGGCAGTGTACTCGAAGTGCTCCATGTAGGACTCTATCGAATGCGACGAATGTTTCTTGGTGAGAGTCGTGTGCGGCGCCGCCTCGATGCCAATGACACCGTCTTTTTGGGCGCACGCCTTCAAGATGTTGTCGGGCTTCATGCGGCGCGTGTCCCACAGCGCACGAGCGCCTACGTGCGTGATGAAGATGGGCTTGTCGCTCACTTCGATGGTGTCGAGCGAGGTTTGATCTCCGGAATGGGACACATCGATGGCCATTCCCAACTTGTTCATTCTTCGAACGGCGCGCCTTCCAAAGTCGGTTAGTCCACCGTCGTTCTTCTCTTTGAGCCCGCAGCCCAGATTGTTGGCTTCGCTGTAGGCTATGCCCGACATACGCACGCCGAAGCCGTAGAGAATGTCGAGGCGGTCAAGCTCGTTCTCGATTGCGGTGGCCGCTTCCAGGCAAGAAACCATGGCAATGCGCCCGGTCTTTTTTGCCTGGAGAAGATCGTCGATCGTTTCAGCCCGGTACACCATTTCCTGATGCGCGATGTCGCTGTAGCGGATGCCGATGTCGTGGAGGATGTCGTTCCATTTCCAGCCTGCTTTGCTTGTGATCATGGCGGTGCCGTCCATGAAGTTTTCAAAGACAACATCCAGCCCGGATACCGACAGCCCTTCATAGCCCGTGGCATCTCTTCCGTGGCGGCGGTATTCGAAGATCTGGACTACGTTTTCGGGCGTGACGAAAGTATGGTCGTGCAGGGAGATCATGATCTCCTTTTCGAAGATCTTTTCTAGTCTTTGCTGCTGTTCTTTATCGAGCTCAATCGGATGGGCCGGAACGCGGTCCACTTCTTTGGCGAGTTTAAATGCGACATAGTCCTCTTCCGGATCCAGATAGTCGAATGATTTGTAACCAGTATATTTTTTGGAATTCATAAAATCGGTCCTGTCAGAAAGTGAATTTTGCGACAAACTGAATTTCACGCGAGGGGGTGACGGTACTGAATATCTTGCCGGCGTTTCCGACCCGATTTGCCGATGCGTCGAAGACGAAGTCTCCGCCGGAAGTGGCTCCGGCCGAGGTTCCGGCGTTGCTTGGAATTTGAAAGTTGGTGTGATTGAAGAGATTGAAAAACTCGGCTCTAAATTCCAGGTTCAGCCGTTCATTGATGGCAGTTGTTTTGATCAGTGAAAGGTCGAAGTTGGCCGAATGCGGACCGTAGAGCGTATTTCGACCGACGTTTCCGAAGAAGCCTGCTTGCTGCAGGCTGAAGGCGCACGGGTTGAAGTAAAGCGAGGGCGTGCCGAGTGTGCCGCCTGGAACTCCGGCGCAGCCGCTGGAAACTCCCGGCACGGGATTATTGCTGTAACCGGGAGTGACATTCGGGCGGTCCGCGATTCCGGTCCCTGACTCACCGCTGTTGGAGACGTTAGCAGCCTCTGTGACCGTGAACGGATGCCCGGTTTCGAAAGTATCGATGCCATTGAGAGACCACCCGCCGATTACCTTCGCCAGTGGGCCATGCACATCGTGAGCGAACATCTTTCCCGGACCGAAGGGCAAAGCGTACGTGTAGTTCACCACCAGCACGTTGCGAACGTCGAAAGCGGAGGGGGCATAATCGAGCCTCGTATTGTAAGGATCCATTGTATTGGCAGGCTGCGAAACGGTATCGGTCTGAAATGGGCCCGACGAATCATCGAGAGATTTTGCGAAGGTATAGGAGATTTGCAGTCGAATGCCATTGGCGAACTGCCGGTTCAACGAGGTTTGCAATCCGTTGTAGTTCGAATTCGCGTCCGTCAGGCGGTCTCGAACCGGTCCATAGTTGTGGTTGATGCGAATGGCCGTAGCCGGAAAATACGATTGGCCATTGGCGAGCAGCTGCGGCACATTTGGATTGCCTTCCACGACACGGAAGAGGTGTTCGCCCTTTGTCCCCACGAATCCCACACTGAAGATGAAATTGTGGCCGAGGTCCCGTTCGACGTTGAGGTTGTATTGCATCGAGTAGGGATTACGGGGCGAGTAGGTGAAGATCTGCGGCGCGACTACGCCGGAGCCTGCAGAGGGAGGCGAAGGAAACGGCGCGTTTGGCGTAAAGAGAATTGAGAAGAACGGTGGCGTGAAGCGCGAGTTGCCGTAAACGTTTTCCCAAATGTAATCGTAGAAAATTCCATAGCCTCCGCGGATCACTGTTTTGCGATTGTCCACAGGGGGCGTCCAGGCAAAACCCACGCGCGGTGCAAAATTTAGGCCAGTGGGATTCTTGTAGAGCGGATTTCCGACCGAAATGGACGAATCAGTCAAAGGATTGCGCAGGTTCGTTTCCCGTCCGTGGGTATCGGTGGGAACAGTGGAATATTCGTAGCGCAGCCCGAAGTTCAGCGTCAGGTCTTGGGAAACGTGGAAGTCATCCTGTGCGAAGAAGGAAGTGGCCCACTGCCTCCAGCTGCGGTTGGATGTGCTGCCGACGGGAACACCTTGATAACTGAGTGAGGTGCCTCGGAGGAAATTCGAAAGACTTCCGACGTTGTAGGTTCCCAATAACTGCCCGTTGTAGAAACTGTTGATCTGTAGCCGTTTGACTTCCGCGCCGAACTTGAGGACGTTTCGGCCTTTTTCCCAATTCAAGTTTTCGGCATAGTCGAAGATGTTTGACGTGGCTCCGATATTGGATGAAGAACTATAACCAAGTCCTGACGGGCCGCTGAGCGAAATCGCCCCCAGCTCTTCTGTCCTCGGGATGAGCGATATAGATTGACCGGTGGGAGTTCCCGCGAGCGAGGAGTATTCAATTCTTGTGAAACTGGCGCTGGCTGAGTTGATTACATGCGGGTTGAAGATGTGCTGTTGTTGGATGGTCGCAAACTGATTGCGGCGGCTGAGCGCGGTCGGAAAACCGGGAACGGGTGTGTTCGCAAAGGGCACGGTTGCATTGCTGTTATCGAAGTTATACCGGACGAAGAGGTTGTCTTTCTCGGAGAAGTAGTGATCCACACGGCCGAGCACGTAATCCTCATTGGTCGGTTGATTCCCGAAGGCAAAATACTGCGCCGTTCCATCTCCGTTGTTCGGTCCGTTTGGCAGGGGATACAAGTTCAGCAAGTTACTGATTGCCGGCGAGACGTTTGTATGTGTGAGTGTCTTCGCTCCGGTGGCAGAATTGGTAACTGGAATCGTTCCTTGTCGCGCTAATGCATCAGGAACAGTCGCAACAGTCGTGACTCCCAATCGTTCGCGCAATCCCTCATAGTTTACGAAGAAGAACGTTTTGTTCTTGATGATTCGTCCGCCTAATGTCCCGCCAAAATCGTTGCGCTTGAATGGCGGAATCGAACGGTCGAAGAAGTTGCGGGCGTCGAGAGCGCTGTTGCGGATGAACTCGTAAGCGGATCCATGAAAAGCGTTGGCGCCCGCCTTACTCACGGCGTTGATTACCGCGCCTGCGTTTCTTCCGTATTGAGCCGTGTAGGTGCTGGTCATCACGCTGAACTCGGCAATAGCGTCCTGACCTAAAGCCTGTCCGCTGACGCCTCCTAATGGGACGTTGAAGGATGGATCGTTGATGTCCTGGCCGTCGAGAAGAAAATTGTTTCCGGTAGGACGGATTCCATTCACCGAGTACTTCGCGATGCCTCCGCCGGTCGCCAGCGGATTGGCGCCCGAGGTCGACATGGCAGAAACACCGGGTTGTAGCAGGGCGAGTTGGGTGTAATCACGCCCATTCAGCGGCATGGTGACAATCTCTTGAGTCCCAACCAGGCCGCTCACGGTGGACGAGGCAGTTTCCAAGGCTGTAGCCGCCGCGGATACGTTGATTGTGGAATTTACCGAGGCCGGCGCAAGGGCGAAATTGACCGCAGCTTGCTGGTTTACGTTGAGATAAATCCCGCTTTTGATTGCCGATGTAAATCCGGTTTTATCACCTTTGACTTCGTAGTTACCGATTCCAAGTCCTGGGAAAGAGTAGAATCCCTTCGAGTCTGTCGTGTTGGAACGAGTTACTCCGGTGTCTTTGTCGGTAAGCGTTACGGTGACTGCACTCATGGAAGAGCCACTCACATCGGTGACCGACCCGGATATGGAGGATGTGCTGATTTGAGTCCTGACGACAGGAGCTAGGAGCGAGAGCATCCAAATTGAGGTACATAGCGGCAGGAATCGTAACTTCACGAGAAGGTCCTTCTTCGAGCCCATTTGCGAACGACTCGAACGGTCGAATTTTTGGCGGTGTGGCGAGGATCGTAGTCGCCTAGCGGGTAAGGACGGGTTCCCGCGTCTAACTATTTTGGCTATTACTTTTTGGTGCAATCTAACATCAGCTGCACAAGATTAGAGGCTCTGTCGAAGGCATCGACTACCTGGTTCTGGCCGCGCCGAAGTTCTATGAGCGTAAACCGCCTCAGGTCGGGCGGTTGAGCAGCAATCGAAGACGCAGCGCTTAAGGATGGCAACGGCGGAACCGGAAGGGCAGGATCATGCGCAAAGCGGATCTCTCGCGAGTGATCGACTGGCACAAGAATACGCGCCAGGTCCTGGATCACTCGGTTGGCTGTGGCCGGAGCCACTGCGCCTGTTTCGACCTGCTTATAAAAATTATCGAGGTGAGTTTGTAACTTCCTGAGGGCATCGAAGGCGGGAGCGAGATCGAACAGGTCGCCGGTGGCCTTTCGGTAGCCGTCGAGAGTGCTCTTAAATTCCTCAGTTGCGACGCGCCAGTCGAAGGGGAGGATGTCGGCATTCGCAATCTTCCACACGCAGGCGAGATACACCTGAATGTCGCGCAGTAAAATGTCGCGATCTGCGATCTCGAGCGTGTCGTTCTCGGTGTGCCACGCGATATTGCCGCCACAGCCGCCCACCGCGTAATAGTTCTTCTGTTTTCGAAGTTCTTCGGGCATGGTGGAGCTCAACATCAGCAGACCAGTGATGCCGATGTTGTTGAACGACCAGTCTCCGGCGCGCGGCGGACGTTCGGCTTCTATCGGAACCCCCGCTACATCCTGAATCACTGAGCGGACAAACGTTTCGGCCTCGGGCAGCAAGGAGAGATGGTTGAAAGTTGTGGCCCAGCGGCAGCCCGGACTGTCGCAGTTGATGTGAGCCACGCAATTGTCGTTGAGATCCTTGGCAAACACGTCGGCGTACCAAGTGCTGCCGGCATATCTGCCTGTGGAATGTCCCGGCCACCAGGCGACGCGGACCGAGCGGCGGAGCGCATCGCGTTGATTCGATAATACACGCGCGATTTCAAGAAGCGTCGCATCGCCGGTTGCGTTATCGCCTACGCCGACATCCCAGCTGTCGTAATGTCCATGGACGAGAACAAATTTGTCCGGCTCCGATGTGCCCGGGATTTCCGCAACCACTACCTTTTGTGGAAACCAACCTTCATCGAGACGTGTTCGGATCTCGACCGGCTCCCCGTGCGCGGCCAGGTCCAGCAGTTGCTTGCCATCAGAGGCGTTCACAGAGAGAACAGGAATGCCGGGCTTTCGAGGAAGATCGCTCAATCCCGGAGAGCCCCAGATCGGTGTGCAGATCGCCCAGTGAACATCTTCACCGGGATTGATAGTGATAACTCCTAGCGCACCCGCCCGCTCTAGTTCGCTGATCTTGTGCGGAAGTCCATAGCCTTCGGTAATGGCGATCTTTCCGGCCACACTAGCATGTTGAGCTTCTTCGCCAACGGCGGCGGCAAACATGCCTGAAACACTGGCGGAGTAAGCGGCAGGAACGTGGACCAGGGGAGCTTTCAATCCTTCGGGAACAGATCTGCTGTAGGACGGCGGCTTGGCCCGGAAGACACGGCCGTTGTGACTGACGCTGGCATCGTAGGGAATGGACAGGTAGAGTTCGGGATCGTGCACCGTGACCGGAACACCTAGGTTGTGCAGTCGATCGGCAATCAGGCTTCCGGCCTTGTTCACGTCTTCCGGTTTCCAACGAGGGAATTCGGAGAAGGCGGTAATGAGAGACCAGGGCTCGAAGATGTTTACTTCGGCGAGAACGACGTCGAGTTCATTCAACAAACAGTTACTATCGCCGATCGACTTTGAAACTGTCAAGCGATGGGACTTTAACGGGGTGTTGTAATGATCGAAGCGATGAGTGCTTATCGATTCGTGACGGCTCTTTTGTTGTCGGGCGTACTGGTCGGTCTTCCTGTCATGGCGACTTCCAATCCGGATTGGTTTCCGAAGTCGCAGATGCTGACGATCGGCGTTTACTATTACCCGGAGGCGTGGCCGGAATCGCAATGGGCGCGCGACATGGAGAACATGCACAAGCTGGGGATGGAGTTTGTGCATATGGGGGAATTTGCCTGGTATTTCATGGAGCCGGAAGAAGGGCGATTCGATTTCGACTGGCTGGAAAAGAACGTGGCGCTGGCAGCGAAGAACGGGATGAAGGTGATTCTGTGCACGCCCAGCGCGACGCCTCCGATCTGGCTGACGCGCGAACATCCGGAAATTTTGATGAAGGACAGCGCGGGCCGCACGATGGAGCACGGCGGGCGGGAACAGGGCGACTGGAGTTCGCCGGCTTATCGAGCTTACGTGACGGCGATCGATACGGAGCTGGCGAAGCGATTCGGCAACGATTCCCGGGTATGGGGATGGCAGATCGACAATGAGCTGAGTCATTACGGCAAACGATTTTCGTATTCGCAAGCGGCGACCCGGAAATTTCGCGGATGGCTGAGCGAGAAGTACGGCACGATCGACCGGTTGAATCAGGCTTGGGGCGGGGCGTTCTGGTCGACCATTTACCAAAACTTCGGACAGATCGACATTCCGAATCCGGAGGTGTTAGTAGCGGATCCGAGCCCTCACGCGGTGCTCGATTTCAAACGCTGGTTTGCGCATGAAGCAGCCGATTACATTGCCATGCAAGCCAGCATTTTACGGAAGTATTCGAAAAATCAGTGGATCACCACAAATTTCATGAGCATGCATGAGGACGTGAATCCAACGCTGTCGCGGAATACTCTGGATGTCTTCAGCTGGACGCATTACCCGGTGCATGGCGATTTGAATGAGGGGCCGCTGGGTTTCCGTTTAGGGAGCGCGGAAACGATGTCGTTTATGCATGACTTCATGCGTTCGTTCAACGGGCTGTCCGGTCCGATGGAGCTGCAGCCGGGGCAGGTGAATTGGGGCGCAGTTAATCCCTGGCCGCTTCCGGGCGCGATTCACATGTGGCTGATGCGTGCATTCGGCGCGGGGGCAACGCTAGCATGTACTTATCGCTACCGACAGCCATTGTTCGGTTCAGAGCTCTATCACAAGGGGTTGGCGGAGACGGATGGCGTGACGCCGTCGCCGGGAGGCCGTGAGTATGCGGAGGCGATGCGCGACATGGTGGAACTGCGGAAGCATTACGACGCCAATGCACGCGAGCCCCAGGCCTATGCTGCACGCAGGACGGCGTTTCTGATCAGCTATGACAATCGATGGGACATCACGGACCATTTGCAGACCAAGCGATGGAGCACGGTCGACCACTGGATGCGTTACTACCGCGGACTGAAGAGCCTGGAAGCGCCGGTTGACGTGATCACGGCGGATCGCGATTTCAGCAAGTATCCGTTTGTGATTGCGCCCGCTTATCAACTAGTCGATGAGGATTTAATTCGACGCTGGACCGAGTATGTGAACAAGGGCGGGCATTTGATCCTGACCTGTCGCACCGGTCAAAAAGACATGCGAGGCCATCTGTGGGAAGCGAAATGGGCGGAACCGATCTATAACCTGATCGGGGCGAAGATTCCGTTCTACGATTTGCTTCCGGAGGGCGTGAACGGCAAGGTGAGCGCCGAGGGCAAGAGCTATATATGGGGATCGTGGGGCGATGTGATCGAGCCCGATTCCGGAACACAGGTGCTGGCGCAATATGCGGATCAGTTCTACGCAGGCCGTCCCGCTGCGGTGTTTCATAAGCTGGGGCGGGGCACGGTGACATACGTCGGAGTGGATACGCTCGACGGCGAGTTAGAGCGGTCGGTGCTGCACCGGGTGTATCAGTCGGCGGGTGCTCAGCCGGCGAGTTTAGAACCAAATTTTCTGGTGGACTGGCGAGATGGGTTTTGGGTCGCCACGAACTTCTCGAGCAAAACGCAAACTATCCCTGTGGCGGCAAATGCGAGCGTGCTGGTGGGTAGACGAGAAGTGCCGCCGGGAGGCGCGACGGTTTGGATGGCGCGCTAACCGCTCACGCCGGTTCATGGACAATCACCTTTTGCGTCTTACGTCCGTTGAAAAAGATGATGGTCAGGGCGGAAGCCGCTAAGCTGCAGCCAGCCAACATGAGAAGCGCCGGCGTCATGCTGTGGCTGACATCCTGAATTTTGCCGATGATTGCCGGGCTGATATAGCCAGCTAAGTTACCAACCGAGTTGATCCAGGCGATACCGGCGGAGGCAGCGGCGCCCGACAAAATCGCGGTAGGAAGCGCCCAAAACGTAGAATAGGCGCAGACGATACCGGCTGTGGCGATCGTTAAGGCAACCAGGCCCATTACGCCGGAGATGCCTGGAATTCCGGACACCGCGAAAGCGATGGAGCCGATGATTCCGGTCAGCGCAATGTGCCAGCAACGTTCGCCGGTGGCATCGGAATGATGGCCGACCAGCACCATTGAAATAGCCGCAGCAGCCCAGGGAATCGCTGTCAAGAGGCCGATATGGAAAGGATCTTTGGTGAGCGTGTCTTTGACGATCTGCGGCAACCAAAAGCCGAGTCCGTAGTTACCCATGACAAATCCGAAATAAACAAACGCGAGTAGCCAGGTTTTGCCGCTGCGAAACGCGTCTATCATCGAGTGGTGATTCGGACTGGCCGAACGCTTTTCTGCTTCTTCCTCCTCGAGGCGCTGCTGGAGGAGGGATCTTTCGCGTTCGTCGAGCCACTTCGCTTTGCGCGGACCGTCCTGGAGGAAGAACATTGTCAAGACGCCCATCAGGAGCGATGGTACGGCTTCACAAATGTAAAGCCATTGCCAGCCGCGCAGGCCGCCGAACGAAGTGGCGCGTGCCAGAATCCAGCCGGAAATGGGGCCGCCGATCACGCCGGAGAGCGGAATGGCAGTCATGAATGCAGCAATCATCTTGGCGCGGTATTTGCTTGGATACCAGAAGGTGAGATAGAGAATGACGCCCGGAAAAAAGCCGGATTCGACCAGCCCAAGAAGAAAGCGGACTGAGTAAAACTGGAATTCGGTTCGAACGAGCATGGTGCAGGCAGAGACGAAGCCCCAGACAATCATGATGGGGCCGAGCCAGTATTTCGCGCCAATCTTCTGGAGCGCGATGTTGCAGGGAACTTCGAAAAAGAAATACCCGATGAAGAAGATTCCCGCGCCGGCGCCGTAAACGGCATCAGTGAAGCCAAGATCCTGCTGCATCTGCAGCTTGGCAAATCCGACATTCACGCGATCGATATAGGCAAAGATATAACTGAGAAAAAGAAACGGAATGAGGCGGCAGCTTACTCGCCAGTAGGTTCGTTTTTCGAACTCGGGCGAAAATTCTTCGGTCAAATTTCACTCCTGCGGACAGAATCGACAAGGAAGTCGCAACCACGTGCGGTGAGGGCCACGTCGCGCCGAGTCATATGATTCTAACGGGCCGTCCATCCGCCGTCGATCACGATGTCCGTGCCGGTGATGAAGCCAGCAGCATCGGAGCACAGATAGCAAGCCAGAGCGCCGATTTCTTCCACTTTGCCCCAGCGTCCGACCGGGAGACTGGCCAGAAACTGGGTGTTCGCTTCGGGATTATTCATGATGGCGTGATTCATCTCGGTGCCAAATGGTCCGGGGCTGATGCCATTCACGGTGATGCCTTCGCCGGCCAGTTCGAGCGCCAGAGCACGATTCAGGCCTAGCAACGCTGTTTTGCTGGATGAATAAGCGCTGCGGCCGGGAAGCGAAACGTGACTCATGATGGAGGACATGTTGATGATGCGGCCGTAGCCTGTGCCTTGCATCTGGGGAACAAAAGCGCGACACATCAAAAAGACGCTGGTGAGATTGGTGTCCATGACGGAGCGCCACTCTTCGAGCGAAAACTCGACCAGGTTTTTGCGAATGTTGATGCCGGCGCTGTTGATCAGAATCTGTACGGGGCTTCCAAGAGAAGAGACCTCTTCTTTCAAGCGGTTGACCTGATCTTCTTGCGCGACGTCGGCGGTGAAAGTTTTAGCTTTCCCTCCGGCGGCTTCTAACTCCGCTTGCACGGCTTTCAGCTTTTCTTTATCACGGGCGACGAGCGCGATGGTTGCGCCTGCTTCCGACAGTGCTAGTGCCATTGCTTTACCCAGCCCTTTGCTGGCGCCTGTGATCAATGCCGTTTTTCCGGAAAGATTTATCGTTGGTTCGGCCTTTGCCATTCAACTCCTTGCAGTAGACATACTATCGCGTCGGAACTTATGGGGCCCATTGGGGCGCGCCAAATCAAGCTAGAATGGCGGTCGTGCGGATCTTTCTGCTGTTCCTGATCTCTGCGCTGCTGTGTTTCGCCGACACATTCAAGCTTTATCTTAAAGACGGCGATTTTCACGTGGTTCGCGAGTATCACGTGGAAGGAGATCGGGTGCGCTATTACAGTACGGAACGCGGGGATTGGGAGGAGATTCCGACGGCGCTGGTGGATTTGTCGAAAACCGACAAGATGCGCGACAGCAAGAAGCAGCAGATTGAGAAAGAGACCAAGCAGCAGGACGAAGAAGATGCGGCGGCTCGTGAGCAGCGCCGGGAAATCGAATCGATTCCGATGGAGACGGGCGCTTACTACCGGGTCGACAACCAGGTGAAGAGGCTGGATGCAGCGCAGTATCAGGTGGTCACAAATAAAAAGCGCGAGGCGCTAAAAATGATGTCGCCGGTTCCGCTGATCGCAGGAAAGGCGTCGGTGGTAATTCAGGGGGATCACTCGAAATTCGTCGTGCATGACGACCGTCCAGATTTTTATTTTCGGCCGGAGAAGCAGGAGCGATTCGGGATTATTCGAGTCACGCCCCGAAAGAAGGAGCGGCTGGTAGAGAACGTCAATGTCGTTCCGGTCACCAATCAAGCAATGCAGGACCGAAAGCAGGTTGAAGTATTTCAGCAGCAGCTACAGGGCAACTTGTACAAAGTCTGGCCGGAGACGCCGCTGGAGCCCGGCGAGTATGCGGTAGTGGAGTTCGATGATGGCGACGAAAACACAAAGGGCGAAATTGAGCTGATGGTGTGGGATTTTGCGTATCAGCCAGGCAAGTAGCTATTCATAACGGAGAGCTTCGGCAGGGGCGATGCTGGAAGCGCTGCGCGAGGGATGCAGAGTGGCAAGAAAGCTGGTGAGCAAGGCGAGCCCCGCCACCCAGATGGCGTCGGTCCAGTGGTTTTGAAAGGGAACGTAGCTGATGGCGTAGACTTGCTCATCCAGGCGGAGCCAGCGGTAGTGTTCGAAGAGAGTGGTGAAGAGATAGCCGGTGATCAGGCCGCCCAGGCAGCCGATGCTGCTGATGATGAGGCCCTGCAGCACAAAGATTCTTTGGATCTGTTGACGGCGGGCTCCCATGGACATGAGGATTGCGATATCGCGATGCTTTTCCATTACGAGCATCACCAGGACGACCAGGATGTTCAGCGCGGCGACCAACTCGATCAGCGCGACCGTGATAACGCTGACCATTTTCTCGAGCTTCAGGGCATTCAACAGAGAACGGTTCTGATCCATCCAGGTGGTGGCGATGAGCTTGGGTCCCACCACAGTTTCTGCTTTCTTAGCGACTTGCCGCGCCTGGAAGATATCGTCGAGGCGGAGTTCGATGGTGTTGACGACATCGGTCAAATCCAAAACTTTTTGAGCGGCCGGTAAGGTAGTGAAGGCCCAGGCGTCATCGAGTCCATAGAGACCGGATTCGAAGATTCCGACAACGCGAAAGTGGAACAGGCTTGGCACGGGACCGAGCGGCGTCAGTTGTCCCTGGAAGCTGATCACCGTAACAGGGCTGTGGAGAACTACTCCGGCTTGTTCGGCTAAACGGGAACCAAGTACGATCCCAGCGTCGGGGCGCTCACCATCGAAGCTTGCGAGCGAACCTTGCTTCAGATGCCGGAGCAAGTCAGGCGTAGTGGCATTGTGGCCGAGAGGAACGCCTTTGAGCTCGGCTCCAGCGCCGACCAGGGGACCTTTGATGGCCACTTGCCCGTAGAGACCCGGCGTGGCGCTGACGACGTGGGGAATTCGTTCCAGCTTCGGCGCTAACTTAGCCCAATTGACGATGCCGAATTCGGGGTTGGCTTCGAGGATGCTGACATGGGCGGTGGCGCTGAGCAGGCTGGACTGTAGAGTGCTTTGAAACCCGTTGTTGATGGCGAGTGCGACGATGAGCGCAGCCACTCCGGCTGCCACGCCTAGAATGGAAATGATCGTGATGACGGAGATGACAGTTTGTTTCCGCTTGGCTCGCAGGTAGCGGATGGCGACCATCCATTCGAAACGGGACATCGAGAGAAGTTACCAACAGTTACGGCGCCAGGTCACGCAGCCGGTCTACCAGCCCGATTTCACCTTCCGGACGAAGCAGCGGGAAAAGGATTACGTCGCGGATCGACTTGGAATCGGTGAGGATCATGGTCAGGCGATCGATACCGACGCCCTCGCCGCCGGCGGGAGGCATTCCGTAGGAGAGGGCGCGAATGTAATCTTCATCCATGACGTGCGCTTCCTCGTCGCCGCTGGCTTTGCGACTCAGTTGCTGGTCGAATCGACGACGCTGTTCTTGGGGATCATTCAGCTCTGTAAAGGCGTTGGCGATTTCCATGCCCGCCGCGTAGATTTCGAAGCGCTCGACGAAGTCGGGTTCATCGGGCTTGTTTTTAGAAAGTGGCGAGACTTCGACCGGGAAGTCGTAGATGATGGTTGGGTCGAACAGACTGGTTTCGGCATGGCATTCGAAGATATCCATGAGGGCCGCGCCGGGGGAGCTTTCTTTGGAGTGGCGGTGAAGCCAGTCGGGATCTTTGAGGTTGTCGAGAGTCGGCTTATCGGGGTGCGGCCAAAATTCGATCACGGCTTCCCGCATGGAGAACTGCCGAAAGTGTGCGAAGTCGAGCGGGCGGCCATCGAAGACGATGGCAGTCGATCCGGTGGCGTCAATGGCGACCTGCTTCAGCAATTCGGTGGAGAGCTGGATCATTCCGCGGTAATCGGCGTATGCTTGATAGAACTCAAGCATCGTGAACTCCGGGTTGTGGCGGGTGGAGATGCCTTCGTTGCGGAAGTTGCGGTTGATTTCGTAGACCCGTTCGATTCCGCCGACCAGCAGGCGCTTCAGGTAAAGCTCGGGAGCGATGCGAAGGTAGAGGTCGAGGTCGAGCGTGTTGTGGTGCGTGACGAATGGCCGTGCAACTGCGCCGCCATAGAGCGGCTGCATCATCGGAGTTTCGACTTCGAGGAAACCGCGCTCGTCTAATTGACGGCGCAGGGAACGGATGAGCTTTGATCGGGTGATGAAGATTTCGCGTATGTCCGGATTCGAGACTAAATCCAAATAACGCTGCCGATAGCGTGTTTCCACGTCTTCGAGGCCGTGCCACTTTTCGGGCAAGGGCAGAAGAATTTTCGATAAGAACGTCAGCGTCTCGACGTGCACGCTGAGCTCGCCCGTCCTGGTGCGAAACAAATAGCCGGAGACGCCAATGATGTCGCCGATGTCCAGCAGTTCGTATAGTTTGTATGTTCGTTCGTCAACGGCATCTTTCTTGACGTAGATCTGCAGGCTCTGGCCGCTTTGCAAGAGGTGGAGAAAGCCTGCCTTCCCCATTCTCCTGATGCGCTGAATGCGCCCGGCAATCTCGACGCGAACCGGATCTGTTAAATCTTCAGCTGTCTTGGCGCTAAATTCTACCAAGATTTGAGGAACGGTGTGAGTAAAAGTGAATGCCTGACCGTACGGTTTAAAGCCGAGCTGTTCGATTTGCGCAATACGATCGTGGCGCTGCCGGAGCAGCTCATCTTCTAATGCCAACTAGGAACTCCCTAAAGATTTAATTGTAGATGCGGGAACTATTGAACGTTCCCTAACGACGAACCAGGACTTCTCGCGACGAGCCCTGTGTGAGGAAGAACTTCAAGGACGTGGCATTCGCAAACAGCCTTTCGATCATCCGGTTGGGAAAATACTGAGCTCGCTGGGTTGCACCGCGCGGAATCTGCAACAGAGTTTTCCGATCTTCGACCCGGTAGTTATAGACCGGAAGCCGAGACACTCTCTCTTCGGCGTTGAAGAAGGCGAGGATGGAACCGCCCGGCCGCATGACTCGAAGAAGTTGTTCGACGGCCTGTTCAAGGAGAGGCGGGTGAAGGAACTGCAGGACATCCCAGACTAGGGCGCCGTCGAAAGACGAGTCCGGGAAGCTCAAAGCCTGGTCGAGAAAGCGCTGGGCATTGGCGGCGGATTGCTGACCTTCGACAAAATCGCTTCCGAAACACTCCTCCATAATGCCGAGCACGTCATCGGACGAGATGCGATGACCCAGGCCAGTAATGAAACTGACGTTGGCCTGGCTGGCGCCGGAGACGTCCAAGATGGATTGTGTATCGGACGACTGAAGGATGCTGCAAAATCGGTCAAACCCGCTACTATGACGCGGAAGGTTTCCGCTCTTAGGCGCGGGTTTGATCGGATTGATTTTGGGACTACCGAATCTCATCATGTCGTGCAAAAAAACGTTTCAGCACGGAGACATCCGGACCATTCGCGCCAGGTGTTGCGTCTCCTCTGGTTTATTTAATCAGGGGCGCGATGCCTGCACTGTTTGCCGTCGCAGCACTGGTCTGGTTCGCAGATTGGATGGGCGTCTGAACCGGAGCCTGGGTGGAGGGCTTCGCAGCAGCTGTTTTCGAGATATCGATGCTCCCTTTGAAGTAAGCGCCATCCTCGATAACGATACGCGTCGTTTTGATGTCTCCGACCAGCTTGGCTTCTTTTTTCATGTCGATCTTATCGGTGGCTTCGATGTTTCCCTGGATGGAGCCATGAATGATAATCTCGCGCGCCTTCAAAGTGGCCAATACCCGTGCGTTGGGACCAATCGTGAGGCGGTGATCATGGCACTCAACGGTGCCTTCTACTTCGCCGTCAATCGTCAAGTCCTCGCGCGCAAAGATTTGGCCTTTGACAGTCACGTTTTTGCCCAAGGCGGCAGAACCATTGCGCACTGCGCCCTCGGAATCAAAACTTCGGGTGGACGATGCCATGGTGCTATTTAGTTCTCTCCTCTGGGGTTCATTCGGCGAAATGGACGGCGACAGTGACGGTCGTTGGGGAGTTTGGGCTGGTTCGTCTGGTGTTCGTTTACTCCACATACGGTGGGATCTCCTCGAAAAAATACTCGATTCAATGGTACAACCCCGGTGGTGTGAAGCTGGTGGCGCGTCGCCCTGGAGCATTCGCGGCGGGTGCACAAGTACAAGTATGACATCCTAACCGTTTTTGTGATAATAAAGGCGGTGTCAAAAGCTCGTGAACTCGAAGCGCAGTTGGAGAGAGCGGAGCAACAGCTTCGGCTTCTGCAGCGGGTGAGCAGGCTGATGGCGCGTGACGTCGAACTGGAAGCAGTTCTAAACGAAGTGGTTGATTTGATTCGGGATTACCTGGACTGTGATTCCTGCCTGGTTTATCTGGTCGAGGAAGACGAATTGGCTCTCTGCGCTTCGACCGGCGCGACGCGCAACAAAGTTGGAAAGCTTCGACTACAACTGAGCGAAGGGTTGACAGGATGGGTGGCCCGGGAGCGCCGCCTGCTGGCGATTTCGCGCGAAGCTTACAACGATTCCCGGTTCAAGTTGTTCAAAGAGTTACCGCAGGATATGTTCGAGGCATTTCTTTCTGTGCCCATCATTTCGCAGAACAAGGTAGTGGGCGTCATTAATGTCCAGCATCGTGAGCCGCGGATCCATGGCGGGGCCGACATGGAGATACTCAGCACTATTGGAGAACAGCTTGGTTTTCTGCTGGTTCTTTCCCGTCTGAAGGCAGAGATGCCTGCTTCCGCCTCTGTTTAGGATTGCGCGATAGAAGCGGACTCGCTGGTTTCCTGCGAATCGAGCTCAGCCGGCGAAGTTTCGGGAGCGGCGGGCGACTCAGGTTCAATTGCGCCGGGCTCAATCGAGTCGATCTGGCGTGGGCGGAAACTGATGAAGTTGTAGCGGCAGGTGTTGCAGCGGTAGCGGTGGGCGCCAAAAGTGTATCGGAGGCTTCGCCAAATGCTTGCGCGGAAGTACTTCTCCGGCCAAGTCACCAAGTCCATACGAAGACACTTGGGGCACTTTGCCAGACCCAGGCTATGGAAGAGCCACACGCTGACCCACATTCGCCATCCGCATTCCATGCAGCGAAAAGGGTACACGCCAAAGGCCATCTTTCCGAGTTCCCACAGGGTCTGCCGTTGAGAACGACGCAGGTTCTCGCTGGAACAGTTTTCGCAGAGCAGGCCGGGAGTTTTCATACTAAAAGCGGCGCACGGTGACGTGTCCGACCAGCAATGTAGTTTGCTCTAAACTCGACGAATGCCTGCTGCAGCTTGGCGAGAGCCTCGCGACGTTGTGAAAGCGCGGCATTATCGATTGCAAGAACGGGCAAGAGATCGCGCGTTGTCGAAGTGATGAAAACCTGCTCGCAGTCTTCCAATTCAGAGGGCGCCAACTCGCGTTCGGCAATTGTGAAACCCGGTACACGGATGTCTTCGAGCAATACTGCGCGCGTCACTCCGGGCAGACAGCCCGAACTACGCAGCGGCGGAGTCCATATGTAATCTTCTTGAATGGCAAAGATGTTGGCGGAGGTGCATTCGCTGACAGAGCCTTCCTCGTTCAGCAGGATCACCTCGTCGAACCCGCGTTCACGCGCGTCTTCATACCAGGTGAGGTTTTGAGCCCACGACGTAATCTTGGCCCCTGCAAACGGGGAAGCGCCGTGCCTGCCATGCGGGACGTAGCTTAGGCGGACGCCTGCTCCCCAGTTCCGGACGTCGGCCGTAAACGCGACCAAGTCTGTGGCGCGGCTCTGATCCGGACTTTCGAAGAGGCCGCCCTTATTCCGAACGAGGCAGACACGGAGCGTGGCGTCATAAGCTCTGTTGGCGTCAATAAGACGAAGCAGAGCTTCATGCAAATTCTTAGCAGAATATTCGAACGGCACACGCATGCGTTCGGCATCGGCCTTCATACGAGCGTAGTGCCGCTCATAGGCGAAGAGAACGCCTTCTTGCACGCGAAGCGTACTGAATACACCCCAGCCATTCATGAAACCGACTTGACCGGGTGAGAGGAGAGGCTCACGACAGTCCCGGATCTGGCCGTTATGGAGCAGGAAGCGGTGCACTATTCAATCTTATCGGACGAAATGGCGATCGGTTTTAAGGAAAATCGAGGATCAGTGGCAGTTCCGCAAAAGATTGCGCGAAATCAGAAATCAGCGACCAGAAGCGGTGAGGCGTTCGTGAAGCGCTGCGGAGTGCAAAAAGGCCCGGACGGCATTACCGCGATGGCTCACCGCGAATTTAGCTTCTGGCGATAATTCGGCAAATGCCTTGCCTAAAGGCGGATAGAAGAACAAAGGATCGTAGCCGAAGCCGGCGCTACCCTGCGGCGCTTCGAGGATTTCGCCTTCCACCGTACCCTGGACGGCAGTGAGAAGATGTCCGGCTTGCGCCAGGGCAATAGCGCAGACAAAGCGAGCGTGCCGGTTCAGGCCCGGTTCCAAACGGCGGAGAAGAAATGCATTATTCTCCTCGTCGGTAGCATGAGGGCCAGCGAAACGGGCGGAGTAAATGCCGGGTTCTCCTCCCAGGGCGTCCACTACGAGACCCGAATCATCGGCCAAGACTAGATGATTGCTGAATTGAGAGTAATAAATCGTCTTTAAGGCAGCATTTTCCTCGAAAGTAGCGACCGTTTCGGCGGGAGGTTTTATGTTCTTGAGTGCTGGCAAAGGAATAATTTCAAGATTCGCAACCGCTGACGGTTGGAGAGCAAGAGAAAATTCGACCAGTTTGCCCGTATTGGTAGAACAGGCGTATAACAGCATGATTACTCGTGCGAGGCTATGGCTTCATCCTGGATGATTTGCAGTTCTGAAATTCCGCTGCGAGCTAAGGCCAGCAGCTGGCCTAACTGTTCATCCTCGAAGGGGACGCGTTCTGAAGTGGCCTGGATTTCAATGAACTTGTTCGATCCGGTTAGAACCAGATTCATGTCAACATCAGCGCGGGAATCTTCTTCGTAACAGAGATCGAGCAGGGGCGTTCCGCTCACAATGCCGACACTGGTTGCTGCCACCGAATCGAGCAGCGGCGTCTTGGGAACAGCCTTATATTTGACGAGCGTGTTAATAGCAGTGGCCAGTGCAACGTAAGCTCCGGTGATGGAAGCCGTCCGTGTACCGCCATCCGCTTGCAGTACATCGCAGTCGATGATAATGCTGCGCTCGCCAAGCGCAAATAAGTCGACCACCGAACGTAAAGAGCGGCCAATCAAACGTTGGATCTCATGCGTTCGACCGGACGGTCTACCCTTGGTGATTTCACGCGGAGTACGAGTGACTGTGGCGCGAGGCAGCATAGAGTATTCCGCCGTGATCCAACCCTTCCCGGAGCCGCGAAGGAATGGCGGGACCGTATCTTCGATGCTTGCCGTACAGAGGACGCGAGTGTTGCCGCATTCAATTAAAGCCGAACCTTCGGCAGTCAGCAAATAGTCTCTCGTGATTTTCGTTGGCCTGAGCTGGCCTGCTTCTCTTCCGTCACTTCTCATGATGAGTGTTCGCGTTCCCATATTACGCACACGGGGCTACGCAAACAAACTGTTTAGCCCGCGCTATGGATGGAAGCAAAGAAAAAGAATCCTAAAATGCCAAGAATAATTACGAGAAGAATGAGACACGGCACAGCGCCTTGACGAGGAAGTGGAGACGCTTTTTGGGTAGTAGCTTTCTTCTTGATTTTTGCTGAAGCCATGAGTTGGTTGGGAGAAGTGACACGAGAAGGCACGGCGGAGAGCGTCCGTGGAAGTGAAAACGTTCGTGCCGGGAGTTACTTCTTAAACAAACTATCAAACGCCGCGCGGGCGTCGGTGGCATTCCGGGGAGCTAGCATGGCGCTCGTGTCAACTGCTCTGGCGGAGGAAACGAACGGAGCGACGTCGCGCGCCACGGTCACTCGCGGAGAGAACATTTCACAGGTATTCTCTTTATCCTTGGCAGGGATACGAAGAGGAATTGGCTTGAGACATTGAAAGCGCGTGGAAGAATCGAAATGCACGCACTGCTTACAGCAATGGAGTGCTACTCCGCATTTAGGACATGTTCCTTTGAAATCAAAATTGGGAGGAAGAGGAACTGAACAGCTGAAACAGCGGGAAGCAACTACGTTCTGCACCAGACGAGGAAGCTTAGGGCCAGTTACATCGATCGGTAACTTCGGTCCGGGTTGTTTTGGTCTTTCCGACCTATATTGAGTGGGTCCTCGACCTGAGTCTTGATAGCCGTGCTGCCTATACTTACGATCGCCGTCCATAATTGTTGATCGGCTCCTTGGAATTGTCCAGTCGTTAATGCGATAACACAACCGGGTGAGTGTTCTCTTGCGTGCTGGACGTACGTCAGATGCAATTCCAGTACTTAAGAAGCGAGTGCTTTTCAGTCGCCAGAAATCTCAAAGTTGAGGACGGGTTCCGTTATCAGAAGGATTTTTCACAGATCCCATCTGCATCTGATTTGTATGTAACACGATTCTTGGCCGCAAGCTAGTCTTATAAGCCACTATTTTTCATAAAAAGTACTAAGTCGGATCCGAAATCCATTTTAGTAATGAATTACAAGGTCGCGTGAGCGGAATATCGAAATGATTGGGGCTGATTCGAACCGAATAGCCGAGGCGGCCAGTCTGCTGTACGGTGAAGTCGTTGGCGAAAACGACTGCGGTTCCTTTGTTTTTTACGGGAGATAAAAGGAGGGCCTGCGTATCTTGTAACTCGCCGTTAATACCAATTTGACCGATAACTGCTTCTACGCGAACCTCCGACGGCTCTAACCCCGCTAAATCAACAGTCGCCTGAAGAGGAACTGCCGATCCGCTCATCACGTGATCCTCAGGTCCGTCGCCGAGTTCGACAAACCGGATGAGATGCCAAAATTGTTTCAGCCTTTCTTCCCACCGACTCTTATGACGAACAGATTCGAACGAGTTGGCGGAGATATCTCTCCATATCCGATGAGCAGGCTGGTAGAGCTCTGAGTTGTATTCAGCCACCATGCGCCCGCAACTAAACAACGGCGTAATATTGGCGATGCAGGTTTTCATGCGACGAACCCACTCGATCGGTAAGTCCTGATCGCCAGACTGGTAGTATTGCGGAACAATTTCGTTCTCGAGCGTAGAGTAAACTGCGCTGGCGTGAATCTCATCCTGATCTTCGGAATATGGAACGCGGTCGCCGATAGCCCAAGCGCCGGAGATTTCGAACGCCTCATCGAACCATCCGTCCAGAACGCTCAGATTCAACACGCCGTTCATAGAGGCTTTCATTCCGCTGGTACCGCAGGCTTCTTCTCCTCGACGCGGATTGTTAAGCCAGAGGTCTACTCCCTGAACGATCTCGCGGGCGACTTGAATTCCATAGTCCTCGACGAAGATCAGCCGCTTTGAAATTTCCGGATCGCGGGACAGGCTGACGATCTCACGAATCAGAGTTTTGCCGGGATGATCTTTGGGATGCGCTTTGCCGGCGATCACGATCTGTACTGGCATCTTGGAATTGTTCAACAGCCGTTTCAGACGATTGACGTCACGGAACAGCAGTGTTGCGCGCTTGTAAGTTGCGAATCGTCGAGCGAATCCGATGGTGAAGACATCGGGGTCGAGCACATCGGAGAGCCGGCGCACTTCCGCCGCCGAGGCCTTTCGATAGACAGCTGCTTTCATCGACCGCTCACGCACAAACGCTACCATTCTGCGTTTTCGCTTGCGATGCATTTCCCAGAGTTCCTGGCTGGGAATTTCGTGGACCTGCTCCCACATTTTGAGATCTTCCAGGCGTTCGCGCCAATCGGGAAGAAGGTATTGATCGTAGATGGCCGCCAGATCCCCGTTGATCCAGGTCGGCGCATGGACGCCATTGGTGACCGAGGTAATCGGCACTTCGTTCACAGGAAGACGGGGCCACAGGTCCTGGAACATTTCTTGTGAGACGTAGCGGTGAATCACACTGACGGCGTTCCGGAATCCGGAAGTTTTCAGCGCCAGCACGGCCATGGAGAAGCGCTCCGTAGAGTCCTGCAGATTTTTTCGGCCGAGTTCGAGCAGCTTGTCGAAGGAGAATCCAGCGTGGTTGCAGTATTCTGCAAAGTAGTCGTATACCAGGCTCGAGTCAAACAGGTCGATGCCGGCTGGGACGGAGGTGTGTGTAGTAAAGACGTTGCTGAGGCGAGTCGCTTCGAGAGCCTGTTCAAAGGTCAGACCAGCGCTGCGCATGAGAAGAGTGATGCGCTCGATTGCCTGGAAAGCCGAGTGGCCTTCGTTCATGTGAAACACAGTAGGTTTCACGCCGAGCTTGTTTAGCGCGCGAAGACCGCCGATACCCAGGACAATTTCCTGACGGATGCGCTTGTGAATGTCGCCGCCATATAGCTGGTCGGTTATTTCACGATGTTCGGCAGACTCGTTTTGAGGGATGTTGGTATCAAGTGCATACAGCGTGACACGGCCCACCTCAATGTTCCAAACTTTGATGAACACTTTACCGGTGGGGAGCGTCACGTCGACGATCACTTCCTTGCCTTGCTTATCCAGGCAAGGGCGAATCGGCAAGGTGTAGAAATCGTTCAACGGAGTGATTTCCTGTTGCCATCCGTCCGGATTCAAGCGCTGCTGGAAGTAGCCGCGCTGGTAAAGCAGTCCCACGCCCGTAAGAGCAAAACCGGAGTCGCTGGCTGCCTTCAAATGATCGCCAGACAAAATTCCAAGGCCGCCCGAGTAGATCTGCATGCAATCGAGCAAGCCGTATTCCATGGAGAAGTAGGCGATCTTCGGCGCATTCTCCGTTGGCGGAGCGTTGTGCATGTAGGCGTCGTGCCGTTCACAGGCTCGCCTATAGAGCGACAGAAATCTCGGATCGGCGGCAGCCTTGTCCAGCACGGATTGCGAAACTCGGCCCAGGAGCTGAATCGGATTGTGATTCAACTCTTTAAACAGGGTTGGATCCAGGCGACGAAACAATGACCGGATGGTGTGGTCCCAACTCCACAGCAGGTTGTAAGCAAGCTCAGACAGGCGATTTAAGGAAGCGGGCAACGCCGGGCTGACCAGGAACTCTTTAGTTGGTTGAATCTGATACGGCATTATGAATGTCAGTGAACGATGGGTGAAAACTCACGGGTTAGTAAAATTAACTTTATACCTGAAGCAGGAATGATTAAGATGGCGACCCCAGTAGCAGGGTCAACCTATTATTCCATGCGGGTACTGGAAAAAATAGGGGCGATCGTTGGCTTACCTTACATTTTGCGACATAGTCTACGAGGTAAGTGGGAAGACGATTCTAAATCGTCTCAGCTTGGAAGTCGATCGTGGCGAAACTCTTATTTTATTGGGCCGAAGCGGATCAGGGAAGACGACGGCACTTCGCCTGATCAACCGAATGCTGGAACAAACGAGCGGCTCCATCTCCATTGACGGCCAAGATACCAGGGAGGTTGATCCCATCGAACTTCGCCGCCGCATCGGGTACGTGATTCAGGATTTCGGGTTGCTGCCCCACTGGACGGTAGAACAGAATGTCGCCCTGGTCCCCCGGCTGCTGGGATGGCCGGAGGAAAAACAGCGGCAGCGGGCGAGGGAGCTGTTGAATCAGGTGGGGCTGGAGGCCGAACAGATGGCCAATCGTTTTCCGCACCAACTCTCCGGCGGTCAGAGACAACGAGTGGGAGTGGCGCGCGCTCTTGCGGCGGAGCCGGTTCTGATGCTATTCGACGAACCCTTTGGCGCACTCGACCCTGTGACGCGTCACGAGATGCAGCAACAGTTCCTCAAAATCCGCAACAGCTTTAACGGTGTGTCGGTGTTTGTGACGCATGACCTCGCGGAGGCGCTGGTGATCGGGTCGCGCATCGCCGTGCTCGATGCCGGAAAGCTAGAAGGTGTTTTTACACCCGAACAATTCCTTCGGGCGAACACTCCGGTGGCAAAGGCGTTTCTCGAAACGCTGCCAAAAACCGTGACGGATCATTTTTGAGAGCGCTTGATACCGAGCGCATGAGATAAAAATTCATGGACCCGATCGTTCTGAAGAGCTTGTTGTCCGATGTTGTCTCGCTTACCGGTGAGCACATCCTGCTGGTTGCTGTCTCTTCCGGAATCGCCGTGCTGATCGGTGTTGCTTTTGGCATTTGGGGAACGCGCCGACCGCGTTTGCGACGCGTCTCTCTCACCGTCGCGAACATTTTTCAGACTATTCCAAGCCTGGCCCTGTTCGGATTCTTGCTGCCGATTCCGTTCATCGGAGGAATTGGCAAACGAACCGCGATCATCAGCTTGATTCTTTACTCGTTGCTGCCCATTTTGAGGAATACCGTGGTGGGCATCGCCAACGTGGATGCTTCGTTGCGTGACGCTGCGGTGGCGATGGGGATGACGGATCGGCAGTTGCTGCGTCTAGTGGAATTGCCGCTGGCCGCGCCGACGATCCTGGCAGGGATTCGCATTGCAGTCGTGACAAATATCGGAACCGCGGTGATTGCGGCGGTGATTGGGGGCGGCGGCTTGGGAGTACTGATCTTTCGCGGAGTAGCTTCCGTGGATACGCTGCAGATCCTGGCCGGCGCCATTCCGGCGGCCGGTTTGGCTTTAATCGCGGATGCGTTAATGGGTCGTCTGGAACGGGGATTCAGCCGTACATGATCAGAAGTTTTGTCCTTCTGCTTGCAGTGGTGGCTCTGTTGTGTTCTTGTTCGCGAAAAGATGCCATCGTAATCGGATCGAAGAACTTCACCGAACAAATTATTTTGGGAGAAATCGCGGCCCAGCAACTCGAACGGAAGCTGCATATCTCGGTCGAGCGCAAACTGAATTTAGGCGGCACTCTGTTGACCCAGGAAGCCTTGGTGAGAGGCCAGATCGATCTCTATCCTGAATACACGGGAACGGCCAGCAGCGCTGTTCTGAAACAGAAAATCTCGAGCGACATAGCGGCGGCCTATATACAGGTAAAGGACGCCTACCGCGAGCGTTTCCACCTGGTCTGGCTCCCGCCTTTGGGCTTCAATGATACGTTTGCAATGGTGGTCCGTCATCCCGACGCTGAGCGCTTGAGCGCCCCGACGCTGTCGGCTGCAGCGCGGGCGAGAACGTGGCGGCTGGGAGTGGGATATGAGTTTCTCACTCGGGTGGATGGCCTGCAGGCAATGGATCGAAGGTACGATCCGAAGTGGCAGGGAACTCCGAAGACAATGGATCTTGGTTTGTTGTACCGAGCGTTGGATCAGGATCAGATAGACATGGCGGCAGCAAATTCGACCGACGGTCTGCTAACGGATCGCAAGTTCGCCGTTCTGGAAGACGATAAGAAGGTGTTTCCGCCTTACAGCGCCTGTTTTGTTGTGAGAGAAGAGTTGCTCGAACAGAGGATGGACGTCAGAGCTGCTTTGGAGATGCTTTCAGGACGGATCAGCGACGAGACGATGCGCAATTTGAACCGGAGTGTCGACATTGAACACCGGCCTGTGGTGAGGGTGGCGCGGGACTTCCTTGCGACTCAGCCATGACACAACGTGCCGAGCTATTGTTTGTTCTCACTATGTAAATGATCAATAAATTAGTTATAGAAAATCTTAAGCATCGTTGGGTGCGAACCTTGCTGAGCGCGCTTGTTGTAGGAGTGCAGGTGATGTCGATTCTGACCCTGATCGGTCTCAGTCGAGGATTGCTTAACGATTCCGCGCAACGCGCCAAGGGTACCGGAGCCGATATCTTTCTTAAGCCGGATACGTCCGGAACGTTATCGTTTTCGAGCGGCCAGATCGATGAAAAATTTGTGCCCTTTGTGGCCAAACAACCGCACGTTACCAATGCAGTCGGGGTTTTGAGCATCAACGTCGAGACCATTTTGAGCGTTAACGGAGTTGATATTCCTGAATTCCAAAAGATCACACCTGAATTTCGCTTTGTCAAAGGCGGACCGCCTAAAGATCCGCACGACATCATCGTTGACCAGTACTACGCCCGGCAACACGGACTGCACGTGGGCGACAGTCTCAAGCTCTTGAATCGTCCTTGGATCGTAAGCGGTATTGTGTCGGGTGGAGTTTTGGCTCGCCTTATCGTTGACCTTTCGACATTGCAGCACGATACCGGCAATGGCGGCCGAGTGTCGGAGATTCTGGTGAAGCTGGATAACCCAGCGCTGACCGACGCTCAGGTTGTGCATTTCAACGAGCTGTTGAAAGGGTCAGTGAAGGCCATTTCTCTCACCGATTTTCTTTCGCAGTTCAGCATCAATAATCTTCCCAATCTGAAGGCGTTTATCTGGGTTGTCATAGCGCTGGCGATCGTGGTGGGATTCCTGGTAGTGTTTCTCTCGATGTATACGGCGGTGGTAGAGCGCACGCGCGAGATCGGCATTCTGAAAGCACTGGGCGCCAAGCCAGCCACCATCGTTGGCATCCTGGTTCGCGAATCTCTGGTGTTGGCCATAGTGGGAGCAGTGATTGGGATTGTGCTTTCGTTTGGGGCGCAGGCGCTGATCATGGCGCTGTATCCAGCTTCCTTACAGGTGATGACGGTGCCCGACTGGTGGCCGATTGCGGCTGGTATTGCGATTGGAGGAGGCTTGCTGGGCGCGATTTATCCCGGCATGAAAGCGGCGCGACAGGATGCCATTGAGGCGCTCGCCTATGACTAGCGCGACGGCTGACAATGTGGTCGCTAAAAACGTCATCAAAGTTCGCGGCTTACACAAAACTTTCCATACGGGCGACGTAGATGTCCCGGCGCTGAGAGGAGCGGATCTGGATGTTTCGCGAGGAGAGTTTCTGGCTGTTATAGGCCCATCCGGTTCCGGTAAGTCGACGCTGTTTCACATCCTCGGCGGTCTGGCGGCGCCTACTTCGGGCTCTGTGGTGATCGATGGAACGGATCTCGCTAAACTGACCGATTCCGAGCGTACGGACTTAAGACAGAAGAAGATCGGCTTTGTTTTTCAAAAGTATAATTTGCTGCCCACTCTTACGGCGCGGGACAACATCAACATCGCACAAGCTCTGGCCGGCAATCCTCCACGCCCCACTAATTTCGACGATATTCTTTCACTGCTTGGGATTCAAGAGCGCCTCGACCACAAGCCACGCGCTATGTCAGGCGGCGAGCAGCAAAGGGTGGCAATTGCCCGGGCGCTGGTGAATCAGCCGGCGATTGTGTTAGCGGATGAGCCAACAGGAAACTTGGATAGCAGGAACTCGCAAGCCGTGTTGGAGATCTTGCGGCATTTAAATCAGCAGACTCACCAGACTATCTTGATGATCACGCACAATCCGGACGCGGCCGCCATGGCCGATCGCGTCGTTTCGATTCGAGACGGAGTGATCTACGCGACATGAGGCGGCGGTAAACATGTTCAGATGTAGAGGTGAACGATCCGCAGCCTAGTGCAGCAGTGCCTCCCGGTTACGCCCGCATTCATTACCATCGTCCTAATGGCGATTACAGTGGGTGGAAACTCTACAGCTGGGGGAGTTCGGAAGAGCCGCAAAACTACGATAACGGGTCATTGGCCGTCACGGCGACTGACTCGTACGGCGGGTTCTTCGATGTTCGTCTGAGCCATGATCCTGGAGACCTCGGTTTCCTCATTCACAACGCCTCGAATGGGGTGAAGGATCCAGGATCCGATATGCACCTTGATGCTGCGCATAGCAGCGAGGCATGGATTGTATCGGGTGAGTTGTCGGTCTATCTCTCTTGTCCCAGTCCGACGCAAATTTTAAACTGCGGTTTCTCGAGGCTGCGAGCTTTCTGGATCGACAAAACGACCGTCGCTATCCAGTCGAAGTTTTTCATTCAAGAGTGGAGTTACTCGCTTGTATATTCCGAGACCGCCGAGTTGCAGGTCGCGAGCGATTGGACTCTGGGCGCGGCGAACGAGTTCCCCTTATCGCGGGGCGGCGGCCTCACACCGGAACAAGCTAAGCGTTACCCGCAGCTGGCTGGCTACGCGGTGTTTCATGTCTCAAAAAACCTCGACTCCGGTGCGTTTCGGGATGCACTGAGGAGTCAACTTGCGTTGACGGCAAAAGATGGTTCGGGGAAGGTGAAATATCTGACCGGTGTCCAAACTGCCGGGGTTTTAGACAATTTATTTGTCTACTCGGGACAGCTAGGTGCTTCGTTTAGCGAGGATGACGCGGAAAGTGTTGCGATCCGCTTGTGGGCTCCTACTGCCCAACGCGTAGAGCTTCTCCTTTATGCCGCTCAGGAGGATGGGGAGCCGGCCGAAAGATTGGCCATGGCCGAAACCAATGGCGTTTGGTCGATCTCCGGTTCGAATTCCTGGAAAGGCCGGTATTTTCTTTTTCAGGTCACGGTGTACGTGCCCGCCTTGCATCAGATTGCCGACAACATCGTAACCGATCCTTACTCGTTAGATCTGGCGCGGAACGGTGGCAAGAGTCGTATTACCGATCTGCGTGCAGCTGAAACCAAACCGGACGGTTGGGATTCTCACTCTTCACCAGAGCTTCGCAGCAAGAACGACCTGTCGATCTACGAACTGCACGTGCGGGACTTCAGTGCGAATGATGCGAGCGTAAAAGAAGCTTACCAGGGAACCTATCTGGCCTTCGCCGATCCGAACACAGATGGCATGCGACATCTGAAAAGTTTGGCCGATGCCGGATTGAAGGCGATTCATCTGTTACCGACCTTCCACTTTTCAAGCGTCAATGAGGATAAGTCGAAGTGGAAGACACCGGGTGACTTGTCAAGCTTTCCGTCCGATGGAGAACAACAGCAGGAGGCAATCGCTCGTGTGCAAGGCTTCGATGCTTACAACTGGGGGTACGATCCGGTTCACTATCTCACGCCTTCGGGAGCCTACGCTTGCGAGCCGGAGAACCGCATCAAAGAGTACCGGCAAATGGTGCAGGGACTTCATGCGGCTGGTCTGCGAGTGATTCAAGACGTTGTCTTCAACCACACCGTTACGAGCGGGCAAGCGACTTATTCAGTGCTGGACAAGATCGTTCCCGGTTACTACCATCGCCTGGATGCCGACGGGAATGTCTATCAGAGCAGTTGCTGTGCGAACACAGCGAGTGAGCATCGCATGATGGAAAAGCTGATGGTGGACGCCCTTGTGCATCATGCGCGTCAGTATAAAGTCGATGGCTTTCGCTTCGACCTTATGGGGTTGCATTTTGTTTCGAATCTGCAGCGCATTCGGGAAGAGCTTGCCCATCTGACGATCGAGAAAGACGGGGTGGACGGCGGCAAGATCTATTTGTATGGCGAGGGATGGGAAATCGGTGAAACTGCGGACGGAGCGCTAGGACCGAACGCCAGTCAAATCAACATGGCTGGATCAGGGATCGGCGTGTTTAACGACCGGATCCGCGATTCGGTGCGAGGTGGGAGTCCTTTTTCCGACGCGCGCAGGCAGGGTTTTGCCACCGGCCTCCACACCGATTCGAATTCGTTTACCAACCAGAACCAAAGCAGCTCCGATCAAGCAGAAACGCTCCTCTGGCAGAGCGATTGTATCCGAGCTTCGCTGGCAGGGAACTTGCGAGATTTCAGTTTTATTGGACGCAATGGGCAGAGTATTAAAACGTCTCAGTTGCAATTCAACGGGCAAGGCGCGGGCTATGCCATGAGCACGATTGAGAACGTGAATTTCTGCTCGGTTCACGACAACCGTACGTTGTTCGATGCAATTCAGATGAAAGTCGCCGGCGGAAACTCTCTTGATGTGCGGGTGAGGAGGCAGGTGCTTGCGATGAGCTTGATCGTTCTGGGGCAGGGCATTCCGTTCTTCCAGGCAGGCGACGATTTGCTTCGATCGAAGGATATGGATACGGACAGCTTCGATTCAGGTGACTGGTTTAATCGTCTCGATTTCACCTACCAGTCGTCGAACTGGGGAGTCGGGCTTCCAATCCGCAATAAAAATGAGGAGATCTGGCCTATCGCACGCCAACTCCTAGCCGATCCGGCGCTTACGCCGGCGGTTGAGCACATTGCGCAATCACGAGAACAATTCCTCGAGTTGCTCCGCATTCGGAACAGTTCGCGCCTTTTCCGGATGGAAACGTTACAGGAAGTGCAGCGGAACTTGAGCTTCTGGAACACGGGGCCGGCCCAGATTCCAGGATTTATTGTGATGATGCTGGACGCCCATGGCGCCGACTACGGGAGATATCAAAGAGTAGTTGTTGCCTTCAATGGGACGCTTGAGTGGATCAACTTCTTGCCCGATGAGTTGAAAGGCATCCCATGGAAACAGCATCCAGTGCAAGTTGAATCGTCAGACTCGGTTATCCGACAAGCTCTATCCGAAGCAGGTATGTTAAGTGTTCCCGCTTTGACGACCGCCGTCTTCGTCTCGGAGCGGTAACCTGATTACGAGTTAGCTGGTACTGTCGGTCAGCATGGTCTGGAGTCGTGGGCTCACTTGCCGCGATCGCCCGAAAAAGAGCTGTAGGCGCGCTAAGTAAAGATAAACCACCGGTGTGGTGTAGAGGGTCAAGATTTGACTCAAGATCAGACCGCCAACAATTGTGATGCCGAGAGGCCGCCTCAACTCGGAGCCCGTGCCGGTTCCAAGCGCTAGGGGTAATCCGCCCAAAAGAGCAGCCATGGTGGTCATCATAATGGGACGGAACCGCAGCAGGCAGGCCTGATAAATTGCCTCGATCGACGATAATCCTTGATTGCGTTCTGCATCCAGGGCGAAATCGATCATCATGATGGCGTTCTTCTTGACGATACCGATCAGCAGGATGATGCCGATTAAGGCGATGACTGTCAAATCTGTTCCGCAAATCAAGAGTGCGAGTAGCGCACCGACTCCAGCGGACGGCAAGGTGGAGAGGATCGTGATCGGGTGAATGTAGCTTTCATAAAGCATACCGAGTACGATGTAAACCGCCAGCAGCGCCGCCGTAATCAGAAGCGGCTGCGTTTTCAGAGAGGCTTGGAAGACCTGCGCGGTTCCGGCGAAAGCACCATGCACGTTGGCCGGCATCGCAATCTGATCTTGAGCAAGTTGAATCGCATCCACGGCATCGCTCAACGCTGTGCCGGGCGCGAGCGCGAAAGAGATCGTGATAGACGGGAACTGCCCCTGGTGATTAACGGTCAGCGAATTGAGAGTGGTGCGCAAATGCGTGAACGTGGAGATAGGCACCGCAGTGCCGCCGGAGCCGCGAACGTAAATGGAATTGAGCGAGGTGGGATTTTGCTGGAATTCAGGAAGGACTTCTAAGACGACGTGGTACTGATTGATTCCGGTGTACATGGTCGAGACCTGCCGCTGGCCGAACGCACTATAAAGGGTCGTATCAACGTCTTGCGGGTTGACGCCGAGGCGTGATGCGGTGCTGCGGTCAATGACCAGCCGGCTCTCGAGACCATGAATTTGCTGGTCGCTATTGGCGTCGAGGACGCCCGGAACGGTCTTCAACTTTTGGAGCAGCTTGGGAGCCCACTCATTCAGGTCATCAAGACTGTCGGATTGGAGCGTAAATTGATATTGCGAGTTACTGCTGCGGCCGCCGACGTGAATGTCCTGGCCGGCCTGCATATACAACGTGGCGCCGGGAATCTGAGATAGCTTCCGACGAAGCCGGTTGATTACTTGGTCGGCAGAAGCCTTGCGCTCTGCAAGCGGCTTGAGCTGCGCGCGCATGCTCGCCACATTCAAGGTTCCCCCTCCGGTAAATCCCTGCACGTCATAGATCGCCGGATCGGTTTGCACGATTTTCAGGAACTGGTGGAGTTTTTCTCTCATGGCCGCAAACGAAATGTCCTGGTCAGCCACGATGGCGCCGCCGATGTTGCCGGTATCCTGCTGTGGGAAGAAACCCTTCGGCACAACGATGTACAAATAGATATTCACCGCTACCGTGACCAGCAGGATAACCAGCGTCATCTGAGGGTGTCGCAACACCACCCGTAGGCTGTTGGCATAGGCCCGGTGTAGCGCGTTAAAGCCACGCTCGTTCAGGCGGTAAAGCCAGCTATGTTCCCGTCCGTGTTGCGACCGCAAAAATCGCGCGCACATCATGGGCGTAGTGGTGAGCGAGACAATCATGGAAATACAGATTGCGACCGTCAGGGTCACGGCAAACTCACGGAACAGCCGGCCCACAATGCCGCCCATCATCAAGATAGGAATAAAAACCGCCACCAGCGATGTGCTCATGGAGAGGACGGTAAAGCCAATCTCCTTCGCCCCTAAAAGCGAAGCCTCTAAGGGACGCATGCCCTGTTCCAGGTAGCGCGTGATGTTCTCGATGACGACAATGGCATCATCGACCACAAAGCCCGTCGAAATTGTGAGGGCCATTAGCGAAAGGTTGTCGAGAGTGTATCCCAGCAGATACATGGCGCCAAAGGTCCCGAGGATCGAGATCGGCACGCTGATTCCGGGGATCAAGGTAGCCCAGCCGTTTCGCAGAAACACGAAAACGACCAAAACCACCAGGAGGAGGGAAAGACCGAGCGTGATCTCGACGTCGCGCACCGACGCCCGAATGGTAGTCGTCCGGTCCTGCGACACGCGTAGTTTAATGGAGGGCGGAATGGAAGCCTGTAATTGCGGAAGAACGGCCCTAATGTGATCGACTGTTTGAATGATGTTGGCGGCGGGTTGCCGCGAGATGGCGAGAATCACTGAGGGCTTTCCGTTATCAAGACCGTCGTTGCGTGTATCCTCAACTGAATCAAGTACGTTTCCTAAATTGGCTAAACGTACCGGCGCGCCATTCTGATATTTCACGATCAACGGGGCATACTCAGGGGCATGAAAAAGCTGGTCGGTTGCGTTGATCTGCCAGCGCGTTAAATCGTCGTTCACCGATCCTTTCGCCTGGTGAGCATTGGCGTTCTTCAGCGCGTTGGCAACGTCCGGCAACCCGATGCCATAGGTGTTTAGGATGGTGGGATTCACCTGCACTCGTACGGCCGGCCGCGAACTTCCCCACACATGCACTTGGCCTACGCCCTGGATCTGGGCTATCTTCTGCGCCAGAATGGAATCGGCAACGTCGTACATGTGGGGCCGGTCGTAAACATCGGACGTCATTCCGAGCATCATGACCGGCATGTCGGCGGGGTTCGATTTCCAGTATCCGGGATTGCTGGGCATATCGGCCGGCAGTTGTCCCCGGGCAGCGTTGATGGAGGCCTGTACATCACGCGCGGCCGCCTCGATATCGCGATTTAAATCGAACTGAAGCGTGATTTGCGTGCTGCTTAACTGGCTCGACGACGTCATCTCCGTAATGCCGGCGATTCTCCCGAACTGTCGTTCGAGCGGAGTTGCTACCGCTGAGGCCATGGTGGCGGGACTTGCGCCCGGTAAATTGGCATGGACCTGGACGGTCGGCATGTCCACTTCGGGGAGAGGCGCAACGGGCAGCAGGGTGAAAGCGAGACCGCCCGCCAAGGCGATCGCGGCAGTCAGCAATGTCGTCGCAACCGGTCGTTTGATGAAAGGCGCCGATAAGTTCATGGCTTACTCTGCATGGACGGGTTGTCCGAACGGTTGAGAGGCCGTCCTTTGTTTGGCGCGAGAGCGCGTCAGGCGTTTTGCAAGCCGGTCAAAGAAGAGATAGACCACGGGCGTGGTGTACAACGTCAATACCTGACTGACGATCAAGCCACCGACGATGGTGATCCCGAGCGGCCTTCGCAACTCTGAACCCACTCCGGCGCCAAATGCCAGCGGTAAACCGCCGAATAAAGCCGCCATCGTGGTCATCATGATAGGCCGGAAACGTAACAAGCAGGCTTCATAGATCGCTTGAATCGGAGTCTTGCCGCCGTCGCGCTCTGCCTCCAGCGCGAAATCGATCATCATGATAGCGTTCTTCTTCACAATGCCGATAAGGAGGATCACGCCAATTAGGGAAACGATGTTAAAGTCCTCATGGCAGATGAAAAGCGCCAGGATCGCTCCGACGCCGGCCGAGGGTAAGGTCGACAATATAGTAATCGGATGAATATAGCTCTCATACAAAACACCGAGCACGATATATACAACCACCAGCGCCGCAATAATCAGCCACACTTCATTTGAAAGCGAATTTTGGAAAGCCGCCGCTGTTCCTTGGAAACTCGAGTGAATGCTGAGCGGGAGTCCCAGTTCTTGTTCCGCTTCTTTGATGGCTTTCACTGCATTCCCGAGTGACTCACCCGCCGGCAGATTAAAGGAAAGAGTGACGACAGGAAACTGACCCTGATGATTTACCGTAAGCGGAGTGTTGCTCTCTTCCAAATGGGCGAACGAGCCGAGCGGTACCGAAGTGCCGGTGGTAGAACGGAGATAGATGTTGTTCAGGTCGCTCGGATCGCGCTGAAATTCGGGAGAAACCTCGAGGACCACATGATACTGATTCAGCTGCGTATACATCGTTGAGACGAGCCGCTGCCCGAAGGCGTCGTACAGCGTGTCGTCGATCTGCTGCATCCCGATTCCGAGGCGGGCAGCAGTGTCGCGGTCAATGACAAGCGTTGTTTCCAACCCCCCGTTTTGTTCGTCGCTGGCAACGTCGCGCAAGCTGGGGAGAGTTTTTAGCTTCTCGATCAAGCGGGCAGTCCACGTGCTCAGCTCTTTCGGATCGGCATCCTCGAGCGTGTACTGATACTGGGTCCGGCTGACACGGTCTTCAACCGTGAGATCCTGCACCGGTTGCATGAATAACGTAATGCCCGCAACCTCGCTTATCTGAGGCTGTAATCTCCGGATGATTTGCGAAGCGGAGATGCCTCGCTGTTCCAGAGGTTTTAAATTGACCTGAATCCGCCCGCTATTCAGAGTTGTGTTTACTCCGTCGATTCCAATGAAAGACGAAAGACTTTCCACCGCCGGATCCTTAAGAATCATGCTCGCCAGAGCTTGTTGGCGGTTTGCCATCTCGCGAAAAGAAATGCTAGCCGGCGCTTGCGACACCCCGAGAATCACACCCGTGTCCTGTACCGGGAAGAATCCTTTCGGAACAATCATGTACAGGATTACGGTAGCGACTAAGGTCAGAAAAGTGACCAGAAGCGTCAGAGGTTGATGCCGGAGAACCCATTTCAGTGTATGTCCGTATTTCTCGATCACCCAGTTAAAGGCGTACTCCGATTTACGGTAGAACCAACCTTGTTCCGATTCGTGTTTATGCCGCAGAAGTTGAGCGCACATCATGGGCGTCAAGGTCAGCGACACCACTGCCGAGACAAGAATCGTAACGGCTAGTGTGATGGCGAACTCGCGGAATAGCCGTCCTACAATATCCCCCATAAAGAGCAAGGGAATGAGTACCGCAATCAGCGAAATGGTCAGCGACACGATCGTGAAGCCAATCTGCGAAGAACCTTTCAGTGCAGCTTGGAGGGGCGATTCTCCTTCTTCGAGGTAACGCGAAATGTTCTCGATCATCACAATGGCGTCGTCGACAACGAACCCGGTAGAGATCGTAAGAGCCATCAGTGTCAAATTGTTCAGACTGTAGCCGAGCAGATACATCACTCCGAAGGTGCCGACCAGCGAGAGAGGCACGGCAACGCTAGGAATGATTGTCGCGGCCAGATTGCGGAGGAACAAAAAGATAACCATCACGACAAGCGCCACGGTCAGCATCAGTTCAAATTGAACATCGGCGACAGAGGCTCGGATCGTCGTGGTTCGATCGGTCAAGACCGCAATATCAACCGCAGCGGGTATCGAAACCTTTAGTTGAGGCAGTAAAGCTTTGATGCGATCGACTACCGCAATAATATTCGCGCCGGGCTGCCGCTGTATGTTGATGATCACCGCGGGAATGTTGTTCATCCAGGCGGCTTGATGAGTGTTTTCTGCGCCATCGACGACACTCGCAACATCTTGAAGCCGCACCGGAGCGCCATTCTTGTACGCAATGATAATCGGCCGATACCCGGCGCTCGTGAGAATCTGGTCGTTAGCGCCGATCGTGTAAGCTTGCCGAAGGCCATCGAAGTTTCCCTTCGCCTGATTCACGTTCGTCAAGCTGAGCGTCGTCCGAACGTCTTCGAGTCCCAAGCCGTAGGACGCCAGCTGCGTCGGATTTACACGAATCCTGACCGCCGGCTTCTGGCCGCCGCCGATCGAGACCAACCCCACTCCGGGGAGCTGCGAAATCTTTTGCGCCAGAGTGGTGTCCGCCAGGTCTTCTACTTTGGTGAGCGGAACACTTTTCGAGGTCAGTGCGAGCGTGACGATAGGAGCATCGGCCGGATTTACTTTGCTGTAGATGGGAGGATTCGGAAGATCCGGCGGCAGGTACGTACCCGCCGCGTTGATGGAGGCCTGCACCTGCTGCTCGGCGATGTCGATATTCAAATCAAGATCGAATTGAAGCGTGATAACCGAAGCCCCGAAAGAGCTGGTCGACGTCATCTGTTTCAATCCAGGAACTTGGCCGAAGGTTCGTTCCAGCGGCGCAGTCACCGAAGAGGACATCACGTCGGGGCTCGCGCCCGGATAGAAGGTCAAGCACTGAATCGTGGGATAGTCTACTTCCGGGAGCGCCGAAACCGGCAATTGCTTGTACGCGATCGTTCCTGCAATCAGAATGCCGGCCATTAGCAAGGACGTGGCAACTGGCCGCAGGATAAACGGCCTGGAGGGGCTCATTACCGTTGTACCTGCCGGCGGCCGCCGCCTGTCGCCGTACGCGGCCCCGATCCGGCGGTAGCGTTTACTTTCATACCATCGACCAGCTTTTCTGCTCCGTCGATAACAACGCGCTCTCCAGGTTGAAGTCCATCATCGATAGCGATTTCCGTGCCTTCGCTCATCCCGACTTTTACGGCGCGGACCGAAACTGTGCCGTCTTCTTGCACCGCGTAAACGAATGTACCGGTGGGACCTCTCTGGATAGCCACCGAGGGAATGATAATGACATTCTTCTGCGTGTCCAACCACAAGCGAGCATTCACAAACTGATTGGGAAATAAGCTGAAATCGGTATTCGGAAAAACTGCCTTCAATTTCGAGGTGCCGGTGGTTTGGTCAATCTGATTGTCAACGGTAAGGAGAGTTCCATCCGCCAGTTTTTTCCGCTGGTCACGATCATAGGCTTCCACGCGCATCTGGGAGCCATGCGTTAAGCGGCGGAGAACATCGGGGAGTTGATCTTCAGGAATGGTGAACAAAACAGAAATAGGTTGCAGCTGAGTGATCACGGCTAACCCGGTAACGTCCGCAGCGTGCACCATGTTTCCGCTGTCCACCTGGCGCAGGCCGATTCTCCCGCTGATGGGGGCCGAAATTTTGGTGAACGTCAGGTTTAGCTTGGCGCTATCTATAGCAGATTTCGCAGCTTCAATAGCCGCCTGGTCGGCCTGAATGGACCCTCGAATCTGATCTGCTGTGGCAAGTTGGGTATCCAACTGTTGCTTCGCGATGATCTGCTCTTTGAATAATTCCTGATCCCGTTCATAGTTGATCTGGGCATCCCTTAAGGAAGCCTGATCACGCTTCAAATTGCCTTCCGCCTGAGCCAGATTTCCATTCGCCTGATCGAGCGCCACTTGAAAAGGACGCGGATCAATAGTGGCTAGAACGTCGCCTTGGTGTACAGACTGACCTTCTTTAAAGGCCACACTTGTCAATTGGCCATCGACGCGTGGTTTAACCGTTACTGTATTGAAGGCGGTTACCGTACCCAATCCTTCTAGATAGACCGGCATGTCGCCGCGATGAGCGCTGGCAGCCACCACAGGAATCTCCCGTGGCCCTCGCATTTTGCCGCCCTTCGTCGATGCAATCGCCGCCTTTTTGGAATTCTCAAACAGGTAAAGGCGATAGCATCCGTAGCCGATTGCGGCAAAAATCAGCAGCCACACCCACCAGTAACTTTTGGACGGACCGCCTTCATCGAAGTCTAATTTGGGCAGGTTCAGGCCAGTGTCGGTCGGCGGACGAGTTTCTCTTGGAAGCGGCTCGAGTGTAGCGGGTGGTTTCATCCCCATTTTTCAGTTCCCCAATTATCGCAGCAATCTTGCGGCTAAGGCGTTGGTAGGCTTAGGTTTCGGTTACCAGGTTGCGAGCGACGCAACCGGGACCCAAACTTACTTCCAAATGACGAACATATATCTATGGACGTTACTGGTTCGGTTTTGTTGTTCTTTTATCCATAGCGGAGCCGCTCGCGTTTGTGTCCGCCCTCGTCGGCCGGAATCCTATAGTTCGACATGGTATAAGTGGCCGTTGCAGTAAGCGCCGGCACGCTCTTATCCATAACCGGCGCTTCTGTTTCGAGTCGAAGAATCTTTGTTCATGAACCTGCCTCTAGTCGCGCTGCTTCAAGCCGCATCCGGACGGTTATTGACGCTCAGCCCGGTCGATCTGGTCATCATCGCCCTGTACTTCGTGATGGTCTTGGGAATTGGTTTTTATCTCAAACGATTTACCAAGACGGGCGAAGACTTCTTCCTGGCCGGAAGAGATATGACCGCCTGGGTAGCCGGCTTGAGCTTTGTAGCTGCCAACCTCGGCTCGCTCGAACTGATGGGATGGGCTGGTTCGGCGTATCAGTACGGCATACTCGCCACTCACTGGTATTGGATCGGCGCCATTCCCGCCATGTTGTTTCTCGGCATCGTGATGATGCCGTTTTATTACATCTCGAAGACCCACTCCGTGCCTGGTTATTTGAAGCTCCGCTTCGGCGAGCCGGCCCGCGCGCTTTCCGCTGTCAGCTTCGGATTCATGACCGTGCTGATGAGCGGCATCAACATGTACTCGATGGCCCTGGTGCTCAGGATCATCTTGGGCTGGGACATTACCTTCAGCATCTGGGTCTCTTCCATCACCGTCGCCGTCTACGTGTTTCTCGGCGGTCTGCTCTCCGCCATCTTCAATGAAGTGCTGCAATTCTTTCTGATCTGGCTGGGCGCGATCATCGTCTCCATCCTTGGCTTGATTGAGGTCGGCGGCTGGAGCGGTATGGTGGCCCGCATTCACGCCAACTGGCCGGGGCAGGACTATACGCATCTCTGGCGTGGTCTCGGCTCCTTCGCCGGTAACCCCATGGGCATCCAATGGACCGGGATCGTCTTCGGCCTGGGTTTCGTCATTTCATTCGGGTACTGGACCACCGACTTTCTGGTTGTGCAGCGTGTGCTGGCCGCCCGTGATTTGCGCAGCGCCAAGATGGCGCCGATCCTCGGGTCCATGTTTAAGATGGCCGTCCCCTTCATTGTCATTCTGCCTGGACTGTTAGCGCTGGCGGTTTTACCAGAACACTTAGTAAGCGAGACGAACGCCCCCATCGGCGCCCACACCTATAACGAGGTGCTTCCGCTCATGCTGGCGCGCTACTGCGGACCGGGTCTGCTTGGCCTGGGCATCACGGCTTTGATTGCAGGGTTTATGTCAGGCATGGCCGGCAATGTCAGCGCTTTCGCCACCGTGTGGACCTATGACATCTATCGAGCCCTGTGGCGCAAGAATGCGAGCGATGCGCATTACGTCTCGGTCGGCCGCTGGTGCACCGTGCTCGGCGTGCTCGTGAGTATTGGCACTGCCTACCTGGTAATGCAATTCGCCAGCATCATGGATTACGTGCAGGCGCTCTTCAGTTTCTTTATTGCGCCGCTCTTCGGCACAGTGATCTTCGGAATGTTGTGGAAACGCGCCACTCCGGCGGGAGGCTTTTGGGGTCTGCTTCTCGGCACGCTCGCCTCCATCAGCATGTGGGCCTGGGTCAAGTTAGATCCTTCCGCGCTACGTTACATCGCCTTCTCGCCGCAGGCCAAGCCGATGGCCGAAGACGTCTATCGGGCCTTGTGGTCCTGGCTGGTCTGCGCCTCGGTCACGGTGGTCGTCAGTCTCCTGACCACGCCGAAGCCGGAGGCGGAGCTGGTCGGCCTCGTCTACGGCGCAACTGAAATTCCGTCCGACGGCGATCTCCCCTTGTATCAGCGTCCGATATTCTGGGCAATTGTAGTCGCTATCGTTTTCGTTATCGTCAACGTTATCTTCTGGTAAGAAAACATGCACCAGCACGGTTCGCTCTCGATTTGGTTTTTCATCGGACTCCTTCTCACCGCCTATGGCATACTGATCCTCGGTTCTGGACTGTATAACTTCAACTCCCCTCCTCCGAATATTGTTCTCTCTAATCTGCACGCGCCGGTTTGGTGGGGAGCTACTCTGCTTCTAATCGGTGTCGTTTACTTAGTTCGATTTTTTCCCAGGAAACACCAGTGAGTACTTCAACAATGCCGAGTCCCAAAATCGGACTCATCATCGGAAACCGCGGCTTCTTCCCGGATCATCTGGCTGCCAGCGGCAGGGAAGACATGATCCGCGTCATGCAGAACGCCGGCATCCAGGTGGTGGCGCTAACGCCCGAAGAATCTAAGTTCGGCGCCATCGAAACGTTCGAAGAGGCTCGCCGCTGCGGCGAACTTTTCAAAAAGCATCAGGACCAGATTGAAGGAGTCATCGTCTCTCTGCCTAACTTCGGCGATGAACGCGCCATTGCCGACGCCATGCGCTTGTCCGGCCTGAAGGTGCCCGTCCTGATTCAAGCCACGCCCGATACGCCGAACAAAATGACGATTCGGGATCGCCGCGACAGCTTTTGCGGCAAGATGTCGGCCTGCAACAACCTTCGGCAATACGGCATTCCTTATTCGCTTACTTCCTTACACACCGAAGCGCCTTCCTCGCCCGAATTTTCGAAGGACCTGGACTGGTTTCTCGGCGTTTGCCGCGTCGCTCGCGGGATGCGGAATTTGCGCGTGGGCGCAATCGGCGCACGTCCGGCTGCCTTTAACACGGTCCGCTATAGCGAGAAGCTTCTGGAGTCAAGCGGCATCTCGGTAATCACCATCGATTTGTCGGAAATTCTCGGTCGTATCAACCGGATGAAAGACGAAGATGAGCCGGCTCAGGACAAGCTGCGGCAGATCAAGAGTTATGTTTCTACCGGTGATGTTCCGGAAGCCTCGTTGATCAAAATGGCCAAGCTTGGCGCCGTGATCGACGGATGGATGCACGAACAGGAGCTTTCTATCAGCGCCGTGCAATGCTGGACCTCGCTCGAAGAATATTTCGGCGTCGTTCCCTGCACGGTGATGAGCATGATGAGCAACGATTTGATGTCGAGCGCTTGTGAAGTGGATATCGTCGGCGTCGTCGGTATGCACGCCCTTCGCCTGGCTTCCGGAACTCCCAGTGCTCTTCTCGATTGGAACAACAACTACGGTGACGATCCGAACAAGGCCGTCTGTTTTCACTGCAGCAATCTCCCTAAGCATTTTTTTGTCGACGTGAAAATGGATTTCCAGGAGATCATCGCCGGAACTGTCGGCAAGTTGAACACCTTCGGCACCTGCGTCGGTCGTGTAAAGGCTGCACCCATGACCTTTGCCCGTTTTTCAACCGACGATCGCCACGGCCAGCTGCGCGGCTACGTCGGCGAAGGACGCTTCACGGATGATTCCCTCGAAACGTTCGGCGGCGCAGGAGTAGTTGAAATACCGAACCTGCAGCATCTGCTACGCTACATCTGCGAACGCGGATTCGAACACCATACCGCGGCCAATCTGTCTTCCGTTGCAGGTCCCGTTCAGGAAGCAGCCAGTAAGTATCTGGGCTGGGACATGCACTGGCATTGCTAATGAGCGCCGTTGTCGCGGGAGTCGATTTCGGCACCCTTAGTGTTCGTGTCTCCATCTTCGAAAAAGGGCGGGGAAAGCTGGGCGCAGGCATCGCCGAATATCCTCTTCATCGCAAGCAGAACGATCCTGATTACGCTACCCAAAGCCACGGCGACCACATGAACGCCTTGATTTCCGCAATGGGCCGCGCCATTGCCGAAGCGGGCGTTCAGGGAACCGCTATTGAAGCTCTGGCGCTTGACACCACCGGATCGAGCGTCATTCCGGTGGGCGAGGGCCTCGAACCCCTGGACGATTACTACCTGTGGGCCGATCATCGCTCCTGGCGTGAAGCTGCGGAGATCACCAAAAAGGCCCATGAATTCGGTCTCAACGCAATCGACTGGTGCGGCGGCGTCTACTCTTCCGAGTGGGGTTTTTCCAAACTGCTGCACTGGCTGCGTCATAACCCTGACAAGCGTGACAAACTGGTTTCTGCCTTCGAACACTGCGATTACGTAGCCACCGTCCTGTGCGGCATTCGGGATCTGTCGCAAGCCCCGCGCAGCGTCTGCGCCATGGGTCACAAATGGATGTGGAACGAGAGTCTGGGAGGATTGCCTCCGGACGAATTCCTCACCGCCGTAGACCCGCTCCTTCATGGCGTGCGTGAAAAACTGGGAGGCCGCTATCTCACCTCATACGAGATCGCCGGAACCTTGACCGAGAGCTGGGCCAGCCGACTCGGTCTGAAGCCCGGCATTCCGATTCCTGTCGGAGCGTTCGACGCGCATTGGGATGCCATCGGCGCCGGTGTTCGCTTAGGTGATCTTGTGAACGTGATCGGAACCTCCACCTGCATCATCGGTCTCAGCGATCGAACCACGCTCGTTCCCGGCGTCTGCGGAGTGGTGCCAGGCTCAGTCGATCCGGCCTTGACCGGAATAGAAGCCGGTCTCTCCGCAGTCGGAGATCTCTTCGAAGCGATCGCGCGCCGCGCCGGCTCGAATGCTGCGGATTTATCGCGCGAGCTGGCCTCATTTCAAGCCGGCCAAACCGGATTGCTGCGTCTCACCTGGGACAACGGAGATCGAACCGTGCTCGTCAACCCGGAGCTCGGTGGTGTTTGCTTGGGATGGCATCTGAACAACACGGCAGCAGATGAGCTCTTCGCGGCCATCGAAGGGACGGCCCTCCATACGCGTGTGATTCTCGAGCGCATGGAACAACATGATGTTTCCGTAAAGCGAATCATCAATGGCGGCGGCATTCCTCGTCGCAACGATGTCCTCAATCAGGTCTACGCCAACGCCTTGAACAAGCCCATCCTGGTGCCGGAGGGCGATGTCACCAGCCTCGGTTCGGCCATCTTTGCATTTCTGGCTGCCAAAGCGTACCGCAGCATTGAAGAAGCGCAGGAAGCCTTGTGTCCGCCTCATCGAACCTTCCTGCCACAACCTGAAGGCGCAGCCGTTTACGACAAGTTGTATCCACTCTACCGGAAAGTTTATTTTTCGCTCGGAGATCAGGCTTCAGAACCGGTCGCCCTGGGTGATATCCTCCCCGAATTAAGGCAAATTGCCGCACAGGCAAGGCAATCGGGATGAAACTGCAATCGCTACGCGAAGAAGTGCTTCAGTCCAATTTAGAATTGGTGCATCGCGGCCTCGTCCTGTTTACGTTCGGCAATGCCAGTGGTTTCGATCGCGCCAGCGGATTAGTGGCGATTAAGCCAAGCGGCGTTCCCTATGAGCGCCTCACTCCGGCCGATCTCGTCGTGACAGATCTGGAAGGCACAATCGTCGAAGGCGCTTTGCGGCCCTCGTCCGATTTGGCCACCCATCTGGCGCTCTATCGAGCGTTCGATGAAGTCAATGGAGTGGTGCATACCCACTCCCGTTATGCGACCGCCTGGGCCCAAGCCGGAGTTGAAATACCGTGCCTTGGAACTACGCACGCCGATTACTTTCGCGGTCCCATTCCCGTAACCGAAGCGATGACTCCCCACGAAATAGAAAGCGAATATGAGCTGAACACCGGTCACGTCATCGTGCGTCGCTTTGAGGGGCTCGACCCCATCCACAACGCAGCAGTGCTGGTCGCCGGACATGCGCCCTTCTGCTGGGGTCGAACCCCCACGGAAGCCGCTCACACCGCCGTGATCGTAGAGGAACTGGCGCACATGGCATTTCTTACGATGACGATAAACGCAGATGTCCGCGCCATCTCCAACTCGCTTCACGACAAACATTTTCTACGGAAGCACGGGCCCAAAGCCTACTACGGCCAGGTCCGGCCGCAACCGCCAAACGCTAAACTGTAGTTAAGTAGACGGATTCAATGAAGGAACTGGGCCAAATACTACAGCTATGGAGAAAGGCCGCCGCAGCCGGACAAGAGGCCGTTCTGGCGACGGTGGTGAAAACGCGCGGTTCGTCCTACCGGCTTCCGGGCGCTCGTCTCCTTTTGACGGAGACGCTGGGACGCGCCGGATCCATCAGCGGCGGCTGCCTGGAAGATGACCTGATCAAGCGAGCCTGGTGGTTTACCGAAAAGGGACCTGTGATCCGCCGCTACGATACAACTCCGGAGGGCGAGATCGGTTCCGGATACGGATTAGGCTGTAACGGCATCATTCACGTGCTTCTCGAACGATTGCAACCGGCCAAACCCAATTCCCTCGATTTGATCGCCGCCGTCCGTTCCAAGCGCCGCGTTGCGGCCATCGCCCATGTCACGCATCCAATCCAGACGGCAGGGCAAAATCTGGTGATCGACACCGAGGGCCATATTCAGCACAACATCGGCAATTCCGAAGCAGCTCGAATCGTGGAGCGCGAAACCAGGGCTGCTCTCATGCAACAAAGCTCCTGCGCTGTGCAGATCGGCGAGATCGAGCTGTTCATCGAAACTCTCGAGCCGGAGATTCGTCTGTTGGTATTTGGAGCCGGCGATGACGCCGTCCCTCTGACGGACCTGGCAAATTATCTCGGCTGGCATGTTTCTGTTTACGATGGCCGCGCTCATTATGCGAAGAAAGAAAAATTTCCGGGCGCGGAACAAGTGCTGGTGCGAAAAGGAGGAGATGCCGCCCAAGCCGTTGATCCGTGGACAGTGGCAGTTCTCATGACACATAGTTATAGCCAGGACTTAGAGGTCCTGCGCGAACTGGCTTCGAATCCGCCGCGTTACCTTGGCATCCTCGGGCCGCGTAAGCGAAGTCTTCAATTGATGACGGACGCCGAATTGGATGCGGATCAACTTGGTCCCGCCCTTCATAGTCCGATGGGCCTGGATATTGGCGCCGACGGACCGGAGCAAGTTTCGCTCTCGGTTATCGCAGAGATCCAAGCCTTTCTGAACAGCCGCGCCGGAGGAAATTTGCGAGAGCGAAGCGGTTCCATCCACTCGCGGGACGAATCCGGCGAGTCTTCCGAATTCTACGTTCAGTCAATTGTTTGCGCCTGAAGCATGTTTTCTATGAATCTAAGAGGCGTTCTTAAACCTCTTCTGCTGGTAGCAATCTCGGCCGCCGTGGTTTTCGCGCAGGACTCCAGCGTAAAAGGAAAACAAGTCGTTGATCAGGCGGTCGCTGCCCTGGGCGGCGATCGCTTTCTGCACATGCAGAATCGCGTGGCAAGCGGGCGCATCTACGCCTTCTTCCGCGATCAGCTCAGCGGTCTTGAGTTAGCGAAAGTCTATGTCGAATACGCTGCCAACCCACCCTCCAAAGGGTTAGCCATCCGGGAGCGTGAGCTGCTCGGCAAAAAACAAGATTATTCGTTCCTGTTCCTGGAGGATCAGGGCTGGGATGTCACCTTCCGCGGAGCTCGCCCCATTCCCGATGAAGACTGGGAACGCTACGCTCGGACTACCCGCAACGACATCCTGTACATCCTTCGGTATCGAATGAACGAGCCCGGCATGCAATTTGAATACATGGGTACGGACGTGTATGTAAGCAAGCATGTGGAGATTGTCGATGTAACGGACTCAACCAACCAGACGGTCCGCGTCTACTTCGATCACAACACCATGCTCCCCATTCACCAGTCGTTCTCCTGGTTCAATGAAACGATGAAAACCCATGACGACGAAGTCACCGAATATGACAAATATCGCGACGCGGGAGGCGTAATGTGGCCGTATTCTATCGAACGCCAGAGAAATGGCTACAAGGTCTATCAGCTGTTCGCCGAAAAGGTGGACGTAAACCAGCCGATGCCGCCAAAGATGTTCGACCTTCCCCCAGGGACTAAAGTCTTGAAGAAGGTCGATTAGCGGCCAGACAGCCGTGAAATCTCTTATCAATCTTTTTTCTGAACCACATAGCTGATTCTTTACCGAGTCTTGCTACAATTTGGTCTCACGTTCACTTTCACGTCAAAGTGCGTGACTTCCCCAAGCAATGGACCTCGATCAACTCCATACATTTCTGGAGATAGTCCGGCTGAAGAGCTTTTCCAAGGCGGCACAGACGTGCTATCGTACACAACCAGCGATTAGCGCCCAGATTCGCCAGCTTGAACAAGAGCTGAATACGATCTTGTTTGAGAGATTGGGCACCCGCATTTCGCTGACTGTAGCGGGACGGATTTTCGCCGACCATGCCGAGCAAATTTTGGCCTTACGCAGGCGTGCGCAGGATACTATCAATGAGCTCGACCGGGTGCCGCGCGGCGAACTCCTGATAGCGGCCAACGAAGCGACTTGTATCTACGTTCTTCCCCGCGTCTTTGCCGGTTTTAAGCAACAGTTTCCAAATGTACAATTGCTGGTGGACCGCTCTTATGGAACGCGGGTAGTGCAAGCCGTAATCGATAATTTAGCCGATTTCGGTATTACCCAGCTCCCGGTGCAGGAGAAAAAGCTGCAGGTTGTCAAAATTCACTCGGACGAGATTCAATTGCTTGTTCCGGCCGGGCATCCGCTTGCATCTTACGAACGGGTGTTGCCGTCGGATCTGCGGAGCGAGCAAATGCTTCTCCCCAAAACGGGCACCACGCGTGCGCGATTGAACGTCTGGTTAGATAATGTGCAGGACGAACTGAATGTCTCCATGGAACTGGACTCGACTGAAATGATCAAGCGCTTCGTCATGGCCGAACTAGGGATCTCCTTCCTGGCAGCTTCTCACTGTCAGGAAGAAGTTGCAGATGGTAAACTGGCGAGCGTTCCACTTGGTCCGGAGCCGATGATCCGGCGCCTCGGTCTTATCTATCGGAGAGACAAATCTTTGTCCAAAGCAGCTCTTGGTTTCATCCAGGTCACTTTGGCCAATGCTGGGAATGGAATAGAGGAGATGCCCGCCGAACGGCTCAGGGCGCTCGGGGATTAAACTGCAAGGGGAGCGATGACACGTCTTACCGCAAGAAGTTCCACCATTTTCATTGCCACGGACGACAAAACCCGTGTGTTCCGATCCATCGCCGAGATCCCTCCGCACCTGAGGCGCCGCCTGCAGGATTCTACCCAGGGACTCAATTCGGCCACTATCCTCATTGCGGATAAGCGAGGCCGGGAAGAGCTGGTACGTGCGATCCAGGGTCGTCCTACCGACGTTCAATGTAGGCTGGCGGATGCCATTCGGGCGCAAGAGCGCGAAGATCCCTCTCGAGCTCCCACTAAATTCCCTTTTTCGCTTCGCCGATGGCTGGAAGTCTTGGTTCCGGTCGCTGTCGGAGGAGCGCTCTGGCTCTTCTTCGAATCCCGGCTCTAAGTCGAAAGCAGAATTTTTTCGTAATCCCTAATGTTTTTTCGCGCCGCGCCGATTAGTTCGGTGTGATGACGACAAACCCAGAGCCTCTTAACCGCGCAACCATAAAAGTACCCTCCACTACCTTCGGTCAGGAACCGCAATTGATTCCAGGCTGCTTCCGCAGCATGAGCAATAAGCGTCTGCACCTTACCTCTCGTGAACGCCTGCGTACCTGCACTGCCGTTAGCGTGGAGTACGAGGATGCGATGTTCCTCGGAGAAGTGATTGCTTGTACGCAAGATCTGGACGACCGTTGGCACGTCGAGGTGGCAGTGGAGCAAATCCTCACCGGACTCCAAAGCCTCATGAACCTTCGCGCCCACCTGCTGGGCGACCCACTGCCCGCCTCGGTCGGACGGATACCGGCTGTGGCTGGCAGATAATTGAAAACACGCCGGTTCGCTATAGTGCGAGAGGATGCAACAACGAAAAGTTGTCGTTCTCGGCGGCGGCGGACAATTAGGCGTAGAACTTTGCCGCGAGTTTGAAAAACGAAACTGGATCGTCCAGAAGTTTGATCGTCAATCGTTAGATGTCACGGATACAGACCGTGTAGAACACGCCATTGCTCAGGCGGATCCGCAGGTCGTCATCAATTCGGCCGCCTACAACCAAGTCGATATCGCCGAGACCGAACCAAGAGCCGCCTACGACGCGAACGCCTTCGCCGTACGAAATCTGGCCATGGCCTGCCGCCAAGTCGGCGCTAAACTCGTCCATTACTCCACTGACTACGTCTTCGACGGTCGGAAAGGCTCGGCCTACTTTGAGACCGATACGCCTCATCCCCTGGGGGCCTACGGCGTCTCAAAACTGGCCGGAGAACTGTATGCCCAAGCCTATTTGGACGATCCGCTAGTCATCCGGACGTCCGGCGTCTTCGGGCCCGGCGGTATGTTTACGCCGCGCGGCAATTTTCTCGAAGTCATGCTGCGGCTCGCCAAGAGCAATAATCCGATCCGTGTGATCCAGGATCATGTCGCCTCACCCACCTATGCTCCCGCCATGGCCGCCCGATCCGCTGACATGGTCGAGAAAGGATTGGGCGGACTATTTCATATGGGAGGCGGAGAGCCAATCTCCTGGTATGACTATGCCAAGACAATCTTTGAGCTGGCCGGGCTCAATCCGTCGCTGACCCCGACGAATGAGAAAGAATACCGGACCGCTGCGCGCCGTCCTAAATATTCCGCCCTTTCGAACAGCAAACTGGATGCTACCGGTATTACGCCCATGCCTCCCTTGCGGGAAGCCATCAAGCATTATCTCGAGTCAAGGCAACACGCTACTGCGCATCGTTCTTCGTAGCGTAATAGCCGCTGCGGGCCTGTACCCGATCGTCGCTATTGTTGACCTTGATCTGAATGTGTCGGAAGGTGCCGTCCCGATTCGGATTTGACGACCCGTAGGCAATCGAATACTGGTTGCGCATCTCGTCTTGTATCTCTTTGAACACCTCAGTCAAAGGATGCTTGGAATCTACCTTGAACACGCGTCCGCCCGTGTCCTCCGACATCTTACGGAGATCTGACTCTCCGCCCCCGCCGCCGAACATAATGCCTCCTTGCGAATAGAAGGCTCGATCCACATAGTAAATGCTGTAGATAATGGCGTCCGAACGCTGAGCGGCTTCAATCGCATCCCGGACTCGATACGTGCTGCCTTGATCCTCGCCGTCGGTAATTAACACCACCGCCTTCCGGCCCACTTCGTTTCGGAGCTTCTCATTGGAGGCCAGATACACGGCGTCGAACAAAAGCGTTCCTTTGGGAGTGCCCACACTGCCGCCGATCGGACCCGTGTTGACGTTCGGAATCGGTCCGCCCCCGATCATGGGCGCATTGCCATCCCCTCTCAAATCGCGGAGCGCGGCGGTCAGCAGTCTGGGAGAACTGGTGTAGTCCTGCAGCAGATCGGTGCTCTTCCCGAAAGAGATCACAAACGCCTCATCTTTCTTCCGGATGACGCTTGAAAAGAACTCAGAAGCAGCCTGGCGTTCGATGTCAATCAAACGTTCTTGACTGGCGCTGATGTCGATCAGCAGTCCGAGGGTCAATGGCAGGTCCGACTCCCGCGAAAATCGCTGAATCGTCTGTTGCTTTCCCTCCTCCGACAGCTTGAAATCGTCTTTGGTGAGGTTCGGGATGAGCTGCCCTCCCTTTTTAGCCCGGACCGTAAAAAAGATGTTGACCAGGTCAACGTCCACCCGGATGGTGGGTTCCTGGCTGGCGGCAGCGCCCTGATCCTGATCGGGCCCCGGACCGGACGGTGGGGTCTGCGGACTAGCCGTCAGGCACGCCGCCAGCGTCCCAGCGATGAGCAACACCGCATGTTGCCGGCGAAACACATTTGGATAAAAGCTGTTCCGGCCCATATTATTCAAGATCGACGTCTAATTTCATACTACGAGTACCATGACAATGGGACACCGCAGAGCAGCCCCAAAGCCAACCTTCGAGACGCTGCTTCGCTCCATCGCGTTCCAACAGCTACACGCCGGCATTTAGCTTGAACGCATTTAGCTGGGCCGTTGCACTACTTCCGCTTCAATCAGATCCGGCAGAGGCCGAGCCGGTTTTAGAACCACCACCCCTAAAGGCGGAATGGTCAACAGAACCGAAGCCGGCCTTCCGTGAGAAGCCGTGGCCTCAGCGTCTACCCAACCCCCATTGCCCATATTGCTTCCACCGAACATCTCGGAATCTGAGTTGAAGATCTCCCGGAACCCGCCCGCTTCCGGCATCCCGACGCGATACCCGGGATGCGGGGTTGGCGTGAAGTTACAGACGAAGACAAGATAATCATCCCGCCTCTTCGCCCGGCGAATAAAGGTGATGATGGAATTATCGCTGTCATGAAAATCGATCCATTCAAAACCGAGATAGTTAAAATCGACTTGATACATAGCCGGCTCACTGCGGTACAGGTGATTCAACGCCGTACAGTAATCCCGGAATTTCTGGTGTATTGGGAACTGGAGAAGCCACCACTGCAGGTCGCCCTCTGAATTCCACTCTGCGGTTTGCCCGAATTCAGCGCCCATGAAGAGCAGCTTTTTGCCCGGATGCCCGAACATATAGCCCAGGAATGCCCGTGAATTAGCGAACCTCAACCACTCATCGCCAGGCATCTTGTCGAGCAGCGCGCGCTTACCGTAGACCACCTCGTCATGCGATATCGGCAGGATGAAGTTCTCGGTAAAGGCATAAACCATGCTGAACGTAATGGCGTTCTGGTGGTACTTGCGATAGATCGGGTCATTCTCGAAGTAGTGCAACATGTCGTGCATCCAGCCCATGTTCCACTTCATCGTGAAGCCCAGGCCATTCAAATAAACCGGGCGCGATACCCCCGTAAAGGCAGTCGATTCCTCCGCTGCCGTAATGGCGCCAGGCACCTGATGAGCCACCTCGTTGAACTTCCGTAAAAATTCAATGGCCTCCAGATTCTCGTTGCCGCCGTAGCGGTTCGGAAGCCATTCGCCGGCTTTCCGGGAGTAATCGAGGTACAGCATGGACGCCACCGCGTCCACGCGCAAACCATCGATGTGGAATTCCTTCAGCCAGAAGAGAGCGTTCGAAATGAGGAAAGACTTGACCTCATTCCGCCCGAAATTGAAGATCAGCGTGCCCCAGTCGCGATGCTCGCCCATGCGAGGATCTTCGTGTTCGTACAAGGCCGTCCCGTCAAAAAACGCCAGACCGTGCGCATCCTTCGGGAAATGAGCCGGCACCCAATCCATAATCACGCCGACCCCGGCCTGATGGCAGCAGTCGATGAAATACATGAAGTCGGCCGGCGACCCAAAACGGCTGGTTGGAGCGTAATAACCCGTGACCTGATAGCCCCACGACGGAGCAAACGGATGTTCCGCCAGAGGCATCAGTTCGATGTGCGTGTAACCCATCTCCTTGACGTACTGAACCAGCGTGTTGCCCAGCTGCCGGTAAGTCATGTAGTTGCCGTTCTCGTCTTTTCTCCACGAACCCAAATGAACTTCGTAAATCGATATCGGACTCTCCAAAGCCCGGGTGTTCACGCGCAGCTGCAGCCACTCCTGGTCATGCCACTCGTAGTGATCGAGCTCTGTCACAATCGAAGCCGACTTCGGAGGAACCTCCATCGCGAAACCAAACGGATCGGCTTTCATCTGGTGGTATCCGCGATGGCGGGACTTGACCGAGTATTTATAAGAAATCCCAGGCCCGACCCCGGGAAGAAAAATCTCCCACACCCCGCCGACCCGTGCCCGCATCGGGTTCTGGCGAGTATCCCAACCGTTGAAATCGCCCACCACACTGACAATCAAAGCGTTCGGAGCCCACACCGCAAAGCGGGTCCCGGTCACTCCAGCCACCGTGACAACATGCGCCCCAAAGGCGTTGTAAGCCTCGTAATTGGTGCCCTCTAAAAATAAATGCAAATCAAAATCGCTGATCAAAGGCGAGAACCGGTAGACATCCTCCATCTCGTACGTTCCGCCGTCGTGTCCCTGCAGTTGTAATCGATACGCTCCAGGCCGCGAGGGCAAGAGAGCTGAAAAAAGTCCAGCCTTGTGCACGTTCCTCATCGGGATGCGTTCGTTCCCGCTGACCACTTCCACCTTCGCCGCTTGCGGAAGAAACGCTCGGACTTCCCATTCTTCCTTTGCCGCGGTCTTTGTGCCGTCGGCTTCGGCTCTCAATCCGTGCGGCCCCAGAATCGAGAACGGATCTCCGTGATAACCGCCAACCAGGGCTTCTATTTCGTCGTTATTCATGCGCGTTTTACCATAACAGTAGCGATTGATATCGTTGTGTCGATATCGGTTCTCCGACCCGGCATCTGCCAGGCCGGTTTTTCGGTCCCCACTCTGAGGAGAATAGCAATCGGAACAGCACCTACCATCGAACTGCAGCCTTTCCTGCAAACCTTGCCCAAGGCTGAGCTCCATCTGCACCTGGAAGGTTCGGTGGAACCGGAGACCATTCACGAACTGGACCCGTCGCTTTCATTGGATGCCATTCGGGCGAATCTTCATTACACAGGGTTTGCTGGTTTTTTAAAGACCTACGTCTGGATCAGCCAAAGATTAGACCGCCCGGAGGCCTACGCTCTTGCTACGCGCCGTGCTTTGGAGCGGCTGGTGGCCCAAAATATTCACTACGCCGAGATCACTCTTTCTGTCGGCGTCATCCTCTGGAAGCGGCAGAGCGTGGAACGCATCTTCGAAGCCATCTGCGCTGAGGCCGCCCAATTCGACACCATCGAGGTCTGCTGGATCTTCGACGCGATCCGGCAATTTGGCATCGCCGATGCCGCCCGAGTCTTCTCCCTGGCCAAAGAAATGCAAAGCTCAGGAGTTGTCGCCATAGGCATTGGCGGCGATGAAGAACGCGGACCAGCCAGTTGGTTTGGGCCTTTGTATGAAGATGCCCGGAAAGCAGGTCTGCATCTCACCTGTCACGCCGGAGAAGTTTCCGGTCCCGACAGCGTACGGCAGGCCATCAACATCGGGGCAGAACGAATCGGACACGGTATCCGCTCCATCGACGATCCGGAATTATTGGACGAACTGTGTAGACGTGACATTCCGCTCGAAGTTTGTCCCTCGAGCAACGTCTGTACCGGCGCGGTCGCCAAATTAGTGGAGCATCCCGTTCGCAGGCTCTTCGAAGCCGGCGTTCCAATCGTTCTCGGCACGGACGATCCGGCGCTTTTCTTCACCGATCTGATTCACGAATACACCCTAGCCGGCGAAATTTTTGGGTTTTCTCGGGAAGAACTTGTGCAATTGGCCGAAAATAGCCTGCGCTATCGATTCAAGCAGCAGGGAACTAACCGCGGCCCTGCCCGACGCGATCTTCCAGGAGGAGCCGGATAAGCGCCTCCATTTCGCGAATGCGATCGTTCAGCTGTTCCATGCCAAGAGCCTCCTCCTCGCCTGTAACCGCCACTTGATCGTGCGCCAGGGTTCCCAGCTTTTTGCCCTGACCCGTGATGATACGGCCCGGAATGCCAACCACAGTCGAGCCTTCCGGAACCGAGTGGACGACCACGGCTCCGGCGCCCACCTTCACGTCAGCGCCCAGAGTGATGTTGCCCAGAACGGCGGCGCCGGTCCCGACCACCACGCGATTTCGTAACGTAGGGTGCCGTTTTCCCCGCTGGCTACCGGTTCCGCCTACCGTAACGCCCTGATAAAGAAGAACATCGTCTCCTATTTCCGCCGTTTCGCCGATCACCACGCCCATCCCGTGGTCAATGAAAAGACGCTCCCCAATCGTCGCGCCAGGGTGTATCTCGACGCCGGTAAGAAAACGCGCCAAATGCGAGACTACACGCGCCGCAACGAACCATTTTCGAAGGTACAGCGCATGCGAAATCTTGTGAAAAAGAACCGCATGCAATCCGGGATAGCAAAGTAGGATCTCCAGCTCACTTTTCGCGGCGGGATCCTCACGTTTTATGGCCTGAATGTGGTCGCGGAGAGACATGCCAGCTTTTATCTTCTCTTAGGATGTTTCGAGGATCGTAAAAGGCGCACAAGACCCGGCTGCGCGGCGCCATACAACCTGGGAACTCGCCTGTTCTTGGGGCGGGGCGCTTGACCCCGGGCCCGTTGTGCGCGTGTTCCTCGGTAGCGCACAGGCCGCGCCCCGGCCCCATACGACAAAGGAACTCGCACTTCCCAATGCCCGAGGCTGCGGTCCGTTGTGCGCGGCTTCCTCAAAAGCTGCCGATGATAGCCTGAAATTGTCCATGCCGCAAGGATACCTACTGCTGCTCGGTTTCGCCCTGCTCGCAACCCTGTTTCCGCTCGCCGCCTTGGCAGTCGGGAAATTGCTACGGCCGTCCAGGCCAACCCTCGTCAAGGGCGAGCCCTACGAATGTGGCATCCTGCCGAAATCCGATGCCCGCGGGCGATACTCGGTCCGCTTCTATATCGTGGCCATGCTCTTCGTTATCTTCGACGTGGAAACTATATTCCTGTTTCCCTGGGCCGTCCGCTACCGCCAGCTCGGTTGGTTCGGAGTCGGCGAAGTCGGCATCTTCCTCGCGTTTTTGGTGGTCGGGTACATCTGGATTTTCCGCAAAGGCGCCCTCGACTGGGCATGACCGAGCGGCTTTACTACACCGACTGCTATGTAGCTGAATTCCAGGCGCAGATCGAGGCTGTCCAAGAAAATGGCCGTAAAGTCTACTTGGACCGTACCGCTTTTTACCCCGCCTCCGGTGGCCAGCCCCACGATTTCGGAAGCATAAACGGCGTCGAAGTCTTGGAGGTCATCGATGAGGGCGACAGGATTGCCCACCTGATAGCTGGCCCGCTTCAACCAGGAACAGCAACCTGCCGGGTCGATTGGGCCAGGCGCCTCGATCACATGCAGCAGCATACGGGACAGCACCTCCTGTCCGCCGTTTGGGAACACCTTTACGGATACCAGACCGTAAGCTTCCATATGGGCGCCGAAGGTTCCACGATTGAGCTCGCTTCGAAAGAACTCGGGGAGGAGAAAATTGTCGTAGCCGAGGAGCGCGCCAACGCCATCATCCGGGAAGCGCGCCCGGTGTCGATCTCTTTCGAAGAGGCTGAGGAAGCAGCAGGTTTGCGCAAAGTAAGCGCTCGCACCGGCACGATTCGTGTCGTCACCATCCAAGATCTAGACCGCAGCGCCTGCGGAGGAACCCACCTGAGGTCAACCGCTGAGATTGGCGCAATCCTCATCCGCAAGACCGAGCGGCTTCGCGGAAATACAAGGATCGAGTTTGTGTGCGGAGTCCGAGCCATTCGACGCGCCCGCCAGGATTATGCAGTCGCCTCAGAACTCTCGCGTGCCATCGCCGTCGCGATAGATGATCTGCCCGAAGCCGTGATCCAGCTGCAAAAGCGGTTGGCAGACGCCGACAAAGATCGGCAAAAGCTCGGAAGTGAAATGGCAACCCTCGAGGGAGTGGCGCTTCACGGTCAAACTGCAGCCGGAGCAGACGGCCTACGTCGGCTATTCCAAACCGTACCGTCGCTCGACGAAGCCACCCGCCTCCGCCTGCAAACCTTTACGCGAGAAGGCAAAGCCATAGCCCTGGTGGCCGGCATCGATCCTGCCGGTGTTCTAATTGCCTGCTCCAGCGATTCCGGTCTGAACGCCGGAGCGATCCTCAAAGCAGCACTGACAAGCGCCGGTGCACGAGGAGGCGGTTCCGCTCTACTCGCGCAGGGTAGTCTGCCCAATCCCGATGTCCTCCAATCGCTGAAGAACGCCTTGGGTTTTGAAACTTAGGACGGATTTTTCACAACGAAGCGGCAGACTGGAAGTCCGCGCATGACGTGGCGCAGAGACTCGTCTCTGCCGTGTCGGCACTCATGCCGACACTTGTCTTGTGAGAAATCCGGATTAGCACGAGCGGCGCCTGCCGGGCTCCCTTGTGCGCCTTCTCAAGAACGAACCCGAAAAGCCAATAACGCAAGTCCCAGCGCGAACACCACAGCCGACGCCAAAATCAAAGAGCGCGACCGCGCCGGACCCGAACCGAATTCCTTCCAGATAACCACGCCCCACACCACCGCAAGCAACACCGACCCCTGCGTCCAAAGCGTCACCGTGCCTGAACTAGGCTGATCCGCCGACGGTACCGACTGGGCGAGCAGGCTTGCCAAGGTTCCCAGCGACCACAGCACGCCACCGAGGAGGCCGAATGCGTGCTGCCGGAATGTGCCGTTGAAGTAGTTGCCGAATGTGACCCGGCCCCCCTCAATGCCGATGCCCATAAAGAACAGGTTGAACAAAAGGGCGGAAACAAGCAGGCCGATACAGAACATCAGGAGACCGGCGTAAGCGCCAAGTCCGAGATCCCCCCACAGACTGCTCTCGGCAATCGGCACAGAGGCGCCGATCAGAAGTCCGCCGATTATGCCGGTAACAAACCCTTTCATTGGACGGGACTTGGCAGCCCTGAGGGCTTGCTTACTAGCTCCGGACTTAGCCACACCCTTCGCACGGGCAGCAAGTGCGGAAAGCACGATCGCCGAAATCATCAGAATTACGCCACCGGCAAGCAGACCGGCGTTGACGCCATGGAAACCGGCCGCAAATGCGCTGACGACCAAAGCGAGCCCCAGCACCAGCGGAAAAGCCGCCGCCATCCCAATTAAAGAAATGGCCGCCACAAACAGCATGTTGCCGATATTGAAAACGACACCTGCTCCAATGGCAAAGGCCTGAGATCGCAGTCCGGCCACCGCAATCCGATCGTTGAAGGAAAGCTCCGACCCGAGCGTCCCAAGCGTCAGTGCAGCAGCCAGCGCCAGCAGGAAAACACCGCCCGCAAAATCGAAGTAAAATAACTCAAATCGCCAGCGGGAACCCGCCAGCTTCAGAGTGCTCGCCCACGACCCCAGGCAGACAAACGAAAGAACCAATAGCAGAATGGCTGCTTGATGGGTGGTCGGAACTAACAAAGTATCGTTCGCTCTCTCGTCTAGCGACTATTGGAGCACGGAGTTCTGCATGGATACGAGACTGGTCGGAACGGCTGGTTGATTCGATCCGTCCGGCGAGAAGTAATGTGCTTCAGAGAGATTATGGTACACGTTGCCCGCAACTCCCGAGGCGATCGGACCGCTGATTCCGCGGCCTCCCGTGAGGAGAACAACTACAACCAGCTTGTTTCTCCCAACGTCGTTGAAAGATCCAAACCAGCCGAGATGAACGCCCGGTTGCGCGGTATCGGTGCAGGTGCCAGTCTTGCCGTAGATGGTTTGGTCGAAATTAAAGTTCGCCCGCCGTGCCGTGCCGTACTCGACCGCGCCCATCATGCCCGGCTTAATCTGGTTTACCAAGCCGCCAATCTCGAGAGAACGCTTGATACGGGGAACGAATTTATCCACTTCGGCCTGGCTTCTCGGGTACTGGAGATAGTACATAGTCCCACCATTTGCCACGCTCTCGATGATGCTGGTGAGTTCCAGCGGCGTGAGGCGGATTCCGTCCCCAAAACTCGTCATCATACCGACGCCCGTTTGCGGCGGCTCGCTCGCCAGATAGCCGGCTTCTTCGCCCGGTATGTCGAGACCTGCCTTTTCGCCCAGACCGAAAATCTTCCCGTACTTCTCCACCCGATCAAACCCTAATTGCTGACCCAAATGCGCGAAATAAAGATTGTTCGACATCGCCAGCGCCTTCGTCATATCCATCGAATAGCGACGGGTCAGATGCACCGCCGACTCCGGATCGACAATCCTTTCACTAAGCGACGCCAGCGACACCATCACCTTGACTGTTGAGCACGGTTGGAAGGCGCCCTTGAGCGCCAGTTTCTGATTAACAATCGATAAGATTCGTCCGTTATTCGGATCCGCGATAACCACCGTTCCGTTATAAGGACCTAAGGCGTCAACGGCAGCCTTTCTAGCCACCAGGTCTTCCCCGTCGATGCTGTCGCCCACCGTTGAGTCGGCGTAGGTCGGCTCCGTCCAGGGATTGAAGAAAATTCTCCGCCCACGATGCCGTCGTGCGCTCACCACGTGAAGCGAAGTAGACGTTTTGCTATGAATGACAGCCGCTCGAGTGGTGGTCCGAACCGGTTTGATGGAGGCCGAGGCAACAGGACGCACTCGCCGTTTCCGCTTATGGGTTGTCGCGCTGACAGCTTTGGTTGCAGTTGCGTTTTGCCCGTATGACATCGGGCAAACGCAGAACACGCCCAAACCCACACCGATTAGGAGAAATCGGCGGAGATTCACCGGGCGGCCTCGTTAGAAAGAAACAAGATTCCCATCAAAATACTTTTCAAACTCGACCATTCCCTACAAGTCCGGGAAACGATACAGCTTTCCCCTCGGCGTACGGAATACTTCTATCCTAAGTACTTCATTCAATTCCGTCAACGCCTAACATTTCAAACCGGCGACCTGATCGGGCGGCAGTACTCGCAAACTTAGGCCGCCGTCCAGCCCCCGTCAATCGCCACAACCGAACCATTCATGAACTCGGCCGCCGGTGAAGAGATATAAAGCGCCAGCTTGGCGATCTCGTCAGGACGCCCCAGCCGTCCGATCGGCTGTCTCTGATTCAGTTCGGCTCGCACCTTTTCTTTCTCATGGCTGTGATATTTTTCCAGATATCCCTCTACAAAAGGGCTATCGACCGTACCGGGAGCGATGCAGTTCGCCCTAATTTCTGTGGGATAGTCAACGGCCAGCTGCTTTGTCATCGCCATCACCGCCCCTTTCGTCGCACAGTAGCCGAAGCGGCGTTTGACCCCGACCAAACCTGCCACCGAGCCGATATTCAGCACCGACCCGTGCGACTTCTTCAAAAACGGCAGCGCTTCTCTGGTCATGAGAAATGTCCCCTCCACGTTCACCCGGAACAATCGCTGAAACTCTTTCAGTTCCGTTTCCTCCGCCGTACCGACTAGCCCAATCCCGGCGCAATTGACCAGAACGTCGAGCGAATCCAGCCGGCCGAACAGACTCTTGACCTGATCTTCGTCTGTTATGTCGCAGGCCATTCCCTTCGCCCCCCGAATGCTGTCGGCACAGGAGTTGGCCCGCGCCTCGTCGATATCGACCACCAGTACTTTGGCTCCCGCTTGGCCGAAGAGCTTGGCGGTGGCTTCCCCAATGCCGCTTCCTCCCCCCGTGATGAGGGCGACCTTCCCGTTCAGTTGAAAAATGTCAGACATTCGCAACGATTGTATCGGTATAGGTAAAATGAGGTCGTGAAATGGATCGTTTTGCTAGTTGGGGCTTTGGGACTGTTGTTCGGGCAAGAACTCCGGCCGGGCAATTTCAATATTCGGATCGAACCGAGTGCCAAACTTCAGACCGGAGCTCAGATTCCGTTCATCGTCATAGCAAAAGACCCGCTACGCAAGCCGGTCGCTGACGCCAAAGTCTCACTGAGAATCGAAAATACCGATCCGACGAACACCAAGACATACCCAGCGCTGGCCACAGAACCGGGGTCTTACCTGGCAAAGCCGGTCTTTCCCTCGGCAGGGCAATGGACTATAGCGGTTGAGGTGCGGCGGGGCAATGAGATAAGCTCTCGAACCGCTGAATTTAGCGTTTCCAACTAAAAAGAGGGAATGCCTTCGCATCCCCTCTTTCTTCACTCGATTGATCCGCAATCAGAACATATAGAGCGGGGTTACGCTCGTCGTCGCCACTGTCTCTTCACCACCTCCGGCCGGAACCGGCTGACCTTCCAGGTCACCGACTTGCCGGCAGTAGATACCGTTCTCGCCCAGGTAAATCTCCAACTCCGCGGGGCGGGGAAGAGATCCCTGAATAAGAGCCTCCGAGAGCGGATCCTCGATGTACTTCTGCAGGGCGCGGCGTAAAGGTCTCGCGCCATAACTGCGATCCGCGCAGGTCTTGTCAAGAATGTACTTCGCCGCATCCGGCTCCAGCTTGATTTTGATCTGCTTGGCTACCAGGTTTACGTTGATCTGCTCCACCAGCATGCCAATAATTTTGATGAGGTCCTCGTCGACCAGCGAAGTAAACAGAATCACTTCATCCAGCCGGTTGAGGAATTCGGGATTGAAAGCCCGCTTTACCTCGCTCATCACCTGGTCCTCGATCTTTTGTGGAATCGTGTCCTGCGTCGTGAACCCGATCTGTCCTCGTTTATCTAGGAAGCGAGCCCCCAGGTTAGAGGTCATGATAATGATCGTGTTTTTGAAGTCCACCGTATTCCCGAGACCGTCGGTAAGCTGGCCGTCCTCGAAAACTTGCAGCAGAATGTTGTAAATGTCCGGATGCGCCTTCTCTATTTCATCCAAAAGAATAATCGAATAAGGAGCGCGCTTCACACGCTCGGTGAGCTGGCCGCCCTCTTCGTACCCCACATATCCGGGAGGCGAACCGATCAGTTTCGAGATCGAGTGTTTCTCCATGAACTCCGACATATCGAAGCGAATCAGGGACTTTTCGCTACCGAACAGGAATTCGGCTAAAGCGCGCGCGACTTCCGTCTTTCCGACTCCGGTTGGACCAAGGAATAAGAAGGAACCCGACGGGCGTTTCGGTGACTTCAACCCAGCACGGGAACGCCGGATCGCTCTGGAAAGCGCAGAAATCGCCTTTCCCTGACTGACCACACGCCTATGAAGCTCTTCTTCGATGCGAAGCAGCTTATTGATCTCTTCCTCTTTGATGGAGGTCATCGGCACGCCGGTCCAGCGCGCTACCACGTCTTCGATATCGTCCTTAGCCACCACCCCGGTGGAGGTGTCGTCGAGATTGTACTTCTCGCGAAGCTGGCGAAGGTTTTCGCGTTCTTTCCGCTCTTCGTCCGAATAGAAGCGCGCCTTCTCAAATTCATGGTTGGCAATCGCATTCTCCATGCGGTGCACGATGAACTTGATCCGCTTCTGAATTTCAGCCACTTCGGTCGGAAGCGTGGTTTGACGAAGCTTTACTCGCGCACCGGCCTCGTCGATCAGATCGATCGCCTTATCCGGAAGAAAACGATCCGGAATGAAGCGAGTCGAGGTGTAGACAGCCGACTCAATCGCCTCATCCGTATAGGCGACAGCATGGAACTTCTCGTAGCGCTCTTTGATCCCGAACAGGATTCGAATTGCATCGGTCTCGTTCGGAGGCGGAACTTTCACGGCCTGGAAGCGGCGCTCCAACGAGCGGTCCTTTTCAATGGATTTCCGATACTCGGACGGAGTCGTAGCGCCAATACACTGAATTTCGCCCCGCGAAAGAGCCGGCTTCAAAATATTGGCGGCATCGAGCGAACCTTCCGCCGAACCGGCGCCAACCAGGGTGTGTAATTCGTCGATGAAGATGATGGCGTTCTGGTTCTCCATCAGCTCTTTCATGATCGTCTTCAGCCGCTCTTCAAACTGGCCGCGATACTTGGTGCCGGCCACGATCAGCGAAAGGTCAAGAGCGAGGATTCGCTTGTCCGAAAGAAACGAAGGAACATCGCCATCAGCAATCCGCTGAGCCAAGCCCTCCACGATCGCAGTTTTCCCCACGCCCGGCTCGCCGATCAGAACAGGATTGTTCTTGGTGCGCCGGCAAAGGATTTGAACCACCCGGTCCACCTCCGAATCCCGGCCAATTAGCGGATCGAGCATCCCGTCTACCGCTGCCTGCGTAAGATCCCGGCTGAATTCAGCCAGCAGTGAGCTTTCCTTGGGTCGGCTGGTGCTCGTCTTCTCCGAAGCCGAACGCGCAATCTCTTCCCGCACCGCCGACAGGCGCAGACCTCTTTCGTGGAGGATCTCGGCGGCAAAGCTCTTTTCCTCGCGAAGTAATCCCAAAAGAAGATGTTCCGTGCCAATGTGCTTGTGGCTCAGCCGTTCCGCTTCTTCGGCTCCATACGCCAGCACACGCTTGCACTCGTGGCTGAGCGGGAGGTCGACCGACGTGGACACCTTCTCGCGTACAGTTGTGTGAGCCTCAATCTGCTTGCGTATCGACTCGATCGCGGCATGCGAGCGAAGGAAACGATTCGCCAGCGCTTTATCCTCACGAAGTAGGCCAAGCAATAGATGTTCGGTCTCAATGTAAGGACTTCCGAACTGGCTCGCCTCGTATCTTGCAAAGAAGATTACTCGACGCGCTTTCTCGGTATAACGTTCAAACATAAGTGCCACCGTCAAGACGGGTTGCGTCTTGTCTAACTCCGGCAGCCTGCCAGTCCGTTTGTTCCGGGCTATGCAGGGCGCCCTTTCTTAACTCTAAAACTCGATCGCAGTCCTTGGCGAACGAAAGATTATGTGTCACGAAGACCGACGTCAATCCGTGTAGCCTGTGCAGGTGGGAAAGCAATCCGCTAATAGTTTCTCCCGTCCGAAAATCAAGACTCCCAGTAGGCTCATCGGCCAATAATACTTTCGGGTTACCGCAAAGTGCTCTGGCGAGTGCAATTCTTTGCTGCTCGCCTCCGGAAAGTTCGCCCGCGCGATGGTTCTGGCGAGCGGCAAGTCCAACCTCGGTCAACCTCGCCCCAGCAACCGAGGCTGCCTCGCCCCGATCGGTCCCTCTAATTAGAAGGGGCATCATCACATTCTCAAGGGCAGTAAATTCCGGCAACAAGGAGGGATTTTGCCATACGAACCCAATTTCGCGGTTACGAAATCGGGCCAACTCTACCTCTGAGAACGCCCCAAGCTCACGGTCGCCGTAAAAAATCTTCCCCGCCAGCACTCGATCTAAGCCGCCCAGGAGATGCAATAGGGTCGATTTTCCGGCCCCGGATTCACCTATGATTGCCAGCCGTTCCCCCCTAGCAATCTGTAGCGAGAGATTATCGAACACCACAACCTCACCGCCTCCCGACCGATACGTTTTCCTAATGGATTCCGATCGGATCGCAATTTCACTCTTCAAGCGACTGCCTGTACTCTTAGATTAAAACAGGGCCAATGAAGATGCGTTTCTACGCCCCAAACCCTTCTCAGTTCCAATTACGCCCATCCCGCCCTCTACTTTGTTATACGCGCCATATCTAAGTATGGATGCAAGACTTGAGAACCTGACGCTCTTTGGTTGGTCGATTTCTTATCCCTTCATCGCCAAACCTTTGCCATTCATCTTATCGCTGTCACTGTGTCGCGCGCTTCCGGTAGTCTAACGGCGGTTTCTGATTTTCCGGAATTTGCGAGCGATACGTCTTCCCACTCATTTGGCGGGCGAAATCAGCTTTCGCATCGGCCACCAATTGCGGGCTCGCAAACAGATCTACGGCGGTGAGCGAAAGGGCTTTCGCCGCAATCACCATGCCGCGCTGTCCGATGCTCATCCCGGCGCAGGCTGCCGCCTGCCAGGTATGGGCCACCACGCCCGGGACGAAAGTAGCCGCCACAAAGCCAATAGTTGGAACATTCCAACTCACATCCCCGGCATCGGTCGATGCGCTGGGGGCATTTGGATCGATCGGGCGCAGAGGAACAACCGAGTTCGTCGAATCGAGGTGACCGCCCACTTCCGCCGGAAGGCTCTTCTGCAACGATTCTGCAAAGTGAGTCTCTTCCGGCGTATAACGGAAGCCGCCCACCTCTTCCATGTTCTTCTGAGCGAGACGAGCCAGCGCATCGTTCGGAATAATATTGGCGTCCGAACTCTGAATCGTGGCGTCCAGGCTTGTCTCGGTCATCATGCTGGCCCCGTCCCCGATTTTCTTGATCCGTTTCCAGATCCCGTCCAGCGTTGTAAGCGACGGACTGCGCGCCATCAGTTCCAGCGTGGCCGTATCCGGTACGATGTTCGGTGCGGCGCCTCCATTCGAGATGATGTAGTGAATGCGGGTATTGCTCGGGACGTGCTCTCGCAGAAACTCGATTCCGTTTCCCATCAGCATCACGGCGTCGAGTGCCGAACGCCCCCGGTCCGGCGCCATAGCAGCATGGGCCGCCACGCCGTGGAACGTAAATTTGGCCGAGATCACAGCCAGTGCGCCTCCGTTCGTCACCGCGTTGGCGTTCGCAGGATGCCAGTGCAGAACCACATCCACGTCGCGAAATAGTCCAGCCCGAATCATGTAGACCTTGCCGGAACCGCTCTCCTCCGCTGGAGTGCCGTAGTAGCGCAGCGTTCCGGCCACCTGATTCTTTTCCATGTACTCCTTCACCGCCGTCGCCGCCAAAGCTGCGCCCGATCCCAATAAATTGTGTCCGCACCCATGTCCGGGCATGCCTTGAGCGACTGGGCTCCGGTCAGGAACAGCGGCTTGAGAAAGTCCGGGCAGCGCATCGAATTCGCCCAGTATGGCAATCACCGGTTTACCCTGACCGTACGTGGCGATGAAGCCAGTCGGTTCGTCCGCCACTCCCGACTGAATCGAAAATCCAGCCGCCTTCAGATCCTGCTGCAGAAGCGCCGAGCTCTTCTGCTCCTGATACCCGACTTCTGCATACTGCCAGATTGTCTTCGACGTCTGAATGTATTCGGCGCTGTTTTGATCGACCAGCTGTTCGACTTCGCGGTGTGCCGGCTGCTGAGCTTGCGCACTCCAGGAACAGAGAAGTGCCAAAGCCACGGAGGATGAGGAAAATAAAAACCACATGAGATTGAATTGGAACTTATTGTGGCGTACTCCTTCCCAAAGGGCAAGAAAGTCCTCCGTGATACAGATGCTTGTATGCAGCGCGTTTGTTTTGTTTTGCAAGTTCGGCCCGAGCGTCTGGCAGAGTACAAGAGCCGTCACCAGGCGGTCTGGCCTGAGATGCTCCAGGCTCTGCGCGAGACCGGCTGGAATAACTATTCGCTCTTCTTACGAAGCGACGGTTTACTGGTCGGTTACTTAGAGACAGAAGACTTCGAACGGGCTCAGAAGGAAATGGCACAGCGGAATATCAACGACAAGTGGCAGCGGGAGATGGCGGACTTTTTCGTCCTGCAGACTGGGTTGACGCCGGATCAGCAGATGCAGCCCTTGCCGGAGGTCTTTCACTTATAGCGAAGGACAAACGCGATGACGAACTCTGACCACAAACTGACGATAGGTCTCTTCAGCGTCGGCCTCGAAGCCTATTGGCCGCAGTTTGCAGGTCTTCAAGAAAAACTGGCGGGTTACAACCAGTTGATCGCCGCCCGTCTGGGGCGTTCCGGCAATTCAGTAGTCAATCTCGGAATGGTCGATACGCCGGAAAAAGCAGTAGAAGCGGGACATCGGTTTCGCCAGGCAGATGTCGATATCATCTTCCTGCACGTCGCCACCTACGCCTTATCGTCAACCATTTTGCCTGCCGTGAGAAGGTCTAAATCACCGGTCATCGTGCTAAATCTGCAGCCGGAAAAAGCAATCGATTACCGCAGCTTCAATCTCAGAAAGGACCGCGGCGAAATGACAGGCGAGTGGCTCGCCTGGTGCCAAGCCTGCTCTGTCCCCGAAATTGCCAACGTTTTTCAGCGCAGTCATATTCCTTTCTTTCAGGTCACGGGAACGCTGGAAAACGACTCCGCTGCCTGGGCCGAAATCGACGACTGGGTTGCCGCCGCCAAAGTGGCTCATGCCATGGAGCACAACCGCCTCGGCTTAATGGGCCACTACTACGGCGGAATGTTGGACATCTATTCGGATCTCACCCTCCACTGCAGCAAGTTCGGCGGCCACATGGAAATCATAGAAGTGGATGAGCTGGCAGCACTCCGAACAGAAGCAACCGGGGCGGACACTCAAACACGAATGCGTGACTTCGAAAGGAGCTTCGAGCTTCAGCCCGACTGCTCACAGCAAGAACTTGCGCGAGCTGCCCGAACGTCTGTTGCCTTAGATAGCTTGGCTCAAATTCACAATCTGGGATCGCTCGCTTATTACTATCAAGGCGTCGGAAATCCGGCCAACGAAGACACCATCAGCTCCATCATCTTGGGCGCCAGCCTGCTTACCGCGCGCGGAATTCCCGTTGCCGGCGAGTACGAAGTCAAGAACGTGCAGGCCATGAAAATCCTCGACTTGCTCGGGGCGGGCGGATCGTTCACTGAATACTACGCCGTAGACTTCGGCGACGATGTCGTCCTCATGGGCCACGACGGACCGGGACATCCTGCCATCGCCGAAGGAAAAACTAAGGTGCGTCCTCTCGGCGTCTATCACGGCAAGGTCGGCAGCGGCTTGTCGGTCGAAATGTCGGTCCGGAATGGTCCGGTGACCTTGCTGTCTGTTGTCCAGACCGCCGACGGCCGGCTTAAACTCCTGCTCGCGCAAGGTGAATCGATTCCCGGACCGATTCTCGAAATTGGGAACACCAACAGCCGCTATCGCTTCGCCATCGGAGCTCGAAATTTTATCGAAAGCTGGAACCGCAACGGACCCGCCCACCATTGCGCCGTCGGCGTCGGACTTTTAGCAGATAAGTTGAAAAAGTTTGGTGCTCTGCTCGGCCTCGAAGTCGTGCAGGTTTGCTGAGCTGCAATCATCCCGCCAGCGAATACACCACAAAGAAAGCAATCGTTGTAGTGCCGAGCAGACCGGCCAGAAAAGACGCGTCGGCAAACCCGGCGAACCTTATTTTTCGTTTCTCAGCACGGGATCGTAAAGCAAGATACGAAAAGATCGTCGAAAGAAGAAATGCCACCAGACAGGCGACCAGGAAGTTATCGATCAACGTCGTTACCCGTTCCAGGCTGCTATAAATCTTGATCAGCCCCAGCATAGTCAGGCAAAGAGCCAACATGGTCGGTGAATTAGCGAAAATATACTCCGTAATGCGCGGGTGAGTTGACTGTGTTTTTGCGACTGCGTCCATTAGCGCTCGATTTTACTTCATCGAAACAACAGACGATGCTGCATTACGCTTAGGTAGAGGTTTTTACTTTTGAACCGAACGCTCCGAGTCTCCCTGGCATGTGTCCTCCTTATCTTCAGCTCGGCCTGCTCACTGCTTTATTACTCCGCCATGGAACACCTCGGCAAGCAGAAGCGGGACATCCTGGTCCAGCGGCTCCTCCAGGTCAAGAAAGATCAGACAGCCACAAGCGAGCAGTTGAAAACCACGCTGCAGGCTTTTCAGGAAGTGACCGGTTTTCGCGGTGGAAAGCTCGAAGACACCTACGAAAAGCTGAACAAGGAATACAAGCGATCGGAAGATCGAGCCAATCAGCTCGACAAGCGAATCGATTCTGTGGACGACGTCGCCAAAAAGATGTTCTCCGAATGGTCCGACGAGATCTCCAAAATGCGAAATCCTTCTTTAAAGGCGCAAAGCAAAACTCTTCTGACCACCGCGCGGCAACAGCACACGCAGTACATGAAGGCCATGCGCCGCACGGAAGCCAACATCAAACCGGTCTTGCAGGCCTTCAGCGATCAGGTCACGTTTCTCAAGCACAACCTGAATGCGAGAGCCATCAGTTCACTCAAAGGAACGTCAGCCGGTATCAATCAACAGGCGGAGGCACTGATTCGCGATATTGATGCTTCCTCTAAACAGGCCGACGCCTACATCCGGACGCTGTCTGCCGCCGATTCCGATAAGACTTGAGTAACTTACTTGCTTCGCTGTTGTTGCGCGGCCAACTCTGTCCGAAAGGCTTGTTCGCGTTCCGCTACATAGTTCCGATACCCACTCGGATCGATGAACGCGTCGCTGTCTCCCTGGGCAAAGCGCTTTAACTTTGCATCCATCTGAAAATACGCACCATGCGCACCCAGAAATGTATCGCAGGGCAAAGCGGACAAGACCCGGAAAGTTTTCTCGTAATCGCTCACGATATTTGGATAAAGTTTGTTGCCGACCAACTTATAACCTTTATTCACATTCGGACTTCCGACAATCACAACATGTCGCAGCTTCCCACGATCTTCGATTTCAGTGGTCCACGTCGTGCACCCTTTCGTGTGCCCAGGTGTGAGGTGCGCCGTCAGGGTCATACCTCCCAAGCTCACCTTGTCTCCATCGTGTAAGATCCGGTCCACTTTCGCCGCTGGCCAGCGTCCATCGACGTACTCAAAATCTCCTTCGCCGCCGTGTTCTATCTCCGCGACGTCAGCATCCATCACCATCAATTTGGCGCCGCTAAGCTTCTTGGCCAGTGCACAACCCGCAGCGTGATCGTCATGCGCGTGGCTGATCAGAATAATTTTGATATCGGAAAAATGAAAGCCGAGCTTTTCCACGCTCTTCTCAATCAGCGGCACTGATTCCTCAAAGTTCGGATTAATCAGAATGCTGCCGGCCGGAGTAGTAATCAAGTAAGAAGCCAGGTAATTCGTCCCCACATAGTACAGATTGGGCAGAATTCGAAACGGCTGTATAGGTTTGTTCCAACTGGGATTAAAATCGGCGGACAAGACGCTTGTAAAGAGGAACAGCGTGGCGAACAGGCGGCGGCGCATAGCGCTAGTATCTCAGCAGACTTACTTCCCAAAAAGCGCAAAGGGCACGGCTGCGCGCCGCCAACCAGAAAGGAACTCGCCTGACCTTTGGGCGGCGCGCTCTACACCGTGCCCGTCTTGCGCGTGTTACTCATCACAACCATCTGACCTGCATGATAAGCAGTATGCTGAATAACGCCGTGCAGCAGAGCGTAATAAGTCTGCGGCTCGCCCGCCGGAGCCATTCGGTCCAGACGATCTTCCGAGAAGGAAAGAATCGCCCGCTCCAGTTCATCCACCTCCCGCTTCAGATCTTGCTTGGCCTTCTCCCAAGCTGCTGTCCCAGCCGGCCAGTTCTCTTCGTCTGACGCATCCCGGCGATCGACCGCTGAAAGCCGCTCCCGTGCGATCCTCAGCCACGCCGTGATATGCAGCGTGAGCTCGAGCGCGGAGTGCGCAGAGGAAATCGGATGCTTGCTCGCCTGTTCGTCGTCAATGCCGCCCACAATCGCCGCAACCGACGGACCGAGCCAGGAAGGACCGTAATACAAACTGTGAAGCTGATCTGCGATACGCTTCGTTTCTGAGCTGCCTGTCATCGAACCTGGCGCTTCCTAATCCCCATCATCATAGCCGCCAAAAGAAGTAACAATCCCGCACCCGCAGTCCAAAAAGAACCCGGTTCCGGAGCATCCATCGGGCCGCTAATCGTCTCGATCGTAAAACTTTGCGTGCTGTTAGGATCACTCAGAACACCGCTCAGCGAACTTGCATTGCTGAGATAGTCGCCAGGATACAAAACGGAAGAGCCCGGCGCAAAACTAATCGGCGTCAGCGAATCGAGCAGCAGATTAAACGAGCCTGTGCCCGAATCAGCCGTCAAGTCCCAAGCCAGATTGCAACCCGAGCAGATAATCAGATCCGCGCTCACCGCAGTAAAACTGGTGACGGACCCCGCCTCGTCCAGCTGAAGCGAAACCGAACCAGGGCCGCCGGCAAACGAGGTAAGATACACACCGCCGAACGGAGCGACAGGCGCCGGAGTAAATGCTCCCGAATCGAAACTGAGTACGCCCGTGAGCGAAGTGCCTTGGTCACTCAGCGCCGTAAAATTCTCCACAACATCAGCGCCATAAACGTTACATCCGAAGAAAAGAAGACAAAGCGATAAGAGTAACTCCCGGGACATAATCTACTTTACGACGATGTTGACAAGCTTATCGGGAACAATAATGATTTTTGTGACCTGTTTACCATTTAGTAACAGACTTACTTTTTCGAGCTGGAGCGCCTGCCGCTCCACTTCCTCTTTCGAAGCTCCGAAGGGAACCTGTAAGTGACCGCGTAACTTCCCGTTCACCTGCACCGGTATCTCTGCCAGATCCTCCTTCGCCAGATCGGGATTGAACCGGGGCCACGCCTGCCGGAACACCGGGCCGTCTCTTCTTATCGAGGCCCAAAGCTCCTGGGCAGTATACGGCGCAAAGGGAGCAAGCAAAAGCGGAAGCGTCTCACAAACCTCCCGCATAGAACTCGGCGACAACTTGCCCTCCAGAGCGTACAGCTCATTCACCAGCTCCATCAGCGACGCAATAGAAGTATTGAAATGCCAGCGGCTATCGAAATCGTCGGTGATCTTGCGAATCGTCTGGTGCAATTTCCGCAGGGCAGCCCGATCCGAATCATTCATCGCGCCTTGGCCCGTGTGATCGCTGTTACGCGTGACAAACCGAAACAAGCGGCCAAGAAAACGATTGATGCCCGAGACGCCCTCTTCCTGCCAATCGAGATCCCGATCCGGAGGCGCCGCAAACAGCGAGTACAGCCGGGCAGAATCCGCGCCGAACTTCGCCACCATCTCGTCTGGAGCAACCACATTCCCCAAGCTCTTCGACATCTTCGAGCCGTCTTTAATCACCATCCCCTGCGTGAAGAGCCGCTTCGTCGGTTCGCCGTTCTGGATCGCACCCACGTCCCGCATCATCTTGGTCCAGAAGCGCGAGTAAATCAGGTGCAGAATCGCATGCTCCACGCCGCCTATGTATTGATCGATGGGAAACCAGTGCGCGATGACAGCCGGATCGAAGGGAGCTTTGTCGTTGTGCGGATCGGCGTAGCGATAGAAATACCACGATGAATCCACGAACGTATCCATCGTGTCGCTTTCACGCCGCGCCGGTTCGCCGCAACTGGGGCAGGGAACATTGATAAACGACTCCACCGCCTCCAGCGGAGAGCGCCCCTTGCCGGTGATCTTGACATCGAGAGGAAGCAATACCGGCAGATCGGTCTCAGGAACGGGAACAAGGCCGCAGCTCTGACAATAGACCATCGGAATCGGCGTTCCCCAATAACGTTGACGCGAAATCCCCCAGTCCTTAATGCGGAACGTGGTTGTCTCATCGCCGAATCCATGCGAGTGCGCGAAGGCCGCCATCTTTTTCCGGGCTTCCTCGCTCGGCAGTCCGGACCACTCCCCCGAATTCTCCACAACGCCGTACTCCAGGAACGGCTTCTCCAGAGACGAACCCTCTGGCAGCGCATCACCAACCGGGCGAATCACCGCTAGGATGGGAATTCCATACGTCCGGCAGAACTCGAAGTCCCGTTCATCGTGCGCCGGAACAGCCATGATCGCGCCCGTTCCATAACCCATCAGAACGAAGTTCCCAACCCAGATCGGCGTCTTCTCCCCAGTAAATGGATGAATCGCATACCGGCCCGTGTCGAGGCCCAGCTTCTCAAAATTTCCCGGATCCTGCCGCGCCGTGGCGTCGATCATCTCCTTGATCTTCAGCCGCTCCTCTTCCCGCGTAACCAGCTTCTCGAGCAGCGGATGCTGTGGAGCGAGAATCAGACAGGCCGCACCATAAATCGTATCGATCCGAGTCGTAAAAACCCGGATCTTATCCGAAAATTCCTCCAGCTGAAAATCGACCTCCGCGCCCTCCGACCGGCCAATCCAATTCCGCTGCATCGCCAGCACGCGTTCCGGCCAGCCCTGCTCCAGCTGGCCCATAGCATCCAACAATTCCGAAGCATAAGCAGTGATTTTCAGAAACCACTGCTGCATCGCGCGTTGTTCCACCGGAGTCGTTTCGTGACGCCAGCAACACCCGTTCACCACCTGCTCATTCGCTAGAACCGTTCCGCATTCCGGACACCAGTTCAGAAGCGCCTCTTTGCGATATGCCAGGCCGCGTTCGAACATCTTGAGAAAGAACCACTGGTTCCAGCGGTAATACTCCGGTTCGCAAGTCGTGATTTCGCGATTCCAGTCGAAGCCGAAACCCAGCCGCCGCATCTGCGCCCTCATGTGCGCAATGTTATTGAGAGTCCACTCACGGGGCTGACGGCCTTCCTTCAATGCCGCGTTTTCGGCCGGCAAACCAAAAGCGTCCCATCCCATTGGATGAAGCACGTTGTAGCCGCGCATCCACATGTGCCGCGCCAACGCATCGCCGATCGAATAATTGCGCACATGACCCATGTGCAACCTGCCGCTCGGATACGGCAGCATCTCCAGAACGTAATATTTCGGCCGGTCCGGCTCGTTCGCTACATACAGCGACGAGTCGTTCTCCCATTGCGCATACCACTTCTGTTCAAATTCTTCGGGCTCGAACGCTCTCTCGGGGATACCAGCTCCTTTAATGCCTTGACGTTTCTTAGGTCATCGCCCGGCTCGTCCACCGGAGTCTCAAGGATGAATGCTTTGTCGTGCAACTCAGGATGATTGAGAATGCGTCGAAAGCCTTCTAACCCAATATACCCAGAGCCTATACTCGCGTGCCGGTCACAGTGCGAGTTCAGCTTCATTTTCGCGTCGTTCGTATGTACCACCGGAACATTCTGCAATCCGATCGTCTCATTGGCATGAGCGACAAATTCGGAGAGGCCGTCCGCCGTCGCCACATCGAACCCGGCGACATAACAGTGACAGGTGTCCAGGCAAAATCCAATCGGAAGGTCGATGTAAGGCGCCGCCAGCTGCCGAATCGTAGCAAGCTCTTCGAGTTTTCCCCCCAGCTGCGCGCCCGCGCCGGCAGTGTTCTCAAGCAGAATCGTCAGCCTGGCATTTTCTGCTAACGAAGGCTCGACATCGCGCCACGCCAAAACTAGCGATTCTGCGACATTGAGCATCCCTTGCTCCACTGTGAGTCCCTTATAATTACCCGGATGAGCTACCAAGTAATCGGCTCCGATAAGTAAAGCGCGTTCAAGCTCGCCGGCGAAAGCCTCAATCGACTTCTGCCTGATCGCCGGCAGCGGCGAAGCCAAATTGATCAAATAACTGTCGTGAATCGCCAGAGGGCTCAGATCATACTTCGCCCGCGCCTCTCGTAACCGCGCAACCTGCGCCGGATCAGGAGGCTTCGAGCGCCACATCCGCGGACTACTCGAAAAAATCTGAAAAGTATTAGCGCCCAGTTCGTTCGCTTTAATAGCAGCGCGTTCAAGTGACCCGGCGGTCGAACAATGAATGCCGATTCTCAACCTTCAGCATACCGGGCGCGCTGAGGCAGAGCCTCGCAAATTGTTACACTAACGCTCGAATGCTCTTGGCTCGGGAATTTATCGCCTATATGTCGCGGGAACTGGTGCACCGCCTCACTCCCGCCTCGTTTGAAACCTCAAATCCGGATGTTGCAGCCGGACTGATTGCTCAGGTTGTGGAAGACGATCTCTCCGTCGAGGACCTATTAAATGACGAGGTACGCGAGTTGCTGGAGGAGTACAGCGAATACATGCGCCGGGAGAATGTCTCCTATCAGGAGATGTTTCGAAGAGTCAAAAATCAGCTTGTGGCTCAACGCAAAGTCATCCGGGCAGCCGGACGCGATTCCGGCGACTCAATGAAGTTATCCCGCGACAAAGTCAACGATCTTTCCCATAAGATTGTCGCGGCCATCAAGAAGTCACGCGATTTTCGAGTCCGCAAAGACCAGAATGAGCTACGGCTTGCCCTGGTCCGGGAGACTACAGAGTTGTTACAGCTGGAAGATAAAGTGGATAAGGCCGCTAAGCAAAAGATCAAAAGCCAAAAACGCGAGATCGTGGAAGGCGGCGACGAATATGAAGTTCTACATCGCCGCTACTACTCCGAGGAATTGAAGAAGCTTGGAATAAATCTCCAGGCCTGAGTATGCCGCTGTTAGCGGATTGCGACGACCACGCGCGCAGCCTGTCGGCATCGTAGACCACAAACTGCTGAGTAGCAAAAACCGGTGTCACGCCACGGACTGCATTTCTGCCTTGCAGCACATAGTAGTCGATAGGCAGCGACAGAAAATTCCGCAGCCGGTGCTCGTTGTAATCTCCTTCCATGGTGTCGTGCCATCGCCGGAACCACTCGTCGGCAAGATCGTCGAAGAACGCTACCTGCCGGCCGGTCTGCCAGTCCACCCAGACCGCACGATCGGAAAGCGCTCGAAAAATGCCCGGATAAACTGCGCGCTCTGCGTCGGGGAATGAAAACATCGACCCTCCCCAGGTAGAGCTTTGCGCCCATTCGGCCAACTGCGCCGCTTCAAGATGCGCTATCTCTTTGACGTCTGACGAAGCGCGCGGCTGGCGAAGCACCACCGGAATAGCGACAGCAAGCAGGAGAAACGCTACGCTGTCTTTCCATTTGCCTGCCGTCCCTCGCTGCAACCCGGCGATCGCGCACGCGGCTGAAGTAAGTGCAACCGTGAAAATCACGGTTTCTGCCGGTTGAATCTGAGGAATTACGCGCCATCGCGCCACCTCCAACAGCAGATAGGAAAAAGGAATGCTCACTATGCCAAGCGCCGGCAGCAACAGAAAGATCCAGCGGGCGGCTCTGTTCAATCGTGCCCAAATTCGAACGCCGGCATACCATCCGCCACACCACAACACAACATATAAGAAAATCCGATCGAGCCCCCAGTCGGCAACCCAAACATAACTCGTTCGAAACTGCTGTATACGCGCGATCGCCGGCGAGATGGTCTCGAAGAGGTCATGAGCGTCGGGTACACCGGGCTGCAGCTGCGAAAGGTTAGCAAGTAACAAAGCAAATATCGCCAGGATGGTGACGCTGGGTCGCAGCTTGCGCCGCATACCTCGGTCGAAGATCATGCTTAGGATCACAACCAGACAGAAGGGTATCGCGATTCGAAGATCATAGACCAGCGCCAATCCCCCGGCCAGGCCCGTCAACAACGGCATGCCCTTAGCCATGAACCCGAGTGCCAGAAATGTAAGGCCGAGCGCAAAGCTGCGCGGTGTGGGCTCCAGATCCACTATCGATATTTGAGGGCCGGGCAAGACGCCGCCTAAGTTCACCAAAGCGGCAACAACCAGCGATAATCCGTCCGACAAACCTGTGGAGCGCGCCAGGAGAAATATCCCGAGCAACCCAGCTGCTCGGAAGACCACCTGCTGAATCACCAGCGCCGTGTGTAAGTTCATCTTCCCTGCGCTGCTAAGGAAAAGAGTTACTTCGTCATAAATGGTGTACGTAACATTAGGGTGAGAGGCGATCAGATCGCGTGACAGTAGGCCCGGACTGGCGAGTTTTTCGAGAATCGGAACGTAAACCTGCGTGTCCGATCGCAGGTAGGTATGGCCCGGGAAGAACTGAAACTGCAGCCAGGTGAGTACCGACAGTGCCCCTAGAACCAGCAGCGCTCGCCGCATCCCTCAGGCCGGCGTCTTATCCAATTGCTGTTTGGCCCAGGCCCGCTGCGGATCCAGCTGTAACGCCTTCTGAAAAGCAGTGCGAGCGTCGCCATTCCGGCCTGCTTTGCGCAGCGCTACGCCTTTCCAAAGATAGGCGTCCGGCAAATTGGGATTCAGCGAAATCGCCTTATCGAAATCCTTCAGCGCCAGATCCACACCTCCGCCCATCGAGGAAGGAAGATAAAAATTTCCAACACCTTGGCTTACGTAGGCCAGAGCCAGCTTGCCATCCAGTTGTATTGCCTTCGTTATTTCATCCCGCGCGCACTGGCCATACTTCAATGCTCCCAGCAGCGGATTGGAAGGAATCACTTGACCACACAGATTACCCAGCAGCCGGTGATATTCCGCCTTCGAATCGTTCGAAGCGAGCGCCTGTTTCGCTGCGTCGATGCCGCTTTCCGCGTAGGATTCAGCTTTCTTCTTATCGTGGACCTCGGTCGCCACCTCGGCTGCGTACGAGTACGCCAGGGCCAAGTCATACTGCGCATCCGCGGACTTTTGATTGGACTGAGCCGTTTGCATCAACCGCGCAATGCTTCCGTCCAAAGCCTTCAAATCCTGGCGGTCTCGTGCGGCATTAAGATCGTCTATCATTCCGGATGCGGCGAGACTCCTCCCGGCGAGCAGCGTTAAAAAAACCATTGAAAAGGCGCCGTGCGTCATGCTGTCCCCATTGTAGAAGTGGTGCCGTCGGAGCTCACAATTTCAGTAATCTTCGATCGAACAAAAGAAAGTACATTGCCAGCACTACGACGAGTATGCCGTTGGCAACCATGATGGTTGGCGCAGAGGTTTGCTTGATCAGAAAGCCACATACGACGCTCCCGATCGGCATTCCGCCTCGAAAGGCTACGTTGTATACGCTCATGACGCGGCCTCGCATGCCGTCATCGACGTTGAGCTGCACCACCGACAGATTGGAAGCCAGAACAATCATCATGGAGGCGCCGGCGAGGCAGACAAACAGTCCGCTGAGGGCTGGCCGGCGGGAAATGCCAAACGCGCTGATCGCGAGCCCTAGAAGCGTCATCAAATAGATTCCGCGTTTTGCTTGCTTATTCTGTTTCAGACTGGCCACGAACAAGGCGCCGACGATGGACCCTGCTCCCGACAAACAAAGAAGAAGCGTGAACGTGTTCGCATCGCCGTGCAATACTTCCCGCGCCATCACCGGAAGAAAGGTGATGAGCGGGTAAGAGAGTAAGGCAAGGAAAAAAGCCAGTCCGACCAGGCTGACCATGCCTTCCCGTGAGCGAATGTAATCCAAACCTTCCTTGATGCTCTGCGCCACGGAACCGTGAATCTTGACCGGGATCGCGGGGGGACGAATGATCAGGATGGTAATAATAACTGCCACGAATGAAATGCCATTCAGACCGAAACACCAGGCCGCTCCCAGTTTGGTCAATGCAATGCCGCCCAACATCGGTCCGATCACCCGGGCCAGGTTGAACTGAATCGAATTCAGAGCCACCGCGTTGGCGATGTCTTTTTTGTCAACCAGGGTCGGAATCAGCGCCGAATAGGCAGGGCCTCCGAAGGCCTGTGCGATGCCAATGGTGAAGGAAAGGCACCATATATGCCAGACGCGGACAACGCCGGCCAGAACGAGCCCGGTAAGAATGAAGGCGCAGCTCATCTGCACGATCTGCGAAAAAAGAAGTAGCCCTTTGCGGCTCTTCCGATCGGCAAAAACGCCGCCGAACAACGACAGCAGGAAAATAGGAATTTGGCCGAAGAAAGCGTCCAAGCCAAGGTAGACGGAGGAATTCGAAAGCCGGTACACGAGCCAGCTTTGAGCCAGAATCTGCATCCACGTCCCTATGGCGGACGTGCACGCTCCTAACCACATGATCCGGAAGTCCGGATAGCGAAAGGCGGTAAAGGTGCGCTTTAGCAACGGATGCTCATCCTGGCATTCGTTGCGTAATTAATCGGGAAGCGGTCGTTGACGTTCAATTAGGTGTACGAGATTTCCGTCGCCGTCCTCAAAGAAGACCAGACGATTGCCTTGGTTCTCAAAGGGCTGACCGGCGAATACCACTTCTTTTGACTTTAGTTCTTCCATGCCGGCATCGAAATTGTCCACCGAAATAGCGATGTGCCGCATCCCCGGCGTCTTCATGGCATTCGGTCCCGGCTCCCCTTGAGCAAGAATAATCTCAATAACAGCCCCGTTCGGAGCCTTCACAAAATAGTTCCCATCGTACTCGTAATTAACTCTGAACGCGAGTTTGGCGACATACCACTCAGCCAGCCGCTTCGGGTCAGGAGAGGCGATTGCGAAATGCTCAATACCAGTGAACATCAATGGGGATTATACCCAACTGATACAACCTTTCGCCGCCGCATTCGGCGACATACGTCTGTTTTCAGCTAGTCGAACGCCAAACCTTTGCAGACCTACTGCGAGACGCTGAAGAACCTGGCCTCGCGCCCATACTTAAACACGAGGTTATCTCCGTCGCTTCCTATCAGAATCGGCGCAAACTTGAAGCCACCCCTAGGTGGAACGCTGACGGGCGCCCACTTCGAAGAGTCGCGATCGAGGATATAGTTGGTTCGGGCGCCCGCTGAGTGGTCCTGAACAGATAACGAGGTAGCGCCGCTGTTTGTCATGGCCAACCCAACTGCAAGCGCTGATTTTGAGGGATTGCTCGATATACCCGGATATTCCTTCATCGTCGTTGTGTCCAGGGAGATCTCGGTGTAGGCAGCGTTTCCTCCTCGCGGACCGTACCAACCCAAACGGTCTCGCGCCGCGACGAGCAGACCATTGTTAAGACGGAAGCGCTGATAACGGTTGAACTGAGATTGTGGAAAAGCCGATGCGATCAAATTACCCGCAGTATCGAAATGCCTCAAGACATGCGCTCCCTGGTTGACGGCCGGGTCCTTGTCGTCCAAATTGACCGTTTCGTATCCCAAAGTCCAGATGGTGTCATCGGGCGCAACTGCAACCTCGTAAGGGAAATAATGATCCGTTCGTACCATCCGCTGCATTCGTCCGTCGGCAGAAATCCAGGCCAGAAATGGAGACACCACTCGGGGCGCAGTCTCGGTTTCGCCAGAGAAAACGATCGTGCCGTTGGATTCCCGATCATAATCGAATGAGTAGAATCCGACCGCTTCGGGATTTTGAAACTGCGCCGTGTCAGTCCACGTTCCATCGCGGTCCAGGCTATAGAACGTCGGCGGTTTACCCCCTACCTCATCCATGAAGAAGTACGCACCGTGACTCCACTTCATACCGCGACTGAGCTGGTCGTCGATTGGATTGATCTGGTCAGTGCCGGATTGCCAGACCAGGTGAACGCCCGGGGCATCCGCCTTGGCGATGATCCAGGTGAAAATGGAGGCACAAGAAAACAAGAGCACGAAGCGCTTGAAAGCCATTCGATCCCTCCTAAGTCGCTAAATCAGATTCTATCCGCTCAGGTGAGATTAAACTAGCGCATCTCATTGACTCAGACAACCTGAAAGAACGAAATGTCTGTCGAGACCGCCTGACTGTCACCCGTGTCTCCGGTCTGTTCTGGTTACCCATCAGTCCGGCTGTTCACATTTAATCCGAGAGCTTAGTTCCCAGGAAGCAAGGCGACCTCCCCATAATTTTTCAAAAACGAACCCAACCGGAGTTCGTTTCGTAAAAAACCAGGAATCATCTCCGCCGTGCCCCGCCCAAACCGGCCATCACAAATTCCAAATTTCCGCCTTCTCCCGCCGCACCAATCACTTAGCTCGTTTCTAAACCGCCGTTCGAACGCTCCGCAAGCGAAACTCGCCTCGTGCCCGATCTCGATCCAGAATCCGAATCTACGCCGCCCCCAACCGAACCGCCCGGCCACGCCACCGGCCCCCGTACACCCGCAGGTAAAAAACGCGCCAGCCAAAACTCCCTCCAGCACGGCTGCTGCTCCAAAGCCCTCCTCCTCCCCGACGAAGACCCCAACGAACTCCGCCAACTCCTCGAAAGCTGGCTCTACGACTACCGCGCCGACACCTACACCCTCGACCAACTGGTACGCGAAACCGTCTCCGCGCAATGGATCGTCCTCCGCAATCGCAGCCGCTACAACCAATGCGAGCATTCGCTCCATCAAGAACAACCTAACTGCCTCAACTGGACCGATGACCAGCACCACCGCCTCGAACGCTTCCGTCGCTACCTGCGCCAAGCCGAACGTCAGTTCAACAGCGCCTTCCACAACCTGGAACGCCTACACGGCCGCCGCTTCCGCGAAGGCATGCAGCTCCAACGAGCCCAGGAACGAGCCGCCGCCATCGAAACCAAACGAGCCCAAGCGCTTCTGCAACAGAATCAACCCAAAGCCGATAAACCCGAGAAGAAATCCGCCAAAGCCGAACCGCCCACCCCCACCAAACCCTCCGAGCTCCTCTTCCAAGGGCAAAACCACCCCAAAAAACGCCGCAAAATCCCCCTCCTCGAACAATGGGTCGAAGTCACCATCCAGGAGAACGGAGAAACCCTCACCCGCCTCTTCCCCTCCAACAAAAACCTGATCGAACGAGGCAAAGCCATGCTCCCGCCGCCCGAACTGGTCTATCGCCGCCTCAACTTCCCGCACGGAGTCCCGCCCGAATACGAATGGGTCAACGCAAAAGAAGAGAAACGCAAACTGGGAGGCTGCGGCATCCAGCGCATGACCATCGACACCTGGCTCGAAGTCATCGCCCGCGAAGCCCCCGAATTCGAGCGTCCCGGCTACAAATCCTCCTTCGCCCCCGAACACATCGGACCAACCGGAGTCGGCAATCTCCCCCGGCCCAAAGAATGAGGAGGCTGCGACTGCCACGTCTGCACCAAAAATCAAGCCATCCTAGATCGCCAAGCAACCGGACGATAGGATCTGCGGGCCACCAATAATTTATGAAGACCCACGTTCCCCGCAAGCACGCTATCGGAGCCGCGCACGCCGTAAGCGATTTTTTCAACCGAGCGGACGTGCTGATGATAAGCCGTGGTCCACTCCGATTGCCCGAGGAGAAAATCTGGAAGCAGGCTACCCAAATCAGCCGCCCGACACGGCCCGATTCGCTATTGACGGCTCTCCGGGTGATTGGTAGACTAAAGTGTTTCGAGTTTTCGAAGCGGAGAAGAAGTTTGTCCATGCGTACCGAATACCCGTCCAAGCACGAAATTGAACGCGCTTGGCACGTGATCGACGCGGAAGAAGCAGTCCTCGGGAGGATAGCCAGCCGCGCAGCTATGCTCTTGATGGGCAAGCACAAACCCACCTATGTACCGTCTATGGACACGGGTGATCACGTCATCATTGTTAACGCCGCCAAGGTGAAACTCACCGGCGGCAAGGAAAACCAAAAGATCTATCGCCGGCATACCGGATATCCGGGCGGCTTAATTGAAACCGGCGCCCGCCGCATGCGTGAGACTCGTCCCCAACGGATGTTGGAACTCGCAGTCTCCGGCATGTTGCCCAAAACCAAGCTCGGCAAGCAGATGTACCGCAAGCTGAAAGTATACGCCGGGGAGCATCATCCCCATCAGGCGCAGAAGCCAAACGCTCTCGCCGTGCCCGAATAGGTTCCAGGAAGGATTTAGTGCCAGCTAAGTTAGTTCAACAGTTGGGAACCGGTCGCCGCAAGACTGCCACCGCGCGTGTTTTCTTGCGGCCCGGCAAAGGCCAGATCACAATTAATCACCGGCCCTTTGAAAATTATTTTGTGAGTGAGTCGGCTCGAGCCTATGTGCGTCAACCGCTTCTCGCCACCGAAACCGCAGAACGTTTCGATATCTTGATTCTGGCCGACGGCGGCGGAGTGAGCGGACAAGCCGGTGCTGCCAGGCTCGGAATTGCTCGCGCTTTGATCGAATTCAACTCCGAATTGCGCGGCAAGTTAAAGCAGCTCGGATTTCTTACGCGCGACCCTCGCGCTCATGAGCGGAAGAAGTACGGTCAAAAGGGCGCACGTAAGCGCTTCCAGTTCTCCAAACGGTAGTTCCTTACGTTCTCTGCATCTCTTCTCCGGTCAACCTAAGGCCAACGCAGATAGGAAGTGCTATAGGTTTTCTATCTGTCAATCGGGACCTCGCCGAAACCACGCCAATACCGCTTTGGCCCGCGTGGAACTTTTTGCGAAGGTCTTTTTAAACGAAGTCATAGAAAACGCTTCGTTGCTTTGAAGGAGGCAATTTGCCGTCGATTTCCATGAAAGAATTGCTCGAAGCAGGCGTTCACTTCGGGCACCAGACCAAGCGCTGGAATCCAAAGATGAAAGAATACATCTTTGGCGAACGTAATGGCATTTACATCGTCGACCTGCAGAAGACGTTGAAGCTCTTCAAAGACGCCATGCGGTATGTCGGAGAAATGGCTGCACAGGGCAAGAGCGTCCTGTTCGTAGGCACGAAACGGCAGGCGCAAGAAGCCATAGCTGAAGAGGCGACGCGTTGTGGCCAGTACTACGTCAATCAACGCTGGCTCGGTGGGTTGCTGACGAACATCACCACTGTTCAACGTTCCATCAAGCGCCTGAAAGATCTGGACGCGATGGCGACCGAGACTGCTTACGAGGGTCGGGCCAAGAAGGAAGTCGGCCGCCTCGAACGTGAGCGAAAGCATCTGCAGCAAAATCTTGCCGGCATCAAAGACATGAACGGTCTGCCGGATCTTCTGTTTGTGGTCGATTCCAACAAAGAAGCGATCGCGGTGAAAGAAGCAAAAAAGCTTGGCATTCCCGTGGTTGCCGTCGTCGATACCAATTGCGATCCGGACGAAGTCGACTACGTGATTCCGGGCAATGATGACGCCCTCCGTGCAATTCGCCTCTTCACTACCAAGATCTCTGAAGCCGTCACGGAAGGAAGATCGCTGGCCACTGAAACCGACTTCGCCGCCGAGAAAATCGTGAGCGATGATGAAGCGGCAACGGATCATACCGCGGACGAATACACCCAGTATCTCGATCCCAAATATGCCGAGCAGTTGATGTCGGAAAGCCTGGCGACCAGCGCCCCCGAAGCCGAAGCGCCGCCCCGTAAAGGTCCGGGAAGCGAGTCTCCAGCGGAAGAAGTCGTCGGAACGAACGTAAGCGAACATTAATCGCCTCCAACTGTTCTGTCATTGAAATTAAAACGGGCGACCGAGCCACTGGGTTCGGTCGCCTTCTGTGTGTAAAAAGGAAGATTGTGTATGGCTGAGATTAGTGCGCAGTTAGTGAAGCAACTCCGCGAAAAAACCGGCGCGGGCATGATGGAGTGCAAAAAAGCTTTGGTCGAAACCAACGGCAACATCGAAGAAGCTGAAGTCGTGCTCCGTAAGCGCGGCATTACGGCCGCCGGCAAAAAAGAGACACGCTCCACCAAGCAAGGCCTCATCTCCTCGTTCATCAGTACCGACGGGAAATTAGGGGTCCTGGTTGAAGTCAATTGCGAGTCCGACTTCGTCGCTCGCACGGAAGACTTTCAGAGTCTCGCAGCCGATATTGCCGCCCACATTGCCGACACCAAACCTAAAGCCGTTCGACTCGAAGAAGTAACCGAAGCGGAACGCCTAAACTTCAAAGAACACGAAGCTCTCTACGAGCAGAAGTTTACAAAGAATCAAGAGACCACTGTCGGCGAGCTGGTAAAAGGAAAGATCGCCAAGCTCGGAGAAAACATCAACATCTCTCGCTTCGTCCTTTACGAAGTCCCCACAAATGGGATGGTCGGTAACTACATTCATACCGGCTCTCAAATCGGTGTTTTGCTGGAGGTGGCGTTCAGCAGCCCCGAATTGGCGCACAACGACGATGTCAAGAAGCTGGTTCACGACGTCGCGATGCAAGTTGCTGCCGCCAATCCTCAGTTCGTCAGCAAGGAGAATGTTTCTTCGCAGGTGTTGGATAAAGAACTTGATATCCAGAAGGAACGCGCTCGGGCAGAAGGTAAGCCCGAGAAGATGCTCGACAAGATCGTCGAAGGGCGGCTCAGTAAGTTTTACGAGGAGATCTGTCTCCTGGAACAGCCCTTTATCCGCGAAAATACGATCTCTGTAGCCGAACTGATCCGAACTGCCGGCTCGAAACTTGGGGGGACGATTTCGGTCACTCGCTTCAGTCGATACAAAGTCGGCGATGCTGCGGACGTGCCTGGAGTACAGGAAAGTCCTCTTCCAGTTACGCCATAATTGCTGTCAGCTAGTGGGCGGTACACGGCAACCGCTCACGCTTTCGCTTCTAAACGCCGATACGGGGAGACAACGAACTTGCCTCAGTATGGACGAATTCTGCTGAAAATCAGCGGCGAAGCTCTTGCCGGAACCGAGCGCTTTGGGATAAACCCGGAACGTGTGAAGTCACTTGCTTCGGAAGTGGCCGAGGTTGCCCGGACCGGTGTGCAACTTGGATTGGTGTTGGGTGGTGGCAACATCTTCCGCGGTGTCGCTGCCGCCGCTGTCCAGATGGACCGGGTCACCGGCGATAACATGGGCATGCTGGCCACCGTTATCAATGCGCTTGCCTTTCAGGACGCGCTCGAACACGAAGGGATCCCGACTCGTGTCATGACCGCTATTCAGATGCATCAATTAGCCGAGCCCTATATACGCCGTCGCGCGATTCGACATCTGGAGAAAGGCCGCATCGTCCTGTTTGCTGCAGGAACTTCGAATCCCTACTTCTCCACCGATACCGCCGCCACCCTACGAGGACTGGAAATTCACGCCGAGATTATCGCCAAAGCAACCAGCGTGGATGGCGTCTACGATAAAGATCCGAAGAAGTTCCCGGATGCCATCAAATACAGCGAGGTCAGCTATATCGAGGTGCTGTCGAAGGCGCTTGGCGTGATGGACGCCTCGGCCGTGGCCATGTGTCGGGACAACCGAATGCCCATTACGGTCTTCGACCTGAATGCGGTAGGAAATATAATGCGAATGGCGATGGGCGAGCCAATTGGCACTGTAATTTGCTGATCGCGATCTGACCACACTATGAAACAACAAGAGAAAGAAGCGGGACCCGCGAGTAGCCCGTTCAAGAACGTCAAAGAAGTCGAGAGTAATGCTCGAACTCGCATGGATAAAGTCCTTTCCGACCTGCAGCACGAGATGACAACCATCCGAACGGGTCGCGCCTCCATCAGCTTGCTCGACAATGTGCGTGTTGACTACTACGGCAGTCCGACGCCGCTGAATCAAGTGGCCCAGCTGCACGTCCCGGAGCCTGCCATGATAACGGTTCAGCCTTGGGATTCATCCACCATCGCCGCAATCGAGAAGGCCATTCGAAACGCCGACCTCGGATTGAACCCGTCGAACGACGGCAAATTGATCCGGGTGCCGATTCCTCCATTGAACGAAGAACGTCGCCGCGATCTCGCCAAGAAGCTGAGCCACATTGCAGAAGAACGCCGAGTTTCTCTAAGGAATGTTCGTCGTGATTCCAACGAGCATCTGAAAAAGCTCTCCAAAGAAAAGCTCATCAGCGAAGACGATGAGCGGCAAGCGCTCGACACCATTCAGAAACTGACTGACGGGCAAATTACAAAGATCGATCAAGCAGCTAAAACCAAGGAAAAAGAAATCCTGGAGTTTAACTAGGCTCTGGATAAGATGCATTCTCCCCCCGACGTGCATCTTATCTAGTGCAGATATGGCACACACAAAAACCCCAACTCCCCACGTCAGCGCGCAGCCTCTTCTCGGTCAGCGCGGGCACACCGTTCAGGAATATGGAACGGTCGTTGATCTCCCTCTCGGAGTGAGTTCAGAAAAACGCCTGGAAAGCACCAGAAACCTCAACCAACTTCTCGCCGACACCATCATGCTACGCGAGATGTACAAAAAAGCACACTGGCAAGTTTCCGGTCACACCTTCTATCAGCTACATCTATTGCTCGATAAGCACTACGAAGAGCAGGATGAGCTAGTCGACGAGATTGCGGAGCGCATTCAAGCGCTGGGCGGTGTCACCATCGCAACTCCGCACGATGTCGCCGAGCAGACACGACTGGAACGCCCGCCCATCCACCGTCAAGAAGTTCCGGAGCAGCTTTCCCGTCTCTTAGAGGCTCACGAATTGATTCTAAAAGAGTCTCACGAATATGCCAAGGCAGCCGCCGACGCTGGCGACGACGGAACGAATGACCTGATTGTGAGCGATGTCATCAGAACCAGCGAAGCTCAAGTCTGGTTTATCGCTGAGCATCTGGTCGATATGCCTCTCGTTCACGCCAAGTAACAGTTATCAAGGTCTTACCGGTTTTGCCGCCGGCAAACCGCCCAGAACGGAATCATCATAGGTGATTCCGTTCTTTTCCAATAGATTTCCTACCGCTCGATCTAACGCCACTCTGGCCTTGATCCAAACGCTCCTGGCTGCCACTTCCGTAGACCGTGCTTGCGCTAGGTAACTCTGCTGCTGGATGACCAGGTAGTTCGTCGAAGCCCCAACTGACAATCGATCCTTCTCTGCATCGAGGAGTTGATCTTGATACGTTCTGCTTTGTACCGCAGCGTTCAACGCCGATCGGGCCGTTTGCAAAGCTACCATCGAGCTTTCCACATCCTCCCTCACCTGGTTAGCCAGAATCTGGGTGCGAGCCTCAGATTGCCGCAATTGCAACAGATCACGCGCCGCGTCCGCCTCGGCCACATGGTTTCGCAGCGGCAGATTGAGCTGGATCCCCGCCTGATAAATGCGCGACGTACGCAGCCCGGCGACCGCTAGGTCGGCCGGAGCGTTGATCGCTCCCGTTCCCGGCGTTCCCAACAGCGTAAACGGTACCTCGGCGCTTCCCCGTGTCTGAAAATTCCCGATGACGTCCAGTTCAGGCCGAGCGGCATTTTGCGACGCCTTCAGAGCAATCTCCCCGCCCTGCACCTGCAGCGACGCTTGCGCCAGATCGGGCCGCAATGCCACTGCTTGGAACACCAGAGAATCGATCGATTCCACCTCGTCTGTCGACGGAATGTTGATCCGATCGGTCGGAACAATAGGCAGATTCGCAAACACCGGATCCGCGGTTCCTCGGCGCGACAATTGCGTTTTCAGAATTACTTCCTGCTGCCGGACCAGTCCCTCCGCTTGAATCACCCCAAGTTCACTCGAACTCACCAGGGCTTGCACGCGCGTTAACTCGAGCGGCGCAAGCGTACCCTGTTCCACTTGTGCGCGATCGTCTTCGAATAATTTCTGTGCCGCCGTGAGCGTATCTCGCTGCACTTGTACGTTTTCGTTTAAGCTCACCAGGTCGTAGTAAAGCCTCGACACTCCGTACACCGTACTGATGAGCTGCTGATAAAACAACAATCGCGAAATCCGCTGGTTAATGGAAGCAATGCGGAGATACCTCAAGTTGATACTGCGTCCCAAACCGCGAAGGAGCGGCTGCGTCACCGTCACGGAAGTATTCGCCCGTGAAAACGGATCGTATTGATTCTGGTTGCCATAGAGAACTTGGGCTGCATTATTGACGTCCACCTCCACCTGCGTTCCTGCACCGTAGCCTTGAACCAGAGCATAATTGCCCGTCACAAAGTCGAGCTGTGAAGGCGTCCCTTGCGTCACAATTCCCGTGGATGGGCCCAGCGTTCCTGTGAGCAAGGCTGTATTGGCGCGTTGAAAAAACGCGTTCTGTCCGATGAAAGTCGGCTGAAACGTCGGCACCGTCGGGCCAGCCGCAAAACCTACCGGGCCCTGCACAGATAAGTTGGTCTGCGTTTCGTTCAATATGTTTAGCGACGTGAGATCGTTCACCGTCGGCGTGGTGGGAGTTCCCGTTTCAGCGGCCGCGTTCAACAACGGACTACCGGGGCCGCCGACTCCGGTGGGACTTTCAGAAACCGAGTAATCGATCCCCCTGAGATTGCCGCCGCCGCTGGCCCGCAGGCTTTCCGTTCCTGCAATCGAAAGGTTATAGCGTTGAACTTCAACGTTGAGATTGTTTTCAATCGCCAGCGCCAGCGCGTCGTACAGCGAAAGATAGATCTTCCCATCGCGAACCAAACCCCTGGCGCGATCGGCGCCGCCCAGGTTAAGCGCCGGAGCCGTCGGCGTGCGGTACGAAGCAAAGAAATCGAGAAAGGACGAGCGGCTTGGCAAAGTAGCGCCTTGCGTCTTCGGATTCGTCTTGTCCGTCTGCACCGACTGGAGCAGGGGAGAAGGTTTACCTTGTCCGAGCGCCGTCGAAGCGCCGCTTTGAGCAGGCGCTCCGCCCGGTCGTGCCAAAGGATCCTGTCGCGATCCTGGGCTTCCGGGCGTTTGCGGGCTCGAAGGCGTGGGAGGAAGCTGCTGCGCGCCGACCAGGGAATAGCACAATAAAAGGGCCGTTACTTGCGGAACTCTCATTATTGCTTTGCCGACTGCCCTGAACCATGCGACTTCCCGGAATTGCCGCCTCCCGAGCCGCCGCCTTTTTTCGATCCTCCACTCTGGTTCGACAAGTTTTGATCTCCGTATTTTGCATCTTGACCCGGCCGCTTATCGCTCTGGGCCGCCGGTGCTGCATGTTGCGGTTGCTGATATTGGGGATCGATCTTCGCGCCGTCACGAACCTCGTCCTGAACAATGGTCACCAGAACATCGCCCGGCTTGAGGCCGCCTGTTATCTCGGACTGATTGCCGAAGTCCCGTCCAATCTGCACCGGCTTGAAGTGCACCGTCTTGTCCTGATCCATTACCGCAACCATCGTTTTTCCGTCTCTCACCACCAGGGCTTCTCCCGGAATGAGCAAAGGCGGCTCCGCGTTCAGCCGCAGGAAATCCACCACCACATACATCCCCGGCATCAGACGCGCCCGCGGGTTTCGCGTTTGCAGCTCGACCAGCAAGGTGCGCGTGTTGGCATCGATTGAGGCAGAAGTCCGTGTTACTGTACCCGAATATTTAGCTTGGGGCGTTTGAGCGAACAGAAGGTCAGCGCGGTCGCCAACGTGTACGAATCCGGCATAGCCCTCCGGCACGGAAACCAGAATGCGTAGAGGATCCAGATTCGCCATTCCGAACAATTCCCCGCCTTGTGAGCCTCCTGTAGAAGGCGCCACATTGGACGACAGCGATCCGGAACTGCCGGCATTGTTGCCTTGAAGCCCAGCTTGGGTCGTGCCGGGTGAACTGGAACCCGATGCGCCCTGCCCCGAACCGCCCGTATTGATAAGAGCCCCGACGTCAATATTCCGGCTGGTGATGACACCATCGAAAGGCGCCGTGACACGCTCATATTCTTGAAGCACTATTAAGCGCTCCAGATTGTCGCGATTGCCTTGCACCGTATTTTGAGCTGCATCGACATTCGCCTCCGCAACTCGAAAATCGGCTTCCTGTTGATCTCCCTGCTGCCTGGAAAAAACGCCCTTAGCCACCAGCACTTTGTAGCGCTGCCAGTTCACATCCTGTAAATGAAGCTGCGCCTGCATCTGAACCAGGCTCGATTGGCTTTGCTGCAGAGTCGATCTGGCTTGCGACACCTGCTTGTCCAGATCGGGAGCATCTATCACTGCAAGGAGTTGCCCTTTGTGAACTCGATCGCCGATGTCTACCAGACGTTTCGTCACATACCCGGACGCGCGAGCGTAAATGTAAGCCTCCGTGTAAGCCAAACTCGTTCCGGGTATTTGCAGAGCGGTCGAGGACTTCGCGGTCTCCAGCTTCATCACCTGAATTTTCGGGATCTCTTGACTACGCTGCTGCGCTTCTTTGTCTACCTGCTCCTGTTGTTTGTGCCGCGGCAGCCATCCGAAAAAAAACACCAGCGCGGCCGCTGCCAGGATGAGCGCCACAAACACCAGCCAGTAACCGACCGAGTGCCTGCCATGCGGATGGTGTCCGTCGCCGGATGAGATCTCTTCGCGGGTATCGGGAACGTCAGCGATCGGGTCGTTGATTGTGGGCATCTTGCAAACTCCTAGGTCCGCGAGCCGTTTTGCTTTTGAATGGGCTCACCGCTCGGAGTGATCTCACCTCTATACTCCTTGTCTATCTTCTCGTCGTAATTGATGGGCGCTTTTTTCCGCAGCAAAGAATAGAAGATCGGAACAATGAACAGCGTTCCAGCCGTCGCAACCAGAAGGCCGCCGATCACGGCGCGCCCCAGCGGAGCATTCTGTTCGCCGCCTTCGCCAACAGCCAGCGCCATCGGGAGCATGCCGATAATCATGGCCAGCGCGGTCATCAAGACGGGACGCAATCTGGTGTAACCCGCCAGGAGCGCCGCCTCTAATTGATCTTTGTTCTCGGCTCGCTGATCGTTCGCAAACACCACCAGCAGAATGGAATTGGCAGTCGCTACGCCGATCGTCATGATGGAACCCATCAACGATGGAACGCTAAATGTAGTCCGTGTCAGATACAGCATCCACAGAATGCCCGAAAAGGCCCCTGGCAGCGCCATCAGAATGATGAACGGGTCCATCCAACTCTGGAAGTTAACCGCCATCAATAGATAAACAATGATCACGGCAAAGCCGATGCCCAGTAGCAGGCGGGAGAACGATTGCTCCATCGTTGAAACCTCGCCTCGCAGCTCCAGAAACGTTCCCGGCGGAAGCTTTGTCGTCTGCTTGATGATCTTGTGAATCTTGTCGCCGACCGATCCCAAGTCCACGCGATCGACATCGGCAAAAATGTCGAAAGTCGGCTGGATATTGTAGTGGTCCACCACAATAGTAGAAACATCGCGCTTCAGAGTCGCAATGTTGGCCAGTAGCTGACTGTTATTCCCGTTCGCGGCAGTGATCGGCGTGCGCTGCAGAGCTTCGAAGGAATCGATCCGATACTGCGGGCTCTGCACAACTACTTGATAGTTCACTCCGTTTTCAGGATTCAGCCATTGATTGGGAGCAGTCTGCGACGTGCCCGACAGAGAAATCAAAGTGCTGCTGGCGATGTCCCGCTGCTGTAATCCCAGTTGCTGCGCCTTGCTGCGGTCCACATTGACTTGTACAGTCGGATAGGAAACGCGCTCATGAATATGCGCATCCACCACGCCGGGAATCCTCTGCACTTTCTGCAGTAGAGCCTGCGCAATCGCGTAATTCCCGGTTGCGTTCCTTCCCACAACCTGTAAATCGATCGGAGCGGGCAACCCGAAATCCAGAATCTGATTCGTCATATTGGCAGGTGTGAAGAAAAAGGTCTCCTGCGGAAACTTGGCTGTGAGCCGCCTTCTCAGCTGTCGCGTGAACTCGAGCGTGTCCCTAGCGCCCGGCTTCAATGAGATCTGGATGTCGCCATCCGAATTGCTGATGGTGTTGTTATTTGAAAAGGCCAGATTGATGCCGTTTGCCGGCAGCCCGATGTTGTCCAGAATCACATCGATGCGGCCGGGGGGAAGAACTTTTCGAATCTCCTCTTCGATCCCTGCGAATATCACTTCCGATTCTTCAATACGGGTTCCATCCGGAGGAACCACGTGAAGCCGCATTTGCCCTGAATCAACATAAGGAAAAAAATCCCGCCCGATCAAAAGAGTCAACAGCGAAGATCCGCCGACAAAAACTCCGAACAGAATTAACACGATGGCCCGGTTATGCAGCGACCAGGCAAGCCAGTTCCTATAACGATCGCGAAAGCGTTCGAAGTGTAGATTGAATCTCTCGTGAATTCTCCAGATGAAGTTGCGCGCCGCCTTGGGTTCCGGAGCGCCCTCGTCCCACTGGTACAGAGGAACCTCCGGCGGCAACAGGTAGTGCATCATCGTCGTCACCAGAGTTCGCGAAAGAAAATACGATGCCAGCATCGCGAAAACGACCGCCATGGCTAACGGAGTAAACAGATATTTCGCAGCGCCCGTCAGTAAAAGCACAGGAAGGAAGACTATGCAGATCGACAGCGTCGAAACCAACGCCGGCGCCGCCACCTGACTGGCGCTATCCAGGATCGCATGCACCAGTGACTTCCCATGCTCGCCCAGATTGCGATGAGTATTCTCAATCTCGACCGTAGCGTCGTCAACAAGGATGCCGACGGCCAGCGCCATGCCGCCCAGAGTCATCACGTTGATCGTCTCGCCCAATGCAGCCAGAATGCAGATCGATGTAAGAATCGAGAGCGGAATCGAAATACAAACAATAAGCGTGCTCCGCCAGCTTCCCAGGAAGAGCAAAATCATCAGCGCTGTCAGTCCGGCAGCAATCGACGCCTCACGTAGAACCTCGCTGATCGAACTCCGGACAAAAATCGATTGATCGAAGGCCGGAGTAATCTTCAACGCGTTGGGCAGATCAGCCTTCACTCGCGGAATCGCCTTCTTGATCGCGCTCACAATATCAAGCGTCGAGGCCTGCCCGTTTTTCAGGACACTTAAGAATGCCGAACGCTGGCCATCGGTACGAACCACATTCGTCTGCACCGCATAGCCGTTGCGAACCTGTGCCACGTCTTTCATATAGACGACAGCCCCGTTGGATGCCCGAATCGGCAATTCGTTCAGAGCCGCAACGGTGGTCGGGCTGCTATTTGTTTTAACCAGGTATTCCAGATTGCCCACCCGGACCGTACCGGCCGGCAAAATAATATTCTGGTTGCCTAACGCCGTCGAAACATCGCTCGGCGACAAATGCTTCGAGTACAAAGCATTCGGATCGATATCCACCATCACCTGGCGCACCTTGCCGCCAAAGGGCAGGGGAATGGACGCGCCTTGAACGGTCGCCAGGCGCGTTCTGATGAAGTTCAGGCCTAAATCGTAAAGGTCTTGTTCGGTCAGCCCCTGCCCCGACAAGCTGAGTTGCAGCACCGGCACGCTGGAGGCGTCGTACTTCAAAATCGCGGGCGGAAAACTTCCCGGCGGTATCACACGCAGAATAGTCTGAACAATTGCAGTAACCTGCGACAGCGCCAGCTCTACCTTCGCCTTGGGCTGAAAGAAAACGCGGATTACCGCCGTACCGCTATACGATTCCGATTCCATGTGCTCGATGTCGTTTACGGTGGTTGTCATCGCGCGTTCACAAATCGTCACGATGCGGGACTCCATTTCAGTCGGAGTTAGACCGGTGTAGGTCCAAACAACGCTGACAACCGGAATATCTATATTCGGAAAAATGTCTTTGGGAGTTACGACGCAGGCGACCGCGCCTAGGATTAGAACCAGAAGAGAAAAGACTGCGAAGGTATAAGGTCGGCGAAGCGCAAGATGAACTATCCACATCTGCTTACGTTAGAAACCCCTATTCGATTGAATCAAGCGGGCGTGATAAGGCGACGGGATGTCGCTACCGAGCAAGAAAGAGAACTCCGGGCCCACCACTAAGGATATTGTAAGTGGCGCTCGTCGCTTACCAAACGTTACGTAAGCGCGGGCTCGGTTTCGGGTAACCGAGAGGTAGTTTTTCCCGCTTATAAAAAATAGGATTTGGAGAGGGAAAAAAGCCGGAAGCACGCGCTCCGATTGCCGAGTTGCGGTGACAGCGATTTGAATTTCGCTATCTCATTTGTCAGCAGTAAGATGGAGCGATTTTTCGAGTGGGAGGGGAGCGGGGCGAGGTAGATTTTTTGCGGGAAAATAAATGAGCGCGAGCGGAAGGGCTGGGGATCAAAACGAAGGGGAATAACGCGGATTTCGACGGTAAAAACCCGGCTTTCAGCGAGGCTTGACCGCGTTATTGCAGGCCGGCAGTTGTTGCGACACTACGATTACGCCTAGTTGACGGGAATCAGAATCCATTGCCGACTGCTGTTTCCATCGTCGTTCCAGAGGTTGGTTGGGGAACCGGGTGTGGCAGCAGTGATCTCAACCACCATCGACGTGTTCTGTTGGGAACTGGCGTTCAGGTTGACGAGGGTGAAGTGTGTTGCGTCTTTCGGGGCTACCTGCCAGACCTGACTCAGGTCAGTGGAAGCAGAGACGGTGAACAGGGCTCCGTATTGCACTCCCGCCGAGGCGACGCCCAGCTTTCCGGCTTGATTTACGACATAAAAATTGCCGCTGCCGGCATCGGTGAAAGTCCATTGAACATCCGTGCCGCCATCATCGGCTGCCTGGTCCACGCCCGATCCATTCCAGCGCAGGAACAAAGAGGAAGACTCGTTCCGGAGTTTGTAAGTGGTCCCGCTATAGGGACCGGGGAAGACATGCAAGGTGGCAGTTGAGATGGTGATGCCCTTATTTGCTTCCTTCATGGTCAACTGCGCGCCGTCCGCAAAACCGGAGATGGCACAGGACCCGGCATATTGGAAGGGGCCGCAGATGGGCTGACCATTGAGATAGGCTACAGCCGCATCGCTGTAGGAGGGATCGTAAGCGCCGAGCCCGTAGGCGCCAAAGCCCTGCTGGCCGGTGTACATGTTCACGTATACGGTTGCGGTGGCAGGCGCGTTTTGGACTGAGACGAGGCTGGGCACTGAGATGTTGGGAGAATTGGCGTAGATTCCGTAGGGACCGTTGGGGACGATCTGCCACTGCTGGCTGAAGTCACTCGGATTGTAAGTCACCTGCTCAAGGGCGGCGGCGTCGGCTTTACTTTGTCCGGCAACGCCCAAAGCCAAACCGGAGTACTTGTTCAGGAAGGAGACCCAAACTCCATCGGAGGAGACCATCATCCAATTTTGGTCGTCGCGGTATTGTTGGGGCGATTGAACGACCGGTGTGCCAGGAGCGGTGGGAGGGGCGCCGGACGCGCTCGTGAGGCTTAGGACATCGTTGGGCCCGTTACTGCAGATTCCGTAGAAATAGCCGCCATTAGCGACGACGCCCCATCGCTCGGCGGAAGAGTAGTTCAAGCCATATTGCTGGAGAGGCAAGCCGTCGGTTCCGTTCGCTCCGGGCTGATCGAGGGCTTTGCCGCTGTTGCGGTTGACTAAGACGAAGTAGTCGCCAGCCATGTTGCCGCTCAAGCTGAAGAAGGGCGGATATTGAATCGACCTGACGTTATCGAAAGTTGCCGTGGTGGTAGCGGCGGTGCTACCGGAAGACACAAGAAAGCCGACTAAGGCGCTGGCTCCCATGGTGACTCGCAACTGACCGGTGAGCAGGTTCCAATTCTTTCCATCGCTGGAGTTCCAAAGGAAGATGGTCTCGCCGAATCGCTGGAGCATGAACCACTCGGGGGCGGCAGCTGAGGCATATCCTTGCGTCGAGGTTGGAGCGCCATCCTGCTGGCGTGCAAAGCCGTAGACATTCTGGCCGTTCTGGGCTCCGATGAAGGCCTGCTGGGCGCTGGGATCGAGCGATTCGCGGATGGCGATTCCGGTAAGAGCAGTAGAAGTGGCGTTTTGGACGCCGGAAAGACGAACCACGAAGGCGCCGTCGCCATTCAAGGTGGAGTAGGTGAATTGTTCCTGATCTGTCGTCCCGGTGAGACCGGCACCGGAGCCTTGCACGGTGTACGTTCCTGTTCCGCTGTTGTAGGTGGTTTGTCCGGAGGCTCCGCCGACCTGGTTTCCTGAAAAACCATTGGCGCCCGTCACGGGAGCGCTGACGGCCGGATTGTCTACCGCGACGATCTGTCCATTGAGGCGGATGAATTCCTGCGCCGGAGTGGCAGGGGACAAGCTTTGGGCGATAAGGGTTGTTTTCTGACTGCCGAACAAGAATATAAACCCTACGAACAGAGCACACCCTTTATGGTGCTTCGAATTCTTCATAGACACAGTTCTGCCTCCTATCGGCCTATACCTGACTAAATTTCTAGACCCGACTAAGTTTCCAGCCTGAGTTAGTTCGATGTTACTTTCAGCGCCGCAAAGAAAGATTAGCTTACTTAGAAATAAATTAGCAAGACTAATTAAATATTTGCAGAAAATACAAAAATAATTCTATACTCGTTCTGCTGCTCAGGTTGATGTTGGACGGGGCGGCGCCAAGCGACTATTACCCTTGTAAAACGGTAGTAGATAGAAAGACTTACAAAATAACGACGACTTGTGCCAGAAGCTGCCGAGGGTTGGGCGAGGAGGCTTCGATTGTCATTCTTGCAGTGTTAATTAGCTTAATTAGTCTTCAATTAGATAAATTATGACGTGCATTTAATTGTTATTAGCATTTGTTTTTATAAAGCTGCGGATGGTTAAGGACCTGAAGGAGAGCTCATGCAGGTAGCGAGAAAAACAAACGGGATGAAGGCTGCCAGGAGAACGGATCAGGTAGACTCTCAGTGGCCGGCAGGCGGTACAGAGCAGAGGAAGAAGGCGGAGACGCGGCTCTTCCTGAGCAAGGCGCGCGGGACCATAGCAGGTCTCTGGAGGAAGTCGCGCACAACGGGCCCGAAATCAAGCGCGCCGCCCGAAGAACAGGCGAGTTCCTTTGCTGAGTGGCGGCGCGCAGCCGTACCCTGTGCGCTTTTGGTCTTCTTGTTGAGTTTGACGGGCCCGTTGTGTGGGCAGGGGTCGGTTTTCGACAGCACTACGCCCGCTTCGCTGGCTCCGGGAACGGCGGCTTCTTCGTATCCGTTGTCAGGAATCGATTCGTATTCGCCGTTCAGCGGAAAGGTGAATGTGACGGTTCCGGTGCGACACATCGGGGGGCGAGGGACAGCCGGTTATGACATGCTGGTGCGGATTTCAGAGCCGTGGAGCGTGATGAAGACGTCCGTGTCGACCCCGCAATTGGGGTCTTGGCAACCTTGGGATACGGGCTATGGGCCTGGGACGGTTTTCAGCAGGGGCAGTTTCGAGACGATCAACGCTTGCCCGAACGGCAACGTCACGCCGCAATTCACGATTACGCGGGTAACGTTTACGGCTCCGAACGGCAGTGAGATTGAGCTTCGCGACACGAACACGGACGGGGCTCCCTATCGGGTTCCGAACTACTGCAACTCGAACCAGTCGAGTTGGGATGGGGTGCGGGGCAAGCGGTATGCCAGCCGGGACGGCTCCGGTCTGGTGTTTCTGTCGGATGCAACAATTTCGGACGGTTATTCCGTGGGGAGTGGGCGAGTGATCGATCCGGTTACCGGTTATCTGGACTTTCCGGACGGGACCACGTATCGCATTACAAGCGGCAGTGTTTCGTGGATTCGGGATCGGAACGGCAACACGATTCTTTTCAGCTACGATGCCGCCAGTCACCGGGTGACGCAAATTACCGATCAAAATGGGCGCGTGACGAATGTGACGTATGGACTGGCGAGTTGCTCGCAGGGGCCGAGCGGGGGCTCGTGCGACAAGGTGACGTATACGGGCTGGCAAGGGGCGCAGACGATCGAGATCGGCACGGCATCAACGGGGGCGATGCTGCGCAGCGGGTATACGGCGAGAGCGCTCGACGACTTGTTTCCCGAAACGGCGAGTGGGCCTTCTAACGGGACGCCTTTCATCGACAGCAATTTTTCCTATATTCGTTTTCCGGACAGCACTTCGATGCAGTTTCAGTACAACGACTACGGGGAGGTGGCGCAGATTAGTTTGCCGACCGGCGGGAAGATGGAGTACGACTGGGAGGGGTTCGGGGGACAGGGGACGGACGGGTTTTTCGGGGCGGCGACGGGGAGCGGTTCGGCGATGATCGATCGCGTTGTCTTGGCCCGGCGGACGTATGCGGACGGAAGCAATTTAACGGGGACGACTACGTACGATTACCAATACACGACGGGATCGAACGGAACACCGCAGCAAGTCACGACGGAGAAGACGGTGGATCCGAATAATCAGGTTCTCGCGAACGTGGCGCACACGTTTTGGGGGAACGCGTACGATGCTCTTTATTTCATTGGGATTGCGTATAACAACTGGCAGGAGGGGACGGAGACGAAGACGGAGTACGGGAACCCGGTGTTGAAGAGGGTGGAAAATGCCTGGGAAAACACGGGGCCTGTTTCCTGGTGCAATGTGAGCGCCGGAGATCCGTATTCGTGCAGCGCGAGCACGGGGGAGGGGTATCCGGCGAATGACCAGCATATTGCTTCGATTACGACGACTCTGCCCGATGCGAGGCAGGTAGCGAAGGTGGTTTACACGTACGATCCGGCTTTTCCGAATGCCAATAACGTGAGCGAGCAGGATGAGTTCGATTACGGCGGCAGCGCTCCGCAAGCCACCGCGTTTCGGAAGACGGCGACTACGTATATGTACATCGATCAGATCAACCCGAGCTGCGGCGATCCGTGCGCGTATCTGGTGAAGCTGCCGGCGACGGTGACGGTTTCGGACGGGAACAATGTTGTGTATTCGAAGCGTACGTACAGCTACGATGGGGCGGCGCTGCAATCATACGGAGCGATCGCGGGGCACGATAGCGGGTCGTTGTCGGGATCGGATCGGTTCGGGGCGAGCTTTACGGCGCGGGGGAATGTGACGGCGATCTCCGATTATGCGGACGCAGCCCAGTCGTCCACTCCGATTCAGACGACTTACGCCTATGACATCGCGGGCAACGTGGTGTCGTCGACGGATCCGAACGGGCATACGACGACATATGGGTATGCGGACAGTTATAGCGGCGGAGGCGCGGCGGCGAATACGTATGCTTTTATGACGCAGCGGCGGGATGCATTGGGGCATGCGCAGGCCTGGCAGTACGAGTACAACAGCGGCAAGCCTGCGATGGCGACGGATGCCAATGGAGTGAGTACGTTGTATAGCTTTGCGGATCCGCTGGACCGGTTGAAGCAGATTCGGAAGGCGGCGCTGGCGGGCGGGCAGGCGAGCGGGGTGGAGGCGCAGACGAATATCGTGTATACGAGTCCGACGCGGACGGATATGTACAGCGATCTGAATGCGGCGGGAGACGAGGCGCTGCACAGCGCGACGGTGTACGACGGATTGGGGCGGACGTTGCAGAGCTTGCAGTACGAGGGGGCGAGCGCGATCACGGTCACGAGTACGTACGATGCGCTGGGGCAGGTGTTGTTCCGGAGCAATCCTTTGCGGCCGGCGGATGCGGTGAACGGGACGAATTACCAATACGATTTGCTGGGGCGGATCGTGCAGCAGACTGCCACGCAGGATGCGCAAGGGGTGACGACTACGTATTCGGGGAACCTGGCGACGATGCGGGACGAAGCCGGCAAGGTTCGGTCGACGATGACGGATGCGGGGGGACGGGTGGCGCAGGTGGTGGAGGATCCCGCGGGGATCACGAATGCCTACACGACGTACACCTACGATCCGCTGGACGATTTGCGGGCGGTGAATCAATCGGGGCTGAGCCGGACGTTTACCTACGATGGGCTGCGGCGCTTGAGGCAGGCGGTGAACCCGGAGAGCGGGACGACGAGTTACGGTTACGATTACGGCGGGAATCTGCAGACGAAGACGGAGGGGCGCGGCAGCCGGACGAACTATGCCTACGATGCGTTGAATCGCTTATTGCAGAAGAGCTACACGCCGGCGGGCGGGGCGACCGGCACGCCGGCGGTGACGTACGAATACGATCGGGGGACGGGGTTCGGGATCGGGCAGTTGGATCGGGTGGCGACGGCGGGCGTGTCGACGATGGCGTATGGGCAGTTCGATGCATTGGGGCGGATAGGGCAGAGCGCGGAATCGGTCTTGGGCAACAGCTATTTGTTCGGGTATCGCTACAATCTGGCGGGATCTTTGGTGGCGGAGACGTATCCGTCGGGGCGGACGGTGACGATGCAGTACGATGCGGCGAACCGGGCGACGCAGGTGGCCGATAGCACGGTGTATGTGGCGGGGATTCAGTATGCGGCGCAGGGCGGGTTTCAATCGTACGTGTATGGCAACGGGTTGCGGCGTTTCTATGCGTACAACCAGCGGATGCAGCCGGCGGAGATGACGGATGTGCCGGCGGCGGGCGGGTGCGCGGCATCGACGCCGGGGCCGACCAACCAGACGGCCTGGGCTTTGGATCTGCAATTGTTCTGGGGGGACGGCGCGGGGCAGGTGTCGACCAACAACGGGGATCTGCAGTCGGAGTTGATTCAGACCTGCAATGGGCCGGGGTATACGGTGGCGAACAACTATTATCAGGGCTATTTATACGATCCGTTGAACCGGCTGTTTGCCTTCAAAGAGGAGAACGGGGCGGACGAACGGGATTTCCGGTACGACAACTGGGGCAATGTGTGGGTGGCGGGGAACTCGGGTACGCTTCCGGCGTTGAGCGCGAGCACGCCGACCTCGAATATTTATAGCGGGAACCAGCGGACGGACACGACGTACGATGCGGCGGGGAACGAGACGAGCGTGGCGGGGGTGTGCGCTGCAGGGTGTTTGCAGTACGACGCGGAGAGCCGACAGACGGGGTATACGCCGACGGGGACGAGCTATTCCTATGACGGGGACGGGCGGCGGGTGATCATTACAGCGAATGGGGTGAACACGGTTTTCGTGTACGATGCGCTGGGGAATCTGGCGGCGAAGTATACGTCCGGGGTGGGGGGCTCGACGCCTTGCACGACGTGTTACTTGAGCTGGGATCATCTGGGGAGCACGCGGATGGTGACGGACCAGGCTGGGAACCTGGTGGCGCGGCACGATTATCTGCCGTTTGGGGAAGAGATTCGGAATGGGCAGGCGGGGCGGCCTTCGAATGGGGTTTGGGGTGGATTGGATTCGGTTAGTCAGAAGTTTACGGACAAAGAAAGAGATGCCGAATCCGGACTGGATTATTTTGGCGCCAGATACTACGGGGCGGCATTGGGCAGGTTCACAAGTCCGGATGAGGTATTCGCTGACCAACATGCACGAGATCCGCAGAGTTGGAATATGTATGCTTACGTTCGAAACAATCCGCTGCAATTTACCGATGCGACCGGTCACGATTGTCAAGATGGTCAGGACGAAAGCGGCAACGTCTGCTTCTCGGTAACTGGAACAGCAAAGGCTCCGAATCCGATACTAAACTTCTTCGCGGGAGTCTTCAAAGGCATCGGGCAAGCAATTTATGGTTTTGCCAATTTGAATGGAGAACTGGGAACGACCCAGGAAGGCCAGCAGATTCAACAAGCTTTGCAGCCGACCAATTCGGCCCAGCAGCGCGGGGTCATGGTCGCGACCGTTGGAACATTTTTGTTCTTTCCGGGACCAAAGATTGAGGAACTCAGTCCTGGCGGCATCATGTTCAGCCAGAAATCCGTTAATGGTTTGGAAGAGATTGCAGCTAGTATGAGAGCGAACGGATGGGTTGGTAGTCCAGTCGATGTTGTGAGGATGGCGGACGGTACTTTAGTTACGTTAGATAACACTCGAGTTCTTGCGGCGAGTCAGACGGGCACAAATGTCCAGGCAGTTGTCCATGAAGCTACGGAAGCGCTACCTCCGTCGCAGATTCAGAGGTTCACTACGTCAGATGGGGCGCCAAGTACTTGGGGTCAAGCCGCTCAATACCGGATCCAGAATCAGGGAGCCGGGTTTAGCGGCCGTTATCCCAATGGTTCTCCAGCGACGGGGGTTAAATAGGGTTATGACCGAGGCCGACAAGGTGGAGGTACTAAGTGCTGACGAACTTCCGGCGTGGTTTAGCTATCCACGTACGTTCTTGCGTTTAATTGAGAGTGGCATCACTCGGTTCGATCCTTGGTGGATCTTCGACCGGAAGTTCGCCCGGGAGAAATTGGAAGGTTTAAAGACTCGTTATCCAGCGAGGGATCTAGTACCCTTCGCCAGGAATCAAGGCAATGACGATGTAGCATGCTGGGAAAGCGTTCATCCCTCAAAAGTTATTATCATTCATGACTACGCAGACCCAGGCTGGGAAGAAAGAAAGACCTTTGAAAGCTTTTCGGATTGGTTCCGATCAGCTATCGAAGATTTTATCGAGTTCGAGCTTTAGTCGCCGAAGAATTTAATCATGAGTGATGGGGAGTTAAGCCGGGCGGTATCCCACGTTTTAAGGCATGAGCCGTCAGCGTACGGACTCATTCTGGACTCTCAGGGCTGGATCAAAGTGCAAGATCTTATAACGGTACTCAAACGGAAGCATGTTAGCTGGGAGAATCTTGGAGAAGGCCACCTCCGGGAAATGATTCGTCGCTCCCAAAAGCGCCGTCATGAGATCTCCAACGGTAGAATTCGCGCGTTATATGGTCATTCAACGCCGAGTCGTCTAGCAAAGCGGCCATCCACCCCGCCAGAACTCCTTTACCACGGGACGGATGCCAACTCCGCCAGTAAAATCTTCTCCGAGGGTATGAAACCAATGACGCGACAATATGTTCACTTGTCGATTGAGCCGCGAACGGCTCGCGAAGTCGGCTTTCGAAAAGATTCCCAGCCCATAATTCTACTCGTTGAGGCAGGTGAGGCTTACCGGAATGGGATATTTTTTTACGAGGGAAGCAAGTCGGTGTGGTTGGCCGACTACATTCCCGCTTCCTATGTATCACTAGTCACTAGCTGGTAGCGAAACAAGCCCGTATGTGCCTTTGGGGCGGACGCTCGAGACGCTGCAGTACGAGGGGGCGGGCGCGATCGCGGTCACGAGTACGTACGATGCGCTGGGGCAGGTGTTGTTCCGGAGCAATCCTTTGCGGCCGGCGGATGCGGTGAACGGGACGAACTACCAATACGATTTGCTGGGGCGGATCGTGCAGCAGACTGCCACGCAGGATGCGCAAGGGGTGACGACTACGTATGCGGGGAATCTGGCGACGGTGCGAGACGAAGCCGGCAAGGTTCGGTCGACGATGACGGATGCGGGGGGACGGGTGGCGCAGGTGGTGGAGGATCCCGCGGGGAGTGCGCTGCAGGGTGTTTGCAGTACGACGCGGAGAGCCGACAGACGGGGTATACGCCGACGGGGACGAGCTATTCCTATGACGGGGACGGGCGGCGGGTGATCATTACAGCGAATGGGGTGAACACGGTTTTCGTGTACGATGCGCTGGGGAATCTGGCGGCGAAGTATACGTCCGGGGTGGGGGGCTCGACGCCTTGCACGACGTGTTACTTGAGCTGGGATCATCTGGGGAGCACGCGGATGGTGACGGATCAGAGCGGAAACCTGGTGGCGCGGCATGATTATCTGCCGTTTGGGGAAGAGATTCGGAATGGGCAGGCGGGGCGGCCTTCGAATGGGGTTTGGGGCGGGTTGGATTCGGTGAGTCAGAAGTTTACCGGGAAGGAGCGGGATTCGGAATCGGGGTTGGATTATTTTGGGGCTAGATACTACGGTTCTACGCTTGGCAGATTTCTGAGTGTGGATGATGGCAGCGATCAAGATCCCGGAGATCCGCAGAGTTGGAATCTTTATAGTTACGTTCGAAATAATCCGTCGAAGAACATTGATCCTTCCGGCCAAGACTGTATTACGACGAGCAATCAAACGTCCTCAGGCGTCGACGTTACAACGGAGCAAGGCGGTTCTGCGGAGACTTGCAGCGGAACGTACGTCGACGGAACAGTTAACACTAACTCTTATCAGTACAACGGAACGAGCTTAACTTATTCGTTTGGCAACGATACCGCTTCAGGTGCTGGAGCGATTGCTTTCTCCAATTACTCGAGTGACGATTGGGCTCCTGGAAGCAGCAATATGCTTGGAGCCGCCCAAATCGGAGGATCTCAAGCGCTTGTAAATGAATTCATGAAGCAAGCGGCGATTGGCGCTGTAGCGGGTTTGATCGGCCGTGTGATCGGTGCAGGTGTCGATGCACTACTGGCGGCACGAGCCACGCGTGCGCTTACAGCGGCCGTCGATATAGCCAACCTGAGCAATAAGATTGTGCGTCAGATGGCATCGAGAGGCTGGACAGCCCAGGAGATTGTCGACACTGTCCAGAACGGTAAGGCTTATAACGTGCTCAATAAAGCGACCGGCGGCGCAGCTACGGAATATGTAAATCCTGCTAGCGGAAAGTTCGTGGTCGTCGACAATGGAACAAAGCAAGTGCTGCAGGTTTCGGGCCCCGGATTTAGCCCGAATCATTTAATCCCATGACGAACGACATCGACGCAATTAAGAGCATCAGTTCGCTCTCGAATGGCAAAACAGTAGGCGGTGAGTTGGGATTTACTTTCCCGGAAGTACTGGAAGCAATTAAGCAATGCACCGCCAACAAAGTCGCGGTTTTGGGAGTCGAAGTCTTTCGGGTGAAGGCCGATTCATATGAGACTGCCAAGATGTCCGGATATGAATTGGCGGACCGAGATTGGCCGGAATATGTCAAGGCGAATAATGCACTCGCAGAAGAGTTTGTCGAGACTAATCCTGCCGGCGATCAGCATATTTATGTGCTGACTACATCGTCGTGGCGCGAGTTCTGCGAAGTTCAGGGAGTAAAGAAAAGCTGGTCGGGCAATTAGGCATCAGCTCACTGCGCCGAACGGCGCCTTCGGCACCGGCTACTAAGTGACACGTCACCCCTGGGGAGAATGCTCCGGAGCAACAAGGGACTGATTCCGAGGTATGAAAATAGTCATTCCGAGCTGATGAAAATAGTTGTTCCGGGGTGAGCGTGATTGGGTATTCCGAAGGTCATGGCGATCAAGAATCGCGCCGAGTTCGGAATGGCTGATCGTAAGCGTCTGACGGGTAGTCCTAGTTCGTCGTACCCGTTATCGGGGATCGAGTCGTATTCTAGATTCACCGGAAAAGTCAACATCGCCGTCCCGATCCGTCATATCGGCGGTCGCGGGTCAGCGGGTTATGACATGTCGGTGCGAATTGCGGACCAGTGGATTGCTACCAAGTTAGCAACGGGGGATCCTCAAAATCCATTCAACACAGTAGCTAGTTTGACGCCATGGCAATCCTGGTCAATTGGATACGGTCCTGGGACAATGTTCGGCCGATCAAGCCAGGAGACCGTAAACTACTGCCAAAATGGCAGCAGCACGCCCCAATACACTCTAAGTCGGCTAACTTTCGCGGGAGCTGATGGCAGCGAAACAGAATTGCGCGACACCAACACCGACGGGAAACCCTACACTGTGCCGAATTATTGCACTACCACAGCGACTAGCTGGGATGGGGGAAGAGGAAGTGTTTTTGCAAGTAAAGATGGATCCGGGATGGTCTTTCACTCCGACAACGCCGTGCTTGATTATTTCAGTGCTTCCAGCGGCCCGGTGTTTCAGGTATCTGGTTATTTGCATTTAGCCGACGGGACGACATACCGAATTTCTAATAGCTCCGTGTCATGGATAAGAGACCGCAACGGAAACACGATTACGTTTGCTTACAATGGCACTCATCAAATCACCCAAATCCTTGATCAGAACGGTCGATCTACAACGGTCACGTATGGCAGTACAACTTGCCAGGGATCCCCACAAACTTCCTGCGATCTTATTACCTATACGGGATGGCAAGGACCTCAAACAATAGAGATCGGTATTGACAATGTCGAATCGAATCTTCGCAACGGCTATAGTCCTGCCAATTTGTATGAACTGTTTCCGGAATTGTCGTCCGGTCCGCACGACCCTGTTCTAAACCAGCCCAATTACTCTTACGTTCGTCTACCAGACAATCATTCCTTTCAGTTTCTCTACAACAACTATGGTGAGATCGCCCGAGTCGTTTTGCCGACCGGCGGGGCTTTCGAGTACGACTGGAATGGAGTCTATGTCGGTGGAGATGGGTTTAACGGACAGGCAACACAAGATGGCGCGCCCGTCATGATAGACCGTGTGGTTGTAACGCGCCGGGTTTATCCTGACGGTTCTACTCTGTCCGGAACGACATCTTATAACTATCAACCGACACAAGGTACAGGTGGCACTCCCGCCCAAAACACAACTGAAACCGTTGTAGATCAAAATCAAAACCAGCTTTCAAAGACTGTACACACTTTCTGGGGAAATGCATTCGACGCTTTGTTGTTCACAGGTATTGGGTACAACAACTGGCAAGAGGGAAACGAATCAACAACCCAGTACGGATCTCCTGATAAGACAGAAAATCGTTCTTGGACCAGTACGCCGGTAAGCTGGTGCAATGCCAGTGGCGGGGGTCCGTTTACTTGTTCTATTTCGACCGGCGAAGGTTATCCGGCTGCGGATTCTCCTCGATTCCGATCAGCCAATCTCCTTTGAAACCGATCACTGATTCTCCTGGGAATCCGGTCAGCGTTCTGCTGTGAAGCCGATCGCTATTCTCTTTGGAAACCGATCACTTTTGGCCGGTAACGTCAAGGGTGATCGGGATCAGAGAACGGTGATCGGAATGAAAAGAGAACGAAGAAAACGGCGGCGCTGGACTTGAAACGATAAGCAACGAACGACCGGCCTGAGAGGAGGGCCCGATCCACCGTTGCCTGGAAAGCGAAAGTCCATGAGAAAGATCAAAGAGATTCTGCGGCTGCATTTCGAGCAAAAGCTCGGACAACGGCAGATCGCCCGCAGCATCAACACCAGCCAGAGCACCGTTCACGATTACCTGGCGCGCATGAAAGCCGCCGCTTTGGTGTGGCCGCTCGATCCTGGCTGGGACGAGGAGCGCATCGAACAGGCCCTGTTCCCGTCCGGCCGCGGTTCGGAGCGGCCCCTGAAGAGACATCATCCCGATTTCGCGCACATCCGCGAGCAACTGGAAAAGCATCGCGATCTCACGCTGGAGCTGATCTGGGAAGAGTACAGCGAAGCCAACCCCGACGGCTATTGCTACAGCTGGTTCTGCAAACGGTATCGAGGCTGGAAGAAGCGTCAGGACGTGGTGCTGCGTCAGGAACACACGCCCGGCGAAAAACTGTTTCTGGATTGGGCTGGGGCCACCATTCCGATTCACCGGGCGGACGGAACCACACTGGCCGCCCCGCTGTTCGTTTGCGCGCTGGGCGCCTCCAGCTATACCTATGCGGAAGCCGTCGAAGATCAGCAGATGGCCAACTGGCTGAAAGTTCAGACCAACGCGCTGGAGTTCTATGGCGGCACACCGCGCCTGCTGGTTCCCGACAACACCAAGACCGGCGTGACGCGCGCCTGCCTCTATGAGCCCGATCTGAATCCTACGTATCAGGAGTTCGCGGCGCATTACAAAGTGGCAGTCATGCCCACGCGCCCGCGCAAGCCGCGCGACAAGGCGAAGGTTGAAAGCGCCGTGCAGGTCGTACAGCGCTGGATCGTGATGCGGTTCCGGCACCGGCGGTTCTTCTCCCTGGCCCAAGCCAATGAAGCGATCCGCGAACTGCTGGTCATGCTGAATAACCGGCCGTTCCGCAAGCGCAAAGACGAAAGCCGCGCCAGTCTGTTTCACAAGCTGGACCGGCCGGCTCTCTCACCCTTACCCGGCTCCCGCTACGATCTGAGCCAGTGGGCGCAGGCGCGCGTGAACATCGATTATCATGTGGCCTTCGATGGCAACTGGTACAGCGCGCCTTACACACTCACCGGCCAAGCCGTCGAAGTTCGTTCCACGCCCGCCACGGTCGAGATCTTTCATCGCGGAAAGCGCGTGGCCTCGCACCTGCGCTCCCGTGGGCGCAACCAGAGTATCTGCCATAACGAACACCGGCCGAAGAGTCATCAGGCGCATCTGGACTGGCCGCCTTCGCGCATGATCGACTGGGCCGGGAAAGTGGGCGTGCACACGGGCCGCCTGGTGAACCGGATTCTGGAATCGAAGCCGCATCCGGAGATGGGCTATCGCGCTTGTCTGGGAATCATCCGGCTCGCGGCGAAATACTCGAACGAGCGCGTGGAGCATGCCGCCGAACGGGCGCTGTTGACCGGAGCCGTAAGCTATCAGTCGATCAAGTCGATGCTGCGCAGCGGGCTCGATTCGCAACCGCCGGTTTCCCCGCCGCCACAGCCACGGCTGTCGCCGGATCATGAAAACCTGCGTGGACCGCAGTACTTCCAGTAGTAGAGGAGAACAGACACCATGCTGAATCAACCAACACTGGAAAAACTGGAGGCCATGCGTTTGCACGGCATGGCGCAGGCGTGGCGCGAGATGGCGAAAAGCGAACAGGCAGCGGAGATGAGCTTCGAAGAACGGCTGGCCCTGCTGGTGGACCGGCAGTTCACGTGGCGCGAGAACGAAGCCTTCGCGGCCCGGCTCAGGCGTGCGAAACTGCGGGCCAACGCGTGTGTCGAGGACATCGACTATCGCGCGCCGCGCGGCCTGGACAAAACGCTGCTGCGATCGCTGGCGTCGCAATCGGAATGGGTGGAGCGGCACGAGAACGTTTTCGTGTGCGGCCCGACCGGCGTGGGCAAAAGCTTTTTGGCCTGTGCGCTGGCGCAGAAGGCCTGCCGCGATGGCTACTCGGCCTTCTACACCAGAGCGGCGGCGCTGTTCCGCGATCTGGCGCTGGCGCACGCCGACGGGAGTCTGCGCAACCTGCTGGTACGGCTGAGCCGTATCGACGTGCTGGTGGTGGATGACTGGGCCATGACGCCGCTGACGGAAGCTGAAGCGAGAGACTTCTGGGAAATCTGCGAGGACCGCTGTCAGGCGCGTTCGCTGATCCTGACTTCGCAGTTGCCGGTGACGAAATGGCACGGCCAGATCGGCGATTCGACGGTGGCGGAAGGCATCCTCGATCGCATCGTTCACCGCGCGCACCGGTTCGAACTGAAGGGGGAGTCGATGCGGAAGAGTCCGCCCAGGCAGCCGGAGCCATGAAGCCGCTCCGGGTTTCTGCGTTGCTGAAGGGAAGGGCCTCAAACGCCAGCCCTTCCCCCGGCCCCCTTCCCGCTCAAAAGGGCCGGCCTTCGCTTCGCTATCGCCGCCAACTCGATTCTCTTGCCATTCCGATCACCCTCCGTCACAATCAAAAGGCCAGCGTCGCTTCGCTCCGACCTCCCTGATCGGCTACCTGGAGTTTGGTGATCGGATTCAGAAGAGAACCGTGATCGACTTCAGGAGAATCCGCAATCCGGCCAATAATCCACACCTGAATTCAATCACTACAACTCTTAACGACACAAGTCAGGTATCGAGCGTAACCTACAGTTACGACAGTACTTTCCCAAATGCGAATAATGTGAGCGAACAGGATGAAGTTGATTGGGGAGGAACATCTCCATTCCGGAAAACAAAGACAACTTACAGCTACATCAATCAAGTTACTCAGACATGTAGTGACCCTTGTGGGTATCTGGTGAAGCTTCCGGCGACCGTCACGGTGTCTGACGGGAGTAACACTCCATATTCCAAGCGTTCTTTTACTTACGATGGCGCAACACTCCAATCGTATGGATCTATCTCGGGGCACGATAGCGGGTCGTTGTCGGGATCGGATCAGTTTGGAGCGAGCTTTACGGCGCGCGGCAATGCGACGACGATCTCTGATTTTGCGGATGCAAGCCAGTCGTCCACTCCGATTCAGACGACGTACGCCTATGACATCGCGGGCAATGCGGTGTCGTCGACCGATCCGAATAACCATACGACGACCTATTCGTACGCGGACAGCTATAGCGGCGGGGGCGGGGCGGCGAATACGTATGCGTTTGTGACGCAGCAGCATGACGCGCTCGGACATGCGCAATCTTGGCAGTACGAGTACAACAGCGGGAAACCTGCGATGGCGACGGATGCTAATGGGGTAAGCACGTTGTACAGCTTTGCCGATCCGCTGGATCGGTTGACGCAAATTCGAAAAGCAGCACTGGCGGGCGGGCAAGCCAGCGGCGTGGAGGCGCAGATGAATATCTCGTATACGAGCCCGACGCAGACCGATCTCTTCAGCGATTTGAATACGACCGGCGACGAGACTCTACACAGCGCGACGGTGTATGACGGATTGGGGCGCACGCTCAAGACGCTGCAGTATGAGGGTGCGAGCGCGATTACGGTGAGCAGTACGTACGATGCGTTGGGGCAGGTGTTGTTCCGGAGCAATCCTTTGCGCCATCGGATCCGGTGAACGGGACGAATTACCAATACGATCTGTTGGGGCGGATGAAGCGGCAGAGTGTGATGTCGGAGCAGCAGAACTTGATCATTAATTACTCCGGCAATGTGAGCAGCGTAACGGACCAGGCAGGTAAGATTCGAACTACGACGACGGATGCGGGGGGACGAGTGGCGACGGTGGTGGAGAATCCCAATGGGTCGCCGAACTATATGACGAGCTACGGCTACGATCCGCTGGATGATTTGGGGACGGTGAGCCAGTCGGGGCAGAGCCGGACGTTTACTTACGATGGGCTGCGGCGCTTGAGGCAGGCGGTGAACCCGGAGAGCGGGACGACGGGTTACAGCTACGACTACAACGGCAATTTACAGACGAAGACGGATGGGCGCGGCAGTCAGGTCAGGTATGCCTACGATGCGTTAAATCGGGTGGTGCAGAAGAGCTACGTAGTGGCGGGCGGAGCGACGAGCACGCCGGCGGTGACGTACGAATACGATCGGGGGACGGGGTTCGGGATCGGGCAATTGGATCGGGTGGCGACGGCGGGTGTGGCGACGATGGCGTATGGGCAGTTCGATGCGCTGGGGCGGATGGGGCAGAGCGCGGAATCGGTCTTGGGGAACAGCTATTTGTTTGGCTATCGCTACAATCTGGCCGGATCTTTGGTGGCGGAGACGTATCCGTCGGGGCGGACGGTGAGCCTGCAGCACGATGCGGCGAACCGGGCGACGCAGGTGGCCGACAGCACGGTGTATGTGGCGGGGATTCAGTATGCGGCGCAGGGCGGGTTCCAATCGTATGTGTATGGGAACGGGTTGCGGCGTTTCTATGCGTACAACCAGCGGATGCAGCCGGCGGAGATGACGGATGTGCCGGCGGCGGGCGGGTGCGCGGCGTCGGCGTCGGGGCCGACCAACCAGACGGCTTGGGCTTTGGATTTGCAGTTGTTCTGGGGGGACGGGGCGGGGCAGGGCAGGTTTCGACGAACAATGGGGATCTGCAGTCGGAGTTGATACAGACCTGCAATGGGCCAGGGTATACGGTGGCGAACAACTATTATGAGGGCTATTTGTACGATCCGTTGAACCGGCTGTTTGCGTTCAAAGAGGAGAATGGGGCGGACGAACGGGATTTCCGGTATGACAACTGGGGCAATGTGTGGGTGACGGGGAACTCGGGTGCGTTGCCTGCGTTGAGCGCGAGCACGCCGACCTCGAATATTTATAGTGGGAACAAGCGGACGGACACGACCTACGATGCGGCGGGAAACGAGACGAGCGTGGCGGGGGTATGCGCGGCGGGGTGTTTGCAATACGACGCGGAGAGCCGGCAGACGGGGTATGCGCCGACGGGGACGAGCTATTCGTATGACGGGGACGGGCGGCGGGTCATTAGTGCGGCGAATGGGGTGAACACGGTTTTCGTGTACGATGCGATGGGGAGCCTAGCGGCGAAGTATACGTCGGGGGTGGGCGGTGCGGCGCCTTGCACGACATGTTATTTGAGCTGGGATCATCTGGGGAGCACGCGGATGGTGACGGACCAGGCTGGGAACCTGGTGGCGCGGCATGATTATCTGGCGTTTGGGGAAGAGATTCGGAATGGGCAGGCGGGCCGGCCTTCGAATGGGGTTTGGGGTGGGTTGGATTCGGTGAGTCAGAAGTTTACCGGCAAAGAAAGAGATGCCGAATCCGGACTGGATTATTTTGGGGCCAGATATTATGGTTCGACACTGGGCAGATTTCTGAGTGTGGACCCGGCGAATGCAGGGGCGGATCCGACGAACCCACAGAGTTGGAATGCCTATTCCTATGTCTTGAATAATCCTCTCAGCAACACCGATCCGGACGGACAGGATATTTGCGCCGATGGGAGCTATGCTAATGCTTGCGTAACCGATCAGGGCCTTCCTTCGATCGATACGGTGCCGTTCCCGGCCGCTCCATACACGCCGCCCCCGCCAGCAGCGATAAATCCTGGGCTTGTTCAGCCACCGTCTCTGCCCCCAAAGAACGTTTTCTCGACGCAGGGTAACTGTGTAGCTGGATTTACCGCGGCGGGCGCCGGAGCTGGAGCCACGGCGGGTGCTTGGGCGGGCGGCGGGATCGGCGGTGCGGGAGGTGCGGCTGGAGGAACACTCGTTGCTCCAGGTGTGGGTACGATTGGCGGCGGCGTTCTTGGGGCCGAAGCCGGAGCAGCCGGAGGTGCATTAGTCGGTGGTGGACTTGGCGCAGGTGCCGGATATGCGGTCGGAAGTATCGTGTGCGCGAACCGTTCTGGCGGCGGTGGATCGAATTTCGGCGACAATCAGCGGCAAAACAAGCAAGCGAACGACGCGAGGCAGGCTGCCGAGCGAATTACAGGAAAGCGTTTCACTCCAGCTCAAGAGCGAAAGTTCCACGATGCGATTACCGGACAAGGGCTCGGGTATCACGATTTAGTCGAGATCGCGGTGGAAGTTCTGGAGGGGCGCACATGAGCGATCGCGGAGGAACCATTTCAGAGGCCTTGCGCGACCTTAAAGACGAGCCTGCCTGGGGACTAACGAGAACACATGGGTCGATGTTCTTCTTGGAGATTGGAAACCCGAAGCTCCGGGCGGGAGAGAAGAAGCAGCACGGAGAATGGCACTTCCTGTTTAAGATGTGCCATTGGAGATTCGAGGATGCAAATACCGTTCTTGTTGGATCGGACGATTCGCCTGAGGCGATTGACGATCACTTTCGAAAGCTACAACTGCAATTGTTCGATCATGCAGAGATAGTTTCGCCGTCGAACGATTTACGAATTGTGTTTAGTTCAGGGGTTTGCGTTATGACATTCAGTACCTGCTCACAGACAAGCGACGGAGAGACTCAATGGCAGTTGTACGATCCGAGCGATACTGTTTGGATCTCTGACGCCACGGGGCGGATCGTCGCCCGTGACGCGAACGAGTGAGCTTTTTTGCTCCGTAGTTCCCCCAAACTCAGGGACGCAAACCTGCGCCAGCAATAAGGGCGGAAGCATTTGGACTGGTACAGTGACGTTCCCACTGACGAGTGCGGGCGCTTTCCTCGGCAGTCTTGCAGGTCCAGAAGGAATCCTGCCTAGTGCTCTTTTTGGAAGCATGTTCGGTTTCGGCGGTACAGCTTCTTACGTTCCATCGACCCACAGCATCTACGTTGGGGTTACGATCCAAGCGGGCTTAGCTATAAACGGCGGAAGTGGTGGGAGCGTTAACGTCGTAAACGTACCTGCCGGTCAGAACCCCAACTCGATTGCTAACGGTCAAAGTTACTCGGTGACCTACCAGCCGCGGCCGTTCGCAGGTTCAACTGTCACTAAGAGTCCTGGCAGTGGTGGTCCAGTCGTTGGCCCTTCCGTAGGTAGCAAGGTCCCTGTTTCAGGGAGCGCTTCCTTCAACATTTGTCTTTGGAACTGCGGGTGCGGAGGATGATTCACTTTATTGGCTGGATAGTATTCGCGATCGTGGTCTTTTTCTTGATCCTCAATGCCACTTTCATGTTGATATCGCCTCAGGCGTGGTTTAGACTTCCCGGCTGGATTCGCACACAGGGTGCGCTCACCGAAGAAAAATTCGGGCACGGATCTGGAGCGTTGCAATTACGGATAACGGGAGGTCTGATGCTTGGCGCATTTGGATGGGTGATTTATCAGTTCATGCACTAAGGTGTTGTACCCCCAAAGAATGGGACCAGGCAATCGGATGGTTTGGATTGGACGAAGATCGGCTCATGCCTGGCTAGCAGCACAGCCAATCATTTCGGTTTGACAGCGGCGACAGGTGTTTCGGGTTTGCTGGCATTACCTATTCCTAAGGCCATTGTTCCGCCCTATAAGATTATTGGCACGCCCACAACGAACATTCTGAGTATTCTGGGCCGTTATGTAGATATCAGTGTTCCTTCGATTACGATTGCCGGAAGAACAAGTGGGAATTTGCTCCGAATTGCTGGCCTGGCCAATCCATATGTATTCGCCGGCCTACTCGCAATCGATGCCGGAGTGATTGGCTACGGTACGTACAATTGCTACCAACAGAGTGGCCAGCCGGGTGGACAACAGACGACGAACGGGTCGGGAGATCCGCAATGACGGACGTAGATTTTCGCGAGTGCGTGATAGCCGTGATTGCGCGGAAAGCCGGAGTTGCACCAGAGCAGGTGAGTTTAAGCGCAAAGCTCGTACAGGATCTGCATATTGATGGTGATGACGCGGTGGACGCAATCTTAGAAATCTCAAAGCGGTGTTCGATCGACGTGTCTGGATTCGATGCTTCAAAGTATTTTAGGTCCGAGCCTTCATTGTTATCGCTGTTGCCATTCCTGCCCTCCCAGAAGCGTGATCGACTGGAACAGAAACGGCCGTTAACGGTAGGTGAGTTAGTAGAAGCGGCTCGGCAGAGAAAGGTGCCTACAGAATAAGGTAAAAAAAACAGAGCGGTGCCTTCGGCACCGGCTTCATCTAGAGACACGTCACCCCTGGGGAGCTTGCGTTGCGCCTAACCTGCTCCAGCGTGCCGGTATGGAGATCGGGACGGAGATCCGGGACAGTTGCGATGACCTGCTGACGCCGGGAGGGATGAAAATAGCAAGACGCGAACAGTATTTTCGAGAGAGTCACCCCACAATTCCCGAATTCCTGGACGAATCGGGCTCTAACGTTGCCTGCCTACGGCAGAGCTAACGAACGTGGCGGGATGGCAGGAACGCTGTACGCGGATGTCCCATTCGGGCTGCGGCAATTGAAGTTGAATCCCGGATTTGGGGCAGTGACGATTCCGTCTTTGGCGCTGGCATCGGGCAAACACTTCCAACTGCTCGACGCGATCCGGCTACGCGGATTGTCGGCAAAGGACCCGTCGCAGCTCGCAACCATTCAGCAGGCGGGCGATTTCTTTATCGTGGGTTCGTACAATTCGCGAGAAGCAGCCTTCACCCACGCCGATCAGCGAGCTCGGAGCGAAGCGACGCTGGCCTTTTGATTGTGCCCGACACTGATCGGAATGACAAGAAAAATCCTGTTGGGATCGAGATTGAGCTTCGCGACACGAACACGGACGGGGCTCCTTATCGGGTTCCGAACTACTGCAACTCGAACCAGTCGAGTTGGGATGGGGGGCGGGGCAGGCGGTATGCCAGCCGGGACGGATCCGGTCTGGTGTTTCTATCGGATGCAACAATTTCGGACGGTTATTCCGTGGGGAGTGGGCGAGTCATCGATCCCGTTACCGGTTATCTGGACTTTCCGGACGGGACCACGTATCGAATCACGAACGGCAGCGTTTCGTGGATCCGAGATCGGAACGGCAATACGATTCTTTTCAGCTACGATCCCGGCAGTCACCGGGTGACTCAAATTACCGATCAAAATGGGCGCGTGACGAATGTGACGTATGGACTGGCGAGCTGCTCGCAGGGGCCGAGCGGGGGCTCGTGCGACAAGGTGACGTATACGGGCTGGCAAGGGGCTCAGACGATCGAGATCGGGAAGGCGTCAACGGGGGCGATGCTGCGCAGCGGGTATACGGCGAGAGCGCTCGACGACTTGTTTCCGGAGACGGTGAGTGGGCCTTCTAACGGGACGCCTTTCATCGAGAGCAATTTTTCCTATATTCGATTTCCGGACAGCACTTCGATTCAGTTTCAGTACAACGACTACGGGGAGGTGGCGCAGATTACTTTGCCGACCGGCGGGAAGATGGAGTACGACTGGGAGGGCTTCGGGGGACAGGGGACGGACGGGTTTTTCGGGGCGGCGACGGGGAGCGGGTCGGCGATGATCGGTCGCGTTGTCTTGGCCCGGCGGACGTATGCGGACGGAAGCAATTTAACGGGGACGACTACGTACGATTACCAATACACGACGGGATCGAACGGAACACCGCAGCAAGTCACGACCGAGAAGACGGTGGATGCGAATAATCAGGTGTTGTCGAACGTGGCGCACACGTTTTGGGGGAACGCCTACGATGCTCTTTTCTTCATTGGGATTGCTTATAACAACTGGCAGGAGGGGACGGAGACGAAGACAGAGTACGGGAACCCGGTGTTGAAGAGGGTGGAAAATGCCTGGGAAAACACGGGGCCTGTTTCCTGGTGCAATGTGAGCGCCGGGGATCCGTATTCGTGCAGCGTGAGCACGGGGGAGGGGTATCCGGCGAATGACCAGCATATTGCTTCGATTACGACGACTCTGCCCGATGCGAGGCAGGTATCGAAGGTAGTTTACACGTACGATCCGGCTTTTCCGAATGCGAATAACGTGAGCGAGCAGGATGAGTTCGATTACGGCGGCAGCGCTCCGCAAGCGACCGCGTTTCGGAAGACGGCGACTACGTACACGTACATCGATCAGATCAACCCGAGCTGCGGCGATCCGTGCGCGTATCTGGTGAAGCTGCCGGCGACGGTGACGGTTTCGGACGGGAACAATGTTGTGTATTCGAAGCGTAGTTATACGTACGATGGGGCGGCGCTGCAATCGTACGGAGCGATTGCGGGGCACGATAGCGGGTCGCTGTCGGGATCGGATCGGTTCGGGGCGGGCTTTACGGCGCGGGGGAATGTGACGGCGATCTCCGATTATGCGGATGCGACGCAGTCCTCGACTCCGATCCGGACGACGTATGGGTATGACATTGCGGGGAATATGGTGTCGTCGACGGATCCGAACGGGCATGCGACGACGTATTCGTACGCGGACAGTTATAGCGGCGGCGGCGCGGCGGCGAATACGTATGCCTTTATGACGCAGCGGCGGGATGCGCTGGGGCATACGCAGTCGTGGCAGTACGAGTACAACAGCGGCAAGCCTTCGATGGCGACGGATGCTAATGGAGTGAGCACGTTGTATAGCTTTGCCGATCCGCTGGACCGGTTGAAGCAGATTCGGAAGGCGGCGCTGGCGGGCGGGCAGGCGAGCGGGGTGGAGGCGCAGACCAATATTTCATATACGAGCCCGACGCGGACGGATATGTACAGCGATTTGAATGCCACCGGAGATGAGGCGCTGCACAGTGCGACGGTGTATGACGGATTGGGGCGGACGGTCGGGACGCTGCAATACGAGGGGGCGGGCGCGATCGCGGTCACGAGTACGTACGATGCGCTGGGGCAGGTGCTGTTCCGGAGCAATCCGTTGCGGCCGGCGGATGCGGTGAACGGGACCAACTATCAATACGATTTGCTGGGGCGGATCGTGCAGCAGACTGCCAGGCAGGATGAGCAGGGGGTGACGACTACGTATTCGGGGAATCTGGCGACGGTGCGAGATGAAGCCGGCAAGGTTCGGTCGACGACGACGGATGCGGGGGGACGAGTGGCGCAGGTGGTGGAGGATCCCAATGGGGTGGTGAATGCCTACACGACGTACACGTACGATCCGCTGGACGATCTGCGGGCGGTAAATCAATCGGGCTGAGCCGGACGTTTACTTACGATGGGCTGCGGCGCTTGACGCAGGCGGTGAATCCGGAGAGCGGGACGACGAGTTACGGTTACGATTACGGCGGGAATCTGCTGACGAAGACGGAGGGGCGCGAGTCTCGTAAGCGAAACGTTGAAATATTCGGGGTTGACGCTTTCCGATTGATCTCCGAACTTGAATTACAGCCGGACATGGAACACAGTCTTGACGTGTCTCTGGAACACTTCGCCAACTTTACTCGCGAAGAGAAGCTGGCCGTTGCCGAAAGATTTGTTGAGGCGCGGTTAAGTACGGATTTGTACTTTGAGATGGCGCCTGGCGATCCCGCCTAGAGTGAAGATTCCCGAGGTGATGCAGTTGTTGTCCGTTCGAGAGCAGGCACTCCGCTGAATCTGCAGTGAACGAGGTCATTTCAATGCGGATTCTTCTGCAATCGATCACTCATTCTCCTCTGGAGCCGATCATGATTCTTCGGCCAAGGGATGCAGAGGCCGGCCGGGCGGGACGTATCAAGTATGGATCGTGAAATCGATCGCAATTTGGAGTGATCGATCGGACTATCTGAAAGGAGGGTATTCAGCGCGGATAGATAAAGCAGGCGCCGCCTTGCCGTTTCATTTACAGACTCGTAAAACAGGGCTCGATGTCGCGTGCACGCTGCTGCGAAACAAGGACACCCAAAAACGGCACACGTTCTCAGCCACCATTACGCGCTGAACAGGCCCTTCTCCCGCCCGTATAAATTCGCGGACATGACCGTAGATCACCAGGCCGCCTAACAAAATAGCAATCGCCAGAATATCGACATTCTTGCGGATCATACCGTCATCTCCATGCTCTCCTCCACCACGCGCCCGTCGAACAAATGAATGGAGCGGTCCGCGTAACGTGCGTATCTGGGGTCGTGAGTCACCATGCAAATCGTGGCGCCGCCGCGGTGAAGTTCCCTTAGTAAATCCATCACTTGTTCGCCATTCTGTGAGTCGAGGTTTCCGGTCGGCTCATCGGCAAGCAAAATGGAAGGGTCTCCCGCCAATGCCCGCGCCACAGCCACACGCTGCTGCTGGCCTCCCGACAATTGCGACGGATAATGTTTAATCCGATGAGACATCCCCACTCGCTCCAACGCGTCGTGCACCCTTTTCTTGCGATCTGCCGAACCCATCCCTCGATACGTCAAGGGCAGCTCCACATTCTCGTAAACGTTGAGATCGCCAATCAAATTAAACGCCTGGAAAATGAATCCGATCTCCCGATTCCGAATCCGCGCTCGCTCCGACAGCTTCAAGCTCTGAACCGGCTTGCTGTTCAAAATATACGTTCCCGAACTAGGAGAATCGAGCAGCCCCAGAATCGCCAGCAATGTCGATTTCCCGCAGCCCGACGGCCCCGAGATCGAAACATATTCGCCCCGTTGTAAGTCGATATGTATTCCCGACAGCGCGTGTGTCTCCACTTCGTCTGTGACAAACACCTTCGTCACTCCATCTAGGTGAATCAGTGGCTCGGAAGCATCCATTCAGTTCATCTCCTCCAGTTCTTCTGCTAATTACGTTCGAGATCCGCCTCTAGTTCAGGCGAATTCGCGGATTCGCGTCATAGCGGGACATGTCCGACAGAATGACTCGATCCCCCACCTTCAGTCCGTCGCGCACTTCAATCGTGTTTACCGAAGCGCGACCCAGCTTCACATTGGTGCGAGAAGCGTACTTACCGTCAGCGTCAATTTTGAACAACCCGATCGTGCTGTCCGGTTCACCCGACACCGGCCGGTCCACATAAACCACATCACGCAATCGCTCGATCTCGACCGTTCCATCCACGCTCAGTTCGGCGCGCGCATCGGGCGGCCGCGGACCCGACAGCGCGACATCCACCGTCACCGTCCCGTTTTGAGCTGCCGGGTCAATGCGAATCACGCGTCCGGCAATCAAGCCGTTGCGAGTGTCGATCGTCGCATCCAGCCCGATGTGGACATCCTTCATCTGCGTCTCGGCAATCTTCAGCTCCGCCTTCAGCTTCTTCGGATCGGCCACTTTCGCCAGAATCGACCCGGCCGTCACCCGTTGGCCCACTTCCACGTCCACCTCCTGCAGCAGCCCGTCGATGCCCGCCCGAATGGTGAGCTGATCCACTTGCTTCCTCTTCAGGTTGTAGTTGGCACGTGCGCTCGCAACTACTACTTGCTGCGCTTCAACCTGCGCCTTGATCGATTCATCGGCAATCTCCAGCCGTTGCTTCTGCAACCCTACCCGGTTCCGATATTGATTGGCCTGATCCACCGTCAATCTGGACTCCAGGTCGCTCTTTAGATTGAGCCGGGTCAATTCCAGATCGCGATCGGCCGTGAGCTTGGCCTGCGTAAACTGCGATTCCAACTCAGCCAGACTGGCCCGCTGATCCAGCTTGTCGCTCTCCAGCTTCACCTTTAGGTTCGCCAGACTTGCTTCCTCTTGCTTCACCTGCCACTCGGCCTTCTCGGCATCGAGTTCCAGGTCAGGATTGCTCAGCACCAGCAACACGTCGTTCGACTTCACGGGATCGAGACCAGGCCGGCGCACAACCTGCACCACGCGCGAATCGACAGCCGCCGCTATCCAGTAAATCTCCTGTGGAGTCAGCCTTCCCAACCCGCGGACTTGCCGCTCCATCTCCCCTCGCTTTACCGTGCCAACATACATTTCACCCAGGTCCGCCGAAGGCGCTGCCGGCTTCAACCGCGCCAGCGCCACCGTCGTACCGCCGATCGCGACCGCAATCGCGGCAAACAATGCGATCCGGCGTATCAGGCGTCGCCTGGCTACCTCTTTCGGGCGTGGAACATCCATGTTTTTCTCTGAGCCGGGAAAGTGCACGCCAGAGACCGAACGAACCGGGCCTGACTACCCATTCCCTTTCAATCACATAGCGGCTGCGTCTCGCAAGGGGTGGTGTCCGCTTTTGGGAAGCGCTGTGGCGAAGTGGAAAAGTGAGCCCCCAACGCAGAACCGGCCAGTTCGCTTGTGAAGAAGCACGCGCACAACAGGCCCGGAGTCAAGCGCCCCGCCCGAAGGATCAAGGAGTTCCTTAGCGTATGGCGGCGCGCAGCCGGGCCTAGTGCGCTTGTGAGGCAAACTGGCCGGTTCAAACGCTGGGACGAAATTTTTACAATATGTACATAACAGATAGCGCGTTATTTGCCATTCTGGTTCTGTTCACGATGCTGCTGAGCCCGCTCGCGCATCGGCTGCTCCATCTGAGCATAGGTTTGCTTCTGCGTATCGGTCAGCACCGAATTGATCTTGGAATCGCTGTCTTCCCGAATCGCCCGCATCTTGGCATGCCGGTCTTTCGGCGATAGGGACCCGTCATTCATCAGATTTGCCATCTGCTGCTGCCGGTCACTCAGAATTGGCAGGAGCTGATTCTGCTGGTCGGCTGTCAGGTTTAGTTTCTTCGTCAGCCTGCGGACTTGCTGGTTCGGATCCGCTTGATGCCGTCCTGCCGGCTGAGCGTTCTGCGCGGGTGGAGGATTTTGCTCGGGAGCCTGGGGAGCCGCAATTAATGTGCCCATCCCTAGCATTGTGCCAATCGCTAGTGTTAGAATTTGATTCTTCATGTTTTTGTCGCCTAAAGAGAGATCGGTTTCTCTGTCTTCTAAAACGAAATGCGCCAACGTTGGTTTAGGAGCTATTCGTTAAACTTCCTACACGCCTGTTAGGCCAACGCGAGAACCTGCTCTAAGTTTGAGAGTTTCAGCGGCTGATCTCCCACGAGTGCTTCACCGTGGCGGACCCCCACCAGCGATCCGAAAAATCGATCGCGCGATTCCAGTCCAAACAGGTAGTCGTTCATGCCGAGCGGCACGACTCCAAATTGTTCGGCAGTCTTTGCGAACTGCGACTCGTGGAGCTGAAGAAGTTTTAACTTCTGGGCGTATACATCGGAAATGTTTACAACCAGAGAAGGGTGGCGGAAATGATGCAAAAGGTAGAAAAGAAAAGTTGCTGGTTTATGCGGCGGATTGGGATCTTCCGTCTTGCGAAGAGTACAGTACAATGCCGAGTTGCGAACCATCAGTCCAGCGGCCGCGTGATCCGGGTGCCGATCGATCCAGTATGGAGCTAATACCAGTTTGGGCCGGTAGCGCCGCACCGCACTTGCCACCTGCTTTCGAGAAACCGGCGAGTCCACCAGCTCTCCATCCGGCATATTCAAACTCTCTCGACCCACTGCGCCCAGGTATTCTGAGGCTCTTCTGGCCTCGTCCGCGCGCTGTGATGGCGTCCCACGCGAACCCATCTCGCCGTTTGAAAGATCTACAATCGCGAAACGAATCTTCTGCTTCTGAAGCAGAATGGCAATTCCTACTGCGCCCCACTCCACGTCGTCTGGATGGGCGCCAAAGAACAAAACATCGACCGTCATGGGGTCATAGTACCGATTGCCTCCACCAGGGAAATCCTAGTGAGAAGGAATCGGCCGAATTTGAAACTTCTGTCCAAGTGATGACATCTCTATTTGCTGTTAGGGCACCACGGGAGCCCAATAGAGTATCAACACCCATTAGGGAAAGTTTCTGGCAGGGTTATTTTTCCGTGACCTTTTACCTCCGAGCAACACAATGAATATAGATTACGAACAATATCGACGCCTTTTGGAAGCCAAGCGAGATGAACTCCTCTTGGGCACCTCCGATCGGGATGAAATAGCAATTGAAACAGCGGCCGAAGATTTTGACCGCTTACAGCAGCAGCTGAACCGGGAAGTCGCGATTCGCAACTTAGACCGGCAATCGACCTTGTTGAAGAGCGTACAAGCGGCGCTTTCCCGCATCGAAGACGAGACCTTTGGCGTCTGCCTCCGCTGCGATGAACCAATCCCTGAGAAGCGCTTGAACGCTCTTCCCTGGGCTGCGTACTGCGTATCTTGTCAGGAGAACCTCGATCGGCAACGCGCTAAGGGCGAAGTCGATGACGATGCCGATGCGGATATTGCTGCCTGAGTCACAGCATTTCTAGCGGTTTCCTATGGCTCGGTTTGGGGAAGGCGCGATCCGGCTTTCGAAGCTCCTGAGCTTCTGAAAGAGGTTCGTCGCCTTCCGATTCTCCTTCTTCCCTCAGCGGATCTTTACGTCATTCGTAATCCGCCCCTTGTACCGCGAAGATAGCTGCCGCCTCGCATCGTAGCCTGTAAAAATGGCAGCGCCCCCCGAACAAACCTCATCGCCCGTAGGCGTACCGGAACGTACCTTCTTTGGGCATCCGCCTGGCCTCTCTACTCTCTTTTTTACAGAGCTTTGGGAACGCTTCAGCTACTACGGGATGCGTGCTCTGCTCATTCTGTTCATGACCGCGCCGCTCTCGCAGTCTGGCCTCGGCTTCTCCGTTTCAAAGGCCGGAGCAATATATGGCGTGTACACGGCCATGGTCTTTCTGGCGTCCTTGCCAGGCGGCTGGTTAGCCGATAAGCTCATCGGTCCACGTCGCGCCGTGCTCTACGGTGGCATCCTGATCGCATCAGGTCACGTCTGCCTCGCCATCCCGAAACTCTCCTCGTTTTATTCAGGCTTATCTCTCATCGTGGTAGGAACGGGTCTCCTGAAACCGAACACCAGTACTATGGTCGGCGCACTGTACGGCGAGAATGATCATCGCCGCGACGCCGGCTACTCCATCTACTACATGGGCATCAATATCGGTGCGCTCATCGCCCCATTGCTATGCGGATACCTGGGCGAGAAAGTAAATTGGCATTACGGGTTTGCGCTCGCGGCCGTAGGCATGTCTATCGGCCTCCTGCAATATTTATTTGGCGGCCGCAATTTAGGTGATATCGGCACTCATCCGGTCGCGGCCGACAGCCCAGCAGCTGCCCGAGCGCAAAAACGCCAGGGAATCTTGGGACTTCTTGGCGCCGCCCTGCTGCTCGTGATCTTAGCCGTCTTGAGCTGGTCCGGAATTATTCCCATCACTGCAGAGCGGGTTGCGGACGTGGCCGGCATCTTACTCGTGCTGATCACTATCGGCTGTTTCACTTGGCTCTTCGCTGCCGGTGATTGGTCCGCAGTCGAACGCAACCGCCTCATCGCCGTGCTAGTGCTGTTTATCGCCGCGGCGGCCTTCTGGGCGAACTACGAGCAAGCTGGATCCACACTGAACCTCTTTGCCGAACGAAATACTCGTTTAACTCTATTTGGCTTCGGCTACCCCGCCAGCTGGTTTCAATCGCTGAATTCCCTTATGATCATGCCGCTCGCGCCATTCTTTGCCTGGCTTTGGGTCAAGCTGTCCTCGAAAGATCCCTCCAGCCCTGCTAAGTTCGCCGGCGGTCTTCTCTTCGTGGGCTTGGGTTTCGCCATTCTGGTCCCGGTTGCCGGAAGCGGCCGCGTGAGTCCAATCTGGCTAGTCCTGTGCTACTTCTTGCAAACTGTCGGTGAACTCTTGCTCAGCCCGGTCGGTCTCAGCGCTATCAGCAAATTAGCGCCGGCGCGTCTGGCAGGCATGATGATGGGCATCTGGTTTCTCGCCGATTCCGTCGGCAACTACATCGGAGGCCGGCTTGCCTCCTTCTACGAAACATTTCCGCTTCCCTTGCTGTTCGGCTTGGTCGCCGCCATCACCATCGCGCTCGGTCTAGTCATGCTGCTGCTGATTAAGCCGGTCAAAAAGTTGATGGGCGGCGTGAACTGAAACATCAAAGAGAAATGGGGATGAGTTTGGAAAGCGCAGTCACAGCAACTGTTTCAACTTCAGAAGGTCGACTAGAAGCGAAGCTATGGACTCCCCGGCAAGTGCTCGTCACTCCCGAAGCGCTCAAATGGCCCCACGGCCGGAGGATCGTCGAACGCGCCGCCTCTTTCGGCTCTCAAGTCGTCGAGCTCAAAACGAATCGTCTTATTGGACTTCGTGGCGGTACATCCCAGGAAGAGTATGTTCGGGCCAAAACTACCTTGGCTGTGGTTGTGGCTTCGGAAAGCGCGCGCAACCTACAACCCATTCCACCCAGCGCGGACTGGCAATTTCACATCGCCGAAGGTTGCCCGGCCCATTGCCAGTACTGTTACTTGGCAGGTTCGCTGAGCGGCCCTCCCGTCACTCGCGTCTACGCCAATCTTCCCGAGATCCTCGCTGGCTTGCCCCGCTTCTTAGGCGCAGGCCGCGTCACCTCCGCCTCCGAGAAGCGCCGGAACGAAGGAACCACCTTTGAAGTCTCCTGCTACACCGACCCGCTAGGAATCGAGCACCTCACCGGATCGCTGGCTGAATCCATCCGTTATTTCGGCAAGTGGCAAGCGCCCGCGCAGCTGCGGTGGACCACCAAGTTCGATGGAGTGGCAGATCTCCTCCCTCTCCCGCACGAACGGAGAACAAGAGTCCGCTTTTCTATAAATGCTCGCGACGTGGCAAGAAACTTCGAAGGCGGCACTGCCTCCATGCCTGCTCGTCTCGACGCACTCCGCCGAATGGCTCGCGCCGGATACCCGGTAGGGCTGACGATCGCTCCGGTGATGCCGTTTGAAAACTGGCGAGAACAGTATCGCGAGCTCCTGCAATTATCCGCCGCCGCACTGAATGACATACCGGATCTCGACCTGACCATCGAGATGATCACCCACCGCTTCACCCCCAAGTCGAAGTTGGTACAACTCGCCTGGTATCCCAAAACAACTTTGGACCTGGACGAAGGCGCCCGTGCCAAAAAAATGACCAAATTCGGCTCAGCTAAATTCGTCTACCCCAAGCCCCTCATGACCGAAATGCGCAACTGGTTTGAAACCGCAATAGCAGAAGACCTACCCCAAGCGCAGATTCTCTACTGGACCTAGCGGGTACCCTGTTAAAAGATCGGCATCCGCAATCCGATCTCAACCCAGGCAAGCATCTGAATTGAAACCACTGAGCTCGCATTTAATCTCGGCTCTTCTGTTAGCGCCCCTCACGCTTGCTAACGGACTGGCAGCGCAGCATCCCTGTCAGGGCTGTCACGCCGCCATAACCAGCTCTCAGGTAAGCACGTCCATGGCGAATGCGCTGAGTTCCGCTGCCGACTCAGCCGTGCTTGCAACTCGTCCAAAGATGACTTTTAAAACCGGCGACACTGAGTACCGCATTGAGCGGGAAGGCGCTGTAGTCATGTACCACGTGCAACGTGGGACGGAGCAGTTCTCCACACCACTGCAATGGGCCTTCGGCGTAGGCGCTGTCGGCCAAACTTATGTCTACACCAAAGACGGAGCGATGTACGAAGCACGAGTGAGCTTCTACCGCACGCTGGACGGTTTGGCTGTCACAACGGGTCAAGAGAGCCTACCCGTTTCGACTATGACCGAGGCCGCCGGCCGTCTAATCTCAGCACAAGAGCGCACCAGCTGTTTCGGCTGTCACATCAGCGCCGGCGGAGGCAGCCTTTTACCGGGGATTCAGTGCACTGCCTGCCATGCGCAATCGGAGGAGCATGCGCTTTCCCTGCTCAATGGCGGCCAAGGCGCGAAACCCGTGATGCCGGAACACCTCCACACGCTGAACAGCAGACAAATGGCAGACCTCTGCGGCCGCTGCCACCGCACCTACGCCGCTATCAATGAATTCGGACCCAAGAACATTTACAACGTTCGTTTCGCACCGTACCGGTTGGTAAGCAGCCAGTGCTTCAGCGCAACTGACGAGCGCATCAGTTGCACCGCCTGCCACAACCCCCACGAACAACTCCGCAAAAACGCCGATTTCTACGACTCGAAATGCATAGCGTGCCACTCCGGCGCTTCTGTATCGCGAGCTTCCACGCGACATCAATCCAAAGTCTGCCCAGTTGCCACGAAAAACTGCACTGGCTGCCACATGCCCAAGATCGAGTTGCCCGAAACACATAGCACCTTCACTGACCACCGAATCCGCGTCGTTCACAAAGACGAAGCGTTCCCTGGCTGATGTTGAGACTTAACAGGCGTGATGCAGCTCAAGCCGAGCGGCTCACTGAAAGCTGACCTCGACCGGTCGTTATTGGCCTGGCGTATGGAAGCGACCGAACCACGCCGCCTTGCCCACGACGTGTCCGTCCATCGCTTTGAGCAACTCCTCGCGCGTTGTATTGGCGGGCAGATCCAGCTTCGTATCCAGAGCGTAGAACTCGAACACGTAATGATGTAAAGGTCCCGGGCCAGCGCCAGGACCGTAATAGCCCGCTGTCTTCCCGCGCGCCGCAGCAAGACCCGGACCGTTTCGCGTCCCATCGGGCAGATCGCCTGACCCCAGCCCTTCCGGCAAGCCTTTGGCCGAACCTGGTATATTGAACGCCGTCCAGTGGAGAGTGTCGGCTGAGGTTTTGTTGGAAGAATTCTGGACGTCGTGAAAAATCACCGCGTAGGTCTGCAGGCTTTCCGGTGCGGCGCCTGGATTTGTGCCCAGGTTCCAGTGGAACTCAAATGCCGGCGACTTGTTATCGCCCCGGACAGCGTTCCTCATGGGAATCTCTGCGCCGTCCGGCCATGCCGTCGAAGCGACCCACAGCACGGGACGAGGTGGGGCGGCTGCCTGTCCTGCGGCTGGCGCCTGAGCCATCACCGACGCCGATGATAACGTGACCATGGTCACCAAAATCAGACCTCGTTCCCTTACCTTCATTCGCATTTTTCTCCTCGTAGAATACTTATCTGAACTTCTTCCTCTGTAGTCTATACAAGACAACAACCCTCCTTGGCGAAACGCTGCATTTCCCCGCCAGCAGCTTACGGCAAATTACGGGCGTGCGGTACGATTTGGGAATTGAGCGACATGCAATCGGGCATAGCGAGCATGGACGCACAAGAGCGCGTAAGAACGGATCGTTGAGCAAAACTTCATATGAAACAGCATTTGATAAGTGTTTTATTGGCTTGCGCGGCTGTTCTCCCCACGCCGTTCGTCGCTCAAACACCCGCTTCCTCGGGTATGCAATCGCCAACACCCCCTGCCGGCGCGCCGCCTCCGCGACCCCGACCCAATCGCGTTTTCCCACCGCCCACAACCGTACCGGGCCAGCCGATCGAAGCGCGTCCGCCGGAAAAAAGCGACGACAAGGCCGCCTTCCCCGGCCAGACCCGCGCGCCCTATCAAGCGACTGCGCCTTTCGCTGTCACCACACTAACGGACCAGCTGCATTCCCCTTGGAGCTTCGCATTTCTTCCGGACGGTAAAGTTCTGATCACGGAAAAGCCCGGTGCCATGCGCATCCTGGACGCGAGCGGCGCGCTTTCCCCGGCCCTCACCGGCGTTCCAGCCGTGTCTGCGGTGGGACAGGTCGGCCTTCTCGATGTGGCGCTCGATCCCCGCTTCGCCTCTAACAAGCGCATCTTCTTCACCTATAGTGAGCCGGTCGGCGACAGCAACAGCAATATCGTTGTCGCCCGCGCTCGACTGGACGAAGCCGCCGGCGCGCTTGGCGACATGACCGTTATCTTCCGCGCCAAGCCCGACCTGCCGAAAGCCCGGGCAGCGAACGAGGGCGGCCGCATCGCGATTGGGCGCGATGGCAATCTGTTCGTCACCATCGGCGACCGCTCTCAATCTCCGCCCTGGGACATGGCCCAAAAACTCGATAACGATCTGGGCAAGATGATCCACATCACACCCGATGGCGCGCCTGCGCCCGGCAACCCGTTCATCGGCAAGCCCGGAGCGCTGCCGGAGATCTGGTCCTATGGTCACCGTAGCGAAGAAGGCCTGACGATCAATCCGGCCACGGGCGAGTTGTGGGAAACCGAACATGGCCCGCGCGGAGGCGACGAACTCAACACACCCGAAGCCGGCAAGAACTACGGCTGGCCCGTCATCGTCCATGGCATCGATTATCCGGGCGAGACCATCGGCCAGGGCATCACCGAGAAAGCCGGCATGGAGCAGCCGTACTATTATTGGGACCCGGTGATCGCGCCATCGGGTCTGGCCTTCTATACCGGCAATTTGTTTCCCCAATGGAAGAACAGCATCTTCGTGGGAGCGTTACGCGGCCAGATGCTGGACCGGCTCACGCTTTCCGGGAAAAAGGTCATTGCAGAGGAGCCATTGCTAGTGGATCAGCATGCTCGGATTCGCGACGTGCGCATGGGTCCGGAAGACGCAGTCTATGTGCTGACCGATTCAGGCAAGTTGCTGAAGCTGACGCCGAAATAGCAGTTCTAGAGCACTATTGCCTGGTTCGGCTCTCCTTCGACCCAGCTGTCGGCTATGCCGGACTCGTGCTGGAACGTTTCAAAAGCTTTCCGCCGACGAAATTGCGGAAAGGGCTTCCCGTGGCGAAGATGTTTCCGCTCACTTTACAAACAAATTCACCGTAGTCAAGCCTGTATGCTTCTCTGTATCGGCTTGCTGCCTGAGAGTGCCTTAGCCGAGCAGATCTTCTGAGAGCCAGGAAAGGACGCGCACCTCGGCAGCGCAGCGCGATGCAAACATCCAGTGGGAAGTTGTGCCAGGAGAGCTGAGCACCCGTACAGGCTTGATAAAGGCATCGCCATAGCAGTTGAAGCTTCGTGGGGCGCTCTCGTGGAGACACTCCTAGACCGTGGCTTTGCTGTATCTTCTATCAATCCTAAACAGGTGGACCGATTTCGCGACCGCTTCACTGTTGCAGGCGCCAAGGATGACACACGAGATGCGCTCGTCTTAGCATCTTCTCTCCGGACAGATCGTCGCAGCTTCAGACTTGTCGAAATCGACTCGCCTGAGATCATTCGTTTGCGTGAGCTCTCTAGATTTGAAGACGAGTTGAAAGTGGAACTGCGACGCACAACCGCGAGCGGGATTATTACTCTTTCCGCTGTCTTGCAGGCACAGCGCCTGTGACGGTTCAGAGCGCAAAGCTACGAATGGTTTCCGTGCGTCAAGCTTGCAGCGGGAGGTTAAGACAGGCACTGCATCATTGGGCGACTAGAAGCATCATCTGCGATGAAACGAGCAGAAAACAATATGATCGCTTGAGAACTGCCGGCCCCCAACACGCAAGGGCGTTACGCGGCCGCGCTGATAGACTACTGCGGATGCTAATTGCAATGCTGAAGCATGGCGTGCAGTTCGACATCCAACGACGCCAGAAGGCCTCAGTCCCTTAATCGCGGCCAGACGAGCCCGAACAACCCGGCTTCTCCAACTTCAAGCGTGAGATTCCCAATTGCCCGGAATGTTGCCCAGCAACAGCAAATCGCAAAGTAAACACATCGCCGTCGCTTGCAAGAGGGACTTAAGACCCGCGCTCCATCTTTACAACCTCTCGCACCACGGCTCCGAGCTGCAGAAATGCTGTCAAGTCTGTAGGCTTCCGAAAATAGCGAGCAATGCCCAGAGCAGTTATGCGCGCCCGATCTCGTTCCGCGTTTGAGGAGCTCACCACAATGACCGGTGTTTGCGCGCACTCGGGATGCTGGCGAAACTCCGTCAGGACCTGCGGCCCGTCCACCTTCGGCAAGTTCAGATCTAAGAGCAGGAGATCCGGGCACGGGACGGACCCGGCCGCTCCCATTTGCGCCAGGTAGGCGAGAGCTTCCGCTCCGTCGGTGACGACGTGCAGCTCGTGTTCAATCCCATGCTCTTCCAAGGCGTGCTGCACCAGAAACACATCGCCCGGGTTATCTTCGGCTAGCAGAATCTGTGTCATAGCGGTTCCTCGTCAAGGCTCGGCACGGACACGAAGAAGGCGCAGCCCACTCCCGGCTGGCTCTCCGCCCAGATCCGGCCGCCCGAGCGCTCCACAATGCGCTGGCAAATGGCTAAACCCAGTCCTGTGCCGGGGTACTCGTTCCGATGCAAGCGCTTAAACAGGCCAAAGATTTGTTTCGCATATTGCGGCTCAAAGCCAATACCGTTATCCCGGACGGCTACGATCCACTGGTGCTGCTCGCGCTCAGCCGTAATATGGATCTCCGGTACGCGGTCCGGCGCCCGGTATTTGATGGAGTTTTCCAGCAGGTTCTGAAAAACATGAGCCCACTGCTGGCCGTCACCACGTACGATGGGAAGCGGAGAAGCAGTCACGATCGCTCCGCTCTCCTCCATCCGTGCCTTCAGCACGGTTAAGGCTTCGGAGAGCGACACCGAGAGAGCCGCTGTGGCAACTGGCTCCTGACCATTGTGAATGGTTCGCGAGAAGGTCAGGAGATCATGAATCAGGCTTTCCATCCGCTGCACACCGTCCTGGACGAAGCGAGCATACTGCTCTCGCTTTTCCCTCTCGCCGTTCGAGCTCTGTAACAGGAGCTGCGTGTAGATGTTGACCATGCGCAAGGGCTCCTGCAGATCGTGACTGGCGACATAAGCGAACTCTTCCAGGCTCCCGTTGACTCGCGCCAACTCCTGATTGGTCCGCTCCAGATCTTGCCGGGCTCGCACCTGCACGGTGACTTCTGTCAGCACGGCGATCAGGCCAGAGACCGTACCGTCCGCCTCTCGCAAAGGATTAAAGGCAAAATTGAACCAACGGTCTTCGGGCGCGCCATCCTGGTCGTAGTCGTACGGAACATGCCAGTCTGTAGCAAGGAACGGCTCACCGGTTTCGAGCACTCGCTGCAAGACCTCCCACACATCGGCTTCTAACTCTGGCATCACATCCGCAAATCGATGACCTACCAGATCTCTGCCCACCAGCAGCGCTTGAAAGGAAGGATTCACTAGCTCGACCAGAAAGTCCTGCCCGCGAAACACAATGACGGAGACTGGAGCTTGCGCAAAGGCCTGTTGTAATCGTTGCCGCTCGGTTTCGATCTGCTGAAGCAACCGATCCCGTTCCGCCGAGGCCGAACGACGCTCCGTAATGTCACTGGCTGCTCCGAACCATTCCAGAACTTCACCATCGGCGTCAAGAATCGGAATCGCACGCGAGTGGGTCCAACCCAGAGTGCCATCCACGCGCCGCACCCGATGTTCCAGCTCGAAGATACCCTTGGTTCGTACGGCGGTCTGGATCTCATCCCAAACCGCTGGCTGGTCGTCCGGGTGAATGTAGTCCTGTAACCAGTCTGGATTGGCGCTATCCGTGTCCGGGACAAAGCCTCCGCCGCCCAGTTGGCGCATTTCCGTCCAATCGGGGCTCATCCGGTATAAGACGTCCGAGCTGGCGCTGACGAGGGCGCCAAAGCGCTGCTCACTCGCGCTCTCAGCCCTTTTCATCCGCTCGCGTTCCGTGATATCACGGCTTGAACCGCTGACGGCCTCCACCGAGCCGTCCTTTGACAGCACCGGCGCGAGGATGTATTCGTAATGCCGCGTCTCCCCGGTCATGGGGTCGACAAAGGGAGTGTCGTCTCGTAAGGAATGCTGAGTGTCAAACACCTGTTGAATCTGGCGCTCAAAGCGGCCGGCGAGTACCGGAGGACAGGGGAGGTCAAAGAAGCTTTTACCAATGATTTCTTCAGGCGATTGCTGCAACAGAGCGAGCAAGGGTTGGTTTGCGTAAGTGAATCGTCCGGCCCGATCAAAGGTGTAAGCCTGATCCGGGATGCGGGACAGGACGGAATCAAAGGTATGTCGTTGCTGTCGCGACCTTTCTTCCTGCTTCTTGCGTTCGGTGATGTCACGCATGATCTTCGAGAAGCCCAGCAACTGTCCCCTTTTATCGCGCAAAGCAACCATCGTGCCTTCCACATAGAGGCGCTCGCCATCCTTATGCAGATGCCAACGGATGTCGGGAGACCGGCCTTCTTGTGCCGCGCTGGCCATCTCTTGTTGCGGCACGCCCTGTGCCCGATCCTCCGGAGTAAAGATTCGCTCCACCAATTGGCCGAGCCATTCCTCTTTCCCGTAGCCAAGGATGCGTTCGACTCCGGGATTCCAGCTCACGGCACAGCCGTCCGGGTCGGTCAAAAAAACCGCAAAGTCGGTCAGTTCACCAACGAGCAGTTCGTAGAGTTGGGTGTGGTCGGCTTGTGCTGGTTGTTTACAGTGCGGAAGAGAAGGCATGTCGGGTACCAAGTCGCTTTCGGGAAAAACGGAATACCAATCCAAGGAACAGAACAGCCATAGCGGTGAAAAACGACACGCGACAGAACAGAAGCATCACAACGGATGCTCTATCCAGCAGTACTTCTAAGATAAAGGATGAAGATTGACAAATGGATCGTCGGGTCACCCCGAGATCGCTGACCGAAACTGAATTAGCTAGCTGCTTTCGTGCTCATTTATAAGGTTGCCTCTCCCCGTGGTTCACTCTTGGAGCGACTAGGCTGTTCAGTTCCTCCTGGATGACCGTTCCGAGATGGGAATCATTCGTAAGACTCAGTGTGGCGCCCATCCGGAAATACCTCGCGATTGGTCCACAGACCGACGGAACTGGCTCCATTTACAACAATCGTGGGTAGTCGCGATGTGTTTACAAATCCGTGCCTGAAGCTGAAATCGCTCTAGCGAAGGGCTCATTTCTCTAAGTTCCTAAAAGCGCTCTGCCCTCTCGCGCGTACAAGCCGTTTCCCCAATCTTCCGCGATTCGCTTGTGCAGACCTCCGCTGCGCTCCGCCCTTTCCACTTCGTTCCAAGGGCAAGTGGTCCCCAGGGGATACCCCTCGGCTTGCACTTGCTACCTCCGTCCCTCGCCGGGAAGGCAGGGGTGCAGGCGACGCACCCCGAATCCAAAAAGCAGAACGCTAAAAACTGTGGATTTCGTTTGCGTGGAGTGTGGGAAGTCCTTTCCGCCGAGTGAATTTGGATCTGACTCAAGGCATGTTACGGAAATTCGACGAGTGTGCGGCGCGGCTCAACGTGAGTCGGCAAGCGGTAATCAAAACGTAGCTTGACCGGGGGCTGGAAGATTATCGCTCCGGCAAAGCAGGATCGCGGAAAAAGGCAGACTAGAGCTCGCCAACTTTCGGGTTCCCGACTACGCCCAAAAAATAAACGCTTGACCGCCCGCCTAGGATGGCATGGAAAACCGTTTCCCTAAAAAAGGTGTAGCGTCGTCTTCCTGGTGTTATGATCGCCGCGTGAACAGACGGGAATTCATCGGAACAGCCGGCATCTCCGCAGCCGCCGTTGCACAAGGGCAGCCTCAATCGCAACGTCCCAACATTCTGCACATCATGACGGACCAGCAGCAATGGGCCACCATTGCCGGGCGGTCTCTCTGCCACACCCCGAATATCAATTCGTTGGTCGCCCAGGGAATGCGCTTTGAGCGCTCCTACACTCCCAGCGCGGTCTGCTGTCCGGCGCGCGCCATGATCCTCTCCGGCGCCTACCACTGGCATAACGGAGTCTTCAACCAGATCCACTCTGCTCCCTCCGTACACCGCGACATGTATCCCGACGTTGTCCTCTATTCGCAGCGTCTTCGTGATCAGGGCTACCAACTCGGGTACACCGGCAAGTGGCACGCTAGTTGGGACCGCTGCCCAACTGATTTCGGCTACGAAATGGCAGGCGTGTTCGGCTGCAATCCTGCCGTGCTGAAGAAGCATGATCTCAATCCCGACCGGGTGAATCTTCCCAAAGAGAAACCCACCGCCCATCCCCAGCGCATGGTGCAATGGCCCGGTTCGGAGCCGTTCCCGCTTTATGGCTACACGGAGGGTCCGGAAGAAGGTACGGGTGAGTGGCGCACGGCCGAATTGGCATCGCACATGATGCGCCGGTTTGCACGAAACAACAAGCCGTGGCTGCTCGAAGCTCATTTTGTCATGCCGCATGACCCCTACATGCCGCTTAAGAAATACTTCGATCGATATGATCCGCGCACCATTCCCGTCTCACCTACCTTCGCCGATACCTTCGAGGGCAAGCCCGGCCTCCATCGCCGCGAATCCTCCACTTGGGGAAATGTCACCGAAGAAGATTACCGCAACAGCCGGGCCGCTTACTATGCCTATACCGAGCAGGTGGACGCGCAAATTGGCCGGTTGCTGAAGACTCTCGACGAAACCGGACAAGCCGGAAACACAATCGTCGTCTGCACGACCGATCACGGAGACATGGTGGGCGATCATCGCATGTGGATCAAAGGTTGGATCCCCTATGAAGAATGCTACCGAGTTCCGCTCGTGATTCGCTGGCCTGGACACGTGCCGCCCGCCTCGAAGTCAAGCCGTCTCGTCCAGACACATGATCTCGGCCATACCTACCTCGACATTGTCGGCGCCAAACCATTGCCCTACGCCGATGGACGTTCGTTGCAGCCATTACTCACTGCGCCCGACTCCCCTTCCTGGACAGATGAAATTCTCTGCGCCTATTACGGAGGAGAATTTCTCTACACGCAACGCATCGCTATCACGGACCGTTTCAAGTACGTCTTCAACGGCTTCGACATCGACGAGATGTATGACCTCGATCACGATCCCGGCGAGATGCGCAACGTTGTCGAAGATCATGCCTATGCCGCGTACACCGACGACATGCGCGCCCGACTTTACGAGATGATGGCCCGTTACGAGGATCCGTACGGCTATCCGAAGCACTGGACGCTCCCAGGCAATCCACCCGATCGGTATTCTGCGGCTCGCTACCTGCCCCGCGGCAAACGTCTGAACAGCTGACAGCGAAAACGTTTACTCCCGCGGTTCGTTATGATCTTCCACTTTCAACACGAGAAGAGTCATATCATCATGCTGAGGTGCTTTGCCCGTGAATTCATCTGCCGCGGTAAACACTCTCTGAAGAACATCATCTGCCGAATCCCGGCTCACTCCTTCAGTAGCCTGCAGCATTCTCTCCTCGCCCCATTCCTCCTCTTTCTCCGTCATCGCTTCGCTAATCCCGTCTATGTAGGCAAGCAACAGGTCACCGGGCTCCATAATCACGGATTGCTCCTCATACCGCATGTTTGGCAGCAAGCCGATCACCGTGCCGCCTGCCTCCAAACGAACGTGCTTGTCCGCACCAGTCCTCGAACTTCGCACCAAAAAAGGTGGATTATGCCCCGCGTTGACGTATTCCAGCCTGCGGCTCGTCGGATCGTAAATCGCGAAAAAGACTGTGGCGTATCGAGTGATAGCAGAGGATTCATACACCAGTTGGTTCATCTGCTCCGTAAGTTTCGACAGGTCCATTCTTCCCACCGGCGCCCCCACCAGTGTCAAAGTACGAAGGCAGGCGCGGAGACTTGCCATTAGAAGAGCGGCAGAGATCCCCTTTCCGGACACGTCCGCAATTGCCAGCCCAAGCCGGCCATCTTTCAACTCGATCATGTCGTAGTAATCGCCGCCCACCCCGTACGCCGGTCGGCAGCCTCCTGACAAGGTCACTCCTCGAACGATGGGAATGACCTGCGGAAACAAACGTTCTTGAACCTCGCGGGCAATCTCGAGCTCGCGGTCCAGCCGTTCGCGTTGTGCCCTCTGCAAGGCAACGGCGTTCGTCAATCGCGAGACTTCCAGCGCCATGCTGGTTTGTGCCGCCACCGAATTCAGCAGCCGCAGATCGGCGCCCGAATACGGCGCTTCGGAAAGCTTCTGACCCAAGCTTACAAAGCCGATCAGGTTGTCCTTGGCGAGCAAGGGAAGAAGAAGCTCCGATCGAAGTTCCGCCAGATTCTGGCGCTCATTGTCGCTCATCGCAGGGTCACGATAAATCCATCCTTCGGGATCATCGAAATAAATACGAACCGGCCGCTTCTCACTTTTCAGCATCTGGACTGTGGCCGCGTGTTCCGGAAAAGTGACGCTGGGCGACTTGCCGTAGCCGAGAGCCCAAGCAGGTTGATAGGGCGAGCTCGCAAGCAGCACCGCTACTTTGGGAACGTGCAGAGCTTCCGACACCCGCTGACTCACCGTTGCGAGAAGCGCCGGCGTTTCCACGATCGTGCGAACTTTTTCGGCCAGGTCGCTAAGGATCTGTTCGGCATCATAAGTATCCCGAAAAAACTGTCGATCAAGCCTCGTGCCGATTCTCTGCGCCGCGCCATGCAGCAGGAAAATGCCCCACAAACCTGCCCCGCACAACAGGATCGTACCCACAGGCGTCCAGGCCTGAGATCTTGTGTGAATCGCGACGAAAATAAACAACGCCGCGCTCAGCAGAATCTGAACGATGAAAACTCCGCGCTTGGCAAGGGTATATTGCAGCCCCTGACGGATCACCAGGCTCACATCCATGGCCCGCTGCACGATCACTACATAAGCGAGACTCAAAGGGAAAGCAAGCATCAAGATGGCGCCCACGTATCCGAGCCACTGAATGCTGCCTGGATCCGCCACGCCAAGCCACGGCAACACTCCCCAAACGATCAGAATACTGCCGAGTCCGACGGCTGACCCCGCGCAAAGCACCCCCATCCGCCGCCGTGCATCGCGCGAGGAAGCGGTGCGAAGCTTGTCGAATATCGCGACGAAGTAAATGACAATACAGGCGACCATAGCCCAGGTCAAAATTTTGTCGCTGATTGCATCCACCCGCGCCCGGCCGGGCATCAACCGCAAGTCATACCAGCTGCTGTAATCGGTCGCCAGTCCCACTCCCAGACCGCTGCCCAGGACCGCGAGAATCAGCCACTTCAACCAGGGAAACCGAACGTCGATACGAGACCGTTCGGGAAACAGCAATCCGAGTAGAAGCAGTGCGGCCGGCGCCAGCAGCTGCAGCGCGACATGCCAGAACAATCGCAACTCCAGCCAACTCCCTGGCCACCAGTTATAGGTCGAAACTGAGATATAAGCTTCGGGATAACTGAGCAGGATCAAAATAAACCAGGCGTTCAAGTCGGCCGGACGTGCCAAAGCCACCCAATAGCCCAAGCCTAAGCAAAACAGCGGAACTACAATCTGCAGGAAGACAACAAAGATTGCCTCGCCCACATGAATGTTGTTGAGAGCCAAATTGGCGGAAGCGCCGCGAGGATAGCCTTCCAGCGGGACGGCAACGGTAGCGGTGGTTCCATCGGCTCTCCGCACGCCTATTCGGATGACATTGCCGACGTGAGCGTACCATCGAATCTTTTGCCATAACTCACGTCCGTAATACGGCGTGCCATTGAGAGACTCGACTGTATCGCCCACCCTCAATCCGGCTCGTTTGGCGCGATCGGTGACCATTTTGACAACCGGCGTTTCGAAGTCGATGTCAAAGGGCTCCTGCACCTGACGCCGCAGATCGAAGTACCCAACGATCAGCGATACGGACGCCACCAGTTGATACGTGAGGCTGATCGCCATGTACCCGAAGAGAAGAAAGTACAACGCTCGCGAGCGGAACGGTTTCATCGGTCCGCAAGTATGCTACCAGGAAACTTTCATTCCGATTCAGGAATTTGCCCTGGCTCTCGATCGGCGGCGCTTCCAGGCAGATTGGGATTGCCCCACAGCATAAGACAAACGGCTAATCTAAGAGACTGTTTACCGTTCGATAACGCGGCCCGTCAGGCCAGAAAGTCCATGATCGCAGCAGCTGACGCCAGCGCGAGCGCGGCCATGGCTCCGATATCACGGCCGCAGACCGCATACCGGTCATATCCGAGTTCCTTCATGACCCCGTGTAACGTCCGCCGGGCCACGTCAAGGCAATCAGCAGACAGGCCGCGAGTCGCAATGTACTTTGCTCATCGTGTAAGCCCTTCTTCCAGCGAAACCTTATCGGGATGAGCTGCCTGCGGCCGATTCGATGAGCGCCGCGACTTCTTTGGGGCGCGGCTCATAAACCGAATGGCTCGCGCCCTGAACTTCGACCATGCGGCTTTTCGCCCGAGTTGCATACCAGCGCTCCAGGTCAGGACTGATGATTCGGTCGGAAGTCGCTACCAGCATCCAACTCGGCTTCGTCTTCCAGGCCGCTGTTTTGATCGGCGCCTTAAAGTTCGCTACGCCCGTCAAGACCTGTGAATGTGCCTCGAAATCAGCTTGGTCGGATGGCAAATCCGCGGCGAAATATTTCGGGAAACGGGTAGGATCCAGGTAATTGAATCCGTCGTACGTTTTCTTGATAGCATCCGTCTTGCTGATGTCGCTCGGATAGCGCTTTCCATCGTCACCTTCATTCTCGCCCGCATCCGGCATATGCGCAGCGACATAAACAAGCCCGGCTACATGCGGATCCGATCCTGCCTGAGTGATCACCGAGCCGCCATAACTATGGCCCACCAAAACACATGGCCCGTCCAGATGGGCTAGTACGCGGTTCTTAGCCGCCACGTCTTCGGTGAAAGAAGTTAGAGGTACTTGCACGACAGTGACCTTGTAGCCATCTCGAGTCAGAATCTCGTAGACCGGTTTCCACCCTGACCCATCCACCCAGGCGCCATGAACCATAACGATGTTCTTGACGGGTGGTTTGCCCGCGGGGGGCGGCGACTCCAAACGCCGCGATACAACCCAGCCCTAACGGCAAAAGCTTCGTAGCAGACCTGTGCATCATGTTTTTCACCTCTGGCTCAAGGTTCATGTTAAAGCGTAGCCCGTCCCAGGTCACCGCCTCGAGGCATTGGCACGAAGCACGATCGCCGTTAAGCCACTCTTTTCGAGAGGCGGCACTTGAATAATGTCCGCATCCGGACTTCGCACTGCGCCGCGTCGTGAGAGCAAAGTTGGGCCGCGCCGTCTTAGAGCGGCACGGCAAGGCTTTGTATCGGCTTTGCGTCGGTGAACTGTTTGACGTCGGCCATCACTCGCTCGGTCTGCGGCGATCCGAGCGCGGCGCTGATCGCCGATTCGTCGCGAAACCCGCACATACACACCGCAATCGTGCCCGCGCCATCGCCCGACGGGAAGAAGGCAGCGATAGTTTCGAGCCCGTGCGGTCTCCACCCTTCCTTTACCAGTGATAGATGGCTGGCGACGTAATACTCGCGGTCGAAGCGCGTGCCGGCGTGCCCGGGATAAGTCACAAAAAGCATTGGCATTTTATTAGCTCTTCGCTCAGATGACCGACATCCGCCTTTGCTACGCCACTCCTTCTTCTAATCCTGCTAGGCGACGTGTCGCCTTAGCCAGAGCTGACCAGTCTTTGTCTCCCAGGCCCTGGTCAAGAATGCCAATGTATCGGGAACTCTGACAATAGAACTCGCGCCGACACGCCGATATTCGTCATAAACCTCTTCGAAGTAGGATTGCGGAATATAGATGCGCAGCAATTCCGGCTTCTCTGAACAGGGCGAGTGCCAACGCAGCCGATTGCTTGTCATGGCCGCCGTTAAGCCTCCCACGCCAGGACGATAGGCTGCCCTCTTCCATAAACCTGACGAGAGGCTCTCAATCTCATACTGTCCCTTGAGAACGAAGACGACAAGTTGATCCGGTGAAGCCACAGTCTCAAAAGCATCCACCGAATTGGGTTGTTGATAGATTTGCACCAGTAATGACTGCCATTGCGCATCTCGGCTACAGAGCAGCTTCTGTCCCGGCCGGAGACGGCCAGCTTGCTCACTCAAAGGTGAAAAGTTCGGGGCGTTTCGCAAGATTTCTGCCATGAAGGTCTCGTTCGCTTCCACTCCTCTTCAGAGAAACACTATACGCCGCTCGCAGCAGCAGTATTTACCGATCACTACAACCTTTGTTTCATGCCATAGATCGCTTGACCTACAGGAAATCCATCAACGCCATCACCTAGTCCGGCCACTTCACCTGAGCATTCATGCGCTGGGCATCTAGAAGGAGCGAACTGTCATGGATCGCCTTGCCCGGTCCTTAGCGTACGCAATTTCTCTTGAGTCGTCCCAATCCGTAGCCACGGATCAAACTAGTTGCGGAAAATCCGCTTGCTCATCGTACGTGGGCGTACTCCCTCCGCGCTTGCTTGAGCACCGGGGTATTGGTGTCGGCATCTTCCCATAACGTCAGGAACGCCTGATACGCGCTGCGGGCCTTTGCCGTATCGCCCTGCAGAACAAAAGCACGGGCCAGACCGAGGCGGGCCAGCGCGCCGTATGGTGAGTTCCGCACCAGACCCCAATGGTCGGTGAACTTCTCGTATTCCAATGCTGCACGCTTGCCGTCGTGAAGCCTCAGAAAGGCTTCTCCTCGCAGGTAGGCTGTGAGCATGTCAGGGAACGCTAATTCGAGTGCGTTCGTTGTCTGCAGGATCTCGACTGCATGAAGCGGGTCATTACGCCGCAAGGAAATAGACGCATGAATTGCCGGCAGCCAATAGCCTTGAATCTCCGTGTCCGTTGGGTAGGCTTGAGCGAGCTCTGTCGACAGCTTCCCGGCCGCAGCCGTGTCGCCTTCGCCGGCCATCACCAGAGGCGCCATTTTTCGTACATCGCGGTTCGTGGCCAACTTTGTCGCCGCGTCCAAATCGGCCCGAGCCTGACCTAGATTCCCGACCTCCACTTCGAACAGTGCCGCCGTTGCTCGATACTTTGCAGCGGTCTCTCTGGCATCCTTGTGCAGAGCGAAGTTGCTTGCCCGCTGCGCCAGCTCCCGAGCAACGGCCAGCTTGCCGTGCCAGGCCGCTGTCCCGGCCTGTGAAGCCAGCATTTCGTCTCCGCCGCCCTGATGCGTCATGGCTGCTGATTCAAGTTGCGCCATCTTATGCTTGTCCCCCTGTAAGAAGGCCAACTCGTAGAGGGACTGGGCCAAATAAGGATCTGCCAGCTTGAGTTTCTCGTCCTCCTTGTACACCGCTTCCGCCTCGCTGAGGCGGTTGAGATTCAAATAGGAACCGGCCACGCTTTCGTAACTCAATGCGTCGCTTGCCCCCAGGGAAAGAGCTTTGCGGGCCCACTCTAACGACGCCTCCGAATCCCCTAGACGCCGGTAAACAAATCCAAGGGAGATGTCAGACTCGAACTCCCTTGGATAGATCTTCGACCACAACTCATACACCGTTTTGGCCTTCTCCAAATCCCCGGTTCCGATCTCATAATAGGTGCCCTCTATGAAAAGCCGTTCCTGCTCGCTCACCTTTTCCCGCAATGAGTAAGCCTTGCGGATGTTCTGGGCCGCCAGATCCGGCTGCACGCTGCAGGCGCAAGACATGAAGGCGTAGGCGATGGCGAAATTGGGGTCCAGCTCGACCGCTCGCTGGAAAAAAGGCAGACCGGCGGCCGGCTCCGCCGAGTAGAACCTCCTAGCTCCCACGCTGAACGCTTTCAAGGCTTCCAGAGACGGCGTCGTGGCATCCTCCAGCCGAGTGTCGTACTTCTCAGTCGTACCGAGCGATTCGCCCAACCGCGCCCTTACTTTGCTGGCGATGGCATCCAGCGCGCCCAGCAGTTCTTCTTTTTTCGCCGCTTGTACCTGTTCCTCGGCCAGGATCTTTCCGCTGCGGCAGTTGGTGGCGCGCAGTCCCACTACGTACTGACTTCCCATTTGAGAGATCGAGCCGTCCAGGACTGCCGTGCTGGCATTTCGCTCGCAGATTTCACGAGCGACACCCGGGGTCAGCCGCGCATCTTCGGGCCGACCCATCATGCGTAAGACCTGCTGGATTCGAAGCTCGGAGACCAGGCTCAGGAAAGGCGACTGCTCAAGCTGCACCGCAAGACCCTGACGAAGCGTTTCATCGAACACCGGATCGCCGGTGTTATTTGTAAAATCCGCCAGGATTATGGTGTCCTGCTCGGTAAGCGCTCGCGCTTTCGAAGACCGGAAGAAGAACCCGCCGGCCGTGACGATCAGCAGGACGGGGACGGCGAAAATCCATGCACGAACGAGGGATGATTGAGATGTTGGAGCGTTCGTCGATTGTTCCGGGACAATTGAGATGGGAGGCGCGACTTCGGCGATCGTAACGGCGGCGACGACCGTAACAGCGGCGACGAATTGGTATCCCAGTGACGGCACGGTCTCGATGATCCGAGGCTGCCGGCTGTCGTCGTTGAGAGCCTTCCGCAGCAAGCCTATCGCCCGGGTCAAAGCGCTCTCGGTGAAGTTGGACTCAGGCCAGACTCGATCGAGCAGCTCCTGTTTAGGAATCAGGCGGTTCCGGTTCTCCAGAAAATAAAGCAGGAGCCGCAAAACTTTCGATTCCAGCAGTACCGGCTCACCTGCCGGCCAGGTGCGCAGACCCGCCGCATCGCATTCGAACTCCCCAAACCGGAATAAGCGTGCTGGATCGAAAACAGCTGGTTCCCGGTCTTGACTGCGCAACTCACCTATAAACCGATAACCCTTGCGCGGGAGGGTCTCTATATAGCGCGGCTTATCCGCCAAATCATTCAGTGCTTCGCGCAAGCGCTTGATCGCGTTATTCAGACCGTGTTCGAAGTCAACATGGGTGTCCCCCGGCCAAAGGGTCTGCTGAAGCTCCTCCCGGGTCACAACTTGACCGGAACGATCGAGCAGGACCGCTAAAATCTGAAACGATTGCCACTGCAAACGAACCTTCCGCCCAAGCCTCGAAAGCTCGCCGCTGTGCAGGTCCAGCTCAAACTGCCCGAACTGAATGGTTGTCGACTTTGGAGCAACGCCCATTTACCAGTCCCTCTACACTTCGCCTGCAATACCGCTAGGTTTTTTGTTTTCAATCATTTATGAAGATACCTAGAAGATACCAAGCCGTGAGGGCCGCGTGATTGCGCCGCTTGCCGGGCTCGACCATTATGTCTTAGTCCAGCCGAGATCCTCGGTTAGGCTAATTCACCACTTCAGGGAGCCTTCCAATGCGAGCAGACATTCACAGCAGCCAGTTTCTGCGAGGCGCACTTATGACGATCTTCGCCGCCTTCCTCACAACCGCCCTCCGCGCGGATGAGATCACCGACTGGAACCAGATTCTTTTTCAGGCCGCGCACGCAGCCAACAGCCCATCCACGGTCGCTTCGCGCAACGCGGCCATCGTCGAGGTATCGGTTTTCGACGCGGTAAACGGGATCAAAGGCGGCTACAGCTCCATCCATGTAGCTCCTGGAGCGCCCGGAGGCTCGTCCGCGAGAGCAGCGGCCGTGCAGGCTGCCTACGCGAACCTGGTAAGGCTCTACCCGACAGAACTGAGCACCTTCGACGCTGCTCGTACTGCATCCTTGCAGGCCATCCTGAATGCAAGATGCGGTTCGAGATCGGAGCCGCGGTGTAGCCGGGCGGTGGATGATGGCATCGCGTGGGGGCAAGAAGTGGCCGACGCCATTTACGCCTGGCGCAGCAACGACGGATTCACGCCTGCTCCTCCCCCCTTCCTTGGTGGTACAAGCGTCGGCGAATGGCGTCCTACCCCGCCCGCTTTTGCACCCGGAAGTGGTCCCCAGTTCGCCTATATGACCCCCTGGGTGATCGCTTTCCCGAGTATGTTTCGGCCGGACGGTCCTCCTGCGCTGCAAAGCATCCGCTACGCGGAGAATGTCAACGAGTCAAAGTTCATGGGCAGCCTCACCAGCACGCTTCGCACCGCGGACCAAACCGCTTACGCTCAGTTCTGGGCCACCAGCACGCCGATATACAACTGGAATGGTGTCGCTCTTTCCCTGTCCGCGGAGCGAAACATGACGCTGCTGGGGAACGCGCGCCTGTTTGCAGAGCTGAACGTAGCCATGGCTGACGCTGCCATAGCCATTTGGGAGGCGAAATATTACTATGTCTCCTGGCGGCCCATAACGGCAATTACCCTAGCCGACACCGACGACAATCCGCTCACCGCCGCCGATCCGAATTGGATTCCGCTTATCGTCACGCCCAATCACCCCGAGTATCCGGCGGCACACTCAGGCTTCAGCAGCGCTGGAGCAACTGTGCTGGCTCACATCTTCGGTGAGGACAGGCCGTTCGTTGTGACCTCCGATGCACTACCGGGGACCGTTCGATCGTTCCAGAGTTTCGACGCCGCGCTGGATGAAATTGCCAACGCGCGCATCTATGGCGGACTTCATTTCCGAACCTCCTGTAACGATGGGCGCCTGACCGGAACCGCAGTGGCGAAATACATCATCGAAAACGCGTTTCAGCGCCTCCGCGCCGGCGAAGATGATGATGACGAGCAAAATCACAACTAAGTCGTGACCGGACTTCCCACTTAGGTCTCGGGACAGCCGATGCCTCACTTTGCTTCACCCGGGCACGGAGACATCCGGCCCGGGGGAAGTTACAGTTCGACGGACCATGCAAGTGGCTGAAACCCCCAAATCGCCGCGGAGCGCGCACTGGCCGCAAGCTATTCAGTCGCTCTCTCACACCGCGCACTCCCCACAACAACGAAGTGCGCTGATGAATATCGCTCGGTTGAAGATCCGGAATCCGGCCCGTTCCATCCATCGCCATCCCGCCAGCCTGCTCCGCAATCAACGCCAGCGACCGGCAGCGGTGTCGAGTATGCTGTGGAACAGAGTACACATGGAGACAATTCAGATTGTTCTCGATCGGAAGCTCCTCCAGGCGACCGATCGGGCCGCGCGCCGTACAAAACAGAATCGGTCCGCTTTAGTTCGTGACGCCTTACGCGAGCACCTTCAGCGACTCGAAGTCCGTATTTTGGAAGAGCGCGACCGGCAGGGCTACACTAAAAAGCCGGCGAGCGATGAATTCACTAAATGGGAAGCGGAAGCGGCGTGGCCGGCAGAATAGCTCGCGGCGATATTCGTCTCTACGAGTTTGCTCCACCCGACAAGAAGAGGCCGGTTGTGGTCCTCACTCGAGATACCGCCAAAAGCTATTTATCCACCGTCACTGTCGCACCGATCACCTCCACGGTTGGGGGCGTACCATCTGAGGTCATCCTGGACGAAGAAGACGGCATGAGGTCAACATGTGCTGTGAATTTGCACAATGCGGTCACCATCTCGCAACAACGTTTGGGTAGGCGGGTAGCCCGGATAAGTCCTTCGCGAATGAGCCAGATTTGTAGACCCATCAGCGGTTCCGTGTGCTCGTGTGCTTGCCTTTTCCGCTTCGAATTGACGAGATGCGCGTTACGCAGAGATGTAAAATTCTAGGGTGGCAATACCTCAACCATCCGGCAGGAGCTTGTTAACATCTTGATTTCTGAAATCAGAGTTGACGAAGCGTTTGATTGTTGAAAGGTAGCCACAAGCTTGCTGACTTTTTCAAGCGATGACTCGGCTCCATTGGAGATTAGAGTGTCCGTGACACCTCCAGTTGTCTACGTTGATCATTGCGTAATTGCAGATTTGGCAGAGACAAAGTCCGAACAAGGTATTCGATTTCGCGAAGCTCTTGTATTAGCCGACGGCACACTCTTTATTTCTTGGGCTCACATAATCGAACTCTTTTCATTGGGCTACGGACCGACCTTTCAGCAGACGGTGGGCTACTTGGGCTCTTTTAAAGGTCGTTTCGTGATTATTGATGCAGACCCAAATGCCGTGATCCACCGTGAGATGGCCTGGAAGCTGGGGCTGCAAAACCCTGCCGTTGACGAAGACTTTATGCGCCTCCTCGCCGAGTTTTGGGACGGACGTACCGAGCTGTCCTTGAACATAATTTTTGAGGCAATGGCGAAAGAGCCTGACCTCTTCAAACAGATGAAGATGACGGCTTAGACTTTTTTCACGCTGTAGTTAGCACCTCGTATTGTACTCACGTAGTCTTAGATCGCAAGTGGGCGAGGAGATGCCGGGCTCTGGCCGTTTCAAAGAGTGCCGCAGTCTTTGACGGGACCCAGACTGGCGAGCTTTTGTCGGCGATCGAATCGTATCGGAAAGATTCTCTCTGAACTGTCCCGCCTCAGTTGAAAATGGAAGAAGCGTTCCGCCGTTAAGATACGGGAGAACGCATGAAGAAGCAACGGAAGCACTATAGCGGAGAAGAGAAAGTGGCGATTCTGAGGCGGCACTTGCTGGAGGGGGTGGCGGTCTCGAAGCTGTGCGATGAGATGGGGTTGCAGCCGACCGTTTTCTATCGCTGGCAAAAGGAACTGTTCGAGAATGGAGCCGTGGCTTTTCAAGCCAAAGGACGCGCTGACCAGCACGCCGAGCAGGAACGCATCGAGTATCTGGAAAAGAAGATGCAGCGTAAGGATGAGGTCCTGGCGGAACTGATGGCCGAGCATATTGCTTTAAAAAAAGATCTTGGGGAGCTCTGAACGGAGTGTGGGTGGCGCACGACGTGCGAGACCAAGTGGTGGACTTTGTGCGGCGCTGGTCGGAAGCATCGGACATCAAAACCGGCCAGTTCGTGGAATGGCTGGGCGTAACCGCAAGCAAGTTTTACGACTGGCAAGCGCGCTACGGTTGCGTCAACGAGCACAACGGCTGGGTTCCCCGGGATTTCTGGCTTGAGGAGTGGGAAAAGCAAGCCATTTTGCAGTTCCAGGAAGACCACCCGCTAGAGGGCTATCGCCGCCTGACGTTCATGATGCTGGATCGCGACGTGGTGGCCGTGAGCCCGTCCAGTGTATGGCGGGTGTTAAGCCAAGCCGGGCGGCTCGGGAAATGGCATCCGGCGTCGAAGAAAGGAACCGGCTTCGCGCAGCCGCCGGCGCCGCACCAGCATTGGCACACCGATGTGTCCTACATCAACATCGCCGGTACGTTCTATTATTTGTGCAGCGTGCTGGACGGCTTTAGCCGCTTCATCGTCCATTGGGAACTGCGCGAATCGATGCGCGAGGCCGACATCGAAATCGTGCTGCAAGCGGCCCGCGAGAAGCACCCGCAAGCCACTCCGCAGATCATCTCCGATAACGGCCCGCAGTTCATCGCCCGCGACTTCAAAGAGTTCATTCGCATCGCGGGCATGACGCATGTGCGTACCTCGCCGCATTACCCGCAGTCGAATGGAAAAATTGAACGCTGGCATCAGTCGCTCAAAAGCGAATGCATCCGGCCCGGAACACCACTGACAGCAGACGATGCGCGACGCTTGATTGGCCGCTATGTCGAGCACTACAATGCTGTGCGCCTGCACAGCGCCATCGGCTTCGTGTCTCCTGCGGACATGCTCGCCGGACGGCAACAGCAGATCCATCAAGAGCGCGACCGCAAGTTAGAAGAAGCTCGACGGCAACGTCAACTCCGGAGGCAAGCCGCTTGAAACATTGTTCGAGCCCCGCCCTTTTCGGAGCTACAATACCCTTGCCAGGCAAAACAGAAGCAGGCACTGCGGGGACGCAACCATGCCGAGGGATAACCTGGTGGGCTCATCGAGACGATGACTGGGGCGTGGAACTCCCCGTTCCGCGCTCCTCCCAAACAAACATCGGATCGGTAGACCCAAATGCCTTGAAAATCCCCGCCCGCAGGGCGGAATCTACACTAACGGAAAACGCTCGCCTTCCATTTCAGGCTGAACCGGAACAGAACTCGCTCAAAGATCCCTAGAATTTAAGATGTTTCACATGGCAGTGTGCCCGGCTAACGTTTTTGCGCTTGTCGAGCAACAAGTAGGGAAAGGCTGGCGCGTCTTCCGTCCACTTGATCTGGATCCCGCTTAGAGCAGGTGCACACACGGCATGTCATGATATACCTCTCCTAATGCCACTGTTTGAGCTAACGAGTTCGTGCATTAGCGAGGTCGAGCGAACTACGTTTGAGGGCCTTGGAATCCGAGAACGCCATGATCTTCAGCCACTACTGCGTAGCTCCATACACGTTATAGACCCAAATATTTATGTCCTTGCCGAGGAGTTCGGCGATTGGGAGGACGCGAAACGAAGAATCGACTTACTCTGTCTTGACCGAGATGCCAATCTGGTCGTGGTCGAACTCAAGCGCACAGACGAGGGAGGCCACATGGACCTGCAGGCGTTACGCTACGCCGCTATGGTCTCAACTTTGACGTTTGAGAAGGTTGTCGAAGCACACGCAGGTTACCTAAGGCGGCACGGAAATGAAAGCAACGACGCGCGCAACGCCATATCTCGGTTCCTAAGTGTGGAGGACACTCAGGAAATGACGCTTGGTGACGATGTTCGTATCATTTTAGTATCTGCCGATTTTTCGCGAGAAGTAACGTCAACGGTGCTATGGCTGAATGAGCGTGATTTGGACATCCGTTGCATTCGCTTACGACCATATCGCTGGCAAGATCGAGTACTTGTTGATATTCAGCAAGTACTTCCACTTCCAGAGGCGAGTGACTATCAGATAAAGATTAGAGAGAGCCGTCGAAAAACGTGCTGCTGAGCGGAAGTTCAATTTCGATTTTTCTAAGTACGATCTGACGGCAGGCGCTCAGATGTATCGGCAACAAACAAAGAGGGCTCTCGGCTTTCGAATCCTGCACACGGCCGTCCGAAGCGGAATAAATCTTGAAGAGCTGTCCAGCCATCTCGGCAGATCCGTGACGACATGGCTGATAGGCATCGATGGCACCCTAAATAGCGCGGAGTTCACGAAGCGCGCCTCTCAAATCTCGACCAAATTCGGAAAGTATGATCTTGGCCGATTCTTCTGTGATGACGAGGATTTGGTGCACTCGAATGATAGAACCTATGCAATTACAAATCAATGGTCGATCAGCGATGTACCGGCGTTGAAAACGATAACAGAGTTCTACCCCTTCTTGGACTTGTCGTTTATCAAGGCTGAACTGCTAGCTAAGTAGTGGGGTCGAATAGACGTCGAATAGACGATTGACTGGTCAACTTAGTCGTATTGTTGGCGAATCGGAGATGCGGCTGGCTGAAAAATTTCGATTTCTGGCTGAACCACACGCCATCTGCAAGCCATTTAATCGCTCCATAGAAGCACCCCACCCCCAATCAATCAATCAACCCCGCCAAGATCCCAACCTCCTCCTCGCTCCCCACCACAAACGAAGTCCGCTGATGAATATCACTCGGCTGAAGATCCAAAATCCGGCCCACTCCATCGGTCGCCATCCCACCCGCCTGCTCCGCAATCAAAGCCAGCGGATTCGCCTCATACAACAACCGAAGCTTCCCATCCACATCAGCATTCGTAGGCGGATTGGAAAAAATCCCGCCCTTCAAAAGCGTCCGATGAAAATCAGCCACCAGAGAACGGACCTAGTTTCTGCTCGATGATTTCTCCACGGAGATGCTCGAACAATATCTCGGTTTTAAATAGCGTTTGGGTCGGCAGTGAAGAATCGGATCGGTATTGAGACGAATAGCAGCAAGAAATCAGATAAGCCTAGGTGACGAGCAGTCGACCAACTGGACACAATTCGGAGGAAGGGACCGAACATCACTTTTACGTTTAGCGCATTGTACGGCCGGGTGGCTCAGTTCCGAATGGATCGTGCTTCGAAGTCAATCAACGTGAGTCACTCAGCCGACTGTCGTTCGCGAATACTGGGTTTATTTTTTAGGACCCGCTTAGATGAATGCGAGGGACTCGAACGCCAGACCTCGTGGGTGTGAAGCGCTGATTCAGTATCTAAGTTGCTGTGTTTAATTCGCCTCGCTCGTGTTCTTTGGGCTTCTGACTCCGTACCCCGCGCTTATTGAAAACGAGAATTGATTCAACGTCCTAAGAATATTTCTGGTCTCACCCAATGTAGACGGTAAGACAGTCTGTCTTCTAAAAGAATTTGAAGTGTGGTGTAGCATTCTCTTGTGGAACAATCCCGAATTGGTGGGTCAGAGTGCGAATACTACAGAATGTTGCGCCGACTCCTGAGCAATTAGCGATCTTCTCGCGAACTACTCCCGGCATCATGTTGATAAGAGGTGCGGCAGGAAGCGGGAAGACAACCACTGCTCTTCTCCGCCTGCGAGCCTTAACGAAGTTCTTCTCCAACAGGAAGCGGCGCAACGAAGACTCAATTCCTGTTTATGTTCTCGTCCTCACTTACAACCGAACACTTCGGGGCTATATAGAAAGCCTGACACGCCAACTCGCGACCGAGACGGAGGGCATCGAGTTAGAGGTTTCTACTTTCAGCCGCTGGGCAAACAGAGTCTTGGGCAACCCAAACATAGTTCAGGATGATGTGCGATCATCCGAGATCCGTTCCCTAGCCAGCGGCATTTCATTACCAAGTGAATTCTTAGTCGACGAAGTAGACTACGTCCTTGGAAGATTTCTTCCTGGCTGTGTACAGGAGTACATAACCACTAAGCGGGAGAGTCGCGGTACCACGCCGCGCGTTGACAAAATTCTACGCGAACGGATTATCGATCAGGTAATCACACCCTATACAAATTGGAAACGGGTAAATTCGCTGGTCGACTGGAATGATTTAGCTACTTCTCTGGCCGAGCATTCTGTAGAGCCTCTATACGACATTATCATTGCTGATGAAACCCAGGATTTTTCAGCGAACGAGATTCGAGCGATAACGAACCAACTCGCGCCAGAGCATTCCCTGACCTTTGTCCTAGACTCTGCGCAACGCATTTACGCCCGAGGTTTCAACTGGAATGAAGTAGGTATTGTCGTTCGTCCGGAAAACATAAAGCGGCTTACCCATAATTATCGAAACACAGTCGAGATCGCGAGACTTGCAAGAGGCTTGCTCAATGGGATACCGGTCGATGATGATGGAACGCTGCCAGACTTGGATGCCTGCTCCCGTCATGGAAGAGTGCCAATTTTGCTGGAAGGAGTTTTTGCAGAGCAAGTGCAGTATGCACTCAAATATATTCGGTCTCACTTGGATCTTAAGACAGAATCTGTCGCATTTCTGCATCCCCTAGGAGGACGATGGTTTGGCTATTTGCGAGAGCGTCTCGGCAAGGCTAAAATCTCATACGTCGAACTGACACGTCAGTCTGAGTGGCCAGAAGGCGACGAGAATGTTGCTCTAAGCACGCTTTCATCGGCGAAGGGCTTGGAGTTTGATCACGTCATCATTCTTGGCCTCAATGCCGAGGTTACCCGACACGGAAATGAGGAGGGTGATGACAGTTTGATGCGACTTCGGAAGCTTCTTGCAATGGGCATTACGAGAGCTCGGGAGTCGGTAATCCTAGGCTATAAGGGACAGGACGCTTCTCGACTAGTTCATTATCTTGAGCAGAATACGTTCGACGCCATCAAGGTCTGATTGTGTCGCTGACCCTGGATGAGGTTATATCTTCGCGCAACATCAAAGAGGTTCTGCATTTCACAACAAATCGTGGATTGCTAGGAATTCTAGCCACGGGAGGGGTAAAGTCGCGTAGGCGCTTACCGAACGAAGCTCACGTCGAGTATTTGTTCATGCCGAATACGGAGATTAGAAAGGATTTGCTCTGGACGGATTACGTTAATCTGTCCATCTCTGATACAAATAGCCGATTCCTCTCTTGGTCGCGTCGCCAAGCACGACAGGATGACCGACTTTTTTGGTGCATCCTTTCGTTTTCGCCGGAGATTCTGGTTCATAGTGGAGTATTATTCGCTACCACAAATAATATCTATAGCGGGGTCAAACGAGGCAAAAAAGCAGAAGATCTAGAGGCCCTATTTGCGCCGCGTGTGCATCGATACGAGGGCTACTACTCGAAGCGTAGCAGCCTCCATCGAGACTGCTGCCCAACTTGCGATCAAGCTGAAATACTGTATCCAGGCGAGCTTTCGATTTTTTACCTTGAGAGGATCTACGTTCTTGATGGAGACACGCAGGATGAGGTTCACGCAATGATGGGCGCCGTGGCATGTGAGAATTACGAGGTAGTCATTGACAAATCGAAGTTTAAGCAAACGTGAACAACATCCCTGATCTAAGAGAGACTCGAATCGTCAATTCTGCACTGTGGGCTGCAGCGGGCGACGCTTTGGGCTTCATCACTGAACTGACGGATTACCAAGGGTTAAAGCGACGGACCGGTGAGACGGAAATTCAAACCACACTCTCATGGAGGCGTTCTGTCGGAGGGCGATTCGGTGCATTGGCGACATTTCCTGCGGGAGCGTATTCAGATGACACGCAGTTACGCCTTGCCACTTCCCGCGCAATCCGTTCCGACGGGCACTTTGATGTCGAAGCGTTTGCCAAGGTTGAGTTGCCGGTTTGGCTCTCATACGGAATAGGAGGCGGACTTTCTACCAAAGCTGCTGCGTCTTCGCTTCGTCATCCGGATGTGAATTGGTATTCCAATTTCTTTAAAGGGAGAAGCGCGAGCTACATTGAAGCCGGGGGTAATGGCGCTGCGATGCGCATCCAGCCGCATGTGTGGAGCTCTGAAAGTGTTAGTCCCGTTGAATACATCCCCGAAGTCATAAGGAACGCGGTCTGCACACACGGACACATACGAGCCATCTTCGGTGCGGTTTTTCATGCTTTCTGCTTAGGAGAGACCATTAAGAATGGCGTTGCTACTGATCCTAAGACTTGGCAAGAAGGTCTTAATTGGGCTTCCGAAATCCCCCGATTTGTACGTGAGGATTCAGAATTACGGACATTTTGGTTGCCAGCGTGGGAAGCGAAGTCTAGAACTTCAATACAACAAGCATGCGAATCTGTCCGGCTTGAATGCGAGAACGACCTTATAAACCTTAACCAGATCGAATCTGAGTCTGCAGATGCATTTAAACCCGCGTACGAACGCTTAGAATGCTTTGAACCTTCAAGTCGTGGCTCGGCGACAAAAACGACTCTGATTGCATCTTGGCTCGCGTGGACTTATCGAGTAGAGGAGCCACTGAAGCTTCTTGCACGTGTAGCCAATACTCTGAACACTGACACAGACACCATTGCAACGATGGTCGGGGCATTGAAGGGCGCGTCCGCTAATGTCGCTCCTACTGCGATTCTCATGGACAGAGACTATATCGCATGTGAAGCCACGAGATTAGCAAGGATTAGCTCAGGCCAGAAGGATTCCTCAAGCTTCAGATACCCAGATCTACTCTCTTGGCGAGCGCCCCAGGCTCAAATCGACGCCCTGAGTAAAACTGACGGCAAACTCTTCGTCGCTGGATTAGGTGAGGCAAACATAGCTGGAGACAACTACCTAGCGAGACGGGCAGACGGCACGAGCTGGCAGTGGTTGCGCTTACATTTTGGAGAGACTATCTTGATTCGGCAAAGGGCGAATTTACCTAGTCTCAAAGCGGTGAGTCCGCCTCAGATAAAATTACCGGTTCGTCACGAGAAGCCAAGGGTAAAGAACTTGGACCAGCCCGCATTGTTCGATTCGCCGACGCCACCGCAGGATCAGACCGAAAACCGACCCAAGCTCACGATTGACGAATTGAGTGGAGAAGCTATCCGTTCGGGGTTCGACGCTGAATTAATTGGGAAACACTTGTTGAACCTTTCAGAGTTACCGGATGGAATAGAAAAAGCAATTGCTTATTCTGCCATTGTCGTTAAAGCAAGGCGTGCCCGGCTGAAATCTTTGAATCTTAAATAGCGAGACCTGCCGAGTAAGGCCGGTCTCGATCAGACTTGATCAATTCAGCTTTTCCAAAAAACTTTGGAAATCAAGTTCAGATTTTCGGCAATTACTCGTGCCCTCGGGAATCGCACAAGCCGAGACATTCTGGGAATGCCCGTGCAGTTAAATGAAAATCTTCTTCATGCCGGGCCGCAAAAAAAAGATTCGGCACGACAATCAAAGACGGTAAGCAATACGCCAGCTCTACAAAGAACATCTCTCATCGAGCGCCATAGATCGTTGAAAGTATCAGCCTCTCTGGGGAGGTGGACCGATGGTTCGCCAATTCAAAAGATCAACTTGTCCGCATCAGGGGCGACTCGCACAAGTGGCTAAACTCCCAAATCGCTGTCTGGATCACACACTAACCGCCAGCCATTTCACCGCTCTTTAAAACCGCGCCGGCCCCCACCCCCCAATCAACCAAACAACCCCGCCAAAATCCCAACCTCCTCCGAACTCCCCACCACAAACGAAGTCCGCTGATGAATATCACTCGGCTGAAGATCCAAAATCCGGCCCACTCCATCCGTCGCCATCCCACCAGCCTGCTCCGCAATCAAAGCCAGCGGATTCGCCTCATACAACAACCGAAGCTTCCCATCCACATACGCATTCGTAGGCGGATACAAAAAAATCCCGCCCTTCAACAGAGTCCGATGAAAATCAGCCACCAGAGAACCGATATACCGCGACCCATACCTGCGCCCATATGTCCCGCTTCGCAGCCCGCATAAAAAGCGTTGATAAGGCTCAGGAAAGCTTTCCGCATAGGCCTCATTCACCGAGTACGTGTTCCCCGATCGAGGCATGCGCATATTCTCATGGCTCAGAACAAACGCGCCAATCGCCGGATCCAGCGTAAATCCAAACACGCCATTGCCCGACGTATAAACCAGAATCGTGGACGGCCCGTAAACCACATACCCCGCCGCCACCTGCTCCGACCCGCGCTGCAGAACAGCCTCTCTCGAGTTGCCCGCCACATTCTTCGGCCGGCGAAAGATCGAAAAAATCGTGCCGACGTTCACGTTCACGTCAATGTTTGACGACCCATCCAGCGGGTCGAACACAATCACATACTCGCCCGTCTCCGGCGCACGGTCAAACGTCACCGGCTCTTCGTTTTCCTCTGAAACCAGCACGGCCACGCTGTCCCGCAAAGCCAGGCAATGCAGCAAAGCCTGATTGGCATACACATCCAGCTTCTGTTGCGCCTCGCCCTGCACATTGGTATTGCCCACGCCGCCCACCATGTCCAGAAGCCCGGCCCGGCGGATCTTCGACTCCGTCATCTTAGCTGCTAGCGTAATCCCGGAGAGTAACCACGAGAAAGTTCCCCGCGCTCCCGGAATCTGCTGTTGCTGCAGCAGAATGTGCTGCTGAACTGTAACGATCATCTGTTCTCTGAACATCGAAGTATACGCTACTGAGCGGCACCCGCCCGCGAAGAATCCACTAATGAGCGGCGGTTGTCCGCGAAGTGTACGCTAATGTCCGGCGCCGGCCCGCTGTTCCCCCGCTTTCGGACGCCGCATGATAAAAGGAAGCGGCACCAGACAGAATACAATGGCCGACATTATCCAAAAGCTACTTTCGAAACTCAGTGCACTCGCCTGCGCCTGAACCACCCGGTACGCCTGCGCCAGTGCCTTGGTCGTGGCGGTGGCAGGATCGAAACCCTGCGACATGAATACCGACTTGAAGCCATCCAGCATCTGTTGAAAGTTTGAATTGGCGTGATTCGTATGCGCCGCGAAGTTGCGCTGATGCGTCTGGTTCTGCCTCGCCAAAAATGTCGTTAAGAGCGATGTCCCAATCGCTCCGCCAATATTCCTTGCAAAGTTCGACATCCCCGACACCTGGTTGTTCTTCTCGCGCGGCACCCCAACGTAGTTCAGCGTGCTGATCGGAATGAACACCAGCGGCAGGAACATCACTTGAATCATCCGCAGCTGCACCATTGTCCGGAAGTCGATCTGCAGATACACAATCGTCATGAGGTGAAGCGTGATGGACGTGCCAAGAAATCCGATCGCGATCAACAGCCGAGGGTCTACCTTCGTCGCCGTCAGCCTCCCGACAATCGGCATCATCATCATCAGGACTAATCCGCCGGGCGACAACGCCAAACCCGCCCTTTCTGCCGTATAACCCAAGCTGCTCTGCAGGAACTCCGGAATCAGAACCGTGGAACCGAATAAAACGAGGCCCAGCGCGAACGAGAAGAAAACCGCCGTGCCAAAATTGCGATTCTGCAAAAGCCTGACATCGACAATCGGATCGTCATGGAACCACTCCCACAAAAAGAATGCAACAAGCACCGGGATAGCCAGGCTCAGCATGATCGTAATCAACGGCGAAGCGAACCAGTCTTTTTCCTGGCCCTTGTCGAGAACCAATTGGAAACAGCCCACGCCGATCACGATCAACGCCAGCCCGATGTAATCGATCTTGATGCCGGACTGCTTCTCTTTTGCAATCCAGGGCGGATCCTCTACCAACCTCTGGGTGAGGAACAGCGACAGAAGACCAACCGGAATATTGATGAAAAAAATCCAGTGCCAGGAGTAGTTATCCGTAATCCAGCCGCCCAGCGTAGGACCGATCGCCGGCGCAGCCACGACTGCCATGCCATACATGGCGAAAGCCTGACCCCGCTTCGCCACGGGAAAGGTGTCGGCCAGAATAGCTTGCTCGGAGGGCTGCAATCCGCCTCCTCCCGCACCCTGCAGTACGCGCGCCACAATCAGCAGCGGCAGGCTGTTCGCAATCCCGCACAGGAACGAACAGATCGTAAAAAGCGTCACGCACAGCATGTAGAAGCGCTTCCGGCCGATCACAGTCGAAAGCCATCCCGAGATCGGCAGCACAATGGCGCTCGAAACCAGATAACTGGTGAGCACCCAAGTCGCTTCGTCATAGGTCGCGCCGAGCGATCCCGCGATGTGCGGCAGCGACACGTTGGCAATCGAAGAGTCGAGCACCTCCATGAAGGTTGCCAGCGTCACCGTCATGGCAACCGCCCACGGATTATGTCTAGGCTTCCAATCGCCGTGAGGAACTTTCGGCAGTGCCATCGTCAGCCCCCGATTCTGACTTGCGGCTCCGCAGACATCCCCGGACGAAGTCGCTCCAAGCCCGGCTGATCAGGCTTGAATCGAATCCGCACCGGAATGCGCTGCACCACCTTCACGAAGTTCCCAGTCGCATTCTCGGGAGGAAGTACGCTCGACACCGCGCCGGTAGTCGCTCCGATATCCTGCACGTGCCCATTGAAATCCAGCTTCAACGCATCGATATGAATGGTCGCTGCTTGGCCTGGCCTCACATTACGCAGTTGCGTTTCTTTGAAGTTGGCCGTGACCCACATATCGGACACTTGCGCGATCTGCAGTAACTGCTGTCCAGCCGAAATATGTGCTCCCACTTCTGCGGATCGCCTCATAATGATTCCGGCCACCGGAGCGACAATCTTGCAATAGCTCAACCTCAATCGCGCCTGTTCCAGTTGCGCCTGCGAACTCTGCGCACTGGCTTCGTTGGATTTGATGGTGGCTCGCTGAATCGCCATCTGGCGCGGCCCATTGTGCTCGTACTGATCTAACCTACTCTGAGCCTGTTCGAGCTGAGCTCGCCGCTGATCTACCACTCGTCCTGCCGACTGAACTGAAGCCTCATTCGCCGCCACAGTGGCCGTCTGCGCCTTGGCCGTCGCCACAATCTGATCGTATTCCTGCTGCGATACCTCCTCTTTGGCAATGAGGAGTTTGTACCGTTCCAAATCGGCTTGTGCACGAGCATTGTTCGCCTGGGACTCCACCAGTCTGGCGGAACTAACCTCGCGGTCGCGCTCCGAAGCCGCCAGCGCCGCCCTGGCATTGGCCACGTCGGAGCGTCCCGTCGCAACGTTGGTCGTATTTTCCACTTCCGTAATGGGCACATTCGGTTGCTGTGCCACAACCATGCTGCGAGCCTGGGCCAGTTGCGCCAGCGCCTGATCGATCGCGACCTCATAATCTCGTGAATCGAGGTCTACCAGCGAATCGCCAACCTTGACGCTCTGGTTATCTTCCAAATACACCTTGGTAATTGTGCCGTCCACGCGCGCGCTGATTGGGTTCAGGTGAGCGTCGACTTGGGCGTCATCGGTGGTCTCAAACTGGCTCGCATGGATCCAGAACAGAAGACCGGCCGCCGCCAGCACCAGCAGCACCACGAAAAAAATAAGGAACGCTCTTCGCCGGCTCCCGCGCTTGCTCTTTCCAGCGTTCGATGGGCTTCCTCCCACTGCCGCGCTATCCACTGTCGGCCGCTCCGTCGTAATTGTCACCGGTGTTTCTGCCTGCGTACTCATGGATGATTCCCCTTCAGCAAGTTCGGCAAGTCCATTTCCGCCTGCCCCATCGCTCTGGAAAGTGAAAGCTTCGCCAGATCGAACGAGAACAAACTCGAGATATAGTCGCTCTCTGCTCCCGCCACTTGCTCCTGCGCTTGCACCACTTCCACCGTCGTGGCCACACCCGCCGCAAATCGATCTCGCGCTTCCGTCAAAGTCTCCCCCGCATAGCCACGATTGCTCTCCGCCAGACGAACCTGTCCGCTGGCTGTCTCAAGCTCAATCAGTGCGTTTCTCACCTGTTGTTGAATCACCACCCGCGCATCTTCTAGTTCAGCCCGTCTCTGCCGCAGCGTCGCCTCTGCTTGCTGCACATCGCCCTTCACCCGTCCGCCTTGCCAGATCGGAACGTTCACTGAACCTGTTACTGCGAACACGCCGTGCGCACTGGTTGGATTCGGCCCTAGAACACCGTAGTCGCCGGTCACCGACGCCGATGGCAGCCGCTCGCCATGGGCAGCCGACAGTAGTTTTTCAGCCGCTTGAACCTGGGCCTGCGCCGCTTGCAAATCAGCCCGCCGTGTCATAGCCTGCTCGATCACTGCATTCGCTTCTGGCATCGGATCAGCCGTGAAGGCCAACGGCTCTGTGAGAACCAATTCTCTTTCCAATGGCAGTCCGAGAATCCTCGCCAACGAAATTCTCTGCTTCCTGAGATCGGACTGGAGCGAACTCAACCGTTGCTGTTCCGTCTGCAATTCCACGAGACTGCGCATCACGTCAATCTTCGAATTGGTGCCCGCCTGCTTGCGAGTCAACGCCTGGTTGTAAATGGCCTGCGAGTTTTGCACCTGCGCCCGTTGCGATTTCACCCTCGCATTCGATTCCAGCGTCTGTAAGTAAGTCCCTCCCACCGCCAGCACCACCAGCTCACGCGTATCCTTTGCCGATAGAAGCGAGGCTCGCTCGCTCTCCTTACTCGCTTGCCAGTTGCGCCGCTCGACCGCGTCGTAAACCGATTGACTCAGCGAGCCCTGCAGTTGCGAATACGCAAACGGGCCCACCACCGAAGGAATCGAAAAATTCACTCCCGGAGGTAGCTTGAACTGAAATCCGTAAGCCGACAGATTCACCTGCGTCACGGTCTCGCTCGCATTGGCCGTGATGTTCGGCAGAAGCGCGCTCAATTCCTGTATCCGCTGCGCCCGCGAGGCTCGAATTGAATTGTCAGCCGAGATCGTACCGAGATTAGCCGCTAAGCCCCTTTTGATTGCGTCCGCCAAGGAAAGCGATATCGGTCCGTTTGGAACATTGCCTCCCGGAACCGCTCCGGCGAAGTCCCCGGACACCTGTACTGAACTGTTTACCGTGGCCACTCCAGTTCCCGGAGCCGCCGATTGCTGAGCCTCTACGCTTCCTGACTGACCGCCACGCCCCGAAAGCGGAAGCGAATTCGCCCGGCTTGATCCCGACGCGCCAGGGCTCGAAGTCGGTCCCTGCCCGAACAGAACACAGCTCAGCCCGGCCAAAACCATCACCCGGGCGGGCCCCCCCAATCTACGCCTGAATCTTCTCAACTTCAAGTACATACATAGATGTATCACAATACGTACGTTTGTGTATATAATTCTAGGCGTGCCCGCTGCTGTCTTGAACAAGCATCAACAGAAGACCGAAGCCACCCGGCGCAAACTCCTGGCAGCGGCCCGCCGAGTCTTCGCCCGCCATGGCTTCGAAGCGGCGCGCATCGACGACATCGCAGTCGAAGCAGGGCATACCCGCGGCGCTTTCTACGCCAACTTCAACAGTAAGGAAGATCTCTTTCTGGTTCTGGTTGAGGAGCAAGCCGCCATCCACCTCGACCAATTTCGAAAGGTCTTGGAAAACTGCCCCGATGAAGAGGAAAAGCTGCGACAGGTTCGGAATTACTATGTAAGCCGGGCCACAAATCAACAATGGTCGATTCTAGTACTCGAGTTTAAGCTCTATGCTTTAAGGCAAGGCAAGCTTCGTGCCAAATTGGCTCAGGCGCATCGCAGCATCAAAGCCAAAATGCAGTTGGACGAAATCCGCAGGCTCCTCCCACTTAAATTCCAGCGCAAGTCCGATTCGAGCGGCCTACAAAGAACAACCCTCGACGGAATTTTAAGCGGAATGGTCTTGGAACATGCCTACGACCCCACCGCCATCTCAAGACCAGAATTGGAAGGAATGCTCGGCCGGCTCTTCGATACGGTCGTCCAGGAAATTTGAAAATACGAACCCAAACCGGGGTTCGTTCCGTAATATTGCCCTACGTCGATGAAAACGCTTACTCTTGAGCCGACATCTGCTGGTCGGAGTCGCGCCAAGCGCTGATCTTCAGCCGCCGGCAAACCCAGCATAGGTCCTCGTCCGCCTCATGATGCGGACCCGTGAGCGGCGTACAATTGGCCCCGCAAACGGCGCAGCGCTTACTGGGCGCGGGCTTCTCCGGCTCAACCGATTTCCTCGCCAGCTCCAGAATCTCTGGAGCGACCACTGACTCGATTATCGGTTTTTTCTTCGTCATTAGTCCCACTATATGACAGACGGTGTTCCCCACAGAACCGCTTCGGAGTAATCTCAGGCGAGCTAAGTACCTCGCGTAATATGACTTATGCATGGCAGACATCGCTTTCTTGTTTCCTGGTCAAGGTTCCCAGTACGTCGGTATGGGGCTAGGTCTGGCAAACCAATTCGAAGAAGCTCGGCAGGTATTTGAAGAGGCCGACGAAGCCCTGGGCTTCCATTTGTCGGACCTCTGTTTCGCCGGTCCGGAGGACGAGCTCAAAAAAACCGAAAACCAGCAGCCAGCCCTCCTGACCGTTTCAACCGCCGCCTACCGCGTACTCGAATCAAGGGGATACAAGCCGGATTTTGTTGCCGGTCACAGCCTGGGCGAATATTCGGCCCTGGTCGCTGCCGGGTCGCTAAGCTTCTCCGATGCCGTCCGCCTAGTCCAGAAACGCGGGCAGTACATGCAGACCGCGGTTCCCGAAGGAATCGGCGCGATGGCCGCCCTCCTGAAGCTGCCCGAAGGAAAACTAGCGGAAATACTCCAAACTGCGGCTCAAGGACAAATCCTGAGTGCCGCCAACCTTAATTCGCCGGAGCAGGTCGTGATCGCAGGACACAAAGAGGCTGTCGAGCGGGCCATGGAACTGGCCAAGCAAGCCGGCGCTAAGCGAGCCATCGCGCTTCCGGTCAGTGCCCCCTTCCACTGCGAACTCATGGCCCCGGCGCAACAGCAGCTGAAGCCAGATCTGGACGCTACGGCGTTTGGCGACCTGCAAATCCCCCTGATCAATAACTGGCAAGCCAGGGAAATACGGATCGGGGCGGACGCCCGGCGCGGTCTGTATGAGCAGGTACCCAATCCGGTCCGCTGGACCGATAGTATTCGGGAGCTGAGTAAGAAAGGTATCAACCGATTTGTCGAGGTCGGCCCCGGAACAGTTCTCACTGGATTGTGTAGAGCAATTAACCCCGACTGGAAGTGCGCCAAGTTCGGGGAACCGCCCGACCTGGAGAAAGTCGAAAGTGCCTACGGGGACCGGGCGATGTCGATCAAATCGCTGAAGACTCCGTAGGCGGTTTGTTCAACGCCAGGATCGATCGCCATCGTACCGATGGTCCCCATAAGATCAGTATGAATAAGCAGCGCGTTCGATGTGCCTCGTGCCATCGCCAGAACATCGGTTCGAGGCAGGACCTCAGGCGCCACTGCAAGTTCAACCGATCCATCTTCCCGAGTATGTGCACGACTCACCAGCACCACAGTCTGCCCATTCCTGGCATGCTCCACTGCCGCCTCGGTTGTAAGATCTCCCAGACCTGTTCGCGAAACCTGCAGGGGCGTCGCCTGAGCCTCCATCAGAACGTTGGCGAGTGATGCCGTTTTAACAGCGGAGTCCCACCCGTCGAGATCGTAAGCCACGTTCGACTCCGCCACCCCTTTCGCCTGTGCTTCAGCAATTCCTTCCTGCATGCTGAGCCCACGTTCCATGGCCGCTACGACCAGCTTGGAAGTAGAGTTCACGGCTCCCGTGAACCCCAGCACTCTCGCTTCCGGAAGATTATTCCGCACCATATTAAATACGGGAGTTCCGTCCATTACGGTTGATTCAAAGCGAAGTTTGACTCCCCAATGACCAGCCAGATCACGCAAACTACTATAAGCATGAGCGATCGGACCTTTGTTGGCTGTAACAACATGTATTTTTCGGGTCAATGCAGAGCGGATGTAAGACAAAGCAGGTTCACCACTCTCCGGGTTGAGAGTTGTGATTTCCACCGCCGCATCGGGCCTACTCACCCCCAGAAATTCTTCAACTGTCGCGGCTGCTGGTCCGAAAGTAAATCCGGGCTCGAGCCCTTTGTCGTCGTAAGCAGTCCCATGCGATCGCGTATGAACGCCGACAATCGAAAATCGATGACAGCTTTGCTTAGACAAAACGAGCTTCATCAGAGCTTTACCGACATTTCCGTAGCCGATCAGCGCAACACGCAATCTGAGATGAGAGTACCAGCCCTGAACCAACACTAGGCTTGACACAGTGTGGTGTGTTCGGCAGACTGAAGGTTCGCGAAAAGTCGGAGATTTGGTGAAATTAGTTGTATTGATTGCGTTAATCGTTCCCGTATGCCCCCTGTTTGCTCAGTACGGCGGTGGTCAGACGCCGGGCAACACGGCTCCGCCTTTGCTTGGGCGGCCATACGAAGCAGCAAAAGATTTCTTTAACTTCTTCGCGTTCGCAGACGGAGTGTTCGATTCGAACGGAACTTATCTCGGCGCGGCCAACTCGGGCAGCGGCGTCGGCATCGATGTCGGTGGCGGCGCGTCCGGATATCATCAGTTCTCGAAGGGAACGGTATCGCTGGATTACCACGGCGACTACCGTGATTACCAAACGCAAGGGTTCGGCAGTGGTACCGATCAAAGCTTAGCTTTTTTTTACCAACGTCTTGGTAAACGCTGGAACTTCAGTCTTGGGGAATCGGCCGGTATTTTCTACGCCGGCGGAACCTACTACAGCAGTGCTCCGAGTGTTCAAAACCCTTCTGTTCTGGTCCCCCTAAACCCACTGTCTTCGAGAACGAAATTCGAAGGCACGACCCTAAGCGCCGAGTATCAGCAAAGCCTGCGCTTGAGTTATGAAGTCTCAGCCTCTTACTTTTTAAACCGCTACACAGGCTTCGAAACGATCGGAAGCAACAATATCGTTGGCCTGGGCTCGGTTCACTATCGGCTGACGCGAAGAACTACTCTTTCGGGATCTTATTCGCACAGCCTTTATCACTACCAGCACGCCGGCGGTGACAGCAACGTTGATGCTGGTTACGCCACGTTGAGCCATGAGTTTGCGTCGCACTGGCAGGTAAGCGGTTCAGGCGGTATCAGCCGATCAAATTCAGTTGGAACAGTCCTGATTCCGGTCTTGCTGCAGAACCAGCAGCAATTAATTCCCATATACGTAGTCGGGCACTACAATCAAACCACAATCATCCCCTACCTTCAGGGAACCGTAGTTCGGCTGATGAGGCGTTCGACAGTCAGCGTGAGCGGCGGCCAGAGCATTGGACCGGGAAACGGATTTTATCTGGCGTCGAAAACCATTAATGTGAACGGATACTACATGTACACGATGCGGCGTTCGAACCTGTCGGCCGGCGGGTATTTCTCAAGATTGTCGAGTGCCGCCAACGTGATCAATGCCCAACAGGCTGCGGTTGGTTTAGACGCATCCTACTCCTACAACGTCATGCGCCATGTCGGCCTCAGCCTTCGCTACGACTATCTCAGGTTCAGCAATCTCGGGAACCTGAACGTTCCAGCCGATAGCCGCATCAGCTTCGGCGTGTACTTTACTTCAAAGGACATTCCGATCGGCTTCCACTAAGCGGCGGTTCTCACTGGACTTTGTCGGTTACGCTTAGCGCTTGCTGCAGCCGGTCCGCGAAGTTCTCCCCCGACTCACTTTGAAGTTGTCGCTTCGCTAGATCGAGAGAGGAATCGAGCTCATGCACCAGACGGAGCAAGCTTCTGATATTCGATTCAGTCAGTCTACCGCCGCCCGGAATGTCAAGATCCGGAAGATAGTGCGAATCTACGCCAAAGTCAATCCGTAGATCCTCCTGCTCGCCGGCTTGCGCGTCTGTTCCGTTGTCGAACTCGGGACCGAAACAAGACAAAAGCACACGCGCGGGCGTCAGTTTCCAATCGTCATCGAACGTCCATAGATCCCACCAGGTTTCGACTTCATACGCTACGTCGTCTCCGTCGTACTCTCGCAGGATCTCTACCACTTCATCAACGTCTAAAGGTCCGTTGATGGGGCGCTCGAGAATGGGAGGCTCAGTGGAATCGATCGCCAAAACTGAAATGACCGACTGCGGCTGCTCACGCTGTGAAAACGGAAAAGTTCTGAGCAGCTTGTCGAAGTGGCGAAGACGATTAGGCCGGCTCTTCCGACCGAGCCAGAGGGACAGGAATAGTTGGTCTGTCACCCTTCCATTATCAGACGTCACGGCAAAATGGAACGGTCCCGCGCGAACAATTTTGCCTTTCTATGTTTAGAACCTGGGAACAAAGCTGGGATACTGGAGGAAGCCGTAATGATCACCGACCTGGTGCAAATAAAACGAAATGGGGAGAAACAGCGCGAAGAGAACCAACGTTTCCGCGCTTGGATGAAGCGGCACAACTTCGTCGAAAAGCGCTTCAAAGCAATCGCCCAATCCATTGAAGACGCCATCGATTGCACGGCTTGCGCCAATTGTTGCCGAGTGGCTACCACCCAGGTTACGGAACGAGATGTAGAAAGATTGGCTAAGTATCTCAGCATGAGCGTGTCAGACGTCCTGAATCATTACACGGTGCAAAGCGAGGACGAGGGCCATATCCTGAAGCAGACAGAGAACGGCTGTGTCTTTCTGGAAGGCAATCTGTGTTCGGTTTACGAGAGTCGTCCTCATACCTGTGAGCTTTTTCCACACCTTGTCAAAGGCAACGGCTCGCTTTTGAGCCGAATGTGGCACATGCCCGACCGAGCTGTATATTGTCCGATTGTTTTTAATACGCTCGAACAGTTCAAGGCCGAAACAGGATTCAAGAAGTGACTGGGCTGATCTTCCTTTTGCTTGTCCTCGCCAGCGCGGCGGGAGCTTTCGCCGTGATCCAAATGGCAGAGACAAGGCGCTGGCGGCGGGCGGCCCGTGAGGCGGAAGAGAAAAGTGAAGATCGGCGAGAGCAGCTGGAAGAGACCAAGCGCTCGCTTCTCTTACAAGAGGCCGAAAACAGCAAGGTGCATGAACTTTCCGAGATGCAGCTGCGGCTACTTACGCAGACACAGCAGCAACTGGAAGATCGTTTTCGTTCGCTTGCTTCTGAAGCGTTGGATAAAAACAGCCAGCTGTTTCTCGATCGCAGCCGGGAGCAGATGCAGCATGTTGTGGAACCGGTCAACGAATCGTTGCAGCGCTTCGAGGAGCAGGTAAGGGCCATCGAGATGTCGCGGGTCGGCGCTTATGAGGGAATGACCGCGCAAGTCCAGGCTCTCACGCAGCTGCAAGAGCGGGTACGCCGGTCAGCAGACGATTTGAAGACGGCATTGCGATCTCCCATTCAACGGGGGCGCTGGGGAGAGATGCAGCTACGCCGGGTGGTCGAGCTTGCCGGCATGTTGGAGTACTGCGATTTCGCTGAACAGGAAACTCTCTTCGGAGAGAGAAATCAAAGGCCGGACCTGATCGTACGTTTGCCTAACGAATGCAAAGTGGTAGTGGATTCAAAGGTGTCACTCGAAGCCTACCTGCTGGCGATTGAAGCGCAGGTGGACTCTGAACGTGTTCGGCTTCTCGGCGAGCACGCCCGACAAATACGAAATCATGTTAAGTCACTGGGCGAAAAATCGTATTGGCAACGACTTACCTGCTCGCCCGAATTCGTTGTGGCGTTCTTGCCGTTGGAATCGCTCTTCAGTGCTGCTCTGGAGCAGGATCCAACTTTGTTGGATTTCGGCGTTGAGCGCCGGGTTTTACTCGCCACGCCAACCACCCTCATCACGCTGCTCCTCACGGTGGCGCACGGGTGGCGGCAGCAAGCGGTTGCGGAAAACGTGACGAAAATCCAGCAAACCGGCCGCGACCTTTACCAGCGCTTGCTCACGGCTCACGAACATTTTGCCAAACTTGGCGACGCCATCGAGAAGACGGTGAGCACTTATAACCAGACTGTCGGCTCTCTGGAGAGACATGTTCTGCCTTCGGCAAGAAAATTCAAGGATCTCCATCCGGCCAATAGCGAAGAGCTGGAAGAAGTGGAAAAGAAAGAATCGCCACGCCGCCTGGATGCCTCCAAGTGGCTGGTCAATAATTGAGTTTCTCAGTGATGGCTACTGGCGAGGCCAAGCTGAATACCAGACGAGACTCACTTGGGAGAACTACCGGTTTTCCGCGAGTCAAAAGCACATCGCCCGCGCCTGCCGCACCACCAACGCCAGCACCGATTCCCGCGCCTTTCCCTCCGCCCGAAATCGCTCCGATGATTGCGCCCAATGCTGCGCCGCCTCCCACTTTGGCTGCGTCTCCTTTACGTCCGACTGGACCTTTCTGATCCACGGAGCTGCTTTGGATTGAAACGCGTTGACCGTCCGTGGTGTGAATTTCGAAGAGCGTGAGGCTGAGATCAGAAACGCCCTGAACACGGCCGGCTCGCTGGGCGTTGACGATTCGCCCCAGCACCTTCGAACCGCGCTCGGCAATGATGGCGGATCCCGAGATGATGGGCTGGTCCAGAGTGGCTCGGAAGGTGTCGCCCGTATAGTTGTGATCTGTTGACAATGTTTCGCCAAGCCGAATAATCAAGCTGGTTCCCGGTGCAAGCGTCACGGTCCTCGGCTCACGTCGCGGCACTGCAACGGCCGCAGGAGTCTCTACAGTAGGAGGCGGTCCGACTGGCCTTGAAGGAACGGGTTGGGGAATAGCGGGAAGTGGCGGCGAGGCTTGGGCCTGCAGTTCCGTTGGGGAAGTCCGCTCTCTCGCTTCGACAGCGGTGTCTTTAGCGAGATCAAGGGGCTTAACCGACGCTTTCAAAGGTCGAGATTGACGTGTAGTTGGACGGTTCGCCGCAACTTGTTTGGGCGGTATTGAAGGCGCTTCGTCAACGGCGCTCTCGGGCTGCGAACTTCCAGCGTCCGGTAGGCTTTGTGGAAGCTCAGTTCTGTTGACCGCAGACCGAGGGGCGCTCGAGGGTGAAACGAAGGAGGGCGATTCCCTCGAGGCCCGGTTGCTTACCTGCAGATACAGCAGCGAACTTCCAAGGGCGATTACCATGCCGCCCACGAAGGCCGCCACAACCTTGACGATGTTTGTTGAATTCACGGCATCCCCATATTACTGAAAACGTATACGCCGCCTGTTCCGTGTACAGGCGCCCAGTTAAAATAAGCTTATCCGAGCATGGTCGTTCATGTCTGATCAGTTCAAATCCGGTTTTCCGTGTGCCTACCAGGTTGGCAATTTAGCTGTGCGTCCGGCGACGGTCCTGGCGCCAATGGCCGGCGTGACGGACACTGTGTTCCGCCGTTTAATTCGGAACCAGGGCGGCTGTGGGCTCCTGATGACCGAGTTCACCAGTTCCCATGGAGTTGTCAGCACCCGTAAAGCAAAGAAGCCGACCCGGACTTTTCGCTATCTGTATTTTGAGCCGGAGGAGCACCCGATTGCCTGCCAACTCTTCGGTTCAGATCCGGACGTAATGGCGGACGCGGCGCGAGTTTGCGAGGACAGAGGCTTCGATATTGTTGATATAAATTTCGGGTGCCCGGTCAACAAGGTTGTTAAATGCAATGGAGGATCGGGTCTCCTCCGAGATCTGCCCTTGGTGGAATCGATCCTGCAGAAGGTGCGTTCAGCCATCTCGATTCCGTTGACATGCAAGTTTCGGGCCGGCTGGAGTGACCAGGAACTGGTAGCGGTTCGTATGGCGCAAATCGCCGAGGCCAATGGGCTTGCGGCGGTGGCGCTTCATCCTCGTACCAGAGAGCAAGGATACAGCGGACGCGCGGACTGGTCCAGAATCGCAGAGGTCAAAGCTGCAGTAAAAATCCCTGTAATTGGGAATGGCGACATCACCACGCCCGAAGAAGCTCTTCGCATGTATCGCGAGACGCAGTGCGATGCCGTGATGGTGGGACGCGCCGCTTCCTACAACCCTTGGATTTTTCACCAGATTGAACAGTACATGGAAACTGGAACGTACACAGTCCCGCCGGACCACGAGCGTTACCAGATGATGAGAACTTACTATCTGATGCTCGAAGAACATAAATCATCGGATGCGATCGGCAAAATGAAACAGTTCGCTACTTACTTCACCCACGGCGTCCGAAACGGTTCCAAGCTCCGAACGGAGATCTATCGAGCGCACGAAGCGGTTCAAATCCTGGAGATTGTGGACCACTTCTTCTCGGAGCAACTCAGTACAGCGCCGGCGTTGGAGCCAGCCGGAGTCGCTTGAAGCAAGTTCAGTTGGTCACAGACGGGGCCTGTAAAGGCAACCCCGGCAAAGGCGGTTGGGCTTGTATTCTGCGGTATGGCAAACATAAACGCGAGGCCTTCGGGTGTAGTCCGCGAACCACCAATAACCGGATGGAGTTGGCCGCGGTGATCGAAGGTTTGAAGCGGCTGAACGAAAAATGCGCGGTTGAAATTATCACGGACTCTGAATACGTAAAGAACGGGATGACAAGCTGGATTCACGGCTGGAAGAAAAAAGGCTGGAAGACCGCAAGCAACAAACCTGTCGTAAACCAGGACCTTTGGATTGTGCTGGATGAACTAGTGAATGCGCATACGATTGAGTGGACCTGGACGAAAGGCCACGCCTTGCATGAAGACAATAATCGCTGTGACGAACTAGCCAGCGATGCGGCAGCCGAGCAGATCTCCAGCGATCCGGGGCTTCCGAAAAGAGACTACGACCTAGTCGCCTGATATGCCGGATCAACGTGAACCAGAGCGCATCTGCCTGTTCGGAGGAACCTTCGACCCGATACATATTGCGCATCTTCGAATCGCAAATGAGGCGCTGAAAGCGTATACTCTGAACCGCATTCTCTTTGTGCCGGCCGCCAACCCGCCGCATAAAGGGAGCACTGTTCTGAGTCCCTATGAGGATCGTTTCCGCATGGTCGAGATCGCCTGTGCTCCCTATTCGTCGTTTGTCCCATCAAGACTCGAAGCGAGCGGAGATCAGAACTACACGATTGACACGGTGGAGCGATTTCGAACCGACCTGCTTCCGGAAGATCAGTTGTTCTTTCTCATCGGCGCGGACGCTTTCGATGAACTGCTGACTTGGAAGCGATGGCAGGATTTGGTGCATCTGGTGCAGTTCATCGTTGTGTCGCGGCCAGGGAAAGACTATCTTTTTCCGGAAGGAGCACGGGTGCTGCCGCTGGAAGGCTTAGATCTTCCGATATCAAGCTCCGATATACGAGCAAGACTATCGACCGGAGAAACGGTTTCAGAGGTGCCCGCAGAGGTCCGCGAATATATAGCGCAACGCGGACTCTACGGAACAGCTAAACGATAAACTATTGTTTTGCTTCAACGCAAAATTGGTCGAAGGCTTGCGTCAAGATTTGAGCGATTTCAGGCGCCTGACGGCTTTCAATCTGGTGCCGATGTAAAACGAAAACCGGTTTCCCGTCACGAAAGAGCGCCATGGAAGGTGACGACGGAGGGTATCCGGCCAGAAGTTCCCGGACCTTCGCTACCGCTTCCAGATCCGCACCGGCAAACACAGTGGCCGTCACGTCTGGCCGAGTGGAATGCGCCAGCGCCATTCCAACTGCCGGACGAGCTTTGCCGGCCGCACAACCGCAGACAGAATTGACGACCATCAGGACAGTTCCGTTTTCCGATCCGACGACCTGGTCGACTTCTTCAGGCGTGCGGGCTTCCCGAACTCCGTATTGCGTCAGGTCACGGCGCATGGGCGTGATGAGTGGTTCCGGATATCTCATATAGTTATTTCTTTATTCTACTAGGATCCAGCCCGGCCGTTTTGGACCTTCGGCGTCGCCAGATAGCCGGCAATCTCATTCTTATTGACACTGTTGACCACTATTTCGTCCGGTTGACGCGCCTTGGAGGTGTAGAACTGGATCGGCTCATTCACGGTTCGATCTCGCTTCTCAACGGTTTTGTCATCGACCGTCACTGCGATCGTGAACTTATTTCTTTTCACGTCCACTTTTCGCAGTGCAATCATCACCTCGCCCACCTTCGTGAACTGCTTCGAACGGGAGATCTTGAACTCAGAGTAGTTGCGCTCCCCCAGATCACGTAGAGCCTGCAGTTCCTTGCCGTTAGTTGCAATCAGGCTGGAGTGGCTGTCCAACTCACCGGTAGCCCGTTTCAAGTTCGCAATGGTGTCCTGCAATTGGCCTTTGGTGGTCTGAACGTCAGTCTTTACCGAGCCGACATCGGTAGTGACGTCGTTTAGTTTGCTAGTCGCTGTATCCGCAGTTTGCTTCACGGCATTGATGGCCTGCTGCGCCTTGGCCTGCTCGTCTGTGACTTGCGACTGCAAAGCTTCGACGCGCCTCTGGGCATCCACCTTGGCCTGACCTACGGCGCGATCGGCGGCGCGACGCTGCGCTTGAAGGGAAGACTGCAACGTTTGTACACTTCGAAGAGACCGCTGCACGGCCTCCGACGAATCCACTTTCAAGCTGTTGAGATCGTCCCTCACTTTGGCTATTTCGGTGCCATGCTCAGCGCGCAATTGCCGCAATTGAGTGAACAGGTAGATGTTTGTGGCGGCAAGCAGAATCAGAAAACCCACCAGGACCGGAGTTTTCCAGTTTGGGCTTGAAGGGGAGGGAATTATGTAAGTAGGCTGTTGTGGGTTGGTACTCATTGAATCTTCCTAGGTGAAGCTTTGAAACGCACGAATCGATCTCGAAGGTTAGCCGACTAGACGTGCCTTCTTTCTATTATGTTTCAAGTCGAACCTGAAATCCCGGCGGATGCATCGGAGACAAACTCCAGAACCTCTTGACGAGGAGATCCTGGTTGAAAGCAGGCTCGGCAGCGCGGCTCATAAGCATCGGCCGTACCGACCAGGATCAGGTCGTCCGACTCGGTGAGTCGCTGGCTGTGTTTGGCCGGGTTTCCGCACCTTGTACAAATCGCCAGAGTTTTCGTAATCAGTTCAGCCGTCGCTAACAGATCCGGCATGGGCGGGAACGGACGTCCCAAGAAGTCGGTGTCGAGGCCCGCGACTAAAACTCGTTTTCCGCCGTTGGCAAGCTGGTTGACGACATCAACCAAAGAGTCTCCGAAGAAGTTGGCTTCATCGATACCAACTACCTCCGTGCGCCAATCGGTCCTGCTGAGTATTTCCGTGGCTGAGCCCAAAGCTTCCGACTGCATGCGAACGTCGGCATGCGTCACGATCTCATTTTCCGAATAACGCCTGTCGATGGAGGGCTTAAAGACCTGAACACGCTTGCGCGCAATGATGGCGCGGCGCAATCTTCTGATGAGCTCGTCCGTTTTTCCAGAGAACATCGGGCCGCAGATCGCCTCCACCCAGCCGCACTCTGACAGTACCGTTTCCAAAAGCTAGACACCCTCCCGTTGGCGGCCGGTTCGAATTGCATTCATGTCTTGCGCGGGAACGCCGTCACACTCCACTTCGAGAACCGTTGCAATCGGGTCAGGAGGTCCGCCCGGGAGGCCGGTGAACCGCACGCGGAATTCCTCCTGCTCAAACTTAACGGGTTCTTTCGTTCGATACATCTTGGCCGAGAGGACTTTTCGTTGCAGACCGCCGACAGAAAGAGTTTGCCCCGGCCAGAAATAAGCGTGTATGAACAAGGTGTTTCCCTGCCGGGTAAAAGCAGCAAATTCAGATCGCTTGACGCTACACGGCTCGGCCGAATGAATCAGGTCGCCATGCGATTCCATCCAGGTTCCAACTTCCGTCAGGATCGCAACGGAGGGTTCGGGTATGGAACCATCGCCCTCCGGACCGATGTTCAAGAGGTAGTTTCCTCCATCGCGGGCGCAAGTTAATAAATTCCGCACCACGGTTTTCGGAGTTTTCCAATTATCGTCGGCCCGCTGGAAGCCCCAGCTGTCGTTCATCGTCATGCAAGCTTCCCAGGGCGCTGCGCCAGCCTGTATATGCTGTTCCGGAGTCGTGAAGTCCTCGGGAATGCCGGACCGGTTGTTGATCAAAATGTCGGGCTGCAGTTGCCGAACCATTTTGTTCATCTTGACGGACTCCCAACCCTCTGGCTTCAAGGGCCAACTGACGTCGTACCAAAGAATGTCCACTTTGCCGTAGTTGGTGCAGATCTCGCGGACCTGTCCGTGAATGTAATCGACGAATCGACGTCGGGCCGCCTCGTCAGTTGCACAGCGTGCGCCATCCGGGTGATGCCAGTCCATGAGCGAATGGTAGAAGCCGAAGCGCAGACCTTCCGCGCGCGCTGCCTCGACATACTCAGCCACCAGATCCCGGCCTGCCGCCTGTTTCGGGGCGCAATAGTCGGTCAGCTTTGTGTTGAACAGGCAAAAGCCCTCATGGTGCTTTGTGGTCATCACCATGTATTTCATCCCCGCGGCTTTCGCCAGTCTTGCCCAAGCTCTTGCCGCGTGGGGTTGCGGATTGAATTGCTTTGCCAGCAACTGATACTCGGCAATGGGGATCCCTTCCTGCTCCATGGCCCATTCATGGCGGCCCAGAACGCTGTAGAGGCCAAAGTGTACAAACATCCCAAAGCGTGCCTGATGCCACCATTGTTCGCGGCGGTCGCGATCTTCGGCAGTCGCGGTGGTGGGACCGGTCGGCGGGGCTGGTTCGAATGACGTTTGGGCTGTAGCGGTAAGCGGTGAAAACGCCGCGCCTGCCGCGGTTGCTCCCAACATAGTTCGCCGTGACAGCGTTGTCATATTCATAGCGGTGTAACCCTTGTACCACTTTGAGGAACCACGCGCACAACCGGGGGGCCGGGGTCAAGCGCCCATAAGCGCTAACTTAAGAACCGGCGGTAATTTTTGGCCAACTTTCACCTTTCTCGATGACCGCACAGTACAATCACTAAGCACATGCGGTCCCTGAACCTGAAAGCGGAGCAGGCTCTATTCAGACTTACAGCTGCGCAAACGAAGGATGCTGTTGAAAAACTCGCCTCAGCTTGAGCGCGCGACTTTGCCCGAAAAAATGCGCGATTAGACCCGATATACGCGATCGCGAAGCGCAGGGTGAACATTTCTAGGCCCCATGAAAGGCGCCGACAGCGACGCAAACCGAGTTTTTCAACAGCATCGGAGGTTTATGCAAGTACCCGTTCTCCCGAAAACCCGCGGTGTTTGTCACCGAATAAGAGACCTTCACGGTGTAATTTCCGCCTCGGGCGGGCAAAATTGATGGCTCCGCAAGTCGTGCCAGGCGCTGGAGCTATTGAAACGTGCTGAAATACAAGAGGCTATGGCGGAACCGCAGAAGTTCGATCCGTTCGTTTCGACCGAAGAAATCGAGCTAACGTCTGAGGATCTGGCGATTCTCGAAGAGCGCGATACCGACGATGAAAAGCAGTTTATTACGGTCGAAGAAGCACGGGAACGTTTCCGTGAATGGCTTTTAAGATCCTCTACCAAACGCGCGCGCTAACCGATCTTGAAGAGATATTTGAATGGTCGCGGGAGCACCACCCAGACACAACTGAACGCTTCGGTAATGACCTATTCAATTATCTCGACCGCCTGAAGGCATTTCCCTATATGGGAGCGGTTATCAAGTCGGGCTCGCGGCCACGCCGGCGCATGGTCTATGCGCCGCTGTTAATCTATTACCGAATCGACGAACAAAGGGAAGCTATTCGTATTCTGCGGATTCAGCACGCTGCTCGCAAGCAAGAGTGACTTTCGAATCTTTGGGGACGGCACGAACGAGCATTCCTCGTTGGGTTAGCTACTTTCCCAATAGTGATGAAAATCAGGGACGTGCAGGCGGATTTTCAGGGGAGCGTGGGGTGTCGGCTGAGAGGGAATTTACCGGGAATGAGCTTGCTCGGGGAGGTGGGCGCCAAGATGAATGAAGTTGTCGGCGATCACGCCAAGTCGGACCCAGCTTCGAATGCCGGCACTGAGCACATGCGGTCCCTGATTGAAAGCGGAGCAGGCTCCGTTCAGGATTACAGTTGCGCAAACGAAGGTTTAGGCAACACTATTCCTCCCGCAGCGCGACCACGGGATCTACTTTCATAGCTCTCACCGCGGGAGTATAACAGGCCACTAGTGCAGTTGAGCAAAGAGCAAGAACCACGAGAGCGAACGTGAGGGGGTCAGTCGGCTTTACACCGAACAGCATGCTAGACATCCAGCGTGTGAGCGCAAACGCCAGTACCGGCCAGAATCATGCGGCCGCCATCGGTAAGAATCATGCGCAACACCTGAACCGGTGTAGCTCCGAGAGCCATACGTATTCCGATCTCCTGCCTGCGCTGTCCGACGAGCTGCGAAACGACTCCGTATATTCCTATGCTTGCCAGAATAAGTGCAATCCCAGCGAAAACGACGAGAAGCACCATCGTGAAGCGCTTGCTCGCGATAGACCGAGAAACGATTTGTTCCATCGACAGATTATCGAAAACGACTAATCCGCGGTCGAGAGAGAGAAGCTGCTGACGAAACGCCTCGAAGTTGATGGCGTTGCGGTAGCCGCGCACGTACATTCGTATTTGTTGTCCAAAACCGCTCATCAGCTTATCCGGCATCTGAGCGATCGGTAAATACATCTGTTCCCGCGTCGGACTGGAAGCATCGACACCGAGACCCCATTGATTTACGTGCGCTACGATACCAACGATCTCTGGCTGAAGTAGTCTGACAGGGCTTTGAGGATCGGTATCAAGGTCGAGATGTTGACCGATTGGATTTTGCCCAGGAAAGTACTTGTTGGCCATTGTTTCGTCGATTACAGCCACACTGGACGAATATTCATTGTCTGCACTGGTCAGGAATCGACCGCGCTTTAGCTGGAGTCGAAGCACTTTGAGGTAATCGGGCTCGACAATATAAGCAAGAGCCAATGGGAGATCATTTACCGGGGTGGGCTTTGGCCTTCCAACGAACCAGAAATACCACTCCTGATCTCCATTCATAGGGCTGGCATACCCGCCAAGTGAGACTGCCTCCGCGCTCGGAGCGGACGCAACCTTGTCGTGCATCCGTCGCAAGAAGGCACGAATAGCGGCAGGCTTTTCTTTTTGAAGAGAGGTCTGAGGAGAAACAGAGAATGTAGTCACCCCCTTCGGGTCGAATCCGGGATCTACTCGCCATAGAGCAAGCAGCGAGCGAATCATTAAACCCGCCCCTATCAGCAACACGAGAGCCATGGCAATTTCGAGCACGACGAGAATGCCGCGGTTACGGGTACGAGCATGAGTGATCGCCCGACCGCTTTGCTTGAGGGCACTACCAACCTCGGCCACGCGCATTTTCAACGCCGGGGAAATGCCAAATAGTATTCCCGCAATCAGCGAGATGGAGATTGTGAACAGGAAGATTGGCAAATCGAGGCCGACTTGATCTGGTCGCACAACGGCCTCGGGAACGATGCCCAGGGCTGCGGATATCCCGAATCTCGAAACGAACAACCCGAGTGTGCCTCCTATCAACGCTAAAAGAAAGCTCTCTGTAAGCAGTTGACGCACAATCCTAATCCTTCCAGCACCGACCGCGAGTCGGATTGCAAATTCCCGCTCCCGAGAAGTCGAACGCGCTAGCAACAGGTTTGCGACATTCACACACGAGATGAGCAATACAAATAAGACCGCACCCTGCAGCACAAGGAGAGCCGACCGCATGTCGCCGACCAAGACCTCTTTTAATGGGATTAGATTCGCGTTCACTCTGCCGTTCACCGCCGGATAGCTCATGGCGAGCTGGTGTGAAACACGTCGCATATCAGCGCGCGCAGTTTCGAGAGTTACTCCGGGTTTTAGGCGCCCTACGGCAAGCCACACCCAGCCTGCCCCACGATTATCGTGAATCTGCGGCTCATTCCAATTTCCCATTGGTGTATAGACTTCGCTATTTGCCGTAGGATCTGGAAAGTGAAAGCTCGAAGGAACGATGCCGATAATCGTTCGTAAAGCGCCATCTACGATTAATCTTTGGCCGATAACGTCGCGGGCCGACGCAAACCTTCGTTTCCATAATCCTTCCGAGATCATGATCGTGGCTGCGGCGCCGAGCCGATCATCACTTGCCTGAAACGCGCGGCCCGCAATTGGAGCGACCCCTAAGAGTTCGAACAAGCCTGCCGAGACCATCTTCCCCTGCAGGTGCTCCGCATCCCCGTTAAAGGCGACATTGACGTCGATTCCGTGATATCCAGCGATTGACGAAAATGATCGGTTCATATCTCGCCAATCAACGAGATTCGGGTAGGAGATCGACGCTCTCTTTGAGCTGGGGATCTCTTCAAATAAGCAGACGAGGCGATTGGAGTCGCGATAAGGCAAAGGGCTCAGAAGGACCTTGTTGACGACTGAAAATATCGCTGTATTCGCACCGATTCCGAGCGCCAAAGTAAGAATTGCTATCGCGGCGAAGGAGCGTGACTTTAGCAATGTACGAACACCGTAACGAAGATCTTGACCGGTAGATTCAAGCCATAAGAGTAGCTTTGTGTCATGGCTCTCGGCGAGAATTCTAGACTGATTCCCGAACTCAAGTCTGGCCCGTTTACCGGCTGTATCCTCGTCTAAACCTTCCTCAATGAGTTCTTCGATCCGGCAAGCAATGTGGAACTCTTGTTCTTCGCGAATTTCTCGGCCCAGCCGCTCAGTACGAAAAGCGGAGACGAAGCGCGATATCAATGACATGACTGATTAGGCTTCCTTCAGTACTGTTCCGATAGCGTTGGAGATAGTACGCCAGCGGGTTTCTTCTTGTTCTAATTCCTTTATGCCGGCACGGGTGATCGTGTAGATTCGTGCCCGCCGGTTTTTCTCGGTAAGCGACCACTTGGCGTTGATTAGGCCAGATTCTTCCATGCGATGCAAGGCGGGGTAGAGGGATCCCTCCTCGACATTCAAAACATCGCGGGAGGTCTGTTTGATATGGACTGTCAAACCGTATCCGTGAAGAGATCCTTTTCTGGAGAGGATCTTGAGGACGAGCAGGGGAATCGCCCCCTGAAAGGAGTCTTGACGAGCCATAATAATTAGTTAGCTAAGTAAGAAAGCTATTTATTAGTATTCGCGGTTTTCTCAACCTTGTCAAGCAGAGGTCACGCATCCTGGTTCCTATAGTTCCGCGTTGCAGAATCGTATTGCGCAACGGAATCGTTTGGCGACAGGTGTATGCAATGACCCGGGCAGGTGATTTGCGCGCCAATGTTCTTTAAGGACAATTCTCATCGCTGCCCCGTCAAGAAGTTCATGTAAGATTTGCGAACCAGCGTTTTAGGGAAGCAGCCTTTGGGGCGTACAAACAATTTAAATCGGGTGCTCGGGAGTTCGGCGCGCGGCCTGTGCGCTTTTAAGGCAAAGAGTGGAACGGTAAGCTAAAAGCGAGGAAGATCTTCTCCTATTGTTCCCTACTCGTCTTATTAAGCCAGAGCTTTTGGACCATGCCGAAGAAAAAGAGGCGCGGTCCAACTTAGCCGACCTGATCCGAATTAATCGTTACTTCGGCGGCCACTCCACCATCCGTAAGATGTTGGGCCGAGTGGTTGAGCCCTCGGACTCTTTCAGCTTGCTGGACGTCGGCGCAGCGTCGGGCGATACGGCACGGATGATTGTTGGTCGCTTTCCGAAGGCTCGAGTGACCAGTCTTGACTGCAATGTTGTGAATTTGGAAGCGGCCACCGGGCCCAAGTTAATCGCTGACGCTTTTGCGCTGCCTTTCGCTCCGAACAGCTTTGACTACGTGATGTCATCCTTGTTCCTTCATCACTTCTCCGATGGAAAAGTAATTGAACTGTTACAGGGGTTCGATTCAGTTGCGCGATGCGGCGTGCTCATCGCCGATCTAGAGCGGCATATTCTGCCGTACTTGTTTTTGATGGTAACGAAACCGCTGTTCGGCTGGGGACGAATCACCGTGCATGACGGGCTTCGCTCGGTGCGTGCTGCCTTTCGAGCCGACGAGTTCAAGAAGCTGGCGGAAGCGGCTGGTATTCGTAGCCCGGTTGTGGAGGTGCATCGTCCGGCGTTTCGCCTGACGTTGTCGCCGTCAAGTCTGGATGCCACAACACCTCATCGGGCTTTCCAATGACCAGTGAGTAGCCAAGCGCCCCGATAAAAACCACCACGCAGGCAATTGCAAAAGCGAAAAAGAAGGAGTGCGTCCAAACCAGAATTTTGCCGGTGATCCATGCGCCTGCGACTCCCGAAAAATTGCCGATACAGTTTTGAAAGCCGGTCCACTTACCGGCCGCCGATACACCAGAAAGTCTCTGAGTGAGCGCCCAATGGTTGGAGGAGAAACCGGCCATTGAGATCGCCGATAGAACCAGCAGCACCATGGACAAATAGGGATCTTTGACGAGGACGGCCGGGAACATCAACACGCAGCAACCGATCAAGCCGGTGGTCACAAAGGTCTGGCGAACGCGACCCGCGTCCCGGCCGCGACGAATCATTGCATCCGCTATCAGTCCAAACAGCATGGAAGCGATCGCGACGGCCCAAAACGGTAGAGAACCAAGAATCGCCAGCTTGTCTTTGGTGAAATGACGTTCCGTCTCGAAATAGTAAGGCAGCCAGGTTAAAAAAAAGTACCACGCGTAGTTGCCGCCGAACAATCCGATCACAGTTCCCCAGAACCGCCGTTTGTGGGCCAATTGACTGTAGCTGGGCGCCCAGGCCGAGGCCGTCTCCAGCCTTTTCGAAGGAAGCTTGGCGGCCACTACGCACCACGGTACAAGCCAGACGAGGCTGGCAGCGCCGATCAGGATAAACATTCCTCGCCAGGTGAACCGGTTCATCACGAAGACGCCGAGCATCACTCCAAGAGCAGGGCCAACCTTCGAGCCGGCGTCGATGAGGGCGTTCGCAGTTCCTCGCAGCTGTTCAGGAAAGGAGCTTGCAATAATCTTCGAATAGGCCGGATAGGCGATTGCTTCTCCTGCTCCGAGAAGAAGACGAAACAGAAAGATCAGGAAGAACGAATTAACTAATCCTGTGATTCCAGTAGCTGCCGACCAGAGAAGAAAGCCGATCGCATAGGCCCAGTTCACATTCCAGCGATCGATGATCTTTCCTGCCAGCAATTGGCCAAACGAGTAGGTCCAGAAGAAGCCGGTGGAGAGCATCCCGAGATTGTCGGGACTGAAGCGGAGATCGATCTGGATGCTTCGGGCGGCAACCCCCAGATTTCCACGATCGGCGTAATTGATAGCTACGGAAACTACAAGCAGACTAAGGGCGATCCACTGTAAGCCGGTCGGTTTCCGTATAGCTTGGTGCGTGCTCATGAGGATGAATGCGGCCGGAAACTTTTGTCTTCAGGCACGCCCCGCACACACTGTATCAGAAAGCTCAATGCAGGTAAAACAAGCTGAGCCTTGGCAGGTTTGCCCGCTCTAGTACCGCTGTGTCAAGGTAACGCCGCTCGAGCATGGTAAGCTGCTCAGCCGTCATCTTTCCTCGAAACGGCTTCAGCTCATGATCGAGCGATTCCCGAACAGCGTACAGGTCCTGCTCGCTTTGCAACGATCGCGCCAAAGCCACCATTTTGTCTTCAAGCGTGGTGAGGCGTCGTTCCAGAGCTTCTACATTTCCGAGTTGCGCCTTTGCTTCGTCGGCCAGCGACTCCAGGGAGGAGGCGATCTCTCCGAAGCCTTCTTCCGACTTCAGTCGCAGCCGAACGGCTCCTTCCCGCAGATAACGGGCAAGATCTTCTTCCGCAAAAGGCGCTTGCGCGGCAGAGCGATCTCCGGACCGGCTGGAGCTTCGCTGAGCGGCTTGCGTTACGGCCTGTGCGCAGTAAGCCAGGGAGTTAATCAGACGTCGCTTGGTTTTTTTACTGCGCCATTTCTCGAAGGACTCTTCTATCCCCTGCAGCACGGCGTCGAGGGAAACGCCCGCGCTCTTCCAACTCTCAATGAGCGCCCAATCGAGCGGTGATAGCAGGAAGAGACCGGTTCCTCGAGCGCGCTGAAAATGCTCTTCGATCTCCGTGAAATAGTTGAAGTAATTTTCGGGCCAGGCTTCTCCGGGCTCCGTATTTTCCGGTTCGTGATGGGACGTCGGTTCGGTCATTAGCCTTCGGGCCGGACTCCTCCGGAGGCGATACGTTCCGTGCGACCGGAGTCGTATCGTATCAGCAGAAAACCGTTCGGGTCCAGGCCTGCCGTTATGCCCTTTTCGCCTGTCTCGTCGAGAACCACCCGGCGATTCATCACGTAAGATGAGGCTTCGGCGAAGGCGCGCAGCACCGCATCCGAACCCTCCGAACAAAGTACTGATAAGAATTCGTCCACTGCTGCCAGGAGCGCAATGATTAATGATTCGCGTGACTGTTTTTTGCCATCGCTCTCTATGAGTAACGATGTTACCGGCGTCCGCAGATCAGGCGGCATCTGCGTGTGATTGACGTTGATTCCCACACCGGCGATGACGCATCTGTCTTGTAGCTGTGCAATTATACCGGCGACTTTGCGCTCGCGAATCAGGACATCGTTGGGCCAACGAAGATCGCATTTCAAATCGGTCACATTCTGGATTGCTTCGGCCGTCGCTAAACCTAATGCCAGAGTGACGAGAGGTAATTTGTCAGCGGCGATCGGCAGCCGCAATAACAGCGAACAATAAATGCCGACACCCGCTTCTGAATACCAGCTGCGACCGAAGCGTCCGATCCCGGCGGTCTGCTGATCGGCCAAAACGACGGTTCCATGCGGTGCACCGGCGGCGGCAAGCTGTGTTGCTTCCCGCATGGTGGAGGCGAGTGAGTCGAAGTAGTGAACCTGATTGGTAGGCCGTTGGGCAGCTATTTTGTCGACGTCCAGTCCCATTCAGTCAAGATCGAGATGAAGCCCGAAGCTGATATCGACGGCAATCGCGGAATGCGTGATTGCGCCGGCTGAGATGTAGTCTGGTCCTGCTTCAGCATAAGCGCGAATTGTTTCGAGACCGATCCCACCCGAAAGTTCTACAGTCGCCCGGCCATCGATGTAGCGAATCCATTCGGCTGCTTCGACCGGCGAGAGATTGTCGAGCAAGAGATGCTTGGCTCCGAATGTTAACGCGTCTTCCAGCTCAGCGCGCGTGCGGACCTCGATCTCGACGGGTCCGTCGAAGCCTTTCGTGCATTCAAGAGCCTGACGAACGCCACCTGCTGCGGTGATGTGATTGTTCTTGATCAAAACCGCATCGAAGAGACCTCGCCTGTGATTGGTCGCTCCTCCGGCAACGGCGGCCATCTTTTCCAGTTGACGCAAACCGGGAGTTGTCTTTCGCGTGTCCAATACTTTCGCGCCGGTACCCGCAACCGCATCCACATGTTTTCGCGCGAGCGTAGCGACGCCACTAAGCCGCTGGAGAAAGTTCAACGACACGCGCTCACACTCGAGCAGGGTTCGCGCACGTCCGGAAACTTTTGCCAGGACGGTATTCGCCTTGATGGCATCGCCGCTCTTGGCCAGCAGTTCAAGTTGAGCGCCGCCCCGCATTCCATACACCATCGGAAGAAGCTCAATGCCCGCAAGCGTGAGGTTCTGTTTCGCCAGGAAGCGCCCGTGTGCCGTCAGATCCGGGCCGACCGTTAACTCCGACGTAATGTCGCCTGACCCGATGTCTTCAGCCAGCGCACGCTCTACCGCTCCAATAACTTCGGGATGTGTAACGTCAAACATGGCGCCTCTGAACCCTGCAGGCTACTGTAAGCCCGCCAGCAACTCGCGGCTTTTTTCAAGCTGAGCTTGGTACTCGGCGAGCTTGGCGCGCATGCTCTCAATCACTTTACCCGGCGCCTTGCCGGTGAACTTGGGGTCGTTCAGCTGCCGCGAAGAACTGGCAATCACCTTCTCTAAGTTTGCGATTTCTTTTGAGATTCGAACTTTGGCGTCCGGCCCGGCCTCACCCGGCGGCGTGACCGGATCTGCGTGGATCTGCAGATCGATGTCCGGAAGAGAACGGATGATTCCCACCTGTGATTGAATGCTTCCTGCCTGCTGATCCAGATCGAGCCTGGCAATCGATCGGATGACTTCTAAATCCGCCTCGTCGAAAAGAGCGGCTCGATTGTGCAGAGTGGCTTTCAGGATCGCTTTCGGTTCGAGTTTGTAATCGGTCCGCAAATTACGCGCTGCGGTGACGATCTCTTGCAAAACCAGGAACGCAGCCGTCGAGCTTGCCGACATCTTAAACACAACGGTCGAAGGATAGGAGCTCAGCGAGATCGATTGTGGTTGATTTGAAGCAACGCTTGTTCCGTGAATTAGTCTCTGCCACAGCTCTTCCGTAAGAAACGGCATGACGGGGTGGAGCAGGCGCAACATCGTTTCATAAACCGTCAGGGTAATCTGCCAGTGATCGTCGATGCCCGAAGCTTCTTTGAATCGCAGCTTTTTCACTTCGAGATACCAGTCGCAAAACTCACGCCAGACAAAGTCCCACAGAGTCTGCGCGACTTCGTGATAGCGGTGGACTTGAAGAGCGCGGTTGATGATTTCTGTTGTGTGATTGAGACGTTCGAGAATCCAAAAGTCTTCGATCGCCGTCGGCGACAAGGCCGCGCTCGAAGGAGTCCAGTTCGTGACGTTCGACCGTTCCATGTTCTGGAACAAAAGGCGCGACGCGTTCCAAATCTTGTTCGCAAAAGAACGACCCGAAATGAGGCGATCTTCCTTTAACGCGATATCGGCGCCAGTTGCTGCCGAAATCAGCAGGCCCACTCTGCAGGCGTCGGTGCCGAAGCGATCCATGATCTCCAACGGATCAACTACGTTGCCTTTGGTCTTCGACATCTTCTGGCGCTCTGCATCGCGCACCAAACCGTGCATGTGAACTTCACGGAAAGGCACATCTCCCGTGCACTCCAGCCCGAGCATGATCATCCGCGAGACCCAGAAGAACAGGATGTCGAAGCCCGTGATGAGTAACGAAGTTGGATAAAACGCTTTGAGGTCTTCGGTCTGTTCAGGCCAGCCGAGCGTTGAAAAAGGCCACAGACCCGAACTGAACCAGGTGTCCAGCACATCCGAATCCTGCTCGATTTCCGTGGAGTGACAGTGCGGACACACGGCCGGAGTCTCGCGAGCGACAGTGATTTTCTTGCAGTTTCGGCAATGCCAGGCAGGAATGCGATGGCCCCACCACAGCTGTCGGGAAATGCACCAGTCGCGTATGTTCTCCATCCATTGAAAAAAAACAATTTCGCGGTCGTCCGGTACGAACCTGATTCGCCCGGTCTTCACCGCTTCAATGGCTTTCGCCGCCAGCGGCTTCATCCGAACGAACCACTGCGTCGAGACTAGCGGTTCAACAATGGTCTTGCTGCGATCGCACTTGCTGATGTTGACTGTATAGGCTTCGGTCTTGGCGAGCTCGCCGGATTCCTCTAAGCTCATGACGATCCGTTTTCGAGCTTCGAACCGGTCAAGACCTGCGTACGGTCCGGCTGCCGCAGTCATGCGGGCATCTTCGCCGATCACCCTAATAGAGGCAAGATTGTGGCGCTTGCCGGCTTCGAAGTCGTTCGGGTCATGGGCGGGCGTGATCTTGAGGACGCCAGTTCCGAACTTCGGATCCACCATGGTGTCGGCGATGATTGGAATCTCACGATTCATGATTGGAAGAACAGCGAACTTGCCCAGCAGATGCTGATAACGCCGATCATCCGGGTGCACTGCCAGCGCTGTGTCTCCGAGCGCGGTTTCCGGGCGCGTCGTGGCAACCGTGAGGATCTCGTCGCTGCCGGCAACCCGGTATCGAATGTGCCAGAGACTGCCTTCGATACTCTCGTGCACAGTCTCAACATCTGAGATGGCGGTTCGGCAGCTGGGACACCAGTTGACCATGTAATCGCCGCGATAAAGGAGATCTTTCTCCCACAGGCGTACAAACGTCTCCCGCACTGCGCGCGAAAGACCCGGATCCATGGTGAAGCGCTCGCGAGACCAATCGACGCTGGCGCCCTCGCGGCGAATCTGTTCGGTGATTCGCCCCCCATACTTTTCCTTCCACTGCCAGACGCGGCGCTCGAACTCCTCGCGTCCAAGCTGCTGTCGAGTCAGTCCTTCTTTCGCCAGCTGCCGTTCCACTACCATTTGCGTGGCGATCCCGGCATGATCTAAACCGGGTAGCCAGAGCGTCGTCTCACCTTTCATGCGATGCCAGCGAACGGCAACATCCATGGTGGTGTGATCGAGCATATGCCCGATATGCAAGGAGCCGGTGACGTTCGGAGGTGGGATTACGATCGAAAAGGTCCGTCCCGGTTGAGCCGCGCTTGCTTCCGGCCGGTAGATGGCCGAATCGATCCACCACTGCGCCCAGTGCGGTTCAAACCGTTGCGGCTCATAAACTTTATCAAGAGCTCCGGGCACAGGGGAATCGAGATCATCGCTGATCTTCGGCGATTCAGTACTAGGTGGCATCGGAATTTTCAGCGTAGCATTGGCAGGCAACCAGGACTGCAATTCTCGGTTATTCTGATGTGCTTTAATGGTGTTGGCCCGCGTCGCAAGACCAGTGCAGCAGGGTTTCTGCAATGCGGAGCGAATTGCTCCTCAGTAGCTCAACGGTAGAGCATTCGGCTGTTAACCGAAGGGTTGTAGGTTCGAATCCTACCTGAGGAGCCAAACTAAATTATTGAACTAGGAAGGCATTATCGGATTGGTACCCGTTTGAACGGTCGCCGACTTACATTTCTGGCAGCGGTTCGGCGCAGATCGTGAACGAGCAGATCAGGAACGCCGGCGCGCGCACGAGCTTTTGTCCATGCCGTTTTTACCGTTGCAATTCCGTGGCCCTTCCACGAAACAATGAACGGGCACTCGCGATCGCGACCGCTTTCTACTATCTCGAGCCAGCATCTGAGCTCTCCATAGAGCGGCGCCAAGCGGGCCTTCTTGCCTTTGGTCTGCCGTTTCTCAAGCCGAACTACGTTGCCGTGCCAGTCGACCTGATCCCATCGCAGATTTAAGATTTCGCCTCGGCGCATTCCAAAGTGGTAGCCGATCACCAGGATGAGCTTCTGGTGGTTGGGCAATTCATCCCGCAGCCGCACGTATTGATCGTGCTCTAAAAAGCCCTCCCTGACGTTGTCCTCGTTCAACATCAAATCCTTGATGTCGGGCACGGTGTAAACCAGCGGAGGCAGTTCTTTCAACCCAAGGGCATAACCGCGACGCAGCGCCTCCAGCCAGCGATTGATTGTCGCTGCGGCATACTTGGCGGTTTGCTTCCGATCGATAAAGGCCCGAATGTGCTTTGATTCGAGCCTGGACGCTTTCATCGTTCCAAAGGCGGGCTTCAGATGCAGTCTTACGTACCCGTCGGCCTGCTTGCAGCTGTGGCGGCTTTGCCGTTTCTGATCCTCCAAGTAAAGCCGTAGAAGATCGTCTACGGTGGCATCCGTGGCTGTTACTTGGCGATCGTCGATCTCTTTCCGACGCTTATTGAGCAGCCGGATGGCATCGTTCTTATTCGTCGACTTGGAAGACTCGAAGCGCTCGTTGCCTTCGCCCGGAACCGAATACCGGACCCACCAGATCTTGCCGCGCAAGTACGGTTTAGCGCTTCCGCGTTCACCTTTGGCCATGCGGAGATTTTACACTCCTTCGCGCGGCGCTCGATCGATATACCGATCCAGATCCCGCCGATCGAAGCGCAGTTTGCCGTCGATCCGGGCGCAAGGAACGTCAACACCGGCTTTATGCCGCAGCGCGTGCTCCGACATGCCGAGATACTCTGCGGCTTGATGGATGTCGAGCAGCCGCTGCCGCATGCCCGCCATACGTTCGAGCCGCAGGGCGACCGCATCGGCGATGGCCTCAATCATTGCATCACCAGCGCTCTTGGCTGGCTGTCTTGGTTCGCTGGGCAGTGCAACTAGGCTCATGACTCTTTCACTCCGTTTCGCGGCGGGTAAAACGCCTCAAGAAACCACACCTCTATAAACGCGAAATGGGAATGATGCAAACGACTGCAAGTTGCCTCAGTCGGCGCTCTGTGTGCGGCAGCTTCGCGTCCGAGAGAAGCCGATGCGGTCCAAGCGGCTTATCGAACCAATTGAAACTCCAATGCCGCTCTTCCCGCGTCGCCAGGGATCGGAGGGAATGACGGGTATCACAACAGCGCAATCAACTTACAGCAACAACTTCACTCGTCTATAACCACGGCACCTCAAGCTATTGTCGTGGGATTCGTGGGGGTTGCGCGCTACCGAATCAAGCACTTATCGGAAAGCTCCACCATCACTAAACCCGCTGCTTTTCGCCAATGACACCGCGCATACAGCAGAAGCAGCTTTCGGAAATAGTAACAACGAGTCAGAACGATACAGACGCGCAATCAGTGCCGTCCGATACTCTTCATCGCTGACCGTTTCCCTTACGATGTTGCGGCCAAGAATCTCCGAGGGATCTTTGCGGTGTCATCAAAATCTAGCACCTGCGAACTGGTCAGTGGTGGTGAGATTCCATCGAAAAGGTCGGATTGGGTGAGTGCCGCCACAGCCGCTTCCGCAAGGTCGGCACGTGCCGTCCAGGAGACCGGTCCATCTTCGGGGAGAACAATTTTATCTGTTTGTTTTACATCGTCCAACTGGGACAACGCCGACTCCGCGTAGAAGCCATTACGCAGCGAAACATACGGAACACCAGACGATTGAAGCAGCGCTTCCGTTGCTGCGTGTTTCGCCCTGACGGGTAAAAAGGCGAAAGACGAACTCGCTGCTTGGCGGCTGGTGCAAAGGATGCGTTTTGCACCGGCATTTTTAGCCGCTTGGATCGCGTTGCCATGCTGCCGGACGGCCTCGTCGCCGAATTTATTGACAGAGATAATCAGTACCTGCTCAGCCCCGTCGAACGCTTCTGTCAAGCTGGCTGGGTCTTCGAAGTTACCCTGGCACACCCGCATGCCACGCTGCTTAAGATCTTCAGCCTGCTCTGGATTACGAACGCTTACTCCGATCTGAGCACTCGAAAACTTCTTCGAGAGACCCTCCACGATGTGCCGGCCCAACTTTCCGGTCGCGCATGTTACGACTATCGTTCGTATTCACCTTTCTACAGGCCTCCAGCGGATTACACGCGAGGCTTTGCATATGTTCCGAAAAAAATTGCTTGTGTCGGTTCTGCGCAAAGGCTAGAACTCGCCTTTCCTGATCTGCTCCCAAACCGCCTCTCCTGACGGACTGTTGGAGTAAAATTCGACGTATGTCCCGATCGTGTCCCGGGCGTCCCAGTAGCCCGAGTGGATCATTCCTGTCACTTCACCGGAAAAGGCGAGCGCCTTGCCTTCGGCAGTGAACTCCTGGAGGAAGTCATCCCAATTGTGCACCGCGAATGCGATGTGATGCGGTTGTAAAGCAAATTCCTCTTTCTGCAGGTTGTGTCCATAGATCGCGTCGGCTGTTAGTGGCTGGATAATCTCCAAAAAGAGAGTTCCTGTCCAGGCAATCGCAACGTTGATCACCATCGGCGCCGACTTTCTCTGGAATTGTTGCTTCTGTAATTCCACTCGTTCCATCCTGAAAAAACGAGGGATGCCGAACGCTGCACGAAAGACACCTATGGCTTGATCTAAATTGTTCGTCACATACGAAATCTGATCCGGACCTGCTTTCAGGTACTTTTTCTCAAAGGTCATATTTCCCCATTTCGGATGCAATCTAACGTGGGCTTCGTTAGTTTCGAAGGAAGTGTCGAGCAAACCCCTCATGCATAAACTCCAGCCGAGTGAATGGCTCGTAAGGGACAGGTATGTCCATCGGGCTCAACTTCGTACTTCCAGATGGAGCCATCGAAATCGACTAGCGCAAGAGCGCTTGCGGCAGGACTGGCCACGGCCCAGCGACGCAACTCGCGTATGGAACAAAAACAACGCATGACGGCCTCCTTTCAAAAGCACGTTGTATTTGACGAATCGGAAAGAGAGATCTGTCTGTTCTCCGAACGCATCAGTGAGGACTGCTTGTTTGATCCGGTTTTCGGAACCGGCTGTTGCGTTCACGCAGACGCCTGATCGGCAGTAGGTTCCAGCAGGGGCGCTTACTCCGGCAACGGAATGGCGGAGGTAAAAACACCGTCCGGATCATAACGGCGCTTCAAGGTTTTCAGCCGAGCGCCGTTGCCGCCATAAGCATGAGCCGCCTGTTCGCGGTCATCCGGCCCAAGCAGGTTGGCGTAGCCGCCCGGCAGGGAAAAAGGCGCGAGGCTTTGCGAAAGGTCGCTTGCCCATTGCCGGTGAGCCGAGCCGTTGTCCCCGTCGGGATCCCAAGCCGCGATAATTTCTACCATAAAGTGCTCGCGGCGCAGGCCGAAGGCAGTAGAGTTTGCAGGCACGCGAGTAGCCGCGCCGTGGAATGGGTGAACGAAAAGCATCCTGTCAAGCGACGTCTTGCTCTCGACCCCCCTTATCATGGCGTCGACGGCGCCGGGCGTGAACGCGGGCAACCACCGCGTCCGTGTGTCCCAGTGGCAACCGGCCTTCTGCTCCAACATGGCATTGATTGGGGCGAGCACATCGCTATAGGTCATCGGCCCGACCTGGGCGAGTTGCGGCGTGCCGAGCGATTGTAGGTCGCGAAGGATCCGCTCGCCTTGCTCTTTGTCGCCGTTCCACAGCGGCCCCAACTGAAGCGTTGGCCGGCCGCCTGGGCCGGATGCCATTCCGATAAGCATGCCGAGTTCGTCGGGCGCAGTCGCCGCAAAAGCGGCGTAGCGGCTAAGCACGTTTCCGGCGTCGCTCCAGGGATAAAGGATCGACCCAGCGAGCATGTGGCGCTTCTCATGCAGTTGAATCCGCAAGGATGCGACAACGCCGAAGTTGCCGCCGCCGCCTCGAAGGGCCCAAAACAACTCGGGCTCGCTATCGGCATCGGCAGTGACGTACCGCCCTTCCGCCAGCACGACCTCGGCGGCGAGCAGATTATCCGCCGCCAAGCCGTGCGCACCGATCAAGGGACCGTAGCCGCCGCCCAGGGTCAGCCCACCCATGCCCACTCTGCCGCAGTTTCCCAGTGCTGCAATCAAGCCGTGGGCATCTGCGGCAGCGGCCACGTCGTTGGCTGTGGCCCCGCCCGCAACCGTGGCGACTCGTGAGTGCGGGTCTACGACCACGCCCCGCATCCGCGTGAGGTCGAGTACCAGCCCGTCGTGCCGCAGGGCGCGTCCTGCCCAGTCGTGTCCGCCGCCGCGCACCGAAAACGGCAAATTAAAGCGCCGCGCGATACGTACCGCCGCCTCAACATCTGTGGTGCGTTGACAGAACGCAATCATCAAGGGTCGATGAGCGACGGCTCTGTTCCAGACTTGGCGTGCAGCTTCGTATGATTCGTCTGACGGCAGCGCGACGCCGCCCGAGATGACTGACCGCAGCTCATCCGCGATATTCTGAGCGACGTCTGATTCCGAAGACAATACCGCTGGTCTTGTTGAGTGTTTCATCATGATTTATTTCGTTTCAACTTATGTCAATCGTGGATGTTTCATAAGTGTTTTCCATTTCAAATTGCGACGCGGGGCGACATCTCGCGCTACGTCTTTCGCGTCCAAAGGGGAAACACGCGGGTTGCCGGTTTATTCCGGCAAGAACAGCAAAATCGCGATTGCCGTGCGATTTCTCGGGATAGGGCCAACCTATTCATCACCAGAAGCACCGATGGTAATCGCGATATAACGATCCAGCATCGAGTTAATCTGGTCCGGAACTTCCAGCGGTGAAAAATGCCCTGAGCCGACGGTCTGTCCGGTGATGAGCTGCGGGTAATAACTTCTAAATTTCTCGATGTCAGCCAACGCACGGCTTGCTCCCAAATAAGCAATCGGGACTTTGCAAGCAGCAGCGGCGGTGGCGGCATCGTAATCCAGTAAATGACTGCGAAATGATGCAATGGCTACATGCTGCGAGGCGCCTCGCATTTTCCGCACCAGTTCAGATTTCCGAGCCGGATCATCCGTTTCGATGAACAACGATTCGGCCGCAGCAGTCAGAGCCTGTAGGTAGCCAGGTCCCGTTAATGCAAAAAAGATCCGTTGTAACTCCGTTATGAGCGAGCCGGGCGGAAATACGACCGAATCGATGAGGCAGATTGCGGATACATGTTCGGGATGAGCGGCTGCCAATTCCAGCGCCACTTGTCCTCCCATGCTGTGACCAACGACAACTACCGGCGGCAGGCGCAACGCCTTACTTAGCTCGTGAATGTCCTCTGCAAATTCGGCGACGGTATATTGGCACTTCGGCGCCGCGCTTTCCCCGTGTCCTCGGAGGTCAACCGCGAGCACACGATGCGATCGGCTCAAATGTTCGAGCTGTGGCTGCAGGAACGTGCGATCACATGCCCAGCCGTGGAGAAGAATGATGGGCTTTAGGCCTGATCCGAAATCGCTAAATGCCAGTTTCACGCCGTCCCGTGTCATCAGCTTCGTTAGTCGTACACTCGTCATCATCTATTCCTCTATTTCTATATTTCGGCGATCTAAAGGAGCCTCAATTAACAAGCACTTCCGCCGCATTTCACAGAAGGAATGCTGCTGAGGTATTCGTAGATCGCGCGTAAATCGCGGTGTGTCAGATTCTGGAACGTGGGCCACGGCATCACTTGCAGCAGCCTGTTTGGATTTGCTGGGTCTTGTCCGTATCGCAGTGCCAGAATAAATTGGCGATAGCTCAAGCCGGCCGGTTTCCCGCTTGCATCAGGCGTGATGTCGGGCGGAACGACAGTCTCTCCATCATCGGCCGCAAAGGGATGGCCCCCACCTAAATAGCCTTCGGTATTGACCTGCTTCGGCTGGCCGAGATAAGGGTTGTGGCCGGGAGCAAACGAGGGATTTGTATGGCAATCGTTACAGCCTCCTGCTTGGTTGACGAGATAGCTGCCCAAGCCGACCAGAAGGCGATCTTTATTGTCCAGCTTCAGCGGCACGGGCGCCAATCGCAGCCCGATAATGCTCCGCAGATAATCGGAGCTGCCGGTGTTCTTGTCACCAACTTGCGTTTCCGCCGCTTCGCTTTGCGCGAGAATGCCGGCGGCTGGCTGAACGTTTGTGCCCGGAGTTTGTCCGGACTCCGCTACACCCGCCAGGCAAGCGAAAGCCAGCGTAGAAATCGAGATTGCAATCAATCGTGAATGTTTCATAAGTGTGATGTTTCCTGAGTTGTGATTCGTGCTATTTCAAACGTGCGATGCTCGGACGCCGTGAGTGGCCTTTTATCAGCAGCTACTCCAGGTGATTTGGAACGAAGCCCGTTCGATACCACGACTGGATCAGCTTGCCCGGCCCAAACCCTGGCGAGCCGCATTGGATATTGTTAGAGAATGTCGTCGGTGTACCGGAGTAATCACTGACAACTCCTCCAAACTTAGGAAGGCCAAAGTCGTAATTTGCGGCAGCCAGCCCAATGTGATGCGAATCGATGTAATGCAGAAATCGCAGCGCGGCTTGTGGCGTTTTGGCATCGCAATAGTAATTGGAAATAGTCAGCGTGCTCCATTCTCCGACGATTACTGGGGCTTTCGCGGCGAAGTCTCCAAACTTTCTCATCCACGTGGTTTCCTTCTGACCCTGTGGATTATGGAAGTAAGGATGCGTGGAGTAGAAGACCTTTTGCAGGCGATCGTCTAACGGAATAGCGCCGTGAAGAGTTTCCGCATAATTCAAACCGTCGGCTAGCAGAGTGTTCGTTGCGCCGGTTGCGCGGATGGTTTGGATCGCTTCATTCATCGTTCTCGCCCAGCGCCGCCAATTGATAGGATTTGGCAAAACTTCGGGCTCGTTGATCATCTCGTAGATGATGCCGTCATCTCCGTTGAGCATTGGCGCCAGATTGCGCCAGACTCGATTAGTGGCTGTGTCCGGCAGTACGGCCGGCGAATTCTGTTCGCCGCTCTGCTTTTCATCCTGAATCGAAACAATGACATTCAAGCCGATGACGCGCGCAGCTCTGACCGCGCCTACCAGCTTTTCGACAAACGCCGGATCGTAGAGTGGATTCTGCGGATCTGTGCCCGGCTGCGACGCTTGCAAGCGAATGCTGTCTGCGCCCCAGTCCTTCATCGCACGCAGCTCAGCAACGCTGTAATGCTTATAGGCGCCAACGAAAGGTGGTTTTTGCTCAGCCGGAGGAGCGACAAATGCGGCGAGCTGCAGCGCGTGAGGAACCCAGAGTTCTCCATCCCGAAGCAGGCGGTTTCCCGAAACCGTGATTACCTGTTTCGGGAAACCGCCTGCCGGCGCAACGGCTTCCTGAGCATTAGCATGGCCACAGCAAAGAACGCAGCTCACGAAGACAGGCAAGAAAACAGGCGCAGTGCGCATCATAGTGAAGCCAACCTCAGACAGCGGCCCTCCCCGGGAAAGCGGGCATTTGTTCCGCGATTTCGTCCGGAGACAGGAATCGCGTTCCCAGCTCCGCGGCCACGCGCACCGCCTCCTCCGGAGTTCCCTGCGAGTAAGTGACGGCATCGGAAGGCATCTCAAGTTTTCCGGCCGGCGAACCCATGGCGCGAAAGTAGTTTTCCGCTCCAGCAGGCGAGTATAAGAAAAGCATGCGAAGCCGGGGCGGGCAAATCACGAATCCGTGCGGCATGCCTTTGGGAATAAACAAGCATTCTCCAGGCCCGGCGTGAAAGACTTCTCGTCCCACATAGCCATCCATCTCGCCTTCGAGAACATAAAAGAACTCATCCTCGCGTCCATGCACATGGGGAGGCGGCTCATTGCCGTGCTTCGAGTCGATCTCAAGAAGAGCAAAGCCTCCATGCGTGTCATTACCTTCCGCGAGGAAGGTCAGCAAACTGCCCATGTACCATCTGGATGAATCGAATGTGCGGCCGCGTTTATATGGCCGCACGGATGCCGATGATGCTTGCATTTCGATTTCCCGTTCGGCGGCTTGCTTCAACTCCGCCAAGGGATCTGAGTCCAAAGGTAAATGCGACAGTGAGTTTGTGTTTGTGCTAATTTGTTCTGCCATTCTGGAGAAAAAACACGCGGGCTGCCGATTTAGTCCCGCCAGAGCAGAGAAAATTACAGATGCAGGGATCGAGCGTTGGAGCGGTTCAGAACTTGCCGTTACTATTTCGCCATTTGGCGGGAGGCGCAATGCTTTCCACCACGTCCCAATGTTCAGCAAGGAATCCACCATCAATGCGATACAGGTCGTAAAAAGACGTATGCTCCGGAGCATTCTCGTTTCTCGAACTGTGTCCTTCGCTCATCGCAAGAACCATATTGCCCTCGCCTATGATTTTGTGCAGCCTCTCATAACGAACAATGCTGCTCTCCAGAAAGGCTCGGAGTGCGGGAACTCCGTCGCCAAGATGCGGGTTGTGTTGCACACGAGCATGTCACCCGAGAAAAAGCTGCCCAGCAGTTCTAATTTCCGTTCAATCAGCACTTGATTTGTGAACGACTCAATACGGCTTTTATTCGCATCCGTTTTATCAGTATCCTGCAACGACTGACGCTCCGTCTGTCATCGTGCGGCCGCTTGGGTTTGGTTCTGCTGGGAGCGCCTGTAGATTGTCCCAGTGCTCAACGATCCTATCGTTTTCCCACCGATGGACCTCGAAGCCCGCCATAGCTCGCCAGTCCCCGAGACGGTAATCGTTGTGAACGAAACTGAAGTTACCATCTTCAATAGCGCGGCACACCCTTACGCTCGTCTGGTCGCGCGGAAGTTTGTCCACGAACTCGAGAATGGGAGTGAGTCCATCTTCGATCGGGACGTTATGCTGGATGTATTTGCGGGAGTCAAAGAAGGACAGTGGAGAAAGTAAGCCACGGTTGAACAAGCTGTGCTGAATTGCAGTACTTATTTCTTTTTTGCGCATAGCTGGATCCTCGGGCGAGATTCGAGCTTCTTTACCAGCACGGCCGCTCAAGTAAAAACCTTCCGTAGCGGTTATCGCGGTATGGCGGCTGGAATCTCGCGTCTGGCGTTCGATCAAGATTAGGGCTGATGTCAATGCCTCGGGATCTGAATAGAAAGAAGAGTGATCTGTTTCCAACGTGATGACTGGCTCGCACGGCAGGACCTTCTGCATGGCCCGCTGAGCTGCGATGGGAATGGCATGATCTTTCGTGCATTCGTATGAAGGCGCGGCGAACCGAGCCGAACCGCGGCTCACTTAAGCCCAACGGTATGTTCATGACAAAAATGGGCTCGCCTCCGATACGGGCTTCGGCCCGCGCCGCCCATTGGGAATCGGTCGTGTGATGGAACAGTGGCCTGATCGTCTCGCGTGGCAGCGTGATGGTACGGTCTGCAATCAGCGCAGGCCATTCATGAGCAGAATCCGGTAGCGTCCTCGTTCTTGTCGCTGAAAGAGTCTCGCCATTCGGAACCAGGGCGGCTGTCAGGTAAACGAGCGACCGGATGCGCTCCGCGACTTCGCTGATCACGATCCCGCTACGGCTATGCCCGACGAGCATAACCGGCTCGGGTTCCCGAGCAATAAGAGCCGTGACCTGATCGGCCCAGCCAGCCAGCGTAACCTGGTAGAGTGGCGTCAAGTCCGAACCCATGCCGCGTAAATCGGGGGCGATGGCGCGATGACCGGCGGCCTCCAGCAACGGTGTCACCCGTTCCCAGCACCAACCCCCATGCCATGCTCCTGCGATCAAAACGAAGGTGGTCGATTCTGTTCGCCTTCCCTCGCTGCTGCCGTGTGAAAGAGAATCCAACCACTTGCTTTCATTTCTGCTGCGTTGCACGTCAGGCATAACACTCCAGCTCTCGGAAATATTACACGACCAACTATCGCGTTGCTAACTTCAGATTTGTCCTCACCGGAGCTACTGCGTAATGGGGGAGCAGAGCGGTCAGGCGAGGCCCTTCGTCGGCAGCCAATGGCATTGGGCCGAATCAGTTCACAGCGCGTACACGTTCGGCAAACTCAGGTTCGGTCGCGGTGATGTCTCAGGGCATGTTCATCTTATTGATTCGCCAGCCGAGAAACATCTCCGCCTATTCGGGCGATGTTTAGAAAGGCCTCCGACGGCGAGCAACCCGATGGCGAGCAGCAGAACCGAGCTCGGCTCAGGAGCATCATTTTTAACGGTGACGGTATAAGTACCGAAACCGGCTAGAGAAAATGTACCAAGGCTAAATGTTGGGGAGTCATTCGCTCCACTGTAGAGTTGTGTGCCAAAGGCGTTGACATCTGCTCCCGCCGCGCCGCTCGAAATCAGCAGACCCCCTCCTAAATTCTGGCTGAAGAAGAAAATCTGTCTCGACACATCCATCCCGTTTTCTTCGATCGGGACCTGGTCGATGCTGAAGCCATATGAACCCGAAGCCGAAACTGTTGGGCTCGCCGGTAGATTGAAGGTGTCCTCGATACCCGAGCCGGCGATTTTGAGACTGTCGGCACAGGCGGCCATGCTGACCGAAAGCATTATTGTTGCAGCGATAAAAGAGCAGAAGCGCATACTTTTCTCCTTAATACTCACTCACTTGATTGTGGTCGGCGGTATGCCGGTTTGATACCAGCTGCTCACCATTTCGCCCGGTCCGTAACCGGCAGGAATATAGGGGATCAGCCGCCCGGGTACCGGTTGGCACGATTGCTCGCCGGCGGGCAATTGGAAGCTCGATGTCCGATCGAGCGGGAAGTCGTACTTCGCGCTGCCGAAACCGGCGCTGGCCCAGTCCCACGAGCCTATTTCGAGGCCTATTCCATGATTCTTCAGATATTGGAGGAGTTTCATCGTAGAGGACGCCGTATCGGCATTACAGAAATACCCAATGCCCCATTCCGAGACGATGACCGGCGAGGTTCGGGAGAAATCGCCGAACTTCTTGTGCCATACGGTTTCGGTCTGATCGGCTTGATTGTGGGCATAGGGATGGGCGCCATAGATCACCTGATGAAGAGGATCGTCGAGCGGAGGTGCTCCCGAGAGCTCTTCCGCGTAGTCCATACCATCGACAACGACGGCATTGACGGCGCCCAATGCACGGACGAGATGGATCATGTCGTTCATCCCGGCCGCCCAGGTTTGCCAATCCGCGTCCGGAACTGGATAAACTAGCTTCCTGCCGATATGCGGTTCGTTAAAGAGTTCAAACAGAACTCCGCAATCCTGACCGAAGACGGGAGTAAGTTCTCGCCAGACGCGCTCGGTGGCATGGCTCGGAAGATCGGTGGGTGTATCGGGGGCTCCGGTCTGCGGTTCGTTCTGCACGCTCACGATGACCGTAAGGCCGGCCGCTCTCGCCGCTTGGATGGCCCCAATAACGCGATCTCGATACTCGGGCGAGAAGAATGAGCCCTGTGGATCCATGCCGTCCTGAGCCACTTGCACTCTCACGGAGTCAGCTCCGACCTGGCGCATTTGAGTGTATTCGGCAGGTGTGTAATTTTCCGACGCTACGGTCCAGAATGGCAATTCATGGGGAAGTTCGCCCGGTGGCACTTCGAAGGCGATTTGATAATAGCCATGCGCAATCCATGGTTTTCCGTCGCGAAGAATCTGCTTTCCGGAGACGGCAACACTACCTTCCGTACCATCGCAACCTCGGGTTGTGGACGTAACAGGGTCGGGCACTTGAGCTGCTAGTCCGGAGGCGCACAGCAACCCACTGAGCCCTGCGATTACGACGCTCCACAAAAAACTCTTCATCTAGGTGTTCTCCAATTTGATTTGGTCAGCGCGACTTGCGCGTTCGCACGCGTCGCTACAGAAGTAATATCTTCAAGTCACGACTTCGATGGCCATGTTGCACAGAGACATAACACTCCAGCCTCGGAAATATTCCACGCGCAACTACTGCGCTGCTGGATTGCCAGTTGCATGTCGATGTTTCGCCACCCTGCGCCAAGATTGCGCATGAGCGAACTTCATGGAAGAAACACAAAATGTCCTCTTTTATTCCGTCGTCATTTTTTAACAGCGAGACGGAATAGACAAAGGCTTCGCGTGTTTCTCCTGGCGAGGGTTGGAAAAACGCAACGCTCTCTTAATTCGATATGCCCCTTACGAGACAAACGATAGTTGAAAAGACAACGAGATTAGAAGCATTAGACGAGCTCCGAACGGTCGTGTCGGGCGGCATTGTGCTGCCTTCGGACGAGTCGTATGAAGACGCGCGCCGGGTGTGGAACGGAGCCGTCACTCATCGGCCGGCGATCATTGCGTTTTGCGAACGGGTGGCGGACGTCGAGGCGGCTGTGCGTATTGCGTGACACTCTAGTTTGCCGCTCTCGGTGCGCGGCGGCGCGCACAACTGGCCCGGACTCGCTCTGCGCCACGATGGGCTCGTTCTCGACCTCACGCGCATGCGGGGCGTGGTCATAGACCCGCACTCACGTGTCGCCACGATTGCAGGTGGCGCCAAGAACAAGGATGTGGCCGCTGCCGCTGACGCCCATGGCTTACTGGCGGCGTTGGGCAACTGCGGCACAGTGGGCATGGCCGGGATGACCTTGGGCGGCGGCTACGGTCCCTTGATCGGGGCGCACGGCTTGGCGGCGGACAATCTGCTCGCCGCGGAGGTCGTGCTGGCGGACGGGCGGTGCGTCACGGCGAATGCCGACAACGAGCCCGAGCTGTTCTGGGCCCTCCGAGGCGGCGGCGGCAACTTCGGAGCTGTCACTTCTCTGCAAATCCGACTGCATGAAAAGCGTCACATGCTCGCGGGGTCGATCCTCTATCCCTGGAGCGAGGCCGGAAACGTGCTTAGCCGCTACCCCGCTTTCGCGGCGACTGCACCCGACGAACTCGGCATGCTTCTCGGAATGGCATCCGGCCAGGACGGCCGGCCCGCCCTTCAACTGGCACCGCTGTGGAACGGCGAAGAGCACCGGGGCGAGAGCGTTATGCGCGACTTGCAGGCTCTTGGCACGCCCCTTGTCGCCCAGGTCGGCCTGATGACCTACAGCGATTTGCTCGCCCCGATCGACGCGATACTGGAGCAGAAGGACGGCTGCCACTGGGAGGTCCGGACGCGCTCGCTGCCCGCGCTCACACCCGGCGCCGTTGACGCCATGATAACGGCGGTCGCGCACAAAACGTCGCCTCACAGTATGCTTTTCATCCACCCATTCCACGGCGCGGCTACGCGCGTCCGCGCCGGAGGCTACTGCCTTCGGCCTGCGCCGCGAGCACTTTATGGTAGAAATCATCGCGGCTTGGGAGCCCGACGGAGACAACGGCTCGACCCATCGGCAATGGGCAAGCGACCTTTCGCAAAGCCTCGCGCCTTTTTCCCTGCCGGGAGGTTACGCCAACCTGCTGGGGCCGGATGATCGCGAACAGGCGGCTCATGCTTACGGCGACAACGGCGCTCGGCTGAGAGACATGAAGCGTCGCTTCGATCCGGACGGTATGTTCTCCTCTGCAATTCCATTGCCGGATTGCCGAAAGAATGAAGATCGGCGCATACCATCGATTCGGAGTTGTCGCCCAAATTGCGTATCACGCCGGCGGTGACTTTATCGATCTCGATCATCTCCGTCCTGGAGCAAAAAGCGAGTGCCCGCCCGCGATGCCGTACTCCGTGCAGCTAAACTAGCAGCCTTCACGCTTGCGAGACAGCGACGTTCACCAGCCCCATAGCAGGAACACGACGGCTCAGGCCAGTGATGACAAGCGCGGTTCCGCAACAGCGCACGAAAAAAGATGCACATTTTTGCACGGCAGTTGGGAATTTAGGCGTTCCTGTCGGGTTAAGGAAAATGTATGACCACTACACCCCGTTTCGATCAAATGAAGGTGCCTTGGATGGCCGGCAACTTGGACGTCTTGACCAGAAGGCTCGGCGCGAAGGCGGCCCAAGAATTTGTTAATCGCCTACCTCTTGCTAGAGAGAGCCGGATCTTGGACGTCGCCTGTGGAACGGGCGGGGCCACCATACCGCTCGCGCGCCGGGGCATGGTGGTGACCGGACTGGACATGGTCCCCAGCCTACTGGTGCAGGCGCGCCAGAATGCGGAGAGAGAAGGCGTGAGCATTCAGTTCGATGAGGGATACGCTGAACAACTCCCTTACCCGGATGCAGCGTTCGACGGCGTGATCACGATGTTTGGAGCTATCTTTTCGCCTCGTCCCGAGATAGTGGCCGCTGAGTTGGCGCGCGTTCTCAAACCTGAGGGTTTATTGGCGATGGCGAATTGGAACGAACGGAGCTTTTCCGGGCAGATAGCCTCGATTGCAGGTCGGCATCGTAAACCTCCTCCCGGCATGGCGTCGCCCCTGTTATGGGGTGACGAAACGACGGCTCGCGAGAGGCTGGCAACAGGCTTTCGGTCGATACGGACGGAGGTTGTCTCAATCGATTGGGAACTACCAATGGGTTCTATCGAGGCTGCAAATTTCTTTCGAGAGCATGCAGGCCATCTCCAGATCCTGTTTGGCCAGCTTGATGAAAGAAAGCAGAGGGCGTTGGCGTCGGAGTTAGAGGCGCATTGGGCAAATGCCAACATCGCCTCGGATACCGACCGCCACACAATAATCAAGAATGAATATCTCCAAGTGACAGGGCTTCGGCGGTGAGCCGAAACCTGCTGGCGAGGCAGAGGGCGTCATCGGGGACAGGCACTGAAGGCCGTATCTCTCATAAGGGTCGTTGATTCAGGCTTTGCTGGACCATGCATCCAATCGTAAAAACGCGAAACGTTTCCAAGCAGCACTTTCGATCTGGACGTGTTGAACTCGAGGTCAATTGCATGCTCCGGGCAGTTTGGCGTCGCAGATCCCAATAGTGAAGAGGTGGCAAGCTGATCTTAGAAGATAGGGATTCATGTCAGGAGAGACTCAGCTTATTGAGGGAAAGATCAAGGGATTATTGGGGAAAATCACCGAAGGCTGGCGTCCGGGAAGCGGAACACTCTTTGCTCATCCATCCTCAAAGGACGCGCAATTCGTTGCGTTTGATGGATCGATTCATCATGGACCGGACGAGATTGCTGCCTTTCATCAAACGGCCTTCGACACGATCCTAAAAGGAACGTCTCTAGATTTAACAGTTGCCCAGATAAGGCAAATAGATGAGGGGAGTCTGGCTCGTGTTCGCGACGGGTTGGCGTAGGCCGAGTGACGCCAGAAGAAAAGCGCAGGGCCGAGTCAGTGAACATCTTCGCTGGCAAAATCAATGGGGAGGAGGTGGAAGTTGTGGCTTTCCAAAACACTCGGGCACGCCCCATTACGGATGAAGCCTCCGCTGAAATATGGAAAGCCTTTGACACCTGCTGGGAAAAGGCGAGAAACGGGGAACGGCGGGAGTCTTGCTATGAACCCAGAACCAGCTCCAACTGCGTCTTTCAACGCGACGAGGGGACGCGATTCGTACCATCCATAAAAACATGATCGCGGCCTGGAGTGCTGGCGATGCGAACGCACTCTATCGCTCCCTTTACAGATGATGCCGACTTCGTCGCGTTTGAGGGAACTCATCTGAAACGGCGAGAAAAGACGGACCGAATCGCCCGTGCCGGCGGTTCCGAAGGCTGGACGCCCATGCCCGCAGTCGGCGCTGTATCGATCCGCGTTCTCACAAAATCGGTCGCGAGTAAGGATGAGATGGCCCTCGACGCGAGGTGTCGTGAGGCCGTTATCCTTGCAGTTATCCTTGCAGTTATCCTTGCAGTTATCCTTGCAGTTATCCTTGCAGTTATCCCTGAGGATGCTCATTCCTGTGTACGGCATACCTGTCCTTGGGGGTGCGCGCGGTTTTCTTCGGGAACATGCACTACCACGCTTGATGCCGGAGGTGGCCTGGAACAAAACGCTCTCCCCTGCCAACTCTGCGCGCGAGCGGCGCAATTACGCAACTCGCGACAGAAGGATACATCGAACGGTCTCCGGATGGCAAGGGTACGTGGCGCAACACTCAAACGGTAATGCATTTGCCTGTGTATGAGCAGCTCAATCGCTCCTCGGGCAATCAGCTCCGAAAAAACTTGACGAATTCATAACGCGAGTCCGTTTTTGTGAACTCACCAGACGTGACTTTGTCTTAGTTGGGCGAAGTCGTTCTTTTTGGGAGTATGTTGACGCCGACCACATACGCGGAGATTGGATCAGGTCCGGATGACATTACGGTCGATTAGTGATCGGACGTCACAAGCGCAGTTTCCGCCTCTTCCTGGGCGCGCGACACAGTTGGAGGCCGGAGGTCGAGGAGGTGGACGAGATCCTTGCTGAAGAGCGAATCGAGCGTCCAATCCAAGGCCACGCGGACTTTCTTCTCCAAACGAGGCAGCTTACTCAAATAAATCGTCCGCCACAGAAACCAGGCAAGGAAACCAGAGAAGTTGATTCCAAGAATATTCGCTACGCCAGTCCTTCGGCCGATAGCTGCCACAAGACCCAAGGTAGAAAAAGAAAACGGCTTCTTCTTGCTACCACGGATTGCCGCAATCACGTTCTCCGCGGCGGATTTACCTTGCCGCAAGGCATGTTGAGCGGTCGGTGGATATGGCCGGCCAGTCTTACGGTCCGTAATAGAAGCGCAATCGCCTAGCGCCCACACACCCGGCCAATCTGGCAGTTCTAAGTACTCATCTGTTACGATACGGCCGCGGTCCAATTTGCATGGGAGTGTGGCAACGAGAGGGTTCGGGGACGTTCCTGCGGTCCAAATCACTGTGTTCGCCGGAACACGAGAGCCGTCGCTCAGTTCCACCGAATTCTCGTCCACATGGACAACCTTCGTATTGACTCGAATCTCCACTTTGCGCTCTGCCAGCTTCTTTTGAGCGTAGGCGCCGAGCTTTGGTCCCAGTTCCGGAAGAATCACATCGCCCGGATGAACCAAAACCATCCGGACCATATCCTCCGCAAGGTTTGGATAAAACCGAATCGATTCGCGCAGAAAATCGTTCACAGCGGCGACTGTTTCGGCACCCGCAAAGCCACCGCCGGCAACAACAATATTCAATAAATTGGGTCGAGAACCGACCGCATACTCAACGTCCGCTTCCTCTAACAGATCGATCAGTCGATTTCTTAGATGAATCGCATCGCTCAGCGACTTCATGGTCATCGCCCTGTGCTCGGCTTCTGACAGGCCGAAGAAGTTCGTCGTCGAGCCCAGAGCGAGAACGAGATAGTCGTACGGAAGTTCGTGAGCATGACGCTCCGGACCGTGGACTACCGTCACCCGCTTCGAGGCGAGGTCAATATGCTCCACTTCGCCATGGAAGAACTGAACATGGCTTAGGAGCTTCCGGACTGGGTTCACGATGTGTGTCTCATCCAGATCGTTTACGGCGACCTCATGCAGCATGGGCGTGAAGAGGGAGAAGTTCTCCCGATTGACCAACGTGATCTCCACATCGCTGTCACGAGCGAGTGTCTCTTCCAATCCCAGGGCGGTATAGAGTCCACCAAACCCACCGCCGAGAATCAAGACTTGTTTGCGCATGCTTGTACTCATTGCTCGTCGGCGATCGTGCGCCTGGCTTCGGACTCTGAAGCTAACGCTTCCAGTCTCGCTGTTTGCTTCATTTTTGTTGGTCTCCTTGCGGTTATCAAAAAGGAGAAACGTGGCGTTTTTGGCAACCCTCGTTAGGAGAAACACGGGAAGTCCTTGCCTATTCCGTTCTGTGTTCGCAAAAATTAATGCGGAATAAAAAAGGGCGTTGTGTGTTGCTTCCATTGGGTCCGCTCGTGGCAAGCTTGCGCAGGGCGGCGCTTACACAAGGAGTCAATATCAAGTCTCTATTTATTCGGGAACAGTTGAGGGATCGGTCAAGCGCCAGGGATCTCCCTGGCGAAGCCGGGCATACGGCGTATGCGACGATGCGGAATTTGAATCGAAGCGCGCCGCTCCGCGATGCAAGCTCAGGAGTCGTAGTTGAGCGATCACCACACCAAACGTCGAAAATCGTACGCTAAGCCTAAATTGACGACATCCGCGTTTTTCAGGATTTACCATGTGCATAGCTGAGGGCGCATCTGCGAAGAGGAACCGATGACGAAGACAGAGAGCCTTATCGCTCAGGCCTATTCTGCTTTCAACCAGCGGAACATTGATGGAGCATTGGCCCTCATGAGTGACAGCGTAAGCTGGCCCAAGGCATCTGAAGGTGGACGTCTGGGCGGGAAGGAGGAGATTCGAGCCTACTGGAGCCGCCAGTGGAAAGAATTTGATCCTCATGTGGACCCACTCGAGGTGCTCGATCAAGGGGCAGGCAAGATTCATGTACGGGTCCATCAACTCGTGAAAAGCCTTGGTGGCGACGTGCTTTCAGACAGTGAGGTCTGGCATGTCTACACCATCGCAAACAGTCTGATCGAACGCATGGATCTCGGAGAAAGCGAAGCGAATTCGCGGCAGTCGCCATCCCCGGCGTTCTCCCGCCACTAGCCACTGGCCGGACATCTGCGCTGACCTCTGGAACACATTACTCGCAGACCCGAACCCGAGTGACCGGACGATGACGGATGAAGCATTTGATCGTCACCGATCTGTCAGGCGGGTCGGTAATTCAGTGCTACTGTGCGAGATTAGAAGTTTCCGCCGCAGCGCCCAGGCATTATAAGTCGACAATGCCGTCCATTGCATATCTTCACGTTTTATCTTCGACCGAAACGATGTCGTCCTTGCGAACGGAGGCTTGGCTGTGCTTTCTGCGACGGCATGAACTCCGAGGCGGCATAATGCTTTATGTCGCTTGTCTTTGCCTGACTGCCGTTTCTGGTCTAGCTCTAGATCCGCACTCACCGGCCAGCACGTTTATTCGAACAGATTTCACAGTCGAAGGCGGCCTTCCGTCTAACGTGGTCAACGCGATTGCCCAGACGAGGAACGGCTTTCTCTGGATCGGTACTGATTCCGGGTTGGCTCGATTCAACGGAAGGCAGTTTCTTCCTATCAACTTTCGACAGCCGCCGCTTGCTTCACAAAATAGTGTGCGTGCACTCGCAGAGGACTCGAACGGTGATCTTTGGGAGGTACCGGAGCTGGTCTTGTGCGGATTGCGCGTCCCGCTTTAGACTATTTCGACTCCTCGCTTGCAACTCCCTATCACCTGGGCTCAGGTTCGGATGATGAGGTCAACTGCATGATCTCGAGCAAAAACGGCGAGCTCTGGGTTGGAACGTCTGGGGGTCTGTACCGCTTGGCAGGCGGTTCCTTTACGTCTGTATTGCGCGGTCCAGTTGGTGAGATACATGAAGGTGTCGATGGTCATCTGCTTATCGTCATTGAAGGACGATTTGTCGAGTGGAACGGAAGGCAAATTGTCGAGCATCCCGAGTTCAGGCGGAAACTCGGCATCAAACCGGAGGATGTTATCGACGTTGTCCAGGATCACAAAGGTTCGGTCTGGTTCTGCACGATTGGCGGTCTATCTACCAAGAGCGCAAACGGCTTTTCACGATTCTAGGGATTTGGCGAGGAGAAACCTTTGGATGCGGATCGAGCGTACTCCGATTCGTATGGAAACGTCTGGATTCAATTTACAGACGGACTCTATCGCGTTTCTGCCGCGAAGCCGGGCCTTAGAGAGTTATTGGTTTCTACTACTGCCCGAGTGATCTATAGCGATCGCCATGGCGATCTCTGGGTGGGTACTAACGGCGAGGGACTGATGCGTTTCACCGATCGCGTCGTCTCGATGTATACGAAAGAGAGCGGGCTGCCAAACAACACCGTCATGACAGCCCTGACTAAAAAGGACGGGAGTCTTTGGGTGGGCAACAATTGTGGAGGTCTATCGGTTTACCGGCAGGGCCGCTTCCGCACATATACAGAAAAGGATGGTCTTTCGAATTCATGCGTGTGGTCGGTAGCGGAAGACGAAAGAGGCACTCTTTGGATTGGGACATGGGGAGGTGGGTTGTTCCGGCTGGAGAACGAGCACTTCACTCAATTTTCAAAGATAAATGGATTGGCAGGCAACATCGTTCGAGCCATCGCGATCGCACGTGATCATTCATTATGGATTGCGACGGACTTCGGAATCAGTCATTTTGCGAACGGAGCATTTCACAACTACACAACGGCGGATGGCCTTTCCAGCAACACGATTCTGGATGTGCGTGAGGATCGCGACGGCAATCTCTGGACGGCAACAATCGCCGGAGTGGATAGGAAATTTGGCGAGCGATTTCGAATCGCGCCTTCGCCCGATCAGATCGTGGATCTGCACAGCGCCGATTTCGCGGAGAGCCTTTCCCGAAATCTATACGTAATTGGCTCGCCGAAAGGCCTCGACCTGATTGCCGGCGGCCGTCTCACGCGCATATATTCAAAGCTGGAACTCACGGGAATGCTGGTACACCGTCAGGATTTCTGGCTGGGCGGGATGAACGGCATTTTCAGATTTGCCGCGAAGGAGCTGGCGCCCGGAGCTGAAGAACGCCAAGCGCCCCGATCTCAATCGTTTAAGCGTGAGCCGGGCTAAACCTTCGCTTTGGATTTCAGGGGTGACGGTAGGCCGCACAAAGAAGCCAGGAGGACGAGAACTGGTTTTGTCACCGGGCAAGAATCGCGTAGAACTCCATTTCGATTCGGTTTCGCTGGCATCTCCCGAGAAGGCCAAGTTCCAATCCCGCATGGATGGCGTCGATCCGGTTTGGCTCGATGCCGATCGTTCTCTAACGGCCGTATATACAAGCCTCCCGATCGGGAGACACTTTTTCCATTTGCGGGCATGTAACGCTGACGGACTTGGCGGCCTATCCTATCCGGTCACACACCAGCCTTATGTGTATGAGACCACTTGGTTCCGCTTAGCCGCCTTGGCTTTCTTGCTGTTGCTGTTGGGCGGTGCTTACGTGCTTCGATTGAAGCAACTTGCGCGGCGGTATAACATGCGCTTGGACGAACGAGTAAACGAGCGTACACGCATAGCTCGCGAACGACACGATACGCTGCTGCAAAGCCTTCACGGGCTGATTCTACGCTTTCAGGCTGTGGATAACTTGCTGCCCGAACGGGCCCTTGAAGCCAAGCGGTCGCTTGGTATTGCCATCGATCAGGCGGCGGCGGCGATTACTGAGGGCCGCGATGCGGTTCAGGAGCTTCGAACCAGCCGAGCACACAAAAGCCCAGCGGGTGGGTTCAGTCAGCAATCGGCAGGTCACCCGTTCGCTTACCGCGCGGCAAATCTACGCCAGATCGATTGTGGCTGTGGACCGCTCTGCAGGGCAGACTAGTTTCAGTTCCGCGGAGTAAAATGCGGTCGACGAGCGCGCCGACTCGGTCGCACGGCCGGGCGTCGGACCTTCTGGATTGGGACACGTCTTTTTGTGATTCAAGGCTGACGGCATAGCCCTACCCTTCCCGACCAGGGCGGACCTAAGTGATCAAATCCGCTGTTATCGGCGTTCGTTGACCCGTCCCAGGACATGGGAGCTAAGCGCAAATGCGTCGCGAAGATAGCGCCGTATTATCGCCTCGGATTTGCGTGGGGTTTGTTTCATGATGGTTGGCTTCGTGGCCCTGTCCAGTGTGGAGACGGGCCACGCCAGCGCTCAACGAGTGGCCGGAAAGATAACCGATATCGAACCTGGCAAAGGCCGCATATCGCTTCGCGACCAGCACCATCACGAGCAAAGCTGGCGTCCTTCAATAGCAACCGCTTGTTGTTCACCGAATAATCATCTTCCACGAATACCGAATACTCACGCCTACTTGACCCGAGCGTGTACACTGGGTGACACACGTCGGATGGAGACGTTGTTGCCTTGATCGAGCTGTCGCGCGACGAGCTGAAGACACTGCGAGAGAACGGCGAATTTGTCTTATCTAGAGGCCGCCTGGACGACGGCTCCGCGGTCCTGGTGAAAGCGCCAACCTCGGAGCATCCCGCACCGGAAAGTGTTCGCCGTCTCGAGCACGCCTACGCTCTGCGAGATGCGCTCGATTCGGCCTGGGCAGCGCGACCCGTGGGGCTCGTGCATGACCATGAGCGGCTGTTGCTCCTATTAGAGGATCCGGGCGGCGAGATCCTCGATCGCCTTCTGGGACGCCCGCTCGAGCTGACCCAATTTCTGCGCATCGCCATCGGCCTCGCGAATGCAATCGGCCGGCTTCACGCCCGGGATCTCATTCACAAAGACATCAAACCCTCCAATGTTCTCGTTAACTCCGCAACCGGCGAGGTCTGGCTGACGGGCTTTGGTATCGCTTCAAGACTTCCCCGGGAGCGCCAATCGCCCGAGCCTCCCGAGTTCATTGCCGGAACGCTTCCCTACATGGCGCCAGAGCAGACGGGACGCATGAATCGTTCGATCGATTCCCGTAGCGACCTCTACTCCTTCGGCATCACGCTTTACGAAATGCTGACCGGCAGTCTTCCTTTCTCGGCTTCGGATCCGATGGAATGGGTACACTGCCATATTGCAAAACAGCCGACGCCGCCCAGCGAGCGATTGCAACACATCCCGGGCGCTATTCCGGCCATCGTCATGAAGCTGCTTGCCAAAACTGCTGAGGAGCGATACCAGACAGCGGCAGGCGCGGAGAGCGACCTACGGCGCTGTCTCGCTCAGTGGGAAACGGAGCGGCGCATCGATGAATTTCCGCTGGGCGAGCACGACACGCCGGACCGTCTGTTGGTACCCGAAAAATTGTACGGACGAGCCCAAGAGATCGATACGCTGCTCGCCGCCTTTGAGCGCGTTGTCGCGGGCGGCCGGCCGGAGTTGATGCTGGTTGCCGGATACTCCGGCGTCGGCAAATCCTCTGTCGTGAATGAGCTCCATAAACCGCTTGTGCCGCCCCGCGGTCTTTTTGCATCGGGCAAGTTCGATCAGTATAAGCGCGACATCCCTTATGCGACGCTGGCGCAAGCTTTTCAAAGCCTAATCCGGCCGCTTCTGAGCAAGAGCGAGGCAGAACTGAGCGCATGGCGCGAGGCTATTCGCGAGGCGTTAGGTCCGAACGGGCAGCTCATGGTGGATCTAGTTCCAGAATTAAAACTGATCGTAGGAGAACAGCCGCCACTGCCGCCGCTTCCGCCACAAGACGCGCAACGCCGCTTCCAGCTCGTGTTCCGGCGATTCCTCGGCGTATTTGCACGGCCCGGGCATCCGCTTGCACTGTTCCTCGACGATTTGCAATGGCTCGACGCGGCCACGCTCGATGTAGTCGAAGACTTGTTAACCGAACCGGACGTGCAGCACTTGCTTTTGATCGGGGCCTACCGGGACAACGAAGTCAATTCCGCTCACCCGCTGACGCGCAAGCTCGAAGCGATCCGGCAGGCGGGAGGAACAGTAAATGAGATCGTGCTTGCGCCGCTCACCCGTGAAGACCTGGGACAGTTAATTACTGACTCTCTTCACTGCGAACCGGAGCGGGTTGGGCCACTGGCGCAACTGATCCACGATAAGACGGACGGCAATCCGTTTTTCGCGATCCAGTTTATTCATGCGCTTGCAGAAGAGGGGTTACTCACTTTCGATCATCGCCAAGCGCGCTGGTGTTGGGACCTGGACCGCATTCAGGCCAAAGGTTACACGGATAACGTGGTGGATCTCATGGTTGGCAAGTTGAACCGCTTGCCCGTCGAAACCCAGAACGCATTACAGCAGCTTGCCTGCCTGGGCAACAGCGCGGCGTTCGGACTGCTGGCGGTGGTTTATGAGAATGCAATAGACAAAATGCACGATGACCTGCGGGAAGCGGTGCGCGCCGGCCTCGTCCTCCATTCCGAGCGTGGTTATCGGTTTCTCCATGATCGCGTCCAAGAAGCCGCCTATTCGCTAATACCGGATGACGAGCGGGCGGCCAGGCATCTTCGCATTGGCCGTTTACTCGCAGAACGGACCGCGCCGGGAGAGATCGAAGAGAAAACCTTCGAAATCGTAAACCAGCTCAATCGCGGTTCAGAACTGATCACGACGTCTGAGGAACGCGAGCGCGTCTCCCAACTGAATTTGATGGCGGGCAGGCGTGCGAAGACCTCCACGGCTTATGCCTCGGCGCTTTCATATCTCGAGGCTGGCCGTGCCTTGCTAACCGATGAGAGCTGGGACGGCCAATGGTATGGGCTCATCTTTTCTATCGAATACGAAATAGCCGAATGCGAATTACTGACCGCGGACATGGTGGCGGCCGAAAATCGCCTTTCGATGTTGGCGCAACGTGCCCAAAGCCGTCGCGATATCGCTCGTGTCACCCGTTTGCGCCTCACGCTTTACACCACCTTAGGCCGGAGCGAGCGCGCCATCGAGGTGTGCCTTGAATACCTGCGGCGCGGCGGCACAAATTGGTCGCCGCGTCCGGCTAGCGATGAGGTGCGGCGCGAATACGATCGAATCTGGTCCCAGATTGGAAGCCGGCAAATCGAGGAACTCATCGACTTGCCCCTGATGGCCGAACCCGACGTGCTCGACGCTCTGGATGTCCTGGCCGAGCTCGTGACACCGGCCTTGTTTTTCGACGAGAAACTGTCTTCACTCGTAGTTTGCCGCATGGTCAATCTGAGCCTCGAATATGGTCACAGCGACAGTTCATGCTTCGCCTATGTATGGTTTGCCGTCATAGCCGGACCGCGCTTCGGCAATTACAGAGACGGATTTCGATTCGGGCGGCTTGGTTATGACCTGGTTGAAAAACGCGGTTTGAAGCGTTATGAGGCCCGAACCTATATGTGTTTCGGAAATATCGTCCTGCCTTGGTCGAGGCATGCCCGGCAAGGCCGCCCGCTGGTGCGGCGCGCTTTCGATGCCGCCAATCGGATTGGCGATCTAACCTTTGCGGCCTATAGCTGCAACCAGTTGATCACGAACTTTTTGACAGTGGGAGATCCCCTCGCTGAGGTGCAGCCGGAAGCGGAGAATGGTCTCACGTTCGCCCGGAAAGCGCGCTTCGGCCTTGTTGTTGACCTAATCGTCGCGCAGCTCGGGTTGATCCGCAGCCTTCGTGGTTTGACTCCGAAATTCGGCTGCTTCAACGATCGCGAATTTGACGAGCTTGAATTCGAGCGCCATCTGGCAAGTAACCCGGTTTTGGGAATGCCCGAGTTATGGTATTGGACTAGGAAGCTGCAAGCACGTTTCTTTGCCATGGACTTCACGTCCGCCGCAGATGCATCGTCGAAGGCGCAACAATTGCTTTGGACATCACCATCGGATTTCGAAACAGCGGAATTTTGCTTTTATGGCGCGCTCTCCCACGCGGCGTGTTGGGATCCTGCATCTCCCGACCGAAGACAACAGCATTTCGAGATTTTGGCAAATCACCACAGGCAGCTCGCAGCCTGGGCCGAGAACTGCCCTGAGAATTTCGAAAATCGCGCTGCGCTGGTAGGGGCGGAGATTGCACGAATAGAGGACCGCGCCCTCGAGGCCGAGTACCTCTACGAACGGGCCATCCGCTCCTCCCAGGCCAACGGATTTGTCCACAATGAGGCGCTTGCAAACGAGCTCGCCGCGCGCTTCTACGCGGCACGCGGATTCGAGAAGATCGCGCACGCCTATTTGCGGGATGCCCGGTATTGTTACCTCCGTTGGGGAGCCGAAGGCAAAGTGCGGCAGCTCGATCAGTTGTACCCGCGCCTCGCGGAGGAAGCGGGCCCCGGTCCCACAAACACGATCGTGGCGCCGGTCGAACAGCTGGATGTAGCTACCGTCATCGAAGTCTCACAAGCGGTTTCGGGTGAAATCGTCCTGGAGAAATTGATCGACTTGCTGATGCGCACTGCAATCGAGCAGGCGGGCGCCGAGCGAGGCCTGTTGATTCTCCCGAGTGGCGACGAGTTGCTCATAGAGGCGGAAGCGGCTATCGCCGAAGACAAGGTGTCCATGCGTTTGCGCCAAGCGTCCGTGGCTGCGGCTGCGCTTCCGGAGTCGATCGTCCGCTACGTTGCGCGCACCCATGAGAGCGTGATCCTGGACGATGCCGCGGGAGCCCAGAACCAGTTCAGCGCCGATTCGTATATACGCCAGCAGCAGGTTCGTTCTATCCTCTGCTTGCCGTTGATTAACCAGGCCAAACTCATCGGTGTCGTCTATCTCGAGAACAACTTGACGCCGCGTGTGTTCACCCCCGCCCGGATCGCGCTGCTGAAAGTACTGGCCTCGCGAGCCGCCATCTCATTGGAGAATGCACGCCTTTATCGCGATCTCGAAGAACGCGAAGCGAAGATCCGGGAGCTAAAGGATCAGCTCTATAAAGAAAATATGGCGCTGCGCGACGAAGTCGACCGGGCCTCGATGTTCGAGGAAATTGTCGGCACCTCAACCGCCATTCAACCGGTGCTTTCCCGCATCACCAAAGTTGCGCCGACCGACTCTACGGTTTTCATCACGGGAGAGACCGGCACTGGAAAAGAACTTATCGCCCGCGCTGTTCACAAACGATCGCAGCGGCGTGGGCGCGCCTTCGTGAGCGTGAATTGTGCGGCATTTGCACCGTCGCTGATTTTCTCGGAGTTGTTTGGCCATGAAGCGGGAGCTTTTACCGGCGCGACGCGGCGCCGGCTTGGCCGATTCGAGCTGGCCGACGGCGGGACGGTTTTCTTGGATGAAGTTGGCGAGCTTCCGCCGGATACCCAAGTCGCGCTCTTAAGAGTGCTGCAGGAGCGGGAATTTGAGCGCGTCGGCGGAACGCAATCCATCCATGTCGACCTCAGGGTTATCGCCGCGACAAATCGCGATCTGAAAGCCGCAACAGCCAATGGAACCTTCCGCCTGGACCTTTTCTACCGGCTGAATGTATTCCCCATCGAAGTGCCGCCGCTGCGGGAGCGTAGAGACGACATCTTGATGTTGGTTGAATATTTCGTGCAACGCTACGCGAGCCGGGCCGGCAAGAATATTCGCTCGATCGACAAGAAGACGCTCGAGCTTTTTCAGTCCTATGACTGGCCGGGCAACATCCGGGAGTTGCAGAACGTAATTGAAAGATCGGTGATCGTGAGCTCCGGCGATGTTTTTTCGGTCGATGAATCCTGGCTCTCCAAAGAATCGTCTCAACCGGCCGCTAAGGTTCAAGCGGTGCAGCCTTTCGAAGGCAAGCAGCGTGGGGAACGAGAAACGATTGAGGCCGCGCTGACGGAAAGCAGGGGCCGCGTCTCCGGGCCGTCCGGGGCGGCGGCCAAGCTCCGCATTCCGCCGTCTACTCTCGAGTCCAGGATCAAAGCGCTGAAGATTCGCAAGAACGAATTCAAATTCGGTTGATTGACGGTTCCTCGCTTCTCACGAAATTCTCCAAAGATCGCGAAATTAGCGAAATTCGCGAAGCCAAAACGCCTCCCTTTTTCCAGCACTCTCTTGTTTGCTAGAAGATCCGAATGGCCCACGATTTGCTCCTTGAGAGCTGAACGGCGGCCGACAGCGAGAGCACGCCGAGAATTGAAAGGCTTGAATCTAAATTTACGATGAGCTGCAGAATCGACCGAGTTGTCGATAGGGAAGATCGTGTGGTGTTGCGCGTGAGTGGCCGGATTAAGGCAGAGAATGTGGAGACGCTCAGAGAATTGCTGGGGCGGGAAAAGCGGGGAGTCGTCATCGATCTCAGGGAGGTCGTTCTGGTGGATCGTGACGCGGTTAAGTTTCTTGCCTTGAGCGAAAACAACGGAATAGCAATCAGGAACTGTCCGGCGTACATACGCGAGTGGACCGATCGAGAGAAGGCTCGTATGGGTATGGAGGATCAGGCATGAGCCTGAAGCAGTGCGAACTAGAGAGAGAGAAAGAGAATCTAAAGAAGGCGACGTGATGGCTTTGCAAAAGTCAATTCGAATTTTGATCGTTCAAGATCATCCTGTTTTCCTGGAAGGTTTGAACATGATCATCGCTTCTCAAACAGACATGGAAGTGGTAGCGCAAGCCGCGACCTCTTCTGAGGCAATCGCCGAATTTCGCCACCACCAGCCCGACATCACCCTTATGGATCAAAGACTGCCCGGCGGCACCGGGACAGATGCACTAATTGCAATTCGGCGCGAGTTCCCACTCGCTCGCATTATCATCTTGACGACCGCGGATGGAGATTTGATCATCCAACGTGGGCTTCGTGCGGGTGCTTTTGCCTGTCTGCTTAAAAGTGTGCCGAAGAACGAACTGGTAAAGATCATCCGTTCCGTTCACCGTGGGCAGAAGTGTATCCCGGTGGATGTGGCGGGGCGCCTTGCGGAATACCTGAGTGAAGACGAACTGACCCCTCGAGAACTGGATGTCCTGCAATTGATGCGGGATGGTAATCGGAACAAGCAAATTGCCTTTCGATTATCCATTGCGGAGACCACCGTCAATTTCCACGTCAAGAACTTAGTGGGCAAATTGCGGGCTAACGATCGAACACACGCGGTCGCAATCGCATTCCGCAGGGGTTTGCTGGAGCTCTGAATTCTTTCGTTCACAAACCAATCTGACTTGGATCGACCTAAGGATAATCGCAGCATTCGAGCTGCTGCATTTGAGGGTGTGCGCGGAGTAAACGTGGAACACCAGCGCGGAAGCGTCGGCGGCAATCCACGGACGAGTTTAAAAGCAGGAGGAAAACACGGTGTCCGAACTGCCACTTCTGACATGGTTGCCGGCAGAAAAGAGCCGCAAGGTATGAGTATGCCCTTGGATCGCGCCATCAGCTATGAGCAAGCATGGAAAAGCTTCTTACAGGTCCATTGCAACTGTATGTTTCAAACGGCTCTCCTGCTGTCGGCAGACGCCCACGTGGCGGAAGCGGCGCTGGCCGAGAGCATCGGCGACCTGGATCTTTCAAATCCGCCTGAAAAACACAGCCTCGCGATTTGGGAAAGAGCGGTAATGACGCGAAGCATCGGAGCCCGCGATCCCGCGTCAGTTGAGGAAGGTTCGGTGGCTCGATCTATGCTTCAGTCTGGCCTCTGGCCGGTTATCGAAATCGAACGCTATCCGCGCATCTGCTTTGTTTTACATGTGCTGCTTGGCTATACGGCTGCGTTTTGCGCACAGACGCTTGGCATAGCGGAGAGTGAAATACAAACGCTGCTGCAAAAGGCACTCACCCAGCTTTGCAGCATCACAGCGGCCGCCTGAAGAAAAGTATAGTGCTGCGGCTGTCAATTTTGGCGTGGTGATGGAGTTGGGAAAAGGGCAAATTATAGATATGAGCACGCTTCAAAACGAAGCCCATGAGGCTCTGGCAGAAAGCTGGGGCCAGAAAGCGATGGACAGGCAACTTCCCGTCGTTTATCTGGCTGGGTACGGCGAGACCGCATGGACGCTTGCGGGCCGGCACACAAGCTTTACCCATTTATCTCTGACACTGTGGGGCGAACGCGACGCCTTGGCCGTGCTCTACGTTTTGGATCATAGATGCAAGTGGCGCGGGCTGCCGTGCTGCGCACCTGCGAACCCTCTCGCACACCCTGAATTCTAAGGAGACCTGCCATGTCCGTTCATTTCAATACCGTCGATGTCGATGGCCTCAACCTTTTCTACCGGGAAGCCGGCGACCCAGCTCGCCCGACTGTGCTGCTGCTGCACGGTTTCCCCAGTGCAAGCCATATGTTCCGCGATCTAATCCCGGAACTAGCGGATCGCTATCATGTCGTGGCCCCCGATCTGCCGGGCTTCGGCATGACCGAGCAGCCGACACGAGATAAGTTCACCTATACCTTTGAGAACTTGACCAAAGCGATTGGCCGCTTTACCGAAGTGCTTGGCCTGAAAGAGTTCGCGATTTACGTGTTCGATTACGGCGCGCCGATAGGTTTCCGCTTGGCGGTCAAGAACCCCGAACGGATTACCGCGATCGTTACGCAGAATGGTAACACCTATCTTGAGGGTGTGTCGGACGCTTTCGCGCCCGTGCAGGCGTACTGGAAAGAGCCGACTCAGGCCAACCGTGACGCGCTGCGCGGCTTCCTGGCGCCGCAGACCACCCTATTCCAGTACACCCACGGCGTTGCCGACCCGAGCTTGGTGTCGCCCGACGGCCGTAACCTTGACGACTTCTACCTCGCGCGTGCGGGCAATGACGAGATTCAACTCGATCTGTTGCTTGACTATCAGTCGAACGTGGCGCTGTACGGCACGATCCAAGCTTATCTGCGCGAGCACCAGCCGCCCGTGCTGGCTGTGTGGGGCAAGAACGATCCTTTCTTCGTGGCGCCAGGCGCCGAAGCCTTCAAACGCGACATCCCCTCCGCCGACATCCGTTTTGTTGATAGCGGCCACTTCGCACTAGAAACCCATGCCCGCGAGATCGGTGCTGCGATGCGCGAGTTCCTCGGCAAGCATATCGGCTGACTATTGACGACCTGCCCGTCGCTGCAACCCGGCGTTAGGCAGCGACCAATTCATGAATAGACCAAGGGCGCCGCACAGACATGGCGTCTATCTGATGGAGATATAAAATGACGACCCCCGTCGAAGTTGTTCGCAGTTTTTACGACAAGCTGAAGGTTGGAGATGCTCCCGGTGCGCTAGGCCTGATGGCCCACGACATCGAATGGATCACGATGTGGCATTACAAGGTGAACGGCCGCGGCCCGGAGCATGTCGCAGAGGGCTTGTTCAAGCCTCTGGTGGCAGAGTGGTCGAATTTCGCGCTCATCCCCACCGAATTTATCGTGGACCGCGACACCGTGGTGTCACTCGGCCGCTTCACCGGGGTGCATGGGACAACCGGCAAGCAGGCTGAAGCCGGCTATGCGCATGTCTGGACGGTGAAGGACGGCAAGATCACACGGTTCCGCCAATATATCGATACGCTGGCAATCGCCGAGGCGCGGCGGTCATGAGCCTCATCGGATTTCTGGGAAGAGGGCAGAAGACGGAGGTGGGCAAATGACCGCCGCTACCCTGAACCCGACCCCTGGGAGAGAGCCGCATCCGGCAGCGCGCACGTTGCCCGTCTCTCGCGCCATCCTCTATGCCACGCTGATGGTTGGAGCGCTCGATGCAGCCGATGGCGTCGTCTTCCGCGGCCTGAACGGCGCCAACCCGATCCAGGTCCTGCAGTACATCGCGAGCGCACTTTTGGGCGCAAGGTCCTTCTCGGACGGGCTTGCAACTGCGGGACTCGGCGTCGTCGTGCACTTCGCCATCGCGCTGGTAGTCGCAGCGATCTATATCCTTGCGAGCCGACGCGTCGCTGTATTGCGTACGCAGTGGGCGCTCCTGGGACTGCTGTACGGCGCTGCCGTGTGGGCAGTGATGAACCTGGTGGTGCTGCCGCTGACTGCGGTCGCTCGCAGCCCGATCACGGCTGCGGCGTTGGTCAACGGCGTCATCGGCCACGCTCTGTTCGTCGGCCTGCCCAGCGCGTTCTTCGCGAAGAAGGTGGCGGCGGGGGCATGAACGGCCTTTCAGAAAAGCAAGCAACGGTAGTCCTGGTTCATGCGGCATGGGCGGACGGCTCCAGTTGGAACCGGGTGATGCCGCTGCTGCGTGGGAGCGGTCGGCGGATCTTTGCTTATGAATGCCACGACGATAGTGGCCAATGGTTCTGCACCTATGGCAACGAGAACTGGCGGTTCGACGCCGCGGGGATGATGGAACCGCGCTTCGCAAGCATCAACGAGCACCCGATTACCGAAGCGGAACTCAAGTTTCGCTGGCCCCTCGGTCGCCGTCCCGATGATCATCCGAGCCTGAGAGAACTCAGATTGTGGATTGTGAGCCATCGGCATCACATCACTCCAAGGAGACTTCAATGAGCGATCCCATCGATACGGTACGCAATTTTTACGAAGCTATAACGGCAGGCGATGTTAGCGCGATGACGAGTTTGATGGCCCCGGACATCGAATGGATTACCGTCATGGACTTTCACATCACTGGCAAAGGCCCAGAAGAGGTGATGCAGAAGGTCTTTCTGCCGCTGATGCAGGAATGGGAGAGCTTCTCGCCTGCTCCTTCGGAATTCCTCGTCGCTGGCTCAACGGTGGTGTCCTTGGGACGTTTCACCTGTGTACACCGAGCGACTCACAAACGTGCAGATTCGGCCTACGCACACGTGTGGGATATCAAGGATGGCAAGATTGCACGTTTTCGTCAGTATATCGACACAGTTGCAATTGAAGAAGCCCGCCGTCCCTAACGCTCAGGTAAAGCCGTCGTCCTGAGCACTGCTTGGACGACACCAAAGATAACAACCTCAATGAAGACAACCAAAGGAGATGAGTCATGACCAAGTTGTTGTTCATTCAAGCGTCGCCGCGTAGCAATGAATCCAAGTCGCTTCAGATCGCCCGGGCTTATCTCGAAGCTCTGCGTGCTGAGACCCCCGACGTGGAGGTCGATACGCTCGATTTGTGGGAGGCGGATCTTCCGACCTTCGACGGCGACAAGGCGGCGGCCAAGCTCAACGTCATCCTTGGAAAGGATCATGATGCCATTCAGAAGAGTGCCTGGGATCAGATTGTCGGCATCGCCAACCGTTTTATTTCGGCCGATCGCTATCTCTTCGCTGTCCCGATGTGGAATGGTGGTGTTCCCTATCGCCTGAAGCAATACATCGATATTATTCACCAACCCGGTCTCCTCTTCGGCTTAAAGCCGGAGACAGGTTATTTCGGACTGCTGAAGAACAAGCACGCAACGCTGGTTCTGACTTCCGGGGCGTTCGCTCCGAGTTTTCCGTCGCCGGCATTCGGGGTAGATCATCATTCGACTTATCTATGCTCCTGGTTGAACCAGGCGGGCATATCGGCGATCGACGAGTTGCGTTTCCAGCCGACGTTGCTGACGAACGACCCGGCCGGTGATCTTGAACGTGCCAAAAAGGACGCCGCGCGTCTTGCTCGGGCGCATGGCTGCGTCCAAACCGTCAAATCAGGAGCGGTGCAATGAGAACGCCCACCTTACTGGCGGCTGCTACGGCCGCGACCCTTGTCACCGCGCATGTCGCGCAAGCCGCACCCGTGGAGTCCACGTCGGCAACCACGACTTACCACCGTGTGCAAGTGGATGGCCTTGGAATCTTCTACCGCGAAGCCGGCCCGAAAGACGCGCCAACCATCGTGTTGCTGCACGGCTTCCCATCTTCGTCGCGCGAGTTCGATACGCTTGTCCCTTTACTTGCCACACACTATCATTTGATTGCGCCGGATTTTCCAGGCTTCGGCCAGAGCGATGCACCCCCGCCGTCGGGCTACACCTATACGTTCGATCATCTGGCGAGGACGATCGACAACCTTCTGGAAATACTGAAGATCGACAATTACACGCTTTATCTTCACGATTATGGTGCGCCGGTTGGCTTTCATATCATCCTGATGCACCCGGAGCGTCTCCACACGCTCATCATCCAGAACGGCAATATCTACAAGGATGGCTTGGGCTCCAAGTGGGCCAAGATTGCCGAATACTGGGCCGACCCAAAGGCCCATCCCGAGGTTGTCAACACGTTCCTGTCCCCGGAGGCGACCGAGCAGCGTCATACCGCCGGCACATCGCATCCCGACCGCTATAATCCCGACACCTGGACCGACGAATACGCTCATCTCTCAAAGCCGGGACAACGGGAAATTCAGGCGGACCTGCTGTACGACTACCGGACCAATGTCGCCTCCTACCCGAACTGGCAGGCTTGGCTGCGCGATCGCAGGCCGCCCACGCTGGTTGCATGGGGTGCAAACGATCCATCCTTCACAGCGCCAGGTGCAGAGGCATTCAAGCGCGATCTACCCGATGCCGAAATCCACCTGCTGGACGCGGGCCATTTCGCGCTCGACGAGAAGACCGACGAGATCGCGCGCCTGATTCTTGACTTCATGGCTAGACATCCTGGCTGACCGCACATCACCTCGCTGGATCTCGAACCACGCATTTACGGCTACCGAGCGCAGAGGGGATGTTGCTTAGGCTAAGGTGCGGGTGAAGTGGACCCCTGGACTGAGACAGCAAGTTAAGGGGGTAGTTACCGTTCGTTGAAAGATCATTGCACGGCGTAGTTGCTGTTGTCCATTCTGTAAGCACCTGAGCGGAAGACAGGGCAACGCAGGGATGCGACCCGAGCGTCGACTCAGATGCCGGAACGGCTGGGGCGGCGGAAGCCGCCCCGAAAGAGAGCGGTTCTGGCGCAAGGGCGATAAATCCCAGGGTTTCAGGGGCAGCGCCCCTGATCAAGTAGAGCGCGTTGTTCATTGTGCGCCTTTCTCGAAGTCGGCAGGCGGCAGGTAGCCAAGAGCAGAATGCAATCGCTGCTGGTTGTATACGAGCTCAAGAAACTCAGCAATGCCGGAACGGACCTCGGCAAAATCGCGGTATTCGTTGCGATAGATCTCTTCGTATTTGAGTGTTTTCATGAACGACTCGCACGCAGCGTTGTCGTAAGGGTTGCCTTTTCGGCTCATGCTGATGGTGATTTCGTGATCCTTCAGCAGCGCTGTATACTCGTGCGAAGCATACTGCACGCCTCGATCGGAATGATGGACCAACCCGGGTGCCGTGCGCCGGCATTGTAGCGCCATGCGCAACGCGGAGACGGCGAGTTCGGCTTCTAATGTTCTTCCCAGCGCCCATCCGATCACGCGTCGCGAGAAGGCATCCAGCACGACCGCGAGATACACAAACTCCTCGCGCAATCGTATGTAAGTAATATCAGCCACCCACAACTGATTAATCGCTGTCGGAGCGATGGCACGCGCCAGGTTGGGATACACGGGCAGGCTATGCCGCGAATCGGTGGTGGTCACGAAGGCGCGGCGCCGAATACACAGCAGATTGTCTTCGCGCATAAGCCGCAACACGCGCTTGTGATTTACGGCGAAGTCGCGGCGCTGCAACTCCGCCGTGATACGGCGATAGCCGTAGCTTGGCGATTGCAAAGCAATCTTCTGCATCTCATCGCGCAGTTCCATTGCCATTGGAATGCCTTGGCACGGCAATCGGAAGCGGTAGTATCCGGCCCGGTTTAGCCCCGCCATAGCGCACAAAGCAGTCACGGCTTTGCCTTCTTTCGCGGCGCTCCGGATTTCTTCAAACAAACATCCGCGCCACTGACGACGGCCGGCGGGTGATGATCCTTGAAATGCTGCAAGGCCTTTTTTAAAAAGTCATTCTCCATCGCGAGCTGGCCGATCTTGCGCTCCAACTCCGCAATCCGCCTCGCATCATCGAGCGCCGGCAGATCCGCCCCGCGGCGGCCCAGACCCGGAAACGCCAGATCTCCTTTCGCGCGCCACTCCCCACGCCAGCGCTCCAGCAGTTTCGGCGCTAACTGATACTTTCGGGCGATCTCACCTGTTCTCGCTCCCGCATCCAATGCACGCATCGCCGCTACTTTCAATTCGCGGCTGTAAACAGCTCGGGACAAATCCATTCCTCTCTCCCTTCAATGTATTTGTCCCCTTAACTCGCTGTCTCATTTTTAGGGTTCACTCCACAGCCTATGCCAAATGAAGAGAGGGCGTCGTTAATGGGATCTAAAATGGGTCCGCGAAAGCTTGCGAAGTCCCCCGCTCGTTCTGACACGGTTGGAACAAGAACATTGTTGAAGAACAAGCCAGGAGCTAGTTGGATAGGGGTGCCGACATATTGCTGGTTGCCGGTCACTGCCGGAAGAGCAGCCAGATAGCTCAAGAGGCTTTGCCTTTTATCGGGCGACCCAACCTCACCGACAACCAGGCGGAAGCCATTGGAATCCGACAAACTCAAATAGTCGATAAAGCTAAAAGGCACGTAGTCCGTGGGAAATGAGATCGGTTCAGCTTGGCAAAGAAATGATGTTGCGAGCAGAGCAAAGACTTTAAGGCAGTTATGCAAAAGTAAGTTCCGTCCTGTTTAACACCTTAGGCAGTTACGGGAAGGTTGTCTCTACCCCGATGCGAAAGAGAAGAGATAGTACGATCTAGGACCGCTTCCCGAGCGATGTCCCTGCTGACAGTACGTTGTCAGGAGGGCTGGAGCAAACTCTGAAGCATGAACAAGCCACTTAACTGGTTCGAGATTCCCGCGCTCGATATTCAACGGGCGCAAAAGTTTTATGAGCAGATTCTCGCCGTCACCCTTCGGACAGAGATGATCAATGACGTGAAGATTGCGATTTTTCCATACGACCGTGATCAGGCAACGGGCGGATGTGTTGCGGAAGGATCTGGATACCATCCTTCAACGAACGGTGTTGTGATCTATCTGAATGCCGGCGAGACGATTGATCCGGTCCTGGAGCGGGTGGGAGAAGCCGGCGGTGAGATTCTGGTTCCTAAGACCGCGTTGCCTTCGGGCATGGGCGTATTCAGTCATGTTCGCGATACGGAGGGCAATCGAGTGGCCCTGCATGCGATGAAATAGGACGATGCGCCGGGCGGATCGCCTCTTCCAGATTGTTCAGCACCTGCGGGCACGGCGGCTTACAACTGCGGCGCAATTGGCGGGGTGGCTGGAGGTGTCGGATCGAACCATCTATCGCGACATTCGCGATCTTTCGATTTCAGGCATTCCAGTGGAAGGCGAGGCGGGTGTAGGCTATCGCATCGACCGCCATTTCGATCTCACTCCGCTGATGTTCGCCTATGAAGAGGTGGAAGCATTGGTAGCGGGCCTGCGCATGGTCGAGACATTCGCAGGCCCGGGTTTAAGTCGGGCAGCAAAATCTGCTCTCAGCAAGATTGCGCTGGCTCTTCCACCGGAGCGGCGAGAGGATGTAGAGCGACCGCGACTGTTCGCTCCTTCTTTTCTGGCGAACGAAGCAGTCGGAAGTCGGATCGATACCCTTCGTGAGGGCATCACGAACCGGAAGAAGCTTCAAGTGACGTATACAAGCGAGGAAAGTCAGAGCAGCAGCCGCGTGCTGCGGCCGTTGGCTTTATATTTTTGGGGAGCGAATTGGACCCTGGCGGCCTGGTGTGAGCTCCGCAATGATTTTCGTAATTTCAGGCTGGATCGCATCGAGACGATTTCCTCACTCGCCGCAAGCTTTGAGCACGAGGACGGGAAGTCTCTCGATGACTTTCTGCTGGCGATGAGGGCTGGTTCAGGAAAGCGCGCCCGTTAGGGTTCGTAGTAACCTGTGCGGGAGCTTATTTTTAGACTGCTTTGACTGACGTTGACGCTTACCGCATGAAAGGACTTGGGTTTTTCGACGGTTCCTTGCGGATAGAAGCCGAGTAGATATTGTGTGCGGAGTTCGCGGAGAATGTCGGTGAAGGCTTCGTCGAGTTGGTCAAACCCTTCGGGATAGAAGATGCGTCCACCGGTTGAAGAAGCCAGAGTGGAGAGAGCGTGCTCGCCGCCGATATTGCGACCTGCATCGCCGGCGATAGGGACGACGACAATGGGATAGAGCACGACGTCCCCCTCTTGCGCGGCTTTGAGGGCGTCGTCGAAACGCTTATAGCTGGTGGTGTCGCCGCCATCCGTCACCACCACCATGACGTGGCGGCCTTCACGGCTGCTCAAACTATCGCTGGCAAGAAAAATGGCGTCGTAGAGCGAGGTTCCGCCTTCTCCGTGCATGGAGCGAAGGGCATGCTCGGCGCGCTTCTGGCTGCGGGAGAAGTCCACGTCCATATTGGTTCGCCAATTAAAGCTGAAGAGCGCGAAGGCGTCCTGAGGATTGCCGGCGCCGAGCAGCGTCGGAATAAAACGGAGGACGGATTCTACTTCGTAATGTAGGTCGATTTGAGTGCTGCCACTGGTATCGATGAGAAGGGCGACGGAGAGCGGGAGCGAGGTATTGCGGTCGAAAACCGCAATCTTTTGCGGAATGCCTGAGTCGGAGACGTGGAAATCATCGCGCTTGAGATTGGTGACGGGCGCCCCGAAGCGGTCGCGCACAGAGGCCAGAATCCTCACCAGATTTACTTTGATCGCAAAGGTGGGGGGAGCTTCAGACCCTTGTGGCGGCGTTGGCGCAGGGGCAGTGGGCCGGGGCGGATCGACCGATTTGAACTGGGCCGAAACAGCGCCACAACACAGGAAAGTGAAAACTACGCCGGCGGCGCCGGGCAGGCGTTTAGGAAGAGATTTCAACGTGAGAACCTGCCAATAAACGTTCGTCCCATTCGCCATCCACCCAAACGGCGCCATCGGCAAAAAACTCTTTCTTCCAAATCGGAACTTCTTTCTTCAAGCGATTGATGCCTTCGAGAGCAGCGGCAAAAGCGGGTCCGCGATGAGGGGCCGTCGCAACAATGAGGACGCTCGCTTCGCCGATGAGCAACCGGCCAAGTCGATGGACAAAACCGATGTGGCCAACGGCAAATTGCGCTGCGATTTCACGGCCGATCCGCGCCATCTGTTCGAGGGCCATTGCTTCGTAGCATTCGTATTCTAAATATTCTGTCGCGCGGCCCTTGGTGTTGTTGCGAACGACGCCTTCAAACACGACCACGCCGCCATCTTCGGCGCGCTGCAGCATGTGAGCGACCTTTTGCGATTCAATCACTTTTCGGGTCAGGGCAAACAGATGCCCTGCTGGATCTTCAATACGCGATTCGGAGCCTCCGCTGACGGGCGGTAAGAACGCAACTTCGTCGTTTTCGGCTAGTGTCGAATCTGGCGTGGCAAACTCACGATTCCTGGCAAACAGAATGGACGGACGCTTGTCGCGCAGGGTTTCGTAGCGACGGGAGTAGGCTTCGAAAACAGTGGCCAACGTGGACCCGGGAGCGACCTCAGCGGTCTCTTCGGCGCGACCGACGATATCTTTCAAAATGCCGAAAAATAAGACCCTCACCTGCATGCCCAAATGCTAGCAAAGGGTTTGGCGGGAAGTGGCGCCGCAACGGCTGACCGATATAGTGATGGTCGAGGAAAACAATTTGGGGGAGCAGGGACAGGATGCCGCCAAGCATCGAACCGGGTTTCGCGTGCGGTACGCAGAGACGGACCAAATGGGTGTGGTGTACCACGCCAATTACCTGGTTTGGATGGAGATTGGCCGGGTAGAGTTGGTCCGTTCGCGAGGCTTTAACTATAAAGACCTGGAGAGAGAAGGTTTGTATTTGGCGGTTGTGGAGGCGCAGTGCCGTTACCGCTGGCCGGCGCGCTATGACCAGCAGATTGTGGTGGAAACGGCGGTTTTAGACGCAAACCCGCGCTTGATTCAGTTTGCGTACGAGATTCGGTGCGGCGAGACGGAGCGGATTTTGGCGAACGGCACGACGCGGCATATGTGGTTGAACCGGGAGTGGCGTCCGTGCCGGTTACCGGATCAGTATCACGAGGCTTTGCTTCGAGAGGGATGAAGGCGGCGTGCGTTTATAGGCGGTCGGCGAGGAAGGCTCGCATCGCGGTAGCTATTTCGGCGACGTGGGTTTCGAGAGCGAAATGGCCGGTGTCCAGCAGGCGGACTGTTGCGTTCGGATTGTCGCGAGGGTACGCTTCCGCTCCAGCAGGAAGGAAAAAAGGATCGTTCTTTCCCCAAATGGCGAGTAGAGCGGGTTTGTGATCGCGGAAGTACTTCTGGAAGGCTGGGTAGAGCTTCACGTTCGACGCGTAATCGAGAAAGAGGTCGAGTTGCAAATCTGTGTTGCCCGGTCGAGCGATCATGGCGGCATCAAGGGCGTAGGCTTCCGGGGCAACCGCTCCCGGGTTCGGTGTGCCGTGCGTATACTGCCACTTGATTGCCTCAGGCGTGACTTCCTTGCGAACGGCTTCGCGGTTTTCGGGAGTCGGTTCGCTCCAGTAACGTTGAATGGTGGCCCAGGCGCCTCCCAGTCCTTCCTTATAGGCGTTGCCGTTCTGCGAGATGATCGCGCTGACTCGTTCGGGATGGGCGAGCGCCAAGCGGAAGCCAACCGGTGCACCGTAGTCGAAGACATACAGCGCATAGCGTTGCAAGGAGAGCGCCTCGACGAAGGCTCCGATCGTTTGGGCGAGTGACTCGAACGAGCATTTATAGTTGCGAGCCGCCGGGACAACCGTGAAGCCAAAGCCCGGCAGATCGGGAGCGATGACGTGGTATCGATCGGCGAGGCGGGGAATCAATTCGCGGAACATGAAGGAGGAAGTGGGGAAGCCGTGAAGCAGAAGAAGAACGGGGGCGTCCGCAGGGCCGGCTTCGCGATACAGCACGGTTACTCCGTCTACGTTCACGGTTCGAATAGAGGCAAGCGGGATTTTTGCTGCTGATTCGAGAAGATCACTTGGGGTTGTCACGGATTCGACTGGCATCGATTTGGCTGACATCTAGGACAGAGATGTTGAGGCTGTTGGTTGGGATTCGGGCAAATGCCGAACTGTGGCCCCCTAGGGTCTGCGTTCCGAAAGGATAGGTCAGCGGGTTTTATTTTGGCCAGAGCTGGATTCTCTCCTCTCTGTTTCTGATTAGCCTCACAAATTCGTCAGAAGCTTTCGTCTTTCCGCTGTATTTTCGCGCAACTGCTCCGCACACCATGTCGGCCAATTGCACAAGGTTATTCGAATGCGAGTGCTCCGTACCTACTTTTCTGATAAGACAGGATCCGTCAGGCTTCGTCATTCGCTGTTTGAGGGATTTCTCAAGGCGTTGCTGAAAGTTCCGATCCCCGTTTTTGTCGATAATCACCTTAGCGTCCTTGAGCAGTAGTCGTGCATTATCTCAGACGATTCCTACGGCGAAGCTATAGAACTCCGCGTCATCATCCCTGAGTCGAGTGCTTAGCAAGCGCTGCTTGTCGATAACAAAAGCGTGATACCGAAACTGATCTGACGACACGTGAGATAGAAATCTGCGCTTGATCGAATCGCGGCAGCCTTTGAAATGAAATTCATGACCACGAGCGAGCTTGAGCCGTAGTCGTAGCTCGTCGATATTACGGTCACAGGCATCCGCGCTGAATCCGTCAGGGAAGATGACCGCACAAATAGTGAAATAAGGGGACGAGCCGCGATCAAACTTAAACCCTGAATCGCCGGACTCATCCATAAAGACAAGCATCTAAACTCCCGAAGTGTTTTATTCGTCGAGTGTATGTAAACAACTTGGTTTTCAGGACCGGCTTCCGTGGAGGAAATTGCCTTATTCTGAGTAGTGCCGGAGGTTCCTTGTGGTGAGTAAAGCGCCAGTCATTTTCTTTACGTTCTTCCTGAGTGTAGCGGGATTGCGAAGCGGCCAGGCGCCGGCAGCTGCTAACAACCTGCCGGACGGCTACTATCTAAAATCTGTTAATTTTGGACACCAAGATCTTTTGGGGAAAGAACTCGATCTGACGCAAGGTGTGGCGGGCGAACTCAAGATCACCATCCGCGAAGGCAGCCCGGAAGTTGGCGGGACCTTGAAAACGGATGAAAAAGACCATAGCGACGTCATGGTCGTGATCGCGCCTGAAATTGCGCAATGAAGACGGTTCGGGAATGCGCTCTGGCGGAATCGACCAGGATGGCAAGTTCTCTTTCAAAAGCTTGCGGCCTGGCAAATACCGGCTGTTTGCGGTGCAGGGCATTCACCGCAACGATCTGGAAAATCCTGACCTGTTGAAGGAATTGGCGAGCCGAGGCATGGAGGTCGAATTAGAGGAGCACGACCGAAAGCAGCTGGAAGTTCCGATGATCGCGCCCGACGACGTACGCCAGGTTCTTACGCAGCTTGGTCTCGAGAACGAATAACCAGCATCTCGGTCAAAAGCGGCCCGGCTAGGATGAAGACGGAACATGATTCACGTCATTCTGCCGGTCGGACTCCTTCAGTGCAACTGCTCCATCTTTGGAGATGAGCAAACGCGGGATGCGATTGTGCTCGATCCGGGCGATGAGATTGAGAAGATCACGGCCGTGCTCGATCAGCATCAGCTCAAAGTGAAGGCCATCGTGATCACTCATGCGCATATCGATCACGTCTTGGGGGCGAATCAGCTGCGGACCCTGACCGGAGCGCCTGTATATTTGAACGAGAACGATCAGGAATTACTGGATATGCTGGCGGTGCAGGCTTCCTGGCTGGGCATGGATACTCCAGCGCATGTCGAGATCGACTCGGCAGCGAACGACGGCACAGTCCTGCGACTAGGAGAAGCGGATTTCCGCTTCATTCACACGCCGGGTCACACCCAAGGCAGCGTGAGCGTGTGGATTCCGCAAGAGACCAAGCTGGTGGCCGGAGATACGCTGTTCCGAGATTCCGTTGGGCGAACCGATCTGCCGGGAGGGAACACGCGCCAGATTTTATCTTCGATCAAGACTCGCTTGCTGCACCTTCCGGAAGAGACAGTGGTGATTCCGGGGCACGGACCGAGCACAACCATTGGCCGTGAGAAGGAGCGCAATCCATTCCTCAAGAACTTGTGACGGGCGATGCGGTCTTGACCTTCATGCCCTCTAAGACGCTGGCGATGAGCTCTTTGGCATCGGTCAGGCTTTTGGCGATGATCTGGATGTCCATCGCCGGTTTGCCAGCTTGTCGAGCACTTTGACAGTAGACGCCGTGCTGCCCAACCAGAACGAGTGCGTCCGTGATGCAGTCCAGGGTGACTGCCAGACGACCGCGGTCTCGGCCCATCATAAATTCGTAGCGCTCCAGATCGTCTTTTCGCTCTTCGTAAACTGACATCTGCCCAATTCTCCCACGTGGGGGGACCCTGGCCGGGTTGTCTACACCTTGTCTACACCTTGTCTACACTGAGAGCAGGTTACGGATGAACATCCCTTCCTGGCCACAATCTGATGAACGAGAAGCCGAACTCCTGCGCATGGTGCTCGAGCATCCACAGTGGGGCGGCTTCCATCCCTACGTGGCGGAGTTCGAGCGGAGCTTTGCGGCCTATCAACATTCCGAATTCGGAATCAGTGCCTTCAATGGCACGGTGACACTGGAGCTGGCGCTGACCGCTCTGGGCATCGGACCTGGGGACGAGGTGATTGTGCCCGCCGTCTCCTTTATATCTACCGCTACGGCCGTGTCGCGGGTAGGCGCCACACCGGTGTTTGTGGATATTGAGCCGTGGTCCTTCCAGATGGATCCGGAGCGCGCTCGAGAAGCGATCAGTCCTCGGACCAGGGCAATCATTCCGGTACATTTTGGCGGCGCGATGTGCAATATGGACCGCTTCGTCGCAATCTGTCGCGAGTACGATCTCATCCTGTTCGAAGACGCCGCGCACGCGCATGGGTCAGAGTGGAACGGGAAACGGGCGGGTTCATTTGGGATTGCCGGTTCGTTCAGCTTTCAAAACGGGAAGGTGCTTTGCTCGGGCGAGGGCGGCATCCTGGTGACCTCTGACCAGCAATTTGCGGAAACGGTTCGGTCGATCGCGAATCAGGGCCGGGTTCCGGGACGAAGCTTCTATGAGCATCACGAGCTCGGCACCAATTTCCGGATGACGGCGTTTCAGGCTGCCGTTTTGCTTGCCCAGATGGAGCGTCTGAGCGATCAGATTACGCTCCGGACCGCCAATGTGAAGCTGCTGAAGCAGGTGGTGGGAGAATTGCCAGGGCTGCGATGGCAAGAGCAACGGCCGGAGGTGACGCGGAACTCGCACTATCTGGTGCTGGGAAGGGTGCAAGGGACCGCCGTCACTCGGGATGAGCTATGCCAAGCGCTGATTCAGGCGGGCATTCCCTGCACTCCCTTTTACCCGCATACGCTGTACCAAAACCCGCTGTACCAGCGTGGTGGATGCCGCGTCATGCCATGCCCGAACGCGGAGGCTTGCCTGCAGGATGCTTTTTGGCTGCCTCACCGGGTTCTGCTTGCGGACGACACAACTGTTCGTGAAGCGGGAGAGATCCTACGAGCCGAATTGACCGGGGAAGTCCGAAGCGGCGTTAGCGCTGCGGTCCGTCTTCGGCCGTAGCTGCGTGATTCTGGTCCGGAGGAAGGACGAACTGGAAATCGCCCTCTTTCTGCATTTTCAGGCGCTTTCTAACCTCGAGCTCCTGCGTGTTGGCATCATGCTCCAGGTGCTGAATGCGCAGTCGCTTGACCTCGTTATCGCGCTCCAAATTGGCGTTCTGTTCTTCCAGAGCGCGAATCTCTCGATGTTTTTCCGTGAGGGCGCTGAGGCCCTGAGGCCCTCGCAACATGATGGTTGCGTAAGCTCCTAAACCGGCAAGTGCGGCGACGGCGGCAAGCGGTCTCAAAAAAGGAAACTGCACAGGTAAGGGATCCTACATACGTTTATAAACTTCTTTTGTGAAAAGGTCCAGCACTAACTGGGATTTATATGATGAAAAATGAGATTGTCGTGTTGTGTACCTGCGCGGATGCGCCAGAAGCAGACCGAATCGCCAGCGCCATGGTGGAGGGAAGATTCGCGGCCTGCGTGAATGTGCTGCCTCCCGTGCGAAGCGTCTTTCGCTGGGAAGGGAAAGTCGAGACTGCCTCCGAGATCTTGCTTGTGATGAAAACGACGGCGCCACGCTTTCCCGCACTGCGCGACGCCATTAAGGAGCTTCACAGCTACGATACGCCGGAGATCATTGCGCTTCCCATTGTGCAGGGTTCGGAAGAGTATTTGGGTTGGATTCGAGAGCAGGTGTAAGCGCGAAGACTGCGCAGCTATAATTCGAACTGGCTTACCTGCTTGGTGAAACGGTCGACAGCAAAGCTGGTCGGAAGGCGTGTGGCCGTATCGTAGACGACGAAGGTCGGAGCGATTTCCTGCCACTTGCCTCCCGGAAATCGAGCGCCCATGATAGCGCCTGGATTAATCAGGAGGCAATTGCCCGATTGCGAGATCTCGAACTCGTGATTGTGCCCGAAACAGACCACGTCGTACGCTCCGGATCTGCCGATCGGACGGGCCAAATAGTCGAAGTGATTCATAGCGAATCGCAGCCCATCGAACTCGGCCTCAAAGAACTCTCCGTGTAAGTGACAGTTCACCTTCTTGCCGGCTTTGTCAGTGATTCGGAACAAGTCCGCATCGTTGTTCCCGAAAACGATATGGACATCGCGTGCGAATAAGGCTAGCTGGTCGATCACAAACGGCGAGCACAAATCGCCGCAGCACAGCAGGACGTCAGCATCCAGCACCGATTCGATGGCTGCCGCGAGATTGGAGAGATGGTCGTGAACGTCGGAGAGAATCGCGATCCGCATAACTCCGAGTTTATTGGTAGAAGTTGCGATCCCAGGCGTGCTTTTTTAATACTGCGACCGTTTTGTTGTCCAGTTTGCCCGCGGCCGAAGCGCGCGCACTGCTTTCGACGCTCGATACTCTTCTCATCCCCGGAATGACCGACGACACGGCGTTGTTCGAAAGACAGAAGCGCAAAGCGATTTGAGGCAGGGTGCCGGGGACGCCATTGAGATCCTGCTTCAGCGCGTTGACGTGCTCGACCACCTGCCGCTTGCGGTCCCCGCGGAAGTAGGAATCACGAAACTCACCTGGCTCAAAGGCTGTGTCTTCGCCAATGGTACCGGTGAGGCCCCCCTCGTCGAGAGGAACGCGCGCCAGAACGCCGATTTTGCGTTCGACGCACAGTGGAAAAAGTTTACGTTCGGCGCTCTGATCGAAGATGTTGTAGATCACCTGAACCGCTGTGATAGCGCCGGTCTTGATGGCCTCCAGCGCCGAATCCGGGTCATGTTCACTGATAGAGATACCGAAATAGCGCACTTTCCCGCTAGCTTTCAAGTCTTCGATGGCGCGACGCCACTCTTCGGTTTGGGACCAGGCATCGGTCCAGACGTGGAACTGTTGCAAGTAGATCTGCTCGGCCTTCAAATTGCGGAGGCTCTCTTCGGTCGATTGAATAATGTAGTCGTAGGGGAACACCTCTTCGATGGGTGTGGATGGCGAAGCGGGCCAGATGCGATTTTTGGGCGGAATCTTGGTTGCGATGTGTATCCGGTGGAACGCTTTTCTGACGGCTTCCCCTACTAATTGTTCGCTGTGGCCGTCGCCGTAAGCCAGAGCGGTGTCGATGAGATTGACGCCGAGTTCGAAGGCGCGCTGCAGCGCTCGGACCGATTCGTCATCACGGCCTCCCAGCCATTGTTTCCCCCCGATGCCCCAGGCGCCAAAACCGATCTCACTCACCTCAGCTTCGGTCGTTCCCAATTTGCGATAGTGCATTAACTCAGTATTCACCCTCTACGTTTTTGTACGAGATTCGAAGCTGGTCTCGATGAAAACGACAAGCCCCCAAACAACAAGAAAGCCGTCCAGAGACTTGCTGGACGGCTTTATATGAAAACTAACGCTGGTTTGTATCTAGGGTCGGGCTACGTTCTCCGCTTGCAAGCCCTTAGGGCCGCGTTTCACTTCGAACTCCACCTCCGCGCCTTCTTCAAGCGTTCGATAGCCACCCATCTGAATCGCCGAAAAATGCACGAATACATCATCGCCGTTGGAGCGCTGGATAAATCCGTAGCCCTTTGCGGCGTTAAACCATTTCACTACACCTTTTTCTCTCACTACTATCTCCTGTTAATGATGCGAGATGAATGCCCGTTCGCAAGAGAGCATTCGAGGAGAGATGAGCCCTCCAAAAACGCACCCCGGCTCACAGGGATACAACCAGCTTGCATCGGAAAATCTGCCAACACTTTAGCAGAAATAGAGAGGGGCAGCAACACCAAAATAAGCTGGAATCAATGCCTTACGTGGTTTTGTAGTAACAATAACGCCAGCCATCCCGTTGCGGAATAGCCCCCCAAAAATGTACGCCCAAAAACTTTCGCCAAAAAAATTACGAGGGACTGCCGGCGGCGATTTCTTTGCTGCCGCTCGAGACTCGAGTGTGAGCGGCCTCTCGAAGCAGGGCAGGCGAGGAGATGGTGAGAAGGCGACGCGATAACTTGACCAGACCTCTCCGCTCCAACTGGTTCAGGGTAGTAGACGTAGTCTCGCGAGTGGCTCCGATCAGATCGGCAAGTTCGAGTTGCGTGATCGGTAGTTGATAACCCTCGTCGCCGTCCATCGGCTTTACCAAGGAAGAGAGCACCGCCAGATAATGCAGAATTCTGTATTCCACATCATGCAGACATAGCAACTCCACCTTCTCGGCGAGCACGCCCTTTTGCTCGATGATGGTGGACGTCAAGGCTAAGCTCAGGTCCGGGTGAGAAGCCAAAACAGTGATCAGCGTTTCTCGCGGCACACGCAACAGCGTGGCACTCGTCAGCACTTCGGCGTCGGCCCAATACTTTGGACTCTCATCCGTGAGCACTTCTTCACCCAGGACGTGACCGGGCCCGAAAATCGCGAGAATAATGTGGCCTTGGTGTTGATTGTTGCGAGTGACTTTGATCAATCCTTCTTCGATAATGTAGAGGAATTCGGCTGGTTGTTCCTGCGAATACAACGTTGTGGAACGTCGCAGAGAAGCTAGACGGCTGACCTCTGGCAAGGGTAAAAATACGTCGGGCGCTGTGCTGGCAAGGGAGGCCACTAATAAGTCCTCGTTTTTCGATTATATTAATTAAACGACTGGAACTAAAGCGAAAGTTCCTCTTAAGTAAGCAAACTGTCGTATGGCAACTACGTTGTGGAATTTAGCTTACGAATGTGCCTCGCAAAGTTAGCAGCATAAGTAAATTGATCGACTAAAGTATCATCGCGCAGATGGAGCTGAAGTTCTTTCAGAACGCCAGTGAACTCTGAAATCGCCAAGCTTATCGCTTCTTTGTTCGTGGATAAGATGCTCATCCAGATATCGGGGCTACTTAAAGCCAGTCTGGTCATGTCGACCAAGCCGGATCCAAAGACCTGAGAGACATCTGTATCGCTTTGTTTGGCCAAAGTCGAAGCAAGAGCCGTGGAGAGCAACTGCGGAAGATGCGACGTAAAAGCCACGGTACGATCGTGGGACTCTGCGTCCATGTCCAGAACGATGGCGCCGATTCGTTCTAACCAAAGGCGGAACTCGGTCGTATCCACGGCCTCGGTGATGGCTTCCGGAGGGGTCAATATATAAGGTCGTTGGCGGAACAGATCGGCATCTGCCATTTCAGCCCCACGTTGCTCCTTGCCGGCCATCGGATGACCGCCCAAGAAAGTTGCGTAGCGAACGTGCTGGTGCGCAGTCTGCGTGATGACCCCCTTCGTGCTCCCGGCATCCGTGATCAGGCAGCCGGTTGGCGCAAGGGGGCCGAGTTTCACGAGCGTACTCAAAATTTGTTCAATGGGCTGCGATAGATAAATCAGATCCGCATATTCAGCGGCCTCTTCGAGTGAAACGCCCCGCGAAATTGCTCCGGCTGCGACGCCCGCTTGAATCGATCGGGGAGAACTGACTCCGATAATCTCGCCCGCAAAGCCCGTAGCCCGAAGAGCAAGCGCAAATGACGTGCCGATCAGCCCGACGCCGACGATTGCAACTCTCTTCATAAGAATGCGAGCTTACACCGTCCGTCCGATGGCCGTAGCAATCGCCCGAACCTGCTTCATCAGATCTGTAAATTGAGCGGCATGCAGCGTTTGTGCGCCATCGCTCCAGGCGTGATCCGGATCGTGATGCACCTCAATCAGTAACCCGTCTGCGCCGGCAGCGACAGCGGCGCGCGTCATGGGCAGAACGTATTCGCGTTTACCAGTGCCGTGGGAAGGATCGGCCACCACAGGGAGGTGAGTTAAGCGCTTAAGAACAGGGATGGCCGAAATGTCCATTGTGTTACGAGTGCTGGTCTCAAAGGTACGAATGCCTCGCTCGCAGAGCATTACCTCGTAGTTGCCACCGGACATGATGTACTCCGCCGACAAAAGCAATTCTTCTATGGTCGCCGCAATGCCGCGCTTGAGGAGAATCGGTTTACGGGAGGTGCCAAGCTCGCGAAGCAGGTTGAAGTTCTGCATGTTGCGAGCTCCCACCTGCAGGATGTCCGAATACTGCAGCAAAAGCGGTATCTGGCTTCGATCCATCACTTCGCTGATGACAAGAAGGCCGTGCCGGTCAGCAGCGCGCCTCATCATCTCCAGGCCGCTTTCGCCCAGTCCCTGGAAGCTGTACGGAGAGCTGCGCGGTTTGAAGGCGCCTCCGCGAATCACCTTGCCGCCGGAAGAGGCGACGATGGCGGCAGCTTTTTCAATTTGATCTGCATTCTCGACGCTGCACGGGCCGGCCATCGCGATGATCTGCGGCCCACCGATCTCGACATCCTGCATCTTGATAACGGTGCCGCCCGGTTTGAAATGGCGGCTGGCAAGCTTGTACGGAGAGACAATGCGATGACACTCTTTGACGCCCTCCATCACTTCGAAAGAGCCGGGATCGAAGTCTTCGACCGGCCCAACGCCCCCGAGTACGGTGTGCATAATTCCGGTGGAGCGATGCACTGTAAAACCCATCTCCACCAGGCGGTTGATTACCGTTTCAGTCTGGGCGTCGCTGGCGCCCTCTTGCATAACAACTAACATTCGTTTGTTTGATTTTTTCCTGGGCCGTTCTCGAGCATCTTGAGTTTTTGCACATTGCGCATCTCATCGATGATGCGTTCGAAAATTCGCTTGATGGCGTCCCCGGGCAGCGGCCCCCTATTGTGCTCGAGGATATTGGCATATACCTGCTCTTCGCGTTTCGGTTCGTAGATGCCCAGCGTGAGGTGCTGCTTGATGCGGCCAATCTCCTCCACTACCACCGTTCTTTCGTTCAACAGATCCACCAGGCGAAGATCCAATTGATCGATCTTCTCCCGGCAGCTCGCCAGGTCCTGAATACGAATCTCACTCATGATTGGCGAAGCGGTGCGGATAGGCGCCTGGTGAAACCTTCTAACCGCGCAGGTAAGTCCGGCGATTGTGAGTTGTTCTCGATGAACTTCACGATGGCGCTTCCCACGACGATTCCATCCGCAATTCGCGCCACCTCTTCTACCTGCTCGGGAGTGCTGATGCCGAAACCGACCGCAATCGGGAGATGCGTAATGCGTCGAACTCTTCCCGTTAGTGGCGCCGCGGCCGCAGACAAGGAAGTTTGTTCACCAGTGACGCCCGTACGTGAGACTAAGTAGATGAAGCCCGAAGAATGCTCGGCAACTAGGCGCAAGCGATGGTCTGAGCTGGTCGGTGCAGCCAGGAAGACCGTATCGAGCCCATGCGCTCTCAAACGAGCGACTGGCTCGCTAGCTTCTTCTATACATAAATCGGTCATCAACACGCCGTCAATCCCGACTGCTGACGCCTCTACGCCAAGCCTTTCGAAGCCGAAGCGGAGCAGCGGATTCATATAACTGAACAGCAGAATAGGGATGTCCGAATGCCGGCGAACTTCGCGCACGATGTCAAGCAGCTGTGCGAACTTAGTGCCTGACTGTAGAGCGCGTTCCGAGGCTCGCTGGATCACCGGGCCGTCCGCAATGGGATCGGAGAAGGGAACACCGAGCTCGATGAGATCTGCGCCGCCACGCTCCAGCGCCAGGATGAGCGAGGCGGTGTGCGCCGGAGTGGGATCGCCGCCAGTCAAATAGGCAATAAAAGGTTTTCGTCCGCTGCTGCGGGCCTTTTCAAATAGAGCGCTAATGCGAGTCGTAGTCTGGACCGCCATCAGGCATCGAGCTCCGGCATATTCTCGCGGTAGATGTCGATGTCCTTGTCGCCCCGACCCGATACATTTACGACGTAAACAGCGCCAGGCTCGGAGGGAGCGCGTCGCAGAGCCTCGGACACGGCGTGAGACGACTCCAGAGCGGGTAGAATCCCCTCCGTGCGAGCCAATATCTTCGCTGCATCCAGCGCTTCGGCATCCGTGACGGGCACGTATTCTGCCCGATGCTGATCGTGCAGCCAGGCATGCTCCGGACCGATCAGCGCGTAATCGAGACCGGCCGAGACGGAGTGAGTTAACCCGACCTGGCCTTCTTCGTCCTGCAGCAGATAACTCATGGCGCCTTGCAGTACACCGGGCGAACCGCCACTCATGCGAGCAGCATGTTGACCAAGGGTAGGCCCTCTGCCGCCGGCTTCAATGCCGATCAGCCTTACCGAAAGATCTTCTAAAAATGGATAAAAAATTCCGATCGCATTGCTGCCACCTCCGACGCAGGCAAACAAAGCGTCCGGAAGCCGGCCGATTTTTTCCAAAGATTGAGCGCGAGCTTCGTCGCCGATCACACGCTGGAAATCACGCACCATCATCGGGTACGGATGTGCGCCCAGCGCGGAACCGAGCAAGTAATAGGTGTCGGCAACATTGGTGACCCAGTCGCGCATGGCCTCGCTTACGGCGTCCTTCAGAGTTCGGCTTCCGGTCGAAACGCCGACAACCTTTGCTCCCAGCAGGCGCATGCGAAACACGTTTAAGCGCTGCCGCCGCATGTCTTCATCGCCCATGTAGACCACGCATTCCATGCCGAAAAGCGCACACACGGTTGCCGTGGCGACGCCGTGCTGCCCGGCTCCCGTTTCCGCAATAATTCGCTTTTTTCCCATGCGGCGGGCGACCAGGATCTGGCCGAGACAGTTGTTGATTTTGTGCGCGCCCGTGTGGAGAAGGTCTTCCCGCTTCAGCCAAATCTTTGCGCCGCCAAAATTTTCGCTCAGACGCCGGGCGAAGTAGAGTGGCGTAGGACGGCCGGCGTAATCGTGGAGCAGCGATTGCAATTCGCTTTGAAATCCGGCATCCTTTCGAGCTTCCCCATACGCCTGCTCCAGCTCTTCGAGAGGCGACATGAGAATTTCAGGAACGTAGCGGCCGCCGTACGGGCCAAAGTGCCCAAGGGTGTCTGGCCCGGTAGTCAAATTCATAGGGAACCGATTTCTTGAGAATCTAAAATCTCGTTAGCCGTCCAAGCCGCGCGAACAAAATCACGCACCCGCGTGGGATCTTTTCTGCCGGGTCGTGCTTCGAGGAGCGAACAGGCATCCACGCCCCACGGCCGCACGATGTCTATGGCCATCGCTACGTTGTCGGCGTCCAAGCCGCCCGCGACGATGGTGCAAAAAGGGAATCCGGCGGCGCGGATCCAGGGAAAAGTTTTGCCTGATCCTCCGTAGTCAGGTGTTACCGAATCGAGCAGGTAGGCATCAGCCGGCGGCTCGTTATCCGGAACTTCGAAGCGACCCGATAAGCTGCGCCAGATCTGCCAGAGATCCGAGACCGGAACGTCGCATTGCTCGCCGTGTAGCTGAAGCACATCTAATTGCACCATCCCGGTGATCCGAAGCAGTTCCGATTCGCTGGCATTCACAAAAACACCGACCTTCAAATAGTTGCCCGGCACTGCGGAAACGATTTGCTGCGCCCGCAGCGGAGTGACAAACCTTGGGCTCTTGTCATAGAAATTGAAGCCGAGAGCATTAGCGCCGGCCTCTACAGCGACCGCGGCGTCTTCCTTGTTCGTGATCCCACAAACCTTGACGATGAAAGGCAACTCAGCTTCAGTCATACGTTCTTTCCAAGCAGGGCCTTAAGCGATGCCGCTGGATTCTTAGCCCGCATCAACGACTCGCCAACCAGAAACGCCTGGAATCCTGCGCCCTGCAGTAATTCGATGTCGGCCGTGCTGTGAATTCCGCTCTCACTGACGCGGACCACATCGGCCGGCATCTGAAAGCTCAACCGCAAGGAATTATCGATAGAGACTTCAAACGTATCCAGGTTGCGATTGTTGACGCCAATCAGATCGGCTCCTGAATCAATGGCTTTCTTGAGCTCCTCGCTGTCATGAACCTCAACCAAAGTGGCCAAACCGAGCGACGAAGCAAGCTCCCGCAAGCCGGTGAGTTCGGGAACGTCCAGCACTGCTGCGATCAGCAGAATCGCGTCCGCGCCGTGCGCTGCTGCCTCGAAGATCTGAAGGCGGTCAATCGTAAAATCTTTTCGCAGAACCGGAACAGCGACAGCCGCCCGCGCCGCCTCCAGATCGCGTAGGGATCCCTGGAAATACTGCCCGTCCGTCAAGACCGACAAACACGCTGCACCACCCTCTTCATAGGCGTGCGCGATGAAAGCAGGGTGAAAATCCGGCTGTAATACGCCTTTACTGGGAGAAGCCTTTTTGATCTCTGCGATGATGGCCGGCTGATGTCGAACCAGAGATTGAGAAAAGGATCGCACGTGTCCCTTTCGTTCATAGGCCTGCTGCTCAAGAGTAGCCGCCTCCGCGTGCAGATCGGCCACTTCCTGAAGCTTGCTTTGAACGATCTCGGTCAAAATACCGGACGAAGTGCGAAGCGTCATTCCCTCAACAAGTTAGAACCCTCATCGTAACAGGTTCAGGCGTTTTTCAAGTCTCGCGTGGAACGCTCCGTGAACACGTTATCATCGACGTTGCATGGCTCAAACCCCCTGGGGCGATCTGCCGGTCACGGACGCGCATGTCCATTTTTTCTCGCACGGCTTCTATGCCGGACTGGCGCGACAAAAGCGAGCCGCAAATGCGGAAGCGCTGGCGCTGCTACTCGACTGGCAAATCCCCCCTGTCGAACCTCAGTTTTTGGCCCAGCAATGGGTGGCGGAGTTGGATCGCAACTCGGTTCAACACGCCTGCCTGATTGCCAGTACGCCTGGCGACGAAGCGAGCGTGGCTACTGCCGGCGGTATGTTTCCGGATCGCTTCTACGGATACTTCATGCTCGACCCGTTACAGCCCGATGCTCTCGATCGAGTGAAGGCAGCCGCAAGCAACCCGAACCTGCATGCGCTGTGCCTATTTCCGGCGATGCACACGTATTCCGTCGCCGATGGACGGCTGGTTGCTTTGTTTGAAGTCGCCTCCGATAGTGGCTTAGCGGTCTTCGTGCATTGCGGCGCGATCAGCGTCGGTGTTCGAAAAAAGCTGGGCCTTCCCAGCCAGTTCGACATGCGTTATTCGAACCCGCTGGACCTTCATCCGGTCGCCCTCCATTTTCCAAAGATTCGATTCATGGTGCCTCACTTCGGAGCGGGGCTGCTGCGTGAAGCGCTGATGCTTGCCGATCTTTGTCCGAACGTCTATCTCGATACGTCGAGCTCGAATAAATGGATGGCATACGAAGGCTTGGATCTACGCACCGTCTTTGGGCGTTGCATCGATCTGCTGGGAACCGAGCGCCTTCTGTTTGGAACGGACTCGAGCTTTTTCCCCAGAGGGTGGCACGCGGCCATCTTTGAGCGGCAGATAAAAGCGCTCTATGAACTCGGATTGAACGGGGCGCAGGCTCAACAAATCCTGAGCTCCAACCTTGAGCGAGTTCTCGAGCCCCGTTTGCCTCGCGCCCCGGCGTAAGCAATCGCACCTCAGTCTTTCCTGAGGCGAACTTCGTACACCGTCAGGCACTCTTCCGGTGAGAGCACATCTCTGCCCGCTTTCTGACACGCGAATGAGGAAACTAACTCCGCTTAAAAGCCGGCGTAGCCGATTGCCAATTGTGAGCGCCTCAAACCGGCGCATTGCGCAGCTAACCGCAGGCTCAGCATTCGACGGCGCCGAACTGTTTCCTCCTCGCCGTTGGGATGAATTGGCGGCTTTTGCTCCGCAAGTGCTGGTCGCGTCCCTATCGGATTACCAACGCCTCCTCGACCGATTGAGTCTTCGCACGGTCGAGATCACGTCGGTCGATCATGCGGTCTTCGTGATCACCTCCATTGGAGACAAGCCGCTCACCGATCCCATGCGGTCCGTTTTGTGGCAACAGTTTCTCGTTCCGGTATACGAAGTGTTCGTAGACCGCAATTCCTCCATTCTCGCGTCAGAATGCCAAGTGCAGGAAGGCTGGCACATAGAGCCGGGAGTGAATTTCGAGACTGACAACGGCGAGATTCACGCAGTCGCCCGCGGATCTCGCATTCGAACCGGTCTCAGCGGGACTGTGGACGACGCTCCATGCGATTGCGGCAGCGCCAGCGCACGTCTCTTCCATTCAGCGGGATTGAATGTTCAGCAGTTCGATCCTGTGCTGGCCGCCATCGCCTGACTTAGCCAAGCTGCAGTAGCCTTATGGCATGAGGGTTCTGGTCATCGGAGGCACTGGTTTCATTGGCCCGCATCTCGTGCGCGAACTTTCTCGCATGGGCCACGCCGTCTCGATATTCCACCGGGGCCGTACAAAAACAGATTTGCCGGCTGAGCAAATCATCGGCGATCGCCGGGATCTAGCCACGCTACGCCCCAAAGCCGACGTGGTCATCGACCTGATTCTCAGTTCGGGCGTGCAGGCAGAGTCAATGATGAATGCCTTCCGCGGGATTGCCGGAAGAGTGGTGGTAGCCAGCAGCATCGACGTTTATCGCGCCTGCGGAGTCTTGCACGGTAGCGAAGAAGGGCCGCTTGAGCCTGTCCCGCTGACTGAAGAATCACCGCTTCGGACCAAATTGCAAACCTACCCACCAGCACAAATCAAAATGCTGCAAGGGCTCTTTGGCTGGCTGGATGACGAGTACGACAAGATTCCGGTGGAACGGGCTGTTCTGGGCGATCCGGAGTTGCCCGGCACGGTGCTCCGCCTTCCGATGATCTACGGTCCAGGGGATCGTCTGCGTCGATTTCGTCCCGTGCTCAAGCGAATCGACGACGGCCGGCGGGTGATCCTGTTGGAAGAAGGTTTGGCGGCTTGGCGTTCGCCGCGTGGATACGTAGAAAATGTGGCGGCAGCCCTGGCGTTGGCCGCCGTTTCAGAGCATGCCGCTGGCCGAATCTATAATGTCGCAGAAACGTCGGCATATTCTGAACTCGATTGGGCCCGCAAAATCGCTGCGGCTACCGGCTGGAACGGTAAATTCATTACGCTGCCGAAAGAGCGCATGCCGGGGTATCTGGTACAGCCCGGCAACTCCGCCCAGCATTGGGTGGCGGACTCAACCCGCATCCGCCAGGAACTCAGTTATCGAGAACCCGTGCCGCTTGACGAAGCCATTCAGCGAACAATCGATTCAGAACGCGCCCATCCGCCCGGGGAATTTAACCCGCACACGTTCGATTACGCCGCCGAGAACGCTGCTGTGTCGGCGAGCACACGCACATAGTACTAAAAGCCCTACTGCTAACCCCAAATTTTGTGTCTGTTGTACCGGCAACGGCAGTCTACGAAAGAAGCAAAGGAGAGTGAACGAATGCATTTCCTATGGACGCTAATCATCGGATTGGTTATCGGTGCAGTGGCGAAGCTTCTTATGCCAGGTAAAGATCCTGGTGGAATCTTCATCACAATGATTATTGGTATTGCCGGTTCCATCCTGGCCACGTATCTAGGACAAGCATTGGGTTTGTACGGAGATGGATCTTCGGCCGGCTTCATCATGTCGGTTATTGGCGCCATGATCCTGCTTCTCATCTATCGATTGATCAAAGGCAGGATGGCAAGGACGTAACCTCAACTCCCCTTTCCGCAACCCAATCAGGTGAGGTTGCCTCGCCCCTGTGGGAGCCTCGCCTTCTTCCCCCGCCTGCTACAGTGAAATTTCGGATGAGTTCGGACCGCGATTCGCGCATCTCTGTGCACCTCAAGTCCGAATCATTACAATCGCGCTAACATCCTGGCGCGTACACATCCGATCAGCAGGTAGAGGAAATCACAAATGGAAATCGTCAAGGTCATAGGCAGGGAGATTCTCGACTCCCGCGGCAATCCGACTGTCGAAGCCGACGTATATCTCACGGACGGAACCGTCGGGCGTGCCGCCGTTCCCTCGGGAGCATCGACCGGAGAGCATGAAGCCGTAGAACTGCGAGACAACGACAAGTCCCGATACCTCGGCAAGGGAACCAAGACCGCCGCCGAAAATATTTCCAAGAAAATCTCTCCAGCCCTGGCCGGACTCGATGCCGCCGACCAGACCCTGGTAGATCACACCATGCTGTCGCTCGACGGCAAACCGAACAAAGGCAAACTAGGAGCGAACGCCATTCTCGCTGTGTCCATGGCGGCTGCTCGCGCCTCGGCCGAGTCTGAAATGACACCTCTCTACCGTTATCTGGGAGGCGTCAACGCACGGGTTCTCCCCGTACCGATGATGAACGTAATCAACGGTGGTGCTCATGCTGACAGCTCCGTCGATTTGCAAGAGTTCATGATTGCACCCGTCGGCGCCACTAAATTTTCTGAAGCGCTTCGCATGGGAGCCGAGACCTTTCACACTCTGAAGACGGTCCTGAAGAAACGCGGCTACTCGACGGCCGTAGGGGACGAAGGTGGATTTGCTCCCAGCCTGAAATCGAATGAAGAGGCGCTTGAGGTGTTAATGGAAGCAATCGCCCAGGCAGGGTACAAGCCGGGTGAGCAGATTGCCATTGCGCTCGATCCTGCTGCGAGCGAATTCTTCGATAAAACCAGCCAAAAGTACGTATTCAAGAAGTCGGATAAGAGCGAAAAGACATCGGAACAGATGATCGACTTCTGGGCCAACTGGGTGCGGCAATACCCCATCATTTCAATTGAAGATGGCCTAGCCGAAGACGATTGGGACGGCTGGAAAAAGCTGACGGATGCGCTGGGAAGCACGGTTCAACTAGTCGGCGACGATCTTTTTGTCACCAACTCCGAACGGCTGCAGCGCGGAATTGATCAAGGTGTAGGCAACTCGATTCTTGTAAAGGTGAACCAGATTGGTTCCTTGACCGAAACACTGGAAGCGATGCGTCTGGCAGCAAGCGCTAACTACACCGCCGTGGTCTCTCACCGCTCCGGAGAAACCGAAGACGCCTTCATCGCGGACCTCGCTGTGGCCACCAATGCCGGCCAGATCAAGACCGGCTCAGCAAGCCGGACCGATCGCATCGCGAAGTATAATCAGCTGCTTCGTATCGAAGAAGAACTCGGCAGCGCAGCCGTTTACCTAGGCAAGAAAGCATTCCGGCAAGCCGCGGCACCCAAGCACTAGACACCAGGGCAATGGCCAAAATCAAACCGCTCGTTTTAACGATTTTAGATGGGTGGGGTTACTCGCCGGCGACGGAAGGAAATGCCATAGCGGCCGCGCGTAAGCCCATCTACGATTTCCTCCTCAAGACCTACCCCAACACGCTGATTCAAACTTCAGGTCCCTACGTCGGCTTGCCGGAAGGACAAATGGGCAACAGCGAGGTGGGACACATGAACATGGGCGCGGGCCGCGTCATCTACATGGATGTCACTCGCATCGATCTTCTAATTAGTTCCGGTGACTTTTATCAAAATCCGGTTCTCATGAATGCCATGAAGAAGGCCGAAGGACACCGCCTGCACTTGATCGGTCTTTGCAGCGACGGCGGAGTCCACGCGCAGTTGACCCACCTCTTCGCCCTGCTGGAGATGGCCAAGAAGCAAGGGCTGAAAAACGTCTTCGTACACTGTTTTACCGACGGCCGCGACACGCCTCCCCAGAGCGGCGCCGGATACCTTGAGCAAGTAGAGCGAAAGCTGGCCGAGATAGGCATTGGCAAGATCGCATCCGTCTCCGGCCGTTACTACGCCATGGATCGGGACAAGCGCTGGGATCGTGTGGAGCGCGCTTTCGGCGCGATGGTTCAGGGTGACGGAATCAAGAGCCGATCGGCTGTGGATGCGGTGCGAAAATCTTACCAGCACGCGGTTACCGACGAGTTCATCGAACCGGTGACAATTGTGAATGACCGGAACCAGCCCATTGGTTTGATCCGCGAAGACGACAGTGTCGTCATGTACAACTACCGCGCCGATCGCGCCCGTGAAATAACGATGGCCTTGACCGACCCGTCACTCGAAAAGCCTTCCCGCTCACTCTTGCCGAAGAATCTCACGTACACGATGATGACGCAGTACGATAAGAGCTTCGGTCTGCCCTTCGTGCTTCCACCGGAACACCCCGACAATATCCTCGCCGAAGTCATGCAGAGTGCCAACTGGAAAAATCTTCGAGTCGCCGAGACTGAAAAGTATGCGCACGTCACGTATTTCTTCAACGGCGGCAACGAAAAGCCATACAAAGGTGAAGAACGCGAACTGGTCGCGTCACCGAAAGTGGCCACTTACGATCTGATGCCCGAGATGAGCGCAGCGGGCATCACCGAAAAGATTGTGCAAGCCATCGAAGGCGGTAGTTTCGACGTCATCGTCATGAACTACGCTAATGCAGACATGGTGGGGCACTCCGGCAAGATGGAGCCAACCGTGAAAGCCTGCGAATACGTCGATGCCGGCCTGGGAGAGATTCACCAGGCGCTGAAGAAATCCGGCGGATCATGGCTCGTGACGGCCGATCACGGCAACGCCGAACAAATCATCGACCCCATCACAAAGGGTCCGCACACGTATCACACCACCAACCCTGTTCCCCTCATTTACATGGCAAACGAACAGGTGCAACTGCGGCCGGGCGGTGCGCTAGAGGACCTTGCCCCGACTATCATCGGAATCATGGGTTTCGAGAAGCCGTCCCAGATGAAGGGCCAAGACCTGCGCGTTCTTCCAACATCGATTTGACGGCCGCCATATAACCCAACGTGTGCGCCATGCCCGCATGCCAGGGCGCGGAGCAGCTCATTTGCGGTGTGTGGTCCGGTATAACGACACCCTGAAACCCGTTGCGATGCAGGATGGAGAGCACGCGCGTCATGTCCACTTCTCCTTCATCAATAAACGTCTCGCGATAATGCGGTACTTTTCCCGTCACATTCCTGAGATGCACATAGCCGATCTTCTGCTGGTCGCTGTATCGGTCGACCGCTTCGTAGACGTCTCCGCCGGCCATCTCCGCAATGGTTCCGACGCAAAACTCCAAGGCGTTGCTGCTGCTTGGTACAAGGTCAATCAACCGCTGATAAAGATCGGGCTGATACACCAGCCGCGGCTGCCGGCGCATGCTGGGCATGGGAGGGTCATCCGGGTGTGCTGCTAACCGCACGCCGCACTGCTCCGCTGTCGGAACGACATCCTCTAAGAACCGTTGCAGCCGCCGCCAGAGTTCCTCATGAGAAATAGACGGTGTGGCGCCCGGCGGAGCATCCTGATCGTAGACCATGTTCCAGACTGTCCCGTTTGGCATTGGCGCATCGACAGGGCCGTCCATCCCGACAGTGACTGCGCCGCCGCGCCCGAATGGACCGACAACCCGTCCGCAAACACCCGCCAGGCTGAAGTTATAGCCCAGCACAGGAATGCCTACTTCCCCCATGCGCCGGATGATTGTCTTCACGTTCTCGATGTGCCGGGGACGCTGCGGACCGTCTAACAAGATGTCGTGCCAATGGGCAGGATCGAGGTTCTCAATCGCCGCCCACTCCAGCCCCGCGTCTTTCAAATCGAGGCGAATGCTTTGCATTTCCTCTACGGACCACAAACGATCGGGATCGCCCGCCACTCCCCAAGGCTCAACCCGATTCCCCGTCGGCTGGTTATTCGAAGGATTGGAAGAGCCCTGCTTGAAGTAATCGACCAGATGTACGACTACCGCGGTGCAGCCCGCCTGTCTCGCGAAATCGTAATAATCCCGCCGCAGCATGTGACGGTAAAGCCCGATACCCAGCTTCATGCATCCCCTCTAAACAAAATGAAACGTAACAAGCGAACCGAGCGATGTCACATGATCCCGTGTTCTTCGAAGGCGGCCACCGCACTGATGCCCGATTCGAGAGCCTGCCTCACTTTGCGCTCGCCTCGCGCTTTCTCGATCGCTTTGCTGAACACCTCGACTTCCGCTTCTCTGGGCACCACCAAGACCCCATCGATATCGCCGAACAAAATGTCCTGCGGCCTGAGGACAACATTCCCGATTTCGACCGGGATTCGAAAGTCCACCACTTTATAGCGCGGCGCGGAATCTTGGCCATAGCTGCCGAAAGAGTAAACAGGAAAATCCAGATCCAAAACCGCCCTGGTATCGCGGCTGTATCCATTCACCACAGCGCCCCGTGCGCCGAGCTTCTTCGCGCGAATGGTCATCAGCTCTCCCCACAGCGCGCTGCGAGGTGACGAACCGGTACTGACATAAATCTCATTTGTCTTCAGGTCATCCAGGGCCTCCAGCATCAGACCGAACGGTTTCTGCATGAGACTGCTGGCGCTGCCGGAAGCCTTCTCTTCGAAAACATCCACGGCTAATACCGGCATCGCTCTGCCGATAACAATCCAGTCCGGGCGCAGAGGCCGAATCGCCGCCGGCAGGAACTGATGAAACAGGTGCAGTTTATCCATGATGTCCCCCACTACCGAAGTAAAAAGGTCGCGCTGGGCCATGGCAAACAATTCGTCGTCGGATTTCCAGTAACTCATAAGTTGTACGGGTTTGAATTCCTAAGCACTACCGCGCGCTTCAGCGCCAGCTATTGGCGATACTGTTTTTGCGGGCGCGACCAGAAACCAATACGCTGGCAGCCCCAGCAACAATACCGCCACAGCGACAGCAAAACCGGCGAAGTAGGAGGACGTCTTGGCTATTAAAAAACCCGTCACCAGCGGAGCGACGATGCCGGACAGATTACCCGAAAAATTCACGGTTCCCATCCACATGCCGACACTACGATGCGGGGCCAGCCGTTGCACCAAAGCGAGTATGTTCCCCGTAGCCAAACCGACCATCGCTCCCATAGCTACCAGTAAGACAGCGACCCTGTCATTGTGAAAGCGGTCCGGGAACAACAAGGCTAAACTTGTCAGGAAGGCCAGCGTGATAAGTCCTTTGCGCACGAGCAATTCGTTAAAGCCGGCCTTAATCAGGCGGTCCGCAATCCAGCCCCCTAGCGGCTCGCTGATGGTGAATACGCCGTAGGGAATGATGGCGGCTACACTTGCTTCCTTCAAAGATAAATGACGCGACTCCACTAAATAATCCGGAAGCCAGGTGACCAGTAAGTACCAATAGTAACTGAAGGCCACATGCCCAAGACAGAGCCTCACCAAGCCGCGTTTGTCCCCGTCGAAGACTGCTCCTTCAGTTGTTTTCTTTCGATCGTCGGTTGCCGCGCGTTTTGGAAATAAGATCAGCCAGGGAACCAGCCAGATGAGGCTTGTGAAGCCCAGAATCGCGAAGGTCGCCCGCCAACCGAATCTTATAATCAGGACGGCCGTCAGTGGAACGCCCAAGGCCAAACCCGCTCGCGTGCCACAGTTAACCAGGCCCGAAGCAAGACCTCGATCCCTTTTTTCAAATAACACGCTCACGGCTTTGATAGCGCCCGGAAGATAAATAGATTCGCCGATGCCCAGCGCGGCTCGGAGAAAGATCAGCACGGCGACTGTCTTCGCGAACGCGGCGAGCCCGCATGTGATCGACCAAGTCGCAAAAGCCAAGGCATAGAACCAGCGGAGATTGTATCGATCGGACCACCATCCCATCGGCAGCTGCATCAACGCATAGGACCAAAAGAACGCTGAGAGTAAAATCCCCTTCGCACCCGGATCGAGATGAAATTCCTGGCCTATCGCCGGCAATGCGATCGAAAGTATCGCCCGATCCTGATAGTTTATAAATCCGGCGACCGACAATAATCCGACAATTGTCCATCGCCGCGCTTGTGACGCATTTTCCATGAACGCCGCTTGTTTGCTTCCAAGCGTACATCGATGCCTCCGGAGCAACCGGAAGTCGCGAAATCGGGCATGCGAGAATTCAGCCCATGGAGACGATTCTTTGAACAGACAAATCCAGGCATCCTGCTTTCTTTTGTCGAGCGCTCTGTTCGCGTTCGCCACTCCTGCTCTGTGGGGCCAGGTTCCCCATAACGACGCCACCCCGGTTACTCCTCCGCACGAAGAGAAGCAAGCGCAAATTCTACCCGAGCGCAGTTCCGTAACGAAGCACGAAATGACACTCGGCGGAAAAACAATTCACTACACCGCTACTGCCGGCACCTTGCTGATCGACGGTCAAGATAACAAGCCGTACGGGAGTTTCTTCTATGTGGCTTACACCGAAGATGGAGTGACCGATCCCCGCACCAGGCCGGTGACCTTTATGTACAACGGCGGCCCTGGGTCGGCCAGTCTGTGGGTGCATATGGGCTCCGTCGGCCCCATGCGCGTCATCACGGAAAGTCCGGAAGCGTCAGGCTCCGCGCCTTATCAGCTCGTGCCGAACGAATACAGCCTTCTTGATAAAACCGATCTGATCTTTGTTGATGCCGTCGGTACGGGTTTCTCGCGGCCGGTCGGCAATGCAAACGAGAAGAACTTCGCGGGTACCGATCAGGATGTGGTGGCGTTTAATAAATTCATCACCCGCTACATCACGGTCAACCAGCGCTGGAACTCTCCCAAATTTCTCTTCGGCGAATCCTATGGAACAACGCGTTCCGCGGCCCTTGTCGATTCCCTGGCTAACGACGGCATCGCCTGCAACGGAGTCATTCTGATGTCGACCATTCTGAACTACTACGAAAGAGCGCCCGGCATCGACAACGAGATGATCGGCTATCTCCCCAGCTACGCCGCCATTGCCTTCCACTACAACAAGGTCGCGAATAAGAAAGGCGATGTAAAAACATTTCTGGATGAGGTGCGGGCCTTCGCGCGCGGTCCCTATTCGGAAGCGTTGGCGCAAGGGCACAATTTGCCTGCATCCCAAGTCGATGCGATCGCAGCCAAAATGAGCGCTTACACGGGATTGAGCGTGCAGTACATCAAAGAAGCGAACCTCCGAGTAAGTCCCTCGCGCTTCCGGAAAGAGCTGCTCCGTGACGACCGTGCCATTCTGGGGCGCTACGATGCCCGCTTTGAGGCAACCGACGTAGACGCCGCGGGTGAAGATCCCGGTTACGATCCATCGAGCACTGGAATAACCGGCGCCTACGTTTCGGCATTTCACGATTACCTGACGCGCGATTTGAAGTACTCATCCTCTGAGACCTACTATCCGCGCGGTCCGAACATCGGTCGAGCTTGGGATTGGAATCACCACGCTCCAGGAGAGCGCCAACCGCTACGTGAAGCCTATGTTGCCGGCGATCTTGCCGATGCTATGCGCAAAGATCCGCATCTACGGGTGCTCTCCGTAAATGGCTTGTACGACCTGGCTACGCCGTTTTTCAAGACGGAATACGATCTGAACCACATGGAACTCGATCCCAAGCTTCGGCAGAATATAGAGTTTCGCTATTATCCCTCGGGGCACATGATTTATCTCAATGTGGAGGCGCTTAAACAGCTCAAGAGCGATGTAGCAAGCTTCTATTGCCGCACCCTGAACAGCGGAACCTAAGACCGCTCCTCACTCGCTTGTATCGTTGAGTTTCGCCTCAGCCGACTTGCCAAGCCGTTTTAAATAGTGCAGAAGCTGAGAGCGCTGAGGTGAAGTAAAACCCTCGAATGCCCTTTCCATCGCCTCGGCATGATCGCGGAACGCTTCCGTTATCAGCTTCTGTCCTTTCGGCGTGAGGCACACTACGATCTTTCTCCGGTCCTCGGCATCGTTTTTCCGCGTGACATATGCTTTTGCCTGCAGTCTGTCGATGGCGACACTGATAGAACCGCTCGTCAGATAGACTAGCGGTCCGATCGTGTTTACCGGCAGCGGCCCTTTGTGAAGCAGAACTTCCAGAATCCCGAATTCCGACTCGCCTAAGCCTGTTTGAGAGAGATTTCGACGGGCATAAGCAAACATCGCCCGAAAACATTTCCAGAGGACCAGCCATACATGGACGCCGCTCAAATCTTCGGCCGGTTTGGAAGGAGAATTCTCTTGGGAAGGCATGCTTGCAACTTTTGAATTATCTTGGCATCAATAAGATATAACAATCTTGACATCAAGACAATAAGGAGGAGTTCTTATGAACAAAGAACGTAGCGTTTCGGCCATCTACCGCGGATCGGCTCCCAACTGGGTGGGAGATGGATTTTTCGTCAGTAATTATTTCCCGAATGGAAACAATCTCGGCCAGGAAATCAGTCCTTTCGTTCTGTTGGATTATCAGGCGCCGCACGTTTACTCCCCGAGCAACTCACACCAACGAGGTGTCGGCTCTCATCCGCATCGTGGCTTCGAAACCGTGACCATCGCTCTGCAAGGCAGCCTGGCGCATCGAGACACAGCCGGCAACTCGGGTGTAATCGGACCCGGAGACGTACAGTGGATGACGGCAGCCTCGGGCGTGCTGCATGAAGAGTTTCACGAACCCAATTTCGCGCGGCAAGGTGGTCCGATGGAGATGTTCCAGCTTTGGGTGAACTTACCGAAGGACCACAAAATGGACGCTCCCAGCTATCAGGCTCTCACCGGCGCGCAAATGGGGCGCGTCGACTTGCCTGCGGATGGCGGCCACGTAAGAATCATCGCCGGTGAGTACGGCGGTGTGCGAGGGCCGGCCAAAACGTTCACGCCGATCAATCTTTTCGACATCGAATTGAAGCGGGATGTTCCGGCTCGCTTCGCCTTTCCAGCCCGGCAGAACACATCGCTTGTCGTGACGAAGGGAAGCGTTCTCATTAACGGGAAGCAGACCGCCAAAACAGGTGAGTTTGTGCTGTTTGAGAACGCCGGCGAGGAGATCGTATTGCAAAGCTCCGCTGCGCATCTGCTCTTGCTGAATGGCGAACCGATCGAAGAGCCGATGGTGCAATACGGTCCGTTCGTCATGAACACACAAGACGAAATCCGTCAGGCTTTTCTCGATTTCAAAAACGGCAAGTTCGGGCAGTTCGCCAATTAAGCTACTTCAGAACTGCAAACGTACGACCAGCTGCAGAATTCTAGGCGGAGCGGGCAGAACAGCCGTGTTGCTGTCGATGCCGTTGGTCGTCCCTACCGTTCCAAAGCCATTCTGGTTAACCAGCCTGCCTGCCGAATTATAAGGGGCATTAGCCACCGCCACGTTCGGGTAAGCGCCCGAGAAGCTGATAGTCGAGTTCAACACCGTAAAGTTCGAGTGATTGAACACGTTGAACGCATCCACCCGGAACTGGAAGCGCAACCGCTCTTTCACAGCAAATTCTTTTTGCAGCGACATGTCGAAGTTGATCAGTCCGGGTGCGCGCAGAAAGTTCAGACCCGACTCGAGGCCCAGGCTCCCGGGTTGCGGCGCCGTGAAGCAAGCCGTATTCAGGCGATTGAACGGATTGTCCGAACCCGTGTAAACGTTGCACCCCTTGATCACGCCCACTCTGGCGCCCTCCGAGTAGGCGTTCGCCACGTAATTTCCCGTGATGGCCGTGCTGTCCACGCCGCTGATCGTCACCTTTGGCGTAAACGGAGCCCCGGTATAAGCCTGCGTCACCCCTGACAACTGCCAGCCATTCGTGACGGCGTGCAGGAAAGACGGCCCTGGCCTCACTTTGGGCAGATTGTAGACATAGTTGGCAGCAAACACCTGTGTGCGGTCGAAGTTCGCCGGCGCATAGTCTGCCTGCCTGGTCAGCCCGTCAGCGCGAACGTAGGTGCTATCGGAAGTAGCGTTCGTCAGGACTTTGCTCCACGTATAAGAGATCCCGAAGAACAACCCTGTGGTGGCCCGCTTGGTCAAATTAAGCTGCAGCGCATTGTAGTTCGAAGTCGCCGCACTTTCATAAAGGTTAACTACGCCGTACCCACGAAGCGGCCGCAATAAATTCTGGTTTAGGGCTGTTGTGCCGGGCAGAGTACTCGCTGTTACCGTAAGTGTCGGGTCTTGATTCTGTGGCAGGAAGGTCGCCCCGTATGCTACCGGATTCAAGTTCCGGTTATCTTGCAGATGCCGTCCCTGCGTGCCCACATAGCCTGTATCCAGCAACATCTCCCACGGCAGTCTTGTCTGTATCGAAAATTGATACATGTACGTCGTGGGAATTTTGGCGGTCGGATCGGTCGCATACACCGTCGGCGGCGACAGACGAACGTTCGCCGGGTTTATATTCGACGCGAAACCGTTATTAAACACCGGGTCGAGGCCCTCGGGAGGATTTCGAACCGAGTCAAAAACCCGATTCCCCTGATAGCGGTCATAGTAGATGCCGCCGCCGGTCCGGATCACTATATTCTGCTTGCCGGTGACATCGTAGGCCACCCCGAAACGCGGTCCCCATTGAGGATGCGTGGTCCGTTGAAGATACTTGTTGATCCCGCGTCCGGCTTGCAAAATCCCGTTGTACGGATTACCTGTATTTGGCACTTCGAGGCCAATGTCATACGCCGGCAAAGTCTCCCCCGAAACAGGATCGAAGGCCGATCGAACACCGTTCCTAGACTAGGAAGTGGTGCAGTGCGTTTTGTTTTCGGCCAGCCATGTTTCGGCGAACTGACAGGCTTCCTGGAACGATTTAGTTACCGCTTCGACTTCTGCCTTGGAGATCGCTGGAGAGTCAGCTGTGCAGGCGTTCTCAATCTGATCCAATTGCTTCTGCAGGCCAGGTGCGATGACTCGGGATGCTCCGCCGCGCAGCCAGTGAGCAGAATCCTTTGCCTCCTTCCACTCGGCATTCCGTATCGAGTTGACCAGGTTTTCAAAGACCGGAGGAGCTGTTTCGAGGAAGATCTCCAACACACTTTGAAGGAATTCCGCAGAGTACTTATTTAGTCCGTCCTCAATGGGAGCGGACGGGGAAACGGTTGCTGGTTCAGGGTTAGTTTCAGCGGGAGCGACACGGTGAGCAGACTTTGTCCACAAGAAACATTTTTGAATGAGTTCAGCCTCCCCAAATGGTTTGGCAATGAAGTCATCCATGCCGGCCTGTTTGGCCCGAACCCGATCTTCCTTAAACGCGCTGGCCGTCAATGCGATGATCGGCGTCTTTCCGGCGGGCCCGGTGAGTTTTCGGATCTGACGAGTCGCTTCGTAGCCGTCCATCACCGGCATGCGACAGTCCATTAGAATGGCGTCGAAGGAAAATTGTTGAACTGCGGCGAGCGCTTCCATTCCGTTACTGGTTTCATGGACGCGGATGCCAAACTTTTCCAGAGTCAGACGGGCGACTATCCGATTAGCCGGATTGTCTTCCGCCAGAAGGACGTGGAGATTCGGCTCGCCGAGGCGCGCGAGAGCGGTAAGCGATGTGCCGTGGGCAAGTGACAATTCTGAGGAATCTTCCAAGATGCCGGGGACGCCAATGCCGGCTTTCACCGTGAAGTGGAACTCGCTTCCGCGGTCGACTTCACTCTGAGCCCAAATGGTTCCACCCATCAGTTGCACCAGTTTGTTACAGATTGCCAGGCCGAGTCCGGTTCCCCCAAATTTCCGGGTAGTGGAACTGTCGGCTTGAGAGAATGCCTCGAAAATGGAGGCGAGCTTGTCGCTCGGAATGCCAATGCCCGTATCGCTCACCACGAAGTGCAGAAGAACCTCAGATTGGGTCAGGCTGTCGCACCCGACGTTCACGGCCACACGGCCTTCGTCCGTAAACTTCATGGCATTGCCTACCAGATTGAGAATCACCTGGCGCAGACGCAGAGGATCAGCCTGGATTGCGGCCGGCGCCTTGGAATCGACAGAAAGCTCAAGCCGAATTCCTTTTTGCCGGGCCTGAAGCACCAGCGGCTTGAGGGCTGCTTCCAGGCTGTCCCGCAATACAAAGTCAATGCGATCGAACTCCAGCTTGCCGGCTTCCACTTTTGAGAAATCCAGGATGTCATCGATCACCCGGAGCAGGGCGCCCGCGGAATCCTGGACCAACTCCAGATACTGTCGATTGTCCTGACTCAGCTCCCCGCCCAGGGCGAGTTGCGTCATTCCCAGAATGCCGTTCATCGGCGTTCGAATCTCGTGGCTCATGTTGGCGAGAAACTCACTTTTGACGCGATTGGCCTCTTCAGCAGCTTCTTTAGCCTTGACCGACTCTAGTTCCGCGCGTTCACGTTCTGCGATTTCATTTCGAAGCTCAGCCGTTCTCTGCTGAACGTGTTGCTCGAGAATTCGTTCACGCTCACGCAAGCTCTTAATATGAGTCAAGTGAATGGCGAGCGCCGCACCGGCAACCGCGCACGCACACAGCGCGTAAAAGAAGAATGTCTGATAAAAGTGAGGATTTAGCTTTATAGGAAGGGAAGCCCTGATCGAACTCCAGGTTCCGTCCTCGTTCGTCGCGGCCACTTCAAATCGATACCGTCCGGGCGGAATGTTGGTGTAATAAGCGGTGCGGCGCTGTCCGGCATGGACCCATCCGGTGTCGAATCCTTGCAGCCGATATTGAAAGTTAATTCGATGAGCAGCGCGGAGATTGGGAGCTGAGAAGTGAAATTCAAGTTCACCCGCGCCGGGGGGTGCTTCGAGACCGGACCGAACGTCGAATTCGTGTTCATTCGCGATAACCTGCTCGAGGAAAGTGGGCTGCTGTCCAGCGTCCCGAGCCAGATGACGGGGATCGATCACCACGACGCCCCGCATGGTTGGGAACCACAATCGCCCGTCCTGACTCTTCCATCCGGCCGGTTGAAATCCTCCGTTGCATTCCCTGGTCTTCATGCCATCAGAAGGTCCGTAAGAAATCACAGGAACGCGGGTGATCTTCCTTTCGGCGAAATCGTTCAAGTCCCGCAAACTCGCACGGAAAATTCCTTTATTGCTGCTCATCCACAGATTGCCCGTATCGTCCTGCAACACCCGAAAAATTGCGTCGTCAAGCAGCCCGTCTCTGGTCGTTATGGTTGAGAATTGCCCGTTTTTCAGGCGAACCAGGCCGCCACCGTCCGTGCCGATCCAGAGCGCGCCGCGAGAGTCCTCATGAATCGTCAGGACGACATCGTTAGAAAGTCCGTGATGCGTATCAAAGACCTGAAAGCGGCCATTCTCGAAGAGATCCAGCCCGCCGCCGGCAGTTCCGATCCATAAGCGATGCTTGCGGTCTTCGCATAACGCCTGAACGATGTTATTAGACAGCCCATTTTTTGTGGTGAATGTCGTGAACCGGCGATCCTTCCACCGGCTGAGTCCGGCGCGGGTTCCAATCCAGATTGCACCTTGGCTATCGGCATAGACAACAATGACCGTGTCGTTCGGAAGTCCGTCTTTCACCGTGAAAGTGGCGAGTTTACCGTCCTTGAGGCGGTTGAGTCCTTTGCGGGTTCCAATCCAGAGCGCGCCGTCAGGACCTTCGCAGATGGTAAACACAAGGTCGTCCGCCAAACCGTTTTTGACGGTGAGGGAAGTAAATTTTCCGTTTCGTAAGCGGTTCAGTCCTCCGCCATTGGTTCCAATCCAAAGGCTGCCTTCGTGGTCTTCGAATATCGGAAGTGTCACATCATTCGACAGACCGTTTGTCTTGTCATAGGAGAGGAACGGGGTGTGACTGAATAACCGGACGAGCCCGCTGCCTCCCGTGCCGACCCAGAGATTCTGCTCTCGATCGCGGTAGATACTCCAGATGTCATTGCTCGGCAGGCCGTTCCTGCTGGTGTAAGACGAGAATCCGGTATCTGACAGGCGAGTCAGACCACCGCCTAGCGTGCCGATCCAAAGGGTTCGATCGGGCTCTTCAGCGAGCGATACGACGGCGTTGCTGGTTAGCCCGTCGCGCGTTGTAAAGGTAGTAAATCTACCATTTTGGAGACGCGCTAGTCCTCCGCCGTAGGTTCCGATCCAGAGCGTTTGACCCGCTGTCATGAGGAGACAGCGGACGTAATTGTTGGGCAGACCGGCAGCGGTTCGATAGGTCTGGAATCGACCGTTTGAAAACCGATTCAGGCCATCATGAGTTCCTACCCACAGAGCTCCGTCGGAGCCATAGGCCAAGGCAAACACCTGGTTGTCCGCAAGACCCTTTTCGGTGTCATAGGAACGAAAGCGACCGTTGTGCAGCTGAGTAAGACCGCCGCCGTTCGTCCCAATCCACAGATCTCCGGAGGCATCCTCCAGCAGACACGAAATTGAGTCATTCGAAAGGCCGTTGCGGGTTGTGAAAGTGCTGAACTTACCATCGGTCAGGCGCGTAAGGCCGCCGCCCAGCGTACCGATCCAGAGATTTCCCTGGCGATCCTGAAGCAGGGCGTCCACGACATTGCTTTTCAGAGCAGGAGTATTGCTTTTATCGAAGACCGTGAAATGCAGGCCATCGAAGCGCACCAATCCCAGCTCGGTACCGGCCCAGAGGTATCCGTCGCGCGATTGCACAATAGCGGGAACCGTATTTTGCGGCAGACCTTCTTCGGTTCTCCAGACTTCCTGATGGAATCTGATCACTGCCTCAGCGGGTGCAGCGCTAGTCCCGGCAGCTGTCCCCAGAGTTGCAGTCGCCGCCCAACAAATAAGGGAAAAGACAAATGCAGCGTATTTATATAGCACTTTATGAATAAAGCTGGGATAATTTTCTATATAAGCAGATAATTCATAAAATTATTGCCGTTCCAGCCTATAATCTACACAAGGCTTAGGACGGGGTCAACCACTTTCTAAAGCGTAAGCTAAGCGTCATTCTTTGCTTCAGTTAACACCCGGTTAGCCCTCGCCCGGTGTCTCTTCCGAATTCGATGTAATTCAACATTCATCTAAACTCTCGTTTTAACAGAATCAGCGTGAGTGGGTGGGAACAAATCAGTTTATGAAAAGAATTCTTGCAGGTATCGCTATAATTGCTGGTTTTGGGATTACCGGCCTGGCACAAACGGCTCATATGTCCCAGGAACTTCAGACTGCTGACCCGACAAGTCATGTCAACGTGATTGTCCGGTTCAGGCGCGCTCCGACCATGGCGCATCACCAAATGGTGCGCGATCTGGGCGGCGTCGTAAGGAGGAGTCTGGGCGTGATTCAGAGTGGGGTTTATTCTATGCCTGCGAGCGGGGTGCAGACTCTGGCATCCAACCCGGAAGTTCTTTCCATCTCACTGGACCGGCCGGTGCGCATGCTCCTCGACAACACCACGGCGGCAGTCAATGCTCCGGCTGCCTGGAGTGCTGGCTGGAACGGCTCCGGGGTCGGAGTGGCTTTGATCGACAGCGGAATATCAGCTCACGACGACCTGGGAGGCGAGAGCGGAAGCCGTGTAGTCTACAGTGAAAGCTTTTCGGGCGGCAACGGAACGGATGGTTTCGGTCACGGGGAGCATGTGGCCGGTATTCTGGCAGGCAACGGAAAAGATTCGAGTTGCGACACTTGCAACCGGCACTTTGTCGGATTAAGCCCGAATGTCAATATTGTGAATCTACAAGTCCTGGACGCCAATGGCGAAGGCGCCGATAGCGGCGTGATTGCCGCCATCGATCGCGCCGTTCAGCTGCAGTCGCAGTTCAATATTCGAGTCATCAATTTGTCCCTAGGCAGGCCCGTTTACGAGAGCTATACGGTCGATCCACTCTGTCAGGCCGTCGAGGCGGCTTGGAAGGCGGGAATTGTGGTGGTAACCGCGGCGGGAAATGGCGGCCGGGACAACCCGGCTGGGAATAACGGTTATGGAACCATCACCGCACCCGGAAACGATCCCTATGTCATTACGGTCGGAGCGATGAAGAGTTTAGGCACCCCGCAACGCCAAGACGATCTCATCGCCAGCTACAGTTCGAAGGGGCCGACCCAAGTGGACCATGTGGTCAAACCGGATCTGGTTGCGCCGGGAAACCTGGTGGTCTCTTTGCTGTCGAGTAGTGGAACGCTCCCGTCCCTTTATCCGCAAAACATCGTTCCCCTCAGTTACTACCAGCAGACAACCCAGACTGATCTGTCCAAGTCCTATTTCACTTTGAGCGGAACCAGCATGGCCACGCCGGTGGTGAGCGGCGCGGCGGCGCTGCTGATACAAGCCCACCCGGAATGGACACCCGACCAGGTTAAATCCAAGCTGATGCGAACGGCTTATAAGAAGTTTCCCGCTACCAGCACGGCTTATGATTCGACCACCGGCCAGAGCTATACAAGTGAGTACAACGTGTTCACCGTGGGAGCAGGATATTTGGATCTCCAGGCAGCCCTGGCCGACACGGCAACTCCTCGCAACTCAGCGCTGTCCCCGGTCGCTGTCTACTCGCAGGATCTCCTGAGCTCTCTCCTGGGCCTTGTCGGACTAAATAAGGCGACCATCAACTGCAACTCGGCGACAGTGTGCGACGGAACTTCGGTGCTTGGAAATCAGTCCATCTGGGGAACACAATCAATTTGGGGAACTCAGGCCATTGCGGCCGATCAGAGTATCTGGGGCACACAGTCGATCTGGGGCACGCAATCGATTTGGGGGACACAGTCGATCTGGGGCACGCAATCAATCTCGGCAACTGCCAGCACCGACGCAGCGGAAGGGATGAAAATTGTGACAAAGGGAGAGCAATAGAACCGGCATTCGGAAGTACCCTTCGCTAGCGAAGATGTCGCGACATACCCTTTCTCAATCGAACTTTCGCAAGTCAACGCAAGGCTCAAATTCCCTCACATAACTACAGATCAGAACATAGCAATTCAGACCGCAGCGTGACTTGAAAGGAGCCGACTCAGGGCAATGAGTAGGCGTGTTTGACGCCGGCAGCGTCGGTATACTCAAACTTTACGAATGAGCCCCTCGCCAGACGACGCGGAAAGACACAAATTATCCTGCTGTATGGCACGCGTGCAGAGATGCTGATGAAGCCCTGCAACAAAGGCGATTTCTCATAGAGTGCCGCACCAAGCAATTGAGTGGGCGCCAGACCTTTTGGAGAGGGAACGGACGTATCCTCGTTGCGAAGTTCATAGCCACGCCAGTCACCAGTTAATTCTTGGGCGGTTGTACCGAGAGCTACCTGAACCATCAAGTCGTCAGTGAGGTCGACGATGTGTTTAAGCTTCACCTTTGCGTTCACAATAGCCCACGAATGCGCCGGATCCGGTAAAATCCCCCCTGGCTTGGTCGATGATCCTAGTAGAGCCTCGACCTCGAACAGTGCAACAAGGGGGCTTTCCGCCAGGTACAAAACTTCGAATTGCGGGTCACTAAGCTTTCCGGCGTTAAACCGCCTGGAGGTTATAGCGGTATGTGCGGTACCAAGTACGGTGGGGAGATGATGAAGCCGAGCAGCTCGATACCAGGTCCCAGCTTCGAAGGTTGTAGGTAGACCTCCACAAGCCGAAACGTTCATGAGATGGCTATGTACTTAATCTCTCTAAGAAGGTTTCGAACCAAATTCTCTTCCGGCGTCCCCACGAGTTCGCTCGGTGCATGCCCCCGGAGTTGACCATTCGGAGTGTTGAGCCAGCGCTCGGCATCAGGTATAAGATCACGAATCTCCTTCACCAGGTCTGGCATTGAGAATTCAAGAGGCTCCGGATCCTTAGCGATGTTGGGTTGTGACCTCTTTACTGAACGGCTTGAACCCAAAGGCAGATCGACGCGGTTCTCTCCCGGAGCGCGCGAAAGCGCTGCATGAGTTAGGATGCCCAATATTTCATTCTGCCGCATGATCAAGTACTCGTTCCCGCCAACCTTGATGTCTGAGCCTACATACCTGCCAAATAGAATGCGATCCCCAACCCGAACGTCCAGGGGCACAATCGTGCCGTCCTCAAGTCTGTTGCCCTCACCGACCGCGATTACTTGGCCTTCTTGAGGCTGCTCCTTAGGCACGACAAGAAGATGAAGGCTACCCTGCCTCTGCTCGTCCTCTCCCAATCGTTTGACCACGACGCGATCATTAAGAGGATGGATCTCCATTTCACTTTCTACTTTACTAGATAATTCTTGTGGATCAATTAGATACATTTTGAGATTGGTATGGCAAGGAAGCACGCGTTTGGCTCTTTCTCTGTATGTGAAACGCCGTCTTAGGCAACCAGATTCGCCGAGCATTACTGGCGCCGCTACTACGGCCGTTCAACCCTAAAACGCCAAGATTAACCCCGCTCGGCGCCGATTCGTGATGTAATAACGGATACCTTTCGGACAATTGCTGGAGGTTGTTTTTGTCGAAGCTTCGCCGTTTGGCCCTGTCTGCTTTATTCGCCGCTGGAGCCCTTGCTGCCAACAATCCGTCGGTTGATTTCCAACGCCAGGTTCGTCCCATCCTTTCTGACAACTGTTTCCAGTGCCATGGTCCTGATATCGGATCGCGGATGGCTGGCTTGCGCCTGGATACCCAGGATGGCGCGCTGGCGAAGCGCAAGAATGGCATTCCGATCGTCGCAGGAAAACCGGACGAAAGCCTGCTCATCAAGCGGATTTATTCTGACAATCCGAGCTTCCGGATGCCGCCTGTGTTTGCGCATAAAACGCTGACGCAAGACCAAAAAGACACTCTACGGCGCTGGATCGAGCAAGGCGCTACCTGGAAACAGCATTGGGCGTTCGTTTCGCCGGTGAAATCAGCGCTTCCAGCCGTCAAGGATACAGCGTGGCCGCGTAACGATGTCGATCGCTTCGTTCTGGCCAAAATCGAGAGCAGCGGACTGCAGCCTGCCGCCGAGGCCGACCGCCGCACGCTGATCCGGCGCGTCACTTTAGATTTGACCGGCTTGCCGCCCACGCCCGACGAGGTGCAGGCCTTCCTCAAGGATAAATCGTCAAACGCTTATGAGAAGTTGGTGGACCGCCTGCTTGCTTCCCCCCATTTTGGGGAACATCGCGGGCGCTACTGGCTCGATGCGGCACGTTATGCCGATACCCAGGGACTGCATTTCGACAACTACCGCGAGATGTGGCCTTATCGCGATTGGGTGATCACAGCTTTCAACAAAAACATGCCGTTTGACCGCTTCACGGTGGAGCAGCTGGGCGGCGATTTGTTGCCCAATGCCACGCTCGACCAGAAGATTGCGTCAGGATTTCAGCGCAACAACATGACCACCAACGAGGGCGGATCGATTCTGCCCGAAGTGGACGCCATGTATGCCAAGGACCGCGCCGATACCGCCGGCACCGTGTGGCTAGGCCTCACCGTTGGTTGCGCGACCTGTCATGACCACAAGTTCGATCCGATCTCACAGAAAGAGTACTACTCGTTGACATCTTTCTTCCGTAATACGACGCAGCCGACGATGGACATGAACATCCAGGATACGCCGCCGACTGTGTATGTTCCGCAGACCGCCGATCGCGCCAGGTGGAGCGAAGTGACTGCGCGGCTTGACGGGCTCCGGAATGACCTTGCTGGCCATCTCAGCAAAGACGTCGATCAGATTCAGAAGTGGCTAGCATCTCCGGCGCGCGCCGACAGTGCTTCTTACGACGCCTTGGCGCGAATCGCCGACCTGAAGATTGGCGAACACGTCGAAGCCGCCGCGCGGTCCGGTCAGTCGCAACCGGTCGCTCTTCCGAAAGAGGTGAGTGTTGTCACCGCCCCGGAAGTCGACGGCAAGGCGTTGCACTTCGAAAAGGGCGGCAAGATCACTCTTCCGAACGTTTCTGAAATCGATACCGCGAAACCGTTCACCATCGCGGCTTGGATTTACAGTCCGAAGACAAAAGAAGACCGCGTAGTTGTCGCCGGTCAATATGACACCCTGAGCGGCGCGAAGCCGGGAGAGTCCAAGCGGCGGGGCTGGCGCATCGGCATCGACTCGGGAAACTTGAATTTGTACGGTCACACACCGTCCATTTACCTGATGGGAGAGGACGGCAAGTCGATCAGCGCCCGACCCGCGCCCGAGTTTGTTTTCAAGCAGGACGCCTGGTATCACGTGGTCTTCACCTATGACGGGAGCGGGCGGTCGCGCGGTTTCAGCATGTACGTCAACGGCGCTCCGGTCCGAGTGGTTGGGAACGTGGACGACACTCCGCTGCTTACCTCGTCCATTAAGTCGAACGCTCCGTTGATTCTCGGTAGCCCTGAAAAGCAGGAGTTCGAGGGCGGGGGTCTTTCTGGCTTCCGGATCCTGAATCGCATGGTGGATCGTGAAGATGCGCAGCTGCTCTATCTGTCGAACAGCCTCGAAACAGCCGCGACTAAGCCGCCAGAGCAGTTATCGGACAAAGAGCGTGATGCGCTGGCAATCTACTACGAGTATGTAGTCGATCCGGCCACCCGCACGACAGTCGCTCAAATACATGAGACCGAGAAGGCCTGGTACGCCATCCGTTCCCGGTCGGCAACCACTTTTGTGATGCAGGAGCGCCAGGATACGCAACCTGTGGCGCACGTGCTCTACCGGGGTCAATACGACCAGATGCGGGATGAGGTGACGCCGAAGACTCTCAGCGTCCTGCCTCCGATGACGCAGTCGATGCCGCGCAATCGGCTCGGATTGGCGATGTGGATTGTGGATCCCTCGAATCCCCTCACGGCCCGTGTCACGGTGAACCGTTTCTGGCAGGAAGTATTCGGCAACGGAATTGTAAAGACAGTGGAAGATTTCGGTTCGCAAGGCGAGCCGCCGACCAATCAGCAGCTGCTTGACTGGTTGGCCGTCGATTTTCGGGACTCCGGTTGGGATGTGAAGCGACTCTTCAAGATGGTCGTGATGTCGGCCACCTACCGGCAATCGGCTGAAACGACTCCCGAAAAAATCGCGCGCGATCCGGACAACCGCCTGTTTGCGCGCGGGCCGCGTTTCAGAATGGATGGAGAGATGGTGCGTGACTACGCGCTCTTTGCGAGTGGCTTGTTGCGGCCTGAGATCGGAGGGCCCAGCGCCAAACCATATCAGCCGGCGCACATCTGGGACAACGTTGCCATGGAGGCAAGTAACACGCGCGTCTATGAGCAGGACAGCGGGGACAAATTGTATCGCCGCAGCATGTATACGTTCTGGAAACGCGCCGCTCCGCCACCGTCCATGGACATCTTCAACGCTCCGTCACGAGAAAGCTGTACGGTTCGGCGTGAACGGACGGATACGCCGCTGCAGGCCCTGGTCACCATGAATGACAAGCAGTTTCTGGAAGCGGCCCGAGTCTTGGCGCAAAATGCGATCGAGACCAAAAAACAGTTCACCGGCGAAGTTGATTTTATGGCAAACCGGCTGCTGGCGCGACCTCTCGAAGCCAAGGAGTTAGCTGTGTTGAGTAAGTCCTACCAGGATTTTCTGACCTACTACTCCTCCGCCCCGGACGACGCGAGCAAGTTGCTGAGTGTAGGGGAAGCGCCCGCCGATCCGAAGCTTGCAAAGCCCAAATTTGCAGCGCTGACGATGGTGGCGAACGAGATGATGAATCTCGATGAAGTTCTCGAAAAATAGATTTTTAAGGATATTCAGATGGGTCTGATCGACGACAACGTTCTAGTGGAGACGCGGCGACAGCTGTTTGCTCGAGGCGCTCGTGGCTTGGGATCGCTCGCTTTGTACACGCTGCTGGAGAAGCAGGCGGCGGCGGCGGCCGAGAAGAAAGCTGTCGGCGGGTTGCCGGGCTTGCCGCATTTCGCTCCCAAGGCCAAACGCGCCATCTACCTGCATATGCTGGGCGCGCCTCCGCAAATGGAAACTTTCGACTACAAGCCCGCCATGGAAAAGTGGTTCGACAAAGATCTTCCCGAAACCATCCGCCAGGGCCAGCGCCTGACCACCATGACTTCGGGCCAGACTCGTTTTCCGGTCGCCCCCTCGATCTTCAAATTCGCCCAGCACGGCCAGTGCGGGACTTGGGTTTCCGAGCTTCTGCCCAACACCGCCAAGATGACCGATGACATCGCCGTGATCCGTTCGATGAACACCGACGCCATTAATCACGATCCTGCCGTCACGTTTCTGCAGACGGGATTTATGATCGCCGGCAAGCCATGCGTCGGGTCGTGGCTCTCCTACGGCCTCGGCAGCATGAACCAGGATCTACCGACGTTTGTGGTTCTGAATGCCTCTCACTCGAACCCTAAAGCGAATGTGCAGGCGATCTCCGCTCGTTTGTGGAGTTCCGGTTTTCTGTCCGGCCAATACTCCGGCGTCGCCTTACGATCGGGCGGCGACCCGGTTCTGTTTATCAACAATCCCGAGGGCGTTCCCGCAAAAATCCGTCGGCGCATGCTGGACGCAACCGACGAACTGAATCGTCTGCAGATGGCCAAGATCGCGGATCCGGAGACGCAAGTTCGAATTGCCCAGTACGAAATGGCGTTCCGGATGCAAAGCTCAGTGCCTGAGTTGACCGACATCTCAAAAGAGCCGGAGAGTACGTTCAAGCTGTACGGCGAAGATGCTCGTAAAGGCGGCACCTTCGCGAACTGTTGCCTGATGGCGCGGCGAATGGCGGAGCGTGATGTGCGTTTCGTGCAGGTCTATCACCGCGGTTGGGATGTCCACAGCAACTTGCCGGAGGTTCTGCCCAGCCAGTGCCGCGACATAGATCAAGGCGCTTATGCCTTGGTGCAGGACTTGAAATCACACGGGCTGCTGGATGACACGCTGGTCATCTGGGGCGGGGAATTTGGCCGCACCGTCTATTGTCAAGGCAAGCTGACGGCGCAGGATTATGGCCGCGACCATCATCCCAAGTGCTTCTCCATTTGGATGGCGGGCGGCGGAATCAAGGGCGGCGTCGTCCATGGCGAAACAGATGAGTTCTCTTACAACATTGTCAAAGACCCAGTGCATATTCGCGATCTAAACGCTACCATCCTTCACCAGTTCGGTCTCGACGATACGCGATTTACCTTTAAGTATCAGGGCCTCGATCAGAAGTTGACCGGCACTGAAAAGCAGGCCATCGTTGTCAAAGAGGTTCTCGCCTGATTGGCGCTTCCATCATGCCTATGAGAAAGTCTGAATCACGTCGTCAATTTATGAAAAAGACCGGAACAGGGTTGGCCGCTCCCCTGATTTTAGGCGCCGCCAACAAATCCGGATCGAATAAGCCGGTGCTTGGCGAAGGCGACCACACCTACGAGGCGACCCACGACTGGGGTGCCTTGCCGGCCGACATACAGTATGGAAACACGCATGGTGTGTGTGTCGATTCGCAAGGCCATGTCTACATTCACCACACCGTCTACGCCACCAGCGAGATAGCGGATAGCATGGTGATCTTCGATCATAAGGGGAAATTTGTAAAAAGCTGGGGCAAGCAGTTCAAGGGCGGCGCGCATGGCCTGCACATTCGGAAAGAAGGCCGCCAGGAGTTCTTGTACCTGTGCGATACCAAACGTGGAGTGGTGGTGAAGACCACCCTTGCCGGCGAAGAAGTCTTCTCGCTGGGATACCCGAAAGAGTCCGAACCTTACTCGAAACCCGGTCCCGACGGCAAGCCGCTAAAGTACAGTCCGACCAACCTCGCCGTTTCACCCAACGGCGATCTCTACGTCGCCGATGGATACGGTTCCAGCTACGTCATGCAATGCGACAGCCAGGGTAAATACATCCGAACGTTTGGCGGTCCGGGCAAAGAAGCGGGACAGTTGCTGTGTCCGCACGGAATCATCGTAGACGAGCGCGGCAGCGAACCCATTCTGATCGTGGCCGACCGCACCAACAGGCGCCTTCAGCGCTTTCACCTGGACGGCACTCACCTGGACTTTGTCGAAGGAACGCCCGCACCTTGCTACTTCGATATATTCAGGAATGGCGAAATGGTTCTGCCCGATCTGTTTGCCCGCGTCACCATCATGGACCGGCAAAATCGCCCCATCGTGAACCTGGGTGACGACTCCAATAGCGACTACATGAAGACCAGGAAGCTCACGCGAGATCACTTCACGCCCGGCAAGTTCGTTTGTCCGCATGGAGCGTGTTTCGACCACGCGGGCAACATCTATGTGGTGGAATGGGTCGAAGTAGGCAGAGTAACCCAGCTTCGAAAAGTATAAGAAACGCAAGCCAAGCCTTCCCGGAATGAAACTAATTCGCAACAGGATTGCCCAAGCGTGGATCCTGCACTGTTTTCCTTTGATGATGCTGGGCGCTACCTTGCGCCCTCCCGCCGTTCCGCTCATCGCGCATGATCCTTACTTCAGCATCTGGTCGATGTCGGATCATCTGACTGACCAGGCCACCAAGCATTGGACGGGCAAAGTGCAGTCACTGTCGAGCTTGATTCGCGTAGACGGAAATGTTTTTCGACTGATGGGAATTGAACCCCGAAGAACGCCCGCGCTGCCACAGACTTCATTGGAAGTACAGCCAACCCGCACGACTTATCAATTCCAAGGTGCAGGCGTTCGTGTAGAGCTTGAATTTCTAACTCCGGCGCTTCCTCAAGATTTGGATCTGCTGTCGCGGCCGGCCACCTATCTCACCTGGAACGTCAGTTCCACCGATGGCCGCAATCATGCTGTGTCGGTGTACTTCGACGCAGGATCAGAACTGACCGTCAATACGCGTGAGGAGGCGGTGGCATGGTCGCGCTACCGTATGAAGGATCTCTCGGTGCTGCGCGTTGGTTCTTCTCAACAACCGGTCTTGCAAAAGTCAGGCGATGACCTGCGTATCGATTGGGGCTATCTCTACGTCGTTGCGCCTCCGGAAAGTGGAACTGACCAGGCCGCAACGTTAAGAACTGCCGCCATGAAAACGTTCGCCGAAACGGGACGGGTTCCCGACTCGGATACGCTTCAGACATTTGAACCTTATGGTCAGCCTGATCCTGTGCTCGCCTATTCCTTCGACTGCGGACAGATCGGCTCATCTCCTGTCTCCCGCCACCTGGTCATCGCCTATGACGACGGGTATTCCATTTCTTTTCTGCAACGCCGGCTGCGGCCTTATTGGAGGCGCAACGGCGCAACCGCGGAGGATATGCTGCGGGCCGCTCTCGCCGATTACGACCGGGCGAGGAGGGAATGCGCCCGCTTCGACAAACAGCTCTACAGCGACCTGCAACGCGCCGGCGGCGAAAAATATGCGCAGCTCTGCTCGCTTGCTTACCGCCAAACGCTGGCCGCCAACAAACTAACCGCAGACACCGACGGAACGCCACTCTATTTCTCAAAAGAGAACTTCAGCAACGGCTCTATCGATACGGTGGATATTACCTATCCGAGTTCACCGTTCTTCCTGTTGTTCAATCCGCACCTGCTTGAAGCGCAACTGAAGCCGGTACTCGATTACGCAAGCCTTGCCCGCTGGCCTTTTCCGTTCGCGCCGCATGATTTGGGACGCTATCCCCTCGCCGATGGACAACAGTACGGCGGCGGTGAAAAGACAGAAGAAAACCAAATGCCGGTCGAAGAAAGCGGCAACATGCTGTTGATGATTGCCGCCATGGAACAGACTGACGGCAATGCACGTTTTGCCGGCCAATACTGGCCTCTGTTGACTCGCTGGGCGGAGTATCTGAAAAGCAAAGGACCCGATCTTGAAAACCAACTGTGCACGGATGACTTTGCCGGACACCTGGCCCACAACGCAAACTTATCCATCAAGTCCATCCTCGCGCTAGCCGCCTACGGCAAGCTCGCCGGCGACCTCGGCCATAAAGATCTGCAAAAAGAATACGCCGCTTCGGCCGCCGCCTTTGCCAAACAATGGGTCCAACTGGCCGAAGATCACGGCCACTTCAAGCTTGCCTTCGACCAACCCGCCACCTGGAGTCAAAAATACAACCTGGTTTGGGACAAGCTGCTGGACCTGCATGTATTCCCTCCGAAAGTGGTCGAGGAAGAGCTTGCATTCTACGGTCAACATACAAACAAATACGGTCTGCCTCTCGACAACCGTGCCGACTATACGAAGATCGACTGGCTCACCTGGACAGCCACGCTTGCCAATAATCAAAGTCAATTCGAAGCCCTGTTTAATCCGGCCTACCAGTTTGCAGACGAATCTCCAAGCCGTGTTCCCCTCACCGACTGGTACGACACGAAGACTGGAAAACAAGTCGGCTTCCAAGCTAGATCCGTCGTCGGCGGTCTCTTCATCAAAATGCTAGACGATCGAAAAACTTGGTTAAGTTACGCTCACAGCGACAGCACCAGCGCAAAGTAGATTCCACATGACCAGGCGCGAGCTACTAGCCGCCGCAGCAGCAGCCAGTCTCTCTTCTGCAGCATCGCCGCCGAAATCCTACCTGGCGGTGGAAGGCTACATCTTTCAGCAATACGCCCAAACCTTGAAAAAACCTCTTGGCGACGTACTCGGGCAAGTGCTACCGATGGCCAAAGCTGCGGGATTCAGAAACGTCGAGTTGAGCCCGCCCTTCTTCGCGCCTGACATCCGCGATCGAATCCTCACAATTCTTCGATCACAGAAATTGTCGATGCCATCTCTGTACGTTGGCGGCGCCCTGCATGAAAAGAAAAGCGCGAATGAGACGATTTCTACTGCCTTGCAAGTCGGCGGCCTGTGCGTCCCGTTTGGTTGCCACGCGATTGTCAATAATCCGGATCCTAAACCCAAGAATGTACCCAAGATTGATGCCGAACTGCAAGTCGAAGCGGACTCGCTCAATCGCATGGGCAAGACTCTCGCGCAGCATGGGTTCGAACTGCGTGTGCATCACCACACTCCCCAGTTGGAGAACAATGCGAAGGAGTGGCTGCAAATTCTGCGCCACACGGATCCTGAGTATGTCCACATTTGTATAGATGTCGATTGGGCCTATGAGAGTGGCTTTGAGCCCCTTCCCTTCTTAAAAGAAGTTGGAAAAAGGCTCCGTGAAATCCACGTGCGCAGCGCCAAAAATAAACTATGGCTGGAGGATTTGGAGGACAGCGACATCGATTATCGCCAGGTCGCTGAATACCTCGAGAAGGCCGGCCTAGAGCCGCTCATCGTGGTCGAATTGGCGTATCGCCCAAATACCTTGGTCACGCGTTCTCTGCAGGAAGACTTGCGACTCAGCCGCCTTTATGCGGAACGAATATTCGGAGTGAAAGCCAATGCCTAGCTTCGAATCGTCAAGGCGGACTTTCTTAAGCGTAGCTGCCGGATTAACGGTGACCGGTGTTGCCGGCTTCGGCCGGACGGCTCCCTTGAAAATCGGCATAACCGATTGGAACTTGAAACTGATTGCCAAGCCGGAAGCCGTTCCGAAGGCCGCCGAGCTTGGCTTTGAAGGGGTCCAGGTTTCCTTCGGACGCCAGCTGGTCGATGGCAAGATGCCGGGCGATCGTCCGGATATGGCGGCCCAATACCTCGAGCTCTCCAAGGAACATGCTGTCGCGATTGACGGGACCTGTGTCGATCGATTGCACGACAACGGTTTGAAGAGCGATCCTTTAGCGCTGAAGTGGGTATCCGATGCGATTCGGCTTACTCAAGATTTAAAGACGCGTGTTCTTCTCGTGCCTTTCTTTGGACGTTGGGCTATCGGCAACCAAGCTGAAATGACGTATGTGGGCGATGCCTTGCGCGAACTTGCGCCGCAAGCTGAAAAAGCCGGAGTGATTTTAGGAATTGAAAACACCATCTCCGCCCAAGACAACGTTCGCGTTCTGGAGAGATCGCGCTCGAAAAACGTGCTCGTCTACTACGATGTCGGCAATTCGACAACCGCCGGCTTCGATGTCGTGAAAGAAATCCGATGGCTTGGCAAGGAACGGATTTGTCAGATTCACTTCAAGGACAATCCACACTTTCTGGGTGAAGGCAAGATCCCGTTTGCAGCTGTCCTGGAGGCGATTCGCGACATCAGATGGTCCGGTTGGATCAATCTCGAAACCGACGCGCGGCCCGGCAGTTTAGATCAAGATCTGCGGCGTAACCTCAGCTACGTGCGCCGGATGATCGGCGCGGCTTATGCGTAGCAGCTGCCTCAGCAAAGCACGCGCGAGCCAAGTCTTTGTAAAGTAGCGCTTGAGAATAACGGTCGGATTCCTCTACGAATCTCCCCGCGGCGTCAGGAAATAGACGCGCATAGTAATGCGTACCGGCCAGCAGTTCGGGTGCGAAAATCAGCACGTCGCCTGAAACGGCAGTGCGAAGAAAGCCAAGCATCGAGCGCGTCCAAAGTTCTTTGAAGTGGTCAAGGTAATTCACAACCCCGTGCGCTTCCCGCGGCCTTGCAGATAAGTCGGCGTCAATCGGCGCCTGCATGCAGCCCGGACTGGCTATGCGGCCGTGAAGAAACCCGATGCGCTCGAAAATCGGACTCATGAAGGCGACTTTTGTGGCCCAGTCGCCGTAAACAAGCTCCTGGCCGCAATAATAATGGCTGAAGTCACCGTTCAAACGAACCTCGGGAAACTTCTTGGTGATTTGTACCGTTCGCCACAGATCCTGGGTGATTGTCGCCCGATGCGTCTCCAGAAAGATTGGCAGGCGATACTTAGCAGAAGCTGTGAGAATAGCTGCCACCAGGCGAAACACCTCGTCATCCTCTTCCAGGCCCCAGCCTGCATGAACAGTGACGCAAAGATCCCCGCGCGCCGCGTGTTTCGCAGCCACCGCGTCCGCCTCGGCTGGTGTGTTGATACGGTCGAGTCCACAGTAGGGCAATGATGCGCCGGCCTCAGGAGCATCGTCCGTCGTCAATTGCACGCCTTCGAAACCGTCGGCTCTCAGGCGCTCGTAGCGAGGCAGACCTACCAAACCGGGCCAAATAGAGCCATCGCGCAGACCAACCAGATTGTCGAGATTGAGATAGACGCGCAACTTGGGCGCATCCGCGGACCCATCATTGAGAAAGCGAGAAGGCGGTTTCACTTAGAATTCGTCGTACGCTATGTGAGCGGCAGGCACACCGATCTCGGCCAGCATTTTCGTGCATGCCTTGATCATCATCGGCGGTCCGCAAAGATAGTATTCGACAGCCTTTGGGTTGACATGCTCTCGCAGATGTTTTTGCATAACAACCTCGTGGATAAAGCCGAGATGGCCAGTCCAGGCGTCCTCCGACAACGGCGACGAGAGAGCAAGGTGGAATGTGAAGTTAGGATGTGCTGCGGCTAAGTCCCGAAAATAGTCTTCGTAGAATATCTCCTGTCTCGATCTCGAGCCATACCAGAAACTGATCTTGCGCGCCGTCCGCTCAGTCTCGAGTAGGTGCGAGAGATGAGCGCGAAGCGGAGCCATCCCCGCGCCGCCGCCGATGTACACCATCTCTCGTTGTGTAGGCTTGACGTGAAAATCGCCGAAGGGGCCAATCCCCGTGACGACATCGCCAGGCTTCAGACTAAAGATATAACTGGACCCGACGCCTGGACCGCAGTCCTGGCCGGGCGGTGGTGTAGCGATGCGAACGTTGAAGCGCAACATAGGTTCGGTCTGCTGGTTGCTCGCGAGCGAGTAATTGTTGCGATGAGAAGCGTCCGGGTTATGGGCCATCAGGTCGAAGACGTGCTGGTTCTCCCACACCGCAGCGAACGGCTCCGGAATATCGAAGTCACGAAACCGCATCTCGTCGTAAGCCGGAATGTCAATCTGCAGGTAATCGCCCGGCGTGAAGGCGATTTTCGCCTGACCGTCCAGCGGTTGCAGAACAAGTTCCTTAATGAAAGTCGCCACGCTGCGATTGCTGACGACGCGAAACTGAGCAGTATTTTGAGCACGCGCTCCCACGCCTCCAGGACGGGCAATATTGAGGAAGATCCGGCCATTCCGCTCTTCAATCGGAAACGTAGCGAGGCCGCGGCAAACCGGAGCTCGCGCCGGCGACCCATCAATCAGATTGAATCTCCCGTTGTGTTTGGCGCACTCGATAATTTTTCCTTTCACCAGGCCGTTCGATAAATGGACATTGCCATGGGTGCAGGTTCCGTCCGTTGCGTAGAGCTCGCCTTCTTCATCTCGATAGACGGCATAAGTTTTCCTCCCGTTGTCGAAGCGCATCACATCGGCCCGCGCGAGGTCGCGAGCGTCGCAAACCTCAATCCATCCTTCCGAATCGGCTTCCACATTGGCAGCCCGAAACCTTTCGTTACTCCGGACCTTGGGCGCTGGAAGGCGGCGTTTCACATGGTAAGCAGGGTCTTTCACCTGCTTGAGAACAGCCGGAATAATCTCACGCCAGGCGGCCCAAACACCCCGGTAAGGAACTGGGCAGTCGTCCTTCACCGCTTCGTGCAATCGAGGCAGGGCGTGAAAAGGGATCAGCGGGAACATATGATGCTCCACGTGATAGTTCATGTTCCAGTACAGAAACCGGTTCACCGGATTCATATATACGGTTCGGCAGTTGAGCCGGTGATCGAGGACATTTTCGGCCAGACCGGCATGCTGAGTCATTCCGTAAACCACCATCAGCCAGGTGCCGAATAAATTGGTGAAACCAACCAGCATCAGAGGGAAAATGCTGCGGCTATAAAGGCCAAGCGCGATGACCACAGCGTAGACCGAAACGTAGATCCGCGCGCGGCTGAAAACCTTTGGAAACTCCGTCTCGGGAATGAAGGTTTTTTCGTCACCGGACATGCGCCCGATTGAATGCAGCACAATCTTCTTGAAGTACTTGGGATAGACGTGGAGATTGAAGAAAGCCTTGGCGACCGCTTTTAAATTCGCTGGGCGGGGCACGGCAATTTCAGGATCGCGGCCCACTATGATCGTGTCGCTATGGTGCCGCGTATGGCTCCAGCGCCAAACTGTCGCCTCTCGCATCACCATGAACGACGCAATCTCATAAAGCGCATTATTGAGCCAGTCTGTCTTGAACGCCGTTCCGTGGCCGCTCTCATGCCAGCGAGAGTCGGACGTTGAGGCGTAAAGCGCGCTGTAGATCGCGTAAGGAAAAATTACCAGCCATGTGCCCCACAGAACGTACGTTGCGAAACCACTGCCCGCAATCAAAGCAAACCAGAGGATGGTATCGCGGACGGCAGGTCCGTCCCGGCGCTCCAAAAGACCGCGCATAACGCCGCGTGGGACAGCGCATTGATACCAGTCTGCCTCAGCCAGTCCCTTTTCAATGGCCAAGGTAGAGTTCACTCCGGTCAGACTATAGTCGAACTCGACAGAAGGCTTCGAAAGGATATTTGTGTCGGCGCCCATATAATTCTCAGTCGCGCATTCCGTTTAAACGCAGGAGGCGATCCGTTTCCAAATAAGCCTCGTTCACCCACTCCACAATCCGCGCAGGATCCGGCGAATATTCCAATTCAATGGAAATTACACCCTCCATCCGAAGGTCTTTGATCGCCTGAAGATAGGGAGTAAACTTCACCACGCCTCTTCCCGGAGGAAGATCGCCATGAACCTTACCGTTGCAGTCGCTGATATGAACATGCACTGCCTTATCCTTCAACCGTATCAGGGATTCTGGGCCGCAGTCCGAAAGCACAAGGTGGCTGATATCGATATTCGCCCGCACCCTGGAGTGAGCGCACTCGTCAATGAAACGAGCCATCTCCTCAATATTATTAAGCAGGCTCAGCCGGAAAGGTTCCAGCTCTAGCGCAATCTCCACATTCTTCGAATCAGCGTAATCACCAAGAATGCGGCAGCTTTCGAGAGCCCACCGCCATTGATCCTGAGGCGCAATCACTTCACGCTGCCAAAGATATTCGCCCAGGACCAGCACAATATTTTTGGCTTCGAACTCACCCGCGAGATCGATAAACTTCTTGCAACGGGCGACGTGGAAGTCGCGCACCGGATCGTTGAAATCGATCAGGCCCGTAGCGACCACGGGAAGTGACACAATCGGAAGATTTCTCCTGTTGCACGTGCTGGCGATAAGACGCTTTTCCTCCGGTGAGATGGTCATCGCCTCCGTGAAGATATCGACGCAATCGAACCCTATGCGCGCAATGTGTTCCAGGCCGGTAGCCGTATCCACCCCGCTTTGGTTGAACGCGCTATTGATAATGCCGAGTTTCATAAGTCGTGGAGTCACATCTCGAATTGGATGATCTCCTGCTGGGATGTCATCCGATGTTCAGCGGCGCTCAAGGCTGCGGCTTCGACCAGAGCGATCGTCTGTAGATTATCGCGTCCGCCGACGGCGGCCGGTTGGCCGGTTTCCAAAGCGATCAACAATTGACCCATCGTGCCCGCAAACGCATCCGGAAACCAGCTCTCCACCGGATCGAAGCGCCGGAAATCGAAGTCTCCTTTGCAGGCGTATCGCATGGTCGAAGGCGTTGTATAAGGATCTTTACACCACCCGATGTCCCCGATCGCAAGACCGTCCATGCCTTCGATGCGCCACTCGATACGGATGTCGCCCGGACAGCCTTCCTTCACAGGGCCGGTCCAGACATCATCGATCACAACGCACCGTAAGCCGTTCTGATATTCAAGAATCGTGGTGCAAATTCCGTCCGTATGCGGAAACTGTGTACGCGGGTCCGGGCGGCTGCTACAGAACACCCGTTCGGGATCTCCAAACCAGAAGCGCATGCAATCCAGATGATGGATAGACATAATCCGGAGCGAGGCAGATCCCGTATCGGCCTGCCAGGGCTGCCAATGTGGAACGCCGCGCATATCGATGCTCGCAAACACCGGAACGCCGAAAACACCATCCCCAAGCAATCGCTTGACCGTGTGAACCGATGGATCGTACCGCATATTCTGATTCACAGCAAGCTCAATCCCCGCTTCTTCGCAACAACGGACCGCTTCAGCCGCATCGCCATAGCTAAGCGCCAACGGCTTCTGGGCCAGAATGCCCCTCACCGCGCCCCTGGCGCAGGCCTCGCGGATCAATTCCAGCTGGTTCATCGGAGGAACCGCGATGTCCAAAACCTCAATCGTCGGATCGTCCAGCAGTTCCAAATAGGTATTGCAAACGCGCGGAATCGAGTGCCGCGTAGCAACCATTCTCGCGTGCTCCTCATCACGCGAAGCAATGGCCACGGGGTTGAACCCGGCCCGCCGGTAGCTCACGAGATGGCAATCGTTGACGATGAATCCGCTTCCCAGAACTCCAATCCGGAAATCCTTTCTCGACGGCATCGGCGGAGAATAGCGCAAATTATTCTGCATAATCGATCCTCAGATAGACGCTCCGCTTTTATTCCGACGAACCGAGTTTCAATCCTTTTAGTAGTTTTTCTGACATTTTCGACGCTCGACTTAGTTGCTAATCTGTTACGCTTACAAAATCTAGGTGCTTTCTATATTCACTTTCCTTGTCTGAAGGTGTTCTTTGAGGTGAAAAAATGAACGGGAACACTCTTTTCAATGGAAGAATCCTGGCAGGTTTCTTTCTGATACTTGCCTTTGTCTCCGCCCTATTCGGGCAAGCCGTAAGCGGTGACTTGGTCGGCTCTCTTTTCGATGCTTCGGGAGCAGGTATCCCGAATGCCACCGTGACGGCGCAAAACGACGCCACCGGCGTGAAAACAACCGTTACAACCGAAGGCAGTGGTGGTTACCGCTTCCAGAATCTTCCAGTCGGTGCATATACCGTGACCGGGACCGCCAGCGGCTTCAGCCCATCCACCGTCAAGAACGTTCAAATCCAGCTCAACGCAACGCTGACTCAAAATTTGACCTTGAGCGTAGGTACCGCAGCCACTACTGTAGAAGTTACGGCCGCCGCCGCCGCCGCGCTCGACACCACCACCGCCCAGCTGCAAAGCACCTATGGGACCGCGCAGCTTGAGCAGCTTCCTACTGCTACCTTCTCCCGCGCCGCCGGAATTGCCAGCAACGTTCAATCGGCCGCCATCTGGAACGTCAGCCTTCTTGGCGCAGGAGTCGCCTCGAGCGGCGGCGTCGGCCAGGGAACAGGTCCCACCGTCTCCGGCCAGCGTCCCGAGAACAACACCTTTTATCTCGACGGAGTCGGTGACAACAATTACTACGCCACCGGACCACTCGCCATTGTTTCCAATGACGCGGTCGCCGAAGTTTCGTTGTTACAAAACCAGTTCAGTGCCGAGTTCGGAGGCGCTTCCGGCGGTGTCTTCAACGCCATCGTCAAAACCGGTACGAATACGGTTCATGGATCCATCTACGAATATTTCCAAAATCGCAATCTCAACGCCGATGACGCGCTTTTCTGGACCCAGGGCATCAACTCCTACCCCCGCTACGACAACAATCGCCTCGGGGCCACGATCGGGGGTCCGATTATCAAGAACAAGCTCTTTTACTTTGGCAACTTTGAATACAATCCCATTGGTCAGGCTTCCGTCCCGAGTTCGCCGGTCTTTGCTCCCACTGCGGCCGGTTACGCCACGCTGGCAGCGAACCCGCTAGTCAGTCAGACCAACCTCAGCGTCTTGAAACAGTATCTCGGTGCTGCTCCCGTGGCCAACCAGAACTCACAAACCGTGGGAGGCGCTTCCATTCCCATCGGCGGCGTATCTTTCGCCGGCCCGAACTATAACAACTCGTACAACGCAGTCGTATCGGTCGATTACAATGCCTCGGACAAGGACCAGCTTCGCGCTCGCTGGATCTATAACAAGATCAGCGGAATTAACGCTACTCCCGCGATACCAGCCTTTTACGTGCCCTTTCCAAACAATACCTACATGATCTCGTTCTCTGAGTTTCACAGCTTCACGCCAACTCTGCAGAATGAATTCCGCTCCGCTTTCAGCCGAAATTTCCAGCAGGTTGGTGTCGCTCCCCAAGTCTTCCCGGGTCTCAGCGTTTTCCCCGATATCGACATCGATACTTTGCAGCTGACGATGGGCGGAGGTCAGAATGAGCCGTCGGGTTCAATCCAGAACGTGCTCCAGTTTCAAGATAATCTGATTTATGTCACCGGCAATCATACTCTGAAGTTCGGTGGAAGCTTTGCGGATACCATTCTCACGAACTATTTCATCCAGCGTGTTCGCGGCGAGTACGACTATTCCAATCTTCAGCAATACCTTTACGACCTCACGCCCAACGTGTTGGGCGAACGCAGCGCCGGCCCTAAAGCTTACCCGACAGGCTTTCTACAAACCGCCGCCTATTTTAATGACGACTGGCGGGTGCGCCCCAACCTCACTTTCAACATCGGTATGCGTTACGAATACGTCACCACGCCCATCGCCTCGCGTACCCAGTCCTTCAGCGCCCCCGCTGACGTCTACGGTGGGATTACCTTTCGGCAACCGAACTATAGCCCGATCGATTTCTCGCCGCGTCTCGGTTTCGCCTATTCACCTGGAAAGAACAGCACCTGGGTCATCCGGGGCGGCTTCAGCCGTTCCTACGATCTGAGCTATGCGAACTTGACCGCTAATGCAGCTCCGGCATATTACCAGACAACGCAGGACGTTAATCTCTCGAGCAATGCGCCCAACTTTCTTAAGAATGGCGGTCTTGCCGGCATCGCGCCTGGGCTTCCCACCAGCCCGCTAGCGGCGCGCGCCATTGCAGGTTCTTACATCTATAGCGACAAACGTCCCTACGCGCTCACGTGGACGTTTGGCATCCAGCACCAGTTCAAAACCAACTACACCTTTGAAGCCCGCTATGTCGGCACCAAAGGCGTGAATCTGTGGACCCAGACCCGGCTCAACATCGTTCCGCAAGTGAACGCGTCGAATTACATTCCTACGTACTTCGCGATGCCCTCCGCCGCTACTTTTGCGTCCCTGGGACGCACCCTGAACCAGGTTCAGTCCTACATCGTTCCCGGCGGGACCGCGGCGCAACCCTATAACAACTTGGCCGCTCTCGGGTTCACAAATAATCTCACCGGCTATTCGCCCACCGCCTATTCCGCTTATAACGGTCTCGCTCTCCAGCTCACCAAGCGCTACTCCAACGGCTTGTCTTACGTCGCCGCCTATACCTGGAGCCACATGCTCGACGACGCTACGGCAACCAACTTCTCGACTTACCTGACACCGCGCCGTGCTCAGGATTTCCAGAACTACAAGCCGGAGTGGTCCTCCTCCGCCCTCGATCGCCGCCATCGCTTCACGTTTTCTCCGGTCTATGACTTCCGTCCCTTCAAAGATGGCAACTGGTGGATGAAAAACCTGATCGGAAACTGGAGCTTCTCGGGAACCTACACCTATCAATCTCCCGAGTACGCCACGGTTCAGAGCAACGTCGATTCAAACCTCAACAACGATTCGGCCGGAGATCGATCCATAGTCAATCCCGCCGGCAACGCCAACGTCGGATCCGGCGTCACTGGCTACAACGCTGCTGGTAAAGCCGTCGCTGCTGGCGACCCCACCATCGTTGCTTACGTAGCCAACAACCCCAGCGCTCGCTACGTGGTGGCGGGACTGGGCGCTATCGCAAACGGCGGCCGCAACACCTTTCCGCTCCGTCCCACTGACAACATCGATCTCGGTGTCGCCAAGCGCTTCACCGTGACCGAACGCACCCACCTCGAGATCGGCGGTCAATTCTTCAACGTCCTCAACCATGCCCAATACACCGGCGGTTACTTGAGCGACGTTGCCTCCAGCGGACAGACAACCAGCAGGAGCGATCTCGTCCCCGGCAACCCCCTCTTCGGGCGCTTCGACCAGTTCTACAGCAGCAACTCCCGCTTCGGCCAGATCTACGCCCGCATTACGTTCTAGTTTCCGGTTTTGATTGCAGGTGAAGTCCTCGTCTGTGAAGCTCACCCGCCGCGAAGCTCTTGGAACACTGGCCTTGCCTCTGCTCTTGCAGGGGCAAGGTTCTGCCTCGCGAAATAATCCGCCAACGCCTCGTGCCAAGCCTTCCGGACTGCCTTTCCATGCCCGTTTCGTGGACATCGGACAACAGGCGGGACTTCGCTATCCAACCGTCTACGGCTCACCGGATCACAAAAACTACATCGTCGAAACCGTGGGTTGTGGCTGCGCCTTCTTCGACTACGACAACGATGGCTGGATGGACATCCTGGTCCTCAGCGGCACACGCGTCAACGATGCCGGCGACGACATCAGCAACCGGCTCTACAAGAATAATCGTGACGGCGCCTTTACTGATGTCACTGCGAAAGCCGGCCTACAGCGCAAGATGTGGGCTTCCGCCGTCACAGTCGGCGACTACAACAACGACGGCTTCGAAGATTTATTCATCACCGCTTACGGGCAGAACGTTCTCTATCGGAATAATGGCAACGGCACTTTCACCGACGTAACCAAAGAAGCCGGACTGCTCGGCGCCCAAACGCGGTGGGGCGCCGGGTGCTGCTTCCTCGACTACGATCGCAACGGGCATCTCGATCTCTTTGTTTCGAACTACCTCGATTTCGATCTGGCCCGCGCTCCTAAGCCCGGAGCCAATTCGAATTGCTACTGGAAAGGCGTTCCCGTACTCTGCGGTCCGCGAGGGCTGCCGTTCTCGCATCATTCGCTCTATCGCAATGACGGCCACGGCTCGTTCGAGGACGTCACAAAGGAGTCGGGCATCGCAAATGCCCGCCCCGGTTACGGAATGACTGTGGTCGCCGCGGATTTCGACAACGACGGCTGGCCGGATATTTACGTCGCCTGCGACTCGAGCCCCAGTCTTCTCTTTCACAATAAGCATGACGGAACGTTCGAGGAAATTGGCCTCGTGGCAGGGTGCGCGCTCAGTGACGATGGTGTCGATCAGGCAGGAATGGGTGTGGGCGTCGGCGACGTCGATCTCGATGGCAATCTCGACATCTTCAAAACGCACTTCATGGAAGACACGAATGTTCTCTACGTGAATACCGGCAAGGGATATTTCGACGACAAGACAACCAATGCCGGCTTGGGTGTCGAAACGCGTTTTGTGAATTGGGGCGCGGCAATCGTGGACCTCGATAACGACGGCAATCCCGACCTCTTTTACGTCACCGGAAACATGTATCCCGAAGTCGAACGCAAGTATCCGCAATATCCTCTCAAAACGCCGCGCGTGATCTTCCGAAATCTCGGGGACGGCAAATTTGAGGAGCTGATTGATTCAGCAGGCCCAGGTGTAGCTACGCCACACTGCAGCCGTGGCTGCGCATTTGGAGATTTCGACAACGACGGCGACATAGATATCCTGATCGTCAATCTGAATGAGCCCCCGTCACTCCTGCGGAACGATCTCAGCGGCCGCAATCACTGGCTCAAAGTGAAGTTGATCGGAACCAAGTCGAATCGTAGCGCAATTGGCTCGCGCGTCACCTGCCTTTATGGAAGCAAGCGTCAAGCGCAGGAACTGACAGCTCAGTCCAGTTTCTATTCATCCAACGATCCGCGCCTTCATTTCGGGCTTGGCGCAGCAGAGATTGCCGACCTTGAAGTGCGCTGGCCTTCGGGCGCCGTGCAAATGCTGAGAGGCGTCAAAGCAAACCATATTATTACGATCACAGAACGGTAGCGGCGTTACTGCGGAACGTCGGTGTCCGTCTGATCGGCTTTGGTCTGTCTCATTCCTTTATAAACATTCTTCAGCTGCTCTTTCATTTGCTTGAGCCGCTGAAATTCCGCCAGCTCCCGGCGCGCATCGTCGCCGCGTCCGATCTTTCGATACAGCGTTCCCAAATGATAGTGAGCTGCAGCGTCCGACGAATCCAGTTGAACGGCCTTCTCCATTAAGGGAAGCGCCTTTTGCGGTTGGTTCATCGAGAGCAAAACCTTTCCGAGACCGAGATTAGCGTCCGGGTCGTCCGGCTGCAATGTTAGGGCTTTAGAGTAGTGGGCGAATGCTTCGTTCAGATCCGATCGACCGAGCGCAATCCTGCCCAGGCGGCACTCTGATTTTTCATCGAACGGGTTCTGAGCCAGAGCGGCTTCATATTCTTTCGCTGCCTGTTCTTTATCCGACGCCGACGAAGCGCTGCTTAACACTTCGCCCAGCTCAAAGTGCAATCCTGGAATACGATCATCGAGCTTGAGAGCTTCGCGGTAATGAGTAATCGCCGCCTCATTATTGCCCTGCACCATCATTTCCTCAGCAATCAGTTCGTGCATCCAGGCGGACTTGGGCGCCAGCATAGCGACGCCAATCGCGGACTCGTCTGCTTGCTCGGAGTAGATTCGATGCGCGGTATACAGAATGCCGGCATCCTCCGGTTTAAGCCTCCGCAGAATATTCACAACATCTGCTGCCTTATCCAAATCTCGCGTGGCGTAATAAACCTCAATCAATTCCATGCCGGCCTGCACGCGCAGCTTCTCTTCCTGCAATTTCGGAAAGGTCTGCTCGAGATCGGTTCGTGCCGCGGCCAAATTACCCAACCGCTTTTCGCACATACCGAGCAGCATTTGCGTTTTCCACAGCGACGGATCTAGCTTCACCACCGTGCGAAGCTCCTTGGCCGCTTCGCCATAATCGCCGTGAAAGTACAGCAGCGTTCCTAGATCGCCTAGCGCCGTGATGTTGCTGGGATCCAATGCCAACACTGCCCGAAACTCGCCGATAGCCAGGTCCGGCCGGTTAGCCCTCAAAAACTCCTGCGCCTGCTGCGAGTGCAATTGAATTTGCTGCAAACCGGAGGCGGCCTGGGCGAATGAAGGATAGCCGCAAACAACCAGGCTCACAACCGCGCAAACGAATGCTTTGACGGCCATGCTCATCAGAATAACGTTATTCGCTAGGCGTCCCAAGAATACGAGGCGGGCTTCTAGGCCTCGAGCAGACTACCGCAAGCCCGCCCCATCGGTGTTCTTAACTCTGCGTCAATTCACCTTCACCGCAGGTGGAATCCAGGTTCCATCTAGCGCGGCCTGGTCGGGATAGTACATCCGCAGGAACAACAAATAGGTTCCCGTCGGAGCCGGAAGCCAATTGCAATACTCGATCGACGTTGGATCCGGCGGCGCGTCGTGTTGAATGTACAAGGTAAGCGATTTATCCGGGTTCAGACAAGCCGCGTGGTTCTGAACCATGGGAATACCGAGCGCATTAATCCCGATCTCGTTGTTATACAGATTCTCCTTCGGAGTGTTGTATAGTGTTACCGACCAGAATCCCTGCGTATTGACCGGCGGCAGTTCTCCCCGCTTCATTTGAGCTGTTGGCGGCTTAAAGCGCAGCGTGTATTTGTAAGCGCCACTCAGCATATTGCCCTGCTTATCTGCTGTTGTCGCCCCGTACACCGCGTCCTCGGGCCGGTTCGCGCCCAGCGCCTTGTTTGCGATGATCGCTCGCAGCACGTATTTCGTGCCGTAGGTGCCTACGTTCAGCGGCAAAGCCCAATTGGTCTTCGTCGGCGAAGGTTGAGGAGCATCAGGCAGAAGGGTGCGTGTGACCCGAACCGCGAGTTGAAGTGCGACGCGCGTGGTGGCGTCCAGTGTGCTGCAATCGAAGGGTTTGCCCGGTATCAGGCCGATGCTTGCGAACCCGGCCACCGTGTCGGCATCTGCCGGCAATGGCGGATTCGTCTAAAGCAAGGCCGCCATGGTACTGAAATAGGCGCAGGCATCCATGTTCTTTACCTGGTCCAGAGGCGTTGTTGTCGTATCCACAGTGGGATCTACAGGCACGATAGGTGGTGTATAGGGTTGGCCGTATGAACTGAGCGGTTTCAGCGTCGTTTGCGGAAACAGGCCGTCGACCACATTACTGACATCGTCTGGCGCCCCGGACGTATACATGCGGCAGATAATCCACATCGTATTTGTCTGCATCGGATAGCGTTTGATAATCCCGGGCGGCAGATCGGCGTCCGTTCCCTTCCAGTTAGGCCCGGTGAATACATAGTCTCCCTCTTGGGTGCCGACCCGTGTGCCCGGAGAGTCCGGACTGACCTCCGTCCAGGCGTCCAGCAACTGGAAAATGAAAAAACGATTCTGGATCTTGGGAATATGCAGGACGATCGGTTCCTGAGTCAAATCGAGGAAAGCGGACCCGTACAGAGTTGTCGTGCTGGGCAGTACCACATCCGTATAGGAAGCGTTCGGTAACGTCGGGGCGAAAGCAAACTGATTAATCGGAGCTCGTCCCAGGGCGGTCATAGTGTCGGGAACATTGGTTACAACGCGTTCGGTGACGCCCAACAAAACCAGAGGATAACCATACAAGTAGGCCTTTATTCCAGTAGCGAAAGGATCAGATCCGAGGTTGGGCAGATCAACGGTGGGAGATAAAAAGTTGGGACTAGTAATGGTTGCCGCAGCAGCATTCGAAGATGCATTGGCTTGAGACATCATCGGCAGTGGTCCGATGAACAGGGTTGTGGAGATTACGCCGACTATCGGCAGAAGCCGACTCAGCGGTGGGGTGGTGCACAGCATGACCACTCTCTTTCTGCTTTCCGCGGCTGCAAACATTGTGCCGTATCGGTTCAATGACAGTAGCTGTACGGAAAGCTGGAAGCGAACTTACCACTGAAACGGCGGCAGGTCAAGAACAATTACCCAGTTGTCGGGTGCAAAGTAATAAGAACGTCTATTTTGCGTTGATAGAACCGGCGGAAACGTTGTCGGCCAGAGTGAAAAGGTCCCCTGGAAGAAGCTTTTGCTGAGCGGGAAAGAGCGAGACCGTCTACAGGCGCCGCGGGGGCTACGGACTGCAAGCTGACATATAATAAACCGGTGTCGAGTCGAGCCTAATGGTTCTTCAGGCTGGACGCGACTACGTCGATGAGTTCTTTGACCGGACCCGCCACCGCTCTTACCCGTTCTGACCACGAAGCGGATGAGCGCCTGCTTTACCTCCAAAAGATTCTGAACAGCCGTTCGTTTCGTCGTTCCAATCGCATTGGCCGCTTCCTGAGTTACCTGGTGGCGCAAAGTCTCGATGACGCGCCGGAGGCCCCGAAAGAATATGAGCTTGGCATCGAAGTATTCGATCGTGAGAGCGACTACGATCCGCGCCTTGATCCTATTGTTCGTGTGGAAGCGCGCCGCCTTCGGGTGAAACTGACGCAGTACTACGAAGTTGAAGGTACGCTTGATCAGCTGCGGATCGTCATGCCCGATCGCGGCTACAAGCTGAAGTTTCTGCGCCACGACGACCCTGTCGAGCCGATCATCGCTTTCAGCTCGGCCAGGGGCTCTACGGCCGTTCTACCTTTGGTTTGTGTCGATCAAGATCCGCAATCACGGCTCTTTGCTGACGGCTTAACTGACGAAGTCGCTTATCGGCTATTTGGGATTGCGGGTCTCAAGGTAGTGGCGCGCACTTCAGCCTTCCAATTCAAAGATCGTTGCGCGGACGTCCGCGATATCGGCGCCGAGCTCGGCGCGGAATACATCGTCGAGGGCAGTGTGCGCAAAGAACGGAAAGTAGCGCGCATCCTCATACAGGTGGTTCATGTGTCGTCGGGCTTTCGTGTTTGGTCGGGTGACTACGAAGAGAAGATATCGTCGGTGCTTGCGGCGCAAAAATCGTTGGCGCAGAGGATTGTGTCGGATTTCACTCCGGTCCTGACGCAGCAGCAACTACTGCCACCGGTAAGCCGCCCGGATTACCTCCGTACGGTTTTCGGACTGTATCAGAAGGGACGCCGGCATCTGGATTGCCGCACTGAAGAGGGAATCCGCCTCAGTATTGAATGTTTTCAGCAAGCCATCGCGCGCGATTCGAAGTCGGCTCTGGCCTATGCGGGATTGGCGGATGGGTACAGCCTGGCTGCTCGCTACGATGTATTCCCCGCGCAAGAGTCCTGGTTGAAGGCTCGCTCCGCTGCGATGGACGCCATTCGTATCGACGGCACTTTGGCCGAGGCGCATGCGGCTCTGGCTTTCGTTCAACTGCATCACGGCCGCGACTGGCTGAGCGCGGAGCGCGAGTTCTGCGCCGCCATTCAGCTCAATCCGCACTATGCTCCCGCTCGCCGCTGGTATGGATGGTGCCTGGCGGCAAGCGGCCGCGCCGATCTTGCCATCATGAATTTCAAACGTGCATTGGATCTGGACCCGCTTTCCCCCAATGCCAACGTAGACTTCGCGCTGGCGTTATACTTCTCCCGCAGTTACGGCGAGTGCATCTCGCAATGCAGGAAAACGCTCAGTCTGACTCCCGGCTTTTATCGCGCGCACCAATTACTGGGGCTTAGTTATCTGCAGACGGGCTACTATGAACGTGCCGTCAGCAGTTTCCAGGAAGCCGTCGCTGCTGCCGGACGTAGTACCAGGATGCTGGCTTTGATGGCTCATGCCTACGCCGCGATGAACGACACGGAGGCCATTACACGCCTTTGCGCCGAGGTCCAGCAGAGGCCGCCGGATAAAGTTTCGGCGATGGATCTTGTCTTGCTGCACTCGGCTTCCGGCGATTTCGACCAGGCCTTCCAGTGTCTGGCGCAGGCGTTTGCCGAAGACGATGGCGAACTAATCTGGCTTCCGGTGGATCCTATCTACGAATGTCTGCGTCAAGATTCTCGTTTCCTGTCGTTCCTGGAGCGGGTCCCCGCAGCGCCTCGCGCTGGCAGGTAAGAAGGAGGCTTCGTTCTCGCTACCGTAACAAGGAGCTTTTTACCTTACGGGTTGCAAGCCTGCTCAGGTATCCTCAAACCAGCTTAACGACGGGATCTATGAAACCACCGCCGATAGAATCAACTTCCGCGGAGACGATGGCGGTCTTCAGAAAAGTTGCCTGGCGCATTATCCCGATTCTTTTTGTCTGTTACATTCTCGCTTATCTCGACCGCATCAACGTCGGTTTTGCCAAACTGCAGATGCAGCGCGATTTGGGCATCACCGATTCGGTTTACGGAGCAGGCGCCGGTATCTTCTTTCTTGGCTATTTCCTCTTTGAAGTACCCGCCAACATAGCGTTGAAGAAGATAGGCGCGCGGCTTTGGCTAAGCTCTATTATGGCCATGTGGGGCTGCGTTTCTGCCGCGACCATGTTTGTTCACACTGCCACTCAGTTTTACCTGTTACGTCTTCTTCTTGGCGTCGTCGAGGCAGGCTTCTTTCCTGGCGTTATTCTCTTTCTTACTTTTTGGTATTCGCGACAATACCGTACCCGCATGACAGCGGCGTTTATGTCGGCAATCCCGCTCTCCGGCGCAATCGGCGGTCCTGTTTCCGGATGGATTTTGGCGCGGATGACTGTCTTGGGAGGACTTCGCGGCTGGCAGTGGCTCTATCTGATTGAAGGCCTTCCGTCGGTTGTAGCTGGTGTTGTTGCGTTTTTGGTTCTTGAAGATGGGCCGGCAAAAGCTCGCTGGCTTAGTCCTCGCGAAAAGGAACTTCTGGCGAACGCTCTGGACGAAGAAGAATTACAGAAGAACAGGGAGGGCAAGAAGCTGAAAACGATGCGGGACGCCTTCAAGAGCCCTGCCATCTGGTGTCTTGCAGCAATCTTCTTTGGTTTCTCGATGGGCAGCTATGGGGTGGGTTTCTGGCTTCCACAAGTGCTCGCGGACCGATTCACTTCAGACCCCTTTACGATCGGCATTCTTTCCGCAATACCGTGGACGGTGGGCGCCATTGCGATGATCGCGGTGGGCCGGCTTTGCGACCAAACAGGCCGGTACCGCCCTTATCTCGTGACGGCCGGCATTGTAGGCGCGCTCGCCTTCGCTGCGTCGGCCTTTCCAGAGTTTCCAAAGGCTTTCAGTCTGCTTGCCTTGACGATTGCGACGGCGGGCGTGATGGTGTGCATCTCGACCTTTTGGGCGCTGCCGACCAGGATCCTTTCGGCTACTGCCGCTGCCGCCGGTATCGCCTGGATCAATTCGCTCGGGAACCTGTCCGGCTATTTTTGTCCTTCCATCGTCGGCAAGATCCGGGATGAAACACATAGCATGACGCCGGCGCTCTTGATGTTGTCAGGCTGTTGTCTCGCTGCTTCCATTGGCGTAGCCTTTCTAAAGCGGACAAACGGACCTGCGCATTCGGCCTCCCTCGGCGCTGCTATGCTTGCCGTCGCACCGCAACTTCAGAACGAATTCTCTATCGAAGATAAACATAATGCCTGAACACGAACTTGATCGACGCGCCTTCCTGGGCGCAATAGGAAGCGGCGCTACCGCTGCTGCGAGCATTGCCTCCGCGGCGCCACAGCAGTCTCCTACGGGCGCCAAGCAGCAGAACTTAGCGACACCCATCGGCATCCAGATCGGCTCAATCTCCTTTCTGGATGAAGGCACGGAGAAAGTGCTAGACATTCTGCAAGAGAAAGCTTGTGTCAATACACTTTTTATCGCTACCTTTACCTATGGCAACGGCATCGCGAGCCGCCAGCTTCCCGGGCATCCGCTGCCGGATCACGGCCCCCAGAAATATGACGAGAATTTTCATGGCGGCAACTATGCGACGCCGCACATGCAGTACTACAAGAACACGATTATCAAAGATGTGAAGGCGCCCGACCACGGAAAGAACTTCGACATTCTGGAGCACGTCATCCCGGTCGCAAAAAAGCGCGGAGTGAAGGTCTATACCTGGAGCGAAGATGTCTGGGCCGCCTCGGTGCCGAACGTCGACAAAATTCAGGAGCGCGATCTATACGGCCGCAACGCCCACACCGTGTGTTTCAATAATCCCGATCATCACAACTTCCTTATGGGATTGATGGAGGACTTCACCCGCTCTTACGACATCGATGGCATTATGTGGGGGTCGGAGCGCTATGGCGCTTTCGGCAACATGGTGGAATCGGTGCATAACCGTAATGGCAACGATCCTTCGCGAGTGACTTGCTTCTGCTCGTTCTGCCAGGATAAAGCCCGTAAGCGGGGCATCGACGTGAAGCGTGCCTTCGATGGATTCCACATGCTGGAAGCCTGGGTGAGATCATGCCGGGGCGGGGAGCGGCCGACGGACGGCTACTACACCACGCTTTGGCGCGTGCTCTTTCGTTATCCCGAAATCCTGGCCTGGGAAACCATGTGGAACGACAGCGTGCACGAGACCTACGACGCAATCTACAAACTGGTAAAAGGCATCAAACCCGAAATGAAGGTCGGCTGGCACGTTTGGCATGCGCACAGTTTCAGTCCGTTCTTTCGGGCCCAGACCGACGTGAAAGAGCTTAGTAAATACTCCGATTATTTGAAGATGACTGTGTATCACAATCTCGGCGGCACGCGCATGGAGACCTACATCACAAGCACGCGCAACACGATCTACGGTGACATGCCGATCGACGAAGCTCTTCAATTCGAATACCGCATCATGAATTACCGCGAGCGCGGATATCCCGAACTTCCTTACACGGGCCTGTCTCCCGATTATGTTTATCGCGAAACCAAGCGATCGGTTGACGGCGCGCAAGGAACCAAGGTGGAGATTTGGCCGGGCATCGATGTGGATATCTCAAACATGGACCCCAATTTCAGCCGATGTACTCCTCCCGTAATCAGAGACGTTACGAAGGAAGCGTTTCGAGGCGGCGGCAAAGGCCTGGTCATCTCGCGCAAATACTCCGAGATGAAGCTCGCGAACCTAGCCGCGGTAGGTGAAGGCATTCGCGAGATGAAGGTTTCCTAGGGCCGGCCTCTGATGAATCGGTGTCTTGAGAACGTAATTGACATACATTGTCATTGCGGACCGGATAGTATCGACCGCCAAATCGACGCACTCGGACTTGCCGAGATGGCGCTCGCCTACGGCATGCGCGGTTTCGTTCTAAAGAATCACTTCGAGCCAACAGCCTCACAAGCCTATCTTGTCCGAAAACTAATGCCGCAGATTGCTGCCTTTGGCGGTATCGCTCTGAACCTCGCCATAGGCGGTATGAATCCCAGGGCAGTGGAGCACATGGCGATGGTGGCCGGCGGATGGGGCCGTTTCGTGTGGATGGGATCGCTCGATACCGAGAGCCAAGTCAGGTATACGCGAGAAGATCGGCCTAGTGTTGCCGTTTCGCGCAATGGCCGACTCCTACCCGAGGTGGAGGACGTACTCGGCGTCATCGCGGAACACCAGCTGGTCTTGGCTACCGGCCACTGTACGACGGAAGAGGGTTTGCTGCTTATACACGAGGCACGGAGGCGAGGCGTCGGTAAGATTCTTGTTACTCACGCCATGATGGCGCCCACTCACATGTCGATCGCCTGCATGTGCGCGGCGGCAGATTTGGGGGCCTTTGTTGAATTCGTTTACAACGGACTAATCGGCGTTCACAAAGAATTTGAGCCGCGCGACTACGCAGAAGCGATACGCGCTATCGGTCCTGAACGCTGTGTTCTGGCCAGCGATCTTGGCCAGGCCGCCAATCCTCCTCATCCCGAAGGCTTGATCGCCTTCTTTTCCGCCATGAAGCAGGAAGGGATACTTCAGTCGGAGATCGACCGAATGTCGAAACAAAATCCGGCTCTACTTCTCGGTCTTGACTGAGGCTTCCGAGATCATCCACTCGCGAATGATATTTCCCCTTTCTATTCGACGATGGGCCTTGCTGTCCCTGCTGGTCACCGTGCCTTCCGGCCAGGTCGTTTCGCATTCGGCAGACGGCACTGGCAGGGATCCACACGACACCTGGGGCGAATACGGCGGCGCCCCGGATTCAGCGCAGTACTCGGCACTGAAGCAAGTTGATCGAACGAACGTCGCTCAATTGAAGATTGCCTGGAGCTACTCCACCGGGGACGGCAACAATTACCGTTTTAACCCGCTCATGAGGCACGGCCAGCTCTACGTTCTCGCCAAAAATAACGCAATCGTTGCACTGGACGCCCTCTCGGGAAAGGAGATTTGGACCCATCCTGCCGATGGCGAGATCACAGTGATAACGAACCGCGGCATCAACTACTGGGAGAGCGCCGATGGATCGGACCGCCGCCTGCTGTTCGCGAGCAATCATTTTCTGCGGGCGATTGACGCTCGTACGGGGAAGGCCATAACATCCTTTGGAGTTGGCGGCGAAGTCAATTTAAAAGAGAACCTGGGGCGCGATCCGGCGATCTTGAATCTCGTTCAACCGACCACACCGGGACGAGTCTTCAAGGACCTTCTCATCCTCGGCTCCGCCACGGGGCAAGAGTACGGATGCGCCCCGGGTGACATTCGAGCGTATAACGTTCGAAGCGGCGCTCTTGTCTGGACCTTTCATACGATTCCGCATCCAGGTGAATACGGATATGACACCTGGCCCAAAGACGCGTGGAAGACAGTGGGCGGAGCTGACGCGTGGGGAGAACTCAGCTTAGATGAGAAGCGAGGCATCGTCTATATCCCGACCGCCAGTCCGAAATACAATTTTTACGGAGGCGATCGTATCGGCGCGAATCTGTTCGGTGATTCTTTGCTGGCGCTCGATGCCGCTACAGGCAAGCGCATCTGGCACTTCCAGATGGTCCACCATGACATCTGGGATTACGACGACAATACGGGGCCGAAGTTGCTTACGGTGAAGAACAACGGCAAGTCTGTCGATGTGGTCGCGCAGGCGACCAAGCAAGGATTCGTCTTCGTTCTGAACCGTGACACGGGCGAGCCCATTTGGCCGATTGAAGAACGGGCTGTGCCTCAATCCGACGTGCCCGGTGAAAAAACCTGGCCGACACAACCCTTTCCAGTCAAACCGCCGCCGTTTGCGAGGCAGAAATTTACGGCCGATGACCTGAGTCCGTTCATTGACGATCCAGCGGAACGAGCCGGCATTCGCGATGAAGTGCAAAGCGCTCGCAATAAGGGCCTGTTTACGCCACCCGGCCAAGTAAACACAATTCAGATGCCCGGCAATGTAGGGGGCGCTAACTGGGGCTCAGCGGCGGCGGATCCCGAGAACGGCTGGCTCTTCGTCGCGTCGAAAGATTTTCCTACCATGCTCAAACTGCAGCGCGATATTCCACAACCCAAGGTGTTGACGGGCACTCCCGAGCAGCAGGGCCAAGCTCTTTTTGCCGCTAACTGCCAAGCCTGTCATGGCGCCGATCGCAGTGGACAGCCGCCTGCCGTTCCGTCGCTCGTGAACATAGGAGCTCGTCTCAAGCCGGAGCAGATTCAAAGCACGGTGAAGCAGGGCAAAGGGCTCATGCCTGGTTTCTCCAAGCTGTCGCCGCAGGATCTGAATTCGCTCCAGGCGTACCTTCTGCATCCGTCGCGCGCCACTGGTGCGGTTGCGCCGAACAAGCCCCCGTCCGCTGCCACCGCGGAAGGCCCTCTTCGCTATACGAGCGGCTTCGGCTATATGAAGACGAGTTCCGGTCTTTCGCCTATCAAGCCGCCCTGGTCCACATTAACTGCCTACGACTTGAACCAGGGGACCATCAAATGGCAGATCCCTCTCGGCGATGTCGCTGAACTTGCCGACAAAGGAATCCGAGGGACCGGTTCTCACTTCCCCCGAACTGCGCCCGTTGTCACAGGCGGCGGTCTGGTTTTTGCCGGCACACGGGACCGCAAGGCTCGCGCTTTCAATACAACGACCGGCAAGCTTCTATGGGAAGCGGAACTGCCCGCCGCACTGGAAGGCATGCCCGCAATCTACGAAATCGGTGGGAAAGAGTACGTTGTGTTCTGCGCCTCGGCCGCCGACACCAGTGTGATTTTCAAGACTCCCTTCCCGAAATCGGGGCAGACGTCGATCAATGGCTCTTACGTAGCGTTTGCGCTGCCGTAGTGTGCGACTGCCGGGCTTCTTACTTACTTCTCAGGCACTGCAGCTGGTCTCGGCCAGGCTCCGATAGGAGTTGCAGGATTCACCTGACGCGCCTTCGAATCGGCATAGGCTTTCTGCACGGGCTGAGGAAAGTTTTGAATCATGTCCGCAATGACGTGCTGCATTTTGTCGACGATCTCGGGATGCGCGGGCGCTACGTCGTAGCTCTCATCGGGATCTGTGTTCAGATCGTAGAGCTCAGGATGTGGCAAGACGTAGTTTTTTACACCTCCGGGAGGCGCAGGCACATAGGCCGCGGTATTGTACCGAGCCACGTGCAGCTTCCAGTTCATCCAGCGCGCGCATTGCAGATTCCACTGATTGAAGTAAAGTAACGGCGGACGTTCAATGGATTCGACACGCCCGCTCAGGAGCTGCCACATATCGATTCCATCCAGCGGCTTCGGAGGCAGCTCCGCATGGCATAATTTGGCGACAGTAGGAAACACATCCAGCATGGAGGCCAGGCCATTCGAAACCCGTCTGGCCGGAATTCTGCCGGGCCACCGTGCGATAAAAGGTTCACGAACGCCTCCCTCGTATGTCGTGTCCTTGCGCCCGCGAAGCTTTCCCGGGCTGCCCTGATACCAAGGCCCGTTGTCGCTCGAAAACATCACGAGCGTGTTCTTCTCAAGGCCGCTTTCACGAAGCGTGCGGAGTACTTCACCGACGCTCCAATCCACTTCCTCCACCACGTCACCATAAAGACCCTCCACCGATTTGCCGCGGAACCGGGGAGACACGCCAAGCGGAATGTGGGGGAAAGTGTGCGGCATATACAAAAAGAAGGGACTGCCCTTTGAGCGCTGTATGAAATCGGTTGCATAAGCGGTGTAGCGCCCTGTAAGCGTGTCCAGATTGGCCGGTTCTTCGACCACTTCGGTGTTGTGAATCAATACCCGCGGGTTCATATCGTTGCTGTAGGGAATGCCGAGATATTCGTCGAAGCCGCGGCTGGTGGGCATGTATTCATTCGGTCGACCCAAATGCCATTTGCCGACGCAGGCTGTCTTATAGTCGCGCTTTTTGAGTACATTGGCCAGCGTCGTCTCGTCCAGGTTCAATCCGTCCTTATCTTGCGGAAAGAAGACGCGTGGAACACCGACACGTGTTGGATACCGCCCCGTCAGTAGCGCCGCGCGAGACGGTGAGCAAACCGGATCTGCCGCGCAGAAGTTACTGAAGCGATTGCCCTCCGAGGCAAGCCGGTTGAGGTTGGGCGTCTTGATCTTCGATCCATAGCATTCAAGATCGCCATACCCGAGATCATCGCAAAGGATGAAAACCACGTTCGGATGCCCCTCGTCGCTTGGCGCGCCCAGCCCGTACTTTGCGGCAAGCGCCGCTGCCCCCAGCCCTCCGAGAGCTTCACGCCGGCTGAGAGTTCTTTCGAAGGAACTCGCGCAAGACGGGCACGGTGTCGAGCGCGCCGCCCCAAGGTTTAGGGAGTTCCTCTGCTGTTTGGCGGCACGCATCCGTGCCCTTTGCGCTTCTACCATTCTTAATTCTCCAGACTCAGTTTAGAAAAGGAAGCGCAGCGCAAATTCGATCTGCCGGTTGGGCGCTTGTACTGCCGTGTTCGTAATTGTTCCCGCTTGTGTCGTATTGATAGTTGTGTTCGGCTCACCGAAATGAGCCGTGTTGCTGAGATTGAAAAACTCCGAGCGGAACTCCAGACGGTATCGCTCATGTAGAGAGAACGTCCGGTCAACCAGAAAATCGAGGTTCACTAATCCGGGAACTCGAATGACATCTCTGGCGGAATTTCCATAAGTGTACGCAGCCGGCGCCGGGAAGCAAGCGACGTTGTACCAGGCGTCGATGGATCGTCCGGAATTGAGACTCCCGTTGCAGACTCGATTGGGGCGTTCAGGCGTGGTCGAGTTGGCCGGACTAGGGCTCACCGACGGCGTGACCGGATAGCCGCCTTGCGCCGTGAAGATGCCTCCCAATTGCCAGCCGCCGAACACCTGACGCTCCCATGCCGAACCGCCCAGAAAGCCTCCCGCGTTACCGACCGGAATGTTGTAGACCACATTCGTTACGAACCGGTGCCTGATGTCAAACCCCGAATCCGCCTTCTCGGCAGCGGTGTCGTTGGGATTTTGCGGCACTTGTCCCCCCGTGTTGTCCTCATTGCTGTGCACGTTATCCAGCGAGTGACTCCAGGTATAGTTTGCCAGGATCGAAAACGTTCTGCTGAACCGCTTCTGGAAAGTCACCTGCAATGCTTCGTAACTGGCATGCGCATAGGGACTTTGATAGATCAACTCACCATATTGCGTAAAGGGCCGGCGCGCGTTCGTCGCTCCGGCTCCCGGAACGGGTGCATTAAGGTTGTTGTCAGCCATCAGATGGGACGTGCTGTTGCCGACATAACCGATCTTGAGGACCGAGTCGGACGGCAATTGTCGTTCGACCGCGAAGTTCCACTGATCTACCGCCGGCATTGGATAGTTCGCCGAGACGGCGAAAACGTTGGGGTTCTGTACGCGGCTCGGGTTTAGGAAGCTCGTTGGGAAGCCGTTTGAGAGGACCAGGCTCGACACCGCTGCATTGGTGGATGATGTCAAAGGCACGTTGTAGAAAAACGGCGGATTGGCGGCGCCGGTTTGCGCAATCGCCTGGAATCCGAGCCCGCCGTAGAAAATGCCGAACGCGCTGCGAACCACTGTTTTGCTGTTCACCTGATACGCAATGCCGATTCGGGGAGCAAAGTTATTGGTGTCGAGACTGCTGAACGACCGGCCCTGGATACCGGTTCCCTGCGCCAATAAAAGAGTTCCAAATCCGGGCGTGCCCGGCGTGAAGTTGAAATTCGATAGACGATTATCGCGGTCCCACAAAGGAGTTTGCAGGTCATACCGCAGGCCAAGATTTAAGGTCAGCTTCGGTGTGACACGCCAGCTATCGTTCACGAAAGCTCCGGCGTAGCGGTTGCGAAAACGAGCGGTCAAATAAGTGGAAATACTTGCACTGCTGGTGTCGCCCAGAAGGAGATCCGCAATCGCTGAGCCCGCACCTGTCCCGGGAATCCGCGACGTGAATTGCCCGGTGAAAGTGAGACTGCTGCGAGCGTTATTCGAGGTGCCGGCAAAATTGTGCGTCAAAATCACCTGCCCGCCGAAGGTAAACGTGTGCTTGCCGCGCTGCCACGAGACGGTGTCGTTTAACTGGCCGACCTGAACCAGCTTTGGATTCGGCAGGAACGTGTTGTCACCCAACTGCGAGAAGCCTGTTACGGTGATGTCGGGCAGCCCCGTCAAACCATTTCCGACCGGCACACCGTTGAAGCCCACTGATTGAAATAGCGGCTGGGTTTCCGGCGCCAACTGGTTCGAATCGTTGTGCGTATAGCCGATATGAACTTCGTTAAACAAGCTGGCGGTGAAGATGTGAGTTTCGCTTACTGTGAGCGTGTAGCCGAGCAGCGGTTGCGTAAAGGGAAACGGATTTCCATTTCCAGGCGATGCAAAAATCGATCCTCGTTGCAGCGTTGTGGAGCCGCGGCTAAAACTGACGAACGCATTATCCTTGCTCGTCAACTGCTCGTCGAAGCGCGAGTCTACCTCGTTGCTGTTGTTTACTTGCAGCTGGTTGTAAGCATAGTTGTTCACTAACCCCGAGAGGTTAGGCACAGGATACAGAGATGCCAGCTTGAGCCCCACCGGATCCAGTTGCAACGCGGGAATCCGGTTGTTCGGAAACCGAGACCGGACGCCATTCGAAACTTGAGCCGGGTTGTAGATGTTGATGGATCCGAACTGCCCAGTAACTTCAGCCGCCGTGGGAACAGTGGTTTGGCCCGATGTATAGCCAGTCTGGCGCTGCCCCTGATAACTGACGAAGAAGAAGCTTCGATTCTTGACAACGGGGCCGCCCAAAACTCCGCCAAACTGGTTGCGGTGCAGCGGGGGCTTGCGCAGTCCATTGCGATTGGCGAAGAAATCGCTGGCATTCAGCGCGGTGTTGCGGAAGAAGTCGAACGCATCGCCGTGAAACTGATTCGTGCCCGATTTGATTGAGACGCTGACAATTCCGCCTGCCGAGCGCCCATATTGCGCGCTGTAATTTGAAGTCTCCACTTGGAATTCCTGGATGGCGTCGATGGACGGGGTGACGGCGTTCATATTTGCTGAGTCCGCCCCCAGGATGTAGTTATTGTTGTCGATCCCATCCAGCAACATCGTGTTCTGGAAGGTTTGGCTTCCGTTCAGGCTGAATCCGTTCGTGGCGCGTGAGTGATTGTTCGGCGCAGCGCCGGCCGCCAGAGTGACCAGCTGCGTATAGTCCCTGCCGTTCAGCGGCAGCGTCATCACCGTCTTGGTATCGATTGTCTGACCCACGGAAGCGGTTTGGGTCTGTAACAGCGGGCTTTCTCCGCTTACCTCCACGGTTTCGTTCACGGCGCCAGGTTCGAGGGTGATATCGATCGCTGCGGTCTGATCCACGTCCAGGTGCACGCTTTGACGTTGAAACGTCTTGAAGCCATCCCGAGCGATGGAGAGATTGTAGTCGCCCGGCTGCAGAAAGGGAACGTTGTATTGTCCTTGGCCATTGGTCTGTGAACTGGCTTTTACGCCGTTCTGACTGTTCGTGACCGTGACCTGCGCCCCCGGCACAAGCGCTCCGCTTGAGTCGGTCACCTGGCCCTGCAGCCGAGCCGTTTGCGCCGTCAGGCTGCCGGACAAGATAATAGTCAGGCCGACCGCAGGCAAAAGTCGCCGCCACAACCGTCGTGCGCCCCGCGCCACTAATCCATCACCACATAGTGAATGCACTATCTCGACCTCGCTTGGGGAACATCGCCTCACCGTCACTTGCGTCATCTCAGGATACAGGCGGCGAAGGCTCTACTCCGTGAAACGGAGAAGAGCATCCTTGAAGTCGCTCTGGCCTGCAGATTCCGGAGTAAGCTCAGAACGAGAAGCGTGCTCCCAACTGAAGAGTCCGTCCTGTCCCGGTAATGGTGGAGGTAATGATGCCTGCTGCGGGAGTTCCGATCTGCGCATTCGGATTCGAGAAGTTTGCGTGGTTCAGAATGTTGGTTGCATCGAACCGAAGCTGTAGACGAGAACTTTCACCGAAAACTGGAATAGCGAAATATTTACCAAATGAGAAGTCCACGTCAGCCAGGCCGGGACCTCTTAAGATGTTCCTGCCCGAATTTCCAAACGTAAATGCTGCAGGCTGAGCGAATGCCGCCGTGTTGAACCATCCGTGCACGGATGGGTTCGATAGGTTTGGGTTCCCGACCACATTCGGATACCAGCTCTCAGCCGCGCTGAATCCGGCCAAATACAAGCTACTGTTGGGCGCGGCGCCACTCAGATTCTGCGTTCCCATAACGGGCGTGTAAGGTAAGCCGGCCTCCAACGTGAAAATCGTAGACGCCTGCCATCCCCCCAGGACTGCGTCTGACCATCCACCACTGTTCAGCATTGCCTTGCCCTTTCCAAATGGCAGCTGATAAACTACATCGCCCTTGAACATCTGGGGGACATCGTAGATTGAGTAACCATAGTTTGCACCGGGAAAATAGGAACTTTGATAAATAGGACTGCCCGCGATGCGGCCCCAACCAGAAGAGTCTTGTTCGTCGAGAAACTTCGACCAGGTGTAGTTCGCATCGAAACTGAAGCCGTTACCGAAACGCTTTTTGATAGACAGCTGCAATGAATCGTAATTGGAGATGGCGTTGTAAGTATTGCCATTGATCCCCAGATATTGTGAATAAGGACGCCGCCCCTGTGCGTCTCCCGGACCAAGGAGATTTTGAGGGACTTGGTTTGAATCGACCGGAAACGACAAACCGGTTCCGTGATTGCCGACATAGGCTACTTCCGCTACTAACCCCGCTGCCAGTTGGCGCTGAACACTGAGTGACCATTCGTAGCTCTTCGAAAGCGGCGTGTGATAGGGATAGTAATTCACCGCGTGTCCGTTGTAACCACCTGGATCACGTGAAGCCGAAACATAGTTCAAACCCGGGTTAGCCGAACCGAATTGAAACACCGGTTGTAACTGATCTGAGTTAGATAGCGAACCTGTTCCGCCGCTTCCGAATCCCAGCGCATTTTCCCCGTAGTTATCGACGCTCCATAAATATGTATACATTCCGAAGCCGCCCCGAATCGCCCATTTGTCGCGCGGCGACCAGGCAAATCCAACTCGCGGAAGGAACGTGTTATAGATCGACGATTGGAGGCCGTTTCGTCCGTTCAGGCCTTGAAACCACAAAGCGCCTGGAGTGCCGGTAACCGGATTCGTAATCGTCGGATCGAACGCGCCCAAACGATTTGCTACCTCGCTCCAACCGGTTTGGATCTGATAGCGAAGGCCCAAGTTTAGGGTCAGGTTGGGCCTGATCTTGTAATCATCCTGGACAAAAAACTGCGGAGACTTGGATCGTACTCCCACTTCCGGCGAATTCGTTGCCTGCCAGGATGCCACTTGTCCAAGAAGGAAATCAGCATAACCTAATCCGCTGTTCGCATCGAAGGGCGCTTTCTTGGTGAACACGCCACTGAAGGTGAATTGTCCGGATTGCACATTCCCCCATACGGTCGAGTTATCTTGTTCTGCCAAAAGCTCTCCGCCGAACTTGAGAACATGTTTTCCTTTGATCATGGTCAACACATCGGAGGGTTCGAACGTGTTCTCCACCAGGGTGGCGTTCACGGCGTTGGCGCCGGTCATCAAATTGGTCGCCCCAACCGGCCCATTGATCGTAATCGACGGAAACAGATCAGCCTGAGCATAGTTCCACCCCAGCTTGGCCGGGTACCCCTGGCCGAGGACAGGCGGGACGAAAAAATTCCCCTGACGCAAGAAGGCAAAGCGAAATTCGTTGACAGTACCGGCGCTAATGGTCCAGACTTCGGAAACCTGCGATTGCCAACCATCTACATCGTAGTTTTGGCAATCGAGAGGACAATCGGGGCTGGGAACGAAGTCGGGCTTATCTTCTTGCTTGATCGAGAAAGTAAGCCTGTGCTTATCTGAAATGTTGTAGTCCAGGCGGCCGAACATTCGATTAGTGGGACTGGTCGAAGTAAGTCCCTGCAACCAATTATTAGTCGTACCTGGAATAGTAGGATTTGGGAAAAACGGCTGAATCTTGCTGGCTAAAGGATCGAATCGAGATACTGGAATTTGGTTTCCCGGAAAGACCTGCCGCACTGACTGACCATTTACGGTACTCAGTGTTGCGGGGTCATAAATGGTCGGAAATCCGCTCGAGAAATTGCCCGTCCGCATGGTGGCTGTTGGATAAGTGTAATAAGTATAAGCGGTCGAATTGTCTATAAGTCGGTCGACGTTGTAATAGAAGAACATCTTGTTCTTAAGGATCGGGCCACCAACCGAACCGCCAAAGTTGTTATACCGAAGATTGGGCACGCTCGGAGAGAAAAAGTCTCTGGCGTTGAAGAAGTTGTTTTGCAAATAATCGTAGGCCGCGCCATGAAACCGGTTTGTGCCGCTCTTACTGATCTGATTGAAGACGCTGCCGCCAATTCCGTACTGCGCGTCGAAGCTTGACGTATTGATTTGAACCTCGGCTACGGTCTCAAACGTTCCGGTATCGACATTAGAGCTCTGCGGGTAGGTAATTGATCCGCCATCAGAAAGGAAATTGCTGTTATACGGCATATTTCCGTTCACCGACACAGAAGTTCCCGTACCTGATACGCCTGGAAGAGTCTTAGTGAAGTTGGCCCAATCTTGTCCCACGTTCGGGAGCTCAGTCATTGTCTCTTTCTGGAATGTCGTACTTTGCTCGCCGCTCTCCGTCTGCAGAAGGGTAGCTTGTCCAGTTACTTCAACCGACTGCACCGCGCTACCAACCGAAAGTTGCGCGTCGACGGTAATCACACCGACTTCAAGCGACACGCCGTCCCGTACGAGCTGTCCAAAGCCTTCCTTGTTGAACGTAAGACGATATCTTCCCGGGAGAATCGATGCGGTATCGTACAGTCCGGCATCGTTTGTCGTGAGTTCTTTAACAATCCCGGTATCAGTATTAGTTACAGTGACTCGAACGCCGGGAATAACTGCGCCGGAGGGATCGGTAATCGTCCCGCGGATGTCTCCCGAGTTTGTGTTCTGGGCCAGGCTGACTGACCCGGCACAAAATAATAGAAAAATAAGGGATTGGAAAATCCGCAAGAATGATAATTGAATCCTACTAATACGAAATTCTCTCTGAATGTTGAATAGCTCAACAGAGAAACAAGGCGGTTGCATAGGCGCGACCCTTTCTGTAAGTAACCCTCTTACTTCTTCAGTTAGCCGTCAACGCTATCACATTTCTTTCGAGGAGACTTAAAGCTTTAGCGATCAAACAGGTAATAGGTGATAAAAGAAAAATTATTCCGGTAACGCAAAGCTATAGATCGCGCTTCCCGCGGCAATCGCGACATACTGCTTCCCCGAAATACCGTAACTGATCGGCGCGGACGAAATGCTGGCGCCCGTCTGAAAATGCCACAGCGCCTTTCCCGTTGAGGCATCCAACGCGATCACGTTTCCCTCCGCTGTCGCGGCAAAAACGACCTCGCCGGCTGTCGCCAGAACACCAGCCGACAGCGATTGACGCGCCAGCCGATACTCCCATCGAACTTTGCCGGTTACCGAATCGATCGCCCTGATTCCGCTTACTTGTTCGTCACCGCCAGGCCCCATCGTTCCTCCCATGTAAGTGCGGCCTTCTTCGTAATTAGCCGCCGTACGTATGTACTTAAGGCTGGATTCATGAAACGCCACATACACAACTCCGCGCTCGGAATCGAACGACGGTGCTTGCCAGTTTGTTGCCCCGCCCAGGTCCGGAGCAACCACATTACCCGTCGGACTCGAATCCCAGCCGGTAGTCAAAATCGGCCTTCCCTCTTTATCGAATCCTTTGTTCCAGCTTTGGTGAACGAAAGGTTCTGCCCGGAGAAGCTTGCCCTCCCCCCGATCGAGCACATAAAACATACCGTTGCGATCGGCTTGCAACAACAGCTTTCTCTGAACGCCGGCAAAGAGCCCGTCCGTAAGGATCAAATCTTCTGTTGCATCCCAATCGTGACTGTCGCCCGGAGTGAATTGATAATGCCATTTGCGTTGGCCTGAGCTTGCGTCCAAAGCAACCACGGAACAGGTGAACAGATTATCGCCTCGTCTCACCTCCGCGTTGATGTCCGGACCGGGATTGCCGACACCCCAGTAGAGAGTGTCAGACTCAGCATCATAACTCCCGGTCAGCCACGTTCCCCCGCTGCCATGTTTCCAGGAATCTCCGGACCAGGTGTCGTGTCCGAATTCACCGGGCCCTGGAATCGCATCGAATCGCCAAACGCGCTTACCCGTTCGGGCATCGTAAGCATCCAGGAAACCGCGAATCCCGAATTCTCCTCCGGCCACTCCGATGATGATCTTGTCTTTAATGGCAAGAGGAGCCGCGGTGACCGTATAACCCTTCAACGTGTCCGCGATCGATGTTTCCCAAACAGGGAGGCCAGTGGTTGCATTTAGAGCTACTAACGACGAGTCAAGAGTGCCGAAGAAAACCCGGTTGTTTAAAACCGCCACACCGCGATTGAACGGGTTTGTTTGATAAGGATTGATGACCTTTTGCTTTCGTTGATAATTCCAAATCTGCAGCCCGCTTCTCGCGTCGAGAGCGAACACCTGGCCCGGCGAGCCACTCGTGTACATCACCCGATCGACAACCAAGGGAGTCGATTCGACAACCGAAGGACCCGGCAGCTGAGCCGCCCATCTTGCCTGTAGTTGGCCGACATTCTTCTTGGTGATTTGTTTGAGCTCGCTGAAGTGATGTCCCTGGTAGTTGCCCCAATAGGTGAGCCAGTTCCAGGGCTCTGCTTGGGCATCCCGTATTCTCTCGAAGCTGACACCCCCGCTCATCTCCACGCTTTCGGTCTTCCGAAAATCACGTTCCTTCAAACTCTTTAAATAGGCGATGACGTCCTGCAACTCGGAGGCAGAAAACTGCTTTTCATAGCTATCTGGGTGAAGCGACTTCCCCGGCGTATGCTCTTCCACCAAGTCCTGCTTGTCCAGAAGCAGCACGTTTCCTTTCATGTCCGTCATTACCAGGTTGAACGTGTCTTCGCTATGCTTCATTCCGATAATTTCGCGCCCCTCTTTGGTCTTGATCGCCACCGCCGTCCGGCCAATTCCGAACAACCGCATCATTTGGTTCCACTTTGAATTCGGTTCCAAAATGTTGCGACGCAGAGACTCCGCCGAGTCCTTGCCTGCTTCCGATAGATCGGGTCCCACCGCGATGCCCCGTTCATTCACCTGATGGCAATTGCTGCACGCTCCCTTGCCGAAGAAGATCTTCTCTCCCGCCGCGACGCTCCCCGGAACTGTTTCATCGGTTGCGGAGAGAGTTCCGCTCAGGCTGCGGAAATAAGTGATCAATCTCCAAATATCATCGGCAGGCAGCTTCGGAAACGCCGGCATTTGGGTTCCCTGAATGCCGTTGCGAATGTTGCCGAAGATCTCATCGTCCTCGCCGCCGTGCTCGAATTTGCCATAAGCCAAAGCGGGTCCACGGTCGCCGCGCGCCTCACCGCCGTGGCACACCTGGCAGGTGCGGTTATAAACCAACTTCCCCGCTTCTGCCGCTTTCGCATCGCCGGCAAACGGATTATGCTGCGTGTCAGCGCGCTGCGCAACCAGCAAAAAAGCGCCCAATGCGCCGCTCAATGCTAAGAAAAAGATTTTCGTCAATCGCCGAGTGGCTCCCAATAGTGGACTGGCTCCCAATGTCATGCCCGTTCGCTTCAAGTATTCGAGTCTTAACTCACCCTTCGAGATCGAAAAAACGCGGTCATGAGCTCACCCGACTCAGCGGCGCACAGCCCTTCCTCAATCTGAACGCGATGATTCAGCAACTCAGAATCGGCGAGTTGAAACTTACTGCGAACAGCGCCGAAGCGTATGTCCCGCGCGGCGAAAACCAGCCTCCCAATTCTAGCGTTCACCAACGCTCCCACGCACATCACGCACGGTTCAAGCGTGACGTACAGCGTCGTTCCGGGCAGACGATAATTTTCAACCGCAGTCGCGGCTTGCCGCAGCGCCTCTATCTCGGCGTGCGACGTCGGATCGTTCGAAGCGATCGGACGATTCCAACCTCGTCCCAGTATCCGGCTGCCATGTACCAGCACAGCGCCGACAGGAATCTCACCGGCCGCCTCGCTTCGTTGCGCCAGCTCGAGCGCCAGGCGCATGTATCGCTCATCACAATCCGACCAACGTTTCTTCAACAGTTCAACTCCCCGAACTCACTCCTCACTCAATTGTTCCCAAGGGCTTGTCATTCAACTGTAATGCGTGGAAAATCAGAGATACACGTCATGGGTCTCGTGAAAACAGTTCTTCCCATTTTCTTGTGTCTTAGTTCGTCTGTTTGTTTTGCCGCTGAAGAGCCGCCTGACTCGGCGCTGACACTTGCCCAAATTCTGGCAGAGAAAGGAACAATCTCAGCCACCGAATTGTCCCATGTTCAAACTGCCGGCCAACGGTACCGTCTCAGCATACTCACAACCATTCTCCAGGAAAAGGGCGTGTTGAACTCCGGCGACCTGGCCCGTCTCTCTCCTCCCTTCGCCGGCCCAAGCGCCTCTACCAAGCAAACAACCGAGCTCGCGAAGGTGCAGTCGGCGGCTCCTTTGGTGAGCAATCAACCCTCGCCGACATCCGCCTCGCCAAAAACTGAAGCGGCAGTCACCACGAAGAAACAAATCCCCGTCTCCCTCTACGGAACTCTGCTATTTACCACCGGATACAACACGGCTAACTTCAATTTCGGTGATGTTCCTATGGTCGCCACCAAGCAGGGAACCGATCCAACCGGAAGCGATAAAAACTTCTATGCCAGCGCCCGCCAGACACGTCTGGGCTTGACTCTCAATCCGCTAGAGACATTAGGCGGCAAGCTGAGCGGTGCATTTGAATTCGACATGATGGGCGGTGGAGCGCCATACCCGAACGGCATCAATATGAATTTGTTCCGCATGCGCCTGGCCTACGGTCGAGTGGACTGGAACAACCTATCGATTGAAGCCGGTCAGGACTGGTCCGTCTTCGCTCCTCTTAATCCGACCAGCCTCAACGAATACGGCATTCCGGAATTTACATCCGCGGGCAACGCCTGGATTCGTCTACCTCAACTCCGTCTCGAAATGAAGACCAAGCACTCTGGCAGCAACTTGCTCTGGCAGTTTGCGGCATCCGATCCCAATATGGGCGACTATCCAACTACATCCATCTCCGTGGCGCGCCAGCCCGGAATCGGGGAGCGGGGACGGATGCCCTCGCTCGAAAGTAGGCTCGCTTGGTCCAAAGGAAGTGAGGAACGCCCATACACAATCGGCCTGAGCGGACACTACGGCCGCGGCAAGAACGCCGGCGCCATCGGAACGCTGAATGTGGAATCGCCAGTCGATTCCTGGGGCGTCGCGCTAGACTACTCCTTGCCGCTCACACGGATTTTCAGTCTCACGGGTGAGGCTTACGAAGGTCGTGCGCTCGGCATCTACGCGGTTGCCAACGGTGAGGCAATCGGCGCAGTCGGAACGCCCGGCGCGCACGGCGTGGAAAGCCGCGGCGGCTGGATACAGGGACAGTTCAACTTCACCAAACAATGGCAAATGAACCTGGCCTATGGTCTCGATGCGCCCAACGCCGGCCAGATCCCGGTCGGCAATCGCTCGCGGAACCAGCAATACATGGCGAATGTCATCAACAAGCTCACCCGCAACATTAACGCCTCTGTGGAATATCGCCGCATCTTAACCGATTACCGCAATCAGACGTTTGGAAACGAGCGCGGCGACCACATCGATCTCGGAATTGCTTTCATCTTCTAACAAGTTTCCTTGTCTGAGCCGCGACCGCAGGAAGCGCTACTTTTCACAAATCGGAAAATAGAACCATGGCAGTCTCCGAAATCGCCGAGCCGCCGCCCCAACCGACCCACATCCTCAACTCCCAAACTCTTCTCGACGTGTTGGAACGAGCCCTCCATGCCGGCAGGTCCGAATGGCTGTTCTTTCGTGAACTCCGCGTCGGCACCGGCCTCCGAAACAGCTCCGCACAACGGCTCGACGCCTTCGCACTGAATTGTTTCCCCCACACCGGCATGAAGCGAGTATGCTACGAGATAAAAATCTCGCGAGCCGACTTTCTGTCCGAGCTCAAGCGGCCCTTGAAGCGCAGAATCGGTATGCGATTCTCAAACGAATTCTACTTCGTAACACCCAAAGGCCTGCTGCAAACCAGCGAGATCCCCTCCGACTGTGGACTGATCGAAATCGGCTTCTTCTCCGACGAAGAACGCAAGACCGTGGCGAACAGCGAAGGCTTATTCTTCTGGTTCGATCCTGCATGCAACACCTATTGTATTGTTACCGCGCCGGCCTGTTGGCGAGATACGCCGGGCCCAACCTGGCAATTCCTGGCCGCCGCCTTACGCAATCAGCGCAAGGAATTCGAGGAAAAACCACCGCTTCCAGCCAAGCAACAAAAACTCCCTCTCGCAGAAGCCAATGATTGCTGACTCAGACTGAATCGACGAACCGAAGCGCCGCCGAATTGACGCAGTAACGTAAGCCCGTGGGCGCCGGCCCATCCTCAAAGACATGCCCATGATGCGCATCGCACTTTCGGCACAGCACCTCAGTGCGAACTTCGGCAAGGCTCTTATCGCTCTTCAAATAAACGTTCTCCTCTGCCAGCGGCGCGAAAAAACTCGGCCACCCAGTGCCTGAGTCGAATTTCTGCCCGGAACCGAACAAAGCATTTCCGCAACAAACACACCGGTACACGCCCGCCCCATGCGCATTCCAATAACGCCCCGTGTATGCCATCTCCGTACCCGCGCGGCGCGTCACCGCAAACGCGTTCGCCCCTAACTGCCTTTGCCAATCTCGGTCTGTCTTAACCAGCTTTGGTGTTTGAATCGCCGCTTCTCGCTCGCCTCGATTCGAAAAGAGAACCAGCGGGACTTCCTTGCCTATCCCATCCTGGCGCACGTCCGGAAGCGGAGTGTCAGGCTTTCGAAAGACAGCAACCACGCCTGCCAGAGTGATGGGCATGACCAAAAACGCCCGCCTCGAAACCGGCCCCGGCTCTAGAACTGCAAACTGCATCCTTCTTTAGGATGCCTCAAGTCGGGATTCGGTGCGCGCTACGAAAATCAAGCCGCCTGGAGATCAACGGCCACTACTTCATGCAGCCCGACGGAAGGCACTTCCAGCTCAATCGCTCCATTCACGCGGTGAAAGCTGACCCGGCGATTCGCAACCAGCAGCTTTGCACTCCTCACATTGCGCCCAGCCGGAATCTGAATCCGCACTTTCTGCGGAGGCGTCGGAATCAGCTGTCGTACCGGCCCCTTCATCATCATCGGATTCGTCAGATTCACCAGATGAACGGTCATCGAATTCTTCTGCGTCCAGACCGCCAAATCTAAAATGCCCAGACCGCTTACCGAAACCGGTTGAGGCTCATTGCCGGCCCACAAAACTGCATTCTTCAACAACGCTGCATGGTCGACGCACAACACCTCCCAAAACGTCCGGTCAAGGTCGAACGGAAAATAAGCCACCCGCCCGCGCCCCATCTCCTGAAGAAAAACCTGCGGCTCTTTATTCTTGACGGGCCGCGTGAACACTTCTTCCATCGGAAGATCCGGATAAGAAGGAATCAACGTCAGTGGCGCCGAATAAGCAGAAGTATTCGGCTCCACAACCACTCGGTGCACCCCATTGATAATGCGCGTGGCATCTTCGAAACCCGACAGAATCGGATGATAGCGCCCGCTGGTCGAATCTTTCTCCAATTGAAGATAAGAGTTCATCATCGGACCTTGCAACTTCCCGCTGAAACTAGCCCCGAACAATGACGAAAGCCCGAAGTTCTTGCGCCGAACGCCCCACTCGTCGTAAAGCGAAGTTTCATAGGTCGCAACCAGGCTCCCGCCGCGTTTTACAAAAGCTTCTAATTGCGCGCATTGTGCGGTAGAGAGCGCGGCAATGTTCGGCAACACCAGCGTCTTGTATCGATCGATATGCTCCGCATCCAGTAATCGGTCGTGCACCATCTCGAACGGAATGCGGGCCTCGACCATCGCCTGATAAAACCCGAGAGCCGGCTCTTCCACCTTTGCGCGAGCCTTCTCGCCGCCGTAGAAAGTCGCCGTCTGCTGCGAGTAAACCATCGCCACCCGCGCGAGCGAAGCTTCATTCCGCAAATAATTCTCGTTCGCGTAGTGCCACTTGTAGATCTCTTCCACCACCGGCAACCACCGGCGGTCAATCGGCTTTGCATTGAATTTCGTGAACCACGGTCTCAGATCGTGCGCGATTCCATCCGCCACCCAAAGCCGAATCTCATCCGGACTCTGCACCGAATCCTTCCAGCGATACTCTTCTTCCAAGCCCACAGAAAAAATACCAGCGATCGCTTTCTGCCCTAGCGTCGCCCGGTACTCCTTGCCATTCTTCCCGTTGCTCCAGGGAGGCATCAGCCCATGCCGCGCCTGCCTGTCGGCGAACAACGTCGGCGCCAGCTCCCCGATCGTCTTCATATCAAGCTCGCTTAAAGCCCCACCGCCTGCGTTCGCCAGATAAGCCGCCTTCGGATTGACTGCCTTGATTCCCGCATCCCACAACCGCCACAGCTCAAACAAACGCTTCTGATGCCAAACGATATATTCCCGTCGAGCCGCATCCTGCGGATCGTTCGTACGCGGCAACTCCATCCCCGAAAATTCACGGAAGTTATGCACGCAATGCTCGCAGTAACACATGCCTGAACCCGACCAGCGATTGGAAAACAAACCGTCCACGCTGTAGCGAGTCATGATCTCCGTGTTGACCTGCGGCATGAACTCGAAGTTGTAAGGTCCTAGTGCGCACGTCACCCACAGCTCCGGGTCCGCCCAGTGACGCCGTTTGTTGCCTTTCGCATCCACCGCAATCCAGTCCGGATGCGCATCATAGACATCTTGATGAACGGCATGCGGATCGGTACGTGCAATCACGTTCATTCCCAGCCGCCTGCAACCCTTCACCATGTCCCCGAACGGATCGGTGTTCCCAAGCCACTTACTTCGATAATGAAGCGGAATCTGCGTTGGATAGAAGGCCACGCAACCGCCCGCGCTCAGACAGGCGCCCTCCGCGTGAACGTTACGAAAATAGTCGAGCCAGAATGTCGGATCGTAATTTCCGGGATCATCTTCCACAAACGCCAGTTGAGCCCACCGCATGGGACGTCCATACCAGCCAGGCTGTGCCGCGGTACTGGCCGCCAACACCAATCCCCCGGCGGAGGCGTACAAAAACTCGCGCCTGTCTATTTCCATATATACTCAACATCTCTCAACGAACGTGAAAGACATACGCATAGAGCAGAACCTCCAGCCCCACCACGCTTGCCAGCACCAGGCTATGCTTCAACGTGAATCGGAATAACTTCGCCTGGCCTGAAACCGAAAGCCCCGTAGCAGCCGCCGCGATCGCGATCGTCTGAATGCTGATCATCTTCCCCATCACGCCGCCCGCTGAGTTCGATGCCGCGATTAACGTCGGACTGAATCCCAATTTGTTCGCAGTAACTACCTGCAAGCTTCCAAATAACGCATTGGCCGAAGTATCGGAACCGGTCAGAAACACGCCCAGCCAGCCCAGAAGCGCGCTGAAAAATGGAAACAGCGCACCCGTGGCCGCAAACGCCAGCCCCAATGTAGCCGTAGCGCCGCAGTAATTCATCACAAACGCCAGCGCCAAAACCGAAGTGACCGTAATGGTCGGAAACATGAGTTGCTTCGCCACCGTCCCCAGAATCCGAACGAACGTAGAAACTCCCAAGCGAAGAAACATGGCTGAGACAAGCGCAGCAAACATGCAGGAACTTCCCGCCGCCGCCAGCCAGTTCAAGTTGTAAATCGCAGCATAGGGAGCCGCCCGCGTAACCACCGGCGGCGTGCGCTGAATCTCGTTGTGGAGCCACGGCCACGGAAACGTAACGGTCACGGTGCTCAGAATGTGCTGGATTGGCTTGTAGCCCCACGCTAGAACCGAGATGACAAGCAGTATATAAGGACTCCACGCAATCAATATCTCCGATGCCGTGCGCTGGCTAAATTGCGCTTGCTCGACCTTCCTGGCTACATCATCACGAACTCGTGAAGCCGGCTGTTGAATATCAATCGGGCCATCGCTCTCCCAACGAGCATTTCCACCCATCTCATGCACCGTCGAAATCACTTTGGGATGCCAGAAACGTAGAAGCACGAGCAGTGCCAGAATCGCCGTCAACGAACTAAGAATATCCGTGAGCGGCGCGCCAATAAAGTTAGAGACCAGAAACTGCATTCCCGCGAAAGAGCCGCCGCACACCAACAGAGCCGGCCAGACCTCAAAAATCGCCGACCCCCCGCACAAAACAACAATCAGATAAGTAGGAATAAAAAATGAAATCGGCGCGCAAATCTTACCAACCGACGCGCTCAGTTGATCTACAGGAAGGTTCGTAATGCCAGCCAGCGTGATAACGGGAATGCCGATCGCGCCAAACGCAACCGGAGCCGTATTCGCCAAAAGACAAATCGCCGCCGCATACAACGGCGTGAAGCCTAAACCGGTCATCATCGCCGCCGCCACTGCCACCGGTGTGCCGAAGCCCGCGCCGCCTTCTAAAAAAGCGCCGAACGCAAATGCCACCAGAAGCACCTGCAGGCGCATGTCCGCGGTGATGGTTCCGATCGACTCCTTAATGATTTCAAAGTTGCCGCTCTCGATCGTAATCCGGTACAGCACCAGCGCCCAGAACACAATCCACGTAATCGGAAACAACCCGAATGCCGCTCCGTACGTCGCCGAACTCAACAGATGCCGGACCGTCATTCCGTAGCCCGCCACAGCCAACAAACACGTAGCTGCCAATCCAGCCAGCGACGCCTGCCAGGAAGGCCTCCGGAAAACACCAAGCAAAATCAAAAGCAGAAAAATCGGAATCGCCGCCACCAGCGCAGAGCCGAACAGCGGTAATCCCCAGATTAGGTAATGCTGACTCCATGTCGTCGTCATCCTTTCTCATTTCCTCTCGTGGGCGAGGAAACAATAAGGAAAAATAGACAAGCTCTCACTCGGGTAGCCGGTAGGACCATTGGAACGCCAAAGTGATCGTATAAGGGAAGAACGAAACTGTCAAGATGCTTACTCCTCGATTATCTATTGAGAAAATGTAACTCGAAAACCCGTGGTCAACAGAACATCGTTCCGCTTGCGGCCGAATACGGGATCGCTAAGAAAGCGATCGCTCGCGGAAAGTTGCCAGCTGAGCCATTTCTTAATCGTTGTTGCTGTCCCAAGATCGAAGTTGACGCGATACTCGCCCGAGGAAGGAGCTTCAAAGATCCGAAACGTCTGCATAAGTGAAGTAACTTTAGATACTTTGTAACTGAAATCGTCCCCGCCGTAAACCTCACCCTGGTTTCGCGTGATATTGTTGAAAAAACTCTCGTGCGTAAACGCGCCGCCGAACACCAGGTCCAGTACAGTGCGCTCATTTTTAATGGCGTGATAACCTAAACCGCCGCCGCCCACAAAACGAAAATTCAGTGCCTGAAATGTGTCGTATTCATCGGTATTCTGCAGACTGTAAAACCATCTTGGAGTGATATTGTGGTCATACGAAACGCCGCCCCGAGCCGCATCGGCCGTCGCCGCATTGAATCCGTTCAAGGTAGCTGTCGAATAGATTTGGTTGAAAAACAAATTCGCCTTGTCGTTGTTCGTGACGCGGGTCGCCACAAACGTAGTATTCAAAGTATCGGTCCGGGCATTTCCACGCGCCAAAGCAAAACCCAGATCCGCATAACCCGACCATAGATCGAGCCAGCTTGGATGCAGCAGCCGCTCATATTTCTGCTCTTCCACTACATTCCGGATTGTGCCAACCTGACCGAGCGGAACCACCGCGGTCTGCGCGCCCGATTGCACCTGAACGTCAGTCCCCTCCGTGCTGATCTTTCCGTTAACCTGCCCTTTTTTAGGAATCACCACGTAAAGCGGATTATCGGAAGACACTGCAGTAATTGAATTCCAGGGCATCGTCACTTCGCCCAAAAATTCACTCTTCAACGTCAACGTGTTCCCGTCCTTTTTTACAATCGAACCCGTGATCTTATCGCCATTCTTTAGCGTCACCTGATCCGCGCACAGCACAGCGGCAATCGATAAGACAAGGCTCGCTCTTCCAAACATAAGTCGCATATCATCTAATCCGCGTATCTGAGCCGCGCCCAAAAAGGAAGCGAACTCTCGAATCTCGCAAAAAAACCAGTCTAACTACCGAAGATTCTCGCTCGTCGTCTGCGGTGACGAAAGCTTGATATAACGGCCGGCGAAATCGAGGAAACTCGGCCAATTCGGTGCAGGAGTGTGCCCACCGCTATGCTGTCGGAATGCAATATCGCCTTCCGTCAACCCAGTCTCAATCGGAGGAAATTTGTTAGTGCCCATGTCCTTTTTCCCCAATAGCCTGTACACCGGACCGGCCTCCTCCGCGGCTAGAAACATACCCTTCGCATCCGCCCATCCATCGCCTTTCGTCGCGCCGCCGCCGATGAACACCGGTCGGGGAGCACAAAGAGCAATCAGCTCGTCCGCATCCACTGGCAGATCGTTCGAGTTCAGCGGTCCCGCATACTTCAGGAAGTTGCCCGCCATCCAGTGATACTCGCTCACGCCGGCAACGTTTTCCACTAATTCGCCCCAGTTACGGCGAAAAAGCTTAGCGCCGCCTTCACCCGAAGAACTTATATAAGCAATCGCAAAACGCGGATCGTACGCCATGGTCAAAAGAGCCGCCTTCCCGTACCGCGAGTGCCCCTGAATTCCAACCTGCTTAGCATCCACAGACTTGTCTGTCTCGAAGTAATCCAGAGCCCGGCTTCCGCCCCACGCCCAGGCGCGTAATGCGCCCCAATCGTCCAACTTTCGTGGCTGGCCCCTATTCACCAGGCCGATAATTCCCTGCGTGAGACCCGCTCCGTTATCGGCTTGAATGCTGTTCGTACTCAGAGTGGCATAGCCCCATCCTTTCCCGAGCACTTGCTGCTGCCAGGGTGGCCCCTCATCGACCGGTGCGGGACGCATGGGAGCGCCCGGACGAGCACCCGGAAGCCGCCCGCCGGATTCAAAGACCATCAACACCGGAACAGCCCCCGCCGCGTTCGCCGGCCTCGTCAATGTAAGTTGGATCGCAACAGTAACTTGCGGATAAGATGAGTTATCGACGTGACCTAATAAGTGCTTTGTAATAATCGGCACTTCGCCGTTCGACCCTCGCACCGTGCTGGTTACTTCCCAATCTACCCGCGGAGTGCTTCGGGGAACACGACCATAGATCTCCCGGTCAAAGTCCTCCACAATCTCAGGACGCCTCTTCTTCCACCACATCTCTGCCGAGGTGACCTTCTGACCATCCTTCAACGTCAAAGGATCCGGCGGATTCGGAGAAAGATTTGCTTTGGATTCGTCGTAGTTCGCCGCGTTGGAAGCGCGAGCATTCTTCCCGTCCGCGCCTTGTCTTAGCGAGGCAATGTGGAGAAGATCCATCATCCGCTGTCGGTCCTGCTCGGCGGTCAGTTGAACCGGCGCCGGCATTTCAGCTCCAGTCAAAGCAATCGCAAGAAAAAACGAAAAAAGAGAACGGACGCGGCGTGCAAGCATAAGTTGTGCGCCCATTAAGTCTTCGGTCCGTCTAACTCGAGAACGAAATACTCAGCCGGCACTGCTCCCGAGTTTCTCACTCCATGTAACTCGTTCGAGTGGATGTAGGCTACCGACCCGGGTCCCAAGGTGCTTGCCGTACCTTCAACAGTGACTTCTAACTTACCTGCGCGCATGAAAAAAATTTCCTCGTTCAGGTGTCGGTGAGGAGGATGCGGCATTTGACCCGGTTGTAACTTTGTCATATGACACGCAATCTCAAATCCGCCGTGAGTCTCCCCACGGAAAACCTGTCGCGATTCATTGTGGTTCTGCGGGTTGACTTTAACCGCTAGGTCATCGAACGGATAAGTCTTGGACGGAAGTATGTCAGCGGGACTGCCCTGCGCGGCGCCTGTCGCCGCCATCAGAGCAGGGATCATAAAGTTGATATCTCTTCTTGAAACGCTCATAATTTTTCAGCCAACCCGACCGTCGGATTATTCATGGTACCTCGTCTCAAAACTCTTCAGGATTGGCTCGAAGCCAGTCCCGCCGCGCGAGCACAAGCTCTCGCCAACACCCTTTCCTACATTCAACAAACCGAGGCGCACATCCACGCCTGGGTCAACCTGAATGTTCACCTAAGCTCGACCCTCGCTCATTCGGAAGGACCGCTCGCCGGCATCCCTTTCGGTGTCAAAGATGTCATCGAGACCGCGGATCTGCCCACCGAATTTGGATCCGCCCTCTACAAAGGCCGGCAAGGTGAAGCCGACGCCGCCATTGTTCAGCGCTTCCGAAATCTGGGCGCCGTTCTTCTTGGAAAGACAGCCACAGCCGCCTTCGCCTACCGAACTCCTGCCCTGACCCGTAACCCGCGAAATTTGAATTGCACGCCAGGAGGAAGTTCCAGCGGATCGGCAGCCGCCGTCGCCTCGGGCATGGTCCCGATTGCTCTTGGCACTCAGACGCTGGGCTCTGTTCTGCGTCCGGCTTCGTATTGCGGCGTCACCGGCTTCAAACCCAGCTGCAATCTCCTACCCATGCAAGGAGTGTTGCCCTGCGCGCCAACCCTCGACACCTTGGGCCTGTTCACGCCCACTCCTGTTGACATGCTTCTGTTATGGAAAGCCCTCGGGTTTTCAGTCGACGAACACGAAATGTTGAAGTTCGCAATACCGGAACCGTTGCCCAAAGTCGATCCCTCCATGGCAACTGCCTTTCACACCGTCATCTCCATCCTTCGCCAACACGGGTTTCCAATCGAGCCACTCCCTCTAATGGCAATGCTGGATGACCTGGCGCAAAAAAGTGAATTCGTAATGGCCTACGAAGCGTCACGATTTCATCGCTCTCGTTTTGAGCAGTATGGCGCGCAGCTTGACGACTTGGCTGTCTTGGTAAAAACAGGCTTGCAAATCTCCGACACAACTTACCGAAGCGCGCTGGAAGCGATCGCCGCGCATAAACAGCGCCTTATTGAAATCTGCGCATCCACGCCGCTGATCTTGACGCCGGCTGCCACCGGACCAGCCCCTCTGGGCCTCGCTTCCACTGGAGATGCCCGGATGAACGCCCCCTGGACCGCTCTAGGCGCTCCTGCTTTAACGATTCCGATGCCCCAAACATCCGGCATGCCGCTCGGCTTGCAGATCGCATCGCAAGCCGGTCAAGACGCACTCGTCCTGCAGGCTGGAATTCGGCTTCATCGAGCGTTGAACTCGTGAAGAACACAACGTTAGCTGCCTTTCTTCGCCTTTTCCCTCACGGCTAACGCACAAGACCCCACCATTCGATACCATTGACTCCGGTCTTGCCCCTACTGCACTCGTCACCCTGATTCAAAAAACCGCTATCTCTGGTTCAGCACTCGCCAAGATCAAAAAAGTGGGCGCCATGATCCCCGCGACCGCCGCAAGCGCGCCTGAAGTCATCCAAATGTTTTACCCATGTGCTTAGAACGATCTGTTACCCATGTGCCAGATCGTTCAGTCCGTCGCTTAGCGCTGATGTCGGCAAAGACAGCGGCTTGTGCTGTTCTCCTGGCCGCGCAGCTGGCAGCGGACGAGCCCGGTCTCGCCGCCCTGAGAAAGCAAGCGGAGTCCGGCAACGCGCAAGCGCAAGCGAAACTCGGGACATTGTATGTGAGCGGCACAAAAGGATTGGAACGAAACCCGGCGCAAGGTCTCGAACGGCTGCTGAAGGCGGCGGCGCAAAATCACATAGGGGCCGAGTTCATGGTGGGCGCGCTGTATGCGCAGGGCATCGGGACACCCCAAAATTATCCCGCCGCAGTTGAGTGGTTTCGGCGCGCCGCAAAGCAAGGCGATCCGGCCAGCGCGCTCTATAAGAACAATCGGGACGGCACATTCACGGATGTAACGGTGAAAGCGGGCTTAGAGGGCGACCTCTGGGGCGAAGGAGTGGCGATCGGCGATTATGACGGCGACGGCTGGCCCGACTTGTACCTGACCGGTTACGGGCGCAACAAACTGTATCGTAACAATCACGATGGCACCTTCTCCGACGTCGCCGAGAAGGCGGGAGTGACAGCGGAAGGCTGGTCGACCTCGGCCGTCTGGTTCGATTACGACAACGATGGCCGGCTCGATCTAGTTGTGTGCAGCTTTGTCGATTATTCCACCAAGGGCAAAGTATTTTGCGGGAATAACCAGCTTGGAACGCATTACTATTGCATCCCGCGCATTTTTCAGCCGCGCCGGAACCTACTCTTTCACAACAACGGAGACGGCACCTTCAGCGAAGTCGGCGGGAACACGGACATTGGCAAAAATCCTTCGAAAGCCCACGGTGTGGAAGTTCGGCGGCATCACACGATCGAGGCAGAAGGTAGGCGGAGGAAGTTATCTGTCCTCGCACGATCCACGGATGGTGTTAGGGATTGCAGCAGCCAAGACCATCGAATGGCTGGAGGTGAAATGGCCGCTCCCGTCGGGCAAGGTGGAGCGGTTCGAGTCCGTTCCTTGGAATCGCTACGTCGTGATCGTGGAAGGTAAGAGCATTCAGAGCTGAGCTGTTGTGCAAGGACTTCTCGTTTATCCGGATTCGATCAGATGTGTCGTTTTTGTTCGATAGACGCTTCGTTGATTCGTCTCAGCGAAAGCTATTCGCGTCGCTCTTAGATTGAGGGAGCCGTGACGCAATATTTGCGAGCGCGAGTGACGAATTCTCTGGCAAGATTACATGCAGTGCCCGTAAGCAGCCAAGTGAGCCAAACAGGCTTGCTCGCCCTGATGCTTCGTGATCGTTTACGATCCGATCGTCCGGGATGCTGAAGACCTCAGCGAATTTGCGAATTGCCGATCAGGCCATCCGCCTACGGTCTTCGTCAGATTCCTCGGGCTCAGATATTCAAGGGGCTAGCTGGTTGCAAAACCTACGCGGTACGAACGTACCGCAGAAGATTGTCTTCACATCTCCAGGGCGGGCTTGCTCAATCTCCTGTTCGATTGCCGGTACATGATCTTTCACAATGGGCCAGTGGTTGTCGCTCATATAAAGGAGAGCGATTTTCCGGTCGTTCATGTTCTGTTCAGTTTTCATCGACTTATCGCCGGATAGCAGAACATCGAACCCAGCCTGTTCAGCTTGGGTCAGAAGATCGCCATTGCGCAGACGCGCCCACCTTATTTCATCGGCAAGCCTTATGTCAAATGCTTTCAAAAACCGGGCCAACGGGGCGAGCGCGCTATGGTCGAAGAGAACCCTCTTCAAGGAACGAGCGCTGGTTTGGTGTGACTGGAATAGTAGGCAAGAACCTGCTTCACATCGTCCAGGGAAAGGCGGTAATCGCTGGCGATTTCTTCTGGCATCATGTCGAGATCTGCAGCTTCCGTCATGGTATCCGCCGGAACGCGAGAGCCCTTAACCGCAGGCCGCCCGTGAACCTTTCCCGGAACGATCTCAACGACTGGGCAATCACGCCAGAAATTATCTTCCATATTTGTTATTTTACCGGCTTTTTTGATGCCTGCAATCATGGAATGGAAAGGCCCAAAATTGAAAAAGCCAGAGCTGGCGGCAGCAACCCCTGGCATCTCTGGCGTTTCATCCGCCGTACTCTATTACGATGGTTCGGCGACCCGAAGGCCCAGATACCGAAGGACTACGCACGTGAATGGCTTAGGAGCTGACCTAAGCCCCAATCGATCACAAACAAACGATCTTTTTCTGCCCCGCCTTTTCAAAAACTTAACGCCAAAAATCCCGTCCGGCGAACACCCCTTATAGGAAAACATTGGGTATGACATCTCGCCAGATTCGTCGCGCACAAGAACGCCGCGACCGCAAGCTCGCCCGCAAAGGTGTTGCCGAAGTGATCGTCTCCCGGCAGATGGAGCCCGTCGAGGCCCTTCCTGCCGCTCAACTAATGCCGGAAACCATACCCCCGACCGAATCGCCGCGTACCCGAGCCGAAATCAATCGCGAAAACTCGCAATACTCAACCGGTCCACGTACCCAAGCAGGAAAGGCTAAATCGAGCATGAACCACTTCACACACGGCTTTTGCGGAGCATTCTCCCTCCTGCCTACCGAATCGAAGCACGACTTCGACCATCTCCTCGCCGCTCTACGCCAAGACCATCAACCCGCCAACACCACCGAAGACATCCTGGTCGAACGCATGGCGCAACACCACTGGCTCAGCCAACGCGCCATCCACTTACAAACCACGCTCCTCTCCGACAACGGCCTTAGCGAGCAGAACGAAAGAACCTTCTCGCTCTACCTGCGCTATCAAACCGCCAACGAACGAGCCTTCTCCAAATGCCTGCACGACTTACTCAAGCTCAGAACCGACCAACGCAAAGCGCAAGCCGAAACTCGCAAGCAGGAACAAAAAGAAGCCAACGAAAAACGCAAACAGAAAGCCGCGGAATCTAACAAATTTGTTGCCAGCCTCGAAGCTGAGCGCCTGAACGACCTTGCAATCGTCGAACGTATGCGAAAGCAGCCCATTCCTGATCGCTTCTCCCGCAATTCTGACCCGGCCGCCGACCGGTTGGCTTCGAACGGAAATCGCTGATCGAAGAAGTTGGTTGGGTTCGTTCCGCAGGGGAAACTAAACAGGAGAAACTAAAAACGATACAGCACAATCCCGTATCCGACACCCGCTTCATCCACGGTCTTGGCAACCTGGAAAGCCATAAACTTGCCGTCTGTCGAAACAACCGGGTTCGAAGCTTTGAATCCTTCGTAATCGTTGAAGTGCGTGAGCCGCTTAAAATCTTTTCCCGTGCCGTCGAGCCGGAGCTTCCATAAATCGATATTGTGGGCGCCGTGATTGCCGCCCAGCGTGGCCACTTGGCGGTCTCCTTCCACGCAGGTGTATTTGCCATCCGGGAAGATGCCTTCGCACTCGTTGTAAGTCCCAGGCGTCTTCGACATGTTTTCCACTTTCTTGGTCGCCAGGTCGATCGTCATCGCCGAAGCTAGGCCCTTCGGTTCGTAGCAAGTGAACGTCATCTTTTTGTCGTTGTCGAAGAAGTCCTGCGCCTCGATGCGGCAGGCCGGGGAATCGCTCTGGTAGACCATCTGCTTGTTTGTGAGGCGCGCCGTGACGCCCGTCAGGTCCACATCGGCAACGTACAGTCGCGACTGTGTTTCTTTGAGCGAAGGGTCTTGTTCCCGAACCACCGAATACGAGATTTTGAGGCTTTTCTTTGAAATGGCGGCGCCTTCCGACATTTTCTGGTTGAGCCAAACCGGTTTCGAGCCTGGCTTCTTACTCAGAAACCAGAGGCCGTTATCGGCAGCACGAGACGTACGAAGATCGCTGAATCGCGCTGGTCCGATCAGGATGTAATCGCCGGATGTCAGGTGCATAACGCGAAGAAAGGCAGTGCCCGGAACGCTGCAGGTGAGACACGTGATGATCCGACTTTGCAGATCTATTACGAATGCGTCGCCAAAGCTCTTGTCCATAAAAGCGATCCGCTTGTTGTCCGGTGAGATGTCAGCGCGTTCCCCAAAGTGAGTGAGCATCTGCATCTGCGCCGGTAAATGCTCGAGCGGATTCCCGGACTGCCGCTGGCTAAACAGAGGAATTGAGAAAAAAATGAATACGGCAAGGGATGCGGCTGCTGGATTTCGAGTATGACATGCGAGGCATTGAATTGGGTTCGTTCGGTTACCACATCATGAGACGTTGTATTAACCGCCGCTCATTCTATAAAGTTGCTGAGGGTAAAGTCAAGGGGATCGTCAGCTCGTATGAAGTACAGTTTGCGGCTCCGCAACTTGCGCGAAGACATAAGGACCTTCCGGCAGAACTGCAATACGAGCCTGCTGTGGTAAGCCGTTGACCAAAGCGTCCAATGCGCTTTCGGGCGTAGCGAACATGTTGGCCGCTAGAGAGCCGCACTACTCTGAGCGAACACCAGGAGTATGAAAAAGAATCTCGAACTTTCGTCCAGCTAAGGCTAGCTTCTCTAGTCGCCACTGATCTACTTCGACAGGAGCGCCGTTCAGCTCATCGAGAAAGGATTGAAAACCTGTAAGCTGACTTAACTTTTCTGTAAACTCACGAGCGCCGGAGCTGTCCCGCCTCAGTTGAAAATGGAAGAAGCGTTCCGCCGTTAAGATACGGGAGAACGCATGAAGAAGCAACGGAAGCACTATAGCGGAGAAGAGAAAGTGGCGATTCTGAGGCGGCACTTGCTGGAGGGGGTGGCGGTCTCGAAGCTGTGCGATGAGATGGGGTTGCAGCCGACCGTTTTCTATCGCTGGCAAAAGGAACTGTTCGAGAATGGAGCCGTGGCTTTTCAAGCCAAAGGACGCGCTGACCAGCACGCCGAGCAGGAACGCATCGAGTATCTGGAAAAGAAGATGCAGCGTAAGGATGAGGTCCTGGCGGAACTGATGGCCGAGCATATTGCTTTAAAAAAAGATCTTGGGGAGCTCTGAACGGAGTGTGGGTGGCGCACGACGTGCGAGACCAAGTGGTGGACTTTGTGCGGCGCTGGTCGGAAGCATCGGACATCAAAACCGGCCAGTTCGTGGAATGGCTGGGCGTAACCGCAAGCAAGTTTTACGACTGGCAAGCGCGCTACGGTTGCGTCAACGAGCACAACGGCTGGGTTCCCCGGGATTTCTGGCTTGAGGAGTGGGAAAAGCAAGCCATTTTGCAGTTCCAGGAAGACCACCCGCTAGAGGGCTATCGCCGCCTGACGTTCATGATGCTGGATCGCGACGTGGTGGCCGTGAGCCCGTCCAGTGTATGGCGGGTGTTAAGCCAAGCCGGGCGGCTCGGGAAATGGCATCCGGCGTCGAAGAAAGGAACCGGCTTCGCGCAGCCGCCGGCGCCGCACCAGCATTGGCACACCGATGTGTCCTACATCAACATCGCCGGTACGTTCTATTATTTGTGCAGCGTGCTGGACGGCTTTAGCCGCTTCATCGTCCATTGGGAACTGCGCGAATCGATGCGCGAGGCCGACATCGAAATCGTGCTGCAAGCGGCCCGCGAGAAGCACCCGCAAGCCACTCCGCAGATCATCTCCGATAACGGCCCGCAGTTCATCGCCCGCGACTTCAAAGAGTTCATTCGCATCGCGGGCATGACGCATGTGCGTACCTCGCCGCATTACCCGCAGTCGAATGGAAAAATTGAACGCTGGCATCAGTCGCTCAAAAGCGAATGCATCCGGCCCGGAACACCACTGACAGCAGACGATGCGCGACGCTTGATTGGCCGCTATGTCGAGCACTACAATGCTGTGCGCCTGCACAGCGCCATCGGCTTCGTGTCTCCTGCGGACATGCTCGCCGGACGGCAACAGCAGATCCATCAAGAGCGCGACCGCAAGTTAGAAGAAGCTCGACGGCAACGTCAACTCCGGAGGCAAGCCGCTTGAAACATTGTTCGAGCCCCGCCCTTTTCGGAGCTACAATACCCTTGCCAGGCAAAACAGAAGCAGGCACTGCGGGGACGCAACCATGCCGAGGGATAACCTGGTGGGCTCATCGAGACGATGACTGGGGCGTGGAACTCCCCGTTCCGCGCTCCTCCCAAACAAACATCGGATCGGTAGACCCAAATGCCTTGAAAATCCCCGCCCGCAGGGCGGAATCTACACTAACGGAAAACGCTCGCCTTCCATTTCAGGCTGAACCGGAACAGAGCCTTCCGCGCACTCTCCGAATACCAGAATCCTGCCGCCTGGCTTGACGATGTGCTGTGCCGCGGTAACGCCCTTGATGGTTTGGTACAGCGTCAAGTCAAGCGGATAACCGGCCGCGGTAGTAATGACCGCGTCTACTGGTTCAGGCAGTTGTTCCAGCAGCGTCTCAGTCACGAAGCGCACCCCTTCGGCGTGTGCAGCGGCCGGTTTGCCCGCGAAGATGCCGGCTATTTCTCGTGTTCGAGTGAGAGCCACATCCAGCATAAAATCGTGGCGTGCCAGCGAGGCAATTTCGAGAAGCTCGGCATGGAGCGGATTGTCAACGATTGAACCCTCAACTGCTTTAGGTTCACGCATTAATTTCGGAAAGTGCAGAACTTTGATAGTCGCCTGAGCCGCCAAGCCCGGCGCAACGAGCTTGCGGCCGCCGGAGAATCCGGCCATCAGGTGCTGCTCGATAAAACCCAGGGTAATGTGAAGGTCCGCCACAACGAATCACTCGTCGATGTACGTCGGGGTCATCTGTTTTGTATGACCCAGAAATCGATGGGATCCGAGATCCCGTGCATCGTGATTTACCACCCGATAGGTTCTTGCAAGTTGCGATCCGACAATCTTCTCGATCTCGTCTATTGTTGCCGGCCGGTGCAACCCAGTCGCTATGAGGATTGTGATATTGTCTCGTGAAATGCCGCCGTAGCGTAACCGCTCTAGTTCTCTGACCGTCTGAAAAGATTCGTAGAAACAATTCCATTAGAAAATGTTGTGGCGCATACTCTAAGGTATGGCTCGCCTCCCGCTGCGTATTGAGGTCGCGAAGAAGGATCAAAAAGAGCTGGAGAGAATGCTAAGCAGTGGCGTTCAGCCGGTGCGGGCTGTGTTGCGTGCCATGGCCCTGCTGCAACTGGCGCGGGGCGTCAGTGCGCCGCGCATTGCCGAGTGCATACCACTGACACCTCAGGCGATTCGAAAGGTGGGGCATCGTTATGTAGCGGGCGGCTTCGAGCGGGCTGTATATGAAAAAGAACGCCCGGGTGCGGCTGCTCTGCTTGAAGACAGTCAGAAGCAGAGGATTATCGCCATGGTCTGCGCCGGTCCGCCGGAAGGCCATGCCCGCTGGACCGTGCGGCTCGTGGCCGAACAAGCTGTGAAGAAGCGACTGGTTCCGCGTGTGGGACGGGAAACGATCCGGGTTCTTCTGCTCAGCCACGACCTCAAGCCGTGGCGGGAAAAAAATGTGGTGCGTCCCGGAACTCACCGATGAGTACATCGAAAACATGGAAGATGTGCTCGGGACGTACGAAAAGCCATACGATGCCGCAGAACCGGTGGTCTGCGTGGATGAGAAGCCGATCAGCCTTCACTCCGAAGTGCGTCCGCCATCAGCTGCGGCGCCGGGCCGCGAGGCGCGTCACGACAGCGAATACAAGAGATGCGGCACCGCGAACGTTTTCTGCGCCGTAGAGCCGAAGGCGGGTCGCCACTTCACCTTCGCCACGCCCGATCGGTCCGCTGTTGAGTTCGCGCAGGTAGTCTTCGACCTCGCCATGCAGTACCCCGAAGCGCGTACCATCCATTTAGTTATGGATAACCTGAACATCCACCGCCGCAAATCCCTGACCGACCTGCTCGGCGAAGACGTCGGAGGGCAAGTGTGGGATCGATTCACCGTCCACTACACTCCGAAACACGGAAGCTGGCTCAATCAGGCGGAAATTGAAATCGGGCTGTTCTCGCGGCAATGTCTCGGCACTCGTCGAATTCCGGACCTGCAAACACTCCGCCGCGAAGCAGGAGCATGGAATCGTGACATCAACCGACGGCAAACCCGGATCAATTGGACATTTGACCGGAAAGCGGCACGGCGCCAGTTCGGCTACAAAAGGCAATCAATCAGGCGGTCAAAGAACTAGAAGTGGAGGCAATGTAATCGAATTGGGCGCAGGCCGGGTGATATCGCAAGCCGAGATCGCAGCGCTCCTTTTGCCCTTCGCAAGTTCCTCTAACCCGACGCTGGCAATCGGAAAGTCTAAAGCCGACGCTAACGAATTCGGAACGTTGGCGATCGGTTTAGCTGAACGAGTCTCGAGTATTTGATACTTCGGGCCGGGCGGAAGTGTCACCGACAGCCCGGTCCGCCCGAAGGCAAGATTGACCTGTGTACCTGAATTCTGAGAGCTCAGCACTATTCATGAGTCTATATTCTCACGCTAAAACACGAAGCCCAACCTAACAATGACGGTGCGGGGTTGCAGGTAATGCGTTCCGCTGAAGGTCGACAGGAAGTTGTACAGTCCAACCACGTTGGTCAGATTCTCAACTTGAATGGCAGCCGTAAAACGCTCCCGCTTTTCCGTGTGTAGAAGGTTGTCGGTCCCAACACTCAGATTGAAGACGTTCCTCGGATTCACGCGGGCCGGGTTATGGTCGTCGTTCTCGGTTCCGGTTTGCGGCAGGTTCAGGCGCGTGGATTTGCCTACGTTGCAGGTTGACGACGGGTTGAACGGGTTCGTTAGTGTCGCGCTCACTCCATCGCACGACAGTCCAATATCCACCTGCTGGGCTGGCGTTAATCCAAGTGCGGAAGACACATCCGGTACCCCGCTCACCACTAACCCGCTGTCATAGCGCCAGGTCATTTCAACATACTCGGCATGTTTGTTGATCTCATACCGGGCCAAAACCGTAGATTGAAGAGCCTGATCGTGATCGATTCGGAATACGCCTGGCGGAACGAGCGAAGTATTCAGTAGTCCTCCCGATTGATCCGGAAAGTAACGTGCTCTGGTGTGACCGACCGTCCAGTATGCGGTGAAGCCGTGGAGATTCGTCGTGCTCACGCGCGCCGTGACCCCGTCCAATTTCGAATGAGACCAGGCAATCGGAAACGTAATGGTCGTGTTCTGCAGTACGCTGAAATCGTACGCGTTCCGCGTATACTTCCAGAAATAATCGGCGTCAATCAAAATATACTTGCCGATTGCCTGCTGAAAGCCGGTATTGTACTGATTCCTGATTCCTGGGCGGATGGCCGGCGTGGAGTTCACGCCCAGAATATTTTGGGCTACTCCATTCGTCAACCCTGAGGCGCTCGAAAGAAGCAGATTTTCGTTGAATGGCGTTTCATATGTGTGGGAGTAAGCGGCGCGGAGGACGGTGTTGGTCTCTTTAATGTTATACGCCAGCCCGGCTCTGGGCTCCGGTTGACTGCCGGAAGTAAGTCCGTAGTAAAGATCTCCGCGCAGGCCCAGCGTCAGCAGGAAATTGCCCAGCGTGATCGCATCTTGTCCATAGAAAGCATATTGATTGATGTTGTGATGAGCGTTGTAGTTGAAAAGATTGCCGCCCCGCGAAAGATCGTAAGGAATGAGACCAGGTTGCAGATTCGGGTTAGCCGTGTAGCCAAGACCCTGGCACGAGTTCGGATCAATCACCGTCGCATCGGTGATCGCGTTGCCGCCAGCGTCATTGCAAACTGCGTTATAGGTCGGGTCGGTGATGCCGAAAGCGAACTGCTCGTTTAATCGCGTTTGCTTCAAATCGAGGCCCAGCTTGATGTTGTGCCGACCCTTGGTGATGGCAAGATCGCTTCGTATTCCATAGTTGAAAAGACTTCGATCCTGGCTTTGGGTGGAGGGCGTGTCATTGAATAAATTTCCGCTCGGATAGTAGTGAAACTGGTCCTTGCGAGCGTAAGGATTCACGGTGAGCAGCACGTGCGAGCCGAAGGTATGCTGATAACCGGGCGCGACGTTCCAGGTAAATACCCGCTGCCGTTGGTCCTGGCCGAGTTGGTCGTAACTGTTAGGAATCTGGATCCAGTTCCGCGCTACAAACAGGTTCAGGTGAAAGACGTCGGTGGGGCTGATCTGCTGATCGAAGCGGTCGAATATCGTACCGTTATTGCCCTTGTCATGAAATGCGGAGAATTCGGGCGTGTCGAGAAAACGACCGCTTCTGGTTCCATCGACGGCCAGGAAGTTGCCCATCTTTTCGTTTCCAAACCCGTAGGATACATCTCCTCCGACCGACCCGAAACTGCCGTAGTAAGCGTCGACGCTGCCAAACTGTCGCATAGCGCCCAGACCGGAGCGTGTGGTGATCTGCGCAATCAGGCTCGACTTGTCTCCGAATTCCGCTTCCGGCGCTCCGGTGATTAATTCCATGTTCTGGATGGCGCTGGTCGGCAGCTGTGTGGAAAACACTTTACTCTGCTGATCACTGATCGGCTGACCGTCAACCATAAACGTGACCTGGGCGTGGTCGCCAAGCGGATGAAAGAAGCCATTGGCGTCGGCCGCCACGCCGCCCGTACTGTAAGTGATTGCCTGGCTTAGACCGCCGCCAGGATCGAAGGTGGGAAGATTATTGATCTGGTTTCGGTCAACGTCCACGTGGGCGGATGGATCAGCTTCTACCAGGTCGGCGCCGTTGGATTCCACGGTGACGGCAGTGGATGACGTACCTATTGCAAGCTTGGCATTCATTCGAATAGGAAGCGAATTGCGAACGGTCAAGTCCTCGGCGAATCCCGCGAAGCCTGAAGCAGCCACGGATAGGTGATAGGCATTAGGCGGTATGTTTACGAGTCGATAACTGCCGTTCGAGTTGGTGGTTACGGTTTGGTTGTAACCGCTGACGACATTCTCGAGAATCACTTTAGCTCCCGGAACGTTAGCGCCCGATGGATCCATGACCGTGCCCTCGACCGTACCGGCGTTGCCCAAAGACTGTGCGGACACTTGCGAGGTTGACCCTCCAATCGCCAGCACCAGAAGAAAAGACAGAATAAGTGAAAGACTGCGCACGAACACTCCCGAATTGGATTTAGATCAATGCTCCTTTGAGCTTTGATCCTTCATCAGAACTCGTTTGGGAAGAATTTCTGATTCAATTCGAACGAAAGAACTCAATAGGCGGCGAGTGAACTAAATCGGGGTACAGGCGGCCAGGCAACTTACCAGTTCAGGACATCGCGCACGTTTTTCGCCTGACGTTTGCTGACAATGAACTCCTGGCCATTGTTGAGGGTCACAAGCCAACGCTGGCTGGTGATCATGCTCATTTTTCGGATCTGTTCCAGATTTACGAGGGCGTTGCGGTGAATCCGGCGAAATGCACTATTGCGCATTCGCTCCTCGATGGTTTTTAGATTCTGTGTGGCCATAAATCTCTGCTTGGGAGTGATGATCCATGTAACGTCGCCTTCTGCCTGGAAGGCCAGCACCTCATTCGGGCTGAGCAGGAAGTATTCTTCACCGAGTTTGCCCACGATTTTCCGAAGCCGGGGCGGCTTTGCAGCGGGAGCGGCGATCGCCTGAAGTTGCGCCAGGTTCTCTGCCGCCTGACCTGGGCTGCGAAACATCCGGCTTGCTCGATCGACAGCTTGGAGGAGCCTTTGATGGCTGATCGGTTTGAGGAGATAATCGATCGCACCCGCTTCGAACGCCCGGATAGCGTGCTCATCGTAAGCGGTCACCATGACGATAACAGGGAGATATCCTCCCGTGAGGTGTTCGAGCAGATCGAATCCTCCCATGACCGGCATCTGGATGTCCAAGAAGACAACATCGGGGTGTAAGGAGGTGACTTTCAGGAGAGCAACTTCACCGTTCTCGGCTTCTCCGATGATCTGCACGGAGTCGAGCAGTTCAAGTTCTTCACGGAGAATCTTGCGAGCCACGGGTTCGTCGTCCACGATCAGCACACGCATATTGTCAATACGTTAGAGTACAGGGCGAATCGATGAAGTAAGCATCGTTTGCACATGAAGTGACTAATCTGGGAAGCGAACGGACTGCCGAACAGTTTAAAGCTGCGCGCTTGACGATGGTAGGATATCCTGATCGAGCGATAAACGGGCCTGCTATGTTTCTAAACGTGCTTTTTGTGCTGCTCGGATTGTTAGTGATCATCGGGAGCATGGCTTTCATCTTGAATCCGCCTGAAGCTTTCAGTCTGATTCTCTGAAGAGCTTCTTCTGATTTCTGGTCCGGAACCAACAGCTTTTGAGGATCGTAGCCGGAATGCGAAGCAATGACAACGCGATCGTCCGGCGAGGTAACAAGGTCCAGCACCATTGTCCTCAGTGGCTATGGTGCGCGGCGGTGGCGTGATTCTCCAGCCGTTCGGAAGAGCGTACCCGTCCGGAGTGGAATGCCGGCAGTTGAATTTGCGCCGGCAGGCTACGAAGACCGTCCGCCCTAAGAAACTCGAATATGGAAGCGATATGCTGGCGGTCGAAATGACGCGGAGAGATATGTTGCTGGGGAGTGCAATGCTGGCTGTCAAGCGAGGCAGGCTTGAGGAGGCAGTTGGGATTATTCAAGAGCAGACTGCCTCCCAGCAGCTTTCGGCGGCAACGCTGGTTGTTCATCACCAATCAGGAGTAGAGAGCCGGGCCTTCGGAAAAGCCTTGAATACTGACGCTGTGTTTTTGCTGGCGTCGCTTACTAAACCAATGACCGCTTCCGCATTGATGATCTTAGTAGATCGAAAGCAAGTTTCGCTGACTGATCGAGTCCAGAAGTTTATTCCTGAATTCCGAGGTGATGGCCGGGAACAGGTCTTAGTGAAACATTTGCTAACTCATACTTCAGGCTTGCCCGATATGTTGCCAAATAACGAGGCATTGCGGAAACAACACGCGCCTTTGTCAGAGTTTGTCGCTTTCACGTGCCGCACTCCCTTGCTTTTCGTTCCGGGTAGCGAATGGCGATATCAAAGTATGGGTATTTTGCTGGCAGGTGAAATCGTGTCGCGAGTGAGTCGAGAGCCTCTTCCAGACTTCCTGCGCGAACATGTTTACAGACCACTCGGTATGTCAAGTGTTCCGGTTCAGCCTGAAATGGAAGGCGAGCGTTTTCCGTTAGTGTAGATTCCGCCCTGCGGGCGGGGATTTTCAAGGCATTTGGGTCTACCGATCCGATGTTTGTTTGGGAGGAGCGCGGAACGGGGAGTTCCACGCCCCAGTCATCGTCTCGATGAGCCCACCAGGTTATCCCTCGGCATGGTTGCGTCCCCGCAGTGCCTGCTTCTGTTTTGCCTGGCAAGGGTATTGTAGCTCCGAAAAGGGCGGGGCTCGAACAATGTTTCAAGCGGCTTGCCTCCGGAGTTGACGTTGCCGTCGAGCTTCTTCTAACTTGCGGTCGCGCTCTTGATGGATCTGCTGTTGCCGTCCGGCGAGCATGTCCGCAGGAGACACGAAGCCGATGGCGCTGTGCAGGCGCACAGCATTGTAGTGCTCGACATAGCGGCCAATCAAGCGTCGCGCATCGTCTGCTGTCAGTGGTGTTCCGGGCCGGATGCATTCGCTTTTGAGCGACTGATGCCAGCGTTCAATTTTTCCATTCGACTGCGGGTAATGCGGCGAGGTACGCACATGCGTCATGCCCGCGATGCGAATGAACTCTTTGAAGTCGCGGGCGATGAACTGCGGGCCGTTATCGGAGATGATCTGCGGAGTGGCTTGCGGGTGCTTCTCGCGGGCCGCTTGCAGCACGATTTCGATGTCGGCCTCGCGCATCGATTCGCGCAGTTCCCAATGGACGATGAAGCGGCTAAAGCCGTCCAGCACGCTGCACAAATAATAGAACGTACCGGCGATGTTGATGTAGGACACATCGGTGTGCCAATGCTGGTGCGGCGCCGGCGGCTGCGCGAAGCCGGTTCCTTTCTTCGACGCCGGATGCCATTTCCCGAGCCGCCCGGCTTGGCTTAACACCCGCCATACACTGGACGGGCTCACGGCCACCACGTCGCGATCCAGCATCATGAACGTCAGGCGGCGATAGCCCTCTAGCGGGTGGTCTTCCTGGAACTGCAAAATGGCTTGCTTTTCCCACTCCTCAAGCCAGAAATCCCGGGGAACCCAGCCGTTGTGCTCGTTGACGCAACCGTAGCGCGCTTGCCAGTCGTAAAACTTGCTTGCGGTTACGCCCAGCCATTCCACGAACTGGCCGGTTTTGATGTCCGATGCTTCCGACCAGCGCCGCACAAAGTCCACCACTTGGTCTCGCACGTCGTGCGCCACCCACACTCCGTTCAGAGCTCCCCAAGATCTTTTTTTAAAGCAATATGCTCGGCCATCAGTTCCGCCAGGACCTCATCCTTACGCTGCATCTTCTTTTCCAGATACTCGATGCGTTCCTGCTCGGCGTGCTGGTCAGCGCGTCCTTTGGCTTGAAAAGCCACGGCTCCATTCTCGAACAGTTCCTTTTGCCAGCGATAGAAAACGGTCGGCTGCAACCCCATCTCATCGCACAGCTTCGAGACCGCCACCCCCTCCAGCAAGTGCCGCCTCAGAATCGCCACTTTCTCTTCTCCGCTATAGTGCTTCCGTTGCTTCTTCATGCGTTCTCCCGTATCTTAACGGCGGAACGCTTCTTCCATTTTCAACTGAGGCGGGACACAAGGACTTCGTTAGGTTTGGGCGGACGATCGGTCTCAGAGACCATGCTTTGCCAAGTGGACGAAAAGAACGATCGGGGTTGGAATAGCAGTTATTGGCGAAATCTGGCCTCTCCCTGGGGCGGAGCACATGCAAGCGGGCCCGATGTGGCAAGATTTTTACAATACTTCTCTCATCCTAACGACGGAGTCCTTAAGCCCGAAACTGCCTTGGCTATGGTGACTACTCAAACATCCGGATTACAACGAAGGTGGGGACTAGGCTGGATGTTGAACAACGGTACGTTCGGCCGAAGTTGCTCATCGGACACTTTCGGACACGAGGGTTCTACCGGTACGTTGTGCTGGTGTGATCCAAGAAGAGCTTTGAGTTTTGTTCTTTTGACGAAGAGGCCCTCTGCACACTCCAGCAAGACTCTTTTATCCCCGGTGTCAGAAGCGGTTTCAGAGAGCGATTAGTTTCGATGTCTCAACATTTCGGCTGGCACAGTTCGGTTTTCGTCGATACCGTTGGCCACTGTGTCGGCAGTTTCCTGTTTGGCTTTTTAATTTTACTTTTTGTACGAGAGCGACGCTTCGACATCCAGTTAGAGAACAGACTCAGCATTGTGGCTGCCAGTCTTGTTTTTCTCTGGAACGTGAGTGAACTGGTCGTTCTAGGATTTGCAACTACGTTAGGCATTAAACAGGTGCATTTCGCGACTGTGGTCAGTTTTTGCTCACTGAGCATGCTTCCCGCGGTTCTGCTTCACATCTCATTAGAAAATCGTTGGAAGAGGATCGCCTTTGTTGGCTATGCGCTCAGCGCAGCGGCGATACTGGTTCAGTTTGAAAGCGGAGTTTTCGGTGCAGGACGTTCACGCCTGTCTTTGCTCTTACTTTCGTTTGGATTCGCTCTACTCAGCCTTGGAGTTTGGGTTTGGTTTGAGCTTGGCTCGACAGAGGAATTGAACACGCCTAAGCCCAATCGAGTGGCATTTCTTTCACTCGTTATCTTCGCTACTTCCTTTCTTCACTTTCAGTCAGGGCACACGACCGAGGTTTGGATTGGAGAAGCAATTTGGCGCCACTTAGCAATTCCAATCGCGCTGATTGTACTTCTCCAAAATTATCGATTCCTTCTGTTGGATGTCTTTCTGCGATTTGCGATAAGCGCACTCGCAATATCGATTTGGCTCTGGGGCGTTTCACTTGTGAACGAACGATTTCATCTCTGGAGTTCAGCAAGTCACTCCGATTTCGATCGCGGGCTGCTGCTTACGGCACTCGGATTTCTGTTGTATTTGCTTGCGCGTACGTTGCAGAAGACTCAGAGACTAATGACGACGTTAGCCTTTCGACGACGTTCGCTCGATGCGCTATTTCAATCGTTACAAGACAGTGGTGGGGCATCCGAGCAGGAGCTTTTAGATAGAACGAGGCGCGACGTTGCGAATTATTTCACCAGCAAAAGCTCTGCTGTGATAAAGGGTGAGAGTGTTTGGACATTCGATCAGCCGACCGTAATTGACTTATCGCGACGACTAGCGCTTGGGTTGCCCGATTGGACAGCTGTGCTGCTGCCGCTTCGATTTTCAAAGGGAGACCGGGCCTGGGTGATTTTAGGAGCGAGAGCGGGCGGACGTCGCTTTCTTAGCGAGGATCTATCGTTACTTCAGCGAATCAGCATTGCGATCGTTGCCAGAATCGAGCGTTTTCGAAACGAACAGATGGGACAACTTGTAAGTCAGGCGGAACTCCATACATTACAAGCTCAAATCAATCCTCACTTCTTCTTTAACGCGCTCAACACGTTGTACGGAACCATAGGACGGGGATCGCCTGAAGCAAGAAAGCTGGTCCTCAATCTTGCCGAGATCTTTCGAGCGCGTCTGCAAACCCGTCGCATGTATGTGTCGCTGGCGGAGGAACTGGATTTAGTGAGGGCCTATCTCGAGATCGAGGCTCTCCGACTAGGTGACCGGCTTACGAGTGAGATGTTAGTGGAGGATCAAGTTCGATCCATCATCATTCCGGTTCTTAGTATCCAACCGCTGGTTGAGAACGCTATCAAGCACGGCGCAGCTTCGAGCGGTGCCGTTGTCGTTCGTCTCACGATTACGAGGACCGGCCGCGACGTGACCGTAAGGGTGGAAGATGAAGGCCCTGGCTTTTCCCAGCGCCGCTCTGAGGGGCTTGGCGTTGGTCTTGATAACGTCCGGAGAAGACTGGAACTCTGTTACGGAGCTAAGGTAGGCTTCACAATCGAATCGAGCAGTTTAGGCTCGACGGTATCGTTTTCTCTTCCCGACGGCCAGGGTTCAAGGCGAACTGCAGAGTTGCCTGGCTCTGAAGTTCCTCTGGCTCCAATGGAGAAGTAGACGGCCGGGAAATATAGGCCGGTCGAGATCGATTTCAGTGCGTTAGTCGTCAGGGTTGTCCCGCTCATAGGAACAAGGAGGCAAAAGTTTCTATGTTGCTACATACTGTCGCAACATGGCGTCTCCTTTTGCTCGGAAATCTCTAGCTATTAGAGATTTCGCGACCTCTTCCGAGTCAAGCTTAAAGAGAGAGCTGCGTAAGAAGCGAGAATCGAGGATCAAACGTGATCGACAAGAAAATGAGCTACTAATCGTTATCCTGCTTTGTGCCGGCATCGCGAGCCTCGCACTGTGGCCTTTTGCGAAGCTTGTCGCAAACTATTACGACCAGCAGGAGCAGAGGCCACTTACCGATCTTTCACACGAGAAGTGAAGTTTAAGGACGAGCGGATGTCCGAGAAAAATGGCCCTTTGGCTGGAAACGACGGGGTTTTTGCCCGGCAAAGACGCTATGCGCTTTGTACGGCGCCCGAGCCGGCGGATTTTCGGCCTGCTTTTCTGTGAACGCGAGAGCTTCACGATCAGACTTTTCGCTGCACAGTTTGACCGCTTCGATCGAGAAGTCTCGACGGATCAGCTTCACTCTGCATTCGCGCTCAATGCGCTTTACTTCTCCGCGTTCTGATCGTGAGACGAAAGTAGAGGCAGCGCCTCGCTGTCCCGCTCGACCGGTGCGACCGACGCGATGGATGAAATCGTCCGGACCTTGTGGAAGATCGAAATTCACCACGTGAGCGACACTATCGACGTGAATACCGCGAGCGGCTACGTCAGTGGCGACAAGCACTCGATAACGGCCCTCCCGGAATCCCGCTAGAGCTTGGTTTCGCTGGTTTTGCGTACGATTGCCGTGCATGGCCACCGCGCGCATACCTGACGCCGAAAGTCTCTTGGCCAGACGATCCGTGCCGTGCTTGGTGCGGGCGAATACGAGAAAAGAACCGGACTCTTCGTTCAACATGTGCTGAAGCAAGCCAAACTTCATGTCGTTTTCGACTTCGTAGAGGTGAAGGTCGACTTGGTCAGGGGTCCGATTCAAGCTGCCGCCGATTGCGATCCTGATGGGATTGTCGGAGTGCCGGGCTATAAGACGTTCCACGTCCTTCTCCATCGTTGCGGAGAAGAACAGGCTTTGGCGTGATTTCGGCAGAATTGCCAAAATCTTCTCAATAGCGGGAAGAAAGCCCATGTCCAGCATGCGGTCGGCTTCGTCCAAGACGAGAGTGGAAACGGCGCGAAGATCTATCAGCTTGCGCTTGAGAAAGTCTTCCAGACGGCCGGGCGTGGCGATGACGATCTGCACACCTCGTCGGATTGCATTGAGCTGAGTCTGCTCGCTGAGTCCGCCAACTACGACCGCCGCGCGGAGGCCTGTGCTGACCGAAAGTTTGCTGAAGGTATCGGCGATTTGAAGCGCCAACTCACGAGTGGGACTGAGCACTAGCGCTTGGATTTGGGAATTCGGCGTTCGCTTGTCGGCACCCGCACGCTCCTCGAGCAGGTGTTGCATGATCGGCAACAAGAACGCTAAGGTTTTGCCCGTTCCAGTCTGGGCAGTGGCAACGATGTCAGCGCCTTCCAGCGCTGGAGGAATCGATTTAGCCTGAACCGGAGTCGGTTCGACGAATAAGTTACGAGCCAGGTTCTGGTGGAGAAACGGATCGAGTGTAAGTTCAGAGAAGTTATTCATAAAAAGGAGTCAAATGCGCCGAGTACCGGCAAGACGCCCTTATATGAACAAAACCGCCGATTTCAATAACGGAGGAGATTCAAGAAAAGTGGAAACAACCACTCAGCAAAGGACGATTACAGCAGAAGACTTTTGTAGTTTAGCAGGGATTGCCGTGATTTCCTAATTCAGTGAGGACGCCAGCTTAGACGAACATCATATTGGTATCAAACCGCTTCGAATTGCAATGGTCACTGCTTCGGTGCGGCTGGCGGCGTTTAGCTTGGCGAGAATTTGTGCCACATGAGACTTGGCAGTATGATCTGAGATTCCGAGTCTGCCAGCGATCTGTTTATTTCCCCATCCGCTTGCAAGCAGGCGCAGAACTTCGAGTTCGCGGTTCGTGAGGGCTTCGACGACCTGCCGTTTGGGCGATGGCCTGTCTGCAAATGACAAGAGGCTTCTCGCCTGTTCCGCTGTAAGGACGGTTAATTCATTTGACGCCGCCAGCACTGCTGCCAGTAACTCGCCGGAGGAGGGTTCGGCGGGCAGCCATGCTTTTATCTGTTTGTTGAAGTGAACCGGTTCGAGGATGTCGGTCAGATAGACAATCGTTCCTTCCGGCGGCAGTTGGTCCACGGGTACGTTCACGGCGACAATTACTTCAGCGAAAATCATTTCGGCGAAGATCGTGGGACGGAAAGCTCGTGCTCCCACGATTTCGATTCGATCGTCTTTGTCGAATAAGTCCGCAATGCGCCTGGCTGTTGTAGTTGTTCCGGCAATTACTAAGACGCGGGTCAAGCGGCGTGTTGTCCTTGCTCCGGCGAGAGCACGGCGGTTACCTTTCTGAGATGAGTTTGGTTTCCGCGATAGAATTCGAGTCTGAGGATTCCATCCTTAGCTCCCAAGATTTTCCGTTGCAGATCACTTGGAGATTTGAATCTCTGACCGTTCGATGAAATCAGGATGTCGCCCGGCAGGAGTGACGCCAAATCCGCTCCTCCATTTGGGATCACGTTGAGAATCAGCAAGCCCATGCCGTGGTCCTTGCATTGGACCGGTCTTAGAACGACGCCTAAGCTTGAACGTTCCGGTTTGCCCTCCAGAAAGCGTTTTAGAGCCTCGGACGGAACTGCGAGCGCGATTCCGCTGCTTGCGATCATCGTGTTCATGCCGAGAACCTGGCCCCTGAAGTTGGCTAATGGACCTCCGGAGTTACCAGGCGCAAGCCGCAAATCGGAGCAGATCCAGTTGAGACTGTGAGCGCCCTGCTGTAGGAAGAAAGTTCCGGAATGTATGACGCCGCTGGAAACAGCTCCGACAAATCCAAGCGGATTGCCCACAGCAAATACCGGAGCGCCCGGTTTCAGATCGTTGGAATCAGTCAGGGAAACCGGCGGAGATTGAAGGCCCGACACTTCAACCAGAGCCACGTCACGCCGGCTATCCATCCTCAGCAACTTGCCTGGTAACGACTTACCCTCCCAAGAGTTCACAACAGGAGGTGCAGCCGACAGGACGTGAGCATTAGTTATCACGAGTTCGGGAGAGATTACGAATCCGGAGCCACTGCTTCGATGAGGGTCATGGCAGCAGATCTGAACCGTCGACCTGCGTAACTGTTCGGCAATGTGGCCTGGAACTGGGATGGACACTTGTTAGTCTTTCTTGGCGCGTTCACCGACCGATACGGTGATCTTCAGAGGTTCGCCACCTCGAATTATCGAAGCTTCCAAAGCGGTATTAGCGGCACTGCCGCGCAACGCTGTTTGCAACTCATCGATGTCGCTGGTCGATTTGTTTCCAAGCGTGAGTAAGATGTCGCCGAGCTGAAAACCTGCTTGCTCTGCCGGTGAGTCCGGTTCTATGCTGACCAAGATCACGCCATTTTCAGTGGACCGAGAAAGCTTCTCCCGCAGAGTTTTTGGCAGAATCACCGGTTGCACTCCAACTCCGAGGTAACCTCGCCGGATTCGGCCTTCTTTGGAGATTTCTTGTGCAACCCGGTGGATCGTCTCCACGGGGACACATAGGGCGGAGTGCCTCAGCAATCCTGATGTTGCCATTCCGAGAAGGCGGCCCTCGATATCAATCACGGCCGCACCGGATTGTGAAGGATAGAGGTTGACGTCCAAGCGCAGGAAGGAGTCGAGCATTCCTCCGCGCCAGGTTCGGCGCGGTCCTCCAACAGCGCCAACGATACCAAGGCTTGCCGACGGACCTACGTCGGCAGTTAGACCGACTACGACGGCGAGCATGCCTGGTTTGGGTGAGTCGGAATTATATGTTGCGAGTGGTTGAACGCTCGCATCTGGTGCTTTCAAAATCGCCAGGTCCACGCTCGGATCTCGACCGAGGAGCGTGGCTTTCGCTTCGCTACCATCCGCCGTGACGACTTGGACCTCTTCTTCGCGGCTGAAGCTATGGTGCGCCACTGCGATCAGGCCATCCTGCAATCCGATTCCGGTCACTGTGCGACCGGACGGACTTTTTACTGCAACCAGACCATGCGCTGCGTTCGTGACCAATTTAGTGATTGTCTGCGAAAGATCGCTGAGGGAAGATACTTGTTCACTACTCATACTTCAACTATCGACTTAACTTTTTGATTTGGCATCAGCCGTTTGGGTAGGGGAGACCGAAGAGTAATGTCGTCTTTAGGCTTTATTTATGTACTCCTGATTGGTTCTTTAGGGCCGGAATCATATCTTGATTTTGGAGGCTCTAATGATTACCCGCCGAGATGCAGCCTCGTACTGCTCAAATCCCTCTGTTCTGACCCCTAAACCGGAAGATCTTAGTTGTGACAGGAAGTTAGCGCTTACGGTTGTTTTTACGGATGTAAGAGCTACTCTACTTGCTCTGAAACGGGCAGCAGAACTTGCTCACGAACTTGACAGGTCGATACGGGTGTTAGTGCCGCAGGTTGTCCCATACGCGCTGCCGATTGATCGTCCTGCCGTTCAAACCAGCTTTCGGGCTCGACAATTTTCTACGTGGTTTCAAGACTGTCCGATTGGCACTTATTTCGACGTAAGGCTTTGCCGTGACCGCTATCAGTGTTTGCGGCAGGCGCTGGACCAGGATTCTATTGTGCTGATTGGAGGCGGCGGCAATCGATTCCGGTCTATCAAGGACGGTTTTCTTGCGAGGTGGCTAAGGAGGTCCGGACACCAGGTGATGATTGTCACGCAATAGAGAAATGTACTGGAAGAAATCGATTTCATGGGTGGCCGGCGGGTTGGCAGTAGTGTTCATGACTGCGTTAGCCGCCTACCAACTTCATTTGAATTTTGCGGCAGCAGGTTTTCTGGAGTTGGCGCTGGTGCTTGTGGTCGCGGTTCACTCCGGTTTTTGGCAGGCCACCGTTATATCGGTTGTTGCTAACTGCTGCCTTAATTATCTTTTTTTGCCTCCACTCTTCACCTTTTTTATTGCTCAACGCGAGAATTGGGTGGCATTGAGCGTTTTCGAATTCTCTGCTTTGCTGGTGAGCCGCTTGTCAATCGGACAGCGCCGGCAGGCCGACTGTGCGATGCGTCGGGAACGAGAGTTGCAGATTTTTTATGACGTGGCGCACCAGCTGCTGTTAATCGATCGGGAAATCGTAAGAGCAGCAGATATAGCTCGTCTACTTTTTCAAAAACTCCCCGTTTGTTCGCTGGCTTTGTTCGATGCGAGTGAATCGGAGTGCCAGATTGCCGGCGAAGGCGAATCCCTGAAAGCCCTGACGCGAGGAGCATACCAGGAAGATCGAGACTTCCTCGATTTCGGCGACGGCACTCGGACGTTTGTTTTGCGGCTGGGTGTTCGTCCGGTTGGGGCGCTGACGGTGTCGGGAACCGAGTTGAGCGATTCGACTCTGCATGCGCTTGCCTCTCTTACCGCGATAGCGTTGGAGCGTTCACAATTGTTCGCCCGTGAGGGTCAGATCGAGGCACTTTAAGGTGCGGCGCCGAATCTCGTGCTCCCAAAAGAGGAATAAACTGGTTCTGGAGTGGGGAGCGCGGCATGAAGATATCAGACTTACAACGACGGGAGTTTATTAAGGGTCTTGCGGCATTGCCGATTGCAGCGACTTTGCAAGCGGAGACTCACGACGGAGTGATCGTTCGAAATTTAGGGTCTACCGGAGAACGTGTATCGGCGATCGGTATCGGTGGCTATCACATTGGCGTACCGGATGAAGCCGAAGGCATTCGCATCATACGGACAGGGCTTGATCGAGGGATTACCTTTCTCGATAACTCCTGGGACTATCACGACGGCGGCAGCGAAATCCGCATGGGAAAGGCTCTCCGAGACGGATACCGGAAGCGGGCATTCCTGATGACTAAATACAACGGCCGGACGCGAGCGGCCGCTGCCAAGCAGATCGATCAATCGCTCAGCCGTTTGCAGACCGACCATATCGATCTCATACAGTTTCACGAGAACATTCGCATGACGGATCCCGGCCGATATTTTGGGCCGGGCGGAGCGCACGAGGCTGTCATGGCGGCTAAACAGGCCGGCAAGGTTCGCTATATAGGGTTTACGGGCCACAAGGACCCCTCCATTCACCTGCACATGCTCGACATGGCCGCGAAGAACGGCTTTCACTTCGATAGCTGTCAGATGCCTTTGAATGTTCTCGACTTCCAATTCCGAAGCTTCGCTCACGAGGTGGTTCCCCGGCTCGTCAAGGAGCGGACCGCAGTACTCGGAATGAAGCCGCTCGCTTCTGGCCAGATTTTTGGGTCCGGATCGATTACCGGCATCGAGTGTCTGCATTACGCGCTCAACCTGCCGACTTCAGTGGTTATTAGCGGTTGCGATTCAATGGAGCGGCTGGAACAGGCTTTTCAAGCGATGCATACGTTTCAACCGCTGAGCCAGCTACAGTTGGAAGCTCTGGTGACGAAGACGCGGGAGGGCGCACTTAGCGGGCGCTTCGAACGCTTTAAGACGTCAGAAGATTTTGACGGCACGACTCATGACCCGTCGTCCATGGGTTGAAGCCATGACATCTCGTCGTTCAGTGTTAAAGTCTGCAGCGGCATTGGGCGCGGCTGCGCTCTGTTCCGCCGGATCGGACGCCACCGATGACCGAACTCCACTTCAAGAGTTCGGTTACGGAGATGTTGAGCTTGCACCTGGGCTTGCCCAGACACAGTTTGAACAGACACAATCGGTTCTTGTCGGTTTGAATGAAGACAGTCTGTTGAAGCCGTGGCGATTGCGGGCTGGTCTTCCTGCGCCGGGTCCGGAGCTGGGCGGATGGTACGACGAAGTTCCTCTTCACAAGACCGAAAGCGGCGGTCATGGTTTTGCGCCGGCCCACTGTTTCGGCCAATGGATCTCGGCACTGGCGCGCGGATATGCCGCTAGCGGCGACCCTGCCACAAAAGCGAAGTTGGAGCGATTGCTTGCTCTGTATGAACCGGCCATTTCGGGACAATTCTACACGAATTTTCGGTACCCCGCTTACAATTACGACAAAATGGTCATCGGTCTTATCGATGCACACCGTTTCGGAGGCTCGGCTAATGCCTTAACGCTCCTGAATCGGACAACCGATGCTGCTGAGCCTCATCTTCCGCCAAGCGCGCTGGATCGAGACGAGCCGCAGCGAATGTGGCGGCAATCCATCGGCGAGAATACGTCGAATGACTATACATGGGACGAGTCTTACACGCTGCCGGAGAATCTGTTCCTTGCCTGGAAGGTCGGAGCAGGCGAGCGATATCGAGGATTGGCCGAGCGCTTTCTGCTTGACCGGACCTTCTTCGATCCGCTCTCGGAGAACGAGAACGTACTTCCTGGGCATCACGCTTACAGCTATTGCAATGCTTTGAGCTCGGCCATGCAGGCGTTTCTCGCCGAAGGCAGCCGAAAACATCTTCATGCCGCGGACAACGCTTTCCGGATGATCAGCGAGACGCAAAGCTTCGCCACGGGCGGTTGGGGACCGAACGAAAGCTTTGTCACTCCAAGCGCCGGCAAGCTGTATGCAAGTCTTAGCGATACACACCGGGGATTCGAGACGCCGTGCGGCAGTTACGCACATTTTAAGCTCACCCGTTATCTGCTTCGAGTGACGCGAGACGGTCGGTATGGAGATAGCATGGAGCGGGTTCTCTATAACACGGTGCTTGGAGCTAAGAGGCTTGAACCGAATGGACGGGCTTTCTATTATTCGGACTATAACTTCTCGGCTCAGAAGGTATATTTTCCGGATGCCTGGCCGTGCTGTTCCGGCACTTTGCCGCAGGTTGCGGCGGATTACCGCATTCTCACTTACTTTCGCGCGGCTAGCGATATCTATGTAAATCTTTACTTACCGTCTACTCTTCGCTGGACGAACTCGGACGGCGCACAGCTCGCACTTACTCAGAGCGGAGATTATCCGAACCATGGGCTGATCAAGATGCGGGTACGCGCTTCGCGTTCTTCTAAATTTGCGATTCGGCTGCGGATTCCCGCCTGGTCATCGCAGGTCCAACCGGTAATTCGTGTAAATAACGAACGGGTTCTGCCGTCGATACTGGCGGGCTTTGCCGATCTGGGACGTACATGGAGAGATGGTGACGAAATCGAGCTTAACCTGGCATTACCGCTGCGTTTAGAGGCTGTCGATCCGCAACATCCGAATACTGTGGCCTTGCTGCAAGGCCCGTCGGTCTTATTTGCTGTAACCGATAAGTTGCCCAATGCCACAAAACAGCAACTACTCGCCGCTAAAAAGATTGGGCACGAGAGCTCTTGGCAGGCGAATACGTCTTCCGGGTCGCTACTTCTGCGACCATTCTTTGACTTACGTGATGAGCGTTACAGTACTTATCTGACTGTAAGCTGACAAGCTACGATCAACAATATAAGCTGCATATGTGCTAGTGTTTTCGAATACCAGCACTATGGAGACAAGCCGGCTTGACTGAAAACAACTTACTGGAACGGACAGCAATCGATGTCCGAAAGCTAGTGAAACGATATCCAAAATCAAGCTCAAATGCGGTTGATGGCGTGTCGTTCGCAGTCTCGCGTGGTGAGATCTTCGGGCTACTTGGGCCGAACGGCGCGGGCAAGACCACAATCATCGGCGCTCTCACGACATTTATTGTTCCGACCGAAGGATCTGCTTCGATTATGGGCTTTGACGTGGTGAGCGATGCGATCTATGTGAAACAGCGGATCGCGGTAGTGCCGCAGCAGAGCAATCTAGACCGTAGCCTCACTGTTCGCGAGATTCTGACCTTTCATGCTGCTTATCATGGTGTTCCGCGGAAAGAGCGCGAGATGAAGGCGGATAGACTTCTGGGAGAACTTGGGCTGGGAGATCGAAAAAATGAGAAGGTGAACCGTTACTCCGGCGGTATGGCTCAACGACTGATGATTGCCCGCGCCCTAATGCATGAGCCGGACGTTCTGTTTCTTGATGAGCCGACGAACAATTTAGATCCGCAATCGAGGCTGTTTTTGTGGGAACGGATTCGTGATCTCAATTCAAAAGGTCTCACCATCCTGCTCACTACCCACGACATGGACGAAGCGGACAGCCTTTGTCACCGCATCGCAGTAATGGATCATGGCAAAATTCTTGTGAATGATACGTCCGCACAGCTGAAAAAACTGATGCCAGGAGGCACTGTTCTTCAGTTACGGGCATACGCACCGTCATCAGAGCGTCATGGGGTGCGGAGTCGCTTGTCGGCTGCGTTGCACTCGATTGACGGAGTAAGTAAGGTAGATGAAGTGCCGGATGAGGCAGCTTCTCCGGAAACGGCGACAGAATCTGAGTTTTTGAGTTATCGCGTGTATGCGGATTCGGCTAATACTCTCATCGGAACGGTTGCGCAGGCGGTCATCTCCGAACGCGCGGAGGTGCGGGATATCAGCGTCAAGCAGCCTACGCTGGAGGAAGTTTTCATTTTCTTGACGGGGAGACACTTACGCTAATGGGCGACACAATCTCTACAACAATTTCAGATACACCCGTGCAGGTAAGTCGCTCTGCACACAGTACACGGTTGGCCGCCGCTGCTTTCTTAGCGATGGTCCGGCGCGACCTGGTGGTTACTGCCCGCGAGTTTGTTCCGTTTCTACTGCAAGCATTGATGCAGCCCTTGTTTTTTCTGTTCATCTTTGGCAAGGTGTTGCCGGGGATCGGTTTGGCCGCGCCCAATTTTGCGGCACTGATGCTGCCAGGTATTGTTGCATTGACGGGCATGATCGCAGCTATGCAAGGCGTGACCCTGCCGCTAGTTCTGGATCTCGGCTTCGCCAGGGAAATAGATGACCGTCTGCTGTCGCCTTTGCCGGTGTGGTGGGTTCCTCTCGAGAAGGTGCTCTTTGCGATGCTTCGAGGAGCAGTCGCCAGCTCAGTTATTTTTCCGCTGGGTTGGTTGATTCTTGGCAGCGGCTACTCGGTCCGGACGGATCGTATGGCGATGCTGATAGGCATGGTTATTTTGACCGGATTAGTGGGTGCAACTATCGGTCTTCTGATGGGTACGATTATTAAGCCCGAGAAGATCAGTCTTATGTTCACTCTGATCTTCACTCCTCTACTCTTCACGGGCTGCACTTACTATCCTTGGGGGGCGCTCAACCACATAAGTTGGTTTCAGATAGCTACGCTATTAAATCCACTGACATATGCTGCCGAAGGATTGCGTTATTCGATGGTGCCTCAAATCAATGGGCAAGACTTTCCTACCTTGAATGTGTTCTGGATATTCGTCGCATTGGGCATTTCCGTAGTTATTTTGTTTGCGATCGGGACACGGACTTTTCTTCGACGAGTTGTGACTTAGGCCATGGACGCAACCTGGTACATAAATTCAAGGTGAGAGCGAGCCGCACCATCGTACCCTTCTACTTTCGGGTTTGACGAATCGATGACATAGTATTCGTTCGGGGCATGCGCGCCATTTCCATGACCCATCCCAAACTGGATGGCGGCTAACTCCAACGGAGGACCAGTGAATATGTAGCCCGGCCATGAACCGGCGAGACGAGGCCAGATGATTGGATCGACGGAGAACTTCTTGTAAACTGATTCCTCAGCTTTGACGAAGGTGGAAGTGGCCGAAGTCGTAGTCGGATCGTAGCCGCCCGTCATGTTCACCTCGATGTCTGCAAAGCCTTTCTTAGCGAGATGCGCCTTGAGCAGCGTGAGAGTCCCTTGGGCAGTCATATCCGGGACGATGCGCATGTCGATCTTTGCGACCGCTTTGTGAGGGAGGATGGTCTTTCCACCGGGGCCAGTATAGCCGCCTACTAATCCCTCGATGTTGATGGTTGGTTTCGAGGCAAGTAACTCGAGAGATTCGATGTAATCGACATCATGAATCCAGTGAGTGACGCCAAGCTCTCGCTTCACCATGTCTTCACTTTGACGTTTAGCGGCTTCGCGGATCATGGCTTTTTCGGTAGGCGTCAATTTGCGTGTCTTGTCGAAAAAGCCTTCCACCGCAGGCGTGTGCCCGTCAGGTCCAACCAGAGTCGCCAACGCTTCCACCAGGTGCCAAGCCGGACTGTCGACGCGAGCTTCGTTACTCGAGTGCAGATCAGCTTTCGGCCCGCGCCCCCATTTGTCAGAGCTGGAGACGAGTTCCAGTTCAACTACTCCTTTTGCGCCTAGACTCAAGGTCACGGACCCGTCCGAAGCCTGATTTGCCAACGGGATGCAGACTCCGGATGACTTCTTAAAGGCTGCCAGCACTTCAGGTCGATGGACGATTTGCTTGAAGTGAGGAGAACCGATCTCTTCTTCCCCTTCCGCCACGAACACGATGTTGACGGGAGGTTTTCGCCCAGCGGCTTTTAGCGCTCGTAATGCGAATAACATGGCGTATTGCGGCCCCTTACTGTTGACGGCTCCGCGACCGACAATGCATCGCCCCAGGCCCGGTTTGTCGACGAGCGCCGCAGCGAAGGGAGGCGAGGACCATTCAGAAGGGTCCACCTGCTTCACGTCGTACATGAAGTAAACGCCCATGGTTTTTGAGGCGCCGGCATCGAGTGTGGCAAATACCCCGGGCTGACCGTCCGTAGGTACTTTCGTGACGTGATCGAAACCAACTTCCTTCAGCAACTCCATAGTGAGCTGGCAACCCTCCGCCATGCCCCGATTCTCGGCAGCAATTGAGGGCTGCTTCATCCAATCCTGGAGGCGCTTTACGGCTGCTTCGTGGTTCGCTTGCAGTTGCTGATAGACGGGTTGAAGATCAGACGCCGCGGCAGCTTTCGAAGCTCGGCCAGCTACCAGACTGGATAGACCTAAAGCCGTATTCTGGACGAAGGCACGGCGATGCATGTTCATTTAGTTACTCCCTCGATTCATTGACTTGTTATAAGCCGGTCCATATAATAGACGACCCGGGCGTTCCGTTGTAACTTGGCTATCTTTCAGGACAAGCTTTCCATTAACGACGATATCCTTAAATCCGATGGAATATTTATGCGGATTGTCGAAGGTAGCCTGATCTCGAACGGTTTGCGGATCAAACACGACAATGTCCGCTTTCATTCCCGGCCTCAGTAAGCCTCGATCATAGAAACTCAAGCGAGCCGCCGGCATGCCGGACATCCGATGAATCGCATCCTGCAGTGTAAGTAAGTGCATGTCGTGAACGTAAACTCCTAAGACTCTCGCGAAAGTACCATAACTACGCGGATGAGGCGCTGCTTTCCCGAATACCGGGATGTCACCATCGGAGGCAATCATTGTGTAAGGCGACTGCATAATGCGGTCGACATCCGGTTCCCCGATGGCGTGGTACACGGCTTGACAACCACCTTTCTTCTGCAACTCGATCGCGGTTTCTGCCGCATTGTCGGCGTTAACCGGTACGCCACGCTTCGCGGTCAAGTCGGCTAGTGTTTTTCCGGCGAGGTCCGGGTCAAAGGAGCAGTTCACAATGGCAATGTTCTTGGGATTGCCGCCGCCACGGCCTTCATTAATGTTGTGAAGCATCGCGGTTTTTATTTTGGCGCGACTTTCAGGCGCAGAAAGTCGTTCAATCAGCGCCTGGTTTCCACCAGCCAGCGACCACTGAGGAAAAAGGGCGGCAATACCGGTACTGGAAGCCGTGTATGGATATTGATCGATGGTCACATCGACGCCTCGTGCGCGCGCTTGCTCAACGAGGCGAAGAGTTTCTACGCTCTTTCCCCAATTTGCGGTTCCAATGATCTTGTGGTGAGTAATCTGGGTTGGAAGGTGACCTTCTTCGCCGATTCGAATCGTCTCTCGGACTGAGTCCTCGATGTGATCCGTTTCGTCACGCATGTGAGATTGATGGAATCCGCCCATGGCGCCAACTACTTTTGCCAGTTCAATGACTTCTTCCGTATTCGCGTAATTACCAGGAACATAGAAAAGGCCGGTTGATAAGCCAACGGCTCCATCCAGCATGGCTTGCCGGGCTAACTGCTTCATTCGCCCGATTTCATCAGGCGTAGCTTGGCGGTTCACCAGACCCATTACTTGTGTTCGGATCGATCCGTGGCCGACGAAGCTGGCGAAATTGATCGAAATCGGCGTTTTCGAAATCTTCTGAAGAAAAGGTCCGAGTGGAATCGGTGAGCTGCCGTCAGGTCCCTCGATGATCGTAGTTACTCCTTCACGGAGATAGTTTTCGGCAGTAGGAACTTCAAAGATTCCGCGACGCCCATGAGAATGAATGTCGATGAAGCCCGGTGCAACCGCCAGTCCCTTAGCATCGATGCGGACGGATGCTCTCGCCCCGTCCAGCTTGCCGATTGCCACGATGGTATCGGCCTTGACGGCGACGTCGCCGTAGAACCAGGGATTGCCCGCTCCGTCGAAAACTTTGCCGTTAGCGATAACAAGGTCGAATTGCTGCGCTGAAGCTAGCGGCGCCGAAGCGAGAAAACAAATTAGGCACAGCAGAAGAAAAATACGCATTGAAATCCGGGCAAAGAACTGATCGGCGTGGAGGGCGTAAGCGGACGTGGCTGTAACATGCGCAACTATACTCAACGAGACCGTTCCCTGTCAACAAAACCTTGACACTTCGACCCTAAATCGCTAGGTTAGGCAAAGCCGATATTTCCTCCTGCACGCAGAGAAGAAACTTTCGTGCTAATAATACAGTTCCGGGCCTGCCATCCAAGCTTGATGCTGGTTCAGAGGAGGCCTTCAGGGTTGCACCCGTTGTCCTCGCTCTCCAACTACGGCTTGACTATCTTTTTTGATCTGCAATAAGCAGTCGGAAGGCGCCAGATGGACAGGGATTTCATTCCTAATCGAATAGCTCTCACTCTTGTTACCGCATTTGTACTATGTTGTGCAATCGGTGAAGCTCAAATTGCCGCTACGCTGGTTGGTCGGATCACGGACGAATCCGGAGCCGTTCTTCCAGGCACGACAATCAGGATAGTCAACACCGGCACGAACGAGACACATACGGTACCAGTCGGCGGCAACGGCGAATATGTTGTTCCGCAGCTTGCGCCGGGCGGCTACAAGATTACGGCTGAGCGGTCGGGGTTTCGAAGAGCGGTGGTTTCCAACGTTCAGTTGCAGACTGGTCAGGAAGCTCGCGTCGACATCGCAATGCACGTGGGCGATTTGGCTCAGCAAGTGGATGTCACCTCCTCGACTCCCTTACTCGCAACGGAAAATGCCGCGGTCGGCAATGTCGTCGATCAGACGAAAGTGGCCCAGCTTCCCCTCAACGGACGCAATTATCTGTCTTTGGCGCTTTTGCAACCGGATGTGTTGCCGCCTGCGCAAGGCTCCACGATCGGCTTCCGAGGAGGAATCAATATTGCGGGAAGCAGTGAGATATCGACGCAATATCTTCTCGACGGAATCGATAACAACGACGAAGCGACCAATCAACCGCTGCATACTCCTGTGCTCGATGCCGTCCAAGAGTTTCGCGTGCTCACCGGCACTTACTCAGCCGAGTTTGGAAGGCAATCTGGCGGCCAGGTAATTGTGACCACCAAGTCGGGAGAAAACCAGTTTCACGGGACAGTCTGGGACTACTATCGAAACTCCTACATGGATGCGAAAAATTATTTCGCCTCACGGAAGCTATCGTTTATTCGCAATCAATATGGGTTGACACTGGGCGGCCCGATCAAGAAGGACAAGACATTCTTCTTTGTCGCCTGGGAAAGTCAAAATCGAGGCAATGGCGTCTCTAGTGTTTCGTCCGTTCCACCGCTGTCGTTCCGTAGCGGTAATTTCAGTTCTTTAAACACAACCTTGAAGAATCCATTTGCCGCGTACGCTCCGTTTCCTGGGAACAGAATACCCGCCTCGCTCTTCAGTCCCCAAGGTCTCGGACTACTCAATCTGTATCCTCTTCCTAACACGAACAGCTCCCAGAACAACATTTCTTCTACCACGTCCGGCCAATACAATTCCGATCAGTTCTCGACCAGAGTCGATCAACACATTGGGAACAACGACGAATTCTATGGAGTTTACGAGTTCTTAGATTCCGGTCAATTCTATCCACTCTCAAATCCGCTTTGCTCGGCGCGCGCTGTGCCCGGATGGGGCTGCTTTGAATATTCGCGTACTCAACAGGCCACCACGGGTTGGACTCGTATTTTCAGTCCCACTTTGGTCAATGAAGCGCGATTTGGATACGTTCGCTTCGGGTTTCAGCGGCTGCAGCAAGACTTTAATTCTGATGTCGTGAACCGGTTGGGCATCGGCGGACTCACCGATGTTGGCGTCGTCCCCAATAACAATGGCGCTCCGCAGATCACTTTAACTGGTTACACGACCATTGGCGGCGCTACTAATCTTCCGCAGGCGCGTCACGATGACAATTACAACTACATCGATAACTTAACGCTGACCAGCGGTTCCCACACCTTCAAATTTGGGTTTGACTATCTGAAGATTCTCTACAATTCCTTTTTCGTCTCATCCGGACGCGGCGCGTTTAGCTTTCAAGGCTCGTTCACAGGAAATTCGGTAGCTGATCTGTTGCTGGGAATCCCTTATCAGGCGAGCCGTAATCCCGGGCCACCCACCCACAACAACATCTCAGACAATGTAGGCACTTACATCCAGGACGATTGGAAAGTTTCTCCAAAGCTGACTATCAACTTAGGTCTTCGTTACGAAGTTGACTTTCCGCTTCGAGAACGAGTCAACAAGCTTTCTTCCTTCGATCCGGTGACCAACACCCTGCTAGACGCTCAAGGATTTGTTTATACGGCCAATCCCTCAACTGGCGCGCTTAGCAGTGGCGTATGGGATCCGAACATCGGCCATAAGCTCTACAGAACGGATTGGAATAATCTGGGCCCTAGAGTTGGATTGGCTTACCGGCCGGGTAGCGGATCGAAAACTGTGATCAGGAGCGGCTTCGGAACGTTCTACAATCACCAAATTGCGGGAAACGGCATGACGTCGCTCATGCGGAACGCTCCTTTTCGAAATGGACAAACTGCGGGTCCTTTCACAGCGGGCTCCGGTGTAATTCCAAGCCTGGCGAATGCCTTCCTGAATAACTCCTTGATTACCCCGCCTGGCGTCGCCGCAAGCTTCCTGACAGCCTATACCAATCAATGGACGTTCGGACTCCAGCAAGAAGTCGGTTCGAATATGGTGCTCGAAGCAAACTACCAGGGATCGGAATCTCATAAATTACCTTTGCCCTGGAACATCAACCAGGCATTTCCCGGCTCGGGTTCTGTGAACAGCAGACGTCCTTACGCCGGCTGGGGGAACATCACAGGTGGATTTATCGATTCGATCGGGAATGCAAACTTCAATTCATTGAATGTTCGCTTAGAACGGCGGTTTAGCCACGGGCTTAGCTTTATGGCCTCTTACAGTTGGTCGAAATCGATCGATAACGGGTCAGGTATTTCCACTTCCAGCACGAACAGCAACAGTACGGCGCAAGATGCGCGTGATCTGGCAGCGGAACGGGCGCTATCGGATTTCAATGTTCCCCAGCGGCTGGTCGTCAGCTATGTTTGGGACCTTCCATTTTCGATGCACTTCAGCCGGTATATCAACGCGGTGATCAGCGGCTGGCAGTTGACGGGAATCCTAACGGCTCAGAAAGGACAGCCTTTTACTCCTTATCTAGGTACCGATCAGAGTTCAACCGCGGGGGGCGCCGACCGCCCGAACCTCATTGGAAATTGGAACGTCAGCAAGCAGTCAGTCTCGCAGTGGTTTAATGCTTGTACGCTCCTGGCTACTGGCGCTTTACAGAATTGCTCTCCCGGCGAAAGTCCAGCTTGGCAACAAGCAGCTGCCGGGCACTTTGGGAATGCCGGTCGTAACATTCTTCAGGGGCCGGGACTTTTCAATTTTGATGTCGGCTTATACCGTCAGTTTCGCGTGACCGAAAAGCTCGGGATGCAGCTGCGAGGAGAGTTTTAACAATGCTACGAATCATCCAAATTTCTATCAGCCGAACGCCACGGTGTTGAGCACTTCGTATGGTTCAATTACTCAAGCTAATGATGAGCCAAGCACCGGAGCGCAAAGGGAGATACAGGTGGCTCTTAAAGTTGTTTTCTAATTCGTCTTACAGGTTTTCCATTTAGGGAGTATATGTACATCTCAAGATTTCTTGCCCCGGTAAGTATCGCGCTCGCGACAGTCCTATGTTGCGCTGCAGCGGTTCCTACGCCGGAGAGCCACTTCGGTCATCCCATCGGAGTAGATCGCGTCTTACTGGATTGGAGTCAAGTCGTTTCGTATTTCTACGCTCTGGAGAAATCGAGTTCGGGCATTCGCGTCAAAGAGCTGGGAAAGACTGCCGAAGGGCGTCCTTTTATTGAAGCGATCATTAGCGCTCCGGAAACAATCAAGCAACTGGACAAATACCTGGAAATTCAGCACAGGTTGGCGGATCCGCGCCTGACGTCTCCCGAGCAAGCGGAGCCGATGTTTGCGCAAGGCAAGAACATCGTCCTGATGACGTGTTCCATCCATGCGACTGAAGTTGCCTCCACGCATAGTGCAGTCGAATTTGCTTACAAAATGCTGACCGATCAGTCGCCGAAGTTCAAGAAGATTCGCCAGGACACGATTCTGATTTTGGTCCCTTCCATCAATCCTGACGGCGTGGATATCGTGACCCGTTGGTACCGCAAGACGCTCAACACGCCGTATGAGGGAACTTCTCCGCCTGAATTGTGGCATCACTACACCGGTCATGACAACAATCGTGACTGGTACATGTTCTCTCAGCCGGAGACCCGTAACGTGATTGGCGGAATTCAAAACGCATGGCATCCCGAGATTGTATACGACGTTCACCAGCAGGGCCCCGGCGCATCACGAATTTTTGTTCCACCATGGCTAGATCCCATCGAACCGAATATCGATCCGATTCTTTCACAGGAAATGAACATGATGGGCATCTCAATGGCGAACGATCTTACGTCGGCCGGGAAAGTCGGTGTTGCGATCCACGCTGCCTATGACTTTTGGACGCCGGCCCGTCATTATCAGGCCTTTCATGGCGGTCTGCGGATACTCACCGAATCTGCCAGTGCAAAACTTGCCACGCCGATCACTCTCAAATTCGATCAGCTGGATACTCATCCTCTCGGGTACAACGCTCAGGAAAGAAGCTGGAATTATCTCCAACCCTGGCAGGGCGGCACGTGGCACTTACGTGACATCGTCGATTATCAGCAGGTTGCCTTTGAATCGTGCCTCTTCAACGCAGCCATCCATAGAGAAGATATGCTGCGAGACTTTTACCAAGTTGGTCAGCATCAAGTTGGTCGCACGACGCCCGAGGCATTTGTCATTTCAGCTCAACAGCGTGACCCGGGCGCTACACGGAGGATGCTGGAGACTCTTGCTTATGGTGATGTGGAGATTGAAAAAGCGTCAAATGGCGATCACGTAATTCGTATGCAACAGCCCTACAGCGGATGGGCTAAAGCTTTATTAGAACGCCAGAGCTACCCTGACGAGCGGATGTATCCAGGAGGTCCGCCCAAACGTCCTTACGACACCACAGCCGAAACGCTGCCCTTACTCTTTGGAGTTGACGTAAAGACAACTGACCAGGCAATGTCGAGCGGTCTCACGCGCGAGAAATTTCCCTTCGATGCACCGCCCAAGACCTCCTATTCGGCATCTGATACAGACGCCTGGCACACCGTCACTAGCCTTTGGAAATCCGGGAAGTCAGTCTGGCGAAACGAGCAGACCGGCGATTTCTCGGCCACCGATCAAGGGGCCGGCTGGAAGCAGCTGGCCGCACCTAAAATTGCACTTTATAAGAGCTGGGAACCCGTGATGGACGAAGGCTGGACCAGATGGCTTCTGGAGAAATTCGGGTTCACTTTCAAAGATGTTACCGATACGGACATCCAGGCTGCCAACTTGAAGAGTAAGTATGATGTTCTGATCCTGCCGGACCAGGCTGCCAAGCAGACGCTGGATGGATTCGCCAAAGGGACGATGCCCGATGAATACACTGGCGGCATGGGGACCAACGGCGTCTCGGCAATTAAAGAGTTTGTCAATGCCGGCGGAACCGTTCTCTGCCTCAACCATGCCAGCAGTTTTTGCATTGACGATCTGGGCGCCTCTGCAACTGATGTCTTAAGCGGGCGCGTTGCCTCGGCTGGCGGAGACTATCGCGGAGGAATGGGTTCGAATCCCCCGCAAGAGGCGGCTCAGCCTCCCCGGCGCACGCCGAATCGGGCAGGCCGATCCGATTTCTACTCACCGGGATCGCTGCTTAATGTGGATCTTGATCTCTCCAGTCCTTTGACGCGCGGCCTTCCCGAGCATATTACGATTTGGAGTGAACAGAGCCCGGCTTTCACCAGCGATCAACTTGCAGTGGCTAAGTATCCGAGCGACGGAATCCTGGCATCCGGTTGGCTGCTTGGTGCAAACCTGATTGCCGGAAAAAGCGCCATAACGGATGCAAAAGTGGGGAAGGGACACATTGTCCTATTCGGGATGCGGCCGCAGTATCGGGCCCAGAGCTACCAGGCATTTAAGCTGTTTTTTAACGGATTGGTCGCTTACGAAAACTGAACCGGAGCTTCCTCTTCCGTAGCGCAAATCTGATCCACAAACGGCGCCCGCGAATCACCTGACATGGGTACCAGTACTTGAAGCTGTTCACTAGTCGTGAAGGCGGCCAATAGTAATGGCTTAATAGTATGTCAAGGGTGTTCGCGGGGTGGGGCGTTTGTTACTATTTCAGCGACTATCGGCGAAGTTTGCCACGATTTCGAATCGACGGCTCCTGCTGCTTACAGGTCTCTGTTTGGCAGGCTGCCTGAGCATCCGGGCTCGAGAGTGTTCGCCATCCCAACTGCGTGTTTTGGTCAAGGACTCTCAAGAGAGTCCAATCTTCGACGCAAGTGTGACAGCGACTTCGAACGGGAAATCGAGCCAGGAGCAGTCCACCGGAAGTCTAGGGGTTGCCGACTTTGAAAGCTTACCCTGCGGGTCCTGGAGCGTACGGGCTTCGAAGGACGGATTCGACGAAGCCACCGGCTCGATTGAGATGACGGACCACGCTTCGGGCGTTGTGACCCTCGTCCTGAATCCCCGGACGCAACACTCCAGCATAGAAGTCAAAGAGACACCTCCCGCTGTTGAGCAGAGTGCTTCGGAGAATAACGAACTGGCGCCTCAGGAAGTAAAACCTCTTCCTGGAAATCCCGCCACAATCAGCGACACGCTTCCGCTCACCCCGGGCGTAGTGCGATCACCTGATGGCGAACTGAAGTTGGATGGATCAGGTGAACAACGAAGTGCTCTGGTAGTCAACCAGAGCGATGTGACAGATCCGGCTACGGGAAAGTTCGGCCAGACGGTTCCGGTGGACGCCATCCAAACTGTAAACGTCTTAAGTACTCCGTTTCTGGCGCAGTATGGGCGCTTTACGCAGACTGTTGTGGCTGTCGAAACCCGTCGTGGCGGTGAAAAGTGGCATGCCGAGCTGAATGATCCGTTTCCGGATTTCAGAATTCGCAGTTATCACATGCGGGGTATTCGGAATGAAACGCCGCGAGGCGTCGTTGGCGGACCACTGATCCGGGATAAGCTTTATTTCAACTCGGCTCTGGTCTACTACCTTGATAAGGTGCCCAATCGAACTCTCGGATTTCCATATAACGAGTCAAAACAAGAATGGCTGAACTCATACACGCAGGTCGACTACATCGCTTCCGCAAAACAGATTATCAACGCCACGCTGCATGTAACGCCGCAGCACATCAACTTTGTCAATCCTGATTACTTTAACCCGCAACCTGTTTCTCCGAGTTATGCACAACATAATTACATGGGCACTGTCGCCGATCATTATGGCTTGTGGGGAGGCACGCTGGACAGTTCGCTCTCCATTCAACGATTTGTCGCCTACGTGGGAGCGCAAGGACCGAGCGGAATGGTGCTCAACCCAGGAGGGAACTCAGGGAACTATTTCGCGACTCAGAACCGGGAGGCAAAACGGACCGAATGGTTGGAACTCTGGTCACCCAGTCCTCTCCGTCTGGGAGGCTCACACCAAGTTAAGATTGGGAACTCACTTACTAACTCAGATGACCAGGGAACTTACTCGTTTCGTCCGGTCAGCCTTTTAAACCAGAGTCGGCAATTAGTGCAGCGGATTGATTTCGCCAACAAGCCACCTTTCAATCGCACCGATCTTGAAGTCACCGCTTACGCGCAGGACCACTGGGCTGTAACACAGAAGCTTTCTTTCGATTATGGCGCCCGCATCGAACATCAGAAACTCGCTTCCAGCTTGAGGATCGCTCCCCGTGTGGGTGCCGCTTGGTCGCCTTTCCGCAACGAGAAGACTGTATTTCGTGCCGGCTGGGGCCAATTTTACGACCACATTCCTCTCGACGTTTACGGCTTCGGACGCTATCCGCAAAGGACGATCACGAACTTCGCGCCCGATGGCGGCGTAATCGGCACTCCGCAACAGTTCGTAAATGTGATTGGCAGCGTCAATGGATATACTTCGTTTTTAGTGCATGGAAAGATCGTGGCCGGCAACTTCAGTCCACGAGGCGCTACCTGGAATGTGCAGTTTGAACACGGCTTTTCAAACTTATTCCGATTTAGGGCAGTGTATCTGAATAATCGTTCAGTGGATCTGATTATGCTGGAACCCGCCTTCTCAGGAACTACTCCGGAGGTCGTTCTGAACGGAAATGGTGTATCACGGTACAGACAGTTGGAGCTAACAGGAAAGATCCACGTGAAAGACTTGCAGCTGAACCTAACGTATACGCACAGCCGAGCCGAAGGATCGCTAAACGAGTTCGACAACTTCGTGGGAAATTATCCGGCGCCGATCGTGCGGCCCGATTATTATTCCAATTTGCCCGGAGACCTGCCCAATCGATTTTTGGTCTGGGGGCACGTCGACACGCACATTTGGTCGCTGCAAATGTTTCCGATAATCGAGTACCGCAATGGTTTTCCTTATGCTCGTTACGATGCGTTCCAGGAGTATGTGGGAACTCCTTACTCCGACGCAACCCGCTTCCCGAACTTCTTTTCAGCTGATACGCGCCTGATGCGAGATTTCAGAGTGAACCCTAAATACACCCTGCGCTTGTCGTTGACCGGATTCAATTTGACCAATCACTTTAATGCTCTGGCAGTTCACGGCAATGTCGCGGATCCCCTGGCGGGAGTCTTCTTCGGCAACTACAAGCGGCACTGTCGTTTTGACTTCGAAGTTGTGTTCTGACTATCTTCGTAGTAAGCATCAGCCAAACCGCGAATATGCGCTCCAGGAGATCTTTCGTCAAGTCCCTTTGTGTCGCTGTTCCAGTGTTCTCGCTTGACCAGCTTTTTGCCGGAACTCCGCTCGGCGTGCAGTTCGTCGATGTTGCAAAACATGCGGGACTTACTCGCAAAACGATCTTCGGAGCGGAGCAGCGGAACAAATATCTGTTGGAAACAACCGGATGTGGTGTGGCTTTTATCGACTATGACGACGATGGATGGCTCGATCTCTTCTTTGTGAACGGTACTCGCTTCGAAACCACGTTCCCAAAGGGATCCGAACCAGTTAGCCGGCTCTATAAAAATAATCGTGATGGAACATTCACCGACGTTACGGTGAAAGCGGGAGTGGCGAAGACTGGTTGGGGGCAGGGCGTCTGCGCAGGCGATTACGACAACAACGGACATGTTGATCTGTTTGTCAGTTATTGGGGCGACTGTGCACTATGGCGCAACAATGGGGACGGAACTTTCACGGACGTCGCAGAAAAAGCGGGCGTGACCACTCGCACTACAACAGGCCTCAAGCGCTGGAATACCGGTTGTGCGTTTCTCGATTATGATCGAGACGGCAAGTTGGATCTCTACGTCGCAAACTACATTGATTTCGATCCCAAAACGGCGCCTCTTCCCGAAAGCGTCCCCTGTTTATACGAGGGGCTGTTAGTCGCTTGTGGCCCTCCGGGACTGAAGGGGGGCAAAGACATTCTGTTCCGCAACAATGGGGACGGGACTTTCACGGACGTATCGGAGAAGGCGGGCATCCTAAAAAAAGAAGGAACGTACGGGCTCGGTGTTCTGGTGGGAGATTTTGACAACGACGGTTGGCCGGACATTTATGTGGCGGATGATTCGGCGCCGTCCGCTCTTTTCAAAAACAATCGCGATGGCACGTTTACTGACATAGCTCTCGAATCGGGCGTAGCTTTCGGAGCGGATGGAAAAACGCAGGCCGGGATGGGCGTTACCGCCGCAGACATTCTTGGGACCGGCAAACTCGACATCTTCAAAACGAACTTCGCAGGGGATACCTCGAGTCTGTATCACAACCTTGGGAACGATAGCTTTGAAGACGCCACCTTCCAAGCCGGTATCGGACACAATTCCAGGTTTCTGGGGTGGGGCGCCAGCTTCCTTGATTTTGATAATGATGGCTGGCCCGACATTATCACTTGCAATGGGCATGTTTATCCGGAAGTTCGCGAAAAAGAGAGTGAATCCGGATACAGAGAGCCCAAGGTTTTGTATCGAAATCTTCGGAACGGCAAATTCGAGGACGTTTCGGCAGATGCCGGACCAGGAGTAATCGAGCCCGTTCCCGGTCGGGGCTGTGCGATCGGTGACTTCGATAACGACGGCAACCTTGACATAGTCACGAACTGCATGAATGACCTTCCGCAACTGCTCCACTGCAGGACTACTTTGAGCAATAACTGGATCAAAGTGAAGACGGTAGGAACGAAATCAAATCGTTCCGGAATCGGCGCCCGGATTTACTGTACCCCTGAAGGCGAACATCGCCAGATGGATGAAGTTCGGAGCGGCGGCAGTTACATCTCCCAAAGCGACTTGCGAATCCATTTTGGGGTTGGGAAAGCAACCAAGGTCAATCTGGAAGTTCATTGGCCCAGCGGGCAGGTCGACAGGGCCGATCAGGTGCCGACCAATCGAGTTGTGACCATGATCGAGGGCCGCGGAATGAGCCCTTCTTAGACGAACGCGTGAAATTGCAGCAAATACAATAGAGAAAGGGTGCGCAGCTAAAGCCACATGAACCAAAATACTCGCAGGGAATTTTTGCGGACTACGTCGCGCATTTCCGCAGGCGCAGCCGCCATCAGCGCTGCTTCCCACGCGCGCGTGTTCGGGACCAACGATACTGTCAACTTAGGCGTGATCGGAGTTGGCGATCGCGGCCGCCACGATATGGAAGTTTTTCTGAACTCTAAGCAGGTTCGGGTGGTCGCACTGTGCGATATCTACGACGAACATGTCGGGATAGCGAAACAGAAGGCTTCTGACGCCAAGACATTTCAGGATCATCGTGAGCTGCTGGCTTTACCCGGAGTCGATGCAGTTCTTATTGCCGTTCCCGATCATTGGCACTCTCGTATCGCCATCGATGCCTTGAATGCCGGTAAAGACGTGTACGTCGAAAAGCCGCTTACCAGGACGATCGACGAAGGTATGGCAATCGTCAAGGCTGCCAGGGAAAATAACCGGGTCTGCCAAGTTGGCATGCAGCAAAGGTCGGCCAAGCATTACCTCGAAGCCAAGGAAAAGTATTTCGATTCCAACAAGATTGGTGCGGTTACTTTGGCTCGCACCTGGTGGTACGGAAACAGTTGGCATCTGCGAAAAGCTCCCGCTTCGTTGGCCGCCAAGCCGCAGGGGCTCGACTGGAATCATTTTGTGGGTCCGGTGAAGTGGCGAGACTACGATCCGCAGCAATACTATAACTGGCGCGCTTATCTCGATTTCGGCGGCGGCCAAGTGACGGATCTATTTACCCATTGGATCGATGTGGTTCACATGTTTATGGGAAAGGATATTCCGGTCTCCGCCACTGCAGCAGGCGGGATTTATCACTACAAGGACGGCCGGACCGCTCCCGACACGATCAACGTGCTCCTGCAATACCCTGGACCAAACGAATTCACGGCAACCTTCGAAGCAACGCTAGTTCCAGGCATCACGGGAGAAGCGATCGAGATGTGCGGTACAGAGGGGCGGCTTTGGATTGACAGATCTCGCTATGAGTTCTATCCAAACCACGCCAAAGAGCCGAGCGAAGTTGTGAAAGCGGAAGTCATCGAAGGGAGTAACGATTCGCTGACCCACGATCACGTCAACAACTTCCTCGCTTGTTTGCGCAGTCGGCAGCGTCCGAATGGAGATGTCTTGATTGGGCATCGCTCTGCGCAGGCTTCGCACCTGGGCAATCTGGCCTATGAGCAAAACCGGCGGATCGACTTCGACGTTACGCGGGAAGAAATCCTACCGCTTTAAGCGGCTGTCGAACTGAGAAGTCCTGGCGCCCCGGCCCACTTCAGAGTGGGGATGAAGCAGGCGCCCAAGCTCTTTACGTTTATCAACAGCGACCGGGACGCAACAGTCGCAAGCCGCGTGCAGATTGCCGGTACTAGCCAGCAGAGACGGCGGGGTCTTCTGGGACGGACCGCCTTCGACGAAATAGCCGGACTGTGGATCATACCTTGTGAGGCGATTCATACGTTCGGAATGAAGATCGCCATCGATTCCATCTTCTTGGACAAAAATCTTAAAGTGAGGAGTCTCCGAAGCGGCCTTAAGCCGGGACGCATTGCGATTTGCCTCCGGGCGCACTCAGTTTTAGAAGTTCCCGTGGGCGCTATTGCAGCGTCAGGCACTGTGATTGGCGACCGGATCGAGTGCTTAGGGTTCGAGGGCGAATGATTCCAGCATTGCCGACCGTTGTTCGTCTTGCCGTAGCTGTTCTTGTCCTCTCGGCAGCCGCCTTCGATCTTCGCTATCGCCGAATTCCAAACTGGCTCAATTTATCCGGCCTGATTCTTGGATTCGGTCTCAACCTGCTGCTCTTTCAGTGGTCCGGCGCGTTTCGCGCCGCTGAGGGATTGATTCTGGCGACAGCCGTATATTTGCCTCTATATATGTTGCGCGGCATGGGTGCTGGTGATGTGAAACTTATGGCCGTCTTGGGCGCTCTGGTTGGCCCGTCTTATTGGTTAGAGATTTTGATCGGCACGGGCTTACTGGGCGGACTCGCCGGCGTTGCTTATGCCTTTGCAAAAGGACGATTCTCAGACACCTGCTGCAACCTTTACTTCCTTCTGAAAGATCTGTTTCACTTTCGAGCTCCCCACAAAACGAATCCTCAATTGGACTTTCGCAATCCAGCATCGCTGCGAATGCCTCACGGCGTTATTATTGCGGCATCCTCGATCGGATTCCTGTTTTTCGATTTCTTCGGCAAGAAATCTCTCGGATTACTCCAATAAGATAAGTCCTCAGACTCTTCCTAAAGAAGTTATTACTGTCCTGGGCGAAATACTTACCAAGGTCTATGCACTCTGATAATGCAATCCCGGCTCAAGTCGATCCGTCCTGACGGATTTGCAGGTCGGGAAGCATATTTACGAAAGGATACTTATGCTTCACTCATTTGTGAATTCGTTTTTGAAGGAAGAGGACGGACAGGATTTAGTCGAATATTCGCTGCTCCTGGCGTTCATCGGTTTGGGCGCTGTCGTCGTTCTTGGGACAGTCAAGACCAGCATCCAGGGTCTTTTTACCTCGGTCAACACACAGCTGACCAATACAAAGGGTATAGTCGACGCTGGCAAGTAGGACAGACGGGGAGCTGATAAAGGTTTTATCTGCTCCCTCTTCGTTTCTCTTGTCCAGACCCTCAAAAGATATATGAACCGTCGTTTTGCATCTGTTTTACTTTTTGCGTTGCTCGTATCGGCAGTTGCTAGCCTGCTGGTTTTTCATTTCGTTACGGTCAGCGTAGAAGCGGCCTCAAGAAGGCCTAGAGGATTGCAAAAGACGCTTGTTGCGGCACATGCGCTCCAAGTTGGTTCACTTATTCAGGATACGGATCTCCGTTGGACGAACACCTCGCTTACAACAGCGAGCGGAACCATTACCAACCGGCAAGAAGCGATCGGCCGTGGTGTTATTTCCACGATTTACGAAGGTGAGCCGATCTCATCTGCGCGTCTTGCACCGAAAGGTGCAGGCGCTGGACTCGCATCGATGATCCCGATGGGGAAACGTGCCGTGGCCTTGAAAATCGATCAAGTAGTCGGTCTCGCAGGCTTTGTTGTTCCAGGTATGCGTGTAGACGTCATCGTTGCCGGCGGAAATTCTGAGGCAGGGCGCAATGGAACGCTATCGCGGACTGTGTTGCAAAACATCGAAGTCTTGTCCGCTGGCCAAACGTTCGAAAAAAGCGCCGAAGGTAAGCCCCAGAATGCGCAGGTCGTAAACCTGCTTGTGACACCTGATCAAGCCGAGGTTCTGAGTCTGGCCAGCAACGAAACAAAAGTTCAACTTGTCCTTCGCAATCCTCTCGACACCGAGGAACAAAAAACTCACGGTACTTCCGTGGCCGCCTTGTTCGGCCAAGAGACCGCCCCTCCGGTTGTGAGAAGTGCACCGCCGGCAAAACCTCAGCAACCAGTTGCAGTGATGCAAGCCAAACCGCAACCTTCAACAACGGTTGAAGTATTTAGCGGCACCAAGAAGAGCGAGCAATCGTTGGATGGGCGCGAGTAAAGAGAAGCCAATGAGATCGAATCTGTTCTTTATCATCAACTCCGCCGTCCTGAGCATAGGCCTGGCAATTCCGGCAGTGGCGCAGCAGCCTGCCGCCAGTGATCTGTTCGTCGGCATTCACAAATCGACTATTCTCGAAAACGCCGCTGGCGTAAAGCGCATTTCGATTGCGAGTGCGGAAGTCGCAGAAGCAGTTGCTGTCAGCAAAACCGAAGTACTCGTCAACGGGAAGGCTCCTGGAGATACAAGTCTCATCCTGTGGGATCTGAATAACCAGCGAACGACTTTCACCGTACATGTGACCACCGGCGACTCGCAGCCAGAAGACGTCCGCTCGGAATTACGAAACGAACTGAAGGGTCAAGATGTAAGCTTCGATCTCAGCAACGGAACCGTATTTCTTCATGGGCTTGTGAACGACGTGACCTCGGCAGACCGGGCAACAGCAATTGCCTCTACATTAGGCCGCGTAGTGAACCTACTGAACGTGAAAGTGCCGGAAGCCGAGCCGCAGATTTTACTCAAGGTTCGCTTTGCAAACCTGGACCGAACTGCCGCCCAACAGTTGGGTCTTAACATTATTAGTACCGGTGCTACCAACACGATCGGTGGAATTACAACCGGTCAATTCGGGCAACAGCCGACTTTCGACTTCACGCAGAACCCATTCACGACGACCTTCAACAATCTACTGAATGTCTTTCTGCTGCGCCGCGACCTGAACCTCGGGGCGGCCATTGAAGCTTTGGAACAGAAGCAGGTGGTTCAGATCCTCGCGGAACCTAACCTTCTGACGGTGAGCGGGAGACCGGCAAGCTTTCTTGCTGGTGGAGAATTTCCGTATCCTACACTCCAAGGTGGTGGTGCTGGAGTAGGCCAGATCACTATCCAATTTCGTGAATTTGGAATTCGCATACACTTCGAACCCACCATCACGCCTCGAGGCACTATCCGCCTCGCAGTAACGCCGGAAGTGAGTTCACTTGACTACGCAAACGGGCTGACGGTAAGCGGCTTCACCGTTCCTGGTCTAGACACCCGAAGAATTCAAACCGAAGTCGATCTGGAAAGCGGGCAGAGCTTCGTAATTGGGGGTCTACTCGACAACCGAACCACGGTTAACCTAAGCAAGATTCCCGGCCTCGGTAATATTCCACTTCTCGGTAAGCTCTTTGAATCCCGTTTGATACAGAAAAATAACACGGAACTGCTCGTGCTGGTCACCCCGGAACTCGTCCGGCCAATACCGGCTGGAACGAAACCGCCTGGCATCCAAATGCCAAGACCTTTCATGAAAGAGAGCGCACCTTCTGCGCCCCAGAATCCAGTTCAATCGGGGATCAAATCGCCTTCCAGGAGTACCGTTCCGTTGGAGACACTTCGCAGCTGGGGTGCGCCCGCCCCCGCGGCGTTGGGTTCGAACGGCAATTCTGGATATGCCGTTAAACCGTTGCTTCAAATGACGCCTCCTCCCGATGCAACCTCCGCGCCGGGAGCGAACAAGTAGGCATTGCCATGAAAAACCAGAATGTGCTTTTGGCGCTTGAAGATGAAGGCATGCGGCAGGACGTGTTTTCCCTGCTCTCTCAGAGCGAGTCCCCATCGGTTTCAGAGCAGGACCCGAGCGATTGGAAGGGCTTGGTCAATCGCGTAGGTCAAGAACGTCCTGAGATTCTGCTGATTGAACTCAATGCCATCCGGTCCGATCTCACGAATGCATTGAGAGCCGTTAAGAAAGCCGGCAGCCAGACGAAGGTCGTGGCCCTGCATTCGAGCGACGATCCACAGCTAATTTTGGCCGCTCTCCGGGCGGGAGCAAGTGAATTTGTCCACCCTCCTTTCACCGAAACACTTGGCCCAGCTCTGGAGCGAGTGTTCGAGCAAACCGCGATCGATAACGAGCCTGAAAAACGCGGCAAAGTGATCGGGTTCCTTTCCGCAAAGGGTGGCTGTGGCGCTACGACGCTCGCCTGCCACGTTGCTGCCGACCTGAAACGTCAGACCGGCAAACGTGTCTTACTGGCCGATCTCGATCTCACCTCCGGAATGGTTGGCTTTCTCATGAAGGTGGCGAGCAATTACTCGATTCTCGATGCCGCCTCCAATCGAGGGCGCCTAGACGAGAGTCTGTGGAAGGCTCTTGTGTCCGAGTGGAAACCTGGCCTCGACGTTATCCCGAGTCCGGAGGATTTCTCTCACGAAAACTCTCCCAGCCGCGACGATTTACGGCAAATCGTCCGCTTCATGAGAACGCAACACGACTGGATTGTGCTCGATCTCGGCCGCAGCCTCAACGAAATCGCAGCCGCGCTCTTTTCAGAGTTGGATGAGTTGTTCCTGATCTCGGTCCTCGAAGTATCCGCTCTTCACGGGCTCAAGGCCATCGCACAGAAGCTTCGAGATCGTGGAGAGGACCTCAGCAAACTCGAACTGGTGTTGAATCGAACACCAAAAATGATGGACATCAGCCAGGAGGAACTCCAGAAGGTTTTGGGTAGGCCTTTGTATGCGATGCTTCCCAACGATTATCCGAGCCTGTATGAAGCCTATTCCGCGGGAACACTCTTGGCGCCCAACAACCGGCTCGCCCAACAGTTCTCAGTGTTGACGACAAGATTAGCGAGCCTCCAGGCCCCGAAGCCAAAGAAAAAGTTTTCTCTCTTTCGGTAAGTAGGACAATTCATGGGAACCCAGCAGATCATACCGAATTCGCCTGAAACGCTGCCGGCTTTCGCTCCGCGCGATGGCGTCAACGTAAGTTACCAGGAAATGAAGTTTTCAGTTCACCGAAAGCTTCTGGACCGCATCAATCTCGAAGCGCTCAACGCTCGCTCCACGGAACAGGCGCGACAGGACCTGCGCCCCTCGGTCAGCAAGCTCGTCAACGAAGAAAAGACGCCGCTGAGCCTCGCTGAAAAAGAGCAGCTGATTGAAGAAGTACTCGACGAAGTGTTCGGATTAGGGCCGCTTGAGCCTCTCCTTCGGGACCGTACCGTGTCCGACATTTTGGTGACAACTCCTAAGATCGTGTATGTCGAACGGGCCGGCAAGCTGGAACGCACAGCCATCACGTTCAAAGACAACGCGCACTTGCTCCGCATCATCGAGCGTGTTGTCTCTCGGGTCGGCCGTCGAATTGACGAATCGTCGCCCATGGTTGACGCCAGGCTTCCAGATGGATCGCGCGTGAATGCCGTGATCCCGCCACTCGCTGTGGATGGCCCACTGCTATCCATCCGGCGTTTCGGCGGCTCTCCGTTGCAACCGGTCGATCTCATCAGAAATCAGTCGATCACCGATCCCATGCTCGAGATGCTGAAAGCCTGTGTCAAGGCGCGGCTGAACATTATTATCTCGGGCGGAACCGGCGCCGGTAAAACGACATTCTTGAACATGCTTTCGGGCTTCATCTCACCCAACGAGCGCATCGTCACCATCGAAGACGCAGCGGAACTGCAACTCCGCCAGCCGCACGTCGCGCGCCTGGAAACCCGCCCCGCCAACATAGAAGGAAAAGGCGCTATCCTGCAGCGCCATCTTTTGATCAACGCTCTTCGTATGCGCCCCGACCGCATCGTCGTCGGTGAGGTTCGCGGAGAAGAGGCGCTCGACATGCTGCAGGCGATGAATACGGGTCATGACGGTTCGTTGACCACAGTTCACTCCAACAGTCCTCGCGATGCAATCAGCCGGCTCGAGGTGATGGTCAGCATGTCAAACGCGAACATCAGTGTCCGCTCGATACGCCAGCAGGTGGCCTCGGCTGTAGACCTGTTCGTTCAGATCTCCCGTATGAGCGATGGTTCGCGCCGAGTGACGCACCTGACAGAGTGCGTCGGCATGGAAGGGGATCTTGTGACGACACAAGACATTTTCTTGTTCGAACGCTCCGGAATTTCGAAAGACGGCCGCGTAGTCGGACGTTTCCATGGAACGGGCGTCCGTCCAAAGTTCAGTGAACGGCTGAAAGCAGCTGGTCTCGATCTTCCACCAAGCATCTTTCAAAGTTCTCTTGAAGTGCGCTGATAGCCATGCTTCTGTTCAGCTCCATCTTCGTCTTCCTCTTCCTGATCGTTTTAGGTTGTGTCGGGTTAGGGAGAGCTTTTCTCGTCACAAAACAAAAGAATCAGATCCGCACTATGCTGCGCCGTGCGGAGTCGCAAGCCGGGAAACGCCGCCCTGATCTGCTGAAACCGGAAGCGGAACAAGACGCCATTTCCAAGATCCTGGACGAATCGTCTTTTTTCCTTCGCCTCGCTGACCTGATCGATCAGTCTGGAATGGAGTGGACCACTGCCAAATTCCTATTCATGACTTTAGCGGCCGGTCTGATTGGTTTGTTCATCGGATTCTTTATTCCTCCCTTATCTCTTAACGCACTGGCGCCGTACGTCCTAGCCATTCTGACGAGTTTCATTCCATTGATGATCGTGCTTCGTAAGCGCTCGAAGCGGCTGGCCAAATTTGAGGAGCAGTTCCCCGAAGCGCTCAATTTTCTTTCGCGATCCATGCGGGCCGGGCACGCCTTTTCAATCGGTCTCGAGATGCTCGTAGCAGACGCTGCCGAACCGCTCGGTTCTCTCTTTCGGCAAATGCTGAACGATTTGCACCTGGGCTCGTCACTCGAAGTTGCAATGGGAAAACTAGCCCACCGAGTGCCCTTGATCGACGTTCGATTCTTTGTCTCTGCCGTTCTGCTGCAACAGGGAACGGGTGGCAACCTGAGCGAAATTCTGGATACGATGGCTAAGATTATCCGGGAGCGCTTTCAATTAAAAGGCCAAATCAAGGCCGCTAGCGCCCACGGTAAGGTCACAGGTGTGATTCTCGCCTTGATGCCGGTGGTTGTAGCGGTACTCCTGTTTCTAGCTTCTCCCGATTACATTCTTGTTCTCGCTCGCGACCCGGACGGCAAACATCTTGTCATTGGCGCGGCCATCGCTCAAGTAATCGGGTTCTTTTGCATTCGGAAAATCGTGAATATCAAGGTCTGATATATGCTGCTGATTTCGGTCATCTTTCTCTTTCTGACAATTGCCTCCGCGACCTCCGTGTTCGGGTATCTTCGGTTTGCAAAGCCGGCCAACATGTTGGACCGCCTCGCCAATTCGACATCGGCACGGGTGATCGTTCCGGACAGTCAAGAAGAGTTCGAAGCGAAATCGTCCTCCGGCGTAGCTAAGCTCCTCGAGTCCTTCGGCCGTCTTTTACCTTATTCGTCTAAAGACGTTGACGTCATGAAGCGTGAGTTAGGATCAGCCGGTTTCCGCTCGCCTTATGCAGCTTATACATACCTCGGCATGAAGTTGCTCACCTGCGGCTTATTGCTGGTGACAGCGCTCGTCCTGCGAGATCATATATCCGATAAGCCACTCAACCGGCTGATTATTCCAATCGTCTCGGCCGTCGGCGGTTTTCTTTTACCAGGCTTTGTACTTAGCCGTTTGATTCGCAAGCGGCAGCAACAGATAAGACTTGCTCTTCCTGACGTTCTCGACCTGCTTGTGATTTCGACTGAGGCAGGTTGCGCCCTCGATAAAGCTCTGGTCAATGTCAGCCGGGAATTCACCAATTTTCATCCCGCGTTAAGCGAAGAATTGACGCTCGTCAATATGGAGATGCTGGCCGGCGGCAGCCGTATCGAAGCTCTCCGAAATTTCGCAATCCGAACAGGCGAAGAAGAGCTGAAGAAACTGGTTGCCATCCTCGTTCAGACCGACCGGTTTGGGACCAGTGTCGCAGACGCTCTTCGCACTCAGTCTGACTTTCTGCGCGTAAATCGACGCCAGCAAGCCGAAGAAAAAGCCGGCAAGGTGGGTGTGAAGCTGGTATTCCCTATCTTCTTTTTTTGTATGCCTTCGCTCCTCATCATCGTTGCGGGACCAGGCATGCTCGAGCTGATGAAAAATCTTCTTCCCGCTTTACACGCCATGTAAGCGCTGAATAGTGCAACTTTTGCCTTCCGGCGTACACACATGTTTAGACACTTCCGAACTTTCGAAAGGAGAATACAAATGGATAACCCAATCGTCCAGGCTTTGTTATGGGTTGCTACAGCTGCTTCTATGCTGCTCTATTTCAAACGCCGCCGCGCCCGTAAATCAAATCAGCAGTAAGCAAATGCATGTATCTCTTCGCGGCCTGAGCAAAGGGCTGTTGAGGAAAGCAACAAGACAGTGGATACAGTTCGATCGATCGGTAACAAACATTCAATCGCTAAGCGCCCAGTCCGGCTTAAGACCGGTGTTTTAGCGGACGAGACCGGCTCTGAAATCGTAGAGTTCGGTCTCGTTCTACTTCCCTTGATGGCGTTCCTGTTCCTGATCATCGACGTATCGTGGCTCTGCTTCGCACAGGCCAGCCTACAGCATGCTGTCCAGGCGGGGGTCCGATCCGCTGTCACTGGATATGTGCCGGCGGGCGTCAGCGGTCAGGACGCCTACATTAAATCGGTCGTTCAACAAAGCTCGATGGGGTTTCTCGCTGGGGAAACGGGCATGAATCAGATTACGGTCAACTACTTTACCCCAACCAACCTGTCAGCGCCAGTCACGGGAAACGGCAGCAATGCCGGCGGCAACGTCGTGCAAGTCTCGGTGGCAGATGTGACTGTAGGCACGCTCGGTCCCCTTTTTCGCGAGAACTGGTCGACCGTTCTTTTGAAAGCAGATGCTTCAGACGTAATGGAGAGTTCCCTCAATGGGATTCCGCCCACTCGTTAATCGCAAATCTGCATCTTCTCAGGAAGGGGAGCGGGGAAGCGCCATGGTCGAATTCCTTCTCTCCAGCCTAGTTTGGGTTCCCCTGCTTCTGGGCACGATGGTTTTCGGGATAAACATCATCCGGGCGCTCCAGGTGAGTCAGCTTTCTCGCGATACGGGTCATATGTACGCCTATGGCATAGATTTCACTCAAACGCAGAACCAAGCACTTCTGACGAAGCTCGCCAGCTCGCTCAACATTCAGCAAACCAGCGGAAACGGTGCTGTGCTGCTTTCCAGAGTCACCCTGGTCACCGACAGCGATTGCGCTGCCGCCAACATGAAAGTCTGTCCAAACAACGGCAAATACGTGTTCACGAGCCTCTTTGTTTTCGGAAATATGGCCTATGCTCAATCAAAGCTCGGGAGCCCGAACGCTCAATATTTATCCAATGGAACCGCCATCCAAGCGTCGCAGTATCTTTCAGATCCCAGTCTCATTGCCACTAATTTCGCCAGCCTACTGACGTTTGCGGCGAACCAGCCCGGCCAATATGCCTTCATCTCTGAGGTGACGGTCAACACGCAAGACATCAAATGGACAGCCTTCAGCAACACCGGTTCATATGCCCGATCCATCTTTTAAAACCATTTCAGCCCGGCGCACAGAGTCGCAGCGGGGCGCGGCTCTTGTGCTGTTCACGATCATGCTGGTTCTTATCGTTCTGCCGATGGTCGGTTTTGCTATCGACGGCGGCGTGGCCTATCTCGCTCATGAACGACTTGTCGCAGCCACAGATGCGGCGGCCCTGGCAGGAGCGCGCGCGTTGAATATCGGTCTCACAGTCGATTCGCAGGCAGCGAACGTACAGAGCATAGCTCAGCAGTATTTTTATGCTAATTTTCCTCCTGGATTATTGAATTCGGTAAGTGCCACAGTCAATGTTCCGCCTCCCGTACAGACCAGTTATCACACTGTTACTGTCCAGGTCCAATCGTCAGCAACGGTGAAGCTTTATTTCATGAACCTGATTGGATTTCCTACTGTCAGTTTGAATGCCTCTTCCAGTACTTCCCGCCGGGATGTGAATGTCGTGTTGGCGCTCGATCGCTCCGGGTCCATGTTAGGGGTTTGCACAGTTATGAAGAACGACGCGATCAACTTCGTTTCACGGTTCGTCAATGGCCGCGATACGGTAGGTTTGGTCACATTCATGGGAAATGCAAACATCGACTATTCATCAACAAAAAATTTCATGTCTCAGAAGCCATCGATAGTCGACACTCTCAACAAGCTGAAGTGCGGCGGCAATACCGGTTCCGCGGCGGCGCTTTCTCTTGCGCAGCAGCAAATCGGTTCGGTGTCAGAGCCGGGCGCGCTCAATGTGATCGTATTCTTTACAGACGGCGTCCCGAACGGATATTTGGCGGGCCCTGCCACTCCAGGCGCAAACCCCGGATTTCCTCTTAAGGATGGAAAGACTTGCAACAGCCAAACTTATGTTCCGGGTTTCATATCAAATAGTGGCGGGATCAATGACTCGTCGAAACCGCAACAAATTTTTACCGTTTCAACTCCGGTTTTGACAACGTGTCCATGGGGTTCGTTTGGAACGCTTGCTCAGGCCTACTCGTACATTCCAGGCACTGACGCCTACGGCAACTCGGCTACGGCGTCCGGCTTGGCGGCAGTCGCTCGGGACGGAAACAATCAGATTAAATTTACCTCAGCGAACAGTGATGCGATTTCAAAGAACGCCGCCGATGATGCGGCGCGGAGCATTCGGAATGCCGGCACCATCATCTATACCATTGGACTCGATGGCGACGGCGGCGTCGATAATACCTTGCTGAGACGTATTGCAAACGACCCGGCCAGTCCGATTTTTAATTCTTCGCTACCTGCCGGTCAATACTACTATTCGCCCAATGCCGGCCAACTAGGGGCAGCTTTCAACTCGATCGCTTCCGAGATTCTTCGGCTTTCCCGCTAAGCGCCGTCCCGCCTCACCAGATCGTTTCCGAGCTGGCGGCGCTATTTTTCTTCACCACGTGCCGCAGTCGCCAAATGAACGTCGTCACAACTAAAAGACAACATCCCTCCACCAATATCTTTTCGCCATCCAGTAAGTCGGGAGCAAGCTTCTTCAAATTGGGATCGATGATAATCCCATGTACAAACAACACAGGCGCGGCGATATAGGAAGCGTAGTGAATGAGCTTCCATGACTTGAAGCCCAGCCGTTTGCGAAAGTAGGAAGTAACAACAACCAGCAAAACCAGATAAAACGAAATGGCTCCGAGACAGTTATAGAGCCGCTGTCCGGGCGAGTTGACCGGGAAAAGGACGTCGATCACATGGAACTTCGCTGATGACGAAAACAGCAGGATTAGAGGATGAAGTACGACGAGCGACAGCGCAATATAAGCTGTCCAATTGTGTACATCGAATATCCTGCGTCTACCGAAGGGCCACCAGCGAGCAGGCGGGTTGTAGCGGACTGAGAGCATAACTCCCAACAGGAGATTGATTGTCAGAAGGACAATCGCGCTCAGTCCTGCATAGCTCGAAAGATCGACCGCCGTCATGATCAGTTGGTTGAGCCGGCGCTTTTTATGTAGACAGCAGGTACGTCCTGATCTTTAACGGTCTTATTCAATCCCGGAACTTGCTGATCAACCACATCCTTCATCTTTTTCAACTGAGCATTGACCTCAGTGGCAACGTCTTCGAAGACCTGCTGCTGCGATTGCGTGGGCTGACTATCAGAAGCCTCAATGTCGCTCAGTAAGGCGGCCAGCTTGTTATTCAGCCGCACCGGAAAGTTCAGCGGGTCTTCACTAGCGCGATTTTTGGTTTGATATAAAGCTTCTTCGATGGTGGTCAAGTCGGCCGAGAGATTATCTGCTTTCTCGAGCACGGCCTTGGTTTTAGCGTTTTGCGGCTCGGCTTTCAGACGCGCTGTGAGCTCATCCACTTGTTTCCGAATCTCTCTCACCTGGACTACTGCTCCGTTGGTTTGACTGAGCTTGTCACGCAGTTGCAACGAGAGTTCCAGCTGAGCAGCATACTGCTCATCGGTGGTTGAGAGCCGAGGATCTTTCTTCACATCGAACTTTTGCGTCTGGCTCTTACCGCCTGCGGTCAGGCGAACCTGGTATACGCCCGGAGCGATCATTGGCCCCCGAACGGCGCCGGCCCAGAAGATCATTCCAGGAAAGCTGGTTGCATCCGGATAACGCAAATCCCATTCGAAGCGATTGAGTCCCTGTGCAGCCGGCGCCAACGTATTTCGGCGACCGCCGCGAGGTCCTTCTGATTCTTCCTCGTCCTCCGCAACTTCTGCCCCGGCTGGCGGTTTGCGAGCAGGTGGTTTACTGGAGACCTTCTTGACCAGCTTTCCGGAGCTGTCAAGAAATTCGAGAGTCACTTCGCTGTCCGGCTTATTTTTCAACCAGTAATAAATAACGGCGCCGTTGGCTGGATTGGAGCCTTCAGTCGGACTGCCGCCCAAGCCCGGTATGCGCCGGCCCGTTGCGGATCGATAAGAATGCTTTGGCTCAAAAAGATGCACATCCTGATTGGACAGTCCATCGGTTAACTGTGCCAGCACCTGAGTATCATCGAGAACCCAGAACGCACGTCCATGGGTCGCAGCTACCAGCTCGTGTTCGCGCTTCTGAATAGCAAGATCTGATACCGGAGTGATGGGCAGGTTCAACTGCAGAGACTGCCATTTGGCGCCGCCGTCGAACGAAACGTAGATGCCAGTTTCGGTTCCGGCATAAAGAAGATTCTTCTTATTGGGGTCTTCGCGGATGGTGTGCGTGAAAGCGCCTTGCGGGATACCGTTATTGATTGGCTGCCAGGTCTTACCGAAATCGGTCGTTTTGAATAAGTAGGGCTTATCGTCATCGAACTTATACATCGTTCCCGCTATGTAGGCGGTTCCAGCGTCGAAGGGCGACGCTTCTAAGTTATTAATCTCCATCCACTCAGGAGCATTTTTTGGAGTAACGTTCTCCCAGTGCTGGCCATTATCGCGGGTGAGGTGAACCATACCGTCATCCGCGCCAACCCAAAGGAGGCCCTTCTGTACGGGCGACTCATTGACGGCGAAGATGGTGTCGTAGTACTCGACACTGGTGTTGTCTTTGGTGATTGGGCCGCCTGAGGAGATCTGCTTAGACTTATCATTCCGCGTTAGATCGCCACTGATCGGCTTCCAGGTCTGGCCTTCATCGGTAGAGGCAAAGAGTACGTTGCCGCCGGCGAACATCAGATTCGGATCATGTTGGGAAAATAGCAGTGGGAACGTCCATTGAAAGCGGTACTTCAACGTATCCGGCGCCCAACCCATCTCGTTGTCGGGCCACACGGTCACGTTTCTGGTCTGACCGTCGCGGTGATCGTAGCGAGTAATCAATCCATCGTAGGAGCCGGCGAAAACGATTTGGGGATCTTTCGGTAGAGGCGCAATCCACCCGCTCTCTCCACCGCCAACCGGATACCACTGGCGTTCTCCAATTCCGCCCGATGGACTGCGAGTGGCGATTTTTACGGTGGTGTTATCTTGCTGCGCACCGTAAGCGTTATACGGAAAATCGTTATCAACCGACACTCGATAGAACTGGGCAGTCGGTTGATTATTGACGGAACTCCAATCCTCGCCTCCGCTATTCGAGACGATGGCTCCACCATCGTTGCCTTCGATCATTCGTTGAGGATCATTCGACGCAACCCAAAGGTCGTGATTGTCTCCGTGCGGAGTGGCAATCGCGTTCCAGGTTTTTCCTCCGTCGTCGGAACGGAAAAAATTCACATTGGGAGCATAAACCTTATTTACGTCTTTGGGATCAGCAAAGATTCTGCCGTAATACCAGGCGCGCTGCCGAAGCTTGCGCTCGTCATTCATCTTCTTCCAGGTTTTGCCGGCATCGTCGGAACGGAATACGCCCCCATCTTCTGCCTCGAGCAAAGCGTAGACGCGGTCCGGATTTACGGGAGAGACAGAGAGACCGACATTGCCAAGGGGCCCTTTCGGCAGGCCCGGGTTCTTGGTGAGCTCGGTCCAGGTATCGCCTCCGTCAGTAGATTTGAAGATGCCGCTGCCGGGACCGCCGCTTTCGAGATCCCAAGGCTTGCGATAAGCTTCCCAGAAGCCGGCGTAAAGAGTATTCGCGTTGGTCGGATCGAAAACAAGTTCGCTCGCACCTACTTTAGGGCCTTTGAAGAGAATCTTCTCCCATGTCTTCCCTCCGTCTTTTGACCGGTAAATGCCGCGATCCTCATTCGGCGCCCAGACGTGACCTAATGCCGCCACGTAAACCAGGTCGGGATTTCTGGGGTTGATTCGGATCCGGGAGATTTGGCGAGTATTTTCGAGGCCGACTTTTTTCCAGGTCTTGCCGGCGTCCATGGATTTATAAACGCCATCGCCAACCGACACATTGCCTCGAATGTCGTATTCGCCAGTTCCGGCATAGACGATATTAGGATCGGACTCGGAAACGGCAACGGCGCCGATAGAAGCTGTACCGAAGGGCTGTCCGTCCGAGACTGACTTCCAGGTGACTCCAGCATTAGTTGACTTCCAAACGCCGCCGGCAGCGCCGCCGAAGTAATAAGTATTCGGTTGTGATTCAACGCCTGTGACAGCAGCTACTCTGCCTCCTCGAAAGGGTCCAACAAGACGCCATTTGAGAGTATTGACATCCTTTACGTTCTGGGCACATAAGGCGCCTGCGATGAACAGGCAGGCTATAAATCGTTTCACTTTTGATCCCTCATTCGGAAGCTGACTAGAAAACTATGAATAAACTCTCGTTTGAGTTGGCCGACAGGGCAAGACGCTACGAGGCGCACAACTGTGAGAAGGCCGGAGAAAATCGATTCACGCGTGAACGTCGAATAGACTTGTTTTGAGCCTTGGTGATTATTGTACTTGAGTACATTTAATCAAGAATTCTTTACCTTCAGGAGTGAGACGTTGCGCCAACCCCGAATAACGGTAGCAATCTATTTGTGCTGCAGTCTCTTTGCATTTGCGCAGACACCAGATACCGCCACTTTACAGGGGCGCGTCGTGGATCAAAGTCGCGCTCCCCTTCCGGAAGTACAGATTACGATTTCTAACTCTCTTACCGGCCTGAAGCGGACGGCGACAACGAACGGCTCGGGAACTTATTCTTTTGCAGGCCTGCCTGTCGCGGGAAACTATGACGTTACCGCTAGCAAAGCTAATTTTGTCCAGCCGAATCCAGTCGCTATTGAGTTGGTAGGAGGCACAACTGCCACGGCGAATCTGCAGTTAAATGCTGCCGGAGGACGGACAGAGATTACCGTCACAGGAAGCGCCGGGACGGTGAGAGTGGATGGACCGCAGATCGGTGATGTCCTCGGCGCTGCACAGATGCAGGAGACCCCGTTACCGAATAGGCGGATCACATTCCTTCCGCTGTTGAACGCTGCTAATCGTCCAGCCATCAATCAGGGAGATGTCTTTATGAATCAGAATCTGTTCACAACGAATGGCGCCGGGCGGAGACAGACCTGGTTCGAAGTGGATGGCAGCACCGGAAATGATAGTTGGGGCCGGCAAACCATTTTCACTAACATTCCTCTTGCCGCTGTTCAGCAGATGGAAATTCTGACTAATGAATTCTCGGCAGAGTACGGAGGCAGCACGGGAAGCGCTGTCAATCTCATTACGAAAAGTGGCGGGGACCAATTCCACGGCGAAGCCTTAGGTTTGTGGCGTCCCTCCGCGACAGGCGCCGCTCTCTCGGGATTCACTGCCCAAAATGCCGCGAGCGGCAATGATCTGACTAAAGACACCCTGGGGCAGGGAGCACTGTCGCTTTCGGGGCCCATTGGATCGAGCGGTCAGACACACTTCTTTGCTGCCGGCGAGTTTAGCGAAGAGAATCGCGCCTCCCCAGTGACATCGCCGATTGCGCCCGGAAACTATGTCGGCCATTACCGTGATTGGCTGGGCTTCTTGCGCATCGATCATCAGATCAGTGACCAGAACAATCTCTTTCTTCGAAGCGATGTAGATTTGTTCTCTGATTCGAATCCGAATGGGACCGTGGGCGGAAACAATCTCCCAAGCGTTGCTCGAGTCTTTCGGCGGCGAACCTATTCGGAAGAGTTGGGCGAGATTGCCACGATTTCTCCAACCATCGTTAACAATGTTCGCCTTCAGTTTCAGCTTGCCTCGCCAATCACCGAATTCGATCCGGTACTGAATGGCAAGCAATACTCCGTGCCGATTTCTACCGGGGGAACATTTACGTCCGGCACCTCTCAATCAGCCTTGTTAATGAATCGACAGTACCAGATCAACGACACGCTTTCAGTAGTCAGCGGCCGACACCAGCTTCGGTTCGGAGGCGATATCATTTACGCGCATAGCGGTGGAAACAGCAAAGAGTTCGGCGGCCCCATCTATGACGGCCAGTTCGTTTACAACACCTGTACGCAGGCCCTCTCCATTTGTGAGAGCCCGGCTTTTCTCAACAATATAAGAAATGTGAGGACCTACACCCAGAGTTACGGGAATGCAAACTACACCGTAAACGACACTTTATGGTCATTGTTCGTGCAAGACGACTATCGAATTCGGCGGGATCTGACGTTGAATCTCGGTTTACGGTATGAGCGGCAAACATTTACCAACAGCACGAAGAACTTGGCGCCACGAGTCGGGTTCGCTTACAACTGGCTCGGCAACAGCAAGACCGTAATCAGAGGCGGATTCGGCATCTACTATTCGCAGATTGTAGATAATTCCGAAGCAAACTATGCATTGACGGGGCCGACGGGTGTTTTCAACTACACCGCTGCACCGGGGCAGATCGGTTTTCCTACGAGTATTGCGGCCGCTCCGCTTCCGGCATTTCCTGCAGGCGCACAGACGCCCCTTCGCAGCCTCTATGTGCGTCCGGGCAATAGCGCCTATCTCAATCAGTTCTTTCCAACCTCGGTACTTAAGGGATATCCGAACCAGCTCTTGAATCCCTACTCCGAACAATGGTCGTTCGGCGTTGAGCAACAGCTCGCTTCGAACTGGGTATTGAGTCTGGACTATATTGGCTCGCACACGCTGCGCATCAACCGGCCGTTAGATGTAGATGCGCCGTCAAGCTTTGTGCGAACCGCGGCTGCACAAATCCGTTCACCTCAGGCAGCCAACTGCACTCGTCCTTACTGGGTTTACTGGTATCAGCAGAATGGTCTTACGTGCAGCACAACCGCCGCCACGAGTCCGCAGCCGCCTTACAGCGTGATCCAGACCGACGTCAACGATGGATACTCCTACTACAATGCGTTCAACATGAACTTGACTCGCAATTTCAGCCATGGCGTATCGATGCTGGCCAGCTATACCTGGTCGCATTCCATCGACAACGTGGACCCGGATGTACCGAGCCAGAATCCGAACGATGCAAGGCAAACGGGGCGTGTCGAAAACGGCAACGCTATCTTCGACCAGAGGCATCGCTTTGTCCTGAGCGGGACCTATTCGGCGCCTTTCAGGATCGTTCTCGGCGGGATCGCCACTCTGGCTTCCGGTCTTCCATATAATTTCGTGACGGGTACAACGAACAGTGGGAACAGTGGTGCGACGACTGATCGCCCCGTGATCAACGGCGTTGTGATTGGACGGAACGCAGGCCGAGGGAATCCGATCTACGATATCTCTCCGTTTGTTGAGCGGCAGTTCACGCTTGGCATCGAACGGGTTCAGTTGCAATTGAGAGCCGAGGCGTTCAACGTCTTCAATCATGCTAATTTCGTCGGTTACAGCGGCACCTACGGGAACGGAGCCTCTCCCGGAATTGGTTTTGGGCAGCCGCTCGCCGGAATCACCAATCAACTGCCGGCACGCTCCATGCAATTCTCAGCACACGTAACGTTCTAACGGCGCATTGGCGTGGTCTAGGGACCATTTGCAGCTAATGATTGAACTCTTTCGCTAATCTCGCGGTAACGCGCCTGTAGTTGACTGAAGTAGTTCATCTGAGCCTCGGTGGGCTTTGCGTCAGCGCTATCGATCATCGAAAACAACGAATCGAGATTCTCCATAAGCTCAGGAGCGGCTTCGGAGCGGCCTCCTCGGCGAGACAACTGAGCAGCGAGTTCAGATGCTTGCTGCTGCTTTAGATTAGTCAGGCTGGCAAGGCAGGTCGCCACGCCCTCCTGCATCTTCGCTAAGTCGCGACTTACATTTAACTGCGCTTTCAGATCATCCATAGGAATGGTCAACGTCGGATCGAGTTCGACGGCGAATGATGTCGAGACAGATTGAGCATTCGCAAGAAGACGGGCGGTGTACTGGCCAGGTAATGCCTGTGGTCCTTTGGCGCCGCGTTGCCGGGTCTTCGGTGCAGCATAGCGGAGGTCCCAGGTTGCGCGATTTAAGCCGGCTTTGCCAGGTGCAACAATCGTACGAATCACCTCGCCTTTGTCTGTCAGAATTTGTAGTTGCACTCCTTCGGTTTTCGCTGCAAGGTAGTAGGTCAGCAGAGCCCCATATCTGGGATTTGGCGCGGTGAACGTCTTGTCTCCGAATCCATATCGAGTTGGACGCTCCTTAAATCGCACGGCTGGTCTAATCGGGAAGAGTTCCAACCCTTTCGCAGTGGCATCGGGCAGTTTTTGAAGAACGGTCGCATCATCCAACACGAAAAGACTGCGTCCGTGTGTGGCGATGACGATGTCATTCGTGTTCGGCTGGAATGTGATGTCTCGCACGGCAACGGACCACGGCATATTCTTCAAATGCAAGGGTGTCCACTGCGGATTGTCGGGCCACAGACCATAAATGCCGAGTTCGGTACCCGCGTAAAGTAGACCTGGCCTGCGAGGGTCTTCGCGTACTGTCCAAAGAAACGCCTTCGGAGGCAGGTTAGCGGCGATGTTGATCCAACTCTTCCCTCCATCGGTGGTCTTGAATAGATACGGGCGGAAATCATCGAACATATGACGGTCGAGAGCCAGATAAGCGATGTCGGCGTTGATCACGGACGGTTCAATGTGAGAGACCGGCGAGTCTACGGGTACGCCCGGCAGCTTTGGCGCGACGTCCGACCAGGCTCCACCGCCATTCTTCGTGACCTTCACGTTTCCGTCGTCTGTGCCGACCCAAATCACTCCGCGTTTAACTGGCGATTCCGCTAACGTGCTGATTGTCGAATAGACCTCCGAAGCGGAGTTATCGATCCAAATGGGGCCTCCTACATTGCCCAGACGACTAACATCATTCTTCGTAAGATCATGGCTGATCGCCTCCCAGCTCTTGCCGTAGTCGCTCGATTGAAAGACCACATTGCCGGCGAGATAGATGGTGTGCTTCCCGAATGGCGAACTCACAAGAGGAGCATCCCAGTTGAACCGATACTTCATTTCCTTGGCGGGCGCACCAGCAAAGCTCTGCGGTTGCGGCCCAACGAACTGCTGTTCCCGAGTCCGAAGATTATTAAGAAGCAGCGCGCCGCCGGGCTGTTCGGTTAGCAGGATATCGGGATCGTCGGGATCACTCAAGGAATGAAAGCCGACCATCGGATTGACCATCCGCCAATCGTCGTTGAAAATGCCGGCTGGTTCTCGAGTTCGACTGGGGCCCGTCCAACTGCCGTTATCCTGCATTCCTGCGGTTACGTCGTAAAACGGACGGCGATTGTTCTCCGATACCTGATAAAACTGGCCCAGTGGAATGTTGTTGATCTGTTCCCAATGGCCGCCGCCGTCATAAGAAGCAGCTAGCCCTCCATCGTTGCCCTCCCACATGCGACGCGGATTTTTTGGGTCAATCCACAGAGCATGCAGGTCACCATGAACACTCGGCGAAATGCGGCGAAAATGAGCGCCTGCATCCTCGGAGCCAAGAAGAGCATCGGCCAGAACAAAGATTTTGTTTTCGTCTTGAGGACTGACACGGAGATCGCTGAAGTAGTAACCTCGCCCGACGAGCTCGCGGTCGGAAGACACTCTGGCAAAGCTTGCACCGCCATCGTCCGATCGGTAGAGCGTACCTTCCTTCGATTCGGTAATGACATACACAACCTTCGGATTGCTTGGCGCCACTTTCACACCGATTCGGCCTGCCAGCTTCGGAAGACCGTTAGAGAGTTTCTTCCAGGTCGCTCCGCCGTCAGTCGATTGGAACACTCCGCCTTGTTCACTACCGCTGGTGTAGGTCCACGGTTTACGATCGAAGCGCCACATCGCAGCGTAGAGAACGCGCGGGTCACCTGGATCCATGTCGAGATCCGAAGCGCCGTGTTCGGTATCGAGATAGAGGGTCTTCTTCCACGTGCGCCCCCCGTCTTCAGTAACAAAGACACCGCGATCGGGGTTAGGCCCGAAAATGTGCCCGACCGCAGCCACAAAGACGTTGTCCGGGTTTTTCGGATTGATGATGATTCTGGAAATGGTCTGCGTGTCAGCGAGCCCAACAGTTTTCCAAGTCTTGCCGGCGTCATCCGACCGGTAGACCCCATCTCCGAAGGAAACGCTGTTTCTGACATTGGATTCACCGGTGCCCACCCAGATCACGTTCGAATTTCCAGGTTGAACGGCAATCGCACCGATTGAGATGGTGCTCTGACGATCAAAAAGCGAATCCCAGGTCATTCCACCATCGCGAGTTCTAAACAAACCTCCGGAACCTGCAGCAGCAAAAATCGTGGAGGGATCGCCCGGAATGCCATCAAGATCCGAGATCCGTCCACCCATAACTGCAGGACCTATGCTGCGCCATTCCAGGCCGTCCAGCATCTCGATGTTAGGCGCCTTTTGACAATAGACCGAAGAAAGGACGCAACAACCGATCACGAAAGATTGAAGAAACGTCCGTAACTTTGTGTCAAGCATCGAAATCAACTTCAGGCCTGATGTGGATACTGCGCAGTGCGCTATAGATTTCTTCACCCGTGGCGGCATACAATCCGGCGTCTGGCGGAATGATTACAGTACCACTTGACTGTTATGCCATGTAAATGGCTTAATAAGAGATTCAACTGAAACCTCAAGTCAGCCATGTCGGCTGAGCGTTGTCTCTAACACCTCCCTGTGTGAGGAAACCCGTGTCGGTTTAGTCGGTACGTGTCCGCATTGTTGGGTTCATAACCGACTCTTTCTTCAATCATTCAGCTAAGCGGGTCTTAAACTTGAAATTAAATCTAATCGCGCTAATCTTGGTTGCTTCTCTTCTTGGAGCGCAAACACCTACGGCTACCGTGACAGGAATCGTCAAAGATCAGTCCGGAGGCATCGTTGCAACTGCCAAAGTCACGATCAAGAATTCCGGGACAAACATAGTTCACGAAGTCTTAAGTAACAAGGACGGTGAGTACACGGTTCCGCTCCTTGATATCGGAACTTACGAGGTGAGCGTTGAGACTACTGGATTCAAAAAGCAGGTCAAGACGGGCCTCGTGCTTCAGGTCGGTGAAACGGCTCGACTCGATTTCGCTCTGGAGCTAGGTCAGGTTTCCGACACCATTCAAGTGACTGCAGAAGCTCCCACGACACAAACCGAGACGGCGTCGGTCGGCACGGTTGTAGATAACCGCCACGTTGTTGATATACCGGTGAACGGGAGACAGTTCTATTCACTGGCAGCATTGGTGCCAGGCGTTACGCCGCCGGTCCAGAACTCGACACTGAGCTTTCGCGGAGGGTTGAATGTTGCCGGCGCTAGCGAAGTGTCGAACAACTTCACACTGAACGGTTTTAATAACAACAACCAAGACGTGAGCGCCCCTAATTTCCGGCCTTCGCTGGATGTAATTGCCGAATTTAGAGTTCTGACGGGAGTCTATCCGGCGGAATTTGGCTACGGGTCAGGCGGTCAGGTGCAGGTCACCACTAAGTCAGGGACAAACGAATTTCACGGCACGCTTTACGAGTACATCCGCAACGCTGCAGTAGATGCTCGAAATTATTTTCTGAAGCCGAACATCGCGACGCCTCCCTTCAAACGGAATCAATTTGGAGCAACGATTGGCGGTCCAATTGTAAAGGACAAGACCTTTTTCTTCGCTGGGTATGAAGGTTTTCGACTGAGGCAAGACATCAACTCTTTGGCGACAGTTCCGCTAGCACCTTTCATGAATGGAAACTTCAGTTCACTGTTGCCGAGGACGCCTATTTATCAGCCGGGCACTAAGACGCCGTTTCCGGGAAATATCATTCCGGCCAACCAGATCGACCCTGCGGGCAAGGCTTTGTTGGGCTACTATCCTTCGCCCACAACCCCGACTGCGGCAGGAGCCGCGCCGTCGAATAACTACCTGTTCAGCGAGATTCGGAAAGAACGAATGGATGAAGGCAGTCTGCGCATCGATCAAACGTTCACGGAAAAAGACACCCTGCGATTGACTGCTAACTTCTTTGATGATCCTTCCTTTGAGCCGTCGAACACGTTATGCGGCGCCAGACTTCTTCCCGGTTTTGGCTGTAATACAAATCAGAAGTCGCAGCTTTATGGCATCACGGAAACGCATGTTTTCGCGCCGACTTTGGTGAACGAGGCTCGGGTCGGTTACACACTGCTGAACCAGCCGCGCATCATGCAAGACGAAGGCATTCCGTTCGTTCAGACTTATGGCATCCCTACTTTTGCAGGCGGCAAAGACAATGGCGGGGTTCCAGCGGCCACGATTACCAGTTACTCGACGGTGGGAAACGCCACTAACCTGCCGCAGAACAGGTATGATTCGACTTACATCTTAGGTGACTCGGTGATATGGTCCCGAGATAAGCATACCTTTAAGTTCGGGGCGGATGCGTCGCAGTTTCGTTCCGGCCAGTACTACGTGCAATACGGTGTAGGCTCATTTGCATTTACGAGTGGAGCGACCACCTATCCGACCTCAGGTTATGCGCTGGCTGATGTCTTATTAGGCAGGCCAGGCACAACTCAACGCATAACAACTTTTCCGAATAATTGGTACCAAAGCACGACAACAATCGGGCTTTTTGCGCAGGATGACTACAAGGTCACATCTAAGTTCACGCTGAACTATGGCTTGCGCTGGGAGCTCTACACCCCAACCACTGAGAAGTACAACCAAGAATCTAGTTTTGACCCAATCACACGAGGAATGGTTCAAGCGGGACACAATGGATTCGGTAGCAATCTATGGAATACACGATACCGAAATTTCGCGCCTAGGCTAGGCTTTTCTTGGCAGCCCTTTGGAGACGGTAAGACAGTTATCCACGCAGGTGGCGGAATCTTCTACAATGCCCCGACTTCGGGTAATGGAATTCTTGCTATTTTTTACAACCCTCCGATTCGCACTCCGCAAACTTTCACCTCAACAAACACGAGTCCGCTCCTTGGGCTAGCTAATTCCTTCCCCAGTGCGAACGCTGGCAATACTTCCTCTCCGTTCGGGATCGCCCAGAACTTCCAGACGACAACCATCGACGAATGGAGCTTCAATGTTCAACGAGAACTTGCGCCGTCATGGGTTTTGGACGTAACGTACTTCGGATCGAAAGGAAGTCACCTTCCGATCAACCGAAATATCAATCAGCCGAGACCGTCGGGAGTCTCGGGTGTGACTTTGGCGCGGCCCTACGCCGGCTTTTCCAATATTTCATTCGCCGAGAGTGTAGGTAATTCTGTATACAACTCACTCCAGGCGAAACTGCAGAAGCGATACAGCGCGGGGCTCAGTTTACTGACAACCTTCACATACGGGCGATCGATCGATGATGGAAACGGGATCGCGACCAGCACTTCCGCTTCGAGTACAACACCGCAGGATGCTTTGAATCTGGCTGGGGAGCGAGGACGAAGCGATTTCGATATTAAGTATCGAGTTGTCTTTAGCCCCGTCTATGAGTTGCCTTTCGGAAAAGGCAAGCCGTTTGTTACGCAGGGGTTCTGGTCGTACGTGGTCGGGGGATGGCAAGTCTCGGCCTTGTTCAGCGCCCAGACAGGCAGCCCGCTTACGCCCTATTATTCATCGAATCTGAGTGGCACGCTCAACAACGAAGACCGGCCGAACGTAGTCGGCGATCCGAATAATGGACCAAAAACCCCTCAGCAATGGTTCAACGTAGCCGCATTCGCCTCCCCGGGAGCGGGAAACTTTGGAAACGCTGGACGAAATATAATCAACGGACCGGGACTGGTAAATCTGGACACGGCCGTAGTCCGCAATTTCCAAATCAAAGAGCGTTTTGGAGTGCAGTTCCGCGCGCAGGCATACAACACGCTGAATCACGCGAACTTCAATTTCCCCAGCGCAACGATAGACAGCGCTTCCGTAGGGACAATTTCTTCGGCTCTTGATCCCAGAACTCTCGAAGCCGCAGTGCGCATCATCTTCTAAAGGCGGCGCTCAGGCCCGCCTCGCGCACGAACTATGTCTGGCGCGGTTGGGGAACTTTGCTCGAAAAACGCGTCTCCTTGCTTCCGGTAGCGAATGTACAAGACTTTCACCCTATTCTTTCTATCAACAACCGTTGCCTGTTCTCTGTTTGCGCAGGAAACATCAACTGAACGACAAGCGGCACGCGATGTAATCACTAAGATGAACTCTCTGGAGAAATCTCTGGACATCGATTCGCTGGTGGCGAAGCTTACAGCCCCGAACAAGGAACGGGACAAAGTTGTCGCCCGTGCCAAGCAATTGATGGATACCGAGATGCTCGCTCTCGGTGATCAAATCACGCGCGATCCCGAGATTGGTTTTAAGGAAGAGCGGGCGGTGCGTGTCCTCACGCAGAGGCTGAAGGCATACGGCTTCGAGCCCGAGGTCGGAATCGCAGAGTTAAAAACAGCCTTCGTTGCCAAGTACAAGCGGAAGGTAATCGTTCCGGTGAATCCCGGTCCGAATTTGGGAGTGATTCTCGAGTACGATGCGCTCCGTGGAACAAAGGGCGCCTTCCACGGTGACCAACACAGTACGCAAGGACCCATCGGGATGGCAGCCGCCATTGCGATCTCAGAGTATCTGGACGCCAACAAGTTGCCGGGAAGCGTTACCGTTTTCGGAACACCGGGCGAAGAAATGATGCCGCCAGTAGCCAAAACCGATATGTTCAATGCCGGCGCGTTCCGTGGCATGGATGTCCTAATGCGCAGTCATGCGGTAAGCGTCACTAATCGGCCGGCGGCCGGCTTCGGCACCTGTTGTTTGAATATCGACGGAGTCAAATACATCTTCAGCGGCGCTCCTGCCCATCAGATGACACCGTGGGCCGGTAGGAATGCGCTCGAAGCAGCCATTCATTTGTTTAACAACATTGACAGCGTTCGTAGTTCCATACGCCCGGAGGCTCGGATTCAAGGTGTGATCTCAGAGGGAGGCGCCGCGCCGAATGTCGTTCCGGATCGTACGGTGGCCGATTTTTATATTCGTTATCCGGACGAAGTTTACTTGAAGCAAGTTCGCCAATTTGTAGATGATGCCGCCAAAGCCGCTGCGCTTTCCACCGGAACTAAAGTCAAAATCGAAAATTACGGTCAGCTTCGCGACGGAATCTCGGTTTCTACTTTGGCCGAGCCGGCGTTCGCATACATGAAGATGTACGGCGCCACCGATTTTCAGACAGAACCGGGAAAGCCGCAAGGCTACGAGGAGACCGGCAGTATTTCACGTGAGATTCCAGGCATCGGTTTCGCCGCCAAAACCTCGAATGCGGCCAATCACACCTACGAAATGGAGGCGGATACCTTAACTAGCGTTGGCCATAACGGATTCGTCACCGACGCACAGTCCATGGCAGCGCTACTCTTTGACTGTGCCACTCGCCCCGACTACATGGAGAAAGTTAAGCGCGAATTTGCAGCCATAAAGGCGTTATACGCCGAGTATCAGGCCGATCTTGAAAAGGCTTATCCGCTTCCTAAGGTGCCGGATCCCAAGTAGTGATCCCAAGTAGCTGTTGTCCTTCTCAATTCGATTTGGTCTTATCCTCAACCGCGATCGGCGAGAGCTTCTGTTGCTGCATCAGTACGTTGAACTTGGTGACATCCACCTTTAGAGCTTTGTCATACTGGGCATGCACTTTGTCCAATCGGCCAGTCAATTCCTTTTCCACTTCCAGCGTCTGGTCAGTTGGCCGCCTGTCGCCGGTCTCGATACTTCTGGCCAGTGCCGCGAGCATGTTATTAAGCTTGATTGGAAAGTTCAACGGATCTTCGTTTGCTCTGTTACGCACCTGGTAAAGCTCTTCTTCAATAGTAGAAAGCTGGTCGCGTAAGCTGGCGCTTGCCGATTCAGTTGACTCGTCGCGGCTTTTCTTAGAACGGTCCAGGAGTTCTTGCTTGATCTGCCGGATCGTGATTACCATCTCGTTTGCAGCGCTCACCTGATCACGCACCCTGACAGCCATTTGGAACTGCTGCTCCAGATCAGCCTGGGAAACGGTGTCGCGCGAGTCCATTTTGAGTACAAGCGGCTGCGTTTGACTGGCGCCGTTCGCCGTCACTTTTATCTGATACTGCCCCGGTACGGCGAGAGGGCCCGCCTCGGCATGAGCTCCCCACATAACCAAGCCTTCGAAGGAAACCGCACCGGGATAGCGAAGATCCCATTGAAAGCGGTTCATTCCTGCTTTTCTGGTCGGCGGTTTAGGTTGATGAAATCCAAACTCGCTATCCTCTTCTTCCTTCTTGGCCTTATCGTCTTTAGAATCGCCCGTAAACGTACGAATCACCTGCCCGGACGAGTTCATGATGTCAACCGTCACTTTGTCGGCAGGCTTCTGCAAGTAATAATCCACTGTTGCTTGCCTGTAGCTTCGGACAGCCTCGCCGGGGGCAAAAAGATGCAGGCTCTGCTCTAACGCCTGGCGATCGAGCTGCAGTAGCGCTGTGATGTCATCCAAGACGTAGAAGGAACGCCCGTGTGTAGCAATTACGAGATCGTCATCCTTTCTTACCAAGTCCGAAACCTGCGTATCAGGCAGGTTCAAACGCAAGGACTGCCAGTGATCGCCATCATCGAAGGAAATATAAATTCCGTGCTCGGTACCGGCATACAACAGTCCGCGTCGCTTGGGGTCTTCTCTTGCCACGTGTACAAAGTCGTCCGTCGGCAGTCCATCGACGATCTTCTTCCATGTTTTTCCGAAGTCGTGAGTGCGATAGATGTACGGTTTCCTGTCGTCCAGTTGATAGCGCTTAGCTGCCAGAAAGGCCGTGCCGGCATCGTGAGGCGAGGCGTCGATCATACTGATCCTGCTAAATTCGGGAAGATCAGGAGGCGTGATGTTAGCCCAATTCTTTCCGTTGTCTCTCGTAATATAGGCCAGCCCGTCGTCGGACCCTGTCCAGATAGTTCCCGCCTCTTGCAGAGAGGGCGCGATAGTAAAAATCGTGCCATAAATCTCCGGGCCATTCTGATCTTTTGTGATTGGGCCGCCTGAGTCGCCCAGAGTCTTCGGATCGGCCTTGGTTAGATCGGGACTAATGCTCTCCCAGCTCTGCCCATCGTTTGTTGTGCGCCAGAGATGTTGAGACGACGTGTATAACACGTGAGAATCAAGAGGAGAAAAGACAATAGGGAACGTCCACTGCCATCGCTCTTTGAGTGATGAGGCCGGCATGCCCGAGAAGAATAACGGATACACCTGGATATCCTGGGTCTCCCCCGACTGCCGGTTATACTTCGTAAGCAGTGCGCCCTGACTGCCGGCATAGAAAATATTTGGATCGACAGGGCTCGGTGCGATATAGCCGCTCTCCCCGCCTCCGACCGCGTACATCCAGCTGCCTGCCGGAGAACGTGGATTTCGATGATTCACCGCTGAATCGCTCGGCACACAAACAGTCGTGTTGTCCTGTTGCGCCCCGCAGACCTGATACGGAATGTCCTTTGTTACGGCGACGTGATAAAGCTGTGCTGTTGGAAATGGCTGTTCAGTCCAAGTGGCGCCTTTATCCACCGACACACTCGCTCCGCCATCATCGCTATTGACCATTCTCGTGTTGTCGTTCGGCGCAATCCACAGATCGTGGTTGTCTCCGTGCGGCTGCTTCAACTGTTCCCAGGTTTTACCTGAATCTTTTGACCGTAGCAGCGCAACGTTCATCACGTAGATGGTGTCTTTTTCTTTCGGATCCGCGTAGACTCGCGAGTAATAGAAGGCCCGTTGTAAAGCTCTTCGATCCTGGCTCATCAAAGTCCAATGGTCACCGCCGTCGTCAGACCGATACAGCCCGCCGTTGTTGGCTTCGACAATTGCATAGATGCGGTGCGAATCGACACCTGAAACGGCCACTCCGATCTTCCCGATCGTACCCAGTGGCAACCCTGGATTTTTCGTAATCTCTTTCCACGTATCGCCGCCATCGGTTGACTTAAATAGACCGCTTCCCGGACCGCCATCATTCAGCAGCCAGGGTGTGCGGTACACGTCCCAGAGCGAAGCGAACATCGTCTTTGAGTTCGCTGGGTCGATAATCAACTCCTCCGCCCCGGAATGGTTATCTCGATAGAGGATCTTTTTCCAAGTGTTTCCCCCATCGGTGGAGCGGAACACGCCACGCTCTTCATTCGGCGCATACGGATGCCCAAGCGCGGCTACGTAAACAATATTTGGATTTGCGGGATCAACGCGAACGCGTGAAATGGACTGAGTATTCTTAAGACCAACGGACTTCCAGGTTTTCCCTGCATCGGTGGACTTGTAAACCCCGTCGCCCTGCATGATGTTGCCCCGGAGTTCGGTCTCGCCCATGCCAATGTAGACAATGTCCGGATTCGAGGGCGAAACGGCGACTGCTCCTACCGACGAACTGCTGATCTGACCGTCCGTTACGGGTTTCCAGGTCGTGCCTCCATCCACCGTCTTCCAAAGACCGCCGCCGACGGCTCCAAAATAGTATTCGTTGGGCCGGTTCGGACTTCCGGAGCAGGCCAGCGATCGCCCTCCTCGGTTCGGCCCGATGTTCCGCCACTTATAGGCAGCAAATACCGATGAATCAAAGTTCTCACCTTGGAGCAGAGTAATGCCAAGTAAAAGCGTAAGAATGAACTTACTTTTCATACCGTGTTGATGTTCCTATTGCTGGCTGTCTTTAAGATGCTTTCACTCGATAGTCTTGGCAACCGCTGAACCTGTATACACTCCGTTGAACAGCAGTTTATAAGTTCCATGAGGCTGGCCTCGAAAAGTAACTTCCGGTCCAAGCAGGGTCACCGAGCCTTCGCCCAATTTAGCGTTGACGAAAGCGGTCCCTCCATCCAGATATTGTTTTCCCCATGCCCACCCGCTGGCGACTACATCGGAACCGGAAAACCAGCCCACGGCTGCGGCATGTTTTAACTGCGCATCGGGTTTAAGCTTGAAGACCGGACTATTGTCGAACATCACATCCACCTCTGATGGCATGCCAAACGCAAGCGGAGCAGTGTTATCGATTTTAGTCTTCAGTAAAGTCCCAGGGATGTAGAACTTTTCTGCGGGCAGCGGCCGTTCCTTCCCGTCCGGACCCGTCTCCGTCAAGTAGTTCGTGACCGGAACACCAAGGAGTTCACCCATATTCGTGGAGCTTCCTATTGTCAAAACAGAGCCGCCGGATTCGACGAAATTTTTGATTTGAGGAAGGGTCTTTTCCGCCGTAATTTTTCCCAGCGATCCTTGGTACTCCGCGGGAACATCATCGGGAATTCGATTAGCAAAAAGACCGCTACCCCCTCGTCCAACTCGGCCTGTCCGGAAAGATCCGTCCGGGAATACCAGCACATCAAACTTACTCTTTAAGTCACCGGCATCGAGCATTTTCGGGTACACCATCTCAAACGGAAATTCATATTGTTCGAAAATCCAGCGAATCCATCCGGTCGGCATCTGACCGCCGTACTGGTCATAAAGACCGATTCGGATTGGCTTTAGTTTGTATGCTTTGCCGGCGGGAGCTTTCGCAACGCCGTACACATTGATGCCAAACTCCGTTGACGCCTTTTGCAACAACGGAAGCACGGAAGCGGAAGCCGGAACATAAATAGCTCCCGTGCCGAGATCCCGACCCTCAACATCGATGCTCTTTTCCATCCAATAAACGTCGGAATTGGCCTTCAGAAGCCGGTTTGTTAACTTGAAGCAATTGTTCGTCTCATGGCTGATTAAATACCCGGCCGGAGTGGGAGCCCCGGTAATCTTTCCCGCCGGCGGATCAAGCACATGGGCGCTGATCTTCTGGAACGGACCATCGAAACCGTCCAGCACGCGATCGTATTTCACAGCCATCTGCATGGCCAAAGTCCAACCGGTGATGTCATAAGGAGGAATCGGGGGACCACCAGGATATCGGAAGTCGTTCGGATGATCTTGAGGCTCGAACATGTCCATAACATGAGGACGAAAGGCCTGTGCGGTCTTAACAACATACGATCCGGCCGGATAGCTCTTACCCGCCACCTGAAACTCTGAAGTGGCTTTCATCACGGTAATTCCCGTCTTCAGCAGAGCGTTGACAAACTCAGTGGCGGTCGGAAAATCGTCTTGATCGGAAGGTATGATGTAGCCGCGAGGATCGCGATGCGCCGGATCATGCAGCACTTTCGTGTACAGATCGGGAGAAAGCGTCGGCATGCCTATTCCTCCGGGCGACATCATAGCGTCCCCACTCGCACCGCCAGTTGCTGCTGCGCCTCTACCACCAGCGGCAGGCTTCTCCGAAGCGGCCTCAGCGACCATCGCATCGATTCGTTTCGGAGTCACGGTCCAGTTGTCCTTGCTGCCCTTCTCAATCGAATTGGCTCCCATGCGATACAGGTCGTACAGCAATAATTCGTGCTCGCGTGCAGCGTAGTCCAGAACCGCGCGGTTATTTTCCAATTCGTAGTCAATGGATTGGCGGTAATGCCATTCCTGGGGCGCGATAGGAAGCGGCCAGTCTCCGGTTGGCAACTGTTTCGCAGCTACAAGCGAGACCTTCATCGGCGTCGGGTCCCCGATAATCTCGGTGAGAAGACCGATCATGTTGTGGAAATAAGGAATTGTTCGAAGCCCTCCGTTCCACCACGTCGAATAGTTGGCGCCGGTTCGCATCGCTGAGCCGCCTTTGCCTTGCGACACCAGCCGGCTATGCATCGCCGTTCCCACACCTTCAATTCCGAGCGGGATTAGCGGATCCAAGTTGTAATTAAAGGGATCGCGGAACGGAGGCATGAAAATTACTGCGCCGGCCGGACCAGTCTGGTGATGGTTGTAGACAATCTGGGGAAACCATTCGATGAACATCTGGCGATTCATGTTGGTCGTTTCCGGCATGTTCGACATATAAAAATCGCGATTGTCATCGTGGCCAATATATTTGTTATAAAGCTTCGGAAGGCCTTGTAGGGAGCGCTTCGTCTCGTCTTTCTCCCGCATATACCAATCGGCCACGAACTCTTGGCCGTCCGGATTGGCCTGCACGTACAGCGCAATCGTATCGTTCAACAGGTGAAGCGTCTCCGGATCGGTCTTGCTAGCCATCTGATAGACGGTCTCCATCAACTGCTGAGAACCTACGGTTTCGCTGGCATGAAGTCCGCCATCAATCCAGATAACCGGTTTGCCTTCACGAGCCAGCGCGTGCGCCTGTTCATCGCTCAGCCCTTCGGCATGAGCAAGCTTTTGAGAAATCTCTTTATAGTGATCAAGCCTCCTGATGTTCTCCGGGGAAGAGATGATCATCATGTACTGTGGCCTGTTCTCGGCTGTACGTCCCATCTCCACTAACTTGCAGCGATTGCACTCCGAGGCAATTTTCTTCCAGTAGCTTTCAAGCTGGGAGTATGTCGCCATGTGATAGTCGTCGCCGATGTTGAACCCTAAGGCTGCTTTCGGGGATGTGATCTTTGGAGCGGTCTGTGCTAACAAACTTGACCACTGCTGAGTGTTGAAGAGAGCGAGAACTACTAGAAAAGAGAGCGGATTAAGCTTGCGCATGAGGTTGCTTGGAGGTTAAGGAATAGAAATTTAAGGCGAGATCAGACGGAGATTTCGCGAAGCTCGGGGCGAGGACGTGGCGGATAAGCGCTTCCTCGTTATATGTACGAACGTGTACTAAACGTTGCAGTGTAACAGCGTCATTGTCAAAACGCAAACTTTTGTAGGAAATCCAGGAGTTTCTGCCAATTGTGATACTAGGTCTCTGTGAAGGATAATCTGCCAAACGTCCTTGTTGATTTCGTTGATGAACGAAAGGCCAGGCTGCTCGAAATCCTAAGCGAACTCATCCGCTTACCTTCAGAAAACACACCGCCGGACGGAGCCGAAAAACAGTGTCAACACTGGCTAGCTCGTCAGCTGGAGGCGTGCGGCTTGGTCCCGGATCTGTACCTGATAGATGAGGTCCCCGGCCTGCATGAGCACTCGCTTTATTTTCCGGGCCGCAATTATGCGCATCGCCCGAATTTAGGTGCGCTTCGAAAGGGCGCAGCCGGCGGGAAATCGCTGCTTCTCGCCGGGCACGTTGACACTGTTCCCGCCGGAACCCAGCCCTGGACTCGCGCTCCCTTTGGCGCTGAGATCGACGGAAATCGCCTCTACGGCCGTGGAGCAAACGACATGAAGGCTGGCTTGGCGATGAACTTATTCGTAATGGAGTGTCTGGCCGAACTCAATCTGCCTCTGGCAGGCGATCTGCGCTTTGAATCTGTGGTGGACGAAGAGTTCGGCGGATCAAACGGAACCCTCGCCGGCCGGCTCAGAGGCAATAACGCCGACGCCGCTATTCTTACGGAACCCTCGAATCTTCGTATTTGCCCGGCGCAGCGTGGCGGACGGACCGCGCATCTCCGGTTTCAGGCGCCTCCCGCAGGTGTTTTGGAAAGCGGCAAATTTCCCGCTGGCGCCATCCCGCAGCTCATTCATTTTTTGTCCGCGATCAAAGAATTCGCAGCTCAAAGGACCGCGCGCTGTGTTCCACATGAGATGTACGCTTCCAGTCTCGATCCCGTGCCAGTTTCCGTCACCAAAGTCTTTACCTCACCCTGGGGACCGGGCGAGCCAATCACCATCCCCGAAACCGCTCTCGTCGAACTCTACTGGCAGCTGATGCCAGGAGAAACGCAGACCGAAGTAGAAAACGAGTTCTTCAGCTGGCTGGCAAATATCGTCGCCGGCGCTCCCGGCATCTTTTCAGGAATGCCCGAAGTGACGCTGCCCATTCGCTGGCTTCCTGGTTCGGCTATTGCAAGGTCGGAGCCACTCATCGAAGAAATGGCCGCTGCTGCGAAAACAGTGATGGGCCACAAACCAGCTATCACCGGCTTCGAAGCACCGTGTGACCTCTTCATCTTCCAGCAAGGATTCGGTATACCCGCCGTAATTTGGGGCCCCTCCGGCGGAAACACTCACGGGCCCGACGAGTATGTGGAGATCGATTCTCTAGTTCTCGCTACCAAGACTCTGCTTAATTTTGTTGTAAGTTGGTGCGGGTTAGTCAGCTGACAGGTGGCCTCGCTTCGTCACGGCTTCACAACTGTTCCGTCGATCTTTCGATCCGTGCCATACACCCCGCCGTTTCGAATGGGACCAAGCGGATACTTCGCCGCCAGTTCCGTATTGATGTCCAGCCCTAAGCCAGGTTTACCGCTGTCATAAAGGTACCCTTTCCTGATCTCTCCCATCCCTGGAAACATTTCATGTACCACAGGCGGAAAATGATTCTCCTCCTGAATACCAAAAGCGGTGCTGGCGAGATCGACATGATAGCTCGCCATCTGGTTGACGGGATCGTTTTCTCCGCCTTCCTGAAAGGCCGTTCTCACTCCACACAGCTCGCAGAGAATAGTGAGCTTCCTGATCGGAGTAATTCCGCCAGTGGCCGCAACGCGGCAGCGAATGAAATCAATCAGTCTTTCATTGATCAGCGGAATCACTTCGAAAGGATGTGTAAACACCTCGCCGATGGCCTGTGGCGTAGAGCAAATCTGCCGAATGTTGCGATAGTAATTGATCTGTTCCGGCGGCAGTATATCTTCAATGAAAAACATTTGATACGGCTGCATCCTCCGCGAAAACTCGACTGCATTCATACCGCTCAGATGAGAGTGCACATCGTGAAGCAGCTTAGGTCCGAAGCCCGCCTTGGCTCGAAGGTACTCGAATACAGGAGGGATGGTGTCAATATAAAGCTCTTCGTCGAACGCTGGTCCTTGATATCCACCTTCAGCCCGGTTACCTTCTCCCGAGGCGATAAACCCGCCGCCCCCATATCCGCCTTCTCCAAATTGAATCCGCACATGCCGGAAGCCATTGGCGAGAGACTTCTGCAGAGTATCGAGGCACTGCTCTTTGGTCTTTCCGCCCTGGTGATCGTACACCGCAACGGCATCATGAGCCTTCCCGCCCAACAAGCCGTAAACCGGCATGCCCGCACGCTTCCCCTTGATGTCCCAAAGAGCCATGTCCATTGCCGCCAGAACGTTATTATTTACCGGCCCGTTTCGCCAATAGGTGCGCATCTGCGCCGATTGCCATAGGTCTTCAATTCGATCCGGATCTTTCCCAATGAGCCACGGTTTTAAATGCGTCTCGAGCGCTGCTATAACAGCAGCCGTCTCATAGTGATTTGCCGCCGAACCGATACCGTAGAGGCCGGGCTCGCTGGTAATAATCTTCAGAAACACCCACCGGTACTTCCCTCCACCATTGGTCGTAATCACCTGGGCATCTTTTATGGTTAGCGGCGACAACCCATTTAGCTTCTTTGCCACTTCCTGCGCGGGAGCAGCAGGAATGAGGCTCATTCCGGCGAGCGCTGCTTTTACAATCTCTCTTCTTTTCATATAAGCTTCGGTCCTTGCGGGTCAAATAGTCACGACCGTCCTTAGTCGTAACCCCAATGAACATATCGCAACCGAAGAGGCGCAAAAACAAATCAAGTGTACCTGTAATTACAATCAACGGAAGCGGGCTCGGCTTCCGGGCGCGAAAGCCTGAAACTGCTAAGGAATCTGAACGGTCTGTGAGATCTCTTTTGCGGTTTCGGATAAGACCCTTACAATCGATTTTTCATGAGCGACATCTCGCAATCGAATCTTTGGCATAGACATGCTGATCGCTGCCGATACGATGCCGGTCTGCGAATAAATCGGTACGCCAAAGCAACATACATCCGATACTGACTCCTCGCGATCGGTCGCGAATCCTTGATTCAGAATTCGCATGAATTCTCTGCCTAATTCCGCACCGTCCGTGATTGTCTGTGCCGTAAATCGATACGTGCCAAAGCTTCGCAACAGCTTCTCACGCCGCTCCTCGTTCTGATAAGCTGTAATGATTTTGCCGAGTGAACTCGCGTTTGGAGGAACAATGTGGCCGACTACGTTGCTCATCCGGAGAACTTCCGGGCTTTCCACAACCGCAATCACTTCTACCCGATTTGCAAACAAAGCTGCAACACTGACTGTCTCTCTCAAAGCCATGCTCACCTCTTTGAGGTGAGGTGTCGAACTCCGGAGCAGGCGTACGATCAATTGCATCGGGATCACTGAAGCAATTTCTGGAATCAGGTGATAAGCGCCTTGGCTATTTGTTCTGAGGCATCCCGCCGCCTCCAACGTCCGCAGAAGACGAAAAGCGGAGGTCTTCGAAAGTTGAATTTTTTTCGCGACTTCGTTTAGCGTGAGCGGCGAGTGATGACTTTGCATCAATGCCAAAACATCAAGAGCTTTGCCCACCGCGCGTGAGAAATATCTATCGCGTGTGCCGGTCTTATCTACCGAACTGGACTTCTTTGCCGGTTTACGTTTGGTTGCAGGCATGCCGTCTTTTCTGAATCGGAAGCTTTCACATTATAGCGGAATGCGAAGGTCCAATCCGTTTCGTTTTTATGTCCATCTCTGACTGGCTGATTACTGAACTACGGTTTCACAAAACGACGTCCTGTTATACAGTAGTCTCGAACAGTCCAGTTGTGCGCAAACTGATCACGATGGAACACAAATCTGCGATAGACCGGAGGCGGTTTTTAACTACTGCAGCAGGAACTCTGGGCCTCGGTGAGATCGCAGACGGCTTCGCCACCCTGCCAATCATAGACACCCACATTCATTTGTTTGACCCAACTCGGCCCCAGGGTGTCCCCTGGCCTTCGAAAGGAGACGCTATTCTCTACAAGCCTGCCCTGCCGGCACGATATCGAAAGGCCGTAGAGGGCCTGGGAATCGTGGGAGCAATCGAGATCGAGGCAAGCCCCTGGCTCGAGGACAATCAATGGGTTCTGGATCTGGCGAAAGACAACCCGGTAATTGTGGGCACTGTCGGTGACCTTGAACCAGGCAATCCCGAATTTCAAGCGCAATTATCGCGATTTCATCGCAACCCGCTTTTTCGCGGGATCCGATACGGCAATCTCTGGGGTCGAGATCTCGCTTCGAGTTTGAACAACCCGGTGTTCGTTGCAAACCTTAAGCTACTGTCGGAAGCCAATCTCAGTCTGGATACTGCCAATCCGAACCCCGCAATACTTGCGCAGATAATCCGGTTGACCGACAAAGTTCCTTCCCTTCGTGTCATCGTGGACCACCTTCCTCATCTGCAAGTTCCTTCGGACCCGTCGGCTCGCAAAAAGTACGAGGCCGACCTTCAGGAGTTAGGAAAAAGGCCACAGGCCTACGTCAAGATTTCTGAGATACCGCAAAAAATCGCCGGCGCTATTTCCTTCGATTTAGGCCACTACCAACCCCTTCTCGATCACCTCTGGCAAACCTTCGGCGAAGATCGACTCCTATTCGGCAGTGACTGGCCCAACAGCGATCCGTGGGGAACTTATCCGCAGATTCTCAACTTAGTTCGCTCCTACGTGTCTAAGAAAGGCAGCGGCGCTTCGGAGAAATTCTTCTGGAAGAACTCCGTTGCTGCCTATCGATGGATAAAACGCACCAAAGACCAGCCCGCTGCTACCACCGTCTAATCCCTGCCAAGCTGCCGTAAGGGAGTCCTCAATCTTCTGGCATCGCCTTATTTCGCTTCTTGGCGGGTCATTTCCTTTTTCCCGTTGAACCATTTCAATTTCGAGCGTATAATCGCCCAAAGCTTGTTATGCATCTTTATTCCACAAGTGGCTGTCGCACTTGTTTACGTCAGTCCACACCCTATGGAGTTGCTGTCCCAATGACTTCTCAACCAAGCAAGATTGTTCAGCGGCGGTGTCGTGGGCACTCGCGCCTGCCTTGTCGCGACTCATCGCGACACTTTTCGTCTATTTAGAAATCACTGGGACACCTAACCAGTTAAAAGCTGTAAGCTATCAGAAAACTAACTCGATGATAGCGAGTTTCGGCTTGAGGGAAGGCAACGTGAGACTCCTTGACCAACTTCATCGCAACACCAGGCGTTCTAGGTCTTTGCTGAATCAGCTTTTGCTTGCTGGTTTGCTGCTGTCTCAATGCCTCTTTTCACAGGCGCCTTCCGGACAGATTACCGGTAAGGTCATCGACCCCGCGGGAGCGGAGATTGCCGGCGCAATGGTGATTATCACCAATACGGCCACAAACCTCCGGCGCGCTGCAACCACAAACGGTAGCGGAATTTATGACGCCCCAGCTTTGCCGCCTGGCAACTACTCTGTGCGAGTCGAGATGAAAGGATTCAAATCGGACGTTCGCAACAACATCGATTTACAGGTAGAACAGGTTGCGAATCTGAACTTCACGTTAGAAATCGGCGATGTGAAGGAAACGGTGGAAGTTTCTGCGCAGGCAGCAACTCTCGACACCGAAAACGCCGCGGTCGGCACCGTTGTCGAGACCAGGCGTATTGAAGATCTCCCATTAAATGGCCGCAATTACCTTCAGTTGGCTTCACTTACTCCGGGCGCAACTCAGGACGGTCCGGGTAATTCCATTGCACAAGCCCGTGGCGGCGGCGATCGCAGTAACTTCCAACTCAACATCGCAGGACAGCGACTCGAAAACAACCACTATATGCTCGACGGAGTTGAAAACACCGATCCGAATTACGGGACTTACCTGATCCAGCCTTCGGTCGACGCCCTGCAGAAGTTCAAGGTCGAAACCAGCACTTACAGTGCGGAGTACGGTCATAATCTCGCGCAGATCAACGTTCTTACTAAGAGTGGAACCACCAATATCACGGAACGCTGTTTGAATTTCTGAGAAATTTGGATCTGGACGCAAAGAACTTCTTCGATAAAGGGGCACGCCTAACCCACCGTTCAAACGTAATCAGTTCGGCGGTGTAATAGGGGGCCCGTAGTGATCCCGAAGTTATTTAATGGCAAAAACAAGCTGTTCTTCTTTTTCAACTAGGAAGGTTTGCGTCAGGTCCAAGCCCAAACGATCGATTCAACTGTCCCATTGGCGTCGGATCGCGCAGGCAACTTCGCCGGGTCGGGCAGCATCATCTATGATCCCGCGACCCGCGTTCTATCGGCTGACGGTGCCAAGGTCATATCACAGACGGGATTCCCTGGCAACGTGATTCCGGCAAGCCGTATCAGCCCGGTTTCTCAGGCGCTGTTACAGTATTATCCACTTCCGAATAATAACGTGCGCGGTTATGCCAACAATTTTCTCGGCAACGAGAACGCCACTTCAAATGCCGACGCCGAGACCGCGCGAGTAGACTGGCAGGCAACAAATACCCAAAGTTTGGTGTTCAGGTACAGTCACGGAAATGAGCCTCAATACGGTCCCGCCGCAATCCCGCAACAAGGTGGACTGAACTCAACCGTAACTCATCAAGCTCTGCTAGGGCACACCTGGGTGCTGGGGCCTAACAAAGTGAATGAGTTCAAACTCGGATTTAGCAGGCTAGAGTTAGTCAACAGCAATCTGCGTACGGCACAAAAGATAACGTCGTCCAGCAGCTTGGAATACCCGATGTGATCGATACCCCGGACTTTTGGGGAATTCCGTACATTCAGTTTACCGGGTTGACTTCGTTCGGAGACCCTGCGAACGGCCCATACTCCAACTGGGATACGATGATCCAGCCCACCGATAACTTCTCCTGGAATAAGGGGAAACATTCGTTCAAAATTTGGCGCAGAATATTTGCGAACACGGTTTAACCTCACAGGTAACGATGTCGCTCGCGGACGCTTCACGTTCAGCGGACAATATTCGGCGGCAGTCGGCGCTTCTCCAACAGTGCAGAATTCGATGGCGGACTATCTCCTGGGGGACATCAGTCTTTCAGAAGCCCAATTAGGTCAAGTTGTAGCTCAACTTCGCGAGTGGTACGCCGGATTTTATTTCCAGGATGAGTGGAAGGTCACCAATAAACTGACTATCGATTATGGCGTCCGCTACGAACTTCAGCCGGGATACAACGAGACACACGACCGCCTATCACTGATTGACTTCGCATGGAACAACTCTATCCCGCCCACATGGGTGCGCCTCGGTTCTGGTTCGCCCTACTAGGGCAACCCGCCATACCCACTACCTTCAACAGTTCCGTATTTTCGGGACGGGCGCTTTGGCAATAACCTGTACAGGACTGATTACAACAATTGGGGCCCAAGGCTGGGTATCGCATATAGCCTGGACCCAAAAACTGTGCTCCGCGTGGGCGCTGGCTTCTTCTACGTCCACGAGATCGGGAATGCCATGTTCGACACCGCACGCAACATGCCGTTCAGCCTTCGGATTGCATCGCCTTCCAATTCGCTTACTCCGAATGAGACCTGGACCAGCCCCTTCCCGGTGCTGGGAATATCCACTCTGGCGCCCGATTGGCTATGGAAGGACCCGACATCGTATGTACCCCAATGGTCCACGACTATCCAGCGGGCACTTACCAAGACCATGTCGCTCGAAGTGGAATACGTAGGTTCCGCTGGTGTGCATCTGTATCGGACTACTTACTACAATGAGCCGCAGCCGGGACCACCTACGGCAAGTTTGAACCTGCGGCGCCCATTCCCCAATCTGGGTTTCATTCAGTTGGTAGAGGGCGCCAGCCATTCGTCTTATGATTCGTTGCAGCTGAAATTGCAGCAGCGGTTTTCAAACGGATTCACTGTCATGAGTTCGTTCAGTTGGGAAAAAGCGATTGACAATGGCAGCGGTATCCGGCAGGCGAACGGCGATGAGTTTACTCCGCAAAACGTGTATAACCTTGCTGACGAGCGTGGCCTATCGGCGTTCAACTTCGGCAAACGCTGGGTAACGTCCTTCCTCTACGAACTGCCATTTGGGAAGGGCAAGCGGATACTGAACAATGCGAACTGGCTAGTCGACGGAGCGTTGGGAGGCTGGCAACTCGGCGGCATCTTCACGTGGCAAGGAGGGTTCCCGCTGTCAGCGTACTGCACCAGCAATTCCACATATCAGAACACAGATACTCCATGCCGTGCTGATGCGAAAGGAATCAGCCCCAACCTTGCCGTTGCAACGCCGAACGGTTGGTTCAATACGGCGGCATTCGTCAATCGCCTGAATTTCCAGCCAGGCGTCGGCCCTTACACATTCGGGAACAGTGGACGAAACGTCATAGTTGGGCCGGGAATCGTCGAACTCGATGCCTCACTGCAAAAATCCTTTTACATCAAAGAAAGCACTCATCTCGATTTTCGCGCCGAGTTTTTCAATCTGCCGAATCATCCGATTCTCGGACAGCCGGGAACCACGGTGGGCACACCGGGCTACGGCGTGATTAGCGCTACTAATCTCCCTTCGCGAGAAATCCAATTCGCGTTGAAGCTGCTATGGTGACCGATTTGAGCGGAGCAGAATCCTAACCGCCTTGAGGTGAGATCAGCTTACCAACCTTGTTCAGGATTGAAGCGTAAGCGCTGTTTCATTTTTTGGCTCTCGATTTCTATTTGCCCTCCTTGTTGTCCTTTTTGTCTTGACCGGCTCACGTAACAGGTGTATAAGTTCTAAAAGCAACGCAGACCTGTCTTCTGTCCGCAACCGGGGAGTTGAGAATGAGTTCTTCTAAACTGGCTGTTCTCGTCCGCTCTTTAGTTTCTGGCGCATCCCATAGGGTCGCTACTCCCACCACAACCAGACCGAACAGTAAGCTTTGGCGGTTCAGTCGCGTCCTCGCTATTGCTGGTATTTCAGTTCTAGGCGCCTCCGCGCAAACGGCGCAGATCACCGGAACCGTCGTCGATCCCAGTGGAGCGATCGTAGCTGGCGCCACCATAGTTGCTACAAACGTCGCTACGGGAGTATCCAACAACACACCGAGTAACTCGAGCGGGGATTATGTCGTGACCTCCCTGATACCCGGCACATATAGCATTACGGCTTCTGCTCCCGGCTTTAAGAAACTTACGCGAGACGCTGTCAAACTTGCCGTAGATCAAGTTGCGCGTCTCGATTTCAATCTAGAGATCGGGTCCTCCACCGAAACCGTTTCAGTAAGCGCTGCCGCAGTATTGCTCGACGCCGAGACCAGTTCATTGTCAACTGTCATTCAAAACGAGCAGATCACCGAACTTCCACTGAATGGTCGAGATCCTATCGACCTTGTTGCCCTGAGTCCCGGTATTCGGATTCAAGGCGGATTCGGCGGGGCAAATGGATCGTGGAACAATTTCTCTTCTAATGGTGGATTGGCGAACGCCAATAGCGTAATGGTCGAGGGTCTCGCCCTGGACTTGGCTCAAATGAACGCACCCTCTTACGTTCCGCCGGTCGATGCCACCCAGGAGTTTCGAGTCGTAACGAACTCTTTCTCGGCCGAAAACGACCGTACGGCAGGCGCTGTCGTCAACTTCAGCATCAAATCCGGTACCAATCAGCTCCACGGCAGCGCTTATGAATTCCTTCGCAACAGGGCATTAGATGGCAATGACTTCTTTCAAAATCGCGCCGGTAAAACAAGACCTAAATTCATCGAAAATCAGTTCGGTGGATCTTTCGGCGGACCGATCAAGAAGAACAAGACCTTCTACTTCGCCAACTTCGAAGAATATCGGTTACGTAACGGCTCTCCGACTCTAACCAGTGTTCCCACTGACCTGCAGAAGAGGGGAAATTTCTCCCAAACTTACAACACGAACGGAAACGTCGTTTTGGTTGCTGATCCGCTCACCACCCGTCAGCTTCCCGACGGAAGTTACACACGCACCCTTTTTCCGGGAAACATCATTCCAGCCACTCGCTTCAGCACCGTTGCCTCGAATGTACTGAAGGTTTACCCCCAATCGAATGCGGTTGGCAATACCCTGACGAATGTGAACAACTTCTCTACGTTTGCCGGAGGCGCGACAAATCAGCATCAAATAGTCGGGAAGCTCGATCATAACTTGAATGAGAAGTGGAAACTCTCCGCCTCTTACGCCAAAGTATGGGGAAACGTCTCGAATCAAGATCCGCTGAATTACTCGGCTAATCTCACGTCGCCCAACGATAATGACCGTGAACACGCGACGTTTGCCGCAACTGCTACGCTCACTCCCTCGCTGTTCTTCGAATTTCACACCGGCTTTGCGCGCTACGTCTCGAACAGCATTCCTTACGATGCCGGATTTGATATCACCAGCTTGGGTTTGCCGAAATCACTCGCCCAGCAAACACAATTTCAAGGATTCCCGGGATTCAACGTAGATGGTCTGGTTTCCGTGGGAGGACCGGGCTCAAGCGGCGTCGCCTTGAATACGCTGAACAGTTGGGAGCAGCGTGGATCCATGACATGGATCAAGGGTTCCCACAGTATGAAGTTCGGTGTTGATTTCCGCGTCGAGCAGATGAACCAGTTCCAATCAAATTCATTGCAGCCGGCTTTTAACTTCACCAACCAGATGACAGCGCTCAATCCTCAGAGCTTGAATATCAACAGCGGTGTTCCCTTTGCGTCATTTCTGCTCGGCGACGTTGCCAATGCATCGGTCGCCACAGGGCAAAGACTTGCCAATGAAAGAAAGTATCTGGCCTTCTTCTTTCAAGACGATTGGAAGGTCACCAGGAAGTTGACCCTGAACATCGGTACTGACTATAGTCTCGAATTTCCCATCACGGAGCGTTACAACCGCAAAATGTGGTTCGATCCGACGGCGGCGCTTCCCATCAGTGGCACAGTTGGTCTGCCGCTTCACGGTGGATTCGAATTTGCAAACAACGGTACCCGGTCGCCCTACGACCTGTACACAAAGCAATGGGGCCCTCGTTTTGGATTTGCCTATCAGCTTTTCAATAAGACGGTAATCAGAGGCGGATACGGGCTGTTTTGGATTCCGGCGGCAATCACTGAAGTTACTGGCGACGTTCGAGCGCCCGCCTGGGAGATCAACACTCCTATGGTCGCCACACTCAATAATGGACTAACTCCATTTAACACTCTCGACAATCCTTTTCCGAATGGGGTTCAGAGCCCTCCCGGAAATTCGCAAGGTCTCAATACCTTGATCGGGCAGAATGCCGCTGCCAACCAAAGAGGTTTTCACACCGGCTACATGCAGCAGTGGAACTTCAACATCCAGCAAGAACTGTGGCGTGGCTCTGTTTTGAGTGTTGCTTATGCCGGTAGCGTCGGAGTCGGACTTCCTGCAAACTGGGCGAGTCAGATGAATCAGTTGCCGGACTCTTATTTGAATCTCGGAAACGCCCTTCAAACGTTAGTGCAGAATCCGTTCTATGGCATCGTGCAAACAGGAGCACTCGCGCAGTCCCAGATTCAACAAGGTCAGTTGCTCCGTCCCTATCCGCAATTCCAAACTCTGTACGTCGAAGGTGATCCTCTTGGTCACTCCAACTACAATTCGTTTCAATTGCAATATAATCATCGAATCGCCAGCTCTGTGATTGGCCTCGCTTACACCATCAGCAAAGGTCTCGGAGACACAGAGAGTCGGAGTGATTGGTTGGAAGGCGGCGCGCAGGGGAGCAGCATGGGCTTCATGGATCCGAATAATAGACGTCTGGATCGGTCTTTGAACATCGCTGATACGCCACAACGTCTCGTTCTGAGTTATACCGTCGATCTACCCTTTGGTCCTGGAAAACGCATGTTGAACCATGGCGGTGTCCTAAGCCGAGTGGCCTCCGGCTGGGAGTTGAACGGTATTTACACCGCCCAGGTGGGCACTCCCATCGCCGTCTATACAAGTACTAACCTTACAGGCACTTACAACTCAGTCACAGATGTATATGGATCCTATAGCAGTAACTCTCGTCCCAATAACAATGGGCAAACCGCGAATCTGAGCGGCTCTGCGGTGAGTCGATTGAACGAGTGGTTTAACACCAGTGTGTTCAATCAACCAGCTCCGTTTACTTACGGCAACACCGCCAGAACCCTGCCGGACGTCCGTATGGACAATACAAACAATTTGGATTTCGGAGCTTATAAGAACAACCCATTTGGCCGCGACAATCGCTTCAACTTACAATTCCGTAGCGAATTCTATAACCTCGCCAATCATCCTCGCTTTGGTATACCTGGACTTATCTTCGGTACAACCAACTTCGGCGTCGTAAGTACTCAGGCGAACAATCCTCGCCAGATTCAATTCGCATTGAAACTGATTTTTTAAGGCAAATACAACGAATGTCGATGAAGGATCTCTCCCGTCGCAAACTTCTCGGTAGCGGGCTCATCTCCACTGCGGCATTCGCCGATCCCGGCTTGTCGGCCGCAGCGGCCGCTGGCGTGAGGCGTGGCGACCTCCCAGACCTCACAATTAAGCAAGTCAAGATCTATATCCTGAAGCCTCAGGAAGCGCCTCCGATTACCGCACACTACCAGCCCGGTTCATCCACTCCCGCCCGGCAGCAACTCCACGAAAAATTCGCCTCCATCGTCACAAACAGCGGGATCGAAGGCAATTACGATCTGGAAGATCGCTACTATCATCCCAACTGGAGCAATCTCGGTTGGCTCGACTATGCAAAGGCTGCGCTCGTCGGCAAAAGTATTCTCGATCTCCCAGCCCTAACATCGCAGTGGAAGCCCAGTCTTCGCCGTGCCGGCCAGTTATCTTATGCTGCTGCTGTCGATAACTGCTGTTGGGACATCCTCGGCAAAGCGGTGGGCCTGCCTGTCTACAAAATCCTCGGGGCCTACAAGGAAAAAGTAAGAGCATACGCAAGCTCTCAACATCTACCCACCGTTGAAGCCTTCGTAGCAGATGTCGAGCACGCCAAAAGCGATGGACTCACGGCATATAAGATACATCCTCCCGGTGGTCCGCGAGGTCACGATTACAAGCTCGACATGGAGGTAATAAAAGCTGTTCGGCAAACTGGAGGCGACAACATGCCTCTCCTCTACGATCCAGTCGGAGTGCTCAGTCGTGATGAAGCCATGCAGATCGGTCGCCTCTTGGACGAACTCAAATATGTCTCATTCGAAGACGCCTTGCCGACCAAAGATATCGACGGTCTGATTGTGCTCGCGAATGCTCTTGACTTACCCGTCGTGATGGGTGAGTTCATGCCCTCTCCATACGACTATGTTGAGTACGTAATGAGAGGCGCCCTCGACGAAGTCCGGTTCATCGTCGACAACGTAGGCGGTATTACCGGAGGCATGAAAGTGGCCCGCATGGCGGAGTGCTTCAACCTGATGTGCCAGCCGCATAATTGGGGCACGACGCTCGATCACGCCGTCCACTTCCACTGCGAATTGGCGATGCCAAACAACATCTGGTTCGAAATGACTCAGCCGCAAGGAATCACCGACCGGCCGTACTTTAAAGACAAAATCAGAGTAGACAAAGAAGGCTTCGTTCCTGCACCTATCAAACCCGGTCTGGGTTACGAATTCGATTGGAATGTTCTTCACAACGTGATGTCGAGGATAGATTCCTGAAGTCGACCATGAAAAAGTTAAAGCTATCTCGCCGGAACTTGGTTAAAGGAGCGGCCGCGACTATGGCGACCGCAGTTGCAGCCACGTCGAATCCTGGGCAAGCCGCCGCCGAAGTCGCCGGAATTAAGACGAACGACCTTCCCGACCTCACCATAAAAGAGGTCAAAGTTTATGTAGTGAAAAATGAATCCGGCCCTGAACACTTCGAGCAAATCGCCTCGGTCGTTACAGCCGGAGGTATCGAAGGCCACTTCATCCTCACCGATCGCTATTTCCATTCCAATTGGAGCAATGAGGGCTGGCTTCCTTATGCGCAGCGTCTGTTAACCGGAAAAAACGCTCTCACGTTACCGGAATTCACAAACCAGTTTCGTAGTGAAGTAGGCCAGCTTTCTTATTCCGGAGCCATCAATATTTGTCTCTGGGACATTCTTGGTAAGGCCGTAAACGCTCCAATCTATCGGCTGCTCGGAGGTTATCGGGATCGCGTCCGAGCCTACGCCAGTTCTCAGCACTTAAAATCGGTGGAGGCGTTCGTCGATGACGTCCAGCACGCGAAATCACAAGGATTTACCGCTTACAAAATTCATCCACCCTGGCTTCCAGGAAATGACGTCGACTACAAGCTCGACATAGAGGTAGCTAAAGCCGTACGAAAGACGGCTGGTGATAATATGCCGCTCCTCTTTGATCGCGTTGGAGCGTACTCCCGTCACGAAGCGATGAAGGTGGGTCACGTGATGGACGAACTGAGCTACGTCTCTTATGAGGACGTTCTGCCAACCGATGACATCGAAGGTCTGGCTGAGTTAACGCAGGCTTTAGACGTACCTGTCACGATGGGAGAGTTCATTTTATCTCCCTACGATTACTCCAAATACATTCGTGCCCGAGCACTTGACGAAGTGCGCTTCATCGTTGAAAACGTCGGTGGCATCACAGGCGGCATGAAGGTTGCACAATTGGCAGAATGCTTCGGTATGCTCTGCCAGCCTCACAATTGGGGATCGCTTCTTGATCACGCGGCCCACTTTCACTGCGAACTTGCCATGCCAAACAACGTCTGGTTTGAGATGACGCAGCCGCAGGGCATTACCGACCGACCTTACTTCAAAGACAAGCTGCGCATCGATAAAGACGGTTATGTTCCAGCGCCGACCAAACCCGGACTCGGATATGAAATCGATTACAACGTGCTCCACAACATGACCGAGCACATTCAAACCTAAGCGCTCTGAACTATGGACTTCCAAAATCTCGACCGCCGAACTCTTCTGAAAATTCTCGGTGTAGGTTCGCTCGGACTAGCAACCGTCGAGCACTCACCTCAAGCCCTCGCCGTAACAGGAAAGAAGCCGCTGGAAGGCATCTTCCCCATCGCGCAAACTCCGTTCACCGAATCCAATAAGCTCGACGTACATTCTCTAGTCGAAGAACTCCGCTTCATCGACCGCGGAGGAGTTCCCGGTTTTGTTTGGCCGCAGCTGGCAAGCGAATGGTCCTCTCTCAGCGAAGCCGAACGGCTCGAGGGAGCCGAAGCCATCGCCTCTGCCGGAAAACAGTGTCGCCCTGCCATCGTCATTGGAGTGCAAGCCGATGATGTTACCGCGGCTGTGAAATACGCTAAGCACGCCGACAAAGCCGGAGCAAACGCTCTCATTTCGTTACCGCCTCCGAATCAAACCGAACCGAATGCGCTGCTCGAATACTACAAGACTCTGGGTAATGCCACTCCGCTTCCGCTGTTTGTCCAGGCTGTCGGCCACATGAGCGTTGATCTCCTCATTCAAATCTATAAATCGGTCCCCACCTGCCGCTACATAAAGGACGAAGCCGGTAAGCCGCTGGAGCGCGTCGCTGAGTTACGCAGCCGCAGTTCCGATCAGCTCAAAATCTTCACCGGCGCTCACGGACGCACGTTAATAGACGAAATGATCCGTGGCTTTTCAGGCAGTATGCCCGCCGCTTCTTTTGCTGATCTTTACGCCTCCTCTTGGAATCTTTGGCATCAAGGTAAACAGCAAGAAGCTATTGAAACCTTCGCCGATGCCGCGCTTCTCATCAACGAAATTGGAGCCTACGGCCTCGAGTCAATGAAGTACATCCTTTGCGAGCGGGGAGTGTTCAAAACTTATACAACTCGCGAACCATCAGCCCAGGATCACAAAGCCGGACAAACTGCCGCTATCCTAGCGACAGGCGCCGGAGCCAGTTCCGCAGGGCTCGATGAAACTTCAAAGACAGTCTTCCGCGATCTCCTCGCAGCAGTAAAGCCACGGCTCAAAGCTTAAGCGTCTGTAGAATTAAAGAGTTGTCTGCCTTTACCGGTCAGTACACGCCAGTAGGCACGCCGGGCGTCGTTGTCTTCCTCACTTGATCTTCAGTTCCTTATGCCTTTACCATCCCTGCAACTCGTCGTCGCCGGAAGAAGCTTGCTCACCTTACTAATACTCTTTGGCACGTCTTCGACACGTCCTCTTAACGCACAAGGTCGAGACTACCGCGTTCCTCTGAAGACCATGCAGCAACTCTCCGAATGGGGACATAACCTCCGTATTTATCACGACGAGCCAAAAACAACAAGCCTCGCGCAAGTAAACGTCTTGCTGAACACTCATCCTCTATCCGCCTTCGCCGGCCCGAAGCTCAATCAACCGCGCTAAATTCCAAAGTAGCGACGGCTCCCATGGAACACGGCTTCAATGCTGATGACGTCATCAAGGATTCGGTACACGATTATGAAGGGCGGATGAGTCAGTTTGCGCGTGCCATGTTTCGCTTCGCGTCCAAGCCGCGGGTGTGTGAGTAACAGTTCGGCATACGAAATCAAATTCTCAATGGTGAATAAAGCCGCATCCGGTTTGTCCTCGGCGATGAATTCGTAAATGTTCGCAATGTGGCTTGAGGCTAATTCCGTCCAACGGATCCTCATCCGCCTTTCTTCTTTGTATGAATGAAGTGACGCTTTTGAATTCGCGCACGAAGCTGATCCGTTGTGATAGTACGACCCGAATTACTATCAGCGATGCCCTTTTGAATTTGTTCGTCCTGCCAAGAGTGTAGGTCCAGGTATTGGCGAATTGCTTCATTGATCAACCAGTTCCGATTGCGATCTAACGACTCGGCTATCCGATCCAGTTGTTCGATCGTGCTCTCATCTGTTCTTACGCTTATCAGGGTGCTCATGCATCTACTGTATCACTTTGTATCACAGACGATGTCCATTCGAAAGCCGGTGCTGGTTTGTGGATAAAAGGGCTCACCACACCAAACGTCCCAAGTGCTTGCTTACTTTGTTTGGCGCAGAGCACGGGCTCGGCGGGGTTTCTGGGTACGATGTGGCTGAGACGACGGACGAGAGCCCCGAGCGAGTGGCTGCGCTCCAGCGGCTGACCTTCGCAGCGCGCTCTACCCCGAAGACCCAGCTTGGTCCGCAGCGTGTGCTGCCTTGGAGGGGCTCAGTGCACTGGGCCGGGTCGAATACAAATGATGCTCTGACAGGCGCAGGTCGGGGGTCTGTGAACTTGGGCCCCTCCTTGTAGCTTCGGCCGTTTCGCCACCGCGCGCGGTACTGACAACAAATCCACAAACAAAGGAGAATAGCTATGCAGTACCGCATGCTGGGACGCACCGGCATCAAGGTCAGCCCTTATTGCTTAGGCGCGATGATGTCGTGCTGGCCACCAAAGCGCGCGACCGGAACAAGCGGGGCAATCGCGCCGCTGGTTCACTTTAGTCCTGAGAAGTCTTAGGTCAGTATCTGGAGCGATTCGGCAACGTACACCTCGCGAGGTGGTAAAGACTGCTTTACAGAATCGCTTTAGATATTAGGACTTGGAGGAACGCTGCGCACGATGACACCCTATGGGTTTTCAATCTTCCGCGCGTACCGTATAGACGCGCCGGGACCGTCTTGCTAGATGGGCAACTTTCGGTTGGCCGACCACTTACCCGCATACCAAAACTCTTGATTAGGAACCCGATGGGCCACCGATTCTCAAGTTCCGGAAGTGCTGCTTTCCTGGCGCAATTCGCTCAGCTAAATTGGTTCTCATCTATGTCGATTTCCTACTCGTGGCGAGGCGGTTTTGAGAATGACACGATCAATCAGTTGCATGCGGAGGCGTTTAAACATCGGATCTTGCAGGATGACTGGTGGACGCAGGTGAATCAACATAGCCTCGGTTGGGTCTGTGCCCGGAAAGGAGAAGATCTGGTCGGGTTTGTCAATGTGATCTGGGACGGAGGAGCCCATTGAGTCTGATACTCAGAAATGGCCCACGGTGATACTCACATTTGGCCCACCTGGAGAACCCGGATGACAATATTCCGGCATGGACAGGAGAGCCAAAGTGGAGTTATTCGAAGAGGTCCGGCGAGGGTACGCGGTCGGAGAGACGATCAAGGCACTGGCGAAGAAGTATCAAGTGCACCGGCGTATGGTTCGCCAGGCGTTAGCGAGTGCACTGCCGCCGGAACGAAAGAAGCAAGAGCGGATTCAGCCGAAACTGGAACCGTTGAAGGAAGTCATCGACGGTATATTGAACGCCGATCGAGAGGCGCCACGCAAGCAGCGACACACGGCGCGACGTATCTGGCAACGCCTGCATGCCGAACAGGAACAGCATCCCGTAGCCGAATCAACGGTACGCAAGTATGTGCGCGAACAGAAGCGCGCGATGGGTTTGGCGCAACGCGAAGTGTTCGTGCCACAAAGTTATGCGCCGGGCCAGGAAGCACAAGTCGATTGGTTCGAAGCGCAAGTAAAGCTGGGCGGCGAAGCGCGGACGTTGCAGTTCTTCGCGATGCGCAGCATGAGTAGCGGCGGCGGATTCCACCGGGCTTACAGCAACGCGACGCAACAAGCATTTCTGGAAGCGCACGAACACGCATTCGATTATTTCGGTGGTGTGTTCCACACACTGCGTTACGACAACCTCAGCAGCGCGGTTAAGAAAATTCTGCGCGGCTATCAACGGGAAGAAACAGAACGGATGATTGCGTTTCGTTCGCACTGGGGTTTTGCGAGCGAGTACTGCCAGCCAGCGCACGGCAACGAGAAAGGCGGCGTTGAGATGGAACTGGGCTGGTTCCGTCGCAACTGGCTGGTGCCTGTGCCGGAGGCCGACGATCTCAAAAGCTTCAACACCTGGCTGTTTAACCGGTGTGGAGAATCGCAACAACATGTCATCAGTGGTCGCACTGTTTGTGTAGGCGTTGCAATGCGGGAGGAACAGCCGCACTTACTGCCCTTGGCTACGGAAAGATTTCCCATTGCTGAGATCCTCTATCCCATCTTGGTGGATGGACACGGGCGCGTGAAGATCAAAACCAACTGGTATTCGGCACCGCTCTATCCGGGCTCGCGAGTCACGGCGCGTGTCTGGCCCACGGAGGTTGAAGTCTGGCGCGATGGCGAGTTTGCCGCGCGCCACGAACGCTGCTACGGGCGAGGCCATCAGATCCTCAGTCTCGAACATTATTTGGATGTGTTGGAGAAGAAACCAGGAGCCTTGAAGGGCTCGACGCCGTTGCAACAATGGCGTTCGGCAGGCCGATGGACATTGGCGATGGACACGCTCTTGCGTCAACTGGAAGAGCGCCACGGCAAGGCGAAGGGCACACGCGAGATGATCGGTCTGGTGCGCGCGGGGACTGGCGGCGACCGATGGCCACGCTTGCTGACGGCGGTGGAAGAAGCGTTGCGATTGGGTGTGAGCGATAGCGCCGCGGTGCTCCATATTCTAAACATGCCGAACGTCGCAGACCGCCAGCAATACGCACTGGCATTGGCCGAAGAGCTTCGGCAGTTTGAGCGACCGATGCCGGTGATGGATGAGTACGACTCGCTGCTCACTTACTCGTCGCTGCTGCGTAAAGAGGTGATTCAATGAAACCCTCAAACGAAGCCTTGGAACAAGCCAGCGTGCGGCAGTATTGCAAGGAGGTGCGCACGCCGGCTATCGCCGCGAACTTTGTTCCCTTGGCTGAACAAGCGCTGAAAGAGCACCACAGTTATGTGCGCTATCTGGAAGCGCTGTTGGCGATGGAGTGTGAAGAGCGCGATCGGCACGCGGTCGCCAATCGCATTCGCGATGCACAACTGCCGCGCATGAAGACACTCGACGAGTTCGACTTCACGAAGGCGCCCCTGATCCCGGCGGCTAAGATCCGTGATCTGGCGCAAGGCGGTTACATCGAACGCAGCGAACCGATTATTTTGATCGGTGATTGCGGTACAGGCAAGAGCCACTTGGCCACGGGCCTTTGTTTGGCGGCCTGTCATCAAAAACGGCGCGTGCGATTCGTGACCGCCGCCGCTTTGGTGAACGAACTCATCGAAGCCAAACAGAATGGCCAAGTGAAGCGCATGATGTTTCGTTGGATGAAGTACGACCTCATCGCGCTCGATGAGGTCGGTTACGTGCCGCTTGCCGATATCGGTGCTGAGTTTTTGTTCCAGGTGATCTCCGACCGCGCTGAGCGTGCGGCTCTCATCGTGACAACCAATCTGCCGTTCTCGGAATGGATCACGGTGTTTCCGAATCCGCGGCTCTGCAAAGCGCTGCTGGATCGAATCACCGATCAGGCTCACATCATTGAGACGGGCACGGAATCGTATCGTTTCTTGAGAACGATGGAAGGGAGGAAAAAGCAATGATTCTGGCCGGGACGCCGCGTGATGGCCACCCCGGTGTTCGTTCCGCCTGAAACGCGCCGCCCTTACGGGCGTCGCCAGGCTCCACTTCCACCGGGGCGCTCATCATCACCTCTGGATAGCAATGGGGCAAACTAGAAATTACCAGGTGGGCCAAATGTAGGTATCACAAGTGGGCCACGCCGGAGTATCACACTCAACCATGCGTTTCTCCTGGACACCATGGTGGTGACAAGCGTGCGAAGACTCGGTATTGCGACGAAAATGGTCGACGTCGCCGTTCGAGAAACTCGCGTCGCTGAATGTGAATGGTTACATGTTGGTTTTGAAGATCACCTGGAAGGCTTCTACTTCGGGTTCTGTGGCTTCCGCCCCACCAAAGCTGGCCTGATTGCCTTGAAATGAGAGGACAGTCGTAACTTCGGAACTCCTGCTAGTGTACTGTCCAAGAAATAACTAGACAGCGACTTTCTTCTCTTTTCTGCGCTTCGGGCTGGTGCAGCCAGGTTGGATCTGCTCCAGCGTTCGGCGGCAGCGGGAAAGTTTCTCTTGGATTGAATCGATAGTGGCGGTCCAAACGAAGGGCTGGGGTCTTTCATTCCAGGTATCAAGGAATGCAACGATCGCTGTCTGTAGATCGGCAACGCTCAGAAACGCAGCGCGTTTGATTGCTTTGTTGTCGAGGTGACCGAACCACCGTTCGACAAGATTCATCCAACTGGAACTGGTGGGCACAAAATGAGGCACAAACCGCGGATGACGTTTCAGCCACTCTCTCACTTTCTGGTGCTTGTGAGTGCCGTAGTTGTCCATGATCAGATGGAGCGGAACGGTGCCGGGAAACTCTCGATCAAGCCGACGTAAAAATTTCAGGAACTCTTGATGCCGGTGTCGCTGATGGCATTCGCCGACTACCTTTCCCTGCAATGTCTCCAGCGCCGCGAATAGGGTCGTCGTTCCATTGCGTTTGTAGTCATGGGTCATGGTCCCGCAGCGGCCCTTCTTGATCGGCAACCCCGGCTGGGTGCGGTCCAGAGCCTGGATCTGGCTCTTTTCGTCCACGCAAAGCACAATGGCCTGTTGAGGCGGGTTGAGGTATAGACCCACTACATCGGTCATCTTTTCCAGGAATCTCGGATCGCGAGAAAGCTTGAATGTCTTCGTGCGATGTGGCTGCAGATTATGCGCGCGCCAGATATTGTTCACTGTGGACTTGCTGACGCCCTGTTGTTGCGCCAGTGTCCGGCAACTCCAGTGCGTCATCCCCGCCGGTTTGGTTTGAAGAGTTGCATGCACGATGGCCGTGATCTTGTCCAACTCGTAGGTCGGCTTTCGTCCCCGGCCCGGAGCAATGTCCCACAGCCCATCCAGCCCGAATTCAACAAAGCGCTTGCGCCAAAGGATCACCGTGTTCCGGTTTACTGCCAGTCGCCGGGCGATAGCGGCATCGGCCTCTCCTTCGGCAGCGCAGAGGACTATCCGACAACGCAGAGCTACCTGCTGGGGAGTGCCATGCGCCGAAATCCACTCTTGAATCTTCCGGTGGTCCACAACTGAGAGCCCGACGGAATCGCCCATGACCAAGCTTATTCCCGATCAAGCTACTTGTCTAGTTATTTGCTGGACACAACACTAGCCGTTCAAACCGGCGAGTCACGCGTAAACCGAAAATTAGTTGACCAGGCGAATCGAACGCAAAGCACACTGCGAGTTTTTCAACAGGGCGCTAATACTACTGTGTTATAAAGTAGAACAAAATGAGATAGAATTGTTTTGTGGGAAAGAAAGCCTCCGAGCCAAGCCCAGAAGAGAAGCGCTTTGCGGCATACCTGGAAGGCCTGGCGAAAGCCGCGGGGCATGCCGATCGTGAAACTCCGCTGAAGAACTACTGTGCGGGGCTGTTATTGCCCGGCGAACGGAAGAGTGTGGAACCGATGGCCGCGCGGCTGGCTCCGGACAATATTCAGCGTATGCACCAGAGCCTGCATCATCTGGTGGCGGATGCACCGTGGAGCGATGAGGAGATGCTGCGGCAAGTGCGGAGTTCGGTTTTGCCGGCCATGCGGGAGCAGGGCAAGATCGTGTGCTGGATTGTGGATGATACCGGCTTTCCCAAGAAGGGCAGTCATTCGGTGGGCGTGGCCCGGCAGTATTGCGGACAGGTCGGCAAGCAGGATAACTGCCGCGTAGCGGTCAGCCTTTCAGTAGCCACCTGGTCGGCGAGTTTGCCGATTGCCTTCCGTTTGTATCTGCCGGAGTCATGGACCGAGGACAAGAAGCGGAGGAAAGAAGGCGGCATTCCAGAGGAAATTCAGTTTCAGACCAAGCCGCAGATCGCCCTGGCGCAGATCAAGAAAGCCGTTGAAGAAGATGTGACGCGGGGCGTCGTGGTGGCCGACGCCGGTTATGGAGTGGACGGACGGTTTCGGGCAGGCATCAGGGAACTGGGGCTGGAGTATGCGGTGGGCGTGCAGTCTTCGCTAACGGTTTGGGCACCGGGGACGGAACCGCTGCCGCCTGCGCCACGCAAACAGACGGGACGGCCACCGAGTTTGCTGCGGCGGGACCAAGACCATCAGCCTGTTTCGGCGAAGCAACTGGCCTCTGATTTACCGGCAAAGGAATGGAAGACAGTGAACTGGCGGCAGGGCGCTGAACAGAAGCTTCGTTCCCGTTTTGCGGCGGCGCGAGTTCGCCCGGCACACCGCGACTACTGGCAGGCTGAACCGCATGCGGAAGAATGGCTGCTCATCGAATGGCCGAAAGGGGAAGCCGAATCCGCTAAATACTGGCTCTCCACGCTGCCCGCCGATACCAAACTAAAAGACCTGGTCGCGATTGCCAAACAGCGCTGGATCATTGAACGGGACTACGAAGAACTGAAACAAGAACTCGGACTGGGGCATTACGAAGGCAGAGGCTGGCGCGGATTTCATCATCATGCCACCCTCTGCATTGCCGCTTACGGATTCCTGGTGGCGGAGCGAAGCCTTTTTTTCCCCTCCGCGCGCGCCGGCAAACTGGGACTACGCGCCGCTCCGCTTTCTCCCCACTTCCAGCCCCGCGGAGCCGCGCGCTCGGGCCGAGCGGCATAATCCAGCCTCGATTGCCACCATTCGTCTCCGCATCGCACGCTCACTGATCCACCAGCTTCCTTGTTGCCCTCTTTGCTGCCGACTTCGTTTATAACACAGTAGTACTAATCGCCGGTTGATAAAGTCTTGGCGCTTGCGCCGGATTCCAGGCGCTCAGAACGAACGTCGAGGCCTGCAGGGTTGCATCGTACTGTGGCTGATACCAGGAAACTCGCAGTCCGTAGTCCAGCGTCAGGCGCGGCGTCACCTTCCAGGTGTCCTGCAGAAATCCTTCCACGTTGTAGTAGCGATACATGCCGTTGATGTAGGCAGTTGCCTGATCAAAACTCTGGTAGACGCCTAAGGCCGCGTTCGAATATCCATACCCGGTGTCATTCGGGTTGTTCGATGTATTAGCGAAGTTATAAAAGCCGTTGTTGCTCCCGAAAGAGCTCTGGTCTTTTCGGCTCCGCTGCAGATAACCGCCGAACTTCACGGTGTGAGTGCCTACGACTTTCGTCACGTTGTCGCTCATATCGATCGACGTATTGAAGTTGTGAAATGGAGCGTCCCGCACCGATGTAAAGTCAGGACCGTTTGCGAGATTTGACCCGTTGATGAAAGCAAATCCAGGAATGTAATCGTCCTGCACCGCGGAAGGATAGAGGAGCGGCAGATTGATGCCCGAAGCCGTCCGCGTCAGCGTGTTCCCGATTTGAGTGATATCGATCGAGTTATGTGTCATCCCCAGGTTGAATTCGTTCGTAGTGGTCGGATTCAGAATCCAAGTCATACCGCCCGCGAAACTGTAGCCGGGGCTCGGATCGTTAATCGGAACTACGGGCACGTCGATTCCGAGTACAAACGATCCATAGGGCGCGACCACAGGCTGAGTATTTTTGATGAAGTGTCCGAACACGCGGATATTCTGTGTGACGTTGTAGTCCACACGTAAGAGATCTTCTCTACGTGGCGTCTGCCCGGAGATCTGCGAAGTGTAGTTGTAGCCAAGCTGCCCGCTCACATTCGGCAGCGGAAACAACTTCATCAAAGCAACCCCCGGAGCATACAAACGGCTGGACGGGATGATGTTGCCCGCAAAAGCCTGGCCGTTGAGCGGATCCTTAATAGTTACGTGCTGGCCATTGCCGTCAACGGTTTGTGAAAAGTTTCCTTGCCGTTCTTGTGCTGTTGGAACTGTTCGATTCCTTGGTGTGTTAGGGACCAGTTGCTGCTGCCACTCTTCACTCCAGAAGAAAAATAGCTTGTCCTTCGTCTTCGTCAGAAGCTTGGGAATATAAACCGGCCCGCCAATCGTGTAGCCGGGATCGTTGTAACGATAGAGGCTGCGTTGGGTCCCACGCGAGTTGTTGTACCAACTGTTGGCATTCAAGTCCTCATGGCGATGGTAAAAGTAGCCACTCCCGTGAAACTGATCGGTACCGCTCTTCGTAACTAAGGCGATCTGCGCGCCCGCATTGCGCCCATACTCAGCCTGATAGGTTCCGCTCAAAACCTTAAACTCCGACATCGAGTCCAAGCTGACCGTTACGTTTTGACTTCCGTTCGCGCCCGTATCGATGTCGCCGATACCGTTGATCGTCAGCTGATTGGAAGTGCCTCGGTTGCCGTTTACCTGTACTCCCGACAGGCCTCCCACGCCGCCCACCTGAAAGCTCGAAGTCTCGACAACTCCCGGAATCAACTTCGTCATGTCGAGCGGATTCCGTCCGTTCACCTCGATATTTTCCATCTGCCGGCTGTTGATGGTAGCCGAACGCTCCGCGCTCTCGCTCTGTACCAAAGCCGCCTGGGCGGACACCTCGAGTGTTTCGGTTACGGCGCCCACTTGCATCGGAAGATCGCCGAGCGCAAGCTTATCCTCGGCATTGAGCGGAATGCCATTCTTCTCCAGCTTCTTGAATCCCGTGATCTCGACCGTGAGATTATACGTCCCCGGCTGAAGCGCGGAGAAGTTGAACGTCCCGTTATCGCCCGTTTTAACGATTGACGTTATATTCTTGTCGGGATCTGTAATGCTCACCGACGCATTTCCAACCACAGCCTCCTGCTGATCTACGACTCGTCCCGCGATCGACCCGCTGATACTCTGCCCAGCGGCTCCCAACGCGCACGAAAGAAACAGCCCAAACATCAACAAAGATGCTTTCTGCATACATGGCTCCTTAAAAACCCGATGCTAAACAGATCCGGAGAGCGCTGGCAGGATCCCACCTGGCAAGCGCAGCGCGGCTAAACTTTTCCCATTAGCAACAACGCTGACAAGAATATGTCAAAAGGAAAGGAAGTTGCAACAACTTAATCTGTCGGCGGCGGCCACAGATTTTTTCATTGCGCCACGTCGAGGTCCCGCTTGCAAAAACGCCGGCGCTGCCGCTAATGGGTTCGATGCTTCGACGTACCTGACAATCCCGCGGGAATTGCGCATCCAATGCTGGGCGATCAGCTCGACCTTCACGTTATCTCCGCTCAATTGAATGTGTGATTGCCCCGCCAGTTTCGCTGTCGCCGACAAGGGAACCGGCTCCCCGTCATTGATGCGAATTGCCGCGTAAGGCGAGTCACGGGTTTGCTCCGGCGGCCACGATAGCACCAGCCCGGGCGCTTCCGGACGAACATCCAAAGCGATCACCGAAGACGGCAGCTGCAGATACGCCCAGTACCCGAGACAACACCCCAGTGCAGCCGAAAGAACCATCACTACTGCGAACTGCAGCTTTGATCTCTCCGGCGCCGCCCGGTACGGACGATTCTGCCGGTCGCGAGCCGACCACGGCGCCCCTTGCGAAATCGCCCCCGCCGAATAGATCTCGTCCGGCCAAGGCGCTGCCGAAAGAGGTGGGCGCTCCACAGGAGCCGGAGGATTCGGTTGAGGAATCCGAACCGGTGGAGAGGAGGGAACAGGAGCCGTCTCTCCTGGAGCCGGAGACATTGGACGAGCCGCCTCCTCTGGAGACATTTGGCGAACCAAACGTCGCGCCCTCCTGATGGCAGCCGCTTCCTCCTCACCCGCTGCCGGTTCCTGGATTGGCCGCTGCGCCGCCGGTTCCCGCAATCCGCCTTTTCCCGGAGCATCGAGATTTGGCTGCTGTTCTGCGGCCGCCTCGTATGCCGCCGCCGATTCCTCCGCCACCACTCGTCCCGGCCCACGTCCGCTCAGCGGCAGAACGATCGGCTCCCCTACGCCCTCTGTCGATAAACGGCCATCGCCCTGGCGAACCACAAAAGCGAAAAGCGTCGGCTTGAACTTCTCCGGCTTGATCAGAACCGTAAGCTTCCCTGTCCCCGGCATCAGCTCGTCGAACAGTTTCGACTCCACCTCGTTCACTGCCAGGCTGTTGCGCGTATGCCCGATAAACCAGCCGAGCAGCTTCAGGTCCTTCAGCTCGGGATCGCTCCCCGCCTCCGCTATCTGCGTGCGTAGCATCGCCACATCGCTCTCGGAAAGCTTGAACGATGGCCCCAGCGCATGCTCACACTGAATGGGCCGGAACAGTTCAATCCGCACGGCGTTCCGGTCGGAATAGCCGAACAGCAATCCACCCTGCTCAATGCCGCCATGAGGAATTCGGCGATAACCCTCGTTCACCACAAAATCGATCTCGTGGAAGAGCGGGAGGGAATAGGAAACCTGAAGCTTGCTGGCGCCGTCAACCCACGTTCCGTATTCCGTCGCCGGCTCAGGCATCGAAAATCCCGTCGTCCGCGATCACGGCAGCGTTCGGCCTGGCGATCGAGACCATGCCTGTCTCATCCGATTCACCCGCTTCTACCGCCACAAAATAAAAATACGTGATCACGCCCATCGCCAGAATCACCAGAATAATGCAGGTAAGCCAGCGAATCGTCTGCAGTGTCCAAATCGCATCTGAAGAAACCAGCGCGGCCGTATAACCTACGATGAGCCACGCCAACAATAAACCAAATCCGAGCTTAAATCCCCAGTTCATTAAATCCAGGGCCGCTTGCCCGCCGATCTCCGACCAGGCTGTGAAAATCGCGATCACTGCGATGAGATACTCGACCACATAGACCAGGCGTAACAGCTTTGCACTCATCGCGGAAGCACTCTCATTCTACGATGGAGCTGTAGGTTAACCGGATTCTAAAGCCGTTTCTCTACTTAAATTTAGCGCTGTTCAACCTACGGGAGTTAACCAGTAACCCGATGAAATTTTCCATCGAAGGAATTGATCTTCACCTCGCCCATCCCGATGAACTTACGGTCGCCTGGGTCGGTCAAGAAGAAGCCATGCGGCAGTTGATGGCGGCTTGGATCGTGATTGATGAACGTGATGTTCCCATGAATCCACGTCTGCTCGGTAAACCGGGCGTCGGTAAGACCACCATGGCCTACGCCGCAGGCAAACGCCTCGGCCGCGAAATCTACATTCTGCAAGCCACCGTCGATACCCGGCCCGAAGATCTGCTCATCACGCCCGTCATCGAAGCCTCTTCCCAATTGAAGTACGTCGCCTCTCCTCTGGTCACAGCCATGATCCGTGGCGGCGTGGTCATTCTGGACGAAGGCAATCGAATGAGCGAAAAAAGTTGGGCCAGTCTCGCGCCGCTCCTCGACAACCGGCGTTACGTAGAATCCATCGTGGCCGGCATTAAAATTAAAGCTCATCCCAACTTTCGTCTCGTCGCCACCATGAACGACGATTCCTCCACCTTCGACCTGCCCGAGTACATACACTCGCGCCTGCAGCCGCAGATTCTGATCGACTTCCCGGAGCGCGAAGAAGAGCTTGCCATCCTGCGCGAAAATCTCCCGTTCTCACCCGAGGAGGTGCTTCAATATGTGACCGACTTCCTGCAACAAGCCCACGCCTCCGATGAAAGCTACACGGTGCGCGACGGAGTCAATGTCGCCCGCTATGCGCTCAAGCTCCAGAACGAAACCGGTCATCCCGTGCGTCTCCTGTTACAAGCCGCCGTTCGTCTGGTGCTGGGCGAAGAAGCGTTACGCTATATAGCGCAGCGGTAGAGGTCCCCTATGTTTTCCGAAGCCAGTGACGCCGGCGCTCTGAAACGCGGCAACATCACTTATCTTCCAGTCGTGCCGGGACGGCTCGAATTCGCCACTCGCGTCCGCCGCAACATCCTCGAGCATCCGCCCAGCGTCATCGCCGTGGAATTGCCTTCTTCGCTCGACGAACAATACAGCCTGGCGCTCGACCGCTTGCCCAAGATGTCCGTGATTGTGATCCCCGATACCAGCGCCGACCGCGAAGAGCGCGCCATCTACATTCCCGTCGAACCGGGCGACCCCTTCATAGAAGCTCTTCGCCTGGCGCGCGAACTGCAACTCGAAAGCGTCTTCCTGGAGCCGCCCACCACCGAGCGGCCCCATCTGAATGACACCTACCCCGAGCCCTATTCGCTCGAACTGATCGGCATGGAAAAGTATGTCGAAGCCTACCGTGTCTACCCGCAGCCGCGCAGCCCTCAACTGGAGGAACATGCCGCCGCCATGGCTTGGAAGCTGCAAGGCGCCGACCCGCTCGCCGAAGTGCTGGTCATCATCTCGCTCAACATGCTCGATCCGTTGCTCGACGCCATGGAGGTTCCTCAGGAGCAGCCCGCTCTCCCGCCCGCTCGGCTCTTCGGCTATGGAGATCTCTTCAACCTGCATCCCGATTGTCTGGCCGAAGTCGTCAGCGAGCCGCCCTACTATCAGGAACTCTACGAAACCGCCCGCAGCGAAGGCACAGAGATCATTCCCGTCGATCGCCCCAAGTGGCAGCACAGCCTTTTGCGCGATGCCGAAAAAGAGTACGAAATCAATACCGGCGAGAAAGTCCATTCCTGGCAGCGGCGCACCCTGGCAAAGTTCACCCGCAACCTGGCTTTGGTCGATGGCCACCTGATCCCCGGCCTCTACGATCTGGCCCTCGGCGCGCGGTCCGTAGTCGACGACAACTACGCTTACGAAGTCTGGCAAATGGCCAACCGCTTCAGCGTCCAGCCGAGTGAAGATCCGCCCATGGTCACACTAAATCTCTCCGGCGAAGAAGTCTGGATCAAAACCAGAAAGATCCGCATCCGCCGCCGTCTGCCTCGCATGAAGCAGATGCTCAGGCCCCTTGGTTTGAAGCCCCGCAAGCGTGAGAAATTCGAAGGCGAATGGGCCAAAGAAACCGACGGCAACTCCATCTGCTCGTATCCCCCGGAAGATTTGGTCATTGAAAACTACGGCCGCTTTCTCAAGCGCTACGCCAAGGCTGTCGTATCGGAAGAGCGCTCCCATGTCGAGCCGTTCACCACCTCCATGCTCGACGGCATCGACCTGCGTGAGACTATCCGCAACTGGCACGAAGGCAAACTGTATGTCCGGGAGCTCGGCAAATTCTCCGGCGACATCGGCGCTTTGGTCATCATCTTCGATGACGATCGCGAAGACCGCTATAAATACCTGACCACCTGGCTGGGCGAGCACCAGAACGAATCCGACATGGCCTTCTACTCCACGCCTCCCTTCGACCACATCGTCGGACCAGGCATGGGACGCGCTGAATATGGCGGCCTGCTGATGACGCTTCCGCCTCGCCGCATGTTCGACGTCTGGAACGATACCGACTACGACCTGGCCGAGACCAAGGCGGAGCGTCTGCTGATGGCCGCTTTAGATTACTCGGTCGAGCGTCACATCCTTTATATTGCAGCCCGGCCGCCCCGCAGTATTTTTCGTCAAATGGCCGCCCGCTTCAATCGCAAGATCGTCTACATTCCGCTCGGCCAGCTTTCCCCTGCCAAGTTGAAGCGGGTGCGCGTGGTTCACGTCCTCGATAGTTACCGCCGCCGCGAACAAGCCAAAGATTATATTTGGTAGTCGCTCACAACGTGCCGATTCAGTAGTACAACTGATCAGATGACAAAATTCATTCTGCTGTTCGCGTTGGCTGCAGCTTCTCTCTCCGCCCAGGATTGGGCCAAGCAGCGCCTTGAGAAATCCCCTCGCCATAGCGAATGGGTCACCGTCAAACACGGCGGCCGCTCGGTTGACACCTACGTGGTCTACCCCGAGTCGAAATCCAAAACACCGCTGATCCTGATGATTCACGAAATCTTCGGACATACCGACTGGGTGCGAGAAATGGCCGATGAACTGTCCGAAGCCGGTTACATCGTCGTGGCGCCCGATCTTCTCTCAGGCGCCGGAGCGAACGGGCAGGGAAGCAAAAGCTTCGATCAAAGCGGAGCCATCGCCGCCGTCGGACACCTGAATCCCGAACAGATCACAGCCGATCTCAACGCCGTTGCCGATTACGGCCTGAAGTTGCCGGCCTCAGATGGCAAGTTGTTCGTAGCTGGCTTCTGTTGGGGAGGCGGTCAAAGCTTCCGCTTCGCAACCAACCGGCCGGATCTCGCCGCCGCCTTCGTGTTCTACGGACCACCGCCCGACAAGGACGCCATGAGCCGCATCAAGGCGCCAGTCTACGGCTTCTACGCCGGGAACGACGCCCGTATCGGCGCTACTATTCCTAACGCCCTCGCCGCTATGAAGCAAGCCGGCAAAACCTACGATCCGGTAACTTACGACGGAGCCGGGCATGGCTTCATGCGAGCCGGCGAAGCTCCCGATGCGAACCCGGCGAATTCCAAGGCGCGTACGGAAGCGTTTGAGCGGCTCAAGAATTTACTGAAGCAGCGCTCCTAACTGCTGCGCACCCTGCCTACTCGCCCGACGCCGACGAACACCAAACCAACGAATAAAAATAAAAGAAAAAGCAAAACTATATTCATTCCCACGGCGCGATAACTCTGCGCGGTCAAGTCGATGAACGGGTAAGGATAGCGCCCGATCATCGCGCCGCGAATCAGAATATAAATCAAATAAACGGCAGGGTAGACCAGCCACGCCACTGTCTCCTTCCAGCGCAGCGTCGTCTTGGGAACGAAGATGAGCCAGTACAGAACATAGAGTATCGGCACAAGGTCATGGAGAATCACATCTGCCACCTTCTGCCATCCCTGCGGGTTCCAGGTCGCACGCAGTAGCATCGAATAGATAAACCCGACTACCGCTATGTACACGGCGACTGCGGTCTTCGTCTGCGGCAGAGAAGCCCACTCACCCCACCGGGAGCCGCTTGCACTTAAGCTCAGAGTGAAACTGACCGCCACAATCCAATTCGTGAGGATTGTAAAGAAGCTGAAGTACGACTCAATCGCGCCGAATACCGACCTGTGCTCCCGAACAGCCGGCTCAACCAGCAAGTACAATTGCAACGCGAGAGCGAACCAACCGAGCGCCGCGATGATAAAGCCGACCGTTCTCTCCCTGCTGCTGACCCGCATTTTTGAGAGCCGCCCCGCGCCACGGCTAAAATATAAGTTTGGCAGCATTCTCTTCACCACCGAATAGCAGCAACTGCGAAAACTGCGGAACTGGTCTCGATTCAACTTCTCTCGTCTGCCCGAACTGCGGGCGGTTCACGCACGCCGCTCATCTGCAGGAACTCTCCACGCGCGCTCGTCAGCTCGCCGCCATCGGCCAGCTCCAATCCGCAAAGGAGCACTGGCAATCCGCTCTCCACCTTTTGCCTCCCTCCTCAAATGAGCATCAAGCCGTCCAGCGCGAAATCACAAAGCTCGACGAGCGCTTAAACCCTCAGCCCAAGAAAGACTGGAAAAAGCGTCTCGGCCCTTTCGGCGTCCTCATTGCCTTCCTGGCAAAATTCAAAACCGCCGCGCTGATCCTGCTCACTAAAGGCAAGGTGCTGTTCAGCCTTTTCGCTTTCTTCGCGGTCTACTGGGCCTTGTTCGGATGGTGGTTCGCCCTCGGTCTCTGCGCCTCCATCTTCATCCATGAAATGGGTCACTACATTGTCGTGCGCCAATTTGGATTCGCCGCTGAACTGCCCATGTTTATCCCTGGCTTCGGCGCTTATGTAAAGTGGAACGGAGCGAACGTCGACCCCGGTGTACGCGCCCAAATCTCGCTCGCCGGACCCCTCTTCGGCCTTCTCTCCGGCCTTGTGTCCTACGGTCTGTTCCTTTCCACCGGGCACGGCGTTTGGCTGGCTGTGGCTCACTTCGCCGGCTGGATCAATTTACTCAATCTGATTCCGGTATCCATCTTTGACGGCGGATCTGCCATGAACGCGCTCGGCCGTCAGGAACGCTTCGCCATCGTCGCAGTCAGCGTCGTCATGTTCGTCATCCTGCACGATTTTCTGTTCTTGCTGGTGGCTGCCGGCACTGCCTATCGCATCTGGAAGCGCGACTTCCCGCTGGAAGCGCGTCAGGGAATCGGCTACTACTTCGTCGCTCTGATTCTCGGAAATGGATTCCTCAGCTGGTTCAGCTTGGAGCAGGCGCGGCAAGTGTTTCCTCACTAATTATCGGTCTCTCCAGAACAGCTCAGCGTCCGACCGTCTCACATAATTCGCATCCAAAGCGGCAGGATCGGACCACATCCCACGCTCGCCATCCAGTTCAGCGCACAGCGCTACCGCTTCTGCCAGATGACGAGGAGCTTCGGTCAACGGCATGGCCTCGAACCTCGTACCCTGGAGCGAAGTTGGCAAAGCAAAGCCATGCTGGAAAACAAATTCATACCGTGACGACAATAAGCTCTCCAGCCAAGCGTCAAATCTAGCCACCATCTCGGGCGCCACCAACCCACACTCGCCGTCATAAACTGCGCCAAAGATCTCGCCTCGTCTGGCATCCAAAACCACTGCTCGCTGAGCCTCCGTGCGCCCGAAGGTGCTCAGCGCCCGCAAGTTCGAAATACCCGCCGCCGCTTTCCCACTTGCCTCAGCCAGCCCTTTTACTGCCGACAGACCCACCCGCAAGCCAGTAAACGCCCCCGGTCCATTCGCGCTGGCGAAACAATCCACCTGCCGGAGATCGACGCCTGCCTGGTTCAGCACCTGTGTAATCGCCGCGAACACCAAATGAGCGAAGCCCTCGCTAGAATGAATCGCCACTGTCGCGGCCACAACTCCGCCGCTTCGCACCGCCAGGCTTCCGAACTCAGACGTCAAATCCAGGGCCAGTATGATCACGGAGTCAGCTGGAAAACGCGATCCACTTCATACGCCTTCCCGTTCGCATTGATCGCCAGCAAACGGATGTTCAACGTGGACGAAGACTGATTCAGCATCGACTTCGGAATTGTCAATGTTCCCGATGGCCCGATCGCCAGAACCCGCGCTCCTTCGCTCCCCGCCACCACTTCCCCCCACCACACATATTCCATCGACCGCGTCGCCCGGTTTTTGCGTGTCAGCTTCACGCCATACAAAGAGGGAATCGAGCTATTAATCGAGTCCCCCCGCGGATCGGTGATCTCGAAGGGAACTTTGGTCTGATCGAGCTCCGGCTCTTGAATCGGAGGGTCCTCCGATTCGAAGCGATACGATCGCAGCATCGATTCTTTATGTCCTTCGCGCGGAACCTGTAAGAGCCAGTCGTGCTTGGAATCCGGAGTCTGCTGGCTGAACACCTCGCCCTTATAATCCTTCAACGGAATCTCTTCCCCTGTCGCCGGATTCACCCATACCGGATTGTATTTATGCTTGGGCAAATTGACCTCGACGATTCCCGGCGTCTCCGCATAAGCCAGATACTCCACCTCCGTCAGCCCAATCGCGCGAGCGCCGCTCACATCGAAGTACGGCTCCAGTTCCCAATGCCTGGTATCGGACATCACCTTCGACCACACCTCGACCGCCTTCACATTGGCCGCATCCTGCAACGCTTCGGCCGAGATCGTCGGATACTCGCCATTGGTCGTGCAAGTCCACAACTCATGGCGGAACTGTTCCGGACTGGTGGCCTGCACGATATGAATCGCCGGCTGTTGCGTAAACTGATGCTCCACAGCGCCTAACGCCGGATGCGGAGATGCTTCCATCAAGTAATCCATCCAGCCATCGGCAAGCAGAGGAGAGGACGTGTCGCGAGCGTCCGTCGTCAGCGGATGATGATACGAATCGTAGCTCTTGAGGCTTTCTCCGACACTCTTGAGTAAAGCCCGCGATTCCGTTACTTCTTCGAACGCCTGTATCCCTTGCCACGTCACATTCAAAGCGCCATAACGCGCCACCAGATACCGCAGCAGCACATCACGGGTTTCATAAGTCTTCCACGTGGTAGAACCGGCGAATGCCTTATCCGCCAGGATCAGATCAAGAACGAACCCGCGATCGGTCGCAGCCAGCGCGCAGTTGTCCAACTCGGCGAAATAAGCGAAGTTCGGCTGACCATCGGAAGTCACAGGCTTTAACTTACTGCTCTGCGACAAAAGCGTTCCGCGAATATGCGTAAAACCGTCATGCTTCCTCGCATCCAGCCAACTACCGAAAGCGCCCGGTTCCACGTTCAGGAATGAAGTTTGCGCAGCCAGCCACAAGTGCGGTTGCTTGTTTGTCGTCCACCAATGGCGAACATTAGCAACAGCCACAAACCCCGGACTCCCGCTGTCCGCCACGCTAAACGTCGATTCCTGGTCGCCATAACGCTTGATGACGCTGGTAATGTGATACGTCCAGATGCCGGAAGAAGTCGGAGAGAAGCGTACCCGCAGCGCCTGACCGCCGTCCCAATACGCCCGTACCAAATAGGTGGTGTGCTGAGGAGACCGAAACTCGACTTTAGCGATCTCATCTTTGAAAGGCGACGTACCCGGCGGCAACTCACCCGAATTCCAATCGAGTTGCAGCTCGCAAGGATAGAAGGACCGCGCCCCTTGAGAACAGGCGGGAACCGCGGCGGCCGAGGACAGTGCAGCCGTCAAAACGAACAGGCCCCCAAACCACGGGCCTCGCAAATGCATATACCTCAGCATACAAATTGAGTGCGGCGGTGGCGAAAATTCGAAGCGAAGCCCTTAAAGGGAATTCTCCTGCTTCAAGGACGGCTGCGGAGAATATGTTGTGATCGTTCTTCTCGCGAGCCCCTGATGGCCCCATCCAAGAAGCCGCGCGGAAGGATTGTGCCGGCGCCATATATGAGGAGCCCGTCTGCCCATACCATCCCGCTCTCGTCCGTACCTTGGGCCTGGGTTCGTTCGATGCCAAATTCTCTTTCGACGAGTCGGTTGAGATACTCTTCGGGCGTAATGCCAACCGACCTCGCGTACGCTACTAAATCGGCTTCCACTTCGGATTTGAGATTGAGGATAATGGTCACGGAATTCTCTTCTGACTGCAGTTATAGGTTATATCTACCAGAGGGCCGTCCAGTAGACAGCACATAACTCGTTTACTAGAATGTCTGCTAAGCACAATGGCTCCGAAAAAACCATAGGACTGGACATCCCTGCAACGGCTCGCTCAAGACATTCGCTACGGTTGGCGCACGCTGCGCGCCAATCGCTCGTTCGCCGCCATGGCCGTTCTCTCGCTGGCGCTCGGGATCGGCGCGAATACCGCCATCTACAGCGTCATGGACGCGATTATGATTCGCGCCTTGCCTGTCCGCAATCCCGGCGAACTAGCCATCCTGAACTGGCGAGCGAAACAAGAACCGGCACTTGCCTGGCGCCACAACGGACCCAATTACAATATGCCTGGCGGCGGTGTAGAGAGTCCCGATTTTCCCTGGCCGGCCTACGAACTTTTTCGGACCCATAACCATACTTTCTCTACTCTCTTCGCCTATAAGGACGCGGGGCAACTGAATCTGGTTGTCCATGGGCAAGCCGAGCTGAGAGATGTCGAGTTCGTCTCAGGCAATTTCTTCAGCGGCCTGGGAGTTAGGCCGGCCGCCGGGCGACTTCTTGCCGATAGCGATAGTCTTCCGGGCGCATCGCAGGTTACGGTCATCAGCTATAACTATTGGCGTGACCGCTTTGCCGGGAATCCCGCGGCTATCGGTCAGACCATAAGCTTAAACAACATCCCGTTCACTATCGCCGGGGTCGCCGCACCCGAATTTTTCGGGGTCGCTCCCGGTTCAGCTCCGGTGCTCTATATCCCGCTATCGAACCGCCCCTCGCTGGCTCGAAACTATGGCAATGAACACGACACCATGTTCATCGATCCCCACTCTTATTGGGTCGACATCATGGGCCGCCTACGTCCCGGAATCACGCAGGCACGCGCGCAAACCGAGCTCGGCGTCCAATTTCATCGGTTCGCGCTCGCCTCGGCCGCCAACGACCAGGAGCGCGCCGACATTCCAGTGCTCTGGCTGGAAGAAGGTGGCTCAGGCGTTGATTCCTTGCGTCGTTCCTATTCGAAGCCGCTGTTTGTCCTCATGACCATGGTGGCGTTTATCCTTGCCATCTGCTGTGCGAATATCGCGAACCTGCTTCTCGCGCGAGCTTCGGCGCGTCGGCGCGAAATTGCAGTGCGATTGAGTTTGGGCGCAAGCCGCCTGCGAGTGCTGCGGCAGTTGTTGACTGAGAGCCTGATGCTTGCCTTGTCGGGAGGCATCCTTGGCTTGAGCGTTGCGGCGATCGGCATCCGTTTCCTATTGCGGCTGCTGTCCGGCGGCCGTGAGGAAGTCACTCTTCACGCCGGACTCGATTGGCGAATTCTGGCCTTTACTATCGGCGTTGCTGTCGCAACGGGAATCCTGTTCGGACTTGCGCCGGCAATGCAAGCGACGCGAGTTGACTTGACTCCCGCGCTCAAAGAGACTCGCGCTAGCGCGCCGCGGCGAGGTGGCAGCATGATTGGCCTAAGTCAAATTCTCGTCGTCTGTCAAATCGCCCTATCGCTGCTGCTCGTGCTGGGAGCCACGCTTTTCGTCCGCACTCTGGCCAACCTTCGTTCAGTGGAGATCGGCTTCAACCAGGAAAACCTTCTGACATTTAGCCTGGATGCCGGCCAAGCAGGATACAAAGACATAGCGCTGAAAACGCTCTACACCCGCATGAATGAGCGGTTTCGTGCCTTTCCGAGTGTTCGCGCTGCAACCTTGTCCGATATGCCGCTGCTCGCTGATTGGACCAGTTCGACCAGCGTGCATGTACCCGGCGATCCCAAACAAGCTGGCCGAGGCGGCCCCGGCACGTCTCTACTCTCGGTGGGTCCCCTGTTTTTTGAGACGATGCAGCTTCCAATCTTGCTCGGTCGCCCCATCGACTCTCATGATGTGGCCGGCGCACCCCTCGCTGCCGTAATAAATCAGGTCTTCGCGCGCAAGTATTTCCCTAAGCAGAACCCAGTCGGACGGCAGTTCGGACTCAACTCGGACGCGGCCAACGTGACAATCGTCGGCATTGCCAAGAACGCTCGCTATAGCTCCTTGAAGAGTGCAATTCCGCCCGTGGCGTACGTCTCATATCTGCAGAACACTCTCAGGGGTCCCCCAGCAGGCGTCGTGTTCTTCGAACTCCGTACCGCGGGTGATCCTCTTATGCTTGCTGAGACCGTTCGCAAGGCCGTTCATGAAGCCGCGCCACTTGTTCCGGTCACCGGAATGATGACGCAGACTCAGATTATCGATAGTACAATCGCGCAGGAAGTTACTTTCGCCGATCTTTGCACCGCCTTTGCGGTCCTCGCATTGACTATCGCGTGTGTCGGGCTCTACGGGACCATGGCTTACGCCGTCTCGCGCCGCACCAACGAAATCGGCATCCGAATGGCGCTGGGCGCCGAGCGTCGGCGCATTATCCGAATGGTGCTGAGCGAAGTGTTCGCGCTTGCCGCCGCCGGGTTAACCGTTGGCTTCCTAGTCGCCTGGAGCGCTATATTCACCATCAGATCCTTCTTGTTCGGTGTGAAACTCGTCGACCCGCTCACGATGTTATTGGCGCCTGGAATTCTGCTCGCCGCGCTGGTCTTGGCCGGTTACGCCCCCGCCCTGCGAGCCTCTCGAATTGACCCGCTCACCGCATTGCGGCACGAGTAGTTGACGAGCCCGCCTCTTGCCCAGTTACGGCGCTAAAATCACAACGTGAGCGGTGGAAAAATCTTAGTGCCCGTGACGGCTGCCGCTTTTCTGCTGGCGCCCTTACCGATCGCGTAGACGCAATCTAAGAAGGTCCCCACGCGCGATAAAATACAGGCGGCGACGGGAGCGGTTCCCGCGACCGAAGAGCCAGTCCACCTGAGCGGAGCCTTTTACCTTGAGCGAAGCCACGACGGTTTTGGGATTCGCTCTCCCGGCATCATCGAGCGAACAAGTTCCGGATCGAAACTCTATTCATTGCCCCACAGCAGCTTCGAAACCTACAAAAGACTGCATGCGACAGATCCCGCGAACACCTTGTCCCATGTGTTAACCGCCAAGGACTATCAAGGTCTGGAGGTCATCGGTCCCTATCAGATCGAGGGCAGCCGAATCTGGTTCGGAAATCAGTACTACGACGGCGAAGGCGAAACCGGGGTAGGCGCGTTCGGTTACTTCGACATGGAAACCCACAAGTACGTGCTCTTTTCGCCCCCGGAAGTCGCGCGCTGGGAGGTCAGCGCACTGCTTGTTCAACCCGATGCGATCTGGCTGGCCCTTGACCATTTCGGAGAGGACATCGCCACGGCGCCAATCGGTCTTGTCCGTTGGGATCGAGACGATCACCATGCGCGCTTCTACTCGCTGGAATTTGTTGTCGATCGGATCCGGCCCGGCATCAAGAATCCAGCCTTGCTCGTTTTGTCGACTCATGACGGATACGCGCTGTTTCAAGACGGCAACGTAAAAAGATTCCGCGTGGAACGATCTTCCGATGGGAAGCAGCGAGCTGTCCCGATTAACAGGTTTCCGCCCCCGTCATCGATCTATTAAGTACCCCGTTCGATCAGCACTCCGGACCTCCCGCTGCTAAAAGTGAATCCAATGGAGACATTTCTACCTATTCTTGTAACTATGTAAATAAGGGAACCGCTCCGGACCTTGTTTCTTTCCGGCGGCGTCCCTACAATCGAGTGAAGATGAAATCGAAGTAGCCCAGCTCGCTGCTTCGACCAAAGTCGACCGGGTTGTCGATCCAACCAGCGAGGCTGCATTATGGACATCATTGGCGATCGGAGATTTGTGGAAGTGCCGGGCGGCAAAACGCACCAGCTTCCACCCCTGCTGGTCAAGACTATTCCGGATGTGAAGCGTCTCGACAAGTTGATGTGTATCGCAAACGAGATCATCGAGCAGGAAGACATGGTCTCCTTCGGTTCTGCTGAAAAGCTCTTCGACGAAAATGCGATGGAGCGGCGCAAGCTCGACCTCGCCCTAAACCTGGTCGATCAATACATGGGCATCATGAGTCACTGGCATTGGGGCGATTCCGTTGTGGAGTGGATTCGCCAATGTGAGATCACCTTTGGCGCCCGCCTCGAATTGCGCAACCTTCTTCGAAGCGACCTCTGGCCGCATGCCGGAAGAAGCAGCTTCGTTACCCTGCTGGAAGACAAGTCAGTCGGAACCAAAGGCGTGTCCCTAGAAAAAGCCGTCGGCCTGCGTCTCGCTTTCCGCCAAATGCCGCCCATCCGCTGTTGCTCTGATCAGTTCCTGTTCTATCTCAACACGTCAGTCGCCGCCACCGCCTATCGCACCTGGTTGAACACCACCCCGAATCCGATCGCCTCGCTCCCTCCCGAACGCTTTCAGTTCGAAGTCGTCAACATGTCGCAAGAAGTGCACTAGAGCTGTCGCCGTAGCGTCAAAGATCGTACGGAGCGCTCATAGAGCATGTCGTATTGAAAGCTGACCACAGCCGTATTGCCGGCCACATCGATCTGCTGGTTGTAATCGATGAATTCACTGATCTCCGAGTTCTGACAGAAATCGCGGAACCCGCTCAGATGGTTTTTCCGGCTATGCGGGGCCGCGACACTGTTTCTAAGATTTTGCTTGTAGGTCAATTTCTTGACCTGATGGTCATCCCTTATTGATCTTGCCTTGATAACGTGGACCGACCTGGACACTGCGGCCAGCTTGCACTCGCTGCAACCAGCCGGAGCTCTTTCTTTGATGTCGAAACTTCCATTCTCATACCTCTCTCTTCTCCTGACTGTTTTTCTACTTGTCCAGACATCCGTTCGCGCACAATCAAACGCCAGCGACGCGGCGCTCGAAGGCTACGTTCGGGACGCCACCGGAGCCCCCATTAAGTCCGTCAATCTGGAAGTCCGCAACGTCGACACAAACATATCCGCCAAAGCCGCCAGCGACGATCAGGGGTATTTTCGTTTTGCAATCTTGAAAGTAGGTCGCTATGAACTAACGGCCTCCGCTGACGGCTTTAGTACCTACGTTCAAACCGGACTCACGCTCGTGGTTGGACAGACCGCTCGGGTCGACGTGCCCATGCAGGTCGGTACCAAGGCGGAATCCGTACAAGTGAACTCCGACGCTCCCATTACCGACACCGGTACCGCCGCTACCGGCGCGGTTCTCAGCACCAAGGAGGTGGAGGAGTTGCCCGACATCTCCCGTAACATTTATAACTTCCATCTTTTATCTCCAGGTGTGCAAGGCCTGACCAGCAGCACCTTTGGGACCACGCAATTTACCTTCGGCGGCACCGAGCGCTCTTATTGGACGGTCGACGGTCTCGACAACACGCAGAAGGGTGGCAATCGCCAGATTCGCCTGGTTATCACAACTCCCGAGGCAGTGGAAGAAATGCAGGTCCTCGCTAACGGATATTCCGCCGAATTCGGACGTGCGGCCGGCGGTCAGGTCAACGTCATTCTGAAGTCCGGCACGAACGACTTTCACGGCTCCGCTCTTTATCTGTACCGCTTCACTGATCTGCAGGCCCGGCCGTCGCTCGCGGCCGTGAATCCGAGCCGCACGTGGCATGACGAAGCGTTCACCTTAGGCGGTCCGATCCTAAAGAACAAGCTGTTCTTCTTCGGGCAATATGAAAGCAATCCCTATACGCTGCCGACGGCGATCACCATTTCTCCCGCCAATGCCGCCGCCCTGAAACTACCCGCCAGCCAACTCGGCAATTCTCCCTTCGGTGAAACCTATCGAACTCTAGTGGCAAAGGTGAATTACTTACTCAACAGCAAGAATTCCGGTTACGTCCGCTATAGCCGGTTCACCAATCATCAACCCGACAACGCCGGCGGACTGACGATCCCCAGCCGCGGGAGCAGCTATGACGACCGGATGAACGGAGGCGGCGTGCAGTTGGCGACAGTGTTCACTCCCAATCTGGTGAACGAAGTCCGCGGAGGTGCCATTCAGCGCTTCACCGACAACCCGCCGGTCGCGCCCCTTCCGGGGTCTATTCAGGCTGCCGTCAACATTACCGGGGTTGCCAACATCGGGTACAATCCGCTCGCTAATACGTCCACCAATGAACAAAGCGATCAGATTCTCGACAATCTGACCTGGACCCATGGACGAAGCACCTGGAAGTTCGGTGTTGACTACGAACACACAGCCTTCGACAACAACTCCGCTTTGACTCGCCAGTTTACATTCGGCGGCTTACCGGCTGCGAACGGGTTCCGAGCCGTCAGCCCGTTGAATCAGTACCTAAACACGGTGGGCGGCGCTGTGAACCCGGCGACCGGAACGCCCTATACCTACACGCAGTTCACCGAGACCGCGGGCAATCCGAACATCAATGTAGCGTTTAACTTCATCAACTTCTTTGCGCAGGATGAACTTCGGTTGACTCCCAACCTTACATTGAACATCGGGGTTCGTTATGAAGCAGTTCTGTTCCCGACCTTCAACGCGCAAGCGCCTTACGCGCTATCCCGCAAAGTCAACAGCGACCTCAAAGACTGGGCGCCTCGCGCCGCCTTCACCTGGAGCCCGTTCGGCAGCAAGAAAACTGTCGTCCGCGGCGCCTATGGGATGTATTATGACGTTCCGCCACTCTCGGTGTTCTACAACGCTGCGCAACAGAACGGGCAGACATTCCTCAGCTACTCCATCCCAGGGACATCTGCCGCCGCGCCGCGGTTTCCCGCAGTGCCGGATCTGTCAAATTCCAGTTTTCAAACTCCCTCGAATATCAATGCCTTTGCGCCTGGCTTTCACAACGCCTACCAGCACCAGGCGAACCTGCAGCTTCAGCGCGAACTCGGGAACAATTTCCTGATTACGGCAGGCACTAATTTCGCGGCGCTTCGGCACGGCCTTTACTCCTTGAATACTAATCTGGGAGCCCCGGTCTCTTATCTGGCGGACGGCCGTCCCGTCTTCGGAAATACCCGGCCCAATCCGCAGTTCAATCAGATCAACTTCATCGAGTCCGGCGGCAATTCAAACTACAACAGCCTATTTGTCAACGTGACAAAGCGCATCAGCCAAGGCCTGGAGTTCGCCGCCACATACACCTATTCGCATGCCCTCTCCAATACTCTGGGTGAAGGAGGAGCGCCGGAAGACCCGACGAATCTCGCGCGAGACTACGGCAACAGCGAGGATGACGTTCGCCACTACCTGGTTGTGCAGGGTCTGTATGAACCGAAATTTCACGCCCGGTGGTTGAACTGGATGAACGGCATTGAGATATCTTCGAGCGCGCTGTACAATTCCGGCTATCCGATCAATGTTGTTACCGGAACCGACCTCAACAACAATGGCATTCTGAACGATCGGCCGCTGTTTGTTGGCCGAAATAATACCAAGGGACCCTCCATCTTTCAGATGGACGCCCGCCTGGCCCGTAGCTTCACTATCGGTGAACGCTACAAATTGACCGGAATCATCGAATCCGAGAATCTGCTGAATTCCACAAATGCCAATTGCAGCACTTCCGGCGGATGTTCGGGCGCCGTGATTAATACGGCCGGAGCGGCGGATTTTGGACGGATCACCAGCGCCAGAACCGCTCGCAACGTACAGGTGGGCGCGAAGTTCACTTTTTGAGTATCCATGAAGACGCGCCGCATAGCACTGGCAATTTTTTGCGTTCTGCTTCTCTGCTCCTGGGGACCCCGCGGCCACCAGGCGGCGAACCTGGCCGCCATCAAGGCGCTGCCGCCGGACGGGCCGTCGTTCCTTTCCAGCTATCGCGACTGGATTGCGGCGACCGGTCCCATTCCAGACAGTTGGCGAGGAGCTTCCGAACCGTACTCGAAGATCTTCGAAGATCCGAACCACGGCTGGTTCAAAGAGCAGTTTGCGTTTCTGACGACAATTCCTCGCTCCCGTTACGAGTTTGTACTTAAGCTATACGACGAATATCTCGCGATCAAAGATAAAGATCCGGCCCGTGCGAAACTGACCAACGTCCGCTGGACCGGCACACTCCCGTATGCAGCGATTGAGAATTTCGATCGAATGAAGTCGGCCATGCGGCTGTACCGGCAGTCCTTGAACGATGCTTCCGAGACAGGCAAAGCGCAGTCGGAAAACCTCCGCCGGGATATCGCCTTTTATGTCGGATGGTTGGGGCACTACACCGCCGATGGCGCACAGCCTCTGCATGACACTATTCAACATGACGGCTGGCAAGGCCCGAATCCGCACGGCTATACGACCGATCACGCTATTCACGGTCGCTTCGAATCTAAATTCGTAGACTCCATCGGGTTGACTGACGCTGATCTTCTGCCACTGGTCTCGCGCGAGCCGGCGCGCGTCCTGAATGATCCGTTTGCGGCCATCATTCATCACCTGAACGACGCTAGCCGGCATGTCGAGCAGGTCTACCGTCTCGACCAGGCTGGCGCACTTACCGATCCGCATAATCAGGAGGCGGCCGATCTGGTAAAAGCGCAGTTGGCTAAAGCGGCTGTGCTTTTGCGCGATCTGACGTATACAGCCTGGATCCAAAGCGGCGAACGGAAGAGCGCGACCGCGATCCCCAATCCTGTTGATCCATCCAACCCCGATTACAATCCGGCGACTGGCTCTGCCTCTCCCCAAGGTCCGGCCATTCCGAACAAGCAGTGAATCACGATGCGGCGGGCGTGGCGGCTTCTCTTCGGCATTTTGTTGATCCTTATTGCACTCATCCTCTGATTATGGAGCGCCCAAATCGCCCGAAGTCAGCTCGCTCTATGATGGTGCAACCTTCGTTTATGAGGCCCGCAACACGGATACCATACGCTTGTTCGGATTCAGGCCCAATCCCTATCTGCCTTAGTCGTAATAGTAGAATGCGATGCTCGACGGGACACAATCTCAGAACTTAACTTGCGGAACCTTCTTCTCTTCCTCCGTCGTTTTGAAGTAATTGTCGTCGCGCCGAAATCCGAAAATAGACGCCGCAATATTCTTCGGGAACAGATCGACATCGGTGTTATATTTTCGAATCGTCTCGTTATAGTCTCGCCGGTCCACCGCGATGCGGTTCTCCGTGCCCGAAAGCTCGTCCTGTAGCCGCAGGAAATTCTCGTTCGATTTCAACTGCGGATAATTCTCCTGCAAAACTAAAAGTCGCCCGATCGCACCGCTCAACTGATTGTTCGCTGAGATCTCGTCCGGCCTTGACTTTGCGCCCAGCAGCGCCGCTCTGGCATTCGTCACTTCACCAATCACAGTCTGTTCTTGTTTGGCAAAACCCTTCACCGTCTCCACTAAGTTCGGAATCAAGTCTGCTCGGCGCTTCATGTCGTTGTCCACTTGCGCCCACCGTGCTTCGATTTCGTTCCGTTGCGTCACTAGTGAATTGCGCGACCCAACCAATTGCCCTCCAATAACCAGGCCTACCAGAATCACGACGCCTAAGATGATCAGTCCGCCCTTCATCGCTGTTTCTCCCCCTGTTCTAAATGTCTCAACAACGGCTCGCCTTCATCGCTCGAGCCCGTCTACAAACTGCACTAAACTGTCGATTTCCTTCAAATAAGTAGTGAAAAGCGCTGCCGTATCCTTCGGCATCTTGGTCTTCCCTGCTGCACGAATCGCCAGTATCTCATTAGTTGCCGAAAACGAGGTCCTCATCGCGTCTTCCAGGGCAGCGACGATTTCGGTTTTCTTCCAATGCGGTCGGCGCCCGCTCAGAATCAACGCATGCCGCCCCAGAACGCAAAAGGTAGAGGCCGAATCCATCAACAGCCGGAGCAGAAGATCGGGATTCGATAACACCTCCGCCGCTTTTTGACGCAACCGGATTTGCTTGGCTCGTAGCTCATGCTCCACTTGCGCCCGATAGTACGATTGGTCGATCACAAGGCCCGCAATGACGTCCTCCCCGTAGAGGATCCGGCGATGTTCGCTTATATCGTGAAACTCCATCGGAAAGGAATCGGTCGATCGCTCTACTTCCTCTTCGCTCAGCAAAAGCGGAGCCGGATATCCCTGTTCACGCCACCATCGAAAAATCGGCTCTGATTGAACCAGTTCAGGTGGTGAGATCTGATCCAGAACGCAAAGAATGTTCAAATCCGATGTCTGCTCATACCAATCCCCCGCTGCTGCTGACCCATAGAGGATCACTGATTTAAGATGCTCCCCGAAAGCGGGCCGCAACCGTTCCACTAAAGCCGAAAGCTGTTCTTCCAATGCACGCTCCTCAACCCTGACCAACCCCTACCAATTACCGCTTGCCCCGCCGCCGCCGAAATCTCCGCCCCCAAATCCGCCGAACCCGCCACCGCCCCCCGAGCCTCCCCCGAAGCCGCCGCCTCCGCCCCAGTCTCCGCCAAAGCCACCGCCTCGGCGACCTCCGCCCAGCAGATCTCCGATCAGAACGCCCGTAGCCAGGTTGCCAATTCCGCCGCCGCGTCCTCCGCGTCCCCCTCTTCGCCCTCCCCGGCCGATCAGCCAGAACACCAGGAAGAGGATGACGATCATCACCAGACTCGGTACACCGCCCCGCTCATGCGCCCGCTGCACAGGTCGCGCCGAGCCTCCCGCGGAGAATGGAATGCCTTTCCCTTCGGCAATGTGATCGGCGAGTAGACGGGAAGCCGTAATCAAGGCCGCGCCATACTGCCCCGCTCGCAAGTCAGGCTGCATCGCCCTCCGCGTCGAGCCGGCAAACCCGTCCGTGACAAACGGCTCCAACCCACGCCCGACTTCGATGTCGTTCTGCCGGTCTTTAATAGCAAGGACGATCAGCAGTCCCTGATTGGTGTTTTTGCTGCCGACGCCCCACTTGCGGCCCAAATCGAGCGCGAAATCGCGTATCGGTCGATCGCCTAACGTGTCAACCGTCACCAAGGCAAACTGCGCGCTCAGCTGCTGATCGACTTTTTGGCAGAACGCTTCCAACTCTTCTTTGTCTTGCGGATTCAGAACATGAGCCAGATCCTCGACGTAACCCGTTGGGTTGGGCAACGAATTAACATCCACCTGACCAAATACGAAACTCGAGCAGAATAGAAGGAGAATTGTAAGCGCACCCAAGCGGCCTAACCAATCTCCATTGCGTCGTACCATGAAAAAACGAGCTTAACAGGGATACGTATTTTGAGTCCTGCTTGTTCGTTGTAGGCCTTTTTCCGTTCAGTGCTTCTTGACACTGTTAACCAGGGTTGACCACGTCCTACTCGATTACAGATATTCCTGAGTAAGTACCCAGTACGGCAAATGCTTGTACATTCGTTCCCGGTCTAAATACACTGGGGTCATCTACGATTCTCACTGCCGCTAAGTTATAGCAGATTAAAAGACTTCAGGATGAACGTGCTCGAAAGCACCCGAACCGTCAACACCATAACCCGCAGTTGGAGCGCCCTGGCCAGCTATGTCGAACCGGGAGTCGGCCACCTCTTTATGTATGTCACGGGACGGTTCCAACCGGTTCGCCGGGTGGCGGTCGGCTGTTACCGGTGTTTACCACGAAAAAAAACAATTGTAAGGAGCCTGACATCCAGCATTGAAGACCTAGACGTAGAGCGTGCGATTTCGTCCTTGCGCGCCGACGGCATGGCCGGCGGACTGCGATTGCGACCCGAAGCCGTAGAAGAGCTCAAGGCATTCTGCGAAAATTCCATCTGTTTTGGTGACGGAAGCCGCCAGCTCCCCTTCTTAACCAAAAATCGAGCGCAAGCCGAAGCAACACACGGGGCGAATTTCACCATAGGCCGCTATCTCGGCGCTGTTTCCACCTGCTCCCGCCTGCGTAGCCTGACAACCGATCCCACCCTGCTGGCGATTGCCAAAGGCTACCTCGGGACCGAACCAGCCCTGGTCGGCGCCAGAATTTGGTGGAGCTATCCAGCCTCTTCCGACGAGGCCCGTAAAAAAGAGGACGGTCAGCTGTTTCACTTCGATCTGGACGATTACCGCGCCATCTCTTTCTTCTTCTACCTCTCCGATGTCGATGAGGGAGCCGGTCCCCATGTCTTTGTAAAAGGAAGTCACAACTGGAAGCCGCTGCAATTCCTTTTGTCGCTCGGCAAAAGCAGGACCGACGAGGAAATTGTCCGGTCCTACACCGCCGGAAAGGTCACCACGGTTTGTGGCGAGGCAGGATCCGGCTTCGTGGAAGATCTCTTCTGCTATCACAAGGGCGCCCACCCCAAGAAAACCGATCGGCTCTTGCTCCAGGTACGATTCGGCTTTAAGAAATACGGCCGGAACCGCGAAGAGTAAATTTGAAAAAACGAAGCCAACCGGGGGTTCGTTTCGTAAAAACCGCCCTTCTCTAAGAAAAGACAGAGCAAGAGTCCAGTTAAACTAAAGCTTATGCCTCCTGTCGCGTCCGAAGCGGTCACCGTCCCACCTCTCCGCTCTCCCTGGTTGACCGTGATTCTGGCTTGGCTTGTTCCAGGCGCCGGCCATCTGCTGCTCAATCGACGTGGTCGCGGAGCCATCATCTTCGCCACGGTCCTCCTCTCCTTCGTCATCGGCGTCTTGATGCGCGGCCCTCTTTTCGACACCGGCGCTGCCGGCGACGTGCTCTCTCGCCTGATTCAATGGGGCGGCCACCTCGGGGACACGGCTTCCGGACTTCTCTACTTCGTAGCCGTCTGGTCCGGCTACGGACCGCCCGACCGCGCCGGCCATACTGCCGATTACGGTTCGAAGTTCATTGTCGCCGCCGGATTACTGAATATCCTCAGCATGGTCGACGCCTACGAGATCGCCACCCGTCAGAAGGATTAGTCCCATTTCATGTCACTGAGCCTCAATCATTTCTGGATGTCCATCCTTTTCGCTCTCGTCAGCAGCATCATTCTCGGAGTCGTGACGAAACTGACCGACCGGGAGCGGCTCCGCTACGGCCTCTACTGCTTCGGCTATTTCATGTTGGCTTTGTTCGGTATCGGCTGGATCATGCACTTCCTTCACGGCTAGAGCCGGGAAGATCCCACAAAAAGCAAAATGAAGAAGTTTTATATCGAGACATTCGGCTGTCAGATGAACGCCCACGACTCCGAAAAGGTCGTCGGCACGCTTGTTCAGCAAGGTTACTCGCAGGTCGAGGGGCCGGAACAAGCCGAACTCATTCTCTACAACACCTGCAGCATCCGCGACAAAGCAGAACAAAAAGTGTTTCATCGCCTCCAGCAATTCAAGCGCGAAGCCGGAAAAGGAAAAGTGTTTGGCGTGCTCGGCTGTGTTGCGCAGCAGGAGGGCGAGCGCATCTTCGAGCGAGCGCCGCACGTCAGTCTCGTGGCCGGCTCGGCCAGCTACACCAAGCTCCCCCAAATGCTCGTTCAACTCGAGGCAGGGAACCGTCGGGTGACAGGTCTGAGCCTCGATACCGACGAAACCTTCGACACTCCGTTTACCAGCCGCGAGAACCGCCATCGCGCCTACATCACGATCATCGAAGGCTGCGATAAGTCTTGCGCCTATTGTGTCGTTCCCTTCACGCGCGGACCGGAGCGCAGCCGGACCAGCGAAAGCGTCCTGCAGGAGGCTCGAAATTTAACGGAGAACGGCTACACCGAGGTGCAACTCCTCGGCCAGAATGTGAACAGCTATCGGGATCCTTCGCCGGCCGGTTGGGATTTCGCTCAACTCCTCGCCCAAACAGGGAAAGTGCCGGGCATGCGCCGGGTGCGTTTCACCACGTCTCATCCCCGCGATTTCGTGAAGCCGATCATCGACGCCATCGACGAAAACTCCACGCTGTGTAATCACGTGCATCTGCCTGTCCAGTCCGGTTCGACCCACGTTTTATCCCGCATGCAGCGCTCTTATTCTCGCGACGAATACATGCGCCGTATTGAATGGATGAAGAACGCCAAACGGGACATCGCCATCACGACAGACATCATCGTCGGATTCCCGGGCGAAACCGACGCCGACTTCGACGCCACACTCCAACTCATCGACGAAGTGGAGTACGAATCGATGTTCATCTTCAAGTACTCCAAGCGCCCCAACACGCCTGCGATTCAGTACGAAGATCAGATCCCTGAGGAAGAGAAGACACGCCGGTTCACGGCCCTCCAGGAGCGACAGCGCGCTATTCAGATGCGTCGCAACGCTAACTATGTCGGCGCCGTCGAGGAAGTGCATGTTGAAGGCTACAATCTTGCCACCGGCCAGTGGATCGGACGAACCACGCAGCACAAAACCCTAAATTTCCACGATTCGTCTTGCACATCGCCATCGGAAGGCCAGACTTTAGTGGGCCAATACATGACTGTCCTGGTAACCAGGGCAAGTCCCAACAGCCTGGCGGGAGAACGCGCATCACACTCCGTTGAGTGCATGCAATAGTTGAGAGAACGGAGGCAATTATGGAAGTTGAAATGAAAATCCGGGGTCTCATGATGGACCCGATGAGCAATATGCCTATCGTCGTGCTGAAAGATTTGGCAGGAGATTCGGTTCTGCCGATTTGGGTCGGCATCTACGAGGCCAATGCAATCGCTTTGGAAATTGAAAAAGTGACTACGCCTCGACCGATGACCCACGATCTCATTAAAGTTCTTTTGATGGGTCTCGAAACGTCGATGAAGAAGGTGGTTGTCAGCGAATTGAAAGATGACACGTTCTACGCTCTCATTTGGCTCGAGCGGAACGGCGAAATGATCAGCGTCGATTCGCGCCCCAGCGATGCTCTGGCTCTAGCATTGCGTCATGATTGCCCGATTTATGTAGAAGACCGCGTCTTGAAATCCTCGCGGGATTCAGACAACGTATCGGAGAAGGTTAACAATGAGGAATTGCGGAAGTGGCTCGAAAACCTGAACGAAGACGACTTAGGCCGCTACAAAATGTAGACGGCTTGACGTTGCAATAAAACCCCCCCAGGAGCGATCCTGGGGGTTTTTCTTTTTTTGGGTTTGAAAACCTAACGTTTCTTACGTCCTACACGCGCCGGCGTAGTCGTCTTGACGCCAGGAATGGTCGGGTCTTTGAAGGTTAACGAATAGGGGTCTTTAACGAAGGTATCGGCGACACCAGAGAAGTCGATCTTCTGGCCCACTTTGATGACATTTAAGGCATCGGGGGGAAGGGGCTGCGAAAACTCCAGAATCGCGTCTGGCTTGGTTGCGTCTTCCACACCAACGCTCACTTTGGTGGGTCGATCTGCTGGGTCTAACGAGATTACGGTACCAGAAAACGTCTTTACGCCTTCGCTGCCCCCGGGAACATCGAGATCCTTCACATCGCTGTTGAAGAACGCGTCGCCCTTGTCCTGGAGGTTCTGCTTAATCGCGTACCAGATTTTGAACGGCGGATCCGACTGAATACGCGCATTCAGCTTATCTGCTTCCTGGGCGGCCAAGGCATTAGCATTGGCAATAGTGAAGCCGTCGGGAGGCACTGCAGCTGTCTTGGCCTGCGTTTGCATTTGCTCCAGGCCATCGGTGTTGCCGTGAAAATTCTGATATTGCGATTTAACGTAATCCGTCAATTTCTGGCGCTGATCGGCGGGAAGCGCTCCAGGACCGTCGTATTGCGCGGCGCGGGAATACTCAAACAGCGCTTCCGGCACCTTCTTGTCATCCACCAGCATCTTGGCGTAAGCAGCTGACACGCCGGCTTGTGTCGGATCGGCTTTCAAGCTCTCTTTGTATTCGGTTTCAGCCCCCGCGGTGTCTTTCTTCTGAACGTCTGAATAAGCCCCGGCATTGTGAGCGATGGCTAAGATGCTTCCCTTGGCCTTTTCCCAATCGGGCTCGCTCATATTGGCCGGCTTGGTCGGCACGTTATCGATCACGCCATGAGAAGCGGTATCGATCTGCGACAGCAGCTCAGGAGGAGCACTGGCGCCACCGACCCGAGGTCCCCATAATGCCAGAAAGTAGTTGCCTTGAAAATTCTTCGGATCGATTTTTAACAGGGCGTTACACTTCTCGATCAACGTTTTCGCGGAGGCCGGATCGTTCGGGGCCAGCTGCCGCAGCGCATTGATAAAGAGCAGGAGACGTTCCTGTTCAAAATCAGTCGTCGCGTACTTGTCCTGCCAGGTCTGCAAAGTTTGCAGCTGGGTCTTGGGATCTTTCGCCTGCTGCACGGCTTGGTTATACAGGTCGTACTCTGCCCGGTCTTTATAATTCTTCTGCGGCTTGCCCGCTTGTCCGGCGGCAGGTTGCCCAGCTGCGGGCTGCCCCGCGGCAGGCTGCTGAGCGCCCGCAGCTTGCGCGGCCGCAGCATTCGGCAAATCAGCCGCTCCTAAAACAAAAAGGGCGAGTGCGCCCGACGTCACTATCGACTTGCGCGCTCTCATAATGCAAAACTCCACGACAACCTCCCTAAAGGGGAATTCTACGTCTCTCTAATTTGGCAGCGGATTCCAGCTTCAGTCCCGGCCATTTCAAAACAAGGACCATGCCGAAGACATTCAAGCGTAACTCAAATGCGCAAAGCCGGAGTATAACGAACTAGGTCTGCAACCCGCAACCTGTCTAAACACTTAGATGCGATAGCCAATAAACTTGTTCCTATCAGTCGATAGGCCAGCCTTCGCATGCTATCATCCACGTTCCCATGCACTTTGTGGACTTGGGCGTCATCGCCGCCTACCTCCTGCTCATCACTTGGTTCGGGGCGCAATTCAAACAAGGGCAAAAAACTTTAAAAGATTATTTCCTGGGAGGACGCGACGCTCCTTGGTGGGCCATCGCGTTCTCGATTGTCTCGGCTGAAACTAGTACGCTCACAGTAATTGGCACGCCCGCCATCGCCTTCGCTGGGAACTTTACTTTCCTGCAATTGATCTTAGGCTATTTGCTCGGGCGAATCGTAATCTCGATACTATTTCTTCCGCAGTACTTTCGAGGCGAGATGTTCACCGCCTACGAATTGATGGAACGGCGCTTTGGGTCCCGTGTCCGAAAATTTACGGCCGGAACCTTCCTGCTATTGCGCGCTCTGGCAGAAGGCGTGCGAGTGTTCGCGGTCTCGATCGTCATCTCGATCATCCTGCAGACCGGCGAGTTAGCTTCTATCGCAGTGATTGTCTGTCTCACCCTGTTCTACACGTTCGAAGGCGGCATGACCGCTGTCATCTGGACCGATGTCATTCAAATGATCCTGTACGTCGTCGGCGCTGTCATGAGCTTCTTCTTGATCGTTCACCTGATTCCGGGAGGTTGGCCTCACGTTCTGGCTGTGGGCGAAGGCGCTCACAAATTCAAGATGTTCGACTTTCCTGTCTCCTTTTCGCTCGCTTTCTTTCGCAAGAACTATACGTTCTGGGCAGGACTGCTAGGCGGCTGTTTCTTGACGATGGCAAGTCATGGGACGGAGCAGTTGCTGGTGCAGCGCTTGCTGTCGGCTAAATCTCAAGGCGACAGCCGTCTGGCTCTGTTTTCGAGCTGGTTCCTCATTTTCTTCCAGTTCGCTTTGTTTCTTGCTATTGGGGTGCTGCTATTCGTCTACTACGGAGACTCGGGAAAATCCGCGCCGGCCATTCCGGAACGAATCTATCCGGAGTTCATCTGGAGTCACGTGCCTGTCGGATTGGCTGGTCTCCTGATCGCGGCTATTCTGGCCGCCGCCATGTCCAATCTAAGTGCCGCCTTGAACGCTCTTGCGTCCACCACTGTCATGGACTTCCTTCGTCCTTGGCGTCCCAACCACTCCGAAGCCGACTATCTCCGTTTCTCACGCTATGCAACGCTGTTTTGGGGGTTGATCCTGTTTGCCGTCGGCTTGCTTGCTCGACAGTGGGGCAGGGTCCTGGAAGCAGGCCTGTCCATTGCCTCGGTACTCTATGGCGCTTTGTTGGGCGTCTTTCTGCTCGGAGTGTTGACACGCCGGCCCGGCCAGTGGGCGGCTATTGCCGGCATGACAGCCGGCTTCCTGGCGACGCTTCTGCTCCGAAACTACGTCGCCTATACCTGGTACGTCATTCTTGGTTCTCTCACCACATTCGTGGTTGGATATCTATCGAGTTTCTTCTTTAGCGAGTATGGAACCAATCGAGTCGCCAGCTAACCCCGCCGAGACCATACATTCCAGACCGACCCTGCGGCGCGCGCTCGGCCTGTGGAGCGCCATTTCCATCGTCATCGGCACGGTCATCGGCAGCGGTGTCTTCCTGGTTCCTTCCACCATGATCAAGGACGTCGGCGCCGTCAAGACCCTCTTCGGCGTATGGATTCTGGCCGGCGTGCTGAGTTTGTTCGGCGCGCTTACCTATGCCGAATTGGCCGCCGCTTTGCCCGAAGCAGGAGGTGAATACGTTTATCTCAGTGCTGCCTACGGCCCGTTCTGGGGCTTTTTGTACGGTTGGACGCAATTCTGGGTCGCGAAAAGCGGTTCCATCGCCACGTTAGGCGCGGGATTTTACACCTACCTGACTATCTTCTATCCGGTGTTTACCCGTCCCGTCTGTGTCATTCCGCTCCACATCGGGCCGGGCGGAAGTCTGCTCGAAATTCACTACGGCCAGCTGATCGCGATCGCGCTGATCCTGGTTCTGGCTGGCGTAAATTACGTGGGCGTAAAAACTGGCGGCAAGGTGCAGGTATTTGTGACTGCCGTCAAGATGCTGCTGATCGCCGGCATTATTTTGATTGGCGTGTTCTCGGGACGCGGTGATTTCTCCCACTTTGGGCGCGCCATTCCGACGATCGGCGGTGTAGCCGGATTCTTCGCCGCCATGGTGAGCGCTCTCTGGGCCTACGACGGATGGAACAACGTCAGCATGGTCTCGTCCGAAATTGTGAACCCGCAAAAGAATCTTCCGCGGTCGCTGATTTTCGGCACCGTCGCTGTAATTGCCACTTATCTCTTAATCAACGTGGCTTACTTTTATGTCTTGACCCCCAGCCAGGTGGCCGGCAGTTCACACGTGGCCGCCGATATGATGTCGACTCTGTACGGAAGTACAGCCGCCAAAGCGGTAACGGTCGCGGTCCTGATTTCCATCTTCGCCGCTTTGAACGGTTCCATTCTTTCCGGCTCTCGCGTTCCTTATGCCATGGCGCGGGACAGCCTGTTCTTTGAACGAGCAGCCATTGTCCACCCAACGTATCGCACTCCGGGAAACTCCATCCTCCTGCTTTGTCTCTGGTCCTGCGTAGTCATTCTGAGCGGCTGGTTCGACGATCTGTATAATTTTGTGATTTTCGGGAGCTGGATTTTATATTTGCTCACAACTCTGTCGGTTTTTGTTCTACGCAGGCGGAAGCCGGATCTCTACCGCCCGTACCATGTAATCGGCTATCCTTTCGTGCCAGTACTATTCGTCGTAGTTGCTGCCCTGCTGCTCATTAGCACCTTTCAGACCCGGCCAAGGGAATCGCTCATGGGCATAGGGCTGATGGCCTTAGGTGTTCCGTTCTATCTTTTCTGGAAAGGCAAAAAGAGGAAACGAACTGACTGAAAGGCTTCGAAACAAATCGAATTTCCAGGAATTCCTTGGTACTACTAGAACTCTTCGGTTTTACTTATGTTGAATTATTCTGCGGCGGAATATAAAATTCGGATGAATATTCACGTCGCACAAATAGTGGCAACGGCAGAGTAAAAAAAGTGACCATCGATTAATTGATGGCGGGAGGATCTCATTTTGGACGTAGATAAGATGCTCGCTGACCTTAGACTTGAACGAGAGCAGATCGAAGAAGCAATTTTGACCTTAGAGCGCCTGGCACGAGGCCGTGGCAGGCGTCGGGGCCGGCCGCCCTCCTGGCTGAAAGAGGCGACCGGGGGCTTGGATTCGGCTTTAGAGGGCGACGAAATCTCCGGCACAACTCCTGAACCGAAGCGCCGCGGCCGTCCGCCAGGCTCGAAGAATAAGCACACTGCTGCGGCTGTGGCGCTTGCTCCGCTGGAAAGTGCAAACGGCTGAATCACTCCGAAAAGCCGTTAATAGATCAGAAAACGTGTTCTGCGCTGCGCGAATTCTGCCGCTTGTCGTTGCGCTTTTGACCACACGAAGCTTGCGTCCCGGCCTGCTTTCAAATCCGCGATGATTTCGTGGCTTCCAATCAGGTACTTACACTTATCGAAGTCGATGTGACCAGGAAAAAGCCGCTGCAGAGCTGCGGCAAGCTCAATCCCTAGACGAGTGCTGTCGAACGAATCTCTGTCGATCACCACGAACCGCACTCCGTTTATCGCTTTGCCTGCGAAATTAGAAGAATTCGGTCGAAACTGGGTCGGGTAAACCCGCACGCCCGGAATAAATTGCGAGTTTAAGTAATAGGCGAGGACCTGCCCATCCATCCATTCCGCCCCTACTTGCTCGATCGGCGAATCCGTACCGCGACCAACGGAGTAGTTCGTATTGGCCTCCAGCATCGAAATGCCGGGGTAGAGTAACGCCGCATTCAAGCTGCGCATATTCGGCGAAGGGTTTATCCAGAAAAGCGTGCCGGCGTCGAACCAGTCGCCGCGCTGCCAATTCGTCATCCGCACAACCTGAACCTTGGCGCCCCAATGCTGCTCCGTATTGGCCATAGTCGCCAGTTCACCGAACGTCATTCCGTGGCGAAGTGGAATGTCATAGCACCCGACAAACGATTTCAGGTCCTGATCCAGCACTGGTCCTTCTACATGCGTGCCGGTAATTGGATTCGGCCTGTCCAGAACAAAAAACGGTTTGCCGCTCTTACCGGCTGCTTCGACCGCGTACAGCATGGTGCAGGAATAAGTCCAAAAACGAGCGCCCACATCCTGAATATCGAAAACCACGGCGTCCACATCCCGGATCTGCTCGGCCGTCAGCCGCTTATGATTTGTCTTAAAAAGGCTGATGACGGGTAATTTAGTCTTGGCGTCAATTCCGCTAGTCACATCCTCGTCTGCGGTCCCGTTGATTCCGTGTTCGGGAGAGAACAGCTTGGTGACGCGCACGCCTCCGGCCAGCATGGCGTCCACGTCCCGCCTCCCTTTGCGATCCACGCCTGTTTGATTTGTGATCAAAGCTACTCGTTTGCCGACCAAGCCGGAAAAATTGTTCGCCTCTAGAACGTCGATGCCCGTGTTGGTGGCGACATCGCGGTCAATGGCGCGGTGCACACCCGCCCGGGTTAGCGTCTCGCTATAACTGGTGAGTGAGACCGAGTCCGGCACGGTCAAGCCAAACGAAGAGGCAACGACGGTCCCCACTCGCGATCGGAGCGAGCTTAGAGACTTCGGACCGGCAGGATGGACGACGTTGGTGAGAAGAATCACGAACGACCTGCTCATCGGATCGAGCCACATCTCCGTGCCGGTGTATCCGGTGTGTCCGTAAGAACCGACTGGATACAGCTCGCCCCGATTGCTGGAAAAGGGCGAATCCATGTCCCAGCCAAGAGCCCGCAGAATAGGCTGGTCCGCGGGACTGGCCGGCTCGGTGAACTTCTGCACCGTCATGGGCTGGAAGATATGAACGCCTTCTCGCTGGCCCAGGCCAAGCATCATTTCCGCATACTTCGCCAGATCGTTCGCCGTACTGAAAACACCGGCGTGGCCTGCTACTCCACCCATGTACCTCGAAGTGGGATCGTCCACCAGCCCGCGAAGAGGCTGTCCCGTGTCCTTGTTGATTTCAGTTGGCGCGATGCGCGATTCCAGGGTAGGCGGAGGCTGAAACTGGGTCTCATTCATTCCAAGCGGAAGAAAAATCTCCTCGTGCGCGTATTCAGCCAAACTCTTGCCCGACAACCGGTGCACAATCTCGCCCAGCAGAATGAAGTTGATGTCGCTGTAGATGAACCGCGCTCCCGGCGGCGCAATCGGCTTGGTGGCGAGTGCCCGCTTGATGCCGGTCTCATAGCCTGACCATCTCGGGACCAGCTCCAGATCGGGAGGCAGGCCGGAAAAGTGCGTCATCAGAAGGCGGACCGTGATGTCGCTTTTCCCTCCCTGAAACTCCGGAAGGTAGGTCGTGACGGGATCGTCGAGGCGCAGCTTCCCCTCTTCAAACAGCTTCATGATGGAGGGAGTGGTTGCCACCACCTTGGTCAGCGAGGCGATATCGAAGATGGTGTCAACGGTCATCGGCTCCGTATGCGGCGCCAGAGCTCGCGAGCCGTAGGCTTTCGTGTAGATTACCGATCCATTCCGCCCGACCAGCAACACGGCGCCAGGAATGAGCTTCGTGCGGACGGCGTCATCGATCTGCAGATCCAGGTTTTGGAAGGGCTGCTGCGGCTGTGCCTGCTGCTGTCCCTGTCCGATGAAAGCGGCAGCAAGAAATACGAACACAAGTGATTTCATTCCGGAATCGTTGTCGTTATTTTAGCGACGGCTAGAAATGCGAAGGAAGCGGTAGCCGGTCGAAACCAGGATCGGTCTACCGCCCCGGAAATTACGGAAGTGGTGCGATAGGCGCGATCAAGGTGAGATCGATCGGCTGTCCGGAGTTGGATTCAGCAGCCGCAATAGCCTCCTCTGTCGCATGAATAATCAGCTCCGCCAGCACCGCATAGGGTTGGGCGGCGGGAACGGTAGCGGCGATCGAAGCGGCAATCTCCAATTCACTTAAAATATCGGAGATCGTGATCTTCGTTCCGACCGTGGATCGGACCCGAATGGCCCTGCTCCGAACGTGCTGAACAGTCGCCGGCGGAACTTGCAAATCGGCCTGCAACGTATTCTCGAGATAAACCAGACTGGTGGTGAGACTGCTGATCGCAAGAGCCGCCGAACTCTGATCGGCCGGGATGGTGCGGAAGACCGAGTAGGCTTCGAACGCCGTTGCGTAGGAAGTTGTGGCTTGATTGAACACTGTCTTGTACTGAGGATAAGTAGTAGAAACTGAGGTGCGCAAAGATGCCAATGCTGCGTGCGCGAGCGTCAACGAATCGTAAGACGCTCCGTCAAAGGTGTTGATCTGATTTGGATGCTTGGTTTGCGGATTGCACCCGGTTGCCATTGAAAGCGCAATGGCAAGAACAAGTAGAGAGAAAAATTTAATTTGAAGCATAGCTTTCCGCTTGTCACGCTAAAACGGCTGGTTCTTCGTCGACGGCTGCTTTGCTGCTAAGTCGTTGTAGGAACTGACAGTTGGCCGTTAACCAAAAAACGTGACTGGGTTACTGATGTGTTTACGCGACCGGTTTCAGCGGGCAAACTCATACTGCGTCGGCGGTACTTCAACAGCAGGAACGTAGCGGTCGGAATTAGCATCCAACAGATGCTAGGGGAAGTTAATTCCCAAGGAGTTGATGATGTTTAGAAAAATTGGATTGTGCGCGCTGTTAGTGGCTGGCTTGTTCGTTCTCGATCATCCGCCGCAGGCCGACGCGGCAGTCGGATTTGGATTTGGGATCGCGGCGCCTGCCTACCCGTATGCGGGTTACGGGCCATATGGCTACGCTGATCCTTACTGCGCCCCCTATTCGTATTATTGCGGCGCTTATCCCTATGGGTATGGCTACCCATATGCCAGCTACTACGGCGGCTCTTTCGGCTTCGGCTACTACGGCCGCGGATACGGTTACGGTTATGGCCGCGGCTATGGCTACGGTTACGGTCGCGGCTATGGTTATCGCGCCGGCTACGGCGGCTATGGCTATCGCGGGGGCTATGGATATGGCGGCGGTTATGGATATCGCGGAGGCGGCTACGGATATCGCGGAGGCGGCTACGGATATCGCGGAGGCGGCTACGGAGCAACGCGCGGCTTTGCCGGGGGTGGCGCTCATGTCAGCGGCGGATTCCATGGCGGCGGTGGCGGCGGGTTTCATGGCGGTGGCGGCCACCGCTAACCTTCGCTAGCCTGGCAACCAGGCGGGGCTTGGTCAAAAAGTGGTGACAAACCGTCAAGCCCTGCCCTCGCCGAGTTGGGCCTTGGCTCAGTCAAGCAATATAGCAACTTCTTCTTTACCTCTCCGGACGCTGCCAACGAACGCACCGTTTTCATCAATGCCGTAACCACCAACAAACCGATTTCTCCCGCGAGCCCAACACTTCAAACTCTTACTCGAAACCGCACTCCCTACTCTCCTGCGGCAAAACTCCGGCGAACATCGCTCCCGCCCTGCCTTCTAGTCCGCCGGTTGCTCCTCTGGAGAAGAGCCCTCACTCTCGCCATGCTCTTGAGCGAATTTACGGGCCGTATCCCCGGTCTTGACTTCGCCATTCTCGCCACCGACGTTTCCACTCGCGTACTGGATCCGGCCCGCGTTGCGATCTATGAGGATTGGCAGATTCAGCCAGTCCCCTTCGAACTGCGGCGCAAATACCTGTTGCGCAGCAAGCCGCCTTCCTAAAAGCAAGTTCACGCAGGAAACTGTTAGCAACCGGATTTGCCAGAATCTTGTGCCCGGCGGTTATATCTTTATCGGTCACTCGGAATCGCTATCCGGTTTGAACACGCCGGTCCGCCAGGTCCGCGGCATAGTCTATCGCAAGCCGTTGCGCGGCCGATATCAGGATTAACCGTGCCAGACATGAAAAAACTCGTGTTTTGATCGTTGACGATTCGGCCTCCGTTCGCCAGAGCCTCAAAGATCTCTTTGAGCAGCGATCCCGGAATCCCAGGTCATAGGCGTGGCCTCCGATCCCTTTGTTGCCGTCGAACGTATCAAGCAGGAGGTCGCCGATTTCATCACTCTCGATATCGAAATGCCCCGCATGGACGGGCTCACATTTCTCGAAAAAATCATGAGCCAGCATCCGATCCTTGTCGTGATCTGCTGGAGCCTTGCCGTGTCCGGCTCGGATGTGGCTCTCGCCGCATTGGAAAAAGGCGCTGTCGAAATCGTTGCCAAGCCGAAAAGGGGCACGAACGAATTCTTTGAAGATTCCCGCATTCGGATCTGTGATGCCATCAAAGCCGCCGCACTCGCTCGATTCGCAAAAGAACGCTTCGCCCGCCCTTCCACAGGACCCTCCCCCAAGCTCAACGCCGACGCCGTTCTCGCCAAACCCGATTCCCGGGCCATGATCCAGACCACCGAGAAGGTGGTCGCTGTCGGCGCTTCCACGGGGGGAACCGAAGCCCTCCTTTGCTTTCTCGAATCCATGCCGCTCGATGCTCCCGCCATTGCGATCGTCCAGCACATGCCAGAACAGTTCACCGCCCGTTTTGCCGAACTCTTGAATAGAAGTTGCCGCATCACCGTGAAGGAAGCCGCTGAAAACTACTCCTTGCTGCGCGGCCAGGCTCTCATCGCCCCCGGCAATAAGCACATGCTCATCAAACGCAGCGGCCCCCCGCACTGTCCGTAGGCATTTGTATGCTAAATCTTCATGTCTCTGTCCGTGGTTTTGCAGATCATCGAGAGCTGCCTTCTGGTTTTAACAGCTCTCTTCCCCATCGTTAACCCTCTCGGGAACGGACCGATTTTTCTCAGCCTCACACCCGGATACTCCACTCAGGCTCGTGAGATTCTTTCAAGAAAGATTGCGGTCAACAGCTTTTGGCTGCTGACGGGATCGATGCTGATCGGCAGTCATGTTCTGGCCTTCTTCGGGCTTTCGGTTCCGGTGGTTCAGATTGCCGGCGGACTGGTGGTGATGTCAACCGGCTGGACACTTCTCAAGCAAGACGTCCACCAGGCGCGGGCCAGCGCGGAAGCCAAAATCACCAGCCAGGATATCTCGGATCGAGCCTTCTACCCGCTGACCCTGCCGCTCACAGTCGGCCCCGGATCCATTTCCGTTGCTCTCACTCTCGGCGCCAACCAGGCGCCTCATCGGGGTAACTTGCTTCGGCTGGTCTCAGCCATCGTCGGACCCGCTCTGGTCGCGATTTCCATTTTTCTGAGCTATCGTTTCGCAGAGCGCCTTGCCAAAATGCTCGGGGAGACCGCCATGAACGTCATTGTTCGCTTAACCTCTTTCATCTTGCTCTGCATTGGAGTGCAAATTGTAATTAATGGGATCAAGCCGATGCTCCATTAGGCGAATATGCTGTAGTAAAGAGTGTTCGCCTTCTCTGAGTAATGTCGCCGTGGCTCCTGCGTCTCTTTGTCGTCGTTCTCTGCTCGCTTTCGCTGCTGGCGGCGCGGAATAAGAACAGCAAAGACCCAGCCTTCGCCCAGATTAATTCCATTGTGAAGTCGGTTTCGGGTATCTCCGGCCTTAGTGAAGAACACACGGTTCCTTATGCGCGCATGTCAAAGCGCCAGCTCCGGCAATTTCTGGCCAAGCGCATCAAGAAGAGTCTCCGGCCCGAAGAAATCCATGCCGATGAACTTGCCTTGAAAATGTTCGGTCTGGTTCCGCAGACCTTCGATCTGAAAAAATCGACCATCGATCTTTTAACCGAACAGGCCGCGGCCTTCTATGACTACGACGACAAGAAGCTCTTTCTGCTGGAAGATTCTTCCGTCTCGGCCGAGGTGACCACTTTGGCGCATGAACTATCGCACGCCTTGGCGGACCAACACTTCGACCTTCAAAAGTACATGGATCAAAGTCCCGCCAACGACGACGAGAACCTGGCCCACACGGCTGTGGTGGAAGGCCAGGCGTCCTGGTTGATGATCGCCTACGATCTGGAGCAAGCCGGGCAGCCGGCCGTGCCAACAGCGGCGGCTCTGAAAACGGTGGTTGATTCCAGCGAGTCGTCCATGGGAGATTACCCCGTCTTGAAGGGGTCGCCACTTTATATTCAGCAGTCGCTCATGTTTCCCTACACCGACGGAACAACGTTCTTTGATGCGGTATACAAAAAGAACGGAAAGGCGGCATTTACGGAGGTGTTTAAAGATCCACCCTCCGATTCCGCTCAGATCCTGCACCCTGACCGGTATTTTGCCCATATCAAAGCCACTAAGCCCGCTCTCCCCAAGTTGGCTTCGCGCGGCGGTGAGCACGAAATCAGTGAAGGATCGGTGGGTGAGTTCGATCACGAAATCCTGCTGCGACAGTACACCAGCAAGGCCGAGTCCCGCACCCTGGCGCCGCATCTGCGCGGAGGCTCGTTCAAGATCGTGGACATCGACAAACAGCACCGGCCTGTCTTGCTTTACGCCTCCGAATGGGACTCGACCGAGCACGCGTCAGAGTTCTTCAAGGACTATAAGAAGGTGCTTCACTCCAAATGGAGGCGCTGTAATGTCGCGGTAGACAAAGCGCACGAAATAGCGGGAGTGGGAGACAACGGTTATTTTGTGGCCAAGCTGGAGGGAACCGTCGTTTCGAGTATGGAAGGTCTGGGCAACGAAAATGAATGGGACCAGCAGAAGACCGAATCGCGGCCGGCTGCGCGCCCTGTTGCGTCGGGATCTCAATCGACCCTTTTTGTACGCTAAACTGGCAGTGGAGTTCTACTGCCTTGAAAAAGACTGTATTAACGGCGGCGGCTCTCGCCACGATGGGAGCGCTTCTGTTTGCGGCCGACCTGCCGCGAAAAGCGCCCGAGTTAGCATTTACTGTGCCGGGCCAGGGTGAAAAGCTGTTGAGTCAAGAGCGCGGAAAAGTAGTCGCGTTGGAATTCATCCTGACCACGTGTCCGCACTGTCAGGCCGCTTCCCACTTGATGTCTAAACTGCAGGGCGATTATGGCAGCCGCGGATTTCAGGCCTTGGATGTGGCAATTAACGGCCTGGACGAGAACCGCACCCCAGCCCAGGCAAATGAGCTCGTCCAGAACTTCAGCAACACCTATCAAGCGACATTTCCGGTGGGTTGGACAACGCGTGATCAGATGCTGGCCTTCGCCGGTTTCAGCATCGCCGAACGGTTCGTCGTTCCGCAGATTGTTCTGATCGACCGAAAGGGAATGATTCGCTATCAGACGCCTCCCTTGGGAGACGAGAGTGCGATGCAGGAAAGTACGATCCGGCAACGCGTGGAAGAATTGCTGGCCGCGCCAACCAGCACAACCTCCGTTCGACACGGCGCCTCTGCCACGAAAATGGCTGCGGCGAAGAAAGCGTCGTGAGCAGCAGTTTCTTTATGCGCCCGTAGCTCAGCTGGATAGAGCGTTTGCCTCCGGAGCAAAAGGTCAGAGGTTCGAATCCTCTCGGGCGTACCATTAGTTAAACTTTCATTTGGAGTTTCTCTCGTGAAAAAAACACTCTTCTCCGTGGCGTGTCTGGCAATCACCCTCTCTTCCGTGCTTTTCTCAGCTGGGTCATCTGATGTCCGAAAGGCGCCCGAGCTAACGTATTCACTCCCGGGCAAAGGCGAACAACTGTTGAGTCAGTATCGCGGCAAGGTGGTCGCGCTGGAATTTATTTTCACCACCTGCCCGCACTGTCAAGCTGCTTCGAAATACATGACGAAGTTACAGTCTGAGTTCGGGAACCGTGGCTTACAGGTGATCGATGTGGCCGTGAATCCGAACGCGGACCTCCTGGTTGAGAATTTCGCGAAAGATTTTCAAGTCAACTTCCCCGTCGGCTGGACCACCGGCGAGAAGATGCAGAGCTTCATGAACTTCCCGGATCAGCGATACGTGGTGCCGCAGCTGGCGCTGATCGACCGTAAAGGATATATCCACTGGCAAACCCCGGCGACCAGCGATGACGCCGCCTGGGAAAAGCTGATGAACCCAGATGCCATCCGGCAACACATTGAAGAACTGCTGGGCCAGACGAGTTCCACCTCGGTGCATACCACGAAGATGGCAGCGGCGAAGAAACCTTCTTAAGCCTCGGTTTTACTACGCGCCCGTAGCTCAGCTGGATAGAGCGTTTGCCTCCGGAGCAAAAGGTCAGAGGTTCGAATCCTCTCGGGCGTACCACATCTGTTTAAAGTAAGTTCTGCGAATTGAAGGGCTTGTTGTCGGCAAAGTCAACCGCGGTTCATTGAATATTGCTGTTTTTGCCTGACTGTGCAAAATTCAAGTGATGAATTCGGTTGCAGTGAAAACAATGCTTCTGCAGCACGAAGCCGAGTTAAGAAACGATGGCATCTCGAGTCTGTCGATCTTCGGTTCCGTGGCGCGAGGTCAGGCCAACGAACAATCTGACGTTGATCTACTGAGTGACTTCGACATCAAAAGAAGATTAACAGCCTTCGATAAAGCCGGTCTCGAAGTGCGTATTTCTGAGATTTTGCGTGCGCCCGTCGAACTCTGTGACCGCCGTCTAATGACTGATGATGTGCGGGTCCGCGCGGAGCGCGAGGCCGTGGTTGTCTTTTAGAAATCCAGCCCGTTGGCTGCGCGATATCTTTGATGCCATAGCTATGATCGAGCGCTTTACGAACGGCATGGAGTTTGAATCGTTCCGAGAAGACCCGAAAACCGTTGCGGCCGTCGAACGGAAGCTTCTCGTTATCAGTGAAGCAGCAATCCATTTGGGCGATGAAGCGGCTATCCTTTGTCCAGACCAACCGTGGCACAAAATACGCGGCGCCGGCAATTGGATTAGGCATCAATACGAGCGCATTGATTTGGAGGGCATATGGGGAACCGTGCATTACGATTTACCCTTACTCAAGGCTTCTGCGCGCCGGGCACTGAATCTGCCTGCAGCAGAGCCGCACAATCGCTAGTGGCAATTAGAACCAAAGGAGAAGACTTTATGGGACTACCGAGCTGCGTGCTTTCTTATTATTGCGCCTGCCCCGTGGGCATATCCACATCCACATTATCGATGTGTCTGTTGCTGTCTCTGGATATGCCCACAACCAGAAATTCAAGCGGCTCCGTGCCAGTGTTGCTGAAAGAGTTTACATCGCCTAATTGAAGCGGAATAGCGTCACCTGTCTTAATAGCAACCGTCTCTGCTGAGTTATGGCCCTCCGCTACCGTCACCGCTCCCGTACCGTTCAGAACGTAATAAAACTCCTCCACCTCATGATGCACATGAGGTCCGATCGATGCACCCGGCGGGAGGAGTACATGATCTACATAGGCCCACGGAGAACTAAAAACGCTCGGCCCTAAAACCCGTCGGTATCGAACAGCGCCTTTCCCACGGTCCATGCTCTCCACTGGCTTGAGCAGAGTGCGATCCAGCCTCATCGCCATAAAAACAGGAATGGGGTCTAACGGCACTCCGACGCGAGGATCGCCCAGGTTGAACGCATCATAACTTCCTTTTAGAGCGGTGATGTTGATATTCATCCACTGAATCGGTTTGTCGCCAGCGTTATAGATGGCGTGAGAATGCCCCATTTTGCAGAGGGCGCCGGCCGGCGCTTTGAGCACTGAGGTGTGTCCGTCTATCGTAAACTGCGCCTCTCCATCGAAAATCACGAACATCTCCTCGCATTGATTGTGAAAGTGATGGCCGATGCCGCTCTTCGGATAAATAATTCCGCGATGCAGAAACTGAAGATTCGTTTGCAGAGTGTGTTCGTCGAACAATGGAGTGTACGCCATCTGGCCGGCTCCGTCGTGAACTGCTTTCAGCAGGCGATACTTCGCCGGATCTGTATGAACAATACGCTGGGCCAGCGGTTCGCGCGCCAGAATCGGATACGCAACGGCCAGGACCAACCATTTCATCTTCATAATTCCGTTCCTCCGAGGTCGGTCCTGATTTGTATCACATCTGATCGACTCTCGGTCCCGTTCGTGTGATAACTTGCTAGCGTAAATTAAATTGTGCAGCCAGTTCTTCAGCTTTCCCTCGACCTCGTCGACCTAAACGAAGCTTTTGAAGCCGCCGAACTGGCATTACGCGCCGGAGTGGATTGGCTCGAAGCCGGAACACCGCTGCTCATCGCCCAAGGAACACGCGGCGTGCGAGAACTGCGAAGCCGCTTTCCGGACGTGCCGATCGTAGCGGACTTGAAGATCATGGACGGCGGCCGTTTAGAGGCCGAGATGATGCTCGAAGCGGGCGCGAACATGGTAGTGGTGATGGGACAAGCGCACGAGGAAACAGTCGAGCTTGTCGCCAAGGCCTGCCACGATAAAGGCGCCAAAGCGATGGGCGACAACATGGCAATGAGCGATCCCGTCGACGGAGCGCGAAAGTTGGAAGATCTCGGCTGCGACTATATCGTCCACCACATTGGCTATGACATGCGAACGGTCAAACGAAAACGCGGACAGTCGGCGCCCACTCCACTCGACCGTCTTCGTGAAATTGTGCAAGCTGTGTCGATCCCGGTCCAGGCGGTCGGAGGTCTGACGGTAGAACAAGCGATTGAAACGCCGGCTTACGGCGCCCCGCTGGTTGTGCTCGGAGCGCCGCTCACCATCGAGGCACATGCCTTCCGGACAGCCTCCGGCGATCTGGAATCCAAGCTGCGCTTGATTTGCGAAAAAGTACACGCCTACGGCGATATAAAAGTAGGGAAGGAACGTCCAGCATGAGTCAGCAAATTCCGGCCTTGGTGAACTATTCGCGAGAACCCCTTTCCGTAGAAATACGAGAAGTCCCGATCCCTGAGATCGGAGCGAGCGATGTGCTCCTGCGAGTCGGGGCCGTTAGCGTGTGTGGCAGCGATCTGCATCAATGGCGCGGGTCCCATAGCTGGCCGGTAAAATATCCGTGCATTCTGGGACATGAGTTTTCCGGAACCGTAGTCGAAACCGGCGCTCGCGTTGCCGCTTTTAAAGCAGGCGACCGCGTTGTCAGTGAGACTGCCGCAGTAATCGACGAATCTTCTCCGTTGACTCGATCCGGCTTGTACAATCTCGATCCCTCGCGCCGCGGCTTCGGTTACGGCGTCGACGGCGCTATGACGCAATATGTTCGGGTTCCCGAGCGCTGTCTGCACTCCATTCCGGCGAGCTTGCCTTTCCATAAAGCGGCGCTCACAGAACCCTGTTGCGTGGCCTACAATGCCGTCTGTGTCAATGGGCGAGTACGGCCTGGCGACGCGGTTCTGGTGCTTGGTCCGGGTCCGATCGGCCTGCTATGCGCCAAGATGGCGAAGCTCAGCGGCGCCGGAAATGTGATTGTCGCCGGGTTGCCAAGCGATCGTTCCCGTCTTGAGATCGCGCAGCGCATAGGAGCCGATGTTACGCTCGAAGGCGGTGTCGTGGATTACATTACAAGCTTCGGCGACAGGTTGGGTGTGGATGTAGCCATCGATGCCTCCGGCGCTTCGGCTACGCTTCAGTTGGCTCTGCAAGCAGTTCGTCCCGCCGGGCAGATCATCAAAGTCGGCTGGGGACCGCAACCGATTCAGTTCAGCCTCGATCCCCTGGTCCAGAAAAATATTACGCTCTCCGGCAGCTTCTCGCACAACTGGCCGGTTTGGGAGCGAGTGATCTCCATGATCACATCGGGTCAGATCGATCTCGATCCCATCATCAGCAAGGTCTGCGATCTTGAGAACTGGCTCGACTGTTTCGAAAAGATGGAGCACGGCGAATACGTCAAAGCCGTCCTCACCTGCTGATGCCTCTCAAGATCTCCGCCTTTCCGAAGTGCTATCTCGAAGAGATCGCCACCGGACGCCTGTCCGTCTTCGAGTGGATCCATATGGCGAAGGGACTCGATGCGGACGGCCTTGAGATGTATGAAGGCTTTCTGACAAGTCTGGAGTCCGGATACCTGGATACCGTCCGCGAATCGCTTGAATCGGGCGGCTTCGCCATGCCCATGCTCTGTTGCTCTCCCGATTTCAGCAACCCTGACGAAGAAGGACGTAAGCGCGCCATCGAACGCGAAGCGCTCATGATTCAAGTGACGCACCGGCTCGGCGGGCCCTCCGCAGTCTGTCGTGTACTGTCCGGCCAACGTTATCCCGAAGTCACGTGGGAGCAGGGAAGGGACTGGGTTGTTGAAGCGATCGAAAAGCTCTTGCCGGTAGCGCGCGAATACTCGGTGGTTCTCGGTTTGGAGAATCACTACAAAGACGGCTTCTGGAAATATCCCGAGTTCGCTCAAAAGATGGATCGCTTCTTGAGCATCGTCAATGCAGTAGACGACCGTGAAAATTTCGGTGTGCAGTACGATCCCTCAAACGCCATCGTGGCAGGCGACGATCCCGTAGAATTACTCCGTGCTGTAGCTCCTCGCGTGGTCAGCATGCATGCCAGTGATCGCTATCTTGCCGAAGGGCGCACCATTGAAGAGCTTCGTCAAAGCGATGGGACCATCGGCTACTCGCCCGATCTGCGTCACGGCGTGACTGGCCAGGGCCTCAATGACTACGACGCCATCTTCGGCATCTTGTCAGCGCACGGATACAACGGCTGGGTCAGCATCGAAGATGGCATGAACGGCATGGAAGAGATGGCAGAATCTCTCGCCTTTCTCCGCCGCATGTCGCAGAAGTACTTCAGTCCACCGGCTTGACGCTCTCCATCAAACTGAAAAAGCCTTCCGCCAGCGTCGGGTGAATATAAATCGCACCCTTGAGCAGCGTATAGGGCTTGTCGGCCAGCATCAGCGTACTCAAAATCTGCACCGTCTCCGCGCCTTCTGAGGCCAGTATCGAAGCGCCAAGAATCTTATCGTCCGCGGCGTTGACCACCAGCTTCATCAAGCCCGCCGTCTCATCGCGCTCAATGGCGCGAGCCACGTAAGTCATCGGCGTTGTCCCAATCTTCAGCTTGTAACCTTGTGCGCGAGCATCTCGTTCGGTCAATCCAACCCGCCCCAGATTGGGGTCTGTGTAAACGGCATACGGCACCAGGCGCGTCTTCGTGCTGAGCTTCTTCCCCTCATACAAATTGCCGTACACAATTTGAAAATCGTTATAAGAGATATGCGTGAACTGCGGTCCGCCATTCACGTCACCCAAAGCCCAGATGTTGTCCCCACTCGTTTTCAATTGCTCGTCAACAACCACGAATCCCTTCTTGTCGATTTGAACCCCTGTCTTCTCCAGGTCCATTCCATCGGTATTTGGAGTACGTCCCGTAGCCACTAGCAGATGCGAGCCTGTCACGGTTTGCGAACCACCTTTGACTTCGACCGAGACCGAAGCCTGTCCCCCTTGCGATTGAACCTGTGTCGCTCGCGCATCCAGATGAATGCGGACGCCTTCCGCCTCCAGCGCTTTTTGCAACTCCGCCGCGATGTCGCTGTCTTCCTTCAGCAAAATTTGGCTGCCACTCTGAATAATGGTGACGTCGCTTCCAAAACGCCGGAACATCTGGCCGAACTCGAGCCCCACGTAACCGCCGCCCAGAATCACCAGATGCTTGGGCAGTGTTGCCAACTCGAGAATCGTCACATAAGTGAGATACTCAACCGTCTCGAGACCGGGAATCGGAGGAACTGTCGGCCGCGCTCCGGTATTGATGAAAATGCGATCGGCCTCTAAAACGTCCGCGCCCACCTGAACTTGTTTCGGCCCGATAAACCGAGCCTTCTCGTGATATAGCTTTGGGTTTTCCTTTCCGTTGAACTTCTTCTCCCAGCTACCCCGCGAACCCGCGACCACTTTGTCTTTCCGCTGGAGAATGACCGGCAGATTCACGGAAACATTCTCCGCCGAAACACCCCATCGCTGCCCATAGCGCGCATAATGAGCCACCTGCGCACTGGAGACCATGGTCTTCGTTGGCGTGCAGCCAACATTCACACACGTGCCACCCAATGGTCCAGGCTCCACAAGCGCAACCTTCAGCCCGTTCGTTGCCAGTTTCTGTGTCAATGGATTCCCAGCTTGCCCGGAACCGAGAACGATTACGTCGTATTTCATCTCTTTTGTTTTGTCGCTCGCCAAGTTCAGAATGACATAGCCGCAAGCCTGGCCACGATTCCGATTTAGATCCTGCCCTAAGATACGAATAGCGCCATGATCTCCCTCCGAAACATCGAGAAGTGTTATGAAGCAGGCTCCTCCAAGACGTATGTTCTGAGGCGAGTCAACATCGACATCAAGGAAGGTGAGTTCGTCTCCATCATGGGGCCGTCCGGGGCAGGGAAGTCCACCTTGCTTCACCTGCTCGGAATGCACGACACCGCCTGGACCGGCGAATACTTTTTCTTCGAGCATCCTGTCCACCGCTTGAACAAAAAAGACCGCGCCGAACTCAATAAACGATACGTCGGCTTCGTCTTCCAGAGCTACAACCTGCTCGACTCGCTCACGGTCTACGAAAATCTCGAGATCCCGCTCTCCTACCGTAATTTCAAAAAGGCCGAGCGTCAGAGCATCGTCTGCGATGCCCTCGACCGCTTCCACATGGTCGCTAAAAAAGATCTCTTCCCGAACCAGCTGTCGGGCGGCCAGCAACAACTGGTTGGCGTCGCGCGCGCCATGATTGCCAGCCCGAAACTGATCCTGGCGGACGAGCCGACAGGCAATCTGCATTCGAGCCAAGGCCAACAAATCATGGAACTGTTCAAGAAGCTGAACGACGAGGGTGTCACCATCGTGCAGGTGACTCACAGCGAGAAGAACGCCGAGTATGGCAATCGGATCATCGATATCGAAGACGGCTGGATCGGACAGCGCACGTCCGCTCGAGCTCTATGAGAACGCCCTCTTCGCAGTTGCGTATTCTGATTGCCGACGATCAGCCTGACGTTCTCGAAGCGCTCCGGCTGCTGCTGAAGCGCGAGGGCTACAAAACCGAATCGGTCGACTCGCCGGCGGCCGTTGTGAACGCAATCGAGAACCGGGACTTCGATGCGGCCATTATCGACCTGAACTACACGCGCGACACAACTTCAGGCGAAGAAGGCCTCGATCTGCTGGCAAAAATTCAAAAGGTGGATGCCACCCTTCCGGTGATCGTGATGACGGCCTGGAGCAGCGTCGATCTGGCAGTCGAAGCCATGCGCCGCGGCGCTCGCGATTTTATTCCAAAGCCTTGGGAGAATCAACGTCTCGCTTCCGTCGTTCGCACGCAGCTTGAGTTGAGTGAAGCGATTCGTCGGGGACAAAGATTGGAGGCGGAAAACCTGCTGCTGCGCGGTGAAAATTTACCCACCATGATCGTGCAATCGCAAGCCATGCAGCCGGTTCTCGACCTCATCTCCCGTGTCGGCCCGTCCGATGCCAACGTTCTCATTACCGGCGAACCCGGTGCCGGAAAAGAAGTCATCGCGCGCACTCTCTATGCCGTCTCCAGCCGTTCTGCCAAGCCCATGGTCACGGTAAATGCCGGTGGTCTGGCGGAAGGCATCTTCGAAAGCGAGCTTTTCGGCCACGTCAAAGGAGCATTCACGGATGCCAAAACTGACCGCGTGGGCCGCTTCGAACTGGCCGATACAGGCACCTTGTTTCTCGACGAAATCGCCAATGTCCCATTGAACCTGCAAGCCAAGCTGCTCCGCGTGCTCGAGATCGGCGAGATGGAACGAGTCGGTTCCTCGAAGACCAAAAGAGTAGACGTACGGGTCATCTCGGCAACTAATGCAAATTTGCCGGAAGAGGTTGAAAACGGCCGGTTTCGCCAGGACCTGCTATTTCGGCTGAATACCATCGAAATTCACATCCCGCCTCTACGCGATCGCCGGGACGACATTCCTCCCCTCGCGAACCACTTCCTCGGAGTGCACGCGCGGCGTTACCGCAAAAGCATCATCGGCTTCGAACAAAACGCCATGCAGAGCATGCAGGAGCACAATTGGCAAGGCAACGTTCGAGAACTAAATCACGTTGTAGAACGCGCTGTGCTTATGACGGTCACAAACAGCATTCGCGTAAGCGATCTTGCGCTCCGCCCCAGTCATGTTCCAGCCGGCCGCTTGGAGGACATGAGCCTCGAAGAAGTAGAGGAGTTCCTGGTGAAAAAGGCCCTGGCTCGCTTCGACGGAAACGTGAGTCATGCCGCCAGCGCCCTGGGTCTGAGTCGTAGCGCGCTGTATCGCCGTCTCCAGCGCTTCGGCCTCTAGCTGTGTCCTTCAGATTTAAACCGGGACATGAAACGCGAGTGCTGCTGCTGGCGCTCGGCGCCGCTCTTCCCGGAATCGCCGTTAGTCTCGGGTTCCTGCTCACCGCCAAGTACCCGCCGCAAGTGCAATGGACCGCCGCCGCCTTGATGATCGTAGTCGCTCTCGCGTTTGCCTTCGCTGCCCGCGACCACGTCGCGAAACCTCTGCGAACGCTGGCCAACTTACTCGAGGCCATCCGCGAAGGCGATTACTCGATTCGCGCTCGCGTCGAAGATCCCAGGGAGCCCCTGGGCGAAGTGATGCAACAGATCAATGCCATGACGGCCACGCTTCGTTCGCAGCGTCTCGGCGCTCTCGAAGCCACGGCGCTGCTCCGAAAAGTGATGGAAGAAATCGACGTCGCCATCTTCGCCTTCGATCCTCAGCAAACTCTGCGCCTGGTAAACCGCGCCGGAGAACGCTTGTTGGGACAGCCCGCGGAACGCTTGCTGGCGCGCGACGCCGCGTCCCTTGATTTAGGCGAATATATCAGCGGCCTGGAAGAACGTACAGTACAGCGCTCCTTTCCGGGCGGCGCCGGTCGCTGGGTCATCAGCCGTAGCCTGTTTCGCGAGGGAGGCGTGCCGCACTTCCTTCTCGTGGTCACCGATCTCACGCGTCCCCTGCGTGAAGAGGAGTTGAAAGCCTGGCAAAGATTGGTTCGCGTGCTGGGTCACGAACTGAATAACTCGCTCACCCCAATCAAGTCAATCGCACAAAGCCTGGAACTCCTGCTGAGAACCGATCCTCGGCCCGACGACTGGGAAGAAGATACGGCTCGCGGCCTCACCGTCATTGCAAGTCGCTCCGAATCGCTCAGTCGTTTCATGAGTTCGTACGCCCAACTTGCCAAGCTGCCGCCGCCCAAGTTTGCGCCTCTCGAGCTGAATCAACTGATACGCCGAGTGACCAATCTTGAGACCCGAACCCAAGTCTTCGTCCACGATGCACAGTCGCTCACCATTCAAGGCGACGCCGATCAGTTGGAACAGGCGCTTATCAATCTCATCCGCAACGCCGTCGACGCGTCGCAGGAAACCGGCGGCCGGGTGTTCGTCGGCCAGGAACGATCGGGAGCAACGGTCGAGATTACCATTCGCGATGAGGGTCCGGGCCTCTCGAATACCGGAAACTTGTTCGTGCCGTTCTTCACCACCAAACGCGGCGGCTCTGGAATCGGCCTCGTCCTGAGCCGGCAAGTGGCCGAGGCTCACGGCGGTTCCGTCTTGCTCCGCAATGCTCTGGATGGACCAGGCTGCGAAGCGCGACTAATCTTACCCGTTCAATGAGCGCAGGAATGAACCGCCGCCGCGCTCTCCTCTGAGCTGTCGGCGTGATAAGAACTTCGAACCAGCGGCCCTGCTTCGACATGCGCAAAGCCCATAGCAAGCCCCGCGCGCTTGTACTCGTCAAACTCGGGTTGCGGAACATACCGCAGAATCGGCAAATGCTTGGCAGACGGCCTCAGGTATTGTCCCAGCGTGAGAATGTCAACATGGTGATTCCGCAGATCCTGCATCACTTGCAGTACTTCCGCTTGCGTCTCACCCAGCCCCAGCATCAATCCCGACTTCGCCGGAATGTGCGGTCTCACCTGCTTGGCATAGCGCAGCATATCGAGTGACCGTTCGTAACGAGCCCCCAATCGCACCATGCGATACAGCCGCGGCACAGTCTCCGTATTGTGATTCAGAACGTCCGGATGAGCATTCATCACAATGTCCATCGCCGCATGCGAACCCTGAAAATCGGGAACAAGAACTTCTACCTTACAGCCCGGAACGCGATCGCGAATCGCCTCGATGGTAAGCGCGAACAGGTCGGCGCCGCCGTCCTTCCGGTCATCGCGGTTAACGCTCGTCACAACCGCATACCGCAGCCCCAACACGGCGCATGCCTCAGCTACACGCTGCGGTTCATCGTATTCCACCGGCAGCGGTGCGCCCTTCTGCACCGCGCAGAATCCACAGCGGCGTGTGCACACGTTGCCCAGAATCATGAACGTGGCGGTTCGCCGGTTCCAACACTCGCCAACATTCGGACATGCCGCGCTCTCGCAAACTGTGTGCAGCTTTAACCTCGTAACAAGGTCTTTCAACTCGCGATAGTTGTCGCCCACGGGAGCCGGAGCGCGAAGCCACTTGGGCCGCTCAGGCTGCGAAGATATGGTTACCAGCACGTTACTTCCAGTCTAAACACTAGTCTCGAATGCCCGGCTAAATCCAGTTGCCAGGAGGCGTCACTTCCACCCACGGTCCATCCAACCGGTCATCATGCAAGGAGATCTCTCGCACGTATTTGCTGAGCGTCGAATATTCCTTCGGAGGAGTAAACTCCTTCGCCGTGCCCGAATAGCTCTTCAAACAACTCACTAATTCGTCGGTAAGCTGAGCCTGATCTTTCTCGTCCGGGTCGATATCGTAATCGGGCTCGAGCACCACCCGGCCAATCTTATCCGAGGTCGGCTGAATAGGGTCAAACGCTTTCTCGAGAAAAAACTCAAGATCTGGATTCATCTCTCGCTCACATCTCCCGCCGATTTTCAAGGGATCGCGACATCGTCACCTCGTCTGCAAATTCTAAATCGCTGCCCACCGGTATGCCCATCGCTATACGCGTCACTCGCGGACCCAGCGGCTTCAACAGCCGCGATAAATAAACTGCCGTTGCTTCTCCCTCTACCGTAGGATTCGTGGCGAGAATAATCTCCTGCACTTCTGTCTGATACAGCCGGTCAATCAGGCCCTTGATCTTAAGCTGCTCCGGGCCGATCCCGCGAAGCGGCGAAATCGTTCCGTGCAGCACATGGTACACGCCGCGATACGTGTGTGTCGTCTCGATCGGCAGTATGTTGTGGGGCTCTTCTATCACACAAATCTGTGAATGTTCGCGGTTCGGGTCGCGGCAATAAAGACAAAGCTCTCCATCGCTGATGTTATTGCATTCGCCGCAAATGCCCAGTTTATCTTTAATATCCAGGACAGCCTGCGCTAATTGCTCCGCGTCCTCGCGCGGGGCGCGCAGCAAGTGAAAAGCGATTCGCTGGGCAGACTTCTGGCCTATGCCGGGAAGCCGTTTACATTCTTGAATCAGTCGGGCAAGGGGCTCTGCAAACTCTGGCATCGACGCCTAAAACAGTCCCGGAGGAAGACCAAGACCGCCCAGCATCCCGCCCATTTTGCCCTGTGATTCTTCGTCCACTTTCTTCGCAGCCTCGTTGAAAGCCGCCATCACCATATCCTGCAGCATCTCGACATCACCGGCAACTTCCGGATCGATCTTCACTCCAAGCACATTCTTCTGTCCGTCCATTTTGACGGTGATCATGCCGCCGCCGGCCGAGGCTTCCACCCGGATCGCCGCGATCTGTTCCTGAAGCTTTTGCTGCATCACCTGCGCCTGCTTCATCATGTTCTGCATGTTGCCGGGCATCTTCATATTAGTGTTGGATCCTATTCATTCAAATTTCGCACGGTGCGAATGTGCGCACCTGGAAAAATTTCCTGAAATCGCTTTACCCCCGGATGAGAAAGCGCTCGCTCGCGTACTTCATCGCTTCCATTGCTTTGCTGCTCACGGGAAGAAGAAGGCGCCGCTACCGCCCTATTCTCACCGGCTTCTAACTTCACTTTGACCGGCTTTCCAGCCACTTGCGCAGCAATTTGCTGCACTGCCGCATCACGAAGCGATAACATCATCGCTTTCGGCGCGCGTACAATCACCTCGCCGCCACGAAGCTCCACCTGAGACTGCGCCACCGCATCGGCGCTGAAGGCCATTCCTGCGGCTCGTAACGCGCTTTGTAGATCCTGTCCAAAATCTCCGCTTGCCACAGGAGCGTTCGGGGCCGCCACTTCTGTTTTCGCAACATCGATTTTCGCGACTGGCTCCTGCTGTTTGGGCGCGGAAGGCGCCTGAAACGGAGGCGGTCGAACCACCCCTGTCCGCGCCGTCGCACTCAACGGTGGTCCGCCTAATATAGGTGCTACAGCAGACCCACCCGGTCCCAACTCCGCCAAAGCCTGTTCAATCGATTGCAATCGTCCCGCTTGCACCAGCTTGACCAGACCAAGCTCCAGGTGCAATCGCGGCTGCAAAGAATACTGCATCGTCTTATACAAATCGAGCGTCAGGTTCAGATAGCGAGTGAGATCCTCTTCGCTAAAGCTGGCCGCCGCGTCCACATATGACCGCTGTTCCGCCTCCGAAGCCGCAATCAACCGCGTTGACTTTCCCGCAATCTTAGCAACCAGCAAATTACGCCAAAACTTACTCAACTCCCGGCAAAAATGTTGCAGGCTCTGCCCGTTGCTCTCGAGCTCCTGCACAATCTCAAGCATCCGGGCGCTATCCTGCCGCTGAATCGAATCGGCCACCGCCTGCAGCGAATCGATTCCAAAGACTCCCAGCAGCGAGCGGATATCCTCCACTCGCAGCGTATTGCCGCAGCAGGCAATCGCCTGGTCCAGAGCGGAAAGTGAATCTCGCACGCTTCCCTCGCCGGCCTGCGCGATCACCGAAAGCGCTTCTTCGCTAGTCTCAATGCCTTCCTGCTCGGCAATGTATCGCATGCGAGCCGTCAACTCGCCAAAATCTACTGACCGAAACGTGAAGTGCTGGCACCGCGAAGCAATCGTATTCGGAATCTCGTACGCTTCCGTCGTGCAAAGAATAAAAACCACCCACTCGGGCGGCTCTTCCAGCGTCTTTAACAGCGCGTTGAACGCTTCTTTCGTGATCTGGTGCGCTTCATCGACGATAAAAACTTTGTACTTGTCACGAGCCGGCCGATACCGCACGTTCTCTCGAATCTCGCGCATTTCATTGATACCGCGGTTCGAGGCCGCATCGATTTCAATTACATCGACCGAGTTCCCGGCGCTAATCTCCGTGCAACTGGAACAAACACCGCACGGCGTCGCCGTCGGGCCGTGAATGCAATTCAGACAGCGCGCCAGAATCCGCGCCACGGTGGTCTTTCCCGTGCCACGCTGACCGGAAAATATATACCCGTGCGCAATCCGATGGCTCTCGATCGCATTCGCCAGCGTCTTCTGAACGTGCTCCTGCCCGATGAGCTCGCCAAAATTCTGCGGACGATACTTTCTGGCGATAACTTGATACATGTCGAAGAAACTGAAGCGGAAACCTTTCAGCGCTAAGGAGAGACGTTTCTTGCCAGACCCCGGGTGATCCGCGGCACACGAGCTAAGCCGCTACCGTTGCTTCCTTCCGGACCTGGCGGGGTTTACAACCGCCCATTGCACGAAGCCCGGAGCCTGACAACTCACAATCTTAACATCCGAACTCACTTGCGCATGTCGAGCACGGCTTGCAGTTTTTCGCCGAATAATGTAGGCGCAGACGGTCTCTGCTCGGCCTTCTGCGGAGCTGGAGGGACGGGTTTAGCAGGCGCTGGCCTGGGCGGCGCTGGAGCCGGTGGTGAAGCCGGAACTGGAGTCGCCGCCGGCGCTTGCAAAGTCTCCACGATCAGAGGTTCAGCCTCAAACGTCTCCGCTTCCGCCGCTATCCCGGCACTTACCGGCGCCGTCACCGGAATCGCACTCTCTTCCAAATAGCGGTCTTTCCGCAGCAGACTTCGCTCCAGCGAATTCACCCACCCGGTAAACTCACCTGCCACCTGATTGTCCCGCTTAATTGCATTCTTCATCGCCTCCATCTTGGAGTCGAGGTTATCCAGTTGATGCAGCATCATCGCCTCCGCAAACAGCGGAACTTTAGGCGATCCAAACGCCAGCTCGCCGTGATGGCTGATGATCATGTGCTCCAACAACGTCCGCAGTTTCGCTGGAAAATCCGGAACCTGCGCGATCTTCTCCCCCACGATGCGCATGCCGATGACAATGTGCCCCAGCAATTGACCCTCGGCGCTGTAGCCGAAGCTCCTCTCATAAGTCAGCTCTTCCACCTTGCCGATATCGTGCAGCATGGCGCCCGTGAGCAGCAGATCCAGGTCAATACCCTTGTAATGGCCGGCCAGCAGCTTGCACAGCTTAGTCAGTGAAAGAATATGCTCCAGCAGTCCGCCGCGGCAGGCATGATGAATGTTCTTCGCAGCCGGCGCAGTCTTGTACCGCGTCATCAAATCGCTATCGTTGAAAACAGAGTTCAATAACGCTTTCAGATGTGGGTTGTGGAAGCCTGCAACTGTCTCCTGCAGTTCAGCGAACATCTGCTCGGCATCGAACTCGGAACACGGAAAAAAGTCCGCGAAATCGATCTCTCGCTCGTCCAGCCGTCGCAAACGATGCACGGTGAACTGAGACCGGTTCTGATAAACCTGAACCAACCCCTTCACCTTGACGAAATCATCACGCTCAAACGTGTCCATCACTTCGGCCACGTTGTCCCACATCTTCGCTTCAATTTCGCCGCTGCGGTCCGCCAGATGCAGCGCTAGATAGGGCTCGCCGCTTTTCTTCTGGCGAATTTCTTTTGTGAGCACTAAAAAGTGACCCGTAACCGAATCGTTCGGCACGAGCGTATCAACGTAAGGTGACTTCATTTTTACGGCTTAGCGGGAACTGCTCTTGCCTTCAACCGTTGTCGAAGTGCCGGGAATCGGAATCGCCCACAACAAACGTTTGCGGCGCATTTTCTGTTCCACTTCCGCCTTCGTCACGGTCTCCGGCTTCAATTGCGCCGGATCCTGCCACTTTGTATTCATGCCCGGCGCTGCTCCTGAATCCACAAACCCGGGCTTGATCTGAAGAAACGCCGTTTTCCTCAAAGTTGTCAGATACTCGCGCACCTTGGGCTGCATTTTCGGCCCATAAAGAATATTCTCGATCTCCGGCTTGGCGTCGGCAAGCGTCTCCAGCCCCGCTTTGCTATGGTCTTCCACCTTCAGAATTTCAAATCCGGCTGCAATTCGGATCGGCTGGCTGACCGCGCCCTTCGGCAGATTCCAAACCGCTTCTTCGAAAGGCTTCGCCAGGTCGCCTTTCTTATAACCAGCTCCCAATTGACCGCCGGTCTTGGCCGTATTGGCGTCTGAATTATCGCGCGCCAGTTCGGCGAATCGGGTGCCCTTCGAGGCTTGGTCTGCCAGCTGCTTCGCCTTCTTCTCAGCCACTGCAATCCCGGCTGCATTCTTATTCTCGGTCGAGACCAGGATCTCGCTCAGAAAGATTTTCTCTTCCTTCACAAAATCGTTCTGGTGCTTGCTGTAATAGTCCTGCACCTCTGCATCCGACACGTTGATGTGCCGCCCCACTTCCTGTCCGATCACTTCCCGCGTTAACATCTGATTCTTCATCTCAGACAGATAGTCTTCGTACGTCATGCCTGTGCCCTGGCGGACATAATCGTGAAACTTGTCGGTATCGGCAATGCCCGCCTGGCGCTGCAGGTTCGTCATGTACTTCGTCACATCCGAATCCACATTGATATTTAAGGTCTTCGCTTTTTGAACCAGCAGAAGCTCGTCAATGCGATCCCGCAGAACATCCTTCTGCTTTTTCTCCAGCTCCTGATCGAGCGCCGCACCGCTCTCACCTTGCGTCTTCATCTCCTGCGCCATCTCACGCGAAGTACGCTGAATCTCGTCCTGGCTCACGATGTCGCCGTTCACCTTGGCGATAATCTGGTCGATCACCTGCGTATCCGCAGCAAACGAGACGCTCGCTATCGCCAGCACAACCCACAGCCTGCATTTCATAAGAACTTCCATTATGCCAAGCCCCGCCGCTTTTGACGAACGCCGTCTCACTCGGGTTTTCACTTTTTGCTTCCCACCGCTTCGGGAACATCCACCAGCTCCTCCAAAGCCGTTCGAAGCTCACTCAGCAGGTTCTCCGGAGCGATCGGACTCGCCACCGGCAGCTTCAAAACTCCAGCCGGCGTAAACTGCGCGCCCGACGTGTTCCGCACCATGGCCAATAGCTTCAAAGGATTGATCTTCGATTGCTGATGAAATTTGATATTGGCGAACCCCTGCCTCCGGTCGATCGACTCAATCCCGCCCTGCTGCGCCAGACTCTTCAACTGCGAAAACCGCACCAGGTTACGCACCTCTTCCGGCACCGGCCCATAGCGATCCGCCAGCTCGTCCACCACGCGCGTGGCATGCTCCTCGTCCTTTACCTCGGCAATCCGTTTGTAAGATCGAAGGCGCTGCGCCTCATCACCGATATAGTTGGGCGGAATCCGAATATCCAAACCTAAATTCAGTGTCGAGTGAATCTCCAGCGGAACCTCTTCGCCCTTCAGCTCCCGGACGCTCTCTTCAAGCAGCCGTACGTACGTGTCGTACCCGACCGCTTCAATGTGGCCATGCTGTTCACCGCCCAGCAGGTTTCCAGCGCCGCGCAACTCCAGATCCAGCGCCGCAATCTTGAACCCCGCCCCCAAATCGCTAAACTCCTTCAACGCAGCCAATCGCTTCCGCGCCACTTCGCTCAGCTGTGTATCGGCCGGCACCAGGAGATACGCATAAGCCCGACGGTTCGACCGCCCCACTCGTCCGCGCAGCTGATACAGCTCGCTCAATCCATACCGCTCAGCGTTCTCGATGATGATCGTGTTCGCTACCGGAATATCCAGGCCATTCTCCACAATCGTAGTGCAAACGAAAACATCGTAGCTGTGCCTCATGAAGCCGAGCAGCACCTTCTCCAGGTCCGCTTCGCCCATCTGCCCATGCCCCACGCCGATCCGCACATTCGGCATCATCTCTTGCAGGAACGCCGCCCGCATGAAAATAGTATCCACGCGGTTGTGTACAAAATAAACCTGCCCGTTGCGCGCCAACTCTTGCTCGATCGCCGTCTTGATCAGGTCCGGATTAAAGTGCGCCACCACGGTGTTAATCGCCAGGCGATCCTTGGGCGCGGTCTCAATCACCGACATGTCACGCAAGCCAAGCAGCGACATATGCAGCGTGCGAGGAATCGGAGTGGCGCTCATCGTTAGCACATCCACGTTGTGCCGTAATTGCTTCAGACGTTCTTTATGCCGCACCCCAAACCGCTGCTCTTCATCGACAATCAGAAGCCCCAGGTCGCTGAAGACAACGTCTTTCGACAGCAGCCGGTGTGTCCCGATCAGCACGTCCACTTTCCCTGCCGCTACATCTTCCAAAACAGCCTTGATCTCTTTGGTGGAGCGAAATCGGCTGACCAGTTCCACCCGGACCGGAAACGAAGCGAATCGGCGTTTGAACGTCTCGAAATGTTGGAAAGATAAAACCGTGGTCGGGGCCAACACCGCTACCTGTTTCCCATCTCCTAAAGCTTTGAAAGCCGCCCGCATTGCCACTTCCGTCTTTCCAAACCCCACGTCTCCGCACAGCAGCCGGTCCATCGGCTGGTCGCTTTCCATATCGCCCTTGATCTGCGTGACAGCGCTCAGCTGATCTTTCGTCGCCGTGTATTCGAAGGCGTCCTCGAACTCTCGCTGCCAGTTGCTGTCCGGAGAAAACCCGTACCCCTTGGCCATGCGCCGCTGTGCATAGAGCTTCAATAGCTCATCCGCCATATCGCGCATCTTGGCTTTCACACGCGACTTCGTCTTCTCCCACGTCACTCCGCCTAAACGGTCCAGATGCGGTTTCGCTTCACCCGCCCCGCGAAATTTCTGAACCAGGTCCAGGCGCGTCAACGGCACATACAGCTTCGATTCCCCTGCATATTCGAGCAGCATGAAATCGCCCTTCTGTTCCCCCTGCGCGATTTCCCGTATCCCCAAAAACTGCCCGACGCCGTGCGTGGCATGGACCACAAAATCCCCAGGCTTGAGATCAGCGATATCGGCGGCAAAGGCGGCCAGCTGTGACTTCGTGGGCTGCCGCGCCACCAGGTCCGATGTCTCGAATAAATCTTCTGACCCGAGAATCGCCAGATCCGAATCGGCCAGCACCGCTCCACGGCGCACCTGCCCTTTAATCAGATACGCGCTCGAAACCGCCCCCGCATAATACGCCCGCTCGGCCAACGGCCCGCGTGCCCCGGCCGCTGATTCCGCACCCAACTGATACGGCACACCGTACTCTTGCAGCACGTCGGCCAGCCGTTCCAGCTCGCCTGTCGAGGCCGCGAAGAAAGCCACTCGGTTGCCCGCCTGAATTAGGTTCCGCGCCTCCGCTACCGCCACCGGCATGTTCCCTTGAAAGGTCAGCGACGGGCGCGTCGGAATGTGAAAGTCCGGATATTCTTTCGTGCCATTTGTTCCAGTCAATAATTCGAGCTCTTGAAAACTGACCTGTGTTCGCGTGGCAACCGAATCCCGCAACTCCTCCCAGCGAAGAAAATTCTTCTCCGGTTCAATCGGCGCCGGCCTCTCCGGATGATCCAGACGCTGCCACAAACGGAGCGCGGCCGCCTCCATCGCTTGCGGTTCATCCATGACAATCAGAGCGTCCGGCTGCAAAGCCAGCAGGTTCTCCGTCCGCGGGCGAACCATCGGAGTCAAAAACTCCCACCCGGGAAAAACTTCACCGGGGTTCGATAACTCTAAATCCGCCGCCTCCGCCGCTTGTGCCAGTTCGCGCAGCAGCGGCCGGGACCTCGGATACTCCGCCAGAGGAAGCAGCGTCGTGGCAGTAATCTTTAGCACCGACCGCTGCGACTCCACATCGAACTGCCGAATCGATTCCACCTCATCCCCGAACAGCTCAATGCGCACCGGCCGCGAAGCTTCCGCCGGAAACACATCGAAAATGCCTCCGCGCAGAGAATACTCGCCCACCATCTCCACCGGCTCGCGGCGTTCGTAGCCGATGCTCTCCAGATGTTGAACCAGATCTTCCAGCGGTATCTCTTCGCCCACGCGCAGCGTCAGAGCCAGCTGTCGATAGAACTCCGCCGATTCTGTACGCAGCAACGCGGAAGCAATCGGCACAACCGTAATCGGGATCCGCTTCGCCGACAAACGCCACAGCCCCACCGCCCGGGCCTCGGCAATCTCGTTATGCGGAGACATCCGCTGGTGCGGCAGAACGTCTAGCGCCGGAATCAACTGCGGAGGAGGAATCTCACGCCCCTCGAAGAACAGTTGGAAGAAAACCTCCGCCGACTCGAGCAAACTCTCGGCTTCCTTGTTTCCATCCACCAAAACAAACAACGGTTTTTCCGTCGCCTGGTAAAGCAGGACGGAGTACAAAGCTTTGGCCGTAGTCACCAGGCCCGACACCGAGAACGGCCCGCGCTCTCCGCGCGTTAAATGTTGAAGCAGCGCCTGAAACGACGGCTGCTTGGCTGCCGATTGGAAAAGTTCTCGCGTTGCTGGATGAATCACTTCTTGACTACTTCAATTCCATCACGGAGATCTTTTTGTCGGTCTGCAGCTTGTCGCCCGTGGCGTTTGAAATGTCGGCCGGTACTTGCGGACGGTCCACCAGCGCGGTTGCCGTAACACGATTGGCAAACAACATGTCGTTCGTTACTTTGGTCCGTTCATTGTCAATGTTCGGATCGATGCCGTGCGTAATCGATCGGCTGGTCTGTGAAAAATAAATCTTAGTATCGTGAGTCGCTGCCGCCACAAACACCGGCTTGTTCTCGAACGTCTGCGTCAACTGCCACAAACGAATATGGTGGCGCGAAGCGAACGTGTTGTTCTGCTTCTCGAACGTGAAATCAGGCGGCTTCCCGCCCAGCGTCAAAACCGACATAGGCGCCTCGTCATACCCATCGTTTTCGATAATCGCCTGCGCTGTCTTGAAGGTCGAAGCATGCCCCTGCGGATCGGATGCAAACCAGCCTGCCTCTTTGAATGCCGTTTGCACCTGCTCTTTCGAACCGATGAACATCAGGTTTGTCAGATCGGACGGACTGGGCGGCTTCATGGCTTGCGTCCGAAACGGAGCAACCTGCACAATCGCCTGCAGCGCGTTGGCCGGCGCAATCGCGCTAGGCAAAGCCTGTGGCGCAGCACTCCACTCCAACGGCTTGGTCAGCTTCACAGCAATTTCGACCCCTGGCTTGTAAACGATCGAGGGATTGGCCTTCTTCACAATCGCGCCCTTGATGCCGGCCAGAAGCTCTCCAAACTGCCCCGACTTTTCGGACAGCTTATTAATGCCGTCGTCCGCCAGCGACGTGAAGGTCTGAGATGCCTTGATGCCTGTAATCAAACCACTCTGGTCGATCGATTCCCGAGCATTATCCACACCCTCCAACACGCATGAGATCGGTTGCGCCGCCCCGCCCTTGGGCTGAATCGTCGTGAATTGGATCCGGACAGTCGCCGGTTGTTCCGCCGTTCCATTCGCTGCGGGAACGTTGGCATGCGCATCCGCCGTCGTACCGTTCAACTGTGCGCCAAAACCAATCGTCGGCGCATTATTGATCAACACCGGAGCAATCACCACCGCCGAAATAGGCTGACCGGCAGGTTTATCGCTGCTGACCTCGCTCGTGAGCCGCAATTGCACTTCTGTCCCTGCGGGTATAGAAACAGCAAGAGCGTTCCAGGATGCACCAAGAACGCCGCAAGCTAAGAAACACCAAACGGGTTTCGCCACCATATGAAATTCGATCCTACTAGTTCAGTTTCTCAGGCCCGAGAAGACGAACCGTAGGAAGAACTTCAATTACCGAATATTGATCTGAAGAACCGAATCGGAATGGTTGTGACGCCAATCCCAATAGCTCTGCCGTTGCCGCGCGGACGCTCGGTCCCAATCGATATAGTCGCGGTGCTGCTGCTGCCAGTAGATACGCCAGGCACGATCCTCATGTGCGTCGAAATCGTGATAATCCTTATGGCGGCTATCGTAAACATGGTGGCGATCGTCATGATCATGGTGATCATCGCGGTCATGATGATCATCGTGATCTTGCGCCACCAAGTTCGTAGACAATAGCAAGCCTACGCCCAAAGGCAGTATTAAAAGTAGTTTTCTCATAGTCGTCAAATTCGATCCTTCTTATTAGACTTAGGAAAAACCAGAGAGTTTCAGCCGCAGAAATTAAGATCCTGCCATCAATAGCTTCACCGGGGATTTGGTCCGGCCCGTCTCAAAAAAGCCGTCCTGAGGTCCGTCCTGTGGCGGCGCTACACTTAATTATCTGAAGCAATCTTCAGGTTCGCAATTCGCCTATGAGCTCCCACCCGCAAAACGCCTTAGCATCGAGAAAAACGCCCACCCAAGCGCGCTCGACCGCTACCGTCGAAGCCATTTGTGAAGCCGCCATTCAGGTTTTGCTCGCTCTCGGGTCTGACCGTCTCACCACCACGCGAGTGGCGGAGCGCGCCGGAGTGTCTGTCGGCACCCTCTATCAGTACTTCCCCAACAAACAGTCGCTCCTCTATGCTGTCCTCGATCAACATCTCAGCCATCTCGCCGACGCCATGGAATCAACCTGCGAGCGCCATCGCCACCAGCCGCTAAGAACGATGGCTGAGGCTATCGTCGGAGCCTTCGTAGACGCCAAAATGGAGCGCGCGGACATCTCGGTAGCCCTTTATCACATCGCTTCAGACCTGGACGGCGCAGCTCTGGTCGCCAAGATCGGGAAGCGAGGACGAGCCGCGCTCTCGTCCATGCTGGTAACCGCCCCCGATGTGCGCTTCGAACGCCCGGAGTTCATCACCCAGATGCTTTATTCAGCCATGGGAGGAGCGACCAGAGCCGTGCTCGAAGCCGGAGCCACGCCGAAAATGGTGCGCGCCCTCCGAACGCACCTCGTCCTGCTGTGTCACAGTTATCTGACAAACGCCGCTGCACTCAGAACTCAAACTCCGCCTTGGAAAACAACGCTCGGAGCTCCACCCCAGCCGCAGTCATAGCTTGCCTGCCGCCAGCTTCCCGATCAATCACGCACAACGCATGCTCGACAATCGCTCCACCCAGCCGCAGCTGCTGGCAGGACGCAAGCAGTTGGCCTCCTGACGTTACGACATCTTCCACCAAAAGCAACCGACGACCCTTTATTTCGCCGCCTTCAGCCAAACGGCAAGTCCCATACTCCTTCGCCCGTTTTCGAACAAAGACAGCCGGTATCCCGGTTCGCAGCGAAAGAGCCGTCGCCAGTGGCACACCCCCGAGTTCAAGCCCGGCCAGAACTTCAACATCGGAAGGAATTAGCGGCATCAGCTGCTCCGCAATCGCCTGAAGCAATCTTGGATCAGACTCGAACTGATACTTGTCGAAGTAATGATCGGAGGTCACTCCCGATCGAAGGAGGAACTCTCCCCGAATCAGCGAAACAGCTTCGATCTCATCTCGCAGTTCTGTGCGTTCCATATCCGCCCTGCCCTACATCATCTTCTTGAGTCCCGGCGGAAGATATCGTGAGTCGACATCGTCCAACACCAAAACCCAATCCGGCCCATACGAAGGCGAACGAAACTCGCGTTGACCGGCGCCGTCGATAACACCGATCAGCGTTCCCACGCCCGTCCGAGGGTCGTACCACCACCCGCGAATCTGTCGGCCCTTCAACTTCGTCAAATCCAGCTTCGCCGTCAGATCGTTGGCAGGAAAATACACCAACGCATAACTGCCGTTGGCATCGCGAGTCGCCTGCAGGTGCAGCGCGCCGCGGCCGGCCTCGCCCGCAATCAACGTCTGATCCGGAATCCGATCGAAGAACGGGCGCGACTCCATCAAGTCTCGCAAGTGCTCCATCTGCCGTCCAGCCGGGCGCTGCAACGCATCGATCCAATCGCGATCCGCAAAATTGATCACCGGGTTGCGGCCTCCCACAAATCCCCACACCGCATGATGGCCGTATGTCACTCCGCAGCCTCCCGCAAACACCGACCGATACACCTGCTTGCGAACGTCCAGATCCCGAAAATACCCGTTCGCCGGATTCCAACGAGGCCACGGATTGAAAGGATGATCCTCATAGTTCGGCTCCAGATCGAGCGTGGGCTTCGGCGGCGTCATCGCATAATCGCGCGCAATCCACTCCCACACCGGCACGTCGTGCCCGCTGCCATGCCCGCCTTGCATGCCGTTCATCGAAAGCCACGGCTCGTTAGGCAGAAATACCGAAGAGGAGTCCGCGCCGCCTTGCGGATGATACACAATCAACGGCTTCTGCCCCAACCCGTCCGCCAATCCGCCGGCCACCTCGCGCCAAATCGGAGTCCAGTCCTGGTCAGCGGGAAACCCCGCCGCCTTCGCTCTGGCCTGCAACGATTCGTTGTGCAAACCCTGCAACCGCGGAGGACGATCTCCGCCCAGAATCCACATCACATTGCTCTCATCTCTGAGTTTGTGCCCCAGATAGCGAGCGAAACCACGCGCATCGTTCAAATTGTCCAAACGAAACAAGCGCGGCCCATCGCCCCACGGAGCAGTCAGTTTGTCCCCCCAAATGGGAACCAGCGCCACATACAGCCCCTGCGACGCCGCCTCTTCCACAATCTCCTTCACCCGATCGAAATACGCCTCATTCGGCCTCCGCGGATCGTTATCGAGAAACGGCTTCTCTCCTAAGGCGCTCGGCTCCGTGATTCCCTGAAACTCCGCCAGCACCACCGTCTGGACCACCGTGAAACCCTGCCGCGCGCGGGTATGCAGATAATAACTGCACTCTTCGCGCGTTGTGTGGTCAATCAGTTCCCAAGCCGTATCGCCCAACCAGAAGAACGGCCGCCCCTCTTCGGTCGCCAGAAAATGCCCGCCCCGCTCCACCACAATCCGAGGCAATCGACGCCCCGCCGCCTCTGGCTGCCATCCGCCCCGGCTGAGCAGACCAAAGAACATCACAAGACCCGCACAACAGGCCAGCCTGCCCCACCGCCGCTTACGAACTCGCTGCATTTCCAGTTGAAAGTCTAACAACCGTTGCACCGACGCATCCCCGCGCCTCAACGAAGGAAGCGAGTTCTTGAATGTTCCGACGGAAACTAGCTAATTTTCATCGCAAAAATAAGCTCAATCGCCTTTGGCAGAGGCGCGATCAAAAGGGAGCGTTTCCTATCATTTTGCGACGAAAACCAGCTAGCCGGAGTCGTCCCCTGGCCGTATCTAAAAGATAGAGCCTTGACCTACTGCCGCGATCACGCTTTGCCGGCCATGCAGCGTTGCCACGAGTGGCATTGGTCCCTGCGGTTGAAGAGCGCGCCTCATCAACTCATAGGGTGCATCTCCCTCATGCGGAGTGAAAACAACAAGCGAGGGTTCTGGCTCGGCTTGCCGTGGCAGAGATGGGGCCTGATGTCCGAAGCCGTCGAGGTCGTGACCGACTATTGGTTCGACGAATTGAAGTTCTCTGCCTTGAGAGCGCCGAAGGCGATCCCAAACCGGGCGTCGCGAAGGATATCGGAGAAGAGCGGCATGGGGATCGTGGCTCTTGAAGAGAAAGATTACGTCGGCGGCCGCTTCCCGAGCGAAGTATGGGAGATCACTGCCAAGGAGTGGCGCGCACATCGTGCCTCCAAGAAGTATCCGTGCACGCTCGTACCCACAGTTGCGGGTCCAGTTCCAAACCGTCCCCCAGGAAGGAACTTTCTAGCCAATTGCTGCTCGGAGATCGTCATGCTCGAAAGCCGATCGCATACGTTCGATTTCACCAGTCGCCAGGCCTAATCGGGACGCTTCCTTGCGCCACATTGCGGTCGCTTTTCCGATCTCATGTGCAATGCGCTTAGCTTCTTGGTCCTTTAACTCGAAATACGATGCCACCTCCATTGCTAGGGTCAGGGAGGCCGTACCGTCGTCGAGGTCGATCGCGGTCGTCAGAACGCGCGGTTTTATGTCCGTCGGAACCGGGTTCATGTCGTAGGCAGGAGACAGCCGCCATCCAGCCTGTCCGGCATACAAAAAGCCGTGATTGCGTAGATGATCGTCGGTATTCGAGATCATGATGTTGAATACAATCCTGCGCCAGAGTTCATGCATGTCCGCCTTTGGCTTCGCGCCGTACTGGCGCAGGACGTCGACGAATTCCAGGTAGCTCCGCGGCTCGTTATCTCTCGCATCGAGCATGCTCATTGCCGAGAGAAACGGAATCCGTGTGCCGCCGGCGCGGTCGAAACGCCGGAGCAGCAATACAGGTTTTCCTGCAACGGTTTCCATGCGCCATTCCGATGCCGAAATGGCGGCTTTTTTCGCTAGTGTCAAGGCGACTGCTTCCCACAACACCACATTTATCTCGTCACCTTTATTCGGGAACTTGGCGATCGCGAGATGGCCGTCCCTGTCCCACACCGATGCCTTTGGTCGCGCACCCCCGAGCGAGGAGCCAGGCGCCAGTAGGAGGCGCAGATCCTCCTCGCTCTCGCTGTCATCTCCGATGTGCTCAGTCGCTGACAGCAGGCGTGGCAGCTCTAGCAAGGGTGGAATTTTCGCTGGCCCGAACGGCGCCAGGAACGGCCCCCCTTCCTTCTCAGCGAAGCGCAGAGCCCCTTGGCGTGCTTCGTCATCCACCATGAGCAGATAGTCGATCTCTCTGACCGTGTGTGGCATCTCCCCGGCGCGTTGCGCGCGTCGGCGTTCAGCGCGGCGCATCAGGACACGTCCCCAGCGATCAGGGGCCGAATCCCCGATCGCGCCGAACAGCGGCTTGTCAGACGTTGCGTGAAACGGACCCGACCCCAGTGTCAGCGCAGGCTCCAACGAAAATCGGTCGGAATGGGCGAGCCACCTTTTGTCGTACTCGAATGTGGCGCTATCCCTGCCCTTTCGCATCCGAGCCCAGAGGCGGCCGACCAGATAGGGTGTCCCCTGCAAATCAACATATACAACTACGGGAACTTCCTTCTCCATTACTCGTCCCGGGCTACCCTCGTCCTCCTTGCTTATCCGTTCGCGGCAGCCGGATTCGTCTCGGCAGATGATCCTCTTCTAGCTGCAGCCCAACATCGTCATGTCGTGGATCGGCAAGGGCAGCTACGCGCTCATTCATGCCGAGTGCGAATAGCACAGAGGCGTAAATTCCCATCGAGACGCCAGCTTCGCCCTTCTCAACTTTGTTCAGTGTCGTTCGGCTGATTGACGCCCGCTCCGCCAGAATGCTGGCGGGAATGCGACGCCTTTTCCGGGCGTCACGAAGGTCCTGTCCGAGTTTGCGAAGTGCACGGGTCACTGGAAGCGGCGTCATGGCGACCTCTGATCTATATGTTCAGGATAATGAACGTTATATCAAATACTGTACAGTAACCTGGACGTTTTGGCCAGATCCAGCTCTCCTCTGCCGGTGATTTGCTCGAAGTAAGTAAAGGACCAGTATCGTTTACCTTAACCAGCTTAAGGTTCACTATTATGAACGCTAAGCGCGTTAGTCACCGTCCTAAACGAGACACGGAATGTGCCCAAAACACGATCCGAAGCCTGGGACTCCACTCCCAACAAAATAGGCGGTCTGAAGCTTGCCACGAGAATGGCGGTCTCTTGGTATGCCAAATTTCTTTGGTACCCGGCCGGAGCATCTCATTCCGATCATTTTAAGCTGGTCGGCCTTTGAGGACCTAATATTTCAAATTGCACCTGTGGCGGTTCTACAGGCAAGTCCGTCGTGAACTACGGCGATAGTTTGGTGGGAACGTTAAATGCCGATCGATCGAATCTGACAGCAAACGTCTTCGGAACAGTTGACCGAGAACTTGCTACTAAAACCAGCGAGTAATCACCCCCAATTTCCGCCACCTCTCCCCACCCCAGTCACAAGCTATATTCCAAACAGAATCAACAATATACAAGGAATCATTTGGAACCGTAGTGTACACTCATAGCTTCCCGATCAGGGAAACGCTAGCGAAAAGCGCCGGCGAGGCTGTCACGCCTCCCGGCGCTTTTCCTTTTTACCAGGAGACCCAAAACCCATGCCCGCCACCGAAGCCCAAATCGAAGCCAATCGCGCCAACTCGCAGCACTCCACGGGACCCCGCACCCAGGAAGGTAAATCCACCTCCTGCCTCAACAATTTCCGCCACGGATTCCGCAGCACCTTCCAAGTCCTGCCCACCGAAAACGAAGAAGAATTCGAAAGCCTCCTCTTCGCCATGCGTATGGAGCACCAACCCAACACCCCCACCGAACACATGCTGGTCGACAAAATGGTCGAGCACTTCTGGCTCAGCCGCCGCGCCCAACTGCTCCAAGACCTCTCCATGGACACCGAAGAACCCGAGCGTAACCAACAAAAATCCTTCGCTCTCTTCCTCCGCTACCAAACCACCAACGACCGAGGCTTCTCCAAATGCCTCAGCGACCTATTAAAGTTCCGAGCCGACCGCCGCAAGCAGGAAGCCGACCTCGAAAAGCAAAAACAAAGAGAAGCCGCCGAGCGCCGCAAAGAAGCCGAAGCCCTAAGAAAGCAGGAAGCGCACGAAGTTCGGGTTCGAATGGCAAACGCCAAAGCGGAAGAAAAAGAACTCGACACCAGCATCCGCGAAACGGTCGAAGCGCGCCTCCCCGGCCACACTCAGATCCCATTCCACGCAGTAAAGAACGTCCTCGCCAACGCACTCGAAGGCTTCAACGCCGAACTCAACGCCAATCCCGAGCTCGCCAAGATCTTCAAGGCCGCCTAAACCGCAACTCGATTCGCCATGAGACAATTTCAAATCCAAACTGCACCTACCTCAATCTGCTAGCGTGAACACTTTTTGGGGAAGAAAAATGAGTTTCCGCTTTTTCGTCGTATTAATTTGCCTCACCACGCCCGCTGTTGCGGTTAGTCAGGATACAGAGAATCCGAAAGTCGCTGCAGAAGAAAAGCCGCCAGACGTTCCCCAGGTGGAGGCTTCTAAGACCTCCGTCAAAACAAGAACGAAGGGCTGGTTCAAACGCCACCACACCAGCAATTCGCAAGAGACCAAAGAGGAAGACATCAAACAGAAAGCCCTGAAGATCCCTACCGGCTCGCAGGTAAAGATCGTTTCCAACGACAAAACGAAGGTTGCAGGTAAGCTGACAAAAATGACAAATGAGGCAGTCACGGTGAAGACAGCGGGAAAGAACCGCACACAATCCGTGCCGTTCACTAACATCAGCAGCATCAAGAAAACCCGGACGCCGAAGTTTGGGAGCCCTGGCCTTGAAAATACGGACCGGATCGATACCTCGTTGGCAGCCATTCCAAAGGGAACGCCAGTAAATCTCAAGTTGGCTGACAAGTCCAAAGTTTCCGGCCGGTACGAAGGCCGAACAGCGAATGATATGACTGTGCAGGTCCCGCAGGATGGAAAGATGGTGGACCGGAAAGTCGCCCTCGACCAAATTACCTCAGTAAAACAGCCGAAGCCCACCTTCTTCAGCAAACCATCGTTAGAATCGCCGGCCATAGTCAAGAAGACGATCTCCGGCATCTCACCGGGCTCGACCATGAGCGTGAAAACGCCGGGAGGCGAAACCGTCGATGGCAAATTGATGGGAACTAACGATTCAGGTTTTTCTCTGCAAACTCTGGAAGGCGGCAACCTGGTGACGAAGAACATGGCCTTCGACCAGGTGGCTAGCGTCAAGCCAACTGGTCTCGGGGTCAAAAACCATATTCCGGGTCTCCATCCTCCGGCCGTCCAAGCGTCGCCGCAATTGAAGTCGGAAGCCTTGGCGATACCAGCGGGGTCACCCGTCACCCTTCAGCTTCCGAATGGGAGCAAGACGACCGGCAAGCTCATGGGCGTGACGAATGACGGAATGCAGGTTCAATCGTTACAGGCCGGGAACGTAGTCACCCAAAATGTGGGTTATGACCAGATCGGCAGCATCAAGCAGGGTGCTCCGACCACCGCCTCAACGCGCGTCAAAAAGGCGGGCACAGCGGCTGCGCTGGTGATTGTGACCGGCATTATCAGCGGCGCCTTGGCGAAGGCCTTCTGACGGCGGGATCGGACGACTTTCCGGACCGAGTATGCTGTTACTGCAAGCACTTGACTGGCATGGAGTATCGAAGAATATTGGTTCGCGCCACCAACTGGGTAGGCGACGCAGTGATGTCGATTCCGGCTCTGCAAGCGCTGCGCAACCGCTTCCCCCAAGCTCATATTGCGATTCTCGCGAAGCCCTGGGTTGCCGGTCTGTACGGTCGGGAGCCCTTCTGCGATGAACTCATCCCGTACCATGCCCCCAGAGGCGCGGCAGGTCTCGCCGCCAAATGGAAAATGGCGTCCGCTTTACGTCGACAAAACTTCGATTGCGCCGTTCTTCTCCAGAATGCCTTCGAAGCAGCAGCCATAGCCCGCCTGGCGAATATTCCGGCCCGTATCGGCTACAATCGCGACGGTCGCGGCTGGCTTCTCACCGCCGCAATTCCGGTCCCAAAGCCGGGAGAAACTGCTCGCCACCAGCGCTTCTACTACTTGGAACTGTTAAAGCGTGCCAACCTGATCGAAAACTACGCCGAGGACGGCGTGATCCGGCTCTCCGGCGCGCCCGTTGCTGCCGAAAGCGGCCGGACCCGTTTTCGAAACGCTTCGGTCGTCGGTCCCGTCGTTGGTGTGAGCCCTGGAGCTGCCTATGGCGGAGCGAAACGCTGGCTGCCCGAGCGCTTCGGCCAAGCTGCCGTCAAAATAGCGAAAGAATACAACGCCACCGTCGCCATATTCGGCTCAAAGGAGGAGAGTGAAGTCTGCGCCCGCGTCCAGCAAACCGTGGAGGCAAAAGGACAGCGCTGTATAAGCTTCGCCGGCCATACCGCCCTCGCTGAGTTCATCGAGCTCGCCGCCGCCTGTGACGTCTATCTCACCAACGATTCTGGTCCCATGCACATCGCCTCTGCGCTTGGTGTTCCCACCGTCGTCGTCTTCGGCCCCACCGATGAATTCGCAACCGGTCCCACCGGCAACGACAGCCGCATCGTTCGTGAGCCGGTTGACTGCAGTCCCTGTCTGCTCCGCGAGTGTCCCATTGACCATCGCTGCATGACGCGCGTCACCTCCGACCGCGTCGCCGCCACAGCGCTCAGCCTGTTAGCAATCGAAAAAAGATGAACTGGCAACCTTCACTAACCAACCGGCGCGAGTCCATATTGGTCCTTCGCCTCGGCGCTATGGGCGACATCGTCCACGCTCTTCCCGCCGCTGCCAGCCTCAAGCAAAGTTTCCCCCATCGAAAGCTGGTCTGGGTCGTGAAACCTCGCTGGATTCCCCTTCTCGAAGGCAATCCCTATATAGATGAGCTTCTCGCCCTTCCCGACGGCCGTCTGCGCCTGCTTGGCGAAGGCCGCAGAAAACTCTCGGAAGTTCGCCCCGTCCTGGCCTTCGATTTCCAGGGCCTTCTTCAGTCCGCGCTCCTCGGGAAACTATCGAAGCCCGCCGAATTCTTCGGATTCGACGAATCTGTCGCCCGAGAGCGATTTGCTTCCCGCTTTTACACGCAAGCCGTAAAGGTCACCGGTCCCCATCGAATCCAACGAAATCTCCAACTCGTACGCGCCGCCGGCGCACTACGCGTCACTGAAGAAGCCTGGCTTCCACTAGGGCAAGAGGAAGGCGCGCTGCCGCGTTCACCATTTATCCTGGCTAGTCCGTTTGCAGGCTGGGCAGGGAAGCAATGGCCTCTCGAATGCTACGCCCAGCTCGCTCATCTCCTGCATAGGGAAGGCGTTCCCTTGGTAGTAAACATCTCGGAAGAGCAGGCCGCGCAGGTGTCCCACCTGGAAAACATACAGGTACACACCTCCTCTATCGCAGGTCTCCTCCATGCAACCCGCCGAGCCTCCGCGGTGGTCGGGGTAGACAGCGGTCCTCTGCATGTTGCCGCTGCGCTTCACAAACCGGGCGTCGCCATCTTCGGTCCCACCGACCCCGCAGCCACCGGTCCCTATGGTCAATCCATGCAAGTCCTTCGCACCGCACGCGCCGAAACCACCTACGATCGTCGGAAGCAGATCGAAGCAAGCATGCGCGCCATCACTGCTCCTGAAGTGTTCCTGGCCGTCATGCACACTCTCGAATCCCATAAAGTCCCGGCGGTGCGCACATTCTGAAAACGTTCGAATCCACACCTCGCTACTTCTTTCCAAAGCCCTACGCCGATTTCGTACAGCGCCTGCGTGTCGCATCCGGCTTTGCGCTTCTGCTCGCTTTCGCCTGGCTCTCGCAGCCGGCGCCCGGCAGCATGGCCATCGGAATACCCATCGCCGTCTTGGGTCTCGTCATCCGCGGATGGGCCGCCGGTCATCTCGCCAAGAACGAAAAACTCGCCACCGGAGGTCCTTACGCTTACGTGCGCAATCCCCTGTATGCGGGAACGCTGGTCACAGCGTTTGGAATTGTCATCGCCTGCCGCAGTGTCGCCCTTGCCATTGTCTTTCTGCTCGTCTTCCTGCTCGTCTACCTTCCTGTAATCGAGCTCGAAGAACAGCACCTCCGTCATCTCTTCCCGGAGTTCACCGCCTATGCCGCCCGGATCGCTCGCTTCGTTCCGCGCCGGAAATGGTCCGGAAAATCGAAATCATTCTCCTGGTCCTTATATAGAAGGAATCAGGAGTACAAAGCTGCTCTCGGCTTCGCCCTCGCTCTTTGTTGGATGTGCTGGAAATGCTGGCTGACAACCACCGTTACTTGAGCCGGTGCGAAGCTCTTCCTGTGGTACGCTTTCGCTGATGAGAGTCGGATGTTTTACCCCATTGCTGTCGCAGTTTCCGCTGGAGAAAGTACTAGAAAAGCTGAAAAGCTTGAACATCACAACGGTCGAACTGGGAACCGGCAACTATCCCGGAGATCCGCATTGCAAGCTGTCCATGCTCGATAACGAGAAGGAGCTGAAAGAGTTCAAAAAGAAACTCGACGATCAAGGGTTCACGATCAGCGCCTTGAGCTCGCACGGGAATCCGCTTCATCCTGATCCCGCCGTGGCGAAAGCGTATGCCGATACCAGTAAGCGGACCGTGGAACTCGCCGCCAAGCTCGAAGTCCCGGTGGTGGTCGATTTCTCCGGCTGCCCCGGAGATAGTGACAGCGCCAAGTATCCGAACTGGGTGACCTGTCCCTGGCCGCCTGAGTATCTCGATGTTCTCGAATGGCAGTGGGAGAAAAAAGTCACTCCTTACTGGATCGAGCACGGCAAGTTCGCCAAAGATCACGGCGTGAAGATCGCCATTGAAATGCACCCTGGCTTTGTCGTGTACAGTCCCGAAACAATGCTTAGATTGCGGTCGATCGCCGGCGACAGCGTCGGCTGTAACTACGATCCCAGCCACATGTTCTGGCAGCAGATCGATCCCATCGCGGCCGTCCGCGTGCTCGGCGACGCCATCTTCCACGTCCACGCCAAAGACACCCAAATCTACGACTACAATCTGCCCAAGACCGGCGTCCTCGACACCAAGAAATACACCGATGAACGAAATCGCGCCTGGATCTTTCGCGCCTGCGGCTATGGTCACCCGTATGGCTGGTGGAAGGAATTCATCTCAACTCTGCGAATGTACGGTTACGATTACGTCCTCTCGATCGAGCACGAAGACACGTTAATGTCGCCCGACGAAGGTCTCACCAAGGCTGCCGAGTTCCTCAACGAGATCATGATTCGCGAACAACCCGCCGCTCCCTGGTGGGTTTAATTAACCAGATCGAAACGGTCCTCCGAAGCTACAATTAAAGCAACTCTCGGCGACATTCGCCGTAATTAGGAGATCCATGTCCGGTAAACGAATCGGTATTTTAACCGGGGGCGGGGACGTCCCCGGCCTGAATGCCGTCATCAAGAACGTTGTCTATCGCAGCACCGCTGACGGCCATCAAGTCACAGGAATTCGAAGAGGTTGGGAGGGCCTCACTCACCTGAACTTCGACGATCCGGAGAGCGTCAAGCGCTACGTTCTCCCTTTGTCCCGCGAAAATACGCGCACCATCGACCGTGCCGGCGGAACCTTTCTTCACACCAGCCGCACCAATCCGTCGAAGATGAAGAGCGTCCCGGATTTTCTCAAAGGCGAGAACTTCCCGGCCGCGCAGACCACCAAGAACGGAGAGACCAGCACCACCTACGATATGAGTAAGCGGGTCCTGTCCAATCTGGATAAGCTCGACATCGAATACCTGGTCGCCATCGGTGGCGACGACACGTTGAGCTATGCCGCCACGCTCGACAAGCTCGGGTTCAAAGTCATCGGCGTGCCGAAGACCATGGACAACGATGTCCACAGCACGGAGTATTGCATCGGTTTTTCGACTGCGGTCTCGCGCGCCAAAGACGCCATCGACCGCCAGCGCACCACCGTCGGCTCGCATGAACGTGTCGGCGTCTTCCGCGTCTTTGGACGGGATGCGGGCTATACCTCCCTCTATACCGCTTATGTCACTTCCATCCGCTGTGCCATTCCCGAATACAAGTTCAATCTCGACAAAATGATCGATCTTGTCCAAACCGACAAGGGAAACAATCCCAGCAATTATGCCCTTCTCATCATGTCCGAAGGCGCGGTGTGGGAAGGCTACCAGGTCCGTGAGTACGGCGACCCGGATGCCTTCGGCCATCGCAAGAAGTTCAGTGTCGCCGAAGACTTTAGCGATGCGATCAAAGCCAAGACCGGTGACGAAACCGTCGTCAGTGATCTGACCTATGATCTGCGCAGCGGGGCGCCCGACTTTTTCGACACCCTGGTGGCCACTACTTTCGGCACCATGGCCTACGACTCGCTCCACCAGAACAAGCATGGCCTGATGGCGTCTATTTCGGACGGCAAGTTCACCATGGTCATCATTCCGGATCCGAAACTGGGGTCTCGCCACGTGGACGTGGAAACCATGTACAACACAGACCGCTACCGTCCCAGCTACACCAACAAGGAAGGCTTACCCGTTCTTCTCACGCGGGCCTGACCTATGCCAGAGCAGCCTAATCGGACTGAATTTCCGATATCCGAGGTGGTCGAGGCGCAAGGTCACCTCATCGATTCGCACATCATGGAGGGAATCTTCGATTCGGTCGTCGAGTACGGCGGCCGCTTCGAGGTGCAGCACTTCTCCATCGGTCGCACCAACAGTGATCCCTCGGCGCTCCGGTTGCGAGTCGAAGCTGTGTCGCAAGCGGTGATGGATCGGTTAATGACGCAGTTACTCGGTCTGGGCTGTACCGCCGTCGATTCGGGCGACGTCGAATTGAGACCCGCCGAAAAAGACTGTTGTGTTCCGGAAGACTTCTACTCCACCACTAACCAGCGAACCCAGGTGCGCTACGGCGGTCAATGGATCGAAGCGCAAAATCAGCGCATGGACGCCATGGTCATCATTCGCGATGGCGCTGCACTCTGCCGGCGTTTGCGTGACGTGAAAGCTGGTGACCAGGTAGTCGTCGGAATGAAAGGAATCCGCGTGGTGCCCGAAGCGAAGGAGCGCGACCGTTCCGCCTTCGCCTTCATGAGCAACGAAATCTCTTCCGAACGCCAGGTCGAGACCGCCGTCGCTCATACCGCCGCGCTCATGCACCAGGCGCGCGCTGACAAGAGAAAAATTGTCGCTGTCGCCGGACCCGTCGTGGTGCATACGGGCGGCGGCGTCGCCATCTCCCGCCTGATTCGCAGCGGATGGATCGATTCGCTGTTGGCCGGCAATGCGCTTGCGGTTCACGATATCGAATCGGCCTTGTTCGGTACATCGTTAGGGGTGCGAACCTCCGATGGCCGCCTCGAAGAGCATGGTCATCGCAATCACATGCGCGCCATCAACGCCGTCCACTGCGCCGGAAGTATCGAACAGGCCGTGCACTCCGGACGTCTCACCAGCGGAGTGATGTACGAGTGTGTGAAAGCGAAATTGCCCTTCGTTCTGGCCGGAAGCTTACGCGACGACGGCCCTCTGCCGGACACGATCACAGATATGAACGAGGCGCAAGATGCTTACGCCAAACAACTTCGCGACGCGGGCGTAGTCTTGTGTCTCAGCTCCATGCTACATTCCATCGCGACAGGCAATATGCTGCCGGCTTGGGTTCGAATCGTTTGTGTCGACATCAACCCGGCCGTTCCGACCAAAGTAAGTGACCGCGGAACCGGGCACGCCGTCGGTGTTGTCACCGACGTAGGCTTGTTCCTGGAACTGCTGGCCAAGCGCTTAGAAGCACAGTAATGAGTAAGAAGCAACAATACACGGACGAGCACGCCAGCGCTGGTGTCAGCGCCGAACTGCCCGAAATCGAAACCTGGCCGAATCAGTACGGCGAATATGAGATCGAAATTGATATGCCGGAGTTTACTTCAGTTTGCCCCAAGACCGGACTCCCCGATCATGGAACGATACGATTGATCTACACGCCAGGCAAACGGTGTTTGGAGTTAAAGTCACTGAAGATGTATTCGCTCGCCTATCGAAATTTAGGAATATTTCAAGAAAACATCGTCAATCGTTTTCTTGCCGACGTAGTAAAGGCGACCGACCCTGTGAAGGCCACCGTCGTGGGTGACTTTGCTCCGCGTGGCGGAATCAACACCAAAGTCAGCGCCACTTATCAGCGCAAGCGGAAATAAGGAATCACCGTGCTGCGCTGCCTCTCCGTCCTTCTTCTGATTTCAGTCGCCCAGGGCGCCGAGTTTACCAGCGGACAGGCAGCACGCGCGGTACTCGGACAATCCTCCTTCTCCTCCCGAGAGGCAGGTGTCTCGCCTTCCGCCATGACCATTTCCGACGATCGCCTCTACGTCGCGAACGATTCTCACGAAACATTGACATTCGATTTGACCAAGATTCCTGCTGTAAACGAGGACCTGACCCTGCGCCGCTCGTCTCCTTCGCCGCTGAGCGGATTTGCTCCCGAGTCGAGCATTGCTCAACAGGTAGCGCCAGGTTCGTCCCTGGTCACTGTGTACGGAAAAACATTGGCAGCCATCGACGCTCGCACCCATCGCATTCTTTTGTGGAAAGATGCGACAACAGCGGCCGCCAGCGTCGGTCCCGATGTTACCTTGTCCATCGCCACTCCGGAGACAGCCGGTGTCTCTGAGTCCACTTTGATCGATCCTATCTCTATCGCGCTAGACGGGCGACACCTTTTCGTTGGCGATGCGGCGCTCCATCGCGTCCTGGTGTGGAAGTCGCTGCCATCGGTCGACAACCAGCCAGCCGACTTCGTTCTGGGACAACGGGACTTCTCGTCTAAAGAAGCGAGTGACCTTCCGCGCGCCGATTCTATTAATAGACCCGATACTCTGGTCTCCGATGGTGTCAATCTGTTTGTCGCAGACAGCTTCGACCGCCGCATCTTGGTATTCAGTCCCGCCGATTTGGCTCTATCTGCCAAAGCCATCACAAACTCGGCAAGCTTAGCGGGCGGATCCTTCGCGCCAGGAACCCTGATCACCTTGACCGGTGGATCGCTTGCTGACACAACGGTGTCCTCTCCGGACGATGGCACTCAGTCGCTTCCCGTCAAGCTGGCCGGTACGGAAGTCTTCCTGAACGGGGTCGCGCTTCCCTTACTTTCGGTCTCGCCGACCGAAATACGAGCCCAGCTTCCCTACGGAATCGGCAACGCAGCTTCAGCGAGCCTGTATGTCCGCGAAGAACACGCCGACGGTTCCGTGACTGTCTCGAATGCCATGGCCGTTTCGCTGGCCTCTTCGAGTCTAGGCCTGTTCGCCTTCGCCGGCACGGAGCCAAGACCCGCCATCTTGCTTCACGACAACGTGGCTCCCGCCTCTTCCAATGCAACTCCTGTCAGCGCCGACGCCCCCGCCGTCCCGGGCGAGATCGTTACGCTATGGGCGACCGGATTACACTTGGTTACCGGAATCGCTGACCAAGGCCCGGTAGCCGGAGTTCCCTATGGCGGCCCTGAAATAACAGTGACTCCGATTCACGCACTCGTAAATGGCCAACCGGCCGAAGTGCTGAATGCCACGCTCCCACCGACCTCGGTCGGCATCTACCAGGTGAAAGTGATGTTGCCTTCCTCGATTCAGCCGGCAACTGCACAATTGTCCATCTCCCAGGACGGCGTCAACAGCAACAGCGTGACGTTCCCAATCAGGAAATCCAGCTTTTAAGTTATGCAGCAACTGCGTTGGAATGCTTTGCTACAGCAGTGGATAGCGGTGTCCACCGCTCGGCAAAATCGTCCGCAGATGCCTGCCAACTGGTGTCCCTTCGATCCAGGCTCGGGGCAGGTCCCCGATGACTACGACGTTTATCTGTACGGAAACGATTTTCCTGCTTTCGCGCCTTCCGCCGACCCTTTTGCGCCGCCGAAAGAACCTGGATTGTCTGCCGAGACGGGCTCTCGTGGAGCCTGTGACGTAGTTCTTTACTCTCCGGAGCACACGCTCCCGCCGTCGCAACTGACAGTCGAGAACTGGCGCAAGATAATCGATCTTTGGACCGAGCGAACCCGGCAGCATTCTGAGAACCCCGATGTCGCCTTCGTCGCGGTCTTCGAAAACTGCGGAGAGGCGGTCGGCGTCACTATGCCGCATCCGCACGGCCAAATCTATGCCATGCCGTTCATCTCCCCCAATGTGCAGAAGGAAATCGAGTCGACTCAGTCTTACGCCCAAAAGAACCAAGGCGGCTGTCTATTCTGCGGGTTGATGGAAGAAGAGTTGAAGGCGGCTTCGAGAGTAGTTGCTTGGAACGACAACTTCGTGGCGTTTGTGCCGTTCGCGGCTCGCTTTCCTGCCGAGATTTGGTTGCTTTCAAAACGTCACGTTCGCATTCTGCCGGAATTCACCGCGGACGAGCGAACCAGCCTGGCTCAAATCATCAGCACCCTTCGCAAAAAGTACGACAATCTGTATGGCTTTCTGATGCCTCTGATGATGGCCGTCAAACAGGCGCCGCTTCGAGACCGCTCGGGGCCCTATCACTTTCACGTTCAATTTCTCCCCCTGCAGCGCAGCCCGACCAAGCTCAAGTATTTGGCAACAATCGAAACCGGTTACGGGACCTTTCTCGCCGATACAGCCCCCGAAACTATGGCGGAGCAGTTGCGCGCCTGTGAGCCAGTGACGCCGGCCTACTCCGGTTCATAGGGTTTATAGCGGTTCTGAATCAACACATCTCGTGCCCCGGTGACATCGCCGGGCGCAACGTAAAAGAAAGCGCCGGTGAGATCGCGCTTCATCAGCAGGCCGCCGGTATAAGTTCCCGTCTCGACCAGGTAGTCGATTCCAGCCTTCGTCAAAAGGTCTTCCAGGCGAAGTGCATCGGGAAGGCGACGAGCCATGTAGAGGAGCGTAAGCTCCGGATCTTCGAAGAAGTCAGCGTCGCGTTTCAGATGGACCGCCTTTATGCTGGCGTTTAGACGAATGACGAATCATAAACGCACTATTTTCGTCTGATTAGTATGCGCAAGATTGTCCGGCTGCACCGAAAATGGCGGGAAGCGCGCATGTTCGTTCGCGCCATGGCCTCGGCCAATCACCCGGTCTTGGCCCAAATTGTTCCCATTCGGCGCTGCAATCTGGCATGTACGTACTGTAACGAATTCGATAAGGACTCCCCTCCGGTACCCACCGAAGAGATGTTGGCTCGTCTGGACAAGCTTGGGCAGCTTGGAACAACGATAGTCACTTTCAGCGGGGGCGAACCCACGTTACATCCAGATCTGGACCTGTTAATCGAGCGAGTTCGGAAAAACGGCGCCATTGCCACCGTCATTACCAACGGGTACCTGTTAACACCCGATCGCATCAAACGATTGAATGATGCCGGGCTTGATTATTTGCAGATCAGCATTGACAATGTTCAGCCGGATGAGGTCTCGAAGAAGAGCTTGAAGGTGCTCGATCGCAAGCTTCAGTGGCTCGCGGATTACGCGACGTTCGACGTTACGATCAACTCTGTTTTGGGAAGCGCGATCTCTCAACCCGAAGACGCCTATAACATTGCGGCTCGGGCTCGGGAGCTCGGATTCAACAGCACGGTTGGTGTGCTGCACGATGGCGGCGGACAGCTACAAGGATTGAACGTGACCCAAAGTGACGTTTACCGGCGGATCCTGGAGCTGGGCAAAGGTCTCTTTTCGTTCTCGCATTTCGAGACCTTTCAGCAGAACGTAGTGCTAGGTTTGCCTAACCAATGGCACTGCCCGGCAGGCGGCAGATTTCTTTATATTTGCGAGGAGGGGTTGGTTCATTACTGCTCGCAGCAGCGGGGACATCCCGCTATTCCGCTTCTAGACTACACGCGAGAAGATCTTATTCGCGAAGGATCGAAGAAGAAAGGTTGCGCGCCGTTCTGTACGATTTCTTGTGTTCATCAGACGGCGATGCTCGACGATTTTCGAACTCGTCCCCAGGAAACGCTCACCTCGATCCTGCACCAACCGAAGCAGCGAGATCCCAGCTGGACTCCGCCGGTTTCCATTCGTGCGTTAGAGTGGATGTTTCTGCGGGATTCGCGGGCCAGAGATTTCTTTGCAGCGGCAGCGCTACGCTTGTTCGGAGTGGAGCGAACTCCCGCCAAAAAAATTCCAACCCAGTGATACCATTCACGACGTGAAAAAGTTTAGCTGCTTTTTAATCCTGTTCCTCCTGGAAGCCTGCGGAGGCAAGCCAAAGGCTGATGTTCCCTCTCTGAATCCTGAGCAGGCGGCTGGCCTCTTGCAGTTCAATCACAAGGCAGACACCTGGATTACTTTTGTGAAGAAGAACAACCCATCCTGCAGCTACCGGGTCATTCTTCCGGACCAGTCCGCTCATCCGACCGAGATCGATATCGATCATGTGGTTTCTTGTGGGAATCGTCCCAGTCCGAAGGAGTTCGACGCCAGCGTGGTTTTCACCTACGATGAGGCTGCTCAGAAGTGGACGATCAGCAGGTTCGCGAGTTAAAAGGGCAGACCTGCATTTCTTGCGATGATCTGCTCTAGCACGATCCAATTGGAATCCTGCTTACCGCTGGCAACACCGGCCGAGTTCTTGTACATCGGTGAGCCGAACAGCTCGACCATGACTTCGAGAAACTGTTGATGATCAAGGTTCGCCTTCCGTAGGTTGTGAAAGCCTCGCTGAAGCTGCAACGAACTTACGACGACTGATGGCGTCAGACAATGGTCGAGACCGCTCCACGATTGCGGAAGGACCTGCTGCCACGACCAGTAACTTCTTGCTCTCTGCAGCGTCGGGCCTTTCGAAGACCGGCGCACTCAAAAAGCCTTGACATCGTCAACTGTGCTCGTCAGTGAGTTGACGAACGCATATGCGGTAGTGGATCGCTTTGCGGTTCGAGATTTCGTCGCTACTTCATTTCGCGGTAGATATCCATCAGCTTGCGAAGATCGGCCGTATCCTGTTCGGTGCAGTTCTTGAGAGGGGGCCGAACCGGGCCCGCGGGCATGCCGAGGATCTCCATGGCCTGTTTCATGGCGGCAACTTCATAGCCTCTGGAACGTTCACGGAGAGCATACAAGGGATTGACGAAGCGATACATGAGCTGATTGAGACGCTCAAAGTCATGCTTCAAACCAGCCTCGGCCAAAGCTAGTGAGAGCTTGGGCGCGATGTTCGAAATACTGGACGTGTAGGCTTGGATGCCCACGGCGAAGTAGCCGGGCGCACAGTCATCGCCAAGGCCGCCGAACCAGGCGAGGCGATCGCCGTTGTACTCCATGATGCGCTGCAGTTGGCGGGTGTTGCCCTGCCCATCTTTCCAGGCGGCGAGCGTAGGGACTCGATCTGCCAAACGAGCGACCATTACGGGAGTGAAGACCGCCCAATCGCGGCTGTAGACCATGAGCGGAAGCTCAGTCGCTCGACCGATCGCCTCATAATAGGCGAAGAGACCTTCTTCTGGCGCATTAATGTAGTAGGGCGGCAGGGCCAAGATGCAATCGGCTCCTGCGCGGGCAGCGCGGCGCGCTATTTCAGCCCCCAGGGGAGCATTGAAACCGGTTCCCGCGACGATGGGCATTCGGCCCTTGACTGCTTTGACTGTAGTCGTTATTACCTGTTCCACCTCATCCGGAGTCAATGAGTAAAGCTCACCGGTGCCTCCGGCCGCGACCATGGCACAAAAAGGGTGTGCGGCCATCTCGTCCACGTTTCGTTCAAGTGCGTCGAGGTCAAGCGAGAGGTCCTGATGGAAAGGAGTTACGGGAAAGCCGAAGACTCCATGAAGTGCAGCAGAAAAGCTGCGCGTTGCGTGACTCATAGCTTGTAAATAAATCCGAAAGGAGAACCTATCATATCTGCCGGCAGAAGTTCGATGACCAAGCAGCATGTTAGGGTTAACTGACGAGTTGCGCTTGATGGGCCGTACGTATCTTCTTCTGATAACAGTGGTGCTGTTAAAGCCGGTGAGCAATCTTTTATTTGCCGGCGGATTGAAGTCTTTTGAACCGAGCCTCTCCGGCAATCCTGTGACTTACATCGAAGCGATGTTCCATCCGCTGGTGGCTATAGGCATTGCGCTACAAGTGTTGTGGATGTTAGGCCGAATGGCTTTACTAAGCCGCGTGGATCTCAGCTTCGTTCTTCCAGCAACGGCTAGCGGCTATGTGCTTTCAGCGTTGCTTGGCTGGATGTTCTTGGCAGAAAACGTTTCAGTTAGACACTGGGTTGGAATTCTTTTTATTTTTGCCGGCAGTTCCTTTGTCGGAGCCACTCGTTTAAATACGACCACGAGCTCGGAACAGGCTTTTTCCCACCGGCTAAATAATAACTGACGTTTTTCAACTAGGTAACTTTAAGGAATCGATTCACGTCGTTAAAGGTTTGCGAGTCAAACTCTTTGCTGAGGTAATCAAGGTATTTAGACGATGAATATTTGTATCCTCGGGGGCGATGGCTATTGTGGCTGGGCAACCGCTCTTTACTTGTCTGCCCAAGGGCACTCGGTTTCGATAGTGGATAATTTTGCCAGACGGCAGTGGGATTACGAGTTAGGAGTTCAGACATTAACGCCGATTCGGCCTCTTCCGGAACGACTGCGTATATGGGAAGAACTGACTGGACACAACATTGAGGTGTTCGCTGGAGATATAGTCGATTACGAATTCCTGTCCTCTGTCATTAAAAGGACAGAGCCGGAGGCAGTGATTCATTTTGCTGAGCAGCGTTCCGCTCCGTACTCAATGATTGATCGCAAACATGCGATTTCCACTCAGGTTAACAACGTATCAGGCACACTGAATCTGCTGTTTGCTCTGCATGAGTTTCAGCCGGACTGTCACCTGATTAAGCTTGGAACGATGGGTGAATATGGCACACCGAACATCGACATTGAAGAGGGATACCTCACGATTGAACATAATGGGCGCAAAGATGTTCTGCCGTTTCCGAAGCAGCCCGGTTCGTTTTACCATCTCTCGAAGGTTCACGACAGCCACAACATGATGTTCGCCTGCAAGATCTGGGGTTTGCGGGCTACCGATCTAAATCAAGGCGTGGTTTATGGAACGGTCACCGATGAAGTCGACTTGCATGAGGGATTGATTAATCGGTTCGACTATGATGAGATTTTTGGCACCGTTCTGAACCGGTTCTGTGTGCAGGCTGCAATAGGGCATCCACTTACCGTGTATGGAAAGGGAGGCCAAACCCGTGGATTCTTGGATATTCGCGATACGGTTCGATGCGTCGAACTGGCCTGTATGAATCCCGCGAAGCGCGGTGAGTGTCGAGTATTCAATCAATTTACAGAACAGTTTTCGGTTCTTGAGCTGGCGAGACTGGTACAGGTTGCCGGAAGGAAACTGCACTTAGACGTTGAAATCGATCACGTTCCCGATCCTCGTGTTGAGTCCGAAGATCACTACTACAATGCCAAGCACTCAAAGTTACTCGATCTCGGGCTTTCCCCTCACCTACTTTCCGATTCGCTGCTGGATTCGTTGTTGAATGTGGCTTTGCAGTATCGCGATCGAGTTGATCGGTCGACATTAATGCCACAAGTGAATTGGCGACAGGCGACAAACGAGCGAAAAAAAGAGGCGTACTATACGCAGATGGCAACTTCCGTTTAGCCGAACGCTTCTATTTTCCGGAAGAATCGGCGACAACGGGGACGAGCGTTCCGTTCCGTATGCGGTACTCGCCACTGCGCCAACGAATACTGTTGTGAAAGAAGCTGGCAACCCAAATTGCAAACGCGAATGCATCCCACGCAAAGATCATGAGGATTTGTTTCCAAATACGTTTGCGTTTAAGTCCATGTTGAGCGACAACCCAGAGCATGACAAACCTCAGAAGTATGTAAGTTACAAGGTACACCGCTGGGATGATCGAACGTGAATAGAGACTCAGCCCAAGCAAGGTCCAAGGTAGACCAAAGGTAAACAAGAGGCCGAAGTGTCCCCAGGGCCGTAAATATCGCATGACAACGGTCCACCGCAGACGCTTGTGCCACAGCTCAAAAATGGAAGAATAGTCGGGCACCGTCTCAACCGCGTAGGGCAGCAGCTCTACTTTGTGGCCTTGCTCTGCAATCAGGCGGCCGACGAGTAGATCGTCAGCAGGCCGATTCTCAAGACTTTCATAGCCACCGAACTCGGCCAGATTGGAACGAGTGGTGGCAATGGTGGTTCCCAGCGCAAATTTAACTCCGTCCAGTTTTCTCGCAACGAAGATGCTGGGAAAAAAATCGGAAAGCATTCCCATTGTTTGGAGGTGATCTGCAAAGGTTTTGTCTCCAGCCGAGATGTACAGGCAAGTTACTGCACCTGTGTTGGATTTTGCGAGAGGAGCTACGATTGTGCGAAGATAATCGGGTTTTACTCGCACATCGCTGTCATTTATAACAATGGTCTCGTGTTGTGCTTCACTGACTAATCGGGCTAACTTAGCGACCTTATCGTTCGATCCTGTACGCCCCGATCCAATGAGAATGCGAATTTGCCGGTTAGGGAAATCGAGTAAGAGTTTCTGCAGAACTGGAAGAACGGAAGTATCATCCGGTCCGACACAGAACAGAAGTTCGTAATTGGGGTAGTCTTGTCGGCACAGACTCGCAAAATTCTCATAGGCTTCCGGATCGAGTCCACGAATTGGCTTAATGTTACTAACCGGCGGTAGGAAGTTTGACTGCGTTCGATTTGCTTCGCGGAAGGCAGATCGAAAGAAACTCCATGAACTGACGATCGCCAGAAGGTAATAAACAAAAGGAGCCGCCGCAAACAGGAGTACGACCGATTTCACTAAGATCCGCGTCATTCGGTTCAGGGCATTGCTGGGAGCGAAGATACTCATTTACTCTAGCAGTCAGCATGAAATGCGACTTTCGCTGATCGAGCGGGAGGGTAGACTTGTATGAGCCGGTAGTTAATTTGAATCAAATGGGAGGTGATGCTGCATGTGTGGAATAGCCGGCTTTACGCACAGCGGAAGCTCGTTTGCGGGTGGGCGCATTCGGGCGGCCCTCGCTTCGCTCGTTCATCGCGGTCCGGATCAGCAAGGTTCCTTTCAGTCGAATTTCATAGCGCTCGGTGCAGCCCGTCTCAAAATTATCGATCTGGAAGGTGGCGATCAACCGATTATTTCCCGGAACGGGGATGTAGTTATCGCCTTTAATGGTGAGATTTATAATCATGTCGAGTTACGGCGGGAACTGGAGCAACTAGGCCACACGTTCCGTTCTCATACGGATACCGAAGTAGCTTTGCAAGCCTTTCTGGAATGGGACCTCGACTGCTTCGACCGCTTTCGTGGCATGTTCGCAATCGCCTTTTGGACTGAGTCACAAAGGCGATTAGTTGTGGTGCGAGATCGTCTTGGTATTAAGCCGCTTTACGTGGCCAGGAAGGCCGGAAATCTTTATTTTGGATCCGAAATCAAAACAATTTTCGTCCATCCGGAGATCGAGCGACGAATTGATTTGGAGGGGCTGGACTGTTATCTGACCCTCAACTATGTTCCTGGTCCGCACACTTTAGTCGAGGGCATCGAGAAGCTAAGACCGGGATCCTGGCTCGAATGGAAAAACGGGCAGGAGCGATCCGGTAACTACTGGACCTTGCCTCGCTCGTCGCGAACCGATTGGGATCTTCCGGCAGCAAGTGGGGAGTTGGACCGCCTGCTCCAGGAGTCAGTCAAAGAACATCTGCTTTCCGACGTTCCACTAGGTGTTTGGCTCAGTGGCGGGATCGATTCATCCACCATTCTTCATTACGCATCGCACGCTTCGAGTTCAAAACTACGAACGTTTTCCATATCTTTCAAAGGGCGCTCCTTTGACGAGAGTTCATTCATCAGTGAGATGGTTCGAACTTATGGCACCGAGCATGAGCAACTTGATCTTTCTCAAGACTTGGCCTTAGAAGAGGCAATAGAAGAATTTGCTTATTACTCTGACGATCCGAATGCGGACGCGGGCGCGTTACCGTTATGGTTTCTGTCGAAACTAACACGCCAAGGTGCGACGGTAGCACTAAGTGGAGAAGGAGCCGACGAGTTATTCGGCGGATATTTGACTTACAGAGCCGATGCCCTTTCGGGAAGAATACGCCACTTACCCCAAAACATAATTGCCCTGGCAAGCTCTGCTACAGCCCGGCTTCCGGTCTCCGATGAAAAGATTGGGTTCGAGTATAAAGCGAAGCGATTTCTAAGGGGTTCACTGATGCGCCCGGAGAGAGCGCATGTCTTCTGGAATGGCACGTTTGAGGATGCGGAGAAAAGGAAACTAGTTCGACCGCAACTGCCGTTGGCAATGGACGCAATTCTAGGCGATGTCAAAAAAGCAGGAAACGATTTAAGCGCCTTTTTGTGGTTTGACCAAAGATATTTTCTTCCGGACGATATTTTGGCGAAGGTCGATCGGATGAGTATGGCTCATTCGCTGGAGGTTCGACCGCCATTTCTCGATCACCGATTAGTGGAATTCGTAGCTTCGCTTCCCGAGAAACTTCTGATTCGGGGAAAACGCCAGAAGCTGATCTTGAAAGAATTGATGAAGAGCAGATTGCCGTCTTCCATTCTTCAGCGCAAGAAAACCGGCTTCGATATACCGGCTCACGAGTGGTTAAGGGGTCCTTTGCGATCCTTATTAGTTGAAACGATTTCGAGCGGCCTTCGGGAGCATGCCGGATTGTTCCAGAGGGCTGCGATCGAACGTATCTTACAGTCGCATCTGCAGCGGACCGAAAACTTGGGGTATCACTTGTGGGGACTAATGATCTTGTTTCTGTGGATGAAGAGATGGAAGATAGAGACTCAGCCGGTCAAAGGGGCAGGCTCGGAAGTAAGACAACACTTGGTCATCCCTACTTAATCGTTTTACTCTTTGCGAGTGCGGTTTATCTGCTCTGTATCATCTCTCCGCCATCCCTGATGGACGACGTGGATGCCGTGCAAGCTCAAATTGCGCGAAACATGTCCAGCTCCGGGGACTGGGTAACCGCCAGGCTGGACGGAGTTCCGTACTTAGAGAAAGCGCCGTTGATTTACTGGCTGATTGCCATATCCTATAAAGTTTTCGGTTTTACGGATTGGGCAGCTCGTCTTCCGATTGCTCTTTCCGCAGTGGGTTTGGCACTGCTAACTGCGGCCTTCGCGCAGTGGGCGTTTGGGAAGCGCGAAGCGGTCTATGCAGGACTTTGCATATCGACCTGCGTCGGACTCTTCCTGTTCACGCGCATTTTGATTCCGGACGTGATGTTGACGATGGGGATTACCTTATCGATCTGGGCTTTTTTGCGCCTGCTGGATGAGAGTGAAACACGGCCGAGATTGTGGGCTTTCATTCTGGCGGCCAGCCTGGGCGTAGGTTTGCTGCTAAAGAGCTTGATTGCTCTTGTCTTTCCTGTGGGCGCCGGTCTCTTGTATCTCGCGCTAACAGGCCAGTTGTTTTCGGGCTGGGCTTGGCGGCGCCTTCGTCCGTTTAGTGGGACTTTGATCGTCTTATTGATTGCTGCACCTTGGCACGTGATCGCTACTTTGCGCAATCCACCTTACCTGGTGTTTTCGATGCAGAGCGTGCCCGGCGAATATCACGGCTTCTTCTGGTTTTATTTCTTTAACGAGCAGCTATTACGGTTTCTGAACTTACGATATCCGCGTGATTACAACACCGTTCCGAGAATCTATTTCTGGTTGTTTCACTTACTGTGGTTGTTTCCCTGGAGTGTTTATCTTCCGGCTGTCGGCAAGCTCTCGTACCGACCGCGAGATCGTGCCGGAAAGACTCGGCTCATGGCGGTTTGCTGGATCGCGGTTGTTCTGATCTTCTTCACCTTTTCGACGACGCAGGAGTATTATTCGATGCCGTGCTATCCGGCGTTCGCGTTATTGCTCGCTTCGGCGATGACATTAGAGGAGGACCGCCTGGTTCGATTTGGAACGCGGGTGCTGGCGGTGATTGCCGCCGCTTGCACAGTAGTAATAACGGTAATCCTGTTCCTGGTCAGAACTGAGCCGACTCCCGGAGACATTGCCGGCGCCTTAAGCAGACATCCGAGCGCTTACACGCTCTCGTTGGGCCACATGGAAGATTTGACGCTTTCTTCATTCGCGTATCTGCGGCTTCCACTGGCGGTAGCAGGCGTGGCGTTTCTGCTGGGAGCGGTGGGGACGATGCGTTGGAAGGGAAAAAGCGCCATCTTTGCGACGGCGATTATGATGGTGCTGTTCTTTCAAGCCGCTCGGTTGGCTCTGGTGGTGTTCGATCCATACATGTCTTCACGGCCCTTGGCAACGGCGCTATTGAAGTCGCCTCCAGGGCGTTTGATTGTGGACCACCACTACTACACGTTTTCGTCGATTTTCTTTTATACGGACCGGACGGCCCTGCTACGGAATGGACGGATCAACAACATGGTGTACGGCTCATACGCTCCGAAGGCGCCGGACATTTTTGTAGACGACTCTCAATTCAAAGATCTGTGGGAGAAGCCCGGTCGAGATTACATTGTGGCCGAGCAGTCGGCGGTGGCGGGACTGGAGGGTTTGGTCGGGAAGGGGCGGCTGCATCTGGTTGCCAGCAGCGGCGGGAAGGTTCTTCTGACGAATGAGCCTCTCTAAGAAGAATCGCTCTACTGGTCCGGTATTTCGGCGCTCACGTCGGCATTTCCCGTCATAAGGGCCCGAATGAGACGAAGATCGTTGAGGATTCGACGGCTTTTCTGGGTGTGATCGAGGAGATGCCGCACTTTGTAGAGGGCCAGCGAATAGGCTTGGGTGGCGCGCTCAGAAGAGGCTTCGCTCATTGCCGTCTCGAGCTCTTCGGTCACTTCAACGATGGTTGACTCGAGGAGCACCATGTACTCCAGGGCGCTCTCGATGGATTCGAAGGGCTGAGTCGTTTTACTGTTCATCGTTTGAGTAAGGGATCTCGTCGTGACTCAAACCAGATTGACACACTGCGAGGACGGCGGAGATATTAATTGAGCCATTAGCTATCTCGGAATGCTATTGTGAGACCCAAATGAGTTCTCTGGTTCGAAACTTCGGGCTGAAAGCGACTGATCTGCTGGCACGGTTGGCTGTTCCGCTCACAGTTCGTGAGGGCAGATCTGCGGTTCGAATCCCCGTGCTCTGCTATCACAGAGTGCTACCGAATTTCAGAGAAGATAGTGTTCCCGCTTACAGCGTACGTCCGGAGCAGTTCGAGGCTCACTTGAAGTACCTCAGCGTACACGGCTACCAAGCACTTACGTTGCACGAATACGAGGCCATAGTCGAGAGGATGTCGGCGCCTCCCAGGCGAGCAGTTTTACTTACATTCGACGACGGATTTACGGATAACTTCGCGGTCGCTCTTCCGATAGCGAAGCGCTTCGGTCTGGCCCTTAACTTTTTCATTTGTACGGGATTGGTCGAAGGGCTCGTTCAGCCGATCGACTTATCGGCAGACGAGGCGATCGTAACGCATCGAGCGATGAATCCAGAGCTGTGGCGCCCCATAAGCTGGGATCAAATAAGAGCCATTCGGGACAGCGGGCACGGTGTTGGATTTCACTCGCACTTACACAATGATTTCGGGCAACTACGTCAGGAGGAGATGCGAGCGGACATCAGCAAGGGACTCGCGATTTTTGAGCAGGAGCTTGGTTTTCGTCCGAGAGCATTTGCATTTCCTTATGGGACCGAGATGGCGTGTCCGCCTCAGGCATGTGAAACGTTGCGCGAGGCGGGCTTGCCGCTGCTCTTCAGTACGCGCTTAGCAGTATCACAGATACCGCCTGGAGTTCCAGTGCCGAGGATCATGATTTACGAGCAGGACAGTTTGGAGACTTTCGCGCTCAAGCTGTCGGGCGCCTATGACTGGCTTGGGAATGCCAGGGCACTTTATCAAGCCAAGAAAGCGAACGTTGGCTGAGACAAGGTAAATCTTGCCTACCTGTCCCGATAGGGTCCGCGGATCGAGACGAGATCCCAGTTGGATCAACGCTGCAACTGTTTCTTAAACATATAGTTAGCGTTGAAATAAGGCGTGGGATAAGGAATAGCAATGGTTCGTAATTCGGACCAATTCAAGGAAAATACTACGTGTAAATCTTGCCGGTGCAAGGTAATTCCTACAAGATAAGCCACTTTTATTGACAACTCCCTTCGCGATGAAGGAATTGTCATATCCAAATACACTACGCCTGGACAGCGCCGCCGAGTGCACTCCGGGCTTGCGCCAAGAGCGCTTTACAGCAAGACGTCCAAGCGCGGTACTCCGCCTTTCGAGTCTCCTCACAATTTTGATTACGCTCTGCCTGGGAGTTGCCAATGCAGCTTCCGTTAAGGACTTCGGAGCAAAAGGCGATGGAGCTTCGGATGATACCGGCGCGATCCAGAATGCAATCAATGCGACCACATCCGGAACGCTTACGTTTCCGGCCGGAAAATACAAACTATCGTCGCCCCTCACGCTGTTATCTGGCGCAACTTATCAGGGGCAAGGTTCTGTTGTTCTGCAGGGAAGCGGTTACTTCTGGATCATGCAGACTGCATGGAATGGAACTAACGAGAAGATTAGCGGACTTACTTTCGACGATGGCGGCTTGTTACTGCAAGGCGTTGTGAGCGGCTTGACTTTGACGAATAACACGTTCCAGAACTTGACTTCGAATAACACTGCGGGGAATTGGGTTTTAGCGAACGCAATCTTCGCCGGATCGGGCGGAATAAAGAATTCGACTATCAGTGGGAATACATTTAAGAACATCCTAATCAACGGTTCGACCCGTCCGGATGGAACGCTGAATACGATCGACACGACCAATGTCGCGATGATGTTCTACGGTCTGGACACGACGTCGATCGACCACAACACATTCGATTCGGTGGGAGAGGGAATTCGTGTTTGCTTCTCACAAAATTATGAGTCGAGCAACGTTTATATCGGTCACAATACGATGACTCATATGCATCGGATGGCGATGGAGATGCAGGGCGCGATGGGGTGCGGCGGCACGCTGCAAACATCCGGCTCAGATACGAAGAATACGATCATCGAATACAACAGCATTACGAACTGGCTGGATCCTTACTGGAATTCGTTCGGCATCTCTTATGCCAATCCTGCGCCTTATGGCGGTGACGGGGTTTACATCCGGAACAACTATATTGTCGGCTCGGCTCCCTATTACTGGGCGAGCGAGGGCACGGGCGGCAATTACGGTTACGGCGTTGAAGCCGGTGGATTTGGATTACAGGTCTATCAAAACGTGATTGCCGGTTATTACGGATCATCTATTACGATCGCGGGCGGGAGCACGAACGCACAGATTCATGATAATTACGTCTGCGCGATGGGGAGCGGCGTCGGCATGAGCATTGCTCCGGAAGGGGCCGATTCGACTGGCGCTCAGTATGCGAACAACACGATCGCAAAGAGCTGCCCGTCGCAGCTGCCGAATCCGATCTCAAGCGTGACCACGACGCCGACTACGCCTACCACGCCAACGACACCGACCACTCCGACGACGCCCACGACACCGACTACGCCAACAACACCTACCACGCCGACAACTCCGGTAACCACTCCGACTTCGTCGCCGATGCCGACTAACTTACCGTCGGGCATGATTCTGTGGCTGGCCAACAACGCCGGTGTCGTGATGAATGGAAGCGGCGTCAGCCAATGGGATGACTTATCGGGCAACGGCAATAACGCTTCGCAATCGCAGGGCGCTAACCAACCGACGGTGGTCAGTGGCAACAATGGGCAAAAAGCACTTCATTTCGACGGAAAGGCAGACTTCCTCTCGGTATCGAATCTTCCGATTGACGGGCTAAGCGGACTTACTGTCTTCATCGTGTCAGCGAATTCGGTGGACAGCACTGATAGCAGCGCCATCTCGGCCTTGCTGTGCTGGCCTGAGACGGCCTGGTGGGGTACGACTTACTTCGGTCCTTTCCAGACCAAATCACGCTTCCGATTCGGCACGACGCAGGTCGGCAACGAGTCTACTTACAATTTCGCTCTGACCCGCACAAAATCATTCGGGCTGAGCGAGTGGCAACACAACGGTACGACCGACTCAATGTGGTTCAACGCCCAAAACGTTGCCAGTTTCTCGGGCAAGCAGTCTTCGCTTGCTGGAATCGGGAATGCTGCGCTACTAGGCCAGGGGTATAACAACTCCTACTTCAACGGTGACGTATCGGAAGTCATCGTTTACAAGCGGGCTCTCAGCGGCACTGAGCGGAGTGCGATTGAGAGCTATCTGATGGCGAAGTATCACCTCTAGTCACTTTGATTAGCGCCGAAATTAGATCCGAGAGATAGCTTATTCGATTGCGAAGTAATGTAATTCGGTAAAAGCGAGCCAGATTTCCCAAGGAATTACGGGAGGTCTGGCTCATTTCTTTTTATTTAGGATCTATTTGGGGGGCTGGAGTTTTCAAATACCAGTACCAGATTATGCCGGCTCAAGCGGCGGAAGATTGACATAATGCTGCGGTTCGGACACAATGCGAGTACGTCTGCTGTTGAGTTGCGAAGTAGCGAGGGTGAGACAGCGCGAGCTTGCTACAAGCTGTTCCAGAACCTGTGAATTTATACACGTGTAATTTATCACAACGCTACGGCTTGCTTCTTCCGCTAGAGGTTGCGGCGAGCGGTTTTTCCTCGATTTATCGCCTCGATGATTCGAGAAGTGGCTCGAGGAGCTAGAAGCGCGACACGCTCCGGCGATCTACCATGAAAGTTTTAATTATTGGTCACGCTTGCGGCCCGGGACTCGGATCTGAACCCGGTAACACTTGGAATTGGGCGTGGAGTCTGGCGGACAGCGACGAGGTGTGGGTGATAGCCCATCCCGAGTACAAGTCCCGGGTGGATGCTTTTTTGGAGCAGAATCCGAATTCGAGACTCCGGTTCAATTGGGTTACTACCAACAGCCGATTCGATACCTGGGTTCCTGGGATAGAACAGGAAAAGGGCATTCGTTTGCATTATTTTCTGTGGCTTCGGGAGGCTTACCGAACGGCTGGTGTTCTTTGTGAGCAGGTCAAGTTTGACATTGCGCATCACGTAAGTTGGACAACCATCGCGATTTCTCCGCCTTTTTGGCGACTACCAGTGCCGTGTGTGTGGGGTCCGGTGGGGGGAGGCCAGACGATTCCAAAGCCGTTTCTCTGTTTAATTCGATCGAACCGGCTGAAAGAGCGCTTAAGGACGCTCTATGTTCGAAGTTTACCGTTCTCGCCAAGATTAAAAAAGAGCACACGAAGCGCTGAATTAGTGTTGGCGACCAATTTCGATACGCGAGATCTTTTAGAGAAAGCCGGCGCTCGCAATGTTCGTCTGTTTCTGGACTGCGGTGTGTCGGGTGACCTTCCGCAGCTTGGGCCGAAACCGACGTCGGAGCAGTTCACGCTGCTGTGGGCGGGGCGAATCGAGCCGCAAAAGGGATTGCTATTAGCCTTACATGCGATGGCGCTCGATGAGAACCCTGCCGTTCGGATGGTGGTGGCGGGAACGGGCAGTGCGGAAGGGGACATGCGGAGTCTGGCAAGCTCTCTTTGTTTAGACAGCCGGGTCGATTTTTTGGGACGCGTTCCCCACGCCGAGATGACGTCGCTTTTTCAAAGTTGCGACGCCTTCTTTTTCACCGGCTTGCGGGATACATTCGGCTCGGTAGTGTTGGAGGCTTTGTCGAACGGGCTGCCGGTGGTGACCGTAAATCACCAGGGAGTGGGAGCGTTCGTTCCGGAAGATGCGTCGATTAAAGTGCCGGTCAGCAGTCTGGATGACACGGTAAAGGATCTCGCGTTGGCGATTCAAGCGCTTGCCTCGGAGCCTGATTACCGCTCTGAAATGTCGAGAGGAGCCCTGCGATTTGCGGAGCAGCAGACGTGGCGACGACGCGCGGAGTTGATGAGAGGTCTTTATCGGGAAGTGATCGACTCGCGTTTATCCCGTGTTCGTTCCCCTAAGAAGGGAAAGCGGGCGAGCCGAGAGGCTGAGTCGTTAACGGTTAGTTCAGCGGGCGCAGAATGAGGAGTCTCGCGGTTTACAGTTTACTTGCATTCACGTCCTGTGTTTCGGGAGTTTTTCCGCCAAACGGATTTCTATGCTAGCTTCTCGTCTTTCGGCAAATTCAGCTCCGGCTTGGGGGTACAGCCAAGCAGGGGCAAAGGCCCCGGCGAAGATGGACAACTGGACGAAGTTAGCCTTCGTTCTGCTGCTTGGATACAGTTTTTTCGGGCGAGCCTTCGCCTATATCGGGATACCTCCGGCTAAGATTTTCATCGGTGATGTCGCTCTTGTTCTGTTCATGGTTTTCAACCAAAGAGCGTTTTTTGACCGATGGTTCTCGACGTTGATGAATCGCACCAAGTTCAGTCCACTCTCCTGGACATTGTTGATTTCTTTGATGTATGGAATCGCGGAGGTGGTCTACGGCATTTTGTCCGGGAACGATGCGTTGACGGCAATTCAAATTCTGGTCTTCAATCTCTATCCCCTTTATGTTTTCCTTGGCATCTGGGCGGGCATGGCGCGGCCCGATTTGTTACGGAAGTATATCCGGATTTGCGCTTGGTTCACCGCCATCTACGGGCCTCTGAACATGGCGTTCCTGAAAAATGTGCAGATTATGATTCCGGGTTCGGACGTTCCCATCTTGGGGCCGCCCGGTTCCGGTTCCGGGGCGCTTCTTGGACTGCTGTGTCTCGAGCCAAATCCGGCGCAATTTTGGTTTCCGATCATCATGTGCGGCTTCATGACCCTGGCGATGCAGATTCGCGCCGATTGGCTCGGATTTACCGGGGCTCTTCTAATCTGGGGCATTCTCGAAAAGAAACTGAACCGGCTGATGGCGGTAATTGGTCTTGTGATTGGCTTGCTGGTGATCGGTTTTGTGGCCGACATCCGCTTTTACAATCCAGCGAGAGAAGCGGAGGTGTCCACGCGCGAGATCCTGGGACGCGCACTTTCGTCCATAGACCCCGAACTGGCCCACGACTACAGCAAGAACTCAGCAACGTATGCAGGAACCGTTTCGTGGCGAGAGAACTGGTGGAAGGCGATAAGGGAGGAGGTGGCGAAGAACAAAGTCAGTTTGCTTTTCGGCTTGGGTTATGGATATCCGATCAAAGACCTGGTCTCTTATCTAAAGGGAATGGATATTCGCACACCGCATAATGTGCTTTACTTCGCGCTGGGTTACTCGGGCTTGATCGGTCTTGGAATTTTTGTGACGCTGCAAGGCTGTATTCTACGTTTGTTGTGGTTGGTCTACAAAGAAACCGGACAAGCTTACGGTTTTGCCAGCTGGAGTTTTATTCTGATGTCGGCCCTCTTCGGCAATGTATTCGAGACGCCCGTGGGCGCGATTCCTCTCTACATTCAGCTAGGACTTTATGTCGCTCCACTCCTCCAAAAACGCGCCGGCGTTCAGCCTCAGCAACAACAGTGGGTTCGGCAGCCGATTGTGGTGAGGCGACCGGAAGCGCTTCTGCCGGCCGGACACGTTTAGCAACAGCGTTTCGCGATAACGAACGTCGCTTGAACTTCCGTCTTGCGGCTTCTCGCAGAAGCTGATTTTCGCTTTTGTCTCGGCTGCGGTCTCATACTATTCGGTTGGAAAACGCTTGCTGCCGTGGGCGGCTCAGACAGCTGACGTCGTCGAAGCTAAGGAAAAATACGGGTGATGCGATACTGGACGAGCGAGTGAAGAATCGGCGGTGCCGGAGAACGCACTCGTGATGCGCGACAGAGCCTCGTAGTCGGAGATCACCTCCATCTTTTTGGGTGACTACGCTTCCGCCATGTAGCTGAGAGGCCTAGCTGGGCCTAGCTGTACAACGGCATCTCCGCGATTTGAAATTTAACAGATTGGACTAAATAATTTTGATAAGTGCTGTCAACCAGCAGTTAAGGGACGTGTGTGGATACAAGAGAGAAGCAAGTCGAGTTTACGGAAAGACGACACGACTTCTGCGCCTCATTTCGACCAGCTTGCTTTGGAGCCTATCGTTAGTTGGACCTGGGATGGCTTACGGCAGCGCTTCGGTCTACGATTTTGGAGCAAAGGGAGATGGGGCGACCGATGATACATCGGCTCTCCAGAAAGCGATCAACGCTACGGGTTCGGGGACACTGTCGTTTCCAGCCGGCGCCTATAGAGTGACTGGTCTGCTTACGCTGCAATCGAATGTCACTTATGCCGGCGCCTCGGGCGCGAGACTGGTGGCTTCGGGAGGAAATTCAATTATGGCCCTCCCAGGGTATAACGCCAATAACATTACCATCACGGGGCTAACTTTCGATGGAGGCGGACTGATTTCGCCGAGTGGAGTTGGAACGAATATCAAGATTTCAGGAAACACGTTTCAGAACATCACATCGCAGTCGGCGAATTGGACTTTGAGGACCGGCATTTTTTCGAGTGGCGGGCTTCGGAACTCGTCGATCGATCACAACACGTTCAAGAACATCATGCCGGGCGGTTCGACGCGCCCGGATGGAACGACCAAGTCGATTCAGGAGAACAACGCCGGAATGACTCTGTTCGGTTTAGATCAAACCAGCATTGACCACAATACATTCGATTTTGTTGGGGAAGGGATCAGGATCTGCTTTTCGCAATCCTGGTCCAGTCATAACGTGTATGTCGGATTCAATGTGATGACGGGAATTCATCGGATGGGGATCGAGATCCAAGGGGCTATCGGTTGCGGTGGGTCGCAGCCGGCCCAAGCGGGTCCGGACACGTATGACATTACGATCGAATCGAACCGGATTACCGATTTCGCGGATCCTTTTTGGGATTCGTTCGGGATTTCGTATTCCAACCCGGCGCCTTATGGCGGGGATGGAGCAATCATTCGAAATAATTTCATCATGGTAGGCCCGACGTTCTACTGGACTCAACAAGGACCGAGCGGCAATTATGCGGCGGGGATAGAAGCTGCCGGCTCTCGTTTGCAGGTTTACGACAATACAGTTGCCGGCTACGCTTCTCAGGGGATTACTGTGGATGGGGCGCCGAACGCACAAATCCACGATAATTACTCGTGCGCATTGGGGAAGGGCGCTTCTATGGGAGTGGGACAAGAGACCGCTCCTTCGCAAGGCGCGAGTTACTTCAACAACACCATCCTGAGCAGTTGTCCGGCGCAGCTTCCTGATTTGAGTCGGCTCTTACTTGGTACGGACGCTGTAGTCGGTAATTAGACTATTTTCTTCGCAAAAGGAACGTAAGCGCTCCCTTCTCGGTCACGGCTCAGCTGAACCCGATCGATTGCGAGGGAGCCTAGGTAGAGCCGTATTTTTTCTGTCGACCTAAAGCTCCTCGGGCACTCATCATTGTGTTCGAGGAGCTTTTCTTTCACGTCTGCTGTGAGATATGAGAGTTCCAATACCGAAAGTCCACAGAGAACAAGTAATCTTGTTTACCGGTTTCGCGTTAGTGAGAGTCAGGCTGCGATTTAGCGTTTGAGCAATGGAATGAAGATCGCCTTTATCAATCAACCGATCGATACCGTTCTGCCGCCGTATCAGAACTCGGTGGGGAACTGTACTTACGGGGTTGTTTATCCTCTGTCCCGATCGTGTGAAGTCCTGGTTTACGGACTCAAGGACAATCATCCGAACGTCGATCCTTCGTTTCTCACCGGCAACCCGCAGTTTCGGTTGATTCCGGCGACTGCTTCGAACAAGCTGCTCTTCCGGGCTCGGCGAAAGCTGTCTCGGTTCGTCCCGACGTCGGCGCCGATCTCCACCTCGTCGATGTTGTATCCGGATTACGGCCGTCAGGTGGCTTTGGATTTGCAGAAAGAACGCTGCGATGTCATTCATGTCCAGCACTCCTCGCAATATCTTCCGATTTTGCGAGAGATGAATCCGAATTCGAAGATTGTGCTTCACCTGCATGCGGAGTGGTTCTCTCAAACCAACCCGAAGATGCTGGCGCGGCGACTGCGCAGCGCCGATCTTATAACCACGGTCAGCGACTACATCACCGCAAAGACCCGACGAGACTTCCCGGCTTTTGCGGATCGTTGTGAAACGATGTACAACGGCATCGACGCAACCGAATTTCGGCGCGAAAAAGACTATGCGGCGATGGCGGATCGGAGGATGAAGAAGATTCTGTACACGGGTGCGGTTTCTCCTCACAAAGGGCTGCATGTATTGATCGAGGCATTCCGGATTGTTGTCCGCGAGTATCCGAACGTGCGGCTCGACATTCTTGGGCCGAATGGGGCCTATCCGATAGAAGAGGTATTCGATCGGAAGGATCGCACTTCGATTCGAAGTGTGTCACCGTACTACGCTCGTAAGACTGTAAGGGGAGGCGCGTCGACGCTTCTCACTCAGAAGAACGGTTCGAATTTTTATACGGCTTATCTCGAAAGCATGATCACGCCGGATCTCGCGAGTAAGGTGGCTTTGGTCGGAATGGTGGAGCCGCGATCGACTTTTGTCGATTATTATTACGACGCCGATGTATTTGCTTTCACACCGATCTGGAATGAAGGGTTCGGACTTCCTCCGGTCGAGGCAATGGCAGCGGGAACGCCGGTTGTCACGAGCCGGTCAGGAGCGACGGTTGAAACGGTGATCGATCAGGAGAACGGTTTCCTGGTCGAGAAAAACGATCCGCAAGCAACTGCGCAAGCGATCCTCAAGCTGTTAAGAAACGACTCGGTTCGAATTACGTTGGGGAGGGCGGCCCGACGACGCGCCTTGGAGTACTTCACCTGGGATAAAGTGGCCCAAGATATGTACAAGCGGTACGCTTCACTGTCGCAGACGATGCCAGCTCGCGTGCGCGAGAGACAGCTTGTTTAGGATTTAGGAGAGGACCTTTAAGCCGCCGCCGCCGATTCAGAGATCTGGCCGACGATATAGGAGGCGATCTCTAGAGAGCCCGTAGCAGCGGGGGAAGGGGCGTTGCAGACGTGCAGGCAACGAGAATGCTGCACGATGAGGAAGTCATCGACGAGAGCGCCATCCGGTTGCAGGGCTTGGGCGCGAACTCCGGCTTGAGAGGGAACGAGATCGCTCTCTTGAATCGCGGGGACCAGTCGCTGCAGGCTTTTCACGAAGGCAGCTTTACTGAAGGAGCGTACCACTTCCTGAAAGCCGTCTTTCCAGTGTTTGGAGGCGAGTCGCCAAAAACCCGGAAAAGTAGCCGTCTCGAGTGCATCTCGCAGGTTGAGGCTGGTTCGGCTGTAGCCTTCGCGCTTGAGACTTAACACAGCATTTGGACCGGCGTGAATGCTGCCGTCTATCATGCGGGTGAAGTGAACGCCGAGGAATGGAAATTGAGGATTGGGAACCGGATAGATCAGATGTTTAACGAGGGATCGACGGTCCGGCTTCAGCTCGTAGTACTCCCCGCGAAAAGGAACGATCTTGGCCGAGAGTTCCCGATCGTCGAAGCGGGCGACCCGATCGCTGTACAGGCCGGCACAATTGATCACGAACTTGGCTTCGAAGCTGCCCTGATTGGTTTCGAGGATGACGGAGCGAGGTCCATTCTTGAGATCCAAAACCTTGGTGTTGAGCGTGGGCTCGCCGCCTAAGCTTTGGAAGGTGGCAGCAAGTGAGTTGCTGACCTGGCGATAGTTGACAATACCGGTGCTGGGAACGCGAATCGCGGCAAGACACGAAACGTTGGGTTCCACCTCTTTCGCCTGTTGGGGCGACATACGCTCGACGATGAGGCTGTTCTCAAGACCGCGCTGGTAGAGGCGTTCCAGTTGCGGCAGTTCGCTCTCTTCGGTGGCCACGATGAGTTTGCCGCACACGTCGTGCTGAATGCCGTGCTCTTCGCAGAAGGCCACCATGGAACGATTTCCTTCCCGAGCCAGGATGGCTTTCAAGCTTTTGGGCTTGTAGTAGATGCCGGAGTGAATGACACCGCTGTTGCGGCCCGTCTGATGGGCAGCCCACCCGGCTTCCTTTTCGAGCAGCAGAATCTTCTTGTTCGGAAAACGAAGGGCGAGCTTGGCGGCGGTGGAGAGACCGATGATTCCTCCTCCGATGATGGCGTAGTCGTACATGCGATTCTTCTATTGCTTAATTTTCTTTAGCGCTTGATTTCTTCGGCCGAGGCCGGTTCGAGCAGTTGTTCGGGATTGTCTTCCGAAACCGCTGGACGGAAGCACTGCCGATAGAACTCTTGCCATCGTTGAATAAAGCGCTGCTCGTTGTAAGCAGTTGCTTGGCGTTGCGCTTCGGCGCCCATTTGTTCGCGGCGAGAGCGCGGAAGAGCGAGGAAGCGCTCCAAGGCGGCGGTGAGCCGATCGACGTTCTGATCTACGACGAAGCCGGTTTCGCCATCGCGCATGATTTCCTCGATTCCATTTAAGCGAGGGACAATCAGGGGAAGTTGCGCGGCTGCTGCTTCGTAGGCGACCAGCGAGAAAGTCTCGTAGTGAGAGGGAAAGGCAAAGGCATCGGCGGCCCAGAAGTAGGGGCTCGTCTCGGCCTGCATGCCGACGAAACAGACTTTCGGTTCGGCCTCGGTGTTTGCAATCTGGGCGCGATACTTCTCGATCAGATCTTTTTCGCCCCCTACGACGAGGAGCTTGGCGTTCGGTTCAGAGAGGCGGGAGAAGGCGCTGAGGAGAGTGGGAAGACCTTTGCGCTCGAAGTGTCCGAGAGCCGCGAACAGAAAGATGGTGTCTTCGGTTCGAAAGCCCAACGAGTTCCGAAACGCAGTTCGATCGAACAACTTCGGTCGGCGGAGTCGCTCTACATCGATGGCGTTTGGAAGAACGCGGATTTTGGATTGGGCGCCCGGAAACTCCTGCACGAGTTCCCGCGCCAAGCCTCGGGAAGGAACCAGGATGTGATCGACTCGAGCGTAGGTTCGGGATTCAAACCAGGCGTGCAAGCGATGATCGAGCCAGCGAAGGGCGCCTCGGAGACCCTGGCTCTGCGATTTTTTCCAGTGATGCCGCAGATAAGCTTGGTGGCAAAAGTGAGAGTAGGACACCGAGCCGAGGCCCAGATTACTCTCGACCATTTGCACGAGGTCGAATCGCTCCCGTGTGCGGAGAAGATGAAAGAAATAGAGCAGAGGCGCCAGGATTCGGAAGTTGATGAACAAGAGCGCCAAGGGACGGATGCTGAGGGGAATCCGAACCCATTTGATCCGATCCGGCCGCGGGTTGTCGAAGTCGACTGCGAAGACGGTGAACTGGTGCTCGTCGGCGAGGGCGCGGAGCATGCGGAGATGACATCCGCCGATCGGATTGTCACGCGTGATTTTGTAGTCGAAGATTGCGATTCGCAAAGCGAAGCCTGCTACCGATCAACTAGATGGAGTCAATCTTACACCGCCAATACAGAAGTGGTGAGACCCATTCGATTTAGATCCGCTTTAATTTCCGCTTGATAGACCGGGTTCATGGCGATTGCTACATCGGGTTTGTAGGACTGTAGGAACTCCGGCGCCACAATTTCCTGGCCGGTTCCGGCCATAAATTTACCTTGCCGGTAAGGATTGATGTCTACCACATACTCGATGCCGTCCTTGAGACCGAGACCAGTCAGAAAGGCCACTCCTTTCGATCCCGATCCCCACACCACCGCGCGTTGCCCGGTGTTGGACAGATCTTCGAGCTGTTGCCGCCAATAATGGACCCGCTTGGCCTGCTTTTCGAGGAAGTCGTGGATGCCGTCGGCAACTAGCTGCGGCGCTTCGAGCTCGAGGGCCGAAGCCGGACCAATGGTCTGGGCGGGGCGCGCCGTGATCATCAGGTACTGGCCATCGTAGTCGGTCCAGGTTTCGAGAACATCGAAGCCGGCCTCGCGGAAAACACGGGTCAGGGAACCGGCACAGAAATAGGAGCAGTGTTCGTAATAGATATCCCAGAAGGCAACATCCTCTAAGACGCGCATCAGATCCGGCACCTGAAAGAAGACCGTCGTTTCCGGATGATCGCCCACCGCCGTTCGCACGGTGCGAACAAAATGGGCGGTGTCCGGTATGTGCTCAAGCGTCATTTTGCAGCAGAAGAAATCGGCCTGAACGTCGGCGAATTTTTCAGAGTAGAAATCTTGCACAAAGCGGATATCCAAGTCCGGACGCGCCGGATTGCGATCCGGAACAAAGGCGGGGTCGAAGCCGATGCCATGGTTGCCTCCCTTTTCGCAGAGCAGAGTAAGAAACTCACCCTTCCCACAGCCGATCTCGACGATTTTCTTGTTGTGGAGATCGTAGCGCTCGATGAGGCTATCCGCCAGGCGGGAGTGGAAGGCGCGAAAGGTTCCGGAGAAGCCTTGCGTTTCTTCGTATTGGGTCGAGTATTCGTGGACGCCGGCATCGAAGGACGTATTCGAGACGAAGCCGCACACACTGCAGCAGCCGAGAGTAATATCGCCCTTTGGGTAGCCAACCGCCACCTCTCGCGTGGGCATCAGGAGGACGCTATGAACCGGCACGCACTGAACTTGATGAAAGGCTTTCAAAGTTCCGGAAAGGCAGTTAGGACAGGTTTTCTCTTGCGACATATAGATGGAGTTCTTGATTGAGGAGATGCGAGGACCGGCGCCCCAGGGAGGCAAGGTCACAAACCAGGGTGGCAGTGGTCTGTTCGGAAAAGAGCGAGCGAAGCAGGGCGAGCGAAGAACTTGGCGCTTGTCTCCGCTCGCCCTTGAGAATCTGAGAAGACGCCTCTATGGCTTGTAGACGAGCACGCCTTCGCCGACGGAGTCTTTGTCGTAAGCCTGCACGACTTCCTCTGCCATGGGACTAAGATCGGAAGCACGGAGAAAATCTCGCAGCGAAGTTCCCGTGCATTCGGAATCGATATTGGGGGCGCCGGTCTGATTCTTCACATCGTTGAGGTTCACGGTTCGGAAATCGATGCTGAATCGGGTGCGGCCCGATGTGTTCGGGACAGTGGAGTGCATCTGGGCTGCCGAGAACAGAATCACGCCGCCCGGCTGGGGCACGATGCGGACCTGCGGATCCAATTCCATCTCCTGCTCCGGTTTGGGCTGTTTCCGGGTGTCGGACTTGATGTGCTGGGAAGCGCTCGCACGTCCGGTGCTGTTCCATTCGTAGTAGTTAAACGAGGGGGAGCCGTTCCGGACCGGGTCGCTCCAATAGCGGGGATGAAACGCCATCGAACTCTCGGATGCCATCTCGAAGACCGGTAACCACCAGTTAATCTGGCTCGACGGCGCCGAGTACCAGGTGTCGCGGTGGAGATGATGGGCGTAGCCGACGCCGGAGGTCAGATAAGCGTCGGAGGTGACGGCGCGGAGACGGGGAACGTCTTGATAGGTTTCCTCGATATCGCAGCCGAAATCCTTGAGGATCTCCCGGATCAGTCGTTTCGATTCCGGGTGGTGAATAAATTTGGGCTTCAACGGACCGAAAATTTCGACGAATTTCTCGACCGGCATGCTGTATTGAGCGGTCAGAGGATCGAGGCCGGGGAAGGCCTCGGAGATCATTTCAGCGGCGAAGTCCGCGAGAGCGCGGATGCTCGGCCGATTCGAAAAGGTAAAGAGTTGACCCTCGTAGAGATGCTGACGTCGCTTCTCGTCACTGATCTGGGAATCTGTGTAAATCGTGTTCATGGCTTCCTTGCAACTTTTATTTGTGAATGGCTGGTTTGACTTTTGTCCTACACAATGGCGGGCGCGGGGATCGGGATAATAAACTTACCACCGGCGCTACTGTAGGCTTGCTGCTGCTTCATGATTTCGTCGGCGAAGTTCCAGGCTAGAACGAGAACGTAATCCGGCTTCGCTTCCATCAGCTTTTTCGGGGAGTGAATGGGAAGGTGATTGCCGGGCATGAAGCGGCCTTGTTTGAATTCATTAAGATCCACGATGTAATCGAGGAGCTGCTTATCGATCTGGCAATAGGACAGTAAAGTTGTTGCTTTGGCGGCGGCAGCATAGCCAGCGATGGTCTTTCCTTTGCGTTTTAAATCTTGCAGCAGGGAAGTTAAGTTAGTTCGGATCTCCTCCACGCGCGCCGCGAAGCTGAGATAGTAATCCAGCCGATCCACTCCTGCTTCGCGCTCTTCGGCGAGTAAAGTGTGGAGTCGCTTCGTGGGCTTTTCCAATTTTTCAACCGAGAGACGCAACGAGCCGCCGTGAATCGAGACGCGTTCGACATCATTCAAGAACATCCCGTGACTCTTGAATAGCCGATCGAGAGCGATCACGGAGAAGTAACAGAGGTGCTGGTGGTAAATCGTATCGAACTCGCACTTCTGGATCAAGTCGACCAGATAGGGCACTTCGATGACGGCCATACCGTTTGGTTTCAGAAGGAGTTTGACGCCTTCGACAAAGCCGTTGAGATCGGCGACGTGAGCGAGGACATTGTTGGCCAGAAAAACGTCGGCTTGCTTTCCCTCTTCCCGTAGCTTGCCTGCCAGTTCCTTTGTAAAGAAGGTGCAGACGCTATTGACACCTGCTTTGATGGCGTTTTGAACCGGACCGTCGGCGGGATCGATGCCCAGAACCGGAATTCCTGCTTCGACAAAGTTGCGCAGCATGTAGCCGTCGTTCGAAGCGGCTTCTACCACCAGACTGTTCGCATTGAGCTCCCTGTTTTCTAAAATCTGCCGAGCGCTCTTTCCGAAGTGTGCCAGGAGCGCTTTCGAAACGGAGGAGAAGTAAGGGTAGTTTCGACAGAACAGAATTTCGGGCGGCACGGTCTCGGTGATTTGCACCAGCGAGCAATTGGGACAGAACACCAGGTCTAGCGGCGCCGTGATTTCGGACGAAGTCAGTTGCTCTTTGGTGAGCAGGGCGTCGGCGAGCGGCGTCTGACCAAACGAAAGGATCGATTCGACGCCGGTCGCCTGACAGGCCCGACATTGAAAATCAGGATGATGCATATTAATGAGCTCCTACGGTTTCGACCGGTTCGACGATCGGCGAAGCTTGTTTCTGCCAGCGCAGGTTTTCGTCGATGGCCCCCTCCGCGATCAAGGCGCGAATATGCGCGATGCGCTTGTAGCGAATGCCTTCGAATTCGTCTACCGTCAAGCCGATTTTTTGATAAGTCTGATAAAGCTCCTGAGCGCCCCGTCTGGCGTTCCACTGCGGCTCGAAGCTGGGGAGAACCCGGCGAATCTTGCTGCAATCGACGCGGTAACAACGCTTGTCCGGTCCGGCATCGGCGGCATACTCGATTTCGGTTCCGGGCACGGTTTCCTTTACAATCTCGGCTAACTCGCGAACCCGGTAATTATCTTCGTTCCGGCCTACATTAAAGGCCTCATTGTGAATCAAATCGATCGGCGCCTCGAGCGCTGCTAGGAAAGCTCGAGAGATATCTTCGATATGAACGATGGGACGCCAGGGCGTGCCGTCGCTCTTGATGAAGACTTGTCCTGTAGCATAGGCCCAAGCCACCAGGTTGTTCAAGACGAGATCGAAGCGCAGCCGCGGCGACACGCCGAAGGCGGTAGCATTGCGCAGGAACGTGGGGCTGAAGCGATCGCTCGCGAGTTTGGCGACATCCTGTTCTACCCGCACCTTCGAGATTCCATACGGGGTCACGGGATTAAAGGGAGAGCTTTCGTTGAGCAGATCTTCGCCGCCCGCGCCATAGTTGCTGCAAGAGGAGGAAAAGACGAAACGGTTCACTCCGGCCTGCTTGGCGAACTCCGCCAATCGAACCGAGGCCAGGTGATTGATCTCGTAGGTGAGATCCGCGTTCAGGTCGCCCAGGGGATCGTTGGAGAGACCGGCCAGGTGCAGAATCGCATCGAATCCTTCGACGTCCCGAACGGTGACGTCGCGGACATCTTTCCGAATCGTCGGGATTTCCCGAAGGCCTTCGCCAAAGGTACAGCGCCCAAAGAGATTGCTATCGAGACCCGTTACTTCGTGCTTCGCTGCCAGCAGCATGGGCACTAGGACCGTTCCGATGTAGCCCTCGTGACCCGTGATCAATACTCTCATTTTTCTCCTCCCAAATCTTCCAAGGCGCATTGCCGCCTTCCCACAAACTTTCGAGATATTTTTTTTCTCTCAGCGTGTCCATACACTGCCAGAAGGAGTCATGACGATAAGCCATGAGCTGCCCCTCCCGAGCTAAACGCTCGAGCGGCTCCTTCTCCCAATGGGTCGTGTCATCTTCGATGTAGTCGAACACTTCCGGCTCGATCACAAAGAACGCGCCATTGATCCAGCCTTCTCTAGTCTGCGGTTTCTCTGAAAATTCCGTCACCTGATTGCCGTTCATCTCGAGATGACCGAATCGAGCGGTCGGCCGGACGGCGGTTAATGTGGCCAGCTTGCCGTGCGAGCGATGGAATCTGAGTAATTCGTTCAAGTCGACATTCGAGACTCCATCGCCCCAGGTAAGCATGAAGGTCTCGTTGCCGATGTAAGGCTGTAGACGTTTGATGCGACCGCCGGTCTGAGTCGTCATGCCCGTATTGACTAACTCGACCGTCCAGTCGAGCATGGGACCTTCCTTCATCTTGACGGCGCCGGTTTTCATGTTGACGGTAAGATCCCGATTGAGGGAACAATAGTCCACCATGTACTTCTTGATGACTTCACCCTTATAGCCCAACGCTACGACGAATTCGTTGAAGTCGAATTGCGAGTAATACATCATGATGTGCCAGAGGATGGGCTTTCCTCCGATTTCGACCATCGGCTTGGGCTTGACTTCCGTCTCCTCCGCCAAGCGAGAACCGACTCCTCCGGCCAGAATTGCTACTTTCATGCAGACTCCCCCTCTATGCTCTTCAGATCTGTGGTTCGACTAAATTTCGTCTGTAAATTGAATAGAACTTGATCGGCGGCCACCAGCAGGTCTTTGGCAAGCCGTCGATGATGTTGCTTAATCCAGGCGCCGAGCAATAAGCACCCTTGCGAGCGCTGCCGGAACGAAAGCGGTGAGTTTTTTATGGAGCGATAATACTCGCGCAGGACAAACCATTCCGGAAAGGCGATCTTTTTGCGCTTAGCTGGGTCCCACCACTCGATGCTGGGGAGAGAGCCATAGTGATGTGTTAGGCGAAATCGCTTGACGCTCACCCGAGCCGGCATGGTCCAAACGGATTGATTGTTGTGTTTTCTACTGACAAAGAGAGCTTCGGGAACTTCGTGGTATCGTCCCAGCATTCCCAGTTGTAACAACAGCACCCGGTCACTGTGAACGTAGCTCCCTTGTGGCGGAACTGCTTTGAGAGCAGCCATTCGGATCACACCGAAAATCTGATAGCAGCGATGTCCAACCAGAAGCAGATCCTCGAGCCGAACGAGCGGATCCGCCGCGGCCGTTCGGATGTGGCAGTCGTATTTCTCAACAAAGCTGCCTTGATCGTCGATGACGCGTGTTTCGCTGTGCGCCAACACCAGCGAAGGATCGGCTTCGAGCGATTCGATGCAAGAACGGAGAAAGTCCGGTTCACAGAGATCATCGCAGGCGGCCCATTTAAAATATTTGCCGGTGGCTAATTCGACGACCCGTCGGACGTTGGCGCCCGCACCCATATTGATGGCGTTGCGGGAGTAGCGGATCCTGGGATCTTTAGCGGCGTAGTCCTTACAGATTTCTTGCGTCTTATCCGTTGAGGCATTGTCGGAAATAATCAGCTCGAAATCGGTAAAGCTTTGTCTGAGGAAGGAATCGAGAGCTTCCCGGATGTAGCGCTCTCCGTTATAGACAAACAAGCCAATGCTGAGAAGGGGATTAGAATTCATAGAATAAATCGTTCCGCCAACAATACGACTGCGGCGTTTAGATCACAGTCACTTGTGTAAGAAAAAGTCCCTATAGGCTCGTGGTCTTAGGCGACTCCGCGCAGGCGAGCCACGGCCTGCTTGAACTTGTTCTGGCCGTACATGAGATTTAAGAGGCGATCAAACAGAGGCATAGGTACATAACGCAAGACGCGCCACAGCCCGATTGTTTTACGTGAGGCCGTCGTTTTGAGAGCTTCGAAGTACCGGTGATGGTACGCTCCCGCCTCCGGATCACGGCTTAGTTTGGCTCGTAAAAAGTCGAGGAAAAGCATGTGCTCTGAGCCTTCGATCGGCTGAAAGGCATGCGCCAGATCTTCGTCGATCGAGCGGAGCAAGGCTTTTTGCTCTTCCCAAAGAGCGCGGTTGAGGGACATCTCCCTGGCGAGCGAGTCGGCCGTGATTCGGGCAGTGCCGTATGTATTCTTGTAATGGAGACGCTGTTCGGCCAAGTTCTCCTGAATGCCGCCAATGGGTGTAACGAGGGGAGCGAGCCGCATCAAGACCTGGTCCGGGCAGATACGAAGGGGCGCTTTGACGGTAAGCGGAAACAGGTACTCGGCTACTTCCCGGCGCATCGATAATCCGGACGTGGGCGGCATATAAGGAACCATCCCTCCGTCCATTAATAAACGTGGCGCATACCAACCGTCCGGGAGAGACTCGACCAACGGCCATACGCCTTGTTTCTGGCGATCGTGGGCCACTCGCATCATGCGGTGAACGATCAGTCCGCGATCGGGATGTTGGATGCAGTAGTCGACTACCCGATCCAACTTATTTGCCGAGAAAATATCGTCCGAATCGAGCAGACAAATAATCGTTCCGCTACAAGCCTCAAACGCAGCGTTGACGCCCGAGGCGTGCCCGCCATTCTCTTTTTGGATGAGCCGGATGCGGGAATCGCGTTCCAGGAAGCGCGAAATAATCTCGACCGAAGCGTCGGTCGAACCGTCGTCGCAGATGATCAATTCCCAGCTGGTGTATGTTTGCTCCAGAACGCTCGTGATGGTCTCGGGAAGATACGCCGCGTAATTATAATTCGAGACCAAGACGGAGACCAGCGGGCGTTCGGAAAGCAGTGGCAGCGCGAGGGGGCCGAGACACTTAGCTGCTTCGAGAGGATGGGTGCTTGTCGCAGTCATTGCTCAGAACTTGTTCAGTTTGCTTGCAGTCAGTTTGCGTCCAGTCAGTTTGCTTCGGCGGCTCGATGGCGCTGCCGGAGCAGCTGAATCAGCATCAACACCAGAAAGCGAGGATTGTGTTTGGCGTAACGTCTCCACAGTCTTCTCGGCTCGGTGGCGAAACGGAATATCCATTCGAGACCTATGGCTTGCATCCAGTTCGGCGCCTGGGCCTTGGTACCGGCCAGAAAGTCGAACGCCGCACCCACGCCCAGCATGACGGCCGGTATGCGATCTCTATGGGCAGCGATCCAGCGCTCTTGCTTGGGGCATCCCAAGCCTACAAAGAGAATTCTTGCGCCTGAACCCGCGATGTCTTGCACCACTTTAGAATCCTCTTCCGCTGTCATGTCGCGGAAGGGCGGTGAAGTGGCATAGGCAATGTTCAACTGCGGATACTGAGCGCGCACTTTGCGCAAGAGAAGCGCAAGGACCTCTTCCGAGCCGCCGAAGAAGCCGACCGGCACTTCTTCTGCTTGCGCGCGTTCGAGTACGACGTAGGTTAGATCGGGCCCATACACCCGGCGAGCCGCCGCCAGTCCCTGCAGACGAAGGGACCAGACCAGAGGCATTCCATCGGGCGTGACAAGATCGGCTTCATTGACACAGGCGCGAAATCCAGGATCGTCGTGCGCCTCCATGACGGTGTGAACGTTCGCCGCAAAGAGCGATCGGGACTCGCCTGCCTTGGCCCAGTCTAAGACCCGATCGGTAGCGTCGGCATAGCTGGTGCAGTAAATTTTGACGCCGAGCGAGAAACGGGTCGGGATAAACTGTGCTGCGCTAGTGCGGGCTGTGTTGGAGTTGATCACGTAATTGATGTTGGGTTGGTTTTAGTAAGCTCCGCTCCTCAAAAAAAGAAGAGCGGCGTTGAAAGATTAACGTTCAGGTCGACGAAAAAAGACTATATTCGACACAAACAGTCCACTCCGCCGACCAGAATGTTTTCCCTCTCGAAATCAAGTCGCTTCCTAGTGAGATACGAAGCTCCTCAGGTACGCGCGTAATGCGAATACGAATTTAGATAAGCAGGATCGTCCGACTTGGCGTTCCAATCCGTTAAAATCGAGCCGATGACCGTCGTCCCGTCCTCCGTCAATCTCCGTTGCACGGAGGACAACTGCTCCATGCTGGTATAGCCGGCGCGACAGATCAAGATCATGCCGTTGGCATGTTGGCCCAAGAGTCGAGCATCGGAAAGAGGAACCAAGGGGGGCGAATCGATCAGAATAAAATCGAACTCCGTCCGCAGTCGTTCCAAGATGTCGTCCAATTTCGCCGAGTGCAGCAGTTGCGTGACATTGGGGAGCAGCGATCCGCTAGGAAGAACAAAAAGGCCCGGCAGGGAAGTGTCTCGGATGAGCTCCCGAAGCAGGCTTACGCTGGCCGAGCCACTCAGCAAATCGCTAATGCCCGCGGCGGTAGACAGTCCGAAGATTTCACCCAGGCGAGGAAGTCGAAGATCGCCGTCAATCAGGAGGACACGACGCCCGCTCTCGGCCAAGCCGAGCCCTAAATTGAACACGGAAGTGGTTTTACCGGCCTTGGCGTGGGTACTGGAGACGACGATGACGGGCGATTGCTCGGTCCGGCGCCGCCACAGCAGGAGCGAAGTGACTGCCGATCGGAAAGACTCGGCCACGATGGAGGTGGTGTGAACGCAATTCTCCAGCATCGAGTCAAACGCCTCCGGATTACGGCTTCCCTCAATCCGCTTCGAAGAGGACAAGCCGGCAAGAGCGGTCTTCTGTGTTCCAGCGCTCATCGGAATACGAATGCGCACGTCGCGTTTGGCAGAAGGGATCGCCGCCAGCTCGGGAATATCGAAGGCCCGAGTTGCCTGGCCAGGCGTTCGGATGCTCTCATCGGATCGCTCGCGAAGCAGGCCATAGAGGACCGATAACATGATCCCTGCTAAAGTGCCTACCGCAAGATTGATGATGAGATTCGGCTGGTAAGGCTTGTTCGGGATCTTGGCTGGATCTACCACCCGGACATTGCTCGATCGCATAGCCGAGACCACGCTCGCTTCCTTCACTTTCTGCAACGTCGACTGGTAGAGATCGCGATTGGCGTCGACCTCGCGCTTCAGGATGTTGTACTTGATCTCTTTTACGTTCTGGCCCGATACCCGCCCGACCTGGCTGTTGTAATCTTTCGTTCGCAGCTCTTCTCGCGCTACGGCCGCTTGATAGTCCGCCTTCATCTTGCTCAGCACAATGTTGCGCTGACGTTCTATCGCCGCTTGTAGCTCTTTGATCTGTCCTTCGACCTGCCGCACCTTGTAGTGCTGCGGCGTGAGATAGGATCTAAGATCCGCCAGTTGCTGCTGCAATTCGGTGAGCTTTGTCATGTCGGCCCGTATGTTGGCGTCATCTACGACTTGCGGAAGAGAGTCAATGGGGCTGGATTTGATGAGATCGAGCTGAGCCTGTTTGTCGGAGCGAAGGGCTCTGGCCTGCTCCAGATCCTGTTGGATCTGGCGTAACTTGTCCGTATCGACGCTCTCGCGAGTCGCATCCCCGGTATAAAGAAGTCCGGCTTTTTGAGCGTAGCTCTGGAGAGCATCCTCGGAATTCTCAAGGCTCTTACGCAATCCTTCCAGTTGATGCGTCAGGAAGTCAGCGGTCCGGGTCGAAGTATTCCAGCGCGCTTGCTGCAGTTCCTCTATGTACTGCTTCGACAAGGTATTCGCCGTTTGGGCGGCGAGCGCCGGCGTCGGCCCTTCGATGGTTACCGAAATCAGACTGGACTGGCCTTCCGCCTTTACCTTCATGCGTGCGATCATCCGCCTGATGACGGCCTCAGGAGATTCCGCCTGCTGTTTGCCGCCGGTTACCCATTTGCGGAGCCCGGTCGGTTGCTGAAAATCGGCGTCTCCCATTGTCGGAACCAGCGCCGCGACTACGCGGTCCGCCACCGTCTCACTTTGCAGGAGTTTCGATTGCGTCTCGATGAGGGAGTCGGAGGTGGCGACGTTCGCATTGGGGTCGAGGTCTTTGTTGTTCATGAAGTCCTGGTTCATACCCAGAACCTCCAGCACCGTCTTGACTCGATACGACTTCGTCGTCAAAGCAGTGGCCAGCAAGCTGAGGAGAATGCAGCAGGCAAAGATCGTAAGAAAGGCCATCCGATGCCTTCGGAAAATGGTTGCATACCGAACGCCCTCGCTGTTTGGCTGACCGGCCGGAACGTCCAGAAGTTGCAGCCCAGCGGGAGGCTGCCCGAGTTGTACCGAAGCAGGCCGCACTTGATTGGGCCGACGAATAAGCTGAGGATAGTCTTGCATTGCTGTTATGCTCCGTTGGGATCAGAATCGCCAAATGGCGAGGCCTGTGCCGATATTTACTGCTGACTCCATGGCTCGAAGGCCGGCTGACTTCGCGACGTTGTTGGGGACGAATAAGATGTCATCGGCCCGTAGAGACATGTCGGGAGCATCACCGGAGAGAATCCGACGCACGTCACTGGCCACCTCGACTCGCTGTGGCTTTCCTTCCTCCTCTCGCAACACTCTGGTCTTTTTGACGGAAGCCGTCGGTTTGAGACCGCCGGCTAACGATAAGACCTGAAGGAGCGAGAGAGAATCGCGATCGCTCAGCACATATCCGCCCGGTCGCGCCACTTCGCCCATTACGTAGACCATTTGCGCTCGCGAGACGGTGAGGACGTCCCCGCTTTCGATCGTCACGTTATCCTGCGGCGTCTTGGCGTCCATCACATCTCGTAAATTGACTTGGGCCACGCTGAACCGCCCGGTTGGATCGGTCGAGCCGATTCCTAAGGGACGGCCGCCGGGTTTTCGTTCTCGCGTAATCGTAATCGCATTCCCCGAGTCCGCTCGGAGACCGCCGGCCAGCGAAATGACCTGTAGCAAGGTCTTCGGTCCTCGCAGTTGCACCATGCCGGGGGCGTTAACGGCGCCGATTACCGAGACGGGCTGACTCCGATACTCAGAGACGAAGACGCTTACCTGAGGATGCTCGTAATACGTAGACAGCTTCTTTGTGAGTTCCTGCTCGAGTTGGGCAATTGTTAATCCAGCCGCCTTGACTCGACCGATCATCGGAGCATTGATGTAGCCTTCCCCGGTCACCTGCATCGGTTTATCCGAAATCTCTTCCGCCTGGAATGCTCGAATGACAATCTGGTCGTCCGGACCCAGAATGTAATCGGCCTTTCGCTCGGGTCCTGTCATGGGCGCTACGGGAGGTGTGTTCGCTACCGCCGTGTTCGCCACTGCTGTGTTCGGATTGGCAGTAGGAGCTACCGTCGCGCCGCTGACTGGCATCACGGGCACTTGGGCGGAAAGTTGTAAGCTCAAACTGACTCCGAGCGCCGCCTGGACCCAAAGTGTTTTCGAATTTTTTTTCATCTGCGTCGTGCTCACCTTTGCTGGTTAAGACCTACTCGTTCTGACCTTCACAGTTAGGGATTGATTCCGTTCGTACGGCTCAACAATTCCTGTAAGTGACGTCGCAGATCCCGGAGGGCAACGTCGAAGGCTTCTAGCCGGCTGCTCAAACTGCAAATTTCATCTTCCAAATACCGGTTGGTGAGGGCCTCCGTGACTTTATTCATCACCACGGCCCGCGTATAGTCTGACAAACTCCTCGCACCCTGTAATGCGACGGTATTGAGAAGGTCTTTATACTCCCTCTCCCCGAGGCGAAACGTGACAGCATGCGATCGATTCTTAGCCACGGTATAGGAACGGAAGGTGGGAGTGTCGGCTTCTAAAACGATTTCTTGAGAATTGTGTTCACTCATCGGCGGTTAAAAAAAGGAGTCTTCGGTGTCTCTTCACAGGGGAGGAATTCGGAAAGAACAAAAGGTTGATCGAGCGGCAAGATCACCGCTTCATCGACCTCAACACACACGGATCTTTGCAGTAAAGAAATCGATAAAACTAATCTCTTTGCATTGCGCACATCGATCAAACAACCAGACAGACCGACAAACGGACCATCGACGATTTTGACCTTCTGGCCAACACTGAGGAAGTTACAAGGTTCGATCTTGGCGTTTAAATCGATGACGCGCTTTATGGCAAGAACCTCGTCTTTGTTGACGGGCGCCGGGGACGTGCCGACCCGTACAACATCGACCACGCCAGGCGTCTTCAAAATAGGGAGAAGCTCATAGCGCTCGGCTTCACAAAAGACATATCCCGGAAATAACGGAGTCTCCACCTGCGCCGTACGCTTTCCCCAACGACGCTTCTCTTTTAACAAGGGAAGAAAGTAATGCTGTTCCTTCTCGCTCAGCTGAGAGGCTACTACTTTTTCATGCCTTGGCCGAACTCTGAACACATACCATTCTAATTTGACTGCTGCTTCTACTCTTTGCGTCTTCGATTCCTGCATTTGTTAGTTATTGTGCTCAACACGAACGAAGTAACTGCTATCTCGGAGAGGACGCATAGTCCTAAGGTCGTTGCGTCATACCGGTGACATTCACTCAAACCGCATTAAGCGATGAGCTGACAAAAGACCGGAAGTTTCACAGATTTGATCCAAAAGCTTAAATCCTGCAAAGCGAGTAACTCAACCTTGGGCAAGAGGACGGAGCTACCGCTAGGTGAACGACACGCCCTGGTGTTTTTTTCTCCCCGTGGAACTGGTGGGGATGACTAGAATTGTCGTTCGAAATGCAGCACATTGTCAACGAAACGCACCGCCGCCAAGTACTAGCATTCGGTGGTACCCACCCGTCCGGCGATGTCCTCTGATTTGTCTGAGGCGTGAGTAAACTTCCACGGAGAGAGACCGTATTGTACTTGAATACTCCTCGGTTTCTGCTGCAATTAGAAGAGTTTAATAATAGCCGCACCCAACGATCGTGCACCGCTCTGGATTAGCCGTTTGCTAATCCAGTTGTAATCGATTGGCGATTTTGTTTTGTCGAGGTAATGGAAAGACAGGCCACAAAACAGCTACTACTGTTAGACAAATGGTCATAGTTGCAACACCTTTCCTAGTACCCGTCGGCTTAGGTAGGCTTCCTGAACCGATGACCGGTTTCTTGTGTTGCGTGTCGTTCACGCTTCGAAGCTTATCCTGGTCCTAGTGGCGTGATGTCTTCCGATAAGTCCGCAGATTCGTTGGTTCGGCTTCCGACGAGAAAGGAAGTTGCCTTTTACTACAAGACAAATCGAAGCCGATTTTGGGCGCCCGAGCGGGTTCGGGTCTTGCAAATCGTGAAGAACTTCGATGATGGTGTTGACCGGCAATCTCTGTATTTCACTCTCAAACAGGCGGAAGCTGAAATAGCGGCCGGCGGTAGTTTCGCAGAAACCGCGGACAAATACTCAGATTGTTCCGGTAACGGCGGCGATCTCGGCTGGTTTGGCCGCGGTGAGATGGTCGAAGCGTTCGAAGAAGTTGTGTTCGGACTGGCGGCGCAGGAAATCTCTCCGATTTTTGAGACTCAGTTCGGCTTTCATCTCGCGCAGCTGATCGATCGCCGTCCGGCAGGCATTCTGCCACTTTGCGACGTTTACGAACTGGTTTCTGAGCTTCTCTACCGAAGGCGTTTACAGCATGCAGACAGCGAACAATAAGCAGAGCCCCAATCCATGTTGTGTACCGAGCAAAGAACGTGCCGTCCTTGCGGATTCGTCGCGGCAAACATCGGCCGGCCGCCAGCGGATTCGAAGCGGATCGATTGAGGAGATGGTGCGGCTCGACGGTGGATCATTCTTAATGGGCACAGACTTCGCGGATGGCTTTCCGGTTGATGGCGAGGGACCGATCCGAAGAGTCACGTTAGATGCAGTTTACGTGGATCGATATCCCGTTACGAACGCGAACTTCGCTGAATTTACTTCGAAAACCGGATATCGGACAGAAGCGGAGCGCTTTGGATGGTCGTTTGTCTTCCGGGGGCACATTCCGATCGAGCAACGTTCAGCTCTAATCGAAGATACGGTTCTGGGAGCCGAGTGGTGGGGCAAGGTTTCACGTGCTGACTGGCGGCACCCGGAAGGCCCGGATTCGACGCTGGAAAATCGCTTACATCAGCCGGTGGTTCATGTTTCATGGAACGATGCGCATGAGTTTGCGAGTTGGGCAGGAAAGCGGCTGCCCACGGAAGCAGAGTGGGAATTTGCGAGTCGAGGCGGGTTAGAGCAGAAGCTGTTTCCGTGGGGAGACGATTTGACGCCGAACGGCAACCATCTGTGTAATGTCTGGCAGGGAGACTTTCCCGAAGTCGACACCGCGGAGGACGGCTTCTCAGCGCCTGCTCCGGTGGACGCGTTCCCGCCCAATGCGTACGGCTTGTATTCGGTGACGGGAAACACGTGGGAGTGGTGCTTGGATTGGTTCCACGCCACCTTTCATGCAGTCGGGACTCGTCTCAACCCGGCGGGACCGGAGCGTGGCGGCAGTAAGGTGATGAAAGGTGGTTCTTACCTATGTCATCGCTCCTACTGCAATCGCTACCGAGTTGCCGCCAGGACTTCAAACACTCCTGACAGCTCGACTACGAACATCGGATTTAGGTGCGTTCGTGATCTCTGACGAACTCGGAGAGTAGGCGCCGTTTGCTGAGCGCTCACTTCTTAGCTTGATGTGCAATGATTTGGCCCTTGATCTTGTCGTAAGTCGATTGCGGGATAATTTTCCGAGAGACAAGGTCCGTTTTCGCGTTATAAGGTCTTCCGGCTATGATTTTCTTGGAAAGGGCGGTCCCGATGCCGGGAAGGGCATCCAAGTCGTCGGCGCTTGCGGTGTTGATGTCAACCAACCCCGCTTTCGACGCGGCACTTGCGGAGGATTTGGCCGCAGCGGTCGACTTGGAAGCAGAGCCAGTTTGCGCGTTCAGTAAGCCGAAAGCCAGTATTACGGGGCACAAACTTCGCAAAAATCTCATAGCCGGGATTGTAACAAGGATGCACCCCTGTTGCGAACTTCAGATTTCACCTTCAGTACCAGGCGCTTCGTCCTGAATACCGGCGTCCGCCGGTGGGAAATCAGCTCCAGGCGCTTGCCCCCGCTGTTGTATCCTGCAAAAGGACGCCGAAGTAGCTCAGTTGGTAGAGCAACGGTTTCGTAAACCGTAGGTCACGAGTTCAAGTCTCGTCTTCGGCTCCAGATTTCTTTGTCATCCAGCCGCTAGACACCCTTATAGAGCTTGCCAGAGTTACCGGAAGTAGAGACCGTCGTCCGTTCAATCGGCCCCCATGTGATTGGGAGTACGATTCAGGGTCTGGAAGTACGCTCCAAGCGTGTGATGCGAGATATCAATGCGGCGGATAAAGCGACGCTGGTTGGAAGACGGATCGAGTCGCTAGCGCGTCGAGGCAAACAGATTTTCTTTCATCTCGATGGAGGCGTCCTTTACGTTCATCTTGGGATGACAGGCAAGCTTCTTTGGAACGCGGATCCCGGGAAGTATGCGCGAGCGATTATACGCCTCGATAACGGCTCGCTAATTTTTGACGACGTCCGGCAGTTCGGTCGTCTCGAGGTTTATGCGGCAATGCCCGACGCCTTTGCGGCCAAAGGGCCGGACGCCCTGACAATCGATTTCGAAACTTTCGATGAGCGTCTTCGAAAGCGGAAAGGAGCTTTGAAGGCGTTGTTGTTGAACCAATCTTTTCTGTCGGGAGTTGGGAATATCTACGCCGATGAACTCCTGTTTGCAGCGAAAGTCCATCCCCGTACCAACGTAGCTCGAATTTCGAGAGCTCGTTCGGCAGAGATTCACACGCAACTCATTCGCATACTCCGGAAGGCCATCGAGATGCGCGGGTCATCGATTTCGGACTATGTGGATGCGACGGGGCTGGCCGGCGACTTCCAGCACCTTCACCAGGTGTATGGCAAAGAGGGCGAGCCTTGCTCGATGTGCGGCACTCCGATACGAAAAATAGTGCTGGCGCAGCGGGGAACGCATTATTGCCCGCGCTGCCAACGAGCCTGAACCGGAGTCTCTTCGGACTCGCCAGGAGCAAACTGCCGAATGGAGTCTGCCACTTCAACCACGCTCTTCATGGACGCTACATCATGAACGCGGACCATGTGGGCGCCATGTAAGATGCTGGCGGTCACAGCCGCTGCCGTGGCAAACTCGGTCGATTCGTCGGTAATTTTTCGAAGAAAGCTTTTCCTCGATGGACCTATGAGGATAGGAAGATCGAAAACGGCGAGAGAGGCGAGGCTGCCGATAATTTCGGAGTTCTGTTCGCGACGTTTTCCAAAACCGAGGCCGGGATCGATGACAATCTGGTTCTTTTGAACGCCGGACTGGCGCACACGATTCAGAGCGGCTTCGAGATCGATGGAAATAGAGCGCATCAGATCCTTAATAGGCCCAAGCCGCGACCAGCTTTCAGGCGTGCCCCGCATGTGGTTGATGATGAGGCCGGCGTCCCATTTGGTGACCACGCGCGGTATCTGCAAGTCTAGGAGGACGCCGGTAGGGTCGTTGATGATTTCTGCCCCGTATTCTAATGCCTTCTCGGCAACAGCCGATTTGTAGGTATCTACAGAAATGGGGATGTCCAATTTGTCGCGCAGTTTTTTCAGTACCGGAACCAGCCGGCGCAGCTCTTCCGCTTCAGGAACTCGTTGTGCTCCGGGACGCGTGGATTCAGCGCCTATGTCGAGGATGTCGGCGCCTTCTTCCTGAAGCGTCAAGGCGCGCTGGAAGGCCAAGTCAGGATCCGAATACTGACCGCCGTCGGAGAAGGAATCCGGCGTGACGTTCAGTATCGCCATAATGAGAGTGCGCTCGCCAAGCACGATTTCGCGGTTCTTCAGCTTCCAGTGATAGCGCTTCAACATTTCTGATTAGAGTGTGGCAGACAGTTAAACAGATTTGACTTTAAAGGTTAAATTCTGTCGAGCGATCGACAACTGTTCGTCCACAAATTTGGCGAGGCCTGGATCATTTTGTCGGAGTCGGACAAAATAGGTCTCCACCACTTCCGGGGAGGAGGCCGTCAGCGGGCCTCCCCAAGCCGTACGAGATACATTGAGAAAGTCCTTGAACATCTTCTGAGCCAACTCCTCAAGCAGGGATTGCAAGTTATTTCCGTCGATTCCAGCTTCACGCAATGCCTGCTGCGCCACGACAAACATCGGGATGGGAAGAGCTGTTGCTAGAAGTTCCGCCGCGAAGTAGAGCTCCTTACGACCCGATCTGATTTCAAGGAGTTTCCCCTCGTTTGCTTCTACGAATTGCCGGGCCAACCGCGCCGCTTTGGTCTGGCCGTCCATGATGAACCAGCGCCGCCTGGCGCTGATGATGGGCAATAGAGTTCCGACGGCGGCGCCCTTTGCCCGCAAGGGCTCAAGCACCTCTCCCAATTGCCAGCTTTCACAGAGAACCACGGCCAGGGTGCTTAAGTCCAGATCCGACTCGCAAAGTTCATCGACGATGCGCGCTACGCTTTGGTCGGGAACACGGATAAGGAGCAGACGACAAGGGATGAGATCTTCATAGCTGTTTACACCGTAGCCGGCGTGCAAGAAGTTTGAAAGTCGACGGGCCACGCGCAGGGTTGTAGACTTAATCGGACCCAACTCCGCAGGGAGATTAGGCAAGCTCAGAACGATTGAATTTGTCGATCTCCCTTCAACCACCAGGCCTACTGGTAACAGCTTCTTCATAGATGGTTTTCGCTTTCAAGGCTTTGATACGGTCACGAAACTGTGCTGCCTTTTCAAAGTCAAAGGCCTTTGCCGCCTCACGCATCTTGAACTCCAACTCCTGGATGAGTGTGTCGCGTTGTTCGGTTGTGAGCTCCGAATCGGACTCTTCTTCGACTTCCAAGGGAACCGTGACGTAATCTGCCTCTGCAATCGCGACGAGACTCATGTCAATTGGTTTAACAATACTTTGCGGTGTGATGTTGTTAGCCTCGTTATAGGCCTCTTGCAGCGCGCGTCGCCGATTAGTCTCCTGTGTTGCACGATTCATGCTTTCGGTGATTACATCGGCATATAAGACAGCTCGCCCATGCAAGTTTCTGGCCGCTCGCCCGATGGTTTGTATCAAAGATCCGCTCGAGCGAAGGAATCCTTCTTTATCGGCGTCGAGTATTGCTACAAGCGAGACCTCCGGAAGATCCAAGCCCTCACGGAGCAGATTGACCCCAATAAGAACGTCATAGATGCCACGTCGAAGATCGCGCAAGATTTTTATTCGGTCGAGCGTACTTACTTCCGAGTGAAGATAAGCACATTTGACGCCGACTTCGGAGTAGTATTCGGCGAGATTTTCAGCCATCCTTTTGGTGAGCGTCGTTACCAGAACACGCTCATCGCGCTCCGCGCGCAAGCGAATCTCGTGCAGCAGGTCGTCGACTTGACCTTTGATCGGCCGCACTTCAATAGGCGGATCGATGAGCCCGGTCGGCCGGATGATCTGCTCGACGACTACGCCGGCCGCTTTTGTGAGTTCATAGGGGCCCGGAGTAGCAGACACATAGACGATTTGATCGACCCTGCTTTCAAATTCATTAAACATGAGAGGCCGGTTATCGCGAGCGCTTGGGAGACGAAACCCGAAATCGACTAAGACATCTTTTCGTGAGCGATCGCCGTGATACATCCCCTGCAGTTGGGGCATGGTCTGATGGCTTTCGTCAATGAACATCAAAGCGTCGTTTGAAAGATAATCAAGAAGCGTCGGCGGCGCATCGCCGGGTAAACGGCCCGAAAAGTGGCGAGAGTAGTTCTCAATGCCGTGGCAGTAGCCGATCTGTTTGATCATCTCCAGATCGAACATCGTCCGCTGATAAAGCCGTTGCGCTTCGATGAGCTTGCCCCGCGACTCCAGTTCTTTGTGCCACCATTGCAGTTCGTTTTCAATGCTTTGCATGGCCTGCTGCCGAGTCGGGGCATCCATTACATAGTGCGTTTTAGGATAGATCGGCAGCCGTAGATAAGTCTGTTTAACCTGTCCGAGTACGGGGTCGATTTGGCTTAGAGATTCGATCTCGTCACCCCAGAGTTCAATCCGAAAAGCGTTGTCATCATAGGTCGGATAAAGTTCAACCACATCGCCTCGAACCCGAAACGTTCCGCGCCGGAAGTCATGGTCGTTGCGCTCGTAAAGGATCTCAACCAAGCGTTGCAGCAGTTCCTTCCGGCTAATTTGCTGACCCTTTTCGAGCATGAGAAGCATGCCATAGTAGGCGTCCGGAGAACCTAAGCCGTAGATGCAGCTTACGCTCGCCACAATGATGCAATCGCGGCGTTCGAAGAGAGAGCGGGTTGCAGAAAGGCGCAGCTTATCCAGCTCATCGTTGATCGTAGCTTCTTTTTCGATGTACACGTCGCCGGAAGGAATGTAGGCTTCCGGTTGATAATAATCGTAGTAGCTAACGAAATACTCGACCGCGTTTTTCGGAAAATAACTCTTGAACTCGTGATAGAGCTGTGCGGCTAAAGTTTTGTTGTGAGCGAGCACAAGAGCAGGGCGCTGGCATGCTTCGATGACTTTAGCCATCGTGAAGGTCTTGCCGGATCCGGTAACGCCCAGCAAAACCTGGTGCTTCTCACCTTCGAATACGCCTTTGGTCAACTGGTCGATCGCGCCAGCTTGATCGCCGCGGGGCTGGTAGTCTATGCCTAATTGAAATGGCACGACTCAAGTATAAGAAATAAAATCATTTTTCGTTACTGTAGTTTCGTACTCCCTAGAGATGCATGGTGTGAGCGGGCTGATCGAAAAATGTGTTCTAAATGTTTACTTTTCTCTGCTTTGAGAGACACGCTGAGGTGGGCTTTTTAGCAGGAAACAGCAGTTCTCGATCCTGATTTCGCGGGTTAAATTCCGCATCGACTGCTAGGCTTAGGCTGAGACGTAGAAAAGACCTGCCGAGCTTTTCCACTTGGATGGCGAGCTTACGTTTCTCATCGAATTGCTATCGCTCTGGAGATCCGGCGTACGCCCCCCGGATACAAAAGACACCATGCAAACAGTACTGAACATCTTGGAAGTCACACTTTACATTCTTGTGATCCTGCTTGCGCTGATCTTCCTAACAGGCGCTGTGGTGTTGGTGCTGCGACTCCTTGGCGGAAGGTTCGGCGATAAGAAGCTAGGGGTCGAGGAAGAAATCGAAGTTACTCAGCTCGATAACGAGCTTGCTTTTCAAGTGGAGGAAATTAAAAGAAGACTACTTCCGGAGAAGGAACGGAAAAAGTTTCGAAAGCATAAGCGCGATAAAACATTCGACAGCACGGTTTTCGTCATCGATTTCGAACCGAGTTTACGAGCCCTGGAGGTGGATACGCTCAGGAAGGAGATCGATCTAATCACGCAGCTGGCAAGCCGGAAGGACGAAGTGGTGGTCCGGATCGAATCGCCGGGAGGAACTGTGAATGGGTACGGACATGCTGCCTCTCAACTCTTGCGGGTTCATGATGCCGGTATTCCATTGACAATATGTGTGGACGAGATTGCAGCCTCGGGCGGTTATATGTGCGCCGCAGTTGCGGACAAGATCGTCGCGGCTCCGTTCGCCTACATCGGGTCTATCGGCGTCGTGGCGGGTATGCCGAATTTTGTAGGTTTAATGGACAAAATTGGCGTACGCTACTTGGAGCTAACAGCCGGTGAACACAAGCGAACCTTGAGTCCATTCTCGGAGCCGACTCCGCAAAAAGAGGCGGTGGAAAGAGAGCGCCTGGAAGCGGTGCATGAGGCTTTTAAAGGTCTCATCAAAGAGCGCCGGCCGAATCTGGATATCGACAGAGTTGCGGATGGGAACTATTGGCTCGCAATCCATGCGAAGGAGCTTGGGTTAGTCGATTTAATTCAGACGAGCGACGAATATCTCATCCAGCAGTCGAAAGCGAATCGACGGATCGTGAAAATCAAGTATAAGAACGAAAAGAAAAGCATGGTTGCAAGAGTTCTGGACTGGTGGGGATAGCGGATCTCGGCCCTGACGATGACGCACTAAGAAAAGCGAGTCCGACTCCAAAGTTTCCAGCCCACGACGGCCAGAATAATGATGATTGTGCCGGTGAGGACGACAGCCCAAGTCAACTGCACGGGAATTGGGGGCCGAGTTGTACCAAAGGCGGCCCAAGCAAATATCGAGACAGCCAATACGAGCACGAAAACGTCCCACCAGGATCGGCCGGCGGAGAAGGCGCCGTCGGCAACGTCCCCGCTTTGTGCCGCAAGTACTTCTTCGAAAGAAAGACCGTAGCGAGTGCATTCGCGGGCAACGGCGGCTCGCCACGAGACCTGTTCCGTAGCGGAAACAGCGGCGCTGCCGAGGACCAGCATTCCCAAAACCATCAAAATCGAGCCTAAAACTACCGCCAGCCGGCTTCCCATTCCAGCCTCGGCAAGTTCCCGGAAGACGAGAGCGCCCCAAGCCATCCCCCAAAGCTGATTGGTGTTTGAGATGGGAATTCCACGACTGATGCCGATGTACTTTGTGGCGAACTGCTGGAAGAGGTCACCTATCACCCAGCAGAAACCTCCCAGAAACAACCAAAACGTCAGAGGACGAAGAGCCACAATTTGTTGCTCGACAGCCCGGAAGCCGCCCCCAAGAGCAAGAGCTAAAACGGCCATGGTTCCGAGCTCACCTACTGTGAAGATCGTCACGAAAGAGAGTGGATTCATCCCGCTGAGATAGGCCTTGCGGTACGGAACATACATGGTTCCCCACATCGCACTTGCTCCCAGAGCAGCGACCATCCCTTGCGTCGTTAGACCGGGACTCGACGACGTGCCGTGAACGGAAGCGTAAGCGAGCATCATCGCTGCCAGCATGATTGCAACCGTCCCGCCGACCACTTTCAGAGCGGTTGTGAAACCTCCTCCCCGGAGTTCGCGAAACAGCAGCCATCCCCAGAAAATGCCGACCAGGGAGTTCGTATTCCAAATGGGAAAGGCAATGGACAGCCCCACGTCTCGTATGGCGATGACCGTGAGGGTGTTGGCAACCGCCCACAGAGCGCCCGCCAGAATTGCCCAAACGATGAGATGTGCTCGAGATGTCATGTCTCGCGCCACGGAGTTTGTTCCTTTGATGATTGTCGGCAAGGTCCAACGCGCGACAAAGACGCCCACGACCATGCAGAGCGAGATGATGACGGGTGAGTAACCAGCCGAGACAAGTTTGGTTGGCGCTTCTGCGCTTCCTAACCAGGCGCCGGCGGCGATTCCGCAAGCGGTGCCAAGTTTATGGAGGGAAACAGGGGAGCGGATCGAAGACCCAGTGGAAGTTGGCAACGGAGAGGTCCTCAACTCAACACAACGAGTAGGACAACACCCCCGCAAAGTACAAGGAATGGTATCCAGAAATGGCTATCCGTTAGGATCGCTTTCAGCATGTATGCGCCAACTTGGGATAGTAGCGCAGCAGCAGAGGAGTCGTGCGTGTTTAGTCGATAGAAGGCAGAGAATCGATGCGCTCCCGCTCAGCATTGAATTCACACCCAATCAGCGCAATACAGGCGACCAAATAGAGCCAAATTAAGAGGACAATGACGGCGCCGAGGCTCCCGTAGAAAACGTTGTAGCTGGAGATGCGGTGACCTACATACCAGGCAAAGCCTGTGGTAGCAATGAGCCAGAGAATCGTGAACAGAAAGGCTCCAGGCCAGACTCGCACGAACCGCGACCGGAAGTTGCCGGAGGCGCACTGTAACTCAGGCCGATGATTAGGGCCGAAGTAGTAGAGCAAACCGGTAACAAAGGTTGTAGTACAGAAAGCCACCACGTATCTAGCAATACGCCACGTAATCTCGACCGGAGCGCTAAGTTCGTAGGCATCCGGAGCCCCGCCAATCCACTGGATCAGCGCCTTGGCGCTGCGGTCGCCGAAGATGATGAGCAAGGATGCCGCAACCGCTGGGACAGCAGCTATCACTACGAGAAAAACGGCCATGGCGCGCTGCTTCAGGAATGGGCGGCCGGAGGGGATCCGGTAGGCCGCCTGAAATCCTTCCATCAGACTGATCATGGCCCCTGAGCCCGCCCACAAAGACACGATAAGCGCAACGACGGGCAGCGATATCGCACCTGGGCCTCGGTCACGAAGTCTGGAAAGGATCAGATCTTCCGTGCCGGGCGGCACGACTTGAACGATAAAGGTGGCTATTACATGGACAACAGCTTGGGCGCGGACATGGATCAGGATTGCGGTGAGAGCCGTCAGAATAGGGAAAAGAGAGAGCATGAAAGAATATGCTGCTCCTTTTGCAATGCCGAAACAATTGTCTTCGTAAGCCGCAACTAAAGCCCGCCGGATGAGCCAAAGATTTCTGCTCAACAGATCCGGCTGTACGATGACAGGTTTCTTAGTGTCTATGCCAGGCGATAGCTGAGCGGTGCCTGCCATTGCCGAAGCTCCTTCAAATGATAATAGCCGAACCGAAGATCTTTATTGTACTCCCCCGGTAAGAATCGACTGGCTGCTTTGATATTCTGAAAACTCCAGCTGCAAATTCCGCCTTTCCGTCCCCGGATTGTATTCAGCGGGGAGCGCTACGGATCCAAAAAAATGAAAGCGTTTGAGTTGACAAGGCGGCTGATTGATATAGAGTCAATCACTTCCAACGAGCGTGAAGTGGGCGATTACCTGGCTCACTATTTGGGAGACCTCGCACAGCGCTTTGCCGGGGAGCTTGAGCGTTTAAAGGTCGAAACGGATCGAGATAATTTGTTCATTCGATTCGGTGACCCGACGGTGGTGCTTTCGACCCACATGGACACCGTTCCTCCTTTCATATCGAGCAGTGAAGACGACGAGTACATCCATGGCCGCGGTGCGTGCGACACCAAGGGCATCATTGCGTCAATGATCGGCGCCGTGGAGCAGTTGCTTGAGGCAGGCAGACGGAATTTCGGATTGTTGTTCGTCGTCGGCGAAGAACGGAACAGTGCAGGCGCACTGGCGGCGGCGAAAACTCCGCGAGGAAGTAGATTCCTCATCAATGGTGAGCCGACCGAAAATAAGTTAGCGCTTGGGTCCAAGGGAGCGCTGCGAATCGAGGTAAATTCCCGAGGTCGGATGGCTCACTCGGCTTACCCGGAGCTAGGCGATTCAGCAATTGAAAGATTATTGAACTCGCTCGAGCGGATTCGGCGCGTCCAGTTGCCAACAGACCAATTACTCGGTCCGAGTACTTTGAATATTGGGACGATCTCGGGAGGCCGGGCGCCAAATGTGATTCCGGATGCGGCTCATGCAGAGTTGTTAGTCCGAGTGGTCGGCGACGTTACCCAATTGCTTGCCGACATAAAAGCAGCGGCAAAACCGGACACGGAGGCGCACGATACACTCCTGATTCCCGCTGTGCATCTTGGGTCTCTGGAAGGATTCGAAACGACAGTCGTGGCTTACACAACAGATATTCCAGCGTTCGGTGACAGTTGGGGCCAGCCATTTCTTGTAGGGCCAGGAAGCATTCACGTCGCGCACACGTCGGAAGAACGGATCGCGAAAGCAGATATTCTAGAGGCAATCCAGCTCTACCGACAGCTCGTTGAGAGGCTCTCCAATTGAGCATGCCCTCCGGAATACTTTCAATCCGAATATGACACCTATAGAAGTTGGCGTTCTCGGCGGAACTGGTATGGTGGGCCAGCATTTCATTCAGTTTTTGCAGGGGCATCCCTGGTTTAAGCTCGCATGGCTGGGTGCCAGCGACAGGTCGGCGGGAAAAAAACTCAAGGATGCAACTTCCTGGCGCCTGGAGGGAGAGATCCCCGAAAGCGCATCGGAAATTGTCGTGTCGGATTCGAAACCGGGAACCGCTCCAAGGCTGGTTTTTTCAGCAATGGACGCTTCCGTGGCAACCGATATTGAGCGTGCCTTTGCTCAGGCCGGTCATATTGTTGTCTCCAATTCGCGCAACCATCGAATGGAACCTGACGTTCCGCTCCTGGTTCCTGAAATCAATGCAGCGCATCTTTCGTTAGTGCACACCCAGCAGCGAAATCGGGGTTGGGATGGCATGATTGTGACTAATCCGAATTGTTCCACGATCGTTTTGACTCTGGCACTGGGCGGCCTGGTCGGTTTCGGGATCGAGCGTGTTCTTGCCGCTACGCTTCAAGCGGCCTCCGGCGCCGGATATCCTGGTGTTTCTTCGATCGATATTCTTGGTAATGTAGTTCCTTTCATCGCCGGCGAGGAAGAGAAGATGCAACAGGAAACGCAAAAAATTTTGGGTGGCATTGTGAATGGGCAGGCCGCTCCTTTACAGGCGCGAGTTAGCGCCCATTGTCATCGTGTAGCGGTTGTAGACGGACATACAGTTGCCGCGTCCATTGAGTTTTCGTCGAAGCCGTCGGTACATGATGTCCAACATGCAATAGCTGATTTTCGTGGTCTTCCACAGGAGCGCAAGCTTCCGAGTGCGCCGCCCCGGCCTTTGATTTTCATGGAACAAGAGGATCGGCCACAACCCAGGCGCGATGCAGCTCGCGAGAACGGAATGAGTGTTTTTGTGGGGCGCGTTAGGGAATGCCCCGTTCTGGACATCAAATTTGTGGCGTGCGGCCATAATACGATTCGGGGTGCGGCTGGGGCTGCAGTATTGAACGCCGAGTTGATGGTTTCGGAAGGATTTCTGGACTAGGTTTCCGATCCGATGATTGTCATGAAGTTTGGCGGCTCCTCGCTTGAGTCACGAGAGGCAATCGCACGGGTGTGTGAGATTGTTCGACGCTATGAGCAGCGCCGGCCGATCGTAGTTGTCTCTGCGATGGGAAAGACAACCAACAAACTCCTGCAGACGGCGACTGAGGCTGCGGCGGGTAGGCGAGATCAAGCGCTTGCGCTCGCTGATGAACTCCGGGATTTTCATGTAACTCACGGGTTGGCGCTGGCCGGTGCGGCGTCGGCTGAACTGGAGCGGTACATCCGAGCTCATTTTGAGTGGCTGGATGAATTGGTAAAGGGCCTCGCCATTGTAGGAGAGTTGTCGCCGAGATCCATGGATGCCATCGCGAGCATTGGGGAGAGGCTTTCGAGTCTGGTTGTCACTTTCGCATTTCAGGCCGCTGGTATACGCGCCCAGCATGTGGATGCACGCGGTGTTTTCCTGACGGACGATCGGTTCACTCAAGCCCAGCCTGTATTCGACGAAGTGTTTTTAAGGCTGCGAGAAAGAGTGGTTCCATTTGCGGAGAGCGCGGTCGTCGTGATGGGTGGGTTCATAGGGTCGACCGCAGGCGGCCAAACCACGACACTGGGCAGGGGAGGTTCCGATTTTTCGGCGGCAATCGTCGGCGCCGGCGTGGGCGCCGAAGAGATTCAAATTTGGACCGACGTGGACGGCATGCTCACGGCAGACCCGAGAATCGTCTCAGGCGGTCGCCGCGTAAAGAGCATCTCATTTGCTGAGGCGGCCGAAATGGCTTACTTTGGCGCGAAGGTGTTGCATCCGTCCACGGTGCTTCCGGCCGTTGAAAAGAATATACCTGTAACCATCCTGAATTCGAGAAATCCAGAGGTGGAAGGAACGAGAATTACCCTCAAAGCGATTGCTTCGCGGAGTCCGGTCAAGTCGATTTCCTGCAAGCGCAACATTACTATCGTGAACATTCATTCCACCCGGATGCTTATGGCTCACGGGTTTCTGCGGCGCATCTTTGAAATTTTCGATCGTTATGAAACCAGTGTGGATATGGTTTCGACTTCCGAGGTGAGTGTTTCCCTAACGCTGGATAATCCTGAATATCTCGAAGAAATTCTCGGCGAACTTAGGACCTTTTCGGACGTCAGCACCGAGGGTGGACAAGCAATTGTTTGTTTGGTAGGCGAAAACATACGCCACACTCCGGGCATCGCTGGACGGGCATTTAGCGTGTTTCAGCAGCGCAACATTAGAATGATCTCGCAGGGCGCTTCACTATTGAATTTAGGGTTCGTTGTTTCTGAAGCCGACCTGACCGACATCGTTACCGCTCTCCACAGCGAATTTTTCACGGACCTTGATCCCGCGGTGTTTGCATAGACTTCGATGACCGATAGAAAACGCGTAGCGCTGGTCGGATACGGCAAAATGGGGCAGTTGATCGAGCGTCTTGCTCCGCAGTATGGATTCGACGTGGTTCTTTGTCTTCGAAGCCGGGACAACTCCCACGGCGTCGGGATCTCGGCGGAAAAATTTAACGGCGTGGATGTCGCGATTGAGTTTACAAACCCCGACGCTGCTTCTGAGAACCTGAAGCTGCTTGCCAAGCTGAGAATCCCGACTGTGACGGGAACAACGGGATGGTTCGACTTATTGCCGGATGTAACTCGGTCGGTGGAGGAATCCGGCAGTGGACTAATATGGAGTCCTAATTTTTCGGTTGGAGTTGCCGTCTTCAGCAGGCTGGCAGCAGCAGCGGCCGAGTTGCTGCGCGATGATACGGATTACGGCGCCTGGGCTTGGGAGATCCATCACGACGCAAAGAAAGACGCACCGTCCGGCACGATGTTGCATCTAGTCGAGACAATGAAAGAGTCGGGTTACGGGCGCAAGATCGATGTAAGTTCAAGCCGCGCAGGAAGACATCCGGGCACGCATGAAATTGGATTCGATTCCGAGGCCGATACTATTACTTTGAGGCACGTAGCACGAAGCCGAGAAGGTTTCGCCCGAGGAGCCTTAAAGGCAGCCGAATGGATTTTGAACCATCGAGGGGTCTACACCTTTGAGGAGATGCTCTTTGGCGCCGGGAGTTAATAATTTCAAAATGGGAGTGAGGACTTAAATGTTTACTGGCTGTGGCACGGCATTAGTGACTCCATTTCGATCGGATGGCTCACTCGATGAGAAGACACTCCGAGCGTTGGTCCGAAGACAGATTGCAGCGGGCATCGATTTTCTTTGTCCCTGCGGAACCACCGGCGAGAGTCCTACTCTTACGCATGAAGAACATCTTCGAATTGTCGAAATCACTGTGGAAGAAGCCGAAGGACGCGCGCCGGTTCTAGCCGGCGCCGGCGGCTACGACACAAAACACGTAATTCAGCTGGCAGGCGAGCTGAAACAAATTGGGGCGGCGGGACTTCTCTCGGTCACTCCCTACTACAACAAGCCCACGCAAGAAGGGCTTTATCAACACTACTTGGCGATCGCCAAATCAACCACTTTACCGATCATTGTCTACAGCGTGCAGGGACGCACATCGGTGAATATCGAGCCGGCTACTCTGATGCGACTGGCTGAAATTCCAAACATCATCGGAGTCAAGGAAGCTTCGGGAAGCATAAGCCAGATGGGCAGCATCTTGGCAAAAGCTCATCCTTCCTTTCTGGTCTTATCGGGGGACGACGCGATTGCGCTTCCGCTGATTGCTCTGGGTGGACACGGAGTCATCTCGGTTGTATCGAATGAGATTCCTGCCGAGTTTACCGAGCTTACTCACGCTGCTCTCGAGGGCGATTTTGCTCGTGCCCGACAACTGCAAAGGAAGTACCAGCCGCTAATTGAAATCAACTTCGTTGAGACCAGTCCGGGTCCGGTTAAATTCGCGATGGCTCGGATGGGTCTGCTGGAGCCGGTGTGGCGGTTACCCATGGTAGCTCCCGAACGAGCTTCACAGCAGCGAATTGAGAGCGTGCTGGAGTCGCTCGCGCTATTGTCCGGAGCACGTGTTTGAGCGACAACTCAATTTTTAGCGATTTACAACAGAGCATCGAAGAGCTGTTCGCCGAGAAGTCAACATCTTACTCTGACCTACAGAAGACCCTTTTTGTTCAGTTCAAAGAGCTGCTCAACAGTGGCGCTATTCGTTCGGCGGAACCGGACAGTTCCACTCCAACCGGATGGCGAGTCAATGCCTGGGTCAAAAAAGGAATTTTGCTGGGCTTTCGAATTGGCGGAGTCGTTGATATGACGGGATCGGGCCCGCTGCCGTTCTTTGACAAGTCGACCTACCCCACGAAAAAGCTTTCCGTCGCGGATGGATTGCGTGTCGTGCCGGGCGGCTCCAGTATTCGAGACGGCTGCTTCGTAGGACGCGGCGTGACGTGCATGCCGCCTATGTACATCAACGTTGGAGCTTACGTCGGTGACGGCACAATGGTCGATTCTCATGCGCTGATCGGCAGCTGCGCCCAAATTGGAAGCAACTGCCATATTTCGGCGGCATCGCAGATCGGCGGCGTGTTAGAGCCGGTCGGAGCTCTGCCGGTCGTAATAGAAGATGACGTGCTGGTCGGGGGTAACTGCGGTGTCTACGAAGGAACCGTTGTTAAGCAACGTGCCGTTCTCGGGAGTGGAACAATCCTGAATGGCTCCACGCCGGTCTACGATCTTGCGCGCGGAATCGTTCATCGTGCCACTGAAAAAAGCCCTCTTGTTATTCCTGAGGAAGCAGTTGTCGTGGCGGGCTCTCGTCATGTCAACGCTGGTTACGGAAAGGATTGGGGAATCTCACTCTACACGCCCGTGATTGTGAAATATCGCGACGCAGGAACTGAGACTAAAATTCAGCTGGAAGATCTTCTTCGGTAATGGCCCTCAGAAACAAAACCCGCCGAGCCCCAATCGTTCGGGCGTGTTCTTCGGGATTGCCCAAACGGGGCATTAAGTTCCTGTATTGTTACGCCGACGTGTCCACCTGTAACTGTCACAAGCGTTTCGGCGAAGAACCACCCGTTTTGATAGTCCTTTTTGCCACGAAGATGCCCACCCGCGCTGGGCATGGACAAATAGGTGACATTCTTAACCTGAAACTGCAACATTTGATGAATATGACCGGCAGCGAAATACTGAACACCGAACTTCTCGGCTAAACGCTGGAACGGGGAATCGGGATTTCCAAGTAAGGCTTGCAGAATCCAAAAAGGCCGGTGCGAAAAGACAAACTTGATGGGCTGGCTTGCATGTTGCTTCAGGTCCGATTCTAAATACGCAATTTCATCCGGCGAGAGTTGATCGCTGCGGCTGTCATCCAGAACCGTAAAATGCGCTTGTTTGAAGTCGAAGCTGTAATGTAGTGCGTGCTTCGTGTATTGCTGATAGGCTCTTGCAGAGGCGGCTGACCAAACATCGTGGTTCCCTGGAGCGAAAAACATTCGGCCAGGGCTTAAAGGCGAGATTGACTTAAAAAACTGCTGCCACTCCATGTCAACGCTGTCGTCATTGCCACCCTCAATGCTGTCTCCGACATTGATGATGAAGTCGGGATGCGAGATATCGGCTTCGCGTAAAGCCTCCTCGTAAACTCCCGGCTGTGCTTCGCCAGTGCGATCGCCCAAGATTGCAAATCGGAAGTCCGTACTCTCTTTCATCTGACCGAGAGAGACCCCGACTGCGATAAAGACGGCTAGGAAGCATAGGCAAGGGCGCATGCTTAGAAAGTGCTGACGCTTCCGAGAGAATATCTTCCGTTTCGTGCCATCTCTCGAAAACGAAAACGCCGGTTCAGTTCGGGAAGCAGCGTGCAGTCAATCAGGAGCGCACGAGGTGAGGAAGAAACAAAGTCACTGAGGGGCAGGGGATTTCTAAACTTTGGGTCGTTTGTGGCCAAGTCAATTTTCCCCTGACCTTCGATTATCGTTGGCTTTGTCAGAACGTACGCTTGGACCGTTTGCTTAGCTGCGTAGAAAACGGGCGCTGGAAGATCAGGAATCGAGCTATCTGAACATAAGATCAGAGGTGCGGCGAAGCTGCGAAGATCATGATCCTTGATCAGCAGTACTTCGGGCCGCACAGGCCGTCGTAAATCGACAAAGAGCAGGCCAACCAAAAATAAAGCGAGGGTTGGAGCTAATACGACAGGCCTGGAGAGAAGTCGAGCGAGTTGCGGTAGCAGGTCTTTGATTTCCTGTGCAGCAATAATGGCAAGGGGTGGATAGATTGCCGTGATGTACCAAGGCAATTTAGTTTTTATCACGGTATAGAAACACAGGATCACCAGCGCATAGCATTCCGCAAGCTGCAACCTGCGCTGTCGAACAGATCGAATAACGGCCAAAAATACGAAAATAGACCAGGGAAATGCACTCTTCGCGACTGCTATTAGGTAAAACGCAGCGGTTCCGGTATGCCCTTCGAGCGGTTTGGCGCTTCGAGCGAGTACTTGGCGGCCTAAGTAGTCCTCAAGAAATGTAGTTCCGAAATGCGCCAGCATGTAGATGTGCCATGGCGCCACTATCGCGAGGAAGAGAGCAAAGCCTATCCAAAACGGCCGACGAAAGATTTGGATCGACCAGCGTTCTTTAAGAGCGACAACCACGATCGTGATGACAATGGGGGTCGGGCCTGCGCTCTTGGTCATAACACCCAGCGCCAGTCCAATCCAGAACAGATACCACCCCTCCAGACGTTTCTCATTGATGAGCCAAATGCCCCAGAAACTCACGGTCATCCAAAGTGTCAACATGACATCTGTAGTTCCGAAGCGAGCTTGGTAGAAAAAGCCGTGGATTGTGATCAAAATCGAAAGCGCCAGCCAGGCTAGACGCCGGCCTTTGCTTTGCTTGACGATCCGGTACGTTATCAACCCAGTCAGAACTCCCGACAGGGCAGAGGCCGCTCGAGCCCAGAACTCGGAAATGCCAAAGATCGCGAAGAATCCTGCCGTGGTCCACTCAAAGAGCGGAGTACGTTCGAGCCAAGGATGAAAATTCCAGGAAGGTATCAGGCGCGAAGGTCCGTTCAAGAATTCTCGTGCGATATCTGCATATATTGCTTCATCCCAATCGCCAAGGGGAAGATGACCGATAAACAAGAAAAAGAAAATACAGGAGACAACGATGGGAAGAATGACGTCGAGAGTTGCGCTGTTGCGCTCGGATGACACCAAGCTGCTATGGTAGCGTTTGCGATGTTAAATCTGCCACGATGCGCGCCTCTCAAGTAGCAGTCTTGCTTGTCGCTTGCGGGATGCAGACGCTCCGACCGCAGAGTCCCGATTCGACAGCAAAGCCCCCAAAACAAATGGTCGTAGTAACCGGGACTTGGGAACCAGTCGCACTGGAGGAGTCGGATCGCTCAGTTAACCAGTACATGCTTAAGAACGGTGGATTGCTGTTTGGGTCGATCGCCGATGCTATCGGACTCGATTCATCCGTCTATGTTCAATCACGAGGACCCGGAGGAATCCAAGCCGATTTTTCGATTCGAGGCGCCTCTTTCGAGCAGACGCTGGTTTTGCTGAACGGCATCCGGCTCAATGACGCACAGTCGGCGCATTACAACTCCGATCTCCCAGTCCCATTGGATGCGATCGAACGTGTAGAAATCTTGCGTGGTTCCGGCTCAACCCTTTACGGATCCGATTCCGCAGGTGGTGTGATCAACATTATTACGAATGCCGATTCCCAGAAGGACCCGATTGAGTTCATCGTACGTGGCGGCTACGGCACTTTCGGAACGAACGAGCAGAGCGGCCATTTGGCTTTTCACAATGGCAAGTGGTCTCAGCAATTCTCGATGGGGAGGGAACTGTCGGACGGCTTTCGTGATGACCGGGAATATAGAAACCTGTCCGTATCTTCGGACTCTTGGCTCCGCACTAAGTTAGGCCTGACACGCGCCGTTCTTGCGATAAATGACCGCCCGTTTGGGGCTGACCAGTTTTACGGCAACTACAATTCGTGGGAGCGAACAAAGACATGGGTTGCTGATTTCTCACAGGATCTTGGGAAGCAAACATTAGTCACGTTCGGTTATCGCCGGCATACAGACTTATACGAACTGTTACGTGACGATCCCGAGTTCTACACGAATCGTCACATCGACAACACGTGGGATGTGGCCCTTCGACGGCATGACGCGATAGGGGGCAAAGCTCAGATTTACTACGGACTAGAAGGGCTGAGCGATCGAGTGGAGAGTAATAATCTTGGCAAACACTCCCGAAGGCGGGGCGCCGTTTATGGCGCTCTTGATCTCAGAGCCATTCGTCGGGCCTCCTTGAGCGTCGGCGTACGGGAAGAAGTCTACGGGCCGGGCGCTCGCTCCGTCTTTGCTCCCAACGTGAGCGCAGGCTACTGGGCTTCTGCGAGAGTGAAACTGCGAGCGTCTATCAATCGAGCTTTTCGCCTGCCCACTTTCACGGATCTCTATTACAGCGATCCGGCTAACATAGGCAATCCTCACCTTCAGGCCGAGAAAGCAACAAGCTATGAACTCGGTTTGGACTTGTACCCTCAGGAACGTTGGCGCCTCTCGTTCACCGGGTTTGATCGAGATGATCGCAACGACATCGATTACGTGCGTCCGAATTCCAGCGCCGTTTGGCAGGCCACGAATTTCGATCGCCTCAATTTCGTCGGCCTGGAAGCGGCTCTTTCATTTCTTCCGCGGAAATCTCAATCGTTCGGGGTCCAGTACACGTTTCTACATGGAGCACAAACGGCATTGAACGGCTATCAATCGAAATATGCGTTTAACTACCCGACGCAGCAAGCAATATTCAGTTGGCAGAGAACTTCAAGCAGCGGATGGCTCGCCCGCGTTCGCGCTGGAGTAACCAATCAGTACGAACGCAGTACATATGTCGTACTCGATGGCTCGGTGAGTTGGATGCGCAAACGAGTCCACCCTTACCTTCGGCTGACGAACCTTCTCAACACCGACTATCAACCGGTATTTGGCGTCGTGATGCCTGGTCGCGCCGCTTTGGTTGGCGCGGAAGTGTGCGTTCTGTGTGGTACTCGCTAACGAACTAATGCAAGAGGATCGCCGGTGCTTCTCGTCGTCCACGATTCAGTTTGGAACGCGATAAAAAGGCCTGTCCATTGCCCGGTCGAGGGTAGAAATATGAATAACGCGCCGTCCTGCCAGATTCCGTTATCCTTTTCGAACTTGCCCTTCGGATTTCCCTGGTTCATGTGAATGTTATGAACACCCGTCACGCCTCCCGGGTCTGCGAAGGACGAACCGAACGCGTAGATGGTACCTTGGGGATCCGCTACAGCCATATTGAGCAGACTGATCACTGCATTCTTCAGCTGATTCTGCGGATTTTGCGTCGGAATCGGCAGCAATGACATATCGCTGCGATTCACAAGGGGTTTACCGTTGACTTGCTCTCGAACATAGTCGATCGCCAACGTGCCGGGCGCGCTATTTAGCTGCGTTATCCCAGCGGCCAAACCGTTCAGACCACTTGGATCCGCCGGGGAGAACGCGTTATAGATCACGTAAAGAATCTCAGAACCATCGCTCGATTCGATATTCACGTCGGCTTGGCTGGACCCTGCAGCGGAATTCATCGTGATCCGATAGTGCGGATTTTTTCCCGCACTATTAAATACCACTTCTCCGTGATCGGGATGACCTTTCAAAACAGAGTAGCTGGGGATCGGCATCTCTTAGGTTTTAGCGTCCGTTCTCGTAATAAGAAGCAATCTTCTCGTACACTTCGGGTGGAAACTTCAGAGATTTATACACATTACACGAATCCGGATTGTCGGCGTCTTCACAAATTGGAAATTCTTGCTCGCCCATCCACTGAAGAATACGCTCGCGCTTAGGTGGACTATAGCCCTTTGCCTCCACTTGCTTGATCAAGCTCTGTGCTTTCTCTTCATCGCAGTCTTTATCTTTTGTCAGGTGCTCGACTAACTCTTCATTGTTCATGAAGTGACGTCCCACCATGACAAAAACGAGCCGACCATAGTGGCCGACGTCCTCGCCTCGATCCATGGCGTCCAAAAGATGTTCCATCATCGGGCTGCTTCGCATTTCGTCAGCTGGCATTCGGTATCTCCTTAGCTATTCGATGTTTCCTTCGCGCAAGTGTTTCACCGTTTCTTCGCCTGAAATCCGCGGAGTCTCGGCTTAAAGACTGGCCTTCTCCGGTGCGGAACTCAAATCCGGAGGCAAGGGTTTCAGGTTTACAAGGCACCATGCCGCGAGAGAAAGATCGCAAGAGATCAATATGAGATTGGCGACCTGGAGGAGCGTGTGCGGAAGCAGGCCTCCCGCAACATCGAACGCGCAGTCGATAATGGCAAGACCGAACGTAAAAATGAAATAGATGGCCCAGACGAATGTGTTCCTAGGAAAGACTACATTCTGTTTGCGAGAGGTTCGGAAGACGTGCCAGGTAAATAGCAGGCTGCTGGAGGCCGCCCCAACCCACACGAATAGTCCCATAAAATCCGTCGAACTCGAGGTTCCTTTCAAGTCCTGGTCTTCGATGTTCATGCTGAGAATGAGCCCAAGAAGAGCAGTAAGAAAAAGGCCCGACGCTAAACGTGGGATGTGAAGTCTTCGGAGCTTGGTTATATGGCTCTTAATCTGCTCAAACACATCCCACGCCGCCAACGGATACATCACGGCGTACACGAACCGGCTGTAGAAGAAAATTCGTGCGGCTGCATCGGACTCCGATCCGACCGCTAACGAAACGACATCGACAAGCAGATTGACAACGGCATACAAGGTTACAAAGAGATAGAGTTGATGCAGTCGTAACTGCAAAATCCGGACCAGCAGCAGGCCTTCCACTACCGTACCGATAATCTCCATCCAGTGAATGCTCTGATCCAACATCGCTATCCACTATTTGACCCTATTGGCTTGTCGAGTTATGCGCTTACCGTTGCAGCGGTCATCTCATGGACGGATTGTCCCGACTCGAGATCTCGCAAGCATCGAATCAAATCAGCGACAGGCCTTCTCTCGAGAGTTGTAACCGATTCCAAAATTCGTTCGATGGAGTAATCCGAAGCGGTAACCCTCGCCAAGTGCTTAAACTTTTCGAGGAGCCTCTCCAACGGCATTGGACTGCGGAAAAATCCCTCATAGCCTTCCTTCTCAAGCTCGAAGATTCTCCCGTCCTTCAAGCCGAGGCGAATCTTACATTTCAGACTCTGAGGATATTCACGCGTGTACGCCAAGCTGAGCCAGCTGCCGGTCTTATCCAGAAGGGATTGTACGTCCTTAGAGCGAATCCGGCTTGTTTCGAATTGCTCGGGCAAAACCGCGCCATCGATCAAGGCAACAGCCAGGAGGTAGTGCAGGCTGTGGTCTGCATCCTCCTTAGTTTCTATGGTATGACGGCCCAGATGCCTACCCGAGCCGATCGTGTCGTATCCATCCTTGAAAATGTCGACCTGAATCCCTCGCACTTCCTCGGCCTCAATTCGGTGAACCTCGCGAAGATCCAGAACTCCTTCGATAGCCGACTGCGCGTGGAACTCAGCGTTGTAGCGTTTGATATTGCACGCCAGAATTCCGTCGTAATTTTCGTGTCCCCAGTCGATCGAAAAATGTCCGCCTAGAGCATGCTCTAAGCCCAGAGGACCTTCGAAGACATTGAGCGGACCGGTGACTCCATACTTCGCCAAGCGAACATTGTGGATACACTGAAAAGCGGTCGCGGCCGAAGCCAATCCCTTCCATTGGGAAATGGTTTTGCCTGTGCGCGTCGCGGCCACGTCCACCCGCAAGGCGCATAAAGCAATGGCATGGGCTGTCTGGGTTTCTGAAAGGCCCATCAGACGAGACATTGCCGCTGCAAGCGAGATGGAGAGCTGAACCGTATGGTCGAAACCCGAACGTGAGATCGGCACTCCGCCCGCGGTCAGACGGCACTCGATGTGATAAGCAAGGGCCAGTGCAAGGAGAAAATCCTGCCCGGATGCACCGGTTAACTCTGCCACTGCCAGAAGACCGGCCAGGTTGTCGGATGGATGGCACACCTCGCCCGGCGCCACGAACGTATCCATGAAATCCAAATATCGAACCAGAGCGCTGTTGTAGAAGGCTGCCCGTTCGGGAGTTGTAGAACCACCTCCGATTAGAGAACAGGGACCGGTAGAGGAAATTTCATATTCCTCACTCCGAATTGCTGAGAGAGGGGCGCTCGGAATAGCAGCGAGGGCGCAACCCAGCGAATCGAGTACGTGTTGCTTAAGCTTGCCGCGCGCTTCTGGAGAAACTTCCTCCCAGGAAGCACGGCTGACGTACGCGGCAAGACTTTCACAAGTATTCATTGCGTAGTCGTCGTCCCAAGAAATACCACATTTCTGGAGAGCTGTTACTTATCCGAGTATCCGAATTTCTCCGATACCGCCGTGCACAGTGACATGTACGTTCACGTTCGCTCTATTCAAGAGATTGTTTTCATAATGATCGCCCAGCTTCTGAAGGCCGCCGCTGACGTTGATCTCCCCGATACTGCCCTGGAGATCGGCGCGGATTCCCACATCTTTCGGAAGGCGGATCGTTGCTTGTCCTACTCCACCTGCAATCGTGACTTCATAGTCACGAGTAGGATGACCTTCTAGATCGAGGTCCACCTGGCCGGCCCCCATATGAACCTCCAGGGAGCGCAGAACTACGTCGCCCAATTTCAGTTGAGCCTCGCCCGCTCCGCAGTTCAGTGTCAGGTCGAGAAGCGTATGACTGTTCAGCTGTAGATCCCAAGTATTCTTTTGCGGACCGTAGAAGTTGTGTTTCGATGGCTGCCGGATAGTGATCACCGCATGCGAGCCATTCCTGGAAGATTGGACGACGGGCTTGTAATCAGCGCGGTTGTATTCGAAATGACCTTCCAGCAGTTTGTCGCTGCCACCTCTTACGTTCAACTGGCCAGCCGCCATATCTAATTCCACGTTGGCGCGTTCGGAACCGTCGAAGGCAATTGCAACCGGCTCGCGAAGCAAGGGACCACTTGCCTGTTGAGGAAATTGACACGCGGACAAAAGCAGAGCAAATCCGGCGACGTAGCAGAATAGTGAACTGGCTTGAGGTGCTTTCACACTCTTCAGAGACGAAGAAGATTCGCCTGTTGTTCAGTTTCCTTCTGCATCCCCGTAATCCTGAGCTAGTATGTTGCCATGGAAGCACACACGCCAAAGCGCGAAGCAGTCGAGAAATTCATCAAAACGTGCCGCCAGACCGGCGGCGACTGGCAAATCCGGGTTGTTGATGAACAGAATAGCCCTGTGATTCTGCTCGAAGCCGTTAAGGGCCAGACGGGAGCGGGGCCAAAAACGCTCGAAATACATTCCCGTCAGATTACGCTTACTCATGACGACATAGACGAGTCAACCAAGAAACTAATAAAACGATGGATTGAGTCTCTCGCAAGTGCAACTGCAAAGGCAAATCGCTAAATTGCGATCGCTGTGTTTTCAAGACAGCTCTTCAGGCTCATCGACTGCAAATTCTGCTAATCGATCGCGTATCGATTGAGGCGCTTCAGCGCATACCTCGCAATAGTCTTCCCGATATGCCTTCGAGATTACGGCTGCCCTGTCATGCAGTAAGTTCAAGGCTCTACCTTCCGAAAGAGGAAATCGAAACCGTTGTCGTGCCACCGGATCTTGCTTGAGTTCTTGGTCTATCAGGGAGAGAAGGCGATCAATCCCGGAGCCAGTCTGGGAGGAAATCAAAACTGCTTCGGTGGCATTCTGGCGCGCCGTTTCGCCCAACAACCGATGAGTTATTGCAGAGAGGTCTTCCACCCGGTCAGCCTCACTCAACTTGTCGCTCTTGTTTAAAACTAAAATCTGCTTGGTACTTTCCGCACCAATTTCCGCGAGCACTTTCATCACATGCTGCGTCTGTTCCGAAGCGAGCGGAGAGGTCACATCCACAACATGAAGAAGCAAGACCGCTGCCGTGACCTCCTCGAGCGTGGCGCGAAACGCATCGATCAAAGTTGTTGGAAGATTACGGATAAAGCCCACCGTATCGCTCATTAAGACCCGCCTGCGGGACGGCAGCCGAATCTGGCGTACGATAGGATCCAGCGTTGCGAACATTCTGGCATCCGCAAGTACGTCCGCGCCCGTAAGTCGATTGAAAAGCGTCGATTTGCCGGCATTGGTGTAGCCGACCAGACTTACGGTCGATAGCGGCACAGCTTGCCGCTGTGATCGCTGAACACCTCGCGTCACCCGCACCCGGTCTATTTCCGCTTTTAACTTCGATATTCGAGTGCCGATGCGACGGCGATCCGTTTCGAGCTGAGTCTCTCCAGGACCTCGGGTACCGATTCCACCGCCGAGCCGCGACATCTGAGTCCCACGTCCGGCTAGCCTGGGAAGAAGATAATTCAACTGCGCTAGTTCGACCTGTAGTTGTCCTTCCGCTGTCCGCGCACGACGGGCAAATATATCAAGAATTAACTGCGTACGATCAAGCACCTTAGCCGGCAACCTTCGCTCGAGATTCCTAAGTTGAGTGGGGCTCAGCTCATGATCGAAGATGATCGTATCGATTGAGTCCGCTTCTGTACGTGAACGAATCTCTTCCACCTTTCCCTGGCCCACGAGAGTGGCGGGATCTAAATGCGGACGCGCTTGAGTAACGCGGTCGACCACCTTGGCGCCGGCGCTTTCAGCAAGCGCTGTCAGCTCATCCAGAGACTCCTCAGAATCTTCACTCCGATTTGAACCAGACCCAGGTTTTCGCGAGCCCAGCGTGAGTTCGATTCCGACTACGAGAGCGCGCTCTGAGGGTAGCGACGAGTTCACTGATTATTGGCTTCCGCTTGGTCCGGTATGGGAAGGGGCGATCCGGGAGCATTCCCATAGGTGGCAGCATGGCCGGCGCCATGGGTTGGTTTCGAGACCACCACTGTAGAAATGGCGTGCTTGAAGATGAGTTGTTCCTGGTTATTGGTTTCGAGGATGACGGAGTATTTGTCGAAGCTTTTTATGCGTCCCGATAACTTCACACCGCTCATCAAATAGATCGTCAGGAAGGTCTTGTCTTTCCTGGCGTTGTTGAGAAATGCTTCCTGAATATTCTGCGCAAGCTTTTCCATTGTTTTCCTTTATTTTGGCAGCGCACTTCGATTCTAATTGCAACCAACCGGACATTATGGACCAGGATTAACGGAACCGTGCAGCCAACGTTGCCGCGTCCGCTCTCCTGCACCCTCTTTTTGAAAACGGGTTCCCCCAGTCCTCACAAACGTTGCACTTCCATAGTATCTGGATTTATTAGAAGGCCGGTTCGTTTGTATAGCGCCTTACTCGACAATGGCATCACTGGTTGTGAGAGACTGCTCAGGCGTAGGAGACGCAAGCAGGGAGTCGGATGTAAGCGTGTCGATCCTTCGAAGCGCAGGAAAGAGCCAAGCCCACAACAGGACCACTCCTACCGTTCCCAAGCCGCCCAAGACTACCGCCGGTACGGTTCCGAACCATTGCGCAGTAAGCCCCGATTCGAACTGACCTACTTCATTTGAGGCGCCAATAAAAACCATGTTGACGGCGCTCACTCGCCCCCGCATTTCGTCCGGCGTCGCCAGCTGCACCATTGTTTGACGGACAATGACACTGATCATGTCGGTCGCGCCGATTACCACCAACATGGTTAGGGAGAGCGCCACGTTGTGAGATATGCCGAACACAACGGTTGCCACGCCAAACCCTAGAACGCAAACCAGCATGCGTATACCGGCCCGGCGTTTCAGCGGCCAATGTGCGATGACTACTGCCGTAATCACGGCGCCCAGGCCCGGTGCACTTCTCAATAAGCCCAGTCCTAAAGCTCCGACTTTGAGAATCTCGCGCGCACAAACCGGAAGCAACGCAACGGCGCCCCCCAGCAGAACAGCGAACAAATCCAGAGATATCGCCCCTAAGATCAGCTTATTTCGCCAGATATATCGCAGGCCATCGAGTACCATTCCGCCCGAAGGCGCCGGAGTGGACCGGACCACCGGATTGAAACGAACAGTTCGCAAGCTGATGAATGCTCCGGAGTAGGCCGCTGCTGCAATCGCATAGACAAACTCCGGGCGACCCATCACACCGTAGAGCAATCCGCCTATCATTGGTCCAACAATGGTCGCGGTCTGAAAGATAGACGAGCTCCAGGCGATTGCATTTGGAAAGTCCTCCGATGGCACAAGCAGAGGCAGGATCGCTTGGCTGGCAGGAGCATTGAAAGCGCGCACTGTTCCGTTCAGAAGCAAGGCGAGATAAATCGGGTAAGCAGACGAGATGCCGTGTAATGCAAAAGAAAGCAAGAGCGCCGAACAAATGGCAAATCCGATGTAGCAAGCTTTCAAGATCCTGTTTCTTGCAATTCGATCCGCGGTTTGCCCTGCCACCAAGAATAGGCAAATGCCCGGCAGAAACTGTGCCAGACCAACTAAACCGAGATCCAAGGGACGGTGGGTGATCTCGTAAAGCTGCCACCCGACCGCTACCGACTGCATCTCCGACGAACACGTCACCAAGAAACGCGCCAACATGTAGCGGCGAAAATTGGAATGGCGGAAGGCAGCTCGGGAGGACGACTGCGGAGCGATCTCTTTCATTCCGATGTTTCAGACACCATTAGACCGCGGGTGCAAAGGCTTCGAGTCATCTTTTGAAGTTCCGATATTGGCAGGCGTCAACTCTTCGCCGGCCAGCAGACGTTTAACCACATGCTCATGGACTCGCTGGCCCGCGCGCCCTTTATCACCCATTCCGCGATAAAGAATTCGAAGACGTTGATTGCCTTCTAATAACGGCCGATGCCGCTCTAAAAAAGCCCAATACATGGGTGTAAACGGGCAAGTCTTGCCCGGAACAAAACGGCAGCCGTCGCAATAATCGCTCATGCGCCGGATATAGTTGGCGCCCGAGACATAAGGCTTGGTTGTGAACAGCTTCCCCGTTGCGAAAGTGCCGAGTCCCAGAACGTTAGGTTCAACCACCCAGTCATAGGCATCCACATACGCAACCCAGAACCAATCCGTAAGCTCGCGTGGTGAAATATCCGCCAGAGCCGCGAAGTTGGAAAGGATCATGAGGCGGGTAATATGATGGCTCCAACCGTCATTCCAAACACCGTCTACGACTGTGTCTAAACAGCGCAAGCCTGATCTTCGGCCCCAGAACACCGGAGGAAGTGGATTCTCGGCGCCTAAGGCCGAGACCGTCGAGCCTCCATCCGGGCTTCCCTCGACCTTAACTGTTGTCCACGTTTTCCCGCGCCACCGCTTATAGCCGCCATCGCCGGGCTCGGGATTCAAATCTGTAACTCCGTCCGGCATCTGGCGAAATCCGTCGGTTGCTTCGTGTACATGGTACATGAACTCGCGCCAACCCAGTACCTGACGAATAAACCCTTCTTTACTCGCAATCGGAATGTCGAGCGCTGCCACATCTTTCAAAATTCGCGACGGCAACAGGCGATGAATGTTCATGAGCGCCGAGATCCGGGAGTGAAAGAGCGTATGAGCGTCAGCCGACATCGCATCTTCGTACTTCCCGAAAAGCGGCAAAGCCTGATGCTTGGCCCAAGCCCAATGAACTTCAGTGTCCTGCAGAGTCGCAGGAAGCGAGAGGAGGTCTAGATTGCCCGGATGCCTGTCGAAAGAACTGACAATTAGATCGCCAACTTCCTGCTTGATTGGATCGAGCGGGAAACTGGGGAGTGCCGGCGCGGGTGGGTCTCCGAAGTACGGATCGCGATTCTCCTTGTCGAAATTAAACTGACCGCCAACCGGTTGACCCTTCTCCATCAGAACTCCTGTCTGACGGCGAACAAAACGGTAGAACCGCTCCAGTAAAAATGGCGGTCCGTTGGGATGGCTGATTTCGAACTGATCCTTGGTAGTAAGCCAACCTTCGTGCGGGATCTCCTCTAAGTCTCCTGAGTCGAAGAGCGGCTGAAGATCGAATCTCAACTCTCTCTCCGCCGGGCGCATCAGGCGGAGCGGACCGCGACGCTTCGCAATCTCTGCCAGGGCGGTGCGATACAGTCCGTTTGTAAATACATGCTCAACGGCCACCCCGCGTTCGGCTTGCTCAATAGCAAAATGGCGCGTATTCGCCAGGATTAGAGCCAGCTTTTGCTTGTGATACGGTCGTCGGGCAGCCTTCCAGGAGTTCTCGACAAGCACAATTCCAAGCGTCTTTGGGTCTTCTCTGGAAAGCGGCCCTACGGCAGAAGTAAGCTGGTCATAGGGGACGAAAACCCAACGGCGCTTCGAACTGTCTGTCTGTCGATCGCGGAGAAGACCCCGAAACACTGTCATAGCAGTTACGATGAATGCTGATGGCTGTAGGCGAGATTTTAGCTATAGTCTAAATTCGGTTACTACTGGAAGCTGGCGTGAAAGGACGAACATAATGTCTAACGATGCTTTGGATAGGCGCGATTTCCTCAAAACTACCGGAGCTTTGACCGGTGTCGCATTTGCGAAGAATGCTCTCTCGAAGCCGGCGCCGCGAGTTGCCGCCAATAAGATGAATGCCAATCGGGTTCTCGGCGCAAACGATCGGATCAATATCGCAGTAATTGGCTGTGGCGGCCGTGGATCGTCCGACGCAAATTCCTTTGCCCGATTTGGGCTCGAAAATAACAATGCCTGCCAAGTCATGGCGGTTTGTGATGTTTACGAAAAACGTAAACAAGAGGCCGCGGATAAACACCAGGCCAAGGGTTTCTTGGATTATCGCGAAGTTCTCGCTTTGCCGGACGTGGATGCGGTTGTGGTCGCAACCCCGGATCATTGGCACGCACGGATCGCGCTGGACGCGATGGGGCAGGGAAAAGACGTTTACCTGGAAAAACCGATGGTCCACACGACCGAAGAGGTGAAACAGGTAATTGAAACGGCTCGCGACACGAAACGTGTGGTGCAGGTCGGTTCCCAAACAACTTCGGCTGACCAATGGTGGAAGGCCAAGAAAGCAATTTCCGATGGCATGATCGGCAAGATGATTATGAGCCAGGGATCCTACCACCGCAATTCCATTGAAGGTGAATGGAATTGGCCCATCGACGCTGCCGCGGGTCCGGACAAGAAAGGCGAGGATTACATTGACTGGCAGACTTGGCTGGGGAGCGCTCCGCCTCGCGCCTATGACGCAGATCGTTTCTTCCGATTTCGAAAATATTGGGATTACTCAGGCGGAATAGCTACCGATCTTTTCTTTCACGTCATCGCCCCGCTCAATATCTGCTGGGACAAGCCGCAATATCCATCGAAAGTTAGCGCCTCCGGAGGAAAGTATGTGTTCCACGATGAGCGTGAAGTTCCGGATACGTTCCACCTGATAGCGGAATATCCGGAGGGGCATTCTCTGATTTTGAGCTCTTCGATGGGGAACTCCCAGCACATTCCGGGACTGATCCGGGGCCACGAGGGAACCATAATCATGGTTGAGCATGGACGATTCGAGGAATATAGCCCGAACATCATCGTGCGGCCGGACTTGGTGAAAATCGAAGGTCAGCAGGGACGCGCGCCATTTCCCGATTACAAGTTCGGTCGCGACGAAATTAAGATTCCGGTTGAGAAGTCCGACATGATGCAGACGCATATCGGTAACTTCTTGAGCTGTATGCGCAGCCGCGAAAAGCCGCATCTGGACGTCGAAACAGCTGCTCATGCGCAGATCGTCATCAATCTCGCCGTCGAATCGTACCGTGACGGCAGAGTAAAGTATTGGGACGAAAAAAACTGGAGATCCGCCGATCAGCCCGTAACGACGTGATCGACTGCCCTCAATGAGGGATATTCAGTCGAATACCCAGTTCCTTAAGTTGCCGCTCCGGCACTGTGGAAGGCGCTTCGCACATTAGATCTGTTGCCTTTGCCGTTTTAGGAAACGGAATCACTTCTCGAATCGACTGCTCTCCTGCCAGGATCATGACAAGGCGATCCAGCCCGAGTGCGATTCCGCCGTGTGGCGGCGCCCCGTATTCCAAAGCTTCCAATAAAAAGCCGAAGCGCCGCTTTGCTTCCTCCTCCGAGAACCCAAGCGCGGCGAAGACCGTAGTCTGAACATCGCGCCTATGGATTCGAATCGATCCTGAGCCGAGTTCGACACCATTGAGTACCAGATCATACGACTTGGCGCGGCAGTGTGCCGGGTCCGTGGCCAACTTACCTAGATCCTCATCATGAACCGAAGTAAACGGGTGGTGCGCCGCATTCCAGCGTTGGTCCCCTTCGTCCCACTCAAACATTGGAAAATCGACCACCCATAAAAACTGGAAGACATCCGGGTCCAGCAGCTTATGCCGGTCATTGTACTTTTGCGCTATAAACAACCGAAGCTGCCCGCACCCTAGCAGCACTGTGTTCTCCGGCAAAGCCCCCTTTTTCTCACCAACCCAACCCGCCAGAATCAACAAGTCATCATCGGCGGCTTGTACGCGCGCTCGTAGCTTGGCCATCTCCACCGGGTAGTCGCGCTCCAGACGCTTCAAATCATCGTAAACGCGAAGGCCCCGTTCCTGGCCGAAGGCTTTGATATCGTCACGTTCTTTGCGACTGATGGAACCTACATTTGGAATCCGAAGGGCGACCAAGGGCAGCCCCTCGGCTGTCAGTGGTGAACCCGGAAACAGCTCTTCAACGCAGTGAAACGGCGGGATGCGAGTGTCGGGCTTATCGCTGCCGTAGGAACGCATTGCCTCGCCATACGTGATCCGCGGTATTTCCTTGGGAATGCTTTTTCCTGCAGCCTCACACACTGCGCCAATCAGCGGCTCAATCACTTGATAGATCGTCTCCTGCTGCGGAAAAGACATCTCGAGATCGATCTGCGTAAATTCAGGTTGTCGGTCAGCCCGCAGATCCTCGTCGCGGAAGCAGCGCACAATCTGAAAATATCGTTCGTACCCGCTGACCATCAACAGCTGCTTAAAGATCTGCGGCGATTGCGGCAGGGCGTAAAAGCTACCCGGCTGAACCCGGCTGGGAACCAGGTAATCACGTGCGCCTTCGGGCGTGGATCGCGTTAAAATCGGGGTCTCGATCTCGAGAAAGCCTTGCTCGTAGAGAGACTGTCTGATCGCAAAAGCGATCTTCGCACGCATGATAATGTTGCGCTGCATATGCGGCCGGCGCAGGTCAACGTAACGAAACTTGAGGCGCACTTCCTCCTTCACATCGACATCATCTTCAAGGGGAAATGGCGGAGTGCGAGACTCATTCAAAATCCAGATTTTATCGGCTGCGACTTCCACCTCGCCGGTATCGATATTGGAGTTGATCGTCTCAGGGCTCCGTAGCGAAACCCTTCCTCGAACCGCGATGACAAATTCGGAACTCAGCTCCTGTGCGCGTTGATGAGCCTGCGGATCTTTGCTCTCGTCGAAAACTAGTTGTGTCACGCCGTAGCGATCGCGCAGGTGTATGAAAATGACGCCGCCCAAATCCCGCCGCCGGTGTACCCAACCCATTAAAACCGCGATCTTCCCGGCATCGCCGGCGCGCAACTCACCGCAATTCTGCGTTCTCTGTAAGTCGCCCAGAAAGTCTAATTTGACTTCAGCCATTATCAGTTTGTCGCCTTCGACGCCACGTCCCTAAATCGCTCCAGCAATTGTTGACGCGTGAGTGTTTCTTGGTCTGTTGTCGCCATGTTCTTCAAGGCATAAGACTGCGTAAGGATTTCGTTATCTCCGACAATCACGGCAAAGCGCGCATTCAGCTTGTTCGCTAATTCCATCAGTCTTTTCAGCTTGCGATCCGTTCCTACCTCTACCGACAAATTCAACCGGCGGATCTCGCCTGCCAGAACAGCACAATGACGTAAGGCTGTGTCTCCCATTGGCGCAATATAGACATCGAGGAGAGGCGCCGGAACAGCTTGATTTTCTTCGACCGTCATCACCAGCCGATCTTCACCGATAGAGAAGCCGATTCCGGGAGCCGGAGTTCTTGACCCTAACAGCTCAGCCAAGCCGTCATACCGGCCGCCCCCTAAAACCGAATTCTGAGCGCCGAGCGCCCCGTGTGTGACCTCGAAAGTTGTTCTCGTGTAGTAGTCCAGGCCGCGTACCAGGCGAGGTCTCACCGTATAGCTGATGCGCCGGTCATCCAGGAACTCCCGCACTCGCCGGAAATGTTCTCGGTCCTCCTCACTTAGATAATCCAAGATGGAAGGCAACGCGTCGATAATCGGTTGATCCTCAGGCACCTTGCAGTCGAGTACGCGCAGGGGATTCGTCTCGGCCCGTCGCTTGCAATCCGAACACATAGTAGGGATCGCGTCCTTCAACGCGGCTCGCAGAGCATCGTTGTATCGTGTCCGCGAATCTTTCGAACCAACCGAGTTGATCAGTAATTCGAAGCCTTCGATTCCAAGTTCTTGCAATATCACGACAACCATCTCGATCACTTCGGCGTCGATCGCTGGCGAATTGGAGCCAATCGCCTCTGCCCCGATTTGATAGAACTGCCGATACCGGCCCTTTTGCGGGCGCTCCCGGCGAAACATGGGACCTATGTAATAGAGTTTCTGAAGTCCCGGCTGCTGATCCAGGCGATGTTCAATATAAGAGCGAATGACGGAGGCAGTGTTCTCCGGCCGGAGCGTAAGAGAATTGCCGTCCCGATCGTCGAACGTATACATTTCTTTGCTGACAATATCCGTTTCTTCGCCCACCCCGCGTGCAAACAGCGCGGTCTCCTCGAGAATCGGCGTGCGGATTTCCTGGTAATTGAAGCGATGAAACACCGTTCTCGCCACACTCTCCACGCGATTCCAAACCGCGCTCGAAGGGGGCAAGATGTCCCGAGTACCCTTTACGCTCTGAATCAACTGTTCTCTTCCTTGTAAACGGCACTGAGTTGTACGTAGTTATCGCAATTCTTAGCAAAGCGCTCTTGTTCTTCGGAAGTGACCTCGCGCCGCAACTTAGCAGGGGACCCCATCGCCAGCATCTTGGCTGGAACGTCCATTCCCTCCGGCACCAGCGCACCGGCAGCTATTACCGCTCCCGTGCCGACTTTAGCTCCGTTCAGAACAATTGCGCCGATGCCAATCAAAGCGTCATCTGCGATTTCACAGCCGTGCAACACCGCGGAGTGCCCGACCGTTACCCGATTGCCAACGATACACGGATACGTTACGTGATCGACGTGCAAAACGCTGTTGTCCTGTATGCTTGTTTCGTTCCCGATTCGAATGTGATTGACATCGCCTCGGATCGTGACGTTCGGCCACACGCTGGAGCGTTCGCCGATGACAACATCGCCAATTACCTGCGCATTTGAATCAATATAGGCGGAACCTGCAATGCGGGGCAGAATTCCGCGATACGGTCGGATCATGAATGCTTTCTGACTGGGTGCGCGTTCAAGGCGCGCTGAGCGCACGAAGAATCGTCCCGATGCTCTCTTTCTTGTAATCCTAGCAAGAGCCTTACCTTTGTCTGCAGCACTGCTTCCTGGCTTCCCACAGCGGATTTAATTTCCATTGGCCGCTTACTTTGGCTGATTTTGCCTCGTTCGTGTTCAACAATAAGGGTTTGCATGCCGGCTACCCTGACATCATCTAATCCTCGAAGGAGATCGCCGTTTTCGGTCGTCGGAGCACGCCTCGTAGCGTTTTTGGCTGTTTTGGGTCCGGGTTTTATCACGGCCAACGTCGATAACGACCCCGGCGGCATACTCACCTACTCCCAAGCGGGCGCTCAGTTCGGCTATCAACTCCTCTGGACGCTCATTCCCATCACAGTTGCCCTAATTGTCGTCCAGGAGATGGCCGCTCGCATGGGCGCGGTGACCGGAAAGGGGCTATCGGATCTCATTCGTGAAGAATTTGGCCTTCGCGCGACGTTCTTCACCATGGTCGTACTGGGAGTGGCCGACTTCTTTAACATTGTTTCCGAGTTCGCCGGCTTGGCATCAGGCATGGGCATCTTCGGGATTAGTAAATACCTGGTTGTGCCAGCCGGCGCGGCCCTCGTCTGGACTGTTATCGTGCGAGGTAGCTACAAGCCGGTCGAACGCATCCTCCTGGTTGCTTCGTTGATCTATTTTGCCTATCCTGTCTCCGCCTTTCTCGCCAAACCGGATTGGGATCTCGCCTTGAAGCAGACCTTCATTCCGACCTTGAACACCAGTCCTGCCTACATCGTGATTGTTGTGGGCCTTATCGGAACGACGATAACACCCTGGATGCAGTTCTACCTGCAGGCGGCAGTAGTCGAGAAAGGCGTAGACGCGCGGCACTACGGCCTGTGCCGCCTCGATGTAATCGTCGGCTGCATCGTTACCGATCTCGTCGCATTTTTCATCGTCGTGGCATGCGGCGCCACCATTTACCATTCGAATCATCCGGAAATCAACGATGTTGCGCAAGCGGCGGTTGCATTACGGCCGTTTGCCGGGAAATTTGCTTCGCTTCTGTTTGCAGTGGGCTTGGTAAACGCCTCCTTGCTCTCAGCCGCTATCTTGCCGCTCGCCACCGCCTATAACTTCTGTGAAGGAATTGGCTTCGAATCCGGCATAGACAAGCGGTTCTCTGAAGCTCCGGTCTTCTATTGGCTCTACACGCTCTTGATTGGTGGGGGCGCAGCCTTCGTTCTCATACCCGGTCTTCCGCTTCTAAAGCTGATTCTTTGGTCCCAGGTGGCAAACGGAGTGCTCCTTCCATTTGTAGTGGTTTACATGCTTTTGCTGATCAATCGCCCCAGACTGATGGGAACTTTCAAGAACAAAAGCTGGCAGAATGCTGTCGCCTGGACTACCGCCTTAGTCATGATCGTCATATCAAGCATAATGGTTTTCACCATTGTCACAGGGCAATCCTGAAAATGAGGATTGAAGGAACCCAGGCACTTAATCAATGTCGCCATGTGTCCCTCCTGCCTATCGAAACAAGTTAAGAGATCGCACCATCGTCGTTGGAAAGACCTGCCGATGATGTGCGTGAACGGCCGCCCCTGCCGGTGTCTCACCTGCTTCCGCCGCTTCTACGATGTGCCCTGGTTCCGCGGCTTGGAAGTCAAGAGATCGACTGTGAGAATTGCGGCCATTCACGGTTAAGTCCATGGATCGCTAGACCTCTGACCACCGCCGCAGAAGGTTGTGGTAAACGCCTGTCAGCTGAATCGCTGACGGATGCTCTGCCGCGTCGCGATTCAATCGCTGGAGCGCCACATCAAGATCAAACAGAAGCGTACGCTCCCCGTCGTCTTTAACCATGCTCTGGATCCAAAAGAACGAACAGATTCGCGTGCCCCTCGTTACCGGTCTTACATGATGGAGACTCGTCGAAGGATACAGAATCATGTGTCCGGCGGGCAGCTTTATGCTATGAGTTCCATAGGTATCCTCAATCACCAGTTCACCACCGTCGTATTCTTCCGGATGCGCGAAGAAAAGCGTGGCGGACAAATCTGTACGCAATCGATGCGAAGTTCCCTCTACTTGACGAATTGCGTTGTCAACATGCGTCCCAAACGACTGCCCTCCGCGGTAACTATTGAACAAAGGCGGAAAAACCTGCAAAGGCAGCGCCGCAGAGATGAATAGCGCGTTCTGTGCCAGGGCGCTCAGAATAAGTTCTCCCAATTGTCGAGCTGCTGGGTGACCCTCCGGGATTTGTAGATTGTCTTTCGTTCTCGAAGACTGGTGCCCCGCTGTCACTCGGCCATCCACCCACTCGGCCACCTCAAAAACGCGCCGAGCTTGAGAGATCTGCTCGCTTGTCAATACTTCCGGAATTTCCAAAACCATATATTTCTCCGGAACCTACTAAAACTTGAACTTCAGATCGATCAGCGCCGACCGGCCTGCTTCCGGAACAATGTGCGCGGGGTGAATCTGATCGTAGTAAAAGCGATCAGCCAGGTTATAAACGTTCACCTGAAGATCGATATGCTCGCCAATCGGGTGTCCCACCATAGCATTGAAAACCCAATATCCGGGAACCTGCTTTACCAATCCAGTCGTCGGGTCGAGCGGCACGGTTGAACTAGCGGTTCGACTCGACTCGTAATTCGCTCCCACTCCCAGCTCAAAGTGTTCCGGCATGTGAAACGCGCTCCAGTAAGCGAAAGTGTTCTTAGGGACGTTCGCTAGTGGAAATCCAACTGCTCCCGGATAGAACTTCGAGTTCACTACGCGGCTATCGAGATAGGCATAACTCGCGAGTATGTCCCATCTGCTCGTAATCCGTCCCCTCGCATCCACTTCTGCGCCATCCACACGCTGGGTGCCCGCTAAAACATAAAGCAACGAGTTGTTTGGGTCAGCTTCTCTGGCGTTATCTTTAGTCGTGCGGAACCAGGAGGTGTTCAGCGTGAGCCGATTCTGTTTCAGTGCCCATTTGGTTCCGAACTCAAATGTCTTATTCGTCTCAGGCGGCAGGTTTGCGGTTCCGGCGCTGAGTGACAGCGTCTCAGCCGAAGGATTAAACGACGTGCCGGCGTCAAAGTAAATGCTCCCGAACGAGACCGGCTTGTAAACGACCGCTGCTCTCCAGGTCGGCTTCTGATCGACTCGGCGAAAGTTCGACGCCGGTGCGACGGTTTGACTGTAGCTGTTATCGAACCGATCGAAGCGCCCACCTCCGGTAACTTCCCAATGTTTGCCGAGATCGACAGTATCGATTACGTACGCTCCAACTGAGACTGCGCTGTCGTTCACCTGCGACGCAGTCGTCACATTTCCGGTCAAAGCCTGAAATGGATTGGGATTCAGCAGGCTGGTTGTAGGTGCTGTGAAATTGGGCCGCGTAGGATCGGAACTTTCATGGCCTGCCTCTATTCCGCTAATCGAAGTGTGCCGGATGCCACCGGTTTTGAAGTGCGCGGTCAGGTCCAGTTGCTCGTCAAAGAAAGTCTCGGTGCTGTTGACGCCGATCTCATGTCTTGTTATCTGGATCGCTACTAATGGCGTTAGAGGAGTTACTGCAGGAGGTGCCGGCACTTGGGCTTCGGTTATCAGGGCAGCACGTCCATAATTCGCATAGCGAATCTGATCGCGTAGAGTCACTTTGCTGCTGATGTCGTGTTCGACTTTGACTGTTCCGATGTCATCGTACGTACGTAAGAAATTGGCGTCTTTCAGACCGTAATAATTGTTGCGGTTCACCGGAGCGGGCCCGTTAAACAGCCAGGGCAAACCGTAATCTGGAATGTCGTCTCCATTCTGATGAAAATAATTGAAGGTGATTCGGGTCGGAGTGCCGAGCCCAAGAGCGAGCGACGGCGCAAATCCCAGCCTTCTGTTCTCCGCAATGTCCCTTCCTGCAACACCGCCGATATCGCCCATGGCGTTCAGTCGAAACGCAGCCCCGGAACCTAATTTCGGCAATGGTACATTCAGGTCGATCGCCGCGCGTCTGGTAGCGTCAGTGCCAAACTGCAGGTCAGCGGAAATGAATCGATTCAAATTAGGAGACTTACTGGCCTGGTTCACTATGCCGCCAGTCGATCCTCGGCCGAAAGTCACTGACGAAGGACCTTGCAGCACTTCGACTTCTTCCGTATTGAAGGGATCGCGATAGTAACTTCCAAAATCCCGCATCCCGTCAATGAACAAATCGTTGCGCGCGGTAAATCCGCGAATCGTTAAGTTGTCGCCTTGTGCGCCTCCTTCCCCAGCTGCGAGACTAATGCCCGCTACGTTCCTCAAAGCATCGCGAAGAGTAGTGGCTCCCTGTTGTTGCAATATCTGATTGGGAACGACGCTTACCGTTTGCGGAATGTCGGTGAGAGCCTGCTGATACTTTGGCAACGAAGACGCAAGAATCGGAGCCAGATCGTTAACGTCAACGGACGTTGTAGACGTTTTCAGCTCCAACGTGATGAGTCGATCGCTGCCAAATACATAATCAATGCCCGTTCCGGACAATAAAATCTTTAATGCTTGCTCAACAGTGTAAGCTCCGGACACACCGGCGCACTGCAGCGTCAGCAGTTCGGCGGTACGAACCTCGATTTTAATCCCGGAAGTTTTTTGGAATGCAGGGATAACGCTCCTGAGCGTGCCTGGCGCAATGTTGTACCGCTGCTTCGGTAAGGCTTCTACCGGGTCGGCGGATCCCGCCTGTTGTTTTGCGCTTTGTTTTGTCTGAGCGATTGCGAGTTTCCCCGAGCCGCCAACAGAATAGGCGGCCAAAGTGCCTACAGCCATCCAATATCGTCTTCCGCCGAGCTTACTTCTATTTATCTTCTTGATTTTGCGCGTCGCCATGCCATCCTTTCGGCTCAAGCCGAGTCATTTCCAAGGCTGGCAAGCGTACAATCGGGAGAGTCGCCAGCCTACGGGTTGTCGATCTAAGGACGAGGAGTTTCTCCGGCAAGAGTTCGACTCCTCGTCCGCTGATAATGTCTAGCCGAACATCCTTTTTGATGTGCGACCTTATTGGTCCAGGATAAGAAGGTGATTGTTCATTGTCAAGGAGTCCGGCGGGATATTGGGGAAAGAAGCCAGTGTGAATATACCAGGGAAGTACACAGTGTTACTATCAGTGGCTGAAGTACGTCTTTTGAGCTAGATATCAGTGAATGCTTCCTCTCCAGTACTTGCTCCCGACGTAAGACAAGTTTCCAGGGCAACTCTGCCCTTCGAACCTCTGCCTCAATTTCGCCATAGCACGCTGGAGGAAACAGCCGATCGCGCGGACAACAAAGGGAAGCGCATTGGGATTTTCATTATCACTTACAATGCTTTAACCACGCTCAGTAAGGTATTGAAGCGAATTACGCCGCAAGTTTGGGAGAACGTCGAAGAAGTCGTAGTTTTCGATGACGCCAGTAAGGACGAGACTTACGAGCTTGCCCTTGGTATCCAAACCCGCTCCGACCTTCCTAAACTGAAGGTTTTGAAAAATCAGCAAAACCTCGGTTATGGAGGCAACCAGAAGGCCGGTTATAAGTACTTTATTGAGCAAGGCTTCGACATTGTTGTCATGCTGCATGGGGATGCCCAGTATGCTCCTGAACTCTTGTCTCACATGTATGCCCCGCTGGTCAAAGGCAAGGCTGACGCCGTATTTGGTTCGAGGATGATGAAGGATTTCGGCGGCCCTCTCAAGGGAGGCATGCCGCTTTACAAATACCTCGGCAATCGCATTCTGACAGCCTTTGAAAATCGTGCCTTAGGACTGAACCTCACCGAATTTCATAGCGGCTATCGAGCGTACAATCTGAATGCTTTAAAGCAAATCAACTTCGAAAAGATGACGGACGATTTCCACTTCGATACGGAAATCATTATCAAGCTGCACCACCAGAATTTTAGAATCGCCGAAGTTCCCATCCCCACCTTCTACGGAGACGAAGTCTGCAACGTAAACGGCGCCCGCTACGCGAAGGACATCATCCGCTCAGTCTTTCGCTACACCTCTACGGTCAGGGCGGTGCGTTCGTACCCTGAGTACGAAGAGTATTTTGTACCGTATGCGGTTAAGCAGGGTTCGTATTCGAGTCACTTCTACGGATTCAGGTTAGCCGGCAAAGAACAACGTGTGTTGGAAGTTGGGTGTGGCGATGGCTCCTTCGGAAAACAGCTTCGAAACGCCCACAACCAGGTAACTGGAATCGATAGCCATCCCACGGTTCCAGTCTCTGCCGGTTATAAGAACGTCTTTGCCGCTAATTTGGAGGAAGGCCTTGGCGAACTTCCTGGAGCGATAGCCGAATCCCGGAAATTCGATCGCGTTCTCATGCTCGATGTTCTTGAGCACCTTCGCTCCCCGGATCATCTTCTCGACGATTGTAAGTCAGTTCTGGCTGAACGTGGCAGGGTGGTTATTTCCGTTCCCAACACCGTGAATCTGACCGTGCGATTACGATTCCTGTTTGGTTCGTTCGGTTACAGTGATCGAGGAATCATGGATTGGTCGCATCTCCGTTTTTATACAAAGCGGACCATTCGACAGCTGCTCCAGAGACATGGTTATAACATCACGAGCCGTCATTACACGATCATCCCCCTTGAACGAGTTATTCCAATGCCTTCCGATTGGACCTTCTTCAAGGTCGTAAATCAAATTCTAAGAGTCATTACTCGCCTCATGCCGGGATTATTCGCGTATGAGATTGTTCTAGTCGCTGAGCATGTTTCTTCGTAGGTCTCTACTTACTAAGTCCCGCCAAAAGTTACTCGCAGACCGAGCGAAGTAAGAAGACCTTTGATGGCAACCTCTGCGTTTCCGCGTGATTGACCCAGAATCCCTCCTGACAGCGCCGCTTTGCGAATCTCTTCTATCGCGGTAAGCCGAGCTTTATGCTCCAATTCTGGATTGTAGGGAACCCAAGGCGTCCACCAGGTGATATGCCTGTCCCAAACACTGGTGTTCTTTTCATCGATAAAAGCCTCGAGTATCTTCGGTGCTGGGAGTTGAATGCGAACTGTATCGTGGCTCAAATACTTGATGTCGGATTGTGTTAAATCAGCCAAGTCCACGCCGGCGAGCACCTCACCCTGAACCATAAGCAAAAGCGATTCTTCGCCAACCGGATCTTTCAACTCTTTAAGCCCAACCACTCGCTGAATGGTATAGCGAACCGTTGTAAGTTGATTTAAGCCTCGTACTTGAGTAACAAGCGCTGGCGCATCGAATCTCTTGAGTTCGCTCTGGTGTAGAGAAAAGAAAGCAATCGTCGCGCAGAGAAAAGTAAGCGCAGCAAGAACGGCTGTGGCAACTTTCCATTTCATCTGACTGTGTTAACCATCGGCCTCTGCCGTGGAAGTATTGAATCTCGTACTTGTTCAATCCAGTCCATCCCAACTTGATCCAGCCAAAAACGAGGACGATTTCGTGAGAGAAAACCTAAATGACCGCCCTGATCGACTGCCAGAAGCGTGAGCGCTGGGTTCTGTTCAAACACCGGGTTTTTATAGATCTCAAACGGCACCAACGGATCGTCTTTACCGGTTATCACCAGCGTAGGAGTCCGGATTGACTCCAAATAGTTTTGAGCTGACTGAGTCCTGTAGTAGTTGTCGGCGGTTCCGAAACCAAAAAGCGGTGCGGTAAATTTGTCATCGAATTCCCAAATCGACCCGACCGATTTGAGTTCCGTCGTGTCATAAGAGCCCGGAGTTAACTTGCTCTTCCGTTCGATGCGTTCGCAAAGGCGACGAAGGAACCGCCGCGAATAGATTGCATTGCTGGGCTTTCCTAAACACCTGACACAAGCGGCAAGATCGATCGGAGTTGATACGGCACAAACACCTGAAAGCAAATCCGTGTCGCCAAGCTCGCCTGCTAACTTGAGCGCCACATTTCCGCCGAGCGAAAACCCAACCAGAAAAATTGGATCCTGAGTCTTAGCTCGTATGCTGCGCACAATCAGTTCCGTATCCCCAGTCAACCCGGAATGATACATCGTCTGACACAAGTTCTCGGTACCTCCGCACGTACGGAGATTTTTCCGATGAACTGCAAACCCTCGCTTGAGCGCTTCTTGCGCAAAGCTCAAGATGTAGCCGGCATTGGCCGACCCTTCCAGGCCATGCAGAAACACGACTTGGCCTTTGGGCTTAGCTTGAGGTTGGTGTTCGAGAACGACGACAGTGTTCTGACTGTCCACCTTATACAGGCGTCGCTTTGCCGGGAACGCCTCCTCGTCAATCTTCCGAGGCCAGAAGTTACCGGCGATTGTGAGTAGATGCGGATTTCCGAATAGTGGCGTAAAGGGCCGCAACTCTGATTTTAGCTGCTGCCCAAAACTAATTCGTTACTGAAGCGCCTCGCTCTTACGGCTGAGATCTTCGGATAGGATGATCGCTTCGGCGAGCTCACGCATGGGCCTCCGAAGACGGCGACTCTCATTCCGCAAACGGAGGTAAGCTTCTTCTTCCGTCAGCCCATGACGATGTTGTAAGATACCTTTCGCCCGTTCTACAACCTTACGAGTCTCCAGTTGTCGCCGCATCTCTGCGGTCTCTTCCATGAGGCGTGCGTTCTCTTCCGCAAGAACGGATTTGGCAACCGCGCCGCCCATCTGCTCTCCTACGAACGTGAGCAGCGCAACCTCATCCGGAGTGTGATCATGAGTGTCCCGGTGGTGGACGTTGATCACGCCGATGATGTCTCCGCCACTGACAAGCGGGACCGACAAGAAAGCTTCGTAGGTATCTTCAACTAGGGCCTGAAACTTTTTGAAACGTCGATCTGACGCAGCATTCGAGGGTAGTGCCACAACCGACCGGTGTTCCACCACCCAGCCGGTGATACCTTCACCGACCTTCAAACGAATATTTCCTAAGTCCACTTGATGCGGGACCTGTGAGGCGCGTAGCACGATCTCATTGTTTTCCCGCTCAATCAAATAAACAAGACAGGCATCACAGGCGGTCACCTGAACAGTCAGACCGACAATCTCACCGAGCATCTCGTCCAAGGAGAGCTCAGAACTGACGATGCTGCTGATGCGATGGAGAAGCGCGACTTGAGACACTGGGGGCTCAACTAAACTTGCACTGGCCATATACAACAATAAGTCGATCTGAGCGGGCGGCTCAAATAGAATTCTTTGATGCTCCTCATTTGACTTTGAACTATGCCTGAAGCAAAGCTAAGTCTTTCCATATCAACGAATGTTCCGGATCAGATTCGGACAAGTTCTTCTTGCTGTTCACCCGTCACGCGGGCGAAGCCTTGTCCCACGTAGACATCCACCTCTGACCGGATGCCAAACTCGCTAAGATAGACGCCGGGCTCAATCGAAAAACAAGTTCCCGGTATGATGACGCGCTCATCATGCGATTCCAGGTTGTCCATATTTGCGCCCGTCCCGTGAACTTCGGTTCCGATGCTATGGCCGGTTCGATGAAAGAACTGATCGCCGAACCCCCGTTCTCTGATGTACTGCCTCGCCACATCATCCACTTCGAAACCAGCGATGGACTGGCCAGCGCCCACCTTCTCAATTACGAATTTGCTTGCGCTCTTGCGTGCGCCTTTGACAATTTCAAAGACGTTTTCGATTGGGCTCCGAGGCAGTTGCCCGCAATAGCCGGTCCACGTAATGTCGTAGTAGACAGCCTCTTCCTCAGCCAGCTTGGCCCACATATCGATCAAGACCAAGTCTCCTTCTCGAATGAGGACAGCTGTTTCCAGCGTCGGTTCGTAATGTGGATCCGAAGAATGTTCATTGACCGCCACAACTGGACCATGATCGGTCGTCAGGCTGGTCTCAGAGAACCGGGTCAGAATGAATTGCTGTACTTCATACTCGCTCATCGATTGCTCTGTCCGCAAGCGCTCTCGGATGAAGTCGAAAGCCTCACGTCGAATTCGATCGACGTGCTTTCCCGCCGTGATGTGCTGATTAAACTGTTGTTCCGTCCAGCACGCCTCGAATTCCTGAACCAGATCAGCAGAACTGATCACTTCAACTCCAAAGCTCCTGACCAGTTCTATCGTGCCGGCATCGACCAGCGATACGTAGGGGATTGCACAATTCGATGAGTACTGCATAGCGACCCGCGTACAACCGGCCATAAGCTCACTGAGTTTTTGGTGTTGATCGCCCCAGCCAAAGTAGCTTCGATGCTCACCTGGAAGGTTCTGAAGCACTCTGTCTTCTACCCGGTGAACTAGCTTGATCGGCTCGCCCGACGCAGGAATAAAGTAATACCAGCGTCGAGAAACCAGGCTATTTCCACTGAGCCCTAAAATCTGGTAGGCGATCGGATCTCTTCGATGATGATCGAAGAAAAGCCAACCGTCTATGTCATTTGCCTTCAAAGCCCGTTGAATTTGGGAAAGGTCCATACATACGTGATTCTAAGCAGCAGGTTTTCACAACTTGCCGTCTTACGTCAGCCGAGTTGCTTTGTACTGGCTGACTTACCGTAAGGAGGAGCAGGATAACCGATCAGACAATACTGGTCGAGTGCAAAAAGAACAACGGATTCCATTCCTTGCGATTGCGCCAGGTCAACCTCTTTCATCCAAGCGGTCCATTCGTCCGCGATGCCGACAAGATGGCTTCGTGCTGAGTTTGAGAATCCTTTGCCTGCACTGACGTTCATCGAGTACACGCTTTGATCCAAGTTATGATTCTGCGTAAACGAGAAGCTCTCCGTCTTTAAACAAGTCAGATTAGCCGGTGTCCAATCTGAACCCGGATAATTGACGACGGTATTTAGAGGAGTGTTATTTGTATCAGTCGGGTAAAGAACTTCGTAACGACAGTTGGGAAATTGCGACTTCAAAGCACCTCTTATGGAAGAGGTATACTCGCCAATCAACGCCGGAAGGAATTCACACTCATTAGGGAACTGGCCCGGGTCAGCTCCGTTATCCGCAATAACTTTCATTGCAACGTTATATTTCGCCTGAAACTGCTGCTGTGTGTAAGCATCATAGAACGGCATTCCAGATCCGGCCTTTGGAAAATACCACCATTGAACTTCTCCCGATTGAAGATAGGGAATCAGTCCGGCCGCCGCCTGAATAGAGGCCATTTCTAAGTAAACCGGTTGCCAAAAAGCCAGTGCCGTAGGCGAGAAATTAGTCTGCACTGCTGGTGTGTTTAAGATCACTGGCGTACCGTCCGGATATCGCTGCGCTATCCCCGCTTGCAAGGAAAAATCCGCGTTCAATAACTCCGTACTAAGAGATGCAACCGCATCGATTCCGTAGCCCCGCAGAGCCGCAAAATACCCTGCATGCCAGTCCCGCGCCGCACGATTCATGCGCGGCGTCGCATTCAGATCGGTAATCCAACGGGCAGCGGTCTTGACGAGCGTACAGTTGAGCGGATCTGTTGTGTCGATAGCATAAGGCGTGCCATTCACTCCACCACTCAATAAATTGCTCGCCGCTTCTATTGTGTAGCCTTGGCTGAGGGCATCGGCTTGGACGAAAATTCCATTGCCGGTTTTGCCCATGGCTCTGGCAGTTAAAGTAATCTGGTTCTGATTAGCGCTTGCCCACAGAAGATTTGTCCCTAAATTGATCAAGCCGGCCAACGCTTGGGCGACGGTTGAAGAATTATCGTCGGGTAGAACGATGTGCTCGATTTGTGTCACCGCGGCGGTGGCGTCGGCAGACAGGTTCAGAATTACGGTTGGGCTGCCGGTATAGTTTTGTTGGGTAACTGTAAGACTCAACGAAGCGTACTGCGAGCCGGGTCGAATCATCTCATAAAACCAAAGTGCTCCGGTGTAATGATTCACCCGGCCATGGAAACCTAGCTTGTTGATCATCCAGGCGGTTCTTTCTGCTGGGAGTGACTGTGAATGATAAGTATCCCAGTCTGTCGCCAGCGCCAACTGGTCTTGGGGAGCGAAGTCGGGCGTGGTTTCCGATGGATACACAATCTCCAGGAAGTCGATGTATAAAGCAGCGCCGACCGGCCCCGCGTGCGTGAACACAACTGTGTGAGACCCCGCGCCTAAAGACCCTAAAGGCAAACGTATCAAAACATCTTCGTCCGCTACGGCGAGATTCAACTGCTTTGGCGCTTGCCCATCGATACTTACATTAAGTAAGGCGCCTGCAGAAACAAAACGAGTTCCCAGGTAGAGTTGATGTTGAGCCGTTTCGCTATACGAAATTGTGCAGGTTGCATTTTGATCCGTGCTCGCGTGTATCCTGCTGCCCGAGTAGTTCCCCGATTTCACTTGCCACGCGCCCGAATAGCCCACAGTCGTATCGGTGTCTTCGATTCTTCGGCTTCCGGTCCCGGCAAGCATATAACTGGAGTTGCCGGTAACCGTCCAATTCGACACTACAACTTGAAACTCGGTTTGGCTAAAGCTGCCCTCCTGTAGGTCAGCAGCCCAAGTCCACCTTACTTTCCGAACTCGATCCGTCGGAATCGGAATACCTTGTGTCGTCTTGAGTTGACCGAAATCGATGTTGACTTCGTACTTACTCGGAAATCGACCTCCGCTGAAAACGGAGGATGGATTCTGCCAACAAATAGAATCTCCCTGCTGGAAACCGTAGACGGTGATCCGATTTCCATTCGCTCCAAGAAGGCGGCCGTAAGTAGGTCCGGCTTTCCAAGTCACCGTTACAGAATTGCCACTGCTTGTAGCTGTGAAGTCAGGATTTGAACTGAAATCCTGGGCAATACCAGCCGCTATCTGCGCTAGCGAATCGCCGGGCTGAACCGTGTAGGAGTGATAGTGATGGTTCTCAAGCAGAGCTAGGCCGACTCGATTATTGTCGCCAGGCGAACTGCTCAGAACCATCGTCGCGGAAGCCGGAGTGTAGGAACCTTCAATGGCGGTGGCATAATCCGACCAGAGATTAACGTGGTACACCTGCTCATTGCCCTGATCATCGCTCGCCCAGATCCGAAGATTATTCCAATCAACGACCGGAACGAGATTCGACTCCATCGGAATGCAACCGATTCGCTCCTCTTGGTAACTCAGAGTAAGCCCACTTAGGTCACCGTCCGGCAACGGCCTCAGGGAGGGATGATCGAAGACGTTGTCTCGATTCCATTCAATCACCGCCCAGTCGAACTGCTGTCGCCACTTGCCGGACAATGTAAAGCCCGAGGCGCTCGCCTGGCTCATCGCGGCCACCGCAGACGGCGTCAGAAAGTAGCACTGCAGATCTCGATGAGGAGAAAGTTTGAAGAGTTGTTCAGACATGATCAAAACCGAATCGTGACTGTGAGATCTCGACCAGGATTGAGTGAACCCTGGAAGTTCGCTATCGCATTTAGAGTTATGTTTAGAGAAAGCGTGGCGCCTTCCGTCAATGGCGGTAGACTGACTCCATCTAAGACGTTAGAGATCGTATTGGCAGACGAGATCGCTACGCTGCCGTAGACGACACCATTCTGTAGAACATCGACGGCTATCGAAAAGCCCGATGCCGGTTGATTGAGACTCGCTCTTATGTCTCTTACAGCGTGTGTAGCCTGAATGAACAAAGGGGGCGCCGCGTTCTGCTGGGTTGCCACAGTTCCGCTTAGCTGTAGAGAAAATTGTCCACCGGAGAGCGTGCGAAGGCCCATCTCCGTTAGTGCTAAGTAGCTTTGCTGAGTAGCTTGACTGTCACCGAATGCGTTTGTGACAAAAAACTGCGCCCCGCAAACTCTGACATCGGGCAAATCCACCGTATGTAGGAAGTTCAGGGAAGCTCGATTCTCGAAGAAGTTCAATCCGAACGGAACAATTAACGTGGATGACTGTAAGTGAAAAATGGAGTCGCCCGCAGAGTGAAGTGAAGCCGGCGATCCGAGAGATCCGCGGGCCACTTGATACTGATTTGTGCCCGTGTTAACGGACAATACCGTCATGAGCTCCGCACCGATCTGGATGATCTGACCCACCGAAGGCTGCCCAACGCTAACGAGGGATATACTGCCGCTGCTTCCGTCGACCGGCGATGACAATTGGAAGCTGCTGGGACTCAGCAGCTCGTTCCAGTAGAACAGCTCCAGTGTTCCGCTAGTAATTGAGGAGGTGTTTGTCAGGTCGGCAAAACCAACTTGCGAAATTGTAAGTTCACCACCTCCAGGAGCAGTCAACGTAAAGTCAGGAGGGGCCGGAGTACCTGCGTCGGGTCGACCGCCGCCCAGTGCAAGTCGTGTAAGTGGACAAAGATCAGCCGAGCTCTCTAGATTGTTCACATTGGCGGAACGTCCTGAGATTTGAATGACCGAACCGGATTGATAAGAAATCTCGAACTGAAGAGGACTAGATGGTGCGACTGCTGCAAACCGCCAGGAGGGTTCGCAAATCACGAAGCTGCTGGTTGAATCGGGTATCGTCGTCCAAGCCGTAGCTACCGTGAGCTGCGTTTGATCATTGCTCGTGATTGATCGCTCTTGTCCCCGGCCCGTTCCTTCGATGATCCGGACACTCATGCCGCGATAAGCCTGAACTACTGCGCCCATATCCGCACAAGCAATGGTCGTCGTCGAATACCCGGAGGCGACGTATGGCCCGGCATATTCGAAACGATAATAGAAGTTTGCGTGATCGAAGCTCGCATCAGGCGGCCCGATCGGCAGGAACGGAAAGCCCGTATCAGTGAAAGTCGCAGTTAAGGGATTCGAACTTGTAATGCGGTAAAGCAACTGAGGAGTAGTTCCCCGATACACATTGAACGCCGTGGCCGAGACCGGGAAGCTAAGGCCGGTGATGGAGACGCAGTTCGTATCCGTACCTGACGGAATGACGGCCGGCACTGTAAATGACAGCGCCCCTTCTTTCCCTACCTGGTCCACAACGCTAACTGCGTAATAGAACTTACTTCCACCTTTGAGTGTTCCGCCAGTTACTGAATACTGCGGTGAGAGACTCACCAATGGTAAAGCGGGCGAATTCGATGTCGGCTTGGTAGGCTGAGCAAACCAAACCGTCAATGTATCGGTCGCTGAGCCATCCTTCTGAGCTTGAATCTGTTCCTGTACCTCGAAATCAAAGAATTCGAGATTATTGTTGCTGTCCAGGTGCGCCTCAAGTCCAATTAAAGGGAACGGAGTATTGACCTGTGACAATGGCTGTCTTCCCGCCCCGGCGAGAACGGCAGGATTGTCACTATACCAGTCATCGTTATGGATCTGCGCAAGGATTGTAACGAGCTGATAGTTGGTCGAAGGCGATAGCTTCGTTACACGAAAGAGCGTTCTGATAAGGCCCTCTTTCAGATAAGTAATCGCAATGATGTCGCCCGGTCGAATTTTCAGCGCTCGAAAACTTGTTTGGAATTGAACAAACAAATTGCCCTTCGTAGATTTATCCAGCTGACGAAGCAGGACTCGGGTCGCCTGGCTCATGTTGGCAACTCCGAGGGCTGTAGATTGGCTGCTGATCTCGTAACCAATCAGGGATGCGTCAACCGAATCGACAAGTGAAAGACTGTCTTGTTGGTATTCGTTTGACGAATCTTGAAACTCCACACTGAGGCGGTTCGAAGTTTCCGCGATTGTCCGTGAGCTTAAAACCAGGGACGAGGAGCCATTTGCATTTCGAACGATGCCTGAGAAAGGCGCCGAAGCGTCGCTGAATTCATAAGCTGGCCAGCCATTCGCGAGCAGTTCCGTACTGTTACTGCCGTCCGGGAGAGTAGGTTGCTGTGTCGCAAGAGCCGTTTCGGGAACTAACTCTAATAAGCCGGTCGCGCCATACCGAAGCATCAGGCTTGATGAGACTCGGATCCCGCGGACAATAGAGGCGGCGCTTTGGCGCGTCGTCAAAATCAAATTACATTGATAACGAGGAACTTGCACAGCATTCCCGTTCAGGTCGGTCGTGCTAATAAGTGTCTGGCAGGATTGTGCCGCGAGAGCGAAGCTGGTCAAATTCAGATCCGATGTGGACCAACCGCAACGTCGAAGAATATCCAGAATCACCCAAACCGGGTTGTTAGTGAAGCCACTCTGTTGGAAAGATCCGTCTAGGTTATAGACATCAATCTGCATACCTTCCAGCAACACCTCTACGATCGGCAGTGACTTTCCGTTACTGATGCGGTTCGGTACGACGACCGACAGAACGGCCACGCTTCCGTAGGGATCGCCGAGAGGGTTACCGTTGGCGTCTCTGAAATCCAAATTGAAATTGCCGCTTCTTGTGCCGGTAGTTACAGTGCCATACCATCCAGTTGCTGTAACGTCCGGGCTTGCCGCTGCCTGCGGAATCTCAATATCGTTCACCACGACTTTGAGTATTCCTTGGATGACGCCCATCCCAAGCAACACTTCCATGTGCGTGAGATTTCCATCGTTTCGAGCGAGAATGACGGGAGCTTTCAACCAACCAGTGCCGTATACGATTGGCACCGGGTCGTTGAATTTCGCGGAATTGTCCAGGACTGCGGAAAGATGAGATGTCTTTGCTCCCGAGGTCCTGACCAAAATCGAGGAAGGTACGAATTCGAATCCGCCAAACCGTTGCGTCGTATTGCCGGCAGAGTCTTTCGAGAACATACCCCGCTGCTGACACTGCGTCCTCGACCCGTCGCAAGTCGTAAATGCTACACCGTTGTTAAGGTTTCCAACACCGCCCGGAACGTCAGCGGAATAGCCGCAGCGATAGAACCTCGAAAACCTTCCGTTGGCGCCTCCGTTCAAAGCTTCCGTTCTCTGGCCGAGGTTGGCCGGAAAGCTCCACGGGCAAGAGCTCTGAACACGAACTTCCGGCACCGGAATCCGCTGGAGCGTCAATTTGTTCGTAAAGCTAAGCTGAAGCGAGTCCTCGGTCACGTGTTCCGGATCGCCTGCGATCCCGCGAAACAGAACACTGCTCTCAGTCGTAATTGTCAGCGTCGGAAGGTCGGCGAAAGCGAAAAAGACTGTTAACGAAGATCCCTTGAAACCGACCGCCCGATTCAGTTCCGACATCGCCGAATCTGCATTCGCGAGCACGATCGACAGTTGAGAGATTCCATCCATCGCGTCATCCGCCGATAGCTGTAGATCGAACAAATTGTGTTTCAGGATCCGAGCGGAGTACGCACTGCCGTTTAAGGCGATCGAATGAGTGCTCCAGTATTCGACGTCGCCCGACGGCAGAACACATTGAAAAAACAAGAGGGGTGTGTCTGCCTGCGCCAGTTCTTTAGTTTGATTAATCGTCTGCATACATGCCTTACACGACAGATTCGATGTTGAAAGAGGCTGAAAACGAATTAGGTGCATCAGCGACGATCGCCAGTTCGTCGCTCGCCCAGTGCGCGTTTGAATACAATCCGCTCGTGACCGTGGTTGCACGATACCTGGAGGGTGTGATCTGAGCTTCTAGTTGCGGCCCATAGACTTCGACCTGCTGTCCAGCACCGAGTTGAAGTCCAACAGTAAAAGTGGTTCCTGGGTCGTTCAGTTTTGTTCTGAAAACAATTCTGCTCCAGCCTTGACCGGTTGCATAAGTCTGGCTGGCACTATCAGAGGCGCCACTGGCGACTAATGTCACTAGCGAAGGCTCAAGGGCGCTTACGTAAACCGAAAAGCAATATTGATAGTTGGCAGGAACTGTTACAGTCTGACTTATTACTTGATTAGCTTGGCCGACGTTAGTGATTTCATATGCGGCCGATCGGCCATTAGGATCTACATGCCCACCCACAATCCTCGAATTTCCAGGATTACTCCAGGGAGGCTGAGTAAGATCTGAACTAGCGACGAGCATATTGTCCGTCGGATCGATAAAGGTGAATGCCCGCAACGATCCGGCACATGCCGCGAAGTGGGCCTGAATTGCAGCCAAATCGGCTGACGAGAGTTCCGAATAGGTAAGCTGCCAGGAGATAGTCGATGCTGAAGAGTCTAGAAACGAAATGATCTGCCCGTCCGGCAATACGTTTTGAATCGTCCGAATCTGCTTCGTCTTCTTGACGGGATATTGAGTCAACGCGCCGCTTGTAAGTTGTGGAAAAAATAGATTAGCCATTGGTCTCTACCACCCAGAAAGACGTTGAACCTTGATCAACCCCTGAGTACTGCGTCACGAAGCCCGAAGACCCTAGTCGACAATTGTTGACTTGCGTTCCGCTAATCGGATCAGGGAACGTAAACGTAGAGTATTGCCCTTGTTGAGCCGCAAAGAACAACTCGAGTTGCTGCAATTCGTCCTCATTCAGCAGGGCCAAACGAATCTCCCATCGTCGGAGGAGTCTGCTCTGGGTGAGGAAACGCTGGTCTGATCCATCGAGAAAGCGTATTACCTGAACGCCCTGTCCACTTACTAATGGAAGAGAATATTGTGTTACTGCCCCGGTGCTTAAAAGTGGAAAAGGCGCCATATGTTAAAGCTCCGAGATAACGTCGTTTAATGAGCTTGAGTTGAGCAGTGCGGTCTTCACCGCCTGAGCAATCTGTGTGCTCTGGTTCTGAATCCAGACAGTCGATGGTGCCTGGCTGGACGTTACCGACGGACTGTATGCTGAACTTGCTTGTGGCACGGAGGCCGCCTGCTGGGTAACGCCGCTCTGATAAGAAACGGGACTGCCTTGCGCTCCCACATGGAGAGTCTCATTCTTAGCATTCGGTAAAGAAAAGCTGACCAACGGAGGAAGAGTCTTCTTTGAACCACCGCCGAACAGACTGGAAATCGAACTAATGATCGTTCCGATTCCGCCGATGCTGCCCAACCCAAAGCTGCCGCCCAGGGCGCTCATGATTCCGCCCGAGGCCGTTTGTTTCAAAAGATTCGTGAGCTCATTTCCCGTTGAGGACGAAGTGCTTGAACTTCCGGCACTGTGTTTGCCAAAGTTGATTCCACTAGACACGGTGTGAGCTTTAAGAGAGCTTGACCGCAGGTCTGGACTCGCTCCAGGTGAGAGGGTGGTCGACTTCGTTGTGCCCGTCGACCCCCCGACCAGATCAAGGGAGTTGGCTTTCGGAATTGCCGGGCTTTTAGAAAATTGTCTACTCAAGCTCGAGACATTCTTTGTTAGTTTCGCCATTTTGATTTTCTTTTTTCCAAGCCTCTTCTAGAACAACCAGGGCATCAGCAGCTTTAGTCTCAAGCGACCCGACATCGAAGCCTCCAAGCTGTTTCCAAACTCGGTATCGATCCATGTACTGTAAACTCCTCGCCGTGATTACCGATTTCGGACACTGCGTAGAGAACACGCTGCCGCGAGCCCACACCGCCCTATTGCTTACTTCGCGCTTAATATTGATCCAAGCGCAGTTTCGCGCTTTCACCAGTCCGCTTGCCCGACAGGAATCGCAGTTCCACGCGGCTGGCGCCGAGAACTGAAAATGGAATGCGATTAGGAGTTTTTTCTTTCGTCTTCCGTGAGCCCAAGCTGGGCTTGAATAGCAACGATAATTTCGTTGCTCAACGTTTCGGGGCCGTTCTTGATCAAGTTCTCCGGAGTCGCCGGCCTTCCATCTATCTCGAGTCCATCTATCTCGACGAGGCCCCACTCGAGATACAGTTTTCTGACCAGTAAATCGGACAATGACGATTCGAGCTGATCTCCGGCGTCGCCTGCTCGTAAGAACTCATTCTTTCGACACAAGTCTCGAGCTCGTTCAGTTAATTCGATACGGTCGTTGAGTGAGACTCGCCGGATGCCGAACCTCACGCCTGAGAGGACGCTGCTGTCATGCCATTCGACGCTCTCGTGACGAACTCGTTTATGCAAAAGCGATGTAAATTTCATCATTCGACACACCTTGCGCCAGGTTATTGCTGAAGCTCCACTGCAGCCGGGTCTCCGAATCGTTGTAGGCGGGTAGTTCCGGCGTCACATTCGGAAGGTAAATGCCCATTAACTGTCCTTGCTGCTGGCCAAGCTGCAACATTGCCGAGATAAGAGCGCGCTGCTTGGCCGCCGCATTCAGGCTGGTTGTTTGCACGTCGTCTTGAGCCAGCAATGTGAAATTAGCAATTACCTCGCGTGGACCGGGAACTACGGCGGCTGGATACGACGATCCGAACTCCTGATTCCGAACATCCATGTTGTTTTTCAACAGAACGCTCGCTGCCGTCAAGGTGAGATATTGGTTGACCGAACTCCCTAGCCAAACCTGGCCCAAATGTCCCGGTACGATGGAGTAATCGAAGTTGCTCAGAGCCGGCTCGGTCGGAAACGCTGCAAGCCCGGCAGTACCTGGGCTAAATGTGCTGGCTGAAAGTAAGTCAGCTGCAGGCCCGGAGAAATCGAATGTATGATAATCGCCATTTACAACTACTTCAAGAGTGTCCACAGCGGCGCCGGTAACTACCCGGTTAATTGAATTGCTCGAATCCCAATAATCGTATAAAGTCACGCTCGGTAAGGCATTGGAAAGGCTGTAACTCACCGCCGGAGCGAGCGAAGCGTTAGGAAGGGCTAGATTTGAGAAAGGAGCATTGACAAGTAGCGACGTAGAGTTCGGCACGCTGGTCACAAATCGAATCTCTCCCATATAGGAGATGGCAGCGCCGGGTTGCAACCCATGAATTGTTGTGGTTTGCACCTGCGTCGAATTTGGCATCGAGGCCACCACCAGACCGCTTGCTAGCTGGGGCGTTGAACCCATCGCCGACTGAAACAACGGCCCGTAAGACGGCGCGACAGAGCCTGCCCACGAAGTAAGATAGGTTTTGACATTGAAGGCCGTCTTCCTCTTTGCATAAGGAGAGGTTCCGAGAAACGTACGAGACCCCGTCTTGTCGTGCCGCTTACCCAAAGTGACAGCCTGATGTGCTTGCAACTGAATCGCGGGGAAGCGGTTCGCAGCTGTAATAGCAGCGGCCTGAGCGTAGTTTGCTTCCGTCACACCATAAAAGCGATTTGCGTTCGATGAAATGTAGTTGCCCATGATGTTACTTAGCTCTGACTCACATTGAAAACGCAACTGATTTTGGCTGACTGCACATATCCAAGTCCGCCCGACGCCGGTGGTTGGAACTGCACATCGTATGTACCGGGAAAGAACACGCCATCATTCCAGTCCCCGATGTTGCGCCGAAGAATGCCGGTGACAGCATCCACGTAGAAATGAATCCACTGGTCAGTTTGATCGACCAGGTTCCCACTCGCCCAGACCTCCGCCACCACCGAGATGGTTCCCGATAAAGAACGGAATTTTTCTGTCTGTGCATTCTTCAGCCCCAAGCTGTAAAGACAGACCCTGGGATAAGTAAGCTGAATATCTTTGTCTCCGATTGCAGGGCTGGCAGAGCTCAACACTACCTGACCAGGCGTTATTACCGGGATAACTAAGTTGCAGGCGGCAGCAGAAGCGGCTATCTGCTGGGCCAAAGCATTCCCAGTCGATAACAGATCAGAAAACTTCTTGGCGGCCAAAAGAGTAAGTGGGAACATCCCTTAGCCCCTCCTTATCTCGCGCGACAGCGCAACGTAGTAATCAGGCAGCTGGCCGTCCACCGGAGCGGAACCGACAATCAGGCCCGATGAAGGAAGCTGCCAAGTCGATCCGATGGAGAGCAAACCGGTGTTCTGAAGAGTTAGTCCCGTTTGGACAGTGCTCGCATAGACGTTCCATCCAATAGCAGCCGAAGGCACGTTAATAGCGCCCTCTGCCATTGCCACCGCAATACTTGCATTGCCGTTCAAGACCTGGCCATTGACCGGACTCAAAGCGCCTTCCTCTCCCTCGCTGTCCACCCAGGCGGTTTGCACGAACAGCGCCTCAGCTTCGGCTGATCCATCCTGCACGGAAACAAGCGGCATTGCCGGCTTAGGAAGGGCGTCGTAAACAAGCCCAACGCCAGACATGAAGAACATATTCGAAGCTTCCGCAGCTTCGTTCTGATACTCTGTCCACTTCCCCTGAAACCGCGTGTTGAGCTGGACGTTATATGCTTCGGCGAAGAATCGGGAGAGCGTGTCAAAGCATAGCCAGCGGCGAAGCGTCGGTGTAACCACGATTGTAGATAGACCCAGCAATCTTCTATTTAAAAATTGCGGATCCGATGCTCCCACCCCTAGTAACCACAGCAACAATCTGTCGCCGATTGCGCTGGTCGCCAGGTTTATCTTCGTATCGACATTGATACCGTGTGAAGAAGCAACCTGTGTCAGAGAGGCTTCGAACGGCAACAAATCGTCCAGAGTAATGATTTCTGCGTCAGTGAACAGAGCCATGTCGGCCTACTTTCCGTTTCTCGAAGGATCGGTTGAACGCCGAGTTGAGAGCTGAGCCTGCAAATCGGCATCTTCCACAATCGCCAACTGCAGACGTTTCATCATGTCTGCCGTTTCGGCAGCCTTCTTCGCTGTTGTCAATCGCTCAACATACTGCTCCCGCTGTTCGTCGCTTGCCAGAACTGCACGTGCCTCCACTAACATCTTTGCGGCATTCGAGCGTGTCGCCTCGAAGATCATCCCGGCTTTACCGCCGTCTGAAGTCTCCAGACTAACCAGGATTGGAAATTCATCGCTAAGACTAGCTTCTACTTCACGCAATTTTCGAAAATATTGTCTGATGTCCACGCCGAGCCTCCAAAAAGTAAGGGGAGCTTTTCAGCTCCCCTCGAGTAAATCGAACTAAACTAACTAAACTAACTAGCTCCCATCGCAAAAATAGCCACCTTGCAACCGCGGCTCAACAACTGCTTTCGAATCAATCGCCTTTGGCAGAGCCGCGACCGAAGGAAGCGTTTCCTTGTCATTTCGCGACGAAAAGTAACTAGCTATTAACCTGAACTCCGAAGTTGTTGCGAAGAACGCCACAGCCGTAGAGAACGTCTACCGTAAATTGCTGAGAAAGAGTATTTGGCTGATAGCTCATCACCACGCGAATCCCAAAGTTACCCATCTCGGCGTACTCGGCAACGGCGCCGGTTCCGGGAAGAGGCTGAGGAAGACGGCGGATCACCAAACCGAGAGCGTCTTTGGTAAACGCCAGGTTATGAGTGTTCGGAGTAGCAGCGCCGGTCGTAGTAACATATTGTGAACGGAAGATAAAGAAGTCTTTCATCTTGCCCACGTTGCCTTCTACCAAGGCGCGAAGCCCAGCCTCACCGGCCGAGTAGTATTCGCTAAATCGCGCGATCTGCCGAATTTGCGAATAGGTGTTGGAATCGACCACCAGATACTTCGGAGCGCTGGCCGGAACTTTGGCGGCGAATAGGGCCGTTTCGGCCGCATCAATCGTCGCTTCCGTCACAGCCGTGCCGGCGGAGCCGACCTGAGTGTTTGCCGTAAACGTGCCGTACAGATTCAGAAGATCGCGTTCCACTTTCTCCGCGATCGCAATAACGGCAGGCTGCATGTAAGCCTTCAGCAGCTCAGGAAAGGCCAAAGCTTTCGTCACATCTGGAATCTGAAATGTAGATTCCGCATGAGTATCGAGTTTGATCTGCGCATTCCCTAACATGGGATTCTGCGGTGTAACCGTACCGCCTTCTGCAATGTTATTGGCAACCAGCACCGGAGGAATCGGCACGTTGACCGTGTCGCCGGCATTCGCCAAAATCGGCTCGTAGTCACGATTCACCAGGTTTCCCATCACCAGGTTTCCTACGAGTGCCGGTAACGCCTCAGCCGCAACCAGCTTAACGATCGCATTCGTCAAATTTGCAGATGTAATTGTTGACATAGTTCTCCTTAAAATAAAATTCGCGCGGTCAGCGTCTCTGCCCCGCGCGATAGTGGAAGCTCCAAATGCCTCCGTGGCTCGGGACCCCATGCCCCGAACCGTCGACCCGTGTTGTCAGTCTTTTTATCTAAAGGCCACGTAAAGCCTGACCGGCCAGTCGGGAAATTTCCTGACGCACACGCTCGAGATCTTCTTTGTTCATTCCGGGTTTAATCTTGTCGAGTTCAATCCCTGAGCCCATTGATTGAGCTGGGTTTCTGGAACCTGCCTGTGCTCCACTTCCGCCCGCAATCCGGGCCGGAAGCAGCTCAGGATTCTCCTGCACGAAACCGGCCAGGTAGTCTTGAACCGACTTACCATCGGAACCTTTGGTTTGCAATCGGCCGTCATCCGTCCGCACGATCTCATCCTTAACCGCTTTAAAGGCAAGATCTACTTTTGCGACACCGAGGCGTTGCAATTCAGTCTTGATTTGAGAGTTTTTATCAGCTTCATCCGCGGCTGCTCGTGCCCGCCTGTTTTCCTCTACCAGCTGATTCACTCGCGCTTCCAGACCTTCTCGGCGCTTCCGTTCGTCCTGCAGTTCCGCTTGGTACGCCGGTTCTGCTTTCCGCTGCTCGGCTCTGACGAACTCCTCGATCGCCGACCTGACAATGTTCTTGATATCTACTCCGGATGATGGCTCTTCTCTGTCCATTGAATTGTGTTCTGACATGAATCTCCTTCCTTAATCAGTTCAGTTGCGAAAAAATCTCACGAGCAATTTGATCTTTAACTTCTTGCCGCGCATCGCTCAAATATTTAAATGCAAGACGTTCGAAGATCTGCCGCTTGAGTGTTGGGGAATTGATGCCTAAGTTGAGGAGATTCGCCGCGTCCTGCATTTCAGTGCCGAAATCGGTAATGTCCATCTCATCGAGACCCGATACAGAAACCGTTGTGCCGTCTTCTCGCGCCTCGGTAATTGCCGTGATTACTTTGCGAATGCAATCTTTCACGCTCGAAGCGTAGGCTCGCAACACCTCTTCTGTTATTTGGAAGTCCAGCTGTTTGCTGGCAGCCGACTGGGCGTGTCCACCCGTCGCTTCTCCCGACGCCTGAGAGAGATAACAAACCCGATAAATCTCTTCCTTAAGAACCTCGAGATTGCTCGCCGCGATCTGATAAACCTTGCCATCCGGTTCGGCCCAGCCGAAACGATCCTGAGGACCGAGCTGGACATAGTAGCTTTCGCCGACGATCTGATTCCACTCGCGATCCGAGTAAATGACCGGCATGGCGAACAGCCCCATCGTAATCGCCCATCCAAGAGCGTTCGACTTATTGAAGTGTTCTAACTGCAAATGAGCAGCCTTGTTCATGAGCCACAAACCTTCGCTCATTCTCAAAGTCTGCAAAGGCACGCGATTTTGCCTCGCCATGCAATGCGGCCCTTGTGCAATCAGCTCGATGTATTTCGCCTGATCATCGCCTTCAATCCGCCGGTAAGTTCGGAATTCGTTTCGGTCGTAGTAAAACCAGTAAGTTTCATTCACCAGCTCCGGCGACGTGATACTTTGCTGTTTTCTGATCGATTGCCGGAGAACCACCCAGTCATATTCGCCCCGCTCATTCGTGCTCCAGTTAATAAGATCCTCAGCCTGATAGCGAACCAGGTAAGCTCTGGAGAGTCCCGCGGCATCTTCTTCCGCGCGGTTGGAAGGAATATCCGAAGTTCTCGGAAAATCAATCAGGATGTGGCTTTCACCAGCCACCAGCGCCTCTAACAGACAACCACGGAAGAAACCAGAAAGACTGGTGCCTTTCCGATCGCAGTCGTCAGCGAATTCGCTGATAAACTTGCGTCCAGACTCGAGTCCTCCTTCAATTTGAAGGCTTGGCGCCCGGCGGAATAACGTCGCACCGTACCAGTCAACAATCGAACCTATATAATTTTGATAGAAAGCTCGATGTAACCGTTCACTATAGACATCGAGCGGTTCTTTCTGTCTTCGAAGCAGGTACTCGGAAGCTTTCGCTTTGAATTGTTGGCCCCCTGCATACAGGTCACGGTACATGTGCCACATGTACTTCTGCCGTTTGTAATCAGGATGTTCTCGGTCGATAGCTGTCATAGTTACTTTCAGAAAAGACGTTTGTTGACTTCGCCAAACTGTGGTTTCTCTCCGTACATCTCCCAAATCAGATAGCCGAGTGCATCGGAAGCATGCGTTCTCCTTAGATCACGGATCTTATCGATAACTCCCGTCTCCGGCTTGAAAATCACTTCTTCAAAATCTTTGATAAGCTCCTTGCATCGCGGATCGATTTCCAGACGAACCTCGCCGAGCGAGTTAGTCAAACATCCATTTACTCGCTGCACCCGGCTCAACACAGGCGGGTTCTTACTCGGCACCCTTGTCTTAACGTTGCGGAACCCGGCGCGATAGAGAAAGCTCTGCAGCATCGTGTAATCGCTGGTTCCCGTCGTGTGCATATTTCGTCCACTCGCATCGCCAAAAATCTCCAGGCCTGCGGAGTGGCCGCGATATCGATTCTCAAACTCCTGGCAAGCCTCTTCGGTTGTTGCCCGATCCAGAACGATCTCATCCACTACCACCAGCTTCCCCCCCAGTTCCTGAACCAGAACTGAACTCATGGGAGACACGTTAAAATCGAGCGCCCAGAACAGCGGTTTCGTCGTGTCGTACTTGTGGCGTAGGACGTGAACGGAGCGATTGAAACAGTGATAGACCCTGTCCGAACGACTATTGACATACTCGCCTAAAACTTCCTGTTTATAGAACCGTGGATCGTAACTGCTTTCAAGTCTCTCGTAATAGTCAGGTGTCTTGTCTAGTAAGTGCCGGTTCTCAAACGGTTGAGCTAAGACGCAACCATAACCCCCGATTGGAGAATTTAGAAATCGCTTGTATATCCAGTCGTGTCCTTGCGGTGTCCACACCCCAAATCCACACAGCATCTCAGCCTGTGGATCTCGTAACCTGGCTTCTAATCGCAGCCAGCCCTCTTCCCGCGTGTAAGAAAGTTCGTCAATACCGAACCAAGAAAGATTCGTGCCTCTCAACCGTTCCGGTTCTTCCAGCGAGCGAAGTAAAACAGTGCTCCCCGGCCCGCAAAAATCGAGTTCGCCATCCGACTTCCGAACCTCGAAATCAACGTCCTGCTCGTCCATCATTCCGAACAGACCAGCAAGCGTAGCGTCGCGCAGCATTGCATGTGTAGGTGCTGCAAGCAGACCTTGGCGACCATGATTGATGTAGGCCTGCCGAATCGATTCGAAGCAAAGGGCTGCGCTCTTCCCAGAACCTACCGGTCCTGAAAATCCCTTGAATCTGTTGACGGCCCCGTTGAATTTCATTTGTGACGGAAGCGGCTCGAATACCCAGCAAAGCTCCTCGCTGGCCGTCTCGATAATGTTTGCCGTTTCGCTCACAATCAGTGCCACCCGCACACGAAGTTACAGTGCTGGGTGAGCCGCTGATCGATAAAATTGCTACTAAGTCCTAGAAAATAAGGAAGATAGTTTTTTTTTAAAAACTGTCACAAGGTATTGGCGGCTTGATCGAGCCCCGTCTTACAAATCAGCAAAACGTTAGTTCCTGCCTGTTAATCGCTTTAACAGCGAAACTCCCGTGCGAATATCGGCTGCCCGTTTTGATTGATCCACTTCCTCACGCTCTATGTTCAGGGGAGCCGTATAGCCGTTCTCTTTTAACTTAGAAATAAAAGCCGGCAGGTCTACCGCTCCTGAACCGAGCGGCACCTCTTTCCCAAGCGCTTCGGGATTGTCGCGCGGAGGCCAATCGCCATCTTTACAATGCACGGAAATTACGTGCCTCATCAACACATCCAGAGCTTCAAGCGGGTCTCCCGTTCCATAGAGGATCATGTTCGCCGGATCGAAATTAATCTTCAGGTTGGGGCGCTCCACGTCTTCTATAAACTTGAGCAAAACTCGAGCAGGCTCTTGTCCAGTCTCCAAAGTAAAGAATTGACCGTTTCCTTTGCAGTGATCGCAAAGCTCACGCGTAACAGCAACAATCTTGTCGTACATTTGCTGCTCATGATCGGGAGGGATCACCCCAATGTGACAGGCTACGCTATCCATTCCCAGCTGCCTGGCAAGGTCGGAAACGGCTTTCGTTCGGTCCACACGTTCTCGACGCGTCTCCCCGGGTACTAAACCTACCGTTCGCACTACGGTCGGTAAGTCAGTATAATCCTCACCCGAGTAACTACAAACCGCAGTTACAGGGATAAAGGCTTCCTCAGTAAGTGCCTTATCCCACCGTTGCGCTGCGCCGTCCAGCGAAAGATCACCGGGAAACCCAATTTGTCCAGTGCGAACGCCAAACGCCTTCACCTCTCGGAGCGTACTCCGGGCATCCAGTCCCGCCCAAAAAATCAGGCCAATCTCCAGATCCTCTAAACCAAGCATGTCAGCTGTGCTCCTCCCGACGCTCTCGATTCCTTCAGCATAAGCGCTAATTCCACTGCCTTCGCGGAATCGGTTGGAAGACAGCGGTCTGGAGAAACCTCGTTTCTGCAGCACTCGATAAAGTAGGCAAGCTCAGATTCGTACGGATCGCGCTTTGAAACTTCAATGACCGTTTTTTTCCCTTTTTCGTCGCTCAGCACCAAACCCTCGGAAGTCCAATCCAAGATGGCGCGTTCAGCTCGAATCTGAAAACTCATTGAAAAGGGAGAGCCCGCCGCAAACCAGCCCCCTTGCAGCCGTATCTCAATCGGCTCTTCGTAAATGAAGGCCGCGCTCAATGTATCCGGACCTCCCAAACTCTTCGCGGCGACCCGTCTGGGCGGACCGAACAACATTAGGATCTGATCGATGTCGTGAACTAGAAGGTCCAAAACTGCTCCGCCGCTGAGTATCTCGTTCGTCAGCCAGCGGCTCCAATCAGGTATACCGGCGCGCCGAACGAAAGTAGCGGAACGAACTTTCCCATACGATGCAGATCGGACAAAGTCCTGCAACGCCATGTACTCGGGCCAAAAACGCAGCACCTGAGCAATCATCAAAATACGCCCGTTGCTCTCCGCTGCATCGATCATCGCCGCGCACTCGGCCACATTTCCCGCCATCGGCTTCTCGCACAGCACATGCTTTCCCAGCTGAAGAGCTTCAACAGTTGCCGGCTTATGTAAGTGCGTTGGCAGACAAATATCTATCGCCTCCAGCTCACGGTCGCGAACCAGTTCCTGCCACGTTTGGTACTTACGTACTTGAGAAAAGTCAAACTTGAAAGGGGCGCGCTTGAGATTTCCTCCGGTCTCGCTAAGATCTCCCGCCAGAACCCGAGGATTCGCACTGCTAATAGCCGCAACTTCGACATCCGGGAGTTTCGAAAGAGCGCCAAGATGTGTTGCTCCCATAAATCCGATCCCGGCAATTCCTATTCTCACGAGGAGTATTGTAAACGCTCGCTGAACGAACGCCGGGAACACGGTAATTAAGAACGCAAGGGAAGGGAAGTTGCTGCAGGGTTACTACAACCGCCCTGCAGCAAACGTAATGTTACTTAACGGAAGCCATCTCGGGGCGCGTATTTGCCCCAAGTTCGGTCAAACGCTGCGAGAGTAGCTTCTCCAAATTGACCAACGCATCGCTGAAGCCTTTAATGCCCTCAGCGAGCTTATCGGAGGCCATTTTGTCTTCCTTGTGCATCTTCTCGAAAGTAGCTTCATCGATATTCATTTTTTCGATGTTCAGTTGTTTCGCTTTCTCTGGATCCAGCTTCCGTGGAAGCTCACCTTCTGCCTTTTCGAGCTCTTCCAGAAGGTTCGGCGAGATAGTAAGTAAATCACAACCGGCAAGTTCCTTTATCTCGCCTGTATTACGGAAACTCGCGCCCATCACGACAGTCTTGTAGCCAAACTTCTTGAAATAGTTGTAAATTTTCGTGACCGACTGCACCCCCGGATCTTCAGCGCCCGTATAGTCTCGATTGTTTTCCTTCTTGTACCAGTCGAGAATGCGTCCGACAAAAGGCGAAACCAGCGTGACACCAGCCTCGGCACATGCAACAGCCTGGTGAATACCGAAGAGCAAAGTCAGATTGCAATGAATGCCTTCCTTTTCGAGCTCCTCAGCCGCTTTAATTCCGTTCCAGGTTGACGCGATCTTAATCAAAATGCGCTCGCGAGAGATGCCCGCTTGCTCATACTGCTTAATAATGGAACGAGCCTTAGCAAGCGTCGCATCCTTATCGTACGAAAGGCGAGCGTCTACTTCAGTGGAAACACGCCCCGGAATAATCTCCAAAATCTTCTTCCCGAAGGCTACAGCCAATCGTTCAAAGGCAAGGGTGGCTACTTCGCTATCTTTCGCCTTATCTCCCATCTCTTTCTTCGCTTGAAGAAGCGTGTCATCCATGATCTGACGGTATTCAGGCTTCTGCGCCGCAGCCGTGATCAGCGAGGGGTTCGTGGTCGCGTCCTGCGGTTTCACCTTTTCAATGGCATGAATGTCGCCGGTATCCGCAACGACAATTGTCATCTGACGAAGTTGTTCTAGTAAACTTTTTGACATTCCATTCCTCACAAACGGCGAATCAGGAATGATCGAATCAGGAATGATCGAACCACCCGAGTAGGCCGTCCTGCATACTATTTTCGCAGAGTGTAGAACCGCAATTCGTGTCCGCCTGGCAAACTAAGTACATTCCGATTTGCAAGGGTTCTTCGCGCCGGAACAACGTTGTACTCGAAAGCTTGTTCCCTAACCAGCTCTCGCCTTCCATTTAGGTACTTATTCTGAATCAGCCGCTCGGTACGCAGTAATCTTATAGTGGAAGCCAGAACTAACTAGCTTCCACTACACTGCATTTTTTTTACATAAGGTGAAGAATCTTTGAACGTTAGACTTCTCTCTGTTCTAGGGGCTTCGTTGCTGACTTTGTGTTTACTGGTCAAAGCGCAAACTCCTCCGGTGACTACTCCCCCTGCAACGTCCCAGACAGGTAACCCGCCCACCGGAACTCAGAATGCTCCGCCACCACCAGGAGGCGCGCAGGACAGCCGAAACCCGGTTAAGAAGAACTATGGGGGCGGAGGAGGCTCCGCTTATGCGCTAGTGGATCCGGCCACTCTAGACCGCGGACGAAAAACCTATCAGGCAAACTGTTCGTTCTGTCACGGCGCAAACGCTAAAGGAGGCGAAAGTGGACCTAATCTCGTCCGCTCCATCGTCGTTCTTCACGACGAAAATGGAAACCAGATCGGGCAAGTTGTTCGCAACGGACGTCCTGACAAGGGTATGCCGAAGTTCGGCTTATCCGACGATCAGATCAGCGATCTAGCCGCTTTCCTTCGCGATCAGGTGAGAGCTGCCGCTCTACGCGGAACTTACCAGATACTGAATATCGTGACCGGCGATCCGAAGCAAGGAGAAGCCTACTTCAATGGCAAAGGCCATTGCTCTAGCTGCCACTCTGTAAGTGGTGATCTTGCCCATATCGCTTCAAAAATGGACGCAGTTGATCTCCAACAGCATATTGTGATGCCACGCGAAACCGGACGTGGGCGAATGGAAAAAGGCCCGGTGAATGAAAAACAGGCAATCATTGCGAAGGTTGTCTTGTCTTCTGGCCAGAGCGTAGAAGGTATCCTCGACCACATAGATGATTTTGAAGTGGCACTTACAGACAGTAACGGAGAGTTTCGTTCTTTCAGCCGCAATGGCGACGTTCCGCAAGTTACTCTTCACGATCCGCTTCAAGCCCACACGGACCTGCTGATGAAATATACCGACTCTGACATTCACAATCTGACCGCCTATTTGGTGACCTTGAAATGAAGATCAAAGGCGTTCTCGCAACCGGAGCGCTCTTGGCCGTCGGCTGCCTCGCTTCGGGGCAAACTCTCAACCCGCAGCTTTCGCTCAAGCCAACTCCCGACTCCTGGCCGACCTTCAACGGCGACTACACCGGCCAGCGATTTAGCAAGCTCGATCAGATCAATCAGTCGAATATCAAAACATTGCGGCCCGCCTGGATTCATCAGGCAAAACCAGGCGAAACGCCCGGCTCGATTATTGGTGGAGAAGCAACCGCCGCCCAGGCCGCCCAGTTCAGTTCGGGAGGAGCTTTCGGAACCAGCATCAAGGCCAGTCCCCTGTTGGTAAACGGAATTTTGTACTTCACTACACCGGACAATACATGGGCCATAGATGCCCATTCCGGCCGAGAGCTGTGGCATTATTTTTGGCGTTCTCAAGGTGGCATTCACATTGGAAACCGCGGGGTGGGCATGTACGGCAACTGGCTGTACTTTGAAACGCCCGATAACTACCTGATTTCGCTCGATGCAAAAACAGGTAAGGAACGCTGGCATAAAAAGATCGCGGACGTGAAACAGGAGTACTTCTCGACTCCCGTTCCCATGATCATAGGCAATCACGTGGTTGTCGGAACAGGTGGCGATTCTCTTGATGTTCCCGGATTCCTGGAGGCAAGAGATCCCGAGACCGGCTCGGTTCAGTGGACTTGGTGGACGGCGCCTTTGAAAATGGGAGACCCCGGATCAGAAACCTGGCCGGACGAGCAAGCCATGCGTCACGGCGGCGGGATGACCTGGATGCCGGGAACCTACGATCCCGATCTCCATCTCTACTATCTCGGGACAGGCAACCCTAACCCGGTCATGGCTGGGCAAAGTAGAAAGGGTGACAACCTGTGGACCTGTTCAATAGTTGCCCTCAACATCGATACCGGCAAAATGGCCTGGTATTTCCAGGTCTCGCCGCATGACACACACGATTGGGATGCGGTGCAAACACCAATTCTCATCGACGCCGACTTTAACGGTAAGCCGCGGAAGATGATCGCCCAAGCCAGCCGGAACGGTTACTATTTCCTTCTGGATCGCAAAACCGGGGAACATCTGGTCACTCACCCCATCATCGAAACAGTGAACTGGACCGAGAAGATTGATGAACATGGGCAGCCGCGCCGAAATCCAGCCAAGGATGCCACCGTCGATGGCGTTTTGGTGTCGCCTTCTTCCGGTGGCGCCACGAACTGGCCGGCGCCAAGTTTCGATCCGGAAACCAAGCTGTACTACGTGAGCACAGCTCAGAATTTCAGCATGTTTTATCTCACCGATACCGATCCGCATCCGGAAGGATATGGAGCCGCCGAGAAAGCCTCGGGCAGCTTGGGAAATGCGCTCCGGGCTCTCGACTACCAAACAGGAAAAACGGTATGGCGTCACGACTTCCTTGGGAACGGCACGCTGTCCGGCTTATTGACCACGGCAGGAAAGCTCTTGTTTGCCGGCGACGGCTCGCAGCATTTCATCGGCTTCGATCCTTCCAATGGAAAAATACTCTGGCACACCGGCTTGGGGGCGAACATCAGCAATGGCCCTGTGACCTACATGCTGGATGGCAAGCAGTACGTGCTCGTGGGAGCAGGCGATTCTTTATACGCCTTCTCACTGGCTGAATAACGCCAGTCCAAAAGCGCAGATCATGCTTTCGCTTTCACGAGAGATCGCTCTCCTACGTGGGCCTTGCGAAATACCCCCTGAGATGCCGCTAAACCCTGCTTTGCAGCCTCCTCTGGCGCCACGTCTTTCAACCGCCCAAACACCTCCACACTGAGCGCATCCGTATACCCGATTTGCTGAAGAGCCTGTAAGAAGCCAACTAGGTTGATCACGCCTTCGCCGGGAAGAAGTCGCTCGTTATCTTTAATCTGTTCAGGAGGTAAATTAGGCGCATCGTTGAAATGGACGTGCACGATTCGGTCTCGTCCGGCATTGATGATGTCCTGCGTAGTGGCTCCGGCATGGTGCCAGTGCCAGGAATCCAGAAGCAAACCGATATTCGGGCCACACTCCTTTGCGAACGCCAGCATCTCGTTCATCTGCCAGATGAATTCGTATTTGAAATGCTTCCTCAGCGCAACTGGCCCCAGAAATTCCAGGCCCAGGCGAACTTTATGCGGAGCGAGGATGTTGGCAATCTGCGTAAATCGATCCTTATAAACCTTCCGCAGCTCTTCTTTCGGCGTGTCGCTCGAGGACATAAGGTACGTCATCATCCGTGGACACTTGATCGCCGCCGCAAACTCCGCCGCTGGTTCAAGCTTAGGTAATGTGCTCTTGAAGGTTGCATCGTCTTTTCTAAACTCAACCGGAAGTTCAATCACGGCGGGCGCGATGTGCAAACGTTTCAGAAGCTGATCGGTCGCGCCGGCGCCTTCCTGCAAAGCGGGCGCCAGCATCACGTCCGTTCCGGCAAAGCCTACCCGAGCCGCCAGTTCGGCAAACTCTGGCCAATGTACTCGGTTCGTCAACAGTACGCTATTGAGCGCCAGGAACATCGTTTCGTCGTTCTTCGCCGAGCCGGCGCTCATCAAGAAAGGGGAAATGGACAAGGCTTTCAAAGCTGTCCGTCTATTAACGGCCGCTATCGTCATTTTGACTTCGATAATATACAAAGTGATTTTGGGATTACCATAGGTAAAGGAGTGGTAAAGAATGACGCAGGATTGTTCTTCGAATTTTAGCCGCCGAAGTCTACTTACAACGACTGGAGCGGCTGCAGTGGCCGCCCTGAGCGTTCCAAAACTAACCAAGGCTGTCACCGCCCCCTCTAGTCCCGTGGCCATCGTCCGCTGCCGGGATTATCGGGATTTTAGTGCCCGGCTTTCCACCGCCTTCGATCAAATAGGCGGCATAGATAAGCTGGTGCGCGGTAAGACCGTAGCACTGAAACTGAATCTAACCGGCAATCCAAAGCAATGGCCCCTTACTCCGGATCTGCCATACCGAACAGATCCCACTACCGTTGCGGTCACCGTCCATCTGCTTGCTAAAGCCGGTGCGCGCCGCGTTCGGATCATCGAAAGTTTCTTCCCGGCGCGCCAGGATATGGAGCTTTGGGCGCGCTATGGTCTCGATGTAAATGCCATCAACAACCAGGGTGTTCCGGTCGAATGGGAAAACGTTCAGAACCTCGGCCGCTACAAAAACTATGTTCGCCTCAAGGTTCCTCATGGCGGCTACATGTATCCCGCCTATCACATCAACCAGGCCTACACGGAATGTGACACCTATGTGTCGTTGGCCAAGCTGAAGAATCATTGGATCAACAGCGTGACCATGTCGATGAAGAATAACTTCGGTAACACTCCCTGTGCCTTATACGGAGGCGATTGCGGCCCCAACGGCAATGAAAATCCCACCAAAGAGCGCGGGCAGGTTCTGCATTCTGGCACTACCAAGGCGCCTTCCGGTGTCGATGCCGAACTACACCCGGATTCCCCGCGCGACCCCGGCTATAGAGTTCCCCGAATCGTAGTCGATCAGATCTCGATTCGCCCCAATGACCTCGCCATCGTAGATGGTGTGGAAACCGTTCGCGGTGCAGAAGGCCCCTGGCTCCCTGGAATTGAGACCATCAAGCCGGGACTAATCCTTGTCGGCAGAAATCCGGTGTGTACCGACGCCGTCGGCATGGGCGTAATGGGCTACGATACCCAGGCGGACCGAGGCACGATGCCGTTCGTCCGTGGCGATAACAGCCTCAAGTTGGCCGAAGCCGTCGGCCTCGGCACATGCGACTTGAAACGCATCGAAGTAGTCGGAATGAGTATCAAAGATGCACGGGTGAATTTCGGCCCCGGCCCCGTTGGCAAAAAGATGAGCGAGATCCACGCCTAAGCGCGTGGATCTTCCTCTTTCACGAAACTAAGACCAAAGCCGGTCCACAGACCGCTCATGATCCCATTGCGGGGTGGGCTCAAAGAAGCCTGTCCCCTGCATCAGGTGCGCCTTAACCGCTTCTTCGTTTAATGTCACCCCAAGACCCGGACTGTTCGGAACAGTGATAAACCCGCGATTGACAATCGGTTTCTCCACGCCTTCCACCAGGGTGTCCCAATAAGGCACATCAACCGCGTGGTTCTCCATCGCCAGGAAGTTATACATCGCAGCAATCGCGTGAACACCAGCCATACACGCCACTGGAGTTCCCGCAAAGTGAACGGCGCACCCGATCCCATACTTCTCCGCTAAATCACCAACCTGTTTGGTTGCAAGAATCCCGCCCGCTGAACCTGGGTCCGGATGGAAAATATCCACCGCGTGTGTCTCACACAGCTTTTGAAACCCCTCCGGCAGATAAATGTCCTCCCCCGTGCAAAGCGGAATATCAACCTCGCTCGATATTTGTTTCAGCAGTTCCGGCCAATACCAGGGAACCATGTCTTCGAGCCAAGCCAGATTATAGGGGGTCAACCGCTTTCCTAAACGAATACAAGAGTTCACACCCAAGTGGCCGAAGTGATCGGAAGCTAAAGGAACGTCCATGCCTACCTGTTCGCGCACCACTGCGACATACTCGGCCATCAAGTCACAACCCTTCTCGGTAATCTCTATGCCTGTGAAGGGGTGCGGAACCAAGTCCCGTTGTTCCAAGGATCCGGACCGCAGAGGCCGCGTCACTGCTCCCGGTACATTCTGAACCAAATCTACGCCTAAATCCATCTTCAACCAGGTAAAGCCTTGCTCTACGCGCTTCTTCAAACGCTGCCCATAGACCTTCGGATCTGACGATTCAGTCGTGTCGCAGTAGATGCGGATCTTGTCACGATACTTGCCGCCTAACATCTGGTACACAGGCACGTTGTAGGCTTTCCCGGCCAGGTCCCAGAGCGCCATCTCGACGCCGCACACCCCGCCCGCTTGCCGCGACTCTCCACCGAACTGCTTGATCTTGCGAAAGAGCTGCTCCACATTACAAGGGTTCTCGCCCAACAACCGGCTCTTCAACATCAGCGCGTACGTGGCACTGGCGCCGTCGCGTACTTCACCCAGTCCATAAATCCCCTGGTTCGTATCCAGGCGAATAATCGGCGACGTGCCCGGAGAACGCGTCACCGTCGCGATCCGCATATCGGTGATCTTCAGCTCCGACGGCTTCGAACGCGTTTTGGTGTTCTGAGGCAACGCCTCCAGAACCTCATCGGCCCACAGGCTCGCAATCGAAAACATGCCGGCCGACTTCATAAACGTGCGGCGACCCGACTTGCCGCCAGAGAACTGCTTCATTACAACTCCTTCCGCTGGAACTTATCACACTCTGCTTGTTTCAGCGCCTCGAACCCATTCTTCAGACAATGACCGTGCCTCAGGCCGCATCTTCAGTCCCTGATTTGCGGTGAGCGCAAAGCCGCCGTCGCGATCGGCCTCTCCTGTCTCTTCCCGCACCAGCCGCCAGCTCCTCGCCAGGCTCGCCAGAACTAAAACCCCCTCCATACGAGCGAAAGACTCCCCAATGCACATCTTTGCACCTGCCCCAAAAGGAAAATAGGCAAACTTATGAGGTGTCGCTTCCTCCCAGCGCTCCGGTTTGAATTCGTCGGGACAATCGAATAACGAAGGATTTCTCTGTGTAATGTATGGACTGACAAAGATGCTGCATCCGCGGTCAATCCGGTAGCCGCCCAGCTCGATGCGCTGCTTCGGCCGTCTTGCAAACAGAACCGCGGGCGGGTAAAGCCTCATCGCTTCTTTGAAAACATTGGCCGTATATTTCAGCTTCGGAACATCGTCCAGCGTCGCCGCCCTATCGCCCAGCACACCATCGAGTTCAGCGCACAAACGGTCGTTCACATCGGGATATTTCGACAGCAGATACCAGGTCGAAGCGAGCGCCGTCGATGTTGTCTCATGTCCGGCCAGGACAAACGTGACCACTTCATTCCGAATATCGTTATCGCTCAGCGGAGCATCGGTCCCGTTCTGTTCACCCATGATCAGCGACAGCAAGTCGCCTCCACCTTCCTTCCTGCGCCGTTCAATAATCGGAGCGATCACCTTCTCTAACCCCGCGCGTTCCGTGCGAAAGAACAAGCTAGGTCCATGGGGCGCAAAACGTCGATAAGCAAGCGCCAGCGGCTCAATCAAAGTAAACGCCGGCGCCAGCCACCGCGACTTCTTAATCACCCCGTCCAGCACCCGAGCGATCTGGCCTGCACTATCGCGAAAATCAATGCCAAACAGAGCCGCTCCCACAATCGAGAGTGTCAGCCGCCGCATCTCGGAGCGAACGTCCAGGCTGCTCTTACTCTTCCATTCCTCCGCCACGCGCTCCGACTCACGAACCATCAACTCCGCATAGGCGGCAATTTGATCCCTATGAAAAGCGGGTTGAAGCACCCGTCGGCGTTCTCGATGCTCCGGCTCCTCCCGCGTAAGAAGGCCATCCCCAACCAGCTCTCGAAGAAGCGTCGCACCGGAGTCTCTCGTGAACTCATGCTGCCTGGTAACCAGGACCTCCTTCACCAGCTCAGGATCATCCACCAAATACATCCGCTTGTGCAGAATGCGAAAAGAGCAAATCGGGCCATATCGCCGGGAGGCACTCTCGAGAAAAAGTAAGGTCCGGTTGATTGAACCACCACCAAAAAAGCCAAACACTTCTCGTCCACGCGGGCCTGGTGGATGAACCATAACCAATTGTCTCGTAGCGCGCCGCTGCCTCCCGACGCTCCACTACGGTTCAGGTCCAAGCACTTCTAACTCTTCCAAAGACGCGCCTTGCCTTGGGGCGCCTGTCGATCTTCGCTTCTCACTCTGCCGGACCAGTGCAACGCCCGCGAAGATAATGGCCATCGAAATCACCTCGCGATATCCAAAAGACTCCTGAAGAATCTGCCATCCCAGGAGCACTGCCACGACCGGATTGACGAACGTATACACGGAAACCAGCGACACAGGCAGCTTAGCCACCGCATATACAAAACAGCTGAAACCGATCAGAGATCCGAAAACGATCAGATAAACAAACGCAAATTCCGATCGAGCCGACACGTGTTTCGGAATTCGCTCCAACGCCAGGGCAGGAACCAATGCGAACAGACCAGCCGCAAGCTGCTGAATGGCCCCGCTCACGAAAGGCTGCGCCGTGCTCTGCACTCGCTTTTGCAGCAGCGCACCCAATGTCCAGGCGCACACACTCAATTGCAAAAGCAGAAATCCGGACAAGGTCGCTCCGTGAATGCTTTCTCTTTTGACCGCCGGCAAAATCAGGAAAACCACCCCGAAAAAGCCGACCATCAAACCACCTAACGTGAAGAGTCGCGGCTTGCCGCCTCCGGGCAGCACGGCTTCCATACCCACCATCCAGAACGGAGCCGTCGTATAGAACAGCGCGGCCAATCCGCTCGGCATCCAGGTCTCGGCCACCACCAGCAGCCCATTGCCGAACCCGATGCACATCACGCCACACACGGCAGTCTGGACCATTTCTCGACCGCGCGGAATTTCCGCCCCCGCCAATCGCGCTCCCAATAGCAGCACCGAACCCGAAACAATATAACGGCTCGCAACTAAATACAACGGCGGAATCGTCTCGACAGATACCCGTATCGCGAGATACGTCGTGCCCCACAAAAAACACACCGTCGCGAGCGCTACAATCGCGACGCGATAAGTTGTGGAGCGAGAGTGAGTTTGGCTCGGTCTCAATAATAGTCGGCGCAGCTCATGAAGTACCCACACTGCTCGCAAAACAACTTACAGCGACGCGAAAGTAAACGACGGCTGCACACCGGACAAAACAGCATCGGTTCTTCCTTCGCAGCGCTCTCCGTTCGCGCTCCCGGCCTCGCCTCCTCAACTTCCTCCGAACTTCGCTCCACCGGTTCCATGCCTAATTCTCAATTATAAAAAGCGCTGATAAAGAACAGAACTTGTTCCGCACATGCGATGCATAATCAGACACACCAAATAGACGCCCAGCACGCCCATGCAATCATCGCGAACATCCCACCACTCAAACGTAAATTGATAAATCCAATGTTGCGCAAACTCAACCGCGGCCCCCAGCAGCATAACCAGCACCACGCTTCTCCATTCAGCGCGGCTGGTCCTCGCCAGCAGCAAGAACAAAGATGCCGTAAAACTGAACAGGGTCAGATGAACAATGCGATGGCGGACCGTCACGTTTTTATTCGGATGAATCTGCTGCTCCAGTGTCGTGGTGCCCAAAGTCACTTTGACGTTGCCGGGCAGGAGCGAACCAAGCACCAGAAAAACAACCCAAACCGGAGCGAACCGAAGCAGGAAGGCTCTGGGAGCCCACCGCTTGAAGCGTGCGATCGCCGGCGGACCCGCAGCGTTTTGTCGGTCACACCCCAGCATCTTCCTATAATCGAACACCGCATGCTCCTATTCGCCGCCGTTGCAAAACGGTGAACCGCCCAGGATAGTACCGAAACCTGGAGATTTCCCGCAACGCTTTCGTTTGAGCGACGGTCCACTACCGAGGAAACATAATGGCCAGCCTGGAAGAACTTAAGAATAAATACAGCTCAGCCCTTGACGCTATCAAACAGGAGGGAGTCAGCCTGACGCACCTTCACGTACAGGACAACAAACTCTTCATCCAAGGTGCGGCGCCATCCGAAACCATCAAGAATGACATTTGGAACAAGATCAAGGCGGTTGATCCCTCTTACAGCGATCTAACCTGCGATCTTACAGTCGATTCGAGCCTTCCCCAACCGCAAGCCTCCGCCGCCGCGGCAGGAGCAGGGGGCGGCAGTGCGCGGACTTACACCGTGCAACCCGGCGATTCTCTCTCTAAAATCGCCAAGCAGTTTTATGGAAATGCCGGCGAATACAACAAGATCTTCGAGGCCAATCGAGACAAACTCAACAACCCTGACAAAATTCAGGCAGGCCAGGAATTAGTAATCCCCACTTAGAGGTAAACACAATGGCTTTAACAGACCTTTTAAGCACTCTGCAGCGTTATACCGGAGCATCGCCGTCGAATCCGCCCGCTTCCACCGAGCAGGACTACTCTGCTGTCGCCCAATCCGCGCCGCAGGATCATCTTGCCAACGGGTTAGCGGATGCCTTTCACTCCAATCAAACCGCGCCCTTCCCCCAGATGATCGGACAGCTGTTCAATCAATCGAACGGTCAACAAAAGGCCGGAATTCTGAATCAACTCCTTAGCGCGGCTGGCCCGAATGTCGGATCCATCTTAGGCGGCGGCCTCGGATCCATGCTGGGAGGAGGAACTTCCGTAACTCCCGAACAGGCCCAGCAAATTCCCACCGACTCGGTGCAGAAATTAGCCGAGCACAGCCAGAAGAACGACCCCTCGATCGTAGACCAGGCCAGCGCTTTCTATGCCCAGCACCCGCAAGTCGTGCAGGCATTGGGAGCGGGTGCGCTCGCAATGATCATGTCGCACTTGTCCAGCCGGCAGAAATAATCTGTCTAAATCGTTAAGTATGGTCGAACTCAGTGCACTCGGCCATACTCAACTCAGAGCCTCCACCGTCTTCCTGATAAGCGATGCCGTGCCCTCATGCGGATCGCCATCTCCTTCCCATTCCATCGAAAAATAGCCGCGATACTGCGCCTTCTTCGCGACTTCGAAAACATCATCCATATCCACCGTATAAACCTTCCCCCGGTCATTCTCTGAGTCTTTGACGTGGGAGACATTGTACGCATATCGAAACATCTCCTGCAGTCCGCGATGATTGTAAGCCGGATCGTCCGCGATCAGCATCGAGTTGCAAAAGTCCGGCAGTGCTCTCAGGAACGGACTGTTGGCCGATTTCAAAAGCTCCGCAATCGTAAACGGATCTTCCGTGCTCGGACTGTCGTTCTCGAGATTAATCACAACCTTCTTCTCTGCGCCATAACTCGCCAACACTTTTAAACTCTCCAGCGCGCAGGGAATATTCGCTTTCCCCTCGCTTTGCGTCGGCACATGAATCCGAATACTAGGTGACCCGAGGAGAACTGCCGCATCCACCCACTGACGATATTGCGCCAGCCCCTCGCTCCGCTTCTGCGAGTCCGGATCGCACAGATGAACCGGAAGATCCACCGCTATGTTCACCACGTGTACGCCCGCCCTCTGAAATGCCGTTTGAAGCGTACGCAAATAACCAAACTCGACTGAGACGAAGTGATGGCTCCACGGTTCGATTCCGTTCACTTGAAAACGGCTGACGACCGTCGCTGCAAACTGCTCCAGCGTCAAGCCCGACTGGTTCATGCCGTCCGCGTCCCGGTTCGCACTGCCAATCGAATTTCGAAACGGGTACGAAGAAACAGCCAGTCTCTGGCGAGGCTCTGTCGGAAACTTCAACCCCCCTCTTACAAAGCCGGCTGCTACAAAGGGTGCGAGTCCTGAAGCCAGAGTGGTTGTGATGAAATGCCGTCGGTCCATGCCTCTTCCATCATGCCTCTATCGGATAATTCTGATAACGGTAAGCTCGTGCAAATCGCACTTAAAATGAAGAACCCAGCATGCTTTGCCTCACAACCCAAAAGCAGGCTGTCCTGATTCGGATCGCCGGATTCCTCGTCCATGCCATTGTCCAGCTAGTCTCTTGCCTCTGGCTCATCGCTCCATCGCTATTCGGCCACGCAACCATTCGTGACAACTCCCAGAACGCCGAACCGCGGACGATTACATCCGTAGCCTCCATCCGGCATTTGACGCGCGCTCAAGCCGAGCAGCACTATCCAGTCCATCTCCGTGGCGTCGTGACCTACTTTGATACCGCCGACCCCTCCCTGTTCCTACAGGACCCTACCGGAGGCATCTGGGTAAATCGGGCGTCCACTAAACCATTAGTCTCTGTAGGCGATGTCTTGGACCTTACCGGCCACGCCGCGCAGCCCGGCTTTGCTCCACAGGTCGATGACCCGCAATGGAAAGTCGTTGGCCGCTCCGCTCTGCCAACTGCCCACCCAACCACTTTTTATAAGATGGCCAGCTCGGTCGAGGACAGCCAAAGGGTCAAAATTGATGGCGTGGTTCGCCAAGTCGTCCGCGTCCATCGGAGTGCCCATTCTCCGTTGTTGTGGCTCGACATCGCCGTCGCGGGAGGACGCGTACACGCGCAAGTCCCCTGGACGGAAGCTCCCATCCCGTCGAATCTTCTAGATGCACACGTCAGCCTCTCGGGCGTCTGCCAATCTGAGTTCAACGGAAAATATCAGCTCGTCGGAATCTCCATCGTCGTGGCGAGCCGAGACGAAATCACTATTCTGGACGTCGCACATGCAAATCTCTCGGCCCAGCCTCCTGTGCCGATCGGCGACCTGCAGCGCTACGGCGCTGTGAATTCGCTCGAGACTCGGGTCAAACTCTCTGGTGTGGTCACGGCCGTGCTGCCGCGGCGCGGCGTATACATCCGCGATCGAAGCGGCGCCGTTTACGTCGAAACCCGCCAGGATGACGTCCTCTCGCCCGGTGATCTCGTCGAAGTGAGCGGTTTTTCCGACATTTCTCAGGGCCACATCAAAATTGAAGATGCCGCCTTCCTGCGCATTGGCAGCACGCCCTCGCCCCTGCCCTTACATGCCGGCATCGACCTGGCCATGCAGGGCCACTACGAATCCGAACTGATCGAGTTGGAAGGAAAAGTCGTCGAGCACTCGCTTTTCCGGCGTACGCAAGCCTTCCTGGTCCAGCAGAAAGGGACCGTATTTTCGGTCAGTTCCACCTCTTCCGACGGTCTGGGAAATTTGCCGGGGCAGGGAAGTACGGTTCGTATCGCAGGCATCTGCGTCACCGAAGTAGACGTCACTACCGGCCGAATCACCGGCCTCCGCCTCATTGCCAGATCGCCTTCCGACATTGTGGTCTTAGCCAGCGGGCCGTGGTGGACCGCTCCCAAAGTCCTTATGCTGGTTGCCGTGCTTGGAATCGGAGCAGCCGTAGCACTTCTTTGGGTGCTTATCCTGCGCCGTCGCGTCGCCTCCCAGACTGAGCTGATCCGAGCCACGGTCGAGTCCACCGCCGACGGCATTCTGGTGGTTGATCACAACAAACAAGCTGTCCTTTGGAACAACAAATTTAAGGAACTGTGGCGCCTTCCGGATGAAATCCTCCGTACCAAAGTTGATCGCGATTTCCTACACTATGCCCTTCCCCAAGTGGTGAAACCGAAAGAGTTCCTGGAACAGGTCGAGTATCTCTATTCGGCAATGAATCTGAAGAGTGACGACCGCCTTGAACTTAAAGATGGTCGTGTCTTCGAACGCCATGCCGAACCTCAAGTCGTCGCCGGCCGTAACGTGGGCTTAGTCTGGGGTTTCCGGGATGTCACCGATCAAGCCCGTGCTGAAGCTGCGCTCAAACTGCGCAACAAACAGCAAGCCGCTGTAGCCGAGCTGGGCCAATTCGCATTAACAGAAACGAATCTCGATCTGGTGGTTGAAAAAACCTGCTGCCTGATTTCAGTTATCTTCAGAGTTCACGATTGCCGGATCATCCAGGATGTTCTTCCATCTTCCTCTCTGGAGTCGGCTCTCAATGAGGCTTATGTTCCGATAGCCGGCGCCGAAAGAGCCTGGGGATACATCTTTGTGGCTCGCGAAGAGAACTGTCTCTTCACAAAAGACGATGAATTCTTCCTGCAGCAGCTCGCCAACGTGTTAGCTTCGGCAGCCGCACGCAGACGCATCGATCTGGAGCTCGAAGCTTCTCGTGATGCCGCTCACGCTGGAAGTCAAGCTAAAAGCGAATTTCTTGCCATGATGAGCCACGAAATTCGAACGCCCATGAACGGAGTCATCGGAATGACTAGCGTCCTCGGGCAGACCAATCTTTCCGAGCAACAAAAGGAATGTGTCGCAGCCATTCAACACTCCGGAGAAGTGCTGCTCACTCTGATCAGTGACATTCTCGACTTCTCGAAGATCGAGGCAGGCAAGCTGGAGCTTGAGAACACCGCCTTCTCATTGCGGCAGAAGGTCAATGACGTAATGCAGATCGCAGGCGAACTGGCTCGCCAGAAAGGCCTTCAGTCCTCTCTCGAGTGGGATGCCGGCTTGCCCTCGGAGGTCACCGGCGATCCCGTTCGAATCAGACAAATTTTGTCGAATCTGCTTTTCAACGCCATCAAATTTACTCATCAGGGTGGCGTCACGCTCCGCTTAAAAAGGCTCAACGAAACCACGCCTGCGGTCCTCCATCTACGCTGCGAGATTGTAGACACCGGGATTGGAATCGCACCCGAAGTGGTAACTAAACTGTTCGACAGTTTTTCTCAAGCCGATCGTTCCACCACCCGAAAGTACGGCGGAACCGGATTAGGCCTGGCTATTTCGAAGCGCCTCGTTGAGTTGATGGCAGGAAAAATCGGTGTTGCGAGTGAGTTGGGCTGCGGAAGCTGCTTCTGGTTTGAGCTGTCCCTCCCGCTCGCGCAATCCGTAAGGGAAGCGCCTCCGGCGTTTAACTTCAGCCCCGCTCAACCGGTCGAACAATCCCGCCATAAGCAGCTTGAGATCCTGGTCGCAGAAGACAACCTCATCAATTGCAAAGTCTTGGTACACATGCTGAAGCGGAACAACTTCCAGGTCGATGTAACCGGCGATGGAGAGGAAGCAATCAAGGCAGCTGAGAAGAAAAAGTACGACCTGATTTTGATGGACTGCCAAATGCCGGGCGTCGATGGATTCGAGGCGTCGCGCCTCATCCGTACGCAAAATGGGCCCAATTTTCAAACGCCGATCATCGCCGTAACGGCGAACGCCTTTGCCGACGATCGAAATCGATGTCTTGAAGCGGGTATGAACGACCACATCAGTAAGCCAATTTCAAGAGAACAGCTCGAAACCGCGATAGCGCGCTGGACCGATATTCCCTGTCTCTCCACAGTGTAATACCGCTAACTAACTAGTACTTGTTCTCGATACAAGCGCTTATCTGTTGTTTTTATTCCCGCCCCTCTTGCATCTATCAGGTGTGCCGAAAGTGACTGCAGCAAGGCTGCTCTTGATATGTGCCTGCCTCTCCTCTATTAGCGTAGCCGCCAATATGGCCGGTACGTATACAGCCACAGCCTATTCGCAGTCGGGGATCACTGCTTCCGGCGTCCTTACTACCAGGCACATCGTAGCCGCCGATCCTGACGTGTTGCCAATCGGCAGCCGCATCAAAATCAAGCACGCCGGCCGTTACTCCGGCGAGTATGTCGTTGCCGATACCGGGAGGAAAATCGAAGGCCGTCGCCTAGACATTTACATGCCGAACACAAAAAATTGTCTGAAATTCGGCAAGAAACAGGTCAAAGTTCGGGTGATCGAAGTGGGCGACGGCACCAAGGCGACCACAACCCAGGCGCAACAGGAGGTCAAGCAGGACGTCCAGAAGGATCTCGCCAAAAAAGCTGTGGGCAACGCCGCCACCGAAGACGACTGGGCCGGCAAAAAGCCCGCCCCAACTGCATCTCACCCCACTGACGCCGCCTCAACATCAACTGCTCCCAGCCAGCCCGCCGCTACCACTGCCTCGCCCGTCAAGTAGAAAGGCTGTCCAATCCACTGCTCTCCGCGTCGCAAAAATAAGCTCCTTGCAAATCGCGCTGGTTAAGTCCTTTTGAATCAATCGCCTTGGCAGAGCCGCTACCAAAAGGGAGCGTTTTCCTATAATCTTTGATGAAAACTACACCCCTGCAGGCTCTGGAAGCCGAAGGTGAAAGTGATCTTTCAGCTCCAGGAACCTGGGGAATTTGAGTAAACGTTCCAGGTCCCGCGGCTGCCCCGGCGCTTGGTTCATTCCAATGAATCTGGCTTGTCGCAAGGTTTAATGGTCCGACGCTCGACGGAAAAGTCCTTCCATCCCAGGTCGACGCTCGACGAGCGTCGCAGAACAGAATCGCCCAGGAGTGCTCGAATTTCGGGACTCTCATGTCTGACGACTAGTTCGTTTACATCCTGGTGCTTGTCATTAGACATACGCTCTGACTATCGTTTCTCCCGGCATCGATACACGAACGACCACGGACCGTCGTCGTTGACACATTACGGTGAATGAATTGTCCCCGTGGTGTCCCAAATCCACCACTCGCTGTTCGTCCCGACCTGTAATGGGACATCTAAATCCCCGAGCGGGTCCTGCCGAGTCGTTAGCTTGAAGGAGCGTTCACCTCAGATGCTTTGCGGAGCGGCGTTGCTGAGTAGAGCGAACGTGTCGTGATTGTCCTGAACCGTTCGTCGATCCGCTTGATCCAAGAAGCGGCCAAAACGCCGAAGCAGTTTCGCATATTGCGAAGTTGCTTGAGAGTAGCGGCCAACCATGAAGTAGTCTTGCGCTAGAGCATCGAGGGCAATCGCTGCGCGTTTGTTATCCAATTTCATCAGTTCGGGCAATGCTTTTTCAAGCAACTCGATCGCGTGCAATGGCTGGTTCATCTAGCGAAGGCCGAGAAGTTAGCCAAAACGGAGATAAATCATTAGGTTAGTTAAATGTTTTAGTGACGTCGTGTGCCCGTGAACGTCTTTTAAATTGATTTCTTGATGTCGCTACCGATCTGCTTTCCGCGAAGGCGCTTGCCCATTATGATGGGTCGGAACAGACGTTCAGAATCGCTGTTCTACAACTTCAGGATGGAAGATCATATTCCCGAAGATCATCTCCTGCCGCTCGTTGATCGCCACATCGATTTCGCTTTCATCCGCGAGACATTGCAGGCGAGCTACAGCACACGGGTCGTCCTTCCATCGATCCTGATTCGGTGCGAAGCCCTCGCAGTACAGAAAGTGTTCACACAAGCCGGCATGCACACCGTCGAATCACCGCACGCTAAAAATCAACTGGTATGAAGATGTGCGCGAGCACGTCAGAAAGCTCAGCCAAACACCAGAATTCAAAGCGGCTCGGCAAGCTCTTAACAAAATAGAGGCGCTCTTCTCGGAACTGCGCAACCAAGTTCGACTCCAAAGGCTGCGCCTGCGAGGTCTTCCCCACGTCAAAGAGCAGTTCTTCTTAGCGGCAACAGTCCAGAACGTAAAACGATTAATCAAGTTCCTGAGCCAAAACAAAGACCGTAGAGTAGAGATGGCCTAAGACGGGCAATGGCCCCGCTGCCGGAGCGGGTCAAAACCGGAAGCGAGCCTTCGAATCGTCACCGGCCAGAAGAGTTTTTCAAGAGCATCCTTCGTTTGCGCAATCACCTTTACTTTTTTTCCGATAAAGCTATTTTGATAGACCAGCCCGGAATACCCGGTAAGCACAATGAACCATGGGGAATCTACCCCGGATGCCGCCCGCATCAATGGTCGCTGACGTCAGCTGCGAGATCGAGGGCAAACAGGAGCGCGCGCTTCAGACTTGTCATGACATCGACCGGAAGTTTACCGAGCCTACGGTCCAGCCTGATGGTTGGTATCGAACCAAGTCCCTGAACGTTGGCGACCGAATCCCGATCAAGGTAGGGTAGCTTCGGTAGAGGCACTTCGTACCGGCTCAGCCGGTTCTGTGTCGTGAGGGGAACATAAAGCACAACGGCACGAGGCGAATCCGGGTCTTGGCGAGACACGATCACAACAGGGCGGGTCTTTGCAGCAAGTCCGAGGTCAACGAGCCACACCTCACCGGGTTGAGGGTTCATCCAGCAGATTGAGCGTTTCCTGCTCGATAGCGCGCGAACGCATCAGATCGAGGATATCGTTGTCCGCAAGCTCCATGACCTCGGCCACTCGCTCTCGAACCTGGGCGGCGGTGTCGGGTTTCCACATGCGTAGTTTAGTGTCGAGCATTTCCGCCAGAGCGTCCATCCGTAGCCTCCTGACTAAGTCTACTTGATCGCGGCAACGCTGGCACTTTCACCTTCCTCCCTTCCCAGGTATTAACCAATAGCGTGAGAAGATCTACGCCAAATAACCCGGAAAGTGGTCGTTCACTCCTGCTGTCCAAACTTCTACTGATACGAAAATTTTTCCTGCATTCACCGTGAAAGCTCAATTTTGAACGATAAGTCAGTGTGGACGTTTTTATTGCGCGTCATGCCATCTTCGATCGCACTCTATCGCTGTTTGGATACGAGCTGCTCTTTCGTTCGTGCGTGAGTGAAAGTGCTGGAGTGACAGACGACACTTCCAGCACCCTGCAGGTTCTCGCGAACGCACTTTTGTCGTCCGGATTGCATACTGTCTGCTCCAATTCCCCCGTCTTTATCAACTTTGGCAGGGAAATGCTGACTAGCCAGTGGACCTCTTTATTCCCGCCCCAATCGGTCGTAATAGAGATCCTGGAGACCGTTCGACCGGACCGGGAAGTGATCGAAGCCTGTCGCACCCTCCGCAACATGGGATATCTGCTTGCCCTCGACGATGTAGTCGAGGAGCGGGCAGACGAAGAATTGGTGGACCTTGTCAACTTCGTCAAAATTGACTTTCGACAGACCACGAAACAAGCCCAACGTCAACTGGCCGAAAAGTACCACGCCCGTGGCAAACTGGTGCTCGCCGAGAAAGTCGAGACCCACGAGGAGTTTACCTGGGCTTCCGAAGTTGGATACGACTACTTCCAGGGCTTCTTTTTTGCTAAGCCGACTCTCCTGAAAGGCCGGCAAATCCCCAATATGAAGGTGAATGCTCTTCGCCTGCTGCGAGAGAGTCAGTCTGCCGACCTCGATTTCCTTCGTTTGGAGAAGATCATCAAATGCGATGTATCTCTGACCTATAAGCTCTTCCGGTATGTGAACGCTGCTCTCTTCGCCCGCGCCAGACCGATATCCGCGATCCGCGACGCTCTGGTCGCCATGGGCGAACTGGACATCCGGCGTTGGATCACGCTGGTCACCCTTCCCGATCTGGCGGTAGGCGGAATCAGAGAGCTGGTCACGCATGCCTTGATCCGAGCCAGATTTTGCGAGACCTTAGCCAGTGCTGCCGGAATACTGCACGCCGGCGACGCCTTCCTGATCGGCATGTTCTCCTTACTCGATGCACTCGTTGATCGGCCTCTCGCCGACGTCATCAGCGAACTCAGCTTGCCGGAAACTATCGCCAAGCCACTCCTCGATCCAAACGACAAGAGTAAGGTCGCCACGGTCTATCGAATTGCTCTGCGCTATGAAGCCGGGGAGTGGGAGCAGGTAACCTCCTTGGTTGAAAACATAGGCCTGACTAGCCGCTTGATTCCTGGTATTTATTTCGAAGCCATTAATTGGTCGAATCATACCTTCGGCGTACTGGGAGGGAGCTCAGAACAATCGGAAAACATCTCCCAACAACTACGGCTGCCCGGATCTTCCGACCTGCTCGCCATGCGCAAAGCGATAGTTGACGGGCAGCGCTGGCCAAAGTCTGACTCGCCCGGCGACTCACAATTCAAGGGCGGCCCACGAAGGATACACCAGACACTTCCGAACAGGTAGCGCGAGTAAACTAGCGAGCATTCAAGAACGTTTTTCGTCTCAATTCGGACTTAGAAATTGTCAAATAATCTGGAGGGAAAGATGATTGATCCCAAATTAAATGACATACCTGTGAACAAGCCGAGAGTGATCAGGGAAGATTCCGAGGTTCCATCTGAAGATGAAAATATTGAACGGGCGAAAAAGAGTAGGGCGGGGCTGAGCATCAACGACACAATCGCCGGCGGCTCCAACCTATCGTCTGGCTCGAGAGGCGTTGACACATCCGGAGTTTCGGCGGGGGCGGGCGCCGGCGCGGGAATGTCCAATGTCAGTCTGAGCAGCGGTAATGGTTCGCCCGCCACCGAAATTGTGCCTGGAGCACGCGGTTCTGGCACAACCGTTCGAGGAGATGGGAATTCCGGGCAAACCCCGACCCTCTCGCTCGACCAGGACCCCTCAGAGGTTTATTCCACTTCCGGGGATTCCGAGGTTGCGGCGCGTGCGCATGAGTGTTGGCACGAGCGTGGATGTCCCGAAGGTTCACCTGAAGTCGATTGGCAGCGTGCCGAAGAAGAAGTTCGCCTCCGTCGGCGGACCGCAACAGCAGGAGCAAGCTAACTCTTACATCTCATAAGGATTTAGCAAAAAAGCCGTCTCGTCTGACATAAACACAACTTCGGAAAGTGTTTAGCGCTCAGCGGAGACGGCTTTTCTTATGATTCAACAGATCCGCGCTACGCTCATGTGCAAAAGTGCCGCCAGCTTCTGAATCTTGCCGGCGATGTGCCCGATTCCCACCGCGCAGTGATGCGCTGGCCCCGCGGCATTCCAGTCCTGCATAAACTGCTTTGCTCCCCCGGAAAAACGATACCGGCTGTTCGTATTGCCGATCTCTAGAATCGGACCCGGCACAGACTCCCCTTCGGCAACGACGAATCTCAGTCGATGGTCGGCGCCTTCCGCCACCGAAAGCAGCGTCACCGGACCGTGCTTCACCGACATCTCAACCGACAATCCGCGCCCGACTTTGCCGTGGTACACAGCCAAGGGACGCACCTTCGTCTTTCCTTCCGCGATCGCAATGTGCCCGGGTCCATCATGCCCCATCAGGACAACATCGGCCGCGAAATCGGTGGCGTAGTACTCCGTAAATGAACCGCCCGCTCCAAAGGAATCCATGATCTTCATGGCTTGCGCATTCTTGATTTCGTATTCGCCGGCCACGGGAATTCCACGCGCCGTGAGCAGACTCGTGCCCAGGATGATCGAGTTGATCGCATCCTCATTCGCGGGGTTTCCCGTTCCCTGGTAGTAATACGCCAGCGATCCCAACCCCAACCGGGCCACCAACCGGTCCAGCCCTACCGATGTCCTGGCAGCCCGCTCCAGTTCCTCGGCCGAGCAGTCGGGCTGCACGTCGAATGCCTCCCGAAAGTGCGCCACTCGTTCCCGTGTCTCGGACAGGCTCACCTTTTGGCGCAGGCTGGCTAGTTGTTCCACTTCGATGAACTCGATGTGCCCTCCGAATTGGGCATACTGCTGCGTCAGGTCGGAGTAGATATCGAGCATTCCGCCATAGTAGTGGCCCATCACGCCCAGACGATTTGCTTCCATCACCTGAGCCACGCGTGCTGCCTCCAGCCAGCCGTCGATTTCCATCCAGGCCTCCGGATCGTCTTCCAGCGTACCGGTCACCTGGAAGAAAGGAATTCGGCAGCGCTGAAAGACATTGGCGATTTCGGGCACCGGACAAGCTTGACAGAAAGCAAGCCACTCGCCGGTCATCGCTTGCCGCGTGGGAAGACGATTGAAGCTTGCATAGTCGATCGCAAATACAGGCGCCAAATTTAAGATAATCACGGGCACGCGGGCGCGACGGACGACAGGCAGCACGGTTGCCGAAAGCGCATAGGTCGTCACGTAAAGAAACAGCAGATCGATTCCCGATTCCCTGAATCGCTGGCCGGCATCGAAGGCCGCCTCCGTCGTATCGACTAGACCCAAGTTGACAACACTCACGCCTGGCCGCGCGAGTCGTTCTTCAACTCTGGCTACATAGCCCTCAAGCCGCTGTTTCAAGCCGGGAAATTGGGTCCAATACGCATCCAAGCCGATCCCAAACAACCCAACCCGCAGGTTGCCCGCCCAGAAGCCGCCATTCACGCGAGAGTGCGCGTTTTTGTCGTCAAGCTCCAAATCGGTTGCCGAATTCATCGGTTAGCTCGCGAAGGCGTCCTTGATTGCTTCCAGGTAGCGGTACTTGTGAACGGTATCGGGCTCCAGGTAGCTGCCTTCCGTCCACTCGTTCCAGGCATTGATATTGAACGTTTTCAGACTGGCCGGGTGCGTGTCGAGAAATTTTCTTACGCGTCCGAGACTTTCGCGGAATGCTTCGGGCGTGTTCTGTGTGACCACCGGTAGAAAAGGATAATCCCATTTTGTGAATACATCGGACTGACAGGTGCGCGGGCTCGCATCCCATCCCATGCTGACATTGGGGAAATAGGGGCGGCTGCTCGCTGCGGCAGCGCGGGGCCAATATGCGAAGGATTTTTCCGCTAGCGTCGCATAGTCCGATTTCGGAAAGCCCGCCAACTCCACGTGATGGATCCAGGTGTAGGATGTCGTGCTGTCGATTTGAAGCGCGTCCATGTATTGTTTGGGGTCGGACGCCTTCTCTGTCCCGGGCAGCGCCTGCACTCCCCACGCGACCGCGTTCAGATGAAGACCTGGAAATCCGGCCGCCTTGGTCTTTTCCCGGAACCGATCGAGCGCCCGCGCGGCCGGCCCTACTCCTCCCAGCCCTTGTATTAGCCGGAACAATTCGTATACCGAGAAGTACGGCTCGCCGTTAATCTTCCAGTAGCTTGGGTGCGAAAAGTAAGTTTTGATTATGTAGTCTGTTATGACCTCAAACTGGTCTGGCGTGACCGCGCCTTCGTACTGCAGTTGCGACGCCATGTGCAGGCGAGCCGGAAATAAATTCATCCAGTTATGGTTCGCCCACATTAAGCAGAATTTGAGACGGCTGTTGTTCTTCGCTCCGAAAAATCCTTTTTCGAGCGCACGGTTGAGAAATGGCCTTCCCCGATACCAGTACCAGTCGAAAATGAAATAGTTGATCCCGTGGTCTGCGGCCGCACTGATCTTCTTCTCGAATACTCCCGGATCTGATTCATCCTGGTAACCCCACAACGGAATCCTGGGCTGCTGATGACCCGCAAACTTGGGCTCGCCGCGCTTCAGAATCTCCCACTCTGTCCAGCCGCGCCCGTGCGTTTCCTCGTTCAGGGGATCGACGTGGAAGTTGGGGAAATAGTAGGCCCCGATCTGATAGCCGCGCGTCTGCGCTTCGGCAATCTCCGTCGGCAACAGCGCGGCCGCGGCTGTCACAGCATTTGTTTTTAGAAATTCTCGTCGATCGATCATCCTTACCAGATCACCTTCATGGCTACTTGCACGATACGGCCCGCCGCCGCGGAACTGATGACGCCGAACTGTGGCGTGCCGACTCCGGTGCCCGGAAAACCAAAGTTCGCGTGATTCAACACATTGAAAGTCTCCAGACGAGTTTGCAGGCGGGCCCGCTCAGTGAATGCAAAATCCTTGAAAAGCGATAGATCCAGGTTGATCGAAGCTGGGCCGCGCAACACGTTTCGCCCGGAGTTTCCGAAGGTGCCGAGGACCGGCTGAGCAAATGCTTTGGTGTTGAACCAGCTTTCAATTCCTTGCTGAAATCCCGACGGGTATGGGTTTCCGACAACATCGGCGCGCTGCGCGTAATTCTGATTGATGAATCCCAAGTCGGTTGCGTTGACGGTGAAAGGAAAGCCGGTCTGCCGTGTTAGTATTCCATTCAGCTGCCATCCCCCACCTAGGAGATTTGCGGCTCTTCCGCTATTCCCGAGCAGCGCCCGCCCTCGGCCGATCGGAAGCTCATACACCGCGCTGCCGACAAATCGTTGGGTGACATCGAAGCTCGATGGCCCGTAATCAAGCCGCCAGTTGTATTCGTTCATGGGGCCGTTACCGTTCGAATCGGCGTTGATGCCCGTTGTTCCGGATTTAACATCCATGCTTCGCGACCAGGTGTAAGCAGCTAAAAACGTGAGCGACTGACCCGCATGTTCAAACTTCAAGTTCATAGCGTTATAGTTCGAGTTGAAATCCCAGAAATGGTTGATGATCAGCCCAAGATTGGGATACGGAACCCGCGCCGAAACCGGTGACGGGTTTGCCGGGTTATAAGGATAGGGAGCATTCTGCCACACGCGGCCCAGCAGATGTGTTCCCTTCGATCCCAGGTAATCAACCTCCATCTTGATTCCCTTAAAGAGTTCATGCTCCACCGAGAAGGTCCAATCCTGAACGTAGGGCGTCGCTATGTGGCTCGGTTCGATAAAAAGAAATCCAAGCTGGTTTGTCGTCACCGGCGCCAACGCGGGAACAGCCGGAAACAGGTTGGCCGTATTCGTGTTGAATACTGTCGACGACAAGGCAAAAGGATATAAACCCGCCGTGGCTGCCTCCTTCGCCTCCGAACTGTCATAAAAAATTCCGTACCCGCCTCGTATCACGGTCTTGTCGTCGTTAAAAGGCCGGAACGCAAACCCGAATCGAGGAGAGAACACCAGCCATTGCGTGCTGCCCGGCGAACGATCCCCTCCGTATGCGTATAAATCGCCTCCCAGGCCCTGTTGAATAATTTGCTTGTTGGCCGTATATACGCCCCCTCCCACGATGCTCGGATCCAACCAGAACATCTTGTCGTTGGTCTCAAAAGGGCGCATAGAAAAGTCGTATCGTACACCGACATTCACAGTAAGCCGCGAATTTACCTTCCAGTCGTCCTGAATCCATGGCGCGATTTGCCGAAAGTGAAACTCTGCGCTATTCGATTCCGCCACCGTCTTGGCAAAGGGGGTTGGCTGCTGAGCGATGGCCTGCTGTACGTCGCCCAATAAGAGGTCCCCAACAGGATTGCCGGTATAATGTCCATCGAAATTGAAACTAGGTGAGTTAAAGGTGAGATTAAATCCGGTCCACCAACGCGCGTCGATTCCCACGCTGATGTTATGCGCTCCTTTGTTCAGCGTAAGAGTATCGGAGCTTTGATAAGTCGGCTGGTCATACTGCTGCGGAGAGTAATTTGCGCCGCCGGCTGGGGACAACCCGGAGTTTGAATTGTTAAAAGAAATTACCGGATAAGTTGTAAAACTGTTAAACGGATATAGGTTTTGCAATCCCAACGCTGAATATTCAGATTGCGTGGTTTGACGTCCGGAAAGATTTACCGTCTCGTGCAGCCATCCGAACCGGAACTGGTTTACCGTTGAAGGAGAAAAGGTGTGAGTATAATTCAGCACGATGCCGTGAGTTACTTCGTCCAGCGAAGTCAACGCTTCAGCAAAACTTCCACCGCCGCCGCCCGCTCCCCCTTGTGTCGGCGTATATTCGGTTTGCGTGTAACGCACAAATAGCGAATCACGAGTACCGAACAATTGATCGAAGCGGTACGTTTGCTGATCGGCGTTCGTCGGGAAGGGAAGCGAGTACTGATAATTTCCTCGTGCCAGGTTTATATTTGGTGCCGGGAAGTGGGTTATGGCACTCCCGGCGAACGGGCTGAATCGGTCCCTGGGAACGGTGTTGTTCGGAAATGGCTGTTGAGTAGCCGGGTCGATGATAGCGCTTGGAAATATGCCGTTGAGCTCGGCTGTTGTCGGTACCGTTGCGTACTCCACGCTCGACGTTCTGGTCCGCAGCCCTTCGTAATTGGCAAGGAAAAAGGTCTTGTTTCTTCCGTCGTAAAGCTTCGGTACCATCACTGGTCCACCCAGCGTATAACCGAACTGGTTCTGCCGGAGAGGCGAAATCGTTTGCCCGTCAAAGAAGTTGCGAGCATCGAGTGCGCTGTTTCGCAAGAAGTCGTAGGCCGCGCCGTGCAAAGCATTCGTTCCCGATCTGGTCGATATATTGATCTGATTCGCGCCTCCGCCATACGCAGCGGAGTAACCTTTGGTTTGCTCCTGAAACTCCTGAATCGCATCGATCGACGGAATGACCGCCGGCACCTGGTAGTACGCGTCATTAATGTTGATGCCGTCTAGATAATACTGGTTGGAGCTGGGCCTCGCGCCCTGGATGGTGAGCGAGTTGCCTTCTCCTGCCCGAAAGGTGCCTTGTTCGCCGGAGTTTTGTACAGCTCCCGGACCCAACAACAGCAACTGAGTAAAATTGCGGCCATTTAACGGAAGATCTACAACGGCCTTGGAAGTAATCACCTGACCGATCGCTGCGTTGTCTGTGTCGAGGCGAGTCGCGGATGCGCTGACGTCCACCGTCTGCGATACGTCGCCTGGTTTCAGTGACAAATCGACACGCAGTTCCTGGCCTACCGCGACAACCACGCCGTCGACCACTTGCTTTGAAAATCCGGTATAGCTGGCGCTGATTTTGTAAGTTCCTGGATTCAGGAGGGATACGGCATAGGTTCCGGAAGACGACGATGTCGTTTGCTGGGTCGCATTCGTGGCTCGATTGACAATAGAAATGGAGGCGCCGGACACTGCCGCGCCTGAAGAATCGACTACCGTGCCAACCACCGTTCCGGTTGCTCCGCTCTGGGCCGAAAGTTGAACGGCGACTGCGCAAATTAAAAAGCCGAAACAAATTCCCTTGTGGATCCACATATCCACTCCCTCTTACAGTTCGCTTAACTGCTGATGAAAATGCTAGCCGCAAGAGCTTTGGTTAAGCCGACAAATTTTTGGGATCTTCAAACTTTTATCGCGCGTAATTTCTTCTGCTGGCTGTGATCATTCGCCAAATCTTTGATAATATTCACCGAATGGCCTTTGCCGAACTGATCCGGAGGCGTCCCGGCGTGTCTTTCGCGCAGCTTTGAAATTTCATCCCATGAAATCATCAACTGGGCCACGCAAAGAGGATGCTTCCAGTAGATACCTGGTTGGACCTGTCATGCGTGCGTGCGACATCCTGGAGGCATTTCAATCTGAGGGAGATCTTTTGCGCTTGCACGAGGTGGCGGCCAGAAGTGGCTTGAACGCTCCTACAGCGTTCCGCCTCCTGTGCACCCTGGAGCGCCGTGGGCTTCTTGAGAAAGTCAGCAAATATGAGTATCGCCTTGCTATCCGGCCACTAAAGCGTTGGCGTTACCGCTTCGGGTACGGTTCGCACACCGGTGAATTTGCGTTTTCAAGCGCTGTCGCCAACAGCGTGGCGCGCGCCGCCATGCAAAATGGGATCGAACTTCTGGTCCTCGACAACAAATACAGCGCCAAGGCAGCCATTCGAAACGTCGAGGCTTTCATTCGGGAACGGGTGGACTTGGTCATCGAATTTCAGGCCGACGAGCATGTCGCGGCGCCTGTGATTGCTTCAAAATTGCTGGAGGCGGGAATCCCATTCATTGCGATCGAGATCCCGCATCCTGGCGCTTCCTATTTCGGAGGCAATAACTATCCTGCCGGAATCATGGGCGGCCGGTTCCTCGGTCGCTGGGCGAAAAGCTGCTGGAACGGGAAGGTGGACGAGGTTCTGCTTCTTGAATTGCCTATCTCCGGGCCGCTTCCTGCTTCAAGATTGGGCGGAGCGATCGCGGGATTGCGAGAAGTTCTCGGCGGCATCGAGGATTCTCAGATTATCCGTCTGAACGGCAACGGCCGCTTCGGTCCCAGCTTGGAAGCAGTCCGAAAATATCTGGTGCGCAGCCGGGCAAATCAGGTTCTGGTGATCGCCATCAATGATCCGAGCGCGATTGGCGCCGTTCGCGCTTTTGAAGAGGCCGGACGCGCGGCCAACTGCGCCGTTTTGGGCTTCAATGCCTCGGCGGACGCCAGGGCTGAGCTGAGACAACCACACAGCAGACTCGTCGGATCAGTCGGCTTCTTTCCTGAGGAATACGGCGACGGCGTTGTTTCGCTCGCCCTTGACATTCTCAACCGGAGGCCTTCCCCGCCGGCGGTCTTCACGCGCCACCAAATGATCACGCCTAAAAATGTGAATCAGCTTTACTTTCATGACCCGGAACTTTCGACGGGTGAATTGGAGACAATCCTTTTGAAAGAGCGCTGAAGCAGAGCGTCAATGCATCGTTATTTAGGCCGAATTGTCGTGACTAGTTTCTTACACCTTCTCCGGAACCAAGTAAGGAGCGCGATACGTTCCCTTTAGTAGTTCGGTCGCTTCCGAATCGTTGGGAACCTCTTCCTTCACCGGATCGAAGTTGATGGTCCGACCTAATCGGTACGAAGCATTCGCCAGGTGAACGAGAGTGCTCGACAAATAACCCTCCCGGATAGGTGCATGCAGATTTCCCGAGTTCCTGCTTCGCACGCACTCAATAAAGTTCACGAAGTGCTCGTTCTTCAACGGTGCATGTGTGGCCGGTCCTGGTTCATTCTCGTCGCCTAGAAAAGACTTATAAGAGTCGTAGTCCGAGATAGCCAGATATCCCTTCGAGCCGTAATAGAGATTCCCGATTGTGGATGGTTTTCCGCTGGCAGGTCCCAAGCTTTTAGAGGCCTTTGCTGACGCCTGCGGCTCTGCCTGCAACCCTGCAGCCGGAACACCGCCGCCGGAAAACTCGTGCGTTCCTATGCCCGCTTCGTGATTCGTCATCCAGCCACGAACCTCAAAATTCATCATCTTGCTCTTTGCGCCTGGAGTCTTGAATTCGTAAGCAACCGTCAGTACATTCGGCGTCTGCTGGTCGTCATCGAACAAGAAGTGACCCCCGGCCGCCGTGATTTTACTCGGCAGTTCAACGCCTAATCCCCAACGTGCAAGATCCAGCTCGTGAATTCCTTGATTGCCAAGATCGCCATTGCCGGTATCCCAGATCCAGTGCCAGTTGTAGTGGAAACGATTCTTCGTAAATGGCTTCATCGGTGCCGGCCCAGTCCACAGGTCGTAATGAACGCCCGCCGGTACCGGCTCCTCGGGAGCGTGCCCGATGGTGGCTCGCCATTTGTAGCACAGCCCCCGGGACATGTACACGTCGCCAATCAATCCGTCTTTCATGTGATCCATCGCTTCGCGGATCGCAGCGCTGGAACGGCATTGGCTCCCGTGCTCGCAAATCACTTTATATTTGTCAACTGCGCGCAGCAGCTGCCGCCCTTCCCACCAGTTGTGCGAACAGGGCTTCTCAATATAAATATCTTTGCCCGCTTGGGCCGCCCAGATTCCCATCAACGAGTGCCAATGGTTTGGGGTAGCAATCGAGACGGCGTCAATATCTTTCTCTTCCAGCAGCTTCCGAATATCCACCTGGGTCTTTGGCTTTGCAATTCCCAGCGCTTCCGCATCCGAGCAACGTTTGCGCAAGACATTCTCGTCGGCGTCGCAGAAGTAAGCGAGCTCCACTCCTGGAATAGGCTGATAACCTTTCACATGGTCCCAGCCACGTCCCCGCAATCCAATTACCGCGACACGAACTCTATCGTTTGCGCCGAGCACTTTTTTAGCAGACGCCGCCGTCGCCAGAGTTGCGGCGCCGCTCCTGATAAAGCTTCTGCGGCTGGGACTTTCTACGTTATTCTGCATGACTGCTCCCGAACGAATTCTATCGAATTACACTTCACTGAGAACGTGAACCAGGCCATCCATCGATTCCACACTCGATTCGTAAGGATCATTTTGAGCATTCTTGTAATGCGTCTCGAGTGACAGGGTTCCCGAATAACGCATGGCCTTCAGTGCTTTGAATTGCCCTACGAAATCAATCTCGCCGCCGCCGATCGGTTTCCATGCCTTCCCTTGAGCGTCCTTGAGATGAATGTGAGAAATGCGGCTGTGATCGAGTTGGTCCCACGCCTTTGGAAATGGTTGCTCTCCGGCTTCAAAGCAGTTGCCCGGATCCCAATTGTGCATCAGCGTTCGGTCCGTAATGGTCTTGAAGAGCTGTGCTGTTTCTGATCCAGTCGCAACGTTGCAATCGAATTCGTTCTCGACCAGCAGTTTCGCTCCTTGCTGCTTAGCAACGCGGACTGCTTGTTGCAGGTCATCGCAGATCCGGTTGAAAATTAAACCCGGATCGGCAACCCGCTTAAAAGTGAAAATTCGAAGACGATCCGTTCCTAGAATGTGGGCCGCATCGGCGGCTCGCCGTAGATCTTCCAGTTGTCGGTTATACTCGCCCTGTGCCGGATTTAAATCGTTTGCACTAGCCTCAATTGGCTTGGTACCGGGCAGCGTGATTTTATAAACGCCTGTATCCAGTACGGAAACTTTTACATTCGCGTCATCGAGCTGTTTCTTTACTTCTCTTAATTGAGGCATGGTCGCGTCTTTGTAGAGATAGCGAGTTTTTCCAGCCAGCTTCACATTCCTCAGTTCCGCCCAACGCAACCCGTACTTAGGATAGAAAGTCTTCAATACCCGTTCTAAGTCGGGATTCGCTTCGTCTGTGATGATTCCAAGCTTCCACGGATAGCTAAATTGCGCCGCTAGGAATGGTTTTGAGATTGTCGCCACCGACAGCCCACTCATCAGCAAACGCAGAACATCACGTCGCTGCGGGGGAGCCATTCTGCTGTGTGAGGTCCGTCTAAGAAAATTTTTCATAAATATAGTAAATTTTTTTTGTTAGTGTTGCTCACGGAGCGTTTTCGAGCGCCTTCTCGCAATGGAGAAATAATCCGTACCTTCGACATCAGGATATGGACGATTTCGGTCACAGATTCGCTTCATTCTACGCTCGCCAGGCCTCCCGAAGTGCCGGAGAAATGATTGCCGGCTACTTGAACCACGAAGACCCCCGACCGCACGTGTCGGATAAAAACGGATTGTGGAATCGCGTCGGAAGCGCTTTGCGAGGCGTGCTCGTGGTTGAAGGCGCCTCGGGGAACAATCGTCCCGCCTTGGCTCCCATTGCAGGCGCCTTCAGCGCTGGGTTTGTCGTTGCAAATTGTTACGATTACCGCAATACGGTCGAAGAAGGTTTAAAAGAACCAGCTTCACCTACAGCGCCTATTTTCCTCGGCCGTGTTTCGAGAGTTCGAGCCGGATTTAGCAGCCTATTCGTCCAAACTGATTCACAAAAAGTTCGGCGGCAATTAATACCCCGTAAACTTCCTGCCTGTCGCTTCGTCTTTGAAGGCAGATATGATTGGCGTGATGGCGGACCAACTGGAAAGTGAAGTCCGTGCTGGCGTCCTGATACGAGATTTCGGCAGCTGGATGACTTCTGAACAGAAGCGCATCTTTTTGCTTTGCCGCCGTTTACTCCAGGACCCTGAAGAAGCTGATTCGGCAACACAGGATGCTTTTCTGAAGGCCTATCGGGCTCTCAGCAAGGATGGCGCTGAGGGTATCGATCTCGATAATCCTAGTAAGTGGGTCACGCGGATTGCGGTTAACACTTGTTTGGATCGTTTACGGTCCAAAGCCTGGAAAATGTGGAGCCGCCGGCCTTCGCCGGCCGACGAAGAAGTAATCTTACAGATGACCCCGGGAACCGCCCCGGACGCCGAACGTCAGTTGTTTGCCAAAGAAATCCAGCACAGATTGGAACTGGCGCTTGTGAAGCTTTCCGAGAGGCAGCGCGTCGTGTTCTCATTAAGACATTACGAAGCCATGCCGCTCGAAGACATAGCAAGTACACTGAAATTGGATTTGGGAACCGTCAAGGCACATTTGTTCCGAGCGACGGCTAAACTGCGAGAGGAATTGAAAGATCTATACGTAGCACACGCGTAGGGTGCGGAGGGAAGTATGAGCATCGGGTCCAAACTGTCAGGACATTGGACAGATGAGCAAATGATCGATTACCTTTACGGGATCGGTCCTGAAGATAATCATTTAGCAGCGTGTAAGGAATGCGCTGACCGACTGACTGTTTTGGTTTCAAATCGGAGTGCCGTCGAGGAAAGCGCCGGCGAGGGGTTACATTCCGATTTCTTGGCGGCTCAACGCCGGAAAATATACGCCCGAATCGACGAGCGGTCCAGTTGGTGGTCGAGTCAACGCCTCTGGCGTTGGGCCTCCGCAGCAGCTGCCGTTACCGTGGTCGGCGGCGGCTTAGCCGTACTGGAACAAACTCAGTCGTTAGACCTGGTTCACCATGTCGAGCAGAAAGCGCAGATCTCCTCCAAAATTTCCGATGACCAGCTGGCCGACGAGGTGAGTCTTCTGGCCGACACCCCCGAACCGCAACCGACGGCTCCGTTACAAGCTCTTTTTGCCGAATGATCTCGCGGCGTGGAGTATTCCTTGGTCTGGCAGCAGCCTTAGCGTTGCGCCTCCCGGCTCAAAACACGAATCTCCCCTGGTGGACGAGTTCGGTTGTTAACGATTTGGGACTCACTGAAGAGCAAAAGCAGAGGATCCGTCAAATCGTGCGTTCCTACCGGGGCAGGCTATTTGACGCCAGAAACACCGCGAGTAAGGCTGAGGCAGACCTGCAGGACATCCTCAACGAACCCACCGTCAGTGTGACTTCAGCCCGTCCGGCGGTTGAGCGGCTAGCCGAAGCTCGTGCCGAAACAACTCGCGTCTTTACCCAGATGAGTGTCGAGTTGCGAAGCGTATTGACTCTGAATCAGTGGCGGGAACTGGTCAAACGCTGGGCCGAAGTCCAGAGGACTAAGCGCAAAAGGGACACCGATGTCGGTCCCTGAATGTTCCGGATTGTGTTTAGCGATACTTAAAGAGTACTATCTCTTGCTATCCGTTAAGTAGTTTTAATAGTCACCTTGTAGTCATTGTTTACAATAGCGATAAAGCAAATTAACTTGTAGAATCAACGATTTACAGTGCTTTTGTGGAATGAACCCTGGCTTAAGTTCGTATTTTCATTCTCCGTCCAAGTTAGTTCTACCTCCATATAAGTCCAGTCCGGTACTTTTTACATACCCGCTACTCTGGATTCTCCCCGTAAGAACCGCTAAGATCGCAGTACTGCACTATCTCAAGGTGAAGTAATACAGAGAAATCTGGTGAGCTGGTGTGAGGAGGAGTGTATGGGGCTCGAAATTTTGTCGGGCGGGGAGTCAGCCGAAGGTGAGCAATTGCGTGTGTTGTCACGCAATATATGTGCTCTGCAAGTGGTATCCGGGGGGGCCGGAGCATTACGTTGGGGACCGGTGATCAAGTTACCCAAAGGCACACAAGTGGAGTTCTTTGGGGCGGGTTTCAATAAGCACACGGTTCGTGTGAAGGTTGGTAGCTCATTCTATTTCGTTTTTCGGGACGATCTCGATCGGGAAATCGGTTTTCCCGCTGGTGGTCAGCAACTTACAACCAACAAGATGACGCCGAGGTTCAGGCTTTAATTTAGCCCTGCAAAGCCTTTCGAACGAGCCAGCCGAACTCGGTAGCTTCATAAAATGGGCTATCTGTTTTCTTTATCAGATGTGGATGATCTGACCAACTCCAGGCGGCCCAGCCGATACTAAGCGAATCCAAATAGTTCAGCAGCGAATCACCCCAATCTAGATCTACATTCGTTCCGCCCCATTCGGCCACAAATACCGGCAGGTCTTGGGCTGATTCTCCAAACGCTTCCGCCAGTTCTTCCCTTTATTTCGATAGACATGGGTGGAATACACGACACCTGTAATACCCGGCAGCGGATAGCCTCGAAGATCGAACCCCCAATTCAGTCCTGAGACAAAAATAAGTGCCAATGGATTTTGGGTTCGAACGGCAGAAATGAGCTCGACCGCCCAGGGCTGCCACTCTTTCATAGTCACGTCGTGCGGCTCGTTGAAGATGTCGTAAAGAACGGCTGGGTTCGAACGGTAACGGCGGGCAAGCTCGCTCCAAAGCGTAATCGATTTCCGGTTGGGCAGGGCAGGAACGACGTGGGTGACGGCATCGAGCCACTGCAAATCCAGGATTGTATAAGCTCCGCGGTCGGACGCCATTTCTATTACCGTGTCGAGAGCCTCAAGATACGAGGCGTCCGCCAGTGCGAACGACTGCGTGAACGGAATGCGTAGAACGTTCGCTCCCCAGTTGAGAATGATCTCGTCGAACTCGCGTTCCGTGATTCCGGCTTGAACCAGTGACCCTGAGTACTCCAGCCCCGAACGGTTGATGCCTCGAAGCCGAACCGGCGCCCTGGTCAGGGCATTGACAATCTGATTTCCCGCAACCGTTAAAGGAGGAAGATCGCTAGACAGGGCTAGTCCGTCAAAAAAGCAGTTGTCTTGATTCCGGAGATATCGAAGGTTCTTCGGCAGCTTTTGCAGGCTACTTTGTCGTCCAGGAGCACCATGTAGCTGGCTGACTTGGCGAACTTTGCCCGGTCTCGCTCGTCGGCTTGGCGGGGGAGCTTGTCAATTTTCTTGCGCAGCAGCCAGCGGAGATCATAGGCCCCTGCGGTCTTGCAGAAGGGACAATTTAGGGAAGACTGTTTTGTAGCTTGCGATTCTCGATAGAAGGTTCGTTCATCCATACCGTCAACCTATTGATGTGCGGCGAAGCGGAAGTTCGCAACTGAAATTTCATCTTTGTCGGGGATGTAGAAGCCTACCTTGTCTTGCGTGAAGTCACGGCCCGGGCTGGGGACGTGCGCCAGACTCTGCCAGGGCGTGTCGGGCGTTTTGACGTGTACGTCTAGCAAATTGGGCCTCACGGCGACATCAACCTGAACCCACGTATCCGAATCCGTGTCGAAGGGAATGCGCGCCAGTTCCTTCGGCTGGCCATTTCGAACCTCGCGAACCACGGCGTGCTTCCCGTCGACGGAGAACAGAACGTAGTTTTGAAAGTCCTGGTAGCCGGCGTACCATTGCAGCTTTCCGCGTTTGAGGAATCCACCCCGCAGGGCCTGACCGGCAAAGCTGTAGCGCCCGGAGACCTTGGGCACATGGAATTGGACAAAGCCGCCTCCTTTGTGAACCTGTTGGCCCTTAATCTCCAGGTTTGGGCTAGTAACAGTATCGTTTGCTTCCTCCTTCGGTGCAGGTTTCACGGGAACCGGCGCGGCAGAAGACGCTTCGGTAGTCGGTTTCTCTACGACCACCTTTTCAAGGGCGGCGTCCGCTCCGGATAGGAGCACGACATCGCCGGTCTTGAAGCTCCGGCCGAACTTCTTAGGGAGCGCCTGATCGCGGCGAAGCTCAATACTGCGGTCGCCCGGCTTTACGTTAGCGATGGTGGCGCTTCCCTCCGGACTGACTGCAGCCACGAAGTCGTTGTCGATGTAAACCATTGTTCCGGGCAACGCGCCTTTCACTTCCAGCGTGGCGATTTGGGGAACCGGCTCCAGGCGGAAGTTGATGGCGGTTTCCTCAGCCTTCTTGACCTGGATGGTTTCGGGAGGGGGATCGATGAATCCTGCTTTATGAACTCGAATGGTGTATTCGCCGACCTTCAACGGTATGCGCACCTGGCCGGCATCGGTTTTTCGCCGGTAGAGGGTTTCGTCAATGTAGACGTCGGCGCCGTCCTGCTTCGCAATGATGACGGCCGTACCTGCATTCGGATCCGATTTGACGTAGACCGTTAAGGTTGGGGCGGCATTGTAGGTAAGCACAAAGCGCTGGCGATCTTTCCCTTCGGTGACCTGCAGAAGGTGATCGGTCTTATTTAAATCCGTCAACGCCAAACCGTCTGAGTTGGCCTGTCCAAGCGCATTTCCGTCTAAAGAAACGTCAGCGTGCTCGGCGCTCGTGATCAGGCGCCCTTTTCCGTCACTCGCGGCGACCAGCACGGCCATAACGTTGGACGCCGTCGGAGAGCCTACCAACCGCGGCGCTTCATTCTGGCTCACTTCATATGTGAAGGCGGCGCTGCCGCCGTTCCCCGAGATCTGGATGGAGTGCCGTCCAGGTTCAATTTTGTCAAGGATGAGTTCGCCATCCTTCAAATCCTGCGGCTCTTTTTCATCCACGGAGACTTTCCCGGAAGAAAGGTCCGTGTAGATACGAAGGGCAGGTTTGGAAGGGGCGGAAACTGCATCGGCGCCGGTCGCTGGGGCTGTGGTTTTTTTTGCCGCAGGCGGAGGTGTTCCGGAAGCCACATCGAGAGACGTGATGTTCAGGCGTCGCGCGGTCTGGATCAGGTAAAAGAAGGCGGTGAAAAGAATAATCGCGAAGAACAGCCCGATGTAGATCGCCCGTTGCCAGTTCTTGGCGTCGAGACGCTCGACTTCGGGTGGAATCTCTGCGACGGGCGGAGGGGGAAGGGGCGGAGCGACTAGTTTCCGCCTTACTTCCTGGTTGGAGGCATTGCCGGCGCCGCGATCCTCGCGGATCGCCCGAGCCCGTTCGATGATCTCGCTCTGCAGCTCAGAAAGCGCAAGAAGCACGTCGAAGTCGTCGGAATATAGGCGGCGAAGACCCTTGACCCGTTCAAAGGTATCGCGCAACTCTTCGACGGAGCTGGCTTTGCGTACCCTGGACTGAATTTGCTTTACTTCGTCCAGAGAAGAAAATGTTTCTTGAGACGACTCCACCAAAGAACGACCAGTACTACTTAATTATATCGAGAGCTAGAACTATTCCGACCGATTTGCGTAATTCAGTTCGTAAAACTGACGATATTGACCGCTTTTAACGCGATTCACCCAGTCTTGATTGGACCTGTACCAGTCAACGGTGGCAGCCAATCCGCGATCAAAGTCCATTTGCGGTTCCCACCCGGTATGTTTGGTCAATTTGGCGTTGGTCAGTGCATAACGCCGGTCATGCCCAGGTCGGTCCGTCACACGGGTGATCAACGATTCCGATTTGCCGGTTGCTTTCAGGATCCGATGAACCACTTCCAAATTCGGCAACGAGCAATTTCCACCAATGTTGTAAATCTCACCAGACTCGCCCTTCTCGAGGACGGAGCGGATGGCTCGACAATGATCTTCGACATAGAGCCAGTCCCGGATCTGCTGACCATCGCCGTACACCGGCAGCGGCTTGTCTTCGAGCGCGTTCGAAATCATGAGCGGGATCAGCTTCTCAGGGAACTGAAAAGGTCCGTAATTATTCGAGGCGCGTGTGACCGAGACATTGACCTTATAAGTGGTGTGATAGGAGAGCGCCAACAAGTCCGAGCCGGCTTTGGAGGAGGAATAAGGGCTGCTTGCCCGGAGCGGATAGTTCTCGTCGGCTTCGTGCGGCGGTTCGATGCTGCCGTAAACTTCGTCAGTTGAGACATGGACAAAGCGAGCGATTTTGTTGCGGCGGGCGGCTGCGAGCAGGGCAAATGTGCCGTTGAAATTGGTTCGGATCGCAGCGAGGGGCGAGTGAATGCTACGGTCTACGTGCGACTCGGCGGCAAAATGGACCACAGCATCGGGCGATTCGGCTGCAAATAGTTTCTCGATGACATTATCGTCACAGATATCGGCCTGGACGAATTTATAACCCGGGTGACGCGAAACCGCCTCGAGGTTCTCGAGATTGCCGGCGTAAGTGAGGAGATCGAGATTGACGACGTGTTCGGCCCAGCGTTCGCGAAGAGCCATACGCACGAAAGATGAACCGATGAATCCGGCTCCCCCCGTGACAAGGAGCTTCATTTATGTTGGAGCTCCCAATCGTAGGCGATCGCGGTGTCGTTATGCGGAATGCGGCCTTCGTCCTTGGGATCGTAGTTTTTGTTGGTGATGTACACCAATAAAGAGGGCTGTTCGCCGATCACCTTGTAGCCGTGTGCTACCCCTGGCGGTATGAAAATTTGCCAGGGGCGCAGATTGCCAACGTAGAGGGTGTTCTTGGCCCCGTAGGTTTTGGAGCCTCTGCGAAGATCGACCAACGCTACCTGTAGCAGGCCCGCTGTGGGTACCCAATAATCTGTCTGGAAGCGATGGAAGTGGAAGGCTTTGATAATGCCGGGATAATTCAGCGCTGCCGATACCTGAGAAGTTGTTAAATCGAAGTCGCTTACCAGACCTTGGCCGAGTCGAGCAATCTCAAGGAAATAGCCACGATCGTCAGGCCACAGCGGATAGGGCCGGAGTTGAATCCCGTCGATTAGATCCGGACTGGTGGGCGAAAGAATGACTTTCCCAATGCCCGGCTCCGCAGTTGGAAGATCGATCTCCACGCCGGACTGCAGAACTCCCAATACACCAGTGCTCATTCGGAATCCTCTCCTACTGACACTCGATCTTCTTCCTCTTCGGAGTGCTTTTCAGCTGTGGCGTATACCAGGTTGGCGGCCCGATGGAGCGATTCAAAGGTGCCGGCGTCGGTCCACCAGCCATCGAGATAATCAAACGTCATCGTTCCTTCCTGGATGTAGGCATTGTTGACGTCGGTGATTTCGAGTTCGCCGCGCGCCGAGGGCTTGAGATTACGGGTTTTATCAAAGACAGTCTGATCGAACATGTAGATGCCGGTCACGGCGTAGTTCGATTTCGGCTTTTTGGGTTTTTCCTCGATGCTGACAATTCGGTCGCCTGAGATTTCGGCGACACCGAAGCGCTCGGCATCATGCACTTCCTTGAGGAGGATTTTGGCGCCGCGCTCTTGCCGCTCGAAGGCGCGAACCGCGGGGGCGATGGAGCCTTCAATGATGTTGTCGCCAAGAACGACACAAATCTTACTTCCTTCCGCAAAATGCTCGGCCAGGGCGAGGGCGTCGGCGATGCCGCCTTCCCCTTCCTGATAGGTGTAGTTGATGTGCTTGAGCCCGAACTCTTTTCCGTTCGCCAATAAGCGAAGGAAATCGCCGGAGTTGCGGCCTCCCGTAACAATCAAGAGATCACGAATGCCGGCGTCTACCAGGGTTTGAATGGGGTAGTAGATCATCGGCTTGTCAAAGATCGGAAGCAGATGTTTGTTCGTGATCTTTGTAAGTGGAAAGAGACGACTTCCGGTCCCGCCTGCTAAGACAATGCCCTTCATGAAAACTCGATCTTAGCAAGTGTAGTGCCGGCGAGCGCACCGCTTACTGGAGGTCTAATTTCGATTTGGGATCCGGTTGAGCTGCACGAGGGGTTCCGGTCTTCATGCGCCGGGCCAGTTGCCGGAAGACGAGCAGCAGGATGGCAAGCCCGATTCCGGCTTTCGACCAAAACCGCGGGGACGGCGAACTGCTCAATCCGAGGATAAGAACAACGACAACGATGAGAGCGGCGGCGGCGCTCCACATCATCATGGAAAAGCGGATTGTGCTTCTACGGTCGCGTTCGGCGCGCGCTTCGTATTTGTTCATGCGGAATGCCTCCCTGACGGATGTTATCGCAGCGCAAACGTGGCTGCAAAAGTAGAGGCGTTAACTTAAGAAATCACGGCGGTTTTCCAGCAATCTCGGCTGTTGAGTGCAGTCGCGGCAGTAGTGTCCGGTTGGCCGACGATTCGTGAATAGGCCAAGCTAACGCCGGACTCACTCCAGTTGAGCGTTATCGAATCGAAGCAGCGTGCTCAGCAGCTGGCCGCCAACTTTTCCCTCGTCACCAAACAAGCGTTGCTGAACATCAATGGCGATGGGCATTGCTCGTCGAAGCACAGTTAAACCAACCGAAGTGATCTTGACGCGTTTAGCGCGTACATCCGAAGAGCTGCGCGTTCGGGCGATCATTCTCTTGCTCTCCAGTGCTTTCAACATGTGCGACACCTGCATCGGATGGATGTCTCCTAACCTCGCGATTTCCGATTGCGTGACCGGCTCGCCCGAGCGCCCCAGCCAAGCGACAATTGCCAAAGTCATAAATTGAAGATGCGTCAGATCGAGATTGACAAAAGCACGATCTACCTCGCGCATATAGCGATGAACCACGCGCCACAGCACAAAGCCGACGGCCTTCTCCGGCGCGCCAAGGGATGCGGTTTCAAAGAGATCCTTGATGGCACTTGGATCATTTCTCATGTTTGATGGTAGCCCTCCCGCGCCAGAAGAATGGGAATGGCTATTGAGTGAGCAGACAGACGTTAGCGTCCTATGGACCCATGCCAATATGAAGCTCTCGAAGTGTTCGTACTCGGCTCTGTACCACTTGACAATAATAAATACATTTATTATCGTCTTGAGTGGAGGATGAGAGTACCCGAAAGTGCGACGCCTTCTTGCACGACCCAACCAGTCACAAACCGTGACTAAACAAACAGCAACACCAAAAAGGAGAATGCATCATGAGTAATCCAAAGCTTCAAATCGCATTCGGGGAGTATGACCGAACCCGTGTGTTGGCTGATGGCACTGTCAAGATTGACGGCGTCGATGCCAGCTTTCACAGCAATCGCATCGTTACCGAAGTTTTCGCCGGCATGATCCGAGATCGTGCCTATGATGTGTGCGAACTTGGCATGTCATATTTTCTGCGCACCATGGACTTTGACGATCCGCCGTTCATCGCGATCCCGGTGTTCCCGAACCGCTGTTTTCGGCATTCGGCAATCTACATCAACGTAGACAGTGGAATTGAAAAGCCGGAGGATCTCAGCGGAAAAATTATCGGCGAATTCGCGATGTATGGCCACGATGCGGGCGTGTGGCCGAAGGGCATCCTATCGGACGACTATGGCGTAACGCCGGACCAGGTCCGCTGGATCGTGGGCGGCCTCGATTGGCCATTGAAACCAATCGACTTCGTCCCCCAGCCGCATCCTGCCGGCATCGAAGTTAAATCGGTTCCGCAAGGCACGGATCTGGGAGAGATGCTGGAAGCCGGAGAGATCGATGCGTTGATCTCTGCGGATGTGCCCAAGTGTGTGCTGGATAAGTCTCCAAAGGTTGCGCGGCTATTCGACGATTATGAGTCAACCGAGCGTGCCTACTATCTCCGTACGGGCATCTTTCCGATCATGCATACGGTCGTTGTCCGCAAGGAACTCGCTTCGACGCATCCCGAGATCCTGCAAGCTGTCTACAAGGGCTTCTGCGACGCCAAGGATGCCGTCAAAGAGCAGTACACGAAGGGCATGATCTTCAACAACATGGCCACCATGATGCCATGGTTCAGCAAGCTCGTCGACGAAGATCGCAGCTTGCTGGGCGACGATTGGTGGCCCTATGGACTTAAGGCGAATCGGAAGGCGGTTGACACTTTCTTGCGCTACCACTTCGAGCAAGGTCTCTCAAAACGGCGGCTGACATGCGAGGACATCTTCGTACCGGAGCTAATTGAAACCTAACGCCGGCTGCTTGGATTCCTGCCCCTGGCCAAGGCGGGAGGTAGCAAGCGCAAGCCGAGCAGCCAGCGGGCGTCGATATTAGCCAGATTATTGTCCGGCCCACATCGAGCCAATACTTAACGTGCGCCGGCGCTGGCGCAATTCGAGAGACGGCCCAACATTTGCCGTCCTTGTTGCTTTGAGAGAGCAACAATATGGCTCCCGCCATTCACCTTTCAGATAACGAAGCACGTTTTCCAAACGGTCTCTCTCGCCTAAGTTCTTTGAATTAGGTGAGTAACAGGAGTTTTAGATACCGGCAGCCAAAATGCAATAAGCGGCGTGACGTGAGCGATCAACATCGGCCTAACTCCTCAGTACCTGTAGCCAGCCAGCCATACCCGCGCGAGGTCCGCCTTGGCTTGGTCCTCTTCGGCGGAATTTCGCTCGCTATTTACATGAACGGCATCGCACTCGAGTTCTTCAACGCTGTGCGCGGCCGCCGTCTGTATGGGTTTTTGAAGGAGATCACCCATTCTGAGATCACGGTCGACATTATCAGCGGCACCTCCGCCGGCGGCATCAACGGTTTGTTTCTCGCCTTCGCGCTCGCCAACAACATTGAATTCAAGTGCTTTTCGAAGCTGTGGGAAGAACAGGGCGCAGTCGGCAAGTTGATCGGGCGCCTTTTCCCAGGTAAGAACGTGTCCGCTCTTCGAGAAGCAGTGCTGGACAGGGAGTTTTATTACCAACCCGAATTGCTCAAAGCTCTGGAACAGGCAATTTACAATCCCTCACCTGATGACAAACACGCTGCCCCGCCATTCGACATAGATCTCTTCATCACCGGAACCAATTTCAGCGGTGAAGCTTCGACCATCTTTGACGATGCCGGTCACCCCATCGACCTTCTGAATTATCGAACGCTTTTCCGCCTCAAGCATCGCAAGAGCCTATACTGCATCAGCCAGCTCGACGCTTCCAGAGTGACCGAAACAAAAAAAGACTGGTTCGAAGCACTCAGCAAACTCGCTGCTATTACTTCCTGCTTTCCAGCGGCGTTCGAACCGGTGAGAGTCGACGGCTCCGGCGCCGATGATTTGCTTCGACAGTGGGGTGAGTTGGATGGGCAACTCCGGTATTTCATCGACGGAGGAGTCTTAGCCAACAAGCCTTTTACGCCAACCATCGATGCTATCTTTCGCCGTGTTTTCGACGGGATTGTCGATCGCTACTTGTGTTATGTTGAGCCGGACCCCGAACTGCTGTTGACTCGTACGGCGCCTGCCCGCACGCCATCCGCCTCAGAAATCGCCGCAGCCGCCCTCACCACTCTGCCTCGTTACCAAAGCATTTCCGGTGATTTACACAAACTAGCCGACCATAATTCCAGCGTCGAGCAGCACATCCGGCTCTGCAAACTTTCTTGTACTAAGGTCAAAGACATCCAGATCACGCCCATCTATTACAAAGCAAGGTTCTTGGCCCTCACCGACCGCGTCCTGCTAGGCATTTTTCGCCAGAACGGAAAGGATCCTCTGCTAGTCAGTGATTCTGCCAGGCGGGCCGCTGCCCACATGGTCGAATGCTTCGAAGAATTACTGGTGAATCTGGATGCCGCAGAGATTTTGGCAGATAACGACATCTATTTCCGCCGCCGCCGCTTGACACACCTGAGCTACTGGCTTACTGAGAAGCTGATCAAGTCAGGCCCCGATAAATCACTTCAGGAAGCTAAGCGTATCGTTAACAGCTTGAACAAAGTTCTGGAAGCGATTCAGGACGAGCTGGAGCGGCTGCTTGATGTTTTTGAGTTCTGTTGGGAATGCAGTTTTAGTAAGAATGCCGACCCGAAGGGTGCAGCCCTTCAGCTCTGGGGCGACGCGCTGAATTTGTTTAGCTCGTTCCTGGTCTCAAGTGATGTCGCACCGCCGCCAGAAGATTCGTTGGACGAGAAACAGTTGGCAAGCTTCAAGAAGCAATTGTGCAAACAAGCTGATCTTCTCATCAAGACTCGCAACGCGGCTCCGCAAACAAAGGACAGAAATCTTCTGCATGCCACTGACGCTTTGGAACTCAGAGTATTGATGCGACTCGGGCAGGTTGCCCCAGGCTTCTTGGCCGAGTATGAAGAATTCGAGACCTTGGATAACTTAACGTTTCCCGCTGAACTCGCCTCTGGCTTAGTTTCCAAAGATCTCATCAGAACCGTTCGTTTTAGCCCGCTCGATGCCAAAATTGGCGCTTGCGCGGTTACTCCAAAGGTCCTTGGCCGCCAGGCTGGTGCTTTCGGAGCTTTCTTCAAAAAAGACTGGCGGAAAAACGACATCTTTTTCGGACGGCTGGATGGAGCGTGCCAACTAACCGAACTACTGTTGGGAGAAACCGCCAAAGCCGCCAAGCTCTCTGGGAGCGAGCGGTCTCAGATTCGAAGCAAATTCCTCGACAATGGAGGCGATTTCAACCAGGACTATGGGCCCCAGGATTTTTTTCCTCATTGCGATCCCGAAGTGGTCGGACCCGCTTTCCGTGCCGCCATTAACGGCTGTTGGAACGAACAGATAAGAGCGGCGCTCATCGAAGCAGAACACCACGAAATCTATCTGGAATCGAACCTCCCCCAAGGTCTTAGTTACGGCGGACTCACACGCTATCTCGAAAACAAATACCAGGTTCGCAAGGAAACTCTAAAGACATTGCGGACGCTGGCGTCGGTTCCGGTAGCGGCGAAAGTTGCCGCCGCCGTAACGCTCATGCTCACGGGCCTTGTGTGGCGGGGCCTGACGCGCAAGTAAGCGAACAACGAAAAAGGAGAGCGCGCATGCAGTCTTACCGCAAGCTAATAGTGATTGTCCTTTTGGCTCCGCGCCTCCGCGCGTCGGACCCTCCGACCGTTATCCAATACAACCTACCCGATCAATACAGCGAAACCGCCTATGCCGGCCCTTTAAACCTCTGGTACAAGAACGGTTTCCAGCTGATACCCAAAGATGCTTCGGCTATGGGCGGGATCTCGGTTTCTGCAGAAGGGGATTTCTCCGGCAAGCTCGCCAAGGTGACCGAGCCGGCCGACCGCGATTTCACCCTTTGCGAAGTACGCAAATTACCCTCTCAAACCTGCGATCAGGCCACCCGCCTTTTCCAGTTCCATGTGCGCGTGTTGCCATTGCCTGCTGACCTCAGCTTCGCGACCAAGGTGCAAACCCTGTTCATCCCGCAGTATGCAGGTGAACCCTATCGTGGGCCGAATCAGATCGCCGTTTCGAGACAGAAAAGCAGCCAGTTCAAACGATTGAATCCGAAATCTGAGTCGCATGGCATCACCTTGGACGACCAAGGTGAAATATCCGGCAAGCTGGATGACAACTTTACCGAGAAGCCGCGTTTGCTCTTCTGCGTGAACACCAAAAACAGCTGCGCTCCGCAGTATGAGTTGTTCTTCAATATTCAGAAAGCGCCCGAGTTTCAGAATCCCGATCTCGAAGGTGGAGCTGCCGTGGCGGCTAATGTCATCGTTCCGGTCAAGACATCCGCCTCCAAACTCCCGGTTATCCGCGACACGCTGGCGCCCGGCCAGAAAGAGCTCTACGCAAACGGCAATCCTTCCCTCGACAATGGCGCCCAGACCCGCGTCTATCCCTTCATCAACGGGCAGCCGACAGGTGTCCTTGATGATCATGGCAATGTAACAACCTACGCCACCACGGACAATAAAGGCCAAGCTTACTTACGTCTCCAAGCACCCCTCGCCGCTGACGACAGAGTGCAACTGGTGCAGCAAAAGGTAACTGACAAGAACAGCATCGAGCCGCCTCCCGCTGATCCTGACCTTGCCAATTCGTCACAGGTAAGCGACCCTTTGGACCTGGGCCGCGCTCGCTATTACTTCACCAGCGGCATCGTACTCTCCAACAGCCAACAATTTGCTTTGCAGTCGTCGAGCACTAACGCCGGGCTCTTCCTTGACCTCACGGCCGACCGCGCCTGGGCCTGGTCCGACCGTCCCAAGTGGGATCGATGGGGCATTAACACGTTCTTCGATGCCCGTCTCACGTCGGTGGCGACGCAAAGCACGGCGACTGCGCCGCAAGCCACCACGACCCCAACGCCCGGCGGCACATCAACCGGCGCTTCCACAACCACCACCACACAAACCAGCCCCACGCTTGAGCAGTTCATTCGAAGCCAGAAAGCGGCCACCCTTCAGATCGGCGCCTATCTGCCCTTTCGTGTCTCGGACTGGCCCATCGGCTCGTCGAACTACGGGTTCTTCGTTGCGCCTCTCGCAAAAGCCGGCTTCACTACTCTTACCGACGACCAGCAATCAGTCCTGAGCGGCGACACCGGGCGTTTTTTCACGTCTTACTCCTTCGGCGGGCGCTTCGATCTTTCGCAGATCTATTTTCAAAAACGAAGTAAGACCGTCCTCGACCCATCACGCGCCCCACGATCCGTTGGTTATCTCGACATCACCGTCGGCCGATTCGGAAACTTTGAAGCATTCCGTGATCTCACGGCTGAGCAAGGCGCCTCGGCCATTACGCACAACTACCTCTTCGCGCGCCCCTGGCGTTACTCATTCGAAGGTTTTCTTAAGATCCCTCACACGGTGTTTCTCGTCGGCATGAGCGCCAATATCGGCATGGGTGCTCATCCTGCAGACAAGGTCAATGGCATCACGCTCCCATACACTCAAATTCGTGATGATCTGCGCTTCCTGTTCGGCGCGCAATTCGATGTCAACCGGCTGTTACGATCCATCTCCACGATGTCCCCGAACTAAGAATTAAGCAACAGGGACATCAAACCGACCAGTGCGCTTTTTTCTCTTTTTATTTCCTCCCAGTTGTCCATTCCGAGTCTTCCCGAACGACTAGTTTGTGAAGGAAGCCTTGGAGGCAGCCACTACGAAATCCATGAAATATCTATGTATGATTTTCTACGACGAAAAGAAACTCGAAGCTCTGTCAAGACAGGAGTTTGACGCGCTGGTGGATGAGTCCCTGGCCTATGACGACGTACTTCGCAGGAACGGACATTTTATCGTTGCTCAGGCTTTGCAGCCCGCTGCCGCCGCGACTACGGTGCGGATCCCGAACGGCAGGATGTCCATAACGGATGGTCCGTTTGCCGAAACCCACGAGCAAATAGGCGGATTCATTCTTATCGAAGCGAAGGACCTGAAGGAAGCCATTCAGGCGGCGTCGGCAATCCCGGCCGCACGACTCGGCGGCGTCGAAGTGCGTCCGGTCAAGGAATTAAGGGCAGAAGACGATTCGGCTCTTTAGATAAAGGAGACAAGACCCATGTGCCCGGAATGCTTTACGTCCATAGTCTTTATCGCCGGCCTCGTCACGTCAGGAAGCGGAATCGCGACAGTTTTAGCGAAACTGCTCCGGCTTGGCAAACGGCCCCAGCGAAATCAATCATTGTTCGCCCAACACGAGGATTACATATGACACTCAACGCCTTGGAAAGTCCCAAAGTTGTCTCTAGAACGGATTGGCTGGCTGCGCGCGAGGAGCTGCTGGCGCAAGAAAAGGAACTGACGCATGCGCGCGATCGATTGAGTGCTCAGCGGCGCGAGCTGCCGTGGGTGAAAGTCGAGCAGAACTATAGCTTCGATACACCGGCCGGAAGGAAGACGCTGGCGGACCTATTCGATGGCCGCAGCCAATTGATCGTGTACCACTTCATGTGGCGCGGCGATTTGAACGATGCGTGTGTAGGGTGTTCGTTCCTGACCGATCACATGGATGGCGCCAATCTGCATCTGGCGGAACACGATGTGACCCTGACTGTGGTCTCACGCGCTCCGCTATCGATTCTGGAGAGATTCAAGCAGCGCATGGGCTGGCGCTTCAACTGGGTATCTTCAGAAGGTAGCGATTTCAATTACGATTACCACGTGTCCTTCAGGCCGGAGGAAATCGCGAGCGGCCACGTCTATTACAATTATCGACTCACTCAGGCGTCGATTGAGGAGCTTTCCGGGTTCAGCGTCTTTTACAAAGACCAGCAGGGCGATGTTTTTCATACCTATTCCAGTTACGGCCGCGGAAACGAAGAGGTGCTGGGTGCATATATGTATCTCGACCTGACGCCAAAAGGCCGCAATGAAACTGGACCGAATCACAACTTGACGGACTGGGTGCGGCACCACGACCGTTACGGCATTGGAGGTTTTGTCGATTCGACGGGAGGATATGTCTCCGGTCAGAACCTAACGTGTTGCTCACATTCAATGATGGACGCGTCGAAGGGGAATAATCAGACGCCGGAGGCGACCGCGACAGACCCCGTCGTTGCCGAACTCTGCAGTTTCATCGAACGCCGGGCGGAGGCGGTTCGCTCCAAAAACCTTGAAACGGCAGCTGCCTGCATTTCCTTCGACGTTATTTTGTTCGATGTGGTGGATCAACTTCAGTATGGCGGGGCGGACGAGTTGACCAAGCGCGCGCGGCAGTGGTTCTCTTCCTTTGAAGGTCCCATCGGTTTTGAGATGCGGCAACTGCAAGTGACGACGTGCCAGAACATGGGGTTCAGCCATAGCCTGAATCGAGTGAATGCTACACGGATCGACGGTCAGAAGCTGGAGATGTGGTGGCGCTCAACTACCTGCTACAGCAAAACGGAAGGCGCGTGGAAGGTCACACATGAGCACAATTCAGTGCCGTTCAATCCGGAGACCGGCAAGGCCACTCTTGATCTGGAGCCATAAGTGCATACATCGGCAGTCCAGGAGCGGGAGAGGCTGAACATGAACACCGCAGGTCTTTCGAAGTCGCGGCTCCAGCGAATGCATGACGTGTTATCCGGATACGTGGAACGTAAAGAGATACCCGGGCTGGTTGCGCTGGTCAGCCGACATGACGATGTTCATGTGGAGACGCTTGGCACAATGGCGTTCGGCGATCCGGCTCCAATGAAGCGTGAGACGATCTTTCGCATCGCTTCGATCACGAAGCCCATTACCGCCGTTGCAGCAATGATTCTGGTGGAGGAGTGCAAGTTACGGCTCGACGATTCGATTGAGCCGTGGCTGCCGGAACTTGCAAATCGCCGCGTGCTGAAGTCGATCTCCTCGCAGCTTGATGACACGATGCCCGCGCGTCGTGCGATCACCGTTCGCGATTTGCTGACGTCCCGCATGGGTTTCGGCATTGTGATGGCGATGCCGAATACGTATCCGATTCAGAACTTGATCCGTGAATATCGGATTGGCGGCGACGGTCCGATGCTACCTTCGCAAGCTCCTGGCACGGACGAGTGGTTGCAGAAGCTCGGTTCACTGCCCTGGATGGCCCAACCGGGCGAGCAGTGGATGTATCACATGAGCGTTGATGTGCTGGGCGTCTTGATCGCGCGAGTGTCCGGCCGGTCACTCGGCATGTTCATGCGTGAGCGCATCTTCGATCCACTCGGTATGAAAGACACAGCATTCTACGTGTCTTCCGGGAAAATCGAGCGCTTGCCTGCGTTTTATTTTTTCAATCGCCAGACAAACACGCTGGATTTTTTTGACGACGTGGCGAATAGCGCCTGGCGATCCGAGCCGCCCTTCGAATCGGGCGGAGGCGGGCTCGTCTCGACGATCGATGACTATTTTGCCTTCAGCCGCATGATGCTGAACAAAGGCCGGCATGGTCGAGAGCAGATTCTTTCACGCGCCACAGTGAATCTGATGACTTCCGATCAACTCACGCCTGAGCAACGCGCCGGCTCCGAAATCTTTTTCGGTGCGCATGGCAGCTGGGGCTTCGGAATGGGGGTTGACATTCAGCGTGATGAAATCTTTCGAACACCGGGCCGATTCGGTTGGGATGGAGGCTTCGGCACATCGGCGTACACCGATCCTAAAGAGGGAATGATCGGCATCCTCTTCACGCAGCGCATGATGGATTCGCCGGAACCGCCGAAGGTAATCACCGACTTCTGGACGCTGGCGTATGGGGCGATGGAATAGGCGTGCTGGGTAAGAGCCATATTCAGATGGAATTCACCAAGTTGTAACCTTATTGTCATCGGTGCTCGGTTACGCTGGAATTGCCTCGGAAAACACAATTCAAATGAGAAAAGTAGCCGTTGTAGAAGATGACGCCGATTTATACGCTTTGATCAAGTACAACCTCGAGAAAGAAGGGTTTGCCGTCGCCGGCACGCAAACCGGAAGAGGTGTGATCGATCTTTGTCGTCGAGAGAAACCGGATCTGCTGCTGCTGGATATCATGTTGCCCGATTCGGACGGGTTGGAGATTTGTAAAGCGGTTCGGGCGCACCCTGAGCTGGCGCACATCCCGGTCATCTTTTTGACCGCCCGAGCTTCCGAAACGGACCGCATTGTCGGATTGGAGCTCGGAGCAAACGACTATATCGTGAAGCCGTTTTTCGTTCGGGAATTGGTGGCTCGCATCAAGATTCAGTTCCGTGGACAGACGAATGCCACACGGGTTTTGAAGGCGGCTGGGTTAGAGCTCGATCGAAGCAGTTGTCAGGCGAGACTGGACGGAAATCTGCTGACGCTGACGGCGACCGAGTTTCGTCTGCTGGAGTTCTTGATGAGCAGGCCGGGCGTTGTTTTTAGCCGCGAGCAGCTGTTGGACGCAGTGTGGGGCCATGACCGCGCGGTGACGGACCGGACTGTCGATGTGTACGTATTGCGACTGCGGCAGAAGATTGAAGCGGACCCGGCGAATCCGTTGTTCATTCGATCGGTGCGTGGGTTTGGGTATAGTTTTAACGATTCCCTGGTGCAGTCAAGCGAGCAAGCTGAGCAGGCGGTGAGTACCGCAGCGGCTCAGTAGTGCGTTAGCGTAGATGGGATCAACACTAGTCTTTCGAACAGGGTCAGAAGAATTAATCAAGAAACCTTGCGCTTCTCGTGCCTAACCAGCTCTTCCCTGATGATGAGCCGAATCTGTTCGTCAGCCGGAGTTTTTGATTCAATTGGATCCGAGACGAAGCCGACAACCGATTGCATGTACGCATGTAAGTACGCGCAACTCTGAATCCTCGAAAGGTGGGCTTGCGACTGTTCACAAAAACGGCACAGCTTGCGGTCTGCGATGGAAGATTACCGGCGAGGCCTTTCGCCTACCTGAAATAATCTAGGCAGTGCGATCATTCAGGGCTATTCTCTCGGTGACGCTGTCGATTGCGCTGCCAATCGCGACGTTTGGCCAAGGGTCAGTTCGGGGATTTCTGGAGCGAGACGTTCCAGATGAGCAGAGACTTGAGCAGCAGTTACAGGCGGTTCCGGATACGGTGCATCTGCGCCGGTATTTGAACTTTCTGGCCGCTGAACCCCATCATGCCGGTTCGGCACGAGCCAAGTTGAATGCGGAGTACATCCGCGGTCTTTTGAAGGAATGGGGGCTCGACGCTCAGATTGAGCAGTTTGAGGCTCTCATCCCGTTTCCCACGGTGCGGCAACTGGAGGTTCTCAGTCCGAAGCCGTTTGTGGCCAGTTTGAAAGAACCGGCTGTCGCGCAAGACCCTGACAGCAGCGACGAATTTCAACTTCCCACCTATAACGCCTACAGCGCGACGGGCGATGTTACGGGCGAGGTGGTTTATGCCAACTACGGTCTTCCCGATGACTACGATTGGCTGAGCCGGCTCGGTATCAGCGTGCGGGGCAAGATCGTTCTGACGCGCTACGGCAGGAGCTGGCGGGGCATCAAGCCGAAGATTGCGGCGGAGCGGGGCGCGATCGGTTGTTTGATTTACTCGGACCCTCGTGATGACGGTTATTTCGAAGGAGACGTCTATCCGCAGGGTCCGATGCGGCCTCGGGATGGCGTGCAGCGGGGCAGCGTGATGGACATGACCTTCTATCCGGGCGATCCTCTCTCGCCGGGATGGGCATCGGAAGAGGGTTCGAAGCGGTTACCGATAACGGAGGCGAAGAATCTGGCGAGGATTCCCGTGCTTCCGATTTCGTATGGTGACGCGCAGCCCATTCTGGAGCAGATGGAAGGGCCGCTGGTTCCGCGGGACTGGCGCGGCGCGTTGCCGCTTACATATCATGCGGGGCCGGGACCGGTGAACGTACATCTGAAGACCGACTTCGATTGGACCACCAAACCTTTGTATGACGTGATCGCTACCATTCCGGGCGGGCAGGAAGCCGATGAGTGGGTTCTGGCAGGGAATCATCACGATGCGTGGGTGAACGGCGCGGATGACCCGATCTCGGGTGTTGCGGCGCTGCTCGAGACGGCACGAGCACTGGCGCTTGCTCAGAAGCAGGGATGGAAGCCTCGACGCACGATTAAGCTTGCCTTCTGGGATGGGGAGGAGTTCGGTCTTCTGGGTTCGACCGAATGGGTGGAAAAGCATCAGGATGAATTGAGGCAGAAAGGGGTGGCGTATCTCAATTCGGATAACACGGGTCGAGGGTGGTTGAACATAGGCGGATCGCATACGCTGGAGGCGTTCGAGGATGAAGTGGCGCACTCGGTTCAGCAGCCGGGAACGAGTGTGACGATAGCGGATTTTGCGCTGCGGCACGCTGCGGGTGAAGGACAAGAGTCGTCCTCTTCGAGCCGGACAGACGGCTCACTGCACCTGGATGCGCTGGGCGCCGGTTCAGATTTTCAAGGCTTCCTGGATTATCTCGGCATCGCGAGTATGAACGAAAGCTTCGAAGGGCAGACCAAGAGCGGCATCTATCATTCGATCTACGATTCCATTTATTGGTACACGCACTTTTCAGATACGACCCAGGTGGATGGGAGAGCGTTATCGCAATTTACGGCAACGGCGGTGCTGCGGCTGGCGGACGCTTCCGTTCTTCCGTTTGAGTTCGGCCGTTTTGCAGATACGGTCAGCCGCTATGCGGAAGAGATTCAACGCCAGTCTGAACTGGGGGGCCATAAGCTGGACTTCGGCGGAGTTCGGAAGCAACTCGATGCTTTGAGAGACCACAGCCAAAATTATGAGGCGCTGTTAGAGGTGATCATCACGAAGAAAGCGCTGGCGGCCGAGCATCTGTTGAGACTGAACCAGGAACTCATACGATCTGAACGGGCGTTGACCAGACCCGAGGGATTGCCGAACCGTCCCTGGTACAAGCATCAGATTTATGCGCCCGGATTTTACACCGGCTATGCGGTGAAGACGTTGCCGGGCATTCGTGAAGCAGTAGAAGCCAGGAATTGGAAACTCGCCCAGCAGCAGACGGCGATTGTGGAACAGTGCTTGTCGGATCTGAACCGCATTTTGACGGAGGCGACAGCGGAGTTATCGGCACTCTAGCGGATGCTGAAGCCGGATAGGTTTTCAACCGATTCTGTTTCGGACTGTTCGACTCCGCGGACTTCTGCCATATGAGGACCGATGTGGAGGGCGGCAGCGAGGTCGTTGAGGCGATCGGGCGTGCCGACCGCGTAGACTTCCACTCGCCCGTCGTCGCGATTTCTAGCCCAACCGGTCAGACCTAAGGCGGCAGCTTTGTGTTGCGCGAAAAAGCGGAAGCCAACCCCTTGGACAGTTCCGCTGATAAACCATCGTCTGGCTATTTTCTTCTGAGTCGATTGCGTGGCGGCCATCCTCACTTTTTTTTCCAGTATGAAGAACGACCGATCCATTTGCCAAACTGAAATCAAGTTTACATGGCATTCCCTGTTCAGCGATTGCGCCGACTTCGTAGCTCAGAGCCGATGCGGCGGCTGGTTCGAGAAACAACTCTACTTCCCTCGCAGTTTGTTCTTCCACTGTTTGTTTGTCCCGGAGAAGGGATCAGGCGAGAGATCCGATCGATGCCGGGCAACGCACAGCTTTCGATCGACAACCTGGTTCGTGAGGGTGAGGAATGCCGGGCGCTCGGGATTGGCGGAGTTATTCTTTTTGGCATTCCCGAAGAGAAAGACGAACTGGCCTCGGGAGCTTATGCAAGCGATGGGATTACGCAGCGGGCTGTTCGCGCCTTAAAGCGAGAAGTTCCTGGTCTGTTAGTGATGACGGATGTTTGTAATTGCGAATATACGAGTCATGGGCACTGCGGCTGGATTGTGGACAACGATGTCGATAACGACGAGACTTTGAAGTGGCTGGCTAAGACGGCGGTATCGCATGCCGAGGCGGGGGCCGATATTGTTGCTCCCAGCGACATGATGGACGGTCGGGTAGGCGCCATTCGACAGGCTCTGGACAGCGCCGGGTATATAAAGATGCCCATCCTCTCGTACGCCGCGAAGTATTCGTCGGCCTTTTACGGGCCGTTCCGAGAAGCGGCGGAATCGGCGCCTCAGTTTGGAGACCGTCGAAGTTATCAGATGGATCCGGGGAACGCCAGAGAAGCCATGCGGGAGATTGAGCTGGACTTAGAAGAAGGCGCGGACATGATTATGGTCAAGCCGGCTTTGGCGTATCTCGATATTATTCGTGAGGCCCGCCGACAGTTCGATGTTCCTCTGGGCGCGTATCAAGTAAGCGGTGAGTTCAGCATGATTGTGGCAGCGGTCGCGAACAATTGGATCGATCTGGACCGGACCATTCTTGAAACGCTGACCAGTATTCGGCGGGCAGGCGCAGATTTTGTCCTTACGTATTTTGCCAAGACGGCGGCGCGGCTGATCAGTTAGTCGAACTATTCTTTGGGAATGCGACCGGACAAGTAAAAACGGGTGGGAGGGGTGTGTCTCCCACCGGTTCCGATGCTGCGCACGATGTGAAGCGCAACTGGGGCGCCGGGCTTGAGTGCTTTTTGGAGGCGCATCACGTCGTCAGGCGTGGTGACGGGCTGTCGATTGATGGCGAGAATGGCGTCATTCTCCTGGATGCCGATATCGTCGGCGAATGAACCCGGATCTACGGTGACGACCTTGACGCCGGATTTGTCGTCGATGCCAAGGTCCTCGCGTTCTTTTTCCTTCAGGTTCATGATCGTGATGCCGAAGCGCACCTGAGTAGGCGTGAGCGGTTTCGGCGGTTCAGGAATTTCGGGTTTTTGTGAATTACCTTCCGCAAGTTGCGGCGCGTTCTTCCAAACCACGGCGCGTTCCTCGATGCCGACTTTGAAGTCCAGACGCTTGCCGTTACGATCGACTGTGAAGAGCGCGCTTGATCCGATCGGCAGGTCAGCCACCTTGTTTACAAGTTCATCTCCATTCTTCACGGGATGATCATTCATGGCGAGAATGATGTCGTCTGCTTTCAAGCCAGCTTTGCCGGCGGGCCCTTTTTCCGCAACCGTCTCGACGAGAACTCCATGATCGAGACCGAAGGCCTGGAGCGTATCGGACTGGCTTCCGTTCTTCGACCACTGAATGCCGATGGACCCTCGCACCACCCGGCCGTCACGAATGATGTCGTTGTACACCTTGACCGCGGTATTCGAAGGAAGAGCAAATCCAATTCCCTCGTAAGAGCCGCTCCGGGTGGCGATCATAGTGTTGATTCCGATCACCTCGCCGCGGATGTTGAGCAGTGGTCCTCCGCTATTGCCGGGATTGATGGCGGCATCGGTTTGCAGAAAATGCTGGAACTGAGCGGCACCGAGATCACGGCCGGTGGCGCTTACGATACCAGCGGTGACAGTGGCCTGAAGTCCAAACGGGGAACCGATAGCGATGGCCCAATCGCCTACTTGCACTCCATCGGAATTGGCCATCCGTACGGGCTCGAAGCTGCGCTTAGCATCGATTTTGATGACGGCGACGTCGGTTTCGGAATCGGTACCGATGACGCGACCGCGAAATTCTTCGTCTTCTCCGCTGAGCTTGACCTTGATGCGGTCTGCTTTATCGATCACGTGATTGTTGGTGATGATGTAGCCGTTGTGATCTACGATAAAGCCGGTTCCGGATCCTTCGGTACGGAAGGTCTTCGGGTCCGGCTTGCCGAAGAAGTGTTTGAACATATCGGACGGATCGGGAGTAGTGGGAGGTTTCCCATCTTCTTTGTCCTCGTCTTCATCGCCTTCACTGTGCCCGGTGCGCTTGCCGGCTTTGGGCAGGTAATCGGATTCGATGTAGACGACCGACGGTTCCAGCTTCTTGGCAAGCTTACTGAAATCGTTGGCTAAGAGCGAGGCGGGAGGCACTGAAAGCGGCACGGCATCGGGCGCCACAGGGGAAGTCTGTTTTTGAGCCTTTACTCCGGTGTTGACGACGGTACCGATGACGATGCCGACGAAGAGAGTAACGACCAGGAGGGAAACGCTGAGCAGCTTTTGCTTCCGGACTAATTTTTGGAGGAACGGCATTGGGCGGAAAAGACCTCTTACCCGTATTCATCAGTATAAATAACCGGGCACTAGGGACTTAGTAGTTCGGATGTGGGGCGAGACGGGCCGGTTTCAATTCAACGACCAGTATTCCGGCTAGGATGAGCGAACCGCCGAGGACCGAATAGGCGGTGAGACTTTCGCCTCCAATCGCGACGGCGGTGATGAGGGCGAAGACGGGCTCCAGCGCGAACAGGAGCGCGGTTCTGGTGGGAGTGGTGTATCTCTGTCCCCAGGTTTGTAAGACGAAGGCGAGGGCTGTGGCAAGCAAAGCTGTCAGCAGGATTCCGAAGATGACCCCGGGCGTCCAAGTGACGCGGGGAGGCTCGATGAAAAGCGAGAGAGCCGATAACAACGCCGTGCAGGCGACTTGGCCCAGAGCGACGGCTTCGAAGCTTTCCGATTTGGAGTAGTGGCTCAAGACGAGTAGATGGATGGCGAAGACGAAGGCGCATCCCACGGTAAGGAGGTCGCCTCGGTTGAGGTGAAAATTGCGGTCGAGCGATGGGATTGTGAGCACGACCATGCCGCCGAAGGCAATGGCGAGTCCGATGAGTTCCGGCGCCCGCGGCCAGCGGCGGTACACGGTGGCGCCGATCAGCGGCACCAGGACGATGTAGAGACCGGTGAGAAAACCGGAATTGCCTGCGCTGGTGTACTTGAGGCCGAAAGTTTGCAGCAAGTATCCGGTCCACAAGAAAAGGCCGGCTGCAAAGCCGCCGCGCAGCCCGCGTGTAACTGCGCGGGGGCCTGAACGTCGAAAAGCAGGCAGCAACACTGGGAGCAGGCAGACGCTTGCCACCGCAAAGCGCAGCGTGAGGAAGTACATGGTGGACACGTTGGCGAGCGTTTGTTTCACGACCACGAAGGTAGATCCCCAGATGAGAGCCACAACAGCGAGCGCGAGGTCGGCTTGCCAGCGTTTGGGAATGCGGTGAGGGGACGAGTGGGATAGATCGGCGGTTTCGGCCGCACTCACGGCTGCTCGGGCTCGGCCAGCGAGGCTAATAGAAGAAAGATGCGGCGCAGACCGAGTTCCCGGCCTTCCGGCTGGTACCACTCGTCGCGGGTGTGTGCGCCTCCTCCACCTCCGCCTGCGCCGATGGAGATGGCAGGGAGACCCATTGAGAGGGGAACGTTGGCGTCAGTGGACGCGCAGTCCACACGTGAACGGATGCTCAGATGATGATCTACGGACAGGATGGCGCGGAGCAGCGGGGCGTCGGCAGGCAGTTTGCCTCCGGGACGGCAGCCGAGATCTCGAATCTTGGCGGAAAGGCGAGTGCCTCGGGCCGTGCGGTTTCCGTGCTCGAGGCTGCGCTCAACCGCGGCGGTGACCAAGGCCGAGAGTTCTTCGAGAATGGACGGTTCTTCGGAGCGAATGTCGAGTTTGCCTCGCGCGCTGGAGGGGATGGAATTGATGCTGGTGCCTCCTTCGACGACGCTGAAATTATAGGAACACTGGTTGCGCTGGGTGTCGGTTACGTGGGCGTCGGCCGATTCGATGAAGGAAGAGATGAGATGGCTCAGAACGTGGACCGGATTGGGAGTGCCGTGATCGTTCCAACTGTGGCCGCCGGCTCCCGAAAATGTGATCTCATAGCGGCGGCTGGCGAGCGCTTGCGCTGTGACGTGTTCGATGGAAGGGCCGTCGAGGACTACGAAAGCTTGGATGGCGGCGAGATCCGGGGAATGCCGGCAGAGATAGCGCATGCCGCTTAGATTGCCTTCTCCCTCCTCACCGACGTTGGCGACAATCAAGAGCGACGAGGCGATGGGGTGGAGCTGAGGAGAGCCGGCGAGGAGCCGGGCCAAAGCGAGGAGCGCCGTCAGACCGGATCCGTTATCGGAAGTTCCGGGCCCAATGAGCCGGCCGTCGGTCCCGAAGTAGATATCCTCGGGACGATGGGGAGCGAAGACGGTATCGAGGTGCGCTGAGACGACGATGGGGCGCGGAGCGGAATGGGCGCCGAATCTGGCGAGGACATTCCCGGCGCGATCGATGCCGGCGATCCAGCCGAGATTTTCGAGCTGGAGGCGGAACCAGTCAGCGCGCGTTTGCTCAAAGAAAGTTGCCGCGGGAATGCGGCAGAGCTGGAGGTGCAGCTCGTTGATCCAGGTGCGTTCGCGAGCAAACCAGCGCTGCGCTTCGACGAGCGCCGGCGACTCCGCGAGTTGGCCGATCCGGCGAACCTGAGAAGGGGGGCGTCCGATCTGGGCAGCGACCTTCGGTAAAGTTGCCAAGTACTCTCCCTTAAAGTGCAGTTTATCGTGAGAGGTTGTCGTAAGCTGCGACTTTCGGGCGAAAGCTGGGTTTTGGATGAGGCTTGAGAGGGGGGACGAATGTTTGGCTCTGAAACGATCGATACGGCGATAGGGCTGGTGTTCTTATTTTTGCTGCTGAGTCTGGTTTGTTCCTCAATTCAGGAGGCGCTGGAGACTGTGCTGAAGTATCGGGCTCGCGATTTGCACAGGGGCATCGCAGAAATGCTCAGAGACAAGGGCGGCAGCGGGCTTGTCGCCCAGTTTTACGAACATCCTTTGATCAACGGGCTTTTCCGCGGTGATTACGATTCGCAAAATCTGAAGAATCTTCCGTCGTATATCCCGGCGCGCACGTTTTCACTGGCGCTGGTGGATTTGTTGAAGCCGGCTCATGTGTCGACGGAGGTTGCGACCGGGGGACTTCAGGCGAATACGGCGGTCAGTCCGATGTTTCAACTACGAAGCGCGGTGTCGTCGAGCCCGCATGACTCGGTGAAACGGGCTCTGTTGCCGCTGATCGATTCGGCCGGAGGCGATGTGGAACAGGCGCGCCGGAATATTGAGGACTGGTATGACGGGGCGATGGATCGGGTATCAGGGTGGTACAAGCGGCGGACCCAGATGATCATTGCGGCGGTCGGATTCGCGCTGGCGGTGTTGCTGAACGTTGACACGATCGGGGTGGCGCGCTATTTGAATACGAATCAGACGGCGCGGTCTGTGATTGTGGCTCATGCGCAGTTTGCGAAATCGCCGGGCGCGCCTTCGACGCAAGAGCTCACTGATCCGCTGGGCTGGCTGGAGCGTCAAGGCGGCATTCCCGTTGGATGGGTGATGGTTCCGGAAAAAGGGGAGATGCCGGACGATTTTCGACATGACTGGCGAAGGTTGCCGGATACGTCGACGAGCTGGTTGATGAAGATGGCCGGGATTTTGCTCACCACGTTTTCGGTGACGCTGGGTGCGCCTTTCTGGTTCGACGTGCTCAACCGGTTCATGGTTGTGCGGTCGACCGTAAAGCCGCAGGAGAAGAGTAAGGAAGAGGGCAGCAAGGCTTAGATTGTGCCGGCTACCGCGCGAATGAGCTTATTGAAGCGGGGTGGGAGCACGGTGGCCGTTTTGTGTCTGCTGGCTCTGGGGTATGCGTTTTTTGCGGGGCTGAAAACGGTGGCGGATTTCGACTTGGGATGGCAGATGGCGACAGCGCGGACTATCTGGGCTCAGCATGCGATTCCTTCGACGGAGGTTTTCTCTTACACGGCGCGAGGGGCGGAATGGATCTATCCGATTCTGTCGGGCATTTTGTTTTGGGCGGCTTTCAAGATCGGTGGATACGCGGCGATCTCCTGGTTTTGCGGCCTTTCGTGTGTCGGTACGGTTGCCATCCTCTCGGTGGGCCGGAGTGCGTGGGGGGCTGGGCTGACGCTTCTGGCTGTGCCGGTGATTGCGGAGCAGACGATTCCGCGGTCGGGGATGTTTACGGTGTTGTTGTTTGCTGCGTTTGCACGCCTGTTGTTTGGCTATTTCGAAGGCGGGACCGGGCGAGTGTGGCTGTTGCCGTTGCTGATGGTCGCCTGGGTGAACCTCCACCTTGGTTTTATTGGCGGGTTTGCCCTGATGGTGGCTTACCTGTTGATGGAGGTGCTGGAGATGCCGTCCGGGTTGCGGCGGCAGGCTGCGGTCGGGCGCTTAAGGAGGGTCTGGCCCTGGCTGGTTGCGACGGCGGCAGCTTCGCTTGTTAATCCCTGGGGCTGGCGCATCTGGCAGGCGGTGATTGAGCAGGAGTTTCCGTCTCGCACGGAGCAGGGGCTGGTGCAAGAGTTCAGGCCGATCCAGACGATGGCGACGGTTTTCGAGTGGAGGAGTCCCGAAAATGCTGTTTACTGGATGATCGGGTTCGCTTTGTTAGCGGTGATTGCGGCGCTGTGGCGAAGGCGGATTGGATCGGCTGTCGTGCTGCTGGTGGGCGTGATTGCGGTCTTTGATCATGCTCGAGTGTCTGGTCCGTTTGTGGCTTTGGTCTGTCTGGTGGGCGGGGTGGAACTGGCGGCTAGCGTCCCGGCGTTTGAAGGACGCTTTCGAGCGGTGCGGGTGGGCGTGGTTTTGCTTCTGGCGGGTTTGGTTGCGGTTCGATCGGCGGATTTAGTGACGAACCGGTTTTACATTGCCGATGGGCAGTTGACGCTTTTCGGCGCCGGTCCGTCCTGGTGGTTGCCGGAGCGGGCCGCTTCGTTCTTGGTCAAACAGCATTTGCCGCGCGAAGTGTTTTCTACTTTTAACCTCGGTAGCTACCTGGTTTGGAGACTGGGCGCCGATTACCGGGATTTCGACGATGGGCGTTACATTCCGTTCGGCGACCGGCTTTTTTTTGAGCAGCGGGCTCTGGCTCGAGAGCCTCTGGATTCGCCGGAGTGGGGAAAGGCGGCGCAACAGCGGAACATCCGCACAGTGATCCTGCCGTTATCGCGATTTTTCTCGCTGGCCGAGATTCCGCTCAAGCAGGACTGCTCGAGCGTGCGGTGGAAGCCGGTTTATATGGATACGGCGGCGATCATCTTGGTGCGGAGGGATGCGCTTCCGGCTGAGTGGCGGACTATTCCCGATGTAGTCTGTTCGACTGAGAGCGTGTCGAGCCTGCCGAAGCGGTCACAGGCAGAGCGTTACCAGGAATTGATGAATCGAGCGGCTATCGAATACTTGCTGGGCCATTTCCCGAAGGCGAAGGCGGCGACCGAGCGGGCGGAGCAGATTACGGATGTAGATCCGGCGTTGTATCTGCAGAAAGCGGAGCTGGCAATAGCGGCCAAGAATTTCAATGAGGCTGAAGAAGACTTGCGCACTTCGTTAGCTCGGGTGCCAAGCGATTCGGCCTGGTACGGACTGGGTGTTCTTTATACAAATGAACAGCGATATGAGGAGGCCATTTCTGCTTTTCGGAAATCGGCCAGGCTGGCTGGTCTGGAGCGGTATCGGCGATGGTACGTTTTGGGTAAGACGTACGCGCTGGCGAGGCAGCCCGAGAATGCTTTGAAGGAACTTGAAAGGGCGCAGGGTGCGAGCCCCTTTGGGGGCGACCGTTCGGCGGAGGCGGCTGAGTTTACGGCGGCGATTGCGGAAGTGCGGGCGGCGGTCTACGCGGAGCTGGGCGACTCAGCCCAAGCGGTGATTGAACAGAAGCGTGCGGTAGACAATACCCCCGACAACGCGTTTCGATGGCGCGTGCTCGCCACTGTTTATCGGGCGGTAGGCAGGAATAATGAGGCAGATGAGGCGCAACATCGATCGGATATGCTGCAGAAGGCTGCCGCGCGAAATTCTATCAATTGACACTTAGTAAGAGATATACTGAAATTTCTTCCTTGTATGAACACCTACGCCAAGTTTGGGATTGTGATGTCGCTCATTCTGGGGTGCCTGGTCTGGCTGGCTGTGGGCGGTATCAAAGAAACCAAGTCTTACTACAAAACGATTCCGGAGTTGGCGCAGATGGGACCGGCGGCGCAAAGCGCCTCGATCCGGGTGGGTGGTGACGTGCAAGCTGGGTCTATCCAGAAGGGGATGGCCGGAGTCACCTTTGTTCTTCATCAGGGCGCCCAGACTTTGAAGGTAATGTACTCCGGTACGGATCCGCTTCCTGACACGTTCCGCGATAACTCGCAGGCGCTGGCAGATGGACGGCTTGGGCCGGATGGTATTTTTCAGGCAAATAAGATCCAGGCGAAATGCGCTTCCAAGTATGAATCGAAACCGTCGCAGCGGGGACTTGCTCATGAGAATGCGGCCGGCAGCAAGATCAGTGCGGTGGTTCCCTTTCGTCCTGCCGGTTCTGCCTAAATTGTTTCGAAGCACGGTAGGCGTGCATCTCCATTAACAGCAGGCACTCGAAATTATGGAAAACCTCGGAGCTTTGGCGATTCTGCTCGCGTTTTGTATGGCCGTATTTGGGGCCGGCGCGGCGATCGCCGGGAAATATGGCCGCCGCCCTTTCCTGGTGGTGAGCGCTGAACGGTCAGTATATGCCACTTGGGTCTTGCTTACGGTGGCATCGGGGATTCTAATCTCGGCCCTAATCAGCGGCGATTACCGGCTCGCTTACGTCGCTGCCCACAGTAACAAGGCAATGCCGACGGTGTACAAGTTCACTGCCTGGTGGGGCGGTCAAGAAGGATCCCTGCTTTTCTGGAGCTGGCTCCTGGCGACGTACTCCGCTGTTGCTACTTTCACAAACCGCCGGAAGTTTCGCGAGATGATGCCGATCGTGGTTGCCATCATGATGACCACTCTCGCCTTCTTCACGGCAATGATCACCTTCGTTGCCAGCCCGTTCCAGGTGCTGATGGCGGGACGCGGAGTGATCGATGTTGGCGACGGGAACGGCTTGAGTCCGCTACTTCAGTGGTGGACCATGGCAATTCATCCGCCTTTCCTGTATCTCGGATACGTCGGCTTTACCGTTCCATTTGCGTTCGCGATGGCTTCCCTGATTACGAAGCAGCCCGGTGAAGGCTGGATTCATACGACCCGGCGATGGGCAATTGTGACCTGGCTGTTTCAGAGCACGGGAATTTTGCTTGGAATGGGCTGGGCTTACACGGTGCTGGGGTGGGGCGGCTATTGGGGCTGGGACCCGGTTGAGAATGCGTCGCTAATGCCATGGATTACCGCGACGGCCTTTCTGCATTCGGTCATGATGCAAGAAAAGAAGGGAATGATGAAAGTCTGGAACATGGTTCTGGTTTCAGCTACGTTCCTTCTCAGTATTCTGGGGACGACCTTAACGCGTACCGGACTGGTTGCTTCGGTTCACGCTTTCGCGCAGTCGCCGGTCAAGCCGTATTTCACTACTTTCCTGGTGACGGCTACGGTTCTGACCATATTTGCCATTGTAAAGAATTTGCCCTATCTGAAGAGCGAGGTGAAGCTCGAGAGCGTTGTTTCGCGAGAGTCGAGTTTCCTTTTCAATAATCTGATTTTGCTGGCCAGTTGCTTTGCGGTGCTGTGGGGAACTTTGTTTCCGGTCATCATGGAAGCTGTTACCGGTGAGAAAGAATCGATCGATGCTCCTTACTACACCCGCGTTAATATACCGATTGCGCTTTTCCTTTTGTTCTTGACTGGGGTTGGTCCTCTGATTGCCTGGCGAAAGAGTTCGGTCAACAGTCTGAAGCGGTCCTTTTTGATGCCGACGGTCGTAGGTCTGGTCGTTATGTCCGGGTTGGCCTTATCGGGCATTCACGACATCGCGCCTTTGGTTTCGTTTGCGCTGTGTGCCTTTGTGAGCGCCACTATCCTGGGCGAGTTCTGGAAGGGCTCTCGTGCGATTCAACTGAAAGAGCATCTTTCTTTGCCGAGATCGGCGTTTGAACTCACGTGGCGGAACACGAGAAGGTATGGCGGTTATCTGGTGCACATGGGTATTGTTTTCATGTTTATCGGCTTTACCGGGAGTGCCTTCAATCAGCATGTGACGAAGAATGTGGGTATCGGGCAAAGCGTACGGTTCGGTCACTACGACATCAAACTGCTGAACGTTCACGATTCGGAAAACTCGAATTATCAGACGAGTTTGGCAACGGTAGACATCTCGCGTGACGGGAAGTTTTTGAAGCAACTGGAGCCGGAAGTGCGATTCTACAAGGCGAGCCAGCAGCAGACGTCGCTGGTGGGAATTCGACGGCGTCCCAATGAAGATCTTTATGTGAACTATTCGGGCGTTTTGCCTGATAACAGTAAAGCTATTTTCCAGTTCTACATCTTTCCCTTGGTGTCGTGTATCTGGATGGGCTATTGGGTTTTGTTGTTCGGTACGCTGGTCTGTTTAGTTCCCGGTAAGGTGCGCTTGCAGTATGCGCGCACGGAGGTAGTCGGCATTGCTACAACGCCTGCGACAGTTCAGTCCTAGACAGAGTCGATTCAATATACAGACTCTGTCCCTGTGGGGCAAACTTGCTGTTCTCGGTTCGCTAACCGTGGCTGGGATCATTGCTCAGCAAGACGTGACAAATTATTTGACGCCGGGGGTATCGCGGGTCGGCGAACGTTTATCTTGCCGCTGCGGCGGATGCAAAGAGTCGGTTGGAAAGTGTCCGATGCTGCGGTGTGATTCGGCGGATCCAAAGCGGCGACGCATCTTCGAGATGCAGGGCCGCGGTATGAGCGACGATGCGATCGTCAATACCTTCGTGAAGGAAGAAGGACCGATTGCGCTTTCTTCTCCCTTGCCTCTCCATCTGATTACGTGGCTGGCGACTCCGATCGCGGCGCTTCTGGGATTCTGGATTTACGTTCGTTTTGTGAAAAAGAACCAGCGGGCGCAAGAAGTGTTGACGGCGGATGATCATGCCATGATTAATCGCTATCGCGCGCAGATGGATCGAGAGTTGGACGATAGCAGTGGCGCGGGTCGACACGGCGCGTAAGGTTCGGGAATGATCATCGGCTTTGCACTTGCGTTGACCATCGCCGCACTCACCTTTGTTCTGTTTGTTCGAGCGAAAGATATTCCCGAGCCTGTTCCCGTCTCGCCGATTCAGCATCTTGAAGATCGCAAGCAGGCGATTTACGAGAACCTGCGCGATCTGCAGTTTGAATTTCGTCTCGGCAAGCTCTCCGACGAGGACTACCAGAACACCAAGTTAGCTTTGCAGAAAGAACTGGCCGGCGTTCTCTCGGAGATGGATGGCACGATCAAGCGATTAGGATTGACGTCCACTCGGGTGCATGGCAAGACTACGGCGGTAGCTAAGGCGCCCCGTCCTGTGAAAACTGGAGTAACGACCTGTCCGCATTGTGGCGCCGGCTTCTCGCAAGCGCTGAAGTTTTGTGGCGAATGCGGAAAGGCGATGTCGTGAGACGGCTTTCAACTCTCTGCTTGGGCAGTCTTCTAGCCGTTGCTGCGACTCTGTCTGCCGCGATCGACGGGACAGTTGTGAATCGTACAACCGGCAAGCCGCAAACGGGCGTCAGCGTGAGCTTGATCAAACCGGGGCAGCAGGGAATGCGAACCCTGGGATCAACTACGACTGATGCGACCGGACACTTTGTCTTCGAAAAGGACGAGCCGGGCGGCGGGCCACAGCTTTTGCAAGCGGTTTACCAAAACGTGAACTATAACAAGCTGATGACGCCCAACATTCCGACCTCGAATATCCAGCTGGAGATTTACGATGCCACCACGTCGCCGACTGTGGCGCATATTGCCCAGCAGATGCTCGTTTTGGAACCGACAATCAGCCAGATTTCGGTCAACGAGACGGTGATTGTGCAAAACGCGACGACGACCACCTTTAACGATCAGAAGGTCGGCGGTTTACAGTTTTTTTTGCCGCCAGCCTCAAACGGTCAGGTGCGAATCAATGCGCAAGGCCCGCAGGGAATGCCGCTGCCTAGAACAGCGGAGAAGACCAAGGAGGCGGATGTCTTCAAAGTGGATTTTCCGATCAAACCGGGCGAGACTGAGTTTCAGATTAACTACGTTCTTCCGGCGGGTTCGCCCTTCACTTTTCACGGCCGAGCCGTGAATGTAAAAGGTATGCCGGCGGGACCGCTTCGCCTGGTGGCTCCTCCGGGGGTGACGCTTTCCGGGAAAGACATTCAGCAACTCGGTACAGAGCCTAACACGCAAGCTACGATTTATAACTTACAGGTTACCGGCAATTTCAGTTTCGACATTGCAGGAACTGGATCCCTACACAATGACAGTAACTCAACCGACACCAGTGACTCTCCGCAAGTGACGGAAGGAAAGCCGCGGATCTATGCTCATATGGATTGGCTTCTTGGGTTGGCTCTCTCGATCCTGGCGGTCGGTTTAGTGGTGTTATTTCGTTCCTCTCCTGTGCAGTCACCTTCCGGAAGATAGCGCCGCCTGCTGATGCCTGAGGCGATCGAAGTCCAGAACCTTTGGAAATTTTACGGCGACTATCCGGCTATCCGGGATATCAGCCTGCTGATCTCGGAGGGGACCTGCTGCGCGTTGTTGGGGCGTAACGGAGCAGGGAAGACAACGTTGCTGCGGATGCTGGCTGGACTTTCACCTTTTCAAAGAGGTTCTGTTCGGGTTTTTGGATTCGGGCCGCGAAGCGCGGATGCCCGGCGCCGACTTGGGTTCTTAGGGCATGGAATTGGCGTGTACGAAGATTTAACTGCACGGGAAAACTTACAGTTCTTTGCCAAGGTCTGCGAAGTGGAGCGCGGTCCGCAGGCAGCCAGTATGTGGCTGGAGCGAGTTGGTTTATCTCGCGTTGCGATGATGCCGGTACGGCAGTTTTCTCGGGGAATGCGGCAGCGGCTGGCTTTGGCGCGGACATTCATCAACTCCCCACGTGTTCTGCTTCTGGACGAGCCGTTTACTTCGCTGGATGATCGGGCGATTGGAATGCTGAGCGAGCTGCTGGTGGAGTCGCGCGCCCAGGGCGCCACCATTGTGCTGTCTACGCACCAGCTGAGGGAAGCTCTGGCGATCGCCTCGCATGTCGCTCTGGTTGAAAATGGACGGCTACGCTACACGGGCGAGCGAAGTCAGGAAATGCTGGACGATCCAGGGCTGCTTTATCGATTGCACACAGAGCTGGGTGCGGCATGACTGCGATTTTGCGAGCCGAATGAGAACAGTTCGGCAAGCGTTTGCAGTGGCTCAAAAGGATCTGGCCGTCGAGTTTCGAACGAAGGAATCGATTAATGCGGCAGGGGCGTTTGCGGTGTCGATTCTGCTTCTGTTTAGTTTCGCTTTCGATCCGACGTCCGAGATGCTGCGGCAAATGGCGGGCGGACTTTTATGGCTTGTGTTTGCGTTCGCGGGAGCTTTGGTATTTAACCGTGGATTTGCCAGAGAGCTGCCGAACGACTGTCTGGATGCTTTGCTGGCGTCTCCGCTTCCGTCGGCTAGCCTGCTGCTTGGCAAGGCGCTCGCAAACGTCGCTATGTTGCTGGCTCTGGAGATGGTTTCGCTGTTTATCTTCGGCATCTTCTACAACGTGAACTGGACGTCTCGCCCTTGGGCGCTGGCAGGTGTGTTCATTCTGGCAAGCTGGGGAATCGCCATTATCGGCGCGGCATTCGGCGCGCTGACCGTGAACTTACGGTTGCGCGAGTTGATGCTGCCGGTGATTCTTTATCCGCTGCTGATTCCGCTCTTGATCGCGGCGATCGAGTTGACGAATTCGGTGCTTTACGGCCGGGAGATTACATCCGATGAACTGCTGTGGGGGCGGATTCTGCTATCGTTCGATATTGTATTCACAGCGTTGACTATGGTTTTAGCCGAAACGATTTTGGTCAACTAGAGATGAGGGGGGCGAATCTATTATGACGCGAGAAAAAACTGCGATCGGGTTGGCGATAGCGGCCGGCGCGCTGCTTTCTTACAACCTGTACCAAATGTTTATGGTGTTGCCGGACGAAGCGCTGCAGGGTGCAATTTACCGGATTCTTTTCTTTCACGCACCGGCAGCCATAGTTGGGATGATCGGGTATTTCGTTGCCCTGACTTTTAGCGTGCTGTATCTGACCTCCGGGAAGTTGAAATGGGATTCACTGTCGGCATCGATCGTGGAAGTGTCGCTGGTATTCTCGCTGATCAACATCATCACGGGAAGTATCTGGGCTCGCATCATCTGGGGCATCTGGTGGACCTGGGACTACCGACTCACGTCAGCGCTGGTATGCATTTTGATCTTTGCCGGTTACATCATGATGCGGCGCGCCATCGAAGAACCGACTCAGCGGGCGAGACTTTCGTCGGCTCTCTGCATTTTTGGCTGTGTGGATGTTGTGATCGTTTACAAATCGATCGAGTGGTTTCGCAATAATCATCCCGGGCCCGTTCTCAGCATCCGGACCGGAGGGGGAACGATGGATCCGGCAATGGAGCGAATCTTCTACTACAACCTTTTGGCACTTTTATTGATGGCGATTGCATTAGTACTGGTTCGCACGCGGCAAGAAGCGACGGCGCGTGAAATCGATTCATTGCGGCGCCTCGCCAACGCATATTAGGAGAACTAAAGTGGACGCTCGAAATTTCACTTTCATGTTTTACGGCTTCTTAGCCGCCTGGCTGATCGTCATGTTGTACGTGGTTAGCCTTGCTCGTCGTGGAGCACGCTTGAAAAAAGAGCTTGAGGACGTCCGGGAGTTGGTGACTTCAAATCAACCAGGCGCGAATGCTCCGTTCGATCAGCGTGTGCGCTGATTGCGGGCATCAATTTTGAAGTCAAGCTCGACGGTCTAGCGCCGGCTTGAAGAATTCCGCTTAGAATAGTTGGTACACGGATCGAGTGTATGCATTCCGATTCCTACCCTGGCCAGCATTCCCGAGGGACACCTGAGATGCGGATGTTCGGTTGGACTGTTCGTTCCATCTGGATTCTATTGTTTTGCCTGTTACTGGCAACAGAGCTGATACCGCGGCCACTTTTTGCGCCGATTATGTACTATTCCTATTCAAGTGCTAAAGGGATCATGTTTCTACTGTTGGGCTTTGCGACTCCGCTGGCCTTTTGGAGGTTCGATCGAATAGGTCTAGGCGTCTTCTTTGCGGTGGCTGCTGCCGGCATTGCCGAATTGTCGCAATCGCTGCTGGAGGGACATCGCTCGAGCGTTGCGGAGTTTCTTCTGAAGGTGTTATTGCTTTTGATCGGCTTCGCTTGCGCTTTGAACGCCCGGTACGATCGTCGAATCGGATTTCAACGGTTCGGCATTCGACTGCTGGACACTCATTTTTCCAGGGCGGACTGAGTTTTTATCGCGGAGCCAGCATTCTAAATCTCTGGAGTGCCCAGAGGGGAAGGAATCGTGGCGTGATCAGCAAGTAGCGTCTCCAGAGTCGAGCAGGTTCCTTGATGAGCCGGAATAGCCATTCTAGCCCTGTCCTTTGCATCCAGCCCGGTGCTTGTTTCGTCTTGCCGGAGTGAAAATCGAAGGCAGCGCCTACGCCGATCATCGTCACTCCCGGGAAGCAGTGCCGATGCGCATACATCCACTTCTCCTGTTTCGGAGTGCTAATCCCGACGAAGACTAAGTCCGCATCGGATTCGCGAATCTGATGCTCAACCTCCCGATTCTCCTCTTCAGTCAAGGGGCGGAAGGGAGGACAATAAGCGCCCGCAACTTGTAATTGGGGGTATTTTTCACACAGATTCTTGGTCAGCAGTGCCAAAGTGTTCGGACAGCCGCCATACAAGAAAATACGCATTCCCGATCGGGCAGCTTTCCGGCAGACTTCCAGCATCAGGGTTGGACCGTAAACGCGCTGCTGCTGCTTATGGCCGAAAGAACGGAGCGCCCACACAATTGGCATTCCGTCAGGAGTCGCCACGTCCGCTTCATTCAAGATTCTTGCCAGTTCGGGGTCATCCTGAGCCATGATGACCCCGTGCACAGAAGTTACGCATACATAATGAGCGGCTTCAGTGAGCTTTAAACGTCGTTCAGTAGCCCAGGATTCGCACAGTTGGACAACCTCTCCATAACTCGTCCGGCTGATGTGCACACCGACCACTCGCTGTTTTTCTGGTGTCTGAATGACCGGTCTCCCGATGTGTTTGACTCACGCATGAACACGGGAGTGCTTCCCAATCATACTTCATTCTTTCTAGGAGGCCGGCGAGTTCACCGGCATTGCGTGGTGGCAATTGTTAGAAGACAGAGACCCAGGTATACGTGTCAGACGCTGTCTTACTACAGACCTGGAGATGATCTGCGGTCCCACTTGGACTCTGTACGAACCAGAAGGTTCCTCGTGCTGAGGAAGAACAACCTGGTTGAGCGCCGGAGGAAGAAAGCTGAACACTCTGCGCATTTACCGAGCCGCTTCCGGTGCTGCCGTTGGTCACTTTAAGCGTGCCAGGGTTAGATCTGGCGAGTCCCACGTCAGGCGTTCCGGTCCAAGCGGCGGTGGAGGCCCAAGACACGGGCGCATTACTCGCGAACGCAGCACCCCCATTGGTTAATGAGGCAGCTCCGTTTAAAGCGCTGAATTGGCCGGATTGGATTCTGCCATCTGAGCCCACCAATGCGACGGTCTGATCCCACTGATTGCGCCATTCGAAAAGATTGGTTGCTCCCTGGCCGGCGCCTGCGAATTCGATGGCAGAGGTTACGCCGGAGTTAGGAGTAGCATCCCAGAGCGTCACTGTGGCGGAGGTGTTCGAGTTGCCGGGACCAAAAGACGAGGTGCCGAAACTGAAGAACGGTCCATAGAAGCGAGCGCCGAATCCGTTGTTTCCCGAAAGCATGGGTTTGCCGCCGCCGGCGCCATTGCCGATCATGTACCAGCCCAGGCTTTCGTCTGTGATGTTGGTGCCCAGCTCGGCATCGGTGAGGAGACTCGTGCAGCCAAAACAAGACATTCCGAGAACGGTAATGTTTTGGTTGTTGATGCCCGGCTGAGCAGTTATGGCAACGCCCGTGACAACGTCAGGCCCAAACTGGCCATTGGCCACTGTCATTCCGTCGGCTGAATTGGTAGAGCTTCCCAGCGATATGGCAGTGGTTACGTGCTCGACGTGGATGTCGGCGTAATAGCCTTCGCCGTCCAGCGCAAGACCGACCGCCGGTCGCGAGCTATAGTAGCTGCCGGCGTTGCAGGTTACGCCTTGAATACCGCGAAAGGCGACAACCCCACTCACTTGAATACAAACGGTGTTGGTATTTACTGCCGCCCCGCTGCCGGGATAGATTTCAAGATTCTCAAACGGTCCGGAATTTTGCGCAGCTCCAGAGGAGATGAGGAGTCCTGCTTTTCCGCAGTTCGTCAGAAGCAAATCCTTTCCGTAGCTCAGCTCTTCGGCATAGGTGTTTGAAAGGCAGGTGCCCGCAACCGCGGAGCCGTCAATGGTCAAGTTGGTGATCTGCACACCGAAATCGGGGCCGGGAGCGGGTCCCATTTGGACCAGCGTTCCGCCATTAGGAAAGCTCGGGAGCGCTTTAATCACAGTATTGACGAAGCCGGCGTCACCTCGACCCATTCCATAGATCTGCGTCTTGTCGGGAATGAGCACGGTATTACTTACCGCGTATGTTCCAGCAGGAAACAAAATTCGCTGACCAGTTTTTGCAGCGGCAGCGAAGGCGTTGTTGATGGCGGGCAAGTCGTCGGTGACACCGTCGCCTTTTGCGCCGTAATCTTTAACGCTTATGGTGTCGGTGAGTTTGCTTGCTCCCGTTCGATCTACTGCGCCCACGCCGGGAGCTCGGTATTTGCTCTGCTGCAGTTCGATCTTCGTTTGTGCAAAGACCAGGATCGGCAAAGAGATGGCTAGAAGCAGCCGAGGCAGAGAAGACATTGGTTCCGTTACCCTCTTTCTATGTTCAATGGGTGGCCCGCTATCCGTTCGAGTGGAATAGGGGCACTCAACGCCTCCGAGTATGAGAAGAGGGAGTTGCGATTGGACCTGGTGAATGGGGTTAAGGCATTGAAAACAGGAGAACTTACAAATTACTTATAATTTGTGAACGCCGCTCGGGAGGGGCTTGCTTAGGGAGTATTCGAGGCGCCAGGGCAAAGCACGGTATCACCCGGTGGTGTGAGTGTAGGAAGCGAGAGCCGCAGGGCTTATCAACTGCCAAAACTTGTCGGCGGTGGTTTTTTCCTGGGCTTGTATTTCTCTCGCCAGACGGGCTGTGACCTCGTCTCCGGCAGCATCGGCTACGGTTGCCAAGGCTTCGTACATAGCGACTTCACTATTCTCGACAGAGAATCCGATCATGAGGTTCTGAACCGTACGTTCCTCCTTCTCATGACTGAGAGAAATGGTTTTAGGTGTGAGATTGAACAAATGAGCGAGCATGCTCTTGGCGGTAGAACTGCTGCCCCCAAGCGCTTCGAGGCGTGTGGTCAACCGTTCATGCTGGATCCGCGTTTCGATGGCGTGTTGCTGAAACACAGCCTTGGCCGGTTCGTAATCAGCATCTTTCACAAAGCTTTCAAGCTGCGATTCAAAGCTCTTTTCAGCGGCTATCGCATCTTCGAGATATCGTTTGATTACATCGTCGCTAGTTTCAGGCATTGTTTGAGAAATCTCGGCCGCCTTTTAGTTTGGAGCGTGAGCGCCTCTAACAGGAGCCCAAGGCTGCGGTTGGTAATCCCAGCTTCTTGTGAGGTAATCGCCGCCGGTGATGAGGATCATGATCGTCAGCCACACTAATCCGGCGATGACAAACAAGCGGGTCATGTTTGTGCTGAAGCGGACTCCCATGAAGATCCAGGCTACAAGCGAGGCCTTAATCACTGCAATCAGAAGAGCCACAACGACGTTCCACTCACCCAATTCCAGGTAAGAAACGCCGACAGTCGTCCAGGTGAGACAGATTAGGCCAATAAATACGGAAACTAGAGACTTAACCGATGGTATGTGTGTCGAAGTCATCCTCGATGTCCGATCAAATACAGAAGTGGGAACAGGAAAATCCACACGATATCGACGAAGTGCCAATACAGACCGATCATTTCGACCGGCGTGTAGTAAGAGGCGTTGAATACGTTGCGATACGCCTGTACGAACAAATAGGTCAGCAGTCCAAACCCGATGATCATGTGAATAGCATGCATGCCGGTCATGCAAAAGTAGAGGAAGAAGAGGATCTGCGCTTCATGGGCGTACTGCGGCACTTCATAACGCGCCATGTTGAAGTGGAGGCCCGGAACCAGCCCCTCCACCCACTTATTGTGGTACTCGAAGCCCTTGATGACCAAAAAGACAGTCCCGAAGGCCATCGTTAAAAGCAGGGAAATGAGGAGCGGCTTCCGCCGGCTGAGCTGCGCCGAGCGGACCGCCATCGCCATACTCAAACTACTGCAGATGAGCACGGCGGTGTTCGTACCACCGAGGATGACGTCCATATAGCGACTGGTGCTGGCGAAAGCGTCGTGATAAATGGAACGGTAGATTGCATAGGCCGTGAACATGCCGCCGAAGAACAGGACTTCGGTAATCAGGAATGTCCACATCCCGAGCATGGCCGCATCGAGTTGCTGCTCCGATGTGGCGAAGTGATGTCTAAGATGGGTTGCTTCTACGGTGGCGACTTCGTCGTGTGTCGCCGAGATGGTTGCGTCAGCCAAGCACTTCCTCCACGGGGCCGTAATTGTATGCTTCTTCGGTCACGACAGGTGTCTCATCGAAATTGAAGGTGGTAGGAGGGGACTGAGTCTGCCATTCCAGGCCAGTGGCTCCCCACGGATCTTTTCCGACCTTCGGCCCGTTCTTCAAAGAGTAAATGAAGTAGATCATCGGAATCAAATAGCCAATACCAAGAACCGAAGCGCCGGCGGTTGATAGGACGTTTAGAACCTGGAATTCCGGCGGATAGTTGTGATAGCGGCGAGGCATTCCCAAGTAGCCCAGGATGAACTGCGGGAAGAAGGTCAGATTGAATCCGATAAAGACCAGCAGCGCGGCGAACTTGGACCACGGCTCCGAATACATACGGCCCGTTATTTTCGGCCACCAGAAGTGTAGTCCGCCCATGAAGGCCATGACCATTCCGCCGACCATTACGTAGTGGAAGTGGGCGACAACGAAGTAGGTTCCATGGGTGGCAACGTCTGTGGCGAGGCTGGCAAGAAAGAGTCCGGTGAGACCACCGATGGTAAACAGACCGATGAATCCGAAGGCGTAGAGCATCGGCGTGTCGAACGATACCGAGCCTTTATACATGGTCGCGGTCCAGTTGAAGACCTTGATGGCGGACGGAACGGCGACCATCATGCTAAGCAGGGAGAAGGCCACGCTCGAGTACATGCTTTCGCCCGTGAGGAACATGTGATGTCCCCACACCACAAAGCTGAGGACGGCGATGGCCATGCTGGAGAAGGCGATAAAGTTGTAGCCGAAGATTCGCTTTCGGGAGAAGCACGAGACAATCTCGCTGATCACTCCCATGCCGGGCAGAATCATGATATAAACCGCCGGATGCGAATAGAACCAGAACAAGTGCTGGAAAAGAATCGGATCACCGCCGATGTTGGGATCGAAGATGCCGACATGCGCGATGCGCTCAAAGGCTAATAGCAGAAGCGTGATGGCGAGAACAGGGGTGCCTAGAACCTGAATCAAACCGGTGGCGTAATTTGCCCAGACAAAAAGCGGAAGGCGCGACCAGGTCATTCCCGGAGCGCGCATTTTGTGAACGGTGACTATGAAGTTGAGGCCTGTCAAGATGGACGAGAAGCCTGCAATGAAGACTCCGAAGGCAGCGGCTAACACATAGGAGTTCGAATAGGTGCTGCTGTAGGGAGCGTAAAACGTCCAACCCGTATCGACGCCGCCGCGGAGAACCGCGTACAACGTGAAGATTGCGCCGACGACGTAGATATACCAGCTGAGCAGATTAATTCTGGGGAATGCCAGATCTTTGGCGCCGATCATGATCGGGATCAAGAAGTTGGCCAGCGTGGCGGGAATGGACGGTACCAGGAAGAAAAAAACCATGATGATCCCGTGCATCGAGAACAACCGGTTGTAAGTTTCTGCCGAGAAGATGCCTTCCGGAGAGAGAAGATTGATTCGAAATGCCACCGCAAATGCCCCGCCGACGAAGAACATGAGGGTGATCGAGATCAAATAGAGGATTGCGATTCGCTTGTGGTCAGTAGTAAACAGCCAGCTCTTCCATCCGTGTTCGACGTTGAGATAGTTGACCTGCTCGGCTGATTCGGTTGTGGTTCCCTGTGCAAGTGTTGCCATACGTTACTGTTGTCCTTCGAAACTACTTACTTTGCCTTTGCCGCCTGCGCTTTGGGGGCGATCACCACCGGCGCTTGCTGTGATCCCTGTTGAGAAGCCGGAGTGCTGGGCGATAGCGACTTGACGTACGCTATAAGCTGAATCACACCTTCCTCACTGACTTGGCCGTTGAAGTTTGGCATTACATTCGGTTCGAATCCCGACACAATTTTGGCATTTGGGTTGAGGATCGATTCGCGGATATAGGCATCGTCCGCTAAGACCGTTTGGCCGCCTGCCAATTGGACTGGTTTGTTGTAGAGTCCGCGAAGATTGGGGCAGCGGCCTTGCTGATCGAGAAGGTGGCAGGTGGCGCAACCGAGCTGAGCAAATTGCTGCTGTCCCTGTTCGGCGAGAGTTCCCTGCGAACCGCCGCCAGTGGTCCAATTGGCGTAGGCGCGCTCATCCATCACGTCCACCCAGCCGACCATGTTGGCGTGCTGATTTCCGCAATATTCGGTACAAAACAGATGGTAGCGTCCTGGTTTCGTCGCCGTGAACCAGAGGCTGTCGTAATGTCCTGGAACAACATCGTGCCGCACGCGGAAAGCAGGAATCGAGAAGCTATGGATGACATCTTCCGAGGCCATAGTCAACTTGACCGGCTGACCTACCGGAACGTGAAGCTCATTGATCTCGCGGCCGCCGTCCGGATATTGAATCTTCCACATCCACTGTTTACCAGTGACGAAAATCTCCATCGCGTCCTTGGGCGGATGCTGGGCTCCGTAATAGAGCTGAGCCCCCCAGGCGAACATGACGAGCATGACGAGGAAAGGAATGATTGACCAAGTGAGTTCCAGCTTGGTGGAGCCTTCGATTTGAGTGGGGTGCGGATTCGCTTTGCGCCGGAACTTATAGGCGAAGAAGATCACAGCGGCAAAGATCGACAGCGTCATCACAATGGTGACTGCCCAGATGAAGAAGTACAGCAGGTCGATCTGGTGCGCCTCTGCGGAAGCAGTTGGCGGGAAGAGAGGGATTTCGGCGAGCACGCCGAAGCTAGCTGACATGATGCGCCGCCTTCCAGCGTCCACTCTGTTTCGTGTTCTTGTCTTTACGCATTAGATAAACGAGCAGGAATGATAAAGCAACCAAGGTCACTCCGGCCGCCAGCTTGAGTAGATTGACGATGGCGAGCGTATATTTGCCTTGCGAGGGATCGTAGTGGAAACAAAACAGCAGGACGTAGTCTACGGGAGAGCCAATCTTATGCTGGCCGGCATCGACAAGCGCCATTCTGAGATCCTGAGGCGCATATTGGATGCCGTAGAAGTATCGGGAGAGCCTCCCTTCCGGGGTAGCGACCATGATGCCGCCGGCGTGAATGAACTGATTGGTTCCGGCGTCCCAGCGGTATTTAAATCCAACGGCGGACGCCAGGCGGCTGATCGAGTCTTGCGTGCCGGTTAAGAAGTGCCAGCCGGCATTGAATGAGGCCCGGCCGAACTCTTTTGCGTAGGCGGCTTTTTGACGGACCGCCTCTTCCGGAGTGTCTGCCGGATCGAAGCTTACTATAACCACGTCGTAGTCTTTGCCGGGTTGGAGGGAAACGCGCTTCAAACTTCTGACAGATTCGCCTATGCTCATCGGGCACATGCTGGTGCACTTGAAATAGACCAGCTCAAGCACCACCGGTTTGTCGCCGAAGTAGGTTCGGAGCGGGACCAGTTGATTGGCCTCGTCCCGGAAAGTGAGATCGAGCGGGACCGGAGCTTGCAGCTTCTGATCTATACCGACTCCTTGAGTTGCTTTCGGACGAGCATATTGCGCTTGCATGGTAACGCTCGCAAGCATGAGCGCAGCGCTAACGAGTAGACTTGGGCTGCGCATTCTTATGTATTTCTCCTTGAATAGTGGGGGGCTGGTAAGCCGGAGGCATGGATGCTAGCGAACCGGCAAAGTCACGGCCCTGGCCACCGGGGATGGTAAGTCCCTGGGGCGAATCGGCTCGCACGTTTAAGGTCGGAACAACCGCGTTTACGGCCTGATCAATAGCGATGTGGACGTGTCCATTGGCATCTCTTCCGGAAGAGTGAAGCACCTTTTCCTGCTGTGAGAGCAGATCGGGATAGTCGTCCCAGGGATGTACTTCGAGATTGGGAGCGGGCGGAACGACGCGAGCCGGCGCTAGAGGGCTCGGCAAGTTGCCAGGCGGATTGGTGTCATGCAAGAGTCGATAGACCGGAATGGTAATCGCGAAGGACACTACCAGCAAAAGCGCGATAATGACCAACGAATAGATGACCATCTTGACACTGGCGTCAACGCCTTCATAGGTGGTTCCCCCGTGCCCGAGGTGCGGTTCCGATTTAACGTCGCCATGTGTCTGAATCATGGTGTTGTGATTGGGATCTTTACTCATACAGCAGCCTCCGGAAGAGGCGCCATGACCCGTGGATCACGCAACGGCAGCAGAGGACGTTTGCGGAGATATCCAAGATAGGCATAAACCCAGATTCCGCCGATACCGACGAAAGCTGCGACATCCGTCCAATAGAATGCGAAGCCGTGGGTGCGATAAGTGGGCTCTACAATCCAGAATAAATCAACGGCCCGTGCGCAGAGAATCCAGACCGCCACTCTGATCAAGCGATGCGGATTCTGCTTCCTCGCCTGCGACAGAAGTGCAAAAAAGGGAACAGCGAACATGATAATCGCGGTTCCCGCAGCCAGAACCCTCCAGCCGCCACGAACGCGAACTAAATACCAACCGATTTCCTGCGGCAGATCGGCGGGCCAAATGATGATCAACTGTGACAGTGAAAGGTAGGTCCAGAAAATTGTGAAGGCGAACATCATATTGCCGAGATCGTGCAACAAGGAGGAGTTGATCCGGCCGCCAAAGCGGTCTCCTTTGGAGACCAGGATCAAGGCAACTATGGTCAAGGCGAAGGTCTGCAGTACGTCGCCGATCATGATCATCGCTCCGTAGACGGTCGAGTAAAACTCGATGTCGGCAGACATAAGCCAGTCGATATAGGCGAGGCTTATGGTGACGACGAAGATCAAAAGCCCGGGCGCGCTAAACTGCCGCATTCGTACCAGCAACGAAGTATCGCCGGTTTGATCCTGCGAGTCTGACATTCTCTTGACTCGAAAACCCCAGAATATCCAGATCGCAAAGTAGATCGCCATGCGAATCCAAAAGAACGGGGCGTTCAAATAGTGGCGTTTATGCCACAGAAACTGATTGTGGCTGACCAAATCCGGATGGCTCCACGGATAGAGATCTTTGAGGCCAAGAAAGATCAAAGGCAGGAGGAAGATGCCGACCAGGGGAAGCGTTCGCATCGCCGCAATTTGGAAACTGCGGGTGGTAACGCCCCACTTGCCGCCCACCACATTGTTCAACAGCAGGATCCCAAGGCCGCCCAGGGCGAATCCGGACCAATAGAGAAAGGCAAACAAATAAGACTGAAAGAAAATCGCACGATTCCAGAAGAATCCGGCGCAGCAAAGTAATAGGCCGACGCCTCCCACAACGCCAGAGAAACGTTCCACGCTGGCGGCTCGTGAGCCGAGTTGAATTTCCGGAACAGTAAAGCGATCGCTGCTTGCATGGCTGCTCATTGCTGACCTCCAGCGCTGCCGCCACTTTGTTTGATGCTCTGTTGCGCCAGTTCGGCGGGCGGATTTTGACTGAGCTGTAGGGCACGGATGTAGGCTGCAATTCTCCAGCGATCATCTACAGGAACACGCGAGGCATAACTATACATCGCCCCATATCCATTTGTCATAACGTCGAAAAAATGTCCCACCGGCGCATTGCGGAGCCGCTCGTCGTGGTAACTGGGAGGTTGTCGCAGACCGCGGCTGACGATCATTCCATGGCCGTCTCCGAGACGTCCATGACACGGTGTGCAGTAAATATTAAAGCGATCGTGACCGCGTTCCACGTCAGCGCGAGTAATCTGAATGGGGAAAAATTCGATATCCTTGCCGTTCTGCTTGCCCGTGTAGCGAGCCTGGTCGACTCGCAATTGCCCACGCGCAACCGTATCCTCGATGGTGGGCCTAGAAGCCCGGCCGTCACCGAAAAAGGTGGTTGCGGCAAGAGGCTTGTATTTAGGTTGGTTATGCATGTCCTGCCTGCAGCCAGCGAGTAACAAGCTACCGGCAAGCATTCCGACCCAAAGCGTTTTACGCTGGAACAACGCTCACCTCATTTCCACCGAGATCCCGCAGGAACTGCTGTGTTCCGTCCGCTCTGAATTTCGGATCTGTCGATTCGATGCATATAAAAAACTTGTCTTTAGAGGCACGTGCAAACTCCGCGACATTGAACACCGGATGGTAAGGCTTGGGCAGTCCATTCATGGCGAACATGCTGATCATGGACGTCAACGCCGAGAACAGGATCATACACTCAAATGTGATTGGAATAAAGGCCGGCCAGCTATTGGTTGGGCGACCGCCCACATTATGAGCATAGGCAACAGTGGAGATCCATTCTAAGAATCCGAAACCAAAAGTGACACCGCAAAGGCCTGCAGCCAGAACGCAATTTGCCACATAGTTTTTTTTGTAGCCAATCGCTTCCGCCAAGCCTACTACGGGCATCGGCGCGTAGGCGTCCATGCGGCGGTAACCTTCCGCGTAAGCTCGCTCACAAGCTTCAATCAACTCTTCCGGTGAGTCAAACTCCGCCAAGACTCCGTAGACGGTATCAACTCCGTTTGTCTCAAGCGTCCCGCTCATACTTTCTCCTCATAAGCGTGCTCTAAATGTTTCTCGTGCTTCTCATGGTGCACGACCTCACGCACCTCAAAGATTGAAATGGAGGGCAGGGAACGCACGAAGAGGAAGATCAGAAGCATGAAGAATCCGATGGTTCCTGTAAAGGTCATCCAGTCCCATTTAGTCCCGATATACATACCCCACGAGGAAGGCAGGAAGTCGCGATGAAGACTGGTGATAACGATCACAAAGCGCTCCATCCACATGCCGATGTTTACGATGATCGAGATAATCCAAACAGCGATGATGTTCCGCCTGATTCGTTGCGACCATAGGAGTTGGGGAATGACGATGTTGCAGGAGATCAGCATGGCATAACTCCAGGCATAAGGACCGGTCATTCGGTTCCAGTACATGAAGCCTTCGTATTTGTCGCCGCTGTACCAGGAGAAGAAAGCTTCCAAGCTGTACCCGTAGGCCACGATCAAACCGACGCCCAACATCAATTTGCTGGCGGCCTCGATGTGACGAAGCGTAATGATGTCCCTCAGGTTGTACCAGGCTCGCAAGGGAATTGCTAAGGTGAGCACCATCGCAAACCCGGAGTAAACGGCTCCTGCAACAAAGTAGGGAGGAAACACTGTGGTGTGCCAGCCCGGTAATTGAGCCACCGCGAAGTCAAAAGACACGATGGTGTGAACGGAAAGAACAAGCGGCGTTGCCAGACCGGCGAGTAATAGATAAGCCTTTTGGTAACGATGCCAGTGGATGGCCGAATTGCGCCAGCCCAGCGCCATGGCGCCGTAGATGCGCTGCTGCCAGAGATGCGGTGCTGTGTCTCGCATGGTGGCGAGATCCGGGACCAGCCCGACGTACCAGAAGACGATCGATGTGGTGGCGTAAGTAGAAACAGCAAACACGTCCCACTCGAGCGGGCTGCGCGGTTGGGGCCACAGCCACATCGAGTTGGGATAGGGAAGGAGCCAGTAAGCAAGCCACGGCCGCCCGAGATGGAGAATCGGAAACATGCCTGCGCAGGCGACCGCGAATAACGTCATTGCTTCGGAAAAGCGATTGATGGACGTACGCCAATCCTGCTTCAAAAGAAACAGGATGGCGGAAATGAGTGTTCCGGCGTGGCCGATACCGATCCACCAAACGAAGTTGATGATGGCAAAGCCCCAGGCCACCGGAATGTTGATGCCCCAGATCCCGACTCCTCGCAGGAAGAGATAGCAAACGGCCAAGACGAGGATGTTTACAAAAAGAAACGAGAGGAACGCCCCAGCCAGCCATTTCTTGGGCGACTGCTTCCAAGGGAGGTAGACGACACCGGCGATCCGGTCACTGACGGTGCCGTAGTCGTGCCCCTCGCTGAGAACCCGATCCGGGCCGGGATCAGGTATCTGATGACGATCAAGATCAAGCTTCTCTGTTGCCACTCTGCCCTCTCAGTGCCTCATTCGGATTTCGGACGTATCCCAGGTATGTGGTGCGCGGACGGGTGTTCAAGTCATCCAGCAGGTTATAGTTTCTCTTCAGCGCCTGCAGCTTGCCGACCCTGCTTTCCTTGTCATTCAAGTCGCCAAAGGTAATCGCCTGAGTCGGGCAAACTTGTTGACAAGCCGTAAGAACCTCGCCATCACGGATGCGGCGCCCTTCCTTCTCGGTCTTGATTTTGGCTTCCTGAACTCGTTGTATGCAGTAAGAGCACTTCTCCATCACACCGCGGCTGCGAACCGTTACGTCGGGATTGCGCATGCCATCCAGACTTTGGGTGTTCCAGTCGGAGAAGAGATAGAAGTTAAATCGACGAACCTTGTACGGACAGTTGTTGGAGCAATAGCGGGTGCCGACGCAGCGATTGTAGACCATCTCGTTGATTCCCTCATCGCTGTGAACAGTGGCCGCCACCGGGCAGACGACTTCACAGGGCGCCTGCTCGCAATGCATGCAGGGCACGGGCTGGTTGTAGACTTCCGGCGTGTCCATGTTGCCGTGATAGTAACGGTCCACCCGGATCCAGTGCATGTGGCGACCGCGGGCGACCTGATCCTTACCGACGACCGCGATGTTGTTTTCGGCCTGGCACGCGATGGTGCAAGCGCTGCATCCGGTACAGACGTTCAGGTCGATTGCCATGGCCCACTTGTAGCCGGTGTAAGGCCATGGCTTGTAGAGATTTAATTCGGGCGGAAGCGGCTTGTTTTCCTCTTCCATGGTAGGGAAGTCCGGATGCTGCTGGAATTCGCTCAGGTCGGCCGCACGCACCGGAGCGCGACCTGCCATGACCTGCGTTTCTTGCACATCGGCCAGACGGTACCATTCGCCGGTCTTCTTCACGTCACCGGCAGCGAAGAACGGCGAAGCGTTCTTTTGCAGCGAGTAGGCATCGAATCCGATTTTATTTCCCACGCGTCCGGAGGCGGTACGACCGTAGCCAAACGCGATGGTGACTGAGCCTTCCGGACTGCCCGGTGAAATCCAGACCGGTCCTTTGATGCTCTTGCCGCCGACCGTCACTTGAACGACGTCCTTCGCCGCCACGTGCAGTTTCTGGGCGTCCTTGGGGCTGACCAGAACGACGTTATCCCAGGTCAGCTTAGTTTGCGGCTTGGGAAGTTCCTGCAGCCACCCGTTATTCGAGTAGGTTCCATCCCCGATGGTTGGATCAGGGCGAAAAACGACTTCGAACGCTCCTGTTTCGGTCGCCGGAAGGGACGGCAGAGTCACCGAACCGGAAGCTTTGATCTGAGCGGATTTGATACCGCTGACCCAGCCGTTGTGTAAAGACGTTTGCCAGAAGGTCAGGAAGTCGGCGCCCTTGTATTGCGCTTGCCAGTAAGCTTTAACAATGTCGTGAGAACTCTGGTCAGGTTTTCCTAACAGAATCGTCAGAATTTCGTGCGCTGACTTGCCGCCGTAGAGGGGAGCCAATAAGGGCTGCTGAATGGTGGTTGTGCCATCGAAGGCGCGCGAGTCGGACCAGGTCTCCAGGTAATGAGCCTCTGGGATGTGCCAGTGACTGAGCCGCGAGGTTTCATCGAAGGTTTGTCCCAGCCGCACGACGAGACGCGATCGCCGGATGGCATCTTTGAAGTTCAAGGAAGAAGCGGTCGAATAGACCGGATTCGGACCAAGGATCACAAGGACCTCAATCCGACCGCCATTCAAATCGTTGGTCAGTTCCTCCATAGTGTGCGTGCCGTCCGGCTCCACACCCTCCATTAGGATGACCGTCTCACCAACATTTCCTAATGCGGTATTGATCGCGTGGGCCGCAAGATGCACTGCTTCCGGCTGAAACTCCCCTGCTACAACGAGCGAACGCCCTTTGGCGCTCTGCAGGTCCTGTACAACGGCATTCAACCACTCCGGCGCCGCTCCGCTGACATCGGGCGTCGACACTCCGCAACCTTTCGCCAGATGATAGGCGACCGACGCTACGTCTGCCGACTTAACGGGAAAGCGGTGATCGGCGATCGAGCCGCCGACTGTCGGAGTCGACTCGATTGCATACATGCGATTCCGCTTGTTGCCTCCGTCAACTGCTTTTCGTGCAGCAAACTGGCGAGCATAGGGTAGAAAGGCGGGACCGCTATTCAGGAAATCCGAATCGAGGCTGACTACGACGTCTGCCTTGCTCAGATCGTAAGTAATAATGGCGTTCCGACCAGCTATTTTCTTGGCTGCACTGGCAATGGTAGGAGGCGCCGAAGGCTCGTGGACATACCATTTCGTAGCCGGCCACTGAGCTGCTAAAGATTGCATCTGCGAAGCCAGCGTCGGGGAGGTCGAGGCGCCGGTCAGAACCGCTAGCCCCTCGCCTTTACGAGCCCCGATTCCTTGGGCCTCTGAGCTGAAGATTCCAGTAAATTCCGGCCAGGTGCTCAGTCGTCCTTCGCGGAGTACGGTCTGAGATCGATCCGGATCGTAAAGATTCAGGATTGACGCTTGTTCAAAAATGCCGGTCGAACCCAAGCTTGCCGGGTGATCAGGATTTCCTTCCACCTTGGTTGGCCGGTTCATATGACTTTCGACCAGCAATCCACGCGCGTAGCCATGCGATGGCATTGCCGTAGCGTAGAACAGCGGCAGACCCGGAATAATGTTTTCGGGCTGTCGTACGTACGGAACGATGAGTTCTTTCGGTTGTTTCGTACAGGCTGCCGCTCCTGCCATGGCGAGCGAGGCGCCCATTACCCTAAGAAGGCTGCGGCGGTCCACACCTTGCGGAATTTGGCCCGAAAGGCCAGGAAACTCCTGCTCGATATAGTCCTTCAGCTCGTTCGATTCGGCGGCCTCGTCGATGGTGCGCCAAAACTGGGGACCATCTCCGGCAGCCAGTTTCTCGCGTAAGGCGCCTAAATCTGTCACCTGCTTGCGGGGTGGGTCCAGCAGCGACTCAAGCGTGACAAAGCCCGATTGGCTTTGTTCTTGCGGCTGTAAGTCTGCCGCTTTCTGCTCATCTTTATGCACGGAATCCCTCATCATCGGTGGCACGTCACGCAGTCTGTCAGACTCCGAGCGTGGTACTCGGCGACCAGTTTTGGACCGAGTACAGCTTGGTTTGACGGATATTGGTAGTTAATGTTGAAAACCTCGGACCTGGGACGAATGTATTTGGCCGGATTTCGGTGGCAGTTTAGGCACCAATTCATGTTCAGGGTGTTTACCTTGTAAGTGAGCGGCATTTCGTTGATCTGCCCGTGACAGGTAGAGCATCCCATTCCTTTATTCAAGTGAATACTGTGATTGAAGTAGACATAGTCCGGGAGGTCATGCACACGCGTCCATTCGATGGACTGACCGCTCGCCCAACTGTCGCGTATGGGCTGCGTCACGGTGGCATTCGACCAAATTTGCGAGTGACACGTCATGCACGTCTCAGTTGGCGGAACTCCCGCGTAGGCTGAGTTTTCCACGCTGGTGTGGCAGTAGCGGCAATCGATCCCGTCATCCTTCACGTGATGTTTGTGGCTGAACGGAATGGGCTGTATGGGAGCGGTGCGGACAGAGGTGTTCCACGGTCCGCGATCAATGATGTAGGCAACGGCAATCGTTGACGCTACGAGGAACAAAACACCAAAGATTCCAACCTTGGCGACGGTATTGGAACTGGGTCGAAAGATTTGTGCCATAAGGGAGCTGCAGATGCGCTTACAGAGCGTTTACTATTAACACGCGATTATATACCTGGACCGAAATTTTTGCGCTGGGGCAATAACTGTTCTCGTATGACTGTAATTTACCATCATCTATTCCGGTTGGCATACGGATGTAGGAATAAGATTCTCCCAACGAAAATTTTGCCCGAAAAATGCACTGGTGCCAAAGTCTTATGACTCACTCGGCAAGGGCAGGCCGTCTGAGTCTATGTCAATGCAAGCAGCCATAATCGAAACCAACGTCCCGCAGCGCTTGGACCGGCTCCCCTGGAGTTCCTGGCACCTGTATATGGTAATCGCGCTGGGAATCACATGGCTGCTGGACGGCCTGCAAGTTACTTTGACGGGATCTTTGTCCGGAATTCTGCGCGATCCGAAGGCATTAGGTTTGACGGATGTTCAGATCGGAGCTGCCGCAACCGGATATCTGGCCGGCGCGGTTGTTGGCGCATTATTTTTTGGCTGGTTAACGGACCGCCTGGGACGCAAAAAACTTTTCCTGTTGACTCTGGGCATGTATCTGGCTGCCACAGCGGCGACGGCTTGTTCCTGGAATTTTTCGAGCTTCGTTGCATTTCAAACCTTGATCGGCGCGGGAATCGGGGGAGAGTATGCGGCCATCAATTCCGCTATCGACGAGCTGATTCCGGCGCATGTCCGTGGAACCGTAGATCTGATCGTCAACGCGACGTTTTGGTTAGGCGCCGCGCTGGGAGCGCTAGGCAGCTTCTTGCTATTGAACAGCGGTTTTGTATCGCCTGCGTTTGGCTGGCGTTTCGCTTATGGAATAGGCGCTCTTCTCGGTCTGGTGATCCTTCTGTTGCGGACCAAAGTTCCCGAGAGCCCCCGCTGGCTGATGCTGCGCGGCCGGGAAGAAGAGGCCGACCGGATCGTCTCCGAGATCGAAGCGCATGTTCGGGAGCATTCGAAGAAACAGTTTGCGAAACCGGAAGGCAACATCAAACTCACCGTCCAAGACCATACGCCTTTGGGAGACGTGTGGAAGACGATGGTTCACGATCATCCCAAACGATCTTTACTTGGCATGGTTTTGATGATCTCCCAGTCGTTCTTCTACAACGCCGTTTTTTTCACGTTCGGATTGGTCCTGGTTCAGTTTTACGGCGTATCCGGCCAGCGCCTTCCTTTGCACATCCTGCCGCTGGCCTTCGGCAATTTTCTTGGGCCTCTGATCCTCGGCCCTTTATTCGATTCTTTAGGACGCAAGAAGATGATTGCCGGAACCTACGCCACTTCGGCGCTTCTTCTGATCGGATCGGCCGTGATGTTTCGCAATGGCGACGGCCTGCTAGCACACGCTATCTGGTTTACGTTGATCTTCTTCGTAGCGTCGTCAGCGGCGAGTTCCGCCTATCTCACAGTGAGTGAAATATTTCCCCTCGAGATCCGAGCTTTCGCTATTTCAATCTTCTACGCGATCGGAACGCTCGCCGGCGGTGTGGGCGCTCCCTCGTTGTACGCCCATCTAATCGCATCGAATTCACGAACTCAGCTCTTCTGGGGTTATCTGCTGGGCGCTTCGTTAATGCTGATAGGAGCAATCACCGAGGTCATCCTGGGCGTCAACGCAGAGCGGCAGTCTCTTGAGGCGATCTCGACTCCCCTACAGGCTAAAAATTAATCATCAGTCTTTACCGAAAGTGACGGTACTCTCGCCGCTGTATTTGTGGTAATCGCGAAAATCGATCGCATTCTTGGTGCAGAACGACGATCCTCGCTGGCAACTAAGGTTTTCCGCGTGCGTGGGAAGCAGAAATTTAGCGGTTCCTAAGCTGACAGACTCATAGTCGATGGCGCTTTGGACTTCGTCTAACGGGAAATCTTTGGGGACATTGTCGGCCTGCAGTTCGATGCGACGAACTTGCGCCGTGGCCTTGTCTATCCAGACACTGCCGCTATAGACAGGGCGGAGCGTTTGACCGCCAATGGTGATAGTCCAATCCGATCGGAGAAGGGAGACTTTGAAGTCGTAGATTGCCGCATCCGAGTTGCCGACCGTAGTTGACCGGTAGAATTTGAAGTCCGTATTCCTCCTCGGATCGAAGAGACTGGCGAGCATCGATGCAAATTCGCCCGTTGAAGTGGAGCCACCTAGGTCCAGCATGGTTTTCGTAGTCTTCTTGCCGCCTACTGAGATATCGCGGTAACCTTCCTTGCCATCTTCGTAGACGACTCTCGCCGTGATGACATCCTGGGCCTGCCATCCTTCGGACCTCGATACTTCCGTGTAGCGGGTGGTGAACTGCTGGCACACAAAGTTCGGCAGACCGTTAGTGAATGTTCCGGCCCAGTCTTTTGTTTTGTCCAGTAGTTCAGCACCGGGGGCGTGTGTGGCGGCAGCAGGCCGGTCATCGATGCTGAAATCAGTGCTGGATTTGTCCCTGCCGGATGCCGAATCTGACTCTTTTGCGGAAGGAGCAGGCTTGGCGCTCGTCACAGGCTTGGGAGTCGTAGCATCTGCACCGTCATTCGATTCATCGGTCCGGCTTGGCTTGCCATGCCGCAGCACCGGGCGGTTCGGCACCTCTACGGGATCGTGCATAATAGTTGGCCGGATTAAATCATCGTCGCTGGTCGGTTGCGAGCCGCTTCGCCGATTCTCAGCCGCGCTTTCCGATTCGACCGGAGCGTCCTTGAGCAGTTCCACCTGGGTCGCAGTGAGATAAGCCTCGTCATCTTCGGCGGCCTCAATGCGGACTTTCGTTCGAGGGATGATTTTGGCCGCCGTTATGTCGTTTCCGGCCCGCGACCACTTGGTCTGTTCGTTCAGCGTCATCGTCAGCCAACGACCGTCCTCGGTGTGTATGACGAGCTTCTTGTTGTCATTCGAAACGGTCATGCCCTCCGCCGTCAAGGTCGGCATTTTGACCGTATCCTCCTGACTTTTCTGCTTCTTATGCCGGGACGGCATATGTATTCCGCCGCCACCGCCGGGCGATTGGCCGGGCGGGTAGCTTCCTCCTCCGGGAGGATAGCTTCCGGGCGGGTATTGGCCCGGATATTGGGCGGATGTGATTAAGCAACCCGTCAGAATCAGCAGGAATAGCCTCGTCATCACGCTTTTAGATGCAATTAGAGATCAAATGGGTTACCTTCACCAACGCAGGAGAACGAGCTCGGAACAAAATCCTGGGCCCATGGCGGCTAGAATACCCCAGGTATTGGGCTTCGGGCGCTGATTTTTCATCACTTCTTCGAGGACGAACAGGACGGAGGCCGAAGACAGATTGCCGGTCTTCTTCAGGCATTTCCAGGAGACGGCGAGCGCGCCGTTCTTCAAGCCAAGGGCCGCTTCGGTCGCCTCCAGAACCTTCGGACCGCCAGTGTGGATTACCCAGCTTTCGATGTCGCTCCGCGTCAATCCGTTGTCGCTCAGAAACTCGTCCGCGTCCCGCCCCAAATTTTGAAGCACGACGTCGGGTACTTCTCTCGATAAGACGATTTTGAACCCCTTCTCCGAAATATCCCAGCCCATGACGTGTTCCGTCTCCGGATAGAAGGTGGATCTGGTGGCAACAATCTGCGGGCCGCCGGCTCCTTCGCATTCTGCCCCGGATATTACGACCGCCGCCGCACCGTCGCCAAACAGGCCCGAGCTGATCAGATTGGCAGGAGATAAATCGTCCGGTTGAATGGTGAGGGAGCAGAGCTCGACCGATAACAGCAGTGCCGATTCTTTGGGGAAAGCTTTGACGTAATCGGCTGCCCGGGCTATGCCGGCCGCTCCAGCGACGCAACCCAAGCCGAAGATGGGAACGCGCTTCATCCGCCGATTCAAACCAAGTTTGTTGATTAGACGCCCCTCAATGGACGGACTTGCCACGCCTGTCACCGAGACGAAGAAAAACGCTCCAATGCTATCTCTATCGACCCCAGCCTGGTTCAAAGCCTGGCAAACCGCTTTTTCTCCCAGCTCGAGGGTCGCTCCGATCCAGGCATTGTTGGCGTCTCCCCAGGTCTTAAAAGGATACGATTCCACCGGAAGCGCCAAGAACCGTCCATCGACCTGAGCCGCGACGTGCAGTTTTTCAAGGACATTGAAGCGGTCGAGTTTGGCTCCCCAGAAGGCCCGGAAAGCCTCGATCAGTTCCTTTTGCGAATAGTAATGAGGAGGTAAGGCGCTTGCAGCGCTGGAAATTCTCATGAAATGGTGGCCAAAGTAATTAGAACATCCACTCTCTTTTATTCGATCATTTGGTTCAAAAGGTGATCCGGTTTGGGGAGAAATTTCGAAGTCACGGCACTACCTCAACATGCCGACTTCGGTCCTGACCCAAGAGGAAACCCTACACTGGCTGGCGCTTCGCATGGCGCCGGGGCTTGGCACGCTCACCGCCCTACGCCTGCTGCAGAAGCTCAAATCACCCCAACTAATTTTCCGCTCTTCTGCGAGCGAGTTGGAGGCAGCGGGTTTGAGCCCGGCCCAGGCCCGCAATGTTGCAAGCGGCTGCGCCTTTGAAGATGCAGTCAACCAGTGCGACAAGATGAAGAGCGCGGGCGCCGAGCTCATCACGATACAGGATTCCCGCTATCCTCAGCGTTTGCGCGAGATTTTCGATCCGCCCATTCTGTTGTTCGCTCTCGGCAAAACAGGCTTAATGGAGTCACCGTCCATTGCCGTAGTGGGAACACGGCGAGCCAGTCCGTACGGCCTTGCCGCGGCGGAGCGCCTCAGCGCGGATCTGGCGAAAGCCGGTCTGACAATTGTCAGCGGCATGGCCCGCGGCATCGATACGGCGGCACACAAAGCCGTGTTAGCCGAAGAAGGCGACACAATCGCGGTTTTTGGCTGCGGCGTAGATGTCCTTTATCCGGCTGACAATCGGAAGCTTTATCAGGACATTGCCAAGAAAGGTCTGCTCGTTTCCGAATTTCCCATGGGAGCTCCGGCCTATCCGCAGAATTTCCCGATCCGAAACCGAATTGTGAGCGGTCTGGCGCTGGGTGTTCTCATCGTCGAGGGGGCGCAACACAGTGGTTCGGCGATAACGGCGAAGCTCGCCATGGACCAGGGGCGCGAGGTATTTGCCGTTCCCGGCAATATCACGTCCAAGATGAGCTGGGGACCTAATCTTCTCATCAAACAGGGAGCCAAGCTGGTTCAGGAATGGAGCGATATAACGAACGAACTCGCTCCGGAGGTCCGTCGGGATTTGGTTGTCAAGGCGCAGCAACGAATTTTGGCGGAGGGTGTCGATGCCGGTGCGCTCGTGCCCGGCGAAGAGCCCGAACCTCCCGTCAAAGTTCTTTCTCGAAAGCTCTTGAATCAGCTGCAAGTCGATGTGCCGCAACAACTTGAGTCGCTGTTTGAATCTTTCGAGGGAGTTTCCTCATCTGAGCTTATCGGTGCGCTCTTTGACCTTGAAATGACTGGGCTCATCCGGCAGATGCCCGGAAAGAAGTTCGTCAAGGTGTGGTAAAAGGGAAGCAATCTTCTGGCGGTCTCCGCATCAGGAGAGTTAGGTGCAGCACGGTATGGCTAAATCACTCGTCATCGTTGAATCTCCGGCGAAGGCGAAAACAATTGGAAAATATCTAGGCAAGCAATACATAGTAAAGGCTTCTCTCGGTCATATTAAGGACCTCCCTAAGAAGGATTTGTCCGTGGATGTGGACCGGGATTTTACCCCGAAGTACGAAGTGATCGAGGGAAAGAAGAAGCTAATTGCTGAACTGAAACAAGCCGCCAAGGGCGTTGATTCAATCTACCTGGCAGCTGACCCTGATCGCGAGGGAGAGGCGATCTGCTGGCACCTCAAAGAGGAGCTGGAGCCGAAGAAGTCTGACAAGCCCGCAATTTTCCGGGTGATGTTCAACGAGATTACAGCAAATGCCGTAAAAAAAGCGTTCGAGAAGCCGCTGAGCGTCAACGTGAACTTGGTCGAGGCTCAGCAGGCTCGCCGTGTTCTGGACCGTTTGGTAGGTTACAAAATTTCGCCTTTGCTGTGGGATAAAGTTCGCCGCGGTCTCTCGGCGGGACGCGTGCAAACGGTAGCGCTTCGTCTGATCGTCGAACGTGAACGAGAGATTCGGGCCTTTCACAAGGATGAATACTGGACGATCGATGTCGTTCTGAATGCCAAAAAGGCGCCCGTTTTAACGGCCCGTCTTAATAGGAAGGGCGAAGCCACAGCCGAGGTTGGGAACGAGCAGACAGCCAGCGAGATTGTCGGCGATGTGGCCGACAGCGCTTATGTCGTGAAGTCGGTCGCTACGCGTGAAAAACGTCGCAATCCGGTTCCGCCATTCATCACTTCTACGCTGCAGCAAGAATCATCGCGTAAACTCCGGTTCAGCGTAAAACGGACAATGATGATTGCGCAGGGTCTCTACGAAGGAAAAGACCTTGGCAAGGAAGGCGCGGTGGGTCTGATCACCTACATGCGTACCGATTCCACTCGCGTTTCAGAGGACGCCCTGACCGAGGTTCGCGAGTTTGTGAAGGGGCGGTACGGCGAAACTTATTTGCCTGCGTCCTCGAATGTCTACAAGACAAAGAAAGATGCGCAAGATGCCCACGAGGCAGTCCGGCCCACTTCGGTTTTGCGGACTCCCGAATCATTGGAGAAATTTCTAGCGGAAGATGAATTGAAATTATACCGGCTGATCTGGATGCGTTTTGTCGCATCGCAGATGACGCCGGCGGTGTTCGATCAAACCACTATTGATATTTCTGCACAGGGAAAGAGTGGCGAAGGTTACTTGTTCCGAGCCACGGGAAGCGTTCCAAAGTTTGACGGCTTCTTAAAAATTTACGAAGAAGGCAAAGATCAAAAGGATGAAGATGACGAGGAGCTGAAGCACAAGCTGCCGGTAGTCAGCGAGGGCGAAACGCTTCGCTTCAAGGAAATACATCCCGACCAGCACTTTACCGAACCGCCGCCCCGCTACAACGAAGCGACACTGGTTAAGAAGTTGGAATCTGACGGCGTGGGACGGCCCTCGACGTACGCATCCATTCTCTCCACCATTCTCGACCGCGAATACGTCACCAAGGAAGGCGGCAAGTTTACTCCGACCGAGCTGGGCATCGTTGTCGCTGACCTCCTGCTCGAGAGTTTCAATGATCTATTCGACGTGAAGTATACGGCCAGGATGGAAGGGCAACTCGATGAGATTGAGGACGGTCGAATCGAGTGGCGTGTCGCCATGGCCGAGTTCTACGACCGCTTCACCAAGAGTCTAGAACACGCAGCGCAAAACATGACGGACATCAAACGCATGGAAGAGCCCACCGACTTGAGCTGCGAGAAGTGCGGAAAACCGTTAGTCATCAAGTGGGGCAAGCATGGCCGTTTTATTGCGTGTACCGGTTACCCGGAGTGTACGAACACCCGTGAGATTGCCACGGAGCCACGCGAGGGAGCTGATCTTAACGAGCAAGACGAACAGGAGTACTGCGAGAACTGTGGACGGCCGATGGTCCTCAAAAAGGGCCGATTCGGACAGTTCTATGCATGCTCCGGCTACCCTGATTGCAAAACGACGAAGCAGTTAGGTGGTGAACAACGGAAAGATGTTCCGCTCGAAGAGAAGTGTCCGAACTGCGACAGCAATCTGGTGCAGAAATTTGGACGGTACGGCGAATTTGTGGCTTGCAGCAATTATCCGAAGTGTAAGTTTGTCAAGCAGAAGACCATCGGTGTTCCTTGCCCGAATTGTTCCGAAGGGGAGATTGTGGAGCGGCGCTCCAAGCGGGGCCGGACATTTTACGGATGCAATCGCTATCCTGACTGCGACTTCGTAGCCTGGGGCAAGCCGATTCCGGAGAAGTGCCCCGAGTGCGGGGGAAGCTACCTGATCGAGAAATACCTAAAAACCGGCCCGGTTGCTCAGTGTCCGAATACGGAGTGCAAATATAAACATCCGCTCGAGGTCGTCGCAGAACCGAGTGTTGCCTAAGAATCTTCGCCCTGAAGACGGGCCAGAGTCTGATCGGGCCTTCCTACATGAGAGCTGATCTACCATGAGTGCTTCGCTAGCAGACCCGGAACGCCGGCGGCTGGCGAAAGCAGAGGCGCGCACCGAACACTGGCGCCGGTGGGGACCATACCTGGCCGAACGCGCCTGGGGAACGGTTCGGGAAGACTACAGCAGAGACGGCGACGTGTGGCGTTATTTGACCCATGACGATGCGCGTTTTCGAGCTTATCGCTGGACCGAAGATGGGATTCTCGGTATTTGTGATAATCACCAGCGACTTTGTTTTTCGCTTGCCTTCTGGAATGGCAAAGATCACATCCTTAAAGAACGCCTCTTCGGGCTTTCCGGTCCGGAGGGCAATCACGGAGAGGACGTCAAAGAGCTTTACTATTATCTGGACGCCACGCCTACAGCATCGTATCTGAAAGGCCTCTATAAATACCCTCAGCAGGCGTTTCCGTACGCCCGTTTGGTTGATGAAAACAGGAAACGAGGCCGTCTCGATCCTGAGTACGAAATCTACGAGACGGGCGTGTTTAACAACGGCCGATACTTCGATATTTTTGCCGAGTATGCGAAGCAGGATGTGGACGACATCCTCATCCGTATCTCTGTCAGCAACAGGGGACCGGACTCCGCTTCTCTAACATTGCTTCCGATGCTTTGGTTCCGAAATACCTGGACCTGGTATAAGGACTCGGTCAAGCCCGCTCTCAGCCTAAAGTCTCCCGGAGAAATCAAGGCCGATCATTCAACGCTTGGGGCCTTCGTGCTTTCCCTTGAGGGAAGTCCCAAGGTTCTGTTTACGGAGAACGAAAGCAATTCGCTGAAGCTTTGGGGCTTAAGCGCAGCCGGCCACTACTCCAAGGACGCTTTCCATTCCTATGTAGTAGATGGGAAGCAAGACGCCGCAAATCCGAAGGGGCAAGGAACAAGATCGTGTGCCATTTATGAGATGACAATGGCTCCCGGCGCTGAGTCCATCCTGCAATTCCGTCTCTGTCGAGAAGACTCGCCATTCCTACCGAGAGCACAATGGAACTCTGTGTTTGCTGCTCGGATAGCTGAAGCGGACACTTTCTATTCGACGTTTGAGCAGCCCGGCGAGGCTGATGCAAGGAATGTACAACGACAGGCGATTGCGGGACTCTTCTGGAGTAAACAGTTTTATCACTTCATCGTGGATCAATGGCTGAAGGGAGATGAAACCGAACCGGTTCCTCCTCCCCAGCGTCAGATCGGGCGTAACAGCCAGTGGCGTCACCTCTTCAATGAGGATGTCATCTCAATGCCGGACAAATGGGAGTATCCCTGGTACGCCGCTTGGGATCTGGCCTTCCATGTCGTAGCGATTGCGCCGCTCGATCCGGATTCTTCAAAGGCCCAATTGGCCCTTTTTCTTCGTGAATGGTACATGCATCCGAATGGGCAGATTCCAGCTTACGAATGGAGCTTCAGCGATGCCAATCCACCTGTTCACGCCTGGGCTTGCTGGCGCGTTTTCAAGATTGACGAGAAGGCTAAAGGGAAGCCGGACTACAACTTTCTTGAACGGGTCTTTCATAAACTGCTTGTCAATTTCACCTGGTGGGTTAACCGTAAGGATTCGGAAGGCCTCAATATCTTCGAGGGTGGATTCTTAGGGCTCGACAATATAGGAATATTTAACCGCAGCGAAGCGCTGCCGAGCGGATGGCTTCTCGAGCAGTCGGATGGATCGAGCTGGATGGCAATGTACTGCTTGACCATGCTGAAGATCGCCTTGCGCCTCTCCACCTACAACATTGCCTACGAAGACATTGCAAGTAAATTCTTCGAGCATTTTTTGTATATCGCGGACGCTGTCAATCACGATGGCGGGACCGGTCTTTGGGATGAGGAAGACGGGTTCTATTATGACCGTTTGCGGGGCGCCGATGGCAGTCGGCAACTCCTGCGCGTCCGCTCCCTGGTTGGTCTGGTGCCCTTATTCGCAGCTGAGACCCTCGAGTCCGATGAAACGATTCGACGGTCCGGATTCAACCGCCGAATGCAATGGTTCATCGACAATCGGCCCGATCTTACGGAAGGACTGGCGTCGATGACAGAGTCGGGCGTTGCGCAGCGCAGGCTTTTGTCGGTGGTGAATCCGCAGCGGCTGAAACGAATACTGCAGCGCGTTTTCGACGAGACTGAGTTTTTGTCCCCACACGGTGTGCGCTCCCTCTCCCGTTTTCACCGAGATCATCCGTACTCGCTCACATTTAACGGACAAACGTTCCGGATCGATTACGAACCCGCTGATTCCCAGTCGGGTCTCTTTGGAGGAAACTCGAATTGGCGAGGTCCGGTCTGGTTTCCGATGAACTTCCTGCTGATTGAGTCTCTTCAACGGCTGGATTTTTACTACGGCGAATCCTTCACAATCGAGTTTCCGAAAAATTCAGGGAAGAAGATCACGTTGGGCGAAGCGGCGCGGCAATTGTCGATACGCTTATCCGCGCTCTTCTGCCGTGATGAGGCCGGGCGACGGCCTATTTACGGCGATGCGAGCCTGCTGCAAGAAGATCCTCACTTTAAAGACAATATCCTGTTCCACGAGTTCTTTCACGGCGATACCGGACAAGGCCTTGGCGCGAATCACCAGACCGGCTGGACAGGCCTGGTTGCGAAACTTCTCCATCAGAGCGGCCCGCCGAAGTAGCACGGGGCCGCCCTATGACCATAAGTCAAGATCTCACGGCCGCATGGATGCAGGCGGTTCGAGCGGGCCAGATCTCCAATCGATTCAATGACTGGCAAGGTCGTTCCGTGGAGGTGGGGATTCGTATTGGCACAAATGGTCCGGAACACTATGCGCTGGACCTGAAGAATGGAACCGAAATTGGCGCGGAAGTGGTGGAGCGAGGCATCGAGGGCACCACGCTCAGCGTTCAGTGGAACCAAGTCAGGGGGTTAAAGCCTCAGGTTCGACCGAAGGGCCTGGGTCGACAAGCGGATTATTCACCCGGCGCCAAAGAGTGCTTCTTTGCGTGCCAGGATTCCTCCAATCCCTTGAGCCTGCTTCGCCGGAAAACCTCCGTTCATTTGTCGCTCCCAAACTATCAGTGGGCGGCAGTCTACAATGCTTTTCCGGTCGAGAAAGACGGACATTTCATGTGGCTGCCGATTCTCGCCGACGGCTCGGCCGTGGCGTATCCACATCGCCGGCAGGTTTTAGACGAACCTCTGTTTGTCGATTTCTTAGAGCTCGGGCGGGCAAGTACGGATATGCTGACGCTGTTTAATTCGCTGCATGCCGGCGCTTCGGTAAATCACATTCACTACCACACAGTTGCTTGTAAGGGAGGTGTCCCGCTAAGTAAGGCGTCCGCACCATCGGGAGCGCGCCGCCAAATCCTGGAGGGTTATCCCGCCCGAGGTTTAGTGTACGAGGAGCCGATCGAACCGCGCTTGGTGTGGCTGGATGTCGACAAGCTTCAGAGGCAGCAGATTCCATTGAACCTGATCTACACCCAAAATCGCCTTCACCTTTTTGCCCGCAACATCGACCACGAAATGATAGAAGAATTTCCGGGTGGAGTGATGGCTTGCATGGAACTTTCAGGCCGGTTGATCACGACCGAGGAGCCGTTCTATAGGAACGCCAACCGTGACTTGGTTCACCGTGCGTTCCGCAAGACTACGCTTGGCTCGGAGGATCTGCTGCATGCGCTCCGCTAAACTGCTGGCATGCGGTTTGTTCACCTGTTTCCGGCGATAGCGACGATCGTTTCGGCCGTGGTGTTGTTTGTCGCTGCAGGCGGACAGGAAGTCGCGCAGATTCAGAAGACACTACCGGGCCTGACTCAATCGGTGGAGATCCTTCGCGACCGCTGGGGCGTCCCCCATATATATGCCAAGACGGTGGACGATATGTTCTTTGCGCAAGGATATATCACCGCCAGCGATCGTCTTTTTCAGCTGGATCTCTGGCGCCGGATTGGAACCGGCAAGCTCTCTGAGGTCCTTGGCCCGAATTTCGTTTCCCGCGACCGTATCGCTCGCCTGGTCCGCTATCGAGGGAATTGGGAGGACGAGTGGAACAGTTACTCGCCCGACACGAAACAGATCGCAACTTCGTTCGTGAGCGGAATCAATGCCTACATTCGGTCGCTGAATGGCAAGCGGCCAGAAGAATTTCGTCTGGCCGGTTTCGATCCGGGGCTCTGGACCCCGGAAGATGTTGTCAGCCGTGTCGCCGGTCTTTCGATGACCGGCAATGTTTTGCAGGAGGTCAATCGCGCCCAACTCGTTTCCCGGCTTGGGATCCCTACGGTCGAACTCCTTTCCCCGCCCGATCCTCCGGCGCCATTCGTGATTCCGCACGGGCTCGATCTGGCGGATATCAATTCCGCAATCATGCGCGATTACACCGCCGCTATCGGTCCGATCCGATTTCCGGGGCAGCAAGGGAGCAACAACTGGGTCGTCGATGGAGCGATGTCCAAGACGGGGAAACCACTGCTGGCAAACGACCCCCATCGTGCGATCCAGCTGCCGTCTCTTCGCAAAACGGTTCATCTTGTCGGACCTGGCTGGGATGTGATCGGAGCGGGCGAGCCGGCATTGCCGGGAGTGGCGCTCGGCCACAACGAGGATATGGCCTTTGGCTTCACTATCGTGGGGATCGATCAGCAGGATCTGTATGTCGAAAAGATGAATCCCGCCAATTCGACTGAGTATTTCTTCCAAGGGAAGTGGCAGAAATTCATTATGCAGCACGAGACCATTCTGGTTCGTGGCGCCGGCGGCGATACGGAAAGCGTAGGTTCAGAAGCTCCCACGCCAGAGGAGTTAGACCTGAAATTCTCCGTGCACGGTCCGGTGATTTATGAAGATCCGGACCGGCACCGGGCGTACACGCTCAAATGGGTAGGTGAGATGCCAGGTACAGCCGGTTATCTGCCGGCCCTGGCGTTAGCGCGCGTGAAGACTTGGAAGCAGTTTCAAGCGGCAGCGGCGCGCTATAAAGTTCCTTCTGAAAATCTGATTTACGCCGATCGGCTTGGAAATATCGGGTGGATCGCCGCTGGTCTGGCTCCTCTGCGAAATGGCTGGGAGGGTTTGTTTCCTGTTCCGGGAGACAGCGGCGCTTACGAGTGGACTGGATTTCTGCCTCCCGATCAGCATCCTACTTCGCTGAATCCCAAATCCCACTACATCGCGACGGCGAATAACAACATTCTGCCTCATGAATACGCCCATCAGCTGAGTCACTATTGGTCGTCCCCGGAACGCTATCAACGGATCGTCGAGATGCTGAATTCGAAGCCAAAATTCGATGTAGAAGATTTTGAACGAATGCAGCAAGACACGGTGTCTCTTGTGGCTCGAGACTTTGTTGGCTTGCTGAAGAATTGGAACCCTGACGAAGGAAGCCAGGCTGCTCAAATCAGATCACAAATGATCGAATGGGATGGAAACCTGGCGCAGGATTCGAAACAGGCGGCTATTTACGAGATCTGGCTGAGTCGATTGAGCTCTAAGTTGTCGGCCAAAGTGCTGCCTTCTCCGCGGACGAATCCTCGCACCGTGATCGCAAGTTTGAAGACGATCCCTCAACTGAATGAGCTGCTTTCCCTCTCGCTCAATGAAGCGCTGGCTGATTTGGAAAGACGATTGGGTCCGGACGAGTCCCGTTGGAAGTGGGGAAGTCTCCACAGAGTTTACTTTCGCCATCCACTCAACCTGACGGCTAATCCCGCTTCCGGTCCGGGTGGCCCTCCTTTGGGACTGGATAGTGAAACACTGCGCCGGGAGCAGTTGCTGGACAGTTTCGATCTCAAGCCGATCTCGCGACCGGGCGATGGAAATACGGTGAATGCGACCGCCTTCGGCCCGAACTACTCTGAGTCGTACGGAGCCTCGTTCCGAGAGATTATAGATTTAAGCGATTGGGACCGTTCTGTTATGACCAACACGCCTGGTGAGTCTGGGATACCGGGAAATAAACATTACGAAGATCTGGCCGGCCCCTGGTCGCGAGGCGAGTATCACCCGCTTCCGTATTCAAGAAAGGCCGTCGAAGAAGCGACGGAAGAGCGAATTATTTTGGTTCCGGTAAAGTGACTAAGCTGGGACCGGGCTTCGGATCAGACTGTTTTTTCCTGTTCCGGCGTCGGGCCAGAAGCGCCGTCATGAAAAGCGCGGAGATCGTTGCTGTGAGTAGCAGTGCCTGCTGCCACCAAGGCAATTGCGGATCAGCCTCCCGGCTGAGAGCATCACCCCCAATACAGAACAACACGTGAACGGAAAAGACCTCAATAGAGGCTTGACCCAGTAGCGCCAGAGGCTTCAAAAATCGGAGGTTTGCAATCCGTGCTCCGAACCGGACCAGAAGGACGGTGAGCGCAGTGAAGTTTAAGACTCGGGCCGATCCCAAATGCCACTTGTCGATCAACCATCCGAAGATCTGCTGGTTGAACCAATGGTCGGTGGGGCTGTAACGCAGGATTATGAAAACTCCCGCAACGGCAGCGCTCAAGTTGAGCAGCCAGGCGGGAGAACGCAGCTCATGTTGTTCGGTGTGAGTTTCGGAGGTCGGCGCCACCCGTTCCGCATTGATGCTGCCTAAAGCTAAGCCTGACATCCAAAGCAATTGCCACGCCCAGAGGTCGAATGCGCCTGTAGAACTCTCCGGTATGGATAATCCGAGCAAGTTGCCGTGTCTATATACCCATGACCGGAGACCGAATTGCGCGGCGGCCCAAAAAAACAGACTGGTGTAAATCACGATATCCCAGCTCCAGCGCCGGGCAATCTCTCGGGCGAACGGTGTGAGGGCAAGAAACACCACATACATCGGTAAGATATCGAGCAGCGCAGGCCGATATTGCAGCAGCAGGGCAGCAATAACCGCATTGTGCGGACTCTGAATGTAGTAGGAAAGAAGGTTTTCGAGCGCCTGGCGATGGAACGAAACGCCGATCTCCGCCACCAATGTGAATGCGATTACCAGCAAGCCGCAATGGTAAAGATAGACTCGTAGAGTACGTTTGGCGAGATCTCGATAGGTCGCCCACTGCCCGTATTTCTTTTCAATGTGATCCTCTAACTGGCCCATCATGAAACCAGCCAGAAAGATGAAGCCTTCGGCGCCTGAGACAAAACCAAAGGTTTGGTTCGAGATCAAGTTAGCCTTCGTAGGCAAATGGGTCAGGGTCATCCAGACCAGCAGAAAGCCCCGCAGGATATCGAGTTCGATCAGTCTTCCGCGGGACTTCTGACGCGGCTCTATAGCGTTAGGATTACGATGGGGCTGCGATGGAGTGGCCGCCGTTTGGGCTATCGACATCTTTGATTTTGGACAGACTACCGACTTTACTCACGACAGGAATCCATCGCGACAGCTTTCCTGTCGAAATGGCTACCGTCTCCAGTATCCCCGATAGTAGTTGTGTCTGTAATAGCGAGGCCCCACCCAATACGCCCCTCTATACGGCGGTCGTGCCCAATACCCCATATGCCAGCTATATCGAGCGCCTACGGGATACCAATATCCACCGACCCAGCTATAACCAGCCGGACCCGGTGCGGGAGCAGCGTATCTGACAACTGGCGGTGGTGTTGGAACGTAATATCCGGGTGAACCGAATCCTATTCCCACAACAACACGCGCCGAGGCAACCATAGAGCCTGCGAGGAGAAACGCAGTCGCTAAAAATTTGGCTTTCATGACTCACTAAGGTGCAATCTGGCTACCAATCTCCTCATGGGCGAAATCAGCAAGATACAGAGAGATTCCTGGTTGAGCTTGGCCGTCACTGGTGGTTTTCGACCAAGAGCGGTGGCCGTTGAACGCCAACCGATGGAAAGCGAGGTTTTACGGCGCAAGGCCTTGCGAGAGCCGCTTATTTCTTTCCAAAACCTTTAAGAATTGAGTTCAGTGGGTTCTTTTGTTGCTGTTGCTGCTGACCATTTTGATTCGGCTGTTGGCCGTTTTTGCCGCCGAGAACCGAATTCAGTAATCCCCCTGCCATCTTGGTCGGGTCTCCGGAAGTGGGCAGCAAGTGACTGATCTTCATCTTTGCAATGGCCTGAACGTCAGGGGCGAAGGTCGGGTGATCCGTAGTGCCGCCGATTATCACAGGAAGCACTAGTTCGCCTTTATTGTTCGCCAGGGCCGTATTCAGGTAACCGCCGACGCTATTTCCACCCACCGCTTTGCTGACGTTATTGGCGAGGACAGCATTCATGTGCATGTTTAGAGCTTGAGTGACAAGACTGAGGGTACCTTGCGCCGACAACGAACCTTGCGAAATGGCGGCTACGAGATTGTTCGTCGAGGCCAAACCATTCTGGATGTTCATTGTGCCGGCTAATTTCTGCAGTGCCGTTGCATTCCCGGATTGCTGCGCGGCGCCCGGATTGAGAAACTTCCCGACCTTTGCCAGCTCGTTCAAGATATTTATGTTCTGCAGACGGCCGTTTGTCACGCCGAAAGTCACCACTCCGTTTAACGTCTTGGCTAAGTCTGGACCTTTGTCCACTGCAAAGTGGAGATCTGCGTCGGCGGCTAAGCTGCCGTAGAGGGTGTTCTTGACCGTACTGACCGCAGATAGCAATGCGTTGCTATCAACCCCCGTAAAATGAGTTTTAATCGCGCAAAGCGGGTGTGTTGGTTTGGAATCGAGCGTAACAGCGCCGCTCTCCTGTCCACCGAAAATACCGGCAGTCAAGGGCGCCAGCGTAATAACACCGTTATTCATCTTGGCCGTGGCGCGCACATTTGTGAGGGCAATATCCTGGGCTTGCAGAGTAGGCGCCGATATATTCCCCTGAATTTGCGGGTTATTGGAAGGCCCGGCAATGTGAAGATCGGCAGTCAAGGAGCCTTTAATCTGATCGCCCGCATCGGCGCCCACACCAAACAGACTTGCCAGCCGGGCAAGCTCCGTGATGGAAGCATTCTTAGTGCCAAGGCGTAAGTTCAAGTTCGAGGGAGTTACGTCAGAGTCGACAGTGCCCGACAACGCAACTGCGGTGGGCCCAATCTTGACAGAGCTCGAGGAGATGTTGATTTGATTATTCTGCTGATTGACAGCCACCGAGTACTGTGTCTCGATCGGGTAGTTTACCTTGGCGCCCTTTACAACCGGGTTATTGAGGTTCAAATTACCTTTGGCCGTCATTATCCCGTTCGAAGAGGCGACATCTGCCGCTCCGGAAGCCGACGCGTCGGTGTTTGGGGGAATCGTTCCCGGCGCTACGTTATTGATCCCGGCAAGAGAAACATCGGCGAGCGACAGATGCGCGGTGATGGGGAGAATTTTTGAATTTCCGGAGGGCAATGGACCAGCCTGTCCAACCAAGGAAACAAGCCCTTTTCCAGATCCCGGAACGTGAACGCCCGCATCGAAATGGAACGGCTTGTTGGGGGCAAAATCAGTAAGTTTAAGGTCAACGTGATTGTAAACGCTGCGGGGGGATTTTGCGCGCTGGTCAGTCACTGCTACCTGACCATCGTTAATCTGCAATTCACCTAAGGTCAGACCTTTCTGCGCTGCTTCGGGAGCGGCGGGGGTGGTTGGCGCAGTCTTCGGCGGAGGCGCATTGCTGGGTGTGGCGGCCGGCGGATTCGCCGCTGATGTGTTCCCTAAAGTAGAGAAATTCCAGGAGCCGGCAGCATTCTTAATGAGTTCAATCTGCGGCTGGTTTAGCGTCAGGTTGCTGATCTGTGGATCCCCTTTAATGAGAGACATTAAACTAGCGCTGGCATAGACATCTTTCGCCGTCGCAAACGGGTGGGGTGAGGTGAAAGAAGTGGATTCCCCAATCGTTACTCCATCCACTTTGATCGAAAACGGGATGAGATGAAGGTGCAGTTCGCCTAAAGTGACTGGACGGCCGAGCTTATTCTGCAACTCAGTTTGGATCCGGGGGCGAAAACGATTGACATTAAGGAAGGATACTGCCAATACCAGAAGAACGATCAAAGCAACAACGACGATGAGGCCTACCGTAAGGATTCTACGCATTTAAAGCATAGATGCTCTGAGGAGCGAAAGGGTATAGGATTTTTCTTAGATGAGTCTATAAAACTGGGCTGAAGCAGGCAATTCTACTTGGATGTAGAGTAGGCCAGTTTCCTATTTTAGGAACGAGGCGTCGAACGGAAGAGGAAAAATGCCTGTAAGCTGCAGAATCTGGCGTTCGTCTCGCAAATTGGCAAGTATGAGATCTGTATTGCCGCAAAACTCCCATAGGATCTGGCGGCACGCCCCGCAGGGAGGTGTAAGTTGATCCGTGTCCGCTACAATTGCGATTCGCGTAAATCGTCGGGAGCCTTCTGAAATTGCCTTAAAAATAGCTACTCTCTCGGCGCACAGGGAGAGGCCATAGGTCGCGTTTTCGACATTGCACCCTGTGAAGATCTGGCCTGCTTCGTCCTGGATGGCGGCGCCTACTTTGAATCCCGAGAACGGAGCGTGCGCTCGCTCTCTAACCTTGCGTGCCGCCTCAATTAAGGTCTGCAGATCATCCATTTGCACTCTCTTCGCTTGCGGTCCTGGCGTCTTTGAGGGACAAACACCAGGAACCATAACCTCGCTTGCGCGAACTGGGGTCGTCCTCTACCTGAAAGAGAACATCGATCTTGGCGCCGGGGTGAAAAAGATGGGCGCGATCCCCGAAATTCCAAGCTTTGCAAAAAAGAAGTTTGCCCTGATGTCGGAGCGGAACACTAAAATGCTTTCCTTCCTTAAGGAGCTTGGCAGGTCCGGCTACTTCTGTCCGGCGCGCAAGGAAGAGTGGCGATACGTTGCCAAATCCAAACGGGCCTAAGGCGAGAATTTGCCGAACACAGGACTCTGTTAATTCCGGGAAGGAAGCTTCCGCATCGACTGCGAATTCTTGCCTCAAATCCTCGAATGAAAGTCTGTCGCCGGCAAACCTTTCCAGCCGCGCTCGAAACTCCTCAAGCCTGTGACTGGGTAGAGTGAGACCTGCGGCTTGGCGATGACCTCCGAATCTGGTGAACAGCTCCGGCATGCTTTCCAGAGCTTCCAGGAGGTGGAACCTAGGAATGCTGCGGCCCGAGCCGGTGAGGCAAGCTTCCTCGGCTTCGTCCGGCGTAGCCGTTGCATCGCTCAGAACAAAAATCGGGCGGCAGAAACGTTCGACCAGTCTGCTGGCTACGATACCCAGAACCCCCGGGTGCCAGCCTGATCCTGCGAAAACCAGGGCGGAACTTTCAAGGTGATGCTCTGAATCTTCGCACTCTCTCAAGACAGCTTCGACAATACTTGCTTCTACCTGCTGCCGTTCACGATTGAGCACATCCAACTGCTCGGCCAGCCGTCTCGCAACCTCGGCGTCATCGGTTAAGAATAATTCGATGACATCCCGCGCCGTCGACATTCTCCCGGCTGCGTTGATCCTGGGAGCTAGGCGAAATGCCACCTGATGAGCTGATGGGCAGTCGCCATCCTCAAACCCAGCCACGGTGAGTAGAGCCTTCAATCCGAGATTTCGAACATTTTTCAGACCGGACAGACCACGATGAACGATCACCCGGTTTTCGCCGGTAAGCGGCACGATGTCAGCTACCGTGGCGATTGCCACAGGCTTCAGAAAGGATTCCAGCAGGAGATCTTGACGCAGCCGGGATAAAGAGCTGTGCCTCAAAAGAGCCTGGACCAATTTGAGTGTGACACCGGCTCCGCAGAGATTCTTATTCGGGTAATGGCAGCCGGGTCGATTGGGATTCAAGAGAGCTAAGGCAGGAGGAAGACTGGCGTCAGGAAGATGATGGTCGGTGACAATGACATCGATTCCAAGAGTGTTGGCATGTTGGACCACGTCGACGGCGCGTATGCCGGTATCGACGCTCACGATTAGCGCGACGCCATCGTGCTTGGCCTGTTCAATCACCTCAGAACGCATCCCGTAGCCCTCTTTCAGGCGGTGAGGAACATGGAATTGAACTATCGCACCTAGAATTTCAAGCGCCTTCTTCAATACGACAATCGAGGTTGTACCGTCCACATCGTAGTCACCGTAAAGGAGGATCGTTTCGCGCTTCTCGATCGCAATACGTAGCCTGGCAACCGCCCGATCCATATCCCTCAGTTCCATCGGATCGTGGAGAGTGGCGAGCTGGGGCGACAGAAATTCCTGCGCCGCCGTCGAGGTAATAAATCCTCTCTTCGCCAGAACAGCCGCAACCGGCCGGGTCAGATTGAGGCTTTTTTCCAGGTCTGGGATTTCGTCATTTGTGATCGAGGGCAGAATCCAACGGGCGGGTGGCCGAACCCATTTCTGGGTTGTTGCGCCGATAGCTTCAGACATCAGTTATTGGAAAAATATCCTGTCATCGGATTCTCATTCTCGTCTCCTTGATCGGCTGCGGTTTCGATCTCTGCCAGCAGGTCTTCCCAGGCGCTATACCAATCGGCATGCAGCTGAAAGGAGTACACCCTCCCGTCCAGGCTAAACGAGAGTTCAACGATGGAAGTGAAACCCTCATACTTCTGAAGTTCATGGATTCGTGTTTGAAAATTGCGTTGTTCTTCTCTGGGTAGTTCTGAATCTTCCAGTTCCTGCAGAAGGTCGTCGATTTCAGTCAGCGAAAATTGCTGATGGTTGAATACGACCAACTTGACCCCGGATTTCTCGGCGACTAGAAGGAACTCCCGGAAGTCAGGGTGGCGCTCAGTATCCCAGTAAACTCCAACGGACTCGTTCAGACTTGAATATCCATAAAACACTGACAAGTGCGATCGCTCAATGTGCGCCTGGATCTCTGTCTTCGTAGTCTCTAGATCGGTAGCCATGGGTTAACGCTACCAAATGCGCTACCGCAATCGGGTAACCTGACGAGACTCAAAGACATCGTTTAGGAACGAGTCTTTTCGTCGAAAGCGAGCTGGATCCATATTGTTGCGGTTTTTCCTTTCCCTTTGTTTTATCGGTGCGCTGTTCTGTCCGGCAGGATGGGCGCAAAGTGGATTTGTAAAATCAGCGTCACAACCGATTCCCGGAGCAGCAATTACCATAAAACAGGGCGACCGGACGTTTTCCACGGTGACGGACACCGACGGGCATTACGTGTTTCCGCCTTTGCCGGCCCAGGCCTGGACGGTAACCGTCGAGATATTCGGTTTCGACACAATCACGCAGGAAGTCAATTTTGGCGACGCTAAGGGACCGGTAAACTTCACGCTGCAACTCAAGCCATCGCCAACCGCACAACGGCTGCAGCGATTTATGGAGAGAGCTGGAACGCAGGCGGGCGGTCGTGCCGGAGCAGCGCAGGGAACCGCCAACCAGCAGCTTGAGCAAGAGATTCAGAACAGCTTAAACGCGGGAGAACAGAATTTCAATAGCCCGAACACCGCAAATGGAAACGCCAACGAAGCATTCCTCGTGTCCGGCAGTTTAAGTCCGGGTCTGGCACAAGGACAGGCAGCGGATTCGGGGCCGGATATGCGCCGAGGTTTCGGTGGAGGGGGAGACATCACCGGTCAGGGTGGAGTTCCGGGCGGGGCATTCGGCAGCCCAGGCGGTGATCCGGGGGGCGGTTTCGGAGGCGGACGAGGCGGTTTTGGGGGCGGCCCAGGCGGATCTGGACGATCTGGCGGACGAGGACCGGGGCGCGGAGGAGCTCCACCTCCCGGAGCTGTCTTCGGCAATCGACGTCGGCGCACCCAGCAGATTCACGGACAGGCATCCTATACTCTTCAGAACTCGGCGGTAAACGCCAAGCCTTTCTCCTTGAACGGGCTCGACATTCCGCAATCTTCTTACGCGCAGAGCCGTTTCAGCTTTATCATCGGCGGTCCGCTTGTAATCCCCAAGCTCATCAAAGATCCAAAAACCCAGTTTTTCATCACGTACTTCGGGACTCGGGCGAGCACGCCCGATTTGTTCACCGAAACCGTTCCCACAGCCGCTCAACGCGCAGGCGATTTCTCACAAACTGCCCAGTCTCTCGGAACTTCGGCGACGAATGTACCCGTGACAATCTTTCAACCTGGAACCAACACGCCGTTCCCTGGTAATCGAATCCCGACGTCGTCCCTAAACCCGATTGCACTGGGGTTGCTGAATTTCTATCGCTTACCCAATCAGGCAGGCACGGCGAACAACTTTCAGGACGAAACGGTAAACGCGACGAATTCAAACAATCTGGGTGTTCGCCTTCAGCGGAGCGTCACCAGTAAAGATCGGCTAGCTCTCAATTTCCAATATCAAAACCGTAACGGTACGACTGCGCAATGGTACGGTGCTTCTGATCGAACCAATGGCTACGGATTGAACACGCAGTTGCAGTGGACCCGCAACTTAACGGCAAACGCCATCAACAACGCTCAGGTGCGCTTCAATCGAAGCAAGACGCAGATCAATCCTTACTTCTCAACGGGCTCGGATATCGCGACCGAGTTGGGGATTCCGGGCGTCTCGGGAGTTCCCTCCAACTTCGGTCCGCCAACGCTGACCTTCACGAATTTTGCTTCTCTCAGCGACTCCATTGCGTCTCTGGTAAGGAATCAATCGCAGTCGGGAACCGACAGCATAACGCTTCTGAAAGGCACGCACAGCGTTACTCTGGGCGTCAGCTACACACGAGCCGATTTGAGCACCGTGACCGATCCGAATGGCCGCGGCACGTTCAGTTTCACCGGGTCGGCAACCAGCCAGGCCGGCGGGACGGGACAGGCGGTCACCGGAACGGGATACGATCTGGCCGATTTTCTTCTTGGTTACACGCAGTCTACTTCGATTCGCTACGGCACATCGAGCAATTATTTTCTGCAGAATCAATATGTCGGATACGCGCAAGATGAGTGGAAGGCGCGGGCTAACCTGACACTAACCGCTGGCGTGCGGTATGAGTTCTTCACTCCCTTTTCGGAAAAGTATGGGCACATGGCGAATCTCGATATCGCCCCGGGCTTCACGAACGTTTCCGTCGTGACGCCCAACCAAGGCGGTCCCTACACCGGGTTTTTTCCCTCCGGCCTGATCGACGGGGACCACAGCAACTGGGCGCCGCGGCTGGCACTCGCCTGGAAGGCGCCGACCAAGCGATCCACCGTGGTCCGCGCAGGCTACGGAATTTACTACAACGAACAAGCCTATGTGTCGCTGGCGCAAAATCTAGCGCAGCAGCCGCCTTTCGCCAAATCCTACGCCGTAAACTCTAACTCGACCAACAGGCTGACTCTCAACCAGGGATTTACCGCGCTTCCGGCGCAGGACGTTACGAATACGTTTGCAGTGGATCGCTTTTACCGAACACCCTATGCCGGGACGTGGAACCTTACGGTTCAGCATGATTTCGGCGCCGGGTTTTTTGTTGAGGTCGGGTATCTGGGAACTAAAGGTACGCACCTGGACGTGAGCCTGCAACCGAATAGCGTGCCGCCCGGTGTGAGGCAGAGCACAGGGACGCAACTCGGCAACGCTACCGGCTTTATCTACGACCAGCCGGTCGGCAATTCGATTTTCAACGCCTTCCAATTGCGCGCCGTAAGACGCTTCAACCACGGCTTGTCCTTCAACTCGTCTTACCAGTTTGCAAAGTCGATTGACGATACGCCGAAGCTGGGCGGAATCGGCGTTGCGGGCGCGGGCAACAACTCAGTGGTTCAAAACTGGCTCGATATCGCGGCCGATCGCGGACTCTCCGCCTTCGACGTGCGACATGAGGGCCAAGCGACATTTGTATGGACGTCGCCCGTGGCAGGCCCTGGTTCCTCCGTTCCGGCGGACAGCAAGCTTGGCCGGTTCCTAAAAGACTGGCAGTTAAGCGGGGGGATTACGGCACAGACCGGTAATCCGCTTACACCGCGCGTGTTGAGCCAGACCGAGCAACTCGCTCAGACCGGCGGTACCGGAAGTCAGCGCGCCGAGGCGACTGGCCAGGCCATCGATGCGGGCACCGGTTTCTTTAATCTGAATGCTTTCGCGACGCCAGCCGCCGGGACTTACGGAAACGCCGGCAGAAACACCATTCCAGGTCCGGGCACTTTTGCCATCAACCTGGCTTTCGCCCGATCCTTTACTTTGTCCGAATCGTCTCGACGTCGCGTGGAATTCCGGGTGGAAGCGAATAACGTTTTGAACCACGTGAACTATTCGAATCTGTACACCGTAGTAAACGCTGTCAACTACGGATTGCCCAGCGCGGCGGCTTCCATGCGGTCGCTGGATGCGGTTGTGAGGTTTCGATTTTGAAAATCGTTGCTACAGTTTTCTTGCTCTGCCTGGTACTGGAATCGTTAGCCGGCCAGCAAAGGCCAACGTTTTCCTTGACGACCAATACGGTGATTGTGAATGTTTCCGTTCTTGATCGTTCCGGGAAGCCGATTGAAAATCTAACGAAGAATGATTTCCAATTGCTGGAAGACGGCAAGCCGCAGACATTGCAAGCCGTAGATCTGCAGCGGCTCAAGAACGACGTTCTTCCTCCGGCCGCGCAGACCCTGCAACAACGGCCCCCGGAGCGGCCGCAAGGCTATAACCCGCAGGCAGACAAAGCTTCAACTTCAGACAACCTGCTAAGCAAGTATCAGGATCGTCGATTGATGGTTCTGTTGTTCGACTTCTCGTCCATGCAGCCGGCCGAACAAATTCGAGCTAAACAGTCAGCCATCAAATTTCTCACCACTCAGATGACTTCGAGCGACGAAGTCTCCATCATGGTCTACGGCTCCGAGTTGAAGACCGTCCAGGAATTTACTTCCGATCGCGATTTGTTGATCAGCTCGATTGAACGATTTCGAGCAGGCGAATCGAGCGAGAACGCAGCCACGGCAGACACTGGCGCCGATGCCCAGGATCAGAGCGGCCAGTTCGTGGCGGATGAAACCGAATTCAACATCTTCAACGCCGACCTTAAACTTGCTGCGTTGCAAGACGCTGCCCGATCATTGGGGCAATATCCGGAGAAGAAAGCGCTCGTCTACATCTCCAGCGGCATTCAGAAGAGCGGTGTCGATAATCAATCTCAACTTCGGGCCACCGTGAATACGGCAGTTCGAGCGAACGTGGCGTTTTACCCGATCGATGCTCGCGGGCTGTCGGCGCTGGTTCCCGGCGGCGATGTGACGCAGCAGGGGGCGGCCGGAACCAATCTGTTTAGCGGCGCCGGTCAGAACACACTGAAGCAGAATTTCATCAATCAACAAGAGACGCTCTCCAGCCTAGCGATTGATACGGGGGGCAAAGCGCTGCTCGACTCGAACGATCTCACCGCCGGAATCCGCCAGGTGCAGCAGGACTTTTCTAGTTATTACGTTTTGTCGTACGTCAGCTCGAACACAGCGCAAGACGGCCGCTACCGAAGGATACAGGTCAAGCTCTCTCCTCGAGTTTCTCAGCTGCGGGCGAAACTCGACTATCGACAAGGCTATTACGGACCGACCACCTTCGCTCGGATGGCGGATGCCGATAAAGAAGCCCAGCTTTCGCAAGCGTTGCTTTCCGACAACCCGGTTACGGATTTGCCCATCGCCGTGGAGATCGACTATTTCCGTCTTGAGAAGGGAAAATACTTCACGCCCATTTCGGTGAAAGTTCCGGGTTCAGCACTTCAGTTTCAGAAAAAAGGCGCCAAGCAGGCGACTGAACTGGATTTCATCGCCGATGTGTTTGACTCCCGAAACCGAGCGGCCGCCACGGTACGTGACACCATTCCCTTGAAAGTGGACGCGGGTGTTGCGGGTCAAGTCGTCCAGAAAAGCATTCAATACGATACGGGAGTGACCTTGACTCCCGGAAACTACCGGCTCCGCTTTGTCGCCCGAGAAAATGGCGAGGGAAAAACCGGCACGTTTGAAACAAAGTTTACGATTCCTGACCTGGCGGCCTCCAAAACCTTGCGATTGAGCTCAATGGTGATCAGCAACCAGCGGGAACCCGTCTCCCAGCAGGTGGGCGGCGTAAAAAACGATAAGAAGTTGGTGGCCGAGAATCCGCTGATTAACGATGGTCAGAAGTTAGTTCCCAACGTAACGAAAGTCTTTCGGCCCGGACAGAGCATGCTGATCTATGTGGAAGTCTATGATCCTGCAATCCCGGACGGGATGCCCGAAAATTTCCGTGTCGCCGATGTCGAAGCCAGTCTTGTCTTCTACAAGGATAATAAGAAGGTCTTTGAAACGCCGCCGGTGCGGGCAAGCAAATTGCTGGTGAATCGCGACGGGGCGCTACCGGTACGCCTGACCATTCCGCTCGAGAAAATCGCTCCCGGCAAGTATGACTGTCAATTGAACGTGATCGATGAGTTCGGACGGAAATTCGCCTTCCCGCGTTCGGCTGTAGCTGTTCTGGCGGCAGCCCCGTCGGCCGCTGCTAGCCTCTAAAAATCGAGCTTGAAAAGATACTCGGCATATAATCGCGTTGCATGAGCTCAAATGATCGGATGCCCAAGCTTTGGACGCGTCGCGAATCGATAGCTGCTGTCGGAGTGACTCTCGGCGCCTTTACGGCGAAAGCCCAAACAGATCGCCTCACCCGCGACTGGAACACCAATCAGCCGATTCGCTATCCGGATCCAGATGTAATCGCCCTCGAAAAACCATTCAGTAAGTACAGAATCGCCACGGCGCAGATCGAGCGGGTTTGCACGGGCTTCCGATGGGCCGAGGGTCCGGCCTGGAACGGCGCCGGTAATTACCTGGTCTGGAGCGATATTCCCAACAATCGCCAGATGCGCTGGTTGGAAGAGGATGGTCATATCGATGTATTTCGAAAGCCATCTAATTTCAGCAATGGAAACACCTTCGACTGGCAAGGCCGTCAGCTGAGCTGCGAACATCAATCGAGGCAACTGGTCCGGTACGAGCAAACCGGTGAAGTCACGGTTTTAGCCGCGAAGTTCAACAACAAACTACTCAACGGTCCGAACGATGTCGTAGTTCATCCCAACGGGAGCATCTGGTTCACTGACCCCGGCTATGGCGGCCTGAGTATCTATGAAGGCGGAAAGTTCGCGCTCGATTTGAAAGAAGCCGTCTACCGTCTCGACGACAAAACAGGGCAGCTAACGATGGTCACCGACGAACTGGCGAAGCCGAACGGATTATGTTTCTCTCCCGACTTCAAGAAGCTCTACCTATGTGATACCGGCGCCACGCATTATCCGAATGCGCGCCGGGAGGTTCGGGTCTACGACCTGGAAGGCGAGAAGCAGTTGCGGAACTCGAAGCAGTTTGTAGCCACTTCTTGGGACAAATACGCCGGGCTCGCTGATGGAATTCGGGCTGACAAAGACGGCAACATATGGGCCGGCATCGGGCAAGGAGCCAACGGACCAGGCTCGGCGGGGGCAGCGGGTGACGGCGTATATGCCATCTCTCCGGAAGGAGTGAAATTAGGGAAGATTCTGCTTCCGGAGATCTGTGCCAATCTATGTTTCGGCGGCACCAGGAGAAATCGCCTCTTCATGGCTGCCAGCCAGTCGTTGTATTCGTTGTATGTCGACGTGCAAGGTGCAAACATTTCCTGATCGAAACAAGGAGAAGAGAGACAGATGAATACAACGGACAGCCCGATCGCCAGTATCGAGCGCGGCGGATGCAGAGCGGACGTCTACGAGCAGGCGCTTCCGGGCCAGTTTACCGTCGTTTTTCGGGACTCCCAGGGAAAAGTTTTGGAAGAGACCGAATTAACGGGGGTCAGTACCTACCGGCAGCGCGAATCGGAAATTACAGAGAGATTGGACAAGCTCTGCAGTGGAGAGCCGGTCAAATCGCCGGACGAGCTGGCGGATTCGGGTGAATATTAATCCACATCGCTTGCCGCGGCGAAGTTACACAATAGAAGAGATGGCTTCTTCTTCAGTCCGCACGGAATCGGACAGCATGGGCGCGATCGAGGTGCCGGGAGACCGATACTGGGGCGCCCAGACACAGAGATCGTTGATTCACTTCGATATCGGAGAGGATCGCATGCCCCCGGAGTTGATTCGCGCCTTCGGGGTCTTAAAAAAAGCCGCCGCGTTGGTAAATCACGATCTAAAAAAACTGGACGACGAAAAGACGCGATTGATCTCCCAGGCCGCCGACGAGGTCATCTCCGGCCGGCTGAACGAACATTTTCCCTTGCGTATCTGGCAGACCGGAAGCGGCACGCAAACCAACATGAATGCCAACGAGGTGATCTCGAATCGGGCGATCGAGTTAGCTCACGGAACGATGGGCGCTAAAAAGCCCATCCATCCGAACGATCACGTCAACATGTCGCAGTCGTCGAACGACACTTTTCCCACGGCCATGCACATTGCGGCAGCTGAACAGGTGGAGCGTAAACTTCTGCCCGCCGTGCGCGAGCTTCGCGATGCACTCGAAAAGAAGGGCGGGGAATTCGCGGATGTCGTAAAGATCGGTCGCACGCATCTGCAGGATGCGACGCCCATGACCGTCGGGCAGGAGTTTTCAGGCTGGATTTCCCTTTTGGATCGGGACATCGAAAGGCTTCGACGCTCGCTCGATGGTTTGTATGACTTAGCGATCGGCGGTACGGCCGTCGGCACTGGCCTGAACGCTCCGCCGGAGTTCGCCGAGCGGGCTGCCGCCAAGATCGCCGAACTGACGGATCTACCTTTTCGTTCTCATCCCAACAAGTTCGCCGCGCTCTCGGCGCACGACGAATTGGTCGCCGCCGGCGGATCGCTCAAAACGCTCGCAGTCTCCCTGATGAAAATCGCTAACGATATCCGTTGGCTTGCCTCCGGTCCCCGCTGCGGCCTGGGTGAATTGACGCTGCCGGAAAATGAGCCGGGTTCCTCCATCATGCCCGGCAAGGTCAACCCGACTCAATGTGAAGCGATGACCATGGTCTCCGTGCAAGTCATCGCCAACGATGTCGCCATCGGTTTAGCCGGCTCGCAGGGTAACTTCGAGCTTAATGTGTTTAAGCCTGTCATCATCCATAACTTTCTTCACTCCGTTCGGCTGCTTACCGATAGCTGCCACAGTTTCACCGAGCACTGCGCGGTCGGAATCGAGGTCAACCGAGAACGGCTGGCGCACTACGTTCAGGATTCATTGATGCTCGTGACGGCTCTGAGCCCGGTTGTTGGCTACGATCGGGCCGCCAAAATTGCTCACACCGCCCACGTAGATCACTCCAATCTTCGCGATGCCGCTATAAAGCTTGGGTTCCTATCTGCCGATGAATTCGATAAGCATGTGAAGCCGGAGCAAATGACGCATCCTGGATAAGTCCAGGGCGCGTCGAGAGGCTCGGACTTGTGTTTCGAGAGCGATCGTACAAACTCGGTTGAACCGAATGGCATTCTAGGCAATGAAGATTTTGCTGGTTGAAGATAATGAGATGAACCGGGACATGCTATCTCGGCGGCTGATCCGGAGAGGCTTCGAGGTCCTCTTGGCCACCTCCGGCGAACAGGGCCTTGAGATGGCCCAGAACTCATCCGTGGACGTTATTCTCATGGATATCGGGTTGCCGGGAATCGATGGTTGGGAGGTAACGCGGCGGTTGAAGAGCAATGCGCAAACAGCGACTATTCCAGTCATCGCGCTTACGGCCCATGCCTTGAATCGGGATCGTGAGCAGGCAATGGCGTCTGGTTGCGATGAGTATGAGACTAAGCCGATCGACTTCGTTCGCCTGTTAGAAAAAATTGAATTGCTGAGTGCCCGGTTCAACCAACGCCGGTTCAACCAATGAATGTGCAGCAGGATAAAACCGAAAGCTTGACTCAGCTCCGACACGGTCTTCGTACTCCCTTGAATCACATCATCGGGTATGCCGAAATGCTGCTCAGCGACGCGCCTGAGGTGGAAGCAGAGCCGAGCGCCACAGTATTGCGTAGCATTCTTTATGAGGCTCAGCGCATCTGTGACTTACTTCAGGTAAACGCATCGCCCGATAGCGACGTTGAGGGTGAAACGAAGGTTTTGCGGCGCTCGATGTCCGGACACGTCTGTCAGATACGGGAAGATGCATCGAAGCTTTCCGGCTCGAACCAGGCGGATATCGACAGGATCCGTGCTGCAACCGCGACCCTGGTTGAGTTCATCGGTACGGGCGCCTTGCCTCGTGCTTCCGCGCCACCGATTCCGCGTATCCCCAGAGCTGCGGGCGACAGGCCGTCAAGTTATGGACGATTGCTGGTCGTGGACGACGACGAATTGAACCGGGACGTTCTCCAACGCCATCTCGAGCGGAAGGGGTATCAAGTTGACCAGGCGTCCAGCGGCAAAGAAGCAATCGGTAAGCTGATCTCTGAATCGTTTGATGCGGTCCTTCTCGATCTGCTGATGCCTGACATGAACGGGCTGGATGTGTTGGACGCGCTGAAGGCTGTGCCGCAGTTGATTGACGTTCCGGTCTTGGTAGTCTCCGCATCGGACGATCTTGTTGCCGTAGCCGATTCAATCAAAAAGGGAGCCGAAGATTACCTGATCAAACCGTACGATCCGGTGTTTCTCGACGCCAGACTGGCGGCCACGTTGGAACGGAAGCGACTCCGGGATCAGGAACGATCGAAGGCCATCGAACTGGAGCAGGTAACTGCCGCCCTCAAAAGGTCGAATGAAGATCTGCAGCGATTCGCATATGCCGCCTCCCACGATCTGCAAGCGCCCATTCGAACCATCACTACTTACCTGCAACTTCTGCAAAGAAGTCTCGGTTCTCGCCTCGAGCAGGAGGAAGAGGAGATGTTGGAGTTCACGCTGGGGGCGGCTGGCAGAATGCACTCCCTTATTCGTGACTTGCTGCTCTACTCACACGCCAGCACTGATATACGGAAACCGGAAAGGGTGAATTCACAGGCGCTACTGAGCGATTTGGTAGAGGATCTGGACGCAATCGTTAAAGAAACCGGGGCTTCTGTCACATGGGACGACAGTTTGCCAGAGCTTGTGACCGATGTTACCGGAATGCGGCAAATCTTCCAAAATCTCATCTCGAACTCAATCAAATACCGAGGGGAAGACCTCCCGAGGGTCTCCGTCTCGGCAGTGCAGGAAGCGGATGGATGGACTTTCTGCGTGGAAGACAACGGCCAGGGGATTCCGCCAGAACACTCGAAGAGGATTTTTGAAATGTTTCAACGGCTCCATGGCCAAGAGATTCCCGGTTCCGGGATTGGTCTAGCTACCTGCCAGCGGATCGTGGAACGAGTAGGAGGGAAAATTTGGGTAACCGCGGGGCGAACCAAAGGTTCGAGGTTTTATTTCTCAATCCCGCACCCTAACGAAGCGATCCACTGACTTCAGGTCAGATGAACATCTCTTCGTCGGACGTAACGTGATCGACAGTCGGTCGGCCACCTTTTCCAAGATGGGCAATGCTGGTGCGAATTCCTGTTAGCACGCCGTTGATCTCGCGGATCGGACGCAGCACAGTGCGCTGCACGATGGATACGGTATTCTGGGCCCGACCCATCGTGTCGTCAAGGACCATCTCTGCCCGCTCTAACTGAACCTTCGCTCGTACGGTTGCATCGGTCAGGAGTTCGTCAATCTTTCCAACCTGCTGCTTTGTCGTGTCAAGGATAGCCGTACTCGTGTTGCCGATCTTCTCAACGTGCCTCTCAACGCTCTCAGTTGTCCGGCGCGTCGCGCCGATGATCGACTGCAACTCCGGCCAAACGCCCATCAGCTGATTCTGCAATTTGCGTGCAATCAGGAATAACGCGAGCATAGCGCCCATCTGAATGACGAGCGCGAAGGCCGCTACAGCGACAAAAACAATAAGAATGATTAAAAGCGTTTGCTGATCCATGTTAAGGCGGAGACGGAGGTTAGTGTCCCCTCCGCGAGCTCCAGATTACACTTTGTCGGTAGAACCGGTGGCAGCCGACGTGACATTCGACGCCCCAGTCTTCACGTCAGACACTGCTTCGCGGTAAGCCTGCTTGCCGGCTTCCACTGCCGCAGTCAGATTTTCTTTCTGTTGACTGACGGTCGTGCGTCCCTTGTCGTACAGGTCGGCTGCTGAATCCTTGCCCTTTACGTAGAGATCGGAGGCAGCGCCCTTCAAAGAATCAGTTTTATCAAGAACGTAATCTTTGGTGTCGGCCGCGCGCTGCTGCACATACTGGCGGCCCTCATCGCTGCGAGCCTTCAGGTAATCGGCGCTGTCACCCGCCTTATCGGCAAGTATCTGGCGAGTTTCTTCACCGGATCGTGGCGCCCAGAGAATTCCCGCCGCTACGCCAATCCCAAGACCGAGCAAGAAATATCCAAAACCGCTTTTTTCCTCCATACTAATCTCCCTTTTTTTAATTTTAGCCATCGAATAGGACAGCCGTTTCTTCTCGAATTGTACATCTTGTAGAGCATGCTACAGTAGCAAACGTTTCGCGAGATGGCCTTCCGTGCCAAACCCACCAAGCTCAACACCGATCAACTCTGGAATTATGCGCTGAAGGTGCTGGGGCAGCGGGCTCATTCAACCGACGAGTTGAAAAGGAAGCTCGCCCGCCGGGCTGAAACGCCAGCCGACATCGCCACGACGGTAAACAAACTGCGAGAGTATGGACTCATCGACGATCGCAAATTCTCTGAAGCGCTAGCCACGTCACGCTTGCAGAATCAGGGACTTGGGCAATACCGGGTTCTCCGTGAACTGCGAGCGAAACGAGTGGCGGATCAAGCCGCCACCGAGGCCATTGAAAAGGTATACTCCGGCACGAACGAAGCGGAACTGATCGAAGCCTTTCTGGCGCGAAAGTATCGGAACAAAAACCTATCGGAGTTTCTGAAAGACGTGAAAAACCTGGCAAGCGCCTTCCGGCGGCTTCGAATGGCAGGATTCACCTCCTCGGGGTCACTGGCCATCCTGAAAAGATATACCCGCACGGTAGACGAATGGGAAGAGCCCGCCGAAGACTAATCCTGTCAAGGGTTTTGCTAGGTGAAAGAGCCTGCGCGATCTGTAAGCCGGTTTCTGTGCCCGCCGAAGCGGGTGGCAACCATTCATCTAGGCCCTACATTACTGCGGGGCTCGAGCGACCTACCCGGAAGTTGTGACGGAGCGGGCCACTCCTCCTCCCCTATTTGGCCTTGCTTCACATGGGGTTTTCCCTGCCAGTCCGATTACTCAGACTGCGGTGCGCTCTTACCGCACCTTTTCACCCTTACCGGCCGCCAGAAGCGGGCCGGCGGTATATTTTCTGTGGCACTTTCCGTAGCGTGTGCTTTGAGCACAAACCCCCGGCCGTTAGCCGGCATGCTGCCCTGGGAAGACCGGACTTTCCTCCCGACATCCCTCCCGAAGCTTTGCCTTTCGCAAGACACAACCCGTTCAGTAGTCCGGCAGTTGCCCGATCGCGCAGACAAACTTCAGTATGGCACTCTGGTGATGCTCCTACACTGTTCCTCTTAAACTGGTAACTAAAGATGAAGCGAAAGTCGGTCTACGTGCAGAGCTTTGGTTGCCGCGCCTCCCAGGCAGACGGAGTAGCTATTGAAACCTCGCTCCAGGCGGATGGCTTCGTTCGGGTCAATGAACCAGTGGGCGCCGATCTCATCGTCGTAAATACCTGCACCGTGACAAATAGCGCCGACGTCGACGCCAGGCGCGTAGTGCGTGGTTTCCATCGCACTAACCCGGATGCCGAAATCCTGGTTACGGGTTGCTACGCCCAACGAGCGCCGGCTGAGCTCCTTCCGATCGAAGGGGTTCGCTGGGTGGTGGGCAATTCGCACAAGAGCGAGATCGCAGATATAGTTCGGCCCAGCCTCGCCGAAGACTACGCTGAACACTACCATGGACGCGTTTGGGTGAGTGACATTGGAGCTCAGCATGACTTTCGGGCAACTCCGGTCCACAACGTTCAGGAGAATCGGACGCGCCCGAACCTGAAGATTCAGGACGGTTGTAGCAATCGATGCTCTTTCTGCGTAATTCCCGCGGTCCGCGGCAAGAGCCGCAGCGCCAATCTCGAAGATGTGATCTCGCAGGTCCGGGAATTAGGGGAGCGCTATTGTGAGGTGATCCTTACCGGCATCAATCTAGGCCGTTGGGGGCGTGATTTAGCGGAGCGCCGGCGCTTTCCGGACCTCCTTCGTCAGCTGCTATCGCGGACCGACGTCCGCCGCATTCGCATTAGCTCGGTCGAACCGATGGATTGGAGCGACGATCTACTGGAGCTGATTGCAGCCGAGGATCGCATCGCTCGGCACGTCCATGCTCCCCTGCAATCCGGTTCAGATTCGGTCCTCAAGCGAATGCATCGCAAATACCGGAGCCGCCACTATGCGACGCGCCTGGACTTGGTCGGGCAGCTTATGCCCGATGCAGCGATCGGCGCCGATGTGATGACCGGTTTCCCCGGCGAGAGCGAAGCCGAGTTTCAGGAAACAGTTCGTTTTGTCGAGGAGCAGCCATTCACGTATCTGCACGTTTTCTCGTATTCTGAGCGCCCTGGAACGAAAGCGACCGATCTCCCGGACCAAGTTCCTGTCTCGTTGCGCCGGGAACGAACCGCCATTCTTCGGGATTTATCCTTTCGAAAGCATCTGGAGTTTCGTCGGCGGATGATTGGGAAGAAGCTCTCGGCCGTGACGTTAGAACAGCCTGGGATGGCCCTCAGCAGCAACTTCCTCAAAATCGAACTGTCATATCCGCGTGAACCAAACCAAATAGTCGATCTGCAAATTGGCTCGCTCGGCGGCGAAACGCTGCGGGAAGCCGCACTCTTGCCCGTGTTATGAAAGCCGGGCTGTTGCAGCCATTCAACGCTTATAGCCGAACCGCCGCAGCAGTTCCATGCGAGCGTGCACGTGCGAGTCCTCCTCCACTCCCTTTGGAGAAAAGCCGTCAATCACCCCGAGAATGCCCCGACCCTGCTCCGTTTCAGCGACGATGACCTCCACCGGGTTCGCTGTTGCGCAGTAGATTCCGGCCACTTCCGGCACAGCCTGGATCCTGCCGAGCACGTTGATCGGAAAGCCGTTCCGCAAAGCCACGACAAAGATGTGCCCGGCTGCAAGCGCTGAGGCATTCTGAACCGCATTTTGCTTCAGCTCTCCGTCGTTGCCATCGAAGCGCGTAAGGCAATCTCCGGAAGCCTCGTTGAAGGCCACTCCAAACTTCAGATGCGGTGAAGTATTGACCATCGCTTCATAAATGTCTTCCACTGTCTTGATGAAGTGACTCTGTCCCACGATGAGATTGCCATCGGACGGGATCTGCAATCGAATTACTTTGAGCTCCATGTGAGGTCATCATAACGGGCCGGCGTCTCCGTCAGGACGTGCCCCTATAATCGCGGGTAGTGGCAAAGCACTCGACCGATGCCTCCGGACCTTTGGCCGAAACCGGGCTGCTCGCGCATATCCGCAAACTGCCTCATGGCAGAGCGAGCTACAAGCAGCTGGTGAAAGAGCTCCGTCTCACCGGCGAAGACCGCTCGGGGCTCGAACAGGCGCTGGATGGCTTAGTCGAACGGGGTGCGCTGGTGGAACTCCGTTCCGGACACTTCATCGCAGCGGGAGCGGGCAGCGAATATTTGACCGGACGGCTCTCTATCCACCGCGATGGTTTTGGATTCTTGATTCCCGACGTCACAGACGCCGTATTGCAGGGGGCGAACAACGCGTTTGTCGGCGATGTCTTCCTGCCGCCGGCTCAGGCTGACAAAGGAATGAACGGGGATCGGGCCCTGGTTCATATCACACGGGTAGCAAAGGAGGGCCGGGCGGAAGGAGAAATCATCCGGATTCTCCGCCGGGCGCATATCACCGTCGTCGGTGAGTTCCGGGTGAGAAAACGCGGCAACTTCGTCGTTCCATCGGACGATCGCATCCAGCAATGGATCGAGATTCCCGAAGGAATGGAGATCCCGCCGGCGCACGCTCAACTGGACCGGGTGGGCGCCGCTCCGCCTCAAGTCAGATCGGTGGAAGATCTGGACGGGATGATTGTGAACGCCGAGGTCCTTGAGTTCCCGGAAGGCGACGAGGCCGGTGTGGGCCGCGTGATTGAAGTCTTGGGAGCGCCCGAGGACTTCGGAATCGATGTCGAGATCATCATTCGCAAACATCATCTGCCGCACGAGTTCCCGGCAGAGGTGATCGAACAGGCTCGCGATATCGCGCGGGATGATGACGCGGAAGAGATCCGGCGCCGTCGGGATTTCCGGCAGAACCCGATCGTCACCATCGACGGCGAGACAGCCCGCGATTTCGACGATGCCGTATCGGTACGCCGCCTCCCCAATCAGAACTGGGAACTCCACGTTCACATTGCCGACGTCAGTCACTATGTACGTCCTGGAACTCCGATTGACGTAGAGGCGCAGCTTCGTGGGACCAGCGTCTACTTTCCCGATCGGGCCGTACCGATGCTTCCCATTGAACTGTCCACCGACATTTGCTCCTTGCGCCCCCAAGAAGATCGACTGGTCTTGTCCGCTCTGCTGGAGATCGATGGGCAGGGCGACGTCGTCGCGCAGGAGTTCACACGGGGCGTCATCCGCAGCACGGAACGCATGACCTACACCAACGTCTTCCGCATCCTCGAAGGCGACGCCGCCATGCGAGAGCGCTATTACTCTCAGCTGCAGCACTTTGAATTGATGCGGGAACTCGCTCTGCTCCTCAATCGCAAACGCACCAAACGGGGATCGATCGACTTCGATATGCCGGAAACGAACATCGAGCTCGATCTCTCCGGACAAATGGTAGGCGTCACACGTGCGGAGCGTAACATTGCGCATCGGATCATTGAAGAGTTCATGCTGGCCGCTAACGAAGCCGTAGCGAGTCACCTGGAACAATCAGGCATTCCGACGCTGTATCGAATTCACGAAAAGCCGGACGGCAAACGGGTGGGCGACTTCGAAGAGATCGCCGCCAATTTCGGATACTCGCTGGGAATCGGAGCGATCCCGGTCAAGAAGTTTCCCACCGTGCAGAAGCGCCGTGACGGAGGAAAGACACGCCGGCAAATCGTACTTCCGCAAGAGGTGAATATCTCGTCGCGAAACTATCAGCGGCTCATCGCCAAAATCGCTGGAACACCCGAAGAACGGATTCTAAGCTACCTGATGCTGCGGTCCTTAAAGCAGGCCCGCTACAGCAATCGCAACGAAGGACACTTTGCGCTGGCGGCATCGGCCTATACGCATTTCACCTCTCCGATCCGGCGCTACCCCGATCTGATCGTCCATCGCATCCTGGCTCACTTCTTCGATAGCGGAACGGCGTTGATGGAAGAACCGGTTCTACACGACCTCGGATCCGACACCTCCTTCACCGAACGCCGAGCCTCGGAAGCAGAACGAGAGCTCCTCGAATGGAAGAAAGTCCGCTTCATGGAGGAACGGGTCGGCGAGGAGTTCGATGCTCTCATCATCAGCACCACCAAGTTCGGCTTCTTTGTAGAGTTGACAGAACTCTTCGTAGAAGGTCTGGTGCCGATGGAAACTCTGCCGGGCGATCGCTATTTATATCACGAGAATGGGCGCAAAATCATTGGGGAACGCAGCCGCAAGATCTATTCCATCGGAGATCAGGTTCGGGTTCGGCTCGATCGCGTCGACAGCGTGGAACGCAAGCTGCAATTTGCAATCGCCGAAGACATGCCGTCACGAGCGCGTCGCCGCAAGAAAAACTGAGCTATTCGAGTACGCGTACAAACTCTGCGACGATCTGGTACTTGTCTGAATCTTCGTCCAAATCCCAAGAGGGATAGGCAGGATTCAGACTCTCCAGCCGGATACGAGTCTGTAGGAAACCCTCTTCGGTGATCTGTTTCTCGCTCTTATATCGCTTGACCGTGTATTGGTTGTCGTCCGCCAGCTCGGAATTGCGAACCAGAACCAGGCGCCCGTTTCGCGAACCGACGACTTTGCGCTGAAAAATACATAAGCAGCCATCGGGAATCCGAGGTTCCATCGAATGCCCTCGAATCTGAGCGACGAACATGCCCTCGTCCAGGCGCACTTCTGGCGGCACTTCGATCCAGTCGTCAGCTTGAATGTCGTCCGGATTTGTCAAAAAAGGACCGGCGGCCACGGCCATAGCATAACGCGGAAGATGGGTCCGGAAGCGTAGAACCTCCGTCGGAACGTGTTCCCGGTACAGCTCTCCGAGTTTTCGATCAAAGTCGCGCGCGGTAACGCCTTCTCGATCGGTGACTCGCACGCTCAAAGACGCAACGCTCTCCAGCCACGAAAGAACCGCAGTTCCGCCTTGCTCGTGGGATTTGAGCACCAGGTCGTCCTCTAGCTCCGAAAGGACTTCCGAGTCCTCTTCGCTGGCGAACGTCATCCAATCGCGGCGTAGCCGGACGTGAAGAGTGTCGCTCGAAAGATCCAGGAGCAAAACGCCTACCGTCTGCACCCCCCGCCCGGGCAGTTCACACAGCAACAAGGAGTATTCGCCGGCTTTCGGAGCATAATTGCTGAAGCTAAGTACGCGAGCCGACATCACACCCACCAGCTTACAAGTAAATCAAATCCACGATTTCAAGACCAAACTCAAGAAAGTACGGCCGTACCATCGCCGTACCATCAAGGAGACGCTGAACTGGCGTAATAACCCCGCCGGGCGCGTACGCGCACGCTTCCCAGATCCACCACCACCTTGACATCCCGGTACGCCTTCTCGGTGCTCACATCGGACACATACCGGATAATGTACTGCGTCGTCACCTCGCCGGCAATGTCCGCCACCGCGCGATACATCTTGTTATCCACCGCCGACCGGTAAGCGCCGGTCCCAACCGTCAGTTCATAGTTCCCGTCGTCGGAAGGCTTCGAGAGATAGCCGTCGGTGTCCTTGTACACATCGCCCAGCGGATACACCACCCGGCCGCCAGTTTCCTGGGCCAGTCGAACCAGGTTGGCATCGCTTTCGTTCGTAAATCCGAAAGCCTGCGTGCTGATGCAATAAACCGTAACCAGATTGCGCTGCGCCAGCTCAATCACCTGCTCGAGCGAGTGCTTGCTTGCGTTGTCATGCCCATCACCGACGATTACGATAATTCGCCGAGGTTCGATCGGTTCCCCTTTGACCAGCTTGCGGCTGGTACACGCCAGGTAAACGGCATCGTACATTGCGCTCCCGCCGCCCGGCTTCAATTTCCTCACCTTTTGTACCAGCGGGTCGGCTTCGTGGGTTGTGTCAACCGCCACTTCCGCTGTCTGCCCGTAGGTAATCAGATACCCCGAATATTTGGGCTCGCCCGTCAGCAGATTTTGGATCAATTCTTCGCCGGCCGCTTGGTAGTTCTTCCAATGAACCCTGCTGCTGCTGCTCAGATCAAGCAGGAATCCGATGACTACCGGCTGAGAACGCTCTCGCGTGAAGTATCGAATGGACTGCGGCTTGTTGTTTTCGAAGACTTGGAAGTCCTTCTGATCCAGATCGGTAACAAAACGCCCTCGTTCGTCCGTGACCGTGACCGGAACAATCACTTCATTCACCTGCACCCGAATCGAACTCTTCTGGTTCTTGTCTTCCGGAGGAGTGTTTCCTGCCCTCTTCGGTGATTCCGAAGCGGGAACCTCTACCGTAGTCTGGCTTGTGGCGTCCGGTTTCGCGTCCTGCGGCGGCTTGTTCGCAGGCTTTGCAGAAGGCTGCTGAGCAGTCAGGCTACCGAGTACTAGAAAAGCTACACACAACCCGGCCGCAATAACGGTCGGCGTTCGAAACTGCATGATTGGAATGGCCTTTCTGGATTATACCTGGAGCTGAAGAACCGGAGTTAATGTGGACGGACGTCCCATCGGCGCTCCCAGGTTGCCGAAGAATTCGTTAGCGCTGAACGCGCCCGGATCCCCCGCCGGACAGAAGCCCTTTCACTTCCTCCACTGTCAAGCGATTGAAATCCCCCGGAATCGAGTGTTTCAGGCAAGAAGCCGCCACCGCGAACTCGAGCGCCTCCGCAGGCGACGGAAGAGTAATCAACCCATAAATAAGCCCGGCCGCGAAACTGTCACCGCCTCCCACCCGATCCACAATATGAGTCACTTCGTACGACCGGCTGAGCAAAAACTCCTTGCCGGTATGCAAGCACGCCGACCAGCCGTTATGCGAGGCGCTCTTCGATTCCCTCAGCGTAATCGCGATCATCTTCAGATTCGGGTAGGTGGCCAGCACCCGTTCCGCTAGCTCAGAGTACTTCTCCCGTTCGAGACTTCCCGATTCGACGTCGATATCCACGTGAACATTCAGCGCCTTTTGGCAATCCTCCTCGTTGGCGATGCACACGTCGATCGACTTCGCCAGCTCCGGCATCACCTCGGACGCCGATTTTCCCCACTTCCAAAGATTCTTGCGATAGTTCAGGTCACAGGAGGTCTGGATGCCCAGTTCCCGGGCCGTCCGTAGAGCCTGGATGGCCATCTCCGCAGCCGAGGCGCTAATCGCGGGAGTGATTCCGGTGACATGGAACCAGGTGACGTCTTTTAGTGCGGCTTTCCAGTCGATGGCGTCGGACTTCGCGAGGGCGATGGCGCTGTTTTCCCGATCGTAGAGCACTTTTGAAGCACGCTGGTTGGCGCCGGCTTCGACAAAATAAATCCCCATGCGACCCGCTCCGCGAACGATCTGCTCGGTATCCACGCCAAAGCGCCGCAATTCACCCACGCACGAATCAGCGATCGAATTCGCCTGAGGAAGCACCGTAATAAATCGGCTCTTCTCGCCGAGTTGCGCCAGGGAAACGGCAACATTTGCCTCACCCCCGCCGAAAGTGGCAATAAATTGGGCGGTCTGCAGAAAACGCTCAAAGCCAGGAGGATTCAAGCGCAGCATGATTTCGCCAAAGGTCGCGATCAAAGGTTTCATTCAGGAGAAATTGTACCGTTAGCTCTTTCAGGTCCGGATACCGCGGCAGCCTGGACGTTCGGCGCCAATACGGCCTCAATCCCTGCCAAGGCGTCGATGCTCGGCAATCCTTCAATCTCCTGTATCGTGAAGGTACTCGGGGATAAAGAAATCCGTTTTCGTAAGGCTGCACCGGACGAAGCGTCGAGCGCAAATCCGTCCACCTGCACGGGTTTTTCACTGGCGCCCAACGCATTCGCCGCCCGCGTCAAACGCGTAAACGCCTCTTCGGCATCAGCCAGGTAATTACCGAAGCTGAGTTGCAGGCCAGTAAAGATCAACTGCGAGGAACGGACCAGAGTGGCCTGAGCGTTCTCGAGAATCAAAATCTTACTTGCGTCAGTGTCCTGTGAGGCAGAAGCTTGCCCCACCGCTTCACACCTGGCGCTGGAATTTTGCGGGTCTCGCACGGCTTGCACAAGATTTAACGCTCCCTTAGCGAAATGCTGATGGAAGGCTGCCGTGGTCTCGGAGTAACTCTCAATGCTGGAAGCGAAACAGGTACAGGTGAGAAGGCCCTCCGAGGTGACGTGCGCCAGCTCGGTGTCCGCTTTTAGCTGCGCCAGCGCCTTTTCGAGCGATCGCTCCCGCTTTCCGAAAAAGAACACCAGGCCATTGGGATTTACGTCGTGATGGGTGGCTACCACCGCCTCGATGACCACTTGGGCCCGGCTTTCGCCCAGCCCTCCGACCTGCAAAATACTCAAAGCCGGAAGTGGCAGTCTGTGTTCCGAGAACAACTCCGTGACCTGCGCCTGGACACGTCGCGCGTCTCCCGAACCTGCCACGAACGCCCGAAGCTTGACTATCGTTTCGCCACGCGTGTTACGAATCAAATCAGTAAGGCTCAGGCGGATCTGGGCCGAAAGTCCGCCTGTCCGAAGCATCGGAGAGATGTGAAAGTCAATGGTGTTGGTGTCTGCCGCCAGAGCCATGGGTGGCTCCGGGGGAAGCGGCGCAATTTGCTGTTGTTTCGGGTCCTGATTCGTCCGTCGCTTCTGAGCGCCCGCAGCACCTGTTCCCAGGAGGAGGGGCCAGACCGCTAAGCCGAGGAGGACCGCTGAGTTTCGACACGGCATTCTTCTCTAGATCTAGCCTAGCTCGGATGCCCAATCGATATCCGATCGACTCGTTCGCTCGGCGTTTTGGATGGTCTTGCCAGTCCAAATTGGCTGTCCAAACTGTTATGATTGGGTTTGCTCGCTGACCTGTCTCATATTCGGCTGGACACAGCTTCTACCGTTCCGATGTATCGCCAGTTGGCGGACGCGATTATGGTTCTGATTAGGGAAGCCGTTATTCGGACCGGCGATAGATTGCCGCCCACCCGGGAATTAGCTGGCCAGCTCCGAATCAACCGCACTACGGTTTCCGCGGCCTACTCGCTCCTGGAAGAAAATGGCCGGTTGGAGGGTCAGGTTGGCCGAGGTAGTTTTGTGGCAGTGCCTTCCGAACCTCCATCGCCGAGAATCGCCCGGGACTGGGAAGCACTCCTTCCGCCTGTCGAAACGGAGTGGCAGTCGGCCACGCAGCCAGTTGAGATTAGCTTCGCCAGCTCGCGCCCTGCTTATGACGAGTTCCCCCTTCCCGAGTTCCGCCGGCTAGCAAAAGAAGTAATCGACTCGCCCGAAGCGCTCCAAATTCTCCAGCTCGGTTCTTCGCGGGGTTACGCGCCGTTGCGGCGATTTTTGTGGGAGCAAGCGCTCGGATCGGGTGTCGCCCGGCCCAGCGACGACCTGCTCATCACGAACGGTTGTCAACAAGCATTGGATCTCCTGGCAAGACTATTTGCCACGCCCGGCAGTACGGTCGTGCTGGAAGACCCGGTCTATCACGGAATGCTGCGGGTATTTGCCCGCACCGGCGCCGAGATCGTCGGCATCGGCGTGGATGAGGCCGGTATCGATCCGGATCTACTGGAGCCTTGTCTCACGCGTCATCGGCCGAGTCTGTTGATCGTCACGCCAAGTTTTCAAAATCCGACCGGTGCAACTCTTTCTTACCAACGTCGAAAGCGAATCGTGGCGATGGCGGAGCGCTTCGGCTGCGTGTTGGTCGAGATCGATCTCTACAGCGAACTGCGCTATGCGGGAACCCCGCTTCCAGCCTTAAAAACGCTCGACGCAACGGGAAACACGATCTTGCTGCGCAGCTACTCCAAAGTTGCCTTCCCTGGTTTGCGAGTGGGGTGGGTCGTAGCGCCACAACCGGTCATTTCACGTCTGGCAGAGGCGAAGGAGATTAGTGATTTACACTCCGATCAACTATCGCAGGCGGTCTTATTGCGTTTTGCGGAATCCGGCGGTTTGCGACGCCATCTGGAGCGGACTTGCCAGGCCGGAGCGGATCGTCTGGCGGCCGCTCTGGATGCCTGCGATCGCTTTCTTCCGAAAGGCGCTCGCTACACGCGGCCGGAGGGCGGTATGAGTCTGTGGATCGAGTTGCCGGCTCCGATTACGGCCGAGGCGCTGCTGCCGCGCGCCGAGCAGCGCGGAGTTACCTTCCTGATCGGTAAATACTTTTCGACGCACCGCCCTCACGCGCGGGGTTTGCGGATCTGTTTTGGCGGTCTCCGTCCGGAGCAGATTACGCGCGGTATCGGCATCATCGGAGAAACAGCAGAGCGTCTCATTGCCGCCGCCGTAAAAGAGCGAGCAAGAAAATTTGAACCCGCCGCCGCGCTGGTTTAAGGTAGTCATTTCGGTAAGAAGCAACTCGCCAAGTCGAGGGGAGTAAACAAGTGGAATTTCAAACAGATCAATTTCGGTTAAAGGTCGGTCTAGCAGAGATGTTGAAAGGCGGCGTCATCATGGACGTCGTCAACGCCGAGCAGGCAGTCATTGCAGAGCGTGCCGGAGCCACCGCTGTGATGGCATTGGAGCGGGTTCCGGCTGATATCCGTAAGGAAGGTGGCGTGGCCCGCATGTCCCAGATTCGGATTATTCGTGAGATCATGCAGGCCGTCTCGATTCCTGTCATGGCGAAGGTCAGAATCGGCCATTTCACCGAAGCCAGCATCCTCGAAGCCCTGGGCGTCGACTACATCGACGAGAGCGAGGTGCTCACGCCCGCCGACGAAGAACACCATGTGAACAAGCATCCCTTTAAAGTTCCCTTCGTATGCGGCGCGCGAAATCTGGGCGAAGCTTTGCGCCGAATTGCGGAGGGGGCGGCCATGATCCGGACCAAAGGCGAAGCGGGTTCCGGCAATATAGTCGAAGCCGTGCGCCACATTCGCACCATCGTGAAAGAAATGAGGCAGCTTACGGTTCTTGGAAAAGAGGAGCTGGTGCATGAAGCCAAGAATTTGCAGGCGCCTCTTGAGTTGGTTCATTCGGTCGCTCAGCACGGCAAGCTCCCGGTACCGAACTTTTCGGCCGGCGGCATTGCCACTCCCGCCGATGCTGCCCTCGTGATGCAGCTCGGCGCCGAGGCCGTTTTTGTGGGATCCGGTATCTTCAAGTCGGCCGATCCCGAGAAACGGGCCAAGGCCATCGTCAAGGCTGCCACCTATTATCAAGATCCAGTCAAGCTGCTGGAGGCCAGTGAAGAACTCGGTGAAGCCATGCCGGGCTTAGACATCTCGAAGCTCGAATCGTCCGAACTGATGCAGACCCGAGGCTGGTAAGCCAAAATTGAAATCGAATTTCTCCACCAGCAAGGTCCGAGTCGGAGTGCTCGCGCTGCAAGGTGACTTCGACGCTCATCGCCGAGTTCTCATGCAGTCAGGCGCCGAAGCCGTTGAAGTTCGTACCGCGAACGATCTTGTTGAAATCGATGGCCTGGTCGTTCCGGGAGGCGAGAGCACGACCATGTTGAAGCTGCTGAAGCTCGAGAATCTGTTCGAAGCCTTGCGGCGATTTGGACAAACGAAATCAATCTTTGGCACCTGCGCCGGGGCGATACTGCTCGCCTCTGATGTGCTGAACCCTCACCAGGAAAGTTTAGGCTTACTCGACCTCACCATCGAGCGAAACGGTTATGGGAGGCAGGTCGATAGCCGTATCGCTAAAATCGAAGTAGGGGGGAAGGCGACCGAGGCGGTGTTCATACGGGCCCCTGTTATTAAGCGGGTCGGGCCAAAAGCCAAAGTGCTTGCCTCCTACCTGGAAACGCCGGTGTTAGTGGAACAGGGACAGCATTTAGTGGCTACATTTCATCCGGAGCTGAGTGGTGACGATTCCATTCATCGCCATTTCATTGAGAAAATGACGTCCGGGAACAACTAATTCACGTGAAGAAAAACGTACTCTTTCTTTGCATCGGGAATTCTTGCCGCAGCCAGATGGCGGAAGGCTTTGCCCGCCGTTATGGCTCTGACGTGATGACGTGTGAAAGCGCGGGGTTTGCCCCGGCGCCGATTGTGCAGGGTCTAACCAAAAAGGTGATGGAAGCCAAGAACATCAAGCTGGATGACCATTATCCGAAAAACCTCGAACAGCTGCGCCTCTCCGACTTCGATCTGATTATCAACATGAGCGGACGAATGCTCCCGGACCGGCTCCCCATCCAGGTGCGCGAATGGAAGATCGAAGATCCGATCGGACAAAGTGAAGAGGTCTACAACACGGTTCGCGACCAGATTGAATATCTGGTGATGCAGTTGATCCTGGAGTTCCGCCGCGAGGCCCGCAAACAGGCTTCTCCTGGCTCCGATCGTCGTTTCTTTAGCGGCGTTGTTCGCCGGCGCTAATTGGTCGAACTGCCGGGAGTTTGAAGGTCCAGCACATACACTACGCCATCGTCGTAAAGGTGCTTATAGGTCCTCGCCAGACGCGAAAACAATCGCTGCTCGGAGTTCGCCACTTTGACTTGCATGTAAAGCCATCCGTGGCGGCCGTATTTCTGGCGGTCTGCTAAAACCTGACTCAAAGTTGTGGCAGGATCATCGTCCGGTAGAGCTGTGCGCGTCGGATCATACGCCAAGTAGCGAATTCGATTCCGAAGCAAGTACTTGCGTAGAACTTCCGGAGTCTCGTTGATCGGCACTCCGGGCGGCAATCCTGCCATTCCCGTGTAATCCGCCACGAATACCTGGTTCCGCTGGAAGTCAAATGGATAGCTCACGAACAATCGCGCCAGGATGCGTTCACCGGCCGGAACCGTGGCTTGTAAAGCGCGTACTCGCCGTGCCTCGACCGGAGGACTGAACCACGATTCATCCGGCGCCGTCAGCAGTCTCGCATCTTCGAGAACCCTGTGATATTGACCATGGCGGATGCCGAATACGTATCCCAGAAGCAGCAGTGACAGTGCCATGACGGCTCCCATCCATCTGAACCACCATGGCGGCTGCGGCACAAGCTTTCGCCACCTGTAAAGGAAGGCCAGAAAGATCAGGAGAGCAGGCGCTTGAAAGGGAAGACTGTATCTTCCCACCGACTCTCCCCCGGTCGAGGAGGCGATCGCAGCAATGGCCACGGCTGCGCCCAGGAGCAGAGCGCAAAGTGGAACCATCCACTTGCCCTCCCATTTGCTTCGATAAGCGGCAACAGCGGCGCCACCGGCTAAAATTAACGGCCCCGCAGTGGGAAGAATCGTGATCCAAACCCACAACGCTGCGAAACCGGACTCGCTTCGCAATCCATTAGGAAGCGGGATCAGACCATAAGCGCTGGCGTCGTACCCTCTTCCGAAGATAGGGAACAGCAACGTCCCTTCTTTGTGTTTCATATCCAGCATCCAAGGCAATAACAGCGCCAGAGTAATGGCTCCCCAAAGAAAACCTTCGCGCAAGGCATTCACCCGTTTTTCAACGACGAAGCGACCCAGATAGTAAAACCCGCAAATCAGAATAGCGGCCGGCAGATAGTTCGATTTAAGACAGCACAGTGAAGCCGCAGTGAGGCCGAGAAGCAGCGATCGAATCCATTCGGGCCGCTCGTCAAGTGAGGGATCGATTTGAATGAGGAACAAGCAACAAAATAGGGCAGCCGGTAAGAGAACGAACGTCGCATTCCATCGATCCACCGGCACAAGAAAGATCAACAGAACCAAAACCAAGTTGGCTGTTCGGGATAGACCCAGCAAGCGAAATACTGTGAGCAACGCTCCGGCATAGAAAACGATCCCCAGTGAGACATCCGCAAACCGAATACTTTGCACTCCACCGAAGATCATCATGAAACTCTGAAGAAAGTAAGGCGCCCCCAAGCTGGCGGAGAGACGCCTTTCGTTGAACGGGTCAAACGGCAGCGAGCCGGTTTGGATGGTCTGAGCAGGCAACGTCAAATAAGCAGGAAGGTCGTCGTAAAAGTTGAACGTCCGGACGTCTGCCTTTACATTTCCGAGAACCGGAACAGCAATGAGAATGAAAAGCAAAAGCGTAAAAAGCAGAAGGAAACGCTGTTGCGAAAGTTGGCGTAACTCCTCAAAAAATGACGGACGACGAATGGCTCGGCCTCTGTATTGAAGGAAGATCCACAGCCCAAAGCCGATCACGACCGCCCCGATCAAAACCGCGGGTCTGATGAAGCCCGCCAAATTTAGAAGTCCGCCCGCCGCAATGAGGAGCGACGCGCCAATCAAACCGGACAGAGGCCACGAGGCCGACTCAATGCCAAGCCATCGAAGCAACGTCCTGCCGTAACCGAGAAGCGCAAAGTAGATACACACGCCCCAGGCGCAGAGTAAGAAGAACGTCATGCCGGAGGACTAGCTCTGTCGACGAAGCCCCAGAAGGCTCAGGAAGAAGCTCGTGAAGATGATCTCGACGCCAAGCATGAGAGCCGTGACCGAGGGCAACGTGATGCGTAATGCCGCGGTCGGATGCAACTGTCCGAAACCAGCTTGATACCACATGGAAACGGCGTAAATAGATGCGCCAAGCCCCCCGGCAATCAGACAGGCTCCAAGAGTCACGCCGGTCTCAAGAGTAAAAAATCGCGACTGGCGCTCAAATCGATCGTCGCGCGGCAACAGCCCCGTTGAGATCCCGAAGATTTTAGCGCTCACGGCAAATACGCAGGCGTGAAAACCGACCAACACGCTTCCCAGTGCATAGGCCAACGTATCCACATCGAAACTGACGCTGCCAAACGACCGCGTCCCCGGAATAAGCCAGGCCGCCGCTAACAGACCCATGATCATTAGAAACAGACCTGGGTATAAAAAGAGCCAGCGCGGACTGTACAGCAGTAGAAAGCGTAAATGCCGCCAGCCATCGCGCCAGGTTCGCAAATGGGGAGCGCGGGATCGGCCGTCCGGTGAAAGCGTGGTCGGCACTTCCGAAATACGCAAGCCCATCAGACTGGCTTTCACTACCATCTCACTCGCAAACTCCATACCCGTAGTCGTTAAGCCCAGCCCTTGCACGGCAGATTTACTGAAGGCCCGCATGCCGCAGTGAAAATCGCCTACCGGCGTACGAAAAAACAGTCGTCCCAAAAAGCTCAACACTGGATTGCCCAAATAACGATGCAGAAAGGGCATCGCCCCGGGCGCAATGCCGCCGTGAAAACGATTTCCCATCACCAGGTCAGAGCCGCTTGTCAAAGCACCCAAAAACCGTGACAGATGAGAGAAGTCGTAACTGTCGTCTGCATCCGCCATCAGAACGTACTCTCCAGCCGCCGAATCGATTCCTGCTAGAAGAGCCGCACCATAGCCCCGTAATGGCGCCGAGATCACCCGTGCGCCTTCTCTGGCCGCAATCTCTTGCGAGCCGTCTGTACTTCCGTTGTCAGCCACGATCACTTCGCCCTGATAACCGCCGGCTTCTATCGCCGCCAGAGCCTTCCGAACGCAGGCTGCAAGTGTCTCAGCTTCGTTCAAACAGGGCATCACGACGGAGATATCAATCGTGGCAGATTGGGTAGTGATCATCTGGGATGTCGAAAGCGTAGACACGCTTCCTCAGTTTCTCAGGTGGGGAACTAAATACTATCAGCTGTAGTAGGGCAGCCAAATAAAAAAGCGGCATCGAACACCAGTTGGCATTCGAGACCGCTTTGGATGGAACTCACAACAATCGAAAAGCATAACGAACCCTATCGCAATTTACGCAGGACCGGTCGCAAATTCAATTGCTAACAGGCAATGACTACTTCGTGCTGCCCATGGTGCTGCTCATTGTGTCAGTCGAAGTCTTGCCTTTCTTTTTCTTGTGATGCTTACCGCTGCTCATTGTATCGGTGCTGCCGGTCGAGGTCGAGGTGTTCTGAGCGAACACCACGGTCCCGGAAAGCAAAGTCAAGCCGAGAGCGGCTACCATAATCTTTTTCATTTGTTGTATCTCCTTAGCGTTCAATCAAGGCATGAACTAGATGCCTTCTACGGTATAGTCGCACATTTCACAGGAAGAGTATCCGGAGATGTGCGCTTCCACCCATTAACGTAGGCTAACCACAGACTACTATAAGCAACCCGCGGTTAACTAGGTTCAAGCACCCGCTAACTTACTTGCTTGTGCTGGTCGTGCTGGTGCTGTCCGTGCTCTTATTACCCTTCTTCTTGTGCTTGGTCTTCTTTGTCATCGTGCTGCTAGCATCGGTGCTGGTGTTCTGCGCGAACACCAAGGTTCCGGAAAGCATCGAGAGGCCAAGAGCGGCTATCATAATCTTCTTCATCAATAATAATCTCCTTATAACAACTAACTGATAGCACTGGGTGCTTTCAATGAGTATATTCGCATTTTTGCGGTGGAGGAGTCCTGAAGCCTACATTAAACTTTGTTTAGCCTCTAGGAATACGAGGCGCTAGTTGAAGTCGACTAGGAGGCTAGAGGCGGCAAATCAGGAGCTCTCTCTCATACACCATCTCCGGTGGAAGATTATCGTGTAAGTCGATAAATAACTCTTCGTGACCGATTACTTCATTTCGCCAGGCGCTGCGGTCGAAGACCTGCAGTTCTGAAAATTTCTCTTCGGAAAACTCTAGGCCCTTCCACTCGATGTCGGCGTACGTAGGCATCCAGCCAATCGGTGTTTCCTTGCCTTCTGCCCGATTTCTTGCGCGGTTCACAATCCACTCTAAGACACGCATGTTCTGGCTGTACCCGGGCCAGATAAAATGCCCCTCGGCATCTTTGCGGAACCAGTTCACATGAAAAATTCGGGGTGTTGTGCTGAGCGTCCGTTGCATTCTTAACCAGTGGCGGAAGTACTCTCCCATGTGATAACCGCAGAACGGCAACATGGCCATCGGGTCACGCCGTACTTTTCCAACGGCGCCCGCCGCTGCGGCCGTCGTCTCCGAACCCATGGTTGCTCCCAGATATACGCCGGCGCTCCAGTTAAACGCTTCATAGACCAGTGGAATCGTCGACGCTCGCCGTCCTCCGAATATCATCGCCCGGATAGGCACTCCCTCCGGATCCTCCCAGGCCGGATCGATTGTCGGACACTGCGAGGCCGGTGCAGTAAACCTGGCATTGGGATGAGCCGCTTTGGCGCCCGTCTGCCCTGCGATTGCAGGCGTCCATAGATTGCCTCGCCAATCGATGCACTCGGCCGGAGGATTGTCCGTCAGCCCTTCCCACCACACGCCGCCGTCCGGCATAAGCGCTACATTCGTGAAAATCGTATTGCGCGACAGCGTAGCAATAGCGTTCGGATTGGTTTGAGCAGAAGTGCCGGGGGCCACGCCAAAGAAACCAGCCTCCGGGTTGATGGCACGAAGTTGCCCTGTGCTGTCGGGTTTGATCCAGGCGATATCGTCGCCCACAGTCCACACTTTCCAGCCTTCGAAGCCGGCTGGAGGAATCATCATGGCGAAATTCGTCTTGCCACAGGCGCTGGGAAATGCAGCTGCCACATAAGTCTTCTCGCCCTTCGGATCTTCGACGCCCAGGATGAGCATGTGTTCCGCCATCCATCCTTCGTCACGAGCGATATTCGATGCGATGCGTAAAGCAAAACACTTCTTTCCAAGCAGCGCGTTGCCGCCGTAGCCCGATCCGAACGACCAGATTTCACGCGTCTCCGGGAAATGGACAATATACTTTTCGGGATTGCAGGGCCAGGGAACGTCTTCCTGACCAGGTGCAAGCGGCGCGCCAAGGCTATGTATGCAAGGAACTACACGCTTCACATCTTTATCGATCTCCTGAAACACCGGTAAACCGATCCGCGCCATGATCCGCATATTGACGACTACATACGGCGAATCCGTTAGTTCCACGCCGATCTGGGACATCGGCGAGTCAATCGGCCCCATGCTGAACGGAAGCACGTACATGGTTCGCCCTCGCATGCATCCCTTGAAGAGGGCCTTCAGCTTGCGGCGCATCTCGAAAGGGTTTACCCAATTGTTCGTCGGCCCAGCGCTATCTTTCGACAACGAGCAGATGAAAGTTCTGTCTTCCACCCGCGCGACATCGCTGGCATCGGACCGCGCCAGATAGCATCCCGGCCAAAGCTCTTCGTTCAACTTCGTGAACGTTCCGCTATCCACCATCTGGCTGCACAAGAAGTCATATTCTTCTTTCGAACCATCCACCCAGTGAATTCTGGCCGGCTTTGTCAGCTCGGCCGTCTTTTCCACCCATCGAATCAGGTGCTTGTTAACACTAGGAATTTTCTGCGAACGCGAACCTTTCATGCTGGTCCCTACTTTACAAAATCAAAGAAAAAAGCAACAGGGCCGCACAGCGTTTACAGTACCCTTATAGGAAAGCTGAGTTAAATTCACGAGCGCCAGGAGAAGTCTCTTTGCGGGTAAGGTTCGGTATCGACATCAAATCTAAGGAAAGCGCCGGAATCGTCCTGATTGCCGGATTGGTAGTGGTGCTTGCTAGCTTCAGTAAGCGCTGGTTCAAACCGCCCCGTCGTCAGTACGGGAAGAAAGAGCGAGCGCAAGAGCCGCGTTCGACTGTTCCTCGACAAGGACGCACTGATTTTTTTCAGATTCGCCAAACCCGATCGGAGCTGGGATTCGTCTATTGGGTTTTGCAAGGAAATGGCCGGTTTCTCTCCTTCACCTTGTTTGATACTTGGCAAGAAGCAATGGACTCTGCCAACCAAAGACTTTCAGAGTGTCGTCAGGAACAAAATCTTGCGACACCGCATCTCGTGCTTTAGAAGCTGCTCCGTCTGGTCGCCATCCGTTCCCGAGTGAATTGTGGTAGGTTTGAGGCGCGTTTATCTTTTGCGAGCAGCCTCGAATAGATGCCGCTCACATCGTCACGTTGATGGAGGTTTGATTGTCACGCTCTTGGTTCATCACATTAACTACTTTGTCTCTGGGGGTTACTTTGGCCTTCTCCGCCGCTCACGTGCCTGACACTAAGCGAGGCAGTGGTCTTCTCTTAGTTGCTAACAAGGGAGATCAATCCCTCGGTATCATCGATCCCCGAGAAGAAAAGCAAATGGCCGAAGTCCCGGAGGGCGGAATCACAGGACATGAAGTGATCGCCTCTCCGGACGGAAAGACCGCCTACGTGCCGATCTACGGCAACTCCGGTGTTGGAAAGCCCGGTACGGACGGCGATCACATGGTGGTCATCGATCTTGCCAGCCAGAAGGTCACCGGAAGTGTGAATTTTGGAAGGGGCATTCGCCCGCACTGCCCCCTGTTTGGACCCAAAGATGGGTTGCTCTATGTCACGACTGAGCTCGATCACACCATCAGCATCATTGATCCGAAAACGCTCAAGATCATCGGAACCGTACCTACCGGGCAGCCCGAATCCCATATGTTGGCGCTTTCTCATGATGGCCGCCGTGGCTACACTGCCAATGTCGGCCCCGGCACTGTTTCAGTGCTCGACATGGAAGCGAAAAAAACCATCACCGTGATACCAATCTCCGGCCAAACCCAGCGCATCTCCGTCTCGCCGGATGACAGCATGGTGTTTACGTCCGATCAAATACAACCCCGTTTAGCCGTAATCGATACCGCGACAAATAAGATTACAAAGTGGGTCCCGCTTCCCGGCAAGGGCTACGGGAGTGACTCTACCAGTGATGGTCGCTGGTTGGTTATTGCCGTTCCCACATCGAATAAAGTTGCCGTCATAGATCTGAAGACACTTGCCGTTGTGCATACGATCGACGTGCCGAAGGCTCCTCAGGAAGTCTTGATCCGTCCTGATAATCAGATCGCCTACGTCTCCTGCGACTCTTCTCACAAGATTGCAGCCATTAGCCTCACCGATTGGACTGTTAAAGATCTGATTGACACGGGGAAGGGAACGGACGGGTTGGCCTGGGCAAAAGCCGGAGGAACCGAATAACTATTTTTATTTTGTTCGCGAATTAAACCGTAAAAGGCCGGTAATCCAGAAGAACTAAACTCGTATTATGGATTACCGCATTGCCGTTTATTTCCGTATTTAGCCCAAATCCATCTAGCTGGACTTGGTACGCCAAGAATGTCGGGGGTGGCGAAATCTGGCTTTTTCGTAACGAAGAGCCAAGCAACCGGCTGGAGCGTCTGATCACCCGGCCTCGCCTCAGCCGCATTGCAGGCGCCTTCCGCTGCGTTCGCGAAGCAAATCGAAAGCGATCCGCCGCGATCGCCGCTCATAGCCAATTCAGTACGTTATGGACAGCCATCGCGCAACGGGTAGTCGGGTGCGGAATTCCTTTGATTGCCTGCTCTTTTCACTTTGCTGAGCTTCCCTCCGGAATAAGACTTCGTCTGGCGAGATGGGCCTTCCAAAGGGTAAGTGTATTCATCGTGCACTCTGAGCCGGAACGACAGCGTTACGCCGATCGCTTTGGTCTACCCCTTGATCGATTCCGTCTGGTGCGGTGGGGAGTCTCTCCTTCCTCCACCCAAATCGAAGAGGATCCTCCCGAAATCAGCGGCGCCTATATCTGCGCTCTCGGCAAAGATGGCCGGGATTACCGAACGTTGATCCTGGCCATGACTCAACTGGCGCATTTGAACCTGGTTGTCGTTGCGCAACCGCACAACCTCACTGACGTCGAAATTCCAAACAATGTGAAAATCCTCTGCAATATTCCGCTGGAACGAGCCATGAATATCCTGAAACATTGCGATTTTATGGCGTTGCCTCTGGAGACGGAGACAACCTCCTGCGGTCACATCACTTTGGTTTCCGCTATGTTCTGCCGTAAAGCAATCCTCGCCACTCGCTCTACCGGAATCGCAGATTACTTTCCGCCCGATTATGACCCTGCGAGCATTCCCGCCGGGGACGTCAACACATGGGTGAACGAACTGTCCAGCATGGCGTCTGATGCGGATCGACGAAACCGTTGCGCAGAGCGGGGAGAACACTTCGCTCACACACACTGTTCCGACACAATCGCGCTCCAAGACACACTGGCCGTTTTTAGGGAAGCGGGTGTTGTCTTCGACCTTCGCTCCGAAAACCATGGGTAGCATCGTTCTCGTCCCGGCATTTTTTGCAATTTGGTACGCAATCCGCCGATCTCTGGCCGACGCATTTATTCTGGTCTACCTCAGTTCCGTGCTCCTGTTACCAGGTTGGGCCCGTTGGGTGCTTCCGCATCTGCCCGATCCGACCTTTGACGAAGCCGCTATTCTTCCCCTGGTCGCCATCTTCGTTATCAAAGGAAACTCTAAATGGCAGTTCTCTTTTCTCGATCTTTTGATCTCGTTATTGCTGCTCGTCATGGGCATATCAGAATACGTTAACGCCGGATACGCTGACGCTCAAAACATGATCTTCGACATGCTCGCCTCTGGCGTCTTTCCATACGCCCTTGCCAAGCAGCTCATAAACACACACGCCCTGCGCATTCGCTTTGCGAAGCAATTTGTACTGTGCCTTTCCATCGTCTTTGTAACGACGCTTTACGAGTTCAAATTTGCGGTCAATCCCTTTCAGCTAGTCTTCGACCGCTTCTTTCCAGGTCAATCAGCCGGTTGGGTCACCACCTTTCGATACGGATTTCCCCGCGTTGCCGGACCCTATGGACATGCCATATCGAACGGCATCATCACACTGATTGGCCTCCAGTTTGCTTTCTGGTTGAAAGACAATCGGGCCTGGGAGCCCTACTTTAAATGGTCTGCCGGAAAGCTGCGCAAATCTTCCGCGTTTGTAGGCGCAATGCTCGTCGAAATGGTGATGACCTTTACTCGCGGTCCCCAAATAGGAGCGCTTCTTGCCTACTGCCTGAATTGGGCCGGAAAAGGGCAAGACATAAAACGGCGCTCCCTCCTCCTGCTCTCTGTTTTCATCTTCGTTGGAGTGCCCGCCATTATGTGGTTCGATGCCTATGCCTCCGTCGGCCGCGCTAGTGCACTCACGCAGTCGCAGGAGACTGCGGCCTATCGCAAGGAAATGATCGACAAATACGTCGACGTGGCGCGAGAGAAAAGCTGGCTTGGATGGGGCACCAGCGGCTGGCCAAAAGACCCGGGAATGCCCTCCATCGACAACTATTACCTGCTGCTCTCCTTAATGCACGGCTTTCTGGCCACCGGTCTGCTCCTTGCCATTCTCTTAACGACCATCGTCCGCTTATATCTGAATGGCCTAAAGAACCCACCTTTAGCGCCGCCTTCTCGTTCTCTCAGCTTTGCTCTGGCCGGCATCTATGCGGGACTCACCTTCGCCCTGGCCGCCGTTTACATGGGATTGAATGTGATCCCAGTCTTTTTTCTGTTGACCGGCTTCACAGAATGCTTCCTGCTGCATGGCGGTGATAAAACGCTGCGCGCAAAGTCTGAGGTCTTCGCAGCAAAGCCAAAGTTCCATTTTCAGCGCATTGTGGCCTGATTGATCACGGCTGCTTCCATTCCAGTACCGTCATGGAATGGGGAGCCAAGAGAAACGGAGCCGAAGAATCGAACCGTTCTATCGTCGTCTGCTCGATCCGCAGATTCTCTGCTTCTTCGTTGTTGGTCCGTATATCTGGTGAACCGAGTCTCTCTACCTCGACTGTTCCCTTTGGCGCATTGGCGCCCGCGAACGTCACATCGAGCGCCCCGGTCACCATCAGATTCAGAACGATCAGTGACCTGTCCGTGCCTGACGCAAACGCAAACGACTCAATCGCCTGAGGATTGCTGCCTGGCACTCCGTTCATGGCCGGCTGATCCCAGGTCGGATTCGACCCGGAATGGCGAGTGACAAGCATATTTCCTTTCACTGCTTTGTTTGCCAGTTGAAGCGCTAAATACTGTGGGCGCTTTCGATCGGTTACTCCCATATCGACCACCGCCCCATACAGCTTGACCGTCTTGCCATCACCTCTGCGAAAAGAATATTGAGGAAGCGACCAGAAAACCTGATTGACAACCCCAAGATCTCGAAGCGAAAGAAGCATATTCTCAATCACCGCAAGACCCGTCCCAAGAGAGGGAATGAAAGAATCCAGACCATTCTGACTTATACCGCCTTCCACAGTATTCACGTTGACTTCGTAGATGGAGAGCTGGCTCGGTCTTGACTGTTCTTTGACCACGCTGTTATTCAGGCCCATAAAGCCGCTCGGAGAGTTGATTACCTGTGGCTCCGCTAATAACGGTCCGAACAGCTCGTCGTTTGTTCGAAACGAGTCGACCTTATTCATCTGATAAGGAGCCACCGCGAGCGTGTCCTGAGCGTGGCTCGCCTTGAGTATTTCGCGGTTCCGTGTAGGATTAACTGCCTGACCGCCCACGATCAGATCAAATTTATTCCCCGAGAAGCCTGCGGTTTGACGCGCCACGGTAAACAAATCATTTGCCCGTTCCGCGTAGACGTCTGGATCCTCGATTGTTCCTCCGCGGAAAGTCGGATTCCATGCTTCGTTTCCAAATTCGAGATGAATCTTTGCGAATGCCTCGGTCCACGGCTCTGTTCTTCCCAGGGCTTTTCTCTTCGTGCCATACGCAGTAGCGGGCGCACCTGCAAGAAACTCAGTGAGGCTCCGCATCTCAGCTTCAGAAAACGTGATCGGAAGAACGTAGTACGGTTCAGCTTTGATGAGATCGCAAAGAACCAGAAAGTCATTTAATCCGACTCGAATATCGTCCTGTTGCTCAGTCCAGATCGAATAGCCGGCTCTCATTCTCACGAACGATGGCGCTAGCTGATTGTCGAGCGAATCGCCGAGCTGACCGCCCCAGTACCGAAGGATGCCAGGCTTGAGCTCCTGCAATGCCCCGACCACACTAGCGCGAAAAACTGTCGGATTATTATCCCCGCTCTCTTCTAAAGCTACGTCGTCCAACAACACGTCCGACTGATCGGCTGCGAACTGCACTTCTATCATGCCCTTTGCAGCCCTATCCTCGTCTGCCGTGAATGATATTTTGTACGGTTGCCACTGCTTTGCAACATGAATCGCCTGCGTGAGAAATGTTTGAGCGGGTGTCGAGTTCCGCTTTACGCTTACTCGCAGGCTGTTCAATCCTGATAAACCTTTGGCTACAAATTCAACGTCGTATTTACCCCGAACTAGTACAAAACTTCGCTCCGCCGAATAGCCAAAATAAGAAGAGACCGTTGCCTCCCCTCCGTGAGCATCGGAAAGGCGCAGCGCTTGCTTTCCTGCCTCTTTTCCCGCCACATCAGCAAGTTCCGTCGTAATCATCCCGCCGCAACAAACATGGGGCCACCAACCGGCTTGCGCGTTTCCCGGTTTGGTTACACGCAGGATCAGATAATCGCCCTCTTTGGAGGTACTATCGCCTCCTGAAAATTTGAGCCGCAAATGATGCCCGCTGCCGACAATATCGGAGCTCGAGATGATGCCCGTTCGCGACTTCGAACCGCCTGAAATGAACTCGTACTGGGCGCCCGTCCAGAAGCCATCCGGCCAATTCGTCGAATCCTCCTGGTCAATGCAACTGTCCCCCGATAATGTGGAGCAACGGATCACTGATTGGTACAGCTCTCCCTCGAAGCCCGGATTTCGATAAAGAAGGTTCTTGGTTAAGAGCGAAGAATCGTAAAAGCTGGTTGAGCCCAGGTTTATCCCAAATCTCTTAACCTCCCTCATTTTCCGCAGATCGGTAATCTCGATCACCGTGGGCGCTGAGTTCCTGCCGCAGCCCAAGAAAAGAATTAGCCCGGTAAGCGCTACCGGAGTGATATGTAAAAAAGTCGAGGGCCAATATAGTGAAAATCGAGCTTTCCTCATCTCAATAAATCTTCAAAACTAAGTGTAAAGAACGCCTGATTCGGTCGACATTACTAATAGACGCGGAGAGGGAAATTATTGAAAAATTCCTTATCACTCTTTCCCGCCCGATGAGGAGTCGTTTGTTAATTCATAAATTCTTTCTTTGTACGTTGTTACTAGTTGGATCAACCTACCAGCTTTGGGCTCAGAGCACTCAAACCCTGATGGCTTATGAGCCGTTCGATGCGCCGTCCGGTGTTCTCTTAGGAGCTGCTTCCGGCGCGGGCTGGGCGGGTCCATGGGATGTGCAATCAAATAACAACGCCATACCTGGATTCAATATTGCGATTAGCACTCCGCTACAGTACCCGGATCTGCCTGGCGCCGGCAACTACGCCGTCGGAGGAAATCAGTTCCTGACCGCAGGCCGGCATTTCGATACGAGTGCCACCGGTTCGTTCAGGTCCTTCCTGTCTGGCGGGTTGATTGGTAAACCTGGACAGACTATTTGGATGAGCGTTCTTATGAGAAAGGACGGCTCGTCTCGCGACACATTCTACACTGCCCTCCACGGCGGCAATGTCGATTACTGGGAATCGGTGCCGGGCGTAGAGATCGGTTATTTCGGTCCCGATTCCGAGGCGAATGGAATCCGATATTGGGGTCTTCGGCTTGATAACACGGTCTATCTAAGCGGCGTCCCAATCGTGCAAGGACAGCCTGCCTTACTCACACTCAAAATCCAATTCGGGAGCGTCAATTCGGTTTCGCTGTCTATCAATCCATCGCTCGATGCGCAGCCTGCCAACCCTGATGTGCAAGCGAATACGGCAAATCCGCTCGCATTTCAGAGCCTGGCCTACGCCAGCGGATGGGATCCAAGCGAGACTTCCATCGACGAAATCCGCGTGGCAGGAGATTACAATTCAGTCGTCAGTGCCACCGTTGTGTCACCGGCAGCGCCAACCGATGTAACGGTTTCCAGCACTTCGAACCAAGCCACGCTTTCCTGGACGGCAGTAGCCGGTGCCGATTCGTATCAGGTATGGGGTAGCAGCGACAGCCTGAACTTCCAGTTGCTCGGAACAACAGGTACGTCAACCTATGTCGACACGGCCGTTGTTTCCGGGGGCGCTTATACCTATTACGTCACTGCCACGAACGCCAGTGGTTCGAGTGTCGCGTCCGCTCAGACGACCGCGTATCCACGTCCCATGGTTCAGCCCCAGGCCGCTTTAGGCGGAAATCTGGTGGCGATCTCCGACTGGACGCGTGAATGGCCCTTTGTCGATATCTTTAAGCTGGCTCGTCCCTGGATCTCTCAGCAATCAGGAATGTCCTGGGGACAGGGCGGGGCGCTCACTTTAACGCCGGACGGATGGGTCGCGTCGCTGCAGCCCGGACAATACGCCGAAACGATCATTCTCGATAACGCGCTGGACGATGCTTCAGCCGACTTTCCAGCTGGCAATTACACCCTCTTTTACGATGGCTCCGGCGCCCTCGAATTCGATCTCAATACCGCTACCATCGTCAGCCAGACTCCGGGCCAGATGATCGTCCACATCCCGGCCAACCAAATCGGTATCTTTCTCAAACTCACTGAAACTGATCCCAACAACCCTCTTCGTAACATTCGCTTCATCATGCCTGGATTTGAAAATACTTATCAAACTCAGCCGTTTCATCCCACGTTCCTCTCTCGGCTGCGGGGCCTGAAGACCCTCCGCTTTATGGAATGGGAGGTGACCAACAACTCACCAATTCAATCCTGGTCCGATCGACCGCTTCCCACCGACTACACTTTCTCCTGGCGCGGAGTGCCTCTCGAAACAATCATTCAACTTGCGAATGTGCTTCAGGTCGACGCGTGGTTTAACATCCCGCACGCTGCGACAGATGACTACGTCCGGCAGTTCGCCACGCTAGTCTCCCAGCAGCTGGATCCAAACCTCAAAGCCTATATTGAATATTCGAACGAAACATGGAACGGCGAATTCTCGCAGAATGGATATGTCCAGAACATGGGCCTTGGCCAAAATCTCAGTTCGGATCCCACCGTTGCCGGAGCGTACTACACTGCCCTTCGCTCCATGCAGATCTTCAAGATCTGGAAAGATGCCTTCGGTGGAGATACCTCCCGTTTCGTGCGAGTTCTACCATCGCAGGCAGCCAGTGCTTGGATGTCGCAGCAAATAGTCACCTTCCAGAATGCCTACGGTTACGCGGACGCGCTCGCCATCGCGCCCTACTACAGCATGTGCAGCGATACCAGCAGCGGTGGATTCGGCTTTCTCGGTGATCCCTCCACAGTCAATCAGGTCACGGCTATGACCGTCGATCAGATCCTCGACATTGAGCTCGTACACATTCGCAACTGCGGGCTTGAGGAAATCACCTCAAACGCTGCTGTTGCTCAGGAGTACGGCTTACGACTGCTGGCCTATGAAGGCGGTCAGTCTCTGATCGGAGTCGGAAGCGCCCAGAACAACCAGCAGCTCATCTCGCTCTTCAAGTCCGCTAACCGGAGTCCGCGAATCCACGATCTTTACGCGGAGTTTCTTCAGAATTGGAAACAATCTGGCGGTGACCTGTTTATGCACTACGCTGACGTGACGCCCTACACGCAATACGGAAATTTTGGCTCTCTTGAATATCAGGATCAGGATCCTTCGACAGCACCGAAATTCCGTGCCCTCACAGAATTCGCCGACGACAATAATCAGTGATGGCGCCTAACAATAAATTTCATTTTTCCGTATATAGTAATTGTTAGTGTCTCTTTCGGCATTATTCGATTGCACTTTTATTGTCAATCTGCCACATCGTAAAGATAGACGGCGGGCTATACTTTCGGAGCTTGAGAAGTCCGGTATTGGGCTCAATCACCAATCGGTCGAGCTTTTTCCGGCTATTCGGCCCGAAGATGCTGCGGGTTTCCCAAGCGCCGGCGTCCGGGGATGTTTCCTGAGCCATCTCGCCATCCTGAAAGAGGCGCGTAGTCGGGCGCTCAACACAGCTTTGATCATTGAAGATGATCTCGTCATCTCGCCGAAAATCATAAGCCAGTTCGAAACTCTCCGAACTGCGTCCCAACAGCCTTGGGACATACTCTACCTCGGCCATTGCGAAACTGTACCGGAGCAAAATCCGCTTGCGCTGATTCCATTCAAAGGGCCCATTCGGACCTCGCACTTTTACGCCATAAAAGAACCTGCTCTAAGCAATTTGATCGATTATCTCGAAAGTGTTCAACTTCGGAAGGCAGGTGATCCGGAGGGTGGGCCGATGCATTTGGATGCTGCGCTCACCATGTTCCGGCAGGCGAATCCAGGCCTCACAACGCTGATCGCTGCCCCAAATCTCGGTTGGCAGCGACCATCGCGCAGCGATATCCATAGCTCTTGGTTTCAGAGTGCGCCGGTCTTTCGAAACGTCTATGACCTGGCACGAAACATTCGGGGAGTACTGTCGAGCAAGAATTCGAGTTCGGCTTAACTTTCTCTACACCCGCTCGAAGAGAGCCGCTAGAATTTCCGTCAATTCGTGGCAGGTCCTGCCGATTTCTTCGATCGCAACAAAAGTTTCGTTCCTCCCGGACGCCTTGAGCTTTTGCTCCAGCGACAAGAGAGACTGGCTGACTTTGACGGCTCCAACAGCGCTGGTCATGTTACGAAGCTTATGCGAAGAGCCGGCAGCAACCGGAAAATCGCACCTCTCGATAGAGTCTCGAAGCTCTGTCATCACGGGGGATATGTGTTCGCAAATGAGCCGAAGGTATTCTCGTAAATCGCTGCTCGGCACATCCCCATACATCTGCCGGATGAAGTCGTCCACGTCTGAAGCAAGCTGGTCGCGTTCTCCCCGATGCGCAATTTGAGGCTTCAACTTCATAGTTGTGTAAAAGATGTAAGAACGCTCACACGGAGTCCCACATACAGGTGGTTCCTACCTCCTTATATTGTTCTCATCGCGCCGAATCGGTCCGGGGAGAGAAACGCGGTCGGATGCCGGGTTCGGCCATGCATCACCAAATCGGCCAGAATCTCACCGATCACCGGAACAAACTTGAACCCGTGTCCCGAGAATCCGGCAGCTATAGAAACCTGTCGAAACTCAGGATGTATTCCGACGACAAAGTTCTGGTCCGGCGTCATGGTGTACATGCAGGCAACTGCCTTCAGAAGCGGACCGTTCAGGCGAGGAGCTAAGACCGCAAGATACTTCCTCAGTTCCTCGATGTCTTGCGGAGCAATCTCACGATCAATCGTCGAAGCGGTGCAAGTTTGGCCGCCACTGTGCATGGCCACCTTTGCTCCTGGAACATCTCCCCCTATGCAAGGAAATCCGTAGAAGCAGTCCATGCCATTTACGTCCCAGATGAAGACCGGTAACCGTTCCGGAAGAAACAGCGCACGGCTCTGCTGCCCAGGATCAAACCAAGCCATCACGTGTCGTCGAACGGTAAGCGGCACACCCAACTTAAAGAATTCGGGAGCCCACGCCCCAGGTGCAATGATTAAGCGACTCGCTTCATAGATAGCCCGACTCGTCGTGACCGTGACCCCGTCGCCGCCCCGATGAGCCGTCCAGCTATGGACACTCTCATCGAAATGAAGTTGGGCCTGTTGTTTGTCGGCCTGTTTCAGATAGGCCTGAATCGCAGCCTCAGGTCGAACATAACCTGCTCGAACCTCGAAAACGCCCATGTCACCGGAGCGAGGGTGTAGCGCCGGAAAGCGGCGTTTTACTTCTGCCGCATCGAGAAGCTCAATAGGCAAATCGTATTGCTTTGCACTGCGAATCGTCCCCTGTAGGATCGAACTGCCCTCACCTCCCACAATCAAACCACCATTTAAAGTAATCAGCTGATCGCCAGTCTCTTGTTGCAGTTGCTCCCAAAGAAGGAACGACTTACGTACCAGCGGAACATACTCCGGACTCTCAAAATAAGCTTGCCGAATAATCCTCGAGCTCCCATGACTCGAACCGTAACCATGAGCCGGCGAGTATTGCTCAATACCCAAAACTCGCAATTGTCTCGATGCCAGATGGTACGCGGCAGCACTGCCCATTCCGCCCAAACCGATTACAATCGCATCGAAGATTTTGGATTCGCCCGTGTGCCACCTCTTTCTTACGAACGTCTCGTACCCGGAGAGTTGGGCTAAAAACTGCAACTTTGGAGTTCTGTTCTTTGCTTTCTCTTCGATACAAATTCTTCAATTATCAAAGATGCCAAGTGCTGACGTTCAAGAACTTCACAGCCCATGTAAGCGGACATTTTATTTGATACTGACAGACATTTCTTCGTCGAGTTCTTCCGCCTTGACAGCCACAACAGGATCCATTCGTTTTCCGTCTAACAATCCCCGGAGCTCCCTATCGAAGCCATCCAAAATCTTTGTTCGTGAGAAGTAATCTTGATATACACGATGACAATGTTCGTGGAGGCTACGCAATTCGAACGGATTCTCGGCCAGCTTTCTAAGTTCGCGAGCAAGAGTCCTCTCGTTGCCAGCTGTACACACCCATCCCAAATCGAATCGTCGAATTGTACGAGCGATGTAGGAGTCTTCACTTCCGACGAAAAGAATAGGTCTTCCGGCGGCGATCGCTCCGAAAAATTTTGATGGAACTACTGTTCCGGTCCATTCCTCCCGCAGGGAAACGATGTGAACGTCCGCTGAACTCAAGCGAGCTTCAAGCTGATCTTGCGACACAAAAGGAGCAAACGAAATGTTCACGTCCTCCGCAACAATCGACGCGCGAAGCTCTTCTACGCGATTTCCACGAACTCCAAACGAAAAATGAGCGTCGACATCTCTCATTTCTCTAGCTAAATTTAGAATTTCGGAAAAAGAATGCGCTCGGCCGAAGGTTCCAGAATAGAGTAGCCCAAGTTTTGCTTTACCGAAGACCAATTCGCGCTGATCCAAATCGATTGAAAGCGCTCCATTGGGCTCCGCAAGCGCCCAGGGTGGAAGCGTCACGTAACGCGCGGGACTCGAATAGGATTCTAATCGCTTCCGCATGCAGTCGCCAATGTCTACAATTAAGTCCATCGACTTGTAAGCTTGACGCACGAGTTTCTGCAGCAGGCTCAAAGCAAATCCAGGACGCAATATTCCGTCCGCCATCGCCGCTTCTGGATAAAGGTCAAAGCACCAGTGCGCGATCTTGGTTTTGGGCCGGAAAGCCTTCCATAGAAGACCTGTCATCACACTGAGGATCGGATCCGTACCGATAATAAGAACGTCTGGATTGTGACGAAAGCACTGCATAGACCAAGCTGCGATCATCCAGGCACAATTAGCCAAGCGCCCCAGGGTCGAGGATTGTGCAAAAGCTGGGCGCCAAATTCTGCGAATCTGAATACCCGAATGCTCGCTCGCGGGTGGATAAGACCCGGCGTCGTTTCGACAGCTCCGGTTGCACGGCATCGCTGTTACGCTCCATCCTCGACGAACAAGCCCTTCAGCTAATTCTGTGAGGTGCACGGAACTGACCACATCATCCGGATGAAAGTACTGGTAAAAGAGAACGGCTGATGGCATTGACTTCACGCTCCTACCTTCTGGTCAATATCATGGTGAGCGATGATTCGGTCAGCACTTGATTCGAGCATTGACTTAGCCATAGCGTTCAATCCATGAGTGAAGTTCAAACTGTCATTAAGGGCTGAGTACATAGTGGCTGCTCGAAATGACCAAGTGCCCTCACGGCTTGCCATCCAACGTGCCTCAATCTGTCCGTCATCGAAACCCACTGACTCTAGCTTTCGAAGGTGATGAGTTGCCTGTTCGGGTGTTTCCGCGAGATACACCAATGGCTGTTTTCGAGAAAGCTCCTCGACTCCCCCCGTCGCGATCATAGGTCGACACGCAGCTAAGTGTTCGTAAAACCGAGTTGCACTTCCTGAGAAGGTTGGTTCGCGGCGAAAATACGGCAGAATGCCGACATCGAACGCCCGGGCATAACCTGCCAATTCTCCGTATGCCTTGCGGCCGACGAATTTAGCTCTCGGGTGTTCGATTACTCTTTCGCGCATCCGACGCGCCTGAACATCTTTAATTTTCATGCTCGTTGGCCCAACGAAAACCCATGTGAAAGCAGGGTTTTGCTCAATAATCTCGAGCAAAAAACGCCAGTCAAGGTTTCCAGCCAAATTCCCAATCACACCTGCAATCGGTCGTCGAAGCTCCGCCATATCTGGCGGACCACCGGCGGGAATCTTGAGTGGTTCCGCTAACAAATTCGAACGACGGGTTGCATTTGGAATGACCACAATCTTCGACCGGTCACAATCCGCCTGTTGGATCAGATAATCAGCAATACGCTGGGAATTCGGACAAACAAGCTGGGCTCTCTTGCACATTCGAATATCCAGAAGTTGCACGATTCGTGTATCGACATTCTCGTAAGCGACCATTAGATCCATCAGATAATAAACGACTGGTCCAGGCCATCTTTCGGCTACAGAGGCGTGATACGGTGTCGAACAGACAAGCGGAGTTCGGGCAGGATCAGCGCACTTTTGTCTCATTCGCTGCGTTTGTCTCCTACCAAATTGAGCGAACCAGGAGAAAGGCGCTCGTGTAAATCCCCTCTGCAATGGAAACTCACAAACTCGCTCCATAGGCGGATCAACGATAGATTTTTCTGAACCCTCCTGCTTTGCCCAACCGAAGAAGCTCATCTTGGGCTCCCAGGCCACCACCTCAGTCAATTCGGAAAGCGCTGAGCAAAATTCACGATCTAACGTGTCCGAAATTTGCAAGTAGTGCCAAGTCATGAGAGGCCGTCCAGATATTTGTAAAGGACAGTCTTCAGGTCACTTCGGCGCAAAGCGACTTCGGAGACATCCCAAATTGAGAAAGTGCCTAATAAGTGCGGATAAGTCTCAGCCTCTGAGGATATGTCTTTGAGTGTTTTGCAAAGCATGTTATTTGTCCCTGGAGCCTAAAAACAAGACGCCATCTAAACTGCGGATCGTTGCCACTTCCGAACGGCACAAATCTGAGATCGGGTCTATCAACTTGCAGCAGCACGTCGCGGTGATCCGCGACCCTTGAGCTCGCGAAGCTGGATCCCTTGCGGGGAAGCGCCCAAACCTGGATCTTCTCCATTCGACCAAAGCTTATTTTTCATCTCGATACCGTTCTGCAGTACGTCAAAGAACGAAGTGAGAATCGATGGCGCTTTACTTTGTCCGACTCGTGACAATGAAATGCGGTCCGCTCGTCCAATCGAAACGCTATAGTGCCACAAAGGACCGGTCTCATGAAGATGAAGAAGTTCCTGGAACCGCTGGCCTCGCAGCAAGAGTTCGACGGATGCGAAATCCAATTCTCGACAAGCACTCTTGATCGTCGCCCAGCATTCGTCATAGGTGTTCGCCTTGGCGAGAGCATCTCTAAAACTCTCCAGATAAATCTCTTGTTCAAGCAGCCGCAGAATACCGCCCTCTCGCAATACTCGACCGGTCGTAGAAAACTCCACATATTTGAGTCTTTTGATGCCCATCCAAGACAGACCGCAGAAGAGGAGAATCATCGGACCGCCAAGATGATAAGAAAGGGAACTTTGCATGAGAGAAAACGCGGCTGCAATTACACAAACTGCGTAACAGATCAATGCTGCATCGCGCGGTTTCAAGCCGAGAGCTAATAATCGATGATGAATGTGACCGCGATCCGGTTTGAAGATAGGTTGGTTTCTCAAAAATCTGCGGGAAATCGACAGTCCGACATCGAAGAGCGGAAGTGCCAATGCCATAATCGGCGCCAACATTCCCAGTAACGTGGCGGACTTCTGACTCCAGATCACACTGAAGCAGCCTAACAAGAAACCTATGGTCAGACTTCCGCTATCGCCCAAGAACACTGAAGCAGGATTGAAGTTGTATCTAAGAAAAGCAAGCAGGCAGCCGGCCAACGGAACCGTTGCCATTGCCAGTCCCCAATTGCCTTGCAGTACAGCAGCCAGTAGAGCAGTAAGCGTTCCGAACAGCCCGACACCCGGAGCGAGACCATCCATCCCATCGATAAGATTGAATGCGTTCGTACACCCGATCAACCAAAATAGGCTAAGCGGTATGCTGATCCAGGAATTATAAGGATGACCGTGAAGCACTTCGATTCTTGCTCCTGCCAGAACTGCCAACGCAGCACCTCCAACCTGGCCAATTAATTTTTGCCACGGCTTGAGTGTAAGTAAGTCGTCGACCAACCCTGTCAAAAAAACAACTCCGGCAGCTGGTAACAGCGCCTGCAAGAGCCCAGGATGCTGAATGGCGAGCGTCGCTTTAGCAGGTGCAAAGGCAAGCACAAGTATGAGAGCACCCATGTATGAAAGCGCGATCGGAAGGCCACCGATTCTAGGGATCGGTTTCGAGTGGAGCTTTCGGTCACCGTCTGGTATATCGACGAGTTTCAGCTTCAAGAAAACATCCCGGCAGATCGGTGTGAGTATGAAACAGAGGATGAAAGCCGTGATTCCAAGAGCCACTAACGCATACATAAAATTGTCTCCAACTGAACACTCATACTTCCAATACCTCCTGCTCGCCTTTACGGGGTAAACGAGGTTGGGAATTCGATTCGGACGACTCGCTCGAACGAGTGATACTGACAACCCCTCGGGTGTCAAAGCGACGCATTTTTAGAAAGGATGCGGGATTGCCAGCGTGAATCTCACATTGTGGAATATTTTTGTAAACGACGCTCCCAGCCGCGGCTATTGCGCACTTCTCTAGAACGACGCCTGGAGCCAGGAAGGTCCGGGCGCCCACCCACGAACCGTCACCCAAATGAATCGGTTTAACGATTAATCCGAAAGCGCTATGCGTCCAATCATGATTACCGGTGCAGAGATACGCGCCCTGCGAAACACAAACATCATTTCCTATCTCCACAGTCGTGAGATTATCGATCCAGCAATCTTCTCCGATCCAGCAATCGTTACCGGTTTGTAAATGCCATGGATATTTCACCCGAACGCCTGGCTTGATAACCACTCCCTTGCCAATCCGCGCGCCGAAAATCCGCAACAGCGACACACGCAGGCCTGAAAGCGGCAAGAACGCACATCGAAGAATCGGTGCTCCCAAGAAAAACCAAGCTACTTGCCACAGCAGCGATCGACCGGGCTGATACCAGGAATTATCGTATTGATTAAGGCGTACTTGGCTCATGCAATCCGCTCACTGATGGATGTCAACACTTCGAGGCTCTTTACCACCGGCAGTCCACTCGTATAACTCGGACATCTGCTGCCCAATTACCGGCCAACTATAACGTTGAATTACCAGATCGCGCCCTCTCTCGCCCATGGCACTTAGTTCGGAGGATTTGGCGCTCAGTAGATGGTTGAGCCCAGCTTCAAGCTCTTCGACATTAGGCTGGATAACTAACCCGCATCCTAATTCCTCAACTTCTGGAATGTTGCATTGCTTAGTTATCACGACCGGCAAATGCATACCCATCGCTTCGAGCACTGAGACACTCAATCCTTCCGAATAGGACGGCAAGACGAAGAAATCAGAAGCGGCTAGTGCACTCCACTTCATCTCACCTCGCAGCATTCCCGTAAATGTAATCTGGCGTCGAATTTCGGATCCGCACAACACGCCTTCCAGCTTCGACCGAGTATCTTCAAAGTCAGGACCGGCTAAAACAAGGTGTGCCTCTGGCCATTTCCTGCCGATTTCTCTCCAGGCTTCGCATAGAAGATCGAGACCTTTTTTGAAATGAATTCGACCGAGGAAAAGAACCAGACGCTTGCCTTGAAGATCAGGGAAGGTCTCGAGGAAAGTAGCTCTTGACGATTGAGGAGGTATATCAACGCCATTGGGAATAACAGCCACCGGGTTTCTCAAGCCGAAACGCCGGTAATCCGTGACTTCCGCCTCAGTCAAAGCATGAAGACAAGTGGCCGTCTGCAAGTTTCGGCGTTCGAAAAGTGCCGCGTAAACCGCTTTCTTGAACCGCTTGTTTGAGACGGCCCACTTCTCAAGCATTCCGTGTGCCGACACGATGTAGGGTTTTCTCAAACGGCGGGCGTAACTGGCTGAGATAAGAGTGCTTTGCTCCCAAATACCGTGGATATGAATGCCTTCGGAGCCGTTGATGAGATTCCGAAATTCCTCGTGTACAGCAGATTTCTTGAGCCGGGCGAGGCGCCCTGCAATGTGATACGACACAGTAACATCTGGATCCACCGACGGAGAGAACTGTTCGTGGCTGTGACAAAAAGCCGCAATATTCACACTGTAAGATCCAAACTTCGCAACGGAAGAACCGAGTGCCGGTACTGCAGCGCTCAAACCTCCATATTTCGGATCCAGATGCGAGACAACGCTTGTCCAGGTCTTCCGATCAATTCGTGGCTGGAGGCTGGTCTCGCCTGGAGATGTACGATAACTACTCGTCAGAGTTATCATATTAGGTCAACAGCCCCCGATCCGAGCGATTTCGTTAGCCCAGTTTTCCGGAGAAAACTCATGCACAATCTGCGTTGATTTTCTTCCGAACTCAAGACGTGTACCAGGTTCCATTCCGCTCATCGCTTTAAGGCACTCCGCCAAGTCATTCACATTCGAAGGATCGAAAGAAAAGCCATTCTGACCTTCCGCTAGTAAATCTTCCGCGCATCCACAGCGGTTAGAAATGATCACAGGTAATGCTGAGGCCATAGCTTCATTCGCAACTAATCCCCACGGTTCCCGAGTGCTAGGAAGGACAAAACAACCTGCGAAAGCATAGTACTGGGGAAGTTCCGATGTACTCCGCAATCCTTCGAAGTAGATATCTGAGTTGAATAGTGAAACAAGTGAAGTTTCCCGAAGCTTTGGCGTGAGTGGGCCATCACCCACCAATACGAGCGCCCATGTTCCTCCCGTATGGCGATACTCTAAGTACGCTGCAAGTAAGCTCTCGATATTCTTTTCGGGCGAAAGTCTTCCGACATATAGGAAAAAGTTTTCAGGAAGACCAAAATCTTGTGGCTGAAACTGTTTGCGTATGGCGCTGGATCGTTCTGCGAAAAATTCGTTATCGACTACGTCGTAGTAACGTGCGATTCGATTGGCAGGAAATTTTAATTGTTCTAAATAACGCCTGTGTGCCTTGCCTCCTGACACGGCCCAATCGAAAAGCGATCTGATCAGCAGGCTTTTCACCAGCTCTCTCCACCAAATCCGCGAATGGTCGTATTCGGTGCTTTCGGTCATCAGAACCGTCCGACGATGATGGACCTTGCTCCACAATGCGCATGCTAATCCCGCAACTGTGTAATATCCCGGCACAAGCACCACATCTGGGTTCAACTCGCTCAGGTATTTCCAAAGTTCGATCGCGACACTAAAGCCTTTAGCCTGTTGCCAGTTACTCCCAGGAAATAGGGTTCTTACTGGCAGGGAAGCCGGAATTTCCTCGCGGAATTTCAATCCTGCGTGGACTCCCACGCCTCCCACCATCTCAATGCCGAACACGTTGTCGCGGAGTCTTTCATTTTCAAAGAGGCCTCGGAAACGACCGACATGATAGGCATACCAGTCAATCCAGATAGCGACAACGCGGGATGTCTTGGCAGTGCGCTTTGCCGCACTTGGTTTTTTCTTAGTCTCAATTTCAAGCATTTAAAGCACCTCCCGTGACGATTAGGCCGTGTTCAGCAGGGACCCTGATGCTCCGTTCGCTTTCTGATGCCCTTAAAGCCCATCTCCAAACGATCCAGCAAGGCGTCGAAAGTAGAATCGAGCGGAAGATGATGGCTTCCATGGTTTGCATCACCATATAAATCGAAAGCGCTGCGAGGATGACATACTGACTTTTCCACCCCGGTCCACTTAGCACGGCTTTTCGCCAGGCCCATCCATATAGCCAGCCCAGTAGAGCCATCGCTAAAACTGCCCCCCAGCTCAGCTCCACCCACAAATCCGCAATGATTCCGGGAGCTGCACCGATAGCCCCAGTCCACCCGAGAGTATCTGAGAATCCCTCCCCAGTACCGGCATTGTTTAGCAACTCCGGCACGCCAAAATCCTCATATTTGGTTGGCCAAATAGCCGTCGGGATTGGACGCACGAGAAGTTGGGCTAAATAGCGTCGCATCCAAAAGTAATGGTCGCGGCGTTTGGAACTAATCACCGTTCCAGTTCCATAGATATATTCGTTCCCTGTATCTGGTTTTTCAACCATGTCAGAAACGTCGCTCTTCAAGTCGAAATCCGAACCGATATAGAGACTGCTCCGATTTGCCACAAGAAAGAGGACCAGCCATCCGAGAAGAAGACCTGCCGTTCCTACAAGCACTACAGGTGGACGACGGTTACGATACATGAACCAACCCATTGAGACAACTACGACGAACCCGAATGTAGGACCTCTCCGTCCTGTCAACATTGCTTGCGAGATCCATGGCATTCCAAACAGACCGAACAATAAGAAATCTACTGTACGTACTTTCCTATCGGACGCAGCTGCCGAAACCGTTAGAAGAATGCCGACTAAAATTAGCAGGCTTCCGTCGCGGATATAACCACTGTCATCCCAGCCGCCGCCCACCGCCTTACTAAATGCATTCACAAAACCGCCGACATTTACAATCGACACTGTCCAACAGAGCAATCCGATTCCACCGACTATCGCGCTTCCAATCCGCAGTCGCCGGCAAGTAGCGGCCGGTAGGTGCTCGGTCTTCGGACGAAAACGCCCCACCTTGGTGCCGACAGCCAAACAGGCGCACACAAAGGCCAGGATCCCCAATATGTTTAGGCTTTGAATAAAGATGAGCTCTGGATCATCAAAGAAACGCGACAATCCGTCTGCCTTCAGTAAGCGCATCGGCATCCAACCATAGAGGAAGATCATCATTGGCGTGATGAGAACAAGCGGATGAAAGACATCTCGGCTTCCATCCAGAGTCGAGATCAAAGCGATCAGGGCAATCGCGATCGCCGTCCAAAGAAGCGCTTCAAACATACTGCGTCAACACCTCGGATCTGCCGGCTTGATTTGCTAGAAAGTGGAGAACTGAGTCAAGTACGCTTTGACGGAATCGAGACCACGTAAAGTGTTCTGCCCGCATTCGTGCTGCCGTTCTCATCTCAAAGAGTTCGGCTCGATGCTCTGCGGCCCAGCTAATCCTTTCGGCCAACGATTCGGGCTGTCTGGGTCTTACCACAAAGCCCTCGATGCCGTCGCTTACTAAATCCGGAGCGGCAGTATGAGTGGTGCTCAAAATAGGTAGGCCGCATGCAAGAGATTCGAGGAGAACTTGGCCGAACCCTTCCGCAACTGACGGTAGAACGAACAGGTCTGCTCGACGGTAAGCTTCAACTAGCTCTAAGGCACTCACCGAAGGTCTGATTTCGATCTGCGAGCCAAACGGTTTAAAGAGAGATAAATCGTCGACAACGCGGCCGCAGACTGTGAGTTGCACTTTCCGGTCTCCGAGTAACTTTAACGCTTCGAGTAGATACTTGACCCCCTTACGCTGATTGATTCTGCCGACAAAAAGAAGCTGAAGCGCTTTGTCGCGGGTCGATCTCTTGTCCAACAAATTGCCTGGACTGAAACGGTTAGTGTCGACTCCGTATGGGATGACATCGATGGCGCCTGCTGGAGTTCCATTCTCGACTAAAGTACGGCGGGTGAATGAAGAAGCGACTAACCAGTGCGACGCCATGTCGATCTCAGTTACGAGCCGTTGAAAATCAGCTGCAGGAAGTGACAGCTCCCACTCTTGCCCGAGTGAGGGTCTGCAGTCGGGGTGATCTCGAAGTTCCTGCTCCAATATCTTGCGAACACTCGCCGGGTGAGGGTGAAGCTGAAAAAGCATTCCCGGGCGCTTGTACTCTGAAAACGCGTGATATCCGTAGTAGCTGTAACTCAAAAGAAGTGAATTCTTACGTGCCGCTCTACGTCCAGCAAGTCTGCCCAAGGTAGCGTCGCTCCAACGAGTTAGCCCTTGTCTCAACGAGAAGGGAATTGAAGAAGATTTTTCGGATACGAGCGAAACAAGGCCACTGAAAAGCGACTGGCGAACCAAGTTGGAAGGTAACTCCGGATTGCTCCGCGCCAGCAGCAGCTGTTTGGCTCCCATTGGCATCAACTTCGTAAGACGATGTGCCAACGGCCGGTCGTTAGGCCAGTAAAGATCTGTGACCAGCGATTCTAGTAAGCCGCCTTCCGCTAAGGCCGCTGATACTTGATAGGCATCGCGAGCGCCGCGGTGTACAACTGTTACGCTGGTCGAGATTGGTTTGTTCGTCTGCACTTTGTCTCTCACGATCGAGCACCGCTTATCGCAGGGAATCGAATTGTCCTTTCAGCTGTTCGGCAGCATTGTCCCAGGTAAAACGGGCCGCTCTTGCCCTCCCGCGTTCGCCGAGTTCAATCCTGCAACTGTCGTCCTGTAACAACCCTTCTAGAAGTTCGGCATGCTGTCGAGCGCAGCTAGGGCTTGCCATCAATGCGGCATTGCCTGCTATCTCGGGAAGCGACGATGCTTCACTTGTTACCACCGCAGCTCCGCAAGCCATTGCTTCGAGCACCGGCATTCCAAACCCCTCGTACCGCGACGGAAACCAGACTATCTGGGCTCTCGAATAGAGGGTGCGAAGTCCTTCATCCGGCACAAAGCCTAAAATGTGAACGTTATCTCCAAGTGCCTTGGCTCGTTCAATGTAACCAGGATTCGAGTGATTGACTATCGCTAACACTAAGTCAGGATTCCGCCTGCTCAGCATCGGCCATGCTTGAAGGACTAGCTCAGCATTCTTCCGGTAATGAAGACCTCCCGGCAACAAAATGAAGGGACGACCGGCGATTCCAAGTCCCTGAAAATATGCTTTCCCAGCCGGCGTAATCGGACCGAAAAACTGAGGAGCGATACCGTTATGAATCACCCGAAGCCGGGATTTTATGTCAGGGAAAAAGTGAGCTAGGCGATCGGCCGAAAATTGAGAGACCGTATGGAACAGATCGGCCTTACATTCTAACTTTCTATAGAGATACTTCCACTTAAACCGGGTTTTGAGAAACGCTATGTCACGCCGATGGGCGTTGTCCTCAAAATAGGCCGCATCGTGCAGTGTAACGACGAGTTTCGCTTTTTTGGTCGGCACATACGACTCTGCTGTGCAATAAATAACGTCGACGTCTGGCCAGTAATGTTCGGCTCGCGGATTCGCAAGCAGAAACCATCTAGCTTGTTGACGAGAAGTCTCCTGCTTTATGAACTGATAGTGAAACTTGTTCCAGGGATCCTTAACTAAAGGGATTATCCGCTCATAGTCGCTCCGATCGGCAAGAATTTCGAGCCGCACGTCATCTCGTCGTGCAAGGTGTTCCACAAGCTGCCGTGCCACCCGCCCGGCGCCAGTTGAATTGTGAATATTCCTAAGATGAACATAGGCGAGCAGATTCAACCGGCTTGTGTCCGTTTGTATTGCCCGGCCCAACATGGTGGGACTCGAGACTTTGTTACCCGTTTCGAGAACAGTTTCGGTCACACAATCCTCCCGGTCCGAAATGGGAATCGATTCTGAAGAAGTTTCTGCATCGAACTACGGCTGGGAGTCCACTGGTAGCGTTTCCCAATAAGAAATAACCTCCCCGATCCCGCGACGAGGAGAGCTAAAATTGCAACCGTGAGAATCGATGTGAACTCGGGATGAAAGTACCGAATAATCGCTAAGCTCGCAAGCGCAACAGTGAAGAGAGTTCCGGAAATAAAAACTTGATTCATACCGGGAGGTACGCACTTTCGTCGGCTAAGGCAAACCAGCACCATGCCTGCAGACGCAATGTGCGCGAGCAAGTAAATCACAGCGGCCTTCCAGGCGTTGCCGTTGTGAAATAGCAGTAACGTGCCACAGATCGCGACGAGAATTGCCCATTGAGTGTTGATCAGTCCGGTAAGGCGAATCGAGACAATAGTAAGTCGAGCAGAAGCGGGAGCATTTCCCATATGGACAACTGCAGTGGCCAGAGCGAGCACGGTGACCGCAGATGCTGCTGCATAGGACTCGCCATATAGCAGCGTCAAAGCCCAAGGCGCGATTACGATACCTATGCCGGCGAGTAAAAACGAAGCGAAAGTGGTCGCGAACGTACACACTGCCATGACATGATCCGGAGTCTTCTCTTCCTTGTTTTCGCGGTCCGCCATCACTGCCAGGCTGCTTTCAGTAAGCAACCCGGGCGCCACGCCAACCATGTTGCGTAGTTGACTGCCGATGGCGAAAAACCCCATCTGCACCATCGAGGTGTCAGATCGTGCAATTAGGGTCGTCAACCACCATCCGGCCGCGTTTGATGCGACTAGTCCGGCAAGCTGAATTAACCCGAAAGACCAAACTTCCTTTAACATCGGCCCCACGGCGTGTGGAGCTCCCGTGGAAGCGAGTGGCGACAATCCTAAGGGTCGGTACAAAACTAAACACAGTCCCACCGCGCCCAGTGTGATCGCACCTTGACTCGAAATCATGTAAATCGATCCGAAACGGGATGCTAACGGCAATAGCGAAATCATGCCGATGCCGACTGTCAGTGACAACAGCAGCAGTGCAGCAAACCTTCGTTGCCCCACCAAGAATCCTCGACAACACTCGAGCATGATCATTCCGGCCACCGAAAGCGCGGCCCAACGAAGAAGACCAGTCAAGCTTGTTTTGTGCAGAAGAGCCGCAATCGGATATGCGCCTAGCCAGAGCCCAGCTGCTCCAAAACAGGCCGATACTGTTGAGACAATCAATAGGACTTTTGAAAGAGTCGCGTACCCTGTCGTTTCTCTCGAATAACGGCCTGCGAACCGAACCGCTGTCGATCCGATTCCGCCCGCCGCATACGTTGAGATATTGTTTGCCGTCGAAATTGCCAGCGAATAAGCCCCGAAATTCGAAACGCCACCAATCCGAGCAGCTAATAGATTTGCAAGGAATCCGAAGCCCCGCTCCATCGCGACTCCCAAGCCGAGTGTGGAAGTCCCGCGAACGAGATGCTTGGCTACTTCGCGAGAAATCGGAGCCTCGACAAGCGTCTCGCCTTCGAGAAGTGGCTCAACCTCGGGTCTGATGAGCTCACCGGTCATGCAGTTTTCGAAACCTCGGGCGCTTCTGCAGTCTGATTCTGGTAAGCGTAGTAGTTCTTGAAGTGATCTGACTTGCCTTCTTTCGTAGGATCGAAGTCGTTCAGAATCGTTCCTATTACAGGAACACGATCATGAAGGAACAAGTCTCGAGCCGTAAGAGCTGTCTCACGATCGGTAGTGCGAGCGCGGAATACAAGAATGACGCCCTTCGCTTTTCCCGCGAGAATACGCGCATCCGCCATGTGCAGCATAGGAGGACTGTCGATCAGAATGATGTCGAAGTCACTCTCCAAGCGGTTCAGCAATAGCTCCAGGCGGGGAGAATGAAGAAGTCCGGTTGGCTCGTCTGATCCGGTCCCGCTTGTGAGAATCGAGAGATTTGGTACAGCAGTGGTTTGGCAGATCGAGGCCAGAACAGCTTCGAAATCAAGGTCGCCCCGCAACCAGTCTCGAAGACCAATTTTGTTTTCTACTCGCATAGCTTTATGAAGGCGAGGTTTTCGAACATCTCCATCGATCAGAAGAACTCGCTTATTTGCTTGCGCCAACGCCAAACCGAGATTGCAGACGACGGTAGTCTTACCGTCGCCGACATTGGGGCTGGAAACTACATACGCCTTCGAGCCTTCAATGTGTTTGCCTGCTAATAAGATCGAGTAGGTGGTAGTGCGATATGCTTCAGCGACGAGTGAGGCTTGATCCTGCCACACGGCCATATCCAAAACCTTCTCAGACTTGGGACTCCCCGAATCGGCCGCAGCGGTGAGCTGCGGAAGAGCCGATGCCGTCGGATTTGAGAGCCTGTTTGCCCCGTAGGCTGTCTGCAGACCTCGTTTTGCTGAAGGGATGACACCCAACTCTCTTAGGTGCAAGTAACGTGTTGTCTCTCCCGGCACTCGAAGCAGAGTCTGAGTGCGTTCGCGAAAAAAGGAGAATCCTATACCGAAGAAGATTCCCACGAGGAAGCCGACCAAGGCCGATGCTCCTTTCCGAGGTGTAACTGCGAATTTAGGCGCTACGGCGGCATCTACTACACGAATCGTTGAGGCCTGCATGGCGGATGCGAAACCCGCTTCTTTCACCCGTTGCAATAAGGTCTGATAGAGCTGTTGGCCGGACTCAACCTCCCGCCGCAGCATATTCACCTGGGCTTGCTTTCCCAACTCTTCGGAAACTCGCCTCTCCTGTGCGGCATAAGCGGCGGATAACAGACTTTCTCGCTTTTGAGATGCGTCGAATTCGTTCTTCATCCGGTCGACGACATTGGTCCGATTCGCTGCGACACTACGCTCGAGTTCCTTTATTTGAGCGACGATGTGCTGCACTCTTGGATTTTCCATCGTTAAGGGAGGAACGAGAGCTGAGAGTTGGCGACGCAGATCTTCTAGCTTTGCTTCAGACTCCTTTAGAGGGCCATTGTCAGTAACTGGGATTGCCTCTGGCGCCGCAGTGACGCTGATAGTGTACTGCGCTTGTTTGGCAACACGATCCGCCTGCGCTCGCATCAGTTCCGATTGAAGCTCGCGTAGTTTCTGATCGGCCACACTTTCGTTGCCTGGACTGAGGAGTAGCGCGTCGTTGGATGCCGCGCCTTCTAGCTTCCGCTCGGAAAGCGAAAGGCTTGCACGCAAATCAGCTAGTTGCCTCGAAAGCCACTCACTTGTCTTCTGCGCTTCATTCCACCGTACTTCCCGATCTTGTTCGGCAAACTCGTGCGTTAACGTATTGCAAAACTCGGCCGAAAAGGTCGGATTCCAGCTACCACAGGTGACTTCCACGAGCCGGGTGACGCCCAGCGCCTTTATCTTGACATTCTTAGCGGCATAGTCGAGCACTTCCTTCGCACTTAACGGCTGAGCATCGGATAGGTGGAGCTTTCGCTGTATATTCGATAACTCATCGCCGCGCAAGAGGGGCGTGACCGTCCCATTCTGCGCGAGCTTGTTCACCGTCCGTGCACGAAGCGTGTCGCTCTGCAGAAGCTTGATTTGAGTCGCGATGTAGGACTCAGAAGATGTGCTTTCGCCCTGACCAGTTTGCGCCACCTCGCGCATCCCCATAAAATCCGCGTTCAAGCTTTGAATATCGAGCGATGTCCGAGCCTGGTACACCGGCAAGACGCCCAGCGTAGAACCTAAACCGACCAGAGCGCCGACCATCCCAATGAGGGCGATCGTCCTACGGCGACGAACTAAGACTCTGTAATATTCCATAAGGAGACTTTCTGAGGTCTCCTTCTCTTGTTCAGCCCGTGTCGAAAAGTAACTCGCATCCATCGGCCGAGGCAGTTCTACATATCCTGTATTTATCAGCGACGAGTTAGTTGTTGACCCAGTAAGGCGACGATCCGGCATAATTAGAGTTCCTTGTAAAAATCTTTTCGTAGTTGTAAAGATCGAATTAGTGGTAGATCACAATACCCGTTCCGACTTGAATGGCGGCTTCCGCTGCCCGCTTCATGGCAGCTCCCGCCACATTGGTCGGTATGAACAGAACATCGTTGGCATGCAACAGTTGATCAGGCGCCTTTCCTGCTAGAATTTCGTTTAACTTTATGGCCGTTCCGTCCGGAGCGACCTTGCCGTCTTCTGACGCGCGCAGAATCTTCGCTCGATTCGGTAAGGCGTCGCGATCAAGACCTTCGGCAAGTGACAGCGCACGGACCAGTGAAATACTTTGGTGGGTGCCAAGGCTGAAGCCGCCCGCCTTCTTGACCTTGCCCAAAACATAAACCACATCTGCGCGGGATATATCGAGGACATCGTGCGGCCGGACATCGATGTTCTGCTCAGGGTTGTGTCCTTGCACCAGCCTGTCCAGATCAAGATCCGCAATCGTGAACTTCCCAGAGGGATCGGCGTGAGCTCCAGGTAAAGGCAGTGATCCCCATTTAATCTGACGAGTGATCGTCAGCTTCGGACCTGCATCCGATTTGAGGCCGCCGGCAGAGGAGATCATGTCGAGCAGGCGTTGAGGACCTTGTAGTTGATGTACTCCAGGATTGTTTACGTCTCCTAAGATCGATACCGGTTGGCTTCGGTACTCAGTAACGTTAAGCGTGATTTTCGGGCTATCGACGTATTTCACAAAGCGAGCTGCGAGCGTCGTTCGCAATTGATCTAGCGACATCCCTGCCGCTTGAACTCGCCCAATCAGGGGAAGGTCGATGAAGCCGTTTGGATCGAGCCGTACGGGTTTATCGGCGATCTCCTCGAGATCCTGTACATGAATTGACAGCTGATCTTCTGGTCCGAGCACGTAGGTCTCTTGGCCGCCCAACATTGAAGTCGAGGAAGTCGAAGTCGAGGAAGTCGGTTCGCCGGCCCCATTTCCCGCAGCCAGGTTGATCAAACACACGACAATTGCGACAATTATGGTTCGATTCATAGAGTTATAAGTTCAGTAAGTAATTCGAATAAGTACCCGAGTTATTGAGAGATATAACCTCGAAATAAATCCTAATGCTTGTTAGTCGGGTTCCTTGTTGTCATTAAGCCAAATAGAAAAGCCACTGTCAACGCTGGTAGTAATCGGCCTTTCTTTGCTGAGTCATAAGTAAAATCCTCGATGTGTCATTGAATTTTATAAAGAAATTTAATTCTTATGGTCCAGCTAACACTCTCAAGCAGGCTATCGGCAGGATTGCGCTCTGACTTTAGGCGAAAGCAATGATATTCCTGATTCAGATTAAAACCTGTCGCGATTTAAGCTAAGAAAATTCGTAAAACTGCCGAAACAAGTACTGGTACAGCATTTTGTAAGCGCTATTCTTAATCGAATGATTTACCTGTGCTTTTTAGCAGTTCTAATTGGGCTTGTTTCTTCTCAATCTATGGCTCAACAGACAAACTCACCTGTGTCCATAGAGCTCACTGCCAATGGTCTTAGCTCCCTCAAATACGAAGGAAGAGAGTTTTTACAAAGAGGTTCTCTTCTCGTCAACGAGGTGAAATTGATTCAGTCCTCCGGGAAAAGCGCTCCCGCCGGCACGCAAAGTCATCTCTCGATCGACCCTCAGAAACAATCTGAACAGATGGTATTCGAGTGGGGTGAGATTTCGGTCGCTTATCGCTCTAAAGACGACCGAGTTACCGTTTCAATTCAAATAATAAATAAAAGCCAATCCACCTTAGCCTCTTTATCCCTTGATGTATTAGCCCTTAAGTTTCCAAGAACTCCGGAAGAATACAATGGAACAACACCGATGCTCGCCACCAACATTGGCGCTCCCAGCATTCTCCCTCTTCACTTCGACGCCGCGTCCGTGATTCTTTGCAATGAAGAAATTGGAAAACCTTTACTCCTCGGGTTTCCCTGGTCCTCCAATAAACCTGCCAATTCAGTGTTCCCTCTTAGAATCAATACCGGCAAGGAATCCATGTACCCGGACAGCTTGCCTTTCATCGATCGCCCCATCCCCCCTGGTCACAGCGATCGCTTCGAGTTCTCTCTCCGATTCGGCCCGGCGCAACCGGATGTGCTAGCCGAAACGGCCGACCTGTCTGCTGCATTCCGGAACGCCAATCCGCCCACTCTTAAATGGCCGGACCGCCGCCCAATCGGGAGCTTGATTCTCGGCACGGCCGCGGTCGGATGGCCGACAAACCCAAACGGCTGGTTTTTGGACAAGACCCTGGACACCCAAACCACCGCCGGAATCGCACAATTCCGCCGTCGTCTCTTGTTATGGGCCGATGACAGTGTGCGCATCTTGAAAGAGATGAACGCGCAAGGCATGATCACCTGGGACATGGAAGGCGAACGATTTCCACACGCCACCACCTATATCGGTGATCCCCGGCTAGCGGAAAGGTTGGCTCCGGAGATGACAGGTGTCCTTGACGATTACTTCAAGCGGTTCACGCGCGCGGGTCTTCGGGTCGGCTTGACGATTCGCCCTCAGCTTCTAAAAATCTCGCCGGACGGCAAAACCGCTGACCAGGTAGATTCCAACGATCCCGCTGACGTCCTCATTCAGAAAATTGCCTATGCCAAAAAACGGTGGGGTGCAACGCTCTTCTATATCGATTCCAATGGCGATCCGTCTCGCCCCCTCGATGCCTTCCTAATCAGGCGAGTCGCCGCCCGTTTTCCTGACGTATTGCTAATTCCAGAGCAAAAAAATATTGCGTACTACGCTGCGTCCTCTCCCTACAGCGAGCTGCGCAGCGGATATTCCTCAACTTCCCCACTAACGCGAGCAATTTATAAAGACGCCTTCTCGGTTATCAACACTGCCGACGGACCTATTTCAAAAAAAACTAGCGCGCTTAAAACCGCAGTCCTACGCGGAGATATTCTCATGTTTCGAGGTTGGTATGACGATCCGGCAAATCGGTTAGTCAAGGAAATCGTCAGTAGACGGTGAGGAGCGTAAGGGTAAAGGTAATAGAACCAGCAATCGGATAGTATGTGTTACGGAGTTACTCTGTTGAGAGTCTCCATTACAAAGGTGCTTATGATAAGAACTCTCCTGTGTGCTGTATCGACCCTGACGACCTTGACCTTTGCAGCTTCTGCCGCTGACACCGTAAAATCCAGTCAGACGTTGCATGTGGCCAAACAATTGGAAGTTCCAGGCAAGGTCCTGGATCCGGGAACATATACATTCTCAGTGGAAGATCGGCTCAATGATCGAGCCATCGTCCGAATCTCTGGCGCAAACAATACTAACGAGTTGTTCTTGACCGTGCCGAAGAGCCAAGTGGCTGGCCGTGCGCTAAACGGGCTAGTTCTCTTCAAAACCTCGACCGAGGATGAAATTCTTCGCGGCTGGAAGTGTCCGAATTGCTCAGGTCCGGTAGAGTTTGCCTATCCGAAACTAGAGGCCGTCAAAATAACGGACGAGACCACTCAGCCTGTACTCGCCGTAGATCCTGATTATGATAAGCTCCCTTCCAACCTAACGGCAGAGGACATGAAAGTGGTGACACTCTGGCTTCTCTCTCCTGAACACATCACGGCTAGTAACAAAGGAGAAGGTGTAAAGGCGGCCAAATACAAAGTCGCCAATCGGCCATCCTCTAACACCGAAGTCGCTAGCGTTTCCCGCAAGCGCCTGCCGAAAACGGCGTCTGACACGTTTACGTTCCTGCTGTACGGGCTGATTGCGCTCGCTGCTGCCCTTTCGCTACGCTTGGTGCAGATGCGGTTTCGGATAAAAACATCACGCCCCTAGGAGTCAATCATGGACGGAATGCAAAAGGAACAATCGCCTCCCCAACGGCCAGCCTTAGTCACTCTTTCATCAGAGCACGATGAGGCCTATCTCAGCGTCTACATTCCGGACGGCGCCCTGGAATCACCGCTCTCACTCCGGAAGGTGGGCGAACTCGGAACTCATCTGAGAAAAGAATGGAAAGTAGTAACCGCAGCCAGCCTGTGCGGTATCTCCTTAACGCTCGGTCTGCTCACCTTCCGTTCTTCCATTCGAAACATTCCTGAATCGCAGGTGAATGCTCCGGCGAAAATCGAAGTCCACGCCGCCTCTACTCCTCAGCCTGGGGCCGCTCCTGCGACGGAGGAAACCGAGCGCCTTAAAGTTCGAAATCGACGGCTTGAGGCTCTGGTCCAAGTCCTGAGTCAGCACAGTCATCAGCGCTAGGGCACTGGTATCGCTATAGTGCTTCGAACTTTTGAACTTCAGCGAATACTCCGCTTCAGCGAACTCACTTTCTGGATTGGGGGATCTGTGCTATTGCTCTTCGCAGGAGTCCAAATCTCTCAATACTTAGCATTCCAGCATCATCCCCTGCCAGCGAACATGAATAGGGCCGCCCCAGCCTTCATTTCTAATGACATATCCCACCGAAAGCCGCAACCGCAGGCTGTGGCCCATCTGGTAATCCCGAGAATCAACCTTGATTTACAAGTCCTGGAAGGAGATGACGAGCGAACGCTCGCCGTAGGCCCGGGGCATTTGTCGGATACCGCTCCGATCGGAAGCCTCGGGAATGCCGTGATTGCCGGCCATCGCGATATGGCCTTCCGAGCCTTGCGCTTGCTTAAAATCGGCGACGAAATCCGGATTACCACATCCAGAACCTACGTCTATGAAGTAAAACAGATGAAGATCGTTAGTCCAACTGACGTCGCAGTTCTTGACACCTTAGACGAACCGAGCCTCACGATCATCACCTGCTATCCCTTCCACTATGTAGGCCATGCGCCAAAGCGGTTCGTTGTGAGAGCGAAGCTCAAGCTACTCTGACGCTCGCCGCGCCGACAATCTCGGCCAGCTCACGCATTATGGTCAGCCCCCTTAAGCAAGCAGTTCACCCACCGTCTCAAACGAATAGCCTCTTGCCTTTAAAGTCGGAACAATCTCCCGCACCGCCAATAGCATTTCAGTCAGATCCGGCTTCCGCTGAATATCACGGCCGTCGTGAAGACAAATAATCCCGCCCGGCGCCGATCTCCGGAGCACCAGTTCACTCACCTCAGGCGCTCTCCACTCCCAATCGTGACCAATTACCGTCCACATCACGCCCGTGAGGTGAAGCCGGCGCTGCGTAGACCCCAGGCCCATCCACCTCAACCCGTATGGAGCGCGCAAAAATTTAGGGACAATTCCGGTCGTTAACTCAATACTCGCTTGGGTTCGCGCGAACTCCTCATAAATCTCGCGAGTGGACCGCAAATTCATCTGCCACCCGATTCGAGGACACAAACGAATATGAGAATAGGTATGGTTCCCAATCTCATGTCCGGCTTCGGCCACCTGCCGCGCAATCTCTGGAAGTCGGTCAACATTCATTCCGCACTGGAAGAAAGTTGCCTTTACGCCCTCATCCGCCAGGTACGGCAACAACTTCAGCGTATCTTCACTGGGACCGTCGTCGAAGGTTAGCGCAATACTCCTACGTCTCCCGCGACCACGGTAGACCGAAGCACCGAAAACCTGGGATGACGGCGCATGGATCCCGTACAGCATCGTACCGGCTGCCACTGCACCGGCCACTGCAGCCGGAATCAAACCTCGCATAGACAAAAGCCTAACAAGCTGTCAACCCGCGCCTGGGACCCTGCAGAAACCGTATCTCGCTTTGCCTAGCTGGCCATTTTGCCCTTCATTAGATCCTTCGCGCCCGTCTCATGCTTCTCCAGCGCCGGCAAAGTCTGGGTCGCATATGCCTTCAAATCAGCATTCTGCCCGTCACGCGACTCTTTGTTATAAGCTGCAATCGCCGCCTCATGTCCCGCTACCATCGTGTGAATATAACGGCGATCGAAGGCTGCACCCTTCAACTTCTCGAACGGCGCAATCATTGTGTTGTGCTTGGCATCCAGACCCTTGGGCACGGTTAAACCCGCTTTGCCCGCCATCTGGCTAATCTGCTTGTAATCGGCTGTGTGATCCGTCACCAGCATGTTCGCGTAATCTTTAACGGCTTGGGACGAAGCGTTATCCTGGGCCAGTTGTCCCAAATGCGCTTCTGTCATATCCGTTTGGGCCGCTAAATCAAGAAAGGCCTGATCACTCGTGCTTCCAGGTCCGCTCTGTGACCACAACGCCACACCGGCCAACGCTAAAAAACAGGAACTTGCAGCGATAATTTTCATTGGTGCTCTCTCCTGCTTTTTAGACGACCAATTTGGCAGGAACGCATCTGAAATACTACTGTGACGCCGTACCCTTCTCGTTAGCGCCCGTTAATCTTGGCCCGTCTTGAACAAGCTACGCCACGATTCATCAAGCGTGATCCACCGGCCTATTCCCTCATTCGCGCTCGTTTCCATCTCAGGAACATGCAAAACGCCATGGCCCTTCAAGCACAGCATCTCTGTCCCGGACCAGTCGAGAAGCATCCGCCCAGGGCTCCCGATGCGGACCGGTAAAGTCAGCAGCCGCAAACACTCCCGGCAGCGAGCGCGCTGGTCAGCCACCGCCCACAAAAATGAAGCGAGTGATCCGGCCACGAAGCACCAGACGATCGTTAAACCACTTGCCCCGTCGGCGCCGGACAGCAACATCGAGGATTCGGTCCGCGTAAACTCCAGGCCGATCAGAAAGATCAACGTCAACCCCAGTACCAGCTTCGCCGTGAAAAACGCTGCTCTCCGAAAAGCCGCTCGTCGGTTTGTCCCCGACATTGCCGCTCTCGCATGCCGCAGGCGGAATCGGGACACTGTAAGAGCGCACACTAAAGAGGCCGCCACCGAGAGTGCAAAAAGTCGAATCGGCGTGAACAGGATACTCTGCACGGTCACGCTATGCAGTCGCGGGTCCGTGCCGAAGTGATATAGGTCCGCTTCCCGCGCAATCGTGATCAGCTCGCGATTCAGTCTCGACAGATCCGCTCGGCTGTGTGCCCGTCCAATCACCATGACATTCGCGCCATGCAGCGGCGCCTGCCCAAGAAAGATCGAGGGCTTGCGAGACAAAAATTGAAAGCTTTTCGGCAGCACCGCTGAAACCTTGTGGCGCTTTCCGTTAATGAGAATGTCTTCCCCAATTACGTTCGGATCCCCGTGAAAAAGCGTGATCCACGTCCGGTAATCGATCGCGGTAAACTCCGGGCCCTTCAAACTACCGATTGCCGGACGCGTCCGGAGCACTTCAAACAGATGCTCGTCCGTCAGAACAATGCGCCTTTCGTGCGAGAGCGCACGACGCGTATCCACCACCGATTCCTTCACCGTAAAGCTCGCCACCGATTGCAACGATCGGCTGAATTTCCGAAAATCAGGAACAACATCAGCGGGCAGCAGGCCAGGCCGGCGCCCGAAGGGCTGCAGCCACATCAGCACCAAATGCCCATTGGTTGGATGCGCCAACGATCCTACCAGCAACTGTCGCGTGGCCGGCACTCCCCACGTACCCAGCACGAAAACCACAACACAAAATCCACCTGTCCCCAGGCAAGTCCAGGGCGACCTGATAAACTCGCTGGACCATCGGCGCAGCTCGTCATTGGTAATGCATTGCTCCAGCGCATCCGAGACCGACCAAAACGCCACACCGAACAAACGCCAATATTCCAGGCGCTCGCCGCTCGCCTGCCGCAGCATGTGCTGCCACCTATGCCAGAGAATCGAGAGCCACTCCTCTCTCCACACTCCGCGCACTGAGAAGGGAACCAGAAGCGAAGCCAGATAGATCAATCCTCGGCAAAATGCAACCGAGGAACTCCGGCTAAACCCCACCGAATTTGGTTCTGACATTCAGGTCAACATACCAAATCCGAGCCTTGCGGCAAGCGATATAAATTCACGGGCGGTAAAGCCGAGGAGCGCTCAGGCAAAAGCCAGGTTAGAGCAGGGAAGAGTAATACGTGGAAAACAGCGCCGAAATTGCTGTGTCAAATAGCTAGCCAACTCACGATGAGTCAGGCTTCGTCCCTCATCGAACACGGCCACCAGACAACCATCTCCCTCCGTGGCCAGCGGCACCTCGAGTTCCTTTGGAAAGAACCCAAAATCCGGAGTTTGAAGACCGGTAATCATCACCTTCAGCACCGGACCCCACCTCTCGAATCGAATATTGACCTTCACCGTTGTGGAAGGGTATTGAAGTCGGTGAAGATGTAAATCCTCATCCGCTAAATAGGCGACCTGTTCATCAACCGCCTGGCCGTGGTGCGACAAAGCAGAATTAATCGCCAAAACCTGGTCTTTACACTCGCTGATTAATTCCCGCCAAAACCGCATCCCTTCGTCATACAACGGGACAAGCACGGGAGAAACTGCTGCAGTCATGTATGCCTCCCTCATTCGGCCATATCTTGAGGGCAGCCGAAACATGAAGCAATGTTAACATGCGGCACGCCCACAGCCAAGCATAATACAAGTGTTCCAATCGAAGAAATACTAGAACGTTTGGCAGCCTTGAGTATAAGGTTTGTATTAGTAAAATTCAACTAGGAAACTTAACAATCGCAAAACCTACTTAGAAGCTAAACGCAACGGCTCGATCAAACGGCTTGCCAGTAAATAGCTGTAAAGCAAGCCGATCGGCATCGGCGGATGAATTTGGTCGGCTTCCACCAGCTGCTCCGACCGCGGAATCTCCCAACTCTCCAGAGATCCTTCGGGAACTTTGCTCCGCAACACAGCCTCCGACATCGGATGTACATAGACGCCAACATCTTGCGTAAACAGCCGGCTCACGCCCTCCAGTATCCGTCCTTGCAATTCCGCATAGGCCAAGTTGATCAGTCTCACCATCGCCGACAACCCAATCACAAACCGGATCGGATTCTCCGTAAAGTCTCGCAGCTGCTTACTGATCCGATACATTTCAGAGTGCCTGGTCAGCAAAACGTCATAGCCTTGGTCCAGTAATTTCTCTGCACGCCCGACGAGCGTAGCGGCATCATGCTCGCCGGCAAACAGACAGAACATAGCACGAGGGAGGCGTGCCGCAGGCTGACTGCCGGACTGCATGGATGCCCTGAGTTGCGCCACCGCCGCGGCCAACATCTCGTTATGGATCGGCTCGCGGTCCTCGAACTGTCCCGGCTCTGCCACCACAGGCGTCTTATAAAAAGCCTCGTTCAAGGCTAGATACTCACCCGAATGTGGCAGAAGTACACCCGCCGCTAGCCCGCCGCACACCAGGCGAGCAAATAAAGACCGCTGCTCCCACTCTTCAAAAGGCTCTCCATAGGTCTCAATGAAGTCGATCTCCAGGTGCTGAAGACCAACATCATCCCCCAGACCGGCCAGGAATGTATCGGGCCTTTGCAGTTGATGATAGGCGCCATAAATCAGGTTCACTCCAAGCGTGCCAAGCGACTCCTGCTGTGAAACGTTCGTGTCGTCCAGGAGATTGACATGCAGCACTACGCCGCAAAGCTTACTGCCGATCTGAGGGCAAAACTGCAGGCCCAACCAGCCATGGCATTGATTTGTACCGGCGTAATTCCGAGCCGCCACCGTATTCGCAAACACAAAGGCCCGAGTGCGCTCCGACCGCGTGGCTAACTGTTGCTCCAGATGAACCCACTCCGCAGCAATCATGGCCTGCAAACGCTCTTTAGAAACGTAGCGAGAGCCAGAACCGTAAAGATCATCGCTGACAGCCTTGTCATAAGCGCAAATCGTCTTCGCGACCGTACCCGAAGCCGCACCCACCCGCAGAAACCACCGCGCCGTCTCCTGACCCGCGCCAATCTCAGCAAACGAACCAAAAATACTGGAGTCAAGATTAATCGCCAGAGCCTTGCTATGCGTATCGACTTGTTCTGTCATCGCGCCTGCACCATTCTCAAACAGGATGGTATCGCCGGAATCTTCGGTCGTCCCATCTCCTGCCTGAAAACCGTCAAACGCCGGTTTCTTCAATCTCGAAATAGAAATGATAGTGACGACGGCAGCCCGGATTAAAGCTCGCCTGGCAGGCCGGGCACTCGTCTCCGCATTCGAGATACTGCCGTATCCGAAGTTCAGTTCCGCAGTTCCCGCACAGCACCGCCGTCTCCTCCCACTCCCCGCGCGGCCACACTTGAATCGCGTGATCGGCAAGCGCCTCATGGCAGTCCTTGCACGCATAGAAAACTCCGCAGCATTTCATCTTGATGGCCACAATATCCAGCCGCGAACCATAGTGAACACAACGCGTCTGACCATCAAGATTAATTCCGCTTACTAGTGCTTTAGCCGCGCTCATGCCGGGCCGGTCTTTATCAAATCCTCAAGCGTGCTCACGTAGTCATCGAACGTAAAAGGTTTCGTCACGTAGCCGTTCGCGCCAAGCGCCAAAGCCTTCTTTTTGTCGTTCGGCGCTGACGAAGAAGTAAAAACGACCACCCGGAGACCGTCCAGCTCCTTGCTTGCACGAATCAGGGTCAACAATTCGAACCCGCTCCGCCGAGGCAAGTTGAGGTCCAACAAAACAAGGTTCGGTACATGAACAGCCCAATCATTATCATTTGTGAAAAGAAAGCGAAGAGCAGTATCGACATCTGGCACCCGTTTGCATTGCACTCCTGCATCGGCTTCTTTCAGCGCTAACTTGACAAGAAGGGCTGTCGCGTCATCGTCCTCGACGTGCAGTATGGATCGATTACTCAAGATTCTCTTTCACGGCTATTTAAAGGCGTTGAAGTATATCCTCTACGACAACACCATCTCGTCTGACAATGCTGGCCGGGAGGCTAAAGCAAAACGTGGCGCCCTCGCCGGGGACTGATTCGGCCCAAATTCTGCCTTGATGCGCTTCAATAATTCTGCGGCAAACGGAAAGCCCCAGACCCGTCCCTGCAATCTCCTGCCCGTGAAGCCGCTTGAAAGGGACAAAAATGAGCTGGAGGTAAGAGCTCTCAATCCCGATTCCGTTGTCATGGACAGAAACAATCGACTCCGCAGCGTCGTGAGCAACACGCAAGTGGATCTCCGGCTTCACTCCTAGGCGTGCGTACTTGATCGCATTTCCGAGTAAGTTTTGAAACACAAGTCCCAGTTGCGCCTGATCGCCGGTCACAGTAGGAAGCCGGTCCGATGCAATGCTGGCCTCCGATTTCGATATGGACTCGTGAAGATTCTCAAGCGCCCACTCCAATATGGAATTCAGATCGACGAGCTTTGCGCCAGCAGGCCCAGTCCCCACCTGCGAATATCGAAGAAGGTCATCGATCAAAGTCCGCATTCGTCTTGATCCCACAACAATGTGCTTAAGGTACTCCGTCTCGTCCTCTGTGAGTTTCGCGCTTGCGGTTCTCTCAAGAAGCGTCACAAAGGTTGTTATCGTTCGAAGCGGCTCCTGCAAATCGTGACTCGCGGCAAACGCAAACTGCTGCAGATCTTCGTTAGACCTGGATAGTTCCCGGTTCACGGTGTGGAGACGAGCATTGGCTAACGATAACTCGCGTTCCGCCTTGCGAAGCCGCAGAAGCGCACGCACGGTCGCCACCAGAACGTCAGGATCAACCGGTTCAGCAAGATAGGAATCAGCACCGTTGTCCAGCGCAGCGGTGGCGTGCGGGGCCGCTATCGAGGAGGCTGAAATCTGTAAAACAATGACGGAGGCGCCCTCCGGCGACGATTTGATCCGGCGACAAACTTCGATTCCATTTAAATCCGGTAGATTCACGTCCAACAGAACCAGATCCGGATTATGCCGGGTCATCAGACTCAGAGCCTCGCCCCCATTCGCGGCATCGTAAACCGTGAACCCAGCCAGCGACAGAATACGCCTCTTCGCGTAGCGGGCCGGTTCGTTATCGTCAACATTGATGATGATTGCTTGTTCGCTCATCTGCCTAAACCTTCAAATCAACTCCGGCTCAGAGGAAAAAAGATCCGGCTCCTCTAAGATGTCGCGGATCGCTCGAAGCGCCGAGTGACGGCGCCCAATAGCTTTCGACAGCACCGCTGTTTGCCTGTCCCCTAATCGCGCATAGTCCGCTTCTGTCATCTCGTTTGATGAGTGAATGATCACTGGGATGTCTTTCGTCGTCTCGTCCGACTTCAGATCATCGAGCACTTCGAAGCCGCTGCGCTCAGGCATTGCAAGATCGAGAAGAATAAGAGCAGGAGATTCGAAGCGGGCTTGTTCCAACGCTCCTACCGCTGTGGCTTCAACGATTCGATGTGTTGTTCCATTGAATAATCGATGGACTAGATACCGGGCAGCCACATCATCGTCAACCAGCATAATGGCTTTCGAAGAGCCGCTTTGAGATGAAGATGTTTGCCGCGCCGTGTTCCCATCGGCGTCCGGCTGAGGACGATAGGGCAGGCTGAGCCTGAAAGTGGATCCTGCCCCCAAAGCGCTTTCAACCACCAGCGTTCCACCCAGGAGAGTCGCCAACCTCTGTGAGAGGGGCAACCCCAGACCGGTACCCTTCACGTGCTTTTGTATCGGATGCTCAACCTGTGTGAACTCGTGAAAAATCCGCTTCTGATCTTCCGGACCGATACCGATGCCCGTGTCTTTGACGCTGAATAAAATCGCATCGCCCGTGCCGGAAAGACCGGCGCTCACCCTCACCTCGCCTTGCTGCGTAAACTTGAGCGCGTTCGAAATCAGATTGCGCAGAATCTGCCCGAGTTTACTTTCGTCACTCTCAAAACGAAGACCGTCTGACAGCTCTTCAAAAATCAATGACACCGCCTCATTAACGGCCAAGGGCCGCATCAAACCTCGCATCGAGCCCAGAAAATGACTCACATCGATTGGCGTTAGCCGCAGCTCTGTCTTTCCTGCGTCAACTTTGGCGAGATCTAACAGGTCGTTTACAATCTCGGTTAGCTGCTGGGCTGCATCTCGGATATAGGCAACCTGCTTTTCCTGTTCCGGCAACAACTCTCCGTCCGTGCGCTGCAGAAGTAATCTCGTCAGGGCTAAAACCGCATTGACCGGAGTTCTAAACTCATGGCTGACGTGAGACAGGAATCGGGATTTCATCTCATCCGCGCGTCTGAGTGCGCCCGCCTTTTCATCAAGTTCCGCGTAAAGCGCGAGTACACCTCGGTTCGTCTCTTCCAATTCCAGATTCAGGCGAAACAAATCTTGCTGCCGTCTCTCGAGCTCCGACTCCCGAATACGCAACGTTTCCAGAGTTTGCAAAAGATCCTGGTTCTGCCGTTGCAGCTCTTCGCTTATTCCCGCCGCAGGCTGCTGAGACAAGGAGGAACAGAACACCCCCAGATCGGCCGATTCTATCGGTCTCGATCCGGCTGGAATGCTTTTGCTGAATCGAACCACGGTTCCTTGGTCCGGCGCCGACGATACATCGAAATCATCCATCAACCTCCTGGCGCCGGCCAATCCGACCCCCATTCCGGTGCGGGAAACGTACGCTCCCGAAAGAACCACAGCAACATTGCGAATGCCCGGCCCGTCATCGCTCACCTGCATCCAGAGCGCTTGCGGACGTCCTTGCATGTCAATGGAGAAGTCCAACCGGCCTCCGCCCGCGTACTGGTAGGCATTCCGCACAATCTCGGAAACCGCCGTCGAGATGCGCGTCTGGTCCTGCTGACCGAACCCCAGCAGCGCCGACAATTGACGGGCGCGCTGACGGGCCGTCACAAGGTCCTGTTCGTGTTCGATGCCGACGGACAGAATAGGTTTGAGATAAAGTGGAGAAGACTGCGGCCTCAGCTGGCGCCTCGCATTCTCGCAACCACAACACAAACGTCATCGCGGCTGCGTGCCGAATCGCGGTATAGAATCCCGGCAATCAGAGATGGATCGCAGCGTCGCAGGCCGGGATAAGCGTCTATGTTCCAGAGGCTTTGCAGTCCGTCAGAATGCATCACGATCAACATCTCGTCTCTGAACGGATAAGAGAACTCTTGCAGCCGGGGGAACTCAAAACCGGCTGTTCCGTTGTGAGAAATCATTTGGGAGTGCTTGTCTGCTCCGATTAGCGTGCCTGCTATGTTGCCGATTCCGGCATACCGAACCACGGAGTTCGCGTAACCGACGTAGGCCACTGCCACGGCAGCGCCACGCGTGCCACGTAACGCAGCGTGTACCTGCTGCAACACTGAGACAGGCGACAGGTCTTCTATGCTCATAAAAGCGGACACGGCTTCAGCCGACGCGCTCGCCGCCAACGGCCCATGGCCCAGGCCGTCGGCCACCAGGAGAACCATTGCCTCTCTCCTCTCGCGGATGCCCCAAGCGTCGCCACAGGCTTGCTCGCCTGACATTGGTTTCAGTACCGTCCCAACCGAAGTTCGCACTGCGTCTGACCCCTGCAGGCGCGCCACCAGAACCGTGCCCTGCGGTTGTTGTGAGTAGATGTCGAACTCAGTCGAGTGACGTGCAATGGCCCCCAGTCCGGTTCCCGATGTGTTTACGCTCGAGTAGCCATCCGCCAGGCACTGAGTCACATCCGCCATTCCGGGTCCTCGATCTACCGACAGGATTTCTACCCCAGCACCGGCGCAAGGTGAAAGCGCTGTCAAGAAAACTTCGCCACCCTTACCGTGCTTCAGAAGATTGGTGCAGATTTCAGTCGCCACAAGCGACACGTTGCTGACGAGTGATTCATCAAGCCCCTCTTGTTGCGCAAGTTCGCTAGCGGCGCGTCTCGCCTCGCCCACCCGGCTCTGATCATCGACAGGAATGACGAGTGTCACAACAACTCACCCCTTCCAACGAGCGATACTCACTTGCGTCCCGCTTCCAACCTTCGACTCAATAGAGAACTCACTACAAAGTCTCTTTGACCCGCCCAGACCTAAGCCCAGACCGTTACCCGAGCTGTAGCCGTCCCGCATCGCACAATCTATGTCAGCGATTCCGGGTCCCTTGTCTTCGAACGTCAGCCGCACGCCTTGCCGGAACGCTTCTTTGATCAATTCGAGCCTCACCTTTCCTCCACCGCCGTGGACTACCGTGTTCCTGGCTAACTCGCTGGCCGCGGTGACGATCTTGGTTTGGTCAATGAGAGTGAATCCAATCTCAATAGCAAGAGAGCGCGTGGCTTGCCGGACTATCACGACGTCCTCAGGCCCAACCAGCTGCAGTTCAAGTTGCTTGACAACCATTGCTGCTTGCATTCCTGTTCCGGCCGGATCGAAGCAGCTCCATTCCACGATCCACGTTTAAAGCTGTTCGGATGTTTGGCAGCGAAAGCCCCAATTCCACCAGCGTAATCGCAACCGCCGGTTGCATCCCCACAACCACCGTATCGGCATCCAATATGCTCGCCATCCCAGCGATGTTGCTCAACATCCGTCCAATGAACGAGTCGACAATGTCGAGCGCCGAAATATCGATTAAAACTCCCGCCGCGTGCTCGCGCACAATTCGCTCGGTCAGATCCGCCTGGAGACCGAGCGCCAGCTGATCGTGCATATCCACCTGGATCGTAACCAGGAGGAACGAGTCAAGCTTCAGTATTGCAATCCGCTCCATAACTTGAGTCTTTTGCGCCCTCTCTTTCTTACGAGCGGGTAATAGCCATGTTTCTTCTCTTCAACGCGAGCGCAAACGCGTCGGCGAGCGTAGCTTTCGTCATCACGCCGCTAAGATCGACGCCCAAATGAATAATGGTCTGAGCGATCTGGGGACGAATGCCGCTGATGATGCAATCGGCGCCCATCAGTCGCGCAGCGGCGACTGTTTTCAGCAGGTGCTGCGCAACCAGCGTATCAACAGTCGGAACGCCCGTAATATCAACGATGGCGAGATCGGCGCTTTTTGTCACAATGGCTTCGAGCAGGTTCTGCATCACGATCTGCGTACGAGCGCTGTCCAGAGTTCCAATCAACGGCAGCGCCAAAACTCCCTGCCAAAGCTCGATGACCGGTGTCGAGAGTTCCAGCATTTCCTGTCCCTGGCGTACAATCACTTCTTCGCGACTCTTCTGAAATACCTCGAAGGTGTGCATGCCGAGTTTGTCGAGAAGTTCCGTTGCATTCCAAATCTCTTCTTCCATTCCCTTCCGGTCATCTGCGTATTCAATATTGATGCGAACAAAAAGCGGCTGTTTGAAAGAAAAGACGAAGTGAGCCGTGTCCGACGGTGAAAATCCTTGGCTCGCGCGCTGGCGGCTTACATCCTCGAGCAGTTCATGCATCCCAGACATTTCGGAATGCTCAAGACTCTCTACTAGGCTCCGCAGAAACTGCTGCGACATGGTCCGCAGTTGGGAATCGGAGACGCGGCTTCCTCGCGTCGAAATAAAATCCCTTTGCAGCCGAATCCATTCGCTGAGCAGATCCTTTTCATGACGCAAAACTATCTCCGGCAAACGACTATTCGCCACTATAACCTCCCAGGTTTTCGATAAAAGGGCAGACAAGCCCAACGCTTTTAGCTCAAATTCTGTGATTTAGAAGCAAATGACAGAAGCTTGCTTTTATTGTAGTCATCGAGTGTTCAGTGCTTCACCTAATTCCTCATCAATCAGAAACGTCATCCTGCATGCGGTCAAGCCATCGCTTAAGAGGTAGCAAGCCCCGCAACGTAAACAGATTGAGGAGAGCAAGCGCGATTGCTATGCCGAAATGATTCATGGCGACAGCCGCTCCAATCACGCCCGCGTTCCAGACACTCGCGGCAGTTGCGGTTCCTTTGATGGTGCTGCCTTCCTTCAGAATCGCGCCCCCGCCAATGAAGCCGATGCCGGTAATTAGTCCCTGAAGTAAGCGGGACTGATCACCGGCCCCTGGCTGAGTGCCGAGCAGCAGCAAATATCCACAACTTGCCATCCCTACAATCGGAAAAGTGCGCACGCCCGCGCTGTGTGCTTCCCGTTCTCGCTCCCAACCAATGCTGGCGGTCAGTATGTAAGCTATCGCTACATGTTCGAAGTTGTTCCAAAGCTCCTGCCAACCAGCGGATAGCTGAGTCATGCTGTTGATCTTATCCAGCCAAGTTCATAAAATGAACTGTGGACACTGAACGTCTCAGCCGAATCACAATCAACGATGGGCAATGTGGCGGCCGGCCATGTATCCGTGGCATGCGAATCCGTGTTACTGACATCTTGGAACTATTAAGCGCAGGTGCTAGCTTCGAAGAAATTATCCAAGATTATCCATACCTCGAACGCCAGGATATTCTCGCCGCAATCGAGTATGCCGCTCGCCAGACAGATCACGCCGTCCTCTTGTCGGCGTGAAATTTCTCATCGACAATCAACTTCCGCCTGCTCTCGCTCGCCTAATTGAAACTGAACTACAGTCGGATGCGCAGCACGTTGCTGATGTGGGACTTCGTGATGCCTCCGATGCTGAAATATGGAGCTATGTTTCAACGCTCGGCTCGGTTCTTATCTCGAAAGACGAGGACTTCACCAGCATGGTTCTACAAAAGCCTATCGCCAAACTGATCTGGTTGCGTATTGGAAACTGCCGCAGGATCTATTTGCTCAATCTATTTCGAGAAATATGGCCTCGAATCATTGAGCGCCTTGAGGCTGGCGATTCGTTCATCGAGATCCGTTAAGCTATTGACAATTTAGGTCACGTTCTCGATAGCCGAGCGCATTTATCGTCCTTTCTAGACAAAGCGACCGAAACACCGTCTCCCTTGCGCGTCACACGAACAGTAGCGGGTCTCGGCGCGGTCGGTGGACCGAACCGACTCCAGGGCAGTAATCCGGAGAGAACTGAGGCTTCATTCAAGGCTTTAGCTCGCTCGATTCAGTCGTACCGCTAGCAAGGCCGCGCGCTTCAATTGCTGCTCATTGACGTTCGCTGTTCCGATTCACTAAAGCATGGATTTCACCCCGCACCTGCGCGATTCTCGTCAGCATGTCGCTCAAAGCGGAGTCTAGAGCATCCAAAGCGTCTAACGCACTTCGTTTAGCCTTATTGAAAATTATTACCATTCGGGGCAACGACGATATGACGGCTCGAAAATTGCGGGCATGGGTGCGAGAGGTTGTTAGCGAATCAAGCCATGTATCAATCGCTGTGAGAGCGCCGTTTATTTGGGCTTCTCCTACCGAACCAAAATCAAGCGCAACAGTAGCCCCTCCGACAATGTATTTCAGCAAATCCGACTGCAAGCGCGAAAGCTGCGGGATGTCGTCGAGAAGTGAGGCAGAAAAGTCGTTTAGGTCGCGGGCGCTTTGCTCGAAGACTGCGCGAGTTCCTGAGAGACTAGGGCGATCCTGCAGTGCTACAGCCTCTTCGGTTCGCTGCTCCATCTGTTCGCCAATAGTTTTCAGCGCTGAGGTCATTCTCGCAAGCACAGCGGAGTGTTGCTGACTAACGTCTGCCACCAACTCCATATATTCAATGAAGCCCAGTTCGGTACCGTAATCATCGACGACGCTTAAGGCTGCTTCATTCGCTTCCTGCGAATGAAGAGTTAGGGCACTGACATCGGGCGTACCCCATTGCTCTTGATCCGAGATAGCATCCAACCTAATACGCCAATCTTGGGCCGAGCGTGTCAGGTGAAGCCGCACGTCGGTCTCAAAATCGTCGACGGTTTTGAACGTCCAATAAAGCCCACCCCGATTGGGGAGTTCGGCCTTGAACTTTTGAATTTGAGCGAGGTGATTCGGATCTAATTGCCAAGGTGTGAGCGGCTCTTCTTTGAAGTAAATCATAAGCCCAATTGAGTCGGGAGCGTCTTTCCATCTTTGATAGGCCATCTCGAATTCTTCTAATGTTCCAGAAGGAAAGCGAGGAGTTGGCGTACCTACACGGGCCCACAAGATCCCAATAAAGATATCGTAATCATTGCCAATCTGTTTGTTTATTATGGTCTGTGGATCCGATCCGAAACTAGGATACGAATGCGTTTCCCAACGCACAAGCTCAAACTGGATGGGATAGTTGCTAGATGACAAGTTAAGGTTTATCTCTCGTACGACTCTCTCGACGCGTGTTCTTTCAGCTTGGACGTCCCCAGGGGAGGCAACGAATACCTTAAGTTGATGAATGATCCGAGGCATCGACTCACGCTAGCAAACTCCAGCTGCCCACCGACAAGCATAAGATGGCTTAGGCAGCGCAATGATCTACGTTGCAGCATGCGAAGTTGTGAACCATCAGAAAAGCCCTGTTGATCGATTACTGCCGGAAAACCCTCATTTCACCTGTATCCACCGCAAACGAATAGCTACAAAATAGCTACCTGCCGTCCGGCATAGCCCGAAGCGCTTCCAGATCCTTCAAGACTCGCTCCCACGCCCCCTTGTTCTTCTTGGTAGCGATGGGCGCATTTGGATCGCTGTAAAAGTCGAGAATATCTTGCTTCAGACCAGGCCCTACCTGTCTTTGCCCATCACTCGTGACCCGATGCAGAAGGTTTGCGTACGTCCGATCCGTCAATGCATAAGCCCCGGGTTTGGTCTTCTCGCCTGTATCCAGATCGCGGTCAGGAATTGATATGGAAGCCTTGTCACCCAGTTGCTTGAGCAAACTTCCGTATAGCTCAACACTGCGGTTCACGCTTGTCACGTAAAGGTGCTGCGTGTCCTGCGTCGGAATCTTAATCGCAAGATCAGAGAGCACGCCGACCTTCGGAAGAATGCGAATCAGCAAAGCGATTGAGTGCGTCAACACTCCCGGCCTGCGCCGGTACTGGTTCCAGACAGCCTGAAACTCCGTGCGCGCGATCGCATCGAGGAAGCTCTGGAGTTCCGCATCGGCAATCTCAGGAGGAAAGTCGTTTCTGTGAAGAACCGTTTCTGCATAAGCTATTCGCGGGAGAAAGCTCCGCACCGAGCTTCGGTACGAGCGGATCGCCGGACGTCCGGCGCGCAGTAGATCGTCAAGCCGAATCGAATATGTTTCTTCGAACGCCTGAGCGAGCAAATGCACCGGAACTCGCAGTCCGATGAATCGCAAGTATGCGCCCGGCGCCAGCCGATGACGAGACAGCTGATCGATGTCAAACGCAAATTCCGTGCGAACATGAGCGTGCGGGTTCTCGTCATACGTCACTGTCTGACCGAACTTCTTTTTCAGCTTGGGAAAACTGATCGCAGTGGACGGATTGATTGCATCGTGATGCCCCACGTTGTCGCCTACATAATGAGATAAGGCCCCGAGGGCGAACGCATACTCGTTCACATTTCGCGCATCCCCAACCAGACGCATGACAAAGTCGCCCGTCCGAACGTAATGCGTTAAGTCGCTGAAAAACTCATTCCCAAACGGGTAGTAACCCAGATCCTGAATTGCGCAACCACCATAGGCGAACGCATGCGCCTCCTGCAATCCTGCCGCCGTGGTGTGGGGAAATCGCTTCTTCAAAAGCGGCTGCAAAATCCCATTCCAGGCAAGATCAATCAACTGCTCATGAGTGAGTACCGAGTAAGAAAACGAAACCTGCGGCAAGCTGCAAAGCAAGCAGCAAGCAAGTGATAAACGAAGCGATCGACGCAACTACACATCCTAGCCGATTGCCCCACGCGCCCGCGACCCCGCGGGCCCCTGTAGCCGAAAACCCTCCGTCTTCCGGCCTCATTTTCTCCGCAACGCGATCGTAGCTCTCACAATCGAATTCCGACCCGAGACATCAGTTTGTGAGCCAGCACTCCGAACTCGATTCCCGCGGTGTTTGCAGCAGTGAGATGTGCGCCAAGGGCGCCATCCGCGGGCTTCAAATGAAAAATCGGTTTGCGCGCTTCCTTAGCCATTGGCATCAAGCTCTGAAAGTGCTTCAGTACTGCGATCCGGTTTCGATCCACTTTGTCGACCGCGCCCGCGTTAGCTCCCAAAACCGACCCAGCATATTCGCCCGGTATGCGGGCCATCCATTTCGCGTACGCTTGAACGGGGCGATCAAGCCGCACAGCGTGCTGAAGAACGATGTATCCCGCTGGCAACATTTCTCCCTTAGGCAAATCCAGCGATGGTTCCGGATTTCTTTCCAGGCGGCTCTTCCAGTCCGCACGCCACTTTCGAATAGATGGTCCGAGATTCCGAAGGCCCTGTAATGAAAAAAGGTCTGGCGCCAATGGAATGACGATGAAATCTGCTGCGATCAGGGCGGCACGGTTGATAGCGCCCAGATTAGGCCCGAGATCCATCAGTATGACCTGCGCCTCTGATCGGAGAGCAGAACGCTGTAATATGCGCCAGAATGCCGACGTCACACGAAAGGCGCGCTCCTGTCCATCAAGGCAATTGGGCCACTGTGCGGACAGTTCATCCTCGAACGACGATAAGGAGATATCGCCGGGAACCAGACTGAGATACAAGTTGATGCTGCGAGTATCAACGTCCGCAATATCTCCCGTCCCTTTGATCAAAGGTTTCAAACTGCCGAAGATTGTCCTGGGAATGGCGGGCGGCTCCGGCCAGATTTCTTCCAGTTCATCCTCACCGAGAAACGCTCCGGTGAGATTCGCCTGAGGATCAAGGTCGGCCGCCAGAACCCGGAAGCCTAAATCGGCAAGTTTCCAGGCAATGTGATACACGAGCGTAGTTTTTCCGACTCCACCTTTGTTGTTAAAGAAGGCGATGACCGGTGTCATGCCTGTCTCGCTCTCAGAGTCGCGAGCACGTAACTGGTGTTCACCTCAAACTCGATCGACGGGTTCCCGTTTTTTTGCATCTCGCGCTGTGCCAGAGCGATGCCCACTCCAAAGCGCTGCACGTAACCCAAATTGCTCATCACCTCAGCAATGTGAGGATTTCGATAATCAGTGATTCCAGGCTGCCCGAAATTTGCAGGAGTGACGTTTCCATAAGGGCCTCCCGGGCTGTTGATCTCAATGCGATCGCGAAACCAAGTTATACGGACCGGCGCGCTTGTGCCGTCGTAAATCCGATGCATGACTGCGTTTCGCGCGATCTGCTGGAGAGCAACGATCGGGTATTCCGCCTCCTTCACTTCAATAGGAGCCGATGTGAAATCGCTTGCTACTGAATTATGTGCTTTCAAGACATCATCTAATTGTTCAATCATCTGGGGAATGGGTCCGTCGATGATTTTCTGATCCTGTATTGCGTCGGTCAATTCGAGACCATCGATCCGAAGGAACTGAACATAAGCGCCAGGCACAAATCGGAGTGGATCGCTTCCTACAGCGAGTAGCCCGGCAATCGTCGGTGCGCCGTCCGCACCCGGACTGAACAAACGAAGTGACGACAACCTTTGCCGATACTCCCGCTCGTTTTCGGCTAAAACTTCTGGTGAAATGCTAGCCGGCAGATACGTGCCTTCGAAAAGCTCTCGATCCAAATCCTCCAAAGTCGCCCACGAAACCGCCCGAAGATCGAAGGGCTGGTCACGATAACGACGCTTTTCCGTGAGAAGCCTTTCGTCCTGTGTACTTGCTCGGGCGCGCCGCGGACCTACCCGAATCCAAGTGACACCTTTGTACCGCACGGGAGGGTCACTCGCCGGCTGCACTGTCACAATCGCCAGGTCGCAACCCCCGATACTTCGCTTCTCTACCGCCATCGTTGGTTGCGGGAGAAGGTTCCCATCGGACCGGATCGCAGCCAGGTTTTGCAAAAGCTGATCGGTGATCTCAATGTCCGCACACGAACCATCGTCCTCGATTCCTACAAAAAGAACACCTGGCCGCCGATGGTCCGGCAGGTCGTTCGCGAACGCGCAAATTACTTCTCCGACCTTGTTCGTATCCCGAACAGACGACGTCCGCTCGACCGTCGCAGACTCCAGATCATGAAGCAGATCTTCTAATTCCCTATCCGTCACCTTTTCCAGTTTAGGAGACCATCGCAGAATCCTTGCGCGTTGTACAGGCATGGGCAGTCACGGTGTGATCAGCGGACCGAAGCCGATTTCCTTTCTCATCCGTAGCGGCGGAAGGCGGCTAAACCAAGCGACTAAGAATACCCGCACGATCTTCAGTCATCTGGATTGATCAAATTAATGGCGGAACTTTCAGGCCATCACCGAAGAACATGACTTCGGACCCTTGCGAAGCCGACCGGGCGCTATAGCCGATGTTGTACACGACGTGGCGTGCGCCTTGGTACAAATCACGTATCGGCTTCACGTTGTCATAAGATACAATCCATTGCTGCCGATTGAGGTTTTGTACGACAAATGCGGCAACCGCTTGATGATCTTTATGCTCGTAAAAATCGTAATAGAGATCGCGGCCCTTGACGTAGTAAGGCGGATCGAGGTAGACCAGCGTTTCTTTCGGCCAGCGTGAAGCACCGGCTTTCAGGAACTTCAACGCGTCCTGGCATGTCAGGTTTATGCGTTCACGCGGTCCGGCTATCGATTCGACGCGATGCACCAATTCCTTGGCGTTAAAGCGCGCATTAATTTTCTGCGGGCCAGTCTGGTCCCTGCCGCCTATGATCCCGCCATTTAGGATGCCCGATCGATTAGTTCGATTTAGAAAAAAGGTCGCAAAGCCCAGATCCACATCGTCATGACTGGCTGCGTTCTCCAAAACTTTCTTTTGCTTATCCCATTGCGAAACACTCAGAGGCGTCTTGAGTATGCGGCGGCAGAAATCATCCGTATGATTGAGCACGCTCTCCCAAAACGCATGCACCGGCTTGCTCACATCGTTCACGTGGATACGCGGAACGTACTCGTGAAACAGAAGCTCCAGAGCGATAGCCGCGCCGTCCGCATAGGGTTCGACATATTCCCCGTCAAGCAGCCTGTTCTCTTTCAACAGGGATTTTATGTAAGCCGCTAGCTTTGCTTTGCCGCCCGGATAGCGTAGCGGCGTGAAATGGATCAGGTTTCGTTGACCTGGTTCACTCATCGCCAGATGGTCTCGAAAAACCGCTGCGCGTTATCCCACGCAGTCGTAAGATACGTATCCGTTGGCGAGAAGAAGCGATTCTGAATATACGCATGCAGCGTCTCGACCGAAACCAGATCGTCGGGATTGTTTATTGCGGTTGTTATACCTTTGAAGTCTTTTTCGTCGGCTCCATTTGCAACCATATGAGTGATAGTTTCTTTCACCTTGTCTTTCAGTTTTTTGTGGATCTCCCTTCCGCTTTTCGGGTCCTTAAAACTGAGCAGCAAACCGGCCTTGTTTTTCAGATAATCATCCACCGACAACTCAAGAAATACTCTGAGAAGGACGCCAATGGCATGCACATGTTTCCCGAGCTGTAAAGTCTTCAACTCGGAATAAATGCCGGAGATCTTCGCGTTAGTGATATTGAGCCTGCATGTTTTCGGAACAACGTTGGTGCGCGGCGCTATCCGGACGGCCCGGCCCTTTCTTTCGGTCGGCAGTGTTCTCGGGACGAAGTCCTTGTCGGTCATGTTCTCGACAGCGATCGGCGCGCATCGGCCTTGAGCGAAAGATTTGGCTTATCCATCGCATTGAAGCCGCCGAGAACGATCCGCTTCAGCGGTTTAAGTGCCTCCTCGGCCGGAAGCGTCGTGATGAGTTTTCCCTTCCTGATCTCGAAACCGCTGGCTTTACGCACGTCCGGCGTGGAGATCAGCCGATCCATCTGGCTGAAGCCCCGTACAGCGATGCTTTCGGCCAGATTAATCAGGCGCCACTCCTGTTCGTCGAGTATTTGCTGCATCGCATCGCTCTGATCAGTGGCGACAGTTATGCGCGGGTTTTCAAGGTCAAGTTCGAGGCTGTCGATCTTAAGCGACTTAGCTGACATGATTCTCCCGACTTTCGGGAAGTACACAACATTTAATTGCACTTATGTTGTTGAAATCACGGATACGAGGAACTCTGCTATCCGGGGCCCTGGTCGTCAGCCCTACGCCGAAACGGATTCTTCGGAGGAGGAGTCAGTATTACCAAAACAGCCGTCTTGAGACTCGGCAGATCGTCCTCAACGGTATGCCAGACCGTCTCGACATCTACCCTGTCGTATTGATGCCGGAGCCAATTGCCAATGCCCCGAATGTCCCGCCATGGCTGCCCTGGACAAAGCCGCTCGGCTTCATCACCCAAGCGCACTGCAGCTTCGCTAATGAGCAGCATCTTGCGCTCGACAGCCGAGATGGTCTTTGGGTCAGACTTGAACCTCTCCAAGTCCATTCCAGCCGTGAACTGTTCGATGCTGATGATGGCTTCGACAATATCGCGCAGAGCAACACCCGGTTCCCTAAAAGGCAAGCACGGCCTCTCGCGACGCTTTGGCGGCTACCGGAGGTTTCAGGGACTTAGCTGGAGATAGATCGACGCGGACACCCAGCATATCGGCAAGTTGGTTTTCGATCGCGGCCATATCGAAAAGCGACAAACGGTGTGATGGATCAAACTCAGCAATGATATCCACGTCCGAAGTTTCCCGGACCATGGTTCCGCGAGCGTAAGAGCCATGTAGAAACAAATGGGCCACTCCGGCCGCTTTCAGTTCCGGCTCGTGAGCGCGCAGCTTGTCGATGATACTGGCCTTGTCCATTTGCTGACCCCGCTCTACATTTTCCCCCACTTCTACGCCCAACCCCCCTTACCGCCACCAAACCGTCTTCCAATTGACAAACTCACGAATCCCCACACTACTCAATTCCCGCCCATAACCCGACCGCTTCACTCCGCCGAACGGCAATCGTGCATCGGAAGCAACCGGACCATTCACAAAAACCTGCCCAGCCTCCAGTTCATCCACAAACAAATCCGCTTCCCGTTCCTCATTCGTCCAAACACTCGAGCCAAGACCGAACGGCGAATCATTAGCCACTTCAATCGCCTCAGCCGCATTCCGCACGCGAAACAGCATGGCGACCGGCCCAAACAGCTCCTCCCGAAAAACCGGCGACGAGCGCGCTACGTTCACTAAAACCGTAGGCTCATAGAAAAAGCCCGCTCCCGCCATCTTCTTGCCGCCCAGCAAAACAGAAGCGCCAACCTCTCGCGCACGAACCACCTGCTCATGCAGCTCATCGCGTATCTTGGCAGTCGCCAAAGGCCCAACATCTGTCTGCGAATCCACCGGATCGCCGACCGTCAACCGAGCCATCTCCCTTACAAACATCCTCTCGAATTCTTCATAAACACTCTCCGCAATAATGAACCGCTTTGCCGCAATACAAGACTGCCCGTTGTTAATCGTACGCGCACTCACAGCCGCTTTGGCCGTCGCTTCAAGATCTGCGCTGGGCATAACAACAAACGGATCGCTGCCGCCCAACTCCAGCACCGACTTCTTGATCTGCTGTCCCGCTCGACTAGCCACCGCGCGACCCGCCGGTTCACTACCCGTTAAAGTAACCGCTGGCACACGATCGTCCTCCAGCACTCGCTCCACCTGATTCGGTTCGATGAGCAAAGTCTGAAAAACCCCCGCCGCGAATCCAGCTCGTTTCAAAATGTCTTCAATCGCCAAAGCGCAACCCGGTACATTCGACGAATGTTTCAGCAGCCCCACATTACCGGCCATCAGCGAAGGAGCCGCAAAACGAAACACCTGCCAGAACGGAAAATTCCAGGGCATAATCGCCAGCACCGGCCCCAGCGGCTGGTATCGAATGAAGCTCCGTGAGGCATTCGTCTCGATCACCACATCCGCCAGTTGAGCGGCCCCATGCTCGGCGTAATACCGGCACGCAGTCGCGCACTTCTGGGCTTCCGCAATCGCAGATTTCAGCGTCTTGCCCATCTCGGCCGTCATCAATCTTCCGAGCCGCTCGCTCTCATCTTCCAGAATCTGCGCTGCCGTCCGAAGTGACGCCGCTCGCTCCGCAAACGAACTCTTCCGATGGCTCGCAAACGCCTTTGCCGCAAACCCCAGCTTCTCGTCGATCTCCTTGCTCGACAACGCTTGAAACGTCGCGAAAGTCTCACCTGTCGTGGGATTCGTCGAAGCAATTGACATAATTCACCTGTCCTTTTCCCCGGAACAAAAACGCAATCTCAATCAGCGGAATCACGACGACCATCAACTCCAGGAAGAACCCACGTCCTTGATGAAACTCGTCCACCATCGACGTATATAGGTCCCGCGCAGTCGTCAGCTTGTCCGTTACCAGATTTCGGTAATCACTCACCCCAATGCGCGCCGCCGCCAGCCGGTACGTAGGCGCATAGAACATGTCGCTCAAAAACTTAATCGCATTGTCCGTTCGCTCGGCCAGCTCCTGATAATCCAGCCGGATCGTGTTCAAGCTCTCTGCTTCCCTCGCCAGCCGCCATCGGCCCCACATGGAATGCTTCTGCTCCAGTCCGGCGCCGGATGCCGAAACGCCAGCTCGGCAATCAGCAGTTACAGTACTATCAGGATCTCGCAGAATTCGGCTCAACTCTATATCATCTGATGAGTAAAAAAAGCCCGAACTGTGAACGCATTCCAGGTTTGTCCGAATCGGAAGCGCCTTGTCGGTTGGCGCGCCTCACAGTGGTTTCGGGCGTCTCAGAGGAGCCAGCGCGAGTAGAGAATCCAAGAATCCGTCATGAAAAGCTCAAAGTTCCTATCGCTTCTGCTCTTTCAAGTTTTTGCAAACTACGCTCTCGCAGCCGGGGTTAGCTGTGCGGGAACCGATGTCTCCGGGCTGACGAGGCCTATTTACGTCTCCCCACAAGGCAGCGACGGGATTAGTTGCGGGCAGAACACAACATCACCTTGCAAAACGATCCAGCAGGGGATTACAAACTGCGTGGGCGCCGAATGCATCGTTCTGGTTCGATACGGGGTGTACAACGTGGCATCACCGCTGCAACTGGCCGATGGCGTCAGTTTGTACGGCAGTTGCATCTTCGACGAGACACCTTTTCGCTACCGATCCACAATTGTAGGACGCCCCGCCATCCGGGCAAACGGGATCAAAACGGCGACGACCATCTACGGGTTCGTGATAATCGGCTCGAGCGGAGTGAGTGCGGCCGAGGCGAGTCTCGCTGTTGTGGTCAGTAACAGCAGCGGCTTGATCTTCAGTCGTAACGTGCTGGCGAGCGGGAGAGGCGGAACCGGTGGTAATGGCAGCACGCCGTTCGCATACGGGGGGAACTCGGGCCGCTATGCGCCTAATGCCAACACCGGAGGCGCCGGCGGTGTGGCCTGCTATACCAATCCGCCTGGTTCGGTGGGACAAGGGGGAAAGGGCGCCGACTATCAGCAGCTGTACAGCACCGGGGGGCTCACAAGATTGGGCTGTTCAAACAACAATTATCCCGCTAGTCTTGGCCAACCGGGGCAGGCAAGCGGTAGTGTTGCCGGTGGGGACGGAGGCGGAAGGGGCTCGGCTGGATGTGCGTGCAGCGGCGGTGGCGACAACGCAGGCGCCGGACCGGCGGGCCAGCCCGGAAAGACGGGCGCGAGCGGCAAGCAAGGCGGCACACCTAATACGGATAGCAAGGGAACCTTTGCCGGGACAATCTGGCGTCCGGGTGTTGGCGGAACCGGTGCTTCCGGGGAGGTTGGAAGCGGCGGAGGCGGCGGAGGATCGGGCGGCTACGGCGTGCTTCCCGGCGACGATTTCCCTGGTTTTCCCGGCGGCGGCGGAGGGGGCGGCGGCTGCGGTGGTCCGGGCGGCGTGGGCGCGCAGCAAGGGGGCGCCTCTATCCCGCTGATCTTGTTCGCCTCTTCGATTGCGGGACTTACCGACGGCAACGTAATCATACCGGGACCGGGAGGCCGGGGCGGTACCGGCGGCGCGGGAGCGCGCGGTGGCAGCGGCGGCATCGGAGCAACCGGGTATTTGGGAGAGCAATATAACGTAACGAAGGGGGTTAACGGGATCGTATGTAAGGGTTTGGTCCCCGGCCGAGGCGGCAACGGTGGTACCGGTGGTCAGGGCGGAGCTGGAAGCGGCGGAAGCGGCGGCAACGGTGGACCGTCTTTCGGAATCGCTCTAGTGAATTCGCCACCTCTGTCGTCAAGTGGCATAACGATCTATCCAGCCCAGCCCGGAGAGGGCGGCCAGCTAGGAGCCGCCGGACTAAATGATGCGCAAAACAAAGGCACTGACGGGAAGGCCGGCTTGCCCGGTTTTTCCGATAACGGGAATTCGATCGTTTCCTTCAGTTCCGCGGTCCAGCCAATCGGGGCTAGTCAATGAGCCAGAAACAAGAGAGTTCTGCCATACTCCGGGCGCGAATTTCCCGGCTTGCGCTGACGGCCGCCTTCGTCATTAGCATCGCCGGAGCTCAGGATCTGACATGCCCGGCGGCCACCGCTACACCCGGAAACGATTTTCATGGACAGACCATCGCTGGCGGAAACTTCTCTTACCGCGATCTGACCAACGCCAATTTCTCCAATACCACTCTGATCGCGCCTTACTTTGCCTACGCCAATCTGACCGGCGCGAACTTTCAGGGCGCTATCTTCATCAACCAAAGCTCCGATCTCACAAAGGTCAGCGATTTCAGCTTTGCCAATCTTCAGCGTGCTTGCTTTCTCGGTGCGCGTTTCGACGGTCTCGCTTACTTCACAAGCGCCACGCTTACCTGCGCTGATTTCTCAAAAACCGATCTCAGCAATCAAAACGCTATCTTCGGCCCGGAGACCCTCAACTTCGATCGCAACAGACCAGACTGCCGCTTAGCCTTCCGCTCCACCGTCATGGACTGCGAATTTGTGAGTGAGTGGCGCTTCCTCGATCTTAGCCGCGCCGACATCAAAGCCTGTTCGACCCAACTCGCCGGCGCTGATTTTTCCGGGGCGAAATTAAACGGCGTCAACCTCGAGGGAGCAAATCTCGATGGCACGAAGTTCGTCAGAGCCGATCTCAGCCAGGCCATCCTGAACCAGACCAGTCTCCAGGGCGCCGATCTCTCGTATGCGACTTTGCTCGGCGCCCATCTGAACCGCGCAAATTTGACGAACGCCACCCTCTATCACGCGTTTCTTTCCAACGACACTCAGTCGGGCATCAGCAATGCCGCACAGGTTCGACGGAGCCATCTCAAAAACGTCAACCTCTCGTATGCCCAGTTAAGTGGCGTCGATTTCACTTACTCGAATATTTATGGCGATAATCCGGCGGCAGCCTCCATCTGCAAAACGGCGCTATCCCGAAATCAATGCAGTCAATCAGGCTCCGCTAATTACGAGGGATTCACTTGCGGCTGCGCCAGCGCACATGGCGCTCTTTTGACAAAGACTAGCTTCGCGCAGGCTTATCTTTACGGACTGGATCTCACTGCCGCGCAGGCCCAGGGCCTGAACATGCAGGGTGCCGTGTTGACCGGCGGCAACCTGAACGGCGCCGCCATTGCAACGGATCCGCTATCCGGCGCCGCTTCGACGTTTTTCCGGGCCTTTCTGCAGGGTACGGCTCTGGAAGGAGCGCAGATCAACAATCAGCCAACATTCGAGGATGCCTTCGTAGACTTCTCGCCGTTTGGCAATACCGTCTACATTTTCCTGGATGCCGCCAACCACAACGAGTTCAAATGCAACGGCTGCTCGCCCCCCACCGGGACCAACGTATGCGTTGTGGTGAATTATCCGACTCCCACGCGTGTGCCAAATGGAGGCCCCCAGCTGACTTGTCCCAATAAGTTCCTCGGCGATTGCGGCCCGGCCACCCCCAACGGCTCTAACACGAACTGGAAGAGCGGTATAACCAATCTGGCAGCGCCTCCCAACGGCGTCCCGGCCGCCTGGTACGAGACGAATAGCACCTACATTCCGGCGGCCGCCGACTTGAACTCCGTCTGCAACGGTCAGGGGCCCGGATCCGCAATCTTTTTTTGGTAGCCCTTGAGTTTCCATTCGACGGCGAAGGAGAGCATAGTGTCATTACCGAATAGAAGGCGAACGCAAACCGCGCGTGCTGTCCCATCGCGCCGCAAAACATACCTTCTAAGCAAGATCCTGCGAACTGCGCCCCTCCATTTGCGCTCCTCACGGCGGAGATTCCTCCGTCGAGCCGCTACAGCCGGACTACTTGCGTCCCTGCCTCAACTCGGTAAGCCGCAATCGGAACGTGCCGAGCCCCGCGTCATATTCTTCAATTTGTCGAGTGAACAGCTTTCGCTCGGCGAAACGCCCGGGCAATCTCGGCGACACTTCTTCAACGTCGGCGGGCGGAGTTACCGCCTTCAGAGAGTAGACGAGAACCCTCGCGCCTTGGCGAGAGCCCGCGAAGGAAACTCGTTTTTGCGCGTTGTACCGGACGATCAAATCACTCACTACCTGGAAGATTTCAACCCTTCGACCGAAATCACGGAGCTGGGATACATAGGGTTCCCTTTAGATCGACAAGCCGGCACGTGGGCGATGGACGGTGTCTTCCAGATCCTCTCGCCTTCCCAAACGCCGCGAGCTTACGCGCATGCGCGCCTTCTAACACCGGATGGATCTCTTCCGCTATCCGCCAAACGCGAGTTCTATGGCATTGCCGCTGCCTTGAGCGAACAAGATCTGACCGAAGAATTCTCGCTCATCGACTACACCGATGCTGCGCGCACGCTGATTGCCTTGCAGCCCGACATGCTCTGCGCCAACCCGGGTGGCGCCGAACAGATCGCCGTCAGTTATATCTCCGCCAACTCCAACACCACCTTTCTCGCCAGGATTTTGCAGACTCAGGGCCCCGCTACCCCGCAGCAAAGTCCCAACCAGCCAAACGCCGCGGGGTGGGCAACCCTGATCCCGCTTCTGCAGGACGACGGCACTCCCTTCAAAATGGATGACGGGCTGAATCAATACTTCCCCGATTGGAGCGCCACCGTGGATGCTCGCGTAGGCAGCTCGATCAGCGCTCTCGTCCCCCAGGTCAAGAATGATCCTACTTTAGGTTCGAATATCACGAGTCTCTCTCCCAGTAGCAACGCCGTTGTCACTTCCAGGATTGAGCAGGAACTTACAGGTAAAGTTTGGTACCGGCACGACGGCATAACCGCTATCGATCACGGATCGCCAGCCTTTCTCGATTCGGCTACACCGCAGTGGAGTTTTCGTCAGAGGAATGGGGAAACCGGATTACAGGTCACACAACCGGGAGTGTCCCTATCACCCGATGGCAAAGTACGGATCACATTCGATAATGTCGCGAACTGGTTCCTGCGCTTTCTAGGAGTGTATCTCCAGTTTGTCGACCGCTACGGAAATGTAATTCCTGCCTCTAGCTTGCCGGCTGACACCTTGCCTTACCGCCTTGACTTGGGCCTTGACCGAGGAAACGCGCTTTACGCTGGCATCGTTCCACCCGTCTTCAGCATCGCCGGCATCCCTGTTTACCCTCCCGGCACGTTTTCCTTCCCGGTGAACATGCCTTCACAGGCAGCCACTGTCAACGTTTTCTACTCGGGTCTCGGCTTGTCCGGTTCTCAAATCGGACCGGATCGCGTGAACGATGTCGGCCTGGGTTTCACTCTGGCGATCAACTTCGGCATGGTGGGGCTTTTCATGGCCGCTGGCGTGCCCACTTTTTCCGACACCATCGAATCGATCCTCAGTGTTTCGGAAGTGGTCGCCTCGCAAATCGTCACTTTGTTGGGCTCGACCTTCAATTCGGACGGGCCATCGCTGGTAGCTGCTGGAATCACCATTATGGAAGGCTTTCTCAATGGCTTGGCGGCAAAAGGGCTCGCCAGGCTGCTGACCATCATCCTGACTAAGATGACCGCGGCGCAATTCCTCAGCGCCGTGCCTGTTGCCGGTCAGATTATGCGTGCGGCGGCAGCTGTCATCGGCGCTGCAACCCTGGCCGTGAGTTTGATCGAAGCCGCCGTCTCTCCCCCCACCTATCGATTCGATCTGACGTTCACCCACGACCTCAGTCTGAACATCACGCCCGATCCAAACCGCGGCAGCTTCCCGCAAGTCCCGGCCGGCTATGTGTTGTATTACAAGGTCAACTACCTGTTCGATAACGGCTCTCCGCATTATCTGGATCACGTCGATCTTCCCGATCCGTACATCACCACTATTCCCGTTGCGCTGCGAGAGATCCCGTGGGGCGGTCAGGTCAACATAACGGTCGGCTTCTATGCGCGCAAAGAGTCCGCCAATCCGTCCGAGAACGACTGGTGTGCCAGCCGCGGGACCACCGGTTTAGTGTCAAACAGGGAAGATACTGCGCCGAACATTGTGATCGAAGACATTCTCGTCCCGATTCAACCCCAGACTGTCTACCTACACACGAGTAAAATCACCCTCGATGCTGCAGGACTCCATCGCTGGACCAAAACCAGCAGCGCTCCGCCTTACGTCCCACCTTCAAACGGACAGCAGCCCGGTAACATGGCCGCTTTCCGCAGTATCACAGTCCGGCAGGCGACCGGCGCTCGTCCCGGATACGTCGGCTATTCCTGGCAGAGCTACAGCAGCGGCATAGTATCGTGCCAAACAGGCGCTCGTGGGCAGTTGGATCAGGCTGCCAATCTCAATACCGATCAGGGAAACAACGGCGCTAATGCACAAAACGGCTATGCCGCAACCTCTTGCGGTTTGCAGGGGGGCGCGTCCAGCGGCTTGAAGCTGTCCTATAATCTCTTGACCGATGGAAGAGCCAACTTTTACCTGGATACGTCTTCCCTGATGCTGCGTGAAATCCAGCTCGATCCGGTGCCCGACTTCGCCGACCCTCTCGCGGGCAGGTCCTTCGGCAAGCTGAATCTCGACTCCACGATGTTGCTGCTGCATCCCGCCGGACATGTCGTCAGTATTAACAACGCCAACAGTAAACTCGAAGCGCTACACCTGCCTGCCACTGCCTTAGATGACGCTGCGGCGTCGAAACGTTTCCTGGCGCGCACCTACTCGGGGCAAGGATCGCGGCCCGGCTTGATGAAGTCGCCGATTGCGGCTTGCATTACTGCCGAAGGAGCAATCCTGGTCCTCGAAGACAGTACCGCCAACAATCGGATTCAGGCACTCGATCTCGGTGGCAATCCAGTGCCGTATTTCAAAGCGCAGCGCGATCCCTACTTCCTGTATTTATCCGCGACCGAAGGCTCGACTTACTTGGACTTGGCCGTTGAATTCACCGGATATCTATACGTGCTTTCGCGCAGTGGATCTCCGCCCGTCTTCCGCTTGGATATCTATCATCCAGCGCAATCCGATACGCAACCCATTTGCACCACGCGAGGCATGAATGCCGCACGGCTCAACGTGGACTTTTGGCGCAACGTCTACACCTTGAACTATGAGGTCCTCAAGCTGCCCTCCGGCCAAATTCCTCCGAGAACAGAGCCTTCCGTGAGCTTCTGGGTGCCCCCGCCACCGGCCTTATAGCAAAACGAAATGCCGACTGTGCCGGCGCAATCGACATAACTCGCCTATCCTTTTCCCCGGAATAAAAACGCAATCTCAATCAGCAGAATCACCACCACCATCAACTCCAGGAAGAACGCACGTCCTTGATGAAACTCGTCCACCATCGATGTATATAGGTCCCGCGCAGTCGTCAGCTTGTCCGTTACCAGATTCCGGTAATCACTCACCCCAATGCGTGCCGCCGCCAGCCGGTACGTACGCGCATAAAACATATCGCTCAAAAACTTAATCGCATTGTCCGTTCGCTCGGCCAGCTCCTGATAATCCAGCCGGATCGTGTTCAAGCTCTCTGCTTCTCTCGCCAGCCGCCAGCGGCCCCACATGGAATGCTTCTGTTCCAGCCGCTTATAAACATCCGCCAACACATCGGTCAGAACGTCATCGTAATATCGAAACTCAAGCAGCTGTGTATTGGCGTACTCGAGCAAATCGACAGTAGGCTCGGCATCTGCTTTCGAATCGTACACGAATGCCGCCACCCACCCGATCACCAACAGGTCGGTCGGATGATAGGACATGCTCGATTGCAAAACCTCCTGCCGCTCGGTCCGCGAGAGCTCCATATCTTCGCCGCGCACGATCTGCGCGATCGCTCCCCCACGATCACGGAGTAACTCCTCCGCCAAAACAATCCCGTCCGCCTCATCGCCCACCGGCTCCAGCTGGACCACGTAATAGTCTTCTGAAATCCAGTTCGCATAAGCTTTGCGTAACGCATCGCCCGTTCGCTGCAAGCTCTCGCGCAGAATCCCCTCGGCACTGCTCTCCAGCTCCGGCCAGGAGATCCATCGATTGGCAAGCGCGACCAGTTCTTCCCACGAGGCAACGAAGGGCCGTTCCATCTCCACGCTCGCCACTCCGTAATCGAAGTAGCGAACGCGAACCGCAACCATATCTTCAGGACCAACCGGTCTCGTGCCAACCAACTCTTCCACCGGAGGCCGCTCAAACTTCACATACTCTGGCGCCGGATGACGAAACGCCGGCTCGCGCCTGCTGGGACTCGTGCCAAGTATTCGATGCAACGACGGAAGATCGATCTCTTCTGCAATGTCAAACAGCAAAAAACACTTCAGACATCCCGTCAAACTACCTCGCTGTGTCATCGCCGTCTTAGATAGTAGCGCGCAGAAAGAACTGAAGACACCTTCGGCACAGCTTCTACCTTTAAAAAATCTGGCTCTTGGCACGTCCACAGCCATCCATCCGGCCCAGTGATCGAGGTGTGAATAGATTTATGTTTAAACCACGCTGCATCGGGCAGCGCAGACCTTCAATTTCGAATGCCCTAGTTCACGACCCCCCCGGACGCCCTCGGCCAGTAAGCCCAAGCTCCGGCTATCGCAAAATCGAACGCCGCCTCGATATCCGCCCGCTCCACTCTCTCATGTCTAACTAAAATCCGAGCCAGGCACGTGCCGAAAATTGTGTCCAACAGCAGCGTCAAGTTCGTGCCGGGAGGCAGTTCACCTGCTTCTATCGCTTTTTGCCCGGCCTCCAGCAGACGGGTCGATTGGGGTAGATAAAGCTTCTCGATAAAACCCTCTCGCAGATGATCGTCATCCTGAATCGCAGCAATGATCCGCGCGGCGACACGTCCATCCTCTCCGCCAAAAAACTTTCCGCACGAGATGACGTGCCTACGAATTTGCTCTAAAGGCGTCCCCTCTTCAGGAAATAAAACCGCCAGCTCCTTGACATGCAGAACGGCGTCCAATAAAAGCGCCTCTTTCGTCGGCCACCACCGATAAACAGTCGCCGTGCTGACACCCGCTTGACTCGCGATCGCCTGGATCGAAATTTCATTCACCGGCTGCACTCTCATCAGCCCATACGCAGTTTCTAGCAGCGAGAGACGAGAAGCCTCACTCCGCGGTCGCCCTCCCGACTGTGTCTTACTGGCTGCAGGCGCCCCTGCCGAAATCCGCATCTTGCTCCTTCTTGGAAGCTCGTATTCGGGCTAAAAGTGGCAAGTCCTTCTCACCTCCCGAAGAACTCTAAATTTATTTTAGTAGATTTTGAAACGAAGTGATTAGTTTCGAATCAGAGGAGAAGACGGTCATACCTTGCCAGAACAACCAACTGAACAAAACTGGAAGCCGAAGTACAACCCCTGGTTAATCGCGATAGTCGTCGCCTTAGCGGCTTTCATGGAGGTGCTGGACACCAGCATTGCCAACGTCGCGCTGCCCCACATCTCAGGTGGTCTCGCCGCCAGTCAAGATCAAGGCACTTGGGTGCTTACCACCTACCTGGTTGCCAACGCAATCGTACTGCCTATCAGCGGCTGGATTACCAGCATCGTCGGCCGTAAGCGCTTTTTCATGATCTGCATCGCTCTGTTTACAGGCAGTTCGGTGCTCTGCGGCATAGCGCCAAGCCTCCCGATTCTCCTCCTGGCGCGAGCCTTTCAAGGCGCCGGCGGCGGCGGTCTCCAGCCCATGGCGCAAGCCATCATGGCCGATGTTTTCCCGCCCGAACAGCGCGGGCTCGCCTTCTCCATATACGGATTGACGGCGGTCGTTGCTCCCGCTCTTGGCCCTACCCTGGGTGGTTGGATTACCGATAACTACAGCTGGCACTGGATCTTTCTGATTAACCTGCCGGTCGGTCTCCTTACCCTGGGGCTCGTCTATCAGCTCGTCGAAGATCCTCCCTTTCTCACCCGCAAGAAATTGAGTGAAAGAAAATTCGACTATCTTGGCTTTTCCGCCCTTGCGCTTGGAATCGGTGCATTGCAAATCGTTCTCGACAAGGGGCAGGAGGACGATTGGCTCGGCTCGCACTTCATCTTGGTCCTTTCCATCACCGCGATCGTATGCCTCAGCTTCCTGATTGTCTGGGAATGGTTCGAAAGAGATCCCATCGTCGATGTAAAGCTGTTCAAGCTTTTCAACTTCTCCACCTCGACGCTCATGATGTTCCTGATCGGCATCGTCTACTTTTCTTCCACCATTCTGATGCCGCAATTTCTGCAGACGCTCATGGGTTACACGGCCGAGAAGGCCGGGCTCGTCGTCTCTTTGGGCGCCGCGCTTCTTCTGGTTGAGTTGCCCATCGTCGGTTTGCTCACAACCAAAATTCCAGCCAAATACTTGATGGCTCTGGGATGGTTAATGCTGTCCGGCGGCCTCTATTTTTCAGTCAAGCTGGTGAACCTCGACATCAGCTTCAAAACCGCGGCGCTCATCATGGTTATGCAATACCTGCCTCTCGCCTTCCTCTTTATTCCGGCCACCACCGCCGCCTATATCGGGGTCCCTCAAAATAAGAGCGACTCCGTGTCCGGGCTTGTCAACTTTGCCCGCAATATCGGAAGCAGCGTGGGCACTTCGGTTGCCCAGACCATCCTTGTCCGCAAAGCGCAATTTCACCAGGAGCGTCTTTCGTCGCACACCGCGCTCGGCGACAACAACTTTCAGAGCACGCTCAATGGGATTGCCAATTCGTGGCAGATGAGGAGCGGCGTCGGCCACGCCGATGCCCAGGCTGGAGCTCTCGCCCAGTTCTATCGCACCATGCAGAATCAGGCTTCCGTCCTCTCTTATATGGACGCTTACTTACTCATGTGCCTGGCCGCGGCGACCATGTTCCTGCTCTCCTTCGTGCTGCGAAGGAATGACCCGAAAGCCACCGAACAGCAAGCCGCGCACTAAAACTCGCGCCTACGATTTCCAATTCAGAAAAGTGTGTGTCTACTAATGAACTCTCTTAACAGTGATGAAAAAACACGATTCTCTATAGCGCGCGGTCTGAGCCGCGCACGCCGTAAGCGGTTTCGCAACGGAGCCGCCCAACGCCTTGCGCCTATCCTGTGGACCTCAGCGTCGCTGCTTTGGCGAACTTGTATCGCCAACCTTTTCCTTTCCATCCTGTTGTTTGGACAGCAGCAGCCGGGCACGCCTACCAGCCAATCCATCCAGGCGACACAACTGCCGGCCTCGGGCCGCGCCGCGCAATCCACCGGGACGGTCAATACGCAACAATCTACCTCTGCTTCTACATCACAGGGACAAAGCGCCAGCGTCGTTCAGCCCTCCGTGCAAGTGAACGGCAATTATACCGGCAGTGCGCTCGGCCCCGAGTTGCCTCCGGGCGACATCAAACTATCGCTGTCGGCAGCGGTAAGCCGCGGGCTTGTCGTCAACCTCGGCAGCATCACGGCTGCCAACTCGTCGCAAACTGCGCGTGCCCAGCGGGCCCAGGCGCTCAGTCAACTTCTCCCGCAAATCTCGGCCAATCTCGGAGCCACCGAAACCCAGATCAATTTAGCCTCGTACGGCTTGAACACCATCGGCAGCGGTATTGCGGGATTCCCCACCGTGGTAGGTCCGTTCCACTACGTGCAGGCCCAGGGTACTGTAAATTGGAACGCCTTCAACCTGACCCAGATCCGCAACTATCAATCGAGCAAAGAACTGGAACGCGCCTCCGGCTTCGACTTGCGTAACGCTCGCGAACTGGTTGTGGTCGCGGTTGGCGGAACCTATCTGCAAGTCGTAGCCGACGCCGCCCGTGTCGATTCACAAAGAACACAGGTCAAATATGCGCAAGCCGTCTACGACCAGTCCTCCTCCCAATTAACCGCCGGCACCAACACGCGGATTGATGTAACCAGAAGCTTTGTGCAATTGCAAACCGAGCAGGAACGTTTAATCTCGCTCGAGGCGGATCTCAAACAGCAAAAAATCGCACTGGCCCGTCTCATTGGAATTCCGCTCGACCGCAATCTGGTTCTCACTGAACCGTTCGGCTATCGTGAACTGCAGCCCGTTGACGAGATGGGCGCGCTGCGAAACGCCTTCGACCATCGCACTGATTTGCGCTCTGCTGAAGCCCAGGTGAAAGCGGCCGAACGAACCATTGCCGCGGCCCGAGCCGAACGCTATCCCAGCGTCACTGCCAGCGGCGACTACGGTGCTACCGGTATCTCCCCCGAAAGCTCGCACGGAGTCTTCACCGCCACCGCCAGCGTCAACATACCGATTTACACCGGCGGCCGCATCCACGCCGACGTGCAGCAGGCGGAAGCCTCTCTTAAACAACGCCAGTCGGAGTACCAGGATGAGAAGGGTCAAGTGGAACAGGATGTCCGCAACGCTCTCATTCAACTTCAGACCGCTGTTGGCCAGACCCGTCTTGCCGATAGTAATCGGAAATTCGCGCTTGAAACTTTGACCCAGGCCCGCGATCGTTTCGACGCCGGCGTCACCAACACCGTCGAAGTCGTGCAGGCGCAACAACAGGAATCGAGCGCGGAGTCCGATTATGTCTCCAGCCTCTTCGCCTTCAATCTCGCGCGTTTAACTCTAGCCCGCGCCACCGGCGAAGCCGAGGCAAACGCTGGAACCTTATTTACCGGGACCCGCCCCTAACTGCCACCGCAATTCTACTTGGAGACTAAGCCCAGATGAGCAACACAAACGAAGTTCAGGAACCCGCTGCCGAACAACAGAAAGATTCCGCTAAGCCGGCGCCCGCCAAGCCTAACGGAGAGCAAGACGATAAGAATAAGCGGGAGCAGACGCCCGAAGAAAAAAGAAAGCGCAAAAGGGCCTTACTGATCTTTGGCGCGGTGCTCCTAGTGGCGGCCATCGGCGGCCTCTTATATTGGTTGCACGCCCGTCAATTCGAAGACACTGACGATGCCCAGATCGATGGCAACCTGAGCCCCATCGGCACCCGTATTGATGGCACCATCGTTAAGGTTTATGTTCAGAATAATCAGATTGTCAAAATCGGCGATCCGCTTGTCGATCTCGATCCCAGCGACAACCAGGTGTCGCTCCATCAGGCCGAAGCGCAGGTGCTCCAGGCGCGCAGCGTGCTCTCCTCCCAGCGTCCCAACGTGCCGATAACTCAGGTCCAGAACTCTACCAATATCGTGTCGGCGCAAGCCGACGTGGTTAGCTCCGCGGCTGGGATTGCGACAGCCGAACGTGACCGTGATCAGGCAGCCGCCCAGGTCGTGCAGCAGGAAGCCGCTAACAATAGAGCGCAGAACGATCTGAAGCGGTACAAAATTCTGATCGATAAGCAAGAGATTTCGAAAGCCGAATTCGATCAGTACGAGTCGACTGCCAAACAACAGGCAGCCAATCTGGTGGCTCTGCAATCCGCTTTGTTGGCCGCCGATCGCACCGTCGATCAGCGCCGTGCGCAACTCGATCAATCGAAGAGCAGGCTCTTGCAGAACGAGCAAATCGCGCTGCCACAATTACTGGTCCGTCGCGCCACCGTAAACCAACAGGCGGCCAGTCTCAAAGCCTCTGAAGCGCAGCTCGAACAGGCACGTCTGAATCTCGGTTACGCCGGAATCAAAGCGCCTGTAGCCGGCATCGTCATGAGCAGAGCCGCCCAAGTCGGCAGCCACGTGCAAGCCGGACAACAACTGCTGACCATCTCCGAAATTGGCACTCTTTGGGTCACCGCGAATTTCAAAGAGACCCAGTTGCTTCAAATGCGCCCGGGCCAGCGCGTGACCATCCATGTCGATTCGCTAGCTCGAGGCTTCGGTGGCTCCGTCGAAACCATCGGCGGCGCCACCGGATCCGTCGCCAGCACGCTACCCCCCGAAAATGCCACCGGAAACTACGTGAAGGTCGTTCAACGCATCCCCGTTCGGATTGCCTTGGACGCCAACCAAGAAGGAGCAAATCGTCTGCGTCCCGGCATGTCCGTGGAACCGAGCGTACGGATAACCAACTGATATTCACGTGGCTCATACGCCTCTTTCACACTGTACTTACTGACTCTTGGAATCCAATTTCAACGCTCCGCCTAGGCTGTCTCTGGTGACTCGTACCAGAATGCTCTGCTTGTTCCACTTGAGACACTCGTCCAGAACCTCGCGCGCCTCATCGAGTTGGCCGGTGCTGGTATAAACCGCTGCCAATTCCAAATAGGCTCGTTCGAGCGACGGATTCAATTCGAAGCTACGCCGAAGAGATCGAATCGCCACTTCCACGTCGCCCTTCTGCTTGGCCGCCATTCCGAGATCGAAGGCCAACGACGAATTCGACGGATCGATCTGCGACGCACGACCGAAAAGCTCCACTGCCCGGCCTGGGTCGTTCTGCGACAGCCTGACCGATCCGAGTGCGGCGAGCGCCGCCGCATCGTTCTGCAAAATTTGTGGATCGATCTCGATCAGGTCTTGCGCTCCCCTCGCTCCAAGCTCTTCGTAACCAGGATTGCTGGCGGCAGCAATTTCGGCCAGGGCCAAATCACGCCGGCTGTCTTCAATCGGCGGTTCCCGCCAAGCCTGCACTTGCTTCGTTGCGGCGGCCAAGAAAGTCCGTTCGGCAAGAGATCTCGCTAAGATTCGATGATCTGTTGTGGCCGCATGAGCAACGTCCCGCGGCTTCAGACGAGGCATGTGACACGATGTGCACTCTGCGACCGCAGCAGGGTGGCTCGCCACGGAAAGTTTAGCGTGACACCCCGAACAGATTGCCTTTACCTCAGCGCTCCTGACGACGCCCTTGCCGGCATGCGGATCGTGACAACTTCCGCACCATAACTTCCCCTGACTCGCTATGCTGCAGCGGCTTACCGCGAGCTGTTCTGCCTGACTCACGGCGACATGGCTCAAACCTTCCCCTTTCAGAACGTAGATTGCAAGCGTGCCTTCGAGTTCGCTTCCAGGCCGAAAGTCGCCCAACGCCTTGCCGGGATTTAGCACCCGCGCCACACCCTCCAAATGACATTGTTCACAAACGCCGTCGCGGGCCTTCACGGGCAGCTTTGCCGGATTGATAATCGATCCGGCAACCGGATTGCGCAGATGCTCCTCAGTCGGGCCGTGACAGCGAGTGCAACCGATCGCCCTTACCGTCTCACCGGGCATAACCGTTTCCTCCGACGATCGGACCCGATCCGAATGACAGAACAGACAACGATCCCCCACCACCCGGTTGAAATCGAGCAGTTCCGAACCTTCGTAACCAGGCGAAACATCCCAACCGAAATTACGATAGTAAGATGCCGGCGACTCCAGCAGTCTTCCGCCTAAATCACTGACATAACTGTGCCCTACTTTGCCCGCGCCAATTTGATACTGAATGCCATACTCTGCAGTCAAGCCAAGTTCAGACAGGTGATGAACCATCTTTCCATTTCTCCAGGCGACAGCGATACTCGCGCCTGATTGCGAATGCACCACCTTTCCGGAAGGAATTGAGCGGCCGGGTACGCTAATCGACTGGCCCATCGAAGACGCCAGATAGTTGCTGGTCTCCTTGGGATGGCATTTCATACACGCCATGAAAATTGTTGCGGGATCCGCCCACACACAGCTGCTTCCCAAGAAGAAAGCCATGACGAGCAGCCGCGCTAAGACCTTTGTCATCGCTCTCTCATTTTCATTGAATGTTGCTCCTGCCGGTGATAGCATCTACCTATTAGAATTGCTTCAATTCAGCGTTTGAAGGAGCGTTGTAAATGACAAGGGTCTTTTTAGTAAGTTTGCTTGCTTTATCGATCTCAACGGCAGCGTGGTCACAAAGCGAAGCTGTAAGCGCCCAGCTAAGCGGTACGGTGCAAGACGAGAACGGCGCGACCGTTCCCGCTGCGAAAGTAACCATCTCGAACCCCAACACTGCGTTTTCACGAGAGATCACTACTCACGATAACGGCCTCTATACATTCACTCTGATTCCGCCGGGAAACTATGAACTGCGCGTCGAAAAAGCCGGCTTCAACACATTCTTGCAAACCAATATCACGCTATCGGTGGGACAGCAATCCACTTTGGACGCGCGGCTGCAAGTCGGCAATCTCTCGCAAACAGTGGAAGTGACGGCGTCGGCCCCGATCTTGAATACCGGAAGTGCCGATCTGGGATCGGAGGTAAGCAGCAAGCAGGCGGTCGAGCTTCCCTTAAACATTCGGAACGTATACGGATTGGTGGCGCTCGATTCCAGCGTCAACAACAGCCAGCAGAATCAAGCCCTCAATCCGCCCGGATCCCAGGGCAACGTCGATCAGGACATCGCCTTCTTCAACTTCGGCGGCGGCCGCTTTGGAACAACCGCCTTCCTTCTCGATGGCGCCTGGGATGGAGCCGGTGATTGGGACGGCGTTATCTACGTACCAACGGTCGACGAACTGCAAGAGTTCCGGATTCAGACCAACACATTTTCGCCCCAGTATGGCTTGAGCATGGGCAATGTCGTCAACGCCGTCACCAAATCAGGCACCCGCAGCTTCCACGGAGATGCTTTCGAGTTTCTCCGCAACAACAATCTTGACGCCAATAACTACTTCAACAATCTGAATGGTTTGGCCCGGCCGCAATTCAAACGTAATCAATTCGGATTTACAGCCGGCGGTCCAGTCTACATTCCGAAACTATATCGCCAGCGCGACAAGACCTTTATCTTCGGCACCTACGAAGGGCTTCGTCAGCAGACGCCGACTACCCTGTTGACAACCGTTCCTACTGCAGCGCAGAGGAGCGGCGACTTCTCGCAGACCTTCAACCAAGATGGATCGCCGGCCATCGTATACAATCCGTTCTCCACTCAATTTGTAAACGGCCAGTATGTTCGTACGCCGTTTTCGGGAAACAAAATTCCAACCAATCTGATAAGCCCGGTTGCCGCCAAGCTGTTGAATTTCTACCCGCAGCCCAACCGGCCGGGAGATCCGCTGACCGGAGCGAACAACTTTGCCGGAACGGCCGGCCTGCCCACCAACAGCGACCAGTACACCATTAAGGTGGACCACAACATCAGTGAGAAGCAGAACTTCTTTGCCCGTTGGTCACAGAAGAGACAGTTCAAACAATTACAAGGCGAGTTTTTCGGATCGAACAATCTCGGCGGGAACGGAACCCTTGCTCCCGATAACCGCTTCGACGGCGGCGCCGGCTACACCTACGTCTTTTCTCCCACTTTCGTCATGTCGCTCAATGCCGGTTGGGGCCGCTGGGTAGAAGCACGGGTTCCGCAGGGCGTGCCGTTCGACGTGACCTCTGTAGGGTTGCCGCCCTCGCTAAATACTTACCTGGGGCCCGGCGCCTTTCCTTATGTGTATCTGTCGAGCTATCAAAACCTGGGATCCGGCAGCTTGAATTCCACGCCCCGAGAAGCGAGAACCTACGCCGTCGATTTCACTAGAACGCTCGGTGCCCACGCGCTGTCCATGGGCTTCATGGCCATTAACTTTTACCTCAACACCTTCAACTCCGCCCAAGCCACTTTCAACTTTTCGCCGGCTTTCACGCAAGGGCCCTTTCCAACCGCCGCTAACGCCGACTCGGGCAACTCGGCAGCTTCCTTTTTGCTCGGTACGGGAGACAACAGCAGTAGCGCCCACGGTAACAGCGGCATCTCCTATACGGCTCAAGCGGCCTACAGCAAAAAAGACTTCGGCTGGTACTTCAACGATGACTGGAAGATCACCCGTCAACTCACCTTGAATCTCGGCATACGCTACGACATTCAGACCGCGCCGAACGATCGCTTTAACCGGCTTTCCTACTTCACATTGAATCAAAACCCCATCAAAAGCGCAGTTCCCGGACTGAATCTTCCGGGAACCCTGAACTACGTGAACGGCAATAATAGAGGAGTCTACGACCCCAGCATGAAGGACTTTGCGCCTCGTGCGGGCTTGGCTTACTCCCCCCTAAAAACTCTCGTAATCCGCGCCGGCTATGGCATTTTCTATACTCCGGCCATGGAATTCGGCGACTACCAGGGGCTCTCCTTGAACGGCTACTCGCAGACCACTCCCTACATAGGTACTCTAAACAACGTCACCCCTCAAAACCTGCTCAGCAACCCCTTTCCCAACGGCCTGCTGGCGCCGGTTGGCCAGGCGGGCGGCGGCTCAACCAATGTCGGTCAAAATATCAACGCTGTGCTGCGTACCCGTCCCACCCCTTACGTGCAGCAGTGGACCGCTAACGTGCAGTATCAAGCCGGCAACACCGTGTTCCAGGCGGCTTATATCGGCAACCATGGCACCAAGCTGCTGTTCGGCGAGACCTATGAACTGAACCAGCTCCCCACCCAGTACCTGGCTCTCGGCAATCAGTTGCTGCAGCCGGTCGCCAATCCGTTCCAGGGCCTCATTTCATCCGGCTCTCTCTCCGGCCCGACCATTCCCTATGGGCAGCTGCTGCGCCCCTATCCGGAATATACGGGCGTTGAGAATGTTCAGCCTCCTGCTGCCTCCAGCACTTACAACGCTCTTGGATTGTCCGCCAATCATCGCTTCTCGAATGGTCTGCAATTCCTGGTTTCCTACACCTGGTCGAAGTATCTGGCGAATAACGAGGGACCGGAGGGCTGGACCAACGGCAATGCTAATTCGGTGCGCAACTGGTACAACAATTCGCTCGAAAAGTCCTTGATGATCGATGACATCCCGCGAGCTCTGGTCGCCAGCTACGTCTACGAGCTTCCGGTCGGCAAAGGCCGCGCCTACGCTCCGGGAAGCAAGGTTCTCGACGCGGCAATCGGAGGCTGGCAAATTGCAGGCGTCAGCAGCTTCAAAGACGGCTTCCCGCTTTCCATCGCGGACGCAACCAATAACACCAACTCCTTCGGCGGCAATCAACGGCCCAATGTCTCCGGGAATACCGCGGCGGCTAAACAATCGATTTACACCTGGTTCAACACGCAAGCCTTTACCCAGCCCAATGCCTTCACTTTCGGAAATGCTCCGCGAACAACCGGTTATCTGCGCGCCCAGGGCACTCTCAATTTCGACATGACGCTGCAGAAATACTGGCAGCTCTGGAACGAGGCTTCGCGCCTGCAGTTGCGCGCTGAATTCTACAATTTATTCAATCGAACCCAGTTCTTCGCGCCGGGCACCACATTCGGAACATCTACCTTCGGAGTCGTTCCCGGCGCCCTGCCCGCGCGCTCCATACAGTTTGGTTTAAAACTGTATTGGTGATCCGAGTTGCTGCCAACCTAACGCCGCTATTCGTGGCCTTGCTCCTCCTGGGTCTTCCTGCCATTGCTCAGGAGGACCTTTCTACTCAAATCCGCGCAGCGCAGTCTTCCGGCAATTATCTGCTGGCGTCCAAGCTCTACGGACAGCTGATTCAATCCGGCACTGACACGCCTGAACTCCGCAGCAACTACGGAATCATGCTTCACCTGGCAGGCAAAAACCGCGAGGCCCTGGACCAGCTTCGAATCGCCCTCAATCGCAACCCGGCCTTGGCCGCCCCGTCGCTGTTCGCCGGTTTGGCGGCCTTCGATCTCGGCGAACCCAAAACCGCGCTTTCCTATCTCAAACGCGCCCGGGAACTTGACCCGGAGCGTCCAGCGCCCCTACTGGCGCTCGGTAAAACCTATGTGGCCCTACGCGACTACGCAACCGCCAATGAATGTTATGCCAAGGCTGCCGCGCTGGATGAACGTTCGGCTGAAGCCTGGTACGGACTGGGAGTCACGAACCGAACCCGTGCCGAGGAACTGCTCAACCGAGCCGCTCGCCTGGGACAAGCCAAGAACAATCCGGATAAAGCCAAAGCCGAACAACTTCTCGACGCAGCGTTGAAGGCGCTGAACCACGCTATCGAGCTCGAACCCAACTCAGCCCGAACTCATCTCCTGCTGGCGCAGTCCTTAGCCGACGCCGGAAAGTTCGCCGATGCCGTGCCCGAATATCGGACCGCCATTCATCTCGACCCGACTCTCGACGGCGCCTATCTTGGACTCGCGACCGAATATTGGAAACAACGGCAGTTCGACCAGGCGCTCCCTCTGCTCCAACAAGTTCTCGCCAAATCTCCCCAAGATCCGGAAGCAAACGGCATCCTGGCGGACATCCTGCAGCACAACGGTGACAACGCAGCGGCCAAACGACACGCCACCACTGCGCTGGCAGGCAACCCGGAGCTGATCGAAACACATGTCGTCCTGGCGCGCGTGTACCTCGCCGGCGCGCAGCCGAAGCTGGCGGTAGAACAGCTCAAAAAAGTAATGCTCGCCGATCCCGATGGCAGCTATCACTTCCTCCTGTATCGCGCCTACAAACAGGCCGGCGATGATTTGAACGCCAGAAAAACGATGGCGGAGTTCCAGCAGATCCGCTATGGAGCCGGAGCCGCCAAGTAGATCGACAGCAGTCGCCTACTGAACGGCGTGAAGCCGCTGCGATCGTTTCATCTGTTCCTCCCGAATTGCCTTCGACTTCTCGAGCGCCGCACTCGCCTCGGAGTTGCGCCCCAGATTTTTTAAGGCAACAGACAGCTGATAGTGGATCTCGCCATCCGTATCCACGTCCACCGCCTTCGTCAACTCATCCGCCGCTCTCGCAGACTGTTTGAGGTGCAAGTAAGCGCGTCCCAGATCGGCATGAGCTGCCAGGGCGTCGGGCTGGGAAGCCAGATATTTTTGCAGAAGCGGAATCGCTTCGGCATCCCGATGCCGCCGGACGTCAATGTTGGCCAGCTCAAAAATCGCTTGCGAAGAGCCTGGATCCAGTCGTAAAGTGCGCTGCAGATAAGCGATCGATTGCTCGAAGTCGCCAAGTTCCCAATAGGCCGTTCCCAAACCCAGCAGCGGCGCCGCATTTTCCGGTTGCTGCTGGGCCGCGGCCTTATAGTGCGTTATCGCAGAAGCGAGATCCCCATGCTGCCGGTCCACATCGCCAAGGAACAGCGCCGCCTGCCAGGAGTCTGGCGCCAAACTCACAAACTGCTCGAAGGCGTGGCGCGACTTTTCCGCCAGCCCGCGAACCAACTCATACTGCCGTGCCGCCTCCGGCGACTCCGCCCCACTCGTAGCAGACTGCCCAAACGCTTCCGCCGCCAGCCGTGCGTCACCCAGACTCTGCAGGTACTCTGCCAAGAGCCGTTTCGAAAACGAAGACCCGCCCGGCATTTTCGACAGAAGGCGCGAGGACTGCTCGGCCAAGCTCTCATAACAGACAGCCAGACCGAACCAACCCTTCTCGTCTTTCGGAAACGACTGCAACTCGCGCTCGTAAACCTGGGCGGCTTCAGGCAGCTTCTTTAACGCGAATTGCGCGCTCGCCAGAGCCAACAGCCCGTCGCGGTTGCTCGGATCGGCAGCCAGAAGACTTTGGAGAGGTCGAATCGCTTCCGCCGGGCGATTACACTGCACAGCAGACATGCCCGCGATTAACGCCGCGGACTTCAGTTCCGGATGAACTGGCCACAGCTTGGAAGTGATGCGAAGCGCCTCGGGAAAGCGTCCGACCTGATAGTACATCACGGCCAGATTATTCAGCGCTTCCGACCCGTCCGGCTTGATCTCCAGCGCTCGCTGATATTGAAGGATTGCGCCCTCGTAGTCATCGCGTTGACTCGATTCAGCCGCCTGTTGACAAAGACTCGCATAGCTGTCCGCGCCCCACAACAGGACTGCAAACAAAGTACAAAATGCTAGGCACCGAGTTCTCATAAGCTCTGCCCGTACCCGCGCTGACCTTCTCGGCGATAGTATCAATAACAGGAGTGGCCATCCAATGAGTAGCCGTCGAGAAACTCTCCGCCTTTTAGTTCTGGCGCCGGCCGCACGAGCACTCAGTCGCGGCGCCCAGGAATCCAAAGAAGTGGAAACCCAGCCCGGTCATCTGCACACCGGCTCCTCGCTCCAGGTCCCGGTTCCTTCCCAGCCCACTTTTTTTCAACCCGCCGAGTTCCGAACCATTGAATCGTTAAGCGAATGCATCATTCCCAAATCCGACACGCCCGGAGCCAAAGAAGCAGGCGTCGCGCTCTTGATCGACAAAGCGTTAGCAACGAATCCGGCTCTCATGCCGTCCTATCGCGACGGAATTGCGGACCTCAACGCCCTTGCCGTCGCCGGCTATGGTTCGGTGTTCGCCGAACTCGATGCCGAACGCCAGGTGGCGCTTGTGACCCGCGTGAGTCTTGACCCCGAATCCCCGTTAGGAAGATTCTTCGTCACGGTTAAGAACATGACGGTAGATGCTTACTACAAGACCGAAGTCGGCCTCAAACAGGAGCTCGGATGGCACGGCAACACCTTTCTGGCGGAATTTCCCGGCTGCCCTCATCCGGAGCATCAGAGCTAATTAAATGCAGACCAACGAAAGCAGCCAGATACATGATGTATTGATCATCGGCAGCGGCGCAGCCGGCGGCATGGCGGCCTGGAATCTGACCCGCAAGGGCGTCAACGTGACCATGTTGGACGCCGGCCAAAAATTTAGCCGCAGCCAGTTCTGGACCCACGTCAAACCTTGGCAATGGCAACAGCGTCTCGACGCCGGACAGAAGCCCCCCGCTATTGTCTTAGATCCCGCCGAGCAGCCCTACCTCACTCCCCTCGGACAAAGTTTCGCCCTCACCCGAGTCTGGGGAAGAGGAGGCAAGACCAACATTTGGGGTCGCGTGAGCCTGCGCTATTCGGACCTCGATTTCGAAGGTCCGGCCAAAGATGGCTGGGAGATACCGTGGCCCATCCGCTACAAAGACATCGCCCCCTACTACGATCAAGTGGACCAGTTGATTGGCGTCTGCGGCGGCGATGACGATCAGGAATCCCTTCCCGGAAGCCGCTACTTCCTTCCGCCTCCGCCCTTACGCTGCGGCGAACACCTGATCAAAAGAGCCGCCAAGAACGTCGGAATCGACACCGTAGCCATACGTCGTGCCGTTCTGACTCGCGAACACAACGGGCATGCCAAATGTCACTACTGCGGAGCCTGCGGAGACGGCTGCGATGTCGGCGCCTTCTTCAATTCATCGGACTACCTGATTGAGCCGGCTCTCAAAACCGGCCGCCTCAACGTAGTGAACAATGCCGTCGTAGCCCGCGTCCTCGTAAACAGCGAAGGACTGGCAAACGGAGTTCAATACTTCGACCGGTACACCAAAGAAGAGCATCGCATCTACGGAAAACGAGTGATCGTCGCCGCTTCCTGTGTCGACTCCACGCGAATCCTTCTCAATTCAACCTCCCCAACCTATCCGAATGGCATCGGTAACTCGTCCGACGTGATTGGCCGCTACTTGTCCGAGCAAATTCGTTTCACCATCCGTGCCTTCGCGCCTGAGTTGATGGGCCGCGCTGTCCAAAACGACGACGGGATCGGAGGAGCGCACATGTATATGCCTCGCTTCAACCACCGCGACGGCCGGCATCGCGACTACATTCGAGGGTTCGGGTGTCAGTTCTGGTACACCGGAGCGCAAACCGACGTGTCGTGGGCCAAAGACGTGCCAGGCTTCGGTCTTGATTTCAAAAAAGCGGTGAAGGCCCGCTACCCTGCCGTCCTATGCCTTCATCCGTTCGGAGAGGCCATCCCAAAAGCCGACAATCGAATCACCGTTAAAGGATCACCGCTCGACCGCTACGGCGTTCCGATTTCCCGTATCAGTTACGCCACCGGCGAAAACGAGCGAAAGATGGCAACCGACATGTACGACACCATCCTGGAAATCGTGAAAGCCGCCAAAGCCGAGATCGTGCCCTACGACTACGGCAAACTCGAGCCGAACGGCAGCGCGATTCACGAACACGAAACCTGCCGAATGGGAGACGACCGAAAACGCTCCGCCCTAAACAGCTTCTGCCAAATGCACGACGTAAAAAACGTCTTCGTGGTGGACGGATCCGCCTTCACAACCGCCTCCGAAAAAAACCCAACGCTAACCATCCTCGCCCTAACCTGGAGAGCAACTGATTTCATGGCCGACGAGATGAAACGCGGCAACATCTGACTAGTTAACCATTTTCGACTCAATCGCCTCTCGCGTAAGACTTCCGGCATCATACAAACTGTTCCAATTGCGAACCACTTCTATCGGAACAGATAACAGCACAGTAACAATCCCCTTTTGCTGCCACAGTCATTCACGTTGGCCTCCGAAGTGCTCCTTCACTTGCCAGGCGGGATGGAGGATCGATCCCGGATCTAAGGAGCACAGCCATGCATGGCGAAAAATTCGAAAGAGTACCTTCCGTTCGGATCAGTCCGGACAACGCAACCGTCGCATCGAAGTTAGGCCTTCTTCAGGACCTCTCAGGATCTTGGGCCGGGCAGGGATTCAACCTTATCGCACGCCCCGACTTCGAGGGCAATGCGAATTTATACCTTCAGCTGAATCAAACTCATGAAACGCTGAAGATCGACCCCATTGGATCATCCATCCCTAACCGGGGCTTTGGACAGGGTGACATCGAACTGTTTGGTTTGACTTACCTTCAGAAGATCAGCGATATCTATACTGGTGGGGCGCTCCACATTGAGCCCGGTTTATGGGTCACACAGCCTCCCACCACGTATCCCCAAGAGCCAACCGCCCCTGATCCGGGAACCCAGATCATTGCTCGAATGGGATCCATCCCGCACGGAAATGCCGTACTGGCGCAAGGAGTCGCCGAACACTTCGCGGGACCTCCAATTCTTCCAACTTCTGCGTCTCAGTATGCTTTCTCACGCTTTCCCTCGTTCAATAGCGTTCCCTTTGCAACCCTGCCCACCGCGCCTCCCGTCATTAACGCCGCTGGCTCAGATGATGCGGCCGTCGTTCCTCCTGCTGTTCCATTCGACGAGTACAACATCTCAAAGCCGGCATCCGCAACCAATCCCAGGACCCCTTTCGGAACAACCGATCCTGATCTGCCCGCAACCATCGACGGCGTCGACATGCAGTCCGTGGTAAACGATCCGATCAAGCTTCTACAGGCCAAGATCAATGAACAGGTGGCCGACGGACATACCTTCGAGGGAACTGTGCTCAACATCGCAAGTCAGAAAACCGTTACATTTCGTCCGGCGCCAAGTTCAACCGGAACCGTATCGGTCGATGTGCCCAATGCCGCCGGCGGCATCGAAAATATGCTCTTCCTCGAAGGAGGCGAACCGGTCGGACCGAAAGGACCTAACGCCAATACCGCTCTTATCTACTCCACTTTCTGGATTGAGAAAGTAATGCACCCGACACGCCCGACTTTTATGCAGCTGCAATACGCTCAGATGGTCGTTCTGAATTTTCCAATCCTCATCTTCCCACCGCCGGCCCCCCCGCCGGGAACTCCGCCGATCGTCTTGGGGTGGCCGCACATCTCAGTCGCAACCCTAAGAAAGACGTTCAACTAAATTTGAAAAAACGAACCCAAACTCTGGGTTCGTTCGATAAAACTCGCTAAGTCTTTGATTCTAAATAGGACTGAGGGGGGTTCGTTTGGTAAAATCAAGGGGTTGCCCCTTCCAGCCTTCCTCGTCCCCGAGACCATCCTCCACGAGAATGGCGTTGGCTCGGCCCTGGATCTGGGCTCGGAAGCCGGGCCGATCCTGGTCACGCTTGGTCTCCTTGAGACAGTCGAACAGCAGAGTCTGCTCCTCGGAATCTATGGCTCGACGGATGGCGCAGAATGGACCGCCACCCCCCTGGTCCAGTTTCCACAGAAGTTCTACCCTGGACTCTCCGCCTTGTATCTAGGAGCCGCCCCCCGCTTCGTCCGCGCCCAGTGGAAAGTCGATCGTTGGGGCCGCGGCTCCAAGACGCCCACTTTCCGGATTTACCTGTTCGCCGAAGCTATAGACGGTTGATCAGGCTCGCCACGTACCCGGCCCCGAAGCCGTTGTCGATATTCACCACTGTCACGTTGCTTGAACAGCTGTTCAGCATGCCGAGCAGGGCCGCCAGGCCGTTAAAGCTCGCGCCATAACCGATGCTCGTAGGAACCGCGATGACCGGGCACGAAACCAGGCCGCCCACCACGCTGGGCAGCGCGCCCTCCATGCCGGCGCAAACGATCGCCACCCGCGCGTTCTGGAGCCGTTCCCGCTGGTGCAGAAGCCGGTGGATGCCCGCCACTCCCACGTCGCAGATCGCCTCCACTTCGTTCCCCATCACCTCCGCCGTCGCTTTCGCTTCTTCCAGCACCGGCAGATCGCTCGTTCCGGCACAGACGGCGGCAATCTTGCCCTTGCCGTGAATGGTCCGGTCCCGCCACACCCGCACCACGCCCGAAGCAGGGAAATACTCTGTCTCGCTTGCCAGCTTCGCGACCCGGTCCGCCATCTCCGCGCTTGCCCGGGTCAACAAAAGGTTATGGGATTTGGCCAGCAGCGCCGCCGCTATCGCCTCCACCTGGTCCGGCTGCTTGCCTTGTCCCAGAATCACCTCGGGCATCCCCTGGCGCACCTCGCGGTGGTGGTCCACTTTCGCGAACCCCAAATCCTGAAATGGCAGGTCGCGGAGACTCGCTGCGGCGGTATCTACAGTCGTTTGTCCGTCCCGGACCTGCTCGAGAAGCTGATGAAGTTGCTGAGAATCCATAAGTTGCGACGATGCCCTGGAACTCGGCATCTCATAAAATAGTAGCGTCCCTCTCGATATGCAGCGTTTTTGGAGACGGCTCCGTCTCACCCTGGACATGATTAAGTTTGAGCACTCGGTGTTCGCGCTCCCCTTTGCGCTCACCGGCGCGATGCTCGCTTGGCGTGACAGCGGGTTCCAAATTCCCGGGTTGCTCTGGCGATTTGTCTGGATCGTCGTCGCGATGGTGTCGGCGCGCTCCGCCGCCATGGCCTTCAACCGGATCCTCGATACGCAGATCGACGCCCGCAATGCACGCACCGCTAGCCGTCATCTGCCGGCTGGGCTGCTCTCGGCGCGCTTCGCTTGGGGTTTTACGTTTGCCGCCAGCGCTGTGTTCTTGTGGGCTGCTCGCCAACTAGGGCCGCTTTGCCTCCTGCTCGCCCCGGTAGCGCTTGCCATTCTCTTCTTCTACTCTTTCTCCAAGCGCTTCACGATGTTCTCGCACCTGATCCTGGGATTCTGTCTCGGCATTGCTCCGGCGGCGGCGTGGATCGCGATGCGGGGCACACTCGATGCGCGCATCCTCTGGCTCACCGCAGCGGTCATGTTTTGGACCGCCGGCTTCGACGTAATCTACGCCTGCCAGGACTTTGAGTTTGATTGCAACGAGGGTCTGTGCAGCATCCCGCGCCGGTTTGGAATCCGCGGCGCTCTCCTCATTGCTCGCCTATTGCACGTCGGCATGATTGCCTGTTTGCTCATGCTGGTCGTGACCTTTCATTTGGCAGCCTTGAGCTTAGTCGGCATCGCGGTCGTGATTGCTCTTTTAATCTACGAGCATGGGCTGGTCAAGGCGAATGATCTCTCGCGTGTCAATGCGGCGTTCTTCACCGTCAACGGCTACGTCAGCCTGCTCTTCTTTGTATTTTGGGCGGCTGATATCATCTTGCATCGTCATTATTCTTAACCCATGAATTACCCACGCATCGAAGACAAGCGCCTGGAGCCGATTCTCTCCAAAGTGGAAAGGAAGGAGCGGCTCAGCTTTGATGACGGAGTTGCTCTATACAGAAGCCCAGATCTTCTCGCTCTTGGCTACATGGCCAATCTGGTACGGGAGCGAAAACACAGCAACATCACGTATTTCAACGTGAACCGACATATCAACCCGACCGATGTTTGCGTAGCGAGTTGCCGTCTCTGCGCCTTCGGGAAGAAGGCGAAGGACCCGAACAGCTACACGCTGTCGATGGAACAGATTTGGGACATGGCTGGAAAAGGCTATGCGGAGGCTGTCACCGAGTTCCACATCGTGGGAGGGCTTCATCCCGAACTCACGCTCGACTGGTTCTGCGAGATGATTGCGGGGCTGAAAGAACGATATCCGGGGGTTCATCTCAAGGCTTTCACCATGGTTGAGATTGCCTATTTCGCAAGGCGCGCACGAATCTCCATTCAAGAGACTCTGGAACGCTTGCGCGATGCCGGTGTCGACTCGATGCCGGGAGGGGGGGCCGAAGTCTTTTCCGAGCGCGTTCGACGCATCATCTGTGACCACAAGATCGATGGAAATGAGTGGCTGGAAGCTGCCAGAACCGCGCACCAGATTGGACTCAAAAGCAACTGCACAATGCTTTACGGTCATCTCGAAACGGCCGAAGACCTGACCGACCATCTTGTCCGGCTTCGCGAGGTGCAGGACGAAACAGGCGGATTTGTAACCTTCATTCCACTTGCCTTTCATCCGGCCAACACGGCTTTGAGCCATTTAAGCACAACCAGCGGATTCAACGATCTCAAACAGATCGCCGTATCCCGCCTCATGCTGGATAACATTCCGCATGTGAAGGCCTACTGGATCATGATGACTCCGGCCGTAGCCCAAATCGCGCAGCGTTTCGGAGCGAACGACATCGACGGCACGGTGGTCGAAGAGAAAATCTATCACGATGCAGGCGCTACGACGAGTCAGCACCTACGGAGGCAGGATCTTCTGGATTTGATCCGTAAAGCGGGAAGGAAACCGTTAGAACGGGATACTTCCTACCGTCCGGTTACACGAACCGAGACGGCTTTTACTGTGCTTGTGTAGGAGAGTGTGCCGGAGTCCCGACCACGCAGTAAAGCGCCCGGCGAAACACGCCGGGCCTGCCAGTGGGCTTTTTGGACTCTTCTTTTTCGATCAGCTGGGCTCCCTCGGCTACCATGAAGGCAATCCATTTACGGCCCGGGTCGTCGATCGAATCCACTTCGGCAACATCCACAATCAGTTTCCGTTCGCCCAAAGTGGTCTTGGCTGTGTTCCAACAGCCTTCCAATTCTTTAACGTCTATCGCAGTAAATTCGCCGATGAGCTGCAATCGGCAAGCTTCAATGCTGTCGTGTATGTAATATTTCAACTGCGAAGAACGCACTCTTTTATGACTATCGAACGGCAAATCACGTTGCAAGTTTCCCGAACGTAAAACCTGAAGATTGGTTTACGCATGCTTTTCCCGAAGTTTGATGAGAAATGTCGTATCGAAATTCCCAGCAACAAAATCCTCATTTGCCAATATTTCCTCATGTAAGGGAATGCTGGTGTGAATGCCTTCTATCACAAACATACTGAGCGCGCGCTTCATCCGCTGAATCGCTTCGTCCCTATCTTTCCCGTGCGTAATGAGCTTGGCAACCAGCGAATCATAATACGGAGGAACTACGCTATCCGTGTAGGCCGCGGTATCCACTCGGACGCCGATTCCCCCCGGCAAATTCAATCCGGTGATTCGTCCGGGAGAGGGCACAAAGGTCTCCGGGTGCTCGGCGTTGATGCGGCACTCAATCGCATGGCCTGACAACGAAAGCGATTTCGGCAACACTTCATCCAGTTTTGCTCCCGCGGCAATTAGAATCTGAGCTTTCACAAGATCGACTCCCATGACCAACTCTGTGACTGGATGTTCCACTTGAATTCTCGCGTTCACCTCAATGAAGTACAGATTGCCTTTCTCGTCCATGAGGAATTCGACCGTACCGGCATTCGTGTAGCCGATGCCCTTCATTGCCGTTCGCAAACCGTTGGAAATCTTCTTTCGCAAGCTGGCAGGTACGGACGGCGAGGGCGACTCTTCGATCAGCTTCTGGTGACGGCGTTGAATGGAGCATTCGCGTTCGCCCAGTATTTCGACGTGGCCATGCTCGTCCCCCAGCACCTGAAACTCAATATGGCGCGGCGCTTCCACCAGCTTTTCCATGTACACGTCGCCGGAGCTGAAGGCCGCAGCAGCTTCAGCCTGGGCTTGGCTTAGCAGAGACGGCAACTCCTCCTCGGTCCGTACAATACGCATGCCGCGACCCCCGCCGCCAGCGGCCGCCTTCAACATAATCGGGTACCCGATGTTCTTGGCTAAAACTAACGCTTCGTCAACACTACCAATCAAGCCCTTTGAGCCTGGCAGAATGGGTACGCCAGCGTCCTGCATGATGGCTCGCGCCCTTTGCTTTAGCCCCATCTCGCGAATCACCTTGGGGCTAGGACCGATAAACTTGATCCCCGATTGCTCGCATACATCAGCAAAGTCGGCGTTCTCGCTCAGAAAACCATAGCCAGGGTGTACCGCGTCCACGTTGGTGATCTCAGCCGCGCTCATCACTCCGGCTACGTTGAGATAGCTGAGCGAACTCTTGGCTGGACCGATACAGATGGCCTCATCTGCGAAGCGAACATGAAGACTATTCCTGTCCGCTTCTGAATAGACCGCGACTGTCTTGACACCGAGATCTTTGCAGGCACAGATGACACGAAGCGCAATTTCGCCCCGGTTCGCAATAAGAATTTTTCGAAACATTGATACGGCTTACGATTCGGAAGGCCGGATTGTGAAGAGACTTTCTCCGTATTCTACGGGACGCCCATTACCAACCAGCTTCGCCACGATTGTGCCTGCTATTTCTGCTTCAATCTCATTCATCAGTTTCATTGATTCGATGATGCAGAGCACCTGTTTCGGATGGATCTGATCACCTACTTTCACAAAAGATGGTGAATCGGGAGAAGCTGAATCGTAGTAAGTGCCGACAATCGGTGACTTCACCACTACCAGTTGTTCTTCTTCCTCCGGCGATACAGCGGGGCCGCCGGTAGCGGTGAATGGCGGCATCGTCATCGCAGGAGGAGCGCCGGAGATATTAGGTGTAAGTGCACCGGGGGCGGGCATCATGGGGGGGAGGATAATATCTTGACGAGTGCTAGTGGTATTAGCAATTCGCACGCTGTTTTCTCCACGATGGACCTCCAATTCGGCGATGCCAGTTTCCTGAACAACGCGAATCAAATCCTTGATCTCGTCAATCGTCATGTCTGTTGTTGGCGAAGCCATGTAAGGACGCTATAGAACGACGAGCTCCTTGCTCGTGGGAGTCAAGATCTCACAGCCGTTCCCGGTGACAACAACCGTATCTTCGATACGGATTCCGCCCATCTGCTCCATATAGACTCCGGGTTCAATCGTGATTGCCATCCCCGGTTCCAGCTTCGTCATATCCTTCCGTCCCACTCGTGGGAGCTCGTGAATCTCCAAACCGAGGCCGTGGCCAGTCGAATGGATGAACAGCGTATCCAGCCCATGACTTCGCAACACATCACGAGCAGCACGGTCCACGCGACTGCAGGTCACTCCCGGCTTTATTGCATCAATGGCGGCCAGCTGACTCTCAAGGACGGCCCAATACATCCGGCGCGCCTTCGGGTTCAGCTTGCCTACAGCGTGAGTGCGTGTCATGTCGCTGCAGTAGCCTGCCACACGCGCACCCATATCAATTAATAATAATTGATCCCGTTGTATGGGATGGTCGCTAGGGTGTGCATGCGGCAGAGCGGTTCTCTTCCCGGACGCGACGATAGTCTCGAAAGCGGTACCGTCAGCACCCAGTCTTCGCATTTGAAATTCTATGCCTGCAGCCAAATCCACCTCGGTCATATCGGGCTCGAAAGCGAGCATAGCCTGCTCGAGAGCGGCTGAGTTGAGTTGGACGGAGGCCCGTATGGTCTCGACTTCGGTCACCGATTTCACCATTCTCAAGCGTTCCACAGCGTTCGATAGCGGTTTGAGGCGAATCTTGGTCAACAGCTCCGTCAGCACCTGGTATTCTTCGTAGCTGATTCGATTGCGTTCAAACGCTATCGATTTCAAGCGGAGCCGCTTGGCCCACGTAGCGAGCTCCTTGGTGAGTGGACCCTTGGCGATCTTGACTTCGCAATCGGATTGCTGCGGCGCCTGCGTTTGATACCGGGGATCGGTGAAAAGGATGGAACGATTGGGCGTGAGGAGAAGAGCTCCGTTGCTCCCTGTGAATCCGCTGAGATAGCGGACATTGGGCAAAGCCGAAACTAGAAACGCGTCGGCTCGAGCCTCACGCAAGGATTCGAGCAAGCGCTCGCGGCGCTGAGCAAGCTCATCTTGAATGGTCAATGTCACCTCTTGTTACGGCTTCAGAATGAGCTTTCCGGTTGTTTTTCGGCCTTCCAAATCCTGTTGCGCGGATGCTGCATCGCACAGCTCGTAAGCTTTGTGAATATTCACCCGCAGCCGCTTCTCGGCAATCCAGTTGAAGATGTCGGAAGACCGCCACCACAGCTCTTCAAGTTCGGCCACGTAGTTCGCAAGTGTTGGACGTGTCAGGAAGAGCGATCCTTTTTGATTCAAAAGCAGAGGATCAATGGGACCCACCGGGCCACTCGACTGTCCAAAGGTGACCATCATGCCGCGCGGCTGAATGCAGTCCAAGCTTTTGTGAAATGTCGTGTTGCCAACCGAGTCGTACACCACGTTGACTCCGCGACCGTCAGTGAGCCGCTTCACCTCAGCTACGAAATCCGTTTCGGTATAGAGAATAACGTGATCCGCCCCATGATCTTTCGCAAGCTGAGCTTTTTGTTCCGTCGACGTGGTTCCAATCACGGTCGCCCCGGCTAATTTGGCCATCTGAACGAGCAGCGATCCGGCTCCTCCCGCCGCAGCATGGACCAGACAAACATCGCCTTGCTTCAGTGGGAACGTAGAGTGAGTCAAATAATGCGCCGTCATCCCCTGGAGCATGACTGCCGCGGCCTCGTCGAAGGTGACGGCCTCGGGCAAATGAACAAGAATCGTTGACGGAACCAGCGCGTACTCGGCATACGCGCCTCGAAAGGTAGCGAAGGCGACACGCTGCCCGGGCTTGAATTCCGCGCCCTTTCCGACCGCTTCAACGACGCCCGCTCCTTCATTGCCCAGTCTGACCGGTGTTTCCGGAGCTTTGTAAAGGCCGTTGCGATAATAGATATCGATGAAGTTGACGCCGCTTGCCTCAAGCTTCACGAGCACTTCGCCATCGCCGGGAGATGGTTTAGGGAGCTCGACGCACTTCAGGTTCTCGGGACCTCCGACAGGGTCTGCAACGACAGCTTTCATATCAGCCGATTCTACGATGCTGCCGTTTTGCGTAATCTCCATCGACGACGAAAATGGATGGCGGCAGTATCGATTACCAGATAGAGAAAAACAAACGGCACAAGAAGCAGATCGAACAGATTGGCCGCAGTAGCCTCAGCGAAACTTCCTAGCGAGGAATCGGAAAAAGGATTCAGCCGCTTCAGCAGCATCAACCTTGCGGTACCCAGATTCCAGATATCCAGGCCAAAGTACTTCGCACTCTCGTTTACGATGATCAGTCGAGCCGGCGTACGTAAGGCAATCATCCATTTCCATTTTTCGAGAATGGGCGACCCGGTGCAAAGCAGGGCGACCAGATCGTAGGATTCGGCTGAAAGATCGCGGATAAACTTGCTGCGATCTTGCCGGGCTGCCGGTTCGTGAACAGAACGAACTACGCCTCGATTGGAATCGAAGCAGTTCGGAGATCCACCATAGCAGGTGAGGACATCGATCCGGTTCGATTGCTTAACGTCGTACAGATAGGTAAGGAAGCGATCGGCAACCGTTCGAGGTCCGCTTTCGATGAGGAGAACGCGACCGAACGAAGGTTGCGCTCTCGCAATCAACCTGCGCATTGAAACGCCTACACGCCCCAACTATAATCGGGGACCGTTTCTTTGACGGGCTTGTTATCTTCGAGAAGCCGCATCAATTCGAGCCGCAGGGCATCCACGAGAGCTCTCCAGCTGGCGTCGATCACGTTGTCCGAGATACCGACGGTGGTCCAACTACGGCGGTGATCGCTCCACTCCACCAGTACTCTAACTTTAGACTCGGTGCCGCCTTTGGCGCCTAGAACGCGAACTTTATAATCGATCAATCTGACGTTTGCGACATCCGGGTAAACAGAGGCCAGGCATTGTCGAAGGCCGACGTCAAGGGCGTTCACCGGTCCATTTCCAATGGCGGTGGAAGAGTGAACATCGTCTTCGACTCGCAGCGTGACGCTGGCAGTTGTGATCGTTTCCTCGTTGGGAGCAAGCCGGCTGTTTGTGCTGCCTTGCAGTTTGGTTGAGACTTCGTAGCTGACAACATCAAAGGGATGAAACTCAGGATTGGCAGCTTCACGAACCAACAACTCAAAGGTTCCTTCCGCGGTCTCGAAATCGTAGCCCTGGTATTCCATGTACTTGATTCTTTCGAGAAGTGCGCGCCGCGATGTGTCGTTCAGGTCTGCTCCTAACCCAAGCTGCTTCAGTTTGTAGGAGACATTGCTTCGGCCGGACAAATCGCTTAGCAGAACCCGCTGGCGGTTTCCCACTGTTTCCGGTTTGATGTGTTCATAGGTAGCGGAGTCTTTGAGAACAGCGCTGACGTGTATGCCGCCTTTGTGGGCGAAGGCGCTGCTTCCGACAAAGGGCTGTTCGCGACGGAGCGGGAGGTTGGCCAACTCGGCGACGAAGCGGGCCACCGCCGTCATGTTCTTCAGATTTTCCAGACCGATGGTGGTGTGCCCCAGCTTGGCCTCGAGATTGGCGATGACCGAACAGAGATTGGCGTTCCCGGTTCTTTCGCCGTAGCCGTTCATGCAGCCTTGTACATGAGTGACTCCGGCTTCGACCGCAACCAGGGCGTTGGCAACGCCGACATCGGAATCGTTATGCGAATGGATCCCGAGAACTCCGTCGAACCGTTTTCTCACCTCTGCCACAACCTCCGTCAGCTGCATCGGAAGCGTGCCGCCGTTGGTATCGCAGAGGCAGAGGACATCCGCGCCGGAGGATTGAGCAGCTTCAAGCGTTCGGAGGGCGAAGGACGAATTCGCCAGATACCCGTCGAAGAAGTGCTCCGCATCATAGACCACCTCGCGGCCGTGAGCCTTCAGATAGGCCACCGTGTCCGAGATCAGGCGAAGGTTTTCGTCTTCCGTGATGCCGAGCGCGCGGTAGACATGAAAGTCCCAAGTCTTTCCGAAAATCGAGACCACAGGCGTTTCTGCCGCCAGCAGTTCCGCTACATTCGAGTCTCTTTCGACGGGGTTCTTTGCAAAGCGCGTTGCACCGAAGGCAGTCAGCTTGGCGTGCCGCAACTGGAGGCTCTTAGCCCGGAGAAAGAATTCTTTGTCTTTGGGGTTTGACCCTGGCCAGCCACCTTCAATGTAATCGATACCAAGCTCGTCGAGCTTCTCCGCAATCAGGAGCTTGTCATCGACCGAGAATGAAACGGCTTCGCCCTGGGAGCCATCCCGCAACGTGGTATCGAATGTGAAAATTCTCATAACGCCTATTTAAGTTTGCCTGTAAAAACAAAAGGCCACCAGCTGGATATTCCCGCTGGTGGCCTCAAAAAAATTCTGTATGCAGAGGTCTCAAGCGGGGCCGCTAATCGCGACGCGAATAATAAGCCCGGGCTGAAGAAGAATGAGCATGAGACCTAAGATTATATGATTTTAGTATATGCGAATAGAGTTCAACATGTAAAACATTGAAAATGTCAAACGGGGGAGCCGCCCGCGGGAAATCATCAATCGCCAGCCAGAAGGATTTTTTTCAGGAAAACCATTTGGCCAAGGTGATACGAGTTGTGATTGGCAACCAGCAGGGCTTCCCGCAGCAGGGTCTGTCCCTGGCCGTGTTCAATGGGTTTCAATAAAAGCTCACTGTTCATGATGGTCTGGCCCAACTCGTGAGCGTCCTTCTGGTAAGACTTGACCGCGTCTTCCCATGCTTTTTCGGAAGGAGGCACGTCTGTCTTCGGCCAGTAGCCGTCAGGCCACTTGGGGGATTTGTGCTTTGAATTGCGGGTGAATTCGAGGATGTCCCATTGCGCGATACGGATGTGTTCCAGCAATTGCCAGGCGCTGTGGGAAGCACCCAGCGGCTTGATGCCTCGCAGTTGCGGCGGAAAATCCTCGACCACAGAATCGAAGTCTACGTGGGAATGATGGCCGCTCATCGCATCCACGATCATTTTTCTGAGGGTGGAGGACTCGTTGGTGCTCATGACTTAACTCTAACCAGTAATCGTTCTTTTAGTGAAGTGCAGATGCGTCTTTTCCATTTTCTGTTACTGCGCAGATCCACCGACGGCGGGCTGGGCGGGTTGCGACGCTCCGACCGGCGCTGGAACGGGAAGGTTTGGCGGAAGCACAGGCGGATTGGCCGGCGCCGTCGAGCCGGGAGGCCGAGCTGGTGTGTCGCTCGCCGGATGCCATTGAGGAGGTCTGTTCAGCATATCTTTACCTTGCGGCAGCGTTGACTCGTCCCATCCGCCTCCCAACGCCATGATGAGAGAGACGCTAGCGGTCATGCGTCTCAGCTGGATTTGAACTTCCGTTTCACGATTGGTCAGCAGGAGGGTTTGCGCGGTGATTACATTCAGGTAACTATCGACACCGGTCCGGAAGCGCGTCAAGGACAGGTTCAAGTAACGGTTGGCGGAAGTAACGGCAGTTTGTTCCTGGACCACTTCTTTCGACAGGATGGTTAGCGTGGCCAGTTGATCTTCAACGGCTTGAAAAGCAGAGAGCACAGTACCGCGATAGCCGGCGACGGAAGAATCGTAGAACGCTTCGGCCTGCTCGTTCTGGGCGCGTCTCGCACCCCCGTCCAGCAGCGTCTGCGAAAGCGTAGGACCCAGAGACCAGAAACGGCTCGGCCAGTTGAACCACTGGGTGAAGTGCGAAGTCTGAAAACCGCCTTGCGCGCTTAACAGGAGATTCGGATAATACGCGGCTCGGGCCACACCGATGGCGGCATTCGCAGCGGCGACTTGCCTCTCCAGAGCGGCTACATCAGGACGCCTTTCCAGTAACAGCGAGGGAATGGCAACCGGAACCTCGGGCGGGTTGGGGTTGAAAGGAGCAACCGGTAATGTGAATTCGGAAGGCGGCCTGCCGATCAGCACCGAGATCGCATGCTCAAAGTTTGCTCTTGAAACACCCAGATCGGTTTCTTGCGCGGTAGCAGTATCGACCTGCGTTTGAGCTTGCGTGACTTCCTCATCCGAGTCAATTCCGGCGCTAAAGAGAGACTGCGTCAACTGGAGCGCCTGGCGATAGTTGGCCACGGTGTCTTCGAGAATTTTACGCTGTGCATCGAGAGCACGCACTTCGAAATAATCCTGCGCGAGCTCTGATTGCGTACTCAAGACGGCCGTTCCCACATCGGCAGCCCTGGCCTGGGCACTATAGGTATCTTGCGCAATAGTGTTGCGGATGCGATGCCAGAAATCCACTTCGTAGGAGATGTCGAATGGCAGTGTGAAGTTGTTAAACACTCCGCCTGTCGAAGTTCCGCCGACGCCGGTGGACCCTCCAGTGGTAGTCGTTCCGGTGGTAGTTCCGGTAGTCGTTCCAGTGGTTGTCCCTGTTGTGGAGCCGCCGGTAGTGGAGCCTCCGACAACGACCGAACCACGCGAGGTCTGAGACAAGCGTGAATTAGTATAACCTGGCGAAGCGCCGATGGTCGGAAAAAGCTGCGACCGGGCCGAGACCACGAGTGCGCGAGCCTGTCGGAAGTTAGCCTCTGCCTGAAGGACCGTTTGGTTTTGACTTTGGACCTGCGCCTCAAGCTGATTCAGCAAGGTATCGTTGTAGGCTTCCCACCACTTGCCTCGGATCTTATCGTCGCCCGGTTGCGCCAGCTTCCAGCCTTGACCTTCCTTGTAAGTTTCCGGCTGTGCTTCTTTAAAAGCGGTGGGAGCTTGCGCGGGCGGTTTTACGTACTTGGGCGCCGGATTACATCCTTCAAAGAGGAATAGCTGAGAGAGCGCCGCCAAGGAGAACGCGAATCGAAGAAGCAGTTTAACTTTCCTATTCATCACTCACCTGCGAGATCCAACGGCGAAGGTAAATCGGACAATTCACCAATTTGACATGCTGAGATGCCTGCTGCGAAAAGTACTGAACAGTTTTCCGGTCCACCAGCGTGACTTCACTCAGATCGATAACAACTCGAATGTGGGTATGTCTGGCATTCGAGATCGACTGTTCTAACTCGGGCAGCGCATCCTCGCCGAACTTACCGTTCAGCAGGAGTGTGATGGAGCGTTCCGCCGGGTGCAGCTCAGAAACTATTTTGTAGTGCGTTTCCATTCAATTCCTAATTTGCCGGTCCCACCGCTTCGACAGGAGCGTCAGGCATGCGGCCGCCGCGCAGTTTTCGAATCCACAGGCTGAAGCGGTCCATATAGAGGTAAATTACCGGCGTGGTGTAAAGAGTGATGGCCTGGCTGAAGACTAATCCGCCGACGATGGTGATACCTAAGGGGCGTCTCAACTCCGATCCGGTGCCTCTTCCAAGGGCGAGCGGCAGACCGCCGAGCAGCGCCGCCATAGTTGTCATCATGATGGGGCGGAAACGGAGGAGACACGCTTCGAAGACAGCTTCTTTCGGCGTCTTGTTGTCGCGGCGTTCCACCTCGAGAGCGAAGTCGATCATCATGATGGCGTTTTTCTTTACAATGCCGATCAGCAATATGATTCCGATCAAGGCAATCACGCTCAGTTCAGTACGGGTCACCATGAGGGCGAGAAGCGCGCCTACGCCTGCTGAGGGCAGCGTGGACAAAATTGTGATGGGATGGATGAAGCTTTCGTACAGCATGCCGAGGACGATATAAACGGCAGCTAAGGCCGCAGCAATCAGGACAGGTTCGCTCGAGAGCGAGGTTTGGAAGGCCTGGGCCGTGCCGGTAAAATTCGTGTTGATTGTGCTCGGCATTCCGATCTTGGTTTCGACAGCACTGATGGCGGAAACAGCGTCCCCTAAGGCAACGCCAGGCGATAAATTAAAGGACAATGTCACCGACGGAAACACACCCGAGTGATTGACAGTAAGCGCAGCGGTGGCGGATTGAAAGTGTGTGAAAGCAGCTAACGGCACCGGTGTGTTGTTAGTAGAGGTCGCATAGACTTTTCGGAGACCGTCCGGATTCTGCCAGAAGATTGGATCGACTTCCATGACAATGAAGTACTGATTCATGGGCGAATACGTTCTGGCGATCTCGCGTTCGCCAAAGGCATCGTAAAGAAGGTTGTCGAGAGTCAGCGGCGTGATGCCGAGACGCGATGCCGTGGGGCGGTCAATCACCAGGTTGGCTTCAAGGCCGTTATTCTGCTGATCGCTGTTGACATCGGTCAGCTCGTGAACCTTTCGTAGCTCATTCAGCAGAATGGGAGCCCAGTGAACAAGCTCCTGAAGATTGTCGCTCTGGAGGGAATACTGATATTGAGCGGCTGTCTGGTGGCCGCCTACGCGAACATCCTGGGAGGCTTGCAGGAACAGTGTTACACCGGGGACGGTTGCGAGCTTAGGGCGCAAACGGTTGATAATCGCGTCGGCCGATACAGTGCGTTCCGGGAGAGGCTTCAGCGAGATAAACGACCTACCGGTGTTAGTTGTTGTTCCTCCTCCACCGCCGGTAAATGCCTGGACAGTTGCGATCCCCGGATCCGACTGAACGATTTTGATCATTTGCGCCATTTTCTTTTCCATCGATTGAAAAGAAATACTCTGGTCGCCGATGAAGTTGCCGTTCAGACGTCCGGTGTCCTGTTGAGGGAAAAATCCCTTGGGAATCCGGACAAACAGGTAGATATTCAAACAGAGCGTTAAGGCCGTCACCAGCAGCATCAAGGCAGAATTTTCGAGTACCCAGGCCAAGCTCTTCTCGTAAACCTTAATGATGAACTGAAAGAACTTTTCGCTTGCGTTATAGAGCCTGCCATGTTCTCTATGTCCACTGAGCAGACGTGAGCACATCATGGGCGTTGTGCTCAAGGAAACGAGAAGGGACATGAGAATCGTTACGGAGAGCGTCACAGCGAATTCGCGAAACAACCGTCCAACGATTCCACCCATCAACAGAATGGGAATGAACACGGCTACCAGAGAGATGCTGATTGAAAGCACCGTCGAGCCGATTTCTGCAGCGCCCTTGAAGGCTGCCTGCATGGCGCTCATCCCGCCTTCCCGATAGCGGGAGATGTTTTCGAGGACAACGATGGCGTCGTCAACTACAAAGCCCGTCGAAATGGTGAGCGCCATCAGGGATAGATTGTCCAAGCTGTAGCCCAGCAGATACATGACTCCGAAGGTTCCGATGAGAGACACGGGAACTGCAACACTGGGAATCAAAGTGGCCCGAACGTCACGCAAAAAAATGAAAACCACTAACACCACGAGGCCGACAGAGATTAGCAACGTTCGTTCTACGTCGTGTACCGAGGCGCGTATGGTGACGGTTTGATCTACAACCGTTGTGATTTCGATTCCAGGATTGATGGAAGCGTGTAGTTGGGGGAGAGCTGCCTTGATGCTGTCGACTGTGTCGATGATGTTGGCTCCAGGCTGACGGAAGATGATCAGCAGCGCCGAACGCTTTCCATTCGAAAGCCCCAACGAACGAAGGGTCTGCACCGAATCGGTAGCTTTTCCAACCTTGTTTAGTTCCACGGGAGCACGGCCGGTGAAGGCGACGATCAGGGGCCTGTAATCAGCCGCTTTCAACAGCTGGTCGTTCGCTCCGATCATCCAGTTTTGGTGAGCGTCGGAGAAGTTGCCTTTGGCCTGATTCAAGGTTTGCGCAGCGATGGCGGTCCGAACCGTGTCCAGACTGATTCCGAAATGATTCAGTTGCGTGGGATTGAGGTCAATACGAACAGCAGGAGCAGAACTTCCTCCGACGACAACCTGACCGACACCCTTGATTTGAGAGATGCGCTGCATCAGGATTGTTGAGCCGGCATCGTAGAGCGCGCTGGGAGGCAGGAAGTCTGAAGTCATCGCGAGGATCATGATGGGAGAATCAGCAGGATTCACTTTGCGATAAGTCGGATTGGAGGGAAGGTCGGCCGGCAGATAGCTGCGAGCGGCATTGATGGCGGCTTCCACATCGCGCGCAGCGGCATCGATGTTGCGGTTGAGATCGAACTGGAGGGTGACGCTGGTCTGTCCGAGTGAACTCGCCGAGGTCATCTCGCTGACGGCAGCGATGCGCCCAAACTGGCGCTCCAGAGGAGTGGCGACGGAGGAGGCCATGATCTCGGGACTCGCTCCGGGCAGCGACGCCTGGACCGAGATGGTGGGGAAGTCGACCTGCGGCAAGGGCGAGACGGGAAGCAGGCGAAACGCGACTGCTCCCGATAAGGCGACCGCTATGGTGAGCAGAGTTGTCGCTACTGGTTTCTTAATGAACGGCGAGGAAAGGCTCATGCTAGTCTCCGCTGGCGGGGGCCGGCGTCGTTCCGCTAGTGCCTGAACGGCGGTGGCGGAAGGCTGCCAGACGAGAGGCCAGTTCGTCGAAGAAGAGATAGATGACGGGCGTTGTGTAGAGCGTCAAGAGCTGGCTCAACAACAACCCGCCGATGATCGTAATGCCGAGAGGGCGGCGCAATTCGGATCCCGTTCCTGTGCCGAAGGCCAACGGCACTGCGCCTAGAAGCGCGGCCATGGTGGTCATCATGATGGGCCTGAATCGCAGCAGGCAGGCTTGAAAAATAGAATCGTAGGGGGACTTGCCCTGGTGACGCTCAGCGTCCAGAGCGAAGTCGATCATCATGATGGCGTTCTTCTTGACGATTCCGATCAGAAGAACGATGCCGATGATGGCGATGACGGTCAGTTCGCTTCTGCAAATCAGCAGGGCAAGCAAGGCGCCTACACCGGCAGACGGCAACGTGGAAAGAATGGTGATCGGATGGATGTAGCTTTCGTACAGGACGCCGAGGACGATGTAGACGGTCACGAGCGCGGCCAAGATCAGCAGTGGTTCATTCGTCAAGGAGGCAACGAAGGCTTCGGCGGTGCCTTGAAACGAAGCCTGCATGGCAGCAGGCGGAGGCATTTCCTTTTCGACTTGACGAATGGCATCGACAGCTTCGCCGAGTGAGGCATTCGGCGCCAGATTGAAGGAGACGGTGGTAGCCGGAAACTGGCCGATGTGGCTTACCAAAATCGGCTGTGAGGCATGTCCGGTTTTCGTAAACGTACTGAGCGGGACGGCGCCTCCGGTGGCTGATTTGATGTAGATGTCGTCGAGATGCTTGGGGCTGGTTTGATACTCCGGAAGAACTTCCAAGATAACGTGATATTGATTTAGCTGGGTGAAGAGCGTGGAGACCTGTCGCTGTCCGAAAGAATCGTAGAGTGCGTTATCGATGGCCTGCGCTGTGATTCCGACACGCATCGCGGTTTGGCGATCGAAGTAAAGCTTTGTTTCGAGGCCGCGTGTTTGCAGGTCGCTTGCGACGTCGGCCAGCTGCGGTATCTGTTTAAGCCTGTCAACAAAGCGGTCTGCATACCGGGATAGCTCAGTCGCACTGGGATCCTCAATACTATATTGATACTGGGTGCGGCTGACAATGTCTTCTACCGTCAAATCCTGAATGGGCTGCATGTAGAGCACGATTCCGCTTACCTTTGCTAATTGCGGCTGAAGACGACGGATTACGTCGGAGGCGTTGATCTTGCGATCTTCAATCGGTTTGAGATTGATTTGAATGCGTCCACTGTTCATCGTGGTGTTTGTCCCGTCTACGCCGATGAAAGAAGAGAGACTTTCGACAGCCGGATCCTTTAAGATCACCGCGGCCAGGCGTTGCTGCATTTTGGCCATGGATTCGAAAGAAATACTTTGGTCGGCTTCCGACACGGCTTGGATGGCGCCTGTGTCCTGCACCGGGAAAAAGCCCTTCGGTACGACTGTATAGAGAAAAACGGTAAGGACCAAGGTGGCGAATGCGACCAGCAGTGTAAGTTTTCGATAGCGGAGGACCACTTCCAAGGTGCGGCCGTAGAAAGCAATCGTTTTCTCGAAGGCAGCCTCGGATATTCTGTATAACCTGCCCTCTTGTCCCGGTTTCTTATGCCGGAGAAGTTTCGCGCAAAGCATTGGCGTGAGGGTGAGGGAGACAACGGCCGAAACAATGATCGTGACGGCCAGGGTAATCGCAAATTCCCGAAAAAGCCGACCCGTGATGTCACCCATGAAGAGCAAGGGAATCAAAACGGCGATCAACGAGATGGTCAACGACATGATCGTGAACCCGATTTGTTCCGCGCCCTTCAAGGCGGCTTCGAGTGGCGCTTCGCCTTCCTCGATGTAGCGCATGATGTTCTCGATCATGACGATGGCATCATCGACAACGAAGCCGGTCGAGATTGTAAGCGCCATTAAGGTCAGGTTGTTGAGACTGTAGCCAAGAATGTACATCACCGCGAAGGTTCCGATGAGGGAGAGGGGAACGGCGACGCTTGGGATAAAGGTCGCTGCCAGGTTTCGAAGAAAGACGAAAATGACCATCACGACGAGCGCGATACAAAGCAAGAGTTCGAACTCGACGTCTGCGACAGAGGACCGAACGGTGAGTGTTCGGTCGGTCAAGACCGCGACGTTGATGGAGGTGGGAATGGTTGCCTTCAGCTTCGGCAACAGAGCTTTTACCCGATCCACAACTTGAATGATGTTGGCGCCGGGTTGCCGCTGAATATTCACGATCACAGCGGGTGTTTTATTCGTCCAGGCCGCCAGCTTGGTGTTTTCGACGCCAGGAACAATCCTGGCGACATCTTTCAACATCACGGGCGCGCCGTTTTTGTAAGCAACGATGACCTGGCTATACTCGCTCGCTTCAATCAATTGGTCATTGGCATTGATCTGGTAACCCTGCTGCGGACCGTCGAAGCTGCCTTTGGCCGAATCGAGACTGGTTGCCGTCAACGCAGTATGGACATCTTCTAAATTCAGGCCGTACGAGGCAAGCTGAGTGGGGTTCACCTGGATACGCACGGCAGGCTTTTGACCGCCGCTTATGGTCACCGCGCCTACTCCCGACAGTTGAGAGATTTTCTGGGCCAGACGAGTGTCAGCAAAGTCTTCCACCTGCTGCAGCGGCATGTTGGTGGAGGTTAGAGCAAGCGTCAGAACGGGAGCATCGGCCGGATTGGTTTTTGTGTATACAGGAGGCAGCGGCAAGTTCGGAGGAAGGAAGTTCTGGGCGGCGTTAATGGCGGCTTGCACTTCCTGTTCTGCGACGTCGATGTTCAGACTGAGAACGAATTGGAGTGTGATGACGGAGGCGCCCTGCGAACTGGTGGAGAGCATCTGATTCAGACCCGGCACTTCACCGAGCTGGCGTTCGAGCGGCGCGGTTACGGCGGATGCGACTACGTCCGGGCTGGCGCCGGGGTAGAAGGTCGACACTTGCATGGTGGGATAGTCCACCTCTGGTAAAGCAGAAACGGGCAGCTGGTTATAAGAGACAATCCCGACGAGCAGGATTGCCGCCATCAGCAGCGACGTGGCGATGGGACGGAGAATAAATGGGCGCGACGGATTCATTTCTTCGGACCCGGCTGCGAATTCTGCTGCTGGCCGTGAATGGTTTGGTTGGCGCCTTGCTGGGCTTGCGGAGTTTGCGATTCGTTCGGTTCGCCAGCATTCGGTTTGGATTTGCTTGAATTCGTCCCTGGAGAAGTCGGCGACTCAGACGGACTGACAGCGTCATCGGTTGGAGCGTTGTCCTCGTTTTCGTCAGCGGCGCCCTGGCGAACGCGGATATGGGCGCCGTCCGTGAGACGGTCAAATCCGTTTGTGACCAGCGTTTCGTCCGGATTTACGCCTGTTACAGCGGCTGTATCACCGTCGGTTGTTCCAACCTTTATGTTCCTGGCCCGCACCGTGTTGGTTTGAGTGTCGACGACATAGACGTAGGCTTGCTCGTTGTTGCGTTGGATGGCAGCGGTCGGGACCAGGTTTACGCCCATCAAGGTTTTGACCAGCAGTCGTGCATTGACAAACTCGCTGGGAAACAGCTCGTAGTGGGTGTTCGCGTAAGTGGCTCTTACTCTAACGGTTCCAGTCGCGGGATCGACCTGATTGTCGAGCGTAAGCAGAGTTCCCACTGCTAACTGGTGCTGGTCGGAGCGGTCCTGCGCAATGACCTTGAGCTTTTTACCTTGGCGGACCTGCTCGATCACCTCACCGATGTAGTCCTCCGCCATCGTAAAAATCACTGTAATGGGCTGGAGCTGGGTAATTGTAGCGATGCCTGTGGTTCCGTTAGCAGGAACGATGTTACCCGGATCTACCGTTCGCAGACCGACGCGCCCGTTGATGGGCGATGTGATCCTTGTGTAGTCCACGTTCACCTGGGCAGAAGCAAGATTGCCTTCGTCGAGCTTGGTAGTGCCCTGGTCGCCCTCCACGGTTGCCTGCTGAGTTGCGACCGTCTGCTCGGGAATGGCGTGCTGGGCAAATGCCTGCTGGTAACGGTTCAGATCGACCCTCGCATTCTTCAACAGGGCTTGATCCCGGGCCAACTGTCCTTGCGCTTGCATGAGCACGGCAGAATAGGGGCGAGGATCGATGACGGCAAGAAGATCACCTTTATGGACGATCTGTCCTTCGTGATAGAGAACTTGAGTCAGTTCGCCAACAACGCGGCTGGTTACGGTGACCGTGTAGACCGGAGTTACCGTTCCGAGCGCGTTTACATACTCGCCGATATTGCCTTTGGCGACCTTGGTGACAGAGATGGGAATCGGGCCGCCTAATCCCTTCTTGCCGCTTTTACCGCTTTTGCCGCCGGTCGCGGTCGAGGTTTGACGCTGAGAAAGTAGAAAGCCGCCTCCCAGGAGAATCAAGATGGCCGCTGCCCAGATGGACCAATGCTTTCGCAGACGCGGTGACGCGGGATTCGAGTCGTTACTCATGGCTTTGTGTTCGGTCGTCTTGCGCTCTGACGCGCAAGGGATATTTTGACTATGGACTCCCGGCGAAAAGTCGGCTACTGCCAAAAGAGATACCGGCTTCTATGCCATTCGGCATACTTAGATAAAATTTAAGTGTTTCTCTTCAGTGGCACTACTCTCGTTCTCTAAATCAGCCGCAGGTCAGGCGATTAAGGTCGCTGGGATCTTGCTGTGCGTCTCGCTAATGAGTCATGCGCTCGATCCGAGCAAGATGCCGACCCAGTACGCGCACCGGATCTGGGGGCAAGAAGAAGGCTTATTTCAGCCGACCATTTACTCGATTCTGCAGACGCGGGACGGCTTTCTCTGGTTGGGCACGCAAGATACTCTGATTCGCTTCGACGGCATGCATTTCCGTGAGTTTGAACACAAAGGCGTTGCGGCGTTGCACGGTAGCTTAGTGCGATCGCTGCTGGAGGACCGCTCCGGCAATTTGTGGGTCGGCTCGATCGGCAATGGGATCACTCGCATTGCACCGGGAGGCGACGTGATGCGGTTTGGCAAAGCGCAAGGCCTTCCCAGTCCCAACGTGTTTTGTCTGGCCTCCGACTCCGCCAATCAAATTTGGGCTTGCACTGAGAAGGGGCTGGTTCGGTTTGGCAAGAGCGGAACGAAGATCTTCACAACGGCAGACGGTCTGCCGTCGAACGAAGTTCATTCGACCTGCGAAGCCACGGATGGCACTCGCTGGGTGGCGGGTCTTGATTTCGGATTAGCGCGATCAACGTCAAAAGGTTCGCGTTTTAAGCAATACGTCGGACCAGGAATAGAACCGGGAACCGATGTGTTCGCGCTGGAATGCGCGAAGGACGGCAGTATCTGGGCCGGCGGCAGCGACGGCGTGACTCACATTCAAGACGGCAAAGCTCGTACATTTACCGTGCGGGATGGATTACCCGATAATGCAGTTTCTTCTTTGGAAGAAGCTCCCGACGGCAGTGTGTGGATCGGTACGGATGACGGAATCAGCCGCTATGCAAACGGCGAGATTAACGTGTATCGAATCCGGGACGGACTTTCTCACAGTTTGGTCCTGTCGTTGTACCTGGATCGGGAGGGCAGCCTGTGGGCGGGCACGAAAGATGGACTGGATCAATTCACCGATCCTAAAGTAACGCCGTATACAACCAATCAAGGGATGTCCAGCAATGAAGCTGCGGCGGTGATTGAAGATCACTCCAATCGTCTGTGGATCGGCACTCTGGACAGCGGGTTAAACGTCTTCGATGGCCACCGCTTTAAGAGCGTCACGAAAGGGGACGGACTCGCGGACAATCGTGTGCTGAGTCTGGCAGTGGACCGGGACGGTGATTTGTGGGCGGGAACGTCGAATGGGCTGAGCCGCCTCCGGGCGGGGAAGGTGGTCAGCACCTATACGCAGCAGAATGGACTTTCCGGTCGCGAAGTCCGCGCCCTCTTGGTGGATGACGAAGGAATTCTGTGGGCCGGCACGAACGCCGGATTGGATCGCTTCGACGGGCGCAAATTTACCAGAACGGCTCAGTCCGTCCCGGACAGCACAAGCGGCGTCGTTGCGCTGATGGCGGGCAGGACGGTGCGGTTGATGGCCAGCCTAGATACCAATCGACTGTTGAGGTTGAGAAACGGTAAATTCGAGAGTCACATGCCGGTTGGAGTGGCGCGTCCGGTTGACTGTTACTTTTTCGATCACCTTCACAACAGTATTTGGATGGGGAGCCTGGGCTCGGGCCTGCTGCGTTGGCGCAACGGGCAGCTGGCTCATGTTCACGTCAAAGACGGTCTTTACGACAACCGAATTTACAGCATTCTGCAAGATGCCGACCATAATTTCTGGATGGCCTCGAGCAAAGGTATTTTCCGCGTCACGGACAAAGAGCTCGAAGATTTTGTAGACGGAAAAACTCACAGCGTGACCAGCATTCCCTTCAGCACCGGACAACTGCGGTTCGAGTGTCGCGCCGGTGTTCAGCCGGCAGCGGTTCAAACACACGACGGGCGGCTTTGGTTTCCGACCACTACCGGCCTGGTCGTGGTCGATCCTAATCACTTAAACAGCAATCAAGTCGCTCCTCCTGTACGGATCACGGCCCTGGTAGTCAATGGGAAACGCCACGATCCGACGCAAGGAATCAAGATCGGGAACTTTGAAAGAAATCTCGAGGTGCACTACGCCGGCTTGAGTTTTATCTCTCCGGAGAAGGTCACGTTCCGATACAAGTTAGAGGGGTACGACAAAGATTGGACCGATGCGGGAGAAAGACGGGAAGCATTCTTCACGAATCTGCCGCCAGGCGCTTACGACTTTAAGGTGATGGCGCGGAACGCCGATGGGATCTGGAGCAAGCAAGCCACGGGAATTAATTTTTCAATCAAGCCGCGCTTCTATGAACGGCGCTGGTTTTTTCCTTTTGTCGCTCTGCTGATCGGGCTCGCAATCGTAGCTGGTTATCGATGGCGCTTGCGGCGGATAGAACAAGAGTTCGGTCTGGTACTGGCGGAGCGAACCCGTATCGCGAGAGAGTTGCACGATACGCTGCTGCAGGGGATTTCCGGCGTGACGATGCAGCTGCAAGCTTTGTGGATGAAGTTGTCGCCATCCAAAGAAAAACAGATGCTCGGCGAAATTATTCGCGATGCCGGTAAGTGTTCGGCGGAAGCTCGACAGTCGCTGTGGGGCTTGCGAACCGAAGACCAGCAAGCTGTGTTGTTCTCGCAGAAGCTGGCCGAACTTTCGCGTGAAGCAGTTGCCGATACCGAACTTTCGTTGACGCTGGATCTGGAACCCGTTTCTCTTGAGAGCTGGCCGGAAAAAGAATTTCAGCTTCTGCGAATCGCCCGGGAAGCGATCTCGAACAGCGTGAAGCATGCCGGGGCGAGCATCTTAGAGGTGTCCTTACGTTTGCGGCGCGGTGAACTGCGCTTGGCCCTGGAGGATAACGGAAGCGGATTCGCGACTGACGTGGAGCATCAGCAGTTCGGCCACTTCGGCCTTGTCGGCATGCGCGAACGGGCCGGCGAGATCGGCGCGGTGCTCGACGTTGCCAGTTCACCCCATTTCGGAACGAAGATTTCGATCAGACTTCCAATTAGTGCGGCATCGTAAAGCATCAGATAAGCTGAAAGTGCCGGTGGAATCAGCAGCTCCCATAACCGTACTATCTATCGACGATCACGATCTCGTCAGAAAAGGCATTGCTGCGATTCTTTCGACTGCGCCTGAAATCAAGTTGATTGGAGAAGCCAGCAATGGCCAGGAAGGGGTCCGTCTGTATGTCCATTACAAGCCGGATGTGACCCTGATGGATCTCCGGCTTCCCGATATGAGCGGTATCGAGGTTACGCGCGAGATACGAAGCCACTTTCCTGATGCCAGGATCCTGGCGTTAACGTCTTATGACGGAGACCAGGACATTTACCGAGCTCTGGAGGCGGGCGTCCGCGGCTACCTGCTGAAAGAGATTGTGCATACGGAAGTGATTCGTGCAATCCGCATGGTGCACGCCGGAAAACGCTTCATTCCTTCGGAAGTGAGCGAACAGCTAAGTGGGTTTTTTCCGGAGGTTGCGCTCACGCCGCGCGAGGTGGAAGTGCTCGGTCTGGTTGCCAGAGGGCTCGGCAACAAAGAGGTGGGTCATATTCTGGGAACAGCTTCAGGCACTGTGAAGGCGCACGTTCAAAGTATTTTGAGCAAATTGGGAGCAAAGGATCGGACGCATGCCGTGACGATTGCTTTACGCCGCGGTATTATCCATCTTCACTCGCCTGAAATGTCCGCTTCCATTCCGAATGGCTGAAGCGGATGCCGGGGCGAATCGCCATAGGCGTTTACTTAAGACCTGATAGTTTCAGGGTGGCGCGTGATCCGGCGCAATCCGGAAGGCTTAGCTTGGCAAGATGTCCGAGATGCCTACTTTACAGACAAGTGGATTTTGGGCAGGTCGCCGAGACCCTTTGCTTTCCGTGCTGGATCCTACGGAACCCGCTGCGTTGACAGACGTTCCTCCACAAGCTGCAGTAGTTTCTGAACGTTGTCGAAACTCGTCGTAGGATCGTTGTTGTAATCGACCAAACGCGCCTTGTACTTGCTCCCGTTGGGCGCGGACAGTGCAATCCAGGCGCGCGCCTCCTTCATCGCCATGGTGTTGTCGTCGGACTTGCCGGTTATGTCTTCCTCAGCCTTGTGCAGCGCGCAGAACAGATTGAAAGTAGTGGCATTCGATGGGCAATCCTGCGTTACGGTGCGATTCCATTTCGACCGCGAACTTAGAATCTCGCGGGCGCGCTGGATGATCTGAAGGTCTACCTTTGTCGCAGTTGGCTTCAGCTGTAGCGGGCGATTTGCGACGCGATCCTTCAGCCGTTTCGCAAGCCGAATCTCTAGCAGGACGAACACCTTTTGAATATCCGCGAACGTGGTCGTAGGATCGTTGGTGTAGCCCATCAAGCGGTGCTTGTAGTCCTTGTTATGAGAGACCTCCTCGACCACAAAACGCGCTTCCTGCATGGCCGCACCGCGATGTTCGAAATTGTTGCTCAAATCCTTGGTGGACTTCTCCAGAGCGCAGTAGAGGCTAAAAGTCCTGGCGTCGTCGGGACAGACCCGAGTATCGGCGCGATTCCATTTCGCTGGCGAGTCGAGAATCCTACGGGCCTCCTGCACTATTTGGATATCGACTGCTGTGACAGGTGGCCTGACGTTGGAATCGTCCTGCGCACTAGCCAACGTTGCCAGCAGTAGCAAGGTGACAGCAGGCAAACGCGTTTTCATATTTTCAGCTTAGACTGACGAAAGAGCCAAATGGTTAGAGTACATTGCGGTACTTGGACGTGTAACGCGCTAGTCGTCGATGTGGTTTTCGGCAATCGGGGGGAATGGTCGGCCATCTGGAAACAACAGAATTCTGTGCAGACGTGCGGTCCGAAGGTGTGGCCTTCGCGCTCGAAATCGGGTTAGCTTGTGGTGCGCTGTTAGTCATTCGGCCGTCGTTACTCCTTCGCCGCGGCCTCCAGCGTCGCGATGTCGAACTTGACCATTTTCATCATCGCAGCCATTGCCTTCGGACGCTTCAGGATCTCGCCAATCTTCTCTGGCACGATCTGCCAGCACAGGCCGAACTTGTCGGTCAGCCAGCCGCAGGCCATGGGCTTGCCACCCTCAAGCAGCTTGTCCCAGTAGCGGTCGATCTCAGCCTGGTCCTTGCACGCGATGGAGTACGAGAAAGCCGGCGTGAGCGCCTGCGCGGAGCCACCGTTGAGGAACGTCATTCGCTGGCCCATAAGTTCGATGGTGATGGTCGCGATCTTTCCGTCAGGCCAGGGCCCTACGCGGCTCGAACGCAGCTCCTCTAGCTTCTTCGCCTCCGGAAATACCGAGAGATAAAACTCCGCAGCGTCTTCGGCGTTATCGTTGAATCACGGAAATGGTGTGATCTTGTTCATGCTCTGGCCTCTATTTCGATGGTATCCATCGTCGAAGCCGCAGAGGACGGCGCCAACTTCAATCTAATAAGGTGGCAACCGGGGCGTGTGGGTTAGTTCCATCATCATCGGCAAACTGGACATTACGGGCCCGACCTGGTTCGATGCTTCCATTGGATCCCGATGCAATCGTTAACAGCGTTTTCTTCTTGGTTGCTGCTTTCGCTTCGGTTCGCGGTCCTTTGAACCGCGATTCGATGATGCTCAAACCTAATTTATGGTTAGCCCGTAATCCGACCGCAATGGATACTAAGCGCCAAGTTAATCTAAGCGTCAAGACCTCGCCATAGCCGAACGAAATGCCGAGGTGTGAGGTTACTGGCGTGTGACGGCCATGTGTTTATTTTCCGAGTTGCTCGTGCTCTTGTTTAATCGTGGGCTTACTCGTGATTAGTGCTTTGTTTTCAAGTTAGTCAACGGGGTTTTCGGATCAATAGCGCGCAGGCCGAGAACGTACCGTGCGTGGCGCACATGCTTCCTGCAGCGTCCGAGCAGATATCGCCGATGATTCGCGCGTAAGAACATCGAAGTCGCAATCGCAAGCTACCGTGGACCTGCGACGCTTGGCGTCTGTGACGGAAGAACCCGGTCCCAGCGTCTTTCCCCAATCCATTCGAGACGTTTATGATTCCAAAATTCCGCTTGGCAACGCAATCTTCTCACCTAGGTCTGTTTAAGACTTACCATCAATTACTACAAGCCTCAGTAACCCAGATGGCGAAGGGCCATCCGGGCGGTTCGCTTGAGTTCCGCCTTTGTTGAACCGTTCGCTGCCTGGATAGATAGACCAGCGAGGATCGATGAGAGATACCGGGTATAGTCCTCAACGTTGGTGCGGTTGGACAACTCGCCGCTCTTTCGCGCCTGTAGAAGGCGCTCCCTTATTGCGGCTTCATTCTGTTTCCGTATCTCGGTCATGAGATCCCTTGCCGGCGCAGCGTCTACACTGCAGCCCATCGCCCCCGCCAGCGTCATACAAGTCGGCGGATGTCCCGGCGTGGTGAGGAACGCTACCGTGTTGTCGAAGAGCGCACGAATGACCCTTTCGAGGGTTGGCTCCTCCAGCGCTTTCGTTGCATATTGCGCTCGACTGTCCATATAGCGCTTTACCGCGAGTGAAAACAAGGCGTGCTTACCACCGAAGGCCGCATAGATACTTGACGGATTCAGACCCATTGCCTGGGTGAGATCGGCCATCGAAGTACCTTCATAGCCCTGTCCCCAAAAAAGCAGCATTGCAGTCTCTAGAGCCGCGTCTTTATCAAAGTTGATCGGTCGTCCCGTCTTTCCGTTACCTGTCTTCATACGTTTGCTCGCCACTTGCCTATTAGAGTGCAAAATCGTGAATCCGATGTTCCTCGCTCCACATCTGTAACGAGTGTTCCGGAATAACCGGACTGATGACGGTCAAAGGAGAAGAAAATGGGCGCACTTGATGGCAAAGTAGCTGTAATCACCGGAGGCAATAGCGGTATCGGCCTGGCTACGGCCAAGCGCTTCGTGAAGGAAGGGGCCTACGTTTTTATCACCGGGCGCCGGCAAGCGGAGTTGGATACGGCGGTATCGCTTATCGGGAAGAATGTAACGGCCGTTCAGGGAGATGTTTCGAAGCTCGAGGATCTTGATCATCTCTACGAAGTGGTGCGAAAGGAAAAGGGACGTGTCGATGTCGTCTTCGCAAATGCCGGCGTTGTAGATCCTGTTTTACTTACAGACTCAACGCCAGAAACGTTTGACAAGCACTTCAACCTGAACGCACGCGGGGTGTACTTTACGGTTCAGAAAGCGCTTCCGCTACTGACCGACAACGGATCAATCATCCTCTCCGGATCGGCGGCATGGCAGATGGGCATCCCGGGCTACGGCGCGTATTCGGCGACGAAAGCAGCTTTGGTCTCCTTCGTCCGGAGTTGGACCGCAGAGTTGGCCAGCCGCGGCATTCGAGCGAACGTGATCAGCCCTGGACCGACGGAGACGCCCATGATCCATGTCGGCTCTAAAGGATCTCCGGAGGGTACAAGCGAATACTTCCGGAAGATGATTCCGATGGGACGACTTGGAACTGCGGATGATCTCGCATCGGCAGCCGTGTTCCTTGCTTCCGACGAGAGCAGCTTTATCACTGGCATCGACTTGCCAGTTGATGGTGGCACCGCTTCCAGATAATCCGTGAATATCGCAATTTCATTAGCGCACAGGGCACGGATGCGTGCTGCGAGGCAGGAAGAGGAACCCGCTGTCCTTTGAGCGGGCGCTCAATTCCTGGCCCGTTGTGCGCGGGTTCCTTAATAGATTGACGCACGCGACTTTACCCTTCGTTGCGTCAATCGTGACAAACAAAAACCCTCAACAATGCTCAGCACCCGCTGAGACTGGAGATTCTTTATGAAGTACGCCATTATTGGTTCCGGCAAGATCGGTACCGCACTCGCACGCACCTTCGTACGTAAGAACATCGAAGTCGCAATCGCAAACACCCGTGGACCAGAGACGCTCTAGTCTTTGGGTCAGGAACTTGGCCCTAGCGTCCATCCCCAATCCCTTCAAGACGCATATGAGGCTGAGATGATATTCCTCGTTATGCCCTTTCCCGCTCACAAGGATGTTGCGAGGCAACTCAAGAACTGGAGCGGCAAGCTCGTTCGCAAGTCCAAAGGAAGAGAGGAGATTAGTCATGAAAGTAGGTTTTATCGGCGCCGGTACCGTTACGGGTACGTTTGGCCGTCATTTGTTAAACGCTGGTCACAGCATAGTCGTATCAAATTCAAGAGGCCCGGAGACGCTTGCTGATTTTGTTGCTGATCTGGGTCCAGGCGCGAGCGCGGGGACGAAGCAACAGGCTGCCGAATGCGATGTCGTCATTCTTGCCACGAGATGGGTTAGTGTGGCTGACGCTCTCAAGGGGATCGATTGGCGAGGGCGCATCCTAATCGATGCGACGAACGCGCATATGGATCCTGTTCCAGACATCAGCCTAGCTGGCGTGACCAGATCGCGGGCCGCACTGAAAGGGCGCACATCGAGCGAGATGGTTGCTGAGATGGCGGTCGGCGCAAGGCTCGTTAAATCGATCAGCAACATGCCGATGGACTGGATACAGGACTTTTCCCCGAACAAACCCCGTACCGTCATCTTCACCTCCGGCGACGACACCGAAGCAAAACAGCTAGTAATCGAATTGGTCAACAGCACTGGATTAGTCGCGATTGATCTCGGGTCACTCGCCAGAGGCGGTGCTATGCACGAGGTCGGCGCTCCTTTATCCGGGCTCGATCTCCACTTTGTCCGCCGGCTTCGGTGAGAGTGGCTTCAATGCAACGGTAATTTTAAACTTCCATAAGGTTCAGCGGAGGAAATCATGAAGAGATTTGAAAATAAAGTTGTCATCGTCACGGGGGCCGGCTCCGGTATCGGTGCTGGCACAGCGCGCCGCTTTCTACAGGAAGGTGCGTTCGTCGTGCTCAATGGACGGCGTGAACATAAGCTGCGCGAGACCCTTGCGGGATTCGACGCAGCGAAGGCGTTAGTTCATCCCGGAGATGTTTCTGATGAGACGTACGTGAAGCGCCTTGAAGACACGGTCAGCAAGTTTGGGAAGCTGGATGTGTTGGTCAACAACGCGGGGATGGCGATCTTTGGCCCTTTCGCGCAGACCACTACGCAGATCTGGCGGAAGGTGATGGCGACTGATCTCGACAGCGTTTATTTCGCTGTACGCGAAGCATTGCCTCATCTCTTGAAGACGAAGGGTTCCATCATTAATCTCTCCTCCGCGTCGGGTCTAGGCGGAGGTTGGGGGATGAGTTCCTATAACGCAGCGAAGGGCGCCATCACGAACTTCACCCGCGCCTTGGCGCTCGAGTACGGCTCGCGTGGCGTGCGCATCAACGCCGTGGCGCCTAGTCTCACCTCTACCGAAGCCACCCTCGATCTGGAGAAGAATGGAGCCGCGTTGACCGCTTTTCTTGAGCGCCTCCCGATCGGTAGGGCCGCTACACCCGACGAAGTCGGGGGTGTGATCGCCTTTCTCGCAAGCGATGACGCCCGCTTCGTCAATGGAGTGAACCTGTCGGTCGACGGTGGACTCCATGCGTCCAACGGACAACCGAACTTTCTCAGACACTTCGGACAAGGCTGAAATGATTGTGATGCTCTGGCGTAGCCCACTTGTGATGGCCAGATTTGTGCCGCTTGAATAGCTTCTAGTTTGCCTCATTCCCATCCGGTGAACCTGAAGAGAGCGAAGCGGTGGTTGCAGCTACAAAGGATACGAGCTAAAGATCGGCGATGGCCACGGACATTCCTGCAGCCCTGCACAGCGGCAGGTTTGTGTTCGATACAGCGAACGAAGACCTGTTGAGGGGCCTGCTGCCGTCACTGGTTCACGTCGCCGCTAGCGACACTTCCTCCTGGCGTGTGCGCTCGCTTTTGAAGATGGATAAGACGGGTCTGTGCAACCAGAACCTGCCAGCGAGTTCATCATCGTGGGTCTGATGGAAGTTCCGCAGGTAAATGGCCCTACGCCTTGAGGAACTCGCGCACGAGCACGGCCTTCCTATTTGCGCGTCATACAGGATCAATCCGGAAACAATCGCATAAGACTATTGCTAAACGCTTGGCGAACAGGCAGGAAAAATAGCCGGCACAGGTGAGCCCGCGGTTTCAGGTCCACTTTCCGAAAATGAAACTCCCAGGCCGGAACGCCTTGGCACAGGCTGAAGTCCGGTAAAGCGCGTCACCAGTTCGCAGTAGTAGACGCCGGGGTGAACAATCAGGATCTATCCAAGATGCTCTTCCCTGATGCCGGTCGGTTGGTCACTCAGAGGCTGGCTTATGCAATGGCGTTACTCTGTCCGTCTACAATTGTTGGTAATCTAGGCGTATGGCAAAGCCAACCGATCTTGTCCAAGGCACTCTTGATCTGTTGATCCTCAAGACCATCTCGCTCGAACCTAAACACGGCTGGGCGATTGCCAAGCGCATCCAACAGGTTTCACAAGAAGCTCTCCAGATCCAGCAGGGGTCCCTGTACCCGGCGCTACACCGTCTGGAGCAGCAGGCCTGGATCAAGGCCGAGTGGCGCCCGACCGAGACTGGGCGAATGGCAAAGTTCTACTCCCTTACGCGTTCGGGACGGAAGCAACTGGAAAGGGAATTGGCGAACTGGGTTCGCCTGTCGACGGCCATCAACATAGTGGTCCAGGAGGCTTAGCAATGCGGATTCTAGACAAAGCCCGTTTGCGGCTTCAATCGCTGTGCCGCCGTCCGAATGTCGACTTCGAACTCGAAGCCGAACTTCGTTTCCACCTGGATCAGCTCATTGAAGAGAAGATTTCATCCGGTATGGCGCCCGAGGAGGCCCGCCGGGCCGCGCAGCGCACGATCGGAGGCATCGCGCAGTACAAGGAGGAGTGCCGGGATATGCGCCGCGTAAACTTTGTCGAGGATCTTGTACAAGACATACGTTACACGATTCGATCTTTAGCGAAGAGTCCAGGGTTCACAGGAGTTGTCGTCGCCACGCTGGCGCTTGGGATTGGAGCAACGATTGCCATCTTTACGATCGTGCATGGAGTGCTGCTGCGGCCACTCGACTATCCAAAACCCGATCAGCTGATGTATCTGACGGCAGAAGCCCCAGCCATTGGGGGTACCCGAAGTGCGCTCTCTGCGCCAGAGTACATCGAGTTCCGCCAGATGAACCGGTCGTTCGCGGAGGTTGGCGCTTATTCGACCGGCGGCACGGCGTACACAACCGGCGAGGTCAACCTCACGGCCGGGGATCGACCTCTGCGGGCTCGCTCGATCTCTGTCGATGCACATTTGCTCAAGGCGCTCAGTAGTCAGCCGGAGCAGGGACGCTTCTTTAGTGACGAAGAAACCGCACGTTGGACCGGGACGCTACCGCCACCGATCGCAATTCTCTCCCACGAATTGTGGCGAACAGCGTTTGGAGGACGATCGCTCGTTGGGCGAAAGGTGGAAATCGACGGCCGTCCTCACGAAATCGTTGGCATTATGCCACCCGGGGCCGATGTCATGGATAACCACACGCAGGTTTGGTTGCCCCTCTGGCTACCCCCGAATATGGCCCGGCAACGCGAGGCCCATGTCCTCTACGTCATTGCGCGAGCGAAAGACGGCGTCACCGCTAAGGTGGCACAGACAGAGCTAAGCGCATTTCTCGAAAACTGGGGCCATCGTGTCGGCACGACAGACCATGTGCCCACGAACCGTCCCCTGCGCTCAGTAGACCACACCCTGCAGTTGCGGTCGTTACAGGATGCGATCGTTGGGAATGCCAGCCGCCCGATCTGGGTTCTGCAGGCCGCCGTGGGATTCGTGCTGCTCATCGTCTGCGCGAATCTTGCGAACCTGGTAATGGCTCGCGCCGGTTCACGTAGACGTGAGTTTGTACTGCGCACTGCTCTCGGCGCTAGCCGCGGCCGGCTGCTCCGGCAGTCGTTAACCGAAGGTGCGGTGATGTCCGGAGCCGGTGGCATTCTGGGTCTGTGGCTAGCCAGCGCTGGCGTGCGGGCGCTGATCCGTGCTTACCCGACTACCATCCCACGGACGAGCGACCTTACGATTGATTTGCCCGTTCTACTGGTTGCGCTCGGCCTCTCGACTGGGACTGCCCTGCTTTTCGGATTCGTGTCGCTCGGGCGACGGAGAACGAGTAGCATGATGACTGCACTCAAGGAGGGCGCAAGGGCTGCCAGCGGCGCCTGCCGTCATTACGCTCGTCGTGGACTTGCGATAGCCCAAGTCGCTTTCGCGGTGATGCTGGTTATCGGAGCGGGTTTGCTAGTTCAGACAGTCTACAACCTCACGAGGATCGATGCAGGATTTGACCGGTCGCGGCTGGTGACGTTCTCGATGACATTGCCAATGGCGAATTCAGAACCCGTCACACGCGCGCAGTCATATCAACGCGTTCTCGACAGGCTTCGCTCCGTACCGGGAGTACTGGGAACGGCTGCCATGTCGGGTCTGCCGCCGAATCGAACTCCAGATGCGATCGCTACTCCTATCGAGAACTACACCTCCGACGATGGAAAGCCTTTTGCAATCATCGACTACTACCAATTCGTCATGGGCGACTATTTCGGGACGATGGGCATCCCGATCGTCGCCGGCCGCGGCTTCGAGCGAACCGACAACGCGTCGCAAGGCAAGGTAGCCATCGTCAATGAGACTTTGGCGAAAAGGATCTGGAAGGGGCAGAACCCGATTGGCCATCGTCTGCGGCCTCCGGGTGGTTCGTTTGGCGCTAGCGATGCTGTTTGGCATACGGTAATCGGAGTAGCCAAGGACGTCAGGCAACGCGGGGTGGAGCGCCCGGCAGGAACTGAATTTTACGTATCCCTTGACCAGCACCGCGTCGCTCCGCCGAGTATGAATGTGGTGATGCGGACGACGCTGCCACCGGCCGCGCTGTCGGGGACAATCGAGCGAATGGTGCGGGAAGTGGACCCCGCGGTTCCCGTCGTGCGGCTTCGCGACATGGATTCGGTGTTCGCCGAATCGATTCGCCGGCCGAGACTCCTGGCGCAGCTATTGGGCGCTTCTGCCGGACTGGCGCTTCTATTAGCAGCCATCGGCACTTACGGTGTGCTCTCCTACATGGTCACCGAGCGGCGGCGCGAGATCGGCATTCGGGTCGCCCTCGGTGCAACTCGCTCCCACGTGCTCACACAGATCATGAAGCAAGGACTTCAGGTCACGGCGTTGGGTGTCACCATTGGCCTTGCAGGCGCACTTGCCGTAAATCGGCTGATTGCGTCCCTGCTGTTTGGTGTGCAGCCGACAGATACCGTGACGATCGCCTTTGTGATCGCGACGATCACGGTCGTGGCGGTCGTCGCCAGTTGTCTCCCGGCGTGGCGCGCGTCACGGCTAGACCCGAACGTCGTGCTCAAAGATGAGTAACAGCTGAGACGCTCTCTTACGCCATAACGCTATTTTCCTGGGTGGATCGTCGCCTCACGGAAGCTGAGGCCTGTGAAACCTCGCTTCCGGAAGCTGGCGTTGAAGACGGGACCGATTACCCGCGATCAACGGCAATGTGCTTACGAATTGTGTCCGAGCCGTCGGCATCCTGGAGATTACTTCCGAGTGCCGTGATGCGACCACCCCACAGCAACAAGCAGTCGAATTGACCTCCTTGGGATAGGTCGCTTCTCACAAAAATGTAAAAGATATTTGACACGTCTCAGCGGAAGGCGCTATGTTACGGATGTCAAAAATTTTTGACAATGGAGCGATTTGCTATGGTGACAAGCCTTTCCTACCGGGAGAAGACTCTTTATGCCTCGCTTGCGGTGGAGCTCGTTGTGTACGGACCTTACTTCTTCCTGCACCAGCAAAACTCCGTGAACAAGGTCGCGGGCATGATTATCGCGATTATCGTGCTGCAAATCATCTTGCAGTCGGTCATTGCCGCATTGACGCGGAACCGCGTAACAGATGAGCGCGATCGCTTGATTGAGCTACGAGGGTATCGTGCCGGCTATCTGGCGCTCGCCTCACTCATGGTGATCGGGCTGGGCATGTTGTGGTTTCACGCCACCGTCGGCCATCTTCGACTGGACAGCCAGATGATAGGACTTCATTTCCTGAGCGTCTTCTTCGGGATGTTGGTCGTCGCGGATATCACGAAAACCGCCACCCAGATTGTGGCTTACCGAAAGGCGCTCTGATGGCCGTCATACGCAACCAGATTCGAGAACTCCGGGCCCTCCGCGAGATGACTCAGCAGGAACTCGCGGATCAAGTCGGCGTCACACGGCAGACGGTCATAGCCATCGAACAAGACAAGTATTCGCCTTCGCTCGAGACTGCATTTAAAGTGGCAATCGCGCTGGGTGTGCCGCTTGAGCAGTGCTTCCAGTATGATTCTCGCGGTAAGCGCTAACCCGGGCTGCACGAGCCGTTCACTTAAATGAACGATATGGCGGGGGCGAATCGCCCGGCGTATCCTAGTGTGACGCCCCGACCGGCACTTCTTGCGGTACGCCCGATTCTTTCTTCTTTTTGAGGAACGGCATCATGGAGCGCAGTTCAGCTCCCACAACTTCGATGGGCTGATCCTTTGCCTCTTCCCGCATCGCCAGGAACTTCTTGCGGCCGGTTCGATTTTCGTCAAGCCAGGTGCGTGCGAATTCCCCGGACTGGATTTCCTTCAAAATCTTCTTCATCTCAGCTCGGGTTTGATCTGTGACAATGCGCTTGCCTCGCGTGTAGTCTCCGTATTCCGCGGTGTCGGAGATCGAGTACCTCATGTAGTTGAGGCCGCCCTCGTAGATCAGGTCAACGATGAGCTTCATTTCGTGAAGACACTCAAAGTAGGCGATTTCAGGCGCATAACCGGCTTCGGTCAAAGTTTCGTATCCCGCGCGAATCAGTTCGCTCACTCCGCCGCAGAGCACGGCTTGCTCGCCGAAAAGATCGCTTTCGGTCTCTTCTTTGAAGGTTGTCTCGATAGTGCCGGCCTTCAGGCAGCCAAGGCCGTAAGCGTAGGCGAGTGCGTTTTCGAGCGCCTTGCCGGAAGCATCCTGTGCAATGGCAACAATCGCCGGAACGCCAACGCCCTCGGTAAAGAGCTCGCGTACGCGATGACCGGGAGCCTTCGGCGCGATCATGGTCACATCAATGTCGGCGGGCGGCTTGATCTCGTTGAAGTGGATGTTGAATCCGTGCGCGAACATGAGGGTTTTGCCCTTCTTCATGTGTTGCGCAATGTCATTGCGGTAAGTTTCACCCTGGATGTGGTCGGGCACCAGGATCATGATGACGTCGGCTTCTTTGGCGGCATCGGAAACGTTCAGCAAGCGCAGACCTGCGGCTTCCACTTTCGAACGGCTCTTGCTGGTTTCAGGAAGTCCCACCACCACATTCAAGCCGGAATCGCGAAGATTCAGCGCGTGCGCGTGGCCCTGACTTCCGTAGCCAATGATGGCAATCGTCTTTCCCTGGAGCGGAGCAAGGCTTCCGTCCTTCTCGTAATATCGCTTCATTTTTATCCTTCAATCATTTGAATACTTGCGCTACGGTTTACTATTCCGCTTCTTGTAGTTCAAGAGCTTCTTCCGGCGCAGCGCCTCGTGGTACGGGCGGCGACAACCGTAGCTTTTTGTTGTCCAGAGACATGGAGACGAAACCGGATCGGGCCACCTCAATCTCTCCATAACTACTCATCACGTCGATGAATTCGTCTAGTTTCTCCGGGTCGCCCGTTGCTTCGAGCGCAAACCCTTCGGTGGTTGAGTCTACAACACGCGCCTGGAAGATCTCGGCCTCTTTCAAAACCGAGGTGCGGTTCTGCTGAGTGGTGCGGACGCGTATCAGAACCAATTCGCGGTTTACTGCCGGGCCATCCGTAACATCCATCGCTTGCAGGACATTGATCAGCTTGTTCATCTGCTTGATGACCTGGGTGCGGATATTCGGCTCGACATCGACCGTGATGGTCATCCGCGACAGCGTGGGATCCAGCGTGCGGGCGACTGTCAGCGTTTCAATGTTGTATCCACGTTGGCTGAGAAGACCGGTGACTCGCATCAGAGCGCCGGGCTTGTTTTCCATGAGTAATGAAATGATCTGTTGCACTCAGTTCTCCGCTTACGCTTCCACCGGTTGTGGCGGGCGCAATACCATCTCGTCAATTGCTCCGCCGGCGGGAACCATCGGAAACACGTTTTCAAATGGAGAGACTTTGACGTTAAGCAGATAAGGTCCGGGCTCCGCTACTGCCGCTTCGAGCGCCTTGGGGAAATCTGCAACCGACTCTATCGTGCTGCCCTTGAAGCCGTATGCGCCGGCGAGTTTCTCGGGATCGGGAAATGAACTCAACTCGACTTGGCTGAGGCGATTGTTGTAGAACATCTCCTGCCACTGGCGAACCATCCCCAGATAGCCGTTGTTCATTACGATGATCTTGATGGGGAGCGCGTGATTCGCGATGGTGGCCAGCTCCGGAATGGACATCTGAAAGCCGCCATCTCCTACCACTGCGAAGACTAATTTATCGGGCCGTGCGAACTGCGCTCCGATTGCGGACGGAAGGCCGAAACCCATCGAGCCGAGTCCGCCTGAGTTGATCCAGAGCCGGGGCTCGTTGTAACGGATCAGTTGCGCGCACCACATCTGATGCTGGCCTACGTCGCTGGCGACGATCGCTTGACCGCCCGACAGCCGGTCGATCTCCGCCATCAAGTGCTGCGGTTTGATCTCAGAGTCCGACTTCTCGGCGACGAGAGGATGTTCAGCTTTCCACTGTCGAATCTGCTTCCACCAGGATTGGCGGGCCGCACTGTTCTTGCTTCGCATCGCGGGAGCAAGCTCGTTCAGTTCAGCGGTCAATTTGGGAAGAACACACTTTACGTCGCCAACAATGGGGAGGTCCACCTGCCGGTTTTTCCCCACTTCAGCCGGATCGATATCGACATGGACGATCTTGGCGTGCGGCGCAAACGAAGACAAGCGGCCGGTTACTCGATCGTCGAAACGTACCCCAAGCGCAACGATTAGATCGGCCCCTTGCATACCCATGTTGGCAGCGTAACTGCCATGCATACCGGGCATGCTAATGAAATTCGGGTGCTCTGACGGAAGGGCGCCCAGACCCATCAAAGTGCAGACGGCCGGTGCGTCCAATGCTTCGACGAAAGAGCGCAGCTCCTCGCTGGCATTAGCAGCGATGATTCCGCCACCGGCATAAACATAAGGCCGCCCAGCCTCCCAGATCGTCTGGGCTGCACGGCGAATCTGACCGCTGTGTCCTTCTCGATAGACCTTGTAACCGGGTAAATGAATTTCCGTTACCGGCGCGTAGTGCGCTTGCGCTTGAAACGCATCCTTGGTGATGTCAACTAGAACCGGACCGGGACGCCCGGATGCCGCGATGTAGAACGCCTCATGCACAATGCGAGGAAGTTCATGGATGTCCTTGATCAGGAAGTTGTGCTTAGTCGCAGAACGTGTGATGCCAAACGTATCCGCTTCTTGAAAGGCATCACTGCCCATCAGTTTGCTCGAGACCTGTCCGGTTAGGGCAACGATGGGGATGGAGTCCATCATGGCATCGACTAACCCGGTGACTAGATTGGTCGCGCCTGGACCGGACGTTGCGCAGCAAACACCGACTTTACCTGTCGCTCGCGCGTAACCCTGAGCTGCAAAAGCGGCGTTTTGCTCGTGCCTGACTAAGATGTGGCGGATCGGGTAATCGTAGAGGGCATCGTAAAGCGGGAGGGTAACACCGCCGGGATAGCCAAAAATGCACTCTACATTCTCTTGTGTCAGGCATTTCAGAAGTATTTTCGCGCCTGATAATAGGTTCGACGACATGGCGTTCTGAGAAACTCCTCAATGAAACTGATAATGACGTTGGCAAGGTCTAACGAAAAAAGGCCACCCGGCTGTTTGGTAACCGCCCGGGTGGCCCTCAATTCTGTTCGTGAGACGCCCCTAAGCGGTACCGTTTGGTACCACTACAATAAGCGCAACGACTGTATAAAGCCGGTTCATATCACGAGTACCGTCCCTGCCATGACCCGGTAAGGCGCTGGCCGCTTCGATATAACACCACGTTAGCCTAGAAGCAAAGTTTATGCAAGGGAATAAAAATATAAATCTTGTTAATGTGCGCGTATTTTGAAAAAGAAGTAGCTACTCATACCGCAGCGCTTCCACCGGATCGAGGCGTGCTGCCACTACGGCCGGCCAAACGCCGAAGAAAATACCCACGGCAACCGAAACGAAGAAGCCGGTAAGCACGGCCCAGGCGGGGACCTTAGCGGGCAGGCTCGGAAAAATCACGCTGATCAGCACCGTGACCGAGATCGAGAAGATGATTCCGATGATGCCGCCCGCTCCGGTGAGAGCCACTGCCTCCGTCAAGAACTGCGCGATGATGTCGCGACGGCGGGCGCCGATGGCCTTTCGAACTCCAATCTCCCGGGTTCGTTCAGTAACGCTGACCAGCATAATGTTCATAACGCCGATGCCGCCGACCAGGAGGCCAACAGCAGAGATCGCTATCGAGATCAGCACGATCATTCCTGTGATCCTATTCAAATTCTGCACGATTGAATCAGGTGTCGACAGCGAGAAATCATCGGCAACATTCGGCGGCAAGCGACGAAGTTTTCGCATGGCGGCACGGATTTCTTCCACGGCATCGTCTCGCATTCCAGGTCTAGCCTCCGCGGTGATGAAGAAGTTTCGTGATGCCGGGTAATGGGCCCGCGCCGTGTCAAACGGAATCACGACTTCGCGGTCCAACTCGTTTTCACCTAAGAAACCGCCTTTAGCTGGAGCGAAGACCCCGACGACTGTGTATTCGACTCCATCGACGATGAACGTCTTTCCAACCGGATTACCCACCGGAAACAACGCATCGGACAGACTGGAACCCAATACCGCCACGCGAAGGGCGCGGCGGCTCTCCTCCGGTGTAAAAAGACGTCCCTGGCGCAAATCTCGCGGAGACATGTCGTAGAGATTCGACGTTTCGCCAATGAGTTGAAGATTCTCAGACTCGTAGCCGGGTACTTTGGCCGTAATGACCTGTCCGGAGGTGGCCTGGATATAGAGACTCAGACCCACTTCTTGTACGGAATGGACTACGTTGTGTATGTAGTCGGCATATTCGGTTTTCATGGGCCGGCGCTTGCGTTCTTTCGGAGGAGCGCCGTTTCCGCTGGGATCGCCGCTGGCTTTCGCAATGAATATATTATTCGGGCCGAACTGTTTGAAGAAGTCAACCATGCTCTGAGTCAATCCGGTGAGCAGAGCGGCAACCGTAACGACCGTAGTGATTCCGATCACGATGCCAAGAATGGTGAGGCCGGAACGGAGTTTGTGAGACCAGACGGCATCGGCGGCCATCGTTAGTGTTTCGCGTGCGTTGACTTGCATTTGCTTATTCAGCTCTCAGTGCGACAACCGGATCCATGCGCGCCGCGCGGCGTGCCGGGTACCATCCGGAAATCATTCCCACTGCACTCGAGACGAAAACCGACACAAGGACGTAAGGCAGCGTGATCTTCAGCGTCAGGCCGAAGACTCGCGAGACTACGGCAGCGACCACAGCTCCAAGCACAACGCCAAGAGTGCCGCCGAAAAGAGAAAGGATGACCGACTCACTGAGGAACTGAAGCAGGATGTCACTTTGACGCGCTCCCATGCTCTTTCGAATACCGATTTCACGTGTTCGCTCGGTAACGCTGACCAGCATGATGTTCATCACCACAATTCCGCCAACTACCAGCGAAATGCTCGTGACTGGGACGATGATCGCTGCGATAACGCCTAGTATCTGTCCGACAAAAGCACGGATTGAGTCGGGCGTAAGCGAGTCAAAGTTGTCGTCCTTTCCGGGACGGGCGTGAAAATGGCTTCGAAGAGCCGAGCGAGTGATGTCGAGCCCCTCGGCGAAGTTGAGCCCGGTTCCGTCGCGAGGCTTTCCGAATACCGCCATACCGCGCTGCGCTCCATAGATAGCGTTGTAAACCGTGATCGGAATGTAGACCGGATTATCGAGATTTGCTCCGAACGACGAGCCTTGCCGCTCTAAAACTCCGATCACCGTGAACTCCTGTCCAGCGACTCTGATGGTGCGTCCTAAGCACGATAAGGCAGGAAACAAGGTGGTCCTGATATCGTCGCCGATCACTGCGACCGGGCTGCGCAGCTGCTCTTCCGTGCGTGTGAAAAAGCGGCCCTGAACGACAGGGACATCTCGCATTTCAGGCAATGTGTAGGAGACCCCCAGAACGCTCCCGGCTTCATAGGTGAGGCTGTTCGCCTTAATATCGTCCGTATGCTGCTGATATGGGCTGTATTCAATCAGATCGCCGGTAGTCTCACGCAAGTAAGCTACGTCCGGAGGTCGGATTCGCTTGTTGTACCGCTGCTTGTTGGCCAGGTCCCGGGCGCTCAACCGGCCAACGCTGGCAATTTGAGCCACCAGGAAACTATCGCTGCCAAAGGCGCGAGCGGTGATGGTCTCGGTATACGCGCCCAGTCCGTCGATAGCCGCACCAACTACGATGACGCTGGCAACCCCGATGATGATTCCCAACAGCGTGAGGAAGCTGCGGAGCTTGTGAACTCGGATGGAGTCGAAGGCTAACGAGGCGGCGATCCCGGTTTTGGCAAGGCCTGTCATCTTGGGCTTTTACGTCCTGTACTATGCTGACATGTTTCGCTATGGCCTACGGCTGAACCGCTTAACGCCGGCCAGTGAATCGAGGATCGAGCTTATCTCGCAGACCGTCGCCCAGTGTATTAAAGCCGAGAGCGGCCGCAGTGATCACCGCGCCGGGAAAAAAGGAAAGATGCGTGGCGACTCCAAGAAAGTTTCTGCCTTCGCCCATCATCGCTCCCCATTCGGCGGCCGGAGGCTGTGCTCCTAAACCGAGAAAACTCAGTCCCGATGCCGTGAGAATCACCTCGCCGGCGCTGAGACTGGCTTGCACCAGGATGGGTACAAGGGCGTTCCTCAGAATGTGATTAACCAGAATTCGTGGAGTGCTTGCGCCCAGTGCTTTGGCGGCTTCGACGAACTCGGTTTGTTTCAACGTCAGCGCCAGATTACGGGCAAGCCGCGTATACAGAGGAATTGAAAAGATAGAAATCGCGAGGAGCATATTCAGCAGACTGGGCCCCAAAACTGCAACGATGAGCAGCGTCAGCACGATGCCCGGGAACGCATACAAGAGGTCAATGGCCCACATGGTGAATCTGTCGAAAGCGCCCCCAAGATAGCCGGAAAGAATTCCAACCGGCACTCCGATGGCAAGAGATAACCCTACGCCCACGGTGATCTCCAGGAGTGAAAGCCGTGCGCCATAGAGGATTCGCGAAAGGACATCGCGTCCATATTCGTCCGTTCCAAAGAGGTGAGCCGAAGAGGGCGTTTGAAAAGTGATGGCAAGGTTTTGCGTGTACGGATCGAAGCGGGCCAGCCAGGGCGCAAACAGACCAGCCAAGAGAAGGAGGAGGACCACGCTTCCTCCCAGCGTCAGGTTCTTATATCGCCAAAGGTTCTTCACCGAGCTCCACTGAACCTATTCAAAGCGAATCCGAGGGTTGAGAACGCCGATCAAAATGTCTACCAACAGGTTCATCGCGACGACGATTAAGACGGTCAATAGCGTCACACCCTGAATAGTCGAGTAGTCGCGGTAGCGAACTGCATCCACAATGAGCCTGCCGATGCCGGGCCAATTAAAAACGGTTTCCGTGATGACTGCGCCGCCCAGAAGCCCGGCGAAATTCATACCGACAATTGTCAGGATCGGCAGCAGAGCGTTCTTGAGCGCATGCTTTCCGTAAACCTTGAGGCTGCTCAAGCCTTTGGCTCGGGCCGTGCGGATGTAGTCCTGACTGAGGATTTCGAGCATGCTGGCGCGAGTCATGCGAGCGATGATGGCAGCCGGAAGGAATCCGAGTGTCAGCGACGGCAGCACGTAGCTTTTCCAACTTTGCGCTCCCAAAAGCGGCAGTAAACCCAGCTGCACACAAAAAAGATCCATGGCCATCAATGCAAGCCAGTAGTTTGGAATCGACCCGACGAAAACTGCAGACGTGGTGATCAAAGTGTCCAGTAAGGTTCCGCGAAAAGCGGCGGCAGTTATCCCTGCGGTCACGCCGAACGCAATGGCGAAAACGTAACTGCAGCTCGTAAGCGCCACCGTGTAAGGAAAACGGTCGGCGATCTCTTGTTCAACGGGCTTGCCGGAACGAATGGAAATCCCAAGGTCTCCGTGCAGCGCGCGATCCAGAAACAAAACATATTGAACCGGGACAGGACGATCGAATCCCAGCCGATGCCGAACACCTTCGACGACAGTTTGATCTGCCTGCATACCCGCCAGGAGTCGAGCCGGATCGCCGGGCAAAAGGCGAACTGCGAAAAAAATCAGGAACGACGCAAGCAACAGCAAAAACGGGACCGCCAAGATTCGCCGTGCAAGGTACAAGTTCATTGCCGGCTTCTGATCCGGTTCGGCTCAACCTCGCCCCCAGGGAAGAGCCAGAATCCGCTCAACGAGCTTCTTCGTGCGGCCAGATCCCGAGAGTAGTAAAGCAGGACGTGGGGCGCGTCGTTCACAATGAGGCGCTGAGCTTGTGAATAGAGAGCCTGGCGCGCATCGCTGTTTAGCTCTGCCGCAGCTCGGTCCAGCAACTCATCCACAGCTCGATTCCGATAGAAGCCTAAGTTCGCGCCGGCTGGAGACCAACTGGTGCTGCGGTAGAGCGGACCCAGTTGATTCTCCGGATCCAAATCTGCCGAGACCCACGATGCAAACATGCAGTGAAGCCCGACGGCCGCCTTTTCCTGCGGACTTCCGAAGATCGACTGCGCGAAGACTCCCGTTTCCATTTGCCGGATGTTCAACGTCACGCCAATGTTCGCCCACATACCCTGAATCGCTTCGACTACATTTGTTTGCGAGTCCTGAACGGCGATGTTAAGAGTAAAGCCGGAGCCATAGCCGGCCTCGCGCAGGAGCGATCTCGCCTTGGCCGGATCGAAATCGTAACCGGGTATGTTCCCGTCATAACCGAAATCGGACGGCGCCAGCGGAGAGTTGGCAGACCGCCCATAGCCACGTAACTGCGATGCGATCAAGCTCGTGCGGTCGGTCCCATAGTTCAGCGCGCGTCGAACGCGAAGGTCATCGAGCGGCTTCAACTTAGTATTGAGAGCAATCCAGAAAACGGCTGCCTCTTGTCCTTTCAGCAAGGACACTCGACGGGAGCGCTGCAACGCTTCCGCAAAAATCGGAGGAAGGGGATTGACGATGTCGGCCTCACCCGCCAGGACAGACATGTTCATCAGAGCCGGCTCAGTACTCCAGATCCATTTCAGTTGCCCGAACGGCGGCTTTGGGCCCCAGTACTCTTCATAGCGAGTCTCCAAGACGTATTCCCCCGTTTTCCACTCTGCGAACCTGTAGGGCCCAGTGCCCACGGCTCGCCGTCCCAGATCACGTTTCCGGTCTTCTGTTGGACTCACAATTTTCGCGATGGTAAGAAGGGCAGGGAAGGCTGAATAGGGGCGCTTCAGCGTGAACTTCACGGTAGAGGCATTGATCGCTTCGACGCCACGAATCACTGATCGAAAGCTGCTGGCCGCCGCCAAGCCACGCTTCGGATCAAGAAGCCGGTCGATGGAAGCTACAACCGCCGCCGCATCGAACGTTGTGCCATCGTGGAAGCGAACTCCTTGGCGAAGGCTGACGATCCATTCCGTTCCTCGTTCGTTCGGTCGCCAGGCTGCCGCTAGACACGGCTCAATGCCGAGCTGCTGAGTGAATTGCGCCAAGCTCTCATACATCGGATAGAGTACGGCGTTCGTATATGTTGCTGTCTCATCGCCTGGATCCATACTTCGCGGCGCCTCATTTTGCATGATCACGATCTGAGAGTCAGAGTGGCGCACAACTTTGCATCCACCTAAAAAGCAAGCGCTCACCATAACGATAAGCGAGTGAGTGACCCTGCGCTTCAGCTTCACTGGTCTGTTATCGCGAAGCAGCTTGCGGTGAACGAGCGGAAATGTAAGCGGAAGGCGCCCATCGGAGCCCGCGATCAAAAGGAAATGTCGGAGGTCGATAGACGTTCTGAGGCAGACCTTCGATGTCCTGATTGATTGCGCCATCTGAGAGCGCCATCAAGTTGGGATTTGCCAGCGGAGCTAAGTCCAGGGAGAGATAGCCGGATTTGACGACGAGAAGCTTATGCTCAGCCGGATTTAGTCCCAATCGTGTGAAGTCACGAAGATAGTGGAACGGACGGCGTCTCGCAGTGAGAACGAGGGTAATGCCCCGTGCTCGAACGACCACCTGTCTTTCAGCTGCGTCGGCAGTTTGCAGCAAAAAACGAACTTCAAACTCGGCCTCTACTGGTTGGCTGCCGGTGGGATCCAGCGCCCCGCCCACTCGTAGATGAATCGATTCGCCCACACCTGCCGCGTAGCAATCGTTTGTGGCAGCTCTATCAGCGATACCGGCAATCAAGGCATCTCTAAAGTCACTCTGAAGCAGTTTGCCGAGGATCTCTGCTCGGTCACCAACACCTCCGCCGGTCGGATTATCACCGGAATCGGCCAAGATGACCGGCTTGGTGGGGGACTCCTCCGCCCAGGCAATGCACTCATCGACAGTGCCGACCTGCACGCCAAATTTAAACCGTTCCCGAGCATCCCAATATTGTTTGCCGAGTTTCTCCGCTTCTGATTGGAGCACGCCAACATCGGTTCCGGTAACCACACTGCTGGCGGTCGAACGAGGCTCGTCAGCCCAAACATAGCCGACCAGAAGCGAGGCGTCGAGAACTCCCGGCCTGGCCTCTATTTCCGGTAATCGTGAATAGAGAAACTTCGCTGGTTCGTCTACCGTGCTGCTGCGCTCTCCCGGCATCAACACAGGGATCGGAACCCAGGCGATAGCCGGTCGAATTCCCTCTCGCAGACAGCGGATCAAAAGTTGATAAGCGCGCTGCGTCGTTTCTTCGACATCGATGTGCGGAGCGGTCCGATACGCGGATAACATGTCGAGAGTATCGATGATGCGCTGGCTTAAATTGCCATGAAGATCGTAGCTGGCGCTGATCAAACAACGGTCGCCGACAATTTGACGCGCTGCAGAGATCCAATCTCCTTCGGCATCCTGCATACCCTCCACAAACATCGCCCCGTGCATGGCGAGATAGAGACCATCCAGTGGCATTGCTGCACTGAGACGCTGGAGAAACTCGTTCTTAAACTCTTTGTAAGTGGCGCGTTCGATCGGTCCTCCGGGAACGGCGCGAGCGAAAAACGTGGGTTGAAGGTCGGCAGCGGAATCGTCCAGGAACTCAAAATAGGGATCGGCCAGAATCTCGGGTCCTCTCAGGACACGAAAATCCTCAGTCCTGCTTCGAATGCGGCTGTAGGTGCTGCACTCGGTTTGAATTCCTCCAAGGGCGATGCGCATTAATAAGATGATGATAGCCGTTAGTGAAACTGTGCTCGCGGTCGACAATCTCCGAACGTATTTTTATACGGATGCGGGGACGATCAAGTCAGTCGATGGTGTCAGTTTCGAGCTGAAGCGCGGCGAAATCTTGGCGGTAGTTGGCGAATCGGGTTCCGGAAAAAGCGTGACCAGCCTGTCCATCATGCGTCTGCTTGATTCGCCCGGGAAAATCGCGGGCGGCACGATTACATTTAGAACCAGCCAAGACGTGATTGTTGATCTAGGCCAGGCATCGGAGCTCGAGATGCGCAAAATCCGCGGCAATGAAATCGCCATGATCTTTCAGGAGCCGATGACCTCGTTGAATCCGGTTTATCGAATTGGCGATCAGATTACCGAAACGATTATTCTTCACCAACAAAAGTCACGGAAGAAAGCGGTTGAAGCAGCCGTTGAACTGCTAAGGCTTGTTGGCGTTCCCGAGCCGGAGAAGCGCCTCCGCGATTATCCTCATCAGCTATCCGGCGGAATGAGCCAGCGCGTCATGATCGCAATCGCGCTTTCTTGCGGACCGGCAGTCCTGATTGCAGACGAACCCACCACTGCTCTCGATGTGACCGTGCAGGCTCAGATCCTCGACCTGCTGCGCAATCTACAGCAAGAAACAGGAATGAGCATATTGTTCATCACGCACAATCTCGGTGTAGTGAGAGAAGTCGCCGATCGTGTCGTGGTGATGTATGGAGGACGTGTGATGGAGGACGGTACCGTGTCGGATGTTTTCGAACGGACCAAGCATCCTTATACGCTCGGACTGTTGAACAGCCTGCCTCGTCTGGATGCTGCGCCTGCTTTCGCGCCGCCAAGCAGAAAGCGCCTCGATAGCATTCCCGGCACGCCACCCAATCCATTGCACCTTCCGAGCGGCTGCGCCTTCGCGCCCCGCTGCAGATATGCGATCGAAGAATGTCGGGCCGCAGTGCCAGCGTTAGAAGCTGCCGGCCTACGAAACCATACTTCTCGCTGCATTCGTCACGGAGAGTTATGAACGGAATGCCCGGTGCTCTGTTGCAAGTTAAGAACCTCAGCAAGGACTTCCCGATTAGCAGCGGCTTTCTGAATCGAACGATTGGGAAAGTGCATGCGGTCGAAAATGTGAGCTTCAACGTCGACTCGTGTGAGGTCGTCGGATTAGTAGGCGAATCCGGATCAGGTAAGACCACGCTGGGCCGATCGATTCTGCGCTTATTGGAGCCGAGCGAAGGAGAAGTGATATTTAACGGCCAGGACATTACCAAGTTGCGTGTCAAGCGAATGCAAGCGGTTCGACGGGAAATGCAAATTATCTTTCAAGATCCATTCTCAAGCCTGAATGGACGCCTGACGGTGAAACAGATCGTAGGCGAGGCGTTGGCGGTGCATGGCATCGGCTCTCTGAAGCAGCGTCCGGAGATCATTGCAACGCTGCTCAAGCGAGTGGGCCTGGGTTCCGAACACATGTCGCGCTACCCGCACGAATTTTCAGGTGGACAGCGGCAGCGAATCGGAATCGCTCGTGCCTTGGCGGTCAGCCCCCGCTTTATCGTTGCCGACGAACCCGTCTCCGCTCTTGATGTTTCAGTTCAGGCGCAAGTCCTCAATCTTCTCCAGGATCTGCAAGAAGAGATGCGCCTGGCTGTGCTTTTCATCTCTCACGACCTGATGGTTGTCGAGCATATTTGCGATCGGGTGATCGTCCTGTATCTGGGTCGAATCATGGAGATCGCCCCGAGCCGTTCGCTTTATCTGAATCCGAAGCATCCTTACACCGAGGCGCTTCTTTCAGCCGCTCCCGTGGCGGATCCTTCGCAAAGAAAACAACGCATCATTTTGAAAGGAGATTTGCCCTCGCCCATAGATCCGCCATCCGGCTGTGTGTTTCGTACCCGCTGTCTCTACGCGATTGATGAATGTTCTCGCGTTGTCCCTCCCTTGCGTGAAGTAGCCCCCAATCACTTCAAAGCTTGCATACGTGATGTGCTCTGAACTTTGAGCGAGACGGAGGATGAGGAGAGCGCGGCGGCTGCGCAGAAGTTTGGCTTTGAAGCCGGTCACCTGAATGTCAGGAGAGCTCCGCATCCGCCGGCGCTGGTTTGACGATCTCTCCCGCAAGCGACTGGTGCGCGCCTACGCCGGCGGCAACACCGGCCGCCGCCGCAAAGGTTGCGTTGTGCATCGGGCTCGCGGCGTCACCTGCGGCATATAGGCCTGGGATCGTAGTCTGCTTCCAGTCGTCCACGCGGATGTATAGCCCGGTGGAACCTTCGTCCAAAACGCAGCCGAGCTGTTCGGCAAGCGGACTGGCCAGGTGCGTCTTTGGCGCCGTGAAGACCGCCTGAAGGGGTATTATCCGGCCGTCGCTCAGCCTTACGGCTTCCAATTCGGGTGCATTTCCGAACAGCTCCACAATGGGGGTTCGTTCGATTTGAACACCGCGAGCGGCTAGGCTTACCAACTGCTCCTTCTCGGGTTCGAAGACGCCTTGCGTGAAGTAGGTGGTGGGCCCCCAATCGGGAAGCAGCAGGGCTTGGTGCGCGGACATGGGATGGTTGGCAAGAACGCCTAAGACCTTGTCGCCCACTTCGTACCCGTGACAGTAGGGACAGTGTAGCGCCGTCACACCCCAGCGCTCCTGTAGCTCCTGGATTGGCGGCATTTCGTCTCGGACCCCGGTAGCAAGAATAAGGCGTGCGGCTTGGGCTTCACGACCACCTTTTAGGGCCACAGCAAAGTAATTCTCGGCCTTGGACGCCGTTAGAGCTTCGTCCTGAACCAGCTCAACGGTAGGATAGGCCAAAAGTTGGCGGGCAGCCTCCCTTAGGATTTCGTAAGGGGGCTTGCCGTCCTGCCCGAAAAATCCATGCATCGCCTTGGTGAAGCGGTTCCGGGGCAGACCCGAATCAATCAGCAGGATTTTTCGGCGTGCACGGGCGAGTTGCATGGCTGCGGAGAGGCCGGCGTAACTTCCGCCAACCACAATAGCGTCGCATCTCATTCTCTTTTCCCTTTTGCTCTCATTTCCGACCGTAGCGCCTGCCAACAACTATTGACCCACACGAATAACGACCTTGCCGATGTGGCCGCTACTTTGAAGCCGCTCGAAAGCCGGTGACAGCTTTTTGCGAAATGGCTATTCCGAAGCATCGATGGACGGTATAGCCGAAGCGGCCGGCGTTTCGGTGAAGACGATCTATAGTCCGAGTGAGATAGGCGATCAGGATCTCTGTTCTGCCGTGAGCAACGTTTTCTGGTATAACTGCCCTAACTCGGAAAAGCGATCCGCATCCCTCGTCACGACACGGTACAGCGCCAGCTGGGAGTCATCGCCACACGTGCTCATGCCTCTTCGCAAATTCTCTGGAAGTTGCTTGAGGGTTCATCCGGAGCTACCCCACAATCTTCATGCGATAAAACGACCTCCAGATGAAATACAGCCCGACCAACAGGAATGCCGCCGATAATACATGAGCAATCAGCGCTCCGTGCCTGTGTGACAGCGACACCGCCAATTCAACAGCCAGGAGACCAAACAAAGTAGTGAACTTGATGATCGGGTTCATTGCTACGGAGGACGTATCTTTGAAAGGATCACCCACAATGTCTCCGATCACCATTGCTGCATGGAGGTCGGTGCCCTTCTCTTTCAGTTCTGTTTCGACGACCTTTTTGGCGTTATCCCAGGCGCCGCCGGCGTTAGCGAGGAAGATCGCTTGATAAAGGCCGAATAAGGCGATCGATACCAAGTAGCCGATGAACAGGTAGGGATCTATAAAAGCAAGCGCCAGAGTTATGGAAAACACGGTCACGAATATATTGACCATGCCTCTTTGCGCATAGCGCGTGCAAATTTCGACTACACGCTTACTGTCGGCGACAGAAGCTCGGGCCCCCTCTTGAAGCTTAATATGGGCCTTGATGAACTGGACCGCGCGGTAAGCTCCTGTCGTTACGGCCTGGATGGAGGCTCCGGTAAACCAGTAGATAACCGAACCACCGGCAATCAAGCCGAACAGAAAAGGCGGGTAAAGAATGGAAAGATTTTCAAGCAGCGTCGGTTGCAAGCCGTGAGTCAACGCAATCACGATTGAGAAGATCATGGTGGTGGAGCCTACCACCGCTGTTCCGATCAGCACCGGCTTTGCACTCGCCTTGAACGTATTGCCCGCACCATCGTTCTCTTCGAGATGATATTTAGCCCTTTCGAAATGCACACGGACGCCAAAGTCATTCTCAATCTCCTGGGCGATGTTCGGTAGTCGTTCTATGGTGGACAGTTCAAAGACGGATTGGGCGTTGTCCGCCACAGGGCCAAAGGAATCGACCGCAATCGTAACCGGGCCCATGCTTAAGAATCCAAATGCCACTAACCCAAAGGCAAACACAGAAGGCGCAACCATCAAGCCGCCCAGGCCCAGCGTACTGATGCCATAGGCGGTTGCCATCAGACCAAGAATGGCGAGTCCCAGCCAGAAAGCACTCATATAGCCGGCCACGAGGCCGGAAAGAATGTTGAGCGATGGACCGCCTTCGCGAGACGAAGTCACCACCTCACGAACATGAGCGAAGTTGGGCGAGGTGAAGACCTTCACCAGTTCGGGAATCAGTGCTCCGGCGAGCGTGCCGCAGCTTAACACGGTTGAGAGCTTCCACCATAGTGAGGGATCTCCATTCAGATTGGGTATCGTCGCGTATGAGACGACGTAGGTCAGCAAAATAGAGATCAGGGATGTCAGCCAGACAAGGAAAGTGAGCGGCGCCTCAAAGTCCATACTCTCTGCCGCGGCATACCGGCGCTTCGAAATTTCTGAGCTGAGAAAGTAAGATAGCGCCGAAGAGACTACGGTCAAGGCGCCAATGACGAAGATCCACACCAGCAGCTTGCTTTGAATCAGCGGGGAACGGACTCCGAGCGCGATGAAGGAAATCAGAGCCACAATCGTTACTCCGTAAGTTTCAAAGCCATCCGCGCTGGGACCGACCGAGTCACCGGCGTTGTCTCCCGTGCAATCTGCGATCGCACCTGGATTCCGGGGGTCGTCTTCGTCGATTTTGAAAACGATCTTCATCAAGTCCGCACCGATATCCGCGATTTTCGTAAAGATGCCGCCGGCCACGCGTAACGCCGCCGCACAGAGCGACTCGCCTATGGCAAAGCCGATGAAACAGGAACCAGCGTAATCACGCGGAATAACAAGCAGGATAAACAACATCAGAAGGAGCTCGACACTGATCAGGAGCATGCCGATGCTCATTCCGGCCTTCAGCGGAATTACATGACAGGGGAACGGTTGGCCTTGCAGACTGGCGAAAGCAGTACGCGAGTTGGCAAACGTATTCACTCGAATGCCGAACCAGGCCACGCCGAAGCTACCGCAGATTCCTATGACGCTAAACAGCAGGATCACCAGCACTCTTATTACGGCCATATGCTGGAGCATGCCGAAATAGAAGGCGATCGTTATGCCGATCAACACCTCCAGAATGATCAGGAACTTGCCCTGCGTAACCAGATAGGTCTTGCATGTCTCATAAATCAGCTCCGAAATCTCGAGCATGGACCTATGGACAGGCAATCTTTTGAGCTGCCTGTAGATGGCAACTCCGAAGAGTAGGCCCAGGACGGCGATGAGGACCTCGCTTAGCAAGAGAACTCGTCCGTTCATCCCGCCGAAGAAGATTGCCTGGCCTAAGTCAGGGAGAACGAGATCTACTTCTCCGGCGCTGTCCGGACTGGGCGCCTGCGCATAGAGCGCCGTCGGCTGAATAAGGCAGGACAACGTAGATAAAATCACCAAATGGGAACGAAATAGTTGCTTCAACGTGGATATACTCGCTTCATCTTTTGAATCTGGCCGGCAACATCGTTTCCTCCACCGCCGGATTCGTCCATCTGCGGATTATAGCTTCGCTTCGCAAATTACCCTTGCCCCTCTCACGGCCGCACAATGGAGCTGTTCATGCGGCGATCATTCCTGCGGCTGTCTCCTGCTGCAGCAATGGCGCCGCAGGCGGTGAACGCGCGGAGAGCGTGACGTCGGTTCATAAGAACCAAAGTCTATCTCACGCCTAGCTCCGGAGCGCGCCTGTTTTTGCCATGAACGACGATTTGCGCAGGCTTTAGGCAACAGTGCGCCACCGGACGGCCAAGTAATCTTATTCGGGGTGTCTTACTCAGGCAGTCTTCGGCATCGATTCCTTCGGTGCGGTAAGGACCAAGCGGCCGTGCTGGACGCCTTTGGTTCCGATCAGTAGATCGGCCAGTTTTTGAACCGTCTTGGACGGGCCTTTCAGGATGAGCACTTCGAGACAGGTGTCGTGATCCAAATGAGCGTGGGTGGTTGCTACAACGAGCTTGTGGTACTCGTGCTGAAGATTCATCAGCCGTTCGGGCAGCAGGCGAACGTGATGGTCGTAGATGAGGGTGACCGTTCCGACAACAAAGGCATCGGGAGATTCGACAGCGGCAGCGATCAAGCGGTCGCGTATCAAATCCCGGAACGCTTCCGAGCGATTGGGATAACCTTGCCTGGTCAGAAAGCGATCGAAACGGGCGAGCAGATCTGAGTCAATAGCTACTCCGATGCGGCTCAAGACTCCCATCGGTTTGTAGGGTAGCACTTAGAAGAATGGGGCTTGGCGAGGGCTGTTAGCAAGCTCCGACGACGATTGCCCTACAATTCAGATAACAGTCTCTTTCTATGCTGTTGCAGATCTCACCTACAGCTCAATCGGATGTCGACCTGGACACGACCTATGACGCGGTTGTCGTCGGATCGGGAGCGGCCGGGGGAATGGCCGCGCACGTCTTGACGTCGCACGGGTTAAAAGTTCTTCTGCTGGAGGCAGGGAAGGCACAGGATACGGGGAAGCTTCTGCATTCCATGCAGTGGCCCTACGAGAACGAATGGCGCGGCAAAATGCCGCCTGAGTATCATGCGCTTACGTTGAACGAATACACGGTTCGCAACCCTCCTTACGGCGCCGGCGCGCCTTACAAGGACTATAAGAAAGTTCTTTCTTATGTGCAGGGTTGGGGAGGTTCAGATTACAGTAAGACGCTGCTTGTCGATGAGCGGCAGAATCCGTATTCGGGAACGAATTATGCGTGGGTCCGCGCCAGAGCTGTGGGCGGAAAAACGAACATTTGGGGACGATTAGCGCTGCGGCTGTCGGACTACGACTTTAAAGGCGCCACGCACGACGGATACGGCGTGGACTGGCCGATCTCCTATGCGGACTTGTCACCATACTACGATCGGGTGGACCAATATCTCGGCGTGTCGGGCCATCCTGAAAATCTTCCGCAGATGCCGGACGGAATGTATCAGCGACCGCTCAAATTAACGGCTTCCGAGCTGCATATGCGGAATACGTTGAAGGGTATGGGCCGCGTACTGACCCCATACAGGGCCGGGGTGACGACGGATGGTTTGAAGCACAACAAGTACCGGAGCCGCTGCTATGGGCGCGGAGCTTGTGACCGGCATACGGGCGGCTGCGATATTCATGCTGCTTTCGATTCTCCGACCGGATTGATTCGACCGGCGATGGACACGGGCAACTTGACGATGCGGCCGAATTCGACCGTGTATGAAGTGACCGTCGACAAAAATACGGGCAAAGCGGATGGGGTTCAATTTCTCGACAGCGATACTTTTCAGAGCTACAAAGCGAAGGCTAAGGTAGTGGTGATCGCGGCCTCTACGCTCGAATCGGCGCGTTTGCTGCTTCTGTCCAAATCGAGCCAGCATCCGAACGGGATTGGCAATTCGAGCGGGTTGGTCGGTCATCATTTCTGCGAGCACCTGATGGGTCCGTCGGTGAGCGGGTTCTGGAAGGATCTGGTGGGTAAGCCTCGCACTTTGGACGATGGGCGCCCGGGCGGGTTCTATATTCCGCGCTTCCGGAACGTGACAGACAAACAGAAGAATTTTATACGCGGTTACGGTTTTGAAGGCGGAAGCGGAACGACGATGATTCCGGGTAACGCCTGGATCCCGGGATTCGGCGCTGAGTACAAGAAGAAGGTCCGTGACTACGCCGGAGCGCTCTTCACTTACGGCGGCTTTGGCGAAGTGCTGCCCCGATATGAAAATTATGTGGAGGTCGATCCGAACCTGAAAGACACCTGGGGTGTTCCGGTGCTGCGGTTCAACTATAAGTTCGGAGACAACGAGAAGAAGATGGCCGAGGACATGTACAACACGGGAAGGGAAATGTTCGAGGCTGCGGGATTTGAAGTCACTTCGGCAACCAAGGATCTGGAGTGTGAAGGATGGTCGATCCACGAGCTCGGCACGGCGCGCATGGGCAATGATTCGAAGCAGTCGGTTTTGAATCAGTTTCAGCAATCGCACGATGTGAAGAATCTGTTTGTGGTGGATGGCAGCAGCCATGTATCGGCGTCGGCGCAAAATCCGACCTGGACGATTATGGCTTTGTGCTGGCGGTCATCCGACTACCTGGCGGATCAATTCAAGCAAGGAGAGATTTAAGTGGAGCCACAAGTTTATCGCCGCGATGTTTTAAAGGCGATGACGGCGATTGCCTTTAGCGCCTTGCAATTACGTGCCGCGGAACCGGAGGCGCCGGTCTTCTTTAATAAAGAAGAATTTGCAACGCTCGACATTCTGACGGAGATGATTGTTCCCGCCGACGATCACTCGCCTGGCGCTCATGGTGTGGGGGTGGCTACTTATATCGACTGGTCGACAGCCCGCGCGGCGGAACCGGACGCCAAGAGTTCCTGGACGAAAGGTTTAGCCAGCGTGGATGGTCTATCGAATGAACTCTTCGGAACGAATTTTCGACAAGCCAGCGAACCGCAGCGGATGGAAGTTCTGAACAGATTTGCAGGCCTAAAGGGGAATCGGACTGCAGAACAGGCTCGGTTCTGGGGCCAACTGAAAGACACGACTGCTTTTTTGTACTATTCGTCTTCGATTGGGATTCATAAAGAGATGAATTACAAAGGCAATGTTTTGCTGGAAGAGTTTGTAGGATACGACGCAAGTTAATCAATGGTGAACCAGGTGGGTTCACTTATCAGGAAAAGATGAAAGAGCATGTTCTTCGCTCCCTTGTGGGGGTGTTTTTATTTGCGGGCTTGTGCGGAGCACAGAGTAAAGGATCTGAGAGCGGGCTTGATCTGCAGTCGATCGACAAGACTGTAAACCCCTGTCAGGACTTTTATCAGTACGCCTGCGGAAACTGGGTGAAGCAAAATCCTGTTCCCCCGCAGTATGCCAGGTGGGGCCGCTTCGATGAGTTGGCCGATCGCAACGAAGACACGCTGCACGACATTCTGGAAGAGGCAGCGAAGAACCAAAGCCGATCGGCGAATGACCAGAAGATTGGCGCTTTCTACGCGTCGTGCATGAACGAATCGGAGGTGGATAAAGCGGGCGATAAGCCATTGAAGGCCGAGATGGAGCTGATTGACAAGCTGCCGGATTTGTCAGCGCTGGCAGAAGAAGTAGCCCGGCTGCACAAACAGAATGTGAACGTATTTTTCGGTTTCGGCTCGAGCCCCGATGCGGATAACTCGAAGATGGCAATTGCCGAGGTTGACCAGGGCGGTCTGGGCTTGCCCGAGAGAGACTATTACACGCGCAACGACGCGAAATCTGAGGAGACGCGGGCAAAGTATGTTCTCCACATTGCGAAGGTATTTGAGTTACTCGGCGACGATGCCGGGATGGCGGGGGTCCGGGCGCGAGCGGTAATGGCAGTAGAGTCGAATCTGGCCGCTGCTTCGCTCAGCCGCGTGGAGCGCCGGAACCCGACGCTTCTGCACCATAAGATGTCTGTGAGCCAGTTTGAGGCATTGACGCCGAATTTCAATTTCAATCTGTACTTCGCGGCTCTTCAATCGCCACAGTTCACGGAGATGAATGTGACGGTTCCCGATTATTTTAAGAACCTGAGCCGGCTTCTGCAGTCCTCGGGATTGAACGATTTGAAAAGCTATCTGGTGTGGCAATACGCAACCAGTTACGCGCCCGCGCTGAGCAAAGGTTTTGTAGATAGTAACTTCGATTTTTACGGCCGGTATTTGACTGGCGCACAGGTTCTGCAACCGCGGTGGAAGCGCTGCGTTAAAGCGACGGATTGGAATTTAGGGGAAGCGCTCGGCCAGGCGTATGTAGCGAAGGCGTTCTCGGGACAGTCTAAGGAAAAGACGCAAGAATTGGTGGTCTCGATCGAGCAGCAGATGGAAACGGATATCAAGGCGCTGACCTGGATGAGTGACACCACGAAGGAGCAGGCGCTCAAGAAACTGCGGGGAGTGACAAATAAGATCGGGTATCCGGAGCGGTGGCGCGACTACTCGAGCGTGAACATTAACAAGAAAAGCTATCTGGGCAATGTTCGTCAATGCAGGGAGTTCGAGGCTGGCCGGGATTTGGGCAAGATCGGAAAGCCGGTTGACCGGATGGAGTATCACATGACTCCATCTACCGTGAACGCATATTACAGCCCGCTCGAGAACAATATCAATTTTCCGGCCGGAATCCTGCAGCCGCCGTTTTACTCTTCCTCAGCCGATATGGCGGTGAACTATGGGGCGATCGGCGCGGTGATTGGCCATGAACTCACACACGGATTCGACGACCAGGGACGACAGTTCGACGCCGACGGAAACTTGCGGGACTGGTGGACGCAGCAAGACACCGCAGAGTTCAAGGAGCGTGTGAATTGTATTGCAGAAGAGTACTCAGGTTTCAGTCCAATACCCGGTGTGAACTTGAATGGCCGGTTGACACTAGGCGAGAACGGGGCAGACAATGCCGGCATCCGACTGGCTTTCATGGCGTTGACGGGCGCCCTAGAAAAGGGCACGGTCAGCCGTGAAAAGGTTGACGGGTATACGCCGCAGCAGCGATTCTTCCTTGCGAACGCCCAAGTCTACTGCCAGAACGTGCGTCCGGAGGAAGCGCGACACAGAGCGCTGGTAGATCCGCATTCACCGGGAGAGTTCCGCGTGGATGGGGTGGTCGAGAACGCTCCGGAATTCGCGACTGCATTTGGATGCACGGCTGGACAACCGATGGTGGCAGCAAAAGGATGCCGAGTTTGGTGAATCGTGTTACCGGACTGAAACTCTTATGACATTCCGCAGTTTATGTTTCGCATTCGCTTGGGCCGTTTTCAACTTCTCCATTTTTGGACAAGCACCTATTCCCGCAAGCTCTGAAAGCGGGGTCGATCTTGAAGCAATCGATAAATCGGCCAACCCTTGCAATAATTTTTTTCAATACGCGTGCGGCAGTTGGATCAAGAACCATCCGATTCCAGCGGATGAGAGCAGGTATGGGCGTTTTAATGAGTTGCAGGACCGAAATCTGGCGATTCTCCGGACCATTTTGGAAGAATCCGCTAAGCAGCAGAACCGCTCGGCAATCGATCAGAAGATTGGGGGCTTTTATCAGTCGTGCATGAACGAGCCGTTGATTGAGCAGAAGGGGAAGGCTCCGCTGCTCCCTGAACTGGAACGAATCTCCGACATTTCGAATCAGCAGCAGCTGGAGGACGAAGTTGCGCGACTGCAGCAGATGCAAGTCACGGTCTTCTTTAACTTCGGATCGTCTCCCGACCTGAACGATGCGCGGATGGTGATCGGGGATCTGGACCAAGGCGGTTTAGGATTGCCGGAACGGGATTATTATTTTCGAACCGATCCGAAATCGCAAGAAATTCGACAGAAGTATGTGGCGCATCTCGAGAAGCTTTATGAATTTATCGGAGTAGCGGAGCCCGATGCGCAGAAGAAGGCGGCCACCGTAATGGTGATCGAAACCGTACTGGCAAAGGCGTCGCTCGACGTTACGTCGAGGCGCGATCCGCAGACGCTGAACCATAAGATGTCGCGGAGCGAACTGGCGCAGCTTAGTCCTCACTTCGATTTCAATCGATTCTTTGTGCAAGTCGAGACGCCTCAGTTCAACAGCTTAAATGTGGACGTTCCTGCCTTTATGAAGGCGTTGAGCGATGTTGTCGGGAACACCAAGCTGGATGACCTGAAAGATTATTTGCGTGCCCACTATATAAGTTCAAGCGCGCGGTTGTTACCGAAAACATTCGTGACGGAGAACTTTGATTTTTACAGCCGGACTTTAGCAGGGGTGAAGGAACTGAAGCCGAGGTGGAAGCGGTGTGTGGCGGCGACGGATGATGAGTTGGGCGACGCGCTGGGACGCAAGTTTGTTGAGAAGACTTTCGGCGAGCAGGGAAAGCAGAGAACCATGGCGATGGTGCATGAGATCGAGAAGCAAATGGGCAATGACATCAACTCGATCGGCTGGATGACGCCGGAGACGAAGAATCAGGCGCAAATTAAACTGCGGGCCGTGGCGGACAAGATTGGCTATCCCGAGAAGTGGAAGGATTATGCGACAGTTCAGATCAACGGGGACGATTATTTCGGAAACTGGTATCGGGCGAACGAGTACGAAAGCAAAAGGCAGCGAGACAAGATTGGGAAGCCGGTGGACCGGACCGAATGGGCGATGAGTGCGCCGACGGTAAATGCGTACTACGACCCGACCCAGAATAATATCAACTTTCCGGCTGGCATCCTCCAACCTCCGTTCTATTCGAATCAGTTCGGCAATGCGGTGAACTATGGAGCGATCGGGGTGGTAATCGGTCACGAACTTACGCACGGCTTTGACGACGAAGGGCGGCAGTTCGACGCCGAAGGCAACCTAAAGGACTGGTGGCGGAAGAGCGATGAAGAACAATTCACGAAGCTGGCGGACTGCATTGTAAAGGAATATGGAGCGTTTTCGCCCGTTCCGGGCGTCAAAGTAAATGGCAAGTTAACGCTGGGAGAGAATACGGCAGATAACGGGGGCATCCGGCTGGCTTATATGGCGCTTCTCGACGACCTGGCAAAGAAGAGCATGTCTTTGACGGACAAAGTGGACGGCTATACACAGGCCCAGCAGTATTTCGTGGGATTTGGGCAAGTTTGGTGTGAGAACGAGCGTCCGGAGTCGGCTCGGATGAGTGTGCAAACGGATCCGCATTCGCCGCCGGAGTTTCGGGTGAACGGTGTGGTTTCTAATATGCAGCAATTTAGCGAAGCGTTTGGGTGTAAGGAAGGCGACAAGATGTATGCGGCAAATGCATGCCGCGTCTGGTGACCACGGGTCCAGCGTTGCGATTAAAGAACTATGACAGAAGTGATCAGTGAGAACCCGCTCCTGGTGGAGCAATTTCCGATTTCGTTTGACAGCGTGAAGGCTGAGCATGTCGAGCCAGCCATAACGGTTCTGCTGAAACAGATGAAGAACCGGCTCCGGGATCTGAGCAGTCCTAGCATCCCACGTAATTACGACAATATTCTGCTGACGCTAGACACCATGACCGAGCCGCTCGATTATGCGATGGCGTTGGTGAGGCATTTGGAAGCGGTGGTCACAACTCCGGAACTGCGGCGTGCACACAATGAGGTGCAGGGGCCGGTGAGCCAGTTCTACACCTCCATAGCGCTCGATGAAGGTGCTTGGGAGGCTGTAAAGGCCGTCGAAAAGAGTTCGGAAACAAAAGAGCTTTCGCCGGTGCATAGGCGATTCCTGGAGAAGACAGTTTCGGGATTCCGGCGCGCCGGCGCGGATCTCGATCAAACGGGTAAGCAGCGGTTGGAAGAGATTGACGTGGCGCTCACGAAGGTGACGACCAAATTTTCGGAGAATGTCTTAGACGCCACGAATGCCTTCGATCTGGTGATTACGGACGAATCGAAGCTGGCAGGACTGCCCGAGAGCGCGAAGACGGCGGCAAAAGAAGGCGCGAATGCTAAGGGCAGGGAAGGCTGGCGATTTACGTTGCAGGCGCCAAGCTATGTGCCGGCGATGACTTATCTGGAAGACCGTTCCATTCGCCAGGAGCTGTGGGAAGCGTCGAACAGGCGGGCGACAACTGGTGAACACGATAATCGTGAGCTGTTAGGGGAGATTCTGAGCCTACGACACGAAAAGGCGCAGTTGCTGGGCTACCAAGATTTTGCGGACCTGGTTTTAGAAGAGAGGATGGCGCATAACGGGGCCGAGGCGCAGACCTTTCTGGAAGGGCTGCAGCGGAAAACACAGCCGTTCTTTCAGCAAGAGAACGACAGCCTGGTGGAATTTGGGCGCACGCTGGACTACGACGAGATGAAGCCCTGGGACGTGGGCTATGTCTCCGAAAAGCAGCGCCTGAAGCTGTATGAGTTTGACGAAGAGGAGTTGCGACCCTACTTCGAGTTGAATCGGGTGGTGACGGGCATGTTTGAGATCTTTGCTCGTCTTCTCGAAATTACGGTTGTTGAAGAACCGAACGTGAAGGGCTGGGATCCGGCCGTGAAGTATTTCCGCGTACTCGATGCAACGTCGGGAGAGTTCTTAGGCGGATTCTACGCGGACTGGTTTCCGCGTGAGAATAAGCGGGGCGGGGCTTGGATGGATTCCCTCATTACCGGGGATCCGGATCAGAAACGTCCGCATCTCGGACTGATCTGTGGGAACTTGACGCCGCCGACGCGGGAAACGCCTTCGCTGCTGACGCATCGAGAGGTGGAGACGATTTTTCATGAGTTCGGGCATCTGCTACATCACACGCTGAGCCGCGTACCGGTGCGAAGTCTGGCAGGAACGAATGTTCCTTGGGATTTTGTCGAGCTTCCATCGCAGATTATGGAGAACTGGTGTATGGAACGTGAAGCTCTAAATCTATTTGCGCGCCACTACGAGACCGGGGAACCTATTCCGGAGGATTTATTCGAGAAGATGAAGAGGGCTCGTACGTTCCGTAGTGCGAACGGACAGATGCGGCAGCTGGGGCTCGGCATGGTGGACCTGAAGCTTCATCGCGAGTACAATTCGGACCGCGACGGCGATGTCTTGCAGTACGCGAGGCGGGTGATGCAGTCGTTTTCGGCAGTTGCGCTTCCGGAGGAATACGGGCTGGCGGCGAGTTTCACTCATCTTTTCTCAAGTCCGGTGGCCTATGGCGCCGGGTACTATTCGTACAAGTGGGCCGAGGTGCTGGATGCCGATGCTTTTACACGCTTCCAGCAAGAGGGCATCTTCAATTCGCAGACTGGGCGGGCCTATCGACACCATATTCTCGAGCGAGGCGACAGCGAAGATCCGTCCGAGTTGTACAGGAGTTTTATGGGACGCGATCCGGATTCAGGCGCTTTGCTCGAGCGCCTGGGGCTAAGCAAGGCGGCCTGATGTCAGCGCCAGTTCCCAGTCCCAGTCAGTCAGCGATGAATTTAGAAGCAGATGAGCGGTGGGTCGAGTTACTGAAACAGAAAGAAGATCTGCAGGAGAAGCTGGGAGCAGAAGTTGACCTTCGCAGGAAACTGGAACGGGAACTGGAACAGACAGCGCAGGCAACCAAGGACGCTAAGGAAGAATTACAGACATTCATTTATGCTGCCAGTCACGATTTGAAAGAGCCGCTTCGCTCCATATCCTCTTACACCCAACTTCTTCAGAGGCAGGGCCAACAGCAGGGGGACACCGGGGATTACTACAAGTTCATCCTGGACGGGGTGAATGCGGCCACAACGCTGATCGAACAGCTTCTTCGGCTTTCCCGGGCGGGAGTATCTCCGAGGCGAAGTACGGTTGAGCTTGCGGGGCCGATCCAAACGGCTCTATATAAGCTTGCGGAGCTGGTGAAAAATTCGGGTGCGATCGTCTCTTTTCAGGATCTACCGACCGTTTCGGTGGACGAATCCCAATTCACGCAGGTATTCGAGAACCTCATCGATAATGCAATCAAATACCGCGGCAGCGGATCGCTGCTGATTGAGATCTCGGCCGAAGAACGGGACGAAGGCTACGTGATTTCGGTCAAGGACAATGGTCCAGGTATTGAGCCCGCTTATCACAGCCAGGTGTTTGCGCCTTTCAAGCGACTCCATGGGAAGAACATTCCCGGCGCTGGGCTCGGTTTGTCGATGAGCCGGAAGATCGTAGAAGCTCACGAAGGCCGCATATGGGTGGAAAGCGACGGCAAGAGCGGGTCGGATTTCAAATTCTCCTTGCCATATTAAACGACCTCATTTCAGGCGCAACGGCGGTTGATGAGGAGCAACGTGGTGGTTTTCCACCACATTTATGCGCACCCAGTTTTCATAGGAAACATCTAGAATCAATCGTTTGAGAGTTTGGACTTGAACGTGTAGTAATTGGTTGCGGTAAGCGTATGCGTCGCGATATTCTCACTCTGGTTCTGGCCTTTTCGGTAACCCTGTTGGGGCTAGATCCGCGAATCGAGGCGCAGTACGGACCGGAAAGCAGCCAGTCTTACCCACAGCAGCAATCACCGTATCCGCAGCAAGGGTATCCTCCCGGCGGCGGCCCGCAGCCTTATCCGCAGCAATATCCTCAGGGGCAGCCGTATCCACAAAGTCCCCAGAATTACCCTCAGAACGGCGAACAGCCGTACCCGCAACAGGGACAGGCGCAAGGAGGGCAAGAAGGCCCGACGCCACAGGACCTGGCGGCAGACCAACAACATGGCGTGGCCCGGTTGAGCATGGTGCAAGGAGATGTCAACGTAAAGCGCGGCGATTCGGGTGAATTGACGACTGCTGTTTCGAATGCGCCTTTAATGGCGCGAGATCGAGTGCAGACCTCCCAAGGCTCGAGAGCGGAGGTCGAGCTCGACTTTGGCAATGTGGTGCGGTTGGCGCCCAATACGGACTTGGGCTTCGGCGATTTGCAGTATCAGAAATTTCAGCTGCAATTAGGGGCAGGCACGGTAATTTATCGTGTCTTACCCGACTCGAATGCACAGGTGGAGCTGGATACTCCGAGTATCGCGATACGGCCCACTTCGCAAGGCGAGTTGCGAGTCTCCGTTCTGGAGGACGGAACAACTCAAATTACCGTGCGATCCGGTAGGGCTGAGGTGTTTAGTCCGCGCGGTACGCAGCAGTTGGCGCCACATCAGACCATGCTGATTCGAGGAAACCCTTCCGATCCGGAGTTTCAGAGCGATTCCGAACTAACGCGCGATCAGTTTGACGACTGGAGTATGCAGCGCGACGCGGAGATGCTCAGGTCACAGAGCTATCGTTATGTGGGCCGAGATGTTCAAGGTGCGGACGATCTGGATGCCTATGGCAATTGGGTGCCCTCGCAGTACGGAACGGTTTGGAATCCGAGGTCTCCGGGTCCGGATTGGTCGCCTTACAGCAATGGACATTGGGTTTGGACGAACTACTACGGATGGACCTGGGTAGACGATGCGCCGTGGGGATGGGCGCCGTATCACTATGGCCGATGGTTTTGGAATGGAGGCCATGGATGGTGCTGGTGGCCGGGAGGAGTAGGTGTTCGAGCGTCTTGGAGTCCGGCGCTGGTCGGCTTCTTCGGTTTCGGGGCTGGGTTAGCAGCGGGAGCTTTGGCAGGAATCGGATGGGTGGCGCTAGCCCCGTTTGAGTTGTTCCATCCGTGGTGGGGACGTGGATTTGGATTTGGTTTCGGGTTCCATGGAGGCTATGGATACGACCGCTTCGGCGGGTTCCGCGGAAACTTTGCGGGCTCGTATCGCAACGCCGGCATCCGGGGTGGCGCGATGACGGCAGCTTACGGGCAGTTCGGATCTCATATAGGACGGTTCAGTCCGGCGACGCGGCAGCAATTGGGAAACGCGTCGGCCTTTCGCGGGCCGATGCCGATTCGACCCACGCAGGCCAGCTATCGCTTCAGCAGCCGGCAGGCAGTTGCCAATCCGCGGCTCGCGGCGGCAAGCAGCAGGACGTTCTATCAGCATCAGCAGTTTTCCTCTTCGGGAGCCATTGCGCATTCCGGGCAGCAGCGTGTTGGCGGAGCGAACCGCCAGTTTAGTACTGGCGGCGTGCAAGGAAATCGTGGAGTGACTCCGAACGTGAACCGGCCGAGTGCGGCGGGGCGCAGTAGTTATGGAAGCGGAACCGCAGGCAATGCGGGCGGCTGGCAGCGATTCGGTGATACCGGGCGGGGCAACAATTTCCGGCAGGGTTTCACGGGCGGCCAGAGCACGCAAACGCAAGGTGGATGGCATAGTTTCGGGCAATCTGAGCATGGGGAGACTCGTAATGCTAGCCCGCAACGTTCGATGGGTGGGAATGGGTTTGGAGGCGGAAATGTGCGACAGCCTTCTTCCAACGGTGGTGCCTATGGTGGCGGCTCCTATTCGCGCGGCGGCAGCTTCGGTGGAAACAACCATTCAAGTTTTGGTGAATCTCGTGGCGGCGGATCAGCGCCCCACTACAACGCTCCGTCTTTCAATCGTGGCGGCGGAAGCACTCCTCACTACGGCGAACCGCGAGGCGGAGGCGGAGGACATTCGAGCGGCGGTGGAGGCGAACACTCCGGGGGTGGGGGTGGAGGCGGTCATTCCGGAGGCGGCGGGCATTCAGGCGGTGGCGGCGGCCATCGGCATTAAATCTTAGTTTCCCTCGCCGCTCCGGCTACCTGACAGGGCTGGAGCGGCATTTTTTTTATTAGAATGAGGCGCCGACACAAGTTAACATAATAATAGTTATCGGTCATCTACCAGTACTCTCTTACCCTTCATGTATATAGCCTAACTCTAGTTTCTTTTTGTACATTCGAGGGGTGACTGCTTCGGGAAGTTGTCCACGTTGCCAATCGAACGAGATCAAGGCCTCTCGCAAACGAACGCTTTTGGATGCCGTGATGCGAGTAGTTGGATTGAAGCCGTTTCGCTGTGGCGAATGTAGATCACGTTTTTATCTCTCTTCGGCATTGGATCAGCGGGTGAGCGCCGAACGCAAGTGGGAGAAAGCGGCCCGGAGTTCCAGTCGAACGAAAAGCCGATCCGCTTCTGTCTAATCACCCCGTGCTCTTTAAGCTGGGGCGTGTCGCTATAATCGCAACATGCTGCAGGCTACTGAAAAAATTTGGCACAATGGGCGACTGATCGCTTGGAACGACGCTAAAATTCACGTCCTTACGCACGTCGTTAGCTACGGCAGCTCGGTATTTGAGGGCGTCCGATGCTATGACACCGAGGATGGTCCCGCGATCTTTCGGGCGCCCGAACATTCTCGTCGCTTGATCGATTCCGGAAAAATATATCGGATGGATGTACCTTATTCGGCGGAAGAGCTGACTAAGGCGATGATCGATGTGGTCCGCGCTAACAGGCTCTCGTCTTGTTATATCCGGCCGATTGTTTTGCGTGGATACGGCGACGTGGGCGTCTTGCCGAAAAATAATCCCGTCGAGACCTATATTGCCTGCTGGAGCTGGGGCAAGTATTTAGGCGAGGAGGCGATCACGGAAGGTGTGGATGTTTGTGTTTCTTCCTGGACGCGGATTGCTCCGAACACTTTGCCTGCTCTCTCGAAAGCCGGCGGTAACTATCTTAATTCCCAGTTAATCCGCATGGAGGCGGCTGCGAATGGTTATGCCGAAGGTATCGCCTTAGACGACGCCGGGTATGTAAGCGAGGGTTCAGGTGAGAACATTTTTGTCATTCGTGACGGAAAGATTCTGACCCCGCCGCTAGGCGCTTCCGTTCTGCCTGGCATAACGCGCGACACCATCATTCAGATTGCCGGTCAGTTTGGCTTGCCGATTGTCGAAACGTTGATTCCGCGAGAGCTCTTGTATATTGCGGACGAGGTATTTTTTTCGGGCACGGCAGTGGAAGTGACTCCGATCCGGTCCGTAGACCGCATTGTAGTTGGGACTGGACACCGTGGTCCGATCACAGAAACGATCCAAACCAGATTTTTTGAGATTACCAGCGGCAGGTACAAAGATGAATTTGGATGGCTCACCCCATTGAGCAACGTTTCTGAACCTGAACCGATCTCGGCTTAGAGATCGCTGTTTGTCAGTAAAGTAGCGGTGGGGCGGCAGCAGTCCGGTGCGAACACCCAATCTGCAGCCACCTCCCCCGAGATTACCTGCAAAACCAAGTCTTCGCACCGGCTCTATAGGTTTTGTACCGCAGAGACGGTCCCGCCCGCCAGCAGTTTTCCACGCTTCGCTTCTGCTTTTCAACATGTTTGATTTATCAGAAAGTAAGACACTTAGGCGTATCGGTCTGTGTGTAAGCTGTGAAAAAGAAAAGGATGAATTGTGATGTCGCAATCAGGTGAATCGAGAGGCGGCGCGAGGCGCGCTGTAGGCCGACTTGCAGGGACATCCGAGGTGGTTCAGATCGACTATGAAGGATCTGCGATCACGGCGGTAGATGAGCTGATCAGTCCTCCCGCCACTGAAAATTATCTGACATCCGGATTCATTGACCTTCAGGTAAACGGTTTTGCCGGCGTGGACTATAACAATCCGACGGTAGCGCACGAGGCGATCTTACAGTCGGTGCAAACCATGCTCGGAACGGGTGTGACGCGATTCTTTCCGACGATCATTACAGGCTCGGAAGAGCGCATTATCGGCGCCTTACGGAACGTGATCTCTGCGAAGGAAGAATTCGAGAGGAGTGGCATTCCGGAAGCGGCGGCGATCGAAGCTTTTCATGTGGAGGGGCCGAACATTTCACCGGAAGATGGTCCGCGTGGAGCGCATCCTCTCGAGCATATCCGGCCTCCAAATCTGGATGAGTTTCAGCGCTGGCAAGAGGCGGCGCACGGGAACATACGGCTGGTCACGGTTTCTCCCGAGTGGGACGGAGCGCCGGCGTATGTTGCCTCGCTAGTTCGTAGCGGGGTAGTGGCGAGCGTGGGTCACACCAAGGCGACGACGGACCAGATCGCGGCCATGGTGGACGCCGGGGCAACTATGTCCACACACTTAGGCAACGGGGCCCATCCTGTTTTGCCGAAGACGCAGAACTATATTCTGGATCAATTAGTCGACGATCGCCTCACTGCCAGCTTCATCGTCGACAGTATACACATCCCTAGTGTTTTTCTGCGGACTGCTCTGCGAGCCAAAGGAATAGAGCGAAGTGTGCTGGTAACTGACGCCGTTATGCCTGCCATGTGTCCGCCTGGGCCGTACAAACTTGGCCAAGTGGATGTGGAGTTGAAGGAAGACGGGCGGGTGGTGCTTTCGGGCGGAACAAGACTGGGCGGTTCTGCGCTTAGTATGGATCGTGCCATAGGCAATGCGGTTCGGCTGGGCCGGATTTCACTTCGAGAGGCGCTCGCCATGGTGACGGTGAATGCGGCTCGGGCTGGGCGAATTGCGGGCAGACGACGCGGCCTGACGCCAGGCGAGAAAGCAGATTTGGTGGTCTATCGGTGGGATGAATCGTCCTCACGGCTCAAAGTGGTGGAAACTGTTTTGGGCGGGTCACCTGTATTCAAAGCTAATGTATACAAAGCGTGAAAGAGCAGGTCTTTTGCGGGAATGCGTTTTTCCGGGAAACTACTACGCGGCAATCGAATCGAAGAAGTAAAAGTTAAGACAGGAGAAACACATGGCATTTTCACTTCCGCCTCTTCCCTACCCCTCGGATGCACTCGAACCTCATATTGATAAGACGACAGTGGAGATTCATCACGACAAGCACCACGGTGCTTACGTGACGAATTTGAATAAGGCGCTCGAATCGGCCCCGGAGCTTTCCAGCAAGTCAGTGGACGAACTGCTTGCGAGCAATTTAGCAGCAGTCCCGGAGTCGATCAAAACCGCTGTGAGGAACAATGGTGGCGGGCACGCTAATCACAGCTTATTTTGGACTCTTCTTTCTGCCAAAGGCGGAGGAGCGCCGAAAGGAGCAGTCGAGAGCGTTATCAATTCAAATTTCGGCAGCTTTGACGGGTTCAAAGAAAAATTCAATGCCGCGGCTACCGGGCGCTTCGGTTCAGGATGGGCTTGGCTGGTGAAGGACTCAACCGGCAAATTCGAGATCGTCTCGACGGCCAACCAGGACAGTCCCTTAATGGAGGGCAAGAAGCCGATTTTGGGGCTTGACGTGTGGGAGCACGCTTACTATCTGAAATATCAGAACAGAAGGCCAGAATATATTGCGGCCTGGTGGAATGTGGTGAATTGGGAAGAAGTAAATAATCAGTTGAAGTAGTTGGTTTGCGAAAGGGCCAAGCACGACCTCCGGCGGATCGACTGCTTCGGCCCTTTCTTATTCTGTTGTCAGACCAAGCGAACGCAACTTGTCGCGTGTCTGCTGGAGCGAGACATGGTGGATGGAAGTAAAGCCTAGATCGGTGGCAATCTCTGCGAAGAGTGGCCGGTCGTCGATATAGATCGATTCGGAAGATTTCACTTGAGCGAGTTTGAGCGCAAGTTCCCAAATCTCGAAGTCTGGCTTACGCAGGTGTACGAAGCAGGAAAAGACGACGAAATCAGCGAGTGTGTATAAGCCGAACTTTTCGACGCGGTACTGAGTGAGCCCTTCGCCTTCGTTGCTGATAAAAGCCAATTTGATTCGGTTGGCGCTCTTCACGCGAGATAGTAAGGCAATGTTTTCAGGCCACGGAACGGAGTTTTCGAAGGCATACTCGCGCAAGTCTTCGAGAGTAAAATTTTGGCGTCGAAAGAAGAATACTTTCTGTAAGTACTCTTCAAAGGTGAGAAATCCGCGCTCATAGCTGTCAAACAGGAGTTGGTGACGAGCCTGTACTTCCTCGACATCGCAGTTAAAGTGCTGAGAGACTTTCTGTCGCAAGGCAGTATCCCACCCGTTAGTTCCAATCACACCGCCGATGTCGCTGAAGAGAGCCTTGAAGTGGATGGAAGCCATGAAGTCCAGGGTCGCATAACGGAGGCTTTGAAACGGTAGTTTAGAATTGAGGTTTGCACTTGTTGTTGCGATATTTGCAGGAGTGCATGTCGATGGTTTCGAGGGCGCGTAGCTCAGCTGGTTAGAGCGCCTGCTTCACACGCAGACGCACTTTATCTAACAAGTCCTCTGACTTGCAGCGTTTCTGTGTAAATACAATCATTTGGGGAATCTGCTCTTCGCTCGGTACTAACTCCAAGCGCTGCAATTCAAGGGGTTCAGCTACGGTTTTGCTACGGTTCTTAAGCAGGAGATCGGAGTCGGAGCTCGACCTTTTGAGCTCACCCGAGCGCCTGGTGTGATAGACCACCTGCCTTGGGCGCAGTTCGACCCGTTCCAAAGCTCCTTTCTGTTTAGCGCCACTTTCAGGGTTTTCAACAACTTGGGGAACTGCTTTTCGCTCGTCTCCAACCCAAGTCGGCTCAACAGGCCAGGTTTTGTCACGGTTTTGGCACGGTCGTGTCGTCGGCCTGACCAGCAGCGAGGCCCGTCGCCATCACTCGGTCCGCCAGCATATTTGGAAAGTAGAAACCTCGCTATTGCAGTCCCGTGCACGCTCCTACGCCCGGTATTCAGTGGGGTAGGATTTTCGGAACAAGAACTGGAGTCCTGAGGATTTCGATTACAGACTGGCTTAACCAACTGATCGGACCGAGAAGCCCGGGCCGCTCTTTGGCCCCGCAAAAACCAACCGGGACAGGTTCATACTTTCCTTCGCTCTAACGCGCGCCGAAATGCTCGGCGCTGACGCGAGTGGACGGTTAAAGAACAACTAGCCCGGATATCTCATGGGCACTCGGTTCGGCGCAAACGGTGAGGCGAAATCACATTTTAGGAGAGGCCCTGATCGGCTATGGTTTGTAGGGGCCGGATTAGTAGGCCGAGTGGCAGGGTAGAAGTGGCCCGAGAAGCGGGAAGAGTCTTTTCCGTTCATCGTCCGACCATCCCCAGGCGCGGCTTCATAACGCCCTGGCGGCGATTTCGATTGCAAGTGTCGGTTGAGGGTAGCCAGTGGTCGTCAGCAGAGCAGGTTCGTCCACACCTGCTGGTAAAGCTCCTGCCAGGGATAACTGGAAGCCATCGAGACCCAGACTTTGCGCACCGTCACCCGGATCTGCGCGCCGATCTTTAGCAGCTTCGTACGGATGGTGGAGACTTGCGCATCGGCCAGCGCTGTTGCTTTCAACCCCAGTCGCCGCAACCCGCTCATCAGGAGGTAAGCCATGGTCGACAGATACAGCCGCAGTTGGTTGGCCCGCATCGTCTCGGCACTCACCCGGTCGGCGAATAGACTGAACTGCTCTTTGATGCGGTTTTCCATGTCACCACGCGCGCAATAAAGTTCTTCGTACAAAACTTGGGCCGGCCATGACTCGCTCGCCAAGGAAGTCACCACAAAGCGCGGATTCTCTTTTCCGTCGAGGTGCTCGGCTTTGGCTGCTACGCGCCGGCGGCACTCCCAGCCGCCTTTCTTGGTCTTCTTGGTCTGGTAGTCGAAGTCGGTGAATACCCGCGCCGGTTTGCCGGTTCGGCTCCACTGCTGGGTGGCTTCGTGCATCTGTGCGCCAATGATTTTGCGCAGTTTCCGATTGCGCGCCATCCCGAATATAAAGTCCACGCCCTGGCTCTCGCACCAACTCATCAGTTCATTGCGGCAAAAGCCAGAGTCTCCACGCAGAATGATTTTCACGGTCGGCCACGCCGTGCGAATCTGCGCCACAATCCTTTCGATTTCCTGTCGGCTGCCGAACGCGGCGTCGTGGTTGGCTTCCCGCAACCGCGCACATAGAACATGCTCTCCGCAGAAGACATACAGCGGCAGATAGCAATAGCAGTCGTAATAGCCATGGAAAAATCGCCCCTCCTGCCGACCGTGCAACGGCAGGTCGGTGGTGTCCACGTCCAGAACGATCTGCTCGGGAGCCTGTTGGTGCGACTCCAGGAACACCTTTACCAGCAGTTCATCCACCGCCTCTTTGCAAAACGTGATTTTCTTGTAGCGGTCCGATGCGCCGCTGCCCAACTCCAGCCGGTTCAGCGTGCTCTTGCCTGCCAGCGGCTGCTCCAGTTCCTCGCGCCCTGCCAGGATGCCGAACACCGGATCCTTCCGTAGGCGCTCGTGATCGTTGATGTCTTCGTATCCCAGCGCCAGACCGTAGATCCTTTGCGCGAGCATCTCCCGAACCGAATGCTCCACCTGCTTCTGCTTCCGCCCATCCAGAAAGCACTCGGCTAGCCGCGGCAACAGCTGCAAGCGTTTGTCGGTCTGACGTAGCAGGAATGCCCCGCTATCGGAACTGATCGTGCCTCCATCGAAACGGGCCACAATCTCCCGCTTACCGCTGGCTTCAAATCCGAAGCTCTTTTGGTTACACTCTGTCATAGCGAAGGCCGACCTTTCTTTGGCGCTAACTGTTGTCTGGAAACTCAGTTATGCCATGAAAGTCGGCCTTTTGCCAATCATCGGTGAGATTTGCGGGCTAGCTTGTTGAGCTATCCGACCGTGATCGCCGAATGGCTTACGAGCTGATCGCTGGCGATGTCCCGATGAAGGACTACAGCTCAGTCCTAAGCCTGAACGAGATCGTTGAAGGTGACCGCACATATGCCGTCTGAACGGCTCGGTATCAGCCCGTCGGCGATTCGGCACCGACGGAAGAGTGGGTAACGAATCGGACTTCTAAGATCTGCCTGGAGCAATTGGAGCGAGTATTGAAGGTTGGCGATTGACCTGGCTGTATCTTGACTTGACCGGGTTCAGGAAGGCTGCGATCAGGGCAGTGCGGGGGGCTGCACGGCCGCACCTCAACGGCGGGAGCCCATGACTTTACTTACCTTCGGTGGTTTGTCAGCGACACGGAGAATGGACTTCATAAGGCCGGGGAAGCGGCTCTCAAGATCGTTGAGCCGCAGATTGTTTCGATGAGTGTTGCCGACAACATCCACACGAAGCAGGCCCGCATCGATCATGATCTTGAAATGATGCGACATACTTGACCTCGGCCTTCCCAGGCAAAGGGCAGCACACGGGAGATCCTCTTCAGCAGCAAGCATGCGTACAAGCCTGAGTCGCAACGGATCGCTGAGCGCCTGAAGTACCTTGGCCAGATCTAGATCCTGGACCTGAGGATGAGTAACGAACTTCACTTTGACAATCCTAGCTGGCTTTGCGTAGTCGCTTACTAAGCAGTTCGAGATTTATCGAACTTGTTAAAGTTAGTATATGAAGATTCGACAAGTCGTGGAAGATGCGTTCGACAGGTGGAGCGCTGGTAAAGGATCAATCTTGGATCTTATGGGCGATGATGGCACCGTCGTCATTCCCGGCACGGCTCCGCAGTGCGGCACCAGGGGCAAGCAGGAACTCGTGACTGACGTCGCTACTCCGTTCATGAGCAGATTCAGCAAACCACCCGTGCCTTTTCCCTCAAAGATCATGGTTGACGGCAACGACGTCATTATCGTTGCCGAAGCGGGCGGGACGACGCTCGACGGCAAGGTTTATCACAACAGCTACGTGTTTGTTTTGGAGTTCCGAGAGGACCGTCTGATGAAAGCGACAGAGTTCCTCGACATGGTTGCCTTCAACGCGGTATGGGATAGTGTCCGGCCAAAAGTACAGGCTACCGGCGGCATGGAGGAGACCCAGTGAGGTGTTGGGTAATCGACAAGCATGGGCGCGACGGCCTTCGAGTGGAAAAAGTTCCGGTACCGCGTCCGAGTCCAGGCGAAGTGCTTGTGCGTGTGCTGGCTGTTTCTCTCAACGCTCGTGACCTGATGATGTTGGAAAACGGCATGGGCCTGACGGTCGCTTTTCCCTTTGTGCCAGCTTCAGATCTGGCCGGCGTTGTGGAGGCTGTCGGCGACGGCGTCAGCCGCTTTCGCGCTGGGGATCGTGTCATCTCCAACTTCCTTCCCGAGTGGATCGATGGCGGCCCGGGCGGAACCGCACGAAACCCTTCTTACCGGACGCTTGGCGGTCATTACCCTGGTGTGCTATCGGAATACGTAGCCTTTTCAGAAGAATGGTTCACGGCTGCCCCTGCATCCTTGGATGACGCACAGGCGAGCACTCTGCCGGTCGCCGGACTGACCGCCTGGTTTTCGCTCGTGGAGCAAGGCCACCTGAAAGCGGGTGAGACCGTGTTCATCCCTGGCACCGGTGGCGTTGCACTCTTCGGCTTACAGATCGCTGTGGCGCAAGGTGCAGAGGTCATCATCAGCTCATCCAGCAAGGAAAAGCTCGAGCGCGCGAAGGCACTCGGAGCCGCGCACTGTATCCATCGAGGCTCGAGCGACATAGTCGGAACAACTCTCGACATCACCAACGGTCGTGGAGCCGATCACGTACTTGAGCTTGTCGGCGGCGACAACTTCAAACATTCAATTGAAATCGTCGCACCCGGTGGGCGTATCTCGGTGATAGGCCTTCTAGGAGCTAAGGAACTGAGCGCGCCGACTACGCCCATTCTGCTCAAAGCCCCTGTTATTCAGGGCATCGTCACCGGTCATCGCCGAGCGCTTGAAGATCTTGTACGAGCGGTTGATCGAACCGGCTTGAAGCCCGTGGTCGAGCGACATTATGCCTTTGACGACCTGCAAGAGGCACTCGATCATTTGCAAGCCGGGGCGTTCGGCAAGATCGTTATCGACATGCGGCACTCAGGAGCTATGCATCCATGCTGACCCTAGAAAAACAAACAACGGCTCTCATCATTGTCGACCTGCAAAAGGGCATTCTTGATCCGGAACCCGTGCCGTTCGGACGCGAGCAGATTGTCCGTCAAGCGGCGTTGTTGGGCCATGCCTTTGCGCAAACCGGCTCTCCAATCGTCCTGACTGTAACGGACTTTGCTCCTGGTTATGCGGACGCACCCAAAGGGCTCGCTGATTCTCCCTGGGAGCTCCCGAAGGCGGGGTTACCCACAAACTTCGCGACGCTTGTTCCCGAAATCGACGCGATTCCAGCGGCTGTCCGCATCACGAAGCGACAAATGAGCGCATTCTTCGGTACTGAACTTGATGTGCAGCTTCGGCGTAGAGGCTGCAAGACTGTCGTCATCTGCGGTGTCGCCACCAACCTGGGCGTGGAAGCCACCGCGCGTGCGGCCTTCGATCTCAATTATAGCGTCGTCCTGGCATCGGATGCATGCGGCAGCGTCGCGCCGGGCCTCCATGAGTTCGCAACAGAGAAAATACTTCCACGCATCGCGAGGGTGAGGCAGACCAGCGAAATACTTCAGACTATGCAGAGGTAGGCCTCCGATGTAGTTCCGTTTAAGATGCGGCGTGAGCCCGGCTTAGCTATCGGGGTCGTGCCTCACACAGAGCACATCCGAGCCTCCGTATCGTCGCAATCCGCTATCTAGCTGAGGCTCCGACGCTGTCAATCGCCGCCGGCCCAGGCGTTCAACAAGTTCTGCGGATAATGATATGAACGCTAACACGAATGCTTGGGAGCTCTTTTGGAGAGCGGTGCAGAGCAACATCTAACGGAGGTACACGTTTGTGAGGACTGCGGCACTGCTATACGACGAAGCTAAAAGGAAGGTGCGCCTACAGCAACCGGTGTGTTCCGGTGTCTCGTCTGTAGCCATGTTTTGTACAAATCCGGGTTTCACCCTGCGGCACTGCTATACGACGAAGCTAAAAGGAAGGTGCGCCTACAGCAACCGGTGTGTTCCGGTGTCTCGTCTGTAGCCATGTTTAGGTCCGCTGAACGTACAAATCCGGCCAGTTTCACCCTAGGTATCCGATAACATGCGAAGCAACACCGCAAATCCTTTGCAAATGTAGGGACTCTCGAAACTCTGCTGAGGTCAATGCGTACAAGAAGCGTCTTCAAAGTGAACAACAATACAACAGTGGAGGAGTTCTGCTTCAGAACTTTGCGATGAATGCCATACGACCGATCGCAGCCTAGGCCGCGCCAAATATTAGGCCCGTGCTGCTTCACACCCATGAAGCCGTAGTGATCTATCAACAAGGCTGTCACAATCGTGGCCGTCACGAGGATCGCGTTTAGAGGCCCAGCCCCGATTTGATCGGTTGGCGTGAGCATGGCATACACGGCAACGCCGCCCATGGCACCGCCTAAGTAGGCGCACCACGGTGTGTTCTTAAAGTCTTGAATGGTCGGCAGCGGATCATAGAGGAAGGTTGCGACCCAGAGAAAAGCGGCTAATGCGTTGCCATAGAGAACCACGCCGGAAATCCAGGGTTTGCCGAGCAATTTCTTCAGCTGTGAATTACTCCCGGATTGGAGGCTGTTGAGCACGCCTCCGGCAAACACCAAGAAGTAGACCATGACCTTCATTCGATAGGGTCCTAAGCTGCGGCTTCATGAGCGCGTCCCCTTTCGGAGGGCGAACGGCTACCCGCAAGAAACTCACGCCCCAATTCATCGCGCTTACTTGTATGCATCTGCCATGCCGTTCCGGTCTGTTTGCTGAATGGCAGCATGTTGCAGTAAAAAACGCGAGCCGCATAGTGAACAGCATTCCTGGATCGCGCACGCAAGCGACCAACTTTTGTGAGAAAACCGGACGGCTCCTCGGGCGAGTGTTTCATCCCGAGATCTTGGTTTCGCCGTTGCTCCTATTTCGCTTGCCGTGGTCGCCTACTTTCAAACGACCACGGAACTCCGTGCACGGAGCATTTCTGGTCTAATTCGTTGTCCTCCCGAAATCATTGAGCTCGGCTATCGCATCTTCGGATAGCACGAGTGATGCGGCTTCTATGTTTTCGCGCAGGTGTTCTGCAGATGATTTGTCCGGAATCAGCAGGATATTGGAGGCGCGCTGTAGTAGCCATGCCAAGGCGACCGCAAAGGGCGTTCGCTTAAGCGAAGGTGCAGCGCTATCCAATACTGAAGATTGCACGGGCGGGAAACCTCCCAGCGGGAAAAGAAGGTTAACGAGACGAAGGAACTCAAGCTTCAGGTTGCGCAGATTGTCCTCCACGGAGGACCTGATACTCGCCGGACTAAAATCCGGAATCCAGGAACCGTCCTCACCGCGCCTTGCTCCGACCTTAGTCGCGATCGTCAGATTTTGTGGATAGGGGTGAAGAGCGTTTTTGATGATCTGATTCGTTATGTGAGGACCGTATACGTCGCCGGTGTCGATGTGGTCGACGCGAGCTTCCACGGCGGCTCGCAGCACTCCGAGCGCTGCCTCCATGTCCTTCGGAGGTCCGAACGCATTTGGCCCGGCCAGTTGCATTGCTCCATAGCCGAGTCGGTGCACGGTGATAGATGAGCCTGAAAACGTAAACGTGCCGCCAAGATTCTTTGTTGCTGTGCGAGGATTGCCGTAGAGCCTCCCGGAAGCTGGCGACCATGGCTTGCGCCTCGGGAAGCCCGGGGCCGGTGTTGGGAACGGGGGAAGCATCAGGAAGGTGGCAAGAACGCAAACTACCCTCCTTGTTCTGAATCTCGTCGCATCTTTGGCTTCCGTAACATGGGCCCTGTTTGCTCTTGTCCGACCGGCATCTCTCTCAGGCTCGCGTCTTATCTCGCGCGGAGATCTTTTCTACGTGCGGATGTATGCAGCGCGCTCCATTCCATTCGGGCTTGCAGTCGGAATCGTGCCGTTCTGGCTTGGGGGCAAAGCTGTCGCGTGGGTACTCTTTACTGCTGCAGTGATTCAGATAGCAGATATCTTCATTGCAGTAGGAAAGAAGGAACGGGGAATGATCATGGGTGCGTCCGTAGGGGCGATCGTGCATATCCTCTGCGGTTTGGCGATTATGTAGCCTCAGCAGAAAATCCGTCATGCAGGATGGTATGGGCGTCTTGTCGACGCCACAACGACAAATGTGATTACCGGGATCTACCACGTCCGAAAGCACGCTCACTTCTTCTATGTCTGCTGCTGCTCTTTCTTCAGAGCGCGGTTTGAAGTGTAAAGCTGCTCGTCCGTTGGGCGCGAGCCCGCAATGAGGATGTCGACGATACGGCGGGCGCTCGGCTCCCAGCCCGGCATAGCCATCGTGTGGAAGATGCCGATGAGGGCACGGACGAAATCATCGGGATCGGTATCTGTACGAAGATCGCCGCTATCGATCGCGCGTTGAACCAAAGCAAGGAATGCGCCATGTATATGGCCGCGCGCGCCTTCGAAGAGGCGCATGGAGCCACCCGCAACGGTATCCATGGCGGGGAGGAAGAGCCTTTTGTTGGCCACATGGTCGACGAAGAGAAGCATCCAGGCTCGAAGAGCTTCCAGCGGCGGCATCGTGGCTGCGAAGCGCTGGCCAGCTGCAGTCAATTTTTCGACTTCGCTGCGGTAGACGGCTTCTATCAGAGCGTCGCGCGTTGGGAAGTGACGGTAAAGCGTGCCTGAGCCGATACCCGACTGGCGGGCGATGTCGTCGAGCGTAGCCTCCGCTCCGTGCCGGGTGAATGCGATTCTGGCAACCTCCAGGATGCGCTTACGGTTGCGCTGTGCATCCGCGCGTGGCGTGCGGGCAAGTGTAGGTATCGAGGACTGTTTTTTCGGCATACGTTATCTCTTTTGCAAAAATCGTGCAACCGGAGACTATCCCCGTTTATCTAAATATTCGGAGACTGTCCCCGTTTGTGTTTTATCTCGGGTAAGGACACTCACGTCAATCCTGGCGCGGAGCTTTGCTATCAGACAGTACACAGCTATCAAACGACTCTAATCGGAGGAAAAGATGTCAAAGACCATTTTGATCGTGGGATTCGGGCCGGGAATTTCAACCAGCGTTGCGGAGAAGTTCGGCACGGAGGGCTTTTCCGTGGCACTGATTGCGCGAAACGAGGCACGTCTCGCTTCACGTGTTGAGGCACTCAAGGCCAAAGGGATCGCGGCGGCGGCATTTGCGGCTGACGCAGGCGACCCTGCGGCGGTTCGCCAGGCCATTGGCAAGGTGCATGCGGAGTGTGGACCCATCACCGTCGTCCACTGGAATGCCTTTGGCGGCGGTGACGTCCCTGATCTAGTGACCGCCGATCCGGTCGTTGCGCGAGGAATATTCGACATCGCGATTGTCGGCATCCTTAGCGCCGTTCAGGCGGTGCTCCCCGATCTTAAGAACACGAAGGAGGGTGCCATTCTCATCACCAATGGCTCGTTGGGCGAGATTAGTCCGCAGATGGATGAGATCGTCGCTGGCTCGAACGGCCCCGGTGGCATGAAACTGATGGGCGTTGCACTCGCCAACGCCGCAAAAAACAAGCTCGTCGGTATGCTCGCACAGCGATTAAAGAGCGATGGCATATATGTCGGCCAAGTCATGATTGCCGGTACGATCAAGGGCACAGCATGGGATACCGCCGACTCAATTGATCCTTCGACGGTCGCAGAAAAGTTTTGGGAAATGTATCAAACTCGCGGTGAGACGCGAGCCCGAATCTCTTGAGTAGAAACTTTGACACAGCGCGTTGCAAGTCAGTAACTGACGATTTCAACCAGTTCTCGAACTGCATCACCGCAAACCCTAAACACCATTCGCAGTCGTGCTATTGCCAACTACAGGAGAAAGATCATGACCAAGCCAGAGCCCGCAAGCATGCGAGCTATTCGCTTCCACAGCTATGGAGGATGGGCAGATGTACTGCGCCTAGAGGATGCCCCTGTTCCAAATCCGGGAGCCGCGCAGGTTCGCGTACGAGTCCACGCGTGCGCGCTCAATCCGATGGATTGGGTCCTGTGCCAGGGCTTCATGCCCGGCGCTTTGCCCCGCGGGATCGGGCTGGACGTGTCCGGAACCGTGGATTCTGTTGGGGAAGGCGTCACGAATGTCCGTGTAAGCGACCTTGTTTTTGGCGTTCCGGATTTCATGGGGTATCCCACCGCCGGAGCGTCAGAATTCGCAATCATGGCGGTCTGGCAACCCGTTCCCAAGGGCCTAGACCTGCTTGAAGCGGCTGCATTGCCCATGACCGTTGAGACTGCGGTTCGCAGTCTCGAACTCCTAGGCTTGTCTACCGGTCAGACCATCCTGATAAACGGCGGTGGGACGATGGTGGGGTTTGCTGCTGTTCAGATTGCGCTAATGCGCGGCGCGCATGTGATCGCAACCGCTGGCGAGACCTTTGCGAGCCGTTTGCGTGACCTCGGTGCGAAGGTAACATCCTACGGCGACGGAATGGTCGAGCGAGTGCGCACCATAGCGGGTGGCGCACCTGATTTGGCCTTGCACACCGCTCTGGCGCCAGGCGTACTGCCGGACCTGATCAAGATCGTCGATGGCAATCCCCAACGTGTCATGAGCATCAGCGATTTCGACAAAGAAGGGCTCGGCGTCCGTACTACGGGGCGGGAACCGAACGTGAGCTTACGATACGATGCTCTCGGTCACTTCGCGCACCTTGCGGCCGAAGGGCGCTTCACAGTGCCCGTGGCGCGCACTTTCAGCATGGAGGATTGGCACAAGGCGCTTGAACTGAGCCACAGCGGGCGGGCACACGGCAAGCTCCTAATCCTGCCCGATCGCGCCTTCTAGAGTCGTGCTGAGGAACCAGCAATGTGTGGGCGCTATGTTCAACGGGCGATGAAAGGAGATTGCAGACTGTTCGGCGTCGATCCGAACACCTGCCGGAATTCGGTCCGAACTTCAATATCGCGCCGCAGACGTTTACCTTATGGTGCGGCTCTCGCCTGGGACCCGTGATCGGGAGAAAGTGCTCATGCGTGGGGCTTCGTGCCCTTCTGGGCACGGAATGCGAGAGTCGGGATGAAGCGCATCAATGCTCGCGCATAGAGGATTCGGCACCGCGCATCCAGACCAGTGGGAAGCCAGAACACTCGCCGATCTTGACCTTATGAATCTTATAGGAGACAACAGAAACAAATGAAGGGTCCACCTCAATGGGCAACGAAATGCTTATGAGAAGCCTTCAGCCGGTCCCTTCAACGGTGAACTTCGGCAGAGCCGAAGTGAACGGCATACGGATGTACTATCGCATGGCTGGCTCTGGAGAACCGGTAGTTCTCTTGCATGGCTTTCCCGAGACATCGAACGCCTGGCGCAAGGTTATGCCCGCACTTGCAGAGCACTACACCGTCATTGTGCCGGATCTACGAGGCTCCGTTGCTTCCGATCGACCAGATACCGGGTACGACAAGCGGACTGTAGCCGAAGATATCCACCAACTCGTTCATCTACTCGGGCTTGGACCGATCAACCTCGTCAGCCATGATGCGGGCATGATGGTCGGCTATGCCTATGCTTCCGCTTACGGGTCCGAAGCCAGCGCCTGGTGTGAATGGAGGCAGCGCTTCCAGGTCTTGGTCTTGAGAAGCTATACGATGCAAACAAGTACCCCCGCATGTATCACATACTGCTCTTTGAAGCACCGAACGGACTTGCCGAAGCATTGATAACAGGTCGCGAGAAGATGTGTGTGTGGCATTTTATGCAACAGCAGACCTACAACACCGCCGCTCTTGAGGACGACGTGCTGGACGGTTATGCAGACCGGCTTGCGGCTCCGGGTGCGTTGCATGTAGGCATCGCTTACTTCCGTGCTCACAAAATCGATGCAGAGCACAACCGTGAGAACGCAAAGAACAAGCTCCCGATGCCAGTGCTGACTGTAAGCGGTACCGCAAGCGCCGGTACGGATTTCGCGGACGAGATCCGTCCGCTGCTAGCGGGGTATCAAACGAATATAGCCGTAGAACTGGTGGTCAGGCACGAGGACGGAATCCAATTACCGTTAGCTTCACCATCTCTTCCGCAAACGCCTCTATGCTTGTCCCAAAGAGATTTTCCGTGTACATCGATACAAGCCCTTCTGTTGCGACAAAGATGAGCATGGCGAGCTTTGCCGGATCACCCTCGATCACTTCACCGCTCGCCTGTCCATCTCGAACTGTCGCTGCTCCGGCAGCCCACGCCCGGTAATTCGCCTCACGTACAGCCAATGGTGCGTTCTTGTTGTGTTTCGCTACCATCATGAGATGAAGCAGCGGCTTGTTCTCTGTCGCAAATCGAATGTAGGTGAGAGACATCCTAGTCATTCGAGCTTCAAACCCAAGAGCTTTATCCACGACTGCCTCGTCAAGCAGCTTTCCGAGTCGCTGAAAGCCATTCAGTGCAATTTCGTTCAGGAGAGCCTGCTTGCTGGCGAAATGACGCCCCGGTGCGCGACTGCTCACACCCAGCTCACGACTCAGGTCCCGGAGAGAAAAAGCCTGTACTCCGCTTTCCTGAAGCGCCTTTTCACCCGCTTTCAGCAGCGCTGAGCGAAGGTCTCCATGGTGGTACGACCGCTTTGAAGTTCCTTTCACATGAACATTCTGGCACTCTCGCCCGGGCAGGAGCGCTCCGTGAGACAACTGCTCTGTTCACACTTTTGTCGGTCCTGAACCTCTTGCTGACCACCAGGAAGTTCGTTTGAACATATCTCTGTCAGACTCTTTCAGTCTCGGCATTTGCTCAGGTCTGAACTTCTCGAATGCCCCGGAGAACCAGAAACTTGTTCGACAATGTACCCAATGAGTACATTGTCGCATCAAAGACGCAGGAGCGGCGATTACGCCGATCCGACAAGAAAAATCTTTAGGAGAGAAATCATGCCAGAAGTTTTGGTTAAGCAGAAAGCACCCGTACTGAGTGACGAGCAGATCGATAAGATGCTGCTGGAGCAAATTGCAGACGGCTTCGCAAAATGATGCCGGCTACAACGTAATCGCCTACGACTTACGGAATTTAGGTCTAAGCAGTGACGCAAATGGCGGCATAGGTTCAAGTGGCATCTTTGAGTCGCGTGATGTGATCGGCTCGCTATTGTACGTGCGCAGCCGCGAAGACACACGGAAAATGACGATCGGAATATTCAGCTGTTCCGCCTCAGCTGGAACTCCACTTTTTACGCAATGAAGACACACCCTGAAGCTTTCCAAGGAGTTCGATGTCTGGTTGCACCACAACCAGTCAACACGAAGACGATCGTGCAGAAGCAACTCGGGCTCGCCGGCATACCGGAAGACCGCATTGACGACTTGGATCAACGTATCATCCTGAAAACGAGTATTGGTTTCGATGCTCGCAATTCCCTCGATTGGACAAAGAGTGTGTGCGTCCCGACTTTCATTTATCAGGTGCACGACGATGTGTTGACGGTTCCCAGTGACATGGAAATCATGTTTGAAAATATGCCTCTCAAAGAAAAGAAACTGTTCTGGATTGAGGGAACGACCAGACGCTGGGACGGCTATGCCTACTTCCAGCATCACCCGGAACAGATGCTGGACTGGTTCGCAACGTATGTGGCCTAGATATCTCTCCTTGATTTCAAACACCTAGAAAGGACGAACTTATGTCAGGAAGCACTCTCCTTCGCGACCTGCTCCTTCCCGAACTCGAGACCGAGATTGGCAAAACCCGCCGCCTTTTTGAGGCGCTGCCCGATGGCGAGATCGATTTCCAGCCTTACGGGAAATCCATGCCCCTCGGTCGACTCGCGGGCCACACCACCGACCTTTTTCGCATAATCGCGCTCGTACTCACCAGCTCCGACTTCGACATGGCCGTTGCCTGGAAGCCCTACACGATGGAGAGCAAGGAGCAGTTGCTCGCGCAATTTGAAGAAAGCGCCGACAAAGCCCTCAAAGCGCTGAAGCAGACCTCTGACGAGACTTTCCATCAGCAATGGAGAATTTTTCGCGGTCCACTCACCCTGTTCTCCGGCGAGCGCTACACCGCCTATCGCTCTAATGGCATGAACCAGATCATCCACCACCGCGCTCAACTCGGTACTTACATACGCGCGATGGGTTTGCCGCTTCCCGGCATGTATGGCGCTTCTGCCGATGGCATCTAGTCAACGGGAGGGCGAAGATTCTCGCGCATGGGATGTGTGCTGTCTGCTACACGCTCAGGCGGCAGGATGAGGAGTATTTCGGCGGGCTGCGTGAGAAGGTGCTGGAGCGTTACGGGTACCGCTGCCGGGTGTGCGAAGCCCCTGGCAGTGGCAAACGGTCCATCATTGTCCACCATCGCGTTCAGGGGAAGTCCGTTCTAAAGCTGATGATTTCGCTCTGCCCGGCTTGCCACTCGAAAATTCATCGCACACGCGTTGTGATTCGGCTCATGCCGCCACTGCTCTTAGAACTATGGAGAGAGCTGCACCCAAAACCGCACGAACAAACCGCTTTGAAGTTCAACACACTCAGTGTTCCTGCTCAGCCGATAGAGCTGTTTGAACCCCTCAGATAAGCTCACGTCCTGTTATCGCACGTTGGCCTGCAGGTCTAAGACGTAGTTTTATTCCGTGGAAAGATCCAAAAGGGGTCAATGCTTCTGGAACTTGACTTTTGATGCGAGTCGGAGTGGGCGCTCGAAGGCTTATCGCAGAACCATCGCCAGCATCTGCCGAGCGTCTGTCTCGAGTAAAGTCACGTTCTTCGTTCGGGCGAACGCATCCTCAGATAGCAGCATGGCGAAGCCATGAGCCATGGTCCACACCGCCAGCGCTAATCGCCTTGCCTTCACGAGGGAATCCTCTATCTCCTTCGCGAGTTCGTCAGCAATGCTGAACACGGACGTGGCAGCCACTCCCAACTCTTCGTAGGAGTTCTTTTCGATACCGGCCTGAAACATGACCGCGAAGAAGTCCGGATGCTGCCTGGAGAAGGCAATATATGCCAAACCGACCGCAAGCAGCCTCTCACGTGGTGTTCCTCCTAGTCCCGATACGGACCTGAGATCCTGTTCCATGCGCCGCGTGCCGAGCAGGGCAACTTCCACCAGCAGGGCATCCTTGTCTTTGAAATGTTTGTAGGGTGCGCTTTTGGCGACGCCGGCCTGGCGAGACGCCTCATTGAGCGTGAAGCCACGTGGCCCGACAGAACGCACCAGCTGGAGCGTCGCGTCGATCAGCGCCCGTTTCAGGTCGCCGTGGTGGAAGGATTTAGGTTGTTTCGCCATAGGTGCATCCTTTTGGTCAACGCAGCGTCTCATGATAAAGTGAACGAAGTTCACCGGAAAAGAGAGCGGAGGGAACATGGGAGCCGAGACACTATACGGAGTGCGGTTATCCGAGCTGTTCAGTCTAAGTGGAGTCGTTGCGCTGCCGTGCTGGCTACTCTTGCTCGTCGCTCCACGATGGCGTGTGAGCCAACTCTTGGCGACCTTTGTCGCGCCGCTACTCATCGCAGCCGTATACATTCTGCTGTTGGTCTCGCACAAGGCGCCGCCTGGTTCCGGTTTCGGCTCGCTCTCGCAGGTAAGCATCCTGTTCCGATCTTCCTTTGCACTGCTCGCAGGGTGGATCCACTATACCGCCTTCGATCTTTTTACCGGAGCATGGCAGGCGCGCGACGCAAAGCGGGTTGGGATCTCTCAATGGCTTGTGGCACCCTGCCTCCTCTTGACGCTCTTCTTCGGGCCGGCGGGACTGGCACTCTACCTCCTCTTGAAGTTGATGCTGCGCCGCAGTTTCGGCGCAGTGGATGAAGCGATATGACTCTGCGCGACGGACTACTTCTTTGCGCTGGCACTTCGTGAAATCAAGGGCTCCGGTTCGGACTCCATTTGCAATTGGCTGGTCACTTCAAGGCGAGCCATAGGTGTGTTTTGGCCATCGGGTGCATGGACCAATGGCGAGGAAAGGAACATATGCTGACGACGATACTAGGGTGGCTTACGGCGTACCCGATTCTGGCGTATGGAGTATGGCTGCAACTCGGGCTGGCGCTCTTTGCACTTGTAGCCATGCCCTTCGACAAGCGTAAGATCCTAGGCATCAATCCCTGGATCAAACCGCTCAAGTTCGACCTATCGATCCTGATTGTCTTTGTGACGATTGCCGCTATTCTCACCGGCTTCGAGCGTTATGCCATTGCCCGCACTTGGATTGCGGCGGCCATTTCGATCTCGCTTTCAGCGGAGAATTTGCTGATCTCCCTCCAATCTTTTCGCGGATTGCGCTCACACATGAACGAAGACACACCGCTCGATTCGAGGATTTGGTTAGCGATGGGTGTGGGATTGGGCGTTTTCGTGCTGGCCGCAGTATCGCTTCTCGCACTCGCGTTCATTGGGCATTTGAAATGGCCGGTAGCCGTGACGTGGGGTGTCCGTCTTGGACTGCTCCTGTTCCTTGCAGGCAGCGCGGAAGGACAGCCAATGGTGAACCATGGCGGTCATACGATCGGCGCTCCGGATGGCGTTCCCGGGCTGCCGTTTGTGAACTGGAGCAAAGCCTTCGGAGATTTGCGGGTTGCGCATTTTTTCGGCGTGCACTCGCTTCAGGCGTTCCCGCTTCTTGGCTTGCTCATCAGCCACACCAGTCTGAGCCAACACTTTCAGGTTGGTGGAGTTGTGGCAGGGTCCGCTGTCTACACAACGATTGTGTGGTTGATGTTCCGCCAGGCCATGGCAGGCAGACCGCTACTCCGCGCTTAATAACCAATGTTCTTTCAAAGAGAGGTTTATGCAAATGCGTGTTTTCGTAACGGGTGCAACAGGGCTGATTGGGTTTGCGATCGTGAAGGAACTCCTAGCGGCAGGGCACGAGGTGACTGGCCTTGCTCGATCCACTTCTTCCGCAAAGAAACTGACGGAAGCCGGCGCGCGCACTCTGATGGGCACGATTGGGAATCTGGCCATCCTGCGCCAAGGGGCATCTGCCGCAGATGGTGTCATTCACACAGCCTTCTACCACCAGTTCTCGCACATGCCGCTGACGACACGTCTTCGCGTGCTCATGGGCGGAGCGCCAAAAGACATCTTTAAGCGCTTTATGCAAGCTGGGGTCGCCGCTGATCGTCAGGCTATCGTGGCTATGGGCGAAGCTTTGCAAGAGGGCAGCGCGTTCGTTGCGCCGTTCGGCACCATGGGAATGAAATACGGGCAGCTCGCGACCGAGGACGAACCCTATAACCATGATCCCGCCGCATTCAATATCTTGCGAGCCAGAACGGAAGACGTTCTTAAGAGCTTCGTCTCTCGCGGCGTCCGTACCTCCGCAATCAGGCTTGCGCCCGTTGTTCACGGGCCAAGAGCCTTCGGCCTTGTTTCCCTGACCATTCCAACCGCCCGCAAGAAGAAGGAGTCCGCCTACGTTGGAGACGGCCGGAACCGCTGGGCGGCGGTTCACTACCTGGATGCTGCTCGACTCTTTCGCCTGGCGCTGGAAAATGGCCCTGCCGGAAGCACCTATCACGGCGTCGCTGAAGAAGGCATTCCCTTGTCCCAGATTGCAGAAGTTATCGGACGGCGCCTGAATGTACCGGTGACATCGAAGCAGCCCGGGGAAGTCGCGAAATATTTTGGCTTCGCTGCACCCTTCGTCGGTATCGACAATCCTGCTTCGAGCAAGCTGACGCAGGAACGCCTCGGCTGGGTGCCCACGCACCAGAAGCTCCTCGCACATCTCGAGGAAAGCGATGTGTTCGATCGTTGAGCCGCAAGGCGGTTCACCGTTGTCTGGCCCGCAGCTGAGAGTCGCGATAGCGCGCAGGAGTTCACCAGCAATCACGCCTAAGCTTACCGAGATGGGGAATGCCGGCTTCTATGATGGAAGAGTGGAGGACAGATGGAACTTAAGGAGTATCAGATCGCCACGGATGGCATCTCCCTGAACGTTACGGAGCTGGGGAGTGGGCCGTTAACGTTGCCTCAATCTCAAGTGTCATTGCTCTGAAGGAAACCGTCGCATACTCCGCTTCAAAGGGCGCCATTGCCAAACTCACACGAGTTATTGCGGCGGAGTACAGCGGCCAGGGCATCCGTGCGAACGCCATCGGCGCGGGAGTGATCGAAACTGGATTTCTTGGCGGACCAGACAGCAAAGCTAAGCTCGCGAGTTTCGGTCACCTTCATCCGATCGGACGCGTTGGGCAGCCAGAAGAGATCGCGGACGTAATAGCCTATCTTGCTTCTCCGCGAGCCAGCTTTATCACCGGCGCCGCCCTAGTGATGGTCGACGGCGGCTACACGGCACTTTAGCGGAATTGTATATGCCAAAACAGAAAAGCATCCTCATCGTGGCTGCCGAGCGCGGTCTCGGACTTGGATTGGCCGGGCAGTTCTTCGACCGAGGCTGGAGCGTTATAGGCACCGCAAGCACGACTTATGACGACATCGCTGCGCTTCGAGACGTCGGGATAAGGGATCCTCAGAGACTATCTATCGAGTACATCGATGTGACCGACCTGGAAGCGATTCCGTCGTTCGAAACCGCATTGGGAGAGCGAACATTCGACGTGATCTTCATGAATGCCGGTATCTACGGACCTCTTCACCAATCCTTGCTGCAGGCCACTACGAGCGAGATTATGGAATCGTTCACGACCAACACAGTCGGACCGATTCGTCTTGCTCAAAGCACTCTGCATCGCTTGAACGACAAGGGAACCCTTTGCTTCATGTCGTCCCATCGAGCGAGCATTGCCGGCAACGTCGAGGGCGGTCTGGAACTGTACCGCGCCAGCAAATCCGCACAGAAGATGCTGTCGCGCGGGATCTTTGCAGAGATCGGTCCGAAAGGGAAAACAGTTCTGAACATCCATCCCGGCTGGGCAGCCACAGCGATGGGCACACTCGACGGCACGGTAGCCGCGGAGATCGACACAGAGACCAGCGTGCGAGGCGTCGCCGATGTGGTCGAGCGTCACCTGGGCTGCGGGAAGCAGCTTTATCTCGATTACCAGGATCAGCCTCTTCTTTGGTGACGCGCGGTTGTCACGGAAGGCTCGGCTTGCGTGAGGGCTCAACGGTGACCCCTAAATAAGCGAGAGTAGATCGCGAACGACTGGACGGTCGTCAACCCACGCAAGCTCATAGCTCAGCATGTAAGCAGGTAAGTTGGGCCGTAAAACAACGCCGGGGTAGCGCAGCCCGGGCACTATGGGAGCATTCCCGATTCCAGCTCCGGCGGCGACGACGGCCAGCAACTCGTCAATGGTCAACACATCAATGGAAACGACTGGCTCAAAGCCAGCCCTCCGGACCATCTTGCAATAGGTCTGATAAATAATCGGCTGGGATTCTCGTGCGGGCAGAATGATCGGTTCGTTACCGATATCGCTTAACGCAACCGCCTTCTTTCTTGCCAGGCGATGACTTGTGGGGATGACGAAGGACATGGGGACAGTTGCTAGCCGTTTGCGGTACAAACCGGAAGGGATGGATGCTTCCCACGCGACTGCCATATCTATCTCATCTCCTGTCAATTGTTTTCCGAGGGTGTTTTCGTCGGCTTTGTGGAAACTGACGAGTGTTTCCGGGTGCAAGTTCTTGAAGCGGCGAATCAGCTTTCCCACAGCAGGTTGAGCCGACCCGATCATCAGGCCGACGCGCAGCTTATCGATCCCTCCTTTGACACCGCTCCTGGCAGCGCGCAGGGCTGTGCCGGCGTGGTCGACCATGAGGCGCGCCGGTCCTAAGAATGCCTGGCCTGCCGGTGTCAGGCGGATCGTGCGCGAGGTGCGGTCTAACAACTCTTTCCCTACCTGACGTTCGAGTCCGGAGAGCACGCGGCTAATCGACGGCTGTGTAACGCCGAGCTGCTGAGCCGCCTGACCGAAGTGGAGCGTATCGGCGACCGTGAGAAATACCCGGACCTGATGAACATTCACGATAACAGTATAGGCATCGCACTATGCATATCAATCAGCATGATAGCTATCGTACGGTAGATTTATGATGACCTGTCGAGATCTTAAAACAAATGGCAACGTTGCCATAGTGGGAGCTGGACCTGCCGGTGCAACACTGGCGCGGTTGTTGCAGATACGTGGTCTTTCCGTAAAGGTGTTCGAGCGCGATGCTTCGCCTTCATCACGTCCGCAAGGCGGCAGCCTGGACTTGCGCAGGGACGCCGGGCAGCGCGCAGTGGACAGCGCGGGCCTGACGGAAGTCTTTGAGAGAGAGTCGCGGAGCGAGGCAAGAGAATTCAAAATGCTCGATTGCGAGGGTAGACCTCACCCTGCAGGGAATAGCGGAACACATGAGGACCCCGGCCCGGAGATTGACCGCGGAGATCTGCGCCAACTTTTGCTCGACTCGCTCGCTTCCGGCACTGTCGAGTGGGACCAAAAAGTGAGTGAGGTAGTGCCCAATCAAGACGGACGTTGGCGGCTGGAGTTGACTGGGAAAGCGCCGTTCATTGCCGACCTGGTTGTGGGCGCCGATGGAGCGAGTTCACGAATTAGATCCCTTCTGACATCGATTCGCCCGCGTTCTCTCGGGATGACGATGCTGGCGTCAGTAATACGTAAAGATCTATGGCGAGGTTCCGAGATCGACCAAGTACTTGGTGAAGGTTCAGTAATGTTTGCAGGCAATCACCAGACGATCTTTGTGCAGCGCTGTAGCAGAGACTTGATTCTTCTTTACTACTCGATGATGGTGGGCGAGGACTGGCCGAAATCGGAAGGATTCACCCTTGACGACACGGAAGCGGTCCTCCAATCTGTGAAGACTGCTTACCGCGATTGGTCGCCCAAAATAATTGAAATGCTGACCCAGGTCGACGGCAACTTTCATCGTTGGCCGCTGTCGATTATGCCGCCAGATTACAGCTGGCAGACCAACCCGGGGCTTACGATGATCGGCGATTCTTCCCATGTCATGCCTCCGTTTACTGGGAAAGGTGTGAACCTGGCGATGCTCGATGCTCTGGAGTTGGCGGACGGATTGACGGCTGACCCTGCGGCCGATGTAGCCCAGGTGATTGCTACGTTCGAGAAGGGGATGCAGAGTCGCACGCGCAAAGAGACAGGTCAATGCCTGGAAGTGGGCCGCAACATCTATGCCGTCAAGGTAGATTTTAACGTGCCATTGAAAGATAAGGCACAGTTTTCGGGGGTGAACGATGGCGATTAATCGCGACGCTGTCGTCTCTACGACGTACCACTTGCCGGTGCTAGATACGCTTTACCGGTTTGGCGTCGGCGTGGACACCAGCGACATGGGCCTGCTCGCAACTGTCTTTACAGAGGACGCCGTGGTCGATTTTAGTCCTTGCGGCCGGAAGATAGGCCTGGAGTTTCCAGTGTTGACCGGGGGCGAGACGGTAGTTAGTTTCTTGGGCGCAAGCGCGCAGAGTCAAGTGACAAGCCACATCATTACGAACGGGCGTGTTCATGTGACAGAAGAAAAGGCTAGACTGCAGGCTCTGGTTGACGCAACTCATATTTTACGGAGCGACTCGGCCCGTAGATTTCAGATGAGGAATTGGTACGAGGTGGAGCTGATCGAGGTGCAGGATCTTTGGGTCATTCGACGGCTTAACATTGACAATATTTGGTTTACAGGCGATCCGCAGGTGCTTTTAGGAAAATGATCATGCAGGAGACAACTTTAAAACTTGTATATGAGTTCACGTGCCAAGTAGTGTGCGGCGCGCCGCTTGATGCTGGAGCAGGTCCCTACGGCAACCGGCAGTATTACGAAATTAAAGGCGGAACGGTGAAGGGATTGCGCCTTCGTGGGACGCTTGCCGGTTCGGGAGGGGATTGGATGATCAACGGACCGGACGGTTTTATGCGAATGGATGTGCGGATTCAGATCAAGACGGAAGATGGAGCAATCATCGGTGCGCAATATTTTGGACCGGCGGAGGCAAATGAAAAGTTAATTCAGGCGGTGAACGATTGCGCACCGACGGAATTTGCCGACCAGTCGATCCGCTCTCATTGGGTGCTGGAGACAGGCGACCCTCGATACCTTTGGGTGAACCAGACGGTATTTGCCTCTCAGGGCCGTTTATTGCCGGCGCACGATGGTTTGTTAGGTTTTGAGCATGAGGTTTTTCGAATGGGTTAATTAGGATGGGTCGGTTAGACAGCCATAACTGATTTCCGATCTCAACCAATCGCTTGAGAGGCCCTGATCTGGTTTGCAAAATGGATGATGTCCAGTTGCCTGTACTTCATTCTTGCAATTTGGAGTTCACAGTTTGCCTCCTGGGAGAAGGTTGAAAACAAATGAGCCGAAAGAAAGCGCAATGATCGCGAGTGTCGCGTTTTCCATACTTTGTGAAGAAGATCCAACCGTCACCTTCCTCACCTACTCCACGGATCTGTGCCGCTCCTTCTCTGCGCTTAATAACTACGTCGAACGCAACCTTAAGCACCAGAATCAACGTCAGCGCTACCAGTATTAAGAGTCTGTTCAGCGAGGGCGTGGACATCATCTCTAGAATGAGACTCCTTCGAAACCTTCTCCCACCGTAAGTGAAAGCAGGGGACTTAATTAAGCGGAGTTGGGGCTTTGGATTTGCGTTTGACTACTGACGGTGCCAGGGCAATCATGTTGTTTCTACTAAAGATACCCGAGAGTATCGGCCCGATGAGAGCCGGTTCACTTTTCATTGCGGGCATGAGTAGAGGTCGCACTCCTGCTCCAAGGAAAAGACCGAGACTGGAAGATGCAAAACGATTGTGCTCCGGCCATACATGAATCTGCATAAGCTGAGCTCGTTTGTCTAGATCGACTCTTTCGCGGTTCGTGAATTTGCCAGCCTGTCTTATTCTTTACTGCGGGCTACCGTCGTTGCTGCCCTTTAAGCACATTGGTACCGCGACCATTGAGGCGCTCGCCTTCTCGATTCTCTACTTGCTAACGAGTCCCACGATTAGAAGGCGAAAGCTATCGTAAGGAGTACAACACGCCAGCGGTAAGCAGATCCCACCTACGCCGGTACGTCTTCCAATCGGGAGGCGCATTGGATTTAAGACGGTTGTTGATCGGCACGAGCGCGGTGACCGAATACAAAATCGCCAAGATCCACAAAACGGCCGACGTAGCGATCCAGATCGGTAAGCGGCCAGATTGGTGCCACTGAATTACAGCCTCGGCTAAAGTAAGCAAAAACACGAGAGCGTACGAAAACGGCATGAATCTTCCCTGCACACTAGCGAGGGCGCTTGCGGCTGGCATATCAACATCATCCGGAAGTTTGTCGAGCGTTGGATGAACAAACGCGGCGATGGCCAGTTCACTTCCAACCATCAATCCAGCGACGATAATTGCAATGACATTTAGGACTTCCATCATGAATTCCTCCTAAACAACACCTTGGAATGAGTTACATCATTTAGGAGGGGAGCTTGATGAAGGTACGAGGACGGTCGATTCAACGCCAACGATGTCCGATACATCAAAGTTCCTGATGTCCTCAGCGAATTCTTTGCTTTGCATATACCGCCGAGCGACCTCGCCGGGTTCTTCGCCCGCCGCGTAGGAGGCCAGCCCGAAGAGCCGTGGCTCGGCATCCTCCCTAGCGGTCCAGAAGCCGCGGGCCTCAATCCCGAAGAGCGGAAAGCTGCTGAGATAACGGGGATAAATCTGATTCAGGTAGAAATCGAGCGCGTCTTTCGTGCGCAGTTTGTACACCCGAAGTTCAAAAGTTCTCATTGTCATCTCCTATTGCATAGACTTGGGCTAAGAATTTTATTGGTCGCTCAAGCAACTCACGGTCGCCATTTTTCAGAGTGTCGGCGATGTCCGTCTTCTCCGAGGCTTACATCCGCTGCGCTTGCGGGTTCACGGGTGTTCGTGTCGGATTACTAGCTGTTGGCGATGGCCACGGCCTTTTGAAGATATTCATCGCTGGAAAGTTGAGCGACCATGAAAGCGGCCAGGTCGGCACGAGTCAGCTTATGAGCAGTCTCTCCACTTTCAGCAGAGAAGACGTGAACTTTTCCCGAACCTGGATCATCGGTGAGAAAGGGCAGGCGAACGATAATCCAGTCGAGGCCACTTGCATCCACAATCGCCTCCATAGCCGCTTTGTCCTTCATCTCGCTCCGCAGAAGTGTCGACAGGAACAGGCGTTCATACCAGTTCGTATTCGCCACGCTCTCTCCTGCGCCAATCACGGAAATGACCACGAGGCGGCGAACTCCGCTTGACTGCATAGAGGCAATGATGGTCGCGGCGGCGCTTGCTTCAAGCGTGGTGGTCTTGAACGAAAGCTTGCCGCCTATCGTGTCGATCACGGCATCTTGCCCGAGCATGGCCGAATCCATTGCGGACCGGTCCCGAGCATCGCCCTCGATAACGCGCACGTTTGAGTCTGGTAAATAGCCCTCAGCCTTGTGGACAAAGGCGGTGACATCATGACCGGCGGCCAGGGCTTTCTCAACAACAGCCCTACCGCTCTTCCCTGCAGCTCCAATAACCAGAACTTTCATCGAATGGATCTTCCACTTTCATGTTTGCGTTTCAACAGACGACTGCGCCGATCGTTATATGCCGCCAAGCGTGAGATTCCGCAAAGGGAAGAAACTCGACATGCGGAACAAGAATGGCCCAGAAGCATCTCTCTCAAATGACATGGATCAAGAAAAAGCTAACGACAAGCTCAACAGCGAAGGTTAAGCCATGAACTGAGAACGCTGTAGACTTCGACCCGCCCGACGCCAGAACGTTTAACATGTCGCCAAAAGGGATGATGGCAAAGACGAGTAGAGCTATGCCTACCGTCCGCGTGTCCGTGGTCGCCATCAACGTCAGCACAACCAATCCAGAGACGACGTCCCGAATTCCTTTTAGGCGAAGCCAGGCACGAGTGTCAGCATCGGGTGCAGGCGGCTTTAGACCGAATGATCCTGTCATTTGGGCGGGAGATATAACGTAGAAACAGCCGATGACAATGATCGCCAAAGCCAGGAGACCAGCTAGATAAAGCGGGATAACGTTATGCATAAATGGTTGTCCTTATAGAAAATATGTCCGTGGATTGCCTAAGCCGGGCGAAGGTCAGGTGAGGCTCGATGCACTCGCAATCGGCATCGTGCGCCTAATGTAAGATCGACGCCCTATCTCGATTGCGATGCCCGCAAGCGTAATGGCCACGAGGACAATCTCAGGTTTGACCAGAGGCATACTTTGTTGGACACTTGAGTCAATCTCCATACCGTAGATACGAACAAGCAAAAGAATCCCCAGGACCAGAGCCGAGAAGATCAGACCTGTCAACGTTCTGCGACTAGAAAGGAGACAGTAAGCCAGGAACGCAGCACAGCCGAGCGGGAAGCCTGCGAAGGATACACGGAACACAGTCGGCCCAAGTGAGGATGTAAACGCGATACCCTGCGCGGCGGCGTTGGCCGCAGGATGTGCGAGGGGTTCTAGCGCAATCATGATAAAAATAGCGGCGGACATCAGCACGATAACTTTGCTGACCCAAGGTGCAACTTTCCATAACGTCTTCATCGAGTTCTCCTGCCCTAAGCCGTCTAGCTGCTGATCCGTTGTGAGTTAAATCCGGAACAGCAGCCAACGCCTTGAAGGCTTTAGCCGACCTTTAAGCCGAGGGCCTTCGCATAGATGACCGGGTTCGCGTATTCGCGAATTTCCGCAATCTTTCCATCGGAGATGCTGAACTTGAAAACGTAGATATTGCGATAGGGCTGCCCGGTCTTTTCCAAAATCAGATCGCCCCGGCCCTCCACAAATACGGTGGCGCCGTCGTCAGTGATAAACGTTTTCCGATCCACCATAACGGCTTGCTTGAAGTTGTCGAGTATGGTTTGAAGGTAGCCAAGTACTGCGTCCTTGCCATCAAAAACATGTTCAGGCTCTGTACCTCCAGCCATAGCTAGCGGGATGATCTCCACTGTTTCTTCGGTGAACACTGCGCTAGCAATCGAGACGTCCCGGTCCGACAGGGCGCGAAAGAACTCATCTACTGCGTGCTGACTCGCTGACTTTATATTGGGCATGTCAAACTCTCCTACGCTCCTCAAAGCTCGTTCTATAGTGCTAACTTTTCTGTACACCGTTAAAACAAGTAGTAACGCTAACTTGGATGCAGGACATTCGGAAACAGTTTCACGGTCTGCTAACGTATCGTTGCTTGCTGCGCTATATTTTCTAGTAATAGCAACAAAAATGGCAGTTAACCGAATTGCGGAGCGAAAACAGCGCGACAAGCAGGCCCGCCGAGCACAGATTATCAGTGCCGCACGACGAATCGCGGAGCTTGAAGGGTGGTCCAACGTAACCGTTCGGCGGCTAGCTGACGAAATCTCATACAGCCAACCCGTCTTGTACGCTCATTTCGGAAGCCGCGAAGGAATTCTCGCGGCCGTTGCTGTCGAGGGCTTCGGGGAGATTGGCCTCGCTTTGGAGAAGGCACGGAAACGGGTTAAGGGTGGAAATGCGGTCGAATCGGTCGCGGCCGCATATCTGCAGTTCGCCGCGTCTTCACCAGCACTGTATGAGGTGATGTTTTCACTCAGCCTGAGCGTGCCATTCGATGACGCGGCTACTCCTCCGGAGCTGCGATTCGCGTTTGCCCAACTCCCGGAGCTGTTTCAGGGGCAGGGCTCGAAGCCGGAGGTTCTATCGGAACTGTTATGGGCAAGCCTCCATGGTATCGCCGAGCTCACAAGAACCAAGCGACTCCCGCGCAGCCGTCAGAAAGAGCGCGTGAGGGCACTCGTCGAGCTCTTCACTTTCCCAAGATGAAGCGGCACAAGTGGTGAAAGCGCGATTACTGTGATAGGCGCGCTCTCGTCTTTTCGCGAATTAGGCGAGATGAGTCCTCACAAACCCGCTTCTCGGGAGGAACGGCTCTGGATTGACGCCAAATCGCCAAAACACTTAGCGAAAGACTCCCGAGGCCGTACTGCGGAAACGAAGGATGCTGTTGAAAAACTCGGTTTTCAGAGTTCCCGCGATTCGCGTGTCGATCAGCGACGCGATTAGACCAATATGAGCGATCGCGGACCGCGGGGTTAGATATTTAAATTCCCCTGGAATTAGCGATTTGAAGCAAAGCAGAGTTTTTCAGCAGCATCGTAGAATAAGTTTTTGCAACAAATCGGCGAACCCTGTTTCATAAAGTAGGCATGACTCCGCCATCGATCCGGAGATCAACACCAGTGATATAACCCGATAAGGGACTACAGAGAAAAATAACGGCATTTGCAATGTCGTCAGCTTTTCCGATTTTTCCCAACGGCACCTGAGCGACATGAGGCAGCACCGCTCGTTCGATCACAGGCCAATCTGCCTCTCTATCAGCCCACCCGTTAGTAGCGGCCATCGTGCAGCGTTAATTTAGCCTGCTACGCGATTAGCACGCTTGCTATCTCGCCCGTGGACAACCACCGCCACACCTTAGGATTGCAAACGCTCGTACGATCGACTCGCCGATACCTGTGCTGCTTCCGGTAACCAATGCGCGTTTGCCACACAACTTCAATTCCACGATAAACTCTCCTAGCACATCAACCGATGCGCGCAAGGGGTAGGGCATCGTCCTAGATAGGCACTTTTCAGTAAGCTTTCCGTTCCTCGACTTACAGCATAAGTGACAAGTCGCCCTTAGCGCTCGCTCACAAGCGTATTGCCTAAACCACTAATTTGAGCACCAGGAAAACAGTGAGTTTTCGTAAGCGCCAACGACGAGAGAGCGACTGTTCACGCCGCTGAATTCTTGACCCGTTCTTCTGCGGATGATCTCCCATAGAATTGAGACGAACCATCGTAGCTGTTTGCGCATAGTGAATATGGCAGTGGCTTCCTGAAAGTGGGGATGCGCGGTCAGTATCGGATAGTCTACAGTTTGGCGAAACGGTGACTACATCTCTTTTAGGTACTCATGCACGAACTGGACCGCCATTGCGCCCTCGCCGACCGCCGAGGCAACTCGCTTTACTGACTCAGAGCGTACGTCTCCCGCTGCGAAGACTCCTGGACGGCTGGTTTCGAGCAGGAAGGGCGATCGCGCCAGGCCCCAAGATCGCGACTTCGCGAGGGCTGCTCCCGTCCGGACAAATCCCTTCGCATCGCGTTCAATCTCCGAAGGCAGCCAATCCGTTCGGGGTGTAGCGCCAATGAAACTGAAGACCGCTGGAGTTTCTATTGTTCGCTGCTGCCCGGTCTTGTTGTTTGCCATCTCAACAGACTTGAGATGGCCGTTTCCCAGCATCTGCTGGATCACGGTGCTGCAGAGCAGCTCAATATTAATGGTCTGTTCGATCCGGTGGACCAGGTAACTCGACATGTTCTTGTTCAGGTCATCCCCCCGAATGAGTAGCAGAACGCGGCTGGCGTGACCCGCTAGAAACACAGCCGCCTGCCCCGCCGAGTTCCCGCCTCCTACGACAATCACCGGACACCCACGGCAGAGCAGCGCTTCGGCTGTGCTTGCCGCGTAGTAGAGTCCTCTTCCTTCGAATTGCTCAACGCCCTCCACATCCAGCCGCCGATACTGAGCACCCGTTGCAATCAGCAGGCACTTGGCAATCACAGGTTCGGTGCCACTAGCGTCGAGAGTCGCATACCCGTTCTGGAACGATAAACGAGTAGCCGCTGTCGGGATGGAGAGGTGCGCGCCGAATTTGTTCGCCTGGAGGGTCGCACGATCAGTCAGTTCGGCACCAGTCAGCCCGGTGGGAAAGCCCAGATAGTTTTCAATTCGCATGCTGCTGCCCGCCTGCCCGCCCGGAGCCGTAGCATCTAAGACGGCCGTGTTCAGCCCTTCTGAGGCGCCGTAAACCGCCGCCGCCAAACCGGCCGGGCCCGCCCCCACAACGAGCAGGTCAAACACAGTCTGCTCCAGCGGCTGATTGATGCCTATTTCATTTGCTAGGCTCTGGTTCGACGGATTGCGCAAAAGCACCATATGAGCGCAGGCCACCACCGGTGTGTCGGCTTCGGTCACGCCGAAATCTTTCAGCATCTGGTCCACCTGTGGATCCGTCTCCAAATCCACCCAGGTGAAAAGCACACGATTCCGGGTAAGAAAATCGCGCACGCGAAATGTGTCCTTGGAATAGCGTGACCCGATCACACGCAGTCCGATAAAGTCTGGCGACTCGCGCATTAACTGTCGACGAGCGATAAAGGCCTGGAGGATAATATCGCTCAAGACGGGACACTGATTCAGCACATGCCGTAAAGCTTCTCCTGAGACCACATACACTTGACAGTCTCCCCGGGCAATGGCTGTGCTCATGGCAGGCGTGCCTGTCAGATGTGAGATGTCGCCTGTGAACTGGCCTTCCCGATGCACAGTGAGCGTCTTGGGGTCGTCTCCGGAGTAGTCGACAATTTCAATCTCACCTGATTTAACAACGAAGAACTTGAACAAACGGTCACCGGTGTGGACGAGGATCTCACCGTCTCGGTATCGTTTCGGAGTTATGGTTGCACAGTTGGCTAGCTGGCTGATCTGGTCCGCATCCAGGACCGGAAATGCTATGGACTGGAGAGTATGTTCAGCCATGGCGGACTCGTTCACTCCCGCTCCCCGAACACCTTGGCGTAGCTCTTGCTGTAACAAGAGAAACGATCTTTCTGGCGGATAAATACCCGCACAGGATATTCCTTTGGGGACAAGATCTTGAGTGTTTCGTTTCCGGTACTTCCGATCGCGCCGGTGGCGAGTATTTTTTGTTGTAACATGCTGCCGTTCTCCTTTAGCGGCACCTCTCCAAGCCTGACCGCTGTAACATACGTGAAATCGATGCTCGGCGCGTTCTTTGGGCGCATGAGCTCGGGGGCCTTGCTTTCGCAATTCCCCGCTAACTAAGGAGCAGGCCGTTAGCCAAAGCCGAAATTTGAATGTTTCAGGTTCAACTGCCAAGCCCTCTGTACTAACCGGCGGCGGCGGTAAGAAGAAAATCAATCTGCGTATCTCTAGGCTTCAAGCGTTGGTTAATCTAAGCAATATCTTCTTACCCTCTGATGACCCGCCGTCAGCTATAGCGATTGCTTCCTGAAATCGCTCCAACGGGATGCTCGTTGTCGGAGGGAGTGTCAGGCGTGCTTCACCGATCATGCTCAAGAGATCCGTCAGGACGTTCCTTACATTGTCTATCGGCGAAGTTTCGAGCCACCTCGGGAGCCACCAGCCTCGCACGGTGGCTGCCGAATAAATGAGCTTTGGGCTGAAGACAGGCATGAGAAAGTTCGCGGGATCAGTCTGCCGGTGACTCGACAACGCGCCGAATTGCACCAGCATGCCTGTAGGTGCAAGATTCCGAACGATCTCCCCGCCTACTTCGCCTGCAACACAGTCGATCGCGTAATCTATTCCCTTTCCATCTGTGATCTCCTGCAGGCGACTCCGAAGATCTTCGTCCTCCGTACAGACGATCTCATTACCACCCAGAGCGTGAATGATCTCGGCTTGTGCGCGCCGGTGAATCACATTGATGGTGCGAAATCCGTAAATTCTGGAAAGCTGCAGAACCAGTCTGCCCACGCTGGACGCCGCCGCTGTTTGCAGGAGCCACTTTCCCTCCCCGAGCTGCTGGATGGATTGTGTTAGTGCCCATGCGGTGAGCGGGTTTTGATAACTCGTCGCGGCAGTCTCGTCCATGATGGAACCTGGCAGCGGGACAATATTGGACGCCTTGCAGATGGCCCTCTCGCGCCATAGATTCCACGTGCCGATACAGATGACGCGATCGCCAACGTGTACGGCAGTAACGCCCGCTCCAATCTCGAGAACTATTCCAACTCCCTCCGCACCGGGACTGGCAGGCAGACCTGGCTGATAGCCGTAGCGGCCGCGAACCATGTGCAGGTCTGAAGGGTTGACCGGGCTGAAGAGCATTTGCAGCAGCACCTCGTCCGGAGCGGGCTTAACCTCTTCGATCTCTTTGAGTCGCAAGACGTCGCCGGGATCACCGACCGTACTAAACATGAGTGCTTTCACTTGTTGCTCTCTCGCTTCTTAAGTCAGGCAAATCCCATTAGGACTGGGAGTACGACATCGTCCAGATGGCCGGTTTATCGGGCTGATACTCATTTCCTTCCCAGGGGCTACCGCAGATGTGCAGGTAAGCGTAGGGCGTATCGGCGAACATCATCCACGCTCCTTTGTCCCGAAGCGTCGTTGGAAGACCATAGATGGCAGCGTCGAACGGCCATAGAATCATCCAGTGCGGCCCAATGGGAATGGCCGGACTTGTTTTGTCAAAAGGATTGGTGTTGCTGCGCTGCGTAGCCCCGCAAAGCATATACGCCATTCCCGGAACCATGTTCGTGGGCTTTGGCTTCCTTGCTTTCACATCGGCGAACCATTGCATCGCGACCGGATCTGCGCACATGGGTGGGTCGCCGACCTTGTTCTCATCTCCAGGCATGCATATCCACTTGTTTGTCCCCTGGAACAGAATCGTCATCTTGCCGTGAGCGTCTACTTCGGCTACAGTCGCGTCTTTCGTGATTGAAGCCGGCCCCGATAGACGAGCACGTCTAATCTTGACGTTCAGCGCCTCATCTCCTTGTGTTTCCCTTTGTACATCAGCGGCGGACGACGTCCCCGATCCTACTGCAAGCGTCATTCCCGCAAGAGCCGCACGCCTGCTAAAGGACCGGCGAGAGACTCCGTCATTCATACCAACGGCTCGCTCATTCGAAGTGGATGTCGGACCCTGAATTACATTGCTCATATTGTTCATTTCGTCTCCTCGTTAGCACTGTTAAGACTCTCCGCTTTGGATGGGTGAGCGCACTTGATCACCTGTCAAGGAGCGGGTACATAAAGGCGCTTTGACAGCTAGACCGTTTGCAGGGCAAGCGGAGCAGCTGAGGGCTCGGCGTCTGTGGCTCTGCCTGCAAGCTCCTCTTTGTGGGCCAGCAGAAAGTTGTGCAATCCAAGAGGTGGCTGGCCGCCTACCCTCTCGATGACGTCACTTGTTCCCGCGAAGAGCCCGTTCTGATGGTCACGCGCGACTTCGGTTAGGTGCTGCCAAAAGAAGTCCCCCGTCTGAGTTCGCTGAGATTTCCTGAGCGTTGCAACATCGGTTTGCGCATAGTCGATTTTTTTGCCTAGAACGCGGCCCACTTCCGCGGTGATCTCGGCAAAGGTGAACTCTTTCTCACCGTAGAGCGGATAAATCTTGCCCTTGTGCTCTTCAGGAGATACGAGGATGTTGGCGATTACGCGAGCCTGATCGATCGCAGCGACCGGCGCGTGTCGCCCTGTCCCAAACGGAAGCAGGAGTTTCCCGGATTTGTAGGATGCCGCCCAACGAAGAGACCACTCAGCAAAAAAGGTCGGCCTCAAATGAGTCATTGGCACTCCGGACCAATCAAAGACACGTTCCGCCAGCCAGTGATCCTGTGCGGCGTGGCTCTTGGCTTCACGGCGGGCGGAGATTTGCGACATATTCACAATCGCAGTTAGTTCAACTTCCTTCGCTGCTTGAGCGAAATAGGCAGTGGCCTGGAGAATGCCAGGCACGATGGGGTAAACAAAGTATGCCGAGTAGATACCTTCGAGACCCGTACGCACTGATTCGAAGTCGAGCAAGTCTCCCGTGATGACCTCCGCACCGAGCTCACGTAGCGCTTGCGCACGTGCGTCTTCTCCGTGAACGAGGGCTCGTACTTCCTTCTTCTTTCCGAGCAGAAGCTTCACAACTGCGCTTCCAGTTGCCCCAGTTGCACCTGTAACCAAATACTTTTTATTTGCCATCGTCATCCTCCCTGACCTTGGTCTACGCTGGGCTAAGCTGCTGCCGACGTAATTAGCGACTCGATTTTGGCGTCCAGATCTCGAGCGATCAAAGACGCATCTGCACTTTTGTAAGGGGCAAGAAGACCAGTCATCTCGTCGTACGAAACATGAACCCCATCCGATCGTTCATCTACTAAGATTGTGACGGGCGCGTAAGAACCAGCGTCGGGCACCAACTCTACTATTTGCGCCATGATTACGGGATTTCCTAAAATCAGGCGAACGCTTTGGGGAGCATTTCCGTTGTGCTTTCGTCGCAAGACGTCCCCCTGGTCAAAACGAATGAACTCCATAAACCCTGATGAACCAACAACCGCCCCGATCAGCATCTCGAAGTCTTCGTAGGTTGTGGTTCGCTCCATTACGAGTTGCAGGGCAGCAAAGTAGGGCTGCCTCACGGCTACGTGAAGGTGGGATACAACGTCTTCGAATGTCTTGGAAGAAGTGACGTTGAAGCGCGTGACACTGAATTGCGTACTGGACATCTGTTTCCATTCTTTGCAAGTGTTCACTACGGTCCGATCTGCTCGTGACCTTACTTGTTGCTTAACGTCTCCGCGGCCGTTTCGATGAACTCGGCGACTCTTTCAGGTGCCGCCAGCATGGCAACATGACTGGTAGGGACGGCAATGATAGTTGCATGCATCCTCAGCGCTTCCATTTCTTCGAGTTGCGGTGAGACGGTACGATCGTCTTCGGCGATAACGAACCAATCCGGCTTGTTCTTCCAAGCTGGGTTCGTCGCGGTAGCGGCCAAGGCAGCTCCTGCCGTGGGTACTTGGGTGGCCGTCAAAATGTCCTTATCTCTGTCTGACAGATCTTGAGCAAAGTCCCGTGCAACGACCTGTGGCGTGAGTTCGAAAAATCCGAATTGATCAGGCTTGAGTGTGGCACCGGCAGGAGTGGGATTCGCGGTGGCCAGCGATAACGAGGATTCACCCTCGTCCGGAGCAAAAGCCGAAACGAAGACAAGCCCGACAACTTGTGGATTGTTCCCGGCTTCGGTAATGACTGCGCCACCGTAGGAGTGCCCGACTAGCAACACAGGACCCTTCACCAGAGCGATTGCGCGTTCGGTAGTCGCCACGTCATCGGCCAGAGAAGTTAATGGAATCTGGACCGCAACGACATGCAAGCCGGCCTCTGTCAGGCGAGGAATAATCTTTGACCAACTGGAGCCATCCGCCCAGGCTCCATGCACAAGCAGGACATTCTTAACGGCATATTGACTGGAGGTGGCCTGAGCGGATACAACCGTAGGGAGGCTTGTAGCGAGGCCTGTAGCGAGTAACCCAATACTTGCCAGGTGAGCGAGAAGGTGAAATGAGTGTGAAAGCTTCATGCGTTATCTTTTCTGAGGAGCTGCGGTGTAAATCAAGCTCTTCAATCCCTAACCATGCACTGTGATGGCCGTTTCTAAGTCCATGAAAGATCTGAGGACTGCGGCTGATTCGATGCCGACTTCTCAGAAGATTCCGCGTTCTCGGCAGTCCCCGATAAACTGTGCAGTAAAGTGTCAAACCGGTTCCCAGCAAGCAGGGACAGCGCGCACGGCATCCGCTATAGCACAGCATCTTCGCGTTCAGCCAGACCTTGACTCTGCTCGTAACCGAAAGCTAGTGAATTACCGCAGTCTGCTCTTCTAAGTGCTCGCGCCTCATCCATTCGCGAACATAGCGCGGGCAGTGGAGCAGTTCGACGCCCTGTCGCTCACAGACATTCAAAAATCGCACTACCTCGACATCGACCAGCGTTACCTCGTCTAGGTCCAGCACAGAACTAGGGCGTTCGAGTTGTTTTCTCAATTCGGCTAGATGCTCCGATTGCAGTCGGCCAATCAACCGAATGATGGTCGCTTGTCCGTCCGATTTCTTTTCGATCTTTAACATGGAGGAACTCTCTACTAGCTAAAGCAACGCGAGGTCCTTTTGTAACAAATTGATTTCATAGCCTCGAGTAGCGAAAGATGCTGATTTCTCAGAAGCCGGTTCCGTCTTCTCGGCCTTAACGCGTCAAACGCGAGTTGAGACTGCCCCGGGCAACAGCGATGTCGCTTAGTGCGTTTTGAAGCGCTGCTTGCTGATACTTAAGCTGGCGATCCGCGAGTCGAGGGTCTGGCGCGGCATTCCTAATTTGGCGGCTGCACCGTTTGGTCCCGAGACCTGACCGTTGCACTCGATCAGAGCAGATTCGATCAATTGTCTTTCGCGATCCTCAAGGGTGATTGCCAAGACGCCGTTCGGCAGGGGGCTGTCCGCTGGGAAGAGCGTTGGCGGAACATCTCGTTTCAGCCAAGCCTCATCGATTTCGAATACGTCGTTATCGCAGAGGAGAACAGCCCGCTCCACTAAATTTTGCAATTCGCGAATGTTTCCAGGCCAATCATACGCTTGAAGCAAATCTAAAGTCTTCTTGGAGACTGTTCTAATTCGCTTACCAACGTTCTTGGCATAGCGCTGAACCAGGTATTCGAGAAGAACAGGAATGTCATCGAGTCGCTCCCGGAGGGAGGGTACCTGAATCGGAAACACATTCAGCCGATAGAAAAGGTCTTGTCGGAACGTGCCAACGGCAACGTCAGCTTTCAAATTCCGATTGGAAGCCGCGACGACTCGTACGTTGACACGAATTGGATGACTGCTTCCGACGCGCTCAAATTCACGCTCCTGGAGCACTCTCAGCAAAGCGATTTGAGTCTCGACAGGAAGATCACCAATCTCGTCCAGGAAGATTGTGCCGCCGTCTGCCGCTTCGAAACGCCCAAGACGCCGCTGCACGGCCCCGGTAAACGCGCCTTTCTCGTGTCCGAAGAGCTCGGACGCGATCAAGGAGGCCGGAATGGCCGCGCAATTTACGCGTATAAAGGCCTTAGTCGAACGGTTCGACATTCGATGGATAGCGCGGGCCACCAGTTCTTTGCCCGTGCCGGTTTCGCCGAGAATAAGAACGGTGGAGTCAGAGGGCGCTACCCTCTCCACGTTTGTGAGCACCTTTCGCAATGCGGCCGAGGACCCGATGATCTCCTCGAACATCGAAGAGCGGATAATATCTTCACGCAGCGCGAAGTTCTCGTTTCTTGTCCTCTCCTCGACCTGCTTACGATCGTCTATGTCGAATCCGGCCGCGTACCAGCGCATAGGACAGCCCTGCGCGTCCAGCAAAGCGCTATAACGAATGAGGAACCAGCGGTACACTCCATCGTGGCGCCGCATTCGTTGTTCGTTTTCAAAGGGAAGCCCGTGCAGAAGCGCTTGCTTGCGTTCCTCTTGCAACCTCTCCACGTCTTCTGGATGAAACACCCGGTTACGGAAGTCTTCCTCCTTTAAGTCTTCGGGCGAGAGTCCGGTGTACTGCAGCAGAAATGTATTCGCGTGTAAAGCCCTTCCATCCGGTCTCAAGAATAGAACGAGTTGCGCGATCGTATCGACGATCTGCTCCAACTCTGTTTCGCTCTGCCGAAGCTTTTCCTCCGTCCGCTTACGGTCTTCAATGTCGGTATTGCTTCCATACCAATTGACAATGGTTCCTTGCTCGTCGCGGTTCGGAACGGCCTGGATAAGAAACCAGCGATATTCTCCATCGAAGCGGCGGATACGTGCTTCCATCTCGCCTGGCTGTCCAGCAACGAGGATTCGGTGCCAGTCCTTTTGTAATGGCCCTAAGTCGTCCGGGTGAACAACGCCGCTCCATCCCGACCCGAGTGCATCCTCCGGAGCCAGACCGGTGTATTCATGCCATCGTTGGTTCAGGAAGTCCTTGGCGCCATCCGGCGAACAGCTCCATGCAAAAGCCGGGATCATGTCGATTAGAGTTTGGAGGCGGTTTCCCCGCCCTTGTGACTCTTCGAGCAATTTCGCAAGACCTGAAGCCGTATCCTGCTCGCTAGTTCGATCGGTAGGCTGAAGCACCTAAATTGATTGGATCACGCGGCGGCTTTGAGAAGCATAGCAATCTGGCGACGGCTTTGGAACCAGGGCTTCTGAACTGGTCATTTGAGGCTGCGCAACACCGCGCGAATCTCTCTTGCCCTCGTGCTGTGTTTTCAGAAAGAGCCGAGATCTCAGCGGCAGGTCGTGTCGACCGTTCAATCCTGTCAATGCTTTGAGAACGGCGCTTCAATTGCATCTAACCATGCCGTACACAGGAAGGAATAGTGAAACTATGAGCACTCTCGAAAGTAAAATTGCATTCGTCACCGGAGCTTCCAAAGGAATCGGTGCGTCCATCGCTAAGCACCTCGCTGCTGCGGGAGCGACGGTCGTCGTCAATTACGCGACTAGCGAATCTGGCGCGGACGAAGTCGTGGCGGAGATCACCGCGGCTGGTGGCAAAGCCGAAGCTATTCAGGGAGATTTCTCCAAACCGGAGGACATCACTCGGGCGCTTGCCGAGATTAAACAGAAATATGGCAAGCTTGACATCCTGGTCAACAATGCCGGCGTGTACAAGTTCGGCCCGCTCGATGAGGTAACGCCCGAGGAGTTCCATCGCGAATTTAACCTTAACGTTCTCGGGGTTCTTCTCGCGACTAAAGAGGCCGTTCGGCTCATTGGACCGGAAGGCGGGTCGATCATCAACATCGGCTCGGGGGCCGGTTCTATGTCGCCCGCCAATGGGTCGGTCTACTCAGCGACGAAAGGCGCGCTCAACTCTATAACCATCTCCCTGTCGAAAGAGTTAGGTCCGCGCAATATTCGTGTGAACAGCCTCAACCCCGGTCTGATAGAGACTGAAGGAACCCACGCTATAGGTATTCTCGAAAGTGAGTTCCACGACGCGGCGCTCAAGGCAACCCCTCTTGGCCGGATCGGCCAGCCGCGAGACATAGGTCGAATTGCGGTGTTTCTCGCCTCTGAAGAATCTTACTGGGTAAACGGCCAAGCGATCCTCGCCGCAGGCGGACAAACCCAATAAATCCTCGGGCATGACCGAAGGAGCTTATTCATTAACTCCTGGCAAATTGTTGACATCGTAGCTTTACGAACAAAGCGGAGGAGAAGTCATGGGAAAGTTAGAAGGAAAAATTGCACTCATTACGGGCGGGGGCAGCGGCATTGGATTTGCTTCGGCTAAACGCTTCGTGCAGGAAGGAGCATGGGTCTACATCACAGGACGAACGCAATCGAAGCTGGATGAGGCCGTGAAGCAGATTGGTACGAACGTCACAGGAGTACAGGGCGATGTGGCAAATCTTGGGGATTTAGATCGCCTTTTCGCACGGATCAAGAAAGACAAAGACAATCTCGATATCGTCTTTGCGAATGCCGGCATTGCGAAATACGGAACACTCGGGACTCTCGACGAAGATCATTACAACAGCATTTTCGACGGCAACGTAAAGGGCTTGCTGTTTACGGTTCAAAAATCGCTGCCGTTGCTGCCGAACGGTGCCTCGATTATTCTGATGTCCTCTGTGGTCGCCAGCAAAGGTCTGCCATCAAACAGCGTTTATGCCGCCAGTAAGGCGGCGATTCGCTCCTTCGCCCGGACCTGGACTACTGATCTTAAGGATCGCAACATACGGGTGAATGCGATCAGCCCCGGCCCTATCGATACGGAAGGTTTACGTGAATTGCTTGGGTCGGCTCAGGAGGGGCAGGACAGGTTGAGAAGCATTAGCTCGACCGTGCCGCAGGGACGCGTGGGTCAGCCCGACGAAATCGCGAAGGCTGCGGTATTCCTCGCCTCCGACGACAGTAGCTATGTCACTGGCACTGAGTTGTTTGTCGATGGTGGTTTCGCGCAGGTGTAAAGACTATTGATCGCTCAAAAATTCAAGAATTCTGAGGAGACCGAATGAGAAAGTGACACTAGAGTTTCATGACGCCCTGCTCAAGATGACCCGCTCGGCGCATTAGCCGGACTGTTCCTTTCGCAAACTCTCAGATTGCACCTCAACTCGCATAGCGATAACGATTCAAGGAAAACAGACGTGACCAACTACACCCATCAGACGACGCCTACCCAATTCGTGGAGGCCAATGGCATTCGCTTCGCCTACCGTCGTTTTGGCAAAAAGGAGGGCGTTCCTCTCGTGTTCCATCCACACATCCTCGGCAATCTGGACAGCTGGGACCCGGCTGTTACCGACGGTCTGGCTCAAAGCCGTGAGGTCATCCTGTTCAACAACGCAGGTGTCGCAAGTTCGAATGGCGAGGTTCCTCAGACCTTCGCTGAGATGGCGAAGAACGCGGGAGTGTTCATTGACGCGCTCGGCCTCACCCAAGTCGACGTTCTGGGTTTCTCGGTAGGCTCAATGGTTGCGCAGATGATCGCTTATGAGCGGCCGGATCTGGTTCGTAAGCTGGTGATCGTGGGTAGTGGACCTCGCAACGGAGACAGCATTCCGCTCACGCCAGAGTCGCAACAAATCTTCACGGCTAAATACGGGAACCTCGACGATTTCTGGATCGATGGCTTCTTCACACCATCGGCGGCAAGCCAGGCCGCTGGTAAAGCTTTTCTCAAGCGCAGAGATGCGCGCGTGGAGAATCGCGACAGTCCCATCAATGACAAGGTCCAGCCGGCTCAGTTCGCTGCACTTCAAGAGTGGAGTAAGCCCGTCGGTGAACGCTTCGCTTATCTGAAGGACATCAAGATGCCGGTCCTGATCGTCGGTGGTAAGTCCGACATCATTTTTTACACGATCAACTCGTTCTATCTCCAGCAAAACTTGCCGAATGCTCAATTGATCGTTTATCCAGACGCGGCTCACGGCTCGCTATTTCAGTATCCAGAGTTATTCGTCGAACACACCTGCATGTTTCTTCGCGGCTAGGTTGAAGGCCGCTCAACCTCACGTCGGAGCCGCGTTCCGCAACTCACCCGCGATCCTAAACAGCCATAGACTCTGTGCAATGACAAGGAATTTCTAATGTTGATGCGAAACGTCCTAATTACGCACTTGCACGGAGGAGAATACGATGACTCTCGACATCCCCGAACCAGTTGCTGCCTACTTGGACGCTGAAAATCGACGGTTGCGGATGCGCTATCGCTACTTCCACCGGAGGATGGAACCGTCCACGACGAGGGGCACGATTATCACGGACGGGACTTGATCCGCCAATGGAAAGGCGAACGTGAAATACCGATACTTTCTAGATGCTGAACGTTCAGGGGATGGAGAAAAGGTGACTGTGCGGGGCCGCCCTACCGGCGAGTTCCCTGGGAGCCCCGCGGAACTGGACCACATTTTCGAAACTGCTAACAACAAGATTGCTTCACTGGAGATTTGATCGTGACAATGACATATCCTTACCCTCTTTCAGGAGATGAGTTCAAGGGCAAGCGAGTTCTTGTGACTGGTGGCACGAAGGGCATGGGGCACGCTATGGTGCGCCGTTTCATGCAGAGCGGCGCCTCAGTGGCAACCACGGCACGCTCGCCGTTGCCGGATGGACAGGCGGTTACTCTCTTCGTGCAGACAGATATCGGCACGGCTGCAGGTGTGCAAGATGTAGTTAAGCGCATTCAGCAGGAATGGAGTGGACTCGACATCCTGGTCAACAACGTTGGAGGGTCAGATGCTCCGAACGGTGGATATAAAGCCCTTTCTGACGATGACTGGCAGAGAGCGCTTAACGTCAACCTGCTGGCATCCGTTCGTCTCGATCGAGCATTTCTGCCCGGCATGATTGAACGCAAGTCGGGTGTCATCCTTCACATCTCATCCATCCAGCATCGCCTGCCGCTCTATGACGCTTGCTTATGCTGCGGCAAAAGGTGCTCTCAGTACGTACAATAAGGGTCTCGCAAATGAAGTTGGTCCGGAGGGCGTACGGGTTAACATGATTTCGCCAGGGTTCATCGAGACATCAGGCGCACACGGTATGATCATGCAACTTGCAAAGAGCAGCGGCATCAACGAAGACGCTGCTCGACGGCAAATCATGAATATGATCGGGGGCATTCCCATCGGCCGACCAGGGCGCCCGGAGGAAGTCGCCGAATTGGTGGCATTCCTCGCGTCTGATCGTGCAGCTTCGATTCACGGTGCAGACTACATCATTGATGGAGGCACAATGCCTACCATCTGATCACTTATTTTGTTATTACCGCCTAAGCCATCGTTCGCGCTAGCGGAGGTTCTCCGTTTGTTCCTTTAAGCAGCGCGAGCAAAGACAGGCAAGATGACTAGCTATGCTCACAAGGGCAGCAAGCTCGGTCCATGGAGAGAGGGAGAATGACTCGCAGAAGTGTTTTTTCGCAGGGTGGCAATCTGCTTGTCGCCGGAATCGTTACAGCCACAAAGCCCGATTATGGGATGAAGAAGACAAAGGTCCCGCTCACGACAATCCATCGCATGGAAGCTGACGGAGTAACCGTCTTTTATCGGGAAGCCGGAGCGCGGGACGCACCGGTTGTGCTCCTGCTCCATGGCTTTCCGACCTCATCGTTCCAATACCGCGAGTTGATTCCGCGCCTCGCCGATCAGTACCGGGTCATTGCACCGGATCTTCCAGGTTTCGGGTTCACAGAAGTTCCTCCCGAACGTGGCTATAAGTATTCGTTCGACGCTCTGGCGCAGACTGTGCTCTCTTTTAGCGACGCATTGCAGCTGAAGCGCTACGCGTTGTATGTCTTCGATTACGGTGCCCCCACCGGCTTCCGCCTCGCGATGGGTCACCCCGAGCGCATCACTGCGATCATTTCACAAAACGGAAATGCTTATGAGGAAGGGCTTGGAGATGCATGGGCTCCCATCCAGCGTTATTGGAGGGAACCTTCGGTCGAAAACCGAGAAGTGGTGCGTCGAGCGCTTGACCCGGCCGGTTTGCGCTCGCAGTACACCGCCGGAGTACCGCACCCGGAGCGGATAGATCCCGTGGGTTACACGCTTGACGCAGCTATGATTGCACGGCCCGGCAATATGGAGATCCAACTAGACCTGTTTCTCGATTACGCAAACAATATCAAACTCTATCCATCCTTCCAGGAGTACTTTCGAAAATCAAAACCTCCGCTGCTTGCAATCTGGGGCAGGCACGATCCGTTCTTTATCCCTGCAGGCGCGGAGGCTTTTCGCCGCGACAATCCAAAGGCAGTGGTCCAATTTCTGGACACGGGGCATTTCGCCCTCGAGACGCACGTTCAGGAGATCGCTTTGTCTGTGAAGCAATTCCTCAATTCGAGAGGGAAGGAAAGTTTATGAAGCAAGCGACCGCAGAGGAGTATGACGTTGTAGTCCTGGGAAGTGGTGAGGGGTCCAAGTACGTTGCTTGGACCCTCGCTAAAGAGGGAATGCGTGTAGCCGTAGTCGAGCAAAAATATATTGGTGGTTCTTGTCCCAACATCGCCTGCCTTCCGAGCAAGAACATCATTTACAGCGCGAAAGTCGCCTCTTACTTTCGCAGGAGCGAAGAGTTCGGAATCAACAAAGGCGGCTTCAGGATCAACATGCCGGCGGTACGTGACCGCAAACGCAAGATGGTTGCTGGGCTGGTCGACATGCATTTGGAGAATTTCAAAAAAAGCGGGTCGGAACTGGTTTTAGGGTCCGGGCGTTTTGTCGGGCCCAAAACTCTTGAGGTTTCGATGCCAGATGGAACAAGCCGTCGGATCGTTGGAAGCAAGGTCATCATCGGCACAGGGACGCGCGCTACTTGGGAGCCCATTCCCGGTCTCGCCGAATCGAGGCCGCTGACACACGTCGAGGCGCTGGAACTAAATGAGATTCCGGAACATCTCCTGGTTTTGGGAGGCGGGTATGTGGGGCTAGAGCTGGCGCAGGCTATGCGCCGGTTTGGCAGCCGCGTTACCGTGATAGATCGCAACAGCCGCTTGGCCCACAGAGAAGATGACGATGTTTCTGACGGCTTGCGCGCTCTCTTCCAAGAGGAAGGAATCGAGCTTGTCCTGAATGCGCGACTTTCCAGCGTTTCAGGAGAGTCCGGTCAAGCAGTAAAGCTCATGATTAAGTTGGAGGGATCGGAAAGAATCGTCGAGGGCACACATCTTTTGGTCGCCACCGGCCGCACTCCCAATACGGAAGATATCGGCCTGAAGCTAGCTGGGGTCGAGCTGACGGACCGTGGGTACATCAAAGTCAACGAGCGGCTGGAGACCACATCTCCTAGCGTCTGGGCAATCGGGGACTGTGCCGGTAGTCCTCAGTTCACGCATATCGCTTTCGATGACTTTCGCGTCATTCGTGAGAATCTTGCGGGCGGCAACCGCATTACGACAGGACGCCAGGTTCCATTCTGCCTGTTCACTGACCCGGAGCTAGCGCGTATCGGCTTGAGCGAGAACGAAGCCAAAGCGAAGGGAGTCGTATACAAGCTCGCCAAAATCCCAATGAGTTCGGTGTTGCGCACGCGCACACTTTCCGAAACCCGCGGCTTCATGAAAGCGCTGATCGACCCGGAGCGCGACCAGATTCTTGGGTTTACCGCATTTGGGGTCGGGGCTGGAGAAATTATGGGGGCAGTCCAGATTGCGATGATCGCTCAACTTCCTTACACCGCCTTGCGCGATGCCGTGCTCACTCATCCTACGCTGCTGGAGGGACTTGTAGGGCTGTTCTCAAGCGTGCCTCAAGCAGCTAAGACAGTCGGGCAATGATCACAACCGATAGCGACAGACTCGCAATCGCTCAGAGTTTTATTACGGGTCTGCGCACGAACAATCACGGTTTACTGACCTCCATCATGATGAGCGACGTCGCGTGGAAATTGCCCGGCGACAGCCTTATCTCCGGGGAGGAACGTGGAATTAAGGCCGTTCTGGAGCGCGTGTCGATCATCGCGAGGAAGAAGCTTACCTTCAATTTGAAGCATATTCTCTTGGGCCACGATGGGGTGGCGCTTTCACTCAACAATACGGCCGAACATAGAGGCCTGGTCTTTGACGAACATCTCGTTACGGTGCTGACTCTCGATGAAGGCAAAGTTCGCGCCGTCGCAACCTACTTTTCCGATCTGGAGATGCTCAATGCCTTCTTTGCGGCGATGTAGGTAAACGGTCCCTTTTGCAATTTAGCGCAAAGACCAATAACCCTTGCTTTTTGCTTCACGCGCCCTGCGACCTGAGTGAGGAGCTGCTCGGCAGTAAATAGAGTGGCAGCCTCAAAGTCATTCGTTCGTTGGTCATTCAATCCCCTTTGTGCTTCGCTTGTGGAACATCTGGATGTTCTCATAATGCTTTACGCCTCATTCAAAACTCGACCACAACCTTTCCCGAGGTGCCCGAGTCTACGCGAGTATGCGCGGCACTAATTTCATCAAAAGAAAACCGTTGCGCATTGAGAAGAGGTCTCAATTTCCCTGTCTCAGCAAGCGTTGCTGCTTGGGCGAGTATCTTACCGTGATGCGCTCGGCCTTCCCCGGTGATTAACGGAAGTAAGCTAAACACACCCGAGTAGCTGGCTCCGCGAAAAGAGAGTGGGGCAAGTGAGTGTGATCCCCAACCGAGACAACTCACCACTTGACCGGTGTAACGCCTCACCGCAAGAAAAGACGCATCGAGCGTGGCGCCCCCTACGGTGTCGTAGACAATATCAAAGCCTTGGCCTTCTGTGCTCGCTCCCACGTATTCTTCAACGGAAAATGAACGATAGTCGATCGGGGTAGCACCGAAGTTTTCAACGATGCTCGTCTTGTCTGGCGAGACCGTAGCGAAGACTTTTGCTCGAAAGGCGCGCGCAATCTGAACCACGATGTGACCGACGCCTCCAGCACCCGCATGAACGAGCACTGTTTGGTCGGAGTGAACCTTCGCACGATCGACCAAACCTTCCCAGGCGGTGATCGTGCCTAGCGGAAGCGCCGCTGCTTGACGCATGGAAAGATTCTTGAGTTTGTGTGCGAGTAAGTCCGCATCGACTGCGATGAATTCTGCGAGCGTACCTTGCAGTCCACCCACGCCGCCCGCCATGCCATATACCTCATCGCCAACTCTAAAGGCCGTTAGGCCCGCGTCTACCTCTTCGATGGTCCCAGCCATATCCATCCCAAGTATTGCTGGAAGTGGCTGCTTTGCATGTGGTGCTTCGCGCGCACGGATCTTGTTATCAAGCGGATTGACACAGCTGGCTTGAACCCTGATGAGAGCCTGGTTCCATTTGATCGTAGGGCGTGGAAGATCTACCTTCCGGAAGTCTCCGCCGGGTTCTTCGATAACGTAGGCGTGCATACCGCCCTCCTTTTAGCCGCCAATCAAGTATGAGCTTAGGACGTTACCGTCGGGCTGTGGCATGCCCAAACGAAAGATGCTGTTGAAAAATTCTCTGCCATCGCGATTCGCGGCATCTCTTTGCATTTGATTTTGCCCGGTAGCAGGGCTACAGGCCATTTCAAGCCACCTCTACTTTTGGCTCTTTGATTTGGTTCAGGAACTTGATCAGCCGTTTTACGTTCTGGACCATTGCCGCTAAGAAGGACGGCACTCTAACATGCGGGAGACCGCGCAATCGCCGCTGCCGTTCACCCCGAACCGGTTCTATACGATGCGCGCGGATCGCAGTTGTCTAGGACGTGATCGTGAGCTCACCTGACCTTCGAAGGAGATACTTTCCGCGCGGGGCGAAACCTAATGCCAATAAAATGTTTCGAAACGCCATTCTCTGCCGGGGTTCTTTCAAGAAAGGCTCTTGCCGAAGCGTCGTGTTTCAGGTAGGCATCAAGAAAAATTCAAAGTATAAAGCGCAACCCAGGCATAACTCGTGTTGGCATCATCCTGTCCGTAATCGGCTACCTGATTTTCCGCAAAGTGTTGCGTGCTCTCTGCGTTGAAACATCGAACCGAACTCTGGGTGTGCCATGCCCAGCATATTCACGGTGAGGAGATCGCCTTGTATCCAGGCGTTGAGAACGTTTGGACCCACTATGTCTGCCGGGGGACCATCATAAGATTTGTCAAGATCTTCAAGAAAGTTCGCATTTTCCGCAGTGAAGAAAAGAAGCGGTATGGCCATCCGCTCTGGATGAACATCGCGGGCCATCTTGACGAGGCCCGGGTAATAACGCATGCTGCCGTCCAGGGAGACCAGTACATCGATGCGGGGGTCTCGTGCTGCCGCAAACAGGCTCGAAGCTCCGCCCCAGCTCCAGCTCACCACGGCGACGACGGATAAATCCGTATTGGGAAGCGTTTTGGCATATGTGATGAGAAACGCGATGTCACGAGCCTGCGCGTTGATCCCGTTCAGATCGTCGGTCATGTCGCGTATGGATACCTCCAACGACGGGCTCGCAAGAATGACGTAGCCATGACTGGCAAGGTACTCACACAGATCGGCATTCTCCCACGAAACGGAGGAATCGCTGGGCGCGTAAATCAGGACCGGATAATGCCCTTTTGCCGGCTCGCATCACGCACCGCCCACAACGGAATCTCGGACGAAGTCTTCAACAGCGAACGCCATCGATTCTGTTGAGGATGGGGCGCGTCGAAGTGAATCTCCGTGTCGGCCAGCTGGGTATAGTCGCCAACCGTCATCGGCTTGCCTGTGCTTCTCAGCGATGGATACCAGATCAATGTTTGCAGGGGACGGGCCTCATCGCCCACAGAGAACTTTGATAAGTTCTTGGGGGAAGCGGGGTAGGCGCGAGAGCGATCGTACTGATCGACTACCTTCAACCCTACCGGATACGGTCCAGGCTTTTGCTGGAATTGAAATGAGAATGTTTGTGAAACCGCGAATGCTGGGCCAAAGCAAATACACAATGAAAGACAACCAATCAAGATTCGTGTTTTCAATCTTGGCTCCTTCCGAGCTCATATACGGCTCGCGAAGCCAAAAGGTTCCGAAACGCAAACAACCATTCGCACCGACTCGGTCGCTTATCGGGTGTAGTAGGCGGCTGCGGGGACAGGGTCCCAACGTTATTGCTCGCGGCGCGATAGCCGTATCGACGCGAGCGGCGCGAGTGCACGAATCCAGCATGCCAGCAGAGCGACAACGACGATAGAAGAAGCTCGATAGTGTACGTGATTGGGTCGCACGGGTTGACGCCATAAAGACTACTGATAGCAAGCCGCCCCAGCAACTGAACGTTCCCGATCATTGGAAAAACACTCTAACGAAGTTGCGGCTCCGGTGGCGGTTAATGGTGAGTAGGTCCGGGATCCATAGAAAGAATGTCAACGCTTCGGCGTTTGACTGTCTTCTGGCTGTTCGAATACCGTTTTGCCGCTCTTTGTAAGACGTAGTCTCGGCCCGTTCTTGAGCGCCCCTAAGCTCACCTTGTTTTTCTTGTCATCGTTTATTGCAAACTCCGCTCCACCATCCGGATACGCAACAAGCGTGACTTCTTGGCCAGTATTGCTATCGAGTGTCAGGAATGCGTTGCCTACCGAGTTATCGGTGACATATCCACCACGCTCATTCCCGAGCTTGTCATAGAGCATTACACCGGAAACGGAATCATCACGTTTTTGCTGTGTACCCATAATGATCGGTTCTGGCAACGGTGCCTGCAAACGCACACGCGTAGTGCCACTAGCATCCATTACGGCTAGACCTCGCACATGAAGCACGCCGTTGCTATCAAACGATGTTTGTTTTCGAATGAGTCCAAAAAGCAAAACGACCAGGAGGAGGGTTGCTGCGATCGAGCAAGAAAAAAGTATGTTCATGCGCCGAACGAGTTGTTTATTCCTCCGCAAGAGATCAGACACCTGCTGGTTGAGGTCTAAACGGTCGAGGGCCATGCCTAGGAGTACGAAGGCGGACTGAATCTCGTTCAGTTTGTTGTGCCTTCTTCCACTTTCACTAGATGTCAGAAGGCCGATGGATCGCGGAAAGGAGAGTTCTCTGATCAGAATCGACTATTTTCCCTTGACGAACGAGGCGGTCAATTTCTACTGCCATGGTCATAGGATTTTTTTCTGACCCATCCCATTTCTAAATTGCAGATCGCTGGAGATAAGACGCTGCCACGCTCGTAACGTTGCGGTATTCGCAGCTTCCGCATGCATGTTGGGGTTCTTGATGATTTTGGTCATAGGTGATGTCGCGATTTCAGAGGCGGGGAGTTGTTGAGGCTCCCTCCTCTGTGGCGTGCAAGACCCTGCTTCCTCGTTCTGCTGGGATCACCTTCCGTGTTGGCAGACTACAAGCGAATCAGGCGTTGCACTTTGTCCTTCGCAATCGTTGTCATCACTTCGACTTCGACCGTCTTCTTGCCGATTGGACTTGTCCCCATTTTTGGCACAAAGAGTTAAGACTCAAAATTCATCGAATGGAGAATTTGAGTCATGGGGCTATCGCGCCGGAAGTTCACGAAGGAGTTTAAGACTGCTGCGTTGCGGCAATTAGATGCGGGCGTTTCGATCGCAGCAGTCGCGCGATCGTGTGAGATCAATCCGAGCCTGCTGCATCGCTGGCGACGGGATTTTCGGCAGTCACCCGAACATGCGTTTCCCGGTTTGGGTAAGAAGAGAGCAGACGAGAACCGGGTAGCAGAGTTGGAGCGGAAAATCGGCCAGCAAGCGTTGGAGATTGATTTTTTGAAACGGTGCTTGCAGCGCATCGAAGAACAGCGGATGCTGCAGGCGTTAACTGGAAAGCCGCTATCTACCAGCAGGTCCGGAAAGAAGTGACGGCCAACGAGCTGGCGATTGAAAGCATGTGCAGGCTGGCGGGCGTGAGCCGAAGAGGTTTCTACCGTTTCGATCTTGATGCGCAACCTTCCGAGAGCGATATGGATCTGCGGGATGCGATACAGCGGATCGCAATCGAGATGCCGAGCTATGGGCGGCCGCGGATCACAGCCGAGCTGCGGCGCCGCGGCTGGATGGTGAACCCCAAACGGGTTTATCGAATCATGCGCGAAGACAATCTGCTCTGCCTGCGGCGCCGGAAGTTCATTGTGACCACCGATTCGCGGCATGGCTTCCGCATCTATCCCAACCTAGCCGGCGAGATGAAGCTGACCAATGTCAACCAGCTTTGGATTGCCGATATCACGTATATTCGCCTGGAGACCGAGTTCGTGTATCTGGCTGTCGTTCTGGATGCCTTCTCGCGCCGGGTGATCGGCTGGGCTCTGGACCGCACGCTGGAGGCGAAGCTCACGGTAGCGGCGCTGGAAATGGCCGTGTCGCACCGAAGTGTGAAAGCGGGCCTGGTGCATCATTCCGATCGCGGCGTTCAGGGCAGCAGACGATTACACCGGCTTGCTCGATCAGCACGGCATTCAAATCAGCATGAGCCGCAAAGGAAACCCTTACGACAATGCGCGGACCGAGAGTTTTATGAAAACTCTAAAATACGAAGAGGTTTACCGGCAGGAATACCGCGACTTGCCCGATGCGCTTCGATCGCTCCGCCGTTTCATTGAGAAGGTGTACAACGAAAAGCGGCTGCACTCGGCCTTGGGCTATCTGCCACCTGCAGAGTTCGAGGCGCATCTGGTTGTGACCAAGAACTGTAAGGAGGCCGCTTCGCGGCAGCTTTCTGTATGAGTTTTTTCAGGCATCGGGAAATCTTTCGATCCGATGTGATTCGATTGGTCAGGGAACGGCGAAACCGCCGCTCCCTGCCTCATCGTCTCGATGAGTTTCCGGTTGGCTATTCCTCGGCGAGTTGCACTCCTGCAGTGGGACACCAGACCTATGGTCTGGACAATAAGGGAAGGAACAGTGGGCTACTCTGAAAATGCCTTGGGGCGTCGGCAGTTAAGACCGCGGGCTCACTGGTGCCTGTAAAGCCCGACCTGCAGTGTGGTTCTGGACCCGGTGCTCAATACAGTGATGACTTTCGCAGTCCAATGGATTGCGGCGGATCTCGTTTGGGAGACTACTTCGTTTGCACGGTCCGGGCCGACGCACTGGGCAGAAACGGAGAGGATGAATGCCCAAGAAGAGGGCCAAAGCCGTAAGTCTTCCAATCGTGGAGCCCAATGCTGCCGGGGCCGATATTGGCGCAACTCAGATCTTTGTCGCAGTTCCGCCGGAACGCGACCCCGATTCAGTTCGTTGCTTCAATACATTCACGGCAGATCTGGAGAAGTTAGCCGATTGGCTTCAGCAGTGCCAGATTCAGACGATCGCGATGGAGTCCACTGGTGTTTACTGGATTCCCCTTTTTCAGATCCTCGAGAAACGCAAGATCGAAGTTCGCCTGGTGAACGCGCATCACGTGAAGAACGTACCGGGAAAGAAGACCGACGTCGAAGACTGCCAATGGATTCAGCATCTCCATGCCTGCGGGCTGCTGCGTGGCTCCTTCCGACCGGCCGACGAGATCTGTGCAATTCGATCACTATGGCGTCACCGCGACAACCTCATCGAGTTAGCCACCATTCACTTGCAGCATATGCAGAAGGCGCTCGATCAGATGAACGTTCAACTTCATCACGTCATCAGCGATCTCGCGGGCACCACCGGCTTGGCTATCGTCGACGCCATCCTGGCTGGCGAGCGCGATCCGGGCAAGCTGGCACAGTTGCGTGACTGGCGGATCAGGGCCTCCCAAGAGACCATCATGAAGTCGTTGGTCGGCGACTACCGCGAGGAGCACCTGTTTACATTGCGCCAATCTTTGGAGTCTTACCGCCATTATCAGAATCACATTCAGAAAGTTGACGTCCGAGTGAAGGAAATGATGCCCTCCGTTCCCTCCAAAGTGGCCGAGGGCGAGAAGCCGCCCAAAGAGAAGAATCCGCGCAAGACTCCATGGCGGAACGAGCCGCCACATCTCCGTGATGATCTCTACCGATCCTTCGGAGTCGACCTGACACAGGTTCCCGGCATTAGTACTCTCACTGCCCAGATGATATTTACCGAGATTGGTCCGGACTTCTCGCGCTTCCCCACAGCCGCAGCGCTCTGCTCGTGGCTGCGACTCTGCCCGAACCAAAAGATTAGCGGCGGCCAGGTCCTTTCCTCCCGAACGCGTCCGACAAAGAATCGTGCTGCACTGGCCCTCCGAATGGGTGCACAAGGACTGCATCATAGCCAAAGCTATCTGGGCGATTACTTTCGTCGAATGCGGGCTCGAATGGGGACGCCCAAAGCGCTGACAGCAGCGGCTCACAAACTTGCCAGGATCGTCTACCACATGGTCACCACCCAACAGCAGTACGACACCACAGTTTTCCAGGACCAGGAGCGCAGCTCGCAAGATCGCAAACGGGTAAGACTAATCGCTCAGGCCAAGGAAATGGGATTTCAACTGGTCCCTGCGGGGTCTGTTCCTTAGGAGAGCTCGCTTCCGTTTCGCCGGATGCGCCCATCATGCTATGAATACGTTTCGTCGGTCGAGCAGTTTTCAGCCAACGGCAAACAGTGTCTTAACTTTTTGTGTCACGTCAGGGGGCAACCCCAGATCGTGGCTTGAACCTTACGGGGGTAGCGTTAGTAAACGAGTTCCCCTTTGACGAACAGGGGCTTTCCTTTCGGCAGGCTTGCAGCCCACTTTGCTAAGCCGTTCCAGACTACGAGCTAACGCCATTTCGGTGCGGGTACGGCGTTCGTCGGTTTCTTTGTCCGTCCAAGTGACAGCTTGAGTGGGGCCGCCGCAGCCCCCAGAGATCCCGGGCGTGCTCAATTGCGCAGCGTGGACGCACTCTCGCAATGCGGGTTCTGCGTCGGGCTACTTCGCCCTTCAGGCTCACAAAATGGGTTGGTTTGTTCACGGAGTGATTAGTATCGACAGGGACTCCGGCTTTGCAGAGATCGGTGTGGCCGAAGGGGTCATATAGTGGAGGCCGCATACGCTGCCGGGCGACGTGTGACCGCTCGACATTACCGGAGGCGCTCCGTGCTCGCGAGACTCCGAACGGTCGCTTGCCGCTTACACAACTCGGCCTTTCAAGGTCGCGTTAAGGAATAGACCCAAGCTCTTTGTTTTGTTCGACGGAGCCTCCGCCCGTGCTAGATTGAATCGCGCTCAGTAGCACCGCTGCAGGAGTGCTTAGCAGGACGCGCAAAGAGACAACTCGGAAAGTGAAAGTGAATTGGAATAATCCCCGAAAAATCGCCCCCTAGGCATTAGTCTAGAAGCCGCATCTTCTCCCTCATCTGGATAACAATTCGACAGGGTTTTGCTTCGGCATTCTTGGTCGTTCTATTCCCGACGACCTTGAAGCCGATAACGCCGCTCTCAAATGTTTTCCAGTTTTTCAATCACCGACATCTCTGCTCCCCATCGCAGCTTACTGCTCACAATCGAGGGAAAGCTCGCAAGGCATTGCGAACACTGCCTTGATTTTTCAGGATACAGCTTCGAAGAACTAAGAGATTTTGAGGCGGTGAAAGACGGGCACCTTGACCGCGTCGAGGGCAAATGCAAACGCGATCGTAACGGCCAGCGTGCCGACTATGGCGGATAGCGGCAAAGCGCCCATGGCGATTCCGCGCGCAGCCAAGAACGAAATAACAAGGACGTCGGCGACGGTCGACACAATGACCCATAGACCCGGTCGAGAACTCCAAATGCGGCGGCGCTCGCGGATTGCATATAGGCTGGCTTCGCCGCTGAATATAACGAGAATTGTGGCTAGAGTTCTTAGCGCATCCAAGCCGAGCGAAAGGTGCAATTTGCCGAATGCAAGAACACCGATACAAAAGAACAAGTCACAAATTCCAATAATTACGCCGGCCACGGTGACGCGGCCGATTTGCCAACTATTTGGGAAGGGTGATGGCCTGACATTGTCGGTCGTTAAGGACATGGCCAAGAAGTCGCCAGAAACCATCAAGATGACCATCAGCATGGGAGTTAAGATGGCGTGTCCGGTCATGACGAGGCCGGCAGCCAGAAAGAGTACTTGCAAGATCTTTTTGGTAACCGAGTTCATGGTGTAGCTCAGGATGCGTTGAAATGTTGTGCGGCCTTCCTTTACGGAAGCCACAATGCCGCTGAGTCCGGGATTGGTCAGCACAATGCCAGCGGCCGACTTGGCTACCTCGGTAGCGGTAGAGACCGCGATCCCCATTTGCGCCTGGCGCAATGCAGGTGCGTCATTGGCGCCGTCACCGCACATCCCAACGATGCGTCCACTCTTCTGAAACGCTTTCACGAGGTTGTACTTGCCCTCGGGAAGAATTCCGGCGAAAACTGCAAACTCATCGGGGCGAACGTCGGGCGGGATTGGACCGGGCGGGCAGACCTTGCCGTCCAAGCCTACGGCATGGGCGACGATGGCCGCAGTAGCGGGCGCGTCGCCCGTCACCATAACCGCGCGCACTCCCAACGTGCGCAATTCCTTAATCAACGCGGTGGAATCTGGGCGGGGCGGATCGCTGAGAGCAATGATTCCGGCGAGCTTCAGCGCCGTAGGTGGACCGATGGCTACTGCTAGAACGCGGAAGCCCCGCGCCTCGAGTTCGTTCTCCATTTTGGATGCATCGGATGTTGCCTGCGTGAGCCCGCTAACCGCTGCGAAAGCGCCCTTCACCGCGCGTAGCGTGGCACCGCCCGGACCAGTGGCGGTCGCCTCCGACATCTTGGTCGCGGGATCGAACGGAATGAACTTGATCAGCTTGGGGAGATCGGAAGCGGCTTGTTTTTCGGCGGCGCTCCGGATCGACCCATCCAAGGGATCTTGGCCGCCATCCGAACTCGCCAGGGCGGCCAATCCCAAGACGTGAGACTCATCGAAGCCGGGCATAGCGCGGACGGCTGTTACCGTCAATTCGTTGCGGGTCAGTGTGCCGGTCTTGTCCGCGCAAAGGACATCGATGCTGCCCGCTTCATCCACCGCGGAGAGTCTGGTTGGAAGAACGTTTATCCCCGCTAGAGCCCTTGCCCCGAGCGCGGCGGCAAGGGTGAACGTGGCGGGCAGTGCTACGGGAATCGATGCGAGCACTGCCGTTAATACCAGGGGGATGATCTCGCCGACGGGCATTCTAAGAAGGTAAGCGTATACAACCAACAGGACGATGATGCGCCATTGAAAAGTGCAAGGTTCCGAACAACGCGTAGAACAGCCCTCTGCTGGGAACTGACGACGTGGGCGGTGCGAACAAGCTCCGCAGTACGTCCGAACTTCGTACGCGCTCCGGTAGCGGTAACCTCCGCGACCGCTTCACCGCGCCGCACCAGCGCTCCGCATAGGTTTCGAAACCCGCGGCAGCTTCGATCGGGACCGATTCGCCGGTAAGCATCGATTGGTCAAGGAGCACCGATCCGTCCGTGAGACGCACGTCGGCGGGAACCACGGCGCCAAGCGATAGCTTCACTACATCAGCAACCACCAATTCGGCAGCGGGTACGGTTGTCCACGCATTATCCCGCCTGACTGCCGCATTTAGTGCCAGCCGCGATTTCAGTGCGGCAAGCGTTGCTTGGGCACGCCCTTCCTGGAGGAACCCGAGACCCGCGTTGAACGCGAGAAGTCCCGCAATGATCGCCGCTTCGACATACTTGCCGAGCACCACTTCCAAAACGATTGCCGCCTCGAGCATCCAGGGAACCGGAGCCCAGAACTTGGCGAGCGCCCGCAGTAGTGGGTGCACGGCCGTGTCGGGCATCGCATTTGGGCCGGACTTTTCCAACCGGATTCGGGCTTCTTCGCTCGATAGGCCCGCTGGAGTGACTTTAACTGCGGCAAGCTGTTGAATAACCGGTACGGTGGCCAAAACTTTTGTCCTCTGCAATCAAATTTCAAAAGGCGCGATCCGGCGGCCATTTGCATAGATGCCCCAAGATCGCCTGACCACCGTTTTTCCTCTTGAACGAAGCTACCTTGCCGCTACCAGCTCTTCTTTCGCGTGAAGATCAAGATGAGCTGGCTGGGTAGTATCGAGTATGTCTTTAGCCTTGGCGATTTCGGATGCCGTTCCATTCACGATCAGCAAGAACTTATCGTTCTTTACCGCCGATTCATACTGGAGAACGCTGTCTTTTGGAATTCCCATACTAAACAGACCGGCGCCCAGCGCGCTGACGCCTCCGACCACCGCCGCACCTTCCAGCGCGCCCACAATCCACGCAACCAACGGACCTGCCACAAGAAGTGGACCTATGCCTGGAATGGCAAAGAAGGCAGACCCGAATAACAGGCCCCAAAAACCTCCCCAAAAAGCGCCCGTTTTGCCCCAACGCTTCATTCGGTCGCCGGCAGTGTAGTAACCGACCACTTGCTCGTCGGTGTGATAGTCCTTTGCGACAATCGATAAGCTCCGCATGTCGATGCCCGCATGTTGGAGTTCCTTTACAGCCTGCTCGGCCTCTGGATGGCTGTGATAGACGGCTACTACCGATTCAACTTTATACATTTTTTCTCCTTCAACTTTCGTCGTGTTATCTGCACGCCAGGCAGGAATGCTGCTGCTGTAAATTCGCGAAGAGAAGCTCATAGACTTGCACCGGTGCGCGGTGCGCGCCTGCTCCCTACCTGTGCTGACTGCTACTCGGAAAGCGAGCAGCCGGGGTGGGCGCAGTCGCACGAGATTTCAACCTCATGTTTCGCGTCTTTGCAGCTCTGGCTGCAGTACTTCGTGTCATTCGCTACCATGCAGCGACAAGCTGGATGCGCACACTTCTTTTGGTCGGTATTAGCCATAATGATTTAGCCTTTCTATCAACCGAGTGTAGGGGCAAAAACGTCAATTGGATGTCAAAAAGGGTGGCCGCGAGAAGACTGTCCGGATAAAGAGGCAGCATGATGCCGAGCCAGCCGTGTCACACCTTTGCTCCCGACGGGTCACCGGCGACTTCCAGCGGAAGGAGTGCCGGCAGGTCGAGGCGTGCCACTCCGATCCGGCTGTCGGCCATTCCATAATAGACGTCGAAGCGGCCGGGCGCGTCGAGATCGTCGCGCCGGTCGATGCCCGTGGGGAACACGACATTGGAGACGATTCCGCGGCGCTCTTGCGGCAGCATCGGCGACAATACCGGCTCCGGCGAACGATAGCGGATTACTTGCGGATGCTCCTTCGAAAGCACCATCAACCCGGCCGAGTAGCACAATGGATGTGCTTCGTCGAGGGACTCCGCCATTTCACTCACGCCGTGGTAAATAATCAGCCAGCCATGCGGGGTCAGAATGGGTGGGGTACCGCCGCCAATCTTGAGCCGCTCCCAAGGCGCGACCGGAGTCGCCAGCCGATGATGAGAGGTAAACTGGCCGAGGCGCTGTGATTTGCTGCTCTTCGAAGCCACTGGGGTGTAGGAAATCCAGATGCTTTCCCGGTCGAGATCCAGATCACGAGGCGTTGCCTGCGAAGCAGTTTCTTCCGGCCTAGTGCCAGGGAAAAGCGGCCGGTGCAGGATGGCCAATTCCGGCTTTCCTGAGGGATTCGGAATGGCGACGGGAAAGAGACTTGCATCTTTATCATCGCTCTGATCGAGATCGATGCCGTGGCAGGGAGAAAAGGTTGCGAGCCCAAGGCGCTCCCAGTGGAAGAGATCCCGCGAAAGGGCCATCGCGATACGTGGACCGTGCGGCGAAAATGCCGTGTAGGTCATGATGTAGCGCTGGAGCGGCTCGACGAAAGTAACGCGCGGGTCCTCGCAGCCTCCGCTGCCGTCAGGCCTTCGTTCGTAATCCGTTTCCGGCTCGAGCGCGATGCCGAGCCGCTCGACGCCCACCGGATCGCCTGCCGCATTGAAGCGAACTCTAGCAATGCCGATGCGCGAGTAATTGCCCCGCGCCACCAGCCGCGGGAAAAGGTAAAGCTCACCGTCAGGCCCACGAGCGGCAGCCGGATTCAGAACGCCTTCGATCTCTTGAGGATTGCCCGGTTCCGGCTCCATCAACACTCCCAGCCGCTGCAATTTGAATCCACTCACCGACTTCCCTCAGCGTGCCGGGCTGGTTGAGCGGGCTCTAAACACGCGGTGATTGTTTGGACTACGAGTTTCGTCTCATTGGGGCCTCGCACTGGGATAGACACTACACCTGCTTCTTTCGCCGGATAATCATTGCCTCCCTCGAACAGAGCATCTCCTATAAAGACCATCTCTTCTATCGATATGCCAAGGACATCTCGCAGCTTTCTGATTCCGTAGCCCTTGTCAATGCCAGGTTTCGTGACATCGATGGAGGTCGCGCCGCCCATGCGAACAGAAAACTCGGGAATCAAAGTATCGAGAATTGCTTTGATCTTCTTCCGCTTCGTGAAATCGCCGTCCCATTTTTCTTTTTCTTCTAAGGGGGCCTGTTGACCAAGAGCAGAAAATGTGATTTGGCTGCCCCGGTCTTCGATCACCTCGCCCCACGTTTTTTCAACTTTGAAGTTATCTGCTTTCAAGGCCTTCTGAAAGGAACTAATAATTTTGTTTTTTTCATCCGCAGTGAAATCTTCTGAATAGATCTTTTTCCAGTTCCCTTTGTACTGAAAAAACTTTGTTCCGCATGTCGGGAGGAGGGATAGATTCGCCAGACGTTCGTCAGTCGGAAGATTGGAGAGCAGTTGTTTCTCAAACTGCGGCCAATCGCCTCCGGAAATCACGGCCACTTTGACGATACCGAGAAGGTCCTGCAGGAGTCCAGCCATTCCGGTATCAAGAGACGACTTACTTTCGGCAAGTGTGCCGTCCAGATCAAAAACGATTAGTTTCTTCAATGTTTACCATCGGGCATTCTTGCTCTATTCGGGTATCGCAATCTCCAACACGCTCACTGTACCGGCCGGCTGAAAAGAACACGCTCCAACTACCGCCGGCAAGAGAAAGACATCGCCTTTTTGGACGGCATACGCCGGTCCGCCATGCTCGATGTGTCCCGCGCCGTCGATACATATCAGCACGCGCGGGACATTTGCGGCGCCAACGGTAAACGGCGACTGCGCGCGCAAGCGCCATAGCCAGAAGTGTTCACCATGGAAGAGCCTCTCTCGCAGTACGGGAGTCGTGGACTCAATATCGGGCACCACCGGACCTATCGCACCTTGCGCGAAATCAATGCAGGCAAGCGCCCGATCGACTTGGAGTGCGCGGCGCTGGCCTGTCTTGGCATCGATGTGATCCCAGTCATACAAGCGGAACGTCACGTCGCTGTTCTGCTGCACCTCGAACACCATGACGCCGCCGCCCAAAGAATGGACCGTCCCAGCCGGCAGGAAGACACCGTCTCCGGGCTTCGGAGTAAAACCTAGGAGGCGGTCCGCAACGGTGCCGTTGTTGAGGCCGCGCCCTAGATCGGCTGCGGTGGTGCCAGGCTGCAGGCCGGCATACACGTGGCTTTCTGGCCCCGCCTCCAGCACCACCCAGGCTTCCGTTTTCCCCGTCTCGCCCATTGGCAGCAGCTCTGGATGCGCATCCGACGGATGCACCTGGACCGAGAGCATCTCACGAGCGTCGAGGAACTTCAGCAGGAGCGGAAAGCGCCGAAAACGCGGTGCCAGCTTCCCCAGCATTTGCTCCGGACCCGCCTCGATTAACTGACCGATGGTCTTCCCTTTAAGAGGTCCATCGGCAACTCGACTCGGATGGTCATCGCGATCACTAAGGACCCATGCTTCGCCGATAGGACCATCGTCCGGCAGTGGTGCGGTGAGCAGGTCGGCCAAACGCCGTCCGCCCCAGGTCCGATATTGATAGATCGGTTCGAATCTCAGTGGATACACAAGTATTTAGTTCACTGTTTCGCTTGCAATTAAACTCAATGGTCATTCACCTTGGGCGGGTTCCCTCACAGGATAGTTCCGAACAGCGCTCCAATGCCTGCGGTTACCGCCATGGCCAGAGCACCCCAGAACGTAAGGCGCATTGCGCCACTGTCGCTGCGGCCAGCTGCCGCCAACATGGCAGGCCGCGCATTTCTCGCCCGTCTGCCGCGCAAACGAAGGTAAGGCGTGTGCCATCGGTGAAACGCTAGCTGCAAAACTGAGCAGCGCCGCGGTACGCGCTAGCGGCCGTCATGAATTCAGGCTGTAAGTCGTCACGTAAGTCGCATACAGCTAAGCGTAGCGGGGGCGCCGTCAAAACTGCGTCAAAAGAACACGATCGCCGCAAGGATGACACTTTTTGACAACTTCTTGATGTTGATTACGATACGGTTGGGCATGAGTTTCGAGGCGAATGGACCCCAGGCCCTCGCGAAGGGGGTTCGACGTCAGACGGAGCCTGCTAAGAATTCGCGGTTGAACTGCGTAGTCGCGCAAAAAGTGCTAGCCATAGAGCTTACTCCGTTGTCTAAGCCGAGGCTTGTAATGATCTCCGCAAATTCATTGGTCGAACTGACAAGGCACGTCCTGTGCTGCCGGCTTTGTCGAACTCGTTTGGAATCGCAAGACTTACTTAATCTTTGCGGCCGATCTGGTCAGGCTGAAGGCAGGTCGAAATGGCGAGAGATGAGGCACCGCACCCACCAATTAGCTTATCGACCTCGCTGTGAAAAAGGAGACAAAGCTCATACCGACTCATACGGTTCATCACCGTGCTGTAATGTTACCCCGAAGCGTGATGGCGCATCTTAGTAAGTAGCTATTTACACTTACATGCCTGATCTCGATTTTGATTCTCTTCTAACGCAATACAAAAAGTCCATTGACGATTGGGTAGCAGCGATTCGCAAGGAAGAGAGCTTGGCGACGCCGGATCACTCCATGGTCGAAATGGAAAAGTGGGATAACGCCGGATTTGCGGTGCAAGATGCTGAAGCCACTGCCAAGAAGGCGCGCGACCAATACAAGAACGCCTTACGAAAAAAGAATTATGGATTATAACGGTGCGCCTCGGTAGGACCGCCATCCGGTCCTACGCGTGGGGCTTACTGCTTTTCAACGCTTCGAAGCCAGATATTACATCGAACAGCTCTTCGTCGATCGATTCCTGGCGGATACGGTGGAAGTCACGGTTTAGGTCTTGCAGGATGTCTTGAATATTTTTTTCCGCTCGTTGCATCGCTGCGAGCCGACTCGCGTTTTCGCTGGCGAGAGACTCCGCGCACGCCTGATAAAGCAGAACAAACAGGTATCCCCGGATGAATGCCTGAAGCGCCGCCGTGGCATCCCCCATGATCTCCGGCAATTTCTTGGTCGGCCATGGTACCGCGGCTATTTTGTGTTGCCAGGTCTGATCCAGCGGCAGCAACCGACTGCAAACGGGCTCGTAAGCAGCTCCGGATTTCGGATGGTTATGGAACACGTAGATCTCCATGGCATCGCCCTGCTCGCGAGCCGCCTCGATCTCGATAAGAATCTGGCCGACGAGCGGCGTGATGGCCTCTACCGAAGTGGGAACAGGTAATTGGGCGACCGTCGCCGGGGTGGTGCCGGTCATCAGTTCATAGGCGCGCTCTCCCACCGTCCAGAGTTTTTTAACTTGGCCCGGGAATTTAGTGAGCGTACCCATGGCCAAATCCACCACTACCTCGTTAAAGCGACCGACCAGGCCTTGGTCCGAACCGAAGATGAGTGCGCCAACCGTTGCGCCGTCTTGTAGCCTTTTGCCTGTTGGGATCTGAGCTTGGCCAGCCTGGCGGAAACACGCAGTCAATCCAAGCTCCACCGTGCGGTAATACTGATCGAGCGATTGAACTGCCTTTTCGTATTGTGCAATGCTTGAGGCCGCCAAGGCCTTCATCGAACGCACAACGCCTTCGAGATCGCCCGCGCCGTCGATTTTCCGGCCTAGGCTCTGCATAGTGCCGCTCATGGCGCTCCCTTAGCCGCGGGCTTGGGCTCGAATAACGCGAGCGCCCGCGTGGCGACGTCTACCACTTTCTTTTTGTCGTCGTCGCTCAATTTAGCGGCTGACGTAAAGCGCCCGGCAACATCCTCTGGGATCTCCGACGCTGCTTTCCGCAGCTCCTGCTCCGCGTCCTTCATCTTTTCGAGCGGTACCCGGTCGAAAAGGCCTACCGTCAAAGCCAGCAACACAATGATCTGCTCAACCATCGACACCGGTTGCGATTCCGGCTGTTTGAGGCATGCCCGGATGCGCTGCCCATGCTCGATAATTTTGCGGGTGGCTTCGTCCAAACGGGTACCAAACTTAGCGAACGTTTCCAATTCCTCGAATTGCGAATAGGCGAGCTTCAGATTGCCCGCGATGGCCCGATAGGCGGCTCGTTGCGCCGCTCCGCCCACTCGCGAAACGGACTTGCCCACGTCGACCGCAGGCAGGATGCCCAGCTCGAACAAAGTGGGTGAAAGGTATATCTGGCCGTCGGTGATGGAGATGAGATTGGTCGGGATGTAGGCGGAGATATCCTGCGCTTCGGTTTCTATGATGGGCAAGGCGGTAAGTGAGCCCCCCCCGCGTTCCTTGGCGAGATGTGTCGCCCGTTCGAGCATCCGCGAATGTATATAGAAAATGTCGCCGGGGAACGCTTCGCGGCCGGGCGGGCGGCGGAGCAGCAGGGAAAGCTCGCGATAAGCGCGGGCATGCTGGGTAAGATCGTCGTACACGATCAGCACGTCGCGGCCTTGTTCCATAAAGGATTCCGCGATGCTCGTTGCGGCGTAGGGCGTGATATAGACAAGACCAGGGGCTTCATTGCCTTCGGCCACAACGACGACGGTGTAGTCCATCGCGCCTTTGTCTTGAAGGTTGGCAACAACTTTTGCCACGGCGGAGGCACGCTGGCCGATTGCGCAATAGATACAAATCACATCCTTTCCGCGCTGGTTCAAGATGGTGTCAATGGCGATAGCCGTCTTGCCCGTTTGACGATCACCCAGAATCAATTCGCGCTGGCCGCGCCCGATGGGAACGAGTGCATCGATGCTCTTCAGACCGGTCTGTAAAGGTACGATGACGGGCGCACGGTCCATGATAGGCGGAGCCGGACGCTCCACCGGCAGGCGCTCGTCCGCTGCCACCGTTACTTTGCCGTCGAGCGGTCTACCCAGCGCATCGATGACCCGCCCCAACAAATCGCCTCCCACCGTCACATCCATGACCCGCCCTGTGCGTTCGACCTCGTCGCCCGCTCGCAGATCCTGATAGTCGCCCAGCAGGATGACGCCTATCTCGTCTTCATCCACGTTGAATGCAATACCAAGCAGATCGCCCGGAAATTTGATCAATTCGTCATATCCCACGCCGAGCAAGCCTGAAACCATGGCAATCCCGGTAGACACATTCGTGATGATGCCGACTTCACGCGGGTTGAGTTGCGGCTTGAAGTCTTCGCGGCCTTCACGCAGGCCATCGAAGGCGTGGTCAAGGGCGGTCTGCAAAATACCAGCGGGCGCGCTCATTTGACTCCGGCATAAGCAGCGGGTTTCAGCGCCGGTGTGTTCCCGTTTCCGTTGTACAGCGCCGTGTCCGGTTTCGAATCCGCCTCCACCGTGGCTTTGAAAGCCGGTTTCGATTGATTGTCCAGGAGTGCACCGACTTTCCCATCGAGTGACATCAGATAGTCGGCGATGCTCCAGGCGACCTTCTGTCCATTTGCCGTCAATTCGATCCCGCAGACCGCGTCAGGCGCTGTCTCGAAACGAATCCGGACGTCAGCCGAAAAAGTTTCGTTCAGCGCATTTTGAATCGCGGCCCGCTGCTCCGCTGGCAGAGTGAAGGTGCTCCGCAGGAGAGCAGGTTCGGAAGACGCCTTCAGCGCCTCACCCAGCGTTCCCTTTGCCTTCCCGTCCATTTCGCGCAGGCGGCGCGTGAATACCTCGCCCATACGTTCTTCGAGGCTTACCGTAGCGAGATCCGCAAGCGTTTTTCGGGCGATTCCAAAAACTTCATCCTTCGCTAAACGAGTAATCTCCGTACTCAGCCTGACTTGGTCATTTCGCAACGTAGTCTGTTGCCCGGCACGCAAGCTGTCCGCGTCTTTGCGCGCTTCGTCCAGCAGGCGTTCGCGCTCGGCCTTAGCCTCATCGGTAGCCTTGCCAAGAAGAGCGCCGCGCTGTTCATCGAATGCCTTGGTCTTATTTTGATACTCATCGTGCTCTTTTTGCGCTTCGGTCCGCTTGGCATCGGCATCCGCCAGTTCCGTGGCAATGCCCTTCTCCCTGGCATCGATAGCGTTCAAGATGGGTTTGTAGAGGAAACGCTTCAACAACCACACCAGGATTAGAAAGTTCATCGCCTGGGCGCCGACGGTGAACCAGTCTATGAGCATGGCTCACTTCCCTCCCGTTTGAGCGATGACGCGGGTCCAAAACGGGTTGGCGAAAATCAGAATCATCGCGACGACAAAGCAGTAGATCGCCAAGGACTCGATCATGGCCAGACCCACGAATAACGTCCGGGTGATCGTCGCCGAAGCGTCTGGCTGCTGTGCCAGCGATGTCAGGGCGATGGCGACCGCCCGTCCCTCGCCAAGCGCCGGGGTCATACAGCCGACGCCGATGGTGAGGCCGGCAGTGGCGATCGATACTACGGCAACGGTAGTAATGCTATCCATAAATGGTCCTTTTTCTATTCATGTGCGGTTTCAAGGGTTGGCTATATGGGCTGCGCGTGCGCATCAGGCTTTGGTTTATTCGCCAGGGTCGCGGCGGCAATGTAAACCCCTGCCAGAATGGTAAAGATGTAGGCCTGCACCATGCCGGTGAGGAGACCGAGCGCCGTCATCACGATCGGAAAGAGAAACGGCGTGATGGTGAGCAAAATGCCGATGATCATCACCCCGCTCATCATGTTGCCGAACAGGCGAACGGCCAAAGCCAGCGTGCGCGAGAGTTCACTGATGATATTGAACGGCAGCATGATGAACGTCGGCTTCGTATAGGTTTTGAGATAACCGCCCAAACCCTGCTCTCTGATGCCGAACAGCGGTACGGCCACGAACACACTCAGCGCGAGCGCCGCCGTGGTCGAGAGTGAACCGGTCGGCGGCTTATAACCGGGGATGACGGTACAGATGCTGGCGGTCGCGACGAATAGGAAGAGCGTACCTAGAAAGGCGAGATACTTATCCGGCTGGCTCAGGCCCACATCCTTGATTTGTTTTTCGATGGTAGTGACGATGATTTCAAGCAACAACTGCCAGCGGGAGATTTCTCCTTCGCTCTTAAGTTTTCGAGTGATCAGCTTGGCGCCGAAAGCCATCACGATCATCATGACCCAGGTAGTTACGATGGTTCCGTTGAGTTTGACACAGCCGTGCTGCCAGAAAATCTGCTGGTCGGAAGTGAGATTCACGGTCTGCCTCCTACGGCAAATAAGCTTTTTTTTTCGATCGGCACGCGGGTGAGCCGCATCACGACGAGGCGCGCCACGAGAAATCCCAGCAGGCAAGTCAATAATCTCCGCCAATCTCCATGCGAGACGAAATAGAAGCCGGTAACGACAATGCCCGTTCGCAGCAGAAGGCTGCAGAAGAACCAGACTGCCGTCCATTCGGACGAAATGCCCCGCCGGATCGTCCACCAAAGACCGCCGAAAAAAAGCGTTCCTAGCAAGAGGCCCGCGAGCAGCGCCAGCAAGAGAGCCGCAGGTTCAATCATCTTCCCCGTCCTCCGGTTTATCGTGCATAGCCGTATTCTCCTGGGTTATCCAATGCCAGGCATTGGCGCATCCGATAACCAACCCAGCCATCAGCAGCATGAGCGTCCAGGAATGGGCTCCAGGATGACGCCGGTCCCACCAGAGCCCGAACAGCGCGCCAGCCAGCGTCGGCACCGACACCGACCAGCCAATCAGTCCGGACATGCCCAGACCAAACCAGACACCTTGCTTCCCGTCGCGCTGTGCTCTGAGCTTGCGTGCGGCCTTCGCGGTTACCTGCTGGACAAAGGCCGTGTCCTCGGTCGAGGGTTGATTGCTAAGCTCATCGTCCATGTTGAAACTCCGCGAACCGTCCAATGAAGCCGCCTTCCATTTTGGCGATTGCATCGCGCACGTTCCGATCTTGTTCGTTGAGGACCAAGAACTTCTGCTTCACAGCCTCGTGGAGCTGACTGAGGTCCGCACCACCGATAGCCTGGCGAACGGAGACCAGTACTTCCGCGCCAGCTTTGACCAGCACGCCTTCATCGACAGCTAGATAAACGATTCCGTCTTCTTTCGTCTCATAAGTCAAAATGCCGGGTGCCAGCGCCGCGGCGCAGTCGAGCCGGTTTTCCAACAGGCCGAACGATCCCTCGCTGGTCTCGGCAACGATACGCGACACCCCAGTCTTATTTGCGAAGATTTCGGAAGGAAGAAGGATTTTAAGATGCATGGGAAGTGGCCGGTTGGCTCTTCGGCGGTGGGTCCGCCTTTTTCGCCTCGCCAATCGCTCCGATCATGTAGAGCGCGCTCTCCGGGTAATCCTTGAACTCGTCGCGCAATATGCGTTCGCAGCCATCGAGGGAGTCTTCGAGGCTGACGAGTTTTCCCTTCGTCCCGCTAAACTGCTCAGTCGCGAAAAACGGCTGTGTCAAAAAACGTTCCAGCCGCCGTGCTCGGCCAACCGCCTTACGGTCTTCCGGGGAAAGCTGTTCCATACCAAGCATTGCGACGAGATCCTTAAGATTTTCGTATTGCGCCAAGGTCTTTCGGATTTCCTGTGCGAGATTGTAATGCCGTTCGCCGACAATACCGGGTGTAGCCATTTTTGAGTTCGATTGGAGCAGGTCGATGGCCGGATAAAGGCCTTCGCTTGCGCGCTTACGCGAGAGCACGATGGACGCGGAGAGGTGCGAAAACACATGTACCGCAGCCGGGTCGGTCAAGTCGTCCGCCGGCACGTATACGGCCTGGATGGACGTGATCGCTCCGGCATGGGTGTTGGCGATTCGTTCTTCCAGCCCCGACAACTCCGTGCTCATGGTGGGCTGGTAGCCGAGCCGTGAAGGCATCTGTCCCATTAAGCCGGACACCTCCATGCCTGCTTGGATGAAACGGAAGATGTTATCGATCAGCAGAAGCACGTCACGATGCTCGTCGTCGCGAAAATACTCGGCCATGGTCAACGCCGCATGACCAACTCGAAACCGGCTGCCGGGCGGCTCGTTCATCTGGCCGTAGACCATCACCATGTTCTGCAACACGCCGGCCGCCTTCATGTCGCTATAGAGTTCTTCGCCTTCGCGGCATCGCTCGCCGATCCCGCAGAAAATACTGACGCCTTTCTGATGGCCGATCATGTTGTGGATCATCTCCGTGAGCAGCACGGTCTTGCCGACGCCCGCGCCCCCGAATAAGCCCGCCTTGCCACCCCGTTCGAGCGGCACGAGCACATCGATGGCCTTGATGCCCGTCTCGAAGATTTCCGATTTGGTGGAACGTTCGGACAAAGGGGGCGGCGCGCGATGGACGCTCCGCCACCGCACGTCCGGCGGCTCCGGCTGGCGATCGATCGCGTGGCCAAACACATCGAACATCCGCGAAATGATAGCCTTGCCGACCGGCACCCGCAGCGGGTCGCCGGTGTCCTCCACGGACATCCCGCGAGCCAAACCTTGCGTGGATGTCAAAGCGATGCCACGCACGCGGTGCGCGTCGAGCTGTGACATCACCTCGATGACGATCTGTCTCTTCGGACCGGCATGCAGCACCGAGTTGATCGACGGCAGGCTTTGGTCAAACCGCACATCGACGACGCTACCGCGTACCGCCATCACCGCGCCGAGGTTGGAAAAAGTAGCGTCGTTGCCCATTTTCATTTTGCTGGTCCGCTGCTCCAGCTCGGATTCAGGCGAGGAGATTTTCACCCGGCAATTTCGCTTCGGAATCCACTTGAGCCGGCCATTTCCAGTTGCGAATCTCAGGCAAGTCTTCGCCGTGTTTATCGATGTAACGCTTATGCTCGATGAGCTTATCTTCGAGTTGCTGCTTGAGATAGATTCCTTTCTCCCCGCTTTGCGGTACGCGGTCGATGGTATCCATCACGAGATGGAAGCGGTCCAGGTCGTTCAGGACAGTCATGTCAAAGGACGTAGTAATAGTGCCCTCTTCCTTGTAGCCCCGGACGTGGATATTGTGGTGGTTGGTGCGTCGATAGGTCAAGCGGTGGATCAGCCACGGATACGCATGGAAAGCAAAGATGACCGGCTTGTCCTTTGTGAAGAGTTCGTCGAAATCCATGTCGCTCAATCCGTGTGGGTGCTCAGTTTGCGGTTGCAGCTTCATCAGGTCGACCACGTTGACCACGCGGACTTTGAGATCGGGCAGATGCTCGCGCATGATGGAGACGGCGGCAAGCGTTTCCAGAGTGGGCACATCGCCACAGCAGGCCATAACCACGTCGGGCGCATCGCCCTGGTCGTTGCTAGCCCACTGCCAGATACCGATGCCTTCGGTGCAGTGCTTGACAGCGGCGTCCATCGTCAACCACTGTGGCGCCGGGTGTTTGCCCGCGATCACGACATTCACATAATGGCGGCTGCGCAGGCAATGGCCTACCACCGACAGCAGGCAGTTTGCATCCGGCGGAAGGTAAACTCGCACGACTTCGGCTTTCTTGTTCACGACGTGATCGATGAAACCGGGGTCCTGGTGCGTGAAGCCGTTGTGGTCCTGACGCCAGACATGCGAGGCCAGCAGATAGTTCAATGAGGAGATCTTCCGCCGCCATGGAAGGTGCGACGTGACCTTCAGCCATTTGGCGTGCTGGTTGAACATCGAATCGACAATGTGGATGAACGCCTCGTAGCAGTTGAAAAGTCCATGGCGTCCGGTGAGCAGGTAACCTTCGAGCCATCCTTCGCATTGATGCTCGCTTAGCATTTCCATCACGCGGCCAGTTGGAGCGAGAAATTCGTCATTGGGCACCGTCGCCGCATCCCATTGGCGTTTAGTCACGTCAAAGATGGCTTCGAGTCCGTTCGAGAGCGTCTCGTCAGGGCCAAAAATACGGAAATTTCGCTGCTCATCGTTCAGCTTGGCAACATCGCGCAGGAAACGCCCGAGCACATGCGTGTCGCCAATGCCGCTCACGCCCGGCGAGGGCACGTCAGTTGCGTAGTCACAGAAATCCGGCATCCGCAGGTCGCGGAGGAGGATGCCGCCGTTAGCATGGGGATTCGAACCCATCCGTCGTTCGCCCTTTGGCGCCAGGTCGGCCAGTTCCGGTTTTAGGCGCCCCTGGTCGTCGAAGAGTTCTTCCGGCCGGTAGCTTTTCAGCCAGTCTTCGAGCAGCTTCAGGTGCTCGGGGTGAGTAGCCGGATCGGAAAGCGGCACCTGGTGCGCACGGAAGGTTCCTTCGATTTGCAGGCCATCGACCACCTTCGGACCGGTCCATCCTTTAGGTGAATTGAGGACGATCATCGGCCAGCGCGGACGCGCTGAGATCCCGTGGACCCGGGCATCCTGCTGGATTTGTTTGATCTCTTCCACCGCCTTATCGAGCGTCGCAGCCATGGCCTCATGCATCAGCCCAGGTTCGTGACCCTCCACGAAGTAGGGCGTCCATCCATAGCCGCGGAGCAACTGCTCCAATTCCTCGTGGGTAATACGGGCGAGAACGGTCGGGTTGGAAATCTTGAAGCCGTTGAGATGCAAAATCGGCAGCACCGCTCCATCGGTAGCGGGATTGAGAAATTTATTGGAGTGCCAAGCCGTGGCCAGCGGTCCGGTTTCCGCTTCACCATCGCCGACTACGCAGGCGACGATGAGATTGGGATTGTCGAACACCGCTCCGAATGAGTGGCTGAGTGAGTAACCAAGCTCGCCGCCCTCGTGGATCGAGCCCGGACACTCCGGCGACGCGTGGCTCGGAATTCCTCCGGGAAAGGAAAACTGGATAAAAAGCTTTCGAAGCCCTTCCTCATCCTGACTGATGTTGGGATAAACCTCGCTGTAAGTGCCCTCCAGGTAAGTGTTGCCCACCACGGCCGGACCCCCGTGTCCAGGGCCGGAGACGTAAATCATGTCGAGATCGTACTTCTTGATTAACCGGTTCAAGTGTACGTAAATGAAGTTCTGGCCCGGCGTCGTACCCCAATGCCCTAGCAGCATATGCTTCACATCCGCGAGCGCCAGCGGTCGCTTTAGCAGCGGATTGTCGTAGAGGTAGATCTGGCCCACTGCCAGATAGTTGGCCGCGCGCCAATAAGCGTCCATTTTCCCTAGTAGTTCGGGTGTCAACGGAGTTTCCGCTTGACTCGCGTCCACATGCTTTTCAATCACGCCGTGGGCTTTCAGGGAAAGAGCGTTTGGTTGACCGACAACTGTCGATGTGTCGATGGGGTTCTCAATAGTACTTTCAATCATGATTTAACCTCTGGCGAGTTCCTATGCCGCACTGACTAGATCGCAAGGGCCGATCGCCTGGCCGAAGCGCTAACGCCCGAAGCAGGGAGAGCCACGATCCAAAGCGTACTTTCCCAAGGTAGCTGCGAAAACGTCAAAACCCCGTCAAAAAGACGAACTCGGCTTATATAAGTTAACTGCCAATTTTGACGGCATCTTGACCTTCCTCACACCACAATGGGTTTGTGCACCGTCTCGACCAATCAAATCAATGATTAAGAAAGCGCCTGCAATCACCTGCCTGTTTGTGGACATCGGTGGCGTCCTGCTCACTGACGCGTGGGATCACAATGCTCGAAGACAAGCGGCGACGCACTTCAAGCTGGAGTGGGCCGTGATGGAAGAGCGGCATCGCCTGAACTTCGCAACCCACGAGGAGGGGAAGCTCACTTTCGAAGAATACCTAGGTCGAGTGGTCTTCTATCAGGACCGGCCGTTCACCCGGGCTCAGTTTCGGCATTTCATGTTGGCGCAATCCAAACCCTACCCCCAGATGATCGAGCTGATCACCCAGCTTAAGCTCCAGCACGGGCTGAAGATTGCCGTAGTCAGCAACGAATCGCGCGAACTGAATGCATACCGTATCCGCAATTTCAAGTTGGACGGGTTCGTGGATTTCTTTATTTCCTCTTGCTTCGTCCACGTCCGCAAGCCCGATGTCGACATCTTCAGGCTGGCGCTGGACATTGCACAAACACCAGCTCGGCACATCGTTTATATCGAAAATACACCGATGTTCATTGAAATTGCGGAAGGCTTAGGGATTCGCGGCATTCTTCACACCGATTACCAGTCCACCTGCTTGAAACTGGCTTCGTTCGGATTGCAGAGCAATGAATTGAGCCGTCCGTGACTCCCGTCGACCGAACTATCCTGGCAATTAACGGCGGCTCCTCGAGCATCAAGTTCGTGCTGTACGAGGCAGGCGGGCCGCTGAAGCGAAAGCTTTACGGTGCGGTTGACCGCATCGGCTTGAGCGGAACGAATCTGAAGTTCAATGATCCGGCCAAGAATACGCAGGATACCCTTACCCTGTCCGCTTCCGATCACAAATCGGCCGCGAACTTTCTGATCGACTGGATCGAAGAGCAGCTCGCCTTGGAACAGGTTGTAGGACACCGTGTCGTCCATGGCATGCATCACACCGCGCCCGAGATGGTCACCCGGGAACTGTTGGAGGAACTGCATCGCATCAGCCCGTATGACCCGGAACATCTACCCGGCGAGATCGAACTGATTGAGATTTTCCGCCATCGCCATCCGAAGCTACCCCAGGCAGCTTGCTTTGACACCGCGTTTCATAGCACCATGCCGCGTGTTGCCAAGCTGCTTCCCATTCCGCGCCGCTACGATGCAAAGGGAGTTCAACGCTATGGCTTCCACGGCTTGTCCTATGCCTACCTGATGGAAGAACTTGCGCGCCTTAGCGACCCCGCGTCAACCGCGGGCCGCGTCATCCTCGCTCATTTGGGCAATGGCGCCAGCATGGCCGCCGTACTCGACGGCAAAAGCATCGACACCAGCATGAGCTTCACTCCGACGGCGGGATTGGTGATGAGCACCCGTTGTGGGGACTTGGATCCAGGCGTAGCGCCGTATCTGGCGCGAACCGAACAGATCACCGTCGATCAGTTTTACGAAATGGCCAACCACAAGTCTGGACTGCTTGGCATTTCGGAGATCAGTTCCGATATGCGAGACTTGCTCGCGCGGGAAGCCCAAGATGTCCGGGCGGCGGAAGCCGTGTCTCTATTCTGTTATCAGGCGAAAAAGTGGATTGGCTCTTTCGCCGCCGCGCTCGGCGGAGTGGACACGCTCGTTTTCGCTGGAGGTATCGGCGAAAATGCACCACTTGTCCGCGCGCGCATCTGCGATGGACTTGGCTTTCTTGGCATCGAGCTGAGTGAGTTGCGAAATACGGAGACTGCGGGCGTGATTTCCACGTCCGGCAGCCGGGTCACGGTTCGCGTGATTCACACCGACGAAGAACTAATGATTGCGCGCTCGGTGTGCTGTCTCCTCGAATCGGGTGCGGCGAACGAAAGGATTGAACCATGACAAAGACTTTGACTCAGGAATTGCTACGCGAGAGGGATACGCGAGAGCTAACAGAAACCGCGCAGATGCTTGTCGCCGGCGACAAAGGCCTGCTGGCAATGGATGAAAGCACGCAAACCTGCAACAAACGATTTGCCGAGGTGGGGATTCCCCAGACCGAGGAGGCCAGGCGGGCCTATCGGGAGTTGATTGTAACCACGCCTGGTCTCGGTGAGTTTATTAGTGGCGCGATCCTCTACGACGAAACAATCCGCCAGCAGAAGACAGATGGCACTCGATTCGTCAAAGTCATCACCTAGGCGGGGATCATTCCAGGCATCAAAGTTGATAGCGGCGCAAAGGACATGGCGGGGTTTCCTGGTGAGAAAATCACCGAGGGTCTGGATGGTTTGCGCGACCGCCTGAAAGAGTATTTTGAGATGGGCGCCCGCTTCGCCAAGTGGCGCGCGGTAATTGCCGTGGGAGACGGCATTCCGAGCCGAGGTTGCATCGAGGCGAACGCGCAGGCGCTGGCTCGCTACGCTGCGCTGTGCCAGGAGGCCGGACTGGTTCCCGTCGTCGAGCCGGAAGTACTCATGGACGGTGACCATACCTTGGAGCGATGCGGCGAGATAACGGAAGAAGTCTTGCGAACGGTTTTCGACCGGCTCTATAGACAGCGGGTGACGCTGGAAGGCATGATCCTGAAGCCCAATATGGTTCTTCCGGGATTGAACTGCCCCAAGCAAGAATCGGTAGACGAAGTTGCCGACGCTACTATCAGGTGTCTCTTGCGAACCGTCCCCGCTGCCGTTCCGGGGATCGCATTTTTGTCGGGCGGTCAATCCGGCGAACTAGCCTCGACCCGATTGAATGCTATGAATATTCGGTTCAAGTCGTCTCTGCCTTGGGCAGTAGCGTTTTCGTTTGGACGCGCCATCCAGCAACCGGCTCTAGCGATTTGGCATGGGAAAGAAACCCAAGTTTTGGCGGCACAGCACGCCTTGTTTCATCGAGCCAAGGGTAACTGGGCTGCGCGCCGTGGCAAATACCAAGCCGCGATGGAAAAAACAGCAGCGTGACAACACGCTCCCCGTCCAGAGTCAGCAATCTCGCAAGTTCTCAAGCCCACAGATGGCTGCTCCCGTCAAAGCCGGGAATCCGACGACAACGTGAATCGGGATCCGCGCCATAAGCTCAGCAAAACGGCCCTTGTGCTTGAAGGACTGCATAAAGGCTGGTTGCTGAAAAGCGGCCAATGCATGTGTGACGACACCGCCGGCGAGGTAGATGCCACCCGTCGCCAGTACCTTCAGCGCGAGATTGGCCGCCTCACCGGCAAGGATCGAAACACACATATCAATGGTCGATTCGCACAACTCGCTTGGATTCTCTGAACCGAGTCCTTGATTGATAATCACGACCGACGGGTCGCCTGCGGAAGCAAGTTGCTTTTCAATTTCAGGCTTCTCCGGTATCCGCTCGACGTCGCGAAGGTATCCGTATATGTGCGGAATCCCAATTCCGGAACATACGTGCTCAACGCTCACATGACCGAACCTCTTAAGCATGTATTCGAGTAGATGGATCTGCCGTTCGTCGGTGGGGGCGAAGTCTGCATGGCCCCCTTCCGAACTATGTGCAAAATATCGCGATTCGTCCCACGTCAGAAAGGACTCTCCCAAGCCCGTTCCCGGCGCAATCACGCCGATGGCCCCTCCGGGGACAGGCTCGCCGGGATTAATGGTCTCTAGGTCGTTGGCGCGTAAGCTGGGAACTGCCCGGGCCATTGCCTCAAGATCGTTGAGGAGGTGAACCGATTTGGGGTTCAGGTTCAGAGCCTGGGCGAGGGCGATCTCATCAATCAACCAAGGGAGATTGGTGGCCTTTGCGCGTCCGCCAATCACTGGCCCATTAACTGCGAAGCACGCTCGATCGACGGGCTTTCCACCCTTCGCGAGGAACTCTTTTACGATCGCCTGTAAGCTGGGGTAATCGGCGCTATGGACTTTGGTTTGTGCCAGCGGAAAGTGGGGCCCAGTCTCACTTGAGAAGATCGCCAGTTCCGTCTTCGTCCCCCCGATGTCTCCCGCGATTAACATTGCTGCTCTCCTGTTTGCCTGTCTTAAGCTCGCGGATACCTTTCGCCTGGTGAACGCAAACCGCTTCCGCTGCGCCGCCCCACTCGGGATGCCTGACCAAATTCCGTCAGAGGGCCGTGTGCCGCTCTCCCGAACTAAAGATTGCGTGGAAGTCAGCAAGCCCCAATTCGAAGGTTACGTCCTAAGCTAGCGAGAAAAAGATCAAAACATCGTCAAAAATGTGAAGGGGCTGAAGGGCCGTCGCTTTTGACAATTTCTTGACCTTTTTTACGCTAGTTTTGAGACATGGCCTGTTCGACGGAGGGGTTTTGAAAGACCGCGTCCGGGGTCCAGCGTAGGTGATGAGATCTTGATGCGAGCCGCCGTTCTAAGAGAGCCGGGCCCCAAAGCCCTTCTTGTAATCGAAGAGGTTCCGATTCCGGTACCCGGGGAAGGCGAGGCTCTCCTCAAGGTGCTCGCCTGCGGTGTTTGCCGGACAGATCTGCATATTACCGCGGGAGAGCTCCCCCAAAAACAGAAGGCTTTGATTCCTGGACATCAGATTGTTGCGCAGGTAATCGAATCGCCATCTTCGCAGTTTCCACCTGGAACACGGGTCGGCGTGTCCTGGGTCGGCGGAACCGATGGAACTTGCAAGTATTGCGAAGCTGGCCGGGAAAACCTCTGCGATGATCCGGCCTACACCGGCTATAGCCGTAATGGTGGCTTTGCCGAGTACACGACCGCAAGAGCAGATTTCTTGCTGGCTCTGCCGAAGGGCCTCTCGGATACCGCCGTCGCTCCCTTGCTCTGCGCTGGCATCATCGGATTCCGCAGCCTGCGAGTCGCGGAGGTTCGTCATGGGCAACGCATCGGTCTCTTCGGTTTCGGATCCTCCGCTCAGCTGATGATCAAAGTGCTTCAGGCATGGGATTGTCACGTCTATGTCAGCACGAGAGACGCACCGCAGCAGACACTCGCCCGCGAGTTCGGAGCCGAATGGGTGGGCGATGCGACTGATCGTCCTCCAGATGCGTTGGATGCCGCCATCACCTTTGCCCCTTCCGGAGATGTTGTATTGGCGGCTCTTAAATCCGTCGCTAAGGGCGGCATTGTCGCGATCAATGCGATTCACCTCGATCGTATCCCGCAGTTCGATTACGACACACTTCTCTGGGGAGAGAGGCAACTCCGGAGCGTCGCAAACATGACGCGTCAGGATGGCCATGACTTCCTGCAATTAGCAGAAGAGCTTCAACTGAAAGCTTTGATCGAAACCTTCCGGCTGGATCAGGTCAACCAAGCACTGACGGCAATCCACGAAGGCGTTACTCATAGCTCGGCGGTAGTGCTGCCGTCAACTACTGTTCCTGAATCGCCATGAGCAAATACTACTTTGTGGGCAGCGGAATTGCTTCGCTTGCCGGTGCGGCGTATCTGATACGCGATGGCAAGGTGAGCGGTCACGACATCGTGGTTTTCGAGGAATCCAGGGAGCTCGGCGGCTCGCTCGATGCGCATGGAACTCCGGCAACCGGCTACTTTATGAGCGGCAGCCGCATGTTTGAACACAAGTACAACGCCACTTTCGACCTGTTCTCATTTATTCCATCGCTAAGCGATCCGAATATCTCGGTGAAGGAAGAGACGGATCGCGCTGAGAAGGACTCGCTGTGGCACAACAAAGCTCGATTGGTGAATTGGGACGGAGAAGTTATCAACTTCCACGAACTGGGATTCAGCGAACGAGACCGTATCGACATGGTTGCGCTCATGGCGAAATCAGAGCACGCGCTCGATTCGAAACGCATTACCGATTGTTTTGAACATCACTTCTTTGAAACGAATTTTTGGTTCGAGTGGTGCTCTCTCTTCGCTTTCGAAAGCTGGCATAGCGCGATTGAATTCAGACGATATCTGCTGAGGTTCATTCACCACTTCTCGACGATCGACACCCAAGAGGGGATCTTTCGGACACGCTACAACCAATATGAATCGATGGCAGTCCCGCTGGTCAGATGGCTCCGGGATATGGGTGTTGACTTTCGATTACAGACGCGGGTCACAGACTTGGGGTTCAACGCTGCATCGAACGCCATAACGGTGGATTCGATTCTGTACGACTTTGCTGGCGGCGGAAATGAGCTGTCTGTGCAAGACGACGATCTAGTGTTCGTCACGAACGGATCCATGACCGCCGACAAAACTTTTGGCTCCATGTCTGCAGCGCCAGAGAAAGATAATGGCACACGAAGCGGCGCATGGGCATTGTGGGAATCCATCGCAAGAGGCCGTCCGAAATTTGGCAATCCGGCAGTGTTCTACAGTCATGTTGACGAGTCCGCCTGGGAGTCATTTACGGTGACCGTAGACGATCCTACATTCTTTGGCCTAATGCAGAAGTTCAGCGGCAGCGAAGCGGGAAGAGGAGGCCTGATTACTTTCAAAGACTCGCAATGGTTGCTGACTCTTTCTATTTTCAAACAGCCTTTCTACGTGGATCAGCCCGAGAACATTTTTGTCTGGTGGGGCTATGGCTTGTATCGCAACAGACCGGGAGACTATGTCAAAAAGCCAATGGCGGAATGCACCGGCAAAGAAATACTCGACGAAGTGCTCGGTCATCTGAGATTCGACAATGGCAAAGAGAAGATACTCGAAGCATCCATTTGCATTCCGTGCATGATGCCGTTCATCACGAGTCAGTTTCTGGTGAGAAAGCATGGAGACCGGCCGGACGTTGTGCCTAGTGGATCGACAAATCTCGCATTTATAGGACAGTTTGCTGAACTGCCAGACGATGTTGTGTTCACTGTTGAGTATTCAGTGAGGTCCGCGCAGATAGCTGTGTACTCCCTGTTGAAATTGGAGAAGAAGCCCTCTCCTTTCTACAAAGGGCAATATGATCCGCGAGTGCTTTTCGAAGCGCTTAAGACTTTGCATCGCTGATCTGGACGTGAGGAACGGTCCGCCACCACCTGATAAAGACATGCCTCAAAGCGATTCAGGAGCCACCAAGTGATCTCGTTCGACGCCGCACACGCTGCCGTCCATCATCCCCCTGATCGGCGCTTTCGCATCTGGATCCGGCCCTCGTTCTTGATTGCGGCTGTCGCGCTGGTGCTGCTGCCGGTGGTCGTGGCGTGGATTGAATTTTTGGTTGCGGGTCTCCCTTATATTCCTCCTGTTCCGCAAATCTATCCCGACAACTTTGCCGGCCCGCATGGGTTTCCGGTGTGGGTGCGCTACTGCCATTTCTTCAACTTTCTCTTTGTCATGATGCTGATCCGGAGCGGGCTATCGATTCTGGTGGATCATCCTCGCCTTTACTTCAACTCCGATTGCACGCCGGGCAGCGAGTGGATTCGTTTTACGCCACTGAAGGTTCCAACGGATCGGGTATGGACAGCGAAGGACGATGCGCGATACATCTCGCCCATTGTGGCGACACCGGGTTACAGGCACACTGTGGGCATCGCCCGATCGTGGCATTTTCTTAACGTGTACGGTTTCATTTCGACGGGCATCTTTTTCGTCATCATGCTCTTTGATACAGAGCAGTGGCGCCGTCTCGTTCCGCAATCGACGCTCGTGCTGCTGCAGGCGTGGAACACCTGGGTGCATTACGCAACCTTCCATCTGCCGCCTGAGTTCAACGGGTATTACGGTTACAATGCGCTGCAGCAGATCGCCTATTTTTCGGTCGTCTTTGTCTTCGGTCCGCTGGCAATTTTGACTGGTATTGCGATGTCGCCCGCAGTGGTAAACCACTTCCCCCGTTATGCGAAGCTCTTTGGCGGCAGGCAGTCGGCGCGTTCGGTTCACTTCCTGACGATGCTGAGCTTTTTCGGGTTTATCGGTGTGCATGTCACGCTGATCGTACTGACGGGCTTCGTGCGCAATATGAACCACATCGTGATGGGCACCGATGATGCCCACAATCGCCTGGGGATGATCCTGGGCTTCGTGGGTATCGGAGTGGTCGTGCTCTCGTGGGTGGCGGCGCATTACGTCTCCTGGTTCCGGCCGCGGATTCTGCAACACGTACAGAAGTTCATCACTTATCCCTTGATGTTGACGACACTGAACCGCCTCCCGCCCGGTGAGCACTACACCGAGCACGACATCTCGCCTCGCTTTTGGCCGAACGGCAAGATGCCCGACCGCGAAGACTGGAAGCAGATGGCGAAGAGCGAATTCCGGGAATTTAAGCTGAAGGTTGGTGGCCTCGTCGACAATCCGGTTGAGCTTTCTCTCGCAGATATCGACAGACTGGGCAAGGTTGAGGACATCACCATGCACCATTGCATCCAGGGTTGGACGGGTATTGCCAAATGGGGTGGGCTTCCCATAAAATCTCTGGTCGAGCTCGTCCGGCCAAAGCCGAATGCCAAGGTTGTCGCGTTCTTCTCGTTTGGCGGATCGCTCTACGGGGGTGCCTACTACGACACGCAAAGCCTCGAGAATGCGCTCCAGGCAGAGTGCTTGCTCGCCTCGGAGATGAATGGAAAACCCCTCACCGAGGTATACGGAGCTCCACTGCGGCTGCGCGTCGAAAATCAGCTTGGCTACAAGATGGTGAAGTGGATTGAGCGGATTGAATTCGTCGAGTCCGAGAAGGAGATCGGTCTGGGCGAGGGTGGGAAGAATGAAGACGATGAATATTTCGATCTGCTTCCCAATATTTAATGGATAGACACATACTCGCGGAGGCCACCCACGGAAGCTTCGAGCACGTGGGCGTGCTGCTCACTCATTTGCGACTCGAGTGGCTGCTACATCATTTTCCGTCACGCTTCGTATGGGCTGTCTATGTCTGTATAAACGGGTTCATAACCATCGGTCTGCTGGCATTGCTTGCTCTGGTTACGGGCAGCCCATTCGTCTTCCCATCGCTCGGCCCAACGGCCTATCTCTTCTTCTTTTCGCCCATGGCGGAAGCCTCGAGTCCGCGGAATACTATCCTCGGACATGCACTCGGGCTCATCTTCGGCTATGCTGCGTTCGCGATTACAGTAACATCCGGGCCGTCTTTCGGTATGCAGGCAGGTGTTCATGGGGCGAGAGTTTTGGCCGCTGCGTTGTCCTTGTCGGCCACAGGTGCGCTCATGGCTTTGTTCCGGGTGAGCCATCCGCCTGCGGGGGCAACGACTCTCATCGTTTCGCTCGGCATCATCTCTCAACCAAAAGAGCTCCTCATCATCGAACTTGCCGTCATTTTGCTGACAGCGCAAGCTTTGCTTATCAATCGAATTGCCGGCATACCTTATCCACTTTGGAGCGACGCAAAGACCGCTGGTACGGGCTCTTAGCCGCGCGAGTGGCTCGGGAGGCTGACGGTTACGCATTTCGCGTATCTCACGCCCGGCACCCCAAGGTTTAACAGTGGACCAAGCCTTCGTTTCGACTGATGCTAACCTGACTGACAGCTAGAGGAGTACAACGCGACTTGCTAAACGCGCTCTCCCCTCGGGCGGCCGCTCCCTCAATTCGACCAAAGGATATGACGAAATGGAAAGAGAGGGTCCCCGAATCCTGCTGGTCGACGATGAGAAATCAATACAGGACATTCTTAGTGTTCTTCTGCAGCCGGCCGGATATAACCTTTATCCAGTCTCGACCGCTGGGGAAGCTTTGCAGAAGTTTCAGCTGACTCGGCCCGATCTGATCCTCCTCGATCTGCTTTTGCCGGATATGGACGGCAAAGAAGTTATCAAACGCCTGCGAGGATGGACATCCACGCCAATCGTCGTCATGTCTGTTCGACATGATGAGTCCGAAAAGATCGCGTGCCTCGATGCTGGCGCCGATGACTACGTTACAAAGCCATTCACAATAGGGGAGCTGCTGGCGAGACTTCGCGCCGTTTTGAGGCGCGCTTTGGGGACCTCGCAAAGTGAAGTGTTCACGGCTGGCGACCTCAAAGTGGATTCCAGCAGGCGAGAGGTGTTCGTCGGCCAAGCGCCGATCAGACTCACGGCTACCGAATATGATCTTTTGAAGGTTCTGGTTCGCCACGCTGGACTGGTGAGAACACATTATCAACTGATTCACGAACTCTGGGGCAGCACACAATATCAGGATGCCGTGCATCTATTGCGCGTCACGGTGAGTAATCTTCGCCGGAAATTGACGTGCGATCCCGGCGTTCTCCGCTGTATTGTTACTGAACCAGGGGTCGGATATAGGCTTCGGACGGATTCCGATTGCGCGTGAGCGAGGGAAGACTCCTCGGATAAACCGTCATGCGAGTTTTAACGAAAGAAGAAGAGCTTGAACACTCCCTCACCTCATTGCTTCGTATCAGCGTTCAGCTGAACTCAACGTTCGACCTTGACAGTTTGCTGGACGCACTAGTCGGACAGGTGCTCGAATTGACGAGCGCGGAAAGTGGATGCGCAGGCTTGCGCACGCTAAAAGGGATGTCATGCGACCACTTCCTGCAAGGAACCGCCATCGTGCCCCTGATATATGATTGCGGACCCGGCAAGGGATGGCCGGGTTGGGTGCTGACACACGGGACTTCCTACCTAACGAACGACGCTTTGCATGACACGGTGATCCTGCCGGAAATCCGTAGACGGTTCGGCGTTCTGTCCGGAATGAGCATCCCAATTTTCGACAACAAAAAGGATGTAATCGCGTTTTTTGAGGTTTATAACAAGAAGGCCGGCGCGGAGTTTACGCCCGAAGATTTGAAGAACAGCCTTGCAGCTGCGCAGATCGCTTCACTCGCCATCCAGAACGGCTTGATTCATCGAAGACTCGTAGCGCTTTCGGGCTTCAGTCAGTCTCTGACACTGGCGAGGGATCTCGATCAGATCCTCGAAGTTGTCGCTCAGCATTTGGAGCTCAACTTCCATCGCGGTTCAGTCGTTCTGCTGCCGTCGAATGAAGGACTATCAGTACGTTTTCAAACTCCCGAATTTATTTCGACCGCCAAAGAACTAGAAGCGGCGGCTTGGTGTTGGGAACATGGCCAGGAAGCCGGTGCTTCCACTACAACTTTGCCGGATGCACAGACCTATTGCCTCCCACTCACGGTACGAGGGAAGGTCATCGGCGTCCTCGGGTTGGTACCTAAACCCGATGTTTGGGTTTCTACTTTTCAGCGCGAGCTTTTGGCGGCATTTATCGGGCAATCCTCATTAGCGATCGAGCAGGGACTCCTTCAACAAAAGGTGCGTCGTCTCCGGTTTCTCGATGAGTCCGACCGAATGCAAAATGCACTCTTAAGCGCAATCTCGCACGAGGTGAGGTCGCCCTTGGCGGCCATCACCGCCGCGGTAAGCGGATTGTTAGATTCGAGTTTTCCTCTCGATCAATCGAGTGAACGCCGACTATTGCGAACCGCTGAGTATGAAGTCAAACGTTTACATCGTCTGATGAACAATCTGCTAAGTGTGACGCGCCTCCAAGCGGGGATGTCTCGGGTGAATTTCGAGCCGTCTGACCTATCGGACGTAGTTGGAGCGGCGCTGGAGGAACTCGGAACGTCGATGCATAAGCGCCAAATTTCCATTGACATTCCTACAGATCTTCCGCTCGTCCCCATGGACTTTGTTTTGATCACGCAGGTCCTAGTCAACCTGTTCAGTAATGCGCTTAAATTTTCTCCCGCCGAGCAGCCAATTCATCTACGTAGCCGGTTAATGAACGACGAGTTGGAAGTTATGGTGGTTGACCATGGAATTGGCGTGCCGGAAGGAGATCTCGATCGAGTCTTCCAAAAGTTTCACAGGCTTGCAGAATCGAGTTCGGCAGACGGCCTTGGTCTGGGGCTGTTCATCTGTAAAGAATTTGTGGAAGCACATCGCGGTCGAATTGGTTTAGAACATAAACCCGAGGGCGGAACAATAGCGAAGTTCGTTTTGCCAACTACAGAGTCGCCGACGCTTAGCTGAATCCAGGCTCGAGCATACCATTCGATTTCGCTGAATTGAAATCATTCAGCGCGGCGCCATTAGCAAAGGCATCTAAGTGTCTGCGGGGCTCTCGTCGATGGTTTTTTGCACTTCTCTGACAAGATTTTCGTCCTTTTGCATGACAGAAGAAAACAAGAGGGAAGCCGACTCGTCACCGTCGTTCTTCGCTTCGACCGCGAATTGACGATACCTTTCGACGTGATATTGCATGTCCTGTAATACATCCTTAAGATTGGCCAGGTCACCTCCAACGATTCCGGAAAGCTTGAGCTCCTCGGCAAAATTGTCGATTCGGCTGTCATCGGCCAATTCCGCTAGCAATCTCGCAAAAGCTTTGTTTTCATTGGAACGCGAGAAAGCGGCGTATCGTTTGTACTTGGCGGACGCAAAAGCCTCCGAATGCATAGCAACGTTTAAGTTCCGCTGTGTTCTTTGTGTCATGGGGTTATTTCTATTTTTCTTCGAAATGGCAACAGCGGTCTAGGCAATGAGAATCACTTTCAGCGCCCGGTTTGTGGCCGCGTGACTGAATGTTTCATAAGCGTCCATAACTCTGTCTAACGAGAAATGATGTGTAACCAACATTGTGGGATCGACCTTCTTTGATTGGATGATCTTAAGCAGCAAGGATGTTGTTGAGGTGTCGACAAGCCGTGTCGTGATCGAGATATTTCGGTCCCACAAGGTTTCGAGATGCAAATCCACCTTCTTCCCATGCACGCCGATGTTTGCGATTGTGCCCCCGGGAGCCACAATTTGTTCGCATAAACGAAAGGTGGCGGGAATTCCCACTGCCTCGATGGCCGTGTCGACCCCACGCCCCGCAGTGAGCTCCTTTACTTTTTCGCCCGCGTTTCCAGCGGAACTGTTCACGATGTGAGTAGCGCCGAGCCGCTTGGCTATTGCGAGCCGATTATCATCAAGATCAATCACAATGAGCTGCGATGTTGAATAAAATTGTGAGGTAAGCAATGTTGCAAGGCCTATTGGTCCGGCGCCCACAATCGCGACGGTGCTTCCCGGTTGTACTTTCCCGTTAAGCACGCCGCATTCGAAAGCAGTGGGAAAGACGTCGCTCAACATGACAAGCCCATTTTCATCTGCCCCTTCCGGAATTGGATAAAGACTTGTGTCCGCATGAGGAATACGCACGTATTCCGCCTGAGTGCCATCGATTTTGTTGCCCAGAATCCACCCGCCGGTTAGGCAGTGGGAGTACATGTTTCTACGGCAGTATTCGCATTTGCCACAGGAAGAGATGCAAGAGACAATCACACGATCACCAGGTTTGAATATAGTGACTCCCGTTCCGGCCTTTTGGACAATTCCCACGCCTTCGTGCCCGAGGATCCTGCCGGATTCACACGTGGAAACATCTCCCTTCAAAATGTGTAGGTCGGTGTCGCAAATCGTGGTCTTATCGATCTTTACAATCGCATCAGTTGCCGCCAAAAGCTGTGGTATCGGCCGATCCTCTAAAGCCATTTTCCCCGGGCCCTGATAGACAAGCGCTTTCATGAATTGCTCGTTTCGCACATCTTGAGCGCCCTTTGGTCGAATACCAACGGGCGGCTTGTCAACTGGAATCTCGATAGAGCTGTCGATCACGTTTTGAAATCCGGAAAAGTGTTTGTAATCCAATTACTGAGCATAGATAGCCATGGACTTCCCGTAGCACGCGAGTCAAACGTCAGACAAAACGAAAAATGCACGGTATTCCCAAGGTAACGGAAGAAACGTCAAAACCACATCAAAAAGGGGATGAGGGTACTGTAATCACAACATTTGTGACAAATTCTTGACCGGATATCCGATCAAGGTATGCACACGTATGGGGCGCTCCCACCAAAGGCAAATGCTCCGTGGGATCTCCCGACCGCAATCCGTCGGGATGAAGCACATCTTGGTGGCACTTCAGAGGTGTAGAAGAGCGAAGTATCTCGATGGCTGGGAATCGATCTTCGTCGAGGCGCTTTGATCTGCCGATTTTTGAAAGTTAGCGCACTCGGGTCTTTTTGCGGATACCCGATAGTCCAACGCTTGCAACAGGTCTCTCGCTATGTGGTAACGGTTCCGCAAGGTTTGCTCTACCCGGGCCGTATACCGGCACGAAAATCGCAGGCCATTACAACGGCAGTTGGAACAACTGTTCGCGGTACTCAACTTGCCGGAGTGAAAAATGTCTAGAATGGTTCTAAGACAATGGGCATTGACGAAGTAATAATCACCCTTAGAGCAATGCACCACGCCCTAGAGTTTTATGCAAACGAATCCAACTATCAAGCGGCAACGGGGCATGTCGTGGTCCTGGATGACGCAGGCGAACAGGCGCGAACGGCGCTGAGTAAACTCGACGAGCTAAGTGAGCGGACGCAGCAACACCGCCACAAGTAAGAAAGAACATTTCCAATTTTGTGTGGGTGCTAGCCGGAGCCACTTGAGGATTCAATCCGCGGGGCGGAAGCGGGACTGAGTGGGCTGAAACTGGTGGCGCTCCCGCTCCGGTAATCATTGATAAAACCGGACGGGCGGTTTATTGTGCCCTGCCGGAGGCCACGCTTAGCTCCATTCCGAGCCGGAGGACTGCTTCATCCATGCGGTAAGAAGGCGAGCTAGATCGAGATCTGTCAATTGCGGAACGCTTGGCAGTGCATCTGCATGCGGCCGCCACTGTCACGTGCTTGAAACAGAAAATGTGCCATCCTTAGCCATCTGGTCGTGAGTGGAATCCAACAGGATGGCTCGGCTAGATAGCAGGAGCTTACCCCTCGTTGCATTCAACCATACTATTGGACCGAAATTGTAAGCTGCTCGCGAGGGAATTGACCGCGGAAGCACTCCGAAGCTTACTGGCGAGCCTGCGATTATCTATGCGCAGGGTGACTTCGTCGATGACAACCGACAACCTCGACCTGATCCAAACCTACCTACCTAGATAGACAAAATAGGCAGAAGGTTGATCGCGGACTACAGACATGATGCAAGGAGAGCGCAATGAAGACACAGATTCTGGCAGCGATCGGCGAAGACGTATTGCAGCCGGCGGCTAGCCTCAATGCGGCACTAGCCGCTAATGACCGTATTAAGTATGACTTCTCGTTGCTGCAAATGGCGTTGGAGTATGCCGAGCATCCGAAGGAGCCGGCAGCCACCCTGAAGCGGGAGCGCATCGCATGTGGCATCGACGACCCGGATCTCGACAAAGTAGTGGCCGGAGCGCGAATGATAGGCAAGTCCTGCCGCGTGGGCGGCGCCGCACGGATCATTGCAGGCATCAAGGACGACATGGGTTTAATGGCAGCGCCTGTGCTCGCCACGAAGCCGGACGGGTTCGTCGCGCGGCTCGATGGACTCTTGAAAGCGTTACCCCTTGGGACCGATGATCTGCTCGACCCGGATGCCATCTCCGCCATGATGCAAGCCGGGCACGATAGCCCGGACAGCTTGCATCGGCTCGTGATGGATTTGCATAAACGGCTCAATGCCATGCAGGCTGAGTTAGCCGAAGAGAGGCTGGACGGCGCTGCCGTCTACAATCTCGCTGAGGCCGACCGTTCATTGGTCTCGGCTTTCATGAAGGGGCTCAATCGCACTGCGAAGCTGAAATTCAACCATCCAGGCTTGGCTACCACCGCCACTCGCGCTGGTGGCCGGCTGGTGATCCAAAACGATATCGGCACCACGGACGCTCATGTGATCGTGATCCACGTGCAGGAGCTGGCCGTTAGCGTCACCTATACAGATGTGCATGCCGAACGGCTTGCATTCTTCCAGAACATGTTGAGACCACATGCTGTAGTGTGGGACAACGATAGCACCGCATCCCTGGCCACCGGCACAGCATTTTACATGGCGAACGGGCACATTGAGGCAAAGGATGCCGAGGGCTGTCGCGCTTACCTTGAATTCCTCGGTTCGCGCCTCGTGTTCCTGATTGATTGGAACCGAGCGCGCAAGCAATTGCGGGCTTTTTTGCGCGGGCCGGATCGCCTGACTCTACTGAACTGGGCGGCGGAGACCGAGGCTGGACACCGTGGCTTCTTGGAACTGGGCGGCGCGCGGCTGGTCAACCAGGCAATTGAGGCCACCGCCGGATCATCGCTGCAATTTGGCGACCGGCTTTGCGATCTGCTGGGCGATGCGGAAGCACTTAAGTTTCTGCGCTTCGTCTTCCGCGCTGCAACGGATGGTCTTTTGTCCAGCCAATCGCCAGCACTGATTCATGATCGTGTTCGGGTGACCCTAGCCACACATTTCAGCAACGAGGAACAACAGATGCTGCATCTCGCTGCCGATCACGCAGGCTTGGTTTTCGAACTCGCGAGCTCAGTACGCGACGGATTACAGGCCGAGCCGGACGGTGCTGGCAAACGCGCCAAGCGCGCCCGCCGATTTGAGCATGATGCCGACCATCTGCTCATTGAAACGCGTGAGGCGGTGAGTCGCCGCCCTGACTACGCGGTATTCGTACCGTTGCTGCAAGCGGCAGATGACGCCGCGGACGAGTTGGAAGATGCGGCCTTCCTCCTCCACCTGAACACGCTCGGGGGCGAGCCGGTGGAAGCGTTGCAGACGTTGGCCGACCTGCTGGCGGAAGCATCGGGGGAATGGATCAAGGCGCTGGGCCACGCTAAGCAAATCGGCCTCGCTGCGAGTCCTCTTGAGAAAGAGGATTTCCTGACAGCGATCGACCGCCTTGCTGTCCTAGAGCGTCAGGCCGATGATGCTGAGCGCACGCTTGCCGCGTCAGCCGTCAAGCACGCGCAGGATTTCCGGCAATTACATCTGTTTACTGAGATCGGCGGCAAACTAGAGGCGGCAGCCGATGCGCTGAAGCGCGCTAGTCTGATCTTGCGCGACCACGTGCTTGAGGATGTTATCGATGGTTGACTTCTATCCCATTCTGCCGGGCTCAGCCCTGGCGTTAGACGGCGCAGAAGAGGTCGGCAACAAAGCGTGGAACTTGATGCGCATGGTGCAGATCGGCCTCCCGGTGCCCCCGGCTTTCGTGCTGCCCACTGCTTGGTGTCGGCGCACCCAACCGGCGCAGGAACCAGCGCTGAAACAAGCTTTATCTGAGGGCATCGCCAAGCTCGAAACCGCAACTGGCCTGGGATTTGGCGCAGGCCGCCGGCCGTTGCTCGTCTCGGTTCGCTCGGGTGGCGCAGTGTCCATGCCAGGAATGATGGAAACCGTGCTGAATGTCGGCCTTAACGCGGAGACGGTCGAGGCCCTAATCCGACTGACTGGCAACCCACGGCTCGCGTGGGACAGTTACCGCCGTCTGGTGCAGGGTTACGCGGAAGTCGTGGCGAATCTATCAACAGCATCGTTTGATGGACTGATAGCGGCAGCGCTGAAGAGAGACGAGGCGGAGAACGAAGGGGAACTCGACCATTGCAGTCTCCGGGAGCTGACGCTGGCGATGCTGGACTGCTATTCCACGTTGACCGGTAGCGCCTTTCCTACCGATCCCCAAGAGCAGCTTGCCGAGGCCGCTGCTGCGGTGTTCCGCTCCTGGGATGCATCGAAAGCGGTTAGCTACCGCCGTTTGAACGATATCAGCGAGGAAGCCGGTACAGCCGTAACGGTACAAACTATGGTCTTCGGAAATGCCGGGGGAGGGTCGGGCTCAGGCGTGGCATTCACGCGCAATCCCGCCACCGGAGCGCGGGAACTCTACTTCGACTTCCAGTTCAACGCGCAAGGGGAGGATGTGGTGGCTGGGCGTCAGCGACTGCGTGATAAAGACCGCCTGCGCCTTCTGGAGCCGACCTCCTGGGTACGGCTGAACGAGATCTGCCGCGAGCTGGAGGCGCTATTTGGCGATGCGCAGGATTTCGAGTTTACGATTCAATCCGGCGTGCTATTCCTGCTGCAGACGCGACGAGCTAAGCGAACGAATTGGGCAGCGCTGGCGATTGCCGTCGACATGGTAGAAGAGGGGCTGCTTACACCCTCTGATGCTCTCAAACGGCTCGACGGCATAGACTTGGGGACCGTGGTCCGCACCAGCTTCGCGCTACCGGTACCCGAGACCTTGGCCGTGGCACAGGTAGCGAGCATCGGCGTGGCGAGCGGAGCTGTGGCGCTGGACTCCGAAGCGGTGAAGCGCCTGTCGGAGCTGGGCAAACCGGCGATTCTTGTGCGGCGGGAAACCGTAACGACAGATATAGAGGGCATGGCGCTCGCGGCCGGGATCCTCACCGCCTCAGGTGGGCGCACGTCTCATGCTGCGGTAGTGGCGCGCCAGCTTGGTAAGGTCTGCCTTGTGGCCTGTCCACGGCTGGAAATTGACCTGGACCACCGCCAATGCCGGGTCGGAGGGACAGTTCTGAACGAGGGCGACTTTGTGTCGCTGGACGGCAATACCGGTGCGGTTCACCTTGGCCAGCTTACACCTTTGATTGAGCGGCCGGAACGGGCCCTCGCCGCCATCGCTACTTGGCACACTCCCGCGCGGCTGCCTAGCGCTGACGCAGCGAGTTCCAGTGCGTAACGTTTAGAGGAAGGATGACAACACCCGATGCGCGTAACGCGGCGGAGGCTTCAGGCAACCCCAAAACGATAACAGGCCCTAGCTTCGTCGGGTCGCCAGCGCACCTGGACGAGCCGGCGATTGCCAAGAAGACAAAGAACCAGAACATTCGTGTTTCACCGGCAGTTCTCGATGCCGCCGGGAAGAGCAGTGAAGAGCTGCTTCGAGATTTGCGGACGACTCCTGACGGCCTGACGCAACAGGAGGCCGAGAAACGCGCGCGCGCAGTAGGCCCGAATGAGATAGCGCAAGAACGCCGGCAAGGCTGGCCCGTTCGCCTTTTCAAAATCATTCGCAATCCGCTGGTAATTCTCCTTGCGACCCTAGCGGCGGTTTCCTTCGGCACAGGCGACGCACGCGCCGGGACGGTTATTGCTGCCATGGTTTTGCTCAGTGTGGCGCTCCGTTTCTTGCAAGAGGCACGGGCGGACGCGGCGGCGGCGAAGCTCAAGGCCATGATCCACGTGACTGCCACCGTCGTTCGAGATAGCCGCGCGCGGGAGATGCCGCTCCGGGACTTGGTGCCGGGGGACATCATCAACCTGTCCGCAGGCGACATGATCCCGGGCGACGTGCGGGTGCTCGCCTCGAAAGATCTCTTTGTTAATCAGGGGAGCCTCACCGGGGAGTCGCTCCCCGTTGAGAAATTGCACGACGCCGAGACTAAGACTTTGAGCTCACCGACGGAGCTCAAGAACATTTGCTTTCTGGGCACGAGCGTGCAAAGCGGCACGGCGACCGCCGTGGTAGTTACGACTGGGATACACACCTATCTCGGCAGCATGGCAGGATCGATCACGGGGGAACGGACGCTCACAAGCTTCGACCAGGGCCTCACCCGCTTCACATGGCTCATGATCCGGTTCATGGCCGTGATGGTGCCCCTGGTCTTCCTCATCAACGGGTTCACAAAGCACGACTGGAAAAGCGCCTTTTTCTTTGCCATGGCTGTGGCCGTGGGCCTCACTCCCGAGATGCTGCCCATGATCGTCTCCGTTTGTCTCTCGAAGGGTGCGCTCGCCATGAGCCGCAAGAAGGTAATAGTCAAGCGGCTTAACGCAATTCAGAACTTCGGCGGCATGGACGTTTTATGCACCGACAAAACCGGAACGCTTACCGAGGATCGCGTGGTACTCCAGCGGCATTGCAACGTCGCGGGGCGGGAGACTGAGGAAGTACTCTTAGACGGCTACCTGATTAGTTATTTCCAAACGGGCCTTAAGAACCTGCTTGATCGCGCGATCCTGGATAGCCCTGACTTCCACGGGCAAACTGCCGTCTCAAAATACAAGAAGCTCGACGAGATTCCTTTCGACTTTACCAGGCGGATGATGTCCGTACTGGTGGAAAATCCCGAAGGCAAAGCAATCCTGCTCACGAAGGGGGCTCCCGAAGAGATGTTCCACCAGTGCTCGCACTTCGAACTGGACGGCAAGCTGTCACCGATGGACCCCAATCTTATCGTCGGGCTAAAGGAAGAGTACGAGAGCCTCAGCAATGATGGTTTCCGGGTGCTGGCAGTGGCAAAAAAGGAGCTGCTGGGAAAGCAGGTCTGTTCGAAGGATGATGAGTGCGAACTCGTGCTCAAAGGGTACGTCGCGTTTCTGGACCCGCCGAAGGACACCGCGGCTTGTGCAATCGAGGCACTTCACAAGCATGGTGTGACAGTGAAAATCCTCACCGGAGACAACCACCTCATCAGCCGCAAAGTATGCAAGGACGTGGCTCTTTCAGCCGACCCAATGCTCCTTGGCGCAGACCTGGAGAAAATGTCCGACCAGGAACTGGCGGCGGCGGCGGAGAAGACCACGCTTTTCGCTCGCCTCTCTCCCGCCGATAAGCAGCGTGTCATTCGCGTTCTCCGGAGCAACGGACACGTGGTCGGATTCATGGGCGACGGCATTAACGACGCTCCCGCCCTAAAAACCGCGGACATCGGCATCTCGGTGGACACGGCTACTGATATTGCGAAAGAGTCTGCGGATCTGATCTTGTTGGAAAAAGACCTGATGGTGCTGGAAGGAGGCGTAACCGAGGGGCGGAAAGTTTTCGCTAATATCCTCAAATACATTCGCATGGGGGCGAGCTCCAACTTCGGTAATATGTTCAGCGTGCTAGGAGCGAGCGCATTCCTCCCTTTCATTCCGATGGCCCCCATCCAAGTGTTGACCAACAATCTCCTCTACGATTTTTCGCAAATACCGATCCCAATAGACTCGGTGGATGAAGAGCAAGTGGCGCGGCCGCGTCCCTGGAATATCGGTGAGATCACGCGGTTCATAATGTACATCGGCCCCATCAGTTCGATCTTTGACTACACGACTTTTTTCGTCATGCTCTGGGTCTTCAACTGCTGGGATCCGTCCCGTGCTCAAGTATTTCAGACGGGCTGGTTTGTCGAGTCGTTGATGACGCAGACTCTCATCATCCATGTCATTCGCACAAATAGAATCCCCTTCATACAGAGCCGAGCGAGTTGGCCGCTGACGGTCACAACGCTATCGATAATGGCTTTTGGGATATGGTTGCCCTATTCCCCACTGGCCTCTTCGCTGGGCCTCGCACACCTGCCGCTCATGTATTGGCCGATCCTGATGTTGACGCTGCTTTGCTATGTAAGCCTTACGCAACTCATCAAGGTCGTATTACTACAGAAGAAGTGGATCTAAATTCAGATACGCACTCCCAGCCATGACATTCTCCCGCCATTTGGGGTTGCGTCAGACTTCCCCCAAGTGTTTGAGGCTGAAACCGTCTAGTGTCGCGCCTGCCGTCGACGAGGGATCGGGAGTCGTTTCCGATATTCAGCGGTCTCTAGCTGGTCACCCGCAGCAGAACCGGATTCGACACCTGCCGCTTTGCAAAAAGTACAGTCCTCAGGCGATTAGTCGCAGTCTTCCGATTGCGACCGAACATGCAAGTGATCCACGGTTAGCATACCGATTGAGAGCTTCTCGATGCGGGCTTCCAAAACTCTCAGGCACCTCACTGTCATGGAACCCACCGCCAGTGCGCCGATCGCCGCCGCCCCAAAAGCGACCGCCCCGACTGCGAGTGCGCCCACCGATGTACATCTCAATTTCACTTTGCCTATTGCACTCATCGTTTGTGTCATGATTCCTTTCCGTTGCGCTATCTCTGGTTTAGCTTTTTCGACGTAGCAATCCAGATCGGTAAACGGCCGGATTAGGCAGTTCCCCTAATCCGTTGAATCATACTAGCGATGCACTCGCGCCCCTTCTCAAGCATCATCCGGGCGGAGGGTGTGACCGCGTCGTTATGTAGCCCGATAGCGAGCAGTTCGTACTGCAATCTATACCACTCAGGCTCTTCGGCCAGGTGAGGTTGCGGCTCCTGGAGAATCTCCTTAGCCAACTTTCGCGGTGGCAAAGTAAGCATCTGTCGAATTTGAATTTCCCAAGCAGCGTTGCGAAATGATCGAGGGTCGTACCGGCTATACTCAAGCTGACCCTTCGGCAATACCGCAACCGGCGCAGACGTGCCCGTAAGCGGCGTGGACCTAAAGTAGTCGGTGCTCCCATATCACGGAAGCCAAATAAATCCCTTCACGCCCCAAGACGAGCCGCCGCATAGGACGGATCGGCTGGTGCGTGCGGCGTGTGGGGTGCGAACGATGGAATCCTTTCGACGGCGAGTCTGGTGCCCGGAGTCGCAACTGCGCATGCGACCCACAACAACGTATTGGTTGCGGGGACCGTGGGCCTGGTCGCTGGGGCGATTTCAACGGCCGCCGGTGAATAGGTCCATCCACTCGCAGGCAGACACGGAAAAGGCCGAACTCGAGTTTGAGCGCAGGGAACTCAAAGCAGACGACCGGGGCGAGCACAAGGAACTCTCGGACATATACTTGCCTGGGGGCTTGAGCCTGCACTCGCGCGACAAGTCGCGGAGTAACGGAACAGTAGTGTGAGAGACGCCATCCGGAGGTTCGCTATCCGACCTTATCCAGACCAATACGTGAAGCCATGGCGATTCGACGATGGTAGGGAGATTCTCATTCGTCCGATCCGGCCGGCGGATGAGCCGCTCCTGGTCCGATTTCACACCACGCTTTCAGAGCAAAGCGTCTATTTGCGGTACTTCCACATGATCAAGCTGGATCGTCGAGTATCGCACGAGCGGCTCACGCGTATTTGCTTTGTCGACTACGACAGCGAAATGGTTCTAGTGGCTGAGGGTCAGAACCCGGAGACGGCGGACTGCGAGCTCCTCGCCGTTGGTCGCTTGAACAAAGCCCCTAATGCAAACGAGGCCGAGTTTGCGATGCTGATCAGCGACATGTTCCAACATCACGGCCTGGGTACTGAGATGCTGCGGCGGCTGCTGGAGTTTGCACGAGCGGAGAAGCTGGATCGAGTGACGGCGGATAGACTGTCCGAAAATGACCACATGGCGAATATCTGCACGCGGCTGGGGTTCCGCCTGCGGTATTCGTCCAAGGAGCAAGTTCTGAAGGCTGAGCTCTTACTAAACCCGTGAGGATGCCCGAGCTGAAAATTCTGGGAGTACAAAAGCAGTGACCACGAGTTCGCTATGCTCGACGATGTCGTCGGCGATTACTCAGTGGTCTTCCTACGGGTAGCCCCACAAGGTCGCTCGTTCGGAGATCGTCGGACCAAGCCGTGCGACCGTCAAATTTAATTGACGGCTGGAAACCCGGGCATCGTGCGGAAGTGATAAAAATAGAAGACTCGACGGGAGTAGATTTGTCTGATAAGAATAACCGACGGGTGCTGAGCCTCCCGGAAAGAGTGGCGATCCATTTCCGACTTCATGGCTGGTATCGGTGATAAGACCGTAGACATCTATCTCAATGACCGGGTGTATTGGCGTAACATTTCGGTAAAGGGGTAGTAGCCACATCCAAGTAAAGCGCGCGAGGGGCGCTGCAATCAGCAGAATTGTTAGAAGCGTCAGCGCATGCACGATCCCGGCCACCGGCCTCTTTGCTCCAGTGGCTGGAATGCCGCCAAAAAGCTGAGATAGAAGATTGGCGATGCCCTGCGCGATCCGCTAGACATTGGAATTATGTCGGTCGCCAGTCATGCTGTCGGCAACTACAGCCGAAAGCAGGCTTTCAACCGCCGCGAGCAGCGCCACAGTCAGGGCGGAAGGAAGCAGCGGTACGATCAGGTCGTGCCGGAAAGCTGGAAACCGAGCCCATGACACTCCTCCCCCCCGCCTGAGAAAATCGATGCCACCCCAGGCTGGCGATGCAACGCGATCGACGCGGCGCCGGATTCGGTGATCTCCGAAACCCGTGCTCGTTCGAGGTGGTTTCGTGCCGCTCATGGAGGGCCCCGGGACCAGTGACATCGATTACCTTGATCGTCTCGTGCCATTCACCGCCTGCTGCTCCACGGCGCTCAAAAGCTTGAGGTCAGGCGTAGCGATGTCCGCTTCATGTATCAGCGTTCGCACTTCGCCGACGAGCCCGAGCGTCTCGCGGGTGGCAGGGCGGGCGTGCCGTGTAAAGATGAGTTCGGCATCTGATCAAAGCAAATAGCGCCGCCAATAGGCAATGGAAAATGCAGGGGTAGCCAGAGAAACAGAACAGCCAAGTTGCGCGGTTTCTGTCGGCCGAAACCGAAGTAACTCCAGAAAGCAAAGGGACCGAAATGCGCCGTGACAGGCCAGACAAAATTCATGATCATCATCTTCTGGCGGTGAAACATCAGATCCAATGCGATCACAACAAACGATATTCCTGAGAGTACCAGCGCCCAGATGCTGAGCGTATGAAGCAACACTTAGAGTTTTACCTTTCGCAATCGCAAGGCATTGGTTATTACCGAAACCGAACTAAAAGTCAATGGCGGCACTCGCGATCATGGGGCTGAGCAGAATCCCGACGAAGGGATAAAGGATTCCCGCCGAAACGGGGGACGCCCAGCACGTTGTAGATGAACGGGAAGAACAGGTTCTGGCGAATGTTGCGCATGGCGGCAGCGACTCAACCGAAGCGCTCGTGCCACTCCTCTCAAATCACCCTGAACGAGCGTGACGCCGGCGCTCTCCATGGCGACATGGATTCCTGTGCCCATGGCAATCCCAATATCAGCGTGGGCAAGAGCAGGAGCATCATTCACGCCATCACCGGCCATGCCGACGACTTGGCCAGCGGCTTGCAGCTTAACTGCCTCGGCTTTTTGCTCCGGCAACACCTCTGCTTCTACGCTGTCTATGCCGCGTGGCTCGGCAACGGCAAGAGCAGTCGTGCGGCTGTCGCCTGTGAGCGTGGTAATCTTCGCTTCCTCTTGGTGCAGCAAGCTCACCGCTTCTGGCGCGCACGACTTGACGGGATCGGCGACACTGACGAGGCCCGCTGCTTTCCCATCCACGGTGACGAAAATAACCGATTGGCTTTCCGCTCGAAGTTGGTCCGGCTCGGCGGTCAGATCGGCCGCGGTCGCGGTCGAGGATTCTGAATGCGCGCCCAGACGAACCGATCTACGGGCAAGGGATTAACCCGGCCGGTCTCCTGACATAGAAACCCGCCGTGATAGGAGATTTCACCGTGGCGGAACAGGCGTGCAAGCAATGCGAGCGCATGCTGTGCGAGCATCCCGTTGATGTACGGTTCCTGTCGAACGAGGGATCCCGCCGCACTGCAGGCAGGCAGGGAATCGCGTGCATCCAGTTTCGCGTTCACGATCTGCGGAAATAATTCATCGACGCATGGTAGCCGCGTTGATGCTCCCCTCCGGTTCGGCCGGAGCGGCTCGCCTAAAACATATTGACCAGAACTAGCGTTGTTACCGGTATCGAGCCAGTAGTGGAAGCGACGGGTCTTGAGCCGCACAATTCGACCCAGCGTGGCGCGCGCCGCGCGAGTATCGACACAGCTGATTAGAAAGTCGCAATCGGGCAGGTCCCGTCCGCATCGAACGTGGGTGGGAACTGCGGCCCAATCTAATCCCCAAAACACATTGAGACGCTGCATTAAGACGCGTACTTTGTACAGGCCGATCTCGCTGGATGTAAACGGCTGGCGAACGCAGTTGGTGTCACTGATGCGGTCCCCATCCATGGCATAAACCTGAAGACCAGATGGATGACCGGCCGCCAGCAGCGCGTGATGCAAATAGGGCAGACCGGATAGGATGGCGGAGCCTGTGCCGCCGCAACCGACAACAACAACGGAGATGCGTTTTGTCAGCATCCAGTTCTTCACGCGATGTACGGACTGTTTAGGCATAAGGTCTCACGCAACGTTTTCTTAGGAAACAGATATTTGATCGGAAATCGCCGTCGTCCGGCCAGATCGCGCCACATGCCGAGAAATCCTTCCGGGTGACGACAGAGAGTGCGCCCGAGGTTCGAGTGTGTGAAGCGGCTGCCGAAATAGGCTTCCGACCACTGCGTCAACCGCTCCACTTCAATCTGACGAGGTGTGGTCATGGAACCGTGGCAGACAGCTCCGTCCTCACTTGTGTTCCAATACGGTGCTTGCAAGAGCGGCGTCTTCGGCCGGGGCCGGTTATCGTCTGCGAATGCCCAAACGAATAGATGGCGATCACGGACCGCAAAGAGCAAAGGAGGGTGCGGATAGAGTTTGCCGTCGAGCGTCTTGCCGTCTGACTCCGGGCTGAAGAACATCGGACGTACGCGTGCCGGCTCCCACCAGGCAACGAGCCGCTGGGACCAGATCAGAACGTGTTCTGGCAGCCATGTCACCGGCAGTTCGCTTTGTAAGTTCCGGCAGAGCTGGTCGAGGAACTGCCGCGACACGGGCTGCCCCTCGCTGAGTAGAGGAGGTCCGCCGTTCGGGTTTGGCTCAGTCGCGTGAACGGTCGCCAGCCGGATTTTCTGCTGACTGCCATACAACAAAATGGCAGACGTAAGATGGAACGGCGCGTCCGTGCTGTAGTCTGCGGAGAAACGCATGCGTGTACCTTTCTAGCTGAGGGGTTGGAATCCGGGCACGAGCAACAGAATACGAGCGGCGGCAACTAGCGTATCGAGTGCCACATCTGCGCATTCGAACGCAGCGCGGATTGAGTTCGGCTGCGTTCCGTCCATTTTGAAGGTGGGCCAAGGCTCGAGCGTGACTTGTCCGGCATTTTCGATTTCCTGGTTGAGGAATTCCGTAATGACATCGTGCTCGCCAAAGGCGAGCGCCAGCATCGGAACATCGGGGTCGGAATCTGTATAGATCTCTTCGCGGTCATCCTGGGAAAGTGTGACCAATTCGGGATGCGACCGCTGGCTGGCTTCAACAAGCGACTCCACGGCTTTGATCAATGCCTTGGCTCGCTTGCTTCGCGCATACGCGAGAGCCGGTTGGGGCAGCTTCGGCATGTTGGGTTTCACACAGGCTGGTAAGGCAGGTTCCTCCAAAGGAGGAGAGTCCTCATCCTCCTCTGCTTCGCGCATCTCCAGCCAATTGTCCCAACGCCAGCGCGCTTCCTCCAAATCGAAGACCCGGAACCAGCGAGACATTGCTTGCTGTAGCGAATGGTAGAAGAACGACGGCAGAAGATCATGGTCTTCGGCGAGCAGTTCGAGAGCCGGCATGAGATTGACCCAGGCAACGGTATCGATCACCTGAAAGGAGAGCAGGACTCGTTCCGGTTGGAGCTTTTCCTGTTCCGCACCATAGAAATCTGGCGTTGGACTAAGGGATAGGAAAAGGCTAAACGCGCGATCAATGACGGCCACGCGGTCGCCCACAAAGTCTTCTAAGGTGCTTTGGAGGAATGTATGGATGTTCCGCGACGCGAACCAGTTGCCTGGCCGGGCGACTCCGGCTCGGAACAGGTTCTGAACGAATTGCGCGGCATGGAACGAACAGGCCTTTTGAGAGAACTCGTATTGCTCGGGCCGGAGTTGGGGAATGACGAAGCCTGGTCCTGGCGCAATCAGCCCGGGTGTACCAGGCCGGGAGGCGCGGGAAGCAAGGCGCCGCGAACTCGTCGCGGCGAATAGCCCGGTCCGAGGCCGAGAGCCGAGCCGAGAAGTTCCGAGAGCTGAATTGATTCCTGACATATGAACTTGTTCAACAAGCAGTCCCGATGCGGATCACGCGCAAACTCGTCCAGTTCGCGCAGGGCCGCTTCGAGCTGCCAGTCCTGCTCGGTCATCCCTTCGTTCCAACGGCGCGAGTGAATTTGTAGTGAAGTGTTTTGCCACTCGCATCCGGCCCCTCGACCACTGCTGTTGTGATCTCGGGATAGGTGCTCGCGTATAAATCGCGGACCTGTTCGGGTGTGAGCCTCGGGTCCGGATCCGGTAGACGCAATCCGTTGTAGCTGAAGGAGCGCTCGAGCGAGCGTGCTTCGATGGGCATAGAATCATCTCCTGTTTTGTGGGTTGATTTAGGTTGTTGGCTTCTGCGATTCCAGTTCCAAGATCCCCGTGCTTCCGCTGTCCGGCGAGCCGACCGTGTTCTCCGGTGCATCATCGAACAAGCTGACCATCGCCGCGGGCGCTGCTTTTGTCTCCGCCGGCCTTTGCTCTTTCTCCCGATCCTTGTCTTCCGACTTTGCTGGCGCCTTCGTTCCGGCCGACTTGCGCTTGGTATCGAGTGCTTTCTTGTTCTCGGCTTCCAGGTCCTTCATCGCCGATTGATGCGCCTCCCGGACTTGGCGAAGCGTGGAAGCGGTTTCAAGAACAGTCTGTGTATAGCTGGTCAATTGACCGGGCAATTCACGATCGAGTTCTGCCGCTGTGCCGGTAATTGACAGCGGTGTCGTTAAAGCCTTCTCGGCCGTATCGTTTTCCGTTAGACATTTCGGGATCACGTTCACGCGAATGGCGCCGCCGGGTACGGCAGACACCGTAAGAACCAGCGTACGTTCCACGAGAAGTGATTCGAGTTCAGCAAACATGATTAGTGTTCCTCTCTTGAGCTTTTTATCGATGAAGACAGTTCAGTTGACTCGCATCGGCATGACGACGTAGCGAAAGTCGGGCGCGGCTGCTTCGGTGACCGGCTGCCACTCCGTCGCGGCGTCGGCATTATTAAACAGGAAGCGGACTTCATTGTGTTCCGCGCGGCTAAGAAAGTCGGCCAGATAAGCCGCGTTGAATCCGATGCGTACCATGTCTCCGCTGTATTTCACGGGCAGCGCTTCCTCGCTTTCGCCGATCGCGGCGTCCTGAGCGCGCACAGTCATCTGATTGGGAGATACCTCGACAACGACACAGCGGCTCTTATTTTCAGCGAATTGCGCTACACGCTCGAGCGAGCCATACAATTCCTTGCGATTCAGAGCAAGCGATACGGCATGAGTTTGGGGGAGTACGCGCTCGTAATTGGGAAACGCCCCGCTGAGTTTACGGCTGAAAAGCAGCCGCTCTTGCCACACAAAGAACAGATGGTTGTCCGTTACCGTGCAACGAACAGGCTGATCGTTCCGGCCTTCGGCGAAGCGCAGGAACGCGGTTAGCGTTTTTCGTGGAATCAGAACGTCGACTGGCTTTTCTAAATCAGGCAATTCGACCGCGGCAGTAACGTACGCTAGGCGGTGCCCATCGGTGGCAACCATCGTCAATGTCGATTTCTGCACTTTCAGGAGAGCGCCAGCGAGACCAACGGTCGTCGATTCGGGAGACGCGGCGAGAAGCGCTTTTTCGATGGCGCGAGCGAGCACGCTGGCGGAAAGCGAGGAGCCCTCCCGGGTTGGTTTCGGCAGGTCGGGATAACTGGCTGCGTCAATCGTTGCCATGCGCGACTGGGAGCGCCCGCAGGCGAGCGATACCCAACCATTGGACTGCTCCTTCAGCACAAGATCCCCCTCTGGCAGCATTTGTACGTATTCAGAGAGACGGCGCGCGGGAACTGCCACAGAACCGAGTTTCTTTACAGTTGCGGGACAGTACGAAACACCGCCGAACTCCAGGTCGGTCCCGGTGATGGAGACGCCCTTTGCGTCCGCTCGGATGAGTAAGGTGCCGAGAACGGGGATGGTGTTCTTCCGGTCTGCCAAAGCCTGTATCAGGCGTAGTACCCGGGCGAAATCGGTAGTGCGGACCACTATTTCCATTGTTGGTTTTCTCCTGAAGTGGGAAGGACGTGTGTTTACGTGATTTAAAACTCGACTACGAAGACTTTGGTGTTCGTCGCGAAAGAAGCGCGTTTCCCGGGTTCGATTTACGTCGAAGGGGTCTCCACGCGCCTTTGCAAGTTAATCCGTGTGGGCTCGTGTCAGAGCGATCGCCTTTCAGGCTCGTATCAAAGAGAGGGACGGGATTCGTTATAGCAGCAGCAAATGAGGACGGAGTGCGAACAGCTCATTACATAAATACTGCACCGTCAGCACTAAACTGAGCCGCTCCCGCGGCGGGCGCTATGCAAAACGTCACTTCGACGCTCGTCTATGGAGGAGCTTGCGCGCTGTTGACATTCGTCCTACCATCTAAACGCAGGGCGCCCACGGACTTCAATTGTTGAGAAGCAACGGCAAGATCTGAGTGCGTCATTACCCAAAAAAACGCTATTGAGGTTCCAATAAGAACGTAAGTGGCCGCGTCCGCCGCAAACGCCAGCGCCTCATTGCAAACGGCTCATCTAAACTGATCCAGCGATCACTTCACATCGCTCCACACCCTCTCCCTGCCGGATCACTGTAGATTGGGCACTAACATCACCCGCGATCTATCTTGGCCAGCGGCTAGTTTCGAAGTGCTCGTCGTCGAGAGTCGGCTGGGACAATCGATCCCACTGCTTCTTGCCCAGCAACAAGCCGGAGGCCTACTTCATAAGCAGGCCGCCCGGAATGCTTCCTATGATGCCGATGACCCAGGGATTGCTAATCCATTCCATGTTAGAGCTGGGCCAGCAGGATATTCTTCGCCAGGCTCGTGATCATGTCGTCGGCCGCGGCGAGATCGATGTCGACGAGGGAAGGATGGGCGGCCAGGTTGCGGCGGGTCAAATATGTATCCAGGATCTTTTTGGTGTTACTCGACCGTAGGATGCCGGTATTGCTGATGATGTCGAGGACCTCTTGTTCCTTCAACTCCTCGAAATCTTCGCGCTTGGCCATCGTCAGGCTGGCGCCTCTCTTGGCCCCGATCCGGGCAACGATCTTGGCATTGAAGCCATTAATGCGCGCCTGGTCCGCCAGCACCCAATTAAGCACGTGATCATAGGCTAGGTTCCACGACATCACGATTGCCGCGCGCGGCGCCCGGACGTGATAACACTTGATCGCCTCGGAGAGAAACAGGCGCTCGGCATCGTCCGACACTTTCGCCGACAAGTCCCTGAGCAGCTGCGACACGGCAATCGTGGTCTCATGTTGGCCGTACTTCTTATCCAGATCGCCCCGGGAACGCACCTCGATCTTGAGACCCGCGGCTGTCTGCAGAACAACCTTTGGCCGGCGATCGATGAGCCGCCTGAACATGAGGCTCAAGTTGGGCTCATCCATATAGACCTCCTTGTAGCAGGCCCTTATCGCGGGCTGATCAAAGGTTTCTTTCTTCCGGTGGACGTGAAGATACCACCCGAAGTGCAGGATCTGATCGGTTTGGGCGAGCTTTGAGAAGTTAGGAACGAGAGAAACAAACTCACTCAGTTCCATTGAATTCTTTGACGTCGTTCTCGCCAATCGGAGTGATGGCGTATTCGCCGGTCTGCATGCGGCGAAAGCGGTTCGTTTTGATTTGCTGCCGCAGGTTAAGGTCCCAATCGGAGATCTTCATGGGCCAGCCGACAGTGCTGTAGCATGTATAGATCTTGTCGATGTTGACGGTTGGGCTGTGGCCGTTTTGTTTAAGCCAGAAGGCAGCGATCAGATACCGGACCGTGTGCTTCTTGGTTTTCTTGCTTTCAGCGAAGTCTTTGAAAGAGATATCGGTACCGATCAGGTCCAGGTCGGCCAGGTAATTTGGAAGCTTCGGCTTGTAAGCCGCCTTTGCCCGGGCCGCGCGGGCACGGGCTGGAACGGCAATATCATCGTCCTCTGGCTCAATGATCTCATCAGCCTCAACGGGCTCCTCGACATCTTCGGCATCCGGTGCCGCGAGCTCTCGCGTCTGTTTTGGCGGTGGCACCCGGGCGGGCGCTCCGTTGTTTCTGTTGGCGAACACCTGCACGAGTTGGCTGATGTTGTGCTCTACCGAAGCGCTTCCGCCTTCGACCTCAACCTCATAGAAACGAAACTTGATTTTGGTGCGGTCTTCGCCGCCGCCGTGGCCTTTAGCCATAACCTGGGCACCTCCGAATTGTGGTCCGGTATAACAAAACTATAACACCTCATTGACCGACAAATTCAATGCGCTTTGGTATTTATTGTGGCTTCGCCACATATTCTCCGCCGTGCTTATCGTCACGGCAAGTTACTTAGCCGAATACACTTCGGAACCACTCTTTAGCAGCCTCAATCAGGTTGGGGCTTCGGCTGTTCCTTGGTGCACGGTGACTCGGTTGAGCTGCGGATGGAGGTTTATTGGCGGACTCGGTGGGGCGCTCTTGGTCCGCAATGGCGAGAGCGGGCTGCCTCAGAACCGGTGTGACTGGTCGCGCCGGAGGATGCGGGTGAGGAATCGGCGGAGGTGGAACAATCGGCTTCTCAGGCACTCTTGCTGGAGCGACCGCAGCGCCGAGACCAGACGTCACCCATTCCGGTGGCTTGGATGACGGGCTGTTCCAAATATCGCGCTTCGGCGGAGGCGGTTCCGCTCTCGGCGGAGTTCCTTTTAGAAAGCTATGGGTTGGCCGGTCCTCATAAATCCCGTTCGGCTCTTGGATGATAGCCACCTTTTTGAAGATATCGACCTCGAAGTCGGTCGGACTGCCATCCAACCGTTGGCCGAGGAAATAGACGTTGATGTCCGATATGAAGCGTTCGCTTTTATCCCGGCCAGGTGTATCAAACCGCTTGTTCGTTTCGAGCCGCTTAGCCTCGATGTCTTTTACAAAGAGCTTACGGAGCTGATCGCCCCATTCTTGCCATCTGATGATGACGCGATAAAAGGGTTGTGTACGCCCATCGGTGGACCGGATGCCGCGGTTCAATGTCAAAATCAGCTTTTCCGGGTCTTCATAGTTGGGCTTGACTCTGAAGCGCAGCTCTCCATAGAAAATGCAGCCGTGAAGCTTTAGAGGATCTCCTCTCCAAATATCCTGCAGCTGATAAAACGTATCGCGGTAGTTACTTCCGAGGCAGCCCTCTACGTTGAGCGAGAGTGATTCGCGAAAGTCACCATCCCTGAATACCGCATGCGCCCGACATATGTCATTAATCGAGGTTCTCGATGAGCGGGTAAATCGGACAGGCTTTGGAGTGTCTGGGCCGCCCGTCGGATCACCATCTCCTTCTGCGGTACCCGTATCGGTCGGAGTTGGATCACCCGTCGGTTCCGAACGGCTGAATTTCACGTTATAAGGGAGAGTTCCGAGCAGCTGGTCCGTGGACTTGATCGGCTTTTTCTTGCGCACCTTCTCGATCAGAGCATCCAGTCCTTCAATACCGCATGTGGGCTCATGTTTTTCACCGGGCCAACGCGCGAAATGTGGCACGCGGTCAAAGTTCTCGTCAGGATCACAGGCCTTTGGAACTACCCGGATTTTGCACCCAAGGCAGTACCATTTGAGATCTTCCCAGCCCTCGATGCTTCCAATATCTTTGGCGGCGACCGGTGCCCTATCGCCAGAATGCGCGCTGTCCATTTGTAAAGGAGAGCCATTCCCGGGAAAAGGGACGGTTTCACCCTTTATTCTACCGCGCTTTGATACGTACCGAACAGATCGTTTTTCGCGAGGCGCGTGATCCGATTGTGCTCCGTTAAGCGTGTCGGAAGCACAGATCAAAAGTAGGGTTGTTCTCTAAAGCCAGAAAGAGCCATTGAAAACGCTATTGTATTTGTTTTCACTTGAACACGCGCTAGCCAAGCCGTCCGTCGCGGGTTGATCCCCGTCTCCCACTCCAATAGATCCGCCTTGGTCGCGAAGGGACGGGTAATAATCCCGTCCCTTGCAATCAGGGTTCGATGCCGATCTTGTCGTTCACAGCAAAGCGGAGCTTCTGCTTGCAGCCGAGGTAGTGCTCCGTTGTCTGTATAGATACGTGACCGAGAAAAAATTGAATTTGGTCGAGCTCGCCGCCCGCTAGATGGCAAAGACGCGCACATGTTCGTCGAAGGTCGTGCGGTGCTAGTTTGTCAATGCTGGCAGCCTCGGCCGCTCTCTTGACGATCTCCCAAAGTACTTTGGACGTCATGCCCTGGCCCAGATCGCTCCTGACTTATTGATCGCTCTAAAGAGGCAGCCGTCCTTGATGCCACTTGCTTCGGTCCAGCGATCGAGTACCTCCTTTGCTCAGAGTGGAATTCGCACCGTCTGAATGTGCCCGGCCTTCCCATGAAGGTCGACGATCACCCAGTGGTCTTCTCGTAGTTGAACGACGCGGCCGAAAGCGCAAGGAGTTCACCGCGCCTCAACCCACAACCAATAAGCAGAGCAAGGATAGCGTAGTTGCGTTTGCTCCTAAGACTGTCACCGCGGGAGTTCAGCAATAGTGAGCGGCCCTGATCGCTGTCAGCTAGTTGCCTAGTCGCACACCGATTCGGCGGACGCCCTTGACTCGGCGGATGCCGGCTGCAATTTCTGGGCTGAGCAGGCCTGAGTCAGATGCGTCGTACGCCACACGCCAGACTGCTGCCAAGCGGAGATTTGATGGTTGTTGGAGCGAGGTGCCGTTGCTCCACGTAAATCCGGTATCGAAGAACAACGGTGCGATTGAAGGCAAGTGGTGGTTCCGAGCAGTACCAGTCGACGAATTCGTCTGTCGCATGATCGTATGTTCGCTGGCCGCTTTTCGATGTCAGGGTATTCATTACCGCAGACTTCGTCTGTTCGAGATCTGGTAGGGCAAGAGATCGCTTCGGTGGTCTCCTTTTTTTCCTGGGTTTTGGGCATTCTGAGCGGCGTCCTGCGCTGCCTTCAGTCAGCATGCTCAAACTCCACGCTGCGCCGTTTTTGGCGGGTAATCTCCCAGAAGAAGACTTCGGGCCAATTGAATTGGACGAGGCCTTAGTCCTACCTTGGCTGCATGAAGCGTGTGTTTGCCCGGCTGGAGCTTTCGCCGTGGTAACGCCGTGCCATTCGGTTGTGATAGGAATTTGTTGGGCTTAGAAGAGAACATGACAAAACTAACCTGGGGAGTCGTCTTTCTGGCGGGCTACTGGTTTACGCCGAAGAGCCTGTGGGTGCTCGGCGTGGCGTTTCTGATTATCGGTACAAGCCTTGTTGTCTCGGTGCTCTTCGATTTGTACCGACGCAACCTCGGCGGCCCGACACCGCAGCAGGCGTTCAGCCTTGTCCAAGATGTGTTATGGGAAATGGATGATTTCTATGATGAGATTGAGGTGATCACCAACAAGGGCATCGAGGTCCGCGTGGTTTCCGATAACAGCAAGCACCATGCGGAGATCCTGCGCAGTATACGTTCAAATGCTGCCGGGGAATACGAGCGAGCCGAGAAGCTGGGGCTTCTCATCCAGGATGAGTACGGCGATTACCTGACACCACTTGGCCTGAAGTACCGCGATCACGGTCGCGAGCCGGGCAACAGCAGATTTCGGCTTAGCGACCTGAAGGTTTGGCGCATCGAAAACGTACGTTGCGAGCGGTCAACCGCTGCTGGAAACCTCACGCTAGAATACAAACGAACCGCTGTGGCGATAGCGATCCAGTACACGCCGGTTTTGCTTCGTACGTTCGAATGGAAGGCTGAGCGAACGACCGACGGCGAATGGCATCTGGCCGAATTGAGCGAGATTGGCGGTCATGAAGGGCGGAAGCCCTTCGACCTCGCCGGATTGAATAACTGGCGGGCAATGAAAGCCCGCTGGGCACAAGAAGAGCACGACCGCGACCGTTGGCACGATGAGCCCGATGTAAAGGATGCGCTAGCGCGATACAACGCTGAGGTTGATCCTGAGAAGAAAGAGGATCTCCGCAAAGAGTGGGTTGAGATAGGTAACGCAGCTAGAATCCGCCTGGGTATTGGCTAGGACTGGTAGATGCAGTGGAGTGACCGCAGTCCGCGACTTAAGTGCCGTAAAATTCATCCTCGGTTCAGAATCCGCGATTTCAGTGGAGCATGACAGTGTGCACGTGCCTGACTTGGATGCTTCGGCCTGAATGCCGACAGCCCCTGCCTGAAGTTCATGACCGGCCCGTCAAACGATGTATCCAGAAAGCGGCGAACGCCGAGCCACATAGATCTGGGGTAGTCGGGAAGTATTTACCAGCCAATCGTGAGGCGGCTATGACCCCAATGCTGAGATTCTATGCTGCAGAAGAGGATAGCCTGCGCAAATGGCTGAAGGTATTCTGGTGCTTCAGCATCGAAATCAATATCCGAGGAGTCTTTCGGCAAGGACGCGTAAGGCCGCATCATGATGTCCGGATGCTCGTAAAGCGCACGAAACCGGAGAGCCTTCAGCGCGCTGCCGCTATTTGCCGCTTCCGAATTCGAAGCGCTTACCTGATACCAGATCAGCTAAGAGCGTTGCGGCAAACTGCGGAAGCCGTCGAGCTTAATGGCCGGCCGGAGCGAGCTCCGTAAACTGGACCAGATATTGGGGATTTGTGACGTTCGCAACGCCATTCGGCTGAGCGCTTTCAAATCGCTGCCGTGAATCTGTCTGGACTCTAGAGTTTGTATCATTTTTGTGGGGAAACAGGTGGCCCGACACGCGATAGATCGCACCGGGCGGTGCGTCGCGAAGCTTTTGCGCGAGAGGAGAGGACAGAGAAATGCGGGCGGTACGTGCCTCACTTCGTGAGTCGACCGGATAGCCGTTTGTCAACGTCACAGAAGAACCGGGTCCGCACGTTGGTTGAAATGTAAACACCACGTCCGAGCCGGAAACGGAAAAGAACAGGCGACCAGTCCAATCGACGAACTCGCCGTTCGGGCCGAATACGCGGGCGATGGAGTCCTCAAAACTCCAAGGATCGGCCGAATGGATCTGGGCTCGACGGATCGGATTCGGTTCGCTCGCCGTTTTATTGCGGGCGTGTACGAAGTCGGTGAGAACCTCGCAAAACTGGTCTTGTTGCTGGTTCCCGCGCGGACCGGTGTACGGCGGTGGCTGGGCTGCCGGCTGGCTCGTCCCGGAATGGAACTGGATCTCCTGGATCAGCCAAGTCGAATAGGTGAAGGGCTTACCCTCGACCTCAAATTGCACGCTGTCCGGCGTACTCGAGAGATAGCGGCCCTCAATCTTTTGCCCGTTTGTCAGCAGTAGTGTGTCGGCGAGCGCCAACCTGCATCCGATCGCTACGAAGAGCGGCAGCATGACTCGACCTATCGTCATGATTTTCCTTTGAAAGTATAGGAATCAAACTGCAGTTGCAACCTGGAACAAAATCCGTACAGTTATCCGTATGCCGGCAAGCCGCTGGAGCCATCTCGTCGTAGCGGCAAAGCCTTCCGAGGAAGGAGTTGTCTGCGAACTGCGGGATGGCCGGGTCTTATCGTTCTCGCCGGAATGGCGTACGCAAATTTCCGTCGCCAACCGGCTATACATTGCGGAAGATGTGGGCAAAATCGATCGTACAACCGCGGTGCACTTAGAGCGGGACGGGAGACCCGACCTGGCGCAAATTCCAACTCGGGCGGCCAGCCGTCCCAAGCAGAACCGAAACGGCCGCGGATTCGTCCTGCTCGATGCCTCGGATGCGCAGCATGGCGTTAAGAAGGTGTTGGTTACGACCGGACAGATTTGGGACTATTTCTTCGCGCCGGATCGATCCATCAGCTGGGCAGAACAACCAAGCTGGTTTGAGCTTCTGGGCGTTCGCGAAACCAGTACGCCCGCCGAGCTCCGGCTCGCGTATCGGGTGCGCGCCCTTGAGCTGAAAGCAGGCTCCAGCCAAACAGCAGGCCTGACACAAACGCAACTCGCGCGCGGGCTCCAGATTTTAATCGACCCGGAACTTCGCCGCGACTACCTGGCGCTGCAGAACGACACGAATCACCTCGTCTCATTTCCACCTTGGACGATGGGATGCCTGCTCGCTTCCGGCGAAAAGAGAGGGGATCTTTTCGTTGTTCAGGATCTCTTGCGCTTCGTTCCGCATACCGAAGCGCGGAGCGTTCGAATCGCACTGCGTCGTTTCCGATTTGAAGGGCCTTTCGCGGTGTACCGGGACGCCCGGAAGAAAATGTTGATTCGGTTTGACAATGCCGTGCTGCCACTGCATTGGACAGAGGATTGGAATACGTGGGCGCATCTCACCCTAGGATCAACAAACGTGAAAGCAACATTCTGGCAGCAGACACGGTTCCGCCGCACGGAAAGCGGTTTTCAGGCAACCACCTGGTCACAACCGTTTGCCAGCACACTGGCCATACCGGATTCAGCCTTGTTGCACGGGCGGTTTGAGGCGTCGCGCGCATTCTGGAACCATTTCCATCCACATGCGGAGGTGGTTGCCTTGTTACGCGCCCGCATCGAACAGGAGCCTCTGGAGGCCGGCGAAGCGGCTCAATGGTGTCTTTCCCGGGGCGTTTGCGGCCCTGTGGATGCCCGGTTGATCAACTGGGAGCCCGATTACGAAGAATCGTACTATCGACAACTGGCGGCCCACGCGAAGGCGATTTACCTGTTTCGCAACGAGTATCTGTTCCTCTTTGAGAACACGATCGTCTCGGAAATTCCGCAGTCTGGGCATGCCAGCTATATCTTTCACCCGCCGGACTCCCTCGCAGCATTCCTTTGGCAATATGCGCGGACCACTCGACACGCGATACGCAGCGAACGTGCGGCTAAGAAAACCCTCGGTTACTGCGGCCGGATTGCGCATCTGAAGGAAACGGCAGCATGGATTGCGAAAATTGAGCGCACCTTTGCGAACCCGATCATGCAACGAGCTACAGCGACGGGCCGCTATTGAATCAGTAACGGCTGTTGCAGACGGAACGTAAGTCGCGTCTCCGACGGGACGCGGACATGCTGGCCGGATGTAAGCACCTGGCCGAGTGTGCCAATGGTAGCGCCCGAGCCGGCACCGATCGCCGCACCTTTGCCTCCGCCCGCCAATGCGCCGATCACCGCGCCCGCAGCCGCCAGTCCACCAATGGTTTTTCCGGAGCGAGCGCTGCGAGAGGAGCTTGCTTTCACTACATCGCTGGAAGCGACATCGTATGGTTTTCCCTGGATGGTGATGGACCGCAGGGCGAGCGTCAACTCGGCCTTTCCTGTGAAATGGCCGGATTGCTTGCGTTCCGTCAACACCAGCGAGGTATCGGCGCCGCGAGGCACGATCACCTGACCTGTCGGCGAAACAATCGGTTCATCGAGCGAGGCTCGATAAACCTTTCCTACCTCATCATGCGTGGAATCGGCCGCGTCAATCAACCGGACAAGCACAGCTGTATTGCCCGGGATGGTAGCTCCCGTTAGAACTGGTGTTGCGGGCACCGTCGACGGCGACATCGCTGGCGGAAAGCCCTGAGTGGCAGCACCTGTAGGTCCCGGGTCGAACTTAATGTCTTCGATGGTCGCCGTCTTCAGCGTAAGGGTCTGTCCTGCAACCAGCACCTTGATTTCGTCAGCACCACCGCCGGCAAAACCACCTTTGATTTGGCTGCTGTCATGCAGTGTGACAGTCACCGACTGCGAGGCCTGCAGGAGGGCGGCGAACAGGAGCGGGACGAGAGATTGGATGGGAATGTCTTTTTTAGCTTTGATCATTGGAATAGAGCACATTGTTTGAAAGCAAATCGACAGATATTTGTATACATATCCGAACTGCGAGTAACTCGCAACCCTGGTTTTTGGACGTGTTTTTTGGACGACGTGCCAAAGTGTCTAGCGGTGACGAAGTCGGTGAGATTCGATCGAGCGAGACCGCGTGACCGAATTCGCTGAGCCATCGATTTTCGCGAGTGAAGAAGAATCGTTTTGGTCTGAGAAGACCGTCGATCTGGATGGAGACGGACTTCGGCGTCGCGTGAGCGACGGTGCCGGAATGACGGCTTGCGCCGACGCTCGGGTAGAGGAGGGCGATGCAGTCGCCTGGAAGAAGATGGTCTGATTGCGGCATAGGAGAGATCCTCTGAAAGCGCCATAAGACTGATCGTTTTGTATGCGCGGAGAAATTGGGATACAACGAAGGGGAACTAGACATGACGATGCTGCCACTGCTGCAAGAACCCATCACGAAAGAAGAATTTGAGCGCGAGCTGCTGATCCTGGCTCCGAAAGAAGCGGAATCCAGACGCGAGTTCTGGACGCTTTGTGAAGCCCTTCAGGCCATGACCGATACAAGGTGTCCGCCGCCGGATTGGTTTCTCGATTCGTTCAATGAGGTTTTGCAGCAACCCTCCGAAGAGCGAGCCGGACCGTGGCGCGACCTTCGCCATCGCTTGCTCGAGCACATGGGCGAGTTTCAGAGACGGTACAAGGCCACTCGCAAGCGGGGGTTTCTCCTTAAACGAGCGATCTAACGTCTCACGCTCTATCTTCAGATCCGGATTCTCTGGATCCTGAAATGTTGTTTTGCAGGCCCAACGCTTCAGCGGACGTGAAAGAGGGGATCCATTTTGGGATAGGGCAACGAGGATGGGAGGTGTTGCTCAGCAGCCCGCGAAAGACACCAGAGATATTTGAAGTTTCCTGGATGTCGAACGGATCGCGTGTACTTGTCCAGCAGCGCAGTCAATTCCTCACCGACCGGTCCCTCTGGCAATGCCAGCCCAACACTCGCGAGCGCTTGACGGATTGCCCGCGTACCAGGCTCTCCGGATCGCAGTTTTTGAATGGTTCGGTCGCTCAGAGCGCTACCGTCCGGCAAGAGTCGCAACGAGCGTGGGCACGAGCGCCCAATGAAGCGAGCGTTCAAGGACTGGTAAACGGTGCCAACGTGACCGACCTTGACCACTGCTCCGCTCGCGGTCTTTCGCGGCAAGGGATCGGAAAAAGTGACTACGCCGGCGAGTCCGAGTCCCTTCAGTTGTCTGAGGCAATGCCCCACAAAATAGCTTTCGCCGTTACCGGGGACCTCGTCGAGTAGAACTAAACGAGAGAGCTCAACTCCTTCGATTGCAGCGCAACCGAATGCGCCAGTGATCGAGCGGTCATTTGTCGGATGCGCGAATACGGCAACACCGACGAGTTCTTGGCCTTTGTACAAACAGAACCGAAATCGGGCGGGAGGTGTTGTTTGCAGGTAGTGGTGTGCAGCGATAAATTCCCGGACAACACGGTCGGAATTGGTCTCGGAAATCTCATATGCACGGGTATTTATCACCTCGCCGGCAGGACGGTAAGTATCCCGCTGCAGGTGCCATCGTTGATTCATGAAAGCTCCGCGAGAAAGTTATTTTCAAATACGACACAATTCGCTTTGCCAGGAATCAAAGGAGATGTCTGCGGTTCCACATTCATCCGCATGACGGGTTTCGCTAAACAGTGAGCGCGTTTGTGTCGGTGCATGATCAAACCATCAGGGATCATCTTCCCTGCTACAAGGACCGCTTGTTCAACGGCTGCGAAACAGGAACATTGGTCCCGACCTCGCAGACATCGATGAGCATTAGCCAGACGCGTCGGGCGGCTTTGAAGGTGACCGTTCGCAGAGGGCTGCTCCCTTCGGGTACGAGCGCGGCACGGCGAATGTGAATGGAGAATTCACAACTGGGCAAATCACGCTGTTGCGAACCAACTCCATGAGCACCAGATCGAGGTCGAACTCCTCGGCAAAGAAGCTCAAGCCAGAGCGCAGCAAAAGTACGTCGCGGGTGACGATCGGTTCGTCGAATTGCCGAATAGCTGCAAGGAGTCGAGTGCGGAGCTTCGATGGTCCGACACAGGCCGAAAAGTAGGGAACAAGCGCAAGGAACGCGGCCCATTCTTGTTGTTTGGCTGACATAACAGGGTTGGCTCATCAATTTGAAATGCACACGTAGGATCGGCCGCGGGCATCCCGCTCGTGGCCTAGCGATTTGGCAGTACGCGTATCGAGGACGATGGAAAACTGGAGGCTACGCAGCGCCCATGTAAACGGTCGCTCCGAAAGGGGCTTGTGTCTGCTCGGTGCTGGCCCAGATCACGGGCCAGTGCGGCTCTTGTTCTGGAAACCTTCCGCACAAATCTGTCAGAAACACGACCGCGTGCGGCTCGATCTGTTCTGTTTCCAAATACGTGAAGACGGTCCGGAAATCGGTACCGCCGCCGCCTTTGGGTGCGAGCTGAATGGGTTGGCCGAATTCGAAGACATCCACCCGCTGCACTTCTGTGTCAAAGTACAGGACGTGGACGCGTTCGGGGTGATTCTCCTCAACCAGCGCCGCCAATTCGGCCGCAAATAATGACAGCGTGCGATTCGCAATGGAACCAGAACAATCGATCCCAATCGCTAGCTCGCCCGCGCTTTCCTTCCGCATGCCTGGCAGATACAGACCGGAGCCAATGAATCGACGGTTGGGCCGCGACCACGTGTAATCGGTTGCCAGTGTCTCTGAGAAGCACCGGCGCAGTGTCTCTTTCCAGTTGACCGAGGACTGCTCGGCTGCTTCGAACGCGCGTTCGACACCGATCGGGCACTTGCCGGCCATCTTGGCAGCCGACTGCGCTTCCTGCACGGCAATGCGCCATTCCCGTTCCTGCTCGCGGATCTGCTCCGCAGTGGCAGTGGCACCGGGCCGATCTGTGTTCGGAACGTCGAGAACTTGCCCGTACCCTCCTGGTGTCTCTGGCGCCTTTGGTGTTGGGGCTCCCTGCGAATCATCGGAAGTTGTGCGCAAGTCTTCCTGGGAAGCGGCCTTCTCGGAGGATCCGCCGTTATGAGGTGAAGAGGAGCCCTGTCCGCCATCCTCCTGGGTGAGCAATGCATAGATCTGTTCGGCGCTCATTCCGCGGAAGCGCTTTTCCTGGAGCACGCCCGCTGGCGGGTATAAGCCTGCATCCATGAGTAAAGGATTAATAGCGTAATCGCAGGCCATGTTCCAGACCTTCGGGTCGCGCTCTCCCCGCCGCGTATGATGCTGCAGGGCGGGGTGCAGGACTTCGTGCGCCAGTAAGAAGACCAGTTCGGAATGGTGCAGCTTCGCGACCGCCGATGGATTGTAGAACAGCGAGATTCCATCGGTCGCCATCCATGGAATCCCGCTCATCGGTTCGGACCGCAATCGAAACAACAACGCTCCGAAGAAGGGATGACTCAGTAGGAGATCGGTTCTCGCCCGAGTCAAGCGTTGCTTCGCGTCGAGTGTTTCGGGAAGCTTAAGTTTAGATTCATAGCTCATGGCATCAACTCCGGGTGATCTTTCCAGGAGTAAACGCCCACAATGGGCGTTTCGCTGGAAAGGGTTTGGTCGTGTTTGTTTGAGGGCTTCTAAAAACAGCGCGAGGAGTAGTATTTCCCTCCCCTCACTGGGTTGCCATATACGCAGCCATGTGGGAAAAGATTTGGCCGCTCGTGTCCCCAGCCAGTATTTCGGCCTGAGAAGGTGAAGCCGCTTCCACTGGCGTCGATTCCGGGGTAGCGCCGTACTCCATATGTGCCGCCATGCGCGAGGCGATGTCGGCCGCTTCTTGCGCAGTGGAGGCTCGCAAAAGATCGTTCGTCTTCAGTTCCTTCGCGCTCGCTGAGCACAAACGGGAGCGAATCTCTTCAACGAAGGCGTTGAGAGTGGGATCGCCGGTGAGATTGAGATTGGGAAGAACGTTAATCAGCTCGACGATGTTGTCAACGACCGAAGCGTATAACTTACCTTCAGGCTGCTGCAGACGAGCCACCATGTGATCGACCAGCTTGCGAAGCCGGATCCACAACTCCTGCGTCCCCCGTTGTAAAGACACCCGTACTTGGGCATCAATATCCCGCGAGATTCGTGCGCGCTGCTCTTCGGACAGCGAGACGCGGAAGTCCTCGCCACTCGGAATCGGCAGAATGTCCAGCCGAAGCTCGAATTTCTCGCGGATCTTCTTCGGATCCGGGTAATCCTCGGGCCGAAATAAGCCGCTGAGGGCTGGCCGGACCTGTTCGATGTAACTCGGATATTCGGCGAGGAACTCATCCACGGCGTTGTAGAACTGCCGCTCCCATTCCTTCATCTCTTCGGCGAGTTGAAAATAAAGACTTGCCGGCAGGATGCGATACCCTTCGTCCGACCAGGGCAGCGTGACTTTGTACACGTGCGTGCGAATTTGCCCAGCGAGAGTCTTGATGGCATCCAGCTTGGCGGCCTGCTGCAAAAGCTTCTTGTTGTATCGCCCGGCGCTCTCGTGAGCGCCGTGTTGGTCGGCCACTTGGCGGCTGACTTCTTTGTCATGTTTAGTGGCCGTCCAAACGCTGATATGAACGGCCGCCAGCATAGCTTTTTCAGTTATCAATGAATCACCCCCGCGTGTTGTACGCTGAATCCCACAAATTCCGGTGTGTGACAGAGAGACGGGTCGCGCTCAGTGGCATCCCGGATGGCGAGAACCTTAAATTCGACCGGGAGCCGGTCCAGGTAGGTGACCGCGCGGCTCAGAGACTGATCGGTCACATAGCGGCCGATGGCTGTAGCAACCGCATACTGGGCCGACGGTTCGCTCGGTAGGGGCGCACGTTCTGGATGGAGGAAGATTTGATCGATGGCGGGAAGCTCACGATACAGTCGCAGAAAGGCGGTAAATTCGCCAGCCGCGCCGTCTCCAACTGTTCCCGCCAGCAGCTCGAATTCGAGTTCCGAGCTTGCGCCTTTCGAGCCACGCAAGATTTTCGAAGCCATTTCCCAGGAGCGCGGAGTGGGCCAGGCGTTCGCATCGAGCGCTCCCGGCTGATGCATCAGGTCCGGTTTGAAACGCAGAAAGGCAATGACCTCGGGGAGGATATTGGCTCTTAGAGCCCATTGGCACCACTCTTGCAGATCGGTCTCTAGTGCGACGTGGACGAATCTTCCACGCAGCGGGCGGGGCATGCTGAAGTGAACACCGCGATCGGAAGCGGGATTGCCTGCAGCGAGCACAACCCATTCCGGCGGTACCGTGTATTCGCCCAAGCGCCGGTCGAGAACGAGCTGATAGCAGGCGGCTTGCGTCAGCTGCGGCGCAGAAGTCAGCTCATCCAGAAACAGGATGCCCCGGCCGTGTTTCGGGAGAAAACGCGGGACCGCCCATGCCGTTTCTCCGGCATCGACGTGGGGTATGCCACGCCAATCCACCGGATCGAGCTGCGAGGCGCGCACATCGAGAAATTCGTAGCCAAGGTCGCGCGCTACACGCGCCACGATCTGAGATTTACCGACGCCCGGGGGTCCCCAGATGTGTAAGGGAACTTGTTGCCCAATGGCGCGAACAATGGAGTCGTATAGATGGGATGGTGTCAAGTCCGTCTCCTAAGAAAGAAAAGTCGCAGGCGGTAGTGGCACCTGCGGCAGTGTGGGTTAAGCTGCGGTTCAGAACGAGAAAGCGAGTTGCACGCTGGCGGCGGACGATACGGCTGCTTGCTCGCGAACCTCTGGTGAAAACAAATCCGGGAGTTCCGCCGTTTCCTGCACTTCGTCCGCGATAAGTGTAGTTGTGTTTCCGGGCTGCTGCCTGCGCTGTTGGTTCAGTGTTTTCCACACAGCCGCGGCGCATTCGCCGATCCCTTTTTCGGTCACAAGTTCACGCGCCAGAGCCGTCAGTACATCGTCATCCTGCTCCATCGCAGTCAGACCATGGCTGGCGAGTTTGCCTTCCAGAGCCAGCGAGACGAGCATCTTCTTGCCCATGAGGCGAAGACAACGTTCTTGCGCGGTCCCCGCATAGCTCATGTAGCAAACGCGCACTGGTTTCTTTTGGCCGATGCGCCAGCTGCGCCGGCTGGCCTGGCGGAGAACGTGCGTCGAGTAGCCCGTCTCATAGAAGAAAATGGAAGGCATTTCGAGCAAGTCCAGACCCGTCATCACGAGCCGGGGATGCGCGATACAAACCTGCATGCCATGTCTCAGTTTGTCTTCATACCACGCTTCCCGGCGTTCGGGCGGGACGTGGGTGGTCAACACTTCGGCGCGGATCCCCTCGCGTTCGAGCAGATCGCCCAGCCGCTGTGTCACATCCCGCTTCTGAGTGTAAACCGCGAAGATCTGGCATTTGCGACCCTGCGCAAGCTCGCTTCGGATCTCGTCGAGCAGGCGGCGCTCTTTGGCGTAGTGAAAGCCACGATCAAGGTCCGGGGGAGAGGAGACGAGCACCTTCTGTCGCTCGCCGCTTTCCGGATCCTGAACATAAGCCGTGAGATCCCCTATGTCGAAGGGACGATCCGGATAAAGCAGCAGCGCATTCATGCCGACGCTCAACAACGACTGGCTTTTGCCATACTCCTGAAGCGCCTTCTTGATGTCCTCCTCGAGTGACCGGTAGGCTTTCTCGAGTTCCGGGTCCATGCGAACCGTCAGAACGTCTTCTTCATACGCGGGCAGCGCTTCGGAAATATCTTCGAGCGACAGGAATGCTGCCGTGTCCATCAGGAAATGGCCGAATAGAAGCGGCGAAGCTCCGGGGCGGCGCTTCACCTGTTTGGTAACGCGCGCCTCGGAGCAGCGATTATCAGTCGGCTCGATAGTTGTTATATGTTCCAGAACGCCGTACGATTCCGCGAACGACCGCAAGCCCGATTGACTATATTCGAAACCGGCCGCCAGCATCTTTTGCGGATGCAACCGAAACAGAGTATTGAACGCCTCGTCGGCGTATCCGCCGCTGTACGTGCCTGTCAAAGCGAGTGTCCGCTTGGCGGAAGACGCGAGGGTTCCCAGGGCCTGTCCTTGGGCGGTATCGTTGGCCAGTTCGTGCATTTCGTCGGCGATCGCGTAATCGAAGAAGCCCTTCAGGTAACGGCCGATGAACTCGACCGGGGCGACGCGGCGGATGCGTTTGCCATCCGCTTGCCAGAGCGGACTGAAGAAGATCCGTCGGCTCTTTTCCGGGGCTTCACTGTCCGGCGCCACAACCTCGGCGTGCTTAGCCTTGTGAAAATCAGGCGCACGCAACTGATCCTCTGCCGTCAGGATCGGTTTGCCGGTATCGGAGTTGACGACGCAGCCGCTGAATTGGCCCGAGCGCGGTACCCGATACGCGTGCCGCCAGAAATAGCCGAGCTTCGCTCGTTCTCGCGAGACGATAAACACCGAAGGTCCTGGGCAGAGCTTGCGCCAGTGCTCGCGCGCCGAGCGATGACCTTTTGCCAGGCGCAGATCCGTGAGAGTGGTTTTGAGACCTTCGCGCCGGATGTGGCCGTTGCTCAAACGGACTTCATTGACACCGGAATACCCGTTAGACCCTACACCATTGCGTAGACCGTCGACGAAAAACACACGCACACCCGGAATGGTGAGAAAGCACTCGCGCGCCCACTTGAGCACGAGCTGGGGCGGCACCATGGCGATGGCCGTGAAAGCACGCCCTTCGGCATGAGCGAACACGCTGGCCAGCGCCATAAGGGTCTTGCCCGTTCCGCATTCGGCAATGGCGGCAGCGCTCGAGCTAGTCTGCCAGGCCTTTACAATTCCCATAATCGCGAGTTCTTGGCCGGGAAAGGGGCGACGCTTCAGTTGCCTGAGGTGGGGAGAGCAGAGATCGCCCGGCGTGTGCAAAGGAGGAAACTGCGTCACAATGCGTTCGCCAATTTCCGCTGAGAAGATCTTGAGATATGTACTGATGTTGGTTATGTCGTTCATTGGCGGGATCCTCGTGCCAAACTTCCGTTTGGGACTCGCGATCGGACACAAGCTTCTTTCTTGTTTCCTGGGGCAATCTTCACCGAGAACGGGTGAGTCGGTCAGTGAGAATGGATGACTCGGTTATTCGGAGGGGTAACCGGAGACTAGCGAATGCGAGCCGACTTGCGGGGACTAATCCGGCTCAGCGCGACTGGTTCGATCTACAATACTCTGATCTGCTTTGTTCATGACGTCAGTTCTGAATGGCCTCAACATCGAAAGCAATCGCACCCTTTGAATTGAATCCCAAGTGAAACGAAACTCGCTGGCCTTCTCGTAGAATGGACGAATGCGCATCTGACCGCCAGAAGAAGATGTCTCCGCCCTCAGAATCGGCGGCAACGTAACCGTTCGAGCCCCTTAGAACCTTGACTTTACCGGCGAACGATTTAAGCGACGAACCCGCCCTTAGCCGTTCACGTATGCGGGTCTTCTCATGGCCCGGGATTTGTAGTAGGTCAACGTCCCTAAAAACCTTCTGATATTCGATGTAATTACCACGCACAAAGAGAAAACTGCCCAATTCAATCATGAGCGCAATATCCCCCTTATTATGTCGGATCGCCGACTCGAAAAAACTCTTTACGACATGAGTCTGGTCGTTGAGTTGTCGTTTTAGTCGAGCCACATCTCGATAAAGCAACCACGAGGTCGGAGCATATTGGATGCCAGCTATCGCAGTTGCAGCGGCCTCCCTCACGTTTCCAGCGTCACGCTCAAATTGAACAAGCATGCGCCGCAGTCGTACGTCAGCAGGATTCTTCCTAACACCCTCCTTAACGAGGTTCACAACATCACCGAGATCACCCAACTTCCTTCGAAACCAAGCCAATTCGCCAGTGATCATAGGGGATTCGCCCGATAACTCTGATGCTTCCTCCAGCATTGCGACTGCCTCGGTAAGCACAGCTGCTTTGCCTTCCTGCGTTCGTTCGTTGTCGAGTTTTCCCCGAAGAATATTTGCTTTTCCCACATACCCGAAAGGCGAGGCTGGCTCATATCGGACGTTCTCGTCGAAGATCTTACCGGCCTCGAACAAGAGCACCTGGCTCTTCAAGCGATCTGCGGTCCTGGATTCGAGCTCAAGAGCCAACCCCAAAGTATTTAGGAAGGGCTGATTAAGTGGATTCCGCTTAACGGCCTCACGTGCGAACTTAACCGCAAGCTCTGCATTGCCGAGTTCCCGTTCCAATATTGATCGATGTTGGGAAACGAAAGCGTCATCCGGAAGAATAACGGCTAAACGCTCGTATATCGCGCGCCGCTTTTCGGCGGAAGCAAACATTCGCCCGAGTTCTCGCGTCCTCACCAAGGCTTCGAGAACTCTCCTATCCTGCGCGTAAGCGGGATCAAGCTGTGCAAGTAAATTATTCAGGTAGTTCGATTTAGTTTCGTCATCCTGTGCCGCCGCAGCGAATATTACCGAAGAAATAATCGGATGACGGGATCTAATCGTGAATCCTGCCGTGTGCCGTGAGTTCCCGACCTCTTCCGCCGTTATAAGGACACCCTCTGTTGGAGCGAAGATCTCTCGGGCTAACTGATCCGCGCGCACGTCGAGTAGATTCAGCAAAGTTTCGTAGCGTATGCCAAGGTTAACTACGCCGAGCATGGCGACATAGACGTAAGCTAACTGAGCTTTTTCAGAGGGTATTTTTCTGAACTCATCAGTGACGATGTCATCAAAGGAATTATCGTTAGTAAGTTCTCGCAAGGCAACCAGCAGTTCTTTTTCTGCTAATGCAGTGAAGTGGTTGACCTGGAGTTCACGGCTAACGCCGGTAAGCTTGTCTAACGCGTTATGCTTCTGCAAAGCATCCAGAATTTCATTGATCTCGGACGAGTCCAGTGCCCCGAGAATAAACTCGGCAGGCCGCAATCGCGACCGTTCAGCGGCATTTGTAGCTTCCCACTGGTTCTTCCGCTCCTCCAAAATAAGTGTCAGTGGGATGCCGAGTTGCTGCGAGTCCTCCAAGAATCGATTGAGAACGTGAATGCTATCTGCCGCGTGGTTCACAATGACGACCAACCTTTGTAGGTTTTCGCGGTCAATCAGCGTGCCAAGATGCCTAGCTTCGAATAGCGTTTCAGGAATGTGGACGAGAACGGGCACCCCAAGTTTGGCAAGTCCAAACGCCAGAGTGCGGATTAAAGTCGTCTTTCCTGTTCCAGCCGCCCCTGTCACGAGGAAAGCACTATTGTGGACGCTTGGGTCGGCTATGCCCGGGAATACCGCCTCGAAGACCGCATCGTACGCCTTGCGCGGGGGAGGGATCTCATCGCGGATGTCGCTCCAAGATGGTTCTTGACCTGAAAAAAAGCGCTTTGGAATACTCAAGCCCGTGCAGTCTTCGGGACGGATCCTGAAGAAAGACTCGGCGACCCTCTCAAAACGGGTATGCAAATCGAAATCTGCATACAGCTTAGTCCTGCGTACGTCCAGCGGTACAACGGAATAATTCTGACTCTGCCAAGCGTCTCGAAGGCTAGCAAGGAAGTCCGAACCGTCACAATTGACGAGTTGGATATTATACTTTTCTCGCCAGAACGCCTCTTCCGCAGTGCCGAAATCCGGCCGAACAGCGAAACTGAGTGGGAGAGTCTGGGTTCCTAACTCGTGACGGCAATCTTCAAGAACCGCACGGAAATTGTCATCTCTGAGGGAATAGCCAACGAACAGAAAAGTGCGGCTTGCGAGGTCCTTGCGAAGTCGCCGAAATAGGGCCTTACGGTGAGTTTCATAATAGCGGTAATCCTCTTTTGTAAGAATGAGTCTGCCCTGCTCCGTATTGGCTGCTTCAATGCTCCCGTGCAGTTTGTAGTAGAGGATGTCTTCATCGGAAAACGCGACCAGTTCAGTGTCGGTCGACATAACCGGTACGATCTTCCCCGCCGCCAAAATGGCGCGATCAGCTGCAGCGGACTCAACGAGGAGATCATAATTGGTTGTGTAGATTACGTCCCAGGGCAGTTGCACAAGCGAAAGATGTGCAAGCCCCGGCGAATAGGACCTGAACAAATCGTTTAGGTACCGATTCAGAGGAGTGGCGCCAAGCTTGAATCGGGCCATCTCAGAGGCTTCATCTAGCGTAAGCTTGAGGCTCGCATCTCCCAGGAGATTCTCACAGATAAGAGCGCTCAACTCCGATCCGAGCGGAAACGGTATATCACCTGCGTTCCGGAGACCGAAATTAATTCCTGCGCCAAGGAAAAGAGTGGCTGCCCTATCTTGCAAACGGCCACAAATGTGTTTGATGTGATCCACGATGCCTAAGGCAATTAGTATAAGAAACGACCTGAACGTTTGCCGGATAACCTCTGACTCACTCCTATGCACCTGGACCAAGGGGTTGGCACATCCCGGGGGTGGATTAGAAACGATAAACGCACATCAGATCTGGGACCGCCAACCCGCGGAGCTTACATGGCTGATGTGCCAGATGCCGACTCTCTAACTCTCTGGACCGTCTGCGCAAATCAAATCTGCGCGAAGCGCGTTTTCCGTCCAAGTGGCTGCTGATTGCTCTACCCTTGGTGACATATCGCGATGTCATGGTAAACAGAAATGATGGCTCGCCTCATCGCCTATTGCCTATGTCTGTTGGTGTTTCCAACACTTGGTCCTTCAGCCACGCTCGACTCGTCCGCACTGGAACGAGAGCTAGCCGGGCTTTCCCGGAGCTTTGACGGCAGAGTCGGTGCTTGCGTTCGGGATGCTAAGAACTTTGCTTGCACCAAGGGAGCTGATCACTTTTCGATGCAAAGTGTGATGAAGCTTCTTGTCGGTGTGGCGGTTCTGGATGCTGTCGATCATCATGCGTGGCGGCTGGAGGAACAGATAACGATCAGGAAGCAGGATTTGAGCCTGAATGTCGAGCCTCTTGCCGACCTTGTTTGGGACTCCGGCTTTCGGACCACGATCGGCGATCTGGTTCGTCGCGCGATCATTCAAAGCGACAGCGCAGCCACTGATTTTCTGATAGCGCGGCTTGGTGGCCCCCCAGCAGTTCAGCAGTGTCTTAACCGGCTGAACATCAAGGGTATCCGGCTGGACCGGGATGAACGGCATCTTCAAACCGAAACTGTTGGGCTCGAGTGGCGTGCCGCGTTTATCGATGCAACCGTGTTGGATGCTGCAAGAGCAGCAGTACCGGAAGCAAGCCGCGAACGGGCCTTTGTTGCGTATACGAAAGACGCTCGCGACACATCCACGCCGAAAGGGATGGTGGACTTTCTTTACCGTCTGCAAGACCGGCGTTTGTTATCTGAATCCTCCACCGCTTTTGTCCTGAAATCGATGGAGGATTGTGCGACGTTTCCCGACCGGTTGAAAGCGGGTTTGCCTCCAGGCTGGAAGGTAGCCCACAAAACCGGCACCAGCGGCTCTTGGAAGGGCGTGACGGTCGCCACAAACGATGTAGGAATTATCGCGGTGCCGGACGGCACAAAATTAGCTGTTGCGGTGTTCGTAGCCGATTCGAAGGCCACTGCGGCCGAGCGCTCATCAATTATTGCTAAGGTCTCTGCGGCCGCAAGCGCCCACTTGAGGTAACCGATCATCCTTGGGGCTGCCTTTGCTATCAAATCCTAGCGCGTTATACGGACATATGAAAAGAGGGCGACGCTCGTAAGCGGGTAGTTCAATCTGAGCTGCCGACTCTATCCAGGTGCCTTTGCTGTGTATTCTTATAGATCGGTTATGCCCTTTGCCACTTTTGAAGTCGACCCACGGTTGGCAAGCTTGCTCGGCGAATCATACCGTTCCACAGAACAAGCCATCAAAGAGCTCGTGGACAATGCTTGGGATGCGGATGCGGAAAGCGTTCGGATCCGTCTACCTAAGCCCATGACTGCAGAACCGATTAGAGTTGAGGACGATGGTAGCGGGATGATCGAGGATGAGGTCCGGCAGGAGTACCTCCGCGTTGCAAGGGATCGTCGCGCATCGAAAGGGGACCGCACTCCGGCGATGCGACGGGTGGTGAAGGGCCGTAAAGGCATCGGCAAATTCGCTGGGCTCATGGTTGCCGACGTGATGACGGTTGAGACGCGGGCGCGCGGCGTACGCACAATCCTAACGATTCCGCGGGAAGAGCTGAAGTCTGCAGCGGCTGACCTAGAGCGGATCGAGTTGCCCATTGAGATCAGCGCGTGCGATCCGACAGAGCATGGAACTTCGATTACCCTAACGAATCTCAAACAAAGCCAAGTCTTCCCTTCAGCCGAGCGGCTGAAGCAGATGCTCGTGTTCGAGTACGGCCGCGAAGACGATTTTTTGGTGTTAGTCAACGACGAGCGGTTGACAATGGAGGATGTTCCTGGCGAACTGGCCAAAGAGCAAACAGAGCTCGAAAACGCCGGGACTGTGACAGCCACCTTTAATGTGACGGATCCGAAGCAGCGCGGGAAGTGCCCGGGTGTCGTTGTCCGCGTTCAAGGCAAGGTCATCGGAATGCCGACATATCTGGGCCTCGAAGAGGCCGAAGACATTCCGAGCTCGGTCCTTAGACGCCTCTACGGAGAGATCCAAGCCGATGGCCTCGGTGAAGCGGTGACTGCCAACTTCGGTGCGTTTATCGAAAACAATAAGGCCTACCAGGAGGTACGGCTCTGGGCTCAAGGCAAGATCCGCGAGCTGCTAAATAGCACCTGCCAGCGTGAGCTGAGCTTGGCGCGAGGCCGACTGCAACAGGAGATCAATCGCGAACTCGAAAAGCTCCCGGAACATCGTCGACGATTCGCCGAGCTAGCGATTCAGCGCATCTTGCTCAAGCTCTACAATGAGCCGGAAGATCGGGTGCGGCCGATCATTTCCGTCGTTCTCGATGCAGTTGAGCGCGACGAGTACCGCGTGGTCTTAGAAAAGGTATATGAGGCAAGCCGCAGCGACGTCGCGGGTTTCGCCGACGCTCTGTCTGACTTCGGCTTGCTAGAACTCAGCATGATCGCGCAGCAGTGCGGGGCGCGCTTGGAGTTCCTGGACTTCTTGGAGTCGTTGGTGCTGAACCCGGATACGACCGAAGCCGTAGTGCACAAAGCGCTGGCGACAAACCTCTGGGTGCTCGGTCCGGCGTTCAGAATTCTGGCCTCGAATCAGACTCTCGCCAAGGTCATCGAACAGTACACAAATGACAAGTTCTCTGGGACGCGCGCCAACCGGCGGCCTGACCTCTTGCTCGTCAATGATCCCGCAGCGCGCTACACACTCATCGAGTTCAAACGTCCCAGCCATACAATTGATCGGCAAGACGTCAACCAAGCCGAACAGTATAGGGATGATCTCTCCTCGAAATTTTACCCTATCGAGATCTTGGTCATCGGAGGCCAGCACGACACACGAATGGACAAAAACCCACCCCACAACCTGCAATTGCTGTCCTACACCGGGCTTGTGAGCCGTGCCCGCGGTGAACTGCAGTGGCTCATCTCGGAACTTGCCCAGCCTGGGCGACCGTGACGCTCCGGAACATCTGGATCCGTTACGTTGGAGTCTGCAGAGAGAATGTTCACGGTCTGACGACCCACTTTGACGTACAGTCGGCTATCGTGAGATCGGCCTGAAACCGGCTTCGAGCAGTTTCAAACGTTGGTCTTCCTGAGCGGGCTTTAAAACGTGGACGTGATCGCAAATTGCTGACGTGACGAGTTTTCTCTATTCAGACCCGGATAACTACAAAAAAACGCCGTACGATGCGCGAGTCTTTGCCCTACGCTTCTGGGCATCCGAACGCATGCGGGACCTTCCAATCGATCTTTGACGCGTCGTCTCGGATCGTCAGTGCGCCCGTCCGGAGGGCGTCGGCAATTAGGGTGAGCAAGTATTGCTTGTCCGCTGTAACGAGAACCGGCCGGCAATTGATGCCGGGCAGTTCCTGGATCAGTTGCTTTCCCAACAGCGCGTCACAAATCCACTCACTCCAGTGAGGCAGCACGGGTAACCCGAACCGCACACCGAGACGGTACGCCAGAAACTCCGGTTCCGCGTTGTAAACAATGGTGCGATCCGCCTTCGCATTTCCGCCGGCCTGCGTCTCAAACAATTCCTGAGACAGACCGACGAGATGCCGAACCGCCTGTTTACGTCCAGGTATTTGAAAAAATCCGCGAAACGTGTGCGGGTGCTCGCCCAGGCTAACAATAAAGTTGGGCAGACCGGGTCCGGCAATTCGAAATTTTGCCTGGTCCGCAATCGCGGCGTGAATGGCTGCCATCTCCTGCTCTCCGCCAAAGACGGACAACAGATGGCAGCGCGGCGCTCGGCTGGAATCAGGTGCAGGCTCAACAATCACCCGGTCCATGTTCACAGCGATATGCGTGGCGGTGGCTTTAGTGGAAACGGCCAGCTTGATGTACTCAAGCCGCCCCAAGCGCAGGTGCGCATTTTGCATTGTCATCCTCCAAAAGCTCGGCCACATGGCCGTCGGCATAGATCAACGTGAGCGACTGCGTAAAGCGCTCCCGGTCGCGCAGTGTGGTCACACCGCGGTCATCCGTTTCTTCGATGTGATCGATCTTCTTGCTTGTTTGCCAGCAGGCCACGTGCCGCAACGCGCCTTGCCCAAAAACACCATTCAGCAGTCCGCTGCAGCTTAGAATTCCCGCATGCCCCTCGTGCAAAGGGGTCAACGGCCGCCCCGCTACCTGGATAGGTGGTGCGAACACACTCCGAACAGCTTCCCGGTAAGCGCGGGAGAATGGCAGTAGGTTCTCAATCGCGTCGAACGGCAATCCGTCGTACGTCAGGCGCACGAACGCAGGTCCAGCTGGCACCGGGTAGCTTCGGTCGGGCGCATCGCTAAGCGGAGTAAGTTTTGTGAATGCTGCCCCTAGATGTGACAGGAAATTACGCTGTGCCTGGACGTCGCGGTCTGTCAGGCGTTCCCGCTCATGCCGGGTCCTGCGAATGCCGAACAAAACGACTTGGCGATATTGGGCCGAATCTGGGTCGGTCAGTCGATAGATGCCGAGTTCGCGAAAATGAGGAGCGAGTACGATACAGCAAGCAGTGACGCGCTGAGCTGGAATCACAAAAATCAAAATGCCGCGCGGTCGAAGCCAGCGGAAGCAGTGTTCGAGAAACACGGCTTCGCTGCGCCTTGATCTATCTTCGTGGACTTCATCGTCGTACGGTGGGTTGAGATAGAGCAACGAATAGGACTCAACCGGCGAGCGCGCCTTAAATATGCTTCCCTGCACGACTTGATCGAGCATGCTTGCGGCTTCGTTGGCCCGATAGGAATCGAGCTCGATGCCGTACAACCTGGCTCTGGTTTCGCCCGCAATGAGTTGCAACGCACGCCCGGTTCCCGCGCAGGGGTCTAAGGCCGCGCAAGTCTCGGGAAAATGAAGAAATTGCCGAATGCGTTTGGCTTCCGCTTCGACGAGCGGAAAATATCCGAGCTTCAGGCGTGCGGCTTGTCGAGCCATGGCGGTTCTCCTTGGATTCCTTTTGTTGATTATTTGTGGCTGTGCTGGCGACAATGCAAGAGCATCGAAGCGTCGATACCCATCAGGAGGAGCTTCTATTGGCCGCCGACCTGCCTCACCGCTCTCTTCCGCGTCGGGTAGTGCGAGGCCGGCGAGTATCTTCGATCGGAGACCACTCCGGCCCGGTGAACAGGATCTGATGGTCCAAACGGCTTTTCTCCTTTACTCGCTGAGCACCCTGTTCGGTATACATAACGCCGCAAAGTTGTTTTTCGGCGTTATGTCCAATTTTGTGGCGGGGAAAGGTGTGCGCTATTCGACCCGTTTACAATCGCTGGCCAGTAGCCCCTTCCAAATTTCAATGCAGAGCTCATCGACCTGGGCGAGATGACAAAGCAAAGCTGCATGGTCTTCGTTCGTCCAAAGATGACCGACACGCGAAGCTGAGTATTCGAGAAAGGAGCGCGGGGCCGCGATCGGAGTATCAGGCCCTTGATGATTGCGCACTGCGCTCATAGTCTCGTCCTCTTCAAGCGTTCCTTCATGCACCCTTCATCGGGTACGTGGCATTGCTGAGCATCCGATAACCAGCCATTGTCTTTCGCGGCGCTCGCGCGGATATTTGTAAACAGATCCTGTTGTTCGAGCGGAACAATTTGGAGCGCGGAACCCCCGCCTCCGACTGCCTCAAGATACGCCAAAGCCGGACGCGGATCGCCGCGGTAGTTCATGCGCCACGAGAGCTGGAACGAACCATCGTCGGTCCGCTTCACCACAAAGTCCTCGCAACTATCACCCGTGAGTTCGAATCGTTGCTTCAAGTCCGGGTCAGCTTCGAAGGTTGCCCGGAACGCGCCGCACTCCACATCCAGATCGAATTTGCTGAAGCCTTGCTTGGGAGTGCCGTTTTCGAGAAATACCAGATCTTGGCATCCCAGGTCAGCCGCCAACTCTCGCGTCAGCAGGCCCGTGACAGCCAAGCGGTGCAAAAGCATCCCTTCTTTGAGCCGGTGAGCCAGCGCCGTGATCTGGACGGCCTCCAGAGAGATCGGTTTATCGAGCACGGGTCATCCTTCAATTTGGGTAATTCGAAGCGCCAGACGAATCAACGAAATGAGGGTTCATCCCAGCGTTCGATCACAAACAAGGTGTCCGACCCCGGTACTGTCGCGCCCAGGAAAGGATCTTTGAATTCCTGGGTGTCGGTCACGTAAAATTCGGCATCCGGAAAACGATCCACAATCCTCGCGATCATCGGCAAGACCTCGGGCGGGATCGGCTTGTTGTAAATACGGCTATCAAAGGGCGCGTCATATCTGCGTGAGGATGGATACTCCTTCGCCGGATGCCAACGCCATCCGTAAAGGGAGTGCCACCGGTTCGAGCGGTTATTCGCCAGCTTCTCGACTTGTTTATCGAGGTAGCGGACCACATCCTCGTAGGGATAGAGGCCGGGCGTTTCTTCCCGTACGATCCTGGCAAGCTCGACCAAACGCAGAGGAATCTTGTTGATTCCCAGGTCTCGTGAAAACCGGACGTACTCTTCGGTTGGTTCCTCCACAGCAATAGCAACGCTGCGAGTCGGCTCGGACAGCGCTGGAATACTCAAAAGCGTCCGCGACCGCGCTGAAAGGTGATTCATCTTTGCATTCCTTTCTGAAAGTTGGCTGGAGGGTGAGTCACCCCAGCCTTACTTGCTTAACTACAGCCGCCCGAACTACTGCCGCATTGGTTGCAGTAGAAACAGGTTCCTTTGCGGCTCATGATTCCACCGCAATACGCGCACAACGGCGCATCGCTGGCGGGATCGAAAGCCAGAACTTGCTGCGCCTTCGGTTCTGTCGACGTGAGCGTGCTCTGCTCGGTGATTTCGGTCGCTACCGCCTGGCCGAGAAAGCGCATGCCGAGCCAGCGGAAGATGTAATCGACGACCGACTTGGCGTAGGGCAATTGCGGATGACCCGCCCAGCCACTCGGTTCGAAGCGAACGTGGCTGAATTTGTCAACATAGAAGTGCAAGGGGACACCATATTGCAAACCAGTGCTGACGCTGACCGCGATCGTATCCATTAAGCCCGAGATGGTCGACCCGGCCTTATTCATGGAGATGAACACTTCGCCGACTGTTCCGTCGAGATAGAGTCCTACCGTCAGGTAGCCCTCATGACCCGCGACGGAGAACTTGTGCGTGACCGAAGAACGTTCATCCGGCAGCTTGCGCCGAACGGGAGATGCAGTTGGTACCGCCGTGGTGGCGGCTCTGCCGGAACTCAGCGGCTGGGCTCGTTTGGAGCCATCGCGATAAAGGGCTACTGCTTTCAGGCCGAGCTTCCAACTCTCGATGTAGGTCTCGACCACTTCCTCGACCGTAGCCGAGGAAGGTAGGTTGACGGTCTTCGAGATCGCGCCAGAGAGGAACGGCTGCACCGCCGCCATCATACGGATGTGTCCCCCGGGAGCGATAGAGCGTGAGGAACCGGCTGCAGGAATTGCCGTATCGAAGACTGCGTAATCGGACGGCCGAAGCTGGGGCGCGCGTTGGACCGAGCCTGTTTGCCGTACGTGTTCGACGATCGCTGCCGATTGCTCGTCGTTGTAGCCGAGCCGCTGCAAAGCCTGCGGGACGATGCCATTCGTGAGCGTGAGCGAACCCCCGCCGACCAGGGTCTTGGTTTTGATCAGTCCGAGTTCCGGCTCAACGCCGGTGGTGTCGCAGTCCATCATGAAACCGATCGTTCCGCACGGAGCCAGCACGGTAACTTGCGCATTCCGGAAACCGGCTGCCCCACCGAGCTGGTACGCTTGCTGCCAACACTCTTGCGCCGTTTCGTAGAGGGAGAGTGGGACAAGAGTCGAATCCAAACTGGTGGCAGCGGCGCGTTGATGTCGCCCGATCACATCGAGAAAGCATCGGCGATTTTCTGCGTAGCAAGCGAACGCTCCCAGCCGTTCGGCAATGTGCGCGCTGGTTGCATAAGCCTGACCTCCGAGGATGGCGGTCAGAGTGCCAGCGTACGCACGACCGCGGTCGCTGTCATACGGAATCCCGAGCGCCATCAAGAGCGCGCCTAGGTTGGCATAGCCCAGACCGACCGGCCGGAAATCATGCGAGTTCTGCGCGATCTTCTGTGTGGGATAGCTGGAGTTGTCGACCAGAATCTCCTGCGAGAGAAGAAAGGTGCTAATTGCGGCGCGGTATCTGGCCGTATCGAAGCCGTCGTCTTCCCCTAAGAACTTCAACAGATTCAGAGAGGCCAGATTACAAGCAGAATCGTCCAGGAACATATACTCCGAACACGGGTTTGATGCGTTGATACGGCCCGAGTTTTTCGAGGTATGCCACCGATGAATCGTCGAATCGAACTGCAAGCCCGGATCGCCGCATTGATGAGTGGCGTCCGCGATTTGTCGCATCAGCTCCCGGGCGCGATAGGTTTTGCAAGGCGCACCGGTCGCGACGGACTTCGTCGTCCACTCGGAATCGGCAATCACAGCCTTCATAAACTCGTCCGACACCCGCACCGAATTATTAGCATTCTGGAAGAAGATCGAGCGGTAGGCCTCCCCGTCGAGGGACGGATCGTAACCGGCTTCAATCAAAGCGTGGGCTTTCTTTTCTTCTTTCGACTTGCAACAGATAAAGTCTTCGATGTCTGGGTGATCGACGTTGAGGATCACCATCTTGGCGGCGCGGCGTGTTTTGCCCCCTGACTTGATGACGCCGGCAAAGGCGTCGAACCCCTTCATGAAGCTGAGCGGTCCGGAAGCGTGGCCGCCGGAGCTGAGATCCGCGTTCTCTTCGCGCAGGGTCGAGAGATTGGTTCCCGTGCCGGAGCCGTACTTGAACAGCATGCCCTCGGTTTTTGCGAGCTCCAGAATCGATTCCATCCGGTCTTCGACGCTGTTGATGAAACACGCGGAACACTGCGGATGTTCGGAATCTCCCGCCTGCACGGGCCGTACATTCTTGGTCGCGCGATCGAAATGGAAACCGTAGCCGCGCATTTCCGGCAGCCCGACATTGAACCAGACCGGTGAGTTGAAGGCGCCGATCTGGTGAAGGAGCAAGTAAGCCAATTCGTTGCGGTATATGGCTTGTTCTTCAATTGACGCGAAGTAGCCGCCTTGCCTGCCCCAGCGGCTCAGTGTCTCGACCACCCGGCCGATCAGTTGCTTGACGCTCGTTTCCCGCTCTGGCGTCCCGAGCTTGCCCGCGAAGTATTTCGATGCGACGATGGTAACCGCGGTATCGGACCAGGAGGCAGGCGCTTCAACGCCAGCTTGCGAGAACTTGACATGCTCTTTGCCCTGGATCACAACGTCCCGCTGGTTCCACGGCGTGGTAGCAAAGACGTCGGCCAGGCTCATGCCGGGACGCGTGAAACACGGTATAAGCAGCGAGTCCGGCGCCAAAGGAACCAGTGGCGCGGTAAGCAGAGACATAAAAAACTCCTCAATGGAACTATCCTGAACGGATCTGGTCTTCTGAGAGCCGGATCTAAGAATGAGCTGTGCCAGAAGCGACCGATTTGACATACCGTCGCGAACAGGCAGTACGCTTCACAGTCGGATGCTGGCCAGACTTTATCGATTTGTCTTGTCCCTCCCTTCTTGCGTGATTTGCTCCTCCGAGCAATCTTGCGCCTGTTCTACCCGAAAGCGGCAGAACATGCAAAAAGGGGGAAAGAGCACGGGTTTACACAAGCTCGCGAAAAATGCCGCCTTTCGGAGCGGTTGTTATTGCGTTCCTCTATCCGTCGTCGCGGCAGCCAGGCTGTATCGTTCCGGGCACGAACTCGGTTGCAATTCCAGATGCCAACGGCCGCCCGGATGTTGGGTGAGCGGACTGGCCCATTCCCGGTCTAATGGATCGATCAGGAAGTGCCTTTCTACTCCGGCCCGCGTGCGAACGTACAACCCGGCGGGATGGATTGAGAGGATCTGCACCTGATTCAGAATCACCGGAGAACGAAGCGGGCTTTCGGTACGGGCAGAACCCACTAGATACCCCGTGATCATCGCTGCGAGTAAGGTGAGGAGGCCCCCACGCGAAGAAAGTTTCATAGCGTCGTATCCGAATTACCTCAGACAACGATTTTACTGGCACGCCGATGCACAACTAACGCACGTAGCATTGCCTTGCCGCTGATTCCTTCGATACTGAGCAACCCAGCGCAAGAGCTCGATTCGAAGGGATCGATGCCAGACTTTGGAATCTTGCCAAACCCCTTTTGCGTGTTCCGACCATTCGGTCTGGCATCGCTGGGTGTTGTCCAGGTACTCGCGAATCTCCCCGGTCCAGGTCACCATCGGGAGATAGAGCCAGCGAGGAGTCACGGCGAAGGCAAGCTTATCTGCGACACACAAACGAGAAACGGGTTGGTTCCGTCGTTTCGCGAAAGAACGGCTGTGGAATAGGCAGAAATGCGCCCAGGACTGGCCTTCGGGTTGATAGCCCCAAACGCAATCGCAAAACCGACTCAGCCTGCCTGTCAGGGTACGGTCGACGGCTCTGTCGAACAGCGACGACATGATCTTGCTGCCGAGCCAGACATGCTGTTCTCCTTCCGCGCCATCCATGTTCGGACAGGTGAAGTAGCCAAAATCATGCACGCCGAGGGCAACCCATATTCTCGGGTCCCATGGGAAGCCGAATAGCCTTGTCCACGCAATTATTAGTGTCAAGGGGTGAAGGATGAAACAATGAGCCCCGTACAGGATGCTCTTCGTTCCGATTGTCATAACGTGACCTCCTGATTCAGCGGGAAAGAAGTAGCTGTGTTTCCCAAGATGCTCGCTCTTTCTGCTGAGGAGATTTGGGGTCGAAGACCTGATCGGCTAGTAGGTCCGCACGACGGCGTTCCTGTGCTTCTGCAAAAATCCGTTCGCTCTGCTGTTCCTGCCACTCTGCCCACGAGATACCGACTGCATCAAGGGGTATGTCGCGCAGCGTCACAGAACCGGCTTACTCAAACGTGGCGTTGACGAAAGTCTGTAGCCGGCAACTGCGTCGCGGGTGACGTAGTTTTCGCAAGGCAACCGTTTCCAATTGCCGGACACGTTCACGGCTGACGGAGAGCCGGTCGCCGATCTCATCGAGCGAATGCTCGTGGCCATCTTCCAACCCGAACCGCAGCGCGATGATCAGGCGCTCGCGTTTACTCAGACTCTTTAAGATGGCTTCCGAGACTTGCTTGAGTCGCTCTCGCGTGATGTCATTGAGCGTTTTCTCAGTGACTGCATCGGCGACCTTGTGTTGATCCGGCAATCCCCGAACGTCCCAAATGAACTGCCCAAGGCTGGTGTCGTCGTCTTCGCTCACGGTCGCCTGCAGCGAGACGGTATCCTGCCCGATGCGCAGGAATCGTTGCACGTCGGATGCGCTCATCGAGAGGTCACTGGCGATCTCTTCGATCGTCGCTTCCCGCCCCAGCCGTTGCTGTAGCTGCTTCTTGATTCGGGACACGCGCTGCATGGTCTCTATCACGTGCGCCGGAATCCGCACAGTCCTGCTTTGCTCTGCGAGTGCGCGGCTGATCGCTTGCCGGATCCACCACGTGGCATAGGTCGAGAAACGGTAACCGCGCCGGTAATCGAATTTGTCAACCGCGCGCAGCAGACCGATGTTGCCTTCCTGGATCAAATCGAGGAAACGGCCCGCATCGGCCCGCGCATATCGTTTAGCGACGGAGACGACCAGACGCAGGTTGGATTCGGCCAGCTTGTCCCGAGCGGAATGGCGATCACGCTCGGCGCTCGCAATCAGAGTTACGGCTCGGGCTAACTGTTGCCCGGTGCCTCCGGCTTGCTTCTCTAAACGCTCCCGTTCTTCGAGAAGTGACTGCGCCAACGCTGGCTCTGTTATTTTAATCGGTCGTTCCGACACAGATCGCAAGGACTGTTCGGCCCACTGAAGCGTACTGATTAACTGATTGCGATAGGTCGCGGTAAACGGAAGACTCCGGATCTCCTGAGAGATAGCAACGAGCAGGCGGGCGTAAGTCTGCGCGCGCGTTGCACGCCGTTTCCTTCGAGCTCCGTTGTTGGAGGTGTCCGCAAGCTGGTGGCGTTCTGCTTCCTTCCGCAAGCGCTCCAATTTCGCTACAGAGTCCGACAGAAGCACTTCCAGTCTGTCGGAAGCGGCGGTATTTTCCTCCACGCTGAGATCGAGGTCCGCTTCCTCGGAACAGGTCAGAACATCCGTGATGGGTATTGCTCCGGAAGCGACGGCCGCCCGTGTTTTGACGAGCATTTGCTCGGTCACGCGGGAGCGGGACACTGCTTTCAGAATGGTTGAATTGGCTCGCTCGATCCGGCGAGCCAGCGTCATCTCTTCCTCGTGAGTGAGTAGCGGGAGCTGGCGCATATCGCGCAGATACACCCGCACGATATCGCCTACTGCATCGTGGTTCGAATCCGGTCGTGTCGCTTCGTCCTGGTCGCTGGGAGGGTCTTTTAAGAAATCGTTCATCAGGTACTCCTCGTAACCCTGTTTCTGGGAGTATAAGGATTGGCCCATGCGATGCAACCGCGCTCCTAAGTCATTCATAACAGGTCTCGGCCAGGAGAAACACGGCACAGCCGTGAAGATGTTCAGGCTGTGCCGGGTACCGCGATCAGGCTAGGGCTTGGTGATGGGCTTCCGAGCGGCGGTGGGGCATGCCGGTCGGTGGCGCACTGGACGCCGGAGCAGACTCCGTATCGAATTGCTCCGGAAACAGGCCGTAGAACTCCCCTGTCATAGCCGTGGCTTCGGAGAGCTCTTCCTCCGCATCGACCACGGCAGGATCTGTCGTCGGTTCCGCCGTCCTACAGGAACCCTCTTCTGCGGTCGGATTGCTAGATTCGTCGTTCACTGAACTCGCTGCTGCGGGTGACGCGACGAGTTGCCGGAACTCGCTGGTGTGGGCATGCAGCAGGCGAGCCATTTCTTCTAGACTCTTGGCTCGAAATTCCAGGCTGACCCCGTATTGAATGCTGCTCTTGTCCCCGACCTGTACCTTGTACGGGCGCAGCACGAACTTGAGCGGGATGCCGGCCACGCTGCCTGCTTCCGGTCTGCCCCTGCCGGTCATAAGCCGTATCTGGTCGAGTGATCCAGCCAGTTGTGCGATCGAGCGAAAGCCTGTGGTATCGAACTGACAGGATCCTCCGAGTGTGGGGGCATTCATCAGTTGAAACGTCAATTTGCCGTGCGGCTTGCATTGTCGCTTATCGCCGGTGGCAAAGCGACAGCCAGCCGTATAGCAGCGGTTCACAATAGGGAAGAATCGCTGATTTTGCTTGCGGGCTTGCTCCGCCAAGGCTCGTTCGTCCGGTGCCTGCGGCCACTCCACATTGCGGCGTGCATCGATTCCGTTCCCTTCGCAGAGCAATTTCGAGGTGGACCACGCCTGAAACGACGCATCGAACGCGTTCTCGTTCAGAAAAACGATATCGGTTTCAGTCGGTGTCGGCCCGTGCAACTCGATGGTGTCGAAGTCATGCACAAACTTGCCTTGCGCGTCCGTACGCAAAAAGGTGAAGTACGGGAGCTTCCGTGGCGCGTTTCGGTCCGGCGCCGTTTTTCGTTGTTGTGCGTAGAACGCTTCGGCGTCGGCGCGCTGCTCGAGCCGCTTCACCTGACTCTGGCGCTTCCCGTTGACGTAGCTTCCGACCTCGATGCACCATTGCCGGTTCGGATCGATCCAAACATGTACATCGGGTCCAGTCGGGACACCGATCCCTACTTTCAGAACTCGTACCTGCCGTACGATAGGGCGACCACTCGCCTCATGCAGCACGCCGTACAGCTTGCTGCGATCAATCGTTGTTGCCGTCGCACTCATCGCGTCCTCCTTCCTGCAACACTCAGCTTTTTCTGAATCCGGACCCCCGGGATTTCGAGGTCTCCGTTGGATGCTTTCGCCATCGCGGCGAGGAGCTTCATATTTGCCTGCAGAACTTCCTTCTGCACGTGGCCGGCGATAACCGCCTTGGCCAGAAGAAGTATGTCTGTCACTTCGACTTCAAATTGATCGCGCGTCGAGTATCCCTTTGGCCTGGCAAACAAGTCCGGTTTCGCGATCGGAACCAGAACTTGCATTGCCCCGAGCGAAGTCAGGACCTCCTCGGAGGCTCCCGATTGCCGGGCTGCCTCGATCATTTCCTGCTGCATCGCAGCGCCGGCTTCCGCTGCAGCTTGTTCTCTCGCCCGCGCCGCCTCTGCTTCGAGTTGCTGGACCTTTAGGTCGAGCACTGCGATTCCTTGCTTCAGCTGCTTTTCCAGAACGACCACCGGATCGAGATCCTCATGCTCGGCTTTGCAGGCCGCGGCATGAGCTTCCTTTAAGGGTCGTTTGATGGGTTCGTGGTAGCGCTTGATCTCGTCTTTCAATGAAAGAACGGATGTCAGCAGATGGTTCGCTTTTTCGAGATCCTCAACGCTTGTGAACGAGAGCACTGTGACTTGTTGCTGAAGAGCACTGGTACGCTCTTGGAAGCCGGCTGGGGAGTTCACGGAGGTCGCATCGTCTGGAGACTTGCCAGACTCGGCAGCCCACGCCTCGTCCTCGTTCAATTCCACGGCATCCTCTTGCTCGGCAACGTGCCGGATAATCTGGAGCGCAGAGGATTGCGACGATGAGGTGGAAAAGAGATTACGCTGCGGAAACAGCGGAACGCGTGTAGCCATGAGAATTCCTCTTTCTATGCTTTGCTTGCCAGATGACGGTCGCGGCGGCGAACACCTGCCAGTGGTAGGGAAACGTAGGCAGCTCGTGCTCGCGCGTCGCATACGAACCGTTCGCCCGAAGATGAACGGTCATACGTTTACGGGCGTGTGGATTGGGTAGACACTGCGAGTAGGCGGCCAGCTGGTAGCCGTGCCACTCCTGGGGTTCGCCGGTCTTAATATCGAGCAGATACTCGGCCGTGCCGATCGTACCGAGCCGATCCAGCATGCCGCAGTACCCGGAAACGGGATGGAAGAGACGGTATTCAATCAGGAGGTTGCGTTCCGAGTCACGACCGATCTGGAAGTGCGACTCCCGTTTAAACCTTTCCCAAGCCTGAACGTAACCGCGGTAGTTCGAGAGGACCGTGTCCCAGTCGAGATCGTCCTCGTCGAGAAACTGCGTGGCGAAATGAACGGCTTTGCCCCGTTCGCGCGCCTCCTCCGTATACCAGGTGGAATCGATCAGTCCGGCGTCTCTTAGGATCTGCGTAACGCTCGGACGCTTGACGCCGGCAACGGTGTATACGTGCGCAGTCTCGTCAAAATGCACCAAATCGGCCTGAGCCGGGACCAAAAGCATAAGCGCACCTCGGATGGTTTGGGTTGAGTGGTGATTTGAAAGTGACCGGGTAGAACGGCCAGCAGCTTCTGTTCAAGACCGACGCCGAGAGCGGTAAGAGGGCGCCTGATTGCTCCTTTCACTCACAGGAGCAGTAGAAAAGCGACTCTTGTGTTGACAGGAGCGGCCCGACTGAAAACGCCAACCGACTCCGCTTTGTGCGTTGAGCCAGGCCTCAGGCATGGGCTACTACCAATCTTTGCAAGGCCCAAGTGATCCGGACACCTTTCGGATTTTCGAAGGGATTTTTAGAAACTCATTCTGCCTTTAGCCGATCTTGGATGTTCCCTAGCGGTGCCGGATGGTCGTGGCTTGCCAGAGATTACAGACGACTATATTGCTTTCAACGGCATCCGGGACTCTGGGCACGAAAAGCTCGACGGCCCTGTAGTCGTCTCTCCCACAGAAACCGCTCGCGGTATCGACTATTCCGGTACTTCCCGACCGATAGGAACGCCCCTGATGATGGCCTCCGCCACGAGCTGACTCTACGATGGCGAATTCGGCCACGAAGTCTTTGTCTTGCGAAGGAACTCAGGCCTGGATTTTTGCAAGACGGCGTTCAAGCTCTGCGACTTGGCTGTAACGGCTACCCTTCTCATTGCGAAACGTCACTGGGGCGAAAACAATGTAATCGAAAGTTGCGGGTCGCAGATCCAATGGTCGGACGCGGCGTGGGTACGTCAGCTTCTGCTCAGTTACGGCGGATCATTCAGGTTCGTGAAGGAGGATGGTTCGGAAGTACTTGAGGATTTGGGAGACCGTGCAGCTACGAAAGAGTCGATTTCCGGCTAACTACTGGCGTGGAAACAAATCTTCAAGCGTTTTGACATCCAGCAGGCGAAGTCCAGCCGCTCGTAGCTCTTCGACCGAGGATTGCGCCAATTCATGCTCCACCCACTCCGGTAGGCCGCCGAACTTCCGCTCGATCTGCTGCCGCAGTAACTCAAGCTGACCTTCCTCAAGGCCTCGCCTGTAAGCCGGGCCCAACACTTTGTTTTCCGAAAGATCGATCGTAAACATGGTCTTTGCCTCCTGTTGAACCGTCTCTTCCAATTCTCGCAAGCCCGCTAGAATGAGCAACGCCTGATAGTACTCTTCCGCCTGCTCGCGAGGCAAGCGGGAAATCTTTTCCAGAATGCTGCGGATAGCCTGGCGGCCATCCCGCAATCGAGCCAGAATTCCTAATACATTATCGCTCGGTTCCGAGCTGCTAAGAAGCGGTTCTCCATCGACCGCGTGCATGTCGATAATCGCATAACGAATGAAGCCATCCGCCCAAGTGAACTGACTCTCCATTCCCAGCGGTTCACGGCCCACATACAGGAGAACCTGCTTGGGTATTCGGTCATGGATCGCAACGATCAAACTGAGATATCGAAGCATCCGAAATGGAATGTCACCCTTATTCGAACTCTGGATCTCGATTTGCATCAGTTCGCCGTCGTCAGCGGTTTCCCCGAGCAGATCGACACTCAGATTTTGCACTTTGGGCAGTTCCGTCGGAAGCCACCTCACAATGCGGTTTCCGGTAATGCGCGCCATCGAATTACGCAGCAGAACTTTGAGAACAACATCGAATTGGTGCATCGATTCGCCTTCCCCCTTTATCGCGCAACCTGGCAAAAGATGCTTGCGTTACTCCAATAATCGGGATGCCAAGTGGTATAGAAACCTGGTCCAAAAAAGGGAGCAATTGTATACGGGCACGCTCGCTCAGGAGTTGCCGGTTCCGCCGACTCTCGACGGGCTTGCTTACCTTCAGGCGAGGGAACGGGACCTGTTCACTCTTTGCGAAATAGTGAAAACGGAGCACGGGACAGGAAAACAAGTCGCTGTCCCGCTAATGAAAGCGCCGGAAAAGCTGTTCGGTCGCTCCCGTCCGGCATGTACCGGGAGAGACCTAGTTAAAAGGCACGTCGTCGTCCGTAACGCCCATTCCTTCAAATCCATCGTCGTCCTGAACGGCGGTTGCGGGCCCGTTACTGCGGCCCTTGCCGGCTCCGTTTGCCGCTCGTCTGTCGGCAGATGGCTGTGTTCGCGCCCCGGACGATTGCTCGTCGCCACGGCCGCCGAGTAGCACAACATCCTCCGCTACCACTTCGGTGACGTACACTCTTTTCCCATCTTGGCCGTCGTAGCTGCGCGTTTGCACCCTGCCTTCGACGTAAACCTGTTTTCCCTTGGTAAGGTACTCTGCAAGGTTTTCCTTGCGCCAGACCACGATGTTGGTCCAGTTCGTCTCTTCTTTCCATTCATCGCTCTGCTGGTCCTTCCAACTTCGTGAAGTGGCGATGGAGAAGCGAGTACACGCATTCCCGGCGGGCGTGAACTTCGTTTCCGCATCGCGCCCTAAATGTCCAATCAGAATTACTTTGTTTATACTGCGGGACGCCATTTGTGCGGCCCTCCTTTCAATGAAGTCTTATGACTTAAAGCTCGACAGCATCTCGTAGCGCCTCTGCAAGACCCGTCGGTTGTACAGCCAAGAACAACGAGGTTGTGAAACTGATGTCCGCAGCGCTCCTCTCGGATGAGATAGAGGTCAACGTCAGGGGCCTTTCTCTTGTTCCGATACGGGGTTTTCACGAAGCCATAAAAGCGGCACAACAGAGAGGCGGCTCCGTCATAGAGCAGGCTACAATCCTCTGCGATGTCCCGCTCGGCCCGGAACTGGAGGTAGGCGAGAATATTACCCGGATCGCCCTGGCCTCTGACGTACTCGTCCTTCGTACGGGAAGGAATGTCGTAGTAATGATGAATTCTCCATACGCGTGAAGGCCCGGAGAAGGACCCGAGATGCCAGAAAAGGGGGAAGAACTCGCGGTCGATGCGACGACTGAGAGATTTAATGCCCCGAATCATTGGTGTCACCTGAACACGGCAGAGTGATTGGTGCGATCGGTTTAATTGCGGCAATGCCGTCACGGGCGCAACGAACCGCGCGCCGGTGCCAGGCCAGAAGCGGCCGTCCCAAACAAGAGAGCGCACAGACAACCACGAACAAGACCAACCAGGCGGCCAGTCCTGCGAACCACTGTGCCTGAATCCACGCCACGACCCGGCTGGCAACGGGAGAGACCATAATTAATTGCCCGATCCCTTGGAGCATCCAGACAGCTCCAATCCAGGCAAACGCTAGCATCTGGATGACAGATGTCGCGAGCACCAGTTGAGAAAGGGCCCCTTGGACGGGCCCCTCAGACGTGGCCGGGTCGCGGTTTATCCGGTGGCAGCGCCAGCCGGTCAGGCCGATCACCACAAGGGACCACACGAAGGAGGCGCGATTCAAAGCGAAACAGAAGGCCGGGACAACGAACAACGGAAGTGCCAGTAACGGACTGGCGATGAGGATCTTGCCGAAAGAAGCACTCTGCACCAGGCCTCCTTACTGCACAACCAGATTGGAAGATCGTGTCCACATTTGGTCGAATTTTCGCTCGTAGGTATCTGTTTCGCGAGGGTCCGAAGTGAACCAGACGGAATTGTCCTGAAAGCGTTCGGCTCCCACCGACCAGTTTGCGCTTCCATCCCGGAGCAAGCCCGCTCCCGGAGAACAATCGATGCAGTAGTCCTTCTGATGCATCAGGTCGCGGCCGGCGCCGCCCTTCACTCGAATGTCAACGTTGGCAACTCCTTGAAGGAGATCGGTTGTGCTCGGATGGCCGCGATGAGAGTGCGCCTGTTCGGTCTCAAACTGCTCCTTATCCCGGTACAGCCGGACGACAGAACCCTTCTCGCCGAGCTCCTTTAACACGCTGGCCAACTCCCGGTCCGTGAACGCGTACATGCTGATATCGAGACGGGAGCGGGTCTGGCGCAATCGCTCGATGTCCAGCCGCTCGAGATTCTGATCGGGAGCAAAGTATATCGTCGGCGGCGTCAACATCTGCCGTCCCTGCTGGATCATGCGGCCGCCCTCTTGAAAGATCGGATCCTGGCGAAAGGCCTGCGCAATAGTGTCATGAAACAGCGCCACCGCCATCAAGGAGGCGATTCCGAAGATCGCGATCTGTTTGACGCCGCCCCGAACCGTGCCGAACATCAGGCGCTCCCGCTAGGCTGCTGCTTCATGCGTGCCTGCAAATAATGGGAATGGCGGCATGCAACGCAACAGGAGCCTTCGACGGCAGCTTTCAATGCCGGCTGGAAAGCTTCGGGCACAAGCACTTCGTCGCCGCCTCGCGTGGTAAATGTCGGTAAAACAGCACCGCGGAACGCCTTCTCTTTGTTCCACAGTTCGAGACCCAAAAAGCCGTGCCCGCGGAACACCATGCTGCTGACAAGCTTCGGCTTACCATTCACGATCTTAGTGGTGTGTTTCGTGATCGCCACCTCATAATTTCGTTGCAGCCGAAAGACCTCAATCCGCACCAGCGCTGGGGCCACGACGACGGCGTGTGTTTGGTTCGGCGCGATCGCGTCTTGTGGATGCAACCACTCCAGCGGCTGGCCGTCTTCCGCGGCGAAGGTCACATAGTGACCGATCAGCTCGACCGCCCCGCCCGATTCTGTTCCTCGCACGACCGGACCCTTGCTGCTCGTCGCAACACTCAACGCGCGCCAGGCTGTGATGCGGGCTGCTCTCAGTTCCTGCCGGTACTCTTCGGGCAGCGACACGCCGCGGTCGTCAAGAACATGCCGGTTCCCGTTGCTCGCACCATTCGGAGCTGGGGAAGGCTCTTTCGGAGCAGGTAAAGACCGCCCGTTCACTGCTACTTCAGCCAGCAGCGGGTCGTTTTTAAGAGCGTGTTGCATTGTTCCTCCTGTTCTGCGAGTAGCAGAGTGTTGTACACCGAGAGTTCTGAAAAAAGTGGTTCGAGTTTGGGGGCTTCGATATCGTGTTCCACCGCCCACTGTTGGAGGATTCGACTAAGGGATTCGCCGTTCGGTGGCTGAACAGACGGCACATCGTCGTAGTCCTCGTCGTCCTCGTTGTTGTCAGCATCCGCAGACCGTTTTGCCGCAATGGTCAAATCGCTCGTGTAAGCGTGACCCGTACAGCGTTCGAAGTGTTGGCCAAAATCGGCGGGGATGGCGCCCAGCTCAGTGATATCCCAGCACTGGCCCATCAAGTCAAGGTGCAGCAGCTCGCCCGAATCCCGATAGCGATAGCATTCGTATCCTTGCAGATTCCACATCCAGGAAAAACGGGTACGACACAGGGCCGCCGGAAGCCACCGCTCGAGTGGCTTCCAATTTTCCGGGTAATACTTGTGCTCGGCGCTTTCCATCATCGGCTATCTCCCGAGACGGCAAGCGGCACCGGGCAGCCGAGAGCCGTGCGGATCGCATATTTGTCGCAACCCGCCCGACAGACATAGAAGCGGGGATCGGATACTTTTATGTGTAAATTGTCGCCATGCTTGTCCCCACCCTGTTGGTGGCAGGAAGGACATTGGGCCTGATAGTTACCGCTCACAATACGCCGCGTGTCGACCTGGACATGATCGAGAATGCTGAACTGCGGTCGGTCACCGAATCGAGAGTTCCTGTGAAAGGGAACTGGAGGCGATGGTTTGAGTTCGGGCAGCGGCAGCTCGTCAACGAAGGCCCGAAGTTCTGTCTCGCTCAACTTGCGCCGTTGGTTCAGATAGGCAATCTGTGCATCGAGTGTGAAGTCATCCGCACCATAGAAGTAGTAGCGGAGGCCTGTTGCTTGATGGACACCGAGAGGTCCCCGCAACCCATTCCCGAATTGACCGGGTTCCAAGGTGTCATGCTTCGGAAATATTTCGATGCCGTCTACCTGGGTCGTTCCTTCTTCGTTCCGCTTGCCTTTGATCGGCACCTTCAACTGTTGAGCGATATGAGAGATGAACAGTCGGCACTCCAAGGCAAGACATGGTTCTGCCAGGAAGATCCAAAGATGCCCACCTCGGCGGCTTTGCTCCACAGCGACATCAATGCCTTTCTGGGTCAGCTCGTATTGCAAAGCACAGAGGTCGTATAAGGCCCGATCATAATCGGCATCGATCGCCAGCCATTTGCATCGCTGTGTCTCCGGGTTCATGGCGTATAGACCGATCGTCAGACGCCCTTCCAGATGCGCGCGGATGGTCGCATCGTCAAGCGGTTTGGGAGGACCCTGCGGGGGACCGGGAGGTTGATCGAGCAGAAACTCCTTCGCCACAAAGTAGTTGTGACGGCCCGTGTCAGGAGCGGGCCGCTTGGACTGAATCGTGTGGGCGCGCCGGTTCACGAACAGGGCCCAGTAGTCGCGCACGTGCTCCGGACGAGCACTGACGCCGTAACTCATCGCAACCTCTCCGAGAGGGATTTAGATGGCACAGCAGTCCCTTTACACCACGCAAGCCACCGATGCAAATGCCCCAGAAATAGGAGGGTTACCGCGATCCGGCGGGTACAGCTTCCGGGGGCGCCGGGCTAAATCGGTCAATCGAAATTGCCGCAGCAGCCGGTCAAAATCGTCCGTGGTCAATTGGCCATTTTCTTCGCCGAGCAGCTCGAGACAGTGAAACAGACCCTGCCTGCGTTCATACAAATAGCAGGCGCCACTTCTCGGGTCACCGGGAACGGCGACACAAAGCAACACTCCGGCGGGCATTTGAATCCAGCGGGTCGCGACCGCTTCTGCCCAGTTCAGGAACGTGAAAACCGCTTTTTCCGTTCCGACATGTCCTTCTAGCCCGATGTCGCGTAAGGACACGGACCGTTCAATCACAACTTTCTTCTGTTGCATACGTTTTCTCCTTGAAATTTCAGATACAAACCCTCGTGCGGAAGGCGCATGGGTAGACACACGACGGCTCTGCCATGCGCTTCAGCGGGAACGTTTTCGAGGGGACAGAAGGATTCCGGACGGAACCCTAAAGGGAAAGGGAGGCTAGGCGGCGTGACGAACGGGAATGGGAAGTCCCGCCACTCGCAGCCGAGTGCCGCTGCCGTACGCAACTGGTTTTCTCGCAGGGCGGGAAAGCACAGTGTTGGCATGCTTGCCATACACGGCAGACAACACAATCAGGTCGGCATTCTGCCAACGTTGGAACAACGAAGCATTCATTTCATTTCTCCTTAGAAAAGCAAATGGCCTTCTGCGGCAGAGCGCAAGAAGGGTTAGAGGTGGAAGTCCGAGACCGACCGCGGTAAGAACAGGTCTTTTAGAAGATGCAAGGGAGCTTGAGAGTCTGGCAATGGTAACGGGAATCCTGGACTGACAAGTTGGCAAGAAGCAGGTGGGAAACAAAGCAGTAAGCAGGAAGCTGCTGTCCTACGCTCTTCAACGCCCAAAAAAGCCAGCCCGAAGGCTGGCCGTAGTTTCTATCCAATGAAAACGTTTTGTGGATTAGCTCCGCAAAACTCACCACAGCGTACCCGAATTCGAAAGCAATCAAAGAAGAGAAACTGTGGACAGTGCCCATCTGCCTCGCTCGGCAAACGGACAAAAGCATTTCAAGCGGCGCGTGCAGCCAATTCCGCTGCCGCCGCCGCTAAGCGATCAACGTATTCCTGGTCGGGCACGCCGGAGTGGCCACGAACCCACCGCCAGGAGACTTTGTGCCGGCTGCCGGCGCGCAGGAGTTCTTGCCAAAGAGCCTGGTTCTGAACGGCAGCGCCGTTGCTGGAGCGCCAATTGCGCGCTTGCCAGAGTGGAAGCAACTCGGCCATGCCCGAGATCACATACCGGCTGTCCGACACCACGATGATGTCGCTAGCCGAAGGAAAAGAGTTCAGACCTTCAATGGCCGCGCGGAGCTCCATTCGGTTGTTGGTCGTGCTCTGTTCGTTGCCGGAATGTTCGCGCAGAACGCGCCGGTCTTTCCAAACACGAAAAGCCCACCCGCCCGGGCCGGGATTCCCCAGGCAGGAGCCGTCGCAATATAAGAGATACTGTTCCATGCACACCTTCCGTGGTGGGCGAGAGTAACGCCGCGATCAGGTATACGGTAGGGAGATGTAGGATACAAACAATCAAGACTGGTGTTCGAACCAGATGCTCGCATCCTATTTATAGAGGTCTGTCTCCGAAACATCTGCCGAATCTATCCCCTGCTAGGCCCTGGCCATCATCAGTGTCGCGTCGTCGTGTTCCTGGCCGAAAAGGCATTGCAATTCGACATTCGCACCACCTTCGATGTGGCCGCTTTTGACCAGGCCGCGAAACGTCAAATCGACCGTTCCCAATGGCAGCGCAGCGTGTCCGAAGAACATGACTTTGCCGTCTTGCACGGTGCCAGATGTGATGGGAATCTGGAAGATTCCAGCCGTGGGATGGTGAAGCGTGACGTTTCCAGTCAACACAGAACCGTTCTGCGTCAGCAAGACTTCAGCGCTGCCGTGCCAACCGGGCCCATTTGCTCTTCGGGCATTCACAGCCGTTGTATAGGATCCGCTAACGTCCGGCTGAGGCGAGCAACCGGTGAAGAGAATGATCGTCAGTGCAACCAGCCCGGCAACGAGCAAGGGCGATATACGTTTCATGGTGATGTTCTTCCTTTTAATAAAATGGCGGAGGGGCAGATTGCCCCACGCGCGCGGCCCGCATCGCCGGGCAAGGGCTGGATTTCTGGAACCGCCGATCCAGGGTTTGCCAGATCCCCGAACTGAAGCACTCCGAAAGAGTGGCCCGACACTCCGGCAAACGTCAGTGGAACAGGAATGCGAAAACCTCCACAACAAGCACGAGCATTACGAGCAACAGGAGACGTGCATCTCGACTCGGAAGCAGAAACCTGGATACCGGCGAGCGAGCGCTTGCGCTGCGCATTGTCTGGAGAAGTGGGTCAATCTCTTCATCGAGAACGTGCTGTAGCCAAACCTCTGCGGGTGATTTGGGAACGATCATGGTACTTCGCTCTTTTCTAATCTGGGAAAGGCCTGTCCCGTGAACAGAGCGACCTTTCCCAAGATCCGTTTGACTACGCAGCCGTGTAAGCAGCAGCCTGACGCCGTGGAATCGGGCTTCCGGACGATAGCCGGCAGCATTGGACCGGTTTTCGCGCAACGCGGGAAAGCACGGCATCGGTTTGTTTTCCGTAAAGCGGCGCCAACACGAGCATCTCGGCGTTGCGCCAGCGGTAGGCAACAGAAGCATTCATGGGAACGATCTCCTTATCAAAGACAGAATTAGCCTGCATCGCCAGGCGAGAACGGATGCGGAACCGTTGATCCGGGGTTTTGGGACAGATCCCCGAACTGCTTGTGGGAAGAAGAAGATAGAACGGTGTTTCGACTCCGTCTGTGGATCGAACGAACCCAGACACGGTCCGTGCGCTGACACCGTGCAGCGCCGGAGATTCAGTCAGAAAAACAAACGCTAATCAGCCGCGTTCGCAATCGTGGAGCAACCGCTGTGCGAACGCTTCACTTTGAACGGCGGCGCTCAGAACGGCACATACGCTGGTGCCAAAACTCATGACATGAAGCATGATCCGGCTGTCCAGTTTCCGAGAGCCGAATGGCATCCCGAATCAGCTGCTGGTTATGCGAGAGAAGGCGGGGAAGTTCGGAATCCGACATGCAATCTCAGACCTCAATCAGTACAGTGGCTTATTCCAGTGCGCTGCCACTCGTCCCTGGTAAGTGTCGCTCCAATACTCGCCGCAGCTCTGGATGTCGCGGATGATCAGGACAGCAGAAAGCACCTGCCTCCGGCAGGACACAGGGTCGCCAGGACTGTCCGTTTGGCATCGGCTCGGGAGTCTAGATGGAAAACCGGCGTGCAATAGTTGCCCGCTTGTCGGGGACCAGAAAAGTGAAGACGTACATAAACGACTTCTCACGAATAGGCTCCGGTCGAGCGAACAGCTCGCAGCGGATATACATGACCGTCGGGAAATACCTCGAAGCTCCAGATCGAGCCATCGAAATCGACGAGCGCAAAAGCAACGGCAGCCAGGCTGACAGCAGCCCAGCGGCGCAGCTCGCGCACAGAATGGAAACAGAACATGGTAAAGCCTCCTTGGTAGCTGTCTGTTGGTGAACAGAAGACGGGTGCCCAAACTCATTGCGGAGACCAGACCGAAGCAGAATTAGAAGAAACGGCGGATCAGTCGTGCCCTACCGAGCTCTAGCCGTGCGGACACGAATGGAGTTGTGAATCGCTACGACACGAGGAGCGGCTTCGCACGTGAGTCTCATGCTTTCGAGTAGCTTCTTGTAACTGGGATCAGGATCGCCCAGTTGGTATTTCGGAGTTGCGCGTGCGGACGCGATTTCCCTTCACTGAGAGAATGCTGCTGGTTTCAACGTAAGCCCCGTCGGCGTGGTCCGGGTGCCCGGACAGGAGTCTTTCCAGCCTGCCTTGCGTCAAGCGTCACTTGGTTAAGACGGGAACGCGACCGTTGCGGTCATGCGAAAAGTCGAAGGTCATAGCCCGACAGTTTCCTGTTGCACTGGTGTGTTCTCAACTGCGACCGAGAAGATGTCAGCGCATTCATCCTGGAGCGTTTCGAAATCGCGAAACGCTTCCTGTCGACATAAAAAAGTTGCTTGTGAACTGAGAAGACACAAAAAAGCTCCTGAATTGGAATTGCACCCTCGGCAAGGTGCTGGATGAAAAAGCAGACGGTAGTGTTCGCTGCACAGCAGCTAACAGAAAGAGGGAAGAACAGCTGACGCGCTAAGAATCAACTGAGTGTGCACGGTGCGACGAGAACCTACTCGCTCGCGCAAGCGGGCAAGCAACGGTGCCGGGGATCGGCCCACGAGCCGACCAGAGAGCATCGCACGTTCCACGAGTAAAGACAATCGGCCGCTCTCCCCCGGGGAGGCTCGACGTACTTGCTCTTTCGGATTGGCTCATGGTTAAGGAAAGGGAAGAACCGGTACTTTCGAAAAAACGGAGAACATGCGCGTGCAGCTGCAGGACAACACGGAGCGAGACAAGACAATGCGAGGAGTGGCGACTGTCGCCTCCGTGAGTCAATTTCTACTAACGCTTATCACGAAGCGGCTGTATAAAGATTAGCCGAACAGAAACTGCGCGGGTCGTCGGGTATCTCGGGAGCTTCGACAACAAACTCCGCGATGATCGAGTGTTTTGGGGAGTGACGCTTACGGACAGAGGTTCCCATGCAACCGACTCCCTCAATTAAATCCCCAAGGAGGTACTCGAACGCTCTGCGGCCAAGACTGTGTACATCGATTTCTGCATCCGTGGCAGTGGCAGCGAGGAACGGTTCGGCACGTTACATCTTCGAGAGCGCCGCCGGAAGGTCTCTATCGAAAGTCGATAGTAATCGTTGCGAGTGCCAAGCCAGAAGGCAGCCCGTCTTGATTGCACAAACATGATAAGCGGAGAAGGCGAGCGTTCTCCCAGAGAGAGTGGGAATGTCCCGCTCATGTGTCGTGACTGGAGTTGGCTGAGTAGCAGTCGGTGTGAGAATCGCCGCGTGTTGCAACTGTTTGTCTCGCTCTCGTACCTGTAGTCTCAGTTCTTCATTTTCTGTGGGGCAGTTCGGGCTCCTCGCCGACGACGAATCAGGCTAAGGTCCTGATCGCTGAGGACGTAGTGCCTCAACTAGACCGGCACGGAGCAAGCGGCGAAGTCGTTGCCGGCAAGAGGTAGGCCGTCGAATGGCGTCGTAATACTGTTCGTGCATTAGCGGTAAGCGAATTACTATACACAAAGTCGAACGCCACTGACAGGCTGCCAATACATGGACCGGCACGCAGTCTATCAAGGAACGTAGGAACCTCCAAAACCACGCCCCTGGGGACCGATCCTCAGCAGTAGTAACAGGGGCGGTCCTTGTGAAAGCCGAAGTCTTGCTACTAAATGACGCTGGAACTGATTGGAAAGAAGGTGTTTAGGTGACACACAAATTCGGCAAAATGGGGCCAACGTAATGCCGTTGGAATGGCAATAGCACTCCATCGGTATCCCAATGAAACGCGGACAGAAGGGTATTGGAAGGGAAATGGACCGGCATAGCACGCCAAAGATACGGAAATCCGGCGACAAAGGCAGTGCAAAGAAGGGCCATAAAGAAGACTAGGCCTGTGCTTGTGCAGACCGCGTCGGCGAGGCCGACTTAACACCGCATTTGAGGTCTACCAATTCGCGCAGGGTCATTCGCCATTGTTCGCTGAGCAAAAGAACGTTCGCATCAAGTAGGCGAGCGTGTAAATCCGGCACCAAACAAATTGCAATGCATTGACGACACTGCCGAAGCGCTACCGACAGTTTCGTGAACAGGTGACTGTTAGCCGTCGCGTACAGTACGAAGTCCACGTATGCTTCCCGATTTAGCGTGATCGCTAGTGATTGGTACTCGGCGTCGGTCTTTTGCGACCGTTCGTATTCCAATGCAAAACTAATCAGGGCTTGTTTCTCGGCCGCCAGAGATACTACGGCGTCGTAGTCCTTGGCGTAGCCGCGGCCCGTGAGAATGTTGCGTGAGCAGATTTCAGTTTCCGGGATCCACTCCCGCAACTGTCCGCTGCGCAAGAATGCAAGATGCACCTCATTCAGGTGCAAGGCGTGTTGCGCAGTTGCAAGTGGACGATCCAGACCGCAGCCGCGACCCGCATACGGCACGCCGCGATACACGAGCACGTCTCTTCCGGTGGGGCTGATCGAGTAAAGAGACTGGGAGATGCCTGGAGCTGCTGCAAGTCGCCGGACAAGATCATGCCGGACCAGCCTCGCCAGTCGCATCTTCAGTGCACCAGAAGATCGCTCCCATCCCTGTAACCGCATGAACTCGAACAACTGGAGTTGTGTTGCGTAAGCCGAGTGGAACACCTGTTGCAACAGCGGAATATCCTTTGCTTCGTTTAGTTGGATTGTTCCCTTCTCGTAACGCATGATTCCACCTCTCAGATTTCTGTCAATTGCAATCGCGCTCGCCACGGGCGGCGAGGATCTGGCTCTACGGCAAGGCACCCAGTGCGTCCTTGAATCCACGCGCCCGGCTTCATCAGAATCAACGCTTCCTGGTCGCCGTGTTCGGCGCTGTACGACAACAGAAACGTATCCGGCGATTTCACCGTGTCGCTTTTGAAATTCATCCAGCCGATGCGCTCCGACGTGATCCTGAACAGAAACCAGTCTGGAATTTCCGGTTGCGGCAAACGTCGCTTGCAACACATCTGCAGCCAGGTGAACCGTTGCTCGGGCTCGTCACACTCGAAGACACGCCCGAGATTATTTTCGGCGCGGGCCGAATCGAATGCACTACCGCCCTCAAAACGAACCTTGCCGCCCAACTTCCAGCGATGCTTGATCTTTCCGTTCTCGCCTATACGTACACCCGTCGTGTTGTAGAACGAGGCGCGCGCGGAGAACCGCAACGGATCGAAAGGGTCTTTCCCGGTCCGCTGTTCCCAGATGCGCCCGAAGCCCTCAATCGAAACCAACATCAAGACACCTCTTGTGCCAGTTGCCCCAACCTGGCTTGGGCGCTTGTTAACTGCTGCTCGAGGTGTTGGTTGCGCACAGTCAACATATTGACTTTCTCCATGAGCTGCGCGGTCATCTTGGTGTCCGACCCGGCCGACACAGTTTTTGCGACTTCATCGACACGTGTATTTAAGTTCGTGATCACACGATCCCGCTCGACAAGTTCTGCCTTCATAGCAATCACTTCCTGCTGAAAGGCATCACGCTGATTCTGCAGGCGTGAGAGTTCGTCCGTATTGGCACTCGACACAACTGGCAAACTCAGTCCGTCCACCGCCGCGCGGCTGCACAGTTCAATGTGGAGATTGAATTTGTCGATCGCCGCGCGTGCGGTCCCGTCCGCGAATAGCGCCCAGTTCCACAGGTCAGTCATCGCGCCCGTCGCTTTCCACAGTTTGCGGTCCTCGCTCACACGCGACGCGTAGATCAAATACAGCAACACGATATTCGCGAGAAACGAGGTGATGCAAAACCAGAAGTAACGGTTCGTCAGACTGGCCTCGACAAGGAGTTGCCGGCGATACGCGATCCAACTGCCTATGTCCCAGCCACCCTCCTTGATCGCTCTGGTGGAATCGTCCCAGAACGATGGCTGCTCGCGCAGTCCAACCCGCGAGGGAACGGAAGCGTTAGCCGGATGCAAAGCCGCCGTCGCCCGAGCATCGGGGGGACTTGTCGCTGCCCCTGGATGCGATGGTGACTGGGCCTGTCCTGGCTCGTGTGCCAGGAACAGTGCCGTCACGAGAAAAACAAAATGAAACACGTGTGTCATCGCTTGAACTGGAACTCCCTTCGTTTTGCTTTGAATTCTTTCTGGGCGCTCGCATCTTTAAAACGAAGATGCGATCCGGTCTCCGGCGTGCGTTCCGGCTTCAGCGCGCAAAATGGTCGCGGCGCGAATCCCGGAATGCCGACCGGCGATGCCAATCGACCCTGGACGGTCGTGTGGATCATTCCCAACGAATCATGTCCCATCAGCATTTCGAAACGCCCGACGGGAAGATTCTTAATGTCGAAGTCTTTGGCCCGGGTTTCCGTTTGCTCCCGCTCGGTTGCCTTTCCGGTTTCGCGGTACTTACCGAACAACGGCTTCTCAATGTGCATGGTCCGGCTCTTCACCTTCTGCTCGGCGCTCGCATCGAGAAAGAACTTCGCCGTTTCCTGGTCTTTGATCTTGTACATCATGGTCGTCACGCCGGCGCCGGTGACAGACTGCTTGAAACCGCGAGCCACATCATCCAATTGCGGCACAGCCTGCATGGAAAACAGGAAACCTGTGTTCGATCCGCGTGCGGTATTTTGGATGTGCGCGAAGTTCTTGTAACTGAACGCCGGGAACTCGTCGAGGATGACGGAGAACAGCGGCCGATCCGGATCGTTCAGCTTCTCGAGGTTTTCGTAGAGTTTCCCGATCGTGAGCTGGATGTTTTGCAGGATCATGCGGCCGAGCGCGACCACTGCGGACGTGTTTCTGTTCGCGTTGAGGCTCACGAGTAGAATTAAGTCGTTTTCGACCACTTCTTCCACGCAGAACAGATCGTCATAGTGACTGGTAATCGCCGACAGATCGTCATCCGTGAAGGTCATGCACTCGTTAATCAGGCCCTGGATCTTTGGGACACGTTCGCGGTCTTCGAACGATTGCAGGAGAGTTCGGACGCTCATCTCGAAATTGAGTTTGGACTGAGCCGTCAAGTGGTCGTTTCGAGACAGCTCGCGCTCGGCTATGGAGATCTGTTCCCGCAGAACGAGCTCATCGAGCATCATGACAATGCAGTCATAAAAGTTGTAGCGGTGCCCGGTGTAGTAAAGAAGTCGAACGATGTTGGAAAGGTAGTCGAGCTGGTGCTTGGTAAAGAAGTCCGGGCGCATATTGAATGAGCCGAAGATCATGTTGACCCGCTCCATGTACTTGCCGTCAGGAGCATAGAAGGGGTTGTAACGCGCACACACCTCGGGGCGAGAGGGAGTGATCATGCGGAGCTGGTGCATGCGACCGGCCCGGTGAATATGCGGCAAGATCTTCTCGACGAATTTCGCGTCGCCTTTGCCGTCGAAGATCACCATCGGGAGGTGTCGGCGTTTTCCCGGCGGCCCGACCACGCGTCGAAGATCCTGACTCACAATGTTTTCGAGCATCGTCGTCTTTCCCGAGCCGTTCATCCCGCAGGCCAAGGCCTGCATGGTGCGCGTCCGGTCGGTCCAGATCGCGGGAGCTTTATCGAGGGTGTATCCAAGCAGGACTGCTCCCTGCTCGGCTGCTTTCTCGACCTCCGCTTCGTCTTCGGGCAACAGTATGCGAAAGGGTTCACGATTCCGATTGCGATCGAGGCTCCGCGCCGAAAACAGCAGCCAGACACTGGCGACCAGGAGCGCGAGGTAAATGCCTCCCTCGATCCACTGCATCGTGGCGATGTGGTAGCGGAGACTCAGACAAAAGAACACGAGAAGGATGAAAAAGCCGAAGAACAAAGCTGCCAACCAGGGATTGTCTTCGATGGAATTATGGTGCTGCGGGTGATGGTGCGGTTGGGGCATGCGAACTCCTGCTTATACTTGCGCGGGCGAGAGCCAGCCCAGTTGAATCCCAATCGAAGCCAGGTGAATCGCGCTGGCAAAAAGAATCCACAGGAGCGGCTTGATCAAGTCGCGACCGGTTTGAAAATGCTCGGTCAAGCGGAACATTCCCAGAACGGCCGCAAGCATCGCGAGTATCCGTTCGGGATGAAAGCGCAGCAAGAAGGGTGCGTTGGGCGCAGGATCGGGAAGCGATCGACCGAAGAAAGCGATCAAGCAGTAGATCAGCACGATCGAGGACAGCGTCGCGAGGACTAAACGAACCCGAATCTCCTCACGAGCGCAGTAGACGCGCAGTTTCTTCATCATGGGAGTTGGTCCTTTTAATGCAGGAAGGAGAACCAAACAAAAACCGTGACACCGATGCCGACAATCCACAGACCGAGGAGCACGGGCAATTTGAGACCGGGGCGCTTCTTCGGCTCGAGCGGGTTAGCCGGTTCGAGAAGTGCTTTCTTCCAAGGTATGGACAAGCCGGTGTCCTGGTCACGTTGGAGGAGTTCCAAAAAACGGGTATGTACTAGATCGTGGGTCACAGTGTCGGGCCCATCCTTATATAGGAGGTCCGCTTTTGCACTCACGGCACCACCACCATGGCTTGCAGGGGAGCTGGTTGCGAGGGAACGGAAAGGCGGACGGCCAGCGGGCTCGAACCCGGTGGAAGATGCACACCGATCACACCCCGGCCAGTCTGGCCGGGTGCTAGGAAGGAGGTGCCCGTCTGGTCAGCAATCAGCGGAAGTGGCGCCCCAGTTATGATATTGGCTGCTTTCTCCGGACTCAGTTGAGTGGGCCTGGTTGAGGAAACGCGGGACACGGACGCGGCCGTCACCACAGGAGTTTCGTCCACTTTCAGATTGCCGGAACCGTTGTTGCGAACCTCATAGCGAAGAAAGAGGCTGTCCTGGCAGCGGTATACATCACTGATCCGTAAATTGGATTGGCGCCCTGCTTTCTTTGAGTCCATCTCGACCGGCTGAGCGCGTACCAGCAGATCTGTAGGAATGACATCAGCCGTCGGCGCAGAAACCGGTTTGATCGCTGGCGGGTGTGCGGGGAAGTGGGTATCGACCGACACATCCATACCCTGTACGGCGGTGACTGGGGGCAGCAACTCGTAAACCACTCGTCCGTCTTGCGTCCAAACAAAGAGATTGGTCGACTGCTCGGTTTCCTTCGGAAGAATGAAGACGGTATGACCGCGCCATTGGATATCGAAGGCCGTATTCTCGGCGGCCAAATCCTTGATCGGACTATCCAGATCGAGAACCGTCAAATGATTCCGGGCGGTGTGGACCGGAATGATCACGCCCGGGAGCACCGATACGGAGGTCATGTGCTGGGCAGAAAGCACGGTGACACAGAGGAGGCTACTCAGAAGTCCATGGAAAAAGCGAAGTCGCATGCTTGTTTGCTCCGTTTTGCTGAAGTAGTTTTTTCGAAAACGACCGCAGCAACCATAACCGGCCCAGCGGCCGTATGCAAACGAGCTTTCAAAACGGGACTTTTGGATTGTTTTATGGGCGAGCGCTGGAACATCTGTGAAGGATGTTCCAGTCTCGGCTACTACTTCGCCACAGGTGCCAACGGGCCAGCAACCCAAGGCCGCTGCTCCGCTCCCTGGAGGAATAAGGTGAGGTCCTTGATGGAGGTGATCACCCGGCGGCTATGTGGATCATGCTCCACATAGACGACGAACGTCGATCCATATTTGTCGGCGGCGCGCTTCAGAAATGTGCGCCGGTCTTCCAACGTGCGAAGAACGGTTCCCGAGCGTACCGTGGGTCTTTGCGAAATATCGGAAAAGATCACTTCGCCGTTGCGGATGACTCCCTGGCCGGCTTGCAACGGGAAGCGCTGTATCCGCTCACCGGGCGTGCCGTCCATCCAAATCCTGCCGTTCTGGATCTGGAAGAGCCAGATTTGTTTCTCTTGGTCCGATCCATCCGCCGCGCGATAGGGTTCGAGTAAATAGACGTTGCCGTCTTCGTCATACCGGATTTCGCCGTCGGGGAGATCGGGCAATTGCAGACGTACCGGTTGGCCGCCTGTCCGTTCCACGATCACATCGAGTAGTTCCTGGGGAAACGCCTGAAAGAATAATGCGCCGGTGGCCTTCTCGTGCGTCGATTGCGTGACAATCGACCACAGCGATTTAGCCCAGCCTCGGCGATTCTCGGTCTTGCCCTTCGCCCAGAGTTGGATGATGAGATAGAAGTTGCGGAGTTCCGTTTTCGACCGCTCCTCGTTCGCCTTGCTAGCGGCCTTGGCTCGGTCTAACCGGCGTCCCGCAGCACGCTGCCTTTTCCGGTCTTCGTAGGTCAACTCCAATGTCTGTTTGTAAGAGTCGCGGAGTTTATCGAACTCAGCCTGTGCCAGCGCCAATTGCTGCTGCACCTGCTCCGAGCGTTCGCGATTCTGTTTGCACAGCGCGCGAAACTCTTGGTCCTTGGTCCGGCACTCCTCGAACATGGCGCCTGTAAAGGAGATCCCGCGCATGAGTCCAGCGAACTCATGAATCGGTAGAATCGCCTGAAACAGGTTCTGGATATCCGGCCGGATCGCGTTGTAAAGGCGTCCGACGATATCGTTGGTGCCGACACACTCGATTTTGTGCGGCATGTCCTCCACGCGTTCTACACGTTTCGCTGCCATCCAAGCCAGCCGCGGAAGATCCCTTTGGATTTCCCGTAACCGCTTGAAATCGACGGAAACGTCGTGTTTCAGGGCATCCAGAGCGTTTTGGAGGTGATCCGACAGTTCCTCGGCGTAATCGAAGCGGTTGGCCGCTAACGCCGCCGAGGTCATATCGGTGATCCACCCGATGAGATTGCCTTTCGCCTCCATCGCTACCTCGGCCAGATTCCACCAAGGAGCTTTTGGGCGGGCCTTCTTGTTCTTGGTCCGCGTGTCCACCGTCATCTTTTCCCTGCTTTCAACAAACAGCGGGAAGGTGCTGGATGGAATCACGCAGATGCAGTCGTAATCGAAGTCGCCGCCATTTTGCGCCGCCTTCTGGCTGTGCATGGCAAATGTACCTTCGATGCAGAGTTGCCGATCGACGATGTCGGTGATCATCGCTTCGTCGAACGCAATGCCACTCTTGGCAAAATGCCCGGAGAGACGCTCGATCGACTCGGAACGAGACAGCCGGGTGAACGGGAGTAGGTCCGCTTTCTTGCGAACCGGGAACCGGACTTCTAAGCCGCCTCTCGATGCGAGATCGCAGACAGCGGAATCGTACGGAAGCCAGTCGGCTGCCCAATGGAGCACGTTGTCCTTTAAAAACAGGACGCCGTCATCCATCAGGGCAAACGCCGGCAGTTTAAACAAGCCCGCCGTGCATGCCTTGAAGGCCCAACGCGCCAGCAACTTTTGCAGCCGGCCCTGGACATACGGCATCTTGAGCGAATAGCCGGAACGGTCGACTTTAAGGAGAGCCTCGGCAAGCGAGGTCTCGAAAGACGTGAACTCGGACTGCTCGTTATCGGTCGGGCCCTGCTGTGCATTGCTCGATCCAATCGATTGCAGCAACAAGGAGTAATCTCCCTGCAGTGCACTCTGAATCACCTGCTGCACATCCTGACGCACTGCCGGAACGATCTCTTTTTCGAGAGACTCCTCCGTGGCATGCTGCAGGAGCGTGTAGCTCGACTTGTACTCGATTCCCGACTTCGAATAGTCGCGGATTCCGAGCACCATAGGGCCTTGAAAAACGCGGGCATGAATCGAGGGGTGCCAAAGGCGAAAACGCGTCAGCAGAGAATCGACTCCGCTGAGCTCGACCTTTGGTTTGGTGCTGCTCTTCGGAAGGATGATGTCGGCGCCGGTAGCAGCTGCCACTTCGTCGCTCATCGCCTTGAAGCAACCTTTTGCCTGGACTTCCGCAATCGCCAGCCGGAACTGATAAAGCCGTCCTTCCGGGAGTCCCAGTTTTTGAAATAGCGTTTCCGAAATCCAGCCGCGGCAGTCGTTCGTGCCGAGCTCGAGATCGTCAACGACGAGGACTCGTGCCTGCTCTTCGACGATCAGGGTCTTGCAATCGCTGACCAGAATTCCGAAGTAGGTAATCGCCGCCTGCGGCCAATTGGCGAAGCGCTTGGCGATGTGCTTCTCGTGCTGCGCGTCGACTGCATAGAACGTACCGTCTTTGGCTGAAGACCCGGCTCCGATCAGCCGATAGTCGATGCCGTCCACAGTGAAGCCACTGAGCGCATCTTTCACTTTCTCTGTTTCTACCTCGTCGAGCGAAAAGGTCGGTACCGAAACGCGCGCCAGCTTGATCGTTGGATAGAGTCGGTGCAGCAGCGTGTTGATCAGCTGGCCCTCTCGATCGATCTTTGGCAGTCGCTTCACTACGTTCCCTTCCTCGTCGATTTCGACATTAATAACGGGTAGAATCTGATCCTTTTTCATTTGAGTTTCTCCTTGGTGTGTTTTGGTGGTGTTAAAAAACAACCAGCGCAAGACACACGAGGAGAGGACCATCCTGGTCTTCTTTCGAGTGCCTTGCGCCAGACAGAAACGAACGACTACTGCTGACGAAAAGCTCCTTGAAGAGAAGCCAGTATGTGGAGTGGATCCGATCTGGAAGATCGGAGGAGCCGAACACAGCGGATGCCGTGTTCAGAAGAGGAGGTCCCGTTCGGAAAATCCGAGCGGGATGGTGTTCAAAATGCTTAAATCGACGTTAAGGATGACGGTGCATCGCATCGAGGAGGAGCATCAGCCCACCGAATGCGAGTCCGGCCATAAAAGCCAGCCTTTTGAGCAGGCTCATGGAAAGCATGAGTCCTTGGACTTGTGCTGCTCGCGGAGACGCATAAGCGCGGACCGCGGGCCGGGCAGCGAACCGCTGGATGGCGTCCCAGATCTCATTCCCATGACAGAGAAGGAGGAAGGACAGCCCTGTGAGTTCGGCAACTTCCATTTGTTGAAGAGTGACGAGTCTGCCTGCAAGCAGGCCGATCATCACCATCACAATTCTGGAGGTGTGCTTGTTTTCCATTAATAAGAGTTCTCCTTCGGTTGAGGATTGAATAAAGTCCCAAGTAACTTGGGTTTTGTCATATAGACAAAACTCGAGGAGAACGGATCTGTTAGCTGTCCGCTCGCGAAACTCCTTCCTTCACCAGCAGCGCGCTGGCCCCTTTGAACTGGGTCTCGACGCGATACTCGGTGACCACGAAGAAGGTGGCCTTTTCCTGGAACGCTGCAACCAGGGCTTCCTGCTCGCTTTCGAGTTCTCGGCCGATCGCAACCGGATCCCCGGATTTTCCCGTCGCCAGAAAATATCGCTCGCGGCTGTTTGCCTTCGGTTTGGCACCACCTCGCCGGCGGCTCTTGCTCTTCCCCTCCCGCAGCCCTCCCTTTCGGGGGACCTCAGGTGCCGGTGCGGCCGGCATCTCCGCTATCGCGGCACCACTATTCATTGTCACTACTCCTTTCCTCTTGTTCCAACACTTGCGCCTCTGGCTTGCGGCGGGAATCCGGCATCAAACCGTTCCAAGGCCCAGCGATCAGCGCGGTCAATACACACAATGGACCGAAAGCGGCCATCGCCTTGATGGACCTGGCCATGTGCGGCAGCACCACGATCCAGGCGGGTGCGGCCGTCACGCACACCAGAACCACCGCATGCCAGAATCGGACGACGGGCGGCCGGATTAGCGGCCCCTCCGTCAGATGCAGAAAAAACGCTAGGAGGGCCCAGCACGACAGTGCTTCGGTAAACGTGCCTGCCACCCCGGATACGCCGCTGATGACGGGACCCGCGGCGAAGCTCGCCGCAAGTGCAACAATTACGCCGATCACCCGTTGCCGTTGCTCCGCTCGTGAAACAGAAGTGCCCATGCCCCTGGCATACCCGATTTCGCGCGAATCTGCAAATCTTTTGGTCCCCCTCAAGCAACCGTTTACTGCTGACCGCCATTGACATCGCTGGCGAGTTGGCGAGTGATTGCATCATGCATCAAATCATCCTGTTGCGCCAAGTCCTTGTTTTCCTCGCCCATGACCGGCTCCTCGGAGAACTCGGCCACTCGGAGCCCGCTGGCATCGCGCTCGGTCCGGGCCGCAGGAGCCAAACGCAGATTGTAATGAGCCACGATCCGGTCGCTGCTTTCTTTGCCGTCTTCTAAATGGTGAATGGCGCGAACGCCCAGAACCGTATATCCCAGGTTGATACCGCTTACCGCATCTATGCGAACGATGTGAAAGTTGCTGACGATGCGCTGGGCCTGGATCTTGTCGAACTCTCCCTCGTCCCGCATCTTCTTCATGGAAGCCTGTCGCAAATTCAGCGTCATCATGTTGAAGGCGTCCGCCAGGTTGGCATCCGCCGTGGCCGGCTGGTAGCTCATATATTTCGTCAAGAATTTCCGAATAAAATATTTCACTTCGACGTCATCGGGAGCGATCTCCGCCACCGGCAATAGCCGAACCTGGGAGGGAAGAGGCCCATCTGTGCGCACCCCGGCCACGGTCACGGCTCCGTTCGGATGAATCTTCACGACGGGAGGATTCGCAAGCTGACGGCACGTGTAGTAGAGTCCGCCGCCCTGCACCATGCAGACCAGGCCTAGCACCGCGATAATGCCAAATGCCAGATTCAGCCGTGCTTGCAGCTGCCCGTTGAAGTCCCAATAGTGATAGCTCGTTGCTTGGTTTTGTTGTTTGTCTATGGCCTTGGCAGTCATAAGCTCCCCTATCCGTTTCTCTTGAGCAATGCTACTAGGGCTCCTTATTCTCGTTTTTCTTGCCCCGGCCTGGCATGAACCTGGCCGCGGCACCGGCGACCCGGCTCACGGCACCACCGATATCACCGTTGATCAGGGAACCCGCTAACAGCGGTATGAGCGCCACTGCGAGAGCCAAAACCACGCTGACAATACCAATCAGAAAGGTGCTGCCGAGGCCCGCCAGCCATCCCAGAAAATTGTTGGCATTCTCAACCGAGGCGACCGTGTTCATATGAATCAGAACCATGAGACTCGCGAACAGGGCGTACAAGACGGACCACATCCCCCACGTCACAACCCCTTTCAAATACCCCCTGGTATAGGAGCCTAAGCTTCCGCTCGGGTAGAGGGCACAGACGAGTGGGCCGAGAGCATAGAGGACCACACCCGATATCAAGTAAAGCAGCGAGAAGAGTACATAAGCGAGCGCCAGTGCGATATAGCTAATGACCAAGAACACCGTGCTCACGAGAGCTGCGGCGCCCCCTTTCACCAGACTCCAGAGGTCCTGGGCCGCGGCATTCTTCGTCCACTCGATCTGCGCATCCTGCGCCCATTGCTTCACGATATCGCCGGCGCCTCCCGTGTGACTCATGATGGTATTCGCCACGCTGTCAAACGCATTCATGACCAGATGAAACACCGTGTCGTAGTTTGCGAGCAGCGTCGTCATCAGCATGCCTTTGACGAGGACCGTACCTAGCTCGTTGTAGTCGGCTCCGCGCCACCAGGTTTCATAAACCTGATAGAGAACAGTAGCGACGACGATCCCCTGTCCCACATGACTCATAGTGGCGGTCACGCCGCCGCTGTTGATGCCGTTGAGAGCGGTCGTGAGCAGGCTTTCGAAAAAGAAAGGAGACGCCATATCAGTGTCCCGCCGCGCTGACCTGCTGCTGCAGCGCCTGTCCAGCAGTAGCCCGCTGTTTCAGTAAACTTCCTGCATTGGCGAGATCGGCTCCATGAACCCGCATCAGATCGGCCAGTGCGGACTGCGTATACGCCTGGGACTTCACCAGCCACGCCGCCGCGGACGCTTCGATCATCGGCGTTGTACCCGGAGCCGCGCTGTCGATGGCCTGCTGCATTTGATCGGCTGCTTGCAACTCCGCATCCGCCATCTGGTCATACACCACCGACCGCTTCATGGCGTCCTGCGCTACCGCATCACTCAGATCTATCGCTTCCCGGTCCTGCGGCGACGCTGTGTTCAGGGTCGGCGTTGAGCCGTACAAGTTTTGAAATTGGTTTCCGAGGATGGGAACTTTGTTGACATCCCGCGAGAGAAGAACCGCTTCGAGTTGGGAGGGCTTCGGCAACGTCGCCGAATGCAGGGGACTCTTCAAAAAGTCTTTGAAACCGTGCATGCTGGTCCACAGTCGACCGAGCAGCGAGCGAGTCTGCGTAATCAGCGCGGCCGGATACAGGACTTTTTGTTCAAAGTCCCGCATGTCGCTTTGAATCGAATTCAGCTTCTTGAGGTCTCCTCCGATCATGTTGAGCAGGCTGCCGTTGATCTGCGCTAGTCCGAGCGCCATTTGAATGCAGCAGGGGCTCACGAATTGGCAGACCGCCCCTTGCGGCATCAGCAACGCAAACAGGACGGTGGCCGCGAGTGCTGGATAGGTATGAGCCCTTAGCCATTCGGCAGCGTTTCTCAAAGCTGCTTGTACCTGATTCCCGAGTGTCATCCGCCTTCTCCCTTTTCTTACTTGGTGGTCAGGATATGGCCGACCGTCTGCTGCAGATCGTTCGTCGCCTTAATTGAGCCTTTCAACTCTTCAGCCCGGTGAGCCAGATGTGCGCCTTCCAAACGCAGGTAGGCCGCCAACATCTTCTGCGTGGCGGCTTGCGAGCGAAGCATCGTGACCAGTGCCGTCGAAGTGATGTAAGGGGCTGTGCCCGGCGTGGCCGAGGTGCTCATTGTTTCAAGTTGATCCCCCACGGCCCTCACCGTCGTATTCACCTGCTCGCCACGCTTCACCTGTTCGAGTGTGTCTAGTGTGAGCGCATCGTCCAAGTCCGTGAGGTCTTTGTCGGCAGGAGACATCCGACCATCCGTCGGTACGGCCCCAAATACGTTCTGAAAACTACTCGCCAACTGCGGTTGGTTCGATCCGATACGATCAGTCATCACCTGTTCCAGAGACCGCGCTTGTGCGAGCGTGGCGCTCGCGGGAATGTATTGCGACAGCAGCTGCATCGGGTGCTGATAGGTATTCACCCAGTTAGTCGAATAGCCGCGGGCCTGCTGAATCAGCGTCTGCGGCCAGACCGTGACCTGCTGCACGGACCTCACGTCATTTTGGACCGTATTGATCGTGCTGAGAAGCGTGCCGAGCGCCGTGTTGATCGTCTTTAGTACCACGCTCACCTCGGACAACAATCCCTGCGCCTGCGCCTGGGGCGGCCGCAAGAGTAAAACGGCCAGCAAAACGCCCCCGCCGAGCGCCAGACTCTTCCCATCTTTCCGATTGACCCAAAACAACACTGTCGCTAACAGTACAACCATCACCGCCATCATGCAAACGCTCCTATTTGGCTGCTGTCGCCATCGCTAGTTCCGACTCTTTATCCCGTTCCCGATCGAGCAGATCTTCTTCCGGCAGCGCTGGAAGATCGGACAAGCCGTGCGGGAATTTTCTGGCAAGCTCGCGATACACATCGAGCGCCGAACGCTCGCGATGACGGCCCAGGGACCACGCCCGATACCGCTTCTCCCGGGCATACGAGGTGCAGATCCAATACAAGAGCGGCGTAGGAACTAGACGGGCAATCTGGCTCGTTTCGTTGTCCCCGAGAACCAATAACACCGCGCTCGAACGGCCCACAACCGGAGGGGCGAAGTTCTTTACCGTCTCAACTGCCTGGTCCGACAGTTCCAGGTGTTTCTTGAGCGCGGCGCCGTTGCCCTTCTGCTTGCCAATCCACTTCACCGAAGTCGATTGCAAGATGCCAGGTCCAGCAGGGCGAGGCCGTTCCGGTGTCCCCGTGTAGTCCTCGATCGCCTGCGAAATCCCCCAGATGCTGGCATTGTTTGTGCGCGCGGTGCGGAAGCTCTGCTCGACCTGCGGCGCCATGTGCGGGGAGTCAAGCATGTCCCAGTTCTCGTCCAACACCACAATCGAACGCCGCCCCTGATTGGCTGTTGAACGCGCGGCCATCTGCTGAGCAATGATCATCGGGTACGTGCGCGCCAGACGTTTGTCGCTATTGAGCGGTTTGACGTTGAAGTACAGCCAGTTACTGTTCGTGCTGAAACTCGTTCTCCGATCGAACAGCGAGGCATAGGACCCGTTGCCCACCCACGGCTTGAGCCGAACCGCCGCTCGCCGAGCCTGTTCCGAAACGCCGGGCACTTTGTCGTGCCAAAGCTCCAATTCGCTGTACAGTTCCGAAAACGTTGGCACATCGCTCGATTCCGCGAAGCGCCGATAGATGTCCTCGATCGCCTGGTCGAGAATGCTCTCGAGGATGGCCGGGTCAGACTCGCCCGCATCGGCATACAAGCTCGCTCGCATCATTTCGAGCGCTACATTCTTCAACTCATTCTTCTTCTCTTTGGCCGGCAACTTCTGGCCCGGAGGTAAATCCCAAGCGTTGATGGCATGCTCGCCGTCGAGAGAAACCGTCATCGTCTTTCCGCCCATCAGGTCGACCAGCGGCGTATAGGTCACGCCGGATTCGATGATGCAGAACGTGGGGTTCGAACGTGCCGCCATGAGCAACATGGCCTGCGAGAGAAACGATTTGCCGTTGCCGGAAGCAGCCACGATGAGCATGTTGTAGTTGCCCAGACTAGGGTGGAACATGTCGAATCCGATGAGCTGCTTCATCGGGGTTTCTAGCAACACTAAAGGCGTTCGTTCCATGCCCTCCCACGGGCCTTCGAGAGGCAGAAGATTGGCGGCCACTTTGGACGAGCACTCGAGTTCGCGGCGTGTCTTTCCGCAAAGTCCGGGTAACGATTGAATATAGAGACGTCGCACCGCTTCTTTCTCGTCGAGAACTTTGCTGCCTTCTGTGGCGATGAGAGCCGCACGCACGCGTTCCCGTCGGCGTACCAGTTCCTGGTGCGCCGGTAGGCGATCGGCCGTGGTCAGAATGGGACGCGACGTCCGGACGATCACTGTTAAGCTACATTCGACCAATCGCTCCCGGCCTGCCAGGATCGCCTTGAGCGTTTCTGTGATACTCTCACCGGCAACAGCGGCCGCGATGTCGTGCGAGCTTTGGCATCGGCCCCCCGTTGGGCGGATTCGGTGCGGGTTAGCCGCTTAATCAAAGCGTGGTGAATCTTGCTTTCGCCCGGGATCACGACTTCTGCGGAACAGCTCAACGGGAAATCGAGATCGATGAGTTTGCGCATGAGCCCAGGAAAGGATTTCTCGGGCGTCCATTTCATCGTGAGCACGCTGTAGAGCAGGCCATTCATCTGCTGCCAGCCCGGCCCCTCCTCCTCGATTCCCACATCGGTGATCCACTCCCGGACGCTTCGCGTCCCCAACTCCGGATGCCACGGCCGGGTATGCGTCACACTCGGATTGAGAGCTCGAAGTAGTTCGAGCGACAGCTCTTCGGTCGTGAGACGTTCGTACTGGAGTCCCGCCAGAGTGAGCAAGGATTGATAGCCGGCGAGTAAACTCTCGAACGTGGAGCAAATGCGCTCGTGCTCCTCAAACGACCTCTGCACTTGGTAGCCCGGAAGGAAACGGCCCAGAAAGGCGAGATCGTTGGGCTGTCCCAGTCTCTCGTCCAGGAGCGTGTAGAGCCGCGGATCCAGTTGAAAGCCGATCTTGTAATGGCGTTTGATGAATTCCCCATGCCGGTCGCGCTCCCGCCACCTTGTGAGTTGCTCGCCGTCCAGTGCGGCCAACACCGAATGGGGAGAACGCAGCTGCCCTTCCCAGTTGTCGAGGAGCGCGCCGACCCCCTCCGTAGTGTCGTACCGGATTTGAAGCCGGAGCGCTCGGTTGTCGGGCATCGTCCTTAGCAGCGCGTGAAGCGCTTCGCTGGTTTCGTTCCGCTTTTCGTCGCTCTGGTAGTACGTGTTCAGAGGTGACACTCTGTACATGGCACTGAGCGCGCCATTCCTCAGAACGGTGTAGTTGTCGACGAACTCGAGTAGCGGAAGCTGGCTGGAAAAGGCCGGGTTCTTCGCGGCATTCTCCACTTGTTTCGTGGTCTCAGGCATGCAATCTCCTCATAAGTCTTCGCTGAGATAGGGTTTGGGCTCGACCGGATCGGGCTCGGATGCGCACCAGATCTTTGGCAGACGCATGTAGTCCAACAGATCAAAAAGGTACGCGGGCGGCCGGTTGTACTTGAACAGCCGGATGGCGACATACGTCAAAATGACGACCAGCCACGGCAGGACCACCTCGGCCGGCAGTCCGAATAGAGTGCGGTGAACCAGATTGGACGCAAACTCGGAACCTGCCCACAAGAGCCCAAGCAAGATCAGATCCTCCACTTCGAAGGCCAACCAGCGCATTCTGGCCCGCAGGTTCCGCTGTACTCGGATGGTTTCAAGTGCCATATAGCTCTTAATGGAGACCGGCTGCACCTTGCTGAATGAAATAGAGGATGAGCTTCACGATTCCAGAGAGACACAGGGACATCATTCCGAGGAACACGTGATGAACGGGTCCCCACACGCGGATGTGCCCCGTTCGAGAAAAGATTCCACTACCGGCGCCAATCGCTTTGGCTAGCTGAGCCAACGCGTTCATCGGCAGCATCACATTCGAGACCCAGTTGCCAGCGGAATACAAAGCGACGTAATACGAGTCGGGATCGCTGGGTTGCGTCTTCCCAGCAAACGCTTCGAGCAAACGCATCAAGCCGGGGATCAGAAACATACCCCACGCGCCATACCAGTAATGGGAGTATCGGCTATGTGCCTGGCCGTAGAAATAGAGCGAGGCACATAGAAAGAAAGCGCCCAGGATGGGGCAGATCACATTGGCCGCCCAGTTCACTGCGTGCAGAAGGCCGTTGTAGAAAGTCATGACTTTACGAAAGCCCCAGATAATTTTTCGTCAGAGCCCACAGGCCGAACAGACACAGAAAAGCAAATCCCGAACCAGCCAGGTGAAACCACGGTCGCTTCTGCGAAACCGACCAGACGATTCCCATAACACAGACACCAGCGGCTACAGGAGCCAGCTTGCTTGCCGCGAACTGCCATAAGCTCAGCACCAGGTCGGAGGTGGCGTATTGATCGCCCGCTTGGTGGTAGCTCTGCATCAGGGCGTACAGCGAGTTCAGCGATAGCAGCGCGAAGCAGCCAAGAAGGGAGGCGATCGGAGATTCTCCGTGGGCAATATTAAAGACAGCCCGCATCAGGAACCACGCTCCGACCGCGATCGCCAGATTCTTGATCACGAGATTGCTGACGAAATTGCTCAGCTGTGCGGAGAAAGTGGAGAGCCAGGCATCCGAGACCGACGCTTGCGTGGCTGAAAGATCCAGGCCGCTGAACCAGAGCAGCAGCTCCGGCAACGTCAAAAACACGATGGTCCATCCCATCCACCGGCCGAACTGTCCGGCAAAGATCCCGCTTGCATTCCAACCCGCGCCCATCGAGAGGGCTGCCTTGTACAGACAAAGCAGCGCGGCAGGGATTCGCAGCGCCATTAGCAGCGCCACCGTGTCGACGAGCAGTTGGGGATAGTTCATGGGACGCAATAAAAAAATAGAGACGGATCCTGGATCCGTCTCCAGAGACAAACAACGAAGGGTTCGTATCCGATCTCAGTGAATACCAGCCGCGCCTTGCTGCACGTGGTACTCGAGCAGACGCGTGAGACCACTCAGAAGGAGGCAGCATCCAGAGCAGACGGCACTTACAATCCAGCCGCGCCCTATCTTAATGCAAATTACAACCCCGGCAAGAAACGCGACGGTTAGCAGCGGAAAGATCGTGTTTGCCATATAGTTCAGAGCGCTCTCTGTCGTGCCTTCGGGAGTGGCCGCGGTTTGGCCCGGTGCAACTTTACCTACCACAGGCCCGTTATCACCGCTGGTTTGAGCATGCATTACCGCCGGCTGGGCAATGAGCAGCCCAAAACAGAATAGAACCGCCGCGCTCAACCCTTTGCGCCGGACTGCTGCGAGGCGAGAAGCGAAATATTGAAACATGGATCGTTATGCTCCTTTGTCCGGCGCGCATTCGGCTGGGCGAGCGGACAACGAGCATGTACGCGATCTCAAAAAGAGATGCAAACGGACGGAAACAGGGCCTTTTACAAAAAAGAAAATTTCTATTTAGTTTTGGCGGAACGCCGGTTCGGGTTCCTCGTATCGCACGGGATAGACGCGATCGATGGCTCGGGCGAAATCCTCGACCGTCAGGGGCGCGATACGGTCATCGTGCTCGGAACGACCAAAGGCGAACCGTCGGGCGGCTTGCACCACAGCCTCAATATCCGCCGGCGCCATACCGGCGGTGTCCTGCACGAGCCGGTCCAGGGAAACGGATAACTCGGAGTCTGCCAGCAATTTCCGAAGCAGTCTCGCTCGATTGTGGGGACCCGGCACCCGCATCGCGATCTTTTCAGAGAATCGGCCTCCTCGGAGAACGCGCGGATCTAACCGCTCCGGATGATTGGTCGCGCCGACCAACAGCACGTTATGCGATGGTTCGATGCGGCTGATCTCGATCAGCGCCTGCTCTGTAAATTGCGTGTCGTGAGCGGAGGCAAAACCATGCGTGGTGCCGAAGAGCCCGTCCAGTTCATCGAAAAAGATGATCGAGGGACTCTGCTCCTTGGCGCGAGCAAACAATTTGGACAGCCGCTTGACGGATTCTCCTTGCCCCGAGCCCAGCAGATCCGCCGCCGTCACAGGATAGAAACTTCGCGCTGTTTGCGTGGCGAGGAGCCGAGCAATCATTGTTTTTCCCGTTCCGGGCGGCCCTTCGAGCAGTATCCCGGTGGGAACCGGAAGCGGCGAGATCGCGTGCGCCTTGAGTTGACGTACGAGCAAACGCAGATCTTCTTCGACACCAGGCTCGACGATGATGTCCTCCCACTGAACGGGCTGGATCAGCGGGCGATCCTGACCGCTGGAAGCTGTAAGCGCAGCACTCAGATGTTTTTCGGAAAACGGCGTGTGCTCTATCATCGCCAGAGAGGCGGCCCGGTCCACCAAAGCGTTTAGCTTGGCGGGGCTGTACCCGCTGGTGGCGCGGGCCCATGGCTCCGCTGCAAAGCGGACGCCCCGTCTCCCTAAGATCGCGGTGAGGATCTGCGTGCGTTCCGCCTCATTCGGCAGATCAAGCCGCAGCTTTAAATCGAACCGGCCCTCCCGTATCAGTGCGGGATCGAGGCTATCCACGGAATTCGTGGCGGCCATGAGCAGCAGACCGGGTGTCCGCCGATACTGGTCGATGCACTGCATCAGCTGGATCGTTGTGTTGTTAAAGCCTCGTGTTGCAGAAGTAGATGAGCCCGATTGCTGTTGCCGCGTGGCACCCAAAGCATCGATCTCATCCAGGAATAAGAGCGTGCGACTGCGGGCGGCTTGAGCAAACACGCGCCGGATATTGCTTTCCGTTTCTCCGATCCACTTGCCGTCCAACGCGATCCCAGATACGTACAAATAGCGGAGACCGAGTTCTCCGGCTGTAGCTTCCGCCAAGAGCGTTTTGCCGGTACCTTGCGGCCCATACAGCAGGATTCCGTTTTGAACGATCCCTTCCTTCTCGAATTGCCTAGCATGGAGACGGGTGTTCGCCAAACGAAGGATCTGTTGTTTCGCTGTTTCCAGCCCTCCTACATCCCCGAATCGGACCGTCGGTGTCTTTGCCTGTAAACCATCCTCGATCGAGCTGGTGCTATTGGGCATGGGATTGCCCCCGGAGATCCGCCGCGGCATGCCCGGAATACGGACAATCGCACCAAGCTGAAACAGCATGAGGAAGAAGAACGCGCCGGTCCCGACGAGCGCGACCGGTGTCATGACGTTCTTTGGAATACCGAGCACCGGCAGTACGGCCAAGAACGCCAAAAAACAGAGAGCGTACCGGATCAGTGTGGCCACTTTCCGTGCCGGCGCCGGCCAGGAACGCAGCGGACCAGTCTCGAGCAGAAACAACCCTACTGCTAGCGCCATCAGCGTGGGCCAGCTGCCTAAGACCCAAGCCCCGGCGGATTGACGATTGGTGCCAAAAAGGTGTGTGCCGACAAACAGGAGGGCGCTGAGAACCAGAACTGCTAAAACGGCAATCCCCGGCAATTGGAGTGGATGGCGCAGCGCACGCATACCTCTGTTTTACATCGCTCTAAATGAAAAAAGCCGGGGAATCAACCTGTGTAGCGGATCGATTTCCCGGATCATTGCCGAAACGCTGGCTATTGCGGCGGAGATGCGGGAGTCACAGCCTCGGACGGATTCGCTGGATTCAAAATCTCTGTCGACGAAGGGCCGGTGCTCAGCGCGGTCTGTTTGGCCGTCACATCCGCCAGCTCTTTTCGCAATTCCACCAATTGCGCCTGCATGCCGGCGTTACTGGTATTCACGTCCGGAGCTGGCTGACTCTGACCATCCCGCTGTTCGCGCTGTTTGGCCTCATGGTCGATAACTAAATAAAACCGTGTGTTCCCCGCGAGTGTGACCACTCGGTGTTCCGAGTAGGCCAATTGTTGCAGCTGTTGATCGCTGGCAGAACCGATGTTGTTCATCAATTGCTCGCGAATCAGCACATTGTTGCTTAAGGCATTAGTGCCAGCGGTACCCCCGCTCATACCCACGGTAGCGGCCGTCATCTCCCCAATTCCGCTCGCGGCGCGGACGAGAAACCGCCGGTTGGCGTTGCGTCCGCTCACCACTCCTTTGAGCGGCTGGTAATTGAGGCCGATCGCCCGGGCTTCGAAGAGTATCGGCTCCGGGTCAGAGGGCCGCTGAATGGATTGGAAGTACAATCCCACAAAGCCTTGCGAATCGGCCTGTTCCAGTTTGCCGAATACGCGGCTTCCGGCGGGAATCAGCAGCGAGTGATCCTTATCTTCATAGTTATATTCAATCGTTGCCACAGCGGGAAGAGTAACGGCCGTGCTCACCGGCGTCTCAAGCCGGGCAATCAGACGCGTCCCGGTGGGCAGATCGTCAAACTCCTGCGATTTAGGCGCGATAGCGGGGCGCAAAGAAACAGGTTCCACAGCGCCAGTCGTCGTACCCGACGAACCCGATGAATCTTTGACCAGATGGCGCACAAACACGAGAGACGTAGTATCCAGCGGATTTTTCTGGTTCGAAACCGGCGGTGCCGGAGGCGCAGAGACGGGCGGTGGAGGAGGAGGAATCTTCCCGAGAGCATAATCCGGATCGTTGTTCATCGCTCCGCTCTTCTTGGCGGTAGGCGGCATCGTTCCGCTTGCCGTTCCTCTAATATCTGCCGCTGTCACACCTTGATCTCCCGCCGGCTGCTGCTCATTCGAGTGTGCCTGCAAGCCAGGCGTGAGCGACTTGTCGCTTTTTGCTACCGGCTGTTGCGATGCTGCGGTCGCGTCCTGTGCCGGTGGCTTTCTCACGGGAGAGGACACAATATAGAGCAGCCACACGCCCGCCACAAAGACGGTCAGCACGCCGCCGACCAACAAGCCCGTTTTGTTTTGCCGGCGGGAGCTGCGATCAGACGAGGGCGCGGCAGCCGCCGCCTTCTGCTTACTTCCGTACAAAGCAGAAGTTTTAAGCTTCTGCCAAAGGCTGACTGGTTCCGGTTCTGTCTGCTGTTCTGGTTTAGTAGCCGGAGGATCGGCTTTTGTAAACACGGCCTCTCGGAGCTGTTGCGGACTCGCCGCCTTTTCGTCCGTGTCCTCCGCGTTTACCGTTTCCTTGGTTTCGACCGGTTCGGAATACGCTGGCCCGGGAGCACTCGAACGTGTTCCAAGGTTAGATCCGGATTCCTCGCACTCCTGCTGTTCGTGGGGGAGATCGGGACTATCGTGTGGTGTTTCCATAAGAGGCTATCCCTCCTTTCTCCGTAGACACTCCGAAACCGATCGGAGCCAGTGCGGGTTGGTCCACCGCGCCCGAATCGGCCTGCTGTAAAAACAGCGCCTGTTTTGCCTGTTTAAAGCTCGGTCTGTCGAACACAATCACGCCGTTTGCACGCCCTTCGGACTCGAGCCGCTCGTGATCGAGCCGGTACGCCAAGACAGGCAGTTGATCCGAGGTCGTCCATTTTTTCTTTACCTGGCCGCCCAACTGCACCTGCGGAGCCAGCAGGGCAACGGCATGAGGCGCTTTGTTGATCACCGAGAAAAGCACGATCACGGTTCCACCCCCGTCGATCACTTCGCTCACGCCAGCTTTGAGATGATTGTCATCTTTGATCGGTCCTGGATGCTGGCCGTAGAGCTTTGGTATCGGGGCTTGCTCTTGCTTTTTCAGCAGATCGTCAAGCCATGTATTGGGATCCGTATCCGCAGTATGTGCGCCCGGAAGACTGACGGGCGTAAGCGAATGTCCACTCTCATGCCCTCCTGCACCCTGATCCAGAGACACGGTTTGCGCAATCAACAAGCTCGGTGATTTGCTTTCCGGCCGCCAAAACGAACCACCCGTGGAGTTGGCCGGGCTATCATAAAGCACCGCAAAATCGACCGGTGCCTGCGGATGCGCGTCACTGACAAGCCAAAGGATCGCCTGCTGCCCAGAGACGGTCGTAATTTCCAGATTGGTCTGCGCTGGCTCTGCCGTGCGGGCATGCACAATCACAAGCGCTGGGTCGCCTTCATCATATTCCGCGCGAAACAGCGTCGCATCGCCCAACACAATGCTCTGAATGGCGTCTCGCATACGGACTGTTGTGGCAAAATGCGGCAGCATGTACACGCGTCGAGGAGCACCGACGTCGGCCTGTTCATGCCTGATGCGTGGTTCGATGACCGGCAGTCCCGTTGATAGCTCTTCGGGGGTTTTCAGCGTTTGCCCAAGCACGAGAACTTGGAAGCCCAGGCCTCCCATCAGCAGCACTTTGGCTTTCAATGGCTCTTTCCTTTCACTTGCAAGGCTCGGTACTCTGCCAAGACGCGGGACACATACGCGAACACCCCGGGCGAGGAATACCTTAAACCGGGCCTTTCTACAACTGTGGGACCAGCATTGTACGCTGCCAGGGCCAAACGCCAGTCTCCATGAAACCGTCGATAGAGAAAAGCCAGATACGCGGTGCCACCCTCGATATTCTGATAAATCCAGAACGGGTGATTCACCTGCAACAAGCGCGCCGTCCCAGGCATCAACTGCATCATCCCCAACGCACCAGCGCTGGAGACGGCGCCAGGATTCCAATTGCTTTCTACGTGAATTACGGCCCGGACCAAATCCGCAGGCACGCGATACTGTCCCGCGTAGCGTTCCGCCATCTGCTCGGCGTATGACCGGTATCGGGAGGCCCCGTTCCGCGCGGCACCCTGAGCAAACGCGACGCACAAGAGCAGGGATAGAACCGGTTTCATGCGGCGGCTTCCCGTGCCAGGTTACCGACCGGTAGGGCAAGGTCATGCGCCTCTACCAGTTCCCGCGCGTGCTTCGCCGCATCGACACATAGTCGTTCAAAGTTGTGCTTCAGCAACATCTTCTCCCGGTCTTCTGCGGTCTTGACGAGAAAGGGAAGCAGGGTGTCTCTCATCGAGGGCTGAATCTCGCTGCAGCCGCGGTCTTCGAGCAATTCAGCTAACTTCAGGATTTCCCGAATGCTCGGCGGCTTAGCGAGCCGGTAGGACCTTAGCGCCTTGGCCAGGCCTGCGATTTGGGCGTAGCTTGTCGAGGATTGACTCGAGAGCCGGAGTCGCAAAATGTCCAGCTCCTGCTCGATCGTCGGATGTTCAAAGTACAGATAGGCGCAGCGGCTGCGGAGAGGATCGCTCAGTCTCCGTTGATTGTTGGAACTCAGCACGGTGATGGGCTTACTCCGCGCCTCGATCGTTCCTAGCTTCGGAATCGTCACACGCCACTCTTCGAGGAGCTGAAACGTCATCGCCTCGAAGGCAGGGTCGGTCTTATCGATCTCGTCAATGAGGAGGACGCAGGGCTCCTCACTGAGCAGCGCTCGCACAAACGGCCCCATGGAGAAGAAACCGAGCGTGTAGATCTGATCGCGCAGACGCGACCACTCCTTCGCGTCCAGGTTCGCCGAACCAATCTTCAAATATTGATCTTGGAGAGCCCGGTCGAAACTGCCGAGCGCCTCCTCCTGTCCGATCCCCTCGTAGCATTGCAGCCGCTCCATGCGCGTGCTGGCCGCGCTCGTGAGCGCACGCGCCAACTCTGTCTTGCCTGAGCCGGGCGGACCTTCCACCAGCAACCCGAGACCGCTGCGCAAAGCATCATGGATCGCTTGAACGTTCGCATCGTTCGCCACATATTTGGCGAGCCTGAGCCGTGAACGCAGATCCTCCATTGAAAGAAACACGCAGCATTCGTACACCATCTCTGGTTGTCTATGCGACCCAGGTCCCGATGCACATTTTCTATTTGCGATCTCCTCCGGCGTAGCAGGACGCGTACTAGACCCATACGGAAGCCAAATGTATCAACCGACATTCCGGGAGCCATCTGTATCGACCGACATTCCGGGAGCCATCTGTATCGACCGACATTCCGGGAGCCATCTGTATCGACCGACATTCCGGAAGCCATTTGTATCAAACCGACATTCTGGGAGCCATTTGTATCGACCGACATTCCGGGAGCGGATTGTTGGCGGTGTGTCAGGACGAGCAGGGTAGATACTTGCATCGTTAAGATCGGCGAAGAAGAATCCGAAATGGGCTTGAGTCGGACTGTCCTGACTTTGGTTTATCGGCCGATAAACATTGTTTGGGATACCTGCCCCGTACGACTTCGTATCGGGCAAACCATTCTGGATTGGAAGCTACACAATTGGACATCTTGATGAGTTCAGGATATTCATCGAGCATGCGATATAGAGGCTCATCTGAGAAAAAGTAACCTGTGTTTTGCGAATCAAACTTGAGGTGCAGGAGTCCGCGCTCAATCCAGCTACGCAGGGTCTTGGGTGACACGCACAGAATTGCCGCCGCTTCATGGTAGCGGTAGCTCTCGATGATGTCACTCAACCAGGAAGACTTCTCGAAACACCGAGACCACTCAATCCGTCTGGGATACGCCAGAACGAAATCTACGATTGCATCTGAAGAGATACGCAATTTTCCAGTGCGCTGTAACCGCTTCGCGCGCAGAACGCCGGACTGAACCAAAGCTGAGAGCGTTAAGCGGCTCATGCAAAGGCCTTCGGCGACCTCGCGCGCTGAGTAGGTGCCACCGACAAGGCTTTCAACACAATCATCGTCTCGATAAATCCGCAGTCGGGCGGCTGCCCTCGTGATGTGCAGCTTAGTGGCAATCACAGCCAATGGATCTTCCTGGGGTGCGGAATTGCTGAGCAAGCGAATAATCGACACATCATCTGGTCGCGGCGCCTGAAATTTATTCCAAACTCCCAATTCCTTGGCGTGATTGACCACATTACGTCGCGAATAGTTACTATCTCGCGTGATTGTCGCTATCGCTTCCAGCAGTTCCGAGCGGGATCTGCATGCACGTAACGTTTGATCATCGCTAGGAGCGAAATAACAACGCTGACGTTTTCGTGGCGGCAGCGTAGACGAGACTGTTTGGGGGGGAACATATCTGTCCGGCAAAGTAACCTCACTAGATAAGAAGTTGTCTCTGGTCGCAAGAACCGTTTAGCCGAAGAAGTTCGGCCTTACCGGCGACGTCTACAAACGTTCTGCGAAGGCGCTGAATTTGTTTAATGTTAGTCTTCGAATTCCATTCACCCGCGATTAAGAGCGCGTTCTTAGTGTGGAATAAGAAGAACAGCGGATGAGGCGCCGAGTTAATCATCATGGCGCAACTTGGGATTCCGGGTGCAGATGAGGCCATAGTTGCTCCTTTTGGATCGGTGTGGGTCTGCTTATATATGCCCAGGCTCTCGCAAGTAGAAGCTGTCTCAACGTTCCGTTCGCATGCCCGATTGTTTCGGGGAATGCCTCCTGGGCTGTCATTTAGATCACTCCGTTCAGGCTTTAAAACGTGACATTAAAATCCCTTCATCCGACGGGTCCGTTCTGTGTTCGTTTGCTCCCGACCGAAGGGCGGGTATACTGTTTTCAGCGGTTCGGGGCCGAGTTTTTCAAGGCAATGTCTACGCTCCATCTTGTCGATGCCGAAGGACAGCCACTGCCGGAACACATTGTCAAGGCGGTGGAGAGCGTCGAACCACATATTTACAGCAGATTTTTGGGTTCTTGCGATCCTGCTGAGTTGGCGACTTCGATGGAGGAAGGAGCTCGCGGAATCGCCCGCCGAGAGCACGCTCACGGGCAGCTCCGAGATGTCACCTCCTACACTTTCAGAGCGCTCACGAATCGGGCATTCTCTTTGTGCGGATTGCGCTCCCAAGAGATGCCCCTTTCTGACCGTGGTTTGAGTCACCTGCCTGAAATCCCTGGACCCGACCACATTCGGTCAATTGCTCGGGCTCGCGAAATCGATCAGAAACTCGCGCATCTATCGGAACGAGACCGCAGCATATGTGAGCTTGCATTACAGAACTACAAAGCTAAAGAGATTGCGGAGGCGTTGGCCATCACTGTGGCGACAGTACGGAAGGTACTATCCCGAGTTCGGGCTAATCTTTCGTCACCGTAAGTCTTCCTTTGTGTTGTGATAATAGGGCTTTCCTGAGAATGAGAAGCCCCAAATACGGTTTAGATCCAATCGAAGAGGCATACCTCTACGGGCACCCGAATCCAGACCGAATCGATTGCCCTGGCGCTGAAACGCTTAAAGGACTCGCCAGCAAGAAATTACCCATTAGACATCCGGCGCGGAAACACATCGTTCGATGCTCTCCCTGCTGGCAGGAATTTCGGGCGTTCGAAGCGGAAGCAAGGCGGACTAGGTTCTTGTTTGCCGTCGGCAGCATAGCAGCCTTGCTGCTGATCTTTGCCGCCTCATTTTGGATTTATCGGCATTCTCGTGCGGAGCAAACGCAGCCACTCATTGCCGCAGCGCGCAAATTTTCCTCGACCCGTACTCCTCCTGGAATTCTGAATTTCCAAACAATTGCGATAGCGAGAGGAAGTGGAAGTAGCTCTGGAATTCCACCCAAGAATCAAATTATCTCCCGGTCCGTGCGGGGGCTGGCTATCGTCTTACCAACGGGTCGGGATGCCGGCACGTACGTTCTTGACATCTTGTCTGAATCTGGGGATCGAAGGCTCGCGACTTATGTTGGACACGCCTCCATCGACAACGATGGGGTTACTACGCTACGCACACCTGTGGATCTCAGGTCATTCAGCCCCGGGACGTATACGTTGAGTTGGCACGTGAATCACTCCGACTTCGTACAAGCCGGTAAATTCAATTTGCAATAGACTCGCGTGCTTCCTCTAGCTGCCTATCACGCCCTGAGAGAAGATCCTCCCGTTCGAGGGGCATTTGTACATCAGGCTCTACGCCTTTCCCTTCTATGCATTGCTCGTTCCATGAATACCAGCAAGCGACGGGCATGCGCAAAGTATAGCCATGCGATAGCTTGAAGTTTGCCCCTCCTAACACCTGTCCGGCGGTTGTCGTCCCTACCAGTTTTGCCAGGTGGTTCTGCTTTGCGAAATCAGCCACCATCTCGGCTGCACTGTACGTGTGCTCGTTGATGAGAAGAGCGATGCGTCCATGAAAGGGTTGAGGACCCAGACCCTCCGTCATGAGAACCATTGATCGATCCTTGTGAATGAATCGAAACTTTATCACCATTGCAAGCAGGTCGATTTTTCGAGTCGGAATCTTGCTTATCCGGACGAGCTGGTGTTTATTGAGACCTTTCTCCAATCCTCTCCTCGTAAAGCTATGGCCGATTGGCCTCTTGTCCGCGCACAGCAAACTCATTAATCTTAGAGAACCCAGTCCGCCGCCAACATTTCCTCTCAAATCAAAGATCATTCCGCGGCACCCGGCGCGGTTCAGGTCGGCGACTGCTTCAGTCAATCCGGCAGCCAACTCTTTCCCGATGCTACCCGGAAAACTAGCCACTTTGATCAAACCGATATGGCCATCGAGCATTCTATGACTAAGGCTCCGCGGTTCGATGAGCGGTGGTCGATCCTTCGCGGCTCGATTGGGGATCTCGAGTGTGACCGACCGTGGGGACCTGTTGACAACCGTTAGTTGATGGGTAGCTCCCAGGCCGAAGGCGGGTTTATCTGGAGGATGAATCTCCTGCCCATCGATCTGGCATAAAATGTCACCAGGCTTGATTCCGGCGCGGAACGCAATGCCGTCCTCGATAACGTCTTGAAACATCCAAACCGGGCGTCGGCCCGCCTGCTCAAATGCGGACACAGTGGCGTTGATAGCGTGTTGCGGCGGCATATCATTCGCGATTCGTCGGATAAAAGCGGTGTGGCTGCTTCCGAGGCTTTTGAGTATGGCGCGGACCCCCTCCTCGAATCCTTCGTCGCCCTCAACCTCCGCAACAACTGCCGCTTTTGCATGGAAGCTCTGTTCCCACAGCCGATAGTCGGCCACGGTATGCCGGCCGTCAAAATGCTTCGCTAGGACGAGAGACTTAATCTCTTCAAGAATTTTAGTGCGCTCTGGCAGCGTGAGAGACATAGGCTTCTTCATTCGCGGTGTGGCGTACAAGTTTTACGTTTCCGTTGCCTTCGAGTTTAAAAGCAGCCCAGAAGTAAGGTGTTGCCTTGCTATGAAACGTTTGAAGCAGATCGAGCTTCGCATGCCTGAGCGCGCTGGAAATCGGTTCCTGTTCCGCTAGGTGAGCGTAGAGGTGCTTCATAAGGAACAAGCTGAACGTATCGTCGACCGGCCACAGCGAGGAGACCACATTATGAGCACCGCTCAAAAGAAATGCGCGATTGAGGTTGGCAATACCCTCCTCGCCGTTGATAGGACCGACGGCTGTATCGCAGGCGGAAAGAACCACTAGTTCTGCGCGCGTCCTAAGCAGCGCGATTTCAGTAGCCTGCAACCAACCGTCTTCTCCTACTTTGGGATCGCTCAGCAATATGAGGGCACCGCGGTCTGGGTTTCGCTGACTTGCCAATCCATGTACAGCCATATGGATCACGGTCGCATTCAGTAGGTCAGCATGCTTGAAGGCGCTCTCCGTCGCATCTCGTTCGACAAGTAGCCTGTTCCGATCGAATGATCCTCGCAGTGTATCGGTCGCCACGCGAGCTTCTTCTTCGGATGCTGGGAGATCGCCCAATTTGCCGGAGTCGTAACCGCGGGTCTTTGCTACCTTCGCGACTTCACTTTCGCTATATGGGATACCGCCGACGGCGACCACTTCAGACGCGCGAACGGCGGCAGTTCCTTCGGCCTTTGACCTTAGGAAATAGAAGGTACTGGCTGAGGGCGCGTACACAACTTCGTGCGTTTGGATCAAGTAAGCACCGTCCGCCGTCTGAAGTGCCTCAAACGGTAACAAATGCAAAGAGCCATCAGGAACTACAATCACTCGTAATTTGTTCTCGATGTCGAGATCCCTTGGAAGCAGAAGGCTGTGAAGTCGTTGTGCATCATCGACAGCGGGCGTGTCTTTATGTACTTTCTCCAGATAAGTGAGGACGACTGAATCGATCTGACGTTGGCTTTGCTGGATTTGCACCAGCCTTGCGCGTAAACGATCAATGACTAGGCAATAAGATTCGCTGTCGCCTAGCATGTACTCGAGAATCACTTCGTTTGGGGCCAAGGAAAGTTGAAGCGTTCTCAAGGGAACAACCTGATTTAGCTTATTGCGTAGAATGCTGGTGCCTGTTTCTTCCCAGCGGTTTTGCTCAAGATAAAAGATTCGATCACGTAATGTGCGGGCCTCCTGTATCGTTTGAACTCTTGACAGCCGAATGTATAGGCGGGAAAGCTGTCGCTCTAAGGCTTGAGCTTTGGGCGACTCGGCTGAGCCATTCATCAAAATATCGCGGCTTACCCGCCCGCGTACCGATTCAGTAATCGCATACGTCTTCGGAACATCATGGAAGTGACCAGCCTCTAGGTCGACATAGGACCGAAAGACCTCCTCCTGTCCGAGAATTAAGGCCAGTTTGCTACTGGATCGATTCACGCGGCCAATCATCGAATCGGCGAACACGGAAGCGCGTTCTAAGGATTGCCTTGCGGCATCGTAACGATGTAAAGCAATCTCGAGCTGAGCTTCTGCTCCGAGTCGTCCTGGCAAAAGAAACAAGTCTCCGCTGGACTGAGTAGACCGGGCTGCCTCTTTCATGAGTGGCTGCGCTCGATCTAAAGCTCCCCGAAGGCGATAGATGTCAGCTAGGTCCATCTGGGCATCGGCTAGCAGTCGTGGCATATGCCCCACACTTGAAAGCGCAAGCGACCTTTGAAGCTTCTGGATCGCTGCATCGTATTTCTTCTGATCTTTGTCGACGCCGGCAGACGTGATGAGCACCTGGGCGGCTTTCACGTACTTCTTTCGCTGCAGCGCTTCGTTTAGCATTTCGGCTCCGAGCTGGCTCGCCTCGGTGTATCGCTGCAGATGCCGCAAAGCCTGGAGGCGGCCTTCACGTGGAATGAATTGGTAGCCTGCGTCCGGAATTGCTTTCGTTATCTGGTCGGCTTTGTCGAAATAACCGAGAGCTTCGAGGTTAGGCTTCTCTTCTTTGGCTTGCGCTAGCCCGGTTCCAACAGCCCCTAGGAGTCTAATTTGGGCTCCAAAATCATGATGGGTTTTGGCCTGAGCCAGAGCTCCGAAAACTCTAGCGAAGGCGCTATCAAAATTTCCTTGTAGGTAGTCGGCGAAACCAATCTCGGCGGTGGAGCGATAGATCCATTTCTCGTCGTTCAGGTCTTTGGCCAATGTCGCTACAGCTTTCCAGTCTTGCCGCGCAGGCACCGGGTCCAGCTCTAAATCAACATCGCCTTTCACCATGTAGGCGAACAGCCGGAGCTGCTTGTCGCTCTGAAGTAGAGGGTCTTGTTCAATGAGGTCGCCCAGTTCCAGGGAGAGTACTGGAAGGGATTTTTGCTCCATTGATGCTCGGAGCGCTCCCAGATGAGCGTACAGGGCGTTCCTTCGATCACCTTGCACTTTAAACAGCTGTTCGGCTTGTGAGAACTCCGGATATGCGTCGGCCCAGTTGTAAAGGTCTCCAAGTCGAAGCGCGTGTAGAAGCAGCGTGTCGGGAGATGAAGACGAGGGAACTGACCGAAGCGTTAACGCTGAAAAGGATAGTAAACCTAAAAGAGCGCCGGTTTTACGGAATTCCATTTCTCTTTGGCTTCTTTAATCCCAACAATACTCCATGTCGAACGTGAGGACACTCCGGTAAATGGTCGTTCGACGATTTGGCGAGAACTGTGTTGTTCACACCGGCCCTTTGGGGAATGAGGTCGCAGTGCCCTGTCTAGATCGTTCTGAATAGCGGTCACTGCTTCCGAAAGCTCGTTCTGTTGTGCGTCCGGCGTCGTTCGGGTATTCGAATCATCGGCACTTAGGGTCAGGGCTTCCGAAAAGTGCTTGAGCACGGCCTTGGATTCTTTATGAGGTATTCCCGCCTGATCCCTCGCTGGTCTGGTGCCGTTCATCTCACAATTCATCCCACAATTGGCGCGGAAAGCAGCGGATTCTAGTGGTGGAGCTTCCCCGCTAAGTGTATTGATTTGGCTTTAGCGCCACTGCAGCGGGAAAGCTCTCCACACGTCCTGCTTACGAGGCTGTCCATCGTTTGCTGCTCGTTTGCATAAAAACACAGCAGTTTATACAAACGGGCATGAATGTTAAAGGCCTCCCCCTCCATTCTGCCGACGCGGTCGGAAAACTTCCCTTCACGTTTCCCGAAGAGATCCCGTTGACCGTGCGACAGGCAGCGGTCTTCCTCGGCGTCAGCCCGCAAACCGTGTATCTTTGGGTAGAGCGAAAGCAGATTCCCCATCTCCGCGTAATGGGCCGAAATATCCGATTTCTTAAATCGGATCTCGAGCCATTCCGCGCAACTTTCAAATACGAGGTGGGAAATGGGAAGACAGCGTAATCATGATGGGGGCGTTTACAAACGCTCCGACGGAAACATCCTCTGGATGTGGTACCGGGATCGAAATGGCGAGAGACAACAGGAATCTACGGAAACCAATGATTGGCAAGAAGCGCATCGACGGCTGCGTCAGCGGCTCGAAGAAAGAGATTCGAACACGCTTGCCGTTTTGCGGAAAGGAGAACAGCTCGGGTTTCGGGAATGGAGTGAGTTTTTCCTCGAGAATTATTCGCATCCACCGATACGGGCCGAAAAGACCCATGAGGCAAACATGAGGGCCCTGAAGCATCTAAACGCGGTATTCGGCGAGGTCAAATTGGTCGAGTTGGTGCCGGATGAGATCGAACTCTATCTGAGGTCGCGTCTCCGCCAGCGGGTAAAGATTCGAACGCTGGCAGGAGTGGTCGAGAAGGGTCTCTTGAAGCCCTCGACCGTCCACCAGGAGTTCCGGGTGCTGCAACGTGTACTTAACGTCGCAGTTAAAAAGAAGAGGCTTCGAAGCAACCCTTGCGACGGAGTTGAATTTCCCGTGAAGGTCGACGGTCTCTTTCGGCCTCACTACGTGACTTGGTCGGACCAGCAGCGCATTGAGCAGTTTGCTCCCGGTTACTTGCGCAATATCGTGCGGATTATCACGGAAACTGGGCTGCGTATCCGCAAGGAGTTGCTGAGCGCACGGAAGGATCAGGTGGACTTTCACGACCAGATGTTTTGGATCCCGGATTCCAAGACTCCAAGCGGGCGCGCGGAACTTCCGCTGACCGAATTGGCAGCCGAGGCGTTTCGCAATCAGATGGAAATTGCCGGTCCAGGTGATTGGCTGTTCCCCAGCGCAGACAGCCAGACGGGTCATCTCCAAACCGTCAAGAAATCGTGGCGGAAAACGCTTGAAAATGCCGGACTCGCTTACTTCCGAATCTATGACCTTCGATCCACGTTTGGCACCAGATTAAGCGCGGGCGGTGTGTCGGACGAATGGGTTACGCAGATGCTTCGCCAGGGTGACGCGCGGGTATTTAAGAAGTATTCCCGAATGAAGCTGCAGATGCGGCGCGAGGCGCTCACGCAGCTCGATCGGCTCGCGAGCGAGCGGAATTCTGCTACGGTGCTGGCGGGCGAACCGAATTCTGCTACGGTTTTGCTACGGTCGGAGCCAAAACGAGGTCCGGTTGGAGAGAGGTCCGCGCGTAACCATAGTAGAATCAATGAGTCCGCCTAATGGGCGCGTAGCTCAGTTGGTTAGAGCGCCTGCTTCACACGCAGGAGGTCACAGGTTCGAGTCCTGTCGTGCCCACCATAAGCAATTTAGGGCTGTGCGGACTGACGCTGTTGCCGTTTCCTGGCGTAATGCCGAGTTATATCCGGCCAAAATTCATAAAACATAGCACCGAACGCGCCCTCAGCTGTAACAGTGAAGGCTCGTTCAAACGTTAAGGCAACTCCCCGATCGCTTTCCGGATAGTAGAAATTCGCAATACCGCCGGCAGCAAGATTCCCCATCAGGTTACCGACGTTGGGGCCCCAACGGCCGCTATCTGTCCTCGATCGCACAGTGCTCATCATCGCGTACAGCAAACGGCTACGGAAGGTGCCAACGCCCTTCCGAAAGTAGCGGGGATCCTCATGAAGCAGCGATGGGAAGAGAGCATTGCCTAATATCGTGCCGTCAAATGAATCGGCATAGGCTGCGCCAAAGTAACTAAAGTAGCCCCCGACGCCCTGTCCATATTCGTGATATCCATCTGTTAGCTGGCCATAGCCCCCGTCTATCGCGGCGATCAGAAAGGCGGCTGGATCGACGGCTGAGTGAAACGCGAGCTGGAACTTTTGCTTTCGTGTGAGAGGGACGGCGTCAGAGACGTTCGATACGTTGAAGCTGGGAAGCACACCGAGGATGCGTTGATGCTCCTGCGCTTTCAATTGCTCGTCGGCTTTCTCTTTCCGAGCCTCTTTTTTTTCCGGATCGAGTTGACCGGGGGCAGGAGGAGTCTGAGCCGGCGGTTCCGGGGCAGACGTCGTTTGGGACCGGCTTAGCAATGCGGTGATGAAGAATAGAACTAGAAGCGCGAGGCAGGATGCGGTGGGAGTTCTTCTGTAAAGCGAAACTTTCAATTTCTTTCCTGACGATTACGAAACCGGCATGTATTTTTTGGATACTAGCGTGTTCTCCCTTAGTGTCGCATTGCCGACCGACAGGTAAAAGCAACTCTGGTATATGTCGAGGAAGCCCCGTCGATGCTGTCGCGAATCAAATTTGTCTTGCTCGCAAGTTTCAGCATCGGTGCGCTTCTCTCACCGCGAGAGGCGACCGCTCTTGATGTACGCGACACACTTGCTCGGTACGGTCGACAGACCTGGCTCACGGAGACCGGACTTCCACAGGATTCCGTCCACGCGATTTTACAGACCCGCGATGGCTACATCTGGCTTGGAACAGAGGGCGGGTTAGTTCGTTTCGATGGTTTTCGCTTCACAACGTATGACATGCAAAATACGCCCGGCTTGAAGAGCAATAACGTCCGAAGCTTAATCGAGGCTCCAGATGGAGCGCTGTGGATCGGAACTGCCGGAGGAGTGGTTAGGTATCGAGAATCGCAGTTTCGTTCGTTCGGGATTGAGAGCGGCTTACCGTCAGAGAATGTTTGGTCAGTGACCATAGACAGGGAAGGTGTTCTGTGGGCAGGCACAGCGGGAGGTTTTGCTGAACTTTCGAAAGACCATTTCGAGAGGAGCGCTAAAACGACGACAAGTGACGGCGATGCTGCTGTCGCAAAGGATGCATCGGGAACGATTTGGATCGGAACTCCGAGTGGTGTATTTTCCCTGAGGGGAAATGGAACCCTGCCGGAAGGAATGAACATTCAAGGAGAGGCAACTGCGCTATCGTTCGATCGGAACGGCCAGGCCTGGATTGGCACAGAGCATGGTTTGGAGGTTTTCGGTAAAGGAGTTCACAAACGATATGAGCGAAAAGATGGGCTTCCGGGAGGCCGCATCACTGCCTTGATGGTTGACCGAGAAGGGGCCGTGTGGGTGGGCGCCGACTCCGGTTTAGCGCGGGTAATCAACGGCAGAGTGGAACGCCTTCCAACCAACGATGCGCTTTCGAGCAATGCGGTTCTCTCGCTATTTGAAGATCGCGAAGGGAGCGTGTGGATCGGCACGGACTTAAGTGGCCTGACGATCTTGCGAAAACAGAAATTTTACTCTTACGCTTTTTCGGACACCATAAAGAACGATCAGGTCCGCTGTGTATTGGAAGACCGGAAAGGGGTCGTGTGGATTGGGACAAATGGCAGCGGATTGAAGCGGTTCGCAGATGGGCGCTTCTCTGGATTCACTACGCAAAACGGGCTATCGAGCAATGTGATTCTGTCCTTAGCAGAGAACGCGAATGAGGATCTTCTGGTCGGCACACCGGACGGGTTGAATCGAGTTGAACACGAAAAGATTTCGACGATAACAGCCCAAACCTTGCCAGAAGAATTCATACGATCAATCTATCCAGATCGAGACGGTTCTTTGTGGATTGGGACTCGCCGGGGTCTTTCTCAAATCAAGAACGGCGAAGTGACGACGTTTACGGAATCGGATGGATTGGGAAGCGATCTTGTGGGCGCTTTGCTTCGGGATCGCAGCGGCGATCTTTGGATAGGGACGCTGCATGGATTGACGCGACTTCAGGGAGGAAGGTTTAGAAATTACACCAAGAAGGACGGCTTGTCGGGAGATGTGATCACCGATCTATGTGAAGGCGAGGATGGCGCTGTTTGGATTGCAACGCAAGACGGAGGACTGAGCCGCTTCCGAGACCAGACGTTCCAACAGTTCGGATCCAATACAGGATTGCCGGAGACGATTTACGGCATGGCCAACGATTCGAACGGAGATTTGTGGCTGGCTGCGAAGACCGGTATTTTTCAGATCAGGCGAAGTGATCTCGAGCGTCTCGCTTCTAGAACTGTGTCGCAGGTTAGTATAACCTCTTACGGCACCGCTGACGGCTTACGTGTGCAAGAGTGCAGCGGCGGGGGGCATCCGGCGGTGTGGAAAGATCATCAGGGAGCGATATGGTTCTCGACGGCGAAGGGTGTGGCTGTTTTGGCTGCTAATCACAATGAGTTGAACACCGTTCCACCGCCTGTCGTTTTAGAAAGTGTGTCGATTGACGACCAGGTGTTTGCGCCGTCTCAGCTAACAGAGGTAGCGGCCGGACATGCAAGATTTTCGTTCGAGTATGCAGGTCTCAGCTACGTTGCGCCGCAAAGAGTGCGGTTCAAATACAAACTGGACGGATTCGACCGCGCCTGGATTGATGCCGGAACACGACGAGTCGCATACTACACCAATGTGCCTCCCGGAAGCTTTGTGTTTCATGTGATTGCACGGAATGGAGACGGCGTCTGGAATGAACGTGGAGTGTCGTTCACGTTCGGGATCCAGCCGCACTTTTACCAGACCTGGTGGTTCCGCAGTGTTTTGGCCGTGCTGATTACTCTCCTCCTGTATGCCTTGTATTACTGGCGATTGAAGCAGGTGGAACGACAATTTAATCTCCTGCTGCGAGAGCGTAACCGGATAGCGCGCGAAATTCACGATACGCTGGCACAAGGGTTCGCCGGTGTTTCCGTGCAGCTCGAGTTAGTCAATAGGCTGCTTGTATTTCCAACTGAAGCGGCGAAAGAACATCTCAACCGCGCTCGACTATTGGTGCGAGAGAGCCTTTCAGAGGCTCGACGATCAATTTGGGAGCTGCGTTCGCAAGAAGCGGATTCCCGTGATCTTGCAGGCCGCTTCTCGAAATTATCGCGACAGGTTGGCGAGGTCTCTGGAACCGATGTCCAACTTACGATACACGGCATTTACCGGCAACTCGATCCGCAAGTAGAAGATGAGGTGTTTCGCATCGGCCAGGAGGCGCTAGCCAATGCGGTCCGGCATTCCGGGGCGCAGCGGATTACTATTGATCTTACGTTTACTTCTCGAAAACTTAAGATGACGGTAGCAGACGACGGCAGGGGGTTTGTAAGTGAGAAGAAGTCGGCCGGTCCGGACGGACATTTTGGGCTGCAGGGAATGCGGGAACGAGCGGAACAGATTCGTGGCGAGTTGACCATTCAAAGTTCGGTCGGTTCAGGCACTACGGTTTACTTGGAGGCTCCTGCGAAGTAATGCAGCCCATTCGAATTCTGGTTGTAGAAGATCACAATGTAGTCCGGCAAGGGATGGTTGCGCTGCTGAAGACGGTTCCGGACATGGAGGTGGTGGCGGAAGCCCCGAACGGGCTCCGGGCGGTGGAACTGTTCCGTCAATGCCAGCCGGATGTCACTCTGATGGATCTCCGGCTCCCCGTGATAAGCGGCGCGGACGCGATTCGCCAGATCCGAAGCGAATTTTCTTCGGCCCGAATCATTGTCTTAACTACATTCGACGGGGACGAAGATATATACCGAGCGTTACAGGCGGGGGCGCGCGGTTATCTTCTGAAAGATATGTTCGGCGAAGAACTAATGGAGTCGATTCGCGCTGTGCATGCCGGGAAGTCCCAGATTCCAGCAGCTATCGCCCAAAGGTTGGCGGAACGTATAAGCGCTCCCGATCTTACGACGCGCGAGATGGATGTGCTCCGGCAGATTGTGGCCGGAAAGAGTAACAAGGAGATCGGTCGCGATTTATTTATATCTGAAGCCACAGTCAAAACACATGTTAATAGCCTTCTAAGTAAGCTAGGCGTGAGTGACAGAACACAAGCAGCAACAACTGCGCTGCAACGCGGTCTCGTTCATTTGTGAGTTACGGAATGAGACTGGCACTTACTAAGCTGGTTTGTCTTTGTCTTCTAGGATTTGTTCAATCTTCTTCTGTCTGCCAAGTTGTGAAAAATACTGCCTGGCACGCTGCAACGGAGGCTGAACTAAAAGAAATTATTCCGGTTCGTGCAGCAGTAGAAAAGGAACGAATTGAAACCGAACTGCGCACCGCTACTGGGATTACCGACGGTAAAGGAAACTTTGTTGCGGCAGTTCTTTTGATCACGGCCGGCTACTCTGCGGATGGGAAATATTCGCATTTTCTGATGAGCCGGGTGCCAATCAAAGTGGGAGATCTTTCGCTAAAAGCGGGCGAATACGCATTGGGATGGCGACGCAATACGGATTCCCTCAGTGTTAAATTTTACGACGCGCATAGCGGAGTGCTAGCGGGAACCGTCGAGGCTGTTCGGAATAGTCGCATCGGTCGAATCGAGTCATTTCATATCTATCCGCCGAACGAGAAGGCATTAGTTCAGATTGGCCGGTTTGCGTTTGGATATCGGTTGGGTGAGTAAGCGAAACGCCTCGCCAGCAGCGCCCGTCTCCGCTTCGCCGACAAGCCAACTATAAAGTTAAGCCGCAACCAAGCCAACCAATTTTCGTCGATTGGTAATCAGTGTCTAAACTGGTTGTCTCAGCCCAGGGGCCCACTTCACTTTGATGTTTTGGGCTTATTTCTGTTAATCCCCGTGTTTGGCGGAAGCTAATGAGAGTCGAACTCACCCGCGACGACAGAAGTGACGCACTCCGGTTTTGAAGACCGGGCCCTGCACCGGCAGAGTTTAGCTTCCGATGGCGATTGTAGCGTTTTCTGTTTTGCTCTCGAATAATTTGGCGGCAATAGCGTAGCGCAATTCGCCAACACCTTGACCGGTGGCGCTCGAGATGGCGTAGAACGGAAAGGTGCGCAAGGCGGCTTTGGCTTTTACAGCCTCAATTCGTGAGGGGTCCTGGCAGGCGTCAATTTTGCTGGCGACGACGAGCATTGGCTTTCGGATCAGGTCTTCGCTGAAGCTCGCGAGTTCTTCCAGAATGACGTCGAAGTCGTGGGCGGGATCGCGGCCGCTGAAATCAGAAACGTCGACCAGATGAACTAACAGCTTCGTTCTTTCCACATGACGGAGAAATTGGATGCCCAAGCCATGTCCTTCGTGGGCACCTTCAATGAGACCGGGGATATCTGCCAGAACATAGCTACGATCACCCGCTTGTACGACGCCTAGATTGGGTTCGAGTGTGGTGAAAGGGTAGTTTGCAATCTTGGGCTTTGCTGCTGACACGGTCGAAATAAAAGTGGACTTCCCTGCATTAGGAAAACCAACAAGACCAACGTCGGCCAATAATTTGAGTTCGAGCTGCAGCTTGAACGCTTCGCCCGGCTTTCCCTCTTCATGTTCAGTGGGCGCCTGGTGAACGGCAGTCGCGAAGCGAGCGTTTCCCCGCCCTCCTCTGCCTCCGCGCGCCACAGTGGCACGCTGTCCGTTGAAGGTCAAATCAAATAGCTGATCTCCGGTCTCAACTTCCGAGACCACAGTTCCCACTGGGACGGCAACTTCGACAGAGTGTCCTTCGCGGCCTGTGCAGTTACTGCCTTCTCCATGTCTGCCTCGTTCTGCTTTGTGTTCAGGATTAAAGCGGAGATGGAGGAGCGTATTGTAGTGTTCGCTGGCGACCAGAATAACATCGCCTCCCTTGCCGCCGTCACCTCCGCTCGGACCTCCTCGAGGCACGAATTTCTCGCGCCGGAACGCCATACATCCGTTACCGCCGTCTCCGGCCTTTACTGCGACGATAACTTGATCAATGAACACGGAAAATTAGAAGCTCAACGGAAGATCGGTGCAAGGAGAGAGGGAAGGGGGGCATGGTTGTCCCGCTCACTAGTTCCGAAGAAGGGATTACTCAGCGATAGCGGCGATGATGTTAACAAACTTACCGAGACGGCCTCGGTCCCGAAATTCTACTGTTCCTGGAACAGTTGCAAACAGGGTGTCGTCTTTACCCAGACCAACATTCTTGCCAGGCTTGTAGCGGGTTCCACGCTGCCGGACAATGATGGAGCCACCGGTCACCACCTCACCGGAGAATACTTTGATGCCGAGCCGTTGCGCATTCGAATCCCGGCCGTTCTTCGAACTACCTAAACCTTTTTTGTGTGCCATTGCAAATACCTTCTATTTGGCTACTTATTGGCTACTTACTGAGCTACAATTTCCTGAACTTGAACCCGAGTATAGTTCTGACGGTGGCCGATGGTGCGCTTGTACTGTTTCTTGCGCTTGAATTTAAAGACCAGGATTTTATCTCCACGGCCATGAGACGCGATCTTGCCTCGCACGCGCGCCGTCTTCAACGCTTCACCGAAAACGAGCTCGTTTGAGTCGTTGGAGAGCGCAAGAATTCGATCAAACTCAACGTCGGCGCCAATATCGCCAGCAATCGTGTCAACTTCGATGGTTTGTCCAGGCGCAACACGATACTGCTTACCGCCCGTTTCAATTACAGCGTACATTACTAAACTAAGCCTTTTGGTTTGGGATGACGGTCCAGACTGGATACCAAATCACGGACACAACAACGGTGTCGGTCTAGAACACGTTCCGAACTCTATTATGATAGCGTACTCCGAATTCAGCTGCTCCGTTCGTTCAGGTTAGCCGGTAGGCTTCGATGGCTGTTCCTGACCAGAAGCGCTCCTGTTCAGCTTGAGAGAAGTGCCGGACGGTCACTGCAACCAGATTAAGCCACTTCAGATAAGAGATGGCTACTTTGCAGACGGGCCAATCGGACCCGAACATCAAGCGATGCGGCGTAAACGCCTGGATCACGATGTCCAAATACGGTTTGAGCTCGGCTTCTGTCCAGGTGTCATAGTTGGCCTCAGTCGGCAAGCCAGAGATCTTACAGTACACGTTGGGCCGCTTTGCCAATTCTTCTATATTCTCTCGCCAAGGCGAGAGGGCGCCGGTTCGAACGGACGGTTTTCCGAGGTGATCCAAGACGAATGCCTGTTCAGGGTGCCGATCGACGAATTGAATCGTCTGCGGGAGATGCCGTTCGTAAATGAGAATGTCGTAAGTCAGACGAAAAGGCTTCAAGGCGGCAATGCCGCGATTGAAGTGGTCGCCCAGCATGTACATAGGGTCGGGCTCATCCTGGAGAACGTGTCTCACGGCGCGGAGCTTGGGATGCGAAGCCAGAGTAGGGAGTAGCCGGTTCAAATCAGGCGAGGCGAGAGGCGCCCACCCAACCACCGCCCGGACGAAGCCATTTTCATCGGCAAACTTCAAGAGTTCCCAAGTCTCCTCGAGCGATTGCCGGGCCTGGACCGAAATAACGCCATCGATCTGTGCTGATTGGATTTCCGGCGCTAAATCCTTCGGCAGAAAATCACGCCGGATCGAACTCATCGTGTCGCCGATCCAGCCGTATTGCTCGGGACTGTAGCGCCAGAAGTGCTGATGAGTGTCGATCTTAATCATCGTTTTCAGGAAGTCCCGAAGGCCAGATTGACTCACTCAGAGATTCGTAAATCTCGTCAATCTGCGTCTGCAATTCCGGATCGATTTGGAAGCTGAGCGCCTGAAGGTTGCTCTCGACTTCCGCGATACGAGGCATTCCAACCAGAGTGGAGTCAGCATAAGGGTGGTTCATGGTGAAGCGAAGTGCAACCAGGGCTGAATCGACGCCGTGCGCTTCGCAGAGAGCGACCACCTTCTTGCCGGCCTGCTTGATTTCTTCCTGGGCCGGATGCCAGGGCTGAGGCCCCTGCTTCGTCAGAATTCCCATGTGGACGGGCGCGGCATCGATCAGGCCGATTCCAAATTTTTCCAGGGTCGGCGTCAGCCAGCGGTCCAGGTCGCGGTTCAGGAGTGTGTAGCGACAGTAGGAAAGGACAAAATCAACCCTCCCTCGTTCCGCAACGTCTGCCAGGATTTTCAGCGGTAAACCCGAGACGCCGATGAAGCGCGCTTTGCCGGCATCCTGCAGCGTTCGCATTTCTGGTAGAGTTTCGCTAATGACCTGCTCACGATCACCGAACTCAATATCGTGAGCGATCAAAAGGTCGACGTAATCGGTTCGCAGCCGGGTCAGCGACTCATCAATGCTGGAACGGACGCGGCTAGCGGAGAAATCAAAATCAGCCTTATCGTAGCGCCCTAGCTTCGTTGACAGGATGATCTGGTTGCGCTTGCCGATCAGAGCCTCACCAAGCCGTTCCTCAGACAAAGTCCGGCCGTAATACGGCGCCGTATCGAAGTAGGTGATGCCCTGATCGATGGCGAAATGGACCGCGCGTTCGCCTTGGGACGGATCGATATTCCCATAGTCATTTCCCAGTCCGGCTGAGCCGAATCCGAGTTCAGAAAGCTGAACGCCTGTTTTTCCTAAGAGACGAGTTTGCATGAATTATTCGTTTAGTTCCACCAGGATTTTAGTAAATGCCTCCGGTGACGCGCTCCAGCGCTGGAGCGCGTCAGCCGCTCCCTCCAGCGGGACGGTCGTAGAAATTGTCTCAGCGACCGGAAATCTGCCCTCGGAAAGCATTGCGATAACGGCAGGAAATTCAGCCAAGGAATTGCGGGAGCCGAGGATATCGAGTTCCTTGTGAACGAAGAGTTTGGTCTCATAACTGACGGGTTCCTTGGCCCACCCGATATACACCACTCGGCCGGTGTGGGCGACTTCCTCCACTGCCAGACGGTAGGTGTCCGGAACGCCAACAGCTTCCACGAATACATCGGGGCCGAGACCATCTGTGAGAGCAAGCAGTTCTTCGTGAACGGATTGGTTTCTTGAGTTGATTACGTGCTGTGCGCCGACGCGTTTGGCGAGCGAGAGTTTGCGGTCATCGAGGTCAATAGCGGCTACCGTCGCGCCCTTTGAAACAGCAGAAGCAAGTACACCCAGCCCAACCATGCCACAGCCGAGAACAGCCACTACGTCGCCCTTGCTTACCCTGCCACGTTCGGCAGCATGAAAACCGACAGCCAGAGGTTCTACCAGAGTCAGCTGCTGCAAAGAGAGCCGGGAGGCTCGAAACACCTTTTGCCAGGGAGCGACGAAATATCCTTTCATTGCTCCATCTCTCTGGACGCCCAAGGTCTGGTTGAACTTACAGGCGTTGGTTCGTCCACGTCGGCAGGACGCGCAGGCGCCACAGCTGGTGTTCGGATAGACGGTCACATCCGAGCCGGCTTCAAATTCGGCTGGCACTTCGGGACCGGATTCGACAATAGTAGCGGCAATTTCATGGCCTGGGATTCGCGGGTAACTGACCAGTGGATTTTTGCCTCGGAAAGTGCTCAAATCCGTGCCGCAAAGTCCAATAAACCGTGTTCGTAACAGGAGTTCTCCCGCTGCCGGCTTGGGCTGTTGCAGCTCTTGTACGCCGGACTGGCCCGGCTCAGTGATGTAGAATGCTCGCATTTTTCTTTTCCGCCCGAGAGTCACGCAGAGGATTGCGCACTAACCTTCAGACAAACCACGAGGAGCTAGCTCACGCCCATCTCCGAATGGAACAACATTAATTCTAATAAGGATCGAATCCACCACTTGTGTCCGTTCAGTTTTGTCTTATTTATCCGGTAGCGGCGCTTTGTGTCTTTGCAGTAGCAGGGTTTCTCCTTTTTGAGTATCGCGTGAGAAGGCAGCGCCAGCGCGGGAACGAGGCAAAACTCTCCTCGTTGGTGGAGGAGCGGACTCTGGATTTGGAACTCCGGAGTAAGGCGCTCGAGGAGAGTGAGCGGCGTTTTCGCCAGCTTGCGGAGAACATTCATCAAGTGTTCTGGATGTTCGATCCGCGCAGTGACAAGTTTCTCTATCTCAGTCCGGCTTACCGGACCCTCTGGCTGAGAGAGCCACAAGTGGTCTTGAGTGATTCCAGCCAATGGTTCGCTTATGTGCATCCTGAGGATCTTCCGCAACTCAAGATAGCCCGCCAATCGGAACTGAGGGGACAAACGACTGATCTAGAATATCGAATCGTGCGTTCGGACGGTTCAATTCGATGGGTATGGAACCGATCGTTCCCGGTGTTTGAAGAAACCGGTGAGCTGGACCGAACAGTTGGCATCTTGGAAGACGTAACAGCGAGACGGGAAGCGCAAGACGCCCTGCAGCAATCTCGCGATGAAATGTCGGCCCGGATTTTCGAGCTGAAGTTCGAGAACAAAGAGCGGCGGAGAGCTGAGGAAGAATTAAAGGCAGCGAAGGAACTGGCTGAAACGGCCAGCCGATCGAAGAGCGAATTTCTAGCCAATGTGAGCCATGAGATCCGCACTCCGTTGAATGGCATTTCGGGAATGCTCCAGCTTGCGCTCGATACGGATCTTTCTCAAGAGCAAAGGGAGTTCTTGCAATTAGTTCGGACGTCGGCTGACTCGCTGCTGGACATCATCAACGACGTACTCGATTTTTCAAAGGTCGAAGCAGGCAAGCTCACGTTCGAGATGATCGATGTTGACATCAGGAGATGTGTCGAGAAGAGTGTCAGGTCGCTCGCCGTCTCAGCTCATCGCAAGGGTTTGGAGCTGAATTACTACGTAGAATCGGATGTACCGGCGGTCATCGTCAGCGATCCAACCCGGCTCAGCCAAGTCATTATCAATCTTGTTGGGAATGCCATAAAGTTTACTGAAACAGGCGAAGTGTACGTGCAAGTGAAGAAGGGCGATGAGAAGGATGGTCATACTTCCCTGCACTTTACGATAACGGACACCGGAGTGGGTATTCCGCATGAAAGGCAACAGGCCATCTTTGAGGCTTTCACTCAAGCCGACGGATCTTCCACCCGCAAGCACGGTGGAACAGGCCTGGGGTTATCGATTTCCTCGCAGCTTGTCACTCTCATGGGCGGCAAATTATGGGTTCGAAGCGAACCGGGGTCCGGCAGCGTATTTGGATTCGAGGCCGCTTTTGCGTGTCGCACTGCCTCGCCCGGTGTCAAAAAAGAATCGCTCGCTGCATTCCGGCCGGTTCTCGCAGTGATTCCTCATCAGTCGAGCCGCCAGTGGACGGAAGAGTCTCTTAGGCAAGCCGGCGTTGAGGCTTATGCGGCGGCAAGTTTCGACGAAGCTCTAATGCTGATTGAGCGGGATCCTGGTCGCTTCGGCGCGGTGATTACCGAATCAGGACTAACCGAGTATTCGGGATTCGCCCTGGTAGAGCGATTGAGAACGATTCCTTCCTTCTCAGCGATCACGCTTATGGTGCTGAACTCTGCGAAGGAGTTTGCCGAAGCGACGTTGTGCCGCGACTCAAAAATTGACGGCCACATGACCAAGCCATTGAATTATGCGGAACTGGCTCCGTTCCTGGTGAGACTGATGGCGAAAGCCGATCTTCAACAATCGTCCGCCGAGGGCGCTTCCGACTCACCGAAAACTGAGCCTACTCGGAAAGCGCTGCGCATCCTGCTTGTGGAAGACAATCCCGTAAACCGCAAAGTCGCAACGAAGCTTTTGGAGAAACGGGGCGACGAAGTGTTTCAGGCTTGTAATGGGCTTGAGGCGCTCGCCAAACTGGAGGAGCTAGGGTGGAATGTCGACCTGGCTCTAATGGATATTCAGATGCCAGAGATGGACGGGTATCAGGCAACTGCGGCAATCCGAAAGCAGGAGAAGCTTCGCGGGACTCACCTGCCGATTATCGCCGTCACGGCACATGCTTTCGAACAAGACCGCGAAGACTGTTTAGCAGCGGGGATGGACGGCTATGTTTCGAAACCGATTCAGGCCAAGAAGCTGGTCGAAGTCATTTGCGAGACGCTCAAAATTGTGCACGATGCTTCCGAGTCTCGCGCTCTTCGACGATAGCCACCGCCGAGAGCTCATCGTGAGTACTAGATGCTCCGAACCGGCATCTGGACCAAGTCCTCCACTTGCATCATCTCTTTCACCACAAACGGCTCTCCGTATTTTACTCCGATGAGATTGCCATAGAATCGTGCAATCGCCGCTAAACGCTCCTCTACTTCTTTGTGAGATGGAAACAAATCAGAGGCGTCGGAGCTGTCCCCGTATTGAGCTTTATAACTGAACAAGGCGGCCATCCGACGATCGAACTGATGGGAGATGTCGACCACAAAAGAGGGTGAAACATTGGCATAAAGACTCGAATAGAGAATCTTGAAAGGCCGATGTGGCGGGGTTTCCTCTTCCAATCGCTTCAAACCAGCAAGAAAGCATGCTTCATAGCCGATTTCACTCGCGCGATAGTGATCGGGGTGTCGCCCGGCCCAGTAAGGAAGAATCACGACTTTGGGTTGGATGCGGCGGATCACACCCGCCATGGTCATGCGAGCGCTGATCGTATTTTCAAGACGCGCATCCGGCCAGCGCAGATTTTGGCGCCACGCCAGGGAGAGATGGTGCGAGGCTTCCTGCGATTCAAGAATGCGCCCGTCGGGAGTTCCCCGGCTGCCCATGTCGCCCGCGGTCAAATCGAGCACGCCATTTCTGTAGCCCATCTCCGCCATGCGAATCAGCGTGCCTCCACAGGTCTGTTCGACATCGTCGGGATGCGCGGCGATCGCTAAAACGTCTAAGGGGCGAAGATTTTCAAAGGGCTCGTTGGGATCTCTCATGAGATTGTCAGAGGCTGAACAGCTTGAATAAGGCGTCTAGTAGAGGAAGCCACGGCGGCTCTGTCCAAAGACTTTGACAAGAAAGATTCCGACCAGGAATCCACCCACGTGAGCGAACCAGGCGATACCTTGTGCTTGTGACACACTCGAAAGGGATCCTAATCCGCTGATGAACTGAATTGCAAACCAGTAGATCAGCATGAAGGCGGCAGGCAGTTCGATGGTCGTGACGAAAATAATGATGAAGATGAGCGTAAGGACACGAACGCGCGGATAGAGTACAAGGAAGGCTCCCATTACTCCCGCGATTGCTCCACTGGCTCCAATTGTCGGCACTGGGCTGCCGAGATTGATGGCGAATTGCACCATGGCCGAAGCGACGCCGCTGATCAGGTAAAAAACAAGGAATTTCGAAGAACCCATGGCGTCTTCGATATGCGATCCGAATACCCACAGAAACCACATATTTCCAAGAAGGTGCAGCCAACCGCCATGAAGAAACATAGAGGTGAGAAAGGTGATTGGATGCAACTGGTCGGGTATGAGAGCGTAATGCACTATAAATCGGTCCCGTGAATAAAGCGGAAGCGCCATCTCATACAAGAAGGCCAACACGTTTACGCCAATCAGTAACAAGGTAATGATCGGAGTATCCCTCCGGTAGAGAAGGGCGCGCAGTGGGATCATCTTTTGGCGTCCGCAACCAGTATGTTTCGATCGGCAAAGCTTCGGACGATCTCGGGCGAAGACTGTCGCTGAATCCTTCCCTGGGAGGAAGCCTTGATCAGGGCGTTTACTTCGGCAACACAGGGAATATGTCCTCTGGCGCCGATTGCAGTGCAGTTTAAGGCGGCCGCCGCATTGGCAAACTGGAGTGCTGATCCAAGCGCCATACCAGTGAGCACAGCAAAGCAAAAAGCTCCGTGGAAAACGTCACCTGCTCCGGTGGTGTCCACACAATCCACCAGAAATGCAGGCGAGTATTCCCACCTGCCATCCTCGAACGCCAGCGCTCCATATCGCCCTAACGTCATGGCTGAAGTTTTGATGCCGTAGTGGCGCGATAACAGCGGCAACGAAACGAAGGGGTCTTCCTCGCCGGTCCAATTGCGCGGCCAGCTTGAACTTGCCACCAGATAATCGACGTTCTTCAGCACTCCATCGAAATTGGGATAAATGGTATCGACGTCTAACGACACCGGTATGCCATGCTGTTTGGCAAGCGTGGAGGCAAACTCGGCGGCATCCGTGTCGTAACCGTCGAGATGGAGCATTCGGGCGGAAGTAATCTCCGCCGGGTTTATGTCGTCGGCAGCGAGGCGGAGGCAGTCGGCTCGTTGCCACAAGACTGTGCGCTCGCCGGTGCTTATATCGATCAGGATAAAACCCGTTTGGTTGGGGCAATCCTCACGGACCAGCAATCCGCTGATATCCACACCGGTATCCTTCAGACTATCGCGCTGAATTCGCCCTCGTGCATCGTCGCCGACCGTCCCAATGTACTTGGCCTTCAAACCGAGCTTCGCGCAGCAGACCATCGCCGTTGAAACCTGGCCGCCAGGACTGATAATTTCTTTCTGGAAAGGAACTTTTCCGGCGTAGGGAGGAAAGCCTTCAAGAAGCAGAAGCGTGTCTGTTGCGTTTAGACCGATGCCTAAAACATCGACAGGTGAGATCAAATTCAGCCTACTTCTGCATGGAAGCGGGCACTTCATATAAGTAAATGGTGTGAGTCGCCCCGTGAAGCCCTTCAGTTTCGGAAGTGTTGATCGCTCGCCATCCCGGAATCGGGTAGTCGTACGACACCACGCGGGTGTTCGGTCTCAGATACCGCTCGAGATTAGGTCGGAGACTCTCGTTTGCGGCCGTCGCCAGGTACAACGTAACAACATCCGCTTCTTTGAGGTTTGTCTGCATGAAGTTGCCATGCACCACTTTGACGCGCTCCTGCAGACCCGCCTTTTTCACGTTTTCGCTCGCCCTCTTGGCAAGATGATCGGAGATCTCGATGCCGACCGCTTTGACCCTATATTTCTCTGCCGCCGCAATCAGAATACGCCCGTCACCACACCCCAGATCGTACAGCGTCTCCCCTCGTTTGAGATGCGCCATGTCGAGCATTTTTTCAACAGCATGCTCCGGCGAATTAACGTAAGGAGCCAGGTTGTTTTTGAAATCGTCTACTGAAGATTGCCGGCCGAATCCCGCTTGACTGCACATGAACAGCACAGCAGTGAAAAGGCCAAAGTGAAGCACCCTGGATCTCATACCCCTCTCTCCCTGATCTTTATAGCTTACCCTGCATAAGAGCCTATTGAAAAGCTTTTACTGAGTCGCCCAGGCTACGCGTCGTCGTGCTTACGACCGAACGCTGCCGCTTCGAATGTAAAATGCGATCGACAACTTCGGTGGTGGAATACCATAGATCACGGGGGCGCGAAATGGTGAATTCGCTTCCTTTGAACACCTTAATGGCATGACTGATCGAGTCTTTCCACGGCACCGCCTGAGGGTTGAGATTGTAATTTAGGTAAAACACCGGACACTCAACATCTCCGATGCGTCGGAGGTCGTCCTGGGGTACATCGGCATCCAGCATCGCCTTGGGACCGGCGAATATAACCGCATCGGGATGAGGGTCGGCCCCCATCTCTTGCTGAATCAGAGTCTCCAGAAAGTCGGTCTCCCGGTGTTTTTCACTCAAGCTCTGCACATTTACCGTTCCAAGTTTCATCGTGTCCAGCGCTTTGCCGAGCGATGGAAAGTCGATTTCACCGGCCGGCTTTTGTTGATAAACAACTCGTGTCTCGTCGATATTGAAAGCGACCAGCGAGATCCGCCCAATATGAGGATTGTGCTGAATGGTCTTCAGGATCGCCACCAGGGGGTCCACGTCGGACTTCTTAAGTGAGGCTGATCCCTTCAACTGGGGAGCAAAGTTGACCAACAATTTGACGCTTAAGGCATTGGGATCCGGAGTGGATGGGCCTACGTCGTTCGAGAAGGCGCTAGCCGCTGTCTGGAGAACATCGTTCGGCTTGATGAAAAGAGGAATGGTCTTCTCTTTCGAGCCCAAACTCGCGTCCACCTGCCAATTCGACGAGCAAACCCGTTCACTGCGATCCCGCATCAGCCAGTCGACGTGATAGCGTCCTTCGCCTACGTCCACCGTCCCTTGCAAAATTGCATCGCCCTTGGCATCATCCTGAATCTCAGGCACGTGAAAGTGCTGAACGAAGTAACTGGCCCGTTCCTTGGCGCCATCCGGATAAACGCGAAACAGAACAGTTAGAACATCACCGTCGCCGGACAGTTCTCGAATCGGGACGCTCACTTCATATCCACTATGGAATCGGAGATCAAAGCCGAGCTCAGGCTTATGATCCGTCACGGTACACGGAATGTCCTTCCGCGGGTCGTCCGACTCCAGAATTAGCTGATCGGTAGGCATCAAATTGATCGCCTCGCCGGGCTCAATTGGCTTCAACAGCATTTGAGCCTCCAACCGGTCGACCCCGGAAAGCGCCAAGCACAACGCAAATTGGGTCGACAGAATTGCGACTTGCAACGGCAGACAAACCCTGCCAGCAATAAGCGGCGAACACGATCCAAGAAACCGCGATGCCATAATCCCCCAGGTCAATACCGCCCGGACGATCGCGAGCGGAACGATATAGCTTTCCTATTATGATCTACTCTCGCCGACCAAGGAATATTTTTTTTAATCTGGAATCGTACTAGGGCCGGCTTTCGGTACCGCTGCGTCACGCACCTGGATTGAGCTCGCCTGACACGAACCTCATTCGGCGGACCGGCGCTATGTTACAGTTCGAGTGATTATGGCCTCTCGAAGCGTGAATAAGGTGATTTTGGTGGGAAATCTCGGCCGTGACGCGGAGACAAAGTTTACCCCGGCGGGTACGTCGGTGACCCGATTCGCTATCGCCACTTCCCGAAGCTGGAAAGATCAGCAGACAAATGAGTGGAAGGAAGAGACGAACTGGACAAACGTGGTGCTCTGGCGCCAGGAGAATTTGGCGAATTACCTCACCAAGGGTCAGAAGATTTACGTCGAGGGCCGACTGCAAACGCGAAGCTACGACGATAAGGACGGGAAAAAGGTGTACTCGACCGAAGTAGTCGCCGAAGAGGTCATCCTGTTAGGCGGCAAAGGCGAGGGTGGCGGCGGCGGCGGAAATTTTGAAGCTGGCGCCCAGCGTGGCGGGCGTCCTGCCAGTGGCGCAACCCGTAGCGGAACCTCAGGACCGGCAGGTAGCGGCGCCCCAGACGAAGATCCGTTCGGAGGAATGGGCATCTCCGACGACGACGTACCGTTTTAAGGCCGACGAGCCGAACTTAGAGCGGCTGGGAAGCCGCGAGCACAATGGATTTACCCGAAGCGTGATCTTTTAGAGTTAGCTTGCCGCTCACGAATGTAACGTCATCTACTTCCCTGAAGCCCTCCGGCACGGGCGTGTAGAACATTAGAAATTTCGACGCGATTTTCGTCTTGGCGGGAAGCCAGCGGAATGTCGGTACGCCGAAGAGCTTGCCCATATCGACGGTTTCGCGGTGAGAAATATCAAAGGATTGAGTGGAAAATTCCATTCCACATGCAGCCCGGGCGTTCCCGTTGTAGTTCATCCAATTCATCAGCCACGGATATTCTTCACGACGGAAAACATAGCCGAACAAAAGCCGCTTTTCTGTCTGGAGAGCAGCGACATAGGCGCCCAATAACCTGGGTGTCAATCTTCACACCACAATCGGCTGGCCCCAAACGACAAACGGAGTTATAAGCGGTCAATCAAACGCGCCGAGACAAGTTCAGCTGGCGCTGCGACTCACGTTCTAGGAGTGAAGAATTCGGTCTTGGGACGTAAGCAACAGTTCAACCTAGTACCAGGCAGATATTTTTTTGCGCGGCCATGTGTTGGTCAAACGTAACAACTTTGCCCTGATGGCACTCCGCCATGGCGAGAAGCCAAGCGTCCGCCCATACCTTCGGCTAAGAGATCCCACTTTGGGTGATGTGTCGGAACTTTACCTCGACGTCCGCAACCTTAGGGATGTAATCCACTCGGTTATCTTGAAAAAGTCGATCATAGGCTGACCAGGCTGCGGTCATGCTTAGCGGCTTCTGGTTCATTACTGCCGGGGTTGTCAGGAGCCGAAGCAGACTGATCTGTGTGATTCGCGTGAAGCAAATCAAATCCGAGTCATCCGTCTCCCACCATGATCTTGCAATCCGATGGTGAACATGCTCGAAGTGGAGGATTGCCAGCCAGACATTAACGTCGGGAAAAGTTAGTACTGCCATCTTCCCTTACGGGAACTCGAGGCCGCCGTAAATCTGATCGTCCGTAGGATCGATCGGCTTGCCAGTTGGCGGTAGGAGAGGCTCTTCGAGGCTGAGACGTTTCTTTGGCCTTTGCCGCGGAACCGCCGCCACGGCGGATTCAATGCTCTGTAAAATGAGCTGCTGGGCAGAACAACCGTTATGCGCCGCAACCTCGTTAAGCCTGCGGTATAGATCTTGAGGCAACTCAATGCTCGTACGAACCCGTTCCGGTTGCAAGGCTTCATTTTACCGGCTTTGATGCACAAACGCGATTTCGGACCGAGCGATCTGTTCAGCTGCATTAGTCGGCTGACCGACTCAAATCCAGCCGCGACTCAAATCCGGCCGCTCAAGATCAATATGAAAAAATAAAGCTTACCTCCTGAAATTAGGCTTCCGAGACACTCGAACGGGCGGATTATGCCCCTTCGGTTTCAGGATCAGCAGTTCTATCATGATTCGAATTATCTTTACGGCCGTTCTCGCTGTCGTTTCAATCAGATTGTGTGCGGCTCAGCAGGCAGGTCAAAAAGTCTTCCAACAACACTGTTCCGGTTGTCACTCTCCCCTGAGCCAGGCGCATGCACCGATGCCGGAAGACTTGGCACAAATGCCGTGGCAGTTTATCCTCCAAGCTTTGGAAACAGGCGTGATGAAGCCGCAAGGTTCTACGCTTACTGCCGACCAGCGTTCCGAGGTCGCGCATTTTCTGGGCAAGAATGTCATGGAAGCAACGTCGGAAATGACGGGCCTGTGTCCGGCGGGACAAAAGCCGCAGACGACCGGACACTCCTGGAACGGTTGGGGTGTCGACGATCGGAATACTCGATTCCAGCCTGTCGAAGCGGCGCGCCTAGATGCCGCCCAGGTTCCAAAGCTGAGAGTAAAGTGGGCATTTGGAGTCCCAAACGGGACCTTCGGTCTTAGCCAGCCCACGGTCGTGGACGGTCGAGTTTATGCCTCCAGTCAGGAAGGGACTTTATATGCGCTCGATGCGCGGAACGGTTGTACCTATTGGAAATTTCAAGCCAAGGCCCGGATTCGAGATGCCGTTGTTGTCGGTCCCGATCAGCAAGTGTACTTTGGAGATCATCTCTCGAACTTCTACGCTTTAGATTCGCAAACCGGGTCGGTGATTTGGCAAAGGCGAGTGGACGATCAGCCTGCCACACATATTACGGGCGCCGCAAAATTTCACGACGGGCATTTGTATATTCCGATTTCGTCATCGGAAGAAAACTCGGCGGCGGATCCGACTTATCCGTGCTGCAAATTCCGGGGCGCTCTGGTTGCACTAGACGCGAAGACCGGCCACGAGAACTGGAAGACCTTCACTACGCCGGAACCAAAACCGACGAAGGTGGGAACGAATGGAACACAGTATTTCGGCCCGTCGGGTGCAACCATCTGGGCTTCACCCACGATCGACGTCAAACGCAATTTGATCTACGTCACAACAGGCAACGGTTATTCCGATCCTGAGATCAAGACAGCAGACGCAATTATCGCGATGGATCTCGACAGCGGGGAAATTCGCTGGTCGCAGCAGGCCGTATCGGACATGTTCAATTGGGATTGCGGGCTCCAGCTTCATTTAGCCGGACCAAGCGGCCCGGGTGGTGGAAACTGTCCTGACCATCCGGGCGTTGATGTTGATTTCGGATCTTCAGTTGTCCTCGTCAATCTGGCCAATGGGCGCGACGTGCTGGTCGCCGGACAAAAATCGGGAATGGTGCACGGATTCGATCCGGATGCCAACGGCAAAATCCTCTGGCAGACGCGCATCGGAAAGGGAGGCACATTAGGGGGCATTCTGTGGGGCATAGCAGCCCACGACGGCATGGTGTTTGTGCCTCTTTCGGATAATGATCGCGAGCATCCCGAAGCCGGGGGCGGTTTATTTACTTTAGATGCGGCCAATGGGAAGATTGTCTGGCACACTCCCCCGCCACCGCTGTCATGTCCGGCTGAACATCGGCATTGCACAGTGGCTCAGATGGCTCCATCCAGCGCCATACCCGGAGTCGTTTTTTCCGGTGGAATGGACGGGTATCTGCGCGGGTACGACATGAAGTCGGGAAAGATCATCTGGTCTTTCAACGCTGCGCAAACGTTTCCCTCCGTTGACGGCATTCCTACCCACGGAGGAGCGTTCAGCGCCTCCGGCCCGACCATTGTTGACGGAACGCTCTTTGTCAGTTCTGGCTATTCAGGTATTCCGGGCAACGCTTTGCTGGCGTTTTCAGCCGCTCCCTAGCGAAATAGCGGCAAGGCGCCATTCCAAAAGTACCGACACGCCGACCAACTGCATCTACCGTTTGAACGGGGCACGCTTGCTCTTGTTAACGAATGTGCTCGGAGGTAGCAAAGGAGAAGATATGCCAGCGGTACTCGCAACCAATTGGTGGGCGCTCGCTTTTCGCGGAGCCATCGCAATTCTGTTTGCAATTCTAACGTTCGCGATGCCCGGGATGACGCTTGCAGTTCTTGTCATCCTGTTTGGCGCTTATGCGCTTATCGACGGTGTCTTCGCAATCATCGCGGCAGTTCGCGCCGCACAGGGACATCGGCGATGGGGACCTTTCCTGGCGGAAGGAATCATCGGCATCCTGGCCGGCATTGTCACGCTTGGAATGCCGGTCGCAATCGCGGCAATTTTGGTCTACATCGTTGCTTTCTGGGCAATCGTGACAGGAATCCTGGAGATTGTAGCAGCGATACGGCTCAGGAGACACATCCCTGGAGAATGGCTGCTGATTCTCACCGGCATCGTCTCGGTCCTCTTTGGAATTGCGGCATGTTGGGCTCCTGTAGTAGGGGCGCTTGCGATCGTTTGGTGGCTCGGCACCTACGCATTGATTTTTGGAGTGCTTATGCTTACCTTCGCGGTTCGAATCAGGGCCATGCACCGCCGGAATCCGTTTCTCCCGAATACCGGAACTGTCAGTCACGTTTGAATCTTCGCTACAATAAGGAGATTGCAAATTCCGGAAGGTGGTGAATTGATTGGCAGAAGTCCATCTGCAAGAAGGTGAGACTCTGGAGAGTGCGCTGCGCCGATTCAAACGCAAGGTTCAACAAGAGGACATTGTGAAAGAAATCAAGCGGCATTCGTTTTACCTGAAACCAGGGGAAAAACGTCGCACAAAAGAGGCTCTTGCCAGAAAGCGCAACCGCAAAAAGCGGCCCCGAGATTTCGAATAAGAATTGATCGCCACAGACTGATCACACAACTAAAAAGCCCGTTCCAGTGTGAACGGGCTTTTTCATTTTTATCAAGCGGTGATACGTAGTAGAACCGCAGGGTCATTTCTCCGAATCATTTGGGATCGCAATCAGCCCACTAGACCTTCTAATCGCATCGCATGCCTCGGAAACGAAGAGAATCCTCGTGACTAACGATAGCGCCTTGAGACGGCTGACGCCCCAGCTTCAAGTAGGAGACTGGGTCTGAAACTTCGGGACCTCTCGAGCCTCATCGCAACAAAAAAGAGCCGCGAAGCATATTGCTCCGCGGCTGCAATTTAGAAACTAAAACTTCGAACTAGTCGCCCATCGCGCCGACTTCTTCTCGCTTTTCAGATGACTTAGCCTTCGGTGCGCTCGAACCAAGCAATCCATCGAGCGGAACAAAGCCTTCCACCTTCTTTTCACCAAGAATATGCTCACGATAGAGGCGCGCCATTTTATCGTCCTCGATCTTCTTTTTCAACGCTTCGTCACGCGCCCGAGTCTTTTCCTCGCGAGCTGTCTTCGCAATGCCCTTGTCATCCAGATCGTGCTGGCGATCAGCTTTGACGTGCTCTTCGACGAGAACCAAGTTATGTTCCTTATTCGAGAGCGGCACGCTCTTGTTACCAGCGAAAATTTCGTGGCGTCCCTTATCCTCGTACCACTTAGTCAAAGTAGCCGTCATGTGCATCTTCTCGATGATGTTTCTCCAACCCACACCAGTGTTATAGGCACAGAACGAAATTTCGCCTTCCTGCGTAGCGTACGGGATGATACATTGCTCCGTACGGCGAAAATCGTAGTTAAACAGATCTTGGAACCACATTCCTGCGATGAACAGGAAGTTCCAACGATCCTTACGTCGTTGTACGATATCTTTCTGCGTTCGGTCGCCGGTTACTTTGCCGTAACCGCCGGTCTGAGCCTTTTTGCTCATACCGAAGCACTTGTCAAATTTCGCCACCAAATCTGAAAGCTTGAAGTGCGTTGGAGCGGTAAACGGGTCATAGTTGCGGAGCAGTGCAAGCGTAACTCCCGCTACCGATAAGAACCTGCCGCGGGCCGCATCGTTAATTCGCGCAATATCCTTGGCAAGCTGATCTGCATGTAAGAATGCGGTCACCGGAACCGACTCCTTCGTGTCCTTGTCACACATGATCGCCATACCGATGCCGCAGTTCGGATGGCAGCCGCAGCTCAGCTGTCCCCAATCGGCATTCGGGCCATGAACCAAGTCGGCGAAATCCGAAAACGTGCTCATGAAGCTGATCGGAAACCAGTCACGTACCGGCTCGCCAATGCCAGTCTGGGTCTTCACATCGTGTGCCAGGTGCGACAGAGTATAGCGTTGAGCGTGCCGACGTTCCTCCGTTACCGCTTCGTCGCGACCAGTGAATGAAACCGGCTGGAACGATAAAAAGGGAATCTTCTTAGGATTGTCCAATGCAAACTGAACCACGCGTCCAACTTGCTCGTTGTTTACGCCATTGATGATCGTGATCACCGGAACGATATCGACACCGTTCGTCCACAAATTCTCGATCGCCTGAAGCTTCACATCGAACAGATTTCCAACGGCCCGATGCGAGTTTGCGGCATTCCCGATTCCATCGAACTGAAGGTAGGCATACCGTAATCCTGCTTCAGCGGCCTGCTTACAGAAATCCGGGCGCTTCGCGAATTCAATGCCGTTCGTTGCGGCCTGCACACTGTTGTAACCGACCTTGCGGGAGTAACGAACTGCGTCCAGAAAATATGGGCTGAGCGTTGGCTCGCCACCGGAGAACTGCACCGACATCTGCCGGCGCGGTTTGATTGAGATTGCGTTGTCGAGAAGCTGTTTGATATCTTCCCAGCTCAATTCGTGGACAAAGCCAACCTGATTGGCGTCCATGAAGCACGGATCGCACATCATGTTGCAACGGTTGGTTAAGTCAATCGTCAGAACCGAACCGCGACCATGAGTAATAGTGCTGGTTCCGTGGTTGTGAAGTTTTTCGTCGTTGTGAGCGCGAATGTCCCGGCCCGGAAACACGTCTTCCAGGTGCTTTGAGAATGCTGGATCGATCGACATCAAGTCTTCGAACTTGCCGTGTTCCGGGCATTCTTTGACCATGAGAATCTGGCCGTCACGTTCGATGATCTCCGCCTTGATCTCGCCCACTGGCTGATTCAAAAGGATCTTGTAATCAACCTCGCCATCAACGATCCGCTGTCGAATCGCAGGAATGCACTTCGGGCAAAGCGAATCGGTCTGTCGTGGCCAGCCAAGGGGCGGTTTTACCTTTTCCCCGCTTTTCAGCAGCGGCTTATCAGACCACTTCGGCGTGAACGACGGGTTTTGATTAATCTGGTTGAGACCGTCAAACACCTTCCACGTTGCGTTGGCGCCGATAGTAACGGCCTTTTCAAAATATTTGATAGGTTTGTGCATTGCTCAATGACCTGTAAAGGCCTTCCACTTCCTTTGAGGAATTTATTCCGAGTGGATCTCGCATCCGACTATCCCGAGTATAGGGTTAGGAATAGTCAGCCCAAATCCAAACTGACCGAACAGCAGTCTTTGCAGGTTGTATGGAGCTTATTCGAGCTGAACAGATGCCAATCTCCTTGTAAAATCCCTTGCTTTCAGCGACTTAAGCGCTAATTTCTCACCAGGCATGATAGAACCCGTCGCGCCGCGTGACCTCCACCGGGACGCCGAACATGGACGAGAGCCGTTCAGAAGTCAGTACTTCGGGTTTCGAGCCGTCGGCGAAAACGGCGCCGTCGCGAAGCAGAACGACGCGGTCGATCTCCGGAATAATGTCATCCAAATGGTGCGTAATTAAAAGAAGACCGATGCCCGCTCGTGCCAAGCCTCGCATGTGCTCGCGGACTTCATGCAGCGCTGTCAGATCGAGGCTGGTCGTCGGTTCGTCCAGCAGCAAAGTCTGCGGATTGTGAATCATGGCGCGCGCGATCAGTAAACGCCTGGCTTCACCGGAGGAAAGCTCATCCAGCCAGCGATTCGCCAGATGACCGGCATCCAGGCGTTCCATCGCCCCTGTTACGGCGAGTTCCATCTCGGGAAGCACCTGATGGTTCGGCCAGACACCAATCGAGCCAAAAAATCCGGACAGTACCAGCTCCCGCCCAGTAATATCGCGCGTGCATTGCGCCATCAGGTCGTTGCTCACCAAGCCGATATGGGATCTGAGCTCGAAAATATTCCAACTCTGTTGCCCCATAATCTCAAGCCGCGTTTCAGGCCGGAGAAGCGGATAGCATTCGCGTGTAATGGTCTTGATGAGAGTGGATTTTCCACTGCCGTTCGGGCCGAGAATCGCCACGTGTTCGCCGGATTTCACTTCAAGGCTTACATTTTGTAAAGCGAGGCGTTCACCACGTCGAACAGAAACATTCTGAAAGTGAATCAGGGCAGGAGTAGACAAAATAAAACCTGAGGGTAGCATTGAGTATCAACTCGGAAGACGTAAAGCAGCTCGCAGCTCAGTGCGGTTTTGACCTGGTCGGCATTACCCCGGCACTTCCCAGTGAAGACTTCGACCGATTCGAATCCTGGACGTCGTACGGCTTTGCCGGCGGGATGGGTTACCTGCTTGACCACCGCCGCGATCTGCGAAACGATCCCCGTCATCTTCTTGTAGATGCGCAGACCATCATCTGTGTGGGCAAACTCTACAAAACTTCCGAGGAACCTGCAACCGACGACAGAGAAGAAGGACGAATCTCGAGGTACGCCTGGGGAAGCCACGACTACCATGACGTTTTACGCTATGGGCTGTCTGAACTGGCGCGGCAAATTGCCTTGCAGGAGAAAGAGCCCTTCTCCTGTCGAATTTGCGTTGACACCGCGCCTTTGCTCGAACGCTCCTACGCACATGCCGCCGGATTGGGATGGATCGGGAAAAATACTTGCCTGATCAATCAAGTGAAAGGCTCCTGGTTCTTTCTAGGTGAGCTGTTGATCTCAATTCCCCTCGCGCCGGATTCGCCAGCACCCGATCGCTGCGGGAGCTGTCGCCGTTGTATCGAAGCTTGTCCGACCCAGGCAATTGTTCCCAGCACCGACGGCTGGACAATCGATTCACGTCTTTGTATTTCCTATCTCACGATCGAGGAACGTGGGCCTATCCCCCCGCCCTTGGGAAAGTTCATGGCGAATCATATTTTCGGTTGCGACATCTGTCAAGATGTGTGCCCCTGGAATAGGCGAGTCGAACCGACTACAGATGCGAACTTCACGAGAAATAATATTTCGCCCCGGCTCGATTACTTATCGAAGTTGGCGCCAGAAGAGTTCAAATCTATTTTTCGGAAGTCGCCGGTCTGGCGTGCCAAGTACGAAGGCTTTCTAAGGAATGTTGCAAACGCGATGGGAAACAGCGGAAGTGCTGCAATGATAGAACCGCTCAAGCGGTTAGCCTCGCATCCTGACCAACTAGTCTCATCGGCGGCGCAACAAGCACTCTCTGTTTTGCAGGTAAGTTCAAAGGGTCAATGAGCAGCCGATGTGCTTTTCTCATAGGAGGATCCGGTCTCTTTTTACTGTTTGCCGTTTGCCTAAGTGCGGTTTACGCTCCGATCCAGGACCCCTTGCAAAATCCCGGATTCGTTCACTTCTACAGCAACGAGTACGATCCCGCAGTCGACTATTTTGAAAAGCAGGCCAAAGACCGCCCGAATGATCCAGATCAGTACAATGCCCTGGCGCAGACGCTCCTATATCGGAGCTTTTTTCGGAGCGGAACTTTAGGTAGTGATTTAATCTCTTCGACAAATCCTTTTCTCCAACGGCCGAAGATACAAATGAACTCAGCTGATAAGGACAGGTTCGCCAAATGCATTAGTACGGCGCTCAGGCTTACACAGTCGGATTTGGTTTCAAATGCTAAAAACCTCAGAGCGCTTTACGCAGCCGGCGTGGCGCACGGACTTCGCGCCAACTATCTGTTCCTTATCGAAAAGGCCTGGATCGAGTCGCTCAAAGAGGCAACCGCCGCTCGAACCGCTCACGAACAAATTCTCGAGATCGATCCTCAATCTGTTGACCCACGTTTGATTGTGGGACTAAACAAATATATCGTCGGCGCCCTTCCCTTTTATATGCGCATTTTGGGCGTGATCGGCGGCTTTCATGGTGACAAGGAGGGTGGCATCCAGGATCTCCAGTTGGTGGCGACCAAAGGGGTCCAGGACAAATACGATGCCGATATCTTGCTCGCTGCCATCTACCGACGTGAGGACCGCCCGAAGGATGCTATACCGCTCCTAATAAAATGCGCCGCCTTATTCCCCCGCAATTATCTACTTCGTTTTGAGCAAGTAGAGATGTACACTGACCTCGGAGATAAAGCGTCGGCGCTTAATGTACTCAACGAGATGCAAGCCAAGAGCGGCGCAGCCGACTACCGCAATGTGCCAAAGGGTAGAGTCGATTACCTGAAAGGCAACTTATATTTTCGGTATGGAGACCTGGAACCTGCTTTAGCGAGCTTGAAGAATGTGACCCAGCGAGCGCCAACAGTTGACCCAAAAACCGCTGTAATGGCTTGGTTAAGAACGGGCCAAATATATGACTTAAAAGGCGATCGTGAAAAAGCCGTCATTGCGTACAAGGCCACCGTACGAGCTGACCCTGATTCTGAGGCTGCCGTCGCCGCCAAGGATTACATCTCGAATCCGTATCACAGGAAAAGAAAAGCGGCATAATTTGGAGTTATGTCGCCGAATCTACCTAAAAACCCACTCTTATTTACAGAAATTCTGGGTAAACTAGCTTAACGATGGTTGAAACGGTTTCAAACGGCATCGCCGACAGTTCTAAACAGCAGCAGTATCAGATCCTTTGTGAGCAGTTACACGCCCTTCTGGGTGGCGAGAGGAACTTAATTGCGAACGCTGCAAACACAGCCGCCTTGCTGTTTCACAATCTTCCGGACGTCAGCTGGGTAGGTTTCTACATGGCGCATGGCGAGGAGCTAGTCCTTGGCCCCTTTCAGGGAAAGCCGGCCTGTGCTCGCATTCCGTTTGGGAAAGGGGTATGTGGTACGGCAGCCGCAACTGGCGAGACGGTAGTCGTGCCGGACGTCGCTGATTTTCCAGGACACATAGCTTGTGACCCGAAATCACGAGCGGAGATCGTTGTTCCTCTCCTGAATTGGGGGAACGTCCTCGGTGTTTTGGATGTCGACAGTGAATCGTTGAGTCGCTTCGACGAAGAGGATCAGGAAGGGATGGAATCTCTGGTGGCAGTGTTTCTGTCTTGCCAGATGACGGACACTCTGCCGGACCTAAGCGAGCACGCTGCCAGCCAAGAAAGGCTGTCGGAGTAACTCTTTTACTCCCAATCGAAATACATATGCGGGTAAGCGGTCTTCATCTCGCTAGCCACTTCGCACGCTGATCCTATCTGAATGAGGTCGCCTTTGCCAATACCCGGGCAGAGTTCGGACGCTCTGTGCCATTCCTCGACATCCTCCACCAGTTCCGGCCAAAAAGGATAAAGCCGGCATTGCGTTGGTTTTACCGGATGGATAGAACACCCGCCGCTCGTCAAAAAGTGGCACTGAGCGTGAAGTGGTTTGCGCAGGCGGATTACATGTGGATATCGCACAACATACTTGGCCTCAAACGCTTCGCGCGTCAGACTCAGATACTTCGCAGCCCGCTCGACATCTTCTTCTGAGAGGTAAACGAACCCTTTTACCTCGCAGCACTTGGTGCATCCTGTCTGGCATGTAAACCGTAGATGTTCCATCGGGAGTCTCGATCGTACAGTACAGATCGACTGAATGAGATTCGGACAGCTTTAGCTTAACGTTACAATCCAAAAGTGTCCAGGCAAGATGATCCGAAGCGCGTATTGGAATTCGAAGAAGCTCGACAGCTGGTAATCGAAATTGTCCGCTCGCTCGCGCAAACGGGTCGCATCGAAGAGATTCCGCTGCAGGAGGCGCATGGTCGAACGCTCGCCAAAGCAGTGACGGCGGACCGCGACTATCCTGCCTTACGACGATCCCTGCGCGATGGTTTCGCCGTTCGCTCACCGGATCTTCCGGGGTTGTTGCGCATCCGCGGCGAGATTCGCGCCGGTGAATCGGAAAAAGAAGCTCTCCGTCCGGGTGAGGCCCTGGAGATCATGACCGGGGCGCCTGTTCCGCTCGAAGCAGATGCGGTTGTGATGGTGGAACACGTCACCCGAGTTCCCGCAGATAACGGTGTGGACCACGTTCAAATTGATCGGACCGCAGAAGCGGGTCAGTTCATCAATGAGCGTGGCGCGGAGGCTTCAGCGTCCACACTCTTACTCGAAGCCGGTGTGCCGATCGATGCAAGTCATATTGCGACGCTTGCCATGACCGGGCACTCCACTGTGCGAGTGTTCGCCCAGCCTTCGGTAGCCATCCTCGCAACCGGAGACGAGATCGTTGATCTCGGTACGGAACCGCTCGCCCACCAAATCCGAAACTCAAATTCCTACATGCTGGCTGCTTCTGTTCAGGCATCAGGCGGGTTGCCGGCCATTCTTCCAGTTGCCGGCGACACGCCTGAAAAGCTACGAACTTCTCTTCATGAGGGTCTCCGGCACGACATGCTGCTCGTAAGCGGCGGTGTTTCGGCCGGGCGATATGACCTGGTGAAGCCTACGCTGAGAGACCTCGGAGCTCAGTTTCACTTCGAAAAAGTCCGCATCCAACCAGGTGGACCAACGGCCTTCGGTTCCATTCAGGGCAAACCTGTGTTCGGGCTGCCAGGGAATCCGGGGTCGAGCTTGGTTACCTTCCAACTCTTTGCGCAACCGGCGCTGGAGTTGCTGGCCGGTATCCCCGAACCGATACTCCCCCTTTTGCGTGCGGAATTCGAGCTCCCTTTCCGCCATAAACTTGGATTGACCCGCTTCTTACCTGCCAGACTAAATGCCGACGGGCAGCACCTCAAGCATGTCCCGTGGCAAGGCTCGAGCGACATCCCCGCCCTGGCAAAAGCTAACGTGTTCCTTGTAGCCGAACATAATCGCGAAACTTGGAATGCCGGCGACTCGATCCGCGTGATGCCCAAATTATGAAGAAGCGCCTTTCGCATTTCAACGAAACGGGTGAGGTTTCAATGGTGGACGTCTCAGCGAAAGAGGTCACCGAACGTCGAGCCACCGCCTTCGCCTATGTTGTGATGACCCCGAAAGTCATCAAGGCGCTCCCGCAAAACAAAAAGGGCAATCCACTGGAAGTCGCCAGAATTGCCGGTATCAGCGGCGCCAAGAAGACGTCGGAATTGATCCCGCTCTGTCACCAACTCCCGCTCACACATGTTGGTTTAAAGTTTGCAATCGAAAAAAACGGCATCGCCATCACAGCGACCGCTGCTACTGCAGCCCGTACCGGAGTCGAAATGGAAGCGCTGACTGCGGCCAGCATCGCGGCCCTCACGATCTACGACATGACGAAAGCGCTGGACAAAACCATCGAGATTCGAAGCATTCACCTTCTCGAAAAAACCGGCGGCAAATCCGGCGACTACCGAAGGAAGGCTCCAAAGACTTGATCACGGTAGCCATCCTTACGGTCAGTGATTCAACGGTAGCCGGAACCCGAGTCGATGTCTCAGGGCCCGCGCTCAAAGATCGCTGCGAAGAACTCGGCTGGAAAGTGGTCGCAACGGCCGTCCTTCCGGACGACGCACTAAAAATTTCGGAACTGTTAATAGAATGGGCCGACAACTCCGCCGCTTCCTTGATTCTGACCACAGGCGGCACAGGCTTATCATCGCGCGACGTAACACCTGAGGCGACCCGAGTCGTTCTGGAGCGAGAAATCCCGGGCCTTGGTGAATTGATGCGTTCAAAAGGTATGGAACAAACCAGATTCGCACCGCTATCACGAGCCCTGGCCGGAACTCGACGCAAAACGTTGATCGTGAATCTTCCGGGAGCCCCCAAAGGCTCCCTATTCTCATTGGGCGTCGTCGAACCCTTAGTGCCCCACGTTTTGCAGTTGTTAGAAGGACATACGGAACATGAAGCCTGACGGATCTACCCTTATCGAAACTCGACAGTACCTAAATACATCTCACCTACTATGAGCACGGATCAAAGCGGTAAACGGTCTGGTTTTCTGAGAGGATCAGCCAAACTGGCAATGGCAGTTGGAATCGTGACCGCGGCGCTGAGTCAGATACCGCCGCCAGGCCAGGAATCACAGTTGCCGCCGGCGCAGCCGGGTCAGTTAGGTTCCGGATCGAAAAGTGACGCTAAATCGGCGCCGTCCAGTTCACCGAATAATACACAAAAGGGCGCCGAGCAGGCAACCATTCCAGGAGCTAATAGCGATGGAACCATTCGCGTCGGCGTCCAGTATGTTCTCGTCCCTACCACCGTGCTCGATCCCGATGGGCATGGATACGTCAACGGCCTTCAGGCCAAAAACTTCGAAGTACTAGACAATGGGAAGCCGCAGCACGTGGCAAGTGAAATCACACAGCAACCGGTCTCGGTCGTGCTGGCCATTCAAGCCAATTCCGAAGTCGATCCGCTTCTGCCGATCATCAGGAAGTCTGGGCTTTTGCTGCAAGGTTTAGTAACAGGTCAGGAAGGCGACGCAGCAATCCTCGCCTTTGATCACCGAATGAACGTCCTGCAAGACTTCACGAACGATCCTTACAAACTGGATGACGCGACGCAAAAGATTAGCGCCGGCTCAGCCACTGCCGCTTTGGTGGACGCGGTTCTGGAATCCGACCGGATGCTCAAACGGCATGATCCCAAAAACACCAGGCGTCGAGTGGTGATTCTCATGAGCCGCAACGTCGACAAAGGAAGCCAGGCTCGTCTCGAAGAGACCATCCGGAGTATGCAGTTCGACAATGTGATTGTCTACTGCGTGGATATCTCTAAAGTAAAAACCGCTTTTTTGAAGAAGCCTGACTATCCGGCGCCTCAAAACGGACGTCAGCCGGCAGCCGCTATCCCGAGCATCATTGGCCAGACAAATACTGACACAAACGTCGTCCAGCAACAAAATGGAAACGCCCTGGACGGCATTCCGCCCGTTTATCGCGGGATTCGCGATCTGTTTAAGAGAACTCCGGCCGACGCTTTCTCGTACTTTACCGGTGGCGTCACTTATAGCTTCTCCAATCAGAAGGGTTTGGAAACGGCAATCACGAATATCGGCCAAGAAGTGAATAGCCAGTATCTATTGAGCTACAACCCCACCAACAAAGACGAACCAGGGTTTCACAATATTCGAGTGATCGTTGACCGACCCGGCTTGAAGGTCCGAACGCGTCCCGGATATTGGTGGGGCGGCGGCCAGATGTAGTGTGCTGTTCGTGCTTCATTCGAATTGCATGGCCGCAAAGCTCACAATGCTTTGCGGATCAATCTGCCACTGGTGATAATCAAGCAACGCCCCTCGACGGTCGGGGTTTACTTTAAGAAACGTATAAAAAGGCGACGATCCGCACCACTTTAAATCGTCATGCCCATCTTGAGTCATCTCCCAATAGGTCTGCAGGTTTCCCCGTCCGATCTCCTCAATGCGGGCCTTGTCACGTTGCTCCACCGCCAACATTTCGGCAACGTTCGCAGTCGCACGAATGGGGTCGCCATAACGCATACCCATGTGCGACATATCCACACCCAAAACCCAGAAGAGCCGCTTCCCTTCTCTGGCGGAAAGATTCCCAAGTGCATCAAAGAGTTTCGCAACTGAATCGTTCTGCTCCGGTAGTCCGCCCTCGTAAATGCTCTTGACAAACGGTCCACATAGAATCGGCAGAACCTTCACATCAGGACCGTACAGATGCTGGAGAAAAACAACCTGAAATTCAATCGAGTGTTCAACCGCATGGCAGTAATCCTCCATGAGGATCGCGCTCGAAGCAGCAGCTTCAATCTCATTTATTAAATCGACCGCTGTTCGCGCTTGTCCATAGGGAGTGATAAAAGCTTTTCGCGTCAGCCCAAAGCGATCGGGCGCGCCGTAGTGAGACGTACCTAAAATTACAAACGTTCGATCCCTTCCTTCCTCGAAGGAAGGAAGCGCCCGGTAGGCGGCGCGGTACGTGCTCCACCCTCCATCGGGACTCGCATGTGGAGCCGCTATTCCAAAAGCGGAGCCATCCCCTCCTGGCCCTCCGATCTGCGAAGTAAGAAGACTGGCGAGCATTCTTACATCCTCGGGATACGCCGAACCTGCAAAAGCCGCCTCGCGGATGTTCTCTTCTGCAAACTCCTTCTCGCGAAGAGCCCGCAACTCTCGGTAGCGCTCGTTTTCAAGAAAACCAGCTTCGTTCAAAGAGTCAAACAGATGCTTCTCGAGTTCCCCCACCTGGATCTCACCGGTAATCCGAACGAGTTCAGATCTTAGGTCAAGCTCCGACTGCACGCCGTCGAAGCACTCCAGCGCTTCCACCAAGGGAGGAGGAACGATTAGCGTGGCATCCGAATAGTGATACGGATCACGAATGAAAAGTCCCGGACGCGAAGGATCTGTTGATGGAGTGAAATCGAGATTAAACCGCAATCTCGGAAGTAAAACGGACACACGCTCATTTTAACGGCAAGCGTCTAAGTTGCCTGTTTTAGCCGCTCAGCTCACGAATCCTAGAAGGCTTTGTAGACATCCTTCACAAAGCTTAAAAAGCTTTGTATACAATGTCTGGCGCAGGGGCGTTGAGCAATGTCACGATTGCTACGGCAATCACAACCAGCGCGGTACTCCAAACTGTCCTGACATATCGAGATAGAAGAATCGGCTGGTCGCCCCATTGGAACGATAGGAACCAAGCTCTCGCCACTTCCCAAAAAGCGAGCAAACCCGACGACGCCAGGAAGATCGTCAACCATACTGCGGCAATCGCCCCGCTGCCAAGCTGCTGTGCCATCAAGCCCAACTGCTGCCAGTTTGACCAGAACCACAAGAGGGTGAACGTGAACCATGTGAATGTCAAACCACGAGCAAAGACGTTGTAAAGTGAGCCGCTTGAAAGAGTTCGGTATCGCTTGCGACCCAGCCACTTCCCGATCAATATCTGGTATAGCTTGGCAACGCTTACTCCGAGCCCTTGCAGCACGCCGAAGAAGATAAAAACCGACGTCTGCCCATGCCAAACGCCCACTAAGAAGAACGTCACGAAAAAGGCGAACACCCCCAGAAAAGGGGCAAGTTGAGGCGCAGGATACTTCCTCATCAGGCTTATGAGAAGCGGATTGTAAACATAGGTCTTGAGCCATTCCGAGAGCGTGATGTGCCACCTGCTCCAGAAGTTCAAGAAGTTGTCCGAAGAAAATGGACGGTTAAAATTTTCAGGCAGTTCAATGCGGAGAAGTCGAGCAATCCCAATCACGATGTCGATATAGCCGGAAAAATTACAGTAAAGATAAAACGGATAAGATGCTGCGATGATGATGCCGTCCAGCGTTCTGCCAGACAGGGCGTCTTTCGCCGTCAGAGAAGCCAATCCCTGGCTTTGCAACGCAGAAAAAGCGAGCGACAGAACATTCACCTTAAAAAATCCGACAATGATCCTCTCGAATGCCTTACCTACAACAACCACGTCAAGAGGCAGCGGCGTTGCCGCAAGTTCCATAGCAGCAAAATCCTGGTAGCGCTGGATGGGCCCCGAAACAAGCGTCGTGAAATTCAAGGTGTAATTCAGATAAGAGACTACACTGATTTTGCGGGGAACTGCGCCGTCCTTGGCATCGATCATCAGATGCAGCACGCGAAAGAAAATATAGGAAAGCCCAAGCGTCACGTAGGAAAAACGAAAAAACAGTGGCTGGGGAAAGAACGTATATTTCTTCAGCCATACAAAAGCAACTATCGCTGCCAGCAATAGAAAAACGAAGATCCGGCCATGCTTCCCCGTTTGAAAGAAACGTACACTCACAAAGCCAAATCCGAGAAATGCGGCGAGTGGCAACCAAGATATCGGATTAAAAGAAAAGAAGGCCAGGAAAATGAGACTGGCGAGTAGCAAGACTGTCTGTCGCCAGGGTACTGACTGGCGGAGGTTGTAAATCAGGGCAACCGACAGCGAAAATCCAAGAAACTCAAAGGAGGCGCTACCCATCGTTTCAGCTTTTCCGTTTGTCACCGGCGCAGTGTTCGAAAATGGCGAAACTTCCGCCCAGAAGCTTCTGCACAAGCCCTTGCGCAATTACAGCTTGACCGTCCCCGGTCAAATGCCCATCCACCGCATAAAATAGATCTTCCGATCGAGGTATCTGCCGAAATCGCGTCATCAAATCCACCGAATCGGCCCCATCCTTAGCCGCAATCTGTTCGACTCGTCGCCCGAACGCGGCGGCATCAACACCGGCAATCGGATGTCGGGTGCTTAGTATTGCTGACTCTGCACGGGAAGGAACTGGAACAATCAACAATCGCGCCCCCGCCGAGCGAGCACGCTTCGACATATCGCCAACAATTACGTCGAGATCGTTAAACCGCTTCTGCCATGCCTCGGTTAACGGTTGGCGTAAGAAATCGGCTTTGTCTCCGTATAGCAGATATAACTTGATAAAAGTCTGCTCATTCTGAAGCAAAAAGTGCTGCGCGACAAACGTCGACCGGCTGCCCGTTAAAAGCTTCTGCAGTCTCTTGTATGGACTCAACGTCAGAGTTGCCGCCGGGGCATCATCGTGGATAGTACGATTGTTACGCTCCGCCAGCTGTTGCGGGTCAATCTGTTGCTCCAGGTCGAACGGCGTAATGACAAAGATCACAAGATCTGGTCGCAGCGCCAATGCTTTCTCCAGCCGGCGATAAACGTAAATCGGGCTCGAGTTCGGCACTCCTAAGTTCTGGACATCAATCTTGAAATGGCAAACACGTTCCAGTTCCGCTGCAGCGCGAGCGGGAAACGTCTCCTCGTAAGGAACAAAGACGCCCTGACTAACCGATGATCCGAGTATTGCAATTCGGAAGCTGTCCGCCGGTTTTGGGCCGCAGGAAGTCGGACTCCGAAAGCCACAGTCGTTGTAAGAGTTGGTTGTCCACGGGCCTTCAGCGTTCTTGACCCGCGCGGTGCAGTTTGGCTTGAAATGAAATCCCGCAATGGGATCGTTTACAAAGCAAACATCATCTTCCTGCTCACTCCAGATCGTACGGGTCGCCGCTTCACAGACAGTGAACATTGCCGCAATCGTCAGAACACTGAGCAGCGGAAGTAACAGATAATCCCGTCGAGGCAACTTATGTGCTGATTTCAGCAGAGTGTCAGCGGAAGGATCGTTGTCCTGGAGCAACATGCCTCCAGTTACGCTTCAACCATATGGAACCCGTGTGATCGTACCGTCATGGGTGCGGCATCAATGCTGGCGTTACGGACATTGAGTCCCCAAATCGTAGCGCCGTCCTCCGTGGTCTTAATGTGCGTAAAGCCTAACTTTGCGTAGTGGTCTTGCACAAGCTTATTGCGATCGGTAGGCCGATACACCCCAATGAGCTTACGAATACCCGCCCGCTCGGCATGCTCCAGAATTTCTCGCAAAACCATCTGCTCCACTCGCCGGCCTAGAACCCGACAGCTCATCAACCACGTATCGATCTCCCATTCGTCCGCGGTTCGTGGATGGCAGATAATGACGCCGATCATACCGTTGTCGCCGAAAGTATCCGACAAGCGAACCTGCAAAGTGAAACACGCTGCATCGGCTTCCAACAGCGCGATCTCAGCTTCGGTATATCGCTTGGTTGTCAAATTAAACTGGTTCGACTTGTTAATAAGTTGAGTGATACGGGCGCGACCCGTTGCATCGAAAGGCTGAAACGTGATCTCCATCTGAAGCGAGGCGAGATAAGCATCGATATCGCCCGCTTGGTTCCGAAGCGTGACTCGCCGCGCGTTCTCCTGATAAAACTCGGCACGCTTGGTGTCTTCATCCGAGAAAACAATAGCTTCAAAATAGCCCGCCGCAGCCAGTGTCCGGGCGTACAAAGCTGGATCGGCGGGAAGTTCAGGTACGGCAACCTCCGGGAGTAACTGCCTGACCAGATTGCGCTCTACCGGATTGTCGTCCAGCAAAACCATAGATTCAACACCCAGCGACAACTCTTCTGCGATAGCTTTGATATTGGTCGCCTTGTCGTTCCAATTGGCCTGAAACAAGGCGATGTGTTCCTCACGAAGCAGCATCTCCGGATGCTTCTGAAAGGGAAGCCGGGCAGTCTCGTCGTTATTCTTCGAAGACACCGCCAGAACAACGCCGCGCTCGCGCAACGCCAGAGCGAGCCGCTGAACGCTCAAATGAGCTTCTCCAGCAGGATCGCCTTGCGCACACTGGATCCCCTCTAAACCGTCGTCTCCAATCACCCCGCCCCAGACAGTATTATCCAAGTCGAGAACCAGACAACGGCGGCTCTTCCCACGCACTGCGGCAATCAATCGGCAGACATGGTCGGCATAGAGCGGAAGGAATGTATTTGAAAAGGGGAGCTTCGCCAGATTCCACTGCGTCGGTGAATGCCAGTCCGCCAGCCCGACCGTCTCAGCAAGACCAGCAACATCAAACAGGATGTCGGATGTATGAAAAAGGCTGTCCGCCATTCCGCTATTTATCCGCTCAATTACGTTGCGCAAAGTTCCGGGAAGCATGCGATCGAGACTCCCGAAAAGTCGCTCCGGCGGAGGAGCCAAAGTCTGCACAATGCAAACTGCATTCCCATTGGCCTTCACCCCGGATCGAACGGTTTGCACGTAATCCAACGCAGCCGTGACGGCTCGATCCGCATCCTCTCGATTCCCCAGAACGCTAAAAAGAGAAACAGCACGATAATCGATTGCAATCAAAACCGCATCGGGCTGTGCGCGATTGACGGCGGAATCAGGCGACAACGCATCCTGAATCACTTGATCGTAATCAGACGGAATACACTCTAAACCGAGTCCGTGGCGAGGCGCAGTGGCGATCAAAGAAGGAAGCAGGAAATCAACAGTCGCATTACTCAGCACACCAAGACGAAAAGGAGTCAAAGGATAGAGCGAGCGCCCATGTTCGCTCAGCTTCCGGATGACCTTTGCCAGCCGGTTCAATTGATTTTCATCGAGTGAATAGGAAGCCAGCGCTCGCAACGACCTGCCGGGCTTATCATCTGCTTCGCTCAATAATCGGCATCGCGCCGTGAAGTCTGCCGGGGCTTGTGGCAGCCACGACAGATTGGTGTAGAGATCGTTACTCATCAAAGAACCGCTGATATTCAGGAGACTTTCGACTCAATTAAATCCGCAAATTCCCCAACATTCTTAAGTCTAGCGATCTCGGAAGCCGAGAACTTCACCCCAAATGTTTTTTCTACTGTGAGAACCAGTCGGATGTGGCTGAGACTATCCCACTCCTCGACATCATCAGCGGTCAATTCAGGCTTGACCTGAATTGAATCGTCATCGAAAACACTACGAAATATGCCAGTAAGCTTTTGGTATATCTCGGTTGCCTCCATGTTCCTCCGTTGCCACCTGTATCGTAGCAAGCGCAGCGGGATTTTCTAGCCGCCGACCGGAGTGACGTTGCGCAGAGATCTCATCGTCTGCAGGAATGCAAATGGCACTCTGACGTTGCCGTTCCGGCCCCACCCCAGCGCCGTGTCGGGCTTCACCGCACCGTGAAAATCGGAACCGCCGGAAGGTAGCAGCTCCAACTCACTGGCTAGGTCGCGATAATAACTTTGCAACTCGGGAGAATGGTCGGAGTGGTAGATCTCAAGGCCCAGCAATCCAGCGTTCTTGAGGCCAACAAACACCTCGCGCTCCACTGCATCATGCGAGAGCGACAAGCGAATCGGATGAGCTGCCACGGGAACTCCGCCGCCGTCTCGTATGACGCGAATTACCTGCTCGGTGATCGGACTTTCTCGCTCCACAAACGCCGGAGCCTCTTCGCCTATGTACTTCTGAAACGCCTCATCCTGATTTGTGGCGTAGCCCTTTTCCACCAGAATTTTGGCAAAATGCGGTCGCCCCGCCAGGCTCTTGCCTATTGCCTCCACTTCATCCAACGTGATATCCACACCCTGTTCGGTGAGGGAAGCGGCTAATCGCCGATTGCGATCCCGTCTATCCTCTTGTTGAGCGGAGAGCCATTGAAGGAAATTCGCCGACGGTCTCCCAAAAGGAAAATACCCAAGTATATGCGCCCATCGCGTTGCCTTACCATTCAGTTTCAAGCGGGAATTTAATTCGATTCCGCGCACCAGGTCGAAGTTCATCGCCTTAGCCGACGGTAACGCCTTCTCATACCCGGCGAAAGTGTCATGGTCCGTTATCGCTAATGCATCTAAACCAACCGACTTTGCGGCTTGGAGAAGCTCCTCGGGAGTAAGTGTTCCGTCAGATTCATTAGTATGCGAATGGAGGTCGATCCAACGCGACGGAGAAGAAGAGTTGACGGATTCGTTCACTAGTGAAGTTTAGGTTCGGGAAGAATCTGAAATGTAAAGGTCTCGCCACAGGCGTGAGCAATCAGGCGCCCTGCCCCCATTAACTTGTCCTTCGTTTTGTTTTCAAAGAAGACAGCGCCATCAGTACTATCGCCCGGCCGGAGCTTTATCGAAACTAACGTAATTGCAGACGCAGCCGCTGCCGCCTTAATTCGCGGATTGACAAATTGTGCCATCGCGGCTTCCCGCCGTTGTTCGTAGCCATTCGTCGATCGAAAATTTGATAACGCGTAAATGCTCGACTCATACAGCAGCTGTAGCTTAATGACGTCGTTTCGCCCGGCTTTCTCCAGAAGCGATTCGACCACGTCGTCGGCGGAGACCGAGCCTAATACCGTACCGTCCTGCCGGACAAAACTAAAATCTTCCGGTTTCACGGTCCACGAAATTAGTGAACCGTTCGTCACCGTAATTTGAATAATGTTGAAATCTTTGACGTGCGGAGGTAGTGAGGCATACATCACCGTAATCCCGTTCCTGGTGAGCGCCTCATAGTCCAAGCCGTGCGACTGGAATTGCATCGGCAGTGAATTAGAATTGTTGCCACTACCGCTTGAATTCGACTGGGCACTGGGGACCGGAGAAGCTGGTACCACAGGCGGATTCGCAGGCGCTCCGCTACGGCTGCCGGACGTTGCCGGAACGCCTGGTTGCTGTGCCGACGCGGTCGAGAGAAAAATAACGCCCCACAGCGCACCGACGGACGCACAAACTCTCATCCTGTACGCCTGCTCAAAAATCATTAAAAGACCCATCTACATGATAGACGGTATCGCTTGTCGCGATTCTCCCGGACATTGTGTTTGAAAGGGACCGGATTTATCGCAAGAGTTCAAAGGTGCTCGCCGCGATTATGCGGCGATACTGCTTGAGTTATCCGGCCAGATAGCCAGTTCTATGAATTCGTTCTCGAAGCGTAGTTGTTCCCGGGGATCGGCAGATGGTCGCATTCTGCGACATGTTTCTCTCAACGCCTCTTGCAAAGAAAGCTCATTCGCCTCTTCGCCGAGTACAAGTTGCACCAACTCAAGAGCAGTCTTCTTGGCAACTTCCGGCCCCTTCGCGAACATCAGTGCGTCGTAACGATCTTGGACTTGTTGGGCTGCACGAGTCATAACGTAGTGTTTGATGCGGCAAACCCCGAAAAAGGTGCGCCTACAATTTCTTCCCGCGTTCCGCCGCCAATCCAATGTTCCCGCTAATTTTCCCGTCCGTGTACTTGGTAAGGCGGGCTAGTCGCCTCAACGGCTTTGAAGTGTTCCTTTACCGTGTAGGTGTGAGACGCGCCTTTCGGCACAACCCAAGAATTCCCAGCTTCCAGATGAATTGTTTGCCCCTCGATTTCCAAGTCGGCATGCCCCTCTAAAACGAACCCGACCACTTCATAATCACGCGCAACATTCTCCGATTTGCCGGGAGTCGGCCCTTCATCCCACATCCTCATGGAAATCGACTTTCCGGACGCAAGATATTTCTCGCCCGATTTTCCCCTCGGAGAGAATGCCGAGTCAACCTTTGTAATAGTCGTGTCACCCATAATTGATAGACGCTTCGGGCCCCAACACTGAACAAGCTGATCCGCTACTTTACCGCTTTTTGGCAGCCGCTTACCAGTAGTTGTTCTAGAAAGGCTTTTTGAGGGGCATGAGTCAAACAGGGAGAATATGTCCATTTACGATCTAAGGTCAAAGTTTCCCCTACTCGAGCGTGAGTTCGGTTCTCCGTCAGGTATTTGGATTGCACGTCTCGCTGAGGTGTCTGACCTGCGTCCCGACGCCGATCGCCTTTCCTGGTACTTGGCCTTCGAGCGCCGCAAACGCCGTGAAGATCACGATGCTCCAACCATCCGAAAGCTGGAGATTGTTACATCTGCCGATCACTTGCTGCAGACCGGATTCCCCTCAGATCTGGAGTCAAGAATCGAAAGCTGGATTCTCAGCGACGAGGAGGATGGCCGAGTCGAGTGGCTCGATTACTAACGTAGAGGGGCTGGACTATCAAACCTAAACGAGCAAACCCTTGGCCTGTAACACCTCGTCGAGCTCTTCGTCAGTAGGCGCGCTCAGAACTTGGCCGTCGACGTCGAGAGTCGGCTTTTTCTCTTTGCCATCATTACGTGAGGCCACCCAACTGGCCGCCTTTCGGTCGCGATCGATGTTGATGTAGTCGTAAGGAACATTCAGCTCCTTCAAATGAGCCACTGTCTCTTTGGTCGTCGGGCACCAATCAGCACCGTACACTTTAACGTTCGCCATAAGCCTTAGTAACAGGTGGATCCGGACAGCCCTCAATCATTTCGGAATATTAGTTGGCTCCCGGCTCGTCTTTGGAGCAGGCTCTTTGCGCCTTGCGTAATCCCGCCCCATTTTCGTGTAACCAACTCCGCCACCGACAACCCGAGCCCCAGCGAGAGGAACAAAGGCCAGATCTCCCAGTTCACGTACAATGATCTTCCGGAGGACATCAACAGCTCACCTGGGGGAGGATTAAAACGCCCTCCCGTCGACGATGCCAGTTCCCGAAGTAGATCCTCGTTCGCCCCCTGATCGGAGACCTCCCGGTTCTCTGCATAAACGCCGATCTCGGGAAACATTCGATCTTCGTTGACCGGCAAAATCCGGAACAATCCGGGGAAAGGCTTCTGATGTAAGCGCCCTCGATAAACCCGATCGGTCACGCGTTCAATCGGCAAAGCCTTACGGAAGCCCTTCGGCCCAATAACATAAATCTTCGGAACGGTAACCGGTCCGATCGTCTTCTCGGCCAGTCGGTAGTTCACCACCAGATCGCCGCTCCCCGAGTCGAACTCCGCGCTTGCCTCCGTCTGATCGTTGTGACTCAGCAAATCTCGCGTGACGTTTATCCAGAACTTGTCAAACCCCTTCCAGGACATCCACTGCTCCGCCCAGCGGCTCTTGGCGTCGGAAGTGAAGACGGCACTCCGTCCCAACCCGTACTCCCAGCGAGTGTAGAGCGGATCCTGCTTCTCCTGATTGATGGCCAAAACCGTATTGGCACCCGGCTTAGCAGCGAACCTTGCATACCCTTTGAGCGGAGGCGCATTCTCCATGTCAGTGCCGTCCAGAATCTCCGCCTTCTGACGTACCAAAGGCTTCAACTCCTTCTCAATCGCCGTCTTGCCGCTGAAATCTTCCACGTCCTTCAGCAAAATCTGCTCCAGGCCCTGTGGTTCATTGAGGAAATAGCTCTTCCCGCCAGAGGCCTCGGCCACTTTTTCCAGATACGAGCGATTGACATCCTGCCCTAAGCCAACCGTCGAGATCGTAACCTGATGCAACTGCGCCTCTCGCGCTAACTCCAGGCTGTCTCCCTCTTCCGATATGCCGTCAGTCAGAAGCACGATGTGTTTGGCCGTTGCGTCGGAAGCGGAAATCTTCCGATAGGCTTCTGCAAGCGCAGGTGCGATTTGCGTTCCTCCGTCCGGCGTAATCCCTGAGATCAAACGTTTGATGTCGCCTTTGTCGCCGGCCTTTCTCACCGGTACCGCCCACTCGTAGGAGTTGTCGAAGATCAGAATGCCAATGCTGTCGCTTGGACGTAAGTGGTCTACCACGCCGCTAGCTGAAACCCGGGCCAGTTCGATCTTTCGTCCTTCCATCGAAGAAGACTTGTCGATGATTAAAGCAACACAGATGCCCTCGGGCGTCTTCGGCGGCGCCAGCTTAGCCGGCAGGATCCGGTCCAGCGCATCCATCTTTTTGTCTTCCTTATAGACTTGTCGCTCTCCACCGATCAACAGGAGTCCGCCGCCTCCGGTGACATACCGATCCAGCTCCGCCTTCTGATTTGTGGGTAAGGCCTCGAGATCCAGGTTGTTCAATACCACCAACTGCGTATTCTTCAATCCGTTATCCAAGTCCGACGCATCCGTCGAGACATCGAACTGTGCTTCCTTGAAGGCCGAAAACAGATTCTGTTCGCTTCCTGCCGGATCTTGGGACAAATACAAAACCTTTGCCCGCTGCAGTTCGACAGCCCGATCGAAGTGGGCCTCCCCCATTCCAGAAGCTCGTACAAGTCCCGAAATCGCCGTCGCGCCGCTTGAATCGACGCGCGCATGGACCCGTACGGCATTCGACCCGCGGTGCAGGTCCACCGTTTCGATTCCTAACGGCTTCCCTTCGGCAAACACTTGCACTTCCACGTGGACCTCACGCGGTACGTTTAATCTGAGGTCGATCGGAATCTGCTCTCCCGAGTAGGCTTCCCGCGGCATGGCAACCGATGTCAGTTCTATACTGCGCTCCGCCTGTCCGGTGAGCGGGATCGTATCGATGGGAATGTGCAGACGAGCGATCTGCGCGATGGCGCGCGCCGTGCTTCCTTGATTTTCATTCCCGTCACTTAGCAGCACTACCCGCGGAATATATCCAGGAGGAATCGCGGAAATGCTCTCGTCCAGAGCAGTCTCAATATCGGTGGCGTCTCCGCCCGACGAAGTACGGCGAAGCGCCAAGCGGCCCGTAGTCTCTTCTGTCTCGAGCGGCCTGGTCTGCCGCGCAAACGGAACGACTCGCATCCAGTTCCTGCCCCGGTTCCGCTCAGCCTCAGACAAAATCTGCGACGCTTTCGAAAGATCGTCTGAGCTGACACTCTGCGAGGTGTCCACCGCGAATACTGTCGCCGTCTTCGTTTCCGGCACAGTGAGTACCGGTTCGCTCAAGCCCACCAAAATAGCCGCCAGGCTCAGCGCCTTCAGAACCAAGCTCAAATGGCGAGATGAAGAGCGCCACGTCCAGGCGACATACGCCACGGGCACGACAAGAAGAATGAGAGGCCAGTGATGAACAAATGTCATCGCGAAACCAACTCTTCCTTCGTTTCTACCTGTTTCGCGATTGAAGAATCGCTCCTTGTCTGCGCCGAGCGTCTCAACTTCCGCTGCCTCCCATACAACAGCCATTCAATGATGAGAAACACTGCTCCCGCGCCGGCCAGTTCTTTCCAGAGATCGACCGCAGCCGCGGCTGAGAAGGCCGAGGCAGGCATACCCGACACAATCGTGAACGCCGGCTTCCACTCATACTCCGGCACTTCCGGCAGAACCATTGACAAGATCCGCTCGCGTTGATCAGACGTCACATGCACCGTCGTCGGCTTGTCGACGTAGAACTGCAGGCGGCTCTGCTGAACCGTAAACGGCAGCGCACGGCCGTTTTCATCTGCCACTGTTATTCGGTTCGCATGTTCATTACCATCGAGGCTGATATTCGACAGCCCAACCTGATCGGCACTGAGTTCCAGCGTTCGAAAAGCTTCCGGAGTAAGCCAGCGCACCAGGTTAGCGAATAGCAGCGGACCTGCGACTTCGAAACGAAGGTGTCCACTCAAAAGGTCGAAGCCGGTCACAGCCACTTTAGGATGGTTCTCCGCCGCCGGTCGGACCACCACCACAGCCCCCGCTCCGACACTCGCCACGGCAAAGTCGTTCGGGGAAAGCCGGAAAATGTTCGATTGCGCCAAACGAAAATCTTTGGTCCGTAATCCCGTTCCGAGTTCCGTATCGGAGTTCCAGTGCTGGATAACCTGCTCTGTTACGGAGGAGGTAACCGGAACCGGCGAATGGTCCTTCGGCGGGTTTACCCACAGGCTGGCTATCTTCGGCGGCGAAGGCGGAGCCACCTGATCCAGCACCAGCAAATCGGCGCCCGGCGATGGCTCATACTGGGACGGCGTCAGGTAACGAACGTCTAAATGCGAATTCGCTCCCAGCAGCGGCCGCCAAACCTCCGGCCGGTTCGTAACAACGTAGACCCGCGTCGCCCGATTATCGGGCAAAACGACACTGGCGTGATCGTCTAGCGGAAGCGCATCGCGAGGTTCTATGTCGGCGGCCAATCTGCCTGCCTTGTTTGTGACAAACTCAAACTCTGCCGTCGCTTCCTGGGCCGGCCGCAAGGTCAGATTTCGTGGACTGAAGGCGCTATTCTCGAATCGCAGCAGAAGCCGTACGGCCCGCGGCTCGCTTCCGTAATTCTTCATTCGTACGGTCGCACGCCACGTCTTGCCCACCTCTCCGCGTGCGATTTCCATACCGCTGATCCCACAATTCTCTTTGCTTGCGTCCACCGAAATCACTCGCAAACCGGCCGGGATAGAATTTTGCGTGGGAAGCTCTCGCACCCTCTTCGGCCCGAAGTAAACCAACTCCCCAGGCGCGCCATCCGACCATTTTTGTGCCTGCTGCGCATAGGACAGAGCACGGTCAAGATCGAGTGCAGAGTAACTCTGAGGCGACTCATTGATCGCTGTTTCGAGACGAGCTTGATCCTTTGTGAAAGGAGTAACCGGTGTAGCCAAATCGTCCGCTCGAATCACCATCACCGAGTCAGCCCGGCTCATGCGACTCAAATACTCACGTGCCAGACTTTTCTCGCGCTGCAATATCGTGCCGTCGCCGCTTTGCTGCGCCGTCGCCGACGAGACATCCAGTAAGAGAACATGATTTCTGCTCTGCGCCCCGCGCGTACCCCACACCAGTTGAGCCAGCGCGAGCAGGATCAATGCCAGACTCAGCAACTGCAACAGTAAAGACCACGGTTCCTGTACGCTTTTTCGTCGATGCTGTTGCTCGGATTGAGGCGCCGGCGTCCAGAACCGCAGCGTCGACACAATCCGTTTCCGCTTGCTTCGGTCCAGCAGATACAGAGCGGTGATGAGCCCGCCCACAGTTCCCAACAGCGCGAAAAACTCACCGGCGCCGAAATTGAGAAAAAACATGGAGTGTTACAGCGTACCTTCTATCAGTGTCAACGATCCGAACATCGCTTCTTCCAGCGGCAATAATGTTGTTAAGCCCGCGTACCGGCCGCCATTCCGCAGAGCCAATTTTCGAACCTGCTGTGAATAGGCATCGAACGCTTCCGTATAAGCCCGGCGCGCTTCGCCATCGACTGCAATCGTAAAGAGCGATCCGGTTTCTGCATCAACCAACTCCGTTTCGCCCATCACGCTGGGCTCACGATCCTCGCTTCCCCACAGTTGAATCAGCAGCAGTTCATGGCCGTAATCCGCGACATACTGAAGAGCTCGAAGACAATCGTCATCGTCCAAAAAGTCAGAAATGATGATCGTCAAGCCGCGTTGCGGATAACTGCTTAAATATTGCCGGGCAATCTCATGAAAATTACTTTGTCCTTCCGCCTTCAAAGTCCGCAGGAAAGCCTCCGCAGGCTGAAAACGGTGCCGGCCGCCGCTGCAAATGAACGGCTCCGGCAATTTATTGCTAAAGGGCTGAATCACCATCGTGTCCAAGCGAACCAGTCCCACGTAAATCAAAGAGGCGGCAAGCCTGCGTGCGTAGTCGAACTTGGTCGAATCTCCGCTCCCGGACCCGGCTTGCATCGATGCACTCACATCCAGCAACAATCGAACAGGCACGCGCGGTTCTACCTGAAAGGTCTTCAGGAAGAACTTTTCAAACCGCATGTAGGCGCGCCAGTTCACTGCCCGCAGATCATCTCCCTGATGGAAATTACGATGGTCTAGAAATTCTTGGCCGGGTCCGGCAAAGCGAGACATGTTGTGTCCGCCCACCAGGCCGTTAAACGATTTCTGCCAGCGTAGGGTAAGACGTTCGAGTTTTTCTAAAAAATGACGATCTACCAGCGGTTCAGACATACGCCGGGCCTGGAATTAAATTATCTATTCGCGAGTACGAACAGCGCCCAAAATGGATTTGAGAACTGTCTCGTTATCTTGACCGTCAGCGTGGGCGTCAAAATTAAGAATAATACGATGCCGAAGCACCGCCGGTGCCACTTCCCGCACGTCATCGATACTCAGATGCAAACGTCCGCGCATCAAAGCCAACACGCGTCCACACTCAATCAAAGCCTGCGCCCCACGCGGGGAACTTCCATATCGAATATAGCGCTTCGTTACATCCGGCGCCCCCGCTTCGATCGGCTGAGTAGCCATCACCACATCGATTGCGAACTCCTGAACGTGAGGAGCAACAATCACCTGCCGCGATAAATCTCTCAATCCCGCAATCTCCGTCCGGTTTAACACCTGGCTCAACGGAGAGTCGTTCTGTTGCGTTGTGACTTTCACAATCCGGCTAAGATCTTCGCGCGATGGATACGTCACCAGGATCTTCATCAAAAACCGATCCAGTTGAGCCTCTGGTAAAGGATAAGTTCCTTCCATCTCGATCGGGTTCTGGGTCGCCATAACAAGGAATGGCATCTCCAGATTGTAAGTGTAAGTTCCGCTTGTAACGGTGCGCTCCTGCATCGCTTCGAGCAATGCAGATTGCGTCTTCGGCGTGGCACGGTTAATCTCATCCGCTAGGACCAGATTGGCAAAAATCGGACCCTGCTGAAAGCGCAGCGTCTTGTGCCCGTGTTCGTCGTTATCCATCACCATGCTTCCGACGATGTCGCCGGGCATCAGGTCAGGCGTGAACTGAATTCTCGAATACCGCAAATCCAGCACCTTTGAAAGAGTTCGAAGGAGCGTTGTCTTTCCTAATCCCGGAACACCTTCCAGCAAAACGTGGCCGCCAGAGACAAGGCAAATCAAAACCCCATCGATAACCTCTTTCTGACCGATTATTACCTTCGCAATCTCCTCCCGAACTCGATTGAGCTCGTTGGTTGCACGTTCGATCGCGGAAACGTCAGTGGTCAGAACATCTGGCGTATAGTTCATCGATATGGAAAGTAATTGTACACTGCCTACGACGTGAAAACCATATTAGTGGGTTGCACTCCCCGTCGCTCACAGTCCGTTAAATAGAGTCTCCCATAACTTTCCAGAACATATTCACTCTCCGCGAATCCAAGTTGCCGCGCGGTGTGGTCTATCCAATCCCCAGGGCCTTCCAGTTCCATGAAATTCCCGATCGGAGTCTCGTCAAGCGTAACTACTCCCGATGGCTCGCTTGGATTCTTAAATTCGGTCCTGAACTTTTCATAGCGAAAGGAACGTCCGTAGCCAAGCTGTTCGAAAATCTCCCCTAAAACGTCTAGCGAACCAATCGAAGTTTCACATTCTGGTCGGTTTTTGTGCGGTCCAGGCTGCTGCTTGCCCTTCCAGGTAATTACACTTTTATCGCCGGCTTGCCGCAGTCGAAGAAGCATTCCAGCGCGCTGTAACTCTTTATCAGGTTTGTCGTAAAGCGTATTGGCCTCGAACAAGCGCTCCACATCGACCGTAAATCCGATCTCCTGCAATCGTCTCTTCAAGCTCTCAATATCTTCGATCCGGAGTTTAACCTCTGTCTCAACAGGTCCATTCACCCTTCCATCATCCCGCAGACAAACCGGCTCCTCTATAATGGAAAACGCCAGCGGTGTGCGCTCGTAGCTCAGTTGGATAGAGCGATTGACTTCGAATCAATAGGTCGGGAGTTCGAGGCTCTCCGAGCGCACCAAAACTTACTCCATCAAAACGTAAACCGGCCAAACACCTGAATTTGCCGCGGCGTACCCGCTCCAACCGGAGTCGAATTGATTAACGTGGTAATCTGCCCGAAATTCGTCGCACTGCTGTTCACAACCGGCAAGCCCAATTGCGGGTGATTCAGAATATTGAACAGCTCGACACCGAAATCGACGCTCAACCGCTCCGTAATCCGGGTAGCCTTAGAAACCGAAGTATCGATCTGAAAGAGCGCGGGAGCGCGAAGAGCATTGCGGCCGAGATTGCCCCAGCTCCCCTTGGCCGGCACAGCAAACGCGGCGGAGTTCAACCATCGTCCCGTGACGCCGTAGTTGAGATAGAGCGGAACACCCGGAACCAAATTCGGCCGCTCCGTCGAGAGCGCATTCCCATCCGGTAAATCGCTAGCCTTGCGGCTTACGGACACGTTCAGCGGCAATCCGGTACGCGCCGTCGTAATCCCGCTCCATTGCCAGCCGCCGTACCAACGGTTCCGGCCGAAAGGAATCTGGTAGGCGAAGTTAGCCGTAAAAACATGCCTCGCATCGTAGTCGCTGTTGCCCTTCTCGCACGAACGGCAAGCCACATTCTGCGGTGCGCCATCCGACGAACCGCCGCCGGAAGAGCCGTCATTGATGGCGTGAGAGAACATGTAGTTGGCCCGAAATAGCCATCCGTGCCACTCGTTAATCTGAAACGTGCTGAGCAGCCCATGCAGGCTCGACACGCCATCTTCGCCGCGAACGTCAATATCCTGATTGAGATTCGGGAACGGCACAGTACCTGTCGCCGGATTGATCACGTTCACGTACGTCCGTGAGAAAACATGATAATTCTGCTGACCGTTGTAGCCAACCAGAAGCGTCATCTTATTCGTCAAAGCCTGCTGAATGCTAAGCCCCCACTGCTGCGAAGTCTGGTTTTGATGGTTGCGCGGCATGGATCGAGGAGCCGCCGCCACGGCCGTATTCGGATTAATAAACGGATCGAAAGGAAAAGCCAGGCCGGGCGTGTTCGCCGCCGAAAGCGTATAGCGCACGGCGTCATTGTTGGCCGGGCTGTACTGATCGCCTAATTGAGCGTCACCGTAATAAATGCCCCCGCCCACGCGAATCACGGTACGCTCCTTCAAAGCCTCCGGTGACCAAGCCAGGCTCAAACGCGGAGCAAAATTAAGAGTCGGGGGAAACGCAAACGCCGAGCCGCGCGGACAATACCCGCCACAAGTCTGCACATCAAACGGAATGTCACGGTTAAATCGCTCCGAAAACGCATTGAAGAATTCGTAGCGTAGTCCGATGTTCGCCGTAAAGTTCGGCCTGATCTTCCACTCATCCTGCACGTACCCGAAATACTCAATCTTTCGCATTTGCTTCGTCGGCAGTTCGCCCGACCCGGCCAGCGTATTCAACCGGTCGTTTTGAAAATCGCCCAAGCTCGCGAAACTGGCAGTGCCATCCGAGAGATTAAAATCATGCACGATCAACTGCACCCGCCGGATCTCGACCCCCGCCTTCAAAGTATGAGATCCCCGCAGCGTAGACCACTGATCCACCAGCGACTGAGACATCCCAACAGCAAGCCGCCGATTCCCACCCGGCATCGTCGAAAGCGAAGGAATGCTGATGGTCGCTTGCGCGCCGCTAGGAATTGTGTTTAACGGCTGCGCGTAGTTGGCGCCCAGTCGAAGCTCGTTCGTTGTGCGAGGGCTCACCAGATACAAAAAGTCAAACAGGCCGCTGGTCGGCGCATCCAGATTTCGTGTGCCATATGGAAGCGCCGCATTCGGAGCGAAAATCTCCGTCGAGTCCTTACTAAATCGAAAATAACTGCTCAGCTTGTCCGTGAACCTGTGATCGATGCGCATCAGGCCCGTATACTCGTTCTGGATCGCTTCTCCAACACCGGTCCACTGCATCACGCTCGGATTCTTCGTCGCCGTCTGACCTCGTGGATACAGATTGATCAGCGGCTGCACAGCCGCTACCGCCTGTGCGCGAAACAAATCGGAAGGAACTTGCGCGATTTGCGTAATTCCTTGCCGTTGAATCAAGCCCTCAAAAGAGACAAAGAAAAACGTGCGGTCTTTGTCGATCGGGCCCCCCAGTGTGGCCCCGAACTGATTCATGCGGAAAGGCGGAACCGAACGTCCATCGAAAGGACTGCGTGAGTCCAAAGCGTTGTTTCGAAGATACTCGTACAAAGCGCCGTGGAAATCATTTGTTCCGCTCTTTGACGCGATCTCAACTTGCGCGCTGGTGGTGCCTCCGGTTTCCGCCGTGTAGAGGTTTGCGTTCACCCGGAATTCGGCAATCGCGTCTTCCGAAATAGTCATCCGGCTTTTGCCCGCATTTTGGTTTCGCACGGAAGTCGCGTCTACCCCGTCGATGCGGTAATTGACATCATCTGAACCCTGGCCGAAAAATCGAACACTTGCGCCATTCCCTGCCCCAGTGTCGATAGCGCCCGGAGTAAGTGTCATCAGACCGCCATAGTTTCTTCCGTTGATCGGCAGCTGACTGATCTGCCTCGTGTTGAATACCGCGCCAATTGCGGCAGAGTCCTTTGAGAGCTCCGCTTCGTCCACCACTTCTACTGATGTATTTACAGCGGAAACCTCGAGTTTGAAATCGAGCGTCTTCGTTTCACCGACATCCAGGTCCGTCTCTGTGCGAATTGGGCGGAAGCCCGTTTTCTCCGCATTGATAACCACATGTCCAACCGGCAGGCCCGTCACAAGAAACGCTCCCGCTTGCGTCGACGAAACGGTTCGAGTAAGACCCGTGCTCGGATAGGTCACGGTGACCTGCCCACTCGGCACCACGGAACCAGACACATCGAGTAGCGTTCCGGTTAAAGTGGCGCGGTCTACCTGAGCAGGCGCCACCGTGCTGGTGACCAGGAACCCTACAACAGCCAACAGACCTTTTGAATTCATAAGATGACCTCAGCGAAGTTACTCGATCCAGCTCAGCTCAAACCAAGGGCTCGGCGAGTCTCCGTCTTCGCCGCCTCGAACTCTTGTTTAAACTGCGGGTTGTCCATCATGACGCCGATCATTGCGTAAGCCACAAACTTGCTGGCGGCAACGTCCGTCGGATAATGTACGCCACAAATCAGCCGGCTGTGGGCATAATCGTCCGCGCGAACCAGAATCGCGTCGCGTTTTTCCGGTACCATCATCGTCAGAACAAGAGCTTCTAAATAACCGGTGGTGGAGTGCCCGCTCGGATATGCATAATCGGTTAAGTCGCTGTTCGTTCGGCAGACCGGCTTCATTGTATGGTCAAAATTAAACGGGCGCGGACGTTTAAAGTATTTCTTAGCCGGGCCGACAATCACCCCTTCGTCGCTATGAACGTGATTGGACAACACTGCGGTCATCGGAAGCGCCGCCTTCACAAACTTTTCCCCGAGCACGTCTTTGAAAATAAAAATGTCTTCTTCCACCTCGTCGCCCTTCGCGTGGGCTATTTCACTAGCCGATCGCGTCTCTTGCATGTGATGTAACTCAGCAATTTCCACCGCGGTCTGTGGCGAATCATTCGCCGGTGGATCCGGCAGTACGGACGCAACGTCTAACTGTTGCGCAGAAACAAAGATGGGCTTTCGAGCAGCTTGCGCAAATAAAGTGAGCGCTGCGACCGCACCAATGCACAAGCGCCGAGAATATTTCCCGCTGACATTCATTCTGATAATCCTCGTGAGAAAAGTCTGTCTGACGGATCGCTCGCGCCGCAACCAACTTACAAACCACTGAGCTGACCGAGACCTGTTTTCAGAAGACTAACAATCGGTTGTTGCAGCCAGATGAGTGGAACCTTAGAATTACCTGAAGCTGCGTTCCAACAATGTTACGAACGAAAAACACCGCTGAAAGTTCCGGGCTTAGTGCTGCGCCCAACGCCTTCGGGCGCCGGAAATTTCACCCGGAAGCTCGCTCCCCGGCCCACTTCACTTTCCACTTCAATCTCAGCGTCATACAGCCTTACGATTTCGCTCGCGATCGAAAGACCAAGCCCCGTTCCACCCTCATTCCGGCTCCGGACCTTATCCACCCGGTAAAAACGTTCGAAGATTCTGGACAGGTGCTCCGAGGCAATGCCGATGCCGGTGTCGGTGACAACGCAACACGGCAGGCAGTCGGCTGTCTCTTCCACACTGACTGTTACGCTACCGCCCGCGGGCGTGTATTTGATGGCATTGTCCAGCAAAATCAGCCACAGCCGCCGCAGGTGATCCTCGTTCGCCTGGATCCAAAGATCGACCCGTTCTGGACGAAGACTGAGACGCAATCCCTTAGCCTCTGCCAGCGGTCCCACTTGCGCACAGGCTTGGGCCACGCTACTCCTGATGTTCACTCGCTCCTGACGAACTCTCTCTGTACCGCTATCGGCTCGCGACAATTGCAGCATTGAATCGAGCAGCGCGGAGTTCCGTTCCGCTTCGCGCAGTATTCGATGAAGCGCCTCTTTGTATGTAGCCTCGTTCGCGCTCGTACGAAGCAGCGCTACTTCTGCCGTGGTGCGGATGATAGCGAGCGGCGTGCGCAACTCGTGTGATGCGTTGGCTGTAAATTGCCGCACTTGGTGAAATCCATCCTCTATTCGCTCTAGCATCCCGTTCATCGTGTCGGCGAGCGACTGCATCTCGTCACCTGTATTGGGAACTTCTATCCGTTTCTTCAATTTTGTGGAATCGATGGATCGCGCCGTCGCAATGATCCCAGCTACCGGGGCAAGCGCTCGTCCGCTGATCCAATATCCGGCCGCCGAAGCCGCTAGCAATACAAGCGGCAGTGTCAATCCCATCAGCAGCCACAGATGCTTCAGAACTGCTGTAGAAATCAGCAAGTCCGTACCCAGAGCAAGATCGTAAAATCGCCTCTGAATCATTCGCTTCACGAAAAGAACTCGAACAACATGTCCCGCCTTCTCGACTGTTTCAAGCCGCGGTACGGCCCGATAGTCGGCCGAACCAATACCGTGCAGGAATGGGCTGTCGTACAACAAGGGCCCTTCCGATCTCCGAATGGAAAGATAGTCGGGCTGAAAAGCAGGATGCAACCGTAAAGTTGCACTTAGCTGCGGCCAGGAATAAACAGGAATATGGCGAGCAAGGTGATCGTCAAGCCCAGCCAACCGCGTTTGGAGCTCTCGATCGACAATCGAGTGAACAGCCCTGTTCACGCTCACATACACGCCGATCTCGAGAGCCGCAATCGTTACAAAAAACACCGCGCAATACGTCGCCGCTAGCCGGATCCGGATGGGAAGTCTCATTCGGCATTCGAGTCGATGCGATAGCCAAAGCCCCGAACCGTTTGAATCAGACGGACATCGCTTCCCTTATCAACCTTGGCCCGCAACACGCTGATCGTCACATCGAGATTATTGCCATCTACCGCGGCAGTCGAACTCCACACCGCCTTCAGTAGTTCATCCCGAGAGACCACGTGTCCTACGTTCTTCACAAGAATCTCCAAAACCCGAAATTCCGTTCTCGTCAGCCGGATCATATGACCGCCGCGGGTGACTTGGTGGGACGCCGTGTCCACATGAAGATCGCCGGCGCGCCACGAAGTCTGCAGCGGCTGATTCCGTCGGATAAGAGCGCGCATTCGAGCCGATAATTCCAGAAATGAAAAGGGCTTCGTAAGGTAATCTTCCACCCCGCAGTCAAGGCCCAGAACAATATCGGTCAGGGAATCGCGTGCCGTCAGCATCAGAACCGGTGTCCGGTTCCCTGCCCTCCGTAGTTCCGTCACAACCGACAAGCCGTCTAAGACCGGCAGCATCACATCCAGAACAATGGCTTGGTAACTATGCTTCTGAGCCAGTTGGAGACCGATCTCACCGTCCACGGCGACGGTCACGGAATAGCTGTCTTGTTCGAAGCCCTCGCGTAAAGCTAATGCCATACCCGACTCATCTTCGACAATCAACACTTCCGGCCGTCGCATGTGAACTTCTGAAGCGATCTCCCGAACGGGGTTTTATTGTTTAGCCGACAACGTCCCCGGAGTAAACGACACACCCCGCAGCACCTCGGTAATTCTCGCTTTCCTGATCGAAGCGAACTTCTCCTGCGCCGCAACTGCCGGATCGGAGTTTTGTAAGCTGTCGATCACCGCCACCAGTCGGTTCGGGTCCGCGCCCGTATCGCCGTTTCCGCTCACCGTGGAGGTGATTGCCCAAATAACCGCTCTGTCGTTCGACACGGCGCCTGTGATATTGCGCAGACCATCCGTAGCAGGCGCCCACGGGAGCTTCGTTCCCGGATTGTCTCCCGCCGGATATCCAAGCACCGTGTACGGCGCGCCAAGCTCCAGGCCCGCCTGCAGCGTATAAGCGTACCTCCAGGTTTGGGCGGTGGAATCGAAAATCCACTTCTGCAGGCCGGCGGTCGTTTGAGCAGCCGCATGATTGTATAAGTCCGCTCCCCCCGTATAGCCGTCACCCTCATCCGCTACGTACAGCGTCGTTGAATTTGCGAACCAGATGCCGAATGGATAAGCAACCGTCTTCGCTGAACTGTTAAGAGTGGACGGAAAGCCAGTCAGAATGCACATGTTGCTGGGGAGGCCGGTCGTCTGTAGGGTAGTCGGATCGTACGGCAAAGGTGAAGTCGGTAGACTCGCCGAAGCCGACGGAAGTCCAACACCATTAGGACAAGCTTTTCCAGTCGTATCGACAAAGTAAACCGTGTTCACGCCGTTGCCGCCGCTTCCTTTTGTGTAATAAAGAACGTTATTGAAAACGGTCAAGCCGCGGAAGTTATCATCTTTGCCGATCTTGTCTGGTTTCGCCCCCAACTGTGTCACAGAAAAACTGGCCACAGGCGTTGGCGTCCCGGAATCTTGAGAGCCTTCGGATTCTTTCGCGGGAGTAATAATCTGCGCTCCCGCTCCCAACACGACTCCATCTGGCTGAGGGTTGCTGCCGTTTCCGGCATTGCCGGCAGTGTAAAAAAAGTCCGCTCCGTCGGTGTTGTTCAGGATAGCCGCCCGTCCATTATTGCCGCTGTAAGCATTCGTAGTCGTGAATGTAAACTTGCCGTTGCGGCCGACTTGCGCGACAGCGCGATAGAAGTTCTGCCCCACCGGATTAGTCAGATCCACCGCGCCCGGCGTATTGGAATTAGAAACGTCCACCGTGTTCACGGGCGCCATATACCCCATGAAAGTGAGAAACTTTCCGTTAGTCGATAAGTTCAGCGCCAATTCCGATTTCGAACTGAAACTCGTTACCAACCGGTCACTGGGCACTTCAAGGGTATTTACTAACGAGCCCGTCGGCGTGATCTGGTCCAGGAAGATCTTCGAAGTTATGCCGAAGCTTCCATCGTAAGTGTCGTTATTCCAGACAAACGGGTACGATCCATCGGCTGGCGCTCCGCTAGAAGCAGAGCATCCGGCCTGCGTATTTCCGCAGTTTGGCGGCAGCACTGTACCAACCTGTACATTGGCAGCATTGTTGTCATAGACACTACGGCTCACTACTAAATTGCCAAACCGGAAATGAATATTGGCGGATGAAATGTCACCTGCGTATAACGCGGCGCTGCTCATAAGGGCGCTCACGCCTATAAGAGCAAGCTTTCTTCTAAATTTGCGAAGAAGCACTGCTTCTCCATACAGCTTCGTTGTCATTCGGATTCTCCTAACGAGCGAGGAATGGAGTTGCCGAGTTATTAACTAGGAAACGCCGAGTTAAACGTTAGCATGCAAATGTCACAAACTTATGAAACAACGGCATACTTTACCGCGCCCTTAGTCAATCTTCAGAATCCGCTGTTCTACTAGGCTTGACGGAGAGTTTCTTATGCGCAATTTCATCTCATTGAGTGCCATCCTCATGGCATTTGCTCCTCTAAGCCTGGCGGCTGCAGAAATAAGCGTCAAATCAGCTGATGTTCCGCCGGCGGTCAGGGCAGCACTCGCAAAAAGATTTCCTGACGCGCGCGTCTCTCATTGGTCCAAAGAAACCGAACGCGGTCAGACGACCTACGAAGCATCTCTGAAAGAGGGGCTTACAAAACGCGATGCCGTCTTTGCTGAAGATGGTTCCCTCCTCGACATTGAACAAGCTATAGCCGTCACGGATTTACCGGACCAGGTCCAGAAAGCAGTCGCCGCTGGCTACCCGCAAGCCAGCCTTCGGAAAGCAGAGAAGATTCTTCACGGCAGTGAGGTTCGCTACGAAGTTGACCTGGCAAATGCTCCCCAACATGAGCTGCTGATCAGTTCGGACGGCAAAATCCTCGAAAAAGAGTAAGCCGCCCAACGGCCTCTAGCCGATTCAATCGATTTCCTAAAACACCTTAAAAAAAGCTCAATTCAGAGATTTCCCTGCTGTTCGGCGGATCTTTAGGCCGCTCGGTTTAATCCGATAGTTACAAGTGTCCGGATCTGTGGAACAGTTCTTATAGGGGAATCTAATGTTTATGGGAGCCAGAAATCGATGTTAGACGCTTTCTTCGGTCCTACTCAAGGGCAGGCAATCCCATGACAGGCAGCCTTTTTTTCGCTTTCCTGGTCGTAGCGTTAGTCATTTGGGTCGCCAGCATCGTCTAACACGCTTGCTGGCCGTTACCGCACGCTGCCGGTGGTTGCTTCAACATCCGGCTTCGGAACTTTAATTCGTTGAAACGGGCTCAATCCCTTGAGCTGCAAGACGGTATCGCATCCAACCAAAGCATGCAGTTTCCCCAAGGTCACCGTGATCGCCATGCCCAAGACCTTGGCCTTCGCAACCATCGGTATCCCGAAACCGACATTCAAAATACTCTTGGTCAGAATCACGATATTGAAACCCTTGTCGAAACCGAGCGGCAAAAGCCACTCAAAGCACAGAACAGTGGCAACTGCTGACAAATGGAAAAGCAGCGAGAAGACGCGGATCGCCGGGGACCGCCCAAAAGTAGACGGGCCCAAGCAGGTGGCTAACCAGGCGCTCTGGCCAATGAGCCAAATCCTGTTTCGGCAGCAGTCATAAGACTGAAAGAAGATCCGCAATCGGAAGTCAAGATCGACCACAAAGCACCTCGCCCACATAAAAATAACCGCTTTTCAGTAGCCTGCTAGGCTATTGGAAATGGAAGGACAAGGCGCAGTTCAGATTGTTTCTTTTTGAGAGATTGGGTAGACATTTGTGCGGCAGCAATTCCCCAATTGTCGTCGCAAGCGGTGGAAGACACGCTTGCTGCAGTGCTGCCGGGATGAGATGAAAGCAAGAGGAAGCCCTTGTGGGCGAGCCCCCATAATCCCTCGTCGATTGAAGGTGGCTACCAACTCAAGGGATCATACAGCCAAGAAAAATCGAATAATCGCCTCCGGGGCTCCTTGTCCAATTTCGAAGGTGGTCGGGGTACGAAAAAAAATTATGACTGATGAATACTTTAAAAGCCGTGGTGAGAAACGCTTTGATCTAGACAACAAGCAGCGCATAGCGGCCATGGCGGATGATTCAGAATTCACGAAGCTGAGCCAAAAATGGACGGTTAAATCCCAGGATTACAAATATAACCAACATTTTAGATGGCTGGGTAGGCCGATTATTCAGTTCCCGCAAGACATGGTTGCGATGCAAGAGATTATATGGAATGTGAAGCCTCAAGTGATAGTAGAAACGGGCATTGCACGGGGAGGAACGCTGATCTTTCATGCATCGTTTTTGGAACTGTTGGGAAATCGGGGGAAAGCGGTTGGCGTCGAGATAGCGTTAAGAAAACACAATTGGGATGCAATTAAGAGGCACCCGTTGGCTAAAAGAATTAAGATCATCAGAGGGTCCTCGATCGATCCGTCAATAGTCAAGCAAGTCTATCAATATGTGGGCAAGAGGAAGGCGCTAGTGTTTTTAGATTCAAATCACTCACATGAGCATGTCCTGCAGGAGTTGACACTTTATAACAAGTTGGTAAAAAAGGGCAGTTACCTCGTTGTTTCAGATACATTCATCGAAGACTTCCCGCCGGGATACTTTTCCGATAGACCCTGGGACAAGGGGAATAACCCCGCCACTGCGGTAGAGTCTTTTATGAAAATAAATCATAGATTTAGAATCGATAAGGATTTGGTCGACAAAATGGGGATCACTGGCTGTAGTACGGGATACTTAAGGTGTGTTCGCGACTAATCGGTCCTCGCCGAACAACATTGATTAGGCAATTGCGAAAAAAGGCAAAAGGGTGGCCAAGAGCAAGTGAAAAAAAAGGGCGCACAAAGCGGCGCGCGGCCGAGCAGGCAGCCAGTTGAGGATTTTCTCAGTTTCTGACCGCAAGCAGAGAAGACCGCGTTGCTGCGGCTTCCTAGATAACCCTGCAGGTAATTGCCTCCGAGCCAGCCATGCTTCTTCATGTGGCTGATAGCGGCCGCAGTGCCCGTTGCGACTACCGCGTGCAATGTGCCCTGGCCACGGCGTGCGTAACTCTACCGCAAAGGTAACTGCCGCCCTTTGTGGAAGGCGCACCAGGTGAATCAACTCTACTCGGAACAGCTCATTCTGCGGATCTTTAAATGAGGTTTGCTAGGCTTCATCTTTGCCGGAAACTTGCAAACATTCTAAAGCTTTTGTTGCTTCTGTTCCTACCAAAATATGATCCTGATCAACAAACTCAACTGACTTCATACTTGCTTAGGGCGGACTAATTAGCCTGGCGCTGGTCGGAAAGCCTTGTCTGATCGGCTTGCGTATTGCTACTGCACACTATAAGTAGTCGCTTGGGTGTCTTCTGGCTTCAGCACTTTAACGGGAACTTTGATCCGCTGAAACGGGCTCAACCCTTTGAGCCGCAAAGCCGTATCGAAGCCGGTTAAAGCATACACTTCCGCCACTGTCACCGCGGTCGCCATGCCGAGAACGCCCATCTTCGAAACCAGCACTATCCCGAGACAAACATTCAAAATGCCCGTAGTGAGAATCACGATATTGAACTCTTTGTCAAAACCGAGCGGCAACAACCACTGAAAACAGAGAACCGTCGCCACTGCCGACAGAGGGATCATCAGTGAGAAAACGCGCAATGCCGGCACTGCGGGCAAGTAGGCAGTGCCAAGAACGATGCGAACGATCAACGGCGCCAGCGCAAAAAGCAACAGACTGACTATCAGGCTCAACCCACCCAGGTAAAGCAAACTTTTGCGGACCAGCTTGACTCCCGCCGCCGGATCGTCTTTCACTTTTTGAGACTGATGCGGAAACAGGGTTTGATTGATCGGCCATAGCGCCTGACCCGCCACCTGCCTGATCTTATCCGCGCCTCCATATAAACCGACTGCGGTCGTCGAAGCAAAGAAGCCCAGGATCAAGCCATTAGCGGACGTAAGCAAAGTCTGCGAAGCCCGAAACAAGAACATCGGCCAGCCCAGCCTCAATGCCTCCCAAATATAGGCGAACCGCGGCCAACAGAAGCCAACTTCGCGATACGCGGTCCAAACCGTAATGGCATGAGCGATAATCGAACCCAGCGCCTGAGCCGCCATCACCTTCCAGCCATCTTCCGGTTTGTGGACCAGAATAAAAATGCTGAACGTTGCGATCGTCCGCCCCGTGATGTCCAGACCGCCGGCCCACGACATCCGCTGCAACCCTTGAAAATACCAAAGCATGTTAATGCCTTGTCCGACACCCCACAAAGTGCTTGCCCAAAACAAAACCGGAGAAGGGGCAACACGGAGTGTGAAAGGTCGCGCGAGCACCGCTGCGGCCACCGCAAACAACGCCAACAGGAACTTGGCGCCGAGAACACCGGCGATCAGTTCCCGCAATTTTTTCTTGTCACCCGCGTAACGCGCTGTCTCCCTGGTGGCGGACAGATCGAATCCGTACTCTACAAAGACGATCACGATCATGCCGATCGCCTGAGCGAACATCACAGCGCCCCAACCGGCGGGCTTGAGGACACGGCTCAGGTACGGAAACGTGAGCATTGGAAGTATGTACATACAAGCTTGTACAGCATACAAGCTAATCGCGTTGTGTACTAACTTGTTTTTTCGAAGTTCACGAAAATTGAGATTCATCTTGGCTTACGAAAATCTGCACACGAAGGCGACGAGTCAAAGCGCCGTAATGAACCGCGAGCTGTGAGAGGAGAACAGCATCGCAACAGCAGCGAAACTTGGTGTTTGACCGCTGCTGACACATCTCATGCTAACGTACATACGCCTCAAAATCCAGCCTGATTGGTTTAGACAAGCGAGTTGTTACCGATCCGACAAACAATTCTCTAACTCGAATAAATTCCTATGCTTACGTCCCTTCGAATTATTAAAAACGTAACCCGGACCGGACTATTCCTGAATAAGCTCGCGAATCTTGGTCAGAACAATAGTCCTGTCGAATTCGCCTTTCCGGAGATCATGACCCGCGCCGGACACTTCAACCAGACATGTTCGTCCAGGAATGATTTGCATCGCCTCTTGCATCTCAGTCAAACTTCCGAAAGGGTCGCGCGAGCCGTGAACGAACAAGCCGGGCGTCCTCAATTGGGGAAAATGTTGCGTGCGAAGTTCAGCCGATTTCTTTGGCGGATGAAGCGGATACGAGAGGAGAAGAAGCGCCCCTGCGACGCTCGAATCTTCTGCCGCTAGAATGCTTGCCTGCCGGCCTCCATAGGAGTGCCCTCCCAAAACGATCTTCGGCACTCCGCGGCCGCGGAGATACGCCACAGCCCGCCGGAGCCCCGCTCGGTCTTCCGCCGCTTGAGCCGGGAAAGGCGGCCCAAAGCGCCGTTGTTGCCGGAATGGCAGGTCACACCGCAGCACTGGAACCCCCAAGTCCGCAAACGCGCCGGCAAGAACCTTGAGCAGCGGAGCTTGTGAATTGCCGCCCGCCCCGTGCGTTAGAACCACTCCCAAGCCTTGAGGGTTGGCCGGCCAGTGCAGGCTGCCGCTTACTAGGCCCTCGCTAACGGATTGAATATCAATCATCAGCCCTCCTCCGCATCTAAGTAGCGACTTATAGAATCAACAGATAAGGAAGCATGCCATTATTAGCTCAATATTTAAAGCGGCATTGGCGACTGGTTGTGCTGGCGCTCCTGCTGGCCGCCGTCAATCAGATCTTTTCGCTGCTCGATCCCCTCATCTTTCGTTACATCATCGATCGGTACGCCACCAAGTTCCATCAATACAGCACGGCGCAGTTCATCCGGGGCGTAAGCCTTCTGCTGGGCGCCGCTGTCGGTGTCGCCTTTGTCTCGCGCGTTGCCAAGAACTTTCAGGATTACTTTGTCAATGTCGTGACCCAACGCACCGGCGCTCAATTGTATGCCGACGGCGTGGAACGTTCGCTTTCGCTTCCCTATGCCGTCTTTGAAGACCAGCGTAGCGGCGAAACACTAGGTAAGCTCCAAAAGGTGCGAACCGACGTGGAAAGATTCATTACCGCGTTCGTAAACATCCTGTTCACTGCCACCGTCGGCATCGTATTCGTAACCGTCTACGCGCTGCGAGTCGATTGGGTTATCGCGCCCGCCTTTCTGCTCACCGTGCCCCTCCTAGGCGTCATCAGCTCCGTGCTGAGCCGTCGCATCAAAGTCATTCAAAAACAAATCGTCGCCGAAACCACCGCCCTCGCCGGTTCAACCACCGAGTCCCTGCGTAATATCGAACTGGTCAAAACTCTTGGCTTGGCGCGCCAGGAAGTTCATCGTCTCAACACCACCACCGACAAGATCCTCAAACTGGAACTCAAAAAGGTCCGCTACCTGCGAAGCCTTGGCTTTATCCAAGGCACTGCCGTCAATCTGTTGCGCACCGGCATTCTCTTTCTCATGCTCTATCTGATCTTTTCCCAGCGCATCACGGTCGGGCAATTCTTCTCGTTGTTCATCTATTCCTTCTTTATCTTTGGTCCTCTTCAGGAACTCGGCAACATCATCAACATCTATCGGGAAACGGAGGCCTCACTTAACAGCTTCGAAGAGATTCTGGCGATACCACCCGAGCCGCAGCCTTCTCATCCCGTCCCGCTCGGAGACTTACACTCGCTGCGTTTTGAAAACGTGACATTCCAACATCGAAGCGCCGGCCGTCCCGCCTTGTCGGATATCAGTTTCCACATCAGCGGCGGTCAGACCGTTGCTTTCGTCGGACCTTCCGGGGCTGGCAAAACAACGCTTGTCAAGTTGTTGGTCGGCCTGTATCAGCCCCAGTTCGGAGTCGTCCTTTATAACGGCATCGATGCGACGGAGATTTATCCGGACGAGTTGCGATCCCAAATCGGTTTTGTGACGCAAGACACCCAATTGTTTTCAGGCACAATCAGGGAGAATCTGTTGTTTGTTAATCCCGATGCAACCGACGAGGAATGCCTGGACGCTTTACATCGCTCCGCCGCCGACTCGCTCCTAGCGCGAGCTAACCAGGGTTTGAACACTCTGATTGGAGAAGGTGGCGTGAAAGTGTCTGGAGGCGAAAAACAACGCCTCTCCATCGCGCGTGCGCTACTGCGGCGGCCTCGCCTCCTCGTCTTTGACGAGGCCACCTCTTCGCTCGATTCGCTGACCGAAGAGGAAATCACAATGACAATCCGGGACGTCGGACAGCGAACCGACGTCATCACCATCCTCATCGCCCATCGCCTTTCCACCGTCATGCATGCTGACCGGATCTACGTACTCGAACAAGGTGAGATCGTCGAACAGGGAACCCACGAGGACCTCCTCGCTGAAACCGGACTGTACTACGCATTGTGGCGACAACAAATCGGTGAGAAGGTAGCTCGCCCTAGCCTACTTATCGAGCAGAGGCAATAGCCCCCGCGACCGCTCGCACTACGCGATACCCTAATCCTTAGTATTTTTTCATCAGGTAAAACTTACGAGCAGGACTGCCTGGTCTTGTAACTATTTCCATAGAGAGTTACAACTCAATGCCAAGCCAGTATGCGTTCCAGATACTCGCGCCTCAGCGGCCCTCGCGTTCCGAGAGGTTTTCTAAGATCGAAGACGGGCGTCGCCACCATCGTCTCCTGAGATCGCTTCAACGCTTTCGAGGACAGATCTACCTGGAAGACGGCGCAATCAAACCAGCAGACTTGGATGGCGATGGCAGCTTTAAAATGCGCGGCGACGACGAGGCCTGGCATCTTCTCCTCGTCGATTCCGACGAAAACGTCATCGGATGCGCCCGCTATTTGATGTACGCCAACACCACGCCCTTCGAATCCTTGTGGATTAGCAGGTCGGCCTTAGCCCAGGATCCCCAATGGGGCGGCCTTGTTCGTAAATCCATCGAAGCCGATCTGCATCTGGCGCGCGCCCGCAATCAGGTTTATGTCGAAATCGGCGGATGGGCGCTAAAACAAGAGTGGCGTTGCACCCGGGCGGCTCTGGAGATTGCCATCGGTTCCTTTGCAATGGGCGCTCTCTGGGGAGGCGCGGTTGGCGCTTGCTCGGCTACCTTTCGTCACGGCTCCGCCTCTATCCTGAACCGACTGGGCGGCGGACGTCTTCGTTGTGAAGGCGTAGAGCTGCCCAGTTACTATGACCCGCAATATGGATGCATGATGGAGCTCTTGCGCTTTGACCACGCCAGTCCGGAAAAGCGTTTCGAGCCGCTCTTGAGGCAATTGACGAAGACGCTCTCTCAAGCGCAACTCATCACCGCGAGTGAATCGGCTGATCGATTTACATACACCTTGCGTGCTCTGGCCGCCACAAGTCACTCTTCCGTCGTGCCGGTACGTCCCATCAGTCACGCGATAAACTCTTTAGCTGATGAAGTCCTCTGCCCGCCTGATATGTTGCGTTCTCCTGCCCATTGCAGCCCTGGCGCAAGTTCACCCAATTGAACAGCTGATTGACACCGCGCGCGGGCAACCTGCATCCACGGCCCTCGCCGCTATGATTCCAAGCGTGCTTGCGCCGCGAGGCGGTGTTGCCGTCTGGGGTCAGGAATTTCTCTTCGTCACCGATCTCTCGCCGGCGCAAAACACCGCGCCTGTCTCGGCGGCCCAAGCCGGTGTTTCCATCGACCACGAACCTCCCCTCCCCATGTCGAAAGTGCCGGGATCGAACTACTGGATGCGTCTCGTCTTGATGCGTGTTGGCGTCACCCACGCCTATCAGTACTACGCGGATGGCAAACCGATCGGCAATCGCACCGATGTCGCCGGATACAATCCCGAGTCATACCCGAAACCCGGTGTTCCCAAAGGAAAGCTGAGCGAGAAACATACCCTCACCAGTAAGATTTACGACGGAATGAAAGTGGACTTCTGGTGGTACGCGTCTCCCGGCGTCGATCCCAATGTTCCAGCCGCGCTCATGGTTTGGCAAGATGGGCAGGGTCTCATACGAGGCGATCTGTCCGGCCTGCGCTTGTTCACCGTAACCGAGAACCTGGTCGCTCAAAAACGAATCCCGCCCATGATCCACATCCTGGTGGCGCCGGGCTTTGCTCCCGATGGCAAGGCCATGCGATCCATCGAGTACGACACCGTCAGCGATAAATATCCGCGCTTTCTCTTGGACGAGATCTTTCCGCAAGTCGAGAAAGAATACAAGCTGCGGGAAGACAGCTACAGCCGGGGTATCGCCGGAGAATCATCCGGCGGGATCTCCTCTTTGAATGCCGCTTGGTTCATGCCTGAAAAGTTCGGTCGGGTCCATAGCAGCATTGGTAGCTTCACTTCCATTCAGTGGCATCCGGATCTCAAGCAGGAAGGCGGAAACGTCTATCCATTCATGATTCGAAAGCTGCCCAAGCGCAACATTCGTGTCTGGATGAGCGATGGCGCGGACGACTTGGAAAACAACCACGGCTCCTGGCCGCTGCAGAGTATCGAAATGGCAAACTCGCTCAAGATGCGCGAGTATGACTTTCACTTCCGCTTTGGACAAGCCACGCATGATTCGGCCCAGGCTGCCATCGATCTTCCCGAGTCGCTTACCTGGCTCTGGCGCGATTACGATCCGGCCAAGATCTCACAAGAGTTCGTGATGGACCCCTCCGAGAAGGACAAGCCGTACTACCGCGTCAGGATCGACAATCGGGATTCCTGGTAAAGTCGGCGACCAACGGCAAATGGTCTGAGGCCAGTACAGATCTTCGCGTCTTATGGAGCCGCATCCCGACTAGCGAGAAGATCGGGTCATAATAAATGTGATCGAGATGCAGGAACGGCAGGAGCCCCGGATAAGTCGAGCTCCGGTTCAAATGCACGGCAACATCGGCGCTCTTCAGATGCTCGCTCAGCAACTTCGTTGTCTGTCCTTTGGTCCATTCGTTGAAGTCTCCGGCAATCATCCGTGAGCCCTTTACATCTTGGCGGTCTAAGACCTCGCGCGAAAGCAGTTTCTTCGCTTGCTGTCGCCGTTCGAAGAAGGACGTGCCAAGGTGAACCGCAAAGAAATTCAGCGGCACATCCAGATTAGTATTCATCTGCACGCGCAGACACTGGCGCGGCTCTCGAACATTGACGGTCAGGTTGTACTCTTCGAATCCGGTAATGGGGAAATTGGTGAACACTGCATTTCCATACTTTTCATTGGACAGAGACTTGGCCGCGCCGAAGACATGCGGCTTTTTCAGCAGTTCTCCCAGCGCCGCAGCCTGGCTTGCGAATATCTCCTGAACCGTGACGATCTCGGCGTCTATTTCCGAGATCACGTGGGCGGTGCGGGACACGCTGACTCGCCAGTCCATGCCGCGGCATTTGTGAACATTATAGGTAGCAACCCGGAACTGCTTCACTCCTGCCGCTCCAACACCGAGAGCAGGCGTTCAGCGATTCGAAAACGGCTCTTCCGGCGCCACTCTTCGTACTTGATCTCCCGGCTCTGGCTCAAGTCGTGCTCGAAATCGTCAGCCAGTCGGCGCGTAACGTTCTCGTCCAGAATGGCGAGATTGACTTCGTCGTTAATGTCGAACGAACGGTAATCGAAGTTCGTCGAGCCGACCACGGACCAGCAATGATCCACCATCAACGCCTTCACGTGAATCATGCTCGGGCGATACTCGAAGATCCGAACACCGTACTTCAAGAGCGAACCGTAGAGTTCCCGGCTTGACGCTCGCGTGAACTTCTCGTCCGAGTTATCGCCCGGCGTGATGATCTTGACCTCCACATTTCGTTCCTTCACCGCCTTCACGATGGCCTGACGGGCGCTGCGGTCGGGAAGGAAATAAGGAGTGTTGATGTAGATGCATTTCCGGGCGCACGCGATCAAAAGTTGAAACAGAATGCGCGCCGACGTGGAACCGGCAGCCGGCGTACTGCCAACGACCAACCCCAAGGCGCCGTCTTGTCGCGAGGGGAATTGAAAGTAGTCCTCGCCCGTCAAAATCTCGCCCGACACCCGCAGCCAGTTCTGCGCAAACACCGACTGTAGAGCCGAGACCGCCGGACCTTCCACACGAATCACCGTGTCCCTCCAGCGTTTCCCCCTCACTCCGTCGATCAGCCATTGATCCGCGATGCCGGCGCCTCCGATGAAAGCCACTTCGCCGTCCACGATCAGCAGTTCACGGTGCGTGCGATTGTTGGCCTGGAACAGCAGCTCCGGCCGCAACGGGTGATACCACTGGACATCGCCGCCTGCATCCTCTAACTCCGTGAAGTAGGAACGGAAGGTACTCAGAGATCCGATGTAGTCAATCGTCAGCTTGACCCGGACTCCCGCCCGCGCCTTGGCCGCTAGCGCCTCTATATAACAGCGGGAAACCTGCCCGCGATGAAAGATATAAGCTTCCAGATTGATGGTTTTGCCGGCGCCTGCGATGGCCGCAAGTTCGGCCTCATAGAACTGATCGCCGTTTGTGAGGACATCCATCAGGTTTCCGGGCGCGAGCTCCGCCTGAGTCAGTGTGGTCACAAGAGAACGAAAATAGTCTGAATCGATGGGCGCGTCGGGAGCTTTCTTGATCCTGTACGCCAAATCCGGCCCGAATAAGGCTAAGTAGAGCGCCAGCGCCCACAAGGCGACTGCGCCGACGGCAACGATGGTCAAAAAGAGATGGGACATGAGTACTGACGGCTCCAGGATCAAAGGTATACTCTATGAGGGAGTTCCCCAACCTTTGACTCTGTCGCGATACGTGCGGCTCTTCACGCACATACAATTGTTACCGATCCTCGAAAACGGTGAGGAGACCACGCTGGTCGGTGGTCAGGCAGTCATGGAAGGCGTCATGATGCGCTCTCCTCATAGCTACTGCGTTGCCGTTCGGAAAGCCGACGGAGAGATCGTCGTCGAAGAGAGTCCGCTGCCCAAGATATCGGACCGTTACCCGGTTTTCAAGCTACCCGTTTTGCGCGGCCTCGGAACTCTGGGCCAGGCCATGTGGCTGGGGATGAAAGCTCTCCGTTTCTCGGCCGGCTGTGCACTCGGAGAGGACGGAGCCAGAGAGCAGAAAAAAGACCAGAAGAAAGACAGCGGCTCCTGGGCGATGGCCATGAACGTCGTTTTCTCTTTGGTGTTCTTTCTCTTTCTCTACAAGTTAGTTCCCCTCTTTCTGGCAACTGCTTTAGGGAAGGCAGTCCCCGCTGTGGGAAGCCGGTTGGCGATCAATCTGGTAGATGGCACCATTCGAATCGCTATCTTTCTCGGCTTTCTGCTGCTGCTGTCGCGGATGAAGGACATTCACCGGGTCTTTCAGTATCACGGGGCCGAACACCGCGTGGTGTTCAACTTCGAGTCCGGCCAGCCGGTTTCGGTAGACAACGCGCAGCGCTTCGTTACCTGGCATCCAAGATGCGGAACCAGCTTTCTGCTGGTAGTAATGGTCATTTCGATGATCTGCTACGCCTTCCTCCCGATCGACAACTTTGCCCTGAAACTCGTGGCGCGCATCGCCCTGCTTCCCTTCGTAACTGGCGTCAGCTACGAATTGATTCGGTTCGCGGCAAAACGACGGAGCGGCTTGCTGCCCCTTCTCACTCGTCCCGGCCTGTGGCTGCAACGCGTGACCACCCAGCCACCATCCAATGATCAGACCGAAGTGGCGATATACGCGCTCGAGCGGGCCATGGAACTCGAACGCGTACAGGGCGGCGAACTCGTAATCGCCTAAGGCGGAACACATGCAATATAAAGAGCGGCTCGACGGAGCAGAGGCTCGATTCAACGACATCAACGAGAAAATGGCCGATCCGGCCGTGATCAACGACCCGGAGCTGTATCGCAAGACTGCCAAGTCCCATAGCGAGTTGGCGGAGCTCGTCTCGAAGTATCGGGATTGGAAGCGAGTCGATCAGGAGCTGAGCGATGCACGAACGATGTCGAGCGAGACCGATCCGGATCTGCGTGAGATGGCAGAGGCTGAGGTGACGCGGCTCGAGCCGCAGTTGGCTGAGATTGAGCAGGAACTGCAGGTCTTATTGCTGCCGAAGGACCCCAACGACGAGAAAGACGTCGTGCTCGAAATCCGGAAAGGCGCGGGCGGCGATGAAGCGTCGCTGTTCGCGGGCGAAGTCTTTCGGATGTATACCCGTTACGCCGAAGAACAGGGCTGGAAGGTCGAAGTCACGTCGCTTAGCGAGTCGTCGGTCGGCGGTCTGAGCGAAGTGATTGCAATCATCAGCGGAAAGCAGGTCTACAGTCGGATGAAGTATGAGAGCGGCGTCCACCGGGTGCAGCGCGTTCCGGAGACCGAGACGCAGGGCCGCGTTCATACGTCCACCATCACGGTAGTTGTGATGCCGGAAGCAGATGAGGTGGATGTGCAGATCGAAGCCAAGGATCTCCGCATCGATACGTTCTGTTCTTCCGGTCCGGGAGGCCAGTCCGTCAATACAACCTATTCGGCAGTTCGAATCACACATCTTCCGACCAACACGGTCGTCTCCTGTCAGGATGAAAAGTCGCAAATCAAGAACCGTTCGAAGGCAATGCAGGTTCTGCGCTCGCGTCTCTATCAGATGGAACTCGAGAAGCAGCTTGCCACGATTGGAGCGGAACGCAAGAGCATGGTTGGCACGGGCGACCGCAGCGAGAAGATCCGGACGTACAACTTCCCGCAGAATCGCCTGACCGATCACCGCATTGGGTTGACCTTGCATCAGCTCGACCTCATCATGCAGGGACGACTGCAATCGGTAGTTGACGCGCTGACCAACTACTACACCTCAGCCCGTCTGCGCGATGAAGGTCAAGCGGCTTAGATCCACGTTTCCAAGGTGACCGTTCAGACTGCGCTTGCACAAGGCGCCAAGATCTTGAACGAGGCGGTTGTCGACTCTGCACGGCTGACTGCCGAAGTTCTGCTTTGCCATGCTCTGCATTGTGAACGGCCGTTCCTCTACGCACACGGCGACGAAGAACTTCCGGAGCGCGCCTGGATTCACTACGGACGGTATTTGAATGAAAGGCTGCAGGGCAAGCCGACGCAGTACATCACCTACCGGCAAGAGTTCTATGGACGTGAGTTCTACGTCAATCGTAGTGTCTTGATCCCCCGCCCTGAGACCGAGCACCTGGTGGAGGCTGCTTTGGAGTTTGTCAGGCAGAAACCTAATTCGAGAGTGCTCGATGTCGGAACCGGATCGGGCGCGATCGCCATCAGTATTGCGCTCGAGAGCGGGATCAGTCTGTCGGCTTCGGATATTTCAATGGAGGCGCTCACGGTAGCGCAGCGGAACGTCCGATCGTTGAACGCTGCGGTGGCGCTCTTCGCCGGCGATCTGTTGGAAGCGGTTCAGCCTACCTCGATTGACCTTCTGGTGTCGAACCCTCCCTATGTGCCGGGCGCGGACGCCTCGAACATGCAGCGCGAGGTTCGAGAATGGGAGCCTCACGTCGCCTTATTCGCAGGGCAGAGCGGACTCGAAATCTATAGGCGTCTGCTCGCTGGCGCAGAATCTGTGGTGAAACCGGGAGGAAGGCTGCTGATGGAGTTGGGATATCAGTCGCTCGATGCAGTCCGGGAGATGGTAGCGGATCGCTGGACGGATATCGAGGTGGTCTCCGATCTGGCCGGATGGCCTCGCGTGATTGGAGCGACACTGAGAAGCAGCGGTTGACAGCATGGAGCGGCTTATCTGCCATGTCGATATGGACGCGTTCTTCGTTTCTGTCGAAGAGCTGTTCGACCCATCTCTGAAAGGCAAGCCGGTGGTCGTGGGCGGGAAGGCGGACCAGCGAGGCGTGGTAGCCGCGGCGTCCTATGCGGCGCGCAAGTTCGGAGTCCATTCGGCGATGCCGCTTCGAACGGCAGCGCGGCTTTGTCCCAACGCGATCTTCGTGGAGGGGCATCCGGGACGCTATCGCGAATACAGCAAGCAGGTGTTCGCCATCCTGAATCGTTTCTCGCCCCAGGTGGAGATGGCTTCGATCGACGAAGCCTATCTCGATCTGACGGGGACGTTCCGGCTGCTGGGTCCGCCATTGAAGGCGGCGCATTCGCTGCACGAAGAGATCGGTAAACAGACGAAGCTCAGATGTTCGCTGGGGCTGGCGTCATCGCGCTTGGTGGCCAAAGTGTCTTCCGATCAGGCCAAGCCCAACGGCGTGCTTCACATTTTGCCGGGACAGGAGGCTCGCTTTCTGGCGCCGCTCGATGTGCGGAAGATTCCAGGAGTGGGCAAGCGCACCGAGGCCGAGCTGCACCGCCTGGGCATCCGGCGGGTGGGCGATCTGGCGGCTCTCGAAGAGACCTTCCTGGCCAGTCATTTCGGTCGCTGGGGACTGGCGCTGGCCGGGAAAGCTCGTGGCGAAGATGCGGGCGGCTGGTTCGACACAGCGGTCGGCGAAGAGGACCAGCCCAAGTCGATCAGCCATGAGCATACCTTTGGCGAAGATACGGCGAGGACAGAGCAGTTGGAAACGACTCTCTTCAAGCTGTCCGAGATGGTCTCGAAGCGTCTCCGCGAGCATGAGCTGTATAGCAAGACCATTCAGTTGAAGCTGCGCTATGAAGATTTCACGACCATCACTCGGGCGTGCTCGCTGGACCATGCGACGCAGCTCGATCGGGAGGTGGCGGCGGCAATTCTGCGGCTCTTCCGCCAGGCCTGGGACCGCAAGACTCCGATTCGACTGCTGGGCGTCCATGCCGGGTCCTTGCAAACGGTCGAAGGTCAGATGAATCTTCTCGAAGAGCCGAGGACACGCCGGCTGCGAGAAGCGTTCCGATCGGTCGATCACATTCGCGGCAAGTATGGCGACGGCAGCATTTCGCTCGCGAAGACGATTCACTCGGGCATTCGAGAACGCGTCCATGAGAATCCGTTTGGACTCCCCGGCAAGAGTCCAGGCGATAAGCCGAAGGAGTGAGTCAGGCGGCCTTGATGATTTTGGCGAACGATTCGGGATCGAGGCTCGCTCCGCCCACCAAGGCTCCGTCGATTTCGGATTCGTTCATCAAGCCGACGATGTTGTCCGGTTTGACGCTTCCGCCATACAAGATTCTGAGTTGTTGAGCGGCTTCTGAGCCGAAGCGATGTTCGGCTTCCGAGCGGATGAGCCGATGCGCATCCGACGCAATGTCAGGCGTCGCGGTTTGGCCGGTGCCGATGGCCCAGACGGGTTCGTAGGCGATGGCGATCTTTGCGAATTGTTCTTCCGTCAGTCCTGCGATGCCGCCCGCGAACTGTTTGATCAGGATCTCGGGGGCTTTGCCGGCCTTATGTTCCTCCAGATTCTCGCCGACGCAAACGATCGGATTGAGACCGAACTCGATGGCGGCTTGCGTTTTTTTCAGAACGTCCGAGTCGCGTTCGCAGAAGCAGCGGCGGCGTTCGCTGTGGCCGACAATGACCCAGGTTGCTCCCGAAGCGAGGAGCATTTCGGCTGAGATCTCGCCGGTATAAGCTCCTTCCCTTTCCCAATAGATGTTCTGACCGCCGATGTTTGTCGGCGTGCCGGCGGTGGCATTGACGGCGGCAGCGATGCTGAGAGCCGGAGGACAGACGACGATCTCGCAATGGTTCGTTTCGGCGACCGCTCCGTTGAAGCGATCAAAATAAGCAACTGTTTCGTCGGCGGTCTTGTACATCTTCCAATTGGCCGCCATAATTCGCCGTCTCATAGGCTCTACAGTTAAAGTCAATTTCCTTTCTCGATTGCGTGCAAGAAGCTGGCTCCGGCTTCGATGGGAGCGCCAAAGTTTTCGCCGACCGTTTTGCCGATGTCGGCGAGGGTAGGGCGAGTGCCGAGATTAACGCCGGCCCGAACACCGTTGCCGTAGGCCAGCAGAGGCGTGTATTCGCGCGAGTGATCGGTGGAAGGCGTGGTGGGGTCGCAGCCGTGGTCAGCGGTGAGGATCAGCAGGTCCCGGTCGTTCAAAGGAAGCGAGGGCAACCAGGCATCTACTGCTTCCAAGGCGTCGCCATAGCCGCTGACGTTATTGCGATGTCCAAAGAGCTGGTCGAAGTCCACCAAATTGACGAAGATCAGGCCGTCGGGTTGTTCACTCATGGCAGTGACGGTCTTCTGCATCCCATCGGCGTTGTCCTTGGTTTTGACGCTTCGCGAGATTCCGCGCCCGAGGAAGATATCGGAGATTTTGCCGACGGCATAGACGGGAACATCGTGCTCACATAGCTTGTCGAGCAACATGCCGGGAGGTGGAGGGACCGCGAAGTCCTTGCGATTGGCAGTGCGGGTGAAGCGACCGGGCTGACCGATGAAGGGTCGAGCGATGACGCGCCCGACTTCATTCGGTCCCTGCAAGATTTCGCGAGCGGTGAGGCAGATACGATAGAGCTCATCGAGCGGGATGACGCTCTCATGCGCGGCTACTTGAAAGACGCTGTCAGCCGACGTGTAGACGATGGGGCGTCCCGTTTTCATGTGCTCATCGCCCAGTTCAGCGATGATTTCGGTGCCGGAGGCGGCCTTGTTGCCAAGAGTTTGACGGCCGATCTTCGCCTCGAAAGCCTGCATGATTTCAGGAGGGAAACCATGGGGATAGACCGGGAAGGGCTTATCGAGCACAATACCAGCCATCTCCCAGTGGCCGGTGGTGGTGTCCTTGCCGGGAGAGGCTAACGCACAACGACCATAGGCTCCAGCGGGACGATCGACAGCCGACAGACCAGCGAGAGGTTTGATGTTCGAGAGGCCCAACCTGGTGAGGGTGGGAAGCAGCAGGGGATGTTGTTTGGCGACGTTGCCGAGGGTGTCGCTTCCCACATCCCCGTAGCTGGCGGCGTCCGGCATGGCGCCGATTCCAACACTGTCGAGCACAATCCAGACGACGCGCTCAAAGGGGCGGTTCATTTTTGGTTCTGCTCAGCCTTGGCGTTCTGTTCAGCGCCCTGCGGAGATGGCGGAGTAGCGACAAAGGCATCCTTCAAACGGGCAGCACGGTCGCGCACCAAGTGCATGTAGGACTCGCCGTTCGAGATGCGAGTCAATAAAGGAAGAAACTGTTGCGGGGCAGCCAATTGCCTACGAAGCCAGAGGGATTCGACGATGGCGAGCGAATCATTGACGCCGAGTTTGTCGAAGTGGGCGGTGCGATCGAGGTCGATATAGGCGCGTTCGCTGGCCGCGATCTGTTCGAAGCGGTCGAGGAGCTGCTGGGCGGTGACATCGGTGGAGTAGTTGAAGATTTGGGCGGTCGCCACTCCCTTGTTGTCGAGGTAGCGAAAGGTCTTCTTTCCGGTGTTGGCGACCTTCAGCCCGGATTCGAGGGGCGACTTAAAGTAGCCGAGCTTTTGGGCCATGGCAAAGAGCGCCGCGGTATCGGCCTCGCCTAGTTTGGCTTGCAGAGGCTGTGCGTCGTTGGTCGATTCCTGATAGATGAAATTGCCGGTTCGCTCAACGTCGATCGACTCGTAGGCCGGAACGCTGCCGGGAAAACTTTTGATGAAGGTCAGCTTGGGCGGTGAATCGCTCCATAGAAGCGACGCAGCCAGGAGAGCAGCGATGAGCAGCTTCATCTACGAGCGCCTGCGAGAGCAGGAAGTGTGGTGTGCGTGCCGTGGCAGATGGCGACTGCAAGAGCATCGGTTGCGTCAAAAGAGCCGAACTGCTGGGTGACTCCGAGGAGAGAGAGAACCATCATCTGCACCTGATGCTTTTCGGCGCGACCGTACCCGACAACACTCATTTTCACGGCAAGAGGCGAGTACTCATGCACGGGGAGACTGGCTTCGGCGGCCATCAAGAGGGCGACACCGCGCACGTGGGCCAGCTTCAACGCCGACTTGGCATTTACGGCGTGAAACACTTCTTCGACAGCGACAGCCTGGGGCGCGAAGTTCTCGATCACCTCGCGAAGCCCTGCTGCAATCGACTTCAAGCGCAGGTCTAGCGAATCGGAAACCTTAGTTCGAATGACGCCGGCGTTTACGAGATGGTGGCGGCGACCGTCGGAGTCGATTACGCCGAATCCAGTCCTCTCGGTCCCGCAATCTACGCCAACGATTCGCATGTATGGTGTTTGGTCAGACGGCTCGATTACGCGAGCGCTTCCACTTCATCGACTTCATAGTTGCCGTATACGCTCTGGACATCGTCGTGTTCGTCGAGAACGTCGTAGAGCCTGATCACGGCTTGCGCATTTTTGCCTTCGAGTTTCACGGTGTTCTTGGGTATCATGGCGATCTCGGCCGAGTCGGTTTGTATGCCTGCCTTTTCAAGAGCCTGGATCACGGCTTCGTGCGCTTCGGGCGCGGAAAGGACTTCCCACGCTCCGTCCTGATCGCGAATATCGTCGGCTCCGGCGTCGAGCGCGAGGCCCATCAACTGGTCTTCGCCGATCTTTTCAGCATCGACGATGATCTGGCTTTTCCGTTCGAACATCCAGGCGACACTTCCCTGCTCGCCCATGTTGCCGCCGTTTTTCGAGAAGATGTGACGAATATCGCTGACGGTACGGTTGCGATTGTCGGTGGCGACGTTGACAAGGATGGCGGCACCTCCAGGACCGTAACCTTCATAGAGAATCTCATCGATCTGACCGCCTTCGAGTTCACCGGTGCCGCGCATGATGGCGCGTTTGATGTTGTCGGCAGGCATGCTGACGCTCTTAGCGGCGAGAACAGCCGTTCGGAGACGCGGGTTCATATCCGGGTCGCCACCATTGCGGGCGGCGATCATGATTTCCTTGATCAGGCGAGTGAATACCTTACCGCGTTTCGAATCGAGGGCGGCTTTTTTGTGCTTGATTGTGGCCCATTTACTATGTCCAGACATGGGAAAACCTCTAGAAGTGCCTTAACTTTCGAGGATATCAAAAAGGTTTACCTGGCGATTCGGTTCGGTAACGCGACCGGCGCTCTGTTGACCCTGTGTTGACCCCGCCGGTAACCTCCTTAGGCGGCTTTGAAGATCTTGGCGAGCTCGGGGTTGGCGTCGAGTTCGGCGTTGAAGCCTTCTAATGCGTTGGCGAGCACGTTCTTTACGACTCGGAAGGGGATCTGGGTGTGTCCTGGTAGGCGCGCTTCGATGGTTTCGCGGATGCTGGTGTCGAGTTCTTTGTCGGCCGCTTTGGCGTTTGCCATTCGAACCCGAACTTCGTGCGCTTCTTGTTTGCGTAGGGCTTCGGCTTCTTTGCGGCGCTCGGCGGCTTCTCTTTGTTTTTGCTTTTCGAGATCGGCTTCCTGTTTGCGGCGATCGGCTCGGAACTTTAGAAGGTCGCTGAGGCATTTGGAGAAGCCTCGGTCGTTGGTGGTTTGGTAGCGGAGGAAGAGAGCGAAGGATTTTTGCTGGTTGCGCTCCGGTTCTTCGGTGTCCATGGAGAGGTCCTGGAGGAGTTGCGCTCGGCGGCTGAGCCAGAAGTGCTCGACCATTTTGTCGACCAGCATGTGTTCGGTGGGGGTGTCGGGCTGGTGCTCCATGCGCATGGCGAAGAGGAGGCTTTCGAATTCTTCTTCGTTTTCGGTGGGCAGGACCTGGAAGGTGCTGCGGAATCCGTGGCGGAAATTGTTGAGGCAGGAGGTGGATTTTCCTGACTCGGTACGTGGCCCTGTGGAGTGGAGGGCGTTGGCGCGATTGGCTTCGATTTGGGCTTCGGTGGCGGGCATGGTTGATTAGTTCTCCTTATGGATAAAAAGGAAAAGCGCCGGATCCGAGGCGTGACAGCCTGGCCGGCGCTTTTCGTTTACGGTTTCCTGATCGGGAAGCTATGAGTGTACACTACGGTTCCAAGCGATTCGCGGTATGTTGTTGATTCTGTTTCGACTATAGGTTGTGACTGGGGTTTGGGCGCGAGGGCGATTTTGGAGTGGTGATTGTTGTCAGGGCGTGGGATTAGCTTTTGGTCAACCTTTCGGAAGGGATTTGAGGTGAGATGCGCGTTTTTCAGGACTAATCGGTATCAGAGCTTGGCGGCTTCCGCCGCCTTCTTCGCTGCCGCCTCTTGCTTTCCCAAGGCCGCAAGCACCTGAGCGTGAAACATGAGCGAGCATCTTAGAGTTTTGGAGTGTTGGATGCCCAGTTCATGCCCTGCTGGGCTATTTAAGCCGTCACGTTCATAATTTTCAGCCTTCTCTAGATCCCAATCTGCGCTCGCTAGATCACCAGCAAACGCTTCCGCCTGCCCACGAACGCCAAAAGCTGCGCTGCTTCCCGAAGCATCGCCATGGCCCAGCTGTACCACAGCTACAGCTTTGTCACCCGCGTGAATCGCGTCTTGGTATTTTTTCGCCTGTATCAACGACGTTGTGTAGAAGACGTACGCTCCCCGACGGGTGATGAAGTGCGTGTTGGCATCGTATTTATCCGCCTCGTCTGCTACCTTCTTGCAGGCAAAGATTGCATTCACCGAATCACGCTTGTTGACCAGGTTTCGGCACTCTTGGTCGAGTGTCATATACGATTGCGAGATGCTTTCGTCGGGTGGCGCTTTCGCCGAGACGGTGACATCTTGAGCAAGCGCAAGGTTCTGGCATGCACCGAGAAAGGTTACCGAGACAAGGAGGCGCGCCTTCATGGCTCGATATTGGCAATCAGGCATACGCAGATCCTTACCTAGTAGTCCGTTTGACCAACGAGCTCATGCTTGCGGCTCAAGGCCGAGGTTATCGTTGACCGCATTCCGTAATCGTTGTTTGCAGACCAGATACCGTTCGGTCGTTTGCACGCTGCTGTGTCCGAGCAGGAATTGGATCTGCTCGAGTTCTCCCCCGGCCAGGTGACAGAGACGTGCGCAAGTGCGCCGAAGATCGTGAGGCGCAATGTTCGCCAGCTCGCAAGGGTTAGAAGTTTGCTTGACCACTCCCCATACAACTTTAGGGCTGAACCAGTTCGGCGCTAGCCGTCCTCCTTTGTTGATCGCGCGGAAGACGGCGTCTTCGGTGACGCCAGCCTCTGCCAACCAGACGCGGACCGCTTCAGCGACCCAGTGGGGTATGGGAACTGTCTTGATATGGCCACCCTTCGTAAGGAGGTCGGCGAATACCCAGTGTTCTTCTCTTTGCCGCAGTTACCTCGGCCCGTCGCAAGCCGCACCCGAGGAGGACGGCAACCATGGCGTAGTCGCGCTTGCCCCGGAGTACAGTTCGATCAAAGGCAGAGAGGAGAGCCCTGCCCTGTTCCGCTGTGAGCCAATTGCCAACCCGGGCGCCGTACCTCTTCGCACCTTTCACACGGTGTATGCCGGCCGCGAGGTCCGGGGCTGAGCAAGCCTGTGTCAGCAGCCTCGTCGGCTAAACGCCGTACCGCGGCGAGCCGCAGCTTGATCGTTGATGAGGCGTAATGAGCTTACTCGAGAAAGTACGGTATCTTGTCACGACGATTCTGTTGAATGCGAGACGAGGCTCTGAGCAGTACCAATCGATGAATTGACGTATAGCGTGATCGTATGAGCGTTGCGAGCTAACCGACGGCAGACTGTTAAGACGGCCGACTTCGAATACTCAAGGTCGGGCAGCTTGAGTACAGATTTGGGCGCGTTTGCGTTTCTTGGCCATGGCAGCCAGTATTCCGGCTTTTGTTCGCGACCGTGATCGTCCACTTGGCTGCACGTTGGCGCGTTTTCAGGATGCATCCGATTTAACCTATCGATTTTCGCGCTTGCGCTGCCTCTGTTCGACCGAGAACCGACGTGAACCAGCTAGGGCGTAAGCCGAGAGCAACGATGGAAATTGGGCGGACTCGACAACGGACTCGTATTCAAGTTCATGATTTTCTATCGTTAAACGGATAGGTTCAATGAGGGGCGAGAGGTTGTAAGCGTGAGGCGTGGGTGTCAGCGCCTCGAATAGAAGCACAGCATAACGCAGGAACGTTTCCAGGGGCTCGCTATACATGCGCCAAAACTCATCCGTCAGAGGTCGAGGATATTCGAATGAAGTACGCAAACGGGACGGAACGTCAGGGAAGAAGGAAGTCCAGCTTTCAATGAGACCTTCGAGTTTTATCTCGCTATGGCTTCCATATGCATCTGCATGCCTAATGTAAACGACTCCATAGTTGATGCCCTCAACGAGGAACTCTGAGATGTGCGCCGGATCCACGAGTGTTCCGTGTCGACCCAGATGTGACTTTTCGTTAGTTGATAGTGTCCGGTGACCACACGACCAAGATCCGGAAACCCGCTGCCAACCAGGAAGCACCGGCACCATCTCGCCGTCGTTGGACGCACTACGGCCCGATCGCCTCCATCGTGGTGCCATGTAGACGGATTCGGCTATGTGCGGCAAAATCCCGAGCAGGCCGTGTTCAGAACACCAATCCACAATCCGCTTACCCGCATCGCTTGGCAAAGGACAAGCGCCTCGGAGTCTCTCGATGTGCTTAGCTTCGGGTTCAAAAACGCGTCCGTTCACCATTAAAGGAGCAAGCACAATTCCAGAGCGAGCTTGTATTGATTCGATCCGACAGATTTGATCTAACGAGAATTCACGCCTCGCTCGCGGCTTCAACTTTGCGACAGCAAACCCCATCTCCTCAAAGTCTTTGTCGCTATCCCACTCGCATCGAGCTCCGATCTCCCGCAACATTGCAAGTAGGTTCGCGAGCCCTTCATGTACGGCGCGACTTGTTAACTCGTATTGCTGAAGCCTCGCGCGATTTGCAGCTTTTATCCTGTCGTCATCGATGATGTATTTGCTAAACCGCCACCACTTGCCTGAAAGCGCACTCGTCGCCAAACTCATCGAAATCGGACTCGTTTCTGCTAGTCGGAACTTCTTTACGAGGTTGTCTTTACCGCTCGTAAGCTTCTCGAGCTTTGGCCTTTCCCAATAACGTATGCGAAAAGGCGGCCGCCGATTGTCTTTGTAATCTTGTAAATAGTCTTTCGTCGGATTGGATAAGAATCCTGAAGTCACGACCAGCACGTGGTCGGGGCGCTTAGCTTCCGCCCATGTGAGCAGGCCTTGTAGCGCTTCGGGCGGAACGCCTTTCCGATAGTGCTTGCAGTCAACGAACCACGTCTCCAGACTAAACGTCTCATCCACGTCCGTTCGGGTATGTTGGCAGACGATGTCCCGTCCCCGATCAGAGGGACTACTGTTTAGATTCGTCCCTTTGCGCCAATCGATATTCATGAAGCCCAATTCGTGGAGCAAGTCAAAGCAGAATTCCTCAAATTCAACGTCGGTCAGGTGTTCGAAGGAGAACTCGTGCATCTCTACCGTAGAGTATCCGGATGGCTGGGCGTCACTTTCTGGGAAGAGCAACGCCGCCGATTAGTGTGGGCCGCCCTTTTTTATCCGGTTCGACGAAATTAGTACCGAGAAGTCTTAGGTCAGTATCAGGAGCGATTCGGCACGATACGGCTGAGGAAGGTGGACGAGGTCACTTGCCGGATCGCTTTTGATACTGGGACTTGAAGGAAGCCGCGACGAATGCTCCGGCTTATGGGTTTTCAAACACCGGATTCAACCTGTGAGCAGCGGGAGGCGTGAGAAGTGGGTCGGTGAGCTTGAAGTGAAGTTCTCGTGCTGGGTGAGTCGAGCCATAAAAGTCACACGTCGGGTAAACGCACAAACGTGCGAAGCGGATTCGAGAGATGTGTAGCAAAACGTCATGTGGACTTAGGCCGCGGTTGAGTGGAGTGGCGGAGGAGCGCGGAAGCGAAGTTGTAAAGCGCTCCAGCGTTCCAGAATCATCATCGGCCCATGGCAGCGCGGGCACAACCAGGCCACGCGCGGCTGTGATTGTCGCCCAGTGCTTGTAGCTGCCTTTTCCGGCACCACAGCGGTTGCGCCCAGCAGACGAAAACACAACGGCAGAAGCGTGGAGCGTTTGCGTGTACTGAGGAAGCCGAAGTGGCGGATGCGCACAAAGCGTGGCGGCAGGACATGCAACAGGAAGCGTCGCAAGAACTCGTTAACGTGCAGAGTCATGAGGCGCTGCTGGTTCTGGTGTGCCGAATCGCGCCAACGGAAAGTCACTTGATCGTCGGCAAACGCGACAAGCCGAGGATTCGAGATAGCGACTCGATGGGTATAGCAGCCGAGATAACGGAGGGCGTGTTCCGCGCCGCCAAACGGCCGTTTCGCATAAACAACCCACTTCTTACGAAAGGTCTGTCGTACTAGTTGCGCGAAGACTTTGGGCCGTCCGAGTGGCTTCATGGACCCATGAAACCCGAGTTTGTTGCCTGCGAAAGTTTCCTTCAGCGCTTCGGTGAACTTGCCACGAAAGACTTCGGCCAACACGCCGACTGGAAGGAAGAACTTTTGCTGGCACGGTATCCAATGGGTGCGATCGGGCGCTAATCCGCCGGCCGGAACGATGCAGTGAATGTGGGGATGATGTTGGAGTTTCTGATTCCAACTATGCAGCACACTGAAGAAGCCAATGTCCGCGCCGAGATGCTGCGGATCGCGAGCGACCTCAAGTAATGTCTCGGCGCTGATTCGAAAGAGTAAGTCGTAAACCACTTTCTTATTCTGCAAAGCGAGTGGCGCCAGTTCATGCGGCAGAGTGAAAACAACATGCGCGTATCGTGTCGGCAGAAGTTCGCGTTGGCGGGCTGCTAGCCAATGATCGCGAGCGTTCGCCTGACACTTGGGGCAGTGCCTGTTCCTGCAGGAGTTGAATGAGATGGCATGATGTCCACAGCGCACACACTTATCGAGATGACCGCCGAGCGCAGCGGTGCGGCAGCGCTCGATGGCTGTCAACACTTTTAAGTGGAGCCGGTTCAGCCAGGAACGATTTCGTTCGATGAAGTTCCGGCCCGCACTGCGAACGACATCGGCCATCTCAAGCGATGGCCGGTTCATCTATTCGTCGTCTTGCGCGAGAAAGGCGGCTAACTTCAGCTTGTCCAGAGGACTGGCTGTAGCACTCATTCGAGCATTGGAAAGATGCAGGTACAGCGTGGTCTCTTCCAGATCGCGATGCCCGAGCAGCAGTTGGATGGTGCGAAGATCGGCGCCTGACTCGAGCAAATGAGTCGCGAAGCAGTGCCGAAGCGTGTGGGGATGGATCTCATCTCCGAGCCCCGCACGTGTCGCAGCCTGTCGGCAGGCCGACCAAATCACCTTCGTGCTGATCGGCATTTTGCCGGTGTGCCAACGGTTGCCGGGAAATAACCAGACGTCCGGTTTCCTTCGAAGTCCGCGCACGTAAGTCCGAAGCTCCTCCAGGAGGATCGGACTGAGCATGACATCGCGATCTTTGCGGCCTTTTCCGCCTTTGACGTGAATCAACATCCGTTCACTATCAATGTCCGGCATTTTTAAGTGCGCCAGTTCAGCACGCCGCAATCCAGTCGCGTACAGGGTCATCAAGAGAATGCGGTAGAAGAGAGTGGGAGCGGCATCGATCAGTTTCGATACCTGCTCCACGCTGAGGACTTTGGGCAGTCGAAACGTCTTTCGCGGGTAGGGTGTTTCAGCAATGGTCCAGGGTTTCTTCAGCGTCGTCACGAAGAAGAATCGAAGCGCAGCAGTTCGCTGGTTGACTGTGTTGGCAGCCAGTTTGCGCTCGCGGAATAGGTAGGCCTGATATTGGCGAAGTTGGTCTGGGCCGAGTTGATCCGGTGGACGTTTGAAATAGCGCGCCAGGTCGGCAATCGTTTTGACGTACGTGCGTACAGTACTCTGAGAGTAATTCCGACGCTCGAGTTCTTCGAGCATCATCTTTCTAAGCTGGGTCACAAGGACCTCCTTGTGACCCGACACTATCCCAGTTTCCACATCGCCGCTTGGAACGCCCACGCGTAGCGTCTGCCGCTTCGGCTTCGTTCAAGTCCCCTTCCGATCTGTGATGCGCGTTTGAACTAACCGCTTGCGCAGGGACGCTGCGCGGGCTCGTTCATCAGCATTTGTTGTTCTCCGGGAGTTCCTCTGGTCGTGGTTCACGTGCGTGTTGCTTTAGTCGAGGATCACTAACACGTATGCTTTGAAAGTTCTCTCGGGCGTTGTTGAGACTTGGCTGATTGGCGCCGCCAAGATAGTCGGGATCGGCGAACTGAATCGGATCATCCTCCCACCAGCACACTGGGCAGCAGAGGAATGTGCCCGGCGGGCTCTCGTCCAGGGTAAAGCAGTAGCAACAAGGGCAGGCAAAGGCCATGGCTAGAAGTTAGAGTTGGGGGTCACAAGGAGGTCCTTGTGACCCGTTTACGAAAATTGATGCTGGATGAACTCCAGCGCCGTAATTACGCTCAGAATACCGTAAGAAGCTACATCAAGGCGGTCGAGGATTTTGCCCGCTACTTCGGCAAACCGCCGGAACGCTTAGGACCCGAACACATCCGCGAGTATCAGGTTCACTTGTTCCGCGACCGTAAGCTGGCTGCCTCGACCGTGGAAGGGCGCACGGCGCCACTGCGCTTTCTGTTTGTGAAAACGCTCCGGCGGCCATACCTGCCGGATCAGATTCCTTTCCCGAAGCGAGCGAGACGATTGCCGACCGTGCTCAGCATGGACGAAGTTGCTCTGCTGATCGATTCCGCCAAGAACTTAATGCATCGAGCGATCTTGATGACGCTGTATGCGATCGGAGTTCGGCGCGCTCCCGGTGCGGCTCGTTGAGCAGCAAATTCTCGATCCATTCCCGGTGAATGTCGGCGGTCCATTTCGACTTGTACAGATCGGTGACGGTCAGCTGCAAAAGCAGGTCACGCAGCGGCGCGGGGTAAAGCACATTGGCGTCAAGCAGCGCTGCGTAACTGCTCATGGACGGCGATAGCCCATGTCATTCTCCTGCGCGTCCGCCGTCAGCTGGTCCAGGACGGCCTCACGCTCCTCATCGATGCGGTCCTTATAGGCCATCACGTCATCGACCAGAATGCGGCGATGCTTGCCGACCAGGCGATGCGGGATCGCCTTGTCTTCAAGGAGCTTGATCAGGAACGGGCGGGATACGTTCAAAATGCTCGCGGCCTCCACGGTGGTCAGCTCGGCATTTTCAGGGATGATGGTGACGCCGCGGCCCGCCGCCATGGCCTCCAGGATGTCCATCAGCTGGGCGACCGCGCCGGCCGGCAGCTCGATCGGCTGCTCCTGCCCGGCTTCCATTACCCACAGCGATAGCGGCTTTTTCCGCCGCGCATAGTCAGACAGACGTTGCCCGGAAACGCGGGCTAGGGCGGCTTCCTGCGCCGTTGGCGGCGATTGACGATGGGAATGTGCGAGCGGTGGCATGGTGGAACCTCCTAAGTCAGCATAGACGATATCTGAAGTAAATGCTACAAATAAAATATATGCAGCATGTGCAACAAGATTCTTCCTGCCTTGTTGATGGCACGAAAGATTGGACCGCTGTGAATATCCGCAGCTGAGAGCCGTTCTTGGATCGCCTCGCTCACCCAATCCGGAACCGGTACCGTCCGTATATGCCTTCCTTTGCCCACGAGGTCGGCAAACCCAGTGTTCCTCGCGTCTCTGCAGTTTCTCGTAGCGAGAGGGCCGCCAGCTCGGCACGCGTGAGACCACAACTAAGTAACGCTGCTGCCGTCGCGTAGTCACGTTTGCCACGCAAGCAATCGCGGTTAAACATACCGAGCAGGGATAATCCTTGGTCAGCTGTGAGCCAATTGCCAAGGCGAACGCCATGTTTCTTTGCGCCCTTCACTCTTCGGATGCCGGCAGCTAAGTCGGGGCTGAGCAGTCCGGCATCAGAGCCCTCATATGCTAGCCGTCTTACAGCCGCCAATCGAAGATTAATCGTTGATGAGGCATAGTTAGCCTGTTCAAGGAAGATCCGATACCGCGTCACAACGGTCTTGTTGAAGGCCAACCGTGGCTCAGAGCAGTACCACTCAATGAACTCACGAATCGCATGATCGTAAGAGCGTTGCGAACCTGGTGATGGAAGGCTGTTCAACACGGCCGATTTTGAATGCTCAAGATCTGGCAGTCTCAGAATAGATTTTGGATGTCGTGTGCGCTTGTTTTTGGGCCTGCGCGCATTCTGCATCCGATTGCTAACGGCGTTTTCGGTGTGATTTCAATACATGCCTTGGCAACGGGTTCGTAGCAACTCCGGCCTTCGGCATAGCCTTCCCGGAGAGCCGTCTTTTCAAACCAATCCCGTCTTATCGTGGACCGAAGAATGTTTTCAATGCTTAACGAGGGGCCAGCCTGTCACGCAGCAAATCCGCCATCGATCAGAAGAGAAGCACCTGTTATGTACCCTGCTTCTGGACCTGCGAGGTAAGCCGCCATGGCAGCAATCTCTTCAGCATGCCCGTAGCGCTTTACTGCCATCAGCCCAAGCAAAGTATCAGCAAAGGGCCCACTCGCTGGATTTGCCTCAGTATCCACCGGACCCGGTTGAATATTGTTGACCGTGATGCTGCGCTCACCCAGATCGCGTGCCAATCCCTTGGTAAAACTGGCTACAGCGCCTTTCGTCAACGCGTAGACCGACCCGCCCTGGAAGGGCATCCGATCGCTGTTCACCGAGCCGATGGTGATGATCCGTCCACCATCTGGCATGTGCCGCAAGGTCTCCTGTATTGCAGTAAAAACGCTGCGTACATTGACTGAAAGCGCCTTCTCGAAGTCGTCTACCGGGAAGTTCGCGATGGGCCCCAAAGCCAGCACACCTGCATTGTTCACCAGGACGTCGATTTTGCCAAACTCCTTCGCTGTCGCATTCACTGCGTTGCGTACAGCGCTCTGGTCGACCGCGTCAGCCTTGATCGCGATCGCCCTCCCGCCCCCGTCGGTAATCTCTTTGACCAACTGCTGCGCACGTTCTGTCGAGGAACTGTAAGTGATCGCGACCTCCGCCCCTTCCTTCGCTAGCCTTTGGGCAATCGCCGCGCCAATGCCGCGGGACGCCCCTGTCACCAAAGCCGATCTTCCTGTCAGTGTTGCCACGTTCATCTCCTCCTATCTGGATTTGTCTCTGGAGCATGATTTTACCGAACCGATAGGCATGAGTCCTTCCAGCGGAACACTGGGATTGCCGAAAAGCTGCCATTGCCGGAAAGGGCCCGTTTCCATGTGCCTTCGAGTTGACAGCCTGGCAGATGCCGAATTGGCGTAGGCGATGGTCGACGTGTTTGTACGTGAGAACCGCCCACTACTGTGGTTTGAGCGGGCCAAAGAAAGGATGTGAGTGTTTAGTGCAGCAAGCTGCGATCACGTGCCGAAGGTCATCGTGAAGGAGCGTCATTAGCGAGTGATTTGCAGCCGTGGACACGGCATGATCAAAACGTCGCGATCGGATTCAACGGCGATCCCGTTCCGCCGTTCACCGGGATCGGCGCCGCGCTCACCAGAAATGTCCAGCGGTTCCGTTGCGCCGCCGCGTCGCCCAGCGCCTCCAGGTCACAGTTATCGAAGATCGGCGTGCCCATTGCGACCAGAAGGAGCTGATGCATGGGCTGCGCTACGCCTTCGATGCCGCTCGGCATAACGTCCGTATCGGAATCGCTGCCCACCATCGCCACATCGTGTTTTTTCAGCCACGGGGCGCAAGTCGCATAAAGTCCCGCAACGCTCGACGTATTCCATGCCCCTTTCGCCGCGCGCCTCGCCCAGCGGCCGGTGCGAATGAAGACCACATCGCCCGGCTCGAGTTTCACCCCCGTCTTCTTCAGCCACGCATCCAGATCTTCCGGATAGATCGCCTCGCCCGGCTCCAGCCACTGCTTGCCTTTCAACCGCGGAATATCGAACAACACGCCGCGCGTGAAGATCCCGTTTTTGTAATTGGTGATCGCCAGTTCCTTGGCCCCGCGGTCCGTCACATCAGTTTGCGGGAAGCCGTTGTACATCTTCCCGTTCCATGCCATGTGGCAGAGCGTGTCCATGTGGGTGTGCGCGAGCCCGTGATACGACACGGCGTATTCATATAACTCCATCTTGGCTCTCCTGTCCATCCCGGAATCGTGTCATCCAGGTTTCTCTAGGTGGGCCAAATCTAACCATCGAACTCAGATACGGACTCCAACGGCCCAGGCATTCATCCGAGTTTCAAGGCAGCGTGTGTGGCGACCCGAAGCTAAGCTCGATCTTTAAGATCTACGTACGACCGATCTGCCCCACAAAACAAACATACAAGCGTACGGAAATTTCCCTTTCTTGAGCTGTCCCCTTGGTGAAGGCGAGCAGCCGGAGAAGGTGTTTATCCCCGGTTACGATGTAGTCGGCTCCCGCAGCGACGGCACATTCGAGGATTCGGTTATCCGTTGGGTCGGCGCTGATTACGTCCACGCGCTTTACTGGCTGGACTTTCTCCGTGAATGTGAGAATATCGTGTTCCCATTCCTTTAGCCGGTCCGGCGCCCACTTGAATTTTTCGGTCTGGACTCGCGATACTTCGGCCAGTAAGTCGCCGGAGATTGCAAGGCGGATGTCGCCGCTTATCCCCATTTCGATTATGCGGCGTGGCACTCCGCCAAAATTGAACGCGGAAATCCAAGCTGCAGGAAGCTCATTGACCTGTGAAACTATGCTGGCGCACGGCATACAAAGGAAGCGACACTGACGATATAGTCAGTTTGAGTCGTTAATGCCCAGTGATTTCTCCAGAGTGAAATAGCCCGGGCAAACCACTGCTTCAGTAGGAGTAATTCTTAGTACTGCATCTGTTCGAGATCGGCAATCAGTCCGGGTCCAGTCGGCACCCAGCCCAGCTGTTGGCGCGTCAGCGCGCTGGACGCCGCAAGATCGATCGTGGCGAGGTGCGCCATCCAGCCGAAGTACTTCGGCGCCTCCTCCGGTGTGATCGACTCGACCGGCATCTTCAACCCCGCACCGATCACCTCGGCGATGTCGCGCAGGGCGACGCCCTCCTCGCCGACCGCGTGGTAGCGCGCGCCTGCCTGGCCCTTCTCGAGCGCCAGCCGGTAAAGCCGGACGGCGTCGGAGACGTGCACGGCCGGCACGCGGTTTTTACCCTCGCCGACATACGCCACCCGGCCCTGTTGCCGCGCCGTCTGGATGTGATAGGTGACCCGGCCCTGCTTGCGCGTGTCGTGCACCTGCGGCAGCCGCATCACGATCACGCGCCCGCCCTTGGCGATGAGGGCGTCGGCCGCCTCCTCGGAGGCTGCGCGGGGGAACTCCGCCGAACTGACGTGGTTGTCGGTCTCCAGTGCGGGGCTGCCGGTCTTTGACCGGGCGAGACCCGTGCCGGAGGTGATGACGAGCGGCCGGTCCGAGCCGGCCAGCACCTCGCCGAGCGTCTCGATGACCTTGCGGTCGTCCTCGCTGTTTTGCTTCAAGTTGGAGAAGTCGTGGTTGAAGGCCGCGTGGATGACGCCGTCGGCCGCCTGTGCGGCGGTCCGCAGGCGGTCCAGGTCGTTCACGTCCCCGCGGAAGACCTCCGCCCCGGCACGGGTGAGCGCCTCGGCGCCAGCCTCAGACCGGGCAAGTCCAATTACCTGATGGCCAGCGCCGATCAATTCCGGGACGACCGCCGAACCTATGAAACCTGTAGCACCCGTAACAAATACTCGCATTGTCCTATCCTTTGCTTTGTGAACTCGCGGCTGCTTTGTGAACTCGTGAAGTGCGGTCAGAAGTAAAAGTGCAAAGGGCGTAGTAGTTCAGTCCGTCGAGTTTCTGAAATAATGGGGGCCATCAAGATCCGTTGCCAGTGTTACCTCCACCGGCTTCCAGCCAAGTTCAACTCGGGTTTTGTCACTTGCGGCAGGAGCATCAAGTTCCGCAAAGAACTTAAACCACCCGAAATGAGCCGCAGCTTCTTCAGGTTTTATTGAGACAACTGGCACCCCCAAACCACGGCCAATCGCGTGTGCGATGTCTCGAAACGAGATCGCCGATTCGGCTGCCGCATGAAAGCGTTTACCAGGCTTGGTATTTTTGAGCGCCAAGCGATAAAGGCGAGCGGCATCAAGGCGATGCACAGCACTCCAACGATTGAGGCCTTCTCCTACGTATGCTGAAAAGCCTTTTCCGCGAGCGGTTCGGATAAGGAGTGGCACAAAACCATGGTCTCCTTCGCCATGTACGGTTGGAGACAGCCTGATAACCCCTATACGGACTCCACGGCGAGCGACAGAATCCGCCCCGTACTCACATAAAACTCGAAATTGTTCGGGCGAATAAGCGGTACTATCGTCCTCATCGGAAAGTGAGCCAGGCTTTAGAGTGGCTGTCCCTGTTGTAACAAGCAATAGACGCTCACTTCCTTCAAGCTGCTGACCCATGGCTTCGATGGCAACCCGATCATTCTCGCTATTTTGCTTGAGTTGTGCGAAGGTTTCATTTTCGCTAAAGGCGGTATTGAAGGCAGTGTGGATCACGCCATCACATAATTTCGCACCTTCGCGTAAGCTCGCCAAATCCTCAATATGGCCCTGAAGCACGTCCACACCAAGCGATTTCAACGCTTGGGCCGATTTCTCAGAACGAGCCAGTCCAAGCACTTCATAGCCATTCTGGAGTAAATCTTGAACGACTGCCGAGCCTACAAAGCCTGTAGCACCCGTAACAAATACTCGCATTGTCCTTATCCTTTGCTTTGTGAATTCGCGGCGCCCTGCGCCCTGCCCGCTCTTATTTCTGTCGATTGGAGTGCTGTGCACGGGCTCTCGGAGTGTGTGGCGCCAGGCGCGCAGAGAGGCGCTGTAGCTGCTACCAGGGCACAGTGCGGCCTAAATAATCCAGGTACTCAAGACCGGCATTGCCTTGTTTTTTGAGCAGAACATTCACCAGGTTTGGAACGCTTTCGTCAATGCTCAGGCGTGCATCCGGTCCGCCCAACTCCGTACGGACCCAGCCGGGAGCCATTAGAACCATTGCACGCAGCGTAGCGGAGTTGCGGGCGGCGTAGCTGCGCATCAACTGGTTCAAGGCTGCCTTGCTACCGCGATAGACCTCACGCCTTCCGCTAACGTTGTTAGCGACACTCCCTTGCCCGGATGACATCACCCCGATCAGGCCGCTGGCGGAGACCAAATCCTGTAGCGACTCGACGACTCGCATCGGACAGAGCGCATTTGTGACCATGACGCGCACGAACTCATCCGTTGTCACATCTCCGATCGTTTCTGTTTCGTCATTGGTCGTGCCGGCGTTCACAAAAAGCATGTCGAAGACCCGCCCCGATAGGCGATGCCGTAAAGCTTCGACTTGGGCCTGTTCGCAGATGTCCAGCGTTTCTATTGCAAGCCGTTCCTGAAATTGGTCAGCAAGATCATGCAGTTTTGTTCGGCCAGATCCCGCCCGAACTGTTCCAACAACATTCCACCCGTCCTTGAGAAATTCTTCTGCCATTGCCAGGCCAAGACCGCGCGAGGCGGCGATGAGAAGGATAGTGCGGGCTGTTTGCTTGGAAAAGTTGGAGGGCATGCCGTTTCTTCTTTGTCTTTACTACCTTCGATTATGGGCAAATGCCGGAGTAAGCGCCAGACGCACGAGATGCACTTCATAATTGCACCTGACGCTATCATTCGAGCGCCGGAGACTCTATACTGCTCCAATGGATGCCGTCGACCTGAATCTTCTTAGTGCGTTGGATGTACTTCTGGCGGAAGGCAGCGTGATCGGAGCGGCCCGCCGACTGGGCCTTAGCTCCTCCGCAATGAGCCGTACACTTGTGCGCCTGCGACGAGCGACAGGTGATCCGTTGCTGGTGCGCGCGGGGCGCGGGCTGGTACCAACTCCTCATGCCACAGCGTTGCGCGAGCGGGTGCACTCGCTCGCCCTTGATGCGAAGTCGGTTCTGCAGCCTTTTCGAGCCCACTTGGACCCTGCCGCGCTCGACCTGACGTTCACCATTCGTGCCGGAGAGTGGTTCATGGAGGTGCTTTCAAGCGCCATCATCTCAGACATCATCAAAGCCGCGCCAGGCGTGCGCCTTCGCTTTGTGCCGAAGCATGAAGCAGATCCGGATCTCCTCAGAGACGGCGTGATCGACTTAGAAATCGGGAAACGAGGAACGTCAGCGCCGGAGGTCCGCACGCACTTTCTCTTTCGGGACAAGTACATCGGCGTCGCCCGAAGTGGGCACCCACTTCTCGCAGGCGGAAAGGTGACGCCTAAGCGTTTTGCTGCCTGCGGCCAGGTTGCTTCGACGCAGCGCGGAGGATCCAAAGGCCTGGTGGACGCTGCCTTACACAAAGTTCATCTCGGACGGGTGGTGCAGGTTGTCGTGCCTGGCTTTCCGGATGCCATGCGAGTGGCGGCCAGCTCCGATCTGATCGCACTGGTACCACGTGCAAGCCTGGCGAACGCTCTTATCAAGGACCGAAGTACCACTTTGGGTGTCCAGCAATTCGAGATTCCGGTACCCATGCCAGAGATACTGGTTTCTGCAATGTGGCACCCGCGAGTGGATGCCGACCCTGCCCAGCGCTGGCTGAGACAAGTGGTGATCTCGGTGTGCAAGAACGCGTACCCGGCGACGTGAGCAGATCTGGGGTTGAACCGCAATCTCGAGCAGTGGGCAGTGGCCCGGGCTAAGCCGCCCGCTTGAGAATCGGTACCGTGAAGTCGGCCTAACTGCGACTTGCCGAGCGACCCGTTTGAGGCGGGTAGCTGAGACTAGAGCGAGGAATGTAGGCGCCCCTCGCCTTGGCCACTCGCCGAGTCATGGATGTTTCGCTTCGGCTTGCGACAAGAAGTTGCGGAGAGTCTCGCTCATGGCCGTAGGTTTGCGCCCCAGGATCCGCTCCAGCGTTGGATCGACCACGTCGAACTCAAGAGCTCTGGTCGCGCCAAAAAGCGATGCAAGCAGGTCGACCATCCGCCCGGGAAATCCATGCGCAAGCTGGGCTCTCCGATACTCCTCATCGCTGACGACGACCCTCGTTATGTCGCGTTGGAGTATCTCAGAGGCAAGCCTGGCAATATCCGCAAATTCCACAGCTTCGGAGGCGGTCAGCGGTGGTGTGATCCCCTCGAAGAGACTCGTGTCGGTCAGTGCAGCTACGGCCGCTACCGCAAGATCGGCGCGAGCCGTCCAGGAGACCGGACCATCTTCCGGCAAGGCAAGCCGGCCGGTCTCTTTCATCCCACCCAGCTGATACACAGCCGATTCGGCATAGAACCCGTTGCGTAGCGAGACAAACGGAACACCAGAGGACTGAAGCAGCGCTTCCGTCGCGGCATGATCCCGCGCGAAGGCAACAGCCGACGATGGGTTAGCTGCCTGATGGCTGGTATAGAGGATGCGTTTTGCGCCGGCGTCCTTGGCGGCCTGAATCGCGTTGCCATGCTGCCGGACCCTTTCTTCGCCGAGGGTGTTCCCAGAGATGATCAGCACCTGTTCCGCGCCGTCCAAGGCTTCGGCCAGACTGGAAGGATCGGTGAAATCTCCCTTGGACACTCGAACGCCACGCTGTTCGAAGTCTCTGGCCTTTTCTGGATCACGAACGCTCGCACCAATCTGCGCACTCGGTAATTGCGTTAAAAGCCCTTCGACGATCTGCCGGCCTATCTGCCCGGTTGCCCCTGTAACCACGATCATGCTGTCATCCTTTCGGCAAGGAAATCGCTCGCCTGCTGTTTTCATTGATAACATAAATTTATATTCAGTGGTAACAATCGGCTAAGATGAACCGGTGGCAACGAAAGCTCGAAAGTCCGTCTCCGAGAAGAGCAGAGAGGGTGAGTCTGCGCCGTCGAGCGGCCATCGTGAGCGCATTCTCAAGGCGGCGTTGGCGCTTCTGACGAAGAGTGGCCGCGACGCACTCACCACCCGCGCGGTGGCCGAAGCTGCGCGTGTGCAGCCGCCTACTCTTTATCGACTTTTCAACGACAAAGCGGGCCTGCTGAACGCAGTTGCGGACTATGGTTTCGGCGTTTACATGGCGAAGAAGCGGCCCCCGGTAATTACAGAAGATCCCGTCGAGTCACTTCGCGCGGGCTGGAGGCTGCACATACAGTTCGGGCTTACCAACCCTGAGCTCTATCTGCTGATGTATGCAGACCCCCATCCAGGGACGGAGAGCTGGGCGGCCGAACGATCACACCGCATGCTGCGACATCACATGCAGCGCGTGGCTGCGGCTGGACGGCTGCGTGTCAGCGAAGAACGAGCAGCGCATCTCTTTCATGCAGCCGCCTGCGGCATCGTGATGATGTTGCTCGGCATGACGGGCGAGCAGCGCGATATGTCCTTGTCGGATACAGCCTGCGATGCGGCACTGGCAGTCATTGTCACGGATCAATCCATCTTGCCTGCTCCGACCGTTGCCGCGGCAGCCACCACGCTACGAGCTCTTGTTACCGGCGTTGCAGAGGCGCATCCATCTGAACCAAACGTCTTCACTGAAGCTGAACGTGCTTTGTTGGTCGAATGGCTCGATCGCCTTACAAAAGCCCGCTCCCGCAAGTAAGGACAAGTCGGCCTCGATCCATCCAATCTACTCCGGCTCAAGCCCGATGCGATCGTTGACGACATCGCGGATTCTTTGTTTGCAGCCCAAGTACCGTTCTGTCGTTTGGACGCTTACATGCCCGAGCATACGGGTCAAGTGTGGAGGTGCGATCGCCGGTGCCAGAAAGTCGATGACAGCGGACAACCCCTTTCCTTAGGACGGGGTCGAATCCGATTCTGCCGTTGCGTTAATAACATTGGCCGGATTCCAATAGTCTTTCCAGTGAGAGATCCGTCCGTCACGGAATGTGAGCACAGTAATGTACTTCTGCAGGTAGGGCCGTCCCGTTTGCGTGGCTTTGCCTCTGCCTTCGAACTCAAGAACAGCGACGTTGGGATTGGTAGTCTGATGTGCCGCGACCAAAAGAATTTCATCGACGGTCAGTAAATCCCCGAAAGCAGAGAAGAATTCCACGATTTCCTGCTTCCCGACTAGCTGAGCTGGGGTCGTCGGAAGATGATATGGAAATTCCATGACCGCATCTTCGGTCAACATCTCCAGCAGATCGTGGTGCTTCGAAGTCACAAGATTGCTCAGGAAGTCCTGCAGCTTCGCATCAATAAATTTAGGCATGTTTGGGGCTCCAGGCTGCACGAGGTTCCGTGCTAGCGGTTGCGATTTTCCCGAATTCTCATTATGTCCAGGCCTCGGCGACCTGCTACACGCAGTCGCAAACCTATGCCGGGGATCTCAGGACGATGAACTCGTCTATGCGCGAAAGATGGTCGAACTACTGGTTGACGGCTTGCGTTACGGAGCGAGTACGCGAATCGACAAGCCCTAAAAGCCGACTTGAACGAAGCCGAAGCGGCAGACGCTACGCGTGGGCGTTCCAAGCGGCGATGTGGAAACTGGGATAGTGTCGGGTCACAAGGAGGTCCTTGTGACCCAGCTTAGAAAGATGATGCTCGAAGAACTCGAGCGTCGGAATTACTCTCAGAGTACTGTACGCACGTACGTCAAAACGATTGCCGACCTGGCGCGCTATTTCAAACGTCCACCGGATCAACTCGGCCCAGACCAACTTCGCCAATATCAGGCCTACCTATTCCGCGAGCGCAAACTGGCTGCCAACACAGTCAACCAGCGAACTGCTGCGCTTCGATTCTTCTTCGTGACGACGCTGAAGAAACCCTGGACCATTGCTGAAACACCCTACCCGCGAAAGACGTTTCGACTGCCCAAAGTCCTCAGCGTGGAGCAGGTATCGAAACTGATCGATGCCGCTCCCACTCTCTTCTACCGCATTCTCTTGATGACCCTGTACGCGACTGGATTGCGGCGTGCTGAACTGGCGCACTTAAAAATGCCGGACATTGATAGTGAACGGATGTTGATTCACGTCAAAGGCGGAAAAGGCCGCAAAGATCGCGATGTCATGCTCAGTCCGATCCTCCTGGAGGAGCTTCGGACTTACGTGCGCGGACTTCGAAGGAAACCGGACGTCTGGTTATTTCCCGGCAACCGTTGGCACACCGGCAAAATGCCGATCAGCACGAAGGTGATTTGGTCGGCCTGCCGACAGGCTGCGACACGTGCGGGGCTCGGAGATGAGATCCATCCCCACACGCTTCGGCACTGCTTCGCGACTCATTTGCTCGAGTCAGGCGCCGATCTTCGCACCATCCAACTGCTGCTCGGGCATCGCGATCTGGAAGAGACCACGCTGTACCTGCATCTTTCCAATGCTCGAATGAGTGCTACAGCCAGTCCTCTGGACAAGCTGAAGTTAGCCGCCTTTCTCGCGCAAGACGACGAATAGATGAACCGGCCATCGCTTGAGATGGCCGATGTCGTTCGCAGTGCGGGCCGGAACTTCATCGAACGAAATCGTTCCTGGCTGAACCGGCTCCACTTAAAAGTGTTGACAGCCATCGAGCGCTGCCGCACCGCTGCGCTCGGCGGTCATCTCGATAAGTGTGTGCGCTGTGGACATCATGCCATCTCATTCAACTCCTGCAGGAACAGGCACTGCCCCAAGTGTCAGGCGAACGCTCGCGATCATTGGCTAGCAGCCCGCCAACGCGAACTTCTGCCGACACGATACGCGCATGTTGTTTTCACTCTGCCGCATGAACTGGCGCCACTCGCTTTGCAGAATAAGAAAGTGGTTTACGACTTACTCTTTCGAATCAGCGCCGAGACATTACTTGAGGTCGCTCGCGATCCGCAGCATCTCGGCGCGGACATTGGCTTCTTCAGTGTGCTGCATAGTTGGAATCAGAAACTCCAACATCATCCCCACATTCACTGCATCGTTCCGGCCGGCGGATTAGCGCCCGATCGCACCCATTGGATACCGTGCCAGCAAAAGTTCTTCCTTCCAGTCGGCGTGTTGGCCGAAGTCTTTCGTGGCAAGTTCACCGAAGCGCTGAAGGAAACTTTCGCAGGCAACAAACTCGGGTTTCATGGGTCCATGAAGCCACTCGGACGGCCCAAAGTCTTCGCGCAACTAGTACGACAGACCTTTCGTAAGAAGTGGGTTGTTTATGCGAAACGGCCGTTTGGCGGCGCGGAACACGCCCTCCGTTATCTCGGCTGCTATACCCATCGAGTCGCTATCTCGAATCCTCGGCTTGTCGCGTTTGCCGACGATCAAGTGACTTTCCGTTGGCGCGATTCGGCACACCAGAACCAGCAGCGCCTCATGACTCTGCACGTTAACGAGTTCTTGCGACGCTTCCTGTTGCATGTCCTGCCGCCACGCTTTGTGCGCATCCGCCACTTCGGCTTCCTCAGTACACGCAAACGCTCCACGCTTCTGCCGTTGTGTTTTCGTCTGCTGGGCGCAACCGCTGTGGTGCCGGAAAAGGCAGCTACAAGCACTGGGCGACAATCACAGCCGCGCGTGGCCTGGTTGTGCCCGCGCTGCCATGGGCCGATGATGATTCTGGAACGCTGGAGCGCTTTACAACTTCGCTTCCGCGCTCCTCCGCCACTCCACTCAACCGCGGCCTAAGTCCACATGACGTTTTGCTACACATCTCTCGAATCCGCTTCGCACGTTTGTGCGTTTACCCGACGTGTGACTTTTATGGCTCGACTCACCCAGCACGAGAACTTCACTTCAAGCTCACCGACCCACTTCTCACGCCTCCCGCTGCTCACAGGTTGAATCCGGTGTTTGAAAACCCATAAGCCGGAGCATTCGTCGCGGCTTCCTTCAAGTCCCAGTATCAAAAGCGATCCGGCAAGTGACCTCGTCCACCTTCCTCAGCCGTATCGTGCCGAATCGCTCCTGATACTGACCTAAGACTTAAGGCGATCCATTAGTCTTACAATTCGCCATCTCGTCAGAATCCGCAACATGGCGAAATGCACGTTTTTCAGTACTGATGCCACCAATTCAACAGTTTGAAAGTATATAGCCATGCGCCTGGGTGGACCTTTTGGCGGCTTCCAGGCGATTTGAGCGGTGAAATGCCGCTGATGTAAGCTGCCGGGTATGAGAATCCTGGTGCTTGCTTTGTCCTTTGCCGTTTTGAGTTTGAGAACGATTGGACTGTCCGCTCAAAGCGCTGCTCCGGCCACGGCTGCGGTTTCGCGGGTCCACCAACTCGAGATTGAAGATCAGTCGGAAAATCCGGGCATTATTTCCGCGGCGGAATATTACCGGTATGGGGATGCGCGCCGTGCGGAGATCCGCAAACTTCTTGAAGAGCGGAAGATTACCTCGGGCGAAGACTTCTCCGACGCTGCGCTGATCTTTCAGCATGGACAGACGCCGGAGGACTTTCTGTTCGCGCATGTTCTTGCAGTCGAAGCGCTGATCCGCGGGGGTTCGGCAGACAAGTGGCTTGCCGCCGCGACAATGGATCGCTATCTTCAGGCGGTGAATCGCCCACAGATATTTGGAACACAGTACCCCGGGGACAAAGGCTGCGGGAAACATGCCTAAGCCGCAGGTCGGACCCGCGTGTGATGAATGTCCAGCGCACCCAGCAGCCGTATGACGCGAAGCTGCTTCCGGACTCTGTGCGTCAGGACTTCTGCGGACCGGACGTGAGTCGGCAGGAGAAGAATCTCGCGATCTTCAACACCGGTCATAAGCCTGAGGGCAAGCTGATGCGAGCGACCACGTGCTCCCATTAGCTATTGGGAGCCTCACCGGATAGACCGCTTCGGGGGGTTGGTCGGTCGAGCCAGGGCTTCGGACCGAATCAACGGCGAGACTGTGCCCGTCACGTATATCCGAAGCGCTACCGTGCCGTTGAACGTGACCGGGCTTGCGGGGTTGTCGATCAGGTTCGGGAAGACCCGGGCAGCGCTGCCGATCGGGGTGACGCGGATCTTTGAACACCAGAAACAGAAGCGAACATCGCTATCAGGGGCGAGATCGGCTAGATCAAGCCTCCGCCAATAATGGACACCTACGCGGCACAGCAGTCAAGCTACAGCACTGGCTTCGTGCTCTCTGTTGGGCCATAGCTACGCCAACGAGATAGCCAGCTCCAGCCCTCGCTGGAACTCTTTGCCATCGGAGTGCTTTGCAGAAGTTCCAGGTCTTCTAACATTCGTCCTGAGAAGTCTTAGGTCAGTATCAGAAGTGATTCGGCAGTGTACACCTTCGTAAAGTGGGCAAAGGTCGTTGGCCGAATCGCTTTCGATACTGGGACTTGAAGGAAGCCGCGACGAAAGCCCACGTTATGGGCTTTCAATACTGCGATTTACGGCATGAGAGGGAGAAAGCGAAAGAAGTGGGCCTGGCGTGAAGCCAAAAATCTAAGTTGTGGGAAAGCCGAGCTGCGGAAGACACACGTAGGATAAGCACACCGGGGTACGCTACACATTCGAGATATCTGTACCGAAAGATCATGCTGACTTAGGCCGCGGTTGGGTTGAGAACCGGAGGAGAGCGGAAGCGAAGTTGGGAAGCGGTCCATCGTTCCAGAATCAGCATTGGTCCATCGCAGTGAGGACATAGCCAAGTGACACGCTGGTGTGGTTGACGATTAGTGCTCGTAAGGGCTGCTGATGGCTGGGCAGCTGTTGCACCAAGCAGACGGAAACACGAAGGCAACAGCGTGGAGCGATTGCGTGTGCTGAGGAATCCAAAGTGACGGATGCGTACAAACCGAGGAGGTAGAACGTGCAACAGGAAGCGTCGTAAGAACTCATGGACGTGCAGAGTCATGAGCCGTTTCTTGTTATGGTGTGCCGAATCGCGCCAGCGGAAAGTCACTTGATCATCGGCAAACGACACCAGTCGATGATTCGAGATAGCAACTCGATGCGTGTAGCATCTGAGATAACGGAGGGCCTGTTCCGGTCCTCCAAACGGCCGTTTCGAATAGACCACCCACTTCTTACGAAAGGTCTGCCGTATGAGTTGCGCGAAGAGCTTGGGCCGTTCGAGTGGTTTCAGCGAACCGTGGAACCCGAGTTCGCCGCGAGTAAATGCTTCCTTCAACGCTTCAGTGAACTTGGCGCGAAAGACTTCTGCCAACACGCCGACCGGAAGGAAGAATTTCTGCTGGGAGGGGACCCAACGGGTGCGATCCAGCGATAGCCCGCCAGCCGGCACAACACAATGGATATGGGGATGATGTTCGAGCTTCTGATTCCAACTATGCAGCACACTGAAGAAGCCTATGTCTGCTCCCAAGTGCTGCGGATCGCGAGCGATCTCGAGCAGTGTCTCGGCGCTGAGCCGAAAGAGTAAGTCGTAAACCACTCGTTTATTCTGCAAAGCAAGCGGCGCCAGTTCATGTGGCAGAGTGAAAACGACGGGCTAAGCATGACATCGCGGTCTTTGCGGCCCTTCCCACCTTTGACGTGAATGACCATGCGTTCTTTGTCGATGTCGCTCACTCTTACAATGCGCCAACTCAGCGCGCCGCAATCCGGTCGCGTAGAGCGTCATCAAAAGGACCCGGTAGAAAAGCGTCGGAGCCGCGTCGATCAGTCTGGAGACTTGCTCGGTACTGAGGATCTTGGGCAGACGGAAAGTCTTCCGTGGATAGGGCGTCTCGGCGATGCCCCACGGCTTCCGCAGCGTGGCCACAAAAAAACCGTAGTGCGGCGGTTCGCTGAATCATGGTGTTCGGAGCCAGTTTTCGTTCGCGGAACAAATACGCCTGGTATTGGCGAAGCTGGTCTGGGCCGAGTTGATTCGGTGGACGCTTGAAATAACGCGCCAGATCTTCGATCGTTTTCACATAAGCGCGTACCGTACTCTAAGAGTAATTGCGACGCTCGAGTTCCTCGAGCATCATTTTTCTGAGATGGGTCACAGGGACCTCGTTGTGACCCGACACTATCCCACTTTCCATACTGCCGCTTAAAACGCCCACGCGTAGCGTCTGCCGCTTCCGCTTCGTTCAAGTCGGCCTCGATCCGCTAATTTTCGATTTGTGCGTAAACCTAGCGCAATCCGGAGATTTCGGAGACGTGAGTGGAGCAGGACAAATGCAGGATCAATTCGCGAAGGCCGCTTGACGACCGGCACCAGCGGTGTGCAGATTAGAATCTGATAAGTGTAGAACGCTGACTCGCAGTTCACCACAGCACCATGAAAAAGCGGGTATTTCGCGATACAGAAGTAGTCACCATTAAAGATGCGTTGGGGCTCGAATGGGACATCAAAGAAGCGCGGGTAACAAAATACGGCTTCGACGTATATTACGGCAAGAGAAAGGACTGCACGGGGTACGATGTGGGAGGTCCTAACCGACTCATTTACACAAATGAGTTAAAAGCATTCTGGGAGAGCTGTGCTCTCAAGCACGATGGAACCATTTTCGATTTGCCGGCTGGGCGCACAACCCTGAAGCGGGCGCGGCTGGCACTGGGCTTTAACTGGGACAAGGATTCAGAGAAGTTCTGGCGGAAGCACAAACACGAACTGAAGACGCTCACCCCACGAGAGTTTGAAACGAAGCACAAGCACCAGGAGATCACTGGACTGCGAATGAGTTCGTGGCGGCTCAAGATAATAGGCGGCAAGGCGCGGCCATTAGGCTGGTGGAAAGAACCGGAAGTGCTGAAACTTCTACTATCAGAAGAAAAGTCTCTAAACCAAGTGCGAGCCGAGCTTAAAGAGCAAATCTCAACTTCCCAGGTATTCCGCCTGAGGCTCCAGGCGAAAAGTGCTTACAAGATCAGCAACGGGAAGGTGCTTCCAACAGCGGCCGTTCTCGAGCGGTAGGCGTAGAATGTTTGAGCCGTGAATTGTGTCCGAGCGGCGGCCAACCGGAAAGTGTCCGCCAGATACGGAGCGGAAAGTCGGCCAGCATCCGGCAATGGGCCTTCAAGGACGTTTTCTGTTGTAGCGGTTAAGCGCGCCGGGGGTGGGGACATTGTCGGTAACCTGCGCCCCGATCGCATGCGCCCGTGTTAAGGCAAAGGCGAGCGTGATGCCGGTACCGGAGACCTGTGCACCAGCAGTGTGTGCATGTTTCAGCGGCGCGGTGAGGGTGATTGAGGCGCCGCCGGATCTCCGAACGGATGCGATGACCGCGGTCTCAGAGTTTGTGTCACTGCCGATGGTGATGGTCTGGCCTTTGCGAAAGCCAGTCGCGCCGGCGACAGCCATCGCGGTCGCTCCTGCTTCGGTGGCTGTGTTCACGGTGGTCGCGCCCGCACTGCCGACCTTCGCGATGACGGCCCTCTCGAGGTTCACGCCCGTATCGATCATGATTTTCTGGCCAGCATTGAAGTCTTCCACGCTGTCAACACTGATGTTGGTTGCGCCGGCGCTTGAAGCGGCAGACAGAGTCGCAGCAGCCTGTGTTTGGAAATCATTGCAGTTGCTGTCGGTGTCAGCTCCGTCCGGGAAGCGGCCCGCGCTTGTGTTGGTGTCGGCCGCAGCTTCAGCGGGTGGCTCGTAGCTCATCAGCGCGCCTGGCGCAGGCACGTGGCAACCGCTCTGCTCCGATCCCGAGGTGCCTTGGTAGCCTTCGGCAGCCCACGGGTCAACCAGGCCGCCGTAATTGAGGCTGTCGACAACTAGGCCAGAAGTGTCCCGTAGCACCATGTTGCCTTCTCTAAAAGTGACGGCGGACCTCCCGAACAGGACCGCTTTGGTGATGAACTCGGGGCCCCCGAACCACTGATTGGGCGCCGGCTTGCCCTGGTAGCCGGCGGTCGTCACCTCGGCGTCACGGACGACCGCGTTGATGGGATGGGCGTTGGCCAGCGGCTTATCGAGCGTGATGCCGGCGCCGAGCGCCTGGACTGGTTCGTTACTCGAATGAGGGAAGGCTGTCGCCGGTGTGAAGCTGATTCCTGTTCCTCGATCGCTGAAGGGGAGGTTGGCCGCATGGCTAAACTTCAGTGGCCTGGCGAGATCGAGGCCCGTGCCTGTAACCAGCGCATTCTCGCCATCAACATGCGCCGCGGCGAGGGCTGGCGTGAAGCGTAGACCGGCGCCGTTCGGCCCCGCAGTACCCACGGCGGTGATGGTGACGGTATTCTTGTTCGCCGGAGTGCCAATGGTCAGCTTGTCGCCGACCGCAAAGCCGTTCACGTTGCGGACTTTAATATTCGTCGCGCCGGCATTCGCATTTTCCAGCAACGTCGTGCGGCTCGTCGCCGCGCCCACGCGCGTGACCGTGACCGTGTCGATCCCATGGCGGAGGCTGTCAATGTCGAGCCTAATCTTGTCGCCAACCGAGATGTTGGAAACGGACGTCACTTCGATATTCGTGGCGCCAGCAGCCGCATCCGCTCCCAGATAAGCTTGCGTGCCCTGCTTGCCGACCCCGGTGACGGTGGCCACCTCAACCTTCTCCTCGGCCTTTGCTACCGCCGGGTAAGTCGCGCCGTAGCCAATGGCAATCTTCTCGCCGACTGCGAAGCCCGATGCGCTCGTGACAGGCACGTTGGTCGACCCAACTGGAATCGTGATAACCGGACCATCGGGCAGCGGTTGCCAAAGTGTTGTATGGTTGCTGGCCGCCGTTCCGAGGCGTGCGATTTTGCGCGGCTCTGCCTTGACGCCGGCGCCGACGTAAACCGTGTCGCGCGCTGACATGCCTGTCGTGCTCCTGACGTAGATTGTGCTATCGCCTGTGCGCGCCGGCGCCACCAGTCCGGAGTTGGAAAGACCGAGCAGATAGAAGCCGCCAGCTGCGAGCTTCGTCCCAGCCGGAATTTTCACCGTCGAGAAGATCGCTTGTTGCGTTGGGTGCTCAGTCAAGGCCCAATTAGAGATGTCGACGCTATGGGCGCCGGTGTTGTAGAGCTCGATGAACGAGTCCGTCGGGTTAGCGGGAGAGCCCGAGCTAATACGAAACTCGTTGATTTTGACTGGGTGTACGTTGTGTACCTTTTCGGCCGTTGTCTCGAATTGCTTTTGGCCGCTGGTTGGGTTCGTCCACGAGGCTTTGCCCACCAGGTCGCCGTTGAAGGCCCGCAGCCCCGAAGTCACTTTGAACGTGGCGCTCACGCTTTCACCTGGAGCAACCGGGTCAGCGAATGTCTTCGACGTCCCCTTCGCGCCCGCAACAAAAGAAGTCCACTCCTTGCCGGGCAAGGAAATGGTTAACCTCACGCCCGCCGCGGGCGCACCCGTTGTGTTCGTGAACTTCACAATAGTGTCTTGGGAAGACCCCGTTGAGAATGTCTGCAGTCCCGGCGGCGTTGCCGTTGCCGACGCAGGCGCCAGCGTAAGTGGCGCCACGTCGTACCTGGCGGCCACAATATTGGCCTGCACCAGTTGGTCGGTCGCGTCGGTCGGAAAGGTGTCCGCAGCTGTCATCGCGCCTTCGTAGAAAGTTCCTTGCGAGCTGTTGCTGTTGTCGCCGCCATTGCCGAGCAGAATGGCCCCTTGCTTTCGCATCGGGTCATAGGTGGCATTGACACGTGCTCCGTCGAACATCACGGATAGAACGCCCTTCTGCGCGTCGCCGCCCAGCGAGGTCCAGCGGTGCGGTTTGCCCTTGGCGATCGCGGTCACAAATCGCCACGTGATGCTCGGCAGATTGGGGCAGCCTTTGGATCCATCCAGGTTCACGCAGCCAACCAGATTGTTCTCCTGGTCGGTCATAATCCACGGCCCCGAGCCACTCCCGCTAAACCACGGGGTCGCGTTGCCAAAGTAGGCGGTTTCCATTGTGCCGTTGTCATCGTCGCGGCTGTCGATCTCCGCGTTGCCGTAGTCGAAGCAGCAGCCGGAGTTGAAGTGATGGCCGTTCACCACCCAATACTGCCCCTCCGCCTGGTCGTCCACTGCCGTACCTTTCACATCGTTCTGGCGCAGGCCCATGCCCGGCATGATGAAGACGCCATAAACCTTGTGGCCCATGATCGTAATCGGCGCGGTGTCAGCGAGCGGGAGATTGTTAAACCCACCTAAGGCCGGACCGCTGAATCCGCCGCGGGGCGCCTGTGTCAGATCGTTGTGCTTGGGAGACTGGTCGTAGATCCTGACGATCCAGCAATACGTCATGGCGCAGAACTTATCCTGCGCGGCTGCATCCGCGTATCCGCCCGTATCCGGATAAGGCGTCGCGGAAGGCTGAACGACACCGATGTCCAAAGTCTTTCCGTCCGACTGACGGAGGACGTTGTAGAGCGGGCCGTTATAGGAGGCGTACAGCGCGCGTGTAGTACTGTGGGCCGCTACGCAGAGATCACCAGCGGCGGCGTAGATGTCACATGTACCTTTGGGCCTGGGCGGAGGAATATTAGGTCCCGCCCCAGCCTGTTTCGCCATCGCCAACGCCGGACCCATCACAGTGAGCAACAGCGCGAGCACACGTACAAGACTGATTGTCGATTTCATGCTTATCCTGTCTGTCTGTCTTGCCGAATTTGTTTCGGCATCCAAAAGCGGCGGACTTTTATCCCAGCTTTAAGCCGTTTGGCTCTTTGGGCTTTTCTCCGAGAATCGTACACCACAGTTCTTTGACAATGTCTCCACTCTCTTTTAAGGCTGTGTTTCGGGAATATGTATACCGGCCCATCGTGCAATTCGGTGCGGTAGCAATCTGAAGCATAGGGAATTGCTATAGCTCACATTCCACTCAGGCGCGCTGACTACGAGATGGCAGGATGAGGCGTACACGGAATCACATCTGGCTTCAGCAATGCTTGCTGTGTCACATCCTTAATTCCGATCCGTAACGATCCGTCGGTTGCCTTTGTTCAAAGGTTACAAATCCGGCTGCGATCTGATGACTTGTAAGCGACTTGGTTGGTCCGTAACTGACGACAATTGACGCATCATGAAACAGGATTGATTTGCAAGCGGCTCTTAGGCCGCTCCTTCTCGGTGCTGCGGACAAAATTTAGAACACACCGGCTTGCAACGCTTAACTTGCTTGTCGGCGTCAGCCGTTTCCTTTCCCAGGCTCAGCAAAGCCTGAATGGTCGCCCGGAGAATGGCGTCCACACTGGCTTGGATCTGAGGCTTTTTCATTCAGTCAACGGATACGCAACCAGGAGCAATTATTTTCGATTTCTTTCATCACCGCTGAAGCCAACTTAACTTGTCGCTAGAATCCAGCCAGGAAATGCCGATATGAATTTTGCAATGGTAATAGAAACTTTCGATTCAACAGACATCGACAATGTGATGGCACGCATGAACACGGCCGAGATTGACAAGCTTGCCTTTGGCGCCGTTCAACTGGATCCCAAGGGAACAGTTCTGGCCTATAACGTTGCCGAAGGAGAGATTACGGGCCGCAATCCGAAAGATGTGATCGGCAAAAACTTCTTCAAAGACGTCGCACCCTGCACCCGCAGCCCGAAGTTCGAGGGCTTATTCAAAGAGGGTGTTAAAGCGAAAAACCTGAGCGTTGTATTCGATTACACGTTCGACTACAAAATGAAGCCGACGCAGGTGCGCGTCCAGATGAAAAAGGCGATATCCGGCGACACTTACTGGATCTTCGTCAAGCGGCTTGTACGGTAAGGCGTGCTCGATTTTGAACTACTGCCCGTGCTCTCCAGCCTGATAGCTGGAGAGCTTGCAGGCGCCAGAAGAATTTCGGCGCTCGATCCAATATTCCAGGAGCTTGAGCCGGAAACCGAGTTCGGCAAAGGCGCGCTGGGGACGGATTCGCTCGACCTTTTGAACCTGGCGGGTGCGATCACGGAGATGTTCCACCTCCATGAGACTGGGGTCGAAGAGTATCTGCTGCGCTACCGGACGCTGGAGAACTGGTGTGATATTGTGCGCGTTTCTCTTAACAAGAAGGCGGAACGAATCACGTTTCGAACATCGGGCTCGACGGGCGCGCCTAAACGCTGCGCCCACTTGGTTGAACGACTCGAGGCAGAGGCGGTTGGGCATGCGGAGACATTATCGGGTTGCCGGCGCGTGCTGTCCATGGTGCCGACCCACCATATTTACGGATTTATCTGGGCCGCTCTGCTATCGGCCCAATTGCGGATTCCAGTATTGGATGCGCGCCGGTGGACACCTTCGCGTGTCGTGCGCGAAGCACGGGAGGGTGATCTGTTGGTAGGTGTGCCAGCGAATTGGCAATTGCTGGTACGCAACATCGATCTTGTCTCAGGCGGCATTCTGGGCGTCACATCCGGCGCGGTTTGCCCGGAGTCTCTCTTTGAAAGTGTGACCAGGGCCGGAATCGGATTTCGGGAAGTATATGGCTCGAGTGAGACTGCGGGCGTAGGGGTCCGTCATCAGGCAGGAGAGCCATTCAATCTGCTCCGGCACTGGCGCACTGGCGATCCGGAACTTTCACCTCCAGACCGGCTTGTATGGCAGACGGAACGGACGTTTTACGTTGGCGGACGAGAAGACGGGGCGGTGCAAGTGGCCGGAAAAAACGTCTTTCCAGCGCGAGTGGCGGAAGTATTACGTTCCTTTCCGGGCATCGAAGAGTGCAGCGTCCGGATGACGCGCCCAGAAGAAGGCAATCGACTGAAGGCCTTCGTGGTGTGGCGTGCCGGCCACTTCGATCAGGAACGATCTGAGCGGGGTTTGCGGGATTGGCTCGCTTCACAATTGCAACCGCACGAGCAACCGGTGAGCTTCACTTTCGGTGCAGCGGCGCCGGTCAATGACATGAACAAATTCACAGATTGGACTATTGCGTGTTAGCGGAGTTGGAAAGCAAGGTCCCGCCGGTTGCGCTTGGCTCGGCGGCCGAAGAGTTCGTCAAGCTGGAGCAGTTTGCCGAGGTCGCGAGCGGCACCCGTATCTTCGCGCTGTCACAAGGGTCATTGGACGCGATGAACCGGTCACGACGGCTGCTTGAGGACGCGGTGGAAGAGCGGCGTTTGATCTACGGCTTAACAACTGGATTTGGTCCGCTGGCGGGGCGATACATCAACATTGAGGACACCGAAGAGCTGCAACGCAACTTGGTGTATCATCTGGCGTCGGGAGTGGGCAGGCCTTTCAGCCCTTTGCAGACCCGGGCCATTATGGCCGCCCGAGCCATCAACCTCGCTAAGGGTCATTCCGGCATCCGGCCGCAAGCGGTGCAGTTGCTGCTGGATTGCCTGGAAGCGGACCTTTTGCCACTGATTCCGTGCATGGGAACGGTTGGAGCCAGCGGGGATCTTACGCCACTCGCGCACATGACGCTGGCGCTTTTTGGCGAAGGGGATGTGCTACTGAAGGGCGAGCGGATGAGCGCTTCGACCGCGTTTCGGCTTGCCGGGTTATCGCCATTGACGCCGGCTCATCGCGAAGCGCTGGCGTTGGTTAACGGTACGTCCGCAATGACGGCTGTCGCGGCTCTGAATGCAATTGACGCGCAGCGAGCGCTGCAGGTGGCGCTTCGGTCTACGGTTCTTTATGCCGAACTGCTCGGCGGGAGGTTGGAAGCGTACCATCCGCACTTTGCGGCGGTCCGGCCGCATGCAGGTCAACAGTGGGCCACAGCGGAATTGCTCAGGCTATGTGCCGGTTCCAGGCGGCTTCAGCAATATGCGCCGAAGTTCCTGTCAGAAGGTACAGCCGGCGTACACGAACTGCCTCAGGACCCATATACGATCCGCTGTGCGCCGCAAATCTTCGGAGCAATTGCCGATGTCTTGCGATTCCATAACGGCACGGTTGAAACGGAACTCAATTCGGTTACCGATAACCCGATTTTTGTGGAGGACGATGTACTGCACGGCGGGAACTTCTACGGACAGCACGTTGCGTTTGCTTCGGATGCGTTGATGACCGCGGTGGTTAAACTGGCGGTCCACAGTGAGCGAAAGATCGCACGAGTTACAGACGAGACACAGAACCGAGGGCTGCCGGCGTTCCTGCAGGGAAACCAGACGGGGCTCCACAGCGGGTTCATGGGGGCACAGGTGACGGCCTCTGCGATTGTTGCGGAGATGCGCACGAAGGCCGTTCCGGCATCTATCCAATCGATCCCCACAAATGCCAATAATCAGGACGTAGTCTCGATGGGCACGATCGCGGCAAGGCGGACCGCAGAGTTGATCGACTACTTGTTTGATTTGCTAGCGATCGAAACTCTGGTGATGGTCCAGGGATTCGATATCTGCGGTGGCTTTCAGTCGGACGAATTCGCCGCTTCCTCTCAAGATCTTGCCTGCCTGGTACGAAGCGTCTCAGCCTTCGTCAAGAAGGACCGGCCTCTATATGCAGATATTGCGCGCTTAAGCCAGCAACTAAGGACTTCTTTGATTATTCCGGGCAATTGCGTGCAGGCTGACTTCTAACCGGGTCGGATGTGCCATCAAGGAGATAGATTTTCAAAACGCCATTCCCTGCAGTCTGCCATTAACTCGCCGGACAGTGTCATTCTTGTGACCGTAGAGTGTAGTAAATGCCGGAGCTACCAGATATCTTGGCGTATATCGAGGCTCTCACGCCGCGCGTCATCGGCCAGCCACTCGAGCGGATCCGCGTGGCCACACCTTTTCTTCTTCGCACGGTCGATCCGCCGCTTGCCAGCGTCGAAGGTCGAGTGATGCGCGAGCTGCGCCACATTGGGAAGCGCATTGCATTCGGTTTGGAAGGCGATCTTTGGCTTGTGTTGCACCTGATGATTGCGGGTCGGCTGCATTGGAAGGCAGCGAGTGCGAAACTCTCGGGACGTCAGAACTTGGCCAGCTTCGATTTCCCTCAAGGCTCGTTGGTGTTAACGGAGGCCGGGACAAGGCGCCGAGCGGCATTGCATCTCGTTCGGAGTGAAGGATCGCTGCCTCACTTCGATCCCGGCGGTATTGATGTTTTCACCACAGACTTCGCAACCTTTCAAGCAACTCTGACAGCAACAAACCACACTCTGAAACGATCGCTGACCGATCCTCGTATCCTGAGCGGGATCGGCAACGCATACTCGGATGAGATCTTGCATGCGGCGCGGCTATCTCCTATCGCCCAAACGCAAAAGCTGCAACCGGAAGAGTGGGAGCGACTATTCAGCGCGACCAGAGCAACGCTCGAACTCTGGATCGGGCGCTTTCGCGAAGAAGCCCGGCAACAGTTCCCCGAGAAAGTCACTGCGTTCCGCGAAGGCATGGCGGCACATGGACGATATGGCTATCCGTGTCCGGTATGCGGAGAGAAGATCCTGCGCATCCGCTATGCCGACAATGAGACGAATTATTGCGCACGCTGCCAAACAGGCGGAAAGGTGCTCGCTGACCGTGGATTGTCCCGGCTATTGGGGTCCGATTGGCCGCGCAGCTTGGAAGAACTTGAGACCGTGCAGAAGCGTTAGATGATCACCGGCTTTCCTTACTTCAGAAAGGTTGACTTAACTCGATCGGGAAGCAGAGCCGGCCGGCCACTCAAGCCGGATTTAGTTGACTGTCCAGACGCTTATTGATAAGATTGCCTTATGCCGAGACCGAGAAGCGACGAGAAGAGAGGCGCGATTTTGGAAGCAGCGACGCGCATCATCGTCATACAGGGGCTCAGTGCTCCAACGGCCGGGATTGCTAAAGAGGCAGGCGTTGCGAACGGCTCGCTCTTCACCTATTTCGAGACGAAGGCCGATCTTTTCAATCAGCTCTATCTGGAACTGAAAAGTGAGATGGCTGCTGCTGCCTTGCAGGGACTTCCCGAAGGTGCAGACCTTCGTGACCAGCTTTTTCATGTGTGGCGGAACTGGACAAACTTTGCGGTGTCCTCTCCCGAGAAACGACGCGCTCTAGCCCAACTTGGGGTTTCGGATGAGATCACTACGCAGACCCGCGCATCGGCCCAAAAGATGATGGCATCGCTCGGAGAGCTGTTGGAGCGGAGTCGAGCAAACGGTCCGATGCGTGCTGTCCCTATGGGTTTTCTGGGCACGCTGATGAACGCCGTGGCAGAGTCGACCATGGAGTTTATGACCCAGGATCCGGCCAACGCGAAGAAGCATTGCAAAACCGGATTCGAGGCCCTATGGAGAATGATTTCCTAATTTGCGGCCTCGGTTATGACTGACCAGACAGACAACTAGAGGAGATGAGTAGATGACAACACCGATGAAGTACACCGACCGCAAAGCATATGTCATCACGGGGCCGACCTCCGGCATCGGCCGTGCGACAGCATTTGAGGTAGCCAAACATGGGACCGTAGTCCTCGTCGGGCGCGATAGCGAAAAGCTCAGCGCACTGCAGAAAGCCATCCAGCAGCAGGGTGCATCGGCCGTTTCAGTCGTGTGTGACTTGTCGGCTATGGCGAGCGTACGGCGTGCGGCCGCGGAGATCATCGCGTTGCGTCTTCCGATCGTGGGGTTGCTGAATAATGCTGGAATCTCTCCAATGCGCCCAGCGAAGAGCGCTCAAGGTTGGGATTTGACGTTCGCCACGAACCATCTCGGACCGTTCGCGTTGACCGAGGCGCTTGCACCGCACCTTCCTGACGGAGCAAACGTAGTGTTCGTCGCCTCCGCCGTGGAGGACCCCGAGCGCAAACCTGCCAAAGTTTTAGGAATGCGTGGCGGCCGCTATATATCTGCGGAAGCTAGTGCTCGTGGCGAGTGGGAACAAGGCGGGTCTAAGCTGCCAGGTGCGGACGCCTACGCCACGTCAAAGCAGTCCATCCTTGCCGCCGCGTTGGCGTTTGCACACGCAACTCCCAGACTGCACTTCAACGCTGTAGAGCCAGGAATAACTCCAGGGACCGGACTCGCGCGCGATGGGAATGTTGTCATACGGTTCCTGTTTGGCCAAGTGCTTACGTTGTTGCCTCCTTTCTCCAAATACAGGAGCACGCCACAGCGAGCCGCGCGGGTCATCACAAAGATACTGACGGATGAATCAGGAAAGTCCGGGGTCTACTACGACGAAAAAGGCCGACCGATGCTCGGCTCCGCACTCGTGCGCGATTCGAAGTTCCAAGACCGTGTAGTGGCTGAGACCCGCGCTTTACTTGCTGCAAACCCTGGCTGACCACGCAGGAGAGCCTAACCGGTCAACTCTACAGCGCAAACGGGAGGAAAGCCTTGTTGTCTACTAAGGAAGCGCAGAGGAGAACTTAAGCATGGAGCATTCCGGACTTAGCTAAGGTCAATCTTATCGAGTAGTAGTGGTCTATTCGTAGGGTGCGAAATAACCGGACACGTCCAGAATGAGATCCGTCGTATTCGATGCGAACGCCCCAATCCGATTGTTTGTCACGGGGACGATCGCCAGGTTCGATGTCACGGAGCCGTCCGGCGCATTCAAGGTGGAAACGAGTGGCTGCGCCAGATCGGCTTGCCACAGGGTCAGATATCCCAGGGGCCCCTTCGGCACTACCGTGGCGTTCAGAACGAGCGCTTGCGCCGATGGAGGTACTCCGCACGCCGTTCCCGCATCGTAGGTAGCAGCACCGCTGAGTGGGCCGTTGCCCGTACGCGTATCCAACGCGCGACATGGAACCATCGGATAAAAGTGGAGGCCGCCATACGTCCCCGCCGGCGCAAAGTAACCGTTTGTGTCAATCACAAGATCGGCATCCTGCGTCCCGTATACCGAGATGTCGTTCGAAATTCCCGCCTTAATGGTCGCCGCATTTGCAACCACCGTCCCAGTCGGTGCATTCAACGTCGAGACCAGCGGTTGGGTCTGTCCGCTTGGCCACGCACTCAGGAAATCGAGCGAGCCATGAGGTATCGCAGTGAAGTTCAGCGAATACGCCTTTGCGGATGATTGCAAGTTGCAAGCACTCTGCAGGAGCGGGACTGCGCGCGGAGAGTTGCCGGCGAGACCCGGCCCGCCCAGCGGACCATCGCTGTTGCGCGTGTCTAACACACGGCAGGGCGGTACTGGCACGAACCACATCGCAGAATAATCGACCAGGTCAAAGTATCCCGTTATGTCAATGACCACATGTGTATCGTTTGTAGCAAATACATTTACGCCACCGCCCGAACCCGCAGCCACAATGGCTGCATTCGCCTTGATCCGCCCATCATCCGAATTTAATGTGGAAACAAGAGACCGGGTTCCACCGGTCGGCGAGACCGTTAGGTAACCAAGAGGCCCGGATGGCACAACGGTGACGTTTAAAGCATAGGCCAGTGCCGAGACCGGAATGCCGCACGAACTCTGCGGAACCAGGAAATCCCGAGACGTGCCTCCCGCAATCAGCGGCCCTCCGAACGGCCCTTCCGAGTTGCGCGTGTCTGCAATGCGGCACGGCGTCACCGGCACAAAGCCGAGGCCCACGCCCACATTCGGCGTCGCCGTATTCAATTGGAAGATCAGTATCGATCGCCCGGCAATCAACACCGAACCGCTCCGGGAGGAGCCGGTCGTGTTCGGCGAAATCGAAACTGAAACATTCCCGCTTCCTATTCCCGAACTCGGGCTGTTGATGGCGATCCACGGAGCGCCGCTGGTTGCCGTCCACCCACAGTTACTCCCTATCGTTGTAAACGGTATGGCCTGGGTTGCTGCGTCCGAGTATGCGGTGAGATTTGACAGTGCGAATTGGAACGAGCAGCCCGCCGGATCCTGTGTGACCGCGATCGATTGGCTACCGATCACAACATGTCCGGTTCTGGGTGTCGGCGCTTGGTTGTTCTGGAGGTTTACGTCGATACTCTGGCCTGCCGGAACCGAACTCGGGCGGTTGGACGCAGTAATCCAACTCGCGTCGGTGGTGAAATTCCAGGAGCAATTCGTGGATCGACCGGGCAATTGCACACCATTCGCGTCTGACGCCACTGTGATCGCTTGAGCATCGGTCGTGTAGGCGCATGGCGTTAGCGAGCTCGGATTGACGATCGTGCTGATCGCAAAGCTGCTCGTCAGATTAGCAGCGCTGTCAGCCTGCTCCAGCACGAATACCCTCGATCCGGCCGAGTTCCAGGACACGACGTTCCCGTGGCCAGCGTAAGTTTTGCCGGCAACCGAAAATGTTGGAGCCGGCGTTTCCGACTGAAGATTCAGACCATTGCTCGCAAAGAACTGTATCACCGTGTCCTGAACGCCGTAAATTGAATTTTGATAAGGATTACCGGGGATCACCGCGATGGTCTTAGCCGCTTGCGAGTCATCCGCCCAGCGGAACCCACCCAGCGCCAACGGGGCTGATCCAGCCGGCTGCAGATCCTGCGACGCAACATCAGAGACCGAGAAAACGCTGCCGCACCCACTCAACAATCGCGTGCCATCCTGAGTAAACCAAAGACCGCCACAAGCGAGATTTTGATTGGGGTAAGTTGAAAATCCACTGATGATAGGACTGCTCTGCAGGTCGTACGTACCCAGCCCGGATTGATCCACGTAGAGCTTATGCCCGGACGGCCCTACACGCGCCGCGTTCACCCCGATGGCCAAACTCACCTGCTTCGGGGTCCCCGTGCTCAGATCTAACGAAGTCCCCGATGCGCTGTATGATTTTTGAAAGGTGTACGCATACCCGTTTGGTCCTAACGCCACAATGTTCGCGACATCCTGCAGAACATAGACCTTCGACACTTGGGTATTCACCAGATCCACAGCGGACACCCAGCCATCGTGCCCGACGATCGCACTCGTGCCGTCTGCGGAGAGAGACAACGACAAGGGCGCCGGCCCCAGAGGAAGCACCTGATCCGAATTCGCCGCGGGATCGAAGATGTGCATCTCGTTTGGAGCGGCCGAAACCATGACAAACCGGTCCAGAGCTTTGTCATACTCTCCTGCGACGGCATTGAAGCTGAGCGGCACGAACGACTCATTTGGCGCAGGTATGTCCTGTGTAATTGCAACCGTCTGTCCGCCGACAGAAATCGATCCGCTACGGCGCTGACCTGTGCTATTGCGCAGCAGCTCGAAAACAAGCGGCGTGTCGCCTGACCCGTAAACGCCCGAGACGATGGTAATCCAGGAACTATCGGCGTTTGCCGCAAAAGTGCAGTTCGTCCCTGCAGAAATTTTCACCGCATACAGTCCGCCGTCGCCCTCGTCCCTTGTACTGGCTGAATCCAGCGTCGTTGTGCACGTGGTTGGATTCCGCAACGCGATAGTCTGCACGGCGTAAGCATTCGTCAACCCTGACGTTGCGTCCGCCTGGTCCACGGCATACAGATTGGAACCGTCGGAACTGAAGAATGTAAAGCGCCCGTGCGCCGCAAACTGCTGGCTTCCTACCGTGAACGGAGTGAGAGCAAAACCGCCCGCGGGCGTCAAATACTGGCTGTTGAGCAGCTTCACATGCGTGTCATCCACCGGCGGGCTCGTCGGATACGAAGGCACTTGCGCGATGTATGCAACCTGCGAACGAGGCGCGGATTCCGTCAGGCTTTGCGGAGGAGAACCGCTCGGAATCGTGCTCAGATAGGTCATATCCTCCGTCGCATTCGTCGAGCTGTTCACTACCGTTCCATTGCCGGCATAGATTCTATTCCCATCCGGCGAAAACCACACGCTCCCCCCAGCCGGGTGCGTCGCAAAATACGGCCACGCGTTCTGAACAATCCTGGTCCCGTTCACCACGAGCCGATACATGAACGACGGGCTGCTACTCACCGCTTGATAGATCTGCCCATTTACTGGATTAACTCCGGCCCCGCCGATTGACCCGCTCAAGCTCGTGCTTTGCCCCGTCCCAAGGTCCACGTAAATCGTGCTTGGATCGGAATTGCTGCCGCCCTGAATTACGGGATTGATGTAAAGCGCCGAATTAGAAAGCAGCACGGAGCCAATCCCGATGCCACCTGGAAAGGTATTCTGCACTGCAGCCGATCGCAGATCGATGTAGTAAACGGCGCCGCTCGTACCGGCGGCCGCATGGAGTCCATCCGGGCTCACCGACAACGAACTCGGCACATTATTGAGTGGCACGGTCACATCTCTATTTGCTGCCGGATCGAAGATATGCAGCGCATTCGGGCTGCCCGAGATCATAACAATGCGATCGAGAGCAGAGCTGTACTGTGCCGCTGACGGATTGAACGAAAGGGGAACTGTTTGGGCGGAAAGAATGGCCGCAAAGCAAGCAACGGTAGCAAGGAGTCGAGGAGAAAAGAGCATGCCAAGTTGGCGATCTTCAACCGAAAAATTCTAAGTTGAATGAGCTCTCACATGGATAACAAAAAACGGCGCTATGTACAATCGCCTTCGGTACTGGGTCGAACATTCTCAAAGCGACAGCGAACACTGGAAGCAGTGCTCTGTTGACGCATCGGCGAATCTCCTTGGCCTGGTAAGGTGAACGTGCACGCCTCATGATTAAGGATCTCTGGTATAAGAACGCGATCGTTTATTGTCTTTCGGTCGAGACTTACATGGATGGGAACGGTGACGGGGTCGGGGACTTCAAGGGTCTCCTGAACCGGCTGGACTATCTGGCTGGGTTAGGGGTGACCGCGATCTGGTTGATGCCCTTTCAGGAGTCGCCGCAGAAAGATGATGGCTACGACATCTCTGATTATTATTCGGTCGATCCCCGCTATGGCTCACTCGGCGACTTCGTCGAATTTACCCACGGTTGCAAGCAGCGCGGCATTCGCGTGCTGATCGACCTGGTGGTGAACCACACCTCCGACCAGCACGCGTGGTTTCAGGACGCGCGCAAAAGCCCCGATTAGCCATTCCGCGATTGGTATGTCTGGGCTGATAAAAAGCCAGCGCAGGCGGGCGATGGTGTTGTTTTCTCGGGGGTGCAGAAATCTACCTGGACCCGAGACACAGTTGCCAAAGCCTGGTACTTTCACCGCTTCTACGAGTTCCAGCCCGATCTGAACACGGCGAATCCGCAAGTGCAGACCGAGATTCTCAAGGTGATGGGCTTCTGGCTGCAGTTGGGGGTCGATGGGTTTCGCATGGACGCCGTCCCTTTCGTAATCGCGACCAAAGGTCCAGACGTCCACCAGCCGGTTGAACAATACGAGATGCTGCGAAGCTTCAGTGAGTTCCTCAGCTGGCGCAAAGGCGATGCAATCGTGCTCGGCGAAGCCAATATCCGGCCTAAGACCGACATGGAGTACTTCGGCAAGGCCGGGGAGCGTTTGCAGATGATGTTTAACTTCCAGGTAAACCAGGCCGTTTTCTACGCTCTCGCCAGTTGCGACAGCGGTCCGTTGCTCCACGAGCTGAAAGCAACCAAACCGCGTCCCGCCGGCGCGCAATGGGGACAGTTCCTGCGAAACCACGACGAACTGGATCTGGGCCGGCTTACTGACGACCAGCGCAGCGTCGTGTTCAACGCGTTCGCTCCGGACGAGAGCATGCAACTGTACGGGCGCGGCATTCGCAGAAGGCTGGCTCCCATGCTGCAGGGCGATCGGCGCCGTCTTGAGCTGAGCTACAGCCTGATGCTCTCCCTACCCGGCACCCCCGTAATTCGCTATGGCGACGAGATCGGCATGGGCGACAATCTGGCTCTACCCGAACGAGGATGCGCCCGCACACCCATGCAGTGGTCCACCGAGCCGAACGGCGGCTTTACGAAGAATGAGCGGCCGGTTGTTCCCGTCATCTCCGGCGGCCCGTACGGGTACCAGCATTGCAATGTGGCGCAGCAGCGGCGTGACCCCGATTCGATGCTGAACTGGACCGAGCGCATGTTGCGAATGCGCAAGGAAACGCCAGAGATCGGCTGGGGTGATTTCGCGATTCTGAAGACCGACTCGCCTGAAGTACTCGCGTTGCGCTATGACTGGCGCGGGAATTCCGTGCTGGTGGTGCACAACTTCAGCGGAGCGCCTCGGGAAGTCTGGCTCGAAGTGGGCGAGGCTTCTGAACCGGCCGATTATTCAATCAATCTTCTCAGCGAGGACCATAGCCGGAGTACAGAGGGCGACCGCCACTGCATTTTGCTGGAAGGCTATGGCTATCACTGGTATCGTGTCGGCGGTCTCGACTATTTATTGGTGCGGCACGATGTCTAAGTAGGACAGCCGGAGGCGTAGCTCAGCACTCGGAACACACGGAGGTAAGGATCGCCGGTGCTCGGGCCGGGCGTGAGATTCCCATCGGGCAGGAACACGCGGTCGCCGCTGCCCGTGGTTCCGCTGGCGTTCACCAGCTGAGCTGGATTGGAAAGGCCGTGAACAATCACGAGCAGATTCGTGTCTATCGTGGACGAACTGGTGTTCGTGATGTTGTAAACGTTCGCGCCATTAGTGGAACTAGTACTTTGACCGTGTGATAGATTTCCTTTTGTAGTCGAACTTGCGTCGAGCTGCCTTGCGGTTAAACTTCCAGTTGATTTTGATTTGGCGGCGGTTGGCATGCCGATTCCAGGCTCGGACCTCTCCGTGCAGAGTCTTCAGGTCCGGGATGCGGCGGCTACCGAGGCACTGCCGCGAGAGCAGTCCGATTTCGATTTCGGCTTGATTCAGCCAGCTTCCGTGGGTCGGCGTGTGGTGTACGGTGAAGCGGTCCCAGACTTCGCCGCCGACCTCGTCGCCGAGCAGATCCGTCAGCGATTTTCGTCTGTGGATGTTGAGATTGTCCAGCACGAGATGGATGGTGTTGGCTTTCGGATACTCCATCGCAAGGTTGAAGATGACTTTTGCAAACTCAACGGCGGAGCGATCCGGCGTCGCGAAAGTGAAGTGGCGGCCCGCTTTCGGCTCCACCGCGCAGAAAACATTGGCAGTTCCGCGCCGCTCGTATTCGCTGTCGCGCCTCGCTTCCCGGCCTGGTATGGCGGGAGACGGAGGTCGCACTTCGGCAGGCAGGGTAACCGGCTTCTCATCGAGGCAGACCACCGGCTCTTCAGCATCGTAAGGTTTTTCATAGACTTCGAGGACATCTTCCATCTTCGCGATGTACTCTTCAGTCAGTTCCGGGACGCACCACATTTTTTTCCCGCCACGGTTTGAGGTCGTGGCTGAGAAGCAGAATCCGAATGGTCTCGCGCCCAACTCGTGGCGCCAACCGCTTCTTCACGGCATGTTCCGCCACCAGGCGCACCGTCCACCGGGCGTGCCCTTCGGGTGGGCCGGCGCAGACCATCGCGATGATCCGCTGCTTCTGGCTGTCCTCCAGCAGGGCCGCGGCTCCCGGTCGATCCTTCTCATACAGGGCGCGATCCAGCCCGCCCTCGACATACCGATGACCCACCTTACGGATCGCCTGCGGAGTCAGCGAGATGAACTCTGTAATACGAGGGGCACTCACTCCTTTGGCCAGTTGCAGAAGAGCCAGAGCACGGAGCACAGCGCGAACCGGCTGAACTCCGCCGTTCAGGAACTCCTCCAGTGCTTTCTGATCCTTCTTTGAAACCGGAATGCGCAGCGCGGGACGGCTCATACCCTGAGTATGCGCCAAAACATTTGACAATCAAATTGTTTTATTAGGATCTTTTCAGGCGGTCAGAGAACTAGCTCAGTTGGGTGTTCAACTGACTGGTGACATCCAGGAACTCAAGACCTGCATCACGCCGTGAAAGAGGATCGTTGTTTGAGATGGGAAGTCCGCTCGGCATGAACCCATCCTTCGCGCCCAAGGCCGCGAGGTCCGGACGGTAGACCGAGTAGGTCAGGTCTCGCGCGTTTGGCTGCATCGTGATTGTCGTCGAGTTCGGATCGTACTTGACGAACGCGGGATCATAAAGGGCGTTCTCCAGGACGCGGTGATATCGTTCACTTGACTGTCGCTCAGCCCCAAGCCGGAAGGGGCGTTGGGCCCGCGAGGACTCGTGAAGCGAGGCGTGAGCGTAGCCGCGGCGCCGGGCACTGGATTCATTGGCACACCGGCGTTGAAGTATTGCACCACGTCTCTGATCTTTGTGAAGGCGCCGTTATGGAAGAAGAACTTGCTGCCCTTAAGCTGCCGCATCGTGGTGGCGCGGAACGCGTAGAGGTCGCTGTCAAGGCCCGTAATCTCATTCCGTCCGGGATCGATGAAGTTGGGATCATTTCTCGCCAACCTGTTCAAAGCCTGGATCGGGTGGTCTCCCAGCCCGATGTTGAAAAAGTTCTCATCCACGAACTGACCGGTCCCGGTCACGTCAGGGTCGTTAGTCTGCTTGTTGAGCATTGGGCCGCTGTGACAGGAGAAGCAACCGGCGCCGCCTATCTTCGCAAGTGTATGGCGGTTAAACCGCCTCAACATCGGAGCGTTTCCTGGTTGATAAGCCGGCCGCAAAGTATCCCTTTAATTCGTTCATCATTTTTCTACCGTTTCGTTCGCCATTCAACATCTCTTGATCAGGTTCAGGTTTGATTCGCTCGGATCTCGACCATTCACTTACACCGATATGGCGTTGACTTATTAACGTAGTAAGTCAACTCGTTAACGAGGATTGGAATGGACCTATCCGCCACTTAGTGGCGAGCTCAACAACATCAAACCCGGCGCGCACGCCAGCGGTTTCCCCCGACGCACCAGTCTCGAAATCGGGTTGTCTTGTTTCCGATAATCAGGCTCATAAGCTTGCTCTTTCGGTTCAGCCTTCAGAAACATCCGCGGTACAGCTCATTCAAAGCTATTTCCATGGCGCCAGATGATTCGAGGCAGCTTTTCGAGCAAAATCCTGACAGAAAGCGCACAAGGGGTGTATTTGCGGAAAAAGAGTGCTCGGGGCGGATAGCGATCGGGAAGCCGGCACAGCAAGTGCGATGGGCGTGGGGGGAGTAATCCGTGCCGAAGCGAGCTGGGACTACAATCCACTAACACGAAGGATTATTCATCGTGACAGTGGAAAGTACTGCCGGGGAGTTCCGGAGGGCAAATTCTGGCGCACAATGTATTTGAGGTGTCCCATGAAACCACTACTGGACTCGGATCTTGAAAACGGCATCGCTACTGTCACCCTGAATCGCCCCGAATGCCGCAATGCGCTCTCGCTTGATCTCACGCTCGAACTCTTGGAGTGTCTGCACCGTCTGGAGCTTAACCGTTCCGTTCAGGTGATCATTCTGGCCTCGCAGGGTCCGGTTTTCTGTACAGGCCACGACTTGGATGAAATCCTGGAACGGAGCCCGTCCGATAACAAGCGGATCTTCTGCGCATGCACGCACTTGATGGCAAAGATCCAGTCGGTCCGGCAGCCTGTTATAGCCGAGGTGCAGGGGCTAGCCACCGCCGCCGGTTGCCAGCTGGTTGCCACCTGCGATCTGGCCGTCGCTTCTGAGGAGGCGTCGTTCGCTACCCCGGGCGTCCGCATCGGGCTGTTCTGCTCAACTCCGATGGTTGCTTTGACCCGCTCCATCGGCCGAAAACGCGCGATGGAAATGCTCCTAACCGGAGAGCCGATCGGCCCGTATACAGCCGCCGATTGGGGACTGGTGAACCGGGTGGTACCGGCAGCCAATCTACGTTCAGCTACTTGGTCGCTCGCGGAACGCATCGCCGAGGCTAGCCCGGTTGTGGTCGGGATCGGTAAGAACGCTTTCTATAAGCAGGTGGAACTCGACCAGGCTCACGCCTATGCTCTCGCCAGTCAAGCCATGAGTGCCAACGCTCAGGAACCAGACGCGCAGGAGGGCATGGCAGCGTTCGTCGAGAAGCGCCCAGCCCGCTGGCCTCGCCATAGTTAGTCACCCTGGTTGATGGGCAGAGAGGCATGTAAGTAGATCACTCCACTTTACGGCGCCGTGATAGATGTCAAAAAGAATACACCATTTTTGATCTCAGGCGTGCCCGAGGCGGTGCAGTCGAACAAGACATGATTCAATGAAGGCGTTTACGAGGTGATGGGTTTGGGAATCAAGATGAATCGCAGCACGGTTGGAACTGCCGTTATCAGAGCGGCCAACGTTGGCAGGAATCGATCACGGAAGGCAAGAGGGTTTGACATTCTGTTTTCCAGCTTGCTTCTGCTGATTGGGGCAGGAATAGTGGGGGCATTTGCTTGGGCGCAATCGGGAACTCCTGCCATGGTTCAATCGGCGCCTCGACCACCGGGCCAAAACCCGAACGGGATGCATATTTATATTTGGGCCGGGCTGAAGTCTCACTTGCCTGGGCAGCATGACTATCCGCAATTCCTCGCAGACTGGAGCAAGCTTCTGACCGAGCGCGGCGCCGTTGTCGATGGCGCCCTTCATGCTCCGAGCGCTGCGGACCTGGAGCATGCTGATGTGCTCGTAATTTATAAAGGAGACGCCGGGTATCCGATCGAAGCCGAGAAGGCGGTGATCGAGGCGTTTGTCCGGCGAGGCGGGGGCCTGGTGAATTTGCACGATGCGTTGTGCGGACCCGATCCGGCTTACCTGGCGACGCTGCTAGGTGGAGCAAAGAAACACGGCGAGGTGAATTATACGCTCGACGCGCCCATTCACTACACGGTCGCGGACAAGTCGGACCCGATCATGAAAGACTTCTCCGATCTCACAATTTTGGATGAGGCGTTCTATAAGATGACGTGGTCCAAAGATCCTGCGATCCACGTACTGGCGAACACGGCGATACCGGCAACGCATAGCGCGGTGGGACACGTAGGGGAAGTGGCGCCGCAGATATGGACATACGAGCACACCCTCGATGGCGGCCAACCCGCGCGCGCCTTCGTTTGGATGCAGGGCCACATCTACGCTAATTTTTCGAATTATCAGATTCAACGGACTCTGCTGCGCGGCTTTGCGTGGGCTGGGAAACGGCCGGTGGATGAACTGGTGGACTATGTGCCTCCCGCGCATGGCGGGCCGGCCCGTCCATCCCGGACCCAGTGAGTCTTGGAGACGACGGACCCCTATTCGGTAGCGGACGCCGGCGATTTCCTCGCGTGGATCGTCACCTGGTATTGATTTTCCGCGTTCAGATTCAGGAAGGCAACGAATGCCCGACCGCCGTACGTGCCAATGGTGCCAGACTGTGAAATGGCTGCGACTTCCCACCCCGCCGGCAGGATTACCGTATTTCTCAGTCCATGCAAGGTGCGCTCAAAGACCAAATCATCTGCGGATACTTTGTAACTGGAATCCGCCAGAGTACCGCTGATCTTGATATGCGCACTTTGCTTGTCGTTGACAATCGGAACCTCAAGTTTTGCGACCACTGATCCCCTAGATTTAGACAACGGAAAATCCTTCGCTGTATCCAGATCAATGACTTTCAAATTCTGCAGCTTCAGATAAGCGAGCGAATCCAGTCTGGCAACATTGCCTATGTGCGCATCACTGTAAATCTGCTCGACCTTTATTTGGTGGGTTTCAGGGGAGCCGAGATCATAAAGCGTCTTGATGTCGTCGTAGAACATGTCGGTGTACGGTTGCGCAACAAAGCCAGCCTTTGTCTTTCGCGCATGAATCGTAACCGGATTGCTTTGACCGCTTGGGTTCGCAAAGGCGAGCTTCAGTCTCCCGTCAGCGCTCGTGCTCAGTTGCGCTGCAACGTTGGACGAAATGAATGAGAAACCCTTGGGAAGCAGTACGCCCAGACGATAACCGGCGAGGCTGCGAACCCAGACAATATCGTCTCCGTGCATTTTGTAAGTACGCGGATCTTTGTAGGTCTTGTAAATGAGCACGCGGCCGATACCGCCTTCCGGTACGGGAATCGGCAACTTAGCATGAATGGCATGGCTTTGCGGATCGTCCGGCAGCGGCACGTACGAAAACTGAATAGGATTCCCTGTCCGCGGATCGTAAACTTGAATGTCTGAACCTTCGCTGCCGCCTCGCGTTGCGTTTACGAGTTCGGTCGACCCGGCCTTGGTTTCTTCGGGCAGGAACTTGATCCTAAACTCTTCCGATCCGGGAGTGAGAATCGAATACTCGGTATATGCGTCTTGTGTAAAAAGTCCGGTTACCGGCGGAGACGGACGGAGCGATCCATCCGGATTCGCTCCACCAGGGAAGGTACTGTTCGCTCCCCGGAAATTTCGTTGTTGCGCTATCCCGGAGATCACACCGGCGGCCAATACCAGCGACACTGTCCAAAATCTGGAGCGATTCATAGTTTCTATCTCGGTTTGCCGTTGCAGTCTAACAAACGCTAGGCGGTTTTCGCCAATTACTTTTTTGTTGGGCGAATAAGACCTCGGACTTCAAGTTGATCCTGTTAGTGATTGGTCGAGCTGAAGCAACTAGAACGGGATTGACGGCGGTAGTCGCTTTCCGATATAGTCGGAATTCGACTATGGCACGTAAGAGCGATTCTCCTTCGCCCTTGTCACCGGCGGCGGTGCAGATTCTGGCCGCGCTGGCGACGGAGGACCTTCACGGGTATGGAATTATTCAAGCTGTATCGGCGCAGTCACAGGGCCGCATTCGGATCGGCCCCGGCACGTTGTACGACAACCTGAAGCGATTTATGGAACAGGGCTGGATTCGCGATCTGCAGCCCGGCTCTGAGAATGAGAAGCGTTTGTATCGCTTGACGGTTGCCGGAAAGGGTGTTCTTTCCGAGGAGATTGCTCGCCTGGACCGCCTGGTCCGAGAAACCAAACGCTACTTACAGGGGCTGAAGCCGAGGAGGGCGGAGTGACCGGATCGATTTCGCGCAGAGTTTACCAGCACATTATCCTGTTGTACCCGGAACCGTTTCGGCGTGAGTTCGGCGAGGAGATGCTGAGCGTTTTCGACGAGTGCCAGGCAGCACAGAAGGCGTCGTATCTGCTAGCGGATGGATTGAGGGCCGCGTTGAAGCAGCAACTGCGTTACCTGTTCACTCCAGAGCCGGCGAGAACAGTGCTTTATTCGGAGGTCGCTTCCTCTCCGAGTCTTGCTCGCGGCCTAGCGATGGCTGTTGTTGCGTTGGCAATTCTGACGAGCATTTTCGCGCGAGATGAGAGGCCGAGAACGAGGGCCTGGGGAACGATCCGTATCGAGCACCCGAATCTGGTACGTGCAGTGCTCGAATGTGGCGAGTAGTCCGAAGTCACTACGTTTGAAATTGCGCAAAGGCGAATAGAGGCTAGCGGGTCAGATGACGGGACGTTTGAAGCTTTTGTCTTTGGTGATTGCCGGTGCTGTGGCAGCGGGGGGGGGGGGGGCGCCGGGCCACCTCGCGTACCCAAGTTACAGTACGACAATGCGCGGAGCGGAGCTAACACCAGCGAGAGCATGCTGTCGCCGAAGAACGTAAACGTCAATCACTTTGGGAAGCTTTGGTCACTTCCAGTGGATGGAGACGTTTATGCGCAAACGCTGTATCTGCCGAATGTGAATATTCCAGGAAAAGGTGTTCACAGTGTGCTTTTTGTGGCGACGGAGCACGACAGCATGTACGCCTTTGATGCCGATACAAACGCTTCGACGCCACTGTGGCACGTGAATTTGCTGCCTTTGGACGGGCAGTCTGCCCCGGTTTCCGCTTCTGCTGCGCACTGCCCTTTTATCGAGCCGGAGATTGGAATCACGTCAACGCCGGTCATCGATACGCAAACGGGAATGCTGTATGTGCTGACCAGGGCCAGGAGAGGCAAGAGCAGAGGGGACGTTCGATATCTACAGCAGTTGCATGCACTGGCGATCACAACGGGCGTTGAGAAGTTTGGCGGTCCGGTTGAGAGTCAGGAGAGCGTAGCCGGAATGGGCGCAGGGAGCTCTGGAGATGTTGTGAAGTTTGATGCCCTTCGCGAAAACCCGCGGGGCGCTCTTGTGCTCGTCAATGGCTTTGTGTTTCTGACGTGGGCTTCCTCCTGCGATGTGGGTCCGTACCACGGCTGGGTGATGGCTTACGATGCGAAGACTCTTCGGCTGCAGTGGGTGTTTAACACCTCACCTGATTCTGCTGAGAGCGGTATTTGGCTCAGTGATACAGGGCCGGCGGCGGATGGAGCGGGCAATGTGTATATCGTCACAGGGAACGGCGAGTTTGATGCGAGGGCTCGAGGCGGACGCGATTATGGTGACACAGCTTTGAAACTGCGACTTGAGGGAAGCCGGCTGATTGTGGCCGATTCTTTCACGCCGTCCGATCAGGAGCACCTGAATTCTACAGATGGCGATCTGGGTTCAGGAGGGCCAGTGTTGCTTCCGGCGGAGGGCAAGGGAGATGCGGCGGGGCTTGTTTTCGGCGGCAAGGCCGGGATTGCGTACATGGTGAGCCCTCGGCACATGGGCGGGCGCCCAGGTTCGCTCTGCTGCAAGCTCCACAAGAGTTCGCATTGCTAGCGGCATTTATGGCGCTCCGGCTTATTGGAACGGTCATTTGTAACTATTACGGCTCTGAAGACGCGTTGAAGGAGTTTGTTGTTCAAGATGCTTGAGGCACGCGATTTAACAAAGCGTTTCAGCCGTCTGACGGTGGTGGACGGTGTATCGTTCTCAATCCGCCCTGGCGAGATTCTCGGCTATCTGGGACCCAATGGTTCGGGCAAGAGCACGACGGTCAAGATGCTCACTGGACTATTGTCGCCATCGAAAGGTGAACTTCTATTCCGAGGTCAGTGGATTGCTGCTCGTTTTCTCAATACCTATAGAGCTCAGGGCCAATTGGATCTTCCGGCTCAGCGAGTACAAGGACAATACTGGGCGATCTCTGCGGTAAAAAAAATTTTGTTGACGGTGGTTATCGTTCCCGTCTCGGCGATGACGGTATTCATTCTTGCGGGCTGGATCGGTTTAGCAGGATCGTTCCTGCAGGCCGTTTTCGTTCTATTGATGTGCCTGGTTCTGCTCGAGGCGCTCCTCTGGAATTGGAACCAACGCTTTTGTTTGGCGTGACTTTGTCGGTTTTTGCTTATGTTGCGACAAGCGTTGAGTTGCGGTTGCGTAACTCTATTCTTGGAATAGTGATTCTTTTCGTTGCTCTCGTGGCGATATTTCTGTTTATGCAAGTTCGAGGCCGAAAGAGTTGGGCTGGCGGTCTTGGGTCAAATCTGATGAAACACCGGAGCCGGAATCCAAACTCTTGAGTTCCGGGGTGAGTAGGACGCTGCCGGAGAAGGTCTTGACGCCCTCAGATTGCACATTGTAAGACCGCGTCTGAGATGTCGGCCAGGTGTAGGTCGGGCGAGGCGGCTTCGCCGCTGCTGACTGCCCATCTCGATGTTGGCCTATCTCACCATTTTAATTGCTAGTGGCCTGTCGCAGTGAATTAATTAGCATGTTGGAACGCGGCGGCGGACGTCGGAGTACTTCCATCGAAACGGTCGCGCTGTTTTTGAGTAGGCGCGAACGTAACGGATGAGTTTGCGCGCGAGATCGCGGACGGGAAGTGAATACGCCGCGTGCGATCACATCGCGTTGGATGCGCGAGAACCAGATCTCGACCTGATTGAGCCAAGACGAATAGGTTGGTGTGAAGTGGAGATTCACGTTCGGGTGGTCTTCGAGGAAACTGGCGACTTTGTGCGTTTTATGGGCCGAGAGGTTATCGAGGATGACATGGATTTCCTGCCTGGGTCACAGCCCCACGACGCCGTCGAGGAAATCCACAAACCAGCCCAAGTCGCCCGGTGCGGACGACTTCATGTCCACGCAGGGAGCGCGCCAACAGCGCCGGCGTATTGGTTTCGAAAAGGATCTTCACGCCACAGCGGCTGGCCGTTCGAGGCATGCTTTCGCAAATTCCAGCCCTTCATGAACCTGGCAGACTGGAGACCTCTGGGAACCATTCAAGGAACTCATCCACCGTGGCACCCTGGTCGATGTGCTCAAACAACGACAGTACCGGCAGACGGGTACCAGCAAAGCACCAGGCACACCGACTTTGGCTGGATTTCGCTCTACCGCGGTGCACAATTCCCAACTCATGCTTTCAGTTTATCGTCACGCCCACTTAATTGCTGTTCGCGAGTTTGGGCATGGATCAGGAACGGAAAAGTTCGGCTGGTCTGGCGTGGTAGGAAAAAAGGCCATTGCGCCCCGCCCCTGTTTGATGATCTTAATTTCAGTTGTACTGGTCGCCGCTGGTGTCGTGCAACAGAATTTGACAGCCAGCGGCGACGGGTGAGCGTGGGATTTAAACTAGGCGAGGGTCAAGCTCGGCGGCGGCGGACAAAACAACCTCCAACAAGCAACGACGACCCTAGCAGCGCGAGGCTGGCCGGCTCTGGTACAGCCGCGGTGGCCGTGAGCGATGTCAGATTCGCGTTCAGCGCCACGATATTGGTTCCGTCGGCGCTTGCCGTGTAGTAGTTGAAGGTGCTGGGGAACGCAGATGACGGGTTGGCGACCGTATCAAGGTTGGTGGTGAGTTGGGTGGTATCGGTCAACAGCGTGTAAGCTGTATCGGTTGACGGCCAGGTGGACAGCGACGACAGATCGAGGGAGAACGTGCTGTTACTGGGCGCGCCTAAGGCGACGGGGGACACCTGAGCAGTGTAAATCGCATCGGTCTGGGCGGGGACGATGGTGGCGGAGGACGAGTAACCCGGCGCGACGGACTGGCCGGCGATCATGAAGTCAGGAAAAGCGTTGCTAGCGCTGTCGAGGTCGAAGTGACCCGTCACCGTACTGCCGACGGCTTGGCCGGTGGCGCCCTGGGTCTGGTAGACGGCGCCTGTGATGTCGACAGAGTAGACCGTCGCATGGGCTGGGACGGCCGCCGCCAGCGCGGCGATGGCGAGAACAGAGAGTATGCGTTTCATAGATTGAAATATTCCTTCCTAGTTGTTGTCGTTGTCGCTGTCGATGCGCTGGAAGCGAGTGTGCGGGATGGGCGCGGGTGTTGATTTCAGGCCTTCCCACAAGATCTTGTTGTAGAGGTCGGCGGGAACGCGATCTTCGCCCGAGAAGTCGAAGGCGCGGGTTTTCGCAGCCCAGTAGTTGACGTCATGAGTCGGCTTCAGGTCGGGACCTGCGGCGTATTGGACCTTCTTGTCGGTCGGCACGGTGGCCACGAGCGAGGTCGACTTGAGGAGTGTCGAAGCGATGGCGTTGAACGTCCAGGCGCCGGAGGAGGTGATGTCGAACACATCCGCCATCGGCCGCGTATAGTACGTGTTCAGGTTGACGTGCTGGGCGCCGAGAATGTCCTCGATGGTGCGGAGCACACTGGGCTGGCTGTAGCGCGTGCTGATGACCGCGTTGTGTTTGACATAGGGACCCACGAAGTAAGTGGTGGCGCGATGCGAGTCGACATGGTCGGCGCCATCCTGGGAGTCGTCTTCGATGATGATGATCAGAGTGTTGTTGGCATACGGGCTGTGAGCGACGGTGTCGACGAGCAGGCCGACGGCATAGTCGTTGTCGGCTTCCTGCAGTTCCGGGGTATTAACGCCAGCCAGGGCGGTGCTGAAGCTGCCGGTGTGATCGTGGCTGAGGCCGCGAATCATTTCTAGGGTCGGCAGGTTGCCCTTGGCGACGAACTGCTGGAACTCGCGGTTCCATTCGTTGAAGCGCCAAACATCCGGATAGGCCATATCGAAGGCGCGGAAGTACGGATCATAGAAGTTGTTCTCATAGATCAGTTGGTTGGCGGTGGTGGTCTGGACGACGCCAGCTGCATAAGGATCGGCGATGGGATTGGCAATAGTTCCGATGCTGCCGGGAGTGTTGGCCATCCAGCCGTAGTTGCGAATGGTTCCGCCCGCATTCAGAACGGCATTGAAGATATAGCCCTGCTGATAACCGCTGGGGCCGTCGGTGGCGGCATGGTCGCCGTCGCCGGCGAGGAGGTTGGCCGTGCCACCTTTCTGGGAAGCGGCGCCGGTGGAGTACGGCGTGGTGGCTCCGGTGGGATCGAAGAAGAAATCGCGCGCGGCGGTGGTATTCAGGTTTGCCGGAATATTCCGGTTCTGTCCTTCGCCCTCGTAGGAGAGGCCGCGGTTCACGCGTGCATAGTTGATCTGCTGCGAAAGTGTTTCGGTGTTGGTGACACGGCCGCGCATCGACCAGGACCAGCCGTCCATCGAACCGTCACCGGGGTCCATGAAGTTGTCCAGGGTCACGAAGTTCTGCGCCATGCTGTGGAAGCTCGGGGTGACGCGCTTGCCGAACAGGGCCAGCGTGGGATCGCCGTTCGAACCGTTGCCCAGATCGCCCAGGATTTGGTCGAAGGTACGGTTTTCCTTAACGACGTAGATGATGTGCTGGATTTTCGAATGCAGGAAGTTCATCACCTGAGCATCGGTGGCGGGCGGTGTGACAGAGTAAGCGTTGTTCGCGGCGACCGCCGACGTGAGACTGGAAAGATCGCCCGACGATGGAACCTGGGCACTGACCAGCGTCGCGTGTTCGAGCTGGAACTGATATTCGTTGTTGGCGTTCAGCTTCTTGGACTCGGCCGCATTGCCGCCGGGATAAGTCAGGTATTTGATGCTGGCGAGGTTACCGAAGCCATAGCCGGGGTTGGGGCCTTGGTCGCTCTTACCGTTGACGATATACATCCAGCTGCCATCGGCGCTGAAGGCGATATCGGTCGGGTCGTAGGCGGTCGGGATCAGACCGGTTGTGGTCAAGGCGTTCGCGCCGGTCAGCGGGATCACTGCGACGGAGTTCGAACCGGCATTGACGGCATACAGGGTGTTGTTGACGGAATTGATTGTGAGGGCGGTGGGGGCGGCGCCGGTTGTGCTCACGGGCAGACCCAGGTAGTCCGGAGCGCGCGTGTCGATCTTGGCGCTGATAGTGTTGGTGGAGGTCTTGATCACGGCGACCTGGTCCTGGTTGTCCTGGGCGACATAGAGAGTGGCGCCGTCGCGACTGAGCGTCATGCCGTTGGGGTTGCCATCGAGCTGGATGCGCGCGACCAATGAGCCGGCGGTTGGGTTGGAGAGGTTGACCACGACCACCTCACGGTCGCGGTCGGCGCCGACGTAGGCGGTCGTACCGTTCAACACCACGGAGTAGGGGAAAGTACCGCCCTTGACGCCGACGTCGCCGGAGGTCGAGTAGGGGCGCAGGTCGTATTCATAACGGACGGTCGCGCCGGCGGTGTCGATGACGCTGATGGAATCGTTATAGTTGTTGGCGGCAACCAGCGTCTTGCCGTCGGCCGAGATGGCAAGGCCGGCTACGTTGGGCTCGACGCCCAAGCCAAGTCCCTTTTGGTTGGCGCTGTTGGAGAGGCAGCCGTCGGGGGCATGGCCGAGGCTGATTTTGGCGCTCTGAACGAAATTGCCGCCGTTATTGGTGTAGGCATACACGGCGTCGTCGCAGCCGCCCGCCGCGTAAAGCGTCTGGCTGTTCGGGGCCCAGACCAGACCGACATGCGAATTGAGCTGCTGGATGACCTGCTTCAGCACTGGGCTGGTCTTGTTGGCGCCCACCACGTTGTAGAGGAAGATGAACTGAGTGGAAGCTTTCGTGTCGACCACGCCCGAGGCATTATAGAGAGAGTTAAAGCCAGCGGTCAGGATCGCCAGGGTCGTGCCATCCGGGCTGACGACGGCTTTGACGGCCTCACCGGCTATGTAGTTGGGATAATTTGCGAGGCCGGGGTTGAGTGGCTGCTGAATCGCGCTGGTGAGCGGCGCGGTCGGTGTCACAAACAGGCCGGGCGGCGTCGGCAGCTTGCCGTCGTTACCGTCGATGGCGGTATTGAGCTGCGCGTCCGCAAGGCGCGAGGCGATCAGAACCGCCGAGGCGAGAAGACTAGCTTTGAGCAATCCTCTGTACTTGCATATTTTCATTCTGCACTCCCTTTCATTCTGTTTTCTCCTTATGCTCCGGACCCCGGTTCAGGTGATGGTGGGGCAACTCACTTCACATCGTTTCGATCGGTCGATGGTGGCTGGCCAACTCGGACCGTAACATGAGGAGCGAGCCGTCAACAACTGACTAGTCAACAATTCATGTAATGTTTTCCGGTCTGTAGCAATGGGAGGGGAAATCGTGGGCGTTGCGCTGTTGGAATTGGCCCACGATTACTTGTATTGCGTGGGGTGTTGCCGGCCAAATTTTGCTTTCGGATATTCTCTGACAAGAGGAACTCATGGCTAATTGGACGCGACGAGGTTTTGTCGGATCACTCTCGGGGGTGGCGGGCGCGGGGTGGTCGCTGGCGGCTCAGCAGAGGGGCATTCGATCGCTTTCGGAAAAACGGAACGGGCATGTAGCGATCAAAATCACAGACTTCAGGTGCGCGATTATCGGCCGGAGTCCGGTAGTTCGAATCGTGACGGATCAGGGCATCTCCGGATACGGTGAAGCGGAGTCTTACAAGCCTTATCTCAAACCGATGGTGCTTTTTTACAAGGACTATCTGCTGGGCGAAGACCCGACCGACGTGGAGCGGGTGATGTTGAAGATTCGCCGACTGGGTGCGTTCAAGCCGTGGGGCGCGGCGGTCAGTGGGATCGAGATCGCTCTCTGGGACATCGCCGGGCAGGTGGCCGGAGTACCGGTTTACAAGCTGCTGGGCGGGAAGATTCGGGATCGGGTCCGCGCCTACAACGGAGGCGTGCGGTTCCCCATGACCGGTCAAACTCCCCAAGATTACGCCGACAACATGGCCAAGATGAAAGAAGCCAAAGAGGGCTTCACGCTGATCAAGCAGGCCGTTGGTTTTCATAATCCGGCGATGATGCATGCCATGCCGAACGGGTGGTACGACGAACCGCGGACGGGAGCGTCGCACCCCGATCGCGGTCTTATGACGGAACGAGGTCTGGAGCAGGTCGTCGCCTGCGTAGAAGCGATGAAGAAAGTCCTTGGCGATGAGATCGGGCTTGCGCTTGACTGCGGTCCGGGCTGGACGGTTAAGGATGCGATTACGTTTGCGCGAGCGCTGGAGCCGCTCCACATCGCATGGCTTGAAGATCTGATCACAGGCGACTATACGCCTTACCCGAACGCCGAGCTCTTTCGCGAGGTCACGCAGAGTACTTCGATTCCGATTCACACCGGAGAAGAGATCTATCTTCGGGAGAATTTCAAAGATCTTATCGAGAAGCAGGCTGTCAATGTTGTCGGCCCGGACCCGGAAGATGTGGGCGGATTGGCGGAAACGAAGTGGATTGCGGAATACGCCGATCTCCACGGCATTCTCATGGCTCCTCATGGGATTTTCGATGGGCTTATCGGGCTTGCGGCGCACGTTCAGTTGGCGGCGGCTTTACCGCAAAACTATATTGCCTTTGAATATCCCTTGGGGCAACCGGAGTGGTGGTATCAGATTGTGGACGGCTTGCCGGACCCGATTATGAAACATGGTTTCATCGATGTTTGGGACCGGCCGGGGCTTGGGGTTATGTTCAATATTCCGGCAGCTAAATCGCATCTGGCGGAGGAGGATCGTCAGTTTTTCGATTGAGACGATTGCAATGGCAGCAGGTGCACGGCATCATTGAGAACTGGTTTGGCGAGAACCGGTTTCGTAGTACTTCAGAATGATGGCGCCTGGAGCGGCGTGTATCGCGATGGGAATTCCTTTCTCGACGAGATCCTTGCCCGATATCTGAAGTTTTTTAAGTGAATCCAGATCTTCCACGGTATAGCTTCTGTTCTCTTTCAAGTGGTGAAGCCGGAAAGTGGCCGAATTGAAAACGCTTTTGTCGCGACGGAACGCCTGGACGATTCCGGATGTTCCGTCCGTGGTGCCCCATTGCCAGGCCATCCATGCGGTCTCGTTGTCGCTGTATTCGGTGAGCGGAAAGAAGTCGCCGTAATAGAAAGCTGCGACCTGGCGCCATTGCGAGATGAGTTTCAGTTGATGCGCAAGGAGTTCACCCCGCAGCTTAGGGTCGGGGCCGATACCCATAGCCGGGGTTATCTCGCTGCGGAAGGTGTAGGGGTCGAGCGAACCCGCGCTTGTCCCGAAGTAAGGCGCCCATAGCGCGAGCCCATAGGTTTGCATTTGCATGGGAGCGGCACCAAACGGATAATCGCTGCGCCAAAGCGGGACGGCCCGGCGAAGCGTTTCGAGATCGAGTCTTCTCCCTCCCGAGGCGCAGGTATCGAGCAGCAGATTCGGAAAGCGTTTTCTCAATTCATCCAAGAACGCCAGATATCCCTCGACGTGTTGTATTTCGGAGATGCCCTGGCGGTCAGGCGTGTCATTGGACTGCCAACGCGGCAACGGTTGGAAGTTGAAGTCCTGGCGATAGACGTCAATGCCTTGTTCCGCTATCAACTCCGAAATGTGGTCGACGAGCCAATGCCAAGCGTCCTTGTTTCCCAGAAATAAAAGCTTGTCCTGACCGGCGGGACCGATGAGCCATTCGGGATGATGCGTGGCAAGCCATGTTCCGTCTGTGACCCGCTCCGGCTCAAACCACAAAATCGACTTCACGCCATGTTCGTGACCAAGATCAGTGATCGGCTTAAACCCATGTGGAAAGCGATTGCGGTCGATTTCCCAAGTGCCTACTTTGGACCAGTTCTTCTGATAGGGATACCATCCCGCATCCATCCACCAGTGGTCAATGGGTTCGCCTTGATTGAGCATGCCCAGTAAAAACTTCTTCTGGTTCTCTTCGTTCGCCTCTTGCATCTCGACTGTGAAATGGGAGCTGCCGGCGGAGATTTGGGGAGGCGGAAGCTTGCCGCCCGGCCGCGGCAGGTTATGTTTTATCATCCACTGGCGCCATATATTCTGGCCATCGATCCAGTCGCCCGCCCAGAACTGGACGGCCACAAGTGGAGTTCGCACTTCTTCTCCGGGCATAAGCCGAAAGTGAGTCGCGCTCTGACCGGCAGCCAAATGGACACTTTGCGGATGTTCTCGCGAGACGGTAAGGTCCCACTGACCGGGCCACCCAAGAGCGGTGATGATGCCACGATGCAGCCAGGCAAGGTTGAAGTACGGCATATCGCCATCGCTGGGACGACCGCCCTTGGAAGAAAAGTGTTGCTTTCCGCCTGCAGCGAGCGTGTCAACCAGCGGCTGAAAATCGGTGGCTTGGGCCATACTTCCCTTCGAGTGATGCACAGCGATTTGAGCTTCGCTCCCACGTTCGAAGTCAGTGTCTAACGGTCTAATGTTTTCGATCAGTTCGGATGGTGAAGACGAGTTGTTTCTGAGATAGAGAGTCCATTCCACCGACGGGAAATCGTCATAGAGAACCGCCACGCCGCGGATGCTAAGCGCGGAGGACGGGTCGGTGTAGCTGAAGGTATACTCTGTCCGCGTATTGTCCAGCCGATGTTGTTCGCGTTGGATTTGCCAGGCCGGCAAAAGCGTCGAGGATGGCTTTCCTCCGAGCTGAAACGAGAAAGGAGGTTCGGTGGAATCCTGGCGCGGGAGAGGACCGATCGGCAACTCGGAAAGCGGCTGGACCTGACCATTGGTCAAGGTGAGCTTGGCATCGGCCCAATCTGCCTGGTCCCACTCGGCTTGGTAGGTGGGCGATCTGACGCCAACTGCTTCGAGCCGAATCGAAAATTGTTGCGCGCCGTGTAGATCGATGTCGAGCGGAATGCCCGAGAGGCCTTCGTGCAAAAGCGGGGAGCGGTAGAGCTCTTTTGCGCCGATGACGACCGAAGCAACAACACTGCCACGCTCGGCATTGGAGTAGTAGCCGACATCATTGCCATCGACTCCCAGGATGGCTTGAAAGCGACGCGCTCCGGAAGGGACTTGCACTTGGATTTCGCCTTTGGAACGCATGGCGATGCCATCCGCGAAGGTGCGACCGGCGATCAGGAAGGGATGGCCCTGAATATTAGTACGAGCAAATGCTGCCGGCTTCACAAGTAGGAGCAGGTTGGATTGCGGGGGCAAGGCTTCAGAGCGGCCTGCGAATTTAGCTTCAGCCCAGCGGTGGATGGCTGCGACTTCGGCCGTCTGCGAATCTGCTCCGAGCAGTTGGCCAAGACTGAGCAGGAGAAATAGCTTGAGTAGGGGATGATGCTTTCTCACGATGAACGCGCCTTCAGATATTCTCTGACAAGAGGAAACTCAATGGCTAATTGGACACGGCGAGGCTTTGTCGGATCGCTCACTGGGGTAGCGGGCGCAGGATGGTCGCCGGCGCCTCAGCAGAGGGGTAGTCGGGTATCGATCAAAATCACGGATCTGAGGTGCGCCATTATCGGCAAGAACCCGGTGGTTCGAATCGTGACGGATCAGGGCGTCTCGGGATACGGTCAAGCCGAGTCCGCCAAGCCTTATCTCAAACCGATGGTGCTTTTTTACAAGGACTATCTGCTGGGCGAGGACCCAACCGACGTGGAGCGGGTGATGTTGAAGATCCGCCGACTGGGTGCGTCCAAGCCGTGGGGCGCGGCGGTCAGCGCGATCGAGATCGCTTTGTGGGACATCGCCGGGCAGGTGGCCGGAGTACCGGTTTATAAGCTGCTGGGCGGGAAGATTCGGGATCGGGTCCGCGCCTACAACGGAGGCGTGCGGTTCCCCATGACCGGTCAAACTCCCCAAGACTACGCCGACAACATGGCCAAGATGAAAGAAGCCAAAGAGGGCTTTACGCTGATCAAGCAGGCGGTTGGTTTTCATAATCCGGCGATGATGCATGCCATGCCGAACGGGTGGTACGACGAACCGCGGACGGGAGCGTCGCACCCCGATCGCGGCCTCATGACGGAACGCGGCATGGAGCATATCATCGCCTGCGTTCAAGCGATGAAGAAAGTGCTCGGTGATGAGATCGGCCTGGCGCTTGACTGCGGGCCGGGCTGGACAGTAAAGGATGCGATTACGTTTGCGCGAGCGCTGGAGCCGCTCCACATCGCATGGCTCGAAGATCTGATCACAGGCGACTATACGCCCTATCCCAACGCCGATGTTTTTCGGGAGGCGACGCAGAGTACATCGATTCCGATTCACACCGGAGAAGAGATCTACCTTCGGGAGAATTTCAAGGATCTTATCGAGAAGCAGGCTGTCAATATTGTCGGCCCCGATCCGGAAGATGTCGGCGGATTGGCGGAGATGAAGTGGATTGCGGAATACGCCGATCTGCATGGCATTCTGATGGCTCCGCACGGCGTTTTGGACGGGCTGATCGGGCTTGCTGCGCTGGTTCAGCTGACGGCTGCGTTGCCGCAAAACTACATTGCCTTCGAGTATCCCTTGGGGCAGCCGGAGTGGTGGTATCAGATTATTGACGGGTTGCCGGACCCGATCATGAAGGGTGGTTTCATTGATGTTTGGAACCGGCCCGGTCTCGGCGTCACGTTCAATGTTCCGGCGGCTAAAACGCACCTCTTGGACGAGGATCGTCACTTCTTTGATTGAGATGCGCCGCTCGAAGGGTGCTTCTCGATTGGGGAACTCTCGAAAAGCACTCTATAAAATGGTGCCGTTACCCCTAATGAGCGCAGTTAGACGCAAAGTTAAAACCCTAAACGACTGTTTGACAGACGGCTTCGGCGTAGGCCGGTCAGCGAAACTGATTGTGGCGCTTATGTGCGTGGCCAGCTTTTCCACTGCGGCCGAGTTGCCGGATGGCGCCGGGAAAGCGGAAATAGTGAGGGTTTGCTCTAAATGCCACTCGCTCGATCAGGCGACGTCGCTGCGCCTGGGGCAGGCGGGCTGGGCAGAGATCATTTCCCAGATGGTGAATCTCGGTGCGCAGGGCAGCAACGATGATTTCAATAAGATCCTGAATTATCTCGTGATGTTCTATGGCGCCCGGCCTGGCACGACTGAGCCCGGCGCCGCGCCCTCGGCAGGGACACCGCCGGGAAACAGCACGGAAACTATGGGTGGCTCTTCATCGAGCGCGGAAGGCGCTTCGGAACCCGCGGGCGGCGGCAATGCGAAGGAAGCAAGTCTTCCGGCCGGCGGCATCGCGGTTGACGCGGCAAAAGAATGGCGGACATACGGTCACGATCCTGGCGCTATGCGGTTCTCGCCGCTAAACGAGATCAGGCCCGAAAACGTAAGCAAACTCAAGGTGGCTTGGGTGTACCACATGAGGCCGCCAGATTTCCATAATACCGGCAGCCAGGGGGCGGGCGGCCCCGAAGGGCATCGCCAAGCCGGACCTGTAGGCGATGAACCGGGAACTCCGGGTCACGGACAGGGCCGGTTCCAATTTGGCTCGCGCTTCCGTCCGAGCGAAGATACACCGCTCGTGGTTCACGGCCTGATATATCTCTCGACGCCCTATTCCCGCGTTGCGGCAATCGATCCCGTAAACGGAAAAGAACTTTGGTCTTATCGGCTCCCATCGGGGCAACCGTCCACGCGTGGACTTGAATACTGGGCTGGTGACGGGAGCACGCCCGCTCAGATCGTCTTCGGCTCCAGCGACGGAAAACTGTACTCGCTCGACGCGAAGACCGGGAAACCGAACAATGCTTTCGGCGATAACGGGGTGGTGAACCTGAATACGGAGGCCATCATGCACAGCTTGCCTGGCCGGAACGGCCTCACCTCACCTCCCATCGTGTACAAGAACCTTGTGATCACCGGCGGGACATCGCAGGAAGATCCGCCACATGGGCCGGCCGGCGACGTGCGCGCGTGGGACATGCGCACCGGAAAGCTAGTGTGGACGTTCCACTCGATTCCACAGAAGGGCGAAAAGTATAACGAAACATGGGCCGGCGACAGCTGGAAGAATCGCGCGGGCGTCAATGTGTGGGGCTTTCTTACACTCGATGAGAAGCGCGGCATAGTTTACATGCCGTTCGGCGCCCCCTCGGTGGACCAGTATGGGGGCGACCGCGCAGGCAATAACCTCTTCAGCTCCAGCCTGGTGGCAGCGGATGCCAATACCGGAAAATATCTGTGGCACTTCCAGGTGATCCATCACGATATCTGGGACGCCGACCTGACGGGCGCTCCGGCGCTGATCGACGTGAAGCAAGGGGGCAAAACGATTCCGGCGGTGGTCGCAATGGATAAGGTCGGAATGGTCTTTTTGCTGAATCGCGTCACCGGCAAACCGATTTACGGGGTGGAGGAGCGCCCCGTACCTGCAAGCGAACTGCCGCTGGAGCACGCCTCGAAGACGCAGCCGTTTCCGGTAAAGCCTCCGCCTCTTGTGCGGATGACGTTCAGCAAGGCTGATATCGCCACGGTCACTCCCGAACTGGAAGCGGCCTGCAAGCAACTGGTCGAAGGCAAGGAAGTGGGCGGGCCCTTTTTGCCCGCCAGCTATAACCACCTTCGTGTGCAGTTCCCGGGTAACCATGGAGGGGTGAACTGGGGGGGCTTGTCTTTCGATCCGCAGCTTGGCTATCTGATCGCGAACCTTAACGAGTTAGGGCAGATATCCGGCCTCAAGGACCACGATCCGAACAATGGTCCAGCAATGGCGAACGGGCAAGGCAACCGGGTTGATCCGGGCGGTCCGTATGAGGGTATTCCGGGCGGCGGGAGGTTCAGCGTCAAGGGAGCAGGAACGCAGCAGCTTCCCTGCCAAGAACCGCCGTGGGGAGAACTCGCGGCCGTCAATGTGAACACCGGCGAAATCGCGTGGAAGGTAACGCTTGGCGTGACGGACAGCATGCCCGAAGATAAACGCAACACTGGCCGTCCGGGCAACGGCGGGACGATCGTGACTGGGGGAGGACTGATCTTCGTGGGCGCCACGGATGACGCCCGCTTTCGCGCATTTGACGCCAAGACCGGCAAGGAGCTGTGGGCAGTGAAATTGAAAGGGGCTGCGGAGGCAACCCCCCTGACCTACGAAGGCCGGGATGGAAAGCAGTACGTCGTGATTGCCGCGACCGGGGGCGGGTTTTTCGGCAATCCCGTGACCGATGACAGCATAATTGCATTCGCGCTCGACGACTCGAAATAGGAGGATTCCAACCTCCGCTGGATGCGGGCTCGTCGTTACAAGGGACGCGCTGCGATATAACTCTAAGGTGCATCGAAGGGCGTTTTTGGCTGGTTCCGTCGCGGCTGGTTTGGGTTCGTCTTGGGCTAAACAGGTTTTGGGCAATAAGCCGCCGAACGTGGGACGTCCTGTTCGTGTGAGTGTCGATGTGCAGCGCAAGGTGGGGCGGATTCCGTCAGATTTTGTGGGCCTCGGGTATGAGATTTCTTCCGTGGCGATTCCGGATTTATTTAGCTCCAGTAATCGCACCTATGTCCAGTTGGTGAAGACACTGTCAGCTTCAAGCGTGATTCGAATTGGGGGAAACACATCAGATTATTCGATGTTTGCGCCTGAGAAAGACGTGGTATCGGCTCCCAAGGGAACGGTCGTAAATACGGCGTCACTTCGACAGCTAGGAACGTTTCTCGATGCAACAAACTGGCGGCTGATTTGGGGTCTCAATCTGGGCGGCACAGACGAGCGACAAGCAGTGTCCGAGGCTGAGGCTGTTATGGCTGCGGTCAAGGAGAAGCTGCTTGCTTTTGAGATCGGAAACGAGCCGGACCTATTCGGCCGAGGAACGGCACACCGCCCTAAGAGCTACAACTATGAATCGTTCCTAGAGGAATTCCGGCGGTATAAGGCTGCGATTCGCGCAAAGATTCCGAAGGCGCCATTTGCAGGACCGGATGCGGCGAGCGCGACAGATTGGGTGACTCGGTTCGTTGCCGACGAGGGCAGCGACCTCAAGTTGCTTACCCATCACTATTATCGCGAGTGTACAAACCCATCTAGTACGGCCGCCAAGCTGCTACATGTCGATCCGAAGCTTGGGCCGGAGCTGGCCACATTGCGGGCTGCCTCCACAAGCTCGAAAGTGCCTTACCGGATTTGTGAGACGAACTCGTTCTGTGGCGGTGGTAAACCGGGCGTAAGTGATACGTTCGCTGCGGCTCTTTGGGTGCTCGATTTCATGTACTTACTGGCGCACGCCGGCTGTGGCGGTGTAAACATCGAGACTGGCGTGAATCACATTGGGTTTGTCAGTTCGTATTCTCCGATCGGTCAGGACGAACACGGCACTTATTTCGCCACGCCTGAGTACTACGGAATGTTGGCGTTTGCGCAAGCTAGCGATGGGCAGCTGATTGAAGTGGATTGCGATAGCGCGGGTGCAAACGTCAGCGCCTACGCGGTGGCCGGTGAGCGGTCGAGTCTCGCCGTAACCATCATCAATAAAGATGAGGTGCTTGATGCGGAGGTTAGTCTCTCGATCCCAAAAGAGCTGGCCGACGGAGAGGTGCTTCGCCTCAGCGCGCCATCGCTCCAAAGCAAGGAAGGAACTACTTTCGGGGGCGCCGCTGTTTCGGCCAGCGGCAGGTGGCAGCCTGAAGTCACCGAGATTCTACACAGCAGAGATGGCAATGGCTGGATCCTCCTACCTGCTGGAAGTGCGGCTGTTTTGAAGTGGGGGACGTGACGCTGATTGGTATGACCCGCAGAGAACTACTAAACAGCCTGCCGGCATTCGTTGCCGTCCCGTTCGGTGTTGAAGCGCAAACTCAGGCTACGACTTTCCGGCTTCATCCGGGTGTGGTTGCGTATTCGTTTCGGAAGAACTTCGCGAACCGCACGATGACGTATAATGACCTGATTCAGCTTGCCTCGGACTCCGGCTTGGAGGGTATAGATACTACGGCGTACTGGTTTCCGGATACATCGCCGGTCTTCCTGGCTGATTTGCGCACCACAGCGTATCGAAAGGGCATTCAGCTCTACAGCCTCGCCGTCCGTGTCCGCCTGTGTCAACCGACGCCCGATCTCCAGGCAGCGGAGGTTGAGAGCTGTAAGAAGTGGGTGGATGTTGCCGAGCGCCTTGGCTCCGGTCACGTCCGTGTTTTCGGCGGCGCCATTCCAAAGGGTGCATCGGAAGAACAGGCTATCGGCTGGGCGGTGGAGACGTTCAAGCGATCGACCGACTACGCCGGCAGTAAAGGCATCATCCTCGGCATGGAAGACGATGGCGGTCTCACGGCAACTGCCGAGCCCACGGTCGAAATCGTCAAACGAACCGGCTCTCCCTTTGCAGGCATTAACCTCGATACGGGCAATTTCCCTAAGAATGGCTATGCGCAAGTGGCTCTTTGCCTTCCTTACGCGAGCGGCGTTCACTTCAAGGTGGAGATCTCAGATGCGAACGGAAGGAAGGAGAAGGCCGATTGGCCACGCCTGGCCGGCATGTTCCGTGCAGCGGGCTATCGGGGCTTCCTGTCTCTCGAATACGAAGGAGGCGACAACGCCGTAACTGCCGTGCCTCCGTTGCTTACCGAATTAAAACGCATCACCGGCTAAGTTTACAGTTTCTTGATTTTGATGTTACGGAAATAAAGCTTGATTTGAGAGTCGGCCTTGTCTTCAGTTCCCTGTAGGGAGATATGACCCCTATGAAAAGTCCCGAAATTCGGCATTTTGTTGAACTTACTCTGTGCTATAAGTTGCCGCCACGAATCGCCCCATAACTCCGTCGAAATCGCCTGCCCGTTCTGAAAGAGCTGAAGGTGTCCTCCGTTCGAGACGATCTCGAATTCATTCCATTCTCCTGCCGGCTTCACGGTGTTGACTTTCGTGGAGATGAGACCGTACAGATCTCCCGAGCGGCGTAGTATCTCCCGGCTATCGGGTACTGTGCAAGCCAGATCGGCGATTTGCATTTCGAGACCGGTGTTGTAAGTGTTTTTGTATTTCGGCGATTCCTGAACGTAGAACATGACTCCACTGTCAATACAAGGTTCCGCCTTCCATTGCAACTTGAGATCGAAATTGGAGAACTCTTGATCCGTTACGAGATCGGCGAAATCGGTCTTAGGGTCGCTGTTGTTCTTTTTTAGCATTATGGCGCCATCTTGAACCGACCAATCTTTGCCGGTACCGTGTTGCAGATAGGAATGCAAACCATTGAAATCCTTGCCGTCGAAGAGTAACTGCCAGCCATCGGTCTTTTCCTGCTGAGTAAGCGTATTCTCTTGCTGGGCATTGGTCAGCGCGGAGCATAGAAATACAGTAATAATTACGATTACGATCTTAAAAAGCTTTTTATATGCCACTATTCTGATTTTTTATTATCTCGCTCGAAATCGTGCTGCTTCCACCCGTACTTTTTCGGCATCAGCGCGGACATCGCCGGCTTTCAGGTGTCCTTCGCGATTGAGTTCATCATACAGCGTTTCGGCTTGTTGCCAGTTCTCGCCCGCCTCTCGGGTTTGTCCGTTGGCAGCATCAATCGCAGCCAGTCGGGCTTCGTAATCAGCAAGCGATAAACGAGCGGGAATGCTTCTTATATCCAGCGCGAGCAACTCATGCTGAATCGATATGGCATGGGAAATGCTGCCCAGCGCGGCAGCATTCGACCCTAGTTTGAGTAGGAGGGTGGCTTGTTCGGCATAGTTGCCGGCCAGGAGGGATCGCGTGCGCGCGTCTCGCGCATCAACGGCAAGGGTCTTCTCTCGAATCGCGATTGCGTCGCGAAAGTGTGTCAAAGCCTCCGCCAGATTCCCGGTTGCCCCCAGAGCCACTCCTAGAAAGTGATGTGTACTGGCCACTTCGGAACTCAGGCGCACGTCGTTTGGATTTGTCTGTAGAAGCCTATTCTGGATGGCCAGCGTATCGCGCAGATGGGGAATCGCTTCCGAAGGATGGCCCGATTGTGTCTCGATTACCGCCAGTCTATAAGTGAGCGTCGCTATTTCCCGCTGGGATGTCGTGTTCTCCGGCTCTTTTGCCGCAAGCTCTTTGCGGATCACGAGCGCCTGTCTGTACTTTGCGATGGCGTCCGACCACCGTCCGGCCAACCCAAAGCCATACGCCGTGCTGGTGTATGCCTTAGAGAGGAGGCTTCGATACTCCCGATTTTCCGGTTCCGACTGCGTTAGCGTTTCGCAGATCGCCAGTGACTTTGTGTCATATCGGATTCGCTCATCTATATTGCGGGCCCGCCCGATGATGTAGCTTCCCATGAGATAGTTGGACGCAAGCTCGTACTGCGCCGTTTGGTACTCTGCTGTTTCCCTATGGGGCGCTTCCGTCGCAAGCGCCTCCCGGAACTTTCTCGAAACGAGGTAGGTTTGTAAAGCTTGGGCCGACTTTTCGAAGCCAGATCCGTCCACACCCGCTTGCAGGTCAGCAAATCCCTCATAGGCCAGAGCCAGGGAACGGCGCATTTCGCGGTTGCTTCCCCTCTCGCGCGCCAACCCGTTCAGGTACTCCAAAGACTTCTCCAAAAGGGCTTCCCGCACCGGAGTGGAGCCGGGCAGTTTGGCAATTTGTTCATGAGCGCTCACGAGAAAGGAAGTGGCTAATTTCCGGTCTTCGTCCAATCGCATTGATAAGCGATGGGCCTGCCACATGGCCACTCCGCTGGCAGCGATAAAGAGAAGGGTCAAAGCCAGCGTCAGAGCCGATGCCAGCTTATGCCGCCGCACCAGTTTGCTCCCTTTATAAGTGATCGAATCGCCTCGCGCCTGGACCGGACGGCCATCCAGATGTCTCCGGATCTCCTCGCTGAGCTGATCCACCGAACGATAGCGCCGCGCCGGATCCTTGCGCATGGCAAGGCTGACGATTTTGTCCAGGTCGCCGGCGAGCCGCTTTCGCAGCCCTTCGACCGTGGTACTTCGAAAGCGGCTGATGCGTTGCGTTTCCGCCGAATCTGCAGCCTTGGTCGAAACCACGGAACTCGGTCGGGTCGCATCGCGCTCGCAAATGACCCTCGCCGATTCCTCCCATCCCATCGATTCCAGACGATACGGTCGTTTGCCTGTCAGCAGCTCGTACAGCAGAACACCGAGCGAATACACATCGCTCGCCATGCCCACCTGCTCGCCGCGGATCTGTTCGGGGCTGGCATAGGCCGGCGTGGCAATCTGCATCATCGTCCTGGTGGCGTCGCCGCCGTCGTCCGAAAAGTCCAGAATTTTGGCAATGCCGAAATCCAGCAGCTTTGGTGTTCCATCCTCCGCTACCAGGATGTTATCTGGCTTCAGATCCCGGTGAACGACCAAGTTTTGGTGGGCGTAGGAAACTGCGTCGCAGACCTTCTGAAAGAGCTTCAGCCTCCCGGTAACAGGAAGTTTGTGCGAATCGCAGTACAGCGTCAGAGGCTGTCCGTCGATGTACTCCATCACGAAGTAGATCAGGCCGTTTTCAGTGGTCCCTCCATCGAGCAGACGAGTGATGTTGGGGTGGCTCAATCGGGCTTGAATTTGCCGTTCGGTGCGGAAGCGCTGCAGCAGCAAATCCGAGTCGATGCCGTGACTGATTACTTTGATGGCAACTTGCGACGTAAACTCTCCGTCGACGCGAAGAGCCCGGTAAACGGCTCCCATTCCTCCGCGACCGATCTCACTCACCACGTGATAGGGCCCGATGTGTTGTCCAATTATCTGGCGCTCAGACTTGTGGCCGCCCACTGACCTTGCGAGGGTGGGAGTCAATTCGCCGGGTGACAGCTCAGGCATAAATAGCGTGGCGATAACAACAAGCTATTCTAGCGCCGAAGACGCTGATTGAAATCGGCTGTGACATAGCGCAGTTGGGGCAAACAAGCTTCTGGGGGGTCTCTCGCGTCGTTTGGAGCATCTGTAGAATTGGCAGTCGGTGAATCCATATCAGAAGAAGGCGCCGCTCACACCCGGTTACAGCGTGGTTGGCAGGGTGCAGCTCAACGGGAAGGGCTGCTCCAAATTTCGCGTGGGCGGTTGTCGCTCTGGTCCTGGACTGGGTGACGGCTTACCAGACGCTGTATTATTCCGCCCGGGTCAAATCCAGCCAGAGGATATTTGCTCATGGTCAATGGAGCAGTTGGACGTGCCTTGCTAGCTCTCGACAAGATTCGGGACGCCGAGGTGGATCGGCGCCATGAAGGAACTTGGCGAAGTCGATGCCGTGTTCGATCCACTTGGTTTCAAAAGCTTCGATGAGTCGTATTCGATTCTGAGAAGAGGAGGAATCTTGGTCGGGTATGGTATGAATCTGAGTGGCTTTACAAAGACCCATTCGTCGTCAGTCCTTCCGTCGGTCCTCAACTTGTTTTCGAAGGATCTGCTGTTCTGTTCCGGCAAACGCACCACGTTCTTCGGTCTGACTCATACGTCGAAGAACTTTGCGCCGGATCTGGATCTGCTTTTCAAGTGGCTGAAGTCGGGGAAGATATCCAATCCGGTCAAGGCTACGTTCAAACTTCAAGAGATCCAGACGGGGCACCGGGAGTATGCCAGCAGCGTGGGAATGGGCTCAATTATTCTTGAGGTAAACCCGTGAGTTTGGGCCAGCTCAAAGCTGAAGTAGCTGCTATAGATGTCTTTTTAGAGGGCGTTTGAAGAGCTTTCACCCGCACCAAATTATTGAGCGCACAGCGATGTCGATAGGTGGCAGATTACGGCTCCGATCTAAAATCTGGTGCATGAGCCAACCTTCACCTCCATCCACAGAATCAGAGGCTTTTAAGATCTACGCAGGGAATTTGCATCGATTAGTTGGCTTGGTCAAGAGTTCGCCAAAGTATCCTATCGATGATCTAGCAAACCTAAACGCAACGCTTATTAGCGTCGTATCCACGCTTCGGAGATTGAACAACAGCATTGAAGACAAGACGGTCATTGATCCGCAGGGCTTCGCAGACGCTGCCGCCTCCGAGCTTCGAACGGTGCTGCCACTCTCGGCTAACGCAATAGAAAAGTTAACCTCGCGATTCTTTCTCCATAGCTGGATGACCGTGATGCTTGTTACGTTCGCTGAAGCCTATCTGGAAGATGCTCTGGACGTTCTTATGTCGACCGGTCTAAAAGCAGCTGCTTTGCCAATAGATGTAAGTGACGAGATGAAGCGCAAATGGATCAGAGACATACTCCGAAACGGCAGGCCTCATGAATGGGTGAAGCAGCTCAAGCGATTAGGTGTGACTGGTTATGATGAGAGCCTCCCGGATCGAATGAAAGTAATTTGGGAGCGCCGTCACCAGATTATTCACGCGGCGGGGTCGGAATTTTCCAGCGGCAGCCTACAGGAGTTTTTTGAAGCTGTAAAAGTTGTTAATAGATTCGTCGATGCAACGGACAAGCTCGTCCAGCAACTCTGTCTTGCTCCGGCAGTATGATATGCCTTTGACCCAGACCTATTTCAGTTAAGAATGTCGGTGTTAAGCAGGCTTGTACTGGTTTTCGCTGTTTGGGGCCATCAAAGAACTTCTGCACGCAATACGTCAAACGATCTTGCAGTTTGACGATCTTCTCGCGGTATTTACGGTCTATCCACGACGAGTCTATCTACAGAAGATTGAATTAAACGTCTCGAAGAGGACAGCTGTTTGCCGGTTCCGCCTTCTGGCCTATGTAGAGAATGAAGCAGGCTTGTCGCCTTAAACTGGCCTAGTTAGAAACTAAAAGGAAATCCGAAATCTCACGCAGCGTGATGATGCTTCGGTTCGTGATACAGGCGCAGTAGCCGATCACCAGAGAGAGCAAGAGACACATACGTCCTTCCCGCGTCGTCACTGAACTCGACTTCGTATACTCCGTCCGCAAGGATGTCAACAATCGTGCCGACTTGCCCACGGCAGAGTCCCTTTTCGGGTAACTCCTCGATGAGTGCGACAACGTACAGCATCTCGAATTCAGGCATTGCGCGTCTATTCCGATAGTACATAACAAGTGGTTAGCCGGGGAAAGATCTCGCCTCGGCGCACGATCCAAGCGCTCCGAACTATCGCACTCCGGGTGTCTTTGACGCATTCGAAATCCAAGATGTACCGCATCCCATACTCATCCGACTCGGCTTCCATAACTTCGCTCCGCGAAGCTGCGGCGATTACTATCGATCTGAACCATTCCGCATCTGACTGCAGGATATGCAAAGCCGATGCGAAACACGCGCCTTGTGGCGACCTCGGGGATGAATTGGGTTTAGGCAATAGTCGCGCAGTTTTTCGATTTCCACAACGGCCTGCTCAGCACCGGGGAGATGCATCTCGACTGAGCGTATCAGGCGTTCGTCCCGTGATCGATAAAACGATCAGTGGTGGCCGTGAAACAAGATTGGCCAAATGTGAAGGCCTAGGATGAACGTTACTCTTGGATCGGCTCACCAAATCGCAGGGTGTTGCCGTCGACGTCAGTCACATAAAAGCCGCGAATGCCCCAGATCTGATTCACCGGTCCCTAATGGACCGGCGAATTCTCATGCCCCATGATATCGAGCCCGCGGTCAAGACATCTCTTGAAAAGATCGTCCACATCCTCCACTCGAATATTGATGGCACATCCGAACGCTCCGTCGCCTGGGTGCTGAGAGAGTTGGACCTCTGCGTTTCCTTGCATCAGATGGATCACCCAATCGGTATCGCTCGCTTCAGGGTATTTCTTCTGAAAACCAAAAACACTGGTGTAAAACGACGCCGACCTCTTTGCGGCGCGGCACCGAATGACAGGGATCGCCCGCGTCGCTTCACTGTATGTTGTGGCGACAAGACGATCGGCCGTATCTCAGTTGTCGAACGTCGGTCTCACTATGATGAATGGATCCGGTGTACCCTTTGACCCACGCGTGAGTCTCACGAATATGGTTTCCAACCGCAGACAGTTCACCGGGGGTTTGGCGGTGCTCGTTACCGGCGGGTTGCGGGCTGCAGCTCGTGTTCCGGTTGCGCTTCAGCTTTTTTCTTTGAGAAGACAATGTGAAGTGGATTTAGAGGGAACACTTGCTTATGTCCGGGAGACTGGCTTCGATGGAGTTGAGCTGGCGGGTTTTTACGGCAGAACGGCGGAACAATTTAGGGGCTTGCTCGAGAAGAATTCGCTCCAGTGCTGCGGATCTCACACGCCGCTGCAGGAGTTGACAGGCGGCAATTTGGAAAAGACTGTCGGGTACAGCAGAACGTTGCAGAACCGCTACCTCATCGTTCCTGGATTGCCAAAGCAATATGAGGGGTCTGCGGCGAACTGGAAAGCGGCTGCAGCGGTTTTAAACGAGATTGCGGAAAAGCTTCGACCCCTGGGCATGCGAGTCGGATATCACAATCACGATATAGAGTTTCGCTCAGTAGATGGGGTCCTTCCGTGGGCGGTTTTGTTTGAGCACACGCGCCCGGACGTGATCCTGCAACTCGATACCGGGAACGCTCGAGTTGGGGGCGCCGATCCCACGACGCTGATACGTCAGTATCCTGGCAGGGCAGTGACCGTCCATATAAAGGATTACTTACCTGGGCGGTTAGATCCTGTGCTCGGCAGCAGCGACTTCGATTGGAAAAAGTTTCTGATGACCTGTGCATCTCGCGGAGCGACGGAGTGGTATGTCATCGAGCACGACAGTCCGAATCGCGAAGAAGTAAGGATTTGTTTTGATCGCTTTAAAAAATTTAGGGTCGGTACAGGATAGTCGCGGGTAAGCTTGTCGGCGGCAGAGTTGCGGCAGACTTCAAATAACTGTGTTAGCGTGATCGGCAGAGGGACGCATGTCATCATCCAGACGCGATTTTCTGAAAGCTAGCATCGCAGCCACTGCATTACCCGCTGTCGCCGGCGCCGTAGTTTCAGCCAAGACCGCTGCCACCGATTGGGTCACACTGGGGAAGTCGAATGTAAGGGTGACGCGCCTGGCATTCGGAACAGGAACGCACTCCGGCGCGCAACAGCGGCATTTGGGCCAGGAAGAGTTCACCCGCCTGGTGCGCTACGCCTACGACAACGGGATCCGGTTTTTTGAAACCGCGGACTCCTATCATGGGATGCCTGAGATGCTTTCGATTGCTTTGAAGGGACTTTCGCGCGATTCGTACCGGCTGATGACTAAATACGATGTGCATCACTCGGAAGACCCGATGGCAGCCGTCCACCGCCTGAACGGGGCCCTGGGCGCGGATTATGTAGACATCATGCTTCTTCATTGTCTTCGCAGCCCGAACTGGCCGGAAGAAACGAAGCACTTGCAGGACGCCTTTCAAGAGGCGAAAGAAAAGAAGCTCATGATGGCGCATGGGGCCTCGGTGCATGGGAAGCAGGCGCTTGCGGCGTTTCCGGGCTATCCGTTTCTGGATGTGGCGATGATTCGTATGAATCACGACGGCACACGGATGGATACGCCGTCAATGCAGGACATTGACGATAAGGGCGACGTCCCGTTCGTGGTCGATCACATGCAGCGGACAAAAGCCGGCGGCGCGGGCATCATCAGCATGAAATTAGTCGGTGAAGGTCAGTTCAAGAATCCGGACGATCGTCAGGCGGCTTTGAACTACGCATTCCGTAAAGCAGGTGTGGATTGCGTGACCATTGGCTTCGGGAGCACCGGTGAAATCGACGAGGCAATAAAGCGTATTTCAACGGCTTTGAACGCGTAAGGATTACGGGTTTTTTCGGCAACCGCTCCCTTTCGGTCACGGCTCAGCTAAGCAGATTAGTTCGAGAAAGCTCGGACCGTGTGACGGAGACTGGGCTAGAAATTGAGCCGGAGAGCCAACTGGATTCGACGCGGCGTGCCGGTTCCGACGGCGCCGGTATTCAGGACGTTGGTGATGATGCCGAAGCTTCCGGAGGAGATGTTAGACGCCGGCGTGGCGTAGGCCGGATGATTGAGCAGATTAAAAGCCTCGGCGCGAAACAGAAGGCGGAATCGCTCGTTGAGGGCAAAGGATTTCTGCAGGGCCGTGTCGATCTCATACCAACCTGGCCCTCGGCCGACATTGCGACCGAGGTTGCCGTACGTGCCTGGGGCGGGAATGGCGAAGGCGGCCGGATTGAACCAGTTGTTAATGGTTTGATTGGCCGGATAGAGAGGCACTCCCGGCGCCAGGTTAGGCCGCTGACCGGAGTTATTACCGTCGGCAAAGTCGCTGCGGCTGCGAGAGACGGTGATGTTCACCGGCAGGCCGCTGTTAGCAGAAGCGATTCCTGACAGCTCCCATCCACCCAGAATCTGTCCGGCCGCGTTACGGGTGTTCAGGAAGCGGCGACCAGGGCCGACGGGCAACAGGTAAATGGCGTTGGTGGTGAAGGTATGCCGCACGTCGTACTGCGAGTCGCTGCGGTCGCAAACCCGGCAGTTCTGATTCTGAAAGGAAATACTCTCGCCAGCCCCAAACGAGCCGTCGGCAATGGCATGCCCCCATTGATATTGACTTTGCCAGAGCAGACCCGCTGTCAAGCGACGCTGTAGCGAAAGCTGTAAGGCTTGAAATGAGTCATTCGCGTCATTGGCCTTATAGCCATACTGCGAGAACTGAGGCAGCGGGCGAGTTCCGGTGGCCGGATTGATCAGGTTGACCTGATAACGATCGAACAAGTGGCGGCCATTGCTGCCGAGATAGCCGACTTGCGCCTGGAACTGACCGGGGAGCTGCTGCTGTACCAGGAAGTCCCACTCCTGGTAGGAGAGATCCTTGCGGAAGCGGTCGATGGCTTTGGGCGAGAACAGGGCATTGGCGGGAGTGATGAAGGGAGTAATGGGGTACTGAATAGCCGAGTTGTCACTGGAAGTGATGGAATAGCGCGGCACGGCGCTTTCCAGCGGATCGCTGAAGTCGTCGTTTTGATTGGCGCCGTAATAGATGCCGAAGCCGGTGCGAATGGCGGTTTTTCCACCCAAAGCTTGGGGCGTCCAGGCGATGCCGAAACGCGGACCCCAGTCGTTCGTATTCGGTTGATAGTAGGGAGTGCCGGGCGGGCAGTAGCCACCACAGCCTGCGATGTCAACGACGGCAGAGCGGTTGAGAACCTCTTTAGCGACCGAGTAGAACTCGTAACGGAGGCCGAGGTTCACGGTCAGATTCGGGGTCGCCTTCCATTCATCCTGCAGATAGCCCATGTAGAAAGTGCGCCGGTTTCCGCGCACGCCTTCGCCGGCCAGGAGGCCGATGGTGTCGGGTTGGTTGTTGATGAACTGCGTGTTGTCGGAGAAGTCGATGGAGGAGGTTTGGATGGAATTACCGGCGTTGTTGAGCCGAATGCGGCGGATCTCTACTCCGGCCTTCAAGGTGTGACGGCCCAGGATCTTGGTGAGGTTGTCAATGTAGGAGAAGGTTGTACCGATCTCCACGTCCACTGAGTTGGCGTTGAGGGGATCGAATCCGGACGTGGTCACGTTAATCGGTGAAGTGCCAACGATGGTGTTGTGATAGTTCACGCGGTTCAAACCGAATTTGGACTCGTTAACTAACGTTGGTGAGAAGATGTGCTGGAATTGCAGCACCAGGTTCTCGGGTATGACCGGGATTCGGTTGAGGGTGCCGAGGGCGTCCTGCGGGCTCAGGATCAGTGCGTTGTCGATGTTGTAGCGAACGTAGAACGTGCTCTTATCGTTGAAGCGGTAATCGAAGCGGACCAGGCCTGTATCCTCACGCACGGTATTTTTCACTCCGACGGTCAGCAGGTCCGTAGCCGAGTCGATTGAGGTTTGACCTTTGGGGTAGGCGTTGAGGATGGGCGCCAGCGCGGGCGAAGCAGTAAGAACGCTGGAACGGAACGAAGCGCTGGGCACAAAGGAACTGAAGGTTTGACCGAGCGACTGCCGCAAGCCCTCGTAATTAATAAAGAAAAAGGCTTTGTTCTTGACGACCGGGCCGCCCAGCTCCGCGCCGAATTGATTCAGGCGGAAAGCGGGAATCTGAGAGGGATCGAAGGGCGACCTGGTATCTAGCTTGTCGTTACGAAAATAGTCGTAAGCGGAGCCGTGCCAATCGTTGGTACCGGTTTTTGAGACAACGTTCACCTGGGCGCCTCCGGCGGCGCCGCTTTCGGCGGTGTAATTGGCGGTGCTGACCTTGAACTCGTCAATGGCATCGAGGGAGATGTTCAGGCGGGTGTCGGCTTTCTGTGTTTGTTCCTGGACACCGCTGGTGTCGATGCCATCGAAGGTGAAATTGCTGTCGTCGAGTGAGTGTCCGTTGAAGCGAATGTCTCGCTGCTGGCCGCCGCCTGCGTTTACCGCGCCGGGGGAAAGGGTCATGAGGGTAGCCCAGTTGCGCCCGTTCAGCGGGATGTCGGCAATCTGGGGCGCTTCGATGTTAATTCCCTGCTCCGCAGAGGTGCGATTCAGCGAGTCCGTGGAGGCGGTTACGTTCACCTTTTCAGTTGCGGTACCAACCTGCAAAGAGGCATCCACGGTTCGTACCTGTCCGAAGAGCAGGTCCACGCTGTCAATTACCAGTGGTTTGAAGTGATCGCTGCTGATGGTGATCTGGTAGCTTCCGACCGGCAGCGAGTTGAAGGAATAGATGCCGCTCGAGTTGGTATGGGTGTTCCGCTGCAACTGGGTTGCAGGCTCCAAGAGATTGACCGAGGCGCCCGTGATCAGTGCCCCGGAACTATCTTTTACGGTGCCGCTGATGGCGGCTCGATCTTGGGCTAGAAGAGCAGACGCACCAAGAAGCGCAGCGATGAAATATCGGAATGTATGACTCACAAAACCCCAGGTAAGGGTAATTTTATGCGTTCAAAGTTACAGAGACATTGCAAAACGAGCGGCAGCAAAAAGATAATTTTTGCGTGCGTTCTTCAGGCAATCTTCAGGTTTTTCGAAGAGAAACAGCGCGGCACACAGTCCCCCGGTACACTTCACGGTTGATGATTGTAGGGTTAGCGCTACCGGACTTCCCCGGCCGAATTTTCGAGGTTGACGTTGGAGAGCACTGCGGTATCCGACTTGGTTGGCAGATGGGAGCAGAAGCCGACGCCCACGTAAAAAGGTTCGTCGAAGTGCAGAGTGATGGGCGGGCCAAATTGATGCAAGGGTTCGCCTTCCAGGCTGACGAAGATGGCGACGGCATCGCCGCGCTTCTCGATGCCGATGCGCTTGGCCTTGACCTTGGCGAGAGCGCCGCCAAAACGAAACTGCATATCCGTCATTAACGCGCCTCTTTCGGGACGTTGCGCCAGGTGGATCATGCCGGTACCGTGCTCGCCGAGCATGGCTTCCTTGGAATCGTCGTCGAGATTCTGGCGAATGACAAGGACTACCTTGCGGTCGTTGTAGCCGTTCGGGTCCGCAAAGGTAGCATCGGCCGCGAGCGAAACGTCACCGCACATTTTCTTCCAGAGGTAACGGAACTCATCGCGCGAATACCAGATGTTGTAGCCGGCGGAGTTGATGGTGTACTGCTTTGTGCTTGCGTCGTAGCCGGCGCTGCCGGGCACGAGCGCGGCGCCGATGTCGGACTGTCCTTGAAAGATGCCGATGGGGCTATCGAAATTCCTGCTCGGTCTGTGAAAATCTTTCGGCGGCGCCACTTGGACATGTGTGGGAGAGCCAGGCTGGGCCCAATCCGGCACGGCAGGCGACTGGGCATGCAACAGATGCGACGTGGTGCACAGCATCATAAGGAGCAGCGGGTTTGTGAAGGGGCGTTTGAGCGCAAAGCAATCGATGTAGACTTCCATAGCGAAGAACTTTAGCAGACCGCGTGCCGAGTGCGTCTTCTAACTATACGGGGCGCATGACACGGGTGACCGCAGTGGCCATTTGTTCCCATTTGGAGCGCTCAGAGATGAGGCGCTTGCGTCCAGCCGAGGTCAGGCGGTAGAACCGGGCGCGGCGATTGGTCGACGAGATTTCCCATTTTCCGGCGATGACGCCAGCTTTTTCCAGGCGATGGAGCGCCGGATACAAGGAGCCGTGATCAACCGTTAACACTTCGTCCGAGAGGCGACCGATGGCTTTCGCTATTTCGTAGCCGTTTGCTTTGCCGCTGAGCAGCGATTGCATTACCATCATGTCGAGAGTTCCCTGCAGGAGGCCCAACGATATGTCTTTTTGCATTAGGAGGAGCGCAGTTTTCAGCCTAGCATGGCTTTCATGGTAGCTTTTCTATAGGTCGATTAACTACTATTTGTTTGGGAATCGCAGCATGGAGGAAATAAGCATGTTGAGACGCTGGCTGGCGACAATTCGGACGCGAGGGCGCCATTTCCGCAGCGATACGGATCTTCAGGACGAAATGCGGGTGAATTTAGAGATCGATGCCGACGATCGTCGTGCCAGCGGGGCGTCGGAGGAGGAGGCAAGGCGTCTCGCTCGCCTGGAACTGGGCAATACAGGAGTTGCTATCGAGAAAATACGCGATGGGGAATGGATTACTGCTTTCGAAGGCTGGTTTCGCGACATCTTTGCAGGAGTGAAGGCGCTCCGAAAGAGTCCGTTGTTCTCCTTCACAGCTATTTTGACGCTGGGACTGGGCATTGGCGTGAACACGGCGATTTTCAGCCTGTTGTATGGGCTGGTGTTGCGCAGTCTTCCGACTCGTGCGCCATCGGAGTTGGCGGAGGTTGGATTTGCGAGCACTGCTGATGAGAGCGGGGCTGGCTCAACTTTTGTGACTTACCAAATGTTCGAAGCGCTGCAAAAGGAACTCACATCCTTCAGTGGAATCTCCGGCTGGGATGGCCGTGGAGTCCTCATTGAAGATAAGCAGGGAGCGCTGCATGGGTATGCGGCCGGGCTGGTGACGGGTAATGCTTTCGAGGTGGTCCCGATCCGGCCGTATATTGGACGGCTGATTGCGGAATTCGATGATGTGCGCGGGGGCTCGACGCAAGGCTGGCCGGTGGTTTTGGGTTATGGCTTTTGGAACGAACATTATGCCAAAGATGCCGGCATTCTCGGTAAGCAGATCAGGATTTCCGGCGCTTTAGCCACCGTGATTGGGGTGACGCCGCCTGGTTTCAAAGGTGTGTGGCCGGGAACAGACATCAAGATGTACCTACCGATACAGTTCGTGAACGTGCTGGTGAAGGAGGACGTTCTGAATGCACCGGATTCTCTGTACGGATTTTCGGCGATCGGCAGGCTACAGCGGGGAAGTTCCGTCGGGAAAGCGAACGCCGAGTTTGCGCGGCTTAAAACGCAGCTGCTGTCGCAATTTATCCCGGTGAAATATCAGCACATTCCGTTTATCGAGGGCGCTTACACGCGCGTCGCTCCGGTTAGTCATGGACTGCCGACATACATCACGCATACTTATGCAAAGCCACTTTACCTGATGCAGGGACTTGTCGGCGTCGTGTTACTGCTGTGCTGCGTCAATGTGGGCGGCCTGATGATGTCGAAAGTCTACTCACGCCAGCGGGAGTTTGCGGTGAGAACGGCGCTGGGCGCGCGGGCCTGGCGCCTGGTGCGCCAATATCTGACCGAAAGCTTTGTGATCGCGATCGCAGGCAGTGCGTTGGGGGCTCTTCTGGCATGGCGCGGATGCGATATTTTGCTGCGCTTCTTTCGAGATCCCATGATGGGAGAAGCGATGGACGTTCACCCCGACCGGTCCATGCTGTTTATTGCCGGATTTCTGGCGGTGTTGACGACGCTGCTCTTCGGTGCATTGCCGGCGTGGTGGGCCGGGCGTGCGGACCCCGGCGAACTGTTGAAGTCGCGCACGAGCTTAGGCGGGCAGCGGCACATTGCGGGACGGATGTTCGTACCGGTTCAGATCGCGCTCTCGCTCGTGTTGGTGGTTTTGGCATCGTTGCTTTCGCAAAGCGTCTTGAAGCTGCGTTCGGAGAAGACGGGGTTCGATACAGACCATGTGACGATCCAAACTTCTCCGCTATCTATGTTGAAGCTGAAGGGCGAGGCCAAGTTGAACCTCTATCAGCGTATGGTTGACCGGCTGGCCGAGATGCCAGGGGTTCGGTCGGCGGCAGTCACTTCGAAGACGCCTATGACGGGTGAGGAGGTGACGTCGCGGTTCCAGGCGGTAGGCAGCGGGTCGAACCAGTCCGAAAATGTTCCGCTGGCATTTAATGACATTGGGCCTGGTTACTTCGAGACGATGAAGACCAAGATTGTAGCGGGGCGGGAATTTGCCAAGAACGACAGGTCGCTCAACATTTGCATTTTGAATAAATTGGCTGCGGCGTTCCTCTTCCCACAGCAAGAAGCTTTGGGCCGGTATATAAGGACGATGGACGAACATGAATTTGCTGTCGGGACGACTTGCCGGGTGATCGGTATAGCTGAAGACGCAAAATTTTCGGATGTGCGACAGGGGCCGCCGCACACGATTTACTTTCCGCTTTCTTTGCAGCGCATTGATGACCACCTGGGCAATCTGGTCTTTTTGATCAACGCCCGGGACAAACTCGCGGCGATGACTGCTTTTCGGCAGACGTTGTCAGAATTTGCTCCTACTGTTCCGCTGGTAATTTTCGCTACGCTGCGAGAGCAGATGGACGCGGCATTAGGCAGCCAGGAACTGATCATGTTACTGAGCAGTTTTTTTGGTGTTGTGGCGCTGATGTTGAGCGCGCTCGGACTTTACGGTTTGCTGTCGGCGAGCGTGGTGCAGAGAACGGCTGAGATTGGATTGCGGGTCGCCCTTGGTGCAGACCGGGGGTCGGTCCTTCGAATGATTTTGCGAGAGGCGCTGGGGATGCTTGGTTGGGGGATGCTGGCTGGCGGGATGGTTCTGGTTCTCGTTCGACCTTTTGTCGGTGCGATGTTGCACGGGGTGTCCAGCTTCGATCCGTTGACTTTGGCTGGTGTGGCGATTGTTTTGATTGTCGTTACTTTTTTGGCGGCTGCTTTGCCGGCGTTCAGAGCGGCGACGTTTGATCCTATTGAGGCATTGCGGGCGGATTGAATGGTGGTGGGATTTAAATCGGTCAGGGTATCTATTGCTGAGCGCTCAATTTGTGAAGAGCACGCAGGGCTTTTTGATGCACAGCGGCATCTGGGCTGGTGGCTGCGCTTCGTAAGTACGCGAGCGCCTCGGCATGGTTTCCCTGTTTATTTAGTGCTTCCCCCAACTCCAGTTGCGCTTGACTGAAACCGGGTTTCAAACGAATCGCCTCACGATAGGCTTTGATGGCATCTTGCGTGTGCCCGGATTTCTCTAGGACCTCTCCCAGGACACGGTGCGGTTCGGCAATACTCGGGTTCGTCAAGATTGCCAGTTCCACTTGGTTCTTTGCTTCTACGGTTCGATTCATCGCGGCCAGCGTCAGCGCAAACTGGCAGCGGGCCGGCGCGTTGTCAGGACGCAGAACGAGCGCACTTTGAAAATATTCGGACGCCTCCTCCAGCACTCCGCGGGCGCTCAGCGCAGTCGCGAGACTCACCTGCGCCTCTGCGAAATCGGGCTGAATCTGCAATGCAACTCGATACTCGAGCTCCGCGGCATGCAAGTCACCGTTGTTGCCGAGCGCGCGTCCGAGGCTGTACTGCACGTACGGCAGCTCGGGATCGAGCAGGAGCGCTTTCCTGAAAGCGGCGATCGAGTCCGTTGCATGGCCGGTTTGCCATTCGATCGCTCCTAAGCCGTACCAGATTCTGCCGTCCTCCGGCCAGGCCTGCACAGCCTGCTTTAAGGCTTGTCTTGCTCCCGCCGTGTCACCGGTCGATCGCAAGGCATCGCCCAAACGCCGCAGCATCCATCCGGAACCAGGATCACGAGTGACGGCATCTTCATACGGCAATATGGAGTTGGCGGATTTTCCCTGGTCTCGCCAGGCTTCACCCAACTTAAAATAAAAAACAGCGCTGCTGCTCGATTTCTGTGTCGCCAACTCAGCGCTCAGCTGCCGGATTCCGTCGCTTAAGTTGCTCCCGTCGTCCACCTGGGCCACGGCCTGATACAAGGAGTTCTCTGCTGTTGCGGGAAAGGGATCGGGATAGTAAGGCACGACTTCGCCTCGACGCGCGTTTTGCTCTGTCTCTTGTTGTTCCGGAATTTCCGCCAGTAGATCTCTTGTTGGCCTATTGCGTTGAATATAGTGGTCCGTCATCACGACATGCACCACGTCATCGGTGCGCCGTTCCGGCATGTGGCAGGCGACACAATCGGAAGCCGTGGTATGCCGACCCGCTTTTACGTGACTCGTGAAATCTGTGGAATGGCATTGTGTACAGACGGCGTTGTAATGTTCTTTGGCAGGCTGTCCGTGTTGCGACCTATGGGGATCGTGACAGGTCAGGCAGGTCAAGCGGCCTTCGCTGCGCGTCCAGCATTGCGATTGTCGTAAGCGGTAAGCGGAATTTACTATCCCGAACTGTTCTGCTGCTCGGGCGTTCGGCGCTTTGTCGAAATTCAAAATGAAGTCACCCAAAGGCTCGCCGGCGCGGTAAGAAAACGGTCCGCGGTCATAGCGCCGGATGGCGCTGGGCAACCGTGAGCTGGTCGTCTGCAGATGGCACTGCATACACACCTCCATCTGCCGATCTCCGCTCAGACGCGCCGGATTCAAAATTGTCTTCTGCAGATCCTCCTTACGCGCACCGGGTCTCTGCGCGGCCTGTACATGTTCGGCGCCGGGTCCATGGCATCGCTGGCAATCAATTCCTTCGGGCAGCGGATCCACATACACCGGCATCCGATTCAGCTGTTCATATCCGGCTGGGATTTTCGGATAGGCATTGTGGCAGAACATGCAGTCATAGCTGATCAGCCGCGGCGGAATAAAGTGGTCCGCATCATACCCCGGATTGAGCGCCAAATAGCCGCCCTTCTCCGAGTACCACGCCAGCGGAAGCTCCACCAGCGTTCCCGTCGAGGTGCGATGCAGATAAGTACGGACATGGTTGCCGGAACCCATGATGAAATCAATCCGGGATTCGTCAACATCTCTCAGTTTGCCGCCCGGACCAACACGCCAGCGCCGCTGGTAGAATTTGCCGTCGCGCTCCAGCATGGAGTAATACATACGAGTCCGCGGATGATAGAACCGTTCCCTGCCCTTGTACCCTGCGATGGTGTTTTCGCGGGTTGGTTTCCCGAACGCTTGCGCCATACCCGTTTGGCGAAAATGACGATCCACATCTGCGTGACATCCTGCGCAAAGCTTCGAGTTCACAAAGCCGGCTGGCTGCGTGGCTGCGAATGTATCGGCGGCCATTAGGGACAGAAGGCCGGTCAGCATCGTCAATCGACCAAGATTCATAGGTGAGCCGGAATAGAAAGAGGGGGCTGCTTTGGGCAGCCCCCTCATGCGTCCACTTTCGAATAAGTTAATTGATATCCGGAGATGGGGCGGCGCGCTTCACTTCCTTTGGAAGCAGCACGCGGCTTTCGCCCGGATACGGTGTTGAAAACCCCATTGTTGCGTACCAGATCGAATGGTTCAGCAGATTCGGATCGGCTATGTCCGCTTCTTGCTTGGGTCCATGCGGGAAGTACTTCGCGGTTTCTCCCTGCCAAGCCTTTTGTAGCTTGCTGGTTGCCACCGGATTCAAAGTGTCCAGCGGAATCTGGTTTGGAATGAAGTTAAAGGGCGCCAGATTGGGAGTGTCCCCGAAGGCATCCATCATCGGGGCAGCGAGTTGATCATGTTGATTCATGGGTGGCAGACCGAGCAGCCCTTCAATGGTCCGAACCATGTTGATCTGTGTGTAGTAGGTGTGGTTGACTTGAGCCTTCTGGATGTAAGGGCTGACGATGAATGCCGTGGATCGGTGTCCGTCCACGTGATCGACGCCTGCTTGGGGGTCGTCCTCGACAACGAAGATGGCAGTCGATTGCCAGTACTTGCTGTGGCTCACCGCGTCCACCAGGCGGCCCACTGCCAGATCATTATCTGCGACCTGTGCTGCGGGCGTAGGGTATCCGGCCGAAGAACCACTGGTGTGGTCCGTGCATAGAGTCATCACGACCAGGTTGGGAAAATTATCGTTCTTGACGTAGTTATTGAAGTCTTTCAGAAAGATATCGAGCCGGTATTGATCAGGAATGCCGGTATTGAAGTTCGGAAAGTCGGGGTTCAGATGGTCCTCGACAGAAGGTACATCGGCCACAGCCCGGAACGTGCCAATGGCAGCATGCAGGGCGCCGGTCTTCTTGCCTTCGAGAATTAAGGAGTCGTTATACCAGGAATTCCAGTTCCCGTACTGCGAGCTAGGACCGTTGAAGTTGGGCGCGTACTCGCCGTAGATTCGTACTGACTTGCCGTTGTTCAAGGCATCCATCCAAATAAAGCCCGTGGGCGAATAGACCAGGCTGTCGCCGCCGTTGTAGGGATAGCTGCGGTTGAAATCTGAAAACTGTTTTTCGATGTAGTCGGGCGCAATGGCCTGGTCGGTCCACTGGTGCCCGTCTGCTGAGAGGACACCGGAATCATAGAAATTGTCGAAGAGAACGTAGTTGTCAGCCAGCGCATGCTGGTTGGGAGTCACCTGCGCTCCAAACTGTACTAGCGTGGGATCGCCGTTTCCACGCGGGTCGTCGCCCAAAATCTGATCGTAGGTACGGTTCTCCTTGATGACATAGATCACATGCTGAATCGGCTGAGACGCTTGGAAAGGCAGCGGCGTGTACTCGGTTAGACCGCGCGTTGACCAGCCGTTGTTACTGGCAACTTGTTTATCGAAGTCCTTGAATTGTGCGGCGGTCGGTACCGGCACGATGGAAACACTCCCAACGTAACTATGCGTATTCAGACCAGGAGGCGTGCCGAAGGGAGGGACGTTGGAGCCAACGGCAACACCCTTGCTATTCGCCACAATCAGCCTTTCGGGAAGGCTGGCGGCGCCGGTCTGCTGAGCCGTTTGCGCCGGGATGTAGGAAACGTAGGACGGATACCAGGCCGTCGGAATAAATCCTTGGAAGGTCGCCTGCGTATTGGTGACCTTATATAGCGCCAGAGCGTTATTGGCGCCGAGGCTGACGGCCAGCTGGTTGTTTGCCGTCATCGCGAGGCCGTTAGGAGAGCTGCCAAAAGGCGCGTTTGTGAAGGCCTGAATCTGTAGCGTTTGACTAACCGTATTGTTGGCGGGATTGATAACGGAAACCGAATCGCTGTTGCTGTTTGCAACAAAAATAGACCCGTTTGCATAGAGAATGGCAGTGGGGTGTAGACCGACGGGAATCGTTTTCACAATTGTCTGATTCTGCAGATTGACAACGCTCACCGTACCGGTGGTCGAGGCGGCGGATTGAGGATCGGCCGGAATCGGCGTCCCTGCTGAGGTATCGCTAAATTCGTTCGGTCTCGGCGGCCTCCCGCCCTCGTTGGTCACATAGGCTGTGTTACCGACCACCACAATGCTCTTCGGAGCATTCTGCACGGCGATCGTTCCACTGAACGTGTTGGTTGTCAGATTGATCATGCCAATCGAGTTAGACATGTTCAGGACAACATATAGAGTGTTGCCGTCGCCAGAAAGCGCCAGGCTACCGTTATTGACTGCGCCGGAGGTGGTTGGAATCTTGACTTGGGTGTTCAGTGTCGCCGAGCCGTCGGCCGCAACATCGGCGATGGTTACCGTTCCGTTGTCCTGCGAGAAGTAGAGGTGCGTTCCGTCGGCGGAATATAAAACGCCGTCATAGGCCGCTCGCGTGTTCGTGCCGGGCGTGAACTGCTGCTTGATGCTTCCGGTTGTTAAGTCTATGATCACCACCGGCGACGTGGTGAAATTACTTCCACCGGCATTCAATACCGCTGCTGTTTTCTGATCTGGCCTGATCGCAATGGCCAGTGGTCGACCATTGAAATTGATTTGCGTTCCCGCCGGAGTGACGAGTTGGTTAGTTGGAACGACCACACTGCCATCTGGCTGCGGTCCCACCTGATAAGTCGAAGTTACCTGGGCGACAACTGCTTTGGAGCAAAGCAGCGACGTCAGGAGGAAGAGCGATGTTTTTCCTACGGTCATTTGACCTCCGGATTACGAATAGCATCCTAAAATGAATGGGTAATGTCGACGGAAATAAAAATACTTTCCGGGATATTAATTTAGAACGCAAACAAGAAACGTACCCGTTTCGCAACGGTGTCTTGCATTGTGAATTCGCGAGGCAGCTTACGTTTTGCGGTTTTTGGAGATAACGAGGTCTGGGATGATCCAGACGAACGTGACGGCCGCAACGAGGAGGAGGGCGATAAGGGGATGCAGGTAGGCGAGCGGGACGGCTAGCGCGTAGAGGGCCAAGCTGGTGATATGTTTGGCGCGTTCGGCTGTCTCGGCGGCTTCGAGTTTTCGTTCTTGCCTCAGGTTGCGGTGGATGGCGAGGCGCAGCAGCAGGAACGAGAATCCGGTGGTCGCCATGGAGATGGCGTAGACGGCGACGGCGAAGGAATCGATTTCCTTTTCGAGGAGATAGGAGGTGAAGAACGGGAGCAGCGAGAGGCAGAAGAGAAAGCCGAGATTGGCGAAGAGGACCAGGCGGTCGGCTCGACCGATGCGATCGAGGAGGTGCTGGTGGTTGATCCAATAGATGCCCGTAAAGGCGAAGGAGAGCAGGTAAACGAGCAGAATGGGAACGATGGCGCGGAGGCCGGCGATGCCGTTTTCGTGAGGGACTTTCAGTTCGAGCACCATGATGGTAATAATGACGGCGATGACTCCGTCGGAGAAGGCTTCGAGGCGGGTGGTCGAGGGTGGCTTCTCGGGCATTTAGGTTGCATGATAACGGATGGGGAAGAGGACATAGCAGGCCAGTCTCAGGGCTCGATTGAAATCCAAAATCTAGGTGAGCTTGACGTAGGTGTTGTACGTTTCGTCTTCGATGCTGGTGAATGGGCGTAGCTCGAGCTTGCTTCCTGAGGACTGGGTGAGCGACCAGGCATCGAGGCGGTCTGGGAGGGGACGCGCCGACAGCAACTGCTGACGGGGGAGGGCCGGAATGTCCTTTCCGACGGCAAAGAGGACAAGCGGGCCGCGCAAGAGTGCGACCGTGTCGGGATGTTCCCGGTCGATGGGCTCGGTGCGGAGGAAGAGCGCAAGACCGAGTTGAATGCGGTCGCCGTCTTTCCATGTACGGGTCAGTTCGGCCCAGCCTTTGTTTTGCTGAACGGGAACAGGTTGTCCATTGACCTGGAAGCTGGCAGTGGGAGACCATTCGGGGATGCGAAAACGCAGGGCGAAACGAGAGGGCCGGTTGGCAGTGAGGCGGAAATGGATGAGGCCGTCAAGCGGATAGTTCCCCTGCTGGTCGAGGCTGCATTGAGCGCCGGCGGGCGATGTGAAGCGTAGCGTGGAGGGGAGATACAGGTTTACATAAATCCCCTGCCCGTCACGAAAGTACGTGGAGATGCGATAGTCTGCTGTGACTTGCGGAAGAGTGCCGGAGCAGAAGGGCCAGGCGTTGTTGTGGTAGAACTTGTGGCCGTCTTTGCCGTAGTCGGAGTAGTAGAAGGTGTGGCCGTCGCGCTCGAGCGGCCTGGCTCCGAGGACGGTGTTGAAGAGGACGCGCTCCAGGCTGTCGCCATAGGATGCGTGGCCGGAAATGCGCAGCAGAGAGCGTGTGATTTTGAAGTGGGCATAAGAAGCCGCAAGGGGTTTCGAAAGAACGGCTGGTGTTTGACAAGGAGCGATACAAATTGCCGCTGCCGGGAGCGCCGAACTGCTCGTCCGCTCCCCAACCGCCGGTAACGAAACTCTGCTCGGAGATCATGCGGAACGCGTTTGTGACGGCATCGAGGTACTTGCGATTGCCGGTGTCGAAGTAGGCCTGGACGCCGGAGCTGAGCGAGTTGCAGTAAGAATAGGCGTGCTTGCCGTCCAGCACATTCTGGTTTTGTGAGAGCGGGTCGAACCAGGTTTTGTCGAGCACATATTTGGATGCCATGGCGCGGTAGTTGCCCAGGCCGGAGCTGGTGGCGAGAAAGAGATTTTCAGGCAGCGTGTAGCTCTCGTCGTAGGCGAAATCGACCGAGGTGCGCTCGCCGTTGGCTCTGCGCCAGGCGAGCTGCTCGTCGCCATTCAGGGGCCGCGGCGGGAGATGGGCAGAAGCAGCCTCAGTGGTGCGGGCGAATAAGCCCTTAGCTTCACTGATATCAGCGTAGCGATAAGCGTCGATCAGCCCAATGTTGAGTTTGTCGTAGACATAGGCGGGGAAGCGGAAGTCTTTATAGAAGGCAGGGGAAATGGTCTCGGCATAAAGAGCAAGGACGCGTTGAATTCGCGCTCGAAGGGCGGGATCACGATCCGCAGCATAGGTCCGCGCGAAGGAGGAGATCCACTGCCCAAAGGCATGGCCCGGACAGAAGCCGGCGTGACTAGTGTGGTTGTCCGATTCGAAGGAGGGATCGAAATAGTCGTACCAGCCGGCTAAACCAGGACCGGGATCGGGCAGGCCGGCGCGCAAGCGGAAGGGCTTCAGCATGCTGTCGTCATCGATCGATTGAACGGTGGCCTGGGTTTTTCGGAACTGCGCCTCGGGGAGAGAAGAGGGAGCGAGAGAGACGTCGCCGTAGCCGAACTCAGCAAGCTGTGTGTTGGAGTTCTTGGTCTCGGCAGGTAAGAGGCGCGCGGCGGCGGTGGCGAGGGCGGTGGTGCGGAGAAGAGAGCGTCGCGAAAACATCGAATCCATGATTTTCCTTTAATAGATGTAGGGGGTGTTATTTTTCCAGCCGAGTTTAACCCACGACAGATACCAGGTTCGCCCGTGGTCGTTGTTGCCTTGGAAAAAGAGGTACTCCTGACCGCTCGGCGCTTGAAACCAGCCGGGATGACCGGATTCGGAGGAGTTCCAGGCGCCGGCTTGGCCGTTGGGGAGAAGTGGCTGATGGAAGAGACGAATCCAGTGAATGCCGTCGCTGCTTCTGGCGCAACCAATCTGTTGTGGATCGTTGTTGTAACCACCGCCATAAAAGAGATAGAGCATATTTTGGCGGGCGACTAGGGACGGCGCCTCAATGCAGCGGGTCTCCCAGGGGAGTTCGGGGCGCAGGATGGGTCCTTCGGCTGCTTGCGTCCAAGCTTGGGGACGGAGATTGGACTGGAGATCGGCAGTGGCGGCGGTGAGCATCTGGGTCTGACCAGTTGGGTCGCGAGTGGCGAAATAGAGCCAAAGTTTGCGATGAAAGACGACGACATCGCAATCGATGGCGCGGCCGTTGTTCCAGGCGCCTTTGGCGCGGAGGATAGGATTATCGGGGTTGCGGGTAAAGTGAAGTCCATCGAAGGAGACGGCGTGACAGATGGCGTCACGAGGACCATTTCCATAGCTATTGTAGAAGAGGTGGAGGCGGCCTCCGAGCAGGATGACTCTGCCGTTGACGAGACCCTTTTGTTCGTAGGGTTGCTCGGGAAGGATCTGGCCCACTCTCGACCAGCGCACGAGATCGGTACTGGCAGCGATTCCGATGGCCCACCCGTCGTTTTTGCGGCCGTCTTCAAAGGGGGGAATTGAGTAGTAGAGAAGATAACGGTTGCCGAACCAAATGACCGAGGGATCTTTGGCGAAGGGGACGTGGCGGCGTTCGATGTCGCCCCACTTCATGGAGGGCTGACGGATGGGGGCGGCGAGATCGCCCGCTTGCGCAGAAGAAGAGGCTGCGGTGAAGAGGGCGGCAAAGAGAAGAAATCGGATACGCATCCATTCTCAAGTGGGCCGGAAAAATGAGACAATTCCAAGTGCTCGAACTGTTACGGTAACGTGATGAACCCGCTTGAAGCGCTGGCGCCGGAGATCGCTGCGGAACGAAAACGGCTTGCTTTGGACCAAGTCTTGCAAAGCCATACGTTTCGACGGAGTGATCAATTACGCAATTTTCTCCGCTATGTGTGCGAGATGGAGATCGCAGGGCGGGCTACGGATATCAATGAATATCTGATTGGCGTAGATGCGCTGGGACGTGGCGCCGGTTATTCGCCAAGTGTGGACTCATCAGTACGCAGCCGGGCTTATGAACTGCGGCAGAAGCTGCAGAAATACTACACGTCCGAGTGCACGGATCCGGAACTGCAGATCGAGATTTCGAAAGGCAGCTACGTTCCACGCTTTTTATCGGGCGCTGGAGCCGAGGGGGAGTCTTCGCGAGATGGCGCCGCGCTGACCGAAGTTGTGCCGGATGCTTTGATGGTGGGCGTCCATCGGGGAAATCAGGCGGAACGACGGCCGACACGGCGAACTGTGCTCGCTTTTTTATCCGGCGCTCTGCTAGCGGCGGGGCTAGTAATTCTTGGCGGGACGTTTTTTCTGCGGCGATCCGGAGCAACGCAAACGTTTGCGAGCGGCGGCAGGGCGAGTGGAGTGGATCCGATTGTGCGAGAGGCATGGGGTCCATTGGTCAGACCGGATGGGAATGTATTGTTGTCGTTCGGAACAAATTTGTTTTTATTGATCCGGCCATTCCTTCCGCCAATGGGAGAGGATATTCGGCGCTATCCCGTGCCGCCGGAATTGTATTCGCTATTCCGGAGCCACCGCCCGCTGCCGAGCGGGACGCGGTTGGAGATGCATCCGACGGATAACGCGGTGGCGCTAGGTGAAATGCGAGGAATCGTGCAGGCGGCGGATGTGCTTCGTCAAGCGGGAACACACTTCGAGATTTTGTCCGAGCAGTCGGCGCCGCTGGCTGCGATGCGCGATCGCAACGTGATTCTTTTCGGCATTTCGTTTAGTAGTCAGGCCACGACAGATCTGATGGCGGAATTCCCGTTCGATCTGCACTTCAACAAGCAGGTCAACGACATTGTAATTGACGACCCAGACGGAAAGACGGTTTTCGTACCGTCACGCGATGCGGACGGCAAATACAACACGCTGTTTGGGCTAGTGACAGTTTTGCCAAACGGCGAGGGCAAACGTACGGTCATCATTTCGGGTATCACATCGTATGGCTCAGAAGGCGCAATGGATTTTTTTGCTTCGGCCGAAGGGTTGCGCACGCTTCGCAGTCATTTGGTGAAGAGCGGAGCGAAGGGTTTTCCGGCGGCTTACCAAGCGGTGGTGCGCTGCAGCTCGAGCAATCTGTTTCATCCCTGCGAGTACGTGGACAGCCGCATCGTTCGGCGGTAGCAGACGGCCTCCCGTAACGGTGCGAGAACGGTTCCAAAGCTTGCCTTTCCTTCCTTCCCGGCTCACACTCTAACCAATTGTCTCTACGTGCGCGCGCAATGGCGGCGGAGATCAAGGGGAAAAATTGCCAGGGAGGATGTCCGCGATGACTATCCATTTAAAGAGGTGTGGCGCGACTGCGCTGTTGGTGTTTGTTGCGCTGTGCGGAAGGGATCTGCGAGCGCAAGCCACGGGTGGAACGCTGGTTGGATCGGTTTCCGACGCCTCGGGGGCGTCGGTGAGTGGGGTGCTGATCGAGGCGACGAATCTGGCGACGAACGTGTCGCGGGAGACCAAGAGCGACAGTTCGGGCGACTACACGCTGCCGTTTCTTCCGGCGGGGGACTACAGCGTCACGGCAACGATTGCCGGCTTCCAGACCCAGAAAGTGGATCGACTGAGGCTGGAGGTGCAACAGACGGCTCGTATGGATTTCAAGCTGACGCTCGGCAGCGTTAACGAAAAGGTGACGGTGGCGGCATCGGCGGAACTTCTGCAGACTGAGAACGCCACGGTTGGAACGGTGATCGATTCGGCAAAGATTGTTGAGCTGCCCCTGAACGGGCGGAACTTCATCCAGCTGGCGCAGCTGGTTCCGGGGGTGCAGCCTGGCACGCCCGGTTCGATTACGGTAAGGCGGGGGCGCGGGTCGGTGGGGCAGACAGATGCCTCGTTCGGCTCGACGGCGGCCTCGGCGAACGGGCAGCGCGATACGGCCGACCGCTTCTTTCTGGATGGTATCGAAACGATGGATTACGATGCGGTAACTTACAGTTTTTCGCCATCCATCGATTCGCTGGCGGAGTTCAAGGTAGAGACGAGCACTTATTCGGCCGAATCGGGCTCGGCGCCGGGCGCACAGGTGAACATGATCACGAAGTCGGGCACAAACGCAGTGACGGGCACGCTTTGGGAGTTCAACCGCAATGACGCGCTGACGCAGAGTTATGACGCGATTGCGAACAAGAGCGTAAAGCCTCCGCGGCTGAACCGAAATCAGTTTGGCGCGAATATAGGCGGACCGGTAGTGCTGCCGAAGATTTATAACGGCAAAGACAAGACGTTTTTCTTTTTCAATTGGGAGTCGGGCTATGCGGCGCAAGGGGCGACGCCGACGCCTCTCACGATTCCGCCGGCGGCGATTCGAACGGGAGATTTTTCGCAGCTGGTGAACGCGAAGACAAAGGCGCCCATTCGGGTGCTGGATCCTTTCTCAGGATCGCCGTTTCCGAATAACCAGGTTCCTGCTTCGAGACTGAGTCCGCAATCGACCGCCTTTTTGCAGTTTGTGCCGGAGCCGAATTTGAACAGTACGGCGGTAAACAATTATCTGCCGCCGCGCTTCACTGCCCTTCCCTATCAGCGGAACTTTACGACGCGGTTGGATCACAATATCTCAAGCCACGATCTTCTCTCCGGGACTTACGTTTTCAATGACACCTATGAGGCTTCGATTCCGATCTGGGGACACGACCAGCGGAACAATCTGGGCCGGACCCAAAACGCGCAGGGGAATGAGGTACACACCTTTAGCCCGTCTTTGATCAACTCTTTCCGTTTCGGCTGGCACACCTTTAACGAGGCTGAAGTGTTTGGCACGACGAACGATCCGGCGTACGACGTCACCGGCAAGATGAACTTGCCGGGAGTTTCGCGCTTGCCATTGGAATACGGGCCGCCGGCGATTACGATCAGCGGCGCCGACGGTGTATTTAGCGTGTATAACTTGCAGCGGCAAATCGGACCGCGCACGCGAGGGAATTCCATTTACCAGCTGCTGGACACGATATCGTGGCAGCGCGGCGCTCATTTCCTGAAGTTCGGCGTGGAGGCAAACCGGCGTAACGTACTCTTCTCGCAGTCGCGTGCGCCGCGGGGAGCTTTTACTTTCGATGGCACGTATACGGGTTCGTCGCTGGCTGATTTCATGCTCGGCTATGTCAATCAGACAACGTGAATCCGGCGCATACAAACACCAATCTGACCGACTACACACAAGCGTATTACGTCAACGACGACTGGAAAGCGACGGACCGATTGACGATCAATCTTGGCCTTCGCTGGGATTATTTCGCGCCCTACACTCAGAATAACGATCGATTTGCCAATATTGCTCAGAATGGCTTTCTGTTAGGGAATGTTTATACGCCAGTGAACTCGCCTTACGGGCGCGGACTGCTGCAGCGGAATCTGAAGGATTTCGGTCCGCGTTTCGGCTTCGCTTACCGTCCGAGTGTGTTGGGCGAGTCGGTGATTCGCGGGGGGTATGGAATCTATTACACGTCGGAAGTTTCCAACGCTATTTTCGCGATGGCGGAGGGCGACCAGGCGACGGCTGGAGCCAGCGTGATCGGCAATCTAAACGGGCAGCCGAATATATTTTTCAACAATCCGTTTGCGGCTGCCACGGTGAGCGGCGGCTTACCGTTTGCGGTTAGCAACGACCAGAATCTGAAAGACAGCTACATCCAACAGTGGAACTTCAATATTCAGAAAAAGCTGCCGGGCAGTGTAGTGCTGGACGTTGGCTATGTGGGTTCCAAGGGGACGCGGCTTATTGTTACCTATCCGGACTTGAATATTCCGCTGGTTCTGCTGGACCCGCGAACGCCGGGACTGGCGTCGGTGGCGTCGCGGCGGCCCGACCAGCTTTTTCAACGCCCTGTGATGGCCGACAAGTCTGTCGGAAACTCGATTTATCATTCGCTGCAGGTAAAGGGCGAGCGGCGACTGGGTCAGGGATTGACGTTTTTGGTGTCGTATACCTATGCAAAATCGATTTCCGGACCTTCCGATATTGGCGGTCAAATTGGCGGGGGATTCTATATCGGGCAGCCGCAAAATCCGTTCTACGCGCAGGGGGATCGGTCGGTGTCGGGGTTCGATCTGACACATCGGGCGGTGGCCACCATTCTTTACAACGTGCCGTTCTTCCGGAACCTGCACGGATTTGGCAAGTACGCTTTGGATGGGTGGGAGGTCTCGACGATTATGACGGCGCAAAGCGGCTTCCCGACACCGGTGACATCGACGCTGGATACGACCGGTACAGGTTTGATTTCACGCCCGGACCAAGTACCCGGCGCCGACGGAAATCTGCCAAGCGATCAGCGCACCTGGCAGCATTGGTTCAATACGAGCGCTTTCACGGACGCGGCGTTCGGACGGTTTGGAACCTCGCCGCGAACGGATGCGTTCCGGCTGCCGGGTCTGGTTAACTTTGATTTTTCGGCGAGTAAAGAGTTTCGGTTCGGTGAGCGGAGAGGGCTGCAAATCCGGGCGGAGATGTTCAACCTGTTTAACCATTTCAATCCCGATCCGCAGACTGTGGATACGAATCTGAAATCGGCGACGTTCGGCTCTATTGGCGGCGGGGTGTCCGGGATTACGACGCGCGTGATTCAATTAGGCGCAAAACTGAACTTTTGAGGGTTTTGTTTATCCATTTAGAACCGGTTTTTTCGCGCCCGTGTGGGGTGGCTCGGGTTTGTATCGCGCGGCAAGTGCAATCGGTAATCCTACAAGAAATACGACGGCTGGCGGCGTAATAGACTGCTGTGGCGACGAATGCTATCAAAAAGTGCAGTCCGAGGCCCAGAGTTGCTGTTTTCCAACCTCCTCGATAGGAACTCGATTCGAGTAGACCGTTGGCGATGGCTTGCAAGATACGCATGGGCTGAACGCCTTGAATCCGTAGAAAACGAAGCATCGGTGATGTCGAGGATTCCCGCAAGTAATCCGGCGCAGACAATTACACGAACAGCTTCGCTTCGCCGTCCGGCAGCGACTAGCAGAGCGCCAATAAATCCTGCTGCATACGTGTTGGACAAGTTTATCCCAACCAGGGAAATTGATAGGAAGTTGGGCCGTCTTTTATTCTAGAAGCAAGTCTTTTGCCTGTTCAGGTCTTGTCAATCGGCGGACGGCCGGATGGAATTCTCATTTCTTTCGATAAATGAACTCTCTTGGAACTGGAACCGATGTCTCAACCTCTTTCATGTAAACAAGCCTCCAAATTCGATCACGCTCAGCTTTACGAAATCCTGGTTGAGGAACTAACCGATTTCGCGGTTTTCCTCATGGATCCTGACGGTTGTGTTGTGAGTTGGAATCCAGGTGTGGAACGCATTCTCAGGTATACGGAGGAGGAATGGCTGGGGCAGGCGGCGGAAATCATTTTTACTCCGGAGGACCGGGCCCATGAAGTTTTAAAGAATGAGATGGCCAAAGCGGCGCGGGACGGTCGGTCTCCTGATGTCCGCTGGCATTTGAGGAGGAACGGGGAGCGCCTTTACGTCGAAGGCACAATGGTTGCCTTGCGCGATGAATCCGGTCATTTGCTGGGCTTCTCGAAAGTGATGCGCGATATCACCGAACGGAAGCGGGAGGCCGACGAGTTGCGGCAGCAGTGGCAAACGTTCGATACAGCGCTTTCCCATACGCCCGATTTTGCCTACATTTTAGACGGCGAAAGCCGGGTGAAGTATGCGAACCGCTCTTTGCTATCGCTTTGGCAAAAGCCGCTGGCGGAGGTACTCGGGAAGAACTTCTTCGACCTTGATTATCCGCCGGAATTAGCAGAGCGGTTGCAGGATCAAACTCGGCAGGTGATTACCACGAAGGCGCCCCTGCGGGATCACACACCATTCGCAAGTTCCAGTGGCGAAATGCGCGATTACGAGTACATCCTAATGCCAGTGTTTGGGGAGAACAATCAGGTGGAGGCTGTTACCGGTTCCACCCGCGATATTACGAATCAAAAACGTCTAGAAAGAGCTCTGGCGCACAGCGAAGAGAGACTGCAGCAGATCTTTGCACAAGCACCCGTTGCCATCCTTGCTATCCGTGGTCGCGATTTCGTAGTTGAATTGGCAAATCCTTCCTACCAAGCTTTGCTCCAGGGGAAAGATCTGGTCGGCCGTCGTTTTGCTGATGTAATGCCTGAGCTGGAAGAACAAGTCTGGGACGTGTTCAACCGTGTACTCGATACAGGCGAGCCGTTTTTGGCGAATGAGTGGTATGTCTCTTACGACTATGACCGGGATGCCGTAAATGAAGATCACTGGTTTAATGTTGTTTACAATCCTTTGCGAGAACCGGACGGCACGGTCTCTGGGCTTGTGGCAGTTCTGAGCGAAGTAACGGCACAGGTACTCGCCCGCAAGGAACTGGAGCGCGTCAACCGCAACTTGGAGGAGTTCGCGTATGTGGCCAGCCATGATCTGCAGGAGCCTTTGCGCATGGTGAATATTTACTCGCAAATGATTCTCAGGTCTTTGGATGGAGGCAATGCCAAGCTCGGTCAATACGCGGAGTTCGTTCGAGACGGAGTGGCTCGTATGGAGGCTCTGATTCGGGACCTGCTGACGTATTCGCGTACAGTCCATAAAGATGAACGGCCGGTAGGTTCAGCCGATCTATCGGCCTCTCTTACGGAAGCTTTGGCGGTCCTGAAGGATGGGATCGAGGCGAGCGGAGCCGTCATAACCACCCCGGCTCTTCCCATCGTGCGCGGTGAGACGCAGCAGCTCTCGCACGTTTTTCAAAACCTGATCTCAAACGCTTTGAAGTACCGCCGGGAAGAAGTTGCGCCACAGATCCACATCTCGGTCGAATCTCACGGCAATCAAGTAGTTACTGCGGTCCGGGACAATGGCATCGGGTTCGAGCAAAAGTATGCAGAGCAGATTTTTGGGCTGTTCAGTCGTCTTCATAGAAACGAATACGCCGGCACCGGTCTTGGCCTTGCTATCTGTCATCGTATTATCGAGCGCTATGGCGGGCGCATATGGGCGGAGGGACGACCGGGAGAAGGGGCGACTTTCTTCTTCTCGCTCCCAAATGTACAGCAGTCATAGACATGCTTCAAATTCTTTTAGCTGAAGATAACGCGGGAGACGTTATGCTGGTGCAAAAGGCGTTGGAGGAGCACCACATCGATCACCAATTGCACTTAGTTCGCGATGGCGCCGATGCACTCCGCTTCATCGGTCAGATGGGAAAACCAGGACAGGCGCCCTGTCCCGATGTAATGCTCCTGGATCTGAATCTTCCTAAGATCAAAGGTCCCGAGGTGCTTAGTGAGTTCCGGCAGCATCCAGAATGCGCTCATACACCCGTGATTGTGGTGAGTTCATCGGATGCGGAGAAAGATCGGGCGCGGATGGCAGAGCTTGGCGTGTCGCATTATTTCCGCAAGCCGTCCGACTTCGATGACTATATGAAGTTGGGAGCCGTGGTTCGGAAGGTGATGGGGGAAGAGGCTGCGTAGGGCGACAGGCATAGCTCTGAGCGTCGTAGATGTGGCCGTGAAGCGCACGCCATTTCCATAGGATGAAATCCTATGAAGGCCTATGTGATCACGACCGGCTCACTTTTGGCCTGATCACTTTGGCGCTGGCCCAGGTTCTTAAGCATGTTGTCGTGAACATGGCTTTGACCTCTACAATAGGGAGGTGTAATCTGAGATGCTCGGCCGGAAGCCTACAAAGACTACAGATGGATCATCGCAGACCCGGACCTTCTCGGCGGCCGGCTGACTATTCGGGATACTCGTTTTCGGTATCTCTGATTCTGGAATGTCTTGCCAATGGTATGACGCTCGCTGAGATCGGCAAAACGTTCGATTATTTTGACTTCACAACAGGCTCTTTCCGAAGTGCTTCGCGTTGCGTCCGAACTCACCGAGTCGTTCTTACTCCATATCCGGGTATGGTCCTTTGCCTCCTTCGGCGATGAAGCGGTCGATGCGGGTTTCCAGGACTGGCAGGGGCACAGGGCCTATTTCCATAATAGTGTCGTGGAAGGCTCGGATGTTAAATTTCATACCGAGGGCTGCTTCTGCCTTGCGGCGGGCTTTCCAGATTGCCATTTCTCCTAGATAATAAGAGAGCGCTTGCGCGGGCCAGCTGATGTAGCGGTCCACCTCGGTCTCGATTTCGTGATCGGAGAGGGCGGTGTTGTCATGCAGGTATTTTTGCGCTTGTTCGCGGGTCCATCCTTGCGAGTGAATGCCGGTATCTACGACGAGCCGTGCGGCGCGCCAGGCTTGATAGCTCAGCATCCCGAATGTTTCGTAGGGGGTGTGATAGAGTCCCATCTCTACGCCCAAACGCTCGCAGTAGAGTCCCCAACCTTCGCCGTAAGCCGAGATATAGATTTTGCGAAAAGGCGGCAAGTCTTTGTGTTCCTGGGCAATGGATCCTTGTAAGGCATGGCCGGGCGCTGACTCGTGCAAGGTCAAGGCCGGTAAGCTGTACAGAGAGCGCGAAGGGAGATCGTAGGTGTTGACTAAGTAGGTTCCCGCGCCTCCGCGGCCGGACGTATAGAAGGGTGCCTGGTCCGGAGGAACCGGGATGATGGCGAAACGTTGACGCGGGAGATAGCCGAAGTATTGCGAGGCTTTTCCGTCGAATTGCTTGGCAATGTAGGAGGCGCGCATGAGCAGCTCTTCGGGAGATTTTGCGTAGAACTGTGGATCGCTTCGAAGAAATTGCAGGAATGCTGGGAAGTCTCCCTGGAAGCCTGCCTTCTTCATCTCAGCGAGCATTTCAGAGTGAATTTTAGAGCCTTCGTCCAATCCGATCTGGTGAATTTCGGCGGGCGTTAGAGTGGTGGTGGTGAACTCAAGTATCTTGGCCTGGTAGTAAGCCTTGCCATCGGGCAGTGAGTCCGCCCCAATTTGGACGCGGGCGCCCGGAAAGTATTCGGTTCGAACGAATTTAAGTAGATTGACGTGGGCGGGTATGACCGAATCGCGAATTGCTTTAAGAGCTTCCGCGCGTAATTCTGCCTGCTCGCTGGGCGGGATGGCAGCTGGCATGTCTTTAAAAGGCGTGAAGAAGGCGGTGTCTTCGGGACGCTTCGCTTCGGCGACTGAAACAATGGACGAATCACGACCGGTAAGTGTGACTTTGGGCGGCGTGAAACCACGGCTCAGCCCGGCGCGCATATTGACGATTTCTTCGTCGAAGTAGCGAGGGATTTCGTTCATCTGCGCGATGAAGTTGTTGTAGTCGCGGATGGTGTGGAAGGGTCGACGGGTGACGCCTGTGAGACTGGACCAGAAGGCGGTGTCCGCGTTGAGAGGCCTTTCGTATTCGCGAAATTTTTGATCGTTGAGCAAAACCTGGATCTGAGCGCGGTAGACGTCGTAGTTGACCTGTTGGGCGGAAGACAACGATGCCCGATCGATTCCATCCAGCTGTTTGAGCACGCCGGTCCAGTAGACGAGTTTGGCTTCCTGAACTTTGACGGTCAAGTTCTCGAGATGGGGACTGATTTGCTTGCGGGGGCTACTTGAATCTGAGTCTTGTTCTCCATTCTGAGCCTTGCGCCAAGCCCACTCTTTTATATAGAGACCTTCGAATTGGGCGTCGGCGGGGTTGTCTGCGGCCCGGCCAGGAATGGAGCTAATCAGTAGGAGGGCGACCAGGCCCGGAATGGCAAACGTTCTTTTCATGGTTGGGTTTGTCGCCTAAGCACTTGCCGATTCAGGAATCAGCTGGTCTGTCTATTCGACGGAAGTTTTAGTTTAACCAAACAGTGTTAGTTATGGGTATTGAGGAGGTGTCTATCGAAGGAAAGCAGCAGCGAGTAAGGCGGATGGCGATCAGCGCGTTTTTGCTTTTTCACCTAATTGCGATTACGTTCTGGGCCGTACCTTTGAGTTCTCCGCTCGTGGTGGCCTTCAGGGGACTCATTCGGCCTTACATGATTTGGTCGGGGCTTTTTCAATCGTGGGATATGTTCGCTCCGGCGCCGCAATCAGTGAACGCGTGGGTGCAAGCGGCAGTCATTATGCGGGACGGCCAGATTCATCCTTGGAATTTTCCGAGGATGGAGCAACTCGGGTATCTGGAACGGTATCACAAAGAGCGGTATCGGAAATTCGCGGAGAACATTCCGGACCGCAAGTATTCTGCCGTTTGGCCGGATGTGGCGAAGCATGCCGCACGTTCTTTCAACAACACGGCGAACCCTCCGGAAATCGTGATGCTGATTCAATACTTTGCTGAGATTACGCCGGGATTGAAGCAGTTGCCGAGCCCGGACCAGGGGCGAGCGCACATCTTTTTTGAGTACCGTCTTCAGCCGGGGGACCTGCGGTGAGTCTGCGGACGGCTTTGAAGGCGTGGAACGAATTCTTCTTCGCTCCGCAATCGCCGACGCCCATTGCGCTGTTCCGCATTATCTACGGCGTTGTTCTTGCGATTACTCTGATCTTGCTGCACTCGGACTGGTTGAACTGGTATGGCGTGCGGGGCTGGGTAACCTTGTCGTCGATGACGAAACTCGAGCCGGGGGTTCGACTGAATCTCTTCACAGTGCTTCCGCAAGAAGACCGGTGGATTGAAGCATTCTTCTGGTTGTTTCTAGGCTTCGTTGCGCTGCTCACGATCGGACTGTTTACTCGGGTCAGCAGCGTGGCGGTGTTCCTTTGCGTCACGTCACTGCAGCAGAGGAATTTGTTGATCACACACGGCGGCGATACGTTCTTGCGGGTGGCTGGATTCTTTCTTATGTTTGCTCCGGCTGGAGCGGCTTTTTCTTTGGATCGCTTGGTTCGGGTCCGCCGCGGGAAAGAAACAGTGGAGATCCAAGCGCGGAGTCCTTGGGCCCAGCGGATGATTCAGTTCGAATTGGCTCTGCTTTACTTTGTCTCGTTCTGCTGGAAAGCCATGGGTGCTCCATGGGTGGACGGGACCGCGTTGTTCTATGTCACTCATCTCAGCGAGATTCAGCGTTTCCCCTTGCCTGGCTGGATCCAGAATCCGCTGATCCTGAAACTGGGGAGCTGGCTGACGCTGGGAATTGAATTTGCGCTGGGCGTCCTGATTTGGTTTAAGGAGCTGCGGTACTGGCTATTATTGGTCGGGCTGCTGTTTCACTTGAGCGTTGAGTATGCACTCAACTTGCCTATGTTCGAATGGGACATTTTGGCGGGCTATGTTCTGTTCATAGATCCGGAGGATTTAACTCGAGCTGAGAAGTGGATGCGCGAACGATTTTCCCGACGGTTCAGTAAGCGCTTCACCGTTTTGGCAGACAAAGATTAGTTGCTATGCGAGGGCCAAATTCAGGTTTTCGATAGCTTCGTCGATCTCGGCCGTGTTTTTGTAACCGACCGTCACGGCGGTGACTCCGGCATTCCGGAAAGCGAACTTCATGGCGGCCTGACGATCTTCACGCTTCGTGAAGGTACCTTCGCCGACCAGCTTCATGCTGATCACGCCCATTCCCTGCTGGCGAGCCTGCTTCACGTGGGTGACGACTTCGCTTACGTTTCCGAGGCCCTTGGTGTTGTAGTCTTCGGCATCCATCGAGGCGCCTTTATGATTCATACGGATCATGGCAAGTTCGAGCCACTTGGTGTCCGGAACCTGGCGGAGGGCCGGGAGTCCGTGCACCGAAGCGCCGCGACCCAGGATGATCTTTTTGGTCTGAGCTTCCTGGATCCCGTCCTGCCAGCGGAGGCTGTCGGTCGGCCATGATGCTTCGTGCTGCCAGTGGAGCAGCATAACGTCGAAGTATTCGGTATTGGCCAGTTTGCGCAGCTCATCGAATTTCTGCTGTGGATCGACATCGTCGTGGGTGGTTACCTTTGACATGAGGCGATAACTGTCGCGTGGGATGCCCTGGAGTGCCACGCCGAGCATGCGATGCATGTCGCGATAGGACTCGGCGGTCTCGAAGAAACGAATGCCCTGATCATAGGCGTAGCGGACGAGCCTAGTGAAGCCGTCCTGTCCCAGGTCGCGCTGCACCTTTCCACTGAAACTTCCGGTGCCGAAGGCGAGACGCGTTACTTTGACGTCGGACTTTCCGAGGGTCACCCAATCGGTCGCTTTGGCGCTCTCGCCTAGCACGGGTAGAGAACCGATACCGGCGAGTACGCCGGCGCCGACTCCGGTTTTCAGGAAATCACGTCTGGAGCTGTGAGCCACTGATTTTCCTCCAATGCGCAAATCGTAGCACGGATTATTGAGGGCGTGCTGGCGAATGGGCCGACATATCAAGAGGTGTGATCGAGTGCAATCTGCCAGCTGCCGTCGAGAAACTCAAACACCAAGCTAAAGACTCCGCCGACCGATCCACCCAAGGCCGCATCCCGGGTGAGATGCCAGTGTCCGGTTACGGTTGCCACACGAGCGTCAATTCGATGAACGACGAGGCTGGAGAAGGCCAGTTTGCCTCTAGCGCCGGGCGACGGATATTTTTGTCGATAATGTTCGAGGACTTGTTCCCGAGTGGTTTCTGTGATGGTGCGACCTACCAGTGTGCAATGGCTTGCGTAAGAGGAGACGAATTGCTTGAGATCTCCGCGGTTCCAGGCTGCCATCTGCCGCTCCAACACGTTTTGGATAGCTTCCTCGGGCTTCGCCGCCGCGCTGACAAACGGCCCTGATAGGAAGAGACAGGTGAGGAGAAATACGCTCGGGAGCTTCATCTCTGGATCATACGATTGACGATCATCCACGAGGCTGAAGAAAGCGGCGGAAGCGCTCAACTTCGTTGTCGAATTCTCGTTCGAAGGACAGCTCAGCCGGTTTGGTTTTTGTGAAGCCGGGCTCGAAGTTGAGGGTTCCTTTTCGGCTGGAGATGTTGATCCAACCAATTACGTCGTCGCGCCACAGGAGCGGCATGGCGTAGTAGCCGAGTTTCCGTTTAGGCGGCGGGGTGTACGCCTCGAAGCGGTACGACCATCCCCAGAAGTGTTCGAATCTTCGACGGTCCCAAACCAGAGGATCGAAGGGTGCTAGAAAGCGCACCGTTTCTTCGGGCTCGCTGCGGATGAGGCGTCCCTTCGGCCACAAGTAGCGGATTTCGTCAACGACAGCGCTGGCTAGTTCTCCTGATTCTAAGAGCTCAGTGACAACGGAGTGCCTTCCTTCCAAGGATGGCGCTCCGTGTGCCAGATGCTGTAGAGCTGCGCGGAGGCTGCGATCGGGGAGGGGTGCGAAGACGGCGGCGATGAGTACGACAAGCTGGCGGAGGCGTTCGTGCGATTCGAGGGGATTGTGGCGGCGGGATGTCGGCTCGTAGAGGCGGATTCCATTTTCGCGGCCTGCGATCCGCAAGAGACCTCTGTAGTGGAGGGCATGCAGAGTTCGAGTGGTGGCCTTGGAGTAGCCGCCCCAGGCGTTGATCTCCCGCTTGCGTCCCAGGTAGGCTTCGAGCTCGCGGGGGTGAATTTGCCGGTGGGTGGAGACGATCTCGAGGATGCGCTGTTCGGACGAGCTCAGTTTGGCCTCGAGCCGGGGATGGAGAAGCGCCCAAGTGGATTTCGGCATGAAACCGTAGGCGTAGAGAAAATCTTCTTCCAGCTTTAGGGACGAGTAACGCTTCTCGAGATCACCCGCGCGATAGTTAAGAACACGATGGCGCAGGATCAAGTCTTGGGCGCGCGCGGGCGAGCGAATGGGATCAGCTTGAACGAAGCCGAGCCGATCAATGGCTTTTCGCAGCGTCGCCGGTGGGAACAGAGAGTTCGAGAGGGCGTGCTGCCGCAACTGTTTCAGCGTTCGTTTCATGCGCTTGACGTCTGATGGAGGCTGTATACTGCCAGGAGATTTGAGCCTTCTGGAGACATAGGAATGATTATCAAACGGATTGGGCCAGTTTCGTGCGCGAGAATCAGTGGAACGCTTTACGCGATCATTGGGTTGCTTGCCGGCGCTTTGTTTTCAGTCGCTGCTGTTTTGGGTTCATTCAGTCCTAAGCGTATGAGTGGGGGAGGCATTGCGGCAGCAGTGGGTATGGGCGCCATCGTGGTGTTTCCTATTCTTTATGGCGAGATCGGATTTGTGACGACGCTAATTTTCGCTTGGCTCTACAACCTCCTGGCTGGGGCGGTGGGAGGGATTCATATTGATCTGGAGTAACTATGGCTGACGACGACACGATCGAACAATTGAACCACCTGATGCGCGTCAATAAAGACGCTGAAGCGGGTTTGCGAGCCGCAGCGGAAAGCGTGAAGAATTCGGAGCTGGAAACTCTGTTTGGCCGGTATGCGAAGCAACACGCTAAATTCGAAATCGAATTACAGGAAGAGGTGAAACGCTTGGGCGGTACATTTTCCGAATCAGGAACAATGGGCGGAGCGCTGCATCGCGGATGGATGAATTTGAAATCCACTCTGTCCGGTGATTCGGCGGCGGCTATTCTGCGGTCCTGTGAAGGGGGTGAAGAGTCGGCGGAGATTGCCTACACCGACGCAGCCGATCAAAACCAAACCGGGCAAACGCACACATTGATCGAGAAACAGCGGCAACAGATTAAAGGATTCCGGACACGACTGGCCAGGTTAGTGGGCGAAACGAAGGACGGCCTCGAGTTCCAGAAGAACGAATAACGGCTCGGAGCGTAAGTCCCCCTCGATTAGACTAGGAGCCACCATGAGAATCGTCGGACGTGTCGAGAGCCTGTGGCGGTATCCGGTGAAGAGCATGCGCGGGGAGCAGCTACAACAGGCGTTCGTGGGTTTCGGCGGCGTCTACGGCGATCGCTTCTACGCTTTTACGAGCTCAGCAGCTCCGAAGGGTTTTCCTTATCTGACCGGACGTGAGAAGGAGCAGATGCTGCGGTATCAGCCCGTTTACCGGCATACGGTGGAGATGGCGAAGCCACCAAATCTTTCCGAGGCCGAAGCGCTGGCGCCGGGAGTGACGCCGGCTTATCCGAGTCCGAACGGTCTTGCGATCGATGTACACACCCCCTCAGGAGATCGAGTTGCGATCGATGATCCTGCGCTGATCGGGATGTTGAGAGAGGGTCTGCGCGCTAGGCATGAGCTGAAGTTGGTCTGGTCGCATCGTCCGATGACGGATTGCCGGCCGATCTCGTTCTTTTCCGTCCAAACCGCGGCAGTTGAGCCGCGAGTTAGGAACGGAGCTGGACAAGCGGCGCTTTCGCGCGAATGTCTATCTGGATCTGGGATTGGCGGCCGGTTTTGGCGAAGATGAGCTAGTTGGCAGGACCTTGAAAATTGGAGAGAAGACGGTTGTCAAGGTGATGGATCGAGATCCACGTTGCAAGATGATTACGCTCGACAACGAGACTGCAGAAGCAAACCCTGAGGTGATGCGAGTTGTGGCTCGAGATCACGATGGAACCGCAGGGGTATATGGGGCAGTGTTGATAGAAGGAATGATTCGCCCGGGCGACTCGATAGAGGAGATGCAGTAAATACGGTTCACCCGAAAGGTGCGCTTCGTTTCAGGCCGGTTACGGTCCGGTGTCGTGTATTCTGCTCGATCAAGTGTTTCAGGACGGCGATTCATATGTTGAAACTGCCGAAAAGATCGCGTTTCGGCGAGTTTGAGAGTTCGAAATAAGAACTCTCTAATAAAGTAAGGAGCCTAACTGGTTTTTTCCGGCGAAAGCTGGAATTACTCCTCAGTTGTGTTGTATCCTTAAACGCACTTACAGCAGACGCACCTTAACAGCAAGCTCTCGCGTATTACCGGTCAGGTCAGTGGGGACTCACTCCGGCCGCGACCAATTCAGCATAATTCGTCCCAAAAGGAGAATGGCGCACTTGATAAAGCTGGCCAGCGCAGTTGCGGCGGCACTCTTAGGACTGGCCCCGGCATCAAGCGCGGCGGTATTGTCGGCCGGGAACAATGGCTCGGTGCTTTCAGCGGGCACCAATTTAGAAGTGCGGCTTTCTTCGATTACCGGATCTCGCGTCTCGCATTCGGGCGACCCGATTGAAGCTACCGTCATCGCTCCTGTTTTTCAAGCGAACCGGCTGCTTCTTCCTAAAGGAACTACGATTTCAGGATCGATAGCGAGCGTGCAGTGTTTAGGGTTGGGACTCAGGTATGGCACAGCGAGCGTTGAATACCGTTTTGAATCATTACGGTTACCAGACGGGAGAGCCTTCCCGATCAAGACGGTCGTTCGGGAAGTAGAGACGGCAAAGGAGCGAGTAGATGAGTCCGGATTGGTCGGCGGAATATATCCAACGGCAAATCTCTCATCGGGCGCCTCCCTGGTTATTTCGGCGTTGGTGGCCGAACCACATATTGCTGTTACCATGCTTGCTGTCAAGTTTTTAATAGCCCGATCGCCTGATCCAGAGATTTACTTTCCAGCTGGCACAGAAATGGTGGTCCAGCTGAAACACAGCGCGGAGATACCGGATCTGGATGCTGCTTCAGACGAGATTGCTCCAATGACGGAAGCAGAGGTGGTCCATGTGCGGCATCTGCTGGAGAGTCTGCCACAACAACAGGCCGAACGGGCACAAAATCGTGCTTCTGATCTTGTCAACATTCTTTTTCTCGGCACCCATGATCAGATCCAGCGGGCGTTTCATGCCGCAGGATGGACCGGTGAACAGCGGCGGTCGGTCTTAGCGCTCTACCGGATGTATCACTGCATGGTGCAGCGTGTGGGTTATCGAATGGCTCCTATGTCCATATTGAGGCTGAATGGAGCAATTCCTGCTGTGGCTTTTCAGAAAAGTTTAGATACCTTCTCGAAGAGACACCATGTACGGATCTGGCACCAGGAGGATTCAGACGCTTGGTTGGGGGCCGCTACCGAAGACACGGGCTATATGTTTCAGCGGATGCATGTGACACACGCGACGGATCCGGATATCGATAATGAGCGAGCCAAGGTAGTGAACGATCTGTGGTTCACAGGGTGTCTCGACGCTGCTTCTCTGGTATCACGAGAGTCGCTGAAGTTGGCAGATCCGGACAGCCGGTCGATTGTAACTGACAGCGGAATTGCTGTCCTTCGTCTGAACGATTGCCGAGATGCGCAGGTGCCGCAATCCGACGTTGCCAAGCCGGGACAACATCCCAGGAGCCGGATTGTGCAAGCCCTGGCAGCTGTGGGGACGGATATCATACGCTCCAATCCCATCAGCCTTGCCTACAACGCAACAAAGTCGCTTCCGAACAGCTCAGCGGTGCGCAATGACGAGCTCGGATTCCTGCCGGAATCGAGACCGAGACAGCGGGCAACACCAGCGATCGCTTCTGACACAATCGAGCGATATAAGCGGCGAAGATTGAGCGTGATCGACGCCGGAATGCAACCACCTCTTTCTAAGGGAAGCCAACTACAGGCTTTCAAAATTGCGACACAGGCGAACTGAGCGACGCTCGCTTTCAAATAAACATGTAGTCCCTGTTTTGAATCTGGAACAATGGAGAATTTCCTCTATGCGGAAACTTTTTTGTTCCTGGCTTATTTTTGCTGCGGTCTGTTCGGCGGGCGCCGTGGCGGAGAAAAGCATTGCGGAGACGACCAAGGGGATGCGGAAGCTCGACGGCTATTTCCCGATTTATTGGGATGAATCGCAGGGCAAGTTGTGGCTCGAAGTCTCACACTGGGATCACGATTTTCTTTACATCCCGTCCTTGCCGGCCGGCGTTGGTTCAAACGACATTGGGCTTGACCGGGGATTGATTCCCGGTTCAAAGCTGGTCCGTTTCGAGAAGTCTGGGCCGCGCGTTCTGTTGATTGAAGAGAACAGCCGGTTTCGATCGTCGTCGGCGAATGCGATGGAGCAGCGCACAGTCACAGATTCCTTTGCGACGTCTGTGCTGTGGGGCTTGGAGGCTGCGGCGCAGGACGGCGCTCACATCTTAGTGGATGCCACCCAATTTTTCGAGCATGACGAGGTTAGCGTCGCTCAGATGATCTCGCAAGCTCATCAAGGATCCTATCGGATTGATCCTTCGCGTTGCGTAGTGTATCTGCCGCGGGTAAAAGCTTTCCCAAAGAACACGGAGGTCGAGGTCGTTCTCACGTTCGAGGGCGACAAACCTGGCGAATACGTGAAAGACGTTGTGCCAAGCCCGGAATCGATTACGGTTCGCGAGCACCACTCGTTTGTCGATTTGCCGGAAGCGGGCTACGAGCCGAGGGTGTTCGACCCGAGAGCCGGTTATTTCGACCTCACTTACCGCGATTACTCAGTGCCGTTGGGCACGGACCCGGATCGACGGCTCCTAACACGGCACCGACTTATCAAGCGAGAATCAGCGGGTCAGTCAGGCGAGCCCGTTGAGCCGATTGTTTACTACATAGACGGCGGGGCGCCAGACGACGTGCGGCGAGCGCTACAGGAAGGCGCAAGTTGGTGGGAGCAGGCGTTCGAGGCGGCGGGCTTTACGAATGCGTTTCAGGTGAAGATTCTGCCGCCCGACGTGGATCCCATGGACATTCGCTACAACGTAGTGCAGTGGGTTCACCGATTCACACGCGGCTGGTCATACGGCAACGGGATTGTGGATCCGAGGACCGGGGAGATTCTGAAGGGACAAGTGACCCTGGGCTCGCTTCGCTACCGCCAAGATTATTTGATTTTCAGCGGATTGCTCTCGCCCTTCGGAGACGATCCTAGGCCGCTCGAATCGGTTCGCGAGGCTGTGTATTCACGGCTGCGGCAACTGGCTGCGCACAAGGTGGGACACACCTTGGCGCTGGCGCATAATTACGTCGCGAGCACAGACCATAATGCTTCCGTGATGGATTATCCTCATCCGTGGATCGATTTGCGGAACGACGGATCACTCGATATTTCGCATGCTTATCCGAGCGGGATTGGGGAGTGGGACAAGGTGGCGATTCGCTATGGCTATACGCAGTTCCCTTCCGGTGCAGATTCGAAAAAGCAGCTGAATGAAATTATCTCCGAGGCAGCGCGTTCAGGAGATATTTTCATCAGCGACGCGGACAGCCGACCGCTTTCGAGCGCACATCCGAGGGCTCATCTTTGGGACAGCGGGCCGAATGCCACGGATGAATTACGGCGGATCCTCAAGGTGAGGCAAGCGGCGCTGAATCATTTCGGCGCGACGAGCATACCGGAAGGCGAAGTGATGTCCCGGCTGGATGAAACACTTGTGCCGGTTTACTTTTTACATCGCTATCAAACCGAGGCGGCAGCGAAGATGCTGGGCGGACTCGATTATACGTATGCGGTTCGCGGTGACGGTCAGCTGATCACGAAGATTGTTCCAGCGGTAGAACAGCGGCGCGCTTTGGAATCGTTAATTGCGACGTTGAGCCCGGCGGCTCTCACTATTCCCGAACGAATAATCACGCTGATTGCTCCCCATCCGCCTGGTTACGATCGGACGAGAGAGAGCTTCCCTGCCCGGACTGGATTGACGTTCGACCCGATTGCCGCGGCAGAGGCAGCGGCGGATTTGTCGGCGAGTCTCTTATTCAATCCGGAGAGAGCGGCCCGGTTGGCGGAGCACCACGCTCGGGACGCAAGCAACCCTGGTCTAGAAGAAGTGATCAACACGGTCGCGCGATCGACATGGCTTGCGCCAGCGCGACCGGGGCTTCCCGGACAATTGAAAGCCGCAACCGATATCGTTGTTGTGAAGAGGCTTCTCGCTCTGACGGTCGGAACAAAGGAATCGCCGGTGGCCAGTCAGATTGCTTTCTCTGCGCTTACGGCGCAACGTTCGCGCTTGCCGGCCTACTTACTGCGGTTGCTGCAGGAGTTCGAAAGAACGCCAAAAGAGTTTCAGCTGCCCTACACCGGAAGCGCCGCCCCGACAGCCAATCGGCCAAGATGATGAATGTGCTCGCCCGATTTTGCCCTGAGGCCGGCCTGTCCGTAGAATATTTTTCACGCCAGGAGTCACTGTGTTGGGCTGCTGTTTAAGGAGAATCGATGCGTTTCAAATATTTACTTGCCATTCTGCTGCTGATGTTTGTCGGTGTTGCCGGCGTACTAAGCTCCTCGGCGGCGGCTGCGGATGCGATACATGGCAAGGCCGGTATTACGCTGCCTGCACCTCCGGTGGTGAAGACCGCGCCGGTAGAGGACCGGTACAGCGTGGCGGGTTCGAAGCCGGTGAAAGTGACCGACAAATACCGCTGGCTAGAGAACGCAAAGAGCCCGGAGACACGGGCTTTTATCGCCGCTCAGAATGCTTACACGAAAAGGTATCTGGATCAAGTCACAATTCTGCCCAAAGTGCGGGAGCAGGTAGAACGGCTGTTGCGCATAGATGTGACGGGGGTGCCGCAGCGCCGCGGGAATCGATATTTCTTTTCCAAACGCCTGGCGGCTGAGAATCAATCGTCGATCTACATGCGCACCGGTTTGCATGGCGCCGATGAGCGCTTAATCGACGCAAACAAGCTGAGCGCGGATCAGAACACGTCGGTCACCATGGTTGATTTGACTGAGGACGGCTCGCTGATGGCATATGGCGTGCGAGTTGGGGGCGCGGATGAAGAAGAGATTCACTTTCTGAATCCGGCGACGGAGAAAAACACGGCGGATGTCCTGCCGAGCGCCCGCTACTACGGTGTGAATGTGGGTCCGGACAAGAAGGGCGTTTATTATTCGAGGTTTTTTCCGCAGGAAGGCACTCGGCTTTTTTATCATTCGTTCGGAAGCGCGGTTGCTAGTGACGCCAAGATATTGGGCCGTGAATACAAGGGGGAGAAACTAGGCGAGATCGATAACTTTGACGTGAGAGTCACTCACAATGGCCACTATCTGGTGATTCACTTGGGCCATGGAGTTCCGGCCAAGCGCGAGGATATTCTTCTGAAAGATCTGCGCGTGGCGAATTCGCCGATTGTTCCCTTGGTTTATAAAGTAGAGAGTCGCTTTGACGATTTCAACTTGGGCGACACGTTTTACGTCGACACGGATTACAAGGCTCCCAACCATCGCATTCTGAAGGCGGAGCGGGGTAAGTCACCGGATCAATGGCAGACGATTGTGCCCGAGGGCAAAGATGTGATTGACGAGGTGAGCTTGGTCGATCGCAAATGGTATGTGTTGCGGTTAAAGGATGTGAAGAGCGAGTTGACGGTTTACTCGCTGAAGGGGAAAGAGTCGGGCAAGATTGACTATCCGGGGATCGGCGCGGGGTCGACGCTTTCGGGCAGAGCGGCGGAGAAAGACGGTTTCTATAGCTTTCAATCGATTGTGACACCGCCGACGATCTACCATTACGACACCAGCACAGGGCGCTCCGAGGCATTTGCTACAGCGAAGGCGCCGTTCGATTCTAAAGCTTATGAGGTGAAGGAGGTTTTCTATCACTCGAAAGACGGGACGCGCGTTCCGATGTTCATTGCCGGGCGCAAGGATTTAAAGAGAGACGGGACGGAGCGGCTTCTGATGACCGGGTATGGCGGATTTGCGATTAGCGAAACTCCGGTATGGAACTCCGAGGCAGCGTGGTGGATGCAGCAGGGCGGATGGTTTGCGCTGCCGGATCTACGCGGCGGCAATGAATACGGGGAAGCGTGGCATAAGGCGGGAATGTTCGAGAAGAAGCAGAACGTATTCGACGACTGGTTTGCGGCGGCTGAGTATCTGATTCGCGAGAAATACACTTCGCCGGAGCACTTTGCCATTCGCGGGCGATCGAATGGAGGATTGCTGATGGGCGCGTCTATGACGCAGCGGCCCGATTTATTCGGTGCAATCTGGTGCGGATATCCGCTACTCGATATGCTGCGCTATCAGCATTTCCTGATGGGCAGGACTTGGACAACAGAGTACGGTTCGGCGGAGAACCCGGCCGACTTCTCTTATATCTACAAGTATTCGCCTTACCAGCACGTTGTCACTGGAAAGAAGTATCCCGCGGTGATGTTCTTTACTGGCGACGGGGACACCAGGGTGGATCCGATGAATGCCCGTAAGATGACTGCCCTCATGCAGACGGCTAGGGGGAGCGGCCGGCCGCTGTTATTGCATTACAGTCTGAAGGGCGGTCATAGCGCGGGGGTATCGCAGACTCAGCTGGTGGAAGATTACGCCGATGAGATGGCTTTTCTGTGGACCGAAACCGGAAGTAAGTAGCGCGCGAACGGGAAGCACTGAGTAGTTAGTGGTTCGGTTTAGAAAGCAGCGTAGTGACGCAGATGGTTGCTACAAATGTGTGCATCAGGACCAGAGCCATTTGTGCGGCGGGCGTAACTCCAGCGAAGCGTGGCGACTTAGTGAAGCTGAGGCGAATCGGTAAGCCAAAAGAGAGCGCGAGTACGGCGACTGCGACAAAGAGGAATAGCTTCTCCGGTTGTTTCGACACAGCCCTTATTAGTGCATAACAGAGGGATGCGAAGAGTGCTCCTCCTACCGCTCCGGAGAGAATCGGAAGAAGCGTGAAGGGCGGAAAATTCTTCGGCACTTGCGTGTATCGAAGGGCGGCGAATCCGATCAGGGAATCAACGACAAATGCCAGAAGAGCAGCCAGGAGAGTGAGTGATATTGTGCGCATAACTTGGCCGGGGAATTCGATTTAGTTGACGCGTTTGCGAAGCTTGCTTTTGCGCTTCGGGATTGATGAGCGATCGAGAAGCGCCTGAAAAGCGTTGCTGGCCCGACGGTCGGCATCGGCTGAACGTAAGAAACGGTGTGCGGCGTGGTGGCTTAAGTAGATGCCGCAGAGCTCCCAAACGAATTGATCTACGTCGAGGATCGGACTTAATTGCCTCTTCTCGATTGCTCCCGCGACTAAGCTGCTCAGCAGACCGCGCCAAGCGGCCTCCATCTCGAGTATTTTGTTTCGGACCGGGCCCTCGATGTCATCGAATTCGAAGAGGCCGGCAGCGACTGGACAGCCGCCTGGCAGTCCTGCCCGTTGTGCCCAGCCGAACCAATTCTGAACGAGTGCCTTCAGACGGGGGAGCCCTTCAGGTGCGGCCATGGAAGGGGCGACAACATGTGCGTTCGCAAATTCGGCCATGTGCTGGAGCAATCCGACTTGCACCTCTTCCTTTGAATGGAAGTGGGCGAAGAGACCACTCTTTGACATACCCACCTGGTCGGCCAGCACTCCGAGCGTGACGCCGGCAAGTCCCGATTGGCTCATCAAGACGAGGCCTTGCTGCAGGATGCGTTCGCGGGTTGCGGTTCCTGCGGTGCTCATGATCCTGAGACTAGCACGACCGTTCGGTCGGTTCAAGAGAAAAGCTCCGATATATTTACAAGTGGGTGACGGGAAACCTAAGAATTGGCATCATCGGTGATTATGACGAGACGTTTGTTTCCCATCGGCAGATGGATTCGGCTCTCCGGCACGCGGCGACGGCGTTGGGGACTGAGGTGACGGCGCAGTGGTTGGCCACGAACCAATCCCATGATCTTACGCGATTTGCGGGGTTGTGGTGCGCTCCGGGCAGTCCTTACAAGAATCTGGAAGGTGCGCTTTTGGGAAACAGGTTCGCTCGCCAGAGCGGGACACCCCTTCTAGGCACTTGCGGCGGTTTCCAGCATGTCGTACTGGAGTATGGGCGAAACGTCTTGGGGTTCGAGGATGCGGCGCATGCAGAGTATGATCCGTATGCTTCACGGATGTTTGTGCAGCCGTTGAGTTGTTCCCTGAAGGGCAAGTGTCTTCCGATTCAAATTCAAATTGGGAGCCGGGCGGCGGAGTCTTATGGGCGTCTGTCCGCCGGAAGAGAGTTATTACTGTGACTTTGGGTTGAATCCCGCCTATCAAGAGGCGCTCAATACGGCTGGTTTAATTGTAACGGGCTCCGATTTGCAGCAGGAAACTCGGATTATGGAGATCGCTTCACATCCTTTTTATGTGGCGACTTTATTTGTACCGCAGTCGCGCTCGGTTGAGGGCAGACCTCATCCTCTGGTTTTGGCATTCGCGAGGGCCGTGCTTGTGGCAAGCCGGTAGACTGCTTTATAAAAGAACATGCCGAACGGCCATAGCAAAAACTTCGTCCGACTCTGTCTGGTGATAGAGGGTTTTTACGATCAGTATGGTAACTGGCCCACTCGGGTGCGTTTATCGCCCGGCGTTCTGGATAATCTGCGGTCCCTCTTTAGTGTAGAAGATGTTCAGAAGCTGGCGTCGAAGATTGAGCTGGCCGCCGGCGGAACGGGCATGGTGGCCGAAGATGATGCGGGCGGCAGTCACATCTATGGAGAACAGCCGCGGCTGGGCAAGCGTGAATACCGTGCTTAAAATTGGCTCGGGGTTCGTCCGACGGAAGAGCATTAGGGTTTCTCGCGTTAGACGCGGCCGCGGAGGCGGTTGAGTTCACGGCGATTGCGTTTCGATGGTTTGCCTTCATGAAAGACGTCGATTTGCGGCATTGTTTTGCGTTCCTCAGCTAGCTTCTGCCGCGCTGTCTTGCTCGCTTCGGTTTCAAGATAGAGCGTTTGCGCGATAGCCGCAGGTCCTCTTATGTCGCTTAGGAGAAGGACCTCGAACTCGAAAGTTCCACCGTCGTTTTTTACCTGCAGGACGTCGCCTACCCGGACCTCGCGTGAGGCTTTGACGGGCTGGTGTTTGCATTCAACGCGGCCCAACTCGCAGGCCCTGGTGGCGAGAGCGCGCGTTTTGAAGAAGCGTGCAGCCCACAGCCATTTATCTATTCGCACACCGCTCATGATTCCATGCTGCCAAATTGCGATGCGACGCTGAGCCAGATGGAGACTTGGGCGACGGCGGCAGCTTTGTGAGGATTTCGTGACCATTCAGTTTTTAAGGCCACCGTCCACTCCGGGGAGATGGATGATGGCCTTTCTTCGATTAGTGGGCAGCGGGAACGGTTATGTAGCCGCTAGTTGCGCTCGCTAGCGTATCGGTTCCGGCATAAAGGCAGGCAGCCTTCGTGAAGCCGGTTCGAAGAATGGTTCCGGTGAAGGAGCCCTCCGCACTCACCCTGGCTTGCGAAGCGAAGAGGTTTGGATTGATGCCGGCCGGAGCCTGGCCGGTCAAGTAGACCGGGATTTTGGGATCGATCTGGCCTGGGTAGTCCACCGTCAGTTTGCCCGTCAGTGAGACCCCATTTGGAACCGGCGTCGCGCTACACGTCAGGTGAGTAGTGGCAACGGCGTGTCCTTCCACACGTACGCCTCCCAAGGTTTGAAAATCCGGGTGTTTGTCGTTGGGGTTCTTGTTGTTCGTCAACAAGCGGAGGCTCGAAGCCTGTATGACGACCGCTGCAGATGAACCGAGCGGCATGGGCGTTACCGGTTCGATCTGAACCGGAATGGCGCGGGTTTCGTTCGGGGCGAGATCTACCGAGAGTTGCCCGTTATTGATCACCACGATCCAACCTGGCGGGACGCTTTGCGGTTCGTAGCTGATCATGAACGATTTGGGATGAACCACATCGTCGTTGCGCATTGTGATGGTTGTTTTATAGGGGCTTCCGGGGCTAGAACCACCTTGAGCGGGCGCCTGGAAGTAGTCGATATTTTCCTGCTGACCGCTTCCATCCTGGTTGCCGAATATGATTTCGTTGGACAGATGATCGACTCGGATACGGACACAGGAGTGAAAGAAAAAGATGCCCTGTGCTAGCTGGTCGGGAGTTAAGGTTGCGTTAGGCGTCCAATCGATGTAGACGTCGGTCGATCCGCCGGCCGAAATTGAGGCAAGACCCGGGAAGTTTGCTGAAGTGACTGTCCCTAATTGCGTGAAGCCGTTTGAGCCGTTGATGCCCAGTCCCAATGGGTTCGTGACATCGAAGTGCACAACTACATTGGTGGCCGTCTTCGTGCCGAAGTTGCGGATGCGTGCGTAGATGCGGTTGACCTGACCTATGGCCGGGTCATCACCGTTGCCTTTCGGAACGGTTCCACCTAATAACTCAGACCACATTCCGAAGCGGTAAGTGCCATATCCGTTTACAGGGCTATCGACCCAGATGTCAGTCGATTCATAAGTATTGCCAGGAGCTTGCAACCAAGAGTTCAGGCCGACGTCGGGACGGTTGGAGTTGTCGCCATTGATGATGTCGACGATGTAGGTATCGGGGCCGAAGCCAGAATCGAGCGGCCGGAAACGAGGAGATGTAACGGGCGCTCTGACTGTGATGGTAATGCCGTCACTCGAGTTCGTGTAACTATCGCCAGGATGCCAGAGCTTGTCGCGGTCTCCTCCTTTTCCTTGCAAGATCACCCAGGGATCCGTGTTTTCTGTGACTCGCTCAATTAGCACGCCTTCATCCGGAATGCCGTTAGGCGAAAAGTTGTCGTTCAAGTCATCGCCGAGAGTGCGGCGGCGGGCGCTCACGAGATAGTAAGCGCTTCCCACTCCGCCTATGTAGGCCTTAATCGCTTGAGCGTCCGGATTGGTGGCCGGGTTGTACTCTTCTGCATATAAGCCGTAGCTGCCGCCGCCCATGGGGGGTGTGACGATAGCGTATTTGGAATCGGGAAGCCATCCGAAGGCGATAGAGGTTTGTTTCTCAAATACGCCCGTCTGTCCCGGATAGTTGCCGTCCATCTGCTCGAAGTTGCTGTTGTAATCGCTGAGATGAGGAGGACCTCCGTCCTGCAGCGCATGGCCTACTTCGTGCGCCCAGCGGCCCCATACTTCGACATCTGTGTTGCCAGGATTTTCACTAAAGATGGCGCAGCCCACAAACGAGGTATTTTTAGCAGTGGGCCCTAGCGTCAAGTTGCATTTGTTGCCTTGGCCGCGGTGGGATTTCGATGTGTCGGTCTCCGCCATGATGACCACAACGCCATCCACGGTTGTCCAGTCGATGTCCGACGGAGCGTTGGAGACGGCATCCTTCAGGACTTGCATGTATTTTCCGCCGCTAGAGAGATCCCCGCCGGAATCAGGTGGCGTGTCTATGTATGTGCTTCGATTACTCGGCAGTTTATAGAGGCTGCTCACCTGGGATGTGATGCTGATATTTCCGTAGGAGCTTTCGTTTCCCCAGAGTTGGGCGAGCTTTGTGAAGAAACCTTCTACGTCGGTTTGAGCATAGCGAGAAGTTGCCGAATAGTCGTTGAAATAAACACGCAAGACAACGAGATGTTTTGTCCCGGAGACCGTGGTGGCTTTCGCCGAAGTGGCACTGGACCAAATTAACAGAGCTAAGATGACCGGCAAGATAGCCCGGTTCAGTGAAAATAATTTTGACATAAAGAGCTCCTCCGACCGCTTCGATAAATGAGCGGATTGGTTAAGTTTGAAATTGTGTGGACAGCTTGATCTGCTTATAAGGGCAGACAAAATCTAATTAAGGACACGAGATCAGTTTGCGTTCTGCGATTGGAGATACTTACGTACCAAGAGAGCGCCTAACGCGAGTCCGAGCCCGATTGTTCCGAGAGATTCCGGTTCGGGCGTGAGGCTTGGAGGCAACGGTTCGTTGAAGGTGACATTATCTATTGAGAAGTCCCAGTCGACGCCTGTGGTGCTTGGACCTGCAAGAATTGTTACTTTGTTTCCGGTTGCAGCGAACCCTATGAGGCTTTGACCGTTCGAAAAGTTATCGGGCAGATTGAAGGTGGCCGAGTGTGCCTGATTATCTGCCACGGTGTAGTCGACATTGTCAGTATTTCCGTTGAAGACATCCAGGAAGAAGTTGTTAATTGGCTGCGGGAAAGACAGTGTGATGGGATTCGAATAGCCTGCGATCAAGTTGTCGAAGTGCGCACTGGCGTACACGGAAGTTTGATCAGCAGGCAGGTTCGCCTCCGCCTGCAGGATGGTTCCACCAGAGACGGTAACAAGTCCGACGGAAGTAGGTATTGTGAGAGTTTGCCGCGCTGAACCGAATAGGGCGGCCCCAGTAAACTGTTCGAACGAAATTTGCTCAGCAATCGCCACCGTTGATACAGCGAGCGCGCCAATTATGACGGTGCAGAGACGGACAGGCCGTACTAGCATAGTGATTCTCCTAATACAATGCCAGTAAGTCGAGCAGGAGAATGGCCAAACTTATAAATACATAGTAGGTGTATAAGAACATGGCAGTAAGTTAGCGATTAGTGATTCTGCGAAGTTCTTATTAGCCGAATGGTTAATCCGTTCACGTCTTGCGCTGTGCCATCACGGCTAACGTAGAATAACTCGGTGCAAAACAATCGTCTTTTCTCTAACACTCTACTGTGGGCTGGGCTCACTGCAATGGTGTCTGCATCGGGTGCGGCCTGGGGGCAGCTTTCGCCTTCGGCCACATGGGCGGCGGCATCACAGAGCAAATATCAAATCTTTCCCAATGTGACATACCTGGTGGAGAGCAACTATGAAGACAAGCTGGATGTTTATCAACGAAAGGACACACCAGGTCCGCAGCCGACTTTGATTTATATTCATGGCGGCGGGTGGACGGGCGGTACGAAGGAAGCGGCGTTTATGTCAGTGATGCCGTGGCTGGAGATGGGATGGAACGTGGTAAATGTGGAATATCGTCTGGCCCGAGTTGCGCCTGCGCCGGCCGCGGTAGAGGACTGCTTGTGCGCGCTGAAGTGGGTGGTTTCACACGCGAACGAATATCACGTTGATCCCTCCAAGATTGTGGTGTCGGGCGATTCAGCGGGCGGACACCTGGCGCTAATGACGGGGATGACGTCGGACGAAGCTGGTCTCGATCGAGAGTGCCCGGCAAGTAGCGGCAGCGCGAGGCTTCCGAAAGTGGCGGCTATCGTCGACTGGTACGGGATTACAGATGTGGTGGATCTGCTGGCTGGGGAGAACAGAAAGAGTTATGCAGTGGCGTGGCTCGGTAGCGCGCTTAATCGCGACGAGATTGCACGGAGAGTGTCTCCGCTTACGTATGTGCGTGCGGGGTTACCGCCAATTATTGCTATCCAGGGCGATGCGGATCCTACAGTGCCGTACAGCCATTCCTTACGGCTAAGGGACGCGTTAAATAAGGTGGGTGTTCCGAACGAACTAGTCACGGTGCCAGGGGGAAAACACGGCCAATTTACGGCGGCGGAGCGAATTCGGATCTACGACTCGATCGAGCAATTTCTTAAAAAGCATAATTTAGCGCAGTAGATTTTCGTTTAGCCTCACAAAAAGTGTTAACAAACACGCTATAAAGAAGCTAGCGGAAAACGCGATTACGGAGGCTGATCGATTTGAGGAAGCTCTTTCTTGTTTTGTGCGGGGCGTGTGCCGCAGCGCTCTTTGGTTTTGCTCCTGCCGAATCCGGCAAGGTCATAACTGGTGAGACGGCATTAATTTCGACGACAACGGTGAAACCGGGGCTGTTTCGGAAGATCACCGTAGCCGATCTCCCGAAGCCGTTCGCCACAAAGTCAGTCACGACGAAGTCACGCATTGTGCCAAGACCGGAGGGAACGATGCCACAAGCTCCGGCTGGATTTAGAGTAGGCCTCTTCGCAAGCGAACTCAAGATTCCGCGCGTGATCCGAGTGGCGCCTAATGGTGATGTTTTCGTGGTGGAGACTCAGGCTGGGCAGGTACACGTATTTCGTGGAATCGGCCGAAATGGCAGGCCCGAAGAAGAAGCCGTTTTTGCAACGGGGTTTCACGAGCCGTATGGGATGGTGTTTTACCCCTGGGGTAACAATCCCAAGTGGCTGTATGTTGCGAACACGGACTCGGTTGTTCGATACGCGTATACGAATGGAGATTTGAAGGCGAAGGGCAAGGGGGAGACAGTGATTGCAGAGCTGCCTTCCAGTCGTCCTCGCGATCAAGAGGCTTTTCGTGCTTATGATCTGGCAGTGTTAACGGGGAAAAAGCCGCCCGATCACGGGCACTGGACGCGCGACCTGGCCCTTTCGTTAGATGGCAAGAGCTTGTTTGTGGGGGTCGGATCGGCTTCGAATCTTGATGATCCGGACGACCATCCGAGTGAGAAAAACAGGGCCAACATTCTGGAGTATACGCCGGAAGGCAAGTTCGTTAAGGTGTATGCGTCCGGGATCCGCAATCCGTCGGGTATTGCCGTAGACCCGGCAACTGGACAGTTGTGGTGTTCGGTAAATGAGCGCGACGGCTTAGGCGACAACCTGGTGCCTGACTATATTAGTCACGTACAAGAGAACGGGTTTTATGGCTGGCCGTGGTATTATCTTGGCGGTAACGCGGACCCAAGACTGGCGGGCAAGCGGCCTGAACTGAAGAGTAAGGTGTTGGTGCCCGATGTGCTGTTGCAGTCCCATAGCGCGTCGCTTCAGATGACCTTTTACGATGGCAAGCAATTTCCATCCGAGTACATGGACAACATTTTTGCAAGCCAGCACGGATCGTGGAACCGATCTGTGAGATCCGGATATGAAGTGGTTCGTGTGCCACTTAAAAGTGGACACCCGAGTGGCGCGTTCGAAGACTTTTTGACTGGCTTTTTGACGGAAAGTGGAGACGTGTGGGGGCGACCGGTGGGCGTGGCAACCGCGCCGGATGGATCGTTGCTGGTATCCGACGACGGTTCGGGTTCCTTATGGCGCGTTAGCTTTGTCGGCAAGAGCACAGGCGCTCGATGACGGTTCACCAGCTCCGCGCAGCATTGCTGCTGGTGTTGGTTGCAGGGTCAGCGGCCGCCCAGGTGACCGGCTCGATTTCGGGAAGGGTCAGCGATCCAAGCGGCGCCGGAATCAGCCGGGCCGCGGTGACGGTAAAGAGCCTAGACACGAGCTCAACGCGACGCACTATCACGGATGAGAGCGGCGCTTTCAGGATTCTTTCTTTAGCGCTTGGTCCACAAGAGGTGCGAGCTGAGAAGCCCGGCTTCAAACTTGCTCTGCGAAACGGCATCGATCTGGTGGTCGGACAAGAGCTGGTTGTTAATTTGCAATTGCAGCTTGGGGAGCTGACGCAGGAGATCACGCTTTCAGCCGAAGGCCCGGTGGTCAACACGACGACAGCCGAGGTCTCCGGTTTAGTTGGGGAACAGGCCGTGAAAGATTTGCCGCTGAACGGTCGAAGCTGGGACAATCTTGTGGCGCTTAATCCTGGCGCAGTCAATTTCAATTTGAAAAGCGCGAATACAACCACTAGCAATGGGAACACTTTCACGGTGGCTGGGCGCCGGCCGCTAGATAATCTGGTTCTCCTTAATGGAATCGAATATACGGGAGCGAGTCTGGTGGGCGTGACGCCAGGCGGTGTGAGCGGCGGATTGCTCGGCATTGACGCTGTGCGCGAATTTAATCTCCTTGCCGATACATATGGGGCGGAGTACGGGAAGCGTTCAGGCGGACAGCTTAGCGTGGTGACGCAGTCGGGGACGAACCAGCTGCACGGAACTTTATTCGAATTTCTTCGAAACAGCGCGATGGATGCGCGTAATTACTTTGACAGCGGGCCTGTGCCTCCTCTGCGGCGGAATCAGTTCGGAGGTTCTCTGGGTGGACCGCTGCAGAAGGATCATTTGTTTGCGTTCGGAAATTATGAGGGATTCCGGCAAGTGCTGTCCATCAGCAATGTGACGGTGGCGCCGGACCAGCAAGTGCGGCTGGGTTTACTGCCGAACGCCGCAGGTATTTATCGGCCGGTTCCAAATCTTGCTCCCTCTATGCTGCCATATACATCGTTCTGGCCAAAAGTGAACGGACCGGAGTTGACGATAAGTGGGCAACCTAGTGGAGCGGCTTTATCGTATAACTCGCCGAGGCAGACGATCAGAGAAGATTTCGGAACGATGAGGGCCGATTACATTCCGCATAATCAAGACTCGTTTGCATTTTCATACACAATTGACGATGGCGATAGCTTGACTCCACAGGGAGATCCGCTGTTTGGATCGGATCTGCGACTGCGAAACCAGGTTGTCAGCCTGCAGGAGACGCACATCCTATCGCCACGCGCGCTCAACACCTTCAAGATGGGCTTTTCGAGAGCGGCATTCAACTACAATTCGTTCCCTTTGACCTCGTTGCCGGCAAGTCTCTCTTTTGTTCAAGGACAGAACCCAGGGGGAATTGTGATATCCGGCGGATTAACTACAACGGGGCCTTCGGCAATCACAGCGGCCGGGCCGAACAATGCGTCGAATATTTTGAGCCATCGAAATCTGTTTACCTGGTCCGATGATTTCCAGGTGACGGAAGGCAAACACCAGATCAGCGCCGGCGTTTGGCTTCAGAGACTGCAAGATAACGAGAACAGTGCGTCTACGACTCTAGGGCAAGCGAATTTCACAAGCCTACAGACCTTCCTGCAAGGGACCTTGAGCAACTTCAACGTTGTTCCTGACCGGACGGGCTTGGGATGGCGAAGTCTGTTTGGCGCTTGGTATTTGCAGGACACAATTCGTCTGAGGCCGAACTTAACTTTGGAGGCAGGTATTCGGCATGAGTTCACGACGGGCTGGAATGAAGTAGCTGGTCGGGCAGCGAATTACATCACTAATGGCGAGGGAGTCCTTCTCACGAACCCGCGGGTGGGCGGATCGGCTTTGACGCAGAATAATGCAACGAAACTGTTCGGGCCGAGGTTTGCGCTAGCCTGGGATCCATTCGGAAACGGGAAGACCGCTATTCGCGCCGGGTTTGGTATTTACTATTCGCTACTCGACAGCCTCAGTAAGTTCAACGCGATTCCTCCGTTTAATGGGACGCTTGCTTTCTCGAACGTCGCGTTGTCTTCGATCTTGCCTATCATTCCGGGAACCCCGGCGCAACCGTCTTGCGGGCCGACCGTTTCCTCAAATTGCCTTATCTATTCGCCGCAAGGAGTACAGCCGGATGGCAAGACTCCTACGGTGGAACGCTGGAGCTTTCGGATTGAGCAGCAACTGGACGATCGGACGTCGGTCAGTGTCGGGTATGTCGGATCGTTCGGTTATCACGACTTGGTCAGCGTGGATCCGAACAGCATTGTGCCTCAAATTTGTATGGATGCGAACGGATGTGTTTCGGGGGGTGTCGGTTCAGCCCGAGGTCGTGTTGGCTCGGGTGCACAATATATTCCGGTTGGGTCTCGACCGAATCCTTATTTGTCTGCGGGCTTCTTCTGGTACACGGAGGGCAACAGCAGCTACAACGCACTGGAGTTGGACGTGCGACGCCGGCTAAGCCAAGGCCTGCAGCTAAGAGGAACCTTCACATGGTCGAAGAATCTGGATAACAATTCGGCGCTGCAAGGAGCGCAGGCGAACAATCAGGCGCAAATGGTGATGGATCCCTACGACTTACGGCGAGATTGGGGACCGTCGGCATTAAATCCTACTGCCCAGTCCAGCATTTCAGCCGAATACGAGCTACCTTTCGGAAAAGGTAAACGGTTCTTGCACGAGGCACGGGGTGTTGAAGACGTGCTGGTTGCGGGCTGGCAGCTGAACGGAATCGCGACGCTGCTCAGCGGTTTTCCTTTTACGCCGCAAATCGGGGCGAACCGGTCTGGAAATGGAGATACAAGAACGCCGGATAGGCCTTCGATTAGCCCTAACTTCAATGGGACGGTCATTACAGGAAGCCAAACACGATGGTTCAACCCAAACGCATTTCTACTTCCGACGGCCGGCACTTGGGGAGATCTGGGCCGGGGTACTTTTCGAGGACCCGGTTTAGCAAGTCTCGATTTATCGCTTTTCAAGAACATCGCGCTGGCGGAAAAATCGAGACTGGAGTTTCGTGTGGAGTGCTTCAACATCCAGAATCGAGCAAATTTTGGCACTCCGAACACGATCGTATTTTCCGGCGCCGCCGTGAGTCCTTCAGCCGGATTGATCACTACCACGACCACGACCTCGCGGCAGCTCCAGCTTGGATTAAAGTTGATCTTCTGAAGCTCAAAACTGCGGAGGAGGATTGGGAAGGGTTGTCGTATTGTCCTGGCTCTGGTCTCTGTCTTTCTTGCCGCCTCCGAAGAGTTTTTTCCAGAATCCTCGTTTCTTTTCCTTTCCTTGTGGAGCGGGATTGACGGGTGCCGGCTGCCCAGTAATGGGAGGCGCACCTGGAGCGGGAGTCGGTGTAAGCGGCAGCGACGGATCAGTTGGCGGGAGTACCAGTTCCTTGTGCTTGCCGATGCCGAACATCTTCTCGAGTAAGTTTCGCGAAGGACCTTCGGGACGATTACAAGTCGCCGCGGGAACAGTGCCGTCGATGAAATAAGCAGTGTAGTCATCAGGACATGTCGCATCGGCGGGCAGGTTTGAGGCTTTGTCGAGTGTCACAGGCACCACGCCTGGAGGCGGCGTAAAGGGCTTCATGTCAGCGTAGTGCGGCAGCTTGCCAGCGCGGAGCATGAACTCCGTCCAAATGGGTGCAGCGGCAAGGGCGCCCTGAAGCTTAATGTCTGTGTAATCGTCATTGCCGACCCAAATAATGCAAAGCAGATTGGATGTATAGCCCGCAAACCAGGCGTCGTGGGAACTGCCCGTTTTTCCGGCGGCAGGGGCATTAAATCTGGCGCGGACAGCACTGGCTGTGCCTTCGCTAAGTACGTCCTGCAGCATGTCCGTAATCACATACGAGACGCGCGGGTCTAAAACGTTTGCCTGCTGCGGAGATGAGTAATCGATTGTCTCGCCTCGCTGACTGCGAACATTTCGAATAAAAGTGGGCGGCTTGTACACGCCGTCATTGGCGAACACCGTGTAAGCGCCAGCCATATCAAGGGCGGTAGCATCGTAGGCGCCGATCGCCATCGCGGGGGTTGGCTTCAAGTCTCTAATACCGGCTGCTTGCGCCAATTGCACCACCTTGTCATAGCCGACCATGTCAGCCAGACGGATGGTTGCAGTGTTGATGGAGTGCGCCAGCGCGACGCGCGCGGTTACTTCGCCGGTTATGTCCCTTTCGAAGTTATGGGGAGCGTAGGGTTTCCCATTGAAGTCGAAAGTTCCTTCACTCGCATCAAGCATGGTGGTCTGGGTGAAGGCTTTAGCCGGATCTCCAGCGAGAGCTGTGTTGATGGCCGCTGCATACACAAAAGGCTTGAAGATGGATCCAGTTGGCCGTTTAGCGACAGCATGGTTTAGCTGGCTAGCCGCGTAATCCCGGCCCCCGGCTAGAGCCAACACCTCACCTGTGTGCGGATCAAGTGCGATCAAAGCAACCTGCGGCATGGGACCAGCCGATATTTCTGTCCTGACGACTGCGTTTCTTCCCTTGCCCTCGCGGATTTTGTGAGTGCGCTGGCGACGAATCGCCTCATCGACCTTGCGCATGCCGATCTCTACCGCTTCCGTGGCGGCTTTCTGCAACCGGCGATCAAGGCCCGTGTATACGCGCATTCCACGACTGTCCAGCTCTGACTCTTCATACTGCGACAACAGGCGGTCGCGAACCAGGTCGACGAAGAAGGGTGCGTTTTCGGCTTGAATGTTCGGCGGCGCAAGCTTGAGCGGAGTAGCTTTGGCAACCTCCAGCTGAGACCTGTTAATGACATGATTCTCGAACATCGCTCCGAGAACGATATTGCGTCTTATGATTGATCGGTCTGGATGTCGGGTGGGAGAAAAGTAGGTGGGACCGTTCACAAGACCGGCCAGGAGAGCGGTTTCCGGAAGAGTAAGGCTTTTGATGTCTTTCCCGAAGTAGGCCTGCGCGGCTTGTCCGAAACCTCGGATGTTGAAGGAACCTTGCTGACCAAGATCGACTTGGTTGGCGTAGATTTCGAGGATTTGCTCTTTGGAAAAGCGATGTTCCAGGACAAGAGCGATGAAGATTTCCGCTATTTTTCGACTTACGCTGCGCTCATTCGAAAGGAAGAAGCTGCGCGCCATTTGCATGGTAAGCGTGGACCCGCCCTGCATGCGACGGTGATGCAGAATCGGGGTTAGAATGCCCTCGACCAGACGGACATAATTAATGCCGCGGTGTTCGAAGAAACGCCGATCTTCAATTGAGACGATGGCGTTGATCAGAAGCGGAGGTATTTCGGGAAAGGTTAGCAGGCGACGCTTGGAGCGCTGTTTGGCATCGAAGAGTCCAGTGAGGATTTGAGGCTCGAGCTCGTAGGAAGAAAGCGATTGACCGTTGCTGCCAGTGATAGATTCCAAACGACCGGCATCGAATCGCAGGGCGACTTTCTGGCCCTGATGGTAGCTATCCTCGCCTGGATTGATTCGAAGATTGGCTCCGGATTGAGAATACGTGCCGAGCGAGGATGCATTCCTTCCCGACATCGGGACATAACCGGCAAGACGAAGATCGGAAATGATCGCACTGGGACTCCATTTATCGCCGACATCGATGCGCTCACCGGCCGCGTAGATTTGAGCGGCTTCGTTGAAAATGGGTCGTCGGATGCGTTCATCGACGATGCGCGCGTATTTCGAGTAGAAGTAAGAGAAGATGCCGATCAGAATTAAGAATCCGACGGCGAAGGCGGCCAGCGAGATGAGAACAGCGCGACGTTTTAGCAGAGACCGGAGGGAGTTCCACAATGTCTCGAATTGGCTAGGAGTAGAAACAGGCACTTCGATTGGGGACGTCCCGGTCCGCAGAGTAGTTTACAGCTTCCTTCCGGACATATGTAGGATAGCTTGGCACAAGGAGCTCGCCTCGCGGATTTAGTGGCGCGAACGACTGGAACCGCCAAGAATTGAGCCGAGAACACCGCGCACGATTTGACCGCCCAGCTGCGTACCGATGGAGCGCGCACCGCTTTTTACCATTGCTTCGAGAACCCCGTCTCGGTGTCCTCCACGAGGTCCGGTGGTTCCACCCAACAGAGTCCCTAAGCTGTCCAGAAGACCGCCCATGGGAGACGCTGCCGCCGGTTGCGCGGCCTGAGCCTGCTGCGATGCGGGAGGCAAACCCGCCGTTTTCTGTTGGGAACGCTGTTTCAGCAGTTCGTAAGCGGATTCGCGATCGACTGCCTGCTCGTAGACGCCAGCGACTATCGATGAGGCGATGAACGCTTTGCGTTCTTCCGCTGTCACCGGGCCGATTTGTCCTCTGGGCGGACAAACGAGAGCGCGCTCGACGATGCCTGGCGTTCCCTTAGCATCCAGGAATGACACCAGAGCTTCCCCTACTTCAAGCTCCGTTACGGCTTTCGCGACATCGAGCTTGGGATTCGTTCGGAAGGTTTCCGCGGCAGCGCGGACGGCTTTTTGATCGCGAGGCGTGAAGGCGCGGAGAGCATGCTGGACGCGATTTCCCAATTGCCCCAGGACTGTATCGGGAACATCGATGGGGTTTTGGGTCACGAAGAACACGCCAACACCCTTTGAGCGAATCAAGCGCACCACTTGTTCGATTTTCGATTGGAGGACGGCAGGTTGGTCGGTGAAGAGAAGATGAGCTTCATCGAAGAAGAAGACGAGCTTCGGTTTATCGAGATCGCCTACTTCCGGAAGTCGTTCAAACAGTTCTGAAAGGAGCCAGAGAAGGAAAGTTGCGTAAAGCTGCGGCGAACGTAGAAGCTTATCTGCCGTCAGCAGGTTGATGACGCCATAGCCACGAGCATCGGTCTGCAGCAGATCGTCGATGTTGAGAGCCGGCTCTCCCAGGAAGAGGTGGCCACCCTGTTCTCCGAGAGCTACAAGGCCCCTCTGGATGGCCCCGATGCTGGCGGCGGATATGTTCCCGTATTCGGTCTGGTATTGCTTTGCTCCTTCGGCCACGAACTGCAACATGGACTGTAGGTCTTTCAGGTCTAACAATAAAAGGCCGTTGTCGTCGGCGATTTTGAAGACTAGCGAAAGAACCCCCGATTGCGTATCGTTCAAGTTGAGAATGCGGCTTAGAAGAAGAGGACCGATTTCGGAGACGGTTGCGCGAAGCGGATGGCCTTGTTCGCCGAACACATCCCAAAAAGTGACGGAGCAACCCTCGAAACGGAAATCGGTGAGCTTGAGTTGTTCGATCCTGGCTCTAAGCTTTGGGGTTTCGGCGCCCGGCTTGCTGATGCCGGAGAGATCGCCTTTGACGTCGGCGGCGAAGATCGGAACACCGATCCGGCTGAGGTTTTCGGCTAGGATTTGAAGCGTGACGGTCTTGCCGGTACCGGTCGCACCAGCCACAAGCCCGTGTCGATTCGTCATTCCCGGCAAGAGGAACAGGTCATCGATTCCTTTTGCGATCAGCAGTGGTTCAGCCATGATTCTTCTCCTTCTATTCGTATCATCGATTCTGCTCCACTAGATTGCCGTTTGTCAGCACGGCTGTATTGATGGGGGCGTGGCGAGAAGATTATAATTATGCGTATTTTCGTTGCAGGAGCGGCAGGTGCGATCGGCCGACCTTTGATTGGCGAGTTGGTCGCACATGGCTACGAGGTCTTCGGTATGACGAGGACCTCTAGCAAGGCGTCCCTCTTAAAAAACGCGGGTGCAGTTCCGGTGATTGCCGACGCTCTCAATCGCGAGGCTTTGCTGAACGCAATTTGTGAAGCCGCCCCACAAGTGGTGATCAATCAGCTTACGGCAATTCCCCAGCGCTTGAACTTGCGCCATTTCAGTCGAGATTTTGAGCTTACGAACCGCTTGCGAATCGAAGGAACAGATCACCTATTGGCGGGGGCACGGCGAGCCGGCGTGGATCGAGTAATTGCACAGAGCTTTGCGGGATGGCCTTACGCGAGAGTAGGCTCATGGATTAAGAACGAAGAGGATTCGCTCGATGACCATCCGCCGGCAGAACTGAACGATTCCCTGAACGCGATCCAGCATCTCGAAAACGCTGTACTTAGCAGCGTCGAATTCGATGGTCTCGTGTTGAGGTACGGCGCTTTCTATGGCCCTGGAACGTCAATCAGCCGTAATGGATTCGTGGTCGAGGAACTAAGAAGAAGGCGCTTTCCCATCATCGGCACTGGGGCTGCGGTCTGGTCTTTCCTTCACGTAGACGATGCAGCTTCCGCCACAGCGGCAGCAATTACGCAGGGGAAGCATGGAATCTACAACATCGTGGATAACGATCCGGCGCCCGTTCGTGACTGGCTGCCGTTTCTCGCTCGAAGCGTCGGTGCGAAGGCGCCGTTAAATGTTCCCTCCTGGATTGCAAGGTTTGCGGTGGGAGAACATGGCGTGGTGATGATGACGGAGGCGCGCGGGGCATCCAACGGAAAAGTAAAACGGGATTTAAACTGGCAACCGCTCTACCAAAGCTGGCGTAAGGGCTTTGCCGACGGTCTATAAACTTCGGATTGTCGAAGGCGGTGGTGTAGGCTCACTGAGAAGTCCATTCGCTCTTGCAAAGGAAATTTTGTGAATAGGCATTGCGTTATTGTCTTAACCTTGCTGTCGTGTTACCTCCTTACGGCCCCGGTTTTCTCGCAGACCTCGGCGCCGGAAATCGCATATGAATCGATACCGGATTTCCTGAAGTTACCGAAAGATCTCTATTTGGGCGAGACGGCTGGCGTCGCGGTCAATTCCAAAGGCCACGTATTCGTGTTCTCGCGTGCGAATACAACGGGGCCGGCTTATGGCGCCAGCGCTGCTCAGCTGCTCGAGTTCGCGAAAGACGGAAGCTTTATTCGAGAAATCGGAAAAAATCTATACGCCTGGTCTTTTGCACACGCCGTGCGGATCGATCCGGAAGATAACATTTGGGCGATCGACAAAGGTTCGGACATGATCATCAAGTTCAATCCACAGGGACGGTTGGTGATGGTCTTCGGACGGAAAAAAGAAGCCTCTGACGACAATGACGGACCTTGGACGCACGTGAATCCTCCGCGCCCGGCAGTCGACGGGCAGTTCCGGCAACCGACCGATGTCACCTGGGATAAAGAAGGAAGCATCTTCATTAGCGACGGATATATCAACTCGCGCGTCGCTAAATTCGATAAGAACGGCGATTGGGTGAAGCAATGGGGCCAAGCCGGCAAAGGGCCAAGCGAATTTAATACGCCGCACAGCATCGCTTCGGACGCGCAAGGAAACATCTATGTCGCGGATCGAGGGAATCGTCGCATCCAAGTGTTCGATCATGACGGTTCTTTGTTGCGCGAGATGAAGATCGATATTCCGGCCCCGCCGGATGCTCAACCTTGGATGGGTAGCCGCCCAGGACCAAACGCGGTTCCGACAATGCAGCCGGGATCGCCGTGGGCCCTCTGTATTACGCCGCCGCCTCACCAGTATTTGTACAGCTCCGACGCATTTCCCGGACGCATATACAAGCTGACGCTTGATGGCAAGGTCATCGGGATGCTTGGGCGCACCGGTCATCAGATGAAGCAGTTTGGCTGGATTCATGAGATGGCATGTCCATCGGAGAATGAGCTGTACGTCGCGGAGCTGCTGAACTGGCGTGTACAGAAATTGGTTTTGCGGCCTCCGAAGTGATTACCGAAAGCCTGATTGCAACCCGTTTGTCACCAGATTTCGCTTGACTGGCTTGAGGCTTGGCTTCTAGCTTGGTGGTGGTGTCTATCGAATGAAAAATTCATTTACGTATCCGATCGCAACGCACCTCACGCGACATGCAGCAGTTGGGAAACCACGACGGCTCATCGGAAATCCGGTTTCCGATCTTAAGGACAATACCCGATTCATCCCAATCCCCACGACTGCGCCGGCTAAATTGTCTGCGCCCTTCAACATATTCGATCCGCAGGCGAATGACGCCGCGGTAACGGTCGGCAAACTGGTGTTTCATTGCGTGGGAGACACGGGCGGCATACACGGCACCGCGACCCAGGAAGCCATTGCCGCGGAGATGGAAAACCAAATCAGTCAGGCGGCAGAAGGCGAAAAGCCGGCATTCTTTTACAACTTGGGAGATGTGATTTATTTCAACGGACAGAGCACACTCTATAAGAGTGAATTTTACGAGCCCTATCAATACTACCCAGCATTGATCTTTGCCATTCCCGGAAACCACGATGGCGATACCTCGGTGCAGAAGGGAGATCTTCCGGATACCGAGCCGTCACTCTTCGGCTTCATGCAAAATTTCTGCTCTCCATCGGCGGACCATGTAACGCCGTATCGCATGTCCATGACCCAACCCTATGTGTACTGGACGCTAGACACCCCATTCGTAACGATTATCGGGATGTATTCGAACGTGGAGGGCAGTCTGGACGCACGGGGACGCAATGATCAGCAGAGTTACCTCGAGACCCAGATGAAAAATGCGGATCCGAAAAAGAAGCTGCTTCTGGCGGTGCATCATCCACCGTTTTCGCTCGATTCAGCGCACGGGGGCACGCCGGACATATTGACGGCGATCGATATGGCGGTTCAGGCAAGCGGCCGGAATCCGGATGCGGTGCTTTCCGGCCACGTTCACAATTATCAGCGGTTCTCAAGAACGATCAGCCACAAAAAGATCCCGTACGTGGTGGCGGGAGCAGGCGGTTACGCCAACGACGCCCGAAGTATGCACAAACTTCAAAAGGGCTTGGAAACCGAAAAACTGCCTTTTCAGACCACGATCTCAAACGTGAAGCTGGAAAAGTTCAACCAGGAGGCGCCCGGTTTTCTGCGCATCACAGTTTCGAAAGATGCAATCGACTTCGAGTATTGGATTGTGCCGTTCGACGACAGTGCGCCATCTTTGTTCGATAGCTTTTCGGCCTGATTTACGCGAACATAGGAGACGATCAGCTGTCGGGCAAGGAGATAAACGTGGACTGGACAGGCTGCGGAGAAATCGAAGAGGTTCCCGGAAAAATGGGAGGTCGTCCCGTTATCAAGGGAACACGAATCGAGCCGGAGACAATTGTGACTGATTACGAGTTGGGCTCGGAGGTCGAGGAGATCCACGGGAATTTTCCAACCGTCCCCATGGATACGATCAGGAAAGTAATAGCGTTTGCTCACAGATACCAGCCTGTTCTTTGAAAGTCATGTTAGATGAATGCGTTCCGCATGCCCTGCGAAAACGCCTTTCAAATCATGAGACGGAGACGGCTGCGTACGCGGGCTTGTCCGGTTACAAGAATGTGGCGCTTCTGAGCGCAGCGACCGAAGCGGGTTTCGACGTTCTGGTGACAGACGACTATCGCACCTAGAATATTCCTTAACGTGTCTCCCATCGAATTTGCTCAATAGAACTGGCGGAGAGGGGGGGATTCGAACCCCCGGTAGAGTTTTTGACCCTACGACGGTTTAGCAAACCGCTGCTTTCGACCACTCAGCCACCTCTCCGTGTAGGCAGGCCTAATCTTTTGCAATCGTAGCATGAGCAGGCACGATGGTCGGCCTAAAACCCTCTTTCCATTGGCATTGCAAACGGCGGCTCGATCAGGAAATCGGCGCTGCGGATCTCGATGATCGCGTCTCGGATGGATTTCTCCTGGGCCGGCTCAGTGGTCACGACGAACGGGAGATCACGCCAGTTCTCAGAGGGGAGTTGAAGGACAGCGTCGATGCCGATGTGGTGTTTCGCAAGTATGGTGGCGAGCGTCGCAATGATGCCGGCTTTGTCCTCGACGCGGAATCGCAGATAATAAGGCGATTTGTGACTATTGATGGGAAGAGGTTTGTACTCGCCCAGCCGCTCGTGCGCGAACGGACTTACACGTTCGGGGCTTCCGAAGCGGATTTCGCGAGCCACTCTCATCAGATCACTGACCACCGCAACACCGGTGGGCTTGGAGCCCGCGCCGCGACCGTAATAGAAGGTGTCCTCGCCGTAAGCTCCGAGAATCCAGATCGCATTGTATGCCCCCGTGACCTGAGCGAGAATCGCAGACTGGGGAATCAGGCTGGGGCGGACAGAAAGCAACAAGCCCTCAGGAATTTGACGGGCTACACACAGGAGGCGGACAGTGTGCTTAAGTTGGTGCGCATAGGCGAAGTCAACCGGAATGATTCGACGAATGCCTTCAGTAAAAATGTCGACTGGTGTCAGTTTCTCTCCAAAGGCCAGCGCGGCCAAAATGGCAAGCTTCGATCTGGCATCCAGGCCGTCGACGTCGGCGGACGGATCGGCCTCGGCGTATCCCAGTCGCTGCGCTTCGGCCAGGACAGAATCGAATGCAGCATTACTCTTTTCGATCTCGGTCAAGATGAAATTGCTGGTGCCGTTTAAGATGCCATACAGCTCAACTACGCGATCGCCGGAAATACCCTCCCGCAGCACTGTATGGATGGGGATCCCGCCGGCAACGCTGGCTTCCATTGCCAGATTGACCCCATTTTGATTAGCAAGGGTCCAGAGCTCTGCGCCGCGGAGAGCCATGAGTTCCTTGTTTGCCGTTACAACTGATTTGCGTTCGCGTAGGGCTTCTTCGATGATGTGGGAAGCCGTTGCCGTTCCGCCGATTGCTTCCACCACGACGTCTACTTCCGGATCACAAACAACATCCTTCCAGTTTGTGGTGCGAGTAACATCGGTCTCAAAACGAGGTAACATCTTCTCGTGAACGGACCTGCTGCAGACCGATTTGACCTTAAGTGGAAAGCCTAGTTTTTCCCGAATCGAGTTTGCGTTTTGGGTAAGAATCTCTAAGGTGCCAAGACCAACATTCCCGAGTCCGATGACGCCGATCCCAACTTCCACTCAGCGAACGCTCCTGCACAAGTCCTGAAGATCCATAAGTGGCTTATCATAGCAACCGAGGGGCAACCGGAAGAGCGACCGTATGGAACGAACTCGGCGTATGGCGGTGGGAGTTTTGATCGGTTCGGCGACACTGGCCAAACAGTTTCCGGATACTCCAGACCATGAAAATAAAAAAAGGGAACCGTTTCCGGACCCCAATGAAGACGTCAAGCTTCCGAACGGCAAATCTCAAAAGGATGCAATCGCGGAGAGGGAGCATGCGCAAGCATTAAAAGATTCCAGCCATATGGTGGAACTTGCTCAGCAGATAAGAGAAGAGCTGGAAAAAGCAGGAAACTTCGTGGTGCCGCTTTCGACCGTTAAGAAAACGGAAGAGATTGAAAGGCTGGCAAAACGGATCCGAGGCCGCCTGAAGCAGTAGATTTGTTTGCGCGTGGTAATCTGACGTGTCAGTAGCTCCTCAGTAACCTGATGCCTACCGTTCGCGAAAAAAAACAGCTCATGAGTGCGTCGGAGATCGACCGTACGTTGGTTCGTCTTGCTCATGAAATTTTAGAAAAGACCTCGGATTTAAGCCGCCTTGCCTTCATTGGAATTAAGAGGCGAGGTGTACCGATAGCGCAGCGCCTAGCAATGAAAATCGAAGCGCTGGAGAAGCGGCAAGTTCCGGTTGGAATACTTGATATCAGTCTTTATCGCGATGACCTGTCGACGATTTCGGAGCGGCCCGTTGTGAATGCCAACCAGATCGATTTTTCAGTTGTCGGAAAAGATATTGTTCTAATGGACGACGTTCTCTACACCGGACGAACCATTCGATCCGCGCTAGATGCCCTTTTCGATCATGGCCGGCCCGCGCGCGTTCAATTAGCCGTTCTCATTGACCGTGGACACCGAGAGCTTCCGATAGAGGCAAGATTCGTTGGACGCATGGTCCAGACCAGCCAGAATGAAATCATCGAAGTGAAATTCCAAGAGATCGACGAACAAGAACGAGTTCTGCTGGTTGAAAAGGTTGAAGAGTCGATTACGCAGACTATTTAGAGTGTGATGGGTTCCGGACTTCTCGACATTGAATCTCTAAGCCGACAAGATATCGAAGCAATCTTATTCCGATCCAAAGATTTCCAGCCGGCGCCGGGTGAACCGTTCGGCAGATTTGAGCTGCTGCGCGGACGTATGATAGTCAATCTATTCTTTGAGTCTTCGACACGGACCAGAACCAGTTTCGAGATTGCGGCTAGGCGATTGGGCGCCGACATCTTATCGATTACCGAATCGGGATCGAGTGTTTCTAAAGGCGAGTCGCTGGTGGACACTTTGAATACTCTCGGTGCAATGAGACCGGACGCGATTGTGATGCGACACTCCGCTTCTGGGGCGCCACATTTTCTGTCCCGTTATTTGCCGATTCCTATTGTGAACGCGGGCGACGGCACTCATGAGCATCCAACCCAAGCCTTGCTTGACGCAAGAACGATCTTGGACAGGCGTCCGACCCTGGAAGGCTTGCGAGTGGCCATTATCGGCGATATTGCTCATAGCCGAGTGGCTCGATCCAACGTTTTTCTTTTGTCGAAATTTGGAGTCCGGATTGTGCTTTGCGGTCCTGCTTCGCTCTTGCCACGCGAGATGGGCCGGATCGCTCCGGGTGTCGAGCTTAGCAACGACATGGAATCGGCAATCCGCGGAGTCGATGTCATCATGATGCTGCGGGTACAACTGGAGCGGCAGCATGAACCGGCATTCAGGGCCAACGAGTATTTCCAGCTTTACGGATTGCGGCCCGAACATATGGAGCATGCCATGCCCGATGTCATCGTGATGCATCCTGGGCCGATCAATCGAGGACGAGAAATTTCGTCTGAAGTGGCCGACTCGCAGCGTTCCGCCATTCTGAACCAAGTCGGAAATGGAATTGCCGTTCGAATGGCCGTACTCGAAAGGGTTTTGGCCAAATGAGCAAGTTGGTAATAAAGAATGGACGCGTTATCGATCCGGCTCAAGACATCGACGAGGTCAGCGATGTGGCTATCGAAGATGGTGTGATTCGCGAGATCGCAGTCAACCTTGACAGCACCGGTTGCGAAACATTCGACGCCTCCGGGCTAATTGTCTCGCCCGGATTTATCGATATGCATGTTCACCTGCGGGAACCGGGCTTCGAACATTCTGAAACCATCGAAACCGGCTCGCGAGCAGCCGCGGCTGGCGGGTTCACGTCGGTATGCTGCATGCCGAATACCCAGCCGGTTAACGACAGCGCCACTGTGACCAGTTACATACTCGATAGGGCTCGCAAGCTAGCCATAGTGAATGTGTTTCCGATCGGCGCCATTACCAAGGGTTCAGCGGGAGAAGAATTGGCCGCTATCGCCTCAATGAAACAGGCCGGCATCGTGGCGATATCCGACGATGGTAAACCGGTTATGAATGCCCGGCTGGTCCGGCGGGCAATGGAGTTTGCCCGTTCGCTCGATATTCCGTTAATTGAACATTGTGAAGATCTCAATCTCAGTGCGGGCGGCGACATGCACGAGGGTTTGGAATCGACACGCCTCGGTTTGCGCGGTATTCCAGGGAGTTCGGAAGACGTGATGGTGGCGCGAGACATTATTCTTGCGGAGGTCACCGGCGTCCGGTATCATGTCGCGCATATTTCATCCCGGCATTCGGTAGCGATGGTTGCATTTGCAAGAAGGCGCGGGTTGAATGTGACAGCCGAAGCAACTCCGCATCATTTTGCAATCGCAGATTGCGAAATGCGTCCCTACGACGGAAATTACAAAATGAAGCCTCCCTTACGAGAGCCTGCCGACATAGAGGCTGTAAAAGCCGGCTTTGTAAACGGCACAATCGATGCAATTGCGACCGACCATGCGCCGCATCCCGGCGCCGAGAAGATGCAGGAGTTTGAACGATGTCCCTTCGGCATTATCGGACTGGAGACTGCCTTAGGTCTGACACTCGAACACCTTTATTACGAACGTAGAATGATTCTGCCAAACATTGTTCGTCTATTCACTCAAGGTCCGGCAGAGATACTTTCGATGGCGGAACGAGGTACTCTTCGTCCAGGCGGCCCAGCTGACGTGACCATCTTCGGGTTGGATCATGAATGGACCTATGACATCAAACGGTCCCCCTCCAAGAGCAGCAATACTCCATTTCATGGTCATAAGTTTCGGGGAGGCCCGATTGCAACCGTTGTCGCGGGCAAGATTGTCTGGAAGTTCGAATCCTAGCAAAGAGACTGTGCTTCGAGCACTGACACGATCAGCGCTTCCTCTTCGTTAGCGGAGACTGCGCGCATATCGAGAACGATTCGCTCGTGTTCGATTCGGGCGATCACGGGAAGGGTGACGTTCCTCAGCGCTTGTTCGAAGCGTGCAGGATGCGGCACGCGAATCTCGACGGCCCAGGAGGGCAGCGTTTGATCGGGGGTCGATCCGCCGCCTACGGCAGCCTGGCTTTCGCGGATCTCAACGGAGAGCAACTTCCGGAGCGCTGCGGCAATGCGCTCAGCGCGCGCTTTCAATTGCGGAACGTCAGCCGAGATCATGCGCAGAGTCGGAATTGCGCTCCACTCTTCAAGTACCAGATGACGTAAAGTCGTTTCGAGAGATTGCGTAATCAACTTGTCTACACGCAGAGCGCGATACATTGGATTGCGGCAAATGCGCGATACAAGCTTCTCATCGCCCGCAATGATGCCGCTTTGCGGTCCACCCAGAAGCTTGTCGCCGCTAAAACAGACGATATTGACGCCCGCTTTAAAACTGTCGGTCACCAGGGGCTCCCGAATTCCCTGCCTCCGGAGGTCGACCACACAGCCGCTCCCCAAATCTTCGAATACCGGCAAGTTCTTTTCACGCCCGAGCGAGGAAAGTTCTTCCAAGCTGGGCCGTGCGGTAAAACCGCTCATATGAAAATTTGAGGGATGCACGCGAAGGATGAGCCTAGTACGATCATTGACCGCTGCCGCATAATCTGAGATGCGGGTTCGGTTTGTAGTCCCGACTTCGCGCAGAACTGCACCGGAGCGCAACATGATTTCCGGAATGCGAAAGCCGTCGCCAATCTCAATGAGCTCGCCACGAGACACGATCACCTCGTGCCCCGCGGCCAGTTCGTTCAAAACAAGATAGACCGCCGCGGCATTGTTGTTGACCACTAGCGAAGAGCGGCCAAGCAGCTCCCGCAGCAGGCTGCCAACATGTGCATCGCGTTTTCCTCGTTTTCCCACGGCAAGATCGTACTCCAGGTTTGAATAACCTGCGCGTACGCCGAAATCAGCCAACGGCGCCCGGCCCAAGTTTGTATGAAGAATGACCCCGGTAGCGTTGATCACCGGTCGAAGGGACGGAGTGGTCAGTCGTCGTAGCCGGTTTTCGACGGCCGCTTCGACCGAAAGATCGGAAATTTGCTCACCTGACTTAATCTGATTTCGCCGCTCTTCGAGCTCGCTACGAATCGCTCGCTTTAGCAGAGCAAGCGGGAAAGCGCCGCCGTTTAGATTTCGAAGGATCTGATCGACAGAAGGAAGGCTCTTCAGAGATTCATTCACAACTACGCAATTGCTCTTTGCTGGAGCGCCTGCTTCAAGTATTGGCCGGTGTATGAACCCGGAACGCCAGCGATCGCTTCGGGAGTCCCTTGGGCAACGATTCTGCCCCCGTCGTCTCCGCCTTCAGGTCCGAGATCAATCACCCAATCCGCGGCTTTGACGAGATCAAGATTGTGCTCGATGACGAGAACGCTGCCGCCATTCTGGATGAGCCGTTCGAAAGAGACCAAGAGCTTGACAATGTCGTCGAAATGTAAACCAGTGGTTGGTTCGTCGAAGAGAAAAAGAGTTCCTTCACAAGTGGATTGCGCCAGGTGAGCGGCAAGCTTTACTCGCTGAGCTTCCCCGCCGCTCAAGGTGGTTGCGGATTGGCCAAGACGCAGATAACCGAGACCAACATCCTGCAGAACTTTCAAGCGGGCGGCCAGTTTGGGAGCATCGGCAAAAAAGGAGAGAGCTTCCTTTACGGTTAGCTGTAGCACTTCATGAATGTTGAGGCCCCGGTAGCAAACTTCCAGAATGCTCGCTTTGTAGCGAGTGCCTTTACAGTCTTCACATACAAGCTCCACGTCAGCGAGGAACTGCATTTCTACCGACACGGTACCGTCGCCCTGACAAGTATCGCAGCGGCCCCCCGGAATGTTGAAGGAGAAATACCCCGCTGGGTAACCTCGCTTTCGTGCTTCCGGCGTGCATGATAACAGGTCTCGGATGAGATCGAAGGCTTTGATATAAGTTACTGGATTGGAACGAGGCGTTCGTCCGATCGGCGATTGATCCACCATTACGACGCCGGTAAGAAGATCGGCTCGATCAACGCGCTTAACCAGAACTTTTTTTGTGTTCGACAGGTCGTCTGACGGAGACTTTTTCTTGTCGCGCTCCCGGTTTACTTCCAGCTCGAGAGCACGATAGATAACCTCATGAACAAGGCTCGATTTGCCGGATCCCGAAACTCCGGTCACAGCAACCATCAACCCTAATGGAATGTCGACATCTATATTCTTCAGGTTGTTTGCACGAGCACCGACAAATCGAATCCAGCGCTTGGGATTTGGCTTACGACGCTCAAGAGAGCGCGACACCACAAGTTCTCCACGAAGATAGCGGCCGGTTAGCGATTGAGCGCTATCGCGAGAAGGCTCCTTTGTCGCCGGCTGAAGAAGTTGCTGGTAATTGCCGGAGAATATCAGATGACCACCGGTCTCTCCTGCCCCTGGTCCCAGATCGAGGATGTGATCCGCCTCAGCCATGATCTCAGGATCGTGTTCTACCACGACAATGGTGTTTCCGAGTTCCCGCAAGCCCTTGAGGATGTTTGTCAGACGAGCAGTATCGCGACTGTGTAGACCAATAGACGGCTCGTCGAGCACGTAAGTGGCGCCCACGAGCCGAGAACCAAGGCAGGTGGCCAGCTGAATTCGCTGCGCTTCACCGCCGGACAGGGTCGACGAGAGCCGATCAAGAGTTAAATACTGTAGACCGACATCGTTCAAGAAGTTGCATCGCTGGCGAATTTCGTCGAGAACCCGATCGGCAATCTCGGCTTCTTCAGGGCTGAGATGAAGATGAGCAAAGAACTCGAGCGCTTGCGCAATGCTCATTCGAGACACTTCCGCAATGTTGCAGTCGCCGATGCGAACCCACAGAGCTTCGGAACGAAGGCGCGCACCCCGACAGGCGTTGCATTCCGTGTAGGCGCGGTAGCGACTGAGAAACACACGGACGTGAACCTTGTATTTTTTCTTTTCTACCTCGCTGAAGAAACGATGGACATGCTTTCTTACGAACTCCTTTTCGTTTGCATTCAGATCCGAGTAGGGCGTCGTAAGGCGAACCTTGCCGCGCGCTTTTGGTTGGAGCTGTTCTTCGTAATACCAGCCATATTGAGGCTTGGTCCAAGGATCGACCGCGCCGTCTTCAATCGAGAGAGTTGGATCAGGAATTACTAAATCGAGATCGTAGTCGATGGTGTTCCCGAAACCCTGGCACACCGGGCAGGCGCCCATCGGGCTATTGAAGCTGAACAGAGTTGGTTCAGAGGCGTTGGCGCTCAGGCCGCAAACTCTGCACGCAAAACGCTCGCTGAAGTGCTTGACCTGAGGATCTGCGACGCCAGCCTGTTCAAAAAAAACTTCGCCGCCTTCGCGATAACAGATTTCGACGGTGTCGACCAGACGCTGGTGGAGATCAGGTCGAATTACAATGCGGTCCGCAAGAATATAAACGGACTTGCTGAAGTCGATTTCAAGAAGCGATTCAGGGGTTGAAAACTCGAAGGTCTGTCCGTTCTGGAACAGCCTGGTGAATCCTTTTTTCCTCAGCTCGAAGAGTCGGTCGCGCAGGCTGGAGGGTTCAGTTGACCGACCTGCCGCCCCTTCCATTTTGACGGGAAAGAGCAGATACCAGCGCGAGCCCTCCGGTTCGGCGAGCATTGTCGCGGCGACCTGGTCGACCGAATCTCGTTGGATTCGAGTTCCATCATTTGGACAAAATGTGCGGCCCGCCCGAGCCCAAAGCAGCCGCATAAAGTCGTATAATTCGGTGGCCGTCGCCACCGTAGATCGGGGATTGCGAGTCTGATTTTTCTGACGGATTGCGATCGGTGGAGCAACGCCCAAAATCTCGTCAACATCCGGCTTTTCCATGCGCTCCAGGAATTGTCGCGCATAGGCAGACAGGGATTCGACGTAGCGCCGTTGTCCTTCGGCGTAGATCGTATCGAATACCAACGACGATTTGCCGGATCCTGAAACACCGGTTACAATGGTGATCTGATTGTGCGGAATATCGACGTCGATATTCTTTAGATTGTGGACGCGGGCTCCACGAACGGCTAAGACGGCCTGTCCGACAGCCCGTACCACCTCCGCAACGGTTTTTTCGTAGGAAGGTAGGCTGGGTGTTTCAGTCATTGTGACGGTGGCAGGTACGGGGAACCGAAAGAACTCCGAAAGGATCTTGCCATTAGTATAGATGCACGGGAAGTGCCGGAGAATCCACAAGCCGATGGCGAAAGTGTAAGTAATGTTGTCCGAAACAGAAATTGTAGAGTTTCGAAAAAATTTGCTTCTCTGGTTCGGGCACGCACAACGAGATTTGCCCTGGCGCCGCACGCGAGACCCTTACGCAATCTGGGTGTCAGAAGCGATGCTGCAACAAACTCGGGTGGCCGCAGTTCTGCCGTATTACCAACGATTTCTGCAAAGTTTCCCTGACTGTACGTCGCTTGCGCAAGCTCCGGAATCGGAGTTGCTAGCTTTATGGGCTGGCCTTGGCTACTACTACCGGGCTCGAAACTTGCAGAAGGCCGCGCAGCAGATCTGTCGGCAGGGCACGTTCCCCGCCTGCTATGAGAAACTTCGTGCGCTTCCTGGAGTTGGCGACTACACAGCCGCGGCTGTCGCTAGTATCGCTTTCGATCTACCGCATGCGGTTCTCGATGGAAACGTCCTTCGGGTTCTGGCGCGTGTTTACGCCGATGAGACGAACATAGCGAGCGCCAAGGGCCGTAAACACTTTTCGTCGTTGGCGGAAAGCCTTCTCCATCGGGAACGGCCGGGAAGCTTCAACCAGGCCATGATGGAACTGGGCGCGACGGTCTGTTTAAACAAGAACCCGCAATGCCTGGTCTGTCCCGTATCGGACTTGTGCGGCGCTCGAAAGCGCGGAACGCAGCGCACTCTCCCGGTCAACTTGTCGAAGCAGAAGTCCATACAAGAAGACAGAATTTTGCTCTGGATTGAGCAAGACGGATCGGTTCTGGCGTGGCAACGACCTTCAGATTCCAAGTTAATGCCGGGATTCTGGGAATTACCGGAGCCCACCCAACTGGACGCTATTACGGCTGATGAGGCGATTGGATCGTTCCGGCATTCAATCACATTTCACGACTATTGGTTTCAAGTTCTCGAGGCTCGACCACCATCGAACATGCAAGATTACCGGTGGTTACGCGTCGATGGCCTCACCAGCCTTCCCATCAGCACGGTTTTTCGAAAAGCGGCCCGGACGGTGGCGAACCATCGAATTCGTGAAACCCATACGAAGGCTGCTGCCGCGGCGTCCACAGACGGATAAACTAGAACAAGGAAGTTTTCATGCTCAAACATTTGGCGTGCGTATGTTTGGTCGTCGGAACGATTTTCGGGGCGGCTCCGCAAAGCGTTTCGAACTCCCAGGGAGATTCTCCGGGCGGGTTCAAGCAACGGCAAGAAACGCCGCCCGATAACAACGTCTACAAAGTGGATGCCGGTACGCACATCTTGCTGAACATGATCAATAGCATCAGTACGAAATCAGCGTTGCCTGGCGACAGGATTTATCTAGAGACGGCTTTCCCGGTTTTGTCCGCCGGACATATTATCATTCCGCAAGGAAGTTGGGTGACAGGCACTATCACTGAGGTCAAGCGCCCAGGTCGAGTAAAGGGTCGTGGTTCGTTGCAGGTCAGGTTCGATTCATTGACGTTGCCGAATGGCGCGAGCCGAAGTTTTAAGTCCGATCTGGGCGCATTTGACTCCCGAGAGAACGAAACGCTGAAGCGAGAACAGAGCAAAGTAGGCGGCCCGGGTGACAAGAAAGGCGATTTGGGGACCGTAGTCGGCACGACCACGGCCGGAACTGTCATCGGTTCGGGAGTAGGGGCAGCGGCCGGAAGCGTCGCGCGCGGCGCGGGCGTTGGCACAGGCGCTGGTGCAGCGGCCGGCTTGCTTGGGGTGCTTCTAACGCGCGGGCCCGACGCCACCATCAACAAAGGGTCGACGGTGGAGATGGTCCTGGATCGCGGGCTGACCTTTAACGACAATGATCTTGATTTCAAAAACGCTCCGCCGAGTCGTGCTTTAAGCGACGGCGGCGGCCAAGGTCAACAGCAGAAAAATCGTGGCTTTGGCTCGAGAATTCCATATTGATTAATTCCATGATGACCGAGGACGAGCCCATCCGGATACCGATCACAGACGTCCTCGATCTCCATACGTTTGCGCCCCGTGATGCTAAGACAGCATTGGAAGCGTATTTAGAAGAAGCACAATTGCTTGGGTTCAAGGCGCTGCGAATCATCCATGGACGCGGCATCGGTGTTCAGCGCGAAATGGTTCGCAGGGTTCTTAGCCAGCAGTGCTCCGTCGTCGAGTATGGCGACGCGCCACAGGAGGCTGGCGGCTGGGGAGCCACTACGGTGACGATGGCGAAGAAGCCGCATTCACATGGTCACTCAGATAACAAAAGCGGATAATTAAAACATGGAAGATCTGTTGACGGTCGCCGGCCGCACATTTCGTTCGCGACTTTGGGTTGGAACTGGAAAGTACCGCAGTAAACAGCTCATGGCGAGGTGCCATCAAGCATCTGGTACAGAGATGGTGACGCTCGCCATTAGACGGGTGAACCTTACCGATCAATCGAAAGACTCGGAGCTTGATTATATCGATCGCGCGAAGACCCACATTCTGCCCAATACCGCGGCATGCTTCACAGCGGATGAAGCGATCAGAACCGCGCGCCTGGCCCGAGAAGTCGGCCTGTCAAATTGGGTCAAACTCGAAGTGATCGGAGATAAGAAGACCTTGTTCCCCGATAATGAGGGCCTCCTAGAGGCTACGAGAGTCCTTGTGAGAGAGGGATTTGTGGTGCTCCCTTACACGACGGACGACCTGGTAAACGCTCGTAAGCTGGTGGATGCAGGTGCAGCCGCTGTTATGCCTTTAGGCGCTCCGATCGGATCCGGGCTGGGCATACAGAATTTGACAAATCTGAAGATATTGCGTGAAGCGATCACAGACGTGCCCCTCATTGTAGACGCCGGTGTCGGTACGGCCTCGGACGCTGCGGTTGCCATGGAGCTCGGCTATGACGGCGTGCTTCTGAATACTGCCATTGCGGAAGCAGAAGATTCCGAACTAATGGCGAAGGCAATGAAGCTGGCGGTGGAAGCAGGACGGGCCGCTTTTCTGTCGGGCCGCATGCCAAAACGCGAGTACGCTGTGGCGAGCAGTCCTTTGGTCGGGACCATCAGCGCGAATTAGCCTCCCTTTGTCGCTGTAGCGCCGGTTTAGCTCCGGTCTAGCTCCAACGCGCCGGGGTTGCTCTTGTGAAACGCCAAACAGCCGCCGGCGGCAAGTTCATCCAGACGCGTCCCAGGCATTCTGCTTTCAGACCAAGCGGACGAGTTGGTATGGGACAGTTCGGCGCATAAGTATACTGAACCAGTTGTCCGGACGGCTCCAACGTCCTCAACATCGCTTTTAGCAGGGCAAGCTGCTCTGCCGGCTTGAAATTCCGTATAGGCAGACTAGATAAAAGAGTGTGAATCTTTCCTACGCGCTCATTGCGAAGCATCATGCCGGCATGGATAGCATCGCCGCACCTGACGCGTACACCGGGAAAACGGCTCCGGAGATAAGTGACCAGGGTCGGATCGCGCTCAATGATAAAAAGCCGTTCGGGAGGATATCCGCGGTCGAGGAGAGCGCCGGTAATGGATCCGGTTCCGGCGCCGACTTCCAGGATGGTAGATGCACTTAAGTCCACGCTCGAAGCTACCAGGCGGGACAAGCGCGGAGAACTGGGCGCCACAGCTCCAACTGAACGAGGGTCACGTAGCAAGGATCTGAGAAACACGAGCGATCCGGACGAGTGAAACTCTGTCATTCTCTGTCTAATACGGAGAGCAGCAGTCTCCCTATCGGCTTGGGTGAGCATTTCGGTCCCCATCTCCATTTGTTCATGGCCGGAAATAGTAAGGGCGAGACATCTTGGTTGACTGTCTCGCCCCGCCTGAAACTTCAGCGGCAGAAACCTACCAGCGTGGTCCTCTGCTTCGCTGGCCGCCGCCTCCGCCTCCGCCGCGACCGCCCCGCGGGCGATCGCCAAATCCACCGCCACCGCCACCCTGCGGCTTGGGACGAGCTTCATTGACGTTCATGGCACGGCCGTTCAACTCGGCGCCGTTCAACTGAGAAATTGCCGTTTCTGCGTCCCTCCGCTCTGACATTTCAACGAATGCAAAGCCGCGGGATTGACCGCTATCGCGGTCCGTCACGATATTTACTCGCTCGACATTCCCGTACTGCGAAAATGCTGCGAGCAATTCCTCTTGTGTAGTCCGGAAACTGAGATTTCCGACGAAGATATTGGTCATTAGATTCCTTTAGGGTGTGAATTGTCTCTGTCGGACTGCTCTGGAAACCGAAACCGGACAAATGGTATGGGCGGGAGGGCGGCCACAAGGCACTCAAATATGGGTTGCTGCAAAGACAAAATAACTATAGCAGGATACCCATGAGAATGTCGACGCCTCGTCGAGGTTGTATTGTTCGATTCGGTTGACACAATTCGACTTAGAACACACACCACTAATTCGTTGGGCGAGGCGGCGGAGCATCGGAGGAGCGAGCCGGTTTGCCGTCGATGGTGTGGCCCTCCATCAACTCCGTCCGGGTTCCGTCGGGGTCAAAAAGATTGACTTGGCGCTTCCGATTCTTACCTATTCGAACTTCAATTGCTCGGTCGTAATTTTTGAAATACTCGTTGTGCTTCAATTTGTTGACGCTTGCCGCGGCATCTGTCACCTCTAGAGCCAAGTGGTGCGCGGTTCCACGTTTTTCGGCGGGCGGAGGTTGCGCGTACAACATAAGTTCGACGTAATCCTGCCCATCGGGAACTTTGAGATTAGTCCACGACAGCACCTTACTGTCGCTGCTTCCGCGCCAGGTCTCGCTGAACCCAAGAATATCTTTGTAGAAGTGATCTTCGGCATCCAGCTTGGTCACGATAATGCCGACGTGCATCATGCGGTTCGAAATGCGCGCATCGGTCATCTGTTTGCCGTAGTTTTCGGCCGTCCAACCGTTCGGGGCGTATTGGACGATTTCGACATCGTGTCCCTCCGGATCCTTAATCATGAAGTTCAAGTTTCCGATTCGGCCTTTAGGCGTTCGGTCCGGAACTTTGATGCCGCGAGAGGCCAGATACAGCCGCATGGCTTCTGCATCGTCGGTTTGGAGCGCAATATGGTTCAGTCGATCCGATCCGGGCTGCTTTTCGGGAACCAGCTCGATGTACTGCCGGTCGTCGATCTTAACAAAATCCAGAGAGACTGAGCCGTTCGAATTTCTTAAGGCAAAGGGAATGCTGAAGCCCAGGAATTCGGTATAGAAAGCCTTCGACTTCTCCAGATCATGAGCGAAGAGGGAGATGTGAGCCACTCCAAGAATTTTCGGACGCTTTGGCTGCTGTCCGAAGAGCAAGGAGCTGAACAAAAAGACTGGGAGAAGGCGATTCATGGCTGGTATGTCACGTATGCGAAGGCGGAGGAGTCCGGAGACCAGGAATTCACGTTGATGGTCCCCTGTCCCCCGAAAAACTTGCTCAAGACTACCGGTTGTGCGGCATGAATGTGAGCGCCGGGAAGCGGCATCATTCGGAGTTCGACGCCATCGATCCGGTCATTGTGGCCGGAAGTTCCTTTGGGGAAAGTTAGGAACACCAGCCATTTGCCGTTCGGTGAGCAGTGGGGGAACCAATCCTCCTGATCGTCCTTGGTCACCTGCTGCGCCTCCCTGTCATCCGGGCCTCCGCCGCTGACTGGTATTCGCCAAATATCCCAACTGCCGGATCGATCGGAATTGAAGTAAATCCATTTCCCGTCCGGCGAGTAATCAGGTCCGTCGTCATACCCTTTATTTACCGTGAGCCGCTCTTGCGGTCCGCCTCCGGTTCGCACGCGGAACAGATCGAAGTTGCCTTCCCGCTGCGCCACGAAGGACATATACTTCCCGTCGGGAGAAAAAGCGTGAAAATAGCTCGGAGTCTCGGGCACGATCAATTTCGGTTCACCGCCCATGGACGATACCGTATAGACCTGCGAACCTTTGGCCTTTGCTGACGAGGAGAAGGCGATCAGGCTTCCATCGGGCGACACTTCCTTGTCGTTGTTGCACCGGTTAATGTCTGCCAGATCGATTTTGGCGGGTTGCGCGCTTGCACTGCTCGTCACAGGAAGCTTGTAAAGATTGCCTCCCGTGTTGATCAGCAGGTACTTGCCGTCGGGAGACCAGTTTGGCGCCTCGATTAGCGTGTCGGCCGAGTAAATTACTTTCACCGACTTGTCTTTAAGGCTGTACACCGAGATGCTGCTGCGGCTTATATGATTGCCGCGAGGAGCCTGCGCAAAAAACAGTGGCGCGCCGCTAAGCGCGATCGTTATCCCCAAAGCGCATCGCTTCGAGTAGCAGAAACAACGGGCAGGATTCCGCAAATTTATCGCCATCTTTCGCTCAACACCAATGATAGACGCCCGTCCGGTAAGATCGTCGGGGTCAAGCAACACATGCAACTCTTCCTTGTTCGCGTCGCCATCGCTGCCTTCCTCCTGGCGCCGATTTGGCCTCCGGCAAGCGCTCAAACCGCCGGCGAAAGTCGTACTTACGGACCCTTCAACGTTTCGTTGATCACAAGCGGTCTTGGTTGGAAGAGAGATCTGTCACATGAGCTGTCCATTCCGCCAACTTCGCCATGGTCCATATCGTGTCGGGTAAAGAGCGAAGAACCTCCAGCGCACACGTGGATTGGTGGCATCGGCGAGAGCTCTCCCAACTCGTCTCCTCGTTATTTCGCGATTGAAAATGGAAAACTAACTCTCTGGTTAAGTCGACTTGGAAGCCTGCAAGACCCTCAAGTGACCACCAGGTTGCCTCTTCCAAATACCGATCATGCCGACGTAAGCATCGCAGTGCCGCTCTTCAATGACTCGAATGCCGCTGTACAAGGAACGCTGACCGCTTCTTTCGAGGGAGTCAAGATTTCGAAGAACGTGAGCGCGGATCCTGGGAAATCATTGGTCACGCTGACGCCGGCTGAGTTTCGGCAACTCTCTTTAGACAATCCCCGCTTATGGTGTGGCCGAATGGCTATGGAAGACCCGAACTTTTTAATTTGAATCTGTCGTTCGAGACTTCCGCGAGCGAATCGGATCGCAAGACGGTTCGCTTCGGAATTCGGGAAATTACCTACGAGCTTTCCGCTCTTGATCGCACCGGACATCTGCGCCGAGTTGAATTTTCGCCGACCGCCGCCGCGGGCGGGATGAGCGTCATCGATATCAGGCATGAAGGCATGATTCAGTCCGCCGCGGGGTGGGTAGTTTCCCTTCAACCTGGTGCAGAGACATCCGCCACGATCCAAAGCATTCGCGACACGGGCAGCACGCCCTATCTGGTGATCAAAGTGAACGGAGTACGAATCGCCTGTAAGAGTGGCAATTGGGGAATGGATGATTCGCGTAAACGCGTGTCACGTGAACATCTCGAGCCGTTCTTCTGCCTTCATCGGGATGCCAATCTCAACATCATCAGGAATTGGGTCGGCCAAAACACCGAAGAGGTCTTTTACGATCTCGCCGACGAGTACGGCTTGCTTGTCTGGAAGGACTTTTGGGACTCGACGGAGAACTACAACCTAGAGCCCGACGATTCAGCACTATTTTTGGCGAATGCCAAGGACGTAATTCTCCGCTTTCGCAATCACCCTTCGATCGCGATGTGATGCGGAAGAAACGAAGGCGTTCCAGCGCCCGCTGTGAACGTGGGACTGGATGAGTTGGTTCGGGAATTGGACGGCACGCGATACTACTCGCCCAGTTCGAACCAAATCAATTTACAAAATAGCGGTCCCTACAAATACAATCGGCCGGCAGATTACTTCACGAAGTTTGCGCGGGTTTTTTCAGTGGAGCTCGGCATTCCGTCCATGCCTACGATCGATGCCTTCAAAGCATTTGTCCCGGAACCGGATCGTTGGCCTCCCAGCGACACATGGGCGTAACACGACTGGCACGCGAGCGGGAATGGCGTCACCGCGCCTTTCATGGCGGCACTCTCAGATGAGTTCGGCGAAGGCACAAGCCTGGAGGATTTCGAAAAAAAGGCGCAAATGCTGAATTACGTCACGCACCGTGCGATCTTCGAAGGCTTCAATGCGCACTTATGGAATCCGAACAGCGGCCGCATTGCTCTGGATGACGCAGCCGGCTTGGCCGAGCACAATGTGGCAGATTCTCAGTTCTGATTACGACACGCAGGCCTCATATTACGGAGTGAAAAAGGCAAGCGAGCCGGTCCACGTACAGATGAATTTACCGGATCTGACGGCCGCTGTAGTCAACAACACTACCGTGCCGCTGAAGAATGTGATATCCTGGGCCCGCGTTTTTTCGGCAGACGCGAAAGCGCTGTTTTCACACAAACAGCGGATGACCGTGGAGCCGGGGCAAGAGGCAGACGCCTTCCAATTGGAACTGCCAAGCGAGTCGGCGAATGACGTCGCCTTCGTAAAACTGGAATTGCAAGACAACGACGGCCAGCTGCTTTCCGAAAACTTCTATTGGCAGGCCTCCCAGGAACAAACCTACAAGAAGCTAGACAATTTACCGACCGTTTCAATCACAGCTTCAGCCGCTGAGGCGCAAATGGGCGATTCAACTCGCGTGGCGGTCCGGATCAGCAATCCCAGCCGGACGTTCGCAATCATGAGCAAAATAACGCTTCGAAATGCATCGGCCGAAACCCGGGTTCTGCCGGCATATTTGACCGACAACTACATCTCTTACTTGCCCGGTGAAAAACGCAACGTCACAATCGAAGCGCCGACTTCCGCAATAAAAGGCCATTGTCGGTCGGCATCACGGGTTGGAATGTTGAAGCAGTTCTCCAAGCGAACGTGGCGCCCGAAAGAAGCCGCCGGCGCCCAACGATCTCGCTCTTCAATTTCGCTCGCTGTGGCACTGCTCGCCGAGAGTATACGGAGCGGAATCTCGGTCGGGATCGCTTTCCCAAGCATTTCTTTGGCACTTGCTGGCAGGCACTCGAGATAGGCGGCCATGGCCAGAAACGATTTCGGGTTGCTCCAGTGGGACTGAATCATCGGCCAGGTCTCCGGAGGTAACTTGCGAACTTTACCGATCAGGCGCTACATGACAGATGACCCCCCGTCCCGCTGCCGCACGCCCGATGATTTTGGGGAGAAATCTGGCGCCGGAGGACAAGGAACTGAGCGCCGCCCGAACCACGCCGAATTGAGCAAGCAGCGCTCCGCGCTTTGAGAGCCGAACGCCCGAGGCGAGCCTCCTCCGATCTTCCGGTGAACAGTTCGCCCAAGAGGCGGCCGCGACTGGATCCACTAGAACAAAACCGCAGACTTGCTCCGGGTGGCGGACCGCGTAGGCTCGGACCAGCAATCCGCCGAACGAATGACCGACCAGAATATAAGGTGGCGGAAGGCGGCTCAAGGTCAACAGTTCCGAGAACTCGGCTGCCATGGCATCGAGCGTTCTTGGCTTCCGATGCGGATCGCTCCAACCGAGACCGGCAAGATCATAGCTGACCCAGGTAGTGAGTTGGCCGATCTCGCGCTGAACGAAAGTCCAGGCAAGAGAAGTGCTGGCAATGCCGGCTTCAAAGATCACAACCGGCGATCCACTGCCGAGTTGGTGGATATGGAGGCGTGAAGATTGTCCCTGGACGAGCCGGCCAGCCGGTGGGAATCGACGTGCGTCCAGAAAACTGCCTAAAGCCTGGTACCCCAAGCCGGCGAGCACAGGCAACAAAAAAACGCTGGTGAGAAGCAAAAGGTTTAGTCGGCTACCATCAGTTCACCCGGCAAGATAGGGCGAGTGCGCGGCAAGAGTCCGAGAGTGGCGCTTGCACCGATTGCAAGAAGAACAAAGACGTAAGTGGCAAGTTTGACAACGTCGGCCATGTAAGTCCTTGGAAGCAGCCTCCAGAGAACCAGCAGGACGGTCTGGGCACTCGTAACAGCCCAAACTGTCGCATAGAAATAGCGACGCTCAGTGCCTTCGCCCTTGGTTGAACCGCCCACTCGCGGCAGCAATCCGAAGGCGCCGAGACTGAGAACCACGGCCAGGACCGGGAAATAGCCATAGCTATAGATTTGCTTCAGCCTCCAGACTCGCATTACGACCACCTCAGCTAGCCCAATCAGATTGAGAAGAGCGAAGTTCAGGAGGGCATTCCAGGCGAAGGTGTAGCAAATTCGTCGGTAGAGCGGATTTCGTTTATCTTCGCAAAATCGCAAGATGTAGGGGCGCGGTTCGACTCCCGGCAGCTGACCGAACAAGCCTGCGATTCCGGTCGCAATCAGCACTACTGCCAGCCAGAGAAGGTTGCGGGAGCTTCCACCGTGTGCAAACAATTCGAATGTAAGGGGCCCTGGCGTAAGAAAAAAAACCCAAATCCAAATAGGCCAATGCGCTATCCGGTAGAGAACCTTGTTTCGCTCTCGTATCTTTCTTTCGTGGGCAAACTCGACACGAACAGTGGGTGGCATCTTAAGAATTGTTCTTCTCTACCGTAACTCAAGCCTTTCTAAGGATCGCTTAAAGGTTTGGAGTTGCGTTGAAATCGCGCCCGCAGCTCCCTGAATCCTGCTGCATCTAAGCAATCAGATTCCCGGCGCCTTGGTAACTAATCCGATATACTTTGGTTGACGCCCGGAATCCCTTCATGAATAGTCGTTTTAAGTGGACAATTGTCGGCAGCTCAACTTGCATCGTCGTGCTGCTGTTGCTTGGAGCCCGCAGTGGACGCGCAGTAGCCAGTGACGATGTCTACGGCCATCTGAAAGTCTACACGGAAGTTCTCGAGCGCATCAAGCTTGAATATGTCGAAGAACCCAACATGAAGAACGTTACTTTGGGAGCGATCAACGGGCTTCTCGAATCGGTCGATCCTTTTGCCAGCTATCTCAACGCCGATCAGTACCGGCAATACGAGAAGATGCAGGATGGCTATAAAGCTGGCGTTGGGCTTATCCTGGCAAAGCGTTACGGATATGTCGCGGTTGTAGATACGATTCCAGGCTCGCCCGCCGACAAGGCCAACCTGGGGACAGGCGACCTAATTGAGACGATCAACGGCGTGGCAACCAGAGACATGCCTCTCGCTTATGCAGAAGAATTGCTGCGCGGAGCGCCGAATACCTCTGTGGAGATGACGACCCTGCGATTGAAAAATCCGGATCCGCAAAAGCTCACGCTGACACGTGGAAATATCCCGATCCCGCAGGTGTCGGGCAAGATGATGCCCAACAACGTCGGGTACGTTCATGTGACCAGCATCGCCAGCAACCGAGTAGAAGAAGCGAAGAACAAAATACAAGAATTCAAAAAGCAGGGCGCGAAGTATATCGTTCTCGACCTTCGGCATTGTTCTACGGGCGAACAGGCGAACGGTATCGAGCTTGCCAATTTATTCACCGACAAAGGTGAGATCGTTTCGCTGCGCGGCCAAAAAACGGAAAAGAAAAGTTTTGACGCCAAGCCGGACCAGGACGTTTGGAGTGGGCCGCTGGTTGTCATTACCGATCGTGCCACGGCGGGTGGCGCCGAGATCGCCGCGGCAGCCCTGCTCGACAACAAGCGATCGCAAGTCGTGGGAGAGAGGACTTACGGTGACGCGAGCCTCCGAAAGACCGTTCAAATGCAAGATGGTGGCGCCGTCATTCTGTCGGTCGCAAAATATTATTCGCCCTCCGGTAAAGCTATTCAGGATTCGGGCGTGACGCCATCGGTTCAATTGGCCGAGAACGAGAGCACTCCCGATGTCGACCAGGATGGAAATCCAATCCCGGGCTCAACTCCGAAGAGCACGGAAGACAATTTGCTGAAGCAATCGATCGATTTAGTCACAGGCAAAACCACGATTGCCCAATTAACCAGTCCTGATGGTGGGCGAAATCCTGATGGCACGGCTTCGCAATCGCATCCGATTGTGAACAAGGCTCCAACCGTCCCTGAGCCGAAGTAGGTTTAGAAAGTCATGCCTCTCTACGAATATAAATGTGATCAATGCGGTGAAGTATTCGAAGTGGTCCAGAAGTTCGTCGACGAGCCGCTTCGAACGCACGAAAAGTGTGGCGGTGCAGTAAATCGCCTGCTCTCTAGATCGGCCTTTCAATTCAAAGGAAGCGGATGGTACGTCACGGACTACGCTAAGAATGCCGGATCACCCAACAATGGTTCCAGCAAGAAGGAAGAGCCAACGGGTAAACCTTCAGACAAGAAAGAAGCCGGTAGCGGCAGCACTCCAACTTCCACCTCCAGCACCAAGGATTCGTCGAAAAGTTCTGAGTAGTTTATTTGAGCTAAGCGGTGATTACACGGCGATCATTTCTAGGGACGACGACGGCCGCTGGGCTTAGCAGTTCGATTCTCGCCAGTCAAGGGCCTCCGTCTGCTGGCGCATCGAAATCGAAATCTCCCAACGACCAGGTTCAAATCGCTTTGATCGGATGCGGAGGGATGGGCCAAGGTGATGCGCGCAGTTCAGTTGCTTCAGGCTTGACCAAAATCGTTGCAGCTTGTGACTGCTATGACGGGCGCCTGGAGCACATGAAGGAGGTATACGGCCAAAGCATTTTTACGACACGCGATTATCGAGAGATTCTAGCCCGTCCGGAAATCGATGCTGTGATCATTGGCACGCCGGACCATTGGCATCAGAAGATCACGGTCGATTCGCTTAACGCCAAGAAGGACGTGTATTGCGAGAAGCCCATGGTTCAGCACGTGGACGATGGCGCTCCTGTGATAGAGGCCGAACGAAAGACCGGGCAGATCCTACAAATCGGCAGTCAACGAGTAAGCTCGATCATTTACAAGAAGGCGCAGGAACTTTATCAGAGCGGAGCAATCGGAAAGCTCAACATGGTGGAAGCCTGGTGGGATCGAAACTCCGCCGTCGGCGCCTGGGAGTACGTTGTCCCTCTCGATGCCAGCACCGGCAGTTGCGATTGGCCTCAGTTCCAAGGTCGTGCACCAAAAACAAGCTGGGATCCGAAGCGGTTCTTTCGCTGGCGTTGTTACCGCGACTACGGAACCGGCGTGGCGGGCGACCTTTTCGTGCACTTATTTTCGGGACTTCACTTTATTACCGGAGCAATAGGTCCCACCCGCGTGTTCTCGACCGGCGGCTTGCGTTTTTGGAAGGACGGGCGGGACGTTCCCGACGTTTTAATCGGTCTCTATGATTACCCTGAAACTACGTCAGCGTCGGCTTTCAATCTGATCCTTCGAGTCAACTTTGTGAGCGGTGCGGATGAGAGTGAGGGATTTCGATTCACCGGCACGGAAGGCATCATGACAGTCGGAAAGAACGTTACTCTGTCCGTGCCTCCTAAGCAGACCCAACCGGGATATAGCATCGATACGTTTTCGAATGTGGAGAAAGAAAAATTTCTTCGCCAATACCACGAGCGCTTTCCGGTAAATCGGCCGGCTGCTGCCGGCATGGATGCAAGCCGCGTGGAAACCTTTGAGGCTCCTCATGGCTACAGCGATCACCAAGACCATCATCTGAACTTTGCATTGGCAGTCCGATCGCGGCACCGAGTAGTCGAGGATGCATCGTTCGGTTTTCGTGCCGCCGGACCCGCCCTGTTGTCCAATATCAGTTACTTCGAGAATCGCGTGATGGAATGGGATCCACAAGCGATGAGCATCAAGAGCTAGATTCAAAATGCCATCGCCCAACGATAATCTTCAAATCGCTTTAATTGGCGCCGGCGGAATGGGTCAGGGCGACGCCAGACTGGCGACTTCCCTGCCCGGAGTGAAGTTAATTGCTGCCTGTGACTGTTACGACGGGCGCTTACAGCACATGAAAGAAGTGTACGGCTCAGACACGGCGACATCCCGAGACTACCGGCAGATTCTGAGCCGCTCCGACATAGATGCCGTCATTATCGCCACTCCTGATCATTGGCATCGCCAAATTTCCGTTGACAGCCTGAAAGCAGGAAAGCACGTCTATTGCGAGAAGCCAATGGTGCATGCCATCGAAGAAGGCCGATCTGTAATCGAAGCGCAAAATAAGTACAAAAAGGTCTTCCAGGTTGGCAGCCAGTATCGAAGCTCGCTGGCTTACTTAAAAGCGAAGGAGTTATTCGAGACCAAAGCGATCGGGCAGCTGAATTCGGTGGAAGCGTGGCTGGACCGTAACGACGCACTCGGCGCTTGGGAATACTCCATTCCTACAGATGCCGATACAAATTCCTGCGACTGGGATCGATTCCAGGGAGATGCCCCCAAACACGAATGGGACGCCAGGAGATTTTTTCGCTGGCGGAATTACCGCGATTACGGAACCGGCGTCGCAGGTGACTTGTTTGTGCACCTGCTAACAGGCATTCACACCGTCACTAGTTCGGAAGGGCCGACTCGGATCTATGCGACGGGCGGAACTCGTTATTGGAAGGACCGCGACGTTCCAGACGTAATGCTTGCCACTCTTGATTATCCGGATTGCGACGTTCACCCGGCATTCAATGTTCTGCTCCGAGTAAACTTCAAAAGCGGCGAGTCGAAAGAATCGTTCGGTGTAAAGTTCATCGGAAGCGATGGAGTAATGACCACGACCTTCACGGAAGTCACCATCGACCGAACTCCCAGACCCGATCCGTTCGACAATACCTCAGCCAGTTTCGCCGACAAAATGCAGGCTGAGCTAAGGGCAAAGTGGGATAACGAGCACAGCGCCTTATCAGTAGGAACCATCAAGCCCAACTCTGCTCAGGTATTTGACACTAGGAAGACAGATCCGCAACTGGAACATCATCGTAACTTCTATCGTTCCATCCGCGAGGGGAAGCCTTCGGTAGAAGATGCCGCTTTTGGCTTACGTGCTGCCGGACCCGCGCTTCTTACCAATCAGAGTTACTTTGAGAAGAAGATTATGACTTGGGATTCCGAAAACATGGCGGTAAAGTCTTGAGCTCTCCGTCTTAATCGGAACACCCTCAACTATTCAGTTGATTTGATGCCGAGTTGGGCTGACCCTTTGTCAGTGCAGCATTGAGAGAGCCCTGCCGGTATCCTTCCAGATCAAGAGTGACGTACAGGAAACCGAGTTGCTTGAATATACTCGAAAAGTTCTTAGAACACTCGATGGTGAGCGCTTTTGGCAGTTCCTCGACGGCGATTTCGAGTCTGACAAGATCGCCATGGAAGCGTACGCGGAACTGCTTAAACCCGAGGTTTCGAATTGCCTCCTCCCCTTGCTCGATGGTTCGAATGGTTTCGACTGTAACTGGCGTTCCATAGGGTACCCGCGAGCTCAAGCAAGCCGCTGCCGGGCGATCCCAGGTAGACAGTCCGGCTCGGCGCGACAGCTCCCTTATTTCGGCTTTCGAAAGGGCAGCTTCCACGAGAGGCGCTTTCACCTGATGCAGCTTCGCCGCTCGCTGTCCAGGCCGATAGTCTCCCAGGTCGTCTCTGTTCACACCGTAAATGATCGTTGAGAAGCTGCGCTCTTTAGCAAAAGCCTCGAGCCGTACAAAAAGCTCGTCTTTGCAGTGGAAGCAGCGATCTTTGTCGTTTTTTACGTAATCCGGGTTCTCAAACTCATACGTATCGATGTACTCATGGCGAAAACCACATTGCTGCGCAAAAGCCTCCGCGTCTCGCTTGTGCGACGTCGGAATGGAAGCCGAATCAGCCGTAATGGCGACAGCGTTTTCACCCAAAACCTGATGAGCTGCCCAGGCAAGATAGGCAGAATCAGTGCCTCCGGAATAGGCTACGATCACTCGTTTGAGGTCTGCGAGCGATTTAAATACGGCACGCTCCTTGCGATCAAGCTCCACATCGTTCAGGGTACTGGCGGTAGCCTGCAAATTAACGAGTTTAGTGCCCACGTTTTTAGTATACGGCGAAAGTCAGACAAACTCAGGAGCCAACCACTACCTGAGTTTGTCTGCAGCTTATTGGAGCGGCAGTTCGCCGTTGACCTTACCGTTCAGGAGGTCTTGTTCGGCTTCTGGGATGACCGAGGCCGCAGCCACCTTGTCCTCCCCCTCCATACGGACCAGCCGTACACCCTGAGTGGACCGTCCGGCCTGACGGATCTCGTTTGACTCAAGGCGAATAATTTTCCCATCTTTCGTGATGATCATTAGATCCGTATTTTCGGCCACCGAAAGGACAGACACAACCTTCCCGACTTTGGGCGTCGTCTTCATATTGATGACGCCTTTGCGCCCACGTGCGGTCAGCCGGTAATCTTCCAGCGGAGTGCGCTTTCCGTACCCATTTTCGGAGACGGAGAGAATCAACCCGTGTTTTTCGCAGACCTCAAGACCAATGAGGTAGTCACCTTCGTCCAGGTCCATGGCGCGAACGCCACGCGCCTGCCGTCCCATTGGACGAACTTCGTCCTCATTGAAACGGATTGCCATACCCTTATGCGAGGCAAGAAAGATGAAATTGTCTCCGCATGTGATCGTAGCCCCGAGCAACTCGTCTCCATCGTCGAGAGCGACTGCGATGATTCCACGGAGAAGAGGATTGTCAAACTCCGTAAGTTCGCATTTCTTAATCACGCCCTGGCGCGTGACCATCACGATGAACTTGCCCGCCACGAACTCTTTTACGGGTAAAAAGGCTTTGACGGCCTCATCCGGTTGCAGGTTAATCAAGCCGGAGATGTGTTTTCCTTTTCCGGTTGTGGCCGCGTCCGGAATCTCATAGATCTTCAGCCAATACACTCGGCCCTTAGTAGTAAAGATGAGAAGGTAAGCATGGGTGGAGGCGATCACCAGATTTTCAACGACATCTTCCGATCGCGTGCCCATCCCAATACGGCCCTTGCCTCCACGCGATTGCCGTCGATAAGTGTCAACCGAGGTGCGCTTTAAATACCCGCCGCGCGAAACCGTCACGGCCACATCTTCCATCTGCACCAAATCTTCGAGCCGGATCTCGCCGGTATCTTCGATGATCTGTGTACGCCGCTCATCGCCGAAATCTTTTTGAACTTCTTTAAGTTCCTTGACAAGCAACTTCATCAGAACTTTCTCCGAACCGAGAATTTCGGAGTATTCACCTGATGAGCCTTTGGATTTCAGCAAGCTCATCTAAAATCTTCTGCTGCTCCATCCCGGTTAGGCGCTGCAATTGCAATTCGAGAATTGCCTGTGCCTGCCGTTCGGTGAACTCGAATGTGGCAACTAATCGCTCTTTTGCCTCCGAGCTTCTGCTGGATTCCCTGATAAGCGCAATTACGGCGTCCAGGTTATCCAGAGCCTTCTGGAATCCCAACAGAATGTGTTCTCGCTCTCGAGCCTTCCGCAGGAGGAAATTCGTGCGACGCCGGACCACATCAGCGCGATGATCAATAAAGCGCTTGAGCACGTCAATAATGCCGAGCTCTCGCGGCTGACCATTGACAATGGAAAGCATAATGACGCCGAAGTTGACCTGCATCTGCGTCTGCTTGTAGAGGTTGTTAAGAATAACTTCGGCGTTCTCGCCACGCTTCAAGTCGAAGACGATCCGCATTCCGTCGCGATCGCTCTCGTCACGTGCGTCGCTGATGCCTTCGATCTTTTTATCCGACACTAAAGCGGCAACATGCTCAATTAGGCGAGCTTTGTTGACCTGGAATGGAATCTCTGTAACGACGATCGACTCACGATCCTTGTTTGTTTTCTCAATGGCAGCTTTGGCGCGACATTTCACGCTGCCGCGACCCCTGATGTAGTAGTCAAGGATGCCTTGGCGCCCTAGAATGAAACCACCCGTCGGGAAATCTGGTCCCGGGACCAGCTCTAAGATCGTTGCCAGCGGCGTCGCAGGATCTTCGATGAGAGCGATGGTCGCGTTCACAATCTCAGTGAGGTTATGAGGCGGAATGTTAGTAGCCATTCCAACCGCGATACCTGACGAACCGTTGATCAAGAGATTCGGTACGCGGGTGGGCAGAACTTCCGGTTCAACCTCGCTGTCGTCGTAGTTCGGACGAAAATCAACCGTATCCTTGTCGTAGTCCTCGAGGAGTGACCCGGCAATCCGGGAAAGCCGGGCCTCCGTATACCGCATGGCCGCCGGTGGGTCGCCATCGACCGAACCAAAATTACCCTGCCCATCAATGAGCTGGTATCTCATTGAGAAAGGCTGTGCCATGCGCACCAGAGAGTCGTATACAGGCACATCGCCATGGGGATGAAACTTACCTAAAACGTCCCCGACGATCCTGGCGCACTTACGCGTGGGTCGATTGAAATGCAAACCCATTTCGCTCATTCCGTACAGGATGCGCCGGTGTACGGGCTTCAGACCATCACGAATGTCAGGCAAAGCTCGACCAACAATCACGCTCATGGCGTAATCGAGGTACGAACGCTTCATCTCGTCTTCGATGTTGATGGGAATTAAACTTTTGTTGTCACCAGGCGGAAATAAACCGCCAGGGGTGGACGAGTCTTGATCGGCCAAACGGTACTCCTAAGGAAAGTGCCCCAATTCTCGCAACTCATTGGAAATACGAGAGCTTATCAGTTCTTACTTATATCTATATTCTACCAGTTCGCCGAGAGAGGAAAGTCATCGCCAGGTCAGTGTTTCGAAACATAACCCAGGCATAATGCTGGCCGGAAGACTACCATTAGATAGACTAAGGATGCGCCATAAGCTATGTTGTCGATCGTCATTCCCATTCATAACGAAGAGCCTGCCATTCTTCCGCTCTATGACCGCCTCACAACGGTTTTAGAGAGCCTGCGCAGACCATACGAAATCATTTTCATTGACGACGCTTCCACCGATCGCAGCTTCGATTTACTTGCCAATCTCATCGAAACCGATAGCCGCCTAAAGGTGATTCGGCTGAGACGTAACTTCGGACAGACGGCGGCGCTTGCGGCGGGCTTCGATGAGGCCCAAGGCGAGATCGTGATATCACTTGATGGCGATTTGCAGCACGATCCGGAGGATATTCCGGCGCTTCTCGAGAAAATCGATGCTGGCTACGACATCGCGAGCGGTTGGCGCAAGGATCGGGTCGACAACGCAATGACTCGGAAGATTCCCTCGCGAATTGCAAACTGGATGATGAAACGCGCTTCCGGAGTGGACCTGCACGATTTCGGGACTACTTTTAAAGCCTATCGAGCAGAAGTACTGAAAGACATAAATCTGTACGGAGAGTTGCATCGGTTCATTCCAGCCTTGGCTAGTTTTTACGGCGCTCGAATCGCTGAGGTCCCCATTAAGAACATTGAACGGCCGAACGGCGCATCTCACTACGGACTAGGGCGGACAACCAGCGTTTTCTTCGATATCTTAACCATAAAATTCCTGCTCCGCTATCTCACTCGTCCCATGCATTTCTTTGGCAAATGGGGACTGCTCGGTATCGTCGTAGGAAGTGCCGTTCTACTGACCATGCTGGTTGAGAAGTTCGCCGGCCGTGACATTATCGCGGAGCACGGGCCGTTACTGATAGCAGGCGCATTGCTGTGGTTCTCGGGCTTCATGTCATTCAGCACCGGGCTCATCGGGGAAGTTCTCATGCGAACTTACTTCGAGAGCCAGGGACGGCGAATCTATGCCGTGCGAGAGATAAGATGCCGCCGCGAACAGGTGCTCGATGGCGCTCGTTAGCGAGTTCGACGGCTTTATTTTCGATTACGGCGGCGTTCTTGTTCATCACCAAACCGATGCTGATCGCGCTCAGATGGCAGCCGTCGCAGAAGCCGATCCGGAGAAGTTCTCCGAGTGTTACTGGAGCATTCGTGACAACTACGATAAAGGCGCCATTTCAGCTGTTGAGTATTGGCAGAGGACCAGTGCATGTGCCGGTGCATCTTTGACAGAAGACGCCGTTTCTCGTTTGACGGAACTCGATAACGTTAGCTGGATGCAGTTTGACTCGGTGATGTGGGATTGGATCGACGAACTGCGCTCCGCCGGTAAGCGCGTTGCTATGTTGTCCAACATGCCTCTGGATCTGGGCCAGGCCCTTCGCTCTGGAACGAACCGTCTCTCCTGCTTCGATCACATTACGCTGTCTTACGAAGTGCGCGCAATAAAGCCGGATCCCGTCATTTACGAACATTGCCTGGATGGCCTGGCTACCGCTCCCGAAAAAACTCTTTTCCTAGATGATCGAATTGCGAACATTCGGGGCGCGGAGGTTCTGGGAATCCGGGCGATCCAATTCACCTCTCGCGACGAAGTTCTTTTGAAGATTCGAGCTTAGCAACGCATGCGCCCCTTGCTGCGGACGCGTTACACTGGCAGCAATTGGAGACCTTCCCCCTTGATTTCCCGCGCTTTCCTCCTGCTCGTAGTCTCCGGTTTGTCAGTCTTGGCAGATCCTCCGAGACCGCTTGTGGAGCCGGCGCCGGACATCTTTACTTCTGTTCCAAATGATCTTCAGCGAGTAGCAGGCGCGCTTTCCTTGCGCTTGCGTGCTAATACCGAGGGTTACTTGGAAAAAGTAGATCTCACTCCTGTCACCTCGCTTTCCGTCAAAGACATTTCAGAAGGTAACATTCCGAACGCAGGTAATGCAGTCGGATTTTTTCTCGCTGCGGCCGCCGAGACCTATGAATATTCAGACGACAGCCGGCTCAAATCCCTCATGGATCGGTTCGCAAAGAATCTGATCAAAGAGCTGCAAGAAATAGACGAGTTCGAAGCCGGTCAACCGAGCGGATCTCTGAAGCAACAGCTATTGAGGTTTCGAGGAGCCGCGCTGTACGGTCTGCTGGCCTATTATCGTGTAACCGCCGACGAGGAAGCTCTGGCTACGAGTCGCCGGACCGCAGACCATTTGATTCGCAATTTGATGTCGAACGCATCAAGCTATGCCGGCGAAGGCGCCGGGGAGTTTCTTGGATCCATCGTCGAACTCTACCGCTCCACTGGAGATCGACGTTATCTCGACTTTGGTAAACACGTAGTTAAAACAAGACCAAGTCCGTCTGGCTATCCGAACAACCGTGCCGAACAACTTGATTCCTTGCTGTTTCTGTCAGCTGTCGCGGACCTGTATCGAGTCACAGGGGATGCCTCGTATCTGAACAGGGCGAGCGCAGGGTGGCAGGACACAAGAGAAAATCATCTCACCATCACCGGCGCACCCGTTGCGATGGCCGCCTCCAGCGCCGAGCACAACATCACGAGCGACGGTTGTCTCACCTTTGCCTGGATACGCCTTTCTTTGAATCTGCTTTCCATCCGCGGTGAGGCCAAGTATGCACAAGAGTTAGAAAAATCCGTCTCCAATCAGCTGCTTGCCTCTCAGGATTCACGAACCGGGCATATTGACTCTCGTGTGCCCGAAGAGGGAACGAAAAAGCCTGCGTTAAAGCTGGACCGCTGCTCGGCAGCCATCGCGCTGGGCATAGCAACAATTCCGGAAATGGTGTGGGGTCGCTACGGTACGGGAGTCGCGATCAACTCCTATCGCTCGGGTCACGCCACCATCCGCCTTCGGCGTCGCGCTACCGTCCAGATTTATAGCGAAGGAAATTATCCTGAATCGGGCAATATGGTACTGCACGTTGAACCGACACACGACGTGCGATTTCCGCTCCGGCTACGTGTTCCCGCTTGGGCCACTGAATTCAATGTGGACTTCGGCAGCGAACACAAACGCGGGAAGCCCGGCGAATACTTAGTCATCGACCGCGAATGGAAACCGAGGGACGTAGTTAAGATCGCCATCAAACTCGATTCCAGGCAAATTATGGACGCCAGGCATCCTGATCAAGTCGCCATCCAGAGGGGCCCTCAGCTTCTTGTGTTGACGGTGGCTCGTGATTCGGAGTTAAAAGAATCCACGTCGGTCGGACCTGCCCCTGGAACTCTCGCCCTCAACGCCTCAAACGGAGAGACTGCCGGATCCTATCTGATGAACGGGCAGCAGGGCGGCAAACCTGAACCGCTCACTCTAGTTCCCTTCTCTGAAGCCACCAGTTATCGCCTGTGGTTGAGAGCTCCCGGACCGATCTCACAGCGATAACTCGTTACGTCGTAGGAGTCCGGTTTCGCGCCCGGCACCAGTAGCTCTCAAACAGCCCGGACATCGCTTCTGCAAAGCCGCCATGCTCGAATATGACGGTTGTCCAGGCCGGTCTTGTCAACACAGGGTCTAACAGAGCAACCAGCCCGAACCGGCCATCGAACAAAGCGAGTTTCAACGGAAGCCGCTCGCATGACTTGATGTGAACGCCATATTCGTAATAGCCAGTCAGCGCATTCTGCTGCCCATTAACGTCTCCGGCTTCTTCGATTAGAAGACGGCAAGCTACTCCGCGCTTCGCAGTATCTTTGACAAGCTCTTCGTGCAGGGGATCAACAGCAAAAGGCGGCCGCGAAAACTCATCATATCGCTCAGTTGCAGCGGTCAACATACGCCGGTAATGGACAGCAGTCTGAGTTGGATCGTTAACTACCGTGAGGAAATCGAGAGTTCCACCACCGCCCTGCCCTTCTTGATAGGCGGTGCGCAAGTCTTCGATGAGTCCACTAGCAAGCCGCGCCTGCTCGGTTAACTCATTTTGAAGAGCTCGGCTGCGGCGTGCCAGGTAACCCGGAATGGCGAGACTGGGATCGACTGCCGAAAACAACTTCGTTCGTTCCTGAACAACTTGGGCAAACCCTTTTTCAACCAGGCTGTCCAGAACTTCATAGATCTTCTGCCTTGGAACATGCGCCCGGGCCGCCAACTCCAGGGCCTTAAACCTGGGATGACCGGCCAGAACCAGGTAAGATCGCGCCTCATAAGCATTCAATCCCACCTGCTGCAACTTTCGCCAGTTTAGTTGATAATCCGCTGTCGTCGCTTCCACGCTTGGGAAACATATCACAATTCGGTAAAGCACAAACAGGCAATCGTCCCGAAGGTGCTTGTTTCTCAATGACAAAGCGTCATCAACTGTGTGCCCGTTCGCACATTGCTAGACTTGTTCCAGAAATCGATCGCGAGTCTTATATTAATGCCTCACTCCGACTTGCCACGTACGCTGGGCGAGCTTCGCACCAGTAAACTATCTGACCAGCTCCAGGCTGAAAGAACACTCAAAGAGGAATTGCGCAACAACCTTATCTGCAAATTAGATCGGGAAGAAGTTTTGTTTCCGGGTGTAATTGGATTCGAAGATACGGTGATTCCCCAGGTTGTAAACGCTATTCTGTCGCGGCACAACTTCATCCTCCTGGGATTGCGGGGCCAAGCCAAAACGCGGCTGGCAAGAATGCTCACCAGTCTTCTCGATAAACACATGCCTTACATTCAAGGCTGTGAAATTCGTGATCATCCTTTTCGCCCCATATGCAAACAGTGTCGCCAAAAGGTAGCCGCTGAGGGCGATGCCACCCCTCTCGAATGGTTAACTGCCAGCGAACGATATATCGAGAAATTAGCGACTCCCGATGTCACCATCGCGGATATGATCGGTGATATCGACCCGATTAAGGCAGCTCGATCCGGTCAGGATATCTCAAACGAGCTAACAATCCACTATGGTCTATTGCCGCGCGCCAACCGCGGCCTCTTTGTAGTGAATGAGCTGCCTGATTTGGCAGGTAAAGTTCAGGTTGGGCTTTTTAACATCATGCAAGAAGGTGATGTTCAAATTAAAGGGTATCCTGTCCGCTTACCGCTCGATGTGATGTTAGTTTTCACCGCGAATCCGGAGGATTACACGGCCCGCGGTAAGATCATCACTCCCCTTAAGGACCGCATTGGCAGTGAGATCCGCACGCATTACCCGCTGACGCTTTCGCAGGGAATGGACATTACCAAGCAGGAAGCGTGGCTTAACCGTCGCTCTCCTACCAAGATTGAAGTCCCGCCCTATATTCACGAAGTCGTTGAACAAGTTGCCTTTCTGGCCCGAGAAGACAAACGGGTCGACAAGCGCTCCGGAGTTTCGCAACGCCTTCCGATTACCGTCCTGGAGAACGTAGTCTCGAATTCGGAGCGAAGAGCGATTAAGGCTCGGGAAACCGAAACGGTTCCTAGAATTTTGGATCTCTACGCTGCTCTCCCCTCGATGACGGGAAAGCTTGAACTCGAATATGAAGGTGAACTGAAAGGTGGCGATGCTGTAGCACGGGAGCTAATTCGAAACGCCGTAGGTAGAGTCTTTAATTCTTATCTCGAAAACGTAAATCTTCGACAGATTGTGCAGTGGTTTGAGCTGGGTGGTTCGCTTCGGCTGGATGAAAACATGACGGCCAGTGAGATCGTCCAACAGTTAGGGCGCATTCAAGATTTGCTTCCACTAACGGCCAAATTAGGATTGACCGCCAACGAAAGCGATGCGATGCGCGCGTCCGCTGCGGAATTCATTCTGGAAGGGTTGTACGCTCATAAGCGAATCAGCCGGAATGAGGAACTTGAGTTTGTGGCCGGCGAACGCGCAACACGTGAGGAACGCCGAGACGAACGGGAAGAATCTCAACGTCGCAGCGGCTACGATCCTCGGCGCGGCGGCGGTGGCGGCCGCCGTAATCTCAATTAGAGCGCGCCGTATTTGTTTCTTAGGGTAGAAGGAGAACAAGGATGAAGCATATTTCCTATTCGCGTTTCTCTGAGGAAGACTTGGGGATCGAGATGGATGACCTCCTTCGCGCTCTCTCGGACTACTTTCTTCAAAGTGGCTTCCAAGATCCATATATGCAGTTCTCCGAAATGGATCAGCAAACTCTTGAAGAACTCAAAGAAGCAATTCAGCGGGCCCTTGAGAGTGGTGAGTTATTCGATCCCGAGCATGCGGAGGCGCTTCGCGAGCGCCTTCAACAGATGTCAGGGCCGGAGCGCGAGAATCTTCTTCAAAAACTGGTCGAAAAACTACAAGATGGTGGATACATCAACGTAGATGGTCCACCGCCTCAAGCTTCGAGTAGCCCTGGGTCGCAAGGTGGGCCCGAGAGTAATACGCAGTTCGAAGTGACCGACAAGGCTATTGACTTTCTCGGATTCAAAACGCTGAAGGATCTTCTTGGATCATTAGGAAAGTCTAGCTTCGGCGCTCATGATACGCGCGATTTGGCGACCGGAATCGACTCAAGCGGCGGATCCAAAGCTTATGAGTTCGGAGACACTCTCAATCTGGATATCAGCGCCACGTTGTTTTCTGCAGTCCAGCGACAAGGGCTGACTTTTCCGGTGGACCTGGAGTACTCCGATCTGCATGTACATCAATCCGAGTATCAGAGCTCCTGCGCTACCGTCCTAATGCTTGACTGCAGCCACAGCATGATTCTTTATGGGGAAGACCGCTTTACTCCCGCCAAGAAAGTCGCCTTAGCACTGTCTCATCTCATTCGAACGCAATATCCTGGCGATTCCCTTCGCTGTGTGCTCTTCCACGATTCTGCTGAAGAGGTGCGGATTTCTGAGCTGGCGCGTGTGCAGGTTGGTCCCTTCTACACCAATACCCGTGACGGCCTGATCTTGGCGCAGCGCCTGCTCGCACAGGAAAAGAAGGACATGAAGCAGGTGGTCATGATTACCGACGGTAAGCCTTCAGCGCTTACTCTTGAGGATGGCAGGATCTATAAGAATGCGTTCGGGTTGGATCCGCTGGTAATTAGCCAGACCCTGGAAGAAGTGGCACGTTGCAAGAAACAGGGAATTTTGATAAACACTTTCATGTTGGCCACGGACTATGGCCTGGTGCAGTTTGTCCAGAAGATAACCCAAATGTGCAGAGGGAAAGCATACTTCACCACTCCCTACACACTCGGGAACTATCTGTTGATGGACTACATGAATCGTAAAACGCGGACTATTCATTAGGAGGAGTTCGTCACTCCTCCCTTATATCGCCGCGAGTTTAGAAACTTATTCCAAGCAGTACATCGCCCTGATCCAAATTACTCTTCAAACCGGGAGCGTCAAATGCTGCATTTGCCCATCTCGTATAACGAGCTTCCGGCGTAAGCTCAAACGGACCCTTCTTAAACGTCATTCCGATTCCGGCAACGCCACCGAAACTGTTGCGATTATAAAGCGCACTCGAATTGTTGCTACGAACCGGATAGGGTAACAACCCGGTCGTGATCTGGGTGATGGTCGAAATGTGACGATAAGACGCTCCGACATCGACAAAAGGACGGTAGTGCCCACCTAGAATGTTGAACTTGAATAAGCCTGGGATCTCCCACTGGTTGAAGCTCGTACGGTTGTACTGGGCCGAAGAACTAAAGAATGAGTTATCGAAACCGCCACGTTTAAACAAACCATCAACCTCGAATCTAATATGACGAGGGAGGTGAAATTCACCACTTACACCGAACTCATATCTGGGAACGGAAGACGTGTAGCTGCTGCCGGGGAATGATGAACCATTACCGAATTCGGTTGTATTCCCGGCACTGAACATCTCAGTAACAGGAACACCAACCTTCAGCCCTAAAGTTACAGGTAAGCCAGCCTCTTGGGCGTACAATGAGGCCGCACCGACAGCGAGCATCGAAACTAATCTTAATTTGTTATACATAAACTCCTCCACCAAATTACTTCTATTTTTAAAAAGCTATTCCAAAATTGGAATTCTTTGTCCCTGAATTGTACTAGCGCAAACCGAAAGACAAAACTCTTATTGGTGGATGATAATCCGCTGTAACTGGTTGCATGTTAGAGCAGCTTTCAGAATAGAAATTAATTCAAAGTGATTGAATCAACTACTTTAAGTGCATACATTCTACTCACTGATTTTGAGCATTAATACCAGTTAGATCAAGTAATAGGAAGAATACATATACAACCGGAAGAGCAAATAAGCTGCTATCTACACGGTCCAATATTCCGCCGTGCCCCGGCAAGAGATGTCCACTGTCTTTGACGCCCGCGCCGCGTTTCACCGCCGACTCAGCAAGATCGCCCAACTGCCCTGCCACATTCGCTAGAATTGCCACGATGATGATTTTCCAAAGGGCGATGGAAGGAATGAACCGTCCGAGATAAAGAAGGCCAAATAGAACCGATCCCAGCACCGATGCAATTGCGCCTTCCCAACTCTTATTGGGACTTACGATCGGGGCCAGCGGGTGCTTTCCAAACCGACGACCCACATAGTAAGCGACAGAGTCTCCAGCCCAATTGAGAGCTAGTGCAAAGAAAACAAGATGCACGCTAACGTCCCGCAGCCGGGCTGCGAAATGCCAAGGCGCAAAGGCGTAGATCGATCCAAGCAATGCACAAGCCACCTGCGGAAGAACATCTTTCAAGTTGCCTGAACGGAGCGCGCTGACGAAAGCTATCAATACAAAACCGCTAACGATGATCAGTGCATATGAAGGCCAGAATAGAATCGCCGAGCCTGCCAGTGCTCCCAAAATGCCAGGCTTGGGAATACCGTGGCCGAATACCAGATTCGAATATTCGTAGTAACAAAGCAGACCCATCAAAAGAGCGGCCCCGAGAAAGACTTGATAGGGCGCCCAGAAGACCAGATAGAAAGCAATCGCCAGAAGGGCAACCGCCGTGAGCAATCGCCTCATGCTGTTAGTAACATCGACCGAGGCCCATTCCGCGCTTCAATCCACGCGCCTACCGACATTTTTCACGCTTGGGGCAATTCGCTTATGTAAACAGTTCGGACACGTGGACCGTCGCGCCGTGGAATTCCACCGTCTCGCCCGCCCTCGCCTCATAGACTTCTTCTGTCGTCGAGACCAACACCGTTCGCCGTTTCGGGTACACCGTCCAGACCTGCTCGGCGCCGTGTTGTAGGTACAGATCTGCTTTCTGGTTCTGGCGTCGGTTGCTGCGCGAGTTGACCTCAACGACCAGTTCCGGCGATCCCTGAATCCAATTCTGCTCCTGGACTGCTTGCAGCATACGCTCACGAAGCACCACCAGCAAGTCGGGCGAAGGCATGGAGCGAGGCGGTAAAACACACGAGCTGTTGTTTGTGATGAAATAACCTTTTGCTAACAGGGGGCGTAGCGCCTCGCGCAGTTTTTCCACGATGTAGGCGTGATCCGCTTTGGGATCGGGTGACAAAACCAGTTCTCCTTCGATCAGTTCTTCGCGATAGCCATCCTCGCGCTCAGGACGCGTCAAGAACTCTTCAAGGGACATCTCCCCGGGTAGAACTGCCGTGCTCATCTTTTTATTTTGCCTCACGACGGAACGGCCTTACGCCACCCGCCCCTCTTCGTTGCAACCGGCGACTCACCCCAAGCGCTCTTTTTCTTGCGGTGCTTGGCTTCCTGCTAACTTGTTAGGCGATAGGAAGGTTAAGCGCTTCTTCTTCAAATAACAGTGCGGCACTATCAACAGATGGTACTGCATTCCGCGACAAACCGCCGAAACGCCGGTCGCGATTCTGGTAGGCAAGCACCGCTTCGAGCAATTCACTTCTCGAAAAGTCCGGCCACAAAGTATCCGTTATGTATAGTTCCGAATAAGCAATCTGCCAAAGCAAAAAATTGCTGATTCGCATCTCACCGGAAGTTCTAATCAACAAATCGGGATCTTTGAGGTTGCTTGTGTACAGGCAGCCGGAGATGTCTTCTTCAGTGATTTCCAGCCGCTCGAGCCTGTTCTCTTGTCGAGCTCTCTCGACCAGCGCATTGACGGCATCGACAATCTCGGTTCTGCCACCATAATTGATTGCCAGACTTAGGCGCATGCCGAGGTTTTTAGACGTCTTTTCGACGGCTGCCTCCAACTCGGCTCTAACGGCCGCCGGCAAAGCGTCTATTCTTCCAATAGCCTCAAGCTTTACGTCATTCTCCATCAATTTGGGGACTTCCCACCGCAAATAATATCTGAGCAGTCGCCACAAACCCTCGACTTCATGGCGCGGGCGCTTCCAGTTCTCGACCGAAAACGCATACAACGTCAACGCTTCCAGACCGAGTTGAGCCCCGGCTTCGACAATTGTGCGCACAGTGTCAATGCCGGCTTTATGACCTAAAATACGAGGGTAGTTGCGTTGGCGAGCCCAACGGCCGTTCCCGTCCATGATTATGGCAACGTGGGCGGGAATGCGCTCCGGATCCAGTTCGCTAGCGATTCGCCAATCGCGCTCACCAGGCTTGAGGACCTGCAGCAATTGCTTCATTGCACAAAGCTCTATAGTACATCAAGTTCCTGTATTTTATCGGCTCGTGAACGGTATGATAGCCGCTCCCACACAGAGGAAACTGCCAAACGGCAGCTCGTAGGTTTGAATCTCCTCCTGCTTTATCCGTACATAGAGCAGGCCCAAAATCGCCCCGGCAAGTGTGCCGATCAGTATGGCGAGAAGCCCTTTTTGCAGTCCGCAAAACAAACCGATCAGAACTAACAGTTTAATGTCTCCAAGACCCAATGCCTGACGCTTGCGGATGAAAGCATAAAGCGAAGCGACTGTCCAGAACAAAACAGCAAAGACTCCCGCGGCGAAGCATGCACTGACTATCGACTGCAAGACTACGGATGTTTGCCCCATCCACAAGGCAGTGACATCATCCTGCATAGGAACAAACAAGGCAAACCCAACACCAAGAATACTGCCGCCGAGTGTTAGTTCATCCGGGAGGATACGCTCTTCCATGTCTGTCCAGAAGAGCACTATCAGAAGAGCCTCCAGGGTCAGCCATTTCAACGCTGCCGAAGTAAGTCCATAGCGCAGAACGACAGCGCCGAATAGCACAGCAGTAGCGATCTCAACTAGGGGATAACGCAATCCAATGGGCTTAGCGCACCCTCTACAACGCCCCCAAAGGATCAAGTAACTGATCACCGGAATGTTGTCGTACCAGGCTATCTGGCGCCCGCACTCCGGGCAAAAGGACCGAGGAAACACAATCGATACGTTCCGAGGAATGCGGTAGATACAAACATTCAAAAAGCTCCCGAAAAATAATCCGAAAAGGGACGCGACCCCTGCTAACACATCTCTAGCTTCAGGAAACAAGAGCCTTCCCGTAGGACGAGAGAGTTGCCTGCAGCAGGTGGTTCTTGGTGAACTGTTCTGCGATTCGTTTCCGACCTTGGTTAATTAGTCCTTGCGCGACCGTACGGCTTCCCAGCACTTTGCGCATGGCACGCGCAATGTCGCCCGCTTCGTTCTGTACAAAGATACCGGACACGCCATCTACGAAAACTTCTGCCAAGCCTCCTGTTCGGCTGGCAATTACGGGGACGCCAGAATTCATGCTGAGTAACGCTGCGGAGCCAAGACCCTCCGAACGGCTGATATACACAAACACGGATGCCTTTTGCAGATCGACCGCCAGATCCTTTGAAAAGATAGTCTCAATGCCTGACGCCTTCGCTGCTTGCTCCACCAGATCTCGCCCCTTCTGGGGATCGCCCGACGCCAATGAAACGGCAGGATTCTCCGGACTCCACAGCGCAATCGGTTGTTGCTCTTCCACACCGTCGTAGACGACGTCGATCTTCGAAGCGGGGATGCCCGCCGCAAGCAGTTCTCTTTCGACGAATTTCGAGACCGCAAGATATCTCGTTGCCCTCTGATATTTCCACACGGAAGCCAGAGATCGTCTCACCGGGAAAGCCACCCGCCTCGACACCACGAATCTTCGTCTGCTGGCTATGGCTGCCATCGTGTGTGCTCTTGCATCATGGGCATGAACTACTTCTACACCTCCCGACTGCTTCCATATCGTCTTAGCGTCGGCAGGTCGTACTTCGAAACCGGCGCTCGAAGCCAAGTCGAACAAGGGCGACCCCGCATGGGCCAGCAAAATTGAGCTATGCCCCGCGCCCCTTAAGGCGTCGAGAAGCAGCAGCACCTGGTGTTGACCTCCCCTCAGTTCCGAACCTGTGTCAATCTGCAGGATCCGCAAAGCCTAGTCTTTTCGCCCTGGACTCATATCGCGAGCCTTCGCGTACTTTACGAAATTGTAAGCCGCCGCCATATAAGCGATTGCTAATCCCTCCACTCCATCCAAGAATCCTAGATGAACCACGTAGCTTCGGAAAAATGTCCACATCGGATCGAATAGCAGTAGGTTGAACGTAATGTTTTTGCGGCGGGAAACCATCTCCTGTGCTGCCAAAGTCGTGTAGTTGTCCATAGAACGCAAATGTTCTGAGAGAGAGTTGCAGGTGAAGTGCAACAGATTCGATTTCAAATGGCCGATTCTGCCGCTTACGGTCACTGACTCGTGTACGTACTCCCCAATCCATTTAGCTTTTCTTCTGTCGAACAATCTGACTTTCCGGTCGGGATGCCATCCGCTATGCAGGATCCATCGCCCCAGGTACTGCGCGAGACGTGGAACGGTGTAACCGTCGAAATCTGCCCCGCTCTTCTTAATCTGCCAAATTTCGGCCTCCAGCGCCTCGCTTAAGCTCTCGTCCGCATCCAGAGACAGAATCCAATCATAGGCAGCAAGCTCCGCGGCAATGTTCTTTTGAGCGGCAAAACCATGCCAGGAAGCCTCCACCACACGAGCGCCGTGTTTGGTAGCGATCTCTACGGTTCGATCGTTTGAACCGCTGTCTAAAACCAGAATTTCGTCACAACAGCGCAGGCTTTCAATCACGCGAGCTATATTTCGCTGCTCGTTGAACGTGATGATCGTCGCCGAAATTCTTAAAGCCGATTCAGTCATGGCGTCGAGACAGGCACAACCGCTAACGACAGAACTAATAGGGCAATCGCGACGACAGAAAGCACGATGCGCATTCCCACAAGGGGAGTCTGATCGTATACCAGGGGATGCCTACGGCCGAGCAGGAACATCACCACAGCCCAAAACCACCAGGCCTTGTAGGTAAACCCAAAGACTATAAGCAGAAGTATGAAAGCTGTGGCTATATTTCGGTGCCACCACTCGCCGAGAGCCGAATAAGCAATGTGGCCGCCATCCAGTTGACCCATCGGCAGCAGGTTCATTGCGGTTGCCAACAAACCGGTCCAAGCCGCCATTGCCATCGGATGAAGAGCGATGTTCTGAACCGGTATGTTTCCAAAGCGTAACCACTCAACAAATCGGAAGATCAGAGGTGTCCCAAACGTGACTGCGTTCGCAGATACCGCGGCGTGAGAAACGCGGGACACAAATACCCCGACAAACAAAAACGGAAGAAGTATCACCATGCCCGCAAACGGTCCCGAAGCACCGATGTCGAACAAACTTCGACGACTGTAGATGGGTGAGCGGATGCGGATAAACGCCCCAAATGTGCCTAACAAAAGAGGCGATGGAAGAAAATACGGAAGGCTGGCATCCACTTTCCAGAAGCGGCAGGCCAGATAATGTCCGAGTTCATGAGCCGACAGAATCGCCAGTAGAGGAAGAGAAAAGGACAGGCCTTCCCAAACTCGCCCATCGAGATGAGCTAACAGAATATAACCATCGAACAGATGATCCACATCGAAGGGAATGTTCTGTCTGAAGCACTCGGCTATCGAGTATCCGAAGCTCGTAGTCGTCGCAAATGTCAAGCCGAAGAGCAAAACATGTAGAAAAAGGACGGAAGGCCAAGCCGGATGTCGGACCTTACGATAAGAAGCGTTTTGAATCGTCGGAGAGGATTGCACGGCACCGAAGAAAGTAAGTGTCCGCGCGGCAGGAATTCCGCGGACTGCCTCGATCGGAAGATCGAAGTCGTCTTAGAGCGACTGCAACTCCTTGCCCGGTTTAAAGCGAACAGCTTTGCCAGGCGGAATCGCTACTTCAGCACCGGTTCTGGGGTTGCGGCCGATTCCAGTTTTACGGGGACGAACATTGAAGATTCCAAAACCCCTGAGCTCGATTCTATCTCCATCTGCCAAAGCTTTTTTCATGGTGTCGAACACGGTTTCAACCGCTTTCTCGGCGTTGGTCTTCGTGATCCCAGTACGGTTCACAACCTCGTTGATGATATCTAATTTGATCAAAAATCCTCCACAGACGCCGAAACCCACCCCGTTCCGCGACGACCCGGTCAAGAACGAATCGAATAGTAGCAATGTCAATGATAAGAAAGAGTTTAGCAGCCTGTCAAATTACCGCTACACTCCTTACAAACGCGGAACGACAACAGGTGGTTTTTGCAGTATGCACTTCCTTATAGCTGTCTTAATTACAGGTTTAATGTAGTTCGGACGACAGTCCGGGCTTAAAATCAGAAACTTACGAGCCCCATCAGCAGAGTGGACGCCAACGTGCTAAGAAAGACGGCGTGAGAACCGAATAGATGGCCCAGAAACTCCTCCAAATGCTGCTCGTCGACGATAGTCCAAGCGATGTTCGCCTGATGCAGGAAGCGCTTAAAGGGGATCCGGGACACTTTGACATCACCCTTGCATCGGACGGTGTAGAGGCTTCAAAGTATTTGGAGCGCGTCAAGTTAGGACAGGTTCAGCAACCTGACATAGTAATCCTGGATCTCAACTTGCCCAGGAAAAGTGGGCGCGAAGTTCTTTTAGAAATGAAGTCGTCTTCGAGTCTACGACACATTCCCGTAGTTATTATGACGACTTCGAACGCTGACGAGGATGTTAACCAAGCCTATATCCTGAATGCTAATTGCTACATCACAAAACCAGACACTCTTAGTGAGTATATGAAGGTGGTACATGCAATTGAGGAATTTTGGTGTTGCACGGCAACATTACCGGACAATGCTGCCCATGCGGTGATCGATGCTCCATTGCGGGCCCGAAGTGCCGGAATGTAATTCAAGGCAAAGCTAGCTTTTCGCGGCTGGCAAAGTAGAGCGAGCAGCCTCCAGCGCTGCTTCGTAATTGGGATGGTCGCCGACTTCATTTACATATTCGACATACCGGATCCTATTATCGGCATCGATTACGAAAATGGCTCGCGATTCAATCCGCAACTCCGCTATCAAAGTTCCGTACCCCGCCCCGAAAGAAGCCGTCCGGTGATCGGATAGCATCACCACTCGATCGATCCCATAGTTTCCACACCATCTCTGCTGCGCAAACGGAAGGTCCATGCTTATGGTGAATACCTGAAAATCGGTAGATTTGGCGGTCTCGTCTTCGAAACGTTTGGTTTGCGCATCGCAGACCGGAGTATCTAATGACGGAACAACACTGAAAATTCGAACACCAGGGCCGGTTTCGTTAAGTGAGACATTTTGCAAAGAAGAGTTGACGACCTGAAAATCTGGCGCAAGATCGCCCACTTGTAATTCCGGGCCTTCCAGTCGGAATGGTTTACCGCGCAGGTTCGTTATACGGTTTGCTTCATTGAAAGTCGGCATCCGACACAGTTTACCAAGGCTTGCTGCTCGTTGTTTGTACTTTCGCTCTAGTTAACGAAATTACTGTTCGAACCAAAGGACCTTGGCCGAGCCGCGCACGTAGTAAGCGATTTTCAATGGCCTGATTTACTCAAATTTCGTGGCGAAATCTACTCAACCTGTTCAGGGAGTTCACAGACGAAATTCTTACACCGATACAAAGTGATTCTGTCCTTTAGTTCCAAGCTAGACAGAAAAGGCGTAAACTCTTGCAATTCCGAGGCAGCCTCGTTCGTGATTACCAGAATCGCTGACCAGGGCTTAAATTCTGCTCCCTCTGTTCTCAAACGATTCTCTACGTCCGCCGATAGCTCTGCACAGCGAATGACAACCTGCTCAGGAGCTGCGAGGAACCGCCCCACAGCAACCAACATCTGCGGTGCAGCCGTAGGTTGAGCCTTTATTCGAGGCGTGAAATTCCGAAGCGATCGCTCTGCCCTCCTCTGCAATTCTGCCGAGCCTGTGAGATGAGCCAGACGGAGGAGAACGTCCGTTGCCACCGAGTTGCCGGATGGTTCCGCGCCATCGTACTCATCCTTCACCCGGAGCACCAAATCGGCAGAATGAGCTGTTGTGCTGAAGAAACCGCCCTCGTTGTGATCTTCAAACTGGGTGAAGCCGATTGCAGCGATACCGATGGCCGTTTTCAGATAGAGCGCCTTGCCGGTCGCTTCGAAAAGATCCACTAATGCCTGCCCCAAAAAAGCGTAATCATCCAGAAACGCAGGAATCGCGGCATCCCCATCGCAGAACCGGCGCAATAGAAGACCAGAGTCTTCCCGATACATCGTCGTCAACAAAAATGCCATGGCGCGCTCGGCTGCATCGAGGTAGTTCTTCTCACCAAGAACAAGGTATCCCTTTACCAACGCCGAAATCATCAAGCCGTTCCAGGACGTGAGGACCTTGGAATCAAGATGCGGCCGAGGTCGCCGTGAGCGTTCGAGCAGCAGTTTCTGTTTCGCGCTTTCAAGCAAACTACTTCGCTCCGTTCTGGAGCTAGTCTGATTAAGAATATTTCTACCCTGGAACTCGTTGTGTGGATCGTCATCGACGTTTCCATCGGGCCTGATTCCATATTCAGATGAAAAGAGTCGTTCTTCCTCCGGGTCCGTGAGTACGTTATCGATTTCTTTTTGGGTCCATACGTAAAAGGCGCCCTCGCGTGAGTGATCTGGGTGATCAGGATCGGGACTGTCCGCGTCTTCTGCCGAGAAGAAAGCTCCCGTCTTGTTGTCGGTCAGGTCTCGAAGTACATAGGAAAAAATGCCTTGAGCCACGCTGGCAAACAGCTCATCCCCGCTAATTTGCTTCGCCTCTAAGTAGGAAATGGCCAATTGCGCCTGGTCATACAACATCTTTTCGAAATGCGGCACAAACCAGCGTTCATCAACTGAATAACGGTGAAATCCACCTCCCAGATGATCGTGCATGCCACCGTTTGCCATACACCGTAACGTCTCGAGAACCATATCGAGCGCCTCAGTGTCGCCGGTATCAGCAAAGTAACGCAGTAAGTAATTGGTTGTGACAGGTCTTGGAAACTTTGGAGCCGACCCAAAACCTCCCCAACGTTTATCAAACATCCGGCGAAGCTGAGGAAATGCACTCTCGAATAGGTCGTGGTCGACCTCCTGAGCAACCTTCGTAGGATTCGTAAGATCTTTCAGCTGCTCGATCACGGCGGCGCTCGACGCGTCTATACGAAGCCTGTCTCGTCCCCATGACTGCGCCAAGTGCTTGAGAAGGTCCAGAAACCCCGGCCGGCCATAACGCGAATCAGGAGGAAAGTACGTGCCGCCAAAAAACGGCTTCAAATCAGGCGTCAGCCACACCGACATCGGCCAACCCCCGCTACCGGTTGCGGCTTGAACGAACAGCATGTAGATACGATCCACATCTGGTCGCTCTTCCCGATCGACTTTCACGGAAACAAACGAGTCATTCAATACAGCAGCGACTCGTTCGTCCTCAAACGATTCGTGCGCCATAACGTGACACCAGTGACACGTAGAGTAACCAACTGATAGAAAAATCGGTTTATCTTCGGACCGGGCCTTTTCAAATGCGGCTTCGCCCCAAGGCAGCCAATTAACAGGATTGTGGGAGTGCTGCCGAAGATAAGGGCTTTTTTCGTCAATCAGCGCATTAGTAAGCATGCGCCTCCAGTCTAGCTTCGGCCCTAGCTATTTCTTGTCCGCCTCGGTCTTGGATTCGGAAGATTCTTTGTTCGCGATATCCTGCTCCACGGTCTTTCGATCTCCTTCGGCTTGAGACGGTCGCGGATGCTCATCGGCCGCCAGGCCTGCATCTGGTTGCGCTTTTTCTTGATCGTTCTTTTCACTCATGACAATCTGACAAGCTTCGGCCGGCGTATGTTTCGGCTCATTGGTCGACCGAGAAACGAAAGACGGTGCTCGACTGGTATTCCTCTTGAGGATTCAGTTCTGTAGATGGGAAGTTCGGTTGGTTCGGGCTGTCGGGGAAATGCTGGGTTTCGAAGCACAAACCCGAACGAAAAGGATAAGTAGCGTCACCTTTACCTTTGACTGACCCATCGAGATGATTTCCTGTATAGAACTGAATACCTGGCTGAGTAGTAGAAACCTCAAGCACGCGGCCGGTTTTCGGGTGGAGAGCACGGGCCGCAAACGTCAGGTCTCCCCCAGAACCATTTAGAAGGGCACGATTGAGAACGAAATTGTGGTCGTATCCGAGCGCCAGTTTTAACTGCTCATTCTTGTCGTCGATTCGCGCTCCAACCACGGTGGGGCTCCGGAAATCGAAGGGTGTGTCCTCAACACCCTGGAACTCTCCTGTCGGAATGAGATGCTGATTGATCGGCGTAAAATAGTCAGCATTCACCGTAACGACGTGATCCAGTACATTCCGTTCCCCCTGCCCGGAAAGATCGAAATACGAGTGATTCGTCAAGTTGATGACCGTCTTCTTGTCCGTTCCGGCCCGATAACCGATCCTTAATTCGTTTTCGTCCGTAAGCTCGTAACTTACTTGCACGTCTAGCGTGCCGGGGTAACCGTTCTCCCCATCCGGACTCCGGTGGCTCAACTCTAAATGAGCGTTCTCGCCATCATGAACTTCCCGCGCCGTCCAGACAACCTTGTCAAAGCCCTTCGTCCCACCGTGCAAAGAGTTTGGACCATCATTCATCGGTACGGAAAAGGTTTTTCCATCCAGCACGAACGAAGCCCCCGCAATACGATTGGCATATCTGCCAACCAGCGCTCCAAAGTAGGGATTCTTGTGAATGTAGCCGTCGAGTGTGTCAAACCCAAGTACGAGATCGTCGAATTTGCCCTCTCGATCAGGAGTTTTAAGAGTAACAATTCTTCCTCCATAATTCATAATGGAGACCTCAAGACCGTTCGAGTTCGTCAATGTAAAGAGGTTGATCTCCTCACCCGTTGGCAAGGTTCCAAAAGCTGTCTTTGTTAGTTGATTCATCGTCGTAGCCGAAAGTTCGTTTGCACCGCCAGTCGCAGTCAGCCCGCATCGGAGGGCCACACAACCTTACCGCCTTTACGGAGAGCGAGATTCCCGATGTGGCCTGCCCGCGCCGCTGCAACTCCGGCTTCAACCGGGGCGTTCGGCTGCTTTCGATCCCGTGTGCACTCGAAGAAGTTTCTCATGTGAGTGATCGTTCCTTCCTCGACACTATGTTCCGACAGGGCCGGGTTCTGAACATGAGAGCCCTCGCGATAAACGCCGAATCCTGCGCGCGTCAGCTTGATCGTTCCTTTACTACCGCGAAATTCCAGACCGCCATCGTCGATTGAGGAAACCATAGTGCCCTCATATCCCACCTGAAAATTCGGATAGCGAAATGTCGCCTCCAGCGTATCCGGACACTGCCATTCCCGAAAGACATAGGAGTCTCCGATGGCTTGAGTCAGACCAGGCGTATCGGCTTTCATCGCCCAGTGAACCACGTCTATCCAGTGTGCGAACAGATCAGTCATAGCGCCGCCGCCGAAATCCCAAAACCATCTCCACCGAAGGAATTTTTCCTCCTCAAACGGTTGCTCAGGAGCAGAACCCAGCCATCGTTTCCAATCGAGCAATGTCGTGTTAATCGTTTTAATTGGCGATTTTCCCTGATAATTCTGATACCAATAGGTACGCACCTGAGTGATTCGTCCAATGCTTCCGGCCTGGATTAAATCGACCGCGCTCTGAAAGTGAATCCAGCTTCGCTGCTGCATTCCACACTGCAGAATACGGTTCGAGCTTCGAACCGCATGTATCAGCTGATCGCCTTCTTCCATCAGGTGCGTTACCGGCTTCTCAACGTACACATCCTTCCCTGCGGCAAGAGCGTCTGTCGCCATACGAACATGCCAGTGATCCGGCGCCGCAATAATGACAGCGTCAATATCTTTCTTGTCCAGAAGCTCGCGATAATCAAGGTGAATGCTGGCCGATTCCGTCGCGCGAGCTAGAACCTCATCGCGACGTGGCTCGTACACATCACAACCGGCCACTAGTTGACTAAGACCGGTTTGATCAGCCGCGTTAAGAAGGGAGCGCATACGGCCCCCGCAGCCGATCGCCCCGATGCGAATAACGTCGTTCGATCCGTACGCTCGCGTCGCTGCAACTGCGCTGAGCCCGCTGGCTACCAGAAAATGTCGCCTATTGGTCTGCATCTCTTAATTGAACCCCTGATTTGAGCCCGTGTGACTGCCACATAAGATTCTATCGGCAACCGTCAGTGAAATTGCTCATTCCGGCCACGTGCCTGATCAAATCCATAAAAACATTCCATAACTAAATTAATAGAAGTCTTTGCGCGTAGGCTAACGTGGCATCATAATCGAAGATTAGTCCAAAGTCGGATTCGACACAGAACGTGTGTCACGCCCCCATAGATTAGGTCTTTTTGAGTACTCAATGGGACGACGCTTTGAAGTAACTTTGGACTGACTACGTTGAATCCAAGGAGTGGAATGTCTATCGACTTGCAGAACCGGCTCGAGTTGCCTTACGGAGAGCTCGAAGAGCTGAACTTAAAGGCGAAGGAGCAACGGAAGAATCGTGTGGGGGCAAGCCACATTCAGGAAGACCGCCTTAAATACCTGACCGACGAAAAGCGCATCAAGGCAGTCACGGTTCTCTTCAGCGATCTGGAAGGCCGTCTGCACATGTTGGACTATGACAAGAATTTTCTTGTCAAGAGCTGGGACAACCTGACATTCGATGGTTCTTCTATTCGGGGATTCACCGCTCAGCGCGAAAGCGATCTGCGTCTTGGAATGGATTGGAGTGCGTTCTATTGGGCGCCCAGCGACGTCTTCGGCACAGGCAAGGTTCTCGTATTTGGTGACATCATCGACAAGGATGGCTCTTCTTACGGCGCTGACATTCGTGGCGTTCTCAAGAACTTTGCTCAAAGTCAGCATAAGAAGAACGGCTACACCCTAAATGCCGCGAACGAGATCGAAGGATTTCTCTTTAAGGGCATCGATGCAGAACGGCATTTTCACAGTGCTCCGCGATTCGACTACGTGAACACAGGCGGCTACTATTATTCGCTGCCTGGAGATCCTCTTCGCACGTTTATCGATAGTGTTGCCGAAGTGCAGCGGGCAATGGGCTTTCAGAATGAGAAAGACCACCCTGAAGTTGCGCCGTCTCAATTCGAAATCAATTACGGCTACGGCGAAGTTGTTGCGGCTGCAGACCAGATCCAACTCTACAAGCTCATTTGTCGACAGGTCGCGACCAAAATGGGCTACACCGCGAGCTTTCTGCCCAAGCCGGTTGTGGGCGTGAATGGCAGCGGTATGCACACCAACGTTTCCGTCACTCAGAAAGACAAGAATATCTTCTGGGATCCGAACGGTGAAGAGAAGCTGAGTAAATTCGGTTGGGAATTTGTTGACCGAATTCTGACTCATGGACTCGACACCTGCCTGTTATTCAACTCCAGCGTGAATGCTTACCGCCGACTGGATCCGCATTTCGAGGCCCCCAACCAACTCAAGGCTTCCCCGGTCGATCGCGGATCGATGATTCGCATACCAATCGGCAACGAGAAGAGTTCCCGAGTGGAAGTTCGCTCGGTAGCTCCGGATGCCAATCCTTATATGGTCCTGCTCACGGTATTCCGCACGGGACTGGAAGGCCAAACCTCTGACATTAAAAACCTGCGACAGGCAGAACGCTATTTGCCGGATAACATCTACGATGCTCTTGCTGATTTTAGAAAAGCAGAATGGATCTCAGAACTGCTAGGCGCCGACGTCAAAGAACGTTATGCCGATTTGAAGCAAGCTGCCGCGGACCGCTGTCCCCGTATGTTGGGTACTTTCGTGAAGGGACCCGAAGTCCAGTTCCATCACGAGGTTTATAACCAATACCTCTGGAATTTCTTTTAGGCTCCAGGCTTGCCGCCGCGAGCCCTTCTCAACCCAATTCGAATGCCATACTGAGATAGCCGACCCCCAGACTTAGGGCGACATAGGGCGGTTGTCTCCGGCACTCATGCTTCGCGACTACTCTACAGACACAAGAGGCAGCTCACTTCCGGAAGTTCATCACAGCGTTCACACCGAACACACCAACTTCTGGAAACGTCTGTTCGCTTTTGCAGGACCGGCCTACCTCGTAAGCGTCGGTTACATGGATCCGGGCAACTGGGCCACTGATCTGGAAGGCGGCGCCCGCTTCGGCTACCGGCTGCTTTGGGTGCTAGTCGCTTCCAACCTGATTGCTCTGCTCCTGCAAACACTCAGTTCGCGCCTTGGAATTGTAAGCGGTCAGGATTTAGCGCAAGCCTGTCGGGAAGAGTATCCAAAGCCGATTTCCTATACACTTTGGATCCTCTGCGAACTGGCCATCGTCGCCTGCGATCTGGCCGAGGTATTAGGCGCCGCGATCGGTCTGAATTTGTTGTTCCACCTGCCTCTCTTGATCGGCGTCCTAGTAACGGCTGCTGATACATTGCTGGTCTTATGGCTGAGCCGTCTCGGGATTCGGGTCGTTGAGGCTTTCGTTTTAGTTCTGATCGCAACCATCGGAGGCTGCTTTGCCTTCGAAATCCTCCTGGCTCGTCCTGATTTTGCAGAAGTCGCCACCGGTCTACTTCCCCGTCTCGATTCTCACAGCCTTTATTTAGCCGTAGCAATCTTTGGGGCCACAGTTATGCCTCACAATTTGTATCTCCACTCTGCGTTAGTTCAGACCCGCCGCATAGGCCACACCGAAGCGGAAAAACGCAGCGCCTGCCGATACAATCTGCTCGATTCAACCTTGGCGCTCAATGGCGCCCTCTTCGTCAACGCCGCCATCCTTGTCATGGCCGCAGCGACCTTCTTCAAGCACCATATTGTGGTCCAGGAAATTCAACAGGCGCACCAGTTGCTCTCGCCTTTGCTCGGGACCACTGCAGCCAGTTTCCTTTTCGGTTTAGCTCTGCTGTGCTCGGGCCAGTCGTCCACTATCACTGGAACAATGGCCGGCCAAATCGTCATGGAAGGATTCCTGCGCTTGCGCATGCAGCCCTGGCTCCGGCGTGCCATTACTCGCTTTTTGGCAATCACTCCAGCCGTCGCTACCATCTACTTCTTCGGGAGCGGCGCCACCACCAGCCTGATCATTCTCAGTCAGGTTATTTTGAATTTGCAACTTCCATTCGCAGTCATCCCCTTGGTTAATTTCACTAACGATCGAAAGCGGATGGGTCCCTTCGCCAATCGTCTTTGGCTGCAAATTGCGGCCTGGGGGTGTGCACTCTTCATTCTGGCTTTAAATATTTGGCTGATGATCGGCCAAATTCAATCCTGGCTCGCCGACAGTGGATCCTATCGACCGCTGGTGATCGCCGCCTTAACAGTAAGTTGCGGAGGATCGCTGTTTTTGCTCGGCATCATTCTAGTCTGGCCATGGGTCAAACATCCGATCCATCCCCCAACGCCAAGCATAGTGAAAGAGCCCGAACCCATTCTGCGCCTCGCCTCTAGGACATACGCAAGAATCCTTGTCCCGCTCGATCATAGTGAATCGGATCAAGACGCCCTTGGCAATGCGTTGGCGCTTGCCAAAACTTACCAGTCAAGACTGGTTCTACTTCATGTCGAAGAGGGAGTGACCAGCCAACTGTTCGGCTCCTTGTCTTCGACTGCAGAAATAAAGGAAGGCCAAACCTATCTGGAAACGATCGTCGAATCGTTGCACGACCAGGGAATTTCGGTCGACTTTCTCGTACGGCACGGGAAAAGTCCTGCGGCACAAATCGCCTCAGTCGTTCGCGATCTCGACATCGATCTCGTGATCATGGCATCTCACGGCCATCGCGGACTGAAGGACCTCGTCTTCGGAACCACCATCAACTCGGTTCGGCACCACATCAACGTCCCGCTGCTCATCGTGCGCCAGTCATAGCGTTTTCAAACCTTCCGCCTTAAGCGGCAGCAAGCCCCCGTAAGTTCCAACCACAAATGCGGCTTGCTTCCAACTTATTTCCATTGGGACCGGACCAGTGGGTCTCTAAACTTAAATAGCCTCGATATCCGTCAGCTAAAAGTGCAGCAATCTGCTCGCGCCACAGAATACTGCGAGTTCCAAGAGGACCCCAAACCGGCTGCTCATTCTCTATATGACAGTCCTTGGCGTGTACGTGTGCAATCCGTTCTTTCGGCAGCAAGGAATACCCTCCCGGAAACGGAGACTCGCCCCCAATCAACGCATTTGCCGGATCCCAAACCAATTTAAGATACGGATTCGGTATCAAGTCGAGGGCTCTCACCACTTCAGAGGCCGTCGCCAGGTTGCAGGCATGCTCATTTTCGAGCCCGATCACAATGCCTTCGCTTCTGCCGAGAGCAACCAGATTGCTGAGTGCCGCCAAAATAGCATCGAGACAGAACTCTGGTTTGACCGTCCTCCAATAGGAAAACACACGAATGAGTGGAGCTCCGAAAAACTTCGCAATCTCGAACGCATGTTCTGTCAAACGTGGCTGGTCTTCATAAGAATGCTTCGACTGAAAAGCATCATGTTGAAAGCGAGCATCCAGTTCTGGGCCATAAGGTAAGACGCACTTCAGCAAAGGCGTTGCGAGCGAAACCACCTTCAGCTCCTCGGAGTCCAAAAGGTCTTTCGTACGCTTAAGCTCATCCTGGTCAAGGTCCATGATGTTCTTTCCATCGACCAGACGCAACTCGGCGCCGCGCATCCCGATTTCCTTCATCATTGGAACGGCTTCTGTCAGCTTCGGTGAGAATTCGTCAGTAATCGCAGCTAATGGAAGTTTTGGTTCGAAAGTGGATGTCGCCATCTGGGAGTGTCTCTTTCCTAAAGAGGTTTCTATTCTGAAGCTTGTTAAATCTCGCGGGGCTTGGTCTCGAGAACCGGATTACTTTTCAAGCTCTTCAAACACCACTAGTACCTCATGCGTTCGCTGCATTCATGTATCTGCGTAGCGCCTCATTGATGCGCGACTGATAACCGTTGCCCGATTTCTTAAACCAGTTCAGAATATCGGCATCCACGCGCAAAGTGATTTGCTGTTTACGGGCTTTCCAGAACTCCCGAAACGGCGCCATAGCCGCCAGTTGCTTATCCGTCAATGCTGGAATTTCTTCTAGATCCTCTTTTGTCGGGCCACCACGCGCTTTCACATTGCGTGCCATGGCGCGTGCCTCCGGCGATCTAGCGAACTTCTTAACTTCCTCTGCGCTGATCCGTACCAGCTTACCTTTTGGCCCGGTTTGCTCGGTAGCGTCTGCCTTCTTCCGGCTCTGTGTCTCGCGCTGAGATGATGCGCATGCTTTCTTCTTTTGCATTTATTGCCTCTTTTGATGTGATTCTCGAATGCAGTAGGCAACGACGAGCACCGTTCCCTTTGCACTTCCGAGAATGTTGTAACGTTGCTCTCCATCTTCATCGATCCGGTCAACATCGGTGAGCGCATAGTCATCGAAGAACACGTGTGCAGCGAAATCAAAATCGAAGCCACGTTTTTTCAGCGTCCAATCCGATTTCTCCGAATAGTATTCGAACATCACTCCGTTTAATTCGAAGTAGATGTTTTCTCCCATCGATTAACTGTAGCTGCATATCTGTGGCTACACAACTAAATTTGCCTCACTAGTTTCATGCCAAACAAAAGAAAAGCATCGAGCAAGAAGGGCTTTGCGCAATCGCACACCGTGCAGAATGAACGTGTCGCGGTAATCGAAGAATATAAACTAATACTATGTTCTTCCGTCGTGATCGCCCTAGAATAGTGTCCTTTGCCGATCGAGTCAGTATTCTCCAGCAGGCAAGCTTCGCGACACAGAGAGAACCCGACGGCAGATTCAGGATCGTCAAGCACGGAGTCGCCGCGCTGATCGGCGACGAAGGCAAAAGTCAGCCGGAAATTGAGCTGGCCGGTGTCGTAGTCGGAGGACAAATCGCCATATTAGTCGCGGCCGGTTATCAGGAGTTTTTGGAGCTGCCAAACGGCAGAAGATTTCCCGCCTCATCCGAACAGCTCAAAAACTTACACGAATTCGAAGAGGACGTAAAGGACGCACTCGGTCTAACCAGCCTGTACAACACCTCGCTGGGAACCACCAGCAGAAAACACGACTACGATCGCGTCTTCAAGCGCGACATCGGACAGCAGCCAAAGCCCTGGGAGAAAAAACAGAATCGAATGGTCGCTCCCCACACCAAGGATTCACTTGACCCATCAGTCAAGTAGCTAGCGGACCGTCTCGAATCGTGCCCGCTCCCAATCTCCGGCAAGTGATGTCCAAGGACGCCGACATATCAGGAGTAATCCAGGCGGATTAACTCCTCCGACATAAAACTGTACGTCAATTTACCGCTACTGCACCACCGTAGTTCACAGTTCACGGGATATGAGAGTGTCTAAGTGGGGCCACTCGTAACGGAACACCGGAATGACGGGGTCACCCAGTCCTGGAGGGACACCTCCGAGTTTGAATAGAGCTGATCGTGATGATTCTCGGCAATACGAGAGTTATACTGTTGTACATCCACTTCGCTTACATCTAGTAGATCGTTTCGACAAAACATAAGCACATAGATTTGTTCTGTGCTACACTCTGCGAGTGGCTGGAAGGTCGCGACAACCGCGGTTGCAACTCCTTCCGGAAGAGATCGTCCAGTTGGAGCGTCTGCGGGATTCCCAGACCGCTCCCTGGAGGGAATCTCAATGGGCGCGAATCCTGTTGCGGTACCACGCCGGAGAAACTGTATCGGAAATTGCGCGTGCCGTCGGCATAACGCGAAAAAGCGCTGGCAAGTGGATCGGCAAGGCATTGGCCGCAGGTGCCAGTGCCGCATTGAAGGATACTTACCATCGCCCCAAAGAGCCCAGCATTACCGAGGATGCCAAAGCCTGGGTCGTGCCTCTGGCTTGCTGCAAACCGAAAGAACTGGGGTATGCCGCAGAGGTTTGGTCCCGTAATGCTTTGGCCCACCCTGTCCGCAAGCATGCAAGCGAAGCCGGCTATCCGTCGCTGAGCCAAGCCGGCAAAGCGACGGTTCACCGCATCCTGGCGGCGCAGCCGCTCCATCCGGAAAGAGTGAAGTACTACCTGCAGCGTCGCGACCCAGACTTCGAAGCGAAAATGCGCGAGGTTCTGCTGGTTTATCAGGAGGTAGCACTGCAAAACCGGAACGGCGGACTGGCGCCGATGGTGATCACCGTCTCAGTAGATGAGAAGCCGGGTCTACAGGCGATTGCCAATACCGCGCCCGATCTGCCTCCCGTGCCTGGCCGCCACGCCTCGATCAGTCGCGATCACGAATACCAGCGACTGGGGACCTGCTCGATCCTGGCGGCACTCGATCTGCACAGCGGACATGTCACCGCCAGAGTCGAACAGCGACACCGCAGCCCTGAGTTTATCGCTTTACTCCAGGATCTGGACGCATACTATCCAGTCGAATCCACAATCCGCCTGATTCTGGACAACCATTCGGCCCACATCTCCAGAGAAACCCAAGCTTGGCTCGCCACACGTCCAAACCGCTTCAAATACGTCCTGACCCCGAAACACGGATCGTGGCTCAACATCGTAGAGACCCTGTTCGGCAAAATGACGCGGACCTTTCTGCGGAACATCCGAGTGCAGTGGTGGGAAGAACTCCGCGACCGGATTCTGAAAGGCATTGCCGAAATCAACGCCGACCCAGTCATTCATCGCTGGCGCAAGTTCGAGGCGTTGGCAGTCGAATGATATGTATACGTTTAATTGAAACGAAATACCAGATAGTGCTTGTCTGGCGTCTTTGACGCCAGGATGTACAACATCCCGACGGTCGAAGAAAGCGGATAATAGAATTCGACTTCTCGCGGACCGCCCAACGTGTAGCAGCCCTCGTTCAAATTGATTACAGGCTGGTCGCCGGTGATAAATGCAACGCCGGTCTTGTTCCGCAACAGGACGATCCGAAAGTGCGAGCGATCTTGAAGCAAACTTGCTCCTACATTAACTGCCAGCATGTGTATCATGGGACCCCAAACACGATACATGCTCGCTCACTGCAACGGCATCCGGACACCGGACCGCATTGTCTCACGAGACCTTTTGGTGCGTAAGGATTGCAGGGCGAGAGCGCGAAGAAAAGAGCCAGCTACTGACACGTCGGAGAAGAATTCCAAGCTGCCCGATAGCATGCGCTTCACCCCAACTCGAAGATCATGCTCGATCGCCGTGTGATAGTCCTCGTCCAGATTCGACACAGCTTCACGTAGACTTCTTGTTACTGCTTCCGAAGTATCTGGCCTTTCAGACAGCACTCGATTCCAGTGGGCTAAAAAACAAATGCCGTGAGCAGTTGCTCGTGAATAGTTCTGACGCGTTCGTCCGATGCAGCTATTATTCCGCGCCGGATCACCTCGACATCTTCGGGCATGAGATCGCGGACCGCATAGAAGTCTTGCTCCACCGCCATATGTTTTAGAGCCGGATGCACAATCTGACCTTCCCGGAGGCAAAATACCCGGCCGTCGTCCGCCCACGCTTCCAAGTACCACTTCGGCACATAGTGATGTCGTCGTTTTCGCATGATCTCAGCTGGCATCGAGTCTTGCAATCCAGATCTTGCCAGAATAGTTTACCGAGCTTAAAAATTAGATATTCCCCGAGAAATCAACTCGTTGAATCCTTCCTCTCGCCACTGGTTGAGAGTGCGGCAAATAGGAAGGACAGTCGAGTGGGGTAGAGCTCCTTGTATTCGCTTGCATACGATTGAGAGGGTATCTGGATCCGGATTTACAATGAACCATTTAGATTCCCCTATTGGCAGATGGTCTTCGACCTTGTTTAGCTGCTGCAACAAGAACCTGTCCGTTGCGCATTCGAATGACATGCCTAATAAAACAAAGGTCCTCTCCCAGATCATTTCGCTAAAGGCGCGGTTCGCTTCGGTCGTAGTTACCCGCTGTGAGTAAGAGTCTTCGGGTAACAGAAACGGGCTGCGGAAATGATGGTCCAGTGGATCTTCGAGAGTTCCATTTAAGTGAAATACATGGCTGCTCGAGAGCCAGGCTGGCTTAACCTTGTCTGGAACGACCGCAAGAATTTCGCGCTGCAGCAAAAAGTCCCAATTCGTAGTCAGAAACAAATGTCGCCAACCCGCTGTGGTCCGATGAGCGAGAAACTCCAAGAACCGCCGTATGCTTCTCGTACATACAGTTGGACCCTCCATTTCGGCGAGCAATGCCTCGCGTATCTTCTCTAGCCTTTTTGCCCGTTCCAACTCCTGCCAAGTTTCCGGAACGTCCCAGGTCAGACCGCATCCGATCGATAGACCTCTGCCGAACAACCAAACGACCTTCTGGCTCATTCGCTGAAATCTTGCCTCTGTCGTAGCTAAAATACTACAAGCGGATGGTCGCCGAAGACTTCAACCACTTTCCCGCATAGCACCCCTCGATGACATTCAACATCTCAGCAGCCCTGGCGCCTCGACCAGTCCGCTTCCAGTAGCAACATCTTGTCTTGTGCGCTCGTCAAATACCCAATGAACCTCAGGTGGATAAAGTTGTGCAATATCAGGTCGTTGTTGACTATAGCCCTGTCCGCTGCGGCAGCGCTCTGCGCCGCACCGAACAGCCGAGCTCAAGCCCTTGCTCCCCCTGCCACCGCCCCCCAGGGCGACACCTTCACCAACCCACTGCTGCAAACCGGCCCCGACCCGTGGGTAGTTTATTGGAATGGCTTCTACTATTACTCGAATTCATCCGGCACGAACCTGACCCTCCGCAAAACAGCCGACATCACCGACCTCCGACACGCCGAGAAAAAAGCAGTTTGGACACCTGAACCCGGCCACCCCTGGTCGCAGCAGCTATGGGCGCCCGAACTCCATCGCTGGGGCAACAAGTGGTACATCTACTTCGCCGCCGATGCCGGCGACAATGCTTCGCACCGCATCTATGTCGTCGAGAACGACAATAACGATCCCATCGAAGGAACCTGGACATTCAAGGGCAAGGTTAACGATTCAAGCGACAAATGGGCTATCGACGCGACCACCTTCGATCTCCATGGGGACCACTACCTTGTGTGGTCTGGCTGGAAAGCCGAGAACGACGGTGAGCAGGACCTGTTCATCGCCCACCTGAGTAATCCCTGGACCATCGACTCGCCACGCACATTGATTTCGAAACCAACTTATCCCTGGGAAGAGCACGGCAACCTGCCCGGCAGGCACGTCAATGTGAATGAAGGCCCGGAGATGCTACTGCACGGCAACAAGATTTTCATCGTGCTCTCGGCTTCCGGCTGCTGGACGGACTTTTACACGCTTGGCATCATTGAAGCGAATGTAAACGCCAACCTGCTCGATGCAAAAAGCTGGACAAAGGTCAACCACCCGTTCCTCTCGACGGATCCTCAAGCCGGCGCATTCGGACCGGGACACAATGGCTTCTTCAAATCGCCCGACGGCACACAAGATTGGATTATCTACCACGCCAATCCAGAGCCGCACGAAGGCTGTAAGAATTTGCGCTCGCCGCGTATCCAGCGCTTCACCTGGAATGCCGATGGCACGCCTAATTTCGGAACGCCCGTTCCCCTAGGTCAGCCACTGGACAAACCCGCACAGTAAGAGCGCTTCTTAGCGGTCCTCCTCGGTTGCGGACTTCAACGCCTGACATCTCCGCGAATCACCTCCTCCGATGCGTCTGCCCGATGCTTCCTCGTGAAGGAGCCAATTGCTAGCATTCATTGATGACGTACGGCGAGGAGCTACTGAAAGGCGGCAACGTCGCAGATCGCGTCGTGCGGATCGGAGCGACCGTACGTAAGCCCGTTACGCCTGCCTTGGCAAACGTCGAAGCGCTCCTGACTCATTTGCTGAAGCAAGGATTTAACGCCTCTCCAAAGCACCTCGGACGCGACGAACGCGGGCGGCAGGTTTTAGAGTACATCCCGGGCGTCGTTGGATCCGCTCATTCCATGAACCTTTCGGAGTTGGAGCGAGTCGGCCACATCGTGCGAAGATTGCACGACCTTTCCGCCACCTTCCTGCCGGTTGGCTCTGATGGGTGGGACGTCGTAATAACTCCCGACCAAGAAAGCCTTATCTGTCACAACGACCTCGCTCCATGAAACCTGGTTCGCGACGGAGAACGATGGGTCTTCATAGATTGGGACGGAGCCGGGCCAGGCTCTCGCTTGTGGGACCTGTCGTACGCCGCCGTCACATTCCTCCCCATCGAGCCAGGAGGCGATCCGCACGCTGACAACTTGCGTTTGGCAGCCTTACTTCATGGCTATCGATTAAGCTCCAACGATTGCCAAGCGCTACCGCCGATGATGGCGCGGCGAGCGAGAGCCATGTTCAGCCTGCTTGCTAAAAGCTCACACACCGGTCGACAGCCATGGGCGCGCCTGTACGCAGAAGGACATGCAATCTACTGGGAAGCCGCAGCCCGATATATTGACCGGCACGTCGCGACCCTTACGGCTTGAACCCAATATGCGAAAAGTATCGGCCCAGGAACCCCACCACAGCAACCTTATTGCCTGTTATAGCCAAGCAGTTCTACATAGCCCTTCCCACTGACAGGTCGGCCCCGTCGCGTTCCTCGGAAGCGGGATGAGCCTTCCCAATAAGCGGGGCTGCCACCACCCGGGACCGCAGGCATCTCCTGATCCAGCAGAGGAGTGAACATCTCGAGCTCGATCGATAGCGAAGAAATGCTGATCTGCCATTCGATTGGGTAATCCGCATCGCTCACCGAGCTGTGCCATGTCGCACCTCGGCGCCAACGGCCATAAGAGATTTGGCGCCCGCATCGGAGCGAGCGAAACCGAGCACCTGATGGCCCGCGTTGATTCGCTCCTGAACAATGGCTGAACCGACAAAGCCGGTAGCACCGGTAACGAAAACACGCATTTTAGAACTCTCCTTTGAATAGTTTCATGACTGTGACCGCTTTCGCCGCGCTAGGCTGCCCTAACGCCGAATGGCGCTGGAGCCAGTCAACGCCCGTTCCACAGCCTGGCGATAGGACAGAGGCGGCCGAGGCAAGATCGTGCGTATCGGCATGGTATCGCCGATCGCGTCGGTCCCCCCGCTATCCACAATGCCTTTGATCGAACCTTTTGAGAGCTTGTTCATCCGTTCGATGAGTGGCGCGAGCGCGCCCAGAAGCGTGGGCGAAAGATGAATTTTGGAAGGATGCTTTTTGCCCAGGACCTCTGCCGCGATATCCATCATCTGGTCGTTCGTCAGGATGTCATCACAGCCCACGTCGTAACGCTGCCCATAGGCGCGTGGATCGTTGAGCACGCCGACAAGATAGTACACCAGGTCGTCAAGGGCGATATTGCGGTTCTTTTGCCGGCCGCGGGCCATCGTCATGGCGACTGACTTCTTCGCGTTGGCCGCCATCATGTCGAAACCACGTCCGCCCACGCCGACGATCTGGGCAGGCCGGATGACCGTTACATCGAGGCCGCTCTTCACTAGAAATTGTTCCGCCTCCCAGCGCCCGCGCACCCACGCGCTCGGCGAATCCGGCGAGATCCCGAGAAAGGTAACGTAGATCAGGCGACGCACGCCGTTCGCCCGACAAGCCGTCACAATGTTCTCTAATCCCTCCCTTTCCACTTCCATAAAGCCCTGGCCCGCCGTACTGGCAGGTTGGGGTGAGAGCGTATGGATGGAGATGTAGACAGCATCCATGGATTGCAATGCAGACTGCATCGACGCGAAATCGGAGATGTCACCCTGGACAATCTCGCAGCCAATCGTAGCCAAATCTTGGACCCGCGCCGGGTTCCGTGCCAAACAGCGGACTGCATAACCGTCTGCAAGCAGCGCTTGGGCGACAGGCCTCCCTAGAAAGCCCGATGCTCCGATGACAAGAACTTTTTTCATAAGCTACGTTGTTGGGGTGACGTGACCGCATTCGCAGCCCCGTTATCATCAAGGTAAGTGATTGAGGTGATACGAGCTACGCTGTAGAGTCCGTATTCTCTTCGTAATCGTCCGGGATAGCCAATGGATCCACTCTCAGATGTGCTTTCGCTCCTGAAACCGCGCAGTTATATGTGCGGTGGTTTTGATGTAGGAGGAGACTTGTCCATCCAGTTCCCCCAGCATGAAGGAATCAAATGCTACGCGGTGGTTTCTGGCCAGTGCTGGCTGTCTGTGGAGGGCGTTCCCGACGCCGTACGCCTAACTACAGGGGACTGCTTTCTGCTGCCGCGTGGATTGCCTTTCCGCCTGGCAAGCGATTTGACGCTGACGCCTGTTGACGGCCTCACGATTTTTTCCATGGCGCGGCGGAATGGTGGCATCGTCTCGGTAAATGGAGGCGGGGATTGCTTTATCGTCGGTGGGTTCTTCGCCCTTAGCGGCAATCATGCCGGCATCCTCTTGGGAATGCTCCCGCCCATCGTGCATATCCGGAAAGAATCGGATAAAGCCGCGATGCGTTGGTCTCTGGAGCGGATGATGCAGGAGTTGCGCGAGCCACAGCCGGGCGGCTTTCTGGTCGCGGAGCACCTTGCTCACATGATGCTGGTTCAGGCTCTGCGGCTGCATCTGGCGGAAGGCTTGCAAGGTGGCGTTGGGTGGCTCTTCGCCCTGGCAGATAAACAGATGGGCGCGGCGATCAGCTCTATGCATGACGATCCGGCGCGTCGCTGGACATTACAGGAGCTGGCGGAGCGCGTCGGCATGTCGCGATCCACCTTTGCACTGAGATTTAAGGAGAAGGTCGGGGTGTCCCCGATGGAGTACCTGGCGCACTGGCGAATGATGCTGGCCGGGGACAAGCTGGCGAATTCCAGCGATCCGATTTCCGTTATTGCCCTCTCGCTCAGTTATGAATCCGAAAGCGCCTTCAGCACAGCCTTCAGGAGGGTCATGGGCTGTTCGCCAAGACAATACAGCCGCAGCCGGAATCCGGCTTCCCCTTCCCAGGCGGCATCCGCCCGCGCCAATCGGCTCGAACCTATTGCAGTTTGATATGCGCCACGCAGGGCCGTGAGCTGGCAGGGTAGACGCGCGGCTGATCTCTTGTCAGTTTTCGAAATAGCCCGGCTGGTCGATATCGGGAATCAACTCTGCTTGGGTTGGGCGCCATCCCAGCCGTTCCTGAGTCAACTTGCTGGACGTGGGATTGTCGACCGAAACCAAGGACGCGAGCCAGCTAAATTGTTTGGCGGCCTCAGCCGAGGACTTGCCGACAACCGGCGCCTTCAAGCGTCGGCCGATTACGCCAGCGATGTCTCTGAACGGCACGCCCTCTTCGGCGACCCCGTGATACCGGGCGCCCGCGACCCCCTTCTCCAGCGCCAGCCGGAAGAGACGGGCAGCATCAAGCCGGTGTACCGCAGACCAGCGGTTGAGCCCGTCGCCCACATATGCCGAAACGCCCTTTTTCCGCGCGATGCCGATCAGACGCGGAACGAAGCCGGCGCGGTCGCCGACGCCATGAACCACCGGCGTTCCCAGTGCCAACTTGCGGTCCCGGAACAGATGCACTTGGTATGCACGGATCTGTTCCGGCCCTAACTGATCAGGTGCTTTGCCAAAATAAGCGGCAAACTCCTCGACTGCCTTAATGTAAGTTCTTACGGTATTCTGAGCGTAATTACGACGCTGGAGCTCATCCAGCATCAATTTTCGTAAACGAGTCACAGGGACCTCCTCGTGACCCAGACTATTTACCCGCGATCGAGCACTATCGCTTCTGGAACCGTCCCACGCAGCGTCCCCCGCGCAAGCGGGTTAGTTCAAACGCGCTTCTCGTCAGTTGAGGGCGCCAGGGCGCCCTCGCGGCTTAGCGTACGATTTTTGACGTTTGGTGTGGTGACCCCAACACAGCGATTTCGCGAGGAAGCATATCCGTTAGCGTCGCGTGTTGTCAGGTTCGTGTCAGCTGCTCGAGTAGTTCGTGTCGACGCTGTCGCAATTCGGGGGTATTAAAATAAAACGATGCCTGCGCGGTCTTTCGGCGCAAAGAACGCATCCATAGAAAATCCGATTTATGTGTGATCAGGACCACTTCGAGAATGACCGGCTAGAGCACGAGAGGCTCGGCAAGGTGACCAGGAAGCAGTTCGGCGTCCTGTTGGGAGCAGGTATTGCGATGATATTGCCGAAAGTTGCCAACGCGTTTGCAGTCACCGAATCCGGCGTCAACGTGACCACGCCGGACGGCACAGCGGACTGCTACTTCGTGCATCCCGCAAGCGGGACAGCTCCGGGCGTTCTCATTTGGCCGGACATCTTCGGTTTGCGGCCGGCCTTTCGACAAATGGGCAAACGACTCGCCGAATCGGGCTACTCGGTGCTTGTAGTGAACCCGTTCTACCGGACCAAGAAAGCGCCGACTGCGGACGCCGGCGCCGCAACGCCGCTAGATCAGGTGAGACCGCTCGCACAAGCTCTCAACCAGCGGACCCACATGACCGATGCGAAAGCGTTCATCGCGTGGCTGGACGGACAATCCGCCGTCGCCGGGAATCGCAGGATTGGTACGCAGGGTTATTGCATGGGCGGTCCGATTGCTTTCCGGACTGCTGCGGCCGTGCCTGAACGCATCGGAGCCGTCGCATCATTCCACGGCGGTGGGCTGGTCACAGATCAATCGAACAGTCCACATATCGAAGCAGCGACAAGCAAGGCGCAGTTCCTCATTGCGATTGCGGCTAACGACGATGCGCGGTCGCCAAACGACAAGAACATTCTGAAAGACACCTTTGCGAAAGCGAATTTGCCCGCGGAAATCCAGGTGTATGCCGGCGCGGCGCATGGCTGGTGCCCGCCGGACTCACACGTCTACAACGAACCACAAGCCGAGAAAGCTTGGAGTCGGTTGCTTGTGCTTTACGGCAAAGCTCTGGCCTGAAGATGGACAGAGACAACTCTTAATCCGCCCGCTGCGCCAACACGAGTGGACTGAGGATCAGATGCGTTGCCGCGGTTCCATTGTCTTCTCCGCCGTCCGTGTCACATTCCGCTCGTGCAGCAGAGCCTTCAGAGGAACAAGGAGATTCAAGTCGACGTTTCGTAATTGCGTGGGACGCATAGATTCTATTCCAACAATGCATGGTGCGACTACATTGCCAGCTTACTCCAATGCGCAGGGGAGAAATGCCCATTCCACACATCAATGCAAAAAAGGAGATGACTATGCAAGACAAACCTGTCGCCCTGGTGACCGGGGCTAATCAAGGAATCGGTCTCCAGATCGCAAAGGATCTCGTGGCCCACGGCTTCACTGTGCTGGTCGGGTCGCGCAATCTCGAGCGTGGAGAGGCTGCGGCCAAGGAGGTTGGGCCGGATGCCCGCGCGCTCCAGCTCGACGTGACGGATCAGGCTTCGATCGCCGCCGCAGCGGAGCGCATCCGTAAGGAGCTTGGCCGCCTCGACGTGCTCGTCAACAATGCGGCCATCTCGAATACCAGTAAGCTGCCCGGCATGTCGGTCGAGGAGTACGCCAAGTTGAACCGCCCGAGCAATGTGTCGCTCGACGAAGTGCGCGCGATTTGGGAGACCAACGTCTTAGGCGTCCTGGCGGTTTATCAGGCGATGCTGCCGCTGCTGCGCGAGGCCCCGGCAGCCCGCATCGTCAACGTTTCGAGCGGTGCTGGTTCGCTGACGAGGAACGCGGACCCGGCCTTCCCCTATCGTCAGATCTTCGGCCCCGGGTACTCTGCGTCCAAAACAGCTCTGAACGCTATGACGCTCGCTATGGCGATCGAGCTGGAATCGACTGGGATAAAGGTGAACGCTTGCTCCCCGGGCTTCATCAAGACCAACCTCAACAACTATGAGGGCACGGGAACTGTCGAGGAGGGCGCCCGCGAGCCGGTGCGCCTCGCGATGCTCGAACCGGATGGTCCGACGGGCGCCTTCTCCCGCACAGGCGAGGTGATCCCGTGGTGATGTAGTCTCGACCGCGTTGGTCGATTTGTCAGGTCGGGAGAGATTTAGTCACCGAAAAGATCATCGGGGACTTTTTCCAGCAGGGCACGATGGAATTCCGAGTCAGCTGACGTTCTTGGTTCCGAAGGACGACGGTTCCCGGTGCTGACAGCCTGGAAGGACTACCAGCCCAAAATCCCGTAGTCTCTCGAAACTCGGTCACAACCTATATTCCCAACAAAATCAACAATATACAAGGAATCGCTTGGAACGGTAGTGTACACTCTTATCTTCCTGAAGAGGAAACGCTAGCGAAAAGCGCCGGCGAGGCTGTCATGCCTCCCGGCGCTTTTCTTATTTACAAGGAGACCCAAATCCCATGCCCGCCACCGAAGCCCAAATCGAAGCCAATCGCGCCAACTCTCTGCACTCCACGGGACCCCGTACCGAGGAAGGGAAATCCACCTCCTGCCTCAACAATTTCCGCTACGGATTCCGCAGCACCTTCCAAGTCCTGCCCACCGAAAACGAAGAAGAATTCGAAAGCCTCCTCTTCGCCATGCGCATGGAGCACCAACCCAACACCCCCACCGAACACATGCTGGTCGACAAAATGGTCGAGCACTTCTGGCTCAGCCGCCGCGCCCAACTGCTCCAAGACCTCTCCATGGACACCAAAGAACCCGAGCGTAACCAACAAAAATCCTTCGCTCTCTTCCTCCGCTACCAAACCACCAACGACCGAGGCTTCTCCAAATGCCTCAGCGACCTGTTAAAGTTCCGAGCCGACCGCCGCAAGCAGGAAGCCGACCTCGAAAAGCAAAAACAAAGAGAAGCCGCCGAGCGCCGCAAAGAAGCCGAAGCCCTAAGAAAGCAGGAAGCGCACGAAGTTCGGGTTCGAATGGCAAACGCCAAAGCGGAAGAAAAAGAACTCGACACCAGCATCCGCGAAACGGTCGAAGCGCGCCTCCCCGGCCACACTCAGATCCCATTCCACGCAGTAAAGAACGTCCTCGCCAACGCACTCGAAGGCTTCAACGCCGAACTCAACGCCAATCCCGAGCTCGCCAAGATCTTCAAGGCCGCCTAAAACGACGGAAAGCATTCTTCGCTCTAAAAAGCAGTCCCCGATCTTTGACAATCAGCAGGAAATTTAGAGAATCAGTGGATAAGTGTGTCTACTAGGGGACGGGAACAGCCCTCTCCTCTGCACGTCGCATGACAGAGGAGAGTCGCCCCAACCCAATAATTCATAGTTCATCACTCAACAACACAGACACACAATCGAGAACGTTAGCGTACTGCCGAATCCGGCAACCCCCAGGCGAAAAGAGAACTGCCGCTACTGGTAATTACGTATTGTCTACCGTCCAACTCATAAGTAATCGGCGAGCTTTCAATATGACTGCCCGACCCGGCATGCCAAAGCGTTTTCCCATCACTCGTCGAAACGGCAAGGAAGTTTCCTTCACCGTCTCCAGTAAACGCCAGCCCAGACTGCGTAGTCAGAACCCCGGAACCCGCGTGAGCTTCTCCCAGTTCATGCTTCCAGCGAACCTTGCCCGTCTGATAGTCAATCGCCTTGAGAACCCCATTATCATAGACACTATAATCCGCGCCCGCCCAACCGAAAGTTCCGTCCGCAGGCTTCTGAAAATAAATTCCATAACTCGGCTGAGTGCTCACGAGTAATAGTCCCGTGTCCGGATCGAAGCTGGGTGATCGATAATTCGTCATTCCACCTTCATCCGGAGCCACTAGGCGACCATCACGTGCCGGTTCTTTCGCCGGGTTCGGAATGGGCCGTCCTTCTTCATCCACTTTGGACGCCCAATTGACAGTCCCGAACGGAACCGTAAGAAGAGACTTCCCGTCCGTCCGATCTAAAACGAAGAAATAGCCGTTTCGGGAACTCTGGAGTAGAAGCTTACGAGACTGACCATGAAAGTCTCCATCCACCAGGACGGGAGTTTCGACCGCGTCCCAATCGTGAGTATCATGAGGCGAAGCCTGAAATGCCCAAACAAGTTTGCCCGTATCAGGATTGAGGGCGACTATGCTGCACGTATACAAATTGTCGCCAGGGCGCGTTGCTGCCGTAAGTACGGGCGTCGGATTACCGGTTCCCCAATAAAGTAAGTTCAGACTGGGATCGTAAGTGCCAGTCATCCAGGTCATGCCACCGGTTGTCGCGTTAGGCGTGCCAACTGGAGGCGTCGAGTCCCACTGCCATTGCGTTTTTCCCGTATCCGCATCGACGGACCGTAAGAATCCAGTGAGATTGTCGAAATCCCCCGAGACGCCAACAATAACGTGATTGCCGACGATAAGAGGCGCCATTGTAGCCCAATATCCTTGGTGAGAGTCAGCGATGACAACGTTCCAGCGGATTGCCCCGTCTTTCGCATTCAGGCAAAGCAAATGCGCATCGGGAGTCGTGAAGTAAAGTGAGTCCTTGTACATCGAAACACCACGATGACCGATATGAAATCCCTTGTTTGGCGGATAAGTAACATGCCAAATTTGATGACCCGAGCGCGCGTCCACCGCCCAAACATTGTCCGGAATCGTAAAGTACAAAATTCCATTAACGAGTAGTGGGGTAGCCTTGATCGTGTCCGACTTTCCCGTTTGGAACAGCCAGCTCAGAGTGAGTTGATCGACGTTTTTTGGCGTGATCTGCGTTAATGGGCTGTGTCGTCGCCCTGAGTAATCTCCGTGATATTGAGGCCAACTATTTGATGGCGGATGAAGCAAGGCATCCGGATCGAGTCCTTGCGCCACGAGGCTTACCGAAAACCAGACGGCAATCGCGGAATAGAAGAGAACCTGGAAGAGACGCATGGGTTAGTTCTATAAATCGATAGGTTCTATGAAAGGTCCTAGCGCAAAGTTTGGAGATACGCCATCAGGTTATGAATGTCGTCGTCCGTGTATTTGGATAACAAAGAAACGTGGGCCTGAACCGGATTGTCCACCGTCACCTTAGAGGACTTCGTCGGGAAAGAGCGATACCAGCCGTTGTTATCGACAACACCAATTGTGAATTCATCTTTGTAATTAACCTTGCCGCTGAAAGTTTGACCGGAAGATAGAGTGACCGTCGCCGTAGATTTTGCGCCCTTCGGATAGAGCATGCGCTCCTCGAGCTTCAGACCTTGATAACGGATCGCGATCCCGGCCAGATCGCCCGAACCGGAGTGGCAGGATGAACAACCGCCCGCGCCATCAAAATAAGTCTTCCCTGCTTCGGCATTGCCGGATTGCAAGTCCGAAACGTCAACTCCTTTTCGTCCACCCTGTTGCGAATCGGCTTTCTTCTTCGCATCATGGATGAACGCGGAGAGCGCCGTTATCTCCTGATCCGATAGGTTGAACGCCGGCATCCCCTTTTCGGGACGGCCATTCCTCACCACATTTCCAATCTTGTCGCCGTTCACGTCATCGCTGACCAGCTTGGAGTTGGTCAGGTCCGGACCGGTTTCGCCTCCCCCTGCATCGCGCCCATGACAAAAGGCACATCGTTGCAGAAACAAGGCTTGCCCGCTGGCCGCCTGTGCCGCCCCAGCAGTTTGTGAGGATTGACCAGTTTGTGAAGACGGCTGAGTATCTGCTTGGAAAGCGCAGCAGCCCGCAGCCAGTAACAGGGCAACGGAGCCGCAGCGAAAAAGAATGTGCATGAGTGAATCTGTCGCTATGATTTCTTTCACTTATTCTATGCGCATCAGGAAACGGCTCGTTTTGACCGTTTTGCATTCTATTTCAGTAACTTTGCCGATGGTATGATCGAGGTCAGAAAGTACGATTAGCATGCGGACGCGAATTTTGCCGCGAAGGTTGTCTATGAGCGTCCGTTCCGGCCTCAAGATTTTTCCCCTTGTGGGATTGTTAGCCGGGTCGGCCTTCTTCTTCACATTTGCGGGCGCCATTCTCCCCTTTGGAGAGGACCTTTCTACAGCCAAGAAGGCGGACGGAAAACCGCCGGATGAGCCAGTCGCAATAGAGTCGCGTAAGAGTTCTTCGAACACCACAACTACAACATCACGTTCTCCAAACATTCGAGTCGAAAAGACTCTGGTCCTGATCAACGTGACAGTCACTGACCCGTTAAATCGCTTTGTAACCGGTCTGGAAAAAGAGCATTTCCGCCTCTATGAGGACAAGGTTGAACAAAGCATAACTGAGTTCTCGAGCGAAGATGCTCCCATTTCTATAGGTCTGGTGTTCGATACCAGTGGGAGCATGGGCCCGAAACTCCAGAAATCCCGTCAAGCCGCAGCCGAGTTCTTCAAAACCTCCAACCCTTCGGACGAGTTTTTTCTGGTTCAGTTTAATGACCGTCCGGAGCTCTCCGTCCCTTTCACCACCGACACCGACAAGCTTCAAAGTACGCTGACCTTCACTCAGTCACGTGGCAGAACCGCTTTGTTGGATAGCGTTTATCTGGCAATGCACGAAATGAAGAAGGCCCACAACCCGCGCAAAGCGGTATTGATTATTTCTGATGGCGGCGACAACAGCAGCCGATACACGGAAACAGAAATCAAGAACGCCGTTCGGGAAGCCGACGTCCAAATCTTTGCCATCGGGATTTTTGAAGCCATGGGCAATCGCGGGCGAACGCCGGAAGAGGCTTCCGGACCTAGCCTGCTCAACGAGCTAGCTGAACAAACCGGCGGACGTGCCTACGCGGTAGATAATATTGCGGAACTTCCCGACATTGCTGCGAAAATTGGAATAGAACTGAGGAACGAATACATATTGGGCTACACACCGAGGAATCGCGAACGGGACGGTAAGTATCGTCGTGTACAGGTGAAATTAAACCAGCCTCGTGGACTTCCACCCCTGAAAGCTTTTTTCCGCCTTGGATACTATGCACCTACTCAGTAGCAGACTGATCTATTTGCGAGTTCAGAAGTTTGCCGGCGGCGTCTTCTTTGCCGTATTGTTCGCTTCTTGCCTCGTGACGGCCCAGTTTAGATCCGACACGCGGCTGGTGGTACTGCATGCCAGCGTCACCGACCACAAAGGCAAACTGGTGACCGATCTCAACCAAAACGCCTTCAAGGTTTTTGAGAACGGGCAGCCCCAACAGGTCAAGATTTTCCGGCGGGAAGATGTGCCGGTCTCACTGGGTATTCTGATCGACAACAGCGGCAGCATGATGAGTAAGCGCGCGCGTGTGGAAACCGCAGCTGTGGCCATGGTTCGGGCCTCCAACCCGGACGACGAAGTCTTCATTGTCAACTTCAATGACGATGCATTTTTAGATGTCCCGTTTACGAATGACCTGCACAAAATGGAGCAAGGTTTAGCCCGCATTGACTCACGCGGCGGAACAGCCATGCGTGACGCTGTCAACATGTCGCTCGATTACATCAACAAGCAGGCAAAAAAGGACAAAAAGGTCCTCTTGGTAATTACTGACGGAAATGACAATGCGAGCAACATCGGCCTTGAAAAGGTAGTCCTGCGAGCGAATCAAGCGGACACCCTTGTTTATTCAATCGGCCTGTTTACGGAAGAAGAAAAACGCGAAGCGAGCAAAGCTAAACGTGCTCTTAACGAACTTACTGGCGCTACCGGTGGATTATCTTTCTATCCAAAAGATTTGGGTGACGTGAAGTCACAGGCTCTGGAGATTGCTCACGATATCCGCAACCAGTACACGATTGCTTACTCTCCTACTATTCAGGAACTGGACGGAAGCTATCGGCAAATTAAGGTGACCGTGGATGGTCCAGGCAAACCGACTGTCCGAACCAGAACCGGTTATTATGCCAGTCCCGGAGCAAACAACGGCAAACAAAGTACTGCCGCCGCCGAAGCGCGCACTCCTCGCTAATGTTCGTATTCCTTTGGGTCGCGTCTCGAGGACACCGGATCTGCCCATGGAATTCACCGTACTTGCGCTGGCGAATCGAGACATACGCCGGAATCCCCGCTGATTCGGTAACCGCTCGTGTGTTCTGGCAGTTTGTGTGGCGAGAACGAATCTCGCTCTGGGAATACTTACAGTGGGTAAGACGCCATCGACATTTACTCAGTTGAACAGGATGTTACTGCAGGGGAGGCGGAGGCCCTTCATGCGGTCCGTGTTGCGGAGCGTCGCTCACCGTATAACCGGCAGGAATTTGAAAGAGCGAAGCGTCTGGCTCCTTGGTCGCCACATTGCTCAGCGCATAGGTCGATTCGCCAAATCGAGGATCGTTCCGAACGGCTTTGACTACAATCTGCAAGTCTGTCGAGTACCAGGTTTGACTCGTCGACGTGATAGCCTGCGTATTCCCGATTGTTCCAGCCGGGATTGTTCGGGTCATACTCTTTCCTTGAGCAGTCACGCCGCTGCTGCTGTCAGGCGCCAGATCGGACTCCGTCACGTTTGAGCTGTCTTTCGGTTGCCTACCATGCCAATCGGGACGTGGAGTGCCCGACGTGTCTACCTTTAACTGGTGGCGCATCGCCGTCTTGGCCGTCGAATTTAGCACGTAATTATAGCCGGCCACCGGATCTGAAATGAATGTGATCGTCACCGGACCTTTTTGTGCAAACGGCCCACCCGTAATAGTCTGCTGCTCGTACGTGCGTCCGGAACTGTCTCTTGCTACCTGACCCGTCGTCGTGCGCTGGATGCTGTTGCCTCCCGCGAGCTGCTGAACAACCGTGTTCGTCACAGTCGCACTGTACGGCGCACCCGTCACCATTTTTGTGCGGTGACCGAAGCCGAACGGACCACCCGGCCCCATGTGACCCATGCCGCCACCACCAGGAGGCGGACCCATCTGAGCAAAAGCGGAAAGGCTTGCCAGGCCGACACTGACAACCAAAGTAATAGGGCTCTTCATTCTTTCTTCTCCTAATCCAACTCATTCCGAGCTAACGACGTGAACGCCAAGCGGCTCGCCATCCACACCAAGAAGCACATCCGCTAAAACTGAACGATCACCGGACGTCACCTCATTGGAAATAGGCTCAAAGATCACTCCTGCATCCAGCAGTGATGACACCGGAATCTGCATCCGGACGACATGATGAGCATTCATCGGCAGACTGGCGTTCGAATAGGGCAAGGAAACAAAGGTCTCGCCGTCCGCTTCAAAGATGCTCGGTGATAATTCACCCGAACTAGCGGCCTTGCTGCCGACCTCTCTCTGCGGCGTTCGAGGTAGGAATAAAAGAGCAAAGATCACGCTGGCGGCGATTGCCAAGATGAAGCTCGCTGGGCGAGCCCATTGCCGCAGATTGGCGCCCTTCACCGCTCCAAATTCTTTGTGAATAAGCTCCTGCTCTAGATCGCGCCGCTCCACACCAACTGGCGGAACGGGTCGTTCAGCCACCAGAGACTCGAAGTTCACCGACAAAATACCCAGTTCGCGATAGCTCGCCTGACATTCACTGCAGGTTGCAAGATGCGACTCGACTTCAACGCGCTCAGATGAAGTAAGCTCGTCGTCCAAAGCCCGCACCAGTAATTCGGTGTTTAGATGACCTGCCTGCCTCATATCGTCTTCCTCAGTTGCTCCAGCCCTCGCTGCACATTCTCTGCCACCGTAGAAACCGAAAGCTGTAGAACGTCCGCAATCTGGCGATACTTGAACCCTTGCGACCGCAACACTAGACACTCTTTCTGCGCACACGACAGCGCTTGAACAGCTCTCCGAAATCGCACTTCTCGCTCTTGCTGCAGGAGCGCTTCTTCCGGCGAGGCAGCTTCAGCTACCGGATCGTTAACGCTCGCAAGTTCGGATAAAGCGTCTGTCCTGCTGGCATGAACACTACTTTGTCGGTTCCGGCTGAGATTATGCGCGACACGAAATAACCAGGCGCGAAGGTTTGCGCGATCTCCGCCCGACAAAAGATGCTCATGCAGACGCAGGAAGCTTTCTTGCACCACATCCTGACAAGTCTCTTGGTCGATACCCAGAAACGAGACATAACGAAGCAACGGCGTTCGCTCTCGATCGTAAAACTCCAGCACCAATTGACGAAGCGAACTATCTTCCAAAAAACCTGAATCCCAGTTCGTTCCCGGCAGCGCGGCTAGATTGGCGTAGTCCATCACGCTCTTCCATCTAAACGTTATCAGCGAGGGTCACAGAAAGGCTCGTGGGGAGTTGCACTTGGGGTTGGGGGAGCCTTCCTGTGACCTGCCGTCTCGCATGCTAGGTGATTATGAAACAAATCGAGCTCCCGGTTTTTCGGTTCCCGCTCAAAAATAATTTCAACAAAGCTGTTACCCTTCTCCTGTATGGGCTCTCCTGCAATTCCCGAAGCTGAAATAGACCTGCGATACCCCATCGGCAGGTTCCGGCACTCTGAGGCGATAACGACGAAGGATCTCGAAAGTTGGATCAGCCAAATCGAAGAACTGCCGGCAGATTTGACGAAGGTGGTTGGCGCACTCAACGAAGAGCATTTGAATGCCACCTACCGGCCGGGTGGCTGGACGTTGCGACAAGTTGTCCATCATCTTGCCGATAGCCACATGAATTCTGTTTCACGCTACCGATCGGCGCTCACCGAGCAAGACCCTGAGATCATCCCGTACGATCAGGCAGCCTGGGCAGAACTGCCGGACGCCAGGCAAGGACCGGTTGACTTATCGTTGGCACTGCTGACAGTCGTTCATGCCCGCTGGAGTATTCTCTTGCGGTCGATGAGCGAAGAGCGATTTGCCAGAACCTTCCGGCATCCCGAACGCGGACAGATGCGACTCGATTGGACCACCGGGTTGTACGCCTGGCACGGACGTCATCACTTGGCGCAGATCACTGCGGTAACGAACCCTTAGTGCCGGCTCGCTCGATGGCGAGCCGGCTTGCGGTGATTCTCTGAGGTGTTCGTCAAGTTATGCGCAGTGTTCACCAGGGCCAGATGCGAAAAAGCTTGAGGGAAATTGCCCAGCTGACGCTGTTCCCTGGGGTCATACTCTTCAGAAAGCAGCCCGACATCGTTACGGACAGCGAGAAGTCGCTCGAATAAATTCTTGGCCTCGTCTTGCCTTCCTTGCAGAACATAACAATCGACCAGCCAGAAACTGCAAGCCAGGAAAACTCCTTCTTCCCCAGGCAGGCCGTCTACACCGGAGTGCGTGTTATAACGAAGCACAAACCCATCCTTCAGAAGGCGGCTTTCTATAACCGAGATTGTCGATTTTATCCTCTCGTCGTCCACCGGCAGGAATCCTACCTGAGGCAGCATCAGCAGACTCGCGTCCACTTCTTTACTTCCGAAATATTGAACGAACGAGTTGGTCTCTTTGCTAAAGCCCAGGCGGCAAACCTCATCGTGAATCTCCGCCCGCAGCCTAATCCAGCGCTCAAGCGGGCCGTCCTCATGGAACTCTTGAATCGTACGTACTGCGCGATCGACCGCTACCCACGCCATTACCTTGGAATGCACAAAATGACGCCGCTGGCCTCGGATCTCCCAAATTCCGTCGTCGGGCTGTGCCCAGATCGTCTCCAGATGGCTGACTAGAGATTTTTGTAAGCTCCAGATGGGAACCGATTGCGCCAATCCTTTCTTCCGGGCCTGATAAAGGGAATCGAGCACTTCGCCATACACATCAAGCTGCAACTGACCCGCAGCGGCATTTCCGATATGTACCGGTTGTGAGCCCTCGTAGCCTTGGAGATTGAGATCAAATTCATTTAAGCGACGCTCGCCGCCTACGCCGTACATGATTTGAAGCTGGTCCGGGTCACCGGCGACAGCCCGAATCAGCCAATCCCGCCACATCGTAGCCTCCTCTGTGAAGCCGGACTCAAGCAGCGCATACAGCGTAAAGGTTGAGTCCCGCAGCCAGCAGTAACGGTAATCCCAATTGCGGACCCCGCCTATATCTTCGGGCAAAGATGTCGTGGCCGCCGCGATAATGCCCCCCGTTCGATGATGGGTCAGCGCCTTAAGCGTGATGAGCGAACGAAGTATCGCTTCAGCGTACGGCCCGTCACTGTTATATTTCCCAGACCATTTCTGCCATGATTTCGTGATCTGTTCGACCTTCTCCAAAGGTTGAATGTCTTGGGGGATGGGATCGTAAGAATAAGACCAACTCATCACAAACGCCACTTCTTCACCAGCAGATACCGTGAAAGACGAACGTGTTTTGAGATCCTCTCCGCACAATTCGACACTTGTCGAAAGCGTGACTCGGTGCGGCCCGGCGATTGCCTGGATGCGGCCGTCATCCAGGCGGCTGACCCAAGGCACCACAGCTCCGTAGTCAAACCGTAGAGCGAGGTCCATTCCCATATCGACTGACCCGTGAAGACCTCGCACTACTCGAATTACATCCTGGTGCTCTCCCCGCCGGTCCATGCAATCGATGAGCAAGACTGACCCGTTTGGCGTCGCAAACTCTGTTTCAAGCACCAAAGTGCCCGGACGATAACGCCTACTAACGGTCGGATGCTCTGCTTGTGGCGCAATGCTCCACTGGCCGTTCTCTGAAGTACCGAGCAAGGCAGCGAAACAGGCGTCAGAATCGAAGCGAGGAAAACTCAACCAATCGATCGATCCGTTCCGTCCAACAAGCGCGCAAGTTGCGTTGTTGCCGATAAGGGCATAATCTTCGATTAACTGTGTCATTGCGGATCAGCAGATGCTCAAACGTGGTCCTTGGAGAACTCAAGAATTACTTTGATGTCGTCGCTCTTGCGCTGAAGAGCCGCCTGCCAGTTCGAGAGATTTTCTCTTCGCGTAATAAGCTGGGAGAGCCAACTGCGGTCGGCCTGTGCCAAAGCTTTCGCTGCCAATTCATAGTGCCCTAGATTCGCGTTCACAGAACCGAAAATTACACAATTCTCAAGCACCATCCGCCGGTTCAGATTACCCACATCCATCTGATCGAGTTGGTCCTTGGAGGAAACGCCCGCGAGACAAAGAATGCCGTAGCTTCCCAATTGCAACATGCACTCTACAACGACGGAAGAGACGCCCGTGCATTCAATAATGATGTCGGGCCGAAACTCCAAGTCTTGTACTCTACCGGTGTGGTACTCGGCCCCCAGATCATGAACCAATTTTGGCTTCAATCCGGCAACAACCCTGTCGAGAACGTGAACCTCGAGATCGCGCTGCTTGCCCATCATGGCCCCTAACAGTCCGATCGGACCGGCCCCCGTTACAAGAACTGTTCGGGGTTTCCATTCAGCACGACGGCCAATGCGTTCAATTTGGTCCCACGCTTTCGCTAGTATGCTCGCGGGCTCCATCAGGACACCGAGTTGTCCCAGCGTGGGGTCCAATTTGATCAGAAACTGCGACTCGATGCGCCACCTCTCTGAGCCAAATCCATGTCGTTCTTTAATGCCACGCTCCGTGTACCGATCGTTGCGGCACATGTCCCACTGGCCCACCGCGCAACCAACACACGGGACTGGGTCGGGTCGGCGAACGATACCAACCACCAGGTCGCCCGCGACAAAACCGCTGTCTTGAGGAGCTTCTTGCACCCGACCAAGGGACTCATGTCCAAGAATCAGCTGGTTGTTTCCCGGAGGCGCCCATCCATACTCGCCGGAGACCAGTTCGAAATCCGTTCCGCAGATTCCAAGGGCAAGCGCTCGAACTAGAACGTTTCCTTCGTTATGTTGAGGCTCTGCCACGTCTTCAACGTTTGCGCTGTTGGCTTTCCCCGGAATAATCGTGAGCGCTTTCATTAATGGTTGTTTGATCGAAGAGAACTCGACAAAGCTTCAATGAGTTCTTCCACCGACCGCCTTTCTGTCCATAGATGATTGGAACCAGTTTTGGTGACAGCTCCAGCTACGATACAAGAAGATGAAGGCTACAAATAAGACCCGGAGGTCCCCTTGAAGGCTCTTGTGAAGAGTCGCTCAACTAGAGGCCTGTGGCTGGAGGATGTGCCGGAGCCATTCTTTGGAATTAACGACGTTCTGATCCGAGTCAAGAAAACCGGCATTTGTGGCACGGATCTGCATATTTATGAGTGGGACGAATGGGCGCAACAGACCATCCCTGTACCCATGACTATCGGTCATGAGTTTGTAGGCGAGATCGTATCGGTCGGCTCAAACGTCAATGACTTTCATCCAGGTGAAATTGTAAGCGGCGAAGGACATGTGGTGTGTGGACGATGCCGTAATTGCTTAGCCGGCCGGCGCCATCTTTGCGCCCACACGCAGGGAGTCGGCGTCAACCGGCCAGGATGCTTTGCCGAATACATCTCGCTTCCCATGAGCAACATCTGGAGGCACAGCCCCAAAGTCGATCAAGACATAGCCGCTATTTTCGATCCTTTCGGCAATGCGGTGCACACCGCCCTGTCATTTCCGGTACTGGGAGAAGATGTCTTGATTACAGGCGCTGGGCCAATCGGCGTGATGGCGGCTGCTGTGGCTCGACATGCCGGAGCGAGATATATCGTAGTAACAGACCTGATTCCTTTTCGATTGCAGTTGGCCGAGCAGATGGGAGCAACTACGGCCGTCAACACCTCACAGGAGTCCCTTCCGAGCCTGCAAAAGCGACTGGGAATGACGGAAGGGTTCGACGTGGGTTTGGAAATGTCCGGAAATCCTACCGCACTACGCGACATGATTGCGAACATGAGTCATGGAGCAAAGATCGCGATGTTAGGGATTCCCTCAAAAGAGATTTCTATCGATTGGCGGCAAGTCATTTTCAACATGCTCACGATTAAGGGCATCTACGGGCGTGAGATGTATGAAACCTGGTACAAGATGACAGTGATGCTTGAGTCGGGGCTCGATATCAGGCCTGTCATCACCCATCGATTTTCTTATTGTGAGTTCGAAAATGGTTTTGAGGCGATGAGATCGGGCCATTCCGGCAAAGTGCTCCTGGACTGGACCGACCTGGGTTGAGCGGCGCAGATATCAATAGGTGAAAAATGTACGGAGATGTTCAAAGCTATTTAGCTGATAAGATTTCGGCCATTGAGCAGGCTGGTCTCTTCAAAAAAGAACGCTTGCTCGATAGCCCGCAACAGGCGGAGATTCGAGTTGCTTCCGGCAAGTCAGTGCTCAATCTATGCGCCAATAATTATCTCGGCCTGGCAAATCACCCTGCCGTAGTTGACGCGGCCCGGAAGGCTCTTGACGAGTGGGGGTACGGATTAGCAAGCGTTCGGTTCATTTGCGGGACACAGTCACTTCATAAGAGGCTTGAGGAGCGTCTCACCGAATTCCTTGGTACGGAAGACACGATTCTATACAGCTCCTGCTTCGACGCCAACGGCGGGTTGTTTGAGACCCTTCTTGACGCCGAGGACGCAGTCATCTCAGATGAGTTAAACCATGCCAGCATCATAGATGGAATCCGGCTGTGTAAGGCCGCCCGGTATCGCTACAAGAACAGCGATATGGCGGATTTGGAAGCCAAGCTGAAGGAGGCGAGCGGCAGCCGTTATCGCCTGATAGCAACGGACGGCGTGTTTTCGATGGATGGCTACATCGCGAACCTTTCGGCCATCTGTGATCTCGCGGAAAAATATAACGCCCTGGTTATGGTCGACGATTCGCATGCCGTCGGCTTTATGGGGGCTTCCGGACGCGGTACTCCCGAGTTCAGAAATGTGCTGGGGCGCATCGACATCATCACTGGTACGCTCGGGAAGGCGCTCGGTGGAGCAAGTGGCGGCTACACAAGCGGTCGAAGGGAAATAGTCAGCTTACTGCGGCAACGTTCACGCCCCTATTTGTTTTCGAACTCCGTGGCTCCGCCGATTGTAGCGGCCTCTCTGGCAGTTTTGGACCTTTTAGCGGAAAATCCGCAACTCAGACAACGCTTGCACGACAACACGGCACGCTTTCGCAAAGCGATGACCGAAGCCGGCTTCCAGATTTTGCCGGGCGAACACCCGATTGTTCCCGTGATGCTCGGCGATGCGGCGCTCGCTTCAAGATTTGCAGACTCCTTACTGGAAAAAGGAGTTTATGTAATCGGCTTTTCTTATCCGGTAGTTCCGCAAGGGAAAGCCCGAATTCGAGTTCAAATTTCCGCCGCACACACCAGTGAGGAGCTGGATTTCGCGGCCGAGCAATTTAAGAAAACCAAATTGGAGTTAGGGGTCTAACACTATCCTTGCCATCCGCCGCCAAGAGCATTGTAAAGCTGAACTAGTGAGAGCCGCTCACTAAGTTGTGCGCGGGCTAAGCCTAGTTCCGCGGCGAAGTAGTTCGTCTCGTTGGTGAGAACTTCCAGATAGTTCGTTACGCCGCCTTGGTAGCGAGTGTGCGCCAGGTCGGAAGCGTCCTTCGCATACCCGGTAAGCAGCGCTTGATGTTCTCGAAACTCGCGCAGTTTCTTATAGGCGATCAGGGAATTAGACACCTCTTGAAAAGCTGTTTGAATTGTCTGTTTATAGGTCAAAAGCGCTTCCTGCTTCTGAGCTTCCGACAAGCGCACGTTCGCTCGAAGAGCTCCCGCGTTGAAGATGGGTTGCGTCAGTGCTGCCGAGAAGTTCCAAGTGCCGTTAGCCAAGGTGAACAAATTACCCAATCCGATACTTTCAAATCCTCCGCTGCCGGTTAGCGGAATCTGAGGAAATAGTTGTGCGCGAGCAACTCCAATCTGGGCATTAGCCGCGACCAAGTTCTGCTCGGACTGCTGAATGTCCGGTCGACGTTCCAGAATTTGTGAAGGAATGCCCGGAGGGATTGTATCCGGAAGAGGCTGTTGCTCGATCGACAATCCGCGACGGATCGTTTCCGGATTCTCTCCGAGAAGGATGCTGACTTGATTCTCGTCCTGCTGTATGGCCTGCTCCGCTTGTGGAATCGTTTCAGCCGCTTCCTCGACCAGTTGCTGTGCCTGCCGTACATCCGCCAGTCCGGTTGCTCCTCCTTGCTCAAGAGTCTGCGTCAGCTTTAACGACTGCTGCCTTGATCCGAGGGTACGGTTTGCAATATCTAATTCGAGGTCGCTTTCACGAAGCTGGAAATAAGCCGTCGCAAGATTCTCGACCAATGTGCTTATAACAGCTCTTCGTCCCCACTCCGTCGCCAGCAAAGAGGCGCGTGCAGCTTCCGTGGCGCGGCGATAACGTCCCCAAAAGTCTACGTTCCATGACCCGGACAAAGTCAAAGCGTCCGCCACGTAAGAGTAGCCGCCAAATATACCTGGAATGCTCGGTTGCCTTACCCCCTGTACCGCGGGGCCACCCGTTACGTTCGGGTATTGGTTGGAACGCGTGATTATCAGCTGGGAAGCTGCCTGCTGCACTCGGGTCGCCGCAATCTGCACGTTATAGTTTTGTTTCAGCGCGGTCCGAATCAGCTCTTGAAGAGCAGGATCCTTGAAGACGTTCCACCATTTTTCGTCCCCAATGGACGTTGGGAGTGAAGCCTGTTCGCTATCGGGCCCACGATAGGAAGGAGGCACTGCCACCTGTGGCCGCTGATAATTTGGTCCTACCTTGCAACCCGTTAATAAGAGAAGCCCAGCTAAACCGACTATAAGACTGAGCCGACGCATTAGGCAGGACCTCTCCCGGCTCCAACTTCAACCGGATGCGGGGTAGATTCTTTTTTGCGACTCAATCTCTCATTCAAAGATTCGACAACGTCGAAGGTGACAGGAATCAGGAAGATCGCAATCAGTGTGGCGGCGAGCATCCCTCCGATTACCACGGTGCCGAGAACCCGTCGAGCCTGAGCCCCTGAACCAGAGGCTGTCCATAGCGGAACGCAACCTAGAATGAAGGCAAAGGCCGTCATCAAAATCGGACGGAAACGAATGCGAGCTGCGGTTAACGCGGCGTCGACGATAGTTCTACCTTTTTCGTATTCGTCCTTCGCAAATTCAACGATTAAAATCGCATTCTTGGCGGAAAGTCCAATGAGCATAATCAACCCAATCTGGGTGTACACATCACTTTCAAAATTCCTCAACCACAAGGTGAGGAATCCTCCGAATACAGCAATCGGCACTCCGAGTAGAACGCTGAACGGAAGCGACCAGCTCTCATAGAGCCCCGCCAAAATTAAGAAGACGAATAACAGAGAAAGTCCGAAAACGACACTCGCGGGGACTCCCTTATTGGCCTCTTGCTCCTGGTACGACATGCCCAGATAGTCAAAGCCCATCTCGCCCGGCATGGTCTGATTGAAGACGTCTTCCAGCGCCTTTGTCGATTGCCCGGAGCTATAGCCAGGGGCAGTGGTGACGTTCAGCTGGGCCGCCCGATATTCGTTGTATCGAAGCGTAAACTCCGGACCTGCAATCTGTTTGATACTGGTCACCGCCGTAAGCGGCACCGCCTGGCCGCGATTATTGGCAACATAGAAGCGCCCCAAATTCTCCGCACGGGTGCGGTAATCGCCCTCTCCCTGCACATACACCTGCCATTGACGGCCAAAGCGGTTGAAATAATTCACCAAATAGCCACCCATGAAAGCTTGCATGGTGCTGTAAACATCTCCGATGTTCACGCCCTGTCGCATGACTTTGAGACGGTCAACGTCGGCGTAGACCTGGGGAACATTCGGTAAGTAACTTGGATTAATCGAGGCAATTTCCGGACGCTTCTGAGCGGCTTGCATGAACTTACCCAAATTCGCGGTCAGAAATTCTTGGGTACCCCCCGAGCGATCCTCGAGGATAAATGTCACGCCGCCGGAAGTGCCAACGCCTGGAATCGCAGGAGGCGGAAACGAAAAGGCCAAGCCGCTTCTTATCTTCGATAAACCTCCAGCCGCATTACCCAAGATGGCGGCGTACTGTTCATTGGGCGCCGTTCGTACATCCCAGGGTTTCAAGGTGACAAAGAAAAAGGCGCTGTAGGTATTTTGGGTCACGCTAAGCAAGCTGAACCCGATCACCGACGTTACGCTTTCAATGCCCGGCGTGTGAAGCAGGGTATTCTCAACGTCTCGGGATGCTTCGCTAGTACGCTGCAACGACGAGGCATCGGGGAGTTGGAGCGCGACGAACAGATATCCCTGGTCTTCGGTCGGCAAAAAAGATGGAGGAAGCCGGCGTCCTATCAGGACGGCCGCCACAGCAACAACCACCAGAAACACAAGGCTAATAGATGCCTTCCGCATGAGCACCGCCGAGAAACCGACATAGCCGTTGGTCACTCGACCGAACACGCGATTAAACCTATCGAAAACAAAACGAAGAGGTCCGCGTCTTCTGGTGCGCGGCTTGAGCAGCAATGCCGAAAGCGCAGGACTTAAAGAAAGCGCATTGAAAGCAGAGATCAAGACTGAGATCGCGATGGTAACGGCAAACTGCTGATACAGCCGACCCGTGATCCCGGGGATAAACACTGTGGGAATGAATACGGCCGCAAGTATGAGCGCAATGGCAACTACGGGTCCCGACACCTCCTCCATCGCCCGCAAAGCAGCATCTTTCGGCGAGAGACCTTCCTCTATATGCCGCTCTACCGCCTCGACGACAACGATGGCATCATCGACCACCAGGCCGATTGCGAGAACGAGGCCAAATAATGACAGCGTGTTGATCGAAAAGCCGAGCGCCGGAAAGAGAACGAACGTGCCGACCAACGACACAGGCACAGCTAGTAAAGGAATGAGGGTAGCGCGCCAACCCTGAAGGAAAATGTAGACCACCAAGACGACCAGCCCAAGCGCTTCAAGCAAGGTGATAACAATCTCATGGATTCCTGCCGATACCGCTTTCGTCGTATCGAGGCTCACGTTAAACGCCAGGTCCTGCGGAAATCGCTTTTGCAACTCCGTCATCCGGGCGCGTACCGCCGCAGCGGCCTTCACCGCATTCGAGCCAGGCAATTGGTAAAGAGCAAGAATCGCAGATGCTCCTCCATTGAAGCGGCCTTCTAAGTTATAGGTCTGAGCGCCCAATTCTATACGGGCAACATCCTTCAACAGAAGGTTAGAGCCATCGGGATTAGCTCGGAGGATTATGTTCCCGAATTCCTGCGTCGATGCCAGGCGACCCTGAGCACGAACCGTGTAAGTGAATTGCTGTCCACTCGGCACCGGCTCCGCACCGAGTTGCCCCGCTGGATTCACGGTGTTCTGAGTTTGCACCGCAGCGATGATTTGTGGAACTGTGACTTGCAGCTTTGCCAGCTGATCCGGATTAACCCAGATCCGCATGGCATATTGTCCAGCTCCGAATACCTGAGCTCGGGAAATGCCAGGAACGCGAGTAAGCTCATCGACCAAGTTGATATACGCGTAGTTTGCTAGAAAGGTGCTGTCGTAAGTGTTCTTAGGCGAATAGAGCGCGACCAGCATGAGCGGCGCAGTAAGAGACTTCGTCACCGTCAGGCCTGACGTGTTGACTTGGGTCGGAAGCTGAGATTGCGCTTGAGCAGTCCGCAACTGCGTTAACACCTGGTCGATATCGGGGTTTGTACCAACCTTGAAGTCGACCGTTATCTGCGTCTGGCCATTGTTCGCGTTGGTCGAATACATGTAGTTCATGTTGTCGACGCCGGTAATCTGCTGTTCCAGAGGGGTAGCCACCGATTGAACCAATGTCTGCGCATCGGCGCCGGGGTAGATAGCTTGGACCAAAATCTCCGGAGGCACAATATCGGGAAATTGCGCGGTCGGGAGCCCGACCATTGAGACCAGTCCGACAATGACGGTAATAATTGCGATCACCATCGCAACAATCGGCCGATTGATAAAAAACCTTGCCACTCTTAGGCGCCCTCTCTCTTGTTGTCGTCCGGCTTCGGTGTCACAGTCTGGCCGTCTTGCACTTTTGAAACGCCTTGTGAAACAACGCGCTCGGTCGGCTGAAGGCCAGAGCTAATGATCCATAAATCTCCAACCCGGTTGCCCACCTGCACGTCGCGAACCTTGATCTTGTTATCAGCTCCCACGACAGCGATCTGATACCGGCCTTGTAGTTCTGTTACAGCCCGTTGTGGAATCAGGAGCGCTGCTTTCTGAAAGCCGGTCTCAGCTCTTATTCGTCCAAATTGTCCGGGCCGCAACACATTTCCTGGATTTGAGAATGCACCCACAATCCTGATGGTGCCCGTTTGAGAATCGACCTGCCGGTCAGCAAATATAATGTGTCCCGCTGAACCATAGAGTTGTCCGTTGGTGAGCGTTAATTTCAGGGGAACGGCATTGGCATTACGCAACCAATCTCCACCGGGGCCGGGCTTGATCTTGTCTGAAACCTGCAAATATTCGCTCTCAGTCATCGGAAAGTAAGCCTTGATTGGATTTACTTGCGAGACAGTGGTTAATATTGCCGATGGACTCACCAGATTTCCCATTTGAATGGTGGCAATCCCGGCGATGCCGTCGACCAACGATCTTACTTTTGTGAACCCGAGATTGAGCTCGGCTGTTTCCACAGCAGCTCCGCCCGCGACAATCGCGGCTTGGCTGGTTTGTACAGACGCGATTGCTTGTGCTCTCGATTGGGTGTCATTGTCCAGCTGGCTTTGAGCGATGGCATGCACAGCCGCAAGCGGCGTATCTCGCTTCACATTGATTTCACTTAGCGCTAATTGTGCTTGTGCCTGGGCCAGCTGCCCTTTTGCTTGTGCAACTTGCCCCCTTGCCTGATCGACAAGCGCCTGAAAAGGCCGTGGATCGATCTCAAAAAGGACTTGATCCTTTCGGACTAGTGATCCCTCTTTGTAATTTTGCCTAATCAAATATCCCGATACTTGCGGTTGGATCTGCGCGTTGACATAGCCGTCCAGAGTGGCAACCCAATCTCCATAAGTCGGAACATCTTTCTTGACCACCGAGCTGACTCCGACTTCCGGAGGCGGCATGGGTGGCGCAGCGGCCTTTTGCGCACATGAGGTAAGCGAAGCAAGACAGCATCCTGCGACTAGATAGAGCCAATACTTTTCGATCATTTTTCTCATTTCGCGCTTATCACTTCAGGACGTAACGAGCATACGCTAGGTTCGAGAGAACGCAACCTAACTCTCCTCCGGATTTCATCTCCGTTACAAAACTTGGATTTCAGATTCTTTATGGTATCAGGATGCTTGATGGTAGGCTTGGGAGTCAGGATTGTGAAAAGCAACAACTTCAGATGGCGCGCCTAACACGCGAGCAGAGTCGACAAAGGACCAGAGAACGACTCCTCGAAGCTGCGGAACAAGTGTTCGCGCGGGAAGGCTATGCGGCTGCCTCGGTTGAGCAGATTGCTGAGCACGCGGAGTACTCCAAAGGGGCTGTCTACTCGAATTTTGTTAGTAAGGAAGCTCTCTTTCTTGCGCTGTTAGAACGCAACATGGACCGCGACCAAAAACTCCTGCGAGAAATCTCTGTCACCAGTACAAGCGCAGCGGAAATTCTGGACGGTTTAACGGATCGCTATCGCATTCTTGAAGATAAGCAGTATCTTTGTTTGCTTGTTACAGAGTTTCAAATGGAAGCGGGACGACACAAGGAAGTCGCCCAGCCTTTCGCTGAACTGTTTCGCCGACAGCGTCGCGTATTCGCGCAATTAATTACGCTTTTGTTCGCGAAGGCCGGCACTCCGGCCCCCATAAAAGCCGAGGATCTTGCAACCACCATCATGGCAATGGTGGGAGGTTTGGCTTTGCAGCGAGCTGCAGACCCGAGATCGGTCAATCGGAAACTTGTTACCCAAAGCGTAAGGCTTTTTCTACAAAATCTGCTTCCCAAAGAAAACGGAGTTTTGCCTGAGTCCATTCAACCGGTTCACAACTCAAAGGGTAAGCGACTAAGAAGTCCAAGGAGCATCAGTTGACACCACGCAAGCTGGGAAACTCCGGAATCGAGATTGCGCCGCTCGCTCTCGGGGGAAATGTATTTGGTTGGACGGCAGACGAACCTGTCTCTTTTAAAATCCTAGAACAATTCATCGATGCCGGCTTTAACTTCATTGACACTGCCGATATGTACTCTACCTGGGCGCACGACGGCGTTGGTGGTCAGTCGGAAGAAATCGTCGGTAAATGGTTTAAGCAATCCGGGCGTCGCAAAGATGTTATTCTCGCCACTAAAGTAGGGCTGGAAATGAGTCCTGACAAAAAAGGGCTCTCCAGAGATTACATCAAACGTGCCGTTGAAGACTCTCTGAGACGTTTGCAGACGGACTATATTGACCTTTATCAGTCTCATACCGACGATGCAGAAGTTCCTTTTGAAGAGACGCTTTCGACATACTCTGAACTGATCAGCCAAGGCAAGGTACGTGCGATTGGAGCCTCAAACTATTCGGCGAATCGGTTCTCCGAAGCACTTCGAGTAAGCAAGGAACATTCTCTGCCTCGCTATGAAAGCCTGCAGCCGCTTTATAACTTATATGAGCGCGCGCAATATGAGTCGGAATTAGAGCCGCTCTGTGTAAAGGAACATATCGGAGTTATCGCATACTCTTCGCTCGCCGGCGGATTTCTGACTGGGAAGTACAGGTCAGAAGCCGACCTGTCGAATCGGGCGCGCGGTGGGATGGTAAAGAAATATCTAAACGAGCGCGGTTTTGCAATTCTGGCAGCGCTTGACAGAGTAGCCGCGGACTACAATGCCAGTCCCGCTCAGATATCATTAGCGTGGCTCATGGCAAGGCCCTCTGTAACCGCGCCCATCGTTAGCGCTACCAGTCTGGAACAACTACGAGTAATTGTGAAAGTAACTGAGCTCAAACTGGATGGAGATGCGATTGAAGTTCTGAACAAAGCCAGCGAACAGCAACTTGCAGCCCATCAGTAAGCAACCCGTCGCACGGCCATTCATTTGGTTGCCCGCAATTAAGTTGGTTTGAAACTAAGTCCGTGTAGGTAGTGTCACCCGACCATGAGCACGACAGCAGTTGCGAATTCTAGCGGCACTTTTGCCATTGGCGGTGACCTCAAAATCAATCGTTTGGGATTTGGCGCCATGCGAATCACAGGCGCAGGGATCTGGGGAGAACCGGCGGACTTGGACGAAGCGGTGCGCGTCCTGCAGCGTCTCGTCCCGCTTGGCGTAAACTTCATCGACACGGCAGATTCTTACGGTCCCGACGTAAGCGAGCGGCTGATTGGCGAAGCTCTATTTCCTTATCCCGCAGATTTGGTCATCGCCACCAAAGGCGGTTTCACCCGGCAAGGTCCGAATAAGTGGCTGGCCGTCGGCCGTCCCGAGTACCTGATCCAGCAAGTTGAAATGAGCTTGCGGCGGCTTCGAATGGATCGCATTGATCTTTACCAACTGCATCGTATCGACGCGAAGGTACCGGTCGAAGAGTCGCTCGGCGCCTTGAAACAACTGCAGTCAGCTGGAAAAATCAGGCACATCGGCTTGTCTGAGGTGTCGCCCGATGAGATTGATCGAGCCAGGAAAACTGCTGAAATTGTGACCGTCCAGAATCGGTATAACATAGGTGACCGGGCGCACGAAGAAACTCTCCTTTATTGCGAGAAGAACAACATAGGATTCATCCCTTGGGCCCCCGTGGCGTCAGGAAAACTTACCAAGCCGGGAGGACCGCTGGAAGGTGCGGCGAAGCGGCACAACGCTTCCGTTGCGCAGCTTTCCATTGCCTGGCTGCTGCATCGATCACCGGTTATCATTCCCATTCCCGGTACTTCTTCTGTTGAACATCTGGAAGAAAATGTCGGATCGGCGGCCGTCCACCTCAGCGATGAAGAATGGGCAGAAATTGAAAAGTCAGCCAAGCGCTGAAAATGCACGGGCGACTGCGACGACTCTTTGGAATTGGCGCTACGGCGGTTGCGTGTGTGGCGCTTGTTCTCTATTCGGGCGATTACTTGGCGCTTCAGTTTAGAATTCCAGACAATCGCCCGCAATTCGGGTCAGTGCATATCCAACGGCTGATCGCAGTGCCCCAAAAAAACGGAAAAATCGAATTCATCAAAGACGAGCCGATCGATCAGCCTTGCGTACACTCGATCTTCCCGCATTTTGGGGACGATCCGTGCTGGTATCTGGAGAAGCACACTCGACAAACAACGAACCTGTGAATCACCGCCGTAGCGCCATTCAAGGTCTTCGTTAAAAAACCTTCTTGCGAAGAAGGTCGAAATGTGTAATTATTCATAGTGTTGAATAAAGATTCAAAAGGAGGAGTATTCGCGTGGGTGTGCCCATTTTCCAACAGAATTCCCTAGTGGGACCGAGCGGTTTTCGTCACGACCTCGACGTTACGCTCGAGCAGCTTCTTGGGCTACTGGACCTCGCTCATCGGGTCAAATCCTCGCGTCAGCGGTTTGCTTCGGCCTTGAAAGGCCGCTATGTAAGCCTTCTGTTTGAGAAACCCTCCCTCCGCACACGCATGACCTTCGAGCTCGCTATCAAGCAGCTTGGCGGGGATTGCGTTACTCAGATCGGCGCTATTGGCGACCGAGAGCCAATCAAGGATGTCGCTCGAAACTTGGCTCGCTGGACCGAGGCAATTGTGGCTCGCACCTTTCTGCAGACTACGATCGAAGAACTTGCTTACTGGTCCGGACTCCCCGTTGTAAATGCGCTAAGCGATCTCTATCATCCGTGTCAGGCCCTCGCCGATATGCTCACTCTTCAGGAGCGGTTCGGCGAATTGAGCGGGTTGAAACTGGCATACGTCGGAGACGGCAACAATGTCGCGCACTCCTTGCTACTTTGCTGTTCACGGCTCGGCATGAGTTGTTCCGTCGCCACCCCGGCCGGATACGAAGCTAATGCTTCCATCGTTGAGGAAGCGAAACAACTTGCCGTTGGGTCGGGTGCTGGGATTGAGATCACAAACGATCCCCACACCGCAGTTCGGGGAGCTAATGCCGTCTATACGGATGTCTGGGCAAGTATGGGGCAGGAAACTGAGGCCGAGGAACGTAAACGGCTCTTCGCGCCGTTTCAGGTAAACCGAGAATTGCTAGCCGAAGCTGAAAGCAACTCCGTATTCATGCATTGCCTGCCGGCGAAACGTGGCCTTGAAACCACAGACGAAGTCGTCGAGAGCGCGCAATCTGTTGTCTTCGACCAAGCAGAGAATCGGCTGCATGTTCAGAAGGCACTTCTCTTAACCCTGCTGCAGTAAACCCACGCATCGAACAGCACCGTCTCGACGGGTCGACCGCTACCGGTGTGTCTCGCAACTATTGGAAACTTAAATTATGAGCAAAGTGACAGCAAAGAAGGTAGCGCTCGCCTATTCGGGCGGCCTGGATACTTCGATCATCATTCCCTGGCTGAAGGAGCACTATGGGTGCGATGTAGTCGCCGTTTGTGGCGATATAGGTCAAGGCGGCGAAGAGTTGGACGGTCTAAAAGAGAAGGCTCTGAAGACTGGTGCGTCCGAAGTTCATGTGGAGGACATGCGCGAGGAGTTCGTGAATGATTACTTATGGAAGCTGGTGCGATCCGGCGCCGTTTACGAACACAAATACCTGCTGGGAACGTCGATCGCTCGCCCCCTCCTCGCCAAGCGGCAGGCTGAAGTTGCTTTGCGGACTGGTTGTGATGCTTTGGCGCATGGCTGTACCGGTAAAGGCAATGACCAGGTACGTTTCGAACTCACCTACAAAGCCGTTGCGCCGCACCTTAATGTGATCGCTCCGTGGCGTGACTGGGATATTGTGTCGCGCGAAGATGCCATCGAATACGCCAGGACCCACCACGTTCCTATTGCCCAATCGACGACGAAGATTTACAGCCGTGACCGGAACATTTGGCACATCTCTCACGAAGGTGGCGAGCTGGAAGATCCTGCCAACGTGGCTCCGGAGCATATCTGGATGCTCACAAAGAGTCCAGCCGAGGCGCCGAATAAACCGTCAGACATAACAATCGGCTTTGAGCGCGGAGTTCCGGTATCGCTCAACGGTCAAGCCCAGATAAGCGCTGTCGCTTTGCTCGAAGAACTGAATAAAATCGGCGGAGAGAATGGTATCGGGCGCATTGACCTGGTTGAGAACAGGTTCGTGGGAATGAAATCTCGCGGATGTTATGAAACGCCAGGCGGCAGCATCCTCATGGCGGCCGTACGAGAGCTCGAAGCTCTCACTCTCGACCGCACGACCCTTCACTACAAGCAGAAGCTAGTTTTGGACTACGCGGAGATGGTTTATAACGGCCTCTGGTTCACGCCGTTACGCGAATCGCTGGATGCATTCTTTGAAAAGATTGCGGAGCCGGTGTCAGGCAGTGTCACGCTCCGCCTCTTCAAGGGAAACATTGAGCCAGTCAGTCGGAAGAGTCCGAATTCTCTCTACAATCTCGATATTGCGAGCTTCACAATGGGCGCGAGTTATGACCAGAAGGACGCGCTTGGCTTCATCAACATTGTGGGGCTGCCGATTAAAGTCGAAGCCCTGTTAAAGAAGGAAAAATGAAGCTCTGGGGCGGCCGATTTGAAGCTGGTCCCTCGGAAGTCTTCGAGCGATTTTCCGGATCGCTGCACTTTGATCGCAAATTGATTTTCGCGGACCTGGAGGGCTCGCAGGCTTTCGCGCGAGCTCTGGCAAGACAGGGGATTTTGTCTCGTGACGAACGCGATCAATTGATTAAGGCCTTCGATGAGATAGGCAAAGAAGCGGGGAGCAGTGATTACTTCAACGGCGCAAATGATGAGGATGTCCACACCTTCGTCATTCGCAAACTGACAGAAAAAGTAGGAGCTCTCGCAGCCAAGATCCACACCGGCCGGAGCCGCAACGAGCAGGTCTCCGTCGATGTCCGGCTGTATCTCCGCTCCTCTTGCGACAGTTTACTCGTCGCGCTAAAAGACCTGATGAACGAGTTGCTGGTTCTTGCCGGCAGGTACCCGAACGCCGTTATTCCCGGTTATACTCACTTGCGCAGAGCTCAAGCGGTACTTTGGCCTCATTACCTGCTTGCCTATTTCGAAATGTTCTCCCGTGATTACCAGCGGCTCGGGCAAGCGCGGGCGCGTATTGACGTTTTGCCGCTTGGATCGGGAGCACTAGCCGGAAGCGGATTCCCCTTTGATCGAGAAGCGATCGCTGCCGATCTCAACTTTGCAACCATCACACGCAATAGCATGGATGTGTCCGGTGATCGGGACTTTGCGCTTGACTTCCTATACTGCTGCAGCATCATTGCGCTGCACCTAAGCCGCCTGGCTGAAGACTGGATCTTGTACTCCAGTGAAGAATTTAATTGGATCAGCCTCGGTGATGGAGTCACCAGCGGATCGAGTCTGATGCCACAGAAGAAAAATCCAGACTCGCTGGAGCTGATTCGTGGCAAGACAGGTCGAGTCTTTGGTGATCTCACTTCATTGTTTATCACGATGAAAGGTTTACCGATGACATACAATCGCGACATGCAGGAGGACAAAGAACCGGTCTTCGACGCCTTCCATCAGGTCTCTGGCTCACTCGCGATGGCAAAGGGAGTTGCTGAATCGTTGGTCTTGAATCCCGCTATCCCAGAGTCAGCCGTCGAGGAGAGCTGGGTGATCGCGACTGACTTAGCGGAAGAGCTGGCACGCTCCGGGGTGCCATTTCACAGAGCTCATCAGCTCGTCGGGCAATTCGTTCTCGAGAGTCTCAAAGCAGGCAAAAAGCCGTCGGATTGGACGCCGGAATCTTTGACTGCTTTCGCACCGGAGTTTAAACCTGAGATGGCTCGCCTGCTCGCGCCACGTGAAGGAATGAAAAGCAGAGAGTTGCCTGGTGGAACAGGCCCCTCTGCCGTTAGCAAAGCACTTGAGGAAGCACGAGACCGCCTCCGCCAGATGGAGGTTCTCGTCGAAGAAAAATGAACAAGAGTTTTCGCCAAGGTCAAATTCTAAAGGTCGTCCGCAAAAAGGAGATCTTCACGCAGGAAGAACTGGCCAGAGAACTCGGAGCTTCAGGTATTGTCACCACACAGGTCACCTTGTCGCGTGACATCCGCGAACTTGGTCTTGTTAAAACACCAAGCGGATACAAGCAGATCTCTCCCGAAAAGGTTCGCGCCGATTTGGCCAGCATTGCGGAAGAGTACTTGCAGGATATCCAGGTAGCGCAAAATCTGGTGGTGTTGCGGACTTCGGCAGGAAACGCCAACACCATCGCGATCGCTTTGGACCGGGAAGGTCTGGACGAAGTCGTTGGAACGGTGGCAGGCGACGACACAGTCCTCATTATCACGCCCAGCAACAAGGAAGCAGAGAGCTTTCGCAACCGGATCTTGGAACTTATCTCGGGTTAGTGTCGCCGGTTAGTGTCGATGATGGGCGTGATCGTGCTGCTTTGCGTTTGAAGCATGCACCTGACAGCCGCTGTCGGAAACAACGCAAGGGATATGCTCAAACTGTATGGTCGTGTGATAGATGCCGAAGCCGCATAACACTTCATTTATTCGCTTCAGAATTCCGTCACTATAGGACGGGGGCATATCTTCAATCAATACATGGGAGCTAAGCGCATGACTGCTAGACCCCAGGCTCCAGATGTGAAGATCATGAACGTCGAGAACACCATCGATCTGGCTCATTGCTTCTGTAACGTTAGTGAGTTCCAATCCACGCGGAAGGCCTTCGAGCAAGATATTCAAAGACTCACGGATAATGTCCCAAGCCGTATAAAGTATCAGGGCGCCGAGAGCGATGGACAGTAGCGGATCGATGTAGGTCCAGCGTGTGTATAACATCACAACACCGCCAATAATAATCGCAACCGCGCCAAGCGCATCCCCCAGCATATGAATGAATGCGGCCCGTATGTTGATGTCGCCTTTCTGCCCTTTGTGGAGAGCCAGCATGATGGCGCCGTTCAAAAACAGCGCGGCTACGGCGACCCAGATCATTACACGCTCATCAACCGGCTGAGGGTGAAAGAAGCGAACCAGCGCTTCCCAAAAAATGAACAGTGAAACCACTATCAGCGTCGCGGCATTTAAAAACGCGCAGATTACACCAGCTCTTTGATATCCATAGGTCTTGGTTTGATCTGCCGGCTTGCCGTGCAGATACACCCCCACGGCTGCTAAAAGAAGAGCCAGCGCATCAGTAAAGTTATGACCGGCATCGGACAGAAGAGCCAAACTGCCTGACCGAAAACCCGCATAGATCTCCAGTCCGGTAAACAGAAGAGTCGCGCCTAAGGAAAGCCGCAGAACCCACCCTGTACCTACGTCGCCGTGATGGTGATTATGCGCCAATAACTAATAACTCCTAATACCAATTTACGACACGTAGCACGCCGCATTGAATTATCCCTCACGGACGTGGCTGGCTGTCGTCAGGCTTTTTTTCGCCCGGACGATAAAGGGAGGGGGTTTTCTTTTTCTGATCGGTCTCCGCTTCGGCATCTTTCTTCCGTTCGGAAACCTCTTTCTTTGGCATTACCGCCTCCCGTTCTTTCTTCTCCTTGGCGTCAGAGGCAGCCAAATCTGCTCCCCGTTTCTGCGAGTCCTGCATCGCGAGATCATGGCTGTCTGTTGTCGAATCGATGGCCTGGTTGAGAACAAATTTGTAACGATCGAAATCGTGGGGCTGACTCTCCTGAATGCCATTGAGCACTGTCAGAAATCCCTTTTCGGCGCTGATTACCGCAACCATCCCCTTATCCAACTGTACATGCCGCTTTAAAGCATCGTCAGATACGCTGTCAATCGCTTCGATAATCTTGTTGTAATCCTCTATTGTGTTGTGGACAAATAAACTCCGGCCGGGTTTATCTTTAGCGACGTACTGCTGTAAGAGATCGATTCGCTGCTTGGCGAAATGGACATAAAGAGCGAGACGCTCATTCGGCTCTTGCGTCTGCCGAATCTGGTCGATCTCGTCCGGTGTTAAGAAATCCCGATCTTGCGCAACGAGAACCGCCGACAGGCATAGCGCGGACACACACAGGATGGAGAAGATTCGAAAGAGTTTCATTTACGCATTACTCCGTTCAGAAGCCGCTCGTGAATCTCTTCCAGCTTGCGATTCGTATAATCGGCCCAGCCGCGTTCCTGAATGCCGAGATTATCAAGCAGGCCCTGCATTCGTCTTTGTAGATAAGCGACCTTCAATTCCGCTTTTTTATAGTTTTTTGCTTTGTGGGCGGCCTCCAACGAATCCGCGCATTCGGTCAACGCGGTTGTCATGTGATCCAATTGTTCGTCACCCTTGCGGATATCGCCACTGGTGTAGGAAGCTCGGGCACTTTCAAACGCCTCATCTGCTAAGTCAAGGGCCTTTTCTGAACGCCTTCCGGGATCATGCTCTGCCTTTAGCTCGTTGCCATAACCTTGGGCAAACGACATCTGAACAAACACAAAGGAAAGAAACAACAGACCTGCCAGCGGCCGCAGCGTGATGCGCCTCTTCATTGTGCACCCCTTATTGACCCGAAGGCCCAAACCGTCCCGAGTACAAACCAGTTCAGCCGATGTGTCCATGCGCTGATCGGGCCAGCACCTTTGTCCTAATTGTATCTATGTACCTTCGAGGCTGAAAGATCAAATCGGAGGAGCGTGGACGCCAAACTATTGCTGAGCTGGTACGCGATCATGCTCTCGGTCTTTCTTCTCTTGCACCGCAGCCGCAGCTTGACGATGAAGATGGGTCATGTTGAGGCCGGAGATGGCGAGGGCAATACAGCCGATCACAATCAATGGCAGGGTCATGACGGCCCAAAGGATCAAAGAAAACCGCTTCGCATGCGGAGCCACCAGGCCGAACATCATCAATGACTTCGCAGCCACCCACTGGAAGGAACCCAGATTTCCGGGCGCTTGAGGAACAATGCTCGTAAGGCGCAGAAGCACCATCATTGTGAACGACGCTGTCCATGGCACATCGATTTTGCTGGCTTGTACCAATCCATAAATTGGGAGGATTTGCGCCAACATATAGGCGCCGCTTACTAGGAAAGACAAATATAAATAGCGGGAATGCCCAATCAGATGCAGATCGTCTACGAGCGTTTTAAACCACTTCGGCCAAGCTATCCCAAAGACCAGGTTTAACGATTGCTTCTTCGCATACATCGCGTAGGCGAGGAGACCAGCGAAGGCAACAATGAAAATCCCTAGCACATAGCCGCCGCCCAGCAAAACTCTAGGCAGTTTACCCATTTGTAAACAAAAGAAGAAACAGATCATCAGCCAGACGCCATCAAAAATCCGCTCGATCAAGGCAGACGCGAAGGTGACAGAAAGCGGAATCTCTGAAGAACGTGATAACAGGAAGCACCGGATCAGCTCACCTGCACGTGCCGGCAGGACTTCATTTGCGAACAGCCCCACGTAGATAGCTTCGACACAATAAGAAAACGGGACCGACGCGATGGGCCGAAGTAAAAGCTTCCAGCGCCAACCATGCAACAAATAAACTGTTATGTCCGCGAGAATCGCAATCAGAACCCAACGCCAGCGCATATGCTGGGTCTCGCTCCAAATGTGCTGTAGTCCGGCGCCCTTTAAAACAAGGATCAGACAGACCAGAGAGATGAGATTCGTGATGACGATGATCGCCCACGACCTCAGCTTTCGCGTGCGCTCAGCGGGCCGAAAAGGCGCAACTTGCGTGCTCAAGTAACCCCATCATAACGCTCTCCTAAGCTGAAGCCATTCCTATCGAAAAATGGGCCTTTTTAGACATACAATCCCATTGCCGCTTTAGCTTTTTGTACCGTGTTCTCCGCAATCGGTAACACTCGCTCCTTTCCTTCCCTTAAGATTGCCTCGATATATAACGGGTCAGTTGTGAGCTCACGATAACGCTGCTGGATTGGTTCTAACCGCTCAATAACCGCTTGTGCGACCCTTTTCTTGAAATCGCCATATCTTATCCCGGCAACCTGAGCCTTATTGATAGATGAATCGCAAGCTTCACCCATAGCTAAAAGGTTTGCTATTCCCGGACCCATCTTCTCTGGATCGACAGCCGATTCCGAATCCGTTGTAGCTCGGGCGATCTTCTTCTGGATCACCTTCGGATCGTCTAAGAGGCCTATCGCGTGGTTTGACCCGCTAGCCGACTTACTCATTTTTTGCGTTGGATCATCCAGTCCCATGATCCGAGCCCCAACCGTCGGAAGATTGGTCGAGGGCATCACAAACGTGTCACCGTACAACGAGTTGAAACGCTGCGCAATGTCGCGCGTCAGTTCCAAATGCTGTGCCTGATCTTCACCCACCGGCACAATCGCCGCTTGATAAAGCAGGATATCGGCGGCCATCAATACCGGATACTGCAGTAAACCATCGCCCACTGTTTCCTGTTGTTCCGCCTTGGCCTTGAACTGTGTCATACGATTCAGCCAGCCCAACGGCGTAATACACGTCAGTAACCAGGCAAGTTCTGAGTGGCCCGGAACAGAGGATTGCACAACGATAGAGGAGCCTTTCGGATCTATCCCAGAGGCGATGAACAAGGCGGCCGTTTCCCGGATCTTGCTTCGAAGTTCGCCAGGCTCTTGATAGACGGTAATTGCATGAAGATCAACAATACAGAAAATGCTTTCGTATCTGCTTTGAATTTCAGCCCAGTTTTTTAGCGCCCCGAGATAGTTGCCAATGTGAAGTTGCCCAGTCGGCTGAACCCCGGAAAGAACTCTTGCTTTCATGTGTAGTTTGCGAACCTTTATCGTAAAGGATGGCCCGAAACTTTACTGAACAAGCGGTGCTCCAGCAAGCGGCCGAGGTATGCGTCGAGAAACTGGTGTATGGAGGCGACGGCCTGGCACGTCTGAACGGACAAATTGTCTTCCTTCCGTATGTTCTGCCGGGGGAGCGAGTTCTCATTCATCCTGACCGCGCTAAAGCAGGTGTCCTACGAAGCACAAAATCTACGATTTTGCAGCCTGCGTCAGAGCGTGTCACTGCCCGCTGCGAATACTTTTCGACCTGTGGCGGTTGCCAGTATCAACACTCTCAATATGTCTTCCAGCTGGAGCAGAAGGTGGCCATCCTACGCGAGACTATGCAGCGCCTGGGAGGTCTCACGTTCAATAGTGAAATTAGAACGATCAGCGGACACCCTTGGTCTTATCGAAATCGCATTCAACTGCACTTCGAAAACGATCGATTGGGGTTTCACAAAGAAGGCTCGAATGAACTTTGTTCCATCGATCACTGTGAGATTGCTTCGCCGAAATTAGGCGAAGCAATCACAATCCTTCGACAGGCAGTTCAGGATTCAAAATGGCCCCGATTTCTTCGCTCACTCGAGCTGTTCACAAATGAGCAGCAATTGCAGCTCGTTATTTTGGATTCCGATCGCCCCATCGCGATGAAATTCTTCGATTGGTGCGCAAGCATTCTCCCCTCTACTGTTCCTGGTCCGATCGATTACGTTGCAGCTGGCCACGCTTTTCGCATCAGCCGAGGCTCTTTCTTTCAGGTAAACCGTTTTCTTATCGATGAAATGGTCGAAGAAGCGCTCGGGGATGCGAACGGCGATCGGGCCGTTGATCTTTACGCCGGCGTTGGTCTCTTCTCTTTGAAACTTGCCGAACGGTTCAAAGAGGTGCAATCGGTGGAGCGAGGCGGACCAGCCTATCGTGATCTGCAATGGAACACTCAGGCTTATCAAAATGTTGCCGGCTTTAGGTCTTCTTCGGAGGATTTCCTTCGAACTGTGGAAAGTGCGCCCGACCTGGTCGTCGCAGACCCTCCTCGCGCTGGTCTTGACCGAGCGGTGACAGAAGAATTACTCCGGGTGTGTCCGCAACAGCTTGTAATTGTGAGTTGCGACCCGGCCACGCTCAGTCGAGACCTGAAGAAGCTTTTAACGATTTACCAGATCGATCGCATTGCTTTGATAGATCTCTTTCCTCAGACCTATCACTTCGAAACAGTCGTACACCTACGTCTCGGCTAATCGTGGAATGTCAATCTCCAAAGTAGGGATCATCTCCGATACACACGGCCTGTTGCGAGAAGAGGCTCTCGAGTTTCTCACAGGCTCAGACTTGATCATTCACGCCGGAGACGTCGGAGACCCCAACATTCTGGACGCATTGAAAAGGCTTGCAACGGTTGTTGCCGTAAGGGGCAACATTGACGACAGTGAGCCTCTGAGCCTGCTTCCATCAACCGCTATCCTGGAGGCCGGCGCTTCCACGATCTACGTTCTACATCGTCTTCAGGATCTCGATCTCGATCCAGTATCTGCTCAGATCGACATCGTTATTTCGGGGCACTCGCACAAGCCAAGCCTTTACACCAAATCCGGCGTTCTTTATCTAAACCCTGGTAGCGCAGGTCCAAAGCGTTTCCATCTGCCAACCTCGCTCGCGCTCCTGGAAACAACCCAAAAACCCGCCAGCGTCCGATTTGTGGATCTGCTGACAGGTTCTCTGCTCGAGGTTAAAGCGAACTGAGACTCAATCGGATTCAGGAGGAATCGAAACGAATCTATATCCAACGCCGCGGACGGTTAGCAGATGACGAGGTCTCGTCGGATCATCTTCTAAGTACCGTCTCAATCGAACAATAAAGTTATCGATAGGACGAGTATCCGTATTCTCTTGCAAACCCCAAACCCTTTTGATCATCGCCTTCCTGGATACTGGTTTTCCTTCGTGTTCAATCAGGTATCGAAGAACGTTGGCCTCCATTAGCGTGAGCTGGAACGCCTGGTCTCGCACGGAAAGCTCCAGTTTGTCGAAGTGAACCGCCTTTTCACCTTGCGTCCCGAATCTAAACACATCGGTTTCTTGCAGCGACGGCTTGGCATCGTGCAAAGCCGACCGCAGCCATTCCCGACGCCGCAGCAGCCCTCGAATTCGCGCGATCAGAATAGCAAGTTCGAACGGCTTCGGAAGAAAGTCGTCCGCACCCGCAGCGAAGCCGCGCAGCACGTCGTCGGCATGACCTCTTGCGGTCAGCATAAGAGTTGGAACGAATTGTCCCGCCTGCCGAACCTCTGATATGACGGTGTACCCATCAATGCCAGGCAGCATCACGTCCAACACAACCACATCAAAATTGTGTTCTTTGTGGAGTAGTTGGCGAAGGGCCTCTTCTCCGCTCTCGCTTACTTCTACCTGGTAACCTTCTGCTTCCAGATTGAACCTCAAACCTTCAGCCAGGTGTTGTTCGTCTTCAACCACCAAGATCCGATTCATCTCGCCAGTGGAAGCTGTAGAACGAAGGTACTCCCGTGACCCAGCCCGTCACTTTCCGCCCAAGCTCGTCCGCCGTGTCGCTTGGCAACGGAACGAACAATGTACAGACCCAGCCCTGTACCCTTCAACCTCGTCGCGTTCGGACCGGGAACACGATAAAAGCGTTTGAAAATTCGCTTGAGCTCTGGTTTTGAAATGCCCATCCCGTTGTCCTTCACGCATAAGCGGACGTACTTCTTATCGATTTCCAGAGTTTCAGCCATCACTTTGACTTCTCCGGCAGAGTACTTGACAGCGTTATCGACCAGATTTGAAACTGCTGCCCGGAGTTCTTCTCCATCGCCAAGAACCGTGGCTGAGATTCCCGCTCGATAGCTCAATGTGCTCGGCGTCAACTGATAAAAATTCCGAGCTCGAAGGACACACTCTTCTATCAAGCCGTTCAAGTCTACCGGCGAAACATTTACGACGCGGTTCGCCGGACCCACTCGTCCGGTACGGAGCACCTGCTCGATTGTACCGAGGAGCCGATCACTATCTTCGAGCATAACTCGATAGAACTCGCCGCGTTTCTGATCATCGACCGTTCGGGTCAACAGGGTTTCCAGATACAGTCGTATCGAGGCGACAGGGGTTTTCAGCTCGTGGGTAACGGCATTAATGAAGGCGTCGTGCTGTTCGTTCCGGCGAATCTCTCGAACCAGAAAGATGGTGTTTAATACAACGCCGCTAATCACTACGGCCAGCAGTAGAACACCAAAGAAGACGAGAATTCCTGTGCGCCAGTTAAGAAGAACCCAACCGATGTACAGCAGCAAAATGACCGAGACCATTCCAACGCCAAGGGCGATGAAGAATGCGATCGATTTCTGCCGGCCCGCAACTACCATTTACTTCGATTATCCCCGCAGGGCCAATCGAAAAGAAGGGATGCCCGACTTAAGCGGCCTTCTTCAGAGAGAAGGCGCTATCCACTTTTGCTACGTGTACCGATTTGACAATACCGAATGCGCGCAGAAATTTGATCAGAATCCAGGATGGATCGAATTCATACCATGCCAGTCCATGCCGCGCTGAAGTGGGATGGGCGTGATGATTGTTATGCCATCCCTCACCGAACGTTAGAAGCGCCACCCACCAGTTATTTCGAGAATCATCTCGGGTCGCAAACCTTCTAGCGCCCCACATGTGGGTAGCCGAATTTACTAGCCACGTTGCGTGCAGCCCGACCACAACCCGCAGACAAATGCCCCAGAGAACGAGAGGAAGGCCGCCTACCGCAAATAAAACAGCGGCAAGGACGACAACAGGAACCCAATGGTAATTATTCAACCAGACGTGAAATCGATGTCTTGCCAGATCGGGTGCGTACTTGGACATCAATCGGGTATCATTATGCTTCGCTTCACCGAGCAGAATCCAGCCCACGTGTGCCCACCACGCGCCGTCATGTGGCGTGTGCGGATCACCTTCCTGATCAGACTTTTGATGGTGAATTCGATGTGTCGCAACCCAGAAGATAGGTCCGCCTTCCAAGGTGGACGCACCGCAAACGGCGAAAAAATACTCAAGCCAGAGTGGACATTTGTAAGATCGATGGGTCAGCAGGCGATGATATCCCAAACTGATGCCAAGCCCGATGGTCACCCAGTAAATAGCAACCGAAATGGCCAGTGCTTTCCAACTAAAAAAGAAGAGAGCCGCAATGGCGCCTACATGGAAAATCGCCATCACAACCGTTGTGGTCCAATTCAAACGCTCGGTCTTTTTTGCAGTGCCGAACTCACTAATTTGCGCCGCTTCCATCCTGTACTTTGACAGTAACAGGCGGAAGTAACACATATTGTAAGACTTGTGTAATTTTGCTCAGCCCGGAGCTTAATGCAAAAAGAGCGGCTCCCCTTGAAGGTGGCCGCTCTTCTCTGCTACCTGAAAATTGAACTCTGAATCGCCTACGGACTCATTTGATTAGAATTTCCGGGCTGAACAATCGCATCAACTGCCAATCCGAGCCCCGCGATTGAGGCGGCCAGAATTCCGTACAAAGCAGCTTCCTTGGGGCGATTGGCCGTGTTCGGTGGAGGACCGCTATTTGGACCAGCCTGCGGATCTTTATTGAAAGCCGAAGCTGTTCCCGCTCCGATATGGGTAAGCAGAACACCCCTCCCGTTGAACACATCCAGTGAACCCTTTAATGCAGCGACTTCCACATCTCCGCCGTTGAATCTTACTACCGCCTGGGAACCCGCTTGACCGGCCTGTATTTTGTAGGACGCCGCATGAACTGAGTAACCGGTCATGTTATCCACCTTTGTGGCACCATCTTCTAAGACGATGTGGTCCCGATACAGCGCTCCGGACGAATTGGTGCCGAGCGTCACCGCTGAGCCGCTTCGTAGAAACACTTGGCTGGGCGCCTTACCCGTGCGGATCTCTGAGCCGTCAAAGACATTCGCATTGCCCTCAACACTCGAACTGTTCACCTTGAAAGTGCCAACCGCCGTAGCAACTCCAATCGTGGGAGTTGCAGCCAGAGAGAACGTTGTCAGCGATATAGTTGCGAAGCCTAGCCTTGAAAATGGATTCAATCTCATAGTTTCCCCGCGACCCTGCGCTCCATCGTTTCAGAGCACCTATAGTATACCTGAATGATTAAGCGGCGTAGATCACAGACGAAGGTGGCGCAGCGAAAGCCTGAACCAGACCTGATCTACAATTAAGTAGTACAACTGTCGGGGCGTAGCGCAGCCTGGTAGCGCACCTGCCTTGGGCGCAGGGGGTCGTGTGTTCAAATCACACCGCCCCGACCAATTTAATGTCGTGCTTCCAATAAGCTCTCAGGAATCCAGATCCAGAGGCTCCATGTCGACGCCTACCTCAAGCGTATGGTCGCGCCCTCCGAGAATCATGCCGCGAACGGGACTTACATCGCTGTAATCTCTTCCCCAAGCTAACGTGACGTGACTGCGAGAAGGCGCTAGATTATTCGTCGCGTCCACATCGAGCCAGCCCCAACCCGGACAATAGGTCGAAATCCAAGCATGTGATGCATCGGCACCTACCAGCCTCGGCTTGCCCGGAGGCGGATATGTGCGCAAATACCCACTCACATAACGCGCAGGCAGATTCAGTGATCGCAGACAAGCAATCTGCAGCTGTGCAAAATCCTGGCAAACTCCGCGTCTTTGTCGAAACACTTCCTCTGGCGGAGTCCTGACATTGGTCGCCTTCGAATCGAACTTGAAATCGTTGTGCATGCGCGCCGTTAAATCCAGCACAGCATCCGCCAGCGGCCTCTCTGATCGAAATGACTGCCTGGCATACGAAGCAAACTCAGGATGCGGCCTTATTCGAGCCGATTCGAAAACGTATTGATAGGCGTCCAGGCCAGCCCGGCTTGTGTCTTCAGGCAAAGCTTTCGCCACCTGCTCCCAGGCTGGAGACTCCGCAGGCCATGCTCCCGCGCCATGATCGATGGTCACCTCGCTGCGCGCCTCTACAATCAAGTGTTCGTGAGGTTCCTCCACGCTGAATACTTTGACCGTGTTCCCAAAATAGTCCTGCCGCTCACTCGTACTCGATGGCATTGGCGTCACCCGCAGTTCACTCCAGGAGCAGCGGTGATGCGGCAGCGTGCGAGGTGTCAGGCACGTCACATGAGTCCCTATAGACACCGGATTCTTATATCGGTAAGTCGTCTTATGGACGATTCTGTACGTCATTCGCCAATCCCAATCGGGGCCGTAAGAGCATGATTAAAATAGTGGCTCGAAAGATTGTCCGACCATGAAGGAAGTAACGCTTCCACCTCTTTGAGAAAGCGTTTCAGACGCGAATACTCGTCCGAATTTTCGCAATTTCCATCTGAAGCAGGAATAAAGAAGTCGAGCTCTTCCAGAGAGAAACTACGAGCCAGCGCCAGTGCATGACGAATGGCCCGCAGATCCTCCGGCAGGTTCCTCGGCAGCTTGCCGTAAAGGTCCGCTAGATGGCTGAGTTGAAAATCAAACGATCTGGGATTCGTCTCATCCGCCAACAAGACGTCCAAAACCGGCGCCGGCTGCAGAGTCGTGAAATAACGAGAGCGGTAAGTCATGGAGCTGTCCCAGACCTCCAGCAGATAATCTAGAAGAGGCCAGCAGTTCTCATCCGGAAGTTCCATGAGCGCAGATAACTGCCTCACCGAGTACATAGCGCGCTCCAGACGCCGCCCCAGACTCAAAAACAGCCATCCCGGACCGCGCGTGATGTTCTCCCTCTCTAATCCTGAGAACGCCGCCAGCATTTCCAGGCAGCCCGTCAACAAAGCCGAATGCTCCGCAAACAGCATGTATTCTTCCACGCCCACCGCGCCCGCGAGTTGCCCAATCAGACGTGTCATGTCATAGGACAGCCGCTCTCGTACGTTGCCTCCCACGCGATGAACTTCGGCCAGAGTTGAGCTCAGGCTGTCTGGTCGCTTTACATCCGTCATCAACGAAATGAACTCGCGTTCCAACTCCAACGCCGATGGGGCTCCCGAAGCAGGAAGCGTGCTGTGATGCGTACGAAAGAAACCATGTAGACGATAGAGACACGCCAGTTCGGTTTGGCTGGCTTGTCGAACCCGAGTCATGCCGCAGCGCAGCAGCCGCGCAATGCACTCACATCGTTCGGCATACCGTCCCAACCAGAAAAGATTATCCGCCACGCGGCTTGGAACATCTGTCGAGGCGCGCCGCAACTCCACCGCTTGGTCGCGTCGCCGCAGCAGACTAAACGTATCCACTGGCTTGTCCCACAGCACCCACGCATCTTTGCTGTGGCCGCCCCGTTGCATCGAAACCACCGAACTTTCGTCTCCTGCCACCCGAACCAACCCGCCTGGCATGGCCATCCATCCATCGCCCGTGTCGAGAACGTAAGTCCGTAACACCAGGCTTCGCGAAGAAATCTCACCCTTGTTCCACACCGGCGCAGTGGACAACGCGACCTGCTCTTGCGCTACGTACTCATTCGGTCGCGCTCGCAGCTGGCTAATGAACTTCTGTCTTTCAACGCTTGCCAGTTCTCCGCCGAACACAGGCTCCATTCCCCGCAGCGGGAAAGCCGGTTTCACCACCACTCGATGCAAATGTTCCAGCACCCATTCGAGCGCATAATCCTGACCGCACCACCAGGTTGCAACCGACGGCAGCTTCAGTTCCTCGCCCAGCAGCGCCTTTGAAAGCGATGGAAGAAACGGCATGATTCCAGCAGTCTCAATTAACCCGCTGCCCAACGCGTTTGCCACTTTTACATTGCCGGCCGCAATCGCATCCACCAGCCCTGCCACCCCGAGCAGCGAGTCTCCGCGCAACTCCAGCGGATCGCAAAAACTATCGTCCACTCTTCGAAGGATCACGTCCACCGGCTGCAATCCTTCCACCGTCTTTAAAAAGACTTTCCTGTCGCGAACCGTTAAGTCCGCCCCTTGCACCAGCGTCAACCCCAGATATCGCGCCAGATAAGAATGCTCAAAGTAGGTCTCGTTAAAAGGACCCGGCGTCAGCAGCGCAATCCTCGGGTTTTCAAATCCTGCTAATCGATTCAGCGCCTCGCGCTGCGCACGGAAAAAAGGCGCCAGCCCCTTCACATTCGCAATCCGAAACAAATCGGGAAGCACATCGCCGACGATAGTGCGATTTTCAACGGCATACCCGGCCCCCGATGGCGCTTGTGTTCGATCGGCCAGCACCCACCACTGCCCGTCGGCCGACCGCGCCAGGTCTATTGCCAGAAGATGCAGATAAGACTGCCGCGGAACGCTTACCCCCGCCATCGGCCGCAGAAAGGCCGGGTTCGCGAAGATCAACGCAGCAGGCAGATGGCCGCCCGACAGAACCTCCCGTGGCCCATACAAATCTTCCAGCAGCAGACTGAGTAACTGAGCGCGCTGAACAATGCCTGCTTCGATGTACCGCCACTCCTCCGGCGGAATGAGCAACGGAATCGCATCGATTCGCCAGGGATGGCTCGCCCCGCGCGGATCGGTGTATACGTTGTAAGTGACACCGTTCTCCCGAATGCGCCGCTCCGCGCGATCCCAGCGCCGTGCTAACTCCGCCGCCCCAATACCCTGCAGACCCTCGATAAAATTTGCCCAGTACGCGCGGGGCACACTTCCATTCGACGAGAGCTCGTTGTAAACAGCCGTATCGGGACGTGCAATCTGAAGGAGATCCGCTATCATCGCCGCCCGGTTACGCCCACTGGCTTCATATGTGTGATTATCTCGTGTGCCCGCATTCACGCGCCTCGGGTCTGAAACCATGTGATCTGAAACTATGAACTCGCTCTTCGCAGACCGTTCTCTGCTTCAATTCTTTCTAGTGGCGTTAAGCTCGGTGTTTTTTCTCGTCGATCCGATTGCCACCATCCCAGTGTTCCTCGTCATGACCAGCGAGCACGGTCCGCGGCCACGCCGCCGCATGGCGCGCCGGGCAGCCATCACCTGTTTTGCAGTGCTCGCCGGCTTCTCCCTGACAGGAGAATTTATCTTCCAGCTATTGGGTATTACCCTGCCGGCCTTTCAAACGGCAGGCGGAATTATTCTTCTTCTCATCGGGCTCGACATGGTGCAAGCCAGGCGATCCCGCACCAAGGAGGTTCCCGACGAAGCCGAAGAAGCTACACATAAAGACGACGTCGGCATCGTCCCTCTCGGAGTTCCCATGCTGGCTGGCCCAGGCGCCATCTCTACCGTAATTGTTTTAACCGGACAAGCCCGCAGCCTGCCCCAAACAGCCGCAGTTCTCCTTGCCATTGCGGTCACCGCGACCGCCGCATACGCTGCCTTAGCGACTGCAAACCAGGTGCGACGGCATCTAAGCGAAACCGGAATCAACATCATGACCCGCATGATGGGAATGCTTCTTATGGCGATCGCCATTCAGTTCATGGCCACAGGAATTCTCGCGTTGATCAATCCTGCTCACGCGCTCAATCGTTAATACCCTGCGCCGTGAAGAAGCCACACACCCACCGCCGCCACCAGGCAGTAAATCCCGAACAGATACCAGCGCCCGCTCTCCAGCCAGCCGCTCAGCCACCTCAACGCAACCAGCCCTGCCAGGAATGCGCAAACCGCGCCCAACAGACTCGGTATCATCGCCGAAGCAAAGGCTCCGGAACCGCTGGTGTGTTCGGCCTTCAGTAGCCGCATCACCTCCCGCGCAATCACCGGCGGAGTCAACACCACGGCCAGAGCAAAGCTGAAGCTCTCCGCCTGTTCGCGGGACACTCCCGCCAGCATCCCCGTCGAGATCGTGGCCCCGGAACGAGAGAAGCCCCGAAAAGGCAAACACAATCCTTGCACCACCCCGATCAAACCGGACTGCTTCGAATCCACTCCCACCTGATCCACACCCGCTCTCGTTTCGCGCCGGACGCTAACGTCGCGACGAGTCTCTCGCAAGCCGGCAATCAGAATCAGAATTCCCGCCGCAGCCAGCGCCGGCGCAATCAGCTCCAGATGACTGAACAGCTGTTCAATCTCGGCATGCTCCGCGCTTCCAAGAAAGTATTTCTCAATCACCTTCTGCAAACCGTACCCAACGATTCCCGTCGCTACCGTCGCAATGATCACCTGCACAGCCGCATTCTTGAACACTCCGGCATCGTGAAAATATGTTCGCTTCCACCGGTTCCAGAAGTAAACGATAACCGCGAACATCGTGCCCGTATGCAACATCACCAGCACCAAAGTCATCTGGGGCGAGGAAGGATCCAGACCCATTAACTTTTCTGCCACAACAACGTGAGCAGAACTGGAGACCGGCAGCAACTCTGCCAATCCTTGTACGATCGCAAGAACAATTACATAGAGAAGAGACATTGTGAAACGTTAGGATAACTTGTCCCACCAACAGGATCAAACAACTCACCGTAATCTCTTGCAGTGGATATCAGCCATATTCGGAAGCGCTGGTGGCCCAAACCGACCGCTGCGGCATGATGAAGTGAAAGGTCCTTAACTCAATATGAACCAAGTTTTAACCAACCAGAAGGCAATCATTACCGGCGCGTCGAAAGGAATCGGGCTGGAAGTGGCTCGCTCGCTACTTTCAGAAGGTTGCGATGTGATGATCTGCGGTCGGGACGAGCAGGCGCTCAACACCGCGGCAGCCGATCTCCGGAAGTCAAACAGTGGACGAAAGGTCGCAACTTTCTCGGCTGACATCAGCAAAAACGAAGAAGTGGAAAGCCTCTTCGCGGCTGCGGATAAAGAACTAGGAAGCCTCGACATACTCATCAACAACGCCGGCGTCGGCACTTTCCGCGCCACCGGCGAACTCACCGTTGAGGAATGGGACCAGGTCATCGGAACGAATCTCTCCGGCGCTTTCTATTGCAGTCGTGCCGCGATTGAGCGTTTTCATACGAATAGAGGCGGCTGGATCATCAACATCAGTAGCCTTGCCGGTAAAAATCCATTCGCCGGCGGCTCAGCCTACAACGCCTCGAAGTTCGGATTGAACGGCTTTACCGAAGCCATGATGCTCGATCATCGCAACGACAATATCCGTGTCAGCTACATCATGCCCGGCAGCGTTGACACCGCCTTCGCCGGTCATGAAGCCAAAGCCAAGTCCGATTGGAAGATCGCACCCGAAGATATCGCCGAAGTCGTCCTCGGAATCTTGCGTATGCCAGGACGCACACTAATTAGTCGAGTCGAGGTGAGACCTTCTCGCCCTCAGAAGTACTAATCAGCAAAGCCCGATCGGAATTAGCAATAGCGGCCCCGGGCTTTGGCAGTTTGGTTGCTCCTACCACGCTCGAAGCGAACGTCGGAATGCGGGAGTACCAGAAGCTGGCCATACCAGAAAGCTGAAGGACTCAGCAGGTCGAAGTAAAGGGGAAAAGCGAATATGAGCCGGCTCAGGAAGGTGCTCGATCCGACAAGGACGGGCAAAGACGCCGAATCGTTAGAGAAGACACTGCTACGCATGGTAGTGGGTCAGGACGAAGCTGTCGAACAGATCGTGAACATCTACCAGATGCACCTCACGGGACTGAGCGCTCCCAGCCGTCCGGTAGGCAACTTTCTCTTTCTCGGACCCACCGGTTCTGGAAAGACGCGCACCGTTGAAGCCACCGCCGAAGCTCTCGTCAACAATCCCCGAGCTATCGTCAAAATCGATTGCGCCGAGTTCCAGCACAGTCACGAAATTGCGAAGCTGATCGGCTCGCCTCCCGGCTACCTGGGTCATCGCGAAACCCATCCTCTCTTGAGTCAAGAGGTCATCAACCAACACCATAGCGACTCGATAAAGTTGAGCTTCATACTCTTCGACGAGATCGAGAAGGCTAGCGATGCTCTCTGGAATCTGCTCCTTGGCATCTTGGATAAAGCCACGTTGACACTCGGAGATAACCGCAAGGTCGATTTCTCCCGGGCCATGATCTTCATGACCAGCAATCTGGGCGCGACCGAAATGAGCAATCTCATCGCACCCAAATTAGGGTTCTGCACTAATCACTCCGCCGGCGCAATCTCTGCCGACGCCGAAGTCGAACTCGGAAGCAAAATGGCGAAGAGCGGCCTGGAAGCTGCTCGCCGCAAATTCACGCCCGAATTCATGAACCGCATTGACAAGGTCGTTGTCTTCAAGCCGCTTGGGCAGCCTGAGCTCCGTCGCATCCTCGATCTCGAGCTATCGCAAGTGCAGCAGAGAATCTTCCATTCTCCGACCGAACGCTCCTTCGTCTTCACGCTCTCCGACAACAGTAAAGAGTTCTTACTAACCGAAGGCACCGACCTCAAGTACGGAGCGCGCCACCTGAAGCGCGCCATCGAAAGGCTTCTGGTGCATCCGCTTTCAAACTTAATCGCCAGCAGTCAGGTAAACACCGGCGACTGGATCCAAATTGATTTCGACACAGAGCGAAAATGCCTCATGTTCACCACTGAAGAAGAAGATCTCCAGGTGCAGAGAATGGCGAACATGGTAGGCGGCAACATGCGAACGCCGGGAGCCGCAATTCCCAATCCGCCTCCCGCCGATTACGTAAGATCGGCCCCCATCAAAACCGGAAAACGATAAGAATCTAACCCGTCTCACGAATGTGAAAAAGCCGTTTATCGTATTCAATCCATTTGCACCATTCGGTTTCCATGCCCTTTGCATCCGGGTGAAGCGGGTTAAACAGATAATTTAGAGACTCCGGCGAAGGAATAGCAGGAACTACCAACAAAGCGGTGCTGCGCTGCGCCAGCCAGGAGTCCCCAATGGATCTCGTTTGGCTCGGATCTTCGCGCCAGTTTGAGGGAAGAGCATCCGGCGCGAACGAATCGGCTAATACTTCATCGGCGACCTTGATCTTCATGAGTTGAAAGCTGGTTGGGAAGAACTTCGGTTGGCCTTTCAGATGCGCGAGAACTTCAATCAGCGCCACCGCCGGGTGGTCGGTGAGATAGACGATGCGTTTGCCGGACGCTTGCGTATGCCAGCGTCCATTTGACACTTCTCCGGCCAGTCCTGAAAGATCGCAATAGTTGCTGATCCTCCATAACAACCTCAAGCAAAAACGCCTTGATCGATTTGCCGCAGCATGTCCTCGATCAGCCTTCCTCCTGATTCGGTGTGAAGCATACTTAGCGGCGCCCGGCCATTGAGCCTGTCATCGGGGAAGCGCAGCCACCCCAAGGCTTTTTCGTGATCGCCGAAAACCTGCTCTCCGAGCGCAACAATGCGTGCAACACGCACCACACGGTCCGTTTCTTCAGACGAGAGCTGCTCGCCGCGGGCTTTGCGATGCTTCAACGTGCGGGGGGAGATGACAATTTCCGAGACTTCAGTGAAGGTCAGCCCTTTCTCTTTTAAATGGGCAATACTGTCGATAGAAAGCCCCCTTTCGACAATCTCTGCAAGATCGAAGCCCGATTGAGGAGAGACGCCAAGGTACTCGTCGAGCTCCGGGTTGGCAAGCATCATAAACAAGTTCCCCCTAAGGACATTATGCCACAATAATTACGGGCACAATGTATTTATCGTCAAGAAAACCAGGGACGCCAGCAGAAAAGCGGATTAAAGCAAGAAGGAAGAGACCATGATAAACATACTGGCGGCGGAATGCAGCGTATCGAAAATGGCTTGTTTCACGCTGGCGAAATTAAGGTGAACATCCGCAAGCTCTGATTTTTATCTCGAGTTGTTCTCCAAGCCAATTCAAACCGGAAGCTGGCTTGAGCCCATCAAAAATTTATCTATGTAATGAGCCGCTTCCCTTCCCTCTTTAATGGCCCACACCACCAAAGATTGTCCCCGTCGAGCATCGCCAGCAGAAAAAATCCCCGGCGCCGAAGTCATATAGCTGTCGTCCGCCCGAACATTCCCAAGCGCATCTACCCGGATGGGCAACTGCTCCAATAAATGATTCCGAATGGGCCCCGCAAACCCGATCGCAATCAGCACCAAATCCGCATCCAGATAGAATTCACTGTCCGCAATCGGTTCCCGCGCCGGCTTGGGTCCTACTCGAACGCAATGTAACTTCCGCACCTGATCCGATTCATCCCCGCTGAAGTGCGTGGTCATCACATTCCAATCCCGCACACCGCCTTCCTCATGAGCAGCTTCCACACGCAATTGCAGAGGCCACATCGGCCATGGCGTCGACTGATGTCGCTCCGAAGGTGGAATCGGATTGATTTGAAGCTGGTGAACCGAAGCGGCCCTCTGGCGATGCGCTGTACCCAGACAGTCTGCCCCGGTATCACCGCCCCCAATGATGATGACGCGCTTCCCTGTCGCGATAATTTCTTCTGAACTCGCAAGCCTGTCCCCAGCAACACGCTTGTTCTGCTGTGTCAGATAGTCCATCGCAAAGTGAATGCCTTGCAACTCCCTCCCCGGAATCGGAATCTCACGCGGCTGCTCGGCGCCCATCGCCAGCAAGACAGCATCGAAATCATTCACCAACTGCTCGCCCGTGATATCCACGCCGACATTCACATTCGACCGAAAACTAATGCCCTCTGCCGAAAGTTGCCCTAAGCGCCGATCGACAATGCCCTTCTCCATCTTGAAATCGGGAATGCCGTAGCGCAACAATCCACCGATCCGATCGGCTTTATCGAACACCACCACCGCATGGCCGGTCCGGTTGAGTTGCTGGGCCGCCGCCAGACCCGCCGGTCCCGATCCCACAATCGCAACACTCTTCCCTGTTCTCTTCCGCGGCAGCTCTGGCTGTACCCAGCCCTCCGCGAAAGCCCGATCGATGATGTTTTGCTCGACTACCTTGATGGTCACCGGATCATCATTGATTCCAAGCACGCAAGCTGCTTCACAGGGCGCCGGACAAATGCGGCCGGTAAATTCCGGAAAGTTATTGGTCGCATGCAACTGCCGAATCGCCTCGCGCCATCGCCCCTTCCACACCAAATCGTTCCAATCGGGGATGAGATTATTGACCGGACACCCTGTGTGACAGAACGGCACGCCGCAATCCATACAGCGAGCCGCCTGTTCCTTCACATTCGGTTCCGGGAAGTCCTGATAGACCTCGAACCAGTCGTTAACTCTCTCTATGATGGGTCGGCGCTCCGGCGTCTCTCGGCTGTACTCCAAAAATCCTGTTGTCTTCGCCAAGGTCTATCCCCATCCCTCTCTCGCCGCGCGCACTTCTTCCTTCGGCAGAGGCGCGGCCACGGGTTTCTTCAGACCGGACACTTTGGCTTGACCAAGCACCCGTTTGTACTCGTGCGGATAAACCTTCACAAAATGCGGCAGCATCCGGCTCCAGTCTTGAAGCAATCGCTTCCCGAGAGCGCTATCGGTATACGCAACGTGCTTCTTGATCAAACTCTCCAGCAGTAGAAAATCATCGCGCTCAAACAGCGGCTCCAAATCAACACCTGCTCGATTGCATCGCACCCGCACGAAATCACCATCCGGATCGAGAACGTAAGCAATGCCGCCGCTCATACCGGCCGCAAAGTTTCGCCCGGTTCGCCCTAGAACCACGACCGTTCCGTTAGTCATGTATTCGCAGCCGTGATCGCCAACTCCCTCCACGACAGCAGTCGCGCCGGAGTTCCGAACCGCAAAACGTTCCCCAGCCACACCGCTGAAATAGGCTTCCCCACTCGTCGCCCCGTAAAGAACCGTGTTCCCGATCAGGATGTTTTCCTCTGGGGCAAAGGTCGAAGTCTCTGGCGGATAAACCACAATCTTGCCGCCCGACAGACCCTTGCCGACATAATCGTTGGCGTCGCCTTCGAGCGTCAACGACACGCCCTTCGCCAAAAAAGCCCCAAAACTTTGCCCCGCCGAGCCATTGAACGAAATTTTGATCGTGTCTTCCGGAAGACCGGCCGAACCATGCTTCTTGGCCACCGCGCCGCTCAACATCGCGCCCACCGAGCGATGCACGTTGCGGATCGCCATGTGGAACTCGGTCGGCGTCCCGTTCTCAATCGAAGTCTTCGCCTGGTCCATTAAACTGTGATCCAGCACTTGATCGAGACTATGCTCTTGCGCGATCAAACATCGCCTCCCCACTCGTCCCGGTACTTGCGGATTGTAAAGAATAGTAGAGAAGTCCAGACCCCGCGCCTTCCAGTGCTCCAGTGCGCCGCGCATCTCGATCATGTCCACTCGGCCGATCATCTCGTCCATCGTGCGAAAGCCCATCTTGGCCATCAGCTCACGCACTTCTTCCGCCACATAGAACAAGTAGTTGATGGCGTGCTCGGGCGTTCCCTCGAACTTCTTCCGCAGGACTGGATGCTGCGTCGCGATTCCCACCGGGCATGTATTCAGATGACACTTGCGCATCATGATGCAGCCGAGCGCCACCAAAGGCGCCGTCGAAAAGCCGAACTCTTCCGCGCCCAGCAGCGCCGCTACTACTACATCGCGTCCCGTCTGCAGCTTGCCGTCCACTTGAACCCGAATTCGGCTCCGCAGATCGTTCATCACCAAAACCTGTTGCGCTTCCGCCAGACCGAGTTCCCACGGAGTGCCGGCATGTTTGATAGAAGTGAGCGGAGAGGCGCCGGTCCCCCCGTCGTACCCGCTGATCAAAACATGGTCCGCGTGCGCCTTCGAAACACCCGCCGCGACTGTTCCCACGCCTACTTCAGAAACCAGCTTGACCGAAATACGGGCAGCAGGATTTACGTTCTTCAGATCGTAAATCAGCTGTGCCAAATCCTCAATCGAGTAAATGTCGTGATGAGGCGGCGGCGAGATCAATCCGACTCCCGGAATGGAATGCCGAACTCTCGCGATGGTGTCGTCCACCTTGTGTCCGGGAAGTTGGCCCCCTTCTCCGGGCTTGGCTCCCTGCGCCACTTTTATCTGGAGCTCATCGGCATTCACAAGATAATTTGTCGTCACACCGAAGCGGCCCGAGGCCACCTGCTTGATCGCGCTGCGCTTCGAATCTCCGTTGGGGAGCACGGGAAATCGTGCTTCGTCTTCTCCCCCTTCGCCAGTATTCGATCGTCCCCCAATGCGGTTCATTGCGATTGCGAGTGTTTCGTGCGCCTCCGCGCTGATCGAACCGAAAGACATTGCTCCCGTTGAGAAGCGCTTCACAATCTCACTAACGGGCTCTACTTCTTCGAGCGGAAGCGGACGCGGAATGGTTCTCAACTCCATCAAGCTGCGCAGGGTACACAAAGCTTTACTCTGCTCGTTCACCAGCTTGCTGAATTCCTGGAACGTGGCATAGCTGTTCTGTCGAACCGCGTGCTGCAACTTGCTCACAGTCAGCGGATTCAGCAAGTGATATTCGCCATTCACACGGTATTGATAGTTACCGCCAACCGCAAGCTCAGGCTCTGTGTCGAAAATCGGGCGAAACGCAAACGCATGCTTCTCGATCGCCTCTTTGGCGAGTACATCGAGACCAACGCCTTGAATCCGCGAAGGAGTGCCGGTGAAATATACATCCACGATCTCTTGGTTAAGACCGATCGCCTCGAAAATCTGCGCGCCGCGATAACTCTGCAGCGTAGAGATGCCCATCTTCGAAAACACCTTCAGCAAACCTTTGTTCACGGCTTTGATGTAGTTCTTAATGGCTGCTTCGGGCGTAGGATTCCCGGGCAGATCGCCTTCCATCGCCAGCTGCTCCAAGCTCTCTATCGCCAGGTAAGGATTGATCGCACTCGCGCCATAACCGATCAGCAGGCAGAAGTGCATCACCTCCAGCGGCTCGCCGGACTCGATAATCAAGGCCACGCCCATGCGCGTACCTTCGCGCACCAAATGGTTGTGAACCGCCGTCAAAGCGAGCAGCGACGGGATCGGGGCAAACTCTTCGTCCACTCCCCGGTCCGAAAGAATCAACAGTGTATAGCCGGCCTTGATCGCCAACGACGCACGGCGGCACAGTCCATCCAAGGCGCGCTTCAATCCGACTTCGCCCTCATGCGAGCTGAAAGTGGTCGGCAGCGTGGAAGCCAGCAGATCGCCTCTCGACACCCGGCGCAATTTTTCGAGATCCCGGTTCGTCAAAACCGGATGCGGCATCTTCAGCAAGTGACACTGTTCGGGAGTCTCCGCCAGCAGATTGCCTTCGGTACCGATGTAGCTGGTCAACGACATCACCATGTCTTCCCGGATCGGGTCGATAGGCGGGTTCGTCACTTGAGCGAACAACTGCTTGAAATAGTTGAACAACGACTGCGGTCGATCCGACAGACAAGCCAGCGGCGTGTCGACGCCCATCGATCCGATTGCTTCCTCCCCATTGGCCGCCATCGGCGTGAGAAGCATGCGTAAATCCTCGGCCGTATAACCGAAGCAACGCTGCCGCGTGATAATCGTGTCGTGATCTGAACCCTGAATACGTACCGGCTCCGGAAGCAAATCAAGAGTGATTTGGTTTTCCCTGAGCCACTCGCCATAAGGCTGCCGCGAAGCGAGCTCGTGCTTCAACTCTTCATCCGGAACAATTCGACCCTGCTCCAGATCCACCAGCAGCATGCGGCCCGGCTGCAATCGGCCCTTGTACTCGATCTCTTCGGCTTCGAACGGAAGAACCCCGGTTTCAGAAGCCATCACCAGCAGCCCGTCTTTCGTGACTAAATATCGTGCTGGACGAAGACCGTTCCGGTCTAAAGTCGCACCGATGACTCGGCCATCCGTAAACGCCACTGCTGCCGGACCGTCCCACGGCTCCATCAACGAGGCGTGAAATTCATAGAACGCTCGTTTTTCAGCCGGCATCGTAGTGTCGGCGTCCCATGCCTCCGGGATCAGCATCGCCATCACATGCGGCAGGGAACGCCCGGCCATCGTCAGCAGGCTAATGGCGTTATCCAGTGCCGCCGAATCGCTTCCAGCCGCTGGAATGATCGGAAAAATTCGCGAAATATCCGGAAAGTACGGCGACTCCATCGTCGATTGCCGGGCATTCATCCAGTTCACATTGCCGCGAACCGTATTAATTTCGCCGTTGTGACAAATGTTGCGAAACGGATGCGCCAACTGCCAGGTCGGAAACGTATTGGTCGAGAAGCGCTGGTGCACCATGCACAAGGCGCTCTTCGTATCGGGATCGAGGAGCTCCTCGTAAAATTCGCCAATCTGGTTGGCGAGCAGCAATCCCTTGTAGATGATTGTGCGCGAGGAAAATGAGGGGATATAGAAGAAGCCCTTGTCCCGCAAATCGGATTGAGCGATCTTCGCCTCAGTTCTCTTGAGCACAACGTACAGCTTGCGCTCAAACTCTTCCTCACTCAGAGCGGCCGGGCGTCCCACGAAAAACTGCTGAATATAGGGCTGCGAGTTGCGAGCCACTCGACCGATCGCATCCGCCTCAACTGGGGTGTCGCGCCAGCCAAGCACCGGCAATCCCTCTTCTCGCGAGATCCGCTCCAGATGTCCCTCACAGGCGTAACGCTGCTGCCGCTCCACCGGCAAGAAACACATCGCCACGGCATACTGGCCTCTTTCCGGCAGCGCAAAGCCTAAACTTGCACCTTGTTTTAGAAAGTACTCGTGTGGAATCTGGATCAGCACGCCGGCGCCGTCGCCGGTTTCGGAGTCACAACCGCTGGCGCCCCGATGCGCCAGATTCACCAAGATCTGTAAACCTTTCAGAACGATATCGTGCGAAGGCTCGCCTTTAATGCTGACGACGAAGCCAAGCCCACAGGCATCATGTTCGTTCGACGGGTTGTACAAACCTTGTGCTGATGGAAGTTGGCTCAGCGTATCGACTGGGTACACTACGATTCTCCTCGGATCGGTGCAGGGAATACGAACAGTATAGCGACGTAGCTAGTATTGGTCAAATCGAAACTAAAGTTCTTTACAATTAGATTTGCTTATGATACGTTGATCCCTGGTGAGTCTCGAGAATCTCCGTCTGATCCGCGACGTCGCATATCAAAAAAGTGTAAGCAAGGCCGCTCGTCTGAATGACATCAGTCAGTCTGCCGCCAGCCAGCAGATCCAGGAACTCGAGCGCGAGCTTCAAATCTCTTTGTTTGACCGCAGCACCCGTCCGCTGACCGTTACGGCTGCCGGAAAGCTTTTCATCGATTACTGCCGGGATGTCCTCAGAAGGCGCGATGAACTCGATGCCTCCCTCGAGACGCTGAAAAGCGAGGCCAAGGGAACGGTTCGAGTCGCTTCTATTTACTCCGTGGCGTTGTCGGAAATGGCCGAAATCGAAGCCCGCTTTGCCGCGCGCTATCCCGATGCCGAACTCACCATCTCTTATCTCCGCCCCGAACGTATTTATGAGGCCGTTGAGCGCGACGAAGCCGATTTCGGTCTTGTGAGCTACGGCGAGTCCTCAAGAGAAGTTGTCGCGTTGCCCTGGCGTGAGGAAGAAATGGTGGTTGCCGTGCCGCCGTCTCACCCGCTCGCCCACCGCGAATCGATTCCGGTTGCCGCTCTCGCCGGCGAGCACTTCATCGGCTTCGATGACGACTTGCCGATTCAGGATCACATTGAACGGTTTCTCCGCGAGCACAAGGTGGAAGTGGAAATTACCCTGCGCTTTGACAACATGCAGATGATTAAAGAAGCAGTGGCGCATAACGCCGGCATCAGTATCATTCCACGACGAGTCATGCTGACGGACATTGCCCAAGGCAGGATTAAGCCTTTGCTTCTTCAGTCGGCTCAATTGTTTCGTCCGGTTCGCATCATCCATCGGCGACGCAAGCTCTTTAATGAGGCCACTCGCGGTCTGCTCGCCCTCTTACAGAAAGAGCAATCGCACGTAGCCGCGTGAAACACCTTCGCTACACTTAACGCAGTTCCCATGCCGGACCGTTACCTTGAAGGGCGGCGCCAACGCGGAGGATTTCTCTTCATCCTCATCGCACTCGTTGCGCTACTGATCTGTTCTCGTTACATCGCTTCCACGCTCATCGATTACGCCTGGTGGACACAGCTCCACCAGATCGACACTTGGTTCAATCTGCTCTTGTATGGGACCGTCCCGCTCATATTTGCTGTCATTTTGTTCTGGGCTGTTTTCGTACTAGCCTTTCGGCTCGGGCTGCCCAGAAGCGACGATCCTATTAGTTTTGGCGGCCTGAGGCGCTCCTTGTTGGTACGGATTGTCTATGCGCTTCTGTTCTTTGTCGCATTGATTGCCGCCAATTCCACGGTCAATAATTGGACCGTGGTTCGCTTCTTCGGCGGTCTGCGCCTGCCGCCCAATCGCGGCGAGTTCATCGAACCTATCTTTGCCAAACCGCTTCACTTCTACTTCTTTACCCTGCCCTTCTTCAGCATGATTTTGCATGTGGTGATCACGGGCGCGGTGATCGCGCTCATCATCTATTGGCTGGCCTCGAATGCTGAAGATTTGATCAGCAACATCCCGAAAGCTACAGCCGGCGGATTCAACTTCGAATACCAGACCCCTTCTTTTCGAAGCGCCTTGGACTCGAGATTCTTTCGTTTGGCCGCCGCGGTCCTGCTGTGCGGGCTTGCTCTTAAATTCTTCTTCAATCGCTACGATTTGCTGTTCGAAGATCATGGAGTCTTCCTGGTGGGCGTCGATTGGGTAGCCGATCATGTCGTTCTTCCCTTGCAATGGCTCATGATCCTGGGCGCAATCGCGGCGGCTGTTTTGATTCTCTTGAAGCATGCCCGGATTGCGCTGGTGCTTCTTCTCATTCTTCCGATTCGTTACATCCTGCCTTCCATTGTCGCGGGATTGTATGTACGTCCCAGCGAACTTGCCTTGGAGCGGCCCTATATTCAGCACCATATCGATGCAACGCGCGCCGCCTATGGGTTGAACCAGCGGGTTACCGAGACCAGCTTTGAAGCCGAGCCCGAGATTCCCATCAACTATGCGAGCCATAAGCCGCTGCTCGACAACGTTCGCCTGTGGGATTGGAGAGCGTTCCACGACACCATCTCGCAAATTCAGCCTCTGCGCCCCTACGTGTATATCGATAGCGACATAGATCGCTACATGATCGATGGTCAGCTGCGCCAGGTCTTGCTGTCGGCTCGTGAACTCGATACCCGCCAACTCGGCTCCGCAGCCAACTGGATCAATTCCCATTTGATGTACACGCACGGCTATGGAATGGTCATGGCGGAAGCCAATCGCATCACCGGGGATGGGTTGCCATACCTCTTCATCAAGAACGCGCCGCCGGAAGTATCAAGCAAGAGTCTGAAAGTCACTCGGCCCGAGATCTACTACGGCGAAATCTCTCATGAACCTGTCTTTGTCGATACAAATCAACAAGAGTTCAACTTCCCTTCGGGCTCAAAAACGGAATACACCTCCTACAGCGGTGACGGCGGCTTCCCTATCACCTCTTTGCTGATGCGCGCCGCGGCAGCGCTTCACTACGGCGATGCCAACATTCTGCTCACCAGTTATCTAAGAGGAAAGAGCCGGATGATGATTCATCGGCCTATACTCCAGCGCCTCTCCACCTTGGCGGGTTTCTTGACGTGGGACTCCGATCCCTACATGGTGGTCACCAGCTCCGGCCGCCTGGTATGGATGGCCGACGGCTACATGACCTCCGACGCACACCCCTATTCCCGTAGCCTTGCGATCGGTGACGACACCGTCAATTACATCCGCAACTCGGTGAAAGCCACCGTCGACGCCTACTCAGGAGAAGTGAACTTCTACGTCTACGACCCAAGCGATGTGTTGATTCAGGCCTACTCTAAACTCTTCCCTACCCTGTTCAAACCGCTGTCGGCAATGCCGGCCGATATCCGCGCCCATGCCCGCTACCCGGAGACGCTGTTTTCCGCCCAAGCCGAAATCTACCGCACCTTTCACATGCGCGATCCCGAGGCTTTCTACAACCGAAATGACTTGTGGGACTTGGCACGAACAGGCAGCACCCGGCAAGCTGATGGCGGCGGAGTTACTTCGGTATCCCCCACTTATGTTGTCGCAACCCTACCGGGAAGCGCACAAGCGGAGTTCATGCTTGTCACAGTTTTCACTCCCGCCAACAAAGAAAACCTGATCGGATTCATGGCCGCCCGTTGCGATGGCCCGCATTTAGGAGAGCTGGTCTTCGAGCAACTGTCGAAACAGAACATCGTTTACGGCCCATTGCAGATTGACGCCCGCATAAACCAGGATCAAAACATCTCGAAAGACCTGTCGCTGTGGAACCAGCAAGGCTCACAAGTGCTCCGCGGCCAGACGCTCGTGCTCCCCATCGAAAACAGCTTCTTGTACGTCGCACCCATTTACATTCAGGCCTCGCAAGCCAGCATGCCTCAGCTGAAAAAGGTTGCCCTCGCCATGGGAGACAAGCTTTCTTACGCCGACACCTATGACCAGGCTCTATCGCAGCTGATCGATCAGCTGGGAGGAACGGCGCCGCCGCAAACGAAGCCCGGAGCGGCGTCGCAACGACAACCCCAGCAGCAGCAGACTGCCCTGCCCTCGGCACAGCCCTCAAGCGAAGCCATACAAAAGCTCCAGCAGATCCGTGATCACCTGCAGCGCTATCGCGAGCTAAGCTCGCAAGGAAAATGGGCCGAAGCCGGAAAAGAACTAGACTCTATCCAAGGTCTGGTCCAACACTAATCAGGAGCTGCGCGGCGTTTGTTTGTCTGAACGCGAGTAGATATAGGAGGCAGCCAGAAGCAGCACTCCCAAACCGACGAAAGCTGTGATTCGGTAGCCGCGGGCCAGCATCCAAACATCCGACAGATATAATTTCGCAATCACCAGCCCAAGCAGCACCAAGCCGAACACTCGATCGACAAAAGAGGTACGCAGCATCCCATAAAACAAAATTGCGATGCCATAAACCGCAAGCAGAACCGAATCCAGTTCTCTCACAACGCTAGTCCATGAGATGACAAGATCGATGATTCGAAATCCAGCGACGAGCAAACAGCAGTGCCCAACAACGTACAAACTGTTCCGGATCGTGGCGACGGCAGGTGAGAACGCCAGCGAGGCGAAGTGAAGCACCGCCAGCGCGAGGCACAGGATCGCGAGCCGCCATCCGAATTTCGGTTCAAAAAGTACGGCCGCAGCGATCAGCGCTAACGGCGCGACCACCGGAATCAGAACCGCCCAACGCTGACGCAATGCGATTACTACGGCCGTTAGTTCCACCAGCATCAGATACGGCAGACCCAGCCATGGTTCGGATTTAGCGCTCGGAAGCAGAGCCGGAGTGAGTAACGCCCCGATAAAGCCGAGGGCGGCAATGGCCGGATTCTGATAGCGAATCGATAATCCGACCGCCAGTGCCGACACCAACACCAGGGCGGTAAACCCGGCGGAGTCCAGTATCAGCTTGTAGAATGCGAAGGATGCGTAGACCGAAATGTAAATTGTGGCCAGTCCGCAGCCGCTCACGCCCTGCGCGAAGATCCGCTGATCCCGTTTGATCAACCACTCGCCGCCGGCGAGCATGGCGAACCCGAACACAATCCCAAGGAGGACGCCGGCCGAGGCGCCGATCAGGTTTTCGTCAACCGCGTATTTGAAGAAAAATATTACGCCGATCGCGAGAGTCAATGCGCCGATCCGGTTAATGAGTTTCAGACCGAAAGGCGATTGAACGGAGGCCATCTGGCCAGCCGCTGTTGCGATCGACTTGACGGACGGCCCCGACTCGAGACGCGACACGCGCGCCGACAGATCGTCCACAGCGGCTTTGAGCCGTGCGACCTCGGCGTCGACCGGGCTAGACGGAGACTGTTTCTCGTTCTGCAGCGCCATACCTCTGAGCTACGTACTCGTCGAGAATGGCACGGAATTCAGCCACGATGTGGTCGCCGCGCAAAGTAGTAGAAAGTTTCCCGTCGACATAGACCGGCGCGACGGGTTTCTCGAACGTGCCAGGCAGGGAGATTCCGATATTGGCGTGTTTCGACTCGCCCGGTCCGTTCACGATACAGCCCATCACCGCTACCTTCATCTCTTCAACGCCCGTGTACTTCTCTCGCCACATTGGCATCTGCTCGCGAAGGTAAGTTTGAATCTGGTCGGCCATGTCCTGGAAGAAGGTGCTGGTCGTTCGGCCGCAACCGGGACAAGCTGCCACCTGCGGCGTGAAGCTTCTCAGATTGAGCGCCTGTAAGATCTGCTGGCAAACAATCACTTCGTCGGTTCGGTCCCCGTTCGGGAGGGGTGTCAAGGAAGAACGGATGGTGTCGCCGATTCCCTGTTGAAGCAGGACTGAGAGAGCAGCCGTAGTCGCGACGATTCCTTTCGACCCCAGGCCGGCTTCGGTCAGGCCCAGGTGCAGAGGATAATCGCAGCGCGCGGCCAGCATTTCGTAAACGTGAATCAGATCCTGAACGCTGCTGACCTTAGCGCTGAGGATGATCTTGTCCCGAGCCAGCCCGTACCGTTCGGCTGCTTCAGCGCTGCGAAGGGCGCTTTCCACGATCGCCCGCATCGTCACTTCCATGGCGTCGAGCGGGTCGGACGACCGGGAGTTCTCGTCCATCATTTCCGTCAACAGAACCGAATCGAGCGATCCCCAGTTGACCCCGATCCGTACCGGCCGGTCGTACTCGATGGCGGCCTCGATCATGACTCGGAAATTGTCATCCTGCTTCCGGCCGATGTTCACGTTGCCCGGGTTGATCCGGTACTTCGCCAGAGCTCGGGCACAGGCCGGGTATTTCTTCAAAAGGAGGTGGCCGTTGTAGTGGAAGTCACCGATGATCGGGACCATCACGCCGAAGTTGCGCAGGGTGTCGACGATCTTCGGGACGGCCTGGGCCGCTTCGTCCGTATTCACTGTGACACGCACCAACTCGGAACCAGCTCGGGCCAGATCCATCACCTGGTTGACGGTAGCGACTGTGTCAGCCGTGTCGGTGTTGGTCATCGACTGGACGACGATCGGGTTCGAACCGCCCACGGTTACGCCTCCGATCTTGACTGCGACTGACTTCCGGCGCGGGGATGCAGCCATTTCTTAAAAGAACCTCCGAGGAAAACGAACTCTCATTGTATCAGCGGGATGCAGCCTTTTTACGAAACGAACTCAGGTTGGGTTCGTTTTTGCAAGATAGCGGCGCTCGATCCGGAGGATGTCCAGAAAGGCAGTGAAGAAGTCGCCCGCATGAACCTTTGAGCCTGCCACATCGACCCAGGTCTCGAGCGGGTACTCATAGATAAGTCGTTCCATCTGCTCGGTTTTTTTGCCGTAGTGACGGAGGTACCGGGCGATGATCTCGACATCGAACACCCATTTAGAAAGAAAAGGTTCGGCGAAAATGCTTTGCGTATGAGGTTCCACTCGAAAGAGCTTGGCGCCGCATTGGGTGTCGTAAATGGGCAGCCGCAGCATGTTCGAGACGGCGGTGGCGAAGATCCGGCCAAGATAATGCCGGATTGGCTTCCTTTCTACACGCCGCCCGAGGAGCATGACGCGGGAGCCGAAGATCATCTCTATGTCCGGCCGGGAGTCCAGAACCTCAATAAAGCGCTGGAGCGTACAGAGAGGGGTTGCCAGGTCCGCATCCCAAAAGCCGACGACACTCGGACTGAATTGTTGGATAGAGTACAGAACTCCTTCGCGAACTGCTTCGCCCTTCCCGCGATTGGCTTCGAACGGCAAAACAGCCACCCGATCGGGACTGATCTCCCTAACAGCTGTCAGCAGCTGCAAAGTTTTGTCGCGACTGCCGTCGTCCACCAAGACAAACCGGACGGCCGGATTGGATTCGAGGCAAGCTTTGAAACTGTGAACCTGGAAGCGGCGCGCCTCGTTGTAGCAAGGAATTACGAGACAGAGCTGATTATTCGTCATGCGACAAGAGCTGCTCGACCGCCTCCAGCAGACTGGCCGCTGTCCCGGTGGCTGAACTGCGAGCCTCAGACGCTCCTTTTTTCTGAATGGAAGCGTCGCCTTCTACAAAGACGGTTCGAATACCGAACGAGGTTCCCGCCTGGATGTCCGGGAGAGAGTCGCCGATCAGGACGCTATTGTCCCGGGTTGCGAAAGGGAAATCGCGAAAGGCCAGTTCGAGGAGACCCGTTTTCGGCTTTCGACAGTCGCATTGCTTGTCGTCATGCGGACAGAAGTAGATTCCGTCGAGACGGGCATTGGCTTCTGCGAGTTCACTTCTGAGACGATCGTGAATCACACTCAACTGCGCTTCGTCATATAAGCCGAGAGCGATGCCTCGCTGGTTGGTTAGGACGACGACCGTAACTTCATTTTCATTCAGCAGGCGAATCGCTTCCGGTACGCCGGGAAGAAAATGGAATTGCTCGGGACGACATATATACTCGCCTTCGGGCGCCTTGCGATTGATAACGCCATCCCGGTCGAGCAGGGCGAGTTTCAGGCGCGGCACAGGCTTTCACCCGCGACCGATGAACGGCATCTTGGTTGCCATCAGTGTCATGAATTGAACGTTTTCATCTAAGGGCAGATTTGCTATATAAAGGACAGCATCTGCGACGTGCTGCACATTCATGCGGGGTTCAGGCGCCCTGCTTCCGTTGGCTTGCGGCACACCTTCGTGCATACGAGCGGTCATCTCGGTGGCGGCGTTCCCAATGTCGATCTGACTACAGGCAATATCAAAGGCACGGCCATCGAGAGAAATGGATTTTGTCAGACCGGTGACGCCATGTTTCGTGGCTGTGTAAGGAGCGGAATTCGGACGGGGAACGTGGGCGGAGATGGAGCCGTTATTGATGATCCGACCGCCCCGCGGAGTCTGCGCCTTCATGATTCGGATGGCTTCGCGCGCGCACAGAAAAGCGCCGGTGAGATTCACCGCAACTACAGTGTTCCATTGCTCGTCGGTCAGTTCGTCGATGGGCACGCCGGGAGCACCGACACCGGCATTGTTAAACAGTACGTCAATCCGGCCGAATTTTTGTTCCGCGCCCGCAAAGAGCGCTTTGACGGACTCCGCGTTGCCGACATCGGTCGGAACAGGAAACATCTGGCCGCCATCCGAAGTTTCAGATTTGGCCGTCTTAGTCAACTCCGAGGACCGTCGACCTGCCAGCACCACCGAATAGCCGGATTTCTGCAGCGTTAAAGCAACTGCGCGTCCAATTCCACTGCCGGCGCCTGTGACGACAGCGATTTTCTCGTTTGTACCCATGCTTGACTATCGTACTGTCACTCCGTTCAGGAGGCAGCGCGATGATCAGCGGCTTTTCTTGGCTGTGGCGGAGGATTTTTTGGCGGCGGTTTTCTTTGGGCTTTTTTTGGGTTTGGCTTTCTTTGCACCAGGGGCTTTTAGGTGTTGAGCGGCGGAAGCCTTAGTGTCGTTGTGCTCTGCCTCCCAGCGATCCAGTTGTTTTCTGCGATTGGCTCGGACTTTCTTTTGAGCGGGCGTAGTTTTCGATTCGGCTTTCGGACGGCAACTGCCCTGACTATGGGCAGGCTTTCCTTTTACGGGCTCGTAGCCGGGCCAACATCTGTTTTCTTTTTCAGCCATGTGTTTCCTGTAGATGAGACGAGGTGTAGAGGATCACATTTCGCTTGTCGAGAACATTGTGATCAGATGCTTTCACAGCCAGTAAATTCCTGTTGGAGATTTTCATCTAGGATGGATTCGTGTACGCGAGAGTTGCTGGATTACCCGCTTTCTTGCCATTCTCTACTCATTTTCAGGCTCCGGAAACGGTTCGGGTTTCGGTTCGCTTGCTGAGCGCACCTACTTTGGTGGGCTCCAATCCGAACGCGGTGGGTGCTTCGAATGCGCCCGGCGCTACGTCACCTGAGACGCTCGCTTGGCTGGCGGCGTTGCCGTTTCAGGCGGGGCTTATGGGACTGATTGATTTGTCCGCGGCGATTGTGCCGATTTCAGCGATTGGCTGGGTGATGAACGTTATCGTTCTGGCATTGAGGTTTCCGCTCGACGGCAGCAGCATGCCCAAAAACATTTTCTGGGGAATCAAGTAACTCGCGCCGGCTCTGAGCTTGATTCAACTGATCTTGAAGAGTTCTGCGGAGACAGCGCAAGATGTTCTTCTGCCGGTGCTGCCGTGGCTTCTTTGCGTGCAGGGGTTGGGAACTATGGCTTTGGCTGCGGATTATGCGTCCCTCAACTACTCCGGTTTCGAGGCGTCTTTGCCGTTGACCATTAATTTGTGGTGAAGCCATGCCGTTCGCTCTTCGGCCTTTGGGTCGGGGCCCGGCTTCTCTCCTGGCCGAATCGGACTTGCTATTGCAGACGAGGTGTTTTTCACGGCGGCTTGGATTATGGCTGTGGTTGTTAACGCGCCTTCGGAGCGGGCGGTTGCAGTTTAGGAGGTTAGGGCGCGACACCAAAACGATAGGCAAGCTTCCTTTCGCCGCTTCATTTACACTCAGATTGCGGCAGAGCAGGTTGCAAATTCTAAATCCTATTCCGGCGATTTTGAGCTTTCTGGTGCTGGCACTTTTCGCCGGGTTCCTCAGTAGGCATTTCGCTCTTTTAGATCTGCAGGCGGTGCATGGTCAGACAGCTCCGATAGATGGGTTGCGCGGCGTCCTTGCCACCTCTGTTTTTTTTCACCATGTTGTGCTGTTTCACGAATTTCTGAAGTACTCCGTGTGGCAGCCATTGCCTTCTCGTTTTTATGAACAGATGGGCACGGGTGCAGTCACGATGTTTTTCTTCGTCAGTGGCTTTTTGTTCTGGCGGAAAGCGGTGCGGTCGTCGGAGTCGGTTTCATGGCGGGTCCTGATACCGAACAGGATCCGGCGAACGGTACCGGCATTTTACCTGGCGGTTTTGGTATTGCTTGCCCTGGTCGCTGTGGTCTCACAGTTCGAAAGATTGGAGCCGCGGCGCAATCTGGCGAAGGATGTATTGGAGTGGATGTGTTTTGGGATGCCGTTCAGCTTTCCTTCGATCAACACAATCGATCCTCTGTACTTGAGCGCGGGCGTTTACTGGACGTTGCGATTGGAGTGGTTGTTCTATCTTTCACTGCCGCTCTTGGTTTTTTTTCGCTCGTTGCGGTGGGTTTGGCTGGTGTTCCTGTTCGGGTTTCTGGGGAGCCGATGGCTGACGAACCTGCGCGCACCCTATCCCTGGGACGGGACTGTGCTTTTTCTTCTGCAATATGCGGTTGCGCTGTATTCGGCCTTCTCAATCGGGATGCTAACGGTTTACCTGGAGAGGATGCCTCAGGTGAAAACGTTTTTTCAGAGGCGCTCCGTTGCTGTGGCGTGCTGCGGTGTAGGTTTTATTGGAATTCTGGCGGTAAAGCCAGTTTATGGCCTGTGGGAATCCTTACCGCTTGCGCCGAGCTTTGTGGCTATTGCGTGCGGCAACGACTTTTTCGGTTTGCTCAACACGCGGGCGCTCCGCAGCTTAGGAGCGATTAGTTACAGCTTATACGTTCTTCATGGGCTGATCCTCTTTACGTGCCTTCGTTTACTGACGAACTTCGTCGTGATTGCGTCACTGCCGCCGCTGGTGTACTGGAGTATTGCGTGCGGTATTGGGATGGTGGTGGTTTTTGTCAGCGCGGTGAGTTTTCAGCTGGTTGAGAAACCCTTTATTGCCAGCAAGCCAGTGCGGGTGCATACGCCAGTTTGATCGAGTGCTTTCCGGTTCGGCGCTGCGAGTGCTAGTATCAGAGTTCGATAACGAAATGAGAGTTCGTGAAGGACCAAGATCTCTATTCGGGCCTGATCCGGTTGCACATTCTGCATCACGCTTGTGAGGGCGCTGTATACGGTCTTGACATGATCGAGGAGTTGGGCCGGCACGGTTACAAGGTCAGTCCGGGAACGATGTATCCGATTTTGCATGGACTCGAGAAGAAGGGCTATTTGCGATCTTCAAGCTTTCGATCGGGTCGGGTTTTCCGGCGTTTATATCGGGCGACACCGGTTGGACGCAAAGCCTTGAAGGAAGCAAAGCTGAAGGTGCGCGAGTTGTTTGGCGAGTTGATCGAGGGCAAATGACTCGGAAACACGCCTTGTTTGCTCTTGTCTTTCTCACAAGCTCCGTTGTGTTTGCACAACAGGTGGAAACGAATCCGCTGACGGTTTCACAAGCCGTCGAGCGAGCGGTGGAGAAGTTTCCCGCAGTGGGGGCTTCAGTGGAGCAGGTGAACGTGGCGGTTGCGGGGATTCGGATTGCGCGGACCAATTATTTGCCATCGGTGAACGCGCTGGGCCAAGTGAATCGCGCAACGCGCAACAACGTTTTCGGACTGCTGTTGCCGCAGACGGTAATTCCAAATATTTCGGGGCCGGTTTTAGGGACAAACGACGGCTCGACGGTTTGGGGCAGCGCTGTGGGCGTGCTGGTTTCGTGGGAGCCTTTTGATTTTGGCCGGAGGCGCGCATTGGTCCAGTCGGCAGAGGCGACTCAAACGCATGCCGAGCTCACAACGACGCGGACAAAATTCGAGGTGGCGAATACGACGGCGGCGGCGGTGCTCACGTTTTTGGCAAGCGAGCAAGCCGTGCGGGCGGCGCGGGCCGCCGTCGATCGAGCGCAGATCCTGGTGCGCTCAGTGAAGGCGCTTGTGGGGGCGCAACTTCGTCCCGGCGCTGATCTTTCGCGCGCCGATACCGAGCTGGACGCGGCGCAAACACAGTTGATTCAAGCGCAGCAATCAGTCGAGTTGGCGAAAGCAACTGTCGCCGAGTATACGGGTGTGGACGTAAAAAGCGTAGGCGTGGCGCCGGGCCGGCTTCTGCAACTGCCTCCTGAAGCGAACGGACTTTCCGCGGATTTCACAGCTCATCCGCTGGCACGAGAGCAGAATGCGGCGGTAGAGGAATCGGAGGCGAGGTTGAAAGTGCTGGAGCGCACGTACCGACCGAAGTTTGACCTGCAAGTCGGAGCCTCTGCCAGAGGGACGGGAGCGCTGACGAATGGAGGGACTCTGGGCGGTGGGAATGGGCTTGGGCCGAACTACTTCAATGCCGATGCCGGCCTGACGGTGACATTCCCCATCCTGGCTCTTCCTTCGATTCGAGCGCAGGAAGCGCAGGAAGCGGCGCTCGGACGGTCCGCATCCGCGACCTATCGGCAACGGATTATTGAGCTGCAAGCGCAATGGAATGCGGCGGAGGCGACCTTGAGGCAGGCTCGCAGGATTGCGGACGTCACCCCGAAAGAGGTGCAGGATGCACGAACCGGCTTCGAGCAGGCGAATGCGCAGTATCGGGCTGGTCTTACGAACATCGTCGCGGTAGCAGAAGCACAGCGCTTACTGGCGCAGGCCGAGATGGACGATGCCCTAGCAAAGCTAGCTGTCTGGCGCGCCGTGCTCGAACAGCAGTCGGCGCAAGGAGACATTTCGAATTTTCTCGCTGAAGCGAGCAAGTAGAGAGATACGCGATGCGAATTGTTCTGTCAGCTCTCAGCCGGCCTTTAACCGTTATCGTCATCGTGATTGCCGTGGCGCTGTGCTCGATTCTTGCCATGCAACGCATGCGTGTGGATATTTTCCCGACTGTGGGTGAGCGAGCGATCTATGTAGCGCAGCCGTATAGCGGCATGGACCCGGCTCAGATGGAAGGATTCCTGAATTACTATTTCGAGTACCACTTTCTGTACATCGCCGGAATTCAGTACATCGAGAGCAAGAACATTCAGGGCGCTTCGCTAATGAAGCTGGTGTTCCAACCGGACACCGACATGAGCGATGCGATGGCGCAGGTGGTGGGGTATGTCAATCGCGCGCGGTCGTTCATGCCTCCGGGAACGGTGCCCCCTTTCATCACGCGCTTTGATGCGGGGAGCGTTCCGGTGGGACAGTTGACCTTTATCAGCCCGGAACGAACGCAGGCGGAGATCCAAAACCTGGCGCTGAATCGGATACGGCCTGTGTTCGCTACGTTGCCGGGCGTTTCGGCGCCTCCACCGTTCGGCGGAAATCAGCGCACGATTGTGGTTACGCTCGACCCGGACAGGCTGCGGCAACACCAGGTCTCGCCGGAAGAAGCGACGGTGGCGGTGAATAAAGCGACCGTGGTTCTACCTTCAGGAAACGTTCGCATCGGGAATTTCAATCTGTTTGCGACGACAAACGCAACGCTGGGTGGCGATCTGCAGGCTTTGATGGCAACGCCGATACGCACGGTGGCCGGTCCCACGGTGTTCCTGCGCGATATTGGCCGGGTGGAGGACGCGACCGATATTGTGACGGCCTATGCACACGTCGATAGCCGGCGAACGGTTTACATTCCCGTCACCAAGCGCGCGACTGCATCCACACTCTCGGTGATCAATGAGGTTAAAGCGGCGCTTCCGGATTTGAAGAAATTGGTTCCTCCGGATGTAGACATCCGGCTCGATTTCGATCAGTCGCCGTATGTGACGAACTCACTGAGGGGATTGCTGTTTGAAGGAATTATTGGAGCGCTTCTGACCGGCTTGATGGTGCTGCTGTTCCTACGCGATTGGAGAAGCTCGGTCATTGTGGTCATTAACATTCCGTTTGCGATTTTGACAGCGGTGGTGCTGCTGTGGGCGGCCGGGCAGACGGTGAACATCATGACGCTGGGAGGCCTTGCTCTCGCGGTTGGGGTTCTGGTGGATGAATCGACGGTAGAGATCGAGAATCTTCACTCACACATGGCGTCGGGCGTGTCTCGGGCGCGCGCGGTGGTGGAGGCCACACGCCTGACGGTGTTGCCGCGGTTTTTGTCGATGCTTTGCATTCTCGCCGTATTCCTGCCTTCGTTTTTTCTTGCCGGTGTGGGCCGGCAGCTGTTTGTTCCGTTGTCGCTGGCGGTGGCGTTTGCGATGATTGCTTCGTTCCTGTTATCGAGCAGTCTGGTTCCGGTGCTTTCGTCGTGGATGATGAAGGAGAAATCGCGTGAGGAGGAGTCTCGCGGCGTTTTCAGCAGGATTCATAGCGGTTACGTCCGGTATGTGCGGGCAGTGCTTCGGTTCCGCTGGCCGTTGTGTTTGGCGTATTTGATCGTGTCCGTTTTATTTGTCTGGTTGGCGTTGCCGCGCATGGGGACGGAGATTTTTCCGGATGTGAAAGCTCCGCTTTTGCAGATTCGATTAAGGGCTCCGGCGGGAACGCGAATCGAGCAAACCGAACTGTTGACGCTGCGCGCCAATGATGTGATCAGGCAAGCGGTCGGTACGGACAAAGTGACGATTACCAGCGATTACGTGGGAACGCAACCGGCGAGCTACCCGGTGGATTTAATTTATCTGTTCACGGCTGGGCCGCAAGAGGCTGTGATCCGAGTTGCGCTCAAGGCGGGCGTGAAAGCGGACGAAATTCTTCGCGAGCGGCTTCGGAATGCGCTGCATCAGGCACTCCCTCAGGTGCAGGTTTCGTTTGAGGCGGGTGACATCATCAGCCAGGTGATGAGCTTCGGGAGTCCGACGCCGGTTAATGTGGCGATACAAGGCCCGGCGCTCGAAGACGATTATTCGTTTGCTCAAAAAGTCTTTGGGCAATTCAAGAGGTTGCCGTTCCTCCGCGATCTACAGTTCGCGCAGGCAATCGACTATCCGACGGTTCATGCGGAAATCAATCGAGACCGGGCGGGCCAATTCGGATTGACGATGGCGAACATTGCGCAATCGTTCGAATCGGCGACTGCCTCGTCGCGCTTCACGTCGCCGAATTACTGGCGCGATCCGAAGTCGGGCAATGCTTTTCAGATTCAGGTGGAGTATCCGCAAAATAGAATGCAGAGCACGGCGGATCTGCGGTCGATTCCGGTCATGATGCCGGGCCAGAGCCAGCCGTATTTGGGCGATATTGCAACGATTACGACGCCGAAGATGCCGGGAGAAGTGGATCGATATAACGGGCAGCGGATCATCAGCCTAACGGCCAATCTTCACGATCTGTCGCTAGGCAAAGCGGTGGGGCCGCTGCAAGAGGCGATTCAGAAGGCCGGCAATCCACCGCGGGGCGTGAGTGTTCATTTGCGAGGAGAAGCGCCCGGCCTGGAGGAGACATTGCACGGGTTGCGAATTGGATTGTTGCTTGCGATCGTGATTATTTATCTTCTGCTGGCGGCGAACTTTCAGTCATTCCGGCTCGCGCTAGCGGTTATTCTCACGGCTCCCGCAGTGCTGTCGGGCGTGTTGTTGATGCTGCTGATCACGGGCGGCACGTTGAATGTTCAATCTTTCATCGGGGCGATTATGGCGCTGGGTATTGCCGTTTCGAATTCGATCCTGCTTCTTTCATTCGCCGAACGCAACCGACTGGAGCAGAACCGATCGGCCATTGAGGCTGCGGAGGAGGGGGCGTCCAGCCGCTTACGCGCGATTCTGATGACGGCGGCGGCGATGATTTTCGGGATGCTGCCTATGGCTTTGGGGATCAGTGAGGGCGGGAGTCAGACCGCTCCGCTGGGCCGGGCAGTGATCGGCGGCCTGTTGTTATCTACTTTCGCTACGCTGACTTTTCTTCCGGCGATGTATTCGATTTTGCAAGGCAGGGCGTCGCATCACTCGCTCTCGTTAAACCCTGATGATCCGTCGAGTCGTTATTATGAACAGCCGCAACATTCGTAGGTTGGTTTTGGTGTTGGGCATCGTGCTGTTTACGGCACGGGTTCCGGTGTTCGCGCAGAAGGTTGAGTTGGTTCGGGTGGTATCAAAACGGGTGCAACGGACGACCGAGATGCCGGGTGAATTTTATCCCTATCTCAGCAGCCAGCTTCACGCCAAGGTGTCCAGCTATGTGGAAAGCGTGTTGGTGGACCGCGGAAGTTTTGTAAAAAAAGGGCAACTGCTGGTGGAGCTCAGCGCGCCCGAGATGACGGCGCGGATTACGCAAGCGCAGGCGCAGCTGACGGCAGCCGAATCGGACGAAGCGCAGGCGGAAGCTCAACTGGCTGCGGCGCAAAGCACATATGACCGGACCCAGGAGGCTGCTAAGACAGCTGGGGCGGTCGCAGAGAATGACATCGTGCAGGCAAAGCAGCAGACACAAGCGGCGGAGGCTCTGGTCCGTTCGCGACAACGTACGGTCGAGTCTCTCAAGGGCAACCTGAAGGCGCAGCAGGACCTGGCGGGTTATTTACGGGTGAGTGCTCCGTTCGATGGCGTGATCTCTACGCGCTATGTGCATCCGGGGGCGCTGGTGGGTCCGGGATCCGATGTTCCTCTGCTGCAGCTCGACCAGATTTCGCGCTTGCGGCTTACGGTTGCAGTTCCGGAAGCGGATGTCTCGGGTCTGGTACGCGGGGCCAAGGTTGAGTTCAAGGTACCGGCGTTTGCGGAGCGGACTTTTTCCGGGGTGCTGGCTCGGCCGGCATATGCGGTCGATAGCAAGACTCGCACGATGGCGGTTGAATTGGACGTTTTGAACCCGCAGCATCTCTTGGCGCCGGGGATGTATCCGTCGGTTTGGTGGCCGGTTGAGCGATCGAGGGCATCGTTGCTTGTTCCGGCTGTTAGCGTTGTCACTACTACGGAGAGAGTGTTCGTGATTCGGAACGAGGCGGGGCGCGCGGAATGGGTGGATGTTCGGCGTGGCGCGGCGGTTGGGAATTTGGTTGAGGTTTCGGGGGAGTTGAAGGCTGGGGATGAGGTTGTGGGACGTGCTACGGATGAGATTCGGGATGGTTCGAGGTTACAAGGCGCGAAGGATTAGGGGGTAGAGGCGGTGGGATTGGTACCAGGACGACGCGGATTTCTAAAAGCTGCCACGGCGATTGCCGGCGCGAACTTACTTGAACGCGGCAATGCGCAGTCCCAAACGAATACGCATGGGGAAGCGGGGGGCGCAGTGCCGCCAGGGAAGGCCGACTACAGCATCGTGATCGCAGTGAAGCCCATCGAACTTGCGCCGAATCGGATCGTGTCCGTCACAAGTTATAACGGTCAGTTCCCCGGGCCGCTACTCCGGTTCAAAGAGGGTCAACAAGTTACAATAGACATCCAGAATCAAACGGACACGCCGGAACAGTTGCACTGGCACGGACAGTTTGTGTCAACGGATGTGGACGGAGCGGCGGAAGAGGGTACGCCGTTCATTCCAGCCCACGGCAACCGCCGGATTTCGTTTGTGCCGAAGCCGTCAGGCCTTCGTTTTTACCACACGCATGCCCGAGCCGGAGCAAATCTCAGTGCCGGTCAATACAGCGGCCAAGTTGGTCCCGTTTATATCGAGCCAAAGGGCAATAGAGGCCGCTACGATCGTGAAGTTTTTCTGACCTTGAAAGAGTTCGAACCGACGTTCAGCCGCGGCGGGGACATGGCCTCTGACTTCTTGCCTGCGGCGACTCTGCAGACTCTGAAGGACACGGGCGAGAGTGCAATGAAGGCCTCTCTCGCGAAAGGCATGCCTCATGGCTTCGAAGTTGGATACGGGTCCTTCACCATTAACGGTCGCATGTTAAACCACGGAGATCCGATAGGCGTCAAGCAGGGTGAGCAAGTGCTGTTTCATGTGCTGAATGGAAGCGCGACAGAGATCCGCAGTCTGGCGCTGCCGGGACACTCGTTTACCGTTCTCGCGATGGATGGGAATCCGCTTCCGAAGCCGGTGCGCGTACCGGTTCTATGGCTTGGTACGGCGGAGCGGATCTCGGCCATTGTGGAGATGAATTATCCCGGCGTGTGGGTGATGGGCGATCTGGCCGATGACGACCGTCATCACGGGATGGGAATTATCGTCGAATACGCGGGGCACAAAGGGAAAGGACAATGGATTACGCCCAAGCCGTTTCGCTGGAATTATGCGCATTTCGGCAACCGAAGCGCGGCCGTCCCAGAGCCGGATCAGGTCTTCGATATGACGTTCGCGAAGGACAACGCTGCGGACGAAGGATTCAATCGCTGGACAATCAACGGCGCGGCCTATCCGGGCACGCAGATGCAGAGGAAGCCAATGTTCCGCGTTCAGCAAGGAAAGCGGTACCGCCTGCGCATGCGCAACGCGAGCGACGACATCCACCCGATTCATCTTCATCGGCATAGTTTTGAAATCGTCAGAGTAGCTGGCCAGGCGACCTCGGGCGTGAGCAAAGACGTGCTGATGGTGGGCGGCTATCAGGAGGCGGAAGTCGATTTTATTGCCAATAATCCGGGGCTTACGCTTTTCCATTGTCATCAGCAGTTGCATATGGATTTCGGGTTTATGGCGCTGTTCGAGTATGTGTGAGGTGGGCTTGTTTCACGCAGTTTTTGCAGGTGAGGCGGCTATAAGCTTGCCATCGCGAGTACGATAACAGGGCGTTATTTGTTGGGGTTTTGTTTGTTGAAACCGGCGACGACTTGGGCGTGATTGAGGGCGGAGACGAGGGCTACTCCTCCCAGAATGTTTCCGAGGAGGGTTGGGGCCATGTAGCCTGCGAGGTAGGCGAACCAGGAGCGTTCGCCCCGCATGACGAGGTAGAGGACGTCGACTGAGCCGGCGATGATGTGGGTGAGTCCGGCGAGGCTGACGAGATACGTCAGGATGACGATGATAGGGACGCGGCCGGTTTCCGAGGCTGCGTTCATCCAGACCATCATGGCGATCAGCCAGCCGGCAAATATTCCTCGCCAGGTGGCGCTGCCGATGGAGACATTGGCTGCCTGTGTGGCGATTTCCGACAGCGCTTTTTGTACTTCGGGCTTCAGGAAGGTTGTGTCCGCGGCGGCCCAGGCGAAGATGTGGGCGCCTACCAGGTTCGCTGCGAGTACGATGGCCCAAAGCCTCAGCACGGATAAGAGCGTGCTTAGATTTCGTTCGCTCAAGAGCGGGATGATGGCGGTGAGTGTGTTTTCTGTGAAGAGCTGCTGGCGGCCGATCACGACGAGTAAGAAGCCGACCGGGTAGCCGAGGTTCGAGATCAGAGGACGCCATTGCGCGTTGGGCAGATAGGCTCGCAGGAGACCCTGCGAGACAAACGAGAAGCCCATGGAGAGACCGGCGGCCAGTCCGGACCAAGCTAATGCGGAGATTGAGCGATTGAGTTCTTCCTCGCCATCGCGGCGGATGGCTTCGTGAAGGACGATCGCGCTGACAGAGGTGCGATCTTCTGCTTCCTGCTGCTGGCGATCAGTTAGCGGGGGAACGACCGTGTCAGATTGGTTTTCGGGCATGGACTGGTGTTTGGAGACGATGGAGGGCGATTACTCGTTTCGAAGCGGTTGAATGGGGTCGATTCTGGTTGCAGTCCAGGCTGGAACGAGGCAGGCGAGCGCGGCGACTACGAGAACGAAGGCGGGCACTGCGATGAAGGTCAGCGGGTCTGTTGCCTTTACGTCGAAGAGCCAGCTGGTGAGGAGTCTTGTTAGAGCGAAGGCGCTGGCGAGACCGATGAGCAAACCGAGAGCGGTGGGCTTCAGGGCTTGGGAGAGGACCATTTGTAGGATACGGGCTCGTGTGGCTCCGACGGCTAGACGGATTGCGATTTCTCTGGTTCGCTGCTTGACTGTGTAGGACGTTAATCCGTAGAGGCCGATTAGCGCGAGGGCGACGGCGATGGCTGCGAAGCCTGTTAGAAGGGCGGTTTGGAAGGTTCGGCGGGCGTTGCTTTCGTTCATGCGCTCTCGCATGGTGTGCACTCCTTCGAGAGCCAGTGCCGGGTCTAAGGAACGGAGCGCGGCGCGAGCTTGCGCTAGCACTTGTCGAACAGGAATGCGGCATCGGATGGCGAAGTTGTTGCCGCTGTCTGCAGGCCGGAAGAGGGATGGGCGGCTGGCTTCTTCCAGGTTGTTGTGACGAATATTTGCCACGATCCCGCTGACCGTCAACCAGGGCTCTTTCGAGAGATCGCCGATTCCGATTCGAATTTGCTTGCCTAACGGATCACGAGCGGGGAAATATTTTTTGGCGAAGGTTTCGTCCACCATGACCAGCGGTGCTTTCGACGCAACGTCTCGCGGATCGAAATCACGGCCTCTCAGCAGCGGTGTTCCGAGCGCTTTCCGGTAGCCCGGAGTGACGGAGCGAGTTTCTACCATTTCCGGTGTTCTTCCGAAGCCTTGTGTCTCGGCATAGCTGGCGGATTCCTGGTTAGTCAGTGGATTCGAATTTGACGCTCCGACGTATTCGATTCCGTGAATAGTTTGGAGCCTGGCGAGGAAGTTTTTATACAAGGCATTTCTCTGCTCCGGCTTGTTGTAGCGGTCGTCGAGACTGAGCTTGAAGGTGAGCGTGGCCGGTGAGAATCCCGGATGGACGGCAGCAAGTTGAAGATAGCTACGGATCAGCAGGCCCGAGCCTACCAGCAGCAAGACGGACAGAGCTACTTCGAGGACGATGAGTGAGAATTGGCCGCGATTGGCGTTCCCTCCCAACTGGGCTCCGCCGCTTCGGAGCAGCGTGTTGATCTCAGATCGCGAAGCAGAAATGGCAGGGATAAGACCGGATACCACGCCCGCCAAAATGGACAGCGTCACGGCAACTAGCAAAGCGCGGCCGTCCACAGCGGCGTCGAAACGGGGGATGCCACCAGGGTTCAGTTTTCTTAGCACCTGAACAGCGGCGAAGGCCAGAGCGACACCGAGCGCGCCACCCGCAAGGCTCAAGAGCAGCGATTCCGTCAGCAGCTGCCGGACGATACGACCACGTTCGGCGCCAAGGGCGGTTCGGATGCCCAACTCATGAGACCGAGCGGTGGCGCGTACCAAAAGGAGGTTCGTCACGTTGCTGATCGCGATGAGCAGCACCACGCTTACTGCGCCCAGGAGCAGCCATAACATGGTTTGGACCGGCCCGATAATGGTTTCGACGAGCGGTCTTACGAGAACGGTCCAGCCTTTCCAGGGTTGTGAGTATAAGGGCTGGAGACGAAGTTCAATGGCGGACAGCTCCGCTTGCGCTGTGGCTGCAGAAACGCCTGGCGCCAATCTGCCGATGGCGTCTGCGCTCTGGAAGTCCGCTCGGTTGGATTTTTGGTTGTCGGTGTAGGCAGCGGGCAACCAGAGGTCGGTTTGTTTAAATCCGGATCGCTCGTAGGGGACGTCTCCGTCGACCGGATAGCCGAAGTCTTTCGGCATGACTCCGACGACAGTGTAGTTATGGCGATTTACTTGAATTTGTTTGCCGATGGCATCTGGGGAGGCGCCGAAACGAGATCGCCAGAATGAATTGCTGATGACTGCGACACGTTCCTGTCCGGGACGGTCGTCGTTCTTGTCGAGGGCTCTGCCCAACTCCGGCCAGGTTCCGAGCGTCGGGAAAAAAGTGCCCGACACAAAGGCCGCTCCGATACGGTCGACGGAGCGATTTTGAACGATGTTTACCGCGGCTGGCCGAAAGAGCGCGAGGGCAGAAAAACAGCGGGTATGCCGTTGCCATTCGTAGAAGTCCGGGACATTCGGGCCGAGCTCCTCCGGAACGCCTTTGAAATTCGAGTTTGGACTCCACAGATAGACAAGCTTTTCCGGATGACCGAAGGGGAGGGAGCGTAGCAAAACGGCATTGACGAGGCTGAAGATGGAGACCGTGGCGCCGATTCCTAGTGCGATGACCGAGAGGGCGATGGCGGTGAATGCCGGGGCGGCGGCTAACACGCGGATGCCGTATCTCAGGTCGGAAAGCAGGATGTGCCAGTGCTCTTTGAAGGCGCTGAGGACGAGATCCGCTGCCGTGTCCAGCCACAAACGCCAGGGCGATTCGGTATGGAGGCGGTCTGCGAAGAGATGCTCCATCTCTGCTCCATATTCGTTGCGGAACTCGGCCGGATAGAAGCGGAGCAGGATTCGGAAGAGTTTAGTTTGGCTTTGCGACCAATCCATGGGCCCTCGCCTGTTCGAGAAGTTCGGTCATTCGATTTACTTCTGCCTTTGCGGTTTTGCGACCGAGCGGGGTGAGGTGATAATAGCGGCGGCGGTCGTCATCTTGTTCGGGCGCCGGCCGTTGATTGGGGCGTAGCTCGACGATCAGGCCGTCTTCCAGTAGTCGTTTGATGGAGCCGTAGAGGGTTCCGGCGCTGAGACGCAGTTTGCCGGCGGTTCTCCCTGCGATATCTTGCATGATTCCGTAGCCGTGCTGATCGTGGTCGGCGAGCGCTATTAGGATGTGGAGGGATTGGGGAGATAGCGGCTTCACGGGGGTTAGTATATCGCGGATCTGTATAACGGCGTTCTTTGTAGTATTTGAATATCGCGTAGTCCGGATGTTGCCAAATGATAATCAACCGCTCGGTTGAAGAACCGCTTACTGCGTGCGCGGCTCCGACAGCGCGGCTCCGCCAAAGCCGATTGATTCGAAAGTAAGCCGAAACCCGGTGGATTTCTAGTGCGTCTCCGGTCGGATGCGGAGCGTCTAAAATGGATGCCTGCCTTGATGAATTCTGCGATCGAAGACTATGGCGTGATTGGCGACTTACACACTGTCGCCCTTATTAACGATGCGGCCAGCATCGATTTTCTCTGCCTGCCCGATTTCGATTCTCCAACCATCTTTGCTGCGTTGCTGGATTCGGAAAAGGGCGGAAAGTTTTCGATTCTTCCTCTGATGGAAGGCAGTAAGCGGAAGCAGATGTATCTTCCCGAGACCAATATCCTCACGACTCGCTTTTTGTCTGAGAATGCTGTGGCGGAGATTGTTGACTATATGCCTGTGGAATCGAGTGGAGATTGTCATCGGCTGATTCGGACGGTTCGCGCGGTCCGAGGTCAAATCGATTTCAAGCTGGAGTGCTGTCCGCGCTTCGATTACGGGCGGAAGTCACATTCGGTGAAACAGGCTGAAGAGTGCACGGTTGAATTCGCGATGGAGAGCGGCGACTGTGCGCCGGTTCGACTGATCGGCAACGTACCGCTGCACATCAACGGGGTGGATGCGGAAGCGACCTTCTCGTTAAAAGTCGGCGAAGAGGCTTCGTTCATGTTTGGATGCGGGCTCGGTGAGGAAACATCGGAGGCAGTGAGTCACCAGAAGATCGAACAGGCTTTTTCGGGGACTACCGCTTTTTGGCGAGCCTGGGCGGGACAGTCGAACTACAAGGGTCGCTGGCGCGAGACGGTGACCCGCTCGGCGTTACTGCTGAAACTTCTTACCAGCGAAAAGCACGGTTCCATTATTGCCGCGCCGACGTTCGGTTTGCCGGAGCGATTGGGCAGTTCGCGTAATTGGGACTACCGTTACACGTGGATGCGTGACGCAGCGTTCACGCTGTACGCTTTTATGCGGCTGGGCTACACGGAGGAAGCGCGTCGCTTTTTGGGGTGGCTTAGCAATCGTGTGACCGGCGACTCGAAGGAGGGACCGCTTCAAGTCATGTACCGCGCGGACGGGAGCCAGGAACTGGATGAGGTTTCTCTGGAACATTTCGCCGGTTATCAGAACTCGAAGCCAGTTCGGATCGGCAATGGGGCGAGCAATCAGCTGCAACTGGACATCTATGGCGAGCTGATGGACGCCGTTTATCTGGCAACGAAGTACGGCAACGCTCTGCCGTACGAGGCGTGGAAAAGGGTGCGCGGGCTGGTCGATTGGATCGGGCAGAACTGGACTCGTCCGGACGAAGGTTTGTGGGAAGTGCGTGGAGGCCGTAAGCAATTTCTTCACTCACGGGTGATGTGCTGGGTGGCGGTAGACCGGGCGCTTCGCCTAGCGGAGAAACGTTCGCTTCCTGCTCCGTTTGGAGACTGGCAGGTTCTTCGGACTACCATTTACGAGAGCGTCTTCAACGAGTTCTGGGATGAGAAGCAGCAATCGTTTGTCGCCTATGTGGGCGCAGACTTTGTTGACGCTTCGGCGTTGCTGCTGCCGCTGGTTCGTTTTATCAGTCCGGTCGATCCGCGCTGGCTGGGAACGATGAAGAAGATTGAGGAAGACCTGACCGAAGATGCGCTGGTGTATCGGTATAATAGCCGCGACGTGAGCATTGACGGGCTGGAAGGGACGGAGGGGACCTTCACGGCGTGCTCGTTCTGGTATATCGAATGTCTGGCTCGCTCACATCAACTCGAAAAGGCGCGCTTGCTGTTCGAGAGAATGATCGGCTATGCCAATCACCTCGGTCTGTACTCGGAAGAACTCGGTCGGAGCGGAGAGCATCTCGGCAACTTTCCGCAGGCGCTGACGCATCTGGCGTTAATTAGCGCGGCTTCTTATCTTGATCGAGCTCTTTCCGGAACTAACCAGGGGGAATGGGGCTGATGTAATGAGTGGCGTGAAATAGGGCAAGAGTGAAGCTGATCCGATTCCTGCTTCTGATTTCAGTCGTTCTTGGGGCAGTCTTTTATTTGCTGGCGTTTTGGCCTCTGCGCAACGGGCACCCCGCGTCCGCAGCGCAGCACGGTGTGCTGGTGATTCGGGGTGCGCGTATTTACGCTTCGCCCGATGCTTCGGCGAACGAGGGGCGACGGTCGTGGTGCGTGATGGAAGGATCGCGTGGGTGGGCAGGCTGGTTGAGATTCCGCAAGACGCTCAGGTTGTGCCCTGCGATCAGTGCGTAGTGACGGCTGGTTTTTGGAACACGCACGTTCATTTCACGGAGCGGAAGTGGAGTTTGAGTGAATGGAGGCGGTCCTCACAGTTAGAGGCGCAACTGCAGGACATGCTGACCAGCCGCGGCTTCACAACGGTCGTGGATGCGGGGTCGAATTTGCGTGACACTATTCCTTTGCGAAGGCGCATTGAGAAAGGCGGACTTGCCTGATTTATGCGCAGGTGCGGCGATTCCATGAATTGGGAGGGGAGCTTATGTTCGGTACTGACGTTGGTTACATGACCGATTACTCGACGAACGACGAGTTTCAAGCTTTGGAGAGATCAGGTCTTACTGGGGTAGAGATTTTGCGCATGTTGACGACCGCTCCGTCGCGAAGATTCGGTGTTTTGTAGGAGACCGGGACGGTGGAAGTGGGTAAGACGGGTGATTTAGTTGTTTTGGATCGCGATCCGATGCTGGATGTTGCGGCGTTTGCGGCGGTTCGAGCTACGGTGTGTGGGGGCAGGCTGATCTGGCGACGACGTTAGTAAGTGGGTGGAGCATGAAGAAGGCCGGTTGTACCTTTGGACAACCGGCCTTTTGTGTTGAGAGGATTTATTGCGGGCTGTTATCGGAGCTTGCTCTTACTTGATCGACAAGGTTTCCGTTCACGTTGGCTTCGATATAGAAGTCGCTGGCGCCGGGTCTGTAGAGGGCGAGGGTGTCGAGCTGGTCGCTGCTGTTGTAGTCGAATGTGAAGATTCGATCGGCGGTAGAGAGCAAGTCGTAACCGCCAAGGCCGGTGGTGGACGTAAACATGGGGCTGAATGACAAGTTGGCTCCCCCGATGAGATAGGCGACACCGGCTCCGGGGCGGTAGGCAATCAGGTAGTTCTGGCTTCCGATTTTGGCCGCGTCGTAGGCAACCATCCGATCGTTCGCAGATTTCAAGTCGTAGCCGCCGAAACCGGAGAACGAAGTCTGAACGGCTGCGAAGGTTCCGGATCCATTAGTGTTTTCTATGACGAAGGCGGTTCCGCTGCCAGGCCGGTAAGCGAGGAGGTGGTCGCCGATTCCAACACCGTAGTAGTCGAAGGCGATCATCAGATCGTTGGGTGAAAGCAGGTCATAACCGCCGATACCGGTGGTGGATTCAAGCTGGTCGGAGAACGTGCCGTTAGTATTTTTCACGATGTAAACGACGCCTGTTCCGGGCCGGTAAGCGACCAAATGGTCATACTTACCGCTGCCATCGTAGTCGAAGGTGATGATCTTGTCAGCAGTCGATTTCAGGTCGAAACCGCCGATACCGCCGGCAGAAGTATAGACGGGAGAGAACTGGCCATCGATATTGGCTAGAATCCAGACGACGCCCGTTCCGGGGCGGTAGCAGAGTAAGTGATCGGCGTGCCCAGTGCCGCTGTAATCGAACGCGATGATGCGGTCCGCAGGGGATTTGAGATCGTATCCGCCGATACCGCCGAACGAGGTAAATACGGGGACATAGGCTGCGCCCTGCTTTTCCTCGATGAAGATGATACCGGCGCCGGGCCGATAGAGCACGACGTGATCGAGCCTTCCGGCGCCCTTATAATCGAAGGCGAACGACAGGTCGGCTGAGGATTTAAGATCGTATCCGCCGAGTCCATTTTGTGCGTATGCCGTGGAGGCAACGGCGAGTAGAGTGGCGAACGCCAGCGAAAGCGAGGCTAAGCGACCGCGCGAAGTAGTGTTCATCCTGCTTAGTAAGTTATTGAGAAATTTCATATGGTCCTACTGCGCGGGCGGCCTGCTACCTCCGGGGGAACCAGCCAAGATGAGGCTCGAAGAGTTGGTCAGAGCGGTGGCGAGAGAGTAACTCGGTCCGGTGCTCGGAGTCAGATAGGGCGTGAGGGCCGCGACTGCGGATCCCGATCCGTTGTAGACGCTGGTCAGTCCGCCGGTCTGCTCGAAGTTCCAGTTGTTTGCCGTGGGGGTTCTTGATCCGATTTCGCGGGCAAAGACACGGTGTTCGCATTCGACGCCGAGAATGGAGCCGGCTACCTGGGCGAAGTAGGCCAGCTGTGCAGAACTATAGACACTGGCGCCGAGCTGGCCGGTAGGAACGCCGCGCGTAGCACTGCGCGCCGCGAGCGTTGTCATTTCGCGGATGGCAACGAGATAGGCTCCGATGAAGGCATTCTCGAGCGCTTCCAGGGTGGCTGTCATAGTGTTGAGGGTGTCAAACGTGCCGGTTGGGAAGTAGAAGGTTTGGTATGGGTCCGTAGCGGCTGTGGCGCCTAGATTCGCTACCGCCCGTAGAAGAGTGGCGTGTGCGATCTCTTGTCCCAAGGCTGCGCGCAAATAGAGTACGTTGTCCAAAGATTGACCGGTGGAGGTGGGCGCGAGCGCTGTTCCTCCGGGGCCGGCCAGGTTGGGATCCTGGAGGGCGACTCCGATGAGGGCGTTGTAATAGAAGGTTGTGGCAAGATCTTCGGCGATCAATGCCGCCGTCAAGATTTGGTTGGCGGTGTCGAGGTTGGCGTCGGTGGTTTGCGCATCGAGGACGGCCGAGTCCCCGAATAAGAGTGCGGCAGTCGCGCTGACACCTATGCCTTTGAAGAAGCTTCTTCGGTCGGCGCTCACAACATTTTTCGACCTAAAATTCATTTTTGATTGATTCTCCTGAGAAGAGACGCCCGCGAGCAGGGGACATGAGGTCTGGGCTCCGGACGGCAGCTTCAGAACTCGAGAAAGAACAGCGAACACTAAGAATATACGTTGGTTGTTTTAGAATGACGTTTCTAGTTTAGTTTTCGTCGTGAAATTCGGGGATGCGCTTCGTTTGGTCGCGGCTCAGATCGGGCTCGGTTCAGCCAGGTTACTGCGATGAATGCTCCCATCCAGGAGCCGGCTGCCGCGAAGAGGACGTAGATCGGGTTGCCGGTGTAACTGATGACTGCGAAAGCGGAGAGAAAGTACCAGAGGCTGCTCCAGTTTGCGGCGGAGATCCTACGTCTGGCGGAAACCGCGGAGTTAAACAGGACATAGACGGCATCGGTGAGGCCGGTGGACGCCAGGACGCCTGCGGCAATCAAAGGGTTGGGAGCGTGCATAAGATGTAGATCTATTTTGCAGTGGGATGGAAGCCGACGGATTGCCAGAGCGCCGCGGTGTCGTAGAGGCGGCCATTGTTTACGACTTGTTTGATGTTGCGCAGGTCGGCGATGTTCGTGAGCGGACTGCCGTCCACCAGAATGAGATCGGCACGTTTACCGATTTCGATTGTGCCGGAATCGCGATCGAGACCCATGGCGTGCGCGGAAACGATGGTGGCGGATTGGATTGCTTCGAGCGGAGTAAATCCCGCCTGGACGTAGAGTTCGAGTTCGCGGAGCAAGCCGTAGCCTGGCAGACCCGTGTCGCTGCCGGGCACGATGGGGATTCCGGCTTTGTGCAGGGCGCGGATGACATCCAGGTTTTGATCCATGCGCTTTTTCATCTGCGTGGCGGTGGTCGCGGAGTTGCCCATTCCGCGAAATTTTGCATCGAGCACAAAGGGGGCGTGGAGGATGCCGGGCTCGAAAGAGGCGACGTCCACTTCTTTCGAATGACTGGCCATTTCTCCCCAACCGGCGGTGGGATCAACGACCGTGTGATGGGCGTTCAGAAACGCGATGGCTTTCTGAGCTTCGACAGAATTTACGTCGATGGGGGCGGGCGGAGTTGCGGGTGTTCCGGGCGCACGAAGCATGTTCGAGATGTAATTCAGGTGGTTGATCTGGTCCATTCCGGCGTCGATGCCTTGGGAGGTAGTCAGCGCTTGCGGCACGTGACCGGTGACTGTCATGCCCAGACGATGGGCTTCAACGCAGATGGCCTTGATGACGTCAGGCACGAGATAGGTGTAGAGCTTGATCTGCTGGAAGCCGGCGGAGTGATAACGATCGACGACAGCGCGGCCCTGTTCGGGAGTCTCTGCAGTGACGTTTCCAAAGGCTCGCAATCCACCCGCATCGACGAGCCCGGCAAGCAGCATTCGAGGGCTGGGCACAGTCTTTTGTTCCGCGGCGTTTCTTTGCGCGACTAAATAATCAAACTCGCCGCCGCAATCTCGCGCTGTGGTGATTCCTGCGGCCAATAAAGCGGGACCGAACTCGACACCGGAGGCGTGGATGTGCATCTCCCACAGACCTGGGAGCAGGGTTTGGCCTTTGGCTTCGACAACGGGCAGACCGCGAGGAAGATGTACGGAGGCGCGCGTCCCGACGGCTGCAATGTGGCCGTTCCGCACAATAACTAGAGAATCGTTGACGGGCGGAGCGCCAGTAGCATCAACGAGCGTTGCGCCGGCGATGGCGAAAGCGCCGGTTCGTTCGGGAGGAACCTGGTGGGCCAGGGCTTTGAGATCTGCCATTTCCTGCGCGACTCCGCTGCGATAGAGCTGGGGGAAAGCGGGGTCATACTCGGTACGAACCGCTTCCATTGGAAGGCCGCCGGCGAAGGTCATAGCGGCGACGAGATCTCCTTTGCGGTCCATCCATAGAATCTCGCAACCAAAGGCGAGGTTGGCGACGGTGTAGCGATCGACGATTGCGCGCTTTCCGTTTAGCGGGACGGTGTTATGGCCCTGCAGCTTTATTTCGATGGGTTCAGCGGCGGCGCTGGCTCGCAGCATGGGGAGTTTGGCCGGTTTGCCGTGGGCAGTCCAGTAGCGGAGCATCATCATCTGCGTAGAGAAGGGAGATAAGCCGAAGATGGTGAAGTAGCGCGGCGGGGGCGAGAAGGTGCGTGTGGTTCCGTTTTCCTGTACGGTTGCGGCGCCGTTTTCGATTGTGACAGAGTCAGGCTTGTCTTTGCTCGACAGCTGCGAGATTGAAAGCTGGAGCGGCGTGTAGTCTCTTTTCATGCGAAGCGCTGCGGACGTGGTGCGGGTATTGGCTCGATCAGTGAATTCAATGGTTGTGTGGAGTGTGATGCCGCTGGCGGTTGGCGTGAGCGAGTAGCGCTCGGACCCGATTGCGTGCAAGATCATGTGGATTCGGAACTCGCCTGTTTCGGCGGAAAGCAGAGACGCGAAGACAACTAGCAGGGAGAGCAATTTCATTGCAATCAGTGTCGCTTACTGGAATAATGCAGCGCTTTGCATCCGCCGTTGTGCTGCATAGCGCGGCATGACTAACTTGATACGCGCGACTAAAGAGTTTGCTGGGCGACAAGGTGATACACTGACGGTGTCTTTTGCACGACATTTCCTGACCTACGCCTCCTGATTCTGCCGCTTCGGAGTTCTCAGGATCACACCGAGTCTCGTTGAGACTTCCCCAATTTCCAAGGAGACGACATGACCAGTGCCACGAATCCCGAGGCGCATTTATTGATTCAACCGGGATCTCAAGAGGAGGCGTTCGCGGGCACATCCGCAGGCCGCCGAAGTTTTTTGACTGGATTAGGCAAAGCGGCTTTGGGTAGTACCGCCGCACTTCTCTTCGGCGATTTGCCGCTTGCCCAAGGCCAGAACACAGGCGCAAACCAAGATACCGCCGCTCAAATCGTTACTGCGGCGCTGATAGCCGAGGACCTCGCCACCACGTTTTATTACAACGGATTGATCGGGGGAGTCATTCAGGACCCCGCCCTGGCTGGTGCTGGCGGCACCGCGATCAGCAACACCGGTAACATACCAAATGTTACTTATTTGCGAGCAGCCATGGCCCAGGAGATATCCCACGCCAATTTGCTGCGAACGGTTGGAGCTTTGGGCGCGAATGCGAGCGCCGACCCATACCAAACCTTTTATTTTCCCGCCGGCACCTTCAATACTCTCACTACCTTCATCTCGACTCTTGAGACTTTAGAGAATGCGTTCATCGGCGCTTATTTGAATGCGATTCGAGAGTTCTCCAACTTGGCGACAAGGGCAACTATTCGCAATGTGCCGACCGGGCCGAATGGAGGGCCGTTTAGCGGTGCGCAGCTCAATTACTTTGCACAGGTAGCAGCTTCCATCATGGGCATCGAGTGCGAGCATCGGGTGCTAGGCAGCGTCATCTTGAATGTGGCTCAAGCCAATAATCTGAGCTTCGAGCAGACGGCCGGGTTGACCAGTGTTTACAACGGCAGCGGCTCTGCGGTGGCGGCCCTAATGCCTTTTCTCACGCCGAGTACTGGCCCAGGGTTTAGCCTGTCAGTTGCGATAAGCGCGTCCGCGACGGTGGGTGTGCCTTCGACGGGTGGTCCTCCAGCCCAGTAGTGGCCAGGGTTGGTTTGACTATACGTTTCTAAAGTGAAAAGGCCGGAACTCTCAATTGAGAATCCCGGCCTTCTTCATTTTTTCTGCCAGGTCGGTCAGAAACTATTGTCGACGTTCGGTCTTGTTAGATCGGTGAAATTAGTGCCTGCTGTCGTTTCGACGAAGAAATCTCCGGCGCCAGGGCGATAGAGGGCGAGATTGCTCATAAGCCCGGTGCTATTGAAATCGAGCGTGAAGATTCGATCCGCTGTAGACTTCAAGTCGTAACCGCCAAGTCCAACGGTGGAGGTGAGCATGGGAGCGTACGCAAAATAGGCGGACTGAATGACGTAAGCGAACCCAGATCCTGGTCGATAGGCGATCAGGTGATCCTGGCTGCCGGTGGCTGAATAGTCGTAAGCGATCAAGCGATCAGAAGTAAGTTTCAGATCATAGCCACCGATTCCACTAAAAGACGTCTGTAAGGCTGTGAAGTTGCCGGATCCATTGGTGTTTTCCAATACGAATGCTACTCCGCTTCCGGGACGGTAAGCGACCAGGTGATCGGCTGTTCCGACGCTGTAGTAATCGAAGGCAATCAGGCGATCGTTGGTGGAAAGCAGATCAAACCCGCCTATACCCTTATTTGACTGTACTTCGGCGCTAAACGTGCCGCCCATGTTTTGGACAATGAAAACTGTTCCTGTTCCGGGCCGGTAGAGGACCAGATGATCGTATTTGCCGTTTCCGTCGTAATCAAAGGGCATAATGAGATCGGCGGTCGACTTCAGATCATAACCGCCGATACCGTTGGTGGAATAATATACAGGCATGAACTGACCGTTGTTGTTCGCCAAGATCCAGACAACTCCTGCTCCCGGGCGATAACAGAGTAAATGATCGGCTTTCCCGCTGCCGTTGTAATCGAAGGCGATGATGCGGTCAGAGGCTACGCTGAGGTCATAACCACCGATTCCGCTGAACGATGTATAAACGGGAACATAAGCCCCGTTCTGTTTTTCCTCGATGAAGATGATGCCGGTACCGGGGCGGTACAGCACAATGTGATCTAGTTTGCCGGTACCTTTGTAGTCAAAGGCAAACGCCAAGTCCGCTGAGGACTTAAGATCGTACCCGCCGATTCCGTTAGTTGTCGACACTGCGCCGGCGCTACCCTGTGCGGATGCAATCGGGGCAACGGTTGCCACAGCTGCAATAAATAGAAGAAGCCACCTGTGTGGCGAACGAGGAACGTGAACTGACATTGCTAAAAGCTCTCTCCTGTTTCGCGTGAATTGTTGGAATGTGGAACCGGAACGACGCCGTTGAGCAACGGTGACCATCTGACTCTGCGAAACCACAGAGAAGACATGTAGCTTCGTCGAGCTTATCACGAATGCAACGGCGAGTTCGCAGCGTGAAGAAGCAGGCCAGACATTCTGTCTTTGAGATCTTTATTTAAATTGGCTGCCGGGGGGCCATTGCGGGCGGCTCGGCTGGTTCGCGACAGCGGTTACCAGGGCGGCGTAGAAGCGGTTAAATTTGGCGGCTGCGGCGGGATCCCAGGGTTGTTGGAGATCGTCTGCGGGGCTGTGATAGCGTTCGGCGTACCAGGTTCGGTAGATCTTTTCTTCCGGGCTCCCTTTGGAGTAGCCGAAGACGAAATTCACTGCGGGAACGCCGATTTGCAGGAAGCTGAAGTGGTCGGAACGTCGAAGGAGGTTTCGCTCCGGTTCGGGATCCGGTTGAATGTGTATGTCGAATTTCGAAGCTACGTTTTGTACGGTCTGGCCCAAGCTGGATTGATCGAGCGCAAGAACGGTGAGCGTATGGAGGGGGAAGATGGGGCGTAGTTGATCGAGGTTCAGATCGGCAACCAGCCGGTTCTTCGGTACGGTGGGATGTGCGGCGAAGTAGCGCGAGCCGAGCAGACCCTTTTCTTCTCCGGTCACGATGCAGAAGAGGAGCGAGCGCTTCAACTTGATGCCGGATTCGTGTAGGTTTTGGGCCAGGTCAATGAGTAGAGCGACGTAAGCCGCGTCATCGAAGGCGCCGTTGTAGATACTGTCGTTGTGGCGCGGTTCTCCGACACCGTAACCATCGAGATGCGCCGAGAGGACCACGAATTCGTCGCGGAGTTTGGGATCGGACCCCGCTAGAACGGCGAGGATGTTGTCGGAGGCTAGCTTCTTTTCGTCGATCTTCATCGTTACCTGAAGAGTGCCTGGGATGACGAAGTTCGGTACATCTTTACCGGTGTCTCGCAGATGTTTGAGTTGGGAGTAGGTGAACCCCGAACCATTTAAGAGCACGTCGGTAGCTTCCGGTCTGAGACGAAAGGCCGGAGGCGCCGAGTTCGGTTTCGCGATGGGGCGGCTTGCTGGGGCTGTATCTACTAATGACACGGCGACGGCGTAGGGCACGGGCCAGATGGGAGGTTCGGGGCCAGCGAGACTGTCGATCGAGAGTGTCGCCGCAGCGGCATCCGGAATTTTCGTGGGAGCGGGTGATCCGACGGCGCGGATTCTGGGAGCGCCCATGACCACAATGACGGCTCCGTGCGCTTTGGCAGAATCTACGTGCGCTCCATCACCAACGAAGTAGAGCGGGGCGCGGATTTGATCGGGCATGCCGGGATGAACGGCAACGGTGACCTGCCGATACCAGGCGAGCGTTGCGGAGCCGGTGTGGCGTAGGAGTTCGAAGGAAGAGGAAGAAGGATTGAGCTTGAGGGAGCGCATGGGGACGGGTTGGCGAAACCCGTTCGTGCCGGCGGGTTCGAGGCCAGCTTTCTGGAACTGTTGGATGACGTAGTCATCAGCTGCGTTGTAGCCTGGGGAGCCGGTGTCGCGACCCTGCATCTTGTCGTTCGCGACCGCCTGCGTATAAGACCACCAGCGGCGAGTGGCTCCATTTGGTTCGGTTGCGTTGAGCAAAATACAAGAAAGCAGCATGAGGCCGGCTCGCCATGTGGCTGCGTTCAGGTGAGCCGCTACACTCTTCTTATTAAGTTTGTTTTGAATGCAAGGGGGCAATCGTTTGAGATTACTCACAGTTTCTTTTCTTCTTGTATCTGCGATGGTACTGCAGGCGGCGAATTTGGATTCGCCGGTGCTGAAGAGTGCCGAAGCCGCGATTACAACTGCTAATTTGCTCCGACATATCAAGGAGCTTTCTTCCGATGAGTATGCCGGACGGGCGCCCGGAACGGTGGGCGAGGAGAAGAGCGTCGCTTACCTGATTGCGCAGTGCAAGGCGATTGGTCTTGAGCCGGGCGCTCCGAATGGCGGCTGGACGCAAATGGTTCCGCTGTGGGGGATGCTTTCGCAAGGAAAATTAGACGTGAAGAGCGGCGGCAAGAACATCACTCTTGTCGCAGGCAAGGATTATGTAGCGTGGACGGCTCTGCCGGATGAGAAGGTAGACGTGCCGCGCACCGGGTTGGCTTTCGTTGGGTACGGGGTGGTGGCGCCAGAGTACCGATGGGACGATTATGCGGGCGCGGATGTACACGGCAAAACCGTGGTGATGATGAGCGGAGATCCTCCTGTGGCGGACCCGGCCGATTCTTCGAAACTGGACGAGAAGATGTTTTTAGGACGGGCGCTTACGTATTACGGGCGCACGGGCACCAAACTCGAAACGGCGTACAAGCATGGCGCCGCAGCCGTGATTCTGCTTTACTCGGCGCGTCAGACAGGGGCGAATCTGTTTCAGAATTACAGCCGCGAAACAATGACCTTGCGTGGGCCGGATGAACGGCAGAGAGTGAAGGCGCAGGCTCTTCTCAGCTCCGACCGGGCCAAAGAGCTGTTTGCCGCAGCAGGAAAGAATTATGAGGCTTTAGCCGCGGCTGCTGCGAGACCGGGGTTCCGCGCGGTGATGCTGGAGGGCGAAGCGTCGTTTGCCATTGCGAATCGTGTCCGGCGCGTGGATTCGGCTAACGTCATAGCGAAAATTTCCGGAAGCGACACACAGCTGAGAAATCAGTATGTGATTTACAGCGGGCATTGGGATCATCACGGGCAGGTGGGCAGCCAGATTTTTCACGGCGCCAGCGACAACGCGGCTGGAACGGCCGGCGTGTTGGAACTGGGCCGCGCGTTCCGAACGCTGCATCCTTCGCCACGGCGAACGCTGCTTTTTCTTTGGCCGACGGCTGAAGAGAAGGGCTTGCTTGGGGCGAGGTATTACGTGGAGCATCCGCTCTATCCGTTGAGACAGACTGTGGCGAACATCAATCTCGATTACTTCAGCAATTGGGGGTGGGGGCGGACGCATGACTTCAGCATTGTGGGGATTGGCAATTCAACGCTCGACGACCTGACGGCTGAAGCGGTCCGCAGGCAAGGGCGAGTGCTGACGGGCGACACGGCTCCGGAGCAAGGGTTCTACTTTCGCTCCGATCACTACGAATTTGGGCGTAAGGGTGTTCCGTCGATTGAGACCAGCCCCGGTATTGACTATGTCGGGAAGCCTGCTGGTTTTGGTGTTCAGAAAAGGAGCGAATACATCAGCAAGGATTATCATCATCCTTCGGATGTGGTGAAGCCGGATTGGGATTTGCGAGGGGCGGTGGAGGATCTTCAGATTCTGTTCGAAGTTGGTTATGAAGCGGCGCAGCAAGAGGGTCGGCCGACGTGGAAGCGCGACGCTGTGTGGCGTCCCAAGGCAAGTTGAAGATTGCGTCGGGCTGCCCTTGGGAGATTAGTTTGTGCTGGCGGTGGACTCGCCCTCCGGCAATGCGCTTGACATAAAGGTAGCGACATCGTGGTGCAGTTTGGCGTGAGAGTCGCTGTCGATGTAGAGCATGTGACCGGATTGGAAGTAAGCCCAGGAGATCCGTTTGTGCATGTCCGGATTGAGACCCATGTGATTGAAGGTGTAATCAACCGCGTAGAATGGCGTGGCTAGATCGAAGTATGCCGCTGCCACTAACACCTTCATATATGGGTTCTTTGTCAGAGCGTTTCTTAGGAGGCTCGTCGTGTCACCAAAACCGTTTTGCACGCCGTAATCCCAGGGCTGGACGCCTCCGCTCGGGTAATAATACATATCGGTTTTGTAGTTTAACTCTGTTCTTAGGTAACTTGTAAATACAGCAGTAAAGGGCGGAGTAATTTCGGTGCTGGACGGATCGAATTCGCTTGTTTCTCCGGTGTTCAGGGAGGAGGCTCCGGTGAGGCGCCCATCGTAACGGCCGATAGTTTCGTTTTTGTCACGAAGGAGCTGACGGGTAAAGTGTTGGACGTCGTAGCGCAAGTTACTTTGTTCGATGTAAGCGGCGTCGAGACCGGTGTAGCGCACGAGTTTCTCAGTAACCGCTTTGCGCTCGGCTGCGGAAAGCCTGTCGCCTTTATTTAAAGCGAGCGAGTATTCGCCGGTGGAGAAATCTTCCACTTCCTTGAGAAATGGTTTGAGATCTTTCTTCTGTAAGTCAGTAGCTACCTTCTTGTGATACCAGGCATCGGCTGCGTAAGTGGGCAGTTCGAGCTCATAGACCAAGTCATCGCTGCGACTCCAGATGGTTTCAAGATTCAACGTTGTACCGATAAGCACGACGCCGTTGAAGGCTAAGCCCCGATCGATGAGATAGCCGGCGAGACCGGCAGCGCGGAAAGTGCCGTAGCTTTCGCCGGCGATGAAGAGAGGAGACAACTCGCGGTTGTTGTCGGCGACATAGAGGCGCATGAATTCACCGACAGATTGGATATCACCTTGGACCCCGTTCATACGGCGGGCGATCTCGACATTCTTGGCGCGACTGTAGCCGGTGCCTACAGGATCGATGAAGACCAGATCTGTCATGTCCAACCAGGTGTCCTGGTTGTCTTTGATGCGGTAAGGTGGGGCCGGCATGGTTCCGTTGGGTTTCAGAACAGGACTACGAGGGCCCATGCCACCCATGTGCACCCACAGAGAGGCAGAACCGGGGCCGCCGTTGAAGCAGAAGGTCAACGAGCGCTTAGCTGTGTTGCTCACACCGTCGAGCGTATAAGCCATGTAGAAGATGTGCGCTTCGGTTTCGCCGGAAGAATTCTTCAATGGCATTTGCCCGACTTTGGCCGAGTAACTGAGAGTCTTGCCGCCTACCGTGATGGTGTGGTGGGTGACGACCGGGGTTTCATTTACCTCGCCGCCAATAGCGGGGCCCGGTCCCGTTACGCCTGAGCCACGGCTTGGCCGGGTTGGAGGAGGAGGAGGAGCTTCCCTCGAAGCGGTGGTGGGAGTTTGTGAAGTTGCTTGTCTGGACTCCGGCGGCGTGGGCGCAGTCTGCTGACCGATAAGAAGGAGCAGGATTGGCAGGATCGACATTTTTTAAATGATAAGCGATCACGGACTTTCTGAGCCGTTTATTGTTTTGATTTATAGATTCGACCCGACTTCATGACGAAGACGAGATTTCGTAAGGCAGTGATGTCGCTCAACGGGTCTCCATCGACGGCTACTAAATCGGCCTCGTATCCTGGTGCGACTGTACCGATGGTTTTGCCGAGCCCCAAAGATTCGGCAGCTAAGGAAGTGCCGCTTATCAAGACACTCATGGGCGTGTCTCCGCCGTCTTTTACGCGGTAGATAAACTCTTCCCGATTTCTACCGTGCGCCCCAGCTACGGCATCGGTACCGAGCACGACTTTTACTCCGTACTTGCGGGCGTGTTTCAATACGTCGGCGGTAGGCAGGAGCGCTTTTTGGAGTGACGCTTCGGTGGAGGGCGGGAAATCATAATTGGGGAGATGCTCCAAGTAGTTGTGCAGTACCAGGAAGTTCGGATCGAAGTATGTGCCTCGCTCAGCCATCAAGTGGAGGGTTTCGTCCTTGATGGCAGTACCGTGCTCGATCGATGTACAACCAGCGAGTACTGAGGCGCGAATGCCCGAATCGCCAATGGCATGAACGACAGAGCGAAGGCCCTGTGCTTTCGCTTCGCTGCAGGTAGCCTGAATCTGCTCGTCGCTCATGGTCTGTGCTCCTCCCGCGCCAAGACCGGAAGTTGCAAAGAGCTTGATGAGATCAGCGCCTTCCGATTTGGTCTGGCGGACCAAGGCTCGAAGCGCGTCCGGAGTGCCGGAGTCTTTGGTGATTTGTCGAACTGATGTAAGGATACGCGGTCCGGGAAGTTGACCCAGGTTGACGCGGTCGCGAACAAATCGATCAGCTTCTGAACCGACGCTTTGCACGGTTGTGAAGCCACCCTGAAGGGTGAGCCAGGCGTTTTCGGCATCGTAGAGGACAGCCTCTTCGGGTCTTTCGGAGTGCCCGCGAACGATTTTGCCATTTGGACCGAAGTGCCAGTCGAGGTGCACGTGTGTATCGATCCAACCTGGCATCACGGTGAATTTTCGAAGGTCGATATCAGGCGCTTGCCTAGGTTCGTCAATGCTTACGATGCGTGAGCCGTCGATTGTAATCTGCCGGTTATGCGAGACGTTGCCGCGACCATCAATCAGAGTTCCTGCATCGATTACCAGCTTTTGTGCAAACAGAGCTGGTAGTGACATGGCCAAGAGGAGCAGCAAGCGCATCTGTTTCATCGTACAGGCGAGGAGTGAAAGGCGAGAGATTTTCAGTCAAGATGTACGGAAAGACTGGGGATGGTTTTGCGACCGTGGCGGACGCAGGAGACGTTCCCGGTCGTTATTACACAAAGCTTACACACGACAAGCGTTCCTCCTGTTACGGTGGGACCAGAGGCTTCACTTTTAGTAATTCACCTCTTGCCTCATTCACGAAAATATGAATACACAACTTACACCGCGACTGAAACGAGATGGTGTTAATTGGACGAGCGTTATTGCATTTACCATCTTTCATTGCGGCACAGTGGCGGCGCTGTTTTTTTTTAGCTGGCCTGCATTTTTTACTTTTTTACTGCTTTATTGGATCTCATTGAGTTTCGGCATCGGAATGGGATATCACCGTCTACTCACACATCGGTCTTATAAGGTGCCAAAGGTGGTGGAGTATTTTCTGGCCGTTTGCGGCACGCTGGCGCTTGAAGGCGGACCTATACCGTGGGTAGCGACTCACCGCATTCATCATCAATTTGCCGATCACGACGGTGATCCACACACACCGCGCGATGGGAAGTGGTGGTCACATTTAATTTGGATGCTGGTGGGCGAATCAGTCAACGCCAGCATGCCCGAGTGTAATCGATACGCACCTGATCTGGTGAAAGATCCTTTTCATCGCTTGCTCTCGAAATACCATTACGTTCCGTTCGCTCTTTCGGGTGTTCTTCTGCTTGTCCTAGGTGGGTGGTCGTTTCTATTCTGGGGCGTGTTCGTGAGGGTGACGCTCGGGTATCACGCCACTTGGATGGTGAATTCTCTGACTCATTTCTGGGGGAGCCGTCGTTTTACTACGCGAGATGATTCGCGGAATAATTCGTGGGTGGCGCTGGTGACCTTCGGCGAAGGCTGGCATAACAACCATCATGCTCATCCTACTTCCGCTCGGCACGGTCTGGCATGGTACGAGCTTGACGTGACTTGGATGACCATCTGGCTTTTGCGCCAAATCGGGATTGCCAAATCAGTGCATGTAGCCAGATTGTAGTAGCGCAGTTATCCTGCGATCCCATTGGCGATGGCAGCGACTGCTGCAAGTGCCGGCTCTAAAGCAGGTGGAAGGTTGTGTCGCTGCTGAAGGAATTCGGGGCTGTTGTAGGTCACCCAAACTTTTGAGCCGACATCCTCCGATATCAGGATTTTCAGAGGTAAATCGATTGCGATCGTGGGAGTCGCAAGCATGAGCGGAGTTCCACCTTTTGGGCTACCGAAGATCAGCAATTTCGTATTGGGCATTTGCAATCCGACTTTTTCCGCCTCGCCACTGTGATCGATGACTGCGAAGAGTTTTACGCCTCGTGTTTCGAGGACGCTCTTCAGTTGAACGATCGTTTCATCGACGGAATGCTGACTTGGGATAGTTACGATTCCATTGTTAGATTGCTCAAGACTCATTGTGTGCTCCTGAAGCCTGAAGTGCGCGACCCTCAATACTTATCGTCTACTTACAATACAATGAAGCGCGCGCGGTTTTAGGGGTCACTACGCTAACCGTCAAAAATCGTGCGCTAAGGACTTAGCTTAGTACTACCGTGTTATAAACGAAGTCAGCAGCAAAGAGGGCAACAAGGAAGCTGGTGGATCAGTGAGCGTGCGATGCGGAGACGAATGGTGGCAATCGAGGCTGGATTAGGCCGCTCGGCCCGAGCGCGCGGCTCCGCGGGGCTGGAAGTGGGGAGAAAGCGGAGCGGCGCGTAGTCCCAGTTTGCCGGCGCGCGCGGAGGGGAAAAAAAGGCTTCGCTCCGCCACCAGGAATCCGTAAGCGGCAATGCAGAGGGTGGCATGATGATGAAATCCGCGCCAGCCTCTGCCTTCGTAATGCCCCAGTCCGAGTTCTTGTTTCAGTTCTTCGTAGTCCCGTTCAATGATCCAGCGCTGTTTGGCAATCGCGACCAGGTCTTTTAGTTTGGTATCGGCGGGCAGCGTGGAGAGCCAGTATTTAGCGGATTCGGCTTCCCCTTTCGGCCATTCGATGAGCAGCCATTCTTCCGCATGCGGTTCAGCCTGCCAGTAGTCGCGGTGTGCCGGGCGAACTCGCGCCGCCGCAAAACGGGAACGAAGCTTCTGTTCAGCGCCCTGCCGCCAGTTCACTGTCTTCCATTCCTTTGCCGATAAATCAGAGGCCAGTTGCTTCGCCGAAACAGGCTGATGGTCTTGGTCCCGCCGCAGCAAACTCGGTGGCCGTCCCGTCTGTTTGCGTGGCGCAGGCGGCAGCGGTTCCGTCCCCGGTGCCCAAACCGTTAGCGAAGACTGCACGCCCACCGCATACTCCAGCCCCAGTTCCCTGATGCCTGCCCGAAACCGTCCGTCCACTCCATAACCGGCGTCGGCCACCACGACGCCCCGCGTCACATCTTCTTCAACGGCTTTCTTGATCTGCGCCAGGGCGATCTGCGGCTTGGTCTGAAACTGAATTTCCTCTGGAATGCCGCCTTCTTTCCTCCGCTTCTTGTCCTCGGTCCATGACTCCGGCAGATACAAACGGAAGGCAATCGGCAAACTCGCCGACCAGGTGGCTACTGAAAGGCTGACCGCCACGCGGCAGTTATCCTGCTTGCCGACCTGTCCGCAATACTGCCGGGCCACGCCCACCGAATGACTGCCCTTCTTGGGAAAGCCGGTATCATCCACAATCCAGCACACGATCTTGCCCTGCTCCCGCATGGCCGGCAAAACCGAACTCCGCACTTGCCGCAGCATCTCCTCATCGCTCCACGGTGCATCCGCCACCAGATGATGCAGGCTCTGGTGCATACGCTGAATATTGTCCGGAGCCAGCCGCGCGGCCATCGGTTCCACACTCTTCCGTTCGCCGGGCAATAACAGCCCCGCACAGTAGTTCTTCAGCGGAGTTTCACGATCGGCATGCCCCGCGGCTTTCGCCAGGCCTTCCAGGTATGCCGCAAAGCGCTTCTCTTCTGGGCTTGGCTCGGAGGCTTTCTTTCCCACAAAACAATTCTATCTCATTTTGTTCTACTTTATAACACAGTAGTATTAGAGGCGGCTCTATCTGCTCCTGCACGTTGGCCTTTGGAGGGCATCACTCTGGATGTAACGCTCTCCGCGCCTTACATTAGAATGGCGTTACAGACCGTTCGAACTGTTCGAACGGTTGACTGGCGATACCTTTCGGCCAGATAATCAGTGACGCCATCCACACCGTTCGCGCTTGCATCCTGTCAACCAGATTTGCTTCCCGTTGTCGGTTCTGGCGTGCCGCTTCGAAGCTACAAACAGAGGAAGACACAAGGACCAAATGAAGATAAATCGAAGGAGTTTGCTTCTCATGCTCTGCGGCGCTCTCTTCGCTGCATTGCCTGCATGGTCTCAATCGAACGTCGGCTCCATTTCCGGAAACGTAACGGATTCTACGCAAGCAGCCGTACCGGATTGCAAAATCACGGCAACCAGCGTACAGACAGGCCAGCAGCAATCGGTTCAGACACAGGGCTCGGGTCTTTATACCTTTGCCAGTTTGCCGGCTGGAAGCTACAACATCAGCGCCCAGAAGCAGGGATTTAAACTAACCGAAGTCCGTGGCGTAGTCCTCGATGCCGCCTCAAGCCGCACCGCCGATCTGGTGTTGCAATTAGGCAATGTAAATGAATCTGTCTCAGTCTCCGCAGATGCCGAGCAGATAGAGACCTCCTCCGGCGATGTGGGCCGTCTTATCTCCGACCGGCAGCTTAGTCAGATCGCTCTGAACGGACGCAACTATTCCCAGCTTCTTCAACTTATTCCAGGTGCGGTCACCAATACCCTCGATCCGCTCAACCTCAACCTTTCTACCACCGGGCAAAACATTAATGGAGTTCCCAGCAATTCCCTGCTGTTTACCATTGACGGCAACATCAATATGGATGACGCCGGCAACATCAATGCATCCGTTCAACCGAGTGCGGACGCCATAGCCGAAGTTAAGATACTGACTGCCAGTTACAGTGCTCAGTTCGGTGGACGCTCGGGAGCCATGGTGAACGTGATTGTTAAAAGTGGCACCCAGGATTTTCACGGCACCGCGTTCGAATTTGTGCGCAACAGCAACTTCGATGCGCGTTCCTTTTTTGCCAAGAACGTCAATCCGTTGCACTTTAACGATTTTGGAATCACCGTCGGCGGCCCTGTCTATATCCCGAAATTATGGAACACCCAGAAAGATAAGCTCTTCTTTTTCGTCAGTCATGAGTGGCGCTACACCCATCTGGGAGCGACCCAAATCAATACGGTCCCCACGCAAGCCATGCGAAACGGTGATTTCCGCAACTCTGGTCTGGCCGCACCGGTTGACCCGACGAATGGACAGCCGTTCCCAAATCAGATCGTTCCGGTTTCACGGTTCTCTTATAACGGACCACGGTTGCTGACACCATACCCGTTGCCAAACTACACCGGTGCAGGCGGTAACTATACAGTTTCCGCAGTCAGCGACACAGATCCTCGAGATCTGATTATCCGCTTAGATTACTTGCTTTCCCCCAAAACTCAAATCAGCTACAAGCTGACGAAAGATAGCTGGTATATCTATAACGCTTATCAAGGGAGCACATTAGGTATCAACCCTGGAACACGCCCCCGCTCACCTTATGTAACATCGGCCTCCATCACTCATACTTTCTCGCCCACAGCTCTCAACATCGCCAGCTTTGCAGTAACTTATGACTTTATCCAGGCAGCAACCCAAAATAATTTGATCAGCCGCAGCGCAACCGGAGTCGATTTTCCACAAGTGCAGGCCATCAATGGCAACGGAGGAGAGTTCCAGCTGGGGCCCAATCTCAACATAGCCGGGTTCACGGGCTACACTGCCGGTGATCGGATCCGCCATGGAAACGGCATTTTTGAAGGACGAGATGACTTCAGTAAGGTTGTCGGCGCTCATTCGTTCAAGCTAGGCGGCCAACTTATCCGTAGCCGTACTAACGAAAACGTGAACTCGGGCGAGACCGACAACGGCGTGGCCACCTTCAATACTTCGGCTCTACATACTTCGCGTAACGCGATTGCTGACGTGCTGCTTGGTAACTTTCAGACTTACAGTGAAGCGTCCGGTAACGCATTTTATTGGGGACGTTTCACCGAGGTAGATGCGTACTTACAAGATAGCTGGAAAATAAATCAAAAACTCAGCCTGGAACTCGGGCTGCGATATAACTTTATGCCGCCGTTCTACAACGCGCTTGGAGATACTTCGGCCTTTTCAAATTCCTCTTACAATCGTGCTCTCGCGCCAACCGTCAATCCGAGCATAGGCTCGTTGGTCCCGAATACAGGCGTGCCTTACAACGGAATTGCGCTGCCTGGTTCCGGATTTCCCGCGGCGGCTCAAGGTAGACTTCCGCAAGCTTCCGACCCGACTCTTAAAAATCTTTTCGTAGGCCTGCCGCGAAGCGGCCGGTCGACGAACTATGGGGATTGGAGCCCCCGCATCGGGCTTGCTTACGACCCTTACGGCAACGGGAAAACATCGATTCGCGCCGGCTACGGAATCTTCTACGATCGCATCGCCACAAACCAACTGGGACCAGCCAGCGGGAATCCACCATTCTTTACCCAGGCAAACGTGTTTGACGGAAACATCGATAATCCCGGAGGCGCCCTTGCGACCAGCTTCCCCTCGAACTTAACCTTCTTCTCGACTAAGTTTAAAGATCCGAGTATCCAGACTTATAATCTGGACGTCCAGCAGCAATTGCCCGGCAGCGTGATTCTGGATGTCGGCTATATCGGCAACGTAGGACGGCATCTGCTACGGACGCTCAATATTAATCAGTTGCCTGTGGGAACCCGCTTGAATCTGCCGAACAGCGCCATCAACGTGAACGCTCTAGTGCCGTACCTCGGCTACGGCACTATCAATATGTTCGACAATAACGCCGATTCCAATTACAATAGCCTGCAAGTCACCGCCAGCCGTCGTGCATCGCATGGATTCTCCTTCACGCTGAACTATACTTTCTCAAAAACCCTGGATGACAGTACGACTCCACAAAACTCGTACAACGCGCGGCCCGATTATGCCCTATCCAACATCAATCGCGCCCAGGTCTTCAGTGCCACGTACATTTATGAGCTGCCTTTCTTCCTCCATAGCCAGAATGCGTTTCTCAAGAATGCTTTAGGCGGTTGGGGGCTGGCCGGGGTGACAAGGGCGCAAACCGGAGCACCGAATTCGGTTATTGTTCAGGTTGACACAGCAAGAATTGGAATCAGCCAGTCTCGGGCAACTGTGATCGGAGATCCGAATTTACCTTCCGGTCAGCGTACCGCTTCGCGCTGGTTCAATACGGCAGCCTTTCTGCCTGCGTCGCAGATGGCGCCGGGGCAATTCGGAAATAGTGGACGCAATATTCTGGTTGGTCCCGGCTTCCTGCTTTCCGACATATCTTTACTGAAGAACATCACGCTCCGGGAAAAGATCAATCTTCAATTCCGGGCGGAGTCTTTCAACTTTCTCAACCATCCTTCCTTCACCACCATCAATACCACCGTGAACTTCAACGCCGCCGGTCAGCCCACGCAGAACTTCGGAGCCGTCACCGGCGCCGGTCCGGGCCGCGTAATTGAGCTCGGACTCAAGCTGATGTTTTGAACGAAGCTAAATTGGTTGTGATGTCGAGAGTCGGTCTACTTGTAATCGGGCTGGCCGCCCCTTTGCTGCTTTGCGCACAGGATACCGTCGTAGCGGGTCCGCAGACTTCGCCGGGTACTGGCCGCCGCTACTCGCCTTGGCCCGATTATCCGGCAAATGTGGTGGAGCGCGGCCGGCAGCAGTTCGTCAAGACGTGCGCCTTCTGTCACGGACAAAATGCAACCGGGGGTTCGAACGGTCCCAACCTTGTTCAAAGCGCCTTGGTTCGTCACGACGAGAATGGGAATCTGATCGATCCGTTGCTGCGGCAAGGACGGCCTGAGAAGGGAATGCCTGCCTTTCAGCTCAGCCAGACGCAGATGACCGAAGTTGGCACTTATCTTCATTCCCGCGTCGCAGCCTCCGATCTCAAGTCGGCTGGTCGGCCGAAGCAGAACTACTCGATTGACAAATTACTGACGGGGAATGCCGAGGCCGGTAAAGCATTCTTCAACGGTGCGGGTAAGTGCTCGACTTGCCACTCGCCCGAAGGTGATCTGGCTAAGATCGCCGGCAAATATGAACCGGTCGTCTTGCAAGCTCGCTTCCTTTATCCACCGGATCAGCCCCGGACGGCAACCGTGACCGATGCCTCGGGCAAGCAGTACAGCGGCAGCATCCAACTTCTGACGAACTATGACGTAGCAATTCGAGAGGAGAACGGCTGGTATCGCTCGTGGCCGCTCAACGCCGTTACGCTTAAGGTGAGCGATCCGTTATCCGCACACCTGAAGCTGCTTCCCCAATACACCGATGCTGACATGCACAACGTGTTTGCTTACCTGGAGACACTGCAGTGACGAAACTGCTGCTGTTTCTCGTCAGCGTTGCTTTGGCCTACGGGCAAGGGTTGAACACTGCAGATTTCATCAAGCCTAGCGGTGACTGGCCGACCCAGAATGGCGACTACAGCGGCAAACATTACAGCCCTTTGTCGCAGATCAACCGCGGCAATGCCGGATCCCTCACGCTGGCTTGGGCATTCCAGACTCACCAGCAGCCCCTGAAATCAACGCCTCTTGAAGTGAATGGCATTCTCTATTTCACCGTTCCCAATCACGTATGGGCGGTGGATGCGCGCACAGGCCGCCAGGTATGGCACTTTCAACGCCAGTCGGACGGCAATTTCATTGGTCAGCGCGGCGTCGCGATGTACGGGGACAAGCTCTTCTTTGGTACGCCTGACGGGCATCTGATCTGTTTGGAGGCGCGTTCGGGAAAGAAGGTCTGGGACATCGAAATAGAAGATGTGAAATTCGGTTACTTCGTCAGCATGGCGCCGCTTGTCGTGAAGGGACGGCTCATCGTCGGCATTTCAAACGACCAAACCGATATGCGCGGCTTCCTGGATGCAAGAAGTGTCGAGGATGGCAAGTTGCTGTGGCGCTGGTATGCGACACCGAACCCAGGAGAGCCGGGATCCGAAACCTGGCCCAATAAAGAAACAATGGCGCACGGCGGTGGCGCAACCTGGATGACGGGCACTTATGATCCGGACCTGAACCTGCTCTATTGGGGCACTGGAAATCCGCATCCGGTCCTCGCTGGTAAGGTACGTCCGGGCGCAAACCTGTATACCTGTTCGATCGTGGCGATCAACGCCGATACTGGCAAGCTGGTCTGGTATTTCCAGACTTCCCCTCATGACACGCAAGATCGGGACGCCAACGAAACGCCGATCTTATTCGAAGCAGCGTTTCACGGCGCGCCGCGCAAGCTCCTGGCACAGGCCAGCCGCAACGGCTATTTCTTTGTGCTGGATCGTGTCACCGGTCAAAGTCTGATGAGCGTTCCCTTCGGTCCCGAAAACTGGTCATCCGGTGTAAATCGAAGAGGGGAGCCGCTGTCGAAACCCGCAAAGGATCCGCAAATTTCGGGAGCGCTGTTCGAAGGCTCCGGGACTAACTGGTGGTCGCCCAGCTACAGCCCGGATGCCCGCCTGTTCTATGTCAACGGTCACCGCTCTTTCCTGGCGACTTATCTCACCGTCAACGATGAAGATGAAGAGAAAGTGTCGGATCATCAGGGCGGGGCCAACAGTCCGCTGTGGTCCCAGTCGATGCTCCTGGCCATCGACTATGAGACGGGCAAGATTCGCTGGCAGAGAGACCGTCCCGCTGTGTCCGGGGGAGGTGCAACCAGTGGCGGCGCCGGTATTCTGACCACAGCCGGCGGCCTGTTGTTTAGTGCCGATAACTCCGGCGATCTGTTCGCGCTTGATACCATAACCGGGAAAACGCTCTGGCACGTGTATGCCGGCGGCACTCTGTCCGGCTCTCCCGTGACTTATGAGCTCGATGGCCGCCAATATGTGCTGACTCCGGTTGACGGCGTCCTCAATGCCTGGCGGCTTCCGATCGATGAAAAATAATCGCCTTCAAATTCAAAAGACCTTGATCTTGGCCGGCGTGATTGCACTGCTATTCGGCAGCAGTAATTTGCATGCCGAAACTCTGCCTCCGCTGGTTCATCTGGCCGCCCCCGGCGTGTTCTATCGACAATCGGAGGACGACAAGCGCATCATTGCAACCACCAGCTGGATTGAATTTCGTGATTTCGTGGTCGTCATCGACGCCAATTTCCCGTGGGGCGCGCGCGCCATTCTCGTGGATTTGCGGAAGACCACCCAGAAACCCATCCGGTTCGTGTTCGACACGCACTATCACGGCGATCACAGCTACGGCAATGGTGTGTTTGCGGAACAGGGCGCCACCATTATCAGTTCTGACGATACGGCTGCTGATTCGCGAGCTCGCAACACGGCGGCTTGGGAGAAAAGCACCGATACTGGCATCTACGACCTCAAACAGTATCCGCTGGTGCATCCGCAACTAACCTTTCATGACAAGCTCGTGATCGACGATGGCGAGCGCCATCTGGAATTCCTACGGTTCGGACCGGCTCATACGCGCGGCGATGCGGTAGCGTGGCTCCCGAAAGAACGAATACTTTTCACAGGCGACCTCTGCACCACGCGAGCCCAGAATAATTTGAGCGATCCCGGTATGGATCCCCGCCGATGGATCGCTGTTCTCGGCCGGCTGGCCGATATGAATCCGGCGATTGTCATTCCCGGCCACGGCATTCAGGGCACCAAAGATGCTCTGCTGGGCCAGCAGGCTTACCTCCAGGTGCTGGTTGATCATGTCGAGACGGGCATTGCACACCAGGCCACCGTCGATCAAATATTGAGCAGTATCGACTTCGCTAAATACAAGCCCTGGTCGGACGAAGACAAGCGTAATCGCGCAGCGGTGACTATTTTGTACGAGCGATTTAAGAATGCCGGCGCCGGCCGGCGCTGAAGCTAAAGCGGCGAGAATCGTTTGACAGCGGGGGCCTATCATTCATACCCTAGAGTTTGTTGCCGGCGTAGCTCAAGTGGTTAGAGCGACGGTCTCATAATCCGTAGGTAGCAGGTTCGACTCCTGCCGCCGGCACCATCTGCGCTTTTTCTTCTACAAAGCTCCTTCGGTTCGTCTAGTTTCTCATTCCTATACGGCCAGCATCTCATTTTGGCCGGTTGCCTGGAGAAGATAGCGCCAAAGCCGCACGCTGAGCTTCTTGTGGCTAGCATCCGAACAAAACTTCTTGAATCTGTTTCTGTATGCTATTGGACGTAGATTATTGCCGATGAGAGGAGTGTGCGACAGATGGCATTACTGGCTCTCGCAAAGCCCGATCCGTTACAGCTTCACCCCGGTGAGCCGGAATGGATGACCAACTTACGGCGTACCGAAGAAGCCAATTGGCCAATCGTCTCAAAACACGGCGCGCAGCTCCGGGAGCATCTCTCGCCAAACGCTACTTACATTCTGTCCGATGCCATTAAATGGTTAGCTGACCTTCCGCCTAATTCCCTGCACGCTGTCGTGACCGACCCACCGTATGGCTTTATCGAGTACGAAGAAAAAGATCACAAGAAATTACGCTCTGGTCGCGGCGGGGTATGGCGCATTCCACCCTCATTTGATGGTGCTAACCGTAGCCCTCTGCCTCGGTTCACGGTACTTTCACCGGGGGAGATTACAAAGCTGCACAGTTTCTTCAGCGCTATTGCCTACGGAATGCTTCGGGCGCTTGTACCGGGCGGCCATGTCTTCATCGCCTCCAATCCGCTGCTTTCTACCATGACATTTCATGCGTTGCAGGCGGCAGGTTTTGAGAAGCGCGGTGAAGTTATACGCCTCGTACAAACACTTCGCGGGGGATTTAAACCCAAGGGAGCAGAAGAAGAATTTAACGAAGTCTCAGGAATGCCCCGCTCATGCTGGGAGCCGTGGGGAATTTTTCGCAAGCGGTTTGACGGCACTATGTCCGATAACCTGCGCGAATGGGGTACTGGCGGTTTGCGCCGGACGTCGGCCGCAGAGCCATTCAAAGACGTCATTCTTTGCTCGCCTATGAGAGGGCCTGAAAAACAGATTGCCCCCCATCCATCCCTCAAGCCGCAGCGGTTTTTGCGGCAAATTGTCAGAGCAGCGCTTCCCTTGGGCATCGGCATCGTTTACGACCCATTTGCCGGAAGTGGTTCAACTTTGGCTGCGGCGGAAGCTATAGGTTATCGCGCTATCGGTACCGACCGCGACCTGCAATATTTCAATATGGCGCGAACCGCGTTTCCGAAATTGACTGCTTTGCAGGTCAAGGAGCGATGACGTCTGACGCTTTGTACTCAAATTTTCAGGCCGGATTTCCCAAGCGAAAATTCTCAGCGGGCTTGTTGATTGCCTTTATTGATTTTCTGAACGAGTTGGGTGTGCCGGGGCGAAAATTCAATAGCCTCGATGATGTTCTTGCTATCTATGCCCGTCAGCAAACCACTGCCGCAGGCCATCATGCAAATACTTTGATTGTTGACCGGGGTGGTGGCGCTGGAACACTGAGCTTGCGCCCGTTCTACAACAAAGCCGAGCAGTTTTTTCGGGCCGAGAAGAAGCGCTTTGACTATCCGAGTTGTGCGCCTCACGCGACGCAAGCATGGAGTGACTACCGACGCTGGCTCGATGCTCTTGTTACCTTCACCCCAAAACAGCTCCAGCAGCTGCGAGCACGGGTGACCGACTATGTCCTTGCCACACTCAAGAGTCAAGAATTTGACCCTAGCTCCATAAAAACCGACCCACCGTTATTCCGTCTCGTGCTGGAAAGCTTCAGCGTGGTCTCGCAGAAGGGCGAGCCGACCGGCGCGGCCTATCAGGGAATTGTTTTTGGGTTTTTGCGGGCCGACAATCCTCACTTGCAAGTGGAGATAGACAAGGTGCGCACCGGCTCCAAACGACTTCAGCGCGTTGGCGATATTGATTGCTGGGAGGGGGCGCGCCTTGCCATCTCGGCGGAGGTAAAGCAATACGTGCTCAAGGCCGGTGGTATCCCTAATCTCGAGGCATTTGCCAATGAAGTTGGTAAGCGCGGCGCATTGGGGCTTGTGATTGCGCTTGATTTTGAAGAAGGTGTGCAGGACGAAATTGAAGCTCTCGGAGTGAAGGCCCTCGACCGTGGCGACCTGCTGCGCATTGTAGAGCTATGGGACCCGCTGAAACAGCGTACGGCAGCGCAGTCTTTTGTTTATTACGCTCAGCATGTCGAGAAGAATTCATTTCTGAGCGAGCGCGTCACGGTTTTTCTAGACAAAGCGGACGATGCAGCGGCTAAAACGGCATCCCCCATCGATGCCGTTGCCATCGAAGACCAGCCCTCTAAATAACTAAATGACTAAGATTGCCAATCTTTGTTGTTGGAAATGCGATTAAATTTGGTAGTGGGCCTTAACGTTTCCCTCACTCCTGAGCTCGAAAAACCCTTTAGCGCCAAGATCGAATCGCGGCGAACATGGCAGTGAGTCGGGTCGAGTCGAAATGATCGAGACCGTAAACGATACAAGCGACTTCCAGATCCGTCCGAGTGTCGAGCGTCCTTCGTTTCGGACAAACAAAATGGATTCGCATCAAGCGGTGAATCTTCCTCTTGTGGTCATAGTGACCGCGCAAGAGTTCCGACGCTTCCGCCAGGGAAGAGCGCAAGTGAAAATCACGGGCGAAGTGAAATACAAGGACATCCTTGATCGTGATCACGCGCTGACTTGCACAGTACTCTTGAAGGGCGACGGCGTACTGATCGCACGGCAAGCCGAAGACTCGCGGTAGATTGTAGACTAAGGTACTTTGAATCGACGGCTATGAACTCAAGAACAATCAGGCGTCAAGGAAAAACGTTAACGGCAAGAATCGCTACGGCGAGCCTCGGTCTGCTGTTGACGGTTACATCGGCGACGATCGCGTTTGCTCAGGCTGCCCAGCCGGCGCCGCCTGAGATCACGCCGCCGTCAGGCAACACTGTCTTTCTCACGGCGCACGCCGTCGGTACACAGAACTACATCTGTCTACCCGTCACTTCCGCGAGTGGAACAACTACCGCTTGGACGTTTCTAGGGCCGCAAGCCACATTGTCGGTGGGTGTTGGCCGCTTCGTTCAGCAGGTGAGTACTCATTTTTTAAGTACCGTTCCCGGCGTCTCGATCAGTGCGGAGCCCTCATGTACTGTCTCCGGCGATGGTAAGCAGTTGTATTGCCCGACGTGGGAGAGTTCGTTCGACTCAAGTGCGGTTTGGGGCTCGAGCGTAGGCAGCGTCATCGCCGGTAGCGACCCGAGTTGTCCGAATGCCGGAGCAATCCCCTGCTTGCTGTTGAAGGCGGTCGCCAACAAACGCGGACACCTCAGCAGCGGTCTATTTGCCCGGACCACTTACATCCAGCGCTTCAATACAGAGGGTGGCAGCGCTCCCACTGGCAGTTGCAATGCCGGGGCTCTAGCTTTGGTCCCCTACACTGCCAACTACTCTTTCTACGCTCAGGATGACGAAGGGGACAGCGGGGACCCACGTTGATCAGCTACTTTCGTGGACGTTAGTCCAAGGCAGCCCACATCGCCGCCAAATGCACGTTGACGTAAGCCGGGTCGGTCCCGTCCGGTAGCTGGCCGGTCAACTTTCCGGCTGACTCCTGGAGGTTGGTCTGAGTATATTCCCAAGCTTTTCGTTTCTCGGGCCAAATCACCCACACCGCAGGGCAGCCGAGTTTCAAAAGCCGCTCTGCTCGGATGAACAGGTCGCCGATGGTTTGCCCTGGAGAGAGAATCTCGATCGCCCACAGAGGCGGCTCGGCCAGATCACCTTCCTCATATCGAGCGGAGCGGCCGACAACGACGACATCCGGCACCACATATTCGCGCCGCCCGTCCGCTGTTTTTCCTCCTGTGAGCAGGTTCAGCTCTGGCAGCGCTAAATAGTTTGCAGGAAGCTCAAGCGAAAGCGCGACGATCAAGTAGCGCTGAAGTAAGACATGCCATTTCTTCGGAAAGGGTTTCTGCACCTCACGCCCGTCGATCACTTCCAGGTGGTACATCGTTCGGTTTGCTTACTGCAGGATAATTCGGCCCAGGCCGGCGTTGTTGGCGGTGTCATAGATGCGGAAAACGAGCAGGTGTTCTCCGGGACGTAGTTTGTCCAGATGGAGGTGGAAGCGGCCGTGGGGGGCGTCGGTGACTCCATCAACCGATTCGATGGGCTGCCAGCCACCGGCGTCGAGCGAATACTCGCACAGTCTGAGCGGACTGGTCTGGTCGGTTCCTTCTACATCGATGTCTAGTGTCGAGTCGGTTCGTTTTGGCGTTCCAATTGTCACGAGGGGCGGCGTGTTGTCGATCAGGACCGGGGTGCTGACCAGTTCGGACTGGCGGGCGAACTCGGGCGGGTTGGCGGGCGTGTCGGAGGCGACGATGCGGAAGTAATAGCGGCCGTCGGCGAAGACGTCAGGGTCCAGAAGCATGGTGTTTTCCGGGATGCGGCTGCGGATGAGCTGCCACTCTTTGGCGCCTTCGGGGCGAAAGTAGATGGTGTAGGCGAGTTTGTCGCCGTCGGGATCGTCGGCCTGCCAGGAGATCTGGGTTTGCGTGGTTTGCAGGCGGGAGACGGTTTGGTTGGCGGTGGTGGCTGAACTGGCGGCAGGCGCTTCGCCGGTGTCGGTCACGGTGATGGAGTAGGCGGAGGTGGAGGCAGCGGCTGTGGCGCCCGACTTCCCGGCATTAGTCCCGACAACTGACGTGACCGTGACGCTGTGAACGGCGGGCGGAGTATTCTGCGGCAGGTAGGGCACGCTGACGCTGTCGATTTGAGAGGCGCTTCCAGCGGGCCATTCCGCACGCCACTGCACGAAGCGGCCGGGAGGGCTCGGGATCAGGCGGGCGCCGGAAGCGGCGATGGGCGCGGACCAACTACTCCAGGTGGAGTCGGGGCGGGCGGAAAAGCCGGTTCTGATTTTCAAAGCTACATCCGAGCCGCTGCCATGCCACTGCAGATGTCCCCAACGCGCTACGGAGGTGGAGTCGTGGATTGGAGACTGGTAGGACGCCGGGCCGCTTCCGGCGGGTCCTAAGGCGAAGATTCGGCCCGGGTTGCTCATGGCGGCGTAGAGGACCGGGCCCTGTTTCAGAAATCGGGTGGTTTCTCCGTCCGCTAATTCGGCGAGGAGAGTGAGACGGTTGTTAGCGAGACGATAGATTCGTCCGTGCACATCAGTGGAAAAGAGGATGGCGTCGCCATCGAGCTTCAGATCGTAGATGTTGTCTTCTTTTGAGCTGCGGAGGTTTTGGACAATGCCGTCGGGAGTGATTTTGTAGAGGGCGGACTTTTCGACGCCGCTCACTTCCGTGATGGCGGAAGGGGTCGGCGCGGCGGCGGATCCAGTGCTGAGGGACGACGTGACCTGGGGCTGAGAGGCGGCGTTCCCGGCCTGCTGATTTTCTGTTTTGCCGGCCGCTTCCGTCACGGTGATAATAGTCGGCGAGATAGCGGTGACGGCGGAGGTAGGAGTGGCCGTTCCGCTTGCGCCCGCTCCACCGCGGGAGGCGACTGCGCCACCCATGCCCGCGGCGTAGACAGTGCCGTCCGGCGCAACCGCTAGGGAAGAGATTTCGGGTTGCGAAGAATCGTAGAGGACGCTTCCCTTCCCCGCGGCCGAGATCTCGTACAGAAGACCGTTGGGCTCGGTTCCGGCGTACAGGTGGTTATTCGGCCCTAACGCCAGAGAGGTGACATTTACCTGGCCGGTTCCGTACCAAGCTTCCACTGGTCCACGGGACGGAATGCGGTAGATCTGTCCTCCTTCGCCGGTCGCCACAAAAATAGATCCGTCGGGAGCAGGCTGCAGCGCCCAGATGTATTTCATCGGCGACTTCCAAATTTCTGCTGCGTTGCCGTTCTCGATGCGGTACACGGCCCCGTTGGGAGATGTTCCGGCGTAGAGATTGCCGCGGGAATCGAAACAGATGGCGAAGATCTCCGATTGCGGCGAACTCCACACGACGGAAGATTTTCCATCGGGAGTGACACGAAAGATTTTGCCTTGATGGCCGGTCCCAGCGTAGAGGCTGCCATCGGGAGCAGCGGCAAGACTCCAGGTAGCGGGCTGTTTGAGATCGACGGCGAAACGAGTCGCCGGCCCGGGCTGGAGCACGCCGTCGACGGAGAGCGACAGCCCGGAAAGCCGCCCTTTCAAAAGATCGCTAAAGCCATTGATCTCCCAGGACGTGCTGGTGGCAGCACTGGCGCTAACCACGAGCGCACAGAATGCAAACGCGAATTTACTTTTCACTTATTTGGCTTCACTTTATTTAACTTCCACCTGGACCGTGCGAGCGCCATTAACGACATACCCATCCACCGGCAAGCTAATCTCGGCTATTCCGGAGCCGCGAGTTCCGAGTTGCGCGGTGTTGCTGGTGGGCGATGTGGAGGGATCGGCCAGAACCAAAGAGATGGAAGGCGGAGGATCGGTCAACTCGCCTCCCGGGGACGGCCCCGAGATGGTAAAGGCGGGCTGAGGGCGCCAGACCCGGACGTAGGTGGCTTGGCTTCCGCGATATTTATTCAGGTAATCAATCAACTCCGCGGCGTTTTGGGTAGAGGCGGCGTTCATTCCCGCGTAGTCGGGGAAGTTCAAGGTGTTGGCATCGCCGATGGTGAAGTTCAGCTGGCCAGTAGGCGAACCGATCGGAATGTGATACGTCGCGGTACGAGTCAACTCCAAACCGTTCTCTCCTGCTAAAAGTATTGTTATCTGCACTGAATCTCCGGCGTGTACTTCGTGAGCAGAAGTCCAGGCCTGACTAATGTAGAGCTGCCTTCTCGCTTCGACGGGCTCCAACTGGAACGACATGTCTTTAACGTGGACGTTTTTATAGCCGTTGGTCAGGAGGAAGGAGAGGGAGACGACGGCGTCGGCGGATATCTGTTGGGCGAGGCCGCTTTCGCTCACGAAAGCGTCATGCAGGACCAAGGGGGGCAGATTATTCTCGAAATTGATCTGCTCGGTGAGGCGCATGGTGCCGGCGCCCACGGTCCGCTCGGTTCCGTCAATCGCGGAAAACAGGGCCATTTGTGTCACGAAGGGGGTGAGCAAACGGTCGTTGACGATCTGGACGTGGTAATCGTGCGGTCCGGTTGCCGCGGAGCGGATGGAGATGGTCGCCGGGATGGTGTGGGCGGACCGGCCGATTTCGCCGGCGATGGCGGTGGCGCGATCGCTCAGGATGGTTCCAACCCATTCTTTGGCGACGGAGAGCTTGAATGAGGTGTTCAGAGTCGGCAGGACGGCGATGACTTCGGACCGGGCGAAGGGCAACTCGGTGCTTCCGTCATCGAGGAAGCGATGGCCGAAGGCGTAGACGTGTTTGCCGTCTATATAGGTGACTGTTCCATCGGCACTGACGGACATATCGCCGCTGAGTAGCTGGACGCTGATCATGGAACCGGGTAGGACAGATCCTGAGATGGTAGGAGAATTCGGAGAGCCGGACGACACTCCCTGTTGTGGTTCGAAGCCTAATTTGCGAAAGCTCGGGGCGAAAGCCTGCAGAGTGCCGGGGGTCAGCCCGGTGAGAGACAGGGGAGTCAGGATTTGGCTGAGGCTTCCAGCGGAAGAAGAAACGCTGACGGGGCCGGAGACGGAAACCGGTTTTCCCCAGACCGAAACGGGTTGCCCCCATGCCGAAACGGGTTGCCCCCATGAGGCACTGCCTTGCTGAAGGGGCGACAGCGATCCCAGGACAGGGTTGCCGGAGTTGCCGTTCGGTTCGACGAAACGGCTATCTTCGATCATCTGCTCGATCGGCTGGATGCCGGCGATGGGCTGTTTCGAGAAGGCAAAGCCGAGGGCGACCGCCCCCAGGAGTTTGCCATCGATATAGACGGGACTACCGCTCATACCCTGGATGACGCCGGCGTCGGCGAGCGGGCCTCCACTGAGCTTGGCGAGAATGATGCTTTGCTTTGGTCCGGCGTTCTGGAGGACGCCGAGGATCTCGACCTGGAAATCTTCGATGCGGTTCCCTTGGAAGATAGTCTTTCCGACGCCATGCTGCCCGGGACGGACATCCTGGAGCGGAAAGAATCCCTGGGCGGGGGCTGCCGAAGCAATGAGCAACAGGCCGCAGGCAACGGCGGCGGAAAGAATGAGAGAGATTTTCAACCGCGAGTGGGGCGCGGGTTCGCTCACGTTAGTCATTGTTTCCCCAACTGGGTTTCCCGAATTAATCCGAAAGCCTGCTGATCGGCGCAGTTTGTGATTAACTGAAAAGGTTCGTTCTTTCCTCATGGTAAGTTCGCCCGTAGCTCAATCCACGGAAGCCCCCTCTTCGTCGCAACGAGTGGCTTGGGGTCCGATCGCCTGGTTTGGCGCGTTGCTGGTTGTCTGTTATGCGCCTATTTTGTACCGGATGGGCGTGCAGTGGGCAACCGACGAGAACATGGGACACGGCTTTTTTGTCCCTGTGATCGCCGCTTACATCGCCTGGCAACGTAAAGACCTTCTTCTGGCGACTCCTCGTAAGCCGAACGTCTGGGGTTTGGTGCTGGTCATCTGGGCAGGATTACAGGCGCTGGCAGCTACTTTGGGCGCGGAATTGTTTACAGCCCGCCTGGCATTCGTCATGGCGTTATTCGGTGTCGTTCTGTTTATGGGCGGCAAGCAATGGTTGAAGATTCTTTTGTTTCCCTTGCTGCTGCTGCTGTTCATGATACCCATTCCGCAGATTTTATATGCGCGGCTCACTTTGAGTTTACAGATGCTGGCAAGCGAGCTGGGCGAGACATTAATCGGCTGGATGGGCATTCCGGTGATCCGTACTGGCAACCTGCTGCAATTGCCAAGTCAGACTTTGGACGTAGCAGATGCGTGCAGCGGTATTCGTTCATTGCTCTCACTGGGTTTTCTTTCGCTGGTCTACGCCTATTTTGCGGATAAGCGGCCTTGGATGCGGTGGGCGCTGCTGATAGCGACGGTTCCGATCGCGATCGGCGCGAACGCGATCCGGGTGGCGTTGACCGGTTTGCTTTCGGAGATCAATACGGCATTAGCCCAAGGCGCTTATCATGAAGCGGAAGGCTACATTGTGTTTGTGGTGGCTCTGGCGGCGCTGCTGGCGACCCACAAAGTTATCAGTGTTGCTGCCAAGAGATTTCAGAGGGCTTAAACGAGATGGCAGGTTTGTTCGGATCGGGTTTGCTTAGATCGAAGACGGCTCGCATTCTCTCCGTGGTGTTGCTGGCGCAGGCAGGCGTTTTCTATGGGTTTTCGCGGCAGGAGAATGTGCCGGCTCACAAGACGCTGCAGGATTTTCATCTAACCGATTCGGCCTGGGTCCCGCAAGAGGACATGCCGCTGGACAAAGAGACGCTGGAGATTCTGAACGCCGACGATATCTTGTCGAGAGTGTACAAAGATAACCGGACTGGCACTCTGGCTACCCTGTTCGTGGCATATTTTCAAACGCAGCGAACCGGCAAAACTCCGCACTCACCGAAGAACTGTTTGCCGGGCAGCGGTTGGACGCCGTCGGAATCGAACTACGAGACGATTCAGGTAGCCGGTCAGGCGCCGATCAGCGTGAACCATTATGTGGTGTCGCGAGGCGATAATCAGAGCGTTGTACTGTACTGGTATCAATCGCATAACCGGGTGGTAGCCAGCGAGTATTCGGCGAAGATCTTCACGGTCACCGATTCTATTCGCTACAACCGGAGCGACACTTCGCTAGTGCGCGTGGTAATCGGCGTAGATCACGGGGATACGAAGAGCGCGAGCCAAGCGGCTATCACGTTTGTTCAATCGTTTTTCGAGCCGTTGAAGCAGTACCTGGCGACTTAACGTTTTGGGTCGGCGCGATCCTTACGGATTTTCGGCGCAACCATTTTCCTTGGGACCGACCAGGCACGTTCCGCGTTCAAGTCGGATATTTTCGACAGCGTCAGATGTCTGCGTCTATTTCGATTGGCGCTATTCTTACCTGGAAGGTTGATCCGGAGGAAACATGCGCGCTGCAACACCGCTGCCGACACTGCCGTCTGAAACCGAGGCCATACTTGCGAAGGAGACCAGCAGAGTTCTAGCAGCACGCCAGCATCGTTGCGATCCTTTGAGCCTTCGGTTGCTGGACGCGCCGGGGAAGGAGACCGCGGAATTGCCGGCGGCGGCAGTACGGCTGCTGGTTCGCATCCTTGAGGAAATGGCGCGCGGCAACGCCGTGACTCTCATTCCCGTCCATGCAGAGCTCACCCACGCAAGAGGCGGCAGACTTGCTGAATATCTCGCGGCCGTCGCTGATACAACTCTTCGAAGAGGGGGAAATTGAATACCGTAGAGTGGGCACACACCGGCGGGTGCGGTTCGAAGCATCAATGGCTTACAAGCCTAAAGCCGATGCGGAGCGGCGTGCGGCCCTCGCCGAGCTCGTCGCCTACGATCAGGAAATCGGGCTTTAATAACTGTGGCGTCGTTTGGAGCCTTTTACGACGCGAACGTATTTTACCCCGCCGAGCTTCGCAGCTTCCTGATGTATCTAGCAGTGACTGGGTTGTGCTGCGCAGCCGTCATCCGCGGGCTGACCATTTCGCGCGAAACGTGTCCGCCCTCATACTTACGAATTACTGTCATAAGCTTACACGTGGCGCGGGCGGGCACTGACTCCCTACGCCAATCGTGGCGCAATCGGACCCAAAAGTCGGATGTCCAAGTGGAATGGGATCGGGTCAGCAAAAACAATTCGCAGGAAGTCCGGATGAGCAGGGTTCACAACGTAGTTTCGTTCGCCAACAACCACGGATGGAACGGAGAGGAGAGCCGAGCGTTGCTGTTCGACCCACTCGTCGCCAATGCGTTTGGTCGGTTCTTGCTCGCCAGGATCGAGAGTGGACCAACTCGCCGGCAGCTGGCGTTCATCCAGGATCTCCAGCGCAATGTTATCAGGAATGACGGCGGAACCGAGCACATATCGATTCGGAATCGAGGCCGACAAATGCACGAGGATTTCCAGCACCGCTAGAGAACGATTCTCGCTCATGTACAGGACCCGAGTTCCTTTGGAGTTCCACCGTCCGCCGGCTCGGAATGCACCTTCACCGTCGTAGGCCGGATAGGCACCCCGACACAGCCGGAAGGCCTGCATCAGCCAACAACGCCGTGTTCAATCCGCGTCAGGATGTCGTCTGCCTCTCCAAAGCCTTCGTCTGTGTTGGCGGCTTCGATCGGGGTTCTTCCTTGCAGCGATGGGTTCGGTGTTTCCAGCCAGGCTAGCGCCTTCTCGCGATTTGCGAACACTTCACCCGCACGTACCGACAACGAGATAAAATGCGCCGGCGGCGATACCTGGCCAAATTCCGTATTCGTAGGTGTTGTAGCCACGATCCGAACCTCATCTCAAATATACGCCGCGATGGCGCTCGGAGTCACGTTAATAGGTCGCCGGCACGGCGACCCAGACCTTCCAACCACAACAGACTTATGGAGCCATTGCTCCCACCTTATTCACGGTAGGAGATTTCAACGGCGATGGCGTTGCGGATCTGGCGGTCCCGGACTTTAATACCGAAATAGGCGTGCTGCTGGGCAAAGGCGATGGAACGTTCCAACCCAGCAGCCTTTTGCAACCGGGGGATACAATCCCCATACCATCAATCCGTGAACGGTTTCAACGGCGACGTGACCCTCGCTTGCTCCGGCGGACCCAGCGGCTCCTACTGCGGGCACTTGCCTAAAACGGTTCATGTCAATGGCAAAGCGTTGGCAGTGTCCGGCATCTTCTTCCCTCTAAATACGAAGCCCGGCACTTACACGGTTACCTTCACCGGCGTCTCGGGCTCGCTCACCAACACTGCGGCCGCCAAGTTCACCTTGAAGTAAAGCACCTGCTTCCTGCCTGGGGGAGGTTCAACCCCCGGCGATGCGACCAACCATCGTCTGTTGAGGCTTAGTAATTTGGGCGTTCAAAGCGTGCTCGCAAGGATCGGATCGTTAAGTTAAGATAGCTCCCAGTGGAGTGCTCACCGACATCGCAAGCGGTTCAAAATTCTCGGGTACAGCTGTCGATTCAGCGGGTAACATCCTGGCCGGGACTGAGTTCTAAATGATCATTTAGGAACTCAGTCCCGAATCGGCTGGCCCTTCCTCGAAGCGCATTTCTGCCATTTCATTTGTTCGAGTCCGCTTCCCTGTCGACTCTTCAAACCCTTCGCATGAATTCCAGAGCGGACTCTCCAAAATTTCAAAAACGAACCCAACTGGAAGTTCGTTTCGCAAAAACCACGAATCAAGCCCACCGCGCCCCGCCCAAACCGGCCATCACAAATTCCACATTTCCGCCTTCTCCCACCGCACCAATCACTTAGCTCGTTTCGAAACCGCCGTCCGAACACCCCGCAGGCGAAACTCGCCTCGTGCCCGATCTCGATCCAGAATCCGAATCAACGCCGCCGCCAACCGAACCGCCCGGCCACGCTACCGGCCCCCGCACCGACCAAGGTAAAAAACGCGCCAGCCAAAACTCCCTCCAGCACGGCTGCTGCTCCAAAACCCTCCTCCTCCCCGACGAAGACCCCAACGAACTCCGCCAACTCCTCGAAAGCTGGCTCTACGACTACCGCGCCGACACCTACACCCTCGACCAGCTCGTACGAGAAACCGTCTCCGCCCAATGGATCGTCCTCCGCAATCGCAGCCGCTACAACCAATGCGAGCATTCGCTGCATCAAGAACAACCCAACTGCCTCAACTGGACCGACGACCAGCACCACCGCCTGGAACGCTTCCGCCGCTACCTGCGCCAAGCCGAACGTCAGTTCAACAGCGCCTTCCACAACCTGGAGCGCCTCCACGGCCGCCGCTTCCGCGAAGGCATGCAGCTCCAACGAGCCCAGGAACGAGCCGCCGCCATCGAAACCAAACGAGCCCAAGCGCTAACTCAACCCAAAGCCGACAAACCCGAAAAGAAGGCGTTGAAAGCGGAACCGCCCACCCCAACCAAACCCTCCGAGATCCTCTTCCAAGGGCAAAACCACCCCAAAAAACGCCGCAAAATCCCCCTCCTCGAACAATGGGTCGAAGTCTCCATCCAGGAGAACGGAGAAACGCTCACCCGTCTCTTCCCCTCCAACAAAAACCTGATCGAACGAGGCAAAGCCATGCTGCCGCCGCCGGAACTGGTCTATCGCCGCCTCAACTTCCCGCACGGAGTCCCGCCCGAATACGAATGGGTGAACGCAAAAGAAGAGAAACGCAAACTGGGAGGCTGCGGCATCCAGCGCATGACCACCGACACCTGGCTCGATGTCATCGCCCGCGAAGCCCCCGAATTCGAGCGTCCCGGCTACAAATCCTCCTTCGCCCCCGAACACATCGGACCAACCGGAGTCGGCAATCTCCCCCGCCCCAAAGAACGAGGAGGCTGCGACTGCCACGTCTGCACCAAAAATCAGGCAATACTCGATCGCCAGGCGACAGCGGAGAAGGCCTCCAACCCAACTCATTAATTAAGCGGTTGCGCCCAGAGAATGTATCGGATCGTAAACAACCGAATTATCGTGGGGGAAAGGATTTGCAGAAGTGACTTGGCATATTCTTGATGCCGGAAGTGTGTGGGTGAAGGAGTTTACCAGCGCCCTGAGCACCTTTGTACCGGCGCTAGGGTGGTCTCCGGTAATGAGCTGGGCCAGCTTTTTCGAACGTTGGGAGCGCCAGGAAGAGGTTTTAGATCCTCCTTTGCGGATGAGCTACTATCCGCTGCAACGGGGATATCACCGCTTTCCTCTTTCGACCTTAGTGAAGCTTGGCGCGGCACACACCAAACGGATGCGGAAGGCGGGCGGTGCGTCGATCAACAGTCCGCTGATCTGTACGACGCCATACTACGCACCTGTAGCCGAGAAATGGGACGGGCCGGTGGTGTATTACCAGACGGACCTGACGTACGGGTATGCCAACGTGAATGCGGCGGCGGTGCTGGCTTTAGACCGGCGAATGTGCCGGGTGGCTGCGGCGGTGTGTCCGAATTCGCGCCGGGTTGGGGAGTACATGGTTCAGCTGGCTGGTTGTGACCCCGGCAAGATCACGGTGATTCCGAACGCCACGCGGCAATCCAATATTCTTCCCGAAGCGCCCATAGGGCCTGGCGCTTTGCCGGCCGATGTTGCGGATCTGCCGCGTCCGGTCATCGGAATCATCGGCAACCTGGCGAGCAATCTGAACTGGTCTTTACTGAGCGAGGCGATCAACGCAACTCCGCAATTCTCCTGGGTGTTTGTCGGGCCGACCAACATGAGGATGGAGGAGCCGGCAGAGGAGGCGCGGAGGCAGCGGCTTCAAGCGCGTGGGGGACGGGTGCGGTTTGTCGGTCCGAAGCCTTATAGAGAGTTGCAGCGGTATGCCCGTAGTTTCGATGCTGCGGTGCTGCCGTACCGGCGTAAGGAGCCAACCTATTCGGGCAGTTCGACTCGCTTCTACGAGCATCTGGCGGCTTGCCGTCCGATGATTGCGACGAAAGGGTTTGAGGAGCTGCTACGCAAGGAGCCGCTGGTTGAACTGGTGGATACGGCGGACGAGCTGGTTGCCAAGCTAGGGGGTTTAGCGGGTGTGCAGTTTGAGGACGGCCTGGGCCAGGCGCGCTGGATCGCCAGTCGGAATGGGACTTGGCACAATCGCGCGTTGGGCGTGATGGATGCGTTGCAAAGGAGTTGGCCGGAGCGTTTGGATATTCCGTCGGTTCCGGTGGCGGTACATGAGCCGGGGGATCAGTTGGAAGGTTCGTGGGCCAGGGGGTTTGAGATGGTGGAACCGGATTTGGTGGATCAGGGGGTGTAGAGGGGATTAGTATTGATCTTGCTTTCAAGCGCGAGTATTCTGAGGCATGACCAGACGCAAGCAGCCGCAGCAAACCTGGGGCTCTATGAAGATAGAGACAGCAAAAGTCATCGGCAGCGTTCTGATCGCGATATTCTCTTGGTCTGCTAACGCCCAGGTTTCTACTGCTTCCTTGAACGGGACGATTCAGGATCAGAGTGGAGCGGCCGTGCCAAGCGCCAAAATTGTACTGACCAGAGCCGGAACGGAAGTATCGCTGCAGGCGGTCACCGACGCCTCGGGCCGCTACAGCTTTCCGATTGTACAGCCGGCTTTCTATTCGCTATCGGCAGAGGCGCAGGGTTTCAAAAAGGCGGTCCAGGAGCGCGTGGAGTTGCAGGTTGGACAGGTGGGGGAGATCAATATCACGTTGTCGGTGGGAGACGTCAATCAGAACGTAGAGGTGAGCGCCGCTTCGCCGCAACTGCAGACGGAGACCTCGTCTCTCGGTACGGTGGTCGATACCAAACTGGTTCAGGAATTGCCCCTGAATGGGCGCAATTTCGTTCAACTTGCTACACTCACGCCGGGAGTGAACGGCACCGGCTTTAGCGTCTCCGGAACAATCATGAGCGGTACCCGGCCCGATGATCGAAGGCCAGGCACTGAATTGTTTTCAAACGGCAATCGCGAAGGCTCCAACGATTTTCTGTATGACGGCACGGACGACAATGAACGTCTTACACTCTCGATCACCTTGCGTCCTCCCGTGGAAGCTATTCGAGAATTCAAAGTGCAAACCAATCTGTTCAGCGCGGAGGCGGGAAGAAACTCAGGCGCACTGGTCGATGTGATCAGCCGGTCCGGAACGAACGAGATTCACGGAAGCGCCTTTGAGTTTCTCCGCAATTCCTACCTGGACGCGAGGGGCTACTTCAACCCCAAAGGCACGCCCTTCCCTTCTTTTAAGTTCAATCAGTTCGGAGGATCGCTGGGCGGCCCGATTATTCGCAACAAGACCTTCTTCTTCGTGGATTACGAAGGCTATCGCCGCAGTTCCCTTCAAACACTGGTCGTGAATGTTCCGACACTCGCCGAGCGCAACGGAAATTTTGCCGGGCTATCCACAATTTACGATCCGCTGACCACCGTTCAGGTTCCCGGAAGCACCGCCTATACTCGCACCCCATTCCAAGGCAACGTCATTCCGGCTTCGCGATTCGATCCGCTTTCTTCGATTCTTGTGAAAGCTTATCCGCTGCCCCAGACCTCCGCTGCGATCAACAACTACACCAGCAACATGCTGCAAACGCAGCAATGGGATCAGGGCGATGTCCGCGTGGATCAGCAAATCACGCCGAACGACTCCTTCTTCGCACGCTGGTCGACTCAATACACCACCACCGTCATTCCCCCCACCTATCCGCCGACTACTCTGCCCGGTATTTCGCGACCGATTGCACTGGGCAATGAAGATTCGTTTGCGGGCGCCTCCTTTACGCCGGACCAGCAGGCTGCCGCCAGTTATATTCACATATTTTCGCCTAAGCTCGTGAACGAACTGCGCGCCGGCTTCAATCGTTTCCACCTGGCTTACACGCTCCAGGGCGCCTCGCCTGGTACCGATTACGGAAATAGTTTTGGAATTGCCAATTCCAATTCCGTACCGCAGCAAACCGGCTTTCCTATCATTTCGCCGGCGAACTATGAAGGCATCGGCCAGAGCCGTTCCTTGCCCATCTTCCGCTTCGAAAATACTTATCAGGGAGTGGACAACATCACCTGGACTTTGAACAAACACACTCTGAAATTCGGCGAAGATTTTCGCCGTCGGCAGATTAGCGAGTATCAGACGAACCAGGGAAATGGCCGTTTTAACTTCGGCCCCACCTTCACCGATCTGCCTGGCAGAAATGGCACCGGCGATTCGATAGCCAGCATGCTTCTCGGTTTTCCGAGTCTGGTGCAACAGGATTTTGAGCTCGCGTTTCCCGGTTTGCGAGGTTTCGAAAACGGACTCTACGTAGCCGATGACTGGCGCGTCACTCCAAAGCTCACCCTCAACATCGGGCTGCGTTGGGAATACTACTCGCCCTACGGCGAAGTTGCCAATCGCATCGCCAATTTCAATCCGGCTAACGGGACCATGCAGATCGCCGCTAAGAACGGGGTGAACTCGAGTGCCGGCGTCCAGGGCTACTATAAAGATCTTGCCCCGCGCTTTGGGTTTGCTTACCAGGTAACGCCGAAGACTGTCGTTCGCGGCGGCTTTGGCTTGTTCTACAATCCCAGCGGCAACGGCGGTACTGCCTTACGCGGCGAACGCACCTTGCCGTTCGGACCCATCTTCCTTTACTCGCCTTCCGATGTCACTCCCACTCGCACCTTCAGCCAAGGTCTTCCGCCCGCGCCCGTCATCAATTTCGCCGCCGCGCAGAATCCGACCGGAGCGGTGCTCGGAACCATCGACAGCTTCAAAGCCGGTTACGCCGAGCAGTTCAACTTCACCATAGAGCAACAGGTGACAGCAACCACCTTGGTGCGCATCGCGACGGTAGGCGATCTCGGGCGGCGCCTCGACACCACCTTCAACCTCAATCAGCCAGTACCGGGCCCCGGTTCAAACGTGAATATCCGCCGGCCATACTATGCCCTCAATCCAAATCTCTCGGACGTTACCTTCGATGTGTCCGATGGCCTGAGCGATTTTTATGCACTTGAAATCAGCGCGGATAAACGCCTGGCCAACGGCTTAACTGGAAATTTGGGCTACACCTGGTCACACTCTATCGATGATGTAGCCACTGCTTTTGGCGGTGGCTACGGCACACCGCAAAACTCTTATTGCCGTTTCTGCGATCGCGGCAATTCTGCGTTTGACCTCCGCCATCGATTTACCGCTAGTTTTACCTATCAAATCCCAGGCCTCCACCATCACGGTGTGACTAGTTTGTTTTTGTCCGACTGGCAAACCAACGGAATCATTCAAGTGCAAACCGGTATTCCATTTACTCCCACTCTCAACTCGTCGACTACTAATAACGGGCAGGGGAGCCGTCCCAACTGCACTTCTGTTCCCTCCGGTTCTTTTCATCAATCGCTGCAGAGCTGGTTCAATACGACCGAGTTTTCTACGCCTGCGTTATATACTTACGGCAATTGCGGCCGTGACACGCTCTATGGCCCCGGCCGCTGGAATTGGGATCAGTCGCTCTTCAAGAATTTCCCTATCAAAGAGCGCCTCACTGTCCAGTTCCGCTTCGACGCATTCAATGTGTTTAATCATCCGCAATTCGGTCAGCCGAACGCTACTATAGGCAGCAGTTCTGCAGGCATAATTACTTCGACGGTCGGCAATCCCCGGCAACTCCAGGTAGCCGCCCATATTTCTTTCTGAAGGCATATAGATGAATCGAAGAGCTTTTTTGAAGTCGATGGCTGCGGCCTCGACATTCAGTTTCGGAACCCTGCCTCTTGTAAGGGCATCCGTTCCTAAAATGAAAATCACGCGGGTGCGTGCGTATGCTCCTCCGAATCCCAATCCGCTCTTCAACCAGAGCGACACAGTGGTTACGATCGAAACGGATGCGGGCATAACGGGTATTGGAGAGGGCGGTTTCAGCGACACGCTGGCGCAGTCTGCCGGCCGACTTATCGGCAAGGATCCGCAGTATATCGAGCGCCTCTGGCAGGACATGAACCGGGCCTTTTTTTATCCTGCCGGGCGCGAGAAGGAGGATGCAATCGGTGCGCTGGATCTCGCGTTGTGGGACATCAAAGGCAAGACTTTAAAGCTGCCGGTTCATGAGGTTCTGGGCGGCATGGTTCGGGATCATTGCGAGTGCTACAACACGTCAGGAAAAATTCCAGGCGTAGACAAGGAGACAAGCCTCAAAGATCGCGCCCGCCTCACCATTGAAGCCGGTTACCGCGCCTTCCGCATGGGCGCCACCGACGTGCCGATCTATTCGAAGTTCAATACCCACGAGCGCATTAACCAGCTACTGATCGACTGCACTCAGGTTCGCGAAGGCGTCGGCAAGAACGGCGACTGGTGCGTGGATTTCCATCAGCGGTTTGACTTGCCCGATGCGATTCGTGGATGCAACCTGATTGAGCATCTGGCGCCCTATTTCGTGGAAGACGCGGTGCGTACCGAAGCCTTTCTACAGGATTTGCCGATTTTGCGGCAGAAAGTAAACGTGCCTCTGGCAGCAGGCGAGGAGTGGGGGAATCGCTGGGACTTTAACAAACTGCTGGAGGACCATAGCATTGACTATGTCCGGGCGACACTTCCAAACGTCGGAGGCATCACGGAAATGATGAAAATCGCTGCGATCTGCGAAACCCACTTTATCGGAATTGTTCCGCATTTTACCGGGCCGATTGCCACTGCGGCGCTTGTGAATTCGCTTGGCACTTTTTCCGGACCGGTTCTGATGGAGTACAACTATGGCGGCAAAACACTTTCTTATCTGCCGGAGTGCCTCGACTTCAAGAAAGGCAATCTCTATCCGAATGAGCGGCCTGGGCTTGGTGTCACGGTGGATCTCACGCAGTGTAAGTTGCTGAAGGAGATTACAGAACCTATCACAGCACGAGCGCAAACCTATTTCCGTCCCGATGGCTCAATTACTAACTGGTAGCATTGCTTTTAATTGTCGAAACGCGGTTGCGTTGAAGCTACTCTTCAATCGTAGAGTGGGAAGTTTGCTTCCTGCCTGGAACCCCTCGCGCCGGTGCGATTGATCTAGCAAGGTGCGAGCTTCGACCTCATTCGTGTCGTGCTCGACAACTTTTTGAAAAGACTTGGCAGCTTCATCGAACCAGCCGCTCTTAAGCAGCACAATGCCAAGATTGAAAAGATAAACAGGATTGTTCGGATCGCTCTCGAGGGCATGGCGAATGTCATCGCCCGCTGCCGCCTGGTTCATTTGGCTTTCGGCTGCACCCAAATTGTTGTAGATCTCGCTTATCGGATAAGTCTTCAACACCTCGCGAAAGTAGGCTGCAGCACCCGAGTAGTCGCCTGCCCCGTACGAAGCTAAGCCCATCCTGAACCGAGCTTCGGGAAAGCTAGGATGGGTTGCGTCCACTCGACGAAGCCAATTGATTGCCTGTGAATATTGCTTTTGGTCGAGGCAAATTCGACCTAACTCGTAAGCCGGTCCGGCAAACTTACTGTCAAGCGCCGCAGCCTGGAGAAACCATTTCTGTTTTTGGTCCCGGTTTTCGGACAGCAAGCCGCGGATGTAGCTCTCCTGGGCATCCAGCCGGACAGCTTTTTGCGGTGACATAAAGTCATCCAGTTTTAAATCGGAGTGCGGTTGAAGATACTTCAGCGATTCGTAAGCGAGATGTTCTTGAAGACGGGATAATTCAGTCAGTCTGCCCGCTTCCGAAACTTCGGGTCCGTCGTGCATTTTTCGCAGGTCAATAAATTGCGCAGAGACGCGGATGCTGCTGTCCTTGAGCGGAGCATTCGGAGAAGGTAAGCTGACATCGAAACTACCAAAGCAGAGATAATTGGCATCGAGCGTCTGGCCCAGGCGAATGAGGGTTGCCTTGGTGTAATTCGCGTCCGAACGGAGAGACAGACGGCCAACCGCTTCGGCCCGAGCTCCGCGGCTGAGGACGATTTCGTTTTGAGCGGCGAACTCGTTCATCAAGGTAGAGGCGATACTTTCCCCAACCCAGTTCAGATCAGAGTATTGGGAGTTGTTCTGAAAACGCAGAACAAGGATCGTTCCTGCACGAACCGGCACAACCGCCATCAATAAACACCAGAGTCCAAGAAAGTGCCAGCGCACGCTTTTCAGGCTAGCAGCATAGGGAACAGCCGCATAACCTGTCGCCGCTGCCGGGGGCTTCACCGCGCGGGAAACTATGGGCGAAGGAGGAACTAAGCGAGTCAGGTAGCCCTCGCCAGGCATCGGAGAAACAATGCTTGCCAAACGAAAATTAGGAAAACAAGGTTTAGCAGTCTCTGAATTGGGACTGGGATGCATGGGCATGAGCACGGCGTATGGAACGCCGGACGATACGGAATCGATAGCGACGATGCACCGTGCGATTGATCTCGGGCTGGATTTTTTCGATACCGCAGAGATGTATGGACCATTTACAAACGAGGAGCTAGTGGGCCAGGCTCTACAGGGGCGGCGGGAACAGGTGGTTGTCGCGACGAAGTTTGGTTTTCGGATCGAGGATGGAAAGATGGCGGGTACCGACAGCCGGCCAGAACATATTCATGAAGCGGTAGAGGGCTCGCTGCGGAGATTGCAGACGGACCGCATCGATCTGCTCTATCAGCACCGGGTGGATCCGCAGATTCCGATTGAAGATGTGGCGGGCGCGGTTTCAGATCTGGTGCGAGCCGGTAAGGTGCGTTATTTCGGCTTGTCAGAGGCGGGCGAGAAGACCATTCGACGGGCGCACGCCGTACAGCCCGTCTCGGCTTTGCAGAGCGAGTATTCGCTATGGGAGCGTAACCTGGAGCCCTTGATTATTCCGCTATTGCGGGAATTGGGAATCGGGCTGGTGCCGTTCAGTCCGCTGGGCCGCGGCTTCTTGACGGGCACGGCAAAGCGCGCCGAGGAGTATCCGGATGGAGACTATCGAAAAGGCATGCCGCGCTTACAAGGCGCCAATTACGACGCGAATGTCAAGGCGGCCGCTATCGTGAAAGAAATTGCGGAATCACGTCAAGCCACGCCGGGTCAAATTGCCTTGGCCTGGCTGTTGAGCAAGGGCGAAGACATCGTACCGATCCCGGGTACGAAGCGGCGAACGTATTTAGAAGAAAACATCGCCGCCGCGGATGTAAAACTGACCCCGGAAGAAATAGCGAAGCTGGATCGAGCGCTGCCGCCGGAAGCGATTTCCGGCCCTCGCTATGACCAGCGAATGATGGCGCTTGTTGACCGCTAACTGAGCCTCACGCGGACGGACGACCGAAGAGTCACGAACCATTAACGAGCCAAAGAGCAATGCGGCCATCGCGCTTCGAATCATGATTGCCCGCGAAGCTCGCGGAATAGCCACGCCCGCGCCAAGTCCCACTCCCGGTGTACCGTCCGCAAAGAAATCCCCAGCACTTCCGCTGTCTCTTCGGCGTTCAGACCGCCGAAGAACCGCAGTTCCACCAGCCGGCTCTTCCTGTCATCAAACCTCGCCAGGGCAAGCAGCGCCTCATCGAGAGCGATGACATCGGCGCTTCTGTCTGGCGCGCTGCCGGCTTCGGAAAGAGAAACCAGAACCGCCGATCCGCCCCGTTTCCTTCGGTTCCGGGCGTTGGCCTGGTTGACCAGCACACGCCGCATCATTTTGGCTGCCACGGCATAAAAATGAGTTCGATTTTGCCACTCCATCGTGTTCCATTCGATCAGCCGCAGATACGCTTCATTGATCAAAGCCGTGGGTTGGAGCATATTGCCGGCCGCTTCTCTGCTCAGGTACACGCGGGCCAGACGCCGCAACTCCGATTCCACAACCGGAGCTAGTTGCTCCAGCGCATCTTCATCGCCCTTGCACCAGGCATTCAACAACTGAGTAATTTCGCTTGCGGGAGGATACATGGATTCTTCGCATCGATTTTCAGGAATTCGCGCGGAACGGAAAGCGATCCGCGCCGGCCATCATGTCCCGAATCGACCCGAAAGACCCTCCACGATCAAGCTTGCGGACCGTACGCTCAATCGAAATTCTCCATCAACATTAAGTCGTTGACTTCCTGGTCCAGGTTTGCGGAAAGCAATCTACGCCCGTCGGGTGAAACAGACACATCAGGGTAGTCCCAAATCGGTTCCTTATCTAAAATCAGCAGCGGCGTAACCTTGCGTGTAGCGAAGCTGAAGAAACGGATAGTCTGGTGCGGTTTATCCTGTCTGGACATGAAATAAATCCCCTGATCAAGAACGCCCCACGATCGGAAAATTCTGTCAAAGCTCTTCAACTCCGGCACCGGCTGCTCCTGGCCGCCGTCAACCGGCGCCGCCCAGATAGCTCCCCACTGATGGTTTGTAAAATAAATCAGCTTGCCATCGGGCGAAGCAAATGCTTCGCATGCTCCGCCGCGGGTGATCTGAATCGGGACGCCTCCTGCTGCCGACATCTTCCAGATCTGATCGCTCCCGGAACGGTCGGATTTGAAATAGATCCACTTGCCATTGGGGGACCAGGAAGGCATGAAGTTACCGGAAGGGCCGGTGGTCAGACGGCGAGGAGTCCCGCCGTCTGCATCGATGATATAGATATCGGGATTACCCGCCGCGAGCGAGTCGAAGGCGATAGCGCGGCCGTCGGGCGACCAGCGGGGTGTTCCGGTTCCCGCGCCCTTGAACGAAGTCAACTGGGTGAAATGGCCGCCGTTCCGGTCACAAACCCAGATCTCCTCGTTACCTGTGCGCTTGGAGACAAATGTGATCCTTGCTCCGTCGTGCGAAATGCTCGGGCTGTCATCTCTGCGAGAGGAAACAATCAGCCCGTGTGGATCACCGAAGCGGGCCGGCGCAGATTGGCTGCCGAAGCCCGCCCCTGAGAAAGCATAGATATTCGTGTCCTGAAGCGACTCGGTATACAACAGACGGTTGCCTCGGCGCGAAATAGAAGGATAGAAGCAGCCTTGCAGCGTTGCCGAAAGCAGCCGGGGAGAGCCGCCCGTTGCCGCAACGCGCCAAAGACTCTCTCCCCCGACTCCCCGATTCGAAGCGAACACGATGTCACGACTGTCTGCGGTCCACGCTGCGCCGTATGTCGGTTCACGGTCGAAAGTGAGCTGTCTGGCAGTTCCGCCGCGCACCGGAACAACGAATATCTCTCGCGCCGAAAAACCGAAATCTCTGGTGAAGGCGATCCATCGCCCATCTGGCGAAAAAGAAGGAAGATTATCTACGTATGGACCGGGATGAGTGAGTTCACGCCGCTTGCCGGTTTCTAACGATAGTAATGATATGCCTCTCGACTGGGCCGACAGATCTGCCAGGGCAAGCGTTTGGCTGTCCGGCGACCATGAGATCCCGGCGCCCCCTTCGGCGATCTTACGTTCCTGACCGCCGAGAGCGGGTACCACATCGATCGCATAGCGCGTCGGCCCGGGTTCCGATGCGAGCATGCGGCAGAAGGCTATGGATCGTCCATCGGGTGACCAGGCGGCCAACCTTTCATCCTCCGGCGCGAAGGTTAGCCGGATGGGTTCATCCGGTCCGATCGTCTTAACGTAAATATTCCGTTCCTGCTTGCCGCCGCTTCCGCCCTCGCCGCCGTTCCAGGAGAACGCGATCCGGTTCCCATCGGGAGAGAAAGACCCGAAATCTTTGTATCCCGCGAAACTGGTCAGCGGAACGATGCCCAAAGTGGACGCTTCTCTAGTGCCGTGTGAGGTCGGCGTCCGTAAGTACCAAGCCAACAGCAAGCCCACCGCGAAAGCCGCTGCGGCAATTATCATCCCTCGCTGTGTCCGACGCTTGCTCGGCGAGACCGCTGTGTTCTTCGTTATACTCTGCGCCGGTATGGACGTCGGCCGCCGGTCTCGTTTTTGTCGGAATTGGTACGGCCTTTGTTGGAACTCCTGGAGGTCAGCCGCAAACTCTTCCATGGTTTGGTATCGGACCTCGCGGTCACTTTCAAGAGCCTTGGAAACGATAGCGTCGAAATCCTTTGGGATACCTTCCGCGCATTCCGACGGCGGACGCGATACCGAGGCAAGCAGCGCTGCAAAGACCTCTGCGGTACTCCTGCCCGGAAACGCCGGCTGGCTCGTGGCCATCTCATAAAGCACAACGCCCAGACTGAAAATGTCTGTTCTTGCATCCAGCTTTTGGCCGCGCGCTTGCTCCGGCGACATGTATCGCGGGGTGCCGACCAGTGCGCCGGCTTGTGTCGCCTCGACGTCAGACTCCAGGCCGGGCTCTCGAATGCGCGCCAGGCCAAAATCAACCACCTTTACCACGCCATCCGGTCTCACCATGATGTTTTCCGGTTTGATATCCCGATGCACAATCCCCGCCTGGTGGACGCCTCCCAGGGCTACCGCGCACTGGATGGCGATTCCGAGTACCTCCTGTAAGTCCATCCGGCCGGCGGTAAGCCGTTCGCGCAGCGTGACCCCTTCGATAAACTCCGCCGCAATGAACCAGGTCTCATTGGTTTCCCCGATCTCGTAAACCGTGATGATGTTGGGATGATTGAGCGCCGAAGCCATTTTGGCCTCGCGCCGGAATCGAGCCACCCGCTCGGCATCCCGCGTAAAGCGAGCCGGCAGGATTTTCAGTGCGACCTGCCGGTCAAGACTGGTATCGCGCGCCAGGTAAACCTCGCCCATCGCGCCACTGCCAATGGCTGAAAGAATGCGATAGTGAGCGAGCTTGTGCCCCACCGGGAGATGCTGCGCTGAGGCCAGCTCAGCAATATGAATTCTTAAATCCGCAGACGAGAGAAAGCTTTCAGCCTGCTCCCTTGCGTCCAGCAAAGACTCCACTTCGCGCCGCATGTCGTCATCGTCCGAGCATGCTTCGTCTAAAACGGCAGTGCGGCGCGCCGGCGGTGACGCCAGCACACTGTAGTAGACCTGTTCGATCTGCTTCCAGCGCTCGGAATTCATGCTCGCGGGAGAAAACCGCTCACCACTGTACCAACTGCCAACAAAGCCGCTCTAGCTTTTAACAAAAATTTTTTTGTTTTTCTTGAAAAGCATGGCACGTTTCGCCGGATTTCGCTGCTTAACCCAGTTAGGAGACCTCCCCTAGGAGCAGGTCGCCACGACTCAATCAGGCAGAGGAAAAAGCTACATGAAGCGTAGAGACTTTCTTAAATCGACCGCCGCCGTCAGCGGTGGAGTTCTTACGGGACTTCGGGAGGCGACCGCTCAGAGCGGCGCCGACGCGGCTGCGGTTCCCGGGCCCCAGCCCAATATCTTATTCATCCTTGTGGATGAATTGCGTTATCCCACTGTTTTTCCATCCGGCATCACTACCGTCGGAGAATTTTTAGCCAAGCATATGAAAAATGTCCACAAGCTTTGGAGGCACGGCGTCAAGTTCGGCAATTATCATACGGCGGCGAACGCTTGCACACCTTCTCGCGGCGTGATGATCTCGGGCCTCTACTCGCAGCAAAACTGGTTGATCACAACCATCCTGTCAACTCCCTACCCGCCTCCGCTGCTCGTGGCCTTGCAACCCGTCTTGAACCCCGCTTACCCAACTTTTGGGAAACTCCTCCGAAATGTCGGCTATCAAACTCCCTATTTCGGCAAATGGCACGCCTCGATTCCACAGCAGAACTCGGGCGGTCTGGAAGCCTATGGCTTTGACTTCAATACTTATCCCGACCCCACTGGCAGCAATCTGCAGGGCACATACGGCGACGAGAATCTCGGCTATCATAACGATGCTTATACAGCGGATCAGGCAGTAAGCTGGCTGGGCGATCGCAAGCCCGGCGATGCTCCCTGGTGCACCACCGTCAGCCTCGTCAATCCCCACGACAGAGAGTTCTTCCCGGCCGGAACCGAGTTTCAGACCGTCAATGACCTGTTCCTCGATCCTACCGTCAATCCGCAGAACCTCAGCCAACAGATCGTATATCCTGGCAGCGGCCCGAACGTTCCCTGGGACGTAGACGAGCTCAAGTCTCCACCTTCGTACGGATACCCGGCTGTGCCTCCAAACTGGGAAAGCCGGCAAGACCTGATCGACCACAAGAAACCGCCCACGCAAGCCTTCATTCAGGAGTTTTCGGAGCTTGTCTGGGGTGGCGTCAGTGACGATCCAACCCAGGATTCACCCACCGTCGAACAGTATCCGGCGACCAGCCTCGGTGAGGGCGTCATCAAAATGCCGTATAGCTATTGGCAGCGTGGTCTGGATAGTTACACACAAATCATGGAGATTGTCGACGTCCAGATCGGAAAAGTGCTCGATGCCCTGCATGCCTTGCCAAAGAGCATTGTTGACAACACCGTCATTGTCTTCGCGGCCGACCATGGCGAGTACTCAGGCGCGCACGGTTTCGTCCAAGGGAAGGTCGGCAGTCTCTACGACGAAGCCTGGCACATTCCCCTCATCGTAGTCGATCCTACCCATCGCTACACCGGAGACATCGAGAAGGTTCGCACGGGACTGGCCTCTTCAGTCGATTTGATGCCCTTGCTGGTGAGCATCGGAAACAACGGAACCCGCAGCTGGATGACCGGCGATCTGGCAAAGATCTATGGCCAGCGCCATGACATGATCTCCATGTTAAAGTCCGCCGAAGCGCCGGGGCGGTCCTATGTCCTCCATACCACTGATGAAATTGCGCCCGGCTATTACAACCCCACCGGCGCTCCCACCCACATCGTCGGGCTGCGAATGGAAGATACCAAGTTCGGCGCCTATGCGGACTGGTTCAAGGCGACCAGCAAGATCAACGTCAGTTCGGCCGCCTTGGAGTTTTATGACTACACCACACCGGAAGGCAAGCTGGAACTGATGAACACGGCAGACTCTGACCCGCGCTCAGCCAGTATGTTCCAAACATTGCTGAATGACCTCATCCCGAACGAGTTGCAGGCGCCGTTGCCGGGCGAATTGCGGCTGGAACAGATAAAGTCGAAGATCGCTCATCTGGATTACCGCGCTGTCATTGACAATATTCCATCGGGCGATTTCAAGGCTGGTGCGATTCGCTCGATACTCGGTTACGGCGCGGAATTCTAAACTTGACAAATGCCGGAGACCGCGGTTCTCAACCGGGAACTGCGGTTCTCCAGCAAAAGAGAAAGAAAGAGGGTTAACCCGCTCGGCTTAGCCCACTCTCTACTGATCCGTACTCGTTCCCGCTGCCGGCGCCTTCAAATCGTCGTAGTTCATCAACACATTGAAAAGCATTCTGAACTCTCCGATGTTCTGCCAGCGATAACACGGGTTGGTGGTAAAGAGCAACACCTGTCCCCGTCCTACCGGCACATCCATAATCGCAGGGTTATTGCGAATCTCGTTTGCACCCTTCATCAAACCACTCATGACGGAAGCATCGCCTCCAGGAAAGTTCATTAGAATCTGCTTCTGATCTATCCTCGGCAGTGTTAACAGCGGTCCGTTCGCCCAACGAACTGGAATTTTCTTATCCGGATAGCCGTAGAAGATAGGATTCGTCGGCTGCAGGATATCGGCTTCCACGATTGGTCCCGGTGCATAGAACTGCGGCGACGTGCCCGTTGCCTCCACCTTCCTGGTCAAACCGAACGCCGGCGGAAAACCGCTCGCCGTCCCCAGTGTCACCAGCAGGCCGCCCTCCTGAACGAATTTCTGAAGCTCCACAACACCCTCCAGCCCCATGCCACCACCGATATCCGGTGACGAACCGTAATCTCCCAGGCTCTTATACTGGTCTGATTTCTCATAAGCAAGCGGTTGCTTCTTCGGTTCAATATCGAAGACCAGACCTTTTGCAGTCCGGCCCTGATTCGGAATCACAATAACGTCATAGGTGCTCCGCAAACTTCCCTGCTTCACGCGCTCTTTGTAAATCAGGTCGTAGCTGACGTCGTACTTATCGAATGCGTAGCGAACCCATCCGACATCTTGCGTGCTGCCCCAAGTCGAATAAACAGCTAGGCGCGGAAGATTCAGCGGATGCGCCGCGACACTTCTTTCACTGGTCAAGCCCACCGCGTTCAGACCTAATGGCTCGACCGCGCTCCTGAGCTTCTCGTAAGCAGATCCCGGAACGATGAACGAACCGGCAGGCAAACTGTGATCTCCCGTCTTGAACGCCTGCTCAGCCACTCGAATCGGAGTGTCTTTCAGTTGGTATCGAAGCGTAACAAGGTTAGGCGAACCGTTATCCGCAATCGCATAGCTGATTGCAGAAGCGCCGCCGGAGATCTTGCCCTTGGGTTCGAAATCCTCCATGGCCTCAACCGGCACATCGAGGACTCCGTGATCCGCAATCGAAACTATGTTTGTATGCGTCATCAAGCCCATCGTCCACGCCGAGTCGTCGTACGTTCGCAAGCTCGGATCCGGATAGACCTGCTTCTCCAGCAGGATCTTTGCCAGCCTGCCGTACGGTTGGTTGCGTTTGATAATCAGCGACCCCGCCGGATAGACGCCTTCCTTCAACTTCACCTCTTCTTTCGCCCTGCCCACTTCTATCCCCTGCAAACGGAGCACCTTCATCACAAACGCGACCCTTGTTAAATCAGGCTGATCGATTGGAATGAGGAAGCCGAACGGGGCCTCTTTCTCGCCCGCTAGAATCGAGTTGCGGCTCTTCTGATAAAAATTATCGACAATGACGTTTGGGAAAGCGGCCGTCAGTTCCAACGCCGTCAGAACGCCCGTTTCCATGTAGTTCGTGTTATCGCGCATCGACCACACCACTTCTTTGTAGGGAGGAACGGGCCGATACCATTCGCGCTGCGTGGGTCCATTCTGCTCGTGTGCCGGAGATCTTCCTGCTAATGGCTGTGGCTCAATGTGCCGCAGCATCGTGTTCGCCCCCGCATTCCCGAACGTCTCGTACATGCGCATCATCCCGTTGTGATTCGATGACATGAATCCGAGATATCCTGGCGACCACATATCGACAAAGGCATGCGTCCAAACATCCGGCATGCCGTACTTGATCATCTGCGACATTTCGAAATTGGAGAACCAGGGCAGCTCCCCGTAGAGAATCGGATCGAGCGTCGGATTCTGCGGCGATTGGCCGCTGAACGTATACATAAACGGCTCCGATTCGTGCAGCTCATGCATAATCGGCGGATGCCATTTCAGATACCAGCCCAGAAGCCTCTGCATAGGAAGCTGTGAATAGTTAATGTCGCGATTGTCGTCATGCAGTATGTACTTGCCCCAATACGGCGGACCGCCCACGCTGTCCTGCTCTCCGGTTTCATTGACTTTGTACTTGCGATACCAATCGGTATAGCGATCGCGGCCGTCCGGATCGGCAGCCGGCGTAATGGACACGATCACATGTTCACGAATCGACTGGATCAGTGGAGAATCTTCGGCGGCGAGCCTGTACGCGAGTTCCATCAGCATCTCGGAAGGCCCCGTCTCACCGCTGTGCAAACCTCCCATCAGGTGATAAATCGGTTTCGCCTTCGCGATAATTTGGCGCGCCTGGTCTTCGGTCAGCTGACGCGGATCCGCAAGTCGGCCAAGGTAGTTTCGATACGTCTCTAAATTGTGAAGAGACTCTTCCGATCCCACAAACACGACGACACAATCGCGCCCCTCATCTGTCTTTCCAATGTCGAGCACCTTCACGCGCGGTGACTTAGCCGCAAGGACCCGTTAGTAATGAACAATTTCTTCGTAACTGGTCAGTTTGTTCGGAGCCCCAATATAATAACCAAGTACGTCCTTCGGCGAAGGAAGCATTGCCGATTTCAGCAGATGATCCACCAGAGGACTCATGAACTCCGGCTTGGTCGTCCACTGCTTGACCTCTTTTGCATATTCCGGATCCATCTGCTGCGCCGTTGCGACCCAAGGCAAGCAGAACAGCAACGCCGGCAAAATTGGTACAAATGAGAACTTCTGTCTAAACATGAACCGCGACCCCTCCTCATTCCGATCTCAATAATCGTTCGAATGTAGCAGAAAGCCGTCGGCCGTTGTCATGCAATCACAGTTTCCCACTCAATGATCTGTCGGCAGTAAACGGGAACGGACCACGCTTTACTACTGATATGTCTTTAGTCCTCACGTGACATCCTGAAACCTAAAGCTTCGTCTGGCGCTGTGCCGAATAACACTCACTTTCGGAAAATCTGATTCACTCAACGCTTCCATGATGTCCAATCGATATGCTTACTCACTCTGAGGAGATCGCACGCGATGTGGCTGTGGTTTCGACGCCGTTTGTGAACGCCTATCTGGTCGGCGATCGGGAATCATGGGTCCTGGTAGACACTGGAACGCCTGGCAGCTCATCCAAGATCAGACGGGCCGCCGAGGAGCGGTTTGGCGCCAGCGCTAAACCTCGCGCGATTGTACTTACTCATGGACATTTCGATCATTCCGGATCTGCTCAAGCGCTTGCCGATGTCTGGGGCGTCCGCGTTCACGCTCACGCCCTTGAGTTCCCTTATCTGACCGGCCGTTCTTCCTACCCGCCGCTCGATCCCACAGCGCCCGGTTTCTTCTCCGGCCTTTCGCGTCTCTTCCCTTCCCGCACCGCGAATCTTGCATCCTGTCTCGAACAGCTGGATAAAAATCAACCTCTTCCCGGCCTTCCGGATTGGGAGTGCGTAGACACCCCCGGTCACGCAGCGGGTCATGTGTCATTCTTCCGCCACAGTGATCGCACGTTGATTGCCGGAGACGCCGTGACCACCATGAACCTCGACACCATAGTAGGAGTCGTAACAAAAGAGAAGAAGGTCGATCGGCCTCCCGTGCCGGCCACCACCGACTGGCCAATGGCCCGCGACTCGGTTCAAAGATTGGCCCAGCTTCGTCCCTCACTTGTCGGCGCAGGACACGGTATTCCGCTTGAAGACTCAGCCGAGGATTTACAACACTTGGCAGATCACTTCCGTATCCCGAGCCACGGCCGTTACGTAAGCGAGCCCGCTCGCGCCGACGAAACCGGAGTGACTTACCTGCCTCCCGCGCCGCCCGATCCAGCGCCCAGAATTGCAGCCGGCATCGCAGCCGGACTCCTCATCTCCGCTGCCGGATTGTTTCTTACAAAATCTAGATCTTCCGGCGAATAGCTCATCTCCGTAGTACTCGCTGTTTTACGATGTGAAATGATGAGCCCGAAAATTGCTGTACCCAAGCAAGTACTCGTTTTCCATAAAACGCTGGACATCCTCGAAACGCTAAAAAAGGATGGCTCCGGCATGGGTCGGGTGGAAGTGGCTCGTTCTGTTTCCATGCCCAAAGCGAAGGTTTATCGAATCCTCGCCACGCTCGAAACAAGAGGCTATTTCGATCGTCGTTCGCCGGCCATCCCCATCGACTTCCCGAGGAGGTGCTTAGAAACGCGTCGGCATCTTTAGGTGACGATCATCTCGGTCGGGTTTGCACATCCGCTCATAAACCTGTTCATTGATGCCGATCGCTAAGCCTGGTTTCGCAGGCAGACTCATAGCACCTTGTTCGAAACGATAACCGTCCGTGATCAGCACGTCGCTGCTCGACCTGTCGCTTTCAGCCATCGGTACATTCTCGATCGCTTTCGAAAGATGAAGCGCCATGATCATTCCGATCTGCGACGCCCAATTATGCTGAATCGCTGCGGCGCCCGCACCGGCAGCCATTCTGGCGATCTTTATATTGTCAAGAAAACCGCCCTGTCGAATATCCATCTGGAGAACGTCCACCACGCGTCTCGGTTTTAAATAGGGAGCGAACATCCGGGGATCACGCGCATGCTCTCCAAAGGCAATCAGCGTCTTCATCCCCACCGCCGACATCTTCTCTCGAAACGCCGTGTAACCTTCAATCGTCTCCGGAAAAATTTCTTCCATCCAATAAAGATTCGCCGCCTTCGTCTGATACATCAGTTGCCAGGCAGCTTCGAACTGGCCCCTGTAGCCGTAGTTCGGATCCGCCATGAACCGAATATCCGGACCGATCGCCTCGCGCACAGCATTCACAATGGCGATGTCACGCTCGTCGCCGGCTTTTCGTTCCATCCACTTGTCGCCACGGCCGAGCTTGATCTTGATGCCGCGAAAACCCGATTGTACGGCCTCCCGGCACTCATCGGTTACCGCCGAAATACCGCGGTCTTTAAACCACACGTCGCTAAAGTAAATGGTGCTGTCATAGATCGGAATTCGTTCCCGAACCGAATCGCCAATCAGCTGCCATACCGGACGGTCGTTCTGTTTGCCGATCAAATCGAAAAGAGGGCCATCCAGATGACGGTTCGTTTCAAGCAGGGACGCGTAGCGTGAACCTCTCGCTACAATACGGCCGCCCTCCATCCGGTACAAATCCGAAAGGTTTGCGCCGATCAATGCTTTAAGTGAATCGGCGTAAGCCTTGTCTGCCATCGAGTAGGTGCCGGCTCCGATCCCTTCCAGCCCTTCGTCGGTCTCAATCCGAATCAGCGTGTGCTCATACGTTCGGCCTTTCGGAGCTTTATCGTAGGCATTCATGGTCACAAACTTGTGGAAGGGACCTTGTAGTTTCGAAAGTCTGATTCGAGTGATCTTGGGCGAAGCTTTTGCTCTCGCCGCTATCGGCGCTAAAGCAAGGGAAGCAAGAAAATGACGTCTTTTCATAGATGAATGCCGTGATGCGGGGCGAGTATTTGTTGGTCGAAGCTCGCGAAGAAGCGCTATGGGTGCTTAGTAGTTGAGTTTGGCTCACCACTGGGACTAGGACCGCTTGGATGCGGCGGTTGGCTGACGTAAGCGGCGACATCCTTTGCCGCCTTGGTCTCCACGCCGGATTTTTGCAGGAAGCCGAGATCTCGGAACCAATCGATAAAACGAAATTGCCATGTGCCGAAGGGCATGTCTCTGCGGTCTGTCAAACCGCCGGACATGCGCGTACCGTCGGTCAAGGGATCGCCCGGGTGACGCCCGTTCCCGTAGATATGCATTTCGATGTTAGGCACGCTCAGGGCTAGCATTGCCGAGAAATATTCCATGGCCCAGACAGCGTGAACCCGATCCCCGGAGCCGCCGCAAACTAGGAAGGCAGGGGGAACGTTCGGCGGAATGGGCGGAGGCGTTCGATTGCGAGCGAAGGGCGAGGGCCCCGGATAAATAATGCCGGCGAAGTCCGGTCGTGAGCTGATTCCTGCCAGCGGGTCGCTGCCGTCGTTGTTCTTCTTATCGAAGTCATCGTACAAGACCGCTGCCGCCGCAGTTAGCTCTGCACCCGCCGAAAAACCCATGATTCCGATCTTGTGCGGATCGAGATTCCATTCTTTGGCGTAGGCGCGCACCATGCGAATCGCCTGCAGCGCATCGTATACCTCATCGGTTTGCGGATTGTAGCCGTCGCGGCGCAACCGGCTTCGCAGAATAATTGTGTTTACTCCGTAGTTGTAAAAGAAAGGAACGAAATCAGCGCTCTCCGAGCCGACGTTCAGAGTTCGGTGCCCTCCGCCTGCCACCAGAATGACAGCCGCGCCCGTGTTCAAACTGCGATCAACGGGATGGAACTCGATTGAAGGATTGTGAATGTTAACAATGCTGTTGATGCGCCCCGGAACAGTTTCACTCATGTTGTACTGCTCGGGCTCATGGACTCGGCTCAGGTTAAGAAAATGCGAGCCGGATGGATAGAGAGGAACCACCACGCCGCCAGGCAGGATGGCGGTTGGAGAATAGGGCGAACCATTGTCAGGACCGGGCTTGGGAATATCGAGCGAGGAAGGAAGAGGAGGGAGCGAAGCGCGCGATGTAGGCGCTTGAGCATCGATACAATGAGCGCTCAACGCTATGAGAAAAACCTGAGCAAGAGTCGTAACGGCGGTTGTCGTTGCCATTGAAAGTCTGCTCAAAACTATATCAATGGCGGCTCCGGATATTCAGCGTTGCGGAGAGAAACGCGGAAGCAGAATAAAAGCTGATTCTACTTCCGCATCGCCGTTCGGAATCGAAATCCGATTTACGACTTCGTCCCGTTCGGTGCAGCGGTGAACTCATCCTTTACCGTCTTGACCTTCAGCTTGCCGTGCTTGTCTTCGAATACGAGAATCGTGTACAACTTGCCTGCTTCGAGCGTCATGTCCTTAACCGGGGCCGAATTCTTCTTGCTTATGGTGCTCCGAACATCGAGCGACGCCTCGGCAGGCGCGACTTCTTTATAGTCAGTCGGATGATCCAAGCCTGCGCCGCTGATCAGCGCGCTTGTTTTTCCACCCGCATAAAGGTCGATATTCTTTGCACCCGGCGCAAGATTCACTACTCGAACCTTGGCCTGACCAGGAGATGGCGGCGTGAGATCGTCAGCGACCGGATCTAAATTGGCTTTCCCGTTCTTTTCGTTATAGGCAATGATCGTGTAGTGCTTGCCTGCGCCCAACCCTTCACTGTCGGTTGCCAGCGCATTCGTTTTGTCGTCCTTCGCAAACAGTTTGAATTCGTGCCGCTCGGCAGCCAATTCTTTGTACTCGGTAATGTCGCGTGCGCCGGTGTCTGAAAACGCAACAGCGTCACCGAAAGAAAGATCCTTAGAGGTTGTGGTTCCGTTGATGAACCGAACCATCGCCAGATCCGCCTTTTTGGCCGCTGCCGATGATGGCGCGGTTCCTTTTCCATCGCCGCTACTCGCCACTTCCGATCGTTCAGCCGTTTTATTGGACGAACAAGCCGTGGCAATCGTTAACAGCGCTCCTAGACTCGCAACCGTAATCAATTTAGTTTTTTTCATACTGGATATCTTCTACAGCCCCCGTCCTATAGAGTTAAAACGTTTAAGGTACGTTACAAACGGACGAGAGAAGCGCCAGCTATGCAGTCACATAGGCGTTCGATTGGCGATGAGCGAGAAGTGAGCTTCGCGCACTGAACCACGCGCCCAAATAAAGAAGCCCGCCGATCACCAGCGTCATCTGCAGTCCCAGATAAATAGCGAGGAACATCGCGGCCGCGGATCCCAAAACGCTGGAAGCGGCATTGATGGCCCAAGCCCAACGCACCGAGGCGGGCATAGCCTTCTCTAGCAGCGTGAGACCAGTCGGGAACGGCATTCCCATCGCAAAACCCACCGGACTGATTAAGGCAACTGAGATCAGCACCCGCACCGGGAAATACAAAGCGACCCCGCCTTCGACAATCGGAGTCACAATCGCGGAGAGCACCAGAACGGCAGCGACGATCAGCAGCAGTAGAGCACTCAAACGGCCCGTGTCTTGACTGATGAAACGCTTGCTCATGAAACTGCCGGCGCCACTCGATACCAGCATGGAAAAAATAATCACCGTCAGCGCATAAGTGGGATGCCCGAGAAACAGGACGAACTTCTGAATGAGCGCTACCTGAATCAGGATATAACCGGCGCCGATAAACAGGAAGAAGAGCAGAGTACGGAGGCTGCCTTCGGAGCGAGGCAGGCGGCTTCCCAACAACAACGGAGGTAGAGAGAGGATGATGGCAGTGGCAACCAGACTGATCGCTACCAGCCCGAAGAGCAGTGGAAGCGCGCTATTCACTTTGTAGTCGGCTGTGGCCCGTGAGGCGTGCCAAACGAAATTCCAGAGATCGCGGGGTTGCACTGTGTAGAAAAAGAATGGCCGGTCGTCAGAGACGGGGCGCACGTCAAACGTGTACGTGTCGTAGAAGCGGTTACGATCGCCGGCGGTCAACAAGTCTCGAAAGGCGCTGGCCTCGATCGTTCCGGGGAAATAGACTGCCTGCATCTTTGCCGTCTCCGCTGCTTGCTGAAGACGGGCGATATCAGAGCCGCTGAAGGGCTGTCGCGAGATTAGAATGGTGTCCTGCGCACCCCATTTGCTCAATTTCTGAAGATCTTCACGGATAACCACGACGTTGCGCGCCGGATTCGCTTGACCCAGTTGCCTTAACGCAGCGTCTGCCAGGGCTACAACGCGCAGCGACTCTCGGGGCGGAACGAATCCCCAGCGAGTAAAGGCCAGGATGCCGTCCGGAGTCAGATGATCTAGATAGTCATGAAAGGCCTCAGTTGTATAGAGGTTGTTTTCAGACAGGGCAAATGCTCCGGCCGCGGTCGACGCCCAGGTGTCCACTAGCGTCGCCTGGAGCACCTGGTAGTGGTCCTCGGATCGGCGAACAAAAGAGCGGCCGTCTTCCACTTCAATGTGAACTTCCGGTCTGAAATACAAGCGATTGCTGTACTGCGGAAACCGCTTCCGCATGATCACGTTCGCGATGATCGGGTTAATCTCCACCCCCGTGATGTCCTTGCTGCCTGAGGCAAGCGCGCGCGCTACATCCCATCCACCCCCCGGGCCAATGACGAGAGTTTTGGCGCCCGGCCTTAGAATGTAGGGGAAGCCCGGGCCATGATAGGCCAAATCGAAGCGCTCTTGCGGGGAGAGATGTTCGAAATTGAAGCGCGCGACTCCCGTGGCTGCGTCGGCGTCAATCACGATGCTTTTCATGTTGCCTTCCGGCTTCAGGGCGATCCGCGAAAAGCTATTCCACTTCACGAATTCTTCGCCGCTGATGCGCTGCCCCTTGGCGTACGTCACGTCGATGATGGGCCGTTTCGAATTCAACGTGATTAACCCGACCAGCAACAGACCGATTACGACGGCAACGACCCGTCCTTGTGTGCTACGTGCGAGATTGAACCAGATGGCAGCCGACACCGCGAACAAGACGGCGGTCACGATGATGGTGTTTGGACCGCCGATCCAGTTAAGCAGCTCCACCAGCAGGGCACAACCTGCCGCCGCGCCGATGAGATCGAAAAAGTAAACTCGGTCCACCCGGCCGATGGTCTCGGCAACCACCAGAGACAAGATGATACCGGCCAGCACAAATGGCACTGCCGCAGCGAAGTAGGCGGCCATCAGTTCGCCCGTGGTCATGTCGCCGGTTTGCGACAACAAAAACCAGAGACTGAGAACGATGGCAACGGAATTAGCCGTCGCGAGCCGGCCAAGTTTCATGAACAGAGAGCCGGGCCAGCCCGCGACTACGTACGATAGTACGCCGCCTGTTCCCAGCCCAAACAAAGCGATCGAGATAGCAAGGAATGCAAAATGATAGTAGTAAATGACCGAGAAAACGCGGGTCAGCGACAGCTCCAGAAGCAAAGTAGCCATGGATGTCGCCGCCACGCCGAAATAGATCTTTGGCCAGTTCCGACGGCCCGGAGTCAGATCTGCTTCCCAAGCGCGTGAATTGATAATGGACAACTTCCTATGGTAAAAGACGAGCGGCGTCCAAAGCGGTTACGAAGAGCTCTGTCGAGGGGCTACGCCATCCAGAAAGGCGCGAATGCGAGCTGCGATACGCGCACTGGCATGGCCATCCCCGAAAGGATTCCGGATCTGCGCCATGCGCTGATAGGCGATCGGGTCATCCAGCAGGAGGTTCGCTTCTGACACGATTTTTTGCCGGTCGCTCCCCACTAACCTGGCCGTTCCAGCCTCTACGCCCTCCGGTCGCTCTGTTTTCTCGCGCAGAACGAGGACAGGCTTCCCAAACGACGGAGCTTCTTCCTGTACGCCGCCCGAATCCGTCAGGATCAGATAGGCGCGGCGCATCAGATCGACGAATTGGACATACTCCAGCGGCTCGATCGCCAGAACATTGGGCTGCCTGGAGAGCGCCGAATCAAAGGCCTGCCTGATGTTTGGATTCGGATGAACGGGCCAGACGACTTGGACGTCGCCGCGTCGGGCCAAGTCGGCCACGGCGTTGCAGATCTGTAGGAACCCGGCGCCAAAACTCTCCCGGCGATGTGCCGTGACCAGGACAAGCTTCTTATGGGCATCGAGGGGCAACGATAAGCCAGATAATTGGCCTCCTTCGAGAGCATCACGAACGGTGAGGATCGCATCGATTCCCGTATTTCCAGTGATTTCAATGCGGTCCGGTGGAATGTTCAGAGCAGCCAGGTTCTTCGCCGCCGAAGCCGTGGGCGGAAAGTGCAGCATCGCCAGCTGAGTGGTAAAAACGCGATTCATCTCCTCCGGAAAAGGCGAGGCAAAGTCAAAGGTGCGAAGGCCGGCTTCTACATGAGCGATCGGAATCCCCGCATAGAAAGCCGCAAGAGCGCCGCACAACGTAGTGGTTGTGTCGCCCTGCAACACCACCAGGTCCGGCTGTACGTCCGCAAAGACTGGCTCAAAAGCAGCTAGGAGACGGGCTGTTAGGGAAGCGAGGCTCTGGCTCGGCTGCATGATGTCCAGGTCAAAGTCGGGCTCCACTGCAAAGGTAGCGAGGACCTGATCGAGCAGGCCTCGATGTTGTGCCGTCACACAAACAACAATTCGGAGAGCAGGCGCCTTCTTCAGCTCGGCGATCAAGGGACAGAGCTTGACTGCTTCGGGTCTGGTCCCGAAAGCCACCAATACTGTTTTTCTCGACTGATGAAACGAGGAGTCAGCTTTACTTGTGCCGATAGGTAATGCGCCCTTTGGTGAGGTCATAGGGTGACATCTCCAGGGTGACGCGATCGCCGGCCAAAACTCTGATTCGGTTGCGCCTCAGTTTGCCTGCCAAGTGGGCAAGAACCGTTCTGTCTTGATCAAGTTGAACACTAAACAATCCACTCGGAAACTTTTCAACCACTGTTCCAGTTACTTCAATACTGTCTTCTTTACTCAATTCGCCTCTTACGTTGGTGTGCGGACAGGAATACTGCCTTTGCCCGCTAGCATCAAATATAACGCAAAGACAGGATATCTAAGCCAGTTAGCCTTAAGCATGGACGTTTCGTAGCAGCCGAAACCGCCCTTTTCGAATACCATTATTTATGGCACACTGAGAGTGGGACTTTTTATGACGCAGAAACGCACGCATATTGTCTTGCCGGACGATCTGTTGGGTGACATCGATACCCTGGTTGGGCCGCGTGGCCGCAGCGCGTTCTTAGTCGATGTATTACGGGAAGAGATCCGTCGCCGCCGCCTGCTCCAGATTTTAAGCGACCCGAAACCGGTCTGGAGGGACGAAGACCATCCGGAGTTGGCCGAAGGTGCGGCCGCCTGGGTTCGAAAAATGCGCGACGAAGACCTTCGTCTTGAGCAAGACAAACTGGCCGACTTAGTCCAGCACGACGAAGAGTGACCACCTACCTTCCTGACACCAACATTTTGATAGACGCCTTGAACGGCAAACGCAGCCGGCGGGAGCTTTTGCGGGATTTTCTTCTCGAAGGCAACCGGCTGGCCTGTTGTTCGATCACTGTCGCAGAAACGTATGCAGGTATGCGTGCACACGAAGCCGCCAAAACCGATCAGTTCGTGTCCTCTCTCGTCTGGTACGATACCTCGCGAAGCATCGCACGGCGCGCGGGACGATTGCGCTTCGACTGGGCGCGCCAGGGAATCACGCTGTCGCTTGCCGACACTCTGATTGCAGCTACCGCCCTCGAACACGGCCTGACACTCGTCACAGAAAATCGCAAGGGCTTTCCTATGCCGGAATTGTACTTGTTTTGGGGCGGAACTTCCTCCGATAACGAGTTCTCGTAAACGGCCCGACCACCGATCTGGCTGTTGGAATCCTAAGCTAATGCTCAGTCTCACCATGGACATAGGTTAGTCCGTTATGAGACACTTGCTTGTAGAGTAGATTTACGATGCCAACCTATCCCACTTTCGCGGCACCTGGGTACCAGTTCGACACCATACCGGACCTCAGCCGGCTTGAAGAAAGAGAGCGCCTGAGTCAATCCGCAGTGGATGGCTTCTTCGCAATCATCGACAAATGGCGCATTCCCTTGGAGCGAGCAGGGGAGTTGCTCGGCGGTACTCCGAGATCAAGTGTTTACAAACTGAAAACTGCGGCCGGCACACTGCGCCAGGACGAATTAACGCGGATTTCCTATATCGTCGGGGTTTATAAAGCCCTTCACATTCTCTTGCCCGAAGAGTTGGCCGACCCATGGGTGACTCGGCCGAATGACAATTTCTTGTTTGGTGGCCGGACCCCCCTCGACTATATGGTGCGAATGGGTATTCCGGGTCTGCAACAGGTTAGAAGTTTGCTCGACTCGGCGCGCGGCGGCCGCTAGTTGGCTCACCTAGAGCTATTTAGTTGTTCCGGAACTCACAGACTGATTCCGACGATGTACAGCCAGGGAAGTGTTCTCGAGACGCTGCCGCTTCCGTCAAACGTGCTCGAAGATCTAAGCGAGTTAGACGCCGCCACAAATGAACGGAAAATAGCAGAAGCAGGAGGAAGTAACGGCATCGGTCCTGGAGAACTACTATTCGGCGTTCCGGAAGCTCACATTGTTAATTCCGCTTTTTCTCACCCGGGTCCTCATGGCGGCCGTTTCAACACAGCCCAGCGTGGCGCTTGGTACTCGGGCCTCGAGATTGAGACCTCAGTCGCGGAAGTGGCTTTTCACAAGAAACGCTTTCTGCGGGAATCGCGCATATTCCAGCAAGTTAGCTTCGACTACCTCGATTTTCTGGCTGATTTTTCGGGCACTTTTCATTCTCTTGACCCCCCGGAAACCAAGGCCTATTTGCAGCCGGAACCGATCCCGGATTGTTATAGGGCATCGCAAGCTTTGGCGACGACACTGCTGTACTCAGGCTCAAACGGGATTGTCTACCCGAGTGTTCGACGCTCGTCCGGTACCTGCATCGCTTGCTTCCGGCCAGCCCTAGTCTTTCATCCTCGCCGCGACGAGGAATATGCAATTACTCTAAAGGCTGAGACTGAAGCAGTGTCCTACGAGAAAGTCATTCGTCCGAGTTAAGAGCGCTATCCCTGCATCGCGTTAACAACGTCCCCTCGATCGGCATTGTAGTCTGGGTCTCCATCGTCACCCGCGTTCCCGTGCCCCGAGCGGAATAGTTGCCGCCAGACTCGGCATCCTCATGTTCTAACCTGTGAGTCGGAGGGTTCGGCAGGCGCCGGTTCCCTTGGAGAACGCCGTGACCTCGGAAACTGAATTCAAGAACAAGAACATATTGGTTACCGGGGCCGGCCGTGGGATCGGAAAGCGCCTGGCTCTTGGCTTCTCTAAACTGGGTTCTCGCATTGCGCTACTCGGCCGAAGTAAAGCGGAGATCGATTTAGCTCATATCGAAATTGAACAGCACGGCGGAAACGCGTTGCGGATTCGAGCCGATGTGACCGACCCTGAACAACTCGACGTGGCAGTCGAACGGGCTCGGGTAGCTTTCGGAGCTTCAATCGACGTTCTGATCTGCGCAGCCGGTGTAGCGGGACCTCTTGACTCATTTCTGCACAGCCCGGTCAAACAGTGGACACAGACCATCACGACAAACCTTCTCGGCGTTGTGCATTCCTGCAATGCCGTGCTGCCGTCGATGGTACAGAAACGCGTTGGCAAAATTCTGGTATTGACATGCGAGAGCGATGCCGCCCCGAAAGGCAACCTATCGGCGTACGAAACCTCCAAAACGGCGGTCGTTCGGTTTGTCGAATGTCTATCTGTCGAACTGGCGGAGCATAACATCCAGATCAACTGCTTCGATCCTGGGCCTTCCTATACCAGCCTGACCGATGAGATTATCGATGCCGCCGACATTCTGGATCCCAAAGTCGTCTCCAATGCAATCGAAACCAGACGGACCGGTGGAACTTCTCCCGAAGCGCAGCTAAAGCATGCCATTTTCCTGGCGTCTGAAGCATCCAACCACATCTCCGGCAAGTTAATCCACCTCACGGACGATTTGAAGAAGCTAAAGAGTGCCCACTTCCGGCCGGACTCGCACACCTTGAGACGGAGCTTGAAGTGATTGTTCCGCCGGCTATTCGGTCGAGAATCGCAGAACCGTCGTCTGGTTGAACTTCTCTCCCGGTTTGAGCTCGGCAGAGGGAAAGTTCGGATGATTCGGAGAATCCGGAAAATGCTGCGTCTCGAGCGCCAGAGCCGAGCGGAACTGGTACACTCCGCCAACGCCGTGTACCGTGCCATTAAGAAAATTGCCGGTATAGAACTGAATTCCCGGCTGCGTAGTGAGCACTTCCAGGACTCGCCCAGATTTCGGATCTTCCACTTTCGCTGCCAGGTTAAGCGTTCCGGAGCTGTTCAGGACGAAGTTCTGATCGTAACCATTGGCGAATTTGAGCTGCTCATCTTTTTCCGCGATACGTGAGCCGATCACAGTCGACTTCCGGAAATCGAATGGCGTGCCTGCCACCGGAACAATCTTGCCGGTCGGGACGAGAGTTTTGTCTACGGGCGTGAAACGATCCGCCGCAATCATGATTTTGTCGTCCAGAATGGAACCGCTGGCCGGCCCGGAAAGATTGAAATACGAATGGTTCGTCAGATTCAAAACTGTATTTTTGTCCGTGGTGGCTGCGTAATCGATGCGGAGAGCATTTTTCTCTTCCAAAGCGTAGGTCACGGTGACGCTCAGGTTTCCCGGAAAACCTTCCTCTCCGTCATGGCTGAAATAACGAAGTTCAAGCGCCGGCGAATTCGGCTTAGAGACGTCCTTGGCTTCCCACACTTCCTTATCGAAACCCCGCAGCCCACCGTGCAAAGTATTCGCCCCTTCGTTGGTCGGTGCGTGATATTCGCGCCCATCGAGCGCGAAGGTTCCGCGAGCAAGTCGATTTGCATAACGGCCAATCAGGGCGCCGAAGTACCCGGTGTTGCCTTTGGCAGTGTAGCCATTCAAGGAGGCAAACCCGAGGACCACATCGCCAAACTTCTTCTGCCTGTCGGGAACGCTGATGAATGCGATAGTCCCTCCGTAATTGGATATCCTGACTTCCATTCCAGCAGCGTTTCTCAACGTATACAGTGAGACCGGCTTTCCATCCAACTCGCCCCAGGATTGAACTTGCAATCCTTGTGGCTGTGCCAAAGAAAGCACGGAGAGCGAAAACAATAAGACAGAGAGCGGCAGGGCTCGGTTTCGGAGACGCTTCATAGTTACTTCTAGAGATTACTGCACTTCACATTGCCCGGTCGGCATTGCTCACTTTACATTGAAGCTGTGATGCAGGGCAGTTACGTCCACCGTCGGGTGTTTCTTGGTTCCGCCGATCTTGAGCGGAAGCTCGAATCCAATGCCATGTTTGGCAAATATCGGATCGAGCGGCTTCAACAACCAATGGGTGACTCCCGACTGCGTGTCAGAAAGCGTGGCCCGCATTCTGAACAGGCCAGCCATGTCGATCTGCTCCGAACGCAAGTTGTAGTTGCCCTTTAAACGCACCTGCGCTCCGGGCACTTCGAACGAGATCTCAGAAAATCTGGCAATTCCCTTATTGAGCTTAAATTGCCCCAAGAGATCGGAAGCGACTCGTCGCACTGGCTGCCACGCTTCCTCGTCTTTGCTGATTCCACGGGCGCGAGCGCTCAACGTATCTATCTTTTCTTCCGCATTTGAATTTGTGAAGACTGCGGACTCGATGAGGAATTTACCCTTGACCTGAAGCTTATCCAGAACTGGTTCATGGCCGGGCGGGATGATGATCTTGCTATCGAAATGCACGTCGCCCGTCATGGCCGGTGTTTTGTCTCCCAACACAAGTTGAAGAATGTCCTCCATTCGCGCCTGCTTAGCGGTAGCATCCAGAGTCACAGTCTTGCCCTTGTCACCTTCCTCTTTGATCACCCCGCCTTTGCAGAGGAACTCCGAAGCTAGAAAATGAGCATCCACCGGATCGAGTATCGTGTCGCCATTCATACCGTTCACAATCGCGTGAAACACGGTTTTGAGGTGTACTGGAGCGCCAGTCCGCTTCAGCGCGAAATCAGGCGTATCGGTTTTGCCGTTGATATCGATATGCTGCAAGACGCCACGATACGCGCCGGCCGACGAGAGAATTCCTCGAATGCCTTTGAAGACCCCAAGATCGGCATTCTGAAAGGTATAGTCGCCCGAGACAGCGGAAGCGCGCGGATCGTCCTTCTGCCAGGGTCCAAATTCGCCCTTGCTCACAATCAAACCGGGCGGCTTCGCATTCTCGAGAGTCGCATCGAACTTCATCGGCTCACCCGCCCCGACCGAATGCAGTGTGAGTTTCCGAATGCGAAAGAGAAGGGGCTTCTTTCGAGCCTCCTTCGACGCGATCTCCAGGACAGCCCCGTCCGCAACGATCGTGTCGATGAGTATGCGGAGACGGCTCCGGTCGTGGCCCGGTTCTTCGCTTTCCACAGGTTCGTTCCCCTGTTTTTTAATCTTGGTTGCCGATTCGCCGCGCGGCGGGATATGAATCTGCAAGCCTTCCAGCTGAAGACTCCGAACGTGGTCCCTCTGGAAAAACAGATTCCAAAATCCACTCTGGGCAGTGAAGTGGCCAATCGAAATGAGCGGCTGCGGATCGTTCCACGTCTTATGACGCAGGGTAAGACCCGTGCCGAAAACTGTCGGATGCGGCAGAAGAGAGAGCTTAAGTTCTTTCAGTTGGACAGCGGCATCGAATCGCTCTTGAAGTGCGTGGATGGCCCGGATACGCGCTCGTGGACCGAGGCTTCTGACATAAAGATCCGCCCCGATCGCGAAAAGCGCTATCGAAACGACGACGGCAACGGCCCCGCGACTCAGCAGCTTCCGCATACTTCCCCGATTCGGTCGAGACAACGCCATGGACAGCTAACGCCGAACCTAATCGTTAGACGTCAAACTGAGTTACTGTGTTTGGTAAGTTCCCTGAGCTGCTCTACCATCGACTGAGCAGCTTCCTGGCTGGCAGTCTTCTTGGAACTGCCGCTTCCGCGACCGGCGTATCGATCCCCGACCCTCGCTTCTACCGTAAACACTTTCGCATGCTCAGGACCGCTGCTATCCACCGTCACGTAACGGGGCGTAGGGAGTCCAAGCGCTTGCGCTGTCTCCTGAAGAGCGCTCTTGAAGTTCAGTTGCCCGATGGATTCCATGCTCTCAGGATCTTTGAGGATGTCGAGAACACGCTCGTGGATAAATCTCCTGGCGTTTTCCATTCCGCCATCTAGGAAAATGGCCGCGATAATAGCCTCTACCGCATCGGCAAGCAGCGTCTTCCGCTCCCGCCCGCCGTTTCGCTCTTCCCCTTTGCCTAAAACAAGGTGCGCACCCAGATCGAGTTCTAAAGCGCAGCGGTGGAGATGCGTGGCGCTCACCAGTTGCGCTTTTAGCTGGGAGAGTTGGCCTTCCTGGGCCGAGGGATTTTTGAAGACCAAGGCTTCGCTCACAACGAAGCCGAGGATCGAATCACCTAGAAACTCCAGCTGCTCATTGTTACCGGTGTGGTCATCAGGATCGGCTTCTGAAGACCGGGAACGATGTGTGAGAGCGCGTATCAGGAGTTTCGAGTCTTGAAACTGATATCCGAGCTTTGCCTGCAGAGTTTCAAGCGGCATTGCCTGCTGGAGAACAGTTATTTGGGGGCGCCTTTCATCTTGGTCGCTGCTTCCTTCTCGGTTTGCGCAAACGACTTCACGCTTGGCGGCACATCATTCATCGCCAGCACCTTGTCCGCTGTCGTGATCGCGTCGTCGTATTGCTTGTTGCCCACATACGCCTTCGACAAGCGCGCCACAGGAACCGGGTTGGTCGGCTGCGAATCTATCGCACTCTGGTACGCTTTGATCGCGTCCGGGTAGTTCTTGCGAAGATCCGCCGATTGCCCGAGGGAGTCGTAGGCCTGCGACGTCAGCTGCTTTTTATAATCCGGCCACTGTGCCTCTACGACACCGGGAGGCGCCGAGTTGGTAGATTTCAAGAGCTCCAGTGCTTTGTTGGCGTAATCGTCCACTTTCTTTAAGCTTTGCTCCTTATCCAGGTCGTTCTCTCTGGTGTGCTGGGCAATTACCTCCGCCAGCATGACCCGCGCCGGAATGTTATTGGGATCAGCCTGGATCACACGATCTCCCCACAGCGTGGTTTGCGCCATGTCGTTCTGCCGCTGTGCCGCATCCATTGCCATCTGCAGCAGCATAGGCTTGTATTCCGTATCGGCGAAGTTCTCGAGCACGTCTTTGATGGCCGCAAGTTCTGCTGCCGGATCGTTGGTCTGTGCAGCGGCTTGCACTTTCTTTAGCGCATCCACTTCCTTTTGCGATTTCGGTTTCGGTCCGGCCTGCGATGCGGCTGGCGCTCCTGCCGGAGGTTGGCTCTGCTGCCAGGCGGCCATTGGCACTGTCATCAGAAGGAAAGCGCCTGCATATTTTAGAAGTCGTTGTCTCATCTCTGTTTATCTCCTGTAGAAGAGGAAGAACTGGTGCTTTGCAACCCTTTCTCGGCGGCTTGCCGGGCCAGAGCCGAAGCACCTTCGTTGGCAAGGGCCAACTCAAATTCTTCGTGTGCTTTCCCCAAATTCCCGGCGGCTACCGCCAGACGGCCCAGGTAAACGTGTGCCCAAGCCGTGACTCCAGGATCGGTGTTAGCGTCGACCGTGCGTTGAAACATCTCCACGGCCTGATCCTTTCTATTCTCTCGCACGGCAATTCGCGCCAAACCGTAGTAGGCCCGGCCATGCATTGCTTTGTCCGCTGTCTGTTCAAAGACCTTCTTGAAAATCTTGGCAGCGTCTTCGTACTGTCCCTGTTCGTAGACGCCTTCCGCCGCTTCTAGTGACTCCTCAGCAGGATCCAGCTGCATTTTGGCTGGCGCTACAGCAACTTTAGGCGTCGTCGATTGCGCAAACTGCACTTTGGAAAGCCGTTTCTCTTCTTTTCGAACGTCGATCGCGCTAACCAGGTCGGGATAATAGATTCGCAGCGCGTCCTGCTGTTTCTCATAAACCGGCAAAAGGTCGGAGAAAGCCGCCGTCAGAATAAACCCCTCCCGCATGGCTTGATCGACGAAGGCCTGGCGCTTGGCTGCATCGTGCATCAACCGGGCGTCGATGGCTTTAGTCAGACACTTCGTTACGAGTAAAGAGAAGTCATCTTTATAGGCTAAATCGAGCGCGCCTGCATCCTGCGCGTACTTCTGCAACGCTTTCTTCTGGTTGATGTTGGTGCTGTACTTGAAAGTAAGCGGATCTAGTAAATACCCGAGATAGGCGTCGCGTATTTCATCGATCACCGGGACCGTGGTCGGCGTGATCACCACAAAGTAGTCGTCGCGGTAACTGCGGATTTGAACCTGGTCCGGCGCCCCGAGCAGATCCATATAGATCTGAAACCGCCTTCCCAGATAGCCAGACGGATTCCGCAGATAGCCGTTCGTCTCGAACAGCGTGTTAATTACCGACTCCTGATACTCGCCAATGGCAACGTTATAAGCCTGCTGCGATCGATTCCAGAGATCTTCCAGTTTGGCCTGCTGGTAAAAGCGGGCCAGCAGAGGGCTTAAGGCCCTAAGTCCTTCCACGTCGGGCGGCACCTGGCTCTCCGAAAGTTCGAAATTCGGCGGCCCGCCTGCGACTAGTGCAAAGGAAATATACTGCGCCAAGTCCGCCGTGTCGGAGCCCTTCTTGTGCTCTTTGTAGAAGGCCTTCAACTCCGTAAGTGCAGGAATGGTTCGCTTGGCAAGCTCGTCCCGAATCTGAAGCCTGAGCTTGTACCGATTATTCAAAACTGAATCGACCCCCGCGTCGTAACCCGCAGCATTGATGGCGGCTAACGTGGAAAATAAGGTGATGCTTGTTCCGAATTCATTCTCGCCCGACGTTTGACCCGGCATTGCAGGGGCCTGCCCTCGAGCTCCGGTAGAGGTAGTAAGGCAGGTGAGCAAAAGCAGTACGGCAGGAATTAAAGAGGAGGGTCGACGAAGCAAGAGGACCTTAGATTAGATACAGTATCTCTGAACAATTAGTGTAGCCCAGAGATGGTTGTCCCTTGGTTTATAGTCGGCCAGAATAGTCGGGAAGGCGACGTCCCGCTTAAAGCCATCTGAATCAAAATGAGGCTTTCCGGCATCTTTTAGTAGGAGATTTTAGGAGAACGAATATGGCAGGAAACGACACACTTACCTTCTCGGACGCCTCTTTTGACAAAGATGTGCTGAACTCTGATGTGCCAGTCTTGGTAGACTTTTGGGCCGAGTGGTGCGGTCCTTGCCGCATGATGAGTTCAACAGTCGACCAAGTCGCCTCTGACTATGCAGGAAAAGTGAAGGTGGGCAAGCTGGATGTGGATTCCAATCAGCAGACCGCATCCCGATTCGGTATTCGGGGTATTCCGACACTGCTGTTGTTCAAGGGCGGAAAAGTTGTCGACCAGAAGGTCGGCGCCATCGGAAGGCCGGAGTTTCAGAAGATGTTAGACACTCACGTGCAGGTCTCGTAACAGGTCGCATAATCGATTTACCCTCAGCGTGGAAGGGCGTCTTGGCAAGTGCAAGACGCCCTTTCTGTGTCCAGGTGTAAAAATTTCCACATCAATCCTAATATTTAGGAATTGTTTGCCGATGAGGTTATTGAATCGGGGGAACAACGGTGAGGAATGGAAGAAGACAGCACCTGCTGATAGCTGATACGCAGTTTTTGTTTAGGCGAGGCCTGCGAACGTTGTTCAATGGCGAGAGCGACTTGGAAGTGATGGGCGAGGTGTCGACTGTCGAGGAGGCGCTCGCAGCGGCTCGTGACGAAAAGTTGGACGCCGTGGTGATGAACATGGCTTTGGTAGATCAAACTCCTGAAGCCAATATCTTTGAAGCCAGGCAACTACAGGCCTCTGCGCCTATTCTTTTCCTGGCCGAAGTTGAAAGCCAGAAAAACCTGAATATCGTGATGACAGTGGGAGCTTTCGGTTATTTGCTGAAGAGCACTGCGCCTGCCCAGATCGTTGCCACCGTTCGACGAGCCTGCTTGGGGGATAAACCGGAAGCCGAAAACCTTGCCAATACGGCGAACGATCTCCGGGCCTTGGCCGTTTCCAACGACGCCTATGGACGCGGAACAACCGTTCTTACCGCCCGCGAGCAGGAAATCCTGAGGCTTCTCGCGGAGGGACGTACGGTACGCGAGAGCGCGGTCGAACTGGCGCTCAGCATCAAGACTGTCGAGGCTCATAAGCTGAACCTAATGCGTAAGCTCGACATTCACAACCGAGCCACTCTAATCGAGTACGCCATTGCAAAAGGAGTAATCCAAGCTGCAGTAGCCTAGCTGGTCAAATACCAACATCCCGATGACCTGATACGCTTCCTTTTGGGAGATCGTGTCAGCTCTTATGGGTAGATTCCTTATCGGGGTGTTGATCGGCATTGTATTGACAGTGTTGGGTGTCATTATCATCGGGTTTGCCGTTGGACGCATCTTTTCGAATAAGCAGCCGACCATCGCTGGAAACTCGGCCTTGGTTTTGACGCTGGAGGGAGATCTTCCGGAAGCCAGTCCGGTTGAGATCCCAGTTCCCTTTTTTCAATCGCAAGCCATGCCGACGGTTCGAGATCTGTGGGCCTCGCTCCGGGATGCGGCCACCGATAGCCGGATCAAAGCTGTTGTCCTTCAGCCGCGCGGGCTCTCCGTCGGGTGGGGGAAATTAGAGGAAATTCAACAGGAGCTGTTGAACTTCAAACGGTCAGGAAAGCCGGTTTACGCGTATCTCCAAGCCCCCGGATCGCGCGAGTACTATCTGGCGTCGGTCGCCGATAAAATCTACGTCTCGCCGGACGACATGGTCGACGTCAAGGGATTCGCCCTGGAGACCACCTACTTCAAGAACACCCTCGACAAATTGGGCGTTTCCGTTCAGGTGGATCATATCGGCGCCTATAAGGATGCAGGCGACACCTTCACCCGTGCCAACATGTCGCCCGAAACTCGAGAGGTTTTGAATCAAGTAATCGATCAGATCTATGGTGACTTCTGCGCCCAGGTGGCTCAAGGCCGCCATAAAAGTGTCGACACGGTGCGATCATTGATAGATCAAGGCCCTTATATTGCCTCGCAAGCCAAGGTGAATGGACTGATCGATGAACTGGGGTACGAAGACCAGGTCTACAGCGATCTCAAGAAAAAGAACGGCGAAGAACTTAAAAAGCTCAACATTCGCACCTATTCACGGGCTCTGGCGGGCAAAGGCGATCGGGTGGCGCTCATCGTCGGGCAGGGCGACATCGTTCGAGCGGAAGAAAAGAACAACTTCGGCTCCACTCAGGCGCTCTCCTCAGGCGCAATGAAGAAAGTCATCCAGCAGGTGCGCGACGACAGCAGCATCAAAGGCGTCATCTTACGGGTGGACTCGCCGGGCGGAGATTCGGTCGCCTCGGACGAAATCCTGCACGAGTTGAAGCTGCTCAGCAAGGCCAAGCCGTTGGTCGTGTCCATGTCCGATGTGGCGGCTTCAGGCGGCTACTTCATTTCCATGACCGGCGACCCGGTGCTGGCCTATCCCGATACCATCACCGGTTCGATCGGGGTTTTGTATATCCGTCCGAATGCCCGCGATCTGTTTAACAAACTGGGAGTTCAGGCGGAAATGATCACCCGCGGCAAGCTCGCCAATATGGATTCCCTCTTCAATCCGCTGTCAGATCCGGCGCAGCAGAAGTTACACGGGTTGATTCAGGCGACCTACCAATCCTTCGTCAGCAAAGTGGCAGCGGCACGCAGGCGGACCTACGATCAGGTGAATCCGATTGCCCAAGGGCGAGTGTGGATGGGAGCGCAAGCCAAGCAAAACGGCCTGGTAGACGAAACCGGCGGTATTGATCGAGCCATCGCACTGCTGAGACAGAGGGCGAAGCTCCCACCCACAGGCGATACCGATCTGGTCGTATTTCCAGCCAAACGCAGTCTCCTCGACATCCTGACCAGTTCGTCAGCCGAAGGCGTTGCCAGTGAGGCGGCGGAATCGAGAATCCGAAAATTGCTTCCTTTATTGCCGAGCGAAACCATGCTCCACGGCGGAATGCTCGAAATGCTACCCTACCGGCTGGCCATCCAATAGCTCGCTTTAGCCGCAAATCATTGCAGGAGCGATCCGCAGATTATCTCTTGGATCCGGTTTCTAGAGGCTCGCACAAACGACCGGTTAGGAGGGACCGCGAAGGCCTCCTACAATAGAAACGTGAAAACAATAGTCCAGTAAAGCTGATGAAACAAAGGTTTATCTTGAAACCTCGTTTATTAGTTACTTGACGGGAAGGCTGAGCCCGGATTTGATTGTTATTCAGCGCCAACTCTCTAGCAAATCCTGGTGGGAAGCCAACGCGGGAACTTCGATCTTTTCGTTTCGCAGACCGTTTATGAGGAAATCGGCCAGGGCGCTTCACAAGCCGCCCGTGATCGATCGGCTGTTCTTCAAAGCATCCCCTTTTGGCTTTAAATAGCCGCATACTGGAAATGGCGAGTCGGCTCATCGATCTTGGCCCATTCCCGATAAAGGCCGGTGCCGACGCGATTCACGTTGCGGCTGCTACGGTATACGGCTGTGAATATCTGCTGACTTGGAACTTCAAGCACATTAACAACGCGAAAATCAAAAGAGAAGCAACGAGAATTATCGAGGACTATGGCTATCGACCAACTACCATCTGTACTCCAGACGAACTCATGGGATCTGACTCCGAGGAAGGATGAGATCGTAGAGGAAATCCATAGCCGACGTGCCCTTTACGCAGCGCAATTCGACTACGACCTCGGACGACTGTTCAAGGACCTTCAAGCAAAGGAATCGCTCAATCCGGCGCCGCGGGCGCATTTGCAGCCCCTTGAACCAACCGCTCCGGCACCAAAGCTGAGCCATCCGTAAAGAACATTCCTTTGACCACTCAGTAAGTTGTTGCAAATGTTCGAGCCCTCTATCTGGCCGCGCCCGCAAGGAAGCGGGTTCTCGAATTTTGCGACGGAAAGTAGAATAATTAACCTTATTGTGCGGAAGCCCGCGTAGCCAAAGTTCGGAAGTCCACCCTAACAAAGCGCCGCTGACGAGCGCACACCGGCCGTCCCGAGAATGCTCTGCATCTTCTCGAGCGCGCACTTGTGGATCTGCGACACGCGGCTTTCGTTTACTCCCAAGGCGGTTCCGATCTCCTTCATCGTCATATCGCCTTCGTAATACAGCTTCACGACTTGTTGATAACGCTCCGGAAGCTTGAGCATTGCCATGCCGAGCTTCTGGCGCATTTCGGCGCGCGCAAATACCTGATCGGGGCAATCGGCCGGCAGTGAAGGAATTTCTTTGGCCGGCTGATCGTCATTACCGGCGTTCCGCTGCTGCGCTGCGGCAAAGCCGAAGTTCCGGAAATCCACCACCAATGACTGCCAGCGGCGTGCATCCAGGCCCATCGCCTCTGCAATTTCCAGCTGTGTCGGATTCCGGTTCAACCGAGCAGTCAGGTCGCGCGTCACCGATTCCATCTGCTTATATTGCTTGCGAGCGTCCCGCGACGCCCAGTCGAGCTGACGCATACTGTCGAGGATCGCGCCCCGAATCCGGTGCTTGGCATAGAGCGGAAACGGCACTTCCTTGTCTTCGCAATACTTGCTGGCGGCATCGAACAGCCCCATCGTGCCGGCATGAATCAAATCTTCCAACTCAGTATGAACGCCGATCGACTTCTGCATATGGCTCGCAATGGCACGAATTAAGTGGTAATTGTCAGTAATTAATTCGTCACGGCGGGCATTTCCAACTTTAGAAGCCTTATTCTCAAGGGCGATTTGCGTTCCGGTGTTCATTTCTTTTCTCCTGGGTCGGCTTGATCGATTCAGCCTTCGCCCTGAAGAAAAGCACTCATGGAACCGCGGAAAAAAGCAGTAGCCGTACAAAGCCGCGGCTTTCTTAAGTTATTGCAAATAAATCAGATAATAGAAACCAATCGCTCGGAGACCCATTCTGGAACACCCACCAATAGCCCCAATTCGGCTCTGGTGTTCCGAGATGAAACCCAATCTGACTTTCGCTGTTTCAGATCGGAACATGGGCAGAAATCCCACTGTAGAAGCTTTAGGTAAGAATTATCCGAAACGCTCTAAATTCAAGAGCGAGGAGGAAGCCAAGGAAGGATCGGCGGCAACCATTGAGTACGGCGCTGCCGAACTCACGGCCGAATCAAACGATAGGAAGTCAGCAGGGGTAAGAAGGTCCAAAACTGTCATTTCCAGCCTGCTTAAAACTAGATCAGCAGCTTCAGGGGTCAAATTCCGAGCCCCTTTTAGTATGTTATGAATCTGCGGCTGAGAAATCCCTGTTAGCCGAGCCAATCCGCGCTCGGTAAATTCCCCGTTATTAATCCGGCAACGTAAGATATGCAACAATCGAGCTCGCAAGAGCGAAAATGTGACACGCTTGGAGCCCGAATTTGATTCCAATTTGAAATAGACTCCCTTTAAATTGGATGTTACAGCACAATTTACTCACCCTAGTGCCAGAATTACCTTTGGCGCTAAGCTATTAGATTAGCAGCTACTTGTACTCACCTCTTTGTTTTAATCTCAGGATAAAAGGCAAAATTTTCACGAATTTTGCATGAGAAAAAGCAAAGCGTCTTATCTTGGACTTGCGGCCGACGGCGACCCGGAAGCAAAAACAAAAAGAAAAGAAGAGATATCAAAAACATGGAATGGACTCGTTCAGAAACACTAGCTCTAGCTCAGCAATCCTGCACCTTCTGTTATGGCTTGGGCCTTCGGCCCGGCCGGTCTGGGGCGTCCACCCCCTGCAATTGCGTGTTTCGCGCCATCTTCCGCGCCTGCTACGCGCGTTTCCGCCAGTGTGCAATGAGAGAAAAGCACATCAGCCGCGTGTCGCTAGAGGCCAATCCAGGTCGTCAGCGTAAGTCAGTTTGGGGAATGAAGAATGAAGAGTACATGGCGGATTTCATCCTCGTCAGCCGCCGCAGCCTTTCCGATTACGAATATACTGTCTTCAAATATCACTTCTTATTAGGCGCGGACTGGAAGCTTTGCTGCCGGAAACTCAAGCTCGATCGCGGAGAATTCTTTCACGAAGTCTACCGCGTTCAACAAAAGCTCGGCCGCACCTTCCGAGAGCTCGAACCACATGCCCTCTTCCCGCTGGACGAATACTTCGGTGGCACAGCGCGCTCCTCAGAAGCCAAACCATCGATCTTCGCAGTCGAAACCGAGGCGCCCGCCACCGCCAAAACTGTGCTCAAGTTTCCTGTTAGAAAGGCGGCTTGATCAGCTTCGCCGAAGGCTAATTTTCCAGCTCGTTTCATGAGCGATCATTCCGGAAAGCCGGGGCCCACGCCCTGGCTTTTTCTGCGTAAGGCGAGTAGAACAACGCCCTATGTTTTTGGGGTCGGCGCTTGGAGCCCACTCTTTCAACAGCCTCCTTCGTTCGCCGCGTCAGCATCGAGAGAAACGGGTCGATCCGCCTCGCGCCTGAACTTTTGCGCAGAAAGCCCTCGAGGAGTTGCTGCATCCCCCCGACTATGTTCCTGCAAAGTTTTTTGACTAGCGCTGGATTACGGGCCGCCTCTGCGAGCATGTCGAGAACAAGGATATGTCCACCTCTGCTCCTGCCGCGCCTTGGCTTGTAATATAGAGCAGTCGCTCTAGTATTGCGAAGGCATCGATGAGAATGAAATATCTGGGTAAGAACCGCCCACAGCTTTCGGCGCTGGGCCTCGGCTGCGGCCGGATGTCGATGAAAAAACCCAGAGCTGATGATGAAAGCATCGGGACAATCAAAGCGGTTCTGGATGCCGGGATCAATTTCCTGGACACGGGCGACTTCTACGGCATGGGCCATAATGAGTCCCTGGTCAGTCGCGCGATCAAAGGACGGAGGAATCAAGCCTTCCTCAGCGTAAAGTTCGGCATGATGATGTCACCCTCGGGAGCCTTTCTCGGCATCGAGGGACGACCGAACTCGGTCAAGAATTTCGCGTCATACTCGCTTCAGCGACTGGGCGTGGACGTGATCGACCTCTACCAGCCGGGTCGCCCCGATCCTTCGGTGCCCTACGAAGAGACCATCGGCGCGATCGCGGACCTCATCAAGGAAGGCAAGGTCCGCTATCTGGGCGTCTCCGAGGTGGGAGCTGCCAACCTGCGCCGCGCTCACAGCGTCCATCCCGTCACCGCGTTGGAGATCGAATATTCTCTGGCATGCCGCTTCATTGAGCGAGAAATTCTGCCGACAGCGAGGGAGTTGGGCGTCGCAATCGTCCCTTATCGCGTACTCGCAGATGGGCTTCTGAGCGAGGCGGTTACGGGCGAGCCAGTTGGCGGCGATACACGCCTCGTAGCGCCACGGCTGCAGGGCGAGAACCTCAAGCACAACGTCGCAACCGCCTCGTTCCTGAAGGAGATGGCCGCCGACAAGGGGCATTCGCCGGCGCAACTGGCGATCGCTTGGCTTCTCACCCGTGGCGACGACATCATCCCGCTAGTCGGCATGAGTCGACCCTCGCGGTTGCCCGAGAATCTCGCGATTCTCGACATCAGCTTCAGCGCGGACGAACTGGCAGCGCTCGACCAAGCCTTCGCGCCTAGCGCGATCCGTGGAGAGCGTTATCCAGCCTTTGTGCAGAGATTCGCTGCACAATGAGGAACGGAGCGGTATGACAAGTCCGGATATCAGAACCAGAAGCGTGCTCCCAACTGAAGACTCCGTTCCGTGTTGGTAACTGTGGACGTAATGATGCCTGCTGCGGGAGTTCCGATCTGCGCATTCGGATTCGAGAAGTTTGCGTGGTTCAGAATGTTGGTTGCATCGAACCGAAGCTGTAGACGAGAACTTTCACCGAAAACTGGAATAGCGAAATATTTACCAAATGAGAAGTCCACGTCAGCCAGGCCGGGACCTCTTAAGATGTTCCTCCCCGAATTTCCAAACATAAACCATAGTTTGCACCGGGAAAATAGGAACTTTGATAAAAAGGACTGCCCGCGATGCGGCCCCAACCAGAAGAGTCTTGTTCGTCGAGAATACTTCGACCAGGTGTAGTTCGCATCGAAACTGAAGCCGTTACCGAAACGCTTTTTGATAGACAGCTGCAATGAATCGTAATTGGAGATGGCGTTGTAGGTATTGCCATTGATCCCCAGATATTGTGAATAAGGACGCCGCCCCTGTGCATCTCCCGGACCAAGGAGATTTTGAGGGACTTGGTTTGAATCGACCGGAAACGACAAACCAGTTCCGTGATTGCCGACATAGGCTACTTCCGCTACTAACCCCGCTGCCAGTTGGCGCTGAACACTGAGTGACCATTCGTAGCTCTTCGAAAGCGGCGTGTGATAGGGATAGTAATTCACCGCGTGTCCGTTGTAACCACCTGGATCACGTGAAGCCGAAACATAGTTCAAATCCGGATTAGCCGAACCGAATTGAAACATCGGTTATAACTGATCTGAGTTAGATAGCGAACCTGCGCGTTCTCCCCGTAGTTATCGACGCTCCGTAGATATACGGACGCGCATAAATAAAGGGACATGACGAGCAGCAAAAGGGCAACAGATAGGATCGGATCAGTTGGAGGTGAGACTGCATCTCTCCCGAAGATGTGCGTCAGCGTGGCGAGTAGGGCGGCAACTGAAAGAGGATGTCACCCCAACCAGGGTGTGGACGGCGTGAGTTGACGGATCCCGGTCCTGGAAGCGGCTGGTTGATATTCGTGTTCGCAAGAAGCTTATGCGCCTCGTTACCGACATACGCTGCTTCGAGCAAAACACTCCCAATTTGATGATGGATGGTGAAATTCCATTGCTCGGTGTAGGCGGCAGGCAGGTTGCTGGGTATGCAATTGATGCTCAGGAACTTGTTTCGGAAATCTGTGGGGATGGTGTAAGGAGCGAAGGCCTGGTCGAGAAGCGGAGATGTGCTCAGGTTGACTTGATCACTGTTCACGGTTCGAAGAGAGACGCGCGGAGGATGGAACAGCAAGACATGCTCACCGGCATCTTCAAGCGTGTAGTACATGCCGAAGCCAGTCCTGATGACGGTATTCGGAAAGAGTTTCTAGGCCAATCCGACACGCGGCGCCCAAGTATTGCGATCCGGGTAAGAGAGCGCCTGGTCATAGATGCTTCCTTCCCGCTTCGGCAAAATCAAGTTGTTAGTCGCCGGGTCGAAGTTAGTAAGTCGGTCGGCTGTTGCGACTACCGGCGTAATATAGTCGTACTGTAAGCCGATGTTCAGCGTAAGCCGTGAAGTAATCTTCCAATCATCCTGAAAGGCACTGTAGTTACGAATGCGCGCTCCGTCGCTGAGTACGGATCCGATACTCGACGCATCGGCAGCGCCTAACCGGAAGTCTGCGAAAGAACGCCTATGCCGGAACGGCTCAATGGATTCTGAGTAAAGACTCCATCAAAGGTGAACGATCCCCCGCGGCGAAGAACCTTGGTTCTCATTGAGCTGGGTTCGCCTATGGTCGAATCCCATCTTAAAAGTGTGGCTTGCCTTCACAATGGTAAGGTAATCGAGTATTTGAAAGACATTCTGCCCGTTATGGCGATCGATGTTGTCGCCTAACGGAGAAAGGCCAGTAATAGAGATTGAAGTGAGTCCGTTTGCGCCGGGATTGTTGGGCACGCCCGGAATTCCGTAGTTTCCGGAGATGTTTTGATCTCCGCTATTGGTTTGGATGATTTTATAAAGCCGGTTATAACCGCTGCGGAACTCGTTCACAATCGTCGGCGAAAAAGTGTGAATGTAGCCTAAGACTGCTCCACTTCCGTAGGTGATTGTCGGCTGCGAGTTTGGATCGTTGAAATAGCCGCCAAAGGGTAAATTGGGAATTTTCCAGGGTTGAAGGACGGCGTCATGCGAATTGCTGTAGCGAACGAACATGGTGTCTTTGTCTGAGAACTTCCGGTCGACCTTGACGTCGCCTTTGTTCTCATTTTCGCTGCGTTTCGGGCTGGTGATGAAGTTGCTCGCCGTGCCAGCCGCGTTTGGAGGTGGTTCAAAGGCCAGCAGTTTGGCGGCTGCCGGAATGAACCGGGTAAGCGGAACCTGGTATCCGGGCGAACGCTCGCTCAATCAGCTTCACAAAGGTGGCATGGCTCGGCAGCAAGTTGTATCGCCGTCCGATTCTGGCCACTGTGATGCTGCTGATGACAAAGATCATTGACATAGCAATTGTCAAAGCCGTACCGAGGTGCGGAAAAGCGCTGCGCAGAACCGCTAATACCGAAAGCAAGAGACTGCTCCCAGCGCCGAACCCGAACACACAGAACCGTTCCGGCTGGCACTGAGCGGCGTGATCGAAGGCTCACAAAGACGAGCGTGGAGGAAACCGCATGAGCAACCAAATAGATGGCAGCGCCCTCAAGCGCGCTCCCACCGAACAACAAGAGGGTTGCTAAAGCGCCTACTGTTACGGCCCAGGCTGTGTTGATTAATCCGGTTGTACGAAGAGAAAGCACGGAGAGACGTGCGGCTGCAGGGCTGTTGCCCATGTGAAATACAGCTGTCGCCAGCGCCAACGCCGCCGCGCCTTCTGCACCAGCGTATGACTTGCCATATAACAGCGGAATGGCCCACGGCAATACCAGGATCGCTGCGCCTGCCAAAAAAAATGCAGCAAGAGTATTGGCCGTTGTGCAAACCGACATCACGCGATCGGGCGCCCGCTCATCGCCACTGGCGTCCGCCGCCATCAGCGCATAACTGCTTTCTGACAGGAGTAGAGGAAGCAATGCAACCATGTTTCTAAGCTGGTGGGAGATGGCGAAAAACCCCATCTGAACCATCGAAGCATCAGAGCGTGCAATGAGCGAGGTCAACCACCATCCGGCCGCATTCACTCCGACCAGGCCCGCCAACTGCACGAACCCGAAGGACCAGACCCGCTTCAGTACCGGAAGAAAAGGTTCTGGATCCTCAATGGCAACCGGTGAAGCCAACCCAAGGGGGCGGAATAACAGCAGACAAACTCCCACACTTCCGAGCGCGATACAGCCTTGGCAGACAATCATCGCGATCGGGCCAAAAGTTGCTGCCAGGGGGATGAGGGAAATCATCCCGATTCCCGTACAGGAAGACAGAAGCAGCAATGCAAGGAGGCGATGTTGGCCCACCAGAAAACCTCGGCAGCATTCGAGTGTGATGACACCTGCCGCGGACAAAGCAGCCCACGAGAGTAGACCGGTCAAGCTCTCCTTATGCAGCAAATGCGCCAGCGGAGCCGCGCCACACCAGAGGCCGAGAGCCGCCGCAATTGCGGACACCAGAGATATGAGCAGAAGGGTCTTGGCGAGAGCCGGATAGCCTAGCGTTCCCCTCGAGTACTGCCCTGAGAATCGAGTTGCCGTTGCGCCGATTCCTCCGCCAGCATATGTACCGATATTGTTGGCAGTGGTAATTGCCAGCGAGTAAGACCCGAAGGTCGAAGCGCCGCCAAGACGAGCCGCCAGAATGTTGGCGCCGAACCCAAAGCCGCGCTCGATCAGAACGGCGATGCCGAGTGTTGACGTGCCACTCAGGAGGCGACGGGTGAGATTCCTTGGCGCCGTTGGCGCCGGAGCAGGAGTCCCGAGCGGGTCTTCAAGGGACAGGGCGGACGGTATGGTCGCGGTTGTCATTCTAATGCGGGTTGTCGAAAGCGCTGTGAACTCGCTGCCTCAGAGAAAAATGTGAAGGCAACCAGATAATATCTATTTTTATTTTCCTAACTACCTCTCTATTTGTTCATTGATTGAGGTAGAAGTTAAAGATTTGTGCCCGTAGTAAGTAATAACCAACAAAGAATAGATGGGCATATAAATTCAGGCAGATTAGTTGATAGCCGGCTCTTCTCTGAATATCGGATCTCCTTGTCATTGTGGCCTAAGAAAACCCTTATTCGCGTTTTTTCAACCGGCGTCGATAGGTGCAAACAGAACGGTTGGCTCCGGCAGTTAGTAATATCACCACACTTATTTAAGGCTAACTCCAAACTTCTTATCACCTTAATTATGAGCAGTAAGCGTTGTAATCATTCAGACAATCTGGCAATAACTAATAAGGGAATAATTTCAGGAATTATGGACCACGCCGTCGCATTCGATTGTAGGCTCAATTCGAAAATAGTCGCGAGGCTTCGAGTTCTCTCGGATGCTGAGAGCGTGACACTCGAAGACCTCTTTCTCTCTGCATTGCGCACCTTGCTCGAACGCTATAAAGGCATCGACGCGGGGAGCGGATTACCGGACGATCTCAGTTTTCGGGATGTCTTACGGGTTTCAGGGACGACCTTTGAGCAGCTTCCGGAGGTTACTGTCGAACGAGCGGGAGACGACTTACTCCCATCGACTGCGGAGTACTGTCTGAATATTTTAGAGACAGCCACGGGTAAGATCGACGGACGTTTAGTGTACCGGGGATCTTCTCTCAATCAAAATCAGCTCGCCCGCTTCTCGCGGCATTTCCAAAGCCTTCTGGCGGGCATAGAGTCAGACCCAGACCAGTCCGTCTGGCGTATCCCGCTTCTCGCTCAAGAGGAATACGACGAAATTGCGGCGTGGAATCAAACCGCGACCGGCTATCCACGCCAGGCACGGGTTCATGAGTTATTTGAGGAGCAAACTGCCGCGAGACCCACTTCTCCGGTTGTGGTCTGTGGCGACAAAACCCTCAGCTACCAGGAGCTAAATGAGCAGGCGAACCAGTTAGCCCACTATCTGGTAGAGAGGGGAGTCGTTGCAGGGTCCGTGGTCGGCATTGCTCTCGATCGTTCAATCGCGATGGTCGTCGCGATGGTCGCCGTCCTAAAGACAGGGGCGTGCTACCTACCGCTGGATGCATCTTATCCACAGGATCGCTTGCGCTTCATGGTGGAAGACTCAGGCGCCGGAACTCTCCTGAGCGATGAGGCTGGATGCGCTTCATTTGACGGAGTGCAGTTGGAGGTGATCGATCTTCACCGGGAACAGAACAACATCATTAGGCAGTCTGTTCAAAATCCGTCTCTCGCGGGAACAGCGGATTCCTTGGCGTACATCATGTATACTTCCGGTTCCACCGGTACACCGAAGGGCGTCGAGGTACTGCATCGGGGAATCGTTAGGTTAGTCAAAAACACGAATTACGTGCAGCTTGACTCGAGCGATGTTTTCGCTCAGATCTCGAAGTTCTCCTTCGACGCCATCACGTTCGAGGTTTGGGGAGCTCTTCTCAATGGGGGGCGACTGGTGATCCTTCCGTACGAGACAATTCTGTCGCCTTCCCGGTTTGCTGAGGCGTTGTGCAATTCGAAGATCACCACTATGTTCCTGACTGCAGCGCTATTTAACGTTGTGGCCAAAAGACGACCAAATGCCTTCGCCGGCGTCCGTAATTTGTTGGCGGGGGGAGACGTGGTGTCTCCGGAAAGCGCCCGCATCGTGCTGGCGACCGCGCCGCCGCAACATCTTGTGAACGGCTACGGTCCAACCGAGTGCACGACATTCTCGTGTTGTCATCGGATCGAGCGAACAGAAGAGGCAAGCGGTATACCAATTGGTCGTCCGATTGCAAATAGTGAAGCTTACATCCTCGATAGATTTTTGCAACCGGTTCCCATCGGCGTGCTTGGCGAGATTTATCTTGGCGGTGACGGCCTCGCCCGCGGGTATCGCAATCGTCCCGAGTTGACAGCCCAGCGCTTCGTTCCTCATGTATTTAAAAATCCAGCGACTGAGCGGCTGTATAAAACAGGCGACAAGGGTCGATATAGGGAGGACGGCAGCATCGAATTCGCCGGCCGCACGGATCATCAAGTAAAGCTGCGCGGTCACAGGATTGAGTTAGGCGAGATTGAAGCTGCGCTTCGGAAACATCCGGACGTGGCGGACAGCGTAGTGGTTCTGGCGGCGCGCGCCCACGGAGAACATTGCCTGGTGGCCTATGCAGATAAGCGTCCGCAACGAGATCCAAGCGAAGAACAGCTCAAGAGCTTTCTCGGAAACAAATTGCCTACGTTCATGATTCCGACTCATATCGCGATCCTGGACACCTTTCCACTTACTCCGGAAGGAAAGATTGACCGCAAGGCGCTCCCTTCTTATGTTCCTTCTAAACCGGTGCAAATCGAGTTGCCGGCCAATGAGATCGAAAAAGGGATTGCGGATATCTGGAGATCCGTCCTGGGCAGAACGTCTATCGCCGCTGATGACAACTTCTTCGATCTCGGTGGTACGTCGCTTCTCTTGGCTACTGTCGAAAACGAATTGCAGGCTCGCTTAGGGATTGCAATTGCGATCACAGATTTATTCCGATTCCCGACGATCCGCAAATTGGCGATTTTTCTGAGTGGCAGCAACGGCGCCGATAGCAAGTTGGAGCTGGCGCGGCAGCGCGCCGAACGGCAGAAGAATATGCTGCAAGGCCTTCGAAAGCAGCGCGTGGCTTCGTGAAATCCGGAACCGAGATTGGAGATGGCATGAGTCACATGGAACTGAAGCCGGACAGTATCGCCATTGTTGGAATGGCCGCAAGGGTTCCGGGAGCGCGCAACCATCGCGAGTTCTGGGCAAACCTCAAGAATGGCGTCGAATCGATCTCGCAATTCGGGGTAGAAGAGTTAGAAGTTCAGGAAGCAGCCCGTCAGTCGGCGGATCCCTCTTACGTTCGGGCCCGAGCGGTGCTCGAAGACACTAGCCTGTTTGACGCTTCCTTCTTCGGGATTTATCCGCAGGAAGCGAAGCAGATGGATCCGCAGCACCGGGTGTTCCTGGAGTGCTGTTGGGAGGCTCTGGAAGACGCTGCTTGCGATCCGTCCGCCGGCAATAGCATAATCGGTGTCTTTGCCGGGTGTAGCCAGAACAGCTATTTCCTGACGCACGTGTGTCAGGACCAGCGATTCCTTCACGATTACGCGGCGGCCTATCAGGTAGGACAGTACACTACCATGCTTGGCGCCATTCACGACACCCTTGCGACCCGCGTGTCGTACAAGCTGAATCTGCAGGGTCCGAGTATTACCGTACAGACGGCCTGCTCTACTTCGTTGGTTGCAATTTCGCAGGCCTGCACCAGCTTGCTCACTTATCAGTGCGATGCCGCGCTAGCAGGAGGCGTATCGATCTCGTATCCGCAGAAACGCGGTTATCTCTATCAAGCAGGCGGCATGGTCTCACCTGATGGACACTGCCGAACCTTCGACGAGCACGCTAGTGGCACGGTGTTCGGTTCAGGAGCTGGTGTAGTCCTGCTCAAACGTTTAGAGGATGCGCTTCGCGATGGAGACCACATCTATGCGGCGATCCGGGGCTCGGCTATAAACAATGACGGTGCCGGTAAGGTTGGCTTCACAGCACCTAGCGTAGAGGGACAGGCGCAGGTGATCAGCATGGCGCAGGCGGCCGCCGATGTTGATCCGCGATCTATAAGTTACGTCGAGGCGCACGGGACCGGCACCCCTCTCGGCGACCCGATAGAACTGGCAGCGCTGACCGAGGCTTTCCGAGCCGGAACGCCGGACAAAGGCTTTTGCGCGATAGGAACGGCTAAGACAAACGTCGGTCATCTCGACGTGGCGGCGGGCGTAATAGGGCTCATCAAGACTGCGCTGTCGCTCGAGCACAAGCAAATCCCAGGCATTCTCCACTTCACGCGGCCGAACCCGAAGCTTAGTCTGGAAGACAGCCCTTTCGTTGTTAATTCTGCGCTCCGGAAGTGGGATTCGCCAGCCGGTGAGCCTCGACGTGCTGGAGTGAGTGCCTTTGGCGTGGGCGGAACAAACGCCCATGTTGTCTTGGAAGAGGCGCCTTCCCAAGCAGGTGATTCCTGCTCGCAGCCTCTTCAGCTATTTCCTATCTCCGCGCGCTCGCCCGAAGCACTAAGCCAGGCAGCCTCTCGTCTCAAAACCTTTCTGATCGAGCAGCCCGGCCTCAATCTGGCGGATGCAGCCTTTACATTGCAGACAGGACGCCGTGCATTCGATTTTAGAGCCGCGATTGTAGCTGGTTCGTCCGAAGACGCCATAACTCAGCTCTCTCAGTTCGAGCAGTCTCGTAGTGCAATGAGCAAACGAACTGATCCAGCTTCCGTACATTTCCTTTTTCCTGGCCAGGGCGTTCAATATCCCAACATGGGATTAGATCTTTATCGTCACGCCCGCGTTTATCGGAATGCTCTGGATGAATGTGCCGAGTTGCTGAGGCCTCACCTGGAGACAGATCTTCGAGAGGTCCTCTTCCCTGTTAACGGCTTAACCGAGCAAACGCGGGAGTGTTTGAATCAGACCCAATTCGCTCAACCGGCGATTTTCGCGACCGAATATGCGCTCGCTCAGCTTTGGATGAATTGGGGCGTTCAGCCTGCTAGCATGATCGGGCACAGCGTCGGCGAGTTTGTGGCAGCGTGCCTTGCCGGTGTTTTCACGCTCCCGGCGGCGTTGCGATTGATTGCCACGCGAGGGCGACTTATGCAGGGTTTGCCCGGCGGCGCCATGCTTTCGGTAAAGCTGAGCGAAACGGAAACATCGAAACTCCTTGACGGCGAGCTCGGCATTGCCGCCGTCAATGGGCCTACCCTCTGTGTTGTCGCGGGTCCCTACGATCAGATCGCAGCGCTCGAGATGCGGCTCACTGAGAAAAACGTCCAGCACAGACGTTTGCACACGTCCCATGCGTTCCATTCCTCGATGATGGATCCCATTCTCGAACCATTTGCAGTCTGTGTTTCGAGCGTAAAACTCGCCCCGCCGCGCATTCCTTATATCTCCTGCGTGACAGGAACCTGGATCAAGGACGAGGAAGCTACAAGTGTTGAGTATTGGACCCGTCATTTTCGGCAGCCGGTGCGTTTTTCCGACGGAATCAAGCACCTGCGGCAAGACTCCCGCAACATCCTGCTCGAAGTAGGACCGGGGAGGATTTTACAGGTCCTGGCGCGCCAGCAACCTACTGCGGACAAAGGTGAACAGATCGTCACATCCTCGATTACCGAGTCCCTTTCAATAGAAGCGCGGGACGATTATCGCTCCATGCTGAGCACCCTGGGAACGCTGTGGAGTGCGGGGATAAAACCGATCTGGGCAGGGGTTCACGACGGCGCGAAACGGGCAAAACTTTCGATGCCCACGTATCCATTTGCACGAGAACGCTATTGGATCGAAGCGCCACAGCCAGTTCTATCACAACAAGTAACAAAAGGCGAAGCAGGGAACGCGGTCCTGCACGAAGAAGAAGGAGTAGTTGCAATGTCACAAGTAGCATCTGTCGCCGGGCGGCGCCAACGTTTTGTATCGGCCCTGATAGCTGTCCTTGCTGATCTATCGGGCATGGAGGCGGCGCAGATCGATCCGGCTGCAAGCTTTATCGAGTTAGGTTTCGACTCTTTGTTTTTGACCCAGGTGACGCAGGCGCTCCAGGGGCAATTTAACGTCAAGGTGACGTTCCGGCAGTTGATGACCGAGCTTGCCTCAGTGGACGCTTTGGCAGATTATCTCGACAAAACTGCCGCTCCGAGCCTGTTCGCAGAACCGGCCGTACCCCAGCAGCCAGTCCCCGATCAAGTCTCTTTAGGCAACCGTCAGCCCGTTCCAGCGATCACCGCCGAACCCGGTTCGATTCCGCAAACGGTTCGAGTCACAGGCGACGGAGCGCTAGAGCGGGTGATGAAAGAGCAGTTGCAAGCGATGTCGCAGTTGTTGAACCGCCAGCTAGAGATGCTCGGCGGCATGTCGACGGCCCAACCTGTCGCGACCGTTTCCCCGGTGGTCGTATCTGATAAACCTGCCGTGTTGCCGGTGGAGAAGCCGGCCGTAGCGAGCGCCCAGAAACAGGAAAAGGAATTTAAGGCTTTCGGACCCTATAAGCCTATCCAGCAAAATGCGACGTTCACGCTCAGCGACGCCCAACGCAGGTACATCTCGGAGTTTGTGGACCGTTACACGAGGCGGACTCCCGGTTCAAAAGAGCTCACAACTATGTACCGGCCGGTATTGGCCGATCCGCGTGTCGTAGCAGGATTCCGCGCTGAGTGGAAAGATATTGTTTACCCCATCAACACAGTACGGTCGAAAGGTTCACGCCTTTGGGATATCGACGGTAACGAATACATCGACATTCTTAACGGCTTCGGTCCGATCGCGCTGGGGCACATGCCCGATTTCATTCACGATGCAGTGAGCAAGCAGTTGGAGCAAGGTATCGAAATCGGTCCGCAGACCCCGCTCGCGGGCGAAGTCGCCAGCCTTTTGTGCGAGTTGACTGGAAATGAGCGAGCGACGTTCTGCAATACCGGATCGGAAGCGGTGATGGCAGCGCTCCGGCTGGCGCGCACGGTGACCGGCCGCAAGAAAGTGGTGATGTTTGCCGGAGATTATCACGGCAATTTTGAAGAAGTGCTGGTCAAGCGAATCGGCAACAACGATTCGCTCAGAACAGGACCTATCGCACCCGGCATTACACCGGAAGCAGTTGCAAACGTGATCGTTCTCGATTACGGGACGCCCGAGTCTCTCGAAGTGATCCGCCAGCAAGCCTCTGAACTTGCAGCCGTCATCCTTGAGCCCGTCCAAAGCCGGCATCCCAATCTTCAGCCGAAGGAATTTCTACAGTCCGTCCGTGAGATCACGAGCGCATCTGGTACGGCGCTTATCTTTGACGAGGTTGTTACCGGATTCCGCCTTCATCTCGGAGGAGCACAGGCCTACTTCGGAATCCGCGCCGACATGGTCACCTACGGCAAGGTTCTCGGTGGCGGCTTCCCCATCGGCGCCTTAGCTGGAAAAGCCGCGTTCATGGATGCGCTCGACGGAGGCATGTGGAATTACGGAGATGATTCGTTCCCCGAAGTAGGAGTCACCTTTTTCGCTGGAACGTTTGTACGGCATCCACTGGCAATGGCCGCCGCGCGCGCCGTATTGATGCATCTTAAAAGCGAAGGGCCGGCTTTACAGCAATCGCTGACCGCTCAAACTGCAACGCTGGTCGGCAAGCTGAACGCAATCTTCGAACGCTACCAGCTCCCGTCAAAGGTCGAGACCTGCGGCAGCTGGTTCTACTTCGGCTTTCCCACTGAGTTCCGCTTCGGTACTCTCTTCTACTATCACCTGCGCGCAAAGGGAATCCACATCCTCGAAGGCTTCCCCTGTTTCCTGACCGCCGCTCATGCGCAGCAGGACTATCTCGCAATCGAGCGCGCCTTTGAAGAGACTGCCCGCGAGATGCAAGCAGGTGATTTGTTGCCGCGGAGCACGTCCACCGTTGCTTCCTCAGCAAACGGAGCGCAACCTGTTAGCTCTACGCCAGGCAAGGTCATCGAAGCTCCTATCACCGAACCTCAACTCGAAATTCTGGTTTCGGCTAAGCTTGTCCAACAAGCGTCTTGTTCCTTCAATGAAGCCTTTACCGTTAGCCTCAAAGGTGATCTTAATGAAGCCGCCTTACGGGCTTCACTAGCCGAAATTATTCGACGACACGAGAGCCTGCGGTCTACATTCGATCTCGAAGCCAAGACCGTTCGATTCCACTCGAACCTTGAAATCGAGATCCCCCTGGTTGACTTCTCGGCTTCACCGGATCCCAGGAACGACTTTGAACAACTGGCTGCCGAAGATGCTCAGACGCCCTTCGATCTCGACAACGGACCAGTAGTGCGGATCCGGATCGTCTGCCTGGCAGCCCAGCATCACGTGGTGTTCTTTACCTCGCATCACGCCGTCTGCGATGGCTGGTCAACGAACGTCATCCTGGGCGAGTTAAGCGCGTTATACCCTGCTTACTCTCGAAACGCGAAGGCGGATTTGCCCGAACCTCTTGCATTTAGCCAATATGCACGGGACCTACAGGCTGAAGCTGCCTTACGTTCCCAAGAAGAAATCGAGAGCTACTGGCTCCAACAATTTGCGCAATTACCGCCGCTACTCGATTTGCCGACAGATCGGCCCCGCGCCGCTGTAAAAGCGTTCGAAGGAGCCACGGTTCGCCGAACAATCAATGCCGCTGAGTACCGGAAAATCAAGAAGGCAGGCGCGGCGGAACGAAGCACCTTGTTTTCGACCCTTCTTGCCGGATTTCAGGCCTTGCTCGGCCGCCTGACCGGACAAGATGACTTGGTCGTTGGAATCCCCGCCGCGGGTCAATCGCTCCTCGAAGGTCAAACGCTGGTCGGACACAGCGTCAATCTCCTACCGCTCAGAATCCGAATCACTCCAACTACGACGTTTGCTGACCTGCTCGCGGCCTCCCGGCGAACGCTGCTCGATGCCTATGATCACCAGCAATATACTTTCGGGACGCTCGTTCGCAAACTCGGCATCAAACGTGAGCCGAGCCGTCTACCCCTTGTCGATGTTCAATTCAATGTCGAGCGTTTCTCGGTGGTTCGTATCGGCGCCCTCGAAACGGAGGTTGACAGTTGTGCAAAGAAATTCGTAAATTTCGACCTGTTCCTGAATGTCGTTGAGAGCGAGGAAGGCCTGGTCCTCGATCTCGATTACAATACACAACTGTTCGATGAAACTACCGTGATGCGCTGGCTTGCGCACTATGAATCCCTGTTGCTTTCCGCTGCAGACAACATGCGTCAGCCGGTCTCCCGTCTTACGCTCCTGCGTGAGACAGAGCGACGGGATTTGGTTTTGACCTTCAACTCGACCGCTCGAGAATACCAGCATGATCGATGTATTCACGAATTGTTCCAGCAGCAGGTCGTCACAAATCCCACCGCGACTGCCCTAGTCTACGAGGACTCGAGTCTCACCTATGCTGAACTTGACATTCGAGCCGAGCAGCTCGCTGATTTCCTGGTCAAGCACGGCGTTGCACCGGGAGAGGCCGTTGGGTTAGTGCTTGATCGCTCCCTGGAAATGGTGATCGCCATGCTAGCGACTCTCAAGGCAGGTGGCGCCTATCTGCCGCTCGATCCGGCATACCCTAAGGAGCGCGTTGACTTTATCCTCAATGAAGCCAAGCCGCGGGTCATCCTAACGCAACAACGGTTCGCTCCGCAGATCGTAAAAACCGAGGCGCACGTCGTGTGCATCGATTCGGACTGGAGCATGATCGAATGCGAGTCTGCTCAGATCCCACGGCCCCATCCGGGCCCGGAGGATCTGGCCTACCTTATCTATACCTCGGGGTCGACAGGCAAGCCGAAGGGCGTTCAAATCCCGCATCGCGCGGTAGTCAATTTCTTAAACTCGATGCAGCGCCAGCCAGGATTCCAGCCTGAAGACAGGCTGCTTGCGGTAACCACCTTGTCGTTCGACATCGCGGGTCTTGAGATCTTTCTTCCACTGGTGAGCGGAGGACGCGTAGTCGTGGCTAGCCGCGAAGCAACAACCAACGGCTTCCATCTGGCACGCATGATCGAGGAGCATCGTATCTCGGTAATGCAGGCAACGCCGGGCACCTGGCGCCTTCTACTAGAAGCCGGCTGGAAGCCGCGTCCGGATTTCAAGATGTTGTGTGGCGGCGAAGCGTTTCCTACCGATTTAGCAAGTGAACTGCTGGCCACTGGCGACGATTTGTGGAACATGTACGGACCAACCGAAACCACGATCTGGTCAGCCGTAAACCGAGTGGAACAAGGACCTGCCGCGGTTCGCATTGGGCCGCCAATTGACAATACCCAGTTCTACGTGCTGGATTCTCACCTTGAGCCTCAGCCTCTCGGGATTCCAGGCGAACTGTTCATCGCGGGCGACGGCCTGGCGCGTGGCTACTTCCAGCGTGAGGCGCTCACAGCCGAGAAATTCTTGAACGACCCGTTCATCGGCGGCAACGCCCGCATGTATCGCACCGGCGACTTAGTTCGTCTGCTGCCAAACGGATACATGGAGTTTCTCGGCCGCCTCGACCACCAAGTGAAGATTCGCGGTTTCCGCATTGAGCTTGGCGAAATCGAAGCCACTCTCATGAAGCACCCTTCCGTCAATGAGGCAATTGTTACAGTCCACGAAGAGCGAGGCAACAAGCAACTTGCCGCTTACTACACCTCAAAAAACGGCGATCCGGTGGATGGCGCCCAGCTACGAGCCTTCATCGGTTCATCGCTGCCGGGCTACATGACCCCGGCCTGCTTTGTGCATCTCGCCTCGATTCCGCGAACGCCGAACGGTAAAGTGAACCGAAACGGGCTGCCCAAAATAGAGGCTGAACAAGCAGCACCCCTGCGGGCGATCCGCGCACCGCGGAATAACAAAGAAGAGCAGCTCGTCTCGATCTGTAGGGAGGTCTTGAATCTGGACAAGATCAGCATTGATGACAACTTGTTTGAAATTGGAGCCGACTCCATTCAGATCTTCCGCATCATTGCTCGCGCCAACCGCTCGGGTGTGAATCTTACTGCCCAGCAGATTATGCAGTGGCCAACTATCGAGAAGTTGGCGAACCTCGATCAGCCGGTGAACGGCGGCCCGATGCCGATAGAGAAAATCCGCCTGCGGGCGGTTTCCCGCGACGCATATCGGATTCCCACCCGGCAGTAATCAGAAGGCGAACGGAGCATCAAATGATTCGAACAGAAGACCACGCAGATATGTCGCTTTCTCAAAGTTCTGAGAGCTACCTGTTTCCCTGTTCTGTTGTACAGAAAACGTGCTGGTATCTCGACCGCATGTCACCGGGAACGCCGGCAAACAATATCGCTGTCCGCTTCAGGCTGGAAGGACCGCTCCATATTTCCTCGCTGGAGGAAGCGCTTAGACTGGTGGTGGCGCGGCACGAAGTGCTGCGCACCCGCTTTGTCGTTAGCGGCGACGAGCCCCAGCAACTTGTCGAAGCTGAAGCAAGGTTCGCTCTGCCCGTTGTCGACCTGCGCGATCTTGAAGAAGCGCAGCGAGCACCCGAAGTCGATCGTCTGTCGTGCGAGGAAGCGCGGGTGGGCTTTGACATTGAAAAGGGGCCGCTGTTCCGAGGCAAGCTGTTGCAAGTCGCGGACAAAGATTTTGTTCTGCTTCTGACCATGCACCACATCATTTCAGATGGATGGTCGATTGGAATCGTCACCGACGAAATGGGCCGCTTCTATCGGAGCCTGCGACAAGAAGGAGATTCAGGGCTCGAACCTTTGCCGATTCAATACGCTGACTACGCCTGTTGGCAGCAAGAATCGATGAAAAATGGAGAACTCGATCAGCAGGTCGAAGAGCTGAAGAACCAACTGGATGGCTTCGCGCCAATTGCCATCCCGACTGATTTTGATCGTCCTGCTTCCCCAATTTTAAAAGGTGAGATTCGTTCGCGCGTTCTTCCCCGAGCCCTTACAGATCCAGTTAAACGCTTCAGTGATCAGCAGGGATGCACGCTCTTCGTTAGTATGTTGGCGGCGTTCGCTGCACTGATGGTTCATGAATCCGGCCAGACCGACCTGGCAATCCGAACCCAGGTTTCTGGCCGTGACCAGCTCGAACTAGAGCCGCTGATTGGCTGGTTTGTCAATTCGGTAATCCTCCGCCTGGACTCCTCTAACAATCCAACCTTTAAGGAACTCGGCGACCGGGCTCGCACCGTGGTTTTCGACAATGTCAAGTACCAGCATGTGCCATTCGAGCGGGTAATGAGCGAAATCCAGCCCAAGCTCAGCCATACAAGGCAACTTCCTTTTCAGGTAAATTTCATTTTCCAGCGAGACTTCGTTCGCCCCTGGGAGCAGGCCGGGCTCAAAATGACCGCATTGCCTTCTAAATCCACTGGGACCTTCGTAGATCTGAACTTCTTCCTGGTAGAACGCACCGATGGCTGGAGGGCTTCGGTGGATGTCAACACCGACGTGTTTGACCCTAAAATCGCAGACCATCTACTCGAAAATTATAGTCGGATCCTGGAAGCCATTGTCGCGAGCCCGGACGTGCGAATCGAGGACCTCAAGCTAAACAAAAGGACCGTGTCGAAGACCGCTTCGACCGGCCTGAGCGTTGCCACTCCCGGCACCTTTGTTCCCGCGCGAAACGAGCATGAGCAGGCCGTGATCGACATCTGGGAACGCGTCTTGAAGGTGAAACGGATCGGAGCGCTCACCAACTTCTTTGATGTCGGTGGGAACTCCTTGAGTGGGGTCCGAATGCTGGTTGCGCTACGAGAACAGTTTGGCCGCGATATAAAGCTTTCCGAGCTATTCGCTGATCCTAGTCCGGCTGCCATGTCGGCAGTGATCTCTGGTGAAGTGATCGATGCAATGACGCAGGACATCATCCCCGTGCAGCCTGCAGGGAGTCGTACCCCCTTCTTCATGTTTGGCGGCGGCCACTTTTTCCGCTCTCTGGCCAAGTGCATGGGAGAAGATCAACCGTTTTTGGCCGTTTCCCTAGCAAAATACCGCGACGCAGACACGCCGAGCGATCACATCACCGTTCCTCTCGGGGCCCGTCGTCCCGAGGTCGCCCGCGAACTCGCCAGTCTCTTGATCGAGCGCCATGGCAACGGTCCGTTCTATTTAGGAGGTTGGTGCGCCGACGGAATCACTGCCTACGAAACGGCGCGAATAATTGAGGAGCGAGGAGGAACAGTAGCAACCGTCGTACTCATCGATGCCATTAATCCGCAACACTACACCGAGACAGGTACTCTTGTGCGCTCTGCGGCGAATACAATGGAACTTCTCAGAGACACCATGGCTTGCACGTTCCGTAACGGACTGATGTCATCCGTTTCGGCTGTAGCCAAAACCGTTCCCCCGCTGATGAAGCGTGCCCGCGAGCGGATCGCCGTTCTACAGCAATACAAACTTCATCACACAGTTAGCAGCTTTCCGATTCTTGTCCTTAGGCCGGCAGAAATACCGATCGATGAGCAGGACCTCGGCTGGAGCAGAAGCTGTAAGGGCAATATTTCTGTCGTCCAGGTGCCCGGCGAACACAGTTCGCTGTTTCGCGAGCCGAACTTATCCATAGTGGCTCAACAAATCCGGAAGCATTTGGATCTGATGATGGTGTCCCTACCGGAACTCGATTCTTCAAATACGGCGAAGCGTCCTCGACTCCACCGGCCACACGGACGAGTCGCTTAAGAAGATGAGGCCACTCGAAAACCTGCTCGGCTGGATCACCGTATCTACCGCCCTTGTCTCAATTCTTGGACAAGGCAAAGGCACGAAGTGGACCCTCAGCGCCGCTTGCGTACTGATTCTCGGACTGCATTGGATCGATGAAGGGCCTCGACTGATGGCCGTTCCAATCTATTGCGCAGTCTGTGCGCTCCTTATGGCGCAAGTGTTTCGGATTCCCCGGCCGCTTGCGTCACTCTCATCCTATTTGGGAATCGCTAGTGCACTCATTGGCCTCGCCGCTTGCTACATGATGCCCCTGGTCTCCTTCCCTAAACCGCCAGGACCGTACCCCATCGGAACCCATACCTTCTACTTCACGGACCCGAATCGGGCAGAGCAGTTCGCCGTGACTCCCGGCCAGCGCCGTCGATTCGTCGCACAGATCTGGTATCCGGCAGTTCCGAGCGATGCTCCAGCCGCTCCGTATCGTGAACCCAAGGCTCTCGGCTGGAGGAACGCCGATCTTCGGTATGTCAACACCAATGCCCGGATCGATGCCCCGGCGGCGCGAACTCCCGCACGCTTTCCCGTTGTGTTTTTCAGTCCTTCGTCAGGCGGCTACCGAAGCCAGAATACCTACTTAACGGAATTCCTGGTCAGCTATGGCTATATCGTCATCGGTTTCGATCATCCGGACAGTTGCGCTCGCGTTCCGTTCCCGGACGGTTCGGTGATGAAAGGCTTGCCGGACTCCTGGTTAAACCTGGATTCGCGAGCTGCTCTGGAGCGCTCAACTATCAAATCTCAGGAAATTCTTGAGACCAATGTGGAGGACATGCAATACGTCCTCGATCGGCTGGAAAGTGGGGCCGGCGGTCCCCAGATCGGTGCCCTCATCGAACACATGGACCTTTCTCGCGTGGCGGCCATCGGACACAGCTTCGGAGGAGCTGCTGCGGCCGAGACATGCCGCAGGGATCCGCGGTTCCGTGTCGGAGTGAACATGGATGGCTGGATGTTTCGCGATGTGATGAAGTGTGGCATTCCCCGCCCATTCCTGTTCCTGATTGAAGATGACCCGCTCTGGTTCAAAAACGAAGGACCATACCCCGACAATTACGACGGCCTGGTGCGCTGGGGGACTCTCCGGTATCACAAATCCATACGGCACGACCTGGCGCTCTGGGATGGTCATCTGGCAATCCTCCGCTACGGTACGCATCCTGATTTCTCGGACATGCCGCTCTTCGAAAGATCCTGGCCGTGGACGGCAAGGAGACCCGTGTCGCTCGAAACGATGCATGATGCTGTCAGCAAGCTTGTCTTGGCATTTCTGGACGATAGTTTGGGGCAGCAAAAGAGCGAGTGGATTTCAGCCCAAACAGAGTTACAGCCATACTTCCGGTTCGGGGTGTCGGGCTCGAAAACGGCGCTCGCGAAATTGAACTAACAAAGGATCCGATCGATTTGTTCCCAGAACCAAGATTATGAGGCCTGACACTATGAGCGCTGGCGCAATTTCATTTCGGGTGGTCACCTGGGACGATTTGACGTTGCCCGATTCGTGTTCCGAGGGTGTACACATTTGGGCTACTCCTCTCCATGTGAACGGCAGTCTCGACTCCACTAACTTTTTATCGGAGAAGGAGGTAGCGAGAGCGGACCGGCAGATTTTCCCCGCCAATCGCCAGCGGTTTATCAGGAGCCACGTGTTCTTACGGCGTGTTCTGGCGCACTACACGCAAACGTCACCAGCGGACATTAAGTTCTACTACGGAGCCCACGGGAAACCCGGACTTGCGAACGGAATCGGATCACCAAGCCACCATTTCAACCTGTCGCATTGCGACCAACTGGCACTCGTGGCCGTGACATCGAAAACGACAGTTGGAGCGGATGTTGAAACCGTGCGGCTCCTCCCGGATTATAAAGACGTTGCAAGGCGCTTCTTCGGCGAGCACGAATATGCCACACTGATGGCGCTGCCGGAGATCGAACGGTCGAGAGCTTTCTTCCGCTGTTGGACAAGGAAGGAAGCAGTGACGAAAGCGATTGGACTAGGACTCTCGATGCCGCTGGACTGTTTCGAAGTGACGCTCGCTCCGGAAAGCCCACCCCAGGTCGTTTCCTTCGAATGCGGCGACCTCACTCCTCCCGGTGCATGGAGTCTCATCCATATAGAACCACTAGCTGACGTCGTCGGTGCAGTCGCGCTACCCGTTGAAACAGTAATCGCACAAGGCTTTCTTGTATGCTGATTTCGGCGATCAATCTCCTGCCCCTGGTCGCGATAGCTTCACCATCAGGAACCAGCACTCGACACGCGGTCATAATCGAGATCATCTGCGCTACATTCGGCGTCCGAGACGACTGCGTCACGGCAGATCTAAACAAATCAGCAGTAGTGTCCCAACGTTCATTCAAACAAATTCAGTTGATTGCATGAGTCGATGAATACTTCGTCTTCTACGGAACGGTTAAGTAGTTGATCCAAAGGTGTTTTCTCAAACATAGTGAGACTCAGGATCTGTAGGATTTCGTAGAGGGTGGCGGTGATCTTCAAGCGCTTTTTGACGATGGCAACCAGGACGTAAACCGAAACCGCAATCCAAATCTGTGACTTGACCGCATTCTCGGAGGTACCGAAGAAGGCTTTGATCCTAAAAACGGCGGCCAGTCGTTCGTTTGAGCAGAGAAGTAGCTGGTATTGTTTCAACATGAGCGGCGAAAGATCCGTGGTCAGGGTTCACCCCAAAGGGTGAGTGGGAAAGAGGGGCGATGCAGGCCCCGGAAGGCAGTCTGAGCTTGGATACATTTGCCGGCAAAATTCAGTTCCGGTGGGCGCCGGATGCTGAGGTAAGCAGCTTGGGGCAGATGGCGTTCTTCATCGAGTTTCTGAAGACCAGCGGGCTATTTGAAAATTGGGTGAAGGATTGCCCGCTACGGTACACCAGTGCGAACGCACCGCGGAAGAGGGATGTGCTGGGGACGATTCTGTTATCGGTACTGGCGGGGCACTGGCGGTAAGCGCATATCAGCGCGTTGCGAGGCGATGGAGTCAATCCCGAATTGCTGGGAATGAGCAAGGTCGCAAGCGAGGACTCAGTGCGACGTGGTTTGTCGGCGATGAAAAAAGAGGAAAGCGGACCATGGTTGAAGAAGCATCTACAGTTCAGCTATAAGCCGTTGCTGGAAGAGCCGTGGGCGTTGGATGTGGACACGACGGTGAAGCCCCTCTATGGACAGCAGGAAGATGCGAAGGTGGGATACAATCCGCAAAAGCCAGGACGACCGTCGCACGCCTATCACAGCTATTTCATCGGGAACTTACGAGTGGTGATGGACGTGGAAATCCAGGCGGGGAATCAGACGGCGGCATCATTTGCGCAGCCGGAGCTGTGGCCGTTGCTAGACGGACTGCCGAAGTCGAGCTCTCCGCGGTTTCTGCGCGGTGATTGCAACTGGGGAACAGAGCGGGCGATGGAAGGAGCCGAGCAACGGGAAATTGCGTATGTGTTCAAGCTGAAGCAGAGCGTGAAGGTGAAGGAGCTGATCGCGAAGCTAATGGGTCATGACCAGTGGGTGGATGCAGAGTAAAAGTGGCAAGGTCTGGACACCGAACTACAGTTGAGCGGGTGGAGCAAGAGACGGCGCGTAGTGGTGTTGCGACGGCCGTTGCGCGAAGGCGCCACGGAGGAGAAGAAGAGCAAAAGGAAGACCGCCAAACAGTTGAATTTGGATCTGCCCGAAGCGACGTATCGGGGTGTGCTCTACGAATACGCGGTGCTGGTGACCTGGTTGCAAGATGAGGTGCGGACCATCGCACAGCATTACCGCGACCGGGCGGACTCGGAAAACAATTTCGACGAGCTGAAAAACCAGTGGGCATGGACCGGTTTCACCACATACGACCGGAACCGATGCCAGGTAATGGCGCGCATCACCGCGCTCGTCTACAACTGGTGGACGATCTATATGCGTCTGGGAATCCCGGACAAGCACGCTGAGGCCATTACTTCGCGACCGCTGGCGCTGCACGGTATAGCTCGGCGGACACGGCACAGCAATCAACCACGGTGGAGGTCACCAGTACGCATTCCAAGGCGCTGGCGATTGCCGAAGCGCTGACCAAGGTGAGCGGGTTTCTCAAGCGAATCAAGGTGACTTCGGAGCAGTTAACTCAAGTCGCACGGTGGAGGCTGATTCTTAGTGCCGCATTTCGAAATTTTCTCCGTGGAAAGGTGCTCGGAAGCGTCGGCCATATGGCCGCAACCACCAGCTAACTGCCGTTTTTAGGTTGATGCGCAGATGCTGCTTGATCCACTTGAAGAACAGTTCGACTTGCCAGCGACAGCGATACAGTTTGGTGATAGTGAGGGCCGGAAGGGTGAAGTTGTTGCTCAGAAAAATCAGTGTCTTTCCCGTCTCGGGATCCTTGAAACGGATCCGCCGGAGCGGGGACCGGAAGCCTTGGTGGGAGTAGAAAACGGTCAGCACAACAGTCTGATCGCAGATCAACCCCGTCGAGCGGTCGACCGGATGCGAGTAGCGACGCTTGACCTTGCGGTTGGACTTGCCTCGGATCACGAAGAAGCTGCCGCCCTCGTGAATCCGATGCAGCCGCTCGAAATCGAGATAGCCCGATCCATGATGTAGAACGCGCCCGGTTCGGGCAGCAGTTGATCGAGGATATTGACCTCGTGCATCTCGCCGGCGCTGATGTGAATGAACGAAGGAATGTTGCCGCGCAGATCCAGCAGCGTGTGCAGCTTGACCGCGGCCTTCGTCGAACGGAACGGAGCCCACGGGAATACCGACAAACACAGATCGATAGTGGTTGCATCCGGCACATACACGGACTCCCGCAGATCGACTCCAAACGGTTCATCGGCATACAGCGCCCGGGCTATGCCAATCAGGCTCTGCGCATAGTCGGCATAGATGCGCCAGTCGCGCACCGCCTTGGCGTTGGCCAACGTATTGCGCGCGACCATCGACCGAATCCCAAGATGATAGAGCTTGGAACGTTGAGCGCGCAGACCGGTCTCGATATCGCGCAGGCTCTCGCGATAGGTCAACTGCGCGAAGGCCATGCACAGGAACTGATCCAGACAAGAGAATCTCTTCACCTTGCGCTCGCCCCGATAGCGGGCCACGCACCGACGCAACGTCGTCAGCGGCAGATGCTCCATTACCTGCGCAAACACCAGCTTGCCTTGATTCATTCGTCGTCCCCGCGAAGTTGTACTTCGCAGGGTCGCAGAGCCTGCCGCAGCTCAAATCGAGACCAGCAAAAATCAGCATCTATTGATTTCCGATCAATGACTTACACGGTTTCATTCCGCAAACGTTGGGACACTACTGACAAATCAGCTAAACTTAACAAATCCGTTGGACGGCTTGTTTCGCTTCATCTTCCGCGATTAGCTCAAAGATGCCGCTCACAAGCTTGGCATCAACGAAGCTCGCGACGGTCACACTGCGGTTGAAAAGGGCGGCATCGGCAAGCTGTTGCTGTTAGCCTGACATCTGCTGCGGGCAACAATCTACTTCTGCAGATCGCATAGCAATACCTGTGCTGTCTCGCTGGAGAGCTGATCCCAGGCTGTGGTCTCGTCACGCATTTTTCTCCTCCTTGTTTGTTGGCAAGGGCTGTGACACCAACCATTTATCGCAGAACTTCGCCAGTTCGGAAATTGACTTGTCCGTTCCTGCGAACGCGACATACCCGTCCGGCCGCACCATCAGGATCGAGGGCGAACTGCCGAACAACTTCTTGAATCTGCCATCGCCGGTTTCTAGCGCCGCGATTTGACGCCCTCGCATCAGGTAGTGCCAGGAGCCGATCGCACCGTCTATCTCTGAATGAGTCTTTGCCGGATCGGCGATGTTGCTGTAGAGCAGCGTAAACGTCGCAGGGTTCAACAGGCCAAAGATCGTAGTTTGTTGCGGTTGCTGCTCGGCCGAGCCCTCCCGGTTCACCACCGTCACCGGCAAGTCCGGTATGCGATCGCCTGCGCGCAGGTTGCCTCCATGCCCGTCATAAACTGACAGAGGGCTGCCGCGGTAGTTGAGTGCGAGCTGACTCATACGCTCTGTGCTGCTGTGCTGGATCGTCTCGGTGCTGACGACCCATGGCGCAAGGTGATCGAAGACGGAGCGAAACAGCGTGCTCTCCGAACCGATAGCGTGGGTCAGCCCCTCAGTCTTGGCCAGCACGTTTTTGATCGCGGGCACGCGTTCGGCGCTGTAGGTGTCCAGGAGCTCCGGCTTAGCCTGTCCCTTCATCACCATTGCTATCTTCCAGGCAAGATTGATCATGTCCTGCATGCCCGTGTTCATGCCCTGAGCAGCCGCCGGACTATGGATGTGGGCGGAATCTCCGCCCAGGAACACTCGCCCTACACTCAGTTGATGAACCATACGGCTGTTGATGCGGCACCATGAAATCCAGCTCATGTCGCGGAAGCGCCCCGGAATATGCGACCGCTGATCGTAGATCTGCTGCAGCTCTTCAATTGGCGGCTCTGTGTCCTTTGAAGGCTTGCTGATGGGATTGCTGGCAATCAGCCGGAAGCGGCGCTTCCCCATCGGGAACAGGCCCATGAAGCCGTGCTCCGAGGAAAAGATATGAGGTCCGTCTCCACCAGATCACCGTCGATGTAAAGATCACCGAGCGCGTAGTCTTCGGCTAGAGACTTGCCTTGGAACTGTAGTCCCAACGTCGTTCGTGCGGTACTGTGTGTACCTTCAGCGTCGATCATGTAAGGACAATCGAAGCGTTCGAGCGATCCATCGCTATGCTGAAGCACAGCGGTGACGCTGGTCTCACGCTCATCCTGAGCGAAGGAGATCATCGTGACGCTACGCTCGGCTTTCACGCCTATTTTCTCAAGTGCTTCCCGTAGAACTTTTTCGGCCCAGGCATTTAGGTCCATTCGCTGCTCCATCATGGAGTCTGCATATTCAATGCATCGCTCAAGCTCGGCGTCGCTCAGCCCGCGATCAAGTTGGGATTTCCGAATGCTCGGCCGTCGGCTGCGGATCCCGAGAATGCAAGCCAGCAAGGAGTGCGCCAACCCGTCTATAAAGAGCTGACGCTGCGCGGGATCAAACTCCGGAGCCGCAAACAGAGCTGAGCAAAGGCGCTCCACCTGATAGCTCGGTTGCAGCAATGGATCGATGTAGCTCATCCTGCCGGGATAATGGCGGTATTCCTGTCTGTCAAAGATCTGGCGCAATTGCGTTCCCGGAATGAAAAGACAAACAGTTCGCGAAGCCGAGTTTACAGCCGTACGCACGCGTTCTCCCAGAAAAGCGAGGCACAACATGCCGGGGCATACGTCGCCGTCATAGAGAACGTATCCATCACTCTCGATCCTGGCGTTTCCGCGGCACAGCGGCGCAATAAGAACTTAGATATCCTCTTTGATTTCGCTCCATGATTTACGCGGATACACATCATTGCTCCGGTAAGCAAATCGAATCCGGTTCGAACAGTCGGCGGAACCCATCTATTGATTATCCCGTTCGGCGAACTCGAAGCGGGCTCTGAGAGGCCACGCATTTAGTGCTCTTGGAGAAGCACAGACTGCGGCCTGTGTAGGCTATTAAATTCATGACAGATGAACGGCCGCATCGGCGATACCGTCGTGACGATCGAGATTTGCGCGGTCCCACTTAGCCGAGTCGGCAGCTGCTGAATAAGTGCTTTCCAGAAAATCCAGGACAGCCTGCGCCGGATCCGCAGATTGACGCACGTCGTCATAGTTCAGCAGAAACTCACCCAGATCTTTATTGAAGGCGCCCTGGCTGGTGAGAGTGGCTTGGCTGAGGCCCTCCGGAACAGGCGCCGCGTAGCAGTAAAATGCAGCCTGTCCGTATCCGCCATTTCCGGGCCAGAAGCCGGCACTGATGCATTCGTGAGAGTAGGCCTCCGTCTGGATTGCGTCTGCTCCCGGACGTGCCGGCGCTCTGCGGCCGTTAAAACGTGTAACCGCGAGATCAAGGGAGCCCCAGAAAAAGTGTACCGGGCTGATCTTTCCGTAGAAGTTAGTGGAGAAGCGCTTCAAGAGCGTATCGGCATTGCTTAAAATTTGCCAGAACCGGAAGACGGCATTGGCGTCGTAACTGTTATGAACCGTGTCCTGATCAAAGCGAATCGGTTCCTTAAGTTCCACCGGCATAGGGTCGATCTCAGCCTTTACGCCAAGGCTGGCAAGAGTGGTTCGATACTCGGCGAAAAAAGCAGCAACGGACTGTGGACGCAGCACAAGCCGTTCGATCTGGCCCGAACTGCGCCGGCAGATGAGTTCATGCCCGATGAAGTCGAATTCGATGTCGAGCAGACCGCCTGTTGCCACCGGCATGGCCGACGTAGAGAGTCCGTGCGCGGTGATGTAAAACGGCACGTTCCACCAGTGGTTTTGAACGGGAGTAAGGGCGACGCGGGTTTTGCCAACCATCTGCATGAACATATGCAAGGTGTCGGCAGTCTCGTTCCACTGCGCCCAGTCAAGTTCCGGCCAGGTCTCTAGTTTCAACATCGGTTGATTCACAGTTACTTTCTCCTTAATCCGGGAAATACCTGAGCCGGCTACTGTATCGCCAGGACTTGGTGAATAAATTGGATCGCCATTGAACCCTCCCCAACGGCAGAGGCCACCCGTTTCATACTACCCGCCCTAGCATCGCCGATTGCAAAAACTCCCGGAACACTAGTCTCCAAGGGAAACGGCGCTCGCTTCAAGTCCCAGGACTCTAATACATCGGCGCCGGTCTTGATGAAGTCGTGGCTATCCAAGGCTAAGCAGTCTCCGAGCCATGCCGTGTTTGGTTCTGCCCCTGCCATCATGAACAGGTGTTGAATCGAATGACAAGAGATGCCGCCCTCGCTGCACGTCCGCCAGTAAATCTTCTGCAGATGGTCTTCGCCCTCTAGCGACTGCACCGTGGTCTCTGTTCGTAACGAGATCTTCTTCGAGGCTTCAATTCTGGAGATCAAGTATTTCGACATCGTGCTGGCGAGACTCGGCCCACGCACCAACAAATGAACATGTCTTGCAAAATCTGATAGGAAGATCGCGGCCTGACCGGCGGAGTTCCCCCCGCCTACTATCGCGACCTCCTCATCCCCACACATAGCGGCCTCGAGTTGGGTGGCGCCGTAATAAACTCCCTTGCCGTCGAAACGATCGGCGCCTTCTATGCCCAGTTTCCTATAGCGAGAGCCGGAGGCCACAACAATCGTCTTTCCTCTAAGGAGCGTTCCGTCGTCGAGTCGAAGCTTGTACGGAGTATGTAAGCATTCCAGACTGTTAGCGCTGAGGGCGACAGATATCTTGGCCCCAAATTTTTCTGCTTGGACAAACGCTCGATTTGCAAGCTCCTGACCGGAAACCCCGAGCGGAAAGCCGAGATAGTTCTCAATACGCGAGCTCGATCCTGCTTGGCCTCCCGGAGCATTGCTCTCCACTACCAGTACATCGAGGCCTTCTGATGCGCCGTAAACCGCGGCAGCAAGACCGCTCGGACCAGCCCCCACAATAATTACGTCGAACGGATCGGTCTGATTGACGCCCGCATTAAGTCCGAAACACACCGCCGCCTCAGCATTGGTTGGGCAACGTAGAACTAAGTTGCTCCTGCCGATCAGAACGGGTATCTCGTCCAATCGAATAGCAAATTGATCAAGGACAGTTTGAATATCGGTGTCACGATCGACATCCAGGTAGGTATACGGGTGCTCGTTGCGCCCCAGGAAGGAACGCAGCCGCAATGTGTCGCTCGAGTGAACAGATCCGATGAGCACCGTATCTCCGATAGCATTTGCAATCAGATAACTTCGCCGCCGGACAAACGCATTCAAAAGGATGCTTCCGATCGTGGCATCGGTCTGCATGATGGTCCGCAGTGCATCGCGGTTTAGCTCTAACACTTCTCCTGGCTCCAGTACGCGGCACGAAACCAGACTGCGGCGGCCATCGGAAAACCGGAGCAACTATGATCGCTGCCGTCGTATCGTCAACGTCCTCGCTGCTCCTCATCCCTGAGGGCGGCCTTTTGCCTGCTCCATTGCTATTTGGTTGACATGCGCCAGCGCTCTCGATCCCGAAGCGCCTTCGATTGCCTTTAAGGCAATATCCTGCACCTGGCGCTTAGCTTCCTCAACTGCTTTTTCCAATGCCGCCATTTGCTCCGTCTGCCGTTTCAGTGCTTCCTGCAGCCCCGTGACCTGGAGCGTCGCCACTTTCTGCTCCACTTCGGCATCTTTCTGCAGCACCAGAATCTGCTGCTCATAAACGTGCCGTGACTTGCCGCGTCGCTTCCGCCAGAGCCGCTTCTTTTTCCGCCGCAATGCGCTGCGGCAACTCTTCTATCTGCTGCCGTAGCCGCCTGAGCTCCTCTTCTCTCTCCGCCAAAGCCGTCTCCCGCTGAGTCCAGGTGCGTTCCAACTCTCGCTGCCGCTCTTCGTTCTTTTGGGCGAGCAGGTGCGATTCTTCGTCATACCGGTCCTGCGCTTTTTTCCGCTCGAGTTGCTTGCGGTATTCGTAATCCTCGTTCTCCCGCTGTCGCTGTTTGCGAAGAGCTTCTTCCGTTTCCTTGCGTTCGCGCTCGGCAGTCCGTGTTTCCTGCTCCCATTCACTCCGCCGTGTCTCGATCTCTGCCTCTAAGCGCTCCCGCTCGCGCGCATGATCTTGGACCAGCTGGTCGAGCGACGTGGCTGCAATGTCGATTTTGTAAAGACGTTCCAGCTCCTGCCGTTCGAGTTGAACGGCTTCCCGCACCCGCACCAGTAAATCCACTTCGGCCGTCAGCTTTTCCGACAATTCCAGCAATGTGCGTGACACCTCCCCATTAAGGGCGGAGATGCGCTGCGCCACGGACTCCACTGAAACCGGCTCCACAGACTGTCGTACTTCCTCTGCACGGCACTGCTCGATTTCGACACTCTTCGGACTAACCGCCTTGCGAGCGGCCTCCGCTTCCTGCCGGATTGCGCCAAACTCCTGCTGCACCTGGTCTTACTCCGCTGGGGGCGGCTCGGCGTTACAGTTTTACTCGTTTACTCGCCATTGCTGATTTCCTTTGTAAGACCTGATCGTTATTCAAATCCACCGTGGAGGCCATTTGCCGAACTTACCAGAGAGCTTTCATTTTTTTTTAACTCTGCGAAAACAAATAATAATCCTTCCACGGCAGCGATCGACAGCCGAGGACTTACTATCGACTTCTATCTATCAACGATTTACTGAGCCACGACCAGAGCGAGTGTAGCCTCATAAAACCGGCTTCGGAGAGCGATCCTACCTGGTGATATCAAGTTCGCCGTATCCGCACCCACTGATACATCTAATGAGAACGTTCGATGGATTTTTGCCAATGCCTTTCCAGGAAAGCTCGCAGGAACTGTTGTAGCGCGCCCGGACCGCGTTGATCAGAGCGGGGAGGACGACTGCCGAATCGGAAATTAAAAAAGTTCCTCCGGACTTTTCACAGAGCAGGCGAAGCGCTTGCGACAGTTCATCGGCTATATCCGTCGCGGCTACGACATGAATGATGACCTTGATGGCTCGTGCAAGCTTGCGGATGTTCGCGGACAGTTTGGCTTCAACTGACCGGTCGACGACCAAGAACAAGTGTTGTGGGCCGGCCGCGGTCGTCAGTTTGTCGAAGCCTTTGAGCACTGCTTCCCCAAAGTTATTCAGAGGGGAGGAGCCTTGCGATCCGAGACCAATAGAAACTTCCACGGCTGAACCCTCCGCCAGCAAATTTCTGACGTCCTTCCCGCTGGATTGCAGCGACGGAAGATATCGCAAAATCGAAACAGCGTCTCCACTCGAAGCCTGTTGTGCGAGTGACCGTAGCGATGGCCCGCGGGAGCTGAGACTGGCCGGCGCTACGATCGAAACAGAAATTTTCTCCGCCGGTTCTATCCAACGGCACTCAAACTCCTCAATTTGCCGGCCGTTCTCCTCAATTAAAAAGTTCAAGGCATTGAGTTCGGACTGCCCATAACAAGAATGAGAGTCAGGCGACAAGCAAGACAATTTCGCAATGCGAGTCTCATTGCCTGTAAAGGAAGACAGATCCAGCATTATCGTGCCGGCGAAATGCGATGCCTGCAGACGCGCAGTGAGGCGTTGACGCGCGAGTTCTCGTAGCTTCTTCTCTTCCTGGTCTTCTGGAAGTCCTGCTGGCGGCGCTTCAAGCTGCCTCAGAAAGCGAGGGTCGCCTAACTGCGTGATTGCCCATAGCCCGGTCTTCCAAAACGATTTCGAAGGATTAGCGAGAAGTGAACACAAGATCGGAATGGCCCGTTGACTGCCGAGCTTGTACAGCCCGTAAGCGGCATTTCCGACGACGCGATTGTTAGGATCGCGCGCCGCTTGCAAGAAGAGTTCGCTGGCCCCTTCAATTCGAACCTCCCATAACGCTTCCACTGCGTTCGCGCGTACTCTCGGGTTTTCATCTTCCAACTGTTCCTGCAACCAGTTTGCGTTTTGAACAAGGCGTCCGATTGTTAGGACAATTTTGGAGCGAATTCGGGGCTGAAACGATCCCTCAATACTGAGGAGATGACTCAGCAGTTGCGACTTTGGACAGATACATTCCAGGATTCGGATGATACGGATGACCTCGTCCGCGGAACATTTTACTCCGTTGGCGGCTTTTATGAGTTTCGCTTCCAGATCCGGGTCCTGGAGAGCCGCAGTTCGTGCAAAATCGCTTGCCTGCTTTAGATCGAAGGCAGTCTGATCGGCGACCATATTTAGAAGCACGTTCAGATCGCTGTTGTTAGCCGTCTCGGGCTGGCGCGGCCCTCGGAGAAGCTGCGGAAGATGCGCTCCGTCGGAGAAGGTGTAGGCGGGCTGGTTCTGTCTAACCATAGACTTTCTCCTCAACCAAAGTGTCGGTTTCCCGAGTGTCGGAAGTTGGACCTTGCAAAAACGATAGAGAGAAAGCGCCTACTTCACTCTGGAAAATGAGCCGAGCGACGTAATCGTCATCTGAGAGACGAGGCGTTGGATCTCCGGAGAACACTTCGGGTACCGAAAGAATGGACTTCTGTGGCAGAAGAGCTTTTACATTCCCGCCAATCACATTGGCTATTTCACCGAGAGCATCTCTGGCATCGTCGTCAAAAAAAACGGGCCCGGCATTTCGCATCAGACGCCTCGTAAACTCGATCGCTTGATCAAACGAGCACTGAATCGATAGCGCTGCATCGGAAGCGCCTTCAAATCGCACGATTGCGGCAACCTCGTTTGACACTGGTAATGGCTCGTCGCAGGCAATCACCTCCATTCGCAACATGGTGTGAAAGACATCTACAGTGATTTGAGACAGGAGTTCTCGATAATTAATAACGGAAAGCATGCTCGAGTCCTTATTTCTTTACGTAAAACGTGCCGGCATCGATGGTTTGGCGGTCCATCGATGTATTCAGATTCATGGTTGTCTCTGCTGCGCCAAGCAGTAGGCTACCGCCGTAACGCAAAGTGCCTTCGATCTGCCGAAGGATACTCTTCTTCGTCTCGAGATCGAAGTAAATCAGTACATTCCGGCAAAAAACAATGTCAAACGGTCCAAGTCCATTCATAGGCTGGCGTAAATCGAATTGCTGAAAACGAACCATGCGCCGCACTTCGTCTTTGATCTGCCACTCGAGGCCCTGGCGATTGAAGTATTTCACCAGATAGGCGGCCGGAAGTCCTCGGTTGACTTCGATCTGAATGTATTTCCCCGCGCGCGCTCTATCCAGAACTTTCTCCGCCAGATCTGTCCCCAGAATGTCGATCTTCCAATCCTTCAGACCCATCTCGAGAATGGTCATGGCGATGCTGTAGGCTTCCTGGCCTGAAGAAGCGGCAGCGGACCAGATGCTGAATTGGCGCGATAGCTTACGCTGCTCGATCAGAGCGGGAATGATCTTTTCCCTCAGAAGCGTAAACGGAGTGGAGTCACGAAAGAAGAGCGTTTCATTCGTGGTCATAGCCTCTGTGATTTCCCGCGCAATACTCGGCTGGCTCGTAGCCCGCAGAAGGGAACACAGATCGTTGATGCTCTTCAGGTTCTGTTTCCGTACGATGGGTGTCAGGCGCGCTTCGAGGAGGTAGCGTTTGCTGTCGTCCAGCACAATGCCGGAAGAGCGATAAATTTGCTGCTGCAAGTAAGCGTAGTTCTCACTCGATATCTCAGTGAGGTTCTCAATCATAGGCAGCATACGTTGTGTTCTTTCCTACACATGTCTTTCGATCGCGGGAACAATGCTCTTCAGATCGAGCACTGAATCAGCGAGACCAGCTTGAACAACGGCTCCCGGCATGCCCCACACCACACTGGAGTTCTTATCCTGGGCAATCACGTAACTTCCCTGGCGGCGCAGCGCCTCGGCTCCGCGCATTCCGTCCTTGCCCATGCCCGTCAGAATGACGGCAATAACTGCTCCGTTGTAAGTTGCGGCTGCCGACCGAAAGAGAACGTCGACCGCGGGGCGGCAGGAGTTCTCAGGTTCTTCGTTACTGAGACGCAGGACTTCGCGTGTTCCTTGACGTTCAACGTACATGTGAAATCCGCCGGGAGCGATGTAGATACTGCGACTTTCAACCAGCATGTTTTCGCCGGCTTCTTGCACTCGCAGTTTTGTCAATTGTTGAAGACGATCTGCGAGGAAGCGGGTGAAAAGCGCAGGCATATGCTGGACGATCAGGATCGGCAGAGGAAACGTCTCCGGGACCATTGGTACGATTTCGGCCAGGGCTTGGGGTCCTCCCGTCGACACGCCGACTACAACCACACGAGGCGCGACAGTCCTTCCGGAGTTGTTCGTATTGCCCGGTTTATAGGCAGGTTGCTTGTTCGGGAGATTGATGGGAGCGGCTTTCGGAAGTTTGAGAGGAGCTGCGGCAGCAGAGGGGCGGACAAAAAACTGCTCCAGCTTGGGTATGAGTTCCTCGCGGAGGCGTTCCATGGAGCGATCCAAAGATCCGGTGTTCGACACTTTCGCAACGTAATCGTTTGCCCCTAAAGTAAGTGCTTGGATGGTCACGGCGGCCGAACGCTCCGTTAGGGTGCTGAACATGATGACGATCAAGTCCGGATAGAGGCGCCGGATCTCACGCAGCGTTTGAAGCCCGTCCATCTCTGGCATTTCGACATCCAGCGTGACCACATCCGGCTTGGTGAGCGGGATCATCCGCAAAGCAATCAATCCGTTCGCTGCGTTCCCGACGACCTCGAAAGAAGCGCTCTGTTCGAGAGCGTGGACGACCAACCGTCGAATCACGACAGAATCGTCCACCACAAGAACTCTGATACGGGTGTCCTTTCCGATAATTCTTCGCGTCAAAAACGTTCTCCCTATGCGCCTAGCGCCTGAAGCCGTTCCGTAATTACTTCGTCACTGAAAGGCTTCATTACGTAGTCGTTCGCTCCGGCTTCCAGAGCAGCGGTGATCTGTTCGAACTCGGTTTCGGTGGTAACCATCAAGACTTTAGTGGCAGCATACCTGGCATCCGCTCGCAAAGCTTTTACAAACTGGAGCCCGTTCATTACCGGCATGTTCCAATCGACGAGAGCCAGGGAGACCAGCGGGTCAAGCTCCAGAGCGTCGAGTGCTTCCCTACCGTTCGCAGCTGGCGTGACGCTGTAGCCGAGGCTGGACAAAGTTCTAGTAAGAATCATGCGAATCGCTCTGGAGTCGTCTACGACTAATGCTGTTTTCACGCGGATCTCCTGGAAAGTGCTGCGCTTTCGACTTTTCTCTTAGACTTTGAAATGGCTGATTTGAGCTTGCAGCGAAGCAGCCATCTCATTCAGTGCCACGGCAGCTCTTTGCGTATCCATGGCGCCTTGCGTTGTATTTTGGGCCGCTGCCGCAACGCCCGAGATGTTGGCTGAGATGTCGGTTGTACCCTTCGCGGCTTCGCTTACATTCCGCCCGATTTCGTTGGTTGTGGCGGTCTGCTCTTCAACAGCAGAGGCAATAGTCGTAGAAACGTCACTGATCTGATTGATGATGGAACTGATTTCGCCGATCGCCGAGACTGCGGCTTTGGTGTCTCGCTGGATAGCATCGATTTTCAGCCCGATCTCTTCCGTGGCCTTGGCCGTTTCCTTTGCCAATTCCTTTACTTCGTTGGCAACCACTGCAAAGCCTTTCCCGGCTTCACCGGCCCGAGCGGCTTCGATAGTCGCGTTCAACGCTAGGAGGTTTGTTTGCTGAGCGATAGAGGTGATGACCTTGATCACCTTTCCGATTTCCACGCTCGACTCTCCCAGTTTTTCGATTGTGAGATTGGTGGTTTCCGCAACGTTGACGGCAGTCTTCGCCACTCGCGATGCCTCGTTTGCACTCTTGGAGATTTCTCGAATTGAAGCCAGCATTTCCTCGCTGCTAGCCGCCACAATGGAAACATTCTCCGAAACGTGCTTGCTGGCGCCGCTGACCACAAACGCTTGTGTGGCGGTTTCCTCCGAGTTACCGGCCATCTGCTGGCTGATGGCGTTCAACTCTTCCGCCGCCGATCCGACTGCGGTTGAGCCTTCCATCATCTTGACCACGCTGCCTCGGAGATTCTGTATGAAGGAGTCGAGCCCCTTGCCAATTTGACCGATTTCGTCTTCTCCCTTTACCGTGATTTCCTGAGTTAAGTCGCCCTGTCCGGCCAGGCTCACAATATTCAGGATCTCCGCTACTTTGCGCCGGAGTTCGCCTGCTGCCTTAACTCTGTCGGTGATGTCGGTCGCGTACTTGACGACTTTAATAGGCTTTCCATTTAGATCGAGGATGGGATTGTAGGAGGCCTGAATCCAAACCTCTTTGCCGCCCCTGCCAATCCGCTTGTATTCGGCCGCCTGATACTCGCCGCGGCCGAGCTTAGCCCAGAACTCTCTGTACTCGTGGCTGTCCCGGTAAGCTTCTTCCACAAACATGCGATGATGACGGCCTTTGATCTCATCCAACGAATAGCCCAGGGTTTGGAGGAAGTTCTCGTTAGCGCCGATGATAATTCCATCCAGCTGGAACTCGATCACAGCCAGCGACTTGCCGATTGCTGCGATCTGTCCGGTGTAGTTTGCGTTGGCCAGCTTCTGCTCGGTCACCTCGGTAGCGAACTTGACGACCTTAAAAGGCTTTCCACTTAGATCGAAAATGGGATTGTAGGAGGCTTGAATCCAGACATCTTTACCGCCCTTCCCGACCCGCTTGTATTCGCCGGCCTGATACTCGCCGCGGTTGAGTTTAGCCCAAAACTGCTTGTATTCGTCGCTGTTCCGGTGCGCTTCCTCGACAAACATGCGGTGATGGCGGCCCTTGATCTCATCGAGTGCATAGCCGACCGTTTGGAGAAAGTTTTCGTTGGCGGTGATGATCGTTCCATCCAGTTGAAACTCGATCACGGCCTGCGACTTGCTGATTGCTGCGATCTGCCCGGTGTAATTCGCGTTTGTCAGCTTCTGCTCGCTCACATCGGTGGCAAACTTAACCACCTTGAACGGCTTCCCCTTCGAATCGAGGATTGGAGTGTAGGAGGCCTGAATCCAGACCGTCGTGCCGTCCTTGCGAACCCGCTTAAACTCCGCCGTCTGAGCCTCTCCACGATTGAGCCTGGCCCAAAAGTCCGTGTACTCGAAGCTGGTCCGGTACTCGTCCTCGACAAACATGCGGTGATGGCGCCCCAGCACCTCATCGAGTCGGTACCCCATCGTTTGCGAAAAGTTCTCATTGGCAGTGAGAATCACGCCATCCATCTGAAACTCGATGACAGCTTGTGCCTTGCTGAGAGCAGCAATGACCGCACTGTAGTCACCACTGTCTGTACTCACGGTCTTCTTAGAGACGCGTAACGGAGAGTTCTGTGATTTGCTCTTAAATACTGCCTGTTTAATATTCTTGCTGGGCATCGCTATCTTCTTTCGGTTTCTCTTTTCAATTACATTTCAGGTTGGCGAGTGGCTGCGCAGGGTTCATGCAGAGCCGTTTGGAACTTGAAGAACCCGCTCCAGGTCTAGGACTAGAAGGAGTTCTTCATCGAGCTTGTACAATCCTTCGATCAGATTCCGCTGTTCATCAGGCAAGTTTTGCGGCGGATCTTCAAAACTGCTTCTCCGTACTTCTAAAACGTCACTTATCTCATCTACCAGTAAGCTGACGACACCTTCTGCAGATCGCACGACGACATTCATCGGGAGTTGGTCGGCGGAGCGTGGCTCCAGGTTCATACGCCGGCGAAGGTCGACAGCCGTGACGATCTGACCACGAAGATTGATTAGACCTCTCACTACGTCCGGCGCCAGAGGAACTCTCGTCATCTCCTGATAACGCAACACTTCCTGCACTTTCATCACGTCGATCCCAAACAACAGATCGCCAATGTGGAAAGTGGAGTACTGTGCCGTCGCCGCCGAGTTAAATGGGCGTTGCTGTCCCGTGGTCAACATGCAGTGATGACCTCCTGATACTTTGCTTCGACATCGCCGATGGCCGTGGATAGATGCTCTAATGCCTGCCGCGTAGAGGGACCGGTGGACGAGTCAATCTCCGGCGCTTCTGAATCGAATCCTCCGGAAAACCAGTGTTCGCCTATTTGACTGAAGATCGCCTCCAGATCCAGCAGGTCAGTCACCTTTTGACCGATTACTGCGGACCCCAGAAGGCCGTGAGCTTTGGCTTGTCGTCTTATTGAAATCTTTTCTTCGACGATATCGACGATGCGGTCAACAATCAAGCCAAGCAGATCACCACCTTGCCTGAAAACCACAACCTGGAGGTTCCCGCTCTCCGGCATCCTGAAACAAGCGGTTGGATCGAGATGCCGTATCAAGGGGACAAGAAGCAGAATCTGACCGCGGTATTGGGTCACAAACTGTCCCGTTGCTCGTTCGATGCTGCTTACCGGAATTTCTTCGAGCCGGGCGACCAGACTTAAGGGCACGGCGATACGCTCGATGTGCCCTGCGCTGAATAGCAGCAAGGTCCTCCGGTCGTCTACCGGCGCCTCATTTGCAGAGTTGTCGTCCATCGAGAGCGATGAATGGTTCGCGCCCAGAACGCCCGACCGATGCGCGATTCCCAAGACGTCGAGAATGAGCGCCACCTTGCCATCGCCCATAATGGTGGCTCCTGAGTAAGTGGTGAGCCCTTTCAGTTGCTTCCCGAGCGGCTTGACAACGATTTCCTGAGTGTCATTTATGGTGTCAACCACCAGGCCGAACTCATGCCCTTCCACCTGCAGAACGATTAGGTTCGTAATGTCCGTATCGACGACGTAACCCGGATCCTCAAGGACGCGATTAAGATAAACCAAAGGCAGCAGTTTCCCACGCCGGCGATACACAGTTGCGCCGTGTATTCGCTCCAACTGCTTGTGGGCCGTGGGCCCCTCTAAGCGAACCAGTTCCGAGAGGCTCACCTGCGGTATGACGAAACGCTCGCCAAGGCTTGTGACGATAAGGCCAGGAATAATTGCCAGGGTAAGCGGAATTTTAATTTTTATGGTTGTGCCGGCGCCGGTTTCGCTCAGCAGGTCAATCGCGCCTCCAATCCGCTCGATGTTGGTCTTTACGACATCCATGCCGACGCCACGGCCGGAAATGTTCGAGACCTGTTCGGCAGTAGAGAAGCCGGGTAGAAAAACGGTGCTGATAGCCTCGCGGTCACTCATCCGCCCAGCCTGCTCGGTTGAAATCAGGCCTTTCTGAACGGCCTTGCTCTTTACTCTCTCCGGATCGATACCGGCGCCGTCATCGCAAATTTCGATGTTGACGCTGCCGCCTTCGTGGAACGCTCGCATCGACAGTTTGCCTGCCGCCGGCTTCCCTTTTTTTATCCGCTCTTCCGGCTTTTCAATTCCGTGATCGCAGGAGTTGCGGATAATGTGCGTAAGCGGATCTTTAATCGCCTCGATAATCGTGCGGTCCAGCTCCGTTTCGGCCCCATCCATGGTGAGGTTGATTTGTTTGTTAATTCCGGTTGCGATATCCCGCACCACTCGTGGGAATTTGCTCCAGACAGTTCCGATCGGCTGCAGGCGCGTTTTCATAACACTCTCCTGCAATTCGCTAGTGATCAGGTTCAGTCGCTGTGAGGTGGCGAGGAAACTAGCGTCTTCGTTGTGACTGCTGAATTGTAAGACCTGATTACGAGCTAAGACCAGCTCGCCCACCAGATTCATAAGCTTATTCAGTAGTCCGACGTCGACGCGAATACTTGATTCGGCAGCGCCCGCCTTTTCGCCCTTATTGTTCTTATTTGTTGAGTCGGCTTCTGCGGCGACGAGGCTTGTTTCTGGCGCAGCCGCAGCTTCGACAGGCTCTTGAAAATCGTGCAGCTCCTGGTTTCCATTACTCTCGGCAAAAGCCTGTAATCTGTGAACTAGTTCAGTGAACTTTGAGTCACCCTCATTGCCGTTTTCTTCAATCGCTTTCAGAAGCTTTCTAATGGCATCGATGGACTCGAGAATAATATTAATCAGCTGTTGCGTGACACTTCGCTTGCCATCCCGAACCTGGCTGAGTATGCTTTCGGCGGCGTGAGACACCTGCGTCAAGGTGTCAAAGCCTAAGAAGCCGCAAGTTCCCTTAATGGTATGGATAGTTCGAAAGATGCTGGCGACAAGATCCGGTTTGTTCGGATCGGTTTCAAGTTCGATGATCTCGCGATCTAGCCGAACAAGGTTTTCATCGCTTTCAATTAAGAATTCTCTTATAATGTCGAGATCGTCCATTCGCTATCTTGTGAACCCATTGAAAAAATCGATCTACAATTTGCGCCATGAGGCGCGGCGAAAGGTAAGTGTTAGCTATTAGCGGATAGTCTCACAAGCTGAGCTCACACGGTTCAGCCTGGATTGAATAATTTTACGGAGATTACAAAACGCGATTCTGGATACGGATCGGAGCTTGCTTTCGAATCAATCGCCTTCGGCCTTACGTACCTCTCCCGGCGGCTTGGTTCTTCAGGAAAGTCACAATTCAAGTAACGCCCTGAGTAACACGCACTAAGTAATTTTGTGCGCGGAGATAAACTCCTTTGTAACTTCGCTGCTCATCCCGGGCTCTTCAGGCGCAAGCACCGCTCCATCCACCATCTTCTGCTTGCCGCCGGATTCCATGTAAATCGCATTTGGAATCGCGCACAAAATATTCATATTCACCGGACCGCCGCCGTGGCTTGCCAGCTCCACTCCGAAGCCGTCTGCAATTGCGCCAATTTCCATCCACTCCGTCGGGCCGCCGGCTCGCCGGTTATCGGGCTGCACCACATCGGCGCCCTTCTTTAAAAGTAGATCCATAAACGCGTGCTTGTTGTATTCGTTCTCCCCTGTGGCAATTCTCATGTCGAGCCCTTGCGTCAATTCCGCATAGCCCTCGTGGTCCCAAGGCGGCAAAGGCTCTTCATACCAGAAACAGCCAAGTTCCTGATACACACGACCGCGCCGCATCGCCTCAATCCGGTTATAAGCCTGGTTGGCATCCACCAGAATGCGAACGTCCTTGCCCGCCGTTTTACGCCCCACTTCAATGCGTTCGGCGTCGTCGTCCAGTGAATACTTTCCTACTTTTACCTTGAACGCACGGTAGCCAATCTCCAGCGTTTCATTGATCGTGCGCTTGTATTGCGAATGGTCTTTATCGTTTTCCCGGTACCAGCCGCACATGGCATAAGCAGGCATGCGATCACGTACTGCGCCCAGCATCTTATATACCGGTAAGCCCGCTGCCTTGCCAAGAATGTCCCAAATCGCAATGTCCACCACCGACATGGCAAACTGCGTTACACCCTGCACGCCTTGATATTCCAAAGCTCGCCACAAATCCGCCCGGATCCTTTTCGGAAAGGCGGGATCCTTTCCGATCAACACCGGCTTGATTTCGTGCTCGAGAATCGTCTGGATCACGCGCGGCGCACCCTCGATCGCCTGAAGGTTGCTATAGCCCCAGCCCGTGATGCCGGCATCCGTCATCACTCGCAGCACCACGCCTCCGCTGGCTGCCCCGAAATCATGAATTGCATCACCGGTATAAGCGGCTGCCGGCAGCCGCAAGAGATCCGTTTCAATCCCGCTGATTCTGATCTGCTTCTTCGCCTCGGCCACCCTCGCCAGCGCCCCCGCAAAGGGCGCAGCTCCAGCGGCGGTCAACAGCGTGCGTCTGGTTATCATATTTGCTCCTCATGCATACAATGCGGCAACTTCATAATCCACTATCTTCGGAATTGTGAATTCTATCGCGCCGTTTGTTACATGAAAGGGAATGTTTATCTCCGCGCGCCGATCGGAAAGAACTCTCTGATCCATCCGCGGTGCATCGCCGGATTCGTATAGTTCAAGATGTGCACGGCGAATCCCGATTTCATGCTCTGTCATGTTGATCTGGCCCATTCGCCGGATCCTCTGATACCAGGGCTGGCGCCTGCGGTGGGTGCTACAAATAGAATGGAGTCTTCTGTTATTAAAAACTGGTTCACCGGGCCATTCGACTGATTCAGGAACTTACGTCCTGGCACGATTGGGCAGCTCGTAAACAATACCGAGTACCAGCCGGTGAGTTTGATCCCAAGGCGCCAAACTGCGGGCCGGCCCCAAGGTCCTGCGGGTTCAGGTAATCGATCATTTTGCGACGAAAACCAGCTGGGCCTTCACCTGATTTATTTATCTGCCCGTCCACACGGGCGCTAGCCACGCAATTGGATTAGCAGGATTCGCTCCGGGCGCATCGCCGCCTCCGGCGTTCCAAACTCTGACAAACACGTACTTGCTATTTGAATTGGCAATCAAAGGACTCCAATTCACTGAGTAGCCGGGCGTCGGGACGTCGTATGTCTGCAGCACGACGCCCCCATTTGCTACGATCTCCAATTTCGTAATCTTGTCACTTGGATTGCTCGTTTCAGGATCGCTGATCGAAATACTAAACTGTAAATTCTGCGGCTGCTTCAGAGTCGAACCCATGATCTGACCATTCACGGTGTACTCCGCGTGTATGTTTCCATCCAGCGACGCATAGGTCCGCCGATTTCTCATGGCATCGAGTATCGCGGTCTTCGTTCTCTCCGTCGCTAGCACAACCGTACGCGACGTACTGCGCTTAATGCCGGTAAGCCCATGATTGTCGTTGCCACAGACGGGCGACACTTTCCAACCTTTGTCAAGCGCATGGATGAATGCCTCCTCGTGAATCTTGTTGTTTGAATTGATCACTTCAAGCATCGTAATCTTATCCGTCACTCCAGGCGTTCGATAATCCCAGTCGTTGTATTGCTTCGCGCTCGGATGATTGAACGTGGCAACTACCGTACCCTCACCGTTAGGCTGGGCGCTCTCCAGCCACTTGTACATATGAGGGAGATCCATCCCTGGAGCCAGTGCGTTAACCATCCCCGCGCTATTAATGACGTTGATGTGGCCCTGCCCTCCCGGCCCGTCATTCTCCGAATACTCGAATCCGGCAAGCGCCACAAAGTGATTGTCGGTCTCCTTCGCGGCCGCCTCTTTTGTCTCCTTCCAAGCAGTATTCTCACCTTCTTTTGGTTGAAACGTTGCCTCCTGCGAATGGTCTGTCGTGACGTAGAAATCGTATCCGCGAGCCTTTGCCAACTCGAAATGTTTTTGCGGCAGTCCCTGATACTCTTCCCAATCCGGTTTCACCTTCATGCCGGGACCTGGGTATTGCAACGAATTGATTACGAAGATGGCCGCACACCCGGTATCCCCCTTCACATAGCCGTCTGACCACCGATTGTCTGCATAAACCTGGATACCCTTGCAGTTGCCTTTGGCAAACTGCTCGCCATGAGACCAAGTGAGTGCCGTGTGGGCATGAGTGCTCCCTTCCAGAAATAGGTATTCCGGTACGGACTGCGAAGCGTGGCCCGCCAGCAATCCCAAACCAACTAATGCTGCGGCCGGCGTCTGAACATAGCTCAGCTTGAACGAAAAATGCTTCATGATTTGCTTACTCTTTTCAAAGAATAGGGATCAAAATACGAATTTCAAAGCGCCCTGAATCAGCCTGGGATTGCCGATAGTCGAGGTGATTGCCCCCTCTTGCGCGGCATTCACCGTAGCGTTCGGAAGCGCGAAATGCGGAGTATTGGTGAAATTGAACATCTCCGCGCGGAACTGCAGGCGAAACCGTTCTCGGAATAGAAATTCCTTGCTGATCTTCAAGTCCATGTTCCGAAGAGGAGGACCTTCCACCACGCCGCGTCCTGCGTTTCCATAACTGTACGCCTGCGGAAGCGCAAACGCAGCGAGGTTAAACCAGTTGCTGATGCTGCGCTCGCTTGATGGGAGATTTGGATTTGCTACCAGGCTGGGAAAATTAGTTGTTCCCGTGTTAGTCAAGTCCACCGACAAAGTCGGCGTAAAGTATCGACCGGTTTGCAGCGTCAGGATTCCACCCAGCTGCCATCCACCGAAAAACCAATCCAAAGGCCCTCCTGATCGAAGCCATCGTCTCGTCCGGCCGAAAGGCAGATCATAATCAAAGCTAGCCACCAAATTCTGGCGCAGATCATAGCTCGTGTTCCCGTATTCGAGCCCCAGATCGTAGGGGTTGCGCACCGGAGACGTGTTGTCATCCAGCAGACCAGTTCCATTGCCTAAGTTATGCGACCACGTATACGACGCCAGAAAAGTGAGCCCGTTCGAGTAGCGCTTCTCACCTTTGATTGTCAAACCGTTATAGTTCGAGTTCGCTCCTGCGGGATAGGAACTGATGGAGCCGAAGAAGGGCCAGGGCCTTCGATTCTGAAGAGTTCCGGGTCCCGGACCGAACGGTGTATTCAGGTTCAGCGTGTAGCCAAGCTGGCGCGACTCTTCGCCCAAGTAGGAGACGGTGACAACGGTCTGGCCTGGCAGCTGCCGCTGGACGTCGAAAAACCACTCGAGCGTGTATTGATTCGGTTTAGAAGCCGAGGCAGTGCTAACCGATACGTTCTGCCCGATCGTATTGGTCGGAATAAGCCCCGCCGGAAAGCCCTGCGCCACTTTTAGAGCAGGAGAAAAAAGCCGGTCTGTAGGAAAGCTGATCTCCGTAAAATTAGGCGGCTGGTTAAAGAAGCGGGCGCCGTCTTCGTTTTCGTAGCTAGGTTCACCAAAATACATCCCAAATCCGGAGCGAATCACCGTTTTCTGATCAGCTTGGAATGCAAATCCAAGCCGGGGTACGAAATTTGCGTTGTTCTGAACGCAGCCACAGTCGCTGCTGTCCTTCGGCGTGACAAATTGATAAGTATGCGAAGCAGCATCGAACTCGAATCGGCTGGCATGAATGTTATGAAAACTCGGTGGCCCGAATCGATCCCATCTGACGCCTAAGTTCAGAGTCAATCGCGGAGTCACACGCCAGTCGTCTTGAAAAAATGCCGAGTAATTATGGGTTAACATCGACTCGCCGTTCTGATTCCCTATATTTCCACCACTGGCATCTCCTAGAAGAAAATCGGCCATTCCGTCCCCAGTGTTGCCGCGGCTATTCGGATCTTGCGTGAACGAGCCGTTAAAGCTCATATGACCACGTGAAAACCGGGCCGCGATCCGAAAGTTATACTCACGCAAAAGTCCAACGCCGAACTTCATCACGTGAGTTCCCTTAACTTTCGAAAACGTATCTGAAATCTGGATGATTCCGAGATTGTTTGTATTCGGCCAGTAGTTCTGAGTGCCGACTTGCGCATAGTTGGTTGGCGAGAACAGCGTCAGCCCGGTATTGTTGGCTGCTCCTAAGCCGGACGGGATTCCTTTTATTCCAAGTTGTTCGTTCAGGTTGGTCGTGTCCGGAACGCCGATCAAGGTGTTCATCCGCGAGTAACCCGCTCGGAGATCGTTCGTCTCGGAAGGCGAGAGCGTGGCGTTCCAATCCGCCGAGACGCTATTGGCATGCAGGTCTGTCGTTTGCCAGGTCCCTCCGGCTGCCGGTAGAGGCAGAGACCCTGGCTGAAGCTGGTCGAGGTCTCTCCGGCTGTAGCGAACGGAAAACCGTTCTGTCGAACTCAGGTCATAGTCCAGACGCCCGTCATATTGGTTCGTGTTATTTGTCTCGGGTGAGGAGAAATAATAATTATTTACATTGCTGGCAAGATTTGGCATTGGATACAAATCAATCAAGTTAACGGAGAGCGGATCAAAGCGGGAAGACGGAATGCGGTTACCGGCAAACGGCGTCCGTGTATCTCTCGCGCCTATCGCCGTCGTAGTCGCTGGATCGTAAATCGTTGCTCGTCCAGTAAAATCACCGCCGCGCTCGGCCGCTGTTGGTACGGTCGTCACGCTGCTTGTTCCGGCATCTATTCGCGTTGCTTCCACGCTGCTGAAGAAGAACAGCCTATTTCGCATGATCGGACCGCCCACCGTGCCGCCGAATTGATGTTGATGATAAGGCGGTTTGGCCTGACCCACCGAAAAGAAATCCGTCGCATCCAGAGCGCCATTGCGAAGAAACTCGTAAAGTGAACCATGAAACTGGTTTGTTCCTGACTTAGTCTGCACGACAACAGTTGCGCCCATGCGAACGCCATACTCCGCTGAGTTATTGTTAGTAACCACTTGGAACTGCTCTACAGCATCTACAGATGGAGTTACTGCTTGCGCTTGATACCCGAGTTCTCCGCCGGAGCCCCGCGTACTGTTATCCAGACCGTCCACCAGAATGTTGGTTTGATACACCTGCTGTCCTAACGCCGTAAATGAACCTTGCGAGTTGTTTCGGCTTCCCGTGGCGGGCGACACTCCCGCCGTCAACTGCGCAAGCTGCAGATAGTTGCGCCCGTTTAAAGGGAGCTCCACCACCGTTTTGTTGTTAATAATCTGCCCTACTGTCGAGGTGTCGGTGTTCAACGGAGTGGCGGACCCGGTCACTTCCACCGTCTGCGAAACCATTCCCGCTTTCAACGCGAAGTCGACCCTTGCAATCTGGTTTACGTCCAGCGTCAGATTCTGTTGAATGGCAGTGTCAAACCCGGCTGCCGTTACTTCCACCGAATATGTGCCGGGAATCAAACCCGGAACCGAAAAGAATCCGGTGTCATTCGTTTTAGATTTGTTCGACACCCCCGTCTGGGAGTTCTTCACCGCAATAACCGCGCCAGGCACTACCGCATTCGATGGATCGCGAACTTCTCCCTGAATAGTTGCAAGTTGCGCAAAGCAGCAGATTGCTGCTAACGGCAAGAGTACGGCCGCGCGTGCAATCCGCGGAAACCTGAGTTCAATAGAAAGAAAATACGAAAGCATGTTGTGCCGCGAGTGCTTGGCCCATTATGTGCGGAATGAGCGCTCGCACGTCCTAAAATCTGGATAAAAGTATGTTTGTGCCTAGGTTTTGAGATTCTAAAACGTTCGCGTACTAACTCTTGTCTCGAAGCCGAACGTGGCGCGGACTCTCAGTCTGACTCTCAGTCTGCCGCGTCCCGACTCTCGGGACGCATGCTCTTTTTATCGCAACCGGGAGTGCAAGGACCAGGGTGAATCGGTGATGAAGTGGATATCACCCGATCCAGGCTGCGAAACAACGGCCAACAGAAACTTGCTGTCCGGAGAAAGTGCTAGCGCACCCATACCAAGAGCAGGAAGGCGGCCGGGCAGTTCACCAAAGTCATAGACCTGTCCTGATATCAAATCAAGCCGCTCCAGCTTGCGGGCGACGCAGCCGTCGGTAGATGCCAGATAGACCAGACTGTCATTCGATACGGACCACGCCGACCAGGAGCCCGGTTGTAATCGGTTTGTGACCTTCTCGGCGCGGCCGCTGGCTGTACTTACTCGCCATATCTCATTGCTGAACCGGTTTCTCGCGTAGTAAAGCCACTTACCATCGGACGATAAGCGCAGCGGAAATCCTCCTTGGTCCGTAAGTTGTCTGGGAGGAGTCTTTCCGTCGATCGGCGCGGCAAGGATATAGAAGCGCCTCACGAAATAGACCGTCCGCCCATCCAGCGAGACCGCCGTGTGACTGCCCACGCTCGAAGGAATTGGAACAGCCGCCGTAGATCGAGTTTGTGGAGATACGGTAAACATCTTCCGCAGTGCGAGACTGGAAAACACCAGTGCGTCATCGTTCCTGGTCCAGGAAGCGTACCAAGGCCGCAGTTGGCCTGCCGTCAATTGATGCTCCCGCCCTTCGCTGTCCTTGATCCAAGCCTGATCTTCACCCGATCGCTCCGAAAGGAACACTACCTCGCGCCCGCTGTTTGAGTAGACCGGAAAATAGTTCCTGGCTTTGGAGGTGATCCACGGCTGCCAGCCTGTAACGCCCTGCTGCTGGTTGACTGTCGCGCGCCACACATTTTGCTCGGGCTCGGACAAGCCGAAAACAATATCCCCCGTTCCGCGGCTGATCGAGAACTGAACCGGCCCCTCGGCTACCGCGCCGCTGCGCTTCATTTCGATTCGCTTCCCGTCCACATTCAGTTGCCAAAAGAAGCTTGCTCCCGAATCGCCTGAACTCGACAAGATAGACCGCGAATCCGGCGTCCAGTCCAAATCCCCCACTGCACGGCCAGCTTGCGGAATCGGTTGAGGATCGGCGCCGGGCAATTCCATGAAATAGCTCCTCGTCACGCCGCCTGCTATCTGGCGAACGAACGCCAGCCTCTTGCCGTCCGGTGAGAAACGCGGGGCGAAGTCGCCATCCGATAAAGCCGGCGGATGTGTGAGCGGAATCTTGCGCCGTTCCGCCAGGTGAACCAGTTCTATGCCGAACGGCTCTTCGTCCGAATACTTATCCGAAACGGCAAGTAGCCGTCCATCCGGAGACCAATCTAACTGCCTGGCTGTAAGCTCGTAGCGGCGTGGAAACAATTCAATTACTGGCTCTGATTCGCCGCTTGCTTTCCTCACCATCACGTACAGCCTCGGCCCGCTGAACTGCAGGTAGGCTAACTTTGTGCCGTCCGGTGACCACGTCGGACTGAATACATCGCCGCCTTCAGCCGCCAATACATTAGGTTGCGAGTTGCTGCCAATCTTCTGGATCGCGAGCCGCCTTGCCCCTTTCAAACTGTCGTGTAATACAAATGCAACGCTGCTTCCGTCGGGTGATATCGCCGGCTGATACGCTCGGCCCGGCAGATGTGTCACTACGGTCGACGGTCCCAGGAAAAGGGACCCGGCTGCTGAGCGGCGGCATACACTCAATCCCAAAAAAATGAGTCCCGCGCCGACGAGTACACCGGCCCAGAGAGCGATCTTGAACCGCTTGTTCCTCCCACGATCCAAGGTCGGCATGTCGGGAACTTCAACCGGGATTACCGTTCGACTCGCAAGAGCCACATCGGGCTCTTGGACTTCAGCGATAAATCGATACCCTTTGCCGGGAAAGGTCCCTATGTACTTTGTCGCGGAATCAGTCTCTCCGAGCGCCTTCCTCAAAACCGAAATGTTTTGAGTGAGGTTCGCTTCGTCGACAAATCGGTCGGGCCAGACAGCCTCCAGTAGTTCATGCTTTGACATCACCCGCTCGCGGTTCTGGAGCAAGATCGAAAGAGTGTCAAAAACCTTCGGAGTTAAACGGATGGTTTGTTCTTGCTTCCGGACCTTTCGCTCTGCGAAGCAAACTTCGTAGGGTCCAAAGCGGCATGTATGGCCTGTTTCGGTCTGCATTTCATTACCCTGAGGCACGTTACGCGATTCTATACAACGTTGACTTCACTTGGGTTACAACTGGCTGACAGATCCATTTCACCTTCCCTAACAGGTGTATCGTCCCTTGCCTGTTTTAACTTCTCAACGTCGGCGCAGTCTCGGATTTTGAGATTATCATCTCTTTTCACGTGCCAAAATCTCCTTGGAGCTTAACGCCAACCGATGAAAATCACACGATTGAAACAGATAAGCTCTCTGATCCTGGTGCTGGCAGCGTTGAGCAACTGCTTCGGACAAACCACCACCGGCTCGGTCAGCGGCAAGGTAGCCGACTCTTCCGGCGCCGCTGTGCCTAACGTCCAGGTCACCATCCGCAACACTCAGACCAGTGAGGTCCGCACTGCCGTTTCCGATGCGTCCGGAGACTATGTTTTCCCAGCTTTATCCACTGGCGCCTATGAAGCGCAAGCCGAAGCCTCCGGCTTCAAACGTGTCGTTCGCGGACCGGTAACTCTCGACGTCAACCAAAATGCCCGTGTCGATCTGACGCTTCAGATCGGCGCCATGAATGAAGTGGTGGAAGTGAAAAGCGATGCGCCTCTGGTCGACACTCGCGACGCCCAGTTAGGGGCGACCATCGATAGCAAACGCATTCAGGAACTTCCTCTGAATGGACGCAACGTGTACGACCTCATGGTGTTGACGCCCGGCACGGTGAACGTATCCACCTCGCTCACTGGATCGAACGATAGCAACTACATGAACGTGAACGGGCAGCGTGTTCGTGCCAACAACTTCTTTCTCGATGGCGCCTTCAACAATTCTCTCTTTCGCAACGGCGGAAACATGGCGCCGAATCCGGATGCCGTTGATGAATTCCATCTGATCACCAGTAATTTCGATGCCGAGTATGGCCGTCTTCCCGGGTCGGTGATGAACGTGGTCACCAAGTCCGGCTCCAACTCCTTTCACGGCACTCTCTTCGATTTTCTTCGTAATGATTCGCTCAACGCCCGCAATTTTTTCCAGAGCACCGTCAATCCGCTCAAGCGCAATCAATTCGGAGGCACTCTGGGCGGTCCCATAAAACGAGATCGAACCTTCTTTTTCGTTTCCTACCAAGGCCTTCGTCTCCGTACCGACAGCTATGAGAACGGCATTCAAGTGCCCACCCTGGCTGAGCGTCAGGGAGACTTTTCTGCGCTCCCAGCGGCGAAGCGTCCCACCGGCCCGCAATGGCTGAACGGAAAGATTATCTCGCCGACCCTCTTGGATCCCGTGGCAACCCAAATTCTGAACAAGCTGGTTCCTCTGCCGAATAACTCGTCCGGCACACACACGGACTCAGAACCCGCACCCGTGAACGATGACCAAGGCATGCTGCGCGTCGATCATCAACTCACAGCCGCTAACCGCTTGTCCGGCACTCTCTTCATCGACCGTTCTACCGGCATAACGCCTTTCGGCGGCATCAGCAACATCGCTAACTATGGAACCACTATCAACGATTACCGGCAAGATAATGTCGTCTTGAGCGATACCTGGAGCCTCTCTCCTGCGTTAGTGAATGAAGCTCACCTGAGTTACACCCGTAATTACTATGCAACCACCAGTCCGATTCACACCAGCTGGCCGGACTTCGGTAGCCAGATCGTTCTCGGCGCTTCGCCGGCCCGTCCGCCTCAAATCACAGTGACCGGTTTCTGGCAAGGTGGAATCTACGGCGAAGATACGCAGCCGCAAGTGACTTACGGCGGATCGGACATTGTCAGCTGGATCCATGGATCGCATAGCATCCGGGCAGGCGGCTCCTTTCTCTTTAACCACTTCAGCGAAACAGGCAACTGGCTTGGAGCCGGCCAAACGACCTTTACAGGCGCTTACACGAAAAATGCCGAAGCTGACTTTGAGCTGGGCGAAGCGGCAACATTTCGACAGAACAGCGGGCTGAACCGGAACTTCAAAGGAACGAACACCGGACTCTTCATCCAGGACGATTGGAAAGTGCTTCCGCGCCTGACGCTCAATCTGGGTCTGCGCTGGGAGTTGAATACGCCCTATACGAGCGCCGGCAATGCTTTGGCTACTTTCGAAGCTGGCGTTCAATCTCAGCGATTTCCCACCGCACCACTCGGTGTTCTGTTCCCGGGAGATCCCGGCATTCCTGACGGTATTGCCCCAACCATCTGGAGTAATTTCGCGCCGAGAATCGGGTTCGCCTGGGATGTTTTCGGTGATGGCAAAACCGCTGTCCGCGCCGGATACGGAATCTTCTATGCGGCCGGTATGGCCAATCTCTCTTCTAATTTGCAAAGCCAGCCCTTCATACTCGACCTCACCCTCTTCGGAACAACTAATCTGGTGAACTCCTGGGCTTCGCAAGGTGGTGAGCCCTTTCCGTATACACTGAACCCCACCAATCCGAGATTCGTTCTACCGGTCTCAACCAATTATCTCGGGGAAGGTTCAGGCACTCCTTACGTACAGCAGTACAATTTTACGATCCAGCAGCAGCTTGGAGGCAGCACCAGTCTGCAAGTTGGCTACGTTGGAAACGCATCTCGCAAGCTCTTCGTCCAGCGCGACCGTAACACCCCCAACTACCTGCCTGGAGCCTCCACCAGCTCAAACGTCAACGCGCGGAGGCCTTATCTCCCAGGCGCCTTCGGCCCAATCACTGAACTCGAGACAGCCGGAAACGCCTCTTACAATTCTTTGCAGGCGATCTTGAACCGGCGGCTTTCGCACGGATTTTCGCTGGTCGCCAACTATACCTGGTCGCGCTCCATCGATACCTTGTCGGATGATCCCACGAGTATCTCCAATGTAGGGTTCGTCAACTCGAACAACTTTGCATTGGACAGAGCAGTTTCGAACTTCAACACTCCTCACGTCTTTTCGATGTCGTGGGTTTGGGAAGCGCCGGCTTTTAAACATTTTGGTTTCGTCGGCCACGAACTCCTCGGCGGATGGCAGCTCGACGGAATCATGACAGCTCATAGCGGACAACCGCTCAACATCACCTCCGGCAGCGATTCTAATTTCGATGGCAATACGAACGACCGTCCGAACCTGATTGGGAATCCAGGCTTAAGTGGTAGTCGCCCGCGATCGCAGCTGGTCAACCAGTTCTTCAATACCGCCGCCTTCTCCGCCGTCACTGTTGGTCAGCTCTACGGTTCTGCGGGCAGAAACATTTTGTCCGGGCCGGCCGCCGTGGATTGGGATCTGTCCGCCTTCAAAGCGTTTGCCCTGACCGAACATCAGGTTCTACAGTTTCGGGCTGACTTCTTCAACGTATTCAATCAGGTGAACTTTAGCAATCCGAACACAACTCTGACCAGCCAAAACTTCGGCAAGATCACTGCCGCATCGTCCCCTCGGATCCTGCAGTTTGCTTTGAAGTATATTTTCTGAAGCTGCTCTTTTAGCGCGAAAAGAAGGCTATAAGCCGTCGTGGAGATATTATCGTGAACCGGCGTTAGCCGCGCACTGACTTATTTCAGGAGCTGAGCTATGCCGAAAACAAATGCTCCAACACCTGCACCTGCAATGATGCGTTTTATTGGTGGCAGGTACCTCTATGTCATTGGTTATAGACAGACTATCGCCATTGAGCTTGCACCGACCCCGATCTGGACGGCTCTGAGTGATCCCGAAGTCCTTATTCCCGTCTTGCGTAAGTCATGCTTTCCGAATTACACGGAGGGTGTAATATGTCCAGCATGAAACGAGCGGGTTTTGGTATTCGCTCGCGATCATTGCCCGACAGCAACGTGACGGTAGGTGGGTTCAAAGCCAAGTTCTCTGGCGACGTTTAGGATTCTGTCAAAGTCGGTGCTGATCGTCGCGCCGGCCTTTTGTGTCACTTCATCCTCAATCGGAAGATCGAAATCATCGGCGCCATACTGTAGGCCCTTGAGGGCTCGTTCGTTCTGCGTTAAGACGGAGGTTCGAATGCGAACGATGTTGTCCAGATAGATGCGACACAATGCCAGATGACGCAGATACTCCGAGGTAGTCACCTCAATCCCGCCCAGTTGATTGAAATAGGGTTTATAAGTCCAGCAGAGAAAGCTGGCCAAACCACCGACTTCATCTTGGAATTTCCGCATTCGTTCCAGATGTTCTAGACGTTCGTCGATAGTCTCGTCGAAGCCGATCACCATAGTCGCGGTGGTCTGCAAGCCTGCAGTACAGATCGCTCGCTGAGCCTCGAAGTATTGCTTGACGGTGTACTTGAACTTGCTATGACGGGCACGAAAGCTCTCTGTCAAAATCTCGGAACCGCCGCCCGTGATCCACCGAACGCCGGCCGCTTTGAATCGCTCCGCAGCCTCCCGGTAGTCGAGTTTGGCATGATCGGCCAAGTACATAAATTCGGCGATTGTCAGGGCATAAAACTCAATGCGATTTTCATAATGGTCGCGAATGGCAGAAAACAAATCGCAGTAATAGTTCAGCGGCAAGTGTGGATTGAATCCGCCGTTGAAGGCTGCAAGATCGCCACCTAAAACAAGCAATTCGTCCAACTTGGCGAAAACGGCCTCGCGACTCAAGACGTATCCGTCAGCATGTCCGGGAAGCCTGTAGAACGAACAGTAGTCGCATTGCGCAACGCACACATTGGTGTAGTTCACAATGCGCATAACCATATAGGTGCAGGAAGCGGGGGGGTGAAATCTGGAGCGAACTGTCGAAGCGAGCTTGCGTATTTCGTCGTCGCTCGCTTCGTACCACAACAAGCGAGCTTCGTCTGTATTTATCCGCTCGCCGCCGTGGACTTTGTCGGACACTTCTTCTACTTGACGCGTCAGGTTCTGCACTACTCTTATTGTAGGAATGTCGAGTCTTGTTCAGCTTTGCGCGGCAGGCGCGGGGAGACAATGATAACGGCTTTCGCACCAGACGAGAGCGCGTCCCGGATGGCGTCGAATCTCATGAACCGCGCCAATCAGGACATGGTGATCACCCGCTTCGAGCATCTGTTCGAGAACGCAGGCAAGCGTGGCAACTGCGCCATTTAGAAGGGGCGCATTTCTCCAGCCCCTGTCCCAAACCACACCTTGGAAGCGGTCGGTTTCGGGTCGAGTGGCGAATCGAACAGCAAGTTCCTGCTGATCTTCGCGCAGAATATTGATCGCGAAAGGCGCCTTTTGCGCAAGGCCGGAAACAAAGCGCGCTCGCTTATCGATACAGACGAGAATGAGCGGAGGATCAAGAGAGACAGAGGTGAATGAGCTGACGGTCATACCGTAAGCGTCGCCAGCCTCAGTTTCCCGAGTGACGACGGTAACTCCGGTAGGAAACAGTCCGCAGGCCGCTCGAAACTCCGATGCTGAGACCTGTTGCGGGTCTACCTGGCTCATTCATGTTTAGCTTCTCATGCACAAGCTCGAATCAGAGGTAGTCTGCGAAACTGGGCACGTGAGGACTGGGCTTGACGTTATCGTGATCGGCGCTGGAGTCTCAGGACTAGCGGCGCTGGTTGAGATCGACAGAGCGGGCCTTAACGCGGTGTGTCTTGAAGCTCGCGATCGAATCGGCGGTCGAATTCTTACAGTTCATGACCGCTTATCGCCGCTACCTATCGAATTAGGCGCTGAATTTATTCATGGAAAGCCGCGTGAAGTTTGGGACATTGTCGAGTCGCAACACTTAGCGGCTTATGACTGCACGGAAACGGCTCTTCACCTGAAGTCTGGCAGCGTGGTGGATAGTTCCGACGCGTGGCTGCCATTCGATGCCGTGATGAAGGACATGCAGCAAGCGGCTGAAGATGGTCCGGACCAGACGTTCTCAAGTTTTTTGCAGCAGACGAATCATCCTCTAAACGCCAAAGAAATGGCGACTTCTTATGTGGAAGGATTCAATGCTGCGGATGCGGATGTGATCGGTATTGCGGCGCTGGCACGCGATGCGCGGGCGGCGGATTCAATCGATGGCGATCGCTCCTTTCGCATTCTGAATGGTTATGATGTGGTGCCTTTTAAGCTCCTCCAACAGACTCGATCGAAGCTCTACCTGAACTCGATCGTGCAAAGGATTGACTGGAAGGCAAGACCTGTAAGGGTGTTCGCGCAAGCAGCGATGACGGGCGAGACGCAATGCTTCGAAGCTAGTCGTGTAATCATCACCGTTCCTCTTGGAGTGTTGCAGGCTCGGCAGGGCTCCGAGGGTTCGATTGAGTTCGATCCTGTTCCGGCGTCTCTTCTCGAGGCAGCCAACAAGCTTCGCTTCGGTCAAGTTGTGCGAACGGTCTTGCGATTCGACGATCGAATATGGGAGCGGAATTGTGAACTCGCCGATGCGGGTTTTCTTCTCACGGGCGAATCAGCATTTCCGACCTGGTGGACGCCACTTCCGATACGCGCGCCGTTGATCACAGGCTGGAGCGCGGGACGAAGGAATGAGTCACTACTCGGACGCGATCAGGCGACTGTCATTCGGTGTGCGATCGAACGGCTCGCCCAGGTTCTGGCAGTGGAAGAGTCGTCGCTGCACGAGTCGTTACAGGCAGCTTATTATCACGACTGGTATAGCGATCCGTTTGCTCGCGGAGCTTACAGTTATGTTCCGGCGGGCAGCTTGAAGGATCACGAGCGGATGGCCGAACCGATCGAAGATGCTTTGTACTTTGCCGGTGAAGCGACTGAGTTTCGCGGGCATGGCGCTACTGTTCATGGCGCGATTGCATCGGGACGCCGCGCAGCGCGACAGGTGCTGGGGAGCAGGAGTCATCGATGATGTTGTCGAGACGGCGCTTGTCTTCGATCGTTGCCGGCGCTTTTGTTGCGAGTTGTTCTAGAGCACAAGAGGGTCCAACGTTCTCGACCGATATCAAGGTGGTCAACTTTTTTGCGACAGTACGCGACAAGAGAGGCCAGATTATTCGCAATCTGGACAAGGCCGACTTTACGGTTCTCGAGAACAATAAGCCGCAGACCATTCGTTACTTTTCGAGAGAGTCGGATCTTCCACTCACGATCGGTCTGCTTGTGGACACGAGCTTGAGTCAGGGACGGGTGCTCGAGAATGAGCGGGGAGCGAGCTTTCGCTTTCTCGATCAGGTGCTCAGAGAGAAGAAGGACAAGGCGGTGGTTGTTCAGTTCGATCAGGCGGTGGTGATTCGGCAGGGACTGACTGAATCTCACAAAGATTTGTCAGAGACGCTCGCACTGCTCGATACTCCGACAGAGCAACAAGCGGCTTATGGAAGCGGGACTCTGCTGTACGATGCGGTTCGGACTGCATCGATTCAAGTGATGAGACAACAGCAAGGCCGAAAGGCATTTGTGGTTTTGACGGACGGTGTCGATGAGGGCAGTTCGATCAGTCTTACGGATGCGATCGAATCGGCGCAACGAGCGAACACATTGGTCTACTGCATTCTGTTTTCGGATGCCTCTTACTATGGCGGGCGAATGCTCGGACCGAGCGGGAAGAGAGTGTTGGAGCGATTAGCTTCGGAGACGGGCGGCGCATTTTTTGAAGTCACTAAGAACCGAGATGTGAGCAGCATCTTCAGCGCGATTGAGGATGACTTGCGAAGCGAGTACAGCATCGGGTTTGTCTCGGATCAGCCAATTGTCCATTCCGGATTTCGTCAGCTGCGTGTTATGGCAAAGCCGAAGAAACTGGTGGTTCAGGCGACGGATCGTTATTACGCCGAGACGTAGTTTTTCCCGCTTATAAAAAATAGGGTTTTGAGGGGAAAAAAGGTGCAGCGCACAAGTCAGATTGTCCGTTTGCGGTGACAACGGTTTGAATTTTGCGATCTCCTTTGCAGGCAATGAGATGAGACGATTTTTTCGAGCGGCCTGGAATCCGGGTGAGATAGCTTTTTTGCGGGAAGGTAGCTGCGAGTAAGCGGGGCGGCTCGGCGCTTGAAACGAGGGGGAATAATACGGATTTTGACGGTAAAAACCCGGTCTTAGCGAGGCGGCCGGCAGTTTCCCGGCCCGGTAGAGGTGGACGCTGCTGCCATCTCAGCCAGTCCAATCCGGGTCGAGTTTCGCCGGTGGTCAGGATTGGGCTCCCCGTCCGAACGCTTCGTTTCACAGCCAGGGATCTAACCAGGTTGAAAGTAGTGAACACCGGGTTGGCTCTCAGCAGATCGTCGCGAAGGGACGTCGTCACGCGAGGGAAGAAGGGCGCGCTGTGCGAGGCGCCCTGGGTGTTGACGCCCGGCATTATCGTGGGGTGCTCACAGCGGTTGAAGCGGACGACGGCTATGTCTCCGTCCGTGATAATCGAGCGATTGGCTTTCATTTTCGGGCTGTATTCGTGCGGCAACAGACTGGCCGATTCTAGGCATCCAGTGAAAGCCAGCTCGTTTACGATCTTGGCGCGTTCCTTGTCGATTGCCGGATCGATACGGTGTGTCCAATGCATCTGCTGAAACTGGAGGGCAATGTCGTCTTCGGTCGCTGTACCGAGCCACACGTTGGCGGCCGGTGACTGCTTCCAGAAGCGTACGTGGTGGCGTTCCGTAATGGTATCGAGACTCTTTTCGAAAACGAAATCGGAGTGCTTTCCCTGCAAGTTCAACCTATTCATGGGTGCTTCCCGATATCCGATCCGCCTGGTGAGAGCGTTGTACATGCGATAGAGAGAGAGGGGCCCTCTCCGCTCCGGCGTGGACCATCCTGCCGCCTGAAAGGCCAGTGCAATCTGCCGGCGAGTGCCCATCAATAAAAGATTTACAGAGTCAGACGGGTGGGTTCTCGCCTGTGCCCGGAAAACAGATGTCTCTCTGAGGAGTTCACGAACTCCGGCAACGCCATCCGCCGAGAACCGTTCGAGAGGAAAACGGTCGCGGGGAATATCAGAAAGATCCAGGGGATTCGCTAAACGAAAGACGAATTCCGTACCAGGCGGGAAGTAGATTTCCGGACTTGAGGACGGTGCAATCAGCGTCTTTATTGCCCACATAGGAAGTCAAACCAGCGGATTTACGAAGAGAAATGGAATCGTGCAGAAATCGGATGTCGAGGACAAGTTCGCAATGGGGCGGACGCCGAGCACGACGCCGCGGGAGTCGACACGCTCTTTTTCCGTCTCAATTTCGACGAGTTGGGCGTTTACGGGGAGCGTCACGCCTGACTCGAGGCGGAGATCAGAAAAACGGTAGGAGATCGCGGCTGTTCTATGTTTGAGACCAAAGCCTAATGGGACGGCACTTTCGACGATTCCTAAGACCTTGGCACCCTGGGGAATCAAGACTTCTCCCCGCAGACTGACTGGTGAGATGATGGTGGCCTTCACCTCGTCGCCCGGATGAGAAATACGTGATCCCGTGGCAGTGGAGAAGCGGGCCTCGATGGTCGTTCCGGCAGGCAAAATTAGTCCAGACAATTGGAAAGACAACAAGAGGAATAACAACCAGGCTAGTCGAAAGTTCAAATTACTGAAGAATGGGGAAAGCTTGTGGTTGGATCTGGACATACGCTGGCATCTCGAGATCGGGCATGGGTTTGGCTTGAAACAAGCGGCGGCAGGGTATAGCGATCAAACGAGAGAGGCGATTGGCGCGGGTCTTGCGAGCGCTGTCAGTGCTAATCCCGCTTTTGGCATACATTTGGCGGTAGAGCTTAGAGATGAACACAAAGGCAAGCCGGGCACGAATTGATTTCACGCAGCCGGACCGCTTCCAAACGGAAGGCCAGTCATAGAATCGATCCCAAACACCCTGCGTTCTTTCCCGGATCTCATCGGAACTCATGGTGGGGTGAGGCGTAAACATCTTAGGGCGCATATAGTGAGGAATCAGCCAATAGCGGGTAATTGGCACTCCAGCAATCATGGTCGGATTTCGTTGTTGCTCTTTCTCCCAGCGCTCGAAATCGACCGTGCCGGGGAAGGGGGTCATCATGACGAACTGGGCGAAAGTGATCCCCGATGTCTGAGCCAAGGCGGCCGTGGCGTCAAAAGTATCGGGCTTGTCGGTTGGCAGACCGAAGATGAAAGAACCGAGGACGTGCACACCGTGGTCCCGAAAAGTTTGCAGCCTCTGCTTGAGATTGTCTCCTGAGAGATTAAAGTCTTTGTACACGGCCTTTAGACCCTCAGGGGTAACAGCCTCCACTCCAACCAGCGCTCCTCTGATACGAGCCTTTTTCATGGCATCAAGGAACTCGGTGTCCTCAGCTGCTTCCATGGTGATCTGTGTGTAGAGGACCAGATCCTCAGGCAATTCAGCGAGGCGCGCCATCAGGAGAAATCGCTCAGCGCGGGTGGCTTTCAGGACTTCCAGCCGGGCGAAATTGTTCTGGCTTTCTGCGAGTTTAAGATCAGTCAGTGTGACAGGGTAGAAATTGTCGTCTGCCAGGGCGATAAAGCGGAATCCCTGGCGCCGAAGTTGAACGACTTCTTCAATGACACCATCGGAAGCTCGTTGACGGGGACGCTGCCCGTCAGTGCGCCATACCGAGCAGAAGGAACAGTGCTTTGCGCAACCGCGTATCGTCTGGACAGACGCCCACATGTACTTGCCCTTCGGTATCAAATCCCAGCGGGCGGACAGGAACTGATCAGGCTCGATACGTCCGGCATCATAAAGCGGCAATGGCGTGTTGTTTAGACAATTTTTGACAACCTCCGCCCAAACCACATCGCCGTCGCCTTTCACCACAGAATGGGCGCCGCCAAGCTCCACTGCTTCGTCCGGATAGAGGGTGGCATGAATGCCTCCGAAGATAACCCAAGCGCCACGTTCGCGGGCCATTCGACCGATTTCATAACCGCGTAATGCGTTTCCCGTATGGATGCCAATGCCAACAACGTCGCCGGGCTCGATCGTCGCGGGATCAATTTGTTCTAACGTCTCGTCACAGATATGTGGATCGCCATAGGATTTTGGAGTCGCCGCCGCCAGCACGTAGAGCCAGCGTGGAGTGATAACGGCAATTCCAAATGCTATGTCGCTCGGATTGATAAGGTGTATGGTCATTAATTGTGCTTGTTCTTGGATTGTGCTTGTTCCTGCGCAACCAGATCTCAGCACCAAAAAGTGATTACCTTCGTGGTCGGCTGTACGCGAGTCCGCCATGAACGTAGAAGCTCCTCCCATTTATCGAATCCAGTGAGTTGCTTGAACAAGGCCCAAGGCGAGCAGTTGGTTGACGCTTGACTAATTGTATAGAAGACGCCGGAGAAGAGCTTTGCCGACCCTCGGCAGGCGCCTAGTTTTCGAGATGTGGAAGCCTAGCTAGTTAGTTTTCGTCGCAAAACGATAAGAAAACGCTCCCTTTGGTCGCGGCTTCCATGAGAAGGCCGCCTTTGTCAACAAAAAAGTCTGTGAGCGTCTGCGGGGGATTCACAAGGGGGCACTAGCCCTCTTGTGGGGGGAGCCGGCATGGGCGCGTGCCAGCGTTTTGGGCTGGCCTCGCGACATGCCTCCGGCGTGGGGGGAACCCGCCCGCCCCGGCTTCCCTGGGGGGAACGGGAAGGGGGATTCACGTTTTCCTTCCTCGCTGCCGCAGGCTGTTTTGCTCTGCGCCGTTCATTCTTGCTCCTCTCGCAACCGCCGACTCGCCCTGCTTCCATTCGCACTCTTTGTGGAGCATCTGCTCCGGTGCCAGTTGGTGTCCTCACTCTCAAACGGGTGCTGCCCTCTCTGTACCGAACTGAGCGTTTCCTTCCAGAAAGGCTCGTTCCGCCGCGACCTCGCAGTCACCCCAACCCGGCGATTTTGCAGTAAATCAAAAACTCTTCAGGCTGCTTTCTTTTTCGCTGCCTGCGCCTGGCTGTTGCGCAACCGCTCGTCTACCTTGCCGCTCACCCACAACCGCTGTAATAGAATCGCCAGCTTACGCGCCACCGCCACAATCGCACGTTTCTTCGCATTCTGGCCGCCGCGTTCCGATAGCTTCAAACCCCAGCGCTTTAGATCCGTATCCGGCCCGCGGGCCAGAATGCAATGCGCTCCTTGCACCAGCAGCTTGCGTAAATAGAGATCCCCTTCTTTACTGATCCCCAGTTGCGGCTGACTCTTGCCTGACTCGCTGCGCTGGGGTCGCAACCCTACCTAGCAACCCACATCCCGGCTCTTCTGGAAACGCGCGGCCTCTTCCACCGTCAACACGAACCTCAAAGCGATCACCTACTCCGCTCACTGGCCGCAGGAGTTCGGTTTCCGGATACTTTGTCCGAGCGATCTGCTCGATCTCTTTGTCACAGGCGTGGATCTTTTCCGTCAAGGATGCCACTTCTTCCAACAACGGCTGCAGCACTTGCTGGAGCGGGACCGGCAGCGACTCCCTCTTCTCCCCAGCCAGACTGTTGGCGTCGCATTTGGGTAATCGCTCGCCCCGCGCTTTGGCCAGTCCGCGCGCGCTATTCACTACCATGGTCCTCGCTTCTACCAGCGCGGCGCGCACCCGGATCTGGGTCAGATCCAATTGGGCTTGCTCGCTGCGGTGCTGAATCGGTCGCAGCAGTTCCGGATCGATCCGCGCCAGGCGCGCCAGCATTTGCGCAGCCAGCTTGTCATCTTTCCGCCTGCTCTGGCTGATCCGCTTCACCTGCCGCGCGTTCGCCACGATCCCCTCGTGCCCGAAGCTCTTTACCAACCGGCTTACCCAGGGTGAGTGCGTCCCCACTTCCAGCGCTACCCGGCAGCGCCCCAGCGCTCCGAACAGTTGCGCCATCCCTTTCTTCGTGCTCACCACACTCCGCTCCAACAACACTTCCCCGTCCTGATCCAGCGCGCAGCAGCGGCTCGTCTTGTCGCCCAGGTCCATCCCGATCCTGATCGATCCCTTTCTACTTCTTACCCGCTTTGCACCCTGCTTCGAACTCTGTTTCACGCTGCTATTCTTTTTCATGGGCCGGTCTCCTTTTGCACTTCGAGTGCCTTTCCATTGGGGAGCTTAACGCATCCCGCTTGGTGCCGGCCTTCTCATTCCATCTCTGCCATAAGATGATCGCGTCGACGATCGCTAATGCTATATCCGCAGCTTTAACTCACTGCAAATCAGCCTAAGAAAGCGTTACTCGAACGGCCTCATGCTGCTGACGTTCTGGACCTGGATGAAGGACATGGGCACATTGCAGAACGATCAGTACCCGGGCGCGACAAACGCTTACGAACGTCTCCACTGATTCGTATCTGACAGTGCGAGAACGATAGCCCTGATTGACTCCGCCGACCACGAATAGTCGTAATCGGTGATCGCTTTTAGGAAAGTCGGCATATATGGAAACCAGACTTTTATGCGTTTTCGCGCTTATGAGATGAGTTGGATTTCCTGGAGTGTCATTCCGTATCCGCCACCGGGAAGTAAGCTTGCTCGCCGAAATTCTTCATGTAAGCGATCAGCTTCCAGGGTCCGGTAAGTAGGTCCGATTCCAAGATGTATGTGTTAAACCGCAAGATTGTATTTTGACCGGCAGTAATACATATTAAATATTTCTTCAGCGCTGCGACGTAAGTAACGGTGACGTTACCGCACTTATTATTCCGGGTGGGTCCTGATGGCGAATGGAAATAAGGTTCCGATGAGCAACTCAGGTTGGCGTAAATTGCTTGCGGCTGGCCAAAGCTGAGTATGCTTATTACCCATCCCCACGTGAGCTTTCCGTTATAGGCTCGATGCGCCTTGACGCAGAAGGTCGAGCTAGACGGATGCAACTGCGCTGGTAGGCAGGAGCAAGAGTTTGCCGCGGGCGCGTTGGCTTTGGCTGAGATCGAGCGCTGTGCGCCAATCTTCCAGAGGGAACGTGCGGTTGACCGGCACTGTGAATTTACCTTCTGCTGCAAGCTGTGCAAAGCCACCCAGGGCGTCCCAGCGCAAGGTAGGGTCTTCTCCAAAACTGTTGCGGACGCCAAGTTCCTTTGCCGCGGCGAAGTCGCTGATTGTAAGCACATGTGAGGGGCCACCTGCGATCTTGATAAGTGCGGGCAAGACGCCGCTGGCCGGCGCCGTGTCCAAGATCAGGTCCGGAGATTTGCCTGTGATTTCAAGAACTCTTTCCACCAGGCCATCGCCATACGAGGTGACCGCAACGCCGAGCGCGCGCAACCGCTCAGCGAATGTCTCTCCGGCGGTAGCGATAACACGCGCACCGCGCAGCAGCGCCATCTGAACAGCGGCGAATCCAACTGCTGTTCCCGCACCGTGGATGAGAATGGTATGTCCGGCGCCCACTCGCAAGATTTCAATGTTGCGAAATGCTGTTTCGACGGCCAACGGCAATGCAGCGGCCTGAACTGGATCGAGGCCGGATGGCCGCTGCGTCCAGTGATTCAGGATTGCGAAATCCGACGCCCCCGCCACCGGCGCACCAGCGAAATCGGCTGGCCCTAGAACCTCATCGCCAACCGCGACATCCTGGACACCTTCACCGACGGCGTCGACCGTCCCGGAGACATCGAGCCCGATGCCGCGTGGGAGATTTCCTGCGAACAGTCCCCGGCAGAGAGCCCAATCTGCCGGGTTGAGACCGCAGGCATGCACGCGCACGCGAATGCGATCAGGGCCTGGGTCCGGGAGCGTCGTCTCTTCCAGTTGCAACACGTCCGCCGGTTCCCCGTACCTGTGGAAACGGACTGTTCTCGTCTTGATCGAGTTGATTTCAGGAACATTCACGGTACACCTCCAAGTGCAGCCGAAGAAAGAGTCAACTCTTCGGCTATCTCGAACTGACTATATCGTCGGCCTAATGTACGATCAATGCTGATGAGTTCATAAATTCGTCGCCATCGTACACCTTTCCCATGGATCCGCTTTCCGATGTCTTGTCGCTCTTAAAGCCTGTCACTTACGTGACGGGCGCCCTCACCGCAGGTGATCGGTATCCCTGAACGCGCTTGGCGTCAGCAAAACAGGACACGTCTCAGGCTTAGTTAGCGTACGATTTTTTACGTTTGGTGTGGTGACCCCAATTAGACTTCTCTGGCCGAAAGATTTACTGCCAAAGCGGGTCGGGGTTGAGAATCAGGGAGCGAAACGAGCGCCATCGTTCATGAGCACTGTCACGTTGACCTTCGTGAGATCTCAGGTACGACTCCACCATGTCACGACCCTTCGTATAAGTAACTACATACGATCGATACTCGTTCAAATACTTTAGCGTTGCTTCCGTGTGGGTCATCAACGCTCGATCCTGAAGAGCAGAGCCAGCTCGAACAAACTCGAGCTTGCCATCCAGATAATCGCTCGCGACGGCAAGCTCGGCTGGATGAAGCCGATCGACGAGGCGCTCTACTTTTATATACTTTTGAGCGTCGTTCGGACGCAAGCCCGCCAGGGGAAAGAGTTGGTCTCGCTCAATGCGCTCCCTTTCTGCATCAGAAAACGCCATTTCTACGGCATACGTCGCCAGGCCTTCGGACACAAGCGACTGCGGGCTGAAGGTCGGCTGTACTGTCATTTCGAACCAATGCTTTTTCTGCACCAGCTCAGCATCTTGCAAGGTAGTGAGGGTGTGGTGCCCTGGATAGGCTTCGTGACACGCAAGCTGCAAAGCGCGGTCCACGGTAAGTCTCAGGTCAAGGTTGATTTCAATCTTGCTGGTGTATCGACCAAGGTAATAGCTGAAGCCGCTCCAGGGGCGATCATGAACATACTCGACAGAAAAATGCTGAGCGGGGGGTAAAGCCAGGTGAGCGGTTGTCGCAAGCTCGCACGCCTGAAAGGCCTTGTTCATAACGGCAGGTACGCGCTCCGGAGATACTAAAAACTTTGCGTCGAATTTCTCGTAGCGGCCAGCGAGGTCATCGGCGCCACCCAGAAGCGACGCAAGTTCCGCGCGAATCTGGCGCTCTTGCGGCGACTCAACTCTTTCCACCGATTCTAAATCGAAGAAGGCCTTATTCTCTTCGTTGAACGTCAACTTGCGGCCGGATAAAAGATCCGCGCGTGTTCGTATGGCTTGCAGCTGTCTTGACAAGAAAGCCTGTCTGCGTCTCTCGTCGTCACCAGAGGGCGAGAGTCTCTGAACGTCATCTCTCAGACGCAAAGCAGACGCTCCGATGTCGGCTAGTTTAGGCGGTTGTGCATGAGCCGTGGCAACCCAACTTGACGGTCCGTAATAAAAGTCAAGCGAATCAGGATCTCGTTCACCGAGAGCAACACACAAGAAGATGTAGCGACGCACGCAATCTTCGAGCGAATCAGATTTTGTCGTGCTTGCGCCCCGACGACAGGCTGTAGCGAGAAAAAAAGAACAAAAAACAAGAAATACGAATAGGAGCCGGGTAGAACTCGAAGAGTTTTCGCTCTTCAAGTTCTGCTCCGCACTCTGCTAACTCCCTGGCTTGGCACTTGCCGGAGTATTCGCTGTTCGCAGGGTTGGGTACTTGATCCCCAATTGATCTAAATACGTCTTGTACTTGGTCGGATCGTAATAGAACTGCTTCATTAACGGCCGATACTGCTCCATGATCTTCTGGTTCAACCAAATCGCCGGTTGATCGCCCGGCCGAATCAGAGACTTATATTGAACATCTTTCGTCTGCACGTTCTTGAAGTAATCCCAGGCGGACTGAACGAGCTCAGGCTTAGTAAGTATGTCTAGTATCGTCAGAGCTTCCGCTTTAGCGGCCGCAGTTTCACCCTTGTGCGCGATGGGAGTCGCCATCGAGATCGCATTTGCCCAATTGTGCCCGGGCCCAGCCTGAATATTGGACGGAAATCGCAAGACAACGGTCGGAACGTTCCACGATATATCACCGATGTCATCGGAACCTCCGCCCATTGGCATTGGTTCACGCTCAGAATCGTCGCCCTCTTTTTCGACCTGTTTATGCGGTTTCGACGGAGTAGTTCGAAGACCGCTTTCTTTCACCTTCAATTCGTGTTGAAGAGCCTTCGCCAAAGCCTGATCGTCTGCACTCCATTCCGGCATTCCAATCTTGTCGATGTGGGTTTGCATGGCGTCAGCAATCGGTTTATTGAAGTACCCGGGCCAGGCTGATCCCAAAACGCGCTCCGTAAAAGAAGTATTCGTCATCAGAGAAGCGCCCTGAGCCATCTTGTCACCCGTGTCCCAGAGATTTTTGATGTGATCGTAATCGCCTTCGCGGAAGTAATACCAAACCGTAGCATTAGGCGGCACTACGTTGGGTTGGTCACCGCCGTTGGTAATGACATAGTGAGAGCGCTGAGTAAGACGGAGATGCTCCCGCTTAAAATTCCACCCCACGTCCATCAATTCCACTGCATCAAGGGCACTGCGCCCTCGCCAGGGAGCTCCAGCGGCATGGGCGCTTTCACCGACAAAGTTGTACTCAACCGAGATCAGACCATTTTGGCTGCTCGGTCCCGACGAAACAGCGAAATCGGCGGCCACGTGTGTAAAGATGCAGATGTCGACGTTCTTAAAAAGACCGGCCCTAACGTAATAAGCTTTCGTCCCTACATCCTCTTCAGCAACGCCGGGCCATAACATGAGCGTTCCCTTGAGATGCTCTCGTTCCATGAGCTGTTTAACGGCCAGGGCAGCGGTGATGTTGAGCGGCTGACCGCCATTGTGACCTTCACCATGTCCCGGAGCGCCGGTCACAATCGGGTCATGGTAGCCGACCGCCGGCTTCTGTGATGCCTGCGGAATGCAATCGATGTCGGAACCTATAGCAATGACCGGTTTTCCTGAACCCCAGGTCGCCACCCAAGCAGTTGGGATTCCGGCGACGCCATGTTCCACCTTGAATCCTTCGTGTTCAAGAACTCCTGTCAAATACTTCGAAGTCTCAAATTCCTGAAAGCCCAATTCGCCGAAGCTGAACACTTCGTCGTTCATGATTTGTGTCTGGGTCTTCATCGAATCGATCTTGCCGATCAGATCGGCTTGCATCGAAGCAACCTTCGCCGGATCCGGAGTCGCAGCAAATATCTGTGTTCCTGCCAGCCCCACAATGAGGAGGCCTGTTCTAAAATGCCGAGTCATTCAAAAATTCCTTATTAGGCATATTGATTTTCACTTTGTTGGAAGAATTCTGCGAAACCGGCTTACTGATCGGTTGAACTTGTATCTAACGGTACGCAGCGATAAGGCAAAGGAGATAGCCAACTTCAAAGCTTTCGGATAACCAAGCGAACATAGTCGCTCAGTATTACGGCAACTCGACTTTGAGCAATGCGACGGGGCAGGATATAACCAGCGAACCTTGCGTGATCAAAAGTATAACCAACTCTAAATGAGCCGGTAAAGCCGTCTCGGCTTCCGGCGCACCTCCGATCAACAATTCGTCCACTGTGAAACGATAGAAGACGTTATGCCTGTGAAAGTCGATATGCCCGAACAACAACAAAGCAATGCTGCCGTTCTGGTGAGATACCACGAGCCACTTGAAACTCGCCGGTTTCCCATTCCCAGCGAAATAGGAAACAAGGAAGTGTTGGTCCGGGTTGAAATGGCAGGCATCTGCGGGACCGATATTCACCTCTGGTCCGGCGAGTTGCCGATTCCATTACCGGTGATACTTGGACACGAAACGGTCGGTCGAGTGGAGCGATTGGGCCCTGACCTCCACCATGATTGGCGCGGCACTCCTTTAGCGATTGGAGATCGCGTGACCTGGGCCAGCTCCATCGTCTGCGGTGAGTGCTACTACTGCCGGATCAAACGTCAGCCAACTCGATGTTTATTCAGAAAGGCCTACGGGATTTCGTATTGTGCCGATGAGAGTCCCCATCTCCGGGGAGGCTACGCTGACTATATCCTCTTGCGCGAAGGCACGTCGATCTTCCGCATTCCGGATGGGCTGGCGACCGAGTCTGTTGTTGGTGGCGGATGTGCGCTCACCACTGCGCTACATGGCTTGGAAAGAGCCCCTGTGCAGTTTGGCGACAACGTCATCATTCAAGGTGCAGGACCGGTAGGTCTGGCTGCGTTAGCCTTGGCCCGGCATGCTGGCGCTGCAACCATCACGGTGATCGGAGCGCCCGACCATCGTCTGGCATTGGCTCGCGAGTTCGGCGCTGACGAAGTAATCTCGATCGAAACAATTTCAGATCCGATCGCTCGCCGCCAAGCTGCCTTGGATCTGACGGGTGGATATGGCGCCGATCTGGTTGTCGAGTGCGTCGGCTATCCGTCTGCCGTGGTCGAGGGCCTGGAACTCTGCCGAGACGGCGGGACTTACCTGGTTCTCGGGCAATACGCAAACGCCGGTGATGTACCGATGAACCCTCATACCATCACTCGGAAGCAACTCTCTGTTATTGGCAGTTGGGCTTTCGAGGCTCGGCATGTGGATGCGGCTCTGCGGTTTCTCGAAACTACCCGCTGGAAGGATTTATTTGCCCGAGAAATTAGTCACCGATTCTCTCTGCAGCAAGCCACAGAAGCGCTCAATACGGTTAAACAACATAAATCGGCGAAAGCGGTCATCGTTCCTTAACTAATTCCCGACCACGCCTTTTGCTATCGAACGTCGTATCTTCCTGAAGCCATCTCATAACTTCGGATCCACGCTTGGTCTTCGTCCGAATCGCTGACCCACCGCCGCAATAGCTCTCCGAACTTGACCGGGACCTGAATCTCTCGCCAGGCATGCAGGGAGTTCTCGGACAACCTTGTATACAGGATGGGATCGGACAAGAGATTCGCAGCCTGGTTTGCCAGATCCTCAGGATTTGCAGCCTGGAATACTAGTGCGCTCAATCCGTGCTTGAGTTTATTCCGGAACATGGGATGATCGGAAGCCAGAATCGGGGTGCGCGAACATAGGGCTTCGTAGATCGTCATAGGCAGGCCTTCCGCATACGAATGCCGGCTCGGAATCACAACCGCATCTGAATCCCGCATCAAGTGAACTACATCTCGGTTCGGGACGGTCCCAAGAAAAAAGACTCGATCTGCAATGCCCACTTCAACGGCCAAACACTTGAATCGATCTAAGTCTCCTTTACCGGCAAGCTGCACCGTAACGTTGATCTTGCGGTCTTTTAGAATGGCAATCGCCCTTAGAAGATCGCCCACACCCTTCTCCTCAATGATCGAGCCGGCATAGAAGAAGCGATACGTAGTTTGCAAAGGACATAGCTGTTTCGTCTCAAAGTCCTCCGGCGTAACGCTTGGAATCCAGTCCCACGGCACAATTTTGCTGGCGTCGACTCCAATATCTTGAAGGGATCGACAGGCATTGAGATTGTGATTCGCGACAAACTCTATCTCCGGTCGATTGAGAACATTTGCCATGCGACGATTTCGATACCGCTGACGCAGGTTCTTCGATCGAAACGAATCCGCAAGCAGTGCCATGGTTCGAACTTTACGATCGACAGCCCACTGAAATAAGGGCCGAATAGGCGTACACACGATCAGGTCGGTCGGGCGTTCCTTATCGACCATGGAAAGCAATTTCTTACTGACGATCTTGCCTTTAAATCCTCCGCCTAAGGCTCTCACTCCATTTCGCAACTGCTCGTCATACTGCTCTTCCGTGAGGCAAGCCAGAACAGTAAGGCTTTCGACCAACCCGCTAAGCTGCCCGACAGCGTCAACGGAATATTGCTGGGCGAAGTATGTTTCGCTTCCCCCGGCTGAAAGGCGTCTCACTGCCTCACGATAATCGCCAGCGAATTGAACAATCAGGACACGGCGAGTCACTGGACCTCAACAATTCTTCGCCGTCTAGTCGACAGGCCCAAAATAAGCTTTGACAACGTCTCTCGAAACCAGAGTCTTTCGCCGGCTTCCCAAACGAAACGATCCACGACAAAGGCTAAAACAGTGGTGTAAACCAATCCTCCCAGAAGAATCCATGCGGCGCCTGACCAGCGAGAGCTGTGCGAGACTGCGTAGCTGATCGGAATCGTCAGGAAGGCGGCGATTGCGTAAGGAACAAAACCCGGCAGGAGAGCCTGTCGAAAGTAGCGGAGAAAGGGTACTTCGAGAAGGCGGTTCGCCCTTGCCACAAAGAAGATCGACGCCAAAAAAGTGGCCGCGGGAACCGCCGTTCCGATCCCTAAGAGAGTCCATTTACCTTGGATTAACCAGGACACGGGCAGCGTGATCAAAAGAGCAAGAACGTTCGGAATGCAATAGTAAAACTCCTCATTGGGTCGTCCGATTCCACGGAGGATCGTTGTGCCGGGACCAGTGAGCAGATGCGCCTGTGTCGCCAGGGTAAAGACCACCATGAGAAAAGTCCCGCCCGCATACGTCTTACCCATCCAGACATGAAACAAAGCGACAGGCAAAACTGCGATGAATCCGCAGATGTATCCCGTACTGAGATTCATGTACCGGGCGCCCTTTAAATAAAGCTTACGGATCGTTTCATAGGTTTTGGATTTCTCGTCCGATGCACCATGCAGATAGGAGGCAGCAGGCAAAAACGCGGAAGAAAAAGCGAGTGGGAGACTGGACGCCATGTTCGGCAACTTCTGACTGATCTCCAGAAGGCCGGTTGCTTCCAGCCCGAGAAGCGGTGCAGCCAGAGCTCGCTCAACAGAGTCCAAGAAGATAGCGAGCAAGCTTTGAATCTGAACGACGCTCCCGAAGCCGAACAGAATCCGAACCGCATCTCTTGAAAACAGTCGCGGCGAAATTCGAAGCCAAGGCAGTTTCTGGAACGTGATCGGCGCCGAAAGCAAAATCTCCAGCAGATTTCGAATCACATAAGCTTCGGCCAGCCCTCGTATTCCCCGACCCGCCGCCACGAGAATAAAGATCAAAACCGTCTCGACGACATAGCAGATTGTTCGAATATATTGCACGACCGCCGTTTGCTGAACTCCGGCCAGAATGTCGTGAAAGGGCGACATACACACCGAAACCAGGAAAATGCCGACGACTGAAAGGACCACTTCACGAGCGTCGTTTTGCAACGCTGGAGCAACGTGCATCCAGGCGACAATCGAGGGCCAACCGAACCAGGCAGCGGCAAAAAAGGCGACGCACGCCGGCAGTGTGATCGTGATGCCGGTGGAAACCAGCGAGTTCGCTTCGCTATACCTCTTGCGAGCTGCATATTCGGCGATGAACTTGATGTAGACATTTGAAATGCCCAAAGTTGAGACGCCTATATACGAAACCAGAACAAAGGCGGTAGACCACAGTCCATAGGCTTCTAGCGAAACACGCGACAGAACAAAGGGTGGAACAAAGAAGCGCGTGATCATGTAACCGATCCTGGACGCGGCGTCGACCAGCACGTTGCGCGACAGCGAATCCTTTACGGTTTCCTCGTGCAATTCGAGATGTTCAGAGTTCGCACCCGCGACCGATTCAATCGTGCTCGATTCAATCATGCCGAGATCCGTTCGAACTTACTTCGCGGTAGAGTTGCATCGCCCGATCGATCTTGGCGTCCCAATCAAACTCTTCTTTGACACGTTTCTGCCCAGCTAAACCGCGCCTCCTCCATTCACCTGGATTCCGATACGCATCGCGTAAAACATCGGTTAGAGCGGCAACAACCGCTTCCGGACCATCGCTCGGCAGAAGACGACCAACCTCGTCATTCAGGATCTCTGCCGGCCCTCCGTAGTTCACTGCAACTGCCGGCAGAGCACAAGCCATAGCTTCCAACAGCACCGCTCCCCCCGACTCTCTGATCGACGGAAGACAGAAAAGATCACTCGCCTGCATGTATGCCGATACTTGCGGCAACGGCAGATTACCGGTCATGGTTACAATCGCACCCAGTTCACGCTTTGTAATTTCCGCTTCTATTTCGCCCCGCAAAGGTCCATCGCCGACGACAGTGACCTGCAAATCGATCTCCCGCTTCACAAGATCTACAGCCTGTAAAAGAAGAGACACTCCTTTCACCGGGATTAACCTCCCGACAAACAGCACCTTAAGCGCTTGTGTCTGAGAAGGCGGCTGTCTGAAGCTACTGGAGTGAAACACCGAAAGGTCAACACCGTTCTCGATCATTCTCCGAACGCGATTTCTATACGCCGATGGCACGCTCTCGTCGGTGGCTTTCGTGGCAGTCAAGATGATGTTGGCGCGCTTTGTACAACCAAACCCCTTGTCAATTAGACGACCCAGATCACGAATCCGGTAAATCCATCCGGAGTCGTCCTGCATGATTTTTCGAAATCCGCTCGGTGACGCCAGTCCGCCGTTCCAGGGGCCGACGATCAGCGGCAACCCTAATCGATGAAGCCGTGTCGCCGCGATGGGAGAGACCGGTGTTGGAGCGTGAATAACGTCCCAGCTGCCAGCCGCATCCCGTTTGCGAAGCAACTTCATTACTTGCCGGTCATAGACAAAAAAATCAAGCGAAGAAATCAGAAACACGGCATGCTGACTCTTCGGAAACGCTCTGGCTGCCGTCCGATAGAGAGGGCCTGCAAACCATTCCGTATCGATGAAAACAATCTCGGAACCTAGGAGGGGTGCACCTGCCTGTTTGAGCGCATCGCGGTTGCGGATGTGTGTGACCAGTGTCACTTCGGTCCTGCGCGCAAGGCGGGAATACCATTCCCATCCAATCTGTGAAACTGAGCCGAGGCCTGGGGCGCATTGGTAAGCGGACAACAAAACTCTGGGCGCCTTCAAAGAGCCACCTGCTTCAAAGGACGAGCTGGAACTCCGGCGACGACTTCTCCAGACAACACGTTCCGAGTCACAACAGCATTTGCTCCGATTACACAGTCGTCTCCAATCTCAACTCCACTCAAGACGCTGACACCGCGCCCGATCCAGGTATTGCGTCCGATCCTGATAGGGCGAGAAGAATGGCCGGAATTTCTCACCAGTGAGCCGTCGCCAATCGAGTGATTTGCGTCCCTGATACTGCTGTACTCGCCTACTAAAGAGTTGTCGCCGATCTCGAGGCGCGAGAAAGACACCAAATGCACGCCACGAGAAAGAACTACGTTATTTCCCACGTGAATCTCGCCGTCGCCCTGCGTTTCGAAGTAAAGATCCCGGTACAGGAACAGATTTTCTCCCAGGTAAATGCGCCGGCTCCCTTGCACTTCCGGCACGCCGAGAATCACAACCGAGCTAGGAACGTCAGATCTAATCTGCTGACGCAGCCTGGCATGAGCCCATACCCGCTTCAATCTTTCCAGCTTTGTGGCAGTGACAGCCAACGGCAGCATCGCCGCTCCTAATAACTCTTTGGCTCTCATCGCGCAGCTTGCTTATACTCGATCAATCCACGCCTGCGCCCTACGGATTTATCTCTTGCATACTGCATCTGTCCCACAAAAATTGGAATCTGCTGGAGATGCGAGTGCAGGCCGTAGAGAAACAGCGTCAACACGCTCTTCGATTTCCAACGTGCTTTCCAGGACGTCCGCAGAACAAGAAGCAAGAATACAGATCCAAGGGCTTCGAGCGGCCAGCACTGTCTAATTGAGCAAGCAGTGACTGCCCCCACGAAAGGCATCAACAACAACGTAAGCGCTCGGGTTCGATTGGCTCGAACCTCGCCTTCCCAGAACGGCAATTCCCCGCCCCGAAATCGCTGCGACACTTCTGCATAGGCGTACCCGGCTCGATTGGCGCGCCTCCAGTACTGCTGCCAGCGCGTGATCGCTAAATCATGACCGGTCATGGGAACGTCCAGGTGTAGGATCTTGTGATTCTGGGCACGCAACCGCCTGCACATTTCCGGTTCTTCGCCGGCAATCAAACTTTCGTCGAAACCGTTCACTTGCTCGAGCGTGCTTCGGCGCGTCAGAGCATCACCGCCGCAAAAGTCCGCAAGACCCGGCGCATAAATCCAATCTAGATCGAGAACCTGGTTGTAAATCGAATCGCTCGTGTTGGTCTCGCGACGGTTCCCCCACACAACGGCGACACTCGGATCTTTGAACTCTGGCATCGCGCGGGCAACGAAATTCGGATCGAGCGTGGTATCTCCATCCAAGAACAAAACAAACGGGGCATGCGTCTGTCGCCATCCTGCATTCCGTCCCATCGCTGCGGTAGGCCGCTCAGCCGCTATTGCAATCACCCTGGCGCCCATCCGCTCAGCAAGGTCAACACTTCCGTCTATGGAGGCAGAGTCAACGTAAACAACTTCGACCGGACATCCCGGATCGTTCAGACGCGAGACGGAACGGAGACAGCGCTCCAACCTCACTCCTTCATTCCGGCCAATAACAACGACCGACAAACCCGCGGCAGCGTCCATAATCGTCATTTCCACAACCAAGGCGAAGCCCACAAGGGAGCAGGGTCCGTCGTGCCTTTGTAAAATTCGTCCCGTGCAGCCTGAGCAAAGCCATTGCCGCCTTCAATCCTGACCCGGTTTAAAACGGCTGCGACCGCCGGAGGCCGTATTCGTTCCAAAACCCGTGCCGCCCGACGCACCTCTCTTTTGGTCACGCTTTTCGCTTCGATTACGAGACAAACCACATCCGAGAACCTGGCGATGAGCTCTGCGTCAACGGAGGCTAATATCGGAGGCAAATCAACAAGAATCATCGAATAAACATCTTTGGCCTGCGTCAAAACGGCCACCAGGTTTTGTAGATCGGGAAGCGTGTCGAAGGTATCGACATCGCCAACCGGCAAACGATCACCCTCTTCGTTGGAACCCGGTACAATTTCCGACGCGAGTTCACTCAGACCACGCAGCACCACCGTCAAGCCTCGCGAATTGGGGCTGCGATATCTCGGATCGGCGCGATAGGCATTGGCTTCGATCACCAGGCAAGATACCCCTGAGCGGACCAGCGCAGAAGCCGTTTCATTCACCACTGTGGTCGTTCCGTTGAGTGCTCGCACACTCGTGAATGCAAAGATGTGGCTCTGATTGACCTGGCTTTCTTGACTTAACCGGCTGGCCAGCCTGAGTATCTGCTCGCGCTCAAAGCTTGCGCCCGCCTCATTCTTCTCCATCAGCCATCCGAGCACTGGAAAACCAAGGGCTAGCTGCACATCACCGGGCCGGTGAATGCGCGGATCGAGAAGGTCCACGCCAATCGGCAGTAAAAGACTAAAGAGCAACGCGACCAAAGCGGCCATCAAGAGATACTTTTTGCGTCCGCCTTTGATGGGAGTATCCGGCGTTCGGGCCGAGGAGAAGAGACGGACAAAACCGGGCGCCCGGCTTTCAAGCGCGAGAAAACTAATACGGTCGTCGATACTATCAAGACGCTTACGTTCGCGTTCTATGTCTTGTCCAAGGCTCATCGCTTCCTGATAGCCATGACTGAAGCCCGATGCTTGCGATGCCTGTCGATTGACCTCTCTCTGAAGGCCAAAAACAATCTTGCTGTCCTTTTGCACCTCCGATTGCTTCTGTTCCGCAATCATGCGTTTGAAAGAATTCATCAAGCTCGAGTATTCTCGTTTTTCTGCTTCCTCCAGTTCCTTGAGTTCTCGCTCTTTCGCATGTCGACCGGGATGGTCCGGAGTCAGTCCGCTGATCTCGGACAACAATGCAATCCGGCGCTGATTCAAATTCGACCGCAAGGTCACGAAGCCAGGATCTTTGTTGGTCAACTCAAGGGCATAAGCATCGAGTGGGGTCAGCTTGTCTGATTTGGAAGAGGCATAAAGCGCATCAACTTGAGACTCCGCCTGAATCTGCTGACGCCGCGCATCCGCCAGCGCTGTTTTGCTATCAACCAGCAGTTTGTCGTAGGCGTTCGGAAAACCATCGCTAAACGTACTCACACCCAACTTCTCCGCCATCTGAGCACGCTGGTGTTGCTTCTCCGAAATAGAAGCAACCAGCCGAGTGCGATCTTCCCGCAAGTTCTTAAGTCGCTCATCAGCGCCATAAAGCTCGTCGGACTTAGTCTTCGAAAGAAAGGTATCGACCACTGAATTCACGACGTCAGCCAGCAGCGCCGGACTATCACCGTCAAGAGAAACAACGATCTGATAGGTATCGGGAATCGGTTGGATCGACAAGGCGCCCTGCAACCGCTCCGCCGCATGAAGAAGGCTCTCTTTCGGAACCATCCACGTGTTGCGCTTCGGCCCGAGCCTCTCTAACGCCTCCTGCACGATGTCAAACCGGTTGATTGTCCTGACATTTTGCTGAACGTACTCCCGATATTGAGAGTTCGACTGCAAATCAAATTCTTTGTCGTCCTGCAGATTTGCAACAAAACGGGGAGATACGAAAATAACTGCACTTGCCTCGTACTTCGGCCGGCCTTTGATGAAAGCGAAAACCGTTCCGATGGCCAGCAGCAGCAAGAACGACAACAGCGCCAGGCCGCGATGACGTTGAACACTCGCCAGAAAGTCGGTTAGGCCTCGTGACTCGTCGACCACCTTACGAGGCTGAGGCAAAGACTGCGCAGCGCCTTGAGTCTCCTGCCCCGTTTCTATGTCCGTCGATGGCATCTCGATGCTTCCTTAAGGACGAGCGACTGAACCGAGGATTGCAAACGCCGTAATCGGGCTGATCTTCTGCATCACATATCCGAATTTCGCTAATCCACGGGGAGGCACGTAAAGAATGTCTCCTTCTTCAAGCGAATAATTTACTCGTCCTGCCCCCTCCAGCAGCGTCTTCATCGGAATCTCAACCTGCTTTCCGATGCTCGGCCGAATGAAAGCCATGTGAGCGAGGGAAGCGTCTTCAGTGGGGCCGCCTGCCAGCGAGAGAGCGTCGAGCAAGGACATGGTGGGCGTTAAGTGCACCGCTCCTGGTGTCTTCACATCGCCTAGAACGTACACCAATCGATCGTTCGCATCCGGCAAATAGATCACGTCATTTCTGGCCAGTCGGATGTTGTAGGTAAGATTCCCCTGCGCCAGAAGCGGCTGCAGATCGATCCAGATCACCTTGTCTCTGCCCCGAAAAATCGCACAACGAACCAGCGCCGTGTTCTGCGATGTTCCGCCGCCGATGGGGAGACCTGCCGCCTTTGTCAAAGCATCGAGCAAGGTCGGCTGCCGGTCAAAGGTCAACGCGCCCGGAACTCCAACCCGGCCCAACATCATCACGCGAAAGGAGGAATATTGGTCCACCCGGACCGTCACTGCCAGATCGGAGTAATACTTCGACAGCAAACTCTTGATCGCTTGCTCGGTCTCTTCGCGAGACTTTCCCGTCACACTAATTGGACCTGCAACCGGCACAGTGATCTGTCCGTCCGGTCCGATCAAATGCTTGCCGCTGAGTTCCGGTCGACCCCAAACATCGACGGAAAGTTGATCTCCGTCATCGAGCTTGTACGAGCCTAGATCGGGCGCTTCAAACTGCTTGATCACATCTTCCGACGCAGCATTTCGTTCCTTGTGAGGCAAACGCAGTTCGGAACCGCGTTCTGAGGAAATTTGCCTTGCGAAAAGTTCGCCCGCTAGCAACAACAAGCAGAGCGCAAGAGGTGAAATTCGAGTCTTCACGCGCGCCTTCCTGCAAGGAGAAGCTCGGTCTCGGGATCGGCCAAGTGGCTTCTTTTCGGTTTGATCATCGCCGGAACGCCAACCGCCAGGCAGTTGGCCGGAACATCCTGCAACACTACGGCGTTCGCCCCGATGCTGACGTCATCACCCACCGAAATCGGCCCCAGCAAAACAGCGCCCGCGCCGATATCCACTCGATTCCCGATGGTCGGAGCGCCACGCTGCCCGGTCCGGCGAAGTCCAACCGTCACGCCATTGCGAACCACACAGTCGTCACCGAACGCCGCATCTCCGCTGATAATAATTCCCCCGAAATGTTCAATCCGGAACCGCCTGCCAACTCTCGTTTCACACGGCAATTCAACGCCGGTCATTATCTGGCTGAGTAGTTTTAGCGCTCGATACACAAAAGAAAAAGGCAGCCTAATGGCGCGTGACTGAATCCCATAACGCCACACCCCAAGCCGATAAACAGCCATCACCCAGAGCCCCTGCCGCGTGAGATCCTGTTCGTAAGTCATCCAATCTTCTTTGAGCAGTTTGAACATACCGTCACCAGGGCCGCGCTGGAGAAATTCTTCCGCCTGAAGTTTCCTGCCAGGCCTGCTCCAGCAACTGTTGGAGCAGTTTGGAATCCTCTTTTTTTGAAGCCCTCGCTGGTTCGCTGCTCTTATTCCTCAACGCCCGTAAGCACTGCCAAACTCGCTCCATCTCTTTCACCAGCCAGGCGTAGGAACCTTTGTGTTTCCGGTAATACAAGAAGGCGCTTCGCATCCGCCACAGCGTAAGTTGGCTTCCCTCGCGCGAGAACGTCAACGCTTTTACGGTTTTCGAAGATTCGCCACCCAGGTGGGTAACCTCGACATCCGCCCAATACCGCACAACATGGCCTGCCGCGCGAAAGCGTCGGCACAAATCCACCTCTTCGTAGTACAAAAAGAACCGCTCGTCGAAGTATCCGATCTCTTCGAGCGCTTGTCGCCGCACAATGCTAAACGCCCCAGGCACCCAGTCCACGTCGGCGGTCTGTCCAGGATCCGCCCACGTCCGATCGAATCTTCCAAACAGCCGTGAGTTTGGAAAACGCGCCGCCAAACCCGAGAGCGTAAAGAAATCATTCAGCAGCGAAGGAAAAAGTCGCGCCGAAGGCTGCCAGGAGCCATCCCGCCCGACTAACCGGCCACCGCCCAATCCGACAGCAGGTTCTCGGTCCATATGCTCGACAGCTCGTTGAAGCGCTTGTGGTGCAAAGAATGCGTCTGAATTGAGAAGCACTACATAACGCCCGGTAACATGGGGAAACGCAAGATTGTTAGCGCCCGCAAATCCGACGTTGATTTCACTCCGGATCAAATGAACGCCGGGGAAATCTTCCGCCACCAGTTGAGCCGAATCGTCTCTCGAAGCATTGTCGACTACGATGACCTGAGTCTCGATCCCGTAGGATCGCTCGTCCAAATTGTTGAGGCATTCCCGCAAAAGCTCGCGGGTGTTAAAGGAAACGATGACGATAGAGACGGTGGGAACTGCCGAGTCGGACGCCGTCATCGCACCCTCCTCGGCAAGTTGCGTTCCGTACGAACCCAATTGGTATTCACGCCGGATCCGCGCGCCAACGCCGGCAATAAAAGCAGCTTCCAACCGATATAAACGGGCGCGGCAAACAGAGCGAACAACTCACGCCAGGTGCCATCGGCCATCAGGATCGCCAGCAATAAATGAAGCGCCGTAACGCCCAAACCGACCAGACCCGAGATCCGCACAATTTCCACCCGTGTCAAAGCTGCTATCAGAAGCAGCGTCACATGAAAAGCTAAGGGTAGAAGCAGCAGATCAAGACACGGCTCAAGGCAGGCAAAACGTCCCCGCAGAACATCGATGCAAAACCCGGGAGCATTCTCCCGAATCATCCGAAAGCGGCCACCCTCCCAGCGTGTTCGTTGACTGCTGGCAGCCCCGTTGCCGGACGGAGTCTCTCCGTACACCGAAGTAGTCTCCACAAATCGCATCTTTCGGCCGGAGCGAACCAGCGCCAGATGATATTCAAGATCTTCGACGATCGACGAGGCAAGATAGGGAACCTGGTCCAAGGTCTCTCTAGTCATGCCAAATCCGTTTCCATAAACGCCGCACGACAAGCCCAGCCGCTCGCGGCCACGGGCGCGAAGGACGTTAAAGGCCCGATTCGCGACGCTGGTCAGCCTGGTTCGCACCGATTCATCCGGGTTCAACAAGAGATAACGGGCCTGGACAGCATCGGCTCCGGCCCGCAGCCAGCCGGCCATCTCCATTATGAAATTTGCTGCGACTTCAGTGTCTGCATCTACAATCAGAAAGGCATCGTATGCTTCCGGCAGTAGCGTTCGAAAGGCAAAATCAAGCGCGTACCCTTTCCCTCGCAGCCGTTCATGCGTACGAACGAGAACTTTTGCTCCGTTTTCTCGTGCGACCTCGCCAGTTCGGTCCATGCAGTTGTCCGCAATCACAACGACATCCGCCTCTAGGCCGCGCCGCTCGGCAGCCATCAGACTCTTCACCGTTCTGGCGATATTTACTTCCTCGTCATGCGCGGGCACGACCACAGCGATGCGCCACGCCCGATCCTCTTCGGAACAACTGATCTTCCGCTTAGGCAAAACGGCGCCCACTAGCAGCAGGAACAGTTCGACAGTGCCAGGCAAAGCAACCGCCGCACAAGCACAACCGAAGACGGTCCACAACGTAACAAAGAGTTCTCGAATGGCGATCATGCGGGCGCTCCCAGGCGCCTGTCGAAAATCTCCGCCAGCCGGGTCACATTACGCGAGAGATCGTAGCGATCCTGAACCCGCAGGCGTCCGGCTCTCCCCAAGCGTTGTCTCAGCTCGGCGTCGTCCATCAGCCGCAGCAAAGCCGCCGCCAGAGCGTCCACATCAGACGGTCCCACCAACAGTCCGTCAATCTCATGCCGTATCAGCTCCGGCACCCCCGTTATCCAGGTGGTGACGCACGGAATTTCCATCGCCATGGCTTCCATCAGAACGACTGGAATTCCCTCCGCGAAACTAGCGAGTGCAAAAACATCCGCCGTTTCGTATCGTTGGCGTATGCGGTCTTGATTAAGCGCTCCTTCAAAGCAAACCGACTCCTCCAGCCGAAGTCTCCGCACCTCAAGTTCAAGCGACTGACGGTCCGGACCGTCACCCACCAATCGCAACCGAACCGCTCGGCCTGACCGCACCAGCTGCGACACGGCGGAAATCAAGACATGTTGTCCCTTCGCCGGAACCAGCCTTCCCACGCACAAGATCTCGAACATCTCGGAGACCGTCCGTATCGCCTGCGGCTCAAAAAGCTTCGGATCCACGCCAAGAGGGGCCACCTCAAACTTGTCCCATTGCGATGCCGGAGCAATCTTCATCAGCTGGCTCCTCGCGTAGAAGCCGATCGCACAGACAAACCGCGCGCTTCGCAATTTCTCCAACAAGAAATAACCCGGCACATCGTAGAACTCGTCCGGCCCGTGAACAGTGATGGATATCTCGATCGATGCCAGGCGCTTCAAAATTAGTGCCACCGTCGCGGCCGGCGTCGCAAAGTGAACGTGCAAATGGGAGAGTGATTTCTCTCGCATCCACCTGGCGAGCATCACCGCCTCGACAAAATAGAAGAAACAGAAAGCGAGCTGCCTTAAGTCCGTCCGCGCTAAACTCAGCGCGAAGAACAATCCAGTGAAATAACGGCGCGGCCGCTTCAACAACATGTCCAGCTGCGCCGTTGCGGCTCCTCTGAAGCCCGCCCGTTTGACGTAGAACGTCGTCTCGGCCTCATCCTTCTCGGTCTGTGTTAAAGCCGTGGTCGGACGATCCGGCGGATTGATCGAGGCCACCTCGATCTCAAAACCACGCGCCCGAAGCTCCAGAACTTCGCGCAAAATAAAGGAATGAGAAATTGCCGGATATCGACTAACCAAATAACCCAGTCGCAACGGATTTCTTCGGATCAAGAATCACCAATTTACGAAATAAAGCCGATTAATCAGTTAGCAAAAGATAGGACAGCCTCGTCCGGATTATCGAAAATCCCGAAAACCCGATGCATGCGAACGAGTTCGAACAAGGCGCGAACCGGTTTCGTCAAACCGCACAACTTAATCTCTCCCTGTGTACTCTGCGCTTGACGTAAGCAGGAAATGAGAGCGCCCAGACCCGTGCTGTCCACGAAGTCTACTTGAGCTAAGTCAAACACTAACTTAGCGTTAGGATTTAACAGCGGCGTTATGGCCGATTTGAAAACGCGTGAGTTGCTGGCGTCGATGGCACGACCTCGAACCCTCGCAACCAGTACGCCTTGTGATTCGATGGTCGATATAGTCATCCGCTAATGGGAGTTAAGTGGAAATCCTCTAACATTTATATCATCAAATCATAAAATAGAACACCACGTGGAAAAGCGGATCGAATTACCAGCACAGCTTTTCGCCTGAAGTGATTTCTTAATTTCGAGTGTGATGCTTGCCACTCTATTGCCACTACTCATCAAAGTGCGAAGGGCTCACTGAGCGACCGTTATGCCACAGGTCCAAAAAGAAATCACGCGAACCCAGCTGATCGCTGAACTCGATCGCGAGTTTTCTAAGCGAGGCATCCGGCGCCGGCGCAGAGCCCGCTTGTGGCGTTCCAGCTCCTGGCTGGTTGCTCTCCGTCTGGTTGCCGGTCTGCGACGGCTGGCCGATTTTTTTTCCTCAACACTGCTCCTTGCCGTACTAAGCCCCCTTCTGGCCGCGCTTTTTGTCTCGACGAAAAGAGTCGGCGGCGGTATTGGCACTCAGCTCACCTTGGGCCGCTGGGCTATTCCCTTTAACCGTTATCGATTCGATTTCACAAACGCGAAAAAGCCACCCTCATGGGCGAATTCTTCCCTCTCGAAATTGCCGGCGCTGGTTAACGCCGTGCGCGGTGAAATGTCCCTCATCGGTCCTCGGCCTGTTCACCCGAACGAACTGGCCGCGTCGGAACGCAATGCATGGAAGCGCTTCGACACCAGGCCCGGCTTCCTCTCTGTCTGGCGGCTCCGGCAGCGAGGAAACATCGACTACGCTCGCGAGACCGACATCGATGCCGAGTACGTCGAAACCCAAACGCTCTCCGGTGATTTGGGTATCGCGCTTCGCTCCCTTCCTGTTTTTGCATTGGGAGGATCGGCTTCGAACGCACCCGATCACGTCACTCTGCTCGGCATCCCAATTACTAATCTGTCAATGTCCGAAGCGGTCGATCGGATCGTCACGCTGGCGCTGGCGAACGACACCACCCAGGTCTGTTTCGTCAATGCCGATTGCGTCAACCTGGCGGTACGGGACGCACCCTACAAAATTACTCTGCAAAACGCCGAGCTTGTGTTGGCCGACGGCATTGGTGTCCGACTGGCCGGCCAACTGTTGAATCGACACATCCGCCAAAACGTGAACGGCACCGATCTGCTGCCGCTTCTCTGCTCCATCGCTGCAAGCAAAGGGTTGGGAATTTATTTGCTCGGCGGCCACCCTGGAGTAGCGGAAGCCGCAGCCAAATGGATGCAGCAGCGTTGCCCGGACCTTCGCATCTCCGGAACGCGGAACGGTTACTTCACGGCTGAGGATGAATCCGCGATTGTCAACGACATCCGAATCTCCGGCGCCCACATTTTGCTTGTAGCCCTTGGCGCGCCTAAACAGGAAGAGTGGATTGCGGATCACAAGTCGTCTCTCAACCCCGGCGTCTGCCTGGGAGTCGGCGGCCTCTTCGACTTCTACTCGGGGCGCATTCCCCGCGCGCCGATTTGGATGCGCGAAATCGGTCTGGAATGGTTCTATCGTTTCCTCCAGGAACCAGGTCGCATGTGGCGCCGTTACTTCCTGGGCAATGCCATCTTTCTCTTGCGAGTTCTAGCCGAACGTTTGCGCAACGGTTAAACTCCATCTGATAAAACAATGATCGCCGTTATTGCCGTTCCGGGACCGAACGCAGCCATGCATGGTTTGGATGAACACACCCCCACAGCGCTGCTGCCGCTCGGCGACCGTCCCATCCTTCAACACCTCATCGAACTTATGCTGCTTCAAGGCATTCGGTCATTTGAACTTCTTGTGCAGGATAAGCTGGGGCAAATCGAAACTCATCTCGGCGACGGAACACGATGGGGCTGTACAATCCGCTATCGCTTGTGCGCAGATCCTGGTCATCCCTTCGAATCGCTGCGGGTCATACCTCGGCTGCAGGACAACTCCTGGATTCTGCTTCAGGCCGATCGCTTCCCCTATCTTCCGCTCGACAGCTACTTTCGCGGAACCGCTCCAGTCTTCGTTTTCGGCGCTAATGGCGACGGTAATGGTTCTGCCCCGCTCGACTGGACCGGCGCCGCCCTGTTTCCGTCCGGCTTCGACATAAAAACCATCTCGCAATCCACCTTCGAGGCGCTCGCAAACCTCGGCGCCCAGCTGATACGAGGAGGTTTTGCACACTCCGTCATTGCAACGACCAGCGTCGATGCAAGAACCCCTGCCGCCCTCCTCGAATCTCAACGCCGGCTGCTTAGTCGGGACTTCCCCAACCTGATGATCAATGGAGTGGAAGGCGAACACGGAGTCCGAATCTCCCGCAACGTCATCATTCATCCATCGGCGCAAATCGTGCCCCCTGTTTACATCGGCCCGAACTCCCGTATCGCACGCGCAAGCCGGGTCGGACCACATGTAGTCCTCAGTGCAAACTGCATCGTTGACGCCAATACCACCATCGAGCACTCATTGATCGCGAAGGGCAGTTACATTGGCCAAAGACTCGAACTCAACCACGTCATTGTCGACCGAAATCTCTTGGTGAACACAAAACTCGGAACCGCCATTGTCACGAAAGATGAATTCCTTCTGGGTGGCACCGACAATTCAAACCGCCGTGGAACCCTGCACCGAATGGCCGACTCGCTGGTTGCGATTTTCTTACTAGTCTCTTTTTCCCCTCTTCTCATCGCACTCTTGCTGTGGACAAAGATTTCCCGCAATCTCCGTTGGACCTTTGCTCCAATCGTGCGCCTGCCATCCCGCGGAGACGTCACGAACTGGACCTTCTATCGATTGCCATTCATCGAGCGAAGCGCCTGGGAAACTACGCCCTCCGCGGGCTGGGAATCTTTTTTGCTCCGGTTCCTGCCTGGTCTGATGGCGGTGGCTGGCGGCAAACTCGCTCTGGTAGGTCTACCCCCGCGCACGCGGGAACAGATCGCCCAGCTTCCCGAAGACTGGCGCTCGCTCTATCTCGCGGGCGAAGCTGGGCTGATCACGGAGGCCAGCGTTCTTCCCATGCAAAATCCAAATGAAACTGAGACTTATTTTGCCGAAGCCTGTTACTCGGCGACAGCAAGCACCGCCCGCCGGCTTGAACTCACCCGTCGCTACTTGCTGAGACTCCTGTCTCGTCCGCGTCCTCAGGATTCAATCGGGCCGGAGTGGGAAGCGTAATCGCATCCTCCACTACGTCGCCGCGGACCGGCTGATAGGCGTAATAGTCTTCCGCAACGTAACACGATTTCTACCCGCCACACGAGCCACGTCGAGCGAGTTGATCGCACCTAACACAATCTGCAAACCGTGCCCCCGCGAAGGCCAGTTCCTATGCGCCTCAATCTCGCCGGCCTGCTCCCGAATCATTTCTCTCAAGCGCTCCACCGGAAGCGGAGTCGCGTTATCGTGAATGTCGATGGTTAGTTCGGAGCACTTCCTTTTCATGCTCACTTCTATCACTCCGTCCGCTTTGCCACGATAGCCGTGCTCGATCGAATTATTGACCACTTCGCTGACGGCTAACTGCAGCAGGAAAATATCTTCCTCCGCAACTTCTGCCTGTGCCAAAATCCCGCCAATCGATGCGCGAAGGACCCACACGTACTCAAGTCGACTGGCAATTGAGAACGTGATGTCGAATTCGTCTATTTCACTCGTGGCAAAACCTCCCCGTAAACTCTAAGCAGATCGCAAATCTCTACTCGCCGCCGACGGCCTCCACTCGCTCTAAAACCAGCAACGAAATATCATCCGCGAAATCCGGCCTTCCATGCCAGTCCGTGACGTGTTGCTTTACCGCGCTTACAATCTCTGCCACGGAACGTTGGCCTTCCTTTTGCAAAAGATCCTGTAGACGATTGCTCGAAAAAGGTTCCCCCGCCGCATTACGGCACTCACTGATTCCATCCGAATAAAGAAACAGCCGCTCCCCCGGAAGCAGCTGAATCGCGGTTTCGTCGTAGTCCATCTCCGGCCACATTCCTACCGGAAAGCCACCATCGCCAACGGAATGAAGTTCACCGTCAGCGCTTTGATAGAGCGGTGTAGGATGACCGGCTTGGCAAAATCGCAAATCGCCGTTCTTCGTATCGAAAATGCCATACAGGATGGTGAAATATTCCCCGTCATGTCCTTGAAAGCGCCGGTTCAACTCCCCTACCAGTTTGCCCGGCGCAATCATGCGCCGCTGTCCCTTCGAACCGGCGCTCGCATCAAAGATTGGACTTCCCGACTCCGCTGAAAGAAGCTGGTGCAAGGTAACCGATAGAAGCGCCGCCGGAGTACCATGTCCGGATACGTCCAGCTGATAGAAAACCAAATATCGATCGTCTACCACAAAATAATTCAGCATGTCCCCGGCAAGAAAACTGCTGGCGATCATCAACCATTCCAGGCGAATTCCATGACTCAAGCACGGCGTCTTAGGAAATAGTCTGAGCTGCATCGCCGCCGCCGCATCCAAGTCGCGTTGGATCGTCTGGTAAGCGGTTTGCAGCTGTTCGTTCAGTTTGCGAAGACTCCTGTTCTGCGCCTCCAGTCCGGCCTGCAACTCGAGTATTCTTTCAGCGGCCCGCAAGCGTGCGCGCAGTTCTCCGGTATCGACCGGCTTAACCATAAAATCGTCTGCGCCGGCGTCCATGCCGGTGATGAAGTCTGCGCGCTGGTCATTCCCGGTGCACAAAATCACATAACGATAAGGAGCGTCTGAGCTGTTTCGAATCAAGCGGCATAATTCCAGGCCGTCGATCTCCGGCATGTTCCAGTCGCTAATCACCAGGTCAAAGTGATCTCGAGTGAGTAGCTCCCACGCCTCTCGCCCATTCGCCGCCGGTGTGACCTGGTTACCCCAACTGCCCAGCCTCGAAGTGAACAAAAATCGAGTTGCAGCATCATCATCCACAACAAGAATCCGCACGCAGGTACCATGCTAACGCGCTCCCAGCTCCTGAAATCTCTTCCATGTTGCATTTGTCCACCCCGGACGATAGACTACAATTTCAATTGAAGACAAGGTAAAGTTCTAACCTGTCTTTCGCATCGCCTCGCCTGGCCCTCGATTGCTGTTTCAGCAACTTCACCGAACGCCTGGTCCTCTCGTCGAAGCCTGGTCCAGCCCTCACGTCTCCCGGTACTCTCGAAGGAAAGCTGCATGGACAGCCCATCACAGCTAACGAATACATCTGATCTAGTCGACTATTTTTCACAGAGAATCGTCGGTCAACCTGAGACTGCCGAACGAATCATTCCGTTCGTTCAAACTTATCGCGCGGGGCTTACGCCAGAAAATCGCCCCATCGGAGTCTTTCTGCTGTTAGGACCAACCGGTACGGGAAAGACTCGTACGGTCGAGGTCTTGGCCGAAGCTCTGCACGGCAGCGCTCAGCGTTATCTGCGCATCGACTGCGGCGAATTCCAGCTCGACCACGAAGTAGCCAAGCTCATCGGATCGCCTCCCGGCTACCTAGGGCATCGGGAAACCGTGCCGGTTCTGTCGAAGCAAAAGCTGGCCGAATCCATCACTCCGGAATGTGACATCTCTCTCGTCTTGTTTGACGAAATCGAAAAGGCCGCACCTTCTTTAGCACGGCTTCTCCTTGGTCTGCTCGACAAAGGCCGTCTCACTCTGGGCGACAACACGACCGTAAACTTCGATAAGAGTCTCATCTTCCTGACAAGCAATCTGGGCGCTCGCGAGATGATGCGCGAAATGACCCCTTCCTTCGGTTTTGAAGCCGCAGTCAGCACGCCAGACCGTGCCAAAGAACTTGCCGGCAAATTGGAGAACATCGCACTGAGCGCCGTTCGCAAAATGTTCTCGCCCGAGTTCGTCAATCGCATCGACGCAGTCATCACCTATCAACCGCTCTCGACGGAAGCCATCGAAAAAATCTTGACGTTGCAAATCGAAGAGCTGAAGAACCACGTTAAAAGCCGCCTCGGTCCGCGCTGCTTTTCCATCGACATCACTGAATCGGCTCGCGAATTTCTTCTGAATCGCGGAGTTAGCAGCCAGTACGGCGCCCGCGAATTAAAGCGCACTGTCTATCGCCACCTCACCCAGCCGCTGGCGACGCTAGTGGCAGAGAACTGCATCCCACCCGGTTCCCATGTAACTGTGAAAGCCGACAAGAGCGGTGAAAAACTGGAACTGAAGACTACGCCGCCTAGCGCTTCGAGAGCAAGCGCGAAGGGAGCGACCATTCTCATCGTCGATGACAATCAGGAATTGCTGAAGTACTTGAAAGTCGTAATACGAAACGAAAGATGGAACGTCCTCACCGCCTCGTCAGCTAAACAGGCCTTCGAGATCGTCTCATCGAAATACGTCGATGTCGCTTTAGTGGACTACATGCTTCCCGATCTCGACGGTTTCGCCCTGAGCAAACGCATACGGGAGACCGCTCCTCACACCAAAATCATTCTCATGACCGGTGGCGGTGAAATGTCGGTGAGCGATGAGAGTGGTTTAGGACCGAATGTACCCGTACTGCAAAAGCCCTTTCTGGTGGACGACGTTCTCAACCTGATACGAAGTCGCATGCCGATTCCCGGCGCAGATGGATCCGTCTCTGCAGCCGGATGAGTGAAGCTACGCCGTCGACTAGGCGTCGAGTACTTCGCGGATCTTCTCCAGAAGCTGAGTCGGCGTAAACGGCTTCTGAAGGAAAGCAGCCGACCGATCGTTGAGAATGCTTTCGAGAACAGCATGCTCGCTATACCCTGACATGAACACCGGCCGGATGTTGGGACGCCGCCTAGTAATTTCAGAGGCCAGCTTCTGGCCGTCCATGCCCGGCATGACAATGTCGGTGAGCAAGAGTTGTATGCTCCCGCCGTGCGCGTCCAGGGCAGCCAGCGCCTCCTCTGCGTTGCTTGCTAGAGCGACCTCATATCCGTTGGCAAGAAGAATGGATTCGGCGAGCTTCCTCAAGGCAGGTTCGTCCTCCACCAGCAGCACCTTCTCACAACCGCGCGAGCTCTTTGGTTTAGCTTTTGGCACGGCAGCCGTCTCTGATTCCGAGCACGGAAAGTAAATCGTGAAAGTGGTCCCCGATCCCGCTTCACTGTATACGGCAATCTGTCCGCCAATCTGCTTCACAATGCCGTATACGGTACTCAAGCCCAATCCAGTTCCTCGCCCCATCTCCTTCGTAGTAAAAAAAGGTTCAAAGACGTGCTTCGCCGTTTCCGCATCCATCCCATGCCCGTTGTCGCTAAAAATCAGCCGCACGTAAGTGCCAGGCGCAAACCCCAACTGACGATGAAATGGATCATCCTCAATCATCCAGTTCGCTGTTTGAATCGCTATTTTTCCGCCTTCCGGCAAAGCATCTCGCGCGTTGGCTGCCAGGTTGATTACAATCTGGCTGATCTGCCCGGGATCGGCGTGAATCAATCGGGTCCCGTCTTGAAGCGTCATCTTGATTTCGATGTCTTCACCGATCAGCCTGCGCACCATGGAGTGCATCTTCGCGAGAACATCGTTCAGATCGACTGGTCGCAGCCGTACCGCTTGGCCGCGGCTGAACGCCAGCAATTGCTTCGTGAGCTCCGCCGCCTTCTCTGCCGCGCCCATCACTTCGTCCGCCATCTCTTTGAGTTCGGAGTTGTCTTCCAAACCGGCCTGCAACAGCGCTCCGTAACCGGTAATAATGGTCAGCAGATTGTTGAAGTCATGTGCAACGCCTCCTGCCAGCCTTCCCACTGCTTCCATTCGCTGCGAAAGCTGAAGTCGATCCTTCAGCTGCATCGCTTCCGAGATGTCTCTCGAAATATGTGAGATCCCGGCGATCTCGCCGCGGGGATTTCGTATCGGGGAAAGCGACAATGACACCGGTATCGGCCTGCCTTCTTTATGAATCCGTACCGTCTCAAATTGTTCTACCCGCTGCCCTTGGCTGATTCCTTCTAGAAGCTGCTGCTCCTGATCGATCAAACTCTTCGGCAGCAGGTTCATCATCGGCTCGCCGATCACTTCTTCAGCCGGATACCCATAGAGGCGTTCGGCGCCGGAATTCCAGGTCTGAATCACGCCGTTGAGTGACATGCTGACCACGGCATCTTCGGAAGAATCGATGATAGCGGCCAACTGTGCCAGGGCGTGCTCATCCTTGACGCGAGAAATCACCTCTCGGCAGATATGCGAGATGGCGACGATCTCTCCGCTGCTATCGCGAATCGGAGACAGTGTCACCGAAACACAGACCGGCCGGTTTTCCTTATGGAGCCGGATCGTCTCCGGACGAATAATCGACTGGCCACCCTTCACTCGCTCCAGCCAGGACGCTTCTTGCGCCATCAGCTCAGCCGGAATCAGAATAGCTATTGGCCGTCCGATCGCTTCCGCGCTCGAATGCCCGTAGATCGTCTCCGCCCCTCCGTTCCAGCTCTCAATGATGTGGTTCAGGCCTTGACCGATGATCGCGTCTGCCGATGACTCGACGATGGCTGCCAGCCTCGCAGTGTCTGACTCGTTCGCGGGCTCTGCGATCGGCTCGCGTCTCTCTTCAGGCATGTAAGTTGATATTGCTTCTTCACTACGATTATGCGGCAACTGCCTCCCTAATCCGAAATGTGAAGCTTACGAACGTCTATTTTGTATCGAAGCGATATGATGGAACTCTTTTGATGTTCGTCTCCCTTTTTTGGTTTCTTGCCCGGGCGTAGGGCACTATCAAACTCAGACGAATGAGCAAACACGAATGACCAAACCAGGAGAATTATGGAAAAGGAAACTTGCGACATCGGATTGATCGGCCTGGCAGTGATGGGCCAAAATCTGGTTCTAAATATGAACGACCATGGCTATCGTGTGGCCGTATTCAATCGAACCGTATCCAAAGTCGATGATTTTCTCGCAGATGAGGCAAAAGGCACTCAGGTGGTAGGCGCTCACTCAATCGAAGAGCTGCTTGGCAGCTTGAAGCGCCCTCGCCGCATCATGTTGATGGTGAAAGCCGGTGGCACCGTCGATCAGATGATCGATCAGCTGGTTCCGCACCTCGAGAAGGGCGACATTATCATCGACGGCGGAAACTCTCACTTCCCGGACAGTACGCGCCGCACGAAATCGCTGAATGAAAAAGGCATCCTGTTCATTGGAACCGGCGTTTCCGGAGGCGAAGAGGGCGCCCGAAAAGGTCCCTCTATCATGCCGGGAGGAAATCCGGAAGCTTGGCCGCACGTCAAGGACATCTTCCAATCGATCGCAGCCAAAGTGGAAGACGGCAAGCCCTGCTGTGATTGGGTCGGCGAAGACGGCGCCGGCCATTACGTGAAGATGGTGCATAACGGCATCGAGTATGGCGACATGCAACTGATCTGTGAGGCGTATCAACTGCTCAAGGAGGGAATTGGCCTCAGCGCGGACGAACTGCACGACGTATTCGCAGACTGGAACAAAGGAGAGCTCGATAGCTTTCTGATCGAAATTTCCGCCGAGATCTTCGCCAAGAAAGACGAGGATGGAAAGCCGATGGTCGACAAGATCCTCGACACGGCAGGCCAAAAAGGAACCGGAAAGTGGACCGCCATCAGCGCTCTTGACCTGGGAATGCCGGTAACCCTAATTGGTGAAGCCGTCTTTGCGCGCTGTCTCTCTGCCTTGAAAGACGAACGCGTCAACGCCTCCAAAATTCTGCAGGGCCCGAAGCACTCCGAAAATCCGCACGAAAAGAAGGAATTCATCGAAGACGTGAGGCGCGCCCTCTACTGCTCCAAGATCATCTCCTACGCGCAAGGCTACATGTTGTTGCGGGATGCCGGCAAAGATCAGGGCTGGAATCTCAATATGGGCGGCATCGCTCTCATGTGGCGTGGCGGCTGCATCATTCGTAGCCGTTTTCTGGGAAAAATCAAAGAAGCCTACGACAGCAATCCGGGCTTGACGAATCTGCTCCTCGACAACTTCTTCTCCAAGCTGTTGAACGACTACCAACACTCCTGGCGTCACGCGAACATACACGCTATCCGCTACGGTGTTCCCACTCCGGCCTTCTCCACTGCGCTCGCGTTTTACGACGGGTACCGGACGGAGCGTCTGCCTGCCAACCTGCTGCAAGCCCAGCGTGACTTCTTCGGAGCACACACCTACGAACGCATAGATAAACCGCGCGGCCAATACTTCCACACCAATTGGACCGGCCGCGGCGGAAGAGTGTCTTCGGGTAGTTATAACGCCTGATTCGCTTTCGGACACTCTCTAGTTTCGGGCAGTCTCTAACTGATGGCCGGAGCGATCAGTCCGGCCTTTTTTGGCCAATTCACCCGCTGCCCGAACGAACAAACCTCTCGCTCCGTAAGCCGACAGTGCGAAAATATCGCCGATGTCCGACAACGCAGAAGAGATTGCGAACGAATCGTTTTCGCAATTCTATAAGAGCAAAACAGACCTGTTTTGGACAGCGACGGCGCTGGCCGCGCTGGCTGCAGTTCTGTTCCTGGCATTTGTCAATTGGCGTGGTATCGTCCTGGCAAATCAAAGTGCAGCCGCCGTGCGCGAAGAACTCTCCCGCTTGAGAAGACTGGCGCGTCTTCTAGACGAAGCCGAGACTGGTCAGCGTGGTTATCTCCTCACTGGCAGAACCCGCTATCTCGTTCCTTATACGTTCGCTATCCAGCAGATCCCCATTGAAATGCCTGCGCTTCAGCGAGAGCTGACTTCGCGTGAGGAACATGCCAGTTCTGCCGAGCTCTCCAGAGTATTCGCTGCCAAACTGGAAGAGCTCAAGCGATCGGTCGAACTTCGCAAGGAGCAAGGTCTCGAGGCCGCTCTTGCCGTTGTCCTCACTGACAACGGCCAAACGTTGATGGAACGCGCCCGCGCGACCATCGAAAGACTTGAAAAACAAATCAACCTGGACGAAGAAGCCCGCGCTCGGGAAGTCTCCATTCGCGCCCGCGACGGCGCGCTGGTAACCAGCGCTGCCTGCATCACGCTTTTCGTCCTCTTCGCCGTGGCTAACATTCAGGTACGCCGCGAACGAGCTCTAGCTGAAGCCGCCAATCGAGCGAAAAGCGTCTTCCTCGCCAGCATGAGCCACGAACTGCGAACCCCGTTGAACGCCATCATCGGCTACAGCGAAATGCTCGTCGAAGAAGCAGCGGATGCCGAGCAGACTGCGCTGATCCCTGATTTGTCCAAAATACAAGCCGCCGGCAAACACCTTCTAATGCTGATCAACTCGGTTCTTGATCTTTCAAAAATTGAAGCCGGCAAAATGGATCTGTTCGTTGAAACGTTCAGCATCGCACAACTGGTTCGGGAAGTTTCCGAGGTCATTACTCCCCTCGCCGAGAAGAATCAGAACCGCCTCAAAGTTGTCGTCGATCCCCTGTCCGGAGCGATGCGTACCGATCAAACTAAACTTCGCCAAACTCTCTATAACCTTTTAAGCAACGCCTGTAAGTTTACGCAAAAGGGAACGGTAGAATTCGAAGCCGCTCGCGAGCACAGCGACAATGGCGAACAGGTCGTCTTCAAAGTCATAGATAGCGGTATCGGCATGACGCCGGAACAGTTGCGGCGGCTCTTTCAACCGTTCACGCAAGCCGACGCTTCCACCACCCGCCGTTTCGGAGGAACCGGTCTGGGTCTCGCCATCAGCCAGCGCTTCATTCAATTGCTCGGTGGCAACATCTCGGTCGAGAGCCGGCCTGGAATCGGCTCCACGTTCACTGTTAGAATTCCCCTCCAACCCGCCACCGCAGAGCTTCGCGAAGCTCTGCCTTTAAATGGACCAAGCGCTGTCGCGAACGAGGATATCGTTCTTTCAATCGACGACGAGCCAAGCGTCTCGGACCTGTTATCCCGTGTCCTGGCCAAGCATGGCTTTCGCGTCTATCCTGCCTACACAGGAGAGGAAGGAATCCGTTTAGCCCGCAAGCTGCGACCGGTCGCCATCACTCTTGACGTGATGATGCCAGGCATGGATGGCTGGACCGTTCTCGCCATTTTAAAAGCAGATGCCGAATTGCGAGATATCCCCGTCGTTATGCTTACCATTGCCGATAGCCGCAATCTGGGCTACACGCTAGGCGCGACCGACTACCTGACGAAACCACTCAGTCGTGAACAGCTCGTCCCTGTGCTCTTGCGCTACCGCTCCGTTGTCTCCTCCACCACTGCTCTCGTGGTTGAGGATGACCCTGATTCCCGTAATCTCCTTCGTCGTTCGCTCGAAGGAGAAGGCTGGAAAGTACAAGAAGCCGAGAATGGCCGCGTCGCCCTGGAACGAATCGCTGAGAATCGTCCCGGCGTCATTCTGCTCGATCTCATGATGCCCGAGATGGACGGCTTCGAATTCATTGCCGCGCTTCGGCAAACTCCCGAGGGCAAGAACATTCCCGTTATCGTTATTACAGCAAAGGATGTCACGCCCGAAGAGCGGCTCCGCCTGAACGGACAAGTCAGCCGAGTTCTGCAAAAGGGCGCCTTCGAGGTTCAGGACCTCCTCGCCGAGGTCGGCCAGTTAGTCGTCACACGCGTTCGGATGAAAGCGCCTGCGGGCGAATCAGACGGCAACCCAGTTCGATAATAAGTGGGATATCGTAGCAGAATATGCGATCCCTGTTGGGCCTGCTACTCCTGGTGTTTCTCTGCCGAGGCGCAATCTCGGCCGATAAGCAATTGCTAGCCGATAACCTAACTGGCGGCTATCAGGTAATCGCCTGTGACATCAACGGCGACGGTAAGCAAGACCTGCTCGCGGTGGCTAGCGGTCTGCCCGATCTTCTCTGGTTCGAAAACCCCACTTGGCAACGTCACGTGATGGCAACCGATCTCCCTCACATGATCAATGTCGCCTGTTGGACGAAGACGCCGAATGCGCCGCCCACCATTGCCGTCGCTTACGAGTTTTCAATGCGAGCCGAACAGAGCAAAGGCATCGTATCAATCCTCACAGCGAACGGAGATCCGCGCGGCCTCTGGAGTATCCGCGAGATCGACCGGTTACCCACCTCACACCGCTTGCGCTGGGCTGACATCGACGGCGGCAAGAGCAAGGTCCTAGTGAACGCACCGTTAGTAGGTCCCGATGCAAAACCGCCCGACTACCGCGGGCACAGTCCGCTCGTCTACTATCGTCCCGGAGATTGGAAGCGTCACGAAATCGGAACGGCCGAAGAAGGAATCCAGCACGGCATCTTCATCGCCGATTGGAATCGGGACGGGCGCGACGACATCCTGATCGGCAGCTTTCTTGGTATTCACGTTTACCGATTCACGAAAGGCGACAGGTGGTCCCGTACCGAAATCTCCAAAGGCGATCCGGACCCCTGGCCCAAGAGCGGAACAAGTGATATCGCAGTCGGTTCACTGGCGGGCAGCCGCTTTCTCGCGGCCATTGAACCCTGGCACGGCAACCAGGTCGTTGTCTATCGCGAACACTCTCCTGCCTGGCGTCGCGAAGTGATCGACGACACATTACTCGATGCTCATACCGTCGTCACTGCCGATCTGGATAAGGATGGCAACGACGAAATTGTCGTCGGATTCCGCGGGAAGCCATACGGTCTTTATGTCTACACTCGGAACGGCCAGGCGTGGAAACGAAGCGTCCTGGAGCAAGGCGAAGTCGCAGCCGCGGGCTGCACCGCCGCTGACCTCGACGGCAACGGAAAACTGGCCATCGCCTGCATCGGATCGGCAACCCACAATCTTTTTGTGTACCGGAACTTTCGAAAATGACTATCCAGGTCTTCGGAATCAAAAATTCGGCCTCCACTCGAGCCGCCGAACGCTTCTTCAAGGAACGTCGAGTGCCCATCCAATCCATCGATCTGAAGCAGAAAGCCCTGGCTCCCGGCGAAATCAAAAGATTTGTGGATCGCTTCAGCTTGACCGCTCTGCTCGATACGGAAAGCAAACCGTACGTCGATTCCGGCCTCAAATATTTGAAAGTTACCGAGCAGGAGTTGTTGGAACGCATTGAAAAGGACCCCCGGCTTTTGAAACTGCCGCTGGTTCGTTCGGCCCAACAACTCAGCATCGGTCACGATGAGAAATCTTGGAAAGCTATGCTGGAAGTGCCGGTTCGTTAGATCGTCAGAGCTTGCGTTCGGCAGCACTTCGAGCGATTCAGTGCGGTATCCGTGAAAGTCGTTCTTCTTCGGTTAAATGAACCCGAGTTGCGCCAGCCGCCGCCGGCGCCCGAGCCTCTGTCGCGCCCCAGGCCCAGGAGCCTGCGCGTCTTACTGATTGTGTTGGCTGAATTCTTAATCGTTCTGGCAGGAGCATTGGCCTACAGCCAGTGGCCGCGCGAACTCACGCTTCCCCAACTGCAACCTCTCCGGACTGTCGAATCGGATGATCGTCAAATCATCATCTCTCGGCCCGGTCTGTTCCTACTTGGAAAACTGGCCCGCTTCGATGATCCGCTGCTTGCCTATTTGACATTCGATTACTATCGCTCCCGCGAAGCTTTCGCTGGGGCCCAGGTGATGCTAACCGTCGATCGTAAATCGCAAGACGACGTCTACACCATCCTGCTTCGGTTACCCGACGACTTAATCGCAGGTGTAACCAAGCTGGCGCAATTGCAGCAGGCGAATCTCGCCACCTCGATCGAGTTCAACTGGGTCAGTAGTTCTGAGCTTTGGCGCGATCTCCACTTCACCAATCTCTTCAATCACGCCTTCGCTGGACCGCCCTCTCAAAGCCTGGAACAGCTCTCTGCACCGGAACTTCAATCCTACGTCAGCGAATTTATTCGTTTCAAATCGAGTGCCGATCCAAGAACTTGGCATATCGGTCGTTTTATTCTCGCCCCGGTAAGCGCCTCGCGCGCCGATCGCCTGGCGGAAGACATCGTCTCTGTCGCTGACTTCTACAACATACCCGTGGAGCTGCTTCTCGGCATCGGCGCCATGGAGAACAATTTTCTGGATGCGCCCGGCGACCTCGATAACGCTGTCTGGAAGAGACGCGCCGAACCGGACGACATCGTACTCCAAAGGAAAGGGCGCCGAGCGTGGATCTTGAACAGCTCAACCGGTATCTGGCAGATTACCCGTCAATCTCTTCGTCATGCTCAACAACTTTTCCTGGCTGACGATCGCGACTATTCTCGCCTGCCCGAACGTCTTCGCCCACCCAAGCAATTCGACCTCGATAACCCGGACAAGACACAACTCACCACCTATGCAGGCCTGTTGCTTCGCGAGTCGTTGGATAGATTTGCTGGCGACGTCCCCATGGCCGTAGGAGCCTACAATGGAACCTTTGAACATCCCAATCTGAAATACGCAGAAGGTGTTGAAACAGTCGCCCGTTACGCCCGCCGGGTGATCGGCTGCACCGCCGACTTGAATCGGCTGGCTGCGGCCGAAGCCGCAATCGTTCAGACCTCTAATCTCGGCAACGCCTCACCGGGACTGCCGCCTTCTAAACCAGCCACCCCGGATTCATTACGCCTGCAATAAATCAAGCATCTGCTTTCCCGAAATCTACCTACGGCAAAGCCAGTTGAAGAATCGTTCCATCCGTCAGATCGGAAACGAAGATCGAACCCCGAGATTCATCGATCACCATGCTGGAGGGTGTCGTGAGACTGTCTGCAAGCACTTGCTGCCCGTTAGACCCAAATAGCGATAAACGTCCCGGCGCGCCGGCATTCAGGTTGGCGCTATATTCCAGAACAAAGATGTTGCTTGCCAGTCTTCCTTGCGGCAAAACATCGATCGTCGAAGAAAGTGAACCGATCAGTTGCCGGTAGTCTCCTGTTTTAGGGTCAACCAACATCACTCGCGACGCTCCCGGTACGAATGGCGCACCCGAAAGCAGGCTCACCAGTAGATATCCTCCTCCTGCCTCTCGGACACTAGTCGGCACAGCTTCACTCGTGGGAGGCCCAGCCGGCGCAAGCGAATCGGGCGTGTTAGGAAATCGAACCACCAATCTGGGTGTCTGGTTTTCTTTTGTTACTTTCCAGATCGCGTTGTTGGCGGCATCCGCCACGTAAAGCGCCTTCGGATTGGTTGCCGGCATGGCCAGCCCGTAGAGATGAGTGTTCCGGTAAATGGTCACCGGATCCGGCCGGTTGGGTCGAAACGCCGTAAACAGCTCGACGGTTGCTGTCTGACCGATTCCATTGTCCAGCGTGACGGGCTTCCCATCCGCCAGCGTAAATTGATCCGGTAGAGACAGCGAGAAGCCCGCTGTTAAATTCTCCAACTCTTCGCTGAATGTGACGCGCAAGATCGTGCAGAAAAGCGGCGAAGACGGCCCCTTCGGATTCGGCAGAATGCTGCCGACTTTCGGCCCGTTGATGTGCGTGTCGCCTTCCCCATTCGCTATGTAAAGCGTGCGACCGACAACCGCCAGCCCGTTCGGTCCGTCCGGGTCAAAGCTCGGCGCGGATAACCCTGAAGGCAGACCATCCAGAAGTGAGCGGCGAGACGCATCGCTCCCCACAATCGAAATTCGCCCGCTATTGGGGTCCTTGGTTCCCGCTTCCGCCACAAGAAGAGCGCCCGGCTGCAACAGAATAATTTTGGACGGGTTTTCCAAGCCCGAAGCGAACACCGTCGCCGCTTCCGCTCCACGAGCCTTCGATGTAAGCAATGCGACGGAGCAGCACAGCACTCCGGTCACAATTAGGCGCAATCCGCCCGCATTGTACTTTCCTTGTTTGATTTTCATGCAGTACTTTATATACCCTCAAAGCATTAAGAAGAGCAAGCAGATTGGTCATCGGTTAGTACTGGGCGCATCGCCAAAAAACTTAGGCGCGATTTTGAATGCCTCGGGATCTCGCCAACCGTCAACTTAACAGCCACTTCACGCCAGCAACTTCAGGAATGATCGCTGCATCCTGTAAGAGACTTTCGAAGATGCTTCATCGCGCTACAGTGAGTGAGTAACTGGACCGTTCCAATCTGGCTATGGCAAGACCTTCTATCCTAACGATCGACGACGACCGCGAAGTCCTGTTGTCCATTGAGCGTGACCTGAGGCAGCGCTACGGCCAGAAGTATCGCATCCTTCGCGCCGAATCCGGCCGGCAGGGTCTCGAGATACTTAAACAGTTACAACAGCGCAACGACGCAGTCGCTCTTCTTCTGGTTGACCATCGAATGCCCCAGATGAGCGGCATCGAAACGCTTCAGGAAGCTATCAAGTTGTATCCCGATGCCAAGCGCGTGCTGCTTACCGCTTACGCTGATACCGATGCTGCAATCAAGGCCATCAATCAAGTCCAGCTCAATCATTATCTGTTGAAGCCATGGCATCCGCCTGAGGAAAACTTATATCCGGTCATCGATGATTTGCTCGATGATTGGTTTGCAAGTTACCGCCCCGCCTTCGAAGGAGTCCGCGTCCTCGGTACGCGCTGGTCTCCAAAGTCTTACGAAATCCGAGATTTTCTGGCGCGCAATCAAGTTCCCTATGAGTGGCTCGACGCTGATGCCGCTGATCGTGTGCCGGAAATTCGCCGCCTTCTGGACAGCTTGGAAGGACAAGCCTCGAAGTTGCCCACGGTGCTCTTCCCCACCGGTGAACGCCTGGAGCAGCCCGATCCTCATGAACTCGCCGAACGCCTCGGCCTCCGTACTAAAGCTGGTCTTGAATTCTACGATGTCGCCATCATTGGAGGTGGTCCGGCCGGTCTCGCCGCATCGGTATACGGCGCTTCAGAAGGCCTCAAGACCGTTATGATCGAGCGTGAAGCGCCGGGCGGTCAAGCCGGTTTAAGTTCCCGCATCGAAAACTATCTCGGCTTCCCTTCCGGCTTGTCAGGATCCATCTTCGCGCGTCGTGCGGTCGATCAGGCCCGCCGCTTCGGAGTCGAAATCGTTTCTCCGCAAGAAGCCAGTGGAATCCGTGTCGACGGCCCTTATCGCTACGTTCACCTCACCGACGGAACCGAATTTTCTTGTCATGCTCTGGTCATCGCGACCGGCGTTCAATGGCGCAAGCTTGGCATCCCCGGCGAAGATAAATTGCAAGGCGCCGGCGTATATTACGGGGCTGCTTCTTCGGAAGCTCTGTCCTGCCGGGGCGAAGATGTCTATCTGGTTGGCGGCGCCAACTCGGCCGGCCAGGCCGCCATGTTCTTCTCTAAATTCGCCCGACGCGTAATCATGCTGGTTCGCGGTTCTTCTCTCGCCGCCACCATGTCTCAATACCTCATTACGCAAATCGAGCAGATGGAAAATATCCACGTCGAATTTAATAGCCGCGTGGTCGAAGTGCACGGCGAAGATCATCTCGAGTCCATCTCGATTACCTGCGATCAGTCCGGCTCGACTCGCGATGTCCCCGCGACCGCCCTCTTTATCTTCATCGGCGCGGAGCCTCGAACAGCCTGGCTCGACGGGGTCGTCGATCGAGACGAGCGGGGCTTCGTCTTGACCGGCCGTGATCTGCTTCGCGACGGAAGGCCCCCCAAAGGCTGGTCTGCCGATCGCGATCCGGGATTGCTCGAAACGAATGTGCCGGGAGTGTTTGCCGTCGGTGACGTTCGGCACGGCTCCATCAAGCGAGTCGCCTCCGGAGTTGGTGAGGGCTCGGTTGCCATCCAGTTCGTCCACGAATATCTCAGCAAGATCTGATTCATGCCAGAAATTGAAAGCGCTATCAGCAGACTGGATCAGGGATCGTCTCCGTCCGCAGCGGAGTTGCAATCCGTCCAGACATTCTCTGATTTATCGGAGGAAGAGCTCGCTTGGCTGGCTTCCCAGATGCACGTCTCTGATCTTCAGGCGGATGAGATCGCGATCAATGCCGGCGAGCCGGCCGAGCACCTCTTTGTCGTTATCAGTGGAGAAATTCGCGCCGAGCGCGGTGACGGCAGAGTGTACATCGCGCGCGCCGGTCTGGTCACAGGGCTCCTTCCCTTCTCTCGATTAACGCACTTTCCCACCACCATACGGGCTTCGACCCCGACTCGCGTTGCGGCTCTTCATCAGAAGCACTTTGCCGAGATGGTGCAACGCATCCCCGTCCTGCAAGGGCGTCTGGTCTCTCTGTTGGCGGACCGCATTCGCGAGAGTACCGCTGCCGAACAACAACGCGACAAGCTGATCTCTCTCGGAAAACTGTCGGCCGGCTTAGCTCATGAGTTGAATAATCCGGCCTCCGCCGCTCGTCGCGCGGCGGCCAATCTGCGAAAATCCCTTGCCTCCGTGCGCGCCGCCGCCCTGGACTTGGACCGCGAGGGTCTGCCTCTCGAGTCCCGCGTCTTTCTTACAAAACTGGAAGATGAATGGGCGAAGAACGTCGGCCCGCAAAAACCGATGAATAGTCTCGATCGCAGCGATCGGGAAGATGAGTTGTCCACCTGGCTGCAGCAGCATCAGATCGAAGGAGTCTGGGATATATCCGGCACTCTCGTCGATGTCGGCTGCACGCTCGACACCCTCGAACGCGTAGCTCAGAACGTTCCAGCCCAATTCCTGAACGACGTCTTGATTCGGCTCACAGCCGTCTTCAACATCAACAGTCTCGCCGAAGAGATCGAAAGCAGCACCGGCAAAATCTCGGAACTGGTTCGCGCCATCAAAGAGTACTCCTACATGGACCAGATGCCGCAACAAAACGTGGATATCCATGAAGGGATTGAGAACACGCTGCTCATGCTCCGTCACCGCCTCAAGAACGGAATCGACATCACACGAGACTACGACCGTAGCCTGCCCGAGATCTGCGCCCACGGAAGCGAACTAAATCAGATCTGGACAAACCTGATCGTCAATGCCGCCGACGCAATGAGCGGCCCTGCCGCGGAGCACATAAGCGGCACTGCCGCTGACCACATGACCGGCAATGCCGCGAACAACACGCCCGGCGAAGGCAAATTAATAATCCGCACGGTCCACGACCGCACCTGGGCGCGCGTCGAAATCATCGACAACGGGCCCGGTGTTCCGGAAGAAATCAAAGGCCGCATCTTCGACCCTTTCTTCACCACCAAGGCTGTGGGCGAAGGAACCGGCCTTGGGCTCGACATCGTCGCCCGCATCGTAAGAAACCACGGCGGCAATATCGACTTCGAATCCGAGCCTGGCAGAACCTGCTTCGTAGTTCGCCTCCCGCTGCCGCCGGTTCGCTCGACGTAGAATCTATCCGAAGTACAATTCATCGCGAAGAAACCCTTAAGGAATTCAGCATGAAGAAAATCGCTCTCCTCGGAGCCGCCGGCGCCATCGGCCAGAGCGTTGCCCGGGTCTTGCAAACTCACAATCAACCCTATCGAGTCGTCGGCCGCAATCAATCTGAGCTCCAGCGCATCTTCGGTTCCGATCCTCTGGCCGAAATCGTCAGCTGGAATCCCGACGACCCGGCCTCTGTCAGAAGCGCCGTTCGGGACATCGACCGGATCATCTATCTCGTCGGTGTTCCCTACCATCAATTCCACCTTCATCCCGAACTCATGCGCAAAACCATTGCGGGCGCAGTCGCAGAACAAGTGGAGCGCTTTCTCCTCATCGGAACCGTCTACCCGTACGGCTCGCCAACCACGGCTCGAGTCACCGAACAGCACCCTCGCAATCCACACACCTACAAAGGCAAAATGCGCAAGCAGCAGGAAGACTTACTCTTGGAGGCCGATGCTGCGGGGCAATTGCGCGCCACGGTTCTTCGCCTTCCGGACTTCTACGGTCCGGGAGTGGAACGCAGCTTCCTCCACTCCCTCTTCCAAGCAGCCGCCAAGGGCGGAACAGCCAATCTCCTGGGACCGATCGACGCGCCGCATGAATTCTTCTACGTGCCTGACGTCGGTCCCGTGGCGTTAGCTCTTCTTGACAAGCCGGAAGCCTTCGGACACTGCTGGAATCTTGCGGGCGCCGGCGTCACCACGCAACGCGAAATCGTCAATACGCTCTCGGCACTTACAAATCAGAAGCTGAAGCCGCGTGTCGCCGGAAAGACCACACTCCGCCTGCTCGGATTATTTAATCCCCTGATGCGAGAGCTCGTCGAGATGAATTACCTGTTGACCAACCCCGTGCTTCTGGACGATAGCGCTCTCCAAAACCTGTTGGGCGGTATCGATAAAACGCCCTACGAGAAAGGAATCGAAACCACCCTCAAGCAGTATCAGGCCGTTTCGTAGTCACCGCCCTGACGTGCCCCGCGCCGCCCCGAAAACCAGGCTCTGCACTTTACCATGCACCGAAATATTCCGTAAAGTGATGCGCTGGATATCTGGCGGCAGCACCGGAGCGAATTTCCGCTCCAGCCCGTCGCCCTCCAGTCGCAAGCCCGTGTAGATGTATTCGATCTGCTGAAGGAACGCCCCGGCCCCAGTAATAAAATTTATGTTCTGGTTGTCTGGCGTTTCCGCCACTACTTGATACGGCGGCCTCAAATAGGGCTTCCAGAGTGGGTCGAATATCTTCCCCGTCAGCTCTCGGTCCAACAGCTCGGTCGCCAGAACCGGATAAAACTCGGTACCCATCATCGCGCCCGTCTTACCCTGCTCTACTCTTCCAGCCATTTCGTCTGCTGCTCGTCGGGTGTGTTGCTTCGTAAACGGCAGCTGAAGCGGAAACCACAGCAGCACCGAATCGCTCTCCGGCTGGTACAGCTTACTCGCAATCTCATGCCACCTCGGCCCGGGCTCAGCGCTGACTTCCTTCGCCGCCGCGATGGCCAGCTCCAAATTCTTCTTGGCTACAGCATTCGTATAAGCGTCATTCGTGACACCGATCAAAGACTCGTTCACTGAAACTACATGGCCGATCTCATAGCGCCCGAATTTGTGGTTGTAGTTCACGCGGCTCACCCAGAAGTCGGCCGTGTCACGCAAGATGGGCCAGCACTCTTTCGTCAACCACTCCCGGTCTCCCGTAGCCTGCCAGTATTGCCATGCCGCCAGCGCCACGTCTCCGTTCACATGATTTTCGTATTTGGCGTTTTGCCCGGCAAACCGCGGCGTGCTCTCAGCGCCGTCCGGGCCCGCCTCCCATGGATACATAGCTCCCGCATATCCATTTCGCTTTGCATTCGCACGCGCTGCTTCGCGAGTCCGCGATCGAAACTCCACCATCGGTCGCGCCAGCTCGGGATGAAGCAAGACCAGCGCCGGAAACAGATACGTATCCGCGTCCCAAAAAAGGTGGCCATAATATCCGGCCGAGCTCAGCCCCATCGGCGGCGTACTCACGCGTAAGCCCGCTCGACAACTGCCAAGCAGATAAAACAGCATCGAATGGATAGTGCGCTGCACCGCCGGATTGCCATCCACGAGGATGTCGGCTTGCCATAATCTGTGCCACGCGTCGGCATGCGACGAAAACGAAGGCTGCCAGCCACGCTGCTCAATCGCCATCACGGCTGTCTTCGCGTTCTTTTCAGAAACAGTCACGAGCGCAGCAAATTTCGTAAAGGTATAAGTGGTTCCTGCCGTCGCCGGTACTGTGATATCGGCGCTAATCCCTTCTGCGCTCTTTCGAATTGCCGAAACAGCATTGGCAGGCCATTCGACCGCTACCGCCTCACCAATCTCAGTACCGTATCCGGGAGACTGCGCCGCCAGGGAAAGCACTGCACCGTGTGTACTCTGTTCGCTCGACAGATTTCTGATCGCGAGCCGCCCCGGATACCAGATCGCCCATGGATTTTTCGCCGCTTCGCCTTCCAGCTTCTCTATCCGTTCCAGCGCATAGCGATGCGGCGCCGTCCAGTTACGCAAAGGAAGCCGGACCTGGATCCGGCCTGCAAACTGCGGGGTAATGGCAACACGAACAGCTGCCGTCTCGGCGTTGTCTCGCGAGACAAACGCCTCAACTACAAAATGAACGCTCCGCCCATCCGCCGTCCACGTATACTCGGTGCGCAGCGAACCGTCGTACATATCGAGGACCTGACGATAATCGCTCAGCTTAGAATAGGCGCTCGTATTATTAAGCCAGTGTGAGCCGTTGAAGACATCCACTTCATTCCAGGAGGGCGCCGCCGCCAGCCTTGGAACATCGCCCGCCGTGTGATCGTAAACTCCCGCCAGAAAACACTTCGCTGCATCGGTCCCGAGAACCGTCGTTGCAAGCCCAAGCGTGCCGTTGCCCAGATAGGCCGCCGTATATTGATTCGGAGTGGTCGTTTGGAGCTGAAAGGAAGAATCGCTTGCTCGCAGGCTGATCGCAACGAAGGCGAACAGCAAACACAGCTTCATAGCACCTTTACGAGGAGCAGCTTCGTTTCGGTCGGCACCTGGTCTCGCACTTCGGTTCGCAGAACGAACTGGAAATGCCAGCTTCCGTGATGATTCGGCGATGCCTTCCGCAATTCCTGCAAAAGAGTTCGCACTGTATTTGGGTCGCACAAGTACTCCATCGCGATCTGAGTACCCTCCGTATTCAACCCGTTTATCAGCAACAACTGATGTCGGTTATCGATCCCGTCAATCATCGACACCAGCGCGTAATCTCGCGCCACGGAATCCTCAGCTTTTTGAAAGTAAAACTCAGTGGACCGACCCGCAGACGGCGCAGTCACAACGATTCGCCGCGCCTTCTCGCCGTCAGTCGTGGCCATCCGAATCGGCAATCGGTTCAGAATCGGATCCAGCCACCGGTTCGCCTCGTCATGGCCCAATAGAATTAGATTCTGACGTCGAAAATTATCCCAATTCAAAAAACGGCTCTGCGTAGAACGCACCGCAACTCCCGCCTTCGTCAGCAAAGAGGTCATGGTGACACTGCCTAAAGCCTCACCCGTCTTCGACTGCGACCTCGCCGGATACAAAAAGAAATGTCCGCCTTGAGGCAGATTGAAGTACTCCCGCAGTTGATCCGCTTGCTCTGCGTTCGCCACAATCCGAGGCGGATCGCCGTGTACATCGGATGGAAGTGAAAACGAAAATTGCTTCACCACCGTCGTCAGCGGATTGCTTAAACAAATCACCGCCTCGTCCGTATCCGTCAGCCAGGGTTTCCAGATCTCCTTCACCCCGGGGTCAATTGTCGCCAGTTGACTTCGTGTCCCCAGCCGTCCCAAAAACCATCCCGCCAGTAGCAGGAGTAGAGCCCCGGTCACCCATACAATTGGTCTCCACTGGCTCTCCCGTAGTGGCAGCTGAAGCTGCTCCAGCACTAGGCCTGGCGGTTTTGCGACAGGCTCTTTCCGCACAAAAACGGGTACGTATCGCCCCACCGGCAACTCAATCCGAATCCGATCTTGGCTTCCCTCGGATGCGTAGTATTCGGCGATTTTCTGGCGCAACGAATGCGCCTGACGCCGCACGATCGAATCTTCCCCCGGGGAGTACTCGCTGCCCCGTCCAAAAACTTCATGGGCAATCACATACTCGCTGAGCTTCGAACCCTCACCCTTCAGCGCCGTCTCGCACACAAAACTAAGAAATCGCGCCTGCCGTTCCGACCGTCGAAATGCCGAGCTGTCCAGAATCGCCCGCAGTGCGACTCGCACCTCCTCGGCCTCCGGCGCTCCGATTGCCCCCGTCTCGCTAGTCGTCTGCTGTATCAACCTGGGTCAGCCTGAATACTTCTCATACTGGCACAAACCGAAGATAGCGCTCAGACCGAATAGTCCGCCTACGCACCCGCTAATCGATTACCGTTACGGCAATAACTCAGCTACCCGTCTGACCACCTCCTCATGCTCGATAAATTCGCCACGGTCGGCTTCATCAATGGCTACCTGCACAGCGGCAAGGAATCGCTCGTCTTGTCCTGCCGTGCGCGGGACGACTTCTCGCTCTCCCTCCTTAGGACACGAATCTAATAAAACAGGCTTACTACCCTTCCGGTTTTTCATAGTCTAATCCGCCAACTCATACGAATCCTCTCCGACCCCTGTTTCCATTACGTTCCCAACCGTTCGCGAACATGTTCGCCCACGTTACAGCCTTGCCGAAGATCTATTTTGAGATACCATCCTCCCAGATAGGGGTCGTCGGGCAATTCTCATCCCGTTGCACCGATAGATCAAAATGACTGAAATGACACCCGGTATTACAAGACGAAATTTCACAGCAGGCGTCGCACTCGTCAGCGCGATGCAAAGCGAAGGTTCTGCCCAACCCGCCGGCGCGGACGAATCCCACGGCTACTGGTATGAAACCATCCGTCGTCTCGGCCAGATCAACATCAACGAAAAAGACTCCCCCAACTTAGACATTGATTACTGGATCAAGTACTGGAGCGGCTGCAAAGTAAACGGCCTGATCGTGAGCGCTGCCGGGATCATTGCGTTTTATCCCACCGAAGTGCCTTACCATCAAAAGTCTCGCTTTCTGGGTAATCGCGATCTCTACGGCGAGTTCTCCCGAGCCACCCGCAAAGCGAACATGCGCGTCATCGCTCGGCTCGATCCGACCTACGCCTTCCCGGACCTCTTCGAAGCGCATCCCGATTGGTTCATGCGCGACCGTTCCGGCCAGCCGGTTAAACACCGCGAAGCCAAAGATCTCTATGCCACCTGCATGTTCGGTCCTTACTATGACCAGCACATGACCGCCATCATTAAGGAGCTCAACACCAAGTACGATCCCGATGGCTACTACACCAACGGTTGGCCGGGCACCAGTCTCGGAACCATCGATTACTGCGATCGCTGCCGTGCCGAATTCCGGAAGCGTTTCAATGCCGATCTTCCTCAATCCGAAAATCGAAGCGATCCCGCCTTCCGCCACTGGGTCGAGTGGCGTCTCGAGCGCGTACTCGAGATCTGGAATCTGTGGCAAGCCACAGCTGTCGAAGGCCGCCCCGACCGCGTCTATGTCGGCAACCTCGGCGGGAGCATCCGCGCCGAGGTCAACGTAAAGCGGATCGCCAATATCTGCAAATGGATGAACGCCGACCATCAGGATCGCAGCGGAGCCACACCCATGTGGGACTGCGGTCAGCAAGGCCGCATCTCCTACAGCGTCATGCGCGGCCGCACCTCCACCAACGTCACCAGCGCGTACAACATGAGCGATGCCATCTGGCGTCACACCAGTAAAGCGCCGGTTGAGATGCGCAGTTGGCTCGCGCAAACCGCTGCCAGCGGCATGGTTCCGTGGGAAACCTGGCTGGGAGGACATCCCAAAGACACCCGCTGGGAACAGCCCGCCGAAAAATTCTTTAGCTGGCTCGCCGCCAATGAACAGCACTACCGCAACCGTCGTTCACTCTCCACTGTCGCCTTAGTTTGGCCGCAGCGCACCCAAGTCTGGCACCCCAAGCTCGCCGGTAATACGGAAGCGCTCCAGGGCTTCTACTACGCGCTGCTTGAAGCTCGCATCCCCTTCGACATCGTGCATGACGAAGACTTGTCGGCCGAACGGCTGAAACAATACAACCTTCTGGCGCTCCCGAATGCCGCGCTGCTCTCCGATTCGATCTGCAGTACCATTCGCGCCTATGCCGCCGCGGGCGGATCCATCGTCGCCACCTCCGAAACGTCACTCTATAACGAATGGGGAGAAAGCCGCGGCAACTTCGGCCTCTCAGAGGTCTTCGGCGCGTCGGCTAAAGGCGCCGTGGAAGGCCCGCTGCACAATTCTTATCTGCGGGTCGAGCGTCAACACCCCATTCTTCAGGGCCTCGAAGGAACCACCTACTTGCCCGGTCCCATCTTTCGCGTGCCGATTCAGGATGTCGAAAACCCCATCCTCGCGCGGATCCCTCCTTTCCCGGCCTTCCCGCCCGAATTCGTCTATCAGGAGTCGGACAAGACCACCGGCCCGAGCGTGGTCGTACGGGACGGCAAAAGCCGCGTCGTCTTCTTCCCCGATGATGTCGATCGCACCTTCTGGCGCAGTTGGAATCGCGATCTCGGCCGCCTGCTCTCGAACGCCGTCCGCTGGGCCGGCCGCGATGCCAACCACGCCAAAGTGAACGGCACCGGACTTCTTGACGTTTTCTATTGGGAAACGGAGCCGGGCTTAGCGCTTCACCTGGTGAACTACACGACGCCGGCCCTCATGAAAGGCCCAGCGCGGGAAATTTCGACGCTTGGCAAACAAGAGATTCGCCTTCGCCTTCCAGCGGGCTTCCGACCCGGAAAGGCCTCTACCTTGAGTAACGGGCAAGAATTACCCGTTCGCACCGAAGGGTCCGACGCTCTGATCACGCTTCCCCATGTCGGGGAATACGAGGTTTTGGCGATTACCCGAGCATCTTAGTACGATTTATACGTAAGTCAGGAGCTTTCATATGCTACTTAGCCGAGTTCGCCTAGCATTCTTAGTTGTTACTCTGTTTTCTCTATCTCAACTGCATGCCCAGATCAGCCAAGCCAGTCTGTCGGGCAGCGTTAAAGATTCCACCGGCGCCCTCGTTCCGGGCGCTACCATTACTGCCAAGGACAAAGCCACTGGAGCGGTTCGTACAGCCACGACCGGCGCCTCCGGAGAGTACTCGATCCCGAATCTTACACCGGACGATTATGCACTGACCGTCACAATGAACGGCTTTAAGACTGTCAACGTCGGAAGCCTTCCGCTTCATACGGGTGATCTGGCAAGTTACAATGCCACCCTGGAAGTCGGTTCCGCCAACCAGGAAATTACAGTGGATGCGGCGGTTCCTCTAGTGAACACGACTTCAGCCGAAGTAAGTCATCTTGTTCCGCCTTCGCAAGTTGCGGAGCTTCCTTTGAACGGTAGAAACTTCTGGGAACTGACGCAGCTTACCCCGGGCGCTACCTTTATTCCAAGAGGACAAACTGCTCAATACAACGGCAGCGAAATCCGCGCCCGCAGCGTGAATGTAACCGTCAACGGCCAAAGTTATATCTTTACCGGCTGGTCTCTCGATGGCGCCAACATCACCAACTTCGAACTGGGCGGAACCCTGATCGAGCCCAACGTAGACGCCATCCAGGACTTCAGTGTGCAAGCCGGTAACATGTCGCCCGAGTACGGCCACACTCCCAACGTGATCAACGCTTCGCTTAAGAGTGGCAGTAACTCGCTCCATGGCACCGTGTTTGAATATTTGCGTAACGACGCCTTTGACGCTCGTAACTTCTTCTTGCCGCAAACCATTCCTCTGAAGCGGAATCAATACGGCTTCGCTGCCGGCGGTCCCGTGTGGAAAGACAAAGTCTTCTTCTTCGCCGATCTGCAAAACACTACTCTCCGGCAGGGAACGTCCTTCAACAATGTTGTTCCTAGTCTGGCTGAACGCAATGGCAACTTCAGTGTGCTGCCCAAACAGCTTGTAGATCCCACTACTCGCCTGCCCTACGCCGGCAACGTCATTCCGGCCAACAAAATAAGCCCGCAGGGCGCTTACTTTGCTTCTCTCTTACCGACGCCGAATCTCTTGCAAGGCACAACCAGCCGCGCCGTGTACTCTACCAGTACGCCTCTCGATCAGCACCAGGCCGACATACGCATCGACGCCAATCCCAGCGCCACGAACTTACTCATGGCTCGCTATTCCATCGCAGATAACAGCGAATCGAATCCGAATCCATTCCCTACGCTTGGAAGCACCGCTCTTCATAGCCAGGCGCAAAACACTACCTTGCGCTACACGCACATTTTCAATCCCAAGCTGTTAAATGTGGCTCAGGTCTCTTACTACAAGTCCCCTTTTCTGTTCGGGGCCGTCCTTCCCGGCTTTGACCTTCAGCAGAATGCCGGAGTGCTTGGCTTCGAAGATCCCACCATTGTGCCGGTCAAGAGCTTCCCTAACATCAATCTGTCCGGCTATCAGTCTTTCCAAGGCTCACCCTCCGATCAGCGACCCAAGAGCATCAACATTCATACCTGGCAGTTCAGTGACTCCATGACTTACAATATCGGCCGCCATGAACTGAAGTTCGGTATGGAATGGCTCTATCGTCACGACGCTTTTAGCATCAGCCAAAACTCCAACGGTAACTTCAGCTTTGTCGGCACTTACTCCGGCGACGCCTTTGCCGACCTGCTTCTCGGATACCCCGACAACGTGACCCGCAGCGCCTTCCAGACGCTGCAGGGTAGCTATGACAACTTCAAATCTTGGTACTTCAATGACAATTTCCGCGTCCTCCCCAATCTCACTTTGAACCTTGGACTGCGCTACGAAATCAATCCCTTTTTTCAGGGCATCCGGCAGACTCGGACCGGTTTCGATCTCCAAACCGGAAAGGTGGTCGTTCCGGACAACATTCCCGCCAATGCGCAGCCTCTCTATCCTCAGTTATCGACTCTTTTCGCCGATCGAATCTCAAGCGCGGGAAGTCTTGGACTGCCGAACTCCGTCTCGCCCTCGGCGAAGACCGACTTCGCACCTCGCATCGGAATGGCCTGGAGTCCGAACGGCTCTCAGAAGCTTGCCGTGCGCGCCGGCTACGGAATCTTCTACACCTTCCCCGACACCAACCTCATCAACAACACTGTTGTGACAGTCCCCTTTGTCGACAACGTCACTGTGTTCAACGATCGGCCGCCGCTGGTTCCCAGCAGAACGCTCGCCAACTACTTTCAGGGCCAGCCGCTTGCGAACGCCAATCCCAATCCAGGCCAGCCTTGCGCCTTTGGCTTCGCCGCGCTCTCCTGCGATACGCCCGGCATTACGTCCAGCCTGATTCATCTGCAACAGCAATACACGCAGCAGTGGAATCTGTCGGTTGAACGACAGATCGGCTCACGTTTCTCGGTTAATGTCGCTTACGTCGGCAACAAAACTTCACACCTCCAGCAAAGCATTCGAGAAAACGATCCACCGCCCGGCCCAGGCGCGATTCAGTCCCGTCGCCCCTATCCGCAGTGGGGTCCCATCACGCTGCAGGAATGGGGCGGAAAGGCCAATTACAATGCACTGCAGACTTCAGTTAACTTCCGCGACTACCATGGCCTTACCCTTATGGGTTCGTATGTTCTGTCGAAGTGTCTCGACAATGGCACCGACGAAGCCGGCCCTGTCGCTACCCAGCTTAAAGGTGCGAACTACGCGCCCTGCGACTTCAATCAAAAACACACCGGGACAATCAGCTTCAACTATGCCCTGCCCTTCGGTCCCGGCAAAGCGTTTCTGTCAAGCAACTCGCGTTGGAATCGATACACCATCGGAGGCTGGAATGTGGCGGCCGTCACGACTCTGAAGTCCGGACTTCCCTTCACGCCCACCGTCAATGGCGATATCGCCAACACAGGCGTCACCGGCACGGGCGGCGCCGGCCCGCGGCCAAATGTCATTGGACAACCGTCCGTTCTCGGCACCGTTGCCTGCTGGTTCTACGTGGCCTCCAACCCAGGCTGCCGCGCCGCCGATCCGACTGGCACGGCGGCATTCGCGGATCCGGCTCAATACACCTACGGCAACTCAGGCCGCAACATTCTCCTTGCCGACAGGCTTATTCAGCTCGATATGTCGCTGCTCAAAGACTTTCCATTCACCGAAACCAAGCGCCTGGAATTCCGGGCGGAGGCCTTCAATATTGGAAATCATCCGGTGTTCAATGCGCCCAGCGGCGTCGTCGATATCGCATCCGGCGGCCAAGTCTCTTCGACGCTGAATAGTAACCGCATTCTTGAATTAGCCTTGAAGTTTTATTTCTAAGCATGAAATGCAGTCGCCTCACAATAATGGCCGGAGTGTTCCTGCTCTCCGGCCTCGCGCAAGCCCAACTGGACCGTTCGGGTCCTCCCTCTACCGCCAATGCCTTGGCGGGTGACAGCGTCAAGGTTGAGGCCGGTAGCAATCGTTTTCGTCAACTCTGCACAGGCTGCCACGGCCGCGGCGGCGAAGGCGGCCAAGGCGAAGGACAAGGCCCCAACCTGGCGACCAGCTGGGAAGTCCGTCGTGCTAAAGATCCGGAGCTCTTCGGCTTTATCAAGAACGGAGTCAAGGGAACGGCCATGCCCGCTTTCAACCTCCCGGAAGACCAGATCTGGCAACTTGCTGCTTTCGTTCGCAGCCTGAATGCACCGGCTAACAGCCTCCCCGTTCCGGGCGACGTTGCAGCCGGTGAGGCCGTCTATTTCGGCAAAGGCGAATGCGCCTCCTGTCACATGATCCGCGGACGCGGCGGCTACTTAGGGCCCGACCTCTCGAACATCGGGGCCACGCGGCGGCTCGGCGAAATACGCCAATCGCTTGTCAACCCAAGCAGTAAGCCGAGCGAAGACTACCGACCGCTGCTGCTCAACGAAAGCGACGGGAAACGGCTCCGCGCAGTGGCGAAACACACCACCTTCTGGTCGGCGCAGATTCTCGATGAGCAGGGCCATTTGCATCTGGTTCACGGCGACGCGGTCCAGCATCTACAATTTCAGGACAAATCCTGGATGACGGCCGACTACGCGCACCGCCTGTCGCCCGATGAACTGAGCAACTTACTGGCTTACCTTAGTCGTCAGGCCGTTCGCGCCTCTACCGATACATCAGCAGCATACAAAGGAGCCGGTAATTGAGTAAGCTCTATCGACACATTTTTCTTCTCCTGCCTTTTCTCCAGTTACTGACCTACGCGCAAGTTACTCCGCAGGACTTACTCCAAAGCCCGAACGAAAACTGGTTGAACTATCACGGCGACTACGGTGCAAACCGTTTCAGTCCCCTGAAAGAGATCAATCAAAGTACCGTAGCGAAACTAGTACCCAAATGGATTCGGCACTTCGACACGCCGTCCGATTTGGAATCGGTTCCGCTTGTCTATAACGGCGTCATGTACACGACTAGCGCCAACGGCCTTTTTGCTCTCGACGCGGTAACCGGCCGCGAAGTCTGGCATTACCAGGCCATTGGCTCACAGAAACGGGGAGTCAATCGCGGCGCGGCCATTCTGGGAGATCAGGTATTTTATTCAACTTCCGATTGCCACCTCATCAGTCTGCGCCGCTCGAACGGCGCTATTCTCTGGGAACACGAATTTGGGGGCGCCGGCTTCAACTGCTCCAGCGCGCCGCTCGCCGTCAAAGACAAGATCCTGATCGGCGTGGCCTCCTCGGGCAAGACCTGTTACACCGTCGCACTCGCCGCTGCCGACGGCAAAGAGGTGTATCGCGTCCGGTCCGTGCCCAAAGAAGGCGAACCCGGGTCGGACACCTGGGGTAAATTTCCGCTGGCCGAGGGAGGCGGACCTGCCTGGACCACCGGAACCTACGATCCCGAACTGAACCTCATCTACATTCCGACCGGCAATCCGTGGCCGGATTTCTATGGCGGCGACCGTCCCGGCGACAATCTCTACAGTGATTGCATCCTTGCGGTCGATGCCGACAGCGGCAAGATGAAATGGCACTTCCAGTTCGTTCCGCACGACACCCACGACTGGGATGCCAACGAGCCGCCGGTCCTGCTGAATACGAAATTTCAAGGTCAAGATCGCAAACTCCTCCTGCAGGCCAACCGCGACGGTTTCTACTACGTCCTCGATCGCGAGACTGGAAAATTCCTTAGCGGGCGTCCTTTCGTAAAGGAACTGAACTGGGCCAAAGGCCTCGATGACAGCGGCCACCCCATGGTGATCGCCAACACCGATCCGGCGGCTGGAGGCTCACGCGTTTGTCCCTCCGTGCATGGCGCCACGAACTGGTGGTCTCCGTCGCTGCAACCGAGTCTCGGACTCTTTTATGTCGTCGCGCTCGAGCAATGCGAACTCTACTACAGCTCCAGCCAACAACCGGTCGCCAACAGCGGGTTCCGGGGAACCGGCCACAATATCATCAACGCCGAACCAGGACAATTTTTTCTTCGAGCCCTCGACCTCACCACCGGCAAACTTCGCTGGGAGTTTCCCATGCCCGGACCGACTACCATGTGGGCCGGAACCGTTGCCACCGCCGGCAACCTGGTCTTCTCCGCCGACGACGACGGAAACCTGATCGCCTTCAACGCCGAGGACGGAAAACCACTCTGGCACTTCTACACCGGAAGCAATCTCCATGCCTCCCCCATGACCTTCGGAGCGGACGGCCATCAATATGTGACGATCGCATCAGGTTCGAACCTGGTTACGTTTGGGCTGCCGTGACACGCCGTTATACTTACGTCGAGAGCGAACTTAGCGAAAGGAATAACCCGTGACCGGAATTCAATATGTGACTGACGACAAAGGCCACAAAACCGGGGTCTTAATCGACCTTAGAATGCATGGAGCGCTATGGGAAGACTTTTGGGACGGCCTCATGGCAGAGGCCCGGAAGAAAGAAAAGAGCGTCCCCTATGAGGAGTACCGAGCAAAGCGTATAAAGCGCACGCTTTCGCGTGGCTAACTTCTCGCTCGAGATTAAGCAATCCGCCCAGAAAGAGCTTGACGCGCTGGATGATCCACTCTTTAGTAGAGTTGACCGCAAGATCATGACGCTCTCCGGCAACCCCCATCCTCCCGGCAGTAAGAAGCTTAGAGGCCATAAGGATTTATGGCGCATTCGGATCGGCAGTTTTCGCGCCGGGTATTTTGCTTGACAATGCTCAAAAAAAGTCACTGTCTTGCGAGTAGCACATCGTGAAGAAGTCTACGACGTATAACTCCGAATCACTTTCTATGACTGTTAACCGCAGCAATAGACACCACACAGCTATTTTTTCCTAGGCAAACCCTCCGATTTTAGAATGGCTTCGCGGAGCTGCACTTCGTTGGCGTCGGGCTTGCTTAGATCCAAGTCTTTTGTCATTTTTACCCAGGTCTTGTTCGCGCCTTTGGCATATTGCGCGGTTACTGCGCTGTAGGGCGTGAAGTCGGGTAAATTCGTGAACATATCTCGCAGGTCAGTTGCGGCTGCGTCGTATTGATTCAGCGGCGGGATTCCGAGGATGAGGTCGACAGTCTTGAAGATGCTCGACAGGCTGTAATGTGTTTTGGGCAGATATTGATGTTTCACCCAGGGGCTGATCGCTAGAAAGATGGAGCGGAAGCCGTTCACGTGATCCATTCCGTTTTGGGTGTCATCTTCCACTACAAAGATCACCGTATCTTTCCAGCAGGGGCTGTGCGAGAGGAGGTCGACTGTCTGCCCAAGCGCGGCATCGTTGTCCTGCACGAAACGTGTGTAGGACCATTGCGGACCGTTCGGGTTGATATCGTTCGCGCCTCCGCCGTGATCGTTCGGAAAGTAAAGATCGGTGTAGGCGGGCAGCGAACAGGCGCCAGTCTGCTGGTTCACATAATGTGACTCGAAGACTTGCTTGAAACGGCTGAAGCGATTGAAGCGGGTGGGGTCTTCCGGCAAAGGCGCATCGGGAATGTGGGTGTTGAACTCGGGATAGAGATGATCACTGTTGTCGCGGACGATCTTCTCCATCGGTACATTCACGTGGTTGCGGATGCCGGTCGGTTCCGTGCCTCCGGCCTCATCCACCTCGGCGAACTCGAATCCGTTGCCGAAGTTCACGAATGACTTCCCGTTGCGCGCGAGGTGAAGATAGATACCGCCGTGCTGGTCGTAGTCTTCCGGCGCAGGCGAACCATCCGCGTCAGTGAATCCAAGCCGGCCAGGATAGGGACCATACGAATTCGGATCGTCACCGGCATCATTACGTCGACCTCCGTACGAGGCAGGCCAGTGCGTGTCTTCAAATTCCGTCGGATAGGTATTGGTCAGCCAGCGGTGCCCATCGGAAGAAACAGTCGGCTCCAGGAAAAAATTATCACTAAAAGCGAAGTCGAGTGCCAGTTCGTGATGATTCGGTGTCGCCACGTAGCCGAGCGAGAACGCGGGCTCGCCGTTGACCGGCACATTCTGACGAGTGGCCTGAATGTCGCCGAGCAGTTGATCGTAAGTCGAGTTCTCTTTGTTGAGAAAAATCACGTGCTTGATCTGCCGGCTGGCCAGGCCCGCCACATTGGGAATGGGATTCGCATCGGTGGGTATGGCGCCAGGCAGAAAGCCATTGTTCTTCAATACGCGGAATGTATCGTTCTGCAGATCGCCAACGCCGGGAACTGGGATGATATTGACGGTCGCCAGCGTGCTGTGGCCGGGCGCGCCGGGAGGATCGGTCGAGTTCGGTGGTGCGCCGCGGCCTCTTGCATTGGCCACATAGAGCGTGCCGCCATCGGCACTGACGCGAATGGCACTCGGCCACCAACCGACAGGAATATGCCCTTCGACCGAGGCGGAACGGTCATTCAAACTCAGCACGGCGACGGCGTTGATACCGGCTTCGGCAACATACAAATAATGCTCATCGGGGCTCAGGCCAAGGGCCACCGGTTGAACACCCTTCAAGCGGCCGCCGAATCCGTTGAGAACCTGTAGGTCAACGCGCTCGAGCTCGCGATAGGAGCCGGGCTCCAAGATGGAGACGCTGTCGTTGTTGCCGTTGGAGACATAGATGGCGCGCCGTCCCGCGACGACAGCATTCGGATGGCTGCCGCTGTAGGTTTGAATGCCCTTCTCCCAATCGCCGATCACGGGTCCCGTCTTAACCACTCCGCGCAGCTCGGGGCGATTGCCCTTGAAGGAGTCGTCCTGTTTTTCTTTATCGGTCTGGTAGATGTACAGGGAGGAAGAGGCAGGTGCATTGGGATCGCCTAAGCCGGGGACTGTGTATTGCAGATCGCCGCTGACATAGCCCACCTGGATGCCGCCCGGAATGCTCAGCGTGTCGGGCAAACTGCGCGGGTCCACTTTTTGAATGTTGACCGTCGTGTCGTTGACAACTTCGTCAGGATAGCCGACCGCCGGATAGCCGAGCGGGTAATCGTGATTCGGATCGCCAGTCGGGTTTTGCGGCGTCAGATGGCTGTATTGAAAGATGCCGACGTTGCCGACAAAGAGGCGGCCGTTGGTTGGCGAGACCGCGATCGCAAAGGGGTAACGGCCGGCTGAGAGGCGATTCACCACGGCTGTGAAGTTGTTGGGGTCCGCAGCGCCAATGCCATGAGTGACAACATCGATCTTGGTAGTGTCGATCATGTGCACCTGGAAGGCGCCTTGATCCACGACGAAGAGATAACGACCGTTTTTGCTGAGCGACATGTTACCGGGGAATGCGCCCTTGAATTTTCCGTTGGGCGTCTTGGTGGGATCGACCGGCCCGGTCAGTGCATGGGTGGAACCGTTCAGGTTAACGAGCGCAATGATCTTTCCAGAAGTAGTGTCGCCGACCCAGATCACTCCATCTTCACCGCCGGCGGCATAGTAGCGCGAGCCGTCGCGCGAGAACTGAATGCCCATGAAGGTCGAGTCGAGATTGATGAGGCTTGTTTGCGGAGAGGACGAAGTGAGGTTCCGAATGAGCGTGACCGAAAATGGTCCTTCGCCGCTGTTGATGGTGGCGAGGATGCTGCCGTCGGGCGATAGATCCATTCCGAATGCTTTGGGCGCTCCGACATTCACTTCCTGGCCCAGCGGCGTGACGATACGGCCAGTGGATAGAACGGCCGCATCGTAACCGTCGATCGAGACATGCTGCTGCGCGGGTAAGTTACCAGCCGGAGCGCTAAACTGCACGGCGTTGGATTGCGAGTCGGTTTGAGCGACGGCCAGCTGAACAACGGCGATGACTGCCAGTGAAACAACCAGCAGACACCTTTTGAAATGTACGAGCGACATCGTCAGGCCTCCTTGGGGCAAGGGCTTCGGCTAGGGATGGAACAGCCGCTCTACACTCTATCCGACGACTGTTACAGGCTAATTGCAAATGCTTACCAGTCCAAAGTCAAAACAGTTTTCTTGGGCAAGGCGTTCGCGAGTATAATTTTCAAGGGAGTTCCAGATGAACGAAACATTAGCGGTAGGAAAAAAACTTGTCGATCTCTGCCGAGAAGGCAAAAATGACGAGGCCATCGACACGCTCTACAGTCCTCAGATTGTAAGTATTGAAGCCTCAGGCAGCCCTTCCATGCCTGCTCGGATGGAAGGACTTGCCGCTATTAAAGGCAAAAACGAATGGTTTGAAAAGAATCATGAGATTCATCATGCGGAAGCGGAGGGTCCTTGGCCCAATGGAGACCGTTTCATCGTTCGATTCAAGTACGATGTGACTTCCAAGGAAGGTCCTATGGCCGGCAAGCGTATGACTTTGGATGAAACCGGCCTTTACACGGTCCAGGACGGAAAAATTACACAGGAAGAATTTTTCTACGACATGGGGAGTTAGTTTTATTAGTTTTCGCGGCACGAATAACGCTCCTTTCAGTCGCGGCTCAGTTACCAGCTTGGCGGTCGAGGATGGCTTGATTTTGGCTGCAGACCCGCGTTGGCAGGTTGCCGGCGCGTTCGATCAGATCGAGCCACTGGTCGGTGGTCATGCGCTGGATGCCGCAGCCACCGAACTCCGGTTTGGGTTGGTTTTTTCAAATTTACGCGCCGGGGGGGACTGTAGCCTAGGATCGTGAGTGCTTTCCGCGGAAACCTGGCTACGCTGGTGGAGGATTTTGAACGGCAGGGGCGCGATGTTGCCGTGGTGGCTTCTCGCGGGTTGCGGAAACAGCAAGTCAGCTACGGGGAGCTGGCGACGCTTTGCCGGCGTTTTGCCGCAGAACTCGAAGCGCGTGGGATTGCTAAGGGTGATCGGGTTCTGCTGTGGGGCGAGAATGTCCCGGAATGGATTGCCGGTTTCTTTGGCTGTGTGATGCGCGGGGTTCTGCCGGTTCCGATCGATGCGGCGAGCACGCTGGATTTTGCGGGACGAGTGGTTGGCGAGGTCGCTCCGAAGCTGCTGATTGGCGACTCGGATAAATTTCTTGCTCTAGGGGTAGCTACGCCGAGTTTGCCCTTCGCTGCTTTCGAGAGCATCACAGCGGCGCGTGGAAGCGCGGTGGCGGGCTTGGGGGAAGACGATCCGCTGCAGATCATTTTCACATCCGGCACGACGGGCGAACCGAAGGGCGTCGTACATACGCACAAGAATGTGCTTACCAGTCTTGGACCTATCGAAAGCGAGATGGCGAAGTATCTCAAGTACGAACGCTTGTTTCATCCGATTCGGTTCCTCCACACGCTCCCGCTCAGCCATGTGTTTGGGCAGTTCATGGGGCTGTGGGTTCCGCCGTTGCTTGCTGCGGAAGTGCACTATGAGGCGCGACTGGTGGCCTCCGAACTAGTGGAGCGCATTCACTCGGAGCGCATTTCGGTTCTGGCGGCAGCGCCTCGTGTTCTTGATCTTTTGCAACAGTATCTGGGGGCTCAATTTGCGGATCTCGACGGCCGTCTTGCGGATTCACGAGGGTTGAGCGCGTGGGGCCGCTGGTGGCGTTTTCGTGAGGTTCATCGTCTGTTCGGCTTCAAGTTCTGGGCGCTAGTGTGCGGGGGCGCCTCGCTTCCTTCTGCTTCCGAACACTTCTGGCAGTCGCTTGGTTTCGTGGTGGTGCAGGGCTACGGCCTGACCGAGACCACGGCGCTGGTCAGTTTGAATCATCCCTTCAAGGCGGCACGAGGAACGATCGGCAAGGTCTTACCGGGACGTGAGGTTCGCCTCAGTGAGGAAGGCGAGGTGCTGATACGCGGCGACACGATTTCCAATACAACGTGGCAAGGCGGGGCGCTGCGGCAGGGCGGCTCGGAGTGGCTGGCGACGGGCGATCTAGCGTCGTTCGATGCGGAGGGCAACCTACATTTTCGCGGACGCAAGAAGGACATCATTGTCACAGCGGCTGGGCTTAACATTCATCCGGAGGATCTGGAAGCGGCGCTCGGGCGGCAGCCTGGGGTAAAGGCATCAGCGGTGATCGAGGCAGTGACTGAGCGTGGCCCGGAGCCTTTGGCGGCTTTAGTTATGGAACCTGACGCTGCTCCTGGTTCGGCGGTGGCGGCGGCTAATCGAGAGCTCGCCGACTTTCAGCAGATTCGCCGTTGGCTCAAGTGGCCGGACGCTGAACTTCCGCGCACGTCTACCGGCAAAGTTCTTCGCCGCGAAATTGCGCGCCGTATTCAGAGCGGTGAGGTAGGCGACGGTGCGTCTTCTTTGTCGGCAGGTAAAGACTTAAATCTGGACAGCCTGGGACGGGTGGAACTGCAGGCTCGCTTGGAGCAGCAGTACGGGATCAGGCTGGATGATGCGGCGTTGCAAGAGGTAAAGACAACGGAGGACGTGCAGGCTCTGGTGGCGCGAAGTTCTTCAGTGGGTGTCCGGCAAGAAGAGCAGGTGTATCCGCACTGGCCTTGGAACCCATTGATGCAGGGGTTTCGGAGCGTGTTCCTCGATTTGGTGGCGATGCCGCTTGTACGCTTTCTCGCCAATCCGACGGTACAGCGCAATGTCACTCAGTGGCCGAGCAACCCTGTTTTGATTGTTGCCAATCACGTCACGTCTTATGATGCGCCGTTTATCTTGTATTCGCTTCCGCGAGGCATGCGGAATCATGTGGCGATTGCCATGTCGGGGGAGTGGATCATGGACTGGCGAAAGCTCCGCAATCAGGGGCATTGGTTTCTGAATCTGGTTGCGCCCATCACGTATTTGCTGGTGACCGGACTTTTCAATGTTTTTCCATTGCCTCAGTTGAGTGGGTTTCGACGCAGCTTTCGTCATGCGGGCGAAGCGATCGATCGCGGCTATAGCGTGATTGTATTTCCGGAAGGACGGCGATCGGATGACGGGACGCCACAGCCGTTCAAAGGCGGCGCGGGCCTGTTGTGGAAGGAGCTTGGTACGGCGGCGCTTACGGTCCGGCTGGAAGGCTTGGGAGAAGCGAAGGTCCGAAAGCGGGGTTGGTTTCGGAGCGGTAATTATCGGGTGATTGTGGAAGAGTTGATTCCTTCGCAAGCCGGGAAATCGCCGGAAGAGTTGACTAAGGTTTTGGAGGCGAGTGTGTTTGGCAGAAGAATTTGAAACGCTCCCTTTCGGTCGCGGCTTCGTTAAGGCGATTGATTCGATTTCGCAGCTGAACGCGCATCAGGTTCTCGCCAGCGGGTGAGAAACGAAGCGCGCGCTAACTCCGAAGTAGAACGCGTCTTCACGATGCGTTACCTTCCAGTTTTGTGACCCGATCCGCTAAAGCTTCTTGCTCGAGATCGAGAGCGCGTAGCGTTGCCGAATGACTGCGTAGACGCATGTCAATCGGAGAGGCCCACTTGTGAAACTCTGTAAGGAGGCGTGTTTCGGTCGCCTCCAAGCGGTCCGCAAACACTGTTTCAGTCTCCTTCAATCTTTGCGCAAAGGCGAGAGCCTGCGCTTCCAGTAAACCTTTAATCCAAACCTTATCGTCTTCGGTGAGCGACATTGAAACTCCCTGAGTTGATTTTCGCAAATTGGGACGCGGGAGGAGTTTGTCACCGATTGCAAGATCAAAACAGCGAACGCGCGGGTGAGGGCGTTTCTCTTGGCTGACGCTTTTGGGCGCGGTGGTTCGTTCCCCAGTCGGCCATTTGTTGCAAGACGACAATCAACGTTTCGCCGTATGGGCTGATTGAGTATTCAACTTGCGGCGGGACCGTGGGGTGGACCGAGCGGGCGACGATTCCATCGTGTTCCAGTTCTCGCAACTGCTGGGTTAAGACTTTTTCGCTTACTTCGGGCAGGTGAGAACGGAGTTGCCCCCAGCGTCGCGAACCCGGCTTGAGGAACAGCAAAAGGAGCGGCTTCCATTTGCCGCGCAGAACATTAAGTGTGGTCCGAACGGGGCAGTTGGCCAGCGACATGGCCTTGTCATCCACACTAGATATGGCAGTTTCGTTTATAAATTCAATCGACATATGCCCTACTTACAAAAAAGTGCGTTCTTGCGCAGCTTCCCGAGGGCGTGGTACGCACTAAGTAGGGGACGAAAGTAAGTGATCACTGAGTACATACGGTATGCCATGCCTAGCCATAAGACTGAGGAACTGGAACCAGCCTATCAGCGGGCGGCGAAGTGGTTGGATGCTTCGACGCACTGCGTTGGGTATGAGCTTTCTCGATGCACAGAAGATAACTCGAAATTCATTTTGCAGATCCATTGGGATTCTCATGAGGGGCATTTGAAGGGTTTTCGCAGCAGTGAGGAATTTCGGAACTTCTATTTTGAGGTTCAGCCGTTCATTCCGTTTATCGAAGAGATGCGGCACTATGATCTGACCAGCGTACGAAGAGCGAAGGAGTCGCAGGCATGATTGCGGTATGCGGCGCGACGGGAACGATTGGGACGCAAGTGACGGCGGCTTTGCTACGGGAGGGCGTCGAAGTACGAGCGTTGGTGCGGTCGCCGCGAATCTCGGACAAGAAAGGCATCGTTGCCGTTGATCTGGCGGAAAAAAACAGCTTGCGAGCGGCATTCGCGGGGGTGGAATGTTTGTTTCTTTTGTGTCCAAACGGGGAACGACAGGAGGGCATGGAACGGAACGTGGTGCAGTGCTGTGCCGAACAGGGGGTTCGCCGCATCGTCAAGCTATCGGTAATGGGGGCCGATGGTCAATCGCCCATTATGTTTGCTCGCGTGCATGGGCGCGTGGAAGAGTTGATCCGCCATTCGGGCTGCGAATGGAGTTTTATTCGTCCGAATATGTTTATGCAGAACCTGTTTTGGTATCGCGGTGCACTGGTGGGAGGTTCACTGCCGCTTCCGTTAGGAGAGGCGGCGGTGTCCCATGTTGACGGCGGCGACGTGGCAGCGGTGGCGGCTCGGTTGGTGGTGGAAGAGGGGCATGCCGGCGCAGTCTACACGGTCACTGGGCCAGAAGCTTTGACGGGAGAGCAGATGGCCGCGGTTTTGTCGGAGGCTTTGGGGCGCGCGATCGCATACCAGCCGGTCAGTAGCGACGGTTTTCGTACGTATTTGAAGGGCAGTGGGGAGGCGGATTACGTAGTGGAGGCGGAGGTGGAATTGTTCGACTGCTGGAGCCGAGGGCATGGCCGGGACGTGACGGACGCGGTCAGGGTGGTGACAGGCCGGGCACCGATCTCGCTCAGTGAGTTCGTGCAAAGAGAGAGGACGCAGCTCGCTTAAGGAGCCTCGGGCGGTATACTTCGAGCGGATGTCGCTTGAACAGGTACTGCTGACGATTGTGGTCGCATTACTGGCGACCATCCTTGTGATTCTGGTGGCCGGGTGCGTGCTGGTCTTTGTCATCTGGCGGAAAGTTAAAGCCACAGCTATTGCGCTGCGCGACCGGCGCGGGTTTCCGGATGCTGCCGCGGCGCGCTCGGCTTTGGCTCAGACCCAGAAGGTTGCCTGGGTGATGGATTCGTCGATTCCGATTGGGTTCGGTCATCGGATCGGCGTTGACGGACTGATCGACTTTGTTCCTGGTGTGGGTGATATCGCCGGCGTGTTGGTTTCGGGCTGGATCATTTATCGGGCTGCGGCTTGTGGCGCTCCGCAACCGGTTTTGATGCGGATGGCGGGGAATGTTTTGATCGATGCGCTTCTGGGGGCGTTCCCGGTATTGGGCGTGGTGGCCGATTCTGCCTTCAAGGCCAACATGCGGAATGTGGCTATTTTTGAGGATTTTCTCAAGCGGCAGGCGCGCGACACGGTGATCGATGTCGAATCTACTTCGAATGACTCGACTTCCCGACCGCTTCGCGCCCGAGGGCTCTGAAGAGAGGACCTCCGAAGATGCCAATCGAGAGGAGACTTCCGAAGAGCGCCATGGCTTCGTAGCTTTCGCGACCCTGGCGTTGCCAGTAGACATCCTGGAGGTTCAGCCACAAGGCGAACTCGTCTAAGATCAGTGCGGCGGCGACTCCGTACAGCATGGAGGTCAGCCTTCCAATCCATTGCGAGGTGTCGGCTGATCCGGTTCCGATTTCTACCAGCCAGCAGTAGCCAACCAGCAAGAGCAGCAGGATGCCCCAGACCATGTGATGGATGTGCCGGCCGCCCATTGAGACGTTGTGAAAGGGTCCGAAGTCGTTATGGATGGCGATGGTGAGTCCGCGCACGACAAGGACCGCTACGAAGAAGCCGAGGGAGGCGAGGAAGAGGCGCTCTCTTCGGGTTTCTTTGAGATGAAATCGGTAAAGTTTGCGCAGCCGGCCGTGAGAGAAGACCAGCGCGAGTAAGCCTAGGATGGCCGCAATCAGGAGGGGGCCGATCCAGAAGCTACGGTGTGTATAAAACATGATTAATTTTCGTCGGAAAACCGCTTACTGCGTGCGCGGCTCCGTCAAGTAGTTAGTGTGACGAGAGATGCGTGCGCCCGGAAAGTTAGTGGGATGAGAGCGCTGTTCGGTACATGTCGTCCATGTTCTTGTGCAGCGTCACTAAGCAGCCTTCTCGCAGGTAGAGCATGTGCCCTGCCCCGCAGTAGGCCATGGAAATGTTCTTGTGCAGATTGGGCGGCAGCCCTAGATGGTTGAAGGTGTATTCGGTTCCGAACAGCGGTGTTGCCAGGTCGTAGTAGCCGTTGACCTGCAGAATGCGCATGAATTGATTTTGCGTCATGGCGAAGCGGAGACGATCGGCCACATCGACGTAGCTGTTGGTGAACTCGGAGTAGTTCCAGGGCCAAACTTTTGGCGTCAGCACGTTGTATTCAAGATCTGACTGCCAGTTCAGTTCTTTGCGGATGTACTCGTTGAAGGCGGCGGTGTAGGCGCCTTGGACCGCGGCGTAGCTTGGATCGTATTCGGCTTGTTCGCCGGCCGCGTCGGCGTCGACTCCTTCCAAGCGGCTGTCGTAGCGGCCCACGGTTTTCTTTTCGTCGCGCAGTAACTCTTTGAAGAAGCGCTGGTCTTGGATGCGGAGATTGGAATCGTCCACGTACTTCGGTGAGAGACCTGTGAAGCGGGCGACTTCGTCGACGATTTGCTTGCGCTCTGCCGGAGACATGCTATCGCCGAGCATCAAGGCGTGGACATAGCTTCCGCTGGCGAATTTCCTGGCTTCTTCCACGGCATGTTCGACATCACCGCTTTGCAAGTCGCCGGATAGCTTTTTGTGATACCAGGCGGCGGCGGTGTAACTCGGCAAGAAAGAGACGTAGGGGAGATCGTTACCGGGCTTAAATCCGAGGGTTTGAAAATTCAGGACAGAAGAGATCAGCGTGATTCCGTTGAGATAGATGCCGTGAACTCGGATCAGGTATTCGCTCAGGCCGGCGGCGCGAGTGGTGCCGTAGCTTTCACCGGCTAAGAACTTGGGTGAGCTCCAGCGTTCGGAGCGAGTGAGATAGCGGTGGATGAAATCGGATACGGAATCGAGGTCGCCTTCGAGGCCGTGGAACTGCTTCGGATCTTCTCCGGGCGCGTTGCGGCTGAAGCCGGTGGTGACGGGGTCGATGAAGACCAGATCGGTGAATTGAAGAGCTGTTTGTTGATTATCGACGACGTGATAGGGCGGCGCTACTGGCTGGCCTTCCGCTGTGAGCGGCACTCGGCGGGGTCCTAATGCTCCCATGTGCAGCCAGATGGAGGACGATCCGGGACCACCGTTGAAAGTGAAGGTGATGGGGCGCTTGGCGGGGTCTGCGCCATCGAGTGTGTAAGCGATGTAGAAGATGCTGGCTTTGGGTTTGCCGTCTTCTTTTTTGAGCAGGAGCGTTCCCGCCACTGCGGTATAGCGGAGCTCTTGGCCGTTGACGTGGATGGTGTGGTTGGTCTTCGAGGATTTCTCTTCGGCGGCAGGCGCCGGGTACTTATCGTTAGCGGTATTCGGCGGCGGCGCGGAGGGCTTGGCGTCGTCTGCGGAAGGGTGTTGAGCGAGCGAAGGAAGAACAGCGGAGAATAGCAGGAAAGCTAGTGAGAACGGCTTGGTCATTTTATTTGCATCATGACACAGGCATCAACTAAGCCTTGGACGGTGTGTTGGCGGGCTTCGGCGAAGGGGGTGAGTCCTTGCTTTCGGACTGTGGCTGAGGTGATTGGCCCGATGGTGATTATCTTTGAATGGCTCAGCAACGATGCGCGTATTAGCGATAGCAGGTTATCGACGGCAGAGGAGCTGGCGAATAAGACGATGTCCGGATAGGGCTCTTGAAAGACCTGTGGGGCTTGAGCGATGCTGTCGGGAGGCAATACGTTGCGATAGGCTTCTACGACGTCGACTTGCGCTCCGAGGGAGCGGAGTTCGGTCGGGATTATGTCTCTTGTAACCGCGGCGGAAGGGATCAGGATTCGCTTTCCTTCGAGGGCGGTTTGGGTGCGGAGAGCTTCGACCAGATCCTCGGCGACGTATTTTTCGGGCGTTAGGCTGACAGTGAATCCTTTGCTTTCGGCGGTGTCTCTCGTGGCGGCTCCTATGGTTGCCACCCGAACTGCCGTTGGCGGGGTTGGAAGCTCTGCTGCGAATGCTTCGACGGCGTTCGCGCTGCTGAAGATGATCCAGTCGTATTGTTCGTAGTGGGCGGTGGCTTGTTTTAAGGGTTCAGGGTCAGATGGGGGCGCGATGGCGATCATGGGCAGGAGGATCACTTCGAAACCGGCTTGGCGCAAGGGTGCGGCGAGTTCTTCGGCCTGATGTACGGCTCGCGTGACTACAGCTCGCAAATGGCTCCTGCCCCTCGCTCGATTAGTTCTTCGGCGAGAGTTCTGCCTATCTCTTGCCAGCGATTGGGTTCGCCTTCGGCGTTGGCTCGGAGGAAACGCAGTCCGTCCGGTGCAAAGACTCCGGCTATAACGCGGAGATGTTTTTCTTTGACTTGGGCGAAGGCTCCGATGGGCAATTGGCAGCCTCCGCCCAGGCCAGCGAGCACGGCTCGTTCGCAGCCGACTTCTTGGGCGGTGGCTTGGTGAGCGAGCGCGCTGCACATTTCGAAGGCCGGGTCAGCTAGTCGGGTTTGTATGGCGAGGGCGCCTTGTCCGGGGGCCGGGCAGATTTGGTCGGGCGTAAAGAGTTCAGCGATTTCGTTTTCTAAGCCGAGCCTTTTGAGTCCGGCGGCGGCGAGCATGATGGCGTCGTATTGGCCTTCGCGCTGCTTGCGGAGACGGGTATCGACGTTGCCGCGAACGGGTGAAATTCGCAGATCCGGGCGGAGGATACGGAGCTGCGCCGCTCGGCGGTTGGAACTGGTTCCGACGTGCGCTCGTTGGGGAAGTTCGCTGAGTCTGGCTCCGACCAGCGCATCGCTAGGATCTTCCCGCTGCGGGATGGCGGCTAAGCCGAGTCCCTCCGGGTTTTCGGTGGGCAGATCTTTCAGGCTGTGAACGGCTATGTCAATGCTGCGGCCCAGGAGAGCTTCTTCGATTTCCTTGGTGAAAAGACCTTTTCCTCCAGCTTGGACGAGTGAGGCAGTCTGGAGATGATCGCCAGTGGTTTTGATGATTTGGATTTCGGTCTCGATATTGAGCTGCTTCAGGCGAGCGGCAATATGATTGGCCTGCCAGAGCGCGAGGTGCGACCCACGAGAGCCGATGATGAGAGAACGCATGCGGGTGCGTCAGCGATCGCCCAGGCGGAACATACGTCGGACCGCGGTGACCATCTCTCCTTCGGCTGTTTCGTCACCCGGTTTTTGTGCTGCCGCGTGGCGCCTCATCTCGGAGATGGGCCCGTGCGCGACCTTGTTGATGATGCCGCGAGTGAGAGCGTCGAGAGTCTCTTCCTGCGCAACGGTCAGCTGTCCCATGCGCGGGCGAAAACGATCTAGGGCTTCTTGTCTGATGGTCTCGAGCTGGGCCTGAAAGCTCACGATGGTCGGCGCTATATCGCGTTCCCGCAGCCTTGCTTCGAGCTTGGCCACTTCTTCGGTGACGATGCTCTCGGCCTGTTCGGCGACTTCGCGGCGCATTCGCAGGTTGCGTGTGGCGATGCCTTGTAGATCATCGATGTCGTAGAGGAAGGCGTGCTCGATGCGGTTGACTTCGGGATCGATATTTCTGGGGACGGCGATGTCGATGAGGAACATCGGCTCGTTCTTGCGGGCTTCGATGGCGCGGCGAACGGTTTCGCGATCGAGGACGTAGCCGGGCGCGCTGGAAGAAGTGATCACGATATCGACTTCGGAGAGACGGTGCGGCAGGCGATCGTAGGCCAAGACCTCGCCGCGAAAGAGATTGGCGAGCGCTTCGGCTTTGGAGGGGGTTCGATTGGTGATGATGATCTGAGAGGCGCCGGCACGTAACAGGTCGCGCGCAGCCGCTTCGGACATTTTGCCTGCGCCCACGACGAGCACGCGCTTTTTGCGGAGAGAGCCGAAGATTTCTCGCGCCAGTTCGACAGCGGCGTAGCTGACCGAGACGGCGCTTTGTCCGATTTCGGTTTCGGTTCGGATTCGTTTGGCGACGTTGAAGGCTCGGGTGAGTACGGCGTCGAGAACGGTTCCGATGGTTCCCAGATCGCGGGCTTGGGCGTAGGCTTGCTTGAGTTGGCCGAGGATTTGGGGTTCGCCCACGATCATGGAATCGAGACTGGAGGCGACACGGAAGAGGTGCCGGATGGCTTCAGCCTCTTCGAATAGGTAGAAGTGGGGACGAACGACGTCGGGGTGGACGTTGCGCCCGGCGACCATGCTCTCCGGGAGTGCGTCGGGGGCGACGCCGGGCTCGATGGCAGCAAGAACTTCGACACGGTTGCAGGTGGAGAGGATCAAGGCTTCTTTGATTCCTCGGGCTTGCAGCTCCAGGAGGGCGTCGGGGATTTCTTCAATGCGGAGGGCAAGCTTCTCGCGGAGTTCGACGGGAGCGGTCCGGTGGTTGAGGCCGGCGAGGACTAGCTTCATCGCGCGAGTACGCTCCCGAGTCCGAAGTGAGTTGCCCATGTGACCATGGAACAAACGAGCACGCCAACGGCCAGCCAGGCCATGCGGCGGCCGCGCCAGCCGGCAGAGGTTCGCAGGAAGATCATGGCGAGGTAGAAGGCCCAGGTGAACAGGAAGAAGGCGATTTTAGGATCGGAGATCCAGCTTGTTCCGGTTTCGATGAAGGCGAAGACGACGCCGGTGACCGTTCCGATGGTGATGAACACGAAGCCGGTGTTCATGGATTGGGTGATGACGCGGTCGAGAGTGGCTAGCGGGGGCAGGCGGTTGGAGGAGGGCGCCATTTTCTTTCTCTTGAGCTGCTGTTCCTGCAATAAGTAAAAGATGCTCGCCACGGCCGCGAGGATTAATGCTGCGTAACCGACCAGGACGGAGGCGATGTGAACGACGAGCCAGGCGTTGCGAGTAGTGGGATTACTCCAGGGGGCGACCGGGAATTCTGTTGCGCCGATGAGGGTCATGAAGAAGACGAGCGGGAACAGGCAGACGCTGAAGATGGCGACGGGGTAATAACTGTACGCAAGAAGGAAGGCGACTCCGATGAGGAAGGCGCAGATGGAGCTGGTTTCGTAGAAGTTGCTGAGCGGGAGGTGGCCGCTGGCGAGGCGGAATTCGACGATGGCTACGAGGTGAAAAATCACTCCGATGGCGAACGCCAGTAGAGCCGGCTTAAAGAGCCGGGTACTTTTCGAGAAGATGTAGATTAAGGCGTAGAGCAGCCCGCACGAGTACAGCACTGCTGCCACCCGCAGCCAGAGAACACTCATAGCGGGGACTCTTACCTTTTAGTATAGGCGTTCGGTCAGGGTGTTTTTGAGAGCGGGGTCTTGCGCTTCCTTTCGGAGCTGTAAAAAAATCAGAACGCCGCAAAACGCAGATTTCCGACCTCTTGGGAGCGCCGTAAAACGCGTTATAAGGCATTCCGACGGGTTGTCTAATGATCTTGGTACCCCCCATATAGCGCGATTCGCAACTTCGGCGATTTTTTTACAGCTCCCTTTCGGTCGCGGCTCGGTTGGCGATCGGTTGTTACGGATTAGCTTCGTTTTTCAGAGCGGGTCTTGCGCTTCCTTTGGTCGCGGCTCGGTTGGCGATCGGTTGTTACGGATTAGCATCGTTTTTCAGAGTGGGTCTTGCGCTTCCTTTGGTCGCGGCTCGGTTGGCGATCGGTTGTTACGGATTAGCTTCGTTTTCAGAGTGGGTCTTGCGCTTCCTTTCGGTCGCGGCTCGGTTGGCGATCGGTTGTTACGGATTAGCTTCGTTTTTCAGAGCGGGTCTTGCGCTCCCTTTCGGTCGCGGCTCGGTTGGCGATCGGTTGTTACGGATTAGGTTCGTTTTGAGAATGGGTAAGCGCTACTGATTGATGACGGAGCCGTCCTGGCGGCGGACGACTCCCCAGCCGCCGTTTAGGTTTTTGCGAGGGCCCCGCTCGGAACCGAATGGATATTTGGCGGCTTCCTTTTCGTTTATTTCGACTCCCCAGCCGGGCTTTTCGTTGGCATAGACCAGGCCGTCTTTGACGACCGGGTATCCGTCGAAGACGGAGCGAACGCGGTCGTTGGCGAAGGTCCACTCCTGAACGCCGAAGTTCGAGCTGACCAAGTCGAGTGTGACGTTGGCGCAGTGTCCGATGGGCGAAACGTCGCCCGGTCCATGCCACGCGGTCCGAACCTGGAAGGATTCGGCGAGGAGAGCGATCTTTCGGGCAGGAGTGAGGCCGCCGGCTTGTGAGACGTGAACGCGGATGTAGTCGATGACGCTTTCTTTGATGACCTCATTCCATTCATGGGGACTGTTGAAGAGTTCTCCCATGGCGAGCGGGGTGGTGCAGTTGGCGCGGATCTGGCGGAAGTAGTCGAGGTTTTCCGGTGAGAGGGCATCTTCGAGGTAAAAGAGACGGAACTGCTCCATATCTTTGGCGAACTGGACAGCCAGACGGGGAGGAACGCGCTCGTGAACGTCGTGAAGCAGTTCGATGTCTCCACCGAGTTCTTTGCGGGCCGCTTCGAACAGCTGCAGAGTTCGTTTGACGTAGGGCAGCGGCTCAAACACTTCGTCTTCCGGCATGGTCTGTGGATTGGGGGTTTGATCAGCGGAAGCGGGACCGCGACCGGCTCCATAGGCGGCCTGACCCGGCACGCCGACTTGCAGCCGGACCACCTTGATGCCTTGCGCCATCATCTTGCGAGCCTGTTCGATGGTTTCCGAGATCTCGGCTCCTGCGGCGTGGGAGTAAATCATGGCTCCGCGCCGGGTTCTGCCTCCGAGGAGTTCGTAGACGGGCATGTTGGCCTGACGACCTTTGATGTCCCAGAGCGCCTGATCGACGCCGCTGATGGCGTTATTGAGGACTGGGCCGTTCCGCCAGTAGGAGGAGTTGTACATCGCTTGCCACAGATCCTCGATCGCATCGGTTGGCCTGCCGATCAGGAAGGGCTTTAGATAGCGGTTGACAGCATCGACGACCAGATCGGCGCGTTGCGTAAAGGTGGCGCAACCGTAGCCGTACAAGCCGTCCTGATCGGTTTGAATTTTGACGACGACCAATCGGACTCCGGCGGGAGCGGTTGTGATGACGGAGACATCACGAATCTTGGGGATGGACATGCCGCGCAGGGCGGAAGCGACACAAGGGAGAGTACAGAGGGAGAGGAATTCGCGACGGCGGAGAGACAATGAATTCACCTAAAAAGATCTTATGTCATCGCGATTTCAGTTTGGCTGAGGGGCGAAATGAGGGAGGAAGAGGGTGAGGTTCCGTGCGCACCCTCTTCCGTGAGGACTTAGTTTTGCGCGGTAGTTGCGGCCAGTTTGCGGCGACGGATTCCGAAGATGCCGAAGCCCAACAGTCCAGATCCGAGGAGCGCCATGCTGGCCGGTTCCGGCGTGGCGACCGTGGAGATTTTTACGACCATGTCGTTGTAGTCGAAGTCGCTATTGGGACGCGGCAGATCTTCCATGCCGATGAAGAAGGTAGCCGGATCTTGTAAGAAAACAGCGAAGTGTTGCATCCCGTTATCGGTGGGTTGATAGCTGGATTGGGTAGCGTACAGGCGGGCGGGATCGACCGAGTTATCGGCGAAGAAGAACCCGTAGTTCGTGGAGGGCGTGAAATCGATGACGGAGCCGACTGCGGTCTGGCCGGAGAACAGAATTTGAAATTGGTTCGGATTGTTGACGTTATACCAGCCGAAGGTCTCATGAGCGACATCGTCGGTGATCTGAACCTGCATGGTGGCGGCGTTGTCGTTCGAGGTGGGGTGGTTGAAGTAGAAGTTGTTGACAGCGCTTCCATCCGACGACCCGAAGTACTTGAGCGTGCCCGGAGCGTTCTGAACTCCGCAGTTCGCACTGCTTGCCAGACAGCCCCCGACGTTACGGGTGTAGCCCCCGTCCCAAGAAGAGTTGTCCCAGTAAGGACGATTGCTTACATTTGAGTCGGTGAGTTCCGACGTATTCCAACTTTGCCATCCAGCATTGAAGCTGGACGGAGCCACTACAGTATCGGCGAATGACAGAGCTGAGGAAGCAGCTAATAAGACGCCGAGAGAAATTGCTTTTGCGAGTTTCATATAAAGTTCCTTTGCCTCGTGAGCTAATCCGACGATAGGGCGAATAGCAGGCGAAGAGAATTGCTGGAACCGGCTAAGGTGGTCCAGCACCGCCTACCCAAAGCGCCCCGAAGCGGGCGTAAGGTGTTTAGAGCTCATTGGCGAACTCAGTTTCTGCGGAGGGGAAGCTAGGCCGGTCGAATTTTTAGGTCTAAGGCTTTGATTTGAGGGGAGAAAGAAGCTTTTCAAAATCCGTGAACGGGAGCATGTAAAGCGGAGCATCAAACTGGAGAAGGAGCACACATTGCCGAAAACACTGGTGGTGATTACGGGAGCATCGAGCGGGATTGGGGAAGTCTTTGCGCGTAAGCTGGCGCGCGAGCATGATCTGCTGCTTGTCGCCCGACGCAGGGAGCGTCTGGAGGCTTTGGCGGCGGAGCTGGGACGTGATAATGACTCCCGGATCGAGGTGCTCGAGGCGGATTTGCGAGTGGAGAACGACGTAGGGAGGCTGGCGGAGCGGTTGGAGAATGATCCGCATCTGGTGCTGCTGGTTAACAATGCCGGGTTCGGGACGAAGGGGCGATTTTGGGAAGCGGCGCTGCAGGGCCAGGAAGACATGCACCGGCTGCACGTGATGGCTCCGCTGCGGTTGATGCATGCCGCTCTGCACAACATGGTGAAACGGGATGTCGGGGCGATCATCAACGTTGCCTCGGTGGCGGCGTTTGTCAGAAATCCGGGGAGCGCGAGTTATTGCGCGACGAAGTCGTGGATGACGGTGTTCACGGAGAGTGTGCATCTGGAGCTGAAGGACGCGGGATCAGCGGTAAAGGCGCAGGCGCTTTGTCCGGGGTTTACCTATTCCGAGTTTCATGAGGCGATGGGGGTGGAGCGGAGGCGGCTGGCGCCTGGCAGCATGTGGCTCTCGGCGGAGGAAGTGGTGGGGGCGTCGCTCAGCGGCTTGGCGCAGAATAGGCTTTTCGTTATTCCGGGCTGGCGTTACCGCTGGCTGGTTTCGATTCTGACGAAGCTGCCGACCTGGTTGCGATTAGCGGTGGAGACGCAGACGGGGAGGCGGAGGGGCCTGGCATCTTCGTCTGAAAGCGAGCGTTCCGGGCAGATTTCTTCGTAAAACGGCGAGTAAGGCCGACGCGATACTATCGGCAACGTGTCCTTTTCCGCTTCGAAAGATACAGCTGAGCGCGCTGCCGGACCAAATAGAATCGGGCGGCGCAGATGGCAGATCGCGATTTTGCTGGGGACGGGCGTTCTGGTGAATTATTTCGACCGGGTGAATCTCTCGGTGGCGAAGGACGCGCTGCACCAGGAATTTGGCATCACGACGTTCACGTTCGGTCTGCTTTCGAGCGCCTTTAACTGGACGTATGCCCTGCTGCAGTTGCCGATGGGTGTGCTGCTGGACCGCTTTGGCGTGGTGTTCATGGGGCGGCTCGGGGCGTTTATTTGGGCTGTGGCCTCGTTCGGGTCGGCGCTTTCGCCCGGTGTTGGAAGCTTTTTTGCGAGCCGGCTGCTGCTGGGCGTGGGTGAGGCTCCGACTTTTCCTGCCAATGCGAAGGCGGTCGGAAACTGGTTCCCGCGCGATGAGCGAAGCCTGGCCACTTCGTTGTTCGATGGCGCGGCCAAATTCGGTCCGGCAGTCGGGGTGGTGCTGATGGGCGCTTTAACGGCGCGCCTTGGGTGGCGGTGGAGCTTTGCGGCGACCGGGCTGATCAGCCTGCTGTTCTTTTTTGGCTTCTACCTATTTTATCGCGATCCAGACCAGGACGAGAAGCTGTCGGAGGCGGAACTTACGTACATCCGGGCGAAGTCGGGCGGAATAGGTGATACTGCTGACGCGGCGAGCAAAGTTTCGTTAGTTTACCTGTTGCGGCAAAAGAAGGTACTGGGTCTGGTGCTGGGGTTTTTTGCTTACAATTACACTTTTTATCTTCTTCTTTATTGGTTGCCCACTTATTTTGGGTCGCTTCACCTGGATGCGATGCAGTCGGTCTTTTATACGAGTGTCCCGTGGCTGTTTGCGACTGCCACTGACGTTTTGGTGGGCGGCTGGATGGTGGATGCGCTGATCCGGGGCGGGCATAGGGAGACGGTGGTGCGGCAGGCGGTGCTGATCGGGGGGACAGTTTTAGGATTGGCCATTTTCGGGGCGACGCGGACGCAGAATCCGGCGGTGGCAGTGATTTGGATCAGTCTAGGGCTGGGAGGGCTGTCAGCGGCGGCGCCGGTGGGCTGGACGATTCCGGCTTTGATTGCTCCACGGGGCAGCACCGGGAGGGTGGCGGGCATTCTGAACTTCGGCAATCAGATTTCGGGAGTGGTTGCTCCGATAGTGACGGGTTATGTCGCTTCGGTTTTCAATTCGTTCGGGCCGGCGTTTTTGGTGGCGGCGGTGATTCTGGGGCTGGGCGTTTTCTCGTATGTTTTTTTGCTGGGGCGCATCGAGCAGGTTCCCGAACCTTCGGCGGTGTGAATCTCTGTCGCGGGCGCCGGGAGGGCGCGAGCCGTCTGGAGGAGTTATCGGGATGCCGACATGCTACCACCCCAAAATGAAAATCGAAATTGTTTTCTGTTGACTTTCTAAGTGAACTTGTTCCATACATACTAATGTTCGCCAGCGAGTAGCGCAGAGTGCGAGAGGGGCGTCCATGTTCCGCAAATCGAAATTCTCTTGCGTTGTTTGGTTGTTCATTCTGAGCGCACGCCTCGGCGCGCAGTCGGCTTACAGCAGTAATTTGGAAGGTACGGTAACGGATCCGCAGGGGGGCGCCGTTCCTAATGCGCAAGTGAAGCTGCAGAGCACGCAAACGCAAGTGAACTACTCGGCGAGCACGAACCCGAGCGGCTATTACCGGTTCTCGAGTCTGGCGCCGGGACAATACCAGATCACCGTCAACGCCACGGGCTTCGGCCCGGCCATCAGCAACTTGTCACTGACGGCCGACGAGACTCGCGGCGTCGATCTTGCCCTGAAACTTGCTTCCCAGGGAACAAGCGTGACGGTGGTGGAGAACGCGGCGGCCTTGAACCCCGACGAAACGAGCATTGGGCTGACGCTCAACGCCAGCGATTTAACGGCTTTGCCGATTCAAAACGCAGGCACGCTCAACGTTTTGAAGGTCCTTCCGGGCGTCAGCGGCATTATCGAGAACTCCACCAATCTGCCCATCGCCAACACGACCAACGGTTACACGCCACAGATTTTCGGCAATGGACGTCCGGGCGCTTCCAACCTTTACACCATCGATGGACTGCCTCTCAACAGCGTGGCAGGAACGAACATCAACAAGAGCACCCAGATCGACATCACGCCGAATCCGGACATGTTGGCCGAGGTTGCCGTAAGGACCAAGACCTATTCGGTTGAAAACAGCAATTCGTCCTCGGTCCAGACCGACTTTGTCACCAAGAGTGGCGCCAACCGCCTTCACGGAGATGTTGACTATATCTACTCGGGCCAGTTTCTGGTGGCGACGCCGACCTTTGCCAGTCCGTCGTCGCCGTTCCGGAAGTCCTGGATCACGGGCGCCCTGGGAGGACCGGTAATCAAGAACCATACGTTCTTCTTCGGCTCTTTCCAGAATGAAAATCAAGTGAGCAGCAGCAGCGGAGTTCAGGATTTTCTAACTCCGCAATTCATTTCGTGGGCACAGCAAAACTTTCCCAACTCGGTCAACTTGTCACATACGTTTGCAAAGTTCCAGCCCGATCCGAGCACTTACGCAGTCACCGGGATCAACAAAACGGCGCAGACGTCCTTCGGACCGCAGAATCTGGGGGCCAATACCGGATGCGGCACACCGTCCACGTTCAACATTCCCTGTACGCTAGCCGTCGACCAGTTTGCAAACTTCAATCAAACACCGAGCGTGAAGGGAACGCAGTACAACATTCGGCTCGACCAATACTTGCGCGAGGCGAAAGATCGCATTTACCTGGCGTACTTCCGGGTGGATCAAACATCGAACGCTTTGTTGTATGTGCCGCAGTTCAATCAATACTCGCCTTCCACGGCTCAGTACCGGTCTGCCGGCTACACGCATATTTTCAGCCCGTCGCTTTTGAATGAAGCAAGCTTCGGATGGCTTCGCGAGTGGGACCAGTTCGGCGGCGGAACGCAGCAGTACAGCACGATTCCCTACGGTTTCAATGTTTGCTGTAACGGACCCTCGACGGTTGGATTATTTACTTTTTACGGTCCCGAAGCGAATCGGGAACACATCTATCAGGCTCGCGATTATCTGAACTGGATCAAAGGCAAGCACAGCGTCAAGTTCGGTTTTCAAGTGCAACACTCCAATTACCTGCAGGATCGCAGCGGGGTTAATGCGAGGCCCCAGAACGCTTACTTTTGCTGCAGCCTGTTGACCTTTTTCCAGGATGCTGCGCCCCAGAGCTATTCACTATCGACACTCTCGGGGCAAAACGGCCAATATATTCCGCAATTCTATGGGGCGCAAGTCACTACCTACGGCGTTTATATGCAGGACGAATGGAAAATCACACCCAGCCTTTTTCTGACTGCCGGCCTGCGTTGGGATGACTTTGGCAATCCTTCGCCCTATTCGAGTGGCTTGCCGTTTGCAGGCGTGTTCCTTGGCTCAGGCGGCACGCTGTCTCAGGAAGTGGCCAATGCCTACACCAAGCTTACGAACCACGCCTTCAACGGCAGACTGAACAAGAATTTTCTGCCGCGGGCGGGCTTCGCGTGGTCGCCGGGAGGCAATCAGAAATGGAGCGTTCGAGGAGGGGTTGGCCTATTCGAGGACAGCATTGGCCTGGCGAACGTCACGGCCGCCCTTCCCACCAATCCGCCCGAACGACTTTCGGCCAGTTTGAGCAGTTTCTCGCCGAATCCGGCGTTTATTCCGAAACTCGCGAACATCTACGGGACGAGCGCCTCGGGACCTCCGTGGGGCTACACTTACCCGGCGCTACCGGTGCTTGGAACGGACTCGCGCGGCGGCGTGATTTCCGGTTACAACGCGCAGGGCCGACCTATTCTCTATCCGGCAAGCTTGAGCGGGGTTGCGCCGAATTTGACGCCGCAGAAAACTCTAAATTATAGTCTGTCGGTCGAGAGACAACTGGCGGGAAACGCCGTGGTCGGCCTGGGCTACTCGGGTTCGTACTCTTGGAACCAGATCTACACACCTGGCGATCTCAATACCTACGCCGGCGATCTGCTCGATGGCGTGCAGAACCGGCTGACGTCTGAGTGGGGCGGCATTTCCTACCTGAGGCAAGGCTTGAACAGCCAATACAATGCGCTCATCGCGACGGTGCGGCAGCGAAAAGGCGGATTGAGCTGGCAGGCATCCTATACGTGGTCGAGAACAATCGGCGATCCGATCGATCAATCTTTCCCGTTGCCGTACGACCCAAAAGCTTACCGCGCCGCGCAAGATATCGATTACCCGCAGCGCGTGTCCTTCTCGGTAGCCTACGAATTGCGGCCGCATACCGGGCGTGCGCTCTTCGATCAAGCAGTCGGCGGCTGGACCATCAGCGCTCTCGGTCTGGCGCAATCGGGCAGTCCGTTCAGCGTTGTCTGCACGGCTTCGTATCCTACTTGCGACTATAACGCCGACGGCTATAACTACGATTACCCCGATGTCTCGAACGGGATTGCGACCGGCGGATTTTCGCGGAAGCAATATGAGAACAACATCTTCGCGCCTGGCGCGCTGACCAAGCCGGCGGCGGGAACGGAGGGCAATCAGGGGCGGAACATTTTCCGCAACCCGGGATACTTCAGTATCGACTCCTCTATTTCCAAGATTTTCCGGCTGCCGTGGGAAGGAATCACGTTCCGATTCAGTTTCGAAACGTTCAATACGCTGAACCGCGTCAACTTGGGCGCTGTCGATTCCACTTTCACGGACGCCACCTTCGGACGATCGACAACCGCTAATCAGGCTCGCGTGATGGAGCTTCGGGGCCGCATTGATTTTTGATTGTTCTGCGCGTCCATGAAAATTCTTCTGCCGCTCACTCTTGTGGCCGCACTGACGGTCGCGTCGGCGTCGGCGGCAGTGCGCGTCGTCAACCAGCACGGCAAATACGAACTGCTGCGTGGCGGCCAGCCTTACTTTGTCAAGGGCGCTGACGGCGACAGTCACCTCGAAGAGCTGAAAGCTGCCGGCGGCAACTCCATCCGCGCCGGCGTCACTGCACTCGCTGCCGCTCAGAATCTGGGATTGACGGTTCTGGTGAATTTGCCCTTTGGAAAGCAGCGGATGGGGTTCGACTACAGTGATCCCGCCGTTGTTGAGAAACAGGCCAACCAGCTTCGCGAAATCGTTACCGTGCATCGCAAGAATCCGGCTGTTCTCGCCTGGGCGCTCGGCAACGAACTGGAAATTCAGACGACGCCCGAGCAGCGCGTCCCGCTATGGAAAGCGGTGAACGCCGCGGCCCGCATGATTCATCAGCTCGATCCGGATCATCCCGTGATCACCATTGTGGGCGGCGCCTACAAGAGCATGTTGAGCGAATTGAATCGCCTCTGCCCGGATCTCGACGCAGTCGGCTTGAACTCCTACGCCGACATGTTGACCCTTCCGGAAGATATCGCCAGGCAGGGCTGGACGCGCGCCTATCTGGTGACGGAATTCGGTCCTCGCGGTCACTGGCAGGTGAAGAAGACCGCCTGGGGCTTGCCGCTGGAAGACAACAGCACGGAGAAGGCCTTGTTTTACCGGGACGCTTACGCGCACGCCATTCGAGACCAGCCGCATTGTCTCGGCGCCTACGTCTTTCACTGGGGCCAGCATCATGAGAAAACGCACACCTGGTATGGAATGTTTCTCGAAGACGGCAGCCGTACACAGGCCGTTGACGTCATGACGGAGCTATGGAGCGGCCACGCGCCGGTTAATCGCGCGCCTCGCATCGGGCCGAACAAAATTCGCATCAGCACCGACGATCCCGACACTTCGGAACCCGCTCAGGTTGTTCCCGGAGCGATGATGCATTGCGTCGTCGATGCTTCCGATCCCGAGGGCGATCCGCTTGAGGTGAGCTGGGATCTGCGCCGTGATGTTTCCGGCAACGCGAATGTCGGCGGAGATCGGGAAAGCCCTTCTCCGCCTGTTTCCGGGCTGATTCTATCCGCCGCCGGAAAAGGCGCAACCTTTCAGTTGCCTGACCGGGAGGGCCCGTATCGCTTGTTTGTCTATGTGCGAGACGGCCACGGCAATGCTGCGACGGCGAACCTTCCTTTGCTCGTTCAGACGCCGAATTATCCGGAGGCGCCGGTGACGGGCGATTCCGCAACGGTTGGGATGCGTATCCAACGCACCATGACGTTGCTGGCTTCGAGTTCGCCGGATCACCGCCATCCGGTAAGGATTCTTTTCTACGGCCAGTCGTTAACCAAGCAGGACTGGACCCGCATGGTGGCTGCCGATATTCGGAAGCGATTTCCGTATGCCGATCTGACGATCGCCAATCGTGCTATCGGCGGCTACAGCGCTCAATACTTGATCCGCACGCTGCCGCACGACGTGTACCGTTTTTATCCCGATCTGATCATTTTTCACGATTTCGGCGATCCCGGGTTGTACGAGGAAATTATCGCGGAAATTCGCCGTCACACCACGGCCGAGATGCTGCTGCAGAACGATCGTCCGGCATGGATTATGGTTGCGGGGCAACCCGACGATCCGGGCAAGGCAAAAAACGAGGCAGCGCACGCTCAGTGGAGCAACGAAGCGCTGCCCGCTCTGGCCGCGAAGTATGGAGTGGAGATGGTGGATCTGCGGACGCCCTGGATCGAGTATCTGAAACGAAATCATTTGCGAGCGACTGACGTGTTGCGCGACGGCGCTCACTTCACTGAAGAAGGAGACAACATCGCGGCGCGAGTCACCGAGCGTTATCTCACCTACCATCCCGGTGCGGCGGGATCGGGCCCGGATCTGGTAAAAGATTACGAGATTGGCCGCGATTTAGGTTGGAAGAACGGCCGCTTGAAACTTGCGGTGGAAGGCAATCGCATCGATGTCATCGCAGGCTGGGACAATCCGTTTCACTCGGGCGAAGCGGATGTGATGGTAGATGGCAGGAAGCCTTCGCAAATCCCGGAGTGCTACTTCGTGACGCGTCCGACCGATAACTATGCAGTCGATTGGCCCGCCATCAATCGCGTAAGCCGGCGGAGTCCCCTCCTGGTGGAGGACTGGACTCTCAAAGTACTCGCAACGAACGCCGACGACTCCCGTGTTCGATTTGAAGTAAGCGGTTCGAAGACCGGCCCGGACGGATCGGGGGTGAGTACGGAGGAGTTCGTATCGCAGTCGGGCCGCGTGGTCCTCTCGCCGCAAGATTGGGCCATGCAGCGCGCATCGGAGCTACGCCATGTGCCCACCCCGACCGGCTTCGAGGTGAAGTGGAGAGTGGAGGCGGTGGCCGAAGACGTGTACCGCGAGCCGCGGATCACCGATTCGTCTCGCGAATATGTCGTGACGCTTGCCCAGGGGCTGACGAACGGTCGCCACACGATCGAGTTAATCAGCCGCGGAGATTTGCCGCCCGCGATTCGGGCGATTCGGGTTTACCGGCCAGCGCTCCCGTGACTCGCGTTCAGCAGGAGGATGCACGTTCCGGATTTGGAAGCCCATCAGAACCGCGACCTTCGGGGGTGCTTCGAACAATGAGTTGTCCAACGGATCAGTTGACAGTTCCAGGATTTCGCGGAGGGTAGAGGTATATCTCAAGAGCCACGCTGTCAGATTTAATGGAAACTCTATATTGTAGATCTTAAAGCAGGATATCCAGTCTGCCTGGCAGCAAGTAGCGCCTTTAGTTTTAATGTGCGCCTTCAGCGCACTGAACTCTTAAAGGTCCAAACCCCATCAGGCGATTGAAGGGCGCCAGTGTCCCGCCCTATCGCGGCGGCTTCGTCAAGACGGGAAGGCCTCCTGCGTCTGCGTCGCTGTGTCTTCGGCGCCCAACCCACGGAAGACAAGCGCCAAAAGTCTTTTCACGCGCACTTCTCCGGCTGGGGTTGGAGGGATCTGCCAGAGGAGTCCTACGAGCATCAGAAAATCCTCGGCGTCGGCGCCAGGACGGATTTCGCCTGAGCTTTCGCAGGCATTCATCAGCTTGCGGACCGCATCCAGCATCGGCCAGTAGGTCTCGTGAAAGTCCTGATCCGAAATCGCTGCATGAAGCAGGTCAGCGACCCCGTGCTTCATCTTGCCGAATTTGGCGAGCCGATCACACCAAATTCGGAAGGCTTGTAGCGGCGGATGCTCGGTAAGCAGCGTCGGCGCAAGCGCGACCAGCGCGTCAATTTCATTCCGATAAACGCCCAGCACCAAAGCCTCGCGGCTCCGGAAGTGACGATAGAGCGTGCCCTGGCCGACGCCTGCCGTTTTGGCGATGGAGCTGAGGGATGCCTCTGGATCAGCGGCCAGCGCTTCTCGCGCCACATGCAGAATGCGATTCCGGTTGGCCCGTGCATCGGCGCGCAGCTTTTCCTCTTGGTGGGTCATCGGTCCTCTTGACTAAGCGGACAACTGTCCGTTATAGTTGGGGCATAGACAAACGGACAGTTGTCCGATTGTATACCGGCAAGGAGGTTTACATGCAATATATAAAGCTCGCTCGTACAGGTCTGGATATCTCCCCCCTCTGCATCGGTTGCATGGGCTTTGGTGATCCTTCCCGCGGTCATCCGGCATGGTCGCTAAGCGAGGAAGCCAGCCGCCCGCTGATCCGACACGCCATTGAGGCCGGCATCAACTTCTTCGACACCGCTAACCTCTATTCGCAAGGGACAAGCGAGGAGATCTTGGGCAGGGCGCTAAAGGATTTCACCAATCGCGACAGTGTGGTCATCGCCACCAAGCTGTTTGCACCCATGCGTACCGGCCCCAATGCTACTGGCTTGTCACGTAAGGCGATCAGGACTGAAATCGATCATAGTCTGAGGCGGCTTGGCACCGACTACATCGACCTTTACCAGATTCATCGTCGCGACCAGATGACTCCGTGGGAAGAGACGCTGGAGGCGCTGCACGATCTAGTGAAGATGGGCAAAGTGCGCTACCTCGGAGCCTCCTCCATGATGGCGTGGGAGTTCAGCAAGGCGCTTCACTTGCAGAAGGCGAACGGCTGGACCGGTTTCGTGTCGATGCAGGACAACTACAGTCTGCTCGCCCGCGAGGAAGAGTTTGAGATGTTGCCGCTCTGTGCCGACGAAGGCGTCCAAACGATCGTCTATAGTCCGCTTGCGCGCGGCCGCCTGGCCCGTCCGTGGGGCGAGTCGACCGCTCGCTCTGAAGCCGAGCCCTACGCGGCTAAGCTCCACGACTACGAAGCGACCGCGGCGAGCGACCAGAAGATCGTCGAGGCGGTGGGTGAAGTTGCGACGGAACGTGGCGTCAGCCGAGCGCAGATCGGGCTCGCCTGGCTGTGGCGTAATCCGGTCGTTGCCGCGCCAATTGTGGGCGCGCTCAAGACCAGCCATATCGACGAGGCAATCGCGGCGCTGTCGATCACGTTGACCGACGACGAGGCGGCCCGGCTGGAAGCGCCATACACCCCGCGTCGCGACGTCCAGGGTATATCCGATCCGGCCGTGCTGGCCCGTATGGCTGCGGCATCCGGGGTCAAAATTGCCTCCGCCTGACATCGATTCACGGTTCTCGTCACACTTTCGAAATCCCTTAACTCGTCGCTTCGCGTTTGGACTGGAATTTCACAGCGTATCCGGATGCGAAATCAGTCAGCGCCGCGCCTACAATAACGCAGCCGAGCCATGCCATTGCGGTGAGATAGCGGGGAATCGGTCGCGATACCGTCAATGTCGCTCCCTCTAGCAGAAGGAGCGCTAAGATCGCGATCATCCAGTGATATGGAGTGGACCGGCGCCAATATACGAAGAGGTGAGCGACGAAAAGCAGAGGAAGAACTAGCAGAAACAAGTACCAGATTTTACATTTTCGATGCCATGACTTTGCGGGAGAGTCGCGATATGACTGCGGAACGTCTTCGCGGAAGTATTTTTGCAGATTTGTTATCGCTTCCGGAGGAACAGTTTGATCTTGCCCTTCGTCGATGAGGATTGTCTGATTTAGATAGTCACGATGAAAGTAATCGAGAAAGGTGGAGACCGTTAGAAGCACAACTCCAAAAGGATTTCGCTTGGCCGCGCGCAGAGCCGTCTTCCTGGCAAGTTTGTTCGCAACAAAGAGATTTCCTCCTGATTCTTTAATGATGAGCACGCAAAGTCCTCCCTCGGCCCAGCGTTGCGCATCGCGGGCGCGACGATCCTCGAGAGGGTATTTCAAATTGTCGAAGATCACTTTACGGTGCTCGGCAATCGGGAAATCGTTTGGATGGATTATCGGCGCAAACGCGCCTGCCAGGAAAAGTCCGTCCGCGTAGAGATAGGCAGGCGGTTGCGGAGGGGTCATGAGAGAACCGTAAAGATGTCGGTAACCCGCAAGCAAGCACTGGCTCAAAGCCACTGAAAGTAGCACGTGAACGACGACTTGACGGACGACCAGCGTCCGGGTGTCAGCAGATCGACTAGCGAATCGAAGGGACGCAATGAGGTATATTGCCCATCGACGTTCACTGAGCAGCGGCAACAGGAAAGACACGAAAAGGCACACCGGCAGAAAGCTGATTCGTATTGAAATCAGGCTCACCGCAAGAACCTGAACTAAGCCGAGCCACAACAGCTGTGAGGTTTTGAGATATTGAAACGCAGTAAGAACAAGCAGGGCATAAATAAAGGTGGAAACGGCTTCTGTGAGGATATATCGTTCCGAGATCAATTGAAGCGGCTCGACGGCGCAAACCAGGCTGCATAGGCAGGCAATGATGAACCTGGCTTGGAAGTACCGGACGAGAATGACCGCGACGATCCAGGCCGAAATAGCAGAGAGCGCGCTTTGAAACAGGACCACAGTGTGTAGAGAGTGAGGCCACAGCGCGATAACCCGCAGAATAAAGCCGTAAACGAAACTTCGATCTGTCGGAATATAGTTTGCGAAGGCGGTGGCCAGATAGGCTAGAGAGTCGCCCATAAAAAGTGCAGGCGCCGGATCGAGGAAGAGGAAGAATCCTTTCACTGCGATTACGACCAGGAGCCAAAAGGCCAGAAAGGTAGCGGGAGTGAACCTGAAGCGCTTACTGGGGGCTTGCCCGATCTCGTCAGTTTCTCGGATGGCTCCAAAAGCATAGTTTCTGCGTTTGCGCTTTGAGTTACCGCTTACTTGGAATGTTTTGGGGCCGTCTTGCATAATGCGGACGTTAAATGTTAGCAGTTCAGAAGAGGGCTAGTGGCGGAGCAGCGGGGTGAGACTCTAGGAGGTGAAACGCAGCGTGATTCGTCGAATTCTGGACCCGAGACATAAAAGCAAGCCTGAGCAATATACCCGCGCGCTCATGGCACTCGGACGGACTGTCCAGGTATCGGTGATCCATTCAAAGGGCTTCTGAGCATTGGCGACGTTTGAGGATCAGGCAGCCGTTCTTAAGTGACTTTGGAGGCCCTCAAAATTGTGATTCTTTTTCCGGTCGAACTGCAATTCCGGCGGGAACCCAGGAACAGGACACATCATTGTTGGCGCCGGTAGTACAGACACTCGGGTTCGCTTTCAGGCGGGTGGTGAAAGCATTTAGAGAATCTAGGTGTTTTGAGGCGAGGATGGCCATCTTGTGATCTGCTTGAGAAGACCGGACAACCAGGTAGATGAGTCGAATATGCTCGCTGGATCCGGGGAGTGGAAATGACAAAAGAGGCGGGGCCGGCTCCGCTATCGTCTTCGCGTTGGTTGTCCTTGAAGCTGACGTGAACTTGAGCTTTACGGCTCAACCTCGCCTTCCAAGCACTGAGTAGTATGAGATCTCGTATCCGACCGGACTGTCAGTCGAGAGAGAGATCGTATTACCGTTCCTCTTTGGAACGGGTCTCGATTGCCGAATTGCTTCAACGGATTTGGTCAGGGGAACAAGGATTTTGAGCTTCCAGCCGGGCTCCAGATCCATGTACGAGGTATTGTCGCGTGGTGAAACGGTAGTCGGCGCCGGCGCCTGAACCTGCTTATGCGAGCACCCCGCAAACTCGATTAAGACGCTTGCAAAAATCAGCCAAAGGGAAAAGCGGTTGTGCTTCACGTTTCGTTGCCTCGAAATGGTAATGCTAAAACGAGTATACGTGGTATGTCTACCGTAGACAATCTATCTGAACGCTTAGAATTTCTTCAGGGGACGCTTGAAGTGCTGATTCTTCGCAGCCTAAATCCTGGCCCGAACCACGCTTACGGGATTGCGCAATTTCTGAAGCAGCAATCGGATCAGGAATTCTTGGTCGACAATGGCTCCCTATACCCGGCCTTGCAACGTTTGCTTCAGCGCGAGTGGATTAAATCCGAGTGGAAGATGTCGCCTAAGGGACGCCGGGCAAAGTACTATCGCCTGACCGCATCGGGCCGGAAGCAACTGTTGTCCGCGACCACAAAATGGGAGAGGTTCGCAGAGGCAATGAGACGTGTTCTAGCGCCGGAGGGGTAAACGATTATGCTGCGGCAATGGGCGAAACTCCGCGCGGTGATAACCGGCCGGGGTCGAATTGAGAACGAGCTCGAACGAGAGCTGGAAGAGCATCTGCACATGGAGATTGAAGAGAATCTCTCACGCGGTATGTCTCCGGAAGAGGCGCGTGCGCTGGCGACTGCTTCTTTCGGAAATAGAACTTCGATTCGGGAGAGTGCTCGCAGTGAATGGGTCTTTGATTGGTGGGAAGATTTGCTTCACGACTTTGCGTACGCTACACGCACCATGCGCAAGAGACCCGCTTTTGCAACTACGGCGATACTGACGCTGGGCCTCGGCATTGGAGGGAACACGGCAATGTTTACGGTCATTCGCGGCGTGTTGTTAAAGCCCTTGAGCTACAGCGCCCCTGAGCGCCTTGTCCGGCTGGCGATAGAAAATCCTCGCCGGACGCTGGTCTCGTTCACGCCTGTTCGATCGAGGAGTTGAAGGCGGGATCGCGGTCATTCAGCGAGCTTGGCGTGTTCGGCCTGTTTGAGGACGTGACACTTTCTCTGCATGGCGAGCTCGAACAACTGAAGCAGATTCGGATATCGGCCAATTTCCTGGACGTTTTGGGTGTGCATCCAGCTTTGGGGCGGAGTTTTACATCCAAAGAGGATCTGCCGGGAGGCCCGGCGGTTGCCATGATCGGTACGCCGCTTTGGCGGAGCCGGCTTGGCGCAGATCCCTCTATTATCGGCACGCCGATCAACCTGGGTTCAACCGTCTACACGGTGGTTGGGGTTCTGCCGGTTGGTTTCGCGTTTCCCGCAATGGGAATCGACGTTTGGCTGCCGAGGCCGTCGGAATGGTCCATGACGCCCAAGGAGGCTTGGAATCAGACAGCTACGTTAACCGGCTTTGGACGGCTGCGCAAGGGAGTGCAGATCCGACGGGCTCAATCTGAGATGGACATGTTAGGGAATCGATACGCTTTGGCCCATGCCGGTCTGCCGGATGCAAACAGGGACTCCAGGATGCGAGTTGAAAGTCTCGCGGACAATCTGGTGAAGAACGTTCGTTCGATGCTGTGGATACTTTTCGCGGCCGTCGGCTGCGTCCTGTTAATTGCCTGCGCGAACGTAGCGAGTCTGCTGCTGGCACGAGCGTTATCGCGCTCGCGAGAATTCAGCGTGCGTGCCGCTTTGGGCGCCGGAAGAGCTCGCTTGGTTCGTCAACTCTTAACAGAGAGTCTTTCGATAGCCGTCGCAGGCGGTACGCTGGGTGTCGCGCTGGCGAAATTGATCATTACTGCAGTCTCCAGGATGAATGGTTTGGACTTGCCCAGAGCCGGAGAAATCAGGCTGGATAGTGTTGTCTTCGCATTTACGGCGGCAGTTTCAGTCTTGACGGGTCTTGTCTTCGGATTGTTTCCGGCTCTTCGTATTTCGAAACCGGACTTAACGGACATGCTTCGCGAGCGCAGTACGACTATAGTGTGGTCCAGAGCTCTAGGTGTCGATGCTCGCAACCTGCTGGTCATCGGACAAGTCTCGCTATCGATCATGCTGCTGATCGGGGCGGCACTTCTATTGCAGAGTTTCATGCGCCTCCGAGCAGTAGATCCGGGATTTCAGCCCATGCATCTACTGACGCTGCAAATTCCTCTCTCGCGCGTGCGCTATGACACCGCTCAGAAAAGAGCTGTATTTTGGCAGGCTGTCGTGCAGCATACGAGATCGCTGCCGGGAGTTCGCGATGCAGCCGTAGCTCTGACGCTTCCTCTGTCGCCCGGCTATGCGGTCGCGCTGGAGCCCGCGGAACAGACGCTTCTAAAGCTGAGTGAACGTCCCATTGGGCAGTTGGAGAGTGTTACGCCAGGATACTTTGAGACGTTGAAGATTCCGATTAAAAAAGGAAGGCTATTTACAGCTCAAGACAACACCAAAAGCGTGCCGCCGGTCGCGATTATCAACGAGGCAACGGCGCGTCGCTTCTGGCCATCTTACCCGGTGGGTCAGAACCCGATTGGACAACATCTGATTTTTGGCGGCAGTTCAAAACCCGTGGAAATCGTTGGGATTGTGGGAGACGTTCACGAATATGATCTGGCAACCGATGCAGGACTCGAAGTTTATATTCCGAGTGCCTTCATGCCGCCCCAGACGGGAAATCTAGCAGTAAAAACGGTGGGAGAACCTATGCGCATGGCCGAGGCAATTCGCGCCACTGTGCATGCAATAGATGCTAATCAAACTGTTTCGCACCTTCGAGCAATGGAGGGAGCGCTGGGGCAGTCGATCGGGCAACAACGGATCAACGTTCTGCTTCTCGGCCTCTTTGCCGGATTCGCACTACTCCTCGCGGTCATTGGTCTCTACGGTGTCATTGCCTATTCGGTTGCCCAGCGAATTCAGGAGTTAAGTATTCGTCGAGCGCTCGGCGCCCAGGGGAGCGACATCCTTTTGATGGTGACCGGACAAGGTCTGCGCCTGTCGTTAATTGGAGTTGTCGTCGGCCTTCTGGGAGCAATTTGTTTGACGCGCGTCATGAACGGAGTTCTGTTTCACGTAAATGCCACCGATCCCAGGACGTTTCTTGCTGTGTCGGCGCTGTTTATCCTGGTAGCTTTGACTGCCAGTTTCATTCCGGGCTATCGGGCTATTCGAATCGAGCCGGTGGGAGTCATACGGTAGTATGCGCGCCGAGCTGACCATGCAAGGCAAAATCCACCAGCAAAAAGTCAGTCGATCGATTGCCTTGATTCTGGTCTTGCTCTTTTTTCCGGGTTCCGATTCGATCGCGGGAGACGGTGCGCCTCCGACAGCTCCAGGAGAGCTGGTCGATGTCGGGGGCTTTCGCGTCCATCTGTACTGTACGGGAAGAGGTAGTCCTACGGTCTTGATCGTGGGCGGCTTTTCCTTCGATTGGGAGCTTGTTCAACCGAGTATCGCCAAGTTGACAAAAGTCTGCACCTACGACGTTTCCGGGACAGCCTGGAGCGATCCTGGCCCTTCCTTGCAGTGTCTGGACAGAGTGAATGAAGTTCACAATTTGGTGGGGAAGGCCCCAATAGAGCGCCCCTTCGTGTTTGTCGGATTCTCCATAGGGGCTCTGGTCGGCCGCCGATACACCTCTTTGTATCCAGGCGATGTTGTGGGTATGGTGATTGTCGATCATGCTTTTCTTCCTGTGAACAATCAGAGCTTTTCTCCCAAATCAGGCGGAGTCTCGCAGCCAGCGTCCGATAGCCCGCCTGTCCTCATCGAGAAGACGCCGATTGTCTTGAGCACGGAGGATACATCCGATTTTCAGAAACTTCCGGAACGGGTTCAGCAGCTACAGCGATGGGCTGAATTGCGCAAACCGGCTTTAGCCACGGCAGAAACAGCTGAGGATTGTGTATCTGAATTGAGCCGGACGGAGCAAAGGTCGCGACCCCTGGGTCACATGCCTCTCCTCGTCATAAGCACCGGTAACACTTCCGCTGGTTATGGAACGCTCCAACGGAAGTTGCTTTCACTTTCGACAAACAGTCAGCAGTTAATGGCGGATAGAAGTTTTCATTCTGTTGAGATTGACCAACCAGAGGTCGTAATTAGTGGGATCGAGAAAGTTCTGCAGGCAGTTCGACAGCATGCGACAGCGAAGTAGTACCGTTACAACGGGCCTTAACTTGGAGGGCGAAGCTGTTCTCGGCGATCCTTATGGCGTGACCATCACAGACGATGAATCGGATCCCTTTGAGCAGCGTTTCGTGACCGTCGGGATGAGCGCAAAGGGTGTATTGCTGGTTGTCGTTTATACCTGCGACGACAGCGACAACGTTCGCATCATTTCGGCCCGGCCAGCAACCAATCAGGAGCGAACAGAATACGAGGAGCGACTATGAAAGATCACTACGATTTCAGCAAAGGAAGGCGTGGCCCGGCTGTGAAGCCCGAGCCTCTGCCGGCAGGAAAGAAGAGCATCACGATTCGCATCGACGAGGACGTTCTAGACCGTTTCTTCCAGATTGCAGAAGAGACCGGCAAGGGATACCAGACCTTGATTAACCAAGCGTTGCGAGATCATCTAGAACCCAAAGCTCTCCCTGATGAACAGATAGAACCCAAAGCTCTCCCTGATGAACAGATTCGGCTTATCTTTCGCGAAGAACTGGTCAGACACGAAAAACGTAAAGCCTTTTAACAATCCTTCTGTCCATGCCGTGGTGGCAAGCCGATCTTCGTAGACTCTCTTTCAACATTGGGAATTGCTGCTCATGCTGTCCATAAACCAGCGCCCAGGCAGCCAAGGCCAAGCAGTGCGAGCAGAAGCATGTGCAAAAGGTCTACCGAGCGGCGGTGACGGTCCCAATTCCGGCTCAAGCTCAAGCGGCTGGAGATCGCTTAGTCTTCGTTTCATCCTTCTCTTCAAATTGGTTGAAAACCAATAGATTGGTTGTTTTTATCTTTCTCGCGGGGCGACGCCAAAAGAAGTGTTTACTTACCCCTGCTAGATCGGAACACTGTATTTGCGCAATTTGCTCGTACTCGGCTTGTGAGCCGCCAAGCGGGACCAACATTTGCGCTATGCCACGGCACATGGTAAAAACAAGACGCTATGAGCGACACGCCCGAACCGGAAACTTTCGCGGGGCTGTACCGTCGCGCGTTTTCGGAGTACGGGACACAGGCGCTTTGGAACAAACGTATGCTGGAGGAACCGGGCCAAGAGGATGCGCTAGTCGTGGCGCGTGCGTTACGCATCGAAGGCGACCGGGAAGCCCGGAAGCTTGCGGAGCAGATCGAAAAGGCCTGCCGTGCCACTCTCTAAAATCCAGACCGAGGTTCTCCGGTTGCTGGCTTCGCAGCGTGACCCCGAGAGCTATGTTGCCGGAGCAACACCGTTGAACCGTAATGCGCCGCGTTATTCCGGTGACATCGATGTTTTTCATGACCGCGAGGACCGTGTTGCGTCCGCAGCACTGACCGATGCGCGGACACTTGAAGCGGCGGGCTATGGCGTCCGATGGACGCGCCGATTGCCCGCCATCTACACAGCCGAGGTTATGCGGCAGGACGCGGCCACGCGCCTTGAATGGGTCGTGGACAGCGATTTCAGATTTTTCCCGACCATGCAGGATGAGACTTTCGGTTATGTACTGCACCCGGTTGACCTCGCGGCAAACAAGGTAATGGCCGCTGCCGGACGGCGTGAAGTGCGCGACCTTGTTGACCTAGTGACCGTGCACGAAACTATCCTTCCGGTTGGGGCTGTGGTCTGGGCCGCGGTCGAGAAGTCGCCGGGATATACGCCCGAGGGGTTGATTGCCGAAATTCGCCGCAACTCCAACTATCCCTCCGCTGAGTGGCGGGCGCTGGTGAGCACGGAACCGATTGATCCGAGTACAGTCATGACCAAGTTGCGCTCCGCGCTTGAGGATGCCGAAGCGTTTGTTTCGCGCATGTCTACGGACAACCTTGGTCTGCTCTTTTTTCAGGCCGGTAGAGTGGTGCAGCCCGACCCCGACCGCTTGGATACCTATCAAACGCATGCCGGGCAAACACGCGGCCACTGGCCGACGAGCTCCGACATTACCGCTGCTATGTTTGAGCGTTATAAAGAAAAGCCGAATGGCAACGAGCCGAAGCCCTACTGAAGGATGGAGAGGGCGGGAGGTACGAGCAGTTCGCTGGCGTTGGGGGTGGTAGTGGGGCAGATTGTTTTCTCGGCTACGGTTTCCGCCGTGCAGGTTCCGGTCATTTGCCGGAACTTGTCGAGGAAAAGGAAGACGCCGTTGGAGACTAGGGCGGTGGATGATCTCACGGTGTAACGGAAGATACGATTGAGCGCTGCGGTTCCTTGGAAGGACGTCGTGCGGTGTTGCCGTGCGCTCATCATTGTCGGATTTGGGTCGCCGGACCGAAGCTCATCTTCCAATTCATTCAGGATTTGTAGTTCCTGCTCTTCTGTTAAGAAGCTATCCACGATGAGAAGACCAGGATCGATGCCGAACCGTGGTGCTGACGGACCCTCGGGGCTGATCCCGATGGTCAGGATGAAATTGATGCCCAGCTTGCGGCAGGACCGTACAAGTCCGGCCTCAGAGGTATCTCTGCCGACTAAATAAACACGAGTTTTTTCGGGAACCTTAAAGGAACTACGAAGTACGTACTCGGAACTCGTTGCTTCGAGCATTTCGACCCACTCTTCGTGCGAAGGAAGGTCGGGATTATCGGACCATCGCAACAACAACTGGTCAGATTCGTCAGGAGAACTGCTACTACTGGCGGACATTGGAGAATTTTCTTACCTCTTACCCCACTGGCTTATTATTGTGAGCTACAAAGAAGGCAAACACAATGTTCTTTGTGAAAATATTTTGAACCTGAGAAATTCTGCAAGGTTGAGTAATTTTTGCTTGCCAAGCCCTACCCCTTGGGTACTACAATGATGAAAACTAGTTCATCTCGGATTTCGAACGGTATGTGCCTGCTATTCCGAGGCAGAAAGCACAACCCAAAAAGAAGAATCGCGACGTGGCTGGTTGTGACCGAAATTTTGGAGAAATGAAACCGCAGACTGCTCATGCGACAGAATTATAGATTTCAGCTTCTAGCCCCTCCGCAAGTATCCGCTGACAGTTCCTTTAGCCGGACCCGAGTTAATGAGCAACTTTACAGCCGATTCCTTTCCGGAATGCAGCGCTTACGAGGACGGGTATATCTTAAAGACGGCGCGATTCAACCCTGCGAATTGGAAGACGACGGCCGGTTCCGCATGCAGGGCGATGAACAGAGCTGGCATTTACTTCTTACAGATGCGGACCATGAGGTAATTGGTTGCGCGAGATATTTAGTTCATCCGAATACGGTAGCTTTTCATAATCTTCGAATCAGTCATTCGGCGCTGGCGAGGGATCCGCGGTGGAGCGGCAAGGTGCGGGGAGCGGTGGAGGCCGAACTGTCGTTGGCCCGACGGAAGAACTACTCGTATCTGGAGATCGGGGGCCTGGCGTTGACCGAAGAGTGGCGCGGCACGCGGGCGGCGCTCGAGATCCTGCTGAGCTCTTTCGCTTTGGCTCAGCTATGGGGCGGCTGCATTGGCTCATGCACGGCTACGGTGAGACACAGTTCCTCGTCGATGCTGCGACGCATTGGCGGGGTAAGCCTGGAGGCAAGCGGCGAGGCTTTGCCCTCCTATGAAGACAAGCTATACGGCTGCGACATGGAGCTTTTGCGGTTCGATTGCATGAAGCCGTGTCCTCGCTTTCTGCCGCTGGTGACTCAGCTGAAAACCAAGTTGGCGGAGACGCCGGCTTTCATGCCTCGTCAGGCGCAGGAGTGGCGAGTTGTTCCGCAGGAGCTGGGTGCGCGTTTGAATCTGCTCCGGATGGCGCCGCTCTACAATTAACTGGGGAGTGGCGCTAACAACCGAAATCGCGTCTGCTCGTGAGCAATGGGTGGATCTGTTAGGGACCGAGTTTGTCCTACAAGATCAGCCCCGCTTGCAGGCTGCCGAAAGCGCGACGTTTGCGACCAGGCAGAAGATTCCGGCGATTTTGCGTCCGGCGGATCGGGAACAGGTTCAGGGGTGTTTGCGGATTGCCACTCGCGCCGGGGTCGCTGTTTACCCGGTCAGCAGCGGCAAGAACTGGGGCTACGGGTCACGAGTTCCGCCGCGCGACGGCTGTGCCCTGCTCGACCTGGGCCGCCTCGACAAGATTACAGATTTTAACGAGAGGCTGGGCTATGTGACGGTCGAGCCCGGTGTGACCCAGCGGGCGCTCTTCCACTTTCTTAAGGAACGCAGCTCTTCCTTGTGGATGGACGCGACCGGCTCTAGTCCCGAATGCAGTCTGATCGGGAACGCAATGGAGCGGGGCTTCGGGCATACTCCTTATGGCGATCATTTTGCGCATGTCTGCGGGCTGGAAGTGGTTCTCCCCACGGGCGATGTCTTAAATACCGGCTATGCGCGATTCGACGGCTGCGCGGCTGCCCCGGTTGGCCAATGGGGTTTGGGGCCGAGTATCGAAGGGCTGTTCTCGCAGTCGAATCTGGGGATTGTGACGCGCATGACGGTGCTGCTAATGCCTGCGCCACAGGTTTTCGAGGCGTTTTTTTTCCGTTGCGAGGCGGAGAACGGATTGCCGGCGCTGATCGATGCGCTGCGCGAACTGCGGATGAAAGATATTCTGCGGAGTTCGATTCATATCGCCAATGACTATAAGGTTCTGGGCGGCCTGCAGCAGTATCCCTGGGACAAGACGGGCGGCAAGACTCCGCTGACTCCGGACTTGATGGCGGGGGTGCGACGGGAGCTCACGATCGGCTATTGGAACGCATCGGGGGGGTTGTATGGAACACCGGCGCAGGTTTCCGAGGCCAAACGCCTTTTGCGGAAGGGTCTTTCGGGTAATTCAGGAAAACTCTTGTTTGTCAGCGACAAAAAGCTGGAGCTGGCGAGCAAATTTCTCCGGCCGTTTAAGGTTGTTACCGGCTGGGATTTAACACGGACGATTGAGCTGGCAAAACCGGTGATTGGACTGATGCGGGGGGAACCGACGGCGCAACAGCTGGGATCGGTCTACTGGCGCAAGCGGATGCCTGTGCCGGCTGACCCGAATCCGGATCGGGATCGCTGCGGATTGCTGTGGTATGCGCCCCTGGTTCCGGCCGAAGGGTCGCATGTTCGACGGGCTACCGACATTATCAGCAAAGCGATGCTGGCAGGTGGCTATGAGCCTTCGATTTCTGTGACTTTGATTACGCCGCGTACGGCTTCGTGTGTGGCGTCTTTGAATTATGACCGGGAGTTAGCGGGAGAAGATGAGCGGGCCCGGGTTTGTTACGAGGAAATTGTTCGACAGTGTAATGCAGCGGGGTATTATCCGTACCGGTTGGGCGTGCAATCGATGGGACTGGAGAGGGAGTCTTCGCCGTTCAGTGATTTCGTGGATAAGCTGAAGGCGGCAGTGGATCCCGGCCGGATTTTGGCGCCGGGACGGTATGAGTAAGGCCGGGCGGGCGGACAGAAAAGAAAAACCCCTGAATACACCGTGATGCATTCAGGGGCTTGAATTGAAAGACTGCGATTAAAACTTTAGTGGCGAATCTTTTTACGGGCAACGATTCCGGCGCCGAAGAGACCAATGCCCATGAGTAAAAGGGAGGCTGGTTCGGGAACGGCGGGAGGTACAGGAGCATTAGCGACGAAGGTGGCCGAATAGCTCTGGCCGGAGATGACGCCGCTCGCTGCGAGAGTGCTGAGAACTTCGGAAATTGTGCTCAACCCTGGAAGGTTAATCTGGGTAGTAAAAACGCCGTTAGTCAAGCTGCTACCGCTGTCGGCTGTGCCAGTGTAAGCTTGCCCGTCTAGAGCGAGATTAGCCGTTACGCTACTCGTGTTTTGAAGAAGTGTAAACGGTGAATTCGGGAACGGCCTGCAGACCGATCCGACCGTATCGACACACCCAGCTTGAGTACCTGAACTCATCTCGATCAGCGTCAAGTCGAAGATAATCGGTGTCGGAAGACCACTGTTAACGTTAAACGTAATGAAATCCGGAATCGAAATGGCACCTGTAACTGGTCCCCCGGTTAGGTTACCGATGGTTCCGCCAGTTAGTCCGGCAAAGGAGCCGTTCTCCGTAGGCGGCGGTGTCGTGTTTGGCGCATTGAAGGTATTGTGAAAGTCGATGGATGTATCAGTCACATCAACGGTTCCGGCGATGTTGGCGGTACCGTTGACGCTTGTGGCGAAAGACGGCATGGCTATGATCGCACCCAAAGTGAGGGCAGGAATCACTGCCCGTAAGTTTAATCGCATATTTTATTCCCCTCCGCAAGAATGCATGATTAAGGTTGACCTTAACCTACCATTCGAATGTATGTCATACGTGCGTTTCTGGTCAATGGTTAGGGTGAAATCTGAGTACTAAGCTGTGGGGGCTTAAAACTATCCAAGTAGTACTGCGGAAATGTGCTAGCTAGCCCTTCTAAACCATTGAATTTAATGCTGATAGCGGACGTCGATTTTGCGGCCATACCCCAGCAATAGTACGGATCAGGGCTGAATCTGAAGGAAATTTAAGCGTTGAGGAAGTGCGGCGGGAGGCGTTGCAAAGAGCGGATCCTCGGTTTGAAATGGACTTGTCAAATACTGATTTGGATTTGTAATTGAAGTTCCATTTGATAAAAAGTAGTCTGCCGTTTGCTGCTGTTCAGCTAAGGCGATGGATAATTCGGCGGAATTGGCGGGGTCGAAGATCGTCGGGTTGCTGAGCACGCGATGCGGCAGGATGGGCAGACCGGGAACGGCGGGGTCCATCACGCCGAGTAACTGGGGCTGAATGGCAACGGCGTTTTGAAAATTGAAGAACGAGACCGACGCGGCGGCGTTGGCGGCCATCACGACGGCGGACTCGGTCGGGTTTGGCACTTCGAGATCTCCAAAACCAAACTGAAAAAGAATATTCTTGGGCGGCACGCCCGGCAGGGGAGAAGTTTTGAGATGGGGAGCAAACGCCAGAGGATCGCCTAACATGTTTACCCAATCGGCGGCTTCAAAGGCGGACTGAACGGCCAGCGCTCCGGGGACGGTGTTCGTCACGGGCGATTGGTCGCGGTAGACATAATTGTCATTCCAGATGTCGGTATGAAAGTAAGGCGGAGGCGGCGCGCCCAAGGTGAGCACATTGAAGAGAGAAGGATCTTTCAAGGAGGAGAGATAGAGAAGCCCGAGCGATCGGCTGGTGAGTGCCAAACGGGCGATGTCTACTGAGGTGCCACCGGCGCCATTCAAGACTGCGGTTTGAACGGCGGGCTCGACGGCATTAAACAACGTGCCAGAGATTGACCCTAAAGACTGACCAATGTAGAAGATGCGGTCCGGGTCGAGGTTCAGGCCCAGGCCATTGGAGGTACGGATGGCGTGGACGATCACGCTGAGATCTACCGCGGTTTGCCGGGCGCAATCCCGGATGGCGACGGCGCCGGGGGCGATGCAACCGTCGATAGGGCCGATATTGGTTCCGGGCACGAGTTGAACGCCGCGGCCGGGAGTGAAGACGGTGAACACAGCGCCATTCTGGTTGGTCAGCTTTACGAAGCCGTTCGGTCCGAAGCCATGACCGGTAATCTCGAGCGCCAAGGTGGCGAAGCCGTTCCTGGCCAGAGTGGAGGCAATGTAGGTGGGAGCGCCAAACTGGCTGTCGCCTAAGCCGTGACCATAGATCACAACCGGGATTTTGCCCGCGCTCTTGGCGGGCAAAAAGACGTGATAGGAAACCGGATTATAAGAGACCGGCAGGATGGGCGGCGTGGTGATACTGCCGGCTGTGGGCCCGAAGGTGTTGATGTAGTTGGGGGCGAGAGCGAGTCCGAAGGAAACGCTGCCGACATTCGTAAGGGCAGTGAGCGGAATATTCTGCGGTCCGGTTGCGCTTTTGTCGGGAACCCAGGTTATATTTCGCAGAGTGTTGAGGGCGAAGGTGGAGACTACGCCGGCCGGAACGGTGAGGGTCGGGACGAGATCGACAAACCGGCGGGCTTGTTCGAGCCAACTGGTTGCTGTCATGGTGGTGAAGAGCGAGGCGGCTGCGACTGAGGTTCCGGAAGGGACGACCAGGCGATTGACGGCAGCGGATAACGAACGGCAATAAGTATCGGAAGGAGAATCGACGCAGCTGGCGTAGTTGGGGTCGGCGGTTACCCCTTGACTGTTGCTGTCGCGAACAGCGCCTGTTACAACCAGCAGGTATTGACTTGACTGGTTGAGAACCTGGCTCGGTTTGGCGAAGGCGCAGTTCGTGGCGGGATCGACGATAGTCTGCACGAGGCCGGGAGAGCCGGCGAGCGTGGGGGCGGCGGTGGAATTCGGGACAGGAACGAAGGCGATACCGGCGGCCAGGGTGCTGGGATCGACGGGCGCAGAGAAGCAGACCATAGCGCGAGGATTCAAGCTGAAGCCGTCCAGCTGGTTCAGCAACGCCTTGGCACTACAGACGGGAGTGACGCCCGACCCGCAAGAATCTTCCGAGGCAGGCAAATTGGTGAGCAGACCGGTTGGCTGCGCGGGCGCCGTCACCGTCAGGGCATTCGTTGGGAAGGGCCCCACTCGATAGGCCGAGGTTGGGGTGTCTCCCGGATCGGCGGAAAATTTCACCGATGTCTGGCCGAACAACACTCCCGAAGAAATCAGAACCAGAATTGCTGCCTTAATCAAAACAATCTCCCGAGATTACAGCGTACCTTGCTGCTTACGTTGTAATGGATCCTTTTTTTATTTTGATTTTTTAACTTTTGAGCGGCGGATTCGGAGTTGTAAGATACACGTTTGACGGCGCAATCTTTTGTCCGAGAAGGAACATCGGATGAGCAGCTAGTTTCGGTCGCAAAGAGATAAGAAAACGCTCCCTTTGGTCGCGGCTCAGATACGTGGCTCGAACAGTTGTAACAACTTATTGAGTCACGATCAGATTTTTTGGGACGGAAACCAGCTAGGAATTGAGATCGCTTTCTCCGTGGAAATAATTTGTCAAAGAAAACGCTGCTGTTTCTTGTGGGTGGGTTTGGGTTGTGGATCGTTTGGTGCTTTTATGCGGTGTCCGATTTAACGCCGTGGGTTATGCGCCATTTGACGATCTGGGTGGGGACGGCGGCGTGGGTGCTGTGCATGCTGCCGCCGCTAGTTGTGGCCACGGTGGTGTTTGTCAGAGTTTCAAAGGCGGAGCAGTAACTCGTTTGAAAATTCAGCGGGCGCCCTGCGCGGCTTGGCGGGCGGCGGCTTTTTGCTCATCGGAACGGTGCTCGCGATCTTCCTGCTCTTTCCAGCGACGCTCGCGTTCAGCGACGAGCTGGTCATAGAGAACAACCTGTTGGGGGGTCAGGATGGATTCGACCCGGCTGATCTGTTCCTGTTTAATTTTGACCATGGCCGGATGGTAGGAATCCCGGACGGCTTTGTATTGGGCTTTCGTGTCGTCGAGGATGGCGTCAAGCTTATCGAGCTGCGCCGTGGAAAGATTCAACTTCAAATGCATTTCATTGGTGTAGCGATGGCGGAAGTCTTCCGATGTGGTTTTAGCGCGGACCGCTTCGACGGAATAGTAACGGTGTCCTAACGCGCCGGCTAAGGTCCCAAATAAAAAAAGAAGTACGGCGAATACGCCAGCCTTCACCTGATTGAGCTTCCTGTTCATGCGATATCAGCGGTTCGAGTTGTCTACTGCGCCGGCCGACTCATCGGGAGTGGTGGCAACGCGAATCGCTTCGGCATAGTAGGTGGTTTCTGCGGTGTGATCGGCTGCCAGCGCATCCGCATAGGTCGGGGCGACGGGACGCGGATGAAGGTCGGATGCGGCATTCAACAAGAGCAGAAGAAAGCTCAAGACGGCCGAGGCCGCCATGGCCGCGCGCGCTAACCGCTGAAAGGCGAACGAGAAGCTGCGACGCGCTTCGATTCGCTTCCACAGCTGCGGCATAAAGTTCACATTTGGCTCGATGTCAGGACACGATGTTTTATACTTTTGAAAAAAGTTGTCCAGACCGCGCTCGTCTTGTTCCATAAATCAATCCCACCCCTTCCCACTTGGTCCTAAAGCCCCCACATGATCTTAAAGCTTTCCATTCTCGGAAGCATTTTTATACGCCTTCAGCACGCGCTGGCGAGCACGGAAGAGGCGAACTTTGAGTGCATTCTCATTCACGTTGTAGATTGCCTCCAGTTCTCGCAGCGACAATCCTTCCACTTCTTTCAGAGTGAGTAAGATTCTATCTTCCTCCGAAACGTGATGGAAAAGCGCCTGCATGAATTCGCGAACTCTACTTTTCTCTTGTTCTTCGTCGCGCTGTTTGTTGCCGGCGAAGGCGTCGGCCATCATTACCTGCTGCTCCGTCAGGTCTGACATTCGTGATTCGCTGCGACGTTTGGAGCGCCGCAGATAGTCGTATGACGCATTGACGGTTAGCCGATATAACCAAGGTTCAAATACCTCTGCCGTTCGCAACTGGTCGAGCGAATAGTAAAGACGGACAAAGACCTCTTGCGCCACATCTTCTACATCTTCCGGACGGCCAATGAGCCGCGAAATCGTTCCCAGAATACGCCGCCGATAAGCGAGGACAACTTGATTGAATGCCCCAGCATCACCGACGCGCGCCTTCTCGATAAGTTCCTGGTCGACCAACATACCGGCTTCTTACGCCGGTTTTAGATTGTCGGCCTTCGAAACTCTTAGGCGCTCCGGCAATTTGTTAGGTTACAAGGCTTCACTGAGAACTCCAAACTAGAGGTTGGATGCGCGGGGGCGGCGGGAGTGGAGTGCGCTTGCTTGGTGAGCTCGAGCTCAACAATGGCAGCGTTGACTCGAGACCGCCGTTCGTACAGCCGTTCTAGTTCTGTTCGCAGTAGGGGTGTCGCTTTGGAACGACAAGAGGTCCTCGCATGCGGCATAAATACTTTGTACTGCGTACAGGGCGTAAGCGCAATGGGCTTAAAGGTCGAGAACTATTGTCTGGAGTGAAGAGAGCGGGGTGTTCAAATATTGCAATTTGTGATATTATACCTTGCAGATTGCTATATGACGGTTGCTGAAAAGCTTCGTTACCTCCGTTCGGTGGAGGGTCACCTGCGCGGCTTGCGTCGCGAGATGACGCAGAAGGAAGTGGCGGCGGCGGTGAAAGCGGAGGGCGGGAAGTCGATCAGTCAGCCGTATCTGTCGCAGATTGAGAGCGGCCGGCGCAAGCATCTCACCAACACCTCGCGATTGCTGCTGGCGAATTTCTTCCATGTTCATCCCGGATATTTGGTGGACGATCCGGAGGGGTTTCAGACCGAGCTGATCTCGGATCTGCGGGGACAGGAGGACAAATTAGACCTGTGGCTGGCGGGAGGGGCGGAGCGCTTCAGGCGGGACACGGATCTGGCGGAGGCGCTTCTTCGGATCGCGAAGCACGACGACTCGCGCCGCTGCATTTTGCTGCTTCGAGCGGTTCTCGATACGCCTGAATTGATCGAAAGATTGTGGGGTGTTTTGCAGCCTGGGGAGGGGAGCTCCTATGAACATGCGTGAGGTATACCTGATTTGTTTCGCGGTTGGCGTTCTGTGGAGCGTAGCGACGCTGCTGCTGGGAAGCTTCCATTTCGGGCACCTGCATGGTCACTTAAATGGGCATCACAATTTGCCGGGGATGGCGAAGGGGCATACGAGTGCGGTACATAGCAGCCCTTTGGCGGCGATGGTGAATCCGAGCTGTGCGGCGATTTTTCTGGCCTGGTTTGGCGGCGTCGGTTATCTGCTGACCAGGCACGCCGGTTTGGCTTTCTGGCTGAACATCGTTTTCGCGGGTGTGGTGGGGCTTGTCGGCGCGTGGCTGCTGGCTTCGTTTCTGCGGTTTTTGGAGAGGCGCGAGAAGCCGCTCGATCCGATGGACTACGACATGACGGGCGTGTTCGGTCGGGTGGCGAGTCCGATTCGGGCGGGGGGAGTGGGCGAGTTGATTTACACACGTGACGGCGCGCGGAGATGTATTCCGGCCCGCAGCGAAGACGGGACGACGATCGCGCGGGGACAAGAAGTGATTGTCACGGGTTACGAAAAAGGGATTGCGTCCGTACGGACCTGGGAAGCAATGACCCAGTAGCCCGGAGGCGGATCCCGAGTCCGCCACGGCTTCATTGCAAGGAGACGAATATGTCGCACGAAGTTTTGTTTATTGCCTTTGTTCTCGTCCTGACCCTGTTGGTCCTGATGATGGCGATGGCGACACTCTATCGCAAGGCGGGTCCGCACGAGGCCGTGATTGTTTACGGGCTGCGCGGGCCGCGGGTGGTGAGAGGGCGCGGGACGGTGATCTTTCCGATGGTGGAGAGTTATCGGCAACTGTCGCTTCAGCTGATGTCGTTCGATGTGGCGCCGGAGCAGGACCTCTACACCAAGCAAGGCGTGGCGGTAACGGTGGAAGCGGTGGCGCAGATCAAAGTGAAGAGCGATCCCGAATCTATTTTGACGGCTGCGGAGCAGTTTCTTACCAAGTCCGATCAGGCACGAGAAGAGTTGATTCGACTGGTGATGGAAGGCCATCTGCGCGGGATCATCGGGCAGCTCTCGGTGGAACAGATTGTGAAAGAGCCGGAGATGGTGGGCGACCGCATGCGCGGCACGTGCGCGGATGACATGACCAAGATGGGCCTGGAAGTGATTTCGTTCACGATCAAGGAAGTTCGGGACAAGAACGACTACATCACGAACATGGGACGTCCTGACATTGCGCGGATCAAGCGTGACGCCGATGTGGCGACGGCCGAGGCAGAGCGGGACATTGCGATTCAGCGGGCCGATGCGACGCGGGCGGCGGCTGTGGCGAGAGCGCAAGCAGATCAGGAGCGAGTGATTGCCGAGGCGCTGTCGATGGCGAAACAGGCGGAGGCGCAACGCGATCTGGAGATCAAGAAAGCACAATATTTGGAGACCGTAAAACGCCAGCAGGCGCAGGCGGACAAGGCCTATGACATCCAGGCGAACATGATGCAGCAGCAGGTGATCGCCGAGGCGGTGAAGGTGCGGCAGATTGAAAAGGAGCAGGAGGTGAAAGTTCAGGACGCCGAGATTCTGCGGCATGAAAAGGAGCTGATCTCAACGGTGTTGAAGAGCGCGGAAGTGGAGCGTAAACGCATTGAGATGCTGGCCGAGGCTTCGCGCCGAAAGGTCACGATTGAGGCGGAAGGAAACGCCGCTGCCACGCGCATGCAGGGGGAGGCCGATGCCGAGATTATCCTGCGCAAGGGAGAAGCGGAGGCCAGGGCGATGAATGTGAAGGCCGAGGCGTATCAGGAATGGAACCAGGCAGCGGTTGTGGACAAGCTGCTGACGAGTTTGCCGGAAGTGGCGAGGGCTTTGGCGGCGCCACTCGCCAACGTGGACAAGATCACCATCGTTTCGACGGGCGAGGGCGGTACGGCCGGGATGAGCAAGATCACGGGCGATTTGACGAAGATCGCGGCGCAGGTCCCTGCCCTGTTCGAGACGCTTTCGGGCATGCAGATGTCGGATTTACTGAACAGGGTGCAAGGGATCGGGGACCGGCCTTCGAAGAACGGAGGCGCGAATGACGGCGTTCCGAAGACATGACGAAGTGACGAGCGGACAGGAGGGAACATGCCTTTATTAGAGAGAGTGACGACGCTCATCCGAGCGAACCTGAACGACTTGGTGAACCGAGCCGAGAATCCGGAGAAGCTGCTACGGCAGCTCCTCCTCGACATGCAGAACCAGCTTTTGCAAGTGAAGACGCAGCTGGCGATGGCGATTGCCGATCAGCATCTGCTCGAGAAGAAGCAGAAAGAGCATCTGGAGGCGCAACGCGAGTGGGTCGGCAAGGCTCATCTGGCCATGCAGAAGCAGGAAGAAGACTTGGCACGGACGGCGTTGGAGCGATTTCTTTCGCACGAAACGGCGGCCTCGAATTTTGAGCAGCAGGTGCACGATCAGGCGCATCAAGTGCAGCTGTTTCGAGATGCTTTTCATCAGCTGGAGCAGAAGATGTTCGACACCAAAGCGCAGGTGGATGTTCTGATTGCGCAGCATCGGAGAGCGCATGCGGCTGCAACTCATGCCGGTGGCGCGCCGATGAGGCAAGAGATGGAATTGGGCGCCACGTTCGAACGGATGAAGCTGAAAGTGGCCGAGGCGGATGCACTCGCGAAGGGCAACCTAGCAGTTGCGGAAACGGGCGTGGAACAGCGTTTTACGGCGTTGGAACGGGCGAATCAGGTGGAGCGCCTGTTGCAGGATCTGCGGGCGAAATTACCCAAGGGGATCGAGTAGAAACGCTTTGCCGCCAGCGGAGGAATTTTCATTCGATACGATGCGAACATGAAAGCGCTCCTGCTATCTGAGTACAACCGTTTGCAAGTGGTAGACGTTCCGATGCCTCGTCCTGCTCCCGATGAGGTGCTGATCCGTGTGGAGGCGTGCGGTATTTGTGGGAGCGACGTTCACGGCTACGATGGTTCGTCCGGCCGACGCATTCCACCGCTGATCATGGGACACGAGGCGGCCGGGACGATTGCAGCCACCGGCGCGGATGTGTCCGATCTGAAAGAGGGCGAGCACGTCACCTTCGATTCGACCATTTATTGCGGACAATGCGAATACTGCCGCAAGGGCGAAGTCAATTTGTGCAATAACCGGCAGGTGTTGGGTGTAGCGACGCCTGAATTTCGGCGGGAAGGCGCTTTCGCGGAGTACGTGGTGGCGCCTCGACGGGTGATCTATAAGCTGCCGCCGAGTCTTCCCTTCAAAGATGCCGCGATGATCGAGCCGCTGGCAGTGGCGGTGCACGCCGTTTCGCTGGCGGAGATCACCCCATCGACAAAGGCCCTGGTAGTGGGCGCGGGCATGATCGGGCTGCTGGTGCTGCAAGTTCTAAAAGACGCCGGCTGCGCGGAGGTGTATGTCATCGACATCGATGAGACGCGCTTGAAGCTGGCGCGGGATCTGGGCGCAACGACGACCATTAACGCGAAGACTTCGGATCCGAACGACGAACTACAGCGATTGACGCACAGTTATGGCGTCGACGTTTCTTTTGAGGCGGTCGGAAGTACGCCGACGGTGAAGAGCGCGATCGATAGCGTGCGCAAGGGTGGGACGGTGGTGCTGATCGGGAACGTTGTAGCACAGGTAGAGATTCCACTGCAGGTGGTGGTCAGCCGTCAGCTGACGCTGCGCGGTTCGGCGGCCTCTGCGGGTGAGTATCCCGCGTGCATCGATCTGCTCGCCCGCGGCGCAATCAAGGTAGATGCGTTGATTACCGCGGTAGCCCCTCTGGAGCAGGGGCAAGAGTGGTTCGACCGTCTGCATTCCCGGGAGCCGAACCTGATGAAAGTGGTTTTGACTCCGCGGGAGACGCAATGAGCAGTCCATTCTTCGATCTGACCGGGAACGTAGCGGTGGTCACCGGCGCGAGCCGCGGTTTAGGTCAGTATTTTGCCAGGGCTCTGGCGCTTTCGGGCGCCGATCTGGTGCTCACCAGCCGCAATCGAGAGCATTGTCTGCCATTCGAAGAAGAGATCAAGAAGCTGGGCAGGAGGGCGGTTTCACTGGATTTGGACGTACGGGACCAGCACAGCATCGAAGCCATGGCAGCGGCGGCGGAAAGCGAATTTGGGAAGCTTGACATCCTGGTCAACAATGCGGGGATGAACATTCGAAAGCCGTCGCTCGATGTGACCTGGGACGATTGGAATTCGATACTCGATACGAATCTTCGCGGCAGTTTTTTTGTGGCGCAAGCGGTGGGACGGCGCATGGTGAAACGCAATTACGGCCGGATCATCAACATCGGATCCGTCACGAGTGTGAATGGCTATGCCGGTCTCGCTCCTTATGGGGCAAGCCGGGGCGGCATACGGCAGCTGACGATGAGTCTGGCCGATGACTGGGGCAAGTATGGGATCACGGTGAATTGTCTGGCGCCCGGATGGTTTCGCACCGAGCAGAACAAGGTGATGTACGAGGACAAGGAGTGGGTGGAGTACTTGAGCGATCGGATTCCGATGAAACGCCCGGGCTCACCGAACGATTTGGATTCGGCGGTGGTGTTCCTGGCGGCGGAATCGAGCCGCTATGTGACGGGGCAGATCTTGCTGGTGGATGGCGGGATTTCGACTGGCGCTGTGCGAGCCCTTCCTCAGAAGAGCTGAAGCCGGGGCTTAGTGGGTCATTTAGTGAGTCATGGCGTAGACGATGTAGTTTACGCCCAGGCGCACGCCGAGCGCCGAAAACTTTTCGGGATAACGCGGATCGTCCGCCCATTCCCAGGAATCGCCGATATCGGAGTTAAAGGAGATGGCCACCATTACGCGTCCTTTATCGTCGTAAATACCGCGCCAGCGCGCGACGTAGCCATCTTTCTTGTGACCGCTATCCAAATGTTCGGCGCCAGGGACCTGGTAGCGGTTATCCAAATCGTAAACCGTATGAAAGATGTTGTCTGAATCGGGAATGTCCACAATCGGACGATCCGGAAACACGCGTTGCATGCTCTCCTGGAAAACCTTCCACTCTTCTGTGCCGTGCAGATCGTCGGCCATGAAGAATCCGCCGCGCAGCAGGTAGTCGCGAAGTTTAATGGCCTGAGCATTGGTGATGCCCCACTCGCCTACCTGTACGGCGTAGAGCCAGGGCCAGTTGTACACGTCGCCGCCATCGTCAAGATTGACGCATTGTTCCACAGAGCGAACGTTTAACCTCGTCAAACGCCTTACCGCTCGCGCGAAGTGACGATCAGCCCGAGGAAAGTCCTGTGTCCACAGAGAGTAGCCCTCGCGCCAGTCGCCGTCGAACCTTCCGGCATAACCGTCCAGTCGCCCGGGAGGGAACATCAGGCGGGCGAAGGACCATTCACTCGTTTGCTGCCAATCTGAGGGAAGCGGAATATCGCCAACGCGGTATTCCACGCCGCCATATTCGTGAAAGGGTCGGGGCAATTGACGATCGAGGGCAAAGAGGCTGCCAAGAAAAACCAGCGCAATACTGAACAAGCAGGTTTTTCTCACATTCATACGAACTGCCTTGCTCCGAGAATAGCGCACCAAATCTGCGCAATCGAACCAATGAGAGCGCTTTTCCGAAAGGAACCGGCTGTCGGTTGGGATCTGCAAAAATCAATCATGGCGCAAAGTTTGAATTCGGCGGAAAGCGCCCAAACGCTAGCCCGTAAGCCGGTTCCCGCAATTATTGGATTGAGTGCAGCGGTGGCTGCGTTTCTGGTTTGGTTGATTTATTTCAAGGGTAAGGTGCAAGCGCCGTTGTGGGTCGGGAATTTGCCGGCCGCGAACGCTCTTTTCAACTCGCTTAGCGCGATTTGCCTGACGTTGGGGTATATCAACATTCGCAAGAAGAACCGTATTGTGCATATGCGCTTTATGGTGAGCGCTACGATTTTTTCGGCTCTTTTCCTGGTCAGTTACATTACCTATCATTATTTTCACGGTGACACCCTCTTCCCGGGTCGTGGGTGGATTCGGCCGGTTTATTTCTTCATTTTGATCACGCACATCGGATTGTCGATGGTAGCGCTTCCGCTGATCTTCGCGACGCTTTGGTATGCCCTGCGGAGCGAGTTCCGATTCCACCGAGGCGTGGCTCGGTGGACTTTTCCGGTGTGGCTCTATGTTTCGGTGACTGGCGTGGTTGTGTATTTTGTGCTGCGAGCTTATACGACTTAGCGCTATGACATAGGTGGCGCGACTTTCTTCACATGGGGACTGGTTGTGCCGAGCCATTGCGGATGGGTGGCAGTGCTGTCGAAAAGAGCACTGGTCTTGAACAGTTCCCACTTTCCGTCTGCGGCGTGCGGCGCCGTGCGAGCCAGTACGGCAGACATTTGCTGGGGGGAGACTTTCGAATAGGTTTGAGCGGCCTTAATCGCCTGGTCCAGGATTTCGGGCTTGTCGATGCCGGTGATTTGGACAGAGACCGGCTGGCTGAGAGAAAACTGGAGGCATTCCAGGGCGGTCACGGCGCCGCTTTTGAGGATGATCGAGTCGCCCAGGCTTTTCATTCCCAAGGCTCCGATATTACGTTTCACCAGTTCAGGCAGCACGAGTTTAGTAAAGCTGCGGTAATGAACATCCATCACGTTCACCGGCATCTGCACAGTGTCGAAGACGAATTTGTGACGGTCGGCGACCTCAAGCATGTAGAGATGAATGTGGGGATCCTTGTGACCGGTGAAGCCGATATGCCGAACCTTGCCGGCTTTTTTTGCGTCGAGCGCGGCTTGCGCGGCGCCGTCTTCGGCAAAGATACGGTCGGGATCTTCGAAACGGATAATTTCGTGGAACTGGATCAAATCGACGTGATCGGTTTCAAGGCGCTTGAGTGATTCGTCCAGCTGCTTATTAAACTCTTCGCGCGTGCGTCCGTCGTTCTTGGTCATCAGGAAGACGCGACCGCGCAAGTTGGCCTCTTTTACCGCTTTGCCGACGCGCTTTTCACTCTCGCCATCGTTGTAGTCCCAGGAGTTGTCGAGAAAATTGATGCCGCGGTCGACACCGGAGTGAACCAGGCGGATGGCATCGGCCTCACTCACCTCCTTCTTTCCGAGGTGGTAACCGCCCATTCCGATGCAGGAGACTTTCTGCCCGGTATGGCCCAGGGTGCGATACGGGATTTCACTGCTGTGGTCGGCGGCTGCGGAGAGAACTCCGCCCGCAACCAGACCTGCGCCGATGGTGCGAATGACGTCACGCCGGTTGGAGGTGCTCTCATCAAACATATCTGTTAGATGGACTATTTGACAAAGTGTTGGCCAGCATTTGTTCTAGTAATGGCTCCGAGGATTGCTGGTGGCGGAGAATTGGAAACTTGGTGGAAGCAACGAAAACTTGGCACGCAATTTTGAAGAGCCAACGCTAATAATCACGTATAATTCGTGCAGCACGTAAATCACGTGTGGAGAAGAAACAATTATGATCCACAGTGTTAAAAAAAAACAAAACGTTACGATCAGCTTGAGTCCTGAGACCATACAAAAGGCGAAGGTGCTTGCTGCCCAACGCTCCACCTCAATTAGCGGATTGCTTGCCGATCAGATCGAATCGCTTGTCGGTCACGAACAGATCTATGAGCGCTGTCAACGTGAAGCACTGGCTTTATTGGAAAAGGGATTTCAGCTAGGCGGAACGATCACGGCCACTCGGGATGAGTTGCATGAGCGCTAAGGCGTTCGTCGATACGAATGTCTTACTTTACGCCCATGACGTTGAAGCTAAGGCTAAGCACGAACGCGCTAAACACATCCTGCAGGAGTTATGGAATCGACGAAATGGCGCTCTCAGCACGCAAGTGCTGCAAGAGTTCTATGTAAATGTAACCCGAAAAATCGCGTCACCGCTATCCAAAGAATCTGCGAGAGCTGTGGTCGGCAATTATGCGATCTGGTGCGTGAATACGACCACGGAGGAACTTTCTTCGGCATTCCGGATCGAGGATAGCGCGCGTATCGGCTTTTGGGACGCGCTGATTGTCGCGGCTGCGTTGAAGGCGGGGGCGGATCGAATATTTTCCGAGGATCTGAACGCGGGACAAACGATATCGGGTGTGCGGATCGAAAATCCATTTGCCGGAAGCTCGTAAAACAAATCTTTGAGCCGCCAGGCCTGTGCGCAATCAGTTTCTCAATTTGCCCGTACTTCTATTTACCAGAACCGCCGCTCGCCGCTGAGGCCGCCCGCCCGAACGCGTTCAGCAAGCTCGATATGGCCGTTTGAATAAGCTCCGGGTTTACGGAGTCCGGCAAGGGGATGGATAGGGCCGTACGGTTGGTGTTTACGTCTCGCGAGAACAGGGCCGACAAGGCGTCGCCATCGGAGGCGAGCGATCGGATAAAACCAACACCTGCTTCGATTAACCGTGCCGCGGCGTTCCCGATAGCGCCCGCCTCTATCCCGGCGACCGGCGGCACGGGCGGCGGCTGTGCATCGATCGCTTTTTCCGGAGAAACAGCTTCCAACGGAACCGGGGCTGGTGCTGCCGCTTCGATCACGGGTTTAGGCCTGCCCGGCTGATCGGCAAAGATCTCTTTTATTGCTTGCAGGACCGTCTTTCGTCCCAGCTTGGCAAAGCTGACCTCGGCCGCGGACGAGTCGAATACGCCGGCGAAGAGCGATTTCTTCAGACGCAGAGTCTCCCACACGCGCTCCTCAATGCTGTCTTTGGTAAGCATGTGAATCACATGAACGGGACGGGACTGCCCGAGCCGATGCACGCGCCCGATCCGCTGCTCAAGCCGCGCCGGATTCCAAGGCGGTTCGAAGTTCACGACGGCGGAAGCGGCTTGGAGGTTCAGCCCAACGCCTCCTGCATCGGTGGACAGGAAAACTTTGCAGTCCGGATCATTCCGGAATTTTGCGATGAGCGTTCCGCGCCGGCGGGAAGGCACGCCGCCGCGAAGGGAAACGAAGCCGATCCCAAGCTTGCGGAGCTCCTCGCCGGCCAGGTACGTCATGCGCTCGTATTCGCTGAATACGACCACTTTGCGGTTCTCCTCGATGACGAGTTCGTGGAGAATCTCGCGAAACTCCTCGAGCTTCGGGGAATGGTGGGTCTGCTTATCGAACAGGAACGTCGAATTACAGAGCATGCGCATATTTTGGATGCAGCACAGGACGCGCTTCTGATCGATCTCGGAGAGCCAGCCTTGTCTTTCCCACTTCCGCATGAGGGCTGCGAGTATGTCGCTCTGCTCATAATACGGCTCAGCCTGTTGTTCGGTGAGCGGAATACGGAAGACCTGGTCCGTACGTTCGGGCAGTTCCTTGAGCACCTCCGGGCGAGTGCGCCGCAGCAGGACCGGCGCCAGTTGGTTTTGAATACGATCCAGCCCGCGATAACCGAGGAGGCGGCCCTTTTCATCTTCCATGCGGTGCTCGTGCAAGAAGCGGAAAGCGGGCCCTAACCTGCGTCCGTCGATGAACTCTACTACCGAAAATAGCTCTTCCAATTTGTTCTCGAGCGGCGTGCCGGTGAGGACGAAGGCATAGCGGCTCTTCAGTTGTTTAATTGTGCGGGCGGTGGCGGTTGTCCAGTTGCGGATGCGCTGCGCCTCGTCGAGAATGATCAGATCCGGCTTCAATTCATGCATGTAACGCACGTCCTTGAGAACCAGTTCGTAGCTCGTGAGATTGAAGAACTTCGGAGAAGCGTAGAGCGCCTTGCGTCTGGGCAGTAACCCGTCGACGATCTGCGCCGGAAGATCGGTAAACTTCTCGATTTCCGTTTTCCACTGGTATTTGACGGAGGCGGGAGCGACGACCAACACCCTTTCGATTCCCTTGCCGCGGCGAAGCAGCTCGGCGGCGGCGAGCGCCTGCACGGTTTTCCCGAGGCCCATATCGTCGGCGAGGACGATTCGGCCTCGGCAGGCCGCGAAGATGGCGCCTCGCTGCTGGTAAGGCAAAAGTTTGGTCTTAAGGACACGCGCCAGTGGATCCTGGCCTCGGCTGATTTTCGCCAGAAGCTTGCGCTCTTGATCCAGACCGTCGGCGAGTTCGTTTTCCCGCTCGATGTAGTCGAGCACGTCGCTATAGATCACGGCTTGGCCGTCCGCTTTTCGGAACGCTTCCAGCACTTGAGCAAATTGCCGGTAGTGTTCGGGCCGCAGCCGTCCCTCGGGATCGAAATAGGTCTCGGCCAAGGATTGAAGCGCCGGCGAAGGCGAGACCGGCAGCCGCAGGCGAACCTCGAGCGTGTCCCCGTAATACAAAGAGATGGAAGCGCGGGTGCGTTTATATTCCTCGCGCTCCAATGCTTTCCCCTTACGCCGCCGCAACTGCGACAACATGGCTTCGATGTGTTTACAGGTGCCCAATGTGTTGACGGCGAAGTCCGGGCAGGAACAATAATTCTCAAATCGTCCTGTTCCGCGGACGGCTACTCGATAGGTTCGCCCGCTGGCGGACTTGATTTTGTAGTCGCCGTACATCCGGCCGGCCGGCCGCTCCAGAATGCGCGCCACCGTCTTATCAGCCCTGTTCTGCCGCTCGGCGATCTGTTGTTCGATTAGCATGAAGCGCCCTCTCCGGTGATCCTACCAACCGACCAGGATGATAGGACAATTTACTATGAGCTCGACTATGCAAAAGGGCGCAACGATGACCAAACGGAGGCCAAGGCGCGAGGACCCGATGGACCGCATGATAGAAGCCGCTCTTCAACCAGGGCGCTTCATCTCCTGGAGCGCGGGCGTGTCCTTCGTCTCGGATCTCAGCCATGTGGAAGAAAAGATCGAAAAGCTGATCGGCTCGGAAACCGCGAGGGCAGTCACGTTATACGAGACCTTCCTGGCGGCATGCACCGAAAAGGCGGAGGAGATCGATGATTCGGACGGCGATTTCGGGATGTTCGCGGGAGGCCTTTATTGCGGCTGGATCAAGGCGCGCCAAGCTTCCGACGCCGATCGCAAAGAGACCGCGCAACGTCTGCTCGGTTATATGGATTCCGACGAATATGGCTTCTGCAACGAACTGGGGCGTGACGCTGTGAAGGTCTTCGATACGGCCGGCCTGGAGGCGTTTGAACTAGAGGTACACACGCGCCTCGACGCGGCACGCAGCAAACGGAAGCGGCAGGCGGATGCAGGTCGCGACTACGATTGCCAACGTTGGGGCCAGATACTCAGGGCAATCTATGCCGCGCAGCGCAATGTGGAGAAATATCTCGATCTTATCGGCCAGACAGAGCTCACTCAATCCGACTGTGAAGCCGTCGCCATTATTTTCCAGGCGAAGCGAAAGCCGAATGACGCTCTCCTTTGGGTGGAGCGTGGGCTCGGGATCGATGCGAGGAGGGACTCTTATGGCGACTTTTATGGCAGCGCCGGAGACAAGCTGGCCGAGATGCGGCGCGCACTGCTTGTCAAGCTCGGCCGAGGCGGTGAGGCGCTCGACTCGGCTTGGGCCGAGTTCCGGGAGCATCCGGGAAAGTTCACGTACGATCAGCTACGGCGCTATGTTCCAAAGGCCGAACGAGAAGCATGGCACGAAAAGGCGATGGCAGCCGCAGAGGAGGGAGAACTGGCTTCGATCATTGAGTTGTGGCTCAGCACGAAAGAGATCGACCGGCTCGCCGGAAGGTTAGATCAAGCCGCCGACGCTCAAATCGAGGGCTTGAGTCACTACGTGAGCGAGCCCGCGGCCGAGCGTCTTGCCCCGATATATCCCGGCATTGCAGCGAAGGTCTTTCGCGCTTTGGGTATGCGCATTATCGATGCAGGCAAAAGCAAGTATTACCATGAGGCTCTGTTGCACTTCGAACAGGCGAAGAGTTGTTACCGGGCGGCCGGGCTCGATCCGCAGTGGCAAGCAGTGGTAGCCGAGGTTCGCCGGGAGCACCATCGCAAGACTGGTTTTATGCTAGGGTTTGAGAGGATAGTTTCGGGTAAGTGGACAGGGGGACCATCCTTCCTCGTCCGGGCACGTCAGCGCTGGGCGCAACGGTCCCCGCGTTGACCCGGCGGAACCTGCTCGCCGGCGGTATTTCAGGCATCCTGGGAATTGACGCCGGCGCATGCAGAAGGAAGCGAACGGTCAGACTTGCCATCATTCCGAAAACGACAGCCACCGACTATTGGGAGAACTTACATGCCGGAGCGCAACGCGCTGCGAGCAAGCTGGATTATCGCCTCTCGTGGAATGCGCCTCAGTCGGAGATGGATTATGCACAGCAAGCACTGATGGTGGAGACAGCAATTCGCAAGAGAGTCGACGGCGTTGTTCTTGCGGCTTCCCATGAATCCGTGCTCGCCTCTTCTGTGCGTCATGCCAAGGCGGAGGGGATTCCGCTTGTTCTTGTCGATTCGCCGGTAGCTGTCGACTCCGGCGACTACCTGGCCTACATTGGCAGCGATGAGACAGAAATAGGAAAGATGGCGGCCATGCGTTTGGGCGCTGTGCTGCGTGGGAAAGGGGAAATCGCGGTATTGGGCGTGAGCCCCACGCTGGAAGCTTCCATGCAGCGGGAGCGATCGTTTGCTCAAACCATCGCCGGCAAATTTCCCGAAATCCGGATAACAGACTTACGCTACGGCCTTTCAGACCACATCCGTTCCCGCGAAATGGTTCAAGATATCGTTGCATCGACACCAACGATCAAAGCTATTTTTGCGTCGGACAGCTTTGGCGGACGCGGCGCATTTGCCGCTCTTCACAGTTTAAAAGTCCGAACCGTTCACTTAGTGGCGGTGGCGCAAGAACAGGACATGTTGACTTACCTGGCGAAAAATTCGATCGACGCGCTTGTCGTTCAGTTTCCCTACATGATGGGACTTCATGCGGTTGAAGTGCTTCACGATGTGATCCAAAATAAGCACGTAGGCGCGAAGACGGTTCAGACACCGATTGCGCTGGCCACGGCCGGTAATCTTCAGGAGCCGTTTATTCGAAAGCTGATCGAGAAACGTTCTGTATTCACACCGGAGGAGATGCATTCGCAGAGCAGATCTTAAAGGAAACGTGCAAAGTGGGAGCGGGCTTCAGCGCACTCAAGGACGCTGCACAAGAAAACTTCGCCAGGATGCTTGTACTCCGAAGGTGCGGAGTCCGACGGCCCCCGACTTCTTCAAGCAGTCATTGTCAAAATAGGTCAGCCGAGTTTCTTTAAGAGGATTTGAGGGCCATGCGCTTGCCTCAAAGTAACAGCCCTTTGCAAGGACGCGAAGATGAAACCACTGGCCGCGTTTCGCCGGACTACCGAGGGCCGCGGTGGTGAGGCGGTTCCAGGAGTAGTCACTGCGCCCGAGGAAAAGGACCTGGTCCTCAAGACCGATTCCGGCATAATAGCCGTCGTAAGCATCGACGCCCACTGAGGCATCGCTCACTCGAAAGATAATGCCGGCGTCACCCCAGTGCGTACCCGCGGGATCGGAGTTAATCCTCACATCCACCTCGATCACGTAGTCAGTCCAGTCGGGATTGCCGACAACGGCCTTATCGCCACGCGCCCCACTGACATTGTCGAGCATATTGTCGTGGGCCAGCCAGGAGCCGCCCAACAGCCTCCATTTAGAGAGATCGCCCCCGTGGAAAGAACTACGGTAAGGGAGAAATGGCCTGTGAGTAGCGATGGCGATGCCCGATATGACAAGGAGCACTAAAGCGGCAATAATGCCAACGAGCTGCCACGTCGGGGTCCCGAAGACCGCGTTCGCCAGCCCGCCGGCTGTTCGGCTAGTCCTCATGAACTTTGTCGCTTTACGCTATCCATCCACATGCAAAAGTCCGCGCTGTAAGGCGATACGCGCCGCATGTGTGCGGTCTCGCGCGTCCAGCTTGCACATGAGATTATTGATGTGGTTTTTCACAGTGCTCTCCGCCACGCCTAATTCATAAGCGATTTCTTTGTTAGTAGCGCCCCGAAAAACACACCTCAAAACATCCATTTCGCGCGCGGTAAGTTCGGGATGGTGTGTTCGATCGGCATAGCGAGCCGCTACTCCGGGCGGAATGCATCTCCGGCCGTTGTGAACGTCGCGAATCGCCCGCAGGAGTTCATCGCTGCCAGTATCTTTCAGAATGTAGCCTCGAGCGTCCGCTTGCAGAGCTTGATAAATCTCCTCCTCACATCCGAAGCTGCTCAATATCAAAGCACGAACGTTGCTGTCGATGGCGTGCATTCGCCGTAAAGCTTCGACCCCGCCCCCACCCGGCATTCGCAGGTCGAGTAGAACGACATCCGCGCCAATGTCCTTAAAAAGCGCGACAGCATCGTGGACGTTCGTCGCTTCTCCGGCAACCTGCATGTCGGACTGACTTCTGATCAGTGTATGGAGTCCAAGGCGGACAACAATATGATCGTCGACGATAAGAATTCGAATTTTCATTTCCATTCGAACCAGCCGCTGACTGGCTCTTATGTTCTACAGTCACTCCGTCCGAGCAAGGCCAACCGGCCTATATCGCTGCGCTTTTACTTTGGCAGCGACTCGAACGGACACGGTCGTTCCTTTTGCAACACTCGAATCCATTCGAAAGCCGGCATCGATGCTCTCCGCCCGCTCCTTCATGCCCATGATTCCGAAATGGCCGGTGTCAACCGAGTGTGCTTGTTCAACATCGAAGCCTTGTCCATTGTCCTGAATTTCGAGATGCAGACTCGCCCGGGCAAATTGAAGCTTTATTCTAATTTCAGAGGCTTTGGCATGCCTTACGGCATTGGTGACCGCTTCTTGTCCGATTCGGAGAAGATTGTTGATCGCCTCATCGGACACGGCCAAAGGCTTTCCTTCCGAGATGGCGGTCAACTTGATTCCACTGGCCGTAACCATGAAGTCGACCGAGGCGGTCAACAGCTTTAGAAGGTCAGGATTGTCTTGCGTAAGCGACCGGAGCGCATAGATAGAACGATGCGCCTCTTCGCGGCTGTGCCGAACCAGATGAAGAGCGAGCGTGAGATGCTGTGCAGCGTAACAACCTTGCTTCGATTGCCCGAGTTCCAGCGAAAGCCCCTCCAACTGGTAAGTCAGGCCGGCAAAACCTTGCGCTAAGGTGTCGTGCATTTCCCGCGCAATGCGCAAGCGTTCCTCAACAACCGCCTGGAACTGCTGCCTTAAAAAACGAATCCTCAATCTGTATAGCGCAAGAAGGAGAACCGCCATACCCAATGCAACGAGAGCGATGTGCCTGGGGCTCCACCAAGGAGGAGGACCGACAACGCGGATATCGTCGACGGACCGCAGCAGGACCATAAATGCGCCGGCTGCCTCGTCATTCTGGTTTGGGCTGGGAGCACAAACGCCTGTAAGACGCAGAACGCTTCCTTCCTCAATTCGGCTTGCAATGTGGCTGTCGGCCTCGAAGGGAGAAGACAGCTCAAGCGTGGCGGCAAACACTTGGCGGTCGCCCTCCAGCAATAATCGGAAATAGCCGCCGCTTACGATCTTCTTCAAGAGCCGGCCTTCCGTTTCCACCAGGTGATAGTTATACGCTCCTTCCGCCGCTTGCTCGGGCTTTAAGGACAAGGGTACAGGCGTCGAACCAGCCCACAGCCGGCGCACCTCCGCCTGCTCCAGAACTCCAGGCGAGCCGGCAACACCGTAAACTCCGTGAAGTTCCACTTCATCGCCCAACGCTAAAGGTGGAGCGTTGACCGGATGGACCGGGAGAGCCCCCGTTTGGTCTTGAACATAAAGCGTACGGCTTCGTTTCAGCGTGACAATGGCCCGCAAAATGACCTGCTTTCCATGGCCGAATTCTAGTTCATTCGATAGAGAGCCGATAGAGCGTAGTTGCGGCCGTTCTCCTGGGGGCGCCTGAGCGCCACAAACAGTCGCCGTGATCGAGGCCAGCAACAATGCCACCGAAATCCCGCGTCTCGACTCGTTGGTCACCCTGCTCCTGGATGACCATGATATCGGCTACTGGGAATTGACCGGCGCGCCCTGCCCCGAACCGATAGAACCAGGCGAGGGATAAACGTGGTTGTTCTCGGCTATTCGCCTCGCCAACGGCTGCTCTTCGATCTGCTGAATCGACATGCTGCCGAATGTATCCTGCAGCTTGGCGAGAGGTTCAATCTCGGCGATGGTAAGCCATGGCAGCCAATTTCCGTAGCCGGGGACGGACAAAAACGAGAAGTCGTTCGCCTCGCTCACCAGGCCGTCGTAGCCGAAGCCGAAATTCTGCTCCTGAACGCCAGTCACCTGCGTAGTCAGCTTCGTATTGTTGGCCAGAAATTCGGCGACGCGTAGAAAATGATTGTCGGCGTCATCTCGCAGCAGATGTAAGCGATACAAATCGTAGGCTTCAAACGACAGGTAGATGTCCGCCCCTGATTGTCCCGTGGCAATGAGGCTTTCTCCTTGCACTCCCGCATAGGCAAAGGCAGGCGCTGTCGGGTTGAGAGTGAAATTCCACGCGTACATCCAGGTTTCCGCATAGGTCGCGGCGCCTATCGCCGCTGTGAGCCAATTGGAATCTTTTGTGGCATCGTACAACGCCAAAAAAGCGTGAAGGGCGAGAACGCCCGCTTCTTTATCGATTATATTTGGATTATCGACGGTGCCGCCCACGAAAGCCGTCGGCAGATATGAGTTTGTGTAAGCGTAATTTCCCGCCGCGACCGCTGCATTGAAATAAGCTTTGTTGCCGGTCGCGAAATAAAGCGCCACCAGAAATCTTATGGGATGGGTGGTGTTGCTCTTGCTTGTCCCGTGCGCGTTCGCGTTACAGCCTGCGGCGCCTGTGAACACGCTTCCATCGGAGGCATTGAAAGCGCGATAAAACGAGCCGTCCGAGTTCTGAGTTTTCACCAGCCAATCTCCGAAAGCAGTCACAAACCGCTCCCAATCGGGTTGCGGATTGTTGGCCTGCCGCACCAGGCGCGCCGCATCCAAAGCCCCTTCCATGCCGTCGGAAGCAACACGGGGAAAAACGGGGTTATAGCAATCGTCATCGCGGAAGGTGGGCGGCTCCACGTTGTACCAGGTGAGGGGCAACCCGAACGGGGTCGCGGCATTGTGCGCCCAAAAGTCTACCGTTGCAGTCCCTTTACTCGAAATCCGATCGTTGTTGTTTTCGAGTCCATAGCGAATCAGTTGATAACCGACAGGAAGCTGCATTCCCACAAAGCCCATCCAATAGCTGATCTGATCGCTGGGAATGCTCCCGCTGGGCACTAATGTGGAAAACGGGACGCCTTGCGCTCCGCTGATCGGGGGCCGCTTGGCCGAATACTGATTCAGCAGATCGATGCCGTTCGCGTAGACGGTATTGAGCGGTTCCGACGCAATCGCGGGAAGGAACTGCTTGAAGTAGTACCGCCAGTTTTCCCGCAAGGCGGCGCGGAAATCGGCCGCCCCTCCCTGCCGATACTGATTCAAAGTAATTCCGACCGTATAGGGTGGCTGCGGCGAACCCAAACCGTATTGCGCGGTCCCACATAATTCTTCTCTCCTTCGTAGGCGGGATACACCAGGGCGAGTTCCACTTGCGGCGCTTTCTGCGCGCCCAGCGAAGCATATTGCACGGAACTGTCGACCAACCAATCCTGGCTCCTCTCGTCTACGCCGCTGGACGGATCGGGATGCAGGTGTGCAATCGTGAGCGCTGTGCCCGAGGGCTCATCCTGCATCATCACAATCGGCAGCCCGGTGCGGGTTTCGCGCCAATAGAAGTAGTTATTCGAGTAGTCGCCGGCGAATGCGCCCGGCGCGGCGTTCGCGTTCTTGTCGTACCAGAGGCCGGGCGCGAAGAAATGATACTGATCGATCGTTTTCGGCTGTGCGAAGCCCAGAGCGAAGCGCGAGTTCCAACCGAGATCGTTTGCATTCGCATTCTCTACGGTCACAGTCCGCGCCACCGTGAATGCACCCTCGCCATCTCCCTTTCGGTACGTATCGCTGACAACGAACGAGCTCCCGTTCGCCGTGATAATCGTTGCACGGGCGAGGATCGTTTGATGTCCGTCTTCGTTTACGGAAGAGTAAGCGGCCGCAAACGCGGGCGCGTCCGTATTCTCAGTGGAACTCGCCACCTTAACCAGAATCTGCGCCGGTTGAGCGTTGAAGACCGGAGCAGCCGAAATCCCATCCGGAGTAATGCTCAGCCCCTGTCCTCCCGCGACTCTCGGAAACGAAAGCCGGTAGTGACCCGAGACCAAGACTTGGCTTTGAGCATTCGAAAAGCAGCCTGTCAGTCCCAACAGAGCCAAGCCGGCGACCTTAGTAAATGAGTCTGCGTATATTTTCATTTGTGGCCTTCGCTTAACGAGAGAGCTCGCCGGAGGGCGCCGGAATCGGCACTCCGGTGGGAACAGGCCGGCCGAAATTCGGCGTCCCGTCTGCGTTCCAAGTGAACGGTTGAGCCCTCGGAGACCTTTCCGCCCCGCATCCTTGGTTGGATTGCGAGTTAGCGTGGTAAATAATCCAATCCTGCTTTCCATCCGGAGATCTGAAAAACCCGTTATGTCCCGTTCCGTAGGCGTAGGCTTGCGGCGACTCCCAAAACACAGGGACTGGGGATTTCTTCCAGGAAGCGGGATTAAGCAGATCGCTCGATGCGGAAGCGGATAACATTCCCAATTCGTAGTAATTCGTCCAGCAAGCGCTGGCCGAGTAAATCAAAAAAATCTTATCGGCATGCTGAAGGATCTCGGGGCCTTCGTTTACGTCGATATGGAGCGGCTCCAGCTCGTTCGCGCCAGGGTTCTCGTTTGAATTGCGGTCCAGATAGCGGTCACCGATTTTCTCCCACGGATGGTCGGGAGTGGATATTCTCACGCGGTCGCCTTCCACGGTCCAGGGGTTTCTAAGCTTTGCAATATAGATATTTTGGGTACCATTCACGTCGCCTTTCCATCCGGACCAAATGAAATAAAGTTGACCGTGATTTTCGAACGCGGAACCATCGATCGCCCATTTGTCGGATGGCGTGGCGATCTTGCCCTTCATTGTCCACTCGCCTTGCAGAGGATCGGGCGATGGGTTTTCCAAAACCCAAACGCGATGAGACTGATTTGTTCCCGCGTCGCCGGAGAAATAGATGTACCATCGGCCAGCGAAGAAGTGGAGTTCCGGCGCCCAAATTCCGTAAGAATAGGGGCCGCCGGCCGGGGGCGTCCAGACAATTCTTTTCTCGGCGGCTTTCAAGTTCGCGATGTGACAGGTTTTCCGGATAATCAGATTCTTTCCCGTCGTGTTCATGTAGTAGTAGAAGCCGTCATGCCAGATCACCCAGGGGTCGGGACCGGAAGGAAGCAGCGGGTTCGTGAGTTCCGGCGCCCCTTCCGGGCTCGGCGGAAGCGGCGCGCCAGTACTGCGCGAGCTCGAGTAAAAATTTAGGACAGCAATTATCAGGGCCGCTATACGGACGGCTCTGCCGGATATATTCAGCATCGGTCGAAACAATCAGAAATTGATCTTAAGCGTGAGTTGGAGTTGGCGCGGATAAGTGACGGTGCTGGTGACCTGCCCGAATGTCGCAGCGGAGGGAGTTGTATTCCCGGCGTTGAAAGTATGCCGGTTGAAGGTATTGAAGCTTTCGGCCCGAAACTCTACATTTCCCGACTCAGAGAATGCGAACTTTTTAGCAAGGGCGAAGTCTTCATTGAAGTAGGGTTGGGTGCGAATAGCGTCAGTGACTCGCGAGATGTTCCCGAATTGGTAAGGAACGTTGGGCGCGGGCGATGGATTGGGGTCGACGAATGCGGCCCGGTTTAACCATGTGTTGCGCGCCGGATTGAAAGGATTAAAAGATCCGGTTTCGCCGCCGTTGGCGGTAAGGGATTGCCCGGAAACGTAGTCAAAACGCGTGCAGGCATCCAGATAAGGAACGGGGGTGGCGCAACCGAAGGCGATCGGCTGTCCGCTCTGATAATGCTGCACGGCGGATACTTGCCAACCACCGGCCAGAGCATTCGCCCATCCGTGCAGGTTGCCGAAGAACTTTCTGCCCTTGCCGACCGGCAGTTCATAGATATAGCTCAAGGCCAGAACCTGCGGAGTATCTTCGTTGCTGATGGATTTTTCACCGGCGCGATTAAATGGATTTTGCAGCGTGCCGCCTGCCGCGCCGGACTGAAGCCAAGGAAGCAAAACATCGGAATCGGTGATCGACTTCGACCAGGTATACGCCACCGAAAGATTCAGACCGTTGTGGAAGCGGCGAGTAAGTTGCGCTTCCAAAGCATGATAGGTAGAAAAGCCCTGGTGTTCCAGTAAGTCTGTCTGGTCGATCGTCAAATATTGAGGAAATGGCCGCAGCGATTGGCCCACGGTTTTTCCGCCGTAATTAGGATAGGGTGGCGTCGCGAAGCCCGCCGCGGTTGCCGCCGGACTGCCGATATTTTGAGTCAGCAAGGATCCCAGCCCCAGATACTGCGGCTGGAGGGCGTTGGGGTCTACAAGATTTGAATTGAGGCGAGTCCCCTTCGAACCCACATACCCGAGGCTGAAGAGCAGATCGGTTGCCAACTGCTGTTGCACCTGAAAACTCCAGTTCTGCACGTAACCGGGCTTGTTCTGGTCTCCGGCGACGTAATCGATTCCGCTATTATTCTGGAATCCCGGGCTGATTATCGGCGCCGGCGTATAAGCCGGAAATCCACTGCTAATGTTGAACGCCGGCGTGAACAAATCCTGTGAATTGAAGAATGGCGTGGCTGTGTACCCCTGTTGCGTTCGATTCCCCCCGTCGGGATAGAACAGAGCGCTGTAATAGATCCCGTAACCGCCCCGGAACGCGAACTTGCCGTGCAGTCCGCGCGGCGACCATGCGAATCCGGCGCGTGGAGCAAAGTCTTTGAAGTAGGTAGAGGTAAAACTGCGATCATTCGGCGTCGCGAAAACCAGCGCCCCTGGAAGGTTGCCGGCCTGCGGATTCAATGCCGTTGGATCGAACGAACTCGTACGGTTGTGAAGCTCACGCCGGGGTGTATCCACATCCCAGCGCAATCCGAGATTCAGGGTTAACGACGGATTTACCTGATAATTGTCCTGAATGTATAGCGCATAGTAGTTGTAGCGCCATTGAGGCTGGCTGGAACGGTTGGTGGCTGTAGCGGAACTGACATCGCTTAACAAGAAGCTCGCAAACGCATTTCCTGCCGTGGGTCCGAAGTTAGGCAACGGCGCGGTTTGATTTGTGGAGAAAGTAAAAGAGCCCTGCTGATTCGCAAAGTTGAACGGCGAATAGTTCTGGTAAGTGGCGTTGCCGCCGAACTGTATTGTGTGTTTGCCAAAAACTTTGGTGAGCCCGTCATTGATCCGGTATCCATTATCGATCGAGTTGTTATTGATATTCGAGCCCAGTGTTGAATAGCCGATGGGATCGGAGAATAACAATTGCGGAAAATCGAAACCTGACACATTGGAAATCCCCAGTTTCTGGTCCCAATTCACTCCTTGCGTCGCGGTGGGCATCTGGCTGAGGCTGTCAAAGCGGTTGAAACCAAGCGCCAATTGGTTTACTAAAGACGGCGAAAAAGTGTAATCGTGGACGATTCGAGCGTAGTCCGTCGTATAGGAAATGTTTTGGTGCCCCGGATCGAGCGGCAACGGCAGCGAGCGAAGCCCGACCACCGATTGATTTTTACGCCATGAATAAGTCGCGGTGATCCTGCTGCGTTCCGAAAGCGTTTGATCTACTCGAAACGAGTAAGTGGTGTTCAGAACGGGATGAGAGCTGTTATAAGCGTAGTTCAGCGTGTTCCCGTCGTTCGTTGTCGCCGGAAGAAGTGGAAGCACCGCCGCTGCCACCGGACCGAATCTATTCGCGGGGAAATGTTGCCTGGAAACGCAGTCCGGCAAGTTGTCGAACCCACATTGTGGGTGGTTGACGGATCGAATATTTGGCCTTTCAGGATCGGCGAACCATCGCACGGATTAATTCTGCCGGTGGCTGAGCCGAGCAGCGATGAAAAATCGCCATTGCGCATGGCAGCAGTCGGAAGCGTCGAAACAGTTGTTCCGCTCACCGACTGCCTGTACTGCTCTCCGGAGAAAAAGAAGAAGGTTTTGTTCCTACCGTTATAAAGCTTGGGAATCCAAACCGGTCCGCCGATTGTTCCTCCATAGTCGTTTTTCTTATCGAACGGGCGCTGATAGAGAGCCTCGGCCTTTTGGGTGTAGCCGGCCTGCGCCTTGTATCCGTTGTTGAACCAGGTATTGGCGTCAAGGTCTTCGTTCCGGAAGATGTCATAGAGCTCGCCGTGGAACTGGTTTGTTCCGCCTTTAGTTACAAAATTCACGACGCCGCCGCCGGTGTGCCCGTACTCTGCCGGTATGGTCGAAGTTTGCACGGTGAACTCCTGAATCGCGTCCACCGAGGGAGCCGTTTCATCGAACTCCTGATGCCATTCCGTCCGGTCGGTGGGAATGCCATCCAGAGTCACTTCTTGTGACATCGATTGGTTGCCGGTAATACGCTGCGACCACACACCGGTATTGCCGCCCTGCACTGTGCCTTGCCCGGTAACGCCCGGCGTGAGGTAAACAAAGGCTTCGGGCGACCGCAATGCCCCTGTCCCGCCGAGGCTGAGAGGAAGCTCCTCAACCTGCAACGGCGTAACGGTGCTGCTGATTTGAGAGCTCTGTGTCTCAACCGTAGGCGCCCCTTCCGTCACCGTGACCTGCGTGGAAACCGAGGTGGGGTTTACCTCTATTTTCAGCGCCGTCGTGACCGAAACCGCGATGGACACCGAATTGGTAACGGATGGTGCAAATCCTTTGACTTCCGTTCGAACCGAATAGGTTCCGGGGGCGAGATTCGAAAAGCGGAAAACGCCGCTCGAGGAAGAAACCGTGTTGACGGCAACACCTGTTGCTTTGTCCGTCGCCATAATTTTCGCGCTTGGCACGACAGCTCCGGATGGATCGACCACGGTTCCCGCCAGCGCCCCTTGATTGGTTTGGGCCGGCAACTGAAACGCTGCCAGCAAGAATAATGCGAAACATGAGAGGACTGGATTTGGACGTGAAATCACTTTGACCTTCCGAAGCAAGAAATAAAGCTTGTCGGCGACAAGCAATTACCTAGGTAGATCAATTTGCAACAGCAAGACAATGGGAAATTCTTCCTATTGCTAGCGGCGGATCTCTGGATTACGCTAATCCGGTGTGTGTAAAGTCCGTGTGCGTAAAGTAGCTGTGCGAGGCTGTGTTTGGGCGGCTGTCATCGTCCTGGTCCGGACATCGCCTTTATACGGTCAAACAATTGCGTCCGGAAACTATCATCTTTCGTTCTCCCCGACACAGGCCGGCCGTTACGGAATTGAGATTACGTCAAGCGGGGGACTAACCGCGCCGCTATCTGTGGACCAACCCGCGCAGGTTCTGATTAAAACGGCATCGACGGACCTGAACGCGGACGAGCCCTCTTTTGCAAGCGGCTATTCATCCATCAAGCAGAACGGAGACGGATCGATTCTGGCGGGAGCAGTCGTCGAGACCACTAACGGGAGCCGCTTTGCGCTGCTCGACAACTACCGGGCAGGAACGGAACCGGGAACCTTTATCGTTGCCCGGACAGTGCGTGTAGAAGTGGCCAACCGCAACGATCTTGGCTTCAACTCCCGCTACACCGTCGGTTTCGCTCGCCCGGTGAAGCTCGAGGATTATCACTTCTTCGCGCCGGGCATCTGGTACGACGATAATTCACATGTTGTCCGGCGCGCGATTGCGAGCAATCATCAGGACAATTATTTTTACTATCGTGAAACCCGCTCCGGCCTGCCATTCATCATGATGCAGGATCCGGCCGGCGGTACAACACTCTCCCTCGCGCATATCCTTCCAAACAGTTCCAGTGGAGCAGACGAGACCAGCCCCAAATGGCTGGTAGACCCCTCCATACAATACGCCTCACTGGGAGCGCAGAAAGTTCCTCGCGTGGCGTTGGCGCTTATGTATCCGGCCTGTGAGGGTGAAACGAATTATCTTCGAAGTCCCAATAAATGGGTGCGGCGAAGTCATCCCGTTCAGCAGGGATTTTCTCATTCCTACACCGTCGAGATGTCGATGGGACAATTTCGGACAGCACCCAATGGGAACGCGGATTTCCACACTGCCTACGCACAGACATGGAGACAGTTTTACCGGCTTTTTCATCCCGGGATCCAGCATGTTCCAGCACAAACCGTATATCGAGACGGCATCGACCTTTTCAATACGTATTCCGCCTCCCGGAATGAAGCTTGGGGTTGGCCTTTTGTCGCCCTGGTTCCATCCGGTGTTATTCCTCCCAACAAGATCAGCTATCAAATGGGATTTGTCGGCGAGCAAATTCCCGCTGCCTTTCAGATGCTCCGCTACGGCCTGCTCCATAAGAATGAGGAAATTCTGAAAAAGGGCATCGCTACCATGGATTTCTGGGCAACTCGCGCCGCTACGCCTTCGGGGCTCCCACTCACCTGGTACAACGTCAATCCGCCCACGTTCCGCGACAACGATTGCACAAACCCCATTTTTCTGCGGATCGTCTCGGACGGCATGGAAGGCGCGCTGGATGCGGCGAACATCATGCGCGAGCACCATCAGGACAAGCCGTCATGGGATCGCTTTGTCAGAGCCTACGGCGATTGGCTGGTGCGAACTCAAAACCCGGATGGCTCTTTCTATCGCGCCTTCAATCCCGGCGGCGCGATGTTTCAAAGCCGGCCGGGGTGCAACACAAAGGCCTTCGGCGAAAGCAAATTCAACACGACACATCCGATTCGGTTCCTGGTCGGTCTGTACTTTGCAAGCGGCGACAAACGCTATCTCCACAGCGCTCTGGCGGCCGGCAAGTTTAGCTACGAAAATATTTACAAGCCGGGGCTGTACGTAGGCGGAACAGCGGACAATCCCAATACCCTCGACAAAGAGGCGGGCATTCAGGCGTTGCATGCATTCCTGGCCCTTTACGATGCCACCCACGAGAATTCCTGGCTCGACGCTGCCGTCGATGCGGCGAACTTCTCTGAAACCTGGATGTATGCATGGACTTTTGCCATTCGAGATTCTCCTCCCCAGTATGCTTACGCCAATACGCGCGGTCAAAGCTTAATCGCAACCGGCCACTCCGGAACCGATATCTACCTTGCCTTCGCCGCCTACGATTTCTATCGACTGCATTTGTTGCGAGATGATCCTTCCTCACACTTTTTGCAAGTTGCTCGCTTCTTCGCCGAAAACACAAAATTGACGACACAACTAACGAACATGCCTTCTCAGAACTTTGGATTTGCGCATCCAGGGCTGGTGGGCGAGGCCGTAAACCTCTCCAACTTGCGCTACATCGATTCGGCGGGCTCCCACTCTTGGCTCCCGTGGTTGACGATTGCCGAGATCGAGCCGCTACAAAAACTGCAAGACGTTTTCGGCAATATGTCGATCGATGAAATCGAGCAGTTGCCTTTGACCACTCGCCAGAAAAGAAACGGGAGCATCTACCGGGTTTTGGGCACATTTGCTCATGAAAGCAGCAAGTAGGTAAGGAATTCGTTGGGCGCCTGAGCTGCTACCGCTACGCGAACCACCCCGGCCTCTCGCGTAGCCTTTGATCAGAGCAGGCACTCTCGACAATCATGGCGGGCCGATCAGGCTACTCGCCGAGACGGCGGCTTGATTCGGAGATCGAACTTCCAGGCCGGCTTGGCTGAGCATGTTCACTAGCGTGTCGAGCGAGAACCTGCTGATCTTGTCTCGTATCAAGTCGGGAATTCTGGGCTGACTGACCTTGAGGCGTTTGGCGGCGTCAGCTTGCGTCAATCCATACTTCTCGACGAACTTCCGCACGGCCGTCATCATCTGTGAACGCAGCCGCGAATTTCGGGATTCAACCGGCGAGAAACCGAGGTCGGCGAAGATATCTCCGCTGCCCCTGGTGATCGTTGTGTCGATGGTGGTCTTATGATCTTCTCAATCGCGTTAGGCTGTCATCCAACCAGACGATTGGTTTCAAGCTCGAAACCCTCCGACTAAATAAAATCGAATATAACTATCGAATCGTTGGAGGTTCTCTCAGCAAAGAACCTCCGGTCTCCTGGTCCCGGACCAGAGATCTAGCGATGAAGGCGAATAGGCAGTGTTACGCTCCGTTGCTCTTTGATATTGAATGGGTTGTTGTTTGAGGAGCTTAGGGGCGTGCGCGACGTCCCGGTAATGGATAGCAACACTTCTGTGCGTAGGGCGGCATGGTATTTGAAATAGTTCCCTTCTTTCTCTTACTGTGCCTGCGAAAAGGATCGACATCTCTTCCGCTATCAAAGGAGTCGCCTCGTTCCGAATGGCGTCACTAGCGACCCCTGGCGAGGTTGTTCGTGGACCGGCATCTTTATACGGCAGACCCGAAGAAGACAGCGTCTTCAGCGGTAACGCATCTGCCACCATCAACGACGGCTAGCGTCCGGGAGATTGACGTCGGTTCTCGTTCTCAGCGATAAGCTCTCGAATCAGCGAAACTGGAGCTCGAAAATTCGTCTGCATAAGCCTGTCTAGAGCGGCTCGCAATTCGATCAACTCTTCGGCCGCCGCCAGCCTTAAGACGCCCAAGGTGCCTATCAGTGGCAGCCCTAGTCGGTTCGCCTCTCTTCGACCGGCAGCGTCATCTATCAGCAGCAGCGCTTCAGACTCCGACTTGGCCAATTGGATTGCCGCGCGCTCTCCCTCATCCAGGTCCGCCAAGCCGGGAGCATCGGGATGGGCCGTGCTGGAACGAACTTCAACCCAGTCTGGAGGTTGTCGAATCCAATTGTAAACGCAATTGGCGCGTCTGAATCACTCAATTCAACAAAGACTTCAACGGGAATGACGATCGTTCCATAGAGTTCTCGAAGGATGCCGACCTCGCCAATCTGAACTAAATAGTTCAACGGCGATGTGTCGGCCACAACGACCTTCATCTACGAAGGAAGGAGGCCCCTACATCCGAATCTCGAATGACACTTTCGAGCGTTTCACCTAGAAAAACGTCATGCGCCTTGAGAAAACCGTCCATCTCGTGCCTTGTTGTAATTCCAAGCATGACTCGGGATGGATGTTCTGTGAGCCGGCCAGAGCGAAGTCCTTCTAGAGCGAGCGCCTCGACCGCGGCTCGTCCAATTCCGCCGGGCTGCTGTGAAAACTCGCTGGCGATATTGTCGGGGATTTCAAACTGAACTTGCATCGCTACGTCCTCCATCATTATCTGCTACGGACTGTTCTCGGGCAAATCTCGGTTTTCGTGGAACTCGCGAAGCTCTGCAACGCCCGAATCTTGACAAACGGCCAGGAATTGCCAAGGCTAAACGCCCTCGGTATTAACAGCGCACTCAGGCTCCTCAGCCTCACCTCAGAAACAATTTCCAGAGAATCGGTAGGCAAGTGCAGTGCCACGAGAAACACCAACTTTTAGGAGTATTGCATATGGTCTTACTGAAGGCGACTACAACGCTGACGCAATTAGGGTCACAGACCTTGGGAGGCGAGTAGTCACTGGCTTTGCGCTGTGAGCCAATTGCGACTCCTGGTTTCCGCCCAGGAGTTCGCTCGTAAAACGACACACTTCTGTCGCACCAGATCTTGTAAGTTATTGACTTGCTTGGTCGGGGCGGGAGGATTCAAACCTCCGGCCTCTGGTCCCGAACCAGAGGACGACGAGGAATCAGGAGTTAGCGCGATTGATATGGGTTGCTCGTGGATGTTCTTCATCGTTCAAATTGAGTTACTTACGAATTCGCTTCGAGTGCGGCTGAGCAATCAAGCGTAACGAGAGCTGCATGGGGTAGCCATAGTATCGGCCATAGTGCCCGAAGTTCATCGCACGTCTTTCAAGACGTCTTCGACGCTCTCGGGATGCTTTGCGATTACGGCTAGCAAGACCCGCGTCGGAGTATCTGGGCGCACCCGTCCTTGCTCCCAATTCCGGAGTGTCGCGGGCGGAAACCCGAACTTCAAAGCGAATTGCGTCTGGCTTAAGCCCATTCGGCGGCGGACCTTGGACACGTCCACGTCAGGGACCTGGACATGGGTGACGCGAACAGGAATTTCCTCCCCGTTAGACCACCCAATCGCCTCTTCCAGCCCCTCGATGATCCGTTCCCCTACCGAGGGACTCTTCGTAACCGTGGTGCGGCTTATCGGCTTTCTTCGTTTCATCACTTCCTCCCACGAACCTTCGGATAACTATTTATGAGAGCCGGAACCAGTTTCGCCATGACATTGCGCTCGGCCCGGGTCAGGTTTGCTTTCTCGTTCTTGCCGTACACAGCGAGCAGGAAAACCGGCAACTTTTCGCTGTGAAAGAAATAGATCACCCGCGCACCTCCTCGTTTACCGCCACCCGGCAAAGCCCACCGCAACTTTCTGATGCCGCCGGTCTCTGGAATCAGGTCACCTGCTTCTGGATTGGCACCGATGAATTCAACCAGGCGCGCCCGATCCGGTTCCGGCATCAAGCTGTCAGCGTCTTTCAGAAAACGGCCGGTTTCGATGACCGTCATCGGCGGATGCTTCAAAAACCAGTATACGCTAAAAGCGTACTTTCCGGAGGGTCCTAATTCTCGCACCGCCGGTGAGAGAATTATGTTTTCAATGAACCCGTCGGCCCGCGCCGATCCTCAGATCCTCGAAGTCAAGCGATAAAAACCGGAGTAGCTGGACTCAGGCTGAACTTCTTCCCGACAGACATTCGTTGCGATTCCATGACAGTATGGACACCGATTCCTCGAAGCCTTGACGGATGGGCGGGTTTGTCCAGCCACAGGTCCGGAAGACTCATCAATGACTGAATTACTGGTATACCCAGAGGCGAGGTCCAAAGCGGCCAACGCACGCAAGTTTCCTTCCTCCACGCGAGGACGCCCATACCCGTACGGATGGGAACGGCCGGAAACACTCGAAAAGCTTCAAATGCCAATCTGTTCGCGCCCCAGCTAGTCTTAGGCTCGTTGCCCGTTCCGGTTGGGTTCCTGTCGATCAATGCATAGCGCCGGTCTTCACAAGGGTCCAGCCGGAGCGAATACTTTTCATCTGTAAGCGACCAGGGTCCAAAGAGGACTCGTTTCAGATGCTGCGCTGTGCAGCCGACCATGAGTTGTTCCACCGTCTCTAGGAAGTTTTGCCGACCGTCTCCGCGAATTAACGCCCAGGGGGAACCCTTCATAGTATCGGCTGGGGAATTTGGATCACCAACGCCAAATGCGCTAGCCAGATCGGCATCGCGCCGCGCCCCGGAAGAACAGCCCTCGGAAGCCAATATGACAAATTCCACGAAATCGGCATTCGACTCCGTTAGATTCTTGCCGAGGATGAGACTCGGGTCCGCGGCGCTCTTTCTGAGTGTCACTCGGTACTTAGATTTTTGTTCGAGAAATTCTGCCCGCAGTGGCTCCAACTCTATTAGGCGGACCCCTTTGGCGTCGGCGCGGCCCAACTGTCGCTTTTTGATTTCCTCCGCTTTCTTCTTCACCGCCGTCTTAGCCTGGTCCATCGCCTTCTTGACGTGAGCGAAACCTTCGTCTTGTTCGCGAACACGATGGAGTTTCGCGTAAAGAGAGTTGACAAGTTCATCTTCGGACCTCGGGGAATCGTCATGCGAAAGGCGAAGGCATGGCACTAAACCGTCCCACCGCAGACTACTCCCAGAGCAGCCATCTGACAGCACCACAAGACTACCCAGCGCCGTGAGAAATCCCAGGGGATTGTTCCCCTGCGGTCCGCTCAAACGAAATTCAGATACGATTGGCGCCAAGACGTTCCTCGTCTTCGGACCGGCGATGGTCCGCCAGTCTAACAATAGTCTCCAGCCATGCAAGGCCCCACCAACCATACCGACGCACCAGAAACCAATATCGATCTGCGATTCCGCTGTCCAGTCGATGGAGATCGTGGTCGCTCTTGCCCGACAGCATCGATCCGTAGTGCAGCAAGCTGACTTCAACGGGACTCATATCGCAAGCGACCGGGACAAAGGGACGTCCGAAGCCATGGTGACTGACTACTAGATGTTGCACCAGATCCCAGTCGTTGGCCTGACTCCGGAGCCCTTTCTGATCGGCGATCAACGCAAGCGATTGCACTTCGTGCCTCGCGCCTTCAGGGTATTTAGCGAGTATGCGAGCTTTTCGGATAGCAGCGCGATTTCGGGGATTCTCACCGGATTTTGCGAGGAGCTTCGTGTCACGAGCAACAGCAATCTCATCGCCCCCACGGAGCCATGCCTGAAAGCGGGGATCTGCCTTGCCCACGTCGTGAAGGCATGCTGCGAGAACAACGTCTTGCGCCAGGTGCGGTGGCAAAAGAGCTTGAGCGAAACGCTTGGCATACTTCCGCACTCCGGCTGTGTGGCGGGTGATCGTGCACTCCGTTCCAAGCGTCGACGAGTCTTCCGCGGTGGATACATCGTCAATAGAGCCGCGGCTTCCAACTATCGCGGAGGTTCCTGACGTTTCAACTGCCCGGCACCTCCTCTCTTGGGAAAGCGAGAAGGCCAAATCCCGGAGCCACTGCGGAAGATCAATCATTAAGGCGAGTTGCTTGAGCGTCCCCGAGGCGGGCGGCGCCTCATCATCGTTGCACGCCCAAGCTTTCAGCTCGGTCAGCAATGAACTCGCGAATTCGTAACCCGCAAGAGTCTCAAGCCGGAGCACCCGACGACGCCCGCTAACAAAGGCGACCGCGTCACCAATATCGGAAACTGGCGAGTGGTTCGATGGACTCCACCCGCATTCATCGCAGCCTCCATAGCCGGATGGAACGACCACGACATCGCCAGCGACGATTTGATTTCCCGGCAATGCTTTCGCCTTATTCTGGTCTCTCCAACGGAGGACTGTCCTGCCCCAACTTTTATCTTCTTCTCCGGCATGCACGCCCTCTAAATCTCCGGCGTCATCCCCCGGTTCGGCGCCGGCAATCCATCGTCGAAATTCCCAGATGGGCACCGGACATCCTTCACCGGTCAGCGGTGGTTGAACGGAGACTCGTTGCGGCCAAAGCGCAGGATTGTCTTCCGGAAGATCGCAGCGCCACACCACAGTCACATCGGACGAACTCTCGGTGGTTCCATGAAGAAAAGCCGAAATTTCGGGCGAGGGCTGCGGGGGCGGGCTGGTTTGTGCCAGGAGATCGAGATATGCGGGAAGCAATGGATAGGCGCGTGGGGCGTCTCGACAAAGCCTCTGCAACTCGTCGAATTCAGGCAAAATGCTCTCCAGGGCACCAATGCCAAAATCTAAAGTGAGCGGTCCCGCTGAAGCATTATCGCGCATCCAGTTCCAGGATCGGCTTAGCGTGTGCCCGTAGATCGGGTCTGGCCATTTTGCGTTGCCCGCCTCCTCGGCAATCTGCCGAGTGGTCGCCACAATCATTCCGGTGTTTGAGGCAAACCGCCCTAACTGTTCGGCACGCTCTCGCCGCCCGCCCAGCCGGTCAACTCGCCCGAAGCGTTGTCTGAGCGCGTCGAGCGATGCAATTTCGCTGATGAGAAAGTCGAAATCCAGGTTTGCTCCCACTTCGATGCATTGAGTCGCGACTACGACGATAGGCGAGGCAGTTTCCTCCCGCGCGCCAGCGCGAATCCTGGGGAGCCAACTTTGAAGCAGTCGATCCCGGTCCCAACCTCGCACACGGCCTGTCAGAAGCAACTTACTCTCGCCAGGCACTACGAGTCGTGCAAATATTCCGCGAGCGTCGGCCACCCGGTTCACTACTATAGCCACCACCCCTTGCGACATGGAATCGATCAGTAGTTGAGCGCGGTCAAGGATGGTTTCGAGGAGCCTTAACCGATGGTTTTCCTTATCGGCCGTCACAGGGACAAGTTCAACGGGCTTATTTGCCATCATTCGACGTTTCAGGACTGGATCTGCACGATCTTGCGAGTCGAATTCGAAGTCGGCACCTTCGCCTGGAGTGGCAGACATTTTGACAACGGACAGGCTAGAGCCAATCTGGTGTTCCGCGAAATTCTGCCATTTCGTGGAGATGGCAACTGCAGTCTCACAAAACGGGGCGGCACAATGAGCTTCGTCGACAATGAGCAGGGTGTCACGACCAAACAACCCGGCATGGATGGGCCATGATCGCGGTCCGTGACCCCCGTAAGCTCGAAACATCAGGCGAGAACCGGCTTGGTCCACGGTCGTGAGGATGACGGTCGGTTGCGCCGGTGATCGGGCCCAGCTATCGTCTCGTACAACTCCGCCGCGAAGCGTAGCGACCACAAGCGGCGAATCGCCCCCGAGGGATAGCAAAGATTGGCTCACCTCGTAAAGCGGCGAATCGGGAACCGTCAACGCGTCACGCAACCGATCCGCAATCGAGTTGGCGCGTCTGGCAGCCTCGTCCACCACGACTCTCCGGTCAACAACAAAGGCGATTCGTCGCCGTGCAGCCGGTGATCCTGCAGAGAGGGCCAGTACCGCAATATCAATAAGCGCCGTCTTCCCACTCGCTGTCGGAAGCTGGATAAGCTTGGGCCACCCCGCAGCACCCTCTTCGGACGGACAAAGCCATTCCCGAAACAACCTTCGTTGCCACGGAAAAGGTTGGTCTTCCGCCTTCATGTCGTTCAGGGCTTTGAACCACAAATCGAAGCGCGAAGGATCGAGTTTCAACTCTCATCCTCATTAAGTTGCCGAAACAGACCATAGCCCTGATGTCGGCCCGCTCCGACCAGGACTGGTCCGGCAACTTTCTGGGAGAATACCAGTCGCACATGGGCATGTGCGCGCCTGGGTTTTCCAGGGCGGCTCTGGAGCGGAGGAAATCGATTCGCCGGAGGTACCCCGAGAACCCAAGAAACGGGCGCGATAATCACCTCAAGCGGATCAGGAAGCCCGGCTATCCCGCATGCTCCGCGAGCCATACGCACGGCTTCCGCCCCAAAAAGTTCGTCAGGATACCTGCCAAACACGACGGGCGTCACGCTTCCCCAAATCCTCGCGCCTTTGCACCACGTCTCCGGCCACAGGCCGTTGCGCGACTCCTCAGAAGAGCAACGTTCCAGGCGCAGCTTTCCGAGGTTATCGTCCACCAGTTCCTCGACGCGACCAAGGGCGCGAAGGCAGGCATTGCGCTCCGGCGCCGAAACATCTGAGGGTAATGCGGCTCCGACGCCCATCAGGTGTGATCGAGCGTATTGGTGGCCAACGTCCGGCAACGGCAACAACGCAAGGTGCGAACGTTTGCTGGGAATCGGCGCTTGCCGCGTACTCTCCGCGGAATGGCCGCTGATGATTTCGGATACTGGTTGGTCAGCTTTACTTAGAAGTGCACGGCGCCAAAGAGAAAGTACGCGATGAGTCGCTTCCAGTGGGAGTGGTGCTCTGTCGCTGACGAGGCGGAAAACGAACAGATCGCGATGATCTCCTCGAGCTGATTTCTCGGATGAACCTGGCTTTCCATAGCTGACCCAAAGCGATTCTGGTGGCCGCAACCGCTTAGGCTGCGCCCGGAACGCCTTTGAAAGTACGCTTAAGCGTCCAGGCTGAGGTACGCGCAGCGATACCGAACCGCCGGGTTGGGGTACCCACGACGGAATCAGTCCTTCGTCGCTGTTCATTGCCTCGACTGCCACCAAAGACGATGAATGACCAAAGCTTGCCGCTGCGCCGGCAAGTCCGGAAAGAGACTCGTACTGTTGCGGAGTTGCGACTTTATCAGGCCACCAAAATATTACAGTGTCGTCACTGAGCGTCCCGGTAGGTATTCGGCGTTCCTTCCGGTCGCGTCCAATCAATGTACCCGTAATACACGGGTGTGGCTCGCCCTTTCTCTTGCCCTGTTTCACAACCGGATCCCATTCATCGTTGACCGGCACGAATCTGCGCACGACAACCGAACTCAGCAAAGTACCGCAGCGGATTAGGGGCGCATCTGGTCCTTCCAGCCATTCGAGAGCTTCACGGGCGCTTTGCGATTCGCCGAGATCACCCCAAGCCTGCACCAACGCGCAAAAGAGCCTGTCCGGATGGGGTGGCCATTCGACAGCGTCTTTCTCGTTACCGGTGCGTATATTCGCGGCAGTGACTGAGCCGCGCAGGTAGGTAACCCGAAAGCCAAACATGGTTGAGGTTAGTCTCGGCTCTGTGCAGCGAGTTGCCGGCTTTTGGCAACTGCCTTCGCGAGATCCGCGCCGGGAGTCAGCGTCAGGCAGCCATCTTTCCACAGTCCGACCGATTCCGTTGGCCAAGACAGGCCAGCCTTCTTCGCGGCACTGGCTGCCGTATCCAATAACTTGATTTCGTGACCGGCCGAGAGCTGAAATTTCTCTTTGCCGCCGGGTTTAAGAAGTTCAAAGGTCAGCTCCTCGCGCGGAATCAGATCACACCGTGATCGAAGACTGAAACCTGATTGCCATTGCCGCGCGACCGCAGCAAGCGCAAGAGCAGCAAGAGTTGTGCGCGCTTCGATATTTATGTTGATCTGATCTTCTGTGTTCTTATCTTTAATCGGGAACTGGAGTCTCCGCAAGGCCGCCAGGGAGACCACTGTGATCTGCCGGGCATAGCAGACCGTTACACCGCCATGATTGAACTCGCTCTCGAAGTCTTTTCGCTTGTTCGGAGGAACTTTCAGTGAGGGGGTTACGTTACCGAGTCCTACGTTGGACAGTTTTGAGTTGCCGCTCCCTTTCTCAACCGGAGACCATGATCCGTCCTCGTTCTCTTTGATCGGGAGACTTTCGCCTGCGACTACCAGAAGCTGATCAACTCGGCTCGCGGGCCTTCGGTTGTCCTCCGTAGATCCCACCCCGAAGACTTCAGAAACCAGAGTTCGCTGAAACTTCTCGCCAAGCCCGCCGCGTGCGCCGTGTGAGTCCCACATGCCGAATACCAACGCCATCGGGCAGAGGCCGAAGAGCCCGGACGCATTTCGAGAGCTGGCACCGTCAACAATGGCTCCCATTTTGCTTCCGTTCGTCGGATTTTTGGCGTCACGAAAGCGTTTCGGCTTTTCCGATTCATTTTCTATTATTTCGCTGGCCAGGAACACCGCATCGGCGATCCTGTGAGGTGCTTCCAATACGGAAAAATAGCCCACATCCTTCGCCTCGCTTTTGGTGAAATCTATTTGCACGAGCGGAAACGGCTTCTTACCGACTGCGGCATTCCTATGCCAATCGAGCAGCGCCAATTCCAATCGATTCGCTTGTGATTGGACAGAATCCAAGAGGACGCAAGGAACTTCGACGCCGTCAATAACGCGCTTTTCGCGAGCGTACACTCCGCCTTGGTATGTCGGAGGAAATACTTTATCGCCCTCCCCTCCGGCGGGATCGAGATCCGTCACGGCGCGGAACGCCATCGCGTTGCCTGCCAAGGCGTCTCTCAGGCTCTTGTAATCAAGTTCTTTTAACATCGTGTCACCTCTTCGGACTTGCAAAGCTACCGCGAATCGGCATCAATGGAAAATCAGTGTGTAGATTAAAACGCAGCGACCGCCTCCGGTCACTATGGCTACCCTAAACCTCGCGCCGAACTTGCTGGAAACACAGCGAAATCACTGTATCTCAGGCGGATGGCGCTACCTCTAACCCGAAGAACTCCTGGTTGCCAGAAATCGCGCTCTGAAGTGATTTGCTTGTAAGTTATTGAAAAGATTGGTCGGGGCGGGAGGATTCGAACCTCCGGCCTCCTGGTCCCGAACCAGGCGCTCTACCAGGCTGAGCCACGCCCCGAACGACTTTCAGTCTAGCAGTTCCGTTCGATTTTGCTTCACACTTCTCAGGGCGCGTAAGGCTGCGGTACGGGCGAATATTCAAAGAGCGCCGGATCGCGTCCGCGTTCGCGAAGTTGGCGGATGCAGTCTCGCGCGTCGGCGCCGATTGCTTCGATTGTGCGCAGCGGCAAACGCTGCGGAGAATACAGCTCCGTCGCGATCCAGTTTCCGGAAATGTCCCAGCGGTCACTCAGCGGCAGGCCGTCCAGTGATTTCCCGATGAACTTCTGCAGCGCCGTCGAATGGTCCTCTTCGGTGGGCATTCGGTTTGATCAGTTTACCCTTTTCAACTCGTCTGCCAGACCGGTGATTCCCTTGCGACGGTAGATGCCGGCCAGCCGTTCCCGTTCCGGAGACATGATCAGCGCTCGGTGAAGAATGGGATCGTTGGTGGCGGCATCGATGTCGTTGCGAGTTGGAATCCAGACTGTTCCATCTCCAAATTCCACATCGTTTACAAACGCCATCAACGCTTCAATCAGCATGGGCTGACCTTTGGGACGAGAGAACCGCAGAGTAGCGGATTCACTTACTTTCTGAGCCTGAATGGGGGCGAGTTGGACGGAAGCCGCTGTCGAGCCGGCGAGAAAATCCTGGCCCCGTTCATCGCGAATAATCCAGCCCATGTCCAGATTACGGACCAAGCGTTGAGAACCGTTCTTGATTTCGATTTGCGGCGCCCGCACTTCATTACCGAAGACACGGGCCGCACCGCCCATGGTTTGCACAGGGGAACTCGGGAACGAGACTGCATCGATCGACATATGATGGTCGTGCTCCTGAGAGACGTGGGAAGGTCGAAGCAATTCAAGCCCGAATTGTTCCGGGCTGAACTCCTGTAGTCCGAAGTTCAACTCTTCTCTCACTTGGGTAAAATGACCGCTCTGAAGGAGCGACGCGAGGTAATGTCTGTCCCGCCGGGCTTGTAGCTCGTAGACCATGAGCGTGCGGCGCGATCCCAGACTATCCGGACCGTAAGACGTCAAATCGCTAAACAAAGCGCAGTCGAGAGCGATCTGCACCATGGCGCGATCGGTCTTCGGCGCGTTGAAGGGCCGCAAAACTTCGACGTCCACGCTTACTGGAAACACCTCTCCGGGACGCACAGTCAGGCTCGGGACCGTGACGGAGCCTTTGCCGGACGGAGTCAGATCCTGGGCTTCTACCCGGAGCGTGAGACCGGAGATCGGCTTCTTTCCGGTATTACGGAGCAGGAGCGCAGCGTGAACGCTGATCGCCATCGACATTCCCTGCACACGAGCAGGCGTGGATCCGCTAAAAGACACTAAGAGAACGGGCGAGTCGTGAGGAAACTCGACGTCCAGCCAGCGCCCGCTTCCTTCCTGTGCGTCAGCAGTGATGGCAACTAAAGAAAGAAAGACAAGGAGGCAGCTCCAGCGATACAAGCTACTGCCCATAGACTTTCGTAATAGTGACCTGGCCCGTGTTCTCGTCCAGATAGCGAGCCGTGACCGTCGAATTTCCAGATAAAGACACGATCGCGGACGAAGGGTGCCGCAAGGTCAAGGTGGCACCTTGCGAGCGCACAGCAATGCCGGTAGGAGTGGTTTGGACGATGGTAGAAGAGGTTTGCGATTCATCCATTCCGGCCAGGCGACGCAACGACGCAAACAGATGACGATTCTGGTCGGGAGGAATGTGGGTAAACCAACCAGCCACAAACAAGGCAGCCAATCCGCCGGCAACCAGAGCGCCGCGTGAGAAGCTTCTGCGCCGGCCAACATTGTCGATGCAACGGGCAGCGGCCACACCCACGGCAATGTTTCCATGCATCTCGCTTTCGAGGCGAGACCAGTCGAGAACCGCTTCGCAAGCTGTCAACGTCTCACTGCTGGCTTCGGCGCGCAACTCGACCAAGGAGGCACGAAATTGGGCCACCTGGTTTTCGCACTGCGCACAACGCCACACGTGATGCGTAACCCTCAACTTGCTAACCAGAGGCAAATCACCGCTGGCATATAGCGCCAGCGACTTTCCATTGACATGCGAAGAAGACGAACCGGCAGCGGGCTTCACAGGAACTTTCTCACTTCCAGGTACTTCTTAAATTTGATACGAGCATTCGCAATGTGAGACCGAACGGTGGCCATCGAGCAGTTCATTTGAAGAGCAACTTGCTCGGCGGGAATCTGCTCCACATCGCGAAGAAGAAGAGCCATGCGTTCGCGTTCGGTCAGCAGGGCGAGGCCGCGATCGAGATGAGAACGATGTTCGCCACGAAGGAGGGACTCTTCCGGACTTTCATAGTTGCTTCGCATCTCCGCCAACTCGGAAATGTCCGAGACCGGCTGGCGTTTATTGCGGCGTAAAAAATCGATCGCGGTATTGCTGGCGATTCGCGAGAGCCAATGAGCCGCGCGATCCATATCTTTCAGCTGAGTCTGGCGCTGCAGAGCCTTGATGAAGGTCTCCTGCGTCAGATCCTGGGCATCGTCTACATTGCCGACAATTCGATAGATCAGAAGGAAAATACGGCGCAAATGCTGCTGCACGAAGCGCGCTTCGGCCTCCGCCTGAGCGTCCACGCGGGAATCGGAGATAGGAGGCACGAACTCGCTCACCTGGATCTCCCTGTCCGCCTGGCGAGATGCCACGCTGACGGAAGCGCTCGTGAAATTCCAATCGATGTTCGACGACGACATTTCCCTACAAAGGGATGACGCAATGCGACCAGAAACGTGCAAACACCGCGAGACATCGACTTGCTTACATAGTAACCCGGTGCAAACGGGAGCAATCACTCGTGATTGTGACAGATAGTAGCAACAAATGAGCGTTTAGTTTCGTCACTCCTATGAAGGCCTCTTTACCCGATATTCATCTCCATGACAAAGTCGCCTACCGTACGTTTGCTGTTTGGTTTGCTGATCACGCTTGCCGCTGTGACTGGATTCTCAGCCTACACTTTAAACCAGCTACACATTCTGCGCCGGCTGCAAACGCAGCGGATCGACCTCAATCGCCATGATTCGCTGTTGCTGCTGCGGGTTCAGAACGACGTAAATACTCTGGGACTCAAGCTGCAGGAGATGACCGAGAGGCCGAAGTCGTCGCGCATTGCCCAGTATCGAGGTGAGTTCGACCGAATTCGGTCGGATCTCGCCGAAGCGGTTACCGCGGACATAGAACTAGCCCCGGTGACGAGGCGCGTCGAGATGCAAGCGGAGTTGATGACGGCCCTTCAGAAGTTCTGGGGCACGGCCGATGAAGTATTCGAAGCGGCCGCCAAGGGGAACGAGGTGGAAGCGCGAAGCCTCGCCTCGCGACAGCTTACCGACTATCAAATTTCACTGGCTCGCCGTCTGGCTGCCTTGCTCGAGCGAAATAACGCCGCTGAAGAGTCAGCCGACCAGGAAGTTGCCGGCATCTACGATGGCGCCGAGCGCAACCTCTATTTTTTCGTCAGCGGAGCGATGTTGGCCATCCTGGTGACGAGCCTTTACCTGATCTACTCAAACCGTCAGCTCTTCGACCGCATGAAATCGCTTTCACGGCAAAGGCGCGTTCTGGCGACGAGATTGATTCGCGTTCAAGAAGAGGTTTTGCGATCGGTCTCGCGGGAGCTTCATGATGAGTTCGGACAGATCTTAACCGCTGTCGGAGCGATGCTGGCAAGAGCGGAACGGAAGGGCCTTCCTCCTGATTCGCCGTTTCGCACAGAGCTCAGCGAAGTTCGTGAGATCACTCATCAGACCCTCGAAAAGATGCGGTCGTTGTCCCAAATGCTTCATCCGGCGATTCTCGACGACTATGGACTGGCCAAAGGCATTGAGTGGTATACCGAGGTTTTCGAACGCCAGACCGGTATCCACACCATAGCAATCGTAAAGGGAGAGGTGGTCCGCATTACGGGGCAGCGTGCCACGCATTGCTTCCGCATTGTGCAGGAAGCCTTGAACAATGCCGCTAAACACGCTCGGGCCACTTCGGCTGAGGTTGAGATGACCTTTACGGCGGAAACTTTGCAGGTCGATATCCGCGACTTTGGCGTTGGTTTGCGCCAGGGCAAGCGAAAATCGCCCGGTCTGGGACTGATTGCCATGCAGGAACGAGCCGAAATTCTGGACGGACAGATCAACATTTCGTCTAAACCGAACGAGGGCACAACCGTGTCGCTCGTTATACCGCTGCGGCAGGACGATTCTCTGCCCGATGTCGAAGAAGAAGAAACAAAATCGGAGGTCTTATTAAGCGAATCATGAGCGAGCAAACATTAGTTATGACTGATCAGATTACAGTCCTTCTGGCGGACGACCATAGTTTGGTTCGCCGCGGATTTCGGCGCATTCTGGAAGATGATGAGCAAATCAAGGTAGTCGGCGAGGCCAGCAATGGTGTCGAGGCTATCCGCATGGCTTATGAGCTAAAGCCGAATGTCGTGGTGATGGATCTATCGATGCCGGAACTCGATGGAGTGCAGGCCACAAAGGAAATTCTCAAACACCTGCCCGGCACGGAGGTTCTGATTCTCAGCATGCATGCGGAAGATAACTACGTCCGCAATGCGATGGATGCGGGAGCGAAGGGATATTTGCTCAAGAGCGCGATCGACGTGGATCTGGTCGGAGCGATAAAGATCGTCGCCGAAGGCAAGAGATTCATCGGATCGGGGTTGAAGTATGTCTCAAACGATACCGACGACGAACTCAAGCGGCTGACCGCGCGCGAAAAACAGGTGCTGCAGCTGATTGCGCAAGGCAAATCGAACAAGGAGATTGCGTCGTTGCTTGACCTAAGCGTGAACACTGTCTCCGTCCATCGCGCGAATCTGATGGAAAAGATGAATATTCATCGCACAGCGGAATTGGTTTTGTTCGCAATCCGCAAAGGACTGGTAGCACCGCAATAAGCGCAGTGTTGGGCGGTTGATTGAGCCCGAAGCGCAATCGACCGCTGAACGAAATTTATCCGGATCAAGCTGACGCATGGTCTGTCCCGTTCCAGCTATTACGGCGAAACCTATTGAAAAGAAAATAGTTTCGGCTATGGGTTTTCGAGTGCAGTAACGGTTACGCCGCGAACGATACCTCAGAGCATTGAACATAATCGGTCGCGTACGTTACGCTAGTAGTAGCCTAAGAAAGGTAGCACCACTGTCGCCTTTTATGCGGTATGTTACGCGGCTCTGGCAACTGGGATCGGCCACCTTTGGAAGACACGACACCGGCAGTCAGCGGTAATCTCGAATCTGCTCGGACCTCGGTAACTGGGGGCCCGTCCACCGAGCAAGTCATTTCTCACCTCGATCTCATTCTGGGCAGCTCCATTTTCTCCGGGGCTGCGCGTCAGCAGCGTCTCCTTCGGCATTTAGTCGAGAAGCGGCTGCAGGGAGCAGGTGGGGAACTCAAGGAATACACACTGGGCGTCGAGGTTTTCGATCGCGGTGACGATTTCGATCCGCGCCTCGATCCGATTGTGCGAGTGGAGGCCAGCCGTCTTCGCTCCCGCCTGCAGAAGTACTATGACGGAATCGGATCCGGCGACAAGCTTCGTATTACCCTGCCCCGAGGAGCCTACATTCCCTCTTTCGAGGATTTAGCAGCGGCAGCGCCGTCTATCGATTTGCGAGAGCAGCCGTTTGCATCCGCTTCTGCGGGAACAAATGCCCCCTCATTGCTCCCCATCCCAGCAGTGCGACCGGTTGCATTAGACCGGAAACGGCATTGGGCGATGATTGCACTCCTTGGCGTATTGGCAATTACCCTTGGGGTAGTAGGCTGGTTGCTCCGCAGTCCCAAGCTCAGACCGATAGCGCCGGCGTTTGTGACCTTCAGTCGCATTACGAACGACGAAGTTCCGTGTATGTCTCCGAGCTTTTCGCCGGACGGTAAATTCCTGGTCTATACCAGGCGAGAAGCCGGCCGATGGGACTTATACGAGCGCGATCTCAGCAGTCTGGCGGTCACCGAATTGACCCCCGGATTTTCAGCTGACAACCTGCAACCGGCTTGGTCTCCGGACGGAAAGAACATCGTCTTCCGAAGTGAGCGTGAGGGCGGCGGCATTTTCCTTTTGGACACCAAGACAAGAAAAATTTCGCAACTGACTGACCGGGGATACCATCCGGCCTGGTCACCAGACAGCAGCAAGATTGTGTACTCCAGCGAGACGTTCTCGGATCCCGCTGAGGCTTCGGGGCTCGATGTGAGTGCGATTTTTGTGGTGGACGTCAGGACGAAACGGACGGCGCGGCTCGGATCCGGGAAGTCGATTTACGACGCCATCCAACCGAGCTGGTCGCCGGATGGACGCCGAATCGCTTTTTGGGGAACCGACCGGGACGGAGAGCGCGATATCTGGTCGGTAGCGGCGAATGCCGTAGACGGACGTCCGCTCGATGCCGTTCGGGTCACGCATGACACCTGGACTGACTGGGACCCACAATGGTCACCGGACGGACGCTACTTGTATTTCTCGAGCGATCGCGGCGGCTCAATGAATCTCTGGCGGGCGCCGATTAATCAGAGTACCGGCAAAGTTCTCGGACATGCGGAACCGGTGACGACGCCATCGCCTTATAGCGGATGGGTTTCTTTTGCTCCAAACGGCAAGAAATTCGCTTACGTCCATCGATTGGTGTCCAGCCAGTTGTATCGCGCGCCTTTTAGTGTCGATAAGGGAGTCGCTCTCGACAAAAAGGTCCAGCTCACCTTTGGCGAGCGGAGCCTGCGCGAACCGAATATCTCACCCGATGGCAAATGGATCGTGGTTCGTATGCAGGATCCGCAGGAGGACCTGGCTCTGATTCGACCGGACGGAACGGATCTGCACCGCATTACGAACGATGCGTTCAATGACCGCACTCCTCGCTGGTCGAATGATGGGAAACAAATCGTGTTTCTCTCAAATAGAACCGGCAAGTTCGAAATTTGGTCGATTCGGCCAAACGGCGCCGGCCTTGCTCAGCTCACGCGGAACGGACCGATGTTCTTCACCTGGACGCCCGATGGCACATTGGTAGGCTATCCGGTGGACGGAAAGCCGATTGCGATCGATCCTCCCGGCAGACAGGTTCCTGATCTTCACGTGCCTTCCGTTTTCGCTCCGATCGCCTGGTCTCCGACGAAGAATTCTGTGGTGGGACGGATGCGTTCCGAGGGGTTTGGCGCCGGATCGCTGTTCATCTACACCGCGTCTTCCGAAGATTACTGGGAGATTGCGCCACGAGCCTATTATCCTTCGACGGAGTGGCTCGCTGACGATAAGCATCTTCTCTTCAGCCAGCAAAGTGGAATCTTTCTGGCGGATGTACGAACTCATCAGATCCATCCGGTTGCCGACGGTTCCAAGGGCGAAATGCATTCCAGATTCACCCTTTCGCCGGACGGAAAAACCTTCTTCTTCATCTCATCGGATGATGAGGAAGATATTTGGATTGGCAGTCAGGCCAAGCACTAAGTAGGAGTTTCGATTTTAGTCCGATAGCGGTCTCTGTATGGCCCGGGAACATCGGTAACAGTTCGGACCGAAAACAGGAGTAACGATTAGCTCCTTGAATTGGAGAATGCGTCAATGCCCCCGGGAAAGAGACCGGAGTAGTCGATGAGCGCCTCAAGTTCATCGCTGAAGTGCTGTCAGGCGAAGAAACAGTGCCGATCTGTGCCGTCGTTTCAGAATTTCGCGGAAGACGGGGTACAAGTGGAAGAAGCGATAGCAGGTTAACGGAGCTGCAGGACTTCTGGACCTAAGCCGAGGTCCTCACACCCATCCCAATGCAGTTCTGGAATCAACACGGGAACACATTCTCACGATGAGGCAACAGTATCCGACGTGGGGTGCAAGAAAAGTTCGGGCACGGCTCCAGCGCATTGACTCTACGCATTGTTGGCCGGCTGCGAGTACGATTAATCGTACGATCTAGCCGTTTCGTGCTTTACTGCCAGGCGATCGACAACCTAAATCACCGGGAAGTGGATAGAGTTTGTGACGAGTTGATGAAAGAATATGGCCTACCCGAACGCATTCGCACTGACAACGGAACGCCTTTCAGTTCCATCAGCAGGTGCACTCCAGGTCTACTTTGGAGGATTTCACCTCGGATTGCTGGATGGCGAGACGGCGACATTTACCGCGAATCACGGCTGTCCGATCCGACAACCAGTCGAGCTGACTTTCGAAGATCCTAAACAGGAGATTGTTTCCGGATAAGGCACTTGATTCAGGAGGGATCCGCAGATTGACACGATCCACTTCTCCGACATGCCTATTAACCATCCAACTGGATTCTCTACGCTGCGCTGTTAACCGCGATCTATGCGGTGGGTGGCTTCAGTTTCCACGTGGCCCGTGACTCAGGGATCAATTGAAAGCGACAGCTACGCTTGGCAAAAACTCGCCCACTCATTGCGGTTTAATGAGAAAACGAGCGAGGGACGCAGTTCGAAATGGCGGAAGAGTGCACAGCCGCTGAACTATCGTCCGCATCGGAGTTAGGCAAGCATCCGTGGGCAAAGTCGAGAATCGTGGGAAAGCAATCGCAGGAGGCGGCGACGACCTGAACGGGTCCGAACCTCGCCGCCCATCCTTCATCGATGCGATCCCCGCAATTGCCTGGTCGGGTACTTCGATTCGCTCGCCTGAATTCTGGAACCAGCGGTGGCACCAATATACCGGGCTCTCTGCGGAAGCATCACGGGGTTTTGGTTGGCAAAACGCGATTCACCCTGAAGACCGTGAGGAGGTTGTCGAGAAGTCCTGCTCGCGCTTCGAAGCGGAGGCCCGCCTGCGACGGTTCGACGGAGTTTACCGCTGGTTTCTCTTTCGATCTGAAGCGTCTCACGACGGCGGCACGGAAAGCTGGTGTGGGATCGCTATCGATATCGAGGAACGAAAGCACGCCGACCGGACTCTGCGGCATAACGAGCAGCAGTTTCGTACGATTACGGACCTCATCCCGCAATACATCGTCGTGCTGGCGCCGGACGGCAATGTGCTCTACGTGAATCAGGTCGCACTCGAGCGCACCGGCATCAAGATGGCGGACGTGCAGGAAGAGGACTCGTTCTGGCTCCCCTTTCATCCCGACGATGTCGAGCGAGTGCGGGCCGACCGCCGCCAGGGACTTACGCGTGGAGCCCCATTCGAACTGGAAGTCCGTGTTCGCTTGACCAACGGGCAGTATCGTTGGCACCTTGTCCAGTACAATCCGCAGAAAGATGAAGCAGGACAGATCATCCGCTGGTATGCGACTGGAACCGACATCAATGCCCGGAAGACGGCGGAAGAAAGTCTTCGGAACGAGAATCTGGCGCTCCGCGAAGAAGTCGACCGCTTCTCGATGGTCGACGATATTGTCGGAACGTCCAAACCCATGCGCCACGTGTTGCAGCAAGTTGCTAAAGTGGCGCCCTCCGATTCGACGGTTCTGATTCTGGGCGAAACCGGTACCGGCAAAGAAATGGTCGCGCGTGCGCTGCACCGGCGTTCGAATCGTTCCTCGCGAATCTTCATTCGAGTGAACTGCGCCGCGATTCCCGAAGCTCTGATTGCATCCGAACTCTTTGGACACGAAAAAGGCGCGTTTACGGGAGCGCTGCAAAGACGGGTCGGCCGATTTGAGGCTGCACACGGTGGAACACTGTTCCTGGATGAAGTCGGCGATCTTGCCATGGAGACACAGATTGCTTTGCTCCGTGTGTTGCAAGAGCGCGAATTCGAACGAGTGGGAAGCAATCATCCCATTTCCATCGATGTACGCTTGATCGCCGCCACGAATCGCGATCTGCGCGCCGCAATCTCTGCTGGAACTTTTCGCGAGGACCTGTTTTACCGGCTCAATGTGTTTCCGATCGCCATTCCGCCGCTTCGCGAGCGGGTCGAGGATATCCCGGCGCTGGTAGAGTATTTCGTCGCGCGATACGCCCAAAGAGCCGGCAAGACTATTCGGCATATCGGGAAGCAGACGCTCGATCAATTCAAGGCCTACTGTTGGCCCGGTAATATCCGTGAACTGCAAAATGTGGTGGAACGCGCCATCATTCTGACGGATACGGACACGTTCACCGTTGACGAGAGTTGGTTCGCGTACGAGGGTGCGCCGTCTGGTCCACGCAAGGCTGCCTCGGCTCTGGCGCAGCGCGAAATCGAAATGATCGAGGCCGCACTCGCCGAGAGCCGTGGCCGCATTTCGGGTGCGTCCGGCGCTGCCGCGAAACTCGGGATTCCGCGGCAGACCCTGGAGTCCAAGATCCAAAAACTCGGCATCGATCGGTATGGCCGGAAGTAGTGATCGTTCGTCAGTCGCCGCTGCGAGTTGTTGCTGCGGACAGGTCATGCGCTGCGGCTAGAATCTCAGCGGCGCGCTCGCCTACGATTACGCATGGCGCCATGGTGTTGCCAGTACAAACTCGCGGCATGATTGATCCATCTGCGATCCGAAGATTGTCGATCCCGTAGACTTTCAATTGGGCATCGACCACCGACATCGAATCGCGGCCCATGCGGGCGGTGCCGGTCTCGTGCCAGAAACTGGTTGCGGCGTCGCGAACAAACCGCTCGAGTTCAATGCCTTTGACATTGCCTGGCATCACTTCACGCTTGACGAAGGGACGAAGCGCAGCGGCGTTACCGATTTCACGGCAGAGTTCGACGCACGCCACCGCTGTTTGTAAATCGGCAGGGTCAGCCAGCGTGTTGGCCTCAATCAAGATGGGGTCAGACGGGCAGGGCCCGGTCAGACGAAGGCGGCCTCGGCTATTAGGATGTGCGACGGCCCCGAATAAAGTCCAGCCGGCTTCGGGCAGTCCGAACCGGGCAGCGTTCTCGGCAGTGGACTTTGGAACCTCCGCCTGACAAACAAACAAATCTGGCGCGTCCAGATTCGCTCTACTCGTACTGAAGAGAATGGCTTCCGACATGTTATTGCGGGGTGCTGCGGGCGTTTGATACTCCCAGACACAATCGAATGCGACATGATCCTGGAAATGACGGCCGACACCGGGTAGATGCTCGATTACGTCGATGCCCAAGCGCTGCAGGTCTGCTCCATCGCCAATGCCGGATTGCATGAGCACCTTCGGTGTTTGAATAGCACCGAGAGAGAGCACCACTTCGACGGTTGCTCCGAACCTGTACGTTGCGCCACCATACGACACTTCTACGCCAGTCGCGCGCTTCCCATGGAAAGTCAGTCGCGTGACTAAAGCGTTTGTCAAAACTGTCAGATTCGGCCGGTGCATGAGCGGATAAACGTAGGAACGGAAAATAGATTCGCGCTTGCCGTTGCGGACGCGCACATCCGTGATCGAGGCACCTCTTGCCGCTTCCATCATCCGACCGTTCGCATTTTCAAAGGCGGGGAGCCCAGCCGATTTCGCCGCCTCCACAGTTGCTGGAGCCAACGGATTCGGATTCGGCGCGGGCTGCACAAACAATGGGCCTCCCATTCCGCGATAGGTGGGATCGGGCGCACCGTGCCAATCTTCGATGCGTCGGTAAATATTGAGAACGGATTCGTAGTTCCAACGCGGATCGTCCGCTTCGGCTGCAAACAAATCCCAGTCGGCTTTGTGCCCGCGCGCCCAGACCATCACATTGATACTCGATCCGCCGCCCAGCACTTTGCCCATGGAGAATGGAATCGAGCGATCGTTCACATATGGATTCGGCTGGCCGTGGAAGCTCCAATCGCGTTCGCTTCCGAGATTCATCGGCCATCGATTCGCTTCCATCACATTTGGCTCGTCGTCATCGCCACCGGCCTCGAGTAACAGCACTTTGACATCGGGGTTCTCGGCCAGCCGGAATGCGACCACCGATCCGGATGAACCCGACCCGCAGACGATGAAGTCGTACCAGGGCTTTAAGGCCGACCGGAGCTTAGCCTGGTTACGGCGAACCCGTTCGGCGAAGTTTTGTTCAGGAGAGTTTGAGATTGCCATAGCGTTCCTCGGTTGTTCATGAAGCACAGCGATAACCATTTGCAAACGCCTGAAAAGAAGCATGAGCTCTAAGGGGAAGCATGCCGGGATCTCGGCATTTTGCTGAAGATGTAGTGGCTTCAAGGCGCCTGGCTAGCTATTTTCAGCAGTTTACGAGTGGCATCCGGCTTGCATGTATGGAAAGCGGAGTCTACGCGAATGAGCTTCAATCGACGTCAATTTATGAGGGTCGCGACCGCCGGCGCGCTTGCCATGGCCACTAAGACATCGTACCCATCCACACTGCGCCTCCCTATTGAAGGTGAGCTACCGCCTCTGAAGCATGCGATCGGATGGCTGAATTCTCCACCGCTCGATGTGGCCGAGCTGCGAGGGAAAGTGGTCCTGATCAACTTCTGGACCTACACCTGCATTAACTCGCTGCGCACGCTGCCCTATGTGCGCGCCTGGGCGGAAAAATACCGGAATCAAGGCCTGATTGTCATTGGCGTGCACACGCCGGAGTTCGCCTTTGAGCACGACATCAAGAACGTCCGCAGGGCGGCGCAGGCGCTGAATGTCGAATATCCGATCGCGGTCGACAGTAACTATGCTATCTGGCGCGCTTTCTCGAATGAGTATTGGCCTGCTTTTTATTTCGTGGATGCAAAGGGACGTATTCGGCATCATCACTTCGGCGAAGGCGAATACCAACGATCGGAAAGAGTAATCCAGGAGCTGCTGCGCGACGCAGGCAGAACCGATATCAGCCCCGAACTGGTTTCATTCCATGCGCAGGGAATTGAAGCGGCCCCCGAGTGGGCAAGCCTGCAGTCTCCCGAAACCTATGTTGGCACGGTGCTCGCTCAAAATTTCGCCGCCTTACGCAAGGGACGCGCGCATGTCATTCCCTCACAACTAAAGCTGAACCACTGGGCGCTGGAGGGCGATTGGACCATAGGCAAACAAGCAGCTGTTCTGAACGAGGCGAATGGGCAAATCGCCTATCGCTTCCACGCCCGCGATCTTCATCTAGTGATGGCTCCACCTGTTTCCGGGAACTCCGCCCGCTTTCGTGTCTCTCTTGATGGTCAGCCGCCCGGACCGGCTCATGGCATAGATGTAGACAGCCAGGGCAACGGCACTCTGTCCGAGCCGCGTCTTTATCAGTTGATTCGTCAATCGCAGCCCATCACCGATCGTCAATTCGAAATCAAATTTCTAGATCCCGGTGCGCAAGCGTTCGATTTCACATTTGGCTAAGCGAACCCGCAGTTCACTCAAACAAATCGTCAGAGCAAATTCAGAAAAGGAAACACCTTGCAACACTCAGAATCGATGCAACTTTCACGCCGCCGCCTTATTGCGATGGCAGGCCTTTCCACCGCGGCGATACTCACTAGCCGTCCGCTTCTCGCAAACACTTCGTTCAGCCCGCTGAAGCAGATCAACGCCGGCGACTTAGGCGTTGCATACGCCGAGGCCGGTCCCTCCGATGGACCGGTCGTCATTCTTCTGCACGGCTGGCCTTACGACATCTATAGCTATGCCGATGTAGCTCCTCTGCTAGCGTCGGCAGGTTACAGAGTCATCGTTCCCTACTTGCGGGGTTATGGTGAAACGCGCTTTCTTTCAAACGACGCAATGCGCAATGGTCAGCAGTCTGTTTTTGCAGGGGACACCATTGCCATGATGGATGCTCTCAAAATCCAGACGGCCGTCTTCGGGGGCTTTGATTGGGGAGCACGCACAGTCGACATCATTGCGGCGCTATGGCCCGAACGCTGCAGTGCCCTGGTATCGGTGAGCGGGTATCTGATTGGTAGCCAGGAGGCGAACAAAGCGCCGTTGCCGCCGAACGCCGAGCTCGCCTGGTGGTATCAGTTCTACTTCGCTACCGAACGCGGACGCACGGGCTATGAAAAATACCGCAAGGAATTCGCAAAGCTCATCTGGCAAATCGCTTCGCCGAAGTGGAAGTTCGATGAGGCAACCTTCAACCGCACGGCAACGGCCTTCGACAATCCCGATCATGTCAGTATCACGATCCACAACTATCGCTGGCGTCTTGGCCTCGCAGAAGGTGAGTCGAAGTATGATGCTCTCGAAAAGCGGCTCGCCCAAGGCCCGGCGATCACCGTCCCCACGATCACATTGGAAGGCGATGCGAATGGCGCGCCGCATCCTGACGCTGCGAATTACGCGAAGAAGTTTTCCGGAAAATACGGGCATCGAGTCATCAAGGGCGGAATCGGTCATAATCTCCCGCAAGAAGCTCCGCGAGAGTTCGCGCAGGCTGTGATCGACGTTGCGGCACAGGCTAAGTCATGAGACGCCCGTCTGTAGGATTGGGGAGCAGAGTAATGCTCGCTTGCCTTGTCTCTGCGGCGCGCGGCCAGCATAGCGTCGCCCCATCTTTGGCGTTACGATTCCTAACAGGTATCAAAAGTGGGAGCTGATCGCGCCAGCTCTGGAGGCGGCGCCGCTAGACGAGCTTCGCGTCGTCCTTGGTAATGGCTCGGCCCTCAACGCGTATCGCCAGAAAACGCTCCGCTTTCCAGACAGGACTGTTTTGGTGAAGTAAGCTTGGAAGCGCGTTCCGTCGCCTGAGTTTGAACCGGCATCCATTCCCGGCACGGCAACCACGGTCCAAGTCATGGTGAAGAAATCAAAAAGGTACCCTGCTACGGGCGGTTGGGACTTTGGCCGTTTTATGAATGGCAAGGCTGCAGATAAAGTACAACATCGAACCTGTTTCCCTTGCCACGCAGCAAAGGCGAAAGGACACGACTTCCTCTTCACCAGACTCGCGGAGTAAACATCACACGCAATGGTTGTTCGCGTAAAAGTAGCACAAATGAAAAAAGTATGGTTAGTTACTGGTAGTGCCAGCGGTCTCGGCCGGTACATAGTGGAGGCGGCGCTGGCGGCCGGCCACCAAGCGGTAGGCAGTTCCAGGCGTCCCGAAGAGTTAGCCGACCTCGTCGCGCTACACGGCCAAAACCTGCGCGCGGTGCAGCACCGATGTGGTGAACGAAGCGGAGGCGAGGACGGCGGTCGAGACTGCAGTTAACCAGTTTGGCCGGCTCGACGTGGTGGTCAACAACGCAGGCTATAGCAAGTTCGCGCCCTTCGAGCAAATGGACGATGCAGACTTCAGAGGCATCATCGACACCTGCTTCTACGGTGTTGTCTACACAACGCGCGCCGCGCTTCCGATCATGCGTGAGCAGAAGAGCGGCATCTTCTTCCAAGTGTCATCAGTTGGCGGCCGTATCACCAGACCGGGCAATTCGCCGTATCATGCCGCCAAGTGGGCAGTCAGCGGCTTCAGCGAAGCTGTGGCTCAGGAGACGGCATCTTTCGGCGTTCAGATCTGCGCACTGGAGCCTGGTGGCATTCGAACGAACTGGGAAAGAGGGCAGCCTCGGAACTTCAGTCTGTTCTGCCGGATTATGAGGGAAGCGTAGGGGGGACACTTCGCCGCCTCAACAGCTATTGGGGTCAGGAGAACAGCGACCCCAAATTGATTACGCAGGTGATTATCGAGCTGAGCAATGAAAAGTTGTTGCCCCCTCACTTGCTGCTCGGAAGTGACGCTCTCGCCAACTTAGCACGCGTCGATGAGCGACGTCGCCAAGCGGTTTCGCAGTGGCGCAACGTGAGTACCTCCATCGATCACGTGATACCGCATCCTCCGAGTGACAAGTGAAATCAAGAACAGGGCCTTTGGGCATGACTGGCAATCATCCGAGCCGTAAAGATCCTCCCTGGTCGGCAAGGATAGATCTTTCCTGTGGATTTCACTTGGATGTATCACGCGCTAATCGTAGAAGGGCTTTGCATTTTAGCGAACTGAGTCTTGTTGGTCCGTGACACGGCAAAAGGACATTGCTGGATCGCCAGTTTTAGGAAGCAGTGTCGCTGCGCCTCCGGCTCCGCGACACCGCTTCCACTTCAGCGATACTCGAAGAAAGATCGTAACCACTGTCCCAGGGCCAAAGTGTCACCGTTGTTCCGGGCCATACAGTCTCTCTCAGAAGCCTTCCCAAACCAGGGCCGGAAAGTTTCCCTCGTTCTGAAAACCTGCCGACTCATACAGACGGATGGCATCTACGTTCACGGACGTAACCGTAAGACTAGCCGAAGTGCAGCCGAAGTCAGTGAGCTTAAGTAAGGTCTGGCGCAAGAGGGCATAGCCGATAGCGAATCCACGCAAAGCCGGCAAGATACACAGCTGCGTGACATGACCGGAGGTGGCCGAGACGTAGCTGGCCAGGCACATACCGCATACTCTGCCTGTATTGGTATCGATGGCGAGCACCGATGCTTCCGGAGAAAATCGACCGCATCCAGGAAACCGGATGATATTGGCGAGAAACTGGCGAGCTCCGGGGATATTGCGATACTGATCGTTTATTTCGCCGTCCACATGGCCGCGATAGGCCGCCGACACTACGTGCGCCATCTCTTCTGAATAACGCTCGGCCCACGGTATGTACGAAATTTTCAGGCTCGGAGCCGGCGCTGCCAGCTTCAGGATTGCCTCACGAGTAATCCCCATGAAGTAGCGATTATGTTTGCGCAGGAAGGCGACGTAGGGCAGTGAATTTTTTGGCGCTTCCGGGAGTAACATGAGCTGCGATTCGATCCGACGGATGCCGGAGGTTTGCATCAGTTTTTGTACCACCGCTCCGAGCAGCATCGATTCGCAGGCGCGATCCGAATACTCCGGCCGTAAGTAAAAATCGCCGATCAAGCCCTTACGGGCTTCACAAACATAGTAGGAGTAACCCACAATTTCACTTCCCGCCCGCAGAGCGAACCCGGAAAGCGCGCGGATTTGGAGGAAGCGGTGCAGAAGGTCAGCCGAGGGACGAAAATCCCACGCGAAGCGATCCTTCCAGACCTCGGTTTCTTCGGCTAACAGATTGTCGAGGTCCTCAGCTTTGAGGTGAGACAGATCAACCAGACCTGGGACGAGTACGTCGGACAGCGCCGCCATGGTTTGAATTATACGTGTAAGCTGTTTGCACCCACGAGAACGCTCTCCCGTTGCAGAAAGTGTCCGATGTTTTTGGCTGCCTGGCGAGTGCGATGATTATTCTCGATCAGACTAAATCGGACAAAGCCCTCGCCCATGGGACCGAATCCGACGCCTGGGGAAACGGCGACCAGAGCTTCGCTCATCAGCAGCTTCGAAAATTCGAGCGAACCCATATCGGCAAACTGTTCGGGAATGCGCGCCCAGACAAACATGGAGCCCTTGGGCGGCACGACCTGCCATCCAGCGCGACCGAGACCATCGACCAGAACATCCCGCCGCGACCGGTAGGTATGACAAATTTTACGCGGTTCATCCGTACACTCTCGCAATGCAATGATCGACGCAATCTGAATCGGTTGGAAGATGCCGTAATCCAGATAGCTCTTGATGCGCGCCAGAGCCGCAATCAGCTTACGATTGCCCAGACAGAAACCGACCCGCCAGCCAGCCATGTTGTAGCTCTTGGTCATGGAGTAGATCTCAACCGCGTAGTCCCGGGCGCCGGGCACTTGCAGAATACTCGGCGGCCGGTAGCCGTCAAAGCCGAGCTCGGCGTAGGCAAAGTCGTGAATGATGTAGGTTCCATGCTCGCGAGCGAGTTCCACAATCTCGCGCATGAAATCGAGATCGACACACACCGTCGTCGGGTTATGCGGAAACGAAATCAGAATCACCTTCGGCGTTTTGATTGCGGTTCGGTACAGATCCTTTAAGGCTTGAAGAAATGTCGCCGCGTCGGGCATTGGGAGCATGCAGGCATCACCCTCCGCCATGATCACTCCGTACTGATGAATCGGATAAGCCGGGTTCGGCGAAACCACTACATCGCCCGGACCGATAATGGCGAACAGTAAATGCGCTAAGGCGTCTTTCGCGCCTATCGTGACGATTGCTTCCGATTCAGGATCGAGCGAGACTCCGTATTGACTCTGATAGCGCGCGACGATTGCCTCGCGCAGATGAGGAATCCCGCGGGACAGCGAGTAGCGGTGATTCCGCGGATTTCGTGCGGCTTCCACCAGCTTGTCAACCACCGCTTGGGGCGTCGAGCCATCGGGATTGCCCATGCCCATATCGACGATGTCCAGATTTGCCGCTCGTGCTTTTGCCTTGAGCTCGTTAATCACAGCAAATACGTAAGGTGGAAGTTTGTTGATGCGGTAAAAGTTATCGCTCGGTAGCGGCATACTTCACTTCAGTGTAAACAAGGCGCTGTGAACAAGGAACGCCGATCGACGCCGCTGACTGTTACACTCACACTACACGTGCAACTGCCCCGAATCACTCTTTAGAACCCAACAATTCTATGGACAACGATACACCACTCACCAAAGCCGCATTGACAGAAGCGCTAGCAGCGACCGAAAAGCGCCTCGTCGAGTACATCGACGAACGTACTAGTAGTAGCGAAAAGCGCCTCGTCGAGTACATCGACGAACGTACTAGTAGTAGCGAAAAGCGCCTGGTCGAGTACATCGACGAACGTACTAGTAGTAGCGAAAAGCGCCTCGTCGAGTACATCGACGAAAGAACACGAGACATGCAAACCGAATTGCTGCGCGGCTTCCGCAGCTACCAGGACAGCATCTCCATCCGCCTCGCCAAGCTCACCGCCGACACCGGAAACATCGACACCGCTACCGACAAGCGCATGACGAATATCGAAGAACGCCTGACACAAATAGAACAGCGTCTTCCGCCACCGCCACGCCGCCACTAAGCAAATAAACAGGCTGGCGGCGCACAATCTCGATAAGCTAAAGATTGATTTCTTCTTCTCTTTGCGCTCCCGTTGCCTCGGTGAAGGACCCATTATGAAGCGTTCAAGGGTGCGTGACCGTCTAATTAGGGTGGATAGCGCAACAACATTTTCCCGCCCCATGGCGCGCGCTCCTGAAACGGCGAGATTTCTGCGACGCGCGGCCCCGGCGTTTTTCCGCGAGATCGCAAAAGATTACTCACGCGAGAGCCTGCCTGCGCCCAGCCATCCGCAACCGAAGCTCTGGCCGAACGAAGGCTTGCATGCGGCCTGGTTTGGGCACAGCACTGTGCTGGTGAAACTGAATGGATTCACCATCTTGACCGATCCCGTGTTCAGCAGCCGGGTAGGCCTGAATCTCGGGCCGCTGACAGTAGGAATTAAAAGACTCGTTGAAGTTGCCGCCCCGTTTGCCGATCTGCCGCAGATCGATCTGGTGCTTCTCTCCCATGCCCACATGGATCACTTCGATCTGCCTACTCTGCGGTTGCTCGAAGATCGAAAGACAACGGTTGTTACAGCCTTCCGAACTTCCGATCTGTTACGACCGCGGCGTTACGCCGCTGTTCATGAACTTCGCTGGAACCAATCGATTCAGATCGGACCTGCCAAGATCACGGCGTTCGAAGTGGCGCATTGGGGAGCGCGTATGAGAAGCGACGTATATCGCGGCTTCAATGGCTACCTGGTCGAAGCTGACTCACGCCGTTTCGTTTTCGGCGGCGACACGGCTTTTACAACCGCTTTCGGTCAGTTACGATCATTCGGTGCAGTGGATCTGGCAGTGATGCCGATTGGCGCCTACGATCCCTGGATCCGGGTACACTGCAACCCCGAACAGGCCATGCTGATGGCCAATCAAGCGGGCGCCGAGTTCATCCTGCCTGTTCACCACAGCACATTTCAACTCAGCCGCGAGCCGCAATCAGAACCAATGGAGCGCCTGCTGGTAGCGGCAGGCTCTTCGCCGGATCGGGTCTGTCTGCACGATATCGGCGAAGAGTTCCACCTTTAGCTTTTATTGCTTGGGAGCAGCGCCTGGTGTGGGTGAGGTATTCTCGCTCGTCTTCACCGGAACTGGAGCGCTGCCGTCGGTGGCGGGCGCTGAGTTCGGTTCGCGAGTCAGGTGAAGAACGAAAGGCGTGATCTCGAAGGGCAATTTCTCCTTCGCCGACATCAGCGCCACGTTGTGACTCTTCATCAGGTACAGATTGTCGCTCCACGGATTCATTCGGACACGTGACCCGAGCGGAAGCGCTGCCACCTGCGTCGTATTTCGAACCTGCAGCTCAGGCGAGAGATCCATCAGACCCGACATACGCATGTCTTTTTTCCCTTCCGCCATGCGATTTCCCAACAACGGCTTGATGAGATGAGGAACATCGTCACTGCGCGCCGAGAGCATTCTGAGAAACAACCCAACGCGAGCTAATTTATCGCTGTAGGGAGACTTCTTCAGCATCTCCATCGCCTTAGCATCGGCGGCTTCTTCCTCCTGGTTGGAGCGAGACAGCTTGATCTTCTTCAAAACATCCGGGTCATCGAACATCAGGCGATCGGTGAAGGCATAGGCCGTGTCCACCTCGTGATCCAACACCATGTGAGCCAGCTCGTGCGCAATCACTGCTGCCAGGCAAGCCTCGTCCGGCAGAACATCGATCAACCCACGGCTCAGAAGTACGGTATGACCCACCGGCGCCGATTCCAAAGGAGTCGTAAGCAGAATCCGGACTCGCGCGCCCATCTCCATATCGATATTGTTGGTGACCATCAGGTTATTCAATACCGTGTCAAGAACGCCATCCACCTCGCCCTTAGGAGCCACCAAACCCGCTGCCTGCAGCCGGTCGAGAATGTTATCTTCGGCTTGTTTTTCGAACAGTCTCTTTTCCCGAACGGGAGAATTGTCGTTGGCAGCCGCTTCACTCTGGTCCTTCACTCCTTGTGAAGTCTCCACCGTCAGACTGGTGAACGCCTCTTCGGTCTTCTCTTTTTGTGTTTCATAGCCCCACAGACGAGTCTGAGCGCGGAAAGCAGGCGTCTTCAAAGGAACCGAACCATGCGCGCCTTCCTGCGTATAGATGTAGGCGGGAAGCCACAGACCCGGACCGGCGTTCACTCGCCAGGAATCGAAGTGAGAATGCTTATGATCGTGAACCGGAACGTACACTCCGTTGAAGCGCACCACGTTGTAGCCCTCATCCTCAATCCAGACACGGCCTTCGAAGCGGTCATGTCCGGAGTTCTTCTGCGGATACACATCCGCCACAATGCAGCGAACATCTCCTAGAAATTCCCGGCGAACGTATTGGAATTGATAGTGGCCGCGATCGAAATCCGACTGATCCAAGAAAATCATGTAGGCGAAGCCGCGCGGAAAATACTGGCGCGTGACCGTCGAAGCCATCATGTGCGGAATCTTCCGCAGGCCGGTTGGAAGAGGAATAAACGAATCGTCACCAAACCCATTCTTCAGGTCGAGCTTGCCGACGAAATAACGATCGCTCTTCGGAACTACGCCGAGATCCTCGTCGCTCTTCACTTCCTGAATGTAAGTTTCGATGACGGGCGCTTTGTCCTTCACCCGCTTCACTAGAATATGTTCCCGGTTGATAGCCCGATCGATCACTTCGTCGAAATTCTTAGCCGGAATAGGTGGACCGGTTTGATCGAAAGCCTGATCGAAGTTGTTGGAGGCTCGAGGCGCAGCGCCGCTCTGCCCCTGGACAGGCGCAGTTTGGGCGCCGGCAATAAGAACCGATCCCAAGACAAACAACGAGGGCAGAACGAGTGCAGAAACAATTTTCATAAAAAAGAAAGTGTTGCGGTTAAGTGCCTTAAAAAAGCTTTTAGGTTAACTGGAAAGTGATATATATAGTGGCGTCAGTATCGACTGGCACGCCACCACGGGTTGCAGGACGGAACCGAACCTGCATAGCAGCCTGTTGAGCAGCCTCATCCAGGCCATGTCCAAGGCCTCGAACAATCCGGACCACCTTTACCCCCCCGTTAGCCAGGAATACCACCTCGACGGATACTTGTCCCTCTAGTCTAAGGCTTTTCGCTTCTGCCGTGTAGGCTGGCTTGGGCTTGAAGAGGACCTCAACAGGCGTGGTGGAGGGCGCTAGAGGCTTGGCTTGGGCCGGGCCGGATGGAGCCGCAGCCGTAGAATCACCGAATCCGGAACTCTTCACCGTTCCGTGGGTGCCGGTACCGCCAGGAACCCCGTTGGCGTCACCTGCGCCAAAAGCGCCGGTTCGAACCGTACCATGAGTACCTGTTCCCCCTTTAACGCCCGTGGAATCGCCGAAGCCGGCGGCCTTCACCCCGCCGTTTTGCGCGTGACCGCCGCCTCCATTGGGCGCCTCACCGTTCGGCATGTCGAAGCCGCCCAGCTTGGCCATCTGTACACGAGATTTCGGACTGTCAGCAGCACGTACTCCATTCGGATCACCGAATCCGCCCGTCTTGACATCGCTTGTCTTGGGCGTCGATTTCGCTAGCTCCTGGTTGTTGAATACCCCAGTATGAATCTCAGGCTTAGGAGGAGGGGGCGCCTGAATCTTAGCTTCAGGAACTACGCTTCGCGCGGGCGCAGGAGCCGGCATTTTGATCTCCGGAGCCTTGGCGAGTAACTGGGGCTTCGGTTCGGGCGGCTTGACAACTGGAGGGGGAACAAAGGGCTTCGGCGGAGTTTTGACCACCAGATCCCTCTTCACTGCCGGTTGCGGACGTACCAGGGGGCGAGGAACCACCTTCGGCTTGTAATCCGGTAAGGCAGGAGCAATCAACGTGACGTGCTGCTCCGGTTTCACCAGGTCCCTCACGGCAGGAAACGTGACCAGCAAAAGCGCCGCAATCATCACCACGTGCACGATGCCGCTGGTAAGGTAACTTTGCCAAGATCGGCTTTCCGCCGTCTGTGAGCTAAAGAGACTTTGACTTACTATTCTGTTCATCTTTGGCCCCAAGTCCTAACGACAGACGTCTGATACCGAACGCTTCCCGTATCTCTCCTCATAATAAGGGGTACGAGCCCCCTCTAACCACTTAAGTTCGCTTAATGTAATCAATTATCTGTAAATTAAACAGACGTAAACATTTCCATAAGACGGGGTGCCACGACAGCTTCGTATCTCTCAGCTTTAGACTGAATCAGGGTGGAAAAGTTTGCGCTTAGATTGGGCAAAGGAATTTTGGCGGCACTACCACTCCTCGTTTCGAAGCTTCAAAACCTGGAACAAATTGCTGTAGTCATCAGTCCAGGCGTGTGCTTTCTCGGGAATGACGATCGGGTGCGCGTGTCCCCGAAAGCGGGCGTCGTTAAAGAAATTGTCTCGGTTACTTACCAGGACATAGCTGGCGCCGAAGATTTCCTGGCTTTCGTTATCGTCGTTGTCGGCCTGCCAGAACGCCTTGTTCCCTGCCCGCGCGGCAAGCGCCACAATCGGAGCAAGATTTAAGTACCGGTTCGAAACGTGCACGGCCAGCACGCCATCCGGCTTTAGATGGCGGAAGTAGGTCTGGAAGGCCTCCACTGTGAGCAAATGAATCGGGATAGAGTCTCCCGAAAAAGCATCCACTACCAGCACATCGAAGCGCTGGTCCGGCTGTTGCGACAGAGTCAGTCTCGCGTCGCCAAGAATAACGTCGATGTGCGCCGGACAATCTGACAGAAAGGTAAACTTCTGCCTGGCGATCTGAACAACCAGAGGGTTAATTTCATAGAAGCTCAAGCTGTCTCCGGCCCGGCCATAGGTGGCTAGCGTTCCCGCGCCCAGGCCGATCACGCCCATTCGCAAAGGGCCGTTCGATTCTAAAATCCGCCAGGTCAAACCAATGCCCGAATTTCGCGTGTAGTAGGTGGTGGGGCGGCCCCGCAAAGCGGTCGCTTGGTACTGCACGCCGTGCGTGATGGTGCCATGGTTCAGCTGACGAACTTTCCTGCCGAGCGGATCGCGTAGGTTTTCAACCCGCAAAGCGCCATAGAAATTGCGCGCGAGAAGCTCTGAAAACCGAACGTCGCGCCAGGTGTTCAGCGTCGCATAAGCGGTCAGCACAATCAAAGCCGCGCCTCCCGCCAGCCAGGCGGACCAGGCTGCGTTCTGCTTCCGCCATTCTTCCCGCTCCGTCCAGGTAACGAAAAGCAGAAGAGCTCCACACCCGACAAACTCAATCGGATATTCATACATGGCCGGAAAAAGATGCGGCGCAATCAGGGCTACCGCCAATCCTCCGAAAACACCTCCGGCGGCCAGCACCAGATAAAAAGCGGTCAGCTCCGAGTGCTCCGGCTTGAGGCGGGCTAACTCGCCATGACAGGCCATACAGCAGATAAAAAACGAGACCAGAAGCAGCGAAACGACAACTGAGATTGAGCCTTCTCGCAACGGGCCTGCCGCCGCCGATAAGCACCCGAGAGCGGGAAGGACGAGTGCCAGGAACGGCAATCGCCGATACCAGCGATTGCTTTCGAAGCACAGGATAAACGTAAGCAGGTAGATGCTGAGCGGCAGCACCCACAGCAGCGGGATGGGTGCGATGTTCTCGGTTAGCAAATTCGTTACGCTTAGCAGCAGCGCAGAGGGGAAAGCGGCCAGAGCGAGCCAGATGAGCTTACGCAACCGGGGAGTGGGAGCCGATCGCTCTCGCACATCCGTGTGCGTAGCTGGCAGCATGATGGAAGAGCGGAAAACAACGGCGGCCGTGAACGAACAAAGCAGTACGAAGCCCAGATAGGCGAGCGACCACATACTCGCCTGTTCGTGAGTGGTCTGATGCGGTTCAATCAAAATCGGAAAACTGAGCAGCGCCAGCAGCGATCCTGCGTTCGACAGCGCGAAGTAACGATAAGGAAGACCCGAGTCGCCGGTTCTGGCAAACCACTTCTGCAGGAGCGGACTGGTCGCGGACAGCAGTGAATACGGCAATCCAATACAACCGGCGAGGACGCCTAAGACAAGCCAGCTCGGATCTTGGCCCGGCTTTGGAATCCAGCGCATGCTGGGGAGCAACGGCAGCCAAAATAGGCTGACGAACAGCAACCCGCAATGGAACAAGACTTGCCATCTGGTTCGAAGATACTTGGTCAATAAATGGGCGTAGAAATACCCGGCCAGAAGGTTCGTTTGAAAGAACAGCAGGCACATCGCCCACACTGCCGATGAGCCGCCGAACCAGGGCAGAATTAACTTCGATATCAGGGGCTCCGACAAAAACAAGAGGAACGCGCTCAGCAGGATGGTGGTCCCAAAAAGAGTCGCGTCACTCACCAGGAAGTTTCGTTGCGACTTTGCCGCTAACCTGTCTGCAGTGAGAATAGACATCACTCAATTCCGCGTGAGAGCGTCGGCGATGGCCGTCGATGCCAAGGGACCCATCACCTCATAGCCGGCTTCGTTCGGGTGCAGCCCGTCGATTGTCAACTCCTTCTTCAACATGCCGTGCTCATCGAGCATCGGGGTGAAGTAGTCGAGGTAAATCAAGCCTTTCTGCGCGCAATGCTGTTTCATCCAGTCGTTCAAGGCAATGATCTGCGCTGGAGGCCGTCGCGCGGTTTGAGGTTTGATGTAGTCGCAGACCGGCAGGAGCGATGACAAAACGACGCGGATTTGGTGGGCTTGGGCGAGCTCAACCATGGAAGCCAGATTCGCTTGGATGTCCTCGAGCGACTCCGGACCGGTATTGCCTGCCAGATCGTTCGTGCCGGCCAAAATCACCACCACACGAGGGCGCAGTGCAATCACATCCGGACGGAATCGAATCAGCATCTGCGGCGTCGTTTGTCCGCTGATCCCGCGATTCACATGAGGCTTGCCCGGAAAGAACTGCCCGCGTGTTCGGCCCCAGAAATCCGTAATGGAGTCGCCCATGAAGACCACCCGGTCCTGGTTGACCGCCGCTGCCGGCAGTGCAGCGTTTTCAGCTCGAAAGCGTGCCAGATTCGGCCAATCGGCAAGTGTCTTGCGGTCTCGAGCCAGTTCTGCCGCGAGCTTTTGTTGCTCGGGATTGGAGACCGGTTCGCTGGCCATCGGCGGCGCCGGAGCCTTCTGCCCAGGAGGCGGCGAGACCTGCTGCGTCCAGACCGGCAAAGCTGCAGACAGAGTAATCGTTAAAGCAAAAACAGCGCGGGCAGAAATCACGGATTCTCCTCACAGGAGAGTACCGCATTTTTTCCGGAAGTCAGTTCGAATTACGGCGCTTGACGTCGATGTTAAGGCGTTTTATCTTCTGGTTCAACGTGGAGAGCGGAATGCGAAGCGATTCTGCCGCTTCCGTTTGGCTGTAGTTCACGGTGTCGAGAGCCTCAATGATCTTCTTGCGCTCAAAATCCGCCACAATCTCAAAAAGCGAAGCGCTGGCCGACAGTTGGCCGTTCGTGTCCCTCGAGATCTTCATACCACTGACCTGCTGCAGATAGTCAGGAAGCACGTGCGCCGGAACTGTAGCAGTTGTGGTCAACACTACCGCCCGCTCTACCACGTTTTCAAGCTCGCGTACATTGCCGGGCCAGCTATGCTCCAACAAGATCTGAATCGCCTCCGGCTCGAACGCCAACAACGAGCGTCCGTCGGTGGTCACAAACTTTTCGTTCTCGCGGCAGAACCGCACAAAAAAGTGATCGATGAGCAAAGGAATATCCTCCTTGCGATCGCGCAGGGCAGGTAAGTTCAAGTTGATAACGTTGAGCCGATAGTACAAATCCTCCCGGAATTTGCCTTCGTCTACCATCTTTCTCAAATCTGCATTGGTGGCGACAATCAGCCGCACGTCCACTTTGACGCTGTCATTTGAGCCGAGAGGCATGAATTCGCGGTCCTGCAGGACGCGCAGCAGCTTTACCTGAATATCAGGGCTGATGGTTCCGATCTCATCGAAGAAGATCGTCCCTCGATTGGCCGCCTCGAACAATCCTTTCCGGTTGGCGATAGCGCTGGTGAAGGAGCCTTTAATGTGACCGAACAGCGTCGACTCCAACAACTCCGAGGAGAGCGAGCCGCTGTTGACGGGAACAAAGGTCTGATCCGCTCGGGCCGAGTGGGCATGAATGCCTTTAGCGATCAGTTCTTTCCCGGTCCCGGTGTCGCCCGTGATCAAAATGGTGGCTCGACTGGGCGCTACTTGAGCGACTTGATCCAGCAGTCGAATCATACGCTCGCTCTTGCCGACGATGTTGGGAAAGGAATAACGCTGCTTTAAGGCCCGCTTGAGTTGAGTATTCTCACGCTCTAAGTGTCCTTTCGAGATCATGCGGTCGATCTCGATCAGCAGCTTCTCGTTATCCCAGGGCTTGGCGAAATAATCGTTGGCGCCCGACTTCAGAGCGCGTACAGCGACTTCGACCGAACCGTATGCCGTCAGTAAGAAAACCGGCGTTTCTTTATCGCGTTCCCGTATGTCGGCCAGCACTTCCATTCCGGAGCGGTCCGGCATCATCAGATCCAGCAGCACCAGGTCGTAGTTTCCTGTCTCGAATCTCTGAAAACCGGTGGTCGCGTTCTCGGCCAGCTCTACGAAGTAATTCTCTCCGGTAAGCAACAGCTCGAGGCTCTCGCGAATGTCAACTTCGTCGTCAATGACCAAAATACGGCGTCGTTCCGGAGGACTGACGCGGTCGGCCGGGAGAGCTTGATTGGTAAACGCCACTTCTGCCGTTGTAGCAGACACGCCATTTTCTACTATCATTCCGGATGTTTAAGACTCGTCAGGCGAGGAGCGCTTCACGGGCCGTGTCGGGCGCACGATTCGAGCGGAGCGAGGCTGAGGGAAACTCGATGCGGAAGCGTGTGCCGCGTCCTACGACGCTATCAACCTCAATGATTCCTTTGTGCTCCTGGACAATTCCATACGTGATCGAAAGTCCCAGTCCGGTTCCCTTCTTCGCGCCTTTGGTCGTGAAAAACGGATCGTAGATTCTCGCCAGATGCTCCGCCGGAATTCCCTGCCCGGTGTCTGCGATTTCTATATGGGCGAACGACCCTTCCGCCCAGCTGCGGACCGTGAGAGATCCTCCGGCGAACATGGCGTCGCGCGCGTTGATGAACAGATTGAGAAAAACCTGTTGCAGTTTTCCGGCATTGCCGCGGACGCTGGGCAAGTGATCCGCCAACGACAAGGTTGTCGTGACGCCGGCCTTCTCAAACTGATGTTCCACTAAACTCACCGTCTCTCGAATCACCCGGTTCATATCGAGTTCAATGAACTCGGTTGGTGAGGTCCGTGAAAAGTTGAGAAGCGAATTAACAATCTCGCTGGCGCGGAAAGTCTGCTTGGCGATTTTTTCGAGCAGCTTGGATTTCTGTTCGTCACCGGTGATCTGTTTGGCCAGCATCTGCGCGTAGGTGGAGATCACCGCCAGCGGCGTATTCACCTCATGCGCCACACCGGCCGCCAGCAACCCGATGGAACTGAGCTTGTCGGCCTGCATTAGCCGACGTTCCAGCTCATCCCGATCTGTAATGTCGTCGAATATCACCAAACGACCGATCTGCTTCAGCTCCTTCGATACCAGCGGTGCGATGGCAACATTGACTATCGATTCCCGAATCTGAGGGAGAGCAGGTGTAGCGAGTTGAAGTCCGTTGTTTCCGTTCACGGGCGCTTCCGAAGTCTGGCTTCCTGCCGCCGGCCGCTGTCGAAGCGATACTTTATAGAGGTTGTGGACCCCTTCGTCGGCCCGCATCTCAGCAAACATTTGCGTCAGTTCCGGTGCAAACAGGTCAGAAAGCCGCTTTCCCAACGCTTCTTCTCGACTAATTCCAGTGAGACGCTCGATCTGCGTATTCCAACTTTCTACTCGATCGTCGAGGCCGGCTGCCAGGATTCCGACGTTGATGGATTCAACAATGTTTTCGCTGAATTCTTTCAGACGCTCATACTCATCCGCTTTACGCTGCAGCGAACGGTAGAGCCGCGAGTTCTCGATTGCAATGGCGACGTAATTCGAGACCGTAACGAGAAGTTCGACGTCGTCGAGCGCAAGAAAATCGCCTTCCGTGGTCCGGCTCACGCCGAGGAACGCCATCGTCTTGCCCCGAGCCCGGCAACTTACGTAGTAGGTGAAATCCAGTTCCGAAATCGAATCCCGGACGCTTTGAGGAAGCTCCTGCGAAACGATATCGCGCAAGTAGCGTGGCCGTTCGAAGAAGAGATACGGTTTCCCGACTTCCTCCGCCAGAAAGCTCAAGTCGAGAGGCTCTTTCACGATTTTCGCGGGCCGTCCGGATCGAAGAGTGATGGACTGCGGCTTAAATTGCCCGGTCTGTTCGTCCGCCAGGAACACGCCAATCTGATTGAGCGAGAGCGTCTTCAAGAGCCGATCCGATACTTTCTCGAGCATCTTGTCCTGATCGGTTTCAGAACTGAGTTCGCGAGCGAATTCGACCAGCGTAAGACGGGCATCGTAGCGGTCGCGGTAAAAGACCCAGCGATCCAGTTGTTCCTGTATCCAGCGCCGGATCGGCTGAAAAAAGAGCGTCGCAAAGGAGATCAGAAAGACGATGGCTTGCGTCGGAACCGTCTGGGTGTTGAAAATCAGGAAAATGAGGCCGTAGAACGTCCCAATAACGACCAGCGTGGCGAGTGTATAAACATAGCCTTGCTGGAAAATAATGTCCACTTCGAGCAGACGGTAACGGGTAATCGCGTAGGCCCACGTCAGAGGAATCAATCCCATGGACAGCACGCTAAAATTCATCACGTGATTCGGCATGATGCCAAACACGTAAGGAATGGCGTACAGCAGCGCAAAAGGCGTGATGCCAACCAGGGCGCCGTTCCTCAGATATTTCAGCTGGCGCCGCACAATGGGATCGCTTGCTCGGGCATACTCCCAGCCCAGAGCAGCCGCGCCGATGAAGTAAAGCACTACCGAGAACCCAAGCTGGAGCCGGTCCAGGAACCACCGCACTTCGAGCAGAGGCGTGGAATATTTGAGCAGGCCTACCGCAGTGGCGGCCACGATGGCGACCAGGACAGCCGAAGGGACGTAAAGGAGCAGCGAGGCATACTTACGGTCCAGAAACTTCGGCCTTTGGTGAAAAGTCAGGCAGAAGTGAACGAAGATGGCAGGAGCGAAGACGTTCCCGATAAAGTTGCCCCAATAGAGGATCTCGTCGAAGGTGTTGAGCTTTCCCGAGTAGCGGAAACAGTTCGCCACAAAGGACGCGATGCAGAGAATGAAAAAGTGGAACGACTTCGAAGCGCTGGTTCGACGGTAATAAACGAACAGGCCGATCGCCAGATAGGCAACGCCAACCGCATAGTCATAGTAGACCGCCGAATCGCGCGGCGCATCCTGTATAAAGATGTTGTCTTTCTGGAACTCTATTCCGTTCCTTCGAAGCACATACCGGGTTTGGCCGAAGCGCGGAATCTGCCACAGCGCTTGTGGCACATCGAGTGAGGAATGAATCGGAAACGTTCCGATGGTCACAAGCTCGTCGCCCGGCCGGATTCCGGCCTTGGCGCCTGGCCCGCCCGGAGTGATGTAGCCGGCTAGGACACGCGTCTGACTCGCGGGCGCTTGCCGGTCAACCCAGGTGACGCCGTCATCCTGGAGCGGATACGACCGCAGGTGCTGGAAACTCAGAACCGCCGCCACGACTGTCGCTACCGCTAAAATCAGCAGCACCGTTCCGGCGGATTGGTTTCTTGATTCTGCCACCTACACGTCAGCCCAGGCCAAGCGACTGGCCCTCACCTCTCCTATATAGATCGGATCCCTGAAGTAGCATAGGAATCTGCAAAGTGTAAGCACGTTGTGAGCCACTCCGTACATTCTATGAATGTCAGTGTACAAAGGCCAAATCCGACCTTCAGTTTGCGAAAGAGGCGCCGTCTCTTTGTATTTCTGAAGTCAATCTACAGAATCTGGAAGCACAAGGCAAGACTAGAAGTCGGCGCGGTCAGATGAAAGGCGACAGAAGGCTTGACTTTTAAGGAACTTGACCGCGCCCGATTACGTCCGGGGCGTTGACGTAAGATGCAAACGCACTTAGACTTGAGTAGTAGCCCCCATAGCAATCCAAGGTGGTCTTTCTCAGTATGATGTTTTCCTCTGCCTTCCGTTCGCGATTCCTGGTTGGTGTTGCTGCCGTATCGCTGGCGAGTATCGGCGTTGTGACCGGCCAAAATCAACCGAGTAGTTCCAGCTCCTCCTCCAGCAGTTCTTCCTCGGGTAGCGCTCCTGCCGCTGCGAGCAGCCCTCAGCAGGATACGATCGCCAAGCCTCTCACCAAGAAGCAGCTGGCGAGAAAGCAGAAGCAGCTCGAGCAGGAATTGATGGGACCATGGAAGAAGTGGATGAACCAGGACGTGTTGTACATCATCACGGACGAGGAGAGGGCTTCTTTCAAGCGGTTGAAGACCGACGAAGAGCGTCAGCAGTTCGTCGAGGCGTTCTGGCAGCGCCGCGATCCTACGCCGGATACGGAAGAAAACGAATATAAGGAAGAGCACTACCGGCGCATCGCTTACACCAACGATCACTACGCCTCTGGTATTCCGGGCTGGAAAACAGATCGGGGCATGATCTACATCAAGTACGGTCCGCCCGATGAAATCGACTCTCACCCCTCAGGCGGCTCCTATGAACGGCCGATCGAAGAAGGTGGCGGTGAAACATCGACTTATCCGTTTGAAGATTGGCGCTATCGCTATCTCGATGGTATCGGAACGAACATCAATATAGAGTTCGTCGATACTACCATGAGCGGCGAGTATCACATGAGCACCGATCCGGAAGAGAAAGATGCACTTCTAAACGTCCCCGGAGCCGGCTTGACACTCTCTGAGCAAATGGGAATGGCGGACAAGACACAGCGTTTTCAACGTACTGACGGGACGCACCTGGGAACTGGAAATCAGCCGCTTCCGGAAAGTATGAATGAGTTTACCCGCCTTGAACAGGTTGCTAAGCTCCAGGCGCCCCCGGCGATCAAGTTTAAGGATCTGCAGGCGGCCGTCGATTCGAGCATTCGTTATAACACCTTGCCGATGATGGTGAAGACGGACTATATCCGAGTCACCGATTCTACCGTTTTGACCAGCATTGCCATTCAGTTCAAGAACAGCGACCTGCAGTATTCGACGAAAGACACCGCCGCCAAAGCCACCGTCAACATCTACGGCCGCGTGACCTCGTTGACTCGGCGACCGGTGAATTGGTTCGAAGACACGGTCAACGCGCAGTTCCCTTCCGAGATGCTTCAGAAGGCGATGGTGGGGTCGCAGATTTACTCTAAAACGATTCCGCTCGCTCCGGGAACTTATCGCCTGAATGTGGTTGCCAAGGACACCGTGGGCAATACCATGAACAACTATGAGGTGGCGTTGAACGTTCCTCATTACGATGAAGACCAGCTCGGTTCTAGCAGCGTGATCCTGGCCGATCAGATTGAGCGCGTCCCGACCAAGAGTATCGGAGCCGGACCTTTCGTGATCCGCAGTTCGAAAGTTCGTCCCCGGGTGGACGATACGTTCAAAAGGGACGAGACGATGGGCATTTACGCTGAACTTTACAACTTCGGTATGGATGCCAAAACCAAAAAACCGGATGGGACGGTCGAGTACGAGGTGGTGAGTAAAAGCAGTAACAAGACCGTGCTCACTCAGACCGAAGACTTGAGCGCGATACCGAACTCATCCGCGTTCATTGTGACGGTGGAGAAGAAGCTGCCGCTGAGCACGCTGCCCCCGGGCAAGTACACCTTGAAGTTGAAGGTCACGGACAAATTGAAAAATCAGACTCTTACACCTTCAGCCGGATTTACGATAACATAAAGTCGTTTGCGGGCACACCACTTACGTGTGCTTGTCGACGAAAAAGGGCATTTTGAGAGGTTTTGCCAGCACCGGCATTTCGATTCCACTTCTGGCCGCTGGGCTTGTCCTGGCTTCAGCGTTCGCCAATGGGGGAGATCTATCGCTTTCGTCAACCGGTGACGTTCTCGGTTCCGTGAGGGACTCTCACGAGACCCCGCAGATGGGCGCTACCGTCCAACTTTTCAACAAGTTCGAGCGAGTCATTGCCAAAACCATCACTGGGATGGACGGTCGATTTGCGTTTGCTGGCTTGGTCCCTGACGTCTACTCGGTGCGAGTCTCGCTCCCTAGTTTTTTGCCGGTTTCGAAAGATCGAATCGCGGTGAAGTCCGGGTTGGACAGCACGCTGCAGATTCATTTGGCGTCCCTACTGAGCAGCATCGAAGTAAGTTATACGCTTCCGACCGGGGCGATGAACAACGACTGGAAATGGGTTCTCCGGTCCTCGCCCGCTACCCGGCCGATTACTAGAATTTTGGGCGACCAAGTCTCTATCTCGCATCCCGCCGAAGGCTTTCCTCGCATCTTCTCGGGAACTCATGTCATGGTTTCCATTTCCGGGGGCGACACCAGTCTGGTTGACACCGACGCCGGCCAGGCAGACCTGGGAACAGGCTTCGTACTTTCGACGAACATCTTCGGGAAGAATCAGGTCCAGCTCGGCGGAAATTATGCGCAAAGTACGCCTATGGGACCGTCCGCGATGGGATTGGTGGCGATCTATTCCCGAAACGAAGATGGATTGTCAGGAGAGGCGCCCGAGATTACTCTTACGGTGTCGCAGCTGGGGTTAGTAACCGGCCAGGGCGCTTTGTCTTCGAGTGCCGGAGCTTCTTCGTTCCCCTCGGTTCGGGATATGTCTTTGAGCATCTATCAGACAACCGATCCCATTGACAGCATCCATCTTGAGTACGGCATGACAGCCGAGTCAGTTGACTACCTGCAGCACAGCAGCCGCATTAGTCCTTTTGGACGAATTACCGTCATGACCGGCGGGTCCGGCAAGTTGATCGCTTCTTATAGTGATGGGCGTCGGCCGGACGAATTGACGGCGCATCAGACGGGCGCCCGGCTATCGGAACAGGATACACGGGGCGATGACCTTGCCACGGCCGCAGGAACTCTGACCAGATTGCCGCAGCTTGCTTACGGAAACGGTCACTTGGAGCTGCAGCGAACCCAGAGTTATGAGCTTGGCTATCAGGAGACGCTCGGGTCGCGAACCTTCGCGTTCAGCGGGTTCTACGAAGATGTCTCGAATGGGCGAACCAACGTGGCCGGCAATACGGGCCTCCTCGATCCGGACAATCTATTGTCGGACGGCGTATCGAAGACATTGGTATACGACTTGGGGCGTTACCGGCGTAGTGGCTTGATCGGATCCGTGAATCAGCGAGTGAACGACTCAGTCGGAGTGACGGTGTCGGTCGGCCGCATGGGCGGCTTTACCTCAGACACGGACGGGACTTGGGCTGCCGATCAATCGAGCTTCCTTCAGCAGCGAAAGCACAATGTGGCGAACGTCAGCTTAAACGCCAAGCTTCCAAAATCAGGAACGAAGCTGCTGGCCAATTATGGATGGATCGGAAACAACGCACTGATTCCGACCCACCTTTTCACTACGCAAAACGCTTATGTATCCCCGGGACTGAACATTTTGGTCAAGCAACCCCTGCCTTCCCCGTTTGGCATGCCGGGCCACTTTGAGATCACCGCCGATTTACGGAACCTGCTCGCTCAGGGCTATATTCCGGGCGGTCCGGACACCACCGGACAGAGGCTCTTGTTCGTGCAGTCGCCGCGCGCCGTTCGTGGTGGAGTAAACTTCATCTTTTAGGTATTTGAGTTGTTTATCCAGAAGTTTGGGTTAGCGGTTCTCACAGTTGCTGTTCTTTCCGCCCAATCCTCTCCTCCGTCCGATCCTTTCCGGTCTCCGGCTCCGGCCAAAGTCTTACTTTTTTTGAGAACCGACTGTCCGCTCACGGGGCGGTACGCTCCCGAGCTGAAGAGAATCGCAAGCGAATTCGGTCCGCGCCATGTAGAGTTCTGGCTGGTGTATCCGGACCGCTCGGAATCGCGAAAGACAATCGAAGATCATGTCAAAAGATATGGGCTGCCTGGAACTGCGGTAAGCGATCCGAGCGGCGAGATCGTCCGTCGCGCACATGCAACCGTGGCTCCGGAAGCGGCGGTCTTTGACAGTCGTGGGAATCTGGTATATCACGGACGAATCGACAACTGGTGGGTTGATTTCGGCAAGGTGCGGGCTTCGGCGACCGTTCACGATCTGGAAAATGCCATCACAAGCGTGCTGGCCGACAAGCAGGTCACGATATCGCAAACACGAGCCATCGGGTGTTCACTGGCAGACGTGCAATGAGGAGTTTCTTATTCGTTGTGTTGCTATCGGCTCCGTTGTGGGCCGCCGGCCAGGACTCCCCCGCTCCTACTTTTGCCCATGACATTGCACCGCTGATTTATCACAACTGCGCGCCTTGTCACCGGCCCGGAGAAGTCGGCCCGTTTTCCTTGCTGAGCTACTCGGACATAAAGAAACATGCGCGCCAAATCGCGACTGTGACGAGCAGCCGGTACATGCCTCCCTGGCTGCCGGAGCCGGGCTACGGCAACTTTCAAGGCGCTCGTCGTCTGACCGACGGGCAGATTCAGATGATCAAGGATTGGGTGAACGCCAACACTCCCCGGGGAGATGAGAGCACTGAGCCGTCGCCTCCACATCTCACCGAGGGCTGGCAACTCGGTCCGCCCGACCTGGTTGTAAAGGCGCCTCGCGCCTTGGCTGTGCCGGCCAATGGGCCCGACATTTTCTGGAATTTCATCCTGAAGCCGGACCTGAGCAGCACTCAGCATGTTCGAGCGATCGAGATTCGACCGAGCCAGGATCGGAATATCCATCATGCCAATGTGATACTCGACCGGGTCGGTTCTTCCAACCGCCTGGAGGCAAGACCGGGGGCAGGCTTCGCAGGCATGGATCTCACCATCGATCGAAATCCGTTCGATCCGGATAGCCATTTCCTGTTTTGGAAACCGGGCACGGTTCCCTACTCCGAGCCCGAAGGGTTGGCGTGGCGCATCGATCCAGGCAATGAGCTTGTTCTCAATACGCACATTCAGCCAACCGGCAAAGAGGAAAGAGTGCAACCGGTGATCGGCCTGTACTTTACGGACCAGCCTCCCAAACGCTTTCCGATCCTCATCGAGCTGCAGAACGACAATGCGCTGTCGATTCCGGCGGGCGCAAAAGACTTCGTGGTGACCGATGATTTTAAGATGCCGGTCGATGTGGATGTGCTGGCGATCTATCCGCACGCCCACTATCTGGGCAAGCTGCTCGAGGCTTACGCGACGCTGCCGGACGGCAGTCGGAAATGGCTGATCCGCATTCCCGATTGGGATTTGAACTGGCAGGCGGTCTACCGCTATGCCTCCCCGTTTTTCCTTCCCAAGGAGTCGGTCGTTTCGATGCGCTTCTCGTACGACAACTCGGGAGAGAACCCGCGGAACCCGAATACTCCGCCCAAGCGGGTGGTGGCCGGCAATCAGGCCAAGGACGAGATGGGGCACCTCTGGTTGCAGGTCTTGCCACGCGGACCAGGCGATCACAGGAGGGAGTTGCAAGAGGCGCTGATGGAGCACCGGCTGGAGAAGAATCCGAACGACTTTACCGCCCGCCTGAATTTGGGCGCCATCCAGTTGTCCCGACTGAATCCGCAAGGGGCTGAGTCTTCGCTGCAAATCGCCGTGCGAATCGATAGCCGCAGCCCGGAAGCGCACGACATGCTGGGGATGGCGCTCCGGAGAGTGGGACGGCTGAGCGAAGCGACGGTGCAGTTCAGACTGGCGCTCAAGGCAGACCCGAACTACATGAACGCCCGCTACAACCTGGCGACCGATCTGGCGAAGGAAGGCGACTTGAAGGGAGCGGTCGAGAACTTCCGGGTGGTGGCTCTGGCCTATCCCAAAGCCGCTACCGTGCAGGAGCAGTATCAGCGCTTGTTACAGCGGGTCTCGTCTCAGCGATAGGCCAGAGGGGCTTTCTACGAAACGAACTCCCCCGCTAGATCTTTAGCTTTCAACGAGTTAGCAGGATATTCCGAACGAAACCAGGATTTGGGTTCGTTTTTTCAAATTAGTGGGCAGCGGCGGCAGCGCCCGGCTTCACCCGAATTCGCTTGAGCGCCCAGACGACCGGAACGCAGGCAAGACAGGCCAGGCTCATATATCGGAAAGCGTCCACGTAAGACCAAAGCGTAGCCTGTGTGGTCAGCATGCTACCGACTTGTCCGATCGCCTGTCGAGAGGCGCCCGCCGGATCCGTGTGACCGGAGAAGAACTGAGTCCAGTAATTAATTTGATTTTGATACGTCGGGAGGCCGGGAGCCAAGTTTTTGACGAGTTCGGAGCGGTGAGTTTGCACGTGACGGACTTGAATCGTTTCGACAATCGAAATACCGACACTCCCTCCGATGTTCCTCATCAGGTTGAATAACCCGCTGGCGTTGCCGACCTTTTCAGAAGGCAGCGCACCCAAGGTGACGGTGGACAGCGGAACAAACACCATACCGAGGGAGAATCCACTAATGACAATCGGCAAGGTGAGAGACCAGGGTGAAATCTGTAAGGTAAGGAATCCCCAGAATAGCGAACAAAGGCCGAAGATCATGAAGCCAGAGGAGACAAGCAGACGAGGATCGATCCTTGAGACCAGTATTCCGACCAGGGGCATGGCAATGATCGAGCCGATTCCCCGAGGCGATACGGCGAGACCGGCCCATCCGGCGGAGTAGTCCAGCATTTCCTGGAAAAAGAGGGGGAGGATAGTCACGGCGCCATAGATTGCAGCGCCAAACATAAAGATCAAGAAGCAGCCGAGACTGAAGTTTCGATTCTTGAAGATACTCAGATCGACCAGGCTGTGGGGCCGGGTCAGCTGCGACACGATGAATAAGGCGTAGCAGACCAGCATGAGGACAAAGGCATAGCGGATCCAGGTTGCACCGAACCAATCGTCTTGCTGACCGCGATCGAGAATAATTTGCATTGCTCCGAGCGCCACGGCGAGCAAACCGAGCCCGATGGAGTCTAACTTCCCGACCTTGGCGTTGGTGATGTAGGGCGGATCTTTGACATACCGCATGATTAGAAAAATGGCGAGTATACCGATCGGGATGTTAATGTAAAAAGCCCATCGCCAACTGTATTGGTCTGTCAACCAGCCGCCCAAAGTGGGACCTAAGACCGGAGCGACGACCACGCCGAGGCCGAACATCGCCATTGCCAAGCCACGTTTTTCAGGGGGGAAACTTTCGGTCAAGATGGCCTGCGAAAGAGGCTGAAGAGCACCTCCTCCGGCTCCTTGAATGAGGCGGGCGAGCAGGATGGTGATCAGGCTGTTTGCCGCACCACAGAAGAAGGAGGCGATGGTGAAGATAATGATGGAACTGATGAGAAATCGTTTGCGGCCGAAGCGCAAAGAAAACCAGGCGCTGGCCGGCAGGATGACAGCATTCGATAGCAGATAAAAAGTAAGAACCCAAGTCGCTTCGTCGTTCGAGGCGGATAGGCTACCGGCGATGTAGGGTACGCACACGGAAGCGATCGAAGTGTCGATTACTTCCATGAAGGCAGGCAGAACGACCGCAACAGCAGTTAACCAAGGATTTACACCAGGGGGTAGGTTTTGAGCGGAGGTATCTTGTTGTTCCGGCATTTACAGTTAAAGGTTGAATGAAACGGGCGACATTACTGCTTGGCAGCGGAGAATATCAGACTCCCTCATAACGTGAGTTGTTTCTTGGACGAAATTACAGTATTGCAGGATCCGGTTAATTGCTGGTTAGAAGAGGTCTCAACACTTTCCGAGCTGGCTACGTATATGGGGTGAGGTTTCGAGAACGGAGCATGGACATCGCGATTCCGTCCTTTAGCCAGTTCATGTTGGAAGAGAACCTGATTCGCCAACTACTGCAAGAGGCTAAAGCAGGCAATCTCGCTTCCTTCGAACGGCTTGTCATTCTGCATGAGCGGCAGGTTCTGCGGCTTACGCAACGTCTGCTTTTGAATCGCGAAGCGGCCAAAGATGCTTCCCAAGAGGTGTTTCTTCGCTTGCATAGAAAACTGCATACGGTCGACCAGAACCGCAACTTTACTTCCTGGCTGTATCGGGCGACGGCCAATATTTGTTTCGATTATCTGCGTAGAGCGAAGTATGACTTGCCGTTGGATTTGATCGCTGATCCTTGCGACGCAGCCTTGGATCCGGAGCAAGCCGCAGCCGCGATCCAGGACAAGCAACTCATTCTGGCGGCTTTGAAAGAACTCTCTCCTCGTGAGCGCGAAGCTATTGTGCTCCGAGATCTGGAAGGGTGCTCAACGGCTGAAGTGGCTCATATTCTCGGCTCGACTGAAACAACGGTGCGCTCTCAGATTTCGACGGGCAGAGTGAAAATGAAAAATTTTGTGATGGCTCGACTGGGGAGGCGGACGTGAACGAGCATCCGGATGTGGAACTCCTAGCTCTTTATGCGGGAGGCGAACTTGTTGCACGGGAGCGCCACGCTTTAACTACGCATTTGAAGGCATGCGACAACTGTCAACGCGAGCTCGCTGAGCTTCAGAGCACCCGGGAGCTACTGGCGCAAGCATTCCGGGAGCCGAGCGACATCGACGTGCGGGCGGTGCGTGATTCGTTGGTCAGGCGTCTTCGGCTTGTTGCAACAGCGGATCATCGGATGTGGCGATGGGCTGGTGCGTTTGCTGCCGTGGCTGTCACCATCGTCGCTTTTGCGGTGAATCGTAAAGAGCTTGCGCCTGCTATGAGAATGGCAGAGCAAACGGCGCAGAGTCAGAGTCTGCCGTTGCTTGTAGGCCCGACGCTTGCATTGCCACTAGAGGAACCGCATCGAGTTCGCGTTCGAAGACGACGTCCGGGCGGAGGCATTCGAGCCGTTGCTCTGCTAGCACGACGCGATGGACCGTCACAACTCAAGCTGAGCACGGCCGACCCGAATGTGGTGATCTTGATTGACTTAAACGGAGCGACTCCTAATCCATGAAATTCAAATTGCTGACATTGTTTTTGGTTTTCGGGGCAGTTCTTTCCTCTCAAACGGCCGATACGGCCGGCAGTGGAAGAATAATCAGAATCGTCCGTGTCCACGGAGACGCTACAGTGCTGGCTAGTTTGGCGGGAGATGGTTCTGGCGCTAGGGTTCAAGCAAGCGATCAACTGAAGGCGGTTGTGATTAAGGGCACCCCTTCCGATGTGGCAGCGGTAGAGAAAACTGTTCTGCAACTGGACGCCGGAATGTCAGCAGGAGCGGATATAAAGAACATCGAGCTTGTGGTTTACGTTATCGGCGGTTCAATGGAGTCTATATCAGGAGTAGCGGAAACGAGCGGTGATGCTCTTGCGTCGGTCGTGAAACAGCTCCGCGCGATTTTTCCTTATAAGAATTATCAAACGCTGAGCACGATGATCGTTCGCTCCGGACAAGGCTCGAAAACGATTAGTTCCGGCATGATAAAGACTCTGCAGAGTACGGGGGGTAACGAACAAGTATCCGCACCAAGCACCTATGACATTCGGTATGACTCTGCGCGCATATCGGCAGAGACGCCTCCGCTCATTCATTTAACTGGCTTTCGTTTCGATGCAAAAATTCCGATGGCAACCGGTATGGTCCCGGTGGGAACAGCGACCGATGTGGACCTAAAGGAAGGCCAGAAGGTCGTGGTTGCAAATTCAAACTTAGGGAACACGAATATGTCACTTTTCCTGGTTCTCTCCGCTCATGTCGTTCAATAAATCGGATGGCGCCCGGGCGGGACAATCTGTCGAGACGCGCAGATAGACGCAAGCGACCTTGATCGGCGATTGGTCAGATGAGGTGTACTTCATTTGACCAACTCTAAACCACATAGACAAGATGATAGAGGTCAATGTTATTTGGCTATCCCTCAATTGGCTATTCATCTTGGCCTCAGCGGGTGGCCTGCCCCTATACTGCATTTGCGCGCGTCACGGAGGCAGCTTGATGCCGGCACCTTTCCCTTCTCAGATAAAATGGCAACCCAGCTACGGACTTTATGAGACTACATAATCGCTAAACCGCAGAGGACATGCACGATCGCTCCGACGGACGCGCCCATGATCATTCCCCGCTCTTTCTTTCCTACCGCGATCGTGAGATCCGCGATCTGAGTCACTGCAGCAGTAAAGAGTACCCACGCGACAGCTTTCCCCCCAAGCCAGAACGGCAGGATTCCGCCTGCAATCCCGAAAGGAATGGAGCGCGCTGCGTACATACGCACGTAGAAAAGCTCTCCGCGCGAGATACGACGCGAGCCTGAGAGAGATGCCGGTCGGACAAGCGCAAACAGGGCCCAGGCGGCGGAAGCGAAGGATGCAACAAGATTCAGAACAACGAGGGCAGTTTGCATTGTTCGCATCTGAAATGCCGATCTCGGGTATAGTATCGGGTGAACTTCTGAGAGTATTACATCATCGCCAGACGAAGGCCAGGTTAGCGTGCTTCGGATTACTGATGCATTAGGGCAGTCCCGAAGTAAAGACCTGAAGCTGTCGTTCAACCTTGCGCAACAGCATCGAAACTGCCCGGAATCACTCCAGAACCTGAGATCCACCATTCCGCCAAGCTCTGAAATGTGCTGTCAGACCAGCAAGCCGCCGCCATCGACGGGCAGGATTTGTCCAGTCGCATAGCCGTTGAGCATGAGGTAAACATAGGCCTTCGCGGCCTCTGCCGGCGTCGCGGCGCGGGGCACCGGCAGGGGCGCTACCACCGACTGCAGCATTGCCTCCGGCATCCGCTTCAGTTGGTCGGTGAGGACGTAGCCCGGACACACGGCGTTGACCCGCACTGGGGCGAGATCCATTGCCAGGCCACCGGTCAGGTGTTCGACCGCTCCCCCCACGGCGGCCGCCACGGGCGTCGCTTTTCTCGGTCGATGCCCGATCATGCCGCTCGTCAGCGTAATCGAGCCGTCCTGGGCGATGGTCTGGCAGCAGTGTTTGACCGCAGCGAGCACGCCCCAGAAGCGTACCGTTAAGAGCTCTTGCGCCTGTGTCAGGTCCAGGTCCTGGATGGAAACGAACATCGGTCCGCCCCAGTCACCCGCCGTTATCGCCAGGTGATCGAACGCGCCTACCTCTCCGAAAAATTCGGTGACGCTGGCCTCGTCGCGTAGATCAACGGCACGACCCGTCGCATCGTTTGAGAAACCGTGCACAACGGACTCGCCGGACGCGGCCAAGTCCGCCGAAGTTCCTCTTTCGTTTGGTGACGCATCCAGCGGCCTGTGCGCTTGAAGGCGCTCGACGGCCGCACTGACGTTCGTCTTCTTACTCGAACCAACGACAATAGAGGCGCCCTGCTCGCGAGCGAGTTCGGCAATGGCGAAGCCAATGCCCGACGCACCCCCAATGACAACTACGCGCTTTCCTTCGAGCGACATCGCTGTTCCGGTCATCTTATTTTCCCTTTGCATTTAGGCCCTGGCTCCTGCAGCTGAGGACTTGGCTGCTGTAGTGGAGGACTTGAGTCCGAATGCCGGGGTCATCTTCCCCATCTGCTTGAGCGCGAACCCCGGAGCGATGCGGCTCATGATCTTCAGCACGTTGGCAAGACCTGGGCGGACTTCCAGCTTGCCCGCTTCGATGCCGGCGATGGCTTTTTTGGCGAAGACTATCACGTCCATGCCTTTTGGCACCTTCATCTCTCTTTCGAAGTCGTCATTTCTAAATAGCGGCGTTTCGACACCTGGCGGGATCAGCTCGATGACCTTAACACTGGTGTGTTTCAGCTGCACGCGCAAGGATTCAGTGAAGGAGTGAAGGGCCGCCTTCGCCCCGCTATACACCGGAGATATGGGAAAAGGAATGAGGGCAGCTCCCGACGAAACATTGACAAGCAGCGCGCCCTTGCGGGTTTTGAGATGGGGCAGAAACTGCTTGATCATCCGGACCGGCCCGCTGAAGCAGATCTCGATTTCACGCGTGATGTCATCCAGACCTTCGTCCTGGTTGAACTTCTGCACACGCATAATCCCGGCATTGTTAATCAGCGTGTCGAGCGCCGGAAACTGCCTGAGTACGTTGTCGTACAGCGCAGCTATTGCGGCGGGATCGCCAACGTCGCTCTTAAAAGTGTGTACACCGCGAAGTTCCCGTTTCGCGCTGTCAAGCTTTTCCTGACTTCTGCCGGTTATGATGACAACGTTGCGGCGCTCAAGAAGCTGCTTCGCCAGCTCAAGGCCCATGCCGCTGGTTCCGCCGGTTATTAAAATTGTCCTATTCTCAAGCTTCATTTAAGACTCCTTTGTCTTTGTAAATTTCTGCACGAAAGGCAGGTGTTTCTTCGTTTGTTTCAGCACGTCGCCCGGCAAGGACGACGCAGGCATACGGTATTCTCATGACTTGAAATAGCTTCCTTGTCCGAGATCCGTGAGGAGAGACGGCTGCACCGGACGCCAATCGAGGCGTTCCCGCGTTAGCTTGCTCGAGGCCGGGCAGTCGAGTCCGGCGAATTGTGTAAACCAGCCAAAATGATCAGCCGCCTCCTCAGGTGATTTGGAAACTACGGGGATGTTCAGTTGTCTTCCAATGACCTCGGCGATTTCGCGGAATGCGATTCCTTGTTCATCGACCCCGTGATACCGGGCGCCGGCGGAACCCTTCTCAAGCACAAGTCGGTAGAGGTGAGCGGCATCGAGCCGATGAACGGCGGTCCACTGATTGGCTCCGTCGCCCACATACGCGGAAACGCCCTTGTCGCGTGCGATCTGAATGAGAGTCGGAACGAAGCCGTGATCGCCTGCACCGTGCACGGATGGGGAAAGGCGTACCAGAGATACCCGGACTCCCCTCTCGGCCAATGCGAGTGCAGCTTGCTCTGTAGCGACTCGGGGGAAATCGTCAGGGGTGAAAACCGACACATCTTCTTCGGTGGCGAGGCGGCCTGGCGTCACGAGTGCAGTCCCAGAGGTGATGAGCAAGGGTCGGTTCGACCCGGCGAGAGCGGCGCCGATAGCCTTAATCGCATGACTCTCTATCTCGCAGACTTCCTTGAATCTCGAGAAGTCATGGATGAAAGCGGTGTGAATCACGCCATCAGCAGAGGCAACTCCACTCCGCAAGCTTTCAAGATCTTCAAGATCACCCCGGTGTACTTCGACGCCAGCGGCGATGAGCAACTGGGCTGCCGAATCTGAGCGAGCCAATCCAAGCACCTGATGGCCCGCTTGAACCAGCTCCTGAACAACCGCAGAACCGACAAACCCTGTAGCACCGGTGACGAAAACACGCATTGCAATTTCTCCTTTTCCTTTCATGACCTGATTTCGTAAGGCGGGACCGCATTCGCAGCCCGTTGTTTTCAAGATAGGAGTTTGTGAAAGTACAATCTATACTGAAGAGTCCATATTGTTTTCGCAATCGTCCAGGAGGCGCCATGGATCCGCTCTCAGATGTGCTGTCGCTGCTGAAACCACGCAGTTATAATTCCGGTGGCTTCGATGCGGGTGGAGAATGGTCAATCGAGTATCCCCAGCATGACGGCATCAAGTGCTACGCGGTGGTTTCCGGCGAGTGCTGGCTGTCAGTCGAAGGCGTTTCCGATGCGGTGCGGGTAAAGGCGGGTGACTGCTTCCTGCTGCCGAGCGGGCGGCCCTTTCGCGCTGCCAGCGACCTGAAGTTGACGCCGGTCGACGCAAGCACGATTTACTCGACCAAACGGGCCGGTGACATCGTCTCGTGGAATGGCGGCGGGGATTTCTTTCTTGTCGGCGGGCACTTTGCCCTGACCGGGAATGATGCCGGCATGTTGTTGAGGGTGCTGCCGCCCATCGTGCATCTCCGTAAAGAATCGGACAAGGCGGCGCTGCGCTGGTCTCTGGAACGAATGAGACAGGAACTGCGCGAGCCGCAGCCGGGCGGCTTTCTGGTGGCGCAACACCTCGCCCACATGATGCTGGTGCAGGCCTTGCGGCTGTATCTGGCGGAAGGGGTGAGCGGCGGGGTCGGGTGGCTTTTCGCCCTGGCGGATAAACAGATGAGCGCGGCGATTAACTCCATGCACGAAGATCCGTCGCATGGCTGGACAATACAGACTCTGGCCGAGCGCGCCGGCATGTCGCGATCGGCTTTTGCCCTGAAATTTAGAGAGACGGTTGGGGCGTCACCCATGGAATACCTGACGCGCTGGCGAATGCTGCTGGCCGGAGACAGGCTGGTGAATTCCAGCGATCCCATTTCCGTGATTTCACTGTCGCTGGGCTACGAATCCGAAGCCGCCTTCAGCACAGCGTTTAAGAGAGTCATGGGCTGTTCGCCACGGCAATATAGCCGTGGCCGCTCTTCGGCTTCCCCTTCAAATATCGCGGGGGAAACGCCCGTGCCGATCAGCTCGAATCTGTTTCAGTTTAATGCCGAATCGCTCCAGATACCGACCTAAGACTTACAGGGACGATTCAGAACCCGTGATATCTGAAGCCTTTTTCAGCAGACCCAGTACCGGACCGCCCGCTGTAGAAATAGTGCTGCGAAAATAGTCGGTCGTTGCCTCTGAGCAATCACTGTTGCAGCGGAAGACCTGGTATTCCTACCAAAGTGGCAGTCTCGACTTGGGTGACGATCGGCTCCTTGCTCTTTCGCTCTGCCATACCGCTCTTCCATCGTGGGTCTGCATGGAAGCTGTCCCAATCGGAGGCGATCGCTTCCACATCACGATGGCGCAGCACGTAACACAGAACCGTGCCGTCCGGATTGGCCCAATAGCCGACGCCCTTCCTGTCGTAATCCGGCATGATCGGCTGCACGAGATTACGCATAATCTCTTCGACATCCAGCATCTTGTCCGGTGCGATCTGGTAGGCACGCAGTTCGTAGGCACTCTTAGAATCCTTCGTTGCGAGGTTTGGAGCAGAAAATTCGTCATCGTTGATCTCGCCTCCGGCGCACCAGCATGGCAACGGACCAGGCGAGAGTATTAGACCCGTTCGCAGCCCTGACGACTAGATGCCATCGGCAGAAGCGCCATACATGCCGGGAAGCGGCAGACTCATAGCGCGTATGTAAGTACCGAGTTGAGCGCGGTGGTGGATGATCTGGTTTATGCCATTAGAGCGGTAGGCGGTGTAGCGCTCGCCGGAGAACAGGGTGAGTGGACCGCGCAAGATTCTCCATTGCTGATGGAAAGTCTCGTCAGAGGTCTGCTTCAGCGCTCTGAGGGCTTTTTCGGCGTTCTCTTCATATTGCGCGAGCAACTGCGCCTTGCTCTCCATCGTGTAGGGCTTCCAGGCAATGGCCATGTCGAAGTCGGAGCTGGTGAGTATGAGCGCGATCATGCGGAAGAGGTCGGTGGTGTGACCCGCGAGCCGACCGAGGGGCATGGATTTCCCGTAAGGCTGGAAATCGACTTCGCCGTCGGGCAGCGCCTCAAAAAGGCGGCGGGTTTTGCCAATCTCGGTTTCGAGTTCGGGAAGGAGCAGGTCGCGAAGGAGAGTGGTTTCTGACATAAGTTCGCCCTTGGATGTGTTTGAGAGTCAAGTGGAGGCATCTAGGCCATATACGTTGCGAACCAGTCCAGCATCTGTTCCGGGTGATGCTGGAAGTAGGCATAGCCGTCCCAGCGTCGGGTCGTTCCCTCAATCCAGAACAGTTTCTTTTCTTTAAGAGGAATTTTGTCAAACGTCATTTCCATGTCATATTTTAAAGGACCTCGCATAACAGCTATACTTGCAAGTTAGACTTGCAAGTTTTACTGCGTTATGCATATACTGGAGTTGTCATGCCGCGCAAGACCTTCGAGATCGCCGTAGCCGACTTTGGCCATGCCATTGGGTTACTGGTGCGCCGCATGCGCGGCGCGGCTGTCTCGAATGAGCTTTCCTGGACCGAGGCTGCCGTGATGGGGCGTCTGGCGAGAGACGGGCCTGCCACGACGGCCGATCTGGCGCGCGCGGAAAGCATGAAACCGCAGTCGATGGGAACGACTATTGCGGCGCTGGAGGAAATGGGCATGGTGGAGCGCAAGCCGCATCCCACCGATGGGCGCCAAGTGAATATCGAGCTAACCGCCAAAGGCGAAGCTATGCGGAAGAGTACCAAGGACGCGAAGCGGACATGGCTGGCGCAGGCCATCTCCCAGCTCGATGAACAGGAACGGGAGACACTGTTCAGGGCCGGGGAGATCATCAAGCGCGTGGTGGAAAAGTGAAAAGGCCCGCCACCAGTTCGGATAAGAGGGAGACTATGTCGCATGCCTGGCGAGCGCTGCGGCACCGTAACTTCAAGCTCTTCTTCTTCGGTCAGAGCATCTCCGTGATCGGTACCTGGATGACGCGGGTGGCGACCAACTGGCTGGTTTACCGGCTGACCGATTCGGCGCTGCTGCTTGGGGTCGTAGGCTTCGCGGGGCAGATTGTTTCGTTTGCGCTGGGACCATTAGCGGGCGTTTGGGTGGAGCGTCTCAATCGCCGCAAACTGCTGGTGTGGACGCAAGCCGCGGCTGCCGTCCAGTCACTCGCCCTGGCCGCGCTCACTCTGGCACATGTCATCACGCTCTGGGAAATCATCGCTCTGACCGCTTTGCAGGGGTTGATCAATGCGTTCGATATGCCGGGGCGCCAATCTTTTCTTGTCGAGATGATCGAGGATCGTAACGACCTCAGTAACGCGATTGCCATCAACTCCTCGATGGCAAACGGGGCGCGGCTGATCGGCCCGGCCATCGCCGGCGTGGTGATCGGAGCGTTCGGAGAAGGCTGGTGTTTCCTAATTGACGGCGTCAGCTACCTTGCGGTGATCGCATCCTTGCTGCTGATGCGCATCAAGCCTAGGGACATCCGCCGCAAGGCGAGCAGCATGCTCGAACAGATGCGCGAAAGTTGGGATTATGTCCGTACATTTCGTCCGGTCCGCACGATTCTTCTGCTCTTTGCACTGATCAGCCTGATGGGCTACTCGTACGCCGTACTGTTGCCGATCTTCGCCGCCCAGGTGCTGCACGGCGGCGCGGCTACGCTCGGCTGGCTGACGGGCGCTTCGGGAGTCGGCGCGCTGGTGTCGGCGTTTTCCCTGGCGGTGCGCAAGTCAGTGGTGGGGCTGACACGCATGGTTCAGATCGCGGCCGCAGTGCTGGGAGGCGCGCTGATTCTGTTTGGCCTGTCGCATACGTTGTGGCTATCGCTTGTCCTGATGGTGTTCGTCGGCTTCGGCTTGATGCAGACCGCGTCCGTCAGCAATACGATTATCCAGTCGCTGGTGACGGACGACAAGCGCGCCCGCGTGATGAGTTATTACGCGATGGCGTTTTTCGGCGCGGCGCCGTTCGGCAGCCTGCTGGCCGGCATGCTGGCTCAGCGGATAGGAGCGCCCCACACCGTCATCTTTACTGGCGCGTTTTGCATTGCGGGAGCGCTCTGGTTCACGCTCGAACTACCAAAAATCGCAGTTATCATGCGGCCGATCTATCAGCAAATGGGTCTGCTGCCTGCCTATGTCACATCCTCACAACTTCAGTAATCAAGGAAAAAATTATGCCTCTCACAACACTCGATACCACCGCTGCCCTGGTCGTGATTGACCTGCAAAAAGGCATTGTCGCTATGCCGACCGCGCACCCTGTCGGCGAGATCATCGGCCGGACTGCCCAGCTCGCGCGCGCTTTCCGCGAGCGAGGTTTGCCAGTGGTTTTGGTCCATGTGACGGCTCTGGCGCCGGGCCGCACCGACGGTGGAGTCCGCACGTTTTCGTTTCCGGCCGATTGGGCCGAATTCGTTCCTGAATTGGAGCAGCATCCCGACGACTACGTGGTCTCAAAGCAACGACCGGGTGCGTTCATTGGCACAGCTTTAGACGATTACTTGCGGCAGCGCGGAGTCACCCAGGTCTTCTTGACGGGTGTCGCGACGAGCGTGGGCGTGGAGGCGACGGCGCGCAGCGCCTACGATCACGGCTACAATGTGGCGCTTATCGTGGATGCGATGACGGACCGGGACGCCGATGCGCACCGTTGTAGCGTCGAGAAGGTTTTTCCCCGGCTAGGTGAAACGGACACGACCGACAGCGTACTGAAGATGTTGAAAGAGGCACCCGGCTCAAACTTCGGAAAAGGAGCATGAATCTTCGCTGGTTGGGACGGCTCTTGCGAGGCGTACGGGCCGGCGACCGTCACTCGGTGGCGAATCATCCTGCACTGAACGGCGTTCTTGCTCTTTTCTAAAAATGAACGCAGCTAGTAGTCTTACAGTTGCTAAGAGGCATGTTCTTCTTCTACTCTGTCTTGCGGGGAACTCTATGTACCGCCTTTGTACTTTACTGCTGCTGTCGGCTGTTGCTTGTTTTTCCGCATCTGTCCAGACGTTTTACTCAGAATCGGCATTTGACGATGCTGTTCGATCCGGTTCATTCACAACTGAAAGCTTTTCAGGGAATCAGATCAACACGCCGGGGTTGACTATGACTTTGTGCGGGACGCCTGATTTCGCACCTACTTCCTGTGTAGGGCCGAATATCAACCTGTTCAACCTTACTAGCGTCAATCTAAGCGGCAATCAGGTGCAGGGAACCGTTGGATTTTTCGAAGGGGTTTATTTCACGGATTCCTTCACACTACCGCGGTCTGTGACGGCCATTGGTTTTGATTTCACCGGCAAATCAGGTATTACGCCGGCTCCTACCTTTGCCACTCCGATCAGCTACATTCTCGGCAGCCAATCTGTAAGTCCATTTGGAAACATCGTAGACCCAAACCCAAGCCCGTTCAATTATCCTTATGACGGCTTTTTGGGCTTTGTTTCTGACGAATCTTTCAACACGTTAACCCTCGGAGGAGCTGGAGTTAATGGCGGAGATGTTTTCACACTCGATAACCTAACCTTTGGCGATCCTACGCCGGAACCGGGAACATTTGGATTGATCGGGTTGGCCGGCGTTGGGTTGGCTCTGATTCGTTCCGAAGTCAGGTGCGGTGTTCGACACGCTTCGGCAAGATGGCTTCCGGGATACAGTTGGGTGGCGTGGATCTCCAATCGACTTTGAAGCTTCCGGAGTATCCGAACAGATTTCCCCAAGTTCGATTGGATGCCTTCACTTCGATACGAAAGCATTCTCGCTCGTCGTCAAACCACTCGCAGACTTCGGCGATTCCAGAGAAGAAGAGCGGAAAACGGAAAGCGAGCGGCCCCTCGTAGAAGCGTTGTTCGCCGGAGCGAAGGCGGAGACCGCCATTCGGCGCCACACTGAGCTCGATGTCGACGGCGAGGTGTTGGTGGGTTCCAAGATAGTCGACGATGCAGCCGCGATCTTCGCTGTAGATCATGTAGGCATCGAAACGGCGCTTCTTTTTCGTGCGGAAGGTTCGCACCCAGCTCATGGTTTCTCGGCCGAGGGGATCGAGATAGGCGTAGTTTTCGATAGTGAAGGGGATGTCGGTTCCCTGCTCCGGAAACATGATGCTGCGCCAGGCGCCCACATATAAAAACGGAAGAGTGTAGGGGGCTCCATGCCAAATGCGATCCATTGTGCCGATGCCGACTACTGCCAGTCCCGATTGCGAGGTGAGTGCGAAACGCCTTTGAATCTGGGGGTGCAGTTTGGAGAAGTCGGAACCGAGAGCGCGCTGGTAGATGGAAGTCATGACTGTTCTCATTACTGTTCTTGGGGGGCGATTCTCCGGCAGCGGCGAGAGGAGGCGAGCGTCGCTGAGGACAGCCACCCGACCATGGACAGTGCGATGACCGCGAGATTCAAAGTCACGGGGTTGAAGGCTGCTTTGAGGTAAGCGGGAGAATTTATTGCGACGGACACCGTGGCCGAGACCATCAATGCGAGGTTGGCTAGAAAGAGCCAACGACAGTTCCAACGGTAGAAAATCAGCGCTCCTAACAGGATCTCGAAGAGCCCGATATAAGGTAGAAGGTCTACCGACAGGCCGGCTTGCGTGAGCATCGTCTTCTCATCGATCTGTTGATAGAGCAGCTTCGGTACGAGACCGTGCCAGATCCAGATAGTAGCGAGGGCGAGGCGGGCGACGGCGTGAATGAGGGCGAAGGCGAGGGTGGATTCGGGAGGCTGTCCCGTCTCTGCCCAGATACGAAGGCGATCGAAGCTCCAGGCCGTCGCCCAACTCATGAGAGGCCGGAAGGCTAGCCGGTCGGCTAAACGCCCGACTAGGCCAAAGCGCACCTTATAGTCATACCAAGTAAGAAAGCGCAGGCCGCCGTGCAAGCCTGGGTTCGTGGGAACGTAGCGCCAGTATCCGGAGCCTTCCCGGATGAGCGACTTCGGATCGGCGGTGGCGAATTTGAGAGAAGACGTGGTATCGCCGCCGGCAGAAGCGCGTTGACCGACGCTCTCGCCAGTGCCGTTGATGCTAAGACCGAAGCCGATGCGAGTCTGGTAGAGGAATTTTTGGGGCTCCGCGAAACTGGCGCGAGGCAGGTAGTGGATGCGGCTGAAGCGCAGGTCCCAACGTTGGTGGAGGGCTGGATCCTGGGTCAGAAGCCAAACGTGATCCAAGTCGTCGTGAATTTCAATCTCAACGTATATGCCCGGGGCTGTCCTCATGAGGCGGAGCTTCTCCAGCGGGCGACCAGTTCTCGCGCGGCCTGCGGCCAGGTTGGATAAGTGAACTGAAAGCCGGCCTCGAGCAAACGGCCGGGAACGACCTGACGGCTTTTGAGCACCAGCTCGGATTCAGTCCGCAGCAGGAAGGCGCCGATCTCCATCATCCAGGCTGTGGTGGGTAGGCCCATGCGCGCGCCCCACGCCTTCCGAAGAACGGCGAGGAACTCGCGGTTCGGCAGCGGGTGGGGTGAGGCCAGGTTCACGGCCCCAGCCAGGTCATTTCTTTCGATGAGGAATTCGATCGAGCGGATGAAGTCGACCTCGTGGATCCAAGAGACAAATTGTGTGCCGGGCAGGATAGCGCCGCCGAGTCCGTGGCGAACCAGGCTGAGGAAGGCGTCGAAGACCCCGCCTCGATCGGGGCTGAAGGTCATGGCGCTGCGGAGGGCGACCTGTCTGGTTGCGGGAGTTGCGGTGGAGAAGAAGGTCTGCTCCCAGGCCTTCGCAACCTGAATTGAAAAGTTCCAGGTGTCGGGGGCGCCTGCTTCGTCACCACCGAATTCGCCGGTCGCTTCGTCCATGGGCCGGTCGAGAGCGTGGCGGTAGATGGTGGCTGTACTGGCATTGAGCCACACAGCAGGCGGGTGCTGGATGGCGGCGAGGGCTTGGTGGAGGACTTGGGTGGACTGGACGCGGGAGTCGAGGATCGTTTGGCGATTTTTCTGGGTGTAGCGGCAGTTCACGCTTCGGCCTGCGAGATTGATTAAGACGTCGCTGTGGTCGAGGTCTTCGAGCCATGGACCCAGGGTGGCGCCGTTCCAGCGGACGGTGCGGCATGACGCGGGATGCGAGCTGCGGCTGAGGATGACGACGGCGTGCCCGTTGCGGTGAAAGTGCCGCGTTAAGATGCTACCGACTTGTCCGGCGCCTCCGGCAATGACGATTTTCACGGCGCGATGTCCTCCCGCCGCTGGGAAGAGCTTGGCAGATACTTCTTCCACTCGGCGGACTCCGCAAGGCGCTTGATGACGGCGTTGCGTTCGCGCAACAGAGCGAGCATGTAGCGACGGAGGAAAAGAGCTTCGGCGAGCGGGCCGAGCAGCGGAAGAGGAGCGGCGAGGGAGAAGATGTCTTTCATCTCGGTCAGGCCGGAGGGCAGGGTCTGAAACAAGTGATCCGCCTGCATGAAGCGGAAGATGCCGCGAATCATCGTGACCTGGAAGTAGGACGGTGATTGTAGCGCGGTGATCTCGCTGGTCAGATTTTGCCGAATACCAAAGTGTTTGGCGCGCCAGGTAACTTGCTCAGAGAGGCCAACCAGTCCAGCGGTGACGCCACCGAGGGCCAGGGCTTGTTCTCCAGAGTGAATGTTCGAGAGCAGATGGACTTCGACGCTGCGGGAGAGGTCGAAGCAACGCTGGATGGGAGCGTCTATTATGGTGGTCTCTTCGAGTCGAGTCATAGGCCGCTTTCACTTTCAGGCAGAAGGTTTGCCTCGCGTAGCAGGACGAGAACTTTCGTTCTGATCGGCTTTAGAATGGCCAGCTTCGCGAGTCCAAGCAGCTTCAGAGTAAGGTCCAGCGCTCCATCTGCCAGGCGCCGCGTTCGCCGTTGATTTTCCGAAGAGTCGTACAGAAACATAATCAAGAGACCCATTTGAAGCGCCCACAGCGCGACCGGAAGCAGTTCTCGGAGGTCCTTGGGAAGCTTCTCTTCTGCAATCGCGTCCCGAAAGACCTGCGTGCTGCGGCGACGAATCTCTGCCGTCCCTGGCCCGAGACAGGAGAGCGGATGTTGGGGCTCACCGGTATAACGGAAGACCACTCCGAGCAGGTTTCGGTCGTCTTTGGCCAAGTCCAGCTTGGAGCGGAGAGCTTTCGATAAGCGAGTCTTCAGGTCCTTGCTTTTAGCGAACACTTGTTCACAAAGGCGCTCCTGCTCTGCTTGCACCGTTTCGTAGTACGCCTGGATGATGGCTTCTTTGCTCGGAAAATAGTAGTAAGCCGCGCTTTTGACCACCACGGCGCGCGTAGCGATCTCTTGCATGGTGGTGGAATCGAAGCCTCGCTCTCTGAAAAGCTCCAGCGCGCTTTCGAAAATTTGCTTTCGAGTCTGCTCGCCTTTGTCGGTAGCTGGCTCGTTTTTGACCACGTTCAATTATGAATCCACGCGGAATTCCCTGTCAAGCATTAATTGAACGTGGTCAACATTAGGCTCTGTGTTCCTGTATCTTAGTTTGGCGGCGGCTAAACGCGCATATAATGACTCCCAGACAGGAACACCGGGGGAACCTTTGAAACTTACTCGTCGCGACACACTGAAATTCGCAACTGTTGCTGCGCCGATCTTGACAACAGCGCCGACAGCTAATTCGGAACATGCGGACGGCGGCATCAAGATCGCCGTCAAAATAGCGGTCCCGACCATCACGGACGATGAGTTACTGTTTTTAAAGCAAATCGGCCTGGGTTGGCTGCACGCGGACTTCGTCGATGCGGAACCTTCCTTCGATTACATCAAGAGCACTCAGGAACGTTTCGACCGATACGGTCTGAGGATCCACTGCGCCCTCAGTAACACTTACCGGTCAAAGAAGATTCAGCTAGGCCAACCGGGCCGAGATAAAGACATCGAGAGATTCAACACGTTCCTGCAAGATTGCGGGCGTCTCCGAATCCCGACTTCCCATATCGATTTTCATCCCGGCAACACCTACACGACCAGCATGATCACCACTCCGAGAGGTTATAAAGTCCGCCAGTTCGACCTTCCGGATTTCCGTAACAGAGTAGAAAAGCAGATGTACGAACGCGAGTACTCAGCCGACGATATCTGGAGTAACTACACTTACTTTCTAAGAGCCGTTCTTCCAGAAGCGGAGAAAGCCGGCGTTCTTCTTGCTCATCATCCGGACGATCCTCCGCTGGCAAAGATGAATGGCGTGGCCAAGGTGTTTATCAACTATGCCGGCTACAAGCACGCGGAAGACGTGGCGGCGGGAGGAAGCAAGAACTGGGGCTTGTGTCTGTGTGTCGGCACGTGGCTGGAGGGCGGCGACACGATGGGTAAAGATGTGCTCGGAATGGTCAATGATTTCGGCGGTCGGGGCAAAATCTTCACGGTCCATTTTCGTAATGTCAGTTCGCCCCTGCCTCGTTTTCACGAGACGTTTCAGGACGATGGTTATCAGGACATGTACAAGGTCATGAAAGCGCTGCGTCAGGTCCGCTCGAACGCCTCATTGATTCCGGATCACTATCCTGAGTTGACCGGCGACGCGAATCGCCGGATGGCGAATGCATATATGATTTCTCAGATGCGGACTCTGCTGCGTCGTGCTGAGGAAGAAGTGGGCTGAGCGGAATCCAGACTGGAAACCAAATTCATGATGACAGTATTCATTAGAGCTTTTGCCGGTATCGTCTTCTTTGCGCTGTTCGCTTTGCCCGTACTCTCTCAGGTTTCGACCGGAACGATCAATGTAAACGTAAAAGATCAGTCGGGCGCGGTCGTGCCGGGAGCATCGGTCACGCTCACACACACCTCGACCGGGCTCCGGCGCCAGGGAGTGGTGAACAACGAAGGTATCTTTGTCGGAAGCTTCATGCCTGTTGGCACTTACTCGTTGGAAGTAAGTTACTCCGGTTTCAAAACGGCGACGCTTCCGCAGTTGGATTTACGCGTAGATCAGGATATTACGATACCGGTCATTCTTCAGCCAGGAGAAATCCGCGAAACGGTGCAAGTATCGGACTCGACTCCGCTATTAGAAACATCGGACGCGACCCTCGGCCAGGTGATTGAGAACAAGAAGATTCTGGAGCTGCCTCTCAACGGTCGAAATCCGTTTGCGTTGGGACTACTCTCCGGCAACACGGTTGCCGTTTTCGGCATGGGAACAAATCTGCCCTTCGTCGGTGGCGGCGGCCGCTACTCTGCGATGGACATCATGATTGATGGCGTGGATGATAACACCACCGTCAACAACGGCAGCGTCGGGCGGAATGGTATTGCCTACACGCCTCCTGTCGATGCTGTCCAGGAGTTCAAAGTGCAGACGAGCGCTTATTCGGCCGAGTTCGGCCATTCAGCCGGAACGGTAGTAAATGCCACCATCAAGTCCGGATCGAATCAATTTCACGGAACGCTGTATGAATTCCTGCGCAACGAGAAGCTGGATGCTAATAATTTTCTGGGAAACGCCTCCGGTTTGGCCAAAGCTCCGTACAAGCAGAATCAGTTTGGCGGCGTTATCGGCGGTCCGGTCATTAAGAACCGCACTTTCTTCTTCTTCGATTATCAGGAGACGCGGCGTCGTACCAGGGCCGGCACAACCATCGGCAGCGTGCCCACGGTGGGATTCCGGCAGGGTGATTTTTCCGGGTTAGGCACTACAATTTTCAATCCGGGCACGCGTCGCATCGGGCTCGGCGGTTCGGTGATCGCCGATCCGTATGTCAGAAATCAGATTCCTTTGAGCCAGATGAACCCCACCTCACTGGCGATCGAAAGCCTGGTACCAGCGCCGAACTTCGGTTCGGCCGGAGCCACTTCCCGAAACTACTTTGCGCAGCTTCCGCAGCTGTTCAACGAAGCACAGTGGGACCTTCGCATCGATCAGAACATTTCGAATAACAACAATTTATACGGCCGCTTCTCACTGGCGAATCAATACACGCCGACTCCCGGTCTATTTCCGGGCTTTATTGGCGGCGCGACCACGAACATCGACAACACCCGGCAGTTGGTCTTATCTGACACGTGGATTTTAACGCCGTCCGTAGTGAACGATTTCCGCTTCGGCTATCTCCGCCACAACGGCAGCATTCTCGGCAGTGCACCTGACGGCTTACCGGCCGCGAGGCAGGCCAACCTCGCGACCTTTCCGTTTCCTGAACAGGGCTTTCCTGCTCTGTACTTCTTGTATTCGGGTGTTTGGAGCTCCCCGACTGCTTTCAACACATGGGGCGGCGGAAACTCGAACAAGAACATTGAAAACCATTTTCAATGGGCCGATACCATCAACATCACGCGCGGTAAGCACAGCATGAAGACGGGCGTCGATTTCAGGCGTCCGCAGTTTGACACTCTAAAGGGCGATCCGTTTTACGGCGCGCTGCTTTTTGGTTCCATTTTTACGTCGAGTTCGAGCGTTCAGGGATCGGGTTCACCGTTCGCCGACTTCCTACTCGGCTATCCGGCAGGCGTGCAGGCGACGCAAATGCTTGCCTGGGGCAATCAACGCGAAATTTACTTTGGCGGTTTCTTCCAGGACGATTGGAAGATCAGCTCTCGCCTTACGTTGAATCTTGGCGTTCGTTATGACCTCTTCACGCAGCCTGTCGACGCGCGCAACGTAGGCGGCGTGTTTATTCCTTCATTGGGACAGTTCGTGCGCCCCGGCACACACGGCTATACGCGCGCCGTGGTGGATGGCGATCATAACAATTGGGCTCCGCGCGTTGGTTTTGCTTACCAGATCACGCCCAAGCTGGTGATGCGCGGCGGCTACGGCATCTACTACGGGCTGCGCGACCAGAACCAGGAGGTCACGCAATTTTCGGGAGCTAACCCAAACATTCCGAACATTTCGTTCCCCGCGATCTCTGCCACCCAGACAATCGCTCCGCCCGTTACGATTAACACACCCCTCACGGTACTGCCGACCGATCCAACCCTGTCAAGTTTTACACCCAGTAAGCCATATGGCACGCTGGTCCGATTTGAGGACGTGAAGCAATCGAATGACCCAGGACTGCACCAAGCGAACTTGAGTCTGCAATACCAGCCTGTTCCAACCTGGTTGTTTCAAGTCGACGTGAGCGCAGCCCGCGGCTTCGATTTGGCCAGCGCCTTTATAAACCTGAATCAGATCTCCTTCGCGCAGGCGCTGGCAGGCCAGTACACACAAGGCCAGAGGCCATTTCCGAACATCAACAATGCGGTGTTGGACGTCGCATCCATCGGCAAGTCCCGCTACAATGCGGCGAACTTGAAAGTGGAAAAACGCTACTCATATGGCTTGACCGTGCTCCTGAACTACTCGTTCCAAAAGAACATCGAGACCCGAGGGACCGGGCCCAGTTCATACACGCAGATCGGAAACAGTCAGGCGCTCGATTCAACGGACCTGGCTCGCGAAGAATCCGTGGCGCCGCTGGATATCACGCATATCTTCTCTGTTACCTGGGGCTACGAGTTGCCGTGGGGTCCGGGCCGGCGCTGGCTTAGCACGGGAGTGTTGGGAAAAGTTGTAGGCGGCTGGCAGATCAATGGCATCGGGACACTGCATGGAGGCTTTCCGACCGACATCTTTGCGAGTGTCCAAGCGTCCGTGTTCAACTCGTTCAACGTGCCCGATCGCGTGCTCGGGCAATCGACAACAGTGGCGAATCCGGGTCCGGATGCCTGGTTCAATGGCAATGCATTTTCCGTGCCGGGAAAGACACTGAGCAGTACGGGCACTTTGCTGCAGGACATCGGCAATTCGTCGCGCCGCGTCGCGCGCGGGCCAGGTTTGGCGAATCTTGATTTTTCTATCTTCAGGGAAGTGCTCTTCAAAGAGCGATTCCGATTTCAGTTTCGCGGCGAGTTCTTCAACCTGACAAACACGCCGCAGTTCCTGCTGCCAGCGGCTAACGATAGCACCCTGACGTGCGTCGGAAGTGGTCCCGGCGCATCTTGCAATTCAGCAAATCCCAACTTCGGCAAACTCTCTGACGGCAGCGCTACCGGACGCCAAATCCAGTTCGGTTTAAAATTTCTGTTTTGATCCAAAGCCATCACTGGTATGGCTTAGACAAATATGCTTTTCAGAGAAGCACTGAGAGACGTCTGCGTTGCCCTCTCCACGTTCCGAGTAGCGAAGAAGTTTGTCACCGGGAGTAAGGCCGAGCTTAGGAATGGGCGAGATTAGCTGACCAGGTCTGGCTTACTGACTTCGCTCAAAGTGGAAAAGATCGTTATCGATGTCCCGACACCCAGCACCGCAATGCGGTGGCGTCGTGGTTTCCAGGTGTCAAACAGGACTACTTTTTCGCGTAGCCGGTACTTGCCTTTGGTCCAGCCCCCTCCCGGTAGAACGTTCTCAATAATCGCGGGTAACGAAGGCGGTTTTGGTCATGACGAGAGGTTCACGTTGGGTTGCCTCTGCCTGCGGCAACAGAATTAGCACAGTAAACCATAACGTGAACATTACCGGAAGCTCCTCGCTTTAGGGCTTCTTATACTTTTCCTTTGGATCCAACGTCATTCGAAATTCGCCGGACATCGTGCGATCGACGAATTCGATGCTTAAGCTGCCGACGTGGTCGAAGTGGGCGTAGCGCCAGTCTTCAAACGGGTAGGTCATAGCAGCGCCGCCGCCTTCGGACTCGGGACGATTGTAGGAGCCACCGGAGGGGTGAGAGTCGATCTCATCCGGCGGACCGTATCTGATGTAGACGCGGCCGCGATCGGTCTTCCAACCGGGCAGAGAGCCTACCCAATGGTTATTAGCATAGGCGATTCGCCGGTAGTGCTCTTCTTTAAATTCGTTCTCGGGTGTGCCCGGTGTGGGATCACGTCGAGCCCAGAATTGTTCTACAAACTGTTGGCGTTCCTCGTCCGTCTTCAAAACTTCAAAGGCGGCCTTCTCCTGATCGGAAATAATGTAGATCACATCTTCGTTGAGCCACTTCTGCCAGGGACTATCCATTTTTTGTTCGATTTGCGTCGAGGCGGGATTTCGGTTGGGATTCGCTTGCCAGGCGGCCATTACAAAGGCCGTGCTCACCATCAGGAACACTGCGGCTAAAGCAGGCGCCCAGATTCCGGCGGGACCTTTCGGATAGAGCAGACGCTTGATGCGTTTCATGAGATTTCCTCCTGTTGCGGCCATCGCTGTTTGGCGCGCGGGCCATTGTTGTTCCAGTCGATTTTGCTCAAGTGCGGTCAGTGCCAACGCATAGCTGTGTGCATCGCCCCTCAGATTCACCACCATGTCGTCGCAGCAGTTTTCCCGCTCCGTGCGGATCACACTCGAAATCCACCACATCGCCGGGTGATAGAAAAGCAGACCTTCCACAAGTCGCTGACAGGAATTCATAAAGTAGTCGGAGCGCTTGATGTGTGCCAGCTCGTGCAGCAGAATAGCCTCGACGTGATCCAGTGACAAGCCTGTTAGAAAGCCAAGCGGTACCAAAACGACCGGACGAAAGTGCCCGAGAACTACCGGGGTGTCAACGAGCAACGACTCCAGTAACGACACGAACCGCGAGATCTTCAATTCGATGGCAAGGCTGGTGACCGAGCGCTGCCAGGAATCCGGCGCCTTGCAGACGCCGCGCCGCCGCATTCGATAGATTGACAGCCTAGCTGCGGCGTAGCGCATGTAAAAGAGGCAGACCCCGACAATCCACATAGGAGAGAGCCACGGGATCAACCTGCCGATGTCGGAGAAACGGTTATAATCCCCGTTCACAGCAGGTCTCGGGCTCAACGGTGGCAAGCTGAGGTTAGTGAGCATTCCGGCGCCGCCGCCACGCTCAGGTAAGAAATGAATTAGCGTGATTGCGAAGCTCGCGAGCATGGCAACCAAGGCCACACAGCCCGCCACATATCGGATACGGGGTGAGCGAGTCAAGGTGAGTAAGGCCGCCAGAGCCGCCGCAACGATAATGCCTTCCCACAGCGAGTGGATCAGCGTCCAACCCAGCGACTTCGAAAGCTGTGTTCTGACCATGAGATCGAGCATTGTTACTTCGCTCCCTTGGCATACTCGTCCACCAGTTTGCGGAGTTCGGCCAGCTCGGATTTGGTTGTCTTCCTGGCTGATAGAGCACCGACCAGGAGTGCCTTGGCCGAACCGCTGAACGCGCGTTCTAAAAGATGGCCGGCCAGTTGTTGCTGTGTCCATTCCCGTGGACGCGCCGTTTTATAGATATGGGCGCGCTGCTCTTCATCGCGAAGGAGAAGTCCCTTTTCCGCCATAATCTGCATGAACTTCAAGATGGTGCTGTACTGTGCGGGACGTCGCCGGCAGATGAGTTCATGGACCTGGCGGACGGTGGCAGGACCGGTGGTCCAAAGCACAGTCAGTATTTCCAATTCGGCATCGGTAGGCCGGGGTGGCAAGTGTCCTGCAGGCATCTAGTAAGAGATTACTACTAAGGTCTTCCTATGTCAAGAGGGAGAAAAGCGGAGCAGAGTGTTGGAACGGTTGAGACTCAAGATGAAGCTCTTCATCAGCATTCCAAGGCTTGCACGATGATGTCGACCTGTTGGGCAATCATCTGGCGCATGTGAACGCTATCGCGAGCGACCTCCTTGAAGCCGCGCATTGCGAAAATCAGGACCAGGGCTAATTCCTTCGGTTTGATCTTCAGTTTGGAGTGGGACACTGCGTGCTCCATGATCTCCTCCAGCAACGCCTGAAAATCGGAGTAGTCCTTCTGTACGGCAGGAAAGGACAAATTGAACAGATCCCTGGCGTCCGGGTGAATTTGCATTAGATCGTAGCCATGGGCGCCCCACTTCTCGCAGCAGAAGTGGAGCTTTTTTCCCAGCGTGCGATATTTTGGCAGCGCGGCGCGCATCTCAGCCATGCCGGTTTCGCTTAAACGGTTGATGACTGCCGCGAAGATGTCTTCTTTACGAGGAAATACCAAGTAGAGAACGGGCCGCGAGATTCGAGCGGCATCGGCGATGTCGCCCATCGTGGTACGCGCATAGCCGTACCGGAGAAAAACCTTGGTTGCCGCCTCGATGATCTGGCTTTCTCTGAGCTGCGCGGTTTCGGGAGTTTGCTTAGTTCCCACCCTTTTTAAAGTTCTCTGTTACTTGTCACCTTGACATAATATCTTCATTTGTCTTGACGATGGGCTCATTTCTTCAGCCACTCGCTTGTTAGTTTGTGGCGTTAGGCATAGTCTGATATGTGGAGGCGGATTTTTGTTCTCCGCCAGAACCGGTGGGAATTCCGTAACGTGGCCATCGCGAAAGAACTGAGCCGTGAAGAGTGGAGCTGGCGGCCTATCGAGCGTGGGGCAAGCGCCGTCCGATACGCGCTCCGTTCTTTACGGCGAAATCCTGGGTTTGCGGCGACAGTTTTACTGACGCTCGGCGCGGGCATCGGCACAAACGCGGCTATCTTCAATCTCCTGCATGCCATTCTGTTGCAGTCGCTGCCAGTGCCGGATGCTCAGCAGCTTCGTTTGCTCTCGGTGGTGAAAAACGGCAAAGATGATGAGCCGATTCTTTCCTATCCCGTTTTAGTCGCGATGCAGCAGGAGGTGGGGAATAAGGCTGGTTTGGCTGGCTATTCGTCGATTGCGCCACTGCGCTGCGGGCTTGGTCAGCATGAGTCTGAGCAGGCCAGCGTGCAACTTGTGACGGGCGACTTTTTTCGCGTGCTGGGCGTGAGGTCGCAGGCCGGGCGATTACTGGCGGCTGAAGATGACAGCGCAAGCGGCATGTACGCGGCGGTGATTAGCGGGGCCTACTGGTCGCGTCGATTCGGAAGAGATGCCGGTGTGATTGGACGAGCGGTAACCCTGAATGACACGCCGGTCACGATTGTGGGTATTTCAACGGATAGCTTTTTCGGCATTTCTCCCGGAAGCCGGCCTGACTACTGGTTGTCTGTTTCGGCGCAGCAGGCGCCGCGATACCAGCGGAACTTTTGGAACAGCAATGGCAATTCCGAGAAGCCGTTCATGAAACAGCCCCAGATTCGCTGGCTTTCGATCGTGGCAAGAATTCAAGACCGTCGAACTGAAGCGGGGATCACTGCCGCACTGAACCAGGTTCAGAAACGCGACATGCAGCGCGAGGTGAAGGGATGGAACGATCCGATTGAAATCAGGGTACTGCTGAATTCCCGAGTGCGCCTGGACGATGGGGAAAAAGACGTGAGCGATCTGCGGAAACAGTTTGCGGCACCACTACTAGTATTGATGTGCGCGGCGGTGCTGGTTCTGCTAATCGCCTGCGTAAATCTGGCGAGCCTATCCTCAGCCAGGGTTGCGGCCAGACGCAGAGAGATCGCTGTGCGCTATTCATTAGGCGCGAGCCGCGCGACAGTAATGGCTCATTTTGCCGCGGAAACTCTGTTGCTTTCCTTTGCCGGCGGAGTGCTGGCCGTACCGGTTGCTTTGGGAGCGACAAAAGTGCTTCTGCGAAGGGCCTCAAGCAGAATTCCCCTGCCGCTAAATGTGGGCATGGATGTTCCGGTCCTTCTCTTTACCGGCCTGAGCGCTCTTGTTGCGGGCGCCGTGTTCGGGTTGGCGCCGGCGCTGCAATCTTTGAACATTTCGCTGAGTGAGGCCATGAAGGCGCAAGCGTCGGCAATTAAGGGCATGGGTCTTCCCTGGGGCAGAACGCTGATCGCAGTGGAGATGGCGTTTTCTTTTATTCTCTTGACCGGGGCCGTTCTATTTGTCCGGACGTTCCTCAACTATGCCGATCTGGCGCTTGGCTATGAGCCCGAGCATGTGCTTACGGCGCTGGTGGATCCGGTGGGAGCACATCTGACGAGAGACCAGTTGTTACCGATTTATCATCGTATTGAATCGCGTGGGTGAATTGCCCGGCGTGCGGTCGGCCGCTTTTGCGGAGTGCGGATTGGCACAAAATTGCAAGTCCACGACCGGGGTGCAAGTAGCGGGTCGACCGACCCAGGACAGACGCCTGCAGGGGAACTACGTCACACCCGAATACTTCGCTACCACAGGCATGCACTTACTGTCCGGACGGATTTTCAATGCGCACGATGTCAGCAAGGCGCCTGTCCTGGCGGTAATTAATGAGACTGCGGCTCGGTTGTACTTCGGAGATGTAAATCCGATTGGGAGACATTTCGGCAATGGGAATGACGTCAATCGATTTGAGATTGTGGGCGTGGTCCGTGACGCACGAGTTAACGATGTTCACGAAGAGCCGAAACCGATGGCTATTATTCTCTGGAACAGTCGCCTGGGTATGCCACGACTCTTGAGGTACGGATGCAAGGCAAGGCGCAGGAAATGGAGACTGCTGTACGAAGTGTGATTCGGCAAGCGGCTCCGGATTTACCGGTGATGCGCGTCAGTTTGCTGACCGAACAGGTGGGGAGCAATCTGATTCGAGAACGGCTGGTGGCGCGACTGGCATCGGCCTTCGCGGCTTTGGCGCTGGCGCTGGCATGCCTGGGTGTTTACGGTGTGCTTTCCTACGCAACCACACGGCGAACGGCTGAGATCGGTATTCGGCTAGCGCTGGGCGCGCAAGGAAGCAGTGTTCGCTGGATGATTCTGCGCGAAGCGGCGGCTGTGATTGGGATTGGCCTGGCTGTCGGCGTTCCGGTTGCTTTGGCGGGGATGAAGCTGGTTCGGGGATTGCTGTATTGAGTTTCGGCGGGGGATCCTTTGGCGTTGCTTTTTGGAGCGTTGAGCCTATTAGTCATTGGTTGCGGTTCGGCGTTTATTCCCGCGTGGAGGGCGTCGCGGGTGGATCCGAATGTGGCTTTGCGGTATGAGTGAGGTCAAATGCAGCGCTCAGGTTTGTCCTCAATCTTGGTTAATTGGGACATATAATGGACTCCGGGCTCGACCAGCCTGGGTGACACTATGCAAACACAAGATCGCATTTCGGCAATTTTGAAGCAGAAAGATGGACGCCTCTGGTCCATCGCCCCTGGCGCAACGGTTTACGATGCGCTTGCACTGATGGCGGAGAAGGAAATAGGATCTCTGCTTGTCATGGACGGCAACCGGCTGCAAGGTGTGCTTTCAGAACGAGATTATGCCCGGAAGATCATTCTGAAGGGACGATCTTCGAGAGAGACGAGAGTGGACGAGATCATGGTTTCTCCTCCGATTACAGTCGTCCCGGAGACCTTAATCGATGAGGCAATGCGGACCATGACGGAGACCCGAGTGCGCCATCTTCCAGTGCTTGCTAAAGACAGTTCCATTTTGGGGATTGTCTCGATCGGCGATCTGGTCAAGTGGATCATTGCGTCTCACGAAGAGACGATCGAGCAATTGCAAAGCTACATCGCGGGCACGTCCTGAAGACTCTGCCGAGGCTGCTGCGCCTCCTTCGAAAAGGCGTTCCGGTATTCGCGCGTGGCCGTTCCGGTGGCTATGCTTACATCGTCCAGCGAGAAGTAGCCGGGATCGTTTTGCGACGTCCGCTGCGCCCCTTTGGAGCATAAAGGGGCTTTGGGCCGACCTTGGCGTCTCGCTTTCGGCTGAAGAAATCGACGCGAATCGGCGAGAGATGTGGGAAAACTTTCCGCGAGAGAACGGTTGACGTCCGCGGTTGCGGTGGATACGCACACCATCGTCTGGTATCTAGCCAATGACAGACGTTTGTCCGTGGAAGGCCACACAGGCTTTGGATTCGGCAGCCGCAGCAAGCGAACTGATCTATGTTCCGAGCATTTGCCTTGTCGAACTTACTTATCTTGTGGAAAAAGGTAGGCTGCCATCGGTTGCTCGCGATCGGCTAATCAAGAGTTTTGACGATCCAGTTTCTGCTTGCAGGTTAGCGCCGCTTGATCGGATGGTTGCTGACGCACTGGAGTTCGTAGATCGTCACGAAGTCCCCGATCTGCCGGATCGCGTAGTGACGGCGACTGCCTTGGCGCTGCAAGTACCGTTGATCAGTCGTGACGGCAAGATTCGCGCTTCAGTAGTTCAAACCATCCGATAGGGTCTGCGGCAGCGCTTGGAATGGGCGGCTTTTTTTATCGAGGCCTTACGCCGTTTCCAGGCCATGATGGCGAGGGCCGGTGCGATTAGCAGCAGGGTTGCCGGTTCGGGGGTGGCGGTTCCGGTGCTTACGCTTACGTCGTCCAGCGAGAAGTAGCCGGGGTCGTTTTGCGATGTCAGCTGGAGCAGGGCGGAGCCGGTCCCTATGGCTGCGGTGGAGGTTGTGAAGGAGTAGTTGGTGAAGGGTGAGACTGGCGCGTTCGTTTCTGAGAAGAGCGGCACTCCGTTGAAGGAGACTAGGAAAGAGTTGTTGAAACCGGGTAATACTGCTGAGTTCTGGGCGAGCGAGAAGCTGACCGTGTAATAGTTGGCTTGCTGAACCGGGAAGGTCTGGCTTAACGTGAGCGTACTGAACTCGGAACCGAGATAGGCTCCATAGGATCCAGTTGCGGCATCTGCCGCATCCACCCCGTAGAAAGCGGAGGGAAAGGCGGAGCTGGTGGCTGTTCCGGATAGGGTCCAGCCTGTTAAGTCTCCGGTTTCGAATCCGCTGTTAGTAATGAGATCGTCTGCAAAACAGCTGGTTGCGCCAAACAGTGTGCAGAGCAGTAAAGCTAAGATTCCGATCGAGTCAGAGATCTTTTTGGTCAATGAATTTTTCATAAGTAAAATGCCTCCTTGTTTCGTCTAGTTCGGATCGAATCGCAATGGGAGCGGATACAATAGCCCTCCGTGAGTCCAGAGTTCGTTGGGGCCACGCGGAATCTTGAGCGGTGAATGCATTCCCAGATCGCGATCGTAAATTTCGCCATAGTTGCCGAGCGCCCTGATTACATTCAGCGCCCAATCGTCGGAGAGCTTGAGCTTGCCGGCGTATCCCTTGGTGACGCCTAACAAGCGCTGCGTTTCGTACTCATCGCTTTTGAGTTTTTGATCGACGTTGGCCTTCGTGATTCCTGCCGCCTCGGCGTGCAGCAGAGCCTGCAGAGTCCACTGGACAATGGAAGACCATTCGGCATCGTTGGCCGGATAGAAGGGTGAAAGCGGGTCAGGCGCGATGGTATCCGGCAGGATTTCGTATTTGTCGGCGAGACGGCGAAAGGTCAGCCGCATGTTTGCCAGCTGTGTCACGTCGCTGGCGATGGCCTGACAGTTGTTTGTGATGAAGGCTGCTTCCATTTCGCCTTGTTCCTGGAAAGGGAATGGACGAAAGTCGAATTTGACGCGGCTTACAAAGTCATGCAGATGATCCGCCACGCCGGTTTGGTCGAGGAAGCAGATGTGATGGCCGCTCAAATCTGCCGTCGACCTCATGTTCAGACTTTTGGGAACGATGAAGCCCTGCGCGTCGAAGAGAATGGGAAAACCGAACTTCAGTCCGCTGGTCACCGTATTTCCGAAGTCCGGCGTAGCAGTGGGAACAAGGACGACTTGGCCCTTGCGTAAAGCTTCCAGGGTACCGGTCTCGTCGGGATAAGCGGTGAGCGTGACTTTGGCTTGGGGGCCGAGAACGGCGATCGCAACCGCCGTACAGAGGTCGGCGTCGAATTGCGCACGGTTCCCATGGCCGTCTGCCTTCGAGTATTCGATGAGATCGCGGTTGAGTCCACATGAGAGAACGTGGGTTTCACGGACCTTGTCGAGCACTGGACCGGCTTGGCTTATGAAGTTTGCGAATACCAGCAGGCTGGCGAGCGCGATGAATTTTTGCGTCAACGATTTCTCCGGAGAGTTTGGGTAAAGAGGGGATTGAACTAATCCCCTTAACTATTCACCTATTGACTGTGCCAGGACGAATCTATGGAACCCACTTTCCGGAAGTCGGAGTGCCAGGCGCCGTGGATGGACGTGGATTGAAATCGGCTGGAATGGGATTGGGGATGTTCGCGTCGGTCGGCGTAATGCCGAGAACCGAGCAACCATTGTTGTTGTAGTGCGGCAACGTTCGCACGACGGTCTGATCGATCATGGCGTAGCTGCCCGGAAGCGGCGGAGCTGCCCCAGTGAGGCGGTTGTTGTCGAAGGCCGAGAACATGTCGCCCACTCCTGAAACCAAGTCGTCAGCAGGTCCGAGATTGGCCTGATTGAAGAGGACCATTCCTTGCTGCCGCGCCCGCAGTTCGTTGGGCAGATCGGCCAAGGGGATCAGGTTGTTGAGTTCATCGATGAACTTGATCACAGAGCTGTGTTCGGTGGCTTCGTGAGAGACCGCATGCACAACGCCGTAAGGCGAAATGACTAAGGCAGGGATTCGTGGACCTTGCGCGAGCGGTTGACCTTGCGGATCGAGTTCGCGATTCACGGGTTGGGTGTGATCGTAGAGGCCGTCGGTTTCGTCATAGGTGATGATGATAGCGCTTTGGGACCAATAGGGACTGCTCGCGATGGCATTGATCTCATCCGCCAACAGCGCTTCGGCGATCTGGCTGTCGGAGTAACCGGGGTGGTCATCATTACCGGCGAAAGCGACCTTTTCCGACGCGTTTACACCGACCGGGACGAGATTGTCGATGTTGTTGTAGCCGCCGCGAACGTAGAAGACGCCGCCCTCGGCTGGCAGACTGCGATTGCTTACGTCCGTGAAGAAATCTCCCAGACCGTGCAGTTTCTGAGTTTCCACCGGGTTGTTGGCCAGGTAGCCGAAGTATTGAGGACCGTTGTGGTGAGCGATGTAATCTCCGCCCGGCGCGCCATCTGCCGTGTTGGGACCGACAGGAGGAGTTTGATTCGGCTCTTCGTCGTAGCCTTGCTGATACCAGCCCCAGTTGATGGATGACTGACGGTGAGAAGAGATCTTCTCGATGTCGGCTTGCACATCGACTAAGTCGAAGGCCGGATTCAGATCCTGTCCAGTAATCGCATTGATTTGATTCCCCATGAACGACAGCGGCAGCGTGGCGAAGGTAAGATTGCCCGCGGGGGTCGAGGTGTGACCCGGCTCAGGCTGTTGAATCGAGTTGTTCGCCGTCAGCGAAGAGCCCCAGTAGGGATCGGGATCGCCCACTACCGGTACGGAAGCGTTGCCTTGCAGAACGTTGCTGCCCTGGTCGGGATGTTCAACCCATTGCGTTTCACCCGACTGGCCGGCGATCATCGCGATGGCGTTGGGAGTGGAGGGGCCAATGATGGTGTCGAAGAAGTTATCGAACAGCGTGAATCGATCGGCGTAGTTCCAGAGGAAGCCCGCGGCATCGCAATCGATATGACTCATTACGACTTCGCCCATTTGAGAGGCCGCCAGCGAGGGCGTCACGGAAGGAACGCCGTTTACAAGTTTCACTCCTTCGTTGTCGAGCGCATATCCGTCGTTTTGCGCAACTCCGTTTACGTAATGGAGGGAGTTGTTGAGGCCGGTGTGCGAATGGTCGACTGAGGCAATATCGGCGGGATAGAGCGACACCGGGTTCCCGTTGATGTCGTTCACGGAGTTGGGAATTTTGAATGGATGGATGGTGGTCACCTGACCCGAAGAGTTCACAAACGGCTGATTGTAACCAGGCGGGTTGGCCGGCGTGCCATCGGCCTGTTTATAGAGGCCGTTCGCGCCGGGGTATGAACCGAAGTAGAAGTCGAACGAACGATTTTCCTGGAACAGAACGAAGACGTACTTCACTTTCTGCTGCAGCAGAGTGAGCTTCTGAGCGTGACTCAGCGGGACTTCAGACCCGGGTTGAATTACATAGGACGGCTCAGGTGCGGAGAACGGCGCGATAGTAACTGGAGCAGAGAGCGTTTGGCAGCTAGCCAAGATCGGCTGCATCGTAATTCCGGCCAAAGCTAGTGCTACGCCATACAGATTTCTAGGATGACGGCTATTCAAAATTTGCCTCCACAGGAATGATGCCTGAAGATTTGTTTCGAGATTGCAACAGGAGTGTTACATCTACTTGCAAGTGAAGAGAGCAAACATAGTGGGTTTACTGTCTCTGAAAATCGAGTGCTGTCGTTGATTATTTAGTTCGACACTGCTTGCGAGGCCAGTGTTTCTTCCAGGGCAGATTCGTTTATGAGTGCCGTAAGGCGATCACGGGATCTATGGTGGCGGCGCGGCGAGCCGGGATACAGGCGGCGAACATGGCTGTTGCGATCAAAACGAGCGTGACAGCCAGGAAAGTGATCGGATCGGTTGCGCTCACTCCGTACAACATCGTTGCAAGATAGTTGGTGAAGCCGAGCGCTCCTATCAAGCCGACCAGCACTCCCAACAGAACTAGAGCCAGACCTTCTCTGAGGATGCCGGCAAATACTCGCGGCGGATCGGCGCCCAGTGCTACGCGAATTCCGATTTCCTGCGTTCGTTGCGTAACGGAGTCCCTGGCGAATGTCGATCTTACTAGCCGTTATTGCCGGTAACGCTCCGAGTGCGACGGTCGTCAGGATACAGATCAGTAAGGCGATGAGGAAGACCCGGAGATCCATTGTCACTTCAGTTAAGCGCGGCAGTTCGCCTGCGGCGAAATGGACGAAGCCATACAGCATCGCTGAAGCAAGAGCGAGTCCCAGTGCCGAGCCGGCGACCGTTAACAGAGCCGCTTCAGTGAACAATTGACGCATCAGCCGCGCGGATCCGGCGCCAATGGCTGTTCTTACGGCGAGTTCACCCGATCGCGCGGACCAACGTCCCAAGAGCAAGTTGGAGACGTTGGCGCATGTGATGAGTAGAAGACAGGCTACAGCGGCGAGCAGGACCGAAAGAATTTTGCGCGACTTGCCGACACGATGCATTTGCAGCGGTTCAAAATCGAGTGTGGTGTCGGAACGGAACATTAGCGGGATATCGGCCTTGCTCCGGGCAAAGAGACGCTGTGCGTCAGCTCGCGCCTGGGAGATGGTTACGCCCGGCTTCAGCCGACCGTAGACCGCCCAGATGGACATGGAAAGGTCGTGATGGCTAGCCGTGGGCGATACCGGTAACGTCGCCATCACGTCTACTTTGACGTCCATCGGGAACACAAAGGAGACGGGCAGAACTCCCGCAACCGTGTAGGATTGTCCGTCAAGAGCTATGGTCTGCCCCGTCACCGCTCTGTTTGCGTTAAAGCGAGCGTGCCACAGACGGTCTGAAATGAGAACTGCTCTGGGCCCGTTGGGAAGCTCTTCGCCGGGCGTAAAATCGCGTCCCGTGAGAAACCCCGTCCGATCAGGAGGTCGACTTCCATATCGAGGTGCTCTTGCAGCTCGTCCGCCAGATCTCGATCGAGCGATCGCTTCTTGAAGATACGGCGCAGCATGTCATTCCTCGATCGGCTTCATTGTGCGCGCTACGGTACGCACCAGCTGCTTCCATTTGGATTGCTCCGCAAGAAGCTGTTTTCTTCCACGAGGTGTGAGTTTGTAATACTTGGCGCGCCGATTCGCTTCCGACAATTTCCATTCGGAGGCGAGCCAACCTCGGCTCTCCAAGCGGTGAAGGGCCGGATAGAGCGAACCGTGCTCTACCTGTAGCTGATCTTCGGAACCGATTCGGATTGCCTGCCCTATGCCGTGGCCATGTTGAGAGCCCCATTGGAGGGTTTGCAGAATGAGCAGGTCCAATGTTCCTTGCACCAGTTCAACGCGTCCGGCGATCCCGCTCCGTTTTGGCATCGGCTCCTTTTTTAGCAGACTGACTTTGGTAGTTAATCTACTATAGCGGATCTTCTAAAACGTCAATTATCGAGAGTGCTCTGCCTCTTGCACGAGACTGTGACGGCGACTGTAAGCGAAGTAGATGGACAGCCCAACTGTCATCCAGGTGAGAAAGGCCGCCCATGTGATCGCGCCCAATCCGGCCATCAAGCCCAGATTGACGAGCACGCCGAGAATCGGAAGAAAGGGGACGAAGGGAGTTTTGAACGGACGCGGCAGGTTTGGCTCTTTCTTCCGCATGACTACCACCGCTATGCAGACGACGGTGAATGCGAACAAGGTTCCGATACTGGTGAGCTCTCCCAACTTGGCAATGGGGGTGAACGCGGCTCCGAGTGAGACAAACACAAGGAGCAGAAGATTCGATTTCCAGGGTGTTCGAAAACGATCATGCAGGTCGGAAAACAGTTTTGGAAGCAGACGGTCTTTCGACATGGAGTAGAAGACGCGGGACTGTCCCAACAACATGACCAGCATGACGGACGTGAGTCCGCAGAGCGAGCCGAGCTTCATCAAAAAACCGATCCAGGGCAGGCTCTTCATTTGGTCTACAGCGACCGCCAGAGGTGCTGCCACATTGAGCGCTTTGTAATTTACGATGCCAGTGAGGATTAACGAATAAAGAATGTAGAGCAGCGTGCAGATGACAAGCGCCCCGATAATGCCGATCGGCATATCGCGCTTAGGATCTCGCGCCTCCTGGGCGGCCGTCGATACCGCGTCGAAACCGATGTAGGCGAAGAAGATCTGACCGGCGCCCGCCAGGATTCCGCTCCAGCCGAATGACCCGTATTTTCCGGTGTTCGGCGGTAGGAACGGGTGGTAGTTAGCGTGATTGATGAAGAAGTAGCCGATTCCGATGAAGAGGACGACCACGGTCACTTTGATGATCACGATGAGGTTATTAAAATTGGCTGATTCGCTGATGCCGCGGATAAGGATGCTCGAGATGACGCACAGAATAAGGACAGCGACGAGATTGATTTTGCCGGGCTGCGGATCGAAGGGCGAAGCAACCAGGGAACGCGGCAATTCGATTCCGAAGGACTTCATGATGGAGTCGAAAGTGGCCGCCCAGCTGACCGAAACCGTGGCCGCGCCGACAGCGTATTCGAGCACCAGGGCCCAGCCGATGATCCAGGCAATCAGCTCTCCGAGTGTGGCGTACGAATAGGTGTAGGCGCTGCCGGAGATTGGAATCATGGTTGAAAATTCGCTATAGCAGAGACCCGCGAAGCCGCAACCGACCGCAGCGAGAAGAAAGGAGTAGACGAGCGCCGGACCCGCGTGGGTGGCGGCAGCAACGCCGGTCAACGTAAAGATGCCCGCTCCGATGATGGCGCCGATACCGAGCGCGATCAGCGAAAGCGCGCTGAGAGTCCGCTTAAGGCCCTTTTCCCCTTCCGCTTCCGCCAGCAGAGCATCGAGCGATTTCGTGGCAAACAGACTCATGGTGTAGCGTCAGGCTAGCACCTCGCTGGTCAGTAACTTGACTGGTCAGTAACTTGAATAGGAGCGGCGGAAGAGTAGGAGCGAGAAGATCGCTGTCGGATTAAGGCGCCAAACAGCAGCGACGCATAGCCCGGTTGGTAGTAGATCGAGACTAGCCAGACGGCGGGTAGATGACAAGAGCTGTTACCTGTCGCAGTACTATTAGCTATGGTGAAGCTTGCGTAGCGGCTGAACCTTACATTCCCCAGCTTTCAGGTAAACTTTTCCTTAAGAATCGGTAATCTATTCATGCGAGAAGACGAACCGGCTTTGGACTTAGAAGATATGACACAGACGATTGAGAAAAACGCTGAAGTTATCTCCCCAGTAGATGCGGAGCCGATGGAAGCGTTAGGTGTCTTCATGGCGCAGGAGTTCGAAGCGGTTATCGATCGAATGTTCGCGCTGATGCTGGACGAGAGTGAAGAAGAGTCGGAGACGAAAGAGAACTCTGCTCCGTTGATTCGTGTTGCCGGGCGGTAACGTTCGGTCGCGGCAGCTGTAGGATCGCTTCCCTGTTTGCGATCTTTCGCCGGAAAGATTGCTAAAATCAGACCCATCCGCGTCGAGATTTGCACGCACCGTTCGCGTAGCTCAGTTCTAATACGAGGGCGCAGTTGAAAACCAGACGTGATTTCTTGATGGGAGTCGGCCGTGCAGGCGGATTCGGAGCAACGTTCGCAACTATGCGGGCGCTGGGGCTGGTGGCCCTTCCTGAATCGGCGGCAGCAGGTGTTGACCTGCCAAAGAACCTGGGAACAGGTGTCAAGATCGTGATCCTGGGCGGCGGAATTGCAGGGCTGGTGACTGCCTACGAAATGCGGAAGCTGGGCTTCGATTGCACGATCCTGGAGGCACGTCAGCGTCCCGGCGGACGCAACTGGACGGTGCGCGGTGGAACGACCATCGAGTTCGTCAATGGCGTTAAGCAGACTCCGGATTGGGAACCGGACAGCTACTTGAACGCGGGGCCGGCGCGCCTTCCTTCCATACACAAAACGATGTTGGGCTACTGCCATGCGCTCGGCGTGCCGCTGGAAGTGGAGGTCAATACTTCCCGCAGCACGCTCCTGCAGTGCGACGGCTCCTTCGATGGCAACCCCATCGAGCAACGCCAGGCCGTTAACGACACGCGCGGACACACGGCGGAACTTCTGGCGAAATGCATTCGACAGCACGCGCTGGACGAAGAGCTCAGCAAAGAAGATCAGGAAAGCATGCTCGACTTTCTGCACGAGTATGGCGATTTAACAACCGACTATACCTACCAGGGCTCAGAACGATCCGGCGCGATCCGGTTGCCCGGCGCAGGCATGGATGAAGAGCAGCTGCGGCAACCGCTCGACATGCGCGCGCTGCTCAATGCGAAATTTTGGCGGGGCATTCTTTTTGAAGAGACGCTCGATATGCAAGCGACCATGTTCCAGCCGGTCGGCGGCATGGATCGTATCCCGTATGCGTTTGCCAAACAGTTGGGCGACATCGTTCAGTATGGGGCGATAGTCAAAGAGATTCGCAAGCGGCCGAACGGCGCTTCCATCACCTACACACAAGCCGGCGTAGAAAAGAATTTACAGGCCGACTATTGTGTGTGCGCTTTGCCGCTCAGTATTTTGGGCACGATTCCCAACGACTTTTCTCCTCGAATCAGAGAGGCCATCGCGTCGGTGAAATATGACGATGCTTCGAAAATGGCGTGGGAATCGAAGCGCTTCTGGGAGGAGAAGCATAACATCTACGGCGGCATTTCCTGGGTGATGAGCGGGCCGGTTGGCTTGGTCTGGTATCCCAGCGCCAAAATGTTTACGGAAAAAGGGGTTCTTATTTCCGGTTATACCGTGGAGCGACGAACTGAATTGGCAACTCTGCCGAACATGCAGGCGAAACTGGCAGCGTCGCGGGAAGCGGTCGAGAAGCTTCACCCTGGTTGTGGCCAACAGCTGACGCAGCCGGTGTATGTGCATTGGAGCGAGATTCCGTACAACCTGGGCTCCTGGGTTGGGCATGGCGCCGGATACGGTATTAAAACAGGGAATGATTATTATCAGGGCGCTTACCAGGAGTTCCTCCAGGCGGATGACCGCATTTACTTTGCGGGCGACCATTGCAGCCACATCATTGCCTGGCAGGAAGGCGCGGCTCTTTCCGGGCAAAGAGTTGTGAAGATGATCGGCGAGCATATTCGGGCTACTGCCTGAGCGGGGATTACGCGAGAGTGAACTCCTCTGTGGTCGTCTTGGGCCGGCAGTTGCGATAGGCGTAGTTCAGCATCGGCGGCGCTGCTAGCGTGGTTGCGATCGCCATCAGGACTACCATTCCATACACTGGTTTTTCGATTACACCTAAACTCAGGCCGATTTGCGCGACGACCATTCCGACTTCGCCTCGGGGAACCATTCCGACACCGACGCGGAGCATGTCGGTTCGTCCCAGCTGCCACGCCCCAAAACCACAAGCTATTAACTTACTGAGCACCGCTACGATGCAGATAACAACCGTGAGCGCTAAGGTATTGCGATTCTCGAGAGCGGAGAGATCGAGGTGCAAGCCGATCCCGACCAGGAAAAACGGAACGAGTAGTTCGCTGATGCCGTGAGCGAGATCGTGAACACGCTGGTTGACGGTTTCAGATAGCGCCATTCCCGCTAGAAACGCGCCCACAATGGCCGCAATCCCGATATATACAGCCGCCACGGTTAGTGCAAAGAGCAGCACAAGCGCGAGATGGAACTGCGCTTCTTCGACGGCCAGCTTCCGCTCGACCTTGGGCACGATTTTGCGGAGTAGGTGTGAACCATACTTGGCGACCAGCAGTGTGAATCCGCTTGCGATCAGACCGGTTATCGCCAATGACGGCAGATTGATGTGACCTTCGGCCATACTACTGACCAAGGCCAGAAGGAGCAGCCCCAAGACATCGTCGATCACGGCGGCCGCCAGGATGGTTTGGCTTGCCCGTTCCTGCAGCAGGCCCTTGAGATTGAGCACTTGCGCAGTAATACCGACGCTAGTTGCAACCAAGGCAGCTCCTACGAAAATTGCTTCGATGCGAGAGACTCCGGCCATCGTCATGACGGCCCATCCAAGGAAGAAAGGAACGGCTACACCCGATACTGCAACTAGGAGGGCTGTATTGCCGACGCGTAACAGATCGGATGCCTTTACCTCCAGTCCGACCCGAAACAGCAGGAACATGACGCCCATTTGCGCCAGTGCCGTGAGAAGATCGTCAGGACGTACCCAGTTCAACAGGCTTGGGCCGAGGATTACGCCGGCAATGATCTCACCGACGAGACCTGATTGCCCAAATCGTTCGCAGATGTTTGCCAGGAGCTTCGCGGCGCCAAACACCAGTAGCAGCGCCAGCGGCAGTTGCACCGCCTTTGCATCAGGAGCAACGAAGAATGCCAGAAGATTGTTTGTCGATGAATGCATTGAAGGGCTTCATGAAGCTTTCCCTTCGACCAAGGTATTAGAGATCCAGAGCTCATTCAACACTGAGGGAATGGCACGACTCCGGAATTTGCGATTAAGTTAATGGGCGGTGATCTGAGCCAGAATTCCATCCCAAAGCGCCAGGCGAGCTTCCAATGCGGATCGAGCTGCGTCGCATGCCTGCTCCCAAAGCTTTTCGTCGACGCCGCAGAGGTCGGTCACCATCTGGAGAGAGAGGGGGCCGTGATCTTCCGCATCTACTTCGATGTGACGCTCAAGATACCAGATGAACTTGCGCAAACGGCCCGCAGATCGAGTGTTCAGGTCAGTGACGAGCTCGCGGAACATGTCGGGAATCAGGTCTTCACGACCAAAGGTGAAGGCGGAAGCCATCGCGCTCAAGTTATATGAATTGATGAGGGTGAAAGTTGTCCCGACAAATCGGCGGGCGGGAAGCGGTATGGCGACACTTTCGAGCAATCTGTTTATCGATGTTTCAGGCGCAGTCCGAAGCTTGTCCAGGAGATTTCGAATCGGCGTGGTGTTGGCTCCGCATTCGTTCATTGCCGCGAGATACAACTCGAAGTGACTAATAGAGTGTCCTTCGTAGGTGTCGCTCTCTTCTCCGAGAACAATTTGGTTGATGAACCGGCGACTCTCCGGCCAGCGCGTGGGAACCCAGGGCAGTGTGACGCAGGTCAGTTGCGCCTGGAGCGCTTTCAGTAAGCTCATGAAATCCCAAACAGCGAAAACATGCGACTCCATGAAGAGCCGCACATGATCTTCGGTCACGATGTTTGAGTAGAGCGGGTGGGCGGCGAGTTTGCGCCGGAGCGGCGCGATGCGTTCCTCGATGATTTGAACGGAGGGAAGAGAGGCTGTCGGAGTCACAACTCCATTGTCTAAGGTTCGATCAGAAATGGAAGCGAATCCCTCCCCAGACTCCGATGGGTGCGCCGGGAGCAAAGAAGGTTGTGGTTCGAATGGGGTAATTCCCAGCTACGGGCGGGAATGGCCTGGCGGTGAAGTTGCCGGCGTCGTCATAGGGCGACGGACCGAGCTGGGCGGCGGTGTAGTAGCGATGGTCGAGCAGGTTATCGATCTGAACATAAAGCTGAACTCGTTTCTGAAGCTGATAATGCGCTCCGAGATTGAGAACGCCGTAGCCAGGAGAGAAGCCAGGTCCGAGAAAATAGACGCCGTCGGGTTGATCTTGATTGTTTTCGTTGCCGCGCGCAAAGGCGCGTCCTACGGCGATGAAGTCGAGATTCACGACCAATTTCGAGGTGGCCTCGTATTCGGCGTACGCCTTCACGATGTTGCGCGGGATGAGAGGAATTCGGTTGCCGGGCTGAATGTTGATGTTGCCGCCCAGTCCAGCGCCTCCATCATTGGAGCTGTTGCTGCCACCGTCGATTGTTTGCGGGCTTTGGTAGGTTGCGCTCAGGAAAGTATAGTTGGCGCCGAGAGTAACGTGATAGAAGCGGCCGTCGACACTAGCTTCTGCGCCTTGGCGACGGGTTTGACCGAAGTTGGTGAAGTATCCGAAGCCGGTCTGTTGCGAGGCCACGAACAACAGATCGTTGTAGTTTTCGCCACGGAACCAACCGGCGCGCCAATGCAGATTGCGCTCGAGTGTGCCACGTGCTCCTGCCTCCAGCGTTCTGGTGACGACCTGTTTGAGGGGTGGATCGCTGACCAGCGCGTTCGGTAAGTTACAAGGTTCGTTCGGATTGGCGCAGCCGAGTTCGATGGAAGTCGGGGCGCGGCTGGCTTCGCTGTAGCTGAAGTAGACACTGGCAAAACGCGAAGGAGTGTATGTGAAGCCAACTGCCGGATTAAAGCGTTGGAACGCGTATTGTCCGTCGAGAGAGCCGCGAGCGCCGGTTGCGTCGATGGGGAGCCGATCAGCGTTGTTGATGGCAGTGCGATTGTAGCGGCCCGAAAAAGTTAAGGCAAAGGAGCGGCCCAGCGTCAGCGTATCGGTGCCGTAAAAGCCGAAGGTGTTGATGAGTCCGTGGAGATTTACACGAGTGTCGACGGAAACTCCATCCTGAGTGGTGCTGCCGTTTGCGAATGCATCGATGGGTGTGATGGTAAGACGGTCGGCGTTCAGGTAACCGAACTGCGATCCTTGCTGGAAGCTCAAACTGCTGCGATCCCACGCTCCGCCCGCGGTGATGTGATTGTGTGACACAAACCAGCTGGCTTGTGCGGAGAGTCCATAGTTGTTCTGTTTGTTGAAGGTGTTCGTGACGAGACCGGTACAGTACTTGGCCGGCTCCGCTTTTTCGAGACCCTGCGCGAGGCAGCGCCAATAAGGGAAAGGCTCGGTGGTGGCGTTGCCGGAGGTGGGGAAACCAGTGTAGCCTGCGGCGTGGAGGGCTGCGGTGTCAGCGTCACTGAGGTTATAGAGCGACTGATCGAAGGAGCCGCTGTTGATGTCGCCGTTGGTTGTATCGGCGCGGATGTAACGGAAGTAAGCATTGGCGGAGAGAGCCAAGTTGCTGGAGAGGTTGTGCCGCATCATCAAGTTTATTGAGGGCGAGCGGTTCCACGTGATGTCCGGAATGGTGTACACGCTGGCATAGTTCCGGGCAAGGAAGCGCGTGTCCTGCAGGCCATTGCCAGTCAGCCAGTTGTCGGCATAACCAAAGCTGACCCCAAGATAGGTTTTGCCATGCTGCCAGCCGAGTTTGCCGAACGCTTGGCGGACTTCTGAAGGGGAGAATGGACGCCATCCATCTTCGCGGAATAAATTTCCTGCGACGTACCAGTTCAGTCCATTGGGATGGGACCCGCCATACTCGAATTCACCAGCCCGCCTGCCGAAGCTGCCGCCGCTGATGTTCAAGGAGATGCCTGGCTGAGTGCGGCCGTCTTTGGTCTGGATGGACAATGCTCCTCCCAGAGTATTGAGCCCGAACAACGGATTGGATCCGGGCAGCAGAGTGATTTCGGAAATGGCTACTTTGGGGATCAGATCCCAGGCGACGATGTCCCCAAATGGCTGGTTTTGCCGCACGCCATCCATATAGACCGAGATTCCCTCAGGAGTTCCAAGCAAGGGTGAAGCCGTGTAGCCGCGGTAATTAACATCCGGTTGGAAGGGGTTCTCCTGATTTTGGTTGATGTGAACGCCGTCCAGGCGGCGATTCAGGTAATCGGACAGATCGAGCGATCCGCTTTGCTGCAAATCGTGCGCGCCGGCAACCTGGACGGGAGCGGGTATCTGGGAGAGAGCCAGATCGGTTCCGGCGAGCGGGGTGGGCGCTACGACGTCGATGCTGGAGGCCTGCGTCGACAGCGGCAGGATCATGGCACGTGATAGCGGACTGGGCGATTGTACAGTGACGGACAAGATTTGTGTGGCGAAACCGGTCTCTGAGATTTGAATACGGTAGGCGCCGTAGGACAGATTCTCGAACGTGTATTTTCCCTGCGCGTTCGTACGAAAGCTTTGCGTTGTTTTTCCGCTGAGATTTTGTAATTTCCCGGAGGCTTCCATGGGAGCCCCGGAAGGATCCTTTACCTGCAGCCGGATTTCGCCGGCCGGCGGTTGCGCCCAAAGTGACGCGATTGCCACATACGACATTAGGAAGCAAAGCGCCATGCCTCGCCTGAGAACGACGGCAATCAAGTGCATACTTTGACATTTCTTGATCCCGTCGGAGGCGTAGCAGGAAATTGCGATCAATTGGATTGCAGTTTATTCGAGATTACTACTGCATTCGCGATTGAGCCGGTTGAGCGTAGTAGCCAGCCCTGGTTTGTGCTTTGATCTGGGATTGGGCGATCTTCACGTCGATGGCATGATATTCGTTCGGTCCATCAGCGGCGACAGGGTCGAAGGAGAGAACGTAATAGGCATTGGCGTCGCGAACACTGCGTTCTATCTCGCCCGCTACGTCGTTGCTGGAGTTGAGAACGCGACCTCCACTTTGTTGAGCAAGAACCTGGAGTGCCAGGTTGCCAAACTGGGCTTTTCCGGGCGAACTCACTCCTTTTAAGAATTCCTCGTAATAGAAGGTTCGCAGTCCACCTGCGTCCGCTGTTCCGAGTGGATCGATGCTGTAAAGAGCGATGCGAGCCTGACGCAACTGAGTTGAGACCGCCACAATCGTGTTGAAAATGCCTTGCTGATCCTTTGAACTCAATTGCACGTTCGGCCCGGAGAGCAGAGGCCAGCCGGGGCTAATCCAAACGACGATTTTTCGGCCAGGCCTTTTGGCTTCGTACTCGGCGAGTTGCCCAGCGGCGCGGAGCGACAACTGGGAGCGGTCTACTGCCCCGTAGAATCCCTGGGATCTTCGAATAGTGCGCAGAGCCGTTTCGTTCCCGTTTAAGTACGAGACCAGGGTGTTTCCATCACGGGAAGGACTTCCTTGGATACTCAGCCCCGAATCGGAGAGAAACGCGAACGATACCGGCCAGGAGAGCCTTCCGGCATCCTGTTTGAGGAACTTCTCAACTTGCTCACGCTCATAGCTGACCCTTGTAAACGCAGTGTTCACGGAATCGATAACCAGGACTACCTCAAGTCCGGAATCAGAGGGAGTTACTTGTCGGACCGCCTGGAACGAAAGAATTTTCTGCGGCTGTTTGTTATCTAGGATTGTGAACTCTTGCTGCTGAAGATCGCTCACCGGCTTTCCGGACTTATCGTTAGCGACGACGTCTAACGTGATTCGGCTATTTGCCTCGTTCACTGCGGCCGGCGGGGCACTCTGCGACGCGACTAAAGAAATGGGTAAAGCGACGAGAGTTGTCCAAGCCAAGTACGAAGCGATCATGCGAGTGCACTTTAAGCTTACGCGAACCTCAGTGGCTCGGCACAATGTAACCGTGCCGGGCATGAATACGATTTTGAGGATAGCGCTTCTGCGCGCTGGCGGAGAGTTCGACTTTGATGGTTCGCGTCTGGCCTGCTTTGGCATCGGGCATTCGGTAATACAGGCTATAGCGAGTTCGGATGCGATGCATCATATCAGCGAACGCCTTGCCGGGGGCATCGGAGCCGATGGCATCACCGCCGGTCTTACGGGCAATGCCTTTCATTCCGGCTTCCAGAAGCAGACTTTGCGGAGCGATGATTTCGTTGATTGTATGCGCCTTTTTGTAGGAGCTATTTTGCATGATGAGACCGCTTAGGAGCGTGTCGGCTCGCCAGAAGTCGTGTACGACTGAATTTTCCTGGCGGGTGCGGATGCCGATGTTATCGGTGATGATGAGAACGGCGCGACGACGCTTGGTTTGCGGTTCATCTAGGAAATGTTGCGCGGCGTCGTCAACCGCGGCTTGAATTGCAGTTCCGCCTCCGAAGCGCTGCGCCAGCACATCTCTCTGAATGGTCCGCTGAACGGCTGTCAGATCGTCTGAGAACGGAGCGACAACGCGACTTTTCGTATTGAAGACCATGACAGAGACGCGATCGCCCGTTCGCAGTTGTTGGAATCCCAGGTCTGCTGCGGAGGCAACCTGTTGCACGATCGCTCGCATGCTAGAGCTGATATCGAACAGGAGAATCAGGTCGAGGGGTTGTTCCTCGCTCAGCAGGCTCACGATCCGCTGTTCTTTACCTTCATCAAAGACAAGGAAATCATCCTTTGTTAATCCCGTGATTACACGGTTGTCGGAATCGACAACTTCGCTATCTACGTGAACCAGGGCGACGCCGCTTTGAAAGGTGGTGGTCTCCTGCGAAGGGGACAAGTACACAGCCGCAAGAAGCATCAACGCGATCCTACGCGCCATGAGCCAAGGCTACACCACAATCGTCCTTAGCCGGTTTTGATGGACAGGAAACGACTGTTTAGTAAGACAGCTGTCGTGTTAAGTTGAACATTCAAGCGTAAAGCAAATTGTGCAGGAATTCCAGTTTTGGAACCGTTCAAAAAGGAGCATCCTTTCTATGACAATCCGCCGACGAGCTTACTGTTTCCTCACGCTTGCCGCTCTTTGCGCATCCTTTTGCCGGGCCCAGCCGGCATCCGAGCCCGCCCGAACCGCGCAGCTGAAAATTGCGGGAGACATATCCTCGCCCCTCACGTTGAGTGCTGAAGATCTTGCGAAGATGCCGCGTGAGGCAGTTACCGTGGCCGATCAGGATGGAACGAAGGTGCAGTACGAGGGAGTTTCGCTGCGTGAAGTCTTGAAGAAGGCAGGGGCCCCTTCCGGGAAACAGTTGCGAGGCAAGAATCTGGCGACGTATCTTGTCGCCAGGGCGCATGATGGATACGAAGTGGTCTTTACACTGGCAGAGATCGATCCGGATTTCGGGAACGAGTCGGTTGTGGTTGCGGACAAGAGGGACGGCAAGGCGCTGTTCGGTTTCCAAGGCCCGCTCCGGCTGATCTGCGCCAATGACAAAGCGGGTGCGCGTTCGGTTCGCATGCTGGAGACACTGGACGTCGTGAAATTAGAGAAGTAGAGAGCGTTGGCATGAAATTTTGGGTTCTGCTGGCGATCGGTTTAGTCTCGGCATGCGCGAGTCGTGCTGCTGAACCGGCAGACGGTTACCGCTGGATCCTTCCGAAAGGTTTTCCCCAACCGCGGGTGCCGGCCGACAACCCGATGACGGTTGCCAAAGTGGATTTGGGGCGGCGTCTTTTCTATGACACACGCCTCTCCGTCAACGGCAAGTCTTCCTGTTCGACTTGTCACAAACAGGAATTAGCTTTCGGCGATGGACGGCCGGTTTCAATCGGCACAACAGGAGAAGCTCACCCGCGCGGATCGATGAGTCTGGTTAACGTGGCATACAGCGCTGTGCTCACGTGGAATAATCCCACGCTGACAAGGCTTGAAGATCAGGCTTTGATTCCGATGTATGGCGAGCATCCGCTCGAGCTCGGGCTGAGAACGAATGATCGGTTTTTGGGACGGCTTCGGGCAGTTCCGATTTACCGGGAGCTATTTGGAAAAGCGTTTCCGGGCGAACGAGACACTTTTATTCGGCAGAACGTTGTTTTTGCAATCGCCAGTTTCGAAAGAAGCATTATTTCGGCGCGGTCTCCCTACGATCGGTATCACTATGGCGGCGACGATACGGCCGTTTCGGCTTCGGCGAAGCGTGGAGAGGTGTTGTTTTTCTCGCAACAGCTTCACTGCTTCAGGTGTCATAGCGGATTTAACTTTAGCGACGCCACCGACTCTGCGCTGCGTCAGAGCCGGTCGGTGGAGTTTCATAACACCGGCCTTTACAATACGACTGGACCGACTTCTTATCCGCTTCCCAATGTCGGCATCTTCGAGTTCACGAAACTGGCCGCTGATGTTGGGAAATTTAAAGCGCCGACTTTACGGAACATAGCAGTGACGGCGCCTTATATGCACGATGGCAGCATTGGCACTTTAAAGGAAGTGCTGGAGCACTACTCAGCGGGCGGAAGAACAATTTCGGATGGCGCCCACGCCGGTGTGGGCCGCAACAATCCGAATAAAGACCCGGAACTGCAAGGCTTCACGCTAACTCCGCGGGATCAGGAAGACTTGATTGCGTTCTTGCAGGCGCTTACCGATGATGAGGTTTTGCATGATGCCCGGTTTGCCGATCCGTGGGTGTCGAAAAACTAAGCGGAGTCCGAATCATGCAGTAGCTTAGAAGGCTTCGATCTCTTATCCTAAAGAGACCGAATGGTTGAAAACCTCGACAAGATCGTTGATCTGATTGAGCTGCAGTGGGCGAGTCAGCGCCTGGTGGTGGTGGGCGACGTGATGCTGGATAAGTACATCTGGGGCGACGTCGAACGAATTTCGCCTGAGGCGCCGGTTCCGGTAGTCAGGGCAAATCACCAGAGTGAGCAGCCAGGCGGAGCTGCCAATGTGGCGATGAATCTGGCCGGCCTCGGTTCACAAGTTACGGTGGTCGGCTTCACAGGAGACGACAACGACTCTGCGAGTTTACGCGATCATCTGGAACGCGCCGGTGTCAGGACGGCGTTCGTATCCGTTCCGCAGATCCCGACGATCTCAAAGCTGCGGATTCTCAGCGGCAGTCAGCAGATGTTGCGAGTGGATTCCGAAAGCAAAGCAGTTTTGCCTTCCCGGGCGTATGACGCTTTGCTGCAGCAGATAGAGGAGACGATCCCAGGAGCGGCCGCGCTCATCTTATCGGATTATGCAAAGGGTGTGTTGAGTGAGCGCGTTTGCCGGGAGAGCATCGCCGCAGCGAAGCGACTGAATATTCCAGTGTTTGTGGATCCGAAGACCTTCGACTTCCGGCGATACCGCGGGGCGACTACCATTTGCCCGAATTTGCATGAACTCGAAATTGCCGTTCGGGGTCGAGCTTCGTCGGACAGGCTGGACGATTTGCTTTCGGCAGGAGCAGCCTTGATCCGGGAAGCGGATCTCGCTTACCTGGTGGTGACGCTCGGTGAAAAGGGGATCGCGTTGTTGCGGGAAGACTCCCGGAGCATCGCACCGGCCACGGCGCGGGAAGTGTTTGACGTCTCCGGAGCGGGAGACACGGTGATTGCTGTGCTGGCTTTGTGCGTAGCGGGACAGTTACCAATCGAGAGTGCGATCGGTTTGGCAAATGTAGCGGCAGGAGTTGTCGTCAGCAAAGTCGGGACAGTGCCGATCCAGAAATACGAGCTGCTAGCGGCGTTGTCGGCAGATATCGCAGTTCAGGCAGAAGAGAAAATCCTTCCTCTCGAACGGCTGGCGGGGCGAGTGGCGGCTTGGCGGTCGGCCGGCCATAAAGTGGTCTTTACAAACGGCTGCTTCGACCTCTTGCACATCGGGCACATCACACTGCTGGAGCGAGCTCGTCAAGAAGGAGACCGGCTGATAGTCGGCATCAACAGCGATGCCTCGGTAAGCCGTTTGAAAGGCCCAACCAGGCCCATTGTAGGCGAGCGGGAAAGAGCGCAAGTGCTGGCAGCTTTGGCGGCTGTCGACGCCGTGGTGATCTTCGATGAGGAAACACCATTACGGCAAATTGAGGTGCTCCGGCCGGACGTAATAGTGAAAGGCGGGGACTACGTGGAGGAGACGGTGGTTGGGGCAAAACTGGTCCGCTCCTGGGGCGGAAAGGTTAAAATCGTTCCGACTGTGCAAGGCTTCAGCACGACCAAGCTGATTGAAAAGACGATGGCCCCGCAGTAAGAGGCTAGTCCTCCGGCGAAAGACCTTTTTGTTCAATGCAGTCTGACAAAAAACTGGAGGTCACTTCATCGTGGGATGCGGCCGCGAGCAATTTTCCCCGGCTGAGAACAAGAATCTGAGGAGACTCATGCTCAACCCCTAAGTGCTCGGCAATGTGGCGGCACAAATCTCGGTCGCGGCGAACCTGGATCAACGAAATCAACACTCCCGGGTTCTGGTTGTGGAAGCGGACCATCTCGCGATGAGCCATCAGGCTCGTCACGCAGGTGGAACTATGCTTGAAGATCACGGCGAATTCGTGCGACAAGAGCTCGTCGTACTGGTCCCTGCTGCTCAACTCTGAGAAAACGGTTGCGCCGGTTTCTGCACTCTTTGGTTTTGGCTGGAAGAAACTTCGCATCAACTGTAGATAGATGCATTTCTACTAGCCGATGATTCGCCTGAACTGGTAAAAACGGCAGGTTTTCAGTTTTGTTGAAGGGGACAGGCGAAGACGACAATGTGCCCGCTCGGCTCGAAAACGCCGATCTCCCGCATTCCGTAGAAAGTGGTTCTCTCTTCCATGGCAATAGGATACGAAACCAGCTGTTTTAATAAATCTTCAAATTCTTTCACCTGGATGAATAAAGAAGCAGGAGATATTGTCCTTTGGGAGCAAATTCGGGCTGATCTTTGGCGACGCTCTTAGAAGTTTGCAGAATCAGTTCGGCTCCCTCCCGAGCTGTCGCGCGCCGTCGAGTGTCTCTGGACCATTCACCATTTCGGCATTATCGGCCGTATCCTTCGAGTGATGGCTGCGTTTCAGACCCGGTATGTGGAACAAGCAGATCGAGCTGACGGGTGAACGGGCGACTAATCGTGTCATCGAACTGGCTGAGGTTTGGGGCAAGAGAGCGAACGAACTGCAGGGGCGAATGGAAGAAGCAGAGTCGCTGGCAGAACGAGGGGCGGTTTTGAGGAAAGCAATCCTGGCTCCGGGTAAAATGACGGCGATACAATCTGCGATTCACTGGATGGAGACGCGGGCCGGTTGCGTTTCTCTAGACGAGGTGGCACAACACTTAAGTTTGAGCTCCCGGCAATTCCGGAGGCTTTGTATTAAGGAGACGGGGCTATCGCCAAAGTTTTTGGCGCGTGTCATGCGATTTCGAAACGCATCAAATCGGCTGCAAAGCGGGTCTAGAGACTGTGCGGCCGTGGCTGCCGAGTGCGGGTTTGCCGATCAATCGCACATGATTTTGGAGTTCCGTCTGCTGTCGGGAAAAACACCTCTCGGGCGATGGTCCACTTGTCAGAAATGCTGAAATGAGATGGAGAGAATGCCTTGACTAAGAAGTCATATACGGCATTAGCCGTAATATTTTGCCTGTCGATTATCAGCGGGTGTTCGAGAACGAGTGAGCGGGGAATCGCTGACCGGAGAAGCGATTTCAAACGCTTTGTTGCAATGGAAGGCGATCCGAGCCGCTATGGTTTACGGGCGGTTCGTCCGTATTTCAAACAAGCGAACCGTACACAGATCCTGCGGGCGATCGAAACGGCATGCAAGGGCAGCAAAGAGGGCAGTTCGGATTACAATCCGACAACTAAAGCCGGATATTACATCAACTGCAACCCTCGAAACCGACAGTTGCTGAATGGCTATGTGCCGTCGGATGCCAGGAAAAGACCACGCAGCAGCCGGGAATCAACTACTGGCTCGCTGGGCCCATAACCTGTAATAATTCGACTTCAAAAACAAGAGTTGCGCCAGGAGGGATGCCAGGGCGCCCCTGTTCACCATAGGCGAGGTTCGCAGGACACACCAACTGCGCTTTTCCACCTGGCTTCATGAGTTGAAGCCCTTCCGTCCAACAAGGAACAACACCGTTCAATGGGAATTGTGCGGGCTCATTGCGGGAATAAGAACTGTCGAATTCGGTTCCATCGGTGAGAGTTCCCCGATAGTTGACCTTCACTTGATCGGTCGGTTTCGGTGATGGTCCGGAGCCTGGCGTCAGCTCACGGTAGACTAAGCCGGATGCCGTTTTCACTGCACCCTGCTGCGCGGCCGCTTTCGCGAGGTAGGCGTCCGAAGCAGTTTTTTGACGTGCTGCCACCTGCACTGAGCGTGTCTTGGCCAAGCCCTGAATCTTTGGACCCCAAGTGCTGAGATCCTCGGCCGGCTTGCTAGCAGCGGCGTCGGTGATCCCGCGCTTTGCGATCTCTAACTCTTCGGGAGAGAGGTCAAACTGAGAAAGCGAGCGATAAATGGAAAGTCCCAGCGCGTAAATTGTTTTTTGTTCGTCAGTCACAAGAGGTTTGGGTGCGGAAGCGGAAGCAATCGGCTTGCGCGCAGTAGTCGGACGGGCAGCCCCAGCCCTCGAGGGAACGCTGCCAGTTCCGGATTTTTGTGTCGATGATGTCTGCGACATCCCTGCCTGCACAACCAATAAAGACGCAGCGAAAAGCGAAAGTCGACGCACTCGTTAAGGCTAGCATTGGCAGATTCGTCCAGTCGTCGCCGAAAGAAACAGCTCTTCCGGTCCAAATGCGGAATTGAATGAATATGAACGACCTTCAGAAGAAACTTGTTAGGGGAGCGCTCGCCGGCTTAGTGGGTGCGGCGGCGATGAAAGGCTCGCTGTATATTTGGGATTCGGCTACGGAGCACGAACCGAGGCACGGCGCGTTCGGGCTCGATGACGAAGCGGACATCGAAAGCGCTCAGATCCTTTCTCTCCGGATTGCAAAACGGAAGCTCCGGAATTCTACCGCAAAGGCAGTAGGAGTTGCACTTCACTATGGCTTCGGGGCGGCTACCGGGGCGGCGTATCAGGTCGTCGCTGACAGGAGGCCAGAGATTCGCCTGGGCCGGGGGACAGCGTTTGGCGCAGTGCTCTGGCTTTTAGCGGACGAGTTGCCGATTACGCTCGCACGAATTACTCTGCCACAGAACAGATCCTTCGGATCTCATGCGGCGGCGTTGGGCGCGCATCTTCTCTTCGGATCGATATTGGACTTCGCTCAGCCTACGAAATCGAAACACCGCGACATCCTGGCATAAAGGTTTTCAATCTGACGCATAAGAATTTAGATATTCGTCGGGAAGGAGAACTTGTTAGGCTGGAGGTCTTAACCCTCACAGAGCCCATGAACAGACTGTCTAGGTGGATTTTAGTTTTGCCGTTTGCGCTAAGTGCAAGCACGGCTTTTTCACAAACGGTCGAACAAAAAATAACCGCGCTGGAGACCGCGACGAAGGCGGCTCAACTCTCCGGTGACAACGCTTGGATGCTGGCCAGCGCGGCTCTGGTGCTGATGATGACCGGGCCCGGCCTGGCATTGTTCTACAGCGGGCTGGTCCGAAGCAAGAACGTGCTCGGTACCATGATGCACAGCTTCGCTCTAATGGCTGTTGTTACGGTGCTGTGGGCCATCTACGGGTATAGTCTGGCGTTTGGTGAAGGCACTCCGTTTTTAGGTGGATTTCAATACGCATTTCTGCACGGGGTAGGTTCCACGCCGAACGCCGACTACGGGGCGACGGTCCCGCACGAGACGTACATGGTGTACCAACTCATGTTTGCCATCATCACGCCGGCGCTTATTTCGGGCGCCTTTGCAGAGCGAATGAAGTTCAGCGCCATGCTTCTGTTTACGACACTTTGGCTCACCTTCGTTTACGCGCCGATGGCCCATATGGTGTGGGGGAAAGGTGGTTTCTTAAACGCGTTCCTGGGCGGAAAGGTTCCCTGCTTCGATTTCGCCGGCGGCACCGTTGTGCACATCACGTCAGGAGTCAGCGCTTTAGTGTGTGCACTATATCTAGGCAAGAGGCTTGGCTTCCCTAAGGAGCCCATGAAGCCGCATAGTCTGGTGTTGAGCGTGATCGGCGCCTGTCTTCTTTGGGTGGGATGGTTCGGATTCAATGCCGGAAGCGCGGTCAGTGCGTCCGGTTTGGCGACGAGCGCTTTCGTTGCCACTCAGTTTGGAGCGGCCGCGGCGACGCTCGGGTGGATGCTGGCAGAGTGGCTGAAGCATGGAAAACCTAGTGTGCTCGGGGCAATCTCGGGAGCTGTTGCCGGGTTGGTCGCAATTACACCGGCGTCGGGATTCGTTCAACCCTTCCCTGCCCTGTTGATCGGCTTTGCGGCGGGACTGTTCTGCTTCTTTATGGTCACCACCGTGAAGAATAAGTTTGGTTATGACGATACGCTGGATGCATTCGGTGTTCATGGCGCCGGGGGCACGTTGGGGGCGATTCTTACGGGCGTGTTTGCAACCAACGCCATCAACGACGGTTTGAAAGACTCGGCCGGGAAAGCGCTGCCCTTGGGTTTAATTGACGGCCATCCGGGACAGGTACTGAACCAAACCATCGGAGTTGTTATTGCAATCGTTCTGGCGGTGGCGGGAACGCTGATCATTCTTAAAGTTGTTGATGTGCTTATCGGAGTTCGTGTGACCTCCGACGAAGAGATAAGCGGCCTTGATTTGAGCATGCATGGGGAAGAAGGTTATAACCTCGATGCATAATGCTGGCACAGGTAGGATTTGGACCCCATGAAGAAAGTGGAAGCAATTATTCAGCCTCATAAGTTGGACGAGGTGAAAGAAGCACTAAAGAGCATCAGTATTGACGGGATCACGATCACAGAAGTGCGAGGTCATGGCCGACAGCGAGGGCACAAGGAAGTTTATCGCGGGATGGAGTATGAGGTTGATCTCCTTCCGAAGATCAAGCTTGAAATGGTGATTCCCGACGGACGTTTGGATGAAGTGACGCAGACCATATCGGCCGCCGCCAGAACCGGGAAAATCGGTGATGGCAAGATTTTCGTTTACGACGTGCTGGACGCCATTCGCATTCGCAACTCCGATACCGGCGAAGCCGCACTGTAAGCGCGATGGGAGGAACTTCGGAGCCGCCGAAACTATCGATGTCAACTGTGAAGACCGATGGCTCGGCCGGCAGACTTCAACCCAATTCAATTGCCCACCAGTTCACAATAGATCGCAATCCTGAGCGAGCGCTGGAGGCGCGAACAACGGAGGTCGACGAGGTTGTCACTCGTGCCGCTGCCGATCATCTGACTGATCGTGCGGGACGTTTCGTTGTCGCTGCGGTAGGCGGTTACGGGCGAAGAGAATTGTTCCCTTACTCTGACATCGATCTCCTGCTCCTGTTTCAGACGGAGGCCGAACTGGACGAGATCAAGGAACCGGTATCGGAGTTTCTGCGAAGTCTCTGGGATGCCGGTCTTCGCGTGAGCCATTCGGTTCACACCGTTGCGGAATGCTGCAGGCTAAACGAGAAAAATACTGAGCTGCACCTCAGCCTACTCGACTTGCGTTTCTTATCCGGCGACCGCCAGGTCTATGAACTGTTGGGAAGCAAGCTGCCGGACTTTTACGGCAAGCAGGGGACCGTCATTACGCGACGCCTGGCAGAAATGGCTCGGCAGAGACATAGCAAATTCAACGACACGGTGTATCATCTGGAGCCCAACATCAAAGAGGCTCCCGGAGGGATCCGAGACTTGCATTTGTTGCGGTGGATTGCTCAGTTGAGTCCACAGCAGGATGCCGTGCGTGAATCGCTTGACGGGCTGCAATCTGCGCGAAGGTTTTTGTTTGTGTTGCGCTGTTTTTTGCATTTCGAGTCGGGACGCGACAACAACTTACTCAGTTTTGAGTTACAGGATAAAGCAGCTACTGCTCTGCCGCTAGTGCCAGCCAAGCCGGAGCAATGGATGCGATTGTATTACCAAAGCGCCAGGCAAATCTTTCAGCCCACTCTCCAGGCCCTGGATTTAGTCGAAAGCAATGATCCTTCCCTGTTTCGGCAGTTAAGGGATTTCCATTCGCGGCTGTCGACATCGGAATTCACTATCTCTAAAGACCGGGTGTTCCTCAGAAATCCAGCCACTACTTTTCAGTCGACCGACTCAATTTTTCAGATCTTCACCTTCGTAGCGCGTCACGGACTTCGTCTTTCCTGGGACACGCAGCGTCGCTTCAAGACAAGTTTTTCGGAGATTGAAAATGCGCTTCGTGCGCAGCCGCCGAACCGTCAAATCTGGCGCGAGCTCTTATCTCAGCCGCATGCGGCGCTGGGACTTCGCGAGATGCAGGAAGTAGGTCTGCTGGAGCTTGCCATTCCCGAGTGGCACGAAGTGGACAGCCTCGTCGTGCGTGATTTCTATCATCGTTATACCGTCGATGAACATACCTTCGTGGCTATTGAGGCAATCGACAGTTTAGTCGCAAAAAAGCCTGGCACGCCATCGCGGCTCAGTGACCTGATCAGTGAGGACGACGACCCGGCGGTTCTTCGATTCGCCTTGTTGCTCCACGATATTGGAAAAGGCACTAAGCCCGGTGATCATGTTCAGGGCTCGTTAGAGGCGGCTGACAGGATCATGCAGCGGCTTCAGACACCACCTGTGAAGCAGAGTGCAGTTCGCTTTCTGATTGAGCACCACCTAGATCTATCGCTGATCATGACTGGACGAGATCTGGAAGATCCGGCGACGGCTCGTTATCTCACCACGCGGAGTGGGACCCTGGAGCGGTTGCGTCAATTGACTTTGCTCACTTACGCAGACATAAGCGCCGTGAATCCGACTGCGATGACGCCTTGGCGCCTCGAGCAACTCTGGCATGTGTACTCAGTCGGCGTTGAGCAACTGACACGTGATCTTGCCATGGATCGGATCCATAACGGTGGGAGTTCTGAGGCGGATCTGGCTAGCTCGCCCGCTGTCCAGGAATTTCTGGAGGGGTTGCCGACACGCTATTTGCGCACACACAGCCACGAGGAGATCGACCGGCACTCTGCGCTTCACAGAGCAGCTATTCGTGACGGCGTCGCCATCGAAACCATGCGAGAGACAGGCGCCTATGTTATGTCGGTGCTTGCTCAAGATCATCCGGGTTTGTTTGCTCCCTTGTGTGGAGCGCTTGCCAGCTTCGGTATGAACATCGTCAAGGCCGAAGCCTTTTCAAATTCGGGCGGACAAGCTGTCGACGTGTTTCGGTTTGTCGATCCCATGCGAACTTTGGAGTTGAATCCAGGCGAAGTGGACCGGCTGCAATGGACGATGGAGTGCGTGGTCCGCGGCTCCATTGAAGTGCGCGATCTGCTCAAGCGAAGACGTCCATCGAAACCACTCAGCAGCGGAGCGAAAATTCTCCCACGAGTTCGCTTCAACAATGAGGCCTCTGACTCTGCGACGTTGCTTGACTTTGTGGGTGAAGACCGGCCCGGTCTGCTTTACGATTTGGCTTCGGTGCTAAGCCGTGGCGGCTGCGATATCAAAGTCGTGATGATCGATACGGAAGCGCATAAAGCGATTGACGTTTTTTACATCACGCACGAAGGCGGCAAAGTGAGCGACAGAATGCAAGAGGAACTGCGCGACGAAATTCTGCAAGCGGCGATGAAGTCTTAATTGCCGGGGCTGAGATACCGCTCCTGCAAGATTTTGCGGTGATGAAGTTCATGCCCGGCCGTCGTGAAAGCAATTCCACGAACGGAGATGAGATTGCCGTTTACAGAACCGCGCTGCATCCAGGATTCGCCTGACAGGCTTCGATATAGATGCACCGTCGATTCGCGTGCTACGCGAAACTCTTCCAGCAAACTCTGAAGGGTTCGGTCATGAGAGGCAGCAGCATTGACAAAATCGTCTTGTTCGAATCCGGGCAAAGGCGTAGCGTCTTTCCGCGCCAGCCGCAGCGCTCGATAAGCGAAAATTCGCTCCGTATCGCTGAGGTGGTTCACAATTTGTTTGATCGTCCACTTACCGGGGGCGTAAGTGAAGCGGGAAGCGCGGTCCTCGTCGACAGATCGTAGCAGTGCCAAAGTTTCATTGACTTGGTCTGAGAGCTGTTTGGTGATGTCGCCGTCGGGGACCAAGTCTACGTAGTGAGCTCTGGCGTGAGGCGCAATTTCCTCCGGGGCCGGACGGACAAGCCGGGGTTCAGACATTTCCCTTATCGTAGCGAGCCGCCTCGCTACCGTTCTCCCCACTTGAGCTTTTCTCTCAGCACATCGAAAAACAGCATCTTGGGAGGCCTAATCAGACTGATCGTGCTGGACGACGAACGGCAAATGACACGGTCGCCTTTGCACATCGGCTCTCCGACTTGACCGTCAATGGTGAGATAGGTTCCCTCTTCACCGTGAGAAACAATCTGGATAACACTTGTTTCGGGCACGATTACCGGCCGATTCGTCAGCATATGCGGACAGATGGGTGTGATGCAAACAGCAGCAACACTGGGAAAGACGACGGGGCCGCCAGCTGAGAGCGAATACGCCGTGGAACCTGTTGGCGTGGAGATAATCAGCCCGTCGAGCTTGTAGGCTGCCACGAAGTGTTTGTCCACGTAGGTGTCAAGATCGATCATGCGCGCCAGCATGGATTTGGTGATCACTACGTCGTTCAAGGCCGAATATTTTCCGATCGTTTGATCGTTGCGAACAAGTTCGCAGTCCAACATGCGGCGGACACTGACGCGATGCTCGCCGCGAATGGCAATCTCCAGTTCCGGATAGAGCTCGTCGACCGTAATGGAGGTGAGGAATCCCAAATGCCCCAGATTGACGGCGAAAAGCGGAATGTCCCGGCTCGCAATCACTCGGGCAGCCGACAGCAAGGTGCCGTCGCCTCCCAGAACAATCATCAGGTCAGTGCCGTCGGGCAGTTCTTCCCGCGGAAAAAATTCTGTCAAACCCGCATAGGTCGCGGTTTGTTCGTCGCAGCGATAGCGGATTCCGCGCTCATCGAGCCATGTAATGAGACCACAAACGATTTCAGCTGCTTTCGCGATCTTGGGTTTAGAGACGATGGCAACAGTGGAGACTTTTCGCATGCTTTTCTGGTGGTGAGTCGGATCCGATCAATTTTGACTATAGCTATAGCGCCGTGCAAAAGCTCATAAACAGTTGATATCTTTTAGGTGATTTATGAGGAAAGCCTTTCTGATTTCTTTCTCGCTGGCCGCGACCGGCCTGCTTGGCGTCTTAGCCTTCGGGCAGTTAAACAAGAATCGTGGAAACGGTCCGGGCGACCTGCCGCAGACATCCTATTTCGTTCACCGGCTCGGGACGGATCACGCCGAAGGTATCGCCTCCCTCGACATGAACAACGACGGGAAACCCGACCTGGTGAGCGGCGCCTTCTGGTACGAAAACCCCGGCAGCTCCGGCGGGGAATGGAAGCAGCATCAGTACCGCCAGGTTGAGATCTCTGGCGAGTTTGTATCCGATTGCGGTGAGTGGGCTGTCGATGTCAACCACGACGGCGCGAAAGATCTCGTTTCGGTGGGATGGCAGACCGACGGCCTGTGGTGGTATGAAAATCCCAAAAAGCTCGGAGCGCCTTGGGAAAAGCACCTGATCGCCCACACCATTGAGACCGAAGGCGGCTGGATGGCGGACCTCAACGGCGACGGCGTGCCTGATCTGGCACTGGCGCATTACGGCCGATCCGGAGTGATCTGGGTCGATTTCTCCGGACCCGAGCCCAAAGTACATCATGCCGGCGGCCACGATCAGGATGGGCATGGAATTGGCTTGGCCGATATCGACGGTGACGGCAAGATAGATTTGCTGACGCCTCACGGCTGGTTCAAGAATGTCGACGCCAACCAGGACAAATTAGAGTGGCACGGAGACTGGGATCTCGGTGAGACCGGATTTCCGATCGTCGGTTATGACGTAAACGGCGATGGCAAAACCGATCTGATCTATGGACGCGGGCATAGCTATGGCTTGTATTGGATGGAGCAGAAGGGTGAAGGCGCCAATCGGAGTTGGGTGAAGCATACCATCGATGAATCGTTTTCGCAAGTTCACGTTCTCAAGCTGGTCGACCTGGATGGCGATGGCCAACCCGAGTTACTGGCCGGAAAACGCTATCGAGGCCATGACGGCAAGGATCCGGGCTCTTATGATCCTTTAGTCATTTACTATTTCAAGATCGACCGAAAGAAAGGCGAGTTTACCCGCTATCCGATATCGATAAACGGAACGCAAGCCGCCGGAACGCAGTTCCTCACGGAGGATTTCGACGGCGACGGCGATCTGGATATTGCGACCGCCGGCAAAACCGGCGTGCACTTAGCCGAGAACCTGAAGGTGGACAACGTCGATAAGGCCGTGCGCGAACACGAGCTTCTGCTGAACAAAGATTGGCCTCCGCAAGGTGAGGGACAAGCCGTAGAGTGGCTGCGCTCGCCTAAGAAATAATCATTCCGACTGCGGTTTCGGCGTGACAAGGGGAAGGAGCCATAAAGTGGAGGCTAACGCCCCGGTCGCGCCCAACCAGAGAACGTTACGCATACCGAATCGATTGCCAAGGTAACCGCCGAGAAGCGCGCCCAGAGGCAACATCCCTCGCGATGCCAATTCCATAGCGGCATTTACTCGACCGAGTAACTCGGTACCGATCACGCTTTGCCGCAGACTGATTTCGTTGACGATGTAGATGGTCCAGGCGCAATCCCCGAAAAATTGCTGAATACAGACCAGCGGTACCGCAAATCGCGGCTGCACCGCTGCCAGCGGGAAGAGGAATTGCATCAGCGCAATCACAAGAGCGTTCGCGAAAAACACGAAACGCACGGAGAAGCGGCGTGAGACCGATCCGGCAAGCAATCCCCCAACAATGCTTCCGGCGCCTCCGAACGAAATTGTGAAACCCAACAAGGCGGGCGTCAGATGCAGCTCCCGGATGGCAAACAAGACATAGAAGGCAGAGAGCGGTCCCATCGAAAAATACGCGGTAAGCGCTCGAAAGAATAAGACCCGCAGCACGGAGTGCGTAAGGATTGCTCGAAACCCATCCAAAGCCTCCCTGGCAAGGCTAGCTCGCTGCAGTGCATGCCTGCGTGCGTTTGAAAACTCGCGTTCTTCGGAAGAATTTATAGCCGAGAGCGAGAAAGCAGAAACCAGAAAAGACACCGCATCGAAGAAAACGGCTCGAGGTGCAGAAATGAGTTGGACTAGGACACCTGTCAGAGAAGGTCCCAAGATCTCGGCTGTTGCACTCGACAGGCTCAGCATTCTGTTGCCCTCAAGCAGTTCGCTCTCCGCTACCAGTGAAGGCAAGAAAGAGCGATAAGCCACGTCAAACAGCACTGTGAGGGCAGCCGTGCAACCATTCACCACAATTAATTGCGCCAGTGACAAGATGTGCAGCACGGCACATGCCGGAATAGAAAACAGCAGCAAAGCACGGCCAACATCGGAGGCGATCATCAACGGGCGCCTCGAAAAACGGTCCACCACGACACCGGCCGCCAGACTGAAAAATAAGAAAGACAGGCCGCCGGTGGCAGAAAGCATTCCCATCGCCGCGGGAGAGGCGCCAAGAACGAGCACGGCTGTAAGCGGTAATCCTTCCCGCGAGATCCGAGAGCCGATCTCGGAGACCGTCTGCCCGAGCAGAAGCTTGACGAATGCGTTGTTGTGCCAAATAGAGATAGGTTTAGGATAAGCGGAGCGGGACTACGATGATACGACTTACATTTTTGCTTGCTCTACCGGCGCTCTGTCTGGCGCAGGGTTTTCATGCAAGGACCGAATCGGACCACGGGATCGACGTCGTTCACTTGGAAGATTCGGCGCACAATATCGAAGTCTCAATCGTTCCATCGGTCGGCAATCGCGCCATCGAGATGAAGGTGCACGGCAAGAACATCCTCTATTTCCCGTACAGCGACATGCGCGAGTTCAAAGAGAAGCCGGGCTTGGATGCCGTTCCGTTTCTTGCGCCCTGGGCCAATCGATTGGACGAGAATGCCTTTTGGGCCAACGGAAAGAAATACACCTTCGACATGAATCTTGGAAACATCCACGCCGACGGCAACGGCTTGCCTATCCACGGATTTCTGTCCACCTCGCCGTTATGGCGGGTTGTCGATATCGGGGCCGACAATCGCTCGGCCCACGTCACAAGCCGCCTCGAGTTTTGGAAACATCCGGAGCTGATGGCGCAGTGGCCTTTCGCCCAAGAGTATGAGATGACCTACCGGTTGGCAGACGGCGCTCTCGAGGTGAAGACAACCGTGGTCAACCTCAGCTCGGATCCGATGCCGATCTCGATCGGTTTCCATCCGTTCTACCGAATTCCCGACAAGCCGCGCAGCCAGTGGACCGCGTCACTTCCGGTGAGGAAAGCGGTCATCGCCGACAGCCGTCAAGTACCGACCGGCGAATTCAAACCAACAGACCTGCCCAACCCATTGCCCTTAGGCGGCCGCCTGCTCGATAACGGCTTCACCGATCTGGTCCGAGACAGTCAAGGTCACGCTCATTTTATACTTCAGTCCGGTAACGAGAAAGTTGAAGTAGTGTTCGGTCCGAAATATCCGGTCGCGGTTGTTTGGGAGCCGAAGACGAGAACGGGTCAAGCCGGCGAGTTCGTTTGCTTTGAGCCGATGACGTCCATCACGGACGGTATGAATCTAAATCGGCAAGGCAAGTATCCGGACTTGCAGATGCTGGCCGCCGGCGCTCAATGGACGGAGAGCTTCTGGATCCAGCCCCACGGACTGTAAATCAGCCGCCACGCTTCCATTGCCAAACCAGCGAAAAGATCGGTCCCTTTAGCCGAACCGCTACCCCATTCCCGAGCGGGTTCGTCTCATGTAAATCGGCGTTTACGGCTCTGTAACCTGCCTGTAATGCAAACGCCCCGACCCAGAAACCGCCGTTCGCAGTGGCCTCCACATAGTGGCCGTAGTCTCCCACTCCCATGCCGCGCATCCCGCCATCTATGTCAAACCAATGATGGCCCGGTACCGGAAAGACTCGGAATTCGAGCCCGGCCAGGGGCAAGCCCAACGTAAGAGACTTGCTCGCCGTGGTAGAGGTTTGCACTTCGACGATTGTGCCCGTTGTATTTAGATAGGCGCCCCCGACCGACAATCCGAGGTGGCCTGCCGATCCGCTGAGAATGTCGTATTGATAGCCGGCAAAGAGATAATTCAGATCGGCGGATGACCTGATTGTCTCGTTTACATTAAAGGTCTGCCCTCGGTAAGTAATTGAGCGGGAAACAGTATTGTTTCCGCTTAACCGAAACGGCGTGCCCTCGACGACAATACGATGCCTCCTGCCCGGCTTGAAGACGAACTTTCCGTAAAACGTCGGCTGTTGCTGCTGAACCCCCAAATCTGAGTTCAGGTCGATGCCGGTGCCTGCATCGTGAATCGTACCGGCTGAGTCCAACAACCACGCCGATCCCGTTACTTCTATTCTGAAGGCTTCAGGGCTGCCACTACCGGTCCCTGGGATGTCGGCGGCGCCGACCGAAAGAGCAGAAAACAGAGAAAAAACACCAAGGTAAAAAACTACTTTTTGCATCTGAAACAACTGTCTTGAAGGTAGCGCAACCGGCGCGACTCAACCCCCTGAGAAGTCCATGCCGGTACGTTCAACATTTTACCGGGAAATGTTTTAATCGGTATTTCACATAACTCAAATAGCAAAGCAACAGTTTTCTCGGACCATGAAGGCGGGCAATAAAACATATGCCAGTCCGAGGGAAGACCACGTTCCAGTTTTTCTGGAAACAACCGAAAGTTCACCAGGAATTTCGTGCAGGCGTTTCGCTGCACAGTCACACCATGTACTCGGAGGAAAGCCTCGAGATCCTACCGCGCTATACGGGCAACATACCTATCTTGCGACACGCCCTGGATAAGAATGTCGATTACACACGGGCGTTTTGGACACCGCCGCTCAGTCCACGACAGGCCCATCGATTGGAAGAAAAGCAGATTCAACGCCGCTTTCAGTTGCCGGGCTTAGTCTCGCTGACCGATCACGATAACGTTGCTGCCGGCAGTATGCTTCGCCTTCTGGATAGATTCAGCAACGCTCCCATTTCGACCGAATGGACCATTCCGTTCGGTCCGACGTTCTTTCACTTGGGCGTCCACAACCTTCCGCCCTCCGAAGCGAATTGCCTCATGGCGGAACTGGCGGCGTTCACTGCCAATCCTGAGCCCGATCGCCTGGAGCAAAAGCTCGCGTTGCTGTCTTCGTATCCCGATGTGCTTCTTATCTTGAATCATCCTCTTTGGGACGAGAAAGGTATCGGCCGAGCCAATCACGCCAAAACGTTGCATCGTCTACTAGCTCAATACGGAGCCAAATACATCCACGGCTTGGAGCTGAACGGACTGCGCTCGTGGGAGGAGAATCAGCGAGTCGTCCGTCTCGGTCAACAAACCCAACTACCGGTAGTTTCAGGTGGAGATCGCCACGGTCGCGAGCCTAATGCGATCTTGAATCTAACCCGGGGAACAGACCTGGTCGAATTTATACACGAGGTTCGCTACAACCGCAACAGCCACGTTGTCTTCATGCCGCAGTATCAGGAATCACTGAATCTGAGGACGATGCAGACCGTGGTCGACGTTCTGCGCGATTACCCGGAGGCGTCGCAGGGCCGGCGCGAGTGGATGGACCGGGTGTTTTACCGCGAAGATGCCTCCTCCGCGGCCATTCCGATGTCGGGACTCTGGCCAAACGGCAGAGGACCCACCATCTTCACCGGTGTATCTATTGCCACAAAAATAGCTCAGCTGAGCTTGGTGCGTTTCGCGCTTCGGCTGGTGTTCGAAGATCGCGCTTCAGTATGGAAATCAGGCTTCAACCTTCCGGCGTTTCGTTCTCTCGAAATGGACCGGGAGGCAGCCGTTTGACGTCATATCCGAGAGTTGCGTTCTTACCGGACACATTTCACGAGATAAACGGGGTGGCGCATACCAGCCGCCACCTCGATCGATTCGCGCGAAAACGAGCAATTCCCTTCCTCAGCATTCATGGCGGTCCCGTCACGGAATTGTCGTCCGACGGATCTGTGATTACTATGCAGCTGAAGCGAGGGCCTGCCTCGATTGGGCTGGATGCGCAGCTGGATTGCGATCCCTTCCTGATCCGCCACTCGGGACCGGTAGTCGAGCAAGTCAAGAAATTCGGCGCTGAGCTGATACACATCACGGGACCGGGCGATATGGGCCTGCTGGGATGCTATCTGGGCTGGAAATTGAATCTGCCGCTCGTCATTTCCTGGCACACCAGTTTGCACGAATATGCCGGACGACGTCTGGAGCGCCTCATGGGCATGTTCGGCGAGAAGACAAGTCTCGAGGCCGGCCACCTCGCAGAAAAATACTCGATGGACGTGCTGGTCTGGTTCTATAAAAAAGCCAAAATGATCTTGGCTCCTAATCTGGAACTCTCGGAGATGCTGAAGGAAACAACACATCGTCCGGTTTACCTGATGCAGCGAGGAGTGGATGCAGACCTGTTCAACCCGAGTCGCCGCAGTCGGAAAGACCGCAAGTTTCGCCTTGGCTATGTCGGCCGCTTGACGGCGGAAAAAAATGTACGATTTCTCGCGGATTTGGGTAAGGCGCTTATCGCGCTCGGCCGCGCCGACTTCGAGTTTCTGCTAGTGGGACAAGGAAGCGAAGAACAATGGCTACGGGAAAATGTGCCGAACGCCGTACTCGCCGGAGTGCTTCGTGGCGAACGCTTGGCGGAAGCATACGCCAACCTGGATCTCTTCGTGTTTCCCTCCAAGACGGACACCTTCGGGAACGTCGTGCTCGAAGCGCTCAGCTCTGGCGTGCCGGCTGTCGTGACGGCCGAAGGCGGACCGAAATTTCTTGTCCATCCCGGCGTTACCGGATTCGTCGCAGAGACCGACTGGGATTTCATTCGCTTCGTGAACGGGTTGATGACGGATCTCGATATGCAGCAGCGCATGCGTGAGGGCGCCAGACACTTTGCCCTGGGACAATCCTGGGACGCAGTCTTCGAATTGGTATTCAAAGCGTACGCAAAATGCCTGGAGAAAGAAGACCGCGAGGTCGAAAATCAGGCTGCTTTGTTATCCTCACGAGTGCATGGCCGGGGTGGTTCTTGACGGAAAGAAAATTAGCGAAACGATACAGCGGGAGTTGCAGCCGCGCATCGAAAATCTTCGCCTTCGCAAGCGCCCGCCCGCGCTCGCAGTCGTCTTGGTAGGCGACGATCCGGCTTCTCAAATTTACGTTAGAAACAAGATCAAAACGTCTCGCGATCTCGGTCTTACCAGCATCGACATCACTCCTGAAGCAGACCTCAGTACTGCCGATCTTCTCGAGATCGTCGGCAATCTGAACAGCGATCCGGCAGTGGATGGCATTCTGGTGCAATCCCCGCTTCCGAAGCAGATCGACGAACAGCAAATCTTACTTGCCATCGATCCGGCCAAGGACGCCGACGGTTTTCATCCCTTCAATGTAGGAAGTCTGGTGGCAAATCGAAAGGCGCCCCGCGCCTGTACGCCGGCAGGAATCATTCAGTTGCTGAAGCGATATCGGATCCCGCTAAGCGGAAAACACGCAGTCGTCGTCGGACGCAGCGACATTGTGGGCAAACCGATGGCGCTCATGCTGCTGCATGAAAATGCCACCGTGACAATCTGCCACTCGAAAACCACGAATCTGGCGGAAGAATGCCGTCGCGCAGACATTCTGGTGGCTGCCATCGGCAAGCCGGGCATCATCACGGCAGAACGCATCAAGCCTGGTGCGGTGGTGATCGATGTCGGCATGAACCGGATCAGCGATGAAGCGCAAGCCACCCGCCTGATCGGGCATGATGCCGAGCGTCTTAAGGCTTTCCATAAGAACGGCCGGACTCTCGTCGGCGACGTTGAGCCGCTGGCGATGCGTGAGATTTCCTCTGCTTACACGCCGGTTCCCGGGGGTGTCGGTCCTCTAACGATTGCGATGTTGATGAGCAATACCGTGGATCTGGCCGAACAACACCTTCTGGCGTGAGTGGGCGAGCGATGATTACAGTCGGGCTCACCGGCGGCTACGCAAGCGGAAAGACTTTTGTCGCCTCTCATCTGGAACAGTTAGGTTGCCGCCTGATTTACGCCGACCGACTCGGCCATGCGGTATTAGAGCCGGGACACAAAGCTTACACGCAGACTGTGGACGCCTTCGGCAAAGAAATTCTCAACCCGGACGGAACGGTTAATCGAAAGAAACTCGGCGTCCTCGTATTCAATGATCGGCATTTGCTGGATCGCTTAACGGCCATCGTGCATCCCGCCGTTTTTCAGCTGGAGGAGCAACTAACGAAACAATTCGGCGCTGAGGATCCCCACGGAATCGCCGTCGTCGAGGCGGCTATTCTTATAGAAACAGGACGATTCAAAGTGTTCGATCGTCTCATCGTCACGGCTTGTGACGAAGCTACTCAGATCGCGCGCGCTATCGAACGCGATGGCGGTTCGCGCGAGGAAGTTTTGGCCCGAATCTCGAAACAGATGCCGCTCGAAGAAAAGAAAACTTACGCCGACTACGTCGTTGATACAAGCGGCGCGAAAGACGAAACCATTCGGCAAGTGAATCGAATTTACTCGGATCTGCGAATATTGGCGGCCGCGCCCACCATCCTGGAGCGCAATCGATGAAATTTCGGCAGCTTGCTTTAGCTCTTGTCTTTACGCTCGGTTTTCTGTGGCTTACCTCGCGAGCCGATTGGAACGTTCGAACAGTCGCAGCCCCGTTGTTTCGAGCCGGCCTGAAATGGTCTGAGCCCACTGCCGTTCATGGCGCAGGCCTCGGAACCGACGAGCAAAACAACATAGACATTTACAAGATGGCCAGATCCGCCACCGTGTACGTCACCAGCACCACCGTCCGAAGAGACTTCTTCTACCAACAAGTCGCTTCCAAAAGTTTAGGCTCCGGGTTCTTGGTCAATGGTGACGGTTTTATCTTGACCAACTTTCACGTGATCTCGGGAAGCAGTCAGATTCAAGTGACGCTTTCCGATCAAACCCGCTATATGGCGCGAGCCTTAGACACGGATCGCTCCGATGACCTGGCGCTTATCAAAATCGATCCCCGAAAGAAGCTGGCTGCGTTTCACCTGGGCGATTCCGATCACATCCAAGTAGGACAAAAAGTCCTCGCCATTGGCGATCCCTTCGGTCTGGAAGGGACACTGACCGTCGGTGTTGTAAGTTCTATCGGCAGAGCGATTCAAAGCGAAAACAATTCGCAGTTGGAAGGAATGATTCAGACCGATGCGGCCATCAACGGCGGTAACAGCGGCGGCCCCTTGCTCGATTCCAGCGGTGATGTGGTCGGTATCAATACGGCGATTTTGGGCGAGACGAATTTAGGCATCGGTTTTGCCCTTCCCATCAATCGTGCCAAGGCTCTATTGAGCGATTTCCAAGCCGGGAGAGTCACGGAGCGGCCTCGCGTGGGAGTCAGTACCGAATATGTGGCGGGAGATCTTTCTGAGGCGCTCGATCTGCCGAGGCGCGGCGGCTTGCTGGTGCAACGAGTCTATCCCGGCTCATCGGAGGCTGCGGCAGGCATCCACGGCGCCCGCGAGGTGGTCATCGTCGGGAACTCCGAACTCGGAGTCGGCGGCGACCTGATTGTGGCCATCGATGGACAACCCGTCGACCGCGAGGATTCCCTTGTTCGAGCCTATTCTCACAAGCGGGTCGGCGATGTCCTTACCCTCACCGTTTATCGCAATCGTCGCAATGTCCAAGTCCAGTTACGCTTGCTCCGGCCGCCCGCCGACTCCGAGCAGCAATAGCCATTGCAAATGTTCAAGTACGTATCTGAGCCGCGACCGAAGGGAGCGCTTTCTTATCATTTTGCAACGAAAACTAGCTACTCCGTCGTCGCGAATGGGTTGAAGTCGGTGTTGCGGTCGAAATAATCCACGCCCTCTGTTCTCTTCAGAAAATTGACGACCGCGTAAGTAAAGGGCGTCATCAGAGTTTCGTAAATCACTTTGATGAGATAGCCGGAGTAAATGAGTTGGACAATGACATGCAGCGGACGGGTGCCGTAGAACGCCGCAAACATAACCACCGTCGTGTCAACCGCCTGTCCAACCACCGTTGAGGCGATAGTGCGGCTCCACAGATACCTTCCGCCGGTAACCAATTTCAACTTGGCGAGCGTAAATGAATTAGCAAACTCTCCCAGCCAAAATGCCACTAGGCTGGCGGCAACAATACGCCCGACAGGCTTGAAAATTGCTTCGAACGCCTTCTGGTCGGCGTATTCGGGTGCGCCCGGAATGACCACCGCCAGATAGGAGAGAACCACCAGCAGCAGCGAGGCAAACAGCCCTTGCCAAATCGCGCGCCGAGACGCGCCGTATCCGTACACTTCCGTAAATACGTCGCCGAATATGTAGGTGATCGGGAAGAGCATTTGGGCGCAACTGACGCGGAGTGGGCCAATCGCAAAGAACTTCGCCGCGATGACGTTCGAAATGATCAGCACCACGACAAAGAGGGTAGTAATCGAGTCTAAGTACTTGTACTGCGGTTCGCTTCTGAAGATCGCCGCGATTCCGGACGCTCTTTCCTGTTTTTGCATCGAACTTGCATTCTAAATGCTCGCTGCCGCCCTCTCAGGAATGCATTGATTTTGCTCTAGTTATAATCAGTAGCGTGCTCCGCATTCTACCTGCCATCCTGGTGTCGCTCCTTGTTCTGCCGGGCTGCGCGAACAAATTGCGGAACAAAGAGAAGGTGCAAGAAGCTATTCTGGGTCGCCTCCAAACCAGGTCGGGCCTCGATTTGAACAGTCTCGACGTCACAACCACCGGCGTGAGCTTCGACAAAAATAAGGCCTATGCCACCGTCGCAATTCATCCAAAGAATGACCCGACGGTGAACGGGGGAATGACAATGAAGTACACGCTGGAGGAGCAGAGCGGTAAATGGGTGGTAGTTAACGTTGGCGGCGGCCAGGGTCACGGCGGCCAAGATCATGGAGCAATGGGAGGCGCCGGAACAAATCCCAGCGAGTCGCTTCCCCCCGGACATCCTGGTGTGAACCAAATGCCTTCCGATCATCCTCCGCTTGATTCGGTCAACCCTCCGACGGGGACCATGGAAAAGGGAGGATCGAACGGGCGTCCGCGATGAAGACAGTTGCTGTTCTTGGGGGAGGACCCGCAGGCGCTTCAGCTGCGGAACGATTAGCGCAAGCCGGACTTAGAACCATTGTTCTGGATGAGAAGTTAGCTTGGGAAAAGCCTTGTGGCGGCGGCATCACGTACAAGGCGTATTCGCAATACCCTTACCTGATCGAAAACGACACACCGAAAAAGCTCGTCACGAACACCATACTTGCGGCGCCGAAGGCGAACGTTTTCAACATGACCCTGACTCGGCCGCTGGTCGTTTACTCGCGCGTGGATCTGAATGGCATGCTCTTGAAACGTGCCGAAGCGGCAGGAGCCGAAATAGAGAAAGAACGAGTTCTCAGTTTGGACCGCACTTCCGCGGGCTGGCTGATCCGAACGCGAAGCGGTGTCATTGACGCCGATTTTTGCGTGGTGGCTACCGGTGCGAGAAACCCATTGCGTCAAGTCGGAACCCAATACACGGCGCAAGACACCATGTACGCGCTTGGCTATTGGGTGCCCAGCGACCAGGCCCACATCGACATCCAGTTCCTGCCCAACCTCGAAGGCTATATCTGGGTCTTTCCGCGATCCGGGCACTTGTCGGTCGGCATCTGCGGAAAGAGTGAATCGGCCCAATGTCTGCGCAAGCGCCTGGAGCGATATATGGACGAAAAAGGCCTCCCGCGCAAAGATGCCAAGTTCTATGGCCATATGTTGCCCGCGCTCGAATGCCGAGGTTGGCGGAACAACCGGGTTGCCGGCGACGGCTGGATTGCAGTGGGAGATGCAGGCGGCCTTGTGGACCCCATCACCGGCGAAGGCCTTTACTACGCAGTCCGCTCGGGCGATTTGGCCAGCCAGGTTGTGCTGGCGGATAATGAGCCCAGCAAACAAACCGAGCATTACCGCTCTCTGATCGAGCGCGATTTCGGCATGGACCTCACCTATGGCGCCGGGCTGGCCAAGCGCCTGTTCTGCGGCGCTATCCTTTGCTCCGCGGTTCCAACCAGCATGATCAAATTCATGAGCCGCAGCCCTAAGTTTTGCGAGATCATGCAGGATCTATTCGCCGGAACGCAACCCTACCTTGAACTCAAGAATCGAGTCTTACGCAACGTCAACACCACGCTTCACGAGATCTTGATGAGCTTCTTGTTTCGCAAGCTTATCCTCGGCGAAACGCGCGTATGACCACAACCCAATCGGAAGCGTTGTTTGCTCGCGCCCAACAGTCTATTCCGGGCGGTGTGAATTCGCCCGTTCGCGCCTTTCGCGGAGTGGGAGGAACGCCGCTCTTCATCGCGCGCGGCGATGGTTCGCAAATTACCGATGTCGATGGCAATGCGTACATCGACTATATCTGCAGCTGGGGACCGCACATCCTGGGACACCGCGCCAAGCCGGTCATCGATGCGCTGGCGTCCGTTCTGGATATTGGAACCAGTTTCGGCGCTCCGACGGGCCGCGAAGTGGAGCTTGCCGAGCTGATTATCGATGCCGTTCCATCGGTTGATCTGGTGCGGCTGGTGAACTCCGGCACCGAAGCCTGTATGAGTGCGATTCGTGTAGCGCGAGGCTATACCGGACGCGATCTCGCGGTCAAGTTCGAGGGCTGTTACCACGGACATGTCGATTCCCTTTTGGTGAAAGCGGGTTCCGGCGTGGCAACGCTTAGCTTGCCCGACACCGCCGGCGTCCCCAAGGCCTTTTCCGACACCACCATCGCGCTGCCGTTCAATGACCTGGACAGAGCGGAAGCGACTTTTCGCGAAATGGGCGATCGGATTGCCTGCCTGATTGTCGAACCGGTCGCCGGAAATATGGGCTGTGTTCCGCCCGCGCCCGGTTTTCTGCAGGGTCTCCGGCGAATCACCGAAGCGCACGGTTCGCTGCTTATCTTCGATGAAGTGATGACCGGGTTCCGCCTCAACCGCGGCGGCGCTCAACAGCTTTATGGCGTCCGCCCGGATTTGACAACGCTCGGCAAGATCATCGGCGGCGGTCTTCCGATGGCAGCCTATGGAGGCCGCGCCGACATCATGAAAAAGGTGGCGCCTGCCGGCCCGGTCTACCAGGCAGGAACGCTCGCCGGCAATCCGCTCGCTGTCACTGCCGGAATCGCCATGCTGCAATACATCGAATCGCATCCCGAGATCTACAACACCCTGGAAACCCTCGCCGGCGACCTCGCCTCCGATCCTCCTCGGGGAATGACCGTGAACAGAGTGGGATCCATGCTGACCTTCTTCTTTACAGAAGGGCCAGTCACAAACTACGAGGATGCCAAGCGATCTGACACCGCAAAGTTCGGCCGTTTTTTCCATCACCTGCTGGACCGGGGAATTTATTTCCCCCCATCTCAGTTCGAGGCTGCCTTCCTTTCTGTCGCGCACTCGCAGCAAGAGATTTCTTTCACGCGTGCGGCCATCGCCGAATGCGCCAAACAGTTGCTGAATTAAGTGTCTGACCCCAATCGGCCACCGCGCGTTCTGGTCACCGGCTCGGCTAAGCGAATCGGTGGCGCCATTGCTCTGGAACTGTTTCACCGCGGCTTCGAAGTGGCTATCCACTATGGCAATTCGGCCAAAGAGGCGAAGCAGGTGTCGGAGGAATGTGGCAACGCCCCGCTATTTCAGGCCGATTTGACGCAGGTCGATAGCATCCGGCGATTGTTCGCTCAAGTTCGCGCCGCGATGGGCCCGTTAGACTGCCTGGTGAATAACGCCGCTCGCTTCACCCGCTTCAATCCGCTGGACATCACCGAAGCGGATTGGGATTTTATACACGATGTAAATCTGAAGGCGACGTTCTTCTGCTGTCAGGAAGGGGCGCGTCAGATGAAAGAACTCGGCGGCGGTCGAATCGTGAATATAAGCTCGCTCGGTGGAATCAGGCCGTGGGCCGAACATGCGCATTACTGCGCGTCCAAAGCCGGCGTCATTATGCTCACCAAAGCATTGGCCAAAGCGTTTGCTCCCGAAATCACGGTAAATTCGGTCGCGCCTGGAGTGATTGCGTTCAACGATATCGACAGCAGAACACAGGCCATGATTGACTCAACCCCAATGCAGAGGGCAGGAACGGCAGAGGAGATAGCCGCCGCGGTCCATTTCTTCCTCACGGCGCCTACCTTCATCACCGGTCAGACTTTAGCTGTCGACGGCGGACTTAACGATAGATAGACGAATTAAACAGCGGCCTTCTTCAGAGCGGGCGAGGCAGCCGAGGGATCGTTAGCGTCGCCACCTACGATTTCGATCTTGCCTTTGAAATAAGCTCCGTCTTCGATCACAATTCCGGGCGTTCTCAGGTCGCCTAGCAGTCGCCCTCCCTTGCGAATCGTGATCTTCTTCGTGGCATCTACATTACCCTCGATGACGCCGGCCGTCTCCACTTCCCTGGCTGACACGTCGCCACGGATGCGGGCCGGCGCGGAAGCCGTCAGATCGTAGCCGGGCAGCAGAAGATTGCCGTCGATCTCGCCATCCACGTGAATATGTTCCCCGCTCTTGATCTGTCCTCTGATGACCATGCCCTTTCCGATCACGGCCACGCTGGAAGACTCGCCCCCGCTGCGGGCGGTCCGGCCGGACGCCGGGTCAGGTCTGCCGACCACCGGTTCGAGCCTCGATGACTCTTCCTGTTTACGATCGCTCCACATCATTTCTCTCCTACAGTAAAACATTAACGCGACAGGCAAGCCACTGCGCTACACTCAGCGCGTGAAAACGAGTTCGATTTTACTCCTTCACCTGGCTTTACTTGTGCCGGTCCTATCGTCGGCTTCCGCTCCGGCGACCGCGCCCACCGTGGCCGAGGCGCAGAAGTTTATGGACAAAGCCGAGACAGAACTCCTCGCTCTCGGGATCGCAGCCGGCCGAAGCGCTTGGGTTCAGGAGACGTACATCACAGTCGACACCGAACAGCTGGCGGCGCAAGCCAATGAACTGGTTATTGCCAGGACAACCGAGCTGGTAAACGCCTCCCGGCGATTCGACAACTTGAAGCTGCCTCCCGAACTGAGAAGGAAATTCAAGCTCTTAAAGCTCAGTTTGACGCTGCCCGCTCCCTCCGACCCCAAGCTGCGTACCGAGCTGACGCAGATTGCCAGTTCGCTCGAGAGCAGTTACGGCTCCGGCAAGTATTGTCCCGGAGGCGATCGATCGAAGTGCCTGGGAATCGATGATCTCGACGTCAAAATGGCCCAGAGCCGGAATCCTAAGGAGTTGGAAGAGTTGTGGAAAGGTTGGCATCGGATCGGCGCTCCCATGCGCGACCGCTACGCGCGTTTCGTCCAGCTCTCCAATCAGGGCGCGAAAGAGCTCGGTTTCGCCGATACGGGCGCCATGTGGCGCTCCAAATACGACCTGACTCCGGAGCAATTTTCGGCCGATCTGGAACGCCTCTGGCAACAGGTAAAACCCCTCTACCTCCAGCTTCATGCCTATGTAAGAAAGCGATTGATCGACAAGTACGGCTCGGTTGCGGACCGGCCGGATGGACTGATACCGGCAGACCTGCTCGGTAACATGTGGGCGCAAGAGTGGGGAAACATCTACGATATCGTTGCGCCGCAGTCCGCCCCCGCCACCTTCGATCTCGCCAAGTCGCTCGAAGCTAAACACACCGACGCAAGGCAAATGGTGCGCTACGGAGAAGACTTTTTTAAATCGTTAGGCTTTCATACCCTTCCCGAGACATTCTGGCAACGATCGATGTTTGTAAAGCCGCGCGACCGGGATGTGGTCTGCCACGCCAGCGCCTGGGACGTCGATACCGATCAGGACGTGCGCCTGAAGCTGTGCATTCACATTACCGCCGACGATTTTACGACTGTCCACCACGAATTAGGTCACAACTTTTACCAACTCGCTTATCGAAGCCAGCCCCCTTCTTTTCGTGACGGAGCCAACGACGGCTTTCACGAAGCGATCGGCGATGCCATCGCGCTCTCAATCACACCGGAATACCTGAAAAAAATCGGGTTGATTCGGAACATTCCCCCGACAGCCGCCGACATCCCGCTGCTCCTGCGCACCGCACTCGACAAAATCGCCTTCTTGCCGTTCGGCCTGCTGATCGATAAATGGAGATGGGAAGTGTTCTCAGGCAAAGTGAAGCCGGCGGACTACAACAAGGCTTGGTGGAAACTGAGGGAAGAGTATCAGGGAATAGCGCCTCCCGTCGCCCGCAGTGATGCCGATTTCGACCCGGGAGCCAAATATCACATCCCGGACAACACGCCGTACGCTCGCTATTTCCTGGCGCGCATCTATCAATTCCAGTTCTATCAGGGCATGTGCCAGGCCTCGGGCTACAGCGGCCCGCTCAATCGCTGTTCTGTCTACGGATCGAAACAAGCCGGAAATCGACTGGAGTCGATGCTGGAATTAGGCGCCTCAAAACCCTGGCCAGATGCCATGAAGGCGCTAACCGGAGAAGACAAAGCGGACGCCTCGCCAATGGTTGAATACTTCAAACCGCTGCTCGACTGGCTTCAAACACAGAACAAAAATCAAAAACTGGTATGGACGCCCGCAGCTAATCCACTCTTAGCCCATTGAAAGCTTTTAGTTTGCGCGGCCTTCGAAGAATGCGTCTTGCTGGTGGACAATGCTGGGCGGTTTTGTCATCACAATCGAAACTATATCGAAACGCACGCAATTCCATTCGACGCCGGCGCGCGCGGCGTAGCGTTTAGCTGCCCTTACGATTCGCTTCTGCTTCTCTCCATCGATGGCGCGATCCGGACTCCCGAACTCAGCTGATGCCCGCGATTTCACCTCGACGAAAACGAAAATATCGCCATCGCGAGCGACAATATCCACCTCAGCTTCTCCCCCGCCCGGCCGGTAATTTCTGGCGATGACGGAAAGACCTGAACTCTGTAAGTAACGGTGGGCCAGATCTTCCCCTCGTCGCCCCAATGCTGCATCGGATGACAGAATGTGCCGCTGGCGAAACTGCCGCGCGGCATCGCTTACCTTCCAGAGAAGTTGCCTTGGACTGACGTAGCCGAGGAGCTTTTGACTGCTTCTAATTTCCATTCGATTACCTTGCCCCGGATCACATAGCAAAGATAAAATTCCCAGAATCGGCGGACACGCCGGGAAGCATTGACTAGGAATTCAAATCCGAGATATCTCCAGAAAGCTAGTAACCTGACATGAATGGAAATCTCGCGAAAACGTGCGTCCGAATAGTAGCCATAGCCGCCGTTGTCCGGACCAAAATAGCGAAGCGAGAAGCTGTTCAGATGCCAGCGATGGGTGGGATCGCAGAACGAGCTGAAATCCGTATAATGCGGCGTGATAATCACAGCCTGGCCGCCTGGAACCAACAGACGATGGATTTCTTCAATGGTTTTGACAACATCGCTAACGTGCTCGATCACATGTGTCGCGCGAACTTCGCGGAAGGAATCGTTGCGGAAAGGAAAGGAAAAACGATCCAAATCTGCGACCACGTCTGCCTTGGTATTGAGGTTTCTGTCCAAGCCGACCGAGCCGGGATACTTGTTGATCCCGCAGCCGATATCAAGTAGCGGCAGAGGCTTAAAGACCAACGTCTGGCGTATCGATTCCGTTGTCTCTTCGTTCAGTATGGGAGAGCCCGAAAACACACTATCAGTTTATCGGTTGTAACCAGAAGGCATGACTCCATCGTTACAATTAAGCGATGTCTGATGAAAAAGCGTCTCCGCCCAGTTTCGAGGCCAGCTTAGACGAATTGGAGCGCACGGTTAAAGAGCTGGAGAAGGGCGATCTGCCGCTGGAACAAAGTCTGGCTTTGTTCGAAACCGGCATGCGCTTAAGCGCAGAGTGCAAACGACAGTTGGAAGATGCCGAAACACGAGTGGAAATTCTAGTGAAAAAGGGAGCAGAAACAGTGCCCACGCCCTTCAATCCCGAGAAGCCAGCTAAATGACCAAAACTGAGCAAGGAAGCCTTCAAGAATATTTGGCCGAACAAGTACAAGCCATCGATAAGGTGCTCGATGAGTTGGTGCCGGAGGATACCGTTCAACCCGTCTCCATCCATAAGGCCATGCGCTACAGCCTCTTTGCGGGCGGAAAGCGAATCCGACCCATGCTATCGATTGCTGCGGCCCGTTCCGTATCGGACGCTCCGTCTCAAGTGGAACATGCTGCGGCTAGTTTGGAACTGATCCACACTTACTCGCTCATTCACGACGATCTGCCGGCTTTGGATAATGACGATCTTCGCCGCGGACGTGCGACCAACCACAAAGTCTTCGGAGACGCCATGGCAATCTTGGCCGGAGACGCTCTTCTCACTCTCGCTTTTGAAGTTCTGAGCCGTCTGAAGGGTGTTCCAGCTGAGCGTAAGATTAGACTGGTTGAAGAATTGTCGCGCGCTTCGGGCACGGTCGGCGGAATGATCGGCGGCCAAGTGCACGATATAGAGGGAGAGCGGCAACCCCCGACTGCCCTTTTGCTGGAATCGATCCATCGTGCCAAAACGGGCGCTTTGCTTCGGGCGAGCGTGCGCATGGGGGCAATCTATGCCGGAGCTACTGACCAGGAACTGTTCGCTTTATCGGAATTCGGCGAGCACATCGGCCTTGCTTTTCAAATTGTCGACGATGTGCTGGACGTAGAAGAATCCTCTGAGTCACTCGGCAAAACCGCTGGCAAAGATCAAGCACAGGAAAAAATAACCTTTCCCGCTGTTTATGGGCTTGACCATTCGCGGAGAATGGCTGAACAGGAAAGACTACAGGCTCATGCGGCACTGCGACAATTTGATGATCGCGCGGACCGTCTTCGACAAATTGCAGATTTCGTCGTCCAGCGAAAGGCGTGAGTGTAAGCCCCAAGCGGCGTCGGCTGGACGTTGAAATAGTAGACAGACAGCTCCTCGAATCGCGCCAGAAAGCGCAAGCATTGATTCTCGCGGGAAAAGTGACCGTCGATGGGCAGCGCGCCGAAAAGCCCGGCCGGTTCGTCACATCGGAATCTCGGATCGAAATACAGGAAGAGCTGAAGTACGTCAGCCGCGGTGGTTTGAAGCTCGAAGCTGCCCTGCAAAATTTTGGCATCTCTGCGAATCGAAAGATTTGTTTGGATGTGGGCGCTTCAACCGGTGGCTTTACCGACTGCCTGCTGCAGCACGGCGCAATGCGGGTTCATGCCGTGGATACAGGTGCAGGACAGATCAGTTGGAAACTTCGCTCAGATCCAAGAGTCGTACTGCACGAGCGGTTTAATGCCCGATATCTGAAATTCGAAGACATTGGCGAGCAGGTGGATCTGATCGCTTGCGACGTTAGTTTCATCTCCGTAACGCTCCTCATTCCGGCACTCGCTCCGCTGCTTCATCCGGGCGGCGATTGGATCATACTCGTGAAGCCGCAGTTTGAGGCAGGACGCGAATTTGTTGGAAGCGGCGGCATAGTCAGAGATCCGGCCGCTCATCGTATGGCCTGCGACAAGGTTGTCAATGCGCTTGTGAAGGTGGGTTACCGATCGGCTTTATTGGACAGTCCCATTCTCGGAGCGAAAGGAAATCGCGAGTTTTTGCTGCACGCCTGGAAATCATCTTCATCTCAGTCCTCTCTGCCTAAGCCACTTCGCTAAAAGATCCGGCCATACGGCGAGGTCCGGATTGTCGCGCGCCAGCCCGACTCCGTGCTTTCCATGCTCAAAAATGTGGAGCTCCGCCGGCACTCCGGCAGCCCGTAAGGCCAGGTAGAATTCGATACTATTTTGTACCGGCACAACCGGGTCATCGGAAGTGTGAAAGAGAAATGTCGGCGGAGTCTCTTTCGTCACTTGCGTCTCGTTCGACAGCAAGTCGGTCAAGTTGGCGCTGGCATTGTCTCCAAGCAGCGCAGTACGCGAGCCGCGGTGTAGATACGGCTCTTTCAGGGTGATCACCGGGTATGCCAGAATCAAAAAGTTTGGCCGGGAACTCGATCGCTCAATCCGATCCTCACTTTCAGGCTTACCCTGATCAAAGTGAGTGCCAACCGATGAGGCCAGATGCCCGCCCGCTGAAAACCCCCACACGCCAATCCGCTGTGAGTCAATGCCGTAGTCCTTTGCGTGAGCCCTCACATAGCGAACCGCGCGCTGCCCGTCGCCGAGCTCGATGGGATGATGATACTTCGGTCCAAGTCGATACCTCAGCACGAAGGCCGAAATCCCGTAGCTGTTCAGCCAGGCAGCAATTTGCGCACCCTCGTGGTCTACGGCCAGGTGCACATATCCGCCTCCCGGAAAGACAATCACTCCGGTCGAAACCTTTTGCGGACCGCTGGCCAAATAGATCGTCAGGTCCGGCTTGTCTGTCTCTGCCTCTCCCTTCGCTCCAGGGGCGCCGTCGGGCCAAAGAAGAACGCGCTCCGGTAAAGCGATGTGGTACGGAGCTGTTTGAGCAATCATAAACATCGGGCAAAGCACTAGCAGGAAAACAATCCGTATCGTCGACACAACTAGTACAGCTATCACAACTCGAAAGTTGCACTCGCTTCCATTGCGTCTACGATAGAGTTCATCGTTATGAATCGCTCTCCTAGAATTGTCGTCGTCGGCAGCGCCAATGTCGACCTAACCACTTTTGTCGACCGTCTTCCCGAAGCTGGCGAAACCATTTTTGGACGCGATTTTCATCTCGGCTTCGGGGGAAAAGGCGCAAATCAGGCCGTTGCTGCCAGGAAGCTTGGAAGTGAAGTTTCAATGATCGCCAGAATCGGAGACGATCTCTTCGGACCCGCTACTTTGGCGAACTTCGAGAAGCAGGAGATTGACTCGAAGCACGTTCTGACAACACCAGGTGTTTCGAGTGGGGTCGCACCGATTTTCGTAGAGAGTTCTGGACAGAATCGCATATTGGTCGTCAAGGGCGCCAATGATCGACTATCTCCGCAGGATATCGACGATGCAGCGGACGTTATCCGCCACGCGGACATTGTCATCACTCAATTAGAGATTCCTTTGGAAACGGTTTACTACGTTCTTCGTTTCGCTTCACAACTCGGCATTCGGACCATTCTGAATCCGGCGCCCGGATGCCAACTCGATTTCGAAAAGATATCTTGTGCGAGCTATGTCATTCCAAACGAAACAGAAACGGAAGCCTTAACTGGGCTGCCATTGGCATCTCCGGATGATTACGCTAAGTGCGCCGGATACTTGTCTGCACAAGGAGTACAGTGTTCAATCATCACGCTCGGCGCCAACGGAGCTCTACTCGTCAACGGTGAAAGGCACCAGCGTATTAGTGGTTACGAAGTGCAGGCCGTTGACACAAGCGGCGCCGGAGACGCCTTCATCGGCAGCTTTGCGCACTTTCTCGCCATGGGTTCGGAACTCGGTGAAGCAATCAGACGAGCCAATCTGTACGCCGCCCTTTCCACCCTCTCCAAAGGGACGCAACGGTCGTTCGTCGAGCGCGATCGCTTTGAGACTGAATGGAAAGCCAGAAACCGGAACTAGTGATTATGCAGCGCCTGCTGAGCTTGACGAAACACAAGCGTCTTTGGATTTGCCCTGTTCCATTGAGGCGATCTTTGGTTATTGGCGAGGTCTAACACGCCGAGAGCAATCGCTCTGTCGATTTTCGCCATGTTGGAGTAATCGATTTTTTGCCATTCGTCGCTAACGCGATGATAATCAGGAAAATCGAAAGCCACGCAAATGGTGTGGGCTGGAACCCCTTTCTTGGCAAAGCTGGCGTTATCGCTCCGAACAAAATAATCGTCATTGCCGCTATCGAGATAAACGTTGACACCGAGACGCGCCGCTGAGCATTTCATCGTCGAACTCACGCTGGAATAGCCGATGCCAGTGAGGCTGAATCTATTGAGCTCAGGGCCCTCCGTGGAATCTGTCCGTCCGATTTGTTCCAGGTTAAGATCGGCTACTACGTCGGCCAGCGGCACTGTCGGATTTTGAGCATAATATTCCGAACCTCGCAAACCAAGTTCTTCTCCAAAGAAAAGAATGAACACGATAGATCGTTTCGGCCTCGGACGTACATTTGCCAGTGCCCTGGCGATTGCAATTACAGAGACTGTGCCGCTACCGTCGTCGTTGGCACCGTTGTATATCTGGTCCTTGCTGTCCGCAGCCGGATGATCGGCGGCTTCCCTTCCCGCCGTCGCAGTCGTCCCAAGATGATCGTAGTGCGCCGTGAGAAGGACGTAGCTTTTTTTAAGAGTCGGGTCAGAGCCTGGTAGAATCGCAACAACATTCCTGACATTAGCCTGCTCCTGCGAGTTGGGCCGCTTCGGAATCTTGCCTTCCAGAACGGCTAATTGAAAGTAGCCCGAGTCGCCCCCCGGATCCAGTCCCGCCGCTCGGAAGCGAGATGCGATAAATTCGGCTGCTGTATCCAACCCGTGCGATGGCGAGGATCGTCCAGCCAGTGCGTCAGAAGAAAGAAATGAGAGGTCGGCCTTCAGATCCAATGGAGAAACGGAGGCCAGAGCTCGACTTGTTATGGGTCCGTACGTCGGGCAAGGCGTCGGTGCATCGCTGGCAGCAACAACCATTCCTTGTTCTCGGCTTGCCAAGAGGAAAAGCAGTGCTGAGAAGCAGAAAAATAAACTCCGCATTTCGACCCTTAGGATAGCGGCTTGTTCTTGCTTCTCAACGCTCTGGTTCGAATCCAGTAAAGAATCGCCAGAGCCAAGATGCCGATCCCGACAAGAAGCACAGTGTAGCGGTGGACGAGATGTATAGCCATTTCCCAGTGATCCCCGACCAGGTAGCCAATGGTCAAAAAAATCGATACCCAGAGGGCCGCTCCGATATAGGCGAAAAGCGCAAAAGCCCGATATTCAAGGTTGGACATTCCCGCCACTAGAGCAGAAAAGTGACGTACGCCGGGAACAAAATAGCCGAAGACCAGAAGCCATTCTCCGGACCGTCGATACCACTGATGAACGCGTTCAACGTGCTCTGGCGTTACGTGAATATACCGGCCGTAATTGTAGATAAGACCGTGGCCGACAAACCGCCCGATCACGTAGCTTAACGAAATTCCGGAGATGCTTCCGCTCACACACGAGAGAAACGTCCAAGCGGGATGGAGGCGGCTTTGAGAGATCAGGTATCCGGAAAACATGAGTAGTGTCTCGTCCGGAACCGGAAGACCGACAATGCCCAACATCAGCAGCGCAAACAGACCAGCATAGCCATATTGCGAGATCCACGAGAGCACATGGTTCATTATTGGCTCTCCGAGGATAACAACCGGCTTCAACTGCGATACGATTCCGTTATGGCGGACACATTGAACCAGCTCATTGAAGTCGAATGCCCGTGCTGCGGCTCAACGCTGCGAATTGACACCGAAACCAAGTCGGTCATTCACCATCGCGAGCCCGAGAAGAAGCCCCTTATTGAAGATCTCCATGTCGCGGTCCAGCAATTAAAGGGCGAAGCGGCCAGACGTAATGACGTCTTTGAGAAGAGTTTCGCATCGCATTTGAGCGCGGACAAGGTACGTGAAAAGAAATTCGACGAACTGCTGAAGCAAGCCAGAGAGGATTCCTCAGGCGCCCCGCCGAAACGCCCCTTTGATCTCGATTAGCTCGAAGCTAACTCAGTAACGATTCAACTGATGGAAGAATTCGCCCCGAGCGAGTCTTCGAACAAAGTCTAAATCGCCGTCCAGAAAATCGAATTGCGGAAGCGAATGCAAATCTGCCCAGCAAATCTGCTCGAATACCCGCCCTTCAGGCTCGCCGGTAAATCCCTGAATCGAGAAAAACAGCAGGTGAACACGGCTTCCGCTCGGATAATCGTGCTCATATCGAGCCAGCTCCGTTCCGATTTCGGCTTCAATCAGCAACTCTTCTCGAAGCTCGCGAATCAAACCTTGCTGCGGAGTCTCGCCCGCCTCAACTTTTCCTCCTGGAAACTCCCACTTCAACGAGTGCCGATCGGCTTTGCGCCGTTGGCCGACAAGAATACGACCCTCGCTGTGAATGATGGCCGCTGCAACCAGTAGCGGTGGTCGATTCCTCATGTTTTGGTCGTTAATTTACAGCGCAACGAGCATTTAGGACTAGCTATGCGGCCGGCGCTTCGCCTCCTGCAATAAGCTGTCTCAATACGAAAGGAAGAATGCCGCCATTGCGGTAATATTCTGCTTCCTGCGGAGTATCGATCCGAACCTTCGCTTCGAAGCTGATTTGTTTTCCCTCTGTCTTCGTTGCAATGACCTGAACGTTGGTGGATGCCGCGATTGCGGAAGGCACTCCAATCACATCGAAGCACTCTTCGCCGCTAAGACCAAGCGATTCGTACGTCGTTCCTTCCGGCAACTGGAGAGGCAGAACGCCCATCTGCACCAGATTCGACCGATGAATCCGCTCAAAACTTTCGGCAATTACGGCCCTGACTCCCAGAAGCAAAGTACCTTTAGCAGCCCAATCTCGTGAAGAGCCGGATCCATATTCTTTCCCCGCGATCACAATTAGCCCAACGCCCGCTGCTTTGTATTTCACCGACGCATCGTAGATGAACATCTGTTCGCCGTCAGGCATGTGACGCGTTACGCCGCCTTCCACTCCCGGAACCATTTGGTTCTTCAAACGAATATTGGCGAAGGTCCCTCGAACCATCACTTCGTGATTCCCTCGACGAGCGCCGTAGCTATTGAAGTCGCCTGGATTTACGCCAAGACCGATAAGATATTTCCCGGCAGGACTATCTTTCGGAATCGAACCAGCGGGAGAGATGTGGTCGGTCGTAACGGAATCGCCGAGGACAGCCAGAGCTCTCAGCCCAAGTAGGTCTCTAACATAAGTTCGAGGATCAACCAGGTTTTCAAAGTAAGGAGGCTGCTTGATGTATGTCGAGTCTTTGGTCCATTCGTAGATACTGCCGGTGGCGACTTTCAGTGAATTCCAGTTTGAATCGCCTTCAAAAACCTCCGCGTATTCTTTGCTGAAAAACTCTGTTCGAGCAGAAGCCTTTACAACCGTCTCCACCTCTTCCGTCGTGGGCCAAATATCACGTAGATGAACACTCTTTCCATGCTGATCCTTACCCAACGACTCCTTAGTAAGGTCGATATCCACTCGTCCTGCAATCGCATAAGCGACCACCAGTGGAGGAGACGCCAGGTAGTTAGAACGGACCAGAGAATTAACACGTCCCTCGAAATTACGGTTGCCGCTCAGAACGGCTGCTACATTGAGCTTGCCTTCGATCACAGCAGTAGCGACGTTCTCCGGCAGCGGGCCGCTATTCCCGATGCATGTCGTACACCCATACCCCACCAGGTGAAAATTCAATTTCTCCAGGTAGACCATCAGGCCGGCATCGTTCAAGTAATCAAAAACTACTTTCGATCCGGGCGCGAGCGACGTCTTTACCCACGGCTTTACCTCGAGCCCTTTCTCAACGGCCTTCTTAGCCAGCAAACCGGCAGCAACCATCACGGACGGGTTCGACGTGTTAGTGCAGCTGGTAATTGCAGCGATCACGACTGCGCCATCTCGCAGCTTCTCCTGATGACTGTTTACGGGCATATTCACGCCCTTCGGAGAACCGCTTAGCGTCGAAAGAAAATTCTCCTTCACGTCAGGTAGTTCGATCCGATCCTGCGGTCGTCGTGGGCCGGCCATCGATGGGACCACTTTGCTTAAATCCAAAGACAGCGTATCCGAGTAGCTCGGGTCCGGAGACTCTGCGATTAAAAAGAGGCCTTGCTCTTTTGCGTACGCCTCGACCAAGTCAATTCGGTGCTGGCTGCGATTGGTCAGCCGCAAATAAGAAAGAGTCACCTCATCGATCGGAAAGAAGCCGATCGTTGCCCCGTACTCCGGAGCCATGTTGCTGATGGTGGCGCGGTCGGCGAGCGACAGTGCACTCACCCCGGATCCATAAAACTCGACGAACTTACCAACCACGCCTCTCTTCCGCAACATCTGCGTGATCGTCAACACTAAGTCAGTCGCAGTAGCTCCTTCCGGCAGACTTCCGGTCAGCTTGAATCCGACAACTTGCGGCAGAAGCATCGAGATCGGTTGTCCGAGCATACAGGCTTCCGCCTCAATGCCGCCCACGCCCCAACCCACCACGCCAACTCCGTTGATCATGGTTGTATGAGAGTCGGTTCCCATCAAGGTATCGGGATAGGCCTGCAGGATGCCCTTAGAGGAATCGCTAAACACCACGCTTGCCAGGTACTCCAGGTTGACCTGGTGTACGATCCCAGTGTCGGGAGGCACTACGCGGAAGTTACTAAATGCCCGTTGCCCCCAGCGAAGAAACGCATAGCGCTCCTGGTTACGCGAGAACTCGAGCAGTGCATTCTCTCCGAACGCTTGCGCAGACCCGTAGGCATCCACCTGGACAGAGTGATCGATCACCAGATCCGCCGGGATAAGAGGGTTGGCAAGATCAGGAGACGCTCCAAGCGTCTTCAGTGCATCTCGCATAGCAGCTAAATCGACTACGCAGGGAACGCCGGTAAAGTCTTGCAGCAGGATTCGTGCCGGGCGAAACTGGATCTCTTGTGCGACGAACTTCGGATCCCACTTAGAAACATAATCGATGTCGCTTGCTTTGACGGTGCGATCATCCTCGAAACGAAGCAAGTTCTCGAGAAGAATCTTGATCGAATAAGGAATTCGGTCGATCTTGACGCCTGCCCCCTTCTCGAGCGCATCAAGACGAAAGATCTGGTAATCGGAGTCACCGACGCGCAGCGTAGCGGCAGCACCGAAGCTGTTCTTACTGGCCATTTTAATTTTAGTGTAGTTCAGGGGTAACTATCCTTACATATATAAAGGCTGCTCGATGCCGAGGACAGTTAGTACAGTCAACAACTGAGAACGAACGTACTGCGTTAACCAAAGCAAGGCGTTGCGCCTTCCAACTTCTTCTTCGGAGATGACGGAAGTCTCGTGATAGAAATTATTAAATGCCTGCGCCAGCTGAAACGCAAACTTCGCTACGTGTGCCGGCTCGCCGGATCCAATGGCGCGCTCAATCGCATGATCAGCTTTCGAGGCAAGAAGTAAAAGCTGCCACAGATCTTCTAATTCAAAACAAGCAGCCAGCATTTCGTGCGTGAGAGCCTTCTCAAACTCCGGAATCGTCCCGCCTCGGTCGACGAACTTACGAAGTATGTTACCGGCCCTGACAGCTGCGTATTGCACATAGGGCCCAGTCTCGCCCTCAAAGCTGAGCGCTTCGTGAAAGTCGAATGCGATCACCGAATTTCGCGTGAACTTCAACATGAAATAGCGCAGCGCTCCGATCGCGATCTGCGTGGCGACAGAACGACGCTCCTCCGGATCTGACTCCGGGTGTCGGTCTTCCACCTCCGCCAGAGCTGTCTCAATCAGCTTGTCGATCAGATCCTCGGCTTTTACACCCAGGCCCTTTCGTCCTGAGACTTCAACGTAGGGCCGGCGCTTGTCTTCTTCAGACAAAACGATCCCCATCTCTATACAAGTCCGAGGCGAAAGCGCCACCATTTCATATGAAAAGTGAACCGAAGCATCCGCCTGCTGGTTGAAACCAAGCGCACGCAAGCCGGCAACGACAACGTCCTGCAGATAAGACTGACGCGAATCGATCACATTGAACACCGTGTTCGCGTGGCCGAAGTTTTGCGGCGCCGCGGGCGAAGGATGGTCAGTCGTCACCCAAAGCTCATGCCCGCCGGGGTAGGACCACCAGGGCCGATAATAAAAGTCTTTTCCGAGTAGGCCGAATTTCCAAAGCTGATACGCGATGTCCTTTCCCACATAAGTCACCGTTCCGTTTGACCGGACGATTACCTTGCTGTCATCCTCTGAATCACTCGTCTCCGAAGCTTCTTCAGTGGAACGGAATGCGGAGGAGGGCATCACCCAGCAGCCTTTATTCTTCCCTTGTTCCTCGAAGTAAATCGCTCCCCGCTGCTTCAGCAGCTCAAAGGCGGTTGCCCAAAACTGCAAATGTAAGATTTCGCTCTCGCGCGGCAACACGTCATATTCAATGCCCAATCGGTACATCGTTTTTACGTGTGCTCGCACGATTGCCTCGGCAACCACGTCCCCTAACTCTGCGATTTCGCCCTCGCCTGACTCGATGGCATGCAATGTTTCGGCCCGCCAGGTAAGTGATTCAGGCGCCTCTTTGTAATAGGCGGAAATACGAGCGTACAGATCCCAGCACAGGTAATCAAAGCGCACCGTCGAATCTTCGATCAGGACCCTTACGTCTGCGGTGCTCTTCCGTTCTAAGTAGTGAAACGCCACCACCACGTCGGCGACCTGAACGCCCGTGTTGTCGATATAGTTTTGCACTTCCACGAACTGCCCGGATCGACGGAGCATCCGCACAAACGTGTCTCCCAAAACAGCGTTTCTAAGATGTCCGATATGAGCGGCTTTGTTGGGATTGATGTTCGTGTGCTCAACGATGATCTTCCGCGACGTTCGGAGTGCAGCTTGTCGTTTGGAGACTAATAGCGAGGCAGCATATTGCGCCCGGTCGAGCCGGATGTTGATATACCCATTCCCGGCAATTTCCACGGACGAAATGCCATCGACTGTCTTTAATTCGGCCGCCAGTTCCTCTGCGATTTGCTTCGGTGGACGCTTCAGTTGCCTTGCCAGCTGGAAAGCGATTGGAACTGCAAATTCACCGAATGAACTCTGCTTCGGTTGCTCCAGAGAGGGTTTAGTCCGGATCGCAAATTTCGCTGCCAGTTGCTCCTCGAGATGAGCAACTAATTTCTCTTCAATATCCTGGAACACTTAGATTCCAGTATGCCGAACGCCAAAAGTGCTCCTCGATGATGCAAACCGGGTTCTTGCCGTTTAAAAAAAGAAATCAAAACCGTGAAAACCGAATCCCTATGTCGTCGGGCGGGAACGCTCGAAACAAACGTCAAGTCGGAGGGTTGGACATCAATTATGGATTACAAAGAATACGTAAGCAGCGAACCAAGAACAGGCGCTCGCCAGGAGCATCGCGAAGGCCCGGTCGCTCGAAGCATAGAACAACAAACCGCAAAGCTTCCATCCGATGTGTGGCTATGGGCAGCTTTTGGCTCTATTGCAGCATCATTGATCTTTCAGATATCGGGAGAGGAGCAGAAAGCAGGCTTTATCGGGCACTGGGCGCCGACATTTCTGGCTCTGGGAATCTACAACAAGCTTGTGAAACTGCACGGTTCGGAGGGAGTTTAGCACTCCAGCCGTCGAGGGTGCCGATTGGTCGTGGTCAATAAGCCCGGCCACCACCCTCACAGTTTAAAACCTAGTTTGCTGCCAGGCGGGGAGTGACGTACCAGCGAAGAGTTCCCCGTGGGCGAAGTGAAATTTTATCCAGATCGACGCGCATCATTGCTCCCTTTTTGAAATCTATCTGGGCTTGGGGAGTTCCCAAAAGAAAAGCAGCAAGTAAAGCAAATAAAGGATTATGGCCCACTAGCAGCAAGCAAGCGACATCTTTATGTACTCGGATTTCGTCCCAAGCTTCTTCTGCCGATGCACCTGGACTTAAAGCCTTACTCTGGGCAACAATATCTCCATATGACAGGATTTCTTTGGCAAGCTCCGCCGTTTGAAGTGCTCGTTTTAAAGGGCTGCTAATTATTAACTCAGGTCGAACGCCGGCCTCGGCAGCGGACTTTAACACCTGCCGCAATTTCCGCCGACCTTCCGCAGTGACCGACCGAAGTGCATCGTTAACGCCTGTTTTACCCTCTTCCGCAATTCCGTGGCGGAGCAAATAGACCTGCATAGGAGTCGTTTTCGTCTTTCATTCTGTCATACTGGTGCCTTGCAATTGCTGAGTCCTCAGGCTAGGGAAACAACACTGTTGGCAGTGGCCATAGCTGCCACGGGGCTCATTCACATCTCCATCGCAGCCAGCCAGATCCTGCTCGGCGTCGGCATTCTTCTTCTCCTTCTTTGGCGCCATAAACTCGAGTTTCCTCGCATCTGGGTGCCGCTCGTCCTGTTGTTTCTCTGGACGATTGCAGCCGACATCTTCTCGGTGGATGCCTGGGCCGGTCGCGCGCAGATAAAGAAATTCTTCGTCTTTCTCTTTATTCCGCTAATCTTCGGGGTCTTCGTCCGGTCGCTCTCGAAATCGTTCTTTCTCATGCTTGTCTGGACGATCACCGCAACTGTGTCAGGCGCCTGGGGACTCATTCAATTCGTCCTCAAATACGAGTACGCCCGCCGCACCGGCGAAAACTTCTATGTCACCTACGTCGGTCATCGCATGACAGGGTTTGAGAGCCACTGGATGACTTTTGGAGCACTGCAGCTCAGCGTCCTTTCTCTCCTGCTGGCTCACTGGTTCTTCGCAGAACATAAGTTTCCTGTGTGGCTTTACTGCGGAAGTACGGCCATCTTGTCAGCGGCAATTGTGATGGGCTGGACACGTAGCATCTGGTTAGCTGCCGTACCCTCTGTCCTTTATTTGGTCTGGTGCTGGCGACCCAAGATGATTCTGCTCGTTCCCGTGGTCGCGGCTCTTGCCTTCGCGGTTGCTCCCGCCGGCACCCGCGACCGCGTCACCTCTCTCGTGGCGCCTCATGGCGAAACCGACTCCAATCGTCACCGCGTAGTCACTTTCCGTACCGGCCTCCAGATGATCAGAGCCCACCCCTGGTTTGGCATCGGCCCCGAGGAGATCGGTAAACAATTTAATTCTTATGTCCCATCGGACATCCGAAAACCACTTCCCGTCGGTTACTACGGACATCTCCACAACATCTACGTTCAATACGCAGCAGAGCGAGGCATTCCGGGGCTGCTCTTCGTTCTCTGGTTCATCGGCTTAACTCTGTGGGACTGTTTCCGAGCCATCACGCGATCAACGAAGCCCTCCGACGAACTTTTTCTCCTTCACGGAACTGTAGCCGTTACGCTTGGGATTCTGGTAGGCGGTATCTTTGAATACAATTTGGGCGATAGTGAAGTACTAATGATGTTTCTGAGCGTAGTCGCTTTGGGCTATGCCGCCGTCCAGAGCGTGACAGCGAAAACAGCCAGAACTTCGACTTCCCCGCCTATGCCAACGATGAACGAAACCTTTGTGCGCACTGTCGGAGTGACCCCAGGCTAGGACGCCAGTTTAGCCGCTTCCTTCGTCTCTTCTACGAAGTTCGTTTGTGCTTTTCGAATAGCGCGCACGATGGATGCAGCCTCCGAAAGACTCCCAAACAAAGTCTGCGTTCTCTCCTGACCGACCTCGAACACAATCGAGGCTCTCCGAGTCCCCAGATAGATCGCGACAAACAAACCCGCCAGGAAAGCAACCGGAATATCGGCGGCCCCCCCTTCTTTTGAGTAATGAGCCGCAGCCGCGATCAGAAGCAATCCAGCCGCCACAACCAGCAGACCCGGATAGCTCGTCTTGACGGTGTTCATCCCGGTAATTCCGACCAGCGAGACAATCGATTGAGATCGGTCCCCGGCATCTCTAAGCAGCACGCAGCTCGTTGCCACAGTGGCCAACGCGTTCGAGTGCACTATCTGTTCGCCAGATAGAGCCCTCAGGATCTGATCCTGCACAATTCAGAAATTTGGGTACAATTCGGCCGTAGCGCCATTACCCGTTAGTTGGTGAAAAAGCGAGGCGAGAATTCTCACCAGATCGGGAATTTTTAAGGCATACAAGTCTACCGATCCGATGCGGTTTTGGAAGAACATGAACGGGAACCCTGTTCATCACCTCGATCGAGGAGGCCACCGGACTATCCCTCGGCATGGATTCGTCCCCGCGTTGCCCTGCTTCCGTTTCGCCCGGCAAGCTCATTGTAGCTCCGCCGTGTCCTGCTGTTCTCAATTTCCGGATTGCCCGTGATACGGCAAAGTGGATAGGATCGCGCCGTCTCACAAAAGATCCTTTGTGACCTACGCCCGTTAACAGAATGACCCATAAAATGTTCAGTCAGCCGCCGCGACCTGTCGGACCTGTCCATGCGTTGAACGCGCGGGCGCAAGCCTGAATGATCCGCAACCCGTCTTGCTGTGGACCAGTGTCGAATTGTTGCCCGTCGTGGTCAACGGCGTTGCTGACCATTGCGACGGATGCAACAGCTACGCCGCGCGCAGCGCCAAAGGCAAACAACGACGCGGCTTGCATTTCGACGGCAAGAACGCCCTCATTGGCCCACTTTTCAAGCTGCGTCTGTGTTTCCCGGTACGGCGCATCCGTGGTCCAAACTTTGCCGCTGCGAACCCTCCAGCCCGTCGCCGCCAACTCGTGTTCCAGAAGCGGCCCGACGACCGGCGCGGGGCAAGTGACGTCCTTACTGGAGGGCAAGTAATGAAACGAGGTCCCTTCATCTCGAATGGCGGAAGTCACAGCCACCAAGCAGGGCAGCGGCATTTCGGGCGATACCCGTCCGGCAGAGGTTAACCCGATAATCAGTTCTGCCCCCGCCGCCGCCAGTTGTTCGGCAACCAACACCGCATAGGGACCGCCGATTGTTCGCGGAATAATGCCGCAAGTCATCCCTTCAACGTCGATTGCAAACATTGTTGTGTGAAAGCACGGCCATGACTGAAAAAGTTTTGCGAGGCCCTGACCAACAAGCCAGTCGGTCAGGTCGCGGTCAAATTCAAGAACACAAAGCGGGGGAACGACGCCGTTCGGGATTTTGCGTGTCCGCCGAACGCTCTCTATCAGGTTGCTGACCGTAAATGCGGAGGGTTCTTCAAGCGGGTGATTCAAATGGGAAAAGTTGCGGAATCGGTTCGGTGGCTGCGGGCAGACTTTCTCCCAATGTTGCTGCACGTCCATAATTTTAGCCGTTCTTGCAAGCATATAAGGCATGTGGGGCCAACGATAGCGGTGGGCCACAGAAAACACAACCGCAGTAGAAATGCTTCGTAAAACAGGGTTTCGCGACTAGATTTTAAAGGGCGGCAGGTGCGGGCCGCAACTCTTCACGCCCCTGCCTTATCACCTGCGCCGCCCCTTGTAACCCAAGGGCCGCCATGATGCCCGCAACGATCACATCCGGCTACCCTGTGCCAGTGCCGAAGACGCCGAGTGCCGCGACGAGTACAGCAAGATTGCCGATCACATCGTTACGGGAGCAGAGCCAAGCCGAGCGCATATTGCTGTCTCCCGCCCGGTAGGCCCACAGCAAACCAAATACGGCTCCATTGGCAACGAGCGCCGCAAATCCGACCTCACCCATTGTCACCGCATGCGGCAGGGTTCCATGAGACGCATGCCAGATCGTAACGCCGCTAACCCACAGCCCAAACAGACCCATTGTTGCGCCCTTGATTAGCGCCGCCGCGGAACGGTAACGTAAGGCCATGCCGATGACGAACAGGCTGATACCGTAGTTTCCGACATCACCCAAAAAATCGAGTGCATCGGCCTGAAGAGAAGCCGAACCGGCCATCAGTCCCGCGAGAATTTCAATCAGGAACATGGTTCCATTGATGAGGAGCGCAACCCACAGCACGCGCCGGTAGCGACTGTCCGGCGGCTCAGGGTTAGTTCCGTGATCGTGGGCGCAGCATGGCATCACTCACAGAGTAGCGACTTCTGCCTGCATTTCAAATCCTTGTTCCATAAAGGGTAAGTTTTGAGACAATCGGCGGAGCCCCTGGAATCGGGGTTCTCAGCGTCTCGAATTTCAGTCTCAAAATAGAAGAAAAATGGGGTCGTCGCGAGCCACCGTATTGCTGCCGGCACCGTTGCAGGAGTCTGTCTCAAAACTGCCTCAACGTTTTTCGCCCACAACAAGCAGGGCAGTCTGCGAATCCACATGGCCGAGTTGTCGGCTATACGGAAAGTGTCCGCCAGATATTGAGTTCGTCACCGGTGACCACGAAGCCAGTCTCCTGTTTAAAACATTGATGGTTCGAAACACCGCAAGCCGGACGTCTTGGCTGGCAGGTATGTCGACGAATTGGCAAGCCTGATCCGAACGAACGCCTGATCCTAGCCCTGGCTCAAGACGGCCCGTTGGCCTCGCAACCAGCTCTCAAGCTGCGAATCTTCAAAGTTTCTGATATGCAGATCCACACCCGTAAATTGCGTCGGAGTTGTCTCGACCCCAACCAATCTCATTCCGGCCGCCCGGCCGGCCTCCACTCCAGTGGGCGAATCTTCAAACACAATACAATTCGCGGGACTCGTTCCTAACAACCCTGCGGCCTTCAGGTAAATATCGGGAAATGGCTTCGGTCGCGAGACCTGCTCTCCGTCCACTATCACGTCGAAGTACCGTCTTAAATCGAATCGATCAAGTACGAAATCGATATTGGCGGATTCGGCGTTCGAACCGATCGCTTTCGGGACATCTTTATGCCGTTCCAGAAAGGCCGCCAAACCTGATACCCGATACTGCTCAACACCTCCCTTAATCATGAGCTCTCGCCATAATCGCTCTTTCGCCGCTCCATGCTCGAACACCACATCGTCGGAAAGATCGGACCCGATCAGATCTTGGACCAGCTCTGCGTTCCGCTTGCCATGCATCCGCGCTTCCAGGTTTTCGATCCCTATGCCAACATTGAGCAAATATTGACGCCACGCCTCCGTATGTAACGGCATGGAGTGTACCAGGACACCGTCAAGATCGAAAATCATGGCAAGGCCTGCGGCCAAGACTGAGCTCACGGCGATGAGAATAGCACGCGAAGAAAGCCCCAGCCGCCTGCTTTTCCGCAACCTATACTGAAAAACCGGCCCTTTGCAAACGTCCAAATACTACGCTAGAAATGTGTCGACTTGGACGTAAATGAAAAATCGAGTAAAATTCCTTCTTCGCCGGTTCTGGCGTCCAGGGTTGGTCCTTGTCTTATTGGCTTGCCTGCTCGGCGTAATCGCGCCATTCGTCAACGCTGCCGCCTTCAGCGGAAAAATAGAACGTGCGCTTCAAAACTCTTTGGGACGCAAGGTAACCTTCAGCCGCGCTTACTTCACCCTCTTTACCGGGCCAGGCTTTTCTTTGGAAGACGTCACCATCCAAGAGGACCCGCGCTATGGCTTTGAACCGTTTGCGCACGTGCCGAAGCTCGAAGCCCGGCTCCGTATCGATCGGCTTCTTCTTGGTCACATCGTCTTTTCCAGCCTGCGCCTCGTTGAACCGTCGCTGAATCTAGTCAAACGTGACGATGGCACATGGAACGTTGTGGAACTCATCAATCGCCTGAGTACTCCCAGCAAGCTGCCCATCAATCTGTTCCCGGCAGTTCAGGTCTCCGATGGTCGTATCGATTTCAAGTTCGGAATGCGCAAGACCTTGCTTTACATCACCGACACCGACCTGAGTATCTACCCTGAGTTGTCGGGAAAACTTTACGTCCGGTTCTCGGGCTCGCCGGCGCGCACCGACCGTGCCGGATATGGCTTCGGGCATTTGCGTGGCGCCGCCAACTTGTATCTAAAGCCCATCTCCGGCAACCCCAATCGGCTGGAAGCAGACGTCGCGCTCGATCCCAGCAACCTGAGTGAACTAACCACGCTTGTGCAAGGCGAGGACGCAGGCATCCATGGCACCGTAAGCTCTCACGTGCGGATCGAAGGCCCGGCAACGGCCTTGCACCTACTGGGAGAGGTCCATCTGAACGATGTACATCGCTGGGATCTCTTACCGGCCAGTGGCGAGGACTGGCGCATTCAGTATGAAGGCAACATCGACCTGGTCGCACATCGTCTTTCCCTGGAAACTTTACCCTCGCACTCAGGCGAGCCCAGTCCGGTGGTCCTTCTCATGCGCGTCAATGACTTTTTGCGGCGACCGGCCTGGTCCGTTCTCGCTAACTTCAATCATGCTCCAGCTCAGGATCTTTTGCCTCTGAGCAGACGAATGGGTCTCGGGCTGCCGGATGATCTGGCGTTACAGGGAACGCTGAGCGGAGCTGTCGGATATTCGAGCAACAATGATTTGTCTGGAGGCGTTTCGATTACCGGCGTGACTGCCAAATTACCGAACCTTCGTCCCCTCCGCGCTGGTGTGCTGATTGCAAGAATTTCTCCCGACCATATTCGATTCGAGCCGGCAACAATTGAAACTGAGTCCAATGGCAATCTTCGTGTCGGAGGCGACTACAATCTTGCCACCCACCGTTCGATTGTTTCGCTCAGTGTCGACGATTTCTCCATCGAAGCGCTCTCCCGAACATTCCGCTCCTGGTTCGGAGTCCCTCCTGCCCTGACTGCGTTCAAGGACGGAATCGTCACCGGAAAGATAGGATACTCGCGCGACGGAACCGAGCCGCCCTCCTGGTCCGGTCAGTTCCGATTCGCTCAATCGACTTTAGCGCTGCCGGGCTTTGCTGAGCCGCTTTTGGAATCGCAAGGACGCGTCGAATTCGACAATACCAAGTTCACCCTGGACCGCTTCTCTGCCCATCTTGGCAAGCAACCGCTAACCGCGCGTTTTCGATTCGATGCGCGATCCAGCCGCCCGCAAAGGGTCGCCATCGATATTCCGTCCGCTGATCTAGGCGACATCGAGACGGCCCTTGAGCCTACTTTGCAGGCTCAAGGTTTCCTTGCCAGACTCGGTGTCACGGGCCGCGCTGTGCCTGCCTGGCTCACCAGGCGAGATCTGCAAGGAGATCTCACAGTCGGCCAGTTTTCCATCGATAAAGTACCGGTCGGAGAATTGAAAGCGCATTTTTCGTGGCTGGGAACCGGTATTGCTTTCTCGACCGTTCGTCTGAGCCTTCCCGCTGGCGCCATCGACGGTACCGGAGAGGTGAGCCTGGCCGCCAGTTTGCCCCGTTATCGCTTTGAAGCGAACGTAAATGGCTTTCCGTGGAAAGGCGGAACCCTCACCGCTTCCGGCCATTTTCAGACCTATGGACTGGGCAGTGGAACCTTGGAACACCTTCGCGCCGACGGAACCTTTGCGGGCGACGCAATCAATCTATCGAGCGAAGATCAGTTTCAAACCGTGTCCGGATCGTTCCGCTACTTGTTCGTTGAAGGACGCCCGGACCTGCGCCTCGCCAACTTAGAAGCTTCCCAGAACGACGAGGCTTGGACCGGTGTCGCCTCCACCCAGAACGACGGCACGCTGCTCTTTGAGCTGGAAAGCGCCGGCCGCCAGCGACGAATCATAAGTACACTGGACTCTCAATCACCTTCCGCTTTGTCCTTCCAGAGTCGGGACGTCGCTCGAGTGGCTAAGTACTTCTACTCGGAAATACGCTGAAGTATTATAGAAGTCGGTTCAGCGCCGTAGACTGATAGGCTGGCATCATCCTTCTCGCCGAGGAAGGCGTTCCCAACGATATCGTTGCCCGAACGTGAGTACTTAGTTATCGCGGCTGGCTTCGCATTGGCAATCCGATACGCCTCTCGAGTTCAGCAAATCTTCCGTCCGAGTGAATCCGTCCCCTGAGTTCGGATCCAATTCAATGGCTCGCTTGAACTCTCGCTCAGCCACGGCCCAATCCCACTCGTACCATTGCGATTCGATAGCAAGAACGACGTGCGCCTGTACGTCACTCTCGTCCAGCGCTAACGCTTTCTTCGCTTCCTCTCTCGCCCGCGGCCCCGCAATCTTCGGATTGATGAACCAGTCGTCCTGATTGATGTAGTTGTAGGCCAAAGTGCTGTGCGCTAAAGCGTAGTCGGGATCGAGCTCAATGGCTTTGTTCAGATAGTCGATGCCTTTTCCGAAGCCTTCCTTCGTGAACTTGCTCGTGAAATAACGGCCCTTAAGATAGAGTTGGTAGGCTTCCGGATTCGTTGTTGAGCCGAGCGTCTGTTTTGGCTGGTCGGCAGTCGACAACTGCGAACGCAGCCGCTGCGCCACTTCCCTGGCAATATCGTTCTGTACGGCGAGCATATCGGCAAGCTTGCGGTTGTACCGCTCGCCCCAGAGCTGCTTCCCGTTTTGCACGTCATCGAGTTCGACTCCGATACTCAAGTCATTACCGCGTTGAACCACGCGGCCTGTCAAAACCGTCTCTACGCCCAATGCCTCACCCGTCTTCCGCACATCCGTGCTCTTGTCCCTGTAATGGAGGGCGACGCTGTGCGGTATTACCTTGAGCCCAGGCAGGCGTGCCAGGCTGATGTTGATGCTCTCTGTAATTCCATCGGAGTTGTAGTCTGCTTCCGCATCATTGCTCCGAATATCCAAAGGGAACGATTTTAGCTATAAGCGCAACCTGATGAATACATAGTTGTCAGCGAAATTATGGGACAAATCCTAACTGAGACGCATCTCGCGTGTATGGAAGCCTGTACTCACTCTTGGTTAGGCCCCTCAGCGGTACCGGTTGAGTGCTTGCTCGTATTCAATCGATTCGCGCATATCTATATCTGATCCATCGATCTCGCGGAGGGCCTTGATCGCCGAAGTTTTACCGACTTCATAGTAGTTGTGTCTCATATTTGCCGCTGTGAATGATTCGCCAATCACAATAGTGTTCGGCTTGTGTAGATTTGCTAGCCGTTCTCTTTCTTCCGCCGAAATCTTCAATTCAAGTTCTGACAAGTAAAGGCGTGCTCTGCTTTCCAGTAGGTGTCCGAACTGGCTGACTAAAGGCACAGTCTTCTCATGGCGGAGACGCGTCAGCCGGCAAAGTTCGTCTGCGGCAGTGTTCAAATCGCCATGTGCCTCTTCGATAAGCGTTATTTCCTCCGAGCTTGATGCGGTTGGCGGCTGGAAGTCTGCCAAGGCTGATAAGAATGCATTGAGTCCACTCCTGATACGGTCCTGTCGCGCCAAATCCACGCCAAGGTCGCCCGGTGCCAATCTGGACGGAGCCTTAAGAGAAACCCTACTCAAAACAAGAAATACGAATCTAGTCGCGTTGGATGCAGCGGTGGCTTGGTTAGCAGCCTTGCGAGGATTAGCTTTATTCCCATCGGCCCAGTCACAAATTGCCTTCACCACGATCCAGTCAACCTTCTTTTCTTTGCAGGCAACGTAGAGACCGGCAGCCTCCATTTCTCCACCGATCATCTCAGGTATCAGCACACGTAATTGATCGCGATAGTCCAAATTATCGACTATCTTGTCGCCGGTCAAAATCAAGCCAATTCGAGCATCGGCTTCGTCGGTCCAAAGCGGGAGACAAGCCTGACAAATTTGAATGAGGCGTGTGGATGCATGTGGCCTATCACCCCTGAGCAAAATGACATCACCGATCCGTTGCAGGTCATATAGAACCACCTGCTGCGAGATTAGGACATCGCCGATCTTTTGCTTTCTTTCGTCCTTTCCAAAAGCTATTCCTGTCAGAAACACACTGTAGGGCTTAAGAGCTTTGAGTGCTCGCCGAGTTGACTGCTGTGATGCGCCCGGTGAGCCTGAACCCATCTCGGTGAATCCTAACCAGACACTCGCGTCGTTGACAACGCCAAGATTGTAATAAGCATGCTCTTTGATGGTCTCAAGTTTCGGCTCTGTTCTTGTAGCGACTTGAGCGTGCCGCATAACGGTCTTAGCTTCCACATCGGTGGCAACTATGATCAGAACATCTGCCCTCGGCATAGCGCTCACGTACCGGTTTTTCGGATCAAGAGATCGCTTTATCGCACCGGATACAATCCGCGGCACCGATGCGAGGCGTCATGGCCGCCTACCTTGTGGGATAGTAGCAGTGGCTCAGTTAACCCTTCGATGTTTCAATGTAGGAGTGGCCGACAATCCGACCAGAATGTTTCAGATTCGGATGTACGACTAGCGCGTTTCTCGTCAACTTCACCTGATTGCCGACATCACAGTCGAAAAGCCGACTTGAACGAAGCCGAAGCGGCAGACGCTACGCGTGGGCGTTCCAAGCGGCGATGTGGAAACTGGGATAGTGTCGGGTCACAAGGAGGTCCTTGTGACCCAGCTTAGAAAGATGATGCTCGAAGAACTCGAGCGTCGGAATTACTCTCAGAGTACTGTACGCACGTACGTCAAAACGATTGCCGACCTGGCGCGCTATTTCAAACGTCCACCGGATCAACTCGGCCCAGACCAACTTCGCCAATATCAGGCCTACCTATTCCGCGAGCGCAAACTGGCTGCCAACACAGTCAACCAGCGAACTGCTGCGCTTCGATTCTTCTTCGTGACGACGCTGAAGAAACCCTGGACCATTGCTGAAACACCCTACCCGCGAAAGACGTTTCGACTGCCCAAAGTCCTCAGCGTGGAGCAGGTATCGAAACTGATCGATGCCGCTCCCACTCTCTTCTACCGCATTCTCTTGATGACCCTGTACGCGACTGGATTGCGGCGTGCTGAACTGGCGCACTTAAAAATGCCGGACATTGATAGTGAACGGATGTTGATTCACGTCAAAGGCGGAAAAGGCCGCAAAGATCGCGATGTCATGCTCAGTCCGATCCTCCTGGAGGAGCTTCGGACTTACGTGCGCGGACTTCGAAGGAAACCGGACGTCTGGTTATTTCCCGGCAACCGTTGGCACACCGGCAAAATGCCGATCAGCACGAAGGTGATTTGGTCGGCCTGCCGACAGGCTGCGACACGTGCGGGGCTCGGAGATGAGATCCATCCCCACACGCTTCGGCACTGCTTCGCGACTCATTTGCTCGAGTCAGGCGCCGATCTTCGCACCATCCAACTGCTGCTCGGGCATCGCGATCTGGAAGAGACCACGCTGTACCTGCATCTTTCCAATGCTCGAATGAGTGCTACAGCCAGTCCTCTGGACAAGCTGAAGTTAGCCGCCTTTCTCGCGCAAGACGACGAATAGATGAACCGGCCATCGCTTGAGATGGCCGATGTCGTTCGCAGTGCGGGCCGGAACTTCATCGAACGAAATCGTTCCTGGCTGAACCGGCTCCACTTAAAAGTGTTGACAGCCATCGAGCGCTGCCGCACCGCTGCGCTCGGCGGTCATCTCGATAAGTGTGTGCGCTGTGGACATCATGCCATCTCATTCAACTCCTGCAGGAACAGGCACTGCCCCAAGTGTCAGGCGAACGCTCGCGATCATTGGCTAGCAGCCCGCCAACGCGAACTTCTGCCGACACGATACGCGCATGTTGTTTTCACTCTGCCGCATGAACTGGCGCCACTCGCTTTGCAGAATAAGAAAGTGGTTTACGACTTACTCTTTCGAATCAGCGCCGAGACATTACTTGAGGTCGCTCGCGATCCGCAGCATCTCGGCGCGGACATTGGCTTCTTCAGTGTGCTGCATAGTTGGAATCAGAAACTCCAACATCATCCCCACATTCACTGCATCGTTCCGGCCGGCGGATTAGCGCCCGATCGCACCCATTGGATACCGTGCCAGCAAAAGTTCTTCCTTCCAGTCGGCGTGTTGGCCGAAGTCTTTCGTGGCAAGTTCACCGAAGCGCTGAAGGAAACTTTCGCAGGCAACAAACTCGGGTTTCATGGGTCCATGAAGCCACTCGGACGGCCCAAAGTCTTCGCGCAACTAGTACGACAGACCTTTCGTAAGAAGTGGGTTGTTTATGCGAAACGGCCGTTTGGCGGCGCGGAACACGCCCTCCGTTATCTCGGCTGCTATACCCATCGAGTCGCTATCTCGAATCCTCGGCTTGTCGCGTTTGCCGACGATCAAGTGACTTTCCGTTGGCGCGATTCGGCACACCAGAACCAGCAGCGCCTCATGACTCTGCACGTTAACGAGTTCTTGCGACGCTTCCTGTTGCATGTCCTGCCGCCACGCTTTGTGCGCATCCGCCACTTCGGCTTCCTCAGTACACGCAAACGCTCCACGCTTCTGCCGTTGTGTTTTCGTCTGCTGGGCGCAACCGCTGTGGTGCCGGAAAAGGCAGCTACAAGCACTGGGCGACAATCACAGCCGCGCGTGGCCTGGTTGTGCCCGCGCTGCCATGGGCCGATGATGATTCTGGAACGCTGGAGCGCTTTACAACTTCGCTTCCGCGCTCCTCCGCCACTCCACTCAACCGCGGCCTAAGTCCACATGACGTTTTGCTACACATCTCTCGAATCCGCTTCGCACGTTTGTGCGTTTACCCGACGTGTGACTTTTATGGCTCGACTCACCCAGCACGAGAACTTCACTTCAAGCTCACCGACCCACTTCTCACGCCTCCCGCTGCTCACAGGTTGAATCCGGTGTTTGAAAACCCATAAGCCGGAGCATTCGTCGCGGCTTCCTTCAAGTCCCAGTATCAAAAGCGATCCGGCAAGTGACCTCGTCCACCTTCCTCAGCCGTATCGTGCCGAATCGCTCCTGATACTGACCTAAGACTTGACGATACCTATCGATGTGGCCCGAACTAATCCGCCCGTATCGTCCATGTAGGGTTGCATTCCGGTACGGCCGCTCTTATTATTATTTCTGCACCTGCGTCATCTCGTCAATTGCTAAGCTGAAGACTCCCACAAGCGCGCGCAAGCGTTCCTTCTGTCGTTTGGGCGGTAGTCGCTTGGTCCTTGTCAGATCTGCTGTGCCATGCAGGCTCGCCCAGAACGATTCCGATAGGGTCTCGGACCTTGCGCTCTGCTTCGAGAAGAGTTCCAGGAGCTGGGAGAACGCGAAATGCAACTCTGGAGGAGTCGTAGGGTCCCCGAAAGGGACGCTCAGGCTAAGGGAGAACATTGCTTCATACAAAGCGGGCGAGGCTGCAGCAAAATGCAAATATGCATTCGCAACCATTTCGATTGCATGGCCTCGCTTTGCCCGCTGGCGTGCTTTCTCCAAAGCCAAGCCCAACTCTTGAAATCCCTCGATCGCCGCTGCGGCAATGATTGCATCACGATTCTCAAAATGGGAGTACAAGACGGGCTGGCTGTAGGAGATTTCGTCCGCTAGCCGCCGAACAGTCACGTTCGGCCAACCCTCTTGCTCGGCGACCTTTCGTGCCGCACTGATGATTTGTGCACGGCGGGCCTGCCGGTCCCGCATCTTCCGTTCCCCAATCCGGTTCGTCACCATGTACAGGAAGGATAGCGTCGCTAGAATCTTTCTGAATCTAGGAATCCCTCATGACGGAGTTGTGCGTCCTACGTAGCAATGCTAGATTATAAGGCAGAAGCCAAGTCCCGTTATGCATACCGCCCTTCCGCTCTCTCTCGCTACCCTCGTTGCTGTAGCGATCTTGGTGATTGGTTGTTTCTACATCGCAGCTCCGAAGCGCATCCTGGGCAGTCTTGGTCTCAAACCTCCCGCACTCGATGCTGACACCTTGGCATGGCTTCGATTGAAGGGCATCCGGGATGTGGCTTGTGGATTGGCGGTGCTAACACTGATGCTGACCGCAAACAGCCGTACGGTGGGAATTCTTCTCTTGGTCTTAGCCGTCATCCCCTTTGGCGACATGTCCAACGTTTTGGCGTCGGGAGGCCGGAAAGCGACGGCCTTCTCCGTGCATGGCGTGACCTGCGCAGTGATGCTTTTTGCCGGCTTCCTGCTGATCCATACCTTTTGAGGTGTGCCTCCACAAGAAGCGCTCCACTCGCCACCTAACCACCACTTAATCCAAAGGGTAACCCATGCGAACGTATCAGCTCAGAACGTACCGGCTTCGAACAGAAGAGGCTGCTGCTACTTACTTGCCTCATTGGATTTCGCATGTCAAGAGCCTGAAGCTCTTCGGGGTGGAAACGCATGCGTTCTTCTCAGTTCCCTCGGTGCCGCGGAATGTAGTTGCGCTCATAAGCTTCGGCGAGCACGCCGATCCTCAAGTCGTTATGCAGGACTACATGCAAAGCGATGCATTCAAGGCGGATATGGCCGGATTCGATGTAACGCAGATCGAGGGCGTTGAGACTCTCCTCCTTACCCCGCGAGACGGATCGCCTCTGACCTGACGCCATCTCCCGCAAAGACCGGGTCGCTCAACCATGCTGGAAGCAGACTCGCCCGTTAACTCTGAAATCAATTGTGTGCGAGAACCATCAATGGAGTTGTTTATACACCTGTTCAATGTTGCCACTGTGTTCCTTGTGCTGTTGATGGTGGGCGCCGAGTTTTCGGTTTCCGCGTTTGTAAACCCCAGCGCATGGCGTCTTGACCCCGAACCGCAGTCGAGAATGTTGAGCCACTACGCTGCCGTGCTTGGGAAGGTGATGCCGTTCTGTTATGGTGCGGGGCTCGTGCTGCTTGGGCTAGAGACTTGGCTGTACCGGCACACGCCTGAATTCACGATCCTGCTCACGGCTAGTGCGATCTGGTTTATGGCCACGCTGGGATCGATTATCTTCCTGGTGCCACTGAATAACCGCGTGATCGCAGCTTCAACTGGTTGGCAAGCAGCACACCATTCCTGGGACAGAAGACATCGCGTGCGCATCGTCGCTCTCGCCACCGCAGCCATCCTGTTCGCGTACGTCATCGTCCGCTGAGGAAAGCCTGCTTCAGAGGAGATCCGGGACGGAGATCCGGGACAGTCACCGTAACTCCCGAATTCGCCCTATGCCACATCGTATTGCAGCGCCTCGGTAATAGCGCGCGCCACAGGTTTTTGCGGCTGGTGCAGAGTAAGCGTCTGAGCAACCCAACTTGCTCCCGCCTGGTTTCATCCGCAGACTAACGGCATGGGCAAAGAAACACAACGGTCAGCCGGGATGAAGCGAGTGGTGAAGGAATATGCGGCGAGCGGTTTGAGCCGCAAGCAGTTTTGCGAACAGCGCGGGATGGCGTTGACGACTTTCGATTACTGGCATCGAGAACTCCGCGTTAAGCCGCGCATGGTGAAGGTGAAGGTGGGTAGCGTCACGGAACCGGTCGGTCACGTGGTGTTGACGCTGGCCAACGGCCGGCGGATTGAGAGCTCGTGGCGGTTCGCCGATGCGGAGATGGCGCGGTTGATTCGGGTGGTCGAAAGCGCGTGATATTTTCGCCGGGCCTGGCCACGAAGATCTTCATTGCGGTCGACGCCATCGATAGGCGCAAAGGCTTCGAAGGCCTGTATGGCTTGGTGCGCGATCGTCTGGAACAGGATCCCTTGAGCGGGCACTTGTTCTTGTTCACGAATCGCACGAAGACGCGATTGAAAACACTGGTGTGGGATGGCAGCGGCTTATGGGTCTGCGCGAAGCGTCTCGAGAAGGGGCGCTTTCATTGGCCACAGGCGGATCGGAGGCGAAGCGTCACGATGCGCTCCGAAGAGTTGGCGATGCTGGTGAATGGGCTGGACTTAAGGCAAACGAAGCAACGCAAGTGGTATCGCAAAAGCGCGTAAACAAAACACTGGAATCGTGTTGCGGATTCGACTAACATAGGTTATTCCCATGGCTGTGGTTGATCCCCACAAACACATCGCAGTACTCGAAGACAAGCTGCAAGCGGCGAATGTGGAGATTGAATGGGCACACTTAAAGATCCGCGCGCTAGAGGAACAGCTCCGGCGACGTCGCGTCCAGTTACTCGGCCCTTTTAGCGAAACACTCAGTGATTTGTAGTTGGAGTTACTCGCTGAAGAAGAGTCCAGCGCGACGGCGGAAGAAGTAGCAGCCGAAGCGCGCCGCGAATCCTTGCCGGCAAAGCCGGTTCGTGAGCGCAAGGCACATCCCGGAAGGAATCCACTACCGGATATGTTGCCACGAATAGAGCAGGTGATTCCCTGCGCAGAGCCGCATTGCAACAAGTGCGGTAGCGAGACCAAGGTCATTGGCTACGACGAGAGTTCGCAGCTGGATCATGAGCCGGCGCGCTGGTTCGTGCGAGTGATCAAGCGCGAGAAACGGGCTTGCGGTCAATGCTCGACGGTGACGATGCCATCACGCGAGCCGCGCATCGTGGAGAAGGGCCTGGCCAGCGATCGCGTGGTGGTTGACACGCTAGTGGCAAAGTATTGCGATCATCTTCCGCTGTACCGCCAACAGATGATTCTGGAACGCGAGGCTGGCGTGGACATCAGCCGCGGGACACTCGATGGCTGGGTAAGGCGCGTAGGTGAGTTATTGCAACCCGTCGTCGGCGCCATGCGCTCCGGCCTTCTCAGGGAGGCATACTTACAGGCGGATGAAACAACAGTACCGGTTCAGATGCGCGACAAACGAGGCGCCGATCATCAGGCGTACTTATGGCAATACGGCAAGCCGGGCGGAGAAACTGTGTTTGACTTTCAGTTGGGCCGGGGAAGAGAGGGTCCGCGAAAATTTCTCGTTCAGTGGGAAGGCATCTTACAAACGGATGGCTATCAAGCTTACGACAACATCGGCGGCGAACGACTAGTGCACGTGGGCTGTTGGGCGCACGCGCGGCGTAAGTTCGTTGACGCCGTGAAAGTAAATCCGCAGGACGGCGAGGCCATAAAGATGGTCACGCGCATGGACGGGCTCTTTCTGGTGGACCGCCAAGCGCGGCAACATCAGTTCAGCGTCGAGGAGCGGTTGGCGCTGCGCCGCGAGCACGCCGAATCTTGGGCGGCTGAGATTCGCGATGAATGTGTAACGCTCAGCCAAACCACGTTGCCGAAGAGTACGCTGGGCCAAGCTGTTACTTACACACTCAACATGTGGCTGAAGCTGCGACGGTGTTTTGACTATGCCGAGGTCGAGTTATCCAACAATCTGGCCGAGAACTCGATGCGACCGGTGGCGTTGGGTCGGAAAAACTGGCTGCATGTCATGTGGGTAGTGCACAATCCGGACCGAAGGTGGCGGCGATTCTCTCGGTGGTGGAGTCGTGCCGCCGGCTAGGTGTAGCGGTGAAAGATTATCTATTGAGCGTGCTACCCGGCATCGAGTACCGCACGCTATCCGAAGTCGCTACGCTCACCCCGGCTCGATGGGCATCTGCTCGGGCCTAACCTGGGATCGTCTGACGGATACTCTGTAGTGAAGGTTTGAGAAAACCTTCTGGTACTGTCGACGGAGGTGACGAGCTGTTAATCCACCTTGACATTGCCGCTTGCGCTCTCCTATCGTGGTGAAAATAGAATGACGTGGCATCGCCGATCTGTCCGGTATTTGGCTGGGTGTTGTGTATCAAGTTTCTAATCACGTTCTTCGATGCTCTGCCGGACTCGCCAGCGACGACTCCGCATGGCAGGCTAGTGTAGTGTCCACGAATTAGCTGGACAGACGTTTAGGGCGTTTTGGAGCCGTGCAACCGGGCTGGATCTGTTCCAGGGTTTGGCGGCAGCGGGCGAGTTTGACGATGATGGAATCCACGGTGGCAGTCCACACAAAAGGTTTAGGTTTGTCGTTCCAAGCGACCACAAACTCGTTGATCGCGGCAATAAGATCGTCGACGCTGAAGAATGAATCGCGGCGGATACGCTTATTGGTCAGTTCGGCAAACCAGCGCTCGATCAGATTGAGCCAACTGCAACTGGTAGGCACGTAATGAATGACATAGCGTGGATGCTTTTTGAGCCACGCTTTCACAGCGGCATGCCCATGAGTGCCGTAGTTGTCCATCACCAGGTGCAAAGTTGTCTTGCCTGGAAACTCGCGATCGATGTGACGCAGAAACTTCAGGAACTCTTGATGACGGTGGCGCTTGTGAAAATCGCCGATGACTCTTCCCTGCAGCAGATCCAACGCGGCGAATAAGGTAGTCGTTCCGTTCCGCTTGTAATCATGGGTCATGGTTCCACAACGACCCTTCTTCAGCGGAAGACCGGGCTGAGTGCGGCTTAGGGCCTGAATCTGGCTCTTTTCGTCAACACAGAGGACCATCGCCTGGTCAGGCGGATTCAGATAGAGTCCCACGACATCGGTGAGTTTTTCGAGGAACTTCGGATCGCGTGACAGCTTGAATGTCTTTGTCCGGTGCGGTTTGATGTTGTGGCTCTTCCAGAGATTGCTGACTGTCGATTTGCCAATGCCCTGACTCGCCGCCCTCAACCGGCAACTCCAGTGAGTGTTGCCTTTGGGCTTCGATTGCAAGGTTGCCTCTAGCACCGATTCGATGCGATCCGGTCCATAAGTCGCCTTGCGTCCACGCCCTGGCGCAATTTCCCATAGGCCACTCAACCCTTCCAGGGAAAACCGCTCTTTCCAAAGCCGTACGGTCTTGCGATTTACTTCGAACTGCGAGGCAATGGCGGCTTCCGATCCACCGCGGCCAGCGGCCAGAACAATGCGGCACCGCAGAGCAGTCTGCTGGGGCGTACCCCAAGCAGCCAGCCACTCTTCGATCTGCCTTTCCTGATCCCCTGAAACGACAATCGGCAGAGTCCGGCGAGGCATGCCTCAGTGTACGGCAGGTTCAGTTTATATGTCCCGCTATTTGTTGGACACTACACTAGCGCGCGCGAGCCTCGCTCCACATCTTCAAAGCTTAGATGATGGCAGCAGGATCGTCACGCCATATTCTGTCGGCGTGTTTGTCTGTTCGAGTCGGTTAATCTTCAGGCCGCCGCCAATGGGCGGCACGCTACGCGGTTCACCTGCGCATTGACTTGCTCAAATCTGAACTTTTTTTAAAAACTTTGACGGAATCGAAATCCTTATGCACAGCACAACTGTAGGAATGGACCTCCCGACCGTAGATACACCCGGCGACTCTGCGTTGCCAGGCGCAACACCCATCCAGATCGCCGATCTTTCGGAGTGTTGCACAGACCCAAAATTGGGCCAGCAGATCTATGACTTCATCGCTGAACTTTATCCGATTTGCCGCAGTATCACAGAGGAAGGAGTTCGCCAGACACTTTCGGCCATAGAACGCTTGATTGTCCTCGAAAAGCATGAGGTTCCGACTGGCACGGCGGTTCTCGATTGGACTGTGCCCAAAGAGTGGAATATCCGTGATGCTTATGTCGCGAATGCGCGTGGAGAACGTGTCATCGACTTTCGGAAATCGTGCCTCCACGTGGTAGGTTACAGCGTGCCGGTGAAGGGTCGCTTTCCCTTGAGTGAGTTGAAGAAGCACGTATTTACCATTCCCGCGCATCCCGACTGGATTCCGTTCCGGTATTCGTACTACGACGAAGACTGGGGCTTCTGCATGGCTCACAATGAGTTCGTTAAGCTCGAAGACGGCGACTATGAGGTGGTCATCGATTCTTCGCTGGAAAACGGCTCGCTGACTTATGGCGAATGTTACTTGGCCGGCCGAACAACAGACGAACTCGTCGTCTGTGTTCATATCGATCGCCCGGCGATGTGCAACGACAACTTGTCGGGCGTTGCGGTGCAACCTTTCTCGCGAAGCTGTTGGCAGGTGTTCAAAATCGTCGCCTCTCGTACCGCATTATCTTTGTTCCCACTACGATCGGATCGATAACGTGGCTCAGCCGCAATAAGGCTCGATTGGATCGGATAAAGTACGGTTTTTCCCTGACCTGCATCGGAGACGCCGGAGGATTTACCTGGAAGGAAACACGGCGGGGCAACACTGCTATCGACAGAGCAGTCAAATGCGCGCTTCGGGAGAGCGGTGAGAAACATGAACTTTGGGACTTTACGCCATTCGGTTTCGACGAGCGTCAGTTTTGTTCTCCTGGCTTCAACCTGCCGTTCGGCTCTCTCTTCAGGACTTATTCTTATCACTATCCGGAGAACCACACCTCTGCCGATAACCTGGATCTGATGCGGCCGGACAAACTGGCCGGCGCTCTCGCGCTTTGCGTCGAGATCGTTAAAATCCTCGAGGGTAATGCCAAGTATCTAAACACAAGTCCTGAAGGTGAGCCGCAATTGGGCAAACGCGGCATCTATAGAAAGATGGGCGGACCTATACCCCAGGAACACTTTATGCATTTGTTGTGGATCCTGAACTATTCTGACGGGGAGCGCTCACTTCTGGATATTGCAGAAACATCCAAATTCGCTTTTTCCGATCTGCCCAAGGCGGCCGATACTCTTCTGGAACAGGAGCTTCTCCTACCGTTCTGAACTCGCCCGGAAACGTTATGGAGTAGGCCCGCGATCAGGTACACGATAGCGGTTGTGAATAGAAGCGATCTTTCTTTCAAAATCCGGGCTAGGAGTTTTTACCGTCAGAAACCGGGTTATTCCCCACGAAATCGCTTCTTTTTTCTTTTCGTGAAAAGCTGATTCATTCCCGCGAGCAACATATCTCATCGTTGCTCGCCAAGCGTCATATTTTCAACCTAAGTCCTTCAAAAGAAATGAAATCCTCTGAAAAGCCCTTTTGTGACCCGCTCTCGCAAAAGTCTTCCCTGACCGACCGTTTTGCCCGCCCAAACACTCTCTTTTTATAGGCGGGAAAAACGGCTTGTGAGTTAATTCAATCTCTGAACCGGAGGACAGTTGATAACAAATTGGCTGTCTCCAAATGCAGCGCCATCGGGACCAGTGATCAAACCGTCCTGCGCGTAAGTAAGCAGCTGGAACTCCTCCCGCAATTGGCTGCGATATCCCTTGCTGACGGCATCGTCAGTCCACTGGTAGAGCTGGCCATTCCACATCGGGCTGTAATCGTTGGCGATAAACGGAATGCCTCCGAACGTATTGTTCGGCCGGAATCCGTCGGTTATGGCAGCGTCCAGGCCTTGCCGCTGGGGGTTGGCGCAATCGTACGCCCCATTGATGGCGATGAAGATGCGCTCGATCCCGCTGCTGAAGCTATCATCCTTGCCAGTCACCAGATTCTGCAGCATTGGCGCATAGGTGTTCGCTTCAATTCCTGCTACCAGGGTCGTGCTTGCATCCAAGGAGATGTACCACAGAGGACGTCCGAAGCTGAAACCGTTGATCAGTTGCAGAGTTACGGTTTGCGCGCTGGTATCGATCGCTAACACCTGGTCATGCACCTTGCTGTAATCGACATTCCCATTTGGGAAATTAATCTCTGCGTCCGTAGTCCCGAACGAAATGATCGGAGCGTTGTAGATAATGCCGCTTCCGTTAAGAACTCGAACCAGCGGGCTGTAGTTCTTGTCACCCACGGAGCCGGGCTGCGAAACCGCTGGTGGAAAAGGCGTCGTTGCGCCAGGCTGCAGAACGTGGTCAGGCGAGAAATCGACTTTACCCGCATTGAAAATCAGGTCGCCATTAGTATTGAAGTTTGCCGTTCGCGCAGCCGGCCCGGCGAACGCCAGCTTAGTAGAGAAGTTGACACCGAGGAACGAGGCGACCTGCTGATCGCTCACGTCAGTGATGATGTACCAGACAGGCACATTTCCGTTCTTTAAATAGCCTTTGTAAAGCGGTAGAGTGATGGTCCCTTTTTGGTCATCGACAACGCCGGATTGTAACAGTTGATACGGTCCGACCAGGCTGGGATTGGTGCTGGAGGGCGGTGGGCCGAAATAACTCAAACCGACTGTTGTGCCCGTGTTCGCCGGCGCGGGAAATAAATTGCAGCCGGGTCCAGGCCCGCGCGGACCTGGAGAGGGCCCATTCGACGCCGGCCCTGATGGGGTGGTTGTCGCGGCCGGTGCAGCCGCTGCGGCATTTTGAATGGCGCTCTTGGTGGCGTTACTCTTCGGCATCGTGGTCGCGGCTTGCCCCGTAACATCCTGAGCCGTGGCGATACTTGTCACGAGGAAACTAGGGATGCACAAGCAGCTTGCAAGGGCATAAAACCAGGCATTCGTTTTCCGTTGTTTAATAGCTTTCACTGACTTCCTCTCGGTGGAACGATTCCGTCTCCGTAGATGACGGAGGCCGTGGTGGGGGTTTCCTGACCTGCCTCGTTTCAGGCACGAACCTGCCAAATAAGGCAATTCTCTGCTAATCGAAGCAGCGCCGTAACTTTCTGCCAAGAGCGCCCGAAAGTAGCACAAGAAGGGAGGTTAATAGTGGAAACTATCGCCGATTGCGAGCGGATTGTAATGTTTCGGGAAGGCAAAGAGGTCCCCCGTTTCCCCTCCGAACCACGGCTGTCGAGTGCCGCCCGCTGGAAAGACGTCAAACTGGAATGCCATCGCTTGAGGCTGGACGAGGAGCTGGCGGGAGTCATCAGCGGCTATCAGATCTGCTTCAATCTAGCAACGCCGGCGCTCGTAACGTGGAAGATCGGCGGCCGGCTGGATCGCAAGATGATCCAACCCGGGCATCTCTCGATCGCCTCGCACGGTCATCTGCGAAACGTGCGCTGGGAGGCGACCATGGATCTGCTTCTCTTTTCCCTTTCAACCCGCTTACTGCACGAATTCAGCGCTGAGATCTCAGACGGCCGGCTGCCGGAGTTGATAGAGCATTGTGGACATTGCGATATACAAATTCAGACGCTTCTACGCATGCTCCACTCCGATCTGCTGCGCGGGAGTCCGGCCGGTTCCATATATGGAGACCAGCTGGGAACGGCCCTGGCAGTTTATCTGATGAATCGATTTGCCGTTGCCCTACCTCAGGCAAATCAATGCGGCAGCGGGCTGCCCGGAATGGTGCTCACTCGAGTTCTGGACTATATCGAATCGAGCCTTGAAAAAGCGGTGACTTTGCAGGAGTTGGCTGAAGTAGCAAGAATGAGCCGGTTTTATTTTGCACGGCTTTTTCGGAACAGCACGGGACAAAGTCCTTCGCGTTATCTCACCGAACGGCGGATTGAAAGAGCCAGATATCTACTGACCAGATCGGATCTGAGCCTGGAGGAGATCTCGCGTCAGACTGGATTTTCCAGCCAGAGCCATCTGACCGCGCTCTTTCGCAAGCTGGTCGGTGTTACACCTGGCAAGTACCGATTACTTTCGCGTTAGCCCCCTGGTGATCACGGCAGGCCGTACTCCTAACTTGGAAAGCAGCAGGTATACAAAAAATCCAACCGCAAACGAATACAGCACGGCTGGATTATCTGCCTTGACCCAGGCGGCCGGCAATCCGGGAATATGATCGGGAACGCCGACCAGGAATCCGATTGCCCAGGCAATATAACCGGCCCAATTGATGCCTTCCCGCGGTCCGGACCATCGCATTCCTGCGTTGAGATAATCTGCTGTCATGGCGCCGCAGATGGGACCGAAAGAGGCTCCCACAATGCCAAAAAATCCGGCCAGATCATTGGCGATCCCCGTAATTGCCAGTAGCGCGCTGACCGTGATCGCAACCAGGGTAGAAATGCTGCGAGGAATCTTCGGCAGCATCGTGCTGAAACTGTTGGATGCAATGAAAGACGAGAAACAGGTTGGCACCAGAGAAGCGGTAGCAAATAGAAAGAACATCACGGGAGCTAACGTCCCGACGCTTGAAATGGCAGCGGTGTAGTTGTAGTCCGAAGCTCCGGCATTTCCACCCAGGTATCCGGCCACCGAAAGAATGGGAAGTCCGCCGGCGATCAGGGCGCCGACGACGATACCGAAAACGCCCCCAAGTACAACGTCTTTGCGATCACGATTGTTCATGCCGAAATCCGCGCCGGCAGCGCCGGCCGTTGCGAAAAAGCCGATCACAATCGTGAGCACATTGAGAAACCCGGCCAAAGGATCGGTGTGCGGGGCCCGATATCGGGAGATGCCGCCCTTGTTTGCCCAGAAGACGATCAGAATCATGATCAAAGGCACCCAATTCAAAACTTTCGCCACCTGCCCGACGTAGCGAATCCCTTTGATCGCAACAAATCCGAGGCTATAAACCCATACGATCACAATACTGCTGAAAAGAACTTTTGATGTTTGATTCAGCCCCTTCATGATGAAGTCGGCCGAGATGGCGGCGATTACAGCGACCCAGCCTACCTGCAACAAGCCCATCAGTATGCCAGGCATTACGTATCCACCGACCGTGCCGAAGGTGGAGGCGCCAACTACATACAGGGACTCGCCGGTCTGCATTCCAAGCATGGCGGGTGCGTAATAGTAAAGGGCAAAGCAGAGAAATCCGGCCGTGAGAACGCCAGCCAGACAAACACCGACGCTAGCGTAGCCAAGCGTAGGGCCGGCCAGCGTCAGATAAAATCCCACCCAGAGGAAGATCCCGGCGTAAGCGGGAAAAGTGCTCTTGTACCAGGGCGCTCGCGTGCTGAGCGGTACAGGAGTGGAAAGCTTCACATAATTGGGAAGGCTGCTCTCCATGCTGCCCTCCTAAACCGCGTTGTAGTTCTTAACGGAGTAGTTCACGCACTGGTCTTCCATCTGTGGCCACACTTTTTGGTGAAGGTCAGTGGCTACCCATTGTTGTTGCAAAGCACGATCATCGAAGGCGATACTGAGCCGATAATCGCCCTCCCCGTTATCCTCATTGGGACGCAGCAAGCTGACCCCGCTAAATCCCTCCTGCCGGGAAATGGCCGGCCGGAAAATCTCGCTATACGTTTTCTCCAAAGCTTGTTGCGAGCCCGGCTTCGGTTTCATTTCCAAGTGCAGCACAAACATCGCTAACCTCGCGCCCCAAGCTTGAACACCTCTACCGCCGTGCCGCCCATCACCTTGTCGTAGACTTCGTTCTCCAGATCGAGCGCCTTGTATTTCGCCACTTCAACCGGAACATTGCTCGGTAAATCGGCGCCCATCATAACCCTGTCCGGACCGATGGTCGAAATCATCCAGCGAATATCTTCTCCGATACACCAGGAAGTTTCGAGATAGAGATTGCCGCACACCGAAGCGGCGACCTGCGCTTCCGCCGAAAAAACCGCAAACCCCGCATGCGCGAGTATGATCTTTAGGGCTGGATACTTCTGGGCCGCCGGAATGCACAGCGACGGCAACGCAAAAGGAACGCCAGGACCTGTGTGGACCATGGCCGGAATTCCCAGATCGTGGGCCGTGGCAAAAACCAAATCGCCGTCTTCCGACAACGGGTTAACTCCGTGACCGATGGTGTGAAGTTTAACGCCAACGAACTGCAATTGCTTTACGCATCGCTCCACTTCGGAACGATAGGCATCGTGATCGCCATGCGGGCTGACGCTGGCCAAACCAAAGAAACGGCCGGGATATTTCGCGCACATTTCCGCGATACGGTCATGAGTTTTGGCGGCCTCCTTGGCGCCCGGATACGGTTGTACGATCGTTGCATCGACACTGTTTTCATCCATGCGGCGGATCAGTTCTTCTTCTGTTGCAATCAGTCCAAAGACGCAGCATTCTCCCAAATGAGCATGCGCGTCCACTACCTTTAATTGCTCTGCCATTACATTCCTCGCGAATCTCGTGCTTGTAGTACTATCACAACCCGGAATCCGATCCTCGTCTTGATGCTTGTTCGTCCCCGGCGCACAGACCGTATACTAACGCCCTCCACTCCTTCCACCGGAGAGTCCACTTCGTTGCGGGCCGGGTCCCAATTCCGTATCGATCATTCCCTTTTGCACGGTGATTCCGATGATCATGAATTCCAAATCCTGCCCACTGTTGTTCGTGAACGAGTGTCCTTCGTTGAGCAACACCGGCACGGCGTCCCCCTTATGAATCGGTGCTGTTTCGCCGTTTACCTGAACCTCGCCTTCACCATTCAGCACGTAGTAAATCTCTTCCACATACTGATGATGGTGTTCGCCGTCGGATGCTCCGGCCGGAATCAGCAAATGATCGATATAAGACCAGTTCGTCAAAAATACATCGGAATCGAGCGCGCGCCGGTACCGCACCGCCCCTTTTCCACCGTGGTAATTTTCCATGGGCCGAAGCAGCGCCTTGTCGAGGTTCATCGTCATGAAAACCGGAATCGGATCCTTCGGGACATTGGTCCTCGCATCGTTCAGATTGAACGCGTCATAGTGTCCCCGGATAGCGGAAACGTTGATGTTCATAAATTCCACAGGCTTATCGGACGGGTTGTAAATCGCATGCGAATGGCCCATGCGGCAGGGCGCGCCCACTGTTCCTTTCAACACAGACGTGCGGCCGTCGATTGTGAACTCTGCCTGACCATCGAAAACGACGAACATCTCCTCGGTTGAATTGTGAAAGTGAGCACCTACGCCACCGCCCGGCATAATCTGACAGCGATGAACAAAGTTCAAGTTGACATCCACAGCGCTCGGGGGCACTAACAACTCGCACGCCATATCGCCGGCGCTGTTATGCGACCGGCTGCGATTGTATTTGCTCGGATCGGTGTGTCCGATTCGTTGCGCCAGCGGTTCGCGAGCCAGCACCGGAAGCGCCAGCAAAATCAGACAACTAACTACTCTTTGCATTACATTCTCTCCAGACTATTCACAATTTCAAAGAATACGCCAACGCAGAGGAGCGCGAATCAGAAGTTCAGCTTCATCGCGATTTGGGCATTTCGTGGCAAGTTTGCAGTGGTCGTGATCTTTCCAAAATTGGATGGATTGGAAACGTCAAAGTTGAGTGACGCAGTGCCGGACGGGGCTCCAAAAACGACACGGTTGAATGCGTTGAAGGCCTCTAGCCGTATCTCGAGATTGAACCGTTCCTTGATCACCGTTATCTTCGACACGCTCAGGTCCTCGTTTTTGTAGAAAGGAGCAAAAAGATTGGGTAGGAACTGACCTCCGGTCCCGAAGGCGCCGGGCCGTGCCAATGTAAACGCGCTGGTATTCAGGTAGCGGTCGCTCGCTGGATCGAAGTTTCCACTCCAACTCCCCTTCTGCGAAACCCCAAGCACGGGAGACGCATAGTTCGCTCCGGCAAACAACGGAAGATTTTGCGGAGCCGTGACACTGATCAGTGAGCCCGTCCGATAGGTCAGAATCCCGCTGACGTGCCATCCGTCCGTCAGCCGGCCTACGAACCCGCCCGATGTCAGAAATCGTTTTCCGGGTCCGATCGGAAGCTCATAGTTGAAAGCTGCCGTAAATACGTGAGGTTGCCAGGCGGATGCGACAGTCCTCGCCAGCCGTAGATTGTACTGATCTGTGACCTCGCCCGAACCCGTCGGGTTATTTCCCGGAACAGAGTAAAGAGTGCTGTTGGCGCTGGTAATCGACTTATCGTAAGTGTAAGAAGCCAGCAGATAAAGGCCGTTCGAAGCCCGTTTTTCTAACTTAGCCTGCAGCGCTTCATACGATGAATTTCCATCGTTGTTGGAGTTATAGCCGAAGCCGGAAAGGAATTGAGGATAAGGCCGCAGAGCTTGTGCCAGAGTTGCATTTGCTCCGAGGGCCGAGGCAAATCCGGACCAGGGTGGCGCGAATCCAGCTGCTGCGACGGCAGGAGAATTGATGTTGGAGTTAAGTAACGAAGTGCCCAAAGGGAGATAAGCAGGATTCAGCTGATTGATATTCTGCAGCATCGAAAGATGCGTTCCTTTGGTTCCTACCCAAGCGACATCCAAGGCCAGATTGGAAGCGAGCTGCGTCTCGGCAGAAATATTCCAGCTCTGCACATCGGCGACTTTCTCGGCAGTATGCGACCAGTAATTGAAGGTGCTGCCGATGCCATACGAAGAGGTGAGATTCGGAGCTCTAAGACTACTCGCGGGAAAGCCTTGAGCAAATGTTGCGGCGGGAGTCGTTCCGTTATCGGGTGTGCTGACGGTAGAGGTAGGATCGTAACCGTCAGTAAGATACACGTTGTTGCCGGCGCCGTAAAGACCAGTAGGAAAATAAGAAATACCGTAACCGCCGCGAACGACCAAACGGTCTGTGAGCTTCCAGGCAAAACCAAACCGGGGCGCCACTCCTTGCGCATTGTTACAGGCGCTGCTAAGACAGGAACCCTGCCCGTTTCGCCCGGCAAACACATAACTTCCAAGAAGATTTCCGCTCGAGGGATTAGGCATACTGAGGTCCACCGCGGAAAGTATGTTGTGCTCTTCCGTCATGGGCATGAATAAGTCCCAACGCAGACCATAGTTGATTGTCAACCGCGGAGTAACTTTGAAATCGTCCTGAGCATAGAGGCTAACATTCCGCCACAAGTAATTGACTGAGGTGTTACCCAAACTCGGAATATTGGAGTTGTCGATTTGCCCAAGAAGGAAACTCGCAGCTTCCTGACCAGTGGCTCCCAGAGCGGAGGGCAGCCCTGTTTCATTGCGCGAAATAGTAAGCTGCGCCGGCCAATCTTTCCAAAGCGCATGCCCAAGATGGTCGTATTCAAACCCGAACTTCAAGTTGTGGCGGACTTTGGTCCAGGCCATGGATTCGTTGATGACGTAGGTGTTCGACGTCGCATACCAGAACTGTTGATTGCCAAGAGTTCGCAAATCATTAGCGCTCCAAATAATCCCTGGGAACAGAGTGGAAGCGGTTGCATATCCGGGAAGTCCGAAGGCATTCTGCCAACCCGGGTAAGAACTGCCGACTGGTTGATGTGTAAATATCTGGCGGTTGTATCCAAGTCGGACTTCGTTCAAGAGGGTGGGTGAGACGATCCAATCGTATGTGGCCCGCGCGAAATCCCAGGAATTGACGGTGGTTCCCGCAGTCGCCAATGGAGCGGGCAAGAGCGAACCGCCCCCGGTGGGATTGGAGGATTCCAGAAAGAGACCGCTCAAATGATGCTTGGTCCCGAAATACTGGTCGAACTTTATGATGTAATCGTTGAAATTATTAAAACTCGGCGCAGTCTGTAAGTAAGCGTTGTTCAGCAGCGCCTGCGTAGTGGTTGGCGGGACAAGAGAGAGTATCTGCTTCGCGACCGGGCTGATGCGGCTGGCTGGAATCGCATTACCCGCGAACGGATCGCGGCACGCTTGATTATTAACAGTTCTGGTTGTGGAAGGATCGAAGATTTGTCCCGAAAGAACCGGACCTCCCGTGCAGGGATTGGTTACGCCGGGGAGCGCGGAGCCCAGATATCCGGAGAAATCGCCATTGCGGGTTGCCGCGTTGGGCAAAGAAGTGATGGTGGTGGTTGCGCCGCCCCGCGTTTTAAACCAGTCCGCGCTGAAAAAGAAGAATGACTTGTTCCTGCCGTCATAAACTTTCGGAATCGAGACCGGGCCGCCGACCGAAAAACCATATTCATTCTGCCGGTCTATCGGTCTTTGAAGATTGAAAAATCCGCGCCCGTCCAGGACAGTGTTCTTAAGATACTCGTAGACGTTTCCGTGATACTGATTCGTCCCGGATTTGATTGTGTACTGTTGCACTCCGCCGCCGGTGGCGCCGTATTCCGCCGAATAGGCTGAAGTTACGACGGACATTTCGCCGACCGCCTCCGGGGGAAATCGGACATTGTTGTCGGCGCCGAAGGCTTCCGAATTCTGAACGGTGATGCCCTCCATAGAAACTTGCCCGGATAGTTGAGGACCGCCGTTGACACTGTTGTTGGTATTTACGCCAGGGGTCAGATATTTAAAATTTTGCGGACTGCGGCCGCCGCCGGCACTCAACGGCAAGTCGCTGTAGGCGGCCACTGAAACCTCGGTGCTGGTCGAGCTCTGCTCTGTCTTCAGGATGGGCGCCGCGGTAGTTACCGTGACCTGCTGAGACGAATCGCCCACCTGCAGCGAGAAATCGAGTCCTGTCACACCCCCGACGTCGACCACAACATTGTCACGCAGCAACGTCTTGAAGCCGCTCTGAACCACCCCGACATGGTAAGTGCCGGCGGTAAGCCCAGTGATGTTATAAGTGCCCGCATCGGAGGACTTGCCCGAAGCGGCAACACCGGTAGCAGAGTTAGTGACCGTCACAAGAGCGCCGGCTACCACGGCGCCCGACGGGTCGGTAATGGTGCCTCGAATGCCTCCTCGGTCCGTTTGCGCGGGCGCCCCGACACACAGAAGCAAAAAGCAGGTTATTAAGTAGATGCTCGATTTTCCAAGCCGGGAATGCAGACCAGACAGTTTCTCCATGGAATTGCCTTTCCAAAACGAGTAATTGGCACGCGGCCAACCGCGAGTCTCGGGACGCATAGACAATACGGCATCTCCTGGAAAAAAAGTAAGTAGAAAACTGCGAGCTTTCGGTGATTTCGTCACGAGAAACAACAAAATGAATCATAGAGCCGTTCTTTTTCTTTTCAGACTCTTCCCGTCTCGTTGTAAATTCTGTTTCCGTACGCGAAACAGAACTTATCCTTGTAGCATGCCATTTCATTTAGGCGTAGAAGAATGAAGAGCGTGCTGTCCAAACCGAAGCCCAACAAGCGGGATGCCATTCTCAACGCCATGCTCGACGTTGTGGCGGAACGAGGTTTTCACGAAGCCCCCATGTCGCTTATCTCTGAGCGCTCGGGGGCGAGCGCGGGCGTGATCTACCACCATTTCGCCAGCAAGCAGGAGATCATTCAGGCCCTCTACAAGCGAGTCCATGCCCTGCACAAGGCTAGCGTTTTGGAAGGGTACTCCGCGGAAATGGATGCCAAGAAAGCTTTTATCCACGTATGGACAAATGCCTATCGGTTTTATCGCGAGCACCTTCGAGAGATGCGTTTTCTGGAACAGTACGAGAACGCAGGCTTTGTCTGCCTGCCTGATGAGAGTTCTCCTGATAAAAAAGGAGCGGAGTTTGAGCGGCGCTTCAGGGGGAAGTCAAAAGGTGGCGTTCTAAATAATTGGCCCGACGAAGTCTTGAAAGAGCTGACGCTTGGCCTGGTGGCGCGGTTAGCGAAACAGCCTCGAAAGCTGACCCCGGCCATTTTGCGAAACGTAGCAGAGAAGGTGTGGGAAGCCGTCCGAGCGACTGACTAGAGCGAACGTTCGGTTTGGTGGTATAGAATCACCCTATGAGTGACGAACTGATACTTGTGACGGGTGGCTCCGGTTTTGTCGGTGCGCACTGTATCCTGCAGCTGTTGGCCGCCGGCTATCGTGTGCGAACGACGATACGTTCGCTGAAGCGTGGAGCCGAGGTTCGCGCGATGCTCAGAGTAGGCGGCGCCGAACCGGGAGAGGCGCTCTCCTTCGCAGCCGCCGATTTGATGGCGGACGAAGGCTGGGCGGAGGCCGTTCGTGATTGCAAGTACGTGCTACACGTGGCGTCACCATTTCCCGAGACCACGCCGAAGCATGAGGACGAACTGATCATGCCGGCGCGGGAAGGCACGCTCCGCGTGTTGCGTGCCTCCCGCGATGCCGACGTGAGGCGGGTGGTGCTGACCTCCTCGTTCGCTGCGATCGGCTACGGCCATAAGCCGCAGGATGCGCCGTTCGACGAGACGAGCTGGACTGATGTTCATGGCGACGGCGTAAACGCCTACGCGAAATCGAAGACGTTGGCCGAACGTGCGGCTTGGGACTTCATGGCCAAGCAAGGCGGGCGCCTCGAGCTTTCTGTCGTCAATCCAGTGGGCGTGTTTGGCCCGGTGCTGGGACCGGACTATTCGACATCGATTCTCCTCGTGCAGCGCTTGATGGACGGGTTTCCCGGCTGCCCGCGAATCTACACAGGTGTTGTCGATGTGCGCGACGTGGCAGATTTGCACCTCCGCGCCATGACCGATCCCGCAGCTCAGGGCGAACGTTTCCTGGCGGTGGCCAGCAATTTTATTTCGCTGCTCGACATCGCGAAATTGCTGAAGAACCGCCTGGGTACATCGGCCAAACGAGTGCCGACCAGGCAATTTCCCGATTGGCTGATACGCGTCGGCTCCATGTTCGATCCCGCGGTGAAGCAGATTCTGCCTGAGCTCGGCAAGATGAAGAACGCCACCTGCGACAAGGCAAAACGCATGCTCGGCTGGACGCCGCGTTCGAACGAGGAGTCCATCGTCGCTACCGCCGAGAGCCTAGTGCGGCTGGGGCTTCTGAAGACCGCGAAACAGGCCGCTTAAAATTCATAACTCAATCCGATACGCACCAGACGAGGCGCCTGAATGGATACCGGCAAACGCAGGTTGAAAGAAGGACCGCTGAGATCGTCTTCCTGGAGCCTGTGCGCGGCGTTGGTCACATTAAGAACATCGGCCGAGAAAGAAATCCTACCCGTCGGAAGCGCAAACTGCCGGGCGGCTCGCAGATTCCAATTGAGCACATACTGAGCACGGTTCCCGCCCTCCGGACTCCCTCGGATCGTGGTTGCCGCCAGAAACGGGCCTTGCGCCAAACCCGTGACAAGTAACTGGCGTGCAAAGGCAAGACCGTCCATGTAATCGACCACGCTCGACAGCCGGATGCCGCCCCACTTTGGGGGAAGCCAATATGTCGCTTGCACTTTTCCGACGTAGCCTCGATCGGTGAAGCTTCGGCCGGCGGCATGGATAGCCGTATTCGGGTCGAGGAAAAGAGCGCCGATGACGCCGGGATCATTCTCATAAACCGCGTCTCCTGGATTGGTGGGTCCGTAAGACTTCTCGGCCACGAAGGACGCATGAAACGTGAGCCGCCGCCATTGCGTACCGGCCTCCGCCTCGAAACCTGTGTTGAGCATGCGTAACCCGGCGGGATTGGTCAACAAATAACGGTCTTGGCCCAACGTGGCAGGGTTTTGGGCGTAGACGGTCAGCCGTTGGTCGTCAAAGGTGCCTGGAGCTCCGTCAGGTCCTGGATCAAGGATCGAGACGGGCAGAAACGCCTGAGCCGGCACGCCGGTATCGATACCTGCGATTCGATCCTTCTGGTCGCGTCGGAATAGATGAATGCTGAAGTTGCTGCGCGCCGCAAGAGAAAAGTCCGCGCCGATATCGAACTCGTCTGCGTAAGGCCGCTGGAGCGATGGCGAGATCGACGAGTACGGCCCGCCAAAACGAAACAACAGATTGCCTTGGTTTTCTGCGCTGCCCCCGAGACTGTTGGCGTTTCCGAAATCGAGATATCTGCCCGCCAGCGGGACGTATGAGCGAAAATAGCTTCCCCGTAAAATCAAACCGCTCAGAAGTGGGCCGCGCGAATGAAAAACTTGCCAAGCAAAACCGGCGCGCGGCGACACGCTGTTCCAAACGATCAGGTCCGGTTCCGCGGCGAAGGTACGTGCGGGCGTAAAGCTGCCGGCCGGGCTCGATTGGGCCGGAAGCGAGCCGCGCGAAAAGTCGGCCAGGCCGCCCAACGTAACGGATAGCGACGGCAGCAAACTGATCTGGTCGGTTACATAACCTTGGAATGATCGTACTCGTTCGCTGGAATCGAGCGGCGTGTTGAATTCCATCACAAAGGCAGGCTCACCGTTGGCCGTAATCAAGTTCATGTCGGACGGAGCAGCGAAGCGGTTCAGCAGCCCGGACGTCTTCCAACCGCCGCCGGAAACGAACTGATGGCGCGTTCCCTTGGCGCGCAGCACAGGCGGTTGCCAAGCCCCTTCAATGTCGTGGCGCTTGCGGACCGCGAGATTTGACAGCGGCGGCGCTCCCGTAACCGCGCTGCCGAGCAGTTCGATACGGCTCAGTCCGTTCGACTGTGTACTTGTATCCAAATGCCCGATAGAGTATCCATAGCGCAGCTCAATCAAGCTTTCAGCAGATAAAAGGTGAGTCCAGCCCGCCTGAAGGAAGTCAAAATGATCAACCTCCGGTTCGCCCGTGAAACCGCCGGGGAGAACAAAAGAAGCCGCCAGGCGGTTGCCGGCCAATGCTTCGAGACCGATCGGCACGCCCCCGTCCGTTAGATTGATCCGCGATCCGCTGTAGACCGCATCGAACAGGTCTCTTTGACCGGCCCGGATCCGCCCCCGCGCGTTGCCCAACAGTAACTTGCTGCCTTGATCTCTGCCGGGGCTGGTGAGCGGCTCCGTTTGCGAGTCCCATTGTCCGGTTCCCGAAGCGTAAAAATCCGCCCATTTGGTTAATGGTCCTCCGACCTCCGCGTGATCCCTGGTGAACCAGCGAAATTGATCGGCCTGCTGCACCAATCCCCGGCTGGCCGGTGCTGGAAGGTTCGAGGACGTAAGTGCCGCGCCGGTGTTCTCGGTCGATAGTGCGCCGTGCCACGACTCGCCTGCTCTGAGAAGAAAGAGGCCAACTTCCGTGCCCGCATTCGACGAATTTGCTTGCCCGAAACCGCTCCGCACTGTGACGTCTTCAAGCGCCTGCACATCGGGCACGATTACGGGACGGCCGGGCTGATAGGAATCGGTCGCATCCATGCCCTGGAGCTCATATTGCACATCGGTCCAGGAAAATCCCCGTTGTGACTCGACCGCTAGCCGATTGCTGTTGAGACCGTTGAAATCGAGCGGTTCGGTTACGCTTGACGGCTCCCGGCTCAACAGAAGCCCAGCCAAGCTGAAGGCTTCAGGATATAGAATCCTGCCCGTAGCGTTGCTCCACAATCCTGGCGTTTTCAGAGGCTGTCGCGCGCTGCGAATTGCTCCTGACTCGGTAACCGTCAGATCGAGCCGTACCGTCTGCAGCGGAGAAACGAAAACGACGGCATCCGACAACCGATAGCGCCCGTATGGAAGCGACACGGAGAACTCACCGTTCGCATTCGAGTGAATGACTATGCGAAAGCCGACTGCGCCGCTGATCGGAATCGGCGCACCTGCCAGCGGACGGCCGTTGGAGGAATGAATCGTTCCCTCGATGGCGCCACTATTCAACTGTCCAAAAATCGGCCGATCGCTGAAAAGCAGGATCGCGAGCAGAAGCCCGCGGTAGACGGCGCGCGCTCTAATAGCGAAGGACGGCAAAGCGGCTAACAGAATATCCAAGCACAGCACCCACAAACACGTCAGATGCGAAATGCGACGACAAAGTGAGCCTCGAGAAACCGACCACGCCGGCCATTCCATAAGCGACGTACGGCACCCACCGATGCGTTCTGTATCTATGGGCAATGACAGTGGCGATTGAAAACGCTGCGATGGCGTGACCAGATGGAAAACTTCCATCGCCTCGTAAAACAGAACCCTTGTCATCGAGCCACGAATCCCAGTAGTTTCCGTGGGCCGAGATGGAAGCCGGCCGCGCGCGCCTGTCGATATCTTTCAAAACGGTCGTGAGAATTTCGGCGTTCGCCACTGCTTCTCCGGCGAGCAGGGCGGTGTGCTCCATCTTTGTGTTCTTCGTCACGAGCCCGACGGCGTAAAGCGAAACGGGAGCGATGATGCTGCCGATAACTGTCGCGTTGCCCGTAAACACCCCGTTGAATCCCTGAAACGTCGAAGTGTTGTGAAAGTACTTGCCTTCATATGGATCCACTGCAAACAGCCCGGCGGTAACGCCGACAACGGACAAGGTCGGAATCCAGTTGTGATCTTCGGTGAGTTTCAGCGGGGACAGCCAAATTGCTTTCTGATCGCTCAGAAGATTCGGAACCAGCAGCTTCCAGGAGACAGGGCGGTCATAATCCGAATCTACACTCCGTGACACAGACCCTGCAGAGTTGGAAGGAGTAGCTTGGGCGTTCGCCAACACGATTCCAACTGCAATCGACAGTCCGCACCGTAAGACCTGAAAAACCAACGCCCTCATCTAAAGCTCCAGTTACGCGGCTGCCAAGAAGTTATTCTTCCATAACTGAATCCCGACTAGCGTGGCGGAGGACCTGGATGAAGAAAACGCTCATAGCCGTTCCGAAAAGCTTGGCGATAATCAGCAAAGGCCGGCGGAGGAACCGGAGGATTGCGAAAGCGTGGATGGCGATCGAACACCGGGGGCGCGCCAACCGCAACATCGTGTCGGGCAGCCTCAAAGCCATCATGAAATCCCCGCCGGGCGATCTCTGAAAAGGAAGGTGGAGGGGGCGGCGGGTAATATGCGACGGGCCTCGGATGAGAGCAAGCCGTGCTCATAATGACCAGAAGAAAAACGGTCAGCAAGAGACGATGTTTCATTTGGAATCCTGGTACTCTCTCAGCCGCGAGATTTGGGCGCCGTACTGCGCTTGCTCTCGCTTGCAGTCGCTGCGCCACTCGTAGCCGGCACAGATAGAAGACGCAGCCCACCGAATGTTTGCTGGTAAGTCTTCCAGGCTATAAATAAGAGACCTGCGGTCAAAATTATGTAGGCTACCGTAGACCAAGCTGTAAGAGTGCTATCTCTGCCGTTTCTCATGTTGATCGTGCGTTCACATCCACGCTGATGAGAATACTCTAACGCTGACTGCCTAACAACTTATGTCGTTGTGTTTACTTCCGCGCCAACTTAAGCGCGTACAGCGTGTCACCGGCTCCTACGATCACGTATTGATTCCCGTCGAGCATCCACGTCGAAGCTCCGTTGCTCGGGCCTGTTGCCAGTCTTTGATGCCACAAGATCTTGCCGTTGGCAGGATCGAAGGCAACCAGGTTCCCGGCGTCGCCGGACAGCAAGAGATGACCTGCCGTGGTCAAGACTCCTCCGCCCGTCATGCCGGCTCCACCCCCTGCACCGTTTCCTTCGTGCTCGTGTTTCCACTTCACTGCACCCGTGCGTACGTCCAAAGCAAAAAGGGCGCTTTTGCCATCGAACGTGGGGCTACCTCCGCCGCCATATCCCTGGGGCTTGTCGGATGTGTCGTACAGGTAAGCGATTCCGTAGCCCTCGGTGCCGTTTAAGTAGAACAGCTCTGTCTGTGGGTCGTAGCTCGGCGGTGGCCAGTTAGTTGCGCCCATGGATGGCATATCGATCATCGACCCATTTACTTTCGGTTCTTTGGCCGGATCAGGTATGGGCTGACCCTTTGCGTCCACTCCCTTTGCCCAATTTCCGGTTCCCGAGAAGGGCTTGGAAACAAGACTTTTTCCGTTGGTGCGATCAAGAACGAAAAACCAGCCGCAGCGAGCGCCTTGCGCCAGAAGCTTGCGAGGCTTTCCGTCTATTTCCAAATCAAACAACACTGGGGTTTCCGTGTTGTCCCAGTCGTGCGTGTCGTGAGGAGAAGCTTGAAACCACCAGGCCAGTTTGCCTGTGTCGGGATTCAGAGCCACGATCGACGCAGTCCAGAGATTTGCGCCATGGCGGCTTTGGCCTGCAAACACAGGATTCGCGTTACCGGTGCCCCAATAAAGAAGGTTCAGGTCCGGATCATAGCTGCCGGAGTTCCAGGTCATGCCGCCGCCGTGATCCATCGCAGCTTGGTTCGGCCAGGTCTCGGATCCGGGATCACCGGGCTTTTGTGGTTCGCTCCACCAACGCCACTGTAACTCGCCAGTCTCGGGATCGCGGGATTCGAGATAACCGCGAACATCCATGGCATCTCCACCGACCCCGACGAGCACGTGATTTTTCACAATGAGTGGAGCCATCGTTGTGAAGTACTGTAGTTTCTCGTCGGCTACTTTCTTTTTCCAACGCTCCTTTCCGTCTTTCGCGTCCAAGGAGATAAACCAGCCGTCCGGCGTGAGAAAGTACAGCCAATCGCCATACATGCCGACACCGCGTTGTCCCACCAGATGGCCGCCGTGATCTTCGAAGTCGTAGCGCCAGATCTGATCGCCGGTATGAGCGTTTAAAGCGAAGATGTGATCTGGAATTGTGAAGTAGAGGATGCCGTTCACCATCAAGGGCGTTGACTTAATGGACGGCGCGCCCACGCCCCGGAGAGGAGCGATCCCGGTGATTCGGTAAGACCAGTCAATCTTGAGAAGATCGATGTTGGACTGATTGATTTGCGAGAGATTACTGAAGCGTCGGCCAGAGTAATCGCCGTTATAAGTTGGCCATGCATCGGGCGGCTGATTGAACAGGGTCAAGGCTTTCGGCTCGAGGCCATCGCCAGAATATAGGACGGGAGTTATAAGGCTGAGCAGCAGTAAAGTACTGCCAAAAAATTTCATTTTAATGTCTCAAGGTATGCGGTCAGATTATGCATGTCGGCGTCTGTATATTTCGGCAGGAGGGCTCGGTGACCTTCCAGCTTGTCGTCAGTTTTAATAGTTACTTGGCTGCGTGGCCAGTAGTGATAGACGCCACTATCATCGCGCAGTTCGATATCGAAATCGTCGGCTTTCAATAGCGTGCCTGTCACTGTTTGGCCCGAGGCAGTCACGACCGTACCGTGAGGCACTCCTTTGGACGCCGGCCAGAGAAAGCGTGCTTGCATCACGTTAGACTCTGGAAACTTGGTGGCCACCTTAGCTAAATCTCCCGTGGCCGAATGGCAGGAAATGCAATTTGCCTGAAAGAATTGAGCGCCTTTTTGGGCGTCCCCGAAAGGTTGCATGTTGGCTTTGGCGTATTGCTGACCATAGGTGCCTCGGTTTGCGGTAAGTTCCACTTGCAGCTTCAGAAACTGAGAGATGTCGTGGACCTGGTCGTGAGACAGCTGAGGAAAGGCCGGCATTCCAGCTTGCGGACGGCCGTTCTTGATTACCGCTCCGATCTCCTCGTCGTTTTCGTCATGAAGGACAACTACAGAACGGACCAAATTGGGTCCCTGCGCGCCGCGAGCATCTTCGCCGTGACATCCTCCGCAGTTCTGCTTGAATAAGGGCTCGCCTCGCTTGGCAGCGGCTGCATCCGGTGCAGGACCGAGTCCGAGGAACTCGCGAATGTTGCGACGTGGATTTGCGGGACGAGGAGAACGGTTTTGATTTTGAGGGTTTCCTGCTGCCTCGGGTTCCTGCGCAGACAGCGAGAAAGGGCCAAATGTCACGGCCAGCACAACGGACACAGTAAACCTTAAGAAGGATGCCTTGATCATTTTGGATTGCGACAACCGCAAGAACCTATAAATATCGCAATCGAATTGAGAGAAGCGATGGGCGTACCGAGTTTTTACCGTCTATAAAAAAAGAGTGGCGTTAAATTCGGTGAAAACCGGAGGGCGTCGTCAGTGCAGATCGTCAGCGCAGATCCGATCTCAGGCGCGCGTAAAATTTGGGGCTGACGAATTTTTTCGCGAGATACTTCCAGCCGCCTGGGACGTTCAATATTTCTTGCAGTCTCCGGGTTCTGGGCAGGAAGCCTGCACGCAGAAGATAGAGAGGATCGACGAAGCGCAAGCGGGGAGCGGACCTCAGCACTTTACGACGCAAAGTCCGTAGAGCAAGAACTGCGCTCTTGCCGAGCGCAATGGGGGGATCGAATCCGAAGACCTCTTTGGCATGCAGGAAGTGCATGACCAGGAGGTTGGTTTGCTTGTGCTTCGAGAAGCGCGATTCGATGCTTTTCCAATTGGCTATATCGCCGAACGTTGCTTGCAGCAGCGCAAGGTCGTAGAGGGAGCGGAGAGAAGGCCAGATGCGGTCTCGATAGCTGTCGTGCATCTGAGAGTGCATGAGGTGATGCGTAATCAAATGCTCGGGGCAGGGAACACGCAGCCGGACGCCCTCGAACTCCTGCCTTACTGAATCGCTTAGAACTTCGGAAGCGGAGAGAAACGACCTGCAAGAACCGAGCCCCAGGTCTCGGTGTAAATCGACCTCGGCGGAATTCGGGCGGCGGAGAGGCGGATAGGCGTGGCCGATCGTGAACTCCACGGGATCGGTTTCCTCGCTTACATAGCCGAGTGCGCCCAGCGCTTCAAGCGTCCCGGGGAAATCTTCTCCAGAAACCAAGAGATCGATATCGGCCAGGAAGCGGGTGGCCTGGTCGGGATAGATGCCGGCGATCAGATGAGCTGTACCTTTCAGGACGACCGGTTCGATGCCGTCTTGGTTCAGAAGCGCGCAGATGGATTTCAATTCGTCCAGGATTCGGCGATTGCGTTCCCCATTTAACTGATGGACGGAGGAGAGAAAGTCGGCAACCTCGGGGGGCAGGTCGTCTTGCAGGTCGAGGTCCGTGAAGGCGCGATGAAGCGAGGGCAGGATCAGTTCGTTTGACGCCGTGTGGATGAAGCGGCGCCAGTCTGCCTCGGACAAACGGCGGCTTTCCAGGCAATTCGAAATAAGGCTCTGATTAAACAGGCGATTGGATTTCAGCGTGAGAATCACTAGCTACTAACCTTGCCATTTTTTTGGCCTAGTTCTAGGAGCCAAAAATAAGTTCTTTTTTATTGCTTATTCCAAGGAAAATACTTGGTTAATCAGGCGGCAAGTTTTTCCTAAATGAGAATATGCCCAAACCCTAGCAACTTTCCTTCTGAGAGTCCGGGTGGCCATTAACGCCATCTTATGAGCCCTTTAGCCGTCTGACTGTCACGCCTTAATTGGCCCGTTAAGTCTCGTATTTACCACTTATATTTTCTGCTTGGCGAGTTGTTTTATGAATTTAATAAGAGTTTATTGCGCAAGAAGTATTTTGTTTATTCCGATCAAGTTTTCAGTGCTGATGCTTCTTTGTGTCGGGCTTTTTAACGCTATGTATGGTCTTACTTCGGCCACGGTTCAGGTGTTTGCCTATAACGGAGATGGTACTAACAGCGGCACGGCTAGACTCACTCAGCATCTGACACTGGGGGCTGCTATCAAGGGTACGGCCGATCAGAATGTGACCTGGACTTTGCAGGGCGCTGGCTCTCTTTCCGGCACTACTTATCAAGCGCCGGATACGATGCCGGCCAACTCCAGCGTCACCATCACGGCTGCTCTTACAGCTACTCCCTCTGTTTCGGCTTCTTATACTTTTACGCTCGTCAACCCGATCCCGGTCGTCTACAAAGTCGTTGGCACTTTCAACAGGGCCACGGTTAATCCAATCACGATCACTGGCGACGGCTTCGTTGCGGGGACGGTTGTTCTTGCGAATGGAACGGCCGTGCAGTCCACTTATCAATCGAAGGGCAGTCTGCTGGCTCAGATCCCGGTGGCGGCCAATGCGTTGGGTTCTCTCCCCATTACCGTTCAAAATCCTTCTCCGGTCGGCGGCGCTAGTGGTGTCTTTCAAGCTCCCGTCGCTGCCGCCACGGTTCAGGTGTTTGCCTATAACGGAGACGGCACCAACAGCGGCACGGCTAGACTCACACAGCATCTGACACTGGGGGCTGCTATCAAGGGTACGGCCGATCAGAACGTCACCTGGACTTTGCAGGGCGCTGGCTCTCTTTCCGGCACTACTTATCAAGCGCCGGATACGATGCCGGCCAACTCCAGCGTCACCATCACGGCTGCTCTTACAGCTACTCCCTCTGTTTCGGCTTCTTATACTTTTACGCTCGTCAACCCGATCCCGGTCGTCTACAAAGTCGTTGGCACTTTCAACAGGGCCACGGTTAATCCAATCACGATCACTGGCGACGGCTTCGTTCCGGGGACGGTTGTTCTTGCGAATGGAACGGCCGTGCAGTCCACTTATCAATCGAAGGGCAGTCTGCTGGCTCAGATCCCGGTGGCGGCCAATGCGTTGGGTTCTCTCCCCATTACCGTTCAAAATCCTTCTCCGGTCGGCGGCGCTAGTGGTGTCTTTCAAGCTCCCGTCGCTGCCGCCACGGTTCAGGTGTTTGCCTATAACGGAGACGGCACTAACACCGGCACGGCTAGACTCACTCAGCATCTGACACTGGGGGCTGCCGTCAAGGGTACGGCCGATCAGAACGTCACCTGGACTTTGCAGGGCGCTGGCTCTCTTTCCGGCACTACTTATCAAGCGCCGGATACGATGCCGGCTAACCCGAGCGTCACCATCACGGCGGCTCTTACCGCTACTCCTTCCGCTTCGGCTTCCTATACGTTTGCGCTCGTCAATCCCGTCCCGGTCGTCTACAAAGTCGTTGGCAGTTTCAACAGGGCCATGGTTAACCCAATCACCATCACTGGCGACGGCTTCGTTGCGGGGACGGTTGTTCTTGCGAATGGAACGGCCGTGCAGTCCACTTATCAATCGAAGGGCAGTCTGCTGGCTCAGATCCCGGTGGCGGCCAACGCTTCGGGTTCTCTCCCCATTACCGTTCAAAATCCTTCTCCGGTCGGCGGCGCTAGTGGTGTCTTGCAAGCTTCCATCGCTGCCGCCACGGTTCAGGTGTTTGCCTACAACGGGGACGGCACCAACAGCGGCACGGCTAGACTCACACAGCATCTGACACTGGGGGCTGCTGTCAAGGGTACGGCCGATCAGAATGTGACCTGGACTTTGCAGGGCGCTGGCTCTCTTTCCGGCACTACTTATCAAGCGCCGGATACGATGCCGGCTAACCCGAGCGTCACCATCACGGCGGCTCTTACAGCTACTCCTTCTGTTTCGGCTTCGTATACTTTCGCGCTCGTCAACCCAATCCCGGTGGTCTACAGCGTTGTGGGCACTCTCAAGATAGCGGCGACTAACGCCGTAACCATCAATGGCGATGGATTTATTCCCACCACTTCGGTTCTGGTGAACGGAACACCCGTGCAGTCGACCTATCAATCCAGGGGTAGCCTACTGGCTCAAATCCCGGTGTCCGCAAACGCTTCAGGATCTCTTCCCGTCAGTCTCCAGAATCCTTCCCCTCTGGGAGGTTCCAGCACGATATTTCCGGCTTCCATTACACTGCCGACGGTTCAGGTATTCGCCTCTAACGCGCTGGGCCTAAATACAGGCAAAGCGGCGCTAGGGATGCCAATGCAGTTCGTTGCGAATGTGACTGGGGCGGTGAATCTCGGTTCGGCCTACCCGGTGAAGTGGAGTTTGCAAGGTCCAGGGGTGATTACGGATAACGGAATTTATAACGCTCCGGCGTCAATGCCGTCGAATAGCGTTGCTACTGTGACGGCTTATCTAGCTTCTAACTCCGCCGCCTTCAACTCATATTCATTTTCGTTGGGGAATCCTGCTCCGGTCCTGAATGGGACTTTGCCCGTCCAACTGTCGATTGGGACTCCCAGTGCTATGAGCGTTAGCGGTCGGGGATTCGTCCCGGGCACTACAATTCTTGCCAATGGACAGCCAGTTGCCAGTTCATACCAATCCGACTCTTCCATCTCAGTGCAGATACCGGCTCTGGCGATGGGAACCAAGTCGGTTTCACTGATTGCGGAATCACCGACTCCGGGAGGGGGTCAGAGTAATCCACTTACAGTGATTGTCTCCGACGACTTAACTGTCTCAGCCCAGGTTTCTATCCAACCGGGTCAAGCTATTCCCGAAAATTTCGTTGGATTTTCGGCTGAGTGGGGAGAAGCTCAAACCCTGATGGGCTCTGCACAAAATGGCCGCAACAACATCTACCGTCAGCTCCTGACTAATCTGCAGCTGGGTCTCTCCTACCCACTACAAGTCCGCGTGGGTGGCTCCAGCACAGATAAAACCGGAGAGCCGAGCACGGGGGCGGTACAACCGCTAGCGGATTTAGCAAACGATTTGGGCGTTCATTTCACACTAGGAGTGAATCTCGGGAGCGACAACCCTCAACTAGCTCAGGATCAAGCTAGATTTTACGTAAACCAAATGCCCTCTGGAACACTGGATGCAATAGAGATCGGGAATGAGCCGGACGGCTATCCGATAACCGGAGAGCGTCAACCCACTTACTCCGTGCAAAATTACATCGGAGACTTCACTACCTGGGAAAGCTATCTTTTACCTGTCATGCCAAGTACGATGAGGTTTATGGGCCCGTCCTGGAGCGCGGTCCGCTCTTCAACAGATGAGAAGAGTTTTGAACAGATAGGGAGTAATGTATCCCTGGTGAGTCAACATTTCTACGTTAGTTCCCAAACAAACGGCGAGATATTTTCACCAGATTTCCTCTTAGCACCAGCGGCATCTACCGCGATCGCAGCGAAGATCAAGCCATTTGTGCAACTGACACATGCTAATAATCAGCTCTTTCGGATGGGTGAAGTAAATTCCATCAATGGCGGCGGAGTCGCTGGCGTGAGTAACGGATTTGCTTCTGCCTTGTGGGCGATCGACGTGATGTTCGAACTCGCAAATGTAGGTGTTGACGGCGTTAACTGGCATGGTTTAAACGCTTGTAACTACTGCGAATTTAAATTTGCATATTCGACTATGGGTTTGCAGACAGTGTTTTCCCTTCAGCAGGTGAATCCGATTTACTACGCCCTATTGTTTTTTAGAGAAGTTACGCAGAACAATGCGAGACTGCTTCCGGTGACATACACCACAAACTCGAATCTCAAGATCTGGGCTGCAATGGGAAACGACGGGAAGGTGAGAATCGCCGTGATTAATAAAGACCAGAACTTTGCAGGTCATGTGTCAATTGCGGTACCAGGGTTCGGCAACGCTGAGATGATCCAGCTAGTTGCTCCGAGTTTCCAATCGCTTAATGGACTGTCACTAGGTGGTCAAACTTTCGACGGGAGTGTGGATGGAACAGCTCTGGGGGATTCGCTCGCGACGGAAGTTCAACAAGCAAATGGCATCTACCGTGTTCCGGTTCAGCCAACCAGCGCGGTCCTTCTTACTCTTCAGTAGAGCCAAAGTTAGAAGGAAAGTCAGCCGATTGCCAACAATGGTGATTCTTGAGTTTCTGTTTCTTCAGCATGACCAGGCCTCTCTGGGATCGAAGTCCCTAGCAGTGAGGTCTGGACGAAGTCATCCATGTTTCTGATAAAGGCTGCCGTGCTGAAGGATCGCGCATGTGCTTGAATCAACTTCGGATCGAAGCGTGATTCCTGTGATTCAAAGCGAAGTATGCCTGACATGACCGATTCAGCAGTCTGTTCGGGAAAGAGTATTCCTGAACCAGTCAAGAAATCCGCAGATTCGGTCACTGTCTCGAGTGAACCTCCATAACCGTATGCAACTACCGGACGCCCGAAGCTTTGGGCCTCAACGGGAGCAATGCCGAAATCCTCATTAGCAGCAAACAGGAAGGCTCTGCACTTACTGTATAGCCGGCCTAATTCCTCGTCCGGGACTCGGCCCGCAAATTCGATGGTGGGGCCAGCCCTTTGTTTCAACCGATTCTCGTCAGGACCCGTACCGACGACGATCAAACGTCGTTTCAATCGATTACAGGTGTCAATCAGCAAATCGACACGTTTCAGATGACTCAATCGGCCGACTGTCAAATAGTAAGAATCCTGGCTGTTAGCTATAAAGCCTTTGTCGGTGTCGACGGGAGGGTACACGACGGTACTATCGCGCCTGTAAAATTTGGCGATCCGCTTGGCGATGTACTTCGAGTTCGCAGCAAACCGGTCAATTCGCTGTGCCGCTGAGAAGTTGCAGTTACGAGCATAGTGCGCGCTTAAGGTGAATAAGGATCGAACCGGCCATTTCAGGGACTTTCGATATTCTGAATACTGATCCCAAAGAGAGCGATGCGGACTATGACAGTAGCAAAGATGAAGCGCGTCCTGATGAGTTAACACACCCATGGTGTGGCTTCCATCGGAGCTGATCACGAGATCGTATCCTGTCAGATCCAAGGTCTCAGCCGCTAGTGGAGAGGCAAAGAGAAGGTAAGGATAAAGCGCTTTGATTCCAGGAACGACATTTAAGAAAGTTGTATGAATAGTTCTATTTTTGAGCTTCGGTGGAATCGCCTCGGGCCTTGCGACCATGCAAAAGAAATCGGCAGTGGGGTACATATCGGCAAGAACCTCCAGCACTCGCTCGGAGCCGCCGAGATGTAAGGAATGTTGATAAGTAATGGCAACACGCATTTAATTCTCTGATTTCACAAAGCCGACAAACAGTCCTCCGGCATGAGAAAAACACCTCGATGCTGAAGACCATCTGCCAAGTATCGTCACCAGGCACGCTCGTCCGAGGTCGTAGGCGAGAAGCAGTGTCCACAATAAAACCAGCGAATGGCGCTTCGCGAGAGAACCCATTCCTTCGCCGTAGCTAAAAGCCCGCTGACCGGACACCGCATTGCTGAGCATGTCGCGACAGGGGTGGATGACGTACCACTTCCGATCGAAGTACCCTTTGCGGCCGCTTTTGAAAAGCCTCAAGACGAAGTCTGTTTCTTCACCACGGGTGAGCACTTCGTCAAAACCTAAGCCATCAGGGATCATAAGACGCTGGACAAATAAGCTCGAACAGAATGTCGTCCTCAGAGAATTGAAGGGAGTAATTTTACATGCGTCCCGGAACCATCGATTCCCACTCGGTACACCGTGTTCATCTACGGCACCGACAGCAAACACCGCATACTGAGGGTAATTTTGAAACCATTGGTCCACGTTGACTAGCAAATTTGGAGAATACGAGCAATCGTCGTCAGGAAATGCAATAAGCTGTCCCGCAGCTGCGGCTAAACCGAGATTGCGAGCCTGAGACACACCTGGAGAAGCGAGAAGATGCACCAGGTTGAGGTGAGGACGATAACTACCGAGTACTTCATGCAAACATCCGTCCGTGTTCTGGTCTACGACAATAACCTCTAAACTTTGGTATTGCTGATGAAGGATGGAATCGAGTAGCTTCCGTACTTCCTGGGTTCTTCCTAAGGTCGCGACGATTAGAGAAAATCGCGGCACCGGGCTCGCGGCGTCAGCAGGAGGCAAGACATTTCCACGAGTTAGGTTATTCGGGCTGTGAAACTCCACTAAGCCACATAAACCTTTCGATCCTGCTCGACCGCAGGATGACAATCATCAGCTAATACATTGGAGTACAACTTCTCCAACAATTGGGTCTGTCTAGTAAGATCGAAGTCGTTTGCTATTGACGTAATTCCATTTCTGCTGTGACTTTGCCACATATCTTCGCACTTGATCAAGCAAACAAGGTGGTCGGCGAGTTTCTTATCATCGCCTTCTGGCGCAAGTAACCCGGATTCACCGTGCTTTACGACTTCGGGTACTCCTCCGTGTGCAAAACTTACGACCGGCAACCCGGTCGCTTGAGCTTCGGCGAAAACCATCCCTAAGCCTTCGCTATCTCCGTTCTTTGCAGTCAAGCTGGGAACGCAAAACACTCGGGCAATACGGAGCCAATCCCGAATAACGTTGGGTGGTTGAGAACCGACGAACGTGCACGGCAGGCCTGCATTCAAGGCGTGAGTTTCTAAAGACGCACGCTCAGGACCATCACCAACAATAACGGCGCGGGCATCCGGGCATTCCGGCAAGACGCGGGCTAAGGCGCGCAGGAGGTTGGCGCACCCTTTCTTTTCCACAAGCCTGCCAACAAACAAGATGAGCGCCGGTTCGCGTTTGTCGTTACCAGGAGTAAAATAGCCTCTGTCTACGCCGATATAGTGCACCTTTAGCCGTTCGCAAGGAATTCCTTTCCGGATGGCAGTTTCGCGGATGAATTTCGAAACACAAATGAAGAGTGAGGTTTTGCGAGCCAACTGCCCACGCCTAGCCCGGTAAATTCTGTCACCGACGGTATTGGCGGAGGCAGACCATCGGGTGGTGATATCGTAGCCGTGCAGAGTAACGATCAACGGCAGCCCGAGGTGAGCAGCCAAGGGTAGTGCCGATACGCCATCAGGCGCAAAGTGCGCGTGAATCAGCTTTGCATTCAGCTTGGCCAGCCGGTGGTGAAACTGGGGAGCGAATCCAAATTGCTGATAGAGCAGCTTTCGCAGCTTGGATTTCGAAGAATCACTTTCGTTCAAGACTGTCGGTGCAACAGGCATCTCGAGACCTTCCCGCACCCGCTCGAGCCCGACATAGTGAGCCGTATACGATCGCAGAGCACTCGCCTGGGCTCTGATAAACGTTTCGCTCGTACGAAGTATCTCGTTTCTAAAAATAAGAACAGTCTGCATAGCGGAGACGAAGTAGTAATTGCAATTTGTAGGGTTTAGCCTCGATTTACAAAACGGCGACAGCACTGAATGAGAAACTTACCTCTCGCAAAATGCGAGTGAGCATAGAGTCTGGCGAAATCAGCCATTCTCACTTCGGTCCCGCTATGATGGGCGGCCAACCTCACTCTTTCGCGGCGGTACACATACGAATCCGACCATTCGCCGCAGAAGTGAACGATCTCAGGATTTACTTTCCGACCCTCTTTGATAAAGCTGCATTTTCCCCTGACAACATCGAGATGGACTTTACCTTGACTGTTGATCGGTGTAAACATACCGGTGGATCCGAAATCGGTCATGGAATTCCCGGTAAGAGCCATCGCCAAACCATAGATGATCTCGTCTGACGGTCCATCATTACGAAAAGATCTAAGACGGAGCTCAGTTGACCGGGCGAGGATATCTTTGGCGGTGTTGAATAATTTATCGCCTAGCGAAGACTTTTCAAAGTAGTACATTCCGCCATTGAACTTGGGAAGACTGTTCAAGCCAAATCGATTTAAGACAAACGGAACATCGACACATTCGTCCCGCTCCGTACTCGTTAATGTTCGATGGCCAGGAACGGTGAACACCTTACCAGAACACCTTTCGAAGACTTTGTCCAACGGACCAGTTACCAGGCAGTCGCTATCAATGAACAGTGTTTGCTGGAAGGGAGTGTATTGATCCAGATAGAGTTTCTGTCTTACATTGGAGCCGAATTGGGGATTATAAGGAATTCGTTTATGAAACAAGAGGTCAAGTTCGGGATCATCAGAGTCGCTAATTATGGCTCGTTCGCGCTTAGGATCGTGAAGGATAAGAGATAGGGCAAGGCTTTTGGCCATAGCTATATACTTCTCGCTTCCGAAGGCAAGAGTGATAATACCTTGGTTTACCATTTGCTAAAAGTTTGGTGTTTGCCGAGCAGCGCCTATGTTTTGGCACAGGCTTTAGAAAAGGCAGCCCTTACGGCAGAATAAGCCGGTTTATCTTGCATGTTTTCATCTAACAGCGAGGGTCGATGCTTAGATTGTCCGCCCTCTCTTGTGTATTGGGGCGCGGCCATTGAGTCGTACCAATTGCCTCGGTCGTCGATTGCAAAGAAGATGATTCGGTTTACTGAACCGGCACGGATGATCTCTAACAGGTAGTCGGAATAATCAGAAGCTACTTGTTGATCTCGAGGGGAGACGTCACCGGCGCGGTCTGCAATCTTGCTGTCGTTGACATCCAATTCCGTAATCAGGACTTGCAAACCCATCTCTTTGATCTGTTTAACAAATCGGACGCATCCCTCGCTTCTAGCAGGCAAAGAGCCGTCGAGGTGAGATTCCAGACCGACGGCCTGAACCGGTACGTTACGTTGCAACAGGCCCTTTAGCAATGACAAAGCCGCGGCACGCTGCTGATTATCAAAGTCAGCCTCTTGCTCGACATGATGAAGATTGAGCACCCTCAAAGCGGCGGAGTCGGCCGCTTGGGCTGCATGGAAAGCAATATCAATGTACTGCGGACCGAGAGTCTTCAGCCAAGGCCCGTTGTACAAGCCGTCAGGTCTAGTTCCCCAAACCGGCTCGTTCACTACATCCCAAGAGGATACCTTCCCGGCGTAGCGCTTCATAACCTTCGCGATGTGGTCAGTAAGATACTTTTCAGCGTTTGCCTTCGTCAGAGTTTTTTCCAACCAGGGCGGATTGTTAGCATTCCAGCACAGGTTGTGTCCGTGGAACTGCAGATGATTATCTTGAACATAATCGACTATCCAATCTGCCTTCGAGAAGTTGTATGTGTCTGGAGTAGGCCTCAGTCCGGTCCACTTAAACTCATTCCCGGCTGCGACGATGTTGAAATTAGAGACGATGAAGCGGGATTTTGTTGGATCTTGCAGTTCCTTCATGGAAGTTTGTACACCGACGTTGATGGCACATCGATTTGCTACGCGCTTCAACGTATCCCGAGTTTGCTGATCTTTTCCAGAGGCTACAAGCGCGCTCGCAGTTGCGGTCGATAAGCTTACACTCTTAACAAAGTCTCTACGATTCATAGATTCGCCTTTCTTTTAAACATGAGACCTTTCTGCCACGGCCTCCCAGTCTTTTAAAGCCGGCGCCGTCCCGATTCGATTTATGCGCACAATTGTGTACCACAGCACTGCAACGAGCAACGCATCGCAAGCTACGCTGGTGGCGACGGCGCCTTGCCACGACCAGCGCCGAAGTATGGCAAAGTTGAGCCCTATATTGAGGACAGCTATTAAGACTTGCAAAAGCGTGCGCAAATTCTGCAGATTAGCGCCGGACAAGGCGTCTGCTAAAAACAGATGGACACAACGCAAGAGCGGAATGATGGCTAATCCACGAACGGCCGGAACTACCGATTGATATTTGCTTCCTAATACCAGAGGAAGGGCCGGCGCTAGAACAAACAATATGACGAACATCATCGCGCCGTACAATGCGGATCGTTTGATGAGTGTCAGAGCATAGGCGTAAGTGGCGCCCAGACCCTCTGTACCGACTTTGAAGAACCTTGGATAGGCGGCTGAGAGCAAGGCTCTAATGGGGGACATGGTTGTATCGATGATTCGATACGCGGCTCCATAGATACCGGTTGAAGCAAAGTCGGAAAGCTTAGCAAGCATGGTCTTATCTATGTCGTTGTAGATACTTTGGGCCGAGGTTCCAACACTGAAGTAGACTCCTTCTACTGCGTCTTCCCGAAGCGCTGCCCAATCGAAAAGCGGTCGTCCCCAGCATTGGTGGGACTTATAGATTGCATAGGCCGCCCCGATGATCCCTGTCAACAAGTAGACATGTGTCCACTGTTGGAGGGTGACGTTTTTAACGACAACCGAAAGGGTCGCAATCCCCACGAGGCGATACAGGCTAGTCAGGACGTTTTGAATTGAGGTGTCGATCATGCGGTCGCAGGCGGTGAAACCGGAACCGGCCAAATCTGTGATACGTATCAGGATGAGGTCGCAGATACAAATTGCGGATAAGTCAGCCGGGTGCAAACCCAAGTTGATCGCTAAATTGAAAAGAAGCACCAGTAACGTACAGACTGCGCCGGAAGCTATTGTCAGGATCAGGCCGTTTCCCCAACACACGTTGGCAGAGCGTTTTTCGGTTCTGAGATTTTTAATAAAAAGATTAGAACTGCCAAGACCAACAAATGGGTTTAAGATATTGGTCACGGCCGTAACAGCCACGAAGGCCCCGTAAGAATTCGGCCCAAGCGAGCGGGCTATGAGAATAAAGTAAGCAGCCTGCATGACCAGTTTCAAAAACTGTCCACTCGACAAGCTTGCCGTATCTCTGGCAAGGGGATTGTTTGTAAGTCTGCGTAAGCGCTGCGCAGTCCGACTTATCATCCAGGTGTTGAATTCGATCGATGATGTAAAGGCTAGGACACGATCAAGCCGGTGAGACAGGCTGGTGAGCAAACCGGCTAGCCCTTGTTAGATTGGCGTTTGCAACCCTGAGACCGTTGGCGGTCCGATGAAGCCCAAGGCAGGCAATGGTAAATAGAAACCAGCAGATGTGTCGCGGATTAGCGAGAAAGCTTTCGCTGAAGTTATAAATAACCGAGCATACCAAGATTGCGCAATACCAATGAACGACCTCTTGGCGGCCGAGTCGAAAGCAAACGAGGGCATCACGAAAGGCCATAAGAATCAAGGCAGCGAACATGATGATACCGAACAGGCCTAGTTGTAACCAAAGATCAAGAAAGCCATTCTGCGCCTGGGCTAAAAGCCATCCCGTTGTAAGAATGATGTTCAGCGATTCACCGTTGATACCGTTCCAAAAAGCAGAAAAGCCGTAACCAAGGAACGGATGCTTCATGATCGATTCCCAAACGGCAGCCCAAATCACTGTCCTTTGACTCATGGTGGGATCTTTGCCGAGGACCGCAAGAAGTGAGGCGCTATTTTCGTAGATGGCAAGCGCGATAGAACTAGTCCCGACTCCAAGTAAGAGACTCAAGAACATGAAGTCCTTGAATCTAAATTTTCTGAGTAGCCGGAGAGTAACAACAAAAGCGATACAAAGGAGCGCAATGCACCAGGCCGTTTTTGCTCTTGACATGATGAGCAAAGTAGAAGCCAAGACAAGATAGATTGCGCGAAACGATTTACTAACAGTATTGGACACCGGAATGAAAAGTACCGGCATAGCCAGGAAGAGAACGACTAAACCGCAGACATTCTTCTGCTGGAAGATACCCCTCCAGGCCCCTCCTTCTTCCGAGTCAAGACCTATCGCCGGTGCGAGAAAGACAGCGCCGGCGCTAAGCAGAAGAGCGACTAAGCCGGGCAGGACAAACAATTGCATTTGCTCGATGGGATTAAATTCACATACGACATACACGGCTAACAAAGTAAGGGCAATCTCACCCAGTCCGTTGAATAAGCTCCTGCTCGGAAGATCAGACCAAAAGACGGAGAGCGGTGCGAGAAGAGAAAAGGCGACGACGTGCTTCTCGGCTAAGATTTCGGGCAGTAGTGAAGACAACCGGCGTAACACAATAGCGAAGCACAAGCAAATAAGAAGAAGAAATCCCCATCTTCCCCAGAAGGTATCGGATTGTACGGCCAGCCGCAGCTGCTCGTCGACGGTACCGGTCTGAATATTTCCCTGGACTATGAAAAAGAAGATAGGGAAGAAGAGCAGCCAAGCTCTAGAAGAAGCCCAGATTTCCAGACACCCTGATGCTCTCGGTTGGGCCGAGGCAATTTTTACCGCCTGCTGGTGTTCCGGCCACGTCAAGACATTGTTCATAAGGAGCTTGACAGTTTCAGGTTTCGAGTTCCTACGCTACGAATCATGGTTCTGAGATCTTCAGAAACAAACCAGTTGTAGAAGAAGAAGGCCAGACACAAGAGAGTAACGCGCCCCTTAGTAAAGGAAGCGATCAGGAGCTTCAGAAAGACGGTAATCGATTCGCGTTGCCGGACGGCATCAGGCATACACAGAGTGGCGACGCAGAAAGAGAAGGCTTTCGCGCTCATAAAGGATCGGTTGGCCATAGCCCAGTCGTACTGAAATTTCCAGTCCGGCCGTTTGCTGACCCGACCGGGCTCATTGTGATCGTAAAAGATTGTCAGAGGTTCCTGGAGAATCAGAAATTGACACCCGGGCTTAGCCATCGCATGCAACATCCAATCAACGTCTTGATTTCGGCGGAGACCTTTTGTGAAAGGGACCGCATCAATCAACTGTTTTGAGACAAACCAAGTAGAGGTTTGCACGTAACCGGTTCCGCCGCGCAGACTCGTGCGGCAGAAGAGGAATTCGCTAAAGGGGAGATGCGATTCCAAGGAGCGAGTTGGCAGCACCCGTTCAGTGAGCTTGGACCTTTCGAAGTAGCGAGAGGCGATAAAGATGAAAGGTCCCTGTAAATGTGCCGCAGCGCTGAGCTGCGCTTCCACTTTTCCGGACAACCACTCGTCATCGTCGTCAAGAAAAGCAACCCAATTCCCGCGAGCGGCACGTGCTCCGGTGTTTCTCGCTTCAGAGCCTCCAACGCTTTCGTCAAGGGCAATAATCGTAAGCCGTGAGTCTTTAACTTCGCCGAGAAGCTCGACTGTAATTGGATCGAGACCGTCGACAACGACGATAACCTCCAGGCGTGTGAAGGTTTGATTCAGGGCGCTATGCACGGCACGTAAGGCAGTAATACCTCTCCCACGCGTTGGAATCACAACAGAGACGACGGGATCGAGTAACTGTTCCTGCAATAGATGCTCCATGCATTTAGACTGAATTGTCGCGAGATAGCTGGACGGGTGATATTGAATTTCGGACGCGCTGCAGTCTCACGGATGATAGATGAGCGCCGTGGTCGCGGAGGCCGCGATGGTGGAGCTTCCCATACTTAAGTTCTTCATCCAACTGGACGGCACGAAGAGGACATCGTCGGACTGCATGCGAACGTCAGGAGCCTTGCCTTTTTCGATCGCCGACAGTTGAATCGGCATGTCTGTCAAGCCGCTACTGGATTTTCGGATGAGCTTCGCCCTCGAAGTCATGGCAGTTTTGTTGGCTGCTCCGGCAGCCGCGAGGGCCTGCAAGACGGTCATCTGAGAGTTATTGTCGGCCATTGGAAAACCGCCGGGCCGACCCACGTCGCCAAGCACATACACGATACCGGCTTTGGGAACGAGGACAGTATCTCCAGGAAAGACAACCACATCGTGTGCATCGTCAAGCGCCCGGTCAGAGTTGTTTGACAAGAAGTAGGTCACCTTCTCATTGGGGTTGCCTCGCCGTTCAATCGTGATATGGCGGTCCGCCAGGTCGGTCAGTCCTCCTGCCTTGGCAAGAACTTTGATGACGGGAAGCGGCGCCGGCACATCATAAGAGCCGGCTGCCTTGACTTGTCCAAGGACCGAGACCTGCTGGGCAGTGTATTGTTCGATGGTAACGGCAACGTGCGGGTGCAACATGTATTGCTGATCTTTCAAAGTTTGCTCGATGGTACGGGCGGCGTTGGCAGGGGTCAGTCCTGCGACCTTGACGTCACCAACGAAGAGCAAGGGGACGGTTCCAGCGTCAGTCACGCGCGGATGCTGTTCCATCTCAGGCGTGTCAAATACCTGCACGTGAATTTGATCTCCAGCACCGATAAGGAGAGTTTCCTGAGCTGCCTGCAGGCCGAGGCAAGCGATAAAAAGCAGCGAGGCACTAAGCAGTTTTCTGTGCATGATCTTCACTTCCGTAGTAAGCAGAATTTTTGTATCCGTAGTATTGGTAGTAAGCGCCAGAGTCTCGTCTGACAGCGTTCAAGACGATTCCGAGTTTGGAGCGGTCTGTCTGGCCCTGAAGGAGCCGCCAACTGCGATCAAGAGATTGGCGTTCGGTGAGTTCGTAGCGAGCAACGAGCAGTGTGAAATCCATCATGCCGCTTAAGATCACCGAGTCGGTGACAGGAAGAACGGGCGAACCGTCGATCAGAATAAAATCAAAGTGTTTACGCCAGGCTTCAAGAGCCCGCTGCATTTGCTCCGATCCAAGCAGTTCGGCCGGGTAGGGTGGAATGGGTCCGGCAGTCAGAATGGTAAGCTCCGGCTGTTCCAGGGTGGATAAGCCGACGTCGGCAGGATCTTTTACATCGCTATGACCTGCCAGGAAGGAGCTGAGACCGTCGGTATTAGGGATGTTTAGAGTCCGGTGCAAGGTAGGACGGCGTAGATCGCCATCAACCAGAAGGACTTTCTTGCCTTGTTGAGCTAAGAGCGTAGCGAAATTTGCACTCAGCATACTTTTGCCTTCACCGGCTACCGAGCTTGTGACCAGAATTACTTGAGGAGGAGCGCCGCCCTTCGACAGTAAGACCGAGGTCCGAAGAGCCCGCAGAGATTCAACGTAAGCGGAACGGGGATCCTTGATGGCTGCAATGTTGAGAGTTTCACCCACCGATGGGGCAACACTGGTTTGGGCGAGAGAAGCACGCATCTCCGTATCTGCCGAGTGGAAGGACATCGGAATCGTTTCGGATTTTCCGTTGAGGAGGCGAGCGCGAACCGGCTCCCGAAAACGCCGGGGCTGGTCGTGATAGGGGAGAACCCCGAGAGGCAACTCTCCGAGCTGGGCTTCAAGTTCCGGCAAGCTACGAATTTTGTTATCGAAAGTATCTCGAAAGAAGGCTCCACAACAACCGAGGAAGGCGCCTCCGGCGAGGGATGCGGCGAGGTAGAGAAGAACATTTGGCTTGGCAGGTCTAGCAGGCACTCGAGCCGGGTCGACGATCGAGATATTGCTGACCTTAAAATCAGCGAGGACTCCGGCCTGCTTGAGCTGTTTAAAGAGTGTGTCGTAGAGAGTGCGGCTTTGATCGGCCTCCTGGCGAAGAATGGCGAAGGCGATCGTTTTGTCGTTCAGGGCGTCGGCCTGGTTTTTTAGGTCGAGGTAAACCTTGCGCGTGTTGCCCTCGACGTTTTGAGCAACCTCGGAGTCATTCTTCGCTCGGTCGGCGACACGGGCGACCTCGGTCTTAATGGAAGAGTTCAGGGCGTCAAGGTGCTGATGCATTTCGGAGAGTTTTGGAAAGGCTGGGCCGAATTTGGCCGAGGCTTCGGCAATTTGGCCTTGCATGGTGGCCTGCTGCATACGGAGGCTCTGGATCAAAGCGAGTCCACTGTCGCCGGACCCAGAGAACATGGCGCCACCACTGAGACTAGAAATTGCTTCGGGGTCTCCGGTTTTGGCCGCCTGGTAGACGGCATCTTTAGCGATGCGGTTGGATTGTGCTTGTGTGTAGGCTCCTGTAGCCTGTTGTAACTTATCGAGAACGGCGCTGTAAACCTGCTCGCGGCCTTGCGCGTCGACTCCGCCGAGGCTAAGGACACCGGACTCGCGTTGGGCTCGAGCGAACTGTGCCTGCAGGTCTTCGCTTTGCTTCCGAAGATCGGCGAGCTGGCCGGTAAGGTAGCGGGCAGTGCGGGCAGTAGCGTCGTGACGGGTTTCGAAGTTGTAATCGCTGAGACCCTGGGCCAGATGGTTCACGATCTCGGCCGCGAGACGGGGACTAGAACTGAGGAAGGAGATGTCGATCAGGCGGGTGCCCGTCACGGGTTTTACTTTCAAGTTTTTATGAAAGACTGAGACCACAAACATCCGCTGCCGTGGTGACATTCCCAGGTCCGTCTCAGCAGGAGGACCGAGCTGAGCATCGGAAGGACCGGCAGGAGATAACAGGCCCAGAGCCCAGCCGATCGGATTAAAGGTGGGTTGGAAATCCTCAGTATGAGCCAGGTTAAGATCGCGAATGACCTTGAGTGCCAATGAGTCCGACAGGAGAATGCTGGCTTGCGTTTGAAGAGTAATGTTGTCTTGCAGAGCGTCAGAGTAAGTCCCGCCCTCTTCGCCATTGGCGCCTTCGAGACCGAGAGGAGCGTTGGATTCCTTTTGAACCTGCAATTCGGCAGTAGCCGAGTAGCGACGGGTACTGAAGATGCAGAGAAGTAGCGCAAGGGTAAAGCAGACGGCGACGATGCTCACCAAGAGACCCCATTGGCGGCGCAGTGTTTTCAAGAGATCTCTAATTGTCAGTTCCTTTTCGCCGGCAGCGCCACTGACAGCTCGAAACGGACCCAATACAGGATTTACCGTCAACTCTTTTGATGTGTTCATGAATATGTTACTTGGCTTGTGCGGTGGCTAAGACTGGTTGGTTGTTGAGGATTGCGGTTGGGTTTCCGTCGACCAGCCAGTTTGCCAGTTCTTTTCCGACGATTTTCGAGGCGGCGTTGCGGGCTGCGGACAGGACTGGCTTTCTTCGTTTGGACTCGTGGGCGTCGGATGCTATGACCGTGACCAAGCCGTCCTTCAATAAGTTCTCGCAGGTTTTTTTGGCTTGACGGCCCCAGCCGCCGCAGAGGGCGTCGGCTGTGATTTGAATGGCCGATCCCATGTCAGCGAATTCTTTTGGCAGGTCGGGATATTCGCTGATTACCGGGTTTCGCTCGGGATGGGTGACCAGGGTGGCGAAGCCGGCGGAGTGAAGGCGGAACAGCGTCTCGGTCATTTGATAGGGAGTTTGGTAGTCGCTGAATTCGACCAACAGGTATCTTGTATCGCCTATTACGTATCGCGAGGGGTGCTGGACTGCGTCTTCTACGTTGTCGTGCGAGACGTGGAAATCACAGCCTAGAGAGAACGTAAGTTCGGACACCTTCTCCTGGAGTCGATGGAGTGTTTCGAGGTGACGCTCCCGTTCGTATGGGTAGCGGTAGTTGGCATGGGGTGTTGCGACGATGTGAGAGATTCCGTCGTCTTTGGCGAGACGACACATTTCGAGGGTCATCTCCCAGTTTTTCGATCCGTCGTCGACACCCGGCAGGATGTGGCAGTGAACGTCAGTCATTGGTAGTGGTTGATTGAAAACTTGCGAGACGGGACATTAATTCGAGAGTTCTGGTTTGGACGAGCGTGTCTTCGAGTTCGGCCGCGAAGCTGGACTTGCTTAACATCTTGACCAAGCCGGACAGGACGGCCCTTCGTATTCGCTGGTGGAAGACAATCGAGGCGAACTGGAGATTTCCGATCAAATAGCGTCGCCACATGCGGCGCGGCTCCGCGCAAAAGCGGAACAACCATTCACATCCGAGTCTCTGGATCCAAACGGGCGCACGTTGCACTACACCGGCTACCATCTCGAAGCTTCCGCCGACGCCGATACAAACCGGAACTTGCAGCTTGCGGCCATAACGATGGATCCAGTATTCCTGCTTGGGCGCGCCGAAGGCTACGAAGACTAGGTGCGGCCGTGAGCGCTGGATCTTTTCATCGATACGGCTTAATTCAGATGGATCGTTTTCAAAGTTCAAGGGCGGGCAGTAAGTTCTGACTTGTAAGTCGCGGTAAGTGGATCTTAGATGAGAGGCGGCTAACTCAGCCGATCCGGGACGACCACCTAGTAAGAAGACCGAGAGACCAGCTTCGGCGGCGAGCTTGCAGAGACCTTGGAAGAGGTCGACTCCGGCCACACGCTCCGGAAGACTGCGGCCGAAGATCCTGGCGGCAAGGAGCAAAGAGATACCGTCCGGAACAACTAAGTCCGCAGTGCGATAGATTTCCCGCAGCTGAGGATCTGTATTCAGGAGAACGACGTGTTGAGCATTGGGAGTGAGGACGTAGGCGGGCGGTCCTCCCGAGCGGGCGTACGCAATGATTGCTGAAAGGGCCTCATGCGAGGAGCATTTGTCGACCAGGGCATGACCGATGCCGATTCTGTCTTGGACGAAGACACGGAGCGAAGATAGAGGGCTTGTAAGGTGCGGCGCCGCGGCTGGAGTGCTCATTATTGACCGGTCCCGGCGAAGACTACGCCTACTGTTCGCCAGATGATTTTGAGATCGAGCAGGAGATTCCATTGCTCGACATACTCGAGGTCTAACGCGATGTAACGATCGAATGAAGGGTGACGGCGAGCTTCTACCTGCCAAAGCCCAGTTATTCCGGGAGCAACATCGAGACGCCGCAGGTAATCGAGTTCGTAATTCTCGACTTCGTTGGCGAGGGGAGGACGAGGTCCAACCAGGCTCATATCCCCGTTCAGCACATTCCAGAGTTGGGGGATTTCGTCGAGAGAATACTTCCTGAGAAAGGCGCCGACTCGGGTGACGCGGGGGTCGTTCGAAATCTTAAACAGGACGCCATCTCTTTCGTTCAGGTGTTGCAGCTTGGCCTTGCGCGCTTCGGCATCGGCCACCATCGTCCGGAATTTGAAACAGTTGAAGACGCGACCTTTTTTCCCGACTCTCTTCGAGGAGTAAAGTATCGACCCTTTGCTGTCGAGTTTGATGAGAACTGCGGTAAGTGCTGCGAGGGGGGAGAGGAGAAGCAAAGCAAGTGCAGCCAGCAGCATGTCGAACATTCGTTTGAGTGTCAATTCAACAATTGGCAGATTTCGATGATGAATGGTAAGGCTGGGAAGCTCGCCGAGATATTCGAGTTGAGCGCCGCCAGTGATACCGTCATAAAGATCAGGTATGACCTTTACACCGAGTCGATGAAGCCGAGCGATATCGACGACCTGATGGACGACATTACGATCTTGCGTACAGACGAGGATTTCGTCTATGAAGCGGGAGCGACAAATGGCGGTCAGGGAATCGACGGAACCGAGTACGGGCACGCTCGCGTCTTCATCTCCACAGGCGAGAAAGCCAGACACGACGAACCCTAAGTGGCGGCGATCGTCCAAGTATTTTTTGACGGACTGTGCGACTCTGCCGGCGCCCACGATGATCACGTTGTGACAAATCAGCCCATCGGCGCAGGCCGTTGTGATGCGCTGTCTTCTGAAATAACGCCAGCTAATCATCGTTAGCAGGGCGAATAACATGGTGACGGCTATGACGAGGCGGGAAATGAATTTAATTCCCGAGATGTAAATGCAGCCTGTAAGTAGGATGTTAGCCATCAGGACGGATTTGGAGGCGGCAATCATTTCCTGTCTGACGGATAAGCTTTGGTAATTGGAGTACAGCCCGTGAGTATCGGCGAAGAGTACGATCAGCCCCGTATAAAGAAGGATGAAGGCCATGTGGGCGGTGACAGTGGTCGGGTAATCAAGAGGGTCATGCAGGAGATGGAATGAAAACCGAAGGGCGAGAGCTAGAATGCCGCCGAACCAGATTACGACCAGATCGGTGATAACGAAGAGAACTCGCTTGGGGGGGAGAGAGCCGTTCCGAGAACCCACAATGGCAGTGGTATCGAAGGGCATCTCCGGGGGGGTGCGTTCGATGACGGTTTCGTCCTCGTTGTAGAATTTTGTTCCAAAAGAGGCCATAAAGATTAGGGAATCTAGGGTCTTCAGAGTCGATACAAGATTCGGCGACAGAGGCGACTAGGTTAGTTCCGAGAACAGAAAAGGGTTCAATCTCGTTGGCTGCAAGCAACCCAAACGAGTTAGCAGGCGAAGCGCGGATTAGCCACTTTGCTGCAGCTGTTTCAGCTCTAGAGCGAGTATCCGGAGTCTGCCCTCAAGATCTGAGAGTCGAGATTCGACATTCTCTCCCTGTACACGAGTGGGCTCACGCAGGAGAAGATGGATGGCAGTTCGGGCCATCTCAGAGACGCTACGCACACCATGAGCAAAACATAGCTTTCGAATTTCGTTGTATTCGTCAGTTGTCAGACGAAAACTGATCATTCTGCTTTTTGATTCAATTGACATGAACACTCGGGTGAATGGCGCTGTACGGGGCGCACACAATGCCAGGCAGGTTTAGGCTGTCGCGATCCAATCCCGGTCGATTTCAACTGAAATAGAACGGTTAAGTATGGTGACAGAGACGATCATGCGCCACTGGTTCTTCTTTTTTAGAAGGACGCCTTCTACTCCTTCCAGAGCGCCGCTGGTTACACGGACGCGCTGACCTTCGTAGAGATAATCACAGGGCTCGGCCGAAAAACCGGATTCGAGAATCGCCTGAATCGCCTCAATTTCCGAGTCGGCGATGGCGGCCGGTTCACTTCCAAAACCGAGCACCGACACGACGCCAGGAGTGGTGAGGATGGGAAGCCGTTGTTTTACTTCGAATCGACAGAATACATAACCTGGGAAGAGAGGAACATCGGTCTCGACCAGCCGATCTGACCATTTTCGCTTGACGCGATAGGTGGGGAGGAAGTTTTCAAAGCCTTTGTTTTCGAGAACCGTGGCGGTGAGTTTTTCCTGGTTGGAACGGGTGCGAATGCCGTACCAGGGAAATCTGGGTGGCTCAGGCTGGAGATATTCTTGACAATTCAATACTTTAACTCTCCGAGTGAACAGATATTCGGGAGGGTCATGTTGGACAAGCTACCGCCCTTTTTGTCCCAGCAGGCCGATTAGTACGAAAACAGACTTTCACTAGTACGGACAAACTTGGTGTACTTTTGTGATACCACGTTTACATCCGCAAAAGAAAGGGTTTTATTGTGAATAAGTCGATAATTCTGCCGAATTAAAATTCTCAAACTATTTTAAAAAATACTTAAGGCTTCAGCGTAGAACACCGATATGTTCTATGTAGGCTAATGGGAGTTTTAGTTTTTGCAGGCTAAGGGAAGAGGAGGGCGCGAATTTGGTTGATGGCCTCATCGAGATTCGAGTAAGTAAGGGTGTTGGCCGGCAGAGTTTGAATCCAATTTAGGAATCGTGCGATTTCTTTTTGTTTGTGAAGCACCCAAAAACCGCTTTCCTGGAGCTTCACGAGAGCCTCGAATGAAGGGATGGGGAGTAGGGTGGTCGGGGCGCCTGGTATGTATTTAGTAAAGATCAAGCCTTTTACGCGAGGACTGGTGGTAGGCCAGCGGGGGGCTTCGGGCGAGAGAAATTTCACGTTTTGGCCGTATCGGGAGACGATTGGGAGGGTTTCAATTTGAGGATAGCGAGACCGGAGTGGGGCCCAGCTGCCTTGGCGGAGCATGAGCGCGAACGGCATAGCTGAGAGTTCCAGGCTGGCGGCATCGATGGCGGCGGAATCGTCGCAAAATAGGTTCAGATCGCTATACAGGAGAGCCGCGGCGAGGGTGGTTTTACCGGAATGGGTGCTGGCGGCAAAGAGCACACACTCATCATCCGAGCCGCAGGCGCCAGCGTGCAACACGGAAAGCCACTCTCTTCCGGGGTTACAAACGCGGACGATTTCCTGTAAAAGGACTGCCCGTGCGGCGCTCGCGGTCGCTTCGGCCCCCAGCAGTTCGCCGTCGCAGAGGATGACAATTTGGCCATCGTGGTCGAAGACGTCGAAACAGTTGGCAGGAGGGGGTTTGGAGGGCGCCGCGGCGAGTCCGGCCAGTCGTGGGGCAATTTCTTCGATCAGGTCATCGTCGCCGATTCGAACTCGAAAGGGAATGAAGTTGATCAGGTAATCCGTTGAGAAGGGAAAGTGTGGCGGACGGGGAATGTCCTGCGGAGGAGTACTGGAAGCTGGAGTTTGTTTCGAGAGGAGTCGATCCTTCCACGCGGCTAAGGTGAATTGAATGTCGCCGGCGGCACTCTCGAGGGGAAGGGAGTACAACGAAGAATAAATGCGGAGGACTTCTTCGGGAGGGATGTCCTCTTTCAGGAGAAGCCAAAGAGCACTTGCACTGCGGTTTAGGATGAACAGAGCATGAAGCTCAGGACGGGCAAGAACTAACCCGCCCTGAATAGAGAATTCCCAGATATCAGTAGGAATCGAAACAGACGCAATGACAGAGACACAATCCACAAGCTGCAAACGTAAAAATTAGAGTTTCAGCTGCAAGAACTGGCGGCGCTATCATGCGGGGCCTACCTCAACGGGCAACCCAATTACTTCAGTTACGGCCGCGGAAATGGAGTACGGCGCGGTCCGCCGCCCGAAGCAGCCTCGGCCTTGTGGGTGTGGGCCAAGACGGTGAACGGTGCAGCATAAATAGCAAACTTTCCTAGTTTTTGGACCAGCTCACGTCGATCCACATCTGCGGAGGAAGTGTTGGAAGGTTCCAACTGATCATTGTTTTGGCTAGTAGGCATAGAGATTCCTTTCAAGAACATCGTGCAGGACGTGGCCCGATAATCGTACTCGGATTACCAAACAATACCACGAAAATCCTGACTAAAAAATTCAGAATTCACCTACCGTGAACCCTGAATTTTTCCTTTGGAAGCGAAGAGAAACTTAGAACCGACGGCCACGGCGCCGGCGAGAAGGAGCAGGACAGAACTCGGCTCGGGTGTAGCAGCCGGGCTAACGGTGGCAATTCCAGAACCGGGGTCGGATCCAGCGCCGAAACTATAGATAAAGTTAAAGTCAGCCATAAGAGGACTGGTGAGGCCGGTAAGATTCTGTTGGCTAAAGCCTGAGTTCGTGCCGGGTCCATAGGGTCCAAGAACTCCCAAGCCGTTGCCATTGTAAGAAAGCTGGGCGGTGTAGGTGCTGTCGGCGGCGATCGGCCCAGAAATGCTGGAGGTTAGATTCTCGAAGTAATAGCCGTCGAGTGATCCTGCGAAATTATAATTCTGCAGAAAATCCATAGTCAGGGAATCTGCTTGTGAAGGAGCGTTAGGGTTTGAACCGGTTCCGAGGTAAACCACCGCAGGATTGAACGAGAGCGACGTCCCATCTGTAGAAGAGTTACCGGTGCTGTAAGCGCCGGAGATCTGATATCGATCTCCATTGGAAAATGTATAAGTGAAGTTGACTGAACCGCTGGTTGCGCCACCGTCGTTCAACGTATCCACCGGCGAACATGAGTTGAGTTCGCAGGTTGCGTTGACACTAAGAGCGGCGGGAAACGCCAACCCTGGCGCAGCAAGCGCGAGGACTAGCATGAGTGATGATTTTGTGAAGCGACAGAACAAGAGTTACCTCCTCCGGCTGCGTTTATGCAGTGCCATGATGTTACCAGCTTTCCTATCCCTTATCAACGCAAAATCTGATGACAACTTTGCTAGGTTGTGAAATGAAGTCAATGATATCAATGAGTTCCGCTTCAAATAATTAGCCTAAATATTTTCCTTTAATAGACTGGTTATAATTTGAAAGAATTTATTTATTTGTTTAAGTTTTGGGTTTGTGCGGCTTAATCTTAGAGTGATGGCTGGCTAACGGCTTGCGCTTGGGTGTAGTCCGTGGGGCTGGTTTGGGGTGATAAACAGGAATATCAGGAACACTACCTGCATATAGACGGCGATAGATATCCGCATTCCGAATTACGACCTGAATGTAGCCACGGGTCTGGTGGAACGGAACTATCTCAATGAATTCAGCTTGTTCGCTGAACGGGCCCCAAGTTCGCCATAGATTAGCCCGACTTGGCCCGGCGTTGTAAGAGGCGAGGGCTAGTTCGGTCTGACCGCCGAAAGAATTGAGCAGATTGTGGAAATAGAGAGTTCCCAGCTGGAGATTTCGTTCGGCGAGAAGAAGTTGGCCGGTAGAAAATCGCCGAATTTTCAAATTGCGAGCGAGGTCTTTGCCGGTTGCCGGCATTAATTGCATGAGGCCGTAGGCTTTGGCGTAGGAAACCGCTTTCGGATTAAACTCGGATTCCTGCCGAATTAAGGCGGCGACCAAGAAGGGATCGACGCTTTGGGCGTGGCTGTGCTGCTCGATGGAGGCTCGATAGGGGATCGGGAAGGCTAATTTCCAGAACTGGAGGGGGGCCTGATCGAGGGTTATGTAGAGGTAGCCGGGGGCGTAGCTTTTGATGAATCGGACTGCCTGGTCTTCGGCATTACGTTCGACGGCGTACTTGGCTAACTGGAAAGCGTATACATTCTCCTGTTCGCCGTCGTTCCGGGCGCCGAATTTCAGCTCGCCGTCGGCAAAATCGTTCAGCCCGGCGAGGTGGAGTAATTGAGCGCGGTCGAGACGACTCTGGGCGAGTTTGCCTGGCTCAAAGCTGGGGAACTGGGGTCTGGGGCGCCAGGGGGCAGCGCGCAGGAAGGCGACGGTGGCGGGATCCGGGTCGGCGGCAAGAAGGCCGGGATCTTTCAGGCGTTCGTGGGCGACGATGGCGTAATAGGTATTGGCGAAACGGATGATCAGTTCTTCGTAGCAGGCTCGCGCTACGGAGAGGACATTCTTGCGTTCGGCGAGCCGGCCCAGGAAATACAAGGCGTCGTTGGCGTCTTCGGAATCGGCATAGCGCTGGATGTGGTCTCGAAGGAGTTCCTCAGCTTCGTCCGCGCTGCGGCGATAGCTGTTAAAGGCGAGTTGCCAGTGGCACCAGGCCGAACGGCTCTGGTCGGGGAAGGTGCCAGCGCAGGCGCTGTATAGGGGAATGTAGGTAGCCGGATCGTTGTCCACGCGAGATTCATCGGCGACTGAAATAAGAGCGTCTAAACGCCACAGGGATTTAGGATGCTGCTCTTCCAACTGAGTGAGAAAGGGCTTTACATCGGCGTGGCGGTCGAGCTTACGCGAGCAGCGAATCAGGTAATTCAGCCGTTCCGCGTCGGCTTCGGGGGCGTCGACCTTCAGCGCGGAGAGATAGGCGAAAGCGTCTTTGGCGTTGTTCGCCAAAAAATCAGCGACACCGAGCCGAACACGAGCGATGTCCCGTTCGGCTCCTCCGAGTTGCAGGATGGCGGCAGCGAGCTCAATCTTTGCCCCGGCGGGATTTTTGGAGTCGAAGAGTTTTTGGGCACGAGCGATCATGGCGCCGGGCATGGGAGGCGGATAGCTTTCTCCGAGCTGCTGTTTGATGGCGACTAAGGCGTTCGCTGCGTCGGTGGCTTCTTTGGCTGAAGGATAACCGTAGTAGACGCGCTGAAAGTACTCCGCCGCCTGAGGCAAATCGGCAGCGGCCTGCAGACATTGGGCCAAAAGCAGGTCAGCTTGCGGCTGTGGGATTCGATCGTAGTACTTGCGAATGAGCTCCAGGCCATTCTTGGGACTGTTGTTGTCGAGTTCCGCCCGCACCGCCAAGGCGGCTGTCTGACCGACCAGCGGAGAAACCGGGACCTGATTGAAGACCCGCGCCACAGACTTTGTCACTTCGCCGTAGTTCCGGAGGTTCTGTTCGGCCTGCGCCCGAATGAAGTGGGCGTAATCGCTGAGGGTAGGCGCCTGTGCTGCCGCCGACAGTGCGTAATCCGCGGCTGCGCTGAAGTTGCCGCTTTCGAGCTGATGCCGAGCGACCGCCAGGAGTCCGGCGGCTCCGACGGCCTTGGGCGGGGCGTGCTGCTGCTTGGTGGGCGAGGCGGGAACTACGGCGTGAACGCCGTAGGCAAAGCAGGCTGTCAGCAAAAGAGCAAGGGGGGCGCTTTGGGTCAGACGCCTACGCCGGTATCGCCTACGCCAACTGGCCTGGATAATCCTCACCCAGCCTCGACTCATCTCCCTCGGCAGCGGCGTGCAGAAGCTCCAGATGAAGATAATCCACCATGAACAATACTGTCATGAAATGGCTTCGGTAAAAGTCGCGGGCACTATCGATTTCACTCTTCAAGAACAAATATACGTTATTTTGTTCGCGGCCGGCGCGGCCGGCATCGGGGAAGTTGAGCTGCATTTCAGCAACGCGTACCCGAGCAAAGCGCCGGGCGCGAAGATGCCGAGTCCTGTCTGTGTCGCTGAGACTGGCGAGCTGGGGACCTTCTCCCTGCGGTTGCTTTAGCGATCGGAGGGGTGTTTCCGGTCGGGGTATGGGCTTTGGCAGAGACGCGGCGGCATTCGGTTCAATTTGGATGTTGAGAGCCGCATTGGTTTTGCGCTCCAGGGCTAGCGAAGCCATTCCGGCGATCAGTTCCAAGCCGGCAAGATTCACCGCGCGGTCTCCGCCTGCGAATACAACGGCGACTACCCTTTCTCCGTTTTGAATGGGGACCAGCTGAACTCGCGGCCCTTGCGCTGCCGTGCTTAAGTTTTCACCGACTTCACTCGAACTTCTTAAGGCGACAACACTATCCTTGCTCTGAGCGGTGTTCACGAAAGCCTTGGCTGAGGCGAGTGGAAAGTTTAGATCGGCAGGAATGTCTAGATTGTGCTTGCCCTGCAATCGCAGTCGGTGGCTATCGAGGACGAAGATGGCCGACTGCTCCGCAAACGGTTTCAGGCCGTCGAGCAAAGCACTGACCCAATCGGATTCCGTCCGGTAAGTACGCAGCCGTCGAAGGATCTGATTCAATTCGTCGGCAGATCGATTGTCGGGATCATCCTCGGATTCTAAAGCTTCCATGGTCCACTTCGATTCTAAAGTAGACTTGGGAGATGTCAAATCCGGGTCGATGGTTTGCGGCGTGTTTGTGCTGTCTATGCCTCGCAGCTGTTGGTCTTTCTACCCAAACAGCCGTTCCATCGAATCAGTTGTCAGTGGCGGGTTTGCGGGCTCCGGTTGAAGTCATCCGCGACCGTTGGGGAGTCCCGCACATTTATGCCGAGAACTCAGATGATCTGTGGAGTGAACCCTAAAAATGAGACAGCGAGTTAAGGGGACAAATACATTGAAGGGAGAGAGGAATGGATTTGTCCCGAGCTGTTTACAGCCGCGAATTGAAAGTAGCGGCGATGCGTGCATTGGATGCGGGAGCGAGAACAGGTGAGATCGCCCGAAAGTATCAGTTAGCGCCGAAACTGCTGGAGCGCTGGCGTGGGGAGTGGCGCGCGAAAGGAGATCTGGCGTTTCCGGGTCTGGGCCGCCGCGGGGCGGATCTGCCGGCGCTCGATGATGCGAGGCGGATTGCGGAGTTGGAGCGCAAGATCGGCCAGCTCGCGATGGAGAATGACTTTTTAAAAAAGGCCTTGCAGCATTTCAAGGATCATCACCCGCCGGCCGTCGTCAGTGGCGCGGATGTTTGTTTGAAGAAATCCGGAGCGCCGCGAAAGAAGGCAAAGCCGTGACTGCTTTGTGCGCTATGGCGGGGCTAAACCGGGCCGGATACTACCGCTTCCGATTGCCGTGCCAAGGCATTCCAATGGCAATGGAACTGCGCGATGAGATGCAGAAGATTGCTTTGCAATCGCCAAGCTACGGCTATCGCCGTATCACGGCGGAGTTGCAGCGCCGCGACTTCGCCGTAAATCACAAGCGCGTGTTGCGGCTTATGCGCGAAGACAATCTGCTGTGTATTCGGCGCCGCGCCTTCGTGACCACCACCGATTCGCGGCATAGCCTGCCCGTGTATCCCAACCTGGCGCGTGCCATCGCTCCGACAGCGATTAATCAGTTGTGGGTGGCTGATATTACTTACATACGATTGCGCGAGGAGTTTGTGTATCTCGCGGTCGTGCTGGATGCCTTCTCGCGACGCGTGATCGGATGGGCGCTGGGAAGAACATTAGAAGCCGAACTCGCCGTCTCCGCGTTGCGCATGGCGCTACAATGCCGGCGCACGGCACCCGGGTTGGTCCATCATTCCGATCGAGGCGTGCAGTATGCTTCGCACGAGTATACAGCGCTGCTGAAGGATCACGAAATCACCATCAGCATGAGCCGAAAAGGCAACCCTTACGACAACGCTGCGTGCGAGTCGTTCATGAAAACACTCAAATACGAAGAGATCTATCGCAACGAATACCGCGATTTTGCCGAGGTCCGTTCCGGCATTGCTGAGTTTCTTGAGCTCGTATACAACCAGCAGCGATTGCATTCTGCTCTTGGCTACCTGCCGCCTGCCGACTTCGAGAAAGGCGCACAATGAACAACGCGCTCTACTTGATCAGGGGCGCTGCCCCTGAAACCCTGGGATTTATCGCCCTTGCGCCAGAACCGCTCTCTTTCGGGGCGGCTTCCGCCGCCCCAGCCGTTCCGGCATCTGAGTCGACGCTCGGGTCGCATCCCTGCGTTGCCCTGTCTTCCGCTCAGGTGCTTACAGAATGGACAACAGCAACTACGCCGTGCAATGATCTTTCAACGAACGGTAACTACCCCCTTAACTTGCTGTCTCAGTCCAGGGGTCCACTTCACTGCGCCCCAGCTCCCCCGTTCACCCTCGTACCCGGATCGAATGATCCCTCCTTTAGCGCCGAATGCCCAACAAATTTTTTCGAGTTTAGTCGGCCCTTTCCCGGGAACTATATTCCACTAAGCCGCTTGGGCGACCCATTCGCATTCCTAATTGGCCCAAGTCAACAGACTGACCCGGTCGTGCCGGAGCCCGCTAACATTTATCTAATTGGTATCGCGCTGGGAGTGACGCTACTTTTTATTCTCAGAAACAAAACTGAGCCGCGACCGGAGGAGGAAGCGGTGGCTACCTCATCAATATCCAGCAGTGACCCCGCAACGATAAAGTATTGAACAGCAAACGCTGCCAATGCTGTACCTGAATCGAGTACCCGCGCCACCTCTCGATGCGCACATCGCGTCCATCTGGTACTACGAAGACGATCCAGCGCCGCACGCCTTCGAGCGCGTCCTCCCCAACGGATCGGCGCAGTTGATCATCAATCTCAAAGAAGACCAAATCCGCTCTTACCAGCCCGAGCTCGGTCTCAGCCGCTACACCACCACCTCAGGCGCGGCCCTATCCGGAGTGCATTCCCGTTTCTGTGTGATCGACACGGCAGAGCAGGAATGCGTGGCCGGCGTGTCCTTCAAACCGGGTGGAACCCTGGGTTTCTTCCGTCCGCCCGCGGATCGAATCTGTGAACCCGACATACCGCTTGACTCGCTCTGGAACCGCAGCACGGCAGCTGAGTTGCGCGAAAGACTTCTCCAAGCTCCGAGTCCGCAAGCCAAGCTCGACGCGCTGGAGCAGCTACTCCAACGGATGTGGGCGCCGCTCAGTCTGCATCCCGCCGTAACATTCGCCCTAAAATCATTCCGCCACCAGCCCGATCAGCTCAGCATGGCAAGAGTGAATAGCCAGATCGGCCTGAGCCCGAAGCGCTTCATCGAGCAATTCAAAAGGGCCGTCGGCATCACACCAAAGCGATACTGTCGTCTTCTCCGCTTTCAACGTGCTTTGTCGGATGCCGCTCGCCGTCGTGGCACAGACTGGACGCAGGTCGCGGTCGATTGCGGCTACTACGATCAAGCTCACTTCATTCACGACTTCCGCTCCTTTGCCGGCATCACGCCGACCGAGTATCAAACTGGGCGCACTCAGTTTCAGAACCACGTCAAATTTTTACAATCCGATTCCGCGTGATCGTGAGATGCTTTCCGCATGAGCGACACGCCCGATACCTACCGCACCATCACGCCCTACCTCGTCGTAACAGACGCAGAGGCCGAACTGGACTTTCTCAAAGCCGCTTACGGAGCGACTGAGTCGATCTGTGAGCGCACTCCGGACAATACGATCATGCACGCCGAAATCAACATCGGCGATTCCTTGGTGATGCTAGGCCAAGCCGGTTCTCAGTGGAAAGCAAAAGAGGCTTCTCTCTACCTATGGGTGGAAAATGTCGATGACACCTATCGCAAGGCGCTCAAAGCTGGGGCGACGTCCCAAAGCGAACCGGAAGACAAACCGTATGGACATCGGAACGCCGGCATAGTCGACGTTGCGGGCATCACCTGGTGGATCGGAGCGCCAGTTAAGTCGTCATAACGAACCGCGGCGCTCCGCAATCTCCCGTTTCCAGCTTCCAAACAACGGCGCTTGCAACGCACGCTCCAATAGCTCGGGATCGTCCTCCTCGCCCCGGTAAAGCCTCACCACGTTGGCGACACTGACGCCGCGGGCAGCACTCGAAACTTTCTCAATAGGATCGCCGGCCGCCACGTCGCCTTCTTCGACCACGGAAAAATAGATTCCCGACCTTCCGCTATGCCAGAATCGCTTCACCATGTCCGGCAGATCGAATCGGAGCGCCAATTTAAAGCACGGCATTCGCGGCTGCGTGACCTGCAAAATCGCCGAACCAACACGAAACTGATCTCCAATGCAAACCTCTTCTTCGGTCAAGCCTTCGGTGGTGAGATTCTCGCCGAACATTCCGGGCGTAAACTCCGTTTCCGGCAGCTGTTCCCGCCAGAAGCCGTAATGCTCGCCGGGGTAACAATACACCGCTTTGTAAGGACCGCCATGGACGGTCAGGTCCGACTGCCGGTCACCGTCTAGGTTGTGCCGGCGGACAGCCACTCTTCCCTTCACCGCTGATTTGAAGATGCTCGTCAGTACAACCCCATGTCGCACCTCAATCGACTGCGGAGCGCCAACGTTCACCGAAACAACTCTCATACTCGTTCGATCGTCTAACGCTGTGTTTCGGTTCACGCGCGCGTGGCAATCACTTCCAAGTATTCGTTTTGAACCAGGGTCTTCCCGTCCTCAGCTTCATTATGTGTTTGCCATAGGTTCTCCATGTCCTTGGAATAAGCTGCCTGTTGCTCCGCATCGAGTCTTGCGAATGCAGTCTTGATGGGTCCGAAATACTCCCGGAAAAACGCGACCACGTCGCGCGGCGGAAAAGGATAGTCGAACACCAGCTTTCGCCGCATGGTTCTTATCTCGAAATTCTTTTCGCCGAGTCGTTCGCGAACCACTTTTTCCTCTCCCCACAGCACAGGCGCGGAGATTCCATTTGGAAGCGGTACATAACGCTCGGTCAGTGCGAATGTTTTCCCCACAAATCCTTGCGGAGTCCAGTTCGCCATCGCAACGACGCCTCCAGGTCGGCAAACTCTCATCAACTCCTCAGACACTCGCTCCGGACGTGGAGCGAACATCGCCCCAAACATGCTCATCACAAGATCGAAGCTGGTTTCGGGATAGGGCAAATCTTCTGCGTCACCCTCATCGAAACTGATCTTCAACCCTTCTGCGGCCGCCCGCTGCCGGGCCTTTTGCAGCAGGTTGGCGGCAATGTCAATCCCTGTAACGTAAGCCCCCTTACCCGCAGCTGGTATCGCCAGATTACCCGTACCGCAGGCTACGTCGAGTACTTGCATACCCGGAACAATCTTTAATCGCTGCACAAACTCCGCAGCTCCGTTGGCCGTGTACTGAGCGATTTGACCGAAATCGCCAGCCATCCAGATGCCGCGCATTCTCTCCTTCAACTGCTCCATCGAACCACTCGCAGCTTGCATTGTCTGTCCTTTCCGCAGACAGCAATTCTACAGCAAACCGCCCTCATACCGAAATGCGAATCGCAGGCGCCCGCGTTATCGGAATGGATAAACGGACCGGCAAAGTCACGCCGTTTTTGTTCGCAATCCGCTTTGGAGAAGGACGTGCAAACTCAAATTGCATATCCGGCATATCGGACGGTAGGAGGAAGTTGAAAGTCATGCCGAAACGAATTGTGTGCTGCACGGACGGCACATGGGACAACAGCGACAGCAAAACAAACGTCTACCGAATGTACAAAGCCGTCAATCAGACGGCGGATCAGATCGCATTCTACGACGATGGCGTAGGCGCGAACGGCACACCCGTCCAGAGACTGCTCGGCGGGGCGTTCGGCTCCGGACTCTTCGAACGAATCAAGCACGCATATACAAAAATTGCACACGTCTATGAAGCCGGTGACGAGATCTTCCTGTTCGGTTTCAGCCGTGGCGCATACACGGCTCGAAGCCTAGCCGGAATGATAGGAATCTGCGGCCTTCCCACCGGGAAGTTTGACGATCAGTTAGTCGATGTCGCTTTCAATGCCTACCGCCACAAAGAGCAACGATCCGCTCTACTTGACAGCGTGAGAAATTGCAATCTTTATGACGCGAAGGTCACGATGATTGGCGTTTGGGACACCGTCGGATCGCTTGGCATTCCGGCCCTCTTCGGCGGAGTGAGTTCGCTTCTTTACGGATTCCTTGATACCAGCCTCAATCCCGACGTCCTGAACGCATTCCATGCTCTCGCCATCGACGAGCGTCGGATTGAGTTCCCGCCCACGCTATGGAGTAGCACGCCCGCGGTGGGCCAAACCCTCGAGCAAGTCTGGTTCTGTGGCACGCATAGCGACGTGGGCGGCGGCTACTCTGCCGACGTCAGCTCCGGGACAGCCTTATCGGACATCACTCTTGCCTGGATGATGGATAAAGCCTGTGCACTTGGGTTGCAGACGGATACAGCGGTACAGGCGCAATACACTTTGCTGCTCGATCCGAAATACGCGCTCGACGAAGCGCACGACTCCTGGACTCCCGTTTGGGGTTTTCCGAAGAGCCGTACCATCGACGCCAAGGCCACTCTTGCGGACAGCGTCGTCATCCGTTGTCAACACCACTCCTGGCGTCCGGCCAATCTGAAGCTCATCAACGGAGTCCCGGCGTCCGATTATCTGATTACGCCGGTGGTCGGCCAACCGCTTCAAACTGCCGCTTCAGCTTTAAAACTCGTCACCCAGGCGGCTGCGAGTTAAATCGAACTCTGCTTCCGCTGCTGCGACCACCACCACCAGTTACATTGTTCATGCGGCAGCGTTGGATTGCGAGCCTGAGCGACCGCACAACGAAAAGTGTCGAGCACACAAGGATCCTGCCGCTTTCCTTCTCGCTCACTGAGGCGTGTGTACAACAAATCGGGATCCGCCATCGCGAGCTGTTGCACTCGCTCGATGCCCAAATCCCGCAGATTGCGCTCAATCGAACGGCCGACCCCGGCCAGATCGCGCAAGCAGCGCAGGTCCGTTTCCGAATGATTAAAAACTTTGGGAGTTCGCAGATTCGTAGCAGCCATAAACCAAATGATAGTGTGTTTCCGCGCGAGGCTGATGTAGTCGGCTTCTGCATGACGAAGATACTCCGCCTAGCAACGCGATGCTGAACCCCGTCATCTAAATTGATATGGGTGCGCCTGAAATTCAACTCGACGATCGGCAGTTCACGTTGATCAGCAAGGCGTTGGCCGAACCTAAGCGTTTTGAAATGCTGCAGAAAATTGCAGAGTCGGAGAAAGCTCCCACTTGCTCGTGTGTGGGTGACTGGATAGGGCTCACTCCCGCCACGGTTTCCCACCATCTTAAAGAACTGGAAAATGCTGACCTGGTCAACGTGAAGCGCGATGGTAAATTCGCTTACCTGACACTCCGCCGCGATGTATGGAAGGCGTACTTGAAGCGCCTGTCCACCCTCTAAAGGGTTGCGCCAGAACTATAGATAATAGACCAATCACTTCCGCCCAAGCGTTGAATCATTTCTCAACCACGCCTCATCAGTTCGATAGACATCGAAATGACGAAGCACAGAGTTTCGTCGGAAAGCATGGATGAGATGAGCAAGTTAACAGGTAAAGTAGCGGTCGTGACAGGCGCGTCAAAGGGTATTGGAGCGGCAATTGCAAAGCAGCTTGCCGCGGACGGCGCCCACGTGGTGGTGAACTATTCCACCAGCCGCGAAGGCGCTGACAAAGTTGTTAGCGACATTACGAAGGCCGGTGGAAAGGCCGTTGCGGTCGGCGCCAGCGTATCGAAGGAAGCCGATATTGAATCGCTCTTTGCCGAAACAAAGAAAGCTTACGGCCAGGTCGACATTTTGGTTAATAACGCCGGCGTCTATGGATTCTCGCCCCTGGATCAGGTAACGGCGGACGAATTTAAGCGCCAGTACGATACGAATGTGCTCGGCCTGCTGCTAACTACCAAGGCCGCTCTCCCGCACTTCTCAGCTGCGGGTGGAAGCGTGATCAACATCAGCTCGATCGTAAGCACGTCCGCTCCTGCTGCGGGTTCGATCTACTCCTCCACCAAGGGGGCCGTGGACACAATCACGAAGTCGTTAGCCAAGGAGCTCGGACCGCGTAAAATTCGCGTAAATGCCATCAATCCTGGCTTTGTGGTCACGGAAGGTACCCACACCGCTGGCTTTGCTGACAGCGACTTCGAGAAGGGAGCCATTGCCTCTACGCCGCTCGGCCGCGCCGGACAGCCGGAGGACATCGCACCTCCCGTCTCCTTCCTCGCCTCCGATGACGCGCGCTGGATCACCGGCGAAACAATCTTCGTCTCCGGCGGCGCCGCAATCTAACACCGTGGTGCGGCCGCCTGGCGATGCTCTTCCTGGGAAAGGTGGCCGACCGCACCTCACGTGCTATCCCGAGAACAGTCACCCTTCTCCGCACTGGCTGGCCGGAGCTCAGCTTCAAATCGCAGCCAATCGTGCAGGACGTTCGATCTCTCACAGCATCAGAGATGCCGATGGTCTGTTGAGTTAAGATCAATGAGGTTTTGCCCGAGTTGCAACTCCCCATGCATCGTCTTCTAAGCATCGCGTTCTCCGTCAGCCTGATGTTTGGCTTGTATCCGGCCATGGCCCAGGCTCCCGCTCCTGCCGCCCGCCCGCCACGCCCGACGCCGCCCACACGAGATCCCCACACGCCCGGTTATGTCATGGCGAAAGAGTTGCCGGACGGCACCAACGCTCCCGCCAGTGCCGACGGAAACTTCATCCTCGGGCCGACGCACAATCCCGCGCCGGAGATGACCACATCGGAAGGCGTCCCACAAGGAACAGTCTCCACGTTCACCATGGAATCGACGGACAGCAAGTTCTATCCCGGCATCGCGCGTGAGCCCAACACCTATGGCACGGCTGACCCTGCCGACCCCGCCAAGATGGTAATCACCACCAGCCATCCCGCTCCCTATACTCGCCACGTGGCGGTCTATGTCCCCAAACAATACGTACCCGGAACAGCTGCGCCGTTCATCGTCGGGGCGGACGGACCAGACCGGGCCTTGTTCACAGCCCTCGACAGCCTCATCGCCGAGCGCCGCGTGCCCGTGATGATCGGTATTTCCATCAGCAACGGGAGCGGCGACGCCCAGGGTAGTGAGCGCGGCCTCGAATACGACACCATGTCAGGCCGCTACGCCGAGTTCGTCGAAAACGAAGTCCTGCCTCTCGTCGAGAAACAAGCCAACGTCAAACTCACCAAGGATCCCGAGGGCCGGGCCACCATGGGCGGCAGCTCCGGCGGTTCTTGTGCCTTGATCATGGCGTGGTACCATCCCGAGCTCTACCACCGCGTTCTCACCTACTCCGGCACCTACGTAAACCAGCAATGGCCGTCTAACCCGCAAACACCGCACGGCGCCTGGGAATTCCACGAACACCTCATCCCCAACACCCCGCGAAAGCCGTTGCGAATCTGGATGGAAGTCGGCGACCGGGACCTTTTCGGTCCCAATGTCATGCGTGACAACATGCACGATTGGGTCGTCGCCAATGAGGACATGGCCAAAGTGCTCGCCGCCAAGGGCTACCACTACCAGTTTGTATTTGCGCGTAACGCCGGCCACACCGACCGCGCCGTGAAACAACAAACCTTGCCCGATGCCCTGGAATACATTTGGCACGGATACCCTATTGCAGGACCGAGCAATTAATAGGTTTACAGTAATCGCCCGCCGTTCTTGGCGATTCGCCTTGGGGTTGGGCCGTAAAGATAAGCCGCTTAACGGTTACATCCTATACTCAGGCCGGATTGAGTGAAATAATAAGCTTCGTAATGCAGCTTCGAGCCGTTTTCGCCCTGCTTGCCATTGCCGCTCTTCCGGCAATCGCCGCGCCTCCTCCCGCCTTGGAGCAGCAGTTCGAACAAACCGTGCGGCCTTTCGTCACCAAATACTGCATTGGCTGCCATAGCGGTCAGATGCCGGCCGCGCAATTCGACCTCAAATCCTATACCTCCCTCGATATGGTTACCGAGGATTTCCCCCGCTGGTCGCTTTTGATGGATAGACTGACGGCAAAAGAAATGCCTCCCAAGCCGATGCCGGCGCCTCCGGATGAAGCGAGGCAGCAAGTAATCGCCTGGGTCCAGGCCGTGCGGGCCGAACAGATCAGAAAGTCTGCTGGCGATCCGGGCGTGGTACTTGCCCGTCGGCTTAGCAGCGCCGAATACAACTACACCATCCGCGATCTTACCGGCCAGGACATGCAGATCACGCGTCAATTTCCCGTGGATCCGGCCAACACCGCAGGTTTCGACAACTCCGGAGAATCGTTGACCATGTCGCCCGCCTTGCTCAATAAGTATCTGCAGGCCGCCCGTGAAGTGGCCAATCACCTGGTTCTGACACCGGAGGCCATCGACTTCGCGCCCTTTCCGATGCTGGTCGAGACCGATCGCGAGAAATATGCCATCCAACGCATCATCAATTTCTACGCCCGTCAGCCGACCAACTATGCCGCTTACTTTGAGGCCGCCTGGCGCTACCGCTATCGAAAGGCTCTCGGCGAACCGCACGCGACGCTAGCCTCGATTGCAGCCGACTCACAGGTAAGTCCCAAATACCTGCCCACGGTCTGGCAGATCCTGCACGATAGAAACGCCGTCGGCCCGGTCTTGAAGCTCCAGAAAATGTGGCAAGCGCTGCCCGATCCAAAAGCGTCCGATCCAAAAGCGTCCGATCCAAAAGCAAACCAACCGGGCGTCGTAACCGCGCAATGCGCGGAAATGCGCGATTTCGTTGTGAAGATCCGCACCCACACAGCCATGCAATTTGCCGCGCCGGTGGTGGCAGGCTTGCCGGCCGGATCGCAGCCCCTGTTGAACTGGAAGCTGCGTGAATTCGCCTCGCATCGCCGTGACAGCGATCCTAAGGATCTGCGGAATGATACCGATCCGGCCGCCGTGATACCCGCCATCCCCAAATACCCCGGCCTTCACAAAGAAGCGGCTCCGCGCTGGTCCGCTCTGTCCGCCAAGGCCCGCGCCAACGACCCCGATCTCGTCATTCCCGCCGCCCAGCGTAAAAAGTACGAAGCCGCCTTCTCGCGTTTCGCTTTCGTTTTCCCCGATGCTTTCTACGTCACCGAGCGCGGCCGCTACTTCCCCGACGATTCAGCCGACAAAGGCCGCCTCCTCAGCGCCGGGTACCACAGCGTGGTGGGTTTCTTCCGCGATGACACGCCGCTGATGCAATTGATCCTCGACGACCAAAGCCAGAGAGAGATCAACGGCCTATGGGACCAGTTCGACTTCATCGCCAATTTCACGGCCCGCACCTGGACACAGTATTTCTTCAATCAGAGCGGCGAAGTGGCCGGTAAGGGCGCTGAGTCTGCCTCGCCCCGCCCGGCCGATCACCAGATCACCGATGCACCTGTCATCCTGGCGATGCGCGACGCCTATCTGGCAAAAGCCGCTGCCAACCCGAAGAACGACCCTATCGCTCCCGAAGCCATCCGCGATCACTTTGATCGCATGAATGCCAACCTCCGGAGCCTGGAAACGGAGCGCGCAGCCTCCGAGCCGAAGCAACTCGATGCCCTGCTCCGTTTTGCTGAAGGCGCCTACCGCCGACCCCTGACACAAGCCGAACGCGCCGATATTCTGGCCTATTATCAGACCCTTCGAACCAAAAATGAACTGTCGCACGAGGACGCCATCCGCGATTCGGTTGTCAGCGTGCTGATGGCGCCCGACTTCCTCTATCGGCTTGATCTTTCCGATACCGATGCCGCTTCTTCGAAACCTGTCATTCGTCCCACCGCGCTGAACAGCGCGCCTGCTGCAGCCTTCGCCAGCCAGCCACTCTCCGCCTACGCTCTGGCGAGCCGATTAAGTTACTTCCTGTGGTCCAGCATGCCCGATAACGAGTTGTTGCAGCACGCTGCCGCGGGTGATCTCGAAAAACCGGGTGTCCTGTTAGCCCAAACCCAACGCATGTTGAAAGACCCTCGCGTACAGGGAATGGCCACCGAATTCACGGGCAACTGGCTCAGCTTCCGCCAGTTCGAAACCAACAATTCGGTGGATCGAGCGCGTTTTCCCACCTTCAACGACAATCTCCGCGAGGCCATGTTTCAGGAACCCATCCGCTTCATGGAAGATACGATGGCTAACGACCGTTCCGTCCTCGATCTTCTCTATGGCAACTATACGTTTGTAAATCCGCCGCTGGCCCAACACTACGGCGTACTCGGAGTCACAGGCGACGTCAACCACTGGGTTCGCGTGGACGATGCAGCCCGTTACGGCCGCGGCGGTATTTTGCCGATGTCGGTGTTTCTGACCCAAAACTCGCCCGGCCTCCGAACCAGTCCGGTGAAGCGGGGGAATTGGGTGGTGCAACGAGTACTCGGAGTAAGAGTTCCGCCACCGCCCCCTGTCGTCCCCGAATTGCCCAGCGACGAATCGAAATCGGATCTACCCGTGCGCGAAATGCTCGCCAAACACCGGGCCAACCCGGTCTGCGCCGCTTGTCATGCGCGCTTCGACTCATTCGGCCTGGCGTTTGAGGGCTATGGCCCGGTAGGCGATGCCAGAACCAACGATCTCGCCGGGCGACCGGTCGATACCGCCGTGACCTATCCGGGCGGCATCGACGGCACAGGACTCAAAGGCCTGCAGACTTTCATCCGCGATCACCGCCAGGACCAGTTTGTGAGTAACCTCAGTCGTAAACTACTCGCCTATGCTCTGAACAGGTCGCTCCAACTCTCCGACGAATCCCTCATTGAGCGCATGGAAACTCAACTCGCAGCGAACGGGTATCGATTCAATTCACTGGTCGAAACCATAGTCACAAGCCCGCAATTTTTAAACAAACGAATCGCGGACGCGCCTCAGCCATCGTCCGTGGCCCAGCTACAATCCCCAGCTAAGACAAGGAAGGCGAACTAATTCATGTCGCAATCGTCAAAGAAATCCGCTCGTGCCATTTCGCGCCGCACCGTCCTTCGCGGCGCCGGCTGCACCATGGCGTTGCCGTGGCTTGAATCGCTCCACGCGCTCGCCGATACGGCATCGGCCTCTGCCTTCCCGAAGCGCTTCGGCGTCGTCTTCCTGGGCAACGGCATCAACGAGGACCACTGGAGCGCGGACGGCGCAGGCGCCGCCATGAAGCTCAGCAAAACGCTGGAGCCTCTGGAGCCTCTCAAGCAGAAGATCAACGTCATCGATGGTCTCTATGTGAAAGCGCTCACCGGTCAGGGCATCCATCCCGGACAGACCGGAAGTCTGTTGTCGGGTGCGCATATTTCCAAAGGCGCCATCATCCACTCCGGCATCAGCATCGATCAGATGATCGCCAATCGCGTGGGTCAGGACACGCCGCAATCGAGTATCGTTCTCGCCTGCGAGCAGCCCATGACCGGCTATCACGAGACGAACTTCTCCATGGCCTACAGTTCGCACATCTCCTGGCAGAGTCCGGATTCCCCCGTGCCCGTAGAAGTCTATCCTTCGCTCGCCTGGGACAACCTGTTCGACAACCGCGGCAGCCTGCTGAATATCAGCATCCTGGACCGTGTGAAAGATCGCGCCCAGAACCTTTCCCAGAAAATCAGCTCGACCGACAAAGGCAAGCTCGATGAATATCTGACCAGCGTGCGCGAAGTGGAAAAACGCGTCGAAGGAATGCGCAAGGGCAAATCGGATGCCGAGGACGCGGCCAAAGCAAAAAATACACCCGTGGCCGCTATGGACCGTCCTGCCAACGGACTGCCGGAAGACCTGCGCGATCACGCTCGCCTGATGTGCGACATCATCGCCATCGCGTTCCAAACTAACAAGACCCGCGTCGCGTCGCTGATTATCTCTCGTGATCTTTCCGCCATGTACTATCCCTTCCTCGATGTAAAGGACGGGCACCACGCCGCCTCTCACAACAACAACTCGGATGGATACGAGCGCATCTCCCGTTTCCATGTCAGCCAGTACGCCTACCTGGCCTCCAAACTGGACAGCATGAAGGAAGGCGACGGAACCGTCCTCGACAATACCTGTCTGATGTTCCTGTCGAATCTCTGGATTGGCCGCAAGCACGACAACTTCCGCTTGCCGCTCGTGCTCGCCGGAGGACTGGGCGGAACGCTCGAAACCGGACGCACGCTGAACTACCTCAACGACGGCGAAGACAAGCGTAAAATGTGCAGCTTGTATCTGTCGCTAATGGATCGTTTCGGAGTCAAAGCAGAACAGTTCGGCGACGCCCAGACGCGACTCGAACGCATCTAGGCATGCGAACCATAGGGGGACTTTGCGCGGTATTGCTGTTCTCGGTTACGGCGCTAGCACAGGACTACCAATTGCTGAAGCAGGTCAAGACGGGCGGCGATGGCGGCTTCGACTACGTCTATGCCGATCCCAACGGTCGAAAGCTTTACGTTGCGCGATCGGGTCCCACCAAACGCATTTCGGTCTTCGATCTGGACACACTAAAGCCATCTGGCGAGATTCCAGGCGTGGGCGCGCATGGCGTCGTAGTGGATACGAAAAGCCAACACGGATTTGCGAGCAGCAAACCGGTGGTGATGTTCGACCCATCATCGCTCAAAACGTTGAAGACCATTGATGTCCAAGGCAACCCGGACGGAATGTTGTTCGATCCATCGAGTCAACGCGTGTACGTGTTGAGCCACGCCGCTCCGAACGTGATCGTGATCAATTCGAAAGACGGATCAGTTTTGGGAACCATCGATCTGAAAGGAGCGCCCGAGCAGGCCGCCACTGACGGTAAGGGACGCTTGTACATCGACGTAGAAGACAAGAACGAGGTCGCGGTGGTTGATACAAAAACGCTGCAAGTGACCGCACGATACCCGCTAGGGAACAACAAGACCCCTGCCGGGCTGGCCTTTGACGCCAAGCGCCATGTGCTGTTTGTAGCGTGCCGGAACCCGGCGGTGAGCTTGATCATGGATGCGAAAGACGGAAAAATCATCACGACTCTGCCGATTGGGACGGGCGTGGATGGAGCAGGATTTCTGCCTGCAACAAGAGAGGCATTCAGTTCACAGGGCGATGGAACGCTAACGGTGATCAAGGAGAAAGGTCCGGACACGTTTGAGGTCGCCCAGACACTGAAAACGATGTCCTCGGCCAAAACAATGACCATCGACACGAAAACCGGGCACATTTTCCTGATTGCCGCAGAATTCGGGCCGGCGCCTGAGGGTACAGGACCTGGCGGAAGACCTCGGCGAGGCCCCCTGGTTCCAGGTTCTTTCACGATCTTAGAGGCGGGAAAGCAATGAACACTTCATGGCAAACAAAGGCAGACCGTCTCATATGCCGGTGGTCCGAAGTGGGAGAACGCGCTCAGTACAACCGGCCTTGGGTTCAAGATGCTTCAACAAACGTGAGTAGAAAGCCGCTTTCATCGTCGGTCCTGGATTTCACAAGAATCAGTCCATTTGGCGGGAGAGAATGGTATAGCCTCAGCTCGCCGAGTTCCCTTCCGTAAACCCAAACATTGCCCGGACCCGTTGGGCCTCATCGACCGGAGGTGCACCAAACAAACGCTTGAACTCCCGGCTGAACTGCGAGGCGCTATCGTACCCCACCCTGTTCGCGGCAATCGAGGCGCTCATCGCCTCCTGCACCATCAACATCCGTGCCTTGTGAAGGCGGATCGTCTTCAGATACTGCACGGGCGAAGTCGCCGTCACCGCTTTGAAGTGGAAATGCAGCGCTGAAACGCTCATGCCGGCTTCGTGCGCCATAGACGATACATCCAGCGGTGATCGATATGCGGTGTGCATTCGGTGAAGAATGCGATGGATCTGCGTGCGAGCTCCGTTAGCCAGAAGCAGATCCTGCAGAGCGCCCCCCTCGTCTCCGCACAACACGCGATAGGTAAGCTCTCGAACAAGCTGCCGTCCCAGTACCTTCGAATCGGTCGGCGAAGCGAGGCATTCAAGAAGACGAACTGTGACGTTGCTAAGCAACGCGTTCATGGGAGGAGCGCTAACCCAAACGTCGCAGCGCCTCGTGCGGTTCGGGCGTGATCTTGTGTCCATCTTCATCAGCAAATCACCGAGAACAGCAAGGTCAATCCGAATCGCTACACCCAGGAATGGACCATGCTCGGATACTTCGGTTTCACAATCTGCCGGTACGGGCACCGTGAGTACGAGATAGTTGCGCGAATCGTAGGTAAGCACTTGATCGGGCAGATGGAACCGCTTACGGCCTTGTGCCACGATCACAATGCATGGCTCGTACAATACCGGCACCGGTTGCGACGAGCGCGTGGTTCGCAGGAACGTCACGCCCTTTAAACCTCGATTCCGAAGTTGGACTAAGCATAGTTTGCCAAGGGTCTGACAAGAATGGGGGATGAACAAAGATGACCGGGACATTTGCGTCCCACGAGAAGTGCTTGCTCTGTTATCGAAGGAGCGGCTGATTCTGCGAGAAACCGGCCGGGCGGTTACCCCGTTCGGCGGGGTCGCAGTCTTCGTCGCCTATCTACGGCAGGTTGGGTTCGTGGAAAAGGTTAGGCAGTGCATGCCGATTTGCTGGCGGTCGCCGAATCGGATCGATCCCACCGTCACATTTACTGCGTTTCTGATCTCGGTTTTGGTAGGCGCCAAACGGTTCGCGCACGCCAACTGGCTGCGCGGCGATCGAGCGTTGCATGCGCTGCTGGGTATCGATCGCTTTCCCAGCGACGACACGATCCGCAATCTGTTCCGGCGCTTCACGATGGGGAACGTGCAGCGCTTGTTCGAACCGCTGACGCAATGGCAGATGGAACGGGTGCCAGCGCGCAGCGAAGGCTACAGTCTGGACCTGGACTCAACTGTTTTCGAGCGCTATGGAAGGCAGGAAGGATCTCTCAAGGGGCATAACCCGCGCAAACACGGACGGCCCTCACATCATCCTTTGCTGGCTGTTCTGGCGGAAGCGCATCTGCTCCTCCCCGGCTGGCTCCGCAGCGGCAACTGCGGGCCAGCGCGTGGCGTGGTGGAGTTTCTCGAAGAAGCTCTGGCGTTATGGGGACAGCGCCAGAAGATCCGCTTGGTAAGAGCCGACTCTGGATTCTTCGATGACAAGCTGCTGAGCTTTCTGGAACAGCGCCGTCTGCCCTACCTTGTAGTCGCGCGCCTCACCAAGTGGATCAAGCGCGAAGCACAGCACGTGACCGAATGGCGGGAACTCGATGATGCCTACTCGGCCGGTGAGTTCCGTGTCAAGTTATGGGGCTGGCAAACCGAACGCCGCTTCGTGGTGATCCGCGAGGTGGTGCGGGAAGGCCGCGACAGTGTTGGTCGCAAGCTCATCGATGTTCCCGGCTATGTGTTCCGTATCTTCGTCACCACTTGCAGCGCTCCACCGGAGGAGATCTGGCGCGACTACAACCGGCGGTCCGACAGGGAGAATCGCATTGCCGAACTCAAGCATGACTTGGGGGCGGATGGCTTCTGCTTGAAACAGTTCTTTGCCACCGAAGCTGCCTTTCGGGCTATCTTGCTGCTGTTCAACTTACTCGTCGAGTTTCAACGCGCTGCCGATTTGCCGCGCTATCGCGAACCCGCAACCGTCCGCACCCAGGTCCTTACCTGCGGAGCCATCCTGGGCCGCACCGGCCGGCGGCTCGTGCTCCATCTCTCTCAAAACTGGGGCGGTCTGCAAACCAGAAACCCTTTACTGGACAGCATCTTCGCTTGGAAATTTCAAACTTCTCCGAAGTTGGATCCCGTCGTCGCCACCTGACCCCAATCCCAAACTCAACTACTTGAAACTCAAATGTCTAACTTCGGAATTCAGGTTAAATGCGACGGACGAGCTCCCTCCTGGGAACTTAACCCGTTGAGCAATTCGGTCATCCGCCTTCGTTCCGGCTCGAGTACATCCATCCTCCTAGCTTAGAACTGTTCTCGATTTACCGACTTTTCAGACTAGAGGATTGTGCAAGAGCTTTAGAGTTCTATGCATTGAATAAACAGGGTGAATTAGGCATTCGGGGGCAAGAGTCTGATTCGGCTTTCTGGAGAATTCTGCACTTCAGCAAACCCAGAAACAGCCCAGGAGAAATCTACGAATGCCAGTACAAGCGTATGCCGCAAAAACTGCGAAAGCGAATCTGCAGCCCTTCGAATTCGACTTAGGTCAACTCGGGCCAGAGGAAGTCGATGTGCAAGTAACCCATTGCGGCATCTGTCATACCGATGTGGCCTTGGTGGACAACGATTGGGGAATGTCACAGTATCCTGTCGTGCCCGGACATGAGATCGTCGGCACAGTTTCCGCGGTGGGTTCGAATGTAGACCGCCTGGCGGTGGGCCAGCGCGTTGGAGTGGTTGCGCTCTGTGGCTCGTGCATGAAATGTGAGTGGTGCGAAGGCGGCGCGCAGCACGTCTGCGCAGAGGTGGCCGGGACCGTTATGGGCAGTCACCGAGGTGGATTTGCCTCCATTGTCCGCGTGAATAACTGGCGCTTCGCCTACCCGCTCCCGGACAAGATCGCCTCGGAACATGCCGGCCCGCTCATGTGTGCCGGCTCAACAGTGTTCACTCCCCTGCTTAAGTATGGCGTGCGGCCGACCAGCCGCGTTGCCGTAGTTGGCATCGGCGGATTGGGTCACCTGGCGGTTCAATACTTAGCCAAGTGGGGCTGTGACGTGACCGCAATCAGTTCAACCCATGACAAGGAAGAGCAGGCGCACGGCTTTGGGGCAACGCGTTTTATTGCGACTCGTGGAACCGACGAACTCAAAAAGGCAGCGAGATCCTTCGACTTCATCCTCTCCACTGTGACCGCCGACTTGCCTTGGGACGAGTACCTCGCGGCTCTACGGCCAGGAGGCAAGCTGTGCATCGTCGGCATTCCCGATAAGCCGATCGCTGTTTCTTGTTGGGGCCTGATCGCTGGTGAAAAGTCAATCGTCGGCGGTCAGCCCGGCTCGATCGACGACACCACGCAAATGCTGTCTTTCACAGCCCTGCACGGCATCAAACCGATGATCGAAACGTTTCCCATGGAAGACGCAAATGCTGCTCTCGATCATACACGGGAAGGAAAAGCACGCTATCGCGCTGTACTCGTTTCCTGAGTTTCTTTGATCGTCAAGATAGATCTGAGCAGTTATTCGATGGCTTAGATCGCCCTTGGATCCAGGGGACCGCTTTCAAAATAGTTGACCACCGGAGCATCTCACGCTTGACTAACTCATAACCGCAATAGCCTCAAACAAGCGTGGTATGTTCAGCGGACTGTACGAATTCCTGGCGGCACTTGTACCAAAGTCCGGGCGTCAGGAATCCATTGGAACCAAAGCGCAGATTGATCGCGAACAACCGGAGCATCGAACGCCACTTCTTCTTCAGGCAGCCGCTCCACAATTTGCCTCGACAATTCATCACGAAAGAAGAAGATTCCGTTTGCTTCAGGCGGCAGATTTAGAATCACAATCTGTTTAATATTCTTCTCGCTGACTTTAGTTGAGATTTCACCAGCCAAACTTTTGGTTCGCTTCAACATATCCTTGTAAATTGAGAGGTCTGAATAAGTAATCAACCCATTGGCTGTCAACATCAATGCAACCGTCATGGCTGGCCAATTTGTCTTGAAAATGAGCCGCGCAAATAGCAGCATCAGCCAAACTCCCGGCAAATACAAATACCTAGATTGTTGGGCATTCACACCGATCCAGCCGATGATATTCAGCGTCGGCAGTGCGGCAATAAAGGCAAGTGCCAGCAACGACAATTCGACAGATTGTAACTTCACCCCTGATACAAAGATTACGGCCAAAACTGTTACAAAAAGAAACAAACCTATACCCAGCGACGAGAAAATGCCGTTGCTGAGATTGGCTGTAAATAGGCCGATCGCGAACACACGGGTGAACAATGATTCAATCGTCTTGAACGCGATGTGGACGTGGGCGGACTGGCCGACCGGCGTAGCATAGCCTCCCAAACTGTGATACAAAGCGACTCTCGAAAGCAGCATCGCGGCGGTTAGCATTGCAAACAGGGCAACTAATCCAATTGCATTTCGCCGCATCATTTGATCTATGCCCCAAATCTTCCTAGTAACCACAAGAAACAAAACGAGCAGCGGTACACAATAGGCGCTCTCTTTATTCAGCAGCGCAAGCAGATACAAGCCTCCGGCTGACAGCCATCGCAAATATCCCGATTGTTCATCCCTCAAAATTCTTATCGTCGCTCTCAGTGTCAAAAGAATAAAAAGTGTTGCCCATAAATCGAACCGCGCCGCCGGCCATAGAACGGCCTCAAATGTCAGAGGCGCAACACTAAAGAGAAGTGCGGCCGCCCGGCTCGCCTTTCGACCCAGACCAAGATCGCTGGCCAGATAGCAGACCAGAATAACGTTTGCAATATGTAGCGCAATGCTCTGAAAATGATAAGCAGGCCAATAAAGGCCAAAGATTTTGTAATCAGCAAAAAGAGATAGAAAGGTCAGAGGCCGGTAGAATCCATCCGACTGCGGTTTTGTAAAGAGATTTCCGACAGCTGACCAGGATGTCAATTCCATGCTCGACTCTAGATGGGTCCAGAACGGATTTTGAAAGTTAACCGTGACAAAGGGCCCATGCACCACCAGCGCCGCACTCACAAAGATGGCTAAAAGCCAAATCGGGGTCAGGCCTTTAGTCTCAACTAGGTCGGGAACTCCTCCGCTCCGGGCGCGCAGCGCTAACCAAATCCAGAATGCACCGGCTGCGAGCTGGAGCGGCTTAAACAGTCCATGCGCAACCAGATGAATAGAGCCAAGCCGAACGTCGTAGTGGCCAATCAAAAGCAGTAACACCACGTTTGCGACGGCTAGCCAAAATGCGGCTGAACTTAAGAACCGAACTATCGACAGGAATTGTCTCTGCACTCTTTGGGCTTCTACCCCTATCGGTCTTCCAACGAACTTCCCGCTTGCATTTCCATCTCTTGGGAACCGCATTTCTCCTTCGTCCATCTCTCATAATCGAAGCCACTAACAGCGATATGAAAGTAGTAGCCGCGCTATCACGCCGCAGCCTGATTCCGACTTCTTCGTCTTTACAACCTGCTGCTTGTCTGATCGATCAGGATGCCCGAAAACCGTCCTTCTCCACAGACGTAAAAATGGTGAATGTCGTCGCCATTGTTTGTGGCAAATATGACAAGATTGCTACGAGTCCTGGTGAAGAATGATTTCGTTGTGGAAGAGGACGGCCAGCCTCAGACAATTCGTTACTGTTAAAAATAAAGCGATTTACACTCACATTTAGCTTTACTGGTTGATACTAGCGCAAGCGAACGCAGAATGCTTTCGGAAGAGCGCGCCGCGAGCAAGAATTTTTCGAGCATTTACTTCAACCGCATCACGACAAAGCGTTTCTCATTCACGTTGATCGTGAAGTGGAGCTCCTTCAAGATTTAACATCTTCGCGCGAACGCTTGGAGAAGTCGCTCGCTCTCCTTCAGACGCGTGAACCCGAGCAGGAGCGATGAAGGGGCACTGACTCTGGCCCTCAGATGGCGCTTATCGTGCAATCGACGTCACACTGAAGGGCAAGAAAGATTTGATTGTTCAGGCTCGCCAGGGTTACTTCTCAAAGGCGCAAATTGAAGCCATCGCGCGCAGCTGGCCCGGTGAAGATGGGCCAGGCGTCCACGAGGGGTGCGTTTCGTGATACCATCCGCGGAGTTGTTTAACTCTCATCATTCACAGGCTATGTTTGCCAAAAGGAGGAAATGATGGAATCAACAAACGCACGACTCGAAACTCACGGTTCTCTCTCTCGCCGGGGGTTACTAAAGACGGCTGCAGTTCTAACGCTTGCTCCTTCAGTATCCGTTCAAGCGCAACAAAACACATCCTCAGCAACAGGAGGTCGAGTAGACGTATACGTCGGGACGTATACGGGAGCAATCGGCAATGGCGGTAATGGCCAAGGAATTCACCTGTATACAATGAATCCTGCGAACGGGCGTCTGTCTTTCGTCAAGGTGGTCTCACAAACTACAAGTCCGAGTTGGATCTCTTTCGATCCGTCGAGTTCCCATCTCTATGCAGTTAATGAAGTGTCGAACTTCAATGGAACAAACGGTTCTGTCAGTGCTTTTGCAATTAACCGATCGAACGGCGATTTAGTATTCCTCAATGTCATGAGTTCCGGAGGCGGTGGGCCAGCGCACCTAAGCGTAGACCCTTCAGGTAAGTTCGTGTTAGTTGCTAATTACGGCGGAGGAAGTATTGCCGTTTTACCGATCCTATCTGACGGCTGGCTAGGCGCCGCTACAGATTTCCACCAGGATGTCGACTCACTCGGACCAACGAGAGCGACGAACGCACCCCCGGGAAGTTTCGCCATTAGCGGCCACGAGGCGCCCCATGCACACTTTATCCAATCGGATCCGAGTAATCGTTATGCGTTGCAGACAGACTTAGCACAGGATCGGATCTACATCTATAACTTCGATACACAAGCTGGTACGTTATCGCCGGCCAGCTACGCCTCTTTTGTCTCTCTACCTCCCGGAGATGGCCCTAGGCATCTCGCCTTCCATAGGAACGGGAAATGGGTCTACTCAATTCAGGAGGAGGCGTCCACAATAGTTTTCTTCGAGTTCGACGCAACAAATGGATCTCTAATTCCCCAACAGACAATCTCAACGTTACCCCGCAGCTTCACCGGCACAAACTTCACTTCTGAGATTTTGATTTCTCCGGACGGCCGGTTTCTTTATGCCGCCAATCGGCTCCATAATTCAATTGGCGTATTCTCGATCGACACGACGGGCGGACTAACTCACATCGGGCAAACTCCCACCCTGGGGGACTATCCGCGAAACATCGACATAGATCCTTCAGGAGACTTCCTCTATTCCTGTAATCAACGGAGCGACACGGTCACTAGCTTCCGCATAGATCGCGACAGTGGACTACTGTCGTTTACAGGACAATACCTCCCGGTTGGAAGTCCGTCGAGCATTATCTTTCTTTCTTAGAGTGGTCGTATTTGGATTGGAGCGCTTCATCGGCGCTCCACCTGCAAGCGCTAAAATGCGGGTTGTGAGTCCGCTCTTTATACGTGTCCATAAAAGTGACAACGTCGCGATCATCGTAGACCCCGAAGGTGCGCCAAAAGGAAGTGCAGATGCTTCCGGGTTGGTCTTCCGTGAAACAGTTCCACAATCTCACAAGGTCGCGTTAGCTGATATAGAACCAAATCAGCCGGTGTTTCGTTACGGTCAGGTCATCGGCTATGCCAATCGTAATATCGAAACAGGCGCTTGGGTACGCGAAGAGATGATTAATCTGCCCGCCGCACCAGGATTGGATTTACTTTCTCTCGCCAATGCTGTCCCCCCCGAACTACCGCCGCTTCCTGGATATAGTTTCGACGGTTACCCGAACAATAACGGAACCGTCGGAACAAGAAATATCCTCGGAATCACAACCACCGTTCAGTGTGTTGCGCCGACCGTCGACTTTGCTGTAAGACGCATTAAGTCTGAACTCCTGCCGCATTTCTCGAATGTCGACGACGTTGTTTCTATCACTCACGGGTACGGTTGTGGGGTAGCCATTGATACAAAGGAAGCTGCTATTCCCATCCAGACACTTAGGAACATCAGCTTACATGCGAACTTAGCTGGACAACCGCTGGTTGTAAGTCTAGGCTGTGAGAAGTTACAACCGCAACGCCTCTTCCAGCTTGGAAGTACCGATCTGCAGGATTTGAATGTAATAAGGATCCAGGATCAAGGCGGATTCGCGGAGAGTGTCGCCGCTATCATGCTGGCAGCAGAAAAGAAACTGGCCATGCTTCAGCAAAGATCACGACAGACCTGTGCTGCGTCAAATCTTATTGTGGGTCTCCAATGTGGCGGCAGTGATGCTTTCTCGGGAGTTACTTGTAATCCCGCAGTAGGCTTTGCAGCCGATCTCCTGGTGCGAGCGGGCGCGACAGTTCTCTTTTCCGAGGTCACGGAAGTTCGCGACGCCATTCACCTCTTGACTCCTCGCGCAATCAGTGTCGAGGTCGGGCAAGCGCTCGTGAGAGAGATGCGCTGGTTCGACGATTACCTCGCAAAGGGCGGAGCCGATCGAAGCGCCAATCCAACGCCGGGCAATAAGCGCGGTGGTCTATCGAACGTGGTGGAGAAAGCGCTGGGATCAATCGCCAAAGCCGGCAGCAGCGCCATTATGGCGGTTGCCGGCCATGGAGAACGAGTATTCCAAAAAGGCTTGGTCTTTGCTTCCACTCCTGCCAGCGATTTTATCTGTGGAACGCAACAGCTTGCCTCTATGAACCTTCACGTCTTCACCACCGGCGAAGGGAGTCCATACGGACTTTCTCTTGTGCCCGTGATAAAGGTATCCTCACGAACTGCACTCGCTGAAAGATGGCACGACCTGATCGACATCGACGCCGGTGGAATCGCGACAGGCCGCTCCAGTATTGAGCAAGTCGGTTGGGAGATTTTCCACTTCATTCTGGATGTGGCGAGCGGTCGAAAGATGCCTTGGGCAGAACATTGGGGCTTAGGCAACGCTCTCGTTCCGTTCAATCCTGGCCCGGTTACATAGATATAGCTTCGTCATTACTTTGAAACGAAGAAACTTATGTTAAGCGTCGTTTTCGCTGTTACGCTAGGAACTTCTCGTTAGCGTAAATGGAAGAGAGAAGCCCTATGTCAGAAGCAGCAGTACGCGAAGCAACCAAGCTCGCGTCAAGATCGATCTGCAAGTTCGCGGACTTTCCTGCTTGAGACCTGGAGTTTCAAGGTTGAGCGAAAAATATTCGCATCGTGAGTATCGTCAGACACTATCTCGAACACAGCCGAGCGTACTACTTTGCAAATGCCGCTCAGGCAGAACTCTACTTGGGCAGTGCCGATTTGATGCCCCGCAATTTAAATCGACGTGTGGATGTACTATTTCCAATTGAGAACAACCGGCTTCTTCAGAGAATAAAAGGAAGATGTCCTCGACGTCTATCTTCGTGACCAGGCACGCGCTCGAACCATGCAGCCTGATGGGACGTGTAAACGGTTAAGAGAAGATTCCGCCAATTCGGGATTCGACACTCCGGCCTGGTCCATGAAGCGCTATTCAGCTAACTCGTGACATGAGGTTAAACCATCAGCTAGCCGACCGGCACTTTCTCTGGTGAAAGATCGACAAGCTCCACGTGGATTGGCTTGACCTTCCAGATATCGTCGCAATACTCCCGTATGGCGCGGTCAGAAGAGAATCGTCCCATACGAGCGGTGTTTAGAATCGACATCCGTGTCCAGCGATCGTGATCTCGGAAAACAGCATCTATCCCATCCTGACATTTTAGATAAGAATCGAAATCAGCCATCAACAGGTAGGGATCGTGATATTGAATATCATCGATCAGCGGTCGGAATAATTCCCGGTCTCCTCTAGAGAAAGTTCCGGAGCGCAAGATGTCGAGCACCGCTCGCAGCTCCTCATTCAATTCATAGTAGGTCCGAGGATCATAACCGCGGCTTTTTAGCTCATAAACTTGCGGCGCTGTAAGCCCAAACAAAAAGAAATTATCCGGACCAACCGCCTCTCGAATTTCGATGTTGGCGCCGTCGAGTGTTCCCACAGTAAGAGCGCCGTTCAGCGCAAACTTCATGTTGCCCGTGCCCGATGCCTCTTTGCCGGCAAGCGAGATTTGCTCCGACAGATCCGCCGCTGGATACACCCTTTGCCCGAACGTAACGTTGTAGTCAGGCAGAAACACCACTCGAAGGCGACCACGGATATCACTGTCACTGTTGACCACTTCCGCGACTGAATTCACAAGTTTAATAATCAATTTGGCAGCGACATAACCGGGCGCTGCTTTTCCGCCGAACAAAAAGGTTCGGGGCGTAATCTCTTGAGACGGATTATTTTTGATTCTGTTGTAAAGCGCGACTATGTGCAAGACCTTGAGATGTTGCCGTTTGTATTCGTGGATGCGCTTCACCATGACATCGAACATCGAAGCCGGATCGACAATCGCTCCGGTCTTCTTCTCGATGTAGTCCACAAGACTGCTTTTCACTTCGGTTTGAGCTTTCTGCCAGTCCTCCCGAAATATACGATCCTCAACAAATTGCTCCAGTTGACGAAGCTGTTCCAGATCCTTAATCCACCGGTCTCCAATCTTGCTGGAAATAAGCTCACGCAGGCGGGGATTGCTTAAAGCTAGCCAGCGTCGGGGCGTGACGCCATTCGTTTTGTTGCTAAAGCGTTCCGGATACATTTCGTAGAAGTCATGAAGAACATACTTTTTCAGTAGCTCTGTGTGAAGCGCGGCAACGCCATTGATCGCGTGGCTTCCCACACTCGCCAAATGCGCCATGCGAACGAAGCGTTCTCCTCCTTCGTCGATAATCGATAAACGTCGCACTCGTTCCAGGTCGTTCGGATAAGACAATTGAACATCATCCAGGAAACGGCGATTTATCTCGTAGATGATTTCCAGATGACGCGGCAATAAGCGCCCGAACAGATCAATCGGCCATTTCTCCAGTGCTTCAGGCAGCAAAGTATGGTTCGTATAGCCCAAGGTGTTCTGGGTAATTTTCCAGGCAAGCTCCCAAGACAGCTCATGATCATCAATGAGCAGGCGCATCAGTTCAGCAACACTCACTGAGGGATGGGTGTCGTTCATCTGAATGGCCCACTTGGCATCAAAATCCTGCACGCGGCGCCCTTGCCGCAGATGAATACGAACCAAATCCTGCAAAGAAGCCGATACGAAAAAATATTGTTGTTCCAGCCGCAGCTCTTTGCCGGCCAGATCCTGATCGTTTGGATATAGAATTTTCGAGACATTCTCAGACTGCATCTTGTCGCGAACGGAACCGAAGTAATCGCCAGTGTTGAAGGCGTCGAAGTTGAAAGAAGTAATGGCCTCGGCCTTCCAGAGACGCAAGGTATTGGCCGTGTTGGTTTTGTAACCGAGAATCGGAGTGTCGTATGGGACGGCTTTGATAGTGCGGCCCGGAAGCCACTTAACTCGCCATCGGCCCGTGTCATCGCTGTACGATTCAGTGCGACCGCCGAATGAGACGTTCACGAAGGACTCTGGTCGTGCGATCTCCCACGGATTTCCCCACTGCAGCCAGTTGTCGGTACTTTCAACTTGCCAGCCATCATGAATCAGCTGATCGAAGATACCGTATTCATAGCGGATTCCATACCCAATCGCAGGAATGTCGAGTGTAGCTAGTGAATCCATGTAGCAGGCGGCTAGCCGACCCAATCCACCGTTACCTAACCCGGGTTCCTCCTCTTCGTCAATGATCTGCTGAATGTCCAAATTCAGCGCGTTCATTGCCTCTTTTGCCTGGTTTTCGAGATTTAAATTCAGCAGATTGTTCCCTAAATGCGGCCCCAGCAGATATTCCGCTGATAAGTAACAAACCACCCGGACGTCACCCGCGAGATACGTCTGCACGGTGCTCACCCAGCGCTGCAGAAGCCGATCCCGAATGGATGACGCGATGGCCATGTAAAAATCGAGCCTGGTCGCTATGGCCGGATAACGTCCCTGTTCGTAGATCAGATTGTCAACAAAAGCTCGCTTCAGACTGTCCACGCTAAGGCCTACGCGCGTATGTTCACTTTTTACTGCCTTGCTATCCGCGGCAAGATCCATTCTTTCCTCCACCTTCGAGGTTAAAGGTAAGGGATTCGACAACTAAAGGCAAGAGCGTTGTGCCCTAATTACTTTAGGTTCAAGAAAGTAATTGTGACATTTAGGTGAATCTTAAATCCGAACTTTCTATGTCACCTCTAAGGTTGGCATAACCGAATGGCCGCCTTAAAGCTTTCAATGATTTTGCCGGGTAAAACGGAAGCGGGCTCTGCAGGGATGCAACCATGCCGAGGGATATCCTGGCGGGCTCATCGAGACGATGCCGCGAGAGCGCGGAGGTCCCTCTTCGCGCTCTTTCCCAATCAATCGGATCGGTCGACCCTTATGCCTTGAAAATCGCTGCCCGAAGGGCGGAATTGCCCACTAACGGAGAGCGCCTCGTTTCCATTTCAGGCTGAACCGGCGCAATATTCGCATGATGGATGAACTCCGTGCCGAGTTCCTTCACTTCTCCGGCCATTGGTTTTTCACTGAGCTCGCGAACAAAGATAAGGAGACCGAACACTTCGACTTGCCATGCGAACAGTACCGAACCGAAGCCGTGTACAGGGAAGTGTCCGAAGAACTCGATGCCCTGAATAAGTCGCTACATAACTATCATCAGTTTCGGCATACCGAAGCCGTTAACCGCCCTGGCATGCTGAGCATGATTCTAGGGGCCGAGAGCGTGACTACCGGCTTCTTCGGCATGAACTTTCAGATTGCGCCGGTATCATGGTCGTCTCCTTCGGCGCCATTGTATTGGATTGTTTCTGATATCAGCAAACTGGTCTGACTACAAAGACACTCTTTTCCCCAATCGGTGGAGGGCTGCCAGAACCGGACCGGTACAGCGGAAAGCAACTCCTAATCGCCAGATCTAAACATCGAGGCTCACTGATACGAGCCCAAGTATTGTCTGCATGTTCGGTTTTCCGCACGTTGGAGATACTGGTGGCATCATCAGAACCAATAAGGAGAACGTGTTGGGTTCTTATACAACTCATCTGGAATGTAGTGCCTGCGGGACGAGGTATCCGGCGCATACCGTGCAGAACGTCTGCGAATGTGGAGCGCCGCTGTGGGTTCGTTACGATCTGGAACGACTCAGGCAAGACTGGTCCAAGGACGACGTGAAGAACGGTCCGAATTCGATGTGGCGCTACGCCCTGGCACTTCCCGTGGAACGGCAGGAATGCATCGTGACGCTGGGTGAAGGTATGACTCCGCTTTTGGAAATCAAGAAGCTAGGGATCGATGTAGGAGCGGACAACCTCTGGATCAAAGACGAAGGTTTGAATCCAACTGGATCATTCAAAGCGCGCGGCATGTCCTGCGCGATCTCAATGGCTCTTGAGTTGGGAATCAAGAAAGTAGCCCTGCCCTCAGCCGGAAACGCAGCCAGTGCCGCTGCAGCATACTCTGCCCGGGCAGGCATTGAGGCTCATATTTTTATGCCTCGCGATGTTCCTCAATCCAATTACATTGAGTGCAAAGCAGCGGGCGCGCATGTCACTCTTGTGAACGGTCTCATTAACGACTGCGGCAAAATTGTTGCCACCCGTAAACAGGCGGAAGGGTGGTTTGAGGTGAGCACTCAAAAGGAACCTTACCGAGTAGAGGGCAAGAAAACGATGGGCTATGAGCTTGCTGAGCAGCTCGGGTGGCGCCTACCCGATGTCATTTTCTATCCAACCGGCGGTGGCGTCGGACTGATCGGAATGTGGAAGGCTTTTGATGAAATGGAGCAGCTTGGTTGGATCGGGAGCAAACGACCAAAGATGATCGCAGTACAAGCTGCCGGCTGCCAGCCTGTTGTAAAAGCCTTCGAAGGCGGACAGCATCGGAGCGAATTGTGGGAGGGAGCCAGCACAGTCGCAAGCGGACTGCGAGTTCCGAAGCCCTTAGGAGATTTTTTGATTCTCCATGCAGTCCGCGAAAGCCATGGTACAGCTATTGCAGTCACCGACGATGAACTTCTGAATGCCGGAGTGCATCTCGCATCGCGCGAAGGCTTTTTTATCGCGCCCGAAGGAGCGGCTTGCATAGCTGCGTTAAAGAAGTTGCTTGACAGTCGATTTCTCGATCGCTCGGAAGAAATCGTTATCTACAACACGGGAGCGGGCGTGAAATACCTGGAAGCGTACTCTGCCCTGTACCCAAGAAACTGATCGCTTAAACAGCCCTCCTCAAAGATTAAGGTGTTGTCGCGCATACCGGATGCACTGTAGATTGTTTTCATCTTCAGCCTTGATCTGCTCTTCGTCAGAGAGTCCGCTGACGTTGGGAAGTGGACTCTTCGGTGGATTTCTACGCACAATCTCAAGAACCTTAGCGAGATCTTGTGCCGGAAGTGGGGAAGCTGGATCGCTAAACGTTGCCCAATACTTATCCGTGAATACGGGAACTTTCAAGGGCTCGCGCGTAATCATCTCGAGGCAAAAGAGCATGTCCGGATTTCTGCTCCGCAAAGTCTCTACCCTCTTATTTAAATTGATGATGCCCTCTCCAAAAAGAACTTCAGATAACAGAAACCCGTCTGTATAATCTTTGACGCCCATATCTTTGATATGGCTAAAGATTGTGTAGGGCAAGAGCAATTCGAACGTTTCTTCGGGAGGTTCGCACAAGGCTACATTGTTACCGAAGTCGAAACATACGCCAACCCACTCACTACTCAGGCGCTTCATCCATGCGGCTTGTTCCGCCGCTCGCCAGCCCTTATGATTCTCGATTGCAAGTTTCATCTGGTGCTTTCGGAGCACCGGTTCGGCTAAAGCGATTGACTGCTGGCACTGGGCAAAATTGGTCTTAAAGGCTTCGAGCGAATCAAACTGCTCATAACGGCGCTGAGTCATGGCGGCATGTAGAGCGACAGCTCCGATCTCTTTACAAGCGGCAACCGCGGAGTCGAATTGTGAAAGATCGCTTTCCTGGCGCGGCAAGCGCGTGTTCAGAATAAGCTTCATGTTGTAGGATTCGGCTTGTGTCTTCAGCTTCTTTACAGCAGCGGGATCCGTCGAAGGCAGAAAGGTCTCTGCGCCAACCAAACCAATTTTGTGACAATGCTCAACCATATCGAACGGCATCTTGCCGCTACGAGCGAGTCTCATATGCACTGCAAAAGAAGTAGGAGCGCCACCAAGACACCCTTTTTTCGTGGCCTCTTGCGTGAAAGCCGGTCCTGCCGCCAGTAGGGCCGGCGCTGAGACTGACGTCGCCAGCCATTCTCTCCTTGTCATGGTTGAGTTCCTTCCCTCCGTCGCGTTTGTTTTGTGAAATTCATACTATTCTTCCAGACTTGGAATCGTATCACCGATGCAATCAGATCACTTCAAACCGGCGTCGCCTTAACCGCCTGGGTATCCTGAAGCATTGGTTCAGCGATCAAGACAAGCCTTCATCCTAGGTTGGCCCTTCGCTAACTTAGGTGGCGTTAACGAGGTTGTCCGGAATTTGGTTCACGAATTCAGCGCCTCCGGCAAGCTTGCTCCGCTCGTGATTGAAACAAGCGACGCCTTTTCGATCCAAACCCTGCCTGATGACACGCCATTGCTTCGATTGCGATTTCCTACCGTTTATCAAAAGCGTCAGCGCGTAAGAACCCTGCTCAAGTTCTGCTTCTATGCGCCCGTATTTGTCTGGAAACTGCGCGGCATCTGCAAGCGACTTAAAATCGAAGTCCTAAATCCGCATTTCATTGGCCTCGAATATTTCGCGCTTGCGCTGTTCAGGTATTTCAGCGGCTTCCGAGGCAAACTGTTGCTCTCGTTCCACGGATCTGATATACGCACGATGATTCAAAGCCGAGGTCTTGAACGCTTCCTTTCGCGTATTCTTCTGCGCAGTGCAGACACGTTGGTGCCGTGCTCTGAAGGACTAGGGCAAGAGATCCTGATGTTCGCTCCCGAATGCGCAAACCGGATCGTGCCGATTGCCAATGGAATTGACATCGAGCGGTTTCTTGTCAACTCAGAGTTCGACATCCAGTTGCCTCCTTCCTTCAGAACTCGAAGGAAAATCTTGAACATAGGGGCTTACGAATATAAGAAGGGCCAAGACGTTTTACTAAGGGCATTCTCCAAGCTGAGACAAACGCGAGTTGACATCTGTTTACTCATCGCTGGGCAACCTAGGGAGGAACTGAAGGCGATCGAGAGGCTGATTGGCGAACTAGAACTGCAAGACCACGTTGTGCTTCTTGAGAACCTCACTCATAACCGCATCGCGGGTCTCTTGCAATCAGTCGATATCTTCGTACTTTCGTCGAGATGGAAAAAGGGCGCCTGGGGAGAAGGCTTCGCGATGGCTTTGCTTGAGGCGGCAGCTGCTCAAAAGCCGGTCATCTCAACGCTTACCTGCGGCGTGACCGAACTCATTCAGAATGGAGAATCCGGACTGATCGTACCGACTGAAGATCCTGATGCGCTGGCTCAAGCAATGGCTGCTCTTCTCGACAACGCGCACGAAGCCGATCGGCAAGCTAAGAATCTGCATGCCAGAGTAAAACAATTCTTTACGTGGAAGAATGCTCACCAGTCGTACTTGAACTTGTCAATCAGGTGAGGATATCGCCGAGAGCTCGGGCGTTCTTACGGAAGCTTACGCGCTACGGTCGTCAGGTACATCCCGTAGCCTGCATGGCAAAGCAGTTTCTGCCATGCTCCTCCTAGTCCCATTACTTCAAACAGTTTGTTCAGCTTGTAAGAGTTAAGAAGTCGTTGCCAACCCAGTTTGCCGCAACCCGTAACAACCGATCCGGCTTGCAAGACTTCAAATCTTGCCTGCTTCAACATCTCGTTCAGTTGCGTCCGGCTCAAGGGCAATTCCACGGGTTGAATTTCCCAAACTGATTGCCGTTCTTCGGGGGGGATGGCGTTGAGAACATCCAGATTCGGTGTCGTCAAGAACAGGTATCCGCCTACATTCAAGGCCTTCCGGATGACTCCGAGGTAAGCTCGCTTATCCTCGACATGTTCGATCACTTCTTGACTGACGACAACGTCAAAAACGTTTGGTTCGAAATCCCAGCGTGTCCCGTCAACACAAGCGAACTGAGCAGTGGGGTAGTTTTCTCGTGCCAGTTCTACGGCTTTCGGAGAAAGATCCACACCAATGGTTGGTCCGAACGTACTTAGAATTCCTGTCAACCAGCCAGCGCCGCATCCGAAATCACAGATCCTGGGCCGCTCGAGTTTCAGGTCGTTGATTGCGTTCAGAATGAAGAGACACCGTTCAAGCCCGTACAGATTTGCATACTGAAAAGACGTCCAACGTCTGTTGTAGTAAGCTACTTGGTCGGCAAGCGTTTCCATTTGCAAAGCAATAGTAGGAGACTAACCTACATTTTCTCCACACTGTCGAGCAAAGTTGGGCCGTCTTTTGTCGCCGCAAACGGACGGGTCCATGGTGGGCCCTAAGATCAACGAATGGCCTTCGTTGGTGCTGGAGGTGGGGGTCGAACCCACATGAGAAGTGAATCCCGCGGGATTTTGAGTCCCGTGCGTCTGCCAGTTCCGCCACTCCAGCTATGGATCAGAAACACCCCGAGTATAACAACACCCTCATTTTCTCCGAAGGAAGCGCAAGCCCTTATCGGATCGTCATCCCGTGCCGAAATTAGCTCAGATATCGAGGTAATCTGCCATACTAACCGCGAGTCTAGGCGTGCTATACTCCCGCTTCAAGGACCTCGAACTCTAAAATGAAAAGATCGTTTGCGCTCGCATGCTCCTGCTCAGCCGCACTACTCGCTTTGACAGGTTGCGCCCCTTTACCGCACAATCCGAACGAAACCTACATCCTGATTGCGGCAAATACGAAACTTCCCTACTGGCAAACTGCCCTGGGTGGCTTGAATCACGCCGCTAACGAGATGCAGGTCAAAAGCGAATTAGCTGGTCCCGAAACGTACGACACTAAAGCTGAACATGATGAGTTCCAAAAAGCTGTCGCACGGAAACCGGCGGGTATTCTGATTTCGGCAGCAGACGCTAGTCTCTTAGGACCCGATATCAGCGCCGCCATTCAACAGAACATTCCAGTGGTTACGGTGGACTCGGATGCTCCCAACAGCAAGCGTTTGTTTTTTGTTGGAACGGATAATTACAATGCGGGTCTTTTAGGTGGCCAGCTAACCTCAAAGCTGCTGAATGGAAAAGGGAATGTCGTAATTTTTACCATGCCCAATCAAGGAAATCTAAATGATCGTCTGAAGGGCTACCAAACGGCCTTTGAAAGCCATTCTGGTATTAAAGTGTCCCAAATTGTCGATATTAAGGGCGATCCCACCGTCGCCTTCGATGCCGCCAAGCAGCTGATCGATTCCAAAGCAAAAGTCGACGCATTTGTTTGTTTGGAAGCGATTGCCTGCCCGGAAGTGGGCGAAGTCGTGAGCAGGCAAAATATGGCGGGAAAAATAAATATTGTCGCCATGGACACCGATCAGCGCACCTTGTCCTGGATTCAAAAGGGAGTAATCTCCGCAACAATCGCACAGCGGCCCTACACTATGGCTTACTTCGGTTTGAAACTCTTGGATGAGATTCACCACCGTCCTCCGAAATCCCTTGCTGCCAATTACGCTCAGGATTCGTACTCGCCGCTACCGACGTTCGTTGATACCGGCACCTTTATCGTCGATAAGGACAGCGTGAGTGCATTCATGCAGCAGATTCAAGCGCATACCGGCGGTCAATAAAGACCGGAATCTAACGTTCGCCGTCCGGAATCGCAGTGTCGCCCGTGTCCGCAGCCCAGTCATCAGGCGGTACACGATCCGTATTTGTCAGTCCGAGGCGACCGTCGTCCGCCTCCATGATCTCGATTCCGTCCATTTCCGTTCGTTCCGCTTCTAAATCGAAACTATTGCCGGCGGGACGCGGTATCGAAGACCCGCCACCCATGGCGCTATCGTCCACAGTCGGTTCGGCGTCCCCACTGCCTTTCTCAGTCGGTCGAGCTTCGTTGTCGCCCGTCTCCTTCCGATCTCCGCGACTGATGCTGCTGTCGTTCGGTCCGAACATTAAGCCCGATTCTTGAAGTACAAAATGGCGGTATCCAAGGACGCCTTCTGAAATATGTGGGATTTGTGAATAAGAAATGAGCATAAAGGGTGGATCATCGCACTCATTCTTTGGTTACGTGGGATACTTTCGCTTCTTTGACCTCCCAATTCCCTCTCGATAAGAATGGCAGCGAGTGATACATTGAAGTTGCGGATTGGGGCCGTTGATGTTAAGGAGCGATAAAAGTCCGTCCTTGGACCGGTTGCCCGACCAGCTGACAGGTCCGAGCAACCATTTTGAACTACAAGGAAACTTGCCTGTTCAGCAGTCCGATTACGATCGCGGTTTCTTCCAGCTTCCTGCTCCCGCTCTGATCTACAATGCTTCTACGCTCGAAATTCTTGAGGCCAACGACGCCGCGCTTAACCTCTACGGCTACGATCGAAGTCAGATTTCCGCACTCAACTTTCTCGATTTATTCAGTCCGGAAAGTCTGAACGACCTCGAGACGCTGAAGCGGGAATTCGCAGAGCCTATCAATTCGCTCGGTCCATTAAATCAGCGAGGTGCTCTCGCTCGATCCTTATTCATCCGAATAGCCATTTTCAAAGCTGAACGAAACGGTATCGACGCCCGTATCGCTATGCTGCAGGACGAAACCGGACGCCAGCTTGCCGAAGAAGCTCTCCGTTCGAGCGAGGAGCGCTACCGCGAGCTCTTTGAGAATGCAAACGATGTCATCTTTTTGCAGGATCTTAAGGGTAAAATTGTGGCAGTTAATCGCGCAGCGGAATACCTCACCGGATACTCGAGAACCGAATTAACCGGCCGCGACTTCTCCTTGTTAGTTGCCCCGGAAGCCCATGGCCAAATACAAGACAGCGTGCGGGCGCATCTGGGCGGAAGTCCAACTCAACATTACGAGCTGCCCATGCTCTCTAAGTTCGGCAATCCTCGCTATCTTGAGGTGAGTTCCCGAATTATTTATCGGCGCGGACATCCCTTCGCGATTCAGGGGATTGGCCGCGATGTTACCGAGCGAAAGCAATCCCAGCAGCGTCTCGTCGCATCAGCCCAGGAGTTGCAGCAGAAGAATGACGAGTTGAGCACGGCATTACGCCTTGCGCGTGAGGCGACCCAGCTGAAAGAGCAATTCCTGGCCAACACCTCGCACGAACTCCGTACGCCCATGAACGGAATCATGGGAATGGTCAATCTGCTCAAGGATACTCATCTCGATTCCGATCAGCGAGAATTTGTCGATGCGGTTAGTCAATGTTCAAACGACTTGCTTACTATCATTAACGATTTACTCGATGTTTCCCAGATCGAGGCCGGCCGTTTGTCACTGACGGAAGAGCCGTTCGACATTACAGATAGCCTGACTGCAGTCGTAAAGATGCTCGGCCTCCGCGCCGGAGCAAAAGGCCTCAGCTTACGGCATAACATCGATACCAGCGTTCCCAAGCGTATTTTTGGAGATAGCGTTCGTTTTCGTCAGATTTTAATGAACCTGATAGCGAACGCTATCAAATTCACCCCCGCTGGCGAGGTATTTATTCGAATCACGCTCAAGTCTGAACGCAGCTTGTTATTTTGTGAAGTGATTGATTCGGGTATCGGAGTCGAAGAAGCCATTCAGCAGCGCATTTTCGAAGCGTTTTACCAGGCCGACGGAACTTTAAGAAGGCGCTATGGTGGAACCGGATTGGGCTTGACGATCTCAAAGCAGCTCGTAGAAATCATGGGCGGCCACATCGGCACTCACAACAATGAACCTCAGCCAGGAGCGACCTTCTGGTTTGAATTGCCGTCGCGCTCTGACGAAGTGTCGTCCTGGGATGCGGCTTGCGGCAAGCCGGATACAATGACATTTCCAGCGCCCTAACGCGAAATGTACCTGTCGCCCGATTTAGCCTATGGCCTGGCGTTCGGCGGCTTCTTCGGCGTGTATCTCGAATTTATCAGACCAGGGAAGATCTTTCCTGGCGTCATCGGATCGCTTCTGGTGACGGTGGGTCTTTTTTTCCTCTGGCAGAATGGGCCGACCCTTCAAGGCGTGCTGCCTATCCTGGCGGCAGCCATTCTCTTCGGCATCGAAATGTTGTGGCAGACCTGGTTCGTTGCAGCGCTAGGAGGGACTGTCGCACTGCTGATCGGATCATTGCTCTTGTTTGAGGGGCCGTTGAGAATTCATCCGGCTCTCGCTTGTGGAGTTTCTGTCATTTTTGGGATCGTCACAACGTATTTGTTGTTTTCCGCAAAGAAAGCAAGAAATAATAAGTGGGCCGACCTCACCCAACCGCGTCAGGAACATCAATGAACGGGAACAACGGACTCACGATTTGCGTCCACAAATTGAAGCCTAGGACTTCTATAGTAATGACCCCCAAGCTGTTGCTTCTCCTTCTGCCCCTACTGGCCATGCCTCTCGACTTGTCCGCCTCGATCGACGAAGGGCTTTTGGCTCTCGTTCCGGCGGAAACGGTCGTTCTAAGCGGTGTGGACGCAACCTCCACAAAAAACGCTCAGTTCGGCCAATATTTGCTCGGGCGTATGAGCGTCGACAATCCGGACTTTCAGCGGAGTATGGAGGAGACTGGCTTCGATCCACGTCGGGATCTACAAAACTTCGTCGTGGCCGGGTTCGGACCCCGCCAGACAAAAGGCCGGTCCAAATTCGTCATTCTGGCAAGAGGCACATTCGACCAAAACCAGATCGGATCGGCGGCCTTGAAACGCGGAAGCGCAGTCACTTCGGAATCCTACGGTGGCCTTACTCTCTACGTGAACAAGGGTCGCGACGTGACCACAGCTTTCGCTTTTCCCGACACCGGCGTCGCCGTCATGGGCGACCTGGCTTCCGTGCAGGAAGTGATCGACCATCGTTCCAACCCGTCTGTGCTCGATCCGGGACTTCGGCAGCGCGTGGATCAAGTCGGAAACAAGAACGATATGTGGTTCGCCTCCATTGTTTCCGGGGCCGCATTCGGGGGAACGAACACCGCAATCGGTGGCCAGCAACTCAATACATCTCAGGCTCTGAAATCAATCCTGCAATCGAGTGGCGGTATATCGTTTGGCGATGTCACCAACATGTCGCTGGACGCCACCACCCGCTCTCCCCAGGATGCGGCGGCGCTTAACAACGTGATCCAGTTCTTCGGCAATATGCTGCAAACTCAGGGCGCCAGCGATCCGCAAGCTGCTGTCTTAGCGCAGGCGGTCGGAGGAATGACTCTACAAACACAAGGAAACGACGTTCAGGTTTCTCTTGCACTCACCGAACTGCAATTGGAGCGCCTGGCGCAAGCCGCACCTAAACGTGCGCATTAAAACCAACCATAATTGCGCCGTAAATCGCAATCGCCAAACCCACAACCGCCGAAATCATGCCGCCGACAAACAACTGTTTTCTCTTCGTTAAAATCGAGAGCGAAGAAAAAACAATAGCTACTTCGAGGAAAACCTCACCGAAATGATAGAAATCCGCTTCTTTGCCTAATCCATCTCGCTCTTTTTCAAAATCGAGAGCATTCTGCTGTATCTCGGCTGTCTGTTTTTTGTAGCGCTGGGTATCTTCGGAGTACTTACCAACCAGCTTCCCATCCGCCTTCATCTGCGACAGAACATCGCTCCCAAGTTGCGCGGCATACCGGCGAATGTCTTTGGCTTGATAGAAAGCCCATTGATCCGAAGCCTTCTGCTGAAGAAGTAGCTTCTCCGTATTGAAATGCTGCCCCAGCACGGTGACGATGGCCAGCAGCGCAGCCACTATTGCCATCGTCCCGGCGATCAGCTTGTCGAACGGCTCCTGGGCGTGGTGAACGTGTTCCGAAATTTCTTCGTTCTCAGGCATGGCGACAAATGTACAGTAACAGTCTACGTTACCGTATGCATGCTCCCTGCTTTTGCCAGCTGTCGAATCCCCCGCACTAATTTCCGGTAATTCAGATCCGCCGTTGGGCTAAACGGAAACCACTCTCCGTCTCGAGACGAAGAACGATACCATCGCAGGAAAAGCGATATATGCTCCAGGCGATCTTGAGTTTTACGTAAAACCGCTTGGCCGGCAACAGAGGCAAGCTTTTCTCGCAGCTCACCGCGAAGCCGGCTAAATTCCACATTTTCGCCGGAAACATCGAAAGGAATCGCTTCCTGCCACGCTCCTCGCCACAGCGGCCAAAGCAGTACTCTTTGTGCCTGCGTACTCGGCGTGAGCGCGATCCCGCTTAGCTGATCCACATCTCTCACTACCTCCTCTCGCGCGGCGATAGCCGCCTGGACACGCTCGATACGTTTGTGCAAGACAGCCGCGTCTTCGAAAAGCAACGAGGCGCTGGCTTGCTCTCTCCCGGAGGCTAGGCTCGACAATTCATCTTTCCCGTTCGTCACAAGAAACTGGCTCATTCGTTCGGCCTCCACTGCATACTCGTCCCTCGAGACGGCGAGTTGGCAAGGCCGCAAACAGCAATTCATCTCTCCGAAAACGCAGCCTGGATGCACAGGTGACGGCTGCAACGGCTCCGTACACCGCCTGATCTGAAAAAGTCCGAGCACTTCCTCTTGATAATGCTGGGCTAGTTCTCGCGTTGCGAACGGGCCTATTGTCAGTGGCGCGGTCGGAATGATGCGATTCGTTATTGCCAGTCTGGCGAACTGATCTTCCGCCACGGTCGTCAGAAACCAGGGCATCCGTAAACGCAAGCGTCGTAAATAATCGGCAGGAAACAGCTGCTTAAGAAGTTCGTAGAGCAGAAGCAACGATTCCAGCTTCGACCTGGTGGTCCAACACTCCACCGCGCTCACGCGCGCCAAGAGCCGGGTCTTCGCATCCCCGAGTTTGGAATCAGGAGGAACGGACAACCATCGCCTCAGGCGCTTCGGCAGATTCGCAGACCACGCTACATGCGGCTCACCTCCCGGAATTCTAAGGCAATAAACACCGGGGCCATTCGGTATGGCCGCAATCTGGCCTTCCATATCCGGCTGGTCGGGGACCAGAACTTTGGGGGCAGGAATAATCACTCAGATCTCGGTGGCCCTCACTCGATCCCGCCGAAGAGAAAAGTCACCGCAAGCTCCACTCCCTCAGCATAAACTTGTATAGAGAAAACGACTTGTACAGAGAAAACGATGACGCACCACGTCAATTATCTGTGCCATGATCCACACTCACACTTGACAGGATCGTTACTCAGTCTAGAATAGGTGTTATTTCGCTATGCAGGCTTGTCAGCACGAGCGAACCGAGTTCCTCTACCGCCGCGACGGTGTCGATTACATCCGATGCCTGGACTGTGGCCACGTTTTCGAAGCGGAGGATCTGGATACGGTTCCGGTTTATGACGACGAGGAAGAGAAGCCTCGAAAAGGTCGCTAAACCACTCGATACCAATCAACATTGTCTTTAGAACTCATAATTATGCCCTGCAGATACACCTAAGGTCGTGAGATCCTTAAGCGGATGAGCCATGTCGACATTGACCCGAATCTCGCCTGGGACGGATAGCCTACCTCAGTCGCCTTTGCGGATCGTTTCCATCGGTGGCGGCACAGGATTGTCAACCCTGCTCTCCGGCCTGAAGAAGCACGTTCGTGGCGCTCTGGAAACGCCCGAAGAAGGCCGTCCCTCGGTGGACATTACGGCCGTGGTCACTGTCAGTGACGACGGCGGCAGTTCTGGTCGGCTCCGTCGCGATTTCGATATCTTGCCCCCAGGCGATATTCGCAATTGCATGACCGCTCTCTCCGAGGACGAGCATCTACTCTCCCGTTTGTTCGACTATCGCTTCGTCTCCGGTCGTGGGCTGAAGGGGCACAGTTTCGGCAATCTTTTCCTGACTGCGATGAACCAGATCACGGGTGATTTTGCGCACGCCGTAAAGCTCTCTTCGGAGATTTTGGCCATTCGAGGCAAAATCTATCCTGCGACTTCCGCCAACGTAACGTTAGAGGCAGTGCTGGACGACCTGTCCATCGTTCGTGGCGAGTCGAGTATCAGTAAAAGTAAACAGCCCATCCGGCGCGTTCGGCTTCGGCCAGAAAACTGCGATCCCCTTCCCGAAACCATTGAGGCAATCGGCAAAGCCGACCTCATCACTCTCGGGCCCGGCTCGCTTTACACCAGCGTTATTCCAAACCTGCTTGTAACCGGTATTTCCGACGCCATCATGAACTCGCCGGCCTTGAAGGTCTACTTCATGAACCTCATGTGGCAACCCGGCGAAACTATTGAATTCTCCGCCTCCAAACACATTCACGTTCTCCACGCGCATGCTCAGCGAAAACTCACCGACTGCGTAGTGCTCAACTCCAGTCCTATTCCACCGGGACTGCGCCGCAAATATGCCCGCGCCCGAGTCAAGCCTGTCGAAAATGATTTCGGCGAGTTAGAGAAACTGGGAATAAAGGTCGTCACCGCCGAGCTGTTCGGTCCGAACTCCGAAAAGAAAGTTCGACACGATCCGGCTGTCTTGGCCGACGTCACCATCGAACTGGCAAGCCGGTCAAGAGCGCACCAGCTTAGGAGAAGCGTTCTCCTGGCCACCAACAGAAAACCGAGATGAAGTCAAACATTACTGTCGTGATCCTGGCCGCCGGGCTGGGCACGCGCATGAGATCCAGCAAAGTTAAAGTTCTGCACGAGGCCGGCGGCGATACCTTGCTTAACCAGGTCATCCGGGCGGCTCTCCAAGTCGCTGCCCCTGAGCAGATCATTGCCGTCGTGGGTCATCAATCCGCCCAGGTTCGCGAGAGCGTTAAAGTCCCCGGGATTCGCTTTGCCGAACAAAAGGAGCAAAAAGGAACCGGACACGCTGTCCTCTGCGCCCGCCAGACCGCCCGCTCTCAGGAAGGCGATATGCTTATCCTGAATGGAGACGGACCGCTCTTGCGCCCGGACACTCTCCAGGCGCTCCTCGAACTTCATCGTACGAAGCGCCTTGGCGGAGCCATCGTGACTACTGAAGCACAAGATCCTACCGGTTACGGCCGGATCATTCGCGACGAAGCGGGTCTGGTCGCAGCCATTGTCGAACAGAAATCGGCGTCGCCCGAGCAGTTGAAAATTCGCGAGATTAACCCAGGCTTGTACTGCTTCGACGCCGGCTTGTTTTGGAACTACATTGCCGAAGTCACCGCTGAAAACCCTGCCAAGGAATACTACCTCACCGACATGGTCGAGATCTTGCGCCGGCACGGACACCCGGTGGCGCCGCTTGAAGTCCCGGACGAATCGGAGCTTCTCGGGATCAACACCCGCGTTGAATTGGCGGTTGCGGACCGCATTCTACGAAGCCGCAAAGTAAACGAGCTCATGCTTTCAGGAGTGACAATCGAGAAGCCTGAAAGCGTCACCATCGATGTAGATGTCCAGGTCGGACAAGACTGCATCATTGAGGCCAACGTGCAGCTGCGTGGCGCCACCACCATCGGCGCTAACACTCGCATCGGCGCCGGCAGCGTCCTTCGAAACTGTCGCATTGCCGATAACACAACAATCCTTCCTTATGTGGTCGCGGAATCCTCCGTCGTGGGCTCCGGCGCCTCAGTCGGTCCGTTTACCCGGCTTCGCATGGATGCCGAAGCAGCCGAAAATACGCACATCGGAAATTTTGTAGAACTCAAGAAGACCAAGCTCGGATCCGGTTCAAAAGCCAGCCATCTGACTTACCTCGGCGACGCAACCATCGGTTCGAACGTTAATGTCGGAGCAGGAACCATCACCTGCAACTACGACGGTCAGAGTAAGCATCGGACGTCCATCAGCGACAACGTATTTGTAGGGAGCAACTCGACGTTAGTTGCGCCGCTGGCTGTCTCCGAAGGCGCTTACATCGCGGCTGGCTCCGTAATCACCAGGGATGTCGAACCGGATGCACTGGCCATCGGCCGAGCCTTTCAGACCGATAAACCCGGCTGGGCGAAAAAACGAAGACAATCCCGCAAGCCCAAGGAACCTGAACTCCAGGCTAAGTAATTGCTGCCAATTGCGTTTAAATAATCGCGAACGGGTCCGGCAGCGGTCTGCCTGCCTCGTCGAAAAAGCGAACCACTACGCCCAACTTTCTTGGATCGCCGGAAGCTGTCGGTTGAGTCGGATCCAAACGACACTCCACCAACGCCGATTCGTTCGGATCCGGCAGCTTGTCCAATCGAAACCTTGCGGTCTTTAAACCGGGAGAAGAAAAAGCTTCGCTGCCGATAGACCGGCCGTTCACCGATACGTGCAAAACGTAACGAGAGCGGCCCTTGAACCCGCTTTCCGGTAAAAAAACTTCCAACACTAAAGTTTGTTTCTCACCGGAAACCGGCACTCTCGCCGAGAACCGGTCTTCCGTCCAACGCCATGCATTCTGCTCTAAGCCATGCCAGCCGGACAAAAGCTCTAACTTGGCAGAAGGCTTTGGAACTCGCTCGCTCTCCAGCAACACAAATGCACGCTCATCACCTTCCTGGCTCGCCGGATCGGAATTTTTCGTGTTCCCAAACGCAAGATAATCGAGAGCAGCCCAGCCTGTGCGCGAAATCAGACGCTCTAAGCCCATCTTGCTGAAAATCCAAAAATTCGTTGCATCATTGTTGGTCTCTTGCGGAGCCACCAGGTACGCAACCGGCAAGTCTTGCAGCAATCGATTCCGATCCGGCCCGTATTTCGCAATCCGCGTACTCAAAAGGCAGTAGCGAGCCCGTGACGACAGAGTCTCCAGCGCATAAAAAGGGTTTTTCAAGTGGTAGAGCAAGCCGAGAAACAACACCACTCCATATCGCTCACCAGGAAGAGTAAACTGCGAATCCAAGTCGGCGGAATGAATGTTCACGCTAGACTGCAACGCCTCTTTCAGGCGATACAGGCCCTTCATCCCATTGAAATTTGTCGGCGGATTATCGACCACATCCACTTTGAATCCGGCTCTCTCCAGAAAGAAAGAGGTCGCACCGTCTGCGCATCCGATATCTAAAATCGGCAACCCTCCCGCAAGCCTGCCAAAGTCCCGATTCGCCCCCGTCAAAAGTCGATCGAGAGCATCAAAGTTACTCATCGAGTCATACGGATACCACGGGAAACCTTTCTCTGCGGCCCGAGCTTTCGTGTCCTCAAACTCGCGTCTAAAATCCTTCGCACTGCGGGAAAGCTCCCCGATATCAACGCTCATCCAGCTGAGTTCTTGCCTTTCAGGAGCTACCTTAGCAGCTTGCAGTTGCTCGCCCGAGCCAATCGATAAAGCTCACGACGATCGCGGACTTCTCCATTGCCACCGAACTTGCACTTCCAAAGCCGTATCGCCCTCCGGCTGATGCTCGAAACGAACCGTCACTCTCGTCTTCACACGAAGCGACCGGCTCACCTTCGTTGAGGGCGTCACGATAAACGTCCGAGTCTCTGGTCCTTTCCCAACCAGCGTGCGAGTCACGGTAATATGCTTCGGATCGAAATCGGTAACCGAGCCTGAGAAGTACTGCGGCTTCGTGGGGGCCGAAGGAACCGGTTGTTCTGGCTCAGGAGCCTGCGCCGAAACAACTATCGCGCCTAACAGCAGCAAGAATGCAGCGAAGAGGCGCAAGAGATTACGGGACATGATTCAGAGTCTTCAAACCTTACCTATGTAACACAGACTGACAAGGCTCCGATATATAGAGTTATAAAACAGTACTCGGGTGATAAACATTAGGAATTCTTAACTCCCCAATCGCAATTAATTCACCCGAATCGGACAATGCTTTCACAAATGGCGAACCCGACGGAATTACGAAAGGCGATGTGCGAAAGTTACACCCTTGCCGGATGTGACCTTCTGCAATCGGATTGAAATGCGCTGCCGGAAACTGAGGCAAGAGCTGCCCCAGCGGAATCACTGCTTCGGCCAGCCGGTTCGCGAGCGTAAGCGCCTCTAATTCTTCCAGCGTCCGAGCCAGTTTGACATGGAAATGACCGATCTCGATGCGCCGCAGTTTGCTAAGCAGCGCGCCGCAACCGAGCAGTTGACCCAGGTCATGCGCAATACTTCTGATATAAGTGCCCGCCGAACTGCGAATCAGGAGATCGATCCGGCTCTCCTCAACCCGTTGCACATCGATGCAGTGCACCTCCACCGCTACCGGCTTTAACTCCACTGCAATCTTCTTGCGCGCCAGCTTGTAAGCCGGTACTCCATTGATTTTCTTTGCCGACACCGGCGGCGGAGTCTGCAGCAGGAGTCCTCTGAAACTGTCCAGCGCGTTCAGAATCACCTCCGAATCCGCCGGGATCGCAATTCCGGTCTTACTCACCTCACCCTCCGCATCGTAGGTGTCCGAAACCAAGCCAAGCGTAATCTCAGCCAGGTAGGTCTTCACTTCATGACCGAAATACTTTGCCAATCTTGTCGCGCGTCCGGTAACCAGGCCTAACAGACCGGTTGCCATCGGGTCCAACGTGCCCAGATGGCCAACTCGTTTCGTCTTGGCCAGCCTGCGCCAGCGATTCACCACGTCGTGACTGCTGCATCCGCCCGGTTTATCTACCAGAACAAGGCCGTCCATATCTTTTCTCTCGAAATCCAGGGCTTTCTTCTTCACTCGGTTACGCTGAAAATAGGAATAGCGCCCCATCGTGCGCATCCCAATAGAGCGCAGGAACAAGGACTCAACGAATTGGAAGAAGAAGTACTCGGCAAAGCATACGATTCGCGCCTGATGAGGCGGCTTCTCCACTACATGAAGCCCTACCAGCTAATCGTAGCGGTTTCCATGTTTCTGCTGATAATCGATTCTATTTTCCAGATTATCGGACCGCTGATCACAAAAATCGCCGTGGACCGGTACCTGGTGCCCACCCATGTCAAAACTGCATCCATTCCTTACGTTAACCAATGGTTGTCGGTCGATCCTCGAACCGGTTTAGCCCAGCTCGTCATGCTCTACGCCGGCGTGATCCTCTTCGGATTCTTTTTCGATTTTGGACAAACTTACCTGATGCAGTGGACTGGCCAGAGAGCCATGTTCGATCTCCGTCGGGACTTAATGACCCACTTGCAGACGCTCGACGTCGCTTTCTTCGATCGCAATCCGGTTGGACGGCTGGTGACGCGAGTCACGACCGATGTGGATGTACTCAACGATTTGTTCGCCTCCGGCCTTGTAACCATCGTCGGAGATCTTTTGATGTTGAGCTTCGTCATCGCCGCCATGGCGCGCCTGAGCCCCGGCATGACGGGCTTGATGCTGGCCGTCATGCCGTTCGTCGTTCTCGTCACAATTCAATTCCGTCGAACCGCCTCGCAAAGCTATCGTCGGATACGAGTAGCCATTGCCAAAATCAATGCCTATCTGCAGGAGCACATCGCCGGCATCGTCGTGTTGCAGCTGTTCAATCGCGAAGACCGCAGCAAAGAAGAATTCGACAAAATCAACCGCGACCACATGATTGCGTTCAAGGATTCGATCACTGCTTACGGCTGGTTCTATCCCGCGGTCGAATTTTTGGGCATGCTCGCCTTGGCGCTCATCCTGGCTTACGGCGGACTCCGAATCCGGCAGGGCGCTCTCTCGCTCGGTGTCCTCGTGGCCTTCTTTCAATACGGACTTCGTTTCTTCCGCCCCATCCAGGATCTGAGCGAAAAATATAACATCCTACAGGGCGCCATGGCTGCTTCCGAGCGCGTCTTTAAGCTAATCGATACCAAGCCCGTCATCGTCTCTCCTCCAGAGCCTATAGCGTTTCCGAAAGGACCGCTCGCCATCGAATTCGATCATGTCTGGTTCGCTTACAACGACGAGGATTGGGTTCTCCGCGACTTGACATTCACTGTGTCACCCGGAGAAACTATAGCCGTCGTCGGACACACCGGAGCCGGTAAGACAACGCTCACCAATCTTTTGCTCCGCTTCTACGACGTGCAGAAAGGAGCAATCCGAATCGCAGGCATCGACGTTCGTCGCTTCGATCTCACGGAACTTCGTCGCCAGTTCGGAGTCGTCCTGCAAGATCCTTATCTTTTCACCGGCACCGTCGGATCGAACATCTGCTTAGGAACATCCATGATCACAAGCGCGGAAATTCGGCGAGCGGCGGACCAAGTCAACCTCCTCGATTTCGTGGAGCAGCTTCCAGATGAGTTCGAAACGCCTGTCCGGGAACGAGGCAACGGGTTTTCCACAGGTCAGAAACAACTCATCAGTTTTGCTCGCGCTCTGGCCCACAACCCTCGTATACTCATCCTTGATGAAGCTACTTCAAGCGTAGATACTGAAACCGAACTTCGAGTCCGAGAGGCGCTAGCTCGTATGGTCACCGGCAGAACTTCCCTCGTTATCGCCCATCGCCTGTCTACTATTCAGCGCGCCGACCGCATTCTCGTCATGCACAAAGCACAACTGAGAGAGATGGGAACGCATCAGGAATTGCTCTCCCATCGCGGCATTTATTGGAAGCTGTATCAGCTGCAGTACAAGGAGCAGGAGATTGAGCGAGAAGAGTTTGCTCCCCGTGAAAGATAGACCCGCTAAACCGCCCACCTGGGGAACGCGTCACTTCGGCGGCCTGCGAGTGCGCTACAAGCTGATGGTGCTGCACAATCTCTTCTTCTTTGTGCTGGCAGTGGCAGTCTACTTATCAGTCATTCCGGTCTTCTCCGAGCACATTGCCGGAGCAAAGCAACGCGAGCTCCAGATGGTGTCGGAGATCTTTGACGCTGAACTGCCCATGAGCGCCGGTCAGCAGACCAAAGAGCTTAGTGTCTACGATCTCGCCAAAGGCGGCCCCAAACAGCTTGGCTTGTCGGCAGCAGGCGAAGCATTCTTGAAAGCTCATCCCACTTCCACCTGGCAGGCAGATTCCGACACCCTGTTCCGCGGCGAAAAGATCCCCGATTTATATCGCCGCGTCAGCCTTTCCCCGCTCTTTTATGACCGCGCATTACGCCAGGCCCGCATCAGTCTCTTCGCAGTGCTCGGCACTCTGTATCTGCTGTCCATCATCCTGATGGAATTCGTGATCATGCCGCAATACGTCTATCAACCGCTGCTGCTCATGCTGCGGGCGGACGAAGCGACCCAGCGTGACGACCGCATCAACGAACTCATCGACGACCGCTTCATCCTCGACGACGAAATCGGACACATCATGCGTTCGCGAAACGCCACCGTGGCGCAATTGCGAAAACAGGAAGATGACCTTGCCAGCGCTCTGCTGAAGCTCGAAGAGCAGGACCGCCTTGTCAGTCTCGGCCTTTTGAGCACCAGCGTTGCCCATGAGCTGAACACGCCGCTTGCCGTACTCCAAGGCTCCATCGAAAAACTGCTCGAGACCAGTCGCGATGCTCCCACACTTGATCGGCTCAGCCGCATGCTCCGCGTCACCCAACGCCTTCGTAAGATAAGCGAAGGATTGGTTGATTTCGCGCGAGTCCGTAAGCAACAGAATGAAATAGTGTCGCTCCGTCCTCTGATTGACGAGAGCTGGAATCTCGTGGCTATCGACGAAAAAGCCGCTGTCATTACACTCACCAACAAGGTTGACGAAAGCGTAAAAGTCATCGGCAATCCGGACCGCCTGGTCCAGGTCTTTGTGAACCTGCTGCGGAATGCCTTGCTGGCCGTCGATACGGGCGGCCTCGTTTGTATCGAGTCCAAGTACCTGCAGCGCGGAGGGCAAAGTTGGGTCTCCTGCACGGTGCTCGACAACGGACCCGGAATTCCCTCCGACGTCCTTCCCAATCTCTTTGAAGCGTTCGTCACCACCCGGCTCGACGCCCGCGGTACAGGACTCGGGCTCACCGTCGCCGAAGGCATCGTTACCCAACACGGCGGGACCATCTCCGCTTCCAATCGGCCCGACGGCGGAGCTTGCCTGGATGTGCTCTTGCCGGCAGCTTAAATCGCCGGCGGATTAAACCCAATGAGTGAAGCCGCAGCAGTCATATCCGAGCTTGTCGATATCGCGGTCCTCGACGATGACCTCGACTTCCGCAATTACATTGAAGATCTCCTCCGCGATGAAGGCATTTACGAGGTCCGCAGTTTCGCCACTCCCGCCGAGTTATTTGCTTCCGTCGAGACACGCCTTCCCGACATCATCCTCCTCGACATGAAAATGGGTTCGGCCACCGGCGACAAAGTCGTCGAACAGTTGCTCTCGCGCTGGGAAACTCTCTGCATCATCATCGTCACCGGTTACCCGTCGCTCGAAGACATGCGCGCCACCTTCAAGCTTCGAGTCTTCGATTACCTTGCCAAGCCTTTTTCGCTCTCTCAACTTCGTCAAACTCTGGGAAACGCAATCGAGCAATTCAGTCTAGGGCGCGCCCTCCAGGATCGGCTCCGCGAAAGGCTGGGCCACCGCATCAAAATCCTGCGCGTGGAGCGCGGATGGTCGCTCAAAGAGCTTGCCGCCGCCGCCAAGCTCAGTGTTTCTCAAATCAGTTCCATCGAACGCGGCGCCAATCTCCCCAGCATCGAGAGCCTTCTTACCATCTGTCGCGCTTTTGACAAGAAACCGTCCGAGATCCTATCCTCCATCGGCTTCTGACCCGACGGGATGCGAAACTCAGGGTTGGTGCTCATCTCCGGTCACGGCCGCTTCATGCGCATGGCATGCGCGGCTGGTCTTCTCGTATTTTTTCGTGGGCAAATCGCTCCGGCCCCGCCTCCTCAAACCCAATCGCATAACATCGAGGCATTCCCCTTCCCCGAGAAGCTCACCTACCGCGTCGAGTGGCGAATGGTGACCGCTGGAACCGTTGAACTGCAATTTTTTCGCCCCAACCCGAATAATTGGGGGATCAACCTCGACCTCCAAAGCGAAGGCGTCGTCACGCGCCTCTATCGCGTCCTCGATAAATACCGCGTGACCAGCAACAGCCAGTTTTGCGCCTCCAGCGCCACGCTCGATGCCCAGGAAGGCAAGCGCCACAATCTCACGCAGTTGAACTTCGATAATCAAGCCCACAAAGTTCACTACAAAGGACACGACCTGGTAAAAAACATCCAGGAAACGAAAGAACTCCCCATCGAGCCTTGCACTCACGAAGTGGCCGGGGCTCTGGCCTTGCTCGGAAAGCTCAATCTGGCGCCCGGAAAATCCATCGCTTTGCCCGTCACCAACGGTAAGAAGATGGTCAGCGCTCGGGTAGAAGCCCAGGCGCGGGAAAGCGTGGTTGTCGACGGCAAGACCTATCAGACCGTCCGCTACGAGGCCTTCTTGTTCGATAATGTTCTATATAAGAGGAAAGGTCGCTTATTCCTTTGGATCTCCGACGACCCGGACCGGACTCCCGTCCAATTTCGGATTCAGCTCGGATTCCCGGTCGGGACAATTTCTCTCCAATTACAGAAGCAACAAAAGCTTTAATGCACCTGAGTCGCAACCCTGAGTAACTCATCAACGTCTTCCTGATGAATAAAAGCATGAAATTCCGGATCATCCCCCTGCTGTTCTGCTGTGCGCTCGCGCTGCAATCACAGACGGAGATGAATGTCGATCAGTTGGCCCAATTCATTCGCTCTGAGTTGGCCCTTAAGCAACAAACCGACAAACAGCTTTCCGCTTACCTCAAAAAGCAAGTAAAACTGAACGAGAAGCTCACCGACAAGACGATCCAGGATTTGGAAGCGCAAGGAGCGGGCCCGCGCACCGTAGAAGCCCTCCAGGCTCTGCGCGATCAGACTGCGAATCTGAAGCCGCCCTCTCACGATGCCACCTCCTCGCCCGCCACCGCCCCGGACGATTCGCTCCAAAGCGGACCCTCTTCCATCAAAGTCGGCGTGACCACTCCCATTACTCCGCCGAGCTCTGTGCGGCAACAGGAAATCCTCGATGAAATCAAGCAGTACGCAATGACTTACACGGCGAATCTGCCGAATTTCATTTGCCTCCAGGTGACGCGTCAGTATGTCGATCCCGACTCGAGCGACCATTTCCGCATTCTCCAAACCATCAACGCACAGCTCAGCTATCATCAGGGCGAAGAAGATCACCGCGTCATTTCGGTGAATGGAAAACTGGTCAACATAGGCTTCAATGATGTCACTAGCAAAGTTGGAGGAGCGAGCTCCACCGGTGAGTTCGGCGGAATGATGCGCAGCATCTTCGACGAGAAGAGCAGGGCCGATATCAACTGGGATCACTGGGGAACATTGCGCGGCAAGCGTATGGCGGTGTTCAACTACTTCATCGATAGCGGCCACTCGGATTATCACATCGAATATGAGAACTCGCAGCAGATCATAACTGCCTACAAAGGCCTGATCTATGCAGATGAATACACCGGGGCCATTTCGCGAATCAAACTGGAAGCGGTCAACATTCCTCGCAGTTTCCCGGTCAACGAAGCAACCGAAATTCTGGATTTCGGCGACACCGAGATCAACGGGCAAACCTACATCTGTCCCTTGAAAGCCGATCTCCGGCTCCGCTCCGGAAGGCAGAAAGATAAGAACGACATCGAATTCCGGCTTTATCGCAAATTCGGCACCGAATCGAACATCGTGTACGGCGCAGTGGCTCCCGCGCCACTCGCTGATTCTCAGGAGCAGGCGCCTGCCGCCCCGGCCAAATCCCCCGCACCAGATCAGCCCCAAAAAGCCAACCCCTTCGGCTTGCCTACTCCGCCGCCCCCGCCGCCAAAATAGCTTCCACCGTTCGGTCAAGAGCAGTGGATCGGGTCTCCTCGTCAACCGGGACCACTAACGCTTTCGTTCCAGTCGGACGCCATCGGTCGAACATACGATCGCAAGCGTAACCCGCGAAAATCGAAACCAGCGGGATCTGTCCTGCCGAAGCTACGTGTTGCCCGGCCGAGTCATATCCCACATACAATTTGCTCTGCAGGATCTGGCTCGCAAAGTCCGCATAGCTGCCGTCGTGCAGCTTCAGAGCGGGCGGATTTCCCAACCGACTCGCCAGCGCGTTGACGCGGTCCGCCTCTTCCCCCCCTGCTCCACGGTCCACCAGTACAGACCGGCCGCTCGCCAGCAGCGCCGAAAGAAGCTCATACTCGAACTCATCATCCAATCGCTTATTCGAGTTTTCGCCCACTCCAATACTTACCGCTGTATCCGCCACCGCCGCATGTCGAAACGGCGCCAGGTACGGCTTCATCGGCTCTATATCGAAGACCTCCGACAACCACTCAGCCGCCAGAATCGACAGCGGCGTATCCAGATCCCCCCCAAACGCCCGGCTCTCAAAGAAAAAATAGCGAGAGTCGTCGCACACGGGAATCAGCCCAAGCTGAGTCAGCCTGGAATCGGGATCGATCACCAGCGAACCAGGCTCATCCACAATCGTCTTCAATTCGAGAGCCGCTGTTAAGCGCTCCCGCAGCAAGCTGGCCCGCCCGTAGGTAACCGGAATGGGAACGATGCTGTCATCGTCCGCGAACATCTCCGCATTCTTGGCAGGCCCCACCAGACAAATCTCCGCATCCGGAAAACGACGCTTCGCCGCGTTCAAAGCCACACTCGTAACCGCTACATCGGCGCCTAAAGTCACACGAGAGAGAACAAACACTCGCCGGATCTCACCGCCCGCAAAGCGACGCACCTGTCGAACGCGCCGATAGCGAAGCAGAAGATCCGCCTCGTCATACTCCGGAATCGACCGCGAAATCACATGCGCGAACATGCGCGCATAAACCTCGCACAGTTCCGGTTCAAAGAGATCGCCGAGCCGTTCGATCAAAACTCCGAATAGCGCCCGCGTGGCGGCTCGAGCTACAAACGGGTCTTCCTCGTCTAATGCCCGTTGCACCAGTGCGTCCAGAGCTCGTGCCGGCCACGTCCCATCCCGCAGACACGAATCGAGAATCTCCTGCGCTAACTCAGCTGCCGACGTACTTGCCAATCAACAACCTCAACTCGTCCTTCACAATGTCCGGAATCGCCGCTCGATCGGTAATGATGGCGTGACTGAGAGCCGAGCCGCATTTGCATGTCCGCTCACTCGGCATAGTCGCCACCAAACACCGCACCAGCTTACACGCATTCTCTGCGTTCTTCCCCAGATTCTCGATGATCTGGCTGACCGTCACCGCCGCATGCTCCTCATGCCAGCAATCGTAGTCTGTCACGGCCGCCGCCGCGATATAACAGATCTCCGCCTCGCGCGCGAGTTTTGCCTCCTGCAGCAACGTCATGCCAATGATGTCCATGCCCCAGCTGCGATAAACATTCGACTCTGCGCGAGTGGAAAACGCCGGTCCCTCCATGCACAGATAGGTTCCGCCTAACTTACTGCTGATCGACAACCCTTGCGCCGCCTCATGCACCAGCGGAGCCAGCTGCAAACAAACCGGATCCGAAAAACCGATATGCGCGACGATGCCGTTCCCGAAAAACGTCGAAACGCGCCCTCGCGTGCGGTCAAAGAACTGATCCGGTATCACAAATTCGAGAGGTTTGTGCTCTTCCTTCAATGACCCGACCGCGCTGACAGAAAGGATCCGTTCCACGCCCAGCATCTTCATGCCGTAGATATTCGCCCGGAAGTTTAGCTCCGAAGGGGAAATGCGATGTCCGCGTCCATGTCTCGCCAGAAACGCCACCTCCTTTTCCTCCAGTTGTCCAACCACGAACGCATCCGACGGTTCACCGAATGGCGTCGATAAGGTCACCTCCTCGTGCGCTTCGAAGCCCGGCATCGAATACAGCCCGCTCCCGCCAATAATGCCGATCTGTGCCTTGCTGCTCAAAATTCCCTCACTCCTTAAACACCTCGGATTTTCACTTCTGTATCAATTCGAGAAGCACGCCGCTGGCTGAAGCAGGATGCACGAATACATAGCGATGTCCACCCGCGCCTTGCCGCGGCTCATTCAACAGGCGCGCCCCTTCGGCCTCAAGCCGGGACAGCGCCGCTTCCAGATCGTCCACCCGTAACGCCAGGTGATGGAGTCCCGGCCCTCGTTCTTCGACGAACTTCGCAACCGCCGATTCCGAATCTGCAGCTTCCAATAATTCAATTCTCGACGACCCGCCAGGAAGCATCGCCACGTTCACCCGTTCAGCGAGAACAGTCTCTCGCGTCACCGCGCCCATCCCAATAAGATCCGCGTAAAACCGTAGGCCCTCGTCCAGACTACGAACGGCAATTCCCAAATGATCGATCTCAACACTCATACTTCGACTGCAGCAGCGATTTTATGATAGCGGCTGCCGTTGGCGGAGCCATTTTCTGAGCCGCGCACGAAGTAAGCGGTTTTCAAACCGAGCGGTTTATCATCATTTAGATTCTCTGCTGAACGTTGGAAGATAAAACAACATGTCCGCGATTACGCCCTCCTCGACCGAAGAACTTGCCGAAATCCTGGGTCACTCGGCCTCACAGAATCGCCGCATTGCGCTTTTTGGCAACAATAGCAAGCGCTTCATGGCCGGTCCCATCCAGGACTGTGACCTCCAAATCTGCACCGCCGGTCTGCGCCGCGTCCTGCACTACGAACCGCACGATTTAACGGTCAGCGTTGAAGCCGGAATGCCCTTGACAGAATTGCAGAAAATGTTAGCGCAGAGGGGTCAAATGCTGGCGCTCGATCCGCCTTTCTCTGGAGAGGCCACCATCGGCGGCGTAGTGGCCTCGAACTCCAGCGGACCACTCCGGCGGGCCTTTGGCACCTCCCGTGACTTGATCATCGGAATGACTTTCGCCACTCTCGACGGCCGCTTGATCAAAACCGGTGGCATGGTGGTGAAAAATGTGGCTGGGCTCGATCTTGCCAAAATTATGATTGGCAGCTTCGGAACACTGGCAGCCATCACCAGTGTCAATTTTCGCGTTCATTCCCTGCCTGAGGCCTTCCGCACCTTCCTGTTCCAAAGCCCGGACCTCTCCGAGGTCATCCGGAAACGTGATGAGATACTCAAAAGTGTGCTCCAACCGCTGGCGATGGATCTGCTTTCTCCCGCTGCTTCGGCGCGCTTTGGGGGCAATGAGTACGTGCTTGCCATTCGAGCCGGCGGCGGCAAAGCCGTCTTAGATCGTTATGCGCGTGATCTTCCCGATTGCGAGATCTTAGCTTCGGAGAACGAAAATCAGTTCTGGCGGCAAATCAGAGAGTTCACCCCGAATTCCTTGCGCGGAGATGCCGACATAGTTCTTCGAATCTCCACAACCCTCACGGATATGGCGCTGCTGCTCTCGTTGATACCGGGCCCCAGTCTTTCCCGCGCCGGCTCCGGCGTCACTTACGTCTATCTCTCCGATTGGCAATCCGTCTCGGCCCTCTGGAATGCCGCGGCGGAACATGGATGGACGGTTGTCGTCGAATTTGCATCGGACGAAGTTCGCAAAACCAAAAATCTTTGGCAGGGACCTCTATCGCCCTCTCGGGAGCACGCCTTTGCGCTCATGAAGAACGTAAAGCAAATGTTCGACCCCAACTGCCTGCTCAACAACTCACGTTTATATGGCCGTATCTAACTCGCTCGCTATTCTTCCGGAAAACCACTCCGGCCCCTCCCAAGCCGACCTCGATAAATGCGTCCACTGCGGACTATGCTTAAACGCCTGCCCCACCTATCGTGAGCTCGGTCTCGAGATGGATTCTCCGCGCGGACGTATCTATCAGATGAACGAAGTCAAAAGTGGCGCCCCTGTCACAGAGGAATACATGGAGCATATCGCTCTCTGTCTCGCCTGCCGTGGCTGCGAAACAGCCTGCCCTTCGGGCGTGCCTTACGGACGCATGGTAGAAGCTGCCAGAGCCCACATTGAAACTCATCGCAAGCGCTCCCTTTTCGACCGCGCCTTCCGCGGCATTATCTTCGATCACGTGCTGCCGTCTCGTTCCGCCCTGCGGATTGCTGGCGCCGGACTCTATCTCTACCAGGCCTCGGGCCTTCAGAAACTGGTTCGCGCAACCGGCGTTCTCAAAGTGTGGCCTACGCTCGCCAATATCGAGGCGCTCTCCCCTTCCGCCGAAGCTCCCTTCTTCTTCAAAAATATCGGGAAGACGTTTCCTGCCATCGGCGAAAGAAAGTATCGCGTCGCCTTCTTGTCTGGCTGCATTGCCAACGTTGCCTTCGCCCGTCTGAACGAAGCCACCGTTCGAGTTCTTCAGCACAACGGTTGCGAAGTAGTCATACCTGGCTCGCAAAATTGTTGCGGCGCTTTACATCTGCACTCCGGCCTGGCGGATAAAGCCCGGATGCTTGCAAAGAACAACATTCACGCAGTGCTCGGAGGCAACTTCGACGCTATTATCACCAATGCCGCCGGTTGCGGCTCAACCTTGAAAGAATACGATGAGCTGCTCGAAGAAGACCCCGCCTATCGGGAGAAAGCGCTCAAATTCAAAGGTCTGATGAAGGATGTGACCGAATTCCTCGCCTCCATCGAACTCAACCGCAACATGGGCCCGGTCGATGCTGTTGTCACCTATCAGGATTCCTGCCATCTAGCCCATGGACAGAAAATCAAGGTTGCCCCTCGTACCCTCTTGAAGGCAGTTCCTGGTCTCACTTTCCGCGAGATGCCGATGGCCGATTTATGTTGCGGAAGCGCCGGCATCTACAACGTCGTTGAAAACGAAATGGCCATGCAGATACTCGGACGCAAGATGGATTCTGTGGCTGTCAGCAAAGCGACGGTGATTGCCACCGCTAATCCCGGATGCATGCTGCAACTTCAAACCGGCGCTCGCCTATACGGCAAAGGTCAGCGGGTATTGCACGTAGTAGAAGTACTGGACGAAGCCTACCGAAATACAGCTTCTGAGCCGCGCACGCAGTAAGCGTATTCTTGAATCTTCCGACGAAAACTAACCTAGGTTTGTGCCGGAGCGGTCAATTCTCCTGGCTTCGCCGCAGTCAGCAGATACGGATCAAGCGGCATCACAATCCAGCAAACCACATAAAAGATCAGCCCGAGCGCCGGTGGCCAAAAAGCGAAACACAGTATTACGATGCGCACCAGCGTGACATCCACACCGAGATAACGCGCCAGCCCGGCACAAACGCCCGCCACCTTCTTTTCGTCACGCGGACGCCGTAGCGCGCGGGCCGGTTTCCCCAGGTGAGAAACATACTCGTTTGTGGCGGATGGCGCTCCACACTCCTGACAAAATTTATAGGTATCCGGAAACTGATTGCCGCAAGAACTGCAATACATAATCACCTTTCAATTCACTAAACGAGTAATCGGCGCGAAATGTTCCGTTCATTGAACTGTCAAGCTGAGGCGACCTGCCGCTTCCGCCACCTGCACCGGAGCAATTCTTTGTAACTGAACCTGCTGTCGCCCATTCTCTTCCACCTGCAGAACGGTGGCTTGTGTCTCCATTTCACGCAGAAAGTCCGGATTCTGCCAGAGGTTCGGATCCGCACGATCAAGCGCATAAACCAAATACTTTCCCGGCGGCACGTTCACAGCAGAAAAACTGCCGTCCGCTCGCCCATAGCTGAACATCACGCCGGAGCCATCCGGTCCAATACGTTCCGGCACAATCACAATCGCTGCCGTCACCATCGAATCTGTAACAGCAGAACTATTGGCATCCTGAACCGTCCCGTCAATCTCACCTGCACCTGAACTCAATGCCACTTCCAGCTGTCCCGCCCCGCTCTCGGTCAGGTCGATCTCTTTATTCAAGATATCCTGCTGATTCAGCAGGACAGACTTCACATAAGTGCCGGGAAGATTTGCCATCGTATTGATGATGTAAGACCCGGCAGAAAGAGGACCAAGGCTGAATGACCCGTCACCATTGATCGCCGCAAAAGATCGTGGTGAGCGAGACGAGTTCTCAAGCGACTTAGCCATAATCCGAACCTGTTTAAAATTCATGCTTTGTCCGTTTCCAACCAGCGAGATATGGCCAGCGAGCATCACCGGTGCAAAGATCGTCAGATTTGTGTTATTCAAATCACTGGCGCTCACCTCAATATCTTGCCGCGCCAGAAGCACTGCGCGTCTGCCGCCTCCAACGCCGACCAGTTCGCCCCTCAAACACAGCTCGTAAGTGCCGGGTACGATATGACCAAAGTCAAAGCTCCCATCCGGCTGAGCTTTAGCCGATCTATACAGCGAGCCAGAATCGGCCGCCTCCCTCGGCGATAGCGTCACTGAAAGCTTCTGCACTTGCAGTCCGCTGGGAGGCTCGCTAATCGTTCCTCTGACGTGATAAGTCAATGCTCTCTGCAATTGAATGCTGATATGGTCAACCTCCTGACCTGCAGCCAGCTGCAGCGTGCTGCCATCGGCGAGAGCAAGCGCATGCGGATAAAACGTGCGGACCAGTTCGCCCGCTTTTTTCGGCACGTCTCTCTGCGAAGCCTTCTCCTCAGGCCCGTCAACGAAAACATAATACTCGCCCGGAGCTAAGCTCTTCAGATGAAAGGCGCCGCTCGGATCGGATGTGGCGCTCGACCCCTGCTTCAAGGTGATCCTGCCTTGCGTACTAATACGAAAAAGCGCTCCTACTTCAGCACCAGGCACGCCTTTTCCCTCTTCGTCTTCAATCCTTCCCGTAATCGAACCCTCCGGTGTCAAGGGCACCGTGACACCGTTCGCCGTTTGCCCAGCCGAAATCGTCAGAAAACCGGAACGAGTGTCAACCTGGTTAGAAACATAGCCCGCAGCCTCCGCAGTGACGAAGTACTGTCCGGGCGAAAGTGACTCAAAGCGAAAAGAGCCGTCCGCCTGCGACCTGGTCTGCGGCTGACTATTCTGTCCACGGATATAACGCAGCGGCATCAGACGCACCGTAGCGCCAGGAACCAGATCCCCCGTAATCGAGTTCGTTACCCGACCCTCCGCCGAACCCGGCTGCACCGGTGTAGATGAAGGTGCGACCTGTGCTTTTCCGATCGGAAAACCTGACACAGCGAAAAAAACAATCGGTAGGAGCAGTCGGAAATACACAGCCATCGATGCAACTCCGCTCCGATTATCGCGCGAAAGCGCTGCGAGTCGGAACTGGAGGATCGCTGTGTTTAATTGAGCGCCACACCACCGCCGTCAATTCATCGTCATCAACCAGGTCGGCATCCGAGAAATTCATGCGAGCCGATTCTCGCGCCCCGGGCCCGCGCGCCGGGTTGCGATCTGTCAGCGATACCTTCGGCGCAATCGCAGTAAACGGTGTCCCATCCGGCTGCTGGCTGAAGCTGCCAAACATCGGCCTCGCGCCCGCATCGAAATGTGTCAGCGGACGTAAACCCACAATCAGTTCTATGGTCCGTAGCACGCTCGCCTGGTTGTACATCGTCGAATCCACCATCCCGCGTCGTGTGAACGGCGACAGAACCAGTACCGGCGCGCGATGCGAATCCACATGATCGGGACCGTTCTGCGCATCGTCTTCGATAACGAAGATCGCAGTAGACGCCCACAGCTTGGTGTGGCTCACCGCATCCACAAGCTGTCCCACGGCTTCATCGTTCTGGGCCACATACGCAATCGGCGTCAGAGCGCGCGGTCTGGTGCCCTGCGTGTGATCGTTTCCTAAGCGCACGATCGATAAATTCGGGGCCTGCCCTTGACCCTCAAAGCCCTTCCACTCCCGAACGAACTCCTGCGCGCGATCCAGATCCGAATACTCTAGGTCGAAGCTGCGATAGTTCACGTCGACATGATTCTGCAGAGCCGCATCCCGCACCTTGTCGATCTGTCGTTCTCCCGTCACCTGTTTCGCCGGGATATTCGAAACCCATTCCCCGTAATCGCGCACCGTAAGCCCAGCCTGCAAAGCGCTGTTCCAAATGTACCCGGCCGGCGGCAGATTAGCCGGCTCGCCCCCTTCGAATCCGTAATACGCACTGCGATGTCCGTACTCATTCGGCCACAGCTTGGTTGTGAAATCGGGAGAAATCGCCGCATTGGCCCAATTGTGGCCGTCCGCGCTGACATCTGCGTTCTCATAGAAGTTGTCGTATAGAACGAAATCGCGCGCCAACCGATGCGTATTCGGCGTCACCTGTTCTCCGAACAAGGTCAGCGACTTGTCGCCGTTCCCCTTCTCCACATCGCCCAGCACCTGGTCGTACGTTCTGTTCTCCTTAATCACATAGATCACATGCTCAATCGGAGAACGCTGATTCGAACTGCGCGAGAAATAGGCTCGTTGTCCGTCCCGATCCGGCGGCCCATACAACAACTCATCCCGATAAGGCGAATTCTGCACCACCGTATTCGTGTACTGCGCCAGATCTGCGTCGCTGACCGCCGGCAAAAAAGCCGCCGTGCCAGTCTGAGCATGGCCGACATAGCCGGGCGCGACCACCGGGCCGCCTTCATAGAGCGGCTGATTCGGCCTCGTCGGAACCGGTCCATCCGGATTGGCTCGGCTTCCCAAGCCCTTGCCGCTGAGAACCGCTAGCCGCCCGCCACCTAGCATCTGTATAGCTGTCGGATACCAGCCGGTTGGAATAAAGCCGCGCACCGAGCTAGCCGTCGCCGAAATGTCCGTAACCGCAACCGCATTCGCATCCGAACAAACCACATACAGCCGCTTGCCGCCTTTATCCAACGCCAAAGCCGAAGGAGTCATCCCCAGCGGGTGCATCGGACTCGTCGAAACATTGATCGATTCAAGCTGATTCAGTTGCCCGTCTCGGCTTACGCCGAAAGCATAAACACTATTGGTATTGGAGGCGGCCACGAATAATCGCGCAATCGTGTTGCTGGTCTTTTCTTGTTCCCCAATCGGCGCGGGCTGATTCAGCCACACCATATCCGTTGCATGCGGACCCACGCGAGTCCTCGCAATCTCTGCCCCGCTATTCGCGTCGTATTGATAAACGCTGCCGTCCGCCCAGCTGCTCACAAACAACTGTCGACCGCCCGGCGGAACCAAAAGCCTGTACGGCCGGCGACCGCACTTCCATTGCTCAACCAGCAAGCCCGACTGCATATTGATTACGGAGATGCTGTCTCCGTAAAGATTTGCGGCATAAAGCAAATGAGCATCCGGCGAAGTGACGACATCTCCGATGAAGGCGCTTTTTCCATTCCCGCCTGCCTCGCCCGCAGAGAACTCACGACCCTTAGTCACCGCCCCGGAACTCGCCTCGAGTGTAAACTCGTAAACCTTTGCTTTGCTCCCGCCGCCCACGTAAAACTTGTCGCTCTGCGGAGCGAATCGCAGCCCCAGCCAGGCGTCGGGAACCGCGGTGCGCCCCACCTCTTTCTTCTGCGCAATGTCAATCACGCTGATGGATGGCGGATCGTAGCCACAGTTCAGCACCAGCAGATACTTGCCGTTCGGCGACACCGCCGTGCTCAGCGGAAACGTGCCCACAGGAACCTGCCGCCCCACCGGCCGAATCTTCCAGCCGCTGTTCAACAGGAAACCGCCCCCCGCCAAAGGACCCACGCGTTCTTTCGGCGCCTTCTGCGAGTGCAACGTCATCCATCCGCCGGCCGACAGTGCAATCGCCGCCAGCGCGAATCCGGCTGCGCTCCGGGCGCTCCTCGAACCAAAGTTTTTGCTATTCATTCAGTGAACCTGTGTGCGATCGGAAAGCGTCTTCCTACTCCGAACGCCTTGGGCGTGATGCGAAGACCGGGAGCCGCCTGTTGCCGCTTATACTCATTGCGATCGACCTTCCGGATAATATCGCGCACCAAATCCTCCGGCAACTGCTCCTGAGCAGCGATCTCCGGCACCGATTCGTACCGCTCGATGTAGGCTGCCAATATCGCGTCCAGCTCCGCATACTCCGGCAGACTATCCGTGTCCTTCTGATCGGGTCGCAGCTCTGCCGAAGGAGGCTTCGTCAACGTATTCTCCGGAATCGGAGCCGCTCGGCCTTTCGCCACAGCACGAGCGTTTGCAATCCGCGCTAGACGATAAACAATCGTCTTCGGTACATCGCTGATCACCGCCAGACCACCGCACATGTCGCCGTACAAAGTGCAATAGCCCACCGCAATCTCGCTCTTGTTGCCGGTCGTTAACACCAGCGATCCAAACTTATTCGACATCGCCATCAAGGTCACGCCCCGCAGGCGCGACTGCAGATTCTCTTCTGTTGTATCCGGACTCAATCCGGCAAACAAAGGCTCTAGCGTCTCCATCATCGCCTCGTAACCAAGCTTGATCGGAACCACTTCAAACCGAATGCCCAAATTACGGGCCAGCGCGCATGCGTCTGAGAGACTGTGTTCCGTCGAGTAAGGCCCCGGCATGCCCACTCCCATCACATTCTCCGCGCCGACCGCCTCCACCGCAATCGCCGCTACCAAAGCCGAATCGATCCCGCCGCTTATCCCGACCAGCACCTTGCGGAATCCGCATTTTCTTATGTAATCGCGAGTCCCCAGCACCAACGCATCGAACGCCGCCTCTTCCGAACTCAAACCCGAATCGTGATAGTCGCCCGTTCCGGCTTCCGAATCGAACAGGATCAAATCCTCTTCGAACGACTTCGCCTGTGCCGCTAGTCGGCCCTCTTTGTCCATCGCAAAGCTGGAGCCGTCGAAAACCAACTGGTCGTTCCCGCCGACCATATGAACATACACAACCGGCACCCGAAAGCGCTTCGTCAACGCCTCAAAAATGTCATGGCGCTGCGCTCGCTTCCCAATATTCCAGGGCGATGCATTGATCGAAATAATCAGATCCGCGCCGCCTTTCATCAACCCCTCTACCGGATCGCGCGAGTAGCGCCGGCGCTCCCAATACTGCTTGTCATTCCAGAAATCCTCGCAAATCGCAAGCGCAATCCGTTTGCCGTCTAAGGTAAATAACTCCTGATGCTCGGCCGGCTGAAAATAACGCGCCTCGTCGAAAACATCATAGGTCGGCAGAAGCGACTTGCGCTGATCGAAAATCAACTTCCCGCCCTTGATCACTGCGGCGGCGTTCTGCGAGCGGATCGCCGCATCCACCGGTGATCGCCCCACATATCCCACGATCAAAGCGACCTTCATCCCGGCCGAAGCCTCGATAAGCTCGCCCAACGCCTCCTCGGTTCGATCGAGAAACGACCGCTTCTCAACCAGATCCCGAGGAGGATACCCGGTGAGCGCAAGCTCCGGAAAGACTACCAGCTCAGCGCCGGAACCTTCAGCGCGACGCGCAAATTCAAGTATCTTCGCGCTATTCCCATCAAGATCTCCCACCGTATTGTTGATCTGACCCAAAGCGATCCGCATTCGAACCTCAATTGTAGGATCACTCGTCGTAAGTACTGGCTAAGTATAAGAGCAATCAACCTTCCTGGTGTTCTACTGCGGACCTCCTAGCGGGGAGACCTACAACCGAATTCACTTGAACCAACCATAGCCCAAACCCCGTCTAACAATTAGTCGCCCGTAAACGGCGTTAAACTAGTAAGCAGGAAGGGGTTGCACCATGCGTCAAGTCGTCAAAATTTCTGCCATTTTGGTGCTATCGGTTGGCATAGGCGTGGCGGGCCCCCCTGGCGGCGGGCGCGGCGGCGGTGGTGGCGCCCATTCATTTTCGTCCGGATCAATATCAGGTCCAGCCCCGGTCGGTGCTTCCGGTCCCGCCCCGACTCATGCCGCCGGAAACTTAATCGGCCCCTCGTCTCCCGGTTATCGGAGTGGCTTCCGCCCCACCGGTCCGTATCGCAACGGCAATGTCAAAGGGAACGGGAACGCCAATGGGAACGGACGCTACGGCCGCAACAATAACCGTCGTGCTCCGTATGCGCTGTTCTTAGCTCCCTATGCAACGTATCCCTATTTTGGCTACGACGATACTTCAAGTTTTGACTACAACGGCTCCCCGGATTACGCCCCCAACGCGCCTTTAGATCCTGCGTCTCAGTCAATAATGGTTGGCCAGGATCAGTTGGGTCAGCAAGTGCAGCAATTGAATGCAGAGCTGCAAGAGTTGAAATCTCAAGGACCGCCTAACGGCTCCGCACAGCAGCCCGTTGCGCCGGCTACGGCTGATCAGGATCAGCCGCAAAACACGGTTCCGGTGACGTTGGTTTTACAAAACGGCCAAAGAATCCAAGTAAAGAGCTACGCCGTAGTGAACGGAGTGTTCTGGGATTTCAGCAAACAGCCGTCTCGAAAGATTCCGCTGTCCTCCATCAATTTGGATGCGTCAGCGCAAGCCACGCAAGCCGACGGAGGCGAGTTCCCGGATTTAACTACAAAGTCGCCTTCCCGCAACTAAGTGACCGAAATTACTTCGTTAGCGCCCGTCGTAGTACGTCCAAAGCATGCTGGGCCGCTAGCGTTCGAATACGATAACGATCGTTCCCCAATCGAAGTCGCTTGACGGTCGTGCCCCCCGGCCCGGCGAATCCAAGGTACACTGTTCCAACTGGGTCGAAATCCGTTCCGCCCGCTGGGCCAGCGTACCCCGTCGTGGAGATCGCATAGGTTGCGCCGCTCTTCTTAAGCGCGCCTTCTGCCATAGCAGCTGCCACGGGTTCACTCACAGCCGAGTGCTTGTGAATTAGTTCTCGAGGCACTCCAAGGATCTGCTGTTTTTGCGCATCGCTGTAAGTGACGTAGCCGCCAATAAAGTAATCGGAGCTCCCGCCCTGCTCAGTCAGCCGGTAGGCCAATAACCCTCCCGTACAACTCTCCGCCGTCGCAACACTCGATCGATCCCGGCGCAGTAATCTGCCTATCAGCATCTCCAGCGGCTCTTCTGCGTCTTCGGTGTAAATCTTATCTCCCACCAGCTTGGCAATCGGATTTCCAACTTCACGAAGCAACGTATCCACTTCGTCCTCCGTCTCTCCATGAGCCCGCAGGTGCACGAATAGATCGCCCGGAGAAGAGAGCACCGTCGTAACGGGATTGGTGTATTTCGTATACACCGGCGCGATTAGTGCATCCAGATCTGACTCGCCCATGCCGGTAATCCGAAAACTGCGAACTTTAATCACCTGTACCGGAAGCACTTCGCGCAAACGCGGGATCAGCTGATCGATCACCATCGGCTTTAACTCGCGCGGCGGCCCCGGCAGCATCGCCAAGGCCCCGCGGTCGGTATGTAAATACTGCCCCGGCGCTGTCCCGTGCGCATTGGGAAGCGCTTCCGCCCCTTCCACCAGATAAGCCTGCTTCAGATTGTTAGGCGCCATGGTTCTGTTGATCTGCCGGAAGCGCTGAATCAGTGTCGATTCCTGTTCCAGGCTCAGCACCAGCTTGCGTCCCAAGGCGCTTGCCACCGCCTCGCGGGTCACGTCATCTTCCGTCGGACCCAGCCCGCCGCACAGAATCACTATATTGGTTCGCGCGAGTATCGTCCGAATCGCATTCGTCAAGCGTTCCCGGTCATCTCCAATCACGTGCTTGCTCTCGACCTCGACCCCCAGCATGTTGAGCTGCTCCGTAATCACCAGCGAGTTCGTGTCCACCCGCTGCGGTGTCAGCAGCTCACTTCCAACCGCGATAATCTCAGCAGTCTTAGGCATCACGAATAGCTTATGGCAGAGGCCGGCCGGCGATGTCTACGTCCACTCGAAACAGCGCGCTTTGCGTCGCCACAACCATGGCGCGAGAGGGCGTGAAGGCAAGCCCAACGACGCCGGGACCGGAGAGAAACTGTTGCGGCTCACGCTCCTGCGTTAACCGTATGACGCCCCTCCGTCCAGCCAGAGAGCCTGCCACATAAACGTTTCCCGCTTCATCGATCGCCAGTCCTTGCGGCCGTCCGATCCCCCGATAGAACGTCTCCACTTCCCCGGCATGCGAAACGCGATGAATCACGTCGAAGCTCGAGGTTGTCGGGCCGGTCACGTAGAGATACTCGTCGGGTCCGAATGCTAGATGATAGGCCGCAATGGACGGCTCGAGCGTGGCAAAAACATAAATCTGGCGCGAACGGCTGATCTTAAAAACCGTCCCGCTGCGATCGCCCACATAAAGGTTGTCCTCGTTGTCAAACGCAATTCCCGTGGCCACTCCCATGCCTTCTACATAAACCGACATATTGCCGGTGGGCGTGATCTGATAAACGATCCCGTCGTAGCGGCTGGACGCATACAGAAGCCCGTCCCGGTCAAACGCAAGTCCGGTCGGATTCATCAAATCGGTTACAAACGGCTTGGAGTTATAGTTCGAATCAATCTTGTAGATCGACACCGGCGACTTCTGTCCGCGTGAGCCGCTAAAGGTGCTATAAAGATTCCCCTCGCTATCTACCGCCGGGTTTGCCACCGGATGCAGACTGTCCGCCACTTGAATGCCGACATGAGTTTCGAACAGATTGCTTTCGAGAGAACCTGTCGAAACAACCAGATCTCCCACCACGGCAGAATCAGGAACCCGAGCAATGATGTAGGAATCGCCGGCAATCACCAAATGAGCGGACTTATCACCCAATTTCACGACGGGGCGCCCGGCGGCCGCCAGATGCTCACCGCGAATGTGCAATTCTCCCCCGGTGATTGCCGCCGCAGGCTCGATCGTCTCGATCGTTGGCCGGTTCACCGGCTCCGCTTCTTGTTTGCTCACCATAACTTAATAAAGTCCGAAAAACCCGCCTATATACAAAATAAGTGCCCCGTATACGCCAGCTGCGAGATCGTCCACAACAATACCCACACCCCCCGGCAGTTTCTCAAAGTTCCGCACCGGCCATGGCTTCCAAATATCGAACAGCCGGAACAGAATAAACCCAATTACATACACCTGCCAACTCTTGGCGGCAGTTCCCAGCAAAGTCACCCATTGGCCCAATACCTCGTCCACCACCACCAGCCCCGGGTCTTCGCGTTGCACCAATTGCGCCGTGCGCGTCGCAGCCCAGATGGCAGGCCCGACGAGAACCACAATCAGCCCCAGGAGCACAGGACTCCCTAATCCCCCCTCCTTCTCCATAACGAACGCAATCGCAACCGCGGCGAGTGACCCCGCCGTCCCCGGCCCCCAAGGAAAATAGCCGCACCCGAACCACGTCGCAAGTATGACAGCAAGCCGGTTCAAGGCGTCACTCTTCAGGCTGCTCAGGGATTCGCCGCGGACCCTCCAAGTCCTCTATCTCAGTGAGGTCGGCAGGAGTCGAAATCATATACTTCTCCGAAGCCCAGTTCCCCAAATCGATTAATCGGCAGCGATCGCTGCAAAACGGCATGTACGGGTCGCCGAACGCGACTTCTTTCCCACAGATGGGGCAACGCACCTTGACGGCCATGATCCTATTATCGGATCGCCGCTGCGCTTGATTTGGCTGTGCCTGATTGGAAAGTGTTCGAGCTCAGAATGGGAAATGGGTTAGCGCTCTGATGCAAAGCAGTGTAGGAACTCTCTGGCGCATCGATTAGCTCGCCGACCACGTCATAATCATGAGCTTTTGTAATCCGGACCCTTCGAATCTCGCCGGGCCGCGGCTCGCCTGGACCGAAGTCATTGATATAGCAGGTTCCGTCAATTTCAGGAGCCTGGCTCGCGAGTCTGCCTTCCCACAGCAGTTCAGTCTCTGCTGACGGACCTTCCACCAGGATCGGCAGTTCCTGTCCAACTAGCGCTTTGTTCCGCGAACGCGAAATCCGCCGTTGCAAAGCCATTAGCGCGCGCTTGCGGTTGTAGATCGTTCGGTTGTCCACCTTGCCGTCCAGGGCAAAGCTCTTGCTGGTTTCCTCATCGCTATAAGAAAAAACACCCAGTCGATCGAACCGCGCCTCTTTCACAAAAGCGCACAGCGTCTCGAAGTCAGACTCGCTCTCTCCCGGAAAGCCAACAATCATGCTGGTTCTAATAGCCACCCCTGGAATCGTCGACCGAATCCGCTCAACCAACTTCAGAAAAATGTCAGCGTAGGCGCCGCGCTTCATCCGCTTCAACACCGGACCGCTCGCATGCTGCAAAGGCATATCGATATACTTCACCAGCGCGTCATGCGCAGCAATCGTATCCAACAGCTTCTGCGTCACCCGGTTCGGGTAAGCGTACAGAAAACGCACCCACTTCGGAAGCTCCGTAGGGATATTAGCCAGTCGAGCCAGAAGTTCAGCCAAACCATCCTTCAAACCCAGATCTTCGCCATAGCAAGTCGTGTCCTGGCCTATAAGGTTGAGTTCCCGAACGCCCATGCCAAACATCCGGGTCGCTTCGCTCACCACACTCTCGAAGCGCCGACTGCGAAACTGCCCCCGAAACTGCGGGATCACGCAAAACGAACACGGATGATCACAGCCTTCCGCGATCTTGATGTAAGCCGAATGCCGAGGCGTCGTAAAAACACGCGCTGTCATGTCGTGATACAGATAAGGCGCCGCAGGCAGCTCCTTGGGAGCTAATCCCTCGCACAGAGCCGTAATCCTCTCCAGCTCATTCGTACCAATTACCGCATCCACATCCGGAAGAGTCTGCTGAATATCGTTCCGGTATCGCTCCACCAGGCACCCAGCCACCACCAGCCGCTGCGCCCTCCCCGTCTTCTTGTACTCGGCCATCTCGAGGATGGTGTCAACCGACTCCTGCTTGGCCGGATCGATAAAGCTACAAGTATTGACAACAATCACATCGGCGTCAGCGGGCTGAGGAGTCAACTCGTGACCATCGGCAACAAGCTGGCCCATCATGACTTCCGTATCAACCAGATTCTTAGGACAGCCGAGACTTACAAATCCAATTTTCAAGTGTAGAAATCCGTATGCGCAAACAGGATGTACGCGCACTCCAGGCGGAACACCACAGAACTACAAGGATAACAGGAAAACACTTCAGGCCGACTCGTTGACAGTTTCGATGAGTGGCGACCGCTAATCTCCTGGGGTACTAACCGCCAGTTCTGAAAACACTTCAAAGTCAGCGGTATTGAACGTATAGATCCGTCGAACGCCATTGGCCTGCATGGTCGCGACGATCTGCAAATCGAATACGTCTCCACCCGTGACTGGGTGCCGTTGTAACAGTGCCATCCATCCCGCAACTGCACGGGTCGGCGTCGGAAGCACTTGCAATCCGGGAAGAGCCAAGAGGGACGAAATTATGCGCAACGCTTGAGTCGGTGAAGAAACGACGACAACACGGCGCGCGTTGGTTATAAGCGAATAAAACTCACACAATATCTGCGACGTGACGTAGAGCGTTATCGCAGGATCGCGAGCCGCGTCGAGTAAAGCCCGAGAAGCGCTATGTTGCTGGGCGTCTGCATTGATTGCATAAGCCAGAACGTTCGCATCTAGAATTCCCGGCTCAACGGGCATCGTCGTAGATATCGCGTCGATGGAAAGCGCCCATGGCTCCTAAGTGCAAGATAGGCAATTCCGGCGCAGTGGAGCGAGATGCCGCATCATCCTCAAGAAGGCGCAACACGAAATCTTTCACTAGGTGCGCGGGGTCGGTCCCGTTTTTATCGGCGATCTGCGCAAGCTGCGCTTCCTGCTCGGGCGTAAAATCAACTTCCATAAACTTCACTGTACGCGAAAATCGGCGGGCATCAACTCACGCGTCCCTTCAGCATCGTATAAGAATGCGGACCAAATTCATGCCGCAACCTATTCCCACCGGCGCTCACCTGGCTCCTAGCCGTCTTCACCGGGTTCGACCCAAAAGTATTTTCCGCTTTGACATCCGGCCCGTTTACTTCCGAAACCTCAAAGCTGCCGCCCAAAGTCTTGTCCGCCAATTCAAACGTCACCGCCAGCTTATCCGTCTGATGCCTGTTCACCACATTCAATACCAACGAGCCATGATCGTAAGCCGCCGATACATCCAAATAAGGAACATCACCCGCCAGCTTACTCGTGTAAGTCGGCCCGTCTGTAAACAATTCGAGCGCCACACCCGCCGAGTTATTCGCAAACAGAGCAATCGGATAATAAGTCGTCTGTAAGTAAAGACCTTTCTCGTTCGTAAAGATGGGCGCAATCACATTCACCAGCTGCGCCAGATTCGCAACCTTCACAATATGTGCATTGTTGATGAAGGTATTAAGAAAGGTCGCCACCACCAGCGCGTCTTCCAGGTTGTAATGCTCTTCCAAAATGACGCGCCCTCTCTCGCTGTTCCCTCTCGCCCGATACCATACGTTCCACTCATCCCACGCGATATAAATCTGCCGCTTCGCAACATTCGCCAGGCTCGCACGAATAATACCTTCGGCAATCTTTGTGCGCCGCGTCAGCTCCATCGAAGTGGCTAGAAACTCATAGTAATTGTTCTCCCGATTCCCAACATAAGTGTGCAGCGAAAGGTAGTCCGCATGGCTGCTCAGATATTCGAGCACGGTGCGGTTCCACCCGGTCCAGTCGGCATTGAAATTCGACGAACCCGCCGCCACCAGCTTCACCGAAGGGTCCGTCCATTTCATCAGCTTGGCTGCTTCCAGCGCGAACTTCCCATAATCATCGGCTGTCCGATGGCCCATCTGCCACGGTCCGTCCATCTCATTGCCCAGCCCCCAATACTTCACTTTCCAAGGCTGCTGCCGTCCGTTCTTCTGCCGCAACTTGGTTGTCTTCGTCTCTCCCGGATAGTTGCAGTACTCCACCCATTGCTGCGCTTCGTCCCAGCCGCCCGTGCCAAGGTTCGCGCAGATGTACGGTTCGGTCTTCAACATCTCGCAATACTCAAGAAATTCATGCGTACCGAAGCGGTTGTCGTCCGTCGTTCCCCACGCCATATCGAGCCGTGTCGCCCGCGTTTCCTGTGGTCCAATTCCATCTCGCCAGTTGTAATTCGATGAAAAATTACCGCCCGGCCAGCGCAGCAACGTAACGTGCAGATCCTCAACCGCCTTCAACACATCCTTGCGATATCCTTTGGCGTCTGCTAGCGGGCTGCCCGGCTCGTAAATTCCCCCGTAAATACATCGCCCCAGCATCTCGGTAAAGTTGCCGTAGATCTTCGGGTCGATCTCCCCGATCACGCGTTCGGTATCGATTTTGACTCTTACTTCAGTCGAAGAAGGCTTCGCTTTGAGCAACAGCGGAGCTACAACCAGAGCGGAGGAAAACGCGCGGCGGGATAGATGATCTTTGGCCATCGGAGTAAACAGTCCAAGTTCGTATCAACTGGCGCCGCTTCATCGCTGCCCGCCCGTGTCCCATCTACGCGGGCATAAGCGCCTGCAGCCGCTCCGGCTCCTTCCCAAGCCACGATGGATTTTGAGCGGTACCGTCATAGATCGACGATGTCTTGAACGGCTCAAACTCCCCTTTACTCGCCGCCTCGCGAGTCTTTGCCAGGAGCGCCTCGAGCTGCTCATCCGTAAACGGCTGGAACGTCCTCGCCGCTTCGAAAGCCTGATCGAGAATCTGCATGCTGTCACAACCCGTAATCACAACCGAAGAAGGTAAGTGCAGTGCGTAGTGAACGGCCTCGATCGGGGTCACGGTCTTAGACTTCACGATGGACCCGTTCGCCAACGTTTTCATCGCCAGCACCGCCACGCCCTCTTTCACGCACTCCGGAACCACTAGCTTCGAAAAACTCCGAAAATGCGCATCCATCACGTTCACCGGCATCTGCGCCGCATCGAACTTGAAGCCATTCTCCTTGGCCACCTCCAGCATGTACAGCAGTATTCGCGGATCTTTATGACCTGTGAATCCTATATACCGAAGCTTGCCCGCCTGCTTGGCTTCCAGCATTGCCGCCTGTGCGCCGTCTTCCGCGAAAATTCGGTTAGGATCCTCAAAGCGCAAAATTTCATGATGCTGCACCAGGTCAATGCAATCCGTTTGTAGCCGCTGCAGAGACTGTTCAATCTGACGGGCCGCCTCCTTCTTGCCGCGACCGTCGATCTTGGTCATCAAGAAAATCTTGGAACGCGAGTTATTCTCCCGCAACGCCTTACCCATTCGAATCTCGCTGATGCCTTCGTTGTAATCCCAGCAATTATCGAGAAACGTAATGCCGCGGTCAATCGCGCTGTGAATAATGCGAATTCCATCTTTCTCCGCGATCGCCGGGAAGCCAATGTGCCAGCCTCCCAGGCCGATTGCCGACACCTTTTCTCCCGTCGCGCCAAGCGTGCGATAAATCATCTCTGAGCCGGATGCCATATAAGAGCTAGACTCGGCAGCGCCCAATATCGCTTCACTCGGGCTGTCGCTGCAGGATAATCAGTCACGTGGACGCAATTAATGGCAAATGAAGACTGGACGGCAGTCGATCGCTACATCACCGAGCGCCTCGTGCCCTCTGACCCGGTTCTCGATGCTGCTCTCCAAGACAATGCTGCCGCGGGCTTGCCCTCTATCGATGTCGCTCCCAATCAAGGAAAGCTTCTGCACCTGATCGCCCTCGCCCGCGAAACCCGCAGAATACTCGAGATCGGAGCGCTGGGCGGCTACAGCACCATCTGGCTCGCACGCGCCCTGCCCGCCGACGGACGTCTCATTACTCTCGAAACCAATCCAAAACATGCCGGCGTCGCCCGCTCCAACATCGCCCGTGCCGGCCTGACCGACGTCGTCGACTTGCGCGTCGGACTTGCCCTCGATACGCTTCCCCAGCTCGAGCAGGAACAAGTCCAACCCTTCGATTTGGTCTTCATAGACGCCGATAAAGCAAACAACGCGGAGTACCTGAAGTGGGCGCTCAAACTCTCGCGCCAAGGCACTCTCATCATCATTGATAACGTCGTGCGAGGAGGAAAAATACTCAATGAGGCCTCTTCCGATCCCGACATCCAAGGCGTACGTCGTCTCTTCGAAATGCTGGCCGCCGAACCGCGCCTCAGCGCAACCGCCTTGCAGACCGTCGGCGCGAAAGGCCACGACGGTTTTGTCATGGCCCTCGTCCTAAATGATCCGAGCTGAATTCCCACCGGGCATCAGGGCAGTGGCGCTACTGAAACCGTTCTCCCCGTCTGCGCTGACCGGCGCGCAGCATCAAGAATCTGCATAACAACCACGTTCGTCTGGAGCGAGGAAAGATCGCCATCCGCTTTGACCTCGCCGTGAAGCACCGCAGCGAGGTAATCCAACGAATCGCTCTCCGCCTTCCCAAGCGGAGGAGCTGTCGCCTCAGACTCTGTTGTCTGGCCGCGATAACGCTCTCGCAGGTGATCGGAACCAACCGTAATGGTATAGCCGCCGTTCCCGTAAACCTCCATATCTTTACGAGCAAACGACCAGTTCCAGGAAGGCATCAAAACCGCTTGCGCCTTCGGATAACGAAGGATAACGGTGGCGTCGTCATCGACTTTTGAATAGATATCGGGTTTATCGGTTTGAGTCACCGCAGTAACACTAAGGGGAGCGTGACCGTGCATCAGAACCGTCATGAGATCGGCCCCGTAACAGCCAAAGTCGAACAAGGCACCGGCACCATTCTTTACAGGATCTGTAAGCCAAGGCAGCCACTCCGGACCAACGCCAATTTCGTTCGGACCTTCATGCCCGTCGTGGACCACTACTTTTCGTACCTCGCCTAACTTACCCTGCTCTACTTGGGACAACACGTCGTGATTGCTGGCATACCAGGTCGTCTCGTAATTAACCAGAACCTGAACACCCTGTTTTCGTGCAATGGACCGTATCGCCAGCGCGTCCTCTAAAGTGGTGGAAAGCGGCTTCTCAACCATAGAGTTCACTCTGTGGCGCGCGGCAACCTCAATCACCTTCCGATGATCCGCAATGGTCGTGTAAACCAGAACAGCATCCGGATGCTGCTCAGCCAGCATACGTTCCATATCCGTATAAAATAGTTTGGAATCCAGATGATACTGAGACGCATACTGCTGTGCGAGCGCCACCTGCGGTTCAACAATCGCTACCAAAGTCGCGCTTTGATTCCCTGGTAAAGCTTTCAAAAATCCTTTTACATGGCCATGAACGAGGCCAACAATAGCAACCCGAATAGGCGCCTCGCGACCGGCGGCTTCAATCGTCGAAGGAACAATAGCGAAAACGCACATCACTACCGCCCAACAAAAAATCCAACGAAACACCTTGGTCATAACCTCCACCCAGACGGATTTTAGTATAGGCCAGAGCTTGGCAACTACCGCCAGCTAGGACCGCCAGGTACAAGCATACTGGCGCTTTCTGTGTATTCGTTACGATGGTCTCTCGTAGAAGCCATCGGCAAATCAAAGCACGGAGTACTGCCATGATAAAACAGCCTCACGAAAACTGGACAGCGCTGAACCTGCCGAAGCATAGGGGCTTGTCCACGACGCGCTTAAGCAATCGGGGTTCTTGCTTGAACATACACCGCCGCTGTTGATCTTTAGCACGACCGATCCCTTTATCCGGACGTTACGGCGCACTTTCGGGAAAGCCAAAAATGTCTAACTATTGAGTTTCTTCGCCATCTGTTCGTCCCTATAATTGTATCGTGATACGATGTAATCGTGCCTGCTTCGGTTAAGTCGCAAAAAGTACTCTCCTTAGCCGACTATCAGCAACTTGCCGAATTTCGTTACAGGATCCGGCTATTTCTTCGGTTTAGTGAGGAGGCTGCACGTGCCCATGGGATTGAACCACAACAACATCAACTCTTGCTCATTATCAAAGGTCTTCCCGATGACGTGCGCCCCACAGTTAGAGCCATTTCTTCTCGTTTGTGCCTTCGCCATAACAGCACCGTGGAGCTTATTAGTCGACTTACTGAGCGCGGAGCCCTAACGAGGCGACATAACGAAGAAGACCGCAGAGAAGTGTTGGTGGAACTTACACAACACGGAGAGAACTTACTCCGGGATCTGTCAGTCTCACATCTGCAGGAGCTACAAAAAACCGGCCGAGCTCTAGCCGATGCCCTGCAAGAGATCTTCCCGGATAGTTCAAGTCTGGAAACGGTTCCATGCGCAAAAAGAAAACGACCCAATCCGAACAACTAAGGGACTTCACAACTACAGTCCATGTCATTCCGATCTCCCTCCTGGCGATTGCGATCGGATTCATCGCTAGTTGTGTGGCTTGGCTTTTGCTGCGGTTAATCAGTCTTTGTACCAGTCTTTTTTACTACGGCCGTCTCGATGCAACGGTTTCGTCTCCAGCCGGCAATCATCTTGGCTTATTTGCCGTTGCCATGCCCGTTATCGGCGGACTCATTGTCGGCGTAATGGCCCGTTTCGGTTCGGAGAAAATCCGCGGACATGGTATTCCGGAAGCGGTTGAATCCATCCTTACGAACGGAAGCCGCGTCTCGCCGAAACTCGCAATCCTCAAACCTGTCTCGGCTGCCATTTCAATCGGATCCGGTGGTCCTTTTGGTGCCGAAGGTCCGATCATCATGACGGGCGGTGCATTCGGCTCACTCATTGCCCAGTTTTTTCATCTCACAAGCGCAGAACGCAAAACGTTATTAGTCGCTGGTGCGGCGGCAGGAATGTCAGCCGTATTCGCTACTCCGGTTGCTGCTGTCCTACTCGCAGTTGAGCTTTTGCTTTTTGAATGGAAGCCTCGTAGCGCAATTCCTGTTGCTTTGGCCAGTGCTACCGCAGCGCTTGCACGTACTTATCTGCTTGGATATGGCCCGTTGTTTCCTGTCCCACCACACGCTGCGTCCATCGGTCCCATCGGTTTCTTTGGCTGCGTGGCGGCGGGATTGGCTGCGGGCCTCTTGGGAAACTTTTTAACCAACGGAGTCTATGCGGCGGAAGATCTCTTTCATAAGCTGCCGATTCACTGGATGTGGTGGCCTGCTGTAGGCGGAGTATTTGTTGGCCTCGGAGGAGTGATTTTTCCGCAAGCTTTGGGTGTTGGATATGACACCATCGGGTTCCTTCTCAAGGGAAATGCTCCGATGAAGATCCTTGTCGGTGTGCTCTTAGTGAAGTCGGCTATCTGGATTCTTGCCTTAGGATCGGGAACGTCAGGAGGCGTAGTTGCACCTCTACTGATGACCGGCGCTGCACTCGGAGGCGTGGAAGCGTTGTTCTTGCCTCATTTCGGGGCCGGATTTTGGGCTTTAGCAAGCATGGGCGCTACGCTTGCGGCAACTATGGGCTGCCCTTTTACCGGAGTAGTCTTCGCGGTTGAGCTTACTCAAGACATCAACATGCTGTTGCCGCTATTGGTAACCTGCTTTGTTGCTTATGGGTTCACTGTCCTCACTCTGAAGCGATCGATTCTTACGGAGAAAATTGCGCGGCGCGGGCTTCACCTCAGCCGTGAATACTCAACTGATCCCCTGGAAATCGTTTTTGTCCGTGAGGTGATGCGAACCAACGTGACAAGCTTATCGGCTGAGCTTTCAGTAGACAAGGCCCTTGACATTGTCGGTCGAAAGCAAATCAGACGCGGTCAGCATGTATTTCCAATAGTAGATAGTAAAAGCAATGTCACTGGAGTGATAAGTCGCAACAATCTATTTGAGCTCGCCGAAAATCACTCCAGTGTGAGGACGATTGGTTCAATATTATCTGGAAATCCAGTAGTAGCCTTCGCCGATGAACCGCTTCGAGTAGTAGTCTACCGAATGGCCGAGACCGGCTTCAAGCGTTTACCCGTGTTAGATCCAGGCGACGGAAAGACGTTTGTCGGAATGGTCGCGCTTGACGATTTTTCTCACGCCAGGAGAAAGAACCTCGATGAGGAACGGATGCGCGAACGTGGCTTTCGCTTGCGAGTTCCGGTTCTTGCTCGCCGCCGTCTCAGACGTGAGGACGCCGGCTAAGCTGGCTGTGTGAAGAACTATCGAAAAGAACTCTGGTTTGACATTCCCTCCAGGCGCGCCTACATCAACATTACGCCACAGGTCGAAAGTTGCTTGACGGAGAGTAAAATCTCTGAGGGACTCGTGCTGGTAAACGCGATGCACATCACTGCATCAGTGTTCATCAACGATGATGAGGCTGGACTTCATCGCGACTATGACAAATGGTTGGAGGAGTTAGCGCCGCATGAACCGGTCTCACAGTATCTGCATAATCAAACTGGTGAGGACAATGCAGACGCCCATCTGAAGCGGCAGGTAATGGGCAGGGAGGTGGTTATAGCAATTACCGGCAGCAAGTTAGATTTCGGGCCCTGGGAACAAATCTTCTATGGTGAATTTGATGGACGACGCAAAAAACGGGCACTCGTCAAGATTATTGGCGAGTGAGATCACAACCATCTCAGGGGCGCTTAGTAAGTGTGACATTCACTTGAAGCGCCTTTCCATCTCGAAGTACCTTCACGGGCACCAGATCGCCAGGCTTGTGTTCCCTTAGTGCGTAGGTGAAGTCGTATAGATTCTGAATCGGCTTTTCGCCGAACTGAACCAATGTGTCACCTGCCTTTAGACCAGCTTTCGCGGCCGGCGAACCGTCACGGACGTCAGAAAAGCGAACACCGTTAGAAGGGCTCCCGAAGTCTGGAACGCTGCCGAAATACGGCCCGTACCCCGACGTTTGTGTCGAAGGAAGACTGCCCGAGTGAGGCGAACTTTGAACACGCAGGAAGGTCGGGCGATTAGGGGCATCTGCGATTGTGACAACAACGGCTGAAACTTCTTTCAAGATATCTACCGCGCCATTTACGTTTATTTTGTCCCAAGTATCGCTCGGCTTATGGTAGTCGCTGTGAAGGCCTGAGAAAAAGAACAGCGTCGGAATTCTTTTAGCCGTAAAAGACGTATGGTCACTCGCTCCATAACCGCCGACTTCCGACTCGTCCTCTGTAAGTCCACTCTTCGCTGCAGCCACTGAGACAACGGCCTTGAAACTTGATCCGGTGCCGATGCCCCCGACATATACCTTGCGATCCCGAACCCTTCCGATCATGTCCATGTTGATCATCGCGACCGCATCATTCAGGGAGACCAACGGATGATTCACGTAATAAGCAGAGCCTAATAAACCCTCTTCCTCGCCTGCGAAACAGACAAATAGAAAGCCCCGTTTGTGTTTACCGGATTGAGCGAGAGAATGCGCGAGCTCCATCACCCCAGCAGTGCCCGACGCATTGTCATCCGCTCCGGGATGCACAACGCCGATTTGTGACGGCGCAAGCGAGTCCGGGCCGCCACGCCCCAGGTGATCGTAGTGTGCACCAACGACGATGTATTCGCTGCTTGCGCCTGGCAGGAATCCCACCACGTTGTGAACCGTGCGGTTCTCCTGCTGGAAGTTGACGTTCATCCTGAGGGAGAGGGAAGAAGCCAAAATGAAAGAGTGAGAAGCTAAATGACCATCAATGTAGCGCAGCAGACCGCCCACAGTAACACCAGATTGCTCCAGCAGCATGTCTGCTGTCTTAGCCGTAATCTGATCGACCACTAATCCAAAATCTTCAGTAATGGTCTCCGGGAAAAAGCGTTCCAGCCGATCTTCGTCGCCTGGATGATTCGCCAAATCGTTAACCAGCAGAAGACCAACAGCACCATGAAGCTTCGCGTTTGCCACTTTACTCGATATCTCGGAATGAATGGTCAAAATTTTGCCCGCAAAAACGCTCTTCTCGTCGTTTTCTTGTGGCTCATGCCTCAGGACAATTACAATCTTTCCTTTCACATCGAGGTGTTTATAATCGTCATAATGATATTCGGGTGCAGTAATTCCATAGCCCGCGAACACCACACCCCCGTGCACAGAAGCGTCGCTACTGAGGCTTAAAGGAACGAAATCTAGAGTCTGTTTGAGATTAGTTCGTTTTGGACCGTTTTCGACGACAAGGCTGTCGTCTGGGCCGAAGGCGGTTCTCTCAGTAACATCAAATGCCTGCAGATAATTGCCGCCGAGTGGAGTGAGCCCGGACCTCTCGAAGTCCGACGCTATATAACCGGCGGCCTTCTCTAACTCGGGAGTGCCTGTCCGCCGACCATGCATCTCCGGCGCCGCCAGAAATTTGATGTCAGAGAGATAGCGTTGCGGATCGAAATCTTGAGCGGATATGCCCAGGTCCGACAATACGAAAAACACTACGAATAGGAAAGCGCTCGCCTTGTGAAGTAACGCCATAGGCGATTACCAGGATCCTCCGTACAGTCTGAACCTTCAGTCTGTCACGTTTATTCTTGCTGATCCCCTCTCCTAGCGAAGCGTTTTGAGATTACGTGAAGTCTACTGAGACATGGACGACGTCAGAGGTCTTTGGCTAACACGCCTTTTGCTGCTGCGTGGCATCGGTATCGTATGCCTAATTGCCTTTGTAGTGGCCCTCAATCAATTTCGACCATTGCTGGGTGAGCACGGTCTTCTTCCGGTTCCGCTGTTTGTAAGACAAGCTCCCTTCCGCGTGACTCCCAGTCTCTTCTATTTATTCCCACGCGACATTGCTTTTTCTATCGCTGCGTGGATCGGAATTGTACTTTCCTGTTTAGTCATCACCGGCATTTCGGAACGTTCGACAACTTGGGTCTCGGTAGCGATTTGGGCGGTTATCTATGTTCTGTATCTCTCGTTTGTAAACGTCGGCCAGACTTTCTACGCTTTCGGTTGGGAATCGATTCTGCTGGAATGCTGTTTTTTCGCGATGTTCCTCGGAAGCGCCAAGCTGATGCCACAGCAGATCTCGATCTACCTTTTTCGCTGGCTCCTGTTCAGGATTATGTTTGGCGCTGGTCTAATCAAGTTGCGCGGAGACTCCTGCTGGCGCGATCTTACTTGCCTGCAGTATTTCTACGAGACACAACCTATGCCGAATCCGGTGAGTTGGTTCTTGCATTGGACTCCTCAGTGGTTTAACAAAACGGGAGTCGTCTTCAATCACTTTTCAGAATTGATTATCCCCTTCTTCTACTTCCTTCCACAGCCCTTTGCGGGGATCGCAGGAGTGATCACAATCATCTTCCAACTCAGCATAATCATAAGCGGAAATCTCTCCTGGCTCAACTGGCTGACGTTAGTATTGGCATTTTCTACGATCGATCAGAAGTTCCTTGCGATTCATCTAAAGACGCCGGCGCTAAGGCCGCCGTCGGTCGTTTTCTATGCCATCAGCATCGTAGTCGCTACCGCGGTGGCGATTATGAGTGTTCCTGTTGTCATTAACATGCTCTCTCCCCGCCAGATCATGAACACCAGCTATAATCCACTTCACCTGGTCGGGACTTACGGCGCCTTCGGGAGCATCACAAGAGTTCGCAATGAAATTGTGATCGAGGGAACGACGGATGCCAAGCCCAACTCTGCCACAAAATGGTTAGAGTACGAGTTCAAAGCTAAACCGGGCGCTCTAGATCGGATTCCGCCGCAAATCGCACCATATCATCTCCGCCTCGATTGGCTAATGTGGTTTGCGGCAATGTCTTCGTACAATAACTATCCCTGGTTTGTGAATTTAATCGCGAAGTTACTTCAGGGAAACAAAGGTGTACTAAGTCTGCTGCGAACGAACCCCTTTCCCAATGAGCCTCCAAGATATATACGTGCCGAGCTTTACGAATATGATTTCACGACACCTGATGAACGTAAACGTAACGGACGCTGGTGGAACCGTACCCACCAAGGATCTTATTTCCCGCCTATCTCGCTAGAGAGTCCGGGCTTTCGCAGTATCCTGAAGTCCCAAGGATGGATGGACTAGACAGTTTGCTAACCGCCTCACGATTGGTGTCCCGATTTTTCGGGCCATCGATGTCAGGTAGAAAGCCAGTCAGCAGCCCTATCAACGGGAGGTAAGAACAAACTTTGTAGACGAATTCGATACTCGTCGAATCGGCTAATTTTCCAAGCAGCGCTGCTCCAATTCCTCCCATTCCGAAGGCAAAGCCAAAGAAGAGTCCGGAGATCATGCCGACTTTCCCGGGCAGCAATTCTTGTGCATAAACCAGGATTGCGGAGAACGCAGAAGCCAAGATCAACCCGATGAAAACGGTGAGTACTCCCGTCCAGAAAAGGTTTGCGTAAGGAAGAACGATGGTAAAAGGTAGCACTCCGAGGATGGACACCCAGATGACGTACTTGCGCCCAACTCGATCACCTACTGGTCCCCCGATGAGCGTTCCTGCCGCAGCAGCGCCCAGAAAGAGAAATAGATAAAGCTGCGCACTGCGTACTGGAATGTGGAATTTACTGATGAGATAGAAGATGTAATAGCTACTTAGGCTCGCTAAGTAAAAGTACTTAGAAAAAATCAACGCAATAAGTACCGAGAGTGAGAGCCCGATTGTTCTCTTTGAGTAACGGCTTCGACTTACGTTGTCAGCGATCCGTGATCTCGATCGTCTCGCCTGATGCTGCTTGTACCACTTAGCGACATTCATCAAAACAAGCGCCGCTAATAGTGCAGCAATCGAAAACCAGCCAAGACTATGCTGTCCATGCGGAAGAACTACAAACGCCGCCAGCAGAGGGCCGAGTGCAGTGCCGAAGTTGCCCCCGAGCTGGAAGACTGACTGGGCGAGTCCATGTTGGCCTCCGGAAGCCATTCTTGCCACTCGCGAAGACTCCGGATGAAAGATTGCCGAGCCTAAGCCAACCAAGGCTGACGCAGTAAGCAGAAATGTAAAGGTAGAGGCCATGGAAAGGAGGATTAACCCCGAGAGCGTAAATCCAACTCCAATAGGAAGTGAGTAAGGCAGTGGCCGGCGATCGGTATAGAGCCCAACAAAAGGTTGGAGAATGGACGCAGTGAGCTGGTAAGTGAGAGTAAGTAAGCCGAGCTGTTCGAACTTCAAACCGTATTCGGATTTGAGGATAGGGTAAATGGAGGGAATTAATGACTGGACCATGTCATTGAGCAAATGACAAAAGCTCACAGCCACTAAAATCTTGAAGATCGTCTTTTGTGTTTCCTCTGCCGACTCGGGAACGATTGTTGCCGTACTCATTACGTACCTCCAGTGTATTGGTATAAAGTACGAAGGTCAGAATAGAGGATGGAGCAGCCATGGCTCGGATGAGCTCAAGCCCAAACCAAATGGAGCTGGCAATACGGCGGTCAATCGTCAGAATTCCGGCTGGAAAAGTGGCAACGTATGGTCAGGTGGCCGCAGCTGCCGGGTACCCGCGTTTTCACCGTCAAGTAGCCCAGATTTTACAGAAATCGGGCGATAAGCTTCCGTGGCACAGGGTTTGCGGTTCTGGTGGCGAGATCAAGACGAAACAAGACTCCGGCATGGAACAGCGAATGAGGCTGACCATGGAGGGAGTGAAGTTCCGAGGTTCACGGATCGATCTGGCGGCACACCAAAGCCCTCTCCACAACGCGCCGAAAAGTGATCTCCGAAACCAAAATCCTATGTTTAAGATCAAGCGTACAGGCTGAGATCGGTTTTGACTCAATTAGAGAAACACCATGAAAACAACAATGATCGTCATTTTGGCCGGGGCTCTGACCTTCGCGGCCCAGCCGGGCGTGGCGCAATCGCAGAGTCCGGATGAACAGCAAGAAAAAGCGCCGAAGAATTCCAAGGCTCATGAGCCTGAGTCACAAGCAGTGCCGCCCAATTCCGGGCCGAGTCCCGACACGGAACAGGGAGGCAACAACGGAACTGCATCGACGAAAAAAACAAAGAAGAACAAGAACAATGCTAGACAGGCTCATGGCACACCGCAGCCAAAGTCTACTAAGAGCCCGCAGCCCTGAACGCCGGAACTTTCAGCCGGTCGAGCTTATCTTTCGCTTATTCGAACGGAAGGATGCGGCATCGAAGAAGTAGGAGATAAGCCACATGAACGGTGTAAAGACGGTTCTTTTGCTCGGACTGCTTAGCGGCCTCTTTCTTCTATTGGGTCAGGCGTTCGGCGGACGACAAGGGCTTTATGTCGGCCTGCTCATCGCAGTCGGCATGAACTTTTTCAGCTACTTCTTCTCGGACAAATTAGCGCTCGCGACGTACTCTGCGCAACCTGTTACTCAGCAGCAGAATGCGTATGTGTTCGCCCGTGTCGCTCCTATCGTTGGAAGCTTGGCAGAGCGTATGAGCATTCCCATGCCGAAGCTTTGGCTGATTCCTGACAACTCGCCTAACGCTTTTGCAACCGGAAGAAATCCGCAGCATGCCTCGGTTGCTTTTACCGCGGGAATCCTCGAGGCTATGTCCGACGACGAGATCGAAGGGGTTGTTGCTCACGAATTAGGACATGTGTTGCATCGCGATATTTTGATCAGCTCAGTAGCGGCTACTATTGCGACCGCAATTACGTTTTCGGCAAGAATGGGATTCTTCTTCGGCGGAAGGCGCGACGACAGAGAAGAAGGAGGAGGAGGTTGGGGCGGAATTCTCATGCTGATTCTGGCGCCCATCGCTGCCATGCTGATTCAGATGGCCATTTCTCGAAGCCGCGAGTTCGATGCCGATGCTGCTTCGGCTAAGTACACCGGCAATCCGCGGAACTTAATCTCAGCTTTGCAGAAGCTGGACGCCTATTCGAAGCAGCTCCCCATGCAGGCTACGCCGTCAACCGCTCATTTATTTATCATCCAGCCATTTACAGGTGAAAGCTTGATGCGCTTGTTCTCCACTCACCCCTCTACGGCGGAGCGAATTGCCCGCCTCCAAGCTGCGAGATAAACGCTATCGCTTGCCGCCCGAAACGACAGTGGCAATGTTCGGTTTGGTAAATAGATTAGCCCCCATTTCGACGTTCTGCTTAACCTTGCTGATCTTCAGCGCTCCATTCTCTGCTCCCGGTTCGTCTGAGGTGCGTTCAATCTGAAACGGAAGCTTTACCCCATCAACCTCCCTGTAATCGGAGAACTGGACCGTGTGCTTGTAATAAGCCGAATTGACACCAAATTCATTGATCCGGACCAGAAGGTGATTGGAGCTGTCGAAGTAAAACTTGGTGGACCCGATGTGATTGGGCGAAACAATCACATCCACTTTCTTTCCATCCAGCGTCTCGGACGGGCCAAGCTGTAAATCCTTGTACATCTCTCTCAGCTTTACGTATCGAACGGGATTGGCGTCGGTTTCGATTTCGTCTTTGACTGAGTCGGGCAGGCGCTTAATTTTCTTGCGTTGAGTTTCCGCCCAGGCGTTGCTGCCGTCGAAGCCTTCCCTAGCCTTGCCCTGAACACGCAAGACTTTGTTGGGCGCCTGCCAATAAAAAACTGCATTCGATCCGCGATGATGGCTTCCATGGAGTTCGCGAGATGTAATACGCTGGAGTGCAGCTTCTCCTCCTACAGCTTGAGCGTACTGGTGGATCAGCTGATCGATGGCGGCTTCTTTTGATTGATCAGCAGCTAAGCCAGACAAGCAAAATAGCAGCGCCACGCACAATCCGGTCAGGAGATGACACCGCAATTTTAAACAGAAAAACATCGTTTCTTCTTCATTTTCGCCCAGTTCTTAATTTGAGTTTGATCAGCTTGAGATGCGGCCGGTGACTTGCGATTGCATGTTACACTCAGATGTGCGGACGCGGATTTTAGGTGTAATTCCCGCCCGGTTTGCTTCCTCAAGATTCCCTGGAAAATCTCTCGCTTTGCTTGCCGGAAGACCGATGGTCCAGCACGTCTATGAACGCGCAAAGATGTCGCGCTATCTGGACGATGTCCTTGTTGCTACGGACGATGAACGCATTGCACAGGTAGTCCGAAAATTCGGGGGACGGGTCAAAATGACTCGCGACGATCATCCGTCCGGTACAGACCGGATAGCGGAGGTTGCGTCGTCCGAAACCGCCCATTTCTATGTAAATATCCAGGGCGACGAGCCGCTCATCGATCCGGAGGCAATCGATGCTGCTGTCCTCGCTGTACGTTCAGACGACTCAATATCTATGGGAACGCTGAGGAAGAAAATCACCGATCCAACGGACGTTTTGAATCCGAACGTCGTAAAGGTAGTCACCGACCTTCAAGGCGACGCGATTTACTTCTCGAGATGTCCAATTCCGTTCGAACGCAATGGGCGCGACGGACAGTCGCTTTACGCCAAGCATATCGGATTGTATGTTTATCATCGAGAATTTCTTTTAAAGTACCCCGAACTCACAATCGGGCCGCTTGAGAAAGCGGAGCGCCTGGAACAACTCCGCGCTCTTGAAAATGGGTATCGGATCCGAGTGGTGGAGACCGATTACGAATCGCTCGGGGTAGATACGGCAGAGGATTTAGAACGAGTCAACGAGCTTTTTTCTGCCGTTGCCAACAGATTTGGATTGAGCAGTTAAGGGGGAACGCGACATGCAGGAGAGGCATGCCTAAGTATATTTTTGTCACGGGTGGTGTGGTTTCATCGCTCGGCAAGGGAATTGCAGCCGCGTCGATCGGCTGTCTTCTCGAGAGTCGCGGGCTTCGAGTGGCTCTGCAGAAGTTTGACCCGTATCTGAATATCGATCCCGGTACGATGAGTCCTTTTCAGCATGGGGAAGTATTTGTCACCGATGACGGAGCGGAGACCGATCTCGATCTCGGGCATTACGAACGTTTCACGCATTCACCGCTCAGCCAAGCCAATAACCTCACTTCCGGCCGGATCTACGAAAACATCATCACTCGTGAGCGTCGAGGCGATTACCTGGGAAAGACCGTGCAGGTCATCCCCCACGTAACCAATGAAATTAAGGCTGCTTGCCGTAAAGTGGCGATGGACGTTGACATTGCAATCATCGAGATTGGAGGTACGGTCGGAGACATTGAATCGCTGCCCTTTATCGAAGCCATTCGCCAGATGCGGCATGAGGAAGGCCGCGAAAATACTCTCTTTATTCATCTCACTTTAGTTCCCTGGATTGCCGCTGCACAGGAACTAAAGACCAAGCCCACTCAGCACAGCGTGAAAGAGCTTCGAGCGGTCGGTATTCAGCCGGACATTCTTCTTTGCCGCTCGGAACGGGCGCTTCCCGACGAGTTGAAGGAAAAAATCGCTCTCTTTTGCGACGTCGATGCTAAATCGGTGATCACGGCTCGCGATGTTCAATCTGTCTATGAGATCCCGCTTGTCTTCGCTGACCAGGGTGTTGACAACACGGTTCTTCGGCTCCTGAACATACAATCTGGGCCGCCCAATCTGTCCCGCTGGACCGAAATGGTGGACCGCATGAAGAATCCAAAGGGGGAAGTCAATATCGGTCTGGTTGGCAAGTACGTTGAGTACGAAGATTCCTATAAAAGCCTGAAAGAAGCTCTGTTGCATGCCGGTATTGAGCATCAGGTCTGTGTCAATATCGAGTGGATCGAATCGGAGCAGATGAATTGGCCGGATTGCCAAGGCTATCTGGCGCGCTTCGACGGCATTCTTGTTCCGGGCGGCTTCGGCAGACGGGGAATCACGGGAATGCTCAACGCGATTCGCTGTTCCCGTGAGGAAAAGATCCCCTATTTCGGCATCTGCCTCGGCATGCAGACGATGGTCATCGAGTTTGCGCGTAACGTTTGCGGCCTGAAAGATGCCGATTCGACCGAGTTTGACCCGGCCACACCTCATCGAGTCATTTATAAACTTCGTGAACTGAAAGGTGTGGATGAGCTGGGAGGCACAATGCGTCTCGGTGCTTACCCCTGTCGTTTGGTTGAAGGCAGCTTCGCACAGACTGCCTACGGCCACTCCGATATCAGTGAACGTCACCGGCATCGATATGAGTTCAATCGAGAATTCGAACAGATTCTCACGGAGCATGGCTTACGGCTAACCGGCCAAACCCCTGACGGAATGTATGTCGAGATCTGCGAAGTTTCTGACCACCCCTGGTTTCTCGGCTGCCAATTTCATCCGGAGTTTAAATCAAAGCCCCTTGAGCCACATCCGCTTTTTACTGCCTTCCTAGGCGCTGCCTTGAAGAATCGTGATAAGAAACGCCATTCTGAACAGAATGACCGCCAGGAGGAAACTGTTCTGGCCGAATACTCCCACGCGGAATGAGTCACAACGTTGCAGTAGGGACCAACTCTAACCAGGTTAGTTTTTCGAACCGATCGCCGCTAGCATTCATAGCTGGCCCCTGCGTTATCGAAAGTGAACATCATGTGCTGGAGAGTGCCGAATCTCTTCGTAAGATTCTGGGATCTTATGTCTTCAAGGCCTCTTTCGATAAAGCGAACCGCAGCAGCGTTCATTCTTATCGAGGTCCTGGAATAACGGAAGGTCTTCGAATCCTTACCGAAGTACGCCGCAAGGGAATTCCGGTTTTAACCGATATCCACGAACCTGCGCAAGCCGCTATCGCCGCCGAAAGCGTGGACATACTGCAAATTCCCGCGTTCTTATGTCGGCAAACGGATCTTCTGATCGAAGCGGGCAAAACGGGCCGAATAGTAAACATCAAGAAAGGGCAATTTGTCTCGCCCGGTGATTTCCTGCAGGCAGCCGAGAAGGTGGCAAGCACCGGAAATCATCAGATCATTCTAACGGAACGTGGCTCATCCTTCGGCTATAACAATTTAGTCGTCGACATGCGAGGACTTCGCATTATGGCCGAGTCCGGTTACCCTGTGATCTTTGACGCAACACATAGCGTCCAGCTTCCAGGCGCCGCCGGAGACACTTCGGGAGGCCAGCCGCAGTTTATCGAGCCCTTAGCCCGAGCGGCAACAGCTACGGGAATTGCGGGAATTTTCGTGGAGGTTCATGAAGCGCCGGAGAACGCGCTGTCCGACGGAGCCAACGCCCTCCGGCTTGATTTGCTGTCTGGTTTTGCTGGGCGGCTTCGCGCTCTTGACACTCTGGTAAAGAATTTTCCATCCTGAGACCAACTCTACTTTGAGACAACGATTGGCGTACTTTGCACGTCATATCATGGGAGTTTATGGTGAGTTTTGCACGGAAACGTCGAATCGGTCAGCGAGGCTTTTCGCTGATTGAGCTTTTGATTGTGATCGCAATCATCTTGATCATCTTGTCGATTGCGCTCCCCAAGATGGGACAAGCTCGTATGCACGCTCAGGAAATGGCGGCTGTAGCAGACATCCGAACCATTAATCAAGCGCAAGTCCAGTATTCGTCACAATTTGGAAATTACGCAACCAGTCTTACTCAACTAGGACCGCCGGCCAGTGGGGCAACGGAAGGAACAGCCAGCGCCGGCCTGATTCCGGGGAACCTTGCGGGCGGAACGGCCAATGGATACAACTTCACAGTGGCGGCCATCCCGACCGGCTACTCCATCCTCGCTGTTCCCAAGACTTTCGGGAGCACTGGGCGCCGAACCTTTTACTCTGATCAGAATGGAACCGTCCATGAAAACTGGGGCCAGGATGCGGCAAATGTACAAAGTCCTGAAATTAAGTGAGCCGCTTTAAACCAACCGGGGCATAATGCCAGTAGCTGATGACCCGGCAGCCGATGACTTCGACTCGAGCAATCGTCACCCTCCTTGCTCTCTCCTGTTCGGCTGCGTCTGATCAGCCTACGGCCGCTAGTCTCACACGCGATCTACAACGACTTACCCTGGATCCACAACAGACGTACAGGATTCGAGATTTAAGCTTGCATCGCGGCGGCGTAAGCTTCTATTTCAACGAGGGCATTATGAGCTTCGCGTTGCCGGTTGCGGGCCGGCGCGTAGCCGCTGTATTTACCTCCGTAGGTGTTGACGCCGGGGATGCAGAGGTCCTAATCGTACCTCCTCAACAGGCCGAACGAGCTTCTCTTGCCTCATTTACGAACACCGCCAACCTCGACGAGCACATCACGTCTGCAGTCCTCTTCTTCTCCGATAACACCTGGGATGAAATCCTCACCCAAATCGGGCAGAGCACGATCAGAAAGGCGCCTGAACTTGCTGCTGAGTTGAACACTCAGGCTGACCCGATTCTGCAGGGTGCAAGCCAGGAAATTCAGACCCGAATCATCGCCTCTGCCCTAGACGAACATCCCTCGGATCACGGTTTCGTGTACGCCACGATTATTGGCCGGACATTAGGCATCTTCGATTTGCTGTACGAACCTGACTCGTTCGAACCGATCACGGTCGGTCAGCTGAGTAAGGACAAAATGGGACCGGTTCACTTTCAACCCTGGATGGCATACCGGCCAAGACAAGCTCCGGCCTACCAAACGCCCCGCGTCGCAATCAGCAATTATCGAATCGATACAACGGTCAATCCGGACCTCAGTATCTCAGCGAAAGCGGAATTTGACTATCTCGCCCCGCCAAACTGCGGACGAGTCGTTTCGCTCGATCTATCCAGGCGTATGAAGATCCAATCGGCGAGTATCGAAGGCGTTCCGGTCGAAACGCTTGGGAACTATGATGAAGCGGTTAATGCTTCAGATCTCGATGGACAGTTTCTTCTCATCTCTTCTGAGGCGCTCGTTAAGGACCGGCAATACAGAATCCAGGTTCGCTACAGCGGCAACGTGATCCGGCAGGTCGCGGATTCGTCCTATTTTGTAAGCGAACGGAACTTATGGTATCCCCATACCGAACCGATGTCCACCACCTTCGACCTTGCCTTCCAATGTCCGGAGCGATTTGAGATCGTCTCCACCGGAGAGCCTATCAGCGATCGAATTGAAAACGGAGAGCGCCAGGTGCATCGCAAAACGTTAGTGCCTGAACAGCTGGCAGGATTCAATGTCGGCGAGTATAAAGCGCAAAGCTTAGAATCCCGTCCGTATCTGATTCAAGGCTACGGCGATTTGTCAGCGCCCAGTGACTTGAACGCAATCCCGCAAGAGAGCGCCAAGATTCTGCAAAACTTCACGCGCCGCTGGGTTTCTTTGCCGATCCATACTCTTGCTCTCACCCCGATTCCGGGAAAGTTCGGCCAAGGTTTTCCGGGGCTAATTTACCTGGCGCGTATGGCGTATGTTCCTGAGAAGGACCGACCTCTCGATTTGCAAAGTCCTCGCGAGCACGTCTTCTTTTCGCAGGTGCTTCTCCCGCATGAACTCGCGCATCAGTGGTGGGGGAACATGATTACATCCGCCGATTACCGTACAGATTGGCTGATGGAGGCAATGGCCAATTACTCTGCCCTGCAATACATCGAAGAAACGGAGGGCAAGCCGGCAATGGATTCGATTCTCGAGCAATACCGAGCAGATCTTGACAGAACCATCGATGGTAAGCGGATCGCGTCCCTCGGGCCCGTGAACTTCGGTTATCGGCTTATTGAGACCTCGGGCGCTTTAAGCTGGCAGATCATCGTCTACGAGAAAGGAACCTGGGTCTTACATATGCTACGGCGACGGTTGGGCGATAAGAACTTTCGGAACCTGCAACTGAGTTTGTTGAACAAGTATTCCGGGAAGCCAATCAGCAATGAGGAGTTCCGGCAACTTGCCGGCGCCTTTATACCTGCGGGTCAGCCGGATCGAACCTTGCTCACGTTCTTTGATGCCTGGGTTTACGGGACAGGCGTTCCCGTATTGAAGATAAGCCGCGCCGGAAAAACCGTCGATCTTTCAGGTGTTGACGAAGACTTCTCAGCGGATTTACCTCTCATCTGTAAGACGAAGAATGGTGTTGAGCAGGAACGCTGGATGCGGCTCGTGACAGGTTCCAACTCCGTCTCTTCTCCCCAAGGCGAATCGTCTTGCCGGCTTCCTATGCCGGACAATTTTCTCTATTCCATCCAATAGAACAATAGACTTCGGGCTCCGAACTATCCGGAGTCATTGCCCACTCACCATTCAGATAACATGCTGACCGATCCGGCGTTCTCGCCATCAGCTTTTACTTGTACTTTTCAATCGTCATTTGCAAATGAGTGGATTGGAATGTGAACTGCTACTCAGGCGGTCTATGAACAGGGAATCGAGGCAACAGTCCGTGCACTACAAAACACTGAATACAAATCGGTATGGCCAGCTACTGGCCGCAGCGGCGCCGCGTGTGATCCGATCGGATAAAGAACTGGATCACTTTACCTCCGTATTGGAGAAACTGGAACAGAACGACGACTGCTCCCGCGAAGAAAAAGAATTGGCGGAACTTATCTCGGTGTTGATCGACATGCGCAGGAGCGTAATGCCAATCGCCAGAACCAGGCCGAACAATTACGCCGGCTACTGCTAATCCGGTCAGGCAGGTGTCAGGACGGGAGCTTCGCGCAATCGGTCAACTCCCACCCGATCGCAGAAATCTCCAAAGCGCTCGCCAGATTGTCTAGACTCTTTATAGAGGTCAATGACCGGCCGCAGCTTAGTCGAGATCTGCTCGCCTTTCACATTTTGGGCAAACAACGTTCCGAGCCGCGTCCCCAGCGGCGATGCGCCGAGATAAATGGTGTACATATTAACGCTCGCGCCAACAATCCCGATCTCCGCCGTATAGGGTCGAGAGCAGCCGTTCGGGCATCCGCTCGTGCGAAGGTGAATTTCCTCCTCGCCAAGCCCCGCTTCATTGAGATGTTTTTGGAGTTCGGCAACGATTCCCGGCATAGCCCGCTCAGATTCGGTGATTGCCTGTCCGCAGGTCGGAAGCGCCGGACAAGCCATCGCCCGCCTCAGTACAGGCGGCAGACTCTCCGGTTCGACGATCCCGTGCTCTCGAAGAAGCGCCGCGATCGCAGTGCGGTTCTCCTCGCGGATTCCGCACAAATAGAGATTCTGTTGCGAAGTGAGCCTCACCTCCAACTGGAACCGCTCGACAATCAATGCCAAGCCGCTGCGGATTCTACGTTGCGAATCGAAATCTTTGACTCGGCCGCTGATCACGCGAACTCCAACAAACCACAAGGACCTGCCCTCGCTGTCGAGACCCTGCTTGTGCCAGCCTAAATAATCCTCCGAACGAGTCCAAGTCAACTCAAGCGGAGGCGCAAGCTCGCGCCCCACGCGAGTCTCCAGCTCCTTCTTGAATTTCTCCACACCCCATTCATCCAAAACATATTTAAGCCGGGCCAGTTTGCGATTTGATCGATTGCCAAAGTCTCGGTGTATGGTCACGATCGCCGAGCAGATCTGCAACAAATCTTCAGAACTAGGTCCAATCGAACAAATTGGAGAGGCAAGTCTAGGATGCGAGGCTTTCACGCCTGCACTCTGACCCATCCCGCCACCGGCTAAGATCGTGTAGCCAGTCAGTTCGTTAGCCTCGTAATGAGGAACTATGCCGATGTCATTGGCATATATATCCGTCGTATTGTCGCCCGGAAAGGCGAATCCGATCTTGAATTTACGGGGTAAATAAGTCGCGCCATATAACGGCTCCACTTCGTCTTCTGCTTCCGTTCCGTCCGCGGCCACCTGCTGCCCATCCACCCAGATTTCGCAGTAAGCGGTTGTCTTTGGCTTAAGACTTCGAGAGATAAAGCGGACCACCGGCTGTAACTCATGTCGTTGTTCGTCCTCGAAGGGAGCAGGGCAAGAAATAACGTTTCGAACCACATCGCCACAGGCCGCCAGAGTGCTGAGATAGCTCTTATTCAAGCTATTGATCAGTTCGCGAAGCCGTTGCTTTGGAACGTAATGATATTGAATATCCTGGCGAGTGGTGATTCGTAGACTTCCGTCGCCAATGTCCGCCAGCCGATTCAGCGTTAGATATTGTTCCGGAGTGAGAATTCCGCCTGGAACACCTACCCTGATCATATCCGAGAACTGTTTGTCTCCCAGCTTACGCAAATCGCGGTCGTCTTGCTGATAAATGCCGTGGAATTTAAGTACGCTTATCGCTGGCTTCGAGAATTCAGAACCTGTGTTGGCGAGCTCTTCGGAGATCGTTCCCCTCAGATAACGGGCGGCAGTTTTCGCCTGCTCCGCCGCAGAAGGTAGTTTGTCCATCTAGAACTAGGGTATCGTTTTTGATCCGGGCCGTCAAAGCGGTTACGAACGCGCGAAACTCGCCGAGCGACGTCCCGGTCCCGAAGGAGGAGGCGGTGGAACTACTTCTTCCACGACCACTTTCTTGGGCCGCGCATTCAGACGCGCAGCTATCAATTGCTGCTGCATTTTCAAGAACTTGGGCGTACCGGGCTGGCCACCTTGGTCGATCACGTCCTGCTCTGTCACTTCCTGCGCCAGAGGCAGATATTTCTGGAGGTAGTTCTTGATTCGGTCTAAAACCAGCCTGCTCCCGGACTTCATCAGCAGGAAAAGGAGGATCTCTCCCGGCACTTTCGAGAGCAAATCATAAAGCATGGACGGCCTGGTAATCTTCGCCCGAGCCAATTCTTTCTCGATCTTGGCGGCTTTCGCATCGAGTTTCGATGCAGCTTCAATCTCGTCTTTTTCCAGCCCTAACATCCCCGCAATTTGGTTTCGTTCGCGCGGAGTCAGCTTTTCGAATAGAAGAAACAGGAATAAATAACCGGAATTGACGTTCAAGCTAATACCAAAAGGCAGAGACTGTCGAACCTTATGTAACTTCTGAAAGCCCAGCAGATTCAGTTTGACCCCCGTTAAAGCCGGGGAAACCAGACCAAGAAGCTTCTCATCATCCAACGCCTTAAGGATTTCTCCTGCCATTGGCTCGTTAAAGAGCTGGCGCATTTCATGCTGAAGACTTGTCGGAGAGATCTTAGCTTCTAGCTTTGCCTCCCGTACGTTTCGGTATTGAGAAAGAGTCCGTTCATCTACCGTAAAACCCAAACGAGTACGCAGCCGGATCATCCGCAGAATACGCGAAGGATCATCGTACAGTGTATGGTTACTTACTGCTCTGAGTTCCTTACAGCCGAGATCACCCAGTCCGTTCGTCGGGTCCAGTAAGAGTCCCCGTGAGGCATTCCCTAGCGAAAGTGCAATCGCATTCACCGTAAAATCTCGCCCGCGCAGATCTTCATGGATCGTAGCCGGCTGAATTTGCGGTTTCGAAGCAGGCTTCGGATATTTTTCTTGTCGGGCCGCCGAGATACTAACGGTTACGTTCCCCGGGAAAACTAACTCTACACTTTTTCGCGATTCGTCCACCGAACGGATCTGCGCCTTTGTAGCCTCTGCCACCGTTTTGGCGAACTTAATTGCCGGGCCTTCGACCGTGAAATCCAGATCGCGGATGGGAAACCCACCCATCATGTCCCGCATTGCGCCGCCGGTTAGAAAGAAGTTCAGACCTGCCTCTTCGGCGGCGCGGCGAACAACTGCTAGGGTTTTGCTCTGTTCGCCAGTCAAATGGCTTTCGAGCATGAACATGTAGTCGCTCATAGCTACTTAGGCTCCTGATCCGGACCGGGACCCGGCTTTCTGCTCCCGATTTGCTGCCCGGGGATGGTGTTTATCCACCGTCTGGCGCAATCGGGAACGCATTACGTGTGTGTAGATCTGCGTGGTTCCAATGTCTCTGTGACCCAGCATCGCTTGTACGCTGCGCAGGTCAGCGCCCCCCTCTAACAAGTGAGTAGCGAACGTATGACGAAGAACATGGGGACTGAGAGAGTCAACTAAGCTTGCACTCTTACCGTGGTTTTTCAAGAGTTTCCAGAACCCTTGACGCGTCATCGCCGAGCCTCGAGAGGTCACGAAAAGATACGGACTTACCCGCCCTTTTAGTAACAGAGGTCTTTGCTGACTGCAGTAGTTAGCAACCGATTCCAGAGCTTGGCTTCCAACGGGAATAATTCGCTGCTTATTACCCTTGCCTATTACTCTAATCAATCCTTCCGATTCATCTAAATCGGAAATTCGAACGTTTATTAGTTCACTGACCCGAAGCCCTGTCGCATATAAAACGTCGATCATCGCCCTGTCGCGAAGCCCTCTCGCAGTGTCTTTCTCTGGCGATTCAAGGAGATCGTCGACTGCCGGCCGAGGAAGATATTTGGGTAGCGAAGCGCCAATCTTCGGGGCCGCCAGGAGTTCGGCCGGGTTCACACGCAACTCTCCCTCATCCACTAAATACCCGAAAAAACCACGGAGGGTTGTTATATGCCTGGCAATGGATCGATTCGACAGCTTCTTATCTTTTAGCTGGCCGACATAAGCGCGTAAAGTATCGAGAGTGGTATCGGCAAGAGTCGAATTCCCCTGGGCGGCTTCGAACCGCTCAAGATCCCGCCGATACGATTCGATGCTATTCGAAGCCAAACCCTTTTCGGTACGACAGAAATGAAGGTACGACCGGATCCCACCCCCCAGTGCTGTCATACTAATCATTTCTGCCAATGATACAATATCGTCGAAATTGTTCGAAACGCACGAGTTTGCTTCATACCTGTGCCTTCTAGTACTGCCAAACGGGTCCTGTTATACCGCTTCGATCGCCAGCCGCTCGAGGCGATCGTGAACCCGGCAAATTATCTTCAAGAGGCCCATATCGAGCTGATTACGGTTGGTGGCGCCCTCCAGTCGATTTCCTACAGCGACGTAAAAGCCCTTTGTTTTGCTACCGAACCCGGCCGTCCCGACCTGTTTACTACCCATAATGTCTTCGAAAGACGGCCAAAAATTCCCGGCCTCTGGGCACGCTTCAGCTATCGCGATGGAGACCGCCTGGACGGCCTGCTGTCACACAACCTGCTTGACTGGCCAACTCTGGGATATCTTCTGACCCCTCCGAAAGCCGGATTAGCCCGCCAGCGCGTCTTCATACCGAGACAGGTGGTCGGAAGTACCGAATTACTCGGTGTAATTGGAATAACACCTCCTGGAATATCGCGGCGCCGGCCCGAATCTGCCGAGAATGCCAACCAGTTGAGGATCTTCGAAAACTAATTTCCGGCTCGAGCGCCTTTCGACTCGACATCGCCTAATTGATGAGTCCAAACTCGCCGCCATGATAATCCAGCCTCGCCTGGAATGCCCGATAATCCCACAATTGTGTTCAGTCTAAAGCGCTTTGGGGACTCCCATGAGTTCCAGACGCTTTCCGCCTGAGCTTGGACCACCGGCAGCTCCGACGCCGGAATAGGTCCGCCAAGCGTGAGATGTGGGCGAAATTCGAACTCTTCGGCGAATGCGAGTACGCCCGTATTCAAGGCATCGTGCAAATTATGAACGAACCGATTCCCATCCGCTAATTCTAGAAAGAGCATCCCGGTTTCGGGAAATCGCTTCACTTCCGTCAATTCCACATCGAACGCCGTAAAACCTTGTAAGACCTTTCGAGCGCATTCTGAGGCGGCGTTCACGGAAACTTCTAAAGGACGTGGAGGAAGAATCGTGATGTGGGCCGGGGCGAAATGACTCCCCGGGAGCGATTGACGCAGTTCGTTAAGAAAAGAACCCAAGGGCAAAGGAAGATAACTGACAAGTGCATACAAACCTCTGGCGGACTTTTCCATAAACGGCGTTGACGTTTCGCTCAACTATGACGGATCTTTCAAGATTGGCTCGGAATGAATCTTATCATTCAGAATACAATCTTTCAGTTTCCGCGCTAATCCGATCCGTTTTTGGCTCTGCCACAAACCATTCTGCCGGTTCGAAGCCAATATATTTACAAATTTGAAGTTGACCGCTGATTCCGTCGTCGTTGATTAATTCAACCAGATCACCCGGTCGCAGTATTTGTCCTCGTCCCGCCAGCAACTTCCACGCGGAATAAGGAGAAGGCGCCTCCAACTCTTCATCGGCCACATAGTCCTTAGGCTTCACCACAAGAGAGCCGCCAGTGTGGGAGGCCCAACGAAATTGTTCTCGTTGCGAATCTCGCATGCGGTATACGCGGTAACGCATTTTCTGATCAAGTCTAACCCAAGCCCCTTCCAAAACGATTCGGTGGATTCGACACTCCCAGCTCTGAGCTCACTCTGATCTGTACAATGTGGACGAGGCTATCCCTGCTGACGGGCTACTGCCGTAGACCTGACTTTAAATGAAGAAATCCTGGCTTCTGCTGATCCTGCCCGCGTTGCTCATCCTTTGGTGGGCAATCAGTCGAAGTGAATCTGCTCCGGTTGTACACTTCGCAGCCGTTCGCACCGCAACTATTCAGAGCGCTGTTTCGACCAATGGAAAGGTTGAACCAGCACGTTGGGCCGCGGTCCGGGCTGAGACCACCGGCGTTGTTAAATCCATCGTTATTGAGCGCGGACAGAAAGTAGCCGCTGGGCAAACCCTGCTCACCTTAGATAACGTCGCTTCTCAATCCGAACTGGCGGCAGCCTTAGCAAAAGAAGACGAAGCGAGGGTGGAAAGTTCGACGTTAGGGCAGGGTGGAAAACCCGCCGCTCTCGCCACCGCCAGAGCTGCTGTGAATTCTTCCAAAGCAGCTGTTGACGTAGCGCAACGGAACTACAATTCGATGTTGCGGCTGCAACCTCAGGGCGCTGCGACCAAGCTCCAAGTCAACGAATCCCGTGATGCGCTCGCCAGAGCCAAGCTTCAACAGGATGCCGCCCAGAACCAATTGCACACGCTTGTGACAACCAGTGATCAAGAAGTGGCCAAGGCGAAACTACAAGATGCTCAAGCAGCAGTAAATCTGGCGAGGCATCGGCTGTCGCTCGGCTCCATCGTTGCTCCCATGGCCGGTACGGTTTATCAATTCGATCTGAAGGTCGGGGCTTACCTGCAACCCGGCGGACCCGTAGCAATGGTCGGAGATCTCGATCGCATGAAGGTGACGGTTTACGTCGATGAACCGGACTTGGGGCGCATCAAGGAAGGTATGTCGGTCGAAATCACCTGGGATGGACATCCTGGACGAACCTGGTCGGGACATGTGGACCAAATGCCGACCCAGGTTGTCGCTCTGAGCTCGCGCACGGTTGGCGAGGTGACGACAATCGTCGACAATCCCAACCATGATCTCCTGCCTGGTGTTTCGATTAACGCAGTGATCGTGTCGAGCATCGTCAGGAATACACTCGTAATTCCGAAAGCAGCGCTTCGGTCCATGAACGGCCAGAACGGAGCCTATAAGTTGGTCGACCGGCGGATTCTTTGGACCCCGATCTCTACCGGAGCAAGCGACATCAACGATGTGCAGATCATGACAGGATTGCGATTGGGCGACCTGGTAGCGGACCGCATTGTCGATCCGCCGGATGCGGAGATCAGCAACAATATGAAAGTCCGCCCGGCATTGAACTAAGCATCGATCCTTTGCGACACAATTTCGCCGCCGGGAGCAAGAACACGATGCAGTTCCCGTGCCGAATTCCGCAGAATGCTTTCGAGATGCGGCGGCACAATTATCTTGGTGAAGTACGCCTCTTGCCAGGGGATTTCGTCCGGACGCGCCTCTAAAAACATTGTGTTATCGAACTCTGCGAGCGCTGCACGTGCACTATCCACTTCCTCGCGAGTGCCGAGCGCGACCACTACGCCCCGCATCAAGAGACGAGCCAAACTTGCAAGCTCTCCCGTAGAAGGGATTGCTAACAGTAACACCCGGTCATCTGCGCGAAACACAGCGTTCAATGAATCTCGACAAGGCCCTTCTGGTCTTCAGCTCCGAGAACTGCGGCGGCATCCTCTTCTGTGAATTCCTGCGTTTTGCTGGAGTGATTCATCGAGCAAAACTTCGGTCCACACATCGAGCAGAACGCGGCATCTTTAAATCCCTCTTCCGGTAGCGTCTCATCGTGGTAAGCGCGGGCTGTCTCCGGGTCGAGAGACAATTCGAACTGACGTTTCCAATCGAAGTTGAAGCGTGCTCGCGAAAGATCGTCATCGCGATCGCGGGCGCCGCTGCGATGCCGGGCCACATCTGCCGCATGTGCGGCAATCTTATAAGCAATGATGCCTTGCTTCACGTCTTCCCGATTGGGAAGTCCGAGATGTTCTTTCGGAGTCACATAGCAAAGCATGGAGGCTCCATGCCAACCGATGAGAGCTGCACCAATGGCCGAGGTAATGTGGTCGTAACCAGGAGCGATGTCGGTCACCAAAGGCCCCAAGGTGTAGAAGGGAGCTTCATGGCACATTTGGCGCTCTTTCTCGACTTGCATGGCAATCTGATCGAGCGGAATGTGCCCGGGCCCCTCGATCATCACCTGCACATCGTACTTCCACGCCTTTTCCGTCAGCTCGCCTAATGTCTTCAGTTCGGCAAACTGGGCAGCGTCGCTCGCGTCTGCCAGGCAACCCGGGCGCAGACCATCCCCCAGCGAGAAGCTGACATCATGCTTTTGAAAAATCTTACAAATCTCTTCAAAGTGTTCGTATAAAAAGTTTTGCTTATGGTTCTTAACCATCCATTCAGCAAGAATCGCGCCACCACGGCTAACAATTCCAGTAATGCGCTTACTGGTGAGCGGTACGTATTGCACCAGCACCCCGGCATGGATCGTCATGTAATCCACACCCTGTTCCGCCTGCTCCTCAATCACCTCGAGCATCACCGAAAGATTGAGATCTTCAACCCGGCGAACCCGGCTCAGCGCCTCGTAGATCGGAACAGTCCCGATCGGCACGGGCGAGGCATCGATAATCGCTTTACGGATTCTTGGTATGTCACCGCCAGTGGAGAGATCCATGACAGTGTCGGCGCCGAACTTGACAGCGTAGTCGAGCTTGTCCAGTTCCTCGTCGATGTTCGATGTCGTAGAGGAGTTCCCGATATTGGCGTTGATCTTACATTTCGAAGCAATCCCAATGCACATCGGTTCCAGACTGTCGTGATGGATATTGGCGGGGATAATCATTCGTCCCCGGGCCACTTCGTCCGGTATGAGCTCGGCAGAAAGGTTTTCCCGTTGAGCGATGGATTGCATCTCGGGAGTGACTTCGCCCTGCCGTGCATAATGCATTTGAGTTCGAACCGCGTCGTCTTGACGCGCCGATATCCACTCTTTGCGATTCATTCTTTAATTATAGGTGGCCTAACTGAACTGCACGCCAACAATATTTACCGGTGTCGAATTTGAATCTACGATGATCCGTTGCTGGCGGCTCGGGTAGACAAGTCTAAGTAGCTGAGTAGGAAGAGGAGATTGCCCGTTCAGAGATGTTATAGTGGCGGTTAAACTCGAAATTGAAACGTGTGCAGACGCCTCCCCTTTGCGCCCGTCATTGTTGTTGAGAATGGCTACACAATCTATTGCCGCTTCCCCGAATTGGACCGGCCTTCTGGGCAGGGTGCTCGACGGCGGATACGAACTGGATGATTGCCTTGGAACTGCTCCGGATGCCGCTTCATTCAATGTTCGAGTCCTCGGCGACCGCTTCTCAAAGGTTGTGGCTAGCGTTTTCGCGCCCAACTCCGTTTCCGCCGAGCAGTTTGCGCTCTGGAAAGATGCGCTGGAGTTACATTCCCCTCACTTATGCTCGCCAATTGCGGTCAGTAATCTCGAGTGGAATGGGGCGGTATTTCCGTATATTCTGCTGTACAAGGCGGACGAAAACTTAGCTGGCGCCATCAAAGAGAGATCTTTGACGGCGGAGGAGACTCGGGAACTTCTAGCCAGTTTGAACGCTGCTCTTTCTTATCTGCACGACCGTGGGTTTATCCACGCAGCGCTTTCTCCGCAAGAGATTCTCGCGATCGGTACTTCCATACTGCTGTCCACCACCGCGATACGCCGAATCAATACTCCGGTTGCACAACATGTTTTCACCGACACGTATAAAGCTCCGGAAAGTGATTCGGAAAACCTGACGCCGGCAGCCGATCTTTGGTGTCTGGGCGCGACCGCCTACGAGGTATTGACTCGAACGAAGTTCAAGCAAGAGGAACGTGACCAGTCCGAATCCTTGCCGGTGCCCTTCAATTCGATCGTTTATCGCTGTACTGATTCAGATCCGCAAACACGTTGCTCCCTGGCAGACATACAAAGTATGTTGCAGGGGGAACAACTACATGAGTTTGCTAAGAGTGAACCTGCTGCCCAATCGCTCCCCGAAACGCCGACTGCAGCGGAGAGTATTCCGCTCTCGTTACCTGCAGAAGTATTGACGCCGGCGCCACCTGTTCCAGCTCCGCCTCCCGCAGTCCTCGTACGACCTATCGTTGTCTCCGCGTCGGCTGAGTCACGTAGCTCCCAATCAACAAGGCCTCGACTAGCTCCTCCAGCTAAGCCTGTCTTTCGTGACGAACAGCCCCGGACAGGACTCTTTTCTCCACAGACGCCTTCCGAGTCATCTCGGGTGAAATTTTGGAGTTATGCGGCGCTCGGTGTCGTTTTGGTCGCGTGCCTGCTATGGATTACACGACCGAGAAGTTCGAAAGTGCATCCCACTGCCAAATCAAATGTGGCCTCGTCAACCCGCGAATTACCGGCACAAACGGGAAGTGCTCCCGTCCCAGGAGCACAGTCCCGAGTGGTAGGGCCAGCGTCAACAGCCCCGGCCAGTCCGGCTGTTTCTTCAAACCGTCCATCTCCGTCCATTAAAACAGCCGGTACAAGAAGCGAGGTCTGGCGCGTCGTGGTGTACACTTTTGCGAAGCAAGATGATGCCCAGCGACGGGTACAAGTGATAAACATGAAACACCCCGGTCTGAACCCGGAAGTCATCTCGTCCACTGGAAAATCGCCTTACCTGGTTACGCTTGGAAACGCATCCAGTAGAGACGAAGCAAACCGGCTTCGACAAAAAGCCCGAGCTTCCGGTTTGCCTCACGACGCCTACATACAGAACTTTAAGCGCTAAAACTAAGAAGACGGCGGCATTGTATCTAGATTCGTAGCTGTGGCTGCACTCGTTGAGGTATTCAATACGCCGTTCACTCCGCTGGGAAAAAATCCGCCGCTGGTCGCTTGAGCTTGGTTTCCATAGGCAAGATAGAGTACTTGCCCGGGTGTTCGGATGGCGCACAAGCCATTGGAAAGGTTTGTACTAAAGAAGTTCGATCCTGTTGGAGGAGGAGGAACATCTGCTCCGTCAATCGGCATGGTCGGTATACCGAAACGAGCAATTTGGGCGCGTGCATTGGCGGCATGCAGCGCTTCCACGCCAGTAATACGGGCTGCGTTTTGAAGATATGGACTTCCCGATAAAAATGGTGCGCCTCCAGCATAAGCGCTCAATCCGATGTCTTCGAAGATTCGGGCTAGCACGAAGAAGGTTCCCTCATTTGCCAGCGAAGCGCCCATGCTGTCGAGAGCGTCCAGATTGATGGCTGGCTTCGCAATGGGAGTCACACCGTTCGCCATCAAAGCTGCCCGTAGAACTTGTACGTGCGCAAATTCGTCAGTTGCCAGACCTTGTGCCACAGCAGACCCGAAATTGATGTTGTTGCCAAAGTTAACAGCGCCATATTTAGTGCTGGTCGATCCGGCCTGTCCGGTACCCGGGAAAGTGTAGCCGCGCTGCTCAAGAGTTTGACCCGTTGTAGCTACCGAATAAAACTCTGCTTCCAGGTACTCCAGATTCAGAGCGAATTGAACTATGTCTTGAGGAGCGGGAGCAGCCGATTGGGCCTCAGCATTCTTGCCTGCGATTGCTGTTGCCGCAGCTACACCTGCACTGGCAAAGCCCAAATTCCTTAAGAGACGACGCCGGTTGGGTGACCGGCTCAAAGCTTCCTGTTTAATATCTTTTTGTGCCATTATTATTTCCTGATTTAATTGTTCTATTGAGATTGCTGACGGCTGGAATCGGACGTAGAAGAACGCCAACGCATGATCGGTAGAAACGCAGTTAGTAGACCCAGGGAGATGAGAAAGGCTGTACTCGGTTCTGGCGTGGCCGCCGTAGCAGCAGCGTCGATGGTAAGCGCATAGTTGCCCGATCTTGTGACGCCGTTTACGTCTACAAACGTTGCCCCATTCCCATAATTCGTGGTGAAGCCATCCGTTAAGTTAGTTGCTGTCGCCGCTTGATTAAGATTGAAATCAGTAAGGGCCAGCGTGTACGTACCGGGAATCAGACTGCTTGTAAATAAATAGGCGTCCAACGCAGTTCCCGGCACCGGATCTGCCGCTGCATTGGGTGGTTTCTGGCCTGACGAGGCGGCAATCGCCACTCCTGCTGGGTTAAACAAGAATAAGTTCGGCTGAAAGCCTCCGCTGGCATAGGAGGTCGTGAAGGCTGTGAGATTTGTAATTGAAGAAAGAGTGATTGCCTCTTCAAGAACAGAACTCTGATCCGGTAAACTTCCAACTATATTCGCTGGGAAAGACCCAATGTAGGTCTGACTAATAACCGCTGCCGGTGTGTGGGATGCTGTCAACCCAACAACACAGACTGCTAGAATGAGCGCTCGTTCCGGGCTTAGATTCATGTATATGCTCTCCTTAATAAAGACCGAGAGTTAACTCGTTCCGGAGAGTGCGACAGAAAACAAAGCTATTTAATTACTAAGAACAATTACTTGAAAAGAGCCATAAGTAACAACAGGTTGAGTAGCACTAAAGACCTTAACAACGCACACAACTACGCTCAATATCCATATCAGAGTCGCGCCGACAGCAGCAGAACGGCAGCCCCTGCAACCGTGAAACTGACAGCATAAGCCCTCGCTTGAGAGATGCGGAGGGCGTCACCGAGTAGTTAAAAGCTATACCTTCTTCTCGGGCTCCGGCGTTACAGTGGTAGTCTCCGAGTCAGAAGTAACGTTCTTCATGCTGTCCCGGAAGCCTTTGATGCCTTCGCCCAGCCCCTTACCTAATTCGGGAAGCTTCTTCCCGCCGAAGACGAATACAGCGACGGCGAGGATGACTAGCAAATGCTGTGGTCTGAGTAATCCTTCAATCATGGAGTAGATATCCCCTCTTTAAATGTACCAGCCTTCTTGGTGCCGTGCTAGAAGCGAAACACCAAGAAGGCTGTATTGCGGGCAGACGATTTACGGCCGATTCCTAGTCAACGGCAGTGGCAGGAGCGGACGAAGCGTTCAGAACTCCGTTGACCCCGTTCGGGAAAAAGCCGCCGCCGGTCGATCCCCCGGCGTAGGCCAGATAGAGCACCTGTCCGGGCGTTCTGGTTTCGACAAGTCCATTGTTGTTTGCCGAGATATATTGGGTTCCTGATGGCGGGGGCGGGAAGTCGACACCATCCAGTGCGGTAGTTGGGACGGCGAGCCGGGCCAACTGAAGACGGATATTGCCGACATGTTCTGCCTCGGTGGCGAGAATACGCGCGGCCGTGCCGATGTAAGGGCTGCTCGTCACAGAAGAGAGTTGTGCCGCTCCGGCGTACGCCGTGACGCCGATGTCTTCGAATACCCGCGCAATGGTCAGGAACGCCGCCAAAGTGGCAAAGCTTCCTAAGGCGCCGAGGTTGATCGCCGGTTTCGCGATCGGCATCACACCAGCCCCTTGTAGTGCTGTTCGGAGCAGTGTAACGTGTTGTCGTTCATCCTCGCCAATTTCCATAGCAACTGTCTGCGAGAACACTATGTTGCTGCTGAAATTGGTCACCGCTCCGCCCGTGGTTGGGCCCGGCATGCCGGAACCGTCAATCCCGATACTATAAGGAGCCATGTCGATCGTCTTGCCCGCGGTTGCGAAGGTGTAGAACTCCGACTCTAGATACTCGAGATTCAGAGCGAATTGCAGCACATCGACCACGCTCGGCATTGCACTTTGCGCGTCCAACTTCAAGCCGCCCGTCGCCACAGCGGCGCTAGCGGCAGCTGTCGCCATGCCGATCTTCTTCAGTAAGCTTCGCCGATTGCTTGCTTCAGAAATTACATCCGAAATGAGATTATTTTTAGCCATACTTTTTTCTCCAGAGACTAACAAGGACTAATTCAAAAATCTTTCTAAAAAATAAACAAACTCATGCTGTTTTACTTTGACGCTTTCGAATAACGAGAGCGGCGATACCAAGAACCGGCAACGTCAACCAGAAAGAAGCCGGTTCCGGAGTTGCGGAAGGAGGTGTTGCGCTGGTTGAGAGATTTACTGCAAAGTTATTGGCTCGAGCATTACCGCCTACGTCGTTGAATCCACCGCTTCCGTACGTGTCGGTAAATCCGCTCACCGGATCGCCCGTCGTTCCCCAATTGGTGATACTCAAGATGTAATTGCCTGCTGCCACGCTTGGATCGGAAAAATAAGAATCTGCCAGGAGCCCCGTCTTCGGATCTATTACCCCCATTGGATCGGAGCCGGTAGTTTGTGCGACAACAGAACCGGTACTGCTGAACAACATGAGGTTCGGCTGAAAGCCGCCCGCCGATGAGGTCGAGCCGTCTACATTAGAACCGCCTCCATAAGAAGTCGTAAAGACCGTTAGAGGCGTCGAGGAGCTAAGAGAGAAATTCTCTAACACCACATCGGCCTCTGCATTTAGTGTTCCCGTGTTCGTTACTGAACCTGATAAGGTTCCAAGGTCAACCGTAGTTTCGGCTGCTTTTATTTGTCCCGCGGCAGCCAGCAATAGCGCTGCTACCCCTAGACGCAACCCACTATCCAACTTCATTTCGTCCTCCGTTGATTGCTTGACGGCATGACTTTTCAAAGAGCAGGTCTGCCATCACTGTCTACTCTACGGCGTTCGTCTGCGGCCCGGATGATGTAGCGGTACTATTCGCCGCGCGATATGCTGGTTGGGGCAGTAAGTGCCAAAAAGTTTGGATTGATTTCTGGCACTGGTACTAATGACACTTAGCCAAGAAAAATTTCTAAAAGTTTGACAACAAACGCTGGAAGTGGCATCTATGATCAGAGAACATGACCTCTCGCGAGAGCTCTGATCCCGACATCGTCGAACGGATCAGAAACCGAGATCCGGAAGGCCTGGCTGCTGCGTATGATCGGTATGGTTCGATCGCCTTTTCTCTTTTTTTGAGAATCACGCGCGATCAAACTACATCGGAAGATCTGTTGCAAGAACTATTCATGCGCGTTTGGAACCGTGCCCGTGATTTCGACCCCAACAAAGGCGCCCTCGGCGTTTGGATCACCTCCATTGGGCGGAACATGGCGATCGACTACGTTCGATCCGCTCAGGCCCGATTCACGGCGCGCCTTCAGCCGATCGACCATGTCGATCCACTGAACTTCCTTCAAAAGACTCCCGAACAGGAATCGATTCTTGATCGAAGACGAATCGTAGCCGACGCCTTCACCAACCTCAACCCAAACGAGAGGCGTGTGTTGGAGTTGGCCTATTTCGAAGGGTTCTCGCAATCTGAGATTGCTACCAGGCTTGAAGAGCCGCTTGGCACTGTTAAGAGTTGGATGCGTTCCGGCTTAGGGCGACTACGCTCCGCCATGAAGGTGGAGGTCACCCGATGACGCACGCCGAAATGAATGAGCTCTACGAACTGTACGCCCTCGGCGCGCTTGAAACGGATGCGTATTCGGAAATTCGTGGCCATCTCTCCGACGGGTGCGAATATTGCACCGACCATGTTCGCGATGCGGTCTACGCGGCCGCCATGCTGTCGAGTCTGGCGGAAGCTGTCTCTCCGCCTCCGGAGGTTCGGGCCCGCTTACTGGCAGGAATAGATCGACGACGATTGCCTTCCGCGGCCGTGATTCCGCCTGTTACCACTCAAGAGACAGTTCGCGCGGCGAAGTCAAAAGGCTGGTGGAACTTTGCCGTTCCAACACTGGCCACTACCAGTCTCGCCCTACTCGCCTTCTCGGTGTGGTCTGCGGATCAAGTCAAAGAAATGCGAACGGACCTTTCGAAAGTTGCCGGCGAGCGTGACCAACTACGTACCGCGCTTGAAATCCTGAGCAGGTCGCAAACCCGAGCCGTGCAGTTCGGCGAGTCCGACAATGTGGCCCATGGCCGAGTCTTGGTCAACCGCGCCGGAGGCTTTGTCTTCGTAGGCTCCGATTTGCCTGCTATCGCCAGCGACAGAACTTTCGAGCTTTGGCTGGTTCCACCGAAGGGCGCGCCCCAATCAGTTGGACTCGTTCGTGCCTCGGCGGCCGGGGACATCGTTCACATCTCGCAAACGCCTGTCGATCCCAAACAGTTTGCGGCCGTTGCGGTCAGTGTGGAACCACTCGGCGGATCGCCGGCGCCCACAACTAAGCCTTTCTTAATCGTGCCTCTCGGGTAAAACCATGCTGGTCAGAGGCGTCGCGCGGTGCGCGCCTCCCGAGCGGATGATCGCCCTGTCTAATCTAATGAGTGGCCGTCGGAAGAATCGGCTCAGCCCCAGCAGGAGGAGCATTCGTTTGCGATGGCGTGCCTCCGCCTTCCGGCAATCTTGGCGAGACTGCCGGAGGTCGCTCGCTGCTTCCCGGCAATGGAACCAGCATCTGCTCTTTACGCATCACCAACGTGGAAGTGTTGTAGCTAGCTGTTTCGAAGCCATGTCCATGTGTAATGGCATCCGTAGGACAAGCCTCCACACAATAACCGCAAAAGATACAACGGTTGTAATCGATGTTGTAAACTTTCGCGTACCGCTCTGATCCGCTATACCGTTCTTCGGCCGTATTCTCTGCTGCTTCGATGTAAATGCAGTTCGCCGGGCAGGCTGCGGCACAAAGAAAACAAGCCACACACTTCTCCAGCCCGTTTTCATCTCGTTGCAGAATGTGTGTTCCGCGGTAGCGTTCCTGCAGCACAGCCGGCCCATCCGGATAAGCCTCTGTGATCGACGGCTGAAAGAGTTCTTTCAGCGTGATGCTCATCCCTTTGGCGATCGCTGCCGCCGAACCTACTACTTCACCGATCTTTGCCATCGTATTTTCAGGGTAACGCAGCAAGGGCGTGAATCAGTTCTTACTGTCCTGGCTTTCGGAAGCTTCAGTCGGCGACGCCGGTTCTGTCTCACTCTTGTCCTCGTCCTGTTCGTCAGCTCCGAACGCGCTGCTCTCCTCATCCTGGCTCTTCACGAATTCAAGTATGTCGAAATGTTTAATTTCACGTTCCGGAAAAAAGCTATCGATTGCCGCTTGCTCGTCATCGAAAGTTTCAAAGACAGCCGACAATTTTGTAAGAATCAATAATTCTAAATTCCGTTCGGACAAGTGGAGAAGCTTCAACGCTCCGCCGGCTTTCTGAAAAACAGAGTGTGCATAAACCAGGATGCCCAATCCCGTGCTGTCGATGTGCGACACGCCTTCCAGATCGAAAATGATTCGATTTTTCTTCTCGGCTTCAAGCTGCGGAATTTTATCCTGGAGACTCGATGCTTCCGGACCGAGCTCTAAACGGCCTTGAAATTGGACTATCGTAATGCCATCCACTTCCTTCTCTGAAATCTGCAGTGACATATGAAGTTTCACTATACCGGGCGGCTGTCCCCTCCTCGCTATTTAGGAGAAATATCTAGCTTCTTTTTGCGCTTTGTGGCAAGGTACAGTGAAGATTGCACGTTGCTGCAAAAGGGAGAATAAAGTGTCAGGACCGGTAATCGCTCTGTTACTTCAGGTGCATGTACCAGGGACGCCGGAACACCGCATCACCGATATCTTCCGGCCGATGGCCACGCCTGCCGCTAACGAAAAGAATATTGCACTCCTGACACTCGGTATCACAGGCTTGATTTTCGTTGTTGTTGCCGGACTCATCTTATATACGATTTTGCGCTTTCGACGCAAAAAGGGCGATGACACCCATCAGGAACCCGCGCAGGTTTACGGAAGCAATCAAATCGAAGTAGCCTGGACCGTTATTCCCATCCTCATCGTATTTGTTCTGATTGGTGTTTCCGCCCGCGTCATCGCAGCCGTCGAAAACGCCAGTCCGCCTCCTTCCACGCTCCACGTCACGCTCATCGGCCACCAATGGTGGTGGGAAGTTTACTATCCCGACTACGGAATCCGAACTGCCAATGAGATACACGTGCCGGCGAACACGGATGGTAAGACAGCCACTTACTTAACGCTGCAAAGTATCGACGTCATTCATAGCTTTTGGGTGCCGCAACTGTCCGGAAAAACCGATCTGATTCCGAATCGTAACAATTTCACGTGGATCGACCCGAAGGAACCCGGCGTCTACGTCGGAAATTGTGCCGAGTATTGCGGAACCCAACACGCCAACATGCTGCTCCGCGTAATCGCCCAAACCCCGCAAGACTTTAACGCCTGGACGGCCGAACAGAAACAACCGCAACAGCCTCCTCCGTCCGTGGCCGAGGCCAGATCAACTTTCGAATCGCTTTCCTGTATCAATTGTCACAGTATTCGGGGCACCGTGGCGGCTGGGAAATTCGGTCCCGATCTCACCCACCTGATGAGCCGCCGAACCATTGCTGCCGGCGTGCTTCAAAATAATTCCAAAGATTTGCATGCTTGGATCGACAATCCACAAGATGTCAAGCCAGGATGTTTCATGCCCAGCATGAAATTGACCGACAATCAATTAGATCAGGTAGTGGCGTACCTGCAATCTCTGAATTAGGGGAGCCCATGGCAACAGTAGACTACCCGCTCGAAAGACCAGACACCCCTGTACAGGAGTTCTCTTTTTCGGAGACCTTATACAGCTGGGTCGCAACTGTCGATCACAAAAAACTTGGGCTGTTGTATGTCGTCTCTGCGTTGCTCTTTTTCGTGATCGCCGGCATCATGGCCCTCGCCATTCGCTTACAGCTTTTCTTTCCCGCCAATCACCTCATCGGGCCTGCCACTTATAACCGGCTCTTCACCATGCACGGCACCACGATGGTGTTTCTCGTCGGCATGCCCATGGTGGCCGGCTTTTCGAATTATCTGGTGCCCCTGATGATCGGCGCGCGCGATATGGCCTTCCCGCGCTTGAACGCATTCGGCTTCTGGATTTTCTTGTTCGGCGGATTCCTGCTCTACTTCAGCTACATCGGCGGAGGCGGACTCTCCGGCGCCGGATCGGCCCCCGATGTCGGTTGGTTCTCTTACGCACCTCTCACGGAAAAGGCTTTTTCTCACGGCTCCGCCACCGACTTCTGGGCCCTCGGCATTCTAGTCTCCGGCTTTGGCAGCACGGCCAGCGCCATCAACGTTGTCGCGACCGCTCTCTGCTTACGCTGCCCGGGAATGACGCTCAGCAGAATGCCGGTATTCGTCTGGGTCATGCTGATCGATTCCTGGTTGATTATTGTGGCCCTCCCTGCGCTTTCCGCCGCTCAAGTCATGCTCGAACTCGACCGGCATCTCGGTGCGAACTTCTTTAATACGCAAGGCGGAGGATCCGCCGTTCTTTGGCAACACTTCTTCTGGATCTTTGGGCATCCGGAAGTTTACATTCTCATCTTCCCGGCCTTCGCCATCCTCTCTGAAGTCATCCCGATCTTTTCGCGCAAGCCGCTTTTTGGACGTCCCGCCATGGTGGGCGCAGTCGTCGCCATCGGGTTCATCAGTTTGGGCGTCTGGGCGCATCACATGTTTGCAGTCGGTATGACCTCCTGGTCCAATTCTTTCTTCGCCGCTTCCACCATGCTGGTCGGCGTTCCGACGGGCATCAAAATCTTCAATTGGACCGCCACTATGTACGGAGGGAAACTTCGTCTCGACACGCCGCTCCTGTTCTGCTGCGGCTTCTTGCTCCAGTTTTTAGTCGCCGGCCTCACCGGCATCATGCTCGGCGTCGCTCCGTTCGATTGGCAGTTGCACGATTCGTACTTTGTAGTCGCCCATTTTCATTTCACGCTGGTCCTCGGCTTAGTCTTTGGTTTGTTCGCAGGCATGTACTATTGGTTCCCTAAAGTCACCGGTCGAATGTACAACGAACGTCTCGGAAAATGGCACTTCTGGCTCTTCTGCGTCGGCGCCAACGTGACCTTCATTCCGCTGCACTTTTTAGGAATGCTCGGCATGCCAAGGCGTATCTATACCTACTCACCCGGACGCGGCTGGGATCTCTGGAACCAGATTGCGACGGTCGGCGCCTTGATGCAAGCGGTCAGCACAGTCTTCTTCGTCTGGAACATGATTCATTCCGCGCGCCGCGGCGAACCGGCAGGTGACGATCCCTGGGATGGCTGGACGCTCGAATGGTCCACCACTTCGCCTCCCGCCGAATACAATTTCGAAAAACTACCCGTGGTTCGGAGCAGTCGTCCCCTCTGGGACCTCAAACATCCGCAAGACCCCGACTGGAAGTTCGAGTAGAGCATATGGCATCTCAAAACGTACTGATGTCGAACGCGCCCGAAATCAGTCGCGACTGGAATCTTCCGGATCGCGGCACAGTCGGAATTATCTTTTTGATCTTGACCGAAACGGTCTTATTCTCTCTGTTCGTGGCTGCCTACCTGGTTTACTTAGGCAAGAACCTCACCGGCCCGTATCCCAAAGATGTCCTCGACATTCCGGTGGTGTCCACGATTTGTCTCCTGTCCAGTAGCTTGACGGTCTACTTCGCCGAACATGCTTTAGAGCGCAACGCCATTGCGCGCTTCAAACTATGGATGGCGGTGACCATCACGCTCGGTCTGGTGTTTCTCTCCGCCACTGCCCTCGAATGGCGCAAACTCATTTTCGAAGACCATCTGACGATCAGTACAAATCTATTCGGATCTACTTTTTACTCGCTAGTCGGCTTGCACGCCAGCCACGTCATTGTCGGACTCACCTTCTTGTCGATCACGCTCATCGTTTCTCTGCTCGGCTTCCCCATTGAGACTCAATTTAGAAGGGTCAAATTCTTATCCTGGTATTGGCACTTTGTCGACGCAATTTGGGTGATCGTATTCACCGTCGTCTATGTAATCGGCAGATAGAAATACTGACATGGCCCACGAAACAAAGCCCCCCGATACAAGCCATGGAGAAGCCGGCGAGCGAACCGAGCAATCTCATATCGAATTACCGGCGCCCACTTTCTGGCCCATTGTCTTCGCTTTTGGTCTGACTCTTACCTTTGCCGGAATCGTAACGCAATGGTTCGTCGGATTTGTCGGACTGATCATCGCGGTGCGCGGTGTTCTTGGATGGTGGCACGATGTCATTCCGCATGAACATCACGAAGAAGTCCCAGTCAATCCCCTGCTGCGGCCCGCGCCGATTATGGTGGAGCACCGCTCCGTCGTTCGTCTCGTGGCGGGCGAGGGCGGCCATCGCGTACGCATTCCGGAACGAGTGCATCCTTATTCGGCTGGTCTATGGGGCGGTTTAGCAGGTGGCGCGGCTATGGCCGGTCTGGCTGTCCTTTACGGCTTAATCGCACAGCACAGTATTTGGTACCCGGTGAACCTTCTTGCAGGCGTCGTCATTCCTGGGCTAGGGGACGAAACCTTAGCGCAGCTAAAACAGTTCAACGGATTAGCGTTCCTGGCAGCGTTGATTGGGCACGTCACTCTCTCCATCCTGGTAGGCATTGTCTACGCTGTCATCCTGCCGATGTTCCCCAAATATGCTCCCTTCTGGGCGGGCATCTTAATGCCCCTATTTTGGAGCGGTCTGGTTGCGACGGCGCTCAACGACATAAACCCGGCTTTGAATTCGAGAATCAGCTGGCCTTGGTTTGTCGCTTGTCAGCTTGGATTTGGTCTGGTAGGCGGGTTTGTGATCGCGCGCAGCACCAGCATCAGCACCATGCAATCTTGGTCCTTAGCAGAACGCGCGTTCCTGCATAGTCCCGGCATGGATGAGTCTCATAGAGACCGGAACGACTGATGCGCTCGCTTCTGAACACAAAGAGTCCGGCGCGGCGCCTATTCTACGTCGCCGCGGTCTACGGAATCGCTGGGCTGCTCACCGGTTGCAATCCTCCCGGTAAGCCGGCCCAGCAAGAAGCCGCCAACCAAAACCCCAAGCAAATCCTCGATTTTAAGACGCTTTACACGGAGAACTGTTCGGGCTGCCACGGTAGCCATGGAATGAATGGTCCTGCCCGCATTCTGAACGATGCGACTTATCTTGCCATCATCCCTCGCGACACCATGCGCCGTATCCTGATTTACGGACGATCCGGAACGGCCATGCCTGCTTGGGCAATTAGTCAAGGCGGTCCACTTACTAATCAGCAAATCGATGCCCTAGTAAATGGTATTTACACTAGTTGGAGTAATAACCCGAACCTGAAGAGTCCGGCGCCAGGATACCAATCGACAATCGACGGCGATGTTACCCGCGGCAAGCAACTGTTCGCGCGAGATTGCCTCGCCTGTCACGGAAAGGGCGCGGTGGTCGGTCCGGTAACCGATCCGGCCTACTTGTCTCTGTCCAGTAATCAGCTGGTCCGCACCTCCATCATCGTCGGACGCCGCGATCTCGGCATGCCGAACTATCTGATGTTGAATATGGGTCATGCTTTGACTGATCAGGATGTCACCGACCTGGTTGCCTATGTCACTTCCTTCCGGCCGCCCGGGATCGATAAGCAAATGGGAAGTGTAGGTCCACACAATGCCGGCCAGCAGACTGGCACAACCGGCTCTCATGAAAATGAAAATGGAACGGGACAATCGGGGTCGCTTACAAAAGGAAATGAAGGAAGCGGAACCGGTCCCGGCAGCCCACGCCAGCAGAAAAAAGAAGGCAACAAAGGACCGGGAAGCAGCAGCCAGAGAGGCGTCAAATGAGCCCGACTAAACACGAAATCGATACAACTCACGGTGTGGATTCAAATCGCACCGAAATGAAGGGGAATACGCCGGAACCGAGCCGGCGCGATTGGCTCTTTACTATTGGCATTGCGCTGAACGTCGTAGCCGGCGTCGCCCTCGCTGTTCCTCTCATCGGATACGTTTTTTCCAGTTGGATTGAACGCAAGGATCCACGTGCCTGGATCTCACTTGGACATCTCGAGAATTATCCCGAAAATTCAACGCGCCTGGCCACTTACCGGAATCCCTTTACTAGACCGTGGGATGGCCAGACAGCTGATATACCGTGCTGGGTTCGACGCGTAGCGGGCAATCAGTTTCAAGTCTTCGCCATCAACTGCGCCCATCTCGGGTGTCCCGTGCGCTGGTTTCCCGAGTCGGGCTTATTTATGTGCCCCTGTCACGGCGGCGCTTATTACGAAGATGGATCTCGCGCGGCTGGCCCTCCGCCTCGAGGCTTGTTCCAGTACGACTACAAAGTGGATACCGGTCAATTATGGGTAAAGGGCGGCGAAATGCCCACGCTTTCGAACCCGGTATAGGTACGGTGATCATCGCATGAAGCAGTTACGGGAGATCGCGGTCTGGCTAGATGACAGGCTTCACTTGACTGCGCTTTACGCCTCCACAGCCGGACACGAAGTTCCAGCCAGCGCCGGCAGCTGGTGGTATGTCTTCGGAAGCGCTACCCTGCTTTGCTTCGTCATTCAGGTGATCACCGGCGCGTGTCTTGCCTTCGTCTATGTTCCTTCCACTAACGAAGCCTTCACCAGCTTGCAGTACATGAACCACGCTCAGTTCTTGGGTTGGTACATCCGAGCCGTCCATTACTGGGGTTCTAATTTCATGGTCGCGCTCATGACCATGCACATGATTCAGGTGTTCTTGTTTGGAGCGTACAAATATCCGCGCGAGATCACCTGGATCAGCGGAATCTTTCTCCTACTCATGACCTTGGCGTTGGCGTTCACTGGACAGGTGATGCGCTTCGATCAGGATGCCTATTGGGGCCTCGGAATAGGCGCCTCCGTCATGGGTCGCGTTCCCGGCATCGGTTCGCAGTTGGTTCACGTCTTGTTAGCCGGCCCCATAATAGCCGGCGAAACGTTGTCGCGATTCTTCAGTCTTCATGTCTTCATCATCCCCGGGCTTCTGATCGCCGTCGTCAGCATGCATCTTCGGCTGGTGCTGACCAAAGGAATCAACGAATATCCCAAGCCCGGTCATCCGGTTCATAAAGCAACCTATGATGCCGAATACGCGGAAATTCTTCGTAAAGAAGGTGTTCCCTTCGTTCCACAGGCTATCGGCAAAGATCTTATTTTTGCTGCCCTCGTGGTCATCGGGATCCTGGCATGCGCCTTCTTTATCGGACCTAAAGGTCCAACCGGCATTGCCAACCCTACGCTTGTCAATACCAACCCGAGGCCCGACTTTTACTTCCTCTCTATCTTCGCCGCTCTGGCGCTCTTACCCGATTGGATGGAAGTTCTTGTTTTGTTCGTAGCCCCCGTTATTGCTATCGGCTTTCTATTGCTCTTGCCCTTCATCTCTCCCACCGGCGAGAAAAGTGCGCGCCGTCGACCGGTCGCAGTCCTCTCTGTCGTGTTCATAATGACCGTTATTGCGGTGCTGGCTTATATGGGCGACAGCTCCCCTTGGTCTCCGAAAATGGATGCCTGGAGCGGCGCCGCTGTCCCGGTCCAATACGTTCAAGCGCGCACTCCACTTGAGATGCACGGCGCAATCGTGTTTCAAAACAAGCAGTGTCGCAACTGTCATTCGCTCGGCGGGATCGGAGGGCGTCGCGGCCCGGCACTGGATCAAGTCGCCACCCATCTCACCGCCGATGAAATGGTTCGACAGGTGATTCAGGGTGGTGGCAATATGCCTGCTTTCGGCAAGAAACTCTCACCTGCCGAGGTGCAAGCGCTCGTCGCCTTCATGCGTACTCTAACGCCGAAGTCAAGACGTCCCGCCCACGATTCCAGTCCGCCTCTGAATAAGCTGCCTCGAGACGTAGCGGTAATTTCGCCGCCGCCATCTCCACTTAGTAATTGATAACGTGGACTCTTTCGCGACCGCAGCACTTACTTCCTGGAATCTCGACCCGCGTGTTCTCTTAATACTCCTGCTTCTCGGCGCAGTCTACATTCGCGGTTGGAGTCGTCGCCGGCAGCAGATTTGTGACGAGCGCGATGGCCAGAGACTGCTTTTCTTCTTGGCAGCGCTCTTCGTCATCTTTGTCGCGACCGAATCGCCTCTCGACTCAATCGATAATCTGTCTCTGGCCGCTCACATGACCCAGCACCTTCTGCTCATGATGATTGCGCCGCCGCTGGTCCTACTCGCCGAACCCGCGCTTCTCTTACTCCGTGGACTTCCGCGGGCCTTTGTTAAAGAAGGTCTAGGTCCGTTTCTCACTTGGCCCCTAATGCGGCGCTTCTTCGGCTGGCTTACCGCGCCGCATGTAACTTGGATTCTCTTCGCAGTTAGTACCATCGGTTGGCACCTGCCTTACTTCTACGAAAAGGCGCTTGCCTCTCCGTCCTGGCATGCCGTACAACATGCCTCCTTCTTTTGGACAGGCATTCTTTTCTGGTGGCCTATCGTCCGGTCAGGCCCAGGACATTATAAGTGGCCCTTGTGGGTCGGTATTCCGTACTTGTTGCTTGCCGATTTGGTCAACACCGCACTTTCGGCCTTCTTCATCTTCTCCGGTCGAGTGCTCTATCCAACCTATGAATTAGTGCGGCTGAGCGGAATGACCGCCCGCGACGATCAGACCTTGGCAGGCGCCATCATGTGGGTGCCCGGCTCGATCATCTATCTCATTCCCGCCGTCGTCATCACCATGCGCTTGCTCGCCCCATCACGACCGCACCATCCCGGATTCGTCAGAAAACATGTGAAAATCGGCAGCAAAGCTTCGAAATTAGTTCGCTGGAACGTCCCGCAGCTACGCAGGGCGGCTCAAGTATTCATGTTGCTGCTCGCGATCTGCGTTGTCGCCGACGGCTTTTTCGGACCGCAAGTCGCCGCCATCAATCTAGCCGGCGTGCTGCCTTGGATCCACTGGCGCGCATTGTCCGTTTTGGCTTTACTGTCGCTGGGAAATCTGTTCTGCATGGTCTGTCCTTTCACGCTAGTGCGAGATATCGGTCGTCGTGTTTTACCGGCTGACTTGCGATGGCCTCGCGCTCTGCGCAATAAGTGGATTCCAATAGCGCTGCTGATCACTTATCTCTGGGCCTACGAAGCCTTCAGCCTCTGGAATAATCCTTGGGCGACGGCCGCAATTATCGTCGGTTACTTCGGCGCGGCGCTTCTCATCGATGGATTCTTTCGCGAGGCAAGCTTCTGTAAGTACGTCTGTCCCATCGGCCAATTCCATTTCATCGGCTCGCTCTTGTCTCCACACGAGGTTCGCGTGCGAAAACAAAGCGTCTGCCGGAGCTGTCGGACCTACGACTGTATTCGGGGGAATGAATCTGCACGAGGATGTGAGCTCTATCTATTTCAGCCCAAGAAAACAAGTAATCTGGACTGCACCTTTTGCCTGGACTGCGTAAAAGCCTGTCCGCACGACAACATCGGCTTACTCAATATTTTGCCTGCTAACACTTTAGTGGATGATTCCTATCGCTCTTCCATAGGAAAGCTTTCCCATCGCTCCGATTTCGCAGCATTAGCTCTGGTGATAGTGTTTGGCGCGTTCGTCAACGCCGCCGGCATGGTGAGCCCTGTACTCACCTGGGAACACCGCTGGCATGGACGTCTAGGCCCTCACACCATGCCGGCCATCGTTGCGATATTCATACTTGTTGGCGCCGTCCTTGTTCCTTGCCTGAGTGTGTTGCTCTGCAATTGGTTGAATCGAAGAGTGCAACTGACCGCAAATCTTCGGTCGGTGTCCCGACGATTTGTCTTTTCGCTCGTTCCAATAGGTATAGCAATGTGGGCAGCTCACCTCTTCTATCACTTCGTCACCAGCAGCTCGGCCGCTTGGCCTGCCATTCAGCGGGCGACCTCCGGCTCCATACTGTCTCTTTCCGTCGCTTACCTGCCGAACTGGCTCACGCCCCTGCAACTGCTGATGCTCGATGGTGGCTTATTGCTAACTTTGTATGTCTGTTGGAAGATCGGCAAACAAGTAGTCGTGCATACTCGCTCCGCTATTGTTCTCACGCTCCCCTGGATGACTCTCTCCGTGCTGCTTTACGCCGTTGGAGTGTGGATATTATTCCAGCCGATGCAGATGCGTGGCATGATTCATTGACCCGAGCGTTTGTCCTCCTGCTTGCCATCTCCGTGTTGTCCACATTGGTCTTAGCAGACGGTGGAGTGCTGTTACTTCAGAAACAGGTCGGTTCGTTAGAAATAAGTGTGTTCGGAACTCCAGTGCCGCTCCGGGTCGGGCCGGCCGATCTCAGTATCCTGCTCCAAAACTCGATCGATCAAAACATGATTCTCGATGCTCAGCTAACCGTGACGCTTTCTAAGAAGAATCAATCCAATATTATGCTTCAGCCAACTCGCGCCGCTGCGACAAGTAAGTTCTTATACGCCGCACAACTTACATTTCCCGAACAAGGCAGCTGGCATCTGCACTTACAATGTAAAGAAAAGAATCGACGGGCTGAACTTGACGGAGAGCTTACCGTTGCCCCCAACGAGCCTCCGCTCCTTACCTATTGGCTCTATTTCCTTCTGGTTCCATTCGCCATCCTCTTATTCGTTCTCAACCAAAGCTTAAAACGAGCGCGAAATATCAAGAGTCAGCGAGCACGGCCATAGCCGCGTTCCTTCCGTTAATCGCGATGACGCTTCCTCCGGGATGTGTCCCAGCCCCGCATAAATAAACTCCTTTCATCGGAGTCCGTGAACGCAAGCGATTGCTCCACATAAATTGCGGCAGGCACTCGCCTTGAAAGATGTGGCCGCCTGTTAAGCCCACCTTCTTCTCAATGTCGGGCGGTCCCAGCACTTCGGCGTCAATCACAGCATCTGGAATGTTACTGCAAAAACGTCCCAGGGCGGAGAAGGCCAGATCTCTTCCCTCCCGGCGATGCTCGTCCCAAGTGCCCTGTTTAAAAGCGTATGGAACATACTGGGTAAACATACTCATCGTATGTGTCCCCTCCGGCGCAACAGTTCTATCGTGTACGCTCTGAAAGTAAATCTCTGTCCACAGATCGTCCGGCAGTCGCCCTTCTCTCGCCGCACGATAACTGCGTTTCCATTGAGTTTTAGTAAGCGGAGTATTCAGCTGTCCAAAATGATGAGGCTGACAAGTTCCTGGACACGCTTTAAAATTAGGGAGCTCTCGCAGCAGTACATTGAGCTTCATCGTGCATCCCAACATCGGCACCGATTCCACTTGTCGCCGCCACTCCGGATTTGCGGCACTGCCCAATAAGTGCAATGTCACGCGCGGATCAGCATTCGATATCACAATCGGGGCGTTGAGCCTTTCACCGGCTTCCAAAACCACGCCCTCGCCCGGCAGGATCTGCGAGACCGGCATGCCCGATGCAATTACTGCTCCGGCCTCCTGGGCCGCATCCGCCAAAAAGAATGAGACCATCCCCATCCCGCCGCGTACATAACCCCACGCGCCCGGCAACCCGCCTAATCTTCCTGATGCATGGTGAAAGCGAATGGAAGCCGTACCATTGTCGAACGGACTCGCATTCGTTCCGATAACACCTTGTCCAAGGTAGGCCATCTGCAAACGTTCGTCGGTCAAGTAGCGCTCTACGAACTCCGCCATCGACCATTCAAACAGCAACCCTATCGCCTCCGGGTCATTTCGAAATCGATCTTCAAACCACTCGCGCGTCGGTGCTTCGCCAATCCAGGCGTCCCTTTCATTTGGCGGCCGAACCACATCGCGCACCCGCCCAACAAGAGCGGACATAGCGCGCCAACCTGGCGCATTGCCCGGCGCAAATCGATTGATCTCTGCCTCGCATTGTTCATCGTCATCAAAAAGCTGAATGCTGGAATCGTCTTCGAACGGCACAAACAATCCGTTACTGGCAGGAGTCCAATGGAAACCCCGTTCCGGTAGATTTAGCTCTTCAATAACTAGTGGATGAAGCAAACCGGCCAGGTAGGCGCACGGCGACATCCGGACACCAGGCCAGGGTTCTTCAATAGTGCACGCGCCACCGACACGCTCGCGCTTTTCAAGCACCAAAACCCGCTTCCCGCCGCGGGCCAGATACGCCGCACAAGCGAGTCCGTTATGTCCGGCGCCGACGATAATGGCGTCCCATCGAACGGCAGCAAGTTCTCGAACCGGCTGTGGAAGGCCAAGCAATCCTAAGCTCTCAACGGCCGAACGAGAAGCAGGTTTGCCGAAGCTCATAGGTTAAGAATCTTCCGCATCCACTTCGACGCGGTCAATGCACGTTTGGGAACGCGAGTGATTCTCTGCCGTTCGCCATCGATCGTTTAGCAGCTCCAAGTTGTGAAGGTGTTCAAGAGCAACACATCGCCAATTGTCCGGTGAGCCCGGCCGCTGCAGCCCGCTCCCGCTCTCGCCGCCATATTGATAACACAACACCTGAAGCCGGCCGTCTTTATTCCAGCCCAATCGGTGCGGACACAAAAGTCTGACGTGCTTCTTGTACACCGCTCGAATCGGCTGCTTATTAACCACCGCAGTCCGTACCAGCTCGTGTACTTCTTCAAGGGTTTCAACTCTTTGAAGTCGGGGCCCGGGCATGCTAACCACAGCATATCCGGACCCCGGCTGAAAAAGGGCAGCGAAAGACTAAGCCGTTCTTTGTTGTTCCGCTTTGCCCTCGGTGGCCGAGATGGCGGCCTGTGCAGCAGCCAAACGTGCAATCGGCACTCGATACGGCGAACAAGACACATAATTCATGCCGATTCGATAGCAGAACTCGACTGAACTCGGTTCGCCACCGTGTTCGCCACAGATTCCGATCTCCAGATTCGGTCTTGTCTTACGGCCTTGCTTCACCGCATATTCGATCACTTTACCCACGCCGTCCTGATCGAGCACAGCAAAAGGATCGGCCTTGAAGATCTTGAGGTCTTCGTACTGCTTTGAGAACTTCGTGTAATCGTCGCGCGACAGACCCATCGTTGTCTGAGTCAGATCGTTGGTACCGAAGCTGAAGAACTCGGCTTCTTTCGCCACTTCATCCGCGGTCATAGCAGCGCGAGGAATTTCGATCATCGTTCCGACGTAATACTTCAGGTCCTTCATGCCCGCTTGGCCCAACACCTCTTCGGCCACCTTGACGGCGATAGCCTTCTGGTTTTCGAGTTCCTTGACGTTGCCCACCAGAGGAATCATGACCTCAGGAATAACCTTCACGCCTTTTTTTGCCACCAAAACAGCAGCCTCGAAGATCGCCCGCACCTGCATCTCGGTCACTTCCGGATAAGTGATGCCAAGACGACAACCGCGATGGCCCAACATCGGGTTGAACTCATGAAGCTCCTCCACCCGGTGCAACAACTCGGGAAGGTAAGTCCTAAGGTCACGAACTTCAACGCGATACGTAGCGGCCATTTCTTTCTTGTCTTTGATGGACGCATGAGGAAGTTTGGCAATGTCCACCATCAGGTTTTCGCGCTTTGGTAAAAACTCGTGAAGCGGTGGATCTAGCGTACGGATCACCACCGGGAAACCATCCATGGCCTGAAATAGCCCAGCGAAATCTTTGCGCTGCATCGGCAATAGCTTTTTCAGCGCGGTCCGGCGACTCTTCTCATCCCGAGCCAAAATCATCGCCTGCATATGCGGGATGCGATCCTCGGCAAAGAACATGTGTTCCGTACGGCAAAGACCAATTCCCTCCGCGCCGAACAACTTTGCCTGCTTGGCATCGCGAGGAATATCGGCATTCGCGCGGACTCCGAAATTCCCTCTGAACTCATCGGCCCATCCCATGAACGTTGCGAAATAGTGCGACTTCGGATCAGGCTCGCTCGTCTTGCACTGGCCCAGATACACCTCGCCGAGTGTTCCGTCCAGCGAAATCCATTCGCCTTCCTTGACGATCAGCTTCTTGCCTTCGGTCAGGATCGTCGCGATCTTCTTTGCTTCGTCCACCGAAACCGAGGCCGCACCCACCACACAAGGGCGACCCATACCGCGCGCCACGACCGCCGCGTGAGAAGTCAACCCACCCACAGCGGTCAAAATTCCCCTCGATACATCCATGCCGTGAATGTCATCAGGCGTGGTTTCTTTCCTGACGAGGATCACCGGACCGCCCGCGGCGAGCTCAACAGCATCTTCTGAAGAAAACGCCGCGCGTCCTACTGCCGCCCCGGGTGACGCAGGCAAACCGGTCGCGATCTTCTGCAGACCTTTGCGCATATTTGGGTCGAGCACCGGGTGCAAAAGCTGATCCAGCTGGTTGGGAGCGACGCGCTGCACTGCTTCTTTCTTCGAAACTAAACCTTCCTCCACCATGTCGACCGCAATACGAACCGCCGCCGGACCCGTGCGCTTCCCGTTCCGAGTCTGCAACATGTATAACGTGCCTTCTTCGATCGTGAACTCGAAGTCCTGCACGTCACGATAGTGCTTCTCGAGACTCGTCGTGATTTCGCGAAGCTGCTTATAAGCCTCTGGCATCACTTCTTCCAGTTCCGAGATTGGCCGCGGTGTTCGAATGCCTGCGACGACATCCTCGCCCTGCGCGTTTACCAGAAACTCACCGTAAAAAATCTTCTCGCCCGTCGATGGATTCCGGGTAAATCCAACTCCCGTGCCGGAGTTGTCGCCCATGTTCCCGAACACCATCGCCTGCACATTCGCACCGGTGCCGATCGAATCCGGAATCTTTTCCATCCGCCTGTAGTAAATGGCTTTGGGTGTATTCCAGGAGTTGAAGACCGCGTCGCGAGCTAGCATTAACTGCTCAATCGCCTCTTGAGGGAAATCTTCACCCGTCTCTTTCTTCACCAGCTTCTTGTATTCACCAATGATGGCCTTTAAATCTTCCGCCGTGAGATCGGTATCGAGCTTTGCTTTGATCCTGGCCTTGCGTGCATCGAAGATGTGGTCGAACTTCTCCATCTCGACGCGCAGCGCCACTTCGCCGAACATCTGAATGAACCGACGGTAGCAATCGTAAGCAAATCGCGGGTTCCCGGTCTTCCTTGCCAGACCTTCGGTGGTCTCGTCGTTCAGCCCGAGATTGAGAATCGTGTTCATCATGCCGGGCATCGAGAACTTAGCGCCCGAACGCACGCTCAACAGCAGCGGATCGTCCACGCCTCCCAACTTCTTGCCCATCTCTTTCTCGAGTCTTCCGAGAGCCTTGTGAATCTGGTCGTCGACTTCTTGCGGAACTTTGTTGCCGTTTTCGAAAAAGAGGTTACAAACCTCAGTTGAAATGGTGAAACCGGGAGGGACAGGAACACCTGCCTTGCTCATTTCGGCGAGGCCCGCACCCTTGCCGCCAAGCACGTCTTTCATCTTTCCATCGCCGTCGGCAGTGCCTCCACCGAAAGAGTAAACGTGTTTCTTCATGCGTGTCTTTTCTCCTGCATACCAGTCATCAGCGTGTTGTCTGTAAAATCTGTCAGGCGGTTGCGCCTTGCGTCACGATCTCGGAAAAATCAGCGATTGTCGAGAACTCTGTCAACAAACTGCTTAATAAAGCAAACCGGTTCTGTCGAATCGTCGGATCTGGATCGTTTACAAGAATTTTATCGAAAAACAAATCCACTTGCGGCCGAAGTGAGGCAATCGCCAATAAGTTCTCGCGATAAGATCGGCTGTTCTTAGTGCGGTCTCGCACAGTCACGAACGCTTGATACAACTCTTTCTCGGGACCGGGTACGAGCATCGCCTCCTTCGGCTCAATTAAATCGACTACTCCGCCCTGCTTCAAAATGTTCTTAATCCGCTTGAAGCTTGCCGCTAGCGGTTCAAAGTCTTCAGTTGGACGAATATAGTGAATCGCATCCGCCCTCTCAGCTAAATCACTTACTGTCGTCAGGGGCGGAGCGAGTAAGGCGTTCACCTCGTCATACGTATATCCCAGTATTTCCTCCAGGTAAAAGCGAACGCGCTCCAATATGAAGTCGAACAACGTAGGAGTGTTGCCGACTAACACTTTGAGAGTAAGTGGAAGCTTCGCTTCAAACAAAATTTTCACCACGCCCTGTGCGGCGCGTCGAAGCGCAAACGGATCTTTGGATCCACTCGGAATCAGTCCGATTTTGAAACACTCCCGTAAGGTGTCTATTTTGTCGGCAATCGAAAGTATCTGCCCTTCTAGAGTCCGGGGAACAGAATCTTCCATGCTCGCTGGTTTGTATTGATCGTAGATCGCGGCCGCAACTCCCTCGGCTTCGCCCTGTGCTGCTGCGTACAGACCGCCAACCACACCTTGCAATTCGGTGAACTCCTTCACCATCTCAGTGGTCAGATCACATTTCGCAAGAAGCGCCGCTCGCTCGCAAACCTCGAGGTCCGCGCCCAGAGCTCGGGCTAGCTCCAGAGCTAGCTCATCCACACGCTTTGTCTTTTCTTTGTAACTTCCCAACTTCGCCTGAAAAGTCAGCTTGGCGAGATCGTCAACTCGATCGCTCAATTTTTTCTGCTGATCTACTTGCCAGAAGAATCGCGCATCATTGAAACGCGCCCGCAACACTCTTTCATTGCCTTGCTTGATCAGACCATCGGGGTCGCCGTCGGTATTCGTTACTGCGACAAACGCCGGCGCTAAGCTTCCGTCCGGTTTCAAAACCGAAAAGTAACGTTGATGATGCCGCATCACAGTCGAGAGAATCTCTTTTGGCAGTTCCAAATAGGGAGGATCAAATGCGCCCCGAATAGTCGTCGGAAACTCAGTGAAGTAGACGAGCGTACCCAGCAGTTCGCTGTCAGGCGCCACATCCGGTCCCAGTCCTGCTTCAATCCGCGCACGTCGCGCTTGCGCTCGAACAAATACGCCATTCTTTCGCAAAACTTCTTCGTAAGTGGAGATCGTAACCGGGATCGGCTCTTTCGAACCCAGCACACGATGTCCGTGAGTCTTGTCGCCGGAGTGAATCCCCGCTATCTCCACGGGAACCACCTCGTCGTCCAATAGGGCAACCAGCCAGCGGATTGGCCGGATGAATCGGACTCCTTCTCGACCGGTCCAATACATTGTCTTCGGCCAGGGAATCCCAGTGATCAGCTCAGGCACAAAGCGGCGGAGCAATTGGGAAGCAGACTCGCCGGTCTTTACGCTCGAAAAAAAGTATCGTTCACCCTTAGCGTCCGATTCTCGATGCAGCGCTTCCACTGTCGTATTGTTCTTTTTTGCGAAACCTTGCGCTGCCTTCTCGCCGGCCGAGACGTAAGGACCAGGGATCACCTGATTCACATCACCGAGCTGCTTCTGTAGCCCGGTTGCCAGGAGAACTAGACGGCGTGGCGTCGCATCGAGCATCTCGATTGTCCCGTTCAGTGCTCCAGCAGCTTCCGAGAAGCGATCGCGCAAGCTGGTGAGCGCGGCATCGATCATCCAGTCCGGAATCTCCTCGACGCCGATCTCGAGAAGAAAATCTGCCACTACGCGACCGCCTTTGCTTCCGGAAATTGTTGTTCCTGCCAGGCTCGCGCCACCCCAACCGCGAGCTTTCGTACGCGCCCGATAACGCTGACACGCTCAGTCACACTTATCGCCGCCCGGGCATCGAGCATGTTCAGGAGATGCGAGCATTTCAGAACCTGATCGTAAGCCGGCAATACCGGAAATCGAGCTTGTTCCTTCGACTCCTTGAACAGTTGCAGCAGCCGCAGACATTCTGCCTCATGCAGATCGAAGGCCTTCCAGAGCGCTGGAACATCGGCCATCTCTAAGTTATACAGCGAGAATTGCTGCTCGTCCGCCAATCGCACATCCGCGTATTTCACGCCCGATGTCCACTCGATGTCATAAATACTGTCAACATTCTGCAGAAAGGCGACGATACGCTCCAGCCCGTAAGTGATCTCGGCCGGAACCAGTTCCAGGTCAAGACCGCCGCATTGCTGAAAATAAGTGAACTGGGTGATCTCGAGACCGTCGAGCATCACCTGCCAGCCGACACCCCAGGCGCCTAACGTGGGCGCTTCCCAGTTGTCTTCTTCAAACTTGATGTCATGCTTGCGCAGATCGATCCCGATCGCTTCGAGACTACCCAAATACTGGTCCAAAACATCTTCGGGCGTGGGCTTCAAAATGACTTGCAGCTGCTGGTGTTTGTACAGTCGATTTGGATTCTCGCCGTAGCGGCCATCGGCCGGGCGGCGGCTCGGCTGAACATAAACGGTCTTGTAAGGCTTGGGCCCTAACACTCTGAGAAACGTCTCCGGCGCCATCGTCCCGGCGCCCACTTCCACGTCGTACGGCTCCTGGATAATCGCGCCGCGGTCAGCCCAGTAATGCTTTAGCTTCAGAATTGTGTCTTGAAACGAATACATGGCTCCGAACTAAAGCCCCTCGAGAAGAGCGGGAGTGTGAAAACGGCGCTCGACGTGTTCTTCCATCTTGCGGATTAAGATCCGGCGCAGATCGAGCGCCGTATCTTTCGTCCAGGTCAACGCCGGCAATTCCGCAATGTGATGGCGAAGCATCGTTCCCGAGAGATCGCGAGAGAAGTCGGTGAGATTCCGGTCATGGTACGTTGCGAGATCGGGCAGAAACCCGGACAGCCGTGTTGCCCACAGCGAGAAATAGGTGATCGAGGTCCAGATTGCGCCTGGGGCGCGCCCATGCATGTAGTCCAAAACGGCGCCGAGCAAGCGAAAGAAGCGCTCGTTCGGCTCGTTCGCCGGAAGCAGATGATCGCTCACCTCTGCGACGTAGTCGAGCGCCACACTCGCTTCAAAGTCACTGAGCAGATCGAACTGCGACTGTACCAGGTCGCAGGAATTTAGACTTACCAGTTCGCGATTTTCCTTTTGCGAATACAACAGATTCACGAGCGACAGCCGTTCCAACCCAGACCCAAAACTACTCTTCGGTTTACGAGCGCGCCTGGCAACCCCCCGGAGCTTTCCCTGATCGCGAGTGAAAAAGCTGACGATCAGGTCCGACTCTCGAAAAGGGTATGTACGAAAGACGTAAGTCTCACTCACCCGAGCCGGCATCCGGTAGAAACATCAGAGTAGCAAAGTGCATATCCTAAAGTTGATGACCGTTGACGTCGATCCCTCGACTAATTACTGGCCCGGCGGAAGTGACGAGCTCTTGACTACGCTGCCGTCCGGCGTCAAAGTCAAACGCCGCATGCTCCGAATGCGCGCCTGTACAGAGAAGGATGCCAAGGGGAAAATCTGCCGGGGACACCTAAAGCGCTGGTTTGACGTTACTCCGGAACTGCAGAAGGCTTTCGGCAAGAATGTGGAGGTTTATCGCTGCGAACGCTGCCACACGATCTATCTACCCAACCCGGAAGAGCCGCCGCGAACGCAAACGCTCGCCTGGTAACAGTTAAAATACCTTCTTGCCCGTCATTCTCCTCGCCTTGTTAGCTGCGTTTGCCTCACTCAGCTCCGTCGACACCTCCCCAACCAGCAATCACCCGAGCCGTTTGCTTCTTTCGGCGAGACGGCTGAAGCGTCTACAACGAGATCGCGAGCGGCAGACCGTTCGATGGGTCAACTTCGAAAATCGCGTGAAATCCGTACCCGACTCCCCGGAGCGCGGCTTCGAACTGGCACTTTACTTTGCCGTCACGAACGACAAGCAGCGGGGTCTGGAAGCCATTCAATGGGCTTCACAACATCCTTGTGAAAGGCGGCAAGTCGGTCTGATCCTCGATTGGGTAGAAGATCTGATTCCAGACGATCGGCACAAAGCCCTCTCGTCACAAAGCTGCGCTCCTGCTGGTGGGACGTTTACAAAACTGCGGAACGACGTGTTGTTCGGATCGAGCAAGAGCGTCGATTCTTTCTCGTTCACTCCGGAGCTAGAGTCGAAACTGACTGATCCTAAGCAACTGTACGCGCTGGTCGAGTACCTGGACATGGTCCGGTCGACAAAACGGATCGACCTTCGGGAGTCGGACCGCCAATTTTTCGGCGATCTTCCGATTCGCTTCCTGCTATCCATGCGGCCGGAGGAACTCGAGCATCCAAGCTGGCAGGCGCATGTCGCGGCTCTTGCTTTGGTCGGCCTCGATCCTAACTTGTCAAGCTCCCAATTTCTTCAAGGGTGGGCCATGGAGGATCGATACACGCTACAGGACGGTCCCGGAGTGGCTTACGAGTTCCTGTGGGCCGATCCCTATTTACCGGGCGTCAGTTATCAAAACATGGACCCGTGGTTGTATGACGCCAACGGCCATCTGATCGCAAGAACGGATTGGACCGCGCAAGCCTGCTGGATCAGTATTGGCTCCGGTATTCAAGATCAGAAGTGCCCCGCCGACTGGCAAGCGAAGCGGATGACCTTCGGCCGTCTTACTCTTGTTCCGATGCTCAACCAGTGCGTCGACCTGCCCAATAGCTCGAATAATCAAACTTTTATGTTGTGGAAGATGGCTCCCGGAAAGGCTCTCTCGTATGAGCAGAGTGACGAGAAGGAGTCAGCAACAGCCGATAAAAGCGGCTTGTGGCGCGTGACCCCTAATGCTCACGGCAGGGTCTGCCGCGGAACAAAGTAGAGCTGCGAACTTCGTTGAATCGAGCTGCGGTCCTCCTTAAATCGAGCCTGCGCTCTTGGTAGACTGAGGGTTCTCATGATTGCAGCAACCCAACTGCGCCAAGGCATGATCGTGAAGTTCAACAACGAACTTCACTCTGTCTTCAGCATGGTTCACCGCACGCCGGGCAACCTTCGCGGCTTCGTTCAAGCCAAGATGCGAAACATACGATCAGGCTCAATGATCGAGCACCGCTTCTCGTCGGAAGACAAGGTGGAACGAATCGCGCTGGAAGAACACGAGATGGAATTCCTGTACGACGACGGCGAATTCTATCACTTCATGAACACCGAAAACTTCGAGCAGATTCAGCTGACGGTGGCAAACCTGGGCGATAACACGCAGTACCTCATTCCGCAATTAAAAGTAGCCGTCGAATTTTACGAAGGCAAACCGATCACCGTCGAATTGCCTCCCAGCGTCGAGATGACGGTTCAGGAAACCGAACCAGGACTGAAAGGCGCCACCGTCTCGAATGTCACCAAGCCTGCGAAGGTGGATACCGGTTTGGTGGTCCAAGTTCCTCCTTTCATCAACGAGGGCGAAAGGATTCGCGTCAGCACGGTCGATGGAAGTTACCTCGAACGCGCCTAATTTCTATCTAGCAAAATGGCCGCGCAAATAGGCGTAGCTTTGCTTCAGACTCTCGATCGGATCGGGTGTTTGATCTTGTTCGACAAAGTAGTTTTGCACGCCGGCCCGATCCGCCGCTAACAACACCGACGGTATGTCGATGGTGCCGCTGCCGATCTCCTTAAACGTCTCGGGCGGAACTTTCTCGTTGTACTGCATTTTGCCGGGAACTCCTTTCATCTTGTCTTTGAGGTGGAGAAGCGGAACCCGGCCCGAGTACTTGTTTAGAAGCTCGACCGGATCATGGCCGGCTACCGTCACCCAGAAAATGTCCATCTCGAGTTTGACCAGATCGGGTTTGGTCTCGCCCATCAAGATATCGAGCGGCATGCTTCCGTTCATCGGCTCGAACTCAAAGGCGTGGTTGTGATAACAGAGCTGCAAGCCGTGGGACTTGGCACGCTCACCAGCCTTCTCAAAAGACGCGGCCAGGCGTTTCATAACGGCGAGGTCGCCGCGCTGCGGAACAGGAACGTACGGAATCACGGCATATTGAAATCCCTTTTTCTTGACGTCGGCCAGTTGCTCATCGGTCGGATCCAGATTGAGGTGGACGCTGACCGGTTTCAATTTGCTGCTTTCAACCGCGGACCAGCCCTTGGTCAGCGTGTCGGCAGTCGCTTCGATTTCCGTATAGCCAATATCGCGGATCTCTCCGAGAACTTTGGCCGGGTCTTGTTCGATGATGCTTCGTACGGTGTAGAGCTGAACGCCGAGATTGCTCTTTTTGAGCTTCTCCATAGCGAGGGCGATTTTAGAGGCCGGCAACAGAGCAGCAGCTTGCGCAACGAAGGCGCGGCGGGAAAGGGCAGACATGTTCACATCGTATGCCAAAGCTAATCTCGAAATCTCCGTTGAGACAGACGCAAGATAACAAGGATGGCAGCAGCCAAGGAAATCGCCACAGCGGTCACGGCGCCCCAGTGGGTCTTTAAAAAGGTGAGCGTGGTGGATCCGTAGCGCTGCGCCAGATAGGCGAGCGCGAAGTAGCGAATGGATCGCGCGACAATTACCACACCGATAAAAGAAGTCCAGCGAACACCCAAGGCGCCCGCACAGAAGACGGGTATCTTCAAGGGCAGCGGAAGCGGCGACATGGCAGGGACGAATACGGTAGCCAACCCATAGCGCTGAAACCAGGCGTGAAGATAACGTCCCAACCCTTTCTGTACGCGTCCGGTTAGAAAAAGTTCTCCGCCCTTACGCGCGATCCCGAACAGGATGAGGCTGCCGGCGAGCGATCCCGCAATAGCGAGCAGCGCCGATTGATAAGCAAGGTGCGGTTCCTTTGCCGACACCGCGATTAAGAGAGCGTCAACTCCACTGACAACCGGAAGGCCCGCCGAATCGGCCGCCGACAAGAGCAGCAACCCGAGAGGTCCCCAAGCGATTAGAAGGTCAACAATGTGTCTCAGCGAGAGCCCCGCTCAATTGAAACCGATCCGTCGAGCATCGCTAAGAGCCGAGATTCGTCGATCACCGGCACCTCCAGAGTGCGGGCCTTCTCGAGCTTGGACCCGGCCTCTTCTCCTGCCAACAGATAGCTGGTTTTAGCGCTGACGGAACCGGACACTTTTCCTCCTGCCGCCTCGATTCGCTCTTTCGCTTCCTCACGTTTCAAGGTTGGGAGAGTTCCAGTAATCACGAATGTCAGACCGATGAACGGGCCTTTCTTTTTGGCTTGTTTTTCCGCTGTGAACTGGAGTCCGACACCACGTAAGCGCTCGACCAGCACACGATTCTGTTCCTCGGCAAAGAATTGGAGGATAGACTCAGCCACTTTGGGCCCGATCTCGTCCGCTTCCTGCAGCTCTTCCGCTGAGGCCGAGGCGATGACATCGAGACTGCCGAAGTGCGATGCGAGGATCTGGCCCGTTCTTTCTCCGACGAAGGGGATGCCAAAGCCGTTCAACACGCGCGCGAACGGCTGAGATCTTGAAACGTCGATGTTCTGGATAATTTTCGAAGCGGATTTCTGGCCGATACGCTCCAGGATCAGCAGCTGTTCCGGGGTCAGGCCATAAAGGTCTGCGATGTTCCGGACCAATCCTTTGGCAAGCAACTGATCGACGAGCGCGTCGCCCATGCCATCGATATCCATGACGCCGCGCGAGGCAAAATGCAGCAGCGATTCGCGGAGACGGGCGGGACAGTTGGTATTGACACAGCGGCTGGCGGACTCGCCCTCCTCGCGCACGATGTTGCCGTCGCAGACAGGGCAGGAAGTGGGCATGCGAAAGGGCTTGCGATGTTCACCGGGCTCCACCACACGTACGATCTTCGGGATTACGTCGCCGCTCCGTTCGACTAAGACCGTATCTCCGATCTCGACTCCGAGGCGTGAGATCTCGTCTTCGTTGTGAAGGGTGGCACGGGAGACGGTGACGCCGCCGATCATAACCGGGCGCAGGTATGCCACCGGTGTGAGAGCGCCGGTGCGGCCAACTTGAACCTCGATATTCTCCAGCACGGTGGAGGCCTGTCGAGCCGCATATTTGAAGGCGATGGCCCAGCGAGGAGCCTTGGAGGTCCAGCCTAATTTGTCCTGTTGGGGAACAGAGTCAATCTTGGCAACCACTCCGTCGGTTTCGTAAGCGAGAGTTTGCCGTTTTGTATCCCATTCACGAATGAACATCAGCAGTTCTTCCACATCTCGACACTTTTTGCGATGCGGGTTTACTTTAAATCCGGCAGCTTCGAGCGTTTGGAGGCTTTGCCAATGGCTATCGAAGAGGGGGCGACCTCCTCGCAACAGGAAGTAAGTGAAACAGTCGAGTTGACGCGCGGCGGTAACGGCGGGATCGAGCGCCCGGAGCGCGCCGGCGGCGGCGTTACGGGGATTAGCAAAACGCGACAGTCCGGCTTTTTCGCGTTCCTCATTCAGACGTTCGAACGAACGGCGCTGCATGACGACTTCGCCGCGTACTTCGAAGTAACTTGGCAGCACAACGGACTCGCGACCCGCGCCCAAGTCCGCTGAAGTTCCTCTTTCGTCGGATGGCGCGGGATCGCGGCCTGTGCTTGCTTTGAAGGCATCTTCGATCAAGTGTTTTCGCAGGCGCAAGGGGAGAGAGCGGATAGTTCGAGCATTCTCCGTGACGTCTTCCCCGATCCGACCATCGCCGCGGGTCAGCGCCTGACGAAGCTGTCCGTCGCGGTATTGGGCGGCCATCGAGAGGCCATCGAGCTTCAATTCGGCGACATACTCGAAATCGTCCGATTTGAGCAGGCCGCGGATACGATTGTCGAAGTCGCGCAGTTCTTCTTCATTCAAGGCGTTGTCCAGGCTGAGCATGGGCGAAGAGTGGGGAACTTTTACGAAGCCTTCGCGCGGCTGTCCACCAACTCTTTGAGTGGGAGAATCGGGCGAGCGCAGCTCGGGATGGGCAATTTCGAGATCGCGCAATTCGCGCAGCAGGCCGTCATATTCAGCGTCCGAGATCTCGGGTTGATCGAGGACGTAATACAGGTGTTCATGGTGTTCGAGGACGCTACGCAGCTCTTCCACTCGTTTTTTTTCCAAGTCTTTCATTTCGAAACCTATAATGGGGAGCTTGGGATCATTGCACGCGAAACGCTCCGCTATCATTTACAATCCGGTCGCAAGAGGTCTATCGCGGCGCCGACATCTGCTCCAACGTACCATCGGTGTGCTCGATCGTCAGGGTATCTCAGCCAAGCTGGTAGCGACCGAAGCGCCTGGCACAGCGGGCCAGCAGGCCCGAAGGGAAATTGAATCGGGTTGTGACTTGATTTTGGCGGCGGGCGGAGACGGCACGATCAACGAGGTAGCGAACGGGATGCTCGGCACAAATGTGCCGCTGGCCATCCTGCCCGGCGGGACCGCCAACGTGCTGGCCAAAGAATTACGTCTTCCGATTCACCTGGAGCGCGCGGCGGCCCAGATTTCCCGACTGCAGCCTTACCAGATTGCGGCCGGCGGCTTACAAATCGGCGACGGAGACCCGCGCTGTTTTCTGTGTATGGCAGGCGCCGGCCTGGATGCTGAAATCGTGTCCCGCCTGAACCTGGAATTCAAAGCCGTGGCAGGCAAGCTGGCATATTATTTTGCCGGTTTCGCCCAGGTTTTCCGACCGCTTCGGGAGTTCGATGTCGTGGTGGACAATACGACGTATCGATCGAGCTTCGCTCTGATCAGCCGGGTACGAAATTATGGCGGCGATCTGGAGATTGCCCGTCGCGCCTCCCTGCTGCGAGACGACTTTGAAGTGGTGTTGTTCCGCGGCACAGTTAGCGTTCGTTATCTGCAGTACCTGGTCGGTGTTGCTCTGGGACAGCTTCATCGCATCGAGGGCTGCACTGTTTTGAGAGGCCGCAAGATAACCTGTCCTGCCCCGGGCAACGGGGGGATTTATGTACAGGTGGATGGCGAACTGGCCGGCCAGCTTCCCATCACAGCCGAGATTTTGCCCGGTACTCTGACGATCCTTGTGCCCGCCGAGTATATTTCGCGCGAACAAACGCTGATCGCCGCCGCGTAGCCGATGGATAACGTGACGCACTCGCTAACCGGGTTAGCGATCGCCCGCTGCGGAACGAACCGAATCAGCCCGCGTGCAACACTGCTGTTGCTGCTGTCGGCCAATGCGCCGGACGCGGACATCGTGGTCGCGCCCTGGGGAGCGCTTCCTTATTTCGAAGCTCATCGCGGTTACACGCATTGCCTCCTTGGTTTGCCTTGTATGGCAGCACTGTGCGTTCTAGCTGTAGCGGCCATCTATCGGACGAAGCTGCCGTGGTTTCGTGCCTGGGTTCTATGTTGTCTTGGCGTGGCGAGCCACTTGCTTTTGGATTGGACGAACTCTTACGGCGTGCGCTTACTCCTTCCTTTTTCGTCTCGCTGGTATCACGTCGACCTTAATTCGTTGACGGACGCCATTATTTTGTGTGTGCTGGCAATGGCAGCGGTGTGGCCCTGGTTCTCCAGATTTGTGAGCAGTGAGATCGGCAGCCGCAAAATTCCGGTTGTTCGCGCGACGGCGGTGGCGGCGCTGGTGTTTGTTCTCCTGTTCGATGTGGGCCGCTTCGTCGCCCGGCAGAAAGCGATCGCAGTGATCGATGCGCGAATTTATGACGGCATGACACCGCTGTCGGCCGCCGCTCTTCCCGATGCGATCGACCCCTGGCGCTGGACGGGCGTGGTAGAGACGGCTAACAGCTTCGCGGAGATGGATGTGAACCTGCTTCACGAGTTCGATCCCGACACGGCGGAGATATTCTACAAACGGCCTTTCGATGCGGCGATCGAGGCGGCGCGGAGGACGGAGCCGTTTCGTTATTTTCAATATTTCTCGCGATTTCCGATCTGGTCTGAAGAGCCGATTTCGCTGCCGAATGGAGCGGGCAGACGAATCGAACTCAGTGACCTTCGGTTCGGCGTTCCCGGTGGTGGGGCGTTTCATTCCGTTGCTGTTGTGGACAATCGAGGGCTCGTGCTGCAATCGATTTTTACGTACGGTTCGGGCGCGGGTGTGGGAAGAAATTAACGTAACGCTCCTTGTCGCGGCTCGGTAATTGGTTTCGAATTAGCATGGGAAAGTGTGAGAATGACAGGTGACGTTGCATGAAGAGATGGATGTGCTGTTTGGGGATGGTCGCCTGCTTGGGTTTGGGAACGGCGGCGGGTGTCGACGAGGCGGCTAAGCGACCGAATTACACCGGACGATGGAAGATGATCAAAGACCAAAGCGACTTTGGAAAATTTGCTCGCCCCGACATTATCGTCCGGGTGGTGGACGAACGCGATCCGACGATGAACATTCACACCATTCAGACTACGGGGAAGAAAACCGCTACCTCCGACGTCAGTTACTTTATCGACGGACGCGAATCGACGAATCTCCTGAGCGGCCGAAGTGCAACCAGCAAAGCGTTTTGGGACAGCAACGTACTTGTGATTCGCACAGAGACCAAGAACTCGAACGAGCAGGCGACCGAGATTGTGGACCGCTGGGAACTGTCGCCCAACGGGGAGATGTTGACGATTGCGAGTCACATTGAAACGACTGCGGGGACCGCGGATTTGAAGCTGGTTTGCGAGAAGGAAAGCGAACCGGCCAAGTAGCGCGTGGAGGCTCATCGTCGAAGGCGTCCGAGTGCGATGCGAGCCGCGTAGTATCCGCAAAGTCCGTGAACGGCTCCGCCGGGTGGAGTGGACGCGGAGCACAGATAGAGTCCAGGGAGCGGAGTCGTGTATTCCCTCCACGTGGGTCGAAAGACAAATTGTTTTGGTGTGAACGCTCCTCCATTGACGTCGCCCCCGACCAGATTTTGATTCCAGCTTTCCATTTGGCGTGTGTTGTGAACGGCCCGGGCTAAAACGCGGCTGCGAAATCCGGGGGCGAAGCGCTCGATTTGATCTTCAATCTGAGTGAGTGCAGATCCGCTCCAGCCGTTGGGAACGTGACAGTAGGCCCAGACGGTGTGTTGTCCGGCGGGTGCGCGAGTGCCATCGAAGAGCGAAGGCTGCGCCAGCAGGACGAAGGGGTTGTGGGGAGGTTTGCCTTCCCACGCGTTTTGTTCGGAGGCCGTGAGCTCTTCTAGTGAGCCTCCGAGGTGAACGGTGATGGCCTGGGAGCATTCTTTGGCTTGCCAGGGGATGGGACCGCTGAGCGCCCAATCGACCTTGAAGGATCCGGGTCCATATTGAAATTTGTCGAGGGCGCGAAGGTACGAGCCGGGGAGGCGGTTTTTACCGAGCGAAGCCAGTTCGCGCGGCGAGATGTCGCACAATTTCAGATCGAAGCCATCGAGTTCTTTGAGATCGGAGACGCGTGCATCCGTCACGATTCGGCCCCCCAGAGAGAGGAGCACGCTTTTGAGGGCGTCGGTTATCTTCTGCGAGCCGCCCTGGGGAATCGGCCAGCCCACGGCGTGGGCGGCGGTGGAGAGAACCAAGCCAAAGGCAGAACTGAGGAGAGCTGTGAGTTTCAGCCCCGAATGGGCCGCCGTACCCGCGAAAATTGCGCGAGCGGCAGGATTACGGAACGAAGCCAGGCAGAAATCGGTGGCGGGCTGAACGGCTTGCAATCCGAAGCGAGCCAGCAGGAACGGATAGCGAGGAATGTGGATCGGCGGCTGAAAGACTTCGTTTACCAGGGCTTTCCAGTTGGTTGCGAGAGGAGTGAAGACGCGGCGCCAGGAAGCGGCATCGGCGCCAAACTGTGCGGCAGTCTTGGCGATGTCGCGGTACAGGAGTACGGCGCTTCCGTTAGCGAGGGGATGAGCGAGTTCGGCGGGCGACCAGATCCATTTGAGACCGTGCGCGCCTAGATCGAGTGAAGAAAAAAAGGGAGAGCCGACGCCGAGGGGATGAACCGCTGAACCGAGGTCGTGCACAAAGCCGGGGAGGGTGATTTCGGCGGAGCTGGCAGCGCCTCCGGGTGTTGTTCTGGCTTCGCGTACTTCGACCGTGAGTCCGGCCTGAGCGAGTACGATGGCGGCGGCCAAACCGTTGGGTCCGCTTCCGACAACAACGGCGGTGGGTTTCATCCTTCTTGATTATGGGTCAGGCGGCCTCTTCGTCGCGGTGGTTGGTTCCTGGCAGGCTGGTGTTCAGCGGATTGCGGAACGGACCCACGGGAAGAGGCTCTTTGCGGACGCGTTCGATGAAGGCGAGATCGCTTCGATGCTCGGCTTCCAGACCGGCGACGAATTGTTTGAATTCGGAGGCTTTTTGCTGGCGTTTTTCGTCGGCTTCTTTTTGTTCCTGCTTGCGGGTTTCCGATTGGGCTTTACGCTGCTCCGTTCTCAGCTTGAGTAAGTCGTGGAGGCATTTGGAGAAGGCTCGTTCGTTGGTGGTTTGGTAGCGCAGGTAGAGCGAGAAGGTTTTTTCATCTCCTTCGATGGATTCTTCGTTTAAGAGGAGCTCCGTTTGCAGGCGGATGGCGCGTTGGCTGAGCCAGTGGTGTTGCGCCATGCGTTCGACCAGGATTTGCTCGGTCTTGTTGGCGGGCTGATGGTCTTGTTGCAGAGCGGCTAGGAGATTATCGAAGTCCTGCTTCGATTCGGAGGGCAGGATGGAGAATACGCCGCAGAGGCCGTGTTTGAGAGAGTTCATGCTGGATTTGGCTTTCCCTTCTTCGGTTCTTGCGCCGGTCGAGTATTGGGAGTTTGCCCGGTTGATTTCGGCTCGGGTGCGTGGGGACTCGAGTGTTGATTTCGATTGCGGTCCGGTTTCGGTTGGGGCGGCCTCGACGGGTTTGATTTCGGGTTGAGTGGTTGGGGCGATTGCGCCTTGGCGGGCGAGTTTACGGGTGCGGCGCTCTTCGGCGCGACGGATCTGACGGGATGTCATATGTACTCGTTTTCTTACGGTCGGAGGTCGGGTGATGGAGTTTTGGTTTGTAAGTTGTTGGATGGAGGGGGGAAATAAATTTTGGAATCTGTGACTGGGTTCAACGGCCGCGCATCCGGAAATTATAATCTCCGGTTCTCCAACACCGGGAAGAGCCTGCTCTGCGATATCGGTGTCGAACCCTGTTAGACGCCCGTCGCTGAGCTTCTCAATGTCTTTGATGAGTCCATACCCATGCAGAGCTTGGTTTGCGAGGCTTAAGAGAAATGAAAAAGACAGGCTCCGTGAGCGGCTTTACTTCGTTGCCCGACAGTTGTGTAGCAACATGTCGCATGGCTGCATATTAGGACTATAAGAAGACACGGTCAAGCAGGATCTCAGATCTCAGGCGAGTTAGAGTATTTGGAAAAAAGGTAAGCGGGACCGAACTGTTGGCCGGTCGGCTCTTCAATTGAGCAAACAGCAGGGTGGTCGGGGGGCAGCGCTTCCGGTGACTTGTCACGGCTCTACTTGACTTCTTGGTTTTTTTATAACTTAGAGGCGGGAGACCTTGACAACCTGAAAGCTCTTTTCATTTGCTTTTTGGAGGGCGTCGGAGATTCGATCGCCAGCGTTCTTCAGCAGAGACCAGTCATTCGTGGACAAGATCACAATTGCAATCGTCCGCGACGATAGATTCTGTTGATATGCGATGTTTTGATCTGCTGTGATCATGGTTTCGAAACCCGCTTCTTCGGCCACACGCAGCAGTTCACCCTTCTCAATCGCCCCCCAACCCTGCTCCTGGGCGGTGCTGATCTGGCGGTCTGACAACAGAGCGCGCAAGCGACGGGGAACATTTACGTCAAAGAGCACTCTCAACAGTATCTATGACCGTAACAACGGCACGAATTTCCCTTATAAGTGACCGAGCACGAGCTTGATTTGCTCTCGGGTCACCGGGAAGTTCGCCAAAATTTCATTGATCTCGTCGGGCGTTCCGCCGTCGTGAATATTGTTCAGGACCACGCTCACCGGTATGCGCGTTCCTGCGAAAACCGGCGCTCCGCTCTGGCGCTTGGGGTCGATTTCGACACCTGGGCAGGTTGACCAGTCGACTAATGGCTCGCTCATCAGCCCAACTTCATCATACGATTTTAGCTTGCTTTTCAGAGGTTTCTTTGGCGATGGCTCAAGACGCGCGTGTGGGCAGGCTCAGCATCGACGGCGCCAAGTCATCGCTGAAGGGAATTCGCCACTTTGAACCGTTCTTCGTGCTGCGCACCGTGAATCGACCCGCAATTCCGGCTCGCTCGGCTATCTGGCAATGAAGATGAGGCGGCTGGAGAAGCCGCAAGAGAATATTTGTGTCAACGAGGACCGCCATTTACATGCCGCGAGTGCCCTAGGTAGAATCCCGGCTGATGGCTTCGTCGGAAAGCAAGGGCGTCGTAGTCGGATGGCTTTGTGTCCAGACATGAGGTTCCCTCGACCATTGATCGGCGTCGATTGGAGGGGCGGGAGCAGCCGTTTGGTAAGCGTCCAGCTTTCGCCTTGTGGCTTCAACCACGATATTTATAATTGTCTTCGGCGTCGCGCCATAGGCCAGCCTGAATCGCTATCCCGATCACCTGTTCCGGTTTAAGCTCGATCGTCATATCGACCCTCGGTTTTTATTGTCGCAACTATTGGTCGTAAACGTGAGCGCGGCGTGCAATAACGTGAAATCGCTTGGCGAGTGCCCTGACATAGTGTCTTCCGATTCCAAAGCTAACCGACCATGGAACTGGAAGAGCCTGCTCTGCGATATCGGTATCGAACCGCTCTGCTCATTCAGGGTAAAATGTGTGCGTGGCGAAAGTCGTTTCTGATTCGAAGAGCCTGCCTGAACGGTCAGCGCCGATCCTGGGCGCGAAGGCTCCGGTGTTTGCGCTTCCCTACAGAGACCTTGGTCATCCTGAAGAGGTCGATGCGTTTCGGAAACTCATTAGGGAAATCCGGCGACAATCACCAAGAACGACTTAAGTGAGCGTCCTGTTGCTTGACACAAGCGTCGTATCGATTTTGTTCAAGCCCGATCATTCTGTTTACCAACGTTGCTTTGAAATTGTCACCGGGCATCAATGGTTTATTTCTTTCATGACACGTGGAGAACTTTTGCTGTGGCCGCGGGTGAACCAGTGGGGTTCGACTCGTCGCGGTGAATTGTTGCAGCACATGGATCTCTGCACAACACTGTTTCCAGACGAAGCTACTTGCGTCGCTTGGGCCGATATCATGGCGGAAAGTCGCGTAGTTGGTCGGCCCATCACTGCTGGCGACGCTTGGATTGCCGCGGCAGCGCAGCAGTGGGGCATTGCCCTTGTAACTGCTGACTATCAAGACTTCCAACACCTGGATAGTCTCACGCTGATTCCAGTTCCTTCACCTGTCTAATAGAGCTCTAGCACCTTCTGAATGCAGCACGTTCGGAATTCATTCTTCGTTCCACAAGCGAAAGGCAGTTGTGACGGGCGCCGCTGGAACATTGCTTAATTGCTATAAGGGATTGCGCAAGCGTGGGACGAGGAGACCGTGCCCTTGCTGCATATTGACTCCATACAGCGGGGTGCGGCGAGTGTGCGTATTGTCCGTGGATGTGAGTTTCAGCCGAGCTTGCTTCTTCCGGGTGTAAGGATCGAAGCCGTGGTCGTCAGAGCGCATTCCGGTTGGCGCGTTGCCTCGTTCAGCTCGATGGGCTCTTGCAACGGGAGCGCTGAAGCAGTACCTGCGGCAGGCAGCTTAGACAGACCGTAAGATCGTCGCATGCCCTGAGCGCCAATCGAAAGATGTATCCCGCCCTTAAAGGATTACGATGGTAATCTTATAAATATGAGATACGGCGTCGAGCACAAGGTCGAGAGCCGGGAACGCATCCTGAAAGCTGCAGCAGCCCGATTCCGGTCGGGCGGCACAGAGGCGGTTCGTGTAATCGATGTTATGCGAGCTGCCGGAATGACGACCGGCGGATTCTACAAACACTTTGCCGACAAGAACCAGCTGCTGTGTGAAGCAATCAAAACGGCACTTGCGGACATGTCTGCCCAAATCGCAAAGCTTACCGGGGGCATGCCGCGGCAGGTGGCATTGAAGACCGTGATCGACTTTTACCTGAGCGAGGACCATATGCTTCGTCCCGACCTGGGCTGTGCTCTCGCTGCCCTTGGAACTGAGATGGCGCGAATGGCGCCTGCCATGAAAAGGGAGGCAAGTAAGGCGCTCGATGCTTATGCCGAGCGGTTGGGCTTCCTAATGCCCGGCCAGACGCGGGCCGAGCAGCAGGCTGCGTTTCTTGTTTTGTTTCCATCGATGGCGGGATGCATTATGACTGCTCGCGCGCACGCCAGCAGAAAGCGGCAGCAACAACTGCTGTCGGGGGCGCGCGTGTTTTTCACGCAGGCTTTTTGCAGCGGCACTGCGGGCGTGTACCGGGAGGCCGTGCAGTGACCCAAACTAAGTTCCTGTTGAAATATGGGCCTTGGGCTGTGGTGACGGGCGCTTCCGATGGGATTGGTTATGCCTTCGCAAACCAGCTTGCGGCTCTTGGCCTCAACATTGTTCTGGTCGCCCGCCGTGTCGACCGGTTGAACGAGATGGGACGCCGAATGAGAGAGGATTTCAGGATTGAGACCTGTGTTATTGCGGCCGACCTGAGTACGGAGGAAGGTCGTGCCGAGATCGTCCGATGGACAGCGAATTTGGATATAGGTCTTCTGGTCGCCTCTGCCGGGTATGGAACATCGGGTCCGCTGCTCGAAGCAAAACTGGAGCGAGAACGCAATATGCTCGAGGTTAACTGCTTTGCAGTTCTGCAGCAGTGCGTGACTTTTGGCAACCGCCTGGCTAAGCGCGGCCGAGGGGGAATCATTCTGATGACCTCACTGGTCGGGTGGCAAGGAGTACCTCGTTCAGCGCATTACGCCGCCACAAAGGCTTATGTGCAGTCGCTGGCGGAGGCATTGCGAGTAGAGCTCAGATCGAATGGGGTCGATGTTCTTGCCTCCGCGCCCGGTCCGGTTAGAAGTGGTTTCGCGGAGCGCGCCGACATGAAGATGGGCGCTGCAGTTCTACCGGCAGTAGTCGCTCGCAAGTCTCTTCAGGCCTTGGGTCGTAAGGGAACCGTTATACCGGGTGGCTTCAGCAAGCTTCTGACATACTCTCTTCTGCCGTTGCCTCGAACGCTCCGCACTCGCATCCTTGCTCAAGTGATGGGCGGGATGACGAGACATCAGGCCAAGAAGGCCGCTTGATGCTTGCAAAACCGATTGCGTGTCGAAGCGAAGAGCTTCCCGCGTATTACCGACACATTTTTCGAGGGCTAGAAGGGCGTAAGCAGAAGATGCTCGATAGCGTGGAAGGTTGGCCATCGGAGTGGCTGACCTACGCTCCTGGAAGAGGCGGGTGGTCGATGCTACAGGTGTTTGATCACCTGATCCGGACGGAGCGCTTAGTCCGAGAGACAAGCGAGCGGAACGTGAAGCAACAGCAGAATAGGCCCTCCCTGCTTGAACGGTGGCGGGCGAAGCTCATCCTACTTCTCTTTCTTCTGCCAATACGCGTACGAGTGCCGAGCGCCGCTTCCTTTGTGCATCCCGAGTCGCCGGTTTCCCTTGACTATGTTAGGTGGGTGTGGAGCGAAGAGCGCCAACTTTTATATGAGTTTCTTCGGCAACAGCGGGATGAAACGTTAGAGTCTACCGCAATGCGGCACCCCGTTGTCGGCGCGATGAATCTTCGAGATGCATTGCGCTTTATAGCCGTTCACCTTTGGCATCACGATTTTCAGGTGTTTCGGCTGCGCAGGGCTATCTCGCAGGCTTTCCTTTTGAGAAAGACGCCGGGATCAGGCGTCAGTTAAAGCGACCATCCGGATCAACAATCTCCACTTACAAGAGAATCGCTTTCGCGCTCACCAACGCAGGAATCGAGTCCCAGAGCACGGCGTAAACGGCGAATCGGCTCTCTTCAAATCGAACTTCGGGCCTTCCTATGCTGAACTGGAGTTGATATGAGTCAATTTGTGGACGTGGCGATCGACATCGCTCGCGAGGCCGGCCAAATCTTGCTCTCCCACTGCGGAGTCGGCTTCGAACTGAAAGGCAAACATGATCTGGTCACGGCTGCGGATCGTGCCAGCGAACAGCTCATCCTGCGGCGGCTGCACGAGCATTTTCCCGATCACGGCGTCGTTGCCGAAGAAGGCGGACGAGCGCATCTACAGGCCGAACTGCGCTGGTACGTCGATCCGCTCGATGGCACTACTAACTTCGCGCATGGCTACCCGGCTTGGAACGTGACTTTAGGTCTGGCACGGAATGATGAAATGATCGCCGGCGTCGTCTTCGATCCACTCAATCGCGAGCTGTTCGCTGCCGAACGCGGATCCGGCGCCTGGCTCAACGGCGCGCGCATCCATGTCAGTCGAGCCCGCGAACTCGAAAGCGCCCTCGTCTCTACCGGTTTTCCGAGCAGCAAGCGGCATCAGAACGTCAACATTCATTTTTACTACCAGCTCGCCATGATGACGCATGGTGTTCGGCGCGGCGGTTCAGCGGCTCTCGACCTTGCCTATACCGCTTGCGGACGTCTCGAAGCTTTTTGGGAATTCGGTCTGAACCCCTGGGATATGGCGGCCGGAACTTTACTGGTAGAGGAAGCAGGCGGCTCGGTGTCCGGCATGCGGGGAGAAGCGCACAGTCTCCAAGGGCCCTACGTGCTCGCGGACAACGGCCTCATTCACGCTGAGATCCTCCATCTCTTCGACGAAATCTTCGAAGGCAAATACCAGAATCAAATGCCTGGCCTTCCAACTCAGGAGTGGTCTCGTGCCTGAGTTCCCCGCTGTCCCTCTCACACTTGAAGGCGCCACCGTTCTCCACCAGATGTTCCGTTTTCGCCGCTCTGCGTGGCGCGGCGTCGAACCATCTCACAAAGAACGCATTCTCGCCGCAGCCGTCGACCTCCTTACGCCCATGGAAGCCGGATCACCGGGAGACCACCCCAATCAGTCGGCCCTCTACTCGCAAATCGGTCACAAGGGCGATCTCATGCTCATTCACTTCCGCGATTCTTTCGAAGATGCGCATCGCGCCGAGCTTGCCATCGCGAACCTGGAGCTGTGTGATTATCTTGAGCCTACCCACTCCTACTTGTCGGTTGTCGAGCTAGGGCTCTACGATTCGTCTATCAAAACCTATGGATCTCTCGCCGAACAAGGACTCCAAACCCATACCCCGGAATGGAACGCCGCCGTTCGGGAAGTGATCTCGCGGCAGGAAACTGCCATGGCGCCCCGCCTCTTTCCCGCTATCCCTTCCGCGAAGTATCTCTGTTTCTATCCCATGGATCGCAAGCGGGCCGAAGAAAAAAACTGGTATCAGGTCCCCATGGCCGAGCGCCAGCGCATGATGCACGAACACGGCATGATTGGCCGCCGCTATGCCGATTCCGTACGTCAGGTCATCACCGGTTCCATCGGTTTTGACGACTGGGAGTGGGGGGTCGATCTGTTCGCCGACGATCCGGTCGTCTTCAAAAAACTCATCTATGAGATGCGGTTCGACGAAGTCAGCGCCATCTACGCCTTGTTCGGCAGTTTTTATGTCGGTCTGCGCGTCAGCCCTTCCGACCTGGGACAAGTTCTCTCCGGCGAATGGCGCCAAGCTCAAAAAGACCAGCGCCAAGTCACTCTGATCTCGTAAATTCAACAAATTGGGAATGGTACGCTTAAAATTCGAAAAATGCGCACAGTCGACCTAATTCACCGCAAAAGGGATGGCGAAGAGCTATCGCCGGAGGAAGTTCGCCACTTTGTAGATGGCTACACGAGCGGTGAGATCCCAGATTACCAAGCGTCCGCCTTCTTGATGGCGGTCTTCTTTTCGGGAATGTCCGATCGTGAAGTAAGTGCGCTGACGGAGTCTTTCATCCACTCCGGCTCTGCCGTGGACCTGTCTTCCATTCCGGGCGTGAAGGTAGATAAGCACTCAACCGGCGGCGTGGGCGATAAAACCAGTCTCATCTCTGCGCCAATCGCGGCTGCGGCGGGCGTTATCGTTCCTATGATTTCGGGCCGCGCTCTGGGCCATACCGGTGGTACGCTCGACAAGCTGGAATCTATTCCCGGCTTTCGTACCGACTTCACCATTGACGAATTCAAAGATCAGGTGGGCCGCCTCAACCTGGCCTTCATTGGGCAAACCCCGGAGGTCGCACCAGCTGACGGCAAGTTCTATGCTCTTCGTGACGTAACTGCGACTGTCGAGTCGATCCCGCTCATCGCCTCTTCCATCATGTCTAAGAAAATTGCCGTCGGGCTGGATGCGCTGGTCTTAGATGTGAAGGTAGGCGCCGGGGCCTTCATGAAGAAGCAGGTGGACGCGCGCAGATTGGCCCAGATGATGGTCGGAATCGGGCGGCGTATGGACAAGCGTGTCCAGGCTCTCATCACCGACATGAACCAGCCTCTCGGTTATGCCATTGGCAATGCTCTCGAAATCATGGAGGTCTCGCAAACCCTCCAGAATGCCGGCCCGGCCGACCTCACCCGGCTCTCTCTCGAACTGGCCGCTCGCATGATCAATTTGGGTAAGATCACCAAGACCATCGAGGAAGCGCGCGAAATGGCGCAAGCCAAACTTCTCGATGGGTCCGGTTATCGCAAGTTCAAGGAAGTGATCGCCGCACAAGGCGGGAATCCGCAGGTTCTCGATCGCTTCGAGTTGCTGCCCAATGCCACGGGCGCGCAGGAAATCACAACTGCCCGCGGCGGCTATATCAGCGGCATCGACGCGGAACTCATCGGCCAGGCCTCTGCCATGATCGGCGCCGGCAGAAGTCTCAAAGAAGATAGTATCGACCATGCAGTCGGCGTGATCCTCGAAGTCAAGGTGGGCCAAAAGATAGAAGCAGGCAGCATCCTGTGCCGCCTCTATTACACCAACGACGCACATCTTGAAGAAGCGGCAGAACTGGTTGAAGATGCCTTCCGCATCGGCCAGCAGCCTATCGATGAACGCGATCTGATCCTCGAAGTGGTGAGCTAGCGACTATTGATGGCGCGATTTGACGGGCTCGTCGGATTAGTCGTCATCGTAGTTTGCGCGTATCTTTTTTCTACCGATCGTTCGGCTATACAGCGCCGTGTCATCGTGTGGGGCGTCCTCCTCCAGTTTTCGTTTGCCTTTCTGGTTCTCAAAACGAACTTCGGAAAGCTGTTTTACGGGTTCAGTCTGATTGTCAGCGCTCTTCTGAACTACACGACCGCCGGGTCGTCCTTCGTGTTCGGCGACAAGCTGGGAGTTAAGAATGATCAGTTCGGTGTGGTCTTTGCATTTCAGGTTCTGCCCATCGTCATCTTCATCTCGTCGCTGTTCGCCATCTTGTACTATCTGCGAATTATGCAGGTGGTCGTGAAAACAATGGCGCTCGTCATGCAGCGTTTTATGAGAACCAGCGGGGCCGAGTCTACCTGTGTCGCCGCCAGCATTTTCATGGGCCAGACAGAAGCTCCTTTGACCATCAAACCCTTTATTGCCGGTCTCACTCAATCCGAACTCTTCACCATCATGACCAGCGGTATGGCACACGTCTCGGGCGCTGTGATGGCGGCTTACGTTGCCATCGCCGGAGTATCCATCACTCACTTACTTACAGCTGTGATCATGACAGCTCCCGCCACTTTGATGTTGGCTAAAATGTTCGTACCTGAAACCGGCAAGCCCGCCACTGCCGGTACCGTAGAGATGGAAATTGAAAGCCCCGGCGTCAACCTGATCGATGCCGCCGCACGTGGCGCCGGCGACGGCTTGCATCTGGCTCTGAACATTGCAGCAATGCTGATCGCTTTTCTTGCGCTCATCGCTCTTGTCAACGGGATGCTCGGCCTCGTGCACTCTTACATACACTGGATTCCGGCGTCCATACAAAAGATCCTGGCTATCGTCTTCGCACCGATTGCCTGGATGCTGGGGGTAAGCTGGCACGACTGCGAAAGCATCGGCAACTTGCTCGGCACTCGCCTGGTTTTGAATGAGTTCGTAGCGTTTGTCGATCTGGGAAAAATCAGGTCGACACTGGATCCAAGATCGTTCGTGATTGCGACATTCGCGTTATGCGGATTCGCCAATCTCAGTTCCATCGCGGTTCAGATCGGCGGCATCGGCGCACTGGCGCCCTCCCGCAAATCCGATCTGGCTCGCCTGGGACTGAAGGCCATGATCGTTGGCACGCTGGCCAACTTCATGACCGCCTGCATTGCCGGACTCTTACTGTAACGATGTTTATATTTGCTCTTCTCTTGCTGGCCCAGGCCGCCAATCATAAGGCCCCGCCCGCTCCCGCTCCCAGCGCTGGGCTAGTGGTGCTCAAGCATCTGAAGCAGACGATTGCCTGGTATGAGCACATCGGCGCGGCCAACCGCGGAGCCTCCGCCCCCTCCGACGTCCTCATCCAGGACAGCATTCAGGCTTCCTCCACCCAGGTCGTCAAACTCGCTTTCACTTTTGCGCGCAATGAAGCCAATCGCCCTGCCAGTAATGGTCAGGAAGAGTCGGCAGCGACAGAGGATATTTCACCAGTCGTCGCTAAGGCCAACGACCGCGTTGCTCATCTGCAGGCGCAGATCGACTCGCTCACTTCCGAAGTGCCGAAAGCTCCGCGAAAGAATCGCAAAATCCTGCAAGGCCGGCTAGTGGCGTTGAACGCCGATTTGAAACTCGCCAAGACTGTGCAAACCTCGCTTCGTCAAATGGTGTCTCTGGCAACCGCACCCGGCACTGCGCAAAACGGTGGCTTGTTGGCAAGCGTCGACGAGCTCGCAAGCGTCGTTCCTGCGGTTGACAGTGGCTCAGCGCAAGCGCCCGGAAGAAACCCGGCGCCGGCTTTTCAGGCCGACTCCGCCGGAATCCTGGAACTCGCCTCGCAGTCTTTCTCTGCCGCCAGAAAGCGGGTCGAGATCGCCGGTCTGATTACGAACACCAAGGGCTTGCTAACCGAAACCGAGGGAATGGTGGCGCCCTTGCGCAACGAGTTCCGCAATGCCGTCTCTGTTGGCGACAACATCTCCGGCAGCATCGAGTCGCAAACCGATCCTACGCAAATGGAAGCGGAGCGCAAACAAATGGATACGCTCACCTCGCGGATCAAGCAGATCTCCACCGTGGCAGCTCCCCTAGCAGGTCAGCGCATCGCGATCCAGGCTTCCATCTCTGCCTTAGAGCAATGGAACAGCGAAACCGTCGAGCAGTACGACGCCGCCACTCGTTATCTGCTCTTGCGCAGCGCTGTGCTAGCCGCCATAATCATTTTCATTCTGATCGTGGCCGAGGCTCTCAGCCGCGTGGCTTACCGCTATGTGCACGACTCGCGCCGCCGCCGTCAGGTTCAGCTGATTCGGCGATTTGCGGTCGGCGTCGCCATCACGCTCGTTATTCTGCTGACCGTCTTTCACGGCTTCGGTTCTTTCGCCACCATCGCCGGATTCGTCACCGCTGGTCTTGCCGTAGCGCTGCAGAACGTGATCGTCTCGATCGTGGCGTACTTTTTTCTGATCGGGCGCTACGGCCTCCGCGTTGGCGACATCGTCACTGTCACCAGCGTCACGGGCGAAGTCGTGGAGATCGGCTTGCTTCGCTTCTATCTTGTCGAGTTGAGCGGCTCGGACATCGAGGTACACTCCACCGGACGCGTCGCCGTGTTTTCCAACTCCGTCATCTTTCAGCCGTCGGCTCTGTTGAAACATCCGTCCAAGACTCAATACGTGTGGCATCTGGTTCGCGTGACTCTCGAATCCGACACCGATCCGCAGACCGCTCAGGAGCGCGTCACGCGCGCGGTCCAAACTGTTTATGACGAGTATCGCCAAAGCATTGAACACCAGAACGAGGCGCTGGGAGATTCTTTCGTTACCGAGCGATCCAGACCGAGATTGACGAGCCGTGTCCGCTTCACCGATTCCGGATGTGAGATCACGGTTCGCTATCCGGTTGAGGTCGAGCGAGCCCCCGAGATTGACAACCGGGTCATCAGGCGTGTTCTCGACCAGGCCAACTCCGATCCGAAACTCTCGCTAGCGGCAGCCGGCGCGCCCAGAGTCGAGACAGCCGCTTGAGCAGCAGCGAACGGTAGACTCAGAAAACATGCTAAGCGCAGCGGAGTTTGTACGATCGAAGACGCCGGTCGTTCCCCAAATCGGCATTGTGCTCGGATCCGGATTAGGAGCCTTCGCCGATTCTCTGGTTCACGCCGTACGCATCCCGTACGCCGACATTCCCGGCTTTCCAAAATCTACCGTGGTTGGACACTCGGGCGAACTGGTTATCGGAACACCAGGCGCGAATGGCCGCGGCAGCGTCGATGTCATTGTCATGTCCGGACGCTTTCACCTCTATGAAGGCTATAGCGCGAGCGAAGTGACGTGCGGCATGCGGCTCTTTCATGAACTCGGTGTGCGGCAGGTTATCTTGACCAATGCCGCGGGCGGCATAAACGCCGACTACTCCGAAGGAGCCCTGGTGCTCATTGCAGATCACATCAACCTGCAGGGCGCGAACCCTCTGGTGGGTCCGAACGATCCGAAGCTCGGGCCGAGATTTCCGGATATGACCGAAGCCTATTCCATGCGTCTTCGAAGCCTGGCTCGGGAGGCCGCCGAAGAGTATGGAATCGTGTTGCAGGAAGGCGTGTACGCCGCGCTGCTGGGCCCGAACTATGAGACTCCGGCAGAGATACGATTTCTTCGGACCATCGGAGCGGACCTGGTCGGCATGTCCACGGCGGCCGAAACAATCGCGGCCAATCATATGGGCATGGAAGTCCTTGGCATATCGTGTGTCACGAATCTGGCGGCCGGGCTCAGTGGCGAAAAGTTGGAGCATGAGGAAGTGCTCGAAATCGGCCGTCGTGTTTCCGGAACGTTTCTGCGGCTTTTGACGGCACTGCTGCCCCGGATGCGATGAGCCTGGTGCTGTTTGATATTGATGGAACCCTGCTGCGAAACGCGGGGCTTCATCACAAGAACGCTTTGATTGCAGGGATCAAACAGGCTACGGGAATCGCGACAACGCTCGACGGCGTCCCGACTGCCGGCATGTTAGATCGAGACTTGATCCGAGGCATGCTGAGGGCGGCCGGAGCGACGGAACGTAACATTCGGGCTGCCATGACGATCGCCGTCACAGAAAGCCAGACCGCCTATCTGCGCGATTGCGCGGCCGACCTCCGCCATTGCTTGTGCCCTGGGGTTGCGCCGTTTCTCGCGGACTTGAAGAGCCACGGCTTCGTTATGGGCGTGGTTACCGGGAATCTGAGTCAGATTGGCTGGAGGAAATTGGAGCTGGCAGGAATTCGAGAGTACTTCTCAACCGGCGCGTTTGCGGAAGACGGCGCCACACGTAAGCGTCTTGCGCAGGTGGCTGCCGGCCGCGCTCGTAAGAACGGCCTGATTCCGCCAAGAAGCAAGGTCAGTTTGATTGGAGACCATGCCAACGATATCGAAGCTGCGAGGGCAAATCGCTTTCGAGCCATTGGAGTGGCCACCGGAATCATGCCGTTCGAAGAACTCAAGAACTCAACTCCCGACATCCTGGTACGCGATCTGCGGGAGTTGAGCATCAGCCGGCTGCTGTGAGCTGTGCGGCTAAGCAGATACCGTTTCCTTTGTCGGTGCGAAGAAAGACTCAATTTGAGAAGCGTCGTCATCGCTTAGCCGGAACGACAGGGCGCCTTTGACGCCGTCCACCTGATCGGCCTTTCTGATACCGACGATTGCCGCTGTTACTGCGGGATTGCGAAGCGTCCATGCCAAGGCAACTTCACCGGGCGTTCGTCCGTGCGTTCCTCCAATTTTCTTGAGTATCTCGACGAGTTCAAGATTGCGGCTGAGCTTCGGTTCCTGAAAATCGACGTTCCGGCTGCGCCAGTCGTCCTTGGGGAGACTCAGCGCCCGGTCGCGCGTCATTTTGCCGGTCAACAAACCGGCCCGCATCGGAGAGTACACAAGCACGCCGATGTTGTTCTGCTTCACAAACGGGAGGATTTCTTTTTCTATGTCACGAACCAGCAACGAATACGGCGGCTGCAGCGAGGTGATCGGTGCGATCTTTTGCGCGCGCTTCATCTGCTCGACGTTGAAGTTCGAGAGGCCGATCCAGCGCACTTTTCCCTGCTCTTTCAACCGTGCCATTTCGGTCCAGCCTTCTTCGACGTCTTCGTCCGGTTGCGGCCAGTGAATCTGGTAAAGGTCTATGACATCCACCTTGAGCCGGCGCAGGCTGTCTTCGCACTCCTGCCGGATCGAATCAGCTTTCAGAGAGGGGAAGATTTTGTTGTCTGAACCCCAGCGGCGTTCACATTTGGTGAAGATATACGGCTTCTTGGAAACGCCCTCCAGAGCCTTCGCCACCATCTCTTCGGAGTGGCCCAAGCCATATATCGCGGCTGTGTCGATCCAATTGAAGCCAGCGTCGATTCCCGCCCGTATTGCCGCAATCGAGTCGTTGTCGTCCTGCGCGCCCCAGCCAAACTCCCAGCCCGCGCCTCCGATGGCCCACGCGCCGATGCCTAGCGATGTGAGTTCGAGATCGCTATTTCCTAGTGTTTTTCGTTCGATCATATGTTTTGGACTCAAGTTCCAGAGTACAGCGCGAGCCGCCAACGGTTACGGATGAACCGGGGTAATCGTGGGCTGAGTACGGCCGTTCGAGCGCATCATGAAGTGAAAGGGTCCCGTGCCGCAGTAGGGCATCGGCCGCGGCAGATAGAAGTTCAAGCCGTAGATCCAATCGCGGTTTGTTCCGCCGTCACAGACGTCGTTCTGGATAGGCTGGATGCGCCGCCAGACGCCGCGGGCGGACACGCGATCGTCGATCACGGGATAACACACAGATTTCACATAGATGCCTCCCGCTACAATGCACAGCGCCAGAAGCGCAGGCATCCAGGAGCGGCGCGCCAGCAGAATCACGGCCAGCGGAGCAAGGATGTAAAACAAAGCGGTTCTGTCCAGCTTGATGGCTGACAAGGTATACCGCCCGATGACGAGGGATCCTGGGAGCACCGAAGCGATCAACGGGATTAGCGCAATAAGAACGGCGCAGGCAACCAGCCACCCTTTGCCGATCTGAACGGGGGATTTGTCCTCAAAGAAGGAGCTGACCAGGATCAGCAGCGTGGGAAGGATTGGCAGGACGTATCCGGGAAGCTTGTTGAGCGAAATGCTGAAAATCACGAAGCCGAATAGGAAGATGGCCGCGAGAAACTGTTTGCGGCGATCCCATTGAAAGCCTTTATTGAGAAACACGCCCAGCAGAGGCGTCCAGGGAAAGAGCCCGAAGAGGACCACCGGGAAGTAGTAATACCAAGGCTGAACATGCTGAAGCGATGCGGAGTACAGCCGCTCGAGGTGATGCTTGACGAAAAATTCCTGAATGAAAGGATAGCCGTTTTCGGCATACACGGCGATATACCAGGGCAGTGCAACGGCCAGACATGCCACGATCGCAACCCACCACTTGCGCCAGTAAGCGCGAAGAAACCAGAAGAAAGGAGCGGCGAGTGCAAGCGGAACCAACCCCTTCGCCAGCGCACCCAGCCCGATGAGCACGCCGATTGCCGCGAGCCGGGCGTCGATATCAGCCACCAGCGGCGGCTCTCTTAGGAGGGGCAGGGCCAGGAAGACCGCGAGTGAGAAACACACCGCCAGCGGAACATCGGTAAGGCAAAGCCCGCTGTAGGCGAGCCAACCGGCGGAAGTAGCAAGGGTCCCCACGCTGAGGGCAGCCGCGAAAAGACCGAATTCGTTTTTGATGAGCCGGAACGAGATCGCCAGAAATCCGAGACTCAGAAGGGCCACCGGAACCCGTCCGGCCAGCTCTCCTTTGAGGCCTACCCAGGTGGCCAGAGCCGTCATCCAGTAGAGGAGGGGCGGTTTTTCGAACCAGGGCGAACCCCACAGCAGGGGTGTGATGAGCCGGCCCGTATGCCCCATCGCCTCGCCAATGGCGGCATATCTGGGTTCGTCGGGTCCGAGCACTCCGACCGAGTTCAGATCGAACAGATACAGGCCGGAAATCGCAAAAGCGAGGGTGAGAAATGGAAGATACTTGCGGAGAAAAGACAAAAACCCAGTATAGTGACGCCCAGGAACGTCACATTAGCTTAGTACATTGGAGTCAGTATGTTAGCTCTGCGCCAATCGTCGGTCGTTCTTGCATTATTCCTCCTGGCGAGCCCCGCATGGAGCGACGATGCTTCGAGTGCGAAGTTCGATAAGGCGCGATTCGAGGCGTACGTAAGATATGCCGAAGGCTACACGCCCAACGTCAAGGTTCGGTCCGACGCCCCCACGCCGAGCGACTTTCCCGGTTATGCTCGCGTGGTGGTGCACGCCAGCCTCGGCGAACGAAAGATGGAGAAGACATACTACGTTTCTCCCGACGGGCAGCGGGTGATCAATGGGACTGTCTGGAACGTCATGCGAAGCCCGTTCGCCGACATCCTGCAGCACCTGCCTATGAACGGACCGGCGTTCGGCGCTTCACACCCCAGTGTGACGGTCGTGGTGTTCACTGATTTGCAGTGTCCCTATTGCCGTCAGTTGGCTCGCACGGTACGCGACAACCTACCCAAGAAGTATCCGAATGACGTAAGAGTCGTGTTCGCCGACTTTCCTCTGGATACGATCCATAAATGGGCCAGAGCCGCCGCCGAAGCCGCTCACTGCCTGGGCGACAAGAATCCGGAGGCGTTTTGGGCCTTTCATGACTGGATCTTCGAACATCAAGGAGAGATTACCGTAGCAAACGTGAAAGACAAGATTCTGGCCTATGCCAAAGAAAAGAATCTAGATAGCGCCAAAATCGGAGCTTGCATCGATTCTCACTCGACCGCCGCGGAGGTTGAGAAAAATGCGGAAGCCGGCAGACTATTACAAGTGCAACAAACTCCCACTCTGTTTGTGAATGGGCGCATGTTGGGGGGCGCGGTTTCGTGGGAGACGTTGGAGGCAGTGATCAAATTAGAACTCGACCGCCCGAAAGATATCGTCGTTTCTCAAACTCCGGTCTTGGCGAAGTAAATCGGCCGACTGGGGCGTCTAAGTAGTACCAGGTGTACTTAGATTCATGATTTTTGTCAGTTCTCTCCTGTTGTTGTCGGCGATTCCTGCCGATACGTAACTCGGGAGCTCATCGCCCCAAAGGATTAGGTACACCCACTTTGCTAATGAAGACGGAAAGCCCCATCACCCATTCCGGCGACCAAGCCTTTCGGCTGCCCCCGCTGATTTTGCATCCGTTCTCCACTCCGGAGGATACTTCGGTTTTGATGGACAGTTCTCGCGCCAGTCTGGCGCTGCAGGGCTTTCTGCCGGATGAGCAGACGGCGACCGAAGATCTCGACCGGAAGCTTCTGCGAGGTCGCTATGCCGAGATCCGCATGTTGTTTTACATCGGGAAAGATCTAATCCGGTGGACAGAACAATGCGCCGAGATGGTGGCAACCTCCACCTTTTTCGGTGAACGGCGGGTCAAGGCTGAGACCTTTGCCATTCTGCTGTCCCAGAATTTGCCGGCTCACGTACGCTCCAAGCTCGAGGCTTGGGGGGTGCTGGACCACGCGGCGCTATTCCGCCGCTGCATTGGACTGCACTCGGTGTTTGCCGAGCTTCCGGCGGCATCGGCGTTGAATCCGGATTTCCTTCGCCGTTATCATCGCCATCTCGATCTCTGGTTTGAGAATCGCTTGAGAGAATCGAACTTCAGCCGACCGGAAGCCGGCGAGTTCACTTTCGATCTGTATGCATCCGGAGAGTACGCGACCATGCTCGAGCAGAGTTGGGGCAATCAGTAAGAACTCGTCGCATCCGGAGATATGCTATTAGAATGAGCTTGCCCAAGTTCGTCCTGGTCGAACAGTCGTTTCCCGATCGCCGCATCAAGAATATCCGCGAGCACGTCAGGAAGGAGCTGTCGCAAGCCGATTTCTTGAAACGCGTTCCGAAGGGGGCCAAAATCGCGATCGGCGTTGGCAGCCGGGGCGTTTCCAATATCGCGACGATTGTTAAAGCAGTCGTCGATTTCTGGAAAGAACACGGCGCAAGCCCTTTCATCATTCCCGCGATGGGCAGCCACGGCGCGGCTACGGCGGAGGGACAGGCCGACGTTCTCGCCCACTATGGCATTCATGAGGCGACGATGGGCGTACCGGTCGTCAGCTCTCTCGAAGTAGTTTCGCTCGGTAAAACGCCGGAAGGAATCGAAGTTTTTGTCGACAAGAACAGCTACGAAGCCGACGCTATTTTTTTAGTCCCGCGCGTTAAGTGGCACACCGACTTCGAAGGTGCGGTCGAGAGCGGTTTGTTCAAAATGATGGCAATCGGGCTCGGCAAGTTCTCCGGCGCTCAGCAGTACCACACCTTCGCTTATCGAATCGGATTAGAACAGATGATTCGATCGGTGGGAGCAAAGGTGTTTGCCGCCAACAAGGTGCTGGGCGGTCTGGCGATTGAAGAGGGAGCGCACCATGAAACGGCGGGGCTAGTCGCAATCAGCTCTTCGCAAGGTTTGGAGTCCATGATTGCACAAGAGGAGCGGCTCCTTCGGGAGGTGAAGTCCTGGATGGCAAAATTGCCGGCGCCCGAGATCGACATCCTGATTGTGGATGAGATCGGAAAAAATATCAGCGGCGCTGGAATGGACACCAAGGTCATCAACCGCAGCGTCACCGGGCTTTCCAACTGTTGGCCCGGAATTCCCTTCATACATCGCGTCTACGCCCGTGGGATCAGTTCATTGTCTTACCACAGTGCGGTCGGGATTGGCATGGCGGATGTGGCGCACGACCGGCTTGTGCACGATGTGGACTGGAATCCCACTTACATCAACTCCCTGACCGCCTCTACGCCGAAGGCGATTGCCACCCCGATCCACTTCGCGAGCGACAAAGAGGCTCTGGCCAAAATTTCCCCTACCGTGGGCAAAATCGATCTGTCTCAGGTCACCTACTGCCGGATTCACAACACGCTCGAGCTGAGCCGGATGGCCGTAAGTGAGAACCTGGTCCCGAGCCTCAATTCGGATACGAAAGTCGTCTCGGCTCCGTTCGACGTGCAGTTTGACGCCGCCGGAGACTTCAAAGACTTCGAGCTGGCGACCGAGCCGGCTGAAGAGGCCGGCGATTTCCAGGAAGAGTCGGAGATGACCTCTCCCGGCGTCCGTGGCTAAGGCTCTTTTCTAAAACATCTTTCTCGAAAATGTCATCCTATGGGGGTGGACATACAGGGCAAACTGCGAATTCTTGCAGATGCGGCCAAGTATGATGCTTCCTGCGCGAGCAGCGGTTCCAAGCGGGCGCGGGCCGAAGGCGGTTTGGGCAACACGACCGGCGTAGGTATCTGTCATAGCTACACACCCGATGGACGATGCGTATCGCTCCTGAAGCTGCTCCTCACCAACTACTGCATTTACGATTGCAGCTACTGCGTAAACCGCATCAGCAGCGACACACCACGGGCGCGATTCAGTCCCGAAGAAGTTGTGTTTTTGACGATCGAGTTTTACAAGCGCAATTACATTGAAGGTTTGTTCCTCAGTTCAGGAATTATCCAGAGCCCGGACTACACGATGGAGCAGCTTGTCCGAGTGGCCCAGCTTCTGCGGACAGACCACAAATTCGGCGGCTACATCCACCTGAAGGCGGTGCCTGGAGCTTCCGAAGAGCTGCTTCTATCAGCCGGCAAATGGGCGGACCGTTTGAGCGTGAATATCGAGCTGGCGAGGGATCAAGATCTGGCACAACTCGCGCCCGCCAAGACGCACTCGGCCATCGAGCGGTCCATGCAGGAAATAGCGGACGGTATCCTGACCGCGAAGGACAAGACGACTAAGGCTGGCAAGGGTCCGCAGTTCGCTCCGGCCGGCCAGAGCACTCAATTCATCGTGGGAGCGACGAGCGCTCCCGATTCCGTGCTTCTCAATAAGTCGTCTGATCTTTACAAGAATTTCGGATTACGCCGGGCGTATTACTCTGCCTTCAGCCCCATTCCGCATGCCGATCCGGCGCTGCCTCTCAAAAAAATTCCACTAGTTCGTGAGCATCGGCTTTACCAGGCCGACTGGTTGATCCGCTTTTATGGATTTTCGGCCGATGAACTGACTACCGAAGAAGACCGTAACCTAAACCTCGATAAAGATCCGAAGCTGGCCTGGGCCCTTCGCCATCGCGAGTTTTTTCCGATCGACGTTAACAAGGCCGGGAAGTCAGCCTTGCTGCGGGTTCCAGGCTTCGGGGTGCGGAACGTCAAGCGCATTCTGCAGATCCGGCGTTACCGGTCGTTGACGCTGCCCGATCTAGCCAAGTTAAAGATTCCTGTGAACCGAGCAAAATTCTTTGTTGTAACTGCCGATCAGAATCCAGCTCAACACAAGATCGACACGGTGAGCCTGCCCCAGCAGATCGTTCCGCCGCAGCAACAACTTTCTCTGTTTGAGGTCGCCGAAACGGCACGAACCGGGGAATTATGATCTCCGTTCAGGCAGATGATTTTGAGGCTTGGCGATCGCACGCGAGGCGTCTTCTCTCGGCTGACGTTTTACCGTCGGACATACACTGGTCCACCAACACGACCACGTTATTCGAAGAGGAGTTTCCGTCAGTAGAAGATCCCGCCGTACGCTCGGTACCGAAAGACTTTCTGGGCTTGGCCAAAACCGTGGCCCTGCACGCCGATGACAACCGATGGAGCTTGCTATACAGCGTTCTGTATCGGTTGACACATGGCGAACATGAGCTGCTGAAGATTGACATAGACGATGACGTCCGGTCACTGCTGCTGATGGAGAAGGCAGTGCGTCGAGATCTCCACAAGATGACCGCGTTTGTGCGCTTCCGGCGAGTGCAAGATGCCGAAGCTGAGTATTTCGTTGCCTGGCACAGACCGGATCATCACATTGTAGAGGCGATCGCGCCCTGGTTTGCGCGGCGATTCGGCAGTATGCATTGGTCGATCTTGACCCCGGAAAGAAGCGCGCATTGGGACACCAAATCGCTGACGTTCGGACCCGGTGTTCCGCGATCGGCAGCGCCGGAAGGCGACGAACTGGAAGATCTCTGGCGTGATTACTACGGGTCTATCTTCAATCCCGCGCGGGTCAAAATAAAAGCGATGAAGGCGGAGATGCCAGTGCGACACTGGGCGACTTTGCCGGAGGCGCAGATCATTCCCAAGTTGCTAGCGAAGGCCGATATAAGGGTTTCTCAGATGGCAAAGAGTCAAAAAACGTCAGCAGCGGAGTGGGTGCCTCCAACTAAGAACCTGGTGGAGCTTCGGGCGGCAGCGCCGGCGTGTCAAGGCTGCGAACTATTTAGCCGCGCTACACAGGTAGTCTTCGGAGAGGGACCGGAAGACGCAAAGATCGTCATGGTGGGTGAACAACCGGGCGACGAAGAAGATCGCAAAGGCGCTCCTTTTGTGGGTCCGGCAGGGCGTTTACTGGATAAAGCGATGCTCGAGGCAGGACTGGATCGAGACAAAGTCTATGTGACGAATGCGGTGAAGCATTTCAAGTGGATCGAGCGAGGCAAGCGCCGTATTCACGCCAAGCCGAGCGGGGTCGAGATCTCTGCCTGCCGGCCGTGGCTCGAATCGGAGCTGAGCGCCATCGAACCCGAGTTGATCGTCTGTCTGGGAGCGACGGCGGCACAGTCCCTCATGGGTCGCGATTTCCGTATCACGACAGAACGCGGAGTGTTCTTTCCTCATCGCTGGGCCAAACAGCTGGTAGCGACGATCCATCCGTCCGCGATTCTGCGGATGCCGGAGCGTTTCGACGAAGAGTATGCTTTGCTGGTGAAAGATCTTCGGCTGATCGCCAATCGGCTGGGAGAACTGGAGCTGGCGAGCTAGCGCGCAAACGCTGTGCTCAGTTCAAGCCGGCTTTCCAGCGCTCAATAAAGAGAAGCTGCTTTTCGACGTTGGCCCGCTCGGGTGAATCGGGTTCCAGGCGCAGGTAGGTCTCGAGATCGGCCTTGGCGGCCCGGTGATTGAGCTGCTTCATGTGAATCAGCCCACGGTGGCGGTACTCCTCCGCGTAATCGGGCATAGCATCGATCAGCAAGTCGAGAACCTGGCGTCCCTTTTCGAAGGCTTGCCCGCGAAGATAGATTACTTTGAGGTTGCTGAGCATGCGCACCAGAATTTGGCGCTTGGTGACAGGAGACAAAACAGCTGGATTAGCGCGCAGATCAACGCCTGCAGTCTGCTTAGCCAGGGCAGAACACTCCGCAAAGGTTAGAATCCGGCCGGCATGAAACGGATCGATCCAGTAACGGGCAGCAGCATCTTCGTAAGCAACAATAAAGTGGCCGGGAAGACCCACGCCGTACACCGGACGACCAAGCCGGCGGGCAACTTCGATGTAGACGACAGAAAGCGTTATTGGGATCCCGATCCTGCGGCTCAGGACCGAGTTTAGACAGCTATTGCGCGGATCGTAGTAATCTTCATCGTTTCCTCGAAACTGAAGAAGCTCGAAGAAGACCTCATTCGCGCCCTTGATGAACTCCAATCCGGTTGCATTGGCAGTGACTTGAGACCGAATCTGGTCGGCAATGTTATCCAGGCGGAAAAGCGAGGCTTCGAAGTCAAGTCCTGGAAATTCAATGCTGGCCAGTTCGAGGGCAGCTATATCCAGGGCCACTTCGGAGCGTTCGTCCCGCAGAGCATGAAGCAAACGCCGCACGCGAGTTAGCTTACCACCGAGGGCTTTTGAGTCGTGAGAAATGCAGCTAATAGCGCCAGATTAGAGCGGCGTTCAGATTGAGTTTCTTGCGGACCTGTCGTCGAAATCTGAAGTGAGGGTTGAGTCAGAGCCCAGTCTTAACTTCATGGAAGTCACTGTGAAGCGTCAAATATAGTCCCAACTGAGACAAGACGACGTGAGCTTAGGACGACACCCAGGAGTGCTCCACGGCATAGCGAATGAGTTCGGCGGTACTTCCTAAGTCGAGATCGTCCATCAAATGCTTCTTGTGAAACTCGACCGTTTTCGAAGAGATGTTCAACAGCCCAGCTATTTCCTTAGCCGACTTTCCCTCGGCGACGAGTTGAAGAACTTCTCTTTGACGTGGAGTCAGATTGGTGAATAGTCCAGATGGATTTTCACCCGGCTCAGGGAGGTTTTCGAGGAAACGATCGGCGATGGTAGGAGACAAGAAGTACCGTCCGCTCTGCACGTTTTGAATCGCACTCATTAATTCAGAGACGGCGGACTGCTTCAGGACGTACGCATTCGCGCCGATGTGGAAGGCTTCGCGCGCATAGTCGCCATTCATCTGCATGGTGACAAAGATGATCTTCACAGTTTTGTCGAACTGCCGAATCTGACGGGCCGCCTCTACTCCATTGAGGAGCGGCATCGATACGTCAAGCAGGATGATGTCGGGATTCAACTCTCGTACGGAAGACACAAGATCTCGCCCGTTGTTGACAATTCCGATAATTTCGCACTCCCCCTCAATGAGCCGTACGAGTCCTTCTACTACAAGCTGATGGTCGTCAGCGATAAGAGTGCGAAGCTTCATTTTTGAGAACCCTATCGATTGAACACTGGACTTTAAGAAACTTCAACTCCACTTAGAGTTGCTTAGGAATGTGACGTTGCAGGAGGTGTAAATAGCACCAAGAAACTAAATACTTGAAAGGGAGAATTATTTGCCTGCCTGTAGTTTTACGAAATTAGGGGAGCGTTACGACTAAAAAGAATTTTGCGCCTCTGAGGACGTGGCAACCGCCCGGAGACTGTTTATCTGTTCAAATCTTGAATAATGGCTTTCAGTTTGCCAGAAGTACAGCAAAATCACGGCAATAACAATCAGGGCAAGTGCCAAACCGCACCACAGGCCGTAAACACCCAATCCAAAAGCAAAACAGAGCACATAGCCGACAGGGAGTCCGAAAAACCAGTACCCTCCTAAATTCACCAACATCGGAGTACGAGTTTTCCCAAGCCCGCGGAGCGCTCCAGTCGCTACGGTCTGAATTCCATCGAACAACTGAAAGACAGCAGCTAACTTAAGCAAGCCTGTTCCGATCTGTAGGACGGTGGAATCGCTGGTGTAGACACGAAGAATCTCACCCGACGCAAACGTGAATGCCAAAGCTGACCCAGTGGTGAAACAAGTGGCGATTCCAAAAGAAATGAATCCCGCTCGCCGGGCGCGGCCGAAGTCCCGGCTGCCGATGGCCTGGCCAACAGCGACGGTCGCAGCAGAAGAAGTGCCGAGCGGAAGCATATAACTCAAGGCGGCGCAGTTGAGGGCGATCTCGTGAGCTGCCAGTGCCGCAGGAGTCAGACGCCCGGCCAGAATGCCAGCGGCCCCGAAGGCGGCGATTTCAAGCACAATCTGGCTGGCAGCGGGAAGTCCGATACGGATCAAGAGCGCGAGACGCTTCCAATCCGGTTTCCGAAAAATGCCGGCGACGCCCAGCTCTGAGTTTCGCTCAAACCACCAGATGCACCAGGCAAGTGAAAGGACCATGTACACTCGGGCCAAACAGGTCGCCAGAGCAGAGCCGACCACACCCAGGCCCGCGAACCCCCAGTGTCCTTCGATCAGGAGCCAATTGAAAAACCAGTTCACCAGATTGGCACTGATCAGCACGAACATCACGGGGCGAACGTGACCCGTGCCTTGCAGATAGCGGCGAAGAGCGCCGTACAGGAGCAGCGGCAAAGTTCCGTAGCTCAGTGTGATCAAGAAGGAGCCCAACAAATGGGTGACTTCCGGGTTCACGCCAAGCCAGGAGAACGCAGGCGGTAATATGGAGAAGAGAAGCATCAAGGGCGGCGTGGCAAAGATCGCAAGATAAATGCCCTGCATGAGCGAATGATGACAGTCTTCGCGATCGCCTGCCCCGAAGGCTTGTGAGACGAGCGTGTCCAGCCCGAGCAGAACGCCCATGCCGATTACGGCAAATGCGTAATAGGCGCTGTTCCCTATTCCCAAAGCGCCGATTGCCGCCGGGCCGAGACGGCCGACCATTACTGTGTCGACAAAAGTCATCGACATCCAGCCCAGCTCGGCTAAGGCCACCGGAACGGCGAGAGAAAAGACGAATCGGATCTCCTTCCAAAGAGTTTCCGACCGAACTGTTGCGAATCCGGGCACTCCGTTCAGGATGGCATTGCAGATGCTAAAAGCGCCCGAATAAGCGCCGAATGCGAATATACGAACATGAGTCGCCGAGTTTTCTCGCCGGGTGTCGGTTTCTTTTGCCTGCTGTCGGCGCTGCTTTGCGTGCGGCAGATGAACGCTCAGGACGCACGGATTGACGCGGCCCTTCAGCAGCTGGAGGAAGTCCATTCCGTGACCAACGTTTCGATCTCCCCGGATGGTCGCTGGGCAAGTTGGTCGGAGCACAAGCCGGAGGGAGCCGGCAGCACCATACTTTTTATACAGGACTTAAGAGATCAAAGCGCGAAGCCCCGCCGGCTTAGTGTTCCGGAGGAAAACGGATCTACCGAAGCACATGACCTTTCATGGTCGCCGGACAGCCAGCGGGCGGTGTTTCTGGCAAACGCAAACTCTTCGCAGGATCAGGTCTATGTGACGACTGTTGAAAGCGGCGACGCGCGAAAATTGACTACTCTCTCCGGATTCGTGCTTGCGCCGCGCTGGTCTCCGGACGGGAAACAAATTGCGTTTTTGTACGCCGAGAAGGGCGGCGGCGGCGGTCCCCTGCAAGCTGCTCCCGCACAGTTAGGCGAGATTGGCGCGACGATCCACAACCAAAGGTTGACGATTATTCCGGCAGAGGGTGGTGACAGCCATCAGCTGACCCGGCCGGATTTAAATCTGTACGAATTCGATTGGGCGCCGGATGGGGAACACTTCGTGGCCACCGCAGCGCCCGGTCCTGCCGACAACAACTGGTGGACGGCCAAGCTTTACTCGGTGAAGGCGAACGGCGAAATGAGTATTCTCTACAATCCTTCCGCGCAAGTGCAGCTGGCGGTTCCGAGGTGGTCTCCGGACGGGAAGCAGATTGCGTTCATCGGCGGGTTGATGAGTGACGAAGGATTTACGGGCGGAAACATTTTTGTGGTGCCTGCGGTGGGCGGCCCGGCACGTGACTTCACCGCAGGCCAGCGCATCTCGCCATCCTCGATTCAGTGGCAGGGGGGCGATCGCATTCTTTTCACGGCCGCGGTGCGAGGCGGCGGTGAGATTGCGTCGTTGGACTTGCGGTCGGGGCAGATTGAACCCTTATGGAAAGGCGACGAAGGATTACACGAGGACGGCCACAATCCTAACTTTGCTGTGGCAGCGGACGGCAAGACCAGCGTTGTGTCGCGATCGAGCTGGCAGGATCCTCCCGAGATTTGGGCGGGACCTTTGGGCGAATGGAAACAGCTGACCACCGTGAATGCAAGCCAGAAACCGCGCTGGGGCAAGGCAGAAAGTGTTGTCTGGCAGAGCGGAGGAAACACGGCGCAGGGCTGGCTGCTTTACCCCGAGAACTTCGATTCAGCGAAGCGCTATCCGATGGTAGTGGAAATCCACGGCGGCCCAGCTAGTGTTCATACGGCGGCCTGGCCCAGCTCTCATTTCGACATGTCGGTGATGGCTGCCTTGGGTTATTTTGTCTTCTTTCCCAACCCGAGAGGAAGTTATGGCGAGGGAGAAGCTTTCACCAAAGCGAACGTGAAGGATTTTGGCGGCGGCGATCTTCGCGACGTACTTGCCGGCGTGGATACGGTGTTGAAGAAAGCGCCGGTCGACAAGGATCGCGTCGGCGTCACGGGGTGGAGTTATGGCGGATATATGACGATGTGGACCGTCACCCAGACTCATCGCTTCCGTGCTGCGGTGGCCGGAGCGGGAATCGCAGACTGGCTGAGTTACTACGGCGAGAACCTGATTGACCAATGGATGATTCCGTATTTCGGAGCTTCGGTTTATGACAATCCGGCCGTGTACGCCAAGAGTTCTCCCATCACTTACATCAAGCAAGTCAAGACGCCGACGTTGGTGATAGTGGGCGAACGCGATGCCGAGTGCCCAGCGCCGCAGTCATTCGAGTTCTGGCATGCGCTCAAGACTTTGAATGTACCGACCAAGCTGGTGGTCTATGCGGGCGAGGGCCATGGATTTCGGGACCCGAAAGACCGGCTGGACGTGATGCGAAGAACCGTGTCCTGGTTCGATCAATATCTCAAAGATCCGAACGGATCTGCAATCAGCCGAGCGAACTGACCGGCTGAGGGGTCAAATCAAAGGCTTCGGCCAAGAGTTCGTAAGAGCGGAGGCGCGCCTGGTGGTCATGGACGATGGTCACCATCATCAACTCGTCGAGTTGTAAGTCCGTCGCGATCTCCTGAAGCTGCGGGCGAACGGTGTCGGCGGATCCAACAGCGTAGCGTCTCCATTCACCCGACTCAAAGACCGAGGGATCAAGGCCGAACGAAAGTTCAGCTAGAGCGTCTTCGGGCGAAGGAACTAATCCGGCAGCGCGCGGGAACGTTCGAAATCTCCGCAGCAAGGCACGCGAACTACTCGCTAGACGCTCTGCCTCTCGATCGGTGTCAGCGCAGATTGCGCCCAAAGCCAGGAGAGTCTTCGGCGCGGACAGCCGGTGCGAGGGTTTGAACTCGGCGCGATAACGTTCGATGGCGTCGCGTGTCGATTGCGGATCGATGAAGTGCGCAAACGCGTAGGGGAGACCGAGCCTGGCAGCCGTACTCGCGCTCCACAGGCTGGAGCCCAAGAGCCAGACTTCCGGTCCTCCCGGCATCTCCGGCGTCACTTTGATGTTGTTGAATGGATGCTGATCCGGAAAACTGTGCTCGAGAAAGGCAAGGAGTTCGAGAAGGCGCTCGCCAAAATCATCCGTATCGAGAGCTTGTCCTTTGCGCAGCGCCCGCGCTTCCAGGTGCGTTCCTCCGGGCGCTCGGCCAACACCGAGATCGATGCGGTCGGGGAACAAGGCATGAAGCATACGGAAAACTTCGACAACTTTCAGCGGACTATAGTGCGGCAGAAGAACCGCGCCGGAGCCAATTCGAATGCGCGAAGTCTCCGCCGCGACTCGCGTCATCAGGATCTCCGGCGCAGGCGAGGCAAGTGTGTCCATGCCGTGATGCTCAGCGATCCAGTAGCGTTCGTAGCCGAGACGATCGGCTAAACGAGCAAGCTCGATGGTGTTGCGGAGAGCGGCCGCGGGCGTTGAGCCGGCGGAAACAGGGGATTGATCGACAATGGAAAGCTTCACGAAGTTACATCCGGTTCATCATGGCGGCAGCAGTCGACTCGAAGTAGGCCCACAGAATTTGTTTCGCTTCATCGGGAATCGTGGTCTCAGCAAGCGCCTTATTCATCATATTTAGCCAGTGCTCCCGAGCTGTGTTGGTGACAGCGAAAGGAGCATGACGCATCCGTAAACGGGGATGACCTCTTTCTTCGATGTAATTCTGCGGTCCGCCGAAGCGGAAAATAAGAAAGTTTCTCAAACGTTTTTCTGCGCCCGCCAGATCGCCTTTCGGATACATGGGTCCCAGGACTTCGTCCTCTGGAATTTGCCGGTAAAAGGCGGCGATAAGCTGAATAAAACCTTCTTCGCCGATTACCGAATAAACCTCAGCCTCTTCCACGAAGCCGATGCTAACATCACTGCTCTGGCCTAACCCAGCCCGCTTTATTAGACCGGCTCACTCAACCTCGACTGAAGTTTCAGACCACTCCACTTTGGAAACGGCTGAGTTCCGGCGGAGCTCTTTGGCTAATTGCTCCAGAAGCATGGTGTCGCGAGTGTCCGCTTCGATCTCCGCTCGCAGAAGTACATCTTCGGTCTCGCCGATATCTTCGGTGCGGAGTTCGCGCAGCAAGAGCGGCCGTTCCGCCAACGCTTGGAGCAACAACGTGCGGATCTCCGCCTCGTGGCTGGCGGGACAGACCGCGCTCACGTGAAAGATCGTCCTCACTTCTTTTTGGGTAATGGATTGAGAGAGCGAGTAGCGATCGATCAAATGGGACAGCGGGCGAAATGCCGAGTTAATGACCAATAACAGTGCGGTCACGAAAACAGCATCGGCCAACTCGCCCGCGCCGGCGCAGGCGCCTACCGCAGCGGAACACCACAAAGTAGCGGCAGTATTCAGACCTTTGATGCTGCCGCCGTCTTTCATGATGGCTCCGGCGCCGAGAAAGCCGACGCCCGAGATCACATAAGCGATTACGTTGGTAGTGCTGGGACCACCGACAGTTGAACCAAGATCGACGAAGGCCGCCGCTCCGAAGCAGACCAGAGTGTTGGTGCGCAACCCAGCAGCGCGTTGACGCCACTGCCGCTCAATACCGATGAAGCTGCCGAGCAAAAGCGCGATCAGAAGCCGCGGGAAGGTACTTTGTTGCGTGAGCGAGATGGTGTCAGTCCACCAATGTAACCAAGGATTTCCCATGACCGAACCCGCTATTCTAAATGGTCTCGAAACTAGGCAGGCAAGGTAAAGCGCTGTTCGATCTCTTCCTTGATCTGGTTACGGCTTTCTGCCGCCGAGAGCTTTCCATTCTCTTCGACCGCTTTGGCAGCGTCCGCAAGCTCGTCGCTTTTGATATTCTTCCGGAACCAGTCTGAGTATCCGCCGGCCTGTAGATGATGGAGCCAGGTGTCGTCATCGACGCCTTCCAGCAGACGCACGAACGTGATTAAATTCGAAGCGCGAAGGTTCAACTTGCCTTCCGGGCCGCGGAAGTAAAAGCTGCGATCGGGCGTCAACTCTGCGCTGGAATATTTACGGCTGTGGCGTGTCAGCTGCGTTCGACAGGGATGAACCGTAAACTTTCGCGGCGTCTCGCCTTTGCCGCGAGACCAGAACAGGGCAGTTCCCTTCTCCAGCTTTTCCGGCGCAACTTTCGGGCAATCGTTTCGGCATGCCTGGCAGAACTCGGCGACGGTCTCCTGAGGCTTGTCACCCACCGTCACCAGGTTGTCGATAGAGGCAAGCACGTGCTCCGGCAGATGATCGGGCTGAAGAGTGATGAACATGGCGCCCGGCAAAGCTTGAGCGAGCGCATCGCGTGACAGTTCGCGAGCCGCCGGCATAAGATGATGCGCTTCATCCAGAATCACCCAATGCGGCCGCCCTGTTCGTGACCGTAACTCTTGAATCCGCGGAAGCAATCTTTCAAAGAAATCGGGCCGGTCGTCGGCATGAACTCCCAGCAGGTTGGTGATCAGATTTTCGCGGCCTTGTTCGAGCGCCTGGATGATTTCATCGGGGGTGGGTGGCCTCTTGGCATCGCCCAGCACGATCGCCCCTTCGAAGGCTTGATAGTCCCCTTCCGGATCGATGACCAGGAACTGATATTGAGCCGCTGTCAGCTGTTCCATCACTCCGGTTGTCAGAGTTGATTTACCGCCGCCCGAAGTGCCGGCTACTAAAACGTTCGATCCGTAAAACGGGAGGCGAACTTCACCATCTTCACCAGCGCCCAGAAGTAAACCATTGTTGTGAGATTCCCTGGCCGGAACGTCCGCCAGATCGTTCTCGATCAAGCGAGCTACAAGCTCGGCCACACCCTCGCCATCGTCGCCGTTCAGAATGAGGTCCGATCTCTCCTTCAATGACGGCAAGGCATTCGCGACGGCAACCGAGCGCTCACAGGCCTTGAGAAAAGCATGATCGTTCTCTGCATCGCCGACTCCGACCACATTGTGCAAGGACACGCCCAGCTTTTTCGATGCGGCTTGTAACCCTATGGCCTTGTTAATGCCCGAAGGCAGAACCATCACCGAACCCTTGTTGAAAATGATCTGTAACTCCAGCCCGAGTTCGGCGATGGTTTCAAGAATAATCTCTTTATACTCCTCTAACGAGGAGACGATGACTTTGCCCACTTCCAAATATGCAACTCCTCTACGCTTCAGGAGCTCTGCGAATTCGGGCGGCGGCGGATCGGCCAGTACCGTTTCTGTTCCGGCCGATTGCTCATCTGTCGATGGTTCATACAGAGTTGCCCCATTCTCCGCCACGATCAGCGTGAAGAGTTCCCAATCCGAATAAGTGCGTTGCAAATCTGCCAGCAGCCGACCCGTCACCAGAATCAGATGCCGCCCCGTTTCTTTCAGCCGCTTCAGAGCAAGCGTTGTTTGGCGATCGACCACGCCATGCCTCGCTATCGTCCCGTCATAGTCAGTAGCGAGCGCCAGATATCTCATCGAGAGATAGATCGATTTGGCGGAGTCACACTAACATTACAGTTCGATAAAAGATTCCTGAGACTGCGCGTCGTTATCCTTGAACTGCATGGATCCATTGCAAGAATATTCAGCCAGGAGGGATCTGCGCCAGGCAAAAGAAGCAGCCTTTCAAAAGCAGTTTGTGCAAATCGGCAACTGGCGTTTTTTAGTTGCCGCGGCTGCTGCCGTCATCTTGTGGCTTGCCTTTTACTCGCATGTGGTCTCCGGCTGGCTGGTCGTTGTTCCTGTAATCGTGTTCATCGGACTGGCGGCGTGGCATGCGCGAGTGATCCGGCAGCGAACGCTCGCCTCCCGAGCTGTTCGCTACTACACAGGAGGCATTGACCGGCTGGAGGATCGCTGGCATGGACGCGGTGCGGCTGGAGACGAATTTCGGCATCCGGACCACGTCTATGCCGAAGACCTTGACGTGTTTGGGAAAGGATCGTTGTTTGAGCTCATCTCACGCGCTCGCACGGGGCCGGGAGAAAAAACGCTTGCCGGTTGGCTAATTGCTCCGGGCGAACGGGAAGAGGTGCTCAAACGGCAGGAAGCCGTGCGCGAACTTTGCAACCGGCTGGATCTTCGCGAGGACATCGCGCTATTAGGTGAGGACGTTCGCTCAGAAGTTCATCCTGACAAAATCGCAAGCTGGGGCTCGGTCGAACCCATGTCCGAGTCGCCGCTGCTGCGACCCTTAGCGGCCGTGCTCTCGGTTGCCGCTGTCACCACGTTTGCAGCCTTCTTTGCGCATGTTCTGCCGTTATGGCCCTTTGTCGCAATTCTCAGCTGTAATTTTCTCTTTCGATTTGTGGTTCGCAAGCGAGTGGAACATATCATGTCGACCGTCGAAACGCCGGCTCGTGATCTTCTGATCCTGTCGCTGGTTCTGAAGCGAATCGAGAAAGAAACGTTCACGTCTGCCCGATTGAGGCAGATCAGCGCCGCCCTTAAAGTAGAAGGGCAGCCGGCCTCGAAGCAGATTCGCAAGCTCGAGCGTTGGATGGAGCTTCTCGACTCGAGTGACCACCTGCTGGTGCGTGTGATTCGTCCCGTTCTGTTATGGAATGAGCAGTGCGCTTTGGCGGTGGAAGCGTGGCGACGCGAGAACGGATCTCAAATTGGCCACTGGCTCACCGCGGTGGGGGATTTCGAAGCGCTCTCCTCGTTCGCCGCTCTGGCCTTTGAGAAGCCGCACTGGGTAACGCCTGATCTCGTCGAGGAGCGCACGACGTTCGAAGCGCCGCAGTTTGAAGCAAAGGCGCTGCAGCATCCGCTTCTTCCCTCGGCCAAATGCGTTCCCAATGACGTCGCCATCGGCGATGAACTTCGTTTGCTAATAATTTCAGGATCGAATATGTCCGGCAAAAGCACGCTGCTTCGATCGGTCGGGCTAAACACCGTGCTGGCTTGGGCCGGAGCGCCTGTCGCAGCTTCCTCGCTGACCATATCGCCGCTGCAAGTCGGAGCCTCGCTTCGCGTGAGCGACTCGCTGCAGGACAATCGCTCGCGCTTCTTCGCTGAGATATCCAGGCTGCGTCAGATCGTAGATCTTGTTAAGGGGAAACGGTCCGTCCTTTACTTACTCGACGAGCTCTTGAGCGGTACCAATTCACATGATCGTCGAATCGGGGCGTCAGCCATTGTGAAGACGCTTTTTCGGGCAGGCGCAGTAGGAATGATTACGACGCATGATCTTGCCTTAGCGGAAATTCAAACAGATATCGGATCCGCGGCCGCCAACGCGCACTTCGAGGACACTATTACCGACGGCAAGGTAGAATTCGACTTCCGCTTGAGACCGGGCATAGTCACGCATAGTAACGCTCTGGAATTGATGAGGGCGATTGGCCTCAATGTGTGACCCGAGCGTTTAGCTGCCGGGCTACTTACGAGCCCCAGCTGCTACTTACGAGCTAACGTGGAGCGCCGGTGCATCTCTCCGGGAGTCACATCTTCGGTATGAGTTGCAATCCACCAGGTATTTCCGACGGGATCTTTCACGCCTCCACTCCGATCGCCATAGAAGTGATCGGTTACAGGCTGAACAGAACTGCATCCGGCATCCAGAGCATGCTGATAGACTTTGTCGCACTCAGGAACATATAAATAAAATCCGCAAGAGCTGGTTTGCGATTCAGCTCTGGCCGAGCCAAGCATGATAACGGAGTTGCCAATCCGGACTTCAGCATGACCGATCACGCCGTCCGCTCCATCGATGGAGTAAAGTTTAGTGGCATCAAACGCATTTTCTAGAAATTGGATGTACTCGGCCACATTTTGAACATTGATATAGGGGGTAATTGAACAGTAGCCGTGTGGAATGGGATCTGCGTGAGGCAAGGTAATCAGGTCTCTACCAAGATTTTACAGCGATAAATGTGGAGTGTCACGTGGAATTGACGTTCCGGTTAAGGGCCGGAAACTACTTCGTTGTGGAGCTCGAAATTCCGGTAATTTTGACATTCTTGAATGCTCCGATTTCATCGAAGGAGCCCAGACCGACTTTCCCGCTGGTCAAACTGACGTCGGTGGCACGTAAGGCCGGAACAGATTTTCCGTCGACACTTACTTGGACCATGCCTGCCTTACCATCGTGAGTCAAAACGACGTGATACCAGTGATTCGTGGCGGCGAAGGCCGCAGGGCCGCTTTCCGAACTGATCCGGACACGCTCGCCGCCATAAACGTGAAAAATACCGTTATGATGCGTCTGCTTTGTAGCTGTATCGGTAGAAAGATGAGCATAGTTGAAGTGCGCCGGGTCGCGGTAGGCAAACACGATTAGCAAGGATCTGGCGAGCGGCTTCAGATCGGCTTCGACCATTACTTTTGCGAAATCAGGAGTTTGAGCGACAGCGAATTGCATCGGCCGTCGCGGACCGGTGGAGGGTGGCGCTTTGCCTATCAGAAGGTGGAGGACTTGGTCGCCGTTTTCCTTATCGATCTTCCAATCCGAAGCGTTCGGGACAACCCAGTTGTACTCAAACACACGGAACTGAGTAGCTGCCGGCGAGAGGCATGCCGCCAAGAACAATCCAATAACGAACTTCATCTTGTCAGACTAGCTCTGTCAAGTTCGCCAATGCAGAGATGTTCTCCTTTTTTTCGCTATTATAAGGCGAGTTTCTTTCCTTCAAAATGGATCGTCGCAACTTCTTAGGGACCGCTGCGTTTGCCGGCGCGCTCTCTTCCCAGCGCACTGACGCAGCGGAGTTTTTGCTGGAAGAAGCAACAGTTTCCGATTTACAACGGCGCCTGAAGAACGGCAAATTAACTGCAGTTCGAATTACACGGATGTATCTCGAACGGATCGAGCAAATTGACCGGCGCGGCCCGGTATTGAAGTCGATCCTTGAAATCAACCCGGATGCACTCGCAGTGGCAAGGGCTCTTGATGCCGAATATAAGCACAGCGGGGCCAGAGGACCGTTGCATGGAATCCCGGTCCTTCTAAAGGACAACATCGATACGGCGGATCGGATGCAAACCACCGCTGGCTCGCTCGCGCTTCTTGGCGCGCCCACTCCACGAGATTCGCCGATAGCCACGCGATTGCGAACTGCCGGCGCGATCATCCTGGGCAAAACTAACTTGAGTGAGTGGGCTAATTTTCGTTCCACTCACTCTGTCAGCGGCTGGAGCGGACGAGGCGGACAAACCAAGAACCCGTATGCGCTCGATCGCAATCCTTGCGGCTCCAGTTCCGGAACCGGTGTGGCTGTAGCAGCGAATCTATCGGTTCTGGCCGTCGGCACGGAGACCGACGGTTCGATTGTCTGCCCTTCTTCCATGAACGGCGTTGTGGGAATCAAGCCGACGCTCGGATTGATTAGCCGGTCTGGAATCGTCCCGATCGCTCATAGCCAGGATACGGCCGGTCCCATGGCTCGGACCGTTAGGGATGCCGCTGTTTTGCTCGGCGTACTCGCTGGAATTGATGATCGTGACCCTGCCGCCACGCGCGTGGCGGCAGGCAAGAGCCAAAGGGACTACACTCAGTATCTCGATGTACACGGTCTGCGCGGCGCGCGAATCGGAATCGCCCGCCAGTATTTCAAAATCAGTCCCGCCGTCGATGCGATCATGAACGACTGCATCGAGCAAATGAAAAAAGCTGGAGCGACAATCGTCGATCCGACCGATCTTCCCACTTTCGAGACCTGGCGCGAGACAGAAAATACAGTCCTGCTATATGAGTTCAAGTCGGATCTCAATCGCTACCTTGCCGCTCGCGGCGGAAAGGTCAAGACATTGGCGGATTGCATCGCCTTCAACCGTGAACACCGGCGAGAAGAAATGCCCTATTTCGAGCAGGAATTGATGGAACAGGCCGAGGAAATAGGTCCTCTTGACGAAAAAGATTATAAGACTGCGCTTTCAACAAATCGCCGCCTGACCAGGAAAGAAGGCATTGACGCAGTACTTGCGAAATACCGGTTAGACGCCATTGTCGGTCCGACGTCCGGTCCTGCGTTCCTGACCGATTACGTCTGCGGCGATCGAATCGACAGCGGTTGCGCATCGCCTCCGGCCGTGGCCGGCTATCCTCACATCACGGTGCCGGCAGGGTTGATTTTCGGTCTCCCGGTCGGCATTTCGTTCTTCGGAGCGGCCTGGAGCGAACCGAAGTTGATCAAATTAGCGTACGCTTTCGAACAGATCCGGCGCGCCAGACGGCGTCCGGGATTTCTGCCGACCGTCCATTTGATGACGTAAGGCGGTTTTTTGAGAGGGACGCGCACAACAGCCCGGGATCAAGCGCCCCGCCCAAAGGATGAGCGAGTTCCTTGTTATCTGGCGGCGTGCAGCCGTGCCCTTTGCGCTCTCGTCTGGAGATAAAGGGGGGTACTCTGAATTCAACAGCAAAATGACGGCCCGACTCACAAATCAGATTTGTTGCCTCGCTTTGATCAGTACGTGCTGTTACGCGCAGTGGCCGCAACCGAAAACGGCAATGGAGGCGTATGATTTCGTTCAACACCGCCGTGATGAGGCCGAAAAACTATGGAAGCACGGCAACTCTCGCGGGATTGAAATCTTAAACGAGACATTGGGGTATCTACAGCAGCCGCTTGTCTCCGATTTAGCTTCCGGGAATCCAGATTTAGAAGCTCGGCGGATCAACATTGATCTCGACCTTGCCGAAGCGTACGCCATTCAGGGCAACGACGCCGAGTCGCTGAAGTACCTTCGGGAAGTTGCAACGCTCGCTCCTGACCCGGCAATCGCGCAGTATATCGAGACTCAGAAATCCTTTGATAAATTGCGCGCTGCCCCGGATTTTAAGGCTGTGCTGCACGGCTTCACAATTTTCCAGCGCTTTTGGGATTCTCCAGCTTTGGACACTGCCTTTCGCGACGATCTCTCAGAAGCCGAGAAACTGGCTGGCCTCGGAAAGTTTTGGGCAGAGGTCAAATACAATTTCGCATTTCCAGACAGGCTCGTTGCTCTGAACTGGGACGCCCTATACCTGAACTGGATTCCCAAAGTGATGGCCACAAAGTCGACCGGTGAGTATTATGCCGAGTTGATGCTCTTATGCAGTCAACTGAGGGACGGGCATACAAACGTGTACCCTCCTGAACAGCTCGATGTTTTCTCAAAGCCACCTATGCGCACAGGCCTTGTGGAAGGCCACGTCATGACCCTCGAGGTGATGAGCTCATCGCTTGAAAAGTTAGGCATTCATGCTGGTATAGAAATCCTGGCAGTAGACGGAGTACCGGCCGTTGAGTATGGCAAGCGCAGCGTGGAACCGTACCAGAGCGCTTCGACTCCGCAGGATCTTCAAGTAAGAACATTTTGGTACGGCTTTCTTCGCGGACCCAGCAATAAGCCGGTGAGGCTTGATCTACTCAGTCCAAATGGAGCTCACACCCAGCCAGAAGTTCCGCGGACCGGATATAACGATTCACGAAATCGTCCATCGTTCAGTTGGCGCATGTTGCCGGGCAATATCGGTTATGTAGCTTTAAACAGTTTTGAGGATGATCGGCCGGTAAAGGAGTGGAAAGAGGCGTTTCCCGAAATCAATAAAGCTGATGCCCTTGTACTTGACCTGAGAGTGAATGGTGGAGGCAGCAGCGGTGTCGGATATAGAATCCTTAGCTTCTTAGCGGAGAAGCCGTTTAGAACTTCTCGTCAAGTCATGCGGACTTACGTGCCAACGGATCGCGCTCGCGGTACGCTGATGGCATTCAAAGAAATCGCCGCGGAAGAGATCAAGCCGGAGCAGAGCAGTCATTACGAAAAGCCTATCGTCGTTCTTGCTGGCCCGGCTACGTTTTCCGCTGCGGAGGACTTCCTCGTAGCATGGAGAAATAGCGGTCGTGGAAAAATCATCGGAGAGCGAAGCGGCGGGAGCACGGGACAACCGCTCTTCTTAAAACTACCTGGTGGTGGATCGGCAAGGGTGTGCACAAAGCACGATACCTTTCCCGATGGTGGGGAATGGGTAGGGAAAGGAATTGAACCCGACATTTTGGTCCGAACGCGGCTGACTGACATTAAAACCGGCAGAGATACTGTGATTGCTGCCGCCCTTCGGTTTCTTTCAGGTCAGCAGTGATCACCCCTGAGGCTCTCGGAATGCGCTTGTGGACTTTGACCAGCATTCACTGACGGCAAATCGATATGGTGAGAGAACTACGCCTTATAACAGTTTTCTGCCCGATTGCTCCCCAACACCCAACACTTGCACAACCAGCCCGGGATCAAGCCCCATAAGCGTTTACTTAAGGCCTGATTTCGTTTCCGGGGGCCTTCACTGTGACGCAATTCGGGATCATTCGGGCCTTCGGTAAACCCTTCGCGACTAATAGTGGATTTATTTTTGGTTCGGCACGTCAGGATCGGATGAGATGTAACGGCTAGCTAAAGATTCACTGACGTCACGAATCCGCTTTGTACTCCGTGTCGGGTCCTTAATAGGTCTGAAGCGCGTGCAGAACGCGAAATTTCGGTTTCCAGGAAGGCCGCCACCACCAAGGCCGGCAGGAAAACGTTGTACACTCGTCTCAAGAACAACGTTTCGATAACGGATGGCTCTTCTCCGTCGTGACTAAGTCCTAAACGTCATTTGTCCCCCCATAATTGCCCGCCAGGCTTCCTCCCGATTTGCTCTAATCCTGTGCTGTTGGAGGCCGGCTAAAAACAAGATCGCGGCAGAGGTGGATTCATTCACCTCATCGATCTGTCGGCCGAGTATCGCCGCGCATCGGTCGGCGCTTACTCGAAGCAGTACCCGTAACACGAAACAGTGCCGCAAGTTCGCCGGCATCCCAAAGACTATCTGCAACTCAGGCGGAAAGTCTAAACTCATTTCTTCTTGTTCGCCCAACACGAGCACTTTATCCTCAGGCATCGTTACCGCCTGCTCAATGGCCCTTAGCACGAAGTTCCTCGAATCCACTTCAATGGGGTCCAGAGTTTGTATTGCTTGAAGCAACGCTTCCTCCGCCCGCCCGCTGCTGCGCGTAAACAGTGTCAACGCCGTGAACGCTTGGCTAATAGTGCTCTGTAACAAGCTTTCGAATATCTTCAATTCGTTGTGCTCCGAAGTTGCGATCGAGCGTGTCCTATCCACCGACTAACTGTCCTCGGTTTTGAAAGTATCAACCGGCGGATGCAAATTCTATTACGGGTTTCTATAGTATGGGCTCCTACAGGAAGAAGCAGGAAGAAGCTGCCGCTCTCATGCGGTACTCGAGTCCAGAGTGTTATTCGTCTGATGTCATTGTTAGTCACACTTAAAAAGCAGAGGACGGCGCTCTAACTACAAATAAAATCAAGCGGCCGTTTACTAAAAGCTGGCTCGGGCCAGGTCTTATTTCGGATTTTGCACAAATCGCGGCGCTGCCGGGCGTGTGACTTCTCCGTCGAGTCGCCATTCACGTCCGCTATGATTGCGCAAGGCTTGGTCTTTTCGAGTGGGCTAACCGCCTGCATTAGGAGGGGCAGAGACATGAGTCCGACCAGCTTTGTTTTACCCGGTCAATCGATGACTTTGAGCATCATGCTCCTATGCGCAGGCTTGCTCGTCGGTGTCGCCGTCATGTGTTATCTCTGCTGGCGGCTCTACTCTCGGCGCATGTCGCGGAAGGGCAACCTAGACCTTGTTCTTGAGAGCATCCCCGGAATGGTGGTGGTTTATAGCCCCCAAGGAAAGCTCGAATATCGCAATCGGCAGGTAGTGGAATACTTCGGACTACGGCCTGAATACCTCGGCAAACCGCCTGACAGCCGGGGCTGGGAATTGGCTGAAGTCGTTCATCCCGATGATCGTGAACCCATTGTGAATGAGTGGCTTCGTTGCCTCAGAACGGGCGAGGCGATGGTGGCTACCTGCCGCATGCGCCGGTGGGACGGCACTTACCGATGGTTCGAGAGGCGTGTGGCGGACTTCGCCTGACGGCGAGAATGAATATGTTAACCAGCGCTTATTGGATTTTACTGGTGGATCGCTGGAAGATTACTCCGGCTTGGGATGGCTGAGGCCTCTTCATCCCGACGATGTCGATGAAACCACCCGAGTCTGGCAAGAAGCTTTAGAAGCTGAAAGCCCATATCGAACTATTTTCCGCTTTCGACGCGCGGATGGTGCGTATCGTTGGTTCGACGTGAGGGGTGATCCATTACGCGATAAGAACGGCCAAATACTGAGCTGGTACGGCGTGCTTTTTGACATCGACGATCGCAAGAAGGCGGAAGAGGCGGTCGCGACTAGCGAACAAAATCTACGTTTCTTGACCGAGACAATCCCGGCGTTGGTGTGGCGAGCTTCGCCTGACGGCAACCAGGACTATGCCAATCAACGCTTTTTGGATTTCATTGGCCAATCGATGGAAGCTTCGGCCGGTGTGGGCTGGCTTCAGTTCCTCCATCCGGAGGATGTCGATTCGACGATGCGACTCTGGCAGAAGGCTTCGGAGTCCGGAACTCCCATTCACGTCGTATATCGCCTCCGTCGCGCGGATGGCGTGTATCGCTGGTTCGATGTGCGGGGTGAACCGTTGCGTGACAGCAACGGCCAAGTGCTGAGCTGGTACGGCGTGCTTTTTGACATCGACGATAGCCGGAAGACCGCCGAGGAGCTTCGGCAAACCCGGTCGAGGCTATCGCGCGCCATGCAACTGGCAACGGTTGCGGAGCTTTCCGCTTCCATTGCGCATGAAATCAATCAGCCGCTGGCGGCTGTCGTGGCTAACGGCGAGGCCTGCCAGACCTGGCTATCGAAAAGTCCTCCGAACATCGAAAGAGCCCGCCTTACGGCGGAGAGAGCCGTTCGCGATGGCAAATCGGCCGCGGAGGTGGTAAGCCGGATTAGAGGGCTCTTCAGACAGTCCGCACCCGCCAAAACTTTGTTGGATCTGAACGGCGTGATTCGAGAGGCGATCAATCTAATGTCCGACGAGATCTTGAAAAATGCTGTCAGCGCCGAAACGGAACTCGACCCTGCCCTTCCCGCGGCAATGGCCGATCGTGTTCAGATGCAGCAAGTCTTGATTAATCTTGTCAGCAATGCAATCGAGTCGATGGAGGGAGCGCTCGGCCATTCAAAAGTGCTGTCGATCCGTTCAGGGCGCAATGAGCGAAATGCCATTCGCATCGAGGTTCAAGATCGCGGTTCAGGGATTTCGGATCCCGAGTCCATTTTCGATCCTCTCTTCACCACCAAAGAGTACGGTATGGGAATGGGCTTGACCATCTGCCGGTCTATTGTGCAGGCGCATGGCGGACATCTCTGGGCGGCCCGGAACCAGGACGTTGGAACGACCGTGACCTTCACACTTCCCTCCCATCAGGATGTAGAGGGATGAAGCAACAAGAGGTGGTTTATCTGGTTGACGATGACGCGCGAGTACGCGAAGGACTTTCGGAACTGCTCGCTTCCCATGAAATCGAGCACGTTGCTTTTGGATCTGCCTCGGAATACCTTGGCTACTCCAGATCAGACCTGTCTGCCTGTCTGATCCTGGACCTAAGACTGCCGGATATTTACGGTCTGGACTTACAAAGCAAACTCGCCGAGACGAATTGCCCGCCTATCATCTTTATCAGCGGCCACGCGGACATTCCGTCGAGCGTTCGCGCCATGAAGGCGGGAGCAATCGAATTCTTAACAAAGCCGGTGGACGAAGAAACTCTGATCGCCGCGATTCGAGCCGGGTTTGCTAAAGATCGCCGGCAGCGACAGGCAGCCATTGAATTGGCGAGCCTGCAGGAACGTTTCTCTGCGTTGACGCCGCGTGAGCAAGAAGTATTTCCGCTGGTTACCAATGGAATGCTGAATAAACAGTCTGCTGCTGTACTTGGGGTGAGCGAGGTCACCCTCCAGGTACACCGAGGCCAGATCATGCGGAAGATGAAAGCCGAATCGTTTGCGGATCTGGTCCGGATGGCAGAAAAGCTTCATATCTTCAGAAAGTCGCGTGACACTATATAAATCTCCAATGGCAGGAACTTCACTTCCTCATTACCATTAGAAGGTTGTAGACAACCCTTCAGAATGAGTTTGAATCAATTCCGGGTCGCAGTGGTGGACGACGACTACCGGGTGTTAGAGTCGCTGGACGAAATGCTTACCGCCGCAGGGCACCAAGTGCTTCTGTTTACATCGGGCGCCAAGTTTGTGGAGGCGGAGTGCGCACAACAGATTGACTGCCTTATCTCCGACATTGGAATGCCGCGCATGAGCGGCTGGCAGTTGATGCGAATTGCGCGAGAGCAGCGCCCGAGTCTTCCTGTGATTCTCATCACCGGCCGCGATGAGGAGCAGTCCTCACCTGCTGACCAAGACAGTAATTACTATTTCCTCCGCAAGCCATTCAACGGGCGAGAGCTGCTCAACGCCATCAACAGGCTGGTCGAAAACAATACTTAGCAAGTTACAGAAACATGTAATAGCGCTAAGTGCTGATTGCCAATAAGGTAATTAGTGTCGGGACTAATTACACCGGCAGAAACGAAATGAGGATAGAAATGCTCTCAAAGATAAAAGCGCAAAGCCCGAAGGCGATGCTATTTATGGCCGTGCTCCTGCCGATCTCAGCTTCAGATGTGCTGCACGCTCAGTCCGGCGAACAAGTGAACCCACCAGTGGCCATGCCGCTTGATTCGCCGCAAACGGCTGTCGAGCAGTACCAGGCCGCGCAGAAGATCGCCAATTCGAACTTGGCGAAAGCCGACGACCTCGACTTCAATGTTTTTTCGAACCAGCAATGGGATCGCTTCAAGATCTCCCATGCGCGCGACATCAAGGTTTACTGGCCGGACAGTCATGTCGAAGTCGGCATCGAGAAGCACATCGAGAGTCTGAAGTACTTCTTCACCTATGCACCTGATACGCGGATCAAATTTCATCCGGTGCGTCTAGGCGTAGGCGAATGGACCAGCTGGATCGGCCTGATGCAGGGTACGTTCACGAAGCCGATGAAGATGCCGGATGGACGCGTTATCCAGCCAACAGATAAGGCTTTCTCGCTTCCCATGTGCACGGTTGGCCATTGGAAGAACGGCACCATGGATGCCGAATACCTCTTCTGGGACACCGGACTGTACTACAGGCAAATGGGTGTGCAGTAAGCCGTACCTCTCGCTTATTTGGGCGGCTCACGAACGGGGTCGCCCCGAAAATCCCTCGTAGGGCTTTCTAATCGGACAGAACATCCGTCGCTTAAACGGCAAAAGGATCGAGCATGAAAACCCACCGGCTATGCACTCTTTTCTCAATTCTCTCTCTGCTCAGTTCTCTTTGTTGCCAAAAGTGCGTCACCGCACAGGCAGTTTCGCCTCGCACTACGGAATCAACACGCCCGCTCTACAGTATCGTTACGTACGACGAGGACTGGTCCTACTTGCACGATCGTACGCTGCGGTCCGATTGGCTGGACGGAATCAAGTACATACAGTTCGGTGAAAACGCGAGTTCATATGTGAGCATCGGGGGAGAGTTTCGCGGCACATACGAACGTGTGTTGAACGATAACTGGTCAAACCGGCCCGTTGCGACCAATTCGTTCGGCTTGCAACGCTACCTGCTGCATACGGATGTACACTTCAATTCGCATGTTCGAACCTTCCTGGAGCTTCAAAGCGGGCTTGAGCAGGGAAGGCCCGATGGACCACGACCTGTAGACAAGAAGCGTCTCGACTTCTTGAATGCCTTCCTAGACCTCCGCCCTTCTGCTTCTGAGCGATCACCTACACTTCGGCTCGGGAAGCAGGAGTTGCAGCTCGGCTCCGGACGCTTGATTTCGGTACGTGAAGGGCCCAACGTCCGCCAGGCCTTCTATGGCTTCCGTGCCGATCAACGCATTGCCAACTGGGATCTCACTGGCTTCGCCGTGCGACCAGCAATCGATCGGCCCGGTTTCTTCAATGGTGGACCTCTTGGCGGCACAAGCTTATGGGGCGTCCTCGGTAATCGCAAGTGGAATCGGTATGAGTCGTTCTCCGCGAATGGCTACTATTATGGCCTCGACCGGAAGTCCGCGACCTACAATCGCGGAACGGCGCACGAGGTGCGGCAAACCGTCGGCGTGAACTTTGTCGCGAACCCACCTGATACGAGCGATCGTCCAATCGGGCTTCACTTAGATGTCGAAGGCATGTACCAAACTGGCACCTTCGGGACAGAGGCGATAAGGGCTTGGACCCTTGCTACGGAGACCGGTGTTTCGTTGTCGCGCCTTCCAAGAGCCCCCAGGTTAGGACTACGCGCCGATATCTCGAGTGGCGACAAGGGCGGGCGTTCCGCACTGGGGACCTTCAACCCGCTGTTTCCGGCGGGCAACTATTTTGGCGTGCTCGCAGACACCGGCCCGGGACCTCTGAACTTCCGTGATCTTCATCCAGAGGTCATCCTTCCTTTACCGCACGCAATCACGCTCACGCCCGATTGGATCTTCTGGTGGCGGCAACAGCTGGAGGACGGCGTCTATAGCGTCGCTGGAATGCTGATTGTCCCGGCTGGAAAAAGTACCGCCCGATATGTCGGACACCGCCCAGGAATAGAAGCACGTTGGCAGATTGATCGTCACGCCTACATGCAGCTCTCTTATGGAGTCTTTTTCGCTGGACCGTTCCTGAAACAATCAGGCCATAGCCAGAATCTCAACTACTTAAGTTATGGGTTCGGATACAAGTTTTGAACGGCAGCGACGACGGTCAAGATACCTAGATTCGATTGCTTTAATTCGCAGCTAACGAGAAACACTTCCCGTGCACTGCAAAACCTCGCCGAAAAGAGACAAAAGATGAAGCTGGCTTGGGACAACAAAGGAATTTGGGGCCGGCTAAAATGGCCGATCGGTTCGAGCGGGCCATCATCGGTTCAAGGCGAAAGGCGCTCCCATCTTCTGAGGACAGGTGCCGTGGCGTGTGGCGAAGGCATGAGGGCCTCGACGAGGAATGGCACCTGTCTGTGGCTGTCGAGGGACGATCAACGGCCCTGTGAGCTTATAGAGAACGCTACCGGCTTTCTCAGTCTCGGGGGTCGCCAACGGCGCCCACGATTTCACCTGATTCAGGATGCGAAGAGACCACTCCAAATAGCAGCTTCTGTTCAATTGCGTTTGAGTTGGGAAGAAATCGTTGTGCCAATGTGTGGTTGATCAAATATCGGGGCTGACCGTAAGTCTGTATCTGCGAGTAATTGCCCCTTCACCAAAGGAATCTCAAGGACGCGAAAGTAGTTTGGCGCGCAGCATCGACTTTGTGCACTCGGATATCGGCTAGGACCAAACTCTCTGATTCCGAAACGGGGCAATCCAGAACTTGAGATCGCAAGGACGGGATAGATCGTATGTAACGGCCATGTGTTTATGAAATTAGCCCGGACGATCTATGAGCCGGAAAGCGCCAATTCTTAGGTAAACGCTTATGGGATCAAGCCCCCCGCCCAAAGGACGAGCGAGTTCCTTTATTGATTGGCGGCGCAGCTGAGCCTTATGCGCTTCCTAGAACGATGCCGGCGCCACATATTCCTCGGGCAAAACAACGCGTTTCTTACTCTAATAAGAAGGAGTTTTTATGGCAAATGGGCGACATCGTGTAGTGATCTTAGGCGGCGGCTTCGGAGGAATCTATGCGGCCAAATCTCTGAAGCATGCTCCGGTCGATATTACAGTTATTGACCAGCGTAACTTCCATCTATTCCAACCACTGCTCTACCAGGTGGCCACCGGCTCCCTCTCTCCCGGAGAGATCGCAGCTCCCATACGATCCATACTGCACAAGCAAAAAAACACGGAAGTTCTATTGGGTGAAGCAGTGGATGTAGACCCTGTGGCCAAATCGATTCAGCTGAAAGACGGCGCGAAGCTTGGCTACGATTCTTTGATTGTCGCGACCGGATCGCAAAGCAGCTACTTCGGGAATGATGGCTGGGAGAAGTGGGCGCCACCGTTGAAAACGATAGAGAATGCAACCGATGTCCGCCACAAGATACTTCTGGCTTTCGAGGCGGCGGAACGGATTTCAGACCCCGTCGTACGGGCTTCCTGGCTTACGTTCGTGATCGTGGGCGCCGGCCCGACCGGGGCGGAGCTCTCCGGGGCGGTAGGTGAAATTGCGCACCACACCTTGCGAGATGAATTCGACGCCATCCGGCCGCAAGACGCCAAAATCATCCTGGTGGACGGCTCACCTCGCGTGCTCTCCAGTTATCCGGAAGACTTGTCAAAGAAGGCTGAGGAGGCGCTGCATAAGCTGGGCGTCACGACACGACTCGGGCTGATGGTGACAAACGTTGACGAAAACGGTGTCACTGTGAAATCGAAATCAGGAGAGGTCGAGCACATCGCCAGTCACACGGTGATTTGGGCGGCCGGTGTCGCGGTTTCGGATTTCGGCCGCGAGCTCGCGAAACGTACGGGAGCTCCGACTGACAAGGTCGGGCGCTTTAAAGTCAATCCGGACCTAACCATACCGAACTTCCCGGACATCCACATTGTGGGGGATCTCGCGCTGGTCTACGACGCGGAGGGGAAACAACTACCGGGAGTGGCGCAGGTCGCGATGCAAGGCGGGTCTTATGCTGCCAAGGCCATCGTAGATCAGTTAAATCATCGCCAGTCAAAGCCCTTTCATTACTTCAACAAAGGCGACATTGCAGTGTTGGGGCGAGCGGCCGCCGTGGCAAATGTCTTCGGCGTTCACCTGTCCGGCTTCATAGCGTGGCTGGTTTGGCTTTTCATTCACCTGCTCTACATCGTCGAGTTCCAAAGCCGGATTCTGGTGATGATCCAATGGGGCTTTTTGTATATCACTTACAACCGGGGAGCGCGTTTGATCACCGGAAGGGCCGCTACCGATGCCGTGGCAGCTGAGACCGCATCACCTGCGACCGCGCAGCCTGCCGCTGCCAAAGGCGGCGCGGCTTGAGATGTGCTTGCGTCGCGGAATAATGCTAGCTTTGTGTTGGTTCGATGTACCTGCTGATCACAGAGCCGGACGGTTCATATACATCCATCAACCTTGAAGAAAATGCCTTGTCTTTGGGGCGTGCCCGTGACAACAGGCTGGCGTATCCTAACGATCCCGCGCTCTCCCGCTATCACCTTTGCCTGGAGGCTTCCCCACAAGGCTGGCTTCTCAGCGATTGTGGCAGCCGAAACGGCACGCTGCTTAACGACACCATCTTAACGGGAAAACACCCCATTCGATCAGGCGATCGAATCAGTGCCGGACACCTGGCGATTGAAGTAAAAGAAGCCTCGGTAGCAAATTCGGGCGACGTTGTTACGTTCGTTCCTCAGGAAGCCGCTACGGCGAAACGCGAATCGACTATCGTCACCAGTCTCGATGAAGTCCTGGGCCGCGCGCCGCGCGAAGCTCCGAAATCCTCGCTCAACAGTTCGCGTGGGACAAAGGCCTTGGTGCGCGCTGGCCAGGAATTGGCTGGCCATCGCCCGCTGCAGGAACTGTTTGAAGTGATTCTGGAGCTGGCGTTATCGGCGGTGGATGCAAAGCGCGGGGTGATTCTAACTTCGGAAAAAGGAGAGCTCAGCGTTCGGGCCAGCAGGGGAGATCGCTTTTCAATCAGCACTTCAGTGCGCGATCGGGTGATTCGCGACCAGGCGGCGCTCCTCATTAGCGACGCACAGTTCGACTCCGCGCTGCGCCGGCAGGACAGCATTATCTTGCAGCGTGTTCGAAGTGTGATGGCTGTTCCGCTGCAGACCGGCAACGAAGTCATCGGTCTCATTTATGTGGACAACGGAACCACATTCCGGCCGTTCTCACAGGAAGATCTGGAACTACTCACTGTGATGGCGAACGTCGCCGCGGTTCGAATTGAACACGGCCGGCTCGTGGCGATTGAGCAACAGGAAAAATTAACTCAAGCGGAATTGGCGCAGGCACGTGAGATTCAGTTGGGCCTGTTGCCCAGTGAGCCTCCTGAGCTGGACGGTTATGAGTTAGCTGGCTTCAACTTGCCCTGTCGTGCGGTGGGAGGAGACTACTACGATTTTCTTTCTCATAAGGACGGGCGATTAGGTTTGTTCGTCGCCGACGTATGCGGAAAGGGTTTGCCGGCAGCCTTAATGATGTCGAGTTTAGAAGCGCGAGTTCAGATGTTACTCGAGACGGAGCCGGATGCAGCATCGGCTTTGAGAACTCTGAACCGCAACGTGGCACGGCGCTGCCCGCTCGGTCGATTCATCACCGCTTTTTACGGAATACTCGACCCGAGTACCGGGACGTTGCAGTACGCCAATGCCGGACATAATTATCCTTTGATTATTCGCGCCGATGGGTCAGTAGAATCGCTAAGCTCGGCAGGACTTGTGATGGGACTGTTTGAAGATGTTCAATATCCTGCTGGAGAAGTAGTTCTTCGAAGCGGCGATTTGCTGATGCTCTATAGCGATGGCGTTACCGAAGCCGCCACAAGCGAGGGCGTTCCATTCGGCGAAGAAGGATTGATCCGCTTTCTGCGTTTGAAAAAAGACCAAACGTGCCAAGAGATCGTAACGAGTCTGGTCGATCACGTACGCTCGTGGTCCAGAGACTTGGCCTTTTCAGACGACTTCACGGTCTTGTTTGCCCGGCGAAAGTAATTTACGAGGCCGGTTGGGGGATAGCAGTTCCGTTAACTCTAACTTCTCTGTTACAGTGACATTTTATCTCACATGAGTATCTTTCGAACGAAGCCTCTCTCGAAGCTGCTCGCTCAAGCCGGCGATCAAGCTCATGGTCTGAAGAGAACGCTGACAGCTCAGGGTCTGATCGCGCTGGGTATTGGCGCCATCATCGGAGCAGGCCTCTTTGTCCGCACGGCAGCCGCTTCAGCGGAAGCCGCCGGGCCTGCGGTCACACTGTCCTTCCTTGTTGCTGCTATCGGCTGCGCCTTTGCCGGAATCTGCTACGCCGAGTTTGCGTCCATGATTCCCATTGCCGGCAGCGCGTACACCTATTCGTATGTGACGATGGGCGAATTCATAGCCTGGATCATTGGATGGGCTTTAGTTCTCGAATATGCGCTGGGAGCCGCTACGGTCGCGATAGCCTGGAGCGAATATCTCAATAATCTGCTAGGCGGCACGCTTCCCTATCAGTGGTGTCACTCTATTCTTCAAACATCTGATTCAGGCGTACACGGAATCGTAAACGCTCCCGCACTCGTGATTCTTTTTCTGTTGACACTGCTCCTGATTAAGGGCACGCAGGAATCGGCCACGGTAAATGCAGTGATCGTCGTCATAAAGGTCGCGATCGTCATCGCCTTTATTGCAATCGGCTGGGGCTTTATCAACCCAGCTAATCATCATCCGTTTTTGATTCCGCCGGGCACTCCTGGACACGAAGGTCTGTTCCGGCATGGTTGGGGGGGTGTACTGGGTGGGGCTGGCATTGTGTTCTTCGCGTTCATCGGGTTCGACGCGGTCTCTACCGCGGCACAGGAAGCGAAGAATCCGGCACGCGACATGCCGCGCGGAATTCTTGGTTCGCTGGCGATCTGTACGGTTCTTTATGTGCTCTTCGGTTATGTGATCACTGGCGTTGGCAAGTGGCAGGAGTTTCTGACGGCCGGTAAAGAAGCTTCGGTGGCATACACCATCCAACATCACATGCCCGGTTACGGCTGGCTTGCGACGTTAGTAACAGTGGCCATTCTTTTTGGCTTCTCTTCTGTGATGCTGGTCATGTTGCTGGGACAGAGCCGGGTGTTTTACTCGATGGCAATGGATGGACTGCTGCCGAGGGTTTTCTCAGAACTGCATCCCAAGTTCCGCACCCCGTATAAGTGCAACGCGATTCTGTTTGTCTTTGTGGGCGCGCTCGCAGGATTTCTTCCCGGCGACATAACGGGAGATCTCACTTCCATCGGGACTCTCTTTGCTTTCGTCTTAGTGTCGTTTGGAGTCTGGATCATGCGGCGAAAGCAGCCTGACGTTCCACGCCCGTTTCGCGCGCCGCTGGTTCCCGTAGTTCCCATTCTGGGAATGGTGATTTGCTCCGGGATGATTGTGTCTCTCGATACCAGGTCTCAGCTCACGGCATTCATCTGGATGCTAATCGGTTTGGTTTTCTACTTCTCTTATGGAAAGACCCATAGCCGATTGAATAATCCAGAGTTAGATGAATTGAGCGTGGAGACCGCTAGCCGGTAAGTTCGAGCCAGGCGCGAGTTCGCTTTTCAATCTCAGCGGGCTGATTGTTCTCCGGAAGAATGCCGGAGATGATTGCCACCGAATCGGCGCCTGCCTGAAGCACGTCCGCGGCGTTCTCGAGCGTGATTCCGCCGATTGCGACCAGCGGCTTTTTGGTCAGCGATCTAAGCGAACCCAACCCTTCTACTGTGACCACAGGATCCGGATTGAGCTTGGATGTCGTTGAGAAGATCGGACCGAGCGATAAATATTGCACCGGCTCTTCGTCTGCCCGCGCGAACTGCCGCCGGTTGTGTGTAGAGAAACCGATGACGGCATCGGGAACGATTTTGCGCGAAGCAACAGGTGGAAGATCATCTTGTCCGATGTGCAACGCTGCTCCTAAGAGCTGCCCATAGTCGGCGCGATCGTTGAGAACGAAAACGACATCCGCGGTCCGGCAGAGTTCCCTGATCTGGCTGGCCCGGTCGTAATCGGCTTGCGACCAGCTTGTCTTGTGCCGGTATTGAAGAATCTTTACGCCTGACTCGACCAGCACATTAGCCGTTTCGAGCACTTCACAGTTGTTGGCGGCAAGCACTGCCGTGTCGAGAATCGGATAAAAGCGCGGTAGCTTAAAAGCGGCGCTCTTCATTTTGCGCCGAACGAAATCTGACCTGTGATTTGAATACCGAAACCCTCCAAGCCTGCCACTCTCCGTGGGTGATTGGTAAGTAAGCGAATGGTGGAGAGGCCCAGATCAGAAAGAATTTGAGCGCCTAAACCAGCCTCGTGCTGAATGGGCTGGTTATGTTCGGAAGGCACAAAGTCGCTTTGCTGGCGTCCATGAGTTAACAGCTTGTGACGGCCCTCATCCCAGACGGCACGTATGCCGGGCCCGGTCTGATGCAGGTAGACGAGAACGCCGCACTCTTCCTTTGAGATCGCCTCGAGCGCTGCGCCGACAAGCTGCTGACAATCACAATCGAGGGAGTGAAAGACATCGCCGTAGAGGCAGTGCGAATGAACACGCACCAGCACATCGTGCTTTCCGGCCACCTCGCCGTGAACCAGCGCCAAGTGTGCTTCATTGTCGATTTTGCTGACGTAGCGGATCGTCTGGAAGTCGCCGTACGGAGTTCGGATGGAGCCTTGCGCTTCGCGCTGCACGAACTTTTCCGTCTGCGTTCGATAGCGAATCAGGTCCGCAACCGAGACCATTTTCAGGCCGTTGCGCCTGGCGAAATCGAGGAGTTGCGGAACGCGCGACATGGTTCCGTCCTCGTTCATGATTTCGCAGATCACTCCGCCCGGATGAAGTCCGGCCAGGCGAGCCAGATCTACGGCAGCTTCGGTTTGTCCGGAGCGGACTAACACGCCACCTGGACGCGCTCGCAAAGGGAAAACGTGTCCGGGACGGGCCAGATCTTTCGGCCGCGAGTTGGGATCCATGGCGACACGTATTGTGTGCGCACGATCGTAGGCGGAAATCCCGGTTGTCACTCCATCGGCGGCATCGACCGCTTCGCAAAACGCGGTTCCGAAGCGCGCTGTATTGACTGGCGACATCGGCTGAAGGTCCAGCCTGGCACACGATTCCGGATCGAGCGCCAAACAGATGAGGCCGCGGCCGTGCGTAGCCATGAAGTTGATCACCTCAGGCGTGGTCTTCTCCGCGGCGATGGTTAGGTCCCCTTCGTTTTCGCGATCCTCGTCATCGACGACGATTAAAATTTTGCCTTGACGGAAATCTTCAATGGCTTCTGTGACGGAAGCAAACGACATTAATTGTTCGATGCAGTCTCAGGCACTTACGGCTGAGCCGTATTTGGCGTACCAAGGCTTGGCGGATTTGATGGCCTGATTGACAGCGTTGATGTTCTTGACGCCTTCGTCTGCCAGCCACTCTTCGAGCGCTTTTACGCCCTTCTGCCCATAAACCGGAATGCCGTTTTTCCAGGTCGCTCGTCCACAAAGCACTCCCGAGTAGTCGACGCCGGCTTCCGACGCCATGTTCAGAGATTCCACGAACTGCGGATTGCTGACGCCCGCACTCAAGTAGATGAAGGGTTTTTTGGCGACGCCGGCCGCTTTTTTGAACCAGTCAAGCGCTTCCTGGCGGTTGTAGGCAGCCTTTCCTTTATAGACGCTGCTCCCCTCAACGAACTCGGCGTTGACGGGCACTTCTACTTTCAGAACGTCAACCTTATATTGGAGCTTGCCGAATTCCTCCATGGCGCCGATGACGACTTCGGGCTTTTTCTTGGCGAACTCCAGGCCTTTTTCGTCACCGCCTTTTGAGTCGTAGCCGACGAACTCGAGGAAGAACGGGATGTCGTAGGTTTCGCATTCGGCGCCGATTCGCTCAATGAAGGCGTGCTTGATGTCGTTGACGTCTTTTTCGTCGAAAGGCGTGTAGTAAAGAAGAATTTTGACCGCGTCCGCGCCGAAATCCTTGATGCGCTTTACGGAGAGGTGAGGAAGCAGGTCGGGCAAGCGGCCCGGCTTGGTGTTGTCGTAGCCGCTCTCCTCGTAAGCAAGAAGAAGACCGGCGTTCTGCGACCGGGCTTTGGCCGCGGGCAACCCAAACTCGGGATCGAGCAAAATGGCGCTGGCATGCGGGGTGAGGGCTTTGGACACGGCAACCTTGAACTCGGACATCATGTCGTCGGTGATCTCGTTCTGCTGGACGCCCTTGGCGGCGGCGATGGACTTGCGCAGACTTCCGCGCTGGTCCATGGCGGCGGCGGCGATCACGCCGTTCTTGTCGGACAGCGCGTTCATGTGTTTGGTTTTGCCTGCGGATAACTGCACGGCCTCAGTATATCGAAGCGATGGGCTTGGGGAGGCGGGCGATTCTACGCCAATAGGCCTGCGCTCGAGCCACGTCCTGGAAGATTTGCGCTTTGAGGGCCTCGGGAGTTGGAAATTGCCGTTCGAACCGAACGAAGCGGCGGAATTGGACTTCAATCTCGGCGGGGGCGGTTTCGACGGGGCTCAGCAGGAAGGTTTCTATCGTCACGTCCTCCGCATTGTCGAACGTGGGCCGGACTCCGACGTTCGTGATCGAGGGCCAGCTTTGTCCGGATTTAACGTCGAGCGTCTCGGTGACAAAGACTCCCCGCGGGCAGACCAGTCCCGGAACTGGGAGCAGGTTGAGCGTCGGGACGGTTTGCCGGGCGCCGATGCCGTGGCCGGAAACGACGGGTCCTCGCAGCGAGAAGCAGCGGCCGAGCAAGCGAGCGGGGCGGGAGACCTGGCCGGCCGAGACGTAGCTGCGGATGGCGGAGCTGGAGACGACCTCGCCGCGGACGGAGACCGGCAATAGGAAGTGCGGTTCGAACCCAAATTCTGCTCCCAAGTCCTTGAGGACGGCGGGGGTTCCGGCTTTGCGGTGACCGAAGCGGAAGTTGTCGCCGACGAAAACGGCCTTACATTGCAATGACTTGACCAGGATTTGCGAAACGAACCCACGGGGTGACATCTGGGCGACCTCGGGGGTGAAAGGCAGGATAAGGATCTGCTCGATTCCGGCAATGATGAGCAGGCGGATACGCTCGTCCAGGGTGCAGATCATGGGCGGCGTACGGTTCGGAGCCACCACGGCGGTGGGATGAGGGTCAAAGGTGAGGACTGACGGAACGAACCCATGCGCGCGTGCGGTGTCAATTGTCGCTTGCAAGAGCGCCAAATGTCCGACATGAACGCCATCGAAATTTCCGATGGCGAGGGCGCTGGGAGCGAAATGCCCCTCCGCAGACGCAACGGTTCGAAATACGGCCGAGCTCATATCTGGTCGGCGTACCCGATGGGAATTTCCAGGCCATCGTAGGCGAGAAACACATGGGGCGGTAGGGTGGCTTGGATCGAGGCGTGGCCAATGTCGTGTGAGATATGAGTGAAGTAGGCACGACGCGGCTTCAGCATTTCCACTGTTTTTAGGGATTGATCAATGGTCGAATGCATGGGGTGAGGATTACGACGCAGCGCTTCGAGGAAGAGGACGTCGAGGCCGGTCAGCTTTTCCAGACTTTCGGCGGGGATTTCGCTGTGATCGGTCAGGTAGGCGCAGTCGCCGAATCGGAATCCGTACACTGTGATTTTGCCGTGGGCGACGCGGATGGGTTGGAAGTTCATTCCTGCGATGGAGATCGGCTCATTTTCAAAGGGATTGCTGGTGACGCGCGGGCGAGTGGACTGGCTGGGCCGGCCGTCGAAGACGTATCGAAACACTTCCTGAATTACAGTGAGCGTTTCGCTGGAGGCATGAAGCGGAATGTCTTCTTTCTGCATGTAGTTGAAGGGACGGATGTCGTCTAAACCAAGGATGTGATCGGCATGGGAGTGGGTGTAGAGAACCGCATCCAGGCGTTCCAGGCCAGAGCGCAGCGCCTGATAGCGAAAATCCGGCGAAGTATCGATCAGAACGCGATGGGGTCCCAACCGGACGAGCACAGAGGGCCGCAGACGTTTGTCGCGGGGATCGTCGGATAAGCAGACCTTGCAGCGACACCCAATCATGGGAACGCCGACGCTGGTGCCTGAACCCAGAACAAGGATGGAGGCATGCTCGAACTGTTCGAGCATCTAAGAGCTTTTGATTCCCTTCCCTCCGTCAGAGGTAATGATCCGAGGACCTTCCTCTGCGGCCGCCTCGATGGTGTTGGGTTCGTTTTTGCGTTTCTGTTCGTCGGCCACTTGGACGTAGCGGTAACGAAGCTCTGTCAAGCCGTTTTCGAGCAGGCGCATCTCCTCGACGGAAAGATTGTTTTTGGTTTTCTCCTGCAGCATGGCCAGGAGATCGATGGAATGGCGGGCCAGGGGGAGATTGGGCTCCGTGGCCTCCTCGTCTTCGTCTTCGCTTAGACGAAAGAGTCCGAGCTGCATTTGGGCTTGCATCAGGAGGCTTTCGATGAGGAAAGAGAAATCTGCCGGGGGAATTGGGAACTGGTTGCCTTCTGACATATCCAATTTCAGTTTACGAGCATTGGGAGACCGAAGCACGGTTTCTGTCGGCTATAGTCAGTCGGAGGCGGATGAATTGACGGAGAAGCAGCGAGAGGCAGGCGAAAAGTTCGCGGAGTTGGTGGAGATTATGGAGCGTTTGCGAGCGCCCGGCGGCTGTCCTTGGGATCGCAAGCAAACCTTCGACACGATCAAGCCTTATCTACTGGAAGAGAGTTACGAGGTGATGGACGCCATCGACAAGCGCGATTGGGCGGGGCTGGAAGAAGAGCTGGGCGATCTGCTGTTACAGCCGGTTTTCTTCGCTGCGATGGCGGCTGAGGCGAAGCTGTTTACGATATCGGATTCGCTCGATGCCATCAATCAGAAATTGATTCGGCGTCATCCGCATGTGTTCGGCGATGCGAACGCTCACACGGCGGAGGACGTGAAGCAACGCTGGGACGAAATCAAGAAAGGCGAGAAGGCGGCGAAGGGGCAGGCCGCTGCTGAGTCGGTCTTAGAGGGAGTTCCGCGGACTCTTCCGGCACTGGTGGAGGCGGAGAAGATTACGCAGAAGGCGGCGGGGGTTGGTTTCGAATGGCCGGACGTGAGCGGCGTGGTCGCGAAGATACAGGAAGAGGCCGCGGAACTGGCGAAGGCCCAATCAGGTCAGAGTCAGGAAGAGATCGAGCATGAAGTGGGTGATTTATTTTTTACCTTGGTGAACTTAGCTCGATTTTTGAAGATCGATCCGGAGCAGGCGCTTCGAAAGACCAATGCGCGTTTTCGGAGGCGCTTCGAGCATATTGAAGTGAGCGTCGCTTCGGCCGGAGAAACGCTGAGCAACACGTCGCTCGATCGGATGGAAGAGCTGTGGCAGGAGGCAAAACAGTTCGAGAAGCAGAGTTAATTTTCGCTTATTTAGTTGCCGCCGGCCACCTTTTCCACTTGCCGCATGAGACGCAGGGTATTGCCGCTGTAGATCTTTTTAATTTCTGCCGGCGTGTAGCCTTTGGCAAGAAGTGCGCGGGTCAGATTCGGGAACTTTGAGACTTCGTCGAGATCGATGGGCGCGCAGGTGATTCCGTCGAAGTCGGATCCGATGCCGACGGCGTCGATGCCGGCAATCTGCTTCACGTGATCGATGTTAGCGACGACATCGGCGAGGGTGGCGCGCACCTGGTATTTCTTTTCTTCCTGCTCGACGGCATCGAGCTCCTTTTGGAGGCGGGCGGGATCGTCTTTGTATTGTTCGCGGAGCTGGGCGTAACGGTCGTGGAGCGGCGAGTTCGCCATGGCATCGGCTGACTTCTGCGATACAAAGGAACAGTTCACGCTGATCTGAATGACTCCGCCCTTTTTGGCGAGGGCAACGATCATTTCGTCGGTCATGTTGCGGAGAACGTTCGAGATGGCGCGGCAATCGGAGTGCGAGGCAAGGAGCGGGGCGGCGCTGGTTTCGAGAGCATCGTAGAACGTTTTATCCGAGACGTGCGAGATGTCGACCATCATGCCGAGACGATTCATTTCACGAACGACGTCCTTGCCGAAGGGTGTGAGCCCATTGTGATGTTGAATGCCGGTGACGTCGACATCTCCTGAAGAATCGGCCCAGTTATTGGTGTTGGCGTGGGTGAGGGTCATGTAGCGCACGCCAAGGCGATAGTAATCACGCAGCAGCCGCGGACTGTCTTCAATGGCGTGTCCGCCTTCGAGTCCCAGGAGACCCGCAATTTTGTGCTGATGACGGGCCTTTTCGATATCTTTTGCGGTGAGCGCCAGTCGATAAATCGTTCGGATGGCGATCGAGGATGTCGTGATACACGGTGTCGATCATCTGCAGCTCGCGATTGGCAGAGTGATTCCCGTTTACGTAAGAAGCGGAAACATACACGGAGAAGAAAATGGCGCCGACACCTCCGGCGCGAAGCCGCTTGATATCGGTGTGAGTGTTCGGTGAGTTGCCGATATCGGCACCATCGACTGTAAACGATGGAATGTCGTTATGGGTGTCAATCAGAATCGCTGAGTTCGTGATTCGCTTCACCGCTGAATCGATTTTCTTGTCGTTGGGCGCCGCAACGAGGAGACCGGCAAGCGACGCCAGGGCAAGCAAACGCATCCATTCAGAATACAATCGGGTCAGAATACAATCGGACAAGGACTTATGATCGAATACGCGAGGAACACCCGGCGCACTATCGCGGCGATTTGTGCGATTTTATTGGGCCTTATTTTTCTGGTGTCCGGTGGCTGGAAGGTATTGAATCCGTTTCAAACCGGAGAGCTGCTGGAACAGGCGCAGGTGCCAGCCGGCTTAGGAAGTCTGGGTGCCGCCGTGCTGGGCACCCTGGAGGTGTTTACGGCCCTCCTTCTATTTCTTCCGGCGTTCAGGCGATGGGGCGGTCTGCTCGGTTCGGGGTTGATGTTGTTCTTCATCGGCTGGATCGGTTTTTACTACAAGACCCTGGTTGGACATGACTGTAGTTGCTTTCCGATCATCAAACGGTCAGTTGGTCCTAATTTTTTTGTTGTTGACGGCATCTGGCTGCTCATGGCGCTGGCCGCGTTTTTCTGGTCTCCGGCGGTGCGTCGTTTTCGTATTCCAGCCGCAGCATTGGCTTCGCTGGCCGTGCTGGCCGGTGTCAGTTTTGGCGTAAATGCAGCCGAACGGCATGGTGCACAGATACCGAATCCGGTCGTGGTGGATGGCAAGCCGGAGAATTTGACGAACGGCAAGGTGTTCGTGTTTTTCTACGATCCTTCCTGCTCGCATTGCGACGCTGCGGCGAAATTCATGTCCACGCTTACTTGGGGGAACACCAAGGTGGTGTCTATTCCGACCGTCAATCCGCAGTGGGCAGGGTCCTTTTTGCATGACACGCATTTGCGCGCCAGTACGAGTCTCGAGCTGGACAAGTTGAAGAAGGCTTTTCCTTTTGTGGATCCTCCGTTCGGGGTGGCTTTGGTGGATGGACAGGTGAAGGAGACGTTTGGGCAGGCGCAGTTTAATAAACCGCTTCCGGCGCCGGATTTAAAGAAGTTGGGGTTTGTGGAGTAGGGTTACTGTTTGTAGACGCGGCGTTGCTGCAGAGCAAAAAAGGCCCCCGATTTTCTTGTAAGTCAAAACTCTGGCTATTTCTTCCAAGATGGCATCTGAAATGTCGAGCCGAAATATTCCGGCTTCCGCCAGTCGCAGGAATTGGCGTGGTTGTCCCCCGAAGTTAAGGCCGGAGATGTAGATGTTTGTATCAGCTGTAACAAACAACAAGTAGCGTCCGTGTTCTATGTTTCGGAACGGACGGCAGCAATAGCTTCTTTTATGTCGTTTTCCGTGAGATTGCGAGCCTTGGCGTGACGTTCTCCAAACAGCAGCACATCTTGCCATTCCTTCCGGTTTAACTGTTCTTCCAAAGCTTCCTTCAACCACGCATCGAGCGTCATATGCTCAGCTTCTGCAGCACGCTCCAGTTGCGTCAGCAGCATAGGCGGGAGGCTGGCATGAAGGTTCTGTTCCGGATTCATAGCTTAACGGTAATTATGCCTGAACACATACTTGGTTTGTGTCAATGCTTCCTGGTTTAGCGTCTCCCAAAATTGAAGAAGGCGTTTCCCTTTGTGGATTCTCCGTTTGGGGCGGTTTGGGGAACAATTCCTGCATTGCGAGGGTTTCGCGAAGAATTGTGTTTATGTCGCCTAATTGTTTGTACAAGGTTACTTGATCTCAACATCAAATTCATAGAAGCCGTCGTTGTCCTTGAAACCATTCCCGACTCGTCCGTTCACGGAGAACAAGGTTGACCCTTCCTGGGTCCGGCTGATCAACGCGCCAGCAGGCGCGTCCTCGTCTAGAAATCCTGTTCCCGCAGATCCTTCTATGCCGGAGGGTCCACTACATCCATTGCCACCGCGATCCTTCAAATCCCAACAGACAATGCCATGAGCATTCTTAACTACCGCTCTTTCCTTGGTCGAGTTGGGGACTCGAACTGCCCACTCCGAATTGCCGGGGAGAACCACGTGATAGTTATTGCCTTCTCTGCTGATGAAGCTGCGTTCGGGCGTACAAAGGTTGTAATTCGGCAGGCACGCCGACATCGGGAAGCTGATCTCCGAAGAGATCACGGAAACGTCGGAGGAAGCCTCTTCTCCTTTGAACGACCAGTTAAGGATATCGTGGTTTTCGAACCCCCAGCCCGTTGACGCCGTGAATCCGATCCATGCTTTACCCTCCGGGTCCGCAACCAGCGACAGGTCTAGCGCCGTTTGCAAAACGGGGCGAGTCGAGTCATCCAAGAACACTTCGACAACTGGCCGTTCGAAGACAATACGCGCCGTGTGTACTCTACGATCCTTCAACTGAATAGCTAAATTTGGTGTGAATGCTAGACAGTCGGCGGGCCAACGCATCTCGGCAGGCCTGCCGTTCGTACGCACCGCTATGTAATTTGCTGAAGGATCTCGCGCGTCGCTGTTTTGCCACGTATCGAAGAAGATTGCGATACTCCAAGGAATACCGGAGTGATGAGGGTCGTTTGAATCCTCAATCCCGAAACCCCCGGCGCTTCCGCGACCGCCAAGTGCTCGCGGTCCTGAGTTTTGCATGACAAATGCAAACCCGTCGGCCCCACCCAGCAACCAGGCTGGATGACTAAGCTGAAACTGAAACGTAGTGTCAAATTTGGTTAGTATTGACTGTTTCTCGCAAAACCAGGCGGCACCCGTTTCGGAACGCTTCGCCGGCGTCAGGCGAAGGACTCTGCCATGACTTGCAGCAGCGCCTACTAGTTCGAGTCCTCGAGTGGACGCGAAATCATCGAAGTGAACTGAAGCAGAGGACGAGGCCGTAGCACCACTAATTAGAAGGCAAGCGAGCAAAACAAATCGGTATTCGGTCGGCATCACACTGACAATGTATCGTTGAAAATCCGCGCCAAGCTTGGAGATGGCCTGCCGCAAGGCCAGTCGCCGCAGTCAGGCTAGATGGATCAAAGCGGCTGCTCGGCTAGAACGAGTTTTTCAACAGCATCGCAAAGGGTTTGCAATGCTGTTGACTGAATGATCAGCAAGGTGACGCTTCCAAGTCACACAGGTGATTAACGCGAAGGCTAACTGGCCTTTTTAAACCCGGTTGCTCCTGCATTTCAGTCTTTGGCGGACGGGGCGTCCAGATGATGATCTTTTAGAACCGCATCGATTTGCGAAGCATACTTCAACACCGTCTGATAGATCCAGGTGTAGTGATCTTTTGCCCAAAATTGCATGAGACTATCCGTTCTTCGAGCCCCGAGCAGCTTTGCGTCCGCCTGCTGCTCCAAACGGCAGACGAGCAAGTGCTCATATGTGGAATCGCGATCCTGCGCTCCTTGTGGAAAACCAACGGGCACAATCGGATATTTGTTCATTAGATTGTGCTCTGCTGCGGCTGTTTCGACTTGATGCTCTGACAAAAACCAGTGCAACTGCTCGTGCACATACGTGGAAATCAACTCGTCGTCTTGCCTGATGTGGCGCGTATGCAGTGTCAAGACCGGATGGCTGTGCGGGACAGCATTTTCATCAATAATGATTTTACGAGTGAATGTCCACGCTTTCAGGTTGTAATCCGCTAACAGTCGTTTGAGTTGCGCTTTGGCGGCAAGCTCAGGCGGAGATTTGTGTGCTGTACGAATCGTCAGCATTTCCTGCGCCGTCGAATACGGATACATGGCTGAAACGACCACAACAGACATCATGCCAGCCACAGCGACTTTTCGCATCTTCTGAGTTTATGAAAATGCATCAAAGAACATCTTTGACCGCAGCCCATGCCATTCTTACTCTTGGGAGCCTATGGAAGTTCATTTCACACCTGATATCGAGGCACGGGTAGACCAGCTCGCCACCGAAACCGGACGCGCGAAAGATGAGTTCGTGCAGGACGTGATGGCAGGATATTTTGACGAGCCAGCGCGCGTGCGGGAAACGCTCGATACCCGCTATGACGACATCAAGAGCGAGAAGGTACAGCTTATCGACGGCGAGGAAGCCTTTGCCCGACTGCGGGCCAAAAGCGAAGCGTGGCGTAAAAGCCGCGGATGAGCGGATTCCGCCTTCACCCAGAAGCCTATGGCGACAACTTCGCTGATTAGCATACTCCCTACGATGTTTACCAGTGAAGATTTCCCGCACCCAGTACAACCACGATCTCAATATCGACGACGAGTGATTCGCTGTGGAGCAAACCTTTTTTCTTCACTTTGAATTGGGGAATTATAAGATGAATCCTATGACAAAGCTTCCGGGTTTCAGTTTGCTGGCTTTGCTTGTGGGCGCGTCCCCCATGATGGCGCAGCTTTCGTCCTACGATGACTTTCAAAGGGCAAAGAAGATTTCCGTTTACCTGCCCGATTACAAAGTCTACGGCGGCTTCTACCCTCGGCAGTTGGTGACCAGCGGCAGCGCTTCCAAGATCGATACGGTGATTCTGTCGTTCGGCGATATCCGGGCGGATGCGAACGGCAATCCGGTTTGCGCTACCGAAGACGAATTTGCAGACTACCAGTACAATTTTACTCGGCAATACAGTGTAGATGGCACGGACGACTCGTTTGCACCGGGCGCATTGCGCGGCTATGTGCACCAATTACAGGAACTGAAGACGCTTTACCCCAAAATAAAGATCTTAATCTCGCTGGGGGGCTACTCTCCGGGAACGGGCGGCTTTACGGCGGCCGTTGCGAGCCCGACCATGATGCGCAATCTGGTTGCGTCGTGCGTGGGAGGGTATATCAATGGCAACTTCAATCAGACAACCGGGTCGACGCAGATTGCGCCGTTTAACTCCGCCTTGCCGACGCAAGCGGCACTCGCCGGGACTGCGGCTTCCATCAATCCGGTAAGCGGCATCTTCGACGGGTTCGATATCGACTGGGAGTTTCCGATTGCCGCGCAGAAGGCTAGTTATACCGCATTCCTTACCGAATTTCGCAACCAGCTGAAAGCGGCGGGAGCAGCGAACGGCAAGCGTTACCTTTTAAGCGCTTATCTGCCTGCCGGTGAGCAGAACTTTCAAAATATCGATTTGCCTGGCGTGGGCGCAGTGATCGATTACGCCAACCTGCAATCGTATGATTTCAACGGTCCTTACGACCAACATACGGGTTTCAACGGACCGCTCTACCAATCGGAGTACGACAGCTCGAACTTCAATATAGATTTCACGATAACTTCGTACATCAGCGGGGGTTTCCCGGCCCGCAAGATCCTGCTGGGAATTCCTTTTTACGCCTATGGCTGGACCGTCACGGGCGCGGAGCAATCCGGGCAGAATGGCCGTTTTGCTGCTTCAGTGAATGCAAGCGGAACCGCCAGCGCGCCGCCTACGCCGAATCCGATGTATGTCACGGTGCAGCAGGGCAATCCACTCCTGCCGCCGCCCTCCGTGGTTTACACGACCTCGCCGGAGGATTACACGTTATTTAGCGACATTCTGCCTTTTTCGCAGGTGTTTCGCGATTCGCGGGCCGATGTTCCTTACCTTTGGGATGGGACCAACTTCTGGAGCTATGACGATCAAGAGTCGATTCGGACCAAGATGAAATACGCGCGAGCGAAGAGTCTGGGAGGCTCGTTTGTGTTCGAAATTACGGGCGATCTACCGGATGGAGGCTTGCTGAAATCGATTTATAACGGCCTAAACCCGCCGTCTCCCTTCGACCAATAACAGGTTATGTGGGGCCACTCAGTAACGGGTGGCCTCATGTTATCCGCGCTTCGCAAGTTCAGGGGCGCCACCAAATCGCTCGTTTTCGGCGCACGATTCAAGAATGCGCTTCCTTCGGGCGCGGCTCCGATACAGCGCCCGAACATCGCCCTTTGGAAAATCTAAATGAATATTTCACTTAAAAGCAAAGTCGCAGTGGTAACCGGGGCGTCTTCCGGGATCGGAATGGCGATTACGCGCCGGTTCCTGGAGTGCGGCGCGGCAGGACTGATCGGCGTGGACCGGCAGCCCGGGATACCTGAGGAGCTACGTGCCTGCCAGGCGGAGTTCGGCCCGAAGCTCGTGATGGTGTCGGGCGATGTTGCTCAAGAAAGCACGGCCCAACAGTTTACTAAGGCAGCAATGGATAGCTTCGGGCGGATTGACATCCTGGTCAGCAATGCCGGGGTCAGCGTGGTGCGGCCGATACACGAGCATACGCCGGAAGAATGGGACTTCGTGATGAACTCGAACGTGAAGGCGGTTTATTGGGCTGCTCGCCATGTGATTCCTATCATGATCGAGCAGCGCGGCGGTCTGATTCTGATGACTGGCTCGATCTCGGGTGAAGCGGGTATTCCCACGCAAGGGGCCTACGGACCTTCGAAAGGCGCCCTGCATCAGATGACGCGCCAGATGGCGGTGGAATATGCCAAGCACAACATCCGTGTCAACACGATTGCCTGCGGCACGGTCGATACGCCGATCGTTCACAATTCAGCAAAAGCATCGGGTAACGAAGAAGCGTATTGGGACATGCTGCGCCGCAATCACCCGATCGGCCGAGTTGCCAACGTGGAGGAAGTGGCTGCTTTTTTCGCTTACATGGCCAGCGACTATGCGACGTTTTTCACGGGCTCGGTTCTGATGATGGACGGCGGGTACACGGCGCAATAATGCAAATGGAATTGGATGGAAGTGTTGCGGTAGTTACGGGCGGGGCCAGCGGCATTGGCTGGGCATGTGCCCGGATGCTGGCGCGCGAAGGTTGCCGCATTTCGCTGTGGGACATCTCCCCAAACACGAAAGAGATGGCTGCGACGCTCTCCGGTGAGATGTCCGGTGCGGCGGCGCAGGGCGTAGTTGTCGACATCGGGGACTGGGCGTCGGTCGAATCCGCTCTACGCGAGAGTGAAACGGCATTGGGACCAGTCTCACACCTTGTGCATGCGGCGGCAATCGGATCAGGCAAGTTTGGATTTCCGTTCACCAACCTTCAACCGAGCGATTGGGCTAGAGTCCTGGATATTAACGTAATGGGAATGGTTCATGTCGCGCACGCTATTGCGCCTGGTATGATCGCGCGAAAAGAAGGAACGATGGTTTTTGTGGCATCTGTTGCCGGTCAGATTGGTTCACAAACGGATCCGCCTTACAGCGCCAGCAAAGCGGCCAACATTAACTTCGCGCAGTGCCTGGCCAAGGACTTGGCGCCGCACAACGTGCGTGTGAATGTGGTGAATCCCGGCATGGTGCGAACACCGCTCAACCGTCAAGTCTGGCAAGCCTGGAGCGACCAACAAGCCCCGGATAGGCGGCGAACGTACGCGGATTGGGCAGACGAAAAGGTGCGAAGTGTAGTGCCGCTAGGCCGCTGGCAGGAGCCGGAGGATGTGGCGGACATGGTCGTGTTCTTATCATCCGCGCGGTCAGCTCAAGTGACAGGACAGACTATGAATGTCGATGGCGGTCAGGTTATGCATTGGTAGAAACCGCCGCAGACCCCAGACGAGTCCTTGCGGGCGTCGCTTCAGTCAACCCAAGGGCGGTTCGAGAATCAACTCCGTTGTGATTACGATGGCCGGTCGCAGGGTGCGGTAAATGGGACATTTATCAGCATAAAAGCCGTGAACCCTACGGGCCGTGTCCCAATCGACTTCGGCTGCCTTTAACTTCAATTTGACATGAATCCGCCGAATGACAAGTACGTTCTCTTCGAGTTCCACCTCACCGACCGCTTCAGAAACCAATCGCTCATTCGATGAGTTGATTTGACGCGCCTCCAGCGCGCCTCCAAAGGTTCCGGTAAGTCAACCGGCGGCGGCCGCGACTACGTAGTCCAGAGTAGTGGCGTGCGGCTCTGCAATTGCCGGGGAGACCTTATAGTGCTCTGCGACTGCGCCGTGAACGCCGAATATGACCGGTTCTGACTCGGCAGGAAGATATGCCCGGCGCACTGGCCCTTGCACACGTTCAATTCGGACCTCAGATCGATAGACTACCTCCGGCATGGGGACTCCTCACTCACGTCATCTCGCCTGAACGGCAACATCGCCCGCGAGTATACACCTCTGGCGAGTTCCGCCTAACGATGTTCATTCGGCGTGATGCGAGGATCTGGTTTTACGGTGACTGGCTGTGTGAGGGTCTGGCCGTCTACGGTGAGGCGAACTGTGTAGCTGCCTGCCTGCAACTGTTCCGGGCGCCCGCGATGCGCAGTTTGACCCTCTGCCGGAGCCGGCGCAGGCCGATTCGCCGAAGACGCGCAGGCGCCACTGGGCTCTTCCGCTATTGCCCCTCTTCCCTCGCGAGCGGGGGCGACGCCCAGTGCAAAGCGATGCAATCCGGCAACTGATGAAGGCGGCTGCCCCGGTCGTTCCCAAATCGCCTGAACATTGATGGTCTCGGTGTTTACCGGGTGTACCGTTGCGTCAGTGGCCGCGCAGACACGCGTCGAACCCGCACTGTCCAGCAGCTCGAGCTTTACTGGTCCGGCACTGGCAGACTTCAGCCAGTAATAGGCGAGAACGCCCGAAGGTGGATTTACTTCCTGGGGCTCCTCATGGGGCAAGGGCGTGCCGTTCATGCCGCCCGCTGCAATCGCGAAGGACTCGCCCGGCTTGAACAAATAGGCGTTGGCGGAAACAATCGCAGCGCCCCGATCGGCAATTTGCCTGAGCGCCGACATCTGATCCATGACCCAAAAGCCGCGGCCATAGGTCGCCACGGCAAGATCATCGCCGTGCACGACGATATCGCGAACCGAGGTAACCGGCATGTTGTTCTGCAAAGCCTGCCACTGCTCCCCATCGTTGAAGGAGACGTAAACGCGGAGTTCGGTGGCGGCATAAAGCAGACCTCTGGTTTGTGGGTCTTCTTTCACCGAATTCACAAAGGCGCCGTCCGGCATACCCGCCACCACATTCTGCCAGGTTCTGCCGCCGTCATGGGTCCGGTAGATGTAAGGCATGTTATCGGCGAGACGATGCCGATCAACGGAGGCGTACGCGGTCTCGACATCGAAGTGACTTGCTTCCACTTGGGAAACCTTGCTCCAGGCCGTCATGGCTGGAGGCGTCACGTCGGTCCAGTGCTGGCCATCGTCGCGGGTCACATGAATCAGGCCGTCGTCAGTCCCCGCCCACACCGTCGTGGCCTGAAGCGGCGAGGGGCTGATCGTATAGACCACGCCGAAACGGTCGGTCATTGGTTGATCGATGTCCTTAGCCGTGAGCGGATCGAGATTGGCCGGCACGGCAGGGTTTCGGCGCGCCAGATCCGGACTGATTTTTTCCCAGGTGCGCCCGCGATTGCGCGATCGCATAACAAATTGATTGGAGTAGTAGAGGGCCTCATCGGCCGGGGAGAAGACCTCCGGAAGGGTCCACGTTTTGCGGTTCGGGTCGTCCGGATCAGGCGCCGGCAACTCTCCACCGAGTGGCGTGACAGCGTTTAAGGTCTGATCGCAACGGGCGCCACCGCCGTAGAGAAAGCGGCCGTCTTTCGGATCGGGAACAACCGTGTTGCTTTCGCCGGCTAAGCAAATGGGCTCCCAATTCCGGAACGAGAGCACTCCCTCCCGTGACCAAGTACTCACGCCAACGGCGCCGCTGTCTTGCTGCGCGCCATAGAGCCAATAGGGAAATCGATTATCAGCAGCCAGATGGTAAATCTGGGCGGTGGGTTGGTTATACCAAGTGCTCCAGCTCTTTGCGCCGTCCAGGCTGACCACGGTGCCTTGATCGCTGCTGAGCACGAGGCGATTATGATCTTGGGGATTGATCCACATCTGGTGGTAGTCGTCCCCGCCTGGGGCTCCCTTGACCGGAACAAAAGTCTTGCCCGCGTCGGTGGTCATGTAAGTAGCGGTGTTGATGACATAGACGCGGTCCGGATTAGTGGGGTCCACAGCTACGCCGCCGAAGTACCAGCCGCGTCCCCACAGGCGATTTTCGTTATTGATCAGCTTCCAAGTGGCGCCGGCGTCCTCGGACAGGTAGAGTCCGCCTTCACCTTTGCTGCCGGCAGCTTCACGGCTCGCGGCAGCTTTCGCCGCCGGCGGCCTGCGTTCTATGGGTGGCGCGATACCGGCGCCCAAGTCGTCCACTACTGCCCAGAGCCGCTTGGGTTTGCCAGGCGAAACGGCGATGCCAATCCTGCCGACAAAGTCGTCGTTGGGCAACCCGCGCGTCAAACGCTTCCAGGTGGCGCCCCGGTCGGTGGATTTATAAAGACCTCCGCCCGGCATATTGGTGGGCGCGTAAACCGACCAGGGCGGACGGCGGGTCGCCCATAGCGACGCATAGAGCACACGCGAATTTTTCGGATCGATGGCTAGATCGACTGCGCCAACATCGTTAGGTCTGCCGGAGTCAAATAGAACTTTCTCCCAAGTCGTCCCGCCGTCAAGCGAGCGATAAACCCCACGATCGGGATTAGCGTCGTAGATATGACCGAGCGCCGCTACATACACCCGATTCGGATTCGACGGATCAACAACGACACGTCCGATCTGGCGCGTAGCCTCAAGTCCGATGTGGGTCCAAGTCTTGCCTGCATCCGTTGACTTGAACATTCCCATGCCGTATGAGTGTTGGCTGCGAATATCGGTCTCGCCCGTGCCGACGTAGATGATATCGGGATTCGAAGGGGCAACTGCAATCGCGCCGATCGAGCCGGTGGGTATTCCCTCATCGGAGATTGGGAACCAGGTGCGGCCGGAGTTCTCGGTTTTCCAGACTCCACCTCCCACCGAGCCGGAGTAAAAGGTGTCAGGCTGGTTGGCGTTTCCTGCAACAGCGAACGTACGTCCACCTCGCATGGGGCCGACATCCCGCCATTGCAGACCGGACAGCAGTGCAGCAGGGTATGGACCTGCTGTTGTTGTCAGCTGGGCCAAGGTCTCAAGAGGCGACCAAACAAAAAGGCACAAGGCGGTGACAAGAAGAGCGCTACGGCTTCGATTGAACATTAGGATTGGGTGGGTTCGCCCCGCTATCGACTGAACGAATAATGTAGCATTGACGCCGGTCAATCGCGAACGCCGTATTGGCCTTAAATCTTTGGACATCTTGCCAAGCTGTCATGAAACAGTCATTGATCTGAAAAGTGCGGTTGATATTCTCACGCTGGCAATCGCCAACATCAATCTATGAAAACCAGATCTAGACTGGCTGCCTCTGTGGCAGCGGCTTTCGGTATCGTGGCGACCAGTTCGCCCATACTCTTTGCCCAACAATCCGATAACGGGTGGGGGGCCGGAAATCGAAAAATCGAGCACGTTCTATTGATCAGCGTGGACGGCATGCACGCTGTGGATTATTTGAATTGCTCGAAGGGAATCGCGGGAATCAACAACGGAGAGCCTTACTGCCCCAGTCTTGCCAGCTTGGGACAGACGGGCGTGAATTATCTTCAGACCAGCACGTCAAAGCCATCGGACTCTTTTCCGGGGTTGATGGCAATCGTGTCCGGCGGCTCTCCGCGCACGGTGGGCGTATATTACGACGTCGCTTACGACCGATCGCTGGATGCTCCTGCTAAGACCACCGGAAACGGGGTTGCGGCCGGACCTTGCGTAGCGGGCGCGGCACCCACAGGCACTCGGACCGAGTACGAGGAAGGGATCGACCTGGATCAAACTCTGCTTAACGGCGGAGCGCCTGGAGCGAGCCTGTATGACGGCGGAATTAAGTCGATCGATTCTGCGCGGTTGATTCGCGATCCGCGCAATAACTGCGCCCCGGTGTATCCGTGGAATTTCGTGAGAACCAACACGATCTTCGGCGTGATTCACAACAGCGGCGGGTACACTGCGTGGACTGACAAGCATCCGGCGTACTCTTCGGTTTCAGGGCCTGGCAATGGGACCAATGTAGACGATTACTTCGCTCCTGAGATCAATTCGCTGGTGGTCGGGCTGCCTGGAATTACGACTCCGACAGGGCTGGCGTGCAGCAGCGTTCCAGACCCGTCGCAAACCGGTTCGTGGACGGACAGCTTTCAGAATATTCAATGCTACGACACGCTGAAAGTGAACGCCATTCTGAATCAGATCGCCGGCAAGACTCACAATGGAGCGGCGGCGCGGGCGCCGAATGTGTTCGGAATGAACTTCCAGGTGGTCAGCGTCGGTCAAAAACTGATCGAGAAGAATGTGGGCACGGGCGGATATGTCGACGGGCTGGGAACGCCTACGCCGGCACTGCTCAGCGAGATTCAGTTTGTAGACGCTTCGCTGGGACAGATGGTGGCAGAGCTGAAGAATCAGGGTCTGTACCAATCGACTTTGATTATCATTACGGCCAAGCACGGACAGAGCCCGATCGATCCGAAGCGCTTTTTCCCCATTCCCGGACCGAGCAAGAATAATGGCACGACACCTGCGAATCTGATTACCTCTCTGCTTCCGGACTCCGAATCGCCGACTAATCCGAACGGCATCGGGGCAACGGAGGACGACATTTCTCTGCTTTGGCTGGCGGATCAGAGCCAGACTGCCAATGCTGTTTCGATGATTGAAGACAATGCCACACAGGTCGGGCTGGGACAGATCTTTGTCGGTCCCACGCTCGAGCAGATGTTCGATAAGCCTGGCCTTCCTCCTTATGGCGATCCCCGCACACCGGACATCATCGTCGCTCCCAATGTCGGGGTGATTTATACGGGCAGCAGCGCGAAATTGTCAGAGCACGGCGGCTTCGGGCACGATGACACCAATGTCATTCTGCTTGTGTCCAATCCGCTCTTCGTTCCGAAGACCATTTCATCGCCGGTTGAAACGATGCAGGTGGCGCCGACGATTCTAAAAACGCTGGGCTTGAATCCGGCCAGTCTCGATGCCGTCCGCAAGGAAGGCACAACGGTATTGCCTGGGATCAATTACGAAGCAAGGTAGCAGCAGATCGGAACTGGAAGGGGCGTTGAGAAGGGCGCCCCTGGTTCCTAACAGATCAAAAAGCAAGGAGCGACTTATGAATTTACCTATGAATATTGCGAAATCTCTCGCCGCCGCGGCTTTACTCTTACCGGGCTTCACTAACCTGGCGGAGGCACAAGCAGCATCGCCGACTGTCGATCCGGCTTATACGCTCAGCGTGTTTGCAATGGGTGTTCCGGGGCAATTCACCGCGCCGGATTCGATTGCAGTGACGCGCAATCGGGTTTACATTGGCTATGGAAACGGGAACGATCCCGCCGGCCTGGACGGGAAAGCTACCCAGATCGTTGAGTACAGCAAGAGCGGACAGCAGTTGTTTGTCTACAATGTCCCTGGCCATAACGACGGGCTGAAAGCGGATCCCGCCACGGGGAAAATCTGGGCGATCCAGGATGAAGACGGCAATCCGAACATTGCCATCCTCGATCCAATTACACGGCAGCAACGGCTGTACATTTTTGCTACTCCGCCACCGCACGGCGGCGGGTACGACGACATTGTGTTTCGGAAGGGCGAAGTATTTCTGAGCGCTTCCAATCCGGCGAACAATCCGAATACCGGACCAGCCATTGTGCAGGCGACTTTGTCGGGGAGCAGCGTTGAGGTGGGCCCGGTGCTCGAAGGAGATGCGGCGGCTAAGAATATCGTGACGGGCGAGAGCGTCACTCTGAATTTGCAGGATCCGGATTCTATGACGCTGGACCCGGCAGGTGATTTATTGATGACGAGTCAAGCTGATTCGGAGCTGGTGCTGGTTCGCAGGCCGAATACCAAGTATCAGAGCGTGCTGCAGGTTCCGTTGAGCTCGCCCTTCGGGACGCCTCAAGTAGATGACACGATCTTCACGCCTGCGGCGGACGGATTTCTTCTGGTTTCCGATACTCCGAACAATGTGGTTTATGCGATCAGGAAAGCGCAGTTTGCTCCGGGAATGGCTTTTTCGGCGGGTGTTGGGGCGCCTAGCGGGTCTTCGGGCACGTCGGTGGGTTTTGTGGGGCGTTTAGATTTGGCGACGGGTTCCTTGACGCCGATCGTTTCCGGTTTGGGCAGTCCGCATGGGATGGCTTTTGTTTTTGCTAATGATGTTGATTGGGTTGTTTCGGAGGAGCTTTGCTTGGGGGCTAGTGTAGTTTTCAATAAATAGGAGGACAAATAAACCGGGGTGCGAGACCACACCGACTGCCTGCGTGAGCTCCTAAAACGATGCCCCTCCTATGCCTTCGAAACCCTTAGAACAGCAACTTCAATGCCAACTGAATGTCGCGAGGCGAATTTACTTGATCGGAGATTACACCGGCGGTCGAGGAACCGATAACCGTGTTGGGCGCATCGAACTGGGGATGGTTCAACACGTTAAATGCTTCGAACCTAAACTGCATGTGCGCTCGCTCGTGAATGGGGATGTTCTTATAGATCGAAAGATCTAAACTCGCTTGCCCGGGTGCGCGCAAGTAAGGCAACAATCGTCCTGCATTACCTAATGTGTAGGGCGCAGGAACTCCGAAGGCGTTTACGTTGAAATAATTGTTCAGCTTATCCGAGGTGGGACCAGGCGTTCCAACCGGTCCCCCCAAATAATTAGGGTATTGCGTACTGCCGTAGTTGTAAGCCGTACTCGAGGCCGTTGTTAGCCCGAGTGGCTGTCCCGAATGAATGACCGAGATGCCATTAAGCTGCCATCCGCCAAGGATTGCGTTTCCGACGCTCGAATGGTTTAGGAAAGCCTTCCCCCGACCGAGCGGCAATTCATAAGTTGCACTAAGGCTGAGGTAATTAGGCGTGTCAAAGCTTGCGACCGAACGCGCGGCACGCCGATTGTAGTAGTCCTGAACCAACCCGGCGCTAAAGTTCTCTCCCGGGAATCCCAGGTTCACGGTTGCTGGCGGGGTGTCATCGATCAGCTTGGAAAATGTGTACGATGCGAGCAGCCCGAGACCATTTGTAAACCGCCGTTGGACTTTCATCTGGAACGAGTGATAGATTGAATTGCCGTAGGAAGCGCTCTCCGCCGTGACGCTGTTGAACTGAGGAAAAGGACGCAGCAATTGCCCTGCCTGTACAGTCGCGGTGCTGAGTGGTCCGCTAGGGATTACGCCATAGAAGGGATTGTTGACAATAGTTCGAAGGGCGCTGCCGAGCGCGAGATCCTGATTTGGAAGCTGATCGTAGTTGAGGTTTCCAAAGAGATGCACTCCATGGCTTCCCGCGTAAGACAAATCTGCTAAGAAATTCCCAGGGAGTGTCCGCTGAAACCCAAAGTTCCATTGTTCGGCATAGGGCGTAAGGCGGCCGCGATCAACCGTCTGAATATCCTGACCCAGGGACGACAGTAATCCTAAACTGCTTCCAGCGGCGTAGTTAAACCCATTGGGATACGGATTAGAGAGATAGTTGGCCGGAGTTACTCCGTTTATGGTGCTTACCCAGCTTGTAGTAGCACTGAAGCCACTGAATGCTGTCATATTTCCCGCGAAGCCGGATCCATTAATTGGTCCATAGAAAATACCAAACCCTCCTCTGAAGACTGTTTTTGTGTTGGCTGAATAGGCGAACCCAAATCGGGGCGCGAAGTTCGTCCGATCGTTTTGGAACTGACCTTGCGGCATTCCGCCAACACCGGGAAACTCTAATCCACCTTTGAGGTTGAGACCGGCGACTTGGAGCGGTGACGGCGAATTACCGTTCCAATTATTGATTCGGTTGTAGCGCTCACTCCAGGGGGCATTGAAGTCGTAGCGGAATCCAAGGTTAAGGGTCAACTTCGATGTAAGCTTCCAATCGTCTTCAACGTAGAGCCCATAGTAGTGATATGCAATAAACTGGCCGGGATTGCTAGTTTGAATGTTGCCGGAATCGCCCGCTCCAAGAAGAAGTGATGCGAACCCGAACCCGCCAGTGGAACTGGCAGCGATAGGGTTAGGTCCTTGGGTGAAAGACGGAGAAAAAGTGTAAGTCTGAGTGGCCGGACGCGGCTCCTGCGCCATGTGATTGAGACCCCAGTTCCCCCCCATCTTGAAAGTGTGAGCCCCTCGAACCATGGTCAGATTTGCGTAATCGTAAAAAGAGTCGAAGCGTTGCTTGATGCCTTCGCAGTCACCAATAAAGGTGCTGCTTCCGTTATCGGGGATGTTTACTGTTGTTGAGAATCCAGCAACCACGATGTTAGGAAAGCAAGAGGCTAGTGGAACATTGTTGAAGTAAGCAGGAAGGCCCAGGGTAGTCGGATTAAAACCATTAGCAGGGTTGGCCCGAGTGTACGAGAAATCCATAACACTGGAGCTAAGCTCAAGGACCGTTGTCGGATTGATAACCCAGTTGTAATTGGCCACGGGCGCCTGGTGATGTTGATTATCCACGCCATACCCGTTCTGACTTGCAGCGTACTGTGGCGCTCCAAAGAGGTTAGGCCGATTATCATTTTGAACATCTCCGGACCAGCGCACAAAGATCTTCTGGTTTTCCGTGATCTTCTGATCGACGCGAATGGAATATGAGTCCTCCTGGAGGGGTCCGGACAAGCTTGTGCTGAAGTTGTTAGCGCCCGTAATCGGGTTCCCGGCGGTATTCGGCAATGGCGTGTATCGCAACAGCGCCAGAGCTACAGGATCCATTCGAGACAAAGGAATCTTGTTGTTTGGAAAGCGCGATCGAACGTATTGACCCGGCTGGCCGGGAACAGGCGTGGTGGCGGCAGGATCATAGATCGTGATCGGCTGCCCGTTGGCATTAGACGTTTGTGAGAAGTCGCCCGATCTTTGCAGGAGGGTGGGCATGGTGCCGGAAGTCACATAGTCGCGCACCCAGCGGAGTCCTTCGTAAGAAAAGAAAAAGAAGGTCCGATCTTTTCCATCGTAAACGTGAGGAATTATCACCGGGCCGCCGACTGTCCCGCCGAACTGATTGAAGCGAATCGGCGCCTTAGGCTTACCAGCTCTATTGGCGAAGAAATCGTTAGCATCTAACTTGTCGTTCCGCAGGAACTCGTACGCACTACCGTGCAAGGAGTTGGTCCCACTTTTCGTAACAACGTTGATGACGCCCCCAGAGGTGTTCCCATATTCCGCGCTAAAATTATTAGTCTGAACCTTGTACTCCTGGACCAAATCCACCGAGGGATAGTAATTTGGACCGTTAAACTCCGTCGAATTCGTCCCCCCATCCAAGAAGAATTGGTTTGCATCCACCCTGGATCCGTTGATTGAAATGAACTGATCGTTATAGGTCCCGTAGGGAACCTGACTGAAGAGGTTCGGAGCACGTACTCCGGGTACAAGCTGAGCGAATCCGTAGCTGTTCCGGCCGTTGATGGGGAGTTCTGTAATGCTCTTGTTGTCTAGTATCTGCCCGAGGGATGAAGACTCGGATTCAAGGGCGGGAGTCGACGCGGCGACGGTTATCGACTGAGACATATCTCCCACTGGAAGATTCAGGTCCACGGCTACAACCTGACCGACATCAATCTTTATATTCTCGCGGGAAAGCCTCTTGAACCCTGCGGCGCTGGCATCCAGTCGGTAGGTAGCCGGCTGCAGGAGTTGAAATGAGTAGAAGCCCTGCTGGGTTGTAGCAACTGTTCGCGATTCACTGGTTGCTGTGTTGGTAAGGACGATTCGCGCACCAACGACCGCGCCACCGCTGGGGTCGGTTACCGTACCCGTTATCGATCCGGTCGATGTTTGACTCAGCAATACAAAACTAAAGCCAAGAACCAGCCAAGCTGCCCGCAGTATCAAGTGTATTCTGTTGATGGCGTAATCGGTGTTCATGGGCCCCTACTCCTCTATTTCTTCCCGTTCACCATCTGAAACAGCGACAACATCGGTGAGCAACAAGGCTTCTCTTGTTTGAACTCCATGAGCTCGGCACGTGTGTCATTAGGATCGAATAAACCGAGTTGCCACTTGCCGTCTCGACCGATTCTAGGCAGCGAGGGCGGCTTGTAGGCGCGACTCAGCACAGTTTGATAGGCGGCCTGAATACTGTCGACGCCGAGCGCGAAATGGTGGAACACCCCCAGGCGCTTAGGTGATGGATTTTCGACGTTCAACATATACTCCAGCCAGTCTGTTCCGTCGGGCACGCGCATGCACACCCAATCGGTTTGGGTATCCGTTTGGCCGCCGTACCACTTCAGTTGAAAGCCGAGGATGTCTTTATAGAAGGTGTCCGCAAGCTCGCGATTGTGGATTGTCACTCCCACGTGAATCATGTGTTGCGAAATCCGGGTTTTAGGATTTAGCTTGCCGAAGTACCGGCTGTGCAGTGAGCCGGGCATGTACTGAACAAACTCGACTGTGTGCCCTTCAGGATCCTTCACGCCGAAGCTTACGTTGTTGTCGAGGCCAGGTTTCAGAGCCGCTGGAACCCCCTTTACACCTTTGGCAGCTAAGTAATCCCGTAACTGCTGGATGTCTGTTGTTTCAAATGCGAAATGAGTCATCCGATCCTTGGTCGTGTCCGTCAGAGTCGGATAGATCTCAACATACTGATGCTCGTTGATTTTGTAGTAATAGAGAAACAATTGGCCATTGGGCCTGTTGAGACTAAAATGCTCGTAGCCAAGGACGTGGCCATAGTAATTGTCGGCCGTAGTCAGATCGCTGACTTGAAGCCCGAGATGCGCAACGCCGACGATAGGCGGCCGTGTTGGCGCAGAGTCAGAAGCTTGTCCACCGGAGCGGGCATAGCCGGCCACGTAGATAGAGCAAAGACCGATCATCATCAAAGCGAATGATGTTTGTTTTCGTGACATAGGGTTACCTTTGTTTTGATTCAAATATGCTTAAGTCTTCAGAACAGCAGCTTCTTAGCTTTTTGCATATCCTTCCTCACCAGTTCCGGTTCATCTCTTCTTACGGTGCTGGAACTCTGAACCCCGTTGGAATAGAAGGTACCCTCGAATGGACATGCACGTAAGCACCAGACGGTCACGAAACAGTTACGTAACCCTGATGGCGCTCAGTGAATCAATCACTTAGGTCTAACGTGAAGAGCACTTCAGTTAAATAGCGGGACGGCAGTAATGACTTTGTGGGTCTGATACGCCCAGTTGAGAGCTAGGATATGATCCAATCCACACCGGACCACTACCTGATACGCCGGAGGAAAGCTTCTGTAGCCCTGCTTAGCAAGCCGCTTTTTTAGCTCCTGAAGACCCCCTGGCGACTTGAAAAATTCCATGGCCGCCTGAGGTCCAGCCGCCGTAATCCCCGAAAAGATTATGGTTTGTTTCTGTCCTTCACCAATTCCCTGGCTCGGAACAACAGTTATCAATCCATATGCTGTGGTCAGCGAGCCAAACTCATCCCGGTTCGGACGGAATACTTGCTTCGCCGCGGCGCCTGGGACTTCTTCGCTGATCACCTCTTCTCGAGTGGCCGGGTCGTATCGTACGGAAAATGGCGCATGCTCCAAAAGCCGTCCCGCAAAGGGGCTGTAGTTGGGCGATCCAATCACGATCACATTCCTGTCCCGCAGCGCGAAGGGACGCAAATTATCTTCCGGTATGACGCGGGCGTCGGTGCCGGCTAAGCTGAGCAGGCGTGAAGCTGTTACCGCGGCTAAACCATCGCCAAAAAGCACTGCGTCCTGGGTGGTTTTCATGTAGAGCCTGCCGGCCCCCTCCGTCATGTGCAGCGACTGGTACCACGAATTCACTTCCTCGGGCACGGGCATGAAATGCGGGAATACCGGCAAAGCGCCCCGATAGGAATGAAGCAGTAAAGCAGGAGGCGTGGCAATACAGATGTCTACCTGTTGCCCCGGACCTACCATGGGGCCCCAGGCTTCACGCACGATCGGATCGATTGAAGCAGCCGCTTTCCAAGGCTTTGTCAAGGCGAGTAGTACCCCAATAGCCAGGAGAGCGGTCAGGACGCCGGCGGCAAACATCCACAGGAGATGTTTCGTTTTCCAGCCTTCCGGTTGCGGGAGAGACACGTCCTGTAAAGCCGCTTGGCGGACCGGCTGAACTGGGATCGTTAATTCCGAAGCGTGGAAGTGCGGCGTATAGCAGCCCTTTGGTATCTCAATCCGCATCTCCGCATCCGGCTGCTCAGCTTCGTAGAGTTCTTGCAGCTTCTGGCGTAGCGCGTGCGCGCGAGTCCGAACAGAGGAATCATTTCCCGGAGAATAACCCGGAGGTTTGCCCAGGGCCTCAATTCCGATCAAATACTCATTGATCTCATCGGACTTTCCAGCAATCTCCTTTTCACATACGTACCGGAGAAATCGCTTCAATTGATCTGAGCGCGAAAAAGTCGCGCTTTTAAGGGCTAAGTCTAAAGCTTCCCGCTTCGCATCGGGCCTCACAGCGGGAACTTCTAGAGTAGTCACCGAATCGTCTCCGAAGCAAGAATATCAGGCATAAGGAGTCGCGCTGTAGGCCCGTGGCCATCCAGAAGTAGCCGACTGGTAAAGACAACGGCCTATCCTAAGATTTAAATCGAGGGCCATGCCGAATATCAGTTACGTGTTAAGTGCTACAGCGTTGAGCGGACTCCTTGTCCTCTTGGGGGGCGGATTGGGCTTCGCCCAGCTTGCGCCAAAAGCTACGCTAAATTCTCCCGCGAGCGAAGGACGCCAAATTTTCTTGACTCGCTGTGCATCCTGTCACGGCACAACTGCGAACGGAGGTGAGTTTGGCCCCTCGATTTTGGACCGTATACGGCTCCGAAGCGATAACGAACTCGTCACGCTGCTGCACAATGGCCTGCAGAGCTCGGGCATGCCTGCGTTTCCGGACATTGTTGGTTCCGACCGCTTGAACCTGATTAGCTTTTTGCGCACCCTCAAACCCCTGGAAGGCTCAGGTTCGCGCTCCGTAGTGAAGCTCGAAGGTGGACACGCGTTATCGGGTGTGGTGCTCAATCGTTCCGCCGATGAGATGCAGTTGTTAAGTGACGATCATAAGTTGTATCTTCTTCGCAAAAGCACGAAAAATGAGTATCGAAGAGTCAGTTCGCAGAGCGACTGGCCGAATTACGATGGCCGGACGCTTGGCAACCGGTACAGCGATTTGGATCAGATCGCGGCATCTAACGTTTCAACGCTGCAACCCAAATGGATTTTTACACTTGCTGACAATAGCGAACTTCAGGTGACGCCGGTGACCGCTGAAGGCGTCATGTACGTAACAGCGGCCAACGAATGCTATGCCCTCGACGCCGGAAGCGGCCGTCAGATTTGGCACTATCGCCGCTTGCGGACGCAAGGCATTATCGGTGTTTCAGCAAAAGGCGTAAATCGCGGGGCGGCGATCGCCGGCGACAAAGTTTTCTTCGCTACCGACAACGCACATCTCGTCGCTCTCAATCGTTTCACGGGCGCTCTTGTTTGGGACACCGAGATGGTGGACTGGCACAAGAACTACAACGCAACCGGCGCGCCGCTAGTGATCGGCGATATGATAGTTTCCGGCATCGCGGGGGGCGACGACGGTGTTCGGGGGTTCTTGGCCGCTTACGATCAGAAGTCAGGCAAAGAACTCTGGCGATTCTGGACTGTGCCGAAGCCTGGGGAACCAGGCTCGGATACGTGGCGAGGGACAGCGATCGACCATCCAGGCGGCTCAACGTGGATGACCGGTGTCTACGATCCGGAATTAAACACGGTCTACTGGCCGGTGGGCAATCCTGGACCGGATTTGATCGGGGAAAATCGGCTTGGGGATAATCTCTACACGGATTCCATCGTTGCACTGGATCCAACAACCGGCAAGTTGAAGTGGTATTTTCAGTTCACCCCGCACGACGTTCACGATTTCGATGCCATGGCTCCGTCGGCATTGATCGATGCCACGTGGCAAGGTAAGCCGCGCAAATTATTAGTGCAAGCGAACCGTAATGGCTTTCTTTATGTGTTGGACCGCACGAACGGCAAGTTCTTATTGGGGCGCCGCTATACGAAAAAATTAACATGGGCCACAGGCCTGACGTCAGAAGGACGCCCGATTGTGGCGCCTGATCAAGTGGCGACTCACGAGGGCACGGTGAGCTGTCCCTGGCTAAACGGCGCCTCGAATTGGTATTCCACTTCTTATAATCCAGTCACCGATCTCTATTACGCGCAGACGACTGACAGATGCGGGGTATTCACTCGCATCGATATGCAATATAAGGAAGGCCAAGGGTTTATGGGTGGGTCTTTCAGTGGTGATCCGACCGATCCGGGTCAGCGCATTCTGCGCGCGTTCGATATACACACCGGCGAGGCAAGGTGGCAACTAGCGCAAACCGGCAATGCGGATACCTGGGGCGGTGTTCTCAGCACCGCTGGGGGAGTGGTCTTTTATGGCGCGGATGATGACGCCTTCTCGGCGGCCGATGCGAAGACCGGCAAGCCGCTTTGGCGCTTTCAGACGAATCAGCCGCCACACGCTTCACCTATGACTTATTTGTTTGATCATAGGCAATACGTGGCGATTGCGGCAGGGCCGAATATTCTTGCGTTTGGGTTACCGAACTAGGCGTCGCGTGGGGCGGTCGGCTCAGTCAGCGGGATGAACTTCAACCGCACCGATGGTCACACTTTCACTGTTAGCTCTGGCAATCAGCCCGCTATGAAACGTTTGCGGAAATGAACTTCGGTCATCGAGTGACTGCAGAGCGTTACCTCGCTTGAGCCAGACAAGAGGGTGTTCCTTCCACTGTGCCGATTCTACTCGGTCTCGCAGAAGGGCAGCTATGACACGGGGATTCCGCCGGCCATGGATGACAGCCACCACCCAGAGCGGCTTTTTCCTCGGGCGCATAAGCAATAAGCTAATCCCGCACCCATTGAAAGCGCAGGGAACGGCTTGTGAGGTCGGCACGACGGCGCCCGATATGCGGGTGCTCGACCAACTGCCGAAATGTTTGCAAAATATGCTCACGTAATCGTCTCGCGGCCTCCGGATTGTCAGCGGCGATATACTGCCAGATTTCAGTTATGTCCCCAGCGGCCCCGGGATGGAGCCGGAATCCAGCCTGAGCCATTACGAGGCAAGGGATTTCAGGAGCACATCCTCACGCTGGCGGAGTTGCTCAAAGAAGGCTTCGCCGTCAACGGGCTTTACCTTGCCGCTCTTGAGATCGTCGTAACGGCTATCCAGCAGATCACGCATTGCAACGAGTTCGTCGATGTATCCACTGACGGCATCCCGCACCAGGTCATCCGCCGGGCGGCCTATCTGCGCGGCTAGGTCGGTCAGCTTCTTTTCCAGTTCCGGCGCGAAATTCACTTCCATGTCTTAAGCGTAGAGTTGAGCGGGCGGGGTGTCAATTAGTCGGGCTGGCTTTCGGCGATAAGCGCCGGAGTTCGCTTTGGGGCGTTCGCTCGAAGATGCAATAAGCCAGCCACGGCCGCGGCCAGCAGGCTGATCGTGATTCCTGCGAGAACGTCTGCGGTGTAGTGGTAACGGCCGTAAATGGTCGCGATGGACACGCTAATTGCGTAGAGCAACATGCTCCAGCCGAAGATCTTGCGCTTCGGAAATAACAGGAACATGGCCCAGGCTGCGGAGAAGGCGGAGGATACGTGCGCGCTGGGAAAGACGCCGACGTGGATGGTTCCGGCGTGCAGGATGGCGAGGTTGAAGCGGCGAAGGGCCGTCATGGTGTGCGGGGCATCCAGACCCGGAAAGACGATGCGTGGCGGTTGCGAGGGGAAGTAAGGGAAGAGGGCGTAGGCCGTGAGCGTGCCTACTAAGTACACGACCAGGAATTGATCGACGAAGCGCCTTCGCTTTTGCGCGTACAAGATACAAACGCAATAAATAGGCAGGCCGTAGACGAGCAGATAACACAGTTCGAGGTAGAGCGGAATCAGCGCGCCGAAACTCTCAATCAGGCCGCGAAGGCGCCAGGAGGACAGGAGAAGGCGGTCCCACTGAATCCAGGAGTCTTCCAGTTTGTGATCGAAACTGAGCGGGAGGAAGAGCTCCATTTCACGGAAGGCGATGAGCGTGAGAACAATAGGCAAGAAGTCGCGAAGGCGAGAGACGGCGATGCTTCGGTAGTTCTGTTCAAGGACGCTGAGGAGAACAAACAAGACAGCGGAGGCGAGCAGAATGTAGAAGGGCTGGTGGTGGAGGTGGGTTCTCGCCGGGAACCAGTGGGAAACCAGCGGGATGTACGCGAAGAAGCTGAGAACTACCCACTCAGAGGCGCGAAGCTTCAGCGAAGGCATCGTTCTTCTGAGACGACGTAATCACGTTTCTCGGTTCAAAAAGCAGGGCGAGTCCGGCCAGGATTCCGGCCCAAATGGCCCAGCTGGTTAAGAGATGACGGTCGATCATGAGGCCCGAGATGATGGGCGCGGTGATTTGCGCAACCGACATTAGAGATTGAGTTAGACCGAGAATTACGCCCTGCTCCCGTTTGCCGGCTCGCTGCGTAATCAAACTGGTGAGGGTGGGGCGCAGACCGGCTCCTCCTATTGAAGAAAAGGCGTTTACACAAAGCAATTGCCCGACGGTGTGGGTCAGGCCGGCCGCTGCATAGCCGAGGGCCGAAGAAATAAATCCGATTCGTACGACTTTGCGCTCTCCCCATCGTTTGACGAGGCGTCCGACCACGCCGCCTTGCATGATCATTCCGAGGAAACCAGTGAAGGCGAAGATATAGCCGACCTCGCGAACTCCGACGGGACGGCCGTCCCACAGGTATCTGCGCTCGGCAAACAGGGCGAAGCCTGAGATGAAGGTGGAAAAGGAAAAAGAGAACAGCAGCCACTGCAGCAAGAGCTGAGCGAGTTCTTTATTACGGAAATACCTGCGATATTCTCCCCACGAGATGAGGGACAAACGGCGTCCACCGGGACCAGGATTAGCATCCGGTTCGGCATTGAGGTCGTGTAAAACCTCGCGTCGCGGCAGGAGGAAAAAGGTGCACAAGATGGTGGTTAAAGAGAGTGCCGAGGCCAGGAAGATGGGCGCCTGGTATCCGAAATGAGCAAGAAAGCCGGCGATGGCGGGACCGACGAGAAAGCCGAAACCGAAGGCGATTCCGATTAGGGCGAAGGATTTGGCACGATCCTCAGGTTTGGTGACATCGCTGATGTAAGCCTGCGCGATGGTGAGGTTTCCGGCTGTCGCGCCATCGATGGCCCGCGCCAGGAACACCATCCAGATGTGGGTGGAGAAGGCCAGCATCAGGAAGCCGATGAGGGTGCCTACTTGACTGACAAGCAGGATGGGCCGTCTACCCCTTCGGTCAGAAAGCTGGCCCAGTATGGGGCCGGCGATGAGCTGGCAGACGGCGTAAGTAGAGACGAGCGCTCCGACTATGGTGGGAGACGCGCCGAGATGCTCGGAATAGAACGGCAAGAGTGGAAGAATGATGGTAAAGCCGAGAACATCGACGAGAACGATCAGAAAAATAGGCAACAGTGGCGAGGAGAAACGACCGCGAGGACGTTCGCCGGCTGTTGTGGACTGCGAAGAGGGCACAGAACAATATTAGCGAGAGCTCCGGGAGTAGCGAGAGCTCCCGGACCAGCGAAGGCCCCAGATTCCGGGGGAGAGCAGGAATGTGGAAATAGGTCTGAAACGTGGAGTAAATTTAATGTTCCGAGAAAGACTATAACGATTCGAACATACGCCAATAAGGACAGCTGTATGTAATACATAGCTGAACGCGGAACTATCTTGTAACTAATAAGGAAGATACTGATGCTATTAAATGGACTGAATCGTGCTACAACTCAGAGTGTATGAGACTTTTCGTGTATGCAGTTATTGCATGCTTACCGCTCACGGTTGTGGGGCAGGAGGCGAATCCCACGCAGTCGGGAAACCAGCAGAATAGTCCGGGTGGGCCGAATCCGATCTTCCGTGTCCAGGTGGTCTCGCATTCGGTCTCGGCGGTAAGCTATCGACATCGCAGCGGATGGACAAAGGTTGACTTTCAAGGCACCTCTATCGCGCCCAAAGCGAAGGGAACAGCCGAGGTAAACAGCAGGCTTGGCGCTGCACAGATCAAGATCGATATCAAAGGCTTACCTTCGGTGCAGCAGTTTGGGGCGACTTATCTGACTTACGTTTTGTGGGCTATCACACCGGATGGTAAACCGACAAATGTAGGTGAGGTGGTAAGTGATTCCAACGGCAATTTCAAGACGGACAACTTCAGCGTGCCGCTCCAGGCATTCGGCCTGATCATCACTGCAGAACCGTATTACAACGTTTCTATGCCGAGTGACGTCGTGGTGATGGAAAACATCATCCGGAAGGACACGCTGGGCAAAGAAGAGTTGATCAATGCGAAGTTCGAACTTCTACCGCGAGGACAATACACCTATCAGGTCCCGGAAGGACAACAGCGTCCGGTCACTCTGGATTCGAGCAAGAAGAACCCGTTAGAGCTGTATGAAGCGCAGAATGCGGTGCAGATTGCACGTTACGCCAAAGCGGACCAGTTCGCTAGCGACTCCTTCCAAAACGCGACTACAGCTCTGAACCAGGCAGAAGACTATCAACGGCGCAAGCAATGGAAGCCGGCGATTATGACGGCGCGCGAGGCGGTTCAGAAAGCAGAAGATGCGCGCGTCGTTTCACTTCGCCGGCAACAGCAGATCGCTTTAGACACAGAGCGTAAGCAGGCGGCGGATCGGGTAGCAGCGGCACGAGCAAGAGCTGCGGAAGAAACCGAGGCAGCGGCAGCTTCGGCGCGTAAAGCGCAGGAGGAGGCTCAGCAGCGGGCGGCGGCTGACCAGGCGAGACACGAGGCGGATGCAGCTCGTCAGCAGGCGGATGCGGCTCGCGCTCAAGCTTCGGCCGAAGCCGAGAAAGCAACGGCAGCGGCAGCTGAAGCGGATCGTTTAAGACAGCAGGCCGATATGGAGAAGAACGCTCTGCGTGAGCAGTTGCTGCAGCAGTTTAACTCGGTGCTGCAGACTCGTGAAACCACGCGCGGGCTGGTCATCAACCTAAGTGATGTGCTGTTCGATACGGGGAAATACACGTTGAAGGGTGATGCTCGTGAGAAGCTGGCTCGGCTATCCGGAATCATCTTGTCGCATCCCGGTTTGAATTTGCAGGTAGAAGGCTATACCGATAGCACCGGTTCGGATCCGTTCAATCAAAAGCTGTCTGAGCAGCGTTCCAACACGGTTCGCGAGTTTCTCCTCACGCAGGGACTGAATCCACAGACGATCACCACTGTCGGCTATGGCAAAGCCTATCCGGTGGCGTCGAACGATACGTCTTCAGGACGAGCCATGAATCGGCGGGTGGAGATGGTGGTATCCGGGGAAGTAATTGGTGTGAAGATTGGCGTTCCACCGAGCCAAGGCGAACAGCCGCTCGCTCCGGGAGCAACGCCCACGCCCCCAGCCAGACCCATGATGCCTACTGCGCCTCAGCCGGGAATGGCGCCACCGCGGTAAAGGAAATCCGAGTTGTGCACTTGAAGGCCGTCCTGCGGGACGGCCTTTTTACTTGATGCAACGGTTTACATTTGCGGTGCTCAGCGCAGACGAAGCAAATCAAGCACGACACCTATTAGATAGACAAGGATCACGCGATCGCGGACAGGCTCGTGAGCATTCTGCCGGAATGCATTCCAGAGAATAAGGGGAGGAGCAATCAGCAAACCATACTGAACCAGCGCAACAGCGGGTACCGGATCTTTAACAGCTGCGATAAGTAGAACGACCTCGACCAGGATCGTCCAAAACCACGCCAATCCTTTTGAGTTCCAGAAATTGCTATCGACTGCCGGCCGGTACATGAGTCTGATTCTCGCTTGCTAGCTTAGCAACAAGGACGCCCTAATAATTGACGAGAGCGACCAGCCAGTCTTACTGGCGCTTGGTGATCGACAGCATCATACGGAGACATTCATTATGGTGTCTCTTCGCCTTGAAGCGTCACTTGACCAATGTCGGTCTTTGAGAAGTCATCACCTTTGAACAGAACATGGACTGAAGCAGCCTTGGCCGTTCCGTAAACGATGCAGTCTCCGAAATTCAATGAGGCAGACCCGAAACCCTTGCCATATCGAAAAAAGCCGCCGACCGCTTCCTCGATATCGCGTCTTGAAACATCGACTAATTCAATATCCGCCACTTTAATCAGCCCAGCAAGCCACGCTTCATTCTTGCTTACGATTACAAATTCTAAGTAGCTCGCCACCGAAAACCAACGACGTTTCGCTTCGGAAATTCGGCGGAGAAAATCTTCATAACCACTCTCTTTGTTGTGGATGGCGACTATGACCGACGTATCAATGAGCATCGAGATATTCGTAAAGAAAGTGGATGTCGGAATGACCGATTGGACTCTTTTCCGTTGGAGTGTTCTTGACAAACGTTAGAACATTCTGCAATCGCTCTTGGGGGGATTTTTTTGAACTCTCCTTCAGTTCACGTTTAAGAAGATCTCTTATAGCCGCTGTCTTAGTCTTGCCTTCGCGCTTGGCATATTGTGTCAGTAAGTCGCTGACCTCCTTGCTTTCAATATAAAAAGCCACAGCAGAAACGTACCATATAGTTTATATGGTGTCAATGTGTCATGACCAGCGAAGGCAACCGCCGCTGCCGCGAGCTGACGTTCGATAGCCTGTAACTTGCATAGCGAGTCCTCTCCCTTCTCTCTTCAACTCCCAACGAAGGGACCTTCTGGGTCTACATTCGCGTACGGTCTTTCAATTTTTCTTAGCGCTTTCTTGCTTTTCTCATTAGAGCCGCTGGTGGCGAAGCGCATTCTGCCCTGGTTTGGCGGTTCTGCGTCGGTGTGGTCTACGTGTTTGGTTTTCTATCAGACTGCGCTTTTGGGTGGTTACCTTTATGCGCGCCTGCTCAGCCGACAGAAGAATCTGCGTACTCAGGTTGCTGTTCACGTTACGGTTCTGGCAGCGTCGCTCTTCTTTCTTCCGGTTGGCCCTCAAAGGCTATGGGCATCGAGTTCAACCGAAAGCCCAGCTGCGCTGATTTTAGGGATGCTGACTGTCACGATTGGAATCCCGTTCGTTGCACTCTCGGCGACGAGTCCGCTGCTGCAGCACTGGATTGTCCGAACGAGAGATGAAATTCCCTATCGCTTGTTTGCGCTCTCGAATTTCGCTTCACTGGCTGCGTTATTGGCTTATCCGCTTTTGATAGAGCCGCGGCTGGATATGAGCTCACAACGGGAATGGTGGTCGGGGATGTATGCCTTGTTCGTTGCAGCTTGCGGAACGGCTGCCTGGCTTAGCAATCGAGCCGGCGTTCGCGTTCCTGCACCGATCGAGACGAACCTTGCTTCCGATAGACCGCCGACGGTTGCCACGCAGTCCCTGTGGTTCGCGCTATCGGCGTGCGGGTCGATGCTGCTCCTGTCGATTACGAATCACATTACGGAGAATGTAGCGGCCGTCCCTTTGCTGTGGGTGCTTCCGCTAGCAATTTATCTGCTCACATTTGTCCTGGCTTTCGGGTCGCAAGCGATCTACCAGCGCGGTTTCTGGCTCAAGCTGCTGGCGATGGCGTTAGGCGTTCTTGCTTACGGCATCTACAACATCAATGCGATTGAAGCAATCCAGGTGAGCCTGCCGATTTTTCTTCTCGGCCTCTTCGTTGGCTGCATGTTTTGCCATGGCGAGCTCAACCGATTGAAACCGAAGCCGCAACGACTGACGGATTTCTACCTGATGATTGCGGCGGGGGGCGCTTGTGGAGCAGTTTTCGTCGGCATCGTTTGTCCACAGATCTTCAGCGGTATCTACGAACTGCCTTTGACTTTGGTTTTGACGGCTGCACTGGCGGCGGTCGTCACGTGGGGAGAGCGGATTCGGACGACGCGAATTCTGTGGGTTGCCGCGACTGCGGGAACGATGGTCGTGTTCGGCGCCAACGTCAGAGCCTACCGGGAAAATACACTTTCACTACGCCGCAGTTTTTATGGATCGCTGCGAGTGGTGCAGTCGCGGCTGGCCGGCGAACGGCAGACACGAACACTGTTCCATGGCACGATCGAACACGGATCTCAATTTCTTCTGCTGCCCATGCGGCTGCGCCCGACCACTTACTATGGTCCTGATTCAGGCATTGGGATTCTTCTTCGCGAGGGCTTCTCCGAGCCGAAGCGGGTCGCGATTGTCGGCCTGGGCGCGGGTACGATTGCCGCCTACGGCCAGCCGGGAGATACATTTCGTTTCTACGAGATCAATCAGCAAGTGGAAGACATTGCGCAATCGCTGTTCACTTACCTGCGCGAAAGCCATGCTCGGACAGAAATTGTAACTGGGGACGCGCGGCTCTCTCTGGAGCATGAGAAGTCCGCTCCCTTCGATGTGATTGCGCTGGATGCGTTCTCAGGGGATGCGATTCCGGTTCATCTCATCACGAAAGAAGCGGTGGCCATTTATCTCAATCACCTGAAGCCGGGTGGCGTTCTGGCGTTTCATGTTTCGAATAATTATCTGGATCTGGCAAGCGTGGTCAAGCGACTGGCAGAGGACGCCGGCTATCGTTCGGTGCTCATCAGGGATCATCAGAACGACGATGATCTGACGCTGCCGGCAGACTGGGTGCTCGTCACCCGGAACGAGGATGTTCTCGGGAATGCCAGTCTAAAAGTCCATACGATAGCGATGCCGTCTCGTCCCGGGCTACGGCTATGGACGGATGACTATAACAATCTGTTGAACATTCTCAAAACGCCGCAACTCAAGTAGCTGCGACAACTTCGTACGGCCTCATCATTTCGTTGTCCTCATGCTCGAGAATATGGCAGTGCCAGACGTATCGACCGGTGTAGCCATGGAACGGAACGATGATGCGAGTGACTGCTCCGGGAGTGGCGCGAACAGTGTCCTTCCATCCGGTTTCGATGGGCTCCGGTGGAAAAGCATCTCCGGTATAGCGAATTTTTTTGTTGATCAGGTAGTTCGTCACATCGAAGGGGCGACGATCGAGGATCTGGAAGCGAACCAGGTGGAGGTGTATCGGGTGAACATCTTCGGTGACGTTCACGAGCGACCAGATCTCGGTTGAGCCGATGACCGGATTTTCTGTGATGGGATCGTGCCAGCGAGCGCCGTTCAGCAGGTGTGTCACCGGTTCGTCGAGGACATTGTCGAGCTCTTCCAAAGTGAGCTCACGGGTTTTGACGGCGGCAGACTCGGCAATTTTTTGAATGGGCCTCAGCTGCTTCGGCAGAGAACTGGTATCCGGATCGCCGGAGCGGGCGACACGAAGTTGCATGAGGCGCAGCGTGTCATTTTTCAACACGATCTGGTCGCCTTTGTGTTCGGCGAAGTCGATGACCAAATCACAGCGTTCTCCCGGCGCAAGCGTAATTCCTCTGTTTTGAACCGGAGCGGCGAGTAAACCTTGGTCGGTTCCGATCTGGTGAAACTGCGCTGCATTGTCGAGCGAGAGTCGGTAAAAGCGAGCATTCGATCCGTTCAAAATGCGAAAGCGATATTTGCGGGGTTCGACTTCGAGATAGGGAAACAGCTTGCCGTTTACTAAAATCGATTCACCGAAGAACTCGGGGATCCAAGGAGCTTCCGGCCTGATTGATACGGGGTAAAAGAGCTGTGAATCCGCGGTCAACATGCGATCGCAAATCACGAGGGGAATTTCGTATTTTCCTTTGGGCAAATTCAGTGCGTCTTCCGCCTGATCACGGATTAGAAATAAGCCTGTCATTCCGGCGTAAATATTCAGGCGATTGATGCCCATGGCGTGGTCGTGATAGAAGAGCATGCTGGCTTCCTGCTCATTCGGATAGTGATACACAACGGACTTGCCAGGCGTAAACCAATCTTCCGGATATCCGTCGCTGTGCGGGGGAGTCTTGGCGCCGTGCAGATGGACGACGGTTCGCACGGGCGGCTGGTTCGCTTCTGCTCCCATAAGGTTGTGATCGATCGGAAGGAAATGTTTGGTCGGCAGTTCATTCGCCCATTCAACGAGCAGGCCGTCTCCGCTGCGAGTCTCGAAAGTCGGCCCCGGCATGCTCGGACCGTAAGTCCACAGGCGCGTCGGCTGGAGATCGCGATGGAGCTTCGCCTCGGTCTGACGTATCGGCAATCTATAGAAAGGAAGCTGGCGGGACGGATTGGTGGGATCGGGTCTGGTTCCGCTGCTCCTGGCAACGGCGGGGATGGGAAGCGGGTCGACAAAGGGAGCCAGTTGATTCGGGTTCACCAACTTCGGAGTGGGCGGCATTGGCGGCATCTGATGCTGATGGCCTCTCATTAGCGCGGGCGCTAGCAGACCTGCTCCTTGTATCAGGCTGCGGCGGGTGAGGGAGAGAACGCTGTTTTTCTTAGACACTGAATGCACAAATGCGGGAGAGGCCTTTCGACCCCTCCCGCTCCTTTAATTTTGCTACAGGAATGATGCGAACTTTTTTCGGCTCGGCTTACTGCACTTCGCCGGTTTGTTCGTCCAGGATGATGGGCGCAGTCGGTTGCTGATCGAAGTCGAACATCTTCCACATAGAACCGGCGATGTAGTCGAACGAGCCCTGGCCGACGCGTTCACCAGCCAGCCAGTTGTCTTCAATCAAGCGAGTGATGGAGCTCTGGTCGGTCAAAGTGTGATCGACCGAGTTCGGCTTGGCATAGGGAGAAATTACGACCAGCGGCGTGCGAACACCGTAGCCGCAACGACCTTGCGCATGAATCGTGGTTGGATCGACGCCCGGTAAAGCGCTGGTCCCGATACCGCAGTTGCCGGGCCCGTTGAGCGCATCGTAAGTGGTGTTTGAACCGTTGATGATGGGACCCATTTGATGGTCGTACCAGCCGTCGGAATCGTCATAGGCAATGATCACGGCGGTATCGGACCAAGCGTTGTTCTGCGCCAGGAAGTTGAGAACGTGAACGATGAAAGCCTGTTCGTCCAGAGGATTCGAGTTGCCGGGGTGGGCGTCCTGATAAGAGGCCGCTTTGAGGAAGCTGACGGCGGGGAAGTTTCCGGCGCTCACGGCAGCGTAGAAGTCATCGAGGTCGTACTGATGGTTGGCCGCATCGCCCTGCTTGCCAATCATCGAAACAGAGGTGGGACGTGTGTGCGAGAGATTGGCTGTGGAAGCATAGTATTGGAAAGGCTGATGGTGAGGCACGTAGTCGGTCTCGGTCAGTTTGGTGACCGGAGAAACGGTGCTGCGACCGCAGCCGCTGGTTCCGTTGGGATTGGATTTCGTCAGGTCGAAGCCGCCGTTAAACCATCCCCAGCTCACACCGGCATTATTGAGCAGATCGCCGATGTTTTTGCCGCCCAGGCTGTACTGGAACTTGGTGGAACCAGAGCAGACGTCGCCAACCGGATCGGCATCGCCAATCGCTGTGTAGCCGCCGTTGCCGTCCGCGACAACGGCCGAACTGGGCCCGTTCACCATGGCGTTAATGCCATTGGTTTGGCCGGAGATCAGATTCAGAGCGCCGGGCGTGGAAGGACCGAATTGGGTGTTATAGGAATTGTCGTTCATTGAAAAGCTCTGAGCGTAGTTCCACAGAGCCGTCACAGTGTTGCCATCGTAATAGCCCATGACAAGACCCTTCGTCGAAACAACAGGCGGATAGTAAGAGGGAGGCGGACCAGCGGTGCCGGTCTTCAATGGGAAGAGATCCATCAAACCGCTATCGAACGAGGCTTGCTCCGGACCGTAACTGTGATTTTGATCAGCAGTTAGTGCCTGTGACCGATTGAGCCGGAACGGATTGCTCGCGCCCGTGCCGTTCGCGGGGTTGAGATTAGGGTTTCGTGTACGTAATGCTTCAGTCAACCCATTTACGGTGGGTGTATTGGCGGCCGCGCGAAATGCCGGCTCACCAGGAGGATTCACGGCACGAGGGTAGGTGCCGAAATAGTGATCGAACGAAATATTTTCGCCAAAGATCACGACCACGTGCTTGATAGGGGATGAGGGCGTTCCGCTGGAAGCGGCGGCGGCGAACGTCAGTTGCGGACTAATTGAAAGTCCGAAAACTAAGGAAGCGGCTATGGAACTCGACAGAAATTGATGCATAGATCCTCGTTGCTTAACTAGCTCCAGTCTCTTTTCATTCGCACAATCCCTACTCTTTTAAACTGTGCTGAAAAAAGTTTCTACTTACGTTAGCGCCTGCCGTGTCACAGAGTTGTGAACATCTTATGAAGAACCGATGTCGGTTGAAGCAGGGTTGCGATTGATCGCCATCACGTGAAAGTCGCAAAGACGAATTGGGTGCTGATCGATTTCAATCAGATAAGATAAGGGCGAATCGGCGAGAGGAAAATCGCTCGATTATGAAAGGACTCTGCATCATGTGGCGCTATTTGATTTTGCTGCTTGTGTCAGTGTGCGCGTTCGCTGACGCTCCTCACACCACGCTGGCACTTGGTTCGCCTGCTCCGAATTTTTCGCTTCCGGGCGTAGATGGAAAAGTTCATCAGCTCAGCGAGTATGCGTCGAGTAAAGTGTTGGTGATTGTGTTTACTTGCAATCACTGTCCGACCGCTCAGCTGTACGAAACTCGCATAAAGAAGTTAGCTGACGACTACCACGGCAAAGGAGTGACCCTGATTGCCATTCAGCCGAATAACCCGGCGGCGATTCGTTTGGACGAATTGGGGTACACGGATGTCAGTGACAGCCTGCCCGACATGAAGATTCGCGCCGCTTACCGGCATTTCGATTTTCCTTATCTTTACGATGGCGACACGCAGAAAACGGCTGTCGCTTATGGGCCGAAAGCGACACCGCACGTTTTCATTTTCGATCAGGAGAGAAAACTTCGCTATGAGGGCCGAATCGACAACAGCCAAAGGGAATCGCTGGTGAAGACGCAGGACACGCGGAATGCGATTGATGCGCTGCTGGCTGGAAAGCCGGTTCCCGTCGCTCACACCGGTGTTTTCGGGTGCTCTACGAAGTGGATTGAAAAAGAAGCCGGCAGCAAAGCAGAGATGGCGAAAATCGAAGCCGAACCGGTCAAGCTGGACATGGTGTCGGCGGACGAATTGAAGAAGCTGAGCGCCGGTGAATCGGGAAAGGTGCTGCTGGTGAATTTTTGGGCCACCTGGTGCGGCCCTTGCGTTCATGAATTTCCGGATCTCGAAACAACATACCGCATGTTCCGGCTACGCGATTTCGACATGGTGATGATATCGGCCAACATGCCGGATGAAAAAGCGGGGGTGATGAAAGCGCTGGAACGTCAGCATGCGTCCAGTCGCAATCTGCTCTTCGGCTCCACCGATACGCAAGCGATGCAAACAGCTTTCGATCCGAAGTGGGAAGCCGGCGTGCCTTTTACAGTGGTGATTTCTCCGGACGGCAAGATCATTTATCAGGAACAGGGCGAGGTGGATGTGATGAAACTTCGCCGGACGATCCTGGCCAACCTGCCGGATCCGGACTACCTTGGGCATCGCGCATATTGGGCTAGCAGCAAGCCGTAGTTTTCTTCCTTGTTTCGCTGTAGCAGGAAGGCGCGTCCCGGCGTCCACTTTGCAAGGTGACAAACATGACAGAAATGCAAGGCAGCGGCCGAAAGTTTGCCTACTTTATACTCGGAATCGCGATACCGATTGCCGGATATCTAATCTGGTCGAAGACGAGTGGTCAGAACCGCAAACAAGAGATCGATGAAGCGCACGACATCACAGTAGAAGACAGCTTTCCAGCCAGCGATCCTCCCTCAGCCTGGTAGCTCCGATGGCGCGGGGCGCGAAGTTGCGCCCACTGCTCCTTCGAATAAACCGGAAGCTACTCGTAGCGCAGTGCTTCCGTCGGGTTCAGTTGTGAGGCTCGTCGTGCCGGCAGGAGTCCGAATCCTACTCCCACCGTAAACGAGACGGCAAATGCAACCAAAACGGAAATAGGAGAGATGGGAACGCTCACCTTGTTGGTAAACAGGCGCACGCTCAACGGCAGTGCAAGTCCTATCACGATTCCGATACATCCTCCGCTTAGACTGATCAACACGGATTCGATCAAGAACTGCATCAACACTTCGCGCCTTGATGCCCCAACTGCCATTCGCAGACCGATTTCCCGTGTTCGCTCCGTCACTGTAACCAGCATGATATTCATAATGCCGATCCCGGAGATGATCAGGGCAATGGCCGACACGATGATCAAGACGATGGTGAGTACATTCGCTATTTCATTGGCGGTGTCCAATATGGCCTCGAGATCCTGAACGTTGTATTTCGCGCCGCTACGGTGCCGGTGTGAAAGCAAGCCTCCTACTTGTCGGCCGACGGCAGGTACATCATTCGCATTTCGAACTTGAATGTACACTGGGTCGACGCGTTCGTATTGGGAGAAATTCTTCATCACCGTTATAGGAATCAGGACGGTCTCGTCTGTGATTTCACCTTCACCGAAGGTACTGGTTTTCTCACGGAAGGTTCCAATCACGGTAAATTGCAAACCATAAACCTTCAATGTTTGGCCAAGCGCTGCCTGCTGGCTGCCGAATATGCGGGTTGCGAGTTTCTCAGTCAGCATTGCAACGTGCTCACGTAGAGTGACATCGCTCTCGTCGAACGGACGTCCAGCCAAAATCACCAAGTTGCGGACAGCGCGATAACTGGCGTCGACACCGGCTATGGAAACCGAACGAACGTTGCCATTCACGACGATCTGGTCGTTTCCCGGCATAACAGCGGTAGCGGCGACAATGGTGTCGCCAAGCGTTTCACGAAGCGCCTGAACATCCGCTATCTTGACGAAATCGGCCTGCACCTGGGCCGCATTGATCCCGCTTGACTCAAGACTGGCATAAACGAGATTCGAGCCAACGCCTCGAATCTGATCCAGGATCAAATCCTTGCTGGCCAGCGAAATAGTTACAACCAGAATGACCGAGGCGTTGCCGATAATCAAACCGAGCGCAGTGAGAAAGGTTCGAAGTCGATTGGCCCGGAGAGCCTGAAAACTGAAGCGAATCGCTTCGGAGAATTTCATGAGGGCAAAGCCCGAGATTGAATCTTCGGGAAAGAGATCTTACGCGCCACCCGCCTGCTTCAATAACCTGGCAGCCTCATCCCGAGGCGGGTCATCCGCAGTAATGGGGGCTTGAATGTATTTGTGCAGAAGATCACGTGCTTCCGTGAGGTTGCGTTTCTCCTTGATGAGGATGTCAGCACGTGTGTACCAGACGAGAGGAGAATTCGGTTCGATATGTTGCGCCTCAGCGAGCGCGGCGTCACTCTCGTGCGTGCGGCCCTGTTTGGCAAGGAACTTCGCCAACTCGAGGAGGGCGCCTACCTTTTCAGGTGCCGCTGCGAGAGCTTGCCGCAGATGCAGTTCGGCATTGTCAAATTCTTTTCGCCTTTGTGCTAACTTTGCCTTTTCGAAATAGCCTTCCACCGGGTCGACGACAGAGATCTTTTCGGCAACCTGCTGCGCTTTGTCATAGCCGCCGCCGAGGAATCCGGGAGCTTCGAGATAGTAGTCAAAAAGATCGCTGAGAGCATCGGAGTTTTTCGGATCGAGCTGAACGGCACGCTCAAAATTTTGCCGAGCCTTGGAAGCCGATGACGGCGCCATTAGCGGATTTGAGGTTTCAGCACGTTTACCGTATGCGCGACCCAGCCAATCTGAGTATTCGCTGCTGTGAGGGTTCTGGTTCGTGGCTTTCTGCAGGTAATCAGTCGCAGCTTTGAAATCGCCCAACATGAACGAGTCGCGGCCCAGAAGAAAATTTGTAGCGGCATCGTTGCTGTGCTTGTCTAGCAAGCGGATTGAATTTTCGAACTCCGTATGTTTGTACAGTTCTTCGGCTTGTGCGAGCGACTGGCCAAACCCAGGCGTCGACCACAGCAAAAGCCCTGCCAGTATGATGCGGGATCCAATCCCGTTTACCACAGCCACTCCCTTTCCGTCCGAATACGAAGTATCATAACGCGTTCCCTCCATGCTTTTCAATAACATGACGCATCTCTGTAACCATTGAGATGCTTTTGACGCCTGGCGGGTTGCAGGAGTCGCAGGCCGCGTTAGTTGACCCGATTAAAGCGGGTCCAAAGCTGATGTTTCTAGAGTATTTGCGGTTTAGTTCGGCGCCAGGGGAATGAGAGATTATAGTATTGTAAGGTTGAATTTTGAATAGAAAGGTTGAATGCTTATGCTCGCCCAGTTGCGGCGCTCCATTACTCTAAGCGGCTTCGTTCTCCTCTCGGCCTGTGCGGCTTGGGCCCAGACTTCCACGCTGCAAGGCGAGGTTAAGGATGCGAACGGCCAAGGGTTGAAGGGAGCCGTCATCGTGCTCGACCGGCAGGACATTAAAGGTCACTACCAGGTAAAGACGGATAAAAAAGGTCACTGGCTTTACACCGGACTTCCATTAGGGGTTTTCAACATCTCCTGTATGGTGGATGGCAAAGAAGTAGACAAGGTAGGCAACGTGAAGGCGGGCATGGGTGACGACAACCCGCCGGTAAATTTCGATCTGAAGAAACAGGCTGCGGCTGCGGCTGCCGCCAGTGCCGGTCAACTCACCGACGATCAGCAACGTGGGATGAGTAAGGAACAAAAAGAAAAGTTCGAAGCCGCCTCCAAGCAGCGTTCCGAAGCCATGAAGAAGAACAAAGCTTTGAACGACGCTTTCAACGCGGGCCAAGACGCCCTGAAGAAGGCTGGTGCTGATCAGGACAAAGCGCAGAAGGTGACCGATTTCACGGCTGCTGCTGGCAGTTTCAAGCAGGCCAGTGACTTGGATGCTACGCAGGTGGCCGTTTGGGACAGCCTGGGAGCAGCCTATTACGGCTTGGGCAACAATCAGACTGGTGACGACAAGACCAAGTCTTACGACGAAGCAGTTGCGGCCTATCAGAAAGAGGTTCAGCTGAAGCCGGACTCAGCCGCCGCTTACAATCAGCTCGGCAACATCTATGGCGCTGAGAAAAAGATGCCCGAAGCGACGGAGGCTCTGACCAAAGCTGCTCAGCTCGATCCGCAGATGGCTTCGAAGGCATACTTCAACATGGGCGCAAACCTGGTCAACACCGGCCAGGGCGACAAGGCGATCGATTTCTTCAAGAAAGCGACCGATGCCGACCCCAATTACGCAGAAGCCTGGTACCAGATGGGCAGCATTCTGATGTCTCGTGGAAGCGTAGATTCCAAGAGCGGCGCACAGAGCTACCCTCCCGAAACAGCCACCGCTCTGAATAAATATCTTCAACTGCAACCGAGCGGCACGCATGCGCAAGAAGCGCAAGCCATGCTCGAAGCGATGGGTCAAAAAGTGCAGACGAACGTTACTGTTCCCGGCGCCAAGAAGAAGAAGTAAACTTCTTACGTTAACCTGATAGAGGAGCAGACAACGACTGCTCCTCTATTCCTTTCGAATTCGTTGAATTTGCAACACCCCTTCCGATGTTCCGAGCCCTTCTCGAATTATTCATCACAACGGTGGCGATTATCGTAGCCCGCGCCATCCTAAACAGTGTCATGAAAGGCGTCCGCAACGCCGCCAGCAGTTATCCCGGCGCAGACGCGCCATCCGGCGAACGAGCAGACAAGAAGACGTCTTCCACAGCCAAACCAACCGGCGGCAGCGAACTTCACAAAGATCCGGTGTGTGGAACTTATGTAGCCGAATCAACGCCGTTCAGCCGCCAGGCGGCAGGACAGCTTTTCTACTACTGCTCCAAGGAATGCCGCGAAAAACATGCGCTCGTAGCGCGGTAGCGTCGCTTCTCAGCCCATCCACTGCGGATTCTTTATGGTTCCATCGAATATCGTGCTGGTCTTAAACGGCTCGAATTTTCCTGCCATCGCAACTTCCCTGGTCTTATCGAGAATGGCGATGATCTGCGACTCCGGCATCGGCTGGAAAGTTCGCGCCGCTTCGAAGGCCTGATCCAGAATCTTCATGCTGTCGCAACCCGTGATCACTACGGACGTCGGAAGGTTCAAGGCGTAATGCAAACACTCGAGCGGAGTCACCGTGTTGCTCTTGAGAATGATCCCGCTTGCCATGGGCTTCATGCCGAGCACACCGATTCCCTGCTCTACCAGCTTCGGCACGACATTATTGGCGAAGCTCCGAAAATGGGCGTCCATCGGATTGAGCGGCATCTGGCAGGTATCGAATTTGAAGTTGTGAAGCTTGGCCACTTCGAGCATTCGTTCATGAACCAGCGGATCTTTATGGCCGGTAAAACCGATGTGACGAACCTTGCCCGCCTTTTTGGCCTCCAACACGGCTTCGAGCGCTCCGCCTTCAGAAAAGAAGCGGTCGGGATCGTCGAGGCGGATGTTCTCGTGGTACTGAATTAAGTCGACGTGGTCAGTCTGAAGCCGGCCGAGCGATTCGTCGATCTGCTGCGCTGCCGCCTTCTTCGTGCGGCCGTCGAACTTGGTCATCAGAAATGCCTTCTGGCGGTAGCCATCGCGAAGCGCCTTGCCCATACGGGTTTCCGCAACGCCATTGGAATAGTCCCAGCAGTTATCCAGAAACGTGATTCCCCGGTCGAGCGCCGAGCGCACAATGCGAATCCCTTCCTCCTCACTAGGCTTGGCAATATGCGCCCCGCCGAGCCCGATGGCGGAGACCCGCTCACCCGTGCTCCCGAGCTTGCGGTAAATCATCCCGTTCGATTTGGTCGGTTCAGAATCTTGTCCCCGCGCCAGTGCCGCCAAGCCTGCACCCGCAATCACGTTTAAAGCCTTTCGTCTGTCCATACCTGTAAGAGTAAAGCCGATCAGAATTGATATATAGCGCGTAGTTCTCCCAGGTCGACATCCCACTTCGTACCGGCCTCTGTTGGGTTCTGCTGCTACAACTGGATTGATGAATTGGATCACGAGTGGTGCGATACTGATGGCCCTAGCGGTAGGGATGGGCGCATTCGGCGCGCACGGTCTCAGAAACAGGCTGGACGCTTACTCGATGTCCGTTTACGAGAAAGCGGTCTTCTACCACTTCGTGCACGCACTTGGAATTTTGCTGGTGGCTGTTCTTGCCCGGGCCAACGCAATCGGTTCCACGGCGCAAAATCGAGTGGGTTGGCTGTTGCTGGCCGGGATCGTAGTGTTCTCGGGCAGCTTGTACGCGCTGGCGGTTTCAGGCGTCCGCATTCTGGGCGCCATCACCCCAATTGGCGGGCTCGCATTCATCATCGGATGGGTTTATTTGGCCTATGAAGCGGCTCGTCGTTGACATGCGCGATGATAGTAGAGGATGACTAAGCCATTTCATTTGTTAACTCCTGCGGAACGGACTGCCCTCCGGATCGCGCAAAATCGGGCCATCACGGAAAAGTTAGCCGAAGAAAAGAGCCACAAACCGCCAGCCAAATCAAGCAATGACTTTACGCGTTCAACACCGGACGAGCGATCCAAGCTGAGCGCAGGCGTCATTCGCAAGGTACAGTCTTAGTTTATTTGGGTTTACCGGGCCAGCGGACTTCGATCAGGCTTCTGGTCCCGAACCCATTCGGCAGTTCATATTTCGAGATTAACTTGCTCTGGACTTTGTGCTTCTGAGCCGCCAGCAGTTCGGCTTCCGCATCCGGTCCTTTGTAAAGCAATAGGCGCGTCCCGCGCTTCAGGAACTTCTGAAATGTCTCGATCATTTCTCCAGTCGGGGAAACAGCTCGCGCGACGACGATGTCGGATCTGTGATTTTCCAGCAATTGTTCAGCTCGTTCAGCAAAAACACTTACGTTTGAAAGCTGGAGCGAGTCGACTACGGAATCGACAAAACGCGCCTTCTTTTGTGTGGAGTCGGTTAAGGTGAAACGGACGTTTGGCAGCACGATCGAGAGCGGAATACCAGGAAAGCCGGCGCCCGTGCCCGCATCCATGACCTGCTTTGCATTCTGGAGATAGCTCCAGGGCGCAATCGAGTCGAAGACATGCTTGATGGCCGCCTCTTGCGGATCTGTGATTCGTGTCAGATTCATGTACTCATTGGCGGCCACGATCAAGCTGAGATGCTGACCTGCCTTGGTGATTAGCAGATCACGATTCGGAATGTCGGCAGGCAGTACTCGCCCAAGCTCCTCCTCAAATTGCACAACTCATCATGACATCGGGCAGGGTCCTGGCGCGTTTAGAAGAATCCATACGAGAAGATAAAAAGGAATGTTAAGAGCCGGAATCGTGGGGCTTCCCAACGTTGGGAAGAGCACCTTGTTTAATGCAGTGACGCAGACGCGAAAGGCGATGGCAGCTAATTACCGCTTCTGCACCATTGAGCCCAACACGGGCGTGGTAACGGTGCCGGACGAGCGCCTGGAAGTGCTTTCCAAGTTAAGCAAATCGCAAAAGGTAGTGCCCGCGGTCTTTGAGTTTGTGGATATCGCCGGTCTGGTCAAGGGGGCCAGTCAGGGCGAGGGTCTCGGGAATCAGTTCCTCGGTCACATTCGCGAGGTAGACGCGATTATTCAGGTCGTACGCTGCTTTGAAAATTCAAATATCGAACACGTGATGGATACTGTCGATCCGGTGCGGGATATCGAGATCGTTAATACGGAGCTCGTTCTTTCGGATATGGAATCGGTTGAGAAGCGCAAAGCGAAGCAGCAGAAAGCAGCCAAGAGCGGTGACAAGAAAGCAATCGCGGACGTTGAGCTTCTAGAGAAACTGGAAGCGCATCTGAATACGGGAAAGACCGTGGTGACGCTGGATCTCACACCGGAAGAACGTGCTGTGGTGAGAAGCTTCTTCCTGTTGACTGCCAAACCGACTCTGTTCGCCTGCAACGTGGCAGAGGAAGATTTGGCGACCGCGGATCAAAATAAATATGTCCAACAGGTGCGCGCCTATGTTGGCGAACATCACGACACCAGCGCCGTGGTTGTCTCGGCCGAGATCGAATCGGAACTGGTGATGCTGGCGCCCGAAGAGCAAGCGGAGTATCTGGAATCATTGGGAGTCCAGGATACCGGAGCCAGCAATCTGATTCGTGAGGCGTATCACTTGCTTGGCTTGCGCACTTATCTCACGACCGGTGAGAAAGAGACCCGCGCCTGGACTATTCATGCCGGCGATAAAGCGCCCCAAGCCGCCGGGGTGATCCACTCTGACTTTGAGAAAGCTTTTATCTCAGCCGAATGTGTTTCCTATAACGACCTGATCACAGCAGGCTCGTTCGCCAAAGCGCGTGAGCTTGGAAAGCTGCGAACGGAAGGCAAAGAGTATGTTCTGGAAGACGGTGACGTGGTTGAATTCAAGACTTACGTTTGAGCGAACGCCGTGCAACACCGGCCGCTTTTCGTAGCGCGGCGACTTCGGCCGGGGTCAACTCCCGCCATTTCCCGATCGATAGACCTTCCAGCGTCAAAGGACCAAGTTTGATGCGCACCAGTTTCAAAACTTTGCTGTCGACGGCCTCAATCATCCGTCGCACCTGCCGGTTGCGCCCTTCTGTGATGGTGACTTCGAGAAAGGTATACTTCTCCGAATCGCGCTGACGGTGGACGGCAGCCGGGCGCGTAGGACCGTCGCTCAATTCGACTCCCTTGGCCAGCCGATCGATCTGCTCATCGGAAAGCCTGGTTGAAGCTTTGAGCAAATAGGTCTTTGTCATTTCGTGATCCGGATTCGTCATGGCCTCCGAAAGATCATGATCGTTTGTCAGCAAGAGAAGACCGGAGGTATCCAAATCCAACCGGCCGGCCGTACCGACGAACTGCGTTACCGTCGGAATCAGATCGTAGACTGTCGGCCTGTTTTCGGGATCGCGATATGTCGTGATGTAGCCTTTGGGCTTGTAAAGAAGGATGTAGCGCAGCTCTGCCGATTCAAGCGGCTTTCCATCCACGGAAATCTTATCTCGATCGAGATCCACCCAGTGATCCGGCGTCTGCACGAGTTTTCCGTTGACCCGTACACGTCCACTGCCAATCCAGCTTCGTGCTTCCGTTCGTGAGCCCAAACCAGCTTTGGAGATGGCTCGGTCTAGAGTTTTGAGATTGCGAACGGCGGTCACGCTTATCTATCTTGATACAACAACCCGTTGCGGCTGAGCTCTTCGCCCCGGAACACCACGCCGGCAATGCGCTCGGTGTTGCTGATGTCCTGCACCGGATCGCCTTCCAGCAGCACCAGCGTGGCATCGCGCCCTTTTGCGATAAGCCCGATGCGGTCGTCCGCGCGAAGAATCTTGGCGGCGTTGTGGGTGGCGGCCTGCAGTGCAATGGCCGGAGGAATACCGGCCTTCACCCACAACTCCAATTCATGTTGCACAGTTGGGCCATGAATGACAAGCATATTCCCGGCATCGGAACCTGCGATCAGGGTCACGCCGGCTTTCTCCGCAACGATCAGGTTTTGGCCCATCAGATCGAATCTGGCCTTTATCATTGCGCCAGTCAGCGTGTGCTTTTGCTTCTGCATCCAATTCCGAGTGGACGAGAGCAGATCGGTGGGCGCCACATGTTGCAGCAAAGAGCGATCGAGCAGTTCGGTATTACCAGTGAGGTTATCCGCAATCGCCTCGAACACGCTCAGCGTCGGATCGTACGCTATTCCCTTCGCTCGCATGGCCGCGAACATGGCAGGCGGAATCCGGTCCGTCATCGAACCGTGCTCAATGCTGTTCGAGCCCGCTTCAATCGCATCCCGCACATCCGAAGAGCTTCCTGTATGGGTCGCTGTCGGCAGCCCGTCTTTTTGTGCTTCGACCATAACAGCCCGGTAAATCGCCGTATCCAGACGGTTGAACGTTTGCCACTGCGGGTAGCCGGCGTCAAGCACCGCTTTGATACCGTTTACTCCGGCTGCCTTTAAGTCGTCTACCTGCCGCCGCGCTTCTTCCGAATCCTTCGGCAAACGGACAAATTCCGTCTCAGCCGTCTTCCTGATCTGTGCAGGAAACTGTTTGATCATCTCGGTGGGGTGGCCGTTCGGAGCGGTGAACAAAGGACCATAGGTGAAGAACTCAGCGCCCAGATACTGACCGGAGTTGATCTTCTGACGCAGGGCCAGCGATGTATGAAGCCAATCGCCATTGCTGCGAACCGCCGTGATCCCGCAGTAAAGATAAGCCGCCAGCCGCTGCGCATCGGCGTTCGGTTGCATGTAACGAGACGGATTTTCATACACTCCGCCGGGGCTTCCGATGTGAACGTGCATATCGATCAGGCCCGGAATGAGCGTTCTTCCCGCTTCCTCTCGCAGCTCGGCATGCAAGACCTCAACATTCTTAGGAGGCGCGTCATACACCTCGGCAATTTTTTCGTTTTTGACTAGCACCGCGCCGTTGGCAATAACAGTTCCGTCGCCCACGAAGATCCGAACATTCTGAAACAGAAGCGAGCGGCTGCGCGAAGTCGCCCGCGCCAATACCTTGCTCTTCTCCAGATTCTGCTTCGTCTTCGCCTGATAAAGACCCATCAGAAAAAACGGCGCGAGAACCGCCAGAATCCAAAGCTTGGCTTTGCCGTCGATCTTCTCGTCTTTATCCCAACGAAACAGCTTCACCCCGATGAACAAAGCCACGACCATTGCAATCAGCAGAGCTGACAAGGCGAACCAGTTCGCCCACAGACCATCGCCGCCAATCATGATCGAGGTTAGCCCTTGAAACAAGTAAGTCGCCGGAAGAAATTGCGCCACCGTTTGGAGCCAAGCCGGCATGATGCTCAGCGGGAACGTGGCGCCACTCAAAAACAGCATCGGAAGGTAGAGCAGCTGAATGATGACTTGAGCTTCCTGCGCAGAGTTCACAACCGCCGCAACGATCATTCCCATCGCGCGAAAGGCCACCACGCCGATACAAACAAAGAGCAACATCGACGGCATGTTCTTGGGAAGCGGCATGTGGTACGACACTCGGGCGAACAGAAAAAAGAGAAGGACGACGGGGAGAAAACCCACCAGGCCCGAAACCAGCGACGCCACAATCACCGGAAGAGCGCTGATAGGCGCCACTTTGAAGCGACGGAGCACATTAGTCTCACGGTCCTGCACGGTCCGCATGCCGGCCCCGAAGAACCCGTTGCCCAAGATGCCGACGATCACCACTGCAGCGATCACCTGCGACATCACCGCCGGGCTCTTCGAAGCGTCGAATGCCTGAGCAAAAAGAAAAAAGAAAGAGAGCGGAAAAAGATAACTGAAGAACAGGACCGTTCGATCCCGCCCCATCAACAGCAAATTGCTCTTGATCTGTGCCCAGTACGCTTGCATCTATTCCCGCAGTTTCTTTCCGGTCAATTCGATGAAAACGTCTTCCAGGGTCGGGCGCTTAGTATGAATGTCAACCAGCTTCAGCTTTTGCTGATCGATCCATTTCACCAACTCGACGATCACGGCGGCGGCTGAATTGGTTTTGACGGAGATGGTGCGGCCCTCATCGCGAATCGTGAGATTCTCGGCTCTCAGCGCCTCCGGGATCAAATCGATCGGCGCGGCTTGATCGGTAGTAATCTCCACCAGCGTTTGCCCAAGCACGCGCTGCTGAATCTCCCGCGGAGTGCCAAGCTCGATAATTCTTCCGGCATCGATGATGGCAACCCGGTCGCACAGACGTTCGGCCTCCTCGATGTAATGCGTGGTGATCAGGATCGAACGGCGATTCTCCTTCAGCTCCTGGATGACACCGTGAATCTCATGCCGGACCTGGGGATCGAGACCGGTGGTCGGCTCGTCGAGAAACAAGAGCGCCGGATCATTCAGCAAAGCCAGAGCCAGCGCGACACGTTGCTTCTGGCCGCCGGACAACGTCTTGTATTGCGCCTCGCGTTTATCCCACAATTGCAGGCGTTGCAGCAACTTCTCCCGATCCGTATGCCGAGTGTAGAACGCATCGAAGAGCTCGAGCGCTTCGCGCACCTTCATCTTGTCCGGAAGATTCGTCGCTTGCAGGCAGACGCCGATGCGATTCTTGATCTCTTTCGCCTGTGTCGCCGGATCGAAACCCAGCACAGAAACCATTCCGCTGGTCCGCGGGCGCAATCCTTCCAGCACTTCAATTGTCGTGGTCTTTCCCGCTCCGTTTGGGCCCAGCAAACCGAACACTTCGCCCGTCGCAATTTCGAGATCGATGCCACGCACGGCCTCCACATCGCCGTAAGACTTATGAAGTTTTTGAACAGTAATCGCAGGCGATTCGGTCATCTTCTAGATCCGTAAGAGCGTTCCAGGCAATGCTTGTCTCTCCTCTAACCAGATCCTCAAACGTCTCGCGTTCCCTGGCGATATGAATACGCGACCCGTCGATTAGAAGTTCACACGGACGCGGCCGTGAATTGTAGTTCGACGCCAGCACGAAGCCATACGCTCCGGCGGTGCGAAGCGCCACCAGATCGCCTGCACCCACGACCGGCATTTCGCGTTCCCGTGCGAAGAAGTCTCCGGTCTCACACACCGGACCAACGATATCGGCGTTGATGCTCTTCCCTGCGGTGGCCTGCTTTACCGGAACAATTTCGTGATGCGCCTGATAGAGAGCCGGACGGATCAGGTCATTCATGCCGGCATCTAAAACGACGAAGGTCTTGGCGCCGTTCTGTTTTACCAACAGCACGCGGCTTAACAACAGGCCTGCTTCTGCGACAATCGAGCGGCCCGGCTCGAGCATCAACTGAAGTCCGAGGGGCTCAACCTTTGCACGCAACTGCTTGAGAAACGAGCCGATGGTGGTAGGCCGGTCTGAAGCGCGATAGGAGACTCCCAGGCCGCCGCCGAGATCAAGGGAACGGATGGGCAATCCATTTTTTCGAAGCCGCACCGCCAGCGCCAGCACCTTATCGGCTGCTTCCAGAAGCGGGTCGACACTGAGCAACTGAGACCCGATGTGGCAACTCACCCCTTCGGGCAAAATTCCGGGCAGCTTTGCCGCTCGCAAATAGAGTTCTTCTGCCACAGCGATATCCACCCCGAATTTGTGTTCACGAAGGCCAGTGGATATATACGGATGAGTGACAGCATCCACGTCAGGATTCACCCGGACCGCGATGGAAGCCTCTTTGCCCATCGCCTGGGCGACGTTCGATATCAGCTCAATTTCAGGTTCGGATTCGCAATTGAAACTATGAATGCCCTTTTCGAGCGCAAACCGGACCTCGGCTTCCGTCTTCCCCACCCCGGAAAATACAACCGAATCGGGCTGTCCCCCCGCCATCAACACTCGGTAAAGTTCGCCGCCCGAGACGATATCGAAACCAGCGCCCGCCCGAGCTAACAGAGAGAGCACCGCGAGATTCGAGTTGGCCTTCACCGCATAACAGACGCGGTGCGGAAGGTCGCCGAGCGCTTCCTCATACTCCAGATATCGATTCAGTACGGCCCGCTTCGAGTAAACATAAGCCGGCGTTCCGAACTCGCGCGCCAGTTCCCTCAGGTCTAAGTCTTCACAGAACAGGCTTTCGCCCCGGTAAGAAAACTCGCCGTGACTGTCCATTTTCTTCAGGCTAAAGCACTCGCATCGCGACGACACTTTGATCGTCAGTCAAACTGGTTGATCCTCGGAATCGATCGATGTCTTCAAAAACAGCGTGAACCACTTCCTTCGGTTTCTTACACGCGCACCCTTTTAGGACTTTCTCCAGCCGTTGACGTCCGTAGTCTTGCTCATCGGAGAGCTGATCTTCAACACCATCCGAATACAGAACAACCAGGTCCCCGGGCCGAACGGAGACCTCGATCTCTTCGTAGGTCTGGTCATCCAAAAGACCGATCGGCACGCCCGTGATTTGAACTTTTAAGAGTTCGCCATCGCGCAGAATAACCGGAGGGAAAACGCCTGCCGCCGACACGGTGAAAGTTCGTGCATTCGCATTCCAGAGCAGAAGCGACAACGTTGCATACTGCGCATCCACTTTTCGTTCGAGCAGCGCTTCATTGAGCAAAGCCATCAACTGTGAAGGAGTTCCCCGTCGTGGAGCGAGGATGCGCAACAGACCCGAAATCAAAGCTCCGTAGATGGCTGCTGCCGCACCCTTTCCGCTGACGTCGCCGAATACGATGAGAGTGTAATCTTCCGTGTGCTCGAAGAAGTCGTACAGATCGCCGGAAATCACGCGCGCCGGGCGGCTCTTGATTGCAATTTCGAGGCCTGCCACATCGGAAACGGTTCGGGGCAGCAAGATAGATTGCAATTTATTGGCAGCAGTCAAATCCTGCTCCATGCGCTGCTCCCGGTGAGCGAGTTCCTCATACAGACGCGCATTTTCCACCGAGGTCGCAATCTGCGGAGCGAGCAAGCTCAAGGCGCGGGCATGCTCTTCGGTGAAAAAACTGTACTTGGCGCTCTCGAGGTTCATCACTCCGGTTACGCGGTCGTGCAGAATCAAGGGAACGGCTATTTCAGATCGAATATCGCTGTGCGAGGCAATATAGCGAGCATCCTTCGTGACATCGCCCACACGCACAATCTGGCGCGTTTCGGCAGCTGCACCGGTCAGCCCTTTTCCAAACGGCGTATTATCAATTGTTCCTGTCTGGTCATAGCGCTGGCTGAACCGGCACCGAAGCAGTTTCCGATCCTCATCCACCAGAAATATGCTGAACGCATCGAAGTTGATCAATGCCCGGATCGTCACTGCAACTTTCGTGAGCAGTTCGTCGATCTCGAGTATGGAACTGAACTCCTGCGACAGATGCGCTAAAACACGCAGCGTCCGGTTCTGTCCCTGCACACGCTTGTAAAGCCGAGCGTTATCGATCGCCACCCCAACCCGGCTGGCAATTAAGACCAACAGCGCCCGGTCTTGCTCCGAAAACGCCTGCAGGCGAGTGGCCTGCAGATCGATAACGCCGACCAGTTTGCCGCGAACCAACATCGGCACGGCGAGCTCGGCGCGAACGGCATCAAGCGCGTTCAAATACCGTGGATCGTTACGAACATCGCCTACCAAAACGGGCTGCCGCACCGCCGCTGCCGTTCCGGTCAGTCCCTCATTCAATCCGATGTGCAGCTTCTTCGCGACCTCCTGCCGATGGCCGATCGAGTAGCGCATGCGAAGACTCCGGGAGCGCTCGTTGTAAAGGAGAATCGCAAACAGTTCGTGCGGAATCACGTCCTTCACAATTTCCGCGACGTTCAAAAGGAGCTTGTCGAGATCAAGCGTCTCGGAAGTGACGCTGCTGACTTCGAGGAGAAAATCAAGAAGCTCCGCGCGCTCCCGGAAGCGCACCTGCTCTTTGCGTGGCGAGGCCATCAATAATCGCCATCTCCGAACCGGCCGCTGAGACCGGAGTCGGCGGCGATGTGGATGCTGTGTAGTTCACGAATGATCTGCACCCCGGAGCTGGTTCCGATGCGAGTGGCCCCGGCCGCTGCCATTTGGCGAAGGGTTTCAAGACTGCGGATTCCACCAGAGGCCTTCACTCCGATTTTGTCGCCGACAATCCGGCGCATCAATGTCACGTCGGCAACGGTCGCCCCGGCAGAGGAAAACCCGGTCGAAGTCTTGACAAAATCGGCGCCTGCATCGGCGGCCACACTGCAGACGGCAATTTTCTCCTGGTCGGTCAACAGGCTTGTCTCTAAAATTACCTTGAGGATGGCTTGCCGCGAATGGGCCAGTCGAGCGAGTTCCGCAATCTCTTCACTCACATGATCAACATCGCCGGATCGCAGCGCTCCGACATTCTGAACCATGTCGAGCTCGGAAGCGCCATCGTCAAGGGCGGCCTTAGCTTCAGCAATCTTGACCGCCGTAAGATTGGCGCCCAGCGGGAATCCGATAACCGTGCAAACGCGTACGGCGGATCCATCCAGCGCTTGGCAGCTCTCACGAACCCAGTAAGGATTCACGCAAACAGAAGCAAAGCTGAACTCGCGCGCTTCGCCGCAAATCCGCGCGACATCGCCGGGAGTCGCATCGGCCTTCAGCAAAGTATGATCGATGAGCGCCGCCACGGCAAGAGGTTCTTCTAAGTATGATGTAGAGCTCACGGTGTCGAGCAGTCGGGAGGAGTGTTCGGGTGCGCCGATCACCCTTACGTCGCTCAAGGATATCATGCCTTTAGGGCTCAGTCGCTGCGAGTCGACGAGCGGAAAGGGGCTGCAATTCAGGAAGAATCGGAACTACCGGGAGTGCAAAGCGGCGTCAGTCCGGCTGTCCGCCCGCCTGGACGAACAGGTCCCGGTAACCGCTGAACGGCAATGGCCGTCAAGGGAATGGGAACCCAAAAGTATCATGCTATTCTGGCGCCAAGCCAGCTCAATTCTATGCGTCTGCGCAGTGTGCTTTTCGCGATCTGTCTGAGCCTGGCTCTGCTAAGCGCGTTTTGCGCCACGGTGCCCCTTCCCGATCAGGAATTTCTGCCGAACAACGCGAGCCAAGTTGGAAAGAGAACGTCTCGTAAACTTCAGCAGCCAGGAGTGTTTCGAGAATATCCAGGTTGGGAGTACGAAGAGTTTCCCGTCCCGCCGGATTACAACGTTCCCGGCGAGTGGGCGTTCGCGCGCTTCATGTATCGCGCTGTCCCGACCCGTCGGGGACGCGGCGCCAATTGGACCATCGATTATCCTCGATCCGACCGTCATCTGTCTGCCGCAGTGCGCCGGCTCACCCGCATTCAGGCCCGTTCGGTAGAAGAGCCGGTTGCCGCCGAGGACGGAGACGATATCTACAATTGGCCGTGGCTGTATGGCGTTGAAGTCGGGCATTGGGACCTGACCGATCTGCAGGCAGCCAAACTCCGTGATTATCTTCTTCGGGGCGGGTTCTTCATGTGCGACGATTTTCATGGAACATGGGAATGGGAAACCTTTGTCGAAAGCATGAAACGGGTATTTCCGGACCGTCCCATTGTCGATATTCCGAATGGCGACGCGATATTCCACACTGTCTACAATCTGGATGATCGCTACCAGGTTCCGGGTGAACAGTTTGTCTATACTCGCCGCGTCTATGAGAGAGATGGCTACCAGGCGCGATGGCGAGGCATTTACGACGACAAGAATCGTCTCATGGTGGCAATCTGTCACAATATGGACCTCGGCGACTCCTGGGAGCACGCCGATAATCCCGTTTATCCCGAACAGTATTCCGCGTTAGGCTTTCGGATCGGGATCAATTACCTGGTTTATGCGATGACACATTAGTAGCAGGAGATATGTTCGAGTTTCTCTTCAAATATCCGGCCAGCGTTTATTCGAAGGGAAGCTTTGTGCTTCTGGGCTCCTGGCCGCGATGGCTCCTGCTCATGGGCATTCTCGCCGGCGCTGCTCTTTTGGCCTGGGTCACATGGCGAAACAGCGCGCGCCTGACAAAATCAATTACACGATTTCGCGCCATATTGCTTTGGCTTTTACAATCCGCCATGGTTGCCATTCTGCTCCTTCTGCTCTGGGAGCCTGCCATCAGCGTGACTGCGCTTCGGCCTCAACAAAACATCATCGCCGTAGTAATCGACGACAGCCGAAGCATGAGCATCAAAGACGGCGCGAAAACGCGTGAACAACAGGTGACAGATCTCTTAAACGACGGTCTGCTGCGAGACTTGCAACGGAAGTATCAGGTCCGGCTTTACCGCTTGAATTCCGGAGTGCAACGTCTGCCGAACATCCAGAACCTGCAGGCTGGCAGTTCCTCCACCCAAATTGGAGCGGGGCTCCGGCAATTGACCGACGAAGCGGCCACGCTGCCGATTGGATCCGTTGTTCTTCTCAGTGATGGCGCCGACAACTCGGGCGGTATCGATCTCGACGCGCTCTCTGAATTGCGCCGGCGGCGGCTTCCCGTCAACACCATTGGCTTCGGAAAAGAAAGACTGGAAAACGACGTCGAGTTAGAAGGAGTCGATCTGCCCGCTAACGCTCTGGCGAGTTCCCGTCTTCAGGCGCAGATTCGCATCCGCCAAAATGGATTTAGCGGCAAGCGTGCGACGCTCGTCTTGTCGGGCGGAGGGTCTGTTTTAGCGACACGTGAGATCGTGCTCACAGGCAATCAAGAACAGGTAGAAACGGTAGAGTTCAACGCCGGGAAAAGCGGGGTAAAGAACGTAGAAGCCCGGCTTCAGCCGCTGACGGGCGAAGAGAACGCCGCGAACAACCGGCTGACGCGTGTTCTTGCCGTCGATGGCGCCAAACGCCGCATTCTCTATGTGGAAGGAGAACCGCGGTGGGAGTTCAAGTTCTTGCGTCGAGCTATTGACGACGATCCGGCGCTTGAGATTGTGTCCATGCTCAGAACTACCCAGAACAAAATTTATCGTCAAGGAATCTCAAATCCGAACGAATTGGCAGAGGGCTTTCCGAGTAAACCCGAAGATCTTTTTCAGTATCAGGGACTGATTTTGGGCAGCGTGGAATCCGGCTTTTTTACGGTGGCGCAACAGGAGGCCATCAAACAATTCGTCGATCGACGCGGCGGCGGGTTGTTGTTCCTGGGAGGCCGCTCTTCTTTAGCCGACGGCGGTTACAATGCTGCGCCGTTTTCAGAATTGTTGCCCGTCAGACTACCGCAGCGCAAGAATACGTTCCATAGAGATCTGGTCGCCGCCGAACTCACCGATATCGGCAAGAAGAGCCTGATATCCCGCATTGAGGACAACTCCGACAAGAGCAACGATCATTGGGAGATTTTGCCTTATCTGGCGAACTACCAGGATCCCGGCATTGCTAAGCCCGGCGCTGTGGTGCTGGCACGGGTGAATGCCGGAGGCAATCGAATTCCTCTCCTAGTCACGGAAAACTATGGCCGCGGTCGAACCGCCGTGTTTGCCACAGGCGGAAGCTGGCGCTGGCGAATGCAACAGCCGCTTGGCGACAACAGCCAGGAAACTTTTTGGCGTCAGCTTTTACGATGGACGGCCGGACCAACGCCCACCCGCGTTGTCGCCACTACTACGACGACTCAGCTCGAGGACAACGGCAAGATTCAATTAAGAGCAGAGGTACGTGACCAATCCTATTTGCCGACCAATGATGCTGAAGTTGAGGCCAACATTATTGGACCAAATGGGACTTCTGAAGTGGTAGCTCTTCGTCCGCAACCTCTTACCCAAGGCATCTACGCGGCCGATTGGAATGCTTCACGCGACGGCTCCTATATGGCTGAGGTGTCCGCGAAGCAAGCAAAGACTGATCTGGGAAAAGATGTACTGACGTTCCGGCGCCAGGATGGCGTAGCCGAAAACTTCCACCATCAGCAGAATCGCGATTTGCTGCAGAAACTGGCTGACGAAACCGGCGGACGTTACTATACGCCCAGCGAGGCCAAGAAACTTCCCGACGAAATCTCATTTTCCGAAGCAGGCGTCACGGGGCGGGAAACAAGAGATCTCTGGAATATCCCGCTGGTGTTCCTGGTCATCCTTGCCTTGCGATCGACAGAGTGGCTGCTCCGCAGAAAGTGGGGTGTGGTCTGAAGGCTTTGCTCCTGCTCTTGCTGGCCGTCTCCAGTTTGCCGGCAGCAAACTACTACGTGATCGTCACTGGACTCGGCGGCGCTCCGGAGTACGATACGCAATTCGCGAAATGGGGAAGCGATCTCGAGCGTGAACTTCGCGCCAACGGCCCCGACGCTCACGTGCAAATTATTGGCGGAGCTACAGCCACCCGTGAACGCATTCAAAGCGTCTTCTCACAGCTCGAAAGCCAGATCCAAGCCGACGATGCTTTTGCGCTCTTCCTCATCGGACACGGAACTTTCGATGGCACAGAGTACAAAGTCAACATTCCCGGACCTGATATGAGCGCAGCCGAACTCAGCGCTCTTCTGAATGGGATTTCGGCCACCCGCCAATTGGTGGTGAATATGACGAGTTGCAGCGGGGCCTCCCTCGCGGCGCTTGCCAGGAAGAATCGGATCGTAATCACTGCGACCAAGACAGGAACTGAGAAGAATGCTCCGGTGTTCCCGCGTTACTGGATCGATGCGCTCCAGGATCCGGCCGCCGATAGCGATAAAAACGGCGCTGTCTCCGCGTTGGAAGCTTTCCTCTACGCTCAGCGCAAGACCGCTGCTTACTTTGAATCCGAGAAGCTTCTTGCAACGGAGCATTCTCTGTTCACAGACACCGGCTCAAAGAATGGCGTCCGAGATCCGAAAGCTGAAAATAAACAAGGGCTTTTAGCTGCCGCCTATCCGGTGCTTCGTCCTCCTGTGCAGAGCGCGCAGGCGGCTGCCCCAGAAAAACAAAAGCTCGTCACCAGGAAAGAGGGTATCGAAGCAAAGATCGATCGGTTGAAATACCAGAAGTCAAGCCTGCCCGATGCTGAATACAAGCAGCAATTGACAGAGCTACTTTTGGAACTGGCAAAAACACAGGCGGAGATCGATCGATGAAGTTCATCGCCGCACTTCTGTTTATGTCTTCCCTGATCGCCGCCCCAGGGGATCAGTGTCGCGGGCTGCAACATCACGGGAAAACCGACGCTGCTCGCGGCTGCTACCTCGCTCTCACTCGCTCGACAGACGCAATGACGCAGGGCGAAGGATATCTGGGCCTCAAACAGTATGATTCGGCCAATGAGCAATTTCGGGAAGCCGACGGAGCGCATCCCAACTCCGCGATTATAAAAACGGAATGGGGACGTGTTTATGCGGAACACTCGCAAGAGGGCGATGCCGCCAAGCTCTTTCAAGAAGCGATCGAAAGCGACGCAAACTACGCCCCGGCCTACCTGGATCTGGCGCGCGTACTGGCTGTCAGCTTCGACAAGCGAGCCGTCGATTTCGCGCAACAGGCCTTACAACATGATCCGAAGCTCGCCGAGGCGCACGAGTTTCTGGCGTATCTGGCGCTGGAAGACAACGACGATAAGGCGGCGACGGAAGAGGCCAACAAAGCGCTCGCTCTATCCAGTGAGTCTCTGGATGCGATGTCGGTGCTGGCGTCTATCGATTGGCTTAACAGCAAACCCGAATCCGAATGGATGAAACGCATCCTCCAAATCGATCCGGTCTATGGGGGAGGCTATGCGACCGGTGCACATTTCTTTATAATCAACCGGCGTTATGACGAAGGCATCGCCTATTATCGAAAGGCGCTTGCATTAGACAGTGAGCTTTGGTCAGCACGCTCCCAGCTCGGCATCAACTTGATGCGGCTGGGAGAAGATGAAGCCGCGAAGACGGAGTTGAGCCGCTGTTACGAGGCGCATTTCCGCGATCCGCAAACGGTCAACGGGCTTCGGCTCCTGGACACGATGAACGACTACCAGACGTTCCAAACGGGTTCTACGCAGCTGCTACTGAATAAAAAGGAAGCTGATCTTCTTCGGCCCTATGTCGAGCCCGAACTCCAGCGCGCCATCGCTACTTACGAACGCAAGTATCAAATGAAGCTGCCCGGCTCTGTGCGTCTCGAAGTGTTTCCTAATCACGAGGATTTCATCGTGCGCACTCTGGGATTGCCCGGCCAGGGTGGTCTTCTGGGCGTCACCTTCGGAACTGTCGTAGCGATGGACAGTCCGTCAGCCAGGCCGCCGGGTGATTTCAATTGGGCGAGCACAATGTGGCATGAGTTGAGCCACGTTTATGTTGTCACTGCTACGCATCATCTGGTCCCTCGCTGGTTCACCGAAGGTTTAGCGGTGCATGAGGAAGGTGCAGCCTCTCCCGACTGGGGAGATCGGATGACGCCCGATATCGTCGTGGCATTGCAGCAAAAGAAGCTTCTTCCCGTCCTGCAATTGGACCGCGGATTTTTGAGACCCGAATATCAGAATCAGGTTCTGGTGTCGTATTTCCAGGCGGGGAAGATCTGCGACTACATCGTTCAGAAATGGGGTGATGGCGCCATTCTCGGCATGATCCACTCCTATGCCGACCGGAAAACGACAGCCGAGGCTATCGAAAGCAATCTGCATGAGAGCCCGGAGGCCTTCGACAAGGAATTCAACACCTGGCTCGCCGCGCAAACCGGCAAGACCGTTCTTCATCTGGATGATTTTAAAAGCGGAATGCGGGCCGGCTATGACGATTTGAAGAACGGCAAGAAGGATGAGGCGATTCAGAAGGCTCGCAGCGCGCTCACTGTTTACCCTGAGTACACCGGCAATGATGGGCCGTATGAACTCATGGCGAAAGCGTCTTTAGATAAGGGTGATAAAACACAGGCGGCTCAAGATCTGGAACACTACCGCGACATAGGAGCCACTAACTTCGAGCTTCTAAAGACACTCGCCCGCCTGGAGCAGGAAAACGGTAAAACCAAGCAGGCGATTACTACTCTTGAAAAGCTCAACTACATTTATCCCGGTGACGAAGAGATTCATCGCAGGCTAGGCACTTTGCTGCTGAACTCGGGGCAGATCGAGCCCTCGGTTCGGGAGTTTCGAGCCGTGCTTGCTCTGAAGCCGGATGATGTCGCCGAATCACATTTCAATCTGGCCAAAGCTCTCACGGCCGAGCATAAGAACAATGAAGCAAAAGATCAGGTCCTTCTCGCCTTGGAAGCTGCGCCGACCTTCAAACCGGCTCAGCAGCTTCTGCTGCTACTAAGCCAATAACCATGTCCACTTCTATCACGCAAACTACCGCCGACTCCACCGAGCTGAAAGCTCGTATCGGCCGATTTCATGATGCTCAGGCTGCGATCAAACGCGAAGTCCGTAAAGTCATCGTTGGACAGGAAGAAGTTCTGGAGCACGTCCTCATCTCATTGTTCGTCGGTGGACATTGCCTGCTTACCGGGCTTCCGGGTACGGCGAAAACCTTGCTGGTTCGTACTATGGCCCGCACCTTGGGCCTGAACTTCAATCGCATTCAGTTCACACCGGACTTGATGCCGTCGGATATTACCGGAACCGACATCATTGAGGAAGATCCCATGACGGGCCGGCGCACCTGGACGTTTGTCCCCGGGCCGATCTTTTCGAATATCTTGCTGGCTGACGAAATTAATCGCACGCCGCCCAAGACGCAGTCCGCGTTGCTCGAAGCAATGCAGGAACACTCCTGCACGGTGCGCGGCAACCACTATAAGATTCAAGAACCCTTCTTTGTTTTAGCCACTCAAAATCCGATTGAGTTGGAAGGCACGTATCCGCTTCCGGAAGCGCAACTCGATCGCTTCTTGTTCAACACCGTCCTGGAATACCTTACGGCCGAGGACGAGATGAAAGTGGTCGATCTCACCACTGTAAACGAAATACCGCAAGCCGAAACCGTGACGAACGGCGAAGAAATCATTGGATTTCAACAACTGGTGCGGATGGTGCCGGTGGCGGAATCGGTGTCTCGCTATGCCGTCGATCTGGTCCGTGCCACGCGGCCGACTGCGAACGGAGATGCGCCGGACTTCGTGAAGAAGTATGTCAATTTCGGAGCGAGCGTGCGGGCGGTTCAGTTTTTGGTGCTTGCCGGCAAAGCGCGGGCTTTGATGCAGAACCGCTTTCACGTATCCTATGAAGACATTCGCGCGCTTGCCGCTCCGATTTTGCGGCATCGCGTCTTGTTGAACTTCCACGCCGAATCAGATCGCTTGCCTCCGGACGAGATTTTACGTCGCCTTCTGGACTGGAAAGCCGTCCCACGTTCGTAGTTCGCATCCTAAAGTAACCAGTGGCAGCAGCAGGAACAAACCGCTTTTTGGACCCGGCGGTTCTCGCCGAGGTATCGAGCCTTGAGCTTATCGCCAAAACTGTGGTTGACGGGTTCGTCTCCGGTCTTCATCGCTCTCCTGATTTCGGGTTCAGTCAGGAGTTCGCAGAGTATAGATCCTACACTCCGGGAGATGATCTCCGGCACGTGGATTGGAACGTCTTCGCGCGGACCGAGAAGGCTTATTTGAAACGCTACCGGGGAGAAACGAACACGGAAGTGACGGTGCTGCTCGACGCCAGCGCCAGTATGGCGTATAAATCGGGCGCGGTGAGCAAGTTCGATTACGCGAAATTCCTGGCTTCCGCTCTTGTCTACCTCGCACATCTACAGAGGGACAGCACCGGGCTGATCGTGTTTCATGATGACGTGGCGAATGTGGTTCGGCCATCCAGTCGGCAAGGGCAGTTGATGCGGCTGCTGCACGGAATTGAACAAGCGGAGACCGGAAAACGAACCGACTTCGAGCGGCCGTTCCTGGAACTGCAGCAGTTCCTGAAGCGCCGCGGAATCACAATACTGATCTCCGATTTCCTGGCCACTGTTGAGACGATGATTCAAACTCTGGAGCCGCTCCGGTTTCGAGGCAACGAGTTGATCCTGTTTCATGTCTTGGATCCGGAGGAGATTGAACCGAAACTGGGTGAGCCGGCCCTGTTTGTCGATATGGAAACCGATGACGCCATGGAAGTGTCGCCGGATTACGTCCGGAACGAGTACGGTCCTAAGATGGCAGCTCATCTGCAACACCTGCAATCGAAGGCGCAAGGCGCAGGCATCGAGTATTTCTTCGTGCGGACCGACCGGCCGCTCGATACAGGGCTGCGTGAATATTTTCAGATTCGAGAGCGGAGGATTTAGTGGGATTTCTTTCGCCCTGGTTTTTAGCAGGTCTGCTTGCGGTTGGTTTGCCTTTGTGGCTGCATCTGCTCCGTCAGTTTCGGCGCACGCCGCGGCCGTTCAGCTCGCTCATGTTCTTCGAACGTCGGGTGCAGAGTTCGACGAAGCACCGCAGGTTACGCTACCTGGCGCTTTTGGCAATGCGGCTCGCCTTACTCATTTTGCTGGCGCTTGCTTTTGCGAATCCTTTTGTGAACCGCACCTCCGCGCAGATCAAACGCCGCGGGTTGACTGTGATCGCGGTCGATCGCTCTTTCAGCATGCGTTTCGGCAAACGGCTGGAGCAAGCAAAAGCGGAGGCGCATCAGCTGATCAATAATTTGCCCGCTCGTTCAAGCACGGAAGTTCTGGCATTGGATGCTCACGTTGAGAGCATGACGAAGCCTGAAACGGATAAAGGCGCTCTCCACGCAGCTGTAGATTCGATCACGGCCAATGACCAAGCCAGTTCGTATGGCGAGTTCAGTCGGTCTTTGCGAGTGATGGACCAGACGACAGGGATGCGTCTGCAGACACACTTATTCAGCGACGTTCAAAAGACGTCCATGCCCGGCGCCTTCACTGACTTAGAAGTCGGGCCACACACTTCGCTCCGGATTCATTCGGTGGCGAAGGCCAATGCGCCGAACTGGGCCATTGAGAGCGTTACCGCACCGGCCCATGTCTACGATCCGAATCACACCCGCGTAACGGGGACGGTGGCGGGATGGCAAACGCAACAGGCCACTCGCAAAGTCTCTTTTTTGCTGGACGGGAAGGTGATCTCGTCGAAGGATGTCACGGTGCCCGAGTGCGGACATGCGCAGGTAGAGTTTCTGGGCTTTCAGATTCCCTATGGCGCACACCGCGCTGAGCTACGTCTCGAGCCGCACGACGACTTGCCACAGGACGACGCGTTTACCTTCGCAATGGAACGCTCTGATCCACGCCGGATTCTGTTTCTTTATGCGAGGGGACGGTCCAAAGATGCGTTCTTTTATAAAGCTGCGATTGAGTCGTCGTCCGAGACTGGCCTGACGGTGCAATCGGAACCGCTCGATCAGGCGGTCGGGGAAGACTTTACGAAGTACGCTTTTGTGGTTCTCAACGATCCGGGATTGATGGACAAGAAGCTGGAGCGCGAGCTTTGCGATTACGTTTCAAAGGGCGGCGCGGCGTTGGTTGCCGTGGGACCAAACACCGGGCAGGAAAGCAGAATTCCGATGGCGGGAGAGTCGCTCAGCGCGAGCAACCAGACGCAGGGGGCGGGGCCAGTCGATAACAGCGATGTCGCATTGCGCGGCGCGGGGCACTTTCAGAACGTGCAGTTCTTCCATACGCCGAACATTACGTTGAAGCCGGAAGCAAGGCTGATTGCAAGATTTGCAGACGGCTCGCCCTTGCTGCTGGAGCAGCCGGCGGGCGAGGGCAAGATTCTGGTGTTGGCCTCAACCTTGGATAATTCCGCCAACGACTTTCCAGTGCACGCCTCGTTTCTTCCGTTCGTGGTACAGACAGGGGCTTATCTTTCCGGCGCCGAAGAGACGCCATCAAGCGTTGCGGTCGGCAGCCCGATCGCGCTGCGCCGGACGCAGGGTCAGACGACAGCCGCGGATGTGATCGGTCCGGACGGCAAGCACGAGCTGTCGCTTCGCGAGGCCGCACGCGCCCTGAGCTACGATCTGCCGGCAGAAGGATTCTTTGAAGTGCAGCGCGCCGATGGCCGCCGGGCGGTGTTCGCGGCGCATGCGGACCGGCGTGAATCCGATTTGACGCCGATTCCGGCGGAGACTCTAGAATTATGGCGCAATACTGGAAGTAACGCGGTGGATCCCGCGACAGGCGCAACAGACCAGGAAACCAAGCCTTACAGTCTGTGGCGTTACGTGCTGGTCCTGGTTTTGTTAGCGGCATTGGTCGAGTCAATCTTCGCGAACCGGTATATGCGGGGAGAAAGGCAAACGGCGTGACAGCCCTCGAACAACTAAACACTTATCTACAGCAACTGGAGAAGCGGCTGCGATTCTTTGCGGCCTCGCGGGGGGCAGCGATCGCGATCGGTTCGGCGCTGGCGTTGACAGTGCTGCTGGTATGGATCAGCAATCTATACAAGTTCGCGGAAGGCATCGTGCTTCCGATGCGAATCCTGCTGTTTGCGGGAGTTGCGTCTGCTCTTACGTTCGCGCTGGCGCTGCCTTTGCGGCGTTTGAACCGCCGCTGGATCACGAGGCTTGCCGAGTCCCGAGTTCCGGAATTCAAAGAAGGCTTGCTCACGGTGACGGAGCGGCCCGATCCGAACAATCCGTTTACGGAACTAGTGGCCGAAGATGCGCTTCGTGTTGCTGAGCAGCACAAGGGCGAAGAGTTCGTCGCGTCCAAATGGCTGTGGAGCGCCGTGGGCGTGGCGCTTGCGGCGACTGTCGGATTGTTGTGGATGATCACGGCGGCGCCGGGCTATTGGGGTTACGGCGCTTCCCTGCTGTGGACGGGAACGGCGCACGCGGGAAGCCGTCCGCTGTACGACATCACGGTAGCGCCCGGGAACAAGACGATCAGGCGACGGTCGGATCAGGTGATCAGCGCGGAGCTGATTGGCTTTTCGAGCCGCGATGTGACTTTGCATGCGAAATATAAAGGCTCGCTGAAATGGGAAGAGATTCCGATGCAGGCGCAGCCGAGCGGAAACGGGTTTCAGTTTCTGTTTGCCGGGCTGTCGGATTCGCTCGATTACTACGTGCAGTCGGGCGATGCCAAGTCGAAGAGCTTCACGCTGGGGGTGAAGGATCTTCCGACAGTGAAGCGGGTGCGGGTGGGTCTGCACTATCCGTCGGGGATCGGACTGCGTGATGTGGTGCTCGATCCGGGCGGCGACATTCGAGCAGTGGAGGGCAGTCAGGCGGACATTTCGGTTTTGACCGACAAGCGGTTGGAGCGTGGCGTTCTGGTGCTCGAGAACGGGTCGAAGGTTGAATTGACGCGAGGCGAAGGAAACTGGCTGACGGCGAAGCTTCCGATCAAGAAGGACGGTTCGTATCACGTGGCGGCTATCGATAGCGGCGAAACGGTACGGATCAGCGATGACTACTTCATCGAATCGAAAAAGGACGAGCCGCCTACGGTCAAGATTGTGCGTCCCGGGAAAGATCCGCACGTCACGCCGATTGAGGAGATGCCCGTAACGGTGGAAGCGGCAGATGATTTTGGCGTTGACGGTTTGGAGTTGCACTACTCGGTGAATGGCGGGGCGGAGCAATCGGCTTCTTTGCTTCGAGCGAAGGGCACGAAAGAGGCATCGGGCAGAACGACGCTCTATTTAGAGAATCTGAAGCTCGTGCCGGGTGACGTGATCAGCTACTACGCTTTGGCGAAGGACGCCACCAAAACCGCCCGCAGCGATATGGCGTTCGCCCAAGCAGAGCCGTTCGACTTCAAGTTTAAGCAGTCGCAGCAAGCGGGCGGCGGTGGAGGAGGAGGCGGCGGTGACCAGAGCAATCAGATCTCCGAGCGTCAGAAAGAGATCATTGCGGCGACCTGGAATGAGATGAAGGATCCGAAGAAAGAACGGGCCGCGCTCCAGGAGAATGCGAAGTTTCTAGCGGATCTCGAAGGCAAGTTGGGCCAGCAATCGAAGACCTTGGCAGAGAGAATGGGCAGCCGAGAACTGTCCGGTACGAGTCCCCAGTTCTTACAGTTTTCAAAGGCGATGAACGACGCCTCGGACCAGATGTCACAGGCGGTTGATCAATTAAAGCCGGGCAAATGGCAGGGCGCGATGCCCCCGGAACAGAAGGCGTTGCAATCGCTGCTGCATGCGGAGTCGGTGTTCCGTGACATTCAGGTGTCCATGGGACAACAGGGCGGAGGCGGTGGTGGAATGAATGGCGAGCAACGTGACTTAGCTCGCATGTTCGATCTGGAGTTAGATACCGCGAAGAACCAATACGAGACCGGGCAGAAGGCTTCGGCGGGCGCGGACCAGCAGAAGGAGCTGGACGAGGCGCTGCAACGGTTGAAAGACCTGGCGCGGCGTCAGCAGGAGCTTGCCGAGCAGCGTGCTCAACAGCAGCAGAACTTCCAGCAGCGATGGGAAGAAGAGCAGCTGCGGCGGGAGGCGGAACAGCTTCGGCAAAAGCTTCAGCAGCTGGCGAAGAATCAGAACGGGCAGCAATCGCAATCCGGACAGCAGGGGCAGCAGGGTCAGCAAGGACAGCAGCAGGGGCAACAAGGACAACAAGGTTCCCAGAGCGGCGGGCAGCAGTCGCAGTCGGGACAACAACAGGCGCGCGGCGGCCAACAGTCGCAATCGGGACAGGGACAGGGTTCGCAATCGGCTGCCGGGATGAGAGAGGCGATGAACGCTTTGCAGCGCGCCGAGGACCAGATGCGACAAGCCGTGACGAACCACGACGGGACGGCGCAGCGACGTGCGGCGGAGCAGTTGGCGCAGGCGCAGAACATGCTTCGAGACATGGTGCAGCAGCAGGCCGGCAATTCAGTGTCGGGCATGACGCAGAAGGCGCAGGAGCTGGCGAATCTTCAGAAGCAGCTGGCCAATAAAGTGAAGCAACAGTACGGCGCAGAGGGGATTAACACGGCGCGAAATCAGCCGGGCGCGGGCGAGAGCGGGCAAGGCGGCGGGGTCGAGATGCCGGAGATGAACGGTCCTGGTTTTTCGGGCGGGTGGCGGCGGCGCTTCTACCAACAAGAAGAGCCCAGCCGATCTGCGAGTGAGCAGGAGAAACAGCTGGCGGCCGAAAGCGAGAAGCTGTCGCAGCAGGTTGCGCAGCTGCAACGGCAGATGGAGCAGCAGGCGCAGAGCATGGCAGGCGGTCAGCCGGAAGCAAGTTCCAAGTTGCGGAAGGCGCTGTCGGATGCCGAGCAAGAGGAGCTGGCGCTGCGAATGCAAAAGAACTCGGAGTGGATGCGGCAAGGCTATGGCTCGCAGACTTGGCCCATGGAAGACAGCATTACAGCGGGTATGGATCAGTTGAGCCGGCAGCTGCAGGATGCCCAGCAGGCGATGCGCGATGGCAAGGGCGGCGACCAGAACGGAAGCGATGAGAAGATGGCGCGGGCACTGGCTCAGGTGCAGTCCTTGCGAGAGCAGATCGAGAGCCAGGCTCAGCAGCAGCAGGCGCAACGGGGTCAAGGTGGACAGCCCAATGAACAGGCTGGACAGTCCGGCCAAGCCGGACGGGCCGGACAGGCTGGCCAGCGCGGACAGCAGAGTGGACAGGGCCAATCGGGTCAACAAGGTCAATCGGGCCAGCAGAGCCAGTCGGGTCAACAGGGTCAGCAAAGTGCACAAAATGGTCAGGGACAACAGAGCGGTCAGGGCCAGCAGGGTGGACAAGGTCAGCAAGGCGGACAAGGTGGGCAGGGCGGTCAGCAGCAGGAGCAGGCGGGCGGCACTTGGAGTGCGAGGGGCGGCGGTGGTCCGCGCATCGGCGGCGGGGGCGGCGACATGAGAGATGCCATCGAGCAACTGAGTGCGCTGCGCGGGCAAGTGGGCCGTAACGACCGGCGATTAGGCAGCTATGTCAATGACGCGATCGGGTCACTACAACATCTGAATGGGCAGGCAGGCTTGCTCGATGCGCGAGTGAATCAGGATGCGGTCACCAGCCTGGAGCGGCTGGAAGTAGAGCTGAGCCGACGGATGGGTCAGCAAAATGCCGGCGCGGCGAGGACCGGAGCGCCCGAGACGGCGCCGGAGAAGTATCGCGACGCGGTGGCCGAGTACTTCCGGCGACTGAGTAAGTAAGCGAAGCCGATGTTTTTGAAAGCAGGACGCGGATTTTGCCGTTCGAAGCCAGTAGAGTTAGCCGTTCCTGAAGCGGCTGGTTGCCGATTACCGAACGAAGCCAGATGCACGCTGGGTCAACTCCGGTTCAGCGGGGGAGATTCCGGCGGAGGTGAATTGGCGCCTGAAATCTTCGATCGGCATGTTACGCAAGCGTTCCACTTCAGCCAAATCGCTTCGATGCTCGGCTTCGAGGGCATCCATATGGCGGTTAAAGCGCGCGGCTTTGTTTTTGCGGATTTCTTCGGCTTCTTTTTGCTCCTGTTTGCGTGACTCGGCTTGCGCTTTGCGGGCGTCGTTTTCCGCTTGACGCTGGGCAGACCTGATCTTGAGCAAATCGTGCAGACATTTGGAGAAGGCCCGTTCGTTGGCAGTCTGATAGCGCAGATAGAGCGAGAAGGTTTTTTCGTTTTCGGCGAAAGACTGCTCGTCCGAGAGAAGCATGGTTTGCAAGCGGATGGCGCGCTGGCTCAGCCAGTGATGTTGGGCCATGCGTTCGACCAGGATGTGCTCGGTGGTATCGGCAGGCTGATGATCGTGGTGCAGAGCGGCGACAAGACTGTCGAACTCGTCTTTCGATTCGGAAGGCAGCACCGAGAATTGACCGCGGAAACCATGTTTGAAGGCGTTCAGGCAGGACTTGGCTTTACCTTGTTCCGTGCGCGGGCCGACGGAGTGTTGGGCATTAGCGCGGTTAATTTCGGCTCGGGTGGGGAGGGTTTCGGCCTCGACGGGCTCGCTGTTTGGTTGGGTGACCGCGGAGACTACGGCCGGGTTGATGTTGTCGACGACTACGCCTCGGCGGGCGAGTTTCTGGGCGCGGCGTTCCTGCGCGCGGCGAATCTGACGTGATGTCATGCCATGGTTTTATTATGCGGGTCGTTCGACCTACGGAATTTTTGTTTGTAAGTTGTTGGTGGTTCGGGTGAAAAAAAGGTTCGTCGTCTGTGACCGGCGGCTGCCTATTCGATCGGTCTTATTGAGCAAACATAAATGAAGTTCCCCGCTGTTGGTCCAGCACTTTTCGGCAGTTGACAAAGAGCGCGATTTTGGAAAAAGCCACCGTTGGCTTTCAAAGCGAAAAAAGTGCGGCCATCGAGAGTCAGACAGCCAGCCTTGATGTGGAACTCCCCGACCTGCCCGTCTATGTGGAACAAGCCGGGACGATTGCCCTCATTCGCGTAGGCCGCGAATGCTGTTTCGACGAAAGGGATGCATTCCCACAACGAAAGGAATTGAGCGATATTCCGGGCTTGGGAGAAGCTTGACTGGAGTCATAAAGCGGCCTCGTGCCCTCATGCTGTCACTGGCTGAAGGGCGCTAGCCGCTTCGTCTTCGCAAATCCAGGCTTCATCGAAATTATTCACGGTTGTGCAGACCTGGGTGGGCAGTAGATACAGGACATCTCCCAAGAGCGGCTGGCTGCCGGAAGTGGCCTGGAGGGGCAGGTGTTCTTCGCTCGGTTCAGCGGGATCAGCGCGTCCGCGCCCAAAACCCGGCAGGTCGGGGTTCCTGCATCCGTTGGGACCGGGCGTCAAGGGGAAGAACCACGTCGGAGATTCCGGATAAAGAGCGCCTACCATGCGCAGCGTCGATTCGACCATCAGATGATCGCCTTCGACGGTGAGACGGATATCGCCCGCGTGTTCCGCATGGTAAACGCCCGCGTATTTCGCAAGCGCAGAAGCCGGAAGAGAGACCGCCTTCCTAGTCGCAGGCGCGAAGTCCGTCTTGCCGTATACGCGGGCGAAGGCTTGAATGACTTCGCGGGCCACAATCAACCCGTTATCCGAGTTCGTCATAACCACGATGCCATCGCTTTGGCGGGCGCGGACGCGCGCCCTTTGACAACAATCTTCGACCGCGCGCCTTCGTTCGAGACTGCCCGGCGGGGCGGACGCGATGAGGTTGAAAGCGAAATAAAGACAAACGGCTCTTACGATGGACATGATTCTTACTTCCTAGCTCCTGGACCCGTGACAACTCTGCCCGGGAAGGCATTGGTGTGTTGTCCATCGCGCAACACCATTTCCAGGTTTGGCCATCTGAAAGCCTTTTTAAGTTTCATGGAAGCAGCTGGAGAACGAAACGGGGCTACGTGCAACGGGCGATCTTGAAAGGCAAAGTCACCGAGCAACGACCACGAAAGTAGGAGAACTGATGGCATGGCTCAAGAGAATACACAACCCGAGCAGGACTCGCGTCCACCATCTGTATCGGCCGCGTTTGCGAGAGAGGTGATCGCGATCTTCATCGGAGGCGCGATCTATCATCGGGCTCTGCCGCGTCAAACACCGACATAGTTTCCGTCGCAAAATTCAAGAACTCGCTTCCATTTGGCGCGGCTCGTGAGGACGGCATCGAAACGAGATAAGCAGACTCTCAGCAAGCGTATAGGCGCTTTCCTCCAACAGTACCGGCGTCGATCTCAGAAGGGGCAAGAGCCAAATGACCGGGGGTACGATCGCGAGATCGAGCAATATCTCCGAAGACTGAAGCCGGAGGATGTGGACGCAATCATAAACGATCGTCTTGACGAGGATTGAACTGGGTTCAGGTTCAACTTCCGAGAACCGGTTTTCTGGCCGGGTTCGCCGCAATGGGTAATTGTCGATGTGTTCGTGACGGTAGTCACAATGAGTCTGGCATGTGCGGCTTCGCTACTTGCACGCTTATTGCGCATGTCGTGAATCCTTTTCATGCGCGAGTAAGCCAGCGTGGCATTTGGAATTGTGTGCGGACGGCGGCTCATGTCCACAAGCGCCGGTGGTCCATCGCGTGATACCGTTGGCGCCACTTGCAGCCCGTCTTGCGCAATTCCTTACCCTCCCTAGTCCGGCACGTATATACGGTAAACCACATAAATCTGACCCCGAGAGCCGTAAGACAGACTCCACGTGGAAACGACTAAGTAGTTTCCGTCGCAAAGTGACAAGAAAACGCTCCCTTTGGTCGCGGCTCTGCCAAGGCGGATTGATTTGAAAGTAGTTATTGAGCGCGGTTTGCAAGGAGCTTATTTTTGCGGCGGAGACTAAATAGGGGTAAGGAACCTATAACGATGGCAATGCTCGATCAGGATGGCGTCACGGACGGCGCCTTGGCGCTGAACCTGCCCATACCGTCGCCTGGATTCGAGCAGCTCCCGTTGCTTCTTCTGTCTGCAGCGCTCGATGACCCGCAGAATGGACTTCTGATTTACGATTCGCAGCTGCAGCTGCTGCACGTCACAAATCAGATACCCCGTTTACTTGAACTGCCGGCGCAGGAGCGGATCGATGGCCTGAGTGTGCTTCAATTGCTTTCCAGATCGGCGCTCGATGAGGCGTCCATCGAAAATGCAAAGCTCCGCATTACAGAATTCACTGGCGATACGCCGGTTACCTCCGTCCTCGTCCATAGTGAGGATCGAAGCCGGTACATCCGCATGCGGCTCAGAAGCATCGGTAAGACGTACCGGGTAGCGTCGTTTGAGACGGCCTCTCCGGACGAGGCAAACAAAATGCAAGTCAGCGAATTCGCTCTCCGCGATTCGCTGACAGGTCTTGCTTCGCGCCATCAGTTCGAAGAAACGTTGACGGAGGCGCTCTCCCAACCCGAAGAGCCGGTCACGCTATTTCTGGTGGATCTGGACCGGTTCAAAGCTGTGAATGACACTCTGGGGCACGCCGCAGGAGACGCGTTACTCCGGCTGGCGGCTGAGCGATTCAAGGCTGCGGTACGGAAGGAGGACACCGTGGCACGGCTGGGTGGCGATGAATTCGCAATTCTCATCCAGCGGTCCTCGACGGCTGAGGAAGCGATCGCAATCGCGCAGCGTATTCTTGATTTGGTCCAAAGGACTTACCTGATCGAAGGTCAACTGGTGAACATCGGGACCAGCATAGGCATTGCACGGTCTCCCGGTGACGGCAACACTTGTGCAAGTTTGATGAGGAGCGCCGACCTCGCGTTGTACCATTCAAAAACGTCGGGCCGCGCCACCTACCACTTTTTCCAAGATCACATGGAGCGGCGAGCTCAGGCGCGTCGCACCAGCGAACTGGAGCTGCGCCGGGCGCTGGCGCTGCGGCAGCTCGAAGTGTTCTATCAACCCCAAGTCGATTCCATCGAAGGCCGTCTGGTGGGGTTTGAAGCTCTGCTTCGCTGGCGGCATCCCGAAAGGGGACTAATACCTCCGGGCGATTTTTTGCCCATTGCGGAAGAAATCGGAGTGATCGTGCCGATTGGCGATTGGGTGCTGCGGACAGCCTGCCGCGAGGCGATGAACTGGCCTGGCAATATTGTGATCGCGGTGAACGCGTCGCCACTGCAATTCGATGCAGGAAACTTCTCTGAATCCGTCCAGCGCGCCCTGGCCGGTACCCGTCTGCCCCCCGAAAGACTCGAGATCGAGATTACGGAGGGCATACTGCTTCGCAACGATGAGGTGGTCCTGAAAACACTGCACGATCTGCGCTCCATGGGTGTCCGAATCGCAATGGACGATTTCGGAACCGGATATGCCTCGCTCAGCCAGTTAGCGCGGTTCCCGTTCGACAAAATCAAGATCGACCGGTCCTTATCCGGATTCGAAGGGGACAATCTCAAGCAAAGGGCGATCGTTCGAGCGATCACGGCGCTCGGTCAAAGTTTGGGCGTTGCGACGCTGGCTGAGGGCGTGGAAGATGCGGAGCAGCTGGCGCGTCTGCAAGTAGATGGCTGCACGGCCGTACAGGGATATCTTTTCAGTAAGCCGGTCCCTACGAGTCAACTGAAACAAATTCTGGAGCGATTTTCCTGATTCTTTTTAGACTTTATTTTTGAACTTGAGAATAAATATGAACACCAACTTATACAGGCTCGTGTACTGTAGCCGCAATCGTATTCAAGGATGCAGCGCCGAGGTGAGTGCGGAACTGCAGACCATACTGGCAAGCGCTCGAAAGAACAATTCTGCTCTGGGGATTACCGGGGCCCTGCTCTATAACGCCGGAAACTTCGCGCAGGTTCTGGAAGGCCCCTTAGGAGCAGTCGAACGAATCTTCGAAGTGATACAGCGCGACTCTCGCCACAGCGAAGTGACGGTAGTTCAAATCGGGCCGGCGCCGACGCGCGATTTTCCGGAGTGGTCGATGGCATTCGCGGGCAGCAACGCCGCCGAAAGCATGCCGCTTGCGACAGCCGCTTTTGACTCCGTGTTTGCGAACGCGGTCGGCGCCGGTGACAAGATGCTCTCGGTGCTGAAGGATCTGATCGTGCGCGAAGACGAATGGATTCTGCTGGCAGCGTAGCGAACCGTCGCGGCGATTCACTTAGCGCTTCTAAGCGGCGGAAATTTCCCTGGAAGTGCCGATAAGTTTTTCGTAGGATAATCATGATCAACCCAATCTCTAGCCAATCCAATATTTACTTGCAACCGTCACAGCCTGCAAAGGCCCAGCCAGCGGCGACATCGCAACAGAGTCACCAGACGGAAGACTCGGTTCAAATCAGCGCGCAAGCTAAGGCTGCGCTGGCTTCGCAAGACGTGGATCACGACGGCGATAGCCATTAATCAGGGCGCTTGCGTTAATTAGCTTAGTTTCCGTCGCAAAATTCAAGCACTCGCTTCCTTTCGGGCGCGGCTCCGATACAGGGCTCGATCATTTGCAACGACTTATCGAGCCACGACTAGAGGAGTGGTCAAAGGAATGTCTTTTGCGACGGAAAGATCCGGCTCTCTCGGCGATCGATAGCTTCAAGGCCCAGCGCTAGCAGGAGCATTCCGATCGCGATCTGTGTCATAGCGCTGATTCGGTTTGCCACGATCACGTAAAGTGTCAGCACCACCGCCAGCAGCGCGCACGCCGCCACGCTCGTATTCGTGAAGACCTGCTGGACGGCTCTCACCCCTCCGCGCCACGCAAAGAAAACACCGACAGCGAATATTACCAGCAGCGCGCCTTGCCAAAGCGGGGTCATCGGGACATTGATGATGGCATGAGCAATCATTGATGGAATCAGCGATCTCGTCCAGGCGAACACCACGCCGAGCCCGATCGCGAGGCAAAGCAGGCTCGTGATCATGGTGACGTTGTACGCGTTGGCGATCAGATACTGTCTGTGCGCGAAGGTAAAAAAGCAGGCGGTTCCAATAATTGCCGGCCCATCTCCCCAATCCTCAGCCAGCCGGCGCTGATAGTATCCGCGAAAGATAAGTTCCTCAACGACCGGGATGACGGCGTAGCTAAGGATCGCCGCAAAGAGCCAGAACTGCCATCTCCGCCAGGACATGTCGAAGAATGCCTGCCGCCACGGCTCCATTGCGCCCAAAGGATGAATAGCGTCAACCAGGGTGTGGACGAGCACCGGCCACTGCGTCAATGCAGCGGTTGCGAGCGCAGCCAGGATTAGCGTCTTCCATGGGCGGCCGGCCTGGGTCAGACCATAGGCCGCGCACCCTCGCCGCCGATACCACCAGTTGATCGGGATGATGAGCAGGAAGTAGGAGCCGTATATCAGAATCAGCGCCAGAAACAACTGGCGCGATGCCACAAGCAAATCGGCGTTCGTCGCGTGGGTGGTCAACAGGGCAAACGGATTTTTGGGCGAGAGCAAGCGCCAATGCACGAGCAACTTCACGATCTGATCGTTGAGAAAGGCCCCGGTGAGATAGGCTCCGAGCACTTCGAGTAGAGCCGCCGTTCGTCGCCGCGTCTGCATGCTCAATAGGGAGAGTATATAGAGTCGCGATTACACCTACTGAAGACCCGTTTATTGCGCCAAGGTCGATAGAGTAGATAGATGGCGTCTTCCACCAAAATCTACGACGTAGTGATTGTCGGTTCCGGAGCGGGAGGTGGCGTGGCCGCACATTTGCTTGCCAACGCAGGCGCAAAAATCTGCATGCTGGAAGCCGGCGCCTGGTTCGACTGCACCAAGGATTCCAAGATGTTTCAGTGGCCGTACAGCGTTCCCCACCGCGGTTCCTCAACGCGCGAGATGCCGCTTGGCTACTTTGACGCCACTCTGTCCGGAGGATGGGAAGTTCCCGGCGAACCGTACACCAACGCTCCCGGCTCCGAGTGGATGTGGTGGCGCGCCCGCATGCTGGGCGGCCGTACCAACCACTACGGCCGGATCTCGCTACGGATGGGTCCGTACGACTTCAAGCCCTATAGCCGTGACGGCAAAGGTTTTGACTGGCCTATTGACTACGAAGACTTAGCTCGGTATTACGACAAGGCAGAAGAACTGATTGGCGTCTTCGGATCGAAGGAAGGGATGGAGAATGCGCCTGATGGGAGATTCCAACCCCCGCCCGCACCCCGCGGCTATGAGCGCGTCCTGCAACTTGCTTCCGAGAAAATGCAGATTCCATGCATCCCCTCACGGCTTGCCATCCTCACGCGCCCGTTGAATGGCCGTGCCGCCTGTCATTACTGCGCCGAATGCGGGCGCTCCTGCGGTGTAAACGCAAACTTTAACTCGCCCGGCGTTCACATTTTTCCGGCGCTGAAAACCGGGAATCTAGAGGTCCGAACCAACGCTATGGTTCGCGATGTTCTGCTCGGACCGGACGGCCTGGCGCAAGGCGTCTCGTACGTCGACAAGAACACGCGCAAAGATGTGGAAGTACGGGCGAAGATCGTGGTGCTGGCTGCCAGCTGCTGCGAGACTGCCCGCATCTTACTTAACTCGAAAAGCTCCTCTTTTCCGAATGGCCTGGCGAACTCTTCCGGGCTCATCGGTCGCTCCATCATGGATACGGTTGGTTCAGCGGTCTCCGGCTACCTGCCGATCTTGCAGGACCTTCCTCCGCGCAACGAAGACGGTGTCGGAGGCATGCATGTCTACATGCCGTGGTGGCTTTACAAGCAGCAGAAATCGGGGAAACTCCCTTTCGCTCGCGGCTATCACATTGAGCTCGGTGGGGGACGTCGTCTGCCTGGGAGCGGCGCCATGGGCGGTTACGCGGAACATCTCTTAGGCGGCGGCTACGGCCTGGAACTGAAACAGAATCTACGCAAGCTGTATGGCGGTGAAGTCCATCTCGCCGGCCGCGGCGAAATGATTCCCAACGCTCACAGCTACTGCGAGATCGATCCTGGTGTTGTCGATCAGTGGGGCATTCCCGTTCTGCGGTTCCACTTTCAATGGAGCCAGGATGAAATCCTGCAAGCCCGTCATATGCAGGAGACTTTCAAGGAGATCATCGAAACGGCCGGCGGCATCGTGACTAACAGCGCCGGCTCCGACACAGACTGGGGGATCGAACGCGGGGGCCAGGTCAAACACGAAGTGGGATCCACCAGAATGGGCAGCAATCCGAAAACCTCTGTGCTCAATCAACACTGCCAGGCTTGGGACGTGAAGAATCTCTTCGTCACGGACGCAGCGCCCTTCGTCAGTAACGCAGATAAGAATCCTACCTTGACCATCACGGCCCTGGGATGGCGAACGTCTGATTACATAGTGGACCAAGTTCGAAAACTCAACGTGAAGGTGTGACGCGCTTCTCCATTTAGGGGACTGAATTTTTTATCGGTAAGGTGTGGGTATCGCTTGTGAGAAAAAATTTTACGATTTGCCATTGGATTTTAGGCGGCCTGGGACTGTTTCTCGTGCCGTCGTGTTTCGCTCAGCATAACCCTCTCAGCCGAGGCCGGGAGGTCACCAAACTTTACACCGAAAACTGTGCCAGTTGTCATGGCGCGGAGATGGCCGGCGGCTCAGCATCGAGTCTGGTCGATGGCTCCTGGCGTTATGGGGGCGACGATGTGAGCGTTGCGCGCAGCATTCGCGAGGGGCATCCCGAGGCAGGCATGCCCGCCATGGGTAAGGAGTTGAACGAGGGGGAAATTCGCGGGCTCGTCATCTATATTCATGAGCGGAGCGCAGCATTTGAGCGGGCCCATACGAAATACAACGCGCCGGCCGTCGGCACGATCGTTCAGAGCGAGAAAGAGACGTTCAAGCTGGAGTCCGTGATGGAGAGCGGGCTGAAAGAGCCGTGGGCTATTGCCTTTCTTCCGGACGGCCGGCTGCTGGTGACGGAGAGGTCGGGGCGGCTGCGCATTATTGAGGGAGGGCGCCTGCTGCCGGAGCCTGTACGCGGCATACCTGCCGTGTATGGCGGCGAGGGAGGGCTTTTGGATGTGGCGCTTCATCCTAATTATTCGCGGCGAGGCAACGACTGGATTTATCTTTCTTACGGTGACAAGAGTCCGGACGGATTGGGTTTGGCGGCTGTGATTAGGGGCCGCTTACATGATGGCGCGCTGGTGGATCAGCAACAAATCTTCAAGGCGGATTTCTCTCTTTATCGAGTGGGAGGCCAACGTTTCGGCTCGCGTTTGCTTTTCGATGGTAAGGGGCATCTGTTTTTCTCGGAGGGCGACCGGGCTGCTCCCGGAGACGAACAAGAATTGTCGCGTTCGAACGGGAAAGTGCATCGTGTTTACGATGACGGGCGGATTCCCAAGGACAATCCGTTTGTGGGGCGGACCGGAGCGTTGCCGAGCATCTGGACTTACGGCCATCGCAATCCGCAGGGGCTGGTCTTCAGTCCTGTGACGGGTGAGTTATGGGAAGCAGAGCATGGCCCGCGCGGCGGCGACGAATTGAATATTCTACGCCCAGGCCACAATTACGGTTGGCCGGTGATTACGTACGGGATGAATTACGATGGGACTCCCATCACGGATCACACTGCGCAAGCGGGCATGGAGCAGCCGGTTACGTATTGGGTTCCTTCGATTGCTGCGAGTCCGATTGCTTTCTATACCGGCAACCGATTTCCTCAATGGAAGAATAATTTGTTTGTCGGCGCACTGGCGGCGCAAGAGCTGCGGCGCTTGGTGATTGACGGGCACTCGGTGACGCACCAGGAGATTGTTTTTAAGGGGATTGGGCGGGTGCGCGATGTGGTGGATGCGAAGGATGGGTATTTGTATATTGTGCTCAACCAGCCTGATCGCATTGTGCGGCTTGTTCCGGGTGGGGGCGCTGCAACTAATTAGGGTTGGGGTGCGAGGAGCGGGTGATTGGTTGAATCCATGATGCTTTTTCGATTGATTTTTGTTGTGCTGCTGGTGTCGTCGGTGGGAGCGCAAACCTCGAATACGAATGAGGCGAGCCACCAATCGTGGTTCGGAGGAACTAATCGGTCCAAAACTTCAGCTGTCACGGGGAGCATGGACATGCAAACGCACTCGCATGTGGGTAGTGATCTGACGCAGACGCCCATGCAGCCTCTGGCGCAGCAGGTTCGACGGGTGGAGGGGGCGCTCGAACTTTTGGGCCAACCGCTTGATAAGGGTACGCAGGAAGCAATCGATCGAGCCATTTCCGATTCCGATGAGCAAGCGGGTGTAGCTCTTTTGCAGCGGGCGTTAGATCCTTATGTACTGGCGATTGTGGATATCAATGCCGAGAGTCGCGTTAAGGTGGAGCGCGGCGCTGCTCCGGCTCAGTTGGTGCGGGGCGGGTCACGATTGTTTCTGGTGAAAGTGATGAATCAGGCGGGTGTCACGTCGCCTCTTTCTGTAACGAGTCCGAATAACGGGAAGGTGTACATCACTTCGAATGGCGATCCCTCGCCCGCGATGGTGCTGACGCAAGCAGACGTGCGGGACCGGTGGGCTCAAATCTCTTTGCCCAGCAGTCCGCCGCTCGAGGGGAAGCTTTCCGGCTTTCCTTTGGAATACCAGGTTCTGGAGATCTATAGCCGCGATGCCGGCGAGCGTTCCGCCGTGATGGCGTTCAGCGTTGGACAAGGCACGCAGGATTTGGGGTTCCGAAATGAAGTGAGCGTGCTATTCCATTGCAAGCCCTCACACGAGATCAAACTGCAAATCTCGGATGAAGATGGAAAGGCGACGATCGCGTCATTGACGGTTCGCGACAGCCGGAATCGCCTTTATCCGAATCCTTCGAAGCGTCTGGCTCCTGATTTGTACTTTCAACCGCAGGTTTACCGGGCGGATGGTGAATCGATCGATCTGCCGCCCGGCAATTACACGGTTGCGGTAACGGGCGGGCCGGAGTACGTCGCGCATACGAAAGAGTTTCAGGTGACGGAGAGCGGTCCCGACGAATTGAAGATCCCGCTGAGCCGGTGGATTGATCCTTCGAAGTTTGGATGGTATTCCGGCGACACGCATGTTCACGCCGCCGGGTGCTCGCATTATAAAAACCCGGCGGAGGGTGTGCTGCCCAAGGACATGATGCGGCAGATAGCGGGCGAAAAACTGAATGTAGGGTCGGTGCTTACGTGGGGGCCAGACTATTACTATCAGAAGCAATTTTTTTCGGGCCACGACGATGCGCTTTCGACGACCTGCAACCGAATGCACTATGACCTGGAGGTTTCCGGGTTTCCATCGAGCCATGCGGGGCACCTGGTTTTGTTGGGATTGAAAGACCAGGATTACCCGGGCACGAAGAAGATCGAGGACTGGCCGACGTGGGATTTACCCATCTTGCAGTGGGCGCATGGGCAGGGGGCGGTGGTCGGATTCGCTCATTCGGGGTGGGGCTTGCAGGTTGCCGACGATAAGATTCCGAGCTTCGAAATGCCGGGCTTCGATGGCATCGGCGCGAATGAATATATTGTCGATGTTACGCAGCCGAATGCGGTGGATTTTCTTTCGGTGGGCGATACTCCGATCGTTTGGGAATTGAGCAGTTGGTATCACACGCTGAACATCGGATTTCGCACTCGGATTGCGGGGGAAACGGATTTTCCTTGCATTACGGACGCGAGAGTGGGACAGGCTCGCAGTTATGTTCATGTGAACGGGCCGTTGACTTATACGGCTTGGCTGGATGGTTTGAAGGCGGGGCGCAGTTATGTGTCCGATGGGCGAACGCACGTGATGGATTTCGCGGTGAATGGAGTGGAAGTAGGCACGCATGGGAGCGAAGTGGCGCTCTCCGGAGCGGGTACTGTTCATGCCAAGGTGCGTGTGGCTGCGCTGCTCGATGCGGTTCCTGATCTCGCTATGAAATCGCGGCCCTATGATCAGAAACCTTACTGGTCGATTGAGCGCGCGCGTGTTGGCAGTTCGCGCGAGATAGAAGTGGAGCTGGTTGTGAATGGAACGGCGGTGACGCGGCGGCGAGTTTTAGCGGATGGAATGGTTCGGGATGTGGCGTTCGATGCTCCGATTGAGAAGAGCAGTTGGATTGCGGTTCGCGTGCTGGGGGCGGCACATACGAATCCGATTTTTGTCGCAGTCGGGGGCAAGCCGATTCGCGCTTCCCAGGCGAGCGCCGAATGGGCGTTGACGGCGGTTCACCAGTGTTGGACGCAGAAGGCGCCGCGCATCTCGGCGACGGAACAAAACGCGGCGCGCGCCGTTTACGATCGTGCAGAAGCAGTCTACAAGCGGCTGGAGAGCGAGTGCGCGGCGCGGCCCGGTGACAAGCTTTATTGAGAGCTTCTTCCAGCCTGCAGATGATCGAAGTTCATGGCTGCGTTCATTACTAGCATGAAGCTGCCGTGGGTTTCTTGCCGCCACATCGGATTGATGGCGTAAAGGACGACGTGCCCTCGACCGACCGGGACATCGACTACGGCGGGTGTGTTGGCGAGTTCTTGGCCGCCTGCTAGTTCGCCGCTGATGAGCAGGCTTTTTTCTTCTGCGAAACGGACGATGACGCGCGGCCAGAGCGAGGGTGGCGGTAGCGAGGCTTGCATGAATTGGCGTATGTCGGGGTCGATGTAGAGTTCGCGCTCCCTCGGAGTCTCGGGCATGGAGTTGGCGGGCGGCGCTTCGTAGGGTCTCCCCTGCACGACGTCGGGGTCGGTTAGAGATCCTCTACCGGTGGGTCTCGGTCCGGGTGCGGGCGGGAGAAGACCGCCTCCCCCTCCGCCGCCTCGTCCACCCGGAGTGATGGAGACGTGTAACACGGGCGCCTGGCTGAAGTAGACTCCGAGCGTATCGTCGTAGCCGTAGGCGATGGGGCTCTTGCGGTCTTCTACATGGGAGAGATAGACGGAGCCGCGGGCCTGCAGGGCGTGTGTTTCGGCGATGGAGACTCCGCTGGTGATGCCGAGGTCTATGGGAAGAACGGCGTTGCTCGAGAAACAGAGGAAGAGGCCGCCGTCTTCGATGAACTTTTTGAGGTTGGCCAGGCCTTCGAAGCCCATTCCGCCTCGCATGTCGTCGGTCTGATCGGGCTGTCCATCGGCGGTGACGAGATTGGGCGTCAGCTCGCTGCGTTTCCAGGGAATGGGTCCACCGATGTCGGTTCCGTCAGGCGCTATGTGCTTGGGAACTCCGTTGATGAGGGATTCGAGCGGCGCTCCGACGGGAGGGAACAGGATCACATCGAATTTTTCTCGCAGGTTTGGATCGGTGCGGAGATACTGATCGGAGATGTAGGTGAAGGGGACTTTCATTTCGTCGAGCGCGAGGCGATACCAGCCTTCGTTCTGGGTGTTGACCCAGGTGTGAATCAGCGCGATGCGTGGCGCTCTCAACTCGTGACGTTTGACCGCGATGTCGCTGCCGGTGCTGACGACGCGAAGGCCGAGTTCCTTCGAGGCGCTGGTTAGTTGATCGCGGAGATTCGATGGGTTTCCTTCGGTGGGGATCAGGACGGTTCCGGGGCTGTACTTGTTATTGCCGGCTTCGAAGGGCTCTTCGGCTGCGAACATGGCGGTATCTTTGAGGCGGTAGCGCAGAGTGGCGAGGACGGGCTCCGCGTTGGCGTTCACCAGAAAATATTTTGCGCCTGAACCGGTGAAGCTTCCCTCCGGCTTGGCTGCGCCGTCGATCATCTTCATGGGCGCTTTCAGCACCGCAACATCGGTTACGCGGACGGTTGAGACATTGCGAAGCGCTCCCAGAGTCCAGCCGGTGTCGTCATAGGGACGTGGATCGTTGGTGTTGTAGTACTGGGTGTCGAGCAGCATGTCGGCGATGCGGCTGTAGGGCTGATCCATGCGAATGACGTAGCTGCCGGCGTTTAGTTTGACGGAGGCGGGTGTGGCGGCGGATTCGTTTTGGTTGCGGCCGGCTCGTCTTGTGGATGCACTGCCGGCGGGCGCGGCTGGGGGCCTTTGTTGTTGTTGAACCGTCAGATCTGCGTTTAGCGTTTGGACTTCACAACCTTCCTGCTGGAGAAGCGCGGCGAGTTGTGCTGCAAGGGCGGGACGCTTGCCGTCGTTTTGGATGACCCAGGCGGCCGGTCCTTCGGTGGTGGCCTTCTCGACAGAGCGTTTGCTCTTCAGGTAGAAGCTTGACAGGAAATCGGCGGGATGATCCGCCGTGTAGGTTAAGCCGAACAGCAGTGCGCTTTCCTGCATGTTGACGTTGTTGCGGATGGACCATTGGACTTTCGGCTGGGGCGGATTGGGGCGGTACCATTCGCGGGGAGTGGTGATGGGCGAAACGGTGCGCTCGCGGGTGTCGGCGTTGCCGTTTCCGAAGGTCTCATAGAAGCGGCCGATGGAGTTGTGGCCATTGGCGAAGTAGAACATGTAGTTGGGCGCCCATCCGTCGTAGTAGCCGTGGGTCCAGACGCCGGGCACTCCTCGCGCGGTCATTTCCTCGATTTCGTAATAGGCCATCTTCTGCCATTCGCTGATGACTAGCGGATCGAGCCAGGCATTGTAGGGACCGCTTCCGGTGGAGATGTAAAGGAAGGGGACGGATTCGTGGAGATCGTGCAGGACTTGCGGATGCCAGTGAAGGAAATTTTGCATCTGCACCTTCGAAAGCTGAAGGGCCTGGGCGATGCCGTCGCGGTTGTTGTCGTGAGCGACGTAGTGGCCCCAATAGACCAGGTTGGGCGTGGCCTTTCCGGGATTTTCCAGGTGATAGCGATAGGTATCCACTTCGCGGTCGCGGCCATCGACTTCGAGGACCGGTGTGATGAGGACAACCAGGTTTTTGCGAATTTTTTGAATGCGGGGTGAATCATCGACTGCGAGGCGGTAGGCCAATTCCATGAGCATTTCGGGCGATCCGGTCTCGGGCGAGTGGATGGAACCGGAGGCCCAGTAGAAGGGCTTGCCGGTTTGAATTAGCTGCTGGGCATCGGCTTCGGTGAGGTGGCGGGGGTCGGCGAGTTTGGCGGTGATGTTGCGCAGCTTTTCGATTTGCTGCATGTTGGATTCGTCGCTGACGGCGATGAGGACGAAGTCGCGGCCCTCTTCGCTTTTACCGACAGTCCATATTTTGACTCGAGGCGAGGCGGCGGCCAGCGCTTGGTAGTAGCGATAGATGTCTTTGGTGTAGGTCAGTTTGCCCGGTGTGCCGATGGGATAACCGAGGATTTTTTCTGGTGTTGGGATGGTTCGCGAGGCAGGCAGGTAGTTGACCAGATCGGTACTGAATTTTGGGTCGGTGGTGTAGGTTTTTATTTTGGCTGAGTATTCGGTGTCGATTTGCTGGGGTTGGGTAGTTGTGGCACTGCGCGGCTTGGTTTGGGCGGTGGCTGGTGGCGTCGCGAGCGCGGCGATGGCGCAGCAAAGAAGCGTGGTGGAGGAGGCGAGAAAGTCTTGGCGCGTTTTTTGTGGGCTCATGAAAAATGTTTGTTCTTGATTTTAAATTGAGGGATGTTTAAGGATCTACGATAGCGGATTGTGGTGGAAGAGGTTTGGATGTGAGAATCGACAAGAGGAGAATAACGATGAAGAATGACTTATCGCGAACGGCCATGCGTTGCCTGTTGCTTGGCGCGGTGATTGGATTGAGTTCGGTGGGTGGTGCCTTTGCGCAGAATCGGGCGATCGGGTTTAAGCAGGGAATGCCTTTCAGCGAGGGCGTTGTGGCCGGCAGCACACTTTATGTCGCGGGCCAGCAGGGACCTGATGCTAACCACAAGGTGACGGGTACGGATATCAGTCTGCAGACTACGAATGCGATCGCTGCGGTGAAGAAGGTGGTTGAAGAAGCGGGCTTTCAGATGAGTGACATTGCTTCTGTGACGGTGTATGTCACGGATCTGAACGACGTCCCGAAGATGAACGATGTGTATAAGAAGCTGATGCCGGATCCGAAACCAGCGCGCGCTACGGTGCAGGTGGCGGGGTTGATTGGTGGCGCTAAGATTGAAATTTCGGCGATTGCGGTTAAGCGCTAGTAAGCTGTCCCAGTGATTTCGAAATCGGGACGAAGAGTGTCGCGATGAGTCGCGACACGGCAGGCACGAGTGCCCGCGCCACGGGCGGGAAACATCTTGGTTGAGAAGTCATTGGGACAGAGCGCTAACGGTTTCTATAGCGCGAGGGCGGATGGTTTCCCGTCGCTGTTTTTGTGTCTGGGGGGTTCATGCGACTTTTTCGATTCGGGCTTTATGCGCAATCGCTTTTCTATGTGGCGAGCGGCGTCAATCACTTTTGGCATCGAGCGTTGTATCTACGGATCATGCCGGATCATTATGCTCATCCTGAGGCGCTGGTCCGGCTGAGCGGCGGGGCGGAGATTCTTGGGGGCTTGGGCTTGCTGGTGCCCGCTACACGCCGTTTTTCCGCTGCCGGGATAGCGCTGATGCTATTGGTATTTCTTGATGTTCACCAGTTCATGTTGCGTCATCCGGAGCGATTTTCCGATCTGCCCCGGTGGGTGCTTTGGGCCCGGCTCCCGCTCCAGTTTGTGTTGATTGCCTGGGCGTGGGCTTACGCGCGTCGTTCAGAAGACGAACTTGGCGCTTAGCTGAATGTGCCTGGGATCGAGGGCTGCGGTGATGTTGCCGAACGTGGGAGAGCCGTAGACAGTGCCGATGGCGGAGAAGTTCGGGTGATTGAAGATGTTGAAAAATTCGCCTCCAATGCGTAGCGTACGCGCTTCCCCAAGGCGGAAGTTGCGGAACAGGTTGACCGTGATGTCGTCCGAAATACCGGGGCCGCGTACGACATTGCTGCCTTCGTTGCCGAATGTTCCAAGCGGTTCGAGTGCGAAGGCCGACGTATTGAAATAACCGAAGACGTTGCCCGTTGTGTTCAACGGTCCGACTACGTTGGGACGCTGACCGGTGGTGCTGCCGACGCCGGCGCGATCGGTCGAGACTGTGACGGTGTAGGGGAATCCTCTGGCGAAGGTGGCATTGCCGCTGGTTTCCCAGCCTCCCAGAGCGGCTCGAAGCAGACCATTGCGGTGCGCGAAGACGGGCAAAGTGTAGACGTAGCTGAAGGTGAAGTTGTGCGGCTGGTCGTAGCTGTTCAAGCCTTCTTCATTCGGCTGTACGAATGGATTTTGTCCGAAACCGTAGACGAGCGCCTTGGACCAAGTGTAAGAGGCTTGCAGAAAGAAGCCGTTGTTGTAGCGGCGACTGACGGAGCTTTGTAAGGCGTTGTAACTGGCTGAGGCGTTGCGTTCATCGTAGGTGATGTTGCCGTAGCCGAGGTAGGGGCGAACGGTGTTGACGTTTACTGAGCCTTGCGCGACCGCGAGATTCGGTTGGGGCTGGTTCAGGTTCGGCTGCTGGTCGAGATGGACGGTGTGGTTGCCGACGTAAGAGACAGACAAGACGAAGCGGGCAGGAAGTTCCTGTTGCACGCCCAAGCTCCACTGCTGCACGGAGGGATATAAGTTCTGCGCATCGAAGGCTTGTAAGTTGGAGGGAAAGACACGCTGCGTGCCGCCGGCCGGGTTACTCAGTGTTGTGTTGAAGATACTAACTGAGCTAGTAAATGGCAGGTTGTTGCGGTAGTTCTCGGAGTTGTTGTTGTCCCAGTGATAGAAAATTCCGTAGCCGCCACGGAGGACCGTTTTCGAGTTGGCCGCGGGCGTCCAGGCGAATCCGACGCGCGGGCCGGGCATGTTGTAACGATTCTTCAGCAGGCTGCGCGGGAGGTTCTGTCCCTGCAGATTGGCCGGTGTGAACAGGCCGTTTAAAGCGTTTCCGGTTCCGTTGACGATTTGCCCATTCGATAGAAGCGTGGGAGCAAGAGCAGGATTGTAGAGAGCCGGGCTGAAGCCTGAGATGTTGTTGTACTTTTCGTATCCGATGGGTGCGGCTTTAAACATGGTCCAGCGAAGGCCGAGGTTGAGCGTGAGCCTGGGCGTGACTTTCCAATCGTCTTGAAAGTAAGTTTCGTAGGAGTTAGAGAAGAAATAGCCATTCGGATTGAGAGAGGATTCGGTGTAAGTGAAGGCGTCGCCGAGGAGGAAGTCGGCGGCGGCGTTGCCGCTGTACGTGCCGTTGAAGGTGAACGCGCCTTGGGTGTTAACGGCGCCGCGGTCGAATTTCTGAAGGCGGAGGATGTCGAAGCCGACTTGTAAAGTGTGATTGCCGATGATGTGAGTGAGATCGTCTCGCCACTCGAAGACGTTGTTGGCATTCGGATTGGGAGCGCCGATGCCGATGTTGCTGTAGCCGCTAATGGTGACGTCGGGGGGAGCGTTGAACAGATTGCCGGGCAGGACTTCGGGGATGTTGATCCCGGCGCGAGCCGGACGAGATCTTCACGCCAGCGACTGCCGGCATCGGGCGAGTAGACGTAGTTCGAAGAGCCGGACGAGTTGGGGAGCGGATAAAAGAGGCTCAGGAGAGCCTTGGCGTTGGGATCGAGTCGATTGGCTGGGATGGTGTTGTTCGGGAACGGATTGCCGGTGGTGGGGTCTTTGATGCTGGACGTGAAGACGCCGTTGCGCTGCGCGGCAGTAAGCGTGGTGGCGGTGAAGGTGCTTTGGGGCGGCGAGGTGAAGTTTACAAGCTGCGGTCCCTGGCGAAGGTTCCAGCCTTCGGATACGAAGAAGAAGGTTTTGTTTTTGGCTTGGTTGTAGTGACCGGGGATGTAAATGGGACCGCCGAGGGTGAAGCCGAACAGATTCTGGTGGAAGGTAGAACGCTTGCTGTCGAAGAAGTTGCGTGCGTCGAGGTCGGTGTTGCCGAACACTTCGTAGACGTCGCCGTGGAAGTCAGAGCCGCCCGCTTTGGTGATGACGTTGACAAGACCGTAGCCGAAGCTTCCTTCACTGGCAGCGTAGTTGCTGGTCTTTTGAGGAACACGCGCACAACAGGCCCGGGATCAAGCGCTCCGCCCAAAGGACAGGCGAGTTCCTTGGTTGTATGGCGGCGCGTAGCCGGGCCTTGTGCGCTTCACTTGCACCTCTGCAATTGCGTCCATGGGCGGGAAGAGATTGAGGCCGCGATTGCCTCCCGTGTCCATGGCGATGATGCCGTCGTAAGTGAATTTGGTGCTGTTGATGCGGCCGCCATTGATGGAGCTGAGAGGATTGCCTTCCTGACCGACTCCCATGCGACGGCCGGTTTGGGTGGACGCGACGCCAGGGCTGAGCGCGAGGAATTGGGAGAAATTGCGGCCGGTGAGAGAGAGTTCACTCACTTGCGCGCCGGTTACTAAATTAGACAATTCGCCGCTGTCGGTTTGGAGCGGAGGGGGCGCTGCGGTGACGGTGATGGACTCCTGGCTGGCGCCAATCTGGAGTTGGATATTGACGGCGGCGGTGGTGTCGGCGTCGAGATGAACGCCTTTTTGGACGATGCTTTTGAAGCCGCTGAGCGAGGCAGTGATTTCGTACTCGCCGATGGGAACGTTCGTCAGGGTGTAGTTCCCGCTGCCGTTCGTCGTGGCCCCGTGGGAGGTGTGCGTGCCGAGATGCAAGGCAATGATCGAGGCGTTGGGCACGGGAGCTCCGGAGGGGTCGGTGACGACGCCTGTAATGGCGCCGGTCCCCATGCTTTGCGCTGCTAAGTGTAGGGCCGCTCCAGCGAGGAGCAGCGCTGAGAAGAGTCGGATGAATTTCATGACGTGAACTCCGATAAAAATCGAACGGGCGGTGGAGCAGGCTTTTAAGGATGGCCGCTGCCCCCCTTGGGCTGGCTGTAGATTTGTGACGGGAAATCGGCCGCGTGCGAGCGGTTGGGATCGCGGTGATTATTTTGGGGACCGCTGTCCGGGTAGAGGGGAATGTACATGCCACCCTTGGCTTCGAGTTCAGCGAACATTTTTGTCTTCAGATCTGCGATGATCTGCTGGTGCTCGGAACTGTAGATGAGATTTTTCAGCTCGTGCGGATCCTGCTGCAGATCGTAGAGCTCGTCACTGTCCCAAATGCCGTAGTAGTGGATGTACTTGTAGCGGCTGGTGCGGATGGCCTGGATGCTGGGCGTTTGCGGGAAATTGCGTTCCCAATAATAGGTGTAGAGCAGATCTTCTCGCCAGGGGATTTTTTTGCCTTCGAGAAGAGGGAGGAAGCTCTGTCCGGCCAGGCCGGAGGGTGGAGCGACGCCAGCGGCTTCCATGAAAGTGGGCATGAAGTCGATGTTGGCGAGCTCTTCACTGACGACGGAGCCTTTCGGGATCATCTCGGGACAGCGTGCCAGAAAGGGAATGCGGATGGATTCTTCGTAGGCCTGGCGCTTGTCGATGAGCCCGTGCTCGCCGAAGCAGAAGCCATTGTCGCCGGCGAAGAAGATGTAGGTGGACTCGAGTTCACCGCGCTTCTGAAGCAGGTCGAACACCCGTCCGAGGGATTCGTCTACGGCGAGGAGGGTCTCAGCATAACGTTTGTAATAGTCGCCGATGGAGAGGTCGGCGTCGTGATAGGGGAATTCGACCCCGTGCCAGCTGTTGCGCTGATTCTGGACCCACATGGGACGGGGCGTGTTGGGATCGGTGGGCGGCTTTTCGCTTTCGGGCGGAATGAAATGGGCGTTGGCGTAGCGGCCTTTGTGTCGCTCGGCGGGTACGAAGTCGGCGTGGACAGCCTTATGAGACAGATAGAGGAAATAGGGCTGTTCTTTGGGCTGCTGGGAGACCCAGTCGAGCGCGTAATCGGTGAGTTCGTCGGTGATGTAGCCTTTCTGTGGGACATGCTGGCCATCGACGTTCAAGCCGTTCTTGTTGGGCAGGTAACTTCCCTGCCCTTTGAAGCTGACCCACTTATCGAAGCCGGGCTGCGGTTCGTCGCCGCCGTTTCCCATGTGCCACTTGCCGATGAACGCTGTTTTATAGCCGGCTTCTTGAAGATAGTGAGGAAAGAAAGTAGTGCCGGGCGGGATGGCGGTGTTGTTATCGACGATTTTATGCTGGAAGGCGTACTTGCCGGTGAGCATAGAGGCTCGGCTGGGCGAGCAGAGCGACGTGGTGACGAAGGTGTTTTTACAGTGAGCTCCTTCGCGGGCGAGCCGATCCATGTTGGGGGTTTGGAGGAAGGGCTGGGCTTTCATAAAGCCTAGCGCGTCGTAACGCTGGTCGTCCACGAGGACATAGATGATGTTGCGGCGCTTCGCGGGTTGAGTTGGCGTGGACTGGGGAAAACGTTTGGCGGCGAGAGCGCCGGTGACGGTCGCGCCGAGGGAGGCGAGCAACAGGGTTCTTCGATTCATGATTCGATGGCAACACAGCCGTATCAATAATAGATCGCCCTAAACGGATTTGGCGCAACGGAGAGCTTTCGCCTGGCGGAATCACCTTATTCCAGAGATCGCAAAGTTGTAAGCTGCGACGACACCTTAGTCTGTTCCTGACCGACATGGAAGAAGGAACAGAACTTTCCTGTCTAGAGTTATTTGGGCGGGCGTTCACTTCCCCTTTGTTGTCAGTGACGAAAGACAAAGGTTGATATGTTCATGTTCCGATCTCTACGTTCCAGCTTGGTTGGTCTCTTTTCAGGACTAATTCTTTTTTCCTGCCACGGCGCAGCTACACCGATCACCAGCACGAGCTTTAACGGCTGGAAGGCCTCGCTCACGGGTTCACCGACCGAGGCGGATTTCACCAAAGTAAATTTCACGAACTATAACACCGCAGCCGGACTTACGCTGAACGCGGTTGGCAATCCTTCGGTTAGTTTTAACTTCACCGGCCCGGATAACGGCAGTTTCCAGATGACAGGGACTACCTATAGCAATACGGCGTCCTTGCAAGGGCCATCGGATGGCGGAACGTCCGGCATCAATATCGCTTTCCCGACCTCGGGCGAGAATGCATTTCTTTTGGGGTTGGGCGACACGGTTCCGGGCGCCACGCTGACTTTGGCTTTGTCGGATGGCGAGAGCTTCACGATGACCAGCGTGAGCGGCACAAAGTTATTCGGTGTTGCGCTGACTCGTCCGGTGACATCGGTGTTTGTGAGCAGCTCGAGCGGCGCTCCGGTAATCGATGACTTCTATTACGGAATGAGTAACCTGACACAGGATTCCAGCAGCACGCCGGCGGACACGACACCGACGGCAGAAGGCGCGACCGCCATTATGATCGCAGGCGGAATGTTCGTGGTGTTCGGCGCAAAGAGAAAATTCGAGCGATTAGCGAAAGCCGCTTAGGCATCTATCTTCCCTCCGCCAACTCTGCATAAAACGGGGCCACTTCGGTGGTCCCGTTTTGTTTTTGACAGACCGGGAGCAAGAGATCCGCGTGTTACGTTAGAGGCTGATTCATGGCATGGTTCACGCGACAGAAGCCCTCGGTGGAGAGTGGGCCACCCCCGGAAGACAATGAAAAGAATGTCCGCACCGAAGGATTGTGGCAGAAGTGCGATTCGTGCGGACAGATTATCTGGCGAAAGTCAGTGGAAGAGAATTTGGAGGTCTGTCCCAAGTGCGACCATCACTTTCGCATCAGCGCTGCGGACCGTTTGGCCATTCTTTTCGACGACGGGCAGTATGAATCGCATGATGCGACCCTGCAGTCATCCGACCCACTTAAATTTGTAGACTCTAAGCCGTATACGCAGCGTCTGGCAGAGATGCAGGCGGCCACACACCTGCCTGATGCGGTGATTTGCGGGAGCGGTAAATTGAATGGACAGCAGGTTCAGATTTGCGCACTCGAGTTGAAATTTATCGGGGGCAGTATGGGCGCGGTGGTAGGGGAAAAGATCACGCGGGCGATCGAGCGCTGCCTGGCGGAAAAGACGCCGCTGGTGATTGTTTCGGCTTCCGGAGGCGCCCGCATGCAGGAGGGCGTCATCAGCTTGATGCAGCTGGCGAAGTTGTCCTCTGCGCTCATGAAACTGGACGAGGCGCGTCTTCCTTATATCAGTGTTCTTACTGATCCGACGACCGGCGGCGTCACGGCGAGTTTTGCGATGCTGGGTGATTTGAACATCGCGGAGCCGGGCGCTCTGATCGGATTTGCCGGTCCGCGAGTGATTGAACAGACTATTCGACAAAAGCTGCCGGATGGATTTCAACGCAGCGAGTTTTTGCTGGAGCATGGTTTCCTGGATGCAGTGGTTCCGCGTTCGCAATTAAAGACTTACGTCTCAAACGCTCTTAACTTTTTCCTGGTTTAGGAAAATGGGAAGAGATGCTGCAACTCAGCGGAGCGGGTAAGCGCTTCGGACATAAGCTTCTGTTTGAAGGACTTGACTGGCTAATTACGCCCAAGGAACGGGCTGGGCTGGTCGGCGGAAACGGAACAGGAAAATCTACTCTTCTCAAAGTCATCGCCGATCTGGAGCCGCTCGATTACGGCTCCATGTCAGGGATGAAAGGCATTCGTCTCGGCTATTTGCCTCAGGACGGACTGCAAGTTAGCGGGCGCACTGTTTTCGATGAGTGCATGAGTGTGTTTGCCGGGATCAAGGATTTGGAGCGAGAGCTCGAGGACTTGACTGGTCGGATGAGCGAACTGGATCCGACAGGCGATGAGTATCGTATGGTGGCCGATCGCTTCGAACGTGCCGATACGGAGTTCCGCACCCGAGACGGTTATGCGATCGAGGCCCAGGTTGGGGCGGTTTTGGCAGGACTCGGCTTCGGCAAAGAGGATTGGCTGCGGCAGACGGAAGAATTTTCGGGCGGCTGGCAGATGCGGATCGCACTGGCGAAATTGCTTCTGGAGAAACCGAACGTTTTGCTGTTGGACGAGCCTACGAATCACCTGGATCTGGAGGCGCGGGACTGGCTTGAAGAGTATTTAAAGAATTACGAATTTGCTTATATTCTGATTTCGCATGACCGCTATTTTCTGGATGTGACGGTGAGTAAAATCGTCGAGATCTGGAACAAGAAGGTACAGTTTTATAGCGGCGGTTATGAGAAGTACAAACTGCAGAAGGCGGAGCGCTTAATTCAGCTGGAATCTGCTTACAAAAACCAGCAGGAGAAGGTGCAACAGCTAGAGGCTTTCATCAACCGGTTTCGCGCTCAGGCAACCAAGGCGAAACAGGTGCAGAGCCGTATCAAGGAACTCGATCGCATTGAACGGATAGAGCTGCCGCCGGAAGAAAAGACGATTCATTTCACGTTTCCGCAGCCGAAGCCGAGCGGCCGCATTGTGGCTGAGTTTAAGAACGTGCACAAGAGCTACGGTGCGAAGCAGGTTTTACGAGGCGTCAATTTTTCAATTGAGCGCGGAGATCGGATTGTCCCGCCTCAGTTGAAAATGGAAGAAGCGTTCCGCCGTTAAGATACGGGAGAACGCATGAAGAAGCAACGGAAGCACTATAGCGGAGAAGAGAAAGTGGCGATTCTGAGGCGGCACTTGCTGGAGGGGGTGGCGGTCTCGAAGCTGTGCGATGAGATGGGGTTGCAGCCGACCGTTTTCTATCGCTGGCAAAAGGAACTGTTCGAGAATGGAGCCGTGGCTTTTCAAGCCAAAGGACGCGCTGACCAGCACGCCGAGCAGGAACGCATCGAGTATCTGGAAAAGAAGATGCAGCGTAAGGATGAGGTCCTGGCGGAACTGATGGCCGAGCATATTGCTTTAAAAAAAGATCTTGGGGAGCTCTGAACGGAGTGTGGGTGGCGCACGACGTGCGAGACCAAGTGGTGGACTTTGTGCGGCGCTGGTCGGAAGCATCGGACATCAAAACCGGCCAGTTCGTGGAATGGCTGGGCGTAACCGCAAGCAAGTTTTACGACTGGCAAGCGCGCTACGGTTGCGTCAACGAGCACAACGGCTGGGTTCCCCGGGATTTCTGGCTTGAGGAGTGGGAAAAGCAAGCCATTTTGCAGTTCCAGGAAGACCACCCGCTAGAGGGCTATCGCCGCCTGACGTTCATGATGCTGGATCGCGACGTGGTGGCCGTGAGCCCGTCCAGTGTATGGCGGGTGTTAAGCCAAGCCGGGCGGCTCGGGAAATGGCATCCGGCGTCGAAGAAAGGAACCGGCTTCGCGCAGCCGCCGGCGCCGCACCAGCATTGGCACACCGATGTGTCCTACATCAACATCGCCGGTACGTTCTATTATTTGTGCAGCGTGCTGGACGGCTTTAGCCGCTTCATCGTCCATTGGGAACTGCGCGAATCGATGCGCGAGGCCGACATCGAAATCGTGCTGCAAGCGGCCCGCGAGAAGCACCCGCAAGCCACTCCGCAGATCATCTCCGATAACGGCCCGCAGTTCATCGCCCGCGACTTCAAAGAGTTCATTCGCATCGCGGGCATGACGCATGTGCGTACCTCGCCGCATTACCCGCAGTCGAATGGAAAAATTGAACGCTGGCATCAGTCGCTCAAAAGCGAATGCATCCGGCCCGGAACACCACTGACAGCAGACGATGCGCGACGCTTGATTGGCCGCTATGTCGAGCACTACAATGCTGTGCGCCTGCACAGCGCCATCGGCTTCGTGTCTCCTGCGGACATGCTCGCCGGACGGCAACAGCAGATCCATCAAGAGCGCGACCGCAAGTTAGAAGAAGCTCGACGGCAACGTCAACTCCGGAGGCAAGCCGCTTGAAACATTGTTCGAGCCCCGCCCTTTTCGGAGCTACAATACCCTTGCCAGGCAAAACAGAAGCAGGCACTGCGGGGACGCAACCATGCCGAGGGATAACCTGGTGGGCTCATCGAGACGATGACTGGGGCGTGGAACTCCCCGTTCCGCGCTCCTCCCAAACAAACATCGGATCGGTAGACCCAAATGCCTTGAAAATCCCCGCCCGCAGGGCGGAATCTACACTAACGGAAAACGCTCGCCTTCCATTTCAGGCTGAACCGGAACAGGATCGCTCTGGTGGGAGTGAACGGCGCCGGCAAGTCTACGCTGATCAAGCTGCTGGTAGGCACGGAGTCTTTAACTTCCGGCGAGTACAGGTTGGGGCACAATGTGGAACCGGATTATTTTGCGCAGGACCAATATAGAGAGCTGGACGTCAATTCCAGGGTTCTGGATGATTTGAGGGAGGCGGCTCCGCGTTCTACAGAGACGGAGTTGCGGAACCTTTTGGGTTGTTTTCTGTTTAGCGAGGACGATGTTTTCAAGCGCCTGGGAGTGCTTTCGGGCGGCGAGAGGAACCGGTATGCATTAGCGAGAATGCTTTTGCATCCGTCGAATTTTCTACTGCTGGATGAGCCCACGAATCACCTGGATATCAGAGCCAAAGACGTTTTGCTCGAGGCTTTGCAGGCATTTAGCGGGACGTTGGTGTTTGTTTCGCATGACCGGTATTTTTTGGAGCATCTGGCGAATCGGGTATTTGAGGTAGGCAGCGGAGAAGTGAGCATTTATCCGGGCGACTACGCGGATTATTTGTGGCGCAAGGGCGGAGGGCATGAGGCGGTTCCTACGTTGGACGATGTGCTGATTGGCGTGCCTCCCGCTCAACCGATTCCGATGCCCGCGCCTGAGGCACAGGGTTCCAAACGAATCAATCCAATGAAGTTGAAGCAGATGCAGGCGGAGGCGAAGGAATTAGAAGATCAAATTGCGCGACTGGAGGCGGATATTCAGATTTCGGAGACCGGGCTTTCTGATTTTGTGGGGGCGGACGAGGCAGTGCGGTTATCGAGTTTGCTTGAGGCGCAGCGGGCTGAGCTGGAGTCGGCGATGGGGAAGTGGGAGAAGGTTACGGAGCAGATTGAGGCTACGGCTTAGGGTTTTGAGAGGTGCGGTTCACAGTCACTGTCGTGCGCTGTGGGAGCTTAGACATCATGGTGTCTATTCTCACGTCTGGTCGGTTAATTTAATTGACGATATGAGGTCGAACGTCCGGCTGACGCTGGCTTAAAGCCGGGAATTTCGATTGATAATCTCTAATACTCTTCCGGCTCCAAGAGTACTGTTTTCCGGTTAGAGGTAGGAAGACAGGTATTCTTAATATGCGCGTGGGGATAACCCGTCGAGAGTGTGACGTTGCAGTTCTAGGGTTGAGCTCCATCCAAACCTATAGGGCGACTTATAGGAGTGCACCTCGATGAAGAAAGCCCTGATTTTGCTGCTGCGATCACGGGAATGGCGCAGCCCGGCGGCGCTCAGAGAACAAGGTCGAACGGGCATCAGTTCTTTCGATGGGCTGCCCTAGCTTCCCCCGCCATCGTTATGGTTGTCGGGTTTCTCATGACGGCTGCCTCACTCGGTTGGATCCAATCGAAGTGGATGATCGGTTAAGAGATGATCAAACGACGCGATTGGTGAGCCGGGCGGGGTTCGAACCCGCGACCACCGCATTAAAAGTGCGATGCTCTACCAGCTGAGCTACCGGCCCGCTTCCAAGGTGGGTGAATTACCTGAACCAGGATAACATTCGCACATACCAGCGCTTATCGTGATACACAAGCTATATGCGTGAAGTTACAGAAGGTCATCCAGTGCCTCAAAATTCAGTGCCTCAAAGATCAAACAATTCGCTTCCATTGCTGGCGGCGGCGGGATTGTCGGCTGCCGGCCTGCTGCTTTTAGCAAAGCTTACGAGCACAGTACGAAGAGCGCCGGTCGCCTTCCGCGGCAAAGTGGCGTTAATTACGGGCGGCTCGAGAGGTTTGGGGCTCTCGATTGCCTACGAGCTGGGAGAGCAAGGCTGCCGAGTAGCATTGTGCGCCCGCGATGCAGCTGAGTTAGAAGAAGCGGAAAAGCTTCTGAGCAGCAAAGGAATCGATGCCGCTGTTTTTCCTGGCGGCATCACAAAAGAAGGGGAGATCAAGTCGCTCGTGGACCGAGTGATTCAGAAATTCGGAAAAATCGACATTCTGGTGAACGATGCAGGGCTAATCAAAGTATCTCCCTTTGAGAATCTGAACCATAGCGACTTCGATGAAGCTATGAATCTGATGTTCTGGGCTCCAGTAAACCTCACCATGGCGGTGTTGCCGCTTATGAAGCAGCATGGCGGTGGGCATATTGTGAATATCGCTTCTGTGGGCGGGCGAGTCGCTGTTCCACATCTTCTGCCCTATAGCTGTGCCAAGTTCGCACTAGTTGGATTTTCAACCGGGTTGAGCGCGGAACTCGATCCCGACAAAATTCACGTATTGACGGTAGTACCAGGGTTGATGCGTACCGGTTCTTACCTCAGTGCAAAGTTTAAGGGTGGTAAAGAGCAGGAGTTCGCGTGGTTTAGCTTGCTTTCCAACCTGCCCGGATTTTCAACAGCGGCAAACGACGCCGCACGCTCAATACGGCAGGCTTTGCAGACTCGTCAACTTACTTGCACAATATCGTTTCCAGCGAAGCTTCTGATTCAAAGCGAAGCTCTGGCTCCGGAGGCGACGCGCATGGCGATGCAGTTTGCCAGCAAATATATGCTTCCGAAAGGCGGCTCCGATCAGGCGTCAACATCGGGGAAGGCTATGAATTCGAAATTTGGAGCTCTGTTTCAGATGTTGACAACGCTTGGTCGGAGCGCTGCGTATTCTCTAAACGAGTAATTGTAAGTACAGTCCCAAGAGAAAGTCCTCACCGTTCGTGTAACCACTTCCGCTTAGTAGGGTCCATATCTTGAGATGTGGAGAGCGGCAAGCGGGGAAGAGTCTTTTGTCTGAGGTCGACTCGCTATTTCGTAGCTTTCTGCAGGCTGGATTCGAGTGTTCGACCCATAAAAACCGCCAAGGCCGACGGCTGGATTTACTAAAATCGTCAGGACATGATGAGTTTCTGGATCAGGACCTTGCGCGTGTAAAGAAGCTCGGAATATATACAATCAGAACCGCTGTTAGATGGCATCTCATTGAGGGCGTACAGGGCGAATATAATTTCGCCTCGGTCGAGCAGGTGTTAAATGCGGCTGATGCTGCCGGAATTGAAGTTATTCTTGACTTCCTGCATTTTGGCTGGCCGGATCATGTTGATGTCTTCTCCGTCGAGTTTCCTAAGAGATTTGTCAGTTTCACTCAAGCGCTTAGCCGGTATCTAAAAGGGCGCGACGTTGTTTGTCCGTTCATAGCTCCTGTAAACGAAATTTCTTTCCTTGCCTGGGCCGCTGGATCTGTAGGATGCCTTTTTCCATTCGCCACCGGTCGAGGAGACGAACTAAAACGAAACCTTGTGCGGGCGGCAATCGGTGCAAGTGGCGTCTTACTCGATAAGATTCCTAATGTACGTCTTATTTCTCCGGAACCGGTGATTCACATCGCGGGAAATCCTGACATCGCCGGAGATGAAGCAGAAGCGGCAGCGTACACGCTGGCTCAATTTGAATCGTGGGATATGCTAAGCGGCCGATTAGCACCTGAGTTAGGCGGCAGGCCGGAATATCTTGACATTTTGGGTGTAAACTTTTACGCCAGAAATGAGTGGTTACATAACTCAAGCCCATTGCAGCGCGAAGACTCTCGCTTTCGTCCGTTCCACAAGCTTATCCAAGACGTTTGGATTAGATATAAGAAGCCGATGTTTGTTTCTGAGACGGGAACGGAAGACGAAGAACGCGCCGGCTGGCTCACTTACATTTGCGACGAAGTATCTAAGGCGCATTCTTCAGGAGTTCGGGTACATGGTATCTGCTGGTATCCGATTTTGAACCACGCTGGTTGGGATGACGATCGCCACTGCCACAATGGCTTGTTCGATTATCCCGGATCGCAAGGCGAACGGCACATTTATCAGCCTTTGGCGGAGGCATTTTTGCTTCAGCAGCAAAGACTGGCGCGAAGCTCTACAGCTATCTATGACGACCAGACACATCGACCTGATTTGCTTTTCTCATCTCCGTTGGGGGTTCGTGTTTCAGCGGCCTCAGCACCTGATGAGTCGATTCGCTCGCGACCGCAGAGTGTTTTTTCTTGAAGAGCCCGTCTTTGAATCCGGACCAGCAGAACTCAGAGTGTCGGTGTGCCGGGATAGCGGAGTCCGAGTCTACACGCCTGTTCTTCCTCACGGATTGAGTCAGGTAGAGGTTGTTCAACAGCAGCGAAACTTACTCGACGCACTTCTTCTGGGAAAGCAAGTTGCTGAATTTGTGGCGTGGTATTACACGCCGATGGCTCGTGAGTTTTCGAATCACCTCCGTCCTCAAACGATTGTTTACGACTGTATGGACGAGCTGTCGGCGTTCGATGGAGCGCCCTCTGCCATAAAGCAAAACGAGGTGCAGTTATTCAAAAGTGCAGATCTGGTTTTCACTGGCGGCGCTAGTCTCTACGTCGCTAAGAAGATCCAGCATGGCTCAGTCCACCTGTTTCCCAGCAGTGTAGATGCGGCGCACTTTGAGAAAGCCCGAAGTTTCGATTCGGAGCCAGAGGACCAGGCTGTCATTCCACATCCACGCATTGGGTATGCAGGTGTGATTGACGAGCGCATGGACTTGGCACTCTTGAAGCATGTATCGGAAGAACGTCCGGATTGGCACTTGGTCCTGCTTGGGCCGGTGGTCAAAATCGCCTCCGAATCGTTGCCGGTAGCGTCAAACATTCACTATCTCGGCCTGAAGAGCTATTCTGAGTTGCCAGAATATTTGTCGGGATGGGATATCGCGATGCTTCCTTTTGCGTTGAATCAGTCTACACGGTTTATCAGCCCGACTAAGACGCCCGAATATCTGGCAGCAGGACGACCGGTTATTTCGACGGCAATTACGGATGTTATCTCACCTTACGGCGATCTCGATTTAGTGAAGATCTCGCACAGTTCTGATGAGTTCATCACCCTTGCCGAGGCGATCCTTGCACATCCACAGAATAAAGCGTTTTTGAACCGGGTAGATAGCTACCTGTCGCATTCTTCCTGGGAGAAGACGTGGAGCGCTATGAATGCACTTCTCGATTCAGCCTTAGCGGCGAACACTTTGCCAAATTTGAAGAGCGCTGCAGTGTCGGCGACTGCAGGAATGGCGGATAGCGGCGTCGTACATGTTTGACTATTTAGTGGTGGGCGCCGGATTTGCGGGAGCAGTGGTCGCCGAGCGCATGGCGCGCTGCTACGGAAAAAAAGTTCTGGTGGTGGATCGCAGAGATCACATAGCCGGGAACGCCTATGATCATTATGATGATAACGGCCTATTGGTCCACCGATATGGACCCCATATCTTTCACACCAACTCGGATCAGGTCTTTGACTACTTATCGCAGTTTACCTCTTGGCGCCAATATGAACATCGCGTCCTCGCTTCGGTAGACAAGCAACTTGTTCCCATTCCGATCAATCTGGATACAGTAAACAAGATTTATGGGTTGAACCTTACGTCAGACCAGTTAAAGTCGTTTTTTGCCGATAACGCAGAGTATCGGCCGGTGATTCGGACGTCGGAGGACGTAGTTGTCAGCAAAGTGGGGAGGGACCTCTATGAAAAACTGTTTCGGAATTACACGCGCAAACAGTGGGGCAAGGATCCTTCCGAACTGGATGCTCAAGTAACAGCGCGCATTCCCGTTCGTACCGATCAAGACGACCGGTATTTTACTGATAAGTATCAGGCGATGCCGGCTTATGGATATACGCGTATGTTCGAGAGCATGCTAGACCATCCGAATATTACTCTATTGCTGGGCACGGATTTTAAGGATGTGAGCAAAGATTTGCGGCATCGTGAGTTAGTTTATTCGGGGCCGATCGACGAATACTATGAATTCAGGTTTGGCAAGCTGCCTTATCGATCTCTACGATTCCAGCACGAGACTCTGCCGCGCAAGTTTTTGCAGCCGGTCGCCGTTGTAAATTATCCGAACGAGCACAGTTACACAAGAATTACCGAGTTCAAGCATCTTACAGGACAAGTTCACCCAGCTACGAGTATCGTATATGAATATCCGTGTGGTGAGGGCGATCCTTACTATCCCATACCAACTCCCGCGAGCGCTTCCCTGCTGAAGAAATACACGGATCTCGCCACGGCAGCGAGACACGTTCACTTCATAGGCCGACTTGGAACTTATCGGTATTACAACATGGACCAGGTAGTGGCACAAGCTCTTACTAAATGCAAGCAGTTGGCGGCTGCTCCGGACTTTGTCTCAGTGAAGGCCGCTGCTGCACTCAGGTCGTCTCTACCGATGCCCGCCGTGGGGTTCTGAACACCCTAGCTTGCGTTGGGATGATAAGAGTTGCGATTCTTTCTCCGCATTTAGACGATGCGATTTTCTCTCTGAGCTACGCCATTGACAGATGGTGTCGCCTTCCGATTGAGTTAACTGTCGTAAACTTCTTCACTCAGAGCGAATACGGTCCCAGAACCGTTTTTCGTAATGGGGGGCAAGAAGCCGACCGGGCGAAGATATCGGCTGAGCGGGTTCGGGAAGATCGCCGGGCTCTAAGAACGCTCTGTGCACAAATACGCATTGAGGATCATGCTCTGATGGATGGTCCTGTCAGACGCCGGACAAGTTTACAGGAAGTTTTCGATCCCAACTCGACAACGATCGCCGCTGCAGAAGTCGCCTTCTTGGCGACTCTCATTGAGAAGCATGTACGAAGGTCACTTGTATTGGCTCCCCTCGGCCTAGGCGGCCATCTCGATCATTTGACGCTAAACGCAGCCGCGCGAACGGCCGCCAAACATCATAGAGTCGGGTTTTACGAAGATGCTCCTTATATCAGGGGGGCCAGGCCGGAAGAGATAACCGGTAGAGTAAGTGAGACAGGGATGAACCTGGTTCCGCGCTTCATTTCGGCAGTGCGATCATCTCGCTTCAAAGAACGAATCGTCAGCCTCTATCAAACTCAAATAGACAGAGTAGAAGCCCAAGCAATTGCACGATTCCGCTTTCTCTATCGACCAAGCGAAAGAATTTGGATCCCACCGCATAGCCAGCCGTGGTCGGCACTGCTCACCGCTTTTCGACGCAGCTAGTTATTTCGGAATGGCTCTCCAAAGCACTTCCGCAAAGGGCCAAGTTTGGTCAACCCAGCTCTCCACCGATTCAAACCCACTCAGAACAGCACAATCTTCCAATTCCTGCTCAGTAAATTTGTGAGAGGACTCGGTCCAGATTGTTTCGCCGGCGACAAAATCAATTCGAGATTCAAGCGCTTTGAAAAAGACGCTCTGATTGCAGCCAGAGAGAAGGTGCATCTCAATACGGCGATGCTGTGCGTTCCAGCGCACTTCATGAGCAAAAGAACGCAGATCGAAATTAGCGCCCAGTTCGCGATTCATTCGACCGAGTAAGTTGAGATTGAAAGCCGCAGTTACACCGGTGGGGTCATCGTAGGCAGCGAGCATGACATCTACGTTCTTGACGAGGTCCGCCCCTAAAAGGAAAAAGTCGCCGGGCCGCAAGAAAGAGCGGATTTGGACTAGAAATTGTTGAAGATTTTCGCGGTCAAGGTTTCCGATCGAACTTCCCAAAAACATAAGAAGCATCGACTGGTCTCCACGACGCCGATGCGAAGCTTGACGCAAACCATCCATCCACTCGGCGCATATTGCTCTTACTTCCACCAAGTCGCCCATTTCTTTCTCACAGGCGCTCAGGGCGGCAGAGGATATATCGATTGGAGAGTAAACGAGTGTACTACTCGATCGCAAAGCATCTAAAATAAACTTCGTCTTGCGACCACTTCCACTGCCTAACTCTGCGACGAACTCGATAGGTCCAACGGTACGAGCGATATCTGATGAATGAGTACGAAGTAATCGTTCGTCGGCTCTGGTTAAGCCATACTCAGGCACCAGGGTAATCGCTTCGAAAAGCATACTTCCAAGCTCGTCGTACAAGTAGCTGGGCGGAAATTTCTTCTGTCCGGGATGTGCCAGACCTTCGGCTACGTCTTGAGCAAATTGCGAAATGACTGCGGTCGGCATTACTCTCCTAGACTCTCGACACAGCGGAATTTAGCGTACATGTAAGGGTAGTCTCGCCGAAACCAATTTCGAAACGACGGTCGTAAAAGAAGCGAGGAAGTTCGGGACGAGCCGCCCTTCAAGACAAAATGCTCACCATCAAAGAAGTTAGCTGAATAGCCCGGATAGGTGTCATACGGCTTAAACTCGGGTAACGGACCGAAGGGAGTATTGGTCCATTCCCAGCCGTTGCCGAGTAACTGACTTACTCCGAATGCACTATCTCCCGCCGGCGTGGTAAGCACTGACTCAGGATCCCAGCGCCGAAAATTGAAGTTGCCGAGCAGCGGCGTTGGAGCGGACGAGCCCCAGGGGTATTTCTGAGTTTTGCCAGACGGAGTGCCATACGCGGCTCGATGAAACTGCTCTTCGCTCGGCAGCGCTTTGCCAATCCACTTTGCATAATCTTCAGCTTGCGCTTGCGTCACATACACTGGCCAATCGAGAGGCAACGGAAATTCCTGGAACATGCCACGACAGAAAAACGCATCGTTTCTTTCGGCCCAGAAATGAGGGGCGGAAGCTCCCTGCTTTACAAATTTAAGATAGTCGCCGTTGGTAACGCTGTACTTTTGAATGCGAAAGGCGGGTACAGGTCGGTGCACTTGTTCATACTCATTGTCCCAGCCGAACGATTCGTCTTGTTTTTTCCCCAGTATGGCGATACCCGCAGGGACGTTACACCAAGCGTTTTGAGAGGCTGGCTGTTCCGTAGAAGTTGATAGAGATTGAGTAAAGGAGGATACCTTCGTATCGTATCCGAAGTTATGGAACATATAAGCCAACGTCTCGAGATGCATCAAGCGATGTTCCAGAGCGATGTTTACAATCTCCGAAGGGGCTTGCTCTAGATACTTATCAACAGCCTTACGACACTTCTGGACGTATTCATCAATCTGGCCCAAAGAGGGCCAATCGGCAGGCGTATCGGAGGGCAGATTTCCTGAATCCGGATCTATTCCAGCCTGAAAGAGATTGTCTAGCGTTGGGTCAAAGGAACCGATCCCTAACTTCTCGCGGCAGATCTGGATAAAATCGAACCCATCGAGATGTCCGATATAAAAAATCACTCGATGCCGGGCGTCGATGGGGCGGTCGTAGATGGCACTCTGCTTGATAATGCTAAAAAGTTGATCGCTTTGCGTTCGTGCTACTTTGATTTCGCCGATCAATTGGCTAACTGCGAGATCCTCGCTTACAGGCATAAAAGCTCTCCGGAGTAAAACACTTATGTGACTTCTTTTTGACTCCGCTCAGCTCTTGCAAGTACCAAAAAAGTTGTCTTCTAAGAAGTGCTACTAGTCCTACTCAGCGGTCTTCAGTAATGAAATGGCGAGACTTAGAGCCTCCTTGCGGGTCTCAATTTCACCCTCGAGCTGAGCAGTTTCGACCGCTTCAAGTGTCCGACCGAACTCCGGACCTGGTTTAAATCCGGCTTCGATCAGGTCTTGACCGGTGATGAGACGAGCCGGCCGCAGTTCTTCATGACTGATTTCGGTGAGCTTCGTTTGGACGAAGTTGTAGGCGTCGGTGTAGCCATTACTCGCCAGGCAGTCGAGGCGATGAAGCTCCAGGTGTTCTCCAAAATGCGGCAAGCATAAAAAACGTTTCAATGTACTTGTGCGCATCTGTCGAACATCTTTGAACTTCATGTGATTTGCGACCAAAGAGGTAATTTGTTCGACATCCTCATTCGAAAAACGGAGACGGGACAGTATGTCTCCTGCCATGGTTGCACCCACCTCGGCATGGTTGTCGAACCTGATGCGATCGGCGACACGAAAGGTGGGAGGTTTGCCGACATCATGCAACAGCACTCCAGCAGCTAAGGTGGGAGACGGCTTGTTTAGCTGATCCAGCATCAGGAGAACGTGTGTCCACACATCGCCTTCCGGATGGAACTCCGGTGGCTGTTGCACGCCTTGAAAGGCTTTGACCTCCGGTAGGATGAACTTAAGCAACCCGGTGTGCTCGAGCATCTCGAGGCCTCTACGCGCTCCGCCTTCCGTCAGGATCCGTACCAGTTCATCGCGGACGCGCTCGACCGAGATTCTTTGGATAGAGGGAGCGAGCTGACGAATCGCTTGCAACGTTTCCTCCGCGATAGTAAAGTCGAGGCGTGCGGCGAAGCGGATTGCCCGGAGCATTCGAAGATGATCTTCTTCAAAGCGCGTCCTGGCATCACCGATCGCACGCACCACTTTTTTTTCGAGATCTCTGCGGCCGCCTACGAAATCCAGAATTTGATCGGTAAGCGGATCTTGCATCAGGCCGTTTATGGTGAAGTCACGGCGTTGGGCATCGAGGGCCGGATCGCTTTCAAAGCGGACTTGGTCGGGGCGGCGTCCGTCCGAGTAATTGCCTTCCGTACGGAAAGTGGCAACCTCGACTTGGACTGCTGGCCCGCGGGTTACAAGGATGACTCCGAAATGAGCACCCACGGTCTGGGCGTTTGGAAAGTACTCGAGAAGGTATTCCGGGGTAGCATCGGTACTTACGTCGTAGTCTTTGGGAAGAATGCCGAGTAGATAGTCCCGAACGCAACCGCCAACAAAGTAGGCTTTATAACTGCGGGTGTGAAGATCACGAACGATATCAACGGCGAGCGCCCGGCGTGCCAGGTTCGTAGTGGTTTCCACGGGCAGATGCAATAAAGACCAAAAAGTACCAACTTAGAGGGCAACCAGAAGTCGCCGTCTAAGCACCCTTGCCGGTCGCGTTTACCTGTTCCTGTACTTCCGCCGCTTCGGCAATGCCGCTACCATTGGCCGCGGCTAATGCCGCCTGCGCCGCTTCTTCCGCCTTCTTCAGTTCTTTCTTTGACGGGGGAGCTTGTTCATGCCGATAATCGTGATCGTGATAACACGTTCGGCAACGAACCTTTGCAGCCTGTTCCTCTACCAGAGAAACAATCGAATGGTTTGTAATACGGCGACACTTTACACAAAAATCATCAATAACGTCACCAAGTCGTTGTTCACTCATCGCAGTGCCGACAGTGGGAGTATAGCAGGAATTGAAGGTTCATTAAACGGCTAACAGGCTTGGATAGTTCTAGTAACGACGCAAGACGGTCTGCTAAACTGAGTCTTTTAACAAGACGGCCAGGTAGCTCAGTCGGTAGAGCGCAGCCCTGAAAAGGCTGGCGTCGGCGGTTCGATTCCGTCCCTGGCCACCATTCAAATCAACAATCTAGAGACTGCAATCGCTATTGCAGGGCAACACCGCGAACATTTGTTTCCGGTCTCGCGCGTTGCGTCAGGTTCCGATCGAAGGTAACGTATAGCGCTTCATCGTGGCAGATCTGAACGCAGCCGGATACCACGGAGCGGGCGACGACCGTCACACTCGCTTTCGCAGGCAGTACAAAGAAGTGTGCGATCCGTCTGTGCTGTAGCCCAACACTTTGAATGATCGTGTAATTTGGAAGTTCTCCGGTGTCATTGGCCACCTACAGCTGCCCCAGGGATCAAAGCGAGGCTCTGGGTCCAGCCTCTTTTTTCGATCTCTTTAGCCGGCTGAAAGCGTGTCGTTGATGTAATCGAGAGCTGTTTCATTACTGAAATCTAGCTTCGACTTCTGCGACAACGCCCTAGTCGTGGAGCCGTCGGGTAATCATACAAGAATCTCCGATTGAGTTGCCGTTCCGCTAAGAGGAGGGTTCTGATCGCTGACTTAGTTCAGGAATCAGAAGACTGGGCGGGAGTGTCCAGACATTAACCATATTAAGTCAAGTTGATGCACGTGTCAACCCAATTCCAGGCTATACTGGAGTCACACTTAATCGTAATTAGTTAAGTTAAGAGAGAGAAGCAGCAGCCTGGACATCGCATCTGTAATTCGACGGCGGCTCGAGGAGTTAGGGATCGGCCAGCGTGACCTTGCTCTGGCTGCCGAAGTGACGGAATCGTACGTCTCTCAGCTTTTAGCCAAGAAGAAGATGCCGCCCGCTCCGGATCGAACCGATCTTTACGACCGCTTCGCCAAACTTCTGCAACTTCCCAGTAAGGAATTGGCTAAGCTGGCCGATACCCAACGGCGCGAAGAGCTCAAGCGTAAGGTACTCGATCCTCCTCAGCCTTTGTTTAAAGAGTTTCGCCAGCTCATTCTTCGGAAATGCGTAGCGTCCAAGAAGACGCAAATGACGAGTATCTTCGAACGGGAACCGTTCGGCGAGTTCGAACGGTTCATCAGCCAAAAGCTTCTGGATGTTGCCAAGCGTGTGGCGAGGCAAGAGCTGGAAGACGAAAAGTGGATTCATCGGGTCGCAACCGCCAGCAAACGAACCCAGGAGGAAACGAGAGTTCTCATACTTGAGTTCCTGGATACGGATGTCTTTCACGTTTCGGTTGAGAACTGTATTTCATTTCTGGATCCGCTGATTCAAAGTTGGGATATAGAGTTTGAGACTTTTGGGATGCTGATTGAACTGAACCGCAAATTAAGCCGTGATCACGTGAAGAAGCTTGAGTTCCGAGAGGCGGAATCGGGAAGCGATGGCGAAGCGGAACTGGCTTTAAATGAGTTTCTGAAGGATGGGAAACTCAGCGCGGGTGTTAGTGATGATGAAGTCGCCTTTTTGAAGCGTCTACACCCGTGCGGCAAACGGCCTTCGGTCCTGTACTACTATCGTGAGCTTCAGAATCTCCGAGATCCGCTCAACTTTCTTCCTTTGTCCCATGAAAAACAACGAGGACCATTGAGAAAGACCACCACGGTGAACGCCCGGATCCGGGGAAAGGCCGCTCGGAAGAGTAGCGGGCGCTTGTCGTGAGTCAGACAGAACGAAGGATTAATGTGAATTTTGCTTACCAAGGATTTACGCACAAGAACGACCGGAGGCGCTTCACGTTTTGGGGCACGAGTAGCCACCTCGAAATCGCCAATGTGTTTTCGATCGAAGTCGATCTTCCCCTCTTATTGAGAAATCGGGTTTCGGTGCAGGAGCTGCCGATGTTCTGCCTTAAGATGCTGACCACAGCCTCGGTTGCCGGTCCCGATATTCTCGAGAAGCTACGTGACTACCGGCTGGTCGAGGCGGATTTCAGACCGCTGGCTGTCGAACGTGCGAAAGTAGCAGCGGAAAAAGCGGCCAAGAAGCCGCCTCGCAGACCGTCTCAAAAGCCCTCGCCTAAATCCAGTATTTCCTGGACGCCGATCGCTGGAGAGCACTAGAAACATGCCATTTGCGCAGTATGCAACCCGCTCTTACACAACTGTGTCTATCGAGAGAAATGCGCCAGAGTCCTCCGGAGTGTATGGGATATCGAATGCCCGGGAATGGCTTTTTATCGGAGATGGAAATAATATTCGGACCCAATTGTTAAGACACCTACGCGAGACTGATTCGCCTTTGGGCTTTGCAAGTCCGACTGGGTTCACGTTTGAACTGTGCTCGGCTGGAGAGCGGAGCTCACGGGTAGCCAGGCTGGTTCGGGAACTCAAACCGCGTCTCCAATCGTTCAACAAAACGAAAGGCTTAGATTGATTGATAGAGAGCGGCCGGGTGGTGGGAGGGAGAAGCTCCTCATCGAAAACCCGAAGGTTCGCAAAATCGCGTTTGTTGCTGATTATTTGCCACGGAAGTGCGGGATTGCGACATTTACTGCGGACCTGCTTTCCGCTGTTGCCGCTGCCTATCCGCAAAGCCACTGCCTGTCCGTTTCGGTGAACGATGTCAAATCGGGTTATGAATACTCCGATGTCGTTCGCTTCGAGATTGAAGAGCAGGACCTCTCGTCGTATCTGCGCGCAGCGGATTTCCTCAACATCAGCAACGTAGACATCGTAAGTCTGCAGCATGAGTTCGGCATTTTTGGCGGCACTGCCGGCGGTCACATTTTGGCCTTCCTGCGTGAACTCAGAATGCCGATCGTCACGACGCTTCATACCGTATTGCGGGAGCCGAGGGCCGATCAACGGCGTGTGATGCAGGAGTTGATTGCGCTCTCTACGCGTGTAGTCGTGATGGCCGAGCGCGGCCGGCAAATGCTCGCAGATATTTATCAAGCGCCGAAAGGAAAGATCGACCTCATCCCGCACGGCATTCCGGATGTCGGATTCGTCGATCCTACCTACTTCAAAGATCAGTTCGGCGTAGAGGGCAAGGTTGTACTGCTCACGTTCGGATTGCTTTCGCCGAATAAAGGCATTGAAAACGTGCTAAAGGCATTGCCCGCCATCGTGGCGGAGTTCCCCGAAGTGGTTTACATTGTGCTGGGCGCCACTCATCCGAACGAATTGCGGGAGCATGGCGAAGCGTATCGCCTTAGCCTCGAGATGCTGGCCAAACAGAATGACATCGAAAAGAATGTTATTTTTTACAATCGCTTTGTAGACCTGGAAAACCTCAAGGAATTTATTGGAGCGGCGGACCTTTACATTACTCCTTACCTGAATGAGGCTCAGATCACGTCGGGCACGCTAGCCTATACCTTCGGATCGGGGAAAGCGGTGATTTCGACCCCCTACTGGCATGCTGCGGAGTTGCTGGCTGAAGATCGCGGCGTGCTGGTGCCATTCGGCGATGCTTCGGCGATAGCGCACGAAGTAAACGCTTTGTTGCGCGACGACAATCGCCGGCATGCCATTCGCAAGAACGCTTACAAGCTGGGGCGCGAGATGGTCTGGAGCAACATTGCCGAGCGGTACATGCATTCTTTTGAGCTATCGCGTCTGCAAAGTTCCGCGCTCTCGCGCAAATCGCTGGTGACAAAAACATTGGATCAAAAGCCGCGCGAGTTGCCCGAATTGAAGCTTTCTCATTTGGTGCGGATGACCGACTCGACCGGCATTTTCCAACATGCCATTTTCAGTGTTCCCAATTTTTCGGAAGGCTATTGTACGGATGATAATGCGCGGGCGTTCATCTTGTCCGTCCTGCTCGGTGAGCTAGGAGGGGATCCCGAACAGGTGAGAACACTGGGCATCACCTACGCGGCTTTTCTACACCACGCCTTTGATGCGAAGACCAGGCGCTTTCGCAACATGATGACTTTCGATCGCCAATGGATCGGTGGAGAGGCGTCGGAAGATTCTCAAGGCAGAGCAATTTGGGCTTTAGGAATCGCTGCCGGGCGATCTCAGTTTCGGAGCTTTCAAATGATGGGCGCGCAGCTCTTCGCCCTCGCGCTGCCCACCTTAACCGAGCTCACTTCGCCCCGCGCCTGGGCTTTCGGGCTGATTGGCATTCATGAGTATCTTCACCGGCTGAGCGGCGACAGTCTCGTTACCCAGACTCGCGATCTCTTGACTTCTCGCCTCATGGAGCTCTTCGAAAATTGTGTCCATCCGGACTGGCAATGGTTCGAAGAGTCACTTTCCTATGACAATGCGAAGCTTCCGCACGCCTTAATTCTGAGCGGCCGAGCCACCGGACAGCATGTCGTCTTAGAGCGAGGGCTCCAGACCCTGCGCTGGTTGATTCAGTTGCAGTTGTCCGAAAAAGGTCATTTTCGACCGATCGGGAGTAACGGTTTTTATCGGCGTGGCGGCACTCGCGCGAACTTCGACCAGCAGCCTGTCGAAGCACAAGCCACTGTCTCGGCTTGTCTGGAAGCCTATCGAGCGACTTCAGATCCATGGTGGTACAAACAGGCCCAACGGTCATTCGATTGGTTCATCGGCTGGAACGACCTGGGCTTGGAACTTTACTCGCCGGAGACTGGCGGGTGTCTGGACGGATTGCACGTAGATCGCGCTAACGAAAATCAAGGCGCCGAATCGACTTTGGCGTTTCTACTTTCCCTGGCCGAACTGCAGCTCGCTCAAAATATGCTTACCAGCTTCAGGCAGCCAATCGACTCCGAAGAATAATCGCCTTTGGGCAGTCGCGCCACTCACTCCACAACCCATTCACCTGACTCATGTTGATCGACGTTAAACGCACCTCTACACTCTTGAATCCGGATCAGGCTCGCGTCCTTCTCCGGCCTTTCGCTCCCGGCGATTCTCAGCGAATCTCCCGAATCATCGCGAGAATCATGTCGCTACCAGAGGAACAACTGGGCGCTCTTCTCAAAGAAGTTTGTGAGGAGTTCTGTCGACGCCATGATCGAATTAATGAACTGTTCCAGGAGCGCTTTGAACAAGTTCGCGATCTGCTGTTGACTGACACTCAAGTTTCCCCGGAACGCCAATTGCTAATCGGCGCCTATTTCATGGGGGAGTACTCGCTTGAGTCGGCTGCCCTATTCAATCCCTCTATGGTTCCGCACCCGGACCAAACGAATGTTCCTCCCGGCGCGCTTCGGTTCGTTCTGAGCCTGCGTGCGACTGGCGAAGGACACATCTCCTCCATCACGTTTCGTACCGGCGTCATTCGACCCGACAATCAGATTGAAGTGGATGCGACCGAAGAATTCCTTACGGAACCGACCCAGATTCCTAATTCTCTTTATGAAAAGCCGCTTTTTGCGAGAAAACTTGCCGAAGTTGGACTGGGCGGCGGCTTCATCCGAAACGTAATGAACAAACTCGGGGAAACGTTTTCACTTGAAGAACTACGCGCCAGTCTTGACTCTGAAGCGGCGCAATCTCGTTGGTCGAATGGAGTCACACAGGAAGATCAGAATGCGGCGCAGGGGATGTGGATGCTGGCCCGGTCTAACTACGAAGTCCGGTTTCGGCCAGAGCAAAAACTATCGGGGCGTATCATTTTTCCCTCCACTCCGTCGCAACGCAACGGCATTGAAGATGCGCGCTTTGTACGCTTCAAAGAGGACGATGGAAAGGACGTCTATTACGCTACGTTCACAGCCTTCGACGGCAAAGTGATTATGCCGGAGCTCATCGAGACTTCCGACTTCCTGCTCTTTCGTTTCATAACCTTGAATGGACCTGCGGCTCAGAATAAAGGAATGGCCTTGTTCCCGCGAAAAATCAATGGCTGTTACGCGATGCTTGCGCGGCAGGACAACGAGAATATTTATCTGATGTTTTCTGACAATGTCCACTTCTGGAATGAGCACAAATTGCTGCTGAAACCTGCTTTCGCGTGGGAACTGGTGCAGCTTGGCAATTGTGGTTCGCCGATCGAAACCGATGCCGGCTGGCTAGTGCTGAGCCATGGTGTCGGCCCGCTGCGCAAGTACTGTATCGGAGCCTTTCTGCTAGACCGCGATGATCCGAGCAAAGTGATCGGACGTCTCTCTGAGCCGCTGCTTAAACCAAATGAAAACGAAAGAGAAGGGTATGTACCGAACGTTGTTTATACGTGCGGCGCTCTCATTCACAACGACGACCTCATCATCCCTTATGGGCTGGCCGATCATGCCACCGGTTTTGCGACTGTGCCGCTGCGGCAGGTACTAGCTGCCATGAGCTGAAGCCCGATTAGAGATGCTTCCTCATCAAAAGAGAATCGCCATGCTGTCGCCGGTGGCATGGCGGACACCGCCTGAGCAGTATGGCGCCTGGGAGACAGTGGCCAGCAATATCACCGAGGGGCTCGTCGCTCGCGGCTGGGATGTGACGCTCTTTGCGACGGGGAATTCTGTTACCAAGGCTAATCTACATTCGGTCGTTGGCCGAGGTTACGAAGAGGACCGCTCCCTCGATCCGAAGGTAGCGGAGTATCTTCACATTTCGAACGCGTTCGAACATGCGACCGAGTTCGACCTCATTCACAGCCACTATGACTTCATGGCCTTGACTTACAGCCGGCTGGTCAAAACGCCTGTTCTGACGACGATTCATGGATTCTCCTCACCGCAGATTATGCCGATCTACGAAAAGTATCGCGACGGATACTTTGTTTCCGTCAGCGACTCCGATCGTGCTCCCGGTCTCAACTATGTAGCGACTGTTTATAACGGTATCGACCTATCGCTATATCCGTTGGCCGCATCCGGCGGCGATGATCTGATTTTCCTGGGCCGTATTCACCCCGATAAAGGGGTTCATTTGGCGATCGAGGTGGCCCGACTGAGCGGCCGGCGTCTCCTGATCGCTGGGATTATCCAGGATCAATCGTATTTTTTAAACCAGATCGAGCCGCACATTGACGACGAGAATATCTGTTATTTCGGGTCAGTCGGTGTAACCGAAAAGAACGCGCTGTTCGAGCGGGCCTGCGCTCTGCTCCACATGAACACCATTCCGGAACGGTTCGGACTGGTGCTGGCTGAAGCGAACTGTGCAGGCGTTCCTGTAGTAGCCATGGATCTGGGATCCTGCCGTGAAGTGATCGAAGAGGGGCAGACCGGATTCCTGGTTCGAAACGTTCGGGAGGCGGTCTCTGCGTTGGATCGCCTTCCGGAAGTCGATCGCAGCGCCTGTCGAAAGCGGGTTGAGAAGTACTTTTCAATAAGCGCCATGGTAAACGGTTACGAACGGGTGTATGCCACCATCTTTGAGCGGGAGGCGCAGCGCTAGATCGAGATCAACGTTACCACTTTCCGGCCTGTATCCGGTTTGTTATCACTTCTCACGGATCTTCTCCGCGGTCAGGCGCGTCTAAGTATTGTGGAAGCAAATACAGGAAGGGCGCATCTAGATTCTCGGCGACTGTACGCCGCATATCAAGAGGCTTGGAGACAGTTCTGCAGCGAGGTGGCCGTTTGGCAGTCCCTTTTATCGAGTGAGGGGAATGGAGCTGCTACAGAGACCGCCAAGAATCGTGCCGCGCAGGCTGAACTTCGCTTTCGAGAAAATCGAAACCTGCTGGCAGAGTTAATGATCGCTCATTCTGGAATCAAAGTGTCCGATCCGCTGCGTTCGGTGGTTAACACGACGCGCCTTAGATCTGCTAGCGAGACACACGGGAAAACCTTTCAACGCCAAACTAATTTACAAGAAGTGGCATACCGATTCTGGCAAGAAGGCGGTAAGCGTCAAGGGACCGCGGAAGCCGATTGGCATCGCGCGGAAGAGTTAGTCTACAAATAAAGTTTTCTTACTGTGGGTTACGATTGTTCCGACGGTGCGGGAAAGTCTTCGTAACCGGATAACATGTCTTTAGGGTTCACATCGCGCTGACTTTGGGAACTTTTCAATGAGTGGGGAACCAGGCTCCTTCGCGTCCACGCTTTCTTGCTGAGGTTGGTGATCAGCCGATTTCCGGCCCGGAGCTCTCCCAGGTAATCGCCGTTACATCCGTAGACTTCATCGCCTTCGGCGAAGTAGCCGACCTGTCGCCCATCAGGGTAGAAAAAGCCGTCCGAAAGACGATATCCAACATACCGGCCACCCCAATTCCAAAGGGTACTGAGATCCGCCAGTTCGTCGCTTCTTGCTGCACTCATATCGCCTCTTACGCCAACTCCTTCAAGTGGGAAAGAACGAATGGCTTTTGCCCAAGAACGGCAGTATGCATTTCGAACTCCTCCGTCAGTAATTCTAAGAAACAGCGTTCAGAAGATTCGACTTAGTTCAAAGGATCTGAAGGGTGGGCAACAGTGCTCAGACTTCTTTATTGTAGATCGGAAAGAACGTGGAAAATCCGTTTTTCTTTATGTGTCCTTAAGAACGCAGGCTCTACCTTCAAGTTAGTTCGATGTTCGGCGCCAGCGAGGGCCCCATCGGGTTTGAAAGAGGAATGAATTCATGATCGTTATGAAGTTTGGGGGATCGTCTCTCGGGTCGGCCGCTTCTATTAGCCGCGTAGTCTCGATCATCCGCACGGAACTTCATCGCCGTCCGGTGATAATCGTCTCGGCTCTAGGGGACACAACCGATCTTCTCCAGGAAGTGGCGACGGCAGCTCGTACGGGCGATAATGTATTAATCCGCAGATTGCTGGACGCTTTGCAGAATCAACATTTCGCAGTGTGTGAGGAATTTCTCAATGGCGCCCAGCGAGACTCGACGGACCGGTATTTACAAGGTATTTTTCGCGATCTGCATGTACGGATGCTGGAGCTCACAGAGGGGGAACTTCCATTTACTGCCGAGTTGCAGGACTGGGTCTTAGGTCTAGGAGAACAGCTGTCGAGCCGCCTGGTAGCCGCTGTTCTCGAAGAGCACTGCGGCCCCGCACAACACCTAGATTCGAGGCGCCTCATTCTAACGGATGGCAACTTCACCAATGCGCAGCCACGTTACTGGGAAACTTACGCGCGTATCCGCTGGACGTTGCCATTTGCCTCACGAGACAAATTGGTGGTGCTGGGAGGGTTCATCGGCAGCACAGTGGACGGCTGCACAACCACACTAGGTCGAGGCGGATCGGATTTAACAGCATCGATCGTCGGGGCAGCGCTTAATGCTGACGAAATTCAGGTTTGGAAAGACGTTGACGGCATGTTGACCTGCGATCCGAGGGTCTTGCGAGGAGGGTGCCAGGTCCGGCATTTGCGCTATGAAGAAGCTACCGAACTAGCGCGGGCAGGCGCGACAATCTTACATCCGGAAACGATAGAACCGGCTCAACGGCTCCATATTCCGATTGTGATTCGCAATACTTTTTGTCCCTCAGCCCAAGGGACCCGGATCGACGGCACTAAAGCCACAGTCGAAGACGTGGTCAAATCGATCGCGATCAAAAAAGACATTACTCTTCTGGAAATTTGCTCTTCCGCTACGTATGATGACTTTGAAAGTCTGATCGCGTTCTGCCGAGAAAACAGTTCGGCGGCAACGATTCTCGGTTCTTCTGCAAGCATGATCTACATTGCCGTGGATGAAAATTCGAGGATACCGGAGGAGACTCTTCCGGCGGGTTCCTGTGTCCGGATTCGAGCGAGAACTCGGCAGGCCCTTGTCACTCTTGTCGGAGGCTGCCAGAACAAAGAAGCTATTTCTAAGAAGGTGAAGGCTGTCCTTCAGCGCAAATCGGCTTTTTTATTTCCCACTACTCAGTCTGATCTTTCGATTAGAATCGCTGTCCCCCAACAGCAGTTGAAGCAATGCCTCGGTCTACTCCATCGTTCTTTCTTCTCCAATCCGGATCCACGATTCTTTGTCGCCGGAAGCAAATGCGAAACAAGGCCCAGGACTGCTGTGGGCGCATCGTCACCACAGCGTCTCAAAACGCCTAAGGGGCTCATCGCAGCCAACGCTGTTCTTCAAACCAATTGACCGAAGGAAGACTTCTATGCGCCGCCGCGAGAAGTCTTCTTCGGCGAAGCGCTGGCCCTGCCTGTCTGATCTTTCGGGGTGGTTTTCTCCGAAGCCGCTGGTTTTTTTAAGGCCGCCAAACTTTTCTGGAGAGCGTCGGTGATGTCGATCACGGCCGCGGAGCGAGATGGCTTTTCCGCTGACGGTACCGTTTGACCAGCTACTTTCTTGGCGATCATTTCTTCCAATTTCTCCCGGTATGTATCGTGATACTTCTCCGGTTCGAAGGAGGCGCCCAGAGTTGTGATCAGGGTCTCGGCCAGTTGGAGTTCTTTTGCGTTGATACTTGTCACATCGGCGCGAAATTCTTCATCGGCTCGAACTTCTGAGCTGTAGAACATGGTGTGAGCGATTAATCCGCTCTTACCGGACCGGATCACGACCACGTGCTCGCGATTGTGCATTGCAAACTGCGCCAACGCCACCAGCCCGGATTTCTGTAGTGACTTATAAAGAAGCGCATAGGCCTTCTCTCCGGCTTCTTCCGGAACCAAATAATAGGAAGTTTCGAAGTACACAGGATCAATTTCGTCCAAGCGCACGAATTCTTCGATCTGCATCTCGGTCGCCGTCTTTGGCGCCAGATTCTTCAGCTCCTCTGGATCGATCGCTACAAACCTTCCTTTTTCATATTCGAAGCCTTTGACAATCGATTTGGGAGACAACGCTTCCTCGGTACCCCTCTGAACAGCGATCTGTCGGACCGGAGCGAACACCGGCTGCGGCTCCTCAGCGTTCGCTTCCTGAGGACGTTCGACTTTGAATGGATTATTGGTGCGAGGCTGCTTCTCCGTCGTCTGTTCCGGGAGGTCTTCATCTTCTTCGGCCTCGCGGGTATCAGGCGACTTCCCTGCTCTGCCCGAAGTTGGCACGACGCTCGAAACGCGGCGAAAGCTCACTCGTTCTGCGCGGGCTGCCCGGAAGAGCCGCACCGGAATCGAAATAAGGCCGAACGTAACAAATCCGCGCCAAACCGTACTTGCCATCTCTACAGTTTAGACTTTATCGAGCAGTCCATCCGCCGTCGATGACGATAGTGTGGCCAGTAATCAGCGATGCGGCAGGTGATGCCAAGAATACGACTGCTCCTGCCACTTCGACAGGCTCGCCGATCCTGTGCAACGCTGCGATCCTCTCTACTACGTCGTCGTGAAACGCGGGATCGCTGAGCGCCGGCTCGGTTCCCGGCGTTCGAATGAAGGTCGGCGCAACGGCATTCACATTAATGTTGTGTTTCCCCCATTCGATCGCCAGACATTTTGTCAAATGCGCGAGCCCGGCCTTCGTCATGCAGTAAATGGCTTCGGTAGGCAGCGCAATAAACCCGGCCTGCGAGCTCATGTTGATAATGCGACCGCCGCGACCTTGCTTTATCATTTTGCGTCCGACGGCTTGACTCGTGAAAAAAGTACCTTTCAAATTAATGGCGAGCGTACGATCGAAATCCTCTTCAGTCACCTCTTCCGCCAGGTTCGTGGGAGCTATGCCGGCATTGTTCACCAGGATGTCGATCTTTCCAAGAACGCGCTCCGCCTCCTCCACTGCCGAATGAATTTGATTCAGGTGAGCCACATCCATTTGCAACGGCAACGCCCGGCGTCCCAGGCTTTCAATTTCGCTTGTGAGTGCGGCGTCGGCCTTCACGTCGCGTAAGCCCAGGGCGACATCAGCTCCGGCATGAGCCAGCGCTAGAGCGATCGCGCGACCGAGACCTCTGGCAGCACCGGTCACCAAGGCGACTTGGCCGTCCAGGTTGAATTGCGGGAACTTGTCCATTCCCGTATTGTTTCAATTGCCGAATTGTTTCAGGTCGTGCTCGTCAGGCGCGGCCCAAAGAGTTTCCTGAGTGAGCGCCAAAGCCATCGGAACAGCAGCAACGAAGTGACAACCGCGACTACGACAATCGCGCCCAGAATAATCGGGTGAATGGACATCAGCAGAGTCCCGGCTACCGTTACACCGTCCGCGAGAAGGCTCAAGGCCCAGTTGGAAAAAGGCTCCGGAGATGTATTGGCGGCCAGCCGGGTCGCGGTAGTAGCGCCATGCGACGTTAACGCAATTCCGCCCCCCACCAGGAGCGCGGCGAGTCTCACCTGGGGATCGAAGTGGGCGAAGGCAGTCGCGGCGAGTATCGCACCAGCGGGAACTCTGATGAAGGTATGGATCATGTCCCAGACTGAATCGACAGCCGGAATTTTATCGGCGATAAATTGAAGAGCGTACAGAGCGCCGGCCGTGATCAGAACCCAGGGATGGCCCAGGTATTCGAGATCGCCCGGCAGATGTGCCAGATGGAAATGCTGCAGGAGGCCCAGCGTGAGAACGGTGGCGTATAGATTGATGCCTGAAAGCCAAGCCGATCCCATGGCGAAGCCAAGCGTTCCCAGATCCATATAACCTTTGTAATCGATTTATAGGTGACGATCCGAAATTCCTGCCGGTTCAGGCAAAAGTATTTCGTATTATGGCAGCATTCGCTCAAGGAGATTCGCCGTGGACACCTTTCTTATTAGTTGCAAGCCTACTAGTTTCAGGCGTTCTACTGGGGAGCGAAGGACAAAACGAGCCGCGACGAGATCGGGTTCAACACCGGCTTTGAGGTTTATGACAGCCGCGCGAAAATCAGCAAGATGGTCAGGTGGACATCTATGTTGGCGTGAAATGAGCGTCGGCGTGATGTAAACGTCAATCGTCAGTAGAAATTTTCCTCAATCTTTCCAAAGTTTTGTCGATGAGCGGTCTTGAGCCGACCAGCCGGTGCTTAGTTTTGCAAGCTGGCCTCAATTTTCGAGACTCAGGTGATACGTCGACAAATTATACGATTCGGATTGCTGGGTGCGACCGCCTGTGTTCTGGCTTGGCAAATTGGAAAGACCTTCAACCCTTCTGTTCCAGCGTTCGCCGAGGCCAAGTGGATTTCGAGTGGCACGGCGTCGGACGTACCGGCAATGGTCCGTTCTTTGCGGCCTATCTACCCCTATTCCGTTATTCCGGGCGGTGTCTTTTCCGCGCGCGAACTGCGTAGCGCAGCGGACTCCGATTCCCTGGTCCGTGATCATTACCAGGGATTTAATCTACATGCGGCATATCTGGTCAAAACAACTGCCGCTCGCGATCTTTACGTTTCCTATCGAAAAGAGGGACGGGTTTACTGGACCGCGCGACGGCTTCAGATCCCGAAGGGCGAGCTGCTAATTACTGACGGAAGAAGTTTTGCGCGTACTCGTTGTGGAAACCGGCTGTCTGAATCGCCAGGTTCAAGCACTGCCAGCCAGGAGGCGTCACCACAACTTCTGTCAATGCCACCGCTCACTTTGGATCGGCTGCGCAATCCACTTATTACTTTTGCGACTCCGGAGGCGGCGAGTCCGCAGAGCGAGGCTCTGTTATCGGCCAAGCCGCGATTTGCGCCGCAATTAGTGCTTACCAACCTCGATCAGGTTTCATCGGAAGAACGTGCGCCGGTCATGATGATCGCCACACCAGGAATGCCGCGGCTCGTCACGTCAGGCGAATACATCTCGAGCACCACTGCGGCACACCCTCCGGACTTGGCCCTGGGAGTCGGAACTCCGATTTCGACGCGCACCGGTTCCGCCATCGCCCAAGTTCCGGAACCCTCACAGCTTTTTTCCGTCGGAACGCTCCTGATCTTGCTGGCAGGCCTGCTGCGGAAAGTCAGACTGATGCACGAGACATCTCCCGTTAACGCTACAGGAGGTGGAAATCTACTTCGACCGTGACTTTGACCTTCACAGCCTGGCCGTTTTTCGTCCCTGGCCGGAATCTCCACTCGTTCACTGCATCCATGGCGGTTCGGTCTTCTTCCGAATTCAAACCGCTGAGCACCTTGAGATTCGTGGGCTGACCATCGGTTGTCACAACGGTTGATAGTTTCACGGTTCCCTCCACAAACGCTTCTTTCGACGAAGATGAGAACGCCGGCTCGACGTAATGTATCAGCTTGGGCGGTTTCACGTCGCCACCGGGCTCATAGACCTCGTCATTCCCTTGCTCCTTCGAAGTGGCGTTTGACTTGGAATCCTTCTGGTCTTCCTCTGCCGCTTGCCCACTCGACACGAAAAGCTTCGCGGCTGGCATACCTGCTGTGAATAGTTTTGTGAAAGCCCGTCTGCTTAAAAATAAAGACACTACGTCCTCCTGAAGCAAGCGAGTGCAAGAGAAGACGGAGCCTGAAGTACTCAGGTTTCACCGGCTTCAGGAAAAGTTCGATTGGTCGCGTTAAGAAGTGGTTGGTTCCACCAGAAGTTCGACATTTACCGAGTAAATCGCGGACTTCCCTTCACGGTCGCTTTGAAAGTAAACCCGGCGGCTGTCCGGAGAAAATACGGGACGAACCGAGGCGGCACTTTTCGCATGGTGTTCGCAGATCGTCAGTTCCCGCGGTGGGTTCCTTAGCAGAAGAACCACGTTCGGCTGCGCTTTACTTCGGCTTGCGCCCACGAACACTGACCCATCTCGATTAGGAGCGAAGGCTTCGAACTGGCTGGTCGCCGAGAGTCGTTGTTCGCAACAGCCGCTCACTAGCACTTGATGAATCTCCCGAAGTGAGACGTCGCCTTGCTTCACCCGGCGAAGAAACAGCACCGATTGACCGTCAACCGTCCAAAACGGAAAGCTAATATCACCTTTCGCCAGCAGCATCGGTTTTTGTGTTGCTCCTCGATTAAGGCTCACGAACCAGAATTCTGTGTCACCTGAATCGCTCTTTCTCTCGACCAGGCACCCGTCGCCTTGCGGACGCAATAAACAGGAACCTTCAACCGCATCGGTAAGGACGGGACCTCCCAATTGCCGCAATTTTCCTTCCTGGATAACGATCAGGTTGTCAGCGCTGTTGAGCGAAAACGCGTTCACCCGTTCCCCCAACCTCTTTGTCCTCCGGCTGGAGAGCTGCACCTCTGTCAATACGTTCCCGTCAATAAAAAAAAGGGAGCGCTCAGACACATCGAGGCACAGCGAAGACGGATCAAGGTGTTCGGTTTCTGCTATCTGACGAACCACTCCGCTTCTCAGGTCGAGATGATAGGGGGCGAGCTTGCCGGTCCGGTCCGAGGAAAATACAAGAAAACGGCTTCGAGCCGAGATGAACCGATTCTGAGCTAGAGATAGATGGCTTACACTTGACAGCGCGGTGAGCCGTACCATCGTGTTTTCGGTGGTGGGATCTATGAGTCGGACAAACTCTCCGACCCTGGCAAGCTCTCTGGCTTTTCTGACGGGCTGATCAAGGGCAGCGGCAGTAAGACCCGCTGGAATAGCCGCCGCGAGAACTGAGCGCCGCGTAATGCGGGAAGTCACCTGATCAAGAGATGCTGACAGGAACCTATCGTTCCACTAAAGCCCTAAATCGCTGTGAGCCGGTTTTGCGGCCCGAGCAATCTGAGTCTTGGCCAAGTAGCGGTAGGGGTTAACCGGCGTGCCCGCAATACGAACCTCATAATGCAAATGGGGGGCAGTGACATGACCGGTGGCGCCGGAGAGTGCAACGACCTCTCCCACCCGAACCTCCTCACCGGGAACAACCAGGAACTCCGACAGATGCGCGTAGTACGTTTGTACGCCTTTTCCATGATCGACGACTACCAATTTTCCGTAGCGGCCGCTCCAATCGGCGTGAACTACCACCCCGTCCGCCGTAGCGCGAACCGACGTGCCGGTAGGTGCAGAAAGATCTACTCCAGTGTGAAAGGCGCCTTCACCCGAAAATGGATCGGTTCGCTCACCGAATGAGCTCCTCAGCGCCCCATATAGAGGCCATGCGCTCGGCTGGGAATGAGATTGCCACTGATAGGCAAACCGGTGATACATCGAGGAATAGGTAGCCGATTTCAAAAAGTTGAATTCTTCAATCGATTCCTTGGGATCGCCGCTCTCGGTGGTATCGAAATCCAAAGGACCAGAAGCAGTCGAAGGCGCTGGACGGTTGAATCCATACGCAACGGAAACTTCGGTCGCCAGATGCTCGAGCGATGCCATCTGCTCCCCTCGCTGAGTCGAGACGCTTTGCAATTGCTTATAGCTTGTTCTTAAATGATCGAAGTCCGCGCGAAGCTTTTCGTAATTCGAAAGTTTCCAGCTCATCCAAACACAACCCGTCACCAGCCCGGCCACCAGCAATGTGAGCAGCAGGAAGCCGCCAATCACATACTTTATGGCTCGATGCGGAATGTGTATGCGCTTTAGGCGTCCAGGAATGGACGAGGCGAACTCCAATGTTAAGAAGGACTGATTCATTCAAATCTTCCAACAATTCGGCAAGATAGATTCCTCGGGAGCATGGCGACTATCCCTATACAGGATACTGGAATGAACGAATTTTCAGACTAGCCGCCCAGATTAGGAGATGTCAATAGATTTTCGACTTCACCTGGATAGCAAAAATTTGCAAAAGCCGAATAAGTGTGCGGCAAGCTACAATCACAGGTCGTAAATACTCTTCATTATACCCCGTTGGTGAGACGGCTTAGCCCGAGAGGAGTGTAATACGTCTTTTCAGAAGTTCGAAGTAACCCGCGTCCAAGCTGTGAACATCTCTTCTCCCGGGAGTTGTTTGCGAGGAAGACATGCTGAAAAGTACACGATTCTTGATTCTTTGCGGACTACTTACCGCGAGCCTATGGGCGGCCGACGTCACTGGAAAGTGGACGGCAGAGATGAAGGGCCCACAAGGTAACACCAGACAATCGACAATGAATCTGAAGGCTGATGGAAGCAGCCTGACGGGAACGGTCGAGGGAATGAGGGGCGGCTCAACCTCTATCTCCGACGGGAAAGTCGATGGCGATAACGTCACATTCTCGGTAGTCCGGGAATTCCAAGGCAACGAGTTCAAGATGAACTATAAGGGAGTCTTAAAGGGCGATACCATTCACTTCACGGTCTCGCGAGACGGCGGCGAAGGCCGCTCGTTCGAATTCGACGCCAAGCGCGGCAGCTAGCTCTGTAGAATACCCGCTCGGCCTGCCTACGTTTCTCGCCACGCCATAATCTAAGTAATGGCTTTCGATCGAGAGGTAAGGCTGGCGAAGCTAATGGCGCAAGAGGCTGGGGCGCTAGCGCTTGACTATCAGAGGCGCGGAGTTACTGCGGAAACGAAGTCTGACGATTCTCCCGTCACCGCGGCTGATCGAGCATGCGAGAAGCTCATCGCGGAGCATATCTCGCGGGAATTTCCAGACGACGGCGTAGTCGGCGAAGAGGGCGCCAGCCGCGAATCGAAGAGCGGCCGTAAGTGGATTATCGATCCTATCGATGGAACGCGGGATTTCGTTCGCGGCATTCCTCTATGGGCCGTCCTGATCGGTTTGGAAGAAGATGGCGAAATCGTTGTCGGCACCGCCCACTCTCCACGCCAAAATCTTCTGTTATGGGCTTCGAAAGGGGAGGGGTCCTGGGCCAACGACTCGCGGATTTGGGTCTCCAGGAAGTCTGATCGCGCCGAGGCCGTACTCTGCTTTAACGGATTCCAAAAGGCCGGTGTAAAGCGCTTCTCGCACACATTAGTCGATTGGATGCAAGGTTTCTGGGCAGTGCGAAGCCTGGGAGGGGCCGTTGATGCCATGCTCCTGGCACAGGGTCTTGCGGATGCCTGGATCGAGCCAAGTGCCGCACCCTGGGATCTGGCGCCCCTGAAAATTCTCATCGAAGAAGCAGGCGGAAGATTTGCCAGCTTCGACGGGAAGAATACAATTTACGGCGGCAACGCCTATGCGTGTACTCCGGATCTGGAGCCGCACATTCAGGAATTCTTAAGAAGAGAGTAGTCTCATGAACGGTTACGAAGCACTATATTCGAGCGTGGCTTACATCGATTTGTCGGAGCGAGGCAAGATCGACGTCAAGGGCGAAGATCGCGCTCGGCTCATCCATGCGATGAGCACGAACGATGTTGCAAATCTCGCCGAAGGGCAAGGAGTTTACGCCTTCTTTCTCTCCGCGCAGGGAAGGATTCTGGCCGACGCTTACATTTACAACCTTGGCGACCGTCTGCTCCTCGATACCGAAGCGGAGCTTGCCGCCAAACTTCTGGAGCATTTGGACAAGTACATCATCGCTGACGATGTAGAGATTACCAATGAGACTACAGCCTGGTCTGCTATCGGTATGGAGGGACCAAGCGCTTACGAGCGGGCGGCAATGCTCGGAATTCCGGTTCCCGAAAAACCTTTTTCGATGCAGAAATGGGAGAACGGGTTTGCGGTGCGCCTTGCGAGTACGGGTCCGGACGGTCTGCGTATTTTTGCGGCGCCTGACGCGGTGACGGAACTCATCCGCCGGCTGGAGGAAGCAGGTGTACCAGAGGCCAGTGCCGCCGAAGCCCGCGTAGTACGCCTGGAAAACGGAATTCCTCGCTACGGAGACGATATCAGCGAACGGTATCTGGTTCAAGAAACAGGCCAGATGCAAGCGGTGCATTCCAACAAGGGGTGCTATTTGGGTCAAGAGATTGTTGAGCGCGTTCGCTCCCGCGCGCAGATTCACCGGCAATTAAAGCCGATTCATCTCCCCGGCGCGGAAGCACCACCGCCCGGAACAAAGCTTTTCTCCAACGGAAATCCTGCTGCGGAAATCACATCGGCGGTTTATTCACCGCGACTCAACGAAGTTGTGGGGTTAGCTTACGTCCGAACCGAGATCGCGGAGAACAAGCCCGAACTATCCGTAGAGACTGGAAGCAATCAGGTCAGTCCAGCTTTTTTAAAGTAATCCGGAGTGCGGCGGCACTTAAGCCGCCGCGAGAGGCGATCGAAACCGGGCTTGCTGCAGTTCTAAATCTTAGTGGCTGCTTTCGCCCGCGTTATCTGTCTTATCGGCGCCAGACTTCAGCTTTTCACGCTGTTCTTTCAAAATTGCTTTGCGACTCAGCTTAATCTTATTGCCTTCCAGCGCCAAGACCTTGACTAAAATCTGATCGCCTTCGTTCAACTCATCGCGCACATTCTTGATGCGGCTCTCTGAAATTTCGCTGATATGAAGCAGCCCGTCGGTTCCAGGGAAAATCTCGACGAAGGCGCCGAAATCGGCGATTCGGACCACTTTGCCAAGATAGGTCGCCCCTACTTCCGCAACTGCTGCAATATCGCTTACCATCTGCAGGGCTCGTTTAGCTGAGACTCCATCCGAGGCAAAGATATTCACCGTACCGTCGTCGGAGACATCGATCTTGACGCCGGTCTGATCGATGATGCCTTTGATGACCTTGCCGCCCGGTCCGATCAGCTCGCGGATTTTATCGGTTGGAATTTTTGTGGTGTAAATGCGAGGCGCATACTGCGACAGCTCGGTTCGAGGTGTCGATATGGTCGCGTTCATCTTGTCCAGAATTTCGAGGCGTCCCCGGCGCGCTTGCTGAAGCGCCTCGCCCATGATCTTGGTCGTGACGTTCGGCACTTTAATGTCCATCTGCAGCGCGGTGATGCCGGTCTTTGTGCCCGCCACTTTGAAGTCCATATCGCCATAGTGATCTTCAGCACCGGCGATATCGGTGAGCACTGCGTAACTGTCGCCTTCGAGAACAAGGCCCATCGCGATACCGGCTACCGGAGCACTGATGGGAACACCGGCATCCATCAACGAAAGCGTGCCGCCGCAAACGCTGGCCATGGAACTCGAGCCGTTCGATTCCAGAATGTCGCTCACGAGTCGTAAAGTGTAAGGAAATGCTTTGTCGTCCGGAATGACCGGGGCCAGCGACCGCTCCGCCAGCGCGCCATGACCAATCTCACGCCGACCCGGTCCCCGCATGAAACCAACCTCACCGACGCTAAACGGTGGGAAGTTGTAATGCAACATGAAGCGCTTTGACGTTTCGCTCAGATCGAACATTTCGATTCGCTGCTCGTCATCCTTTGTGCCCAACGTTGTCGTAACAAGCGCCTGCGTCTCACCCCGAGTAAAAATAGCCGAGCCATGCGTTCTTGGAAGGACGCCCACTTCGTTCCAGATGGAGCGAATTTGATCAAAGGCGCGTCCATCCGGGCGACGGCGATCCTTCAACATCTGATCCCGGAAAACACGCTCCTTCAAAGCGTCGAACACTTTGCCGGCTTCGGCTTTCTCAAGATCTTCGGTGAATAAGCCGACTGCCTTCTGTTTGACTTCGTCTACGCGGCTGTAGCTTTCCGTCTTGGGGTACTTCTCCGTGTTTAAAGCATCCGTCAGATCGAGTCTGACCGAATCGGAGATGCGACTCAGCATCGCCTCATTAAGCGGGGCAGGAGTAAATTGCCGTTTCGGCTTTCCAGCCAGCTTCATAAGTTCGCCGATAGCATCGACGATCTTCTTGCAGCATTCATGCCCGAAGTCGATGGCTTTCACAACCTCATCTTCCGAAGCCTGGTTAGCCGCTGCTTCCACCATCACGATTCCCTGCTCGGTTCCAGCCACAACAATGCTCAATTTCGCATCTTTGGTAGCTTCATAGCTCGGATTCGCTCGGTACTCTCCATCGATCAATCCAACCCGAACTCCCCCGAGTACGTGATGAAAGGGAATATCGGAAATGGCCAGCGCGGCGCCCGCTCCAATGATGGAGAGCACAGCGGGATCGTGCACCGGATCCGCCGATAGCACCAGCGCGATCACTTGTGTCTCATGGCTGTAGCCTTCCGGGAATAACGGACGAACCGGCCGATCGATAAGGCGGCTTGTCAGTACTTCTTTCTCTGAGGGCCGTCCCTCCCGCTTGATAAAGCCTCCGGGAAACTTTCCCGCGGCATACGTATACTCGCGGTAATCTACCGTGAGCGGAAAGAAACTCGCTCCCGGCTTCGGTTTCTCAGCCGAGCACGCTGTAACAAGTACAACTGCGTCTCCGGAGCGAACAACAACAGACCCATGAGCCTGTTTGGCAATTTTGCCGGTCTCTAATGAGACCTTTGACCCAAAAAGGTCGATTTCTACTGTATGTGACATTAAATTCTTCCCGATGCGTGATCCACAACCATATCTGCCAATGCAATGCGCGACAAGCCGCTACCGACCCGTCGCGCGGACCAAGTTCAGGATTAAGTGAGGACTAAGAGCTTTTAAACGGAAGGAAAAACCGCCTATCGAAGCGGCGATACGCGGCAAGTGTTGAGCATTAGGTACTTGACAGTGACCGGCGCCCATCCGCGCCTACCTGAGAATCGTTTTTACCGGCGAATGCCGAGACTCTGAATGAGAGTCTGATAGCGTTCTGGACTGCGATCCTTCAGATAATTGAGCATTCTTCTACGCCGTGACACCATGGTTAGGAGGCCACGCCGAGAATGATGATCCTTTTTATGGGATTTGAAATGCTCCGTTAACTGCAGAATACGCTGACTCAGAAGAGCAACCTGTACTTCTGGCGATCCTGAATCTGACTTATGGATCTTATACTTCGTAATTACTTGCGACTTTTCTTCTACCGCCAGGGACATGCTAAAAAACGATACTCCTCGTCTTTACCTAATCTCGATTTTTTTACTCCTCTAGAGTAACACGGAGATGACGGAATCTGTTTCGGGTCGCAGACCGCTTCTCCTCTTCAAGTGAGGCTCGCACGTCTATCGAAGGCAAGATGCCTGGGTGTCTTCGTGCGATGTTATTCTGAGATCGCTCCCCCCGCCTTTCGCAATCAATGGATTTCCTTGCTGGTCTTAATCCGCAACAACGTGAAGCTGTCGCGCACGTCGATGGGCCGCTCCTGCTGCTGGCAGGAGCGGGCAGTGGCAAGACTCGTGTCATTACTCAACGAATTGCACACCTCGTCGAGACTCATCACACGCCCGGCTACGCCGTTTTAGCCGTCACGTTCACGAACAAAGCGTCTTCCGAGATGCGCCAGCGTGTGGAAAGTCTCTTGAGCGACAGATCGAATTCACCTGTTGTTTCCACATTTCACTCTTTCTGCGTCCGACTCCTGCGCCGCGATGGCGGCACACTCGCCGAAGTCCGTCCTGGCTTCACCCGGCAATTCACCATCTATGACGACGACGATCAGGTGGCGCTTCTCAAGTCGATTTATAAACAGATCGGCTTGGATGAAAAGTTCATGCAATACCGTGCGGCACTGTCGCGCATCAGTCATGCCAAGAGCCACCATGAAACTCCGCTGGACTGGTATAAAGCCGCCACCGATCCCAAGCTGACACGCTTAGCGAAAATCTACGAGCTTTATCAGGAGCGCCTGCTGCAAGCGAATGCACTCGATTTCGACGACTTGCTTCTGGAATCCGTGCATTTGCTCAGTCACGACGAAGCGTTACGAGCTCTTTACAACCGGCGTTACGAATTCGTGATGATCGACGAGTATCAGGACACCAATCGCAGTCAATACGAGTTGATGCGGTTGCTGACCGAGGTGCGCGGCAACGTATGCGTGGTCGGTGATGAGGACCAGTCTATTTATGGCTGGCGCGGCGCGGACATTCGGAACATTCTCGACTTCGAGCGAGACTATCCGAATGCGGTGGTGATTCGGCTGGAGCAAAACTACCGGTCCACGAAAAACATTTTGGAAGCCGCCAGCGCCGTTGTCGCAAACAACAAGGAGCGTAAAGGCAAATGGCTTTGGACCAACTCCGATGCCGGATCCAAAATCGGATTCTATGAAGCGCCTGACGGTGAGAACGAAGCGCTGTTCATCGCTGACACAATCGAGAAGCTGCTGGCGAAGAATCCAATCGAGCGAGTTGCCGTTCTTTACCGCACGAACTTTCAGTCGCGTCAAATTGAAGAAGCTCTGCGTCGCTACGGGCGCAAATATCTGGTAGTCGGAGGCTTCAGCTTTTATCAACGCGCCGAAGTCAAAGACTTGCTGTCTTATCTGAAGAGCTTGTACAGTCCTCAGGACTCCATCAGCCTTCTGCGCGTCATCAATACACCGGCGCGAGGCATTGGGAAAGGCACCATCGAGCAGCTGGAGCAGTACGCTTTGCAGACTGGAACCAGTCTCTGGAACGCCTTGCCCCGAATGCTGGAAGAGAAGTTATTCCCGACCCGTGCGGAATCAGCCCTCAAAGCATTTCTGAAGCTGATGACCGATCTTTCAGAGTCTGTCTCATCGAAACCAGTGCATGAGGCTCTGCGAGATATTCTCGAGAAGACCGGGTACGAGGCGATGTTAAAAGCTGACGTATCACCCGACTCCGAGTCGCGTCTCGCCAACCTGGAAGAGCTGGTCAACGCCGCCGTTGAAGCGGCTGAACGAGGTGAAACCGCGGCCGAGTTCCTCGACCATGCAGCGCTCGTGGCAGACAGCGACGCATTGGATGAGCAGGCCGCCGTATCGTTGCTCACCATTCATAATGCGAAAGGACTCGAATTCCCCAACGTCTTCTTAGCCGGCCTGGAAGAAGGCATCTTTCCACACAGCCGCTCGCTCACTTCAGAGTCGGCCATGGAGGAAGAACGCCGGCTCTGTTATGTCGGTATGACGCGCGCTGAAAGGCGGCTTTACGTCAGCTGGGCTCGCTATCGCCGGCGCTTCGGTGGCGGTCAGCCTGAGGTCTGCTTGCCGTCGCGCTTTCTCAACGAGGTTCCCACCGGTCTGCGTGAAAAGCTGTCCCCTTACAGCGAGCCACACACTGAAGAAGTCGATCTATTTTCCGAACAGTACGACGTCCGCGAATCGGCGAAACGAAATCTATACACTGGCCGGACTTATAACTCGGTCGATAACATCGCGCAGTTTTTTGCCGAACGCGGAATGCCCCCACCCTCCGGCCTGACACGACGCCCGAATGAGCCTCCGCCTGCTCCTTCCGCAAACGCATCCCCTTCTCCTCAGCAGCCTACCCTAAACGGATACACTCTACCGCCGCCACCCCTAGCCAATACCCCCGTCGCAAAACCCGCCGGAACGCCGGTTGGCCGGCCGCCTATAGCTCCATCGCCTCAACCCTCTTCGCGATCCGTTCCTCAATCTCGTCCTCCCGGATCGTCGGCCCAAGGACGCCCCCCACTCCGTGGAAAGACTGGGTTCGTCTCCGGGTCCGTGGTCCAACACCCCAAATATGGACGCGGCACAGTCCTCCGTCGGGAAGGCGATGGGGATGATGCGAAACTAACTATTAGTTTCCCGGGTTACGGGTTGAAGAAAATTGTTGAGAAGTACGCAGGAATGAAAGTAAACGAATGAACACGAAGCACGTAGAAGATAAAGAAGAACGCAAGAAGCTGAAGCGCGCCGCGCGCAAGAATGCGCCTCCCAAAGCCAAGCGGGCATCCGGAGTCGCTCGCGGTGAGAACAAGAAGAAAGTTCAGAAAGTGGTCAAGGGTCAGCGGAAGCGTTAGTCCGATCGGTCGTTAGCCGGGAATCTCTTGGAAACCGGCGCCGGCCTAAACACGCCGCGTGCCGGTTTTCCTTTGCTGAATCGAAACTCCCGGGGTGGCGATCTGAAATCCAACTTTGTCCATGGCGGTTTGGGCATAGGGATTTCGCATGAACCAGCGCCACACATTGCCTGTCAGCAGGTTCTCAATGCTTAAGAGAGAAATCCCCACATCGATTCCGATCACATCCCGGTTGACCCACAATTTCTGGTCTTTCCAATTCGGGTTGAACGCATCGGTGAACCCGTAACGCTGATAGATTTTTTCGCCGTACGTCTTGTGCATCTGCCGCAGCACCGGCAAACAAATCTCCGGAGAAAACATCAGTGATCCGGCCGCCGCGCAGGGTACCAGAGTTCCGTTGATTGGACCGTCTTCGGGTGGACCACCCCAAGCCACGTACCCTGTCGGGCTGTCGGATGCCGTGATGCCCCACATATCGGTTCCGTAGTCTCTGTACTCGGGCTTCAGACTCATGCAAAAATCGCGATGAGCGTAGGTTGCAATCTTCGAATTCTCAAAATAGTTGATATAAGAAGGATCGCCATCAATCAGATGCCGGAAATCCACCCAGGCATGCGAGAACTGATGAGTGAATAGCGGGCCGCCGCTGATGAATTGCCACTGATCGTAAGTTACTTCCGGACGAAGCCAGGCGTACCAGCTCTTCGCAGAAATCGGATGATGAGGCGATCCGATTGCCAACAAATAGAGGGCCGATGCTTCGCTATAAGCGTTCCAGCGATCCTTGATAAAGCCCTTCCCCGGCATCACTCCGTGCGAGAGAATTAATGGATCGCCGTTCAGCATCCACGCAAAGTCCACCCGTTCAAAAATCTGCTTAGCGAGCGTTTGGATCTCGCGGTCGGCCTGAAAATATCCTTGGGCTGTCAGAACACCGCACAGAAACAGCGTTGTGTCGATGCTGGAGATCTCCGAGTTCAGTCTTCTTGCGCCTGTATTGACGTCGACAAAGTGATAAAGCCAGCCGTGGTCGTGGAATGCTCGCGCCCAGAAGTAGCGCAAGGTAAGGGCAACCCTCGCTCGGGCTTGTTCTTTGGTGATCCAGCCGCGGCTTGCTGCAATGCACATCGCCGTGAGACCAAACCCCGTAGCAGCGACGCTTCCGACGTTGCTCTTACCCGTTCCGTCCATTCCTGCACGGTCCTGAACGATACCGGTGTGCAAGCCAACTTGTTCCCAGAAGTAAGCAAAGCAACGCTTACCGTAGTCGTCCAGGAACTCCCGATCTTCAGCTTTTAGAGGGGAAGAAGACACAGGAATTTTAGGAGCGGCGCCTACGCCCCGGGCGGTCAAGATCGCGCCCGCACTCCCCAACAGGAAGTTGCGGCGGGAAAGGAAGTCGCAGTCGCTGCGCATCGATTCTATACAGCTTGCCTAACGATGAGTGGGAACAGATAGATTACAATCTTAGCCGCAAACGAAGAATTTGCTACCGAAACTACCACCTAAGCCCGCTGGCCTCATCATAATCCCTAGTGCTCGGACAGACAATTACCTTCTCACACTATTTTGCCGGGTGAAACCCAACCCGGCGAAGCATCGGCTGAATCTCCGGGTTGGCCATAAAGTTCTTCCAAATGAGACCGCTTCGATAGTTCTCGATCATCACCACCATAGGCGCCTGATTTAAGCCCATACTGATTCCGGAAAACCAGTTCTGCTCCAAATTGAAAGCATCCCGGAACCCATAGACATCCCACAGCCGATCTCCCAGCTCTCGATAAAAATATTTGAGCGCAGCCATGGACGCCTCCGGCGTGTACGGGAAGGAAGCGATCGCTCCTGTCGGTGCAATGGTTCCGTCATCCAGGCTTCGATTGGGTTCGTACGGCACATAGCCTTTCGGTCCGTCGACCGCTGTGATTCCCCATGCCTGCTCGCCGTAGCCGGTGTGGCCGCCAGGATTCCGAATGCAGTACTGCCGGTTGAGCAGGGCCATCGCACGGTTGTTGTCGAAATAGTTGGTGAAGCGATCGCGTTTGCCGCGCGGGTCGAATCCCATATACGAGTAATGGGTGAAGAACAAGGGACCGCCGGTTCCCGTTCCGAGATCGAGTTTGATTCCGAAGAAACTCTTTCCATTCAAAAACTGTGAAGTGTCCCCGGCCCAACCTGTGTTGTAGAGACTCTCCGGAACAGCGTGCGTCGGTGAAGCGATGGCCAAAAGGTACGTGATCATCACTTCGTTCCAGCCATAAAGCGGATGGTTGATGTACCACGAATACTCTGGCGACCAGTGCCAGTAAAGAGCTTTGCCATCGGGTGTTCGACGAAACCAGTCCCATTCCACTTCGTGCCATAGTCGCGAAATCCGTTGACGCAGTTTCTGTTCATCCTTGCTCGCGCCGCTGAAATACTGTCGTGCCGTGAGCAAACCCTCCATCAGGAACGACGTTTCCACCAGATCGGCGCCGTTGTCGAATATGTCGAAGACCGGAATTCTGCGGCCGGTCGCACTATCCAGGAAATGCGGCCACACACCATGGAAGCGATCAGACTTCTGAAGAAAGCCGGTGATCTTTAGCAAACGCTCGACGACTTGCGCACGACTTACAAAAGACCGGTCAGCTCCGACAACTAACGCCATAATGCCGAATCCAGTCGAGCCCGTTGCCACAATGCGGTCTTCACCCGGGATATTTTCAGGAATCATGCCGGAGAAAGGATGCGTGCCTTCCCAGTAGTAGCGAAAGCAGGCTTCCTCGACCATGCTGAGAAGCGCATCATCGTCCATAAGGTGGGTGGTCGCCGTTGCTGAATTCGAGAAATTCGATTCCCGATACTCGCCGTTGCCGGCTTTTACTCGATAAACAGCCGACACGCCCGTGCTCCCGAGGAAGTCTTCAAACCGGTTCACGCCGGGCACTTGGATTCCGATGGGGCGAAAGTCTGTCCCGTGCAACGCGCGGTAAATCACATAGCGCTCCGGCTTGGAACCAGTCCTTGCCGGACTCCAGGAGAGATCCACGTGCCGTTCAAAACCTCTCGCCTGCAAACTTTGGGGCGCAAGAAGGTCATCGATTCTGGGTGCTTGTTCCGCCGCCGCCGTGAATCGGGCTTCGTCGATGAATAAAGTATGCTCTCGGCCATCCGCTCTACTCTGCAAAAAGCTGATCTTGTTCACGCGATGAGGCTGGAGTTCACGGAGCGAAGCAGTGACGAAATGCGCGAGGGGAATTTTCACCTGAACCCATTTACCGCGCGGCACCGCCTTAGCGAACTCGGCGAGTGCAACAGGTGCGCTAAAGCTCCTGCTCTTGTCCTGTATCGTGATCAGCGGAAGGTCTTCGGACGCCATTCCTTCCCGGCTGTAACACCAGAACTCGAGCGTGTCACCCGGAAAGGAGGCTTCACGATTTCTCCATTCGTAAAGATCGATTGACGCGACCCACCCTCCGCCCGGCCGAGACGTCCATTGCAAGCGGAGTGAGTTCGGAGGAGTCAGAAACGTACTTCGGTCAACAGGCAATTTGTCGCCGACCAGCACCAACTTACTTGGAGCCGATAACTTCCCGCTGCTGTAAAAGTAACTTTGCGGAGTGAGGCTGTTATCGAAAAAAGATTTTTGATAATACGCCGTGTCAGAGACGCCAGGCATAGGAGCAATCAAGCAGATTGCTCCCGCACAAAGCGTGCCCCTCCGAATCAGGCGAAGAAAATATCGCACTGCTCAGAATTCGAAACGCGCTTGAAGATCGACGATCCGTCCCGCCAGAGCATTTTGCGCCTGCCCGAATTGAGAGTTGCTGGTCGTTCCATCAAAACTGATCACGTTGGCAGGACTGGTAGTCAGCGGACTTAAGTTCAACTTATTAAAGATGTTGAACAAATCTCCGCGAATCGTGATCCGGGCCGCTTCGCCGAAGATCCTCATACTTGGCAGGCCGAACGATTTCTGTACGGTCATATCTGTATCGAAGTATCCGGGACCACGAAGACTGTTTCTGCCGACCGCAGGCGCAGGCGGAATTCCGCTGCTCGAAAATTGCGGAACTGTGAAATAGGAGAGAGCTCCATTTGGAAAGTTTCCGTTCGCCTTTTCGAAAGTGGAGTTGCTGTAGTCTGTACCGGCCCCGCCCAAAGAAGTCGCCGGGCGCAAATTACAGTATCCGCTGGCGAAATAAACAACGTTGCATCCCGTGTTGTTATAGATCGGAGTCCACGGAAAGCCCGTGTGCCAGTTCAGAATCCCACTGATCTGCCAGCCGCCCATCACTTTCTCCGCCCAGCCGTTCCCCTTGAAAAGGCGAGGACTCCACAAGCCGTAGATCTTCACGTTATGGCGCACGTCGAAATCAGCCGGTCCTTTGCGGTACTGAAGGCCGTAAGGATACTCGCCTATGTAGTAGCTGTTCGAACCGTCATCGATGTTATTGGCCCAGCGGTATTGAACGTCAAGCTGAAAGTTCTTCGTAAAGTTATGCACGGCCTCGGCAAGCAGGGCGTTATAACTTGAGTTGCCGTCGTTTTGAAACCAGTACAAGTAGTTCACTCGTGAGTTCTGAGGAACATAGAGTAAGTTCAAGTTATTTTCCAACGTCAGGTGCCGGCTCAAGCTTCCCTGATACCCGAGCTTCGCAACCCAATCGCCTCCTACGTTGTAATCCGTTTCGAAAGAATATCGATAGGTGCGCGGCGTCACAAGATTCTGCGGAAAGCCGTTGATGGTCACCGGGCCTCCCGCAGCGGGCAGATTAGTGGTGGGATCGATAGCCTGTTTCGCAGCAGGATTGACCGGGTATCCGCTGAACTGGTTTACGTTGTTCGGAATTGTATAGAGAATGTTCGATTGTGTCAGATTCAGCCCGCTCACCAGCGGAGGATTGGCACGTCCGTTTAAGGTAATGGCTTCTTCCATCCGGTTGTAGCCAATCCCAAAGCCTCCCCGGACCACAACTCTTTGGCTCGACGGATAGGGATTCCAGGCAAAGCCAAAATCCGGCGCAATATTCTTGTAATCGGACTGGTACAGATCGCCCCCCACCTTCAAGCGCAAGCCCGTCAGCGGATCCGGCCCGTTCCCGAGCACAACATTGCTGATGTTGCCGTACTTTTCATGCACCGGCTGAAAATATTCCCATCGCACGCCGAAGTTCAGCGTCAGGTTCGGTCGAATCTTATAGTCGTCCTGGATAAAGCCGGCGTAGATTGCCGACCGGATATACTTCGTGGCGCTGGTCGGCTGGCCCGTAGCCGGATCGAAGTTCCCGGTCTCCAGGTAAGGCGCGTCGTTCGCGAAGTTCCACAGACTTCGGAACATATACTGCGGTCTTGCGGCTTGCGCCAGATTATCGTTGTCCTGCTCGTTGTAAATATCGACTCCGAATTTGATGGAGTGATTTCCGACTACAGTGCTCGCCGTATCGCGGTAGTTATAGGTTGTCTGATTGAAAATCCCTGGTCCCGGAGGTCCGAAGAACTGAACATTCGCGGCGCCAAGCGAATCGATGTTATCTTGCGGCAGCCCGAAGGGCGCTTGAGGATTGCTGTTGACCTCGTTATACAACACCCGAGTGACGTTGAAACGCGCCTCGTTCAACCACGACGGTGTAATTGTGTGATCCCAAAGCAATGCGCCGGATTCACTGGTGCGGTCGCTATGCCAGAAGTTTGCGGCGCGTACTGGGCCGTTATAGGTCGTCGTGTCGACAGGTATGTAATACAGGCTGAACGTAATGCGGTCCTTCGTGGTCGCCTGGTAATCAACGCGCCCTGTAAATTGCTGCGGGTTCGTGATGGTCGGGTTTGCCGTCTGCGCATAAAATATGTCGGGAATACCGTCGAAGCCGCTGCCAATGCCCGGCGTTCCGTTGCTGACGTAAGTCGGGTCGGCTGTTCCCAGCGCACTCCTCAGCGGTGAGCCCACATCGAGACCGATGTACTGTCCGGAAGAATTAAAGACCGGTTGACATTGGGTTAAACCAGCCTGCGCGCAGGTCTTCGGAACAATCACGTTGAACGCTGCGCCTTCCCCCGGGTAGCCCGTGATCTTGGAAGCGATGCTATTGGGAACCGCTGACTTCACCAGCGAATCGAACTGCGGAGTCTCATACCATCCCTGAGCAAGGCTGCTGGTGTTGTTGCGCAGAGTCTCGTAAGAAAAGAAAGCAAACAGGCGGTTCTTAAGAATCGGCCCTCCCAGGCTGCCTGCATATTGATTGAAACGATCGTTGTCGCGCAGCACCGGATTACTCGGCCCGTTATAACGCTGGTAGGCATTCAACCCAGGCCTCTGACCTTCGATCATCGCACTGCCATGGAACTCGTTCGTCCCGTTCTTCGAGACCACAAGCACCTGGGCGCCGCTGTTCCGGCCGTACTCCGCGTCGTATGGATTGGACTGGACAGTCAACTCCTTGACGGATTCCTGGTTCGGCGTCACCACAGCCGCGCCGCCCCAGGCCAGGCTGTTCACCTCTACTCCGTCAATCTGAAAGCTGTTATTCTCGGTGCGCGTTCCGCCGGCCACAGCCTGCACCTGGTTTTCCGTCTGATAGATACTGGTGGTTCCGTTCGATCCTCCGGGCCCCGCGTTCCCCGGCAAGGCCTGCGAGTTTGTTCCAGTCGCCGAGCGCGAGTTGTCGCCGAACGTGCCCGGAGCGAGCTGCACGGCCTGAAACGGATCGCGTGAGAACGTGGGCAACGATTGAATCTGCTGCCCGGTCAGGGTGGCGGAGAGCGTGCCGTTCTCGGTATTGATCGCTGGATTTGCGGCTGCGTTCACCGTCACCGTCTGAGCGGTTTGCTGCGCCACTGCGAGTTGCACATCCTGTGTCTGCGCCTGTTCCGACGAGATCGTCACGACGTTCACCACACCGGTCGTGAACCCTGACTTTCCAACCGTCAGCTTGTATCGACCCGGTGCGAGACCGCTGATCGAATATACGCCAGACTCGTTACTCCGGACCGTATCTTGTCTGTTCGTTTCCGTGCTGGTGAGCGTCACTTGCGCCCCCGGCACCACAGCTTGCGAAGGATCCTTGACCACTCCGTGCAGACTGGCTCGATACTGAGCGAAAACCGGTATGCCGCTGATAAGCGACAAAGTAAAAAACAATCGAAACGCTGCTCTGACCTTCCACGGGAACGTCGTCGCGGACGCACTCTTCATCTCGAACTCCTCCTGTCACGGCTCGAAAGCCTCACCCCAGTCATTCCCACATCTTATGTGAATTCGACTGGCAATGTCATACACGTACCTTAACGAGTCGCTGCTCCGAACTCCCGCTATACTGACCCAGTGCATCGCTAATCCTCTCCGGTTTACTCCCACTTAGTAAGTACTGAAGTAAGTTCAACCTTTTAGAACCCTCAGACCTCTTTTCACATCAGGATTATAGCTGTTAGTCTCGGTGCATGCATCCTGCTACCCGCTCTCTTCTGACAACCGGCGCGGTCGATCACGAGCAAATTAAACGCTCCGAGCTCCGGATCCGCAAGGCGCATCGGGCCGCCAACACGCTCATCGCCTATCAGAGCGCCTGGCGGTCTTTCGCCAGATGGTGCGAGGCGGCCGAGCGGCAGGTCTTCCCCGCCGAATCGCAAACGGTGCAGGATTTCTCGACGTGGTGCTTCGACCAGGGCTATCGCCTCGAAACGGTTTTTTTACGGATGAGCGCGATCCGCTACATCCACCGCGAAGAAGGTCACCAGTCGCCAATCGACAAGAGGCTGCGCGAGCATTTGGCGAACGCCAGACGCCATTTAAAGGAAAAGCCGGGCGGCAAAGCGGCCTTGAGCTATGACCTCTTGCGCCGGATCGCGCGGCGCTTCTCGGACAACCCGATCGGGGTTCGCAACCGGGCCATGATCTTGCTCGGCTTCGCCAGCGGCTGGCGCCGCAGTGAGATCGTATCGCTGCACTCATCGGATATCCGCTTTGTGCCGCGCGGCATGGAGCTCTGGCTCGCTTCCTCGAAAACCGATCAGACGGGAACAGGGCGGCTGGTCGGCATCGAACCCGGCCGCCATGAGCTCACCTGCCCCCTGAGGGCGTTACGGCAGTGGATCGAGTGCAGAGGCAATTGGACGGACCTTTGTTTGTGAAGGCCACCCCGCAAGGGAAACTCACGCGGGACGCGTTAGATCCGAGCGGAGAAGTGATCTACACTGCACTAAAGAAACTGGTCGAAGAGATCGGGGAAAATCCCAAGCACTACGGCGCGCATTCCCTTCGCAGCGGCATGATCACCGAAGCCGCTCGGCACGGCGCGAGCGAGACCGCCATCATGCAGCGCACCGGCCACCGCTCGAGCCAGACCCTGCGCCGCTACATCCGCCCCGCTACGGCCTTCGATTTTAATCCGCTGGCGAACGTGCTGTAGCAAAAACAGGAGTACTCCGCCGCGTTGCAGTGCGGAAGCGAAAGCGGCTATAGTGTGAAAGCGTCGGAACCGGGAGGAGAATTCGACCCGCGCGGTTTTGCCTCCTTTCGTTGCAGATTGAACAGAACCGTAGATCCGGAGACGGATTCACGGATCATCGGATTTCACTTTCCGGTTCCGGCTCTCTTCACGCGATAGGTGTTCGGCTTGCCACCGTTGCCTTTCTTCGCCACTTCCAAATACCCCTGGCGTGTCAGTCTCTGTAATGCATCCCGAACCGACTTCTCGTGATCGGCTGAAGTGAAGCGAAAATGGCTTTCCTCCATCTTCTTGAGTACGGTCGTCACAATGATGTTGTTTAACATCCCTTGTGCCACCGTGCGCACCGATTCGACAAGATTGGGCTCGATGCTTGACTGAGCAGTAGGTGGGTGATGAGCTCTAGGCGTAGCCCGCTCGGCGTTTTGCCGGGTCGGAGCTATTTTAATGACGGTCTCCATTGCGCGGAGATTACGAGGATCTTCTGCCGCCTCGAAGGCATAGTGCGCGATCCGCTGTTCGAGCGTAAGAGTAGAAGCGGGCAAGGTTTGCCCTCCTTTCGTTGCGGTTCCAATTCTATGCCCAAACGCTGCGAATCATCAAGGGAAAAATCAAATCGGCCCAGCGACTCGCTGCGAGTACACTGCCTAAAACGCGAAGCGATCCTGCGTTGCCGGCTCGCCCTGCGTGAGCAGCAACTGCTCGGGCTGCCGCCGGTGCAACTCGCGCCAGAGCAAATAGAGAATGGGAACTGAGGCAAACCCAAACCCCGGCCGATGCGTGAAGTGCACCCTTACGTGACAGCGTCGGCACAGCGTAATCAGCTGCGGGATCGAGCTCCTTCCCGGCCGGCGATGATGCACCAGCAGCAACGTGACTTCGATCTCTCCGCACGCCTGGCACTGGCTGTCATCGCGACGTAGAACGAATTCACGCCATCCGCTGAAATGCTCGCGGTTCAGGCGGGCCCGGCGCGTGCAGCGCTCGCAACCGACCGCGCCGCCGCAGCCGCAGAGTAAAGCGGTTTGCGTCATGCTACTTCGATGATGCAACCCATCTTAGTTCGGTGTCTTAGTAGCATGATGCAGAAGCTAGGCGGCGAGAGCGCGTTTGAACGTTGGCCCAATTCACGCATGCGTCGGTCCTCCTCGACCGGAGCCGCGACGCGCGAAAGATGTTAGCCTGAAATCTGTCAGTGATCCAGGCGTCCACTCCTGCGGGTGTCGCAACTCAACTCAAAGGGAGCGTTCGCTGCGCTCCCTTTCACTTACATACATCATGTCCGATCCGCAAGACGCCGTTGAAACGGAACAGGAAGTTGACGGCCGCTGGATTGCACAGATCCCCGATTTGCCGGGATTACTCGCTTATGGGTTGAGCGAAGGCGAGGCTATTGCTCGCGTGAGGGCGCTTGCGGATGCGGTGCGCCATGGCTATCTCACGAACTCCGAAGAGAGTCAGAAAATTGGAGCGGAGCTCGACGACATGCTCGACCAGGTCACGCCGGCAAACCGACATGACGAAGTCGACTGGGGGGCGCTGCGAGGCAAGGAAGTCTGGTAGTTACTTCCGAATCAGACTCACCTTCTGGGTCAGGTGCACCCCTCCGATCTCGGCTCCCTTGGCGAGTGCCAGCTTGACGGCGACCTTGTCAACAGAAGTAACCAGCCTCTCCGATACGAACTCCGGAGGGATCAGCGACTCGTCGTCGACGACCAGCGCGGCCGGCGCGGGCCGCGCGGACATGGTGCAGCGCAGGCCGCTGCAGGTTTTGAGGCCGGCCTCGGTCATCTCGGTCAGAATGCGGTCCTCGATGCGCTCAGTGCGGCGGTAGTTGACCGCGCGGCTGCTTTGCAGCGCTTTGATGCGTTCGGCGAGCGCTTTCTCGCGGGCCGCCAGGCGATCGAGCACGCGATCGGCTTGTTCGATTTTCGTCTTGAGGCGCGCCTCGCGATCGCGTTCCGAGTGAGCTGCGGCTTTCGCGCCGGCAGCCGTGCGCTTCGGTGTCGGGCGCACCAACGCGAGGTTGGCGTAGGCAGTCACGGGGAGCGCCATGTTACTCGCCCTCCTTGGCAGCGAAGCTGGCGCGCTTCGGCGCGCTGGGCCCATAGACGGGTTTGACGGTCGAGGCGTTAACCCAGGCTTTGCCTTCCCCTTCGATGGCCTCGATCTCAAGCCGGGGCGTGCCGTAGCTCACCTTGGCATCCGTGACGCGGCAGCGCACGGCGAGCCCGCGGACGGGCTCCAGGATGACGTGCGTGCCGATGCGGGCGTGCATCTGTTGCGCGGTCTTCATCGCGAGTTCTCCCTTCGATTGCGATCGATGAACAGACTCAACCCGGTGGCCCGGATATCTTCCCAGATGGGCGCTTCGAGTTGCGGGAGGCGCTGCGCGAGCGCGGCATGCGAGCGTTCGAGCGCTTTCCCCGCGCACAGAAAGCAGCGCACGAGTAAGTCTTCCATCGGCGAGGATTCGGCGGCGCCCGCGGCTGGCTGTTGCTGCGGAGCGACGGGTTGCGGCGGGGCGGCGAGTCGGCGTGGCGGCGGCGGGGCGTCGTCATCTTCGAGTGCGTCCGGAACCACTTGCGCGGTCCAGTAGTTCTGTTGCCCGCGCTTGGTCTTGCTGAGCTGCACGTAGTCGCCTTGCTGGGCCTGCGTGCGCACGAGAGCATCGCGGCCTTGCGACGGCAGCCACATCACGGCAGTGTTGTCGTTCAGCGTGTACTGATACTCGACGCCGTATTTGCCGTCGCGCTGCATCCCCTCCGCTCCGAAGTCGAGCTTGACGACGACGGGCTGGTCGAACTGCGGCTTAATTACCTGGCGGTTCATTGGGAGAGCTCCTCGGCAGCGAAGCTGTCACGCTGGCAGCAAAGCTGGCGCGCTTCAGCGCGCTTAAGCGCCTCGGCTTGGTATGCTCTCGCTTGAGAGAGCGTCTGAATCGTATGCATGATTTGGTCCTTTTCTTTCCAACAGGGCGCGCCGTTCGGTTTTTGAAAGGGTCGGCGGCGCGTTTCCGTTGTTTGTTGCTTACTGTTTCTTTCCTTCAAAGTTCGGGCGGATGTGTTTCCCAAAGTGAGCGCCGATCGACGCGGCGCTCAGCAGGGTTTCGTGGGTCTCCGGATCTACGTCCTGGTACTCGTAGGTGTGTCCGGAGGCTGCAAATTCAACGTGCAGCGTGCGAGTCGAGGCGTCGTAGCCGACGCTCGCAATGCTCGATGATTGGACGGGCTGTCGTTTCATGTACTCGGCTTTCCGCTTAGGCGGCGATCGATTCCGCTTCCGCTGCGAGAAGGGCCGCCGGCGCGGTCCACTCGCACATGGCGATCTCGACGCCCCTGCGCTGCGCGACGATCGCGTCCTCGATGCCGTGCTGCAGGATCTCGGCATGGAGCTCCGCGAGCGATGCGAACTCGCGTATCTCGTAATCTATGCTGTAGCGGGCTTGTTTGATCAATAGGTATTTCATTGTTTTCCTCTTTTCGTTTGACTGACTCTCACTAAGTGCTATCGGGCTCATTGGCCTCACAGTTACAATTATGCGTCCTAGCGCTAGGAGTTGTCAAGCGGAAAAGCGCTAGGACGCTATAATTTTCTTATGGCGAAAGATCCTGCGGCCGTTTCACTCGGGAAGAAACGGTGGAAGGGAAAGTCGGAGAAGGAGAAAACCGCTCACGCGTTGATGATGAACGAGGAGCGCTCCAATAAAACGACACCCGAGGAACGTAGCGCGGCAGCTCGCTTAGCTGCGAAAGCCCGTTGGGGATCGAAGAAAGGGGCTCCAAAATCATGACGGACCACCAGGTGCAACTTCTCTCCTCCGCCATTGCAGCGGGAATTCCTACTTTCGCCGTACTGCTGGGCTTTTTGTCGAACAACCGGAGCGTCGACAGCCTGCGCCGGGAAATGGAGAGCCTGCACCGCGAGATGGAGAGTCTGCGCCGCGAGATGGCTGCGAATTTCGAGGCAATGAAACAGGGCTTGCTGCGCGTGGAAGGCGTGCTCGATGCACGGCTGAAGCACGTCGAAGAGAAGATCGGCTGAACGTTGGACGCGCATTAGGCGGCCTCCTGGTAGGTGTAGAACGAACTGTCGGCCACGCGATCCACGTGCGCCGCGAAGCGGACTCGAAACCGCTCGCAGCGCTCGATGTGCTGGATGAAGAGCACGAAGCGAAACGAAATCCGGCTGTTTCCGGCTTTCCGCTGGCGTTCTTCCATTGCGATGTACTTCTCGCGGATGGCTTCGATTCGTGGATCGTGGATGGACATTAGCGGCTCCTTCTGACTGAGTGCTGTCAGGCTCATTGGCCTCACAGTTACAATGCTACCTAACATGCCTATAGGTAGCAAGAAGACGGGGGTACTGGACGTACTTGCTTAAGACCTGTGTGGTAGCATTTCTGCCATGGCAGGTATAGACAGGCCTCCACCAGAAGTCAGCGAATACTTTCGCAAAATCGGCAAGAAATATGGCTCGCAGGGGGGCAAGGCAAGTGCCGCCAATATGTCCGAGCAAGACCTTAAAGAGCGGGCGAAGAAGGCAAGCGATGCTGCCCATGCGGCCATGAGTGACGACCAGCGCGTCGAGCGTGCTAAGAAAGCGGCTGCCGCGCGCTGGGCCAAGGCCGCCGCAAAGAAGACGGAGCAGGAGAAGTGATGGACGCCAACGTACTCACCGCGATGATTACGTCGGTGACGACCGCCGCCAGCACGGCTGGGGTGGCGATCACTGCGCTGGTGCTGAACAACAAGCGCTTCGAACTGATCGAGAAGCGGCTCGACAAGATCGAAGCCAAGCTCGAATCGATCGACGGGCGGCTCAACGAGATGACGGTCGACATCGCCAGGCTCAAGATGGGCTACCGCGAGTGACTGCCGAGAAGGCGGCGAAGAAAGACCAATTAGTCTCGCAAAACGGAGACTGCATCCATCGATGCGGGAGCCTGGTGATCAAAAGTAATCGGCAGTCGACCGAGCACGATGTGCACGAGCGATAACGCTGTGCTCACCTCAAGCTGGCTGGCGCCCGAATCGAGAATCTCGCTCACGATACGCGCGGCCAGCGGCACGCTGAGACCGGTGGCATCGATCATGCGCGTGATCTCAGGGTTGCGGTCCATGAGGGAAGTGTAGCGAGCGCCGCGGAGAAGGCGGGGAAAGAAGAAAAAAGCCGAATGACAACTCGATTGATGTGCGCTTTGCTTTTAGCTTCGAGATCTCGCGTGAAAAGTCGAACTGGGGAGAACGAGTGTCAAGGGAACGGATACAGCAAAGGCTAAGCGGGTTCAAGGCCAAGTTTGATGAAGAGACGCGCCGCAAACGGTTGCAGGACAAAGCGCACGACGGTGCGGGCGGGATGTTCTCTTCACTGCGAAATGTTGCGGAAACGGACGTAAACATGTCGAATGCTGCCTTTATCGGGACGGCAGCTTCGCCCTGTAGTTTCTCTAAAACACAGAGCGGCTTCATCATCGAGAGGCAGCATGGGTATGTCACCCGGAGATTGGAGTTGACTTGGGAAGGCGGTGAGAGCGTCTTCTTTCCATTTGCTCTGACTGAGATCCAAGACTCGGCATTGCCTCCGAAGCCCCTCAAAGACGGCCAACTCGCATTGAAGCCCAACTATAAGGACGGAGAGATTGAGTACGTCTACAATGAGCAGCGCTTGAAGACCGCCGGGGAAGCGGCTGACGTGATCCTGGATTGGATTCTGCCCGGTCCTGGAGATTTTGACTCATAAAGAACTCGCGCAAAAGGCCGCTCGCGCGTTGGGGACCGAAGAGAGAGCAACGAAGAAGAAGGCGGCGAAGAAGAAAACGGCCGAATGACGACTCAATTGATGTGCATTTTTCCATCAGCTTCGAGATCTCGCGCGGGTATCGGAATCAAGGAGGACGGGTATTGTCGGATTGGATAGAACGGCTCAAAGAAGACAAAGAACGCGAGAAGTGGGACGCGGCAGAGATTGAGCGAGGGAAACAACGCAAGCATGAGCTGTTGAAGTCATTGGTGCCCGACTTCCTTCGGGAGACTGCGGAATCTGTAGAGAGAGATGTCGAAATGCTGCGCAAGACGTTCCCGGACGATTCCCGCTATCATCTGGATTTTCGTCCGGAGCCACCTGGATTTGTTTTGAGTTCGGCCGATCGGCACTCGAAATTTGAGATTCGTTTTTCTCTGGAAGAGCACAGAACGATAATTCGAAGAGCCACTCGTCTGAACCATGCGGGTTGGGAGAAGCCAGACAACAGGCAAGAACTTCTCCCGACCAGCTTAGACGCGAACGACCAACTGCGGATTCAGTTCATCGAAGTGCAGTATGGACGGCCAGACGCATTGGCGGAAGCTATCGTCAAACTCGCTCTCAAACAAGCCGGAGTGTAGAGCGGAGATCCCCTTAAACGGCACTCAGAAGGAGGAATGGAATTGCGGCGAGAGTTTGTGTTCTCGATGAAAGAGTTGCGGCATGTGGTCATCGCCTGCCCGCAATGCAAGACCGAAGTGGTTCTCGATATGGCTGGCTTTACGCCGCCGTTCGCTGGCGAAACCCGAACGCGTATGGCATTCGCACCGCGCCAGTGCCCGGCCTGCAAAAACAACTACGACACGGCGCTCCTCCAGTTGGAGGAGTTACAGCGAGCTTATCTGGCGCTTTCCCGGTTGGGCAAGACGGTGACGTTGCGGGCTGCTGTTGAGAATGAGGGCGAGTAACTCACGTGGACTGGATCTCGGCGGCTTTCGATTGCTCGATCGATCACGCCTGGATGACGCTGAAGGAACGAATCAAGGCGGATCTCGAGCAGTGGCGGCGGCGTCCGGAGGCGCCGGGCAAAGTCAATCTCAGCGAAGACGACCGCCTGCCGGTGATCTCGGCTGTCGAATCGTTCGGGTCCGGGCCGTGGGCTCGAGTCGAGAAGAAAAAGGCTTCCTTTGCGGTCTACAGCGGCCAGGATCGGAATAGTCCCGCCACTGCCGTCAACGGGTTGGTCTTAGTTCCTACCGTGAACGCCAAAGGCGAATGCCGCTTGCTGCTCGGCGACGAAGAGCTCGAATTCTGGCAGGTCTCGCGGCGGCTGTTACAGCCGATTCTGTTCGGCTGACACAAAAGTAAGCGCGTTCGATCTCGTTCCGGCCGGCGGAGCGGAACCGTATCTATAAATATGAACGTGCCAGAGGAACTCGCGGCTTTAGAAGGCGTTGCCGAAAAGCTGATTCAGGCCCGCGACGAGCTGGAAAGCGTGATCGACCTGCCGCCGGCGGGAAAGGATCGGTTACACGGCCGCATTTCGAACGCGCACGCGCTGGCGAGCGAGATGATCTGGCGAGCGCGTTTGCAGCTTCGCGCGACAGAAAAGGGCAGGCGGTAACAGGCCTGCCCTTTCACCCTCGTTTTCCAAATCAGGAGACGCCTCCCATTCTAAATAAGGGAGCTTAGGCCGCGATCCGATCGGGCGGGGCCGGCGCGTTGTTGCGGATCGCATCGCGGACCGAGCTGGCGTACCAGGCGTTCCCGCCGGGCGTCTTGAGTTCCATCGCGTTGAGGGCATCCGCGATTCGCCGCAGACTGTCGCCGGCCTGCCTGCGGGAATGAATCAACTGCATCACCTGGATTTGCATCACGGTGGGATGCCGCGCCGCTCGCGCTTTGTCGATCGAGTCACGCCAGTGCGGATTGCCGAGCTTGGAAAACTGTCGTCCGGATCGCGGACTCACCCGGAATCCGTTGCGCTCGATCTCGGCTTTGACAACGGCCAGCCCGTCGATCGTGCGGCGGGAGATCATTTCGCGCTCGTGTTCCGCCATGGCGGCCATGATGTGCAGCGTGAGTTTATTGGCTGCCGGCATATCGCAGGCGACGAAATCGGCGGCCGACTCCATCAACCCGGAGATGAAGTGGACGTTTCGCGCCAGCCGGTCCAGTTTGGCGATCACTAAAGTCGCTCCGTGCTTTTTGCTGGCGGCGATCGCGTCGAGGAGTTTGGGCCGATTGGTGTGACGCTTGCCCGACTCTACCTCCGTGTGTTCGGAGAGCAGCTCTCCCTTGACGTGGGCGAGATAACGGGCGACGGCGGCGCGTTGCGCCTCCAGGCCCAGCCCGCTTTCCTCCTGCTTGACATCGGACACACGGTAATAGGCCACAAACGAACCGGGGGTACGTTTTCTTGTTCTGGCTGTACTGCGGGCGCCTTTGCGGGTTTCGTTCGATTCAGGTTTGTACATGATCAAGCAACCTTAGCAATTGGCCGTCGATAGCGTGCTAACTGCTGGCCGATGTAGTGATCGACCTCGCTGCGCGTGGTGCGCCACAGCTTCTTGCCCGTGCGGAAAGCAGGCAGCTCGCCGGATTGCATCAACCGTTGCGCCGTGCGCGCGGAAACACCGAGCACAGCAGCGACTTCTTTGGGTGCGAGACAGGTCACGCAACCTAAGTGCCTGGATTAACCGAAAACTCCACACCGAAGCAACGTTTCGCGAGCGGACGTTTGGCGCCAGGCGCGTCCTCATGCGACACTCGCGTCTTTATCCGCCAACAGTTAGGAAATTCTTGCCGCTCGCGCGACACTCTTCTTGCACCAGCACACACCGCGAGCCGACGCGAATCCCTCGGCCCGCCGGCTCAATACGAGCTTGGCTTCGCCCGATCCACTAGGGCTTTTGAGCCGCACGTGCTGAAGCATACCCAATGACAAATAGGATCGTGCCGACCTTTGCGGCCAACGGGAAACGTCTGCGCAATCACTCCGCCGCCCACGTGGAGCAGCTCGAACAGCGGGGCGTCGTGCAACTCTCGCGCACAGCGAAGGGCAGGATTAAGGCTTGTCAATTTCTGACGGGCTTAGGCGCGAATCCCGTCCAGAAGACAGCCAACACCGGAACCGTCTACAGCTTCTATAACCGGGTCGGCGATGCGCAACTCTGGGAGCATCGGCAGATGGTGCAGCGGCAGGACGTCGAGGCGTTGTTCGGCTTGCCGGTCGAACGCGGCGAAGATCTGGAGCTCTACCTGAGAGGGATCTTCCGCGCGGTCCCACTCTCGTGTATGCGCACTGAAGCCATCATCATGCCGCGGCCCGCTAAAACGCCGGCCAAGGTCGTCAGCATCGCCTCCGGCCGCAAGCCGGGCGAGCGTCGTCCCTCGCGTATCGTCCCCGAGCGTCAGGAGCTCGCGGCATGACCTTCAGGCGCAGACTGCCGATATTCTGGCTGTACCTCGATCTCCACTCATGCGTACTGCGAACGCCGCTCGTCCAGAACTGAACCGCTACGACATTCCGCGCGGGTATCGCTACGCCTGGTCGCAGTGGCGTAACAAACCGACTCGACGAGTTGAGACGAGCGACGACTACGGTTTCATCGCGGATCGCATGACGGCGCTGTACATCCTGATCGAGCTGGACGAGATTTTTCACCGCTCGACGCATCAACGCATCGATCTGCTGCCTCCGAAAGAGCGCCGCAAACCTGGCCGGCCGAGGAAACACCCGCTACCCAATGGCGCTGAAGCGTGATTGCTTCGCAACCAATGCAAACACCCCAGGCTATGAGTCTTGATCTCTACACCAAGTGGAGAGCGATGCGCCAAGAACGCAACGCGGGGCACAAACCGTGTCCGCGCTGCGGCGGCCGCATCTCGAAGAACAAAGTCGGCTGTCTCAAGTGCATTCTAGAGGTATACGCGGAGCGGCATCTGGAAGAGAGCCTAGCTCATCTCGATGAAGCGCATCTCCAGCGTGTCGGCGTTTGATGCCTTCATCACCGCAAGGCAGGCGTCGTACTGGCCCGCGGTCAGTTCGCCGGCCCGCTTCGGTTCGCTGAGCATATCGCCCTTGCGGGAGGCGACCAGCATGCGATTGGCGTACTTCTTGAGCGTGTAGTTGCCGTTTTCGTCGCGCTTCACGACGATGCGTATCTTCCTCATCTCCTCATGAAAACATCGGAAGCCGGCATCCGGCAAATCAAAGGCTTCGAAGAGCTTCGCCTGGCCGCGTACCAAGATGCTGTCGGCATCTGGACCATCGGCTACGGCGAGACGCTCGGCGTGAAGCGCGGCGATGTATGCACGCCCCTTCAGGCCGGCCAGTGGCTCCGCGCCCGCGTTTGTCAGATCGAGTTCGACATCAACAGCCGCGTCAAAGTGCCGCTCTCCCAGGCACAATTTGATGCACTGGTCGATTTCGAGTACAACCTCGGGCGCGGCAGCTTCGATGGGTCGACGCTGCTCAAGCTGCTGAACGCGGGCGATACCAGCGGCGCGGCGAAAGAGTTTCCGAAGTGGGTCCGCGCGGGCGATCACGTATTGAATGGGCTGGTGCGTCGGCGGCTGACGGAGCAGGCGGAGTTCGAAGGCAAGGCGGACTGAGTCAGCCGGCCGCTTTACGCTGGGCGAATGCGAGCGTGTTCAGCCACTTCACGCGATCCTCTTTCGGGATGAGCGGCTTGAGCACTTTGGCAATGGCTTTGGCGGCTTCCCGCACCGAGGCGGCATTGGCCTGATCGAAATCCACGCTGAGCGTCACGCTGATCCTGCCGGGCTGCGATTCGGCTTCCGACTCGATCGATTCCATCGCGCTAAAGCGTGCCAGCTTCGCTGCCATACCCTCACAGTATTAAATGAACATTGAAGCTATCGTCAGTGACGCCCGCCGCGTGCTCGCGTCGGGCGTGTCGCGCGAGACGTTCCTGCGCATACTGCGAGCGAAACTCAGAGCGGAAGCTTTCGAAGCACAGCAGCCAAGCATCGCGGAATACCGAAAGACGCGGGAGTTGGCACGCCGCGAAACAGAGCGCGAGAATGCTCAACTGGACGATGATGGCTGCCTCATCCCGTGCTACGCGAGCGACTTCTAAGTCAGTAGAAGCTGGCACCGTTTAGCACGATACTGGCGTTCGCCGTCAATCACGGTTTCGCGCAGCTGGCGAATGGCGGCCGAGCGGTCCGCTCCCTGCGGGCAGTGCGCGGCTATCAAGAGAGCGAGCGATAGCGCCTGCTCGCGGATCTGCTGCATGGCCTGGACCATCTCGGCGGATGGCGTCTGGAAGGTAAAGAGCTTGCGCAGCGCTTCTTCGGCGCTCGGCAGATCCATCGGCACGGTTTGCGTACTCATGTTCGACACCATAACGCACCCGAAGAAACGCGCCTTCCTCGTGGCCTACTCGGAGTACCCAAACGTAAAAGAGGCCGCAATCCTGGCCGACATCTCGCGCGAGCTGCACTACGACTGGCTGCAGAAAGACGCGGACTACCGCGACGCCTTCGCGCTCGCGAAGGAAATGGCGGCCGACGTCCTCGAAGACGAGATCGCCGATCGCATTCTCAAGCGAACCGGCAGCGACAAGCTGATCCTCGGCACGCTCGCGGCATTGCGCCCTGAGAAGTGGGGCACCAAGCGCGTCAAAAACGAACACACCGGACCGGGCGGCGGACCCTTGCAGGTGATCGACTGGGCGCAATTCTCCGATGACGAACTCAGACAACTGGAACGCTTCGCTTCCCGGCGAGTTGCTCCACCTCGACTCGATCCGGGCGGAGCTCGAGCGGCGGAAGCGGAACAAGTTTTTCTCGCTGTTCCCGCCGACGGGCCCGCTGCGGCGTGAGCTGTACGTCAAGCACTTAGACCTCTTCCGCGCGGGGGCAGTGCATCGGGAACGGGCGTTTATTGCCGGGAACCGTTGCGGAAAGACGCTCGCGGGCGCCTACGAGACCACGGCGCACTTGACCGGGCTGTACCCAGAATGGTGGGAAGGCAGACGATTCGAAGGACCAACAGACGGATGGGCGGCTGGCGACACCAACATCACAGTTCGAGACATCATTCAATACGAGCTGCTGGGTTCGCCCGACGCCATCGGCACCGGAATGATTCCGGGCCATTTGATCCTGGGAACCACCAAGAAAAGCGGAGTTGCCAATGCGGTGGATACGGTCTCTGTCCGGCATGTGACTGGGGGGGGGTTCGTCGTTGGGGTTCAAAAGCTATGCGGAGGGCCGCGCCAATTTTCAAGGCACGTCTAAACATTTTGTGTGGCCCGACGAAGAGCCGCCGATGGATGTGTGGATCGAGATGCTCATGCGCACGATGATCGTGCCGGGCGATCCGCGCGGCGGAATCGCTTACCTGACGTTCACGCCGCTGTCCGGCTGGTCGGAAGTGGTCGAGTCGTTCTTAGGCGCTGAGGCGTCCTGACGCGCCTCCAGGAGGGCTAGGAGGCGCTTTAGTCGAAGCCCGGCTTTAAAGCAGAGACAGATTGCGATGACGAGCAGGAAGCAATTCACAACGAGCAATGTACTCGTCAGCATCTAGACAGCTTCGCAGACCAGGCGGCATGGCAGCGAAGTGTCACCCTTTAGGCCGATACTGGTTCGCAGAGAATCGGATGGCAACCGCCAACAAAACCACGATCGGCAAGTCGGGCATGAAGAACGCCCCGGCTGCGAAAAACGCGCCTGTTAAAGCGCCCCTCAAGAAGATGCAGAAAGCCGCCGCTCCACCGACGCGCGGCAAGACGAAAGCGATGGGGCTCAATAAGGACTGCTAAGTTGCTGAAGGACATCGAACGCCGCGTGCTCGCAGCGCAGCAGTATCAGACAGGGATCGCTGCCGGACCCTTCCCCACTCAACTGGATCGACCGAAGCCCGTTCGCGGGCAGGGCGAAATACACGCCATCCTGGACCGGCTCGATAAGGAGCTGGGACGGATGCACCAGTTACAGGCCGAGCTGACTAGCTCGATCACGCCGATTTTGGCCGATAACGACTGCAAAGCCAGAGTGACCGAAGGAGAGGCTGAAAGTCTCGCTGCCACGCCGGTCGGCAAAACGCTACAAGAGTTTGTGGAGCGCATCAACCGCATGAACGATTCGCTGGAGCTGGTCGTTTCACTCGTTCGGCTATAGACTAGGGCCATCGAGTCCAGACGAAGCTTTTTCTCGAACCCTGCGATTGTTTAAAAACTCCTAACCCAAGGCGCTCTTTCGCGAGAGCGCCTTTTGTATGGTTGCGAAGCAATCACGCTGGCAGCAAAGCTGGCACGCTGGCAGCGGAGCTGACACGCTTTAGCGCGCTTTAGCGCGATGGCGCTGAAGCAGATTGCTTTTCCCCGTTGGGACACGTGTGCGTGGTGCCTGGTGCTGGGGCTGGCCCACTGCTCGAAGCGCTCGGACTGACGCGACCTGGCGACGCCTACCACTTTCTGATTGCAACCGGCAAATGACAGCGGAGCTGTCTTCAGCGCAAATGAGCAGAGTGACGATCCAGGCGGGCTGGGACGACTGTCCGCACTTAAGCGAGGAGGCCAAGCAAACGCTGCTGGCGGCGATTCCGCCGTATCAGCGGGACGCGCGGCGGCTGGGCATTCCGACGCTCGGCGTGGGAGCCATCTATCCGCTCGACGAAGACGATTACCTGGTCGACGACTTCGCGATTCCCGAGCACTGGCGCAAGGCGTACGGGCTCGATGTCGGTTGGAACCGCACTGCCGCCGTGTTCGGCGCTCTCAACGAGGACAACGATGTCCTCTACATCTATTCCGAGCATTACGCGGGCGAAGCGATTCCGTCGGTGCATGCGGAGGCGATCAAAGCGCGCGGAACGTGGATACCGGGCGTGATCGATCCGGCGGCTCGCGGACGCTCGCAGGTAGACGGAACGCAACTGGTCGAGCTGTATCGCTCGCTCGGGCTCGATCTGCAGTTCGCCGACAACAGCGTCTCGGCGGGCATCTACGCCGTTTGGCAGCGCCTGGTCGCGGGTAAGCTCAAGATCTTCCAGAGCGTCGCGAATCTGCGCGGTGAACTGCGTTTGTACCGCAGAGACGAGAAGGGCAAGATCGTCAAGAAGCGCGATCACGCGGCTGACGGCCTACGGTACTTAGTGATGTCCGGACTCGTTCGCGCGATCGCGAAACCCGTAGAACCGGAACCCGCGAGCGGCTTCGGCTTGTTCGGCGCCCAAGGCTGGATGGCCTAGTTCTCTTTCGTCCGTTCCGTTCTCCATTCCGACTGTTCTCCTCCTGCGGCGCTCCTCTCGGGAGCGCCTTTTTTTGTCCTCCCATGAAGAAAAACGAAGCACTCCTGAAGCAGGCGCGCGAGCGCTACGAGCGGGCCGTCGAAGCCGAACGCGAAAACCGCAAAGAAGCGCTGATCGATCTGCGGTTCGTCTCGGGCGACCAGTGGGACGAGGAGATCAAGGCGCAGCGGGATCGCGCGCGCCGGCCGGCGTTGACGTTCAGCAAATTGAACGGGCCGATCCAGTCGGTTGCCAACGAAGTCCGCCAGAACAAGCCTTCGATCAAAGTGCATCCGGTCGACGGCGGCGCGAGTAAACAGACCGCGGAGGTGATGCAGGGCATCATCCGCCACATCGAGTACGCCTCGCAAGCCGATCGGGCCTACGAGGTTGCGCTCGAAAGCGCGGTGACGTGCGGCTTCGGCTACGTGCGCCTCTTGACCGAGTACACCTCCGACGAGTCCTTCGATCAGGACATCACGGTCGAGACCATTCCCGATCCGTTCAGCGTTTATCTCGACTGCGACGCTCGCAAAGCCGATCGCAGCGACGCCAAGTGGGCCTTTGTCGAGCAGAGCTATTCGCCCGAAGAGTACAAAGCGCGCTGGGGGGACTCCGAAGCCGCGCAAACCGATTTCTGGGCCGGCAACGCCGACTGCGGCGACTGGCTGGGCGACCGCATCCGGGTGGCCGAGTACTGGGTCGTCGAGAGCAAGACTCGCAAGCTGCAGATGTTGAGCGACGGCCGCAAAGTGTGGGCCGACGAAGCGGGCACGCTGCCGAAGGGCGTCACCGTCGAACGCGAGCGCACGGTCGAGACGCCGCAGGTCAAGCAGTACATCGTCAACGGCGCTGAAGTGCTCGAACAGAACGAGTGGGCGGGCAAATGGATTCCCATCGTGCCCGTGTACGGCAAAGAGCTGGTGATCGAAGGAAAGCGCATGCTGCTCTCGATCATCCGCGGCGCCCGCGACGCGCAACGGCTGCACAACTATTACAAGACGACCGAAGCCGAAGCGATCGCGCTGGTGCCGAAACCCAAGTGGGTCGGCTACCTGGGCCAGTTCAAATCGAAGTCAACCGACTGGGCCAACTCGAACGTTTCGAACGCGGCCACGCTCGAAGCCGATCCCGTCAGCGTCAACGGACAGGTGGCCCCGCTGCCGCGCTGGGAGGCCTTCGAAGCGCCGATTCAGGCGCTCTCTGCGGCAGGCCTGCAATCGGCGGACGACATCAAGGCGGCGACCAGCGTGTACGACGCGAGCCTGGGCGCCCGCTCGAACGAGACCTCGGGCGTCGCCATTCGCCAGCGGGAATCGCAGGGCGACATCTCGAATTTTCATTTCCTCGACAACCTGACGCGCTCGCAAACGCATCTCGGCCGCATTCTGCTCGATCTCATTCCGAAGATCTACGACACGGCGCGCGAGATCCGCATTCTGGGCACCGACGAACAACCGAAGATCGTGCTGGTCAACCGGCCGTACGTCGATCCCGAGACGCAGCAGCCCACCTCGCACCTGCTCGACGCCGGGCGCTACGACTGCACGGTCGAGACCGGACCGAGCTACTCGACCAAGCGGCAAGAGGCTTTCGATATGTTGAGCGACCTCGCCAAAGCCTATCCGCAGCTGGTCCAGATCGCCGGGGACCTCATCTTCCAGAACTCCGATATGCCGGGCGCCGACGCCATCGCCGAACGCATGCGGCTGCTGCTGCCGCCGGCGATTCAGAACGCACAGAACGGACAGGCGCCGGTTCCTCCGCAGATCCAGGCGCATCTGTCGCAGCTTGGGACACAGAACCAGCAGCTCATGGCCGAGCTGCAAAAGCTCACGCAGGAGCGGACCGGGAAACTGCTCGAGATCCAGAGCAAGGAACGTATCGCGAGCTGGCAGACGCAGGCGCAGGTTGTGATGGCGCTCGCCAAAGTCAACGCAGCGGACGCCAACCAGAAGGCCGATCTCGAATTCCAGAAGCTCTCGCAGATGATGGACCAGGCGCATGACGCCGGCATGGCTGCCATGGACCAGGCGCATACCACGCTGAACGCGCCCCAGCCGCCGCAGCCGCAGGCAGCGCCGCAACCGCAAGCCGCCTAGAAGCGAGAAAAGCGCCGGGCAATTGGACCACCGCCCGGCGCTCGGTTCATGCAGTCGCTTCCAGCAACACCACAAGTTTAGCTTTCGCGTGCGCACGCGGAGCCGAGAAGCCTACGGGCAGGCGTCGTTTACCCGGAATTCAATCCAGCAAACAAACCCTGAATGACCAACGAACAAACCCCGGCGACGGCCGCCGCAGCCGACGTGTCTTCCGCTGAAGATTTTGCGTCGTACGAAGCCCGCTATTACGCCGAGCGCAGTACCGAAAACACCTCCGAAGCCTCGCCTGCCGTCGTTGCCGGCGAGAGCAAAACCGCTACGAACTCGGAACCCGTAGATGACAAGGGGACAGCCGAAGAGGACGCCGACGATGACGCTTCCGCCTCGGCTGACGACGACAAACAGCCACGCCGCAAGGGTGGATATCAAAAGAAAATCGACAAGCTGACGGCTAAGATCCGTGCACTCGAAGGGCAACTGGCGCAACCCGCTGGTGTGAAGCCGGCCGAGAACAAAGAAACTGCCGCGTCACAACCACAACCGGACCCGAACGAACCCAACGCCCTAAAGCCCAAGCCGACGCTCGAAGACTGCGCCTCGATCGAGGAATTTACCGAAAAGCTGACCGACTGGAAAGCCGACGAACGGGAATTCGCGAAGAAGCTGGCCGAGCGGAAGCAGGCGCATCAGGATCTGGCGAAAGCTTCGGCCGACGCTTGGGAAGCCAAGCAATCCGACGCGCGCACCCGTCACGCCGATTACGACGATGTCCTCAAAACAACGACGGGAATTGTACTTCCCCGTCACGTCCAGGCGGCCATTCTCGAATCGGATCTCGGGGCAGATATCGCCTACGAGCTGGCGAACGATCACACCGAACTGAAGCGCATTGCCGGCCTTTCTGTGCTGGCGGCCGCGCGAGCGATCGGCAAGATCGAAGCCCGTCTCGAAGCGCAGGCCTCGACCGAAGCGACCCCCACCTCGAAACCCAAAGTAACGAACGCACCGAAGCCTCCGAGCACGGTCTCTGGCGGTCGCGTTGTGAAGTCCGCGGACGTTTACAGCGACGAACTAGCCAGCGATTTCAGCGCTTGGGAAAAGGCTCGCAATGCCGAGCTACGCAACCGCCGCTAACTACTCACCCAGCTCGCGGCCCTCGCGCACCATTTCCTTTTTTCCAGCTAGGACCCCATGGCAAACACACTACTTACCCCAACCATCATCAGCAACGAATTGCTGCGACGGTTCAAGAACAACCTGAACTTCGCCAAGAACTGCACGCACGAATTCGACGATCAGTTCGACAAGATCGGCGGCCAGTTCAACCTGCGCGTGCCCGTGAAGTTCAGCGCCGTCAAGAGCGCTGTACTGAGCGTGCAAGACGTCACTGAAGTCACCAAGCCCCTGGTCATCAACACCCAGGCGCACACCGGCTTCCAGTTCACATCGAAGGATTTGACGCTCACCGTAGACAAGTTCGGTGATCGGTATCTGAACAGCGCCGCCGTTGCGCTCGCCAACACCTTCGAAGCTGACGGGCTCACGATGGCCTATCAGAACACCTTCAATATGACCGGCACGCCCGGCACCACGCCGACCGCGCTGCGCACCTATAAAGCCGCTCTCGCGGCGATGGACAAGCAGAGCGCTCCGTTCGACGGCGATCGCAACATCGTCATCAACTCCGATGCCGAGCTCGAAATCATCGACTCGCTGAAGGGCTTGTTCCAAAGCTCCACCCAGATCAAGAACCAGTACGAGATGGGCCGCATGGGAACAGCCATGGGCGCGGACTGGAATCTCAACCAGGTCGTCCGAACCCACCAGGTCGGCGCACTCGGCGGCACTCCCCTCGTGAATGGCGCCGGCCAAACCGGCTACTCGCTGGTCACGAACGGCTGGACCGCAGCCGCCGCCCAGCGGCTGAACCCGGGAGACGTCATCACCATTGCCGGCGTGACCGCCTGCAACCCGGTTTCGGGCGACGTCTACTCGACCCTGCAGCAGTTTGTCGTGACCGCTCCGGCCTCTTCGGATGGCTCGGGCAACATGACGATCTCGATCTATCCGCAGATCCAGCCCAGCGGCTCGCTGAAGACCGTCAGCGCTTCTCCGGCTGCCGGCGCAGCCATCACGGTTGTGTCGGGTACCGCGAACCAACTCACCCCGCAGAATCTCGCCTTTCACAAGGAAGCGTTCTGCTACGCCATGGCTCAACTGGAATTGCCGCAAGGCGTCCATTTCGCCGGCCGCTCCACTGACAAAGACACCGGGCTCTCCCTGCGCATTGTCAGCTCCTACGACATCGTGAACGATCTGTTCGTCACGCGTGTGGACTCCATGTACGGATGGGCTCCCAAGCGGAACGAATGGTCGGCCCGCATCGCGGGCTAATCAGCCAAAGAGCGGGGGAGAGCACGTGCGGCTCTTCCCCCCGCTTCTACACTGGGAGCGAATGCTCAGTGCAATCAAGGTTATTTCGCAAGCTTCGACGAATGCCACTCTCGTTAAGTCTGCCTCCGGACGTGTATACAACGCCCAATTGTTCAACACGGCGGCAAGCGCTCGCTTCGTGAAGCTCTATGACAAGACGTCGGCTCCCACGGTGGGAACCGATATCCCGAAGCTCACCTGGATGGTGCCAGCGGGCGGGGGCGCTGTCATAGAAGCGCAGAACGGAATCTCATTTGCGCAAGGAATTGCGCTCGCGATCACGGGAGCGATTGCGGACAGTGATGCGACGGCCGTCGCATTGAACGACGTCGTCGCCAATCTACAGTACACGTAATGGCGGCCAGAACTTCGGCAGCAAACGGCAACTGGTCTGCTACGGCCACTTGGAGCGGAGGCGTCGTTCCCGGAGCGGGCGACACCGTCATCATTTCTCATAACGTCACGGTCGATGTCAACACGACTGTCGGCGCGGCGAACGGCCAGTGGACCTCGGGCGGCAATCCCGCGGCCATCCAGACCAACACGCTCGGAACGGTCACCATCGCGAGCGGAGTGAAGCTGACCTGCCAGGGTGATTTCGCTTCGAACAACACGCCCGGACAGCTCGGGTATGCGCTGACCCTCAATGCCGGAGCGACATTCGAGTTCGACTCTTCGACCACTTCGCCGACCTCGACTATCTATCGCGTGATTCCGCTCGCCAACCAGGTGTTCATGTGCGCCTTGAAGGCGAACGGGACGAGCGGGCAGCCCTGTTTCGTGCAGTCCAACGCGGGCGGGAGCTGCGGCGTCATGACGTACAACGGATTCGTCTATGTGGGCGGATTCAATTGCACCTATACGACGTTCCTGCGCTGGGGCAATGCGTCGACCAACGCGCTCGATATCTGGTGGAACTACACCAACACGAGCATCGTGTTGCAGCACTGTATTTTCGACACGTGCGGCCAGCTGAACCAGATTGTGGGGCCAGATTCGAACTCGGTGCTGACGATGACCAACGTGCTGTTTCGTAACTCGCTTGGGACCAATAACATGACGCTGGGCGTGCGGGGGCAGTTCAGCAGTTGCGTGTTCGATCGGCCTTTCGGAGCGCAGGACCTGCTGGGAGCGAGCTTTGTCGGCTGCTACTTCGACAAAGCCATCACGCCTCCCGGCAACGCGGACCAGGCGCTCGCCTTCACCGACTGCCTGGTACGCGATGTGTCGTCGCCCGGTCCGTCCTTTGTGCCCCCCACGGCCACGCTCGCCAACTGCCACTTCATTGTCGATTCGTTCGCCAACAATCCGCACTACATCGTCAACAATGCGAATTTTGCGCAGACCTTCGACTCGATCCTATTCGAGTGCACCGACGCCGACGGGCAGGGAGATTGCTTTTCGATGACGGGCTCGCCCAGCGGCGGCGCGGCCTACACCATCCGGAACTGCCTGCTGCTGCCGAACGCCTACGGGGACGACGCCGGAACCCTGACCTCCATCACAGGCGGGTTCAACGGGTCGACCGTCGACGTGCAGCACAACACCTACTACGCCGGCTCGCAGGGCGGGAACTACGGCGAGACCGGCGAAAACACAGCGGGCACCATCGTCAATTGGAAGAACAACATCGCCTGGGACGACACGCCCGGCTCGCCGCGCGGCCACGTGCTGCAGGATGTGGGACACATCACCAGCAGCTCGGGCCTGGTGACGGACGTGGCCTCACCCGCCAACGCCGATTACAACTGCGGCTACAACCTGCAGGCGACGTACGCGAGCGCGACCTGGTTCACCAACCAGGGCAAAGGCTATCAGGGCGCGTTCTCGGCCACTCCCGGCGCGCACGACCTCGCGACGAATCCGAATTTCGTCGACTCGACCCGCAACGCGGCCACCTTCGACTCGGCTTACTTCGGGAACGCTCCCGGCGCCTGGAGCGCGCAGGTCAACGGGCACGTCTTTAACCCGGGCGACGTGGCGAGCGATTCCAGCCTCGCCTATTACAACGGGGCGGTCATCAACTACCGCTGTATTCTGGCGCACTCGAAAAGCGCGTCCACCCGGCCGGCCGCGTCGGGCTGGCGGGTGTATTGGGAGTTTGCCGGTTACGAACGGCTGCGGCAAGCGATTTTTGCCGGCTCGACGATCACGGACTCGGCGCTCGGCCTCGCCAACGCCGACTACCTCACGGCTCTGAGGACGTGGATTCGCGCGGGCTTTGCACCCAAGAACGCGGCGCTCAAGAACGCGGGCAGCGACGGCGCCGACATCGGCGCGGTCCCTGTCGCGGCAAGCACATCGAAGACCGGCCTTTTGCTTTTAAACGTCGGCTAGCTGAATTAAGCAATAACGCTTCTTGTCTTCTCTCCAAAGCACCCACCGGGCGAAAGCCTGGCGCGGTGCTTTTTTATTTCCTCTTAAAGGATTTGTTTCCCCATGTCCACACTGGCGAGTGATCTCATACAAACGGCGTTGCTTTCGATCGGCGCGATTGCGAGCGGCGAAACGCCGACCGCCAGCGAGCAGACCGACGGTCTGGCAGCCCTCAACCGCATGCTCGGGAGCTGGAACATCGACGGGCTGATCGTGCCGGCCCGCACGATCGCGCAGTACCCGGTCGGCGTATCCAAGCAGGCCTATGTGTTTGCGGCGGTGTTGGCCCCGAACGTCGATTTCGCCAGCACGGTTCCCGAGCGGATCGAGACGTGCGTCTACATCACGGCGGCCGGCATCCGCCTGCCGGTGCGGCTGGTGGACCTGGCGGGCTGGACCGCGACCACGCTCTATCTCACGTCCGGGACTGCCTTCCCGAAGAGGTGCTACGTCGATCGATCCGTCCCCGGCCAGCTCACGCTCGACTTCGACCCGGCTCCCCCCAGCGGCGGCTCCATTGAAATCGGCGCCTGGTCGCAGCTGGCCGCCTTTGCCGCCTATTCGAGCTCGGTGACGCTCCGCACGGGCTACGACGAAGCGATCATCTACAACCTGGCGCGGCGGTTGGCTCCGCAGTTCGGCGTGCCGGTCTCGCCGGACATTCTGGCGCTGGCGACTGAGTCGATGATCCGGCTCGAATCGCACAACGCCACTACGCCCGTGATGCGCTGCGACCCGGCGGTGCTCGGCGACGCGCGGCGGAGCGCCTGGAACTGGCTCAGCGGGGAGGTGGGCTAAATGGACTACCCCGGTTTCATCGGTCCGAGCGATACGCGGCGCTCGCTGGTGGCAGACTCCGAGCGCACCGTCAATCTCTATCCCGAAACGATTCAAAACGCCACCGGGAAATCGGAGAGCCAGCTCTACGGCACACCGGGATCGGCGGTCTACTACTCGGTTCCGAACAACTATGTCGTCGCCATGAAGCAGGCCTGGGACATCCCCAGCAGCCGCTCGCGCACCTTCGTGGTCTATCTCGACCCCATCAACCAGCTCCTCCGCTTGTACGACATGGACGCCGGAACATCCGGAGCGGGCCTGGCGCTGATCGGCCTGCCTCCGCTCTACTCAGGGACGACCTGGCTTCCGCCGACGGCGGTGTTCCTTGAGAGTTCCGGCAATCAGCTCCTGATCGCCGTGAACATGCAGAACTCGCAGTATCTCTCGTACCTGTACGTGTTCACTTACTCGACCCAAAGCATGTAAGGGCCGATCGCGTCCTGGCAGGCGCTGCAGCCGCCGCAGCTCCGTCTGACGGGCGCGGCGTTCCTGGACGGCTACTTCATTCTGACGACCAGCCAGAACATTTACACCTCGGCGATCAACGACGCCACGTCGTGGAACGCGCTGAACTACGGCTATGAGAACGATGCCCCCGACGGCATCTGTACCGTCGCGGTGGCGCGGCGCGAGGTGTGGATCTTCGGCCTGTATCGAACCGAAGTTTATTACGATGCCGGACAAAACGGATTCCCCTTGCTTCGCCTGCAAGGGGCGGTCATGGAGGTGGGGGCGGTGACTGCCGGCACGGTTTGCTTCGGGGACGGCTCGTTCTTCTGGTTCGGGCGGGACAAAACGGGCGCCGGAATCTTCCGCTCGAACGGCTATCAGCCGGTGCGTATTTCGACGCCGACGATCGAGGCTTATCTCAAAAATGCCTTACTGGGCGTGTACGGCTACGACTACCAGGATTGCCGCGCCTACCTGTACGAAGAGGACAGGCACCTGTTCTATTGCTTGAACATCGCGGCTCCTTCGGCCATTCCGATCGCAGGAGTCGCGTCGAGCTACTCGACGCCAACGACGACCTGGGTCTATGACGTGACGACCGGAGTGTGGCACGAGCGGCAATCGCTGCTCGGCGGCGCGCAGGTTCGGCACTTCGCTCACATGTTCGCGCCCTCGGCAGGCCGCGGAAACCTGTTCTCGGACTTCGGCAACTCGTCCGGGAACATCTACAACCTGCGGAACGAATACCTGACCGAGAACGGGACAGCCATCACCCGCACCCGCATCGGTCCGCCGTTCCGCACCGGGAACAAGTATGACTTTTTCAGTCGGTTCATCCTCGACTGCGAGGTCGGAACGGAGGCGAGCGGAACGCAGAACCTAACGCTCTCCTGGTCGGACGACGGCGGCCAAACCTGGCCCATGTCCGTGCCGCTGCAGGTCGGCTCGGGCGGCAACTACCGGGCGCGGGCGATCTGGCGGCGGCTCGGCAAGGGAAGAGATCGACGCTTCAAAATCACCACCTCGGATGCGATGAACATTGCCTTTCTTGCGGCTTACCTCGAAATGGAAGTAGGGAGATCCTAAGTGCCGAGCCTGCAACCGGCCCCCTCCGTCTCGCCCCTGTGCGATGCGACGTTCCGGCTTCTGCAGCCCTGGCAGCAGTGGTTCTCCACTACGGTCCAGAGCCTCAATACCGGGCTCACTTCCGCGAGCTTGACGATTACCAGCGGCGGCATCGCGAACTTGAGCGGAGCCTTGAACGTGGGCGGGGCGACGGGTCTCAGCGGTTCGCTGAACGTGACGGGCGGGGCGACCTTTTCGAGCACCCTCAACGCAAACGGAGCGGCGACGCTGCAAAGCACTCTGAACGTAACCGGGGCGGCGACCCTGCAGAGCTCGCTCAACGTGAATGGCGCGACGGCGCTCGCCGGGCTAACGGCGAACGGCACGAACCTCGCGACGCTGATAGCGGGCAATACAAACCTCAATGGAAGCGTCGCTATTGCGAACCCGCAGAACATCAGCTTCGGCGCGAACTGGCTGAACTGGACGCCGACCTATGCGGGCTCCGGATCGATGAGCGTTGCGCTGAATTCGCTGCTCGATGCGCAGTACCTGCGTATCGGGCCGCTGTGCTTTTTCAAATTGTTATTTGTGCTGAACCTGAGCGGCGGCCCGTCGAATTTTGTCACCGTTAGCCTGCCTGTTTCCGTCGTGGGTCCGACCAGCACGGTGACGGTGTCGATCGGACCGGGCGGGCTGAACTACGCGCCGGCCTATGGGCAAGTGGCGTCCGGCGCGTCGACGCTTTACATCTACAATTCGGGGTTCTCGAATTTCGCCGTCGTCCCCGGCTCGTACGCCTTCATCGTCGAAGGCTTTTATCGAGCGGCCTGAAGCTCTAGGCGGCTGTGCCTAGCGAAAGCGCGGCGCCCACGGTGTTCTGCGCGACGTACTGATTGGCGTATTCGTTGAAGAGGCTCGCGATCACGTAATCGACGTCCGAATCATTCCAGCACGTGCCGGAGGCCGTGTTCGTTCCTCCCGCCATGCCCTGCAGCGTCGGATTCGTCAGCATGCCGGGCAGCAGGAACTGCGCTTGCGGCCACGGGTTCACCAGGATGGCATTCGCGTAGGCGAGCCGGTTGGAATGGTTGGCCGTCGGCGCGGCTTCGTTGATGACGCTGGTTGCTGCGGCGAGCAACGATCCGGTCACCTGATCCAGCACGGTTTGGTTGCGGAGGATCTCGGCTTGTTGAGCACGGGTAGACATGACAGCCACCAGCTTAACTTTCGAACGAACCTTCGACTACGAGCTGGTGCGCTCGATCGTCACGCATCCGAAGATTTACAGGCCGGCGCTCTTAGCCGATGGCTACCCCTCGCGCGACCAGTACCGGGCGCCGGCAGGAGATCAAATCTGGTATGTGATTCCGCGGAATACGGCGGGCTCCGTCCTGGGCGTCTTCGTGTTTTTTTGCGAAACTGCGGAGCGCTGGGCAGCTCACATGGCGTTGCTGCCCGAAGCCTGGGGACAAGGCGAGCAGATCTGTCTCGCTCTCTTTGCGTGGCTGCGGCAGGCCACCACTTGCCGCGTTCTACTCGCGAGCGTGCCTGACTACAACCGGCTCATGCTGCGGCTGGCGCGGCGGCTCGGGATGCGCGCCGTTCAGGTGATTCCGCGCGGCATCTCCCAGCGCGGCATCTCCTACGACCAGACAATTTTTTCGATTTCTCTCTAAGGACTCACACACATGTTGATTTGGGAACGATCCCGCGCGGGCGTACTGTGCGACATCTTCGGCATTGGCGGCGCTGCTCAGGCTGTCGGCACGGTGGGCGCCGCCGGCATTCAGGCGGGCGCGACAATCTCGGCCGCCAACACGCAAGCCGATGCGGCGAAATACGCTTCCAATCAGCAGCTCCAGGCCGCCACCCAAGCCAACCAGCTGCAGACGACGGAATATAACAACGCCGAAGCCAACGCGCAGCCCTTCATTGACAGCGGCACGCACGCGATTTTTGCGCTGAACAACGACATGGATGCCGGGGCGTACCACGGCTACGGGCAGACCTTCAATGCTCCGACCGCCAGCGGCGCCAATCCCACTTACTCGGGCGCCTATCAGAACTACACCGGAAACACGCAAGTGGCGGGAACTCCGACGTTCTCCTACGACGCGAGCAATTTAGAGAACGACCCCGGCTATCAGTTCCAGCTCACCCAGGGGCTGCAGGCGCTCCAGGCCTCGCAGGCGGCCACCGCTCACGGCGGGCAATGCCGCCAAGGCCATCAACGACTACGCGCAAGGGTACGCCGGGACGGCTTACAACACCGCCTACCAGCGGGCACAAGGAACGTTCCAGCAGAACTTTCAGGACAGTCAAGGGCAGCAGCAGCAGAACATCGTCAACGCGGAAAACGCCAACCAGCAGAACTTCCAGAACGACTTCAACGTTTCGAATTCGAATTTCGGGAACAGCGAGTCGCAGGCGCAGAACGCCTTTAACCGCAACCAGGCCGAGTACTCGACCAACGCCAATCAGTTCGAGACCGATCAGACGAATAATTACAACCGCTGGGCCAGTCTCGCCGGCCTGGGACAGACCTCGACGAATCAGCTGAACGCAGCGGGCGCCAATTACGCCAATCAATCCGGTGCGAACCTGACGAACGCGGCGGCGGCGGCGGGCAACTACTCGACCTCGGGAGCGGCGGCTTCGGCGGCCGGCTACGCGCAGTTGGGCAATGTGGCAGCGAGCGGCCTCTCCAGTCTGGGCAGCTATTACTCGACGCCGTCCTACAGCGGCGGCTACGGAAGCGGCGGCTACAATTCCGGCTATTCGTCCGCAGCCGGATCGGGCGGGCTCTTCCAGAGCTACACGCCCGTTTCTCAGTCGCAGTGGAACGCCTACGACTCCACCGGCGCGCCGGGCGGCACGATGGACGCCTACGGCAACATCAGCTACAGCTAGCGACAATTCCGGCCTATCCCCCACCACTTCAGAGGTTTAGGAAAGGAGCGCACAGGGCGTTTGGCAGCGAAGCTGACATGGCTTCGCCACCTTTGTGGCCCGTTGTGCGCGATTAAAGCATGATCGACCCGAATATCGTTTTCAACGTGCAAACCCCGACGCAGATCGCGGCTGGGACGCAACAGGCGCAGAATCAACGGCTGCAGGGCCAGGCGGCGCAGCAGCAAATCCAGGCCGGCCAGCTGCAGTATCAGGAGATGCAGCGGCAGATCGCCGACGACGACGCGTTTAAGCAGAAATACGCCCAAGCCGTCGCGGCCGGGAAACCACTCTCCGACGACGACGCGATTACGACTCTCGGGCCGACGCATGGAACCGCATACCTCGAAGCGCGCGGCAAGGTCTCGAAGGCGAATGCGGATCTTCAGAAGCAGAAGGATGAGCACTCGACCGCCGAAGCGGATTACGCCGGCGGCTGGGCGAGCTACATCAAGCAAAACGGCTACTCTCCGCAAGCGATTCAAACCGCGGTCACGGCCGCGCATCACGACGGCTACGACCAACAGGCCCAGCAGATCGCCTACATTGCGCAATCCAATCCGCAAGCCCTGCCGGGCATCGTGGACGGCCTGATCGCGCGGAGCCCGGCCCAGAACAAGCTCGCCAGCGAAGCGGCGACCGCGGCAGCGAAACAAACGGAAGCGACAACGGGGCAAGATCGCTTCGGGTACGAGAAGCAGCAGAAGACCGTACAGGACGCGCGTGTGCGGCTGTCGGAAGCCAAGTCGCAGGGCGAGTATGCCGATCTGTTGGGCGATCTCTCGCTCAAGACCGTCAGCGCGGGCAAATTCCCCGCGCCGGCGCAGTGGACGCCCGATACGGCGAAGGCGCTGCTCGAGCAAGGATCAAGCCCTGACCAGATCGTCGCGCAACAGAATCGAGCGAATGAGATCGCCAAGCTCAATTCGCCGGCGCAGCTCGCCGCCATGGCCGCCAAGGGCGACCAGGACGCCAGAAAAGCGCTCGACATCCTGAAGCAGAACAACATCGCCGAGCGGCAGGCCTCGAATCCCAATACGAACATCGTCCTCACTCCGCAGGCGACGCAAATGCTCGCCACTAATTACCAGCAGAGCGGCCAGGCTCCTACCTTCGCCCGCGGACAAGCCGGGCAAGCGCAAGCGAACGTGTACAACACGGCCGCGAAGACCAATCCGACTGTGAATATCGCAGCGAATAAGGCGAATTACAAGGCCGATGCCGGCTCGCTCGCCACGCTGCAGAAACAGCGCGATGCGGTCGGAGCGTTCGAGCAGACGGCCAGCAAGAACCTCGATCTGTTCGTGAATGCCGCCGGCAAGATCCCGGACTCCGGCTCGCCCTGGGTCAACGCGCCGCTGCGGATGCTCGACGAAAAGCTGGTCGGAAGCGAGAATATGGCAGCTGTCAATGTCGCGCGCCAAGTGGCCAACAATGAAATCGCCAAAGTAACCAGCAATCCGAGCTTGGCGGGCGCTCTCTCCGATTCAGCCCGGCATGAAGTCGAGGCTTACAACCCACAGAACGCCACCTTCAAGCAAACGCTCGCCGTCGCCAAAATCCTGCGGCAGGACATGGCGAACCGGCGCCTGTCGCTCGACCAGGGCATTCAACAGATCAAGGGGCGTCTCAGCAGCTCGCCGGGAACGCAACCGGCGAAGTCGCTCGATCAGATTTTCGGGAGCAAGTAGATGGCAGATCTCCAGTCTCAAATTCAGGACGCGCGCCAATCCGGCTACAGCGACGAGCAGATCGCCGGCTATCTGGCGCAGAATCATTCTGAGCTCGCGCCCAAGATCGGCGAGGCGCTTCATTCCGGGCATAGCGCCGGCGCTGTCGTGGACTATCTGCTCGGTGCGGGATCGGCCGTAAACGGCAAAGCGGACCATCCGATACCGGCCGTGGAGGACAAATCGGTCAGTGGATTCCTTCATAACGCTGGGGCGTCGGCAGGCAATTTTGTCGGCGGGTTGTGGCACGCCGCCACTCATCCGGGCGAAACCATGGAAGCGCTCGGGAACACGGTCGAAGGGGCCGGCAACGAGTATCTGCCCGGCTACACGGCTCTCAAGAAGGCGACCGGCGCCAGCGATGCCGATCTGGCGAAACAAAACGCCGCCGCCGACGCGTTCCGGAAATCGCTGACCGACCGCTACGGCAGCTCGCAAAAGATCGCCGAGACGCTGTACCACGATCCGGTGGGCGCGCTCTCCGATCTCTCGATGCTGGCGGATGGAGCGGGGCTGGCGCTGCGGGGCGCGGGCGTGGCGGCGGACGCAGCCAATCTTTCACGAGTGGCCTCGGCGGCTCACACGGCGGCCGACGTGGCCGGCAAAATCGGGGAGGCCACCAACCCGATCAAGCTGGCGGCCAAGCCGATCAAGTACGCGGCTGGGAAAGCGGCCGATGCGCTGGGCGTTCCCTCGGGTCCGGAGTTGGCCCAGCGCTTGTATCAGAGCGCGCTCAAACCGCCGCCGGGCAGCAACAGCCTGGACGACGTACGGCAGATGGTGGCGACCGGACTCGACAACCGGATTCCCGTCAGTGAGGCGGGAACGCGAAAACTGGCCGATCTGGTTTCGGACCTGAACGACAAAATCAAAAACGTGATTGCGGCCGATCCGGCCAAGACGATCGATCCATCCAAAGTGGCGCAACGGGTTGACGACGTGATGCCCAAGTTCGCCAACCAGGTGAACCCGGAAAGCGATGTGGCGGCATTGAACGCCTCGAAAGAGGAGTTTTTACGCCAGAACAGCACGCCCGGAACGCCGGCTCAACCGAGCGGGCTGGTCGATGCCAACGGCAATCCGCTGATGAGCGAGGCGGCGCCGAGCCAGACCAAGCCGATTGCCGCGGCCGATGCTCAGGCGATGAAGCAAAACACCTACAAGCAACTCGGCGACAAAGCCTACGGAGAGCTGAAGGGCGCTCAGATCGAGGGACAGAAAGCACTGGCGCGCGGGCTGAAGGAAGAACTTGCCACGCAATTTCCTGAGTTAAGCAGCCTCAACGACAAGGAAAGCAAGCTGCTGGGCCTCCAGGACGCGCTCGAGCGCGCGGTGCGGCGCATCGACAACAAAGACATGCTCGGCATCGGCACTCCCATTGCCGTAGGAGCCGGCGCGGCAGCAGGCGGCGGACCGGCTGCCGTCGCGGCGGCTGTCCTCAAAACAGCGCTCGACAATCCGCAGATCAAATCGCGGCTTGCCATCCTGCTCGACTACGCCTACAAGCGTAATCCTAGTCTGGGCGGATCGCCGGGAGCGGCCGCCATACAGGGCCGCGTAGATCAATACGTAAACGGAATCTCGGCCGCCAACCGACGCTTAAGCGGCGACGGCAAATAGTGAGAACCAGATGGACGGCGCCCACCGCCAGTAGCGGCCAGATCATCGCCCAGTCGTATTGACGATTCAGCCCGCGGGCGATGAAGATGAGGCCGGCGGCAGAGTACCAGTAGCGGATATGGGTCGCGCAATGCCAGCCCCAGGAGAGCACCCACCCTACCGCCAGCGGTTGCGCGGCATACTCCCAATCGGCTCGATCGAGTCCGGCGACTCCCCTCGAGAGCACGCGAGACAGCAGGACCAAGCACGCCCAGAACAGCGAACCGCCGAACCAGAGCCGGACGATCGGATTTTTCAGCGCCCTAATGTTGTCGATGTTGAACATAGGCCGATTCGGAGCTGAGCCGTCCCGTAAATATGTAGCGCAGGAACAGCCGCAGCCCCCATCCCAACGCAAACGGCGCTACGGCAAACGCAACGACCCACTCGCGGCCGCTCTCATTCGCCTCCGGATTACACAGCACGGCCAGCATCAGGCAGGCCCACAGAACTGACGAAGCAAACCAGGCGCGCGCGATCATGCCCGAAGTCTAGCTGCGTTTGGCCGTCGCCGCCAGTGCCCTCGCCGGACTACGCAGTCCCAGTACTGCCCTTCCACAATTTTTTAAGGAGCCCCTCAATGAAAAAACTACTGAGCAAGATTTCCGATCTGTTCAAGAAAGCCTCGGCAGCCGAAAAGGTGCTGCAGCAAATGACGCCCGAAGCCCGGATCGCCGCTGTTCAAACCTTCGGCGATGTACTGGCATTTGTAGCGGCCGCCGATGCCGCCGGAGCGGAAAAAGGCTTGAACTTCACGCTCGACGCGAGCGTGATCGCGCTCGCCCAAAAACTCTACAACGACGCAAAGTCGGACATCAGCGAAGCCAAGGCTTTGTTCGATGCGCTGGGGATTGCGGTGAATTCTCCGGTCGCCCCGGCTCCGGTGCAGAAGGCCGCGTAAGCAGTCATTCACTCTCTCGCGAAAGGAATGCGGGCGTTCCCCTCTCCGGATCTCCGGAACGGGGGCGCCCGTTTTATTTATGGAACAAACCACCGCCATCGAAGAGCGCGACCTCCTCATTCGTCTGGACACCAAGATGGACGCCCTCCAGGCTTCATTCACTGAAATGAAGGCGTCCGTTAATTCGAAAGCCGAAGCCGAGCGCGTGAAGGAATTGGAAACGAAGGTCGAGAAGATCGACGAACGCCAACGCGAGAGCAGTAAGAAGCTGTACATGATCTGCGGCGGGATCGCGGCCTTGGAACTTCTTTTAAAAACGCTCTCGAAGTAACGACTCTCGCCTCAATCATCCGGTTTTTTTTGGAATGAGCACTTACTTTCTGGCCGCCTGGCTCTCGGTCGCGGCGGCGCTCGGCCAAAATTCCTGGGTTTGCCGGGAGACGGTCGAGCGCTACCGGGACGGACGGCGGATCGACACCGTGACGGCGAGCCTGCTGGTGGTCGACGGAGTCGAGCGCTACTCGGACCTGCTGCGGGACGGACGGCCGCTGGCAAGCTGGTCCGCTCTCGCGGGCGCCTGGTCGCGCGGGGAATACAGCGCGCTGTGGGGCGGCGGCGAGTGGCGGGCGAGCCTGCCCGGTTACCCCGCGCTGCGGCTGCGCTTCCGGGAGCGCCGGGCCGGGTTGCGGGTGGAGCGGCGGGCGGATCGGCAGGCCTTCCCCAAAAGCAGCGGGATCGAGCGGATGGCCTGGACGCTGGTCCTGCAGGCGGTGGCCGGAATCGGGCCCGTGCCGCGGCAGGCCGTGTACCTGGTGCGCTATCGCGACGGCCGGGTCGAGGAGAACCGGATCGGCTTCGACGATTTTCAGCGGTTCGCGACGGACAGCCGGGTTGTGTTCCCGGAGCGGCGCTAGCCGGTCTCAGTGCTCAGCCCCGCGTACAGACGTGATTGCGAATCCGGGCCAGCTTCGCGGTCATCAACCGTGAGAACGATTGCTTCCAAAACTATACTCGTTCTTAATTTTTGCTCAAAAGTGAGCTTCTAAGCGGAATCCGCCTTGAGAACCGGCATGGAGACTACTTTGGGCGTTTTCGGCCGAGATCTCGGTGGTTTCCATGTAGAGCGTTTTCGTTTTGCTCACTTCCTTTTGAAGACCTCCGGAATTTCGTACTGCGCAAACCTTGGATTGGTGGCATTCAATCGATTCGTGAATTCCACCATTTTGTAAAACTCCTCGTCTGAATTTTTGGAAGCCGATCCCGTCGCGTAGCCAAGGACGAAGAGCAACTCGTACCATTCGTCCTTGCTCATCTCGAGCGCAACGCTTTCGTCCTCCCGCTCTGTGTACGTCATCCTCCAAACCCCTCCAAACTCCCGCCTGATCTTCCACAGCCTTTATCCCCGAAATTTCTTCAACTCCCGAAACTGAATCTGCCATCGTACGGCCTTAATTGCCGGCAAGCGTCCATCTTCGATGGCACGCTGCACATACGAGATTGGCAGCCGAAGATGCGCCGCCGCTTCTCGCACCGTCAGAAACGTTTCTTCGCGCTCGCGCTCCCGCCGTTCGGCTTCGGCCTTGCGCTGCTCTCGCAACTCGGTACACAGAAGGAGAAAGGCTTGCGATTCGGGCGATGGCGGTTTCGGCGCGGCGGGCATGGCGCTTTTCGCCGTCGTCACGTTTCTGCGTTCCGGGCGCTCGGGGCCGTGTGCCCTGAGTTTTTCTACGTCCTCGGCTTTGTATAAGCGTTGGCGGATATTGCTCGGGTTCGTCTTCGTCCGGACGCGGCCAATCCGCACCCAGGTACGCAACGTGCGTTCTTTTAAACTCAAGGCCTGCATCGTCTCGTTCTGGTCGTACCAGTCGGAATCTAAAACTGTAGGGGCCGGCAAACTCTTCTCCTGTTTTTCTCGCGGTCGCGGATTGATGCGGCTAAAAATAGCCGATTGGGGCCGTTAGCCGCCAAAATAGCAGGATTGCCGGGATTCACTCAAGAGCTAGCGGTACTTCCGGTGCAGCCCCGGCAAGCGGCCGGAATCACTCCGGCCACCCTTCCGGCAGCCGCCGCTCCGCGTCGGCGTTCCGGCGCTCCAGGGTATCTTTACGAAACTGGCACCAGCGCGTGAACTCAGCCGTCGTCCAGCGCTTCCCTGGCACTTCGAGCGCGATCCAGTGCAACGCCTCAGTGAGCGGCACATCGTAGTCCGTCATAACCGCTTCGATGCTCTCCGTGAGCCTGGTCAGCGTCGTTAGGTTCCCCAGCTTTTCAAAGAGCGCCGAGCGAATGTCTTCCTGCGCCGCTTCGTGGAGGTTGCGCTCGAAGAGACTCATGCGCCGGCTTCTTTCTCGGCGATCCCAAGCGAGAGCCGAATTAAGTGTTTTTCCTGCTCGGGAATCTTCGGATCTGCCAAGTTGCGTTCCTGTTCCTCCCGCCAGCGTCTTTGAAACTCAGTTTCTTGCTCCATCTGGGCTGGTTTAGGTGGCGGCGTAGCCGCGCGGGGTAGTGGGAAGCAGGGAGGAATGGCCGTTAGGAAGTAGCCAAGGCCGTTGTTGCGTTTCCCCGGCGCTTTTTCGACGATTACCTGGCAGACCTCTTCGGCTGTGGCTCCTGGATCGTTTTTGCGGCAGTCGTGCCACAACTTCCGCACCAGCGGTTGATCCGGCGTCCCGTAGGGCTGGAGAGCAGCGGCCAACCGCGCGAGGCTTTCCGCTTCGCGAGCATCCGGCTCCGGGATCGTCGTCGTCGTCGGGGGTATTTCGGAAGCAAGGGACGACGACGACGGCTCCCTAATGTCTTTCTCTGAAAGCTCTGTAAACTCTGAAAAATTCAATAAGGATGCACTTTTCTGTACATCCCCGATTTCGATTTCGTACGGAATGCTTTCTTCTTTCTGTACATAATTCGGCTCCGTCTGATAGCCGTTAATTTGTACAGAAAGTGCGGGCACACGAAGAATCGAGAGTTGGACCGAGGGTTCGGTGCGGTCTTTTTTGGGACGGCCGCGGGGTTCCTTAGACGTGAAACCGATGGCCGCCAGATACTCATCCTCGAATTTTTGGCCGGCGTCGCGAGCGGCTTTTATGGCGTCTGCTTCGATCTTTTCCCGGTACTCTCGGACTTGTAAATACTCGGCTATCCTCCTCTGGGATTCACCTTTTGGAAGTTGTTGAAAATAATATCTTAAACTCGCACTCAGCTTATTTAAAAAAATAATCTCCGCATCGTTTTCGCTTTTATTTCGCCCCTCTTGGTCATCGTAAGCCAGCTTCGGATCGGGCACATCCCCACACAGACAGATGCGGCCTTTCTCGTCCTTTCGGGCTCGTCCCATCTCGACCGTTCGCTTGAAGGCGGACGAGAGATTGGAAAGGGCCATATTGAGATCGGCGGCCATGTGACTGAGGGTCAACGTCCCCCGTTGATCACGGGCAAAATAGGAACGTTTTCTCCCCTTGCCTGGGTGGATCGTTTTGGACCAGATCCAGGCAATCACCCGGACCTGTTCCGACTCTCCAATATCCAAGAACGAAGCGTGTTGACGTGGCGGCATCGGATCGAAACCGTCTCCTTTCGGCGTGCCCATTTGACGCATCAATTCGGCGTGCGTGTTGGCGCTCATACCCCTACCGCCTTCCGCAGCTCGGCTTCGGTGAGCGTTTCGGCTTCGTCCAGCCGCCGCAGCGCTTCGGTGAGATTGTCTTCGCAATCCTTGCCCTCGGCCGCCAGGCGCAGGGCGAAGACGGCGCGTTCGGCGTGCTGGAGCGCTCGCTCCAGGGCGGTCATTGCTGCCGCCTCGCGAGGCTGAAACGGTTTCGTAATAAGTCGAGAGATCGACTGGGAGTAAGTACTGTATCTGGCACTGTTAGTCCTAGAACTCGGTCAAGGCCGTTTCCCCCCGACAAAATTCAATCGAGCGGGTCAGGCGGCTTGAGGTTGCGCCAGAGAACAGTGCACAATGGAAGTGGTCCTCGGAGGGTGTGTGACAACTCCTTCCTTGGGCTCTCTGGCTGGGTACTGGATTCGGGGCCGCAGAAAACTTTTGTCCAAAGGTCTGCGGTCTCGAGAAAAAACTAAGCTGGAAACAGACGCGTCTTCTACGGGCGCGTCGGCTCTCGCCTTCATCGGGTTAATAGGTCATACTGACCCATTAACCCGATGAAGCAACTTTTGCGAACCAAGAGCATTGATGCACTGGTCGATGAGAGCAACACAGAGGGTAAAAAGCTGAAGCGATCTCTCGGCCCTTGGAGTCTGATCGCTTTCGGTATCGGCGCGGTGATTGGAGGCGGCATTTTCACCGTGACCGGGACTGCCGCGGCGGGGCAAACTACCGGAATCGCCTCGGTTTTTAAAGCGCCGCTACTAGCTTTGATTCTGCATGGGAGCGCGGCGGCTACTATGTCGGGCCGTCCCGGCGCGGGTCCCGGTTTAACTCTATCTTTCATCCTGACGGCCGTCACCTGTGGCTTCGCGGCGCTTTGTTACGCCGAGCTCGCCTCCATGATTCCCATTGCCGGCAGCGCCTACACCTACGCCTACACAACGCTGGGAGAGATTTTCGCCTGGATTATCGGTTGGGATCTGATTCTCGAATACGCCGTCTCGAATATGTCGGTAGCCGTGGGCTTCTCCGCCTATTTCAATGTGATTTGCGACTACGTTTTTGGCGCGCACTTACCCAAATATTTGTCGGAACCCGCCTTCATCGGACAGGAACGTACCGGTAGTCTCTTTAACTTCCCTGCCCTTTTAATCGTCATGCTTCTAAGCTGGCTTCTGGTCCGAGGTGTAAAAGAGAGCGCCGGAGCCAACAACCTGATGGTTGTGATCAAAATCTGCGCGGTGCTGATCTTCGTCTTCGGAGCGGCCCATGCCGTTCAGGCCAAGAATCTTCACCCTTATTTGCCGAACGGCTTCGCCGGGGTGGTCACAGGCTCCGCCATCGTGTTCTTCACTTTTATCGGATTCGATTCGGTTTCTACTGCTGCCGAAGAGTGTAAAGACCCGCAGCGCAACATGCCGCTAGGCATCATCGGCACGCTCATCGTCTGCGGTCTTCTCTACACATCCGTCGCTTTCGTCCTCACCGGAATCGTCAACTGGAAGACGCTGGACAATGCAGCCCCGGTCGCTAATGCACTGGCCGCCATCGGCATGAACCGGCTCCGCTTTACCGTGACAGTTGGCGCATTGCTCGGGATGCTCTCATCGCTACTGGTCTACCAATACGGTCAGGCTCGTATTTGGTTCGCCATGTCTCGCGACCGCCTGTTACCGGATCTCTTTAGCCGTGTTCACAAGAGATTCCAGACACCTCATGTAAGCACCTGGATCGCCGGACTTGCCGTCGGAATCCCTGCCGGACTCTGGGATATCGACACCTTTGCCGACCTCTCGAACATCGGAACGCTCTTTGCATTCGTAATTGTCTCGTTCGGAGTCATCGTCCTGCGGCGCAGCCAGCCCGACCGGCCGAGATCTTTTCGCGTACCGTTCGCACCGCTCACGCCCATTCTCTCCATCGCCTGCTGCTTCGGTCTGATGCTGGGCCTGCCGCTCGAAACATGGCTGCGCTTCGTAGCGTGGCTCATCATCGGCTTGTTCATCTATCTTGGCTACAGCAGAAAGCGCAGCACTCTTCGAGAGCTTAGCGTTGCCGAAGTGAAATAAGTTCGGATCCAAAAACCAAAAGCCCGGCGCAACCATAAAGGTTACACCGGGCTATCGAACCGTACCGGCATGACGAGAACGCGGTCTGGTTTAATGAACTTTCTTTGCCGCCTTTGCGTCCGTAGCGGCCTTCTTTTGAGCCTGCATTTCGCGAGCTTTGGCGAACTTTTTCTGGAAGCGGTCCACGCGGCCTTCCGTGTCAACCAGCTTTTGACGGCCGGTGAAAAACGGATGGCAACTGGAACAGATCTCAACGCGCAGGTCGCCTTTGTGAGTAGAGCGTGTTGGGAAGCTTGATCCGCACGCACAGACTACATTAACTGGGTTATAGGCGGGATGAATTCCTACTTTCATGACCTGAAAATCCTTTCTAAATCGCTTACACGCACCCCAAGTCCGCGCATAAACATTTGGGGTAACTATTAAGTTAGCACAAAAATACCCGCATGACCATCAGCATGGACCATGCGGGCATTTTCTTACTTATACTCTAGCCACGTTACGCGCGACGGGAGGCCGATTCACAGGAGAAGCGGCCTCGCCACTGAACGAAACCTGAACGTACGAACGGCGACTTTAAGAGTCGACCACCTCGCGCGTGGATTGTATGCTACAGTCACTACCAGAATTCATTAGACTGGACCACCTCCTTCCTCAGTGATGTTTTGATTTTAACTCAACCACCTTCAAGCGTGTCAACGACCGGCAACGAAAAATTTGAGGAAAACCGCTCGGATCATCACGGGCAAAACTGGGTTAATGCGTTTCTGCTACAGGAAGCATTCGCTTGCCCTCTCGGTTGACCGTTCTCACTCTGCTCCTGGTGACTGCCCTCGCGCGCGCATCCGGCGACAAACCCTTTCACAATCTCCAGAAGCGAATCCGCGCCTTGATGGAAACAACTCCAGGGATCGAGCGGGGCTACCTAGGCTTCAAAATCGTCGACGCTCAAACCGGAGCCGTCGTCATGGAGCAAAACGCCGGCAGCTTCTTCACTCCCGCCTCCAACACGAAGCTCTATACCACCGCGCTTGCGCTCACCCGTCTCGGTCCCTATTACACATTTCAAACGCAACTGAGCACACAAAGCCCGTGGAGCCAGGGCCAACCTACGCTTTCCGATCTCCGGCTCATCGGCGGAGGCGACCCTGAACTTTCCGGCAGAGTCCTTCCTTATGACGTAAACGCTCACGACGGCGATCCCCTGGCACCTTTACAAGAACTCGCAGACAAGCTATTCAACCTAGGAATTCGAGAGATCCAGGGTGACGTCATCGGCGTTTCCACCCGCTATGCCAGTGACTTCTATCCGGACGGTTGGACCTTGGACGACTCCACCTACGGGTATGGCGCCCCGATTAGTGCTCTCGCCCTCAACGACAACAGCGTCTCTGTAACGGTATACCCGACGACTCCCGGTGAGCTCGCATCCCTTTCGCTCGCACCGCCTTTCGATTACCTGACCATAAGCAACCAGATCATTACTGACATTTCGAGAAGTACGCAAATTAAGATCACGCATCCTGCGGGCAGTACTGAAATCGTTCTCTGGGGTACGATCGGCAAAAATGCTTCGGCGTGGAAAGAAGATTTCGCGGTTGACGATCCCGCCCTGTTCGCCGCCACAGCCCTCATTGACACGCTGCGTAATCGGGGCATTACGGTCCGGGGCGAGGCGCGAGCCGAGTATTGCACACCCAACCAGGTCACTGCCTCATCCAACAGATGTGGAACTGCTGCTGCACAGCCCGAAACACTGCTCGCGACGCATCAGTCCGTTCCCCTCTACGAAGCAGTGCAAGTGATCAACAAAGTAAGCGACAACTTGGAAGCTGAAATGCTTCTTCGCGAAGCAGCCCATGTGACAACCGGAGTCGGAACGCTCGAAGCAGGCCTGAAAGTCCGCGACGATTTTCTCTCCCAGATCGGAATCACGCGCGACGGAACCGGCTTTGCATTCGCCGACGGCTCTGGGTTGGCGCGTCAAGGCCTGACCACGCCCGATTCAACCGTCACTCTTCTCCGCTACATGTGGCAGCAGCCCGATCAACAAGTCTGGCTGCAGTCTTTGCCCATTGGCGGAGTGGACGGCTCCCTTCAACACCGCTTTCGCAAGATTCGGCAAGCCAATCGCGTGCATGCCAAAACCGGCTCTTTCTCACATGTCAATACGCTGAGCGGCTACATCGAAACTGAAACACACGGCTGGCTGGCGTTCTCCATCATGGTGAATTCCACAACCTTACCGGACTCGAAAATCCGCGACTTTCTGGACCAATTTTGTAGCCTGTTTCTGGAAGAGTAGTTTACGCCGTGCAAGTTGACTTTCGAGAAATAGGAATATTTCTACCGGAGATCGACCTGTGGCTCGACAACACCGAGCCCTGTGCCGCTACCTGGATCTCGCACGGCCACAGCGATCATGCGCGCGGTTGCCACGGAACCGTGATTGGAACTTCCACCACTCTCCGCATCTATCGCATGCGTCTCTGGCTGGCCGAGGGGCAGAACGAACCCGATCAACTCCCCTTAGATTTCGGAGCCACTCTCGAATGGCGGGGGGCTCGACTCACCTCCTATCCAGCCGGTCACATTCTAGGCGCTGCTCAGCTTCTGATTGAATACCGAGGAGAGCGTCTCGTCTACACCGGCGACATCAAGCTTCGCGCACCGCTCTGTGGCGAGAAAACGGAGATCATCGCCTGTGACCGACTGATCATCGAGTCCACGTTCGGTCTCCCGATTTACCGTCTTCTTCATCGCGAAGAAGCCATTGGCCGGATCACCGAATTTGCCCGCCGTAGTCTGGCGGAAGGAATCACGCCGGCCTTCATTGGCTATCCGCTTGGTCGCGGTCAGGAGATCGTTCACGTTCTTTGTCAGGCCGGCATCCCGACTTCTGTACACGGCGCAATCGCAAAATTCATTCCAGTTTACGAAGATCACGGATATGCCTTTCCGGGTTGGGAACCGTACGAAGCCAAAGCCACTCATGGCAAAGCGCTGGTTGTGGTCCCGACCCACGGCAGCCTTCTTGAGGCCAGCGGAAAAAATGTGCGTCTGGCCTATGTCTCCGGATGGGCCGCCCTCGATAACGCTCGCAATCGCAGCGGCGCCGAAGAGCTGATTCCCTACTCCGATCATGGCGACTTCGACGAGTTACTCGAAATGGTGGCCGGCTCCAGAACGAAACACACCGACGTCGTGCACGGTTATACGGTTCCTTTTTCTCGAATCCTTCAATCCCGCGGCATGTCCGCTGCAGCACCGCATCGTGCCGGCGCCCGTACCAACATCGAGGCCGAAGGCTAGTGGATCGTTTGGCCGAAGTGTGTGAGAGCGTGACAAGCACCGGAAGCCGCCTGCGTAAAATCGCCATCCTTGCCGACTACTTCCGTGCGCTTCCCGACAACGATCTGGAGCTTGCTGTTCAGTTTCTCAGCAGCGGACCTGTAGCAACCGTCAACCCAAACCACAAGCTCTTCGCCGCCGAGGACGAAAAACCCAGGCTCTCCATCGGCTACAGCATCTTGCGGGAAGCGTTGCAAATCGCAACATCGTGGGATTCGGAAACACTGAGCGTCTGCCATTCCGAAGTAGGCGACACAGGAGAAACGACCGGTCTACTGCTGCGCGGCCTGAGCGCCGAACAGCCGCTTACTCTCGCCGACGCCAACTCCATCTATCAGTCGCTGTTTCAAGCTCGTCTCACCGTTCGCAAACGAGATTTATTGGTTGCCGCCTATCGAACTTACAAGCCGGCCACGCTGAAGTACTTCGTCAAGGTGATTACTCGCGGCCTTCGGATCGGTCTCATGGAGAAGATGGTGGAAGAAGCCGTAGCCCAAGCCTGCTCGGTATCGCCGGCGGCCATTCGCGACGCCAACAACCGTCTGGGAGACCTGGCTAAAGTGGCACGCGCCGCCCGATCAGGCGAACTGGAAGCGATTGAGGCGCGCCTCTTCCACCCCATGGATTTCATGCTGGCGAAACCTCTCGATCGCCTCGAAGACATCGCCAATCCGGAAGAGTGGACTATCGAAAATAAATATGACGGAATTCGTTCTCAGGTGCATTTTGAATCGGGACACGTCCGCATCTATTCAAGGGGCATGGACGAGATAACCAGTGCTTTCCCGGAGATCGTTGCGGCGTTTGCAAAGATCGGCGGCCGCGGATTGATCGACGGCGAGCTTCTCGCCTGGCGCAACGGCCGCGCCCTGAACTTCAACCTGCTCCAGCAGCGAATCACTCGAAAAAGAGTGCGCGCAACGCTGATTGAAGAAGTCCCGGTCGTCTTTATGGCATACGACGTTCTTCTTCGCGACGACGCGTTTCTGCTGAACCGCCCGCTCGACGAACGCCGTCGGCTTTTGGAAGAGCTCTTCGGAGACCAGCCGCTTCCGCTAGCCCTCTCGCCGCAATATCACGCCACAAGCCTGGCCGAGATCGAAACACTCTTCCTCCAAGCGCGCGAAACCGGGAATGAAGGCTTGTTGCTCAAGCGGAGAAAAAGCATCTACGAACCCAGTCGCCGCAGCGGGGCGTGGCAGAAGATGAAGCGGCCCTATGGCACGCTCGACGTAGTGATTACGGCCGCTGAACAGGGCAACGGACGCCGCGCCATCTTTCTCTCCGACTACACCTTTGCCGTTCGCTCCGATAACGGCTTTCTCAACGTCGGAAAAGCCTACTCCGGCCTTACCGACACCGAAGTCAAAGAGCTTACAAAACAATTGCGAAGCGCTTCCACCGAAAAGTTCGGACGAGTGATTCTGGTTCGCCCCCAGGTCGTCCTCGAAGTCGCCTTCGATGGCGTACAAAAAAGTCCACGACACAAAAGTGGATATGCTCTGCGCTTCCCACGAATCCTGCGCTGGCGACGAGACAAAAATCCTGAGGAATGCGATGATATCGGACGGGTCGAGGAACTCTACAAAGCGTCGCTCCAATAAGGCGCCCATCGGGCGCCGCTCCGATAAGAAAGGCGCCGCCGATCCCGGAATTGTATCCGAACTGCACCCGGCCCTTCGGAACTGGTTCGAGGCAACTTATCCCGGCCTGAGTGATATCCAACTCCGCGCTCTACCCCATACGCTGCGCGGCGAAAATACCCTCATCCTGGCTCCCACCGGAAGCGGAAAAACCTTCGCAGCCTTCCTTTCCGTGTTGTCCCAGCTGGCCACGCTTGCTTCGGCAAAAAAGCTCCCGAATGCCCTCTGTGCCATCTACGTATCGCCTCTAAAGGCGCTCGGCAACGACATCCATCGCAATCTCACGCCTGCTCTCGACGCCGTAAACAGCTCGCTCCCACCCCTCGCACAAATCCGCATGGAAGTCCGAACAGGCGACACAGCCCAGGCGGATCGCTCTCGGCAGGGTCGCCGCCGTCCTCATCTCTTGCTCACTACGCCCGAGACTTTAAGCTCCATCCTTTCGCAGAGCGCCTGGCGCGAAACCGGCTTCCATCCTCAAACCGTCGTCGTGGACGAAATCCATTCTTTCGCTGAATCGAAGCGCGGCTCACTTCTGGCGCTGTGTCTCGAACGCCTGGAAGATCGTGTTGCACGGCCGGTTCAGCGCATCGGTGTATCTGCCACCGCTTGGCCGATTGAAGCCATTCAGAAGCTGCTGTGCGGTCGCCGCGCCTGCGCCGTAGCAAAAGCAGATATCCGAAAAACCCACCAGCTCGAAATCGTCGCTCCCGAGCCAGGCGTCTGGCTTCCTCCCGCCGGGCACAATCCTTTTCGCATTGCGCCCACAGTCGCCCACGTGGTCGAAAATTCGCAGTGCAGCTTGATCTTCCTCACCACACGTTCCGGTGTGGAGCGCCTCGGCCTCGCCTTGAACATCCTGCTTCCCGATCTCGAAGAACAGATCGCCGTCCACCACGGATCCGTGAATCGCGAAACGCGTCAAACCATCGAACAAGGCCTGAAAGACGGCGTTTGGCGAGCCGTCGTCGCCTCCAGCAGTCTCGAAATGGGAGTCGATTTTTCTAGCGTCGATCGCGTCATCCTCGTTGGTACGCCGCGCGGAGTCAGCCTGGCGCTGCAACGTCTCGGCCGAAGTGGTCACCGCATCGATGGCGTAGCGCAAGGCACGCTCGTACCGCTCAGCCTTCCCGATTTAGTGGAATCGTTGGCCCTGCGGGAGGCTGCCCGCGAAGGGCGTCTCGATGCCCTCCGTATTCCGGGCGCGCCTCTCGACGTACTCGCACAGGTGCTCCTGGGAATGAGTATCGAAGCGGAATGGTCAAGCGACGAAGCCTTCGAGTTGATCACTAAAGCCGGACCTTACAACAAACTTCGCCGCCAGGATTTCGACGACGTTCTTGAATATCTGGCCGGCCGCGGCAAGGTTCTTGGGCCCTACGGCACCTATGGAAAAATCATCTTCGCCGATGGCAAGTTTCGAGTCGCGGACAAGAAGACGGCCCGTACCTACTATCTGAACGTTGGCGTGATCAGCACCGACTACGAGATGAAAATCGTCTCCAGTCGCAACCGCCATCTCGGAGCCGTCGAAGAATCGTTCATCGCCAGCCTGCAGCCCAACGAAGCCTTCATCATGGGAGGCCGCCCGGTGCGCGTCAAGCACACTTACCAAAACGTAGCTGTCGTAGAACCCGCCGCCGGCGAGCAAGTCAAAACTCCCCGCTGGATGGGAAACAAAATGCCTTTGACCACCCAGCTGGCGCAAGAAGAACTCAAACTGAGGCGGGAACTTCGAGCTGCCTGGAACGCCGGAGGCGAAACCGAAATCACCAGCTTTCTAAAAAAAGCTTACGGAGTAGACCAGAACGTGGCCTCCCGCATCGCAGTCTTCATCGCACGACACTGCCGGGCTTTGCCTATCCCCACCGATTCACCGGTGCTCGCAGAACGGGTGGTCAGCGGCCGCACCATGCTCCTGCTTGTTCATGTTGTCGGGGGACGCGCCGTCAATCGTTCTTTGGCCTGGGTCGCAGGCGCCCGTCTGGCGCAAGGTCGAAGCGTCGTAGCCAACTTCGACGACCACAGCTTCCTGCTCTCCCTGGATGCCAGAAGCGAAATCGACGCCAATGCCCTGCATCAAGCCTTTAACCCCAAGAACTGGATGGAAGATCTCCGCGCCACCCTCTCCACCACCGAAACATTGGGAACCAGCTTCCGCCACATCGCTGAAATCGGCCAGCTTCTTCCGCGCCGCACCCTCCGCGGGAATGTCACCGCTAAAACCGCCACCTGGAGCGGAAGCCTGCTCTACAAAACGCTGATGGAACATGAGCCGGAACACCCCTTAGTGCGCGAAGCCGTCCGGGAAGTTCTCGAGGACCAGTGCGATGCGCCCCGTGCTCTCGAAGAGACCGCACGCATCTTCGAAACGCCTCTCGAAATCTACGATCTTCCGCGACCCTCTCCCTTTGCGCTTCCACTCTTCGCTGCCTTCAATCGCGAGGTCCTTCTCGCTTCCGATCCCGACCGCGCTCTTGACGACTTAATCGCCACGCTCTATGAGGAATGGTCACCTGAGCCTGAGCCCGAGCCTTCAGAGGTTCGCTAGCGGCCACTCCGCAAAAAGAATTGCGCCTTCCCCATCGACGGATCTACCGCCACATCGAAAAATCCAACCATCATCTCCGCCCACGTCTGTTCGCCCCAAGTGACAGCCGAGTCAGGATCGGGATTATGCGGATTATTCTTCGAGTTATCGAACGTCGCAACGGCCTGCAGAACAGTTCCGGCCTTCAAAGGCAACGGATTCTCCAACCGGTAGCTCAATTGCCAATAGAAATCATAGTGCGGAACATCCAGCACGATCCTCGATCGCTCTCCCGGCTCCGTCACGCTGTACCGAAAAGATTTCCCGCGCAAGTGCATGTGCGGGAAAAAGCTGAGTAGCAGCGCATCATTCGGCAGGCTTCCATGCACTTCCACGCGATGGTCCGGGTCGCCCGGCGGGATCAGAAACTTGTCATTCGTCAACTGGAGCGTCAACACCCGTTTCTTAGGAGGATCTTTGGAAAATCGCAGGCCGATGCTCGTCTGATCCTGCGTTGGTTTGCCGTGCCCCGGTTTGCCCTGGGTAGTGTAATGCATCTGCAACACCAGATCAGACCCAGCCGGAACCAATTTGGCAAAGCCCTCCGGCCACTTATCAGGTGAACTCCCCGGAGCATAAACCAGCAGAATATCGCTGGTCGTCCACATCGCATCGCGCTTAAGTTTGTCGTCCGTGAGGTCATCAGCCGTAAAGGGAACACCAATCGGAGCGCCCTGCAACCACGAAGAAGAGGGCTCTCGGACATACAGAACCGCATGATGCACCACAGCCCGATTACTGGGTCGAATCTCCGACATTCGAACCCAGCGGTCTTCTTTGAAGTGCGTCGGAATGATCACGTAGGTGTAGGCAACATCTCCATCCGCCGGGATCGGAACCGCTTTCGGCATGGCGAAGATCTCATCCGGCGTCCCGATGTTCCAACCCCGCGCCCGCCGGACAGGTGGCGGCGCCTCACGCCGATCCCCTGCCGGAGCATGTGCATCGGCCCATGCCGAAAATATCTCGATTTGTTGAGGAGTCAGCGAAAGATTATTCGCAAACGGGCCGCACTGCGCAGCTGCAAACCACGGCGGCATCTTCCGCGCCAGCGTCTGCTCTTGAATTGCCCTTGCATACGGCCTTACCTGCTCGTAAGTCTCAAGAGCCATCGGCGCGATTTCACCGGGCCGGTGACAGGCCTGACATCGCGATTCCAAAATCGGAAGAACATCACGATAAAAGGTAGGCGCTCGGCTTTCCCCAAACGCGCTAGACGTAAAGAGAACTAACAACCAAAAGTATGTCGGAAGACTACCGGCCAAATTTCAGCTTACCGTCTCTGTCGGCTATCCGCTGAAACCCCGTCCGTCTTGCCGTTCCCATAGAAGTCATGCGGCATGCTGGGCCAGTGCGCTTCCCGCCTCTGCTTAAATGCGGCGCAACCTTCGTCCAAATCTGCGCTCGCCAGCAGCTTATCTTGCAAAGCGGAAGCCATCTCTCCTGCGTCCGCCACCGCCTTGTCTCGCGAGTCTCGGGCATAACGCATACCCGCCTCGATTGCGCTGGGACACGCGCGCGCCAGATCTCGTGCCATCGCTTCCGCCCGATCGCGAACCTCATCGTCGGGACAAAGCTGATCCACCAGCCCCCAAGCCAGGGCGTTTTCGGCTGAAAAGGTCCGCCCGCTCAGACTGAGCGCTAACGTTCTTCTACTTCCCAACTCCTCTTCAACCGCCCGATAAACCAGAAACGGCCACAGCCCCACCTTAATCTCCGGAAGCGAGAAAAACGAACTCTGTTCCGCCACAACAATATGTCCTTGCGCAACCAGCCCGAGGCCGCCCCCCAAAGCCGCACCGTTCACCGCAACCACAATCGGCTTCAACGCCTCCGCGCCCATTTGAAACAGCGCTTCGAAAACATGGGAATTGCCAACCGCCATCTCGTCCAGGTCAATGCCCGAACAAAACACTTGACCGGCCCCTGTGATCAAGACACACCCTATTCGAGGATCGTCCTGCACCGCCCTGACATTCCTCACAATCTCCCTGGACATGTCAACCGTAAGCGCATTCCGCTTCGCAGGCCGGCTTAGGTTTATATGAAGGATCCGATTCTTTCTCTCAACTAACAGACTCATGCCGCCACCTCAATCGTCCGTTCCGCAACCGCTAATAGCATACTCCAAACGAATGCCTTTCTAACAAAAGTGCAACCGGGTGAGCACTCGTTAGTCTACCAGTCATGATGGGGATCGATGAGCGGGCGCTGCGGGTCATCTGGACCACATTTTTATTTGGTCTTACGCTAGCCGTTCTCTATGCCATCCGCTCCACCGTCGTGGTCTTTGCCCTGGCGATCTTCTTCGCTTACATGCTCTGGCCTCTGGTCGAGCTTGCCCAGCGTTTCTTGCCAAGAAGCCGAAGCTGGGCCCTGGCTTTCGTCTACGTCGTATTCGTCGGCGCCCTGGTGCTGGTCGGATTCGAGCTGATCCCTGCACTTGGTTCAGAAGCTACCAACTTCGGTACGCATCTTCCTCGCATGCTGGCCGGCAATAAGCTCGCCACCATCCCGCTGCCCACGTGGTTAGAACCGCTGCGAGATCAGGTCATTAGCTTCCTAAGCCGGGAAGCTTCCAATTTGGGGTCTCGCGTTGTTCCATTTGTACAGGAGTTGGGCACAAAAATCCTAACTGGCCTGAGCGATGTTCTCCCCCTGATCCTGATTCCGATCCTTGCGTTCTTCTTCATCAAGGACGGCGACAAAATTCGGGTCAATCTCCTGGGTGCGGTCGACGACCGGCGCGAGCGCTCCCTCCTCGAACGCATTCTGGACGACACCCACGTCATGCTCAGGAATTACATCCGGGCCTTGGTCTTGCTTGCAGTTGCCTCTTTTATCAGCTGGATAATCTTCCTGAGCGCCATGCATTACCCCTACGAGTTGCTGCTGGCAGGCATTTCAGGTCTGCTTGAGTTCATCCCAGTGATCGGCCCAGCCGCCGCCGGAATCATCGTCCTCGTCGTGTGCGGAGTCGCCGGCTCCGGCAGTTTACTTTGGATCATCATCTTCTGGGGCGCTTATCGGGTCTTTGCAGATTACGTCCTGAATCCGTTCCTCATGAGTTCTGGCGTTGAACTCCATCCTCTATTGGTGTTGTTTGGAGTGTTGGCAGGCGAGAGCGTCGCTGGCGTCCCCGGAATGTTTTTCTCTGTACCGGTAATCGCGATACTTCGGGTGATTTACTCGAATCTGAAGCACGATTACAGTCGGAATCGGCCAACGATGAACGCGGCGAAACCACAAACCGCTTCGAACGCTGAAAACACCCGCTTAACGCCAATCGAGCCAGTCGCGAAGTAACGTGCTCGTACCCGAGCCTGAAGAACTGCCTCTGGGATGTGCAATCTCAAACTAATCGCCCCCTCTATTTGGTGTGGAGTGTGGTCCTTGTCGCGGACGATACGTTTCTGCACACCCCAGAGTGACGACGTCTTCAGTGACCCCGCGCGAATGCAGGTGCACCGAACCGAAAATTGTAAAACTTGGCCGCAGCGAACTATGACATGGCCGATGTATTCCAAGCTGTATAGGCAGCAAACCCAGCAATTGCTACTGCGTAGGCAATTACTGCAACAATCAGCCCATTCTTCAGCTTGTCCATCACTTCTATTCGCTTGCAGATCGCACTCTGAGAGCTAACTACGCTCGAGTCGTGCGAATCGTCATGCAGGTGGATGTAGTGATCACAGTGGTCTTCCAGGTATTTACGGTACAGACTTACTCCCACGGCGATTACTGCCAGCATGCAGCAGAGAATAACATTCAGAACTATCGTGTTCATATGGATCGCTCCTTTCAATGAGTCGGACAGCCTTCCTAACGGAGCGTCGAACTTGTAATTGTTCGTACGCCGGAAGACCGCGATCAAAAGTCCGTTATCAATCGTTATGAAGCTGCTCCGGGCTACTCAGCCCAGCGCGAAAAAATCATCCATTGGCTGAATAGTACGCCTGTTTTTTTCGAAATTCAAGAGCCAAATACTCATATCTATCTAGCTGACTTCCACCCGCCGCTATAATCAGGTTTTCGCGATCATGCCCGCAAGCTCCGCTTTGGATTGGTTCCCTCTCTGGCTCAGCCTTCGGGTCGCCACCTTAGCGACCATTTTTGTTCTCCTGGTCGGCACCTTTCTCGCCTATCTCCTTTCTCATAAAGAGTTTCCAGGCAAGAACCTGCTGGACGCCTTTCTCACCTTGCCGTTGGTTCTGCCTCCCACCGTCCTCGGCTACTATTTGCTCGTGCTTCTTGGGCGCCAGTCACCATTCGGCATCCTGTACGAGAAAGCCCTGGGACATCCTCTTGTTTTTACATGGCAAGCCGCCGTGATCGCCGCCTTCTTCCATTCAGCCCCCATCTATATAAAAGCCGCCCGCGCGGTCCTCGAAGAAATTGACTACCGCTACGAATGGGCGGCTCACAGTCTTGGCGCTTCCGAGTGGAAAACGTTCTGGGGAGTAACGCTCCCCCTTGCCAGACGGAGCCTGAGTTCCCTGGCAACGTTGACCTTCGCGCGCTCCCTCGGCGATTTCGGCGTTACCATTATGATCGCGGGCAACATTCCCGGCCGCACGCAAACCCTGTCCGTCGCCATTTATGACGCCGTTGAATCCGGCAACGGTCATCTTGCCCGTGTGCTCGTTCTCATTGTTTCCCTTGCCGCCCTGGCTCTGCTTTGGCCCGCTGGCTACCTTTCGCGGGGGCGAAGGATGCGCACCGCTGCATGAGCATCGAAGCCCGGCTTTTCAAACGTCTTCCACCTACTTCCGCGAACTCTGATCCGTTCGAACTGGATGTTCATCTTTCGGCGCCGGCCGGCATCGTCGTCCTCCTTGGCCCCAGCGGCTCTGGCAAAAGTCTCACCTTAAACTGCATCGCCGGATTTGCACGCCCCGATGATGGCAGAGTCTTAGTTAATGACCGCCTTTTCTTCGATGGCCCTACCAAGGTAAACACGACTCCGCAACAGCGGCAATGCGGCTACATCTTCCAGGACCATGCCCTCTTCCCGCACATGACCGTTCGCGACAACCTTCGCTTTGCTGCCTCCTCCGCTCGTACCGGCGCTCGAGGATTAGCGCGTTACCGGCGTATCAACGAACTGCTTGAAACCTTCGAGCTGACATCCTTGGCGAACCGCAAACCGCCTCAACTCTCCGGCGGTGAAAAGCAACGAGCGGCCCTGGCTCGTATCCTCGTGGGCGAGCCGGCCATCTTGCTCTTAGACGAACCGTCCCGCGGCCTGGACGCGCGCCTTCGCCAGACTTTTTACGAGGTCTTGCGCCAGACCCAGCAACGCCTCGGAGTTTCCATGCTGCTGGTCACCCACGATGTCGAAGAATGTTTCGCGCTGGCCGATTTCATCTGTCTCATGCACGCCGGCCGATTCTTACAAGCCGCCCCCCGCGAAACCGTACTCTGTCGCCCGGCCAGCTCCGCAGCGGCCCGTTCGTTAGGCCTCTTCAGCGTCGTAAATGCCGAGATCAAAGCTCTTGACCCCGCCAGGAACACCAGTGTTCTTTCGCTCGGCGGCCAATCTCTCGAAGGCCACTACCTTCCCGGCCATTTGATTGGCGATCGCGGTCTGCTCTGCATTCGTGAAGCCGAGATCAAAGTCTTGCCACCTCAACCGCGTTCCACCCGAGACACTCTTCTCCTCGTAGTCGACGCAACTGCCTTGACTCCCGTCGGAGTCCGCATCCGCTTCGAAGGCGATATCTGCGCCACGGTAAGTGAAACCGATTTCGAGCACCTTCGCTCTTCTCGGCAATTGTCATTGCAAATCCCCGCCTCCGCTCTCTCCTTTCTAACGGAGTAAAGAATGCTCACAGGAATCGGATAAATGAATCAGTACTACATCACCGACCGCAAAGCCGCCGGAGGATTCCGCAATTTGATCGAGATTATTCGCGATCAAATGCGACTCGGAATTCAAATGATTCAAATTCGGGAGAAGGACCTCTCCGCGCGTGAGCTCTTCGAATTTACGCTTGCCGTCCTGGAGATTCGCGATCGGGAAATCCGCAGCCACACCCCCACCAGGGTTCTCGTCAACTCCCGCTCCGATGTCGCGCTAGCCACCGGAGCAGACGGGGTTCATCTGCCCGCCAACGCTCCGGCGCAAGTGCTTCCCGGTCTCTTGGTGGGCCGCTCGTGTCACTCTGTCGAGGAAATTCGCTCAGCGGCAGCGTCCGCAGACTTCGTCACCTTCGGTCCGGTCTTCCATACCCCCGGCAAAGGCGAGGCTCTGGGATTGAAAGCTCTGGCTGCTGCCTGCCGGCAGGGAAAACCCGTCTATGCACTGGGCGGCGTCGATTGGGAAAATGCAGAGTCCTGCCTGGCCTCCGGCGCTCACGGTATTGCAGGGATTCGTTTATTTCAGGACCCAGACTTATAGCGATTCCCTAGAATGCGGCGAACTTTGAAACGGCATCTGAAACTTCATTCCACCTCAGGTGCATCACAGAATTAGCCGCGAGATCAGGAAAGACGAAAACATTTTTGATTATTATTCAGAAACATTTACTCCGAGAACTGGGGTTTTTGGCGGCATTTTTATTGACAACGTCTTGCTTGCTTCCAACTTCTTTGCACTCGCAGACTATCCCGGGCGTTGTCTTGGATCCGCCAGTGCAGGCCGGCCCGCCACAGCCAGGCCAGTTGCCCAATACGATTTCCGCGCCGGCGATGACGGCGGCGGACAAGTTCGATTACCGGGTGGTTCAGTCTTTTGGCTTGCGGGGTTTCCTCGGGGCGGCCGTAGGCGCTTCCATCGGACTGGCCCATAACTCGCCTAAAGAATGGGGTGAAGGCGCGGAAGGCTTTGCCAAAAGATTTGGCTCCGGCTTCGGCGCCAACATCTCTCGACAGACATTTGCCTTTGCTCTCGAAAACGCGTTGCGGGAAGATTCGCGCTATTTCCCTTCTGAGGATAGAACATTCAAGAAGCGTGCCTGGAACAGCGTCAAGCAGGTGTTTTGGACGAAAACCGATAGTGGCGGTTCCTCCTTCGCCTACGCCCGTGTCGGCAGCGCCTTCGGTGCTTCTCAACTTACCAACGCCTGGCAACCCAGTAGCACCGGCAGCTTCAACGACGGCCTCAAACGCATGGGCATCATGTTTGGTGGCGACTTCGGCTATAACCTGATGCAGGAGTTCTTCCCGTTTACCCGGCCGAAATCGCTACGCCACCGGCATTGAGACTTTTCTCTCCGACCCCGTTTTCGAGTGAAGCTCCTGTAAACTCCACACTCGGATCGGGTCTCTTCTCCCCGAAGCGACAGCCTCTGCTGCCGCCTTGGCGCCGCTCATTGTAGTGATGCACGGAATCCGATAGCCCACTGCATTTCGCCGAATCGTCTGCTCATCGGGAAACGAGTGGCTTCCTGTAGTTGTGTAAACCACTAATCTGATCTTTCCCGTCTTCAAAAGATCCACGGCGTTTGGCCGGCCCTCATTCACCTTAAACACCGTCTTGCACGCTACGCCCGCGCTCTTCAAAGCAGCCGCCGTACCGCGCGTCGCGTAGATCTCGAACCCGAAGCTTCGGAACTTCTGCGCCACTGCTACTGCCCCCTGCTTGTCGCGGTCATTCACGCTGATAAACAAAGCGCCCTCATCCGGAATCGGAGTCCCCGCCGCCAGTTGCGCCTTCGCAAACGCTTCGCCGAAACTTTCACCCACGCCCATCACTTCACCCGTCGAGCGCATCTCAGGTCCTAGCGCCGGGTCCACTCCAGGGAATTTCGCAAACGGAAACACGGGGCTTTTGACGAAAAAGTTCGGCACCGACAGCGTTCCATTCACCACGCCGCCGGTAACGTCCCGGAATTCTTCCAGGCTCTTCCCTAACATCAGACCAACAGCAATCTTGGGCAGAGCCACGCCCGTTGCTTTACTCACAAACGGAACCGTGCGCGAGGCGCGTGGGTTCACTTCCAGCACATACACATCGCCGCCCTTGATCGCGTATTGAACATTCATCAGGCCAATCACGTTCAACGCCAGAGCCAGCTTGGTCGTGTGCTCCTCGATCTTTTTCAGACAGCAGGCGGAAATCGAAATCGCCGGGAGCACGCAAGAACTATCGCCGGAGTGCACGCCCGCTTCTTCTATATGCTCCATGACGCCCGCGATCAAAACATTTTCGCCGTCGCACAAAGCATCCACGTCCACTTCGGTTGCGTCTTCCAGAAAGCGGTCGATCAGAACCGGCCGTTTTACGGAGAAACTCGTCGCCTCGTGCATATAGCGCCGCACCGTCTCTTCGTCGTAAGCAATCACCATCGCACGGCCCCCCAATACATAGCTGGGCCGCACCAACACGGGGAAACCCAGCCGCTGTGCGACACCACAAGCCTCTTCCACACTCGTCGCCGCACCGTTGGGAGGCGACGGTATCCCCAGGTCATCCAGCAGCTTGCCGAACAGCTTGCGGTCTTCTGCCAGATCAATGTTGCTCGGATCCGTTCCGATAATCGGCACGCCAACGTTCTTCAGCGGCATCGCCAGATTCAGCGGAGTCTGACCACCAAACTGCACAATCAAACCGTCCGGCTTCTCTTCGTCATACACATTTAGAACTTCTTCTTGCGTCAGCGGCTCGAAATAGAGCCGGTCGCTGGTGTCGTAATCCGTTGAGACGGTCTCAGGATTGCAGTTCACCATGATCGACTCATAACCGAAATCCTGGAGCGCAAACGAGGCATGGCAGCAGCAGTAATCGAACTCGATTCCCTGCCCGATCCGGTTCGGTCCGCTACCGAGAATCATCACCTTTTTTCGAGTCGTAGGCTCGGCTTCGTTCTCCGATTCATAACTCGAATAAAGATACGGGGTGAAGCTTTCAAATTCCGCCGCGCACGTATCCACACGATTGAACACCGCTGTAACACCCAGTTTCTTGCGCGCTTCACGCACTTCCAGCGGCTTCGCACCCAACAGCTCGCCGATTCGCCGATCACCTAAGCCATCGCGCTTCAACTTCCGAAATTCCCGCGCAGTGAGCGAATCAAGAGTCCGACCCTTCACCGTCTTCTCAAGCGCCACAACATCGAAAATCTGCCGCAGAAACCACGGATCGATGCTCGTCATCTCGTGGATCTGCTCAATCGAATAACCCTGCTCCAGCGCAAAGATGATGTAGTTCAGACGATCCGGATTGGGCGTAATCAAGCGTTGCGGAATCAGCGCCGGATCAAGCGACTGAGCGCTCGACGACTTTCCAGTCTCCAGACTGCGCAGCCCCTTGCCAAGCGCCTGCTTGAAGGTGCGCCCAATCGCCATCGCTTCCCCAACCGACTTCATCTGCGTGTTCAGCACCGGCTCAGCCCCCGGAAACTTCTCGAACTGCCAGCGCGGAATCTTGACCACCACATAATCGAGCGTCGGTTCGAAGCACGCAGGCGTCGCTCGCGTGATGTCGTTCTTGATCTCGTCCAGGCGATAGCCTACGGCCAACTTCGCTGCAATTTTTGCGATCGGAAATCCAGTCGCCTTTGAAGCCAGCGCCGAACTGCGCGATACGCGCGGGTTCATCTCGATAATCACCATGCGCCCATTGGCCGGATTGATGCCGAACTGCACGTTCGAGCCGCCCGTGTCCACGCCGATTTCGTTCAGGCATCGTAGCGCTGCGTCGCGCATCATCTGATACTCGCGATCAGTCAGCGTCTGCGCCGGCGCGACCGTAATGGAATCGCCCGTATGGACGCCCATCGGATCGAAGTTCTCAATCGAGCAAACAATGATGCCGTTGCCCGAAAGATCGCGCATCACTTCGAGCTCATACTCTTTCCACCCGAGCACGCTCTCTTCCACCAGCACTTCGTGAACTGGCGAAAGGTCAATCCCACGCTCCAGAATCTCCACCATCTCCTCGCGGTTGTACGCGATTCCGCCACCCGTGCCGCCCATCGTAAAGCTCGGGCGCAAAATAATCGGATAGCCAATCCGCGCCCCAAACTCCAGACCGTCTTCCGCGTTGTTCACCAGCTGCGATTGCGTCATGTCCAGCCCGATCTTGAGCATCGCGTCTTTGAACAACAGGCGATCTTCGGCTTTCTTGATCGCATCGATCTTTGCGCCGATCAGCTCCACGCCATACTCATCCAGCACGCCGGCCTCAGCCAGTTCCACCGCCAGATTCAAAGCCGTCTGTCCACCCACCGTAGACAGCAACGCATCGGGCCGCTCTTTTCGAATCACCTCCGTCGCAAACGGCAAGCTCAAGGGCTCCACATAGGTGCTGTCCGACAGATTCGGATCGGTCATGATCGTGGCCGGATTCGAGTTGATCAGCACCACCTGATACCCCTCGGCCCGCAAAGCCTTGCAAGCCTGCACGCCGGAGTAATCGAACTCGCAAGCCTGTCCAATCACAATCGGCCCGGAACCGATAATCATGATTTTCTTCAGGTCCGTTCGCTTCGGCATGGTTAGCGCTTACCTTCCTTCATCGCTGCGGCGAAGGTTTGGAACAGGTAATGCGAATCGTGTGGACCAGGCGCCGCCTCCGGATGATACTGCACACAAAAAACCGGCTCACTTCGGTGCCGCAGTCCCTCAACTGTATGGTCGTTCAGATTCAAATGCGTCACTTCCACTTCCGAATCTTTGAGCGAATCCGGATCCACGCAGAAGCCATGATTCTGCGACGTAATCTCCACCTTGTCCGTCGCCCGGTTCAGCACCGGATGATTGGCGCCATGATGACCGAACTTCAGCTTATAAGTCTTGCCGCCGAAAGCCAGTCCAAGGATCTGATGTCCGAGACAGATCCCGAACACCGGGGTCTTGCCGATCAGCTTGCGCACTTCATTCGATTGCTGTTGCAGCGGCTCCGGATCTCCCGGCCCATTCGAAAGAAAAACCCCGTCCGGTTTCAAAGACAACACGTCTTCGGCGCTCGTATCGGAAGGAACCACCGTCACCTTACCGCCAATCTGCACCAGATGCCGCAAGATGTTTTGCTTAATGCCGTAGTCATAAGCGACCACATTAAACCGCGGCTCTTCCGCTGCCAGAACGGTATCCGATACAGAAACCGGGCCAACACCTTCCGTCCACGAATAAGACTTCGGAGTCGAAACCAACGACACCAGATTTTGTCCCGACATAGTCGGCGCACTTTTCGCTGCTCGGACCAATTCGTCATGGTCGTGCTCGCCGACCGCAATGATCCCGCGCATGGCGCCGCGTTCTCGCAACAGCCGCACCAGCTTACGAGTGTCTACTTCTGCAATCACGGGAATGTCGTTCTTGGCCAGAAACTGCTCGGCCGGCTCTTCTGCTCGCCAGTTGCTGACTATCGGCGAGATCTCTCTCACCACTAACCCTTCAATACAAGGACGAACCGACTCGCTATCGGCGCGGTTGGCCCCATAGTTGCCAATCTGCGGATTAGTAAGAACCACAATCTGCCCGCGATATGACGGATCAGTGAATATCTCCTGGTATCCGGTAATTGCCGTATTGAAAACGACCTCGCCTGTCCGCTTCACAGACGCGCCACAGCTAATCCCCTCGAAGATCGTTCCATCTTCCAGGGCGAGAACTGCTTGCTCCAACTATTTCGCTCCTATTTGACTGTGTTGATACTGCAAGAATATGCAGCGATCGGAGGGCCGATCACTTTATTGGAGCATGTTTCGCCTGCATTTTCAATGAACAGTCGGCTTTTGCTTATTTGCCAGGGAACGGAAGCCAACCACGCCTTGCGTAGCCACCGATTGTGTTTGACACGATAATCAGGAACCAAATTACACCGTTGACGATGATGACGCGGACCATCTTCGATTCGTATAGACCGTGCATGAAAAACCAAGCGATGAGACAAGCTTTGGCAGTTGCGATCATGATCGCAAGGCCCCATGCTGACCGGGCAGAGTTCTGCGGCGATCAGTAGCCGGTTTCTTCCCACTATCAGCTTTGCCATATTCTCGTCAAACGCCCATATTTCCTCCTACTGTTTGACCTATCCTACATCGGCTGTGATATTCTTTTGCTCACGACGAAAACATCTTTGTTGCATAATACGCAACGACGCTGCGCACCTAGATATTTCGAAAAAGGGAATCATGAAAGCGTTCAATGAATGCAGAATCGCTGCGGGGACAATCGTTCTCCTGGCTTCAACCATGCTGGGACAAACGCCGCGAAACGGTGGCGGAGCAGGAAGGCAGGCCCAGCTTCCAACGGAATCGGTACGCCCTGCGGGCTCCAGACACGTTCGCACCACGGTGACAAGTTTGCTGGGTTGGAGCGTGGGTGTTCCTTCCGATGCGTTCCGGCAACTTACGTTCACGGAAGCCGCAGTGAAGACGGATGCAATGGGCCTCGCGTTCATCGAAGGCTACGATACCCAGAAAACGAGTCCAGAAATAACAAAAAATCTCGACTATAACCTGACCGAAGACGAGATGTCGGCAGTCAGAAAGAAACTGCAGGCGTTGAAATTGAAGATGCCGGCGTATCATGTCGATCGCATCGGAGCAGATGAGGGCTCACGCCGTAAAGTGTTGAGCTTTGCTAAGAGCCTGGGGGCGACCACCGTCGTCTGCAACTGTGACGCGGCCTCGCTTCCTGAACTGGACAAGTTGGCAGAGCAGGTCGATATCAACGTAGCTGTCGAAGCCAAGGACCCGAAGAACGCCATGAGCCTGATCGCCGGGCGCAGCGCGCGAATCGGCATCAGCGCAGATACCGGAAAGTGGATGGAAGCCGGCGTGAAGCCCGTGCAAGCGCTGGCCGAACTGAACAACAAGCTAATGGTGGTCAGGTTGCGGGACCGGAATGCCCTCGGCGCAAAAGGACACGACGTTGCACTCGGTAGCGGCGCGGCCGACATAACCCAATTCTTAGTGGAGATCAGCAAGCAGGAACCGCAGCCTCAGGAACAGCCGGACAAGTGCAGCAACTGTTCCCGTCCATACGGCGGCACGAGGCCGCTGTTCATTGCCATCAGCCCGGCGGGCGCCGGAGACGACGTAGCGGCCAACCTGACCAGCTCGATCGAAGGGTTCGAGAAGGATGTGCGGCCTGCGATGGGGTATCGAGTAGAAGAGGATTCGAAGTTCATCCCGATCACCAGCACCGCTCGAATCCCTGCCGACGTCAAGCAGAAGATTGAGGCCGCCCTGCCGCAGCAAGCCCTGGCAAAGCCGAAGAAGACAAGAAAGCTGCTGGTTGTCGATATCTGCCCGGCCGGCGCCTATTATCACGACACCGCCGCCCACGCCAACCTCGCTATTCAGTTGATGGCCAAGAATACCGGGGCCTACGAACCGATCTTCAGCAATGACCTGAACAACCTGAAGTATCCAAAGATCAAGAGCTTCGATGCGGTGTTCCTGAATAGCAGCGATGGGCCAGTGTTTGCCGACCCGAAGGTATTGGCCGGGCTCACTCGTTTCGTTCGCGAAGGAGGCGGCCTGGCCGGGATACACGGCTCCTCATTTGCTTCGATGGACGTGCCCGAATTCGGAGAACTGCTGGGCGCGGCAGATGGCCCCCATCATGTCGAGCAAGCGACTTTGAAGATCGACGACCCCAACAGCCCGATCATGAAAGGCTTTAAAGTCGACGACTTTCCCTACGTGGACGAGTTCTACCATTTTCCCCCGACCGGGCCATACTCGCGCGAGAAACTGCACGTGCTGCTCAGCATCGACGCGCCGAAATCCGATCTGAGCATGTGGCACGTCCGACCCGACAACGATTACGGACTGGTGTGGGTTAAGAAGGAAGGCAAGGGCCGGGTCTTCAACTGCGCGCTAGGTCATACGCCAACGCTGTTCGAGACGCCCGCTCTTGCCGAGATGATCCTGGGCGGAATTCAGTTTACTCTGGGCGACCTGCAGGTGGATGCCACCCCCAGCGCCAGACTTTCAGCGAGCAAATAACCGACGCGATCACTGATGAGCACACTGATCAGCCGGCGACATTTCACCGCGGCGATTGGCGCCACAAGCCTTCTGGCATCGCCTGTCGCTACACCGCGGAAGCTGAAAATTGGCCATACCTGCATCACCTGGGGTTCCTTCCCACGCGCCGGCAAGGTGGACGATACTCTCGAGCCGGCGCTCAAGGATATCTACAACGAGGGGTTCTGGGCTTTCGAGACATTTCCTGAGATCCTCGACGACTGGAACGCGCGGGGAGCCTTACGCCCACTGATGGACCGCTACGCGGCGCCTTTGCGATCAGGCTATATCACCGTGAACGTAATCGATCCGGCGCAGCGGAAGGACGGTATCGAGCGAGTCGTGCGCCTGACGAAAACCATTCAGCAGCTCGGTGGAACTTTCATCGTGCTCGCGCCCAACAGCGTGAAGCGCGACTCATACAATTTTCAGGATCACCGGGCCGATATCGCAGCGGCGCTGAATGAGTATGCAAAAGCCGTGAATGACACGGGGTTGCAAACAGGTCTGCATCAGCATACCGGCACCGCCATCGAGACGCGTGACGAGGTTTACGCAGTCATGGAGAAAGTCGAAACGAATCACCTTAAGTTCGCGCCCGATGTCGGACAACTGCAAAAAGGCGGCGCCGATGCCGCAAAGGTTGTGAAAGACTTTTTGCCGCTGGTCAAACATATGCATCTGAAGGATTACAAAGGTTGGGAATACTACTCCGGTTATTGTCCTCTGGGCATGGGCAAAGTGGATCTTCCGAGTATCCTCGACATGGTCGAAGCGGAGAATCAGAAGCCGAATATCATGGTCGAGCTTGATCCTTCCCCCGATGGGCCGATGACTCCACTGCAAACTGTGCAGACCACAAAAGCGTATTTGCAAAAACTGGGATATCAATTTCGGACCTAGGTCGTCCGGGGGGCTAAAAGTTTGATCATGGCAAGGGTTGAACGTTCAAGGTTACGAGTGGCGATGGTTTCGGCATGCACCGTATTGTTGGGGACGATGATGTCGTACGGCATCTCGGCCGCAACTCACGCACCGCCCTACACGACCTGGAGCGATTATGGCGGCTCGGCGGATTCGATGCAGTACTCCGCTCTTACTCAGATCGACAAGAGCAACGTGAATCAGCTCAAGCTGGCCTGGTTCCTTCCGGCGGCCGGACCGACCGGACGGTTTTCGTTTAATCCACTCGTGATTAAAGGGATCATGTATGTCATCGGGAAGGACAACGCTGTGTACGCGATCGACGCGGCTACCGGGAAACAAGTTTGGGTGCACCCGGTAGAAGGCCACCCTACCAATCGCGGATTTAACTTCTGGCAAAGCAAGGATCAATCGGACCAGAGGCTGATTCTCACGGTCGATCAGTACATTCAGGAAATCAATATCAAGACGGGCATCACGATCAACACTTTCGGCAAAGATGGAAGAGTCGATCTCCGGGAAGGACTCGGCCGCGATTTCAGCACTTTTCGGGAGATCCAAAGCGGCACGCCCGGACGCGTATTCGAAAACCTGCTTATCATGGGCTCCGCGCCAGGCGAGATGTACGGTTCACCCCCGGGCGACATCCGCGCGTACGACGTGCATACAGGAGCGATTCGCTGGCAGTTCCACACCATTCCGCACCCCGGCGAACCCGGATACGAAACCTGGCCTGCGGACGCCTGGAAATATATCGGTGGAGTAAATACCTGGGGCGAGCTCTCGGTCGATGAGAAGCACGGAATCGCCTACTTCCCGCTTGGCTCTCCGACTTACGACTTGTACGGCGCCGATCGCAACGGCAAGGGTCTATATGGCGACTCTTTGCTGGCTCTCGACGCGCGCACGGGAAAGAGGCTCTGGTATTTTCAATTCGTCCACCACGATCTCTGGGACTACGATCCGACAGCGGCGCCGAAGCTTTTGACCGTTAAGCACAATGGAAAGCGCGTGGACGTTGTCGCGCAAGCGACGAAATTCGGGTTCCTCTATGTATTCAACCGTGTCACGGGAGAACCTCTGTGGCCCATCGAAGAACGACCGGCTGCGAAATCCGATATGCCGCTCGAAGAATCCTGGCCGACCCAACCCTTTCCGACCTGGCCGTCGCCGTTTGCGCGGCAGAACTTCACAGTCAAGGATGTGAATCCCTATCTCGATCCGAAAGAAAAGGTGCGAATCGAGGACATCATCAGAAACGCCAGAGCGGAGGGCATCTTTACTCCACCCGCTTATAACCGCAACCAGATCGCCGTGCCCGGGGAAAATGGCGGCGCCAATTTAGGCAGCACGTCGGCTGACCCCGCCACCGGCATGATGTACGTCAAAACGTACGACGCCCCGACCATTCATAAGATGACGGAGCGGCCGCGCGCCCAGACAAGACCGCTCGGCGTTGGAACCACTGAGCAGCAAGGCTATGCGCTCTATCAACGGAACTGCATCGGATGCCACACCCAGAACAGGGACCGCATTACGTTTCCGAAAGAAATTGGAGTGGACCAGTTCAGGAGCACCGTACGAAACGGAAAAAACGAGATGCCGGCTTTCTCCGAAGATTCGTTGAGCCGGACCGATGTCGATGCGCTTGCCGCCTATCTGACCAAACCGGATGCCGGCGAAGCTGCGCTTACCGCGCCCGGAGCGCTAAACAAAGCGGACTACAAGCCTCCCTTCCCCGCGCCTGCAGGGCAGACCCGTTTTTACGGCCCCTTTGGAAATGTATTCCGCGCGAACAACGGCGTAATCGCATTCAGTCCGCCCTGGTCGTCGATTGTCGCTTACGATCTCAACGACGGCGCCATCAAGTGGCAGCGGCCGATCGGTACTACACCTGGTTTAGCTGCAAAAGGAATCACCGATACGGGCAGTTCAAGCTTTATGAGGAATGGGCCGGTTACAACCGCGGGCGGATTGATCTTCCTGGCCAGCGGTCCCGATCGTTATATACACGCCCTCGATAAGGACACCGGGAAAACGCTTTGGGAAACAAAAATTGACGCCAATCCTGACGGCATTCCCGCCATTTACACGGTTGGCGACCGTGAATACGTGGCCTTTTTCGCGGCGGGAGGCGGAAAAGAATCGATGGTTTTCGACCCGGGCAAACCGGAAGCTCAGGGCTACTACGTTTTCGCACTACCGAAAGCAGACGCTAAAGTGACCGCCACAACCTCCAAACTGGTGAGGACGGGACGATAGGCTGCTCCAGCGCCAATAAGCGGCCGGCATTCGAAGGCGCTTCTTGCCGGATCCCCCCGAGCCCAATTGCGAAACTCAGGTTAGGAGTCACACATTGAAGAAACTGCAAGGTAAACTCGCGCTCATCACCGGAGCGGGACGTGGTATCGGACGGGGCATTGCGCAGGTCTTCGCCGAAGAGGGCGCCGACGTTGTAGTGAACGACATCAACATCAACCAGAGCGCGGAAGACGTCGCCGCGTGGGTGCGCTCGCAGGGCTGCCGCGCCATGACCATCAAGGCGGATGTATCGAATCGAGATGAAGTTGAAGCAATGTTCGAGAAGGTCTGGAATGATTTCGGTCCCATCGATATTCTCGTGAATAATGCGGGCATTGAGACGATCGTCCCGTTTCTCGACTTGACCGACGAGCAGTGGACGCGCTTGATGGACGTGAATGCAAGGGGGCCATGGCTCTGCTCGCAGGTTTTCTGCCGGCGAGCGATTGCCGAGAAGCGGAAGGGAAGCATCGTGAACCTTGGATCGATTCAGGCAGCAAAAATTCTTCCCGGACGCACGCACTACGCTCCTGCCAAGACGGGCATCGAGGCGTTAACGCGCAATACGTCGGCAGAGGTAACGCCGATGGGCATTCGAGTGAACTGTATTCATCCCGGACTGATCGATACCGAAATGACGGAATGGGTGATGAAGCGGCCAGACCTGCTGCCCGGAATCCTGGCGCAGATCTCCCTAGGGAGGCCCGGCGATCCGAAAGAAATCGGAAAAGTGGCAGCCTTTTTCGCGTCCGATGAAGCGAGCTACGTAACAGGGCAGTCCATTCACGTCGATGGCGGCTGGGTCGGGAAGTAGTCCCAAAGGAAGAGAAAGATGGTTTCAACAGATCAATTATTCCGGCAGGACGGCAAAGTGGCGCTTGTTACCGGCGGATACGGCGGGATTGGCGAGGCGGTGAGCCAGGGCCTGGCGTTGCTGGGTGCGCGCGTCGCCATTGCAGGCCACAACGGCGAAAAGGCGGAAGCCTGCGCCGCAAAATTGCGCGGAACCGGCGCCGATGCCTGGGCAGCCACATTCGACGTCGCTTCTGTCGCTGCCACCCAGCGCATGGTCGACGAGGTGGCCGCTCATTTCGGGCGTATCGACATCCTGGTTAACTGCGTCGGCTTGAACCGCGAGGAGAAGGCCGAAGATGTCACCGAAGAACTCTTCGATTACGTTCTGGATGTGAATCTGAAAGGGGCAATGTTCCAGGCTCAGGCCGTGGCGCGCCATATGATCCGGCAACAGGCGCCCGGTAAGCAAGTGCATATCGGATCGGTGCGCACCATGCTCGCGCTGCGCGGCAGAGGCTACGCCGCCTATTGCGCCGCGAAAGGAGGCTTGGCAATACTGTGCAAGCAATTGGCGGCGGAATGGGCGCCGCACAAGATCAACGTAAACGTGGTTGCACCGACTTTCGTGCGCACTCCACAGGTAGCGAACATGCTCGCCGATCCCACCTTTTACAACAACCTTGTGGCGCGGATTCCGCTCGGACGTATTGCCGAACCGGAGGAAGTCTGGCACGCTGTGCTCTTCTTCATCTCAACTGCTTCCGATTTCGTCACCGGACAGACGCTGTATCTGGATGGCGGCATCACCGCCACCCAATAAGTCCGAAGCTTGCGTCCTGACTTAACTAAGGCTGGCTTTCCCGTACGACTACTGTCCGCGCTGGCGGAGCTTTGGGTTGCGGCCGAAGCAGCTAAGAGTCCGGATAGCCGACCATAGGAACGCATCAGGAAATGCTAAGTTCTGTCAAGCGGCATTTCACGAACCGCCGAGCTATGGCCGCCTGCTTTATTCCGTTACGTGACCCGCATAACGTGATAGCGACATTTACAGACGCTTCTGTTTTGGATAAAATCGGGACGACTTCCGGCCCAGCGACTGATGGCAGCGTTCCGGGTCCAGCGGGAATTCGTATTCGCTTCGGAGAACGAATTGGCAAACAAAGTAAAAAACACTTCACATAAGAAGAGCTCCGTTGTTCCCGGCGAAGACTCGGATCACCAGCGAATCTCGGCTGACGCTTTACCGCGACGTTCTTTGGAGGAGGCAGTAGACGTGGCAAAAACGCTTCGCCTCGTTTATGCAGCGAAATCGGTATCCATTGACGAGATCGCAACAGCGATGAAAACGAAGCGCAGTTCGAGCGATTTCAAATATCGTCTGTGGTCTGCGGCTGCTTATGGAATCGTAAACGCTGAAGGGCCTCTTCAAAAAAGGAGCTATTCGCTGGCTGAAACCGGACGAAAAATCGTAGCTGAAAATACTCCAGGTGAAGCGCACGAGGCGAAGATTAAGGCAGTTCTAACACCGACCGTCCTCAGCAAATTTTTCACCGACTATAACGGACATCCAATTCCTCCGACGAATGAGCACTTCGCCAACGTGTTAGAGGATCAGTTCGGGGTGCCTCGCGACCGCACCTCGGAAGCGATCGCGATCGTCCTGGCGAACGGAAAGTACTCAGGCATCTTGGAAGAGCAAGGTGAAGGACTGGCCCCAGTTGTGCGATTGATGGGCGTTCCAACCGGTGATCAACCTGTCACTCCAACACTCGGTGATTCCAGAACACTTGTGGACAGCACCGTCGCGTCAGCTGCTGGTTGGGACAAAATTTGCTTTTATATCACCCCAATCGGTGATGACGGCAGCGATCCCCGGAAGCACGCTGACATGATGCTGAAGCACGTCGTCAGACCCGCGTTTGAGAACCACGGCTTCACAGTAGTTCGAGCCGATGAGATTGCCAAAACCGGGATCATCACAAAGCAGGTTTTTGAGCATCTGGCAAACGCAAAGGTATGTGTGGCCGATTTATCATTTCACAACCCGAATGCCTTTTACGAATTGGGCGTCCGCCATGCATTCCGACTCCCAACGTTCCAGCTTATACATAAGAGCAAGAATATTCCGTTCGACGTATCGCAAGGTCGCACCATCACAATTGATACGGGGGACAACTACCTGATCGCGGATCACTTGGAGTCCGCGCGCAAAACGCTTACGGAATACGTAAGAAATATGTTGTCAGACAACAGCGGATCGGACGATAATCCCGTATCTGTGTATCTTCCGGGCGTGAAGGTCACTTTTAGATAGTCAACGCAAAGTCCGCTCAATTCCTGAATAGTATGAGCTCAACGGATGCGCAACGGGGAAGCCGCCACGATGGACGGATTCATCGAGTGGTATTGCTCAGCGAGCTAAAAAAGTGCTGAGCGTGAACAAATTGGAGTCTAGTTTATGCGTTGCTTGTCGAGGGCCTTATAACTATCAAGATTACAATTGCCGACAAAAGGAGATTGTATGGCGTCGTCATTTGGCTGAGTCCGCTCAGGACGTATCAAATTACAGGCCGATCTGGAGTATCCATCCAGACACGAGCTGAATTATAAGTAGCCAAAACCACCAATCCACGTAGAAATCCATATAGCCTTTTTTCGCTTCAGCTCGGTCATCTCACATCTCTTGGCCTGGCTTGTAGTAGAGCGTGCCAAAAGCATCAACGAGTTCGTCAATAACTGAAAGCACATCCGCAAGTTTTTGTCGCGATACAACCCCATAATCCCAGGTAGGGCCGCCCCATACAGCCGCGGAAGAGGGTCGTAGATCTGGCAAACGCAACGGCTGACACTGAATGGAAAATGAACCTGAGACAGAATAAGCGCAGAACTCCCCACCGCCACATTTCACGGCAGACCAGATTTGCAGGATCCCGCAGTTTCCATCCGTGCAACTCTTTACGACTTGTATGTTGTTCTTTCTTAGATCTCGCTCAACTCGCTCCCGCAATTTATCCAGTTCCCAACCCGCGGGCTGCACCTTCACGCCAAGGATTTGACTAATGGCCCCGACGCTGACTGCTGGCGAGCCGAACCCCACATTTTTTTGCTGCTCTCGCATAAAGCGAACAAATTCTTGACCCGCAGGCGTGAGCTTGGGCGGACCGGAGTGACTCGATTGTTGAGATTTGGCCAGCCCAACCGTAGCGAGAAGTCCGGAGAGTAAAAGAAACGTCGAACAGCAACGAGAACGCATGCTTTTCTTTAAGTGCCGCGAGGAGGCGATATCTCTCCTGTTAAGCGGCACTCGGAAGCTGAATTCGATTGGGAAGCTAAGCCTAGCTGTCAAGTTGTCTCGAAAGGCCGGAAACGGATCCAAGAGATGGTCACTCCAACATTAATCGATACACTCTCCACATCTTTTCGCCGTGTCCGATTGCTGCAGAGTAGGAGCCCGCCGGCAAATCGGAAGTGTCGACGAGGAAAGAAATCACTCTTTTTCCATTGTCGATAGCCGCTGTACCCGTCGCACGTTGAACTGCGGGACCCTCCTGCGTTCTGCGAACCTGAAATCGATACTCGCCAGCCTCACATCCCAACAGAACGAAGACGCGAATGCGGCCATGTGACGTGGGCCTTCTGCGGTGTAACGCTACTTTCAGAACCGGTGTCCGAACCCCTCGACGATGAACTTGCTTCAAGATTCCACTCGCCAATCAGCCGGTCATACGAATTGGATCGAGACTGAGTGATGAGAACTATCGGAAGCGAGGCTGCTGCGGCCGCAAGTATCCCGATTGCAGCACGGCGGCGTATCTTTCTTTGGTTGCGAAACTGCTCCTTGAAGTAACTAACCGTTGAGGATCGCAATAGCGCGAACCGGCGCCGCGGTGGTGTTCACCCACTTCACCGGAAAGAGGCTTAGTGTAAAACCGTGCGGAGGCAACTGGTCCAGGTTGGTCATGTTTTCGAGATGATAATACTCGCGCGTCAGCATGACGCGATGCGCTTCCCAGAATTTTTTCCGCTCGAACATCGCCCAGATCGGCGGGTCATACGTGACGGCGTCTATCCCCGTCATCTTGATGCCTTGATCGAGCAACCAGTTCGTGGCTTCACCGGTCATGCCGACGTGGTCCGTCAGATAAGCTTCCGTGTGCTGAATCTTTCCTGCCCCCGTATGAATTAGCACGATATCCAGCGCCTTAAGCGTGTAATTAATCTTTTCCAGCGCCTGTTTGAGGTCGTCCACCGAAATACCCGAGCCTTTCGGCAAGTGGCGGAAATCCAGGCAAACGCCATCGCCGTAGCAATATTCGATCGGAATGCCCTCCGGTCCAGGCGCATCATCGCGGAGATGCCGGAGCGAATCCATGTGAGTGCCTATATGATCGCCGAGGACGATCAAATAGCTGGCGGTGAGCCAGTCCACGCCATACTTTGCAGCGCCGATTCGTTCCGCGAATTGCTGCCATGTCTCATACATGGCGAGCGATGGCCGCACCACGCGCGGAAACGCGACCATGTCGTTATGCACAGGCATGCTGAGATCGATTAGTTTCTGAGCCAAGTTTGAGTGACCTTTCGTTGAGTTAGCCGTTTACCTTGCGTAACCATTGCGTATTATGCAAGGCTGCTTTTCTCTTCGTGAGTGGAATCCTATCATAGTTACCTCCCGGCTTTACGCCGGCAACGACCGGCCTTTCGTCTCGATGCCGAATGGGACAAACAGCAAGCCGACGACGAACGCAAGCGAGGTCAGCGCCACGGGCACGCCGATGCTGCCGTAATGGGAAATGCCCGCGCCCACCAGGAAGGTGGCGCCCGCGGCTACAAAACGGCCGACGCAGGTTGCCAGGGCAAGCGCGCTTCCCCGGCATTCGGATCGGTATTGTTCGGGCAGCCACAGAATATAAACGGCGAAGCTGCCGCCCCCAACGCCAACAAAGAAGAGAGCCAGAATAAAAAAGCTCAACGCATCATGCGCCAGATAAAATGCATAACCGAAAGCGATCGCCGTCGAAACGGCCATCATCGCAAAGAAAAACGCCAGAGTCTTGCGGCGTCCCAGGCGGTTCGCTAAGGGCGGCATAATCAGACAACCGACAATGGAACCCACCGCCAGCAGCATCGTTCCCCTGGAAGCGAGTTGCGCAGCAGCTGCGGCGTTGCGTCCCTCGCGCATCGCCACTTCGGTAATGGCGCCGGGAGCGTAAACCGATCCCGCCCAAAGGCCGATCATGGAAATCAGAAGGAACAGACAATTCAGCGCCGTTCTGCTGCGATACTCGGGCGAAAAAAGCGCGGCGAATGAATCCCAAGCCGTCCATCCGCCAATACTTTCAATTCGTTTCTTCCAGCGCTCCGGCTCGCGAACGCCATAACGAATTACCGCGATGAACAAAGCCGGTGCACCGCCAACGGCAAACATGGCTCGCCAACCATAATGAGCTCCAACGATATAGTTCAAACCGGCCGCGATGAACGTTCCAACGTAATAACCGCTGTTGAGATACCCCGCCCCGGTCGCTCGTCGATGATCCGGCAATTCCTCGGCAACGAGAACGGCGGCGCCGACAAACTCACCGCCGACTCCGAATCCGGCCAGCAGTCTGAAAACGCCAAGCTGCCAGATGTTCGCCGCCAGGCAGCCGAGAAACGTAAAAACGGAGTAGCAGAGGACCGCAAATACGAGTGCGCGGACGCGCCCGAAGCGGTCGGCAATCGGTCCCCACAGGAACGCGCTGCCCCAGCCAATCAGGAAAACCGAAAAAAGGATGCTGCCATAAAAACCGAGATTCGCTGCGGTCGGCGCAATGCCGGATACGGGCAGAAGATCGCGCATGGCGGGCACAAGAACCAGAGCGTAGATGAACGAGTCCATCCCGTCCAGCACGATTCCAAACCACGCTGCCCACAGCCCGCGAATCCGGTTGCGATCGAGCGTCTTGATTGCTTTAGCGAAGCTCTCGGTTGTCCCGACCATCAGCTTCGAAACGTGTACCCCAGCTTCATAAGATACGCTTTGCTGAATGCCGCAGTTTCACGGGCCGTCATCGGAGCGTTCCCGCGGTCCAGTTCGTGTATTACATCGGGATGATTGCCCGCCTCTTCCAGCGTGTTCAAGATGGATTCAATATCCACAACGCCCATACCTAATGGACAATAGCCGGCCATGTACTTGCCATTGCTGTAGTCTTTCAGATGCATGTGAGTCGTGATTTTGGAAAAGTCCTTGACCACCTGCGCCGCATCGGACCCGCCCTTCTGAAGCTGGCCCACATCGGGCGCGAAATTCATGTATTTCGTGTTGACCGACTCCATGATGCCGTAAACTTCGTCGTGCTTTTCGATAACGGTCCCGGTGTGTTGATGCAGTCCCGCCCGCAGACCCAGGTCGGTCACTGCCATTCCGTAATCATTGAGCGCGGCGATCATGTTCGATTTGTTTTCGGAGAAGTTGAAGGTGTCGGGAGCCTGCGTCCCGCTTCCCTGCGCTCGCCCTTGTCCAGGCGGCCTCCTGCTATTGACCGCTATCACGACGTAAGTCCCGCCATACTTCTTCACCAGCTTTCCGACCCGAATCACATTCGCCACGTTATCTTTTCGCACAGCAGGATCGGTGACGTTGGTCCCCATATACCCGGATTTCATCGGCAAATTGTATTTATCGATCAACCGCGACAGCGCCCCGTCCGGATCTAGTGCTTCAATCATCGGGCTGACTGTTTCAAAGCCCCAGTAGCCCAGCTCCGAGATGTCTTTGAGAGCCAGCTCAAAATTATCCGTGGCTGTCGGGCTGACGTTCCAGGCCAGAGTTGCACAACCGATCTTTATGGTTTTCGGCCCCTGGGGCGGCGTCTGGGCCGCGAAGGCTGGAACAGCCGCGGCTCCTACGCCGATTGCCATTGATTTCACGAACCTTCGACGATCGAATGTGCCTTCCATGCCAATCTCCTTCCAATCCTTCCTCATTTTGACGGGACGCTGCCGCTGGGCGTCGTATCCGCTTCCAGATCGCCCAAAATGAACTGGACTCCCGCCAGAACCATCTGTTGCATATTGGACGTCTCGTAGAACTCCGGCCGGTGCCCCAGTCCCACGTTGAATACCCGCCCTTTCCCGTAGCTTCTGATCCAGACCATTCCATAGTCGCCGTCGGGCCGATTTGGGTATTGATTGCCGCTCAAATCCTTTCTTGCCGGATCGAGGCTGAGCAAAACGTGAAGCTTCTCCCGCGAGTACGGTCCCGCCGGAATGTAATGGTAAAACTCATCGAGAAACTCGAACGGCTTGCCTTCGAACTGTTTCGTGATGGGACTGTTGGGGTCGTCGATGCGCAGCGCGCCGGGCTCTCCATTGTATTTGTGAGCGCCCGACGTCGCGCCCATCATCTCGCCATATTGCGGCACGTTTTGAGACGCCCAGGTTGCCGCGTGCAGCCCCGCTACCCCGCCTCCTTCACGCAAGTAGCGCGTGAGCCCATCGATGGCATCGCGATCGGCGAACACCTCGCCTTGAATCTGGTTCAGGAACACCCCATCGTATTGCTTGATCTTCGGATATTTCAGATTGTCCAGATCGTTGCTGAACACCGGTGTAAAAGCGCCCGTATACTTGGCCATCAACTCCAGCGACAGATTTCCCAGCGGAGCGGAACCGTGATAGAAGCTCCCGTTGATAGCCAGGTCGAGAACCAGAAGCTTTCTCGGCTTTCTCGGCGTGACCAGAGCCTGGCGTGGAATGGCGCTGTCGATGCGCTGTCTCTGATCGGCGGGCACTTTCTCAGGCGTCGAGATAGGCGTGAGGCGGGCCAGTTCGTCCACGCGATAACAGATAGCCGGTCCGACAGCAGTATCGTAACGAGCGGCTACGTCTGACAGGTTGGCGGCTGGCCCAAGCCGGAAGAACAAGGGCTTCACCTGAGCCTTGTGGCCTGCGCCATCGCGTCCGGGAGGCAGCGGGTAGTCAACCGGACGATTGAGCGGGCTCAATCGGCTAAGCTCGAGTAGAAACGGCATCAGGTCCGCCGTGCTTTGCTCGGACAAGTCCGCGGCGAGCAGCCTGTCTTTGAGTTGCGCCAGTCCATCCAGCGGCTTGACCCCGGCTTTTCTCCACGCGCCCAGATCCGCGCCCACCCCCACGTGTTTGCTGAGCCCTTCAAACGCGGTAACAACGCCCTTCGGGTTCCGGTTGACCACCGCCACGTCGATCCCCGATTCGTTCGCCAGCTTGTCCAGATCGGCCAGCGAGTCGGGCGGCGGAGAGCAGACGATGGTGTCAACCCCGAGGCTCTTGGCGAACTCGAACAACTTCCGCCGGGAAGCCTGGTCGGCGGGCACTGTCTCCACGTAATAGGCAGGCATCCGCAGACGTAATTCATTTAGCCTCGCCTTTACTTTGTCCACGCCGGCCGCGTCGAGATTGTAGTCCAGCTTCTCCGATATCTCAGGGCTCACCTGCTGTGTACTGACACCCTCCACAAACGCCATGCCGGCCGCATCGGCTTTGCCTGCAGCTTCAAAAAAAGTAAGCGGCCCGAAAGCGTCCGTGCGAATACCCGCGCGCCAGCCCAGCAGATTCACCGCCGAAGTGCGCGCCAAGCGCTGATCCGGAGGGCGCACCGAGAGCGATGGACCGGTAAATCCACCGTTCCTCACTGGCGGCCCTGAAGCTGTCGGAGGCCGCTGCGCGGAAGCCTTCATTCCAGCAGGCACGCTGCCGATCACCATGACAATTGCCACGGCAGCTATGTTCTTCATGTGCGCTTTCAACAATCCAACCCGCTATTTGCTTTGCGGCAACGCGAAAACATAGTAAGCCTGCGTCTCAGGATTGCCGCGCGGGGGCGGCGTGGTCAGGAAAGCCACATACTCGCGTCCGGCAACTTCATACACCGCCGGCATCCCCTTCGGACTCGCCTCCATTTTCTTCTCCCAGAGAAGCTTTCCGTTCTCCTTATCGAACGCTCGAATGGTCTGGTCCTGTCCCGATCCGATGAAGATCAACCCGCCCGCCGTAGCAACCGGGCCGCCTGAGGTTGCTCGGGGCGCACCCGTATTTGTGATGCCCTTGTCGAGCAGTTCAGGCGCAACACCCATAGGAACCTGCCACTTGATCGTCCCCTCATTCAGATCGATGGCGGTGAGAGTTGTCCACGGTGGGCCAATGACCGGAAGTCGATTACTCGCGAACATCAGATTGTTATAGCGGCCAAAATAACGGACCTGACCAGGCGGGGGCGGCGGAAGCGATGGAGGCGGGATGGGGGCGCGACCTGCTGCCGCGGGCGGCAGTTCTCCGGCATTCGGATTGGCTATGTAAGCCGCGAGAGCATCGAGTTCCCGCGGAGTAAGATCCGTGAACGCCGGCATCTGCGCCTCACCTTTGGTAACAATTTCTTTGAAACGTGGGATCCCAATTTCTTTCGGATTGGCGACACCGCCGCGGTCGGGGCCATGACAGACCTCGCAACGCTGCGAGAACACGAAATGACCCTGCTGCTCGGGAGTTCCGCCAGTAAAGGTGCGCAAGGGCGGATGCTCGGCGAGATGCTGCAGGTCAGGCGCATTCGCGGCTTTGATATAGATGACGCCGGCCTCGGGGTCTCCGGCCGTACTTCCCCAATTTGCTCCGCATCCGTCGCCGGGAATCACGATCGTGCTTTGCTTCTCGCTGGGCGGCGTAAAGAGTCCGAAGTTCCGAGCCCCCAGAATCACTTCCTTATAGTGCGCTCGTTCCTGCGGATCGATATAGGGATCGATATCGTCAGCGGTAAACGTCTGGCGCGCGAACGGCGGCGGTTTAGTAGGGAACGGCTGGGTCGGCCACGATTTCTCCCCGGGCACATCGCTCTGCGACACGGCCCGCTCTTCTATAGGCCACAAAGGCTCGCCCGTTACCCGGTTGAAAGCATAAACGAAGCCGAACTTCGTGGGCTGCGCCACGATATCCACCATCTTTCCGTTGTGACGCACGGTCATCAGCTTCGGCGCGGCAGTCGGGTCATAGTCCCAGAGATCGTGGTGAATCATCTGGAAATGCCACAGCCGTTTCCCGGTACGCGCATCCAGCGCCACCAGGGAATCGCCAAACAGATTCGCTCCGATCCGGTCGCCTCCGTAGAAATCATAAGTGGGAGCGCCCAGAGGGAAGTACGCTATCCCGCGCTTCTCATCAATCGAAATCTCGCCCCATGTATTCGCTCCGCCCACGTATTTCCATGCGTCCGGCGGCCACGTATCGTACCCGAATTCGCCCGGATGTGGAATCGTGTGGAACGTCCACACCAGCTTTCCGGTAATCACGTCGTACGCCCGCAAATAGCCAGGAGGAGAACCGAAGGACTCACCGGGAGCGGAACCCAATATGATCAGATTCGCGAAGACCCGGCCTGGAGTGCCGCTCTGAATTTCGAGAATCGTTTTGGGGTCTCGATCCACTCCTTCGCGCAGATTGACGCGCCCGTCGTTGCCGAATGACGGTATTGTCACGCCTGTCTCGATGTTGATCTCCTGAAGGTAGCTATTGGCAGAGTAGATCAATCTACGGTCGGAGCGGTCTTTGCTTGTCCAATAATTAAATCCCCGGTTAGTGGGCTGTCCTTCCGTAGGATGCGACCAGATCTGCTTGCCGGTAGCGGCGTCAAGGGCAACGATGGATTCGCCTTTCCCATTCAGGTACATCACGCCATCGATAACAAGCGGATTGAAAGCAAATCTACCGGCCGGACCAGGGGCAGCGTAAGACCAGGCCATTTCGAGCTGGTTCACATTACTCTTGTTGACCTGCTTGAGCGCGGAGTACTGCATGTTATCCGCGGAACCGGCATAGTCGCTCCAGCTCGTGTAATTCTGCTTCTTCGGTACAGAGGCGGCCCAGCTGACAAACAGCAAGGCCGCCAAACCGGCTACTGCGCAAGCTCTCATCCAAACACCTGATGTCATTCTGAATACCGTGATTTTGATGCGGCTGATTGAGATGCGCGGAAGCCTTTCAGAAGATCATCTTCATACTGAACTGCATCTGCCGGGGCGTGTCCGTAAGAGTCGAAACGACACCGAAGTTCGAGGCGTTCAGATTGTTCGCCGGAGTGCCGTAATTGGTGAGATTGAATATGTTGAAGGCCTCGGCGCGAAATTCAAGTCTCCGCGTTTCACCAAAGGGAAATTGCCGGAAGAGCGAGAGAGCGACGTCTTTGCCCCAGTCCGTTCGGAAGGTATCTCTGCCGAGGTTGCCGAATGTAAAGGGCGAGGGCGACTGGAAGGCGCTCCTGACCAGCCATTGATTCGGGCTCTGGCTGGATGGAATCGGATCGCCGACCAGGTTGGGCCGTTCATAATTCGCCTGGTTTCCGGTATTGGCGATATCGCCCGAAACATAGACGCTGTATGGCTGACCCGACCGCAGCGTCGTGATCCCGTTCAGCTGCCAGTTGCCCAAGGCATAGTCGAGGGCTCTATGGCCAGTACTGAACGTCTTTCCCTTACCGATGGGCAGTTCCCAGACCCAGTTCATCGAGAAGAGATTCGGTATGTCGGTGCCCGCCACGCCGCGGTCTGTCTTCAGGAATGTGTATGGGTTCTGAGAAGAGCAGAATTCAGAGCCGAAGTACCCTGAGCAGGCCGCATCGATAACCTTGGATCGTGTATAGGAAATCGAATATGCCAAGCCGTTTGAATAGGTCTTGTTGAACTGCAGTTGGAGACCTTCGTAGTGCGAGTTGCTCCAGGGCCGATCCCAATACGTCGGGGTGATGTATGGAAAAGGCTGCCTGGCAGAAATACTTCCCGGCGCTGGCGTTACCGCGGTGTTGTAGAAGGTTCCAATGTCCATTCGGTGAGTGGCGGAACCCACATAGTTGGCGCTGAGTACGGCGGCCGAGCCAAACTGATGCTGAATTCCGAAATTCCACTGTTCGGAGTAAGGATCTCGCAGTTTCGGATCGTAATACCACTGGACGGAGTTGAAGGGAGTCGGCGACGGCCAGAGGGCGTTCGCACCCGCATTCGCGTAGGGGTTGGTGGCCGTTACGTTCGGGGTAAGCCCGGAAGCTGTTGGGTAGTTCAAGTTCGAAAGCAGCAGCTGCCCGGTGCTCGGCCACACGCCTTGAATGTTCTGGCCGTTTTGGGTTAGCGCTCCCCACTCATCGTAGAAGATGCCGAATGCACTGCGGATCACGGTGTTAGTGCCCAAGCGATAAGCAAATCCGATGCGGGGACCGTAGTTGTTGGCGCCGAATCTGCCGTCGGTTGTCGGCCCTTGCACCACGTGCGCCGGCAGAGCTCCATTGGAAGTCGGGATACAGGGCGCAGCTCCAACTTGAGCGCAGGGAGGAGGCACGTCCTGAACGATGTACGTGCCGGTGTTGAAATCCACGTTGCCGACGTACTTGTTCTTTTGGTCATTCGTTCCGTACCTCGGGAACTTGGGGAGATCGAAGCGCAGCCCGATATTAATGGTGAGCCTGTCGGTGACCTTCCACTGATCCTGGATGTAAGCGCTGGCGATCCAGACTTCCCGCAGCGACTCCTGCACATTTCGCTTGGTGAGGTTGTCGGGATCGTTCAGAAAGTACGATGCGAGCGGGCTGCCGGTGTTGCCTAGGTTCTCCGGATTGGCCGTCTGTGCAGTGGTGAACCCGACTGTCGTGGTGGCGTTGCCGGAAAACTGGTCCATATAGAAGGCGTCGTATTCACCGCCAAATTTCAAAGTGTGGCGGCCTAGTACCCACGAAAGATCGCCTTTGTATTGTCCGTTATCAACTCCGGTCTGGCCGTTTTTGCCGTTCGAGCTTTCCGCGCCGCTCCAGAATCCGGGTACCGAGTAGCCAGGGATTTCGGATTGGCCGGTGATCTGATAAGGCCCCAAGAGCGAGGGGGCCAGCCCGGAATTCTGGATGAAATTCGATGGCAAATTAGTGAAGAACTGATGGCTGAAGCTGGGCTGCCAGTCCCGGCCTGTCTGGAATGTGCCGACGAGACCCGGACTGAAGATGTGTGTGTACGCTGCGACCCAATTTCTGGCGTTTGAATACGAAAAAGCGGGAAGCCCTGCCAGCCCGGAACCGTTCGTCTGCTGGTTCAAACGGCCTGACCAGCGAAAGAAGACAAAGTCTCGCGGCGAGAAATTGTGATCCACTCGCGCCTGATAGGAATCGACGTTGTTGCTGGTGGGCGTTGTGTCGATCGCATTCGTTCCGGCGACGCCGGTGGTTATCGGCGCTGGAAGAATGCTTCTGGCATAGTAGACCATCGCGGGGTTCAGAAGACTGGTCGGAATCTGATTATTGGGAAACGGCGATCGGATGAATTGACCCGGTTTGCTGGGATCCGGCTGCGTCGAGAATGGATTGTAAATCTGGGCGGGCCAATCGCTGAAATCTCCGTTGAAGTTGGCAGCGGTTGGAACGCGGTACAAAGTCTGGCCGGCTTGGCGAAGGCGATCTCCCTCGTAGGAGCCGAAGAAGAAGGTTTTATCGTGGCCGTTATAAAGTTTCGGGATCACGACCGGGCCGCCGACCGCGCCGCCGAACTGGTTCCAGCGAAAAGGCTGGGGCGTCGCGACGAACCGGTTGCGGGCGTCGAAAGCGTTGTTGCGGATGTATTCCCATCCTGACCCGTGAAGCTGGTTGGTTCCGGATTTCGAGACGACGTTGATGATCCCGCCAATCACCTGACCGAATTCCGCTTCGTCATTGTGTGACTGCAGTTTGAACTCCTGGATCGTATCGACGATGGGCGGGATCAGATAAGAATTCTGGCCGCTGTTGTTGATCATGCCGTCCAGATAGAAGTTGTTGCTGCGATTCTGCTGTCCATTTACGGCCGGATTGATGGTGGCGCGAAGTCCGATCACGTTTGAATTCTGCTGCACGCTGACCGGCGAAACACCTGGCTGGAGCGCAAGCAGTTGCGTGAAGTTCCGACCGTTCAGCGGCAGATCGTTTACCTGCCTCTGCGCCACCACGCCGCCAAGTTCAGACGTCGACGCCTCAATTTGCGCGGCCTGCGCCTGGACTTCGATGGTTTGATTCACTCCGCCGACTTCCAACTTCACATCGAAGGTGGCGGTCTGGTTTACGGCCAGCGTGAATTGCTCAATCTGATTGCGGGAAAACCCGGCGGCTTCGGCAACCAGAGTGTATGCTCCAGGCGCCACGTTGGGAAAGTTATACGTACCGGCCGGGTTGGTCTTGGTTGTACGATCGACGGCTGTCGCCAGATTGCGCAACGTCAAGTTACACTCCGGGACCACCGCGCCAGTCGAATCCGTTACGATCCCGGTCACAGTCGCGCTGGAGGCTTGCGCATACACACCAGAAGGAAATAGCGAAAGCGTGATCAGACTGAAAGTCCAGCACGCCAAGGGCAGACGTTTGCAATTCATCATGGAACCCGTAACCTCTTTCCGTTTCGACACCGACCCCTTCGGTCGGGAGCTATTGCATATTGTGCAATGAAGCTTGCCTCTTCGTGAGCCGAATAGTATCAACCGATTGGGTAGAAGTCAAGAGTTAACGATGTTTAAGTTAAGAGATTTGCGCGGTTCGCAAGCTAAATTGTTTGGTGCAGCAAGTACCGGTGTCTGTCCGCGCGGCGTCTACTCCGGCGCCCCGACGTCCAATGTCTGGAATGCCAATCCCACTCGGCTGCTGCCTTAAAGAACTCCGCGCCCACAGAGCTGTTTATGCAGTTGCGATAGATTAACGGCTGACGATGTTGTCGTTGGAAGCTGTGCGAAATGTTGTGTCTATGCTGAGGCACAAGCTTCGGAAGAGCCTGTTTAGCATTTTGGTTTTCGGGCGAGGCTTGTCGGGAATACATGCCGACGCTCAGGCTTTGCCGGCGTCTTGTCCCATTCCGACGGCCCTCCAAGAAGCATTCGCGAGTCATCCAGGTGCCCGCGATTACAAGGCTCTTGGGCTGCAGTTTAGCAATCAGCACGATTTTGCTTGCGCCATTGCCGCTTATCGGAAAGCTGTCGAGTTGCAACCCGCAGCAACCGACGCACGCCGCAAGCTCGCCGAGGCTCGCAATAGTCTTGGACTGATCCGCGGCCAGACGGGTGATTCGCAGGAAGCGGAGGAGCTTTTGCGTGAGGCAGCAGAATCCGATCCTGCTTACTTCGAGCCTTACCTTAATTTGTCGATGCTGATGGCGGCACAAGGCCGTTTCGCTGAGGCCGCAAAACAAGCGGAAGCGGCATTACGCCTGGCTCCCGGCAATGCCAACGCACTGACCACGCTCGCCATGATCCGCACTCGTCTCGGTCAGACCAGCGAGGCGGCCTCGATTTTCCGCAAGCTTGTCGCCCTTCATCCGAATTCTGCGGAAGCGCATATAAATCTGGGCATCGCGCTGGCTGATGGGTCCGATCTTTCGCTCGCGCTCGAAGAGTTTACGAAAGCGGTCCGGCTCGCTCCACATACCGCGGCGGCGCATCTCAATCGTGGGCGTGTCCTTTCCGATCTGCGGCGGTATTCAGAAGCCAAAACGGAACTGGACATAGCGAATAAGCTGGAACCGAATTCCGCGAACATTCTTTACCGCTTGGCGCTCACAGAGAGGCGGCTTGCCCATTACGACCGGTCGGCCGAACTGCTTCGCAAAGTGATTACGATAGATCCTCAGAATGCAGAGGCGCACGCTCTTCTTGGGCAGGACCTTGCCCGTCTGGAAAAATCCCCGGATGCCGTTGCTCAATGGAAAAATGTGTTAGAGATGGATCCGGAGAACACTCAGGCTTTATACGGCTTGATACGAGCGCTTTCTGGTTCGAATAGCGAAGAATTAAAAACTTACCAGCAACGCTATGCCACGATACAGGAGAAAAATCGCGTTCTCGACCGCGTTCAAACTCTCTCCAACTTTGCGATTGCTGCCTCGGATTCCAAAGACTATCCAAGAGCAATCGGCCAACTCACGGAAGCGCTCCAGCTTTGCGGCGAGTGCCGCGTTCTTCCGGTTTTGCACAAGAATCTCGGCCTGATTTATCTGCGCTCCGGAAATCTGGTGGATGGTGAGCGGGAGATCCGAACTTCGCTCTCGCTTGATTCAAAAGATGCAGAAGCCCGAAGCGCGCTCGATCGGCTCGAAAGCTTGCGCAACCAGCAGCAGCAAGAGAAGCGCTAACCGCCGACTTTCCGCAGCAGATCCCGCATAAAATCGTCTTCGGGAAACAATTCAAGATAATGTTTCATCTCGGCCTTCGCGAGATCGTACTGCCCTGTGTTGATGTATTGTACGGTGAGTAATTTGTGGAGCCTCGGCGCGTAGGGTGAGAGTTCGATGCCTTGTTTCAAAACATCGATTGCGTCGGTGGTTCGCTGTTGTTTCGAAAGGGCATTGGCAAGATCTTCAAACGCACTGGGCCCAGTGAAACCCAACTTCAATGCTCTCGAGAGATGGTCAATCGCGTAGCTGATTTCCTGAGCTGATGGATCGGCCAGCGCTCTTCTGCCGAGCGCAGCTTCGAGCATTGGATGGTTGAGTGACGACGACGCGAGAACATCGAGCAACTTGAGATAGGGCGCCTTGTACTGTGGCGCTCGACCCATTAGTTCGCCGTATGCTTGAAGCAGCATGATCGGAGGAACAGGCTTGCTGCCCGAGCGATTGAGATAGATCAGATCAGGAAGGTCGGATGTCACCTGCTTGTAGGCGACTGAAGGCAAGGCCGTGCCTACCCGGCGGACAATGCGATGATTCGTGAGGGCGGAATGCGAGATGAAACCAACCTCTGCCTTTGGCATATGACAACCAATACAGCTGCGTGTTTCTTTCGCGCGTTCTGAGGCGGGCAGTTTGCAACCGGCAACGGCGTGGCAACCGAGGCACTTAGTTTCGTAATACCGGACTGCCGTCTCTTTCGTCGGCATGGCATGCGGATCGTGGCAGGTCAGGCAACTCAACCGTTCTCCACTCGATCGATAGCACTTGCTGAGCATCAGGGAAAAATTGTGCTCCAGCAGATCCGATTGCGCGTCGCCGGCCGCCGGATCCAACGGAATCTTGAAGACGGCGACCGTGTCACTCAAGGGAGTTCCGGGTTTGAAATCGGAGTATGTCCTGCCCGGCTCCAGTACGCGCGTGTCTCCGGCCTGATGACAGTTCATGCATATGTCGTCGGCAAGACGGTTGGTGAGCAGCGCCGGATTCACGATGCTTGTTTTGCCGGGATGATCCACGTGTCGGCCGCCGAGCCCATGGCAATTCTCACAGCCGATGGCCATCTCGGCGAATGGCGGATCGGAATAGAGACCCTCACGATTCGCTACCGGTTGCGGCATCCCGCTGTGGCACATGAGACATTGGGCAGCAATGGAACGGCTGAAACCGACGTTATCGCGCTCAAAGCCGGGAGAAAGCTGCCAGGTTCCTGCTCGCGAGTAGTAAGAGAGCGGCGCCTGGAACAGGTAGTTCCCTCGACGGACAGCATAGCTGATGCCATTGAAGCCTGACCCGATGGCGTATTCCAAACGATAGCTGTTCTTAAAGACTAACTTGCCCAATTCATCCGTTTGATATTCGGCTTGATAGATGTCGTTGCCGCGACGTGAGACTTCGTAACTTAGTTTGCCGTTCTGAACGGTGACCGCTCTGGAAGGGGAAACCAATTCCTTTGTATCTTCAGCCGGGACCATCGATCGGCCCATGGCCGTCTTCAAATAGTCTGCGTATATTTTGTTGTGACAGGGTGCACAAGACTTCGAGCCGACGCGTCGGGCGCCCACTTCTCCATGCGCACTCTGGGCGCCCGGAAGCTGCGCGGCAAGAGAGAGTAATAACGATGCCACTATGCCGACGCTCTTCCCACGGATCAGTCCCACAAGCTGCACTACTGCCCTTGGGCGATGCGCAAGGACTTACTAATCTCGCCGGCAATGTCACACACCTGCTTCGCCACAACTGGATAGCGTTCCGTCGGGAATCGCGCCAGCGGAGCCGAAATTCCTATGGAGCCAACCACAACATCTTCTTCATCCCGAATGGGCGCGGCCACGCAACGCATTCCTTCCTGAAACTCGGCGTCATCCGTAGCGAACCCTTGTGCCTTGATCTGGCTGCAAAGGGCGGCCAAATCAGACACCGTAATTATGGTCTGGGGACTGTAGCGATGAAGAGGCTCGCTGCCAAATAAGTTCTCCAGGTCGTGCAAGGTTAAATCGGAAAGCAAAGCCTTGCCATGTGCGGTGCAGTACAGCGGAACCAGTTCACCCGTCTGACCTGTTACGGAAATGACCTGGTTGATGGAAGCGTGATCGATGAAGAGAGCCCGTTGACCTTCACGGACCGCCAGGTGCGCCGTCTCCTTAGCGGTATTTGCCAACTTATTAAGATGTTCGCGGGACACACCGGCCAGTGTCTTGTCCCAGTTGTAGTGTCGCGAAAGGCGAGGGATAGACGGACCGAGCATGTAATCTTTTCTGCGGCTCGGGTAAGCGAGAAAACCACGCCGCTTAAGCGTGTTGGCGAGGCGAAACACGCTACTCCGATCGATATCGAGGAGTTCTGCCAATTGAGTCAGAGAAACCGGTTCACTGGATTTTGCGACTGCCTCCAAAATCAGCAAACCTCGATCAAGGCTCTGTATAGAGGGTGTTTCCCGAGGAAGACTTTTCATCGCTGGGGGCGGTGACCCTAAATTGCACTGCCGGTAATCAGCATAGCAGACAGTGTTCATCCTCTTCGTTCTAAAGAACTTATCTCGGAATGCGAGGAGCGAATGTACGCCGAGACTACCTGCTCCCATCGGCGTTATCTGTAATATCTCTGCATGATGCGGTAGCCACTCGTTCGCATCTACTTCCCCATCATCCTGCGCCTACACTCGATAAAGCGCCCCCAAAACGCAACCATGAAAACCCTGGTCCTCTCCATCTTCTGCCTCGCCCTTCCCGGACGACTCCTGCCTGCCGCACCCGCCGAGCTGAAGCCACTCTTCGCAAGCGTTTGGACCGTCACCAAAGCGCCTTCGCCGCCCGCTCACGGCTCCGTTTACATATTCCTTCCCAATGGAACTCTATTCACCACCTCCTGCGTCGAAACTTATCGCGTCTCTACCTGGACCGAGGATCCTCGCTCTCCCGGCACTCTGCGCATGGTCGAAGACGGCCAGTTCGTCTCCACTCTCCATGTCGACCAACTCACCAGCAAGACACTGCACTTGACCGAAACCCTCACGCGCGGCAAAACCAAACGCAGCCTCACGCTGAGCGCGATCGAAAAAGAATTCCTGTGTCCGGATCTGCCCAAATGAGCACTCTGACGAGCCATCCTTACTCAATAACTTCCATCCACCCACGCCTCGCAGAATCATGGAGGAAGTGAACCACTGCCCGGTCTGCTCCGGAACTGTCTTCGCCACCGTAGCCACCCCTCAACGACTCGAAGAAGAGCGTCAGATTCGCGAAAAGTTCGTTGCCCAACGATTGATTCGGTCCGCCCATCCCAACGAACTGAAAGACCTCACCGACTTCATTCACGCCGAAAAAGCCCACCTCACGGAGTGCGCCAGTTGTACTCTGCTCGTGCGAAAGGAACACGCGCCGCCGCCGGCTCAAAACTACTCGAAAGACGACTACGATCCAACCGTCATGGAAAACTTATTCCCGCGTTACGTCGATGCGTTTCGCAAAAAAGAGAAGCCCTATCGCACTCTGCTGCCCGAACGAGCGCGCGTCGTCGAAGTCGGCAGTCACTACGGCGCTTTTCTTCAGACTGCGACGGAGTGGGGCTGGCTCGCGGAAGGCGCCGATCTCGGCAAAGACACCAGCCGCTTTGCAAAATCGAAAGGCTCCACCGTCCACACCGCCGCCCTCGAAGACTGTTCCCTTCCCGCATCTACTTATGACGGCGTATTCATCTGGAATTGCTTCGATCAAATCGAAGATCCCAAACCGACTCTTGCGGCGAGCCGTCGTATCCTGAAGCCGACTGGTCTGCTCACCATCCGAACTCCCAACGGCCTCTTCTATTCCGCCTGTCAAAATCTCCTGAAAGATCCGAACGTCGAAGGCGGCGCCAAAGTTTTTCTGCTGCGCGCGATGGGATATAACAATCTTCTTGGCTTCCCGTATTTATATGGCCACAACGCCGCCACGCTTGAACGCCTCGTCGAACCGTTCGGCTTCGCCCCGTCTGGCGTCCTGAACTCTGAACTATTGGTCTTCCCCCTTCCCGAAAACCCGGCCTGGGTCGAAAACGAAGAGAAATCAATCAGTGGCGAAGTCAAACTACTCCCCAACTCCCTTCTCGCTAACGGCTCTGGTACGTTCACCGGTCCCTGGATCGAAGCTAGATTTCGAATCGCAGCTGTCGATTGAGCCGCCCCGCGTTCGACTTGTCTGTGACTATGCAAAAAATCACCCCATTTCTGTGGTTCGACGACAAAGCCGAAGAGGCCATGAACTTCTATAGCTCCATCTTCAAAAATTCAAAGATCGTAAGCTTCTCACGATCCGGAGGAGCAGAGGGAGTGACTGGAGGCGTCTTCCAACTCGACGGCCAACAGTTTTACGCCTTCAACGGCGGCCCCCACTTCACCTTCTCGCCAGCCATATCGCTCTTCGTGAACTGCGAGTCACAGCAGGAAGTAGACGAATTCTGGGAAAAGCTATCGGAAGGCGGAGAAAAACAAAAATGCGGCTGGCTCAAAGACAAATACGGCTTGTCCTGGCAAATCATTCCCACCTTGCTAAGCGAGCTATTGCAAGACAAAAACGCCGAGAAGTCCGGCCGAGTCCTCAAAGCGATGCTCCAAATGACTAAGATCGACATAAACGGCCTGAGGCAGGCTTACGAAAACGGATGAAAACTCTCACCGCTCAGAGACGAACACCCACCAAGCTCAGTTCTTCGCCCGCGAACCGGAAAAACTCTCCTTACCCAATTCCCAATGCAAACGTATCGATGAAATCCATACCGGACCGCGATCCTGATTGTAAGCAGGATTCGCAACATGTTGAAGATCGAAGCTGGTGAAGAATCCAGGAAATAGCCGCGCGCTGTAATAAGTCTCGAAAACGTATTCAGGCCCGTACTGCAAGCGGCCGTCCCCAATCAGAAAATCATGCCCGCCCATTGCCAGATACTGTGCGTGCACCCCGGATAAACCGCCCACCGTCAGCTCACCCCCGACCGTATCATCGGGTCGATGCCACCGTCGCCCCACCAGAGAAACTCCGCCCGTTGCCAGCCGGTCAATGGCAGTAAACGCGAAGCTCTCTGTTTTGCCGTCGTTCCATGCCAATCGCGAAAATACCCCCAGGTCTTTCGTGATCTCCTGCTCGGCATTGATTCCAAACCCATACTTCAGCGTTCCGGGCCGCCGCGTGGCCGTGATGTCCGGCGCGCCGCCATGCTGTTTTGCCAGCTGAATTGCTTCGCTGTACGTACCCGCATCCGCATGATTCACGTATTCCAGCACCCGAATCGTCCCCGGATGTTTGCGCACCAGATATCGACGCTCTTCTTCGAAGACATCACCTCGATCGCGCAGAATCCGTCTATCGAATCGCAGTCCGTTTGCCACCCTCGGCATTCCCGCGCTGCCATAGCGCAAGGACCAGTCTCTGGTATGAAACTCATGAACCCAACCCCACGTGTAACCGCGCACATCAGCCGGATAGTCCCATGCCCCGTTAAACATAACGGCCCACCCTAAGAACTGCGTCCGCGGATCATGCGAATAGCGATTATTATCGAAGAAGTCAGTCAAAGTGAAACGTCCCACCGTGATCGTGTACCGCTTCATAGGACGCTGACCCGCCAACTGATTCTCTTCGCTCCCGAACGACTCCTTCTCCCTCCCAAAACCAAAGTCATGCGACAGATAGAGTCGCGCCAGATACGGCTTAGGCGTCGCTGAAGCCACGCGCGGAAGCTCGCCGTTCGAAGAATTCGCAAGCCCGTTCACGCCGCTGAACCCTCGCCCGCCGGCAATCTCCGGATCGAAGTAAACCTGCGTATTCTGATCCAAACGAAATCCCAGAAACAATGTTGTCGTCAGCGACACATCCCGTTCCGGATAATTCTGCAAACTGAAACTGTCTGCATACGGAGAAGTAAAACGCCCGTGATATTGACCCACCGAAGTTGCCTGCCAGAAAAGATTCCATCGTTCCGTGGGCTCCGTCGCCTCGGCCGGTTTCGTCTCTTCCTGCCTGGGAATTTTTCCGCCTTGTGGGGGTGGCGCGTGAGGCGGCGTCGTCTGCTGATTCACCCCGTCCTGCGCCGCAGATCCATGCAGTGCCACGCTCAAATACGCAAACAAAGCGAACCAGCCAATCTGCCGCCTCACGCGCAACTTACGAGAGGCTCTGCTGACGCGCTTTTGCAGACCTGTCCCTGCCGCTGTGCGAACCTTTTGCTGTCAGTCACGAACGGGCCTCCTCTATGCTTTAACTCTGGGTGCGGGTCAAAGCGATTCCGCGCGGCCCACCCAACGACTATACCACCTGGGGTATGCTTATAACGCTGTTTGTTCGGGAACATTCAGCACTCCGAATCGATCTATGGCACACACTGCTGAGGAATCAAGAAGGCTCCTGAATCGAGCCCGCCGCATCCGTGGGCAATTGGATGTTGTCGTACGAGCGCTCCAGGAAGAAGCCGATTGCTCGGACACACTGCACGCCATTGCCGTATGTCGCGGCGCGCTAGATTCCCTGATGGCGGAAGTAATCAACGGCCACATCCGCTATCACGTTCTGGATCAGAATCGCCAGCCCACCGACGAGCAGACCAAAGCAGCCGAAGACTTGATCGATGCGTTGAAGATGTATCTAAAGTAGGGCTACTAGGGGCGCCCGCTCGAGCAGCCAGGTTCTAAAGACCCGGCCTTCGACCAGTGAGCTGTCCCAACGACTTCTCAACCAAAATTGTTCACCGCCCGTGGCGCGGGCACTCGTGCCTGCCGTGTCGCGACTCATCGCGACACTCTTCGTCCCGATTCGAAATCACTGGGACACCTTGCTAGTTTCATTCAGGTGTTGCAGAATGGCGTGGAACTCATCGGCCTGAATTTCTCCCCGCGCAAACCGTTGACGCGCAATTTCGGCGGCATCGGATTTGAAAGCCGTTGGCAGGCCATTGCGATAGATCCTCAGCAACACATACGACAGACCCGCCAGCAGCACGACAACCGACACAAATCCAACCGCGCCGTCAAACAAAGGCCCGAGGCCGAGTGGTGGTCCCGGAGGGCCAACGCACCCGGCAAGCAAGATGGCGGCGCCAACCGTCACAATCAGTTTCGGATTGATCATGGCTTCCCACCTGATTTTCTACTGAGGAGGTGGTGGTGGCGGTGGAACGCCGCCCGCACGTGGAGGAGGAGGACCTGCCGGACCGCCCGCCGGTGGTGGAGGAGGAGGACCTGCCGAAGCATAGCTTTGACCGCTGACTTGCACGGTTTGCGCGATCAGCTGTCGTTGCTGCCCGATATCCTGCGGGATCCCCGAAACTCGAACCGAAGCCCCACGCACTAAGGCAGCCCGCAGCTGCCACCCAAGATCCGGAGGAACCGTAACAACCTTTTCATCTCTCAGGACGACAGCCTGTACTTCGCCGCCAGGTCCGTAAATCAAATAACGGACCGAACTGCTATCGCTCACCAGAGCGGACGAAACTACATCTGATGCAGGATATCCGGGAGCCGGCGGCGGTGGCGCTGGTGCGCCTGCAACCGGCTGCGGAGGCGGAGCTTGAGCGCATCCTGCATTCGAAATCAAACCAAGAGCAAGTGCCGATGACAAAGCGAATTTTAATTTCATCGCGTTTTCTCCTGCCTTACTAACAAGCATTTCCCCCAAACATTCCCGCTCCTAAGTCGTTAGAAACGTGCAGAAGAGCAGTTGTAACCGCCACGTTTCTGGACGGACGAGACCCAGCGTTTGTCCGCATAACACTCAGATTCAATCTTCCAACCGACCCCGCTCAAAAACTCGCTTTAAACGACAGTTGCATCTGTCTGGCCCCATAAGCCGCTGAAGGTTGCCCATAAAGCGGCGAAGTAACAACACCGACATAGCCGGTCAAATTCGTGCGATTGAAGCTGTTGAACGCATCCACTCCAAGCTCGCATTGAAAGCTATGTTCCGCTCTGCGAAAAACGAACGGCCGCCCCACATGTAAGTCCACCGAGGCAAAGCCTGCGCCCCGTGCCGTGTTCCGTGTCACGCCGGGAGGACGGTCGTTGGGATCGGTATCGCCGTTGTTGTCTTCGCCAGTCGTAATGTTGTAAGGAAGCCCCGAATGAACCGTGGTCAAGATGCCAAAATTAAAATGCCACGGTAACTGTGCAGTTCCCTGCAGCGCAAAAAAGTGACGAATGTCGTTATCCGAAGGACCCCATTCCGGCCGCAGATCATAATTATTAGCCGGCAACGAAAACAGAGAGTTCGTTGGGCCGATCACGGGCGCAATCCCTGAACCGGGCGGAGGCGGCGTAAATACATCCGACGTGTTGTCGCGCAGATAAGATAGAACGTATTGCGCGGACAATTGGTATCGTTTGCGAGGTGGGCTGCGAACCGTGATCGTGAAAATATTTCCGCGCGACAACGCCGCCGATTCCACCTGATCGATATTGCCGGCGCCGGAAAACGGACGCACCCCATCAACCGAGAACGGGGCGTTGATGTTGCGTGTCATAAAGAGATGATTCCCGCGTTGATAGGTGTAGTCCGCAGTAGCTACAAACCCTCCCGGCAGTTCTCTTTCCACCGTGGCGCTCGCCTGGTAAATTCGCGGCAAAGTCATAGTGCGATCGATCTGATAAACCGTGTTCGCGTCGATGGGCAGCGGCTCCACCACCGGAAAGCTGGGATTCGTAACCAAATACTGGAGAGCATTGATGCCGTTGTATCGCAGCGCCTGCGAAAGAATCACGGGAGGACGCCTGTCGTAAAAGATCCCGCTGCCGGCCCGCACCACCGTCTTATGGTCGTGTCCGGGTGACCAGGCCAGAGCCACCCGAGGGGCCAGATTCGGATAACTCGCTAGCCCGGACTGCAACTCATCGCGCAAACCGGCAAATAAAGTGACATGCGAGAAGCGCTTTTCGGTTTGAATAAACCAGGAGTATTCGTTCTGCCGGAACGACAAATAAGGATTGCCGCCGTTCTGTGCGAATAGCGTAGGAAGGCCCGCTGTGTAAGCGGATAGAGAAGCAAAATTGTAAGTGCCTCCGAAGTTATCGGCGTTGAAATTTGTGATCGGATGGAACCGGGCTTCCGCTCCCACCTTCCAAGTCATAGTTCCCGCAGTCGCGCTCAACGTGTCTTGAAACTCGTATCTTGGCTCCTCGCGCCACTCATTCGCCTGCCCTCCGCCCTGCTGAAAAGCGCCCTGAACCACAATCAGCGGCGCGTTCGAAGTGGAGTTGAGTTGTTCATAGTTCTTACCCAGCGCCACTTGAAACTGGTTAATGACATTCGGTGAAAAAGTGTACTCATCGCTGAGCCCCACCCGGTAATCATGATGGAAGCGAGTCGATCCCGTCTCCGGCAAACCAAATCCTCCGACTCCAATATCGTCCGCCGTATCGATATGAAGTTCGTAACGGGCGCTGGCTTTTTGCTTCTCACTCACATTCCAGTCCAGGCGGCCTGCAAATAGCTTGGTGGTCATTGGAGCGACTACGTCTTGCCTCACAATGCCCGAAAGGAAAAAAGCAAGCACCGGAATATCCTGTTCCTGCTGATCGCGATTCGCTGAAACCAGAAAAAACAATTTCTTCTTCACAAGCGGGCCATTGACATTCAATTCAAAGCCCTGCCGCGAAAACGAAGGCTTGCTGATTGAGAACGGATTTCGAGCATCGAAAATCGAATCGCGATCTCGAAACGCAAAAGCGCCATGCAGCGTATCGCCGCCCGAAGCAGTATCGATCTCGATCCGATCTTTGCCGGGTTTCGGAAACTGCGCCGAGTACCCGTTATTGTTGATCCGAACTTCTTTCACCAGCGAAGGCGTGAGCGTAACCGAATCGGTCCGCTCCATCCCATCGATCACAATCGTGGCCGCCCCGCCGCCCGAAGGATTCACCAGGCGAGACATGGCAGCGATCACATCGTCGTCCTCGATCGGCAAATTCGATAGCTCTGTTCGGTTGAGCCGCAGAACGCCCGCCGACGCCTCGGCCGATGGATCCAGCTGATTCACCGGCGACGACACGGTGATCGACGTAGTCTGCTCAGCAATCGCCAGACGCAGCGTGACCGACTGATTAGATCGCAGAATCAAAGTCGTGGAACTCGCCCCAAATCCCGCCGAACTTACTTCAACACGATAGAGGCCAGCCGCCAAACCTCCGAACAAAAACGATCCCGACCGGTTTTCGGGAGTGACCTTGAGTTCTTTCCGTGTCCTATCCAGCAGCTGCACCTTGGCCTGACTGACAGGACGTCCGGCTGGGTCAACAACTTTGACCCCAAGCTGGAAAACGGAAGCTGCGCCCACCTGAACAAGAAAAAACGCGAATACCGTCGCTAAACAGCCGAGAGTGCCCATCCCCCTCGACCACTTGCAGTTGGCAAGCCAATCCAAAAACCTGTCTACGCAAAGTGCAACCGCATCTTCACCCAACAAATGAGCGGAATTAGCACGCAACTGTCCCCCATCCGCCTACCGAATGTGGCTCCGGGAGTTCAAAGCATGGCGGCAATCGTCTCGATTCTGGGCTGCTTAGGGCCAGCTGCGCGGAACACGTTTATATCTTCGCTCGACGTTGCGGCTTGCCCAGCTGAAACGGTCCCTAGTTCATCAACGTTAGTTCATCAACATTGCGGGCTACTTCTTCACGGTGGCTGCGGTCTTCGTGCCGACGGCACGGACTGCCTGGTCGACGATGGAGTAAAGAAGCTGGTCGTGATCGGTCCGGGCTTTCTCCTTGATCATCTCGCCCATGCGTTTGCCGGCAGCGGCATTGTCGGGCAGCGTGAGGCCGCGCTTGTCGGCGGATAGCTGAGCGAGTTGTTCGACGATGTCGAAGAAGGCTTCTTCGTTCTTGCCGCTGAGCATCCAGGCATCATGGACAGAGGCCGTGACAATCTGGTCAATGGGGTAGACCTTATCGTTGGCGTCGGTCTTAGGATGGGCTAGAACCTGTCCCTTTTGCTGCGGCGCGGCGAGCGAGACTGTCGTGATCGTGGCAAACAGCGCCATCGCGAGGAGAGGACGTGCGTTCATGGAAGTTCCTTTCATTCTGTGAGGCTTATCTGGTGGGGGCTGGCTGGCTGTGATCGGTCTAGCGGCGCCGATTCTGGGCGGCATTGCCGACGACCGCACCGATACCTGCTCCGGCTGCGCCTCCCACCAGGCTTCCCTTGAGGCCGCCACCGACTGCCGCGCCGAGGACCGCACCTCCGGCGCCTCCGATGAGCGCGCCTTTGCCGGGGCCGATGCCGCCGCTGCGCTGGTTGTGCCGCTCGTCGTACCCGTCATTAGCATGGCGGGAATCGTAGTACTGGCCACCGTGTCCGCCCTCCCGGACGCCGCCATAGAAGTTCTGGCTACCGCCATGCTTCTGATTTCTGTTGTTTCCGTCACCACGATTATCGCGATTATTTTGATAGCCGCCGTTGCCCTTGTGCTCCTGACCATGATTCCCCCCATAGTTCTGCTGGGCCAGAGAGGGCAGCGATGCGAGCAGTAGAGCAACAATAACGCAAGCGTTTCGTTTTAGCATTCGGATTCGTTTGGTCCCGCAGCGTGCGATCCAACTAGCGGTAACACAAAAGTGAGATGCAAGATGTGGGGGCACTGTTGCATTCCTGCAAGATCAGCCCCTTCGAGATACCACTTGTAGGGTATAGCAGCGGTGCAAACTTCCGCCACTCGGCCCAAGTATATGGCCATCCCTACAGAAGATCATGGATACGCAGATTTCCTACGGAACAATACGCTGGGAAGCGAACCGGCGCAAGTGCCTCGACCATCCTGCGCTGACTTGGAACCAGAGTAACGCCGGATATGCACGGGGGTCGCGGGCTGCTTGAGGCGCTAAGGTATAGAGCCGTTTCATTCAGGCAGAGTTTTCAGTCGAGCGAGATAATCGTTCAAGCTGATTTCCTCAATACCCTCGCCGCGTTCCAGTTCTTCAACGACTTGGCGTATTTGGCATCAATGGCTTGACGATTCGTCGCGAGCCATTCATCTTGTTCGTGGAGCACTTCAAGAGCGCGGTTAACCACATCACCGCACTGCCATAAGCGCCGGGTCGCAGGGCATCTTGCACCAGCTTTTCCTGTCCGAGATTTAAATCTTTTATCCCGGCAAGCCATTAAATTCAACTATCTCAATCTGATCCCGCCTTTGGAGACCCTCTCGAAACGCAAACGGAAGCAGTATCGATCTCGATTCGATCTTTGCCGATGACATCGTCTCCTTAATTGGCGCCGTTGCCGGAACAAACCACCTGAGCCTTTACTGATTGACGCTTTCTCCCCGAAACTCTCGCTATGTCGCGGCTAGCCGATTACCTCAAATCGTTCGCTCTCATGATCGGCAGTGAGGACAATGTGCATTTCTCAAAAGTTAAAAGGGGAAGCGCCACCCTGGTTGCACAGATTGAGCTACCAGCCGTTCCAAAGGTAAGGAAAGGACGCAGGCACTCATTGACGGAACCGCCCCGAGGTTGGCGTTGAAGGCTTTCGCCGACGTGGATGATCTACTCGCGGAAGACAACGCCATAGCCGAAGTATTTATCGGTAAAAGTAGGGTTATAGAATTTCCCGGTCGCAGACGTGCCTCCGCTGAAGAGTTCGGGCCTGTAAAACGCACCGCCAGTATTGACGGGCAAATCTTCTCCATTGGCGGGAAGGATCAAACTATTAATGTTCATCTCCGGAATGGAGAAAAAGAACTGAAATGCGTTGTCTCCGTAAAATTGGCGCGGCGAGTGATGGTTTTGCGATCTCGGGCGTTAACACCTCTTGTCTTCTCCCGATATCCGCTACCCTTCTCGTTGTCACCAGAGCTTCCGCCTTTACCGCTTGCACATACAATACTGCCGATTGAAGCACCAAACCTGCTTCCGTAATAAGCGCCGACACCCCCGCCGAGTGCAGCTCCAGCCAGCCCGCCTGCGAGGCCTCCAGGATGGTTCCACCTCCGGCAGCGACACCAAATGCTGTAGATTAAGCGTGAATGGATTGCCAGTTGTGCACAGAATAACCGTCCCAGGTCTCGTTCTGATTTTCTCGTTCTTCTTGACTGCGCAGCAAGCCGACGAGCTTGCTTTGACTGATGCGCACCTGCTGTCAGAGATACGAGACCACAACGAACTCATGCGGAATCTCGAATACTTTTTCGGACGTGATTGGTCCTAGGCTCACCCGTTCCAAAGCACAGCGGAACGCAAGTACGTGGGCTGCGGAGAAGTTTCGGGAATACGGTCTCACCAATGTCCATCAAGAGAACTGGACCATAAAGCACCCCTGGGAACTTGGTACTGCCGACGCGCAAATCATCACTCCGGTAAGAAGAAAAATCGCTATTGCCTCGGCAGGATGGTCCCCTGGGACAAACGGCTCAATGCAGGGTCGCCTAGTCTACGCCAGTGCGCGAACGAGTGCTGAACTACTCCAATACCGCGGGAGGCTGAGTGGGGCGGTTGTGATCATGGATCCGCCTTTCGCCGTCGGTTCTCCTTCCTCAGCACCATCGCCTACTGTTCCATTCCCGCTGAAACACCCCTATCAACCAGAACCAAAAGCGAAGACTGACGTGGAGCCATTCTATGACGTTCGTTCACGATTCTTAAAGGCCGAAGGAGTCCTTGCAATACTGAGGGACTCAGCAAATCCGTATAATCTGCTGCGTATGGGGAACGCTTCCGACCGTAACTATGGTCCCGGTCCCATTCCTACGGCCTTCATCACGCATGAGGACTATGGATTGCTTTCACGCCTTCTTACACGAGGTCCCGTTGAACAAGTGTTGAGCCTCACGAATAGGTTTAGCGGCAAGGACGCACAAACGTCGAACACTGTGGCCGAACTTAAGGGTGTTGATAAGCCGGACGAGGTTGTCATACTGGGTGCTCATCTCGATTCATGGGACTTGGCTTCTGGGTCAACCGACGACGGCACAATACCGCCCAGTACCCCTCGTTACTGGCGAGAGCCCAATGACGGCACAGACGCTTCAGTTTCCGACTTTAGATTCTGTGGCACCTTGGTAGGAGCATAGGAAAGCCGGCTCCCCGAAAGCCGGTCACAAAAGTTTAAAAAATTCGATCTCGCCTCAAATCATCCACTTACAAGCAAAGTAGAAGCTCCGAAGTTCGTTTTCGCCCCTGCGCATGCTATGTTCTGGCAGGCTCATGGTCCGGTTCCTCCGGTCCTGAGCCATTTTCATTTCTGGAGATCATCGCCCATGAACGCCCGAACCATCCGCCGCGCCCAGGAACGCAAAACGCGTAAACAGGCCGTCAAAGCATCTAAACAGACAAACGCCCTGCCAGGGTCCGCTACTCAGCCTCTCTCGGCCGCCGAGCCAATCTGCCACCACCTGACCGCCGCTGCGTCCAACCACCACTCCGAAGAGCTCGACTGGCTCACCGGCGAAGAAGAACTCGAAGCCGCCCGCACCTCGCTCTCCCAAGCCAAACGCGAAGCCAATCGCGCCAACTCAAAGCTCTCCACCGGCCCCCGCACCCAAGCGGGCAGAGCCAAATCCTCCCGCAACGCTCTCAAAACCGGTCTCACCGGAAAAACCGTCCTGCTCTCGAACGACGACGCCGAGCACTACCAATTCCACGTGACCCGCTTCTTCGAACTCTTCCGTCCCTCCACCGAACGAGAAAACGAACTCGTCCAAACCCTCGCCGACACCCAATGGCGCCTCAACCGCATCCCCACCCTCGAAATGGGCATCTACGCCCTGGCCGAAATCGAGCTCGCCGAACAATACGAAGACTTCGAACCGGCCCAAGCCAAAGCGCTCATCCAAACCCAGGCTTACATCAAGTACAACAAGCAGATCAACAATCTCTACTTACAAGAGAACCGCCTCCGCCGCCAATACCAGAACGATCACAAAGAACTCCTGCGACTAATCAACGAACGCCAGACCCGCGAACAAGTGGAAGCCACCGGCCAAAAGCGCGCCACCACAGCCACCGGGCCCTTCATACCGTCGCCCATCGACGACTACTCCGACTACCCCGAACTTGGCTTCGAATTTTCAACTGCCGTATCGCACCCAACTAACTACGCCGCCGACACTGAAATCGACACCGAAACCGCCGCTTAAGCAGGAGCACTCGACAGAACAATCACTTGCACTGAACCGAACACAACGCGCAAACAGGAGAAAGAAGCCTCGCTTGTTACGATTGAGGGGCAAACCCCGTTAATGGCGCTTCGTTTTTATAACACTCTCACACAAGAGTTGCAAGAATTTCATCCGCTGCATGGCAACACGGTCAACATGTATACGTGTGGTCCGACTGTCTATAACTTTGTCCACATCGGCAACTTTCGAACGTTCACGTTTCAGGACTTACTCCGTCGCTGGCTGAGCTATCGTAACTTCGAACTGAACCATGTAATGAATGTCACCGATGTTGAAGACAAAATCATCATCAATGCCGCCAAGGAAAACAAGTCCATTGAGGAGTACACTGCGGCTTATACGAAAGCATTCTTTGAGGATGCGGCGGCGCTTCGTCTCCAGCAGCCCGAGCATGTCTCGAAAGCTACCGAGCACATTCCCATGATGGTCAAAGCCATTGAGGATCTGAACGCTCGCGGCTGCACCTATTCAAGTGACGGATCCACTTACTTCCGTATCGCTTCCTTTCCCGGTTACGGAAAGCTCTCGCACAATGACTTCTCCGGCATGCGAAGCGGCGCTCGCGTGGACGTCGATGAATACGAAAAGGCCGATGCGCGCGATTTCGTTCTCTGGAAGGGTCGCAAGAATGCCGAGCCCTACTGGGAGACGCCCTTCGGCGACGGCCGTCCCGGCTGGCACATCGAGTGTTCCGCCATGGCAATGTACTATCTCGGCGATACTCTCGATATTCATGCCGGCGGGATCGATCTTGTGTTTCCGCACCATGAAAACGAGATCGCCCAATCGGAAGCCATTACCGGCAAGCCCTTCTCGCGCTTCTGGCTGCATTCCGAACATCTCCAGATCGAATCCCAGAAGATGTCCAAGTCGTTGGGCAACTTCTACACCCTCCGTGATCTCCTCGAAATGGGCTATCAGCCCGAAACCATCCGCTATTTGCTCGCGTCCGTTCCCTATCGAAAGAAGCTAAACTTCACTTTTGAAGGACTGAAAGCAGCTGCCAAATCGATCGAACGGCTACGCGACTTTGAGCTTCGTCTCGCCTCCTCCCGACTCCAGCCCGGCCGCAATGAAGAGCTGACCGAGAGATCGCAGGAAGCGATTCGGCAGTTCGAAGAAAGTATGGACGACGATCTGAACACTGCCGAAGCTCTCGCCGCCGTGTTCGAGTATATTCGCGCCATGAATACCGCCCTCGACGACAACCAGTACCTGGAAGAAAATCGGTGGGAAGCAGCGCGCGTCCTGGAAATTTTTGACGGCGTCTTCGATGTTCTCAAACCGACCGGGGCCGGCGGAGAACTCTCCGACATTGACATCGAGGCGCAAGTAGATCAGCGCATGGAAGCGAAGAAAGCACGTAACTTCAAACTGGCTGATCAGATTCGGGCCGATCTTCTGGAGAAAGGGGTCGTGCTCGAAGACACAAAAGACGGGGTCCGCTGGAAACGCAAATGAAATTTGAATCACAAGTCGTACACGCCGGAGACCGGAAACGCGATCGCTCCGGTCACGTGCCATCCACTACGCCGATCCACCTCGGCACCACATTCTTCTATGAGACAGCGGCCACGCTAGACCGTATCTTCGGGAACGAAGAGCAGGGCTTCAGCTATGCCCGCTATGCCAACCCGACCAATAGCGCGCTCGAAGAGCTCACCACGGCAATTGAAGGGGGTTTCGGATCGCTTGCCACAGCCTCCGGAATGGCTGCCATTCAAATTGCGGTTCAGGCTGCCTTACTCGACCGGCCCCATTCCATCCTCTCGTCGCATGCCATCTATGGCGCAACGGTTAAGCTCTTCGACCAGGTCTTTGCTCCCTTCGGCGTGGACATTACCTACGTCGATATCTGCGATCTCGATGCTGTTGAGAAAGCGATCGCCAAGGCCAAGCCCGGCTGCCTCTTTACCGAGACTCTCTCCAACCCGCTTCTGCGAGTCGCCAACATCGGTAAACTCGCGGAACTGGCTCATGCCGCCGGTGCAGCCCTCATCGTCGACAGCACCTTCTCGACCCCCCGGCTCGTTCGACCCCTCGATTTCGGTGCGAATTTGGTCGTCCATAGCGCGACCAAGTATCTGGCCGGCCATGGCGACGTGCTGGGCGGCATTGTCGTCAGCGACGAAGAACACTTTGAGCCGCTCCGTCAGATCTCCCGCATCACCGGACCGGTCCTCGGCCCTTTCGAGAGCTATCTCACTATGCGCGGTATCAAAACGCTCGCCGTTCGGTTCGAACGGCAATGCGAAAATGCCCGCAAAATCGCTGACTGGCTGATGGCTCATTCCGGTGTCGAGCGCGTCTACTACTGCTCCGATCCGAACCATCCCGATGCAGCTGCCATCAAAACTCTTTTTGCGCCAGACCTATACGGCGCCATCCTCAGCTTCGAGATTAAGGACGCCAACAAGAATGCTGTCATGACATTCATGGATCGGCTGAAGCTGATCGTGCCGGGAACGTCATTGGGCGATGTCCACACTTTGCTTCTCTACCCCACCATGGCGTCCCACCGCGACATCTCCCCGAAGATGCGCGAGCGCATGGGGATCCGCGAAAACCTGGTACGCATCGCCGCCGGCATCGAAGCGGTGGAGGACGTCATCGCCGATCTCGACCAGGCTCTCCTGCCGGTATTGAAGAAGTCGGCATAATAGAAAGAGCTATTCCTGTATCGGCGTTTGCGCAACAGGCAAGATCGCGGGCAAAAAACTCGGGAATGTTTTCACACCAGAGAAAGCGAGTTCGATTGCTGTTTGCAGTGGCAGACGCCCTGCTGACAACGGCAGCTTTTGAAGCCGCTTATCACATTCGAACCGCCCTCCACCTGACGCTTTTCTTCTTAAATCCTCGTCCTCACGCGCTGCTCCTGATCTTCTGCGCGGTCGTTTGGATCGCCCTCGGCTCGCAACAACGGGTCTACGAATACCTGGATTCGGCTAAGCCCCGCCGGGTACTCCGTCACACCTTTCGTCAGTGCTTATTTGGAATCGTCCTCGTGATCTTGATGCAGTACTTCCTGCACTTGGACCACCCGCTCAGCCGCAGCTTTCTTGCCTTGTTCTTCGTCTTCGATTTCATTCTGCTCAGTCTGTTCCGCTGGCAATCGCCGCGTCTGATTGGAGCCTTTCAGCGTGGGTTCGGAATGCCCTACCATCTCGTCCTGGTCGGTAACGCCGAGAAGACGGGCGAACTGGAGCGGCGGCTCCGCCAGGGATCGCCCTTCCGCATCCAGATTGCGGCCAGGCTCACCGAACAGGAATCCTATCGGCAAATCCCCGAACTCCTCCGGCGCAGCGTCATCGATGAAGTGATCTTCGACGTAGAAAGCAACCGCCTCTCCGCCCTCGAACCTGTTTTTTTGCTCTGTGACGAGCAAGGCGTCCGCACCCGCATCGCCATTGATTTTTTCCCCCACGTCAACAGCGAGATGACTCTCGATCGCGTGGGCGATGCGCCGCTCCTGACTTTCTCGGCGGCGCCCTTCGACGACCTCAGTCTGCTGACCAAACGTCTCGTAGACATCTTGGTATCGGTCATCGGACTGGTCGCTCTTTCGCCTCTCTTCCTTTTGATCGCGTTGCTCATAAAGCTAAGTTCACCCGGCCCAATCATCTACCGGCAGCAGCGCTGTGGCTGGAACGGCCGTCAGTTCACGATGTTGAAGTTCCGGTCCATGATTGCGAATGCGGATGCGCTTCGTGAGGAACTCGAACATCTGAATGAGCGTGAGATTGCCTTCAAGCTGTCCCGCGATCCGCGCGTCACGCCAATCGGCCGCTTTATCCGCAAATACTCGGTCGATGAGTGGCCTCAGTTCTACAATGTCCTGCGCGGTGACATGTCCCTGGTCGGGCCTCGGCCTCCCCTCCTGGCCGAAGTGGATCGCTATGCTCGCTGGCAAAAGCGTCGTCTTCGCATGCGCCCCGGCCTCACTTGTTTATGGGCCATCATGGGGCGTGACAAGCTCGACTTCAACGCCTGGATGCAGTCTGACATTACGTACATTGAAAACTGGTCGCTCAAGCTCGACTGCACGATCATGCTGAAAACCATTCCGCACGTGCTGGCCGGCAAAGGCGCCCACTAACCCAACAGCATGGAACTTATCCCCACAAACCAGGAAGTGATCGGACTCCTGCGTGAAACCGGCGCGCTTCGTCACGGACACTTTGAATACCCCAACGGCATGCACGCCAATGAATATGTACAGGTGGCTTTAGCGTTCCGCTATTATCAGCACGCCAAGCTGCTCAGCGTTGGCCTGAGTCGCCGCCTGCGCGGAAATCCTGAGATCCGCGCCATGATCAAGGAACTGTCGGTCGTCTGTCCCAACACCGGCGTGCCCATCGCTTACGGCATCTGCGAAGCCCTGCATGCCCGTCAGGTCTACTGGGCCGAAACGGACGGAGACGCTATTCCCATCCGCTTCAAGCAGTTCATCGAGCCTCAAAAAGGCGAGAAAGTCTTGCTTGTAGACGACATCTTTCGCTCCGGCCGCCGTCTCACCGAACTACAGAGCTTGATCGAGTCGCACGGCGCCGAAGTAGTCGGACTCGCTGTTGCCGTCTATCAGCCCAATCCCACCACCGCTCACTTCGATAACATCCCACTCTTCTATTTGGCCAAGATGGACGCTGTTTACTATAAGGATTCAGAATCGTGCGATCTGTGCCGGCAAGGGATCCCCATCGAGAAGATTTACTTCTGAGAACTTCTCGTCCGCCGTCCCACTTCTCTCCTGGGAATCTGTCTCGGCCATGCGTGTTCTCCTTTCTATCATTGCTCTGCTTTCATGCGCATTTTTCACCTTCGCCGGTCACGTCGGCAGCCACGCCGAGTATCTGGGCGGCACACGTCCTGATATCCCGGCTAAGAACGCCGGCGATATTCAATTAACCGACGATACCTTCTTTGTCTTCCTCTCGAAAAAAACCGAGGTCAAAGTTCCCTATGAACGGATCAACCTCCTCGAATACGGACAAAAAGTAGACCGCCGCTATGTCGCCGCCGCGGTCATTTCGCCGATCTTTATGCTCACCAAGAAGCGCGAACATTTTCTTACGGTCGGCTTCCAGGACAACAATGGCCGCCAGGAAGCCATGATGTTCCGAGTAGATAAGAATGATGTCCGGCTGACGCTGGTGACCCTCGAAGCGCGCACTGGACAGAAGGTCGAATATCAGGACGACGAAGCGCGAATGGCAGGCAAAGGATGAAGCTTCTCGGCTATCTTCTCCTAGCCGGGCTACTCTGCGGACAGGCTGCTCCGCCTCCTCCGGTCTCCCAACTAATTCAGGTGAAGCGAATCTTTGTGGCGCCATTGACGGGCGGTCCCGGAGCGGATGCCCTACGCGATCTGATTATCGCTGGCGTAGACTCGACCAAGCTGTTTGTTCTGACGGACAACCCTGATCGAGCCGACGCAGTGCTCAAAGGTGCTGCCGACGAACACGCCTTCGAGGATGTCTACGATGTGAGCGAAGGCGTCAGCACCCGCCAAAACGGAGGCAAATACGGCGGCTCTGGATCATCCTCGAGTTCAAGAGCAAGTGGCGGCGGGTACGGTGGCTTAAGTCTCAGCGACGCCCAATCGCGACACACCAAGGAACGCAAGCACGAAGCTTATGCCACGGTTCGGCTCTGCAACAACGTCGGCGATGTGCTTTGGTCAACCACCCAGGAAAGCCTCGGCGCAAAATTCCGTGGTGCCGGCGCCGACGTAGCCGCTAAAATCGCCCGCCAGCTCACGCTGGATGTCGATCGCGCCCGCCATGATAGCAACGCTCCGCCTCCAGCGAAGCCTTGATATCGTCGAGAGCGTTCAGTAGCGCTTTGGACGAAGAACCCTTTTGAATCACTTCCTGGATCAGCGCGATCTCAGGTTTTGCTTTCAGACCCTCTATCTCTGCTCCAGTAAGCACGATTACGCTTAGGCTGGGCAAGAGAGCTTTGATCTCTCGGATCAGTGATAGCCCGATCTCTTCTGTCGGCAAGCGAGCATCCACTACGGCTATGTCCAGCTTTTGTTCCCTGGCAATCGAAATAGCAGTGGCTGCGTCTGCTGCCCGCCTGGTCTCGAATCCGTGGTGGGCGAGCAGCATACAGCGAATGATCAGTTGATCGGCATCATCGTCCACAACCAGAACCGTCATTGGTGGCGTCTCGCTCACTTTGCGAAGATGATTTGCGCAATCACCAGGCGCGGCATGGCTTGATTCCAGCCGTCGGGAAGGCTGTCAAAAGGGAGGCGGAAAGAGCGGACTTGGCCTGGCCGCAAGGACTCGCCGGGCTTAGAAGCCACAATGGCTGCCTTCTCTCGGTGGATTTCTTTGCCGTCAATGCCTGCAAAAATACAGTGGACGTCGATATGCTCGATCGGCCTGCTGCCATCGTTTGAAATGCTTCCCTCCACCTCTACCACCTGCTGCTTCATGAAGTTCTCGGTCGCCTTCATCTTCACGTTGCTCAGAGTGAGGTGTTGGAGGTAGGCGGTTCCTTCGGCGGAAGGGCGCTCCTCAGGATGTGTCGTAGCAGGTTTGCTGAGGTAAAACAGCCCAATAATCAAAGCAACAACTGCGATTGCCCCGATTACGATTGGAATGAGAGGCAGTTCTTTTTTTCGCGCGGCGGTTGGACTTGCCATGCTCTATGAGCAAGTCTAAACCAACCGCCCTCGAAAGCGTGGATGTAATCGTAGGAGCTGCGCTTAGCGGCGACTTTTCTTGACAGCCTTCTTCGAAACTGCCTTCTTCGGAGCCGCCTTTTTCACGGCGACCTTTTTCGGAGCGGCCTTCTTCACAGCGGCTTTCTTCGCCACAACCTTCTTAGCCGGCGCCTTCTTAGCAGCCACCTTCTTCACCGCAGCTTTCTTCACTGCAGCCTTCTTAACGGCAACCTTCTTAGCCGGAGCCTTCTTGGCGACTACCTTTTTCGCAGCCACTTTCTTCGGAGCGGCTTTCTTTGCCGCAACTTTCTTGGCTATTTTCTTAGAAGGCCGACCCTCGGTCTCTTCAGCCGTTTCCGCACTTACGATCTTGTTGAAGTTGCTCTTTTGGCCGCCTGCTGTCTCCTCCTGATACAGCAACGCAAGGTTTCGTTCATCGAACTTTTCGAACCATTGTTCCCATGAAATCGGCTCGAGGCTATCAGCGCCGCTATAACCTGGAAAGTCGAGTCGCAGAATACCGATGTCTTCCGCGGAACCAGTGCTCTTGACGTGAGAGGGCTTGCCACCACGTTCTTCGGCCCACTTCTGTATTTCGTCGTGATCTTTAGTTGTATGTGAAATGCTCGCCATGATTCTCCCTTCGGGCGTTCTGTGCCACTACCATACCAGAAAGTTACATCTTCACAGCGATAATTCTCAGCCGTCTATAGTCGGCGTACCACTTGCCTTCGCGGTACAGCGCCGGGCGAACCTCTTCGACCGTCTCGTCCACTGCTTTCTTCCTCGCCTGCGCAGACAACGAGTCGAACTGAAAGCCACTGAATTGCTCGATCCAGTTGGCCATTCCTGCTTCGCCTTCAAGCGGCGTTGGCCTATCAAACAGGTGGGCAAACCGGACTTCGAATCCCTGCGCCTCGAGCAGACCGGAGTATTCGCCGATCGCCGGGTAGAACCTGCGAGCGGGAGGAGCCGAGGCGACGTATCTTGCCCGGACCATCTCGACCACACGCTCGATCGTACGAACATTTCCTTTTCCGCCAAACTCGGCGACAAGCCGGCCGCCCTTGCGCAAAGCCCGGCACATCCGATTAGCAGCCGCTGAGGCATCTAAAATCCAGTGCAAAGCGGCGTTCGAGAAGATGGCGTCGAACTCGTCTTCGAATTGCATGGCGGTTGCGCTTTCTAAGACGAAATGTAGGTTTGGGAAATTCTGCCGGGCCTGTCCGATCATGTCCGGCGAAGCATCCAGGCCAAGAACGGAGGCCCCATGTTCGGCTATCTTGGCTGTCAGCTGGCCTGTTCCGCAGCCTAAGTCCAAAATGCGTTCCCCGGGAACTGGAGCCAACAGTTCGACCAGACTCTCCCCGAATTGCCAGACAAAAGAATGGCGCGCCTCGTACAACTCGGCGTCCCAGTTCTGCTTCAGAACTTTTCGGCTTTCATCCATTTGTTCAGCCTAGCGAAGGCTGTCAGGAAGACTGGCGGCGCAGCGCCGAGACATCGTGGAGAATATTGGGGATTCCGTCTTCATCGAAAGTGGAGTAGTAACCGCGCAACTCACCGCGCTTATCCACGACCATGAATTTGGTGCTGTGATCCATTTTCGAGATCAGGTCCCCAACTTTGAAGACCTGGTGAGCCAAGAGGTGGACCGTGTCAGGTGAGCCTGTTAAAAAGAACCACTTGTCCGTCGGGCCGCCGAAGCGATGGGCAAATGCATTCAACACCGGCGGCGTATCGCGAGCCGGATCTACTGAAATCGACACCAGTCGAACGTCCGGATCGCTTTTGAGGTTCTGCTCCACCTGGTGCATCTGCGATGTCATGCGAGGACACGGACCAGGACAGTTGGTGTAAATGAAGTCCACCACCCAAACTTTCCCGGCCAATTGGTCGCTCTTAAATGGCCGGCCCTGAGAATCGGTCATCTCAAAGGAAGGAACTTTGCCGTAGTCGGGCAATTTGTTGGCAGAGTCCGTACAGGCGGTTGTCAGTGCAAGAACGGGAAGGAGGAAAAGCGCAAACTTAGTCACAACCGGATGGGATCAATCAACATTAATCCGTAGAGAACCGGAAGATAGACGACGGAGGCGAGAAGAACGCTTCGAGCTCGGACCTTGGTTCTGTCCAATGAAACCCGCACGCCTGCGTATAGGAACAGAAGCCCAATTGCCAGCGCTCCCACTGTATAGATTCCACCCTCCATACCGATCCATTTCGGCAGCAGGCTGATGGGGATGAGGAGAACAGAATAGAGCAAAATCTGCCGGGAAGTCGATTCACCGTCCGGCTCGACCACCGGAAGCATTTTAATGCCGGCTCGTGAATAATCATCGCGGTACATCCACGCGATGGCGTAGAAGTGGGGGAATTGCCAGAAAAAGAGGATGGCGTACAAGACCCAGGCTTCCGCGGTGAGCTTGCCGGCAGCTGCAGCATAACCAATCAACGGAGGCATCGCGCCCGGAAACGCTCCCACTGTCGTCGACCACCAAGTCTTCTGTTTCAGCGGAGTGTACAGAAACAGATACATCCACAGCGTCGAAATACCGAGCGCCGCAGACAGCCAATTTACGCCGAATCCTAACTCAAGGCCGCCGACCAAAGCCAGTCCAATGCCAAACCAAAGAGCTTGGTTTGGTCTGAGCCTTCCTGACGGCAGAGGCCGATACTGGGTCCGACGCATGTGGCGGTCCGCCTCTCGTTCGTACCACTGGTTTAATGCGGCTGTCCCGGAAGCGATGAGGCCTGTACCGACAATCGAGTGCAGAATCTCGACCAGTGACCAAGGTCCGCGATGTCCAAAGAAGTAGCCAATAGCCGTACTCATGAGAATGAGCCACGTTATTCGCGGTTTGGTGAGCTCGATGTAGTCTTTCACTCTGTCTTGGTCAGGTCAGATGGTCAGAACAGTGAGAAATTGAGGTGGAAGGACTTAGTGTACATTCCCCAAAGAACTGCGGCCCGACAACAGTTTCAGTGTACTCCTTCTCGTCTGACAAGAATTGTAAAGGGGCCGACGTACTTTCTTTTGGTGGGCTTTGATCTAATGGCTCTGTACCTATGGCATCGAATCTAGTTCCCATTACCGTTGCGCATGGCGACGGCATCGGCCCGGAAATTATGGCCGCTTCGCTCCACATCATGAAAGAGGCCGGCGCGCGAATTGAGACCGAAGACATCGAAATCGGTGAAAAAGTTTATTTACGCGGCATCAGCGCCGGCATTGAACCGAGTGCATGGGAGTCTCTCCGGCGGACAAAAGTATTCTTCAAAGCCCCCATCACGACACCGCAAGGCGGTGGCTTTAAATCCCTTAACGTAACAACCAGAAAGACGCTGGGGCTGTATGCCAATGTTCGGCCGTGCGTTTCGTACCACCCCTACATCGAAACCAAGCACCCGGGCATGGATGTAGTAATTGTTCGTGAGAATGAGGAAGATCTTTACGCCGGCATCGAGCACAGACAAACCGACGAGGTTTACCAGTGCCTGAAGCTGATCAGCCGTCCGGGGTCAGAAAAGATCGTCCGTTACGCGTTTGAGTACGCTCGGCGGAACAACCGCAAAAAAGTGACCTGCTTCACGAAAGACAACATCATGAAGTTCACCGATGGCCTCTTTCACAAGGTCTTCGATGAGATCGGGGCCGAGTATCCGGAATTTGAAAAAGAACACTGGATCGTCGATATCGGGGCCGCCAAACTGGCCGACACACCAGAAGCATTCGATGTGCTGGTGATGCCAAACCTGTACGGCGACATCCTGTCAGATGTGGCAGCTCAAATTGCCGGGTCGGTCGGTCTGGCCGGTTCGGCCAATATCGGCGAACATGCAGCAATGTTTGAAGCCATTCACGGCTCCGCGCCTCGCCGCGCCGGGCAAAATCTGGCAAACCCCTCGGGGCTGTTTCACGGCGGCCTGTTGATGCTGATCCACATCGGCCAGCCTGATGTGGCTGAGCTTGCTCATAATGCCTGGCTCAAGACCATCGAAGATGGCGTCCATACGTACGACATTTATAAAGAAGGCGTCAGTAAGCAGAAAGTCGGGACCAAAGAGTTTGCGGAAGCCGTTGTAGCCCGGTTAGGCAAGAAGCCCGACAAATTGAAAGAAGCTTCCTATTCGAAGGCGCCACAGCAGAAAGCTTCCCAAAGTTATGCAGCAAAGCCTCGTGCCGATAAGCAATTGATCGGTGTGGACGTTTTCCTCCAGTGGAACGACCGCAACCCTACGGCGTTCGGGAAGAAATTAGAGCAGTTGGGAGGCGATGGGCTCAAGCTCACGTCGGTGAGCAACCGGGGAGTGAAGGTGTATCCCGAGGGCTTTGAAGAAACATTCTGCACCGATCACTGGCGAGCCGGCTTTATGTCCGAGCAAGCCAACGGCCCGGTTACGCATCAGCAGATTGTTACGCTGCTCGACCGCTTGCAAAAGACCGGTCTCGATTTCATTAAGATTGAGAATCTCTATACATTTGACGGGCAGAAGGGGTTTGTTGCGTCGCAAGGTGAATAGGCCTGTTCGCCCAGCGTGGATCTATTAATGGAGACCGGGCAACCGATTGTTGGCGTGATCATGGGCAGCAAGTCTGACTGGGAGACGATGGCGAAAACGAGCCAGACGTTGACGGAGTTTGGCGTTGCCCATGAGTGCCGCGTCGTGTCTGCACATCGGACTCCCGATTGGATGGCCGAGTACGCCAAGACGGCCGAAGGGCGCGGGATAGAGGTGATCATTGCGGCGGCTGGCGGAGCAGCTCATTTGCCGGGAATGGTCGCGGCCCACACGGTTCTTCCGGTACTTGGTGTTCCGATCAAGAGCAGCGTGCTGAACGGCGTCGACTCTCTGCTCTCGATCGTTCAGATGCCGGCTGGTATTCCCGTGGGCACGCTCGCAATTGGAAATGCCGGAGCTGCAAACGCCGCTCTTCTGGCTGTCAGTATCTTGGGCGTTAAATATCCAAAATTACGCGAGCGACTTCAGGCCTGGCGCCTTCAACAGACTGAATCCGTGTTGAGCGACCAGCTCTCCTGATGGGCGTGCGATCCGTCGAGCCTATTCTTCCCGGGAGCACCATCGGCGTGCTTGGCAGCGGACAACTGGGACGTATGTTTGCGATTGCAGCCAGGCGGATGGGCTATCGAGTCCACACGCTGTCTCCAGACGCTGACACGCCCACCGGCCAAATTGCCGATCTGGAAGTCGACGCGCCTTACAACGATCTTGATGCCGTTTCCAGATTCGCGCGCAACGTGTCAGTTGTGACTTTCGAATTCGAGAACGTTCCGGCAGCTACGGCGTCTGCCGCGGCGGAGTGCGCACCGGTGCGTCCTAGCGGACACATTCTCCATGTAACGCAACACAGGCTTCGGGAAAAGACGTTTCTCGCTGAAGCAGGTTTACCAGTGACACGATTTCGTCGTGTTCTGAGCATCGAAGAATTGGCAAGAGCATTGGGTGAGATTGGGCTGCCGGCCATTCTGAAGACAGCCGACTTCGGATATGACGGGAAAGGACAGTTTCGGCTCACTGGCCCGTCAGACTTAGAGGCGGCGTGGGAAGCCGTGGGACGGAAAGAAGCAGTTTTGGAAGCGATGGTCGATTTCGACCGTGAGATCTCAGTGGTAGCAGCAAGGACGCTGCATGGAGACTTCATCCATTACGGCGCAATCGAAAACCATCACGTGAATGGAATTCTGGATCTTTCGATTTCTCCTGCTCGGGTAACAAACGCAGTGGCCAAAGAAGCTGTTGCGATCACTCATAACGTTCTTGACAGGCTTGCAGTAGTTGGCGTGCTGTGTGTTGAGTTTTTCGTCTGCAAAGATGGAAGCCTTTTGATTAACGAGTTGGCGCCGCGGCCACATAACTCCGGGCACTTTACGTTTGACGCAAACGTGACCAGTCAATTTGAGCAGCAACTTAGAGCAGTGTGCGCACTGCCCCTAGGAGAAGTTACGCAAATGGCTCCGGCAGCGATGGCGAACTTACTCGGCGACCTCTGGTCGAATGGGGAACCGGATTGGGCGGCGGCGGCGGCCATTCCAAACGTAAAAATTCATCTTTACGGGAAGCTGGAACCGAGACCCGGGCGCAAGATGGGGCATCTTACCGCGCTGTCGACTTCGGTCGACGAAGCGATTGCCGACGTGCTTCGTGCCCGCGAGGTACTGACCAGAGGCAACTCCGTGGCTTCGCCCAGTTAGGCGGCCCGACAAGGCGGCTCTGTAAGATAGGAGAGTCGGGGTCGCCTCGCCGAACTTCCTCAATTCGATGAACATTTGCTATTTTGACGCATTTTCGGGTGTTAGCGGCGACATGACGGTCGGCGCTTTGGTTGACGCGGGGGCGGATTGGGTTGCGGTCCAATCGGCGCTTCATAGCTTGAATCTGGACGCCACGTTCCGGCTGGAAAAGACCATGCGACATGGCATCACTGCTTCGAAATTCTTTGTCGATTTCGTAGAGCAGAAGAAGCACCGGCATCTGCCGCACATTGAGAAGATCATTCTAGGCGGGAGTTTGTCTGAGGCGGCACAGAAGAATGCGCTAGCTGTTTTTCGAAGGCTTGGTGAAGCAGAAGCAAAAATGCACAGTGTGCCGATTGAGAAGGTTCACTTCCATGAAGTTGGTGCGGTGGACTCGATCTGCGACATTGTGGGCGCCTGCGTTGCACTAGAGTTGCTTGGCGTTACAGAGATCCGCAGTTCACGGATCAACGTGGGAAGCGGGACTGTGAATACCGAGCACGGAGTTCTGCCGGTGCCGGCGCCTGCAACGGCTGAGTTGCTGAAGGATGCGCCCATCTATGCAGCTGGCCCAGAAGCCGAGTTGACGACGCCAACCGGTGCGGCCATCATAACAACCCTGGCCAGTGGTTTCGGTTCCCTGCCGTCGGTGCGCGTGCTTTCGCAAGGATTCGGGGCCGGCAACAAGGATTTCGCTTCGCAAGCCAATGTGTTGCGGGTGTTAATTGGAGAGAGAACGTACGCAACAGAACCGACCACCGTATGCCTGCTGGAAGCGAATATTGATGACACAACGCCTCAGGTGCTTGGTTACACGATGGAGCGGCTGTTGAACGCAGGCGCACTGGATGTAACACTGACGCCAATTTACATGAAAAAAAATCGGGCGGCGACGCAAGTAACCGTGATTTCCCCACCCGAGCTGAATGAGAAACTTACCGAGATTCTGTTTGCCGAAACGACAACTCTTGGGATTCGCGTGGTGCAGGCGGAGCGCCGTGTCTTAGCGCGTCACCTGACGGAGGTTGAGACTTCATACGGGCTTGTACGCATTAAATACAGCGACGGCGGTAGCTTCGCTCCCGAGTATGAAGACTGCCGCAAAGCAGCCGAGGAGCATAGCGTTCCCTTGCGGGATGTGATTGCTGACGCGAGCGCTAAGTACAGAGCTCAGGCTAAGAAAACCGATACCCACTAACGAATGAGTAAAGGCAAGTATTATCTAACTACCCCGATTTACTACGTCAATGCAGCACCGCATATCGGCCACGCTTACACCACAATCGCCGCCGAGACAATCGCTCTTTTCAAGCGGATGCAAGGCTACGAGGTGGTCCTTACAAGCGGCACGGACGAGCATGGCACAAAGGTGGAGCGTGCCGCCCGCTCGCAGGGTAAAACGCCTGAGGAATTTGTCTCCGTCATTTCCAACGAATTCCGGACACAGTGGCAGAAGCTGGACCTGAGAATCGACCGATTTCAGCGGACCACAGCCGAAAATCACGCTAAGTTAGTGAACAAGCTATTCGAAACTTGCAGGGAGAATGGCTACATCCATAAGGGCACTTACACAGGTCGTTATGCGGTGGTGAGCGAATCGTTTGTCAACGACGCGAAACCCGGCGACATTGATCCGGAAACCGGAAAGCCTTACGAAGAGCTGACAGAAGAGAATTATTTTTTCAAGCTTTCGGCTTTCACTGAGCGCTTACTCGAGTTTTACGAAGCCAATCCGGATTTTATACAGCCGGAGATTCGCCGTAATGAAGTTCTGGCTTTTGTGAAACAGGGTCTTTCGGATTTATCAATCACAAGAACCAGCATCAAGTGGGGCATCCCGGTGGAGTCAGATCCCTCGCACGTTTTTTATGTGTGGTTCGATGCGCTAACAACTTACATCAGCGCAGTGGAGGGTGAGAAGTTATGGCCGGCTGACCTCCATTTGATTGGAAAGGAGATCTTGCGCTTTCACTGCGTCTTCTGGCCCGCTTTTCTGATGGCCGCCGGTTGGGAACTCCCCAAGAAAGTTTTTGCCCACGGTTGGCTGCTCTTTGAGAATGACAAGATGAGTAAGTCGCGCGGTAACATCGTGCGGCCTGCTCCTATCTCGGATGTGATGGGGGTGGATGCGCTGCGATATTTTCTGCTGCGAGAGATTGTCTTCGGACAGGACGGAAGCTTCAGCTTCGACGCATTAGTGGGACGGTACAATTCGGACCTTGCAAACGGCTTGGGAAATCTGGCTAGCCGAACCCTAACGATGATCCACCAGTATCGAGGCGGTTTGATTCCGGGATCTGAAGGCGCAAACTTGATCGTTCAAGAAGTAAGTAAAGCAACAAGCACTGCATTGGCTGCTTATGAGGATTTCAACTTTTCACAAGCGTTGGAACAGATCTGGGCCATTATTTCGATAGCCGACAAGTATATCGTTGAGCAAGCGCCCTGGAAGATTGCAAAGGACGAATCGGGAGCGGCGCAGAAGATTCTCGACGATACCCTCTACACAGCTGCCGAAACTTTGCGCATTGTTTGCGGATTAGTAAGTCCGGTTCTCCCGCACTCGGCTGAAGCTATATGGAAACAACTGGGATTTAGTGAGCCGGTGAGCACATTGAAAACTGAAGATCTAAATTGGGGGAGACTTCAGCTTGGGCAGAAGATCGGCCATACTGCCGCGGTGTTTCCACGCTTAGACACAAAGGCGACGGTGCAAAAGATGCAAGATCTAGAGGCAGTGGAGAAAGATAGACAAGCAGCGCTGCTTGGTAAACCTGTCGAGGCAGCTACGGCCGGCGTCAAAGAGGAAGCCGGCAATCTCATTTCCATCGATGACTTCAGTAAAGTCGATCTGCGGGTGGGAGAGGTTAAGCACGCAGAAGTTGTAAAAGGCGCAGATAAGCTGCTTCATTTAAAAGTAGATATCGGAGAAACGGAGCCGCGAACCATAGTGGCCGGGCTGGCGTTAGCTTATAAGCCGGAACAGCTGATCGGGCGCAAAATCGTGATTGTGGCGAACCTTCAACCGCGCAAGCTTCGTGGTCTGACCTCACAGGGCATGGTGGTGGCTGCGAGCTTAGAAGGTGGTTTACCGGTGCTAGCAGGGTTCCATGAAGACATCGCAGTAGGCGCGCGTCTGAAGTAGGACTGAAACTTCTTGGAGATCGCAGATTCCCATTGTCATCTCGATGATGCGCAGTTTGAGGGAGATCGCTCCGAAGTTATCGAGCGTGCCCGGCAAGTGGGAGTTACATACATGCTCGCGATCGGAACTGGCGACGGGCCGCCGGATCTGGAAGCAGCAGTGCGCATTGCGGAGACTTACCCATTTGTGTTTGCAACCATCGGTGTTCACCCGAACGACTGTTTGAAAGTAGACCACACGACCTTTCCACATCTTCGTAGCTTGGCGCGGCATCCAAAAGTCAAAGCAATCGGAGAGATCGGGCTCGATTCTCATTGGGATGTTCCGAAAGACAAGCAGGTTCCTGTGTTCCTTCAGCAATTGCAAGTAGCAAAAGAGAGTGGGCTGCCGATAGTTATCCACACGCGCGATGCCTGGGGTGAGACTCTTGCACTACTTCGTGATCATTGGTCAAATGTGGATCTCCCCTGTGTCATGCACTGCTTTACAGGAAACGTCGATCAGGCTCGCGAGTGTTCGGACCTGGGATTCTATCTAGCTTTCGGCGGTGTGTCGACTTTCCCAAAAGCAGTGGACGTCCGGGAGGCTGCTCGCATCACACCGGTAGATCGGTTGTTGTTGGAGACGGACTGTCCGTACTTAGCGCCCGTTCCACATCGCGGCAAGCGTAATGAGCCTTCATTTGTTGTGAAGACGGCAGAGGTGATTGCCAAAGCTCGGGGCACCTCACTCGATGAGATCGGGATTGAGACAACAGCAAATTTCAAGCGAGCGTTCAGGGTTGAATCCTCGATTAGCTCCGATCTACCAGCAAGTTACACTTAGGTTTCGACGTCACTAGATAATGTTCAGCAAGATCCGGCAGTCCATCACAGCTCGCGAAGCATTTAGCCTGGTTCAGTCGGATCTCGAAGAAGTTGAGCGCGAAATCAGTGCGGAGTCGGTCGCCTCTGTCGACGCGATCACCACAATTAATCAGTATTTACAGGCCGGCGGTGGAAAACGTCTTCGACCGGCTTTGCTACTTCTGGTCAACCGGCTTTTTGGTCAGCCGACAAGTTGTGCATTGAAACTAGCGGCAGTTGTCGAAATGATTCACACGGCAACCTTAGTGCATGACGACGTTATCGATTTAGCAAAAACCCGTCGTGGAAGACCGTCTACGAATATCGTTTGGGGCAATCACACATCAGTTCTGGCCGGAGACTGGCTTTACATGCAGGCCTTCCAGATTGCCCTGCGTGAAAGAAACTTTCGCATTCTCGATGTGTTGATTTCTCTGACACAGATGATGGTGGAAGGCGAGTTGTTACAGTTGGAACGCCTTCATCGAATCGATATTACAGAAGCCGATTACATGGAGCTGGTGGATCGTAAGACTGCAAGCCTGTTTTCGGCATGCGCCTCGTTGGGCGCCATTTCCGCCGCCGCTGACGAAAGCATGGAATCGAAACTTACCGATTTCGGTTGGAATTTGGGAATGGCGTTCCAGCTGGTTGACGACATACTCGACTTCACTTCAACCGAAAAGATCCTGGGAAAGCCCGCCGGCAATGATCTGCGAGAAGGCAAAGTAACGCTTCCTCTTATTTACGCTCTGGAAGACGCAACGCCGGACGAACGAACCGCTATCTCCACAGTTCTTCAAGACGGAAGTTATGAACAAGTACCGTTCATGCGCGTCTTACAAATCTTAGAGGGTCACGGATCCGTGGCACGAGCTTATGAGCGTGCGAACACATTCACCGAGAAGTCTCGTGCGCTCATCGGGGCCTTTCCGAGCTCGGGGGCGCAGCGTGCTCTTAACAGCATTGTGGAACTTATCACAGAGCGGAACTCCTAGTTTCGTTTCTTGCCGTTAGAATCTGTATTCAAGAAAAATTAGAAGTTTTCTAACTCTGGCCGCAAGCGCGTCAGCTCTTCGAGCAACTTCGGGAAATCCTGAGTCACAAGAACGTGCAAGGCCATCTTTCCGGTCTCAGAGTTTTCAGCCGCGTCTGCCAGGAACTGTTCTGCTAATTTCCATCGGATCATCATCGCCTCTAGCGCACTGCTATCCAGGGGCTCGCTTACATTCATCTTCGCGGTCATGTTAGGAAGGGGATGTAGGTAGTGTCACACAGTTCAATTCAAAGCGCACCATACTAGCCGGACTCGAACATTAACGAGTGGTTTCCGACCTAGGGTGGAAAATCCAATGGTCACGGCAAGTTTGTCGGCAATTCTTTCCCGCCGCTTCTCATGAGGTGGCTTAAATGAGCGGCCCCACCAGATCTTTCAAATGCTTCCGGTCCTCGTCATACATGATTATGAAAGCACGTTTGCGTTTAGTCCAGATGTGGGGAGTCCAAAGTTTACGATAAATGATGCCATAGATGGCACAGATTGCGATTGGAAACACAAGTGCGATCAAATCTTTGAGTAAGACGGCACAAGTAATAGAGAAATAGAAAAGTAACATCCAGAGCGGGGAGGTTTCTTCTTCTGGCTCAATGGTGCGGACAAAACTCCAGATCGCTGTGGTGATTGCGAGTGTTAGAATCGCGTCCGGAATCACGGTGCGCGTGAACAGAAACAATCCAATCGATGTCGCCAGAATAACTCCGGCATAGAAGCCAATTCGCTCCGATCCGGCCCAAACACCGATACGATACACCAGCAGACAAAGCAAGATCACGGCAATGGTATTCGGAAGTCTGGCAACCCGGTCTGAGATGCCCATCACCCGGTACAGAGTGGCTGTAATCCAATACTTAAGTGGCGCTCTCTCGAGATAAGAAACACCATCGAGATGGGCAGTTACCCAATCACCCGACTGCAACATTAACTTTGGCGATTTCGGCTTGCGTCCCATCAACGTCATCCATGAGATGCGGCGGACTGAGAGTGCCTGTCAGAAAGGTAAGAGACGCAAAGACTGCAATTACGAAATGGGGGCACAGACCTGAGAATCGACTTGGTTCGGACATTAACTACCGAACTGGTTCGAGGTTAGCAAGTGCTTGACTGCTCATTGTTTGAGTGCCACGGGCCCCCACCAGGAACCGATCAGTTCTCGGCGCCAGACTGCTCCGGTCCGAGCCCGATCTGCCGGGCTTGTGAACTGATAGTTATAAAGCAAGGCGCGCATGTATCTAGGCGGTGTTGTAAAAGGCGGCGCTTCCATGAGTTTGAGCACGGATGGCTCCCCTGTCATCAGGCGGTACATGAGTCCGCTAACCCAGGTATTTTGGTCGTAGCTTCCCAGAGCTGCGAACCACATTTGCCAATCAAGTCTTGGCTGATAAGGCGCAACGAAGGGGAGTCCGCGATGAAGTTCTCCAGGCTTGAAGCGGAAATTGTATTCTTTCCAGACGATTTGATCGTTCGATCCTTCCAGGATGATTTCGGGACGTTTTGTGGTCATCATTGCAAAGAGCCCATAGGGGTTGGTGACCTGAAACGGTCCCACCAAGGACCGCACTTTGGCTACTGGCGTTGCAAAAACGGGAACAATCATGTCGATGGTTTCAACAGCGCCGAGAAGGATGAGACAGCCGAGCAGCAGATTTGAGGCGAGCTTTAGCCAAGTGTGTCGAAGACTTAGTGATCCTCGCAAAATTCGGGCAAGCGGGGCGAAGACAGCATCGTCAAACGCCCACAAACATAATGCCAGGGTGAGTAAGTTAAAGAAAGCATAGTTTCCGGTCAGCAGGATTATTACTTGCAGAATGATCAAGAGGGCCGCCGCAAGATAGCGCAAAAGTCGTGGGCCAAATAGCAAAAACGGGATCACGAGTTCAATCCCTAGTGATGCTGCTGTTAGAAAGTCTAGAATCGAAGTTGGCAAGCGATAGGCATAGTAGGCGAGGGGATTCGGCAGAGGCTGAGTTAGGAAGTGGAATCGAAGGGCGTGTAAGTTTCTCCAGTTCGGATCGTGAGACGTTAGTTTTACCAGACCTGATTCGAACATCAGTCGGAACAGAAAAAACCGATAAGCGACACGCAGGAATGGCGCACCCGCGAATACAGCCAGGAGTCCAGATTCGAGTAACAGCGCGTCCCATTGGAATGCGCTAAATGGTTCGCCTATGTTCACTAAAGAGAGATAGAGCACCCACGATACGATGGCGGCGGTCCGAGTCAGGAAACCGGCAACCATGAATAAGCCACTTACACAACCGGCAATGCAACAAGCGACCAGGGCACGATCGCCGGCTCCGAGCCAGAAGATAGTCGGTAAGTTGAGATAGATGTTATGGGCGCCTTGGCTACGGAGAAACGCAAGAAGCTGAATAGCGGGACTAATTCCGTGCGAGCCGACTAATCCTACAATCTGGGGCCAAAATGAGGCGAAGGAAAAGATATAGATGAGACCGAGCAGGCGCAAAAATAATGCCTCGGTCCAGCGGAAATCCTCCGCTACGGGAAGCCAATTGTTGAACTTAGTGACGGTTTGGCGCAAGTTCATCGGCAGTTACGAATAGCGGTTCGATGTCGACGGGGATTGCGGATAGAGTTTGCAACGATTGTTTCAGGTCAGGCCTGATAATCCCGAGCTCTCTTACCATGCGCTGAGCAGCTGAGTAATCGCCTTGCGCCTCAATCGTGAGGATGTCATGCGTAAGTTGACGGACAGCAGGCTTGATCTTAGCGAAGTTCACCTCATACGCGCTGTCCGGACGTCTTACAAAAGCGCCATGATCGGTGAGGTAATTGAATTGAATTGCCATTCCCAATCCATGTGCTTCCTGAACTCCGAATCTCAGAGTTCGGAATGACGAGGCCAGGAACGTGTTGTAAAGTTTTCGTTCGGTTTGGCTTCCGCCCGGCAAAACATTTTGATCGAAGAACAGCTGCAACATGAAAAGTCCTGTGATATCGGCTTTCGCTTCTTCTATTGCGCTGTATAGATCTTTGAGTTCGAGGCGGACAGACGATTTTCGGCCATTCATTTCGATTTGATGAGGCCCTATGCCGTGGCTGAGCTCATGCGCGAGGATATGCGTGAAGAACCAATCGAAGCTGACGTCACTCTGCGATGCAGCCGGCAAAACACGCTTCGAGATCGGAAGCAAGGTGCTATCGAACTTGGCGTGCTGTACGTTTTTCAACATCACCTTTTTGCTTCCTTTCTGCTGAATGACTCGCTCGTCGTTCGGCAGATTGTAGGCAGCAGTTTGCACGCCATGGTTGGCGTCGCCGGCCGATAGTATTTCGTTCACCACTCTGATTGGAGTAGTAGCAGCTAACTTGGGATTGCGATAGCGCGGATCGATGGGAAGATTGTCTTCGACGTTCTGCAGGTGATTCGAATACTGTTTGACTTTATCGGTTTCGCCGTTGTCCGTCAAGCACACGTATGCTTCAAAGGAGGCTTTATAACCGAAGAGTTCGTCGTTGTAGGTTTCATAAGGTCCAATCGTGATGTCGATGGGAGCATCCATATCCATCCAGGCGATGTCGCTTTCGAAGTAATCGTCATCGAGAAAAGCGGTCGCCCGAGTTTGAAGAAATCGTTTAAGCGAAGGACTGGTGGTCGATTGGGCAGCTTCACGCAACAGCCGCGCTGCCCGTTCCAGATTGCCGCGGTATTCGTGTGAGTAGGGAACGGCGGCAAATTTCTTGGGATCAGGGGCCGGACGAATCACGGTGAAGAAGTTTCGCGCCTGTTCTGCTTGGTGTTCCGGCAGCGTGGAAATCCAGTGCTCGAGATCTTCTCGCGTCATGTTCACCGGGTAGAAGTTCGCACCGAGCGGCTTGTGAGCAGGTACATTTGGAAGAAAGGCGCGGTGGCCGTCGAGAGTGGACCACGGGCCTTTGCTAATCCAGAACAGGTGGAGCCGGGCTTGGCCGAGTGGAGTTTTGTCTGCGAGAAGCTTTTGGTATAACTGCGCGTTACCGTCCCAGAGTTGCTGAAGAAAGATCTGGTCGATGACCCGTCCAGCTTCAATTAACTTTGTTAGCGCCTGTCGATCGCCAGCGCTCAGCTGAGAGGTGTCAACTGGCAACGGCGTCGGGGCAAACTGCGCTATTTGCTTTTGGAGCTCGGGCGTGGTTTGTGCTTCCAGAATATTTGGCAGTGTGCTCATGAATAAGGAAAGCAAGAGAGCTAACTGAGCAGGTCTCATGTCGGTTCTATCATTTGAGCGTATCGCGAGGAACTGATTCGAAGTCATCGATTGTGTTATGTTGCGTAGAGAACTCCGTCGGCGCGGTAGCCAAGTGGTAAGGCAGAGGTCTGCAAAACCTTTATTCGGCGGTTCGATCCCGCCCCGCGCCTCCAAATCATTGACAGCGAAGTTCTTCCACCCCGCTGGGCTATATTCGAAGTTAGAGGTCTGCTTAGACCGCGAACGTCCGCATTACCGCCAGGAAATTTCCGACGTGAAGGTAGCTGTCAAACTCCCGTACGTCGCCTTCGGTTAACGTTCCTGATTGAGATTTGTCGGCAAGATCCTGCATTCGGGCATGGTCTCCTTCAGTGAACCCCAATCGAAGGAATTACTTCGCTGTTTCGGGGGTCAGATCATCTGGTTGGGATTCGATCAGGCGCGCCCAGATTTCCGCTTCGTTTTCTGGAGCAACCAGTTGTGAACTCAAGGGAACCTCTGACTACTGTATCGTGAACCTCAAAGGAACCAGTCCGCCCCGCGCCTCCCAACAACTTTCGCAAGATTCGCACTACCCATAGCTCAACCGAACTAATTCGGTCGGTTGAGTTGACAACTTTCCCTGACTCTTTTCCAGCCAGAATCAATTAGACTTGGAGTCAGTCTCAACTCTTGCAAGAAAGCTTGGGAAGGGGATCCTCGTGCGATTGAAAGCTGTCTTTGTAGTTGTCTTGCTTGTTCTTTCTGTGACAGTTGCCCGGACGCAGGGGAGTAGCGGCGCCATCGTCGGGACCGTGACGGATCCGTCCGGAGCCCTTGTCCCGAACGTCCAGATCGCTGTTACTTCCGCGGCCACCGGCTTGGTCCTCAATCTAGTTAGTAACAGCGCGGGACGCTATGAATCATCGCCGTTGGCGCCCGGGAAGTATTCGGTTGCGGCCAGTCAGAGCGGTTTTAAGAAGGAGTCAACCTCCGTTAGTCTCGATGTCGGCCAGCGTCTTGTGGCCGACTTTGCCCTTCAACTCGGCAGTAACAGCCAGGAACTCACGGTTGTCGAAGCCGCCCCTCTTATTCAGAGCGAATCCAGCAGCTTGGGTAACGTTCGCACCGAGAAGGCTGTCAACGACCTTCCGCTCAACGTCCGAAACTTCGCCTTCCTTATCACGCTCACGCCCGGCACGGTGGCGTCGTTTAGCCAGCAGTCGAATAGCCTCTCGGGAACTACCAAGCGGGGCGTTTCCAACTTCGCTGTAAATGGCGCACGCCCCACTACCGATTGGAACAGCATCAAGATCGAAGGTGTTGACGACGCCGAAAACCACAACGGATTCGGGATAGCCGTGTATCCTCCGGTCGACGCCATTCAAGAGTTCAATCTCCAGACCAGCGCCGCCGACGCACAATACGGCAGCGCTGCCGGCGGATTTGTGAATCTAGTGCTGAAGTCAGGCGGCCGCAGCTTCCATGGGGATCTGTACGAATTTTTGCGTAACTCGAAGCTCGATGCTAAGAATTTTTTCGACAGTGCGGCACTGTCTATTCCGCATTTTGTCTTCAATCAATTCGGGGGCACCTTCGGCGGTCCCGTGACTATACCCGGGTTCTATAATCGGGACCGCAACAAAACTTTTTTCTTCGTTTCGGCTGAGGGAGACATTCGGCGCCAAGCTCTTACCTATACCAATACGGTTCCCACTGCGCTGATGCGGACAGGAGACTTCTCGCAAATTTCTCCGGCGATTTATGACCCTTACAGCAGCGTCATTACGAATGGAGTCACCACTCGTACCCGTTACCCAGGCAACAAAATTCCAGGCAACGAAATTTCAGCAGTAGGTCTGAACGCTTTAAGTCTCTATCCGCTACCGAATCAGGCTGGGCTCGCCAATAACTATCTCTACAATCCGGCCATCACTTATAACTCCTACCAGGTTGATTTCAAGGTGGATCACTATTTCAATCCGAATGACAGCCTGGCATTTCGAGGCAGCGTTGGACGAACGAACATTTTTTCGCCTGCTGCCTTACCGGCGCCTGCTGCAGACGGCAATACCGGCGACGTAAGCGGCCTCAACTCCTCGCCCGTGCGCCAGTTCGCACTTACCGAACACCACGTTTTCTCCTCGTCGATGGTGAACGAATTCCGTGTCGGCTTCACGCGTCTCGATCTTACGCTCAGTAATATCAACATTGGCCAGGACATCTCAACGCAGATTGGCATTCCGGGCGCCAACACGGGCTCTACGCTGACGTCAGGTCTCACCATCATCAGTCCGAGCGGCTACAACATACTTGGCGATAACGGCTTCACGCCGGCCGTAATTGCTTCGAATAATTATCAAACCGAAGACAATTTTTCATGGGTTCGCGGTTCGCACTCATTCCGGATGGGCGGCCAGGTGGAACGCAAACAGTACAATGTGTTCCAAACGAGCGCCCCACGCGGTAGCCTAAACTTCAATGGAGGCTTCAGCGCCAATCCCACCAGCTCCGGTAGCGGATTTGGGCTTGCTGACTTGCTCCTGGGACTTCCTTCCAGCGGCAGTATTCAACTGCTCGATGGCACTCGGGGCTTCCGGCGAACCGAACTTGGCTTCTTCTTCCAGGACGATTGGAAAGTCACCAGCCGACTGACGTTCAACCTCGGCGTGCGTTACGAGAATTATCTCGGCTTTCCTTGGACCGAGGTCGGCAACCGGCAATCGATCTTCCTGCAATCGACTGGCGCTCTCGTTCAGGTGGGAACGAACGGCATCTCCCGAAGCGGCGCCAACGGAGACAATAACAACTTCTCCCCTCGCGTCGGCCTTGCTTTTGCAATCACGCCGAAGACCTTGATCCGCAGCGCCTATGCTATTTTTTACGCGGCGCCTCAATTTGAGATCACCCGAAACCTGGGACTCAATCCCCCTTACGCCGGTACGTCGGCTTTTACAAACAGTACGCTGAATGTCGCTACTGCTCGTACGATCAGCCAGGGCTTCAGCCGCTCTTTTCAGGAGCAAAATGCCGCTTTGAACACTCTCGACCCCGATTTACGGATGCCGTACGTTCAACAGTGGAACTTCAATGTGCAGCACCAATTTACAGGCGACATGGTGTTGACGGTTGCCTATGTCGGCACGAAGGGGACGAAGCTGCGAGATCAATACAACATCAATCAGCCTATTCCCGGCCCTGGTGCTGTTCCCACGCGCCGTCCGGATCCCTTCTTCAATGACATTCAGTACACGGCTAATTTGGCGAACTCGAGTTACAACGGCTTACAGCTTACGCTCGACAAGCGTCTCAGCCACGGCCTCAACTTTCTTGCCTCCTACACTTACTCGCACGCCATCGATACCGATACGACATTTGGCGGCAACCATCAGAACTCGCTTAACCTCGAAGCGGATCGCGGCAATGCCGATTGGGATCAACGTCACAACTTTACCTTGAGCGCCAATTATGCGCTGCCCGGACCCAAAGCGGGCCTGGCGCGTGTCCTGGCGGGCGGTTGGCAGGTGAACGGCATTCTGCGGCTCTCCACGGGCTTGCCCTACACAATCTCACCTGCTACTAACACGCTAAACGGTTCCGGAGCGCAGCGCGCCGATGTAGTAGCCGGTTGCAATGCCACGCTTTCGAATCCTACTCCCAATCGCTGGTTCAATCCCGCCTGCTTCGCTACCCCCGCACTGTATGCGTATGGCAACTCCGCCCGCAACTTGTTGTTTGGGCCCGGTACGCACCAGCTGGATGCTTCGCTGTTTCGACGCTTCACCCTCGGGCGTGCTGATACTGCTCGTTCTTTTGAACTTCGCGGCGAAATTTTTAATGTCGCCAATACGCCGCAGTTCAACAATCCGAACAGCACCATTGGCACACCTTCAGCGGCTACGATAAGTTCAGCTGGCTCGCCGCCCTCGTTTCAGCGCACGTCACGTCAAATACAGGTAGCTGCCAAAATCTATTTCTGAGGCTTTGAATCTATGAATCATTTAAACCGCCGCAGTTTTGTGCAGCATGCTGCCGGCGCTCTGTGCGCGCTGGAAACGCAGACCCTCAGCGGCCTGGGCGCTCAGTCTCTTAAGGCCAAGCGCCCAAACCTGGTTTATGTCTTTGCCGATCAACTGCGCTACTTCTCGTGCGGGTATGCCGGCGACGAATACGCCCGCACGCCGAACATCGACCGGCTGGCAAGCCAGAGCTGCAACTTCCATCAAGCCGTCTCGAGCACTCCGGTTTGTGCGCCACACCGCGCCTCGCTGATGACCGGCAAATATCAGTCGAGCACGGGCATGGTGATTAACGAGCTGCGGCTTAGTCCTGAACACGAATGCTTCGGCCATGTCTTAACCCAGAACGGCTATCAAACCGCTTACATCGGCAAGTGGCACATGTGGGCGAACGAACTCGGGCGCCACGACCTCACGCGGAACGGGTTCGTTCCTCCGGGTCCTTACCGGCTTGGATTCGATGGCTTTTGGGCCGCTTACAACTTCAACCACGAATATTTTCATTCGCCCTACTTTCTGAACGACACAGACCGACACATCCGCCAGCAGTACGAGCCGAATGGCCAGACCGACATGGCTATCGAGTTCATCCAACGCGCGAAATCGAACCCCGATCCGTTTGCGCTTTTTCTATCGTGGGGACCGCCGCACGATCCGTGGGACTGGAATAACGTTGAGCCGTCCTCGGCCGAACTCTATCGTGACGTGAATCTGCCGCTCCGTCCGAATTACTCCGACATTCCGGACCCGTACGCTGATGCCTGGGCCACACCGCCTCACAATTACGATCAAATCGTGCACGATTGGCAGCGCGCTTATTACGCGCAGACCGCCAGCATCGACAATAACGTCGGTCGTCTTATGAAGGCTCTTACGGATGCTGGACTGGACGACAACACAATCGTTATCTTCACGTCCGATCATGGGGAAATGTTCGGCTCACACGGGCGCCGCGCCAAGTACATTTTCTACGAGGAGGCGGCTCGCGTGCCGTTCCTGATACGCTGGCCAAAACATGTTCCGGCCAAACTCGTTTCTGACTGCCTGCTCGGTACGCCGGATATCATGCCGACCGTCCTCTCGATGCTCAATCTGCCTATTCCGAAGGCCGTAGAAGGCAAAGACCTCAGCAGCCATGCTTTTGGCAAAGGAGGTTCCGATCACGACGCCGCCCACATGCAGGGGATGGGAACGACAGCGGCCTGGAAAGACGGAACCGAATGGCGCGCCCTTCGGGATCACGAGTACACATATGCTATCTATCATCGCGATCGAAGCGAGCTTCTCTTCAACAACCGCAACGATCCTTTTCAGCTAAATGATCTCGCTTTGGACCGCACACAGACAGCAAAGCTCGCTCACTATCGACAGCTCTCAGCAAACTGGCGCCTGCAACAGAACGACAGTTTTGAAGCTTGTACCTGGTACCAGGGGCGTTGGACCACAGATCGCAACATCACCTCCACTGCCAAAGGCGTCGGCCAGGATCTTGCAAAATTGAAAACGATCAACAATAAGTGGTTCGCCGGAAAGGCGAGCTGAACCTCAACACTGTATCTCCCAATTTCATCAACTTAGGGTCGGAGAAGCTGAGTTTTCTTGGCTGACCGATACAAAGGCCGCCGGCAATTAGAAGCTCGGTTTAGATTACCTAGATCGTTCCTTCAAGATCTGCTGGATTTCTTCTTTTCCGACGGGCAACGGCTCCGTTGTGGTACTTAACCATTGTGTGAAATCACTCTCGATCGGGGCGGACCATTGCGCATCGATCTGTCCGGCGGTGTATTTCTTCTCCCGCAATCTCTGGTGTCCGAAAATGTCTCTCAGTCGAGTCATCTCCGACGCCTTCACAACCTTTTCCGCCAGTTGCGGTGGAATAAACAAAACTCCGCCGTCCTTGCCCAGCACGACGTCTCCTGGCATCGCCATGGCGTGCCCGATCCGAGTAGGTCCGTTAATTCCAACCATGGTGGAATTCAATCGAGCACCCGAGTTCAAAGAGCCAAAGTGGTGAGAAGGATCATAAAACCGAACAAACGACACAAAATTGGGTAGCTCTTTAAGACCCTCAATATCACGTACCGCTCCGTCGTAGACAATGCCGTTCCCGCTTCTGGCATAGATTGCGTTGCCCACGTTGTCGCCGATGGAGGGCCCATCCTGCTTCAGTTGAAAGTGATCGCAAACATAGACGTCTCGTTGCTGGAGCATGTCGACAGGCCAAGCGTTCTGGGCGCCAAGACGATGATCTAGTTTGCCCTGGTCCTCCACTACTTTTTGCACGTCGGGACGTCCAGGCATCCACTGAGCCGTGAGCGCACGTCCGACGAGTACCTTGTCAGGAAAAATCGAAAGCCAACCATCCTCGTACTGGTGGTTGAAGCCTGCCTCGCGAAGAGTAGCCCAAGCTTCTTCCAAAGTAACGGTTTTCATTCGGTCCAGGATGGCGTCCGGCACCTTCGGCCGGCCATCGGCAAAACGTTCCCCAGTCCAATCGGGCGTGTATTTGATGACTTCCTCTTTGTTGAAAAATCCTTCCTGAGCTGAGACGGTTGTCGAACTACTCAGCAGAGCAGCGAGGAGTAACAGAATTAGTGTAACTCTCGGTAACGTCTTTTGCAGCTTCATCTTATTTTGCAGCTTTATCTTAATTAAGCCTTTGATTCGAACCAGGTTGTCCCTGGAACTTGCACCTGCTTAGCCGCTTCCTCATTCATCTCAACGCCGAATCCAGGTTTATCTAGCACTGCCACATGGCCTTTGTGAATGATCTCGCCCTCTTTCACGAAGTCCTTCCAGAGATCCAGATGATTGATCCAATGCCATTCGCATACCAGGAAATTGGGAATCGTCACGCAAACATGGGCAGTCGCCATGGTGCCGATTGGCGAGACTACACAGTGTGGCGCGAACGGAATGTAGTAAGTCTGTGCTAAGTTGGCTACTTTCCTTCCCTCGGACAGACCTCCTACCTTCTGTAAGTCAGGCATGATGATATCGGCCGCTTGCTTATCCAGCAACTCTCGGAAGCCCCAGCGCATATAAAGGTTTTCACCGCAACAGATGGGCGTCTTAGTGGAATGCCTGATGTCCGCCATGGCATCGATGTCCTCGGGAGGAACCGGCTCCTCTAACCAGAGAAGACGATACGGCTCCACTGCGGACGCAACGCGTTTACCGGTGGGCGCATCGTACCGGCCGTGCATGTCCGCCGCGAGATCCATCTCCTTCGGGATCGATTCCCGTGTGTGTCGAACCCAACTCACCATCCGGTCAATCTCACCGTTGCTGGCAGTCCAATTCACGGCGTCAAACCGGGCCGGGTCTCGCGCCTCGTCAAGATCAATCTTCATTGCGGTAAATCCGTTCGATTGAATCCACGCCAGCTTGCGTTCAGCTTCCTTGCTGAGCGGATCTTCCATATCGGAATCGCAATAGATTCGAATACGATCGCGAAATTTACCGCCCAAAAGCTGATAAACAGGCATACCGAGCGCCTTACCGGTGAGGTCCCAAAGAGCGGTTTCGAGACCTGTCAAAGCCGTCACGTATTGACCGCTCTGGGCGCCGGCAAAGATGCCGGCAGTTCGAATATGTTCCCAGAGCGCATCGACATTTAACGGATCTTTTCCGATCAGCATCGGGCGAAAACTGTGGACCAGGGCAGCAGTTCCAACCGCAGCATCGGTCGATTCGCCTTGCCCGTACAGACCTCCGTCCGTATAAACCCGCACATGGGTCTGCCACCCGTGAACCTGGACTTCGGCAGTACGAATGTCGGTGATTTTTAACTTAGGCCGCTGATAAACGGACGTCGTCTGCTGGATAGCCTCGGACAAGGCCGGCAATGCTAACGCGCCGCCTAGCATCGCTCCGCTATTTTTGAGGAAAAATCTCCGATTGTTCAAGGTCATAACGCGCGCTCTCCTTCGAGATCACTGGTCGCCACGGTCGTTTTGTCGTTGCTACGATATCAAATTGAATTCGCAGCGATCTCAATCCGCCCTGCAAGTGACTTATGCCGTTCTCTCGCCTGATCGGGACGAGCGGTACTCCTCAAAACTTTTATTGGTTGCCTCACGAACTCGCGTGTGATAGGTTGAGCACACTTTCTTGTCTCGTCCAGGATCGATTAGTTAAGCTCGATCAGTCGTCGCCTCGATTAAGTTCTCTGGAGGGTCTTAATGCTAAGTTGCAAAGTCCTTAAGCTTCGCCGTTGCTGCACAATCGTTTGTTTTTGGGCGATGGCCATCTTCTCTCTTCCATCCGCTTTCGGTCAAACTTTCGGTCAGATCACCGGCCACGTCACGGATGCATCCGGCGCCTCGGTTCCGCAGGCAACCATTACTCTGACTAACACTGGAACGAATGGCGTTCGCACTACCGCCACCACCGATGCCGGTGATTATAACTTTCCATCGGTGCCACCGTCGACTTACAGCGTCCGGGTAGAACATACGGGATTCAAAGCGGGATTGAGTACCGGTGTAACTGTCGAGGTGCAACAGTCCGTGCGGCTCGATTTTGTGCTACAGCTCGGCCAGCTTTCTGAATCTGTTGAGGTATCGGCGGCAGCGGACTTGCTTCAATCCGAAAACTCCACGGTCGGAACCGTCATTGGAAACCGATCGATTGAGGAGCTGCCACTTAACGGCAGACAATATCTGAACCTTGTGGCACTTGCTCCTAATACGAATACGCTTTCCCCACCTTCCGGTCAAGCCGGTTCACGACAGGGAGGCGACCGTGCCAATCAATCCATTTCGGTTGCCGGGCAGCGGATCATGTTCGACTACTTTACGCTCGATGGCGTCAATAACACCGATCCGAACTTCAACACCTACGTTGTTCTTCCGTCTATTGACGCGCTACAGGAATTCAAAGTGCAAACCGGTGTTTATCCCGCTCAATTCGGTCACGAAGCAACGCAGATTAACGTACTCACCAAGTCGGGAGGAAACTCTTACCACGGTGCTTTGTTTGAATTTCTTCGGAACGACGTAATGGATGCCTTGCCATACTCTTTCACAAGTAAGCCGCAGCCGAAGCAGCCTTTCAAGTGGAATGACTTCGGATTTGAACTCGACGGTCCCATCCGGATCCCAAAGTTATTCAACGGACGAGACAAGCTCTTCTTCATGGCGAACTACGAAGCGTTTCGCCGCCGTCAGAATTTTCAGAGCATCTACACTGTTCCAACCGCTGCTATGTTCACGGGAGATTTCAGTGCAACCGGCAAAGTTATATACGATCCAAGTACCAAGCTCCCGTTTCAGAACGACCGAATTCCGGCTAGTCGCTTTGACCCCGTTTCCGCGAAGCTATTAAGTTACTATCCGGCCGCTAACGTGCCCGGCGCGGGCTTATCTAACAACTATGTTCGTTCGGACTCGGCTCCCGTAAATCGGGACGGCTTCGTTCTTCGAATGGATTATGTCGAGTCTTCAAAATCGCAATGGTCGGGCCGTTACAGCTGGGGAAGTGAAAACCAGTCGACCCAGGGCCTAACCCTCGACGGAAGCAAGATCATCATCGGTTATGAGCAATACATGGGTTCTAACACCCGCACCTTCTCGCCGACTCTGGTGAATGAGGCCCGCTTCGGTTATACGCGATTCTTCAACTCAATCGGTACGTTCCTTGCCTTCCAGACCGACGTAGTCAGTTCGCTTGGCATTCCGAATTTTTCAGGCGGCCCTGCCGTTACTTGGGGCATCCCGAATATTACGCTCACTAATTACACGTCTATAGGCGACAGCACGGATGGACCCTACGAGAACAGCAATAACAACCTTCAATTCCTGGACAATTTATCATGGATCAAGGGAAAGCATGCTTTCACGTTCGGCGGCGAATACATGCGGCAGAACTATAACCAGGTCGGCAACCAATTCTCCCGAGGACAGTTCACCTTTCAACCGAACGCCACGCAAAGCGCTGCTAAAACGGGAGGCGATAGCTTTGCCGAATTCTTACTAGGCGATCTATACCAATCTGAGGCTGCCGTGCAGATTGCCTCGGCGACTTTTCAGCGGAACAACTTTGCGGGATGGGTTGATGATACATGGAAAATTACTCCTAAGCTGACTCTTTCCCTGGGCCTCCGTTATGAACTTACTCCGCCTTTCTATGACACTGCTGGGAACCTATTTACAGTAAACCTTCCCCACATTCTGAATTTTTCAAACGCTCCATTGAACACTTATCCGTCGTTTGTCAGACAGGGAACCTGCACCAATCCTTATGCGGGCATTAATATCAGATGGCCGCAAATTGCTGCCACTTGTAGCAATGGCAGTCTTTCCAAACAGCTTTTGAAAACGGAATGGGATGACTTTGCTCCCCGAGTCGGTATTGCTTACTCTCCCGACTCAAAATGGGTAGTCCGGATGGGATATGGGTTCTTTTACAACCAGGACATCGGGAACGCAGTATTTGATATGGCTCGCAACATCGCCGGACGTTTCCGTGTCAACTCCAGCTTGGGAAATCCTACCCTGTTCTGGTCCAACGCCGTGACCGCCGGTAATGGGGTTACCGCTTCGGTTACTAACCCATACGCCTTCGTCGATGCATACTCGCACCGTACGCCCTATACGATGGAGTACCTGGCGAACGTTCAACGGCAACTAGGAAAAGATTATGTGGTAGAGTTCGGCTATCTCGGTTCAGTAAGTCGTCACCTATACGGTTTCCAAAACGCAAATGAGTCGATTCCCGGAACCAGCGGTACGGCTATTTCTCGAACGCCCTTTCCGACGTTTGGAGTGATTCAGTTAGTGGCCGACTCCTTCAACGCAAATTACAATGCGGGCAGCGTCAAGGTAACGAAGCGCTTTGGAGAAGGCCTCAGCTTCATCACGTCCTATACTTATTCAAAGTCCATCGACAATTCCAGCGGGATCCGGCCGCAGGGTTACGACGAGCTATTCGGTCAAAATGGTGACTGTCTGGCGTGTGATCGTGGACTGTCCGCGTTCGATGTACGCAACCGGTTTGTAACATCATTCATTTATGACCTGCCAGTGGGACGAGGTCGCAAAGTAAACATACAGAACACGCTTGTGAACGGAGTAATCGGTGGTTGGCAGGTTGGCGGTATCTGGACCGTTCAGGGTGGACTGCCTCAAACCATAACGCTTGGCGGTGTTGATCGCTCCGGGACCGGCAACGGTTATGATCGTCCCAATGCGACCGGTAGTAGTCCGTATCTGTCCAATCCAACAACTTCCCTCTGGTTTAACCCGGCAGCATTTGTGGAGCAACCAGCCGGCAGCTTCGGCACCGTAGGACGAAACACGGTGGTGGGGCCCGGCATCTTCGCTCTTGATTTCGATGCCCACAAGGAATTTCACATGTTCTACAGTGAACACCACATCCTCCAGTTCCGAATAGAAGCGTTTAATGTTCTGAATCATCCTGTATGGGCGAATCCTAATGGCAACATTCTTTCGCCGGGTTTCGGAACCATTACAGGCACGGCCTCCGGGGTTCCGATGCGCCAATTACAGGTGGCCTTGAAGTATAACTTCTAAAAGACTGCGCTCGACCTAACGATGCCCCACACGATTTGCCGTCGCACTTTTCTTTCGGCCTCCGCCGCGGTCCTTTACGCTGCCGCCGCTCCGGCTCGCAGCAAGATTCGCCTGGGTGGACCGATCTTTTTGAAGTCCGAAGATCCAGTCGCCCTCGCCCGCGAACATCGGCGCTTGGGCTACAGTGCGGCGTACTGTCCCACACAGGCCAAACTTCACGACACTCAACAGATAAGAGCGATTACAAAAGCCTTTGCCGCTCAGGATGTAGTGATCGCCGAGGTAGGTGCGTGGGTGAACATGCTTGATCCCGATTCAGTCAAACGAGCTGCGAACATGCAATACGTTCTGGACCGTTTGGCTCTGGCTGAGGAGATCGGTGCAACATGTTGCGTAAACATCGGTGGATCTTACAACCCAAAGCTTTGGGATGGACCTGATCCGAAGAACCTGAGCCAGACTTACTTCGACGCCACGGTTGAGAACTGCAGGCATCTGATCGACTCGGTCAAACCAAAACGTACTAAGTTCAGCATCGAGATGATGGGCTGGAGCTTACCAAACACTGGCGATTCCTACGTTCGACTGATTCATGCGGTAGACAGGCCCGCTTTCGGCGCTCACGTGGACGTCTGCAACATTATCCAGAGCGCCAATCTTTACTACGACAACGGCAGAGTCATCGAGGAAGTATTCCGGAAGATCGCGCCCTGGATTCTTTCCTGCCACGCCAAAGATGTAGGCCCGCGCGCAACGCATCTCGCAGAAATGATTCCGGGACGTGGAGGGCTCGATTACAAGACCTATCTCATTCAGATTGCGTCGCTACCCCGTCAAACGCCTCTGATGTTAGAACATCTTCACACGTCCGAAGAGTACGACGAAGGTCGCACTTACATTCAGAAAGTCGCCTCTGAAAACGGGCTCGTATTTGCGTGAGCGAGGATTGATGAAGGTCGGAATCGACAGTTACTGTTATCACCGTTTCTTCGGCGAAGTGTATCCGCAGCAAAATCAGCCCAGCCATAAAATAACGGTCCAGGACTTCATCGAACGTGCAAAAGCATTAGGGGTGGAAGGCGTATCGCTGGAATCCTGTTTTCTACCGCACAACGATTCCGGCCCTTTGCAGAACATAAAGGAAATTCTCGACCAGTGCGGTTTAGATCGAGTGTACGCCTGGGGACACCCTGATGGACTGGAAGGCGGAACGAACCAAGAAGCGTATCGGGAGATGATCGGGAGCTTCGAAAAGGCCGATCGCATTGGAGCGAAGGTGATGCGTGTTGTAGGAAGCAGCCTTCAATATCGCCACCAACCTCATGGTCCTCAACTCGAACGCCTCGCGGCTCTGTTTCGCGACGCCGTGAAGGTTGCGCAAGACTGGGGAATCAAGCTGGCAATCGAAAATCACATCGACTTCACGTCGAGTGAAATGGTTCAGCTCCTGGAAGCAGTTGATTCTCCTTACCTGGGAATCGACTTTGATACGGGTAACTTTCTGCGCTTGCTCGACGATCCTATTAAAGCCATGGAGAAGCTGGCTCCCCACGTCCTGGCAACTCACATCAAAGACTTAAAGCCGCAGCACGGTGTTCCTGCCGACGAATGGTATTTCTTTTCATCGACACCAATAGGTGACGGGTTAATCGACAATGATCGACTCGTAAAAATCTTGGCAAGCGTCGGATTCGTCGGCATTCTGGCCGTGGAAATTGACTTTCTTCATCTTGACTATCAAGATGAAGAAGATGCTGCAGTCGCGAGAAGTGTGCGCGAACTGCAACGGCTGGTCCGGCTCGCAGAGCCTGCTTAAGAAAATGAACCCTACTTAGGCTGCAGGATCGAGATCTTATATCGATTGTTTCTGCGTATAAGTGGAGTGCCTTTAAATTTCATAAAAGTCAACTCCGCCAGATACAGAATTTGACAGCCCTTCTCTAAGTGTCCTCCAAACGCGCCCTTCTCCGGACCCGACAAAGTGATGTGAATGTGAGGCTCTCCGCCTGCAATGAGGCCATTGGCATTTAGAATTTCAAACGGCCCCTTAACGGTCTTATATACATCTGTCGAATTTAATTCGATTGATGAGACGTAATGGTAGGTGCACTGCTGTACCGAGCCTGAACTTACAATAACTTCTCCATCCTGGATATCTTTCTGTTTAATAACATCCATAATGGACTCAAGAAGAAGGGCATTTCTGTCCAACACCACCCGATAGACCTCTTCGATCTGTGCGCCCCCGAAGATCTTCGGCCGCGGCGGCGCTTCACTCTTGGTTTGAGCAAAGCTGATACACGCAGGCCCGGTGATCAGCGCTGCAACCAGGACAATTTGTTTCATGTTTGAGCAGTTTTAATTTGTTACAGCTTAGACCAGATCGCCCGGCTCAATCGGCAACCGACGAATGCGCTTTCCCGTAGCCGCAAAAATGGCATTGGCTAAAGCAGGAGCCGTGGGGGGCAAGCCCGGCTCGCCGATCCCAGTTGGCGACGCATCGCTTGGAATAATATGAACTTCAATAAGCGGAGTCTCCTTCATCGACAAAGTCGCGAACTTATCGAAGTTACTCTGAACCGAGCGGCCGTTTTCGATAGTAATCTGGCTCTTGAGCGCAGCCGTAAGTCCGTACACAATGGCGCTCTCCACTTGCGCCCGAATGCCCTCCGGACTTACCGGAGTTCCGATATCCACAGCTGACACTACACGATTAACTTTCACCTTGCCGTTCTGGACTTCCACTTCCACCAGATTGGAAACATAGCTGTGAAACGAGTAATGGGCTGCAATCCCGCGTCCATGCCCGCTTGGAAGCGCTTTTCCCCAGTCCCCATGAGTAGCAACCGTTTGCAGCACCGCTTTCAACCGGGCCGTATCCAAAGTTCTGGACTCACCCTTCACCGCGTTCTTCACCTGCCTGTCGGCGCCAAGGTTCTGAATCCGAAACTCGTATGGATCTTTTCCAGCAGCATGGGCGAGCTCGTCAACATAGCTCTCCATCACAAACCCAATCACCGACGCTTCAACCGATCTCCACCAGGCTCGCGGCACGGCCGAAGCTGCCGGCAAGTACTCAAGCTTATAGCTCTTGGCCAAATACGGCATCTGCAAAGTGCAGCCGAGTTCGCTCTCTTCCGGCGCTGCTTTTGGATTAAACCATTCGTTGATTGATGTTGAAGTGCTCTTATGCCGCCAAGCCAGGATGTTTCCATCGGCATCTACCGCGCCGCTGAGCCGGTGATAGGAGGCCGGCCGATAGAAATCGTGCGTCATATCGTCTTCCCTTGACCAGACAAGCTGGACCGGCTTACCGACCTGCTTTGACACTTGGGTCGCTTCCAAAGCGAAATCGCCTTGATATCTCCGGCCAAAGCCGCCGCCCATAAGTGTGGTGTGCACCGTAATCTTGCCGGGAGCCAGACCCGTCACTTTGGAGACGATGCCCTGCACCAGTTCCGGGCTCTGTGTGGGCGCCCAAACCTCTGCGCGGTCACTCTCAACGTGTACCGTGCAATTCATCGGCTCCATCGTCGCGTGAGCCTGGAACGGCGCCTCATAGTCGCATTCCACTCTTTTGTCTGCCGGAGCTTGTGAAATGACAACTTCAGCCTGGCCCTGGTCGATCACCACCTTCATCGACGAATCGACTAATCGCCGGAACTGTTTGCGAAGCGTCTCACTGCTCTCCGTTGCGGCCGGCCCAAAATCCCAATCGATCTGTAATAGCTTGCGACCCTGCATCGCGATGTAAGTGGTCTCGGCAACCACCGCCACGCCGCCGCAGGAATGTACATCTTCACTTACTGCCGGAATTTCAAAGACATCATGGACGCCCTTCAACGCTTTCGTCTTGGTCGCGTCGAAACTCTTAACCTTGCCGCCGAACACCGGGCATCTCGCGACCACGGCGTACATCATTCCAGGAACCCGCACATCCAGCCCGAATTGCGCGCTGCCGTCGGTCTTCGATGGAATGTCCTTACGCGGAACGTCTTCCTTCCCAATCAGCCGGAAGTCTTCAGGCTTTTTAAGACGGACGGTCTGGAAATCCGGCACTGGAAGCTGAGATGCTTTCTCAATTAATGCCCCATAAGCAAGCTTGTCGCTGCCATGCCAAACTGCGCCGCTCTTGGTTGTGCAAGACTCCGGGCGGACACCCCACTGCTGCGCGGCCGCGGCAACCAACATCTGCCTACCCGCCGCACCGGCCTGACGAATCGGCGTCCACCTCGCCGTGATGCTTCCGCTTCCGCCAGTTCCTTGACTACCAAACTCCGGCAAGGTCGGCGCATGCTCCACCCGAACGTCTTTCCAGTCAACATCCAGTTCGTCGGCAAGAATCATCGGGAGCGCGCTCGAAATTCCCTGCCCCATCTCCGACTTCGAATACGCCAGCGTCACGATCCCGTTCTGGTCGACTCGCACCCAGCCATGCAACGGGTTCCCAAGCGACGTTTCCGGCGCACCCTCGGCAAGTTTGGGAACGAAGTCAAAACCGATCAGCAGGGCTGCGCCCGCGCTCAAACCCGACTTCAGAATGCTTCTGCGACTTAAGTTAAGGGTTTGGGCGCTCATAACCTGTCTCCGTTCGTTGCCCCGCGATTGGTACTATGCATCAAGTCGGCCGCTTTAAGCACCGCCTTGCGCATTCTCTGCGCGGTCCCACACCGGCAAATATTGTTCGACATGGCATTGTCTACATCGGCCGCTGTTGGCTTCGGGTTCTTTTGCAGAAATGCAACCGCCGTCATAATCTGACCCGATTGACAGTAGCCGCACTGCGGAACCTGCTCTTCAATCCAGGCCTGCTGCACCGGATGGCTCCGATTGCTGGAAAGCCCCTCAATCGTCGTGATCTTCTTCCCAGAAACCGACGCTACCGGATAAGAACAAGAACGTGCCGCTGCTCCGTCCACGTGAACCGTACAAGCTCCACAGGCCGCGATTCCACAGCCATATTTCGTACCTGTGAGATTCATCGTGTCACGCAGGACCCACAACAGCGGAGTTTGCGGGTCGACGTCAATAGATTTCTTGTGCCCGTTCACTTCGAACGTAATTGCCATTTGTTGCTGGCCTCCCTATTCAACCGGGGCTTCCGAAAAGATCGGATTTTTTATATGGTATCGAATCTCGACATATAGCTTAAACGCGCCAAAAGTCCGGCCGCCAGTTCTGGATTGCGTCTTTGATCTGTTTGTTGGTGAGCCGTTCATTTAAGGCACGCTCCGCTAAAGTCGGCAACTCCTGATCACAAGCAAACCGCAAGGCAATCCATTGCGATTCGGTGATTTGTCCGGCCCGAGCTTGCAACGCTGGAGAAGCAAGCGATGCCAGCCTGAGCCGTTCCTCCAGTCGAATGATTCGGTCCTGAACTTTCAAAGCATTGGTTCGCGCCTTGTAGGCCGAAAGTAAAATCAGGGCGCTAAATATCAACAAGAGCGCTGCATCGGTACCGGGGCGCCGCACAAGATGAACAGCCGCCCAAACAAATACAAATATCAATCCGGGTATTAAGACGAAGTGGAACGAAGGATCTATTCGAGCGTGATTTTTTCGCGTCTGCAGCTGTTCGGGCATTCGCTTTCTCCTCGTGAATTAAAGCAACGCTCCCAGGATTGCCCCGAGCAGTAGCGGACCAATGTGGGCAAGCGCCAGAATCAATCCACCCGCACCCGCCAGGAATGCCAATAGAGGAAATGCAGTGAGAACCGCTGCAAAGAAGAACAAGGCGATTCCAAAGACGATTCCTGGGAGGAACACCGCAATAATCGCGTTGCTCACACTTCCCGCTTTACGTCCGCCTACAAATCCTGCAATGAAGGGCCCCAGGAGCGGCAACCAGAATAAAAGAATCGAAAGCAGGAACATCCATATCGTCGCGCTTGTAATGGATCCAGACCGGTTTGGCACGTCCGTCAGTCTCTCATATGATTACGTCTAATGGCTACTCGAAGCAGGCGGCTGGAACTGGAGCTGGAGCTGCGAAATTCAGCCGACCCTGCCCGCGCCGCCAATTCGGCATGGTTTTTCAAAACCGGAAAAGGCGATTACGGCGAAGGCGACCGCTTTCTCGGCATCAAAGTTCCGGTCCAACGGAAAATTGCGCTGCGCTATCTCGATCTGTCTTTGCCAGACATCGCGCGCCTGCTGCATTCGCCGGTTCACGAATACCGTTTCACGGCTCTCGAACTCCTTGTGGCGCAGTATGAACGCGCCTCACCGAAGACTCGCCAAGAGATTTTCGAGTTCTACCTCAGCCATACCAGCCGCATAAACAATTGGGACCTGGTAGACACTTCGGCGCCTTACATCGTGGGAGCCCATCTGCTTACCTCGCCTCGCAAACTGCTCGATAAATTAGCAGTGTCGGAAAACATGTGGGAGCGCCGCATCTCCATCGTTGCCACGCTCTTCTTTATCAAGCAAGGGCAGCTGGACGACACGTTTCGCCTCGCCCAAAAACTGCTATCCGACAAACACGATCTGATCCACAAAGCAGTCGGCTGGGCGCTCCGGGAGGCCGGCAAAATTTCGCCTACAGCGCTGCTGGAGTTCCTCCGCCTTCAAGTCGACCAAATGCCCAGAACCTCTTTGCGTTATGCGATCGAGCGCTTCCCGCCCGAACAGCGAAAACAACTCTTACTGTCCGGAACGAAACGGCGAGGCCGGCAATCCCTGATCGTTAAATAAGGTGGCCTGCGGGTTGTCGCTCCAGGCATAACGCACATACAACGGCTGTGCCACCGCCGCGCTCATCGCCAGCACCGACCTTCCGTCGGCTTCGATCGTGACCTCGGCAGGCACGAACTTACGATCTGCTCCAGCTACTTCGAAGGTCTTAAGTGATCCGCCCTTCGCTTGAAGTCCACCTCCGACGTGATCAAACCAAATCCGGATCTTGGCGTCTTCCGGAGTCGCTTCCCGAAAAAGCGGCCCCGAATCCTCCAGCTTCTCCCCGAACGTGATGCACTGGGCCAGCCGTGCCAGCCGCGCCCCAACCTCTTGCTTGTGGGTGGGGTGAATATTCCCCGGATCGCCCAGGTCAAGAGTGACGGCCATGCCCGTCTTCGTCAAGCTCAGCGTTTCGAGTTGCGCCTCCCGCAACTCGGGCCAGGCGTTGTTCGGGCCGCCTATGAAGTTCGGCAGTTGGACAAACAAAAACGGAAAATCGCCCACGCCCCAGGCATTACGCCAGCTTGTGATCATTGTTTTGAATAAGTGAGAGTAAACGGGCGCCCGCTCCCTGTCAGCGTCGCTTTCACCCTGGTACCAGATTGCTCCTCGAATGGCGAACGGTGTCACGGGCGCAATCATGCCGTTGTAAATCGCAGCCGGTCCCCACGACGCCGGCTCCGCATGCCACTTCTTCGTCGGAATGGCTTTTCCTTCCGCTTTCGCTCCGTTGACGCTTTCGTCGTAGGCCCTACTCTCTTTGTCGATCTGACGCATCGTCGTGGTCTCGCTGTCCATCATGCGTCCCCATTGAGCAAACACCGGCATCAGTCCCGCATCCCTGGCGATCGCGGTCATTGGAGTAAACGCCGCCAGCGGTGTGCCGCCCCATGACGTATCGATCAGCCCGATCGGCACATTCACGTCTCTCTGCAAATCTCGTCCGAAGAAGTAAGCCACCGCCGAAAAATCGCGGGCCGTTTCCGGATTGCAAACCAGCCAGCCTTTCGCCGCTACGTCTTCAAGAGGATACGCGGACGTTTTGCGCTCCACCTGAAAAAATCTGATGTTCGCGTACTTCGCAGCGGCGATCTCGCTCTCCGCGTTGTCTCCCTGATGCAGCTTGAATTCCATGTTCGACTGGCCGGAAGCCATCCACACATCGCCCACCAGCACATCTCGAAGAACAATCTTGTTCCGGCCCTCCACCGATATCTCGAACGGGCCGCCGGCCGCCTGAGGCTTTAGATAAACCGACCAGCGTCCCAGGGCGTCGGCGCTCGTCTCACTCACGTCTTGCGCCATCGTCACTGAAACATGTTCACCCGGCTCAGCCCGCCCCCAAATATGGATGGGCCGTTCCCGCTGCACCACCATGTGATCGGTCAATATCCGCGGCAGCGAAACGTCGGCATGGGCGGAAACTGCGCCCCACAGGGTGAGCGCGATGGCAAGTCCGAGGCGTTGGGCCATTACTGGGATTGTATATGGAACAAGCTGAAGCTGGTTTCGCAGGGTATAATTATAAGTTAAAATCCAGTCGAACTTGTTCCTGCAGAAGCAATCTCTACAACTTCGACGTACTCCGCATGACCTCAACCGCACCCCTCATTCAATCTCGCGCCGACGAGTTTAGAAAAAAATTCCAGTCCAAGATCGTGATCGCGGACGGCGCCATGGGAACCATGCTGTATGGCCGGGGCGTGTTCATCAACCGCTGCTTCGACGAACTGAACCTCTCTGCGCCTCACTTGGTGAAGGAAGTTCATCAGGAATATGTCAAAGCGGGCGCGGAGATCCTCGAGACCAACACCTTTGGCGCCAATCGAATCCGGCTGGGAGCGTTCGGCTTCGCGGAAAAGCTGCGGGCAATCAATGAAGCCGGTGTTCGCCTGGCGCGTGAGGCCGCCGGAGAGCGCGCCTTTGTGGCGGGCGCAATCGGTCCTCTAGGGGCTCGTATCGAGCCGCTCGGAGCGTTGTCTTTTGCCGAAGCGCGGGTCATTTTTCAGGAACACGCCGAGGCGCTGCTGAACGCCGGCGTTGATCTGTTCGTGCTCGAGACATTCTATGATCTGAGCGAGTTACGTGAGGCAATCACGGCGGTTCGTGAGGCAGCCGGACCGCAGATGGTCCTGGTAGCCCAAGTCACAGTCAACGACGACGGCAGCCTTCGCGATGGCGCCAGTACCGAAACCTTTACCCGAACCCTGGATGACTTGCCGGTTGATGTCATCGGCGTTAATTGCTCAGCCGGACCCAAAGTCGCCCTCGAAACTATCGAGAAGATGGTGCGCTACACCGACAAGCCGCTCAGCGCGATGCCGAATGCGGGCCTGCCGACGACGGTAGACGGCCGCAACATTTATTTGACCTCACCCGAGTACATCGCTCAATATTCACGCCGCTTTATCCAGGCCGGAGTGCGTCTCATCGGCGGTTGCTGCGGCACTACTCCGGAGCACATCAAACAGATCTGCGGAGAGATTCGCTCGCTTCAACCGGTCCAGACCAGATCGAATACGGTCGAGGTGATCGAGGAGGGCAAGCCTCCTGTCAAGCGGCTTCCTAATCTGCCCATCGCAGAGAAATCGATGCTGGGCGCAAAACTCGCAGCGGGCAAATTCGTCGCCTTTGTTGAGATCCTGCCGCCGCGTGGCGTGGACGCTTCCAAAGAAATCGCTGGGGCCAAACTGTGCCGTGACAACGGCATCGACTGTATCAATGTGCCGGACGGTCCGCGAGCCAGCGCCCGCCTAAGCGCCCAAGTCACCTGCCAGCTCATTCAGCAGCAAGCCGAAATCGAAGCAGTGCTCCACTTCTGCTGCCGCGACCGAAATATCCTGAGCATTCAATCGGAGATCCTCGGCGCTCATGCTATCGGCGTCCGCAACCTCATCTGCATTACCGGTGATCCGCCCCGCATGGGCACTAATCCGGACGCAACGGCCGTATTCGACGTTGATTCAATCGGCCTGACAAACATAGTCAATAATCTGAACCACGGCCTCGATCTCGGAGGCAATCCGATTGGTTCTCAGACTGCCATGCTGATCGGAGTGGGAGCCAATCCTGGCGCTCTTAATTTCGACGAAGAGCTGCGCCGTTTCGCCTGGAAGGTGGAAGCGGGTGCGGAATACGTCGTGACGCAACCCGTCTTCGATCTCGATCTGCTGGAACAATTCCTCAAAAAAACCGAACAATATAAGCTTCCCATCATCGCCGGAATCTGGCCGCTCACCAGCTTCCGCAACGCCGAATTCATGGTCAACGAACTTCGGGTGCCGGTTCCGGTCGAGTACATGAACCGCATGCGCAAGGCTGACAGCGCCGATAAAGCGCGGGCGGAAGGAGTTCTGATTGCCCAGGAAATGGCAAGCCGAACCCGCTCCGTTGTGCAAGGCGTGCAGCTCAGCGCTCCCTTTGGCCGTTACGAAATGGCCGTACAGGTTGCCGAGGCGCTTGGTGAAAGATAAACTGACGAGATAGCCGCACGTCGCAGCGTGTGGGCCTGACAAACCTTCCCTAGTGGCAACAGACCTAATTCAGATTGATAGCGAACAGCCTTCTCCGGAGGCGATTCATCGCGCGGCGGCAGAAGTCGCTCGCGGCGGAATTGTAGGAGTGCCGGCCGACGGCTTGTATTCGCTGGTGGCAGATCCTTTCAATCTGCAGACGGTCGTGCGGGTCTTCGCCGCTAAGGGCCGCGAACAGATGCGATCCCTCCCGCTTGCCGTTTCCGACACCATGATGGCAGAGGATCTGGCGACCGAATTAAGCACGCGGTTCTATATTCTTGCCCGGCACTTCTGGCCCGGTCCGCTTACCATGATCGTCCCGGCGGCGGCAAAAGTTCCCTTGAAGGTGACTGGCAATTCAGGGCGCCTTGGCGTGCGGCACTCCTCTTCCAAAGCCCTGATCGGAATCCTGGAAAAGATGGGCCGTCCGCTCATTGCGACGAGTGCCAATTTATCGGGCCAACCCACCCTATCTAGTGGCATTGAGCTGTTTGCCACACTGGACGGTCGCGTGGATTTGGTGCTCGATGGTGGCCTCTGTCCTGGACCGGGGCCAACGACCGTCGATATCACAGAGCCCTATTGGCAGATGATCAAGGAAGGCGCTATCTCTGAAAAAGAGATCCGCGAAAGACTGTCTTCCGTTTAAAGCCACTGTTCACGGGTCGAAAGACACTGTACAATACTTGGGGCGACCCGAGGCTTTGCCCATCAGGGCCGAGTCTAGATCTAGTGACACGTGGGCGAATGTCGGGCTGGAATTCCAGGCACGTAGTTGAATCTTCCCGCTTATGATGTCGCCTATCTCGATCTGGCATCCCGCAAAAACATTCCTCTTGTTACGCCCAATAAAGATCTTGTAGCAGCGGCTCTGTCCCTGGGAATTTAAGTCCTAAAGTAGGACTCTCCTCACCTTACCGGAGAATCCTTAGGTGTCGCCACTTATGTAAACCAAGCCGAGAGCATGTTGAGGCGCGAAGACGATGAAGTCTGGTACAAGACGCCGGTGGGCATGATCGCGATCGGCATGGCCATCAACTTCCTCAGCAAGAAGTTCGGCTTTCTCTAATCCCGATCAGGAGTATGTTGCTCAACGTGTTGATGAGTGGCGATAATGGTATCCGCTCACTAATCTTCGGATCGTTTTCTTCGCCGTGTGGATGATTCTTGGCGCTCTGTAAGTTACAGACTCTGCGTTGCGGCGAGTGCCTGCAGTGCCCTTGCTGCCGTGGGGTATCGCCCGACAGGGCCCGATACGGGCCTCCGAATTTGCCGATTAAGTCGCGCTTTTTCTAACCTCACACTATACTCGGCTGCCCGGCACTCAAGTCGACAGGCGCTTCAGCACGAAGACACCTGTTTTCATGGTCCGAAAATAAAAGTCGTGGCTCACAAAGGCTGGAGGTGGAGTGACGTCAGCCTTTTATTGAGAAAAGCACGGTCGAGATAAACACCTGCAAGCAAAAGCTGTACGTAAGTCAGTCGCAGATCGCTTAAATAACTTCGTTCGTAGCAGGCCTCCAGAATTCCACGCGTGCCCTGGACACGAAGTTCTTCTCTTTGTGCGAGTTTCCTCGCTGTAAGGTCATCCAATAAGACGAGATCAGCGCCGATTTCTCTAGCAAGAACCAGGGTACTCAGTTCGCCGATCACAAGCGCGAATCGCGCTTGTGCCGAAGCGAGGCTGACCGGCGCCTTGAGTGGCAAGACTTCTATCCAAGACGCCTCCTTGGTGGGCTGAGCACCAGGAAGGCCCGATCCTGAAACCACCACCTCCGCATAAACTTCGGGTGTAATAACCACGCGACGAAAGAGTTTTTTTCAAAGATCGAATTGGTTAATTTTTGCGAGAGCAATCAGCGGTGACGAATCTGCGATAACCTTCACAGACCGAGTTCAGCAAGCGTGAGCCGCTCTTCGTCGAGCTCCGGCTCTCCATAACGGAGTGGAGAAACCTGATGCTGATCGGCGAACTCCATAAACGTCGCCAGCGGCGTCCGGCATAATTCTGCAGCGCGCCCCAAAGAAACCCTGTTTTCCCGCAGGAGTTCCAGGGCAACTAACTTGGCCGTCTCTTTTGAGAGGTCGCCCCCCTCCAGTTGTGCGGCTCTGACCAGATCGGCGGGCAACTCGAGCGGAAGCGTCTTCATATCCTTAAGCTGCGCCATCGCGCACCGATTGTCACGGTCCTCGTTTCCACGGAAGCAATCATCTCTTATTGATCTGGCGGAGAGAGTGGGATTCGAATCCTGGAGGTCCCAATGGATTCTGCAAGTTATAGATTCTCCGTTGCCGCTATTACCATATTCGCCAGTGTTGCCGTTGCGCATTGCCCACGGCGGCTAACAATGACTGATAGAGCCCCGGTCTTTGGGGACGTCCCAAATGGCGCAGCAACTGAAGCCGACCTCGCCAAATACACCGATTGGCTGGAATTCTCGGCGTATAGAAACCGCTGAAAAGAAGCCTGGGCGCTTGTGCCATGCCGGCTACCGCCTGCAACTCCTTCCCAAAAACACCAGCTCGCTGAGGCTCACTCACGCGGATAGCGACCGACGAGCATCAGGGCTCGGCCTTCTACGACGCGCTTATCAATGTTGAATCGGAGCAGCCGGGCGGTTACTCGGCCTTCCGCTGTCAGCGGTTCGATCACAAACCCGTGAAGTACAAAATGCTCAGTCCATTGCTGCCGCCGCGGATGGAACAGGGAGATGAACCGGCCGGCTCCAGGATCGAAAGAACCGACATCGCTGCCTTTCCAAGCGTTGCAACGCAGACAAGCATAAGCGAGGTTATCCTGTGTGGATAGTCCTCCATGTTTTCGACTGATGATGTGATCTATCTGGTGCGGAAAGTAGGAATCACCCTCGTGCAGCAGACAATACTCGCACCGATGTCCGGCGCTGTCTGCAACGAGGCGGCGAAGTTCGCCCGGAATATCACTGGCCAAACTGCGTGTGCTGACGGGCTCGTGCCTTGGCCAGAATGAGAATATGTTCGAGCTGCAGATAATCGTCGAGTTCGGATTGCTCTTCCGTCGAGATGGTGCCGTCCTTAGTTTTGACGATTAGTTCCGTCACTTGCCGCGTCGCTTCATCGGAGGGACGGAAGGCTACCACGGCTTCCGGTGTTGTACCGGCTGCAAAAAAATCGACGATTTCATCGTAAGACTTTGTTGTGTTCACGCCCAGGTACCAATATATCGTGACTCCCAGCTTCAAATCGTGACTGAGTTCAGTTGAGGTCTAGCACACGCAACGGTTTCAGAGATTAGAAGTCAGGCCGTGTCTGATTAATAAGCGCCTTGCCCGAACCAGAGACTCGAAATGAGCCTTCCAGTTGTTGCTATCTTCGATGATCCGTAATAAGCGTTTGATAAAAGGAGACTTGGCGGAGAGAGTGGGATTCGGTGTGTATTCGCGATTGTGCTCTCTGCAAGGTGTAGATTACACTTTGCCGGCGTTGCCGTGGTTCCCCGAGGGACCTTGCAAGATATTGCACCACGAGGGGCCGTTTTCCAGAACGGGTCATAGAAAGCCAAGACTAGGCCGCGAGGTTCTTCACGAACTTGACGCAAGCTGCCAGAAAGGTCAGCAATACAGCGCCTATTACCAGCGCATTCTTCACCGGGTCTGGTACTTGATTCAGGAGTACCACGACCTGTTCGGCACACGATCTCAGGTGAGCCGGGACCGTCATCGCCGCCCTGCCTAACGCAACAGCTGGAGGAACCCAGACTAGGAACCGGAATGGCTTGACATCCCAGTCGCCCAAGTATTCCCACAGCATGCAAAATCCGAGCACCAACATTGAGAGCACGCACCATGCCCGAAATCGATCATCGGCGTCGAGGTATGGATTAGCCACTCTGGCGACTGACCCCATGACCGCACTTCCCGCTATATTCGCGAGCATGGGGAGCAGCGCATCGTATTCATCTGAAAGCAAGCCCCGCACTGCCATCAACAGGCTAACCGCTAGCAGCGTCCAGCCTACACCTACCAACCATGGGTGAACAGCCGCCATTATCGGATGCTGCCATTGAGCGAGCAAAAGGTCGAAATCCTGCGTAAAACAACTCCTCCCAGTCCTGTTTTAACATTTTTTTTCGCGTGTTGGGCAACAACAATCAGAGCAGAAATCGTGGCTATTTGTGGAGCATTTCATGCAGCCTGCTTGAAGTTGCCTCATCAGGAACGTGCATACAAGAGATGAACCCCCTAATAGTGTTCGGCCGAAAGGGTTAGGCCATCCAGATTGTTGTCTGGTGTGAGAGCGCTGCTAGATGCTCTGGAATACTGAAGTTCGGTCTGTTACAGACAAGCGGCGTTTCCGGGGTCCCAATCAAAGCCCGACGCCATTCTCCCTTGTTCGCCTATACTGATCTCGTGACCACCGGCACCGTCACCCGCGACTCCGACCATCCACTTACACTGATCGCTACGTGTCTTACCGTCTGCATTGCCGTCTTTAGGGCTTGCGTCAAGCGGCTTACTGGTCCCGTGTATCTCGGTTTACCGACTACCAACGAATGATGGCAGGTAACCTAGCCTTAAGAGACTCGAAGTCGACCACATCGTATGTCGCAAGTATTCCATTGGGTATGGATCGTCGTTTTTGCCTTGTGTATTTGTTTAGCAACTGTCGCTGTAGCTGCTGCAATAAGTGAACAGCGGAAGCAATTACGCGAAACCGCATATCAAGAAGGAATTGGAGAAGAATACGATTTGGAGTTGAGCCGACTCCACGAACTTGAACGCTTAGCTCCCAAAGATGCTTCTCAGGGACCAAATTCTTATCACCAGGCTTTGGAGAACGTGCGATTGCGGCAACGAACGATCTCAAAGAACCTTGCCTCAAGAGACAAACTCAAACCCGTGAGCATCCACATCTCGAATAACACGATCGCAGCCCTGAATCTCGGCGATGTCCTCGGAGATCTGATCGCCTCGGTCCAGATTATTCAGAGTCATGGAGACCAGCAGATCGCAGAGGCAATAGAAAAATTGTCCGGCGCGTTAGCGAATCAAAGGACATAAGAGATGCTGATCGAAAGGATCTGCTTGAGAACCTTGCCCTAATATCGAAGGCAGTTTCATCTCAAAGCGATCAACGTAGGCCGGGATTGTTAAAGTCGTCCCTCGGATTCGTCACAACATCTCTGGCAGCGGCGAAGGAGTTGCTTCCGCTTGTGCACGAACTTCACGAGAAGCTGAAGGCCTCAGGGTTCATCAACTGGTGATTCGAAGGCCGTCAAGTGCTGCTTGCTGCTTCTCAGTTTCTGTCCAGCAGAATTTAAGGGGAGGCTTGGGACAAATAGATGGCGGAGAGAGTGGGATTCGAACCCACGTTAGAGTTTCCCCTAAACACGCTTTCCAAGCGTGCGCCTTCAACCACTCGGCCATCTCTCCGTTTACGATTCACAACTGCGGTTGCAGTGTAAGGTGGTCCCACGAACCGCCTTCAGTTTATCATCCAATACTGCGGTGTTACTGCGCGGATTTACCGCGTTGTCCGGCGCCGACAACATCCATAAAAACTAAGGCGCGTAGAAGCCTCCCAGCTCCTCGCGCCTCGAGTCCTGAAACTGGTCCCGCTCTAACCGAGATCGAACTTCTCATGATGAAGGGCTGGGTCACCCTTCACCAACACCGGCCGCTTCAGAATTTCTTCCAGTTCCTCTAGATGATGATTGTCGCTTGCCTTGAGCACCTTGGCCACGTCCGTGTGTACGCGCAGCATCACATCCTTGCCCTCAATTGCCTTCGCAATCTTTTGCGCCTCCACTAAGATCTCGCCGATGATCGTCTGCACACTCTTCACATAGCCGGCGCCCTCGCAATACGGGCACGGGGCGCAAAGCGTACGCTCCAAGCTTTGTTTGACGCGTTTCCGAGTGATCGCAACCAGCCCGAAATCGTTAAACTGCAAAATCTTGTAAGGCGCACGATCGGCCTGCATAGCCTCCTCCAGCGCCTGCATCACCTTCTGGCGATTCTTGCGTTCGTCCATGTCAATGAAATCGACAACAATGATGCCGCCCAGATCACGCAATCGGATCTGCCGCACAATCTCTTTCACCGCTTCCGTATTCGTCTTGACGATCGTGTCTTCCAGCCGATTCGACTTGCCGACATACTTACCGGTGTTGATATCGATCGCCACCAGCGCCTCGGTCTGGTTGATGACGATGTAGCCGCCCGACTTCAACCACACCTTGGGCCGAAGAGCTTTCTCGAGCTCCTGCGTGATTCCGAAGGCATCGAAAATCGGAGCCGAACGCGTGTACATCTTCACGCGACTGACCAGGTTCGGTTGGAATCGCTGAGTGAAGCTGAGAACATTCTCATACATCTCTTCGCTGTCCACCCAAATGGCCTTAAAGTCTTCTGTCACTTGATCTCGAAGAATTCGTTGTACGATATCGAGGTCATAATGCAACAGCAAAGGTGCGGGCCGCTTCTCTGCCTTCTGGCGAATATCGAGCCAGAGCTTATACAGGAAGTCCATATCGGCTGCGATTTCCTCTTCGGGAACTCCTTCGCCCGCCGTTCGAACGATAAAGCCACCGGTTGTTCCGGCCTTATGCGTCTGCAGAATTCGTTTTAGCCGCTGACGCTCTTCGTCGCTCTCGATCTTGCGCGACACGCCCAGATGCCCCACGCTCGGCATGAAAACAACGTACCGTCCTGGAAGAGCGACATGCGAAGTGATCCGCGCACCCTTTTGACCGAGCGGCTCCTTTGCAATCTGGACGATAATTTCCTGCCCGGGCTTGAGTAGTTCGGTGATCGACGGCATGACCCGTTCGGGCCGCTCCGTTGATCTCTCTTCACTCGGTTCACGCCGGTCACTCGGTTCACGCCGGTCACTCGGTTCACGCCGGTCACTCGGTTCACGCCGCGATTCGGTCGCTGCTTCCGGCTGGAGAACCGCCGCGGTCGCCGCTCCCTGGCCAGCACCGGCATCCACATCTCCGTCACTTGCAGTCTGAAGTGGACGGTTCCCGCCGCGACGCCGTCTCATTCGCCGCGATACCCGGTGCATGTAACGGCCGCCTTGTTCTCGCACCGAAGCCGCTTGCACACCCGGCGCGTTCGGCTCGGATGTACTCTCCGACTTCTCGGGTTGACCCAAGTCGACCGCACCGCGCACGTCCTCGAGATCCGCGCCTTCGAAATCTGCCGGTTCAAGCGGTTCTAGAAGTTCAAGAGGCTCAACTTCAAGTAAATCTTGCACTTGGTCAACTGAAGTGCTACCGCTTGGGGTTCCGAGATCGTGAATCGGTTGCGGAGGATCTATGCGGCTCGCGGGCCCGTCAGACGGTTCTCTGACGATGAGTGTTGACTCGGTCTCAATCGGAGTTTGCTCGTCAAAAAAATAAAGACTAGCGCTCTGCAACGGCTCAACCGTAGAAGGCGAACGGAATTCGACCGGGGAGGTTCCAGGAGTGCCCGGTGCAAACGACTGTTCGTCTGATTCCGGCTCTTCTTCGATATCTTCGACAACAAACGGGGACGGAAGCTGATCTTCCTTTACTTCTTGCAGCTTCTCTTCTTCTTCATCGATGGTTTCCTCATCATGATGAGAAAAGATCCGATCCGTTGATTCTATCTCCTGCGCCTGCTCATCCAGTTCTTCGTTTCGCTCGGTCTCCCGTTCGAGGTCCGTCAACTCCGTATCCGGAGCCTCGCTCACCAGATCTTCCTCGTCCTCCGCGAAGGGCTCCGATTCTCCCGGTCCCGCAGCTGTAACATTGCGATACTTAGCCAGAGACTCGCCCGGAAGCATGATGACATCGCGTTCTTCTCTAACTTGCTCAGGTTGAGCAATAACCGGCCGAGACTCACGATCGCCTGGCTCACTGGCACCAGGCTGTGCATACTTATTTTCCGGGAATCCCCGTCCGCGCGGCCGACGTCGTCGCGAGCGGCGTCCCCGCCGATCTCCACGCTCCCCTCGATCTTCGTCTGAACGGGCGTCGCTTTGCCGTTGTTGTGAAAGCTCGGGGCTAAGAGGGGCAGCAGTTGTAGCAGCTGCAGCCTCTGGCCTGGGTGGCAGGGCTTGCTTCACCGGGCTGACCGGTTCTGGAGTAGCCATCGGAATTGCCGGTTCCGACACTATAATCGGAGGTCGCTCCACTAAACGGGGCTGACCCTTCTCACGACGATCATTCCGCTGCGGCTTCTCATCGCTCACGGTATCGATGTCGTCATTCTCTTCGAAGAAGTCTGAGACGTAGAGAAAAGTATCCCGTTCCAGACCCAGATCGACAAAAGCCGATTGCATCCCGGGAAGAACCCGCGTCACCCTTCCCTTGTGTATGCTGCCGGCGAGGGAATACTCGTTCCCTCGCTGGAAGTAAATCTCTGTAAGCTGATCCTCCTCAAGGATCGCTACTTTCGTTTCGTGGCGATTGGACCCAATCACCAGTTCCTTACTCATTAATCACCGCCTTCGCTCCGGATCTTGCCGGGCGATTGTATTTAAAGTTGAGGTCGATGAAGAGAGTAGACGAACTTCGGACTGCCGTTCTTGGCGAACAGGATAGATGCCCGCCTTATCTGCCGCGGAGTCTGATACACGCTCACCTTTACTTCGGCTCGCGCAACATTTCGAGCCATAACGCAACGGGAGACCTGCTCAACCACAGTCGCATTAGGCCCTTCCTGATTTACATCTTTGTAACGCAACACAAACTCTTAACAGAAATCCGAAAATCTTGTCTTTCTCAGTTCGACCTCGTCATGTGCCGAACACGGTCCCCGTCAGGAAACCGCTATCAATTCACAAATTTTCTCAGCCTGACGCTGTTCACCAATCCCAACATCAGAAATACCGACCAGGTGTTGGACCCTCCCGAACTCATCAGCGGGAGTGGAATGCCCGTGATCGGCATCCTGCCTACCACCATTCCTACATTAACCAACACGTGAAACAACAACAGCGCCGCAACCCCCATACAGATATAAAGACCCGCTTTATCTATGGCTGTCTGGGCATTCTGCACCACCTGCATAATCAACAGGAAGTACAGAACCATTGCGATCACGACGCCTACAAAACCATGCTCTTCTGCATACGATGAGAAGATGAAATCTGTGTGAGGCACAGGCAAAAAACCTAAGTGCGTCTGCGAACTATCCTTCGCTCCTCTGCCCCACATGCCCCCATTCCCGACGGCTATCTTGGATTGAATCACCTGAAAGCCTGTTCCCCTTGGATCGCGGTCCGGATAAATAAAGCTAACCAGCCTATCTTTCTGATAAGGCTTAAGAAAATGATATCCAATCGGAACTGTGATTACGAGGATGCTCACCACCACGAACAGGTATTTCCAGCGCAGTCCGGCCATCAAGACCCCGCAAATCAAGATCGGCACGTACGTCAGTGAAGTCCCCAGGTCAGGCTCTTTCATCACCAGCAACATAGGAACTCCCACAAACGCGGCTAGCTTAGCCATGTCTGTCCAATGAAGCGAGTCGAGCTTCCAGTCCGCCAGGAATTTCGCAATCAGAAGCACTAGAACAATCTTTACGAACTCCGATGTCTGCAATCGGAAACTCCCGTAACCGATCCAGCGTGTAGAGCCGAAGACTTTATTTCCGACCGCCAGCGTGGCAATTAAAAGGACAATGCAGCCGCCGTATAAATAAAGGACGCGCCCGAGGAGAGCGTGATAGTCGAACATGGACGTCACCCACATCATGACGAATCCAGTGCCCACCCAGACCAGTTGTTTCCACCAGGCATCCTCCCACCGGGTACTCTGGGTCGCGCTGTAGATCTGCAAGATCCCCAACCCGCATAGCGCCAAGGTCACTACAACCAGCGGCCAATCTAAATCTCGGAGCGTGCGGTATAGCGGCACTATGGATTGCGTCCCTCTGAAGCAGCAGCATTCGATGCCGCAATCGTAGGCGTCCCGAGCAGAACATGTGGAAGGAACGGCCGGTTCTCCGTCACTTGAGGGCTGGATTGACGCGCCTTCTTATCAAAGTACGCCTTCAAAACGTCACGGACGATCGGCACAGCGTTATAACTTTCGACGCCATTTTCGAACAGCGCGACTACCGCAATTTCTGGCGAGTCCATCGGAGCGAAGCCCACAAACCAGGCATTGTTTGCCATGGCGGATTTCAGCTTGGCGCCCTTCGTTCTATCGGTTGATGCCACCTGAGCAGTTCCGGTTTTGCCGCAGACCTTAATGTTCGAAAGCTGCGCCGCGCGTCCTGTTCCTCCTTCATTCACAACCGCATACATTCCGGAAATAACCTGCTGTAAATTTTCAGGATTGAAGTTTCCCTTTCGCAACAGCGTCGGTTGCTGTTTCATCACCAGATGCGGCTTGAACCATTCCCCTCCCGCCCCCAATCCTCCCAGCGCCGACGCAATCTGAAGAGGGGATACCGTTACTGCGCCTTGCCCGATAGCTACCGAAATCGTCTCTCCGGCGTACCATTTTTGGCGTGACAAACGCAGCTTCCATTTTGTAGAGGGCATTGTTCCCTGCGTCTCATTCGGCAGATCGATACCGGTCCTCCGGCCGATGCCTGCCAGATCGGCAAAGTGCGCGATGCGATCAATGCCGAGCTTGTTTCCGACGTTGTAGAAATAGACGTCACACGACTGCGCAATCGCTCGATGAAGAGAGATCGCTCCATGGCCGCCTTTCAGGTGGCAGGCGAAGTAGTGCCCATAAAAAGAAGCTCCGCCGGGACAGACAAACTGAGTTTTGTCGTCCACTACGCCTTCCTCCAAACCCGCCAGCGCCATGATCGGCTTGAACGTTGAACCCGGCGCAAGCTGGGCTTGAATGGCACGATTCAATAACGGCTTGTCTTTGTCATTCGCCATCTCGTTCCAATCCGTTTTACTGATGCGGCCGGTAAATTTGTTCGGATCGAAAGTTGGTCGACTCACCATGGCCAGAACTTCGCCGTTCTGTGGATTCAACGCAACAACAGCTCCTCGCTTCCCTTCCATGGAAAGTTCGGCGACAGCTTGCAAGTCAAGATCGAGCGTTGTACGCAGATCCTTCCCCGACACCGCTTCCTTGGCGTTGATCATCTGCCGTTCACGGCCCATGTTGTCTACCAGGACACGTTCTTGCCCGTCCACTCCGCGAAGCAGGTGGTCGTACTCACGTTCCAGTCCGTCTTTGCCGATGATGTCGCCTTGGTGGTAATCGAGAAACGCCGGCGCATCGAGTTCCGGTTCGCTGATCTCACCTACATATCCAACTACGTGCGCTGCAAAACCGTCTTGCGGATACTGCCTCCGCCAGGAGCGGATCAAATCCATCTCCGGGTACGCGCTAGCGTCTTTATGCGCTTCTACAAATGCAATCTCATCTCGTGTTAACTGGTCTTTAATGATGATCTGCGGGCTGTTACCCATATGCCGGATCTTGCTTGCAAGATCGTCATAATCCAGGTGCAAACCCTCTGCAATCGGCTTCACATGCTCCCACTTGATTTGATCTCGATTGAGGAGCAATGAGTAAGAGGCCTTGTTGTCAACAATGATGCGTCCGTCGCGATCAAGAATACGGCCTCGTGCAGCCAGAATCGGCGTGCTCTTAATTCGGTTGCGCTCTGCCGCCTCGCTATAGACATCGGGATTTTGGACCTGCAGCTTCCAGAACCCGGAGATCAGAAAAATGAAGACGATCGCTGTCAGGTACTGAAATACAGCTACTTTGTTTGAGGCTTCCTTCGGGTCGTCGCGAAGGAGGCGCGCCGGAGAGATCTGCTCGTCTCGCCTGTGCTCACTGTCGATGATGGCCACTGGTGTTCGGGTTTACAAATTACGAGGGGCGGATACCTTCATTCTATCCAGAATTAAGAAGAGTGGGATTGCAATAACTGCATTCAGGCCGCCATGCACAAATGTTTCTTGGAGATCGAACGGCACGGTTTGGGCAAGCAGCGCCCGGCGCATGATCCAGTAAAGGAACGCGTGAAAGAAGTAGAAGAAGAAGCACAGAACTACGCGAATCACCCAGCTCTCCACGTTGAAACGCTGGCTGACCGAGGCCGCGAAGTAGCCCACTAGCGTTTTTGTGATTCCGTACATACCGATAGGCAGAGTTGTCGGTGAAAGCGAATCTTCGGCAATTCCCACAAAAGCGCCGAAAAACAAAGCTTGAATCTGGCTATTCCGCATCAGCCCGAAATACACGGTAAGAAGCAATGGAAGCTCCAGCCACTCCGTGTGCGGCAACAATCTCGGCAGATAAAACTTGCCGATGATGGCAACCAGTGTGAGGACAACAAGGGCGACAACCTGAAATCGACTGGTCCAGATCTCCTGAACCGGACGCTTCAGAAGATGTTCACTGCTTACTTCGGTCATCGGTAGCCTGAGGAACTGTGGTGGGCTTATGTCTTGGCGCACCGAGCGGAAGAGCCGGTGGAGCAGCCGGTTTGGCCTTTGGCGTCACGACTGGCGGAGCTGATCCAGGACGCGCCCCAAGGATCGACGGACCTGTCGGAGCAACCGGTTTCGGCTTCGCAACTGGCGCCATTGTAACTGCCGGCGCCGGCTTCGAACCGCTGCTGGAAGGTGAAGCTGCGGTTGGGGCCGCCTCCTTCACATTGAAGTTCGGAACAGCAGAGCCGTAACCGCCATAAGCATGGTTTTGCTGTTTGCCAATGTCTCCGTACTTCTGCAAAATTTTGTCAGCTTCGGTTTGGGGCTTCGGCGCCGTCTGGCCGTCACTCGAAGATTCAGGAATGGGCGATGGCAGCATCTGATCGGTCGCCTGCATCACCACCGGAGTAATTGGAATCTTCTGGTGCACGCCTTGCAACACAACCAGAACCTCTTCCACACCGCCCGGCGCTCCGCTCAAGTTCAGCTTGACGTCCTTCATTCCCTGTCCAGCTTCGGCCGAGGTCACCATCCCCACCGGAAAGCCCTTCGGAAAGATTCGATCTTCTCCGGAAGTGAAGAACCATTCGCCAGCGTTGATCTTGTCTTCATTCTGTACTTGTTCGACATCGCACTTGCCGCTGCCACAATTGAGGATTCCATGAACGTGATCCTTTTGGGACTCGATGCCCACTTTGAAGGTCGGATCAGTGACCAGGAGAACCTGCGATACGAGGGGATAAACAGCACTCACTTTTCCGACGATGCCCTCGGCGGTCACCACAGCCATACCGTTTTCAATGTTGCTGGTGGAACCACGGTCAATAAAAACCGCTTTGGCGGTCGCTACTGTGCTGTTGCCGATGACTCGAGCTGCCACAGTGCGAGAGGGTATCTGGGACTGGAATTGCGACAATGCGTGGGCATTTTGCGCCGTCGCAAGCTGATTCCGGAAATATACATTTTCCATCCGGAGCTTGTCATTATCGGTTTTCAATCGGCGATTCTGCTCACGTACATCGAGCAGGATGAAATAGTCTTCCAGGAACCCGATCGTATTTCGGCGCACTCCTTCCACCACGCCTGCCATCGGCGTCACGGCGGTCACTGCCCAAACGCGAATCAACCGCTCATCGCGATTCGTTTTCACCTGGTAAGCCAAATAGAGCAGTTGGGCTACCACAACAACCAGCAGAACCGTCAAATTCCTGTAACGGCTGAACAGGGTTTCCATCTGCGTCTACTTCTACTGTAAGAGGAGTGGGCCGAGCCTGCCAAGCTCGCTTATTCGATTGCGATCCGGCGAAGTAATTTAAAATCCGTCAACATCTTGCCCGTGCCGAGAACGACGGAGGCCAGAGGATCGTCGGCAATTGAGACGGGCAAGCCCGTTTCTTCGCGGATTCGGGAGTCCAGATTCTTTATCAACGCTCCACCGCCTGTAAGAACGATACCTTTGTCACTGATGTCGGCGCTCAGCTCCGGAGGTGTGCGCTCCAGAGCGACGCGAATGGCATTGAGAATGGTAGCCACGCAATCGGAAAGCGCTTCACGAATTTCGCAGTCTTCCACCGTAACGGTTTTGGGAACGCCTTCGATCAGGTTGCGGCCTTTGATCTCCATCTTGATCGGTTTTTCCAGCGGGTAGGCGGACCCGATCTGAATTTTGATCTGCTCTGCCGTTCGCTCTCCGATCAGCAGGTTGTACTTGCGCTTCAAATAATTCATAATCGCGTCGTCCATCTCGTTGCCGGCCACGCGCACCGAACGCGAATAAACAATTCCCGACAAAGAAATCACCGCTACGTCGGTGGTTCCGCCGCCAATGTCGACCACCATGTTTCCAGAAGGCTCCGTAATCGGCAGACCGGCGCCGATGGCAGCCACCATGGCCTGTTCCACCAAATGAACTTCGCTCGCCTTGGCGCGATAAGCCGATTCGCTCACGGCGCGCTTCTCCACCTGCGTGATCTCGCTGGGAACTCCGATGACGATGCGCGGATGGACCAGCATCTTGCGACCGTGAGCTTTCTGAATGAAGTAGTTCAGCATTCGCTCGGTCACTTTGAAATCGGCTATGACGCCGTCCTTCATGGGTCGGATCGCGACGATATTGCCCGGCGTTCTCCCGACCATGTCTTTCGCTTCTTTGCCGACTGCTTCGATCTCGCCGTTGTTTTTGTTAATCGCGACAATCGACGGCTCATTCACGACAATGCCTTTTCCTTTAGCGAAGACAAGCGTGTTCGCAGTTCCCAAATCTATTGCGAGATCGGAAGAGATGAGGCTAAAGACAGACCGGAAATTCATGTATCAAGACTTCTATATTGACGGAACTCCATCGAAGAGTAACATAGGGTGGAAGCGCAGTTGGAATCACCATCCGGCGTATTTTTCTCGAAAGGCATATTGACGTTCCATGACCCGGCGAGACTGGCTTGCACTCAGCGGGCTTGCCCTGGCGAGTGGGTGCGGGCGCAAAAAGGGGAGCGGTTATTGGGGCTACGCCGTCATCGCCACTTCCGGAGATAACAGCCTGGCGGTAGTCGATTTGACTCGCTTCCGACTGGTGAAAAGGATTCCGCTTCGATCTGCTCCCACCGCCGTGATTGCGGCTTTATCCGGCGGCCGGAGCTACGTGCTGACACCCTCAACGGGCACGATTTACATCGTAGACTCCGACCTCAATACCTCGACTGAAAAGAAGATAGCCGACAACCTCTCGGAACTGCGATTGATGCCGGACGGCAAGTCTCTGGTGGCGATCGCCAGCGGGGCCCGTGAGCTGATTCAAATCGACGCTTCGAATTTAGAAGTGGTCGGGCGACAGAAACTGCAAATCCATCCGACCGGACTGGATGTCTCGAAGCTGGGTGACGTAGCGGTTGCGAGCAGCGACAGCGGACGCATCGAACTGTTCCATCTTCCCAGCGGACGGCAAGGCACGGCGCAGATCGATAACCGGATTGGCGCGGTTCGGTTCCGGGCGGACGGCAAGCTTTTGCTGGCGGCAAACTTTGGCGATCGGTCGCTCACGGTGTTCGACATTCCGAACTTGCGGAGGCTCGCCGACCTGCAATTGGCGATGGCGCCCGACAATTTGTGTTTCACGCCGGATGGCGGCCAGCTGTTTGTGTCGGGTCAGGGAATGGATGCGGTGGCGATCGTGTTTCCCTATAACGCTCTCGAAGTGGAACAGACGGTGCTGGCCGGACGCGATCCCGGCGTGATGGCCTGTTCAGACTCGCCGCGTTACCTATTTGTCGGGAGCAATAGCGGGACCGACGTCGGCATTCTGAATGTGGAGAACCGGAAGGTGATTGGCGTAGTCGGAGTAGAGGGGCAGCCTCGTTACATTGCCATTACACCGGACAACCAATATGCTTTGGTGCTCAACGAGAACTCGGGCGATATGGCCGTAATCCATATCTCGGCGATTCGTATCAACCCGGCGAAGTCGGGAGCGGCTCTGTTTACGATGCTGCCGGTTGGAGAGAAACCGGTTCACGCTGCCGTGATGCCCAGGCAGCTTGGATAACGGCCAGGCCGGCGACGGCGGCGGTTTCAGCCCGCAGCACGGACGAACCCAATGAACTGGGGAGCCAGCCGGCGCTCACCGCGGCTTGGCGTTCTTCCGGCGTCCAGCCGCCTTCGGGTCCTAAGAGGAGGGCGACCCGGTCGGCCGGGTTGCGGCGGTCGGGCAATTGGTCGATGAGCGGCGCGCTCGAGTCTTCATCGAGGAAGAGGCGGATGTTTCCCTCGACCTGGAGCGCTTTTGCGAAACGAACCGAGGGCTCGATCCGGGGGAGGTGAGCGCGGCGGGATTGCTGACTGGCCTCCAGGGCGATCTTTTCCCAGCGCCCGAGCCGCTTCACGGAAGCCTGAGCTAGGCCGTGGTCGGTCCGGACAGCTTCGAAGGGCTGGAGAACGTCGACCCCGAGTTCCGTTGCTTTCTCGACCAGCCATTCGAACCGATCGAACTTGATGAGGGCAGCGACCAAGGTCAGGTGGACGGCGGGCGGTGGGACGGCGAGCTGTTCTGTAACCTTGAATACTACGTTGGATTTTCGGGCGGTCTCGATCTCGGCCAGATAGAGGTTTTGGTTGTCCGAGAGCTCATAGATCTGGCCGACCTCGGCGCGGAGAACCCGGACGAGGTGCTCGGCGTCGGGGCCGGTCAACTGGGCGGTTCCGCGGCGGATCTCAGGGACGAAGAAGCGTCGGCGAGCCATGTTCTTGTATTATCAACTACTTACGGCTTATTTGCCGAACGAACCCATAGATTTGGGTTCGTTTTTTCAAATTAGTACAGTAGGGTAGGTTCCGGCGTTTATGATCGCTCATCTGAAAGGCTCGATCTTTGAGAAGCATCCGAACCAGGTGATTCTGGAGGCGGGCGGGGTCGGGTACGATGTGCAGATTCCGATCTCAACCTATATGTCGCTGGGTGAGGTGGGGGACTCGGCGGCATTACGGATCCACACCTATGTTCGGGAGGACGCGATTGTTTTATTCGGGTTTTCCACAGCTGAGGAAAAGTCGCTTTTCGAACGGCTGATTTCGGTGAGCGGGATTGGACCGAAGCTGGCGATTACGGTTCTGTCCGGATTAGCGGTTCCGGATCTAGTGGCGGCCATTCGAACGAATGACGTGGTTCGACTGGTACGAATTCCTGGCGTAGGGAAGAAGACGGCCGAGCGAATCGTGCTGGAGTTGAAGGATAAAGTCGCGGCTGTCGAGGCCGAGGGTGGTTCACAGCCGGCTGCGGCGGCGGGATCTCCGTTTGATGCCCTGGATCGAGATGTCCTTTCCGCTTTGCAGAATCTGGGCTGCTCGCGGCCGGCGGCGGAAGAGGCTTTGCGCAAAGCGAAAGACAAAGGAACGGAAGCAGCTTTCGAACCTTTGTTTCGGACGGCGATGGCACTGGTGCGCTAACGTGAGAATTCATGCGTGCGGAAGGAATGGTTTCGGCTGCCTCGCAAGAGGATGAACGCCAGTTTGAGGTAGCGCTTCGTCCGACGACTTTGGATGACTTCGCGGGGCAACCGCATGCTTGCGAGCAATTAGCGATTGCGATCGAAGCGGCAAAGCGCCGGGGCGAAGCCATGGACCATGTTCTTCTGTGCGGGCCTCCCGGATTGGGCAAGACGACACTCGCGGGAATTATTGCTCAGGAGTTGTCGGTCCAATGCGACCAGACAGCCGGACCTGTTCTGCAAAAGAAGTTGGACTTGACTGGCATTCTGAGCAACATCCGGCCGAAGCAAGTGTTCTTTATCGATGAAATTCATCGACTGATGCCCGATATAGAAGAGATTTTGTATTCGGCGTTGGAAGACTTCCGGCTGGATATTCTGATCGGCACGGGACCGGGAGCGCGGACGCATTCGATTACATTGCCTCCTTTCACGGCGGTTGGCGCAACGACACGGCAGGGGCTGCTCAGCGCTCCTTTGCGGGGACGGTTTGGGATTGTACTTCGATTGGATCCCTATGACGAGGAGACGCTGGGACGGATTGTGGAGCGTTCGGCGGGTCTGCTGGAGGTTCCGACTACGCATGATGCGGCGCGCGAGATTGCCAGACGTGGCCGGGGTACGCCTCGGATTGCGAATCGATTGCTGAGGCGGGTCAGAGATTATGCGCAGGTACGGGCGAACGGCCAAATCGATCATGACGTGGCGCAGGCGGCTTTGGATCTTCTGAAGGTAGACCGTTACGGTCTCGACGAGGTGGATCAGAAGATCATGTCGACGATCGCGGCGAAGTACGGAGGCGGTCCGGTGGGGCTGAGTACGATTGCGGCTTCGATCGATGAGCAGGCGGACACGATTGAAGAGGTGTATGAGCCTTACCTGATGCAACTTGGTTTTCTGGATCGGACTCCGCGGGGACGAGTGGCGACCGAACGAGCCTTCGAATATTTTCAGATCCCTCGGCGGCTGCGCTTTGCAGGATCGCAGAATCCGCTCTTCGATTAAAGGCGGCCGAACTTCTTTACGGCTTCGCCGATGGATTTGTATTTTTCGATGAAGGGGAACATGCTGTGTTCCGTAAAGTCCAAGGCTTGGGCTTTCTTGAGCACCTCGGCGGCTTTTTCGGCGGGCACCACCGCTACTCCGTCCATGTCGGCGACGATGATGTCTCCGGCATTCACTTGAACGCCGGCACAATTGACAGGGATGTTCTTGCCTGCAAAGCGGAAGTGATTCACGGTGGTAGACGGCACGACTCCTCGGCTGAAGACAGGAAATTGAATCTTGGTTACTTGCGGTGTATCCCGAATGCCTCCATCCACGACCGCGCCGGCTAAGCCACGATACTTCATGGCCGTACTCATCAGTCCGCCGACGCCTGCGTAGTCGAGTCCATCCTGAAGAACCATGACGTAGACGGAGCCCGGGCCGGCTTGGTCGATGGTGTCGAGCATTCCTTGCAGAGCTTTCGAGCCATCGTGGTTTTCCTCCCTTTTCATCAGCACAGTAACGGCGGGACCGGCGAATTTTGTCTCGTGCAAGGGCCGCATATCGTGAAACATGTGGGACTTCTTTCCGTACAGCAGTTCGGTGGCATCGGCGACGGAGGCTACCTCAACAGATTTGAAGCCTTCGATGATTGATTTCTGATCGGTTTGCGCGCGGGCCCCTGGTGTGAAGAAGGCGACAACGCAGATGGCCGCCAACAGAATTGCGAAGATTGCCTTGTTCATTTATATGATTTTCCTTCGGTGTGGTGGATACTCTGAAATTTATCGCGCCGTCCGGATTCGACTTGGATCGACATCTAACGGCAGCCGATCCATGACAAGATCTTTAAGCTTCGCCAGAGCGGCAGCTGCTTCGTCTTCTCGCCCTAAGCGACGGAGCGCAAGGACAAGTTGACTCAGAGCCATACGATTCATCGGATCATATTGCGAAGCTAGTCTCAGTTCCTTCACGGCTTGTTCATAGTCTTTCTCTTGCACGTATAGTTTTCCAAGAAGCGCACGCGCTTTGCCGAAGTCCGGTTTTGAGTGAAGAGATTTCGACAAAGCGTCACGCGCTTCATTGAAGTTTGAAGAGCCCGCTGTGTTAGTTTGGCGCAGGAGCGCTTGGGCCAGGAAGTAATTAAGAGTCGCGTCATTCGGATTTTTTCGCAAGCGTTCTCGCAACGCTTTAATGGCTACGTCTGGTTGATTTCTCTCAATGTACAAAGCTCCCAAACCAGCTGCGCCATACTCCGACTTAGGATCGAGATAGTTTGCCCGCTCAAACTCCGTTGCGGCCTCGTCATATTTTCCAAGCTGTGCGTCTATAACTCCTTGTACAGCATGAAGGCGGCTTGAGGCGGGTACGTTGTGGAGGCCCAGATCGACGAGCTCCGCCGCGGCCTGCGAGTTGTCGTATTTAACATAGAGGGCTGACAGGTCGAGATAATTCTGCTCCTCTTTCGGCGCGATCCCAATTGCCTGGCGGAGGTGGGCAACCGCTGCTTCCGGTTGAGCATCTTCCGTTTCCGCCGAAGCGAGCAGATTCAAGACATCGGATTTGATGTCGTTTTTACTGGCAAGAGGCTGGAGGGTTTTGACGGCTTCACCAGCTCTCTTATCGAGCAGTTGAGCGTACCCTAGATCGAACCGAACGTCCGTGCGATCGGGATCCTCCGACATGACTCTCTCAAAAACCGCGATTGCATCGGGTAGACGACGATCGAGAAGCAGACACACGCCATACAACGAGTAGGCGGCTGGATTGCGCGTGACCTCTACTCCTCCCTGCTCGAAGTTCTGAATGGCGAGAGGACAGTTGCCCGATTCAAACGCCAGTACGCCTGCTATTCCGTGCGCCGGTGCATTGGCCGGATCCAGTCGAAGCAGTTGGTTTAGGAAGGATGACAGACGTCGATCATGGGAGCGATACGAAACTTCGACAGCACCCTTTACGGCCGGCAAGTAATCCGGAGAGTATCGAAGTGCGGTCCGAAAAGAAGAGATACTCTCGGAGTCGCGATGCAATCCTTCGAGCGCAAATCCGCGAGCGGTCCATACTGAGCTGGTGTGCGGGTTGGTTTTCAACAGTGCTTCGGATAGCGTGAGAGCGTCTTGATACCGCTTAGCTTGCAGTGCTTCCGAGAGGGTGTCGCCGGAACAGAGCAGGCTGGTCAGCATCACCAGCAGGCCGGCACAGGACTTTGTTTTATGGCGGGCCATTTGCTTCGCAAGATTTGGTCAGGAGCGGGTAGTGTCCTGACCACTATGTCCTATTTTGCGCGCATGTCGGCACAATGCCTACTCGAGTCGGAAAACAAAGTCCGCAAGAGGACCTGGATCACCGGGACGGGTGTATGCTATCTCGGCAGTGAGATAATCCTGCAGAATGGGCTAGCTCTTATGTTTGATAGGTTCTCGATGCCAGCGCGCCGTGTCATATTATGGGCGCGAGCCGAAGCAGGTAACGAGGGCGCGACAAGTATAGAGCCTAAGCACCTTCTTCTGGGATTTTTGATCGAAGATCAAGGTGAGTCGGAGTCAAAGATTTTGGGCGGAGCGGCTAAAGCCACTGACAAGAGCAGAGATAAAGGCCAACCGTTCTTTGCTGGTGCTGATGTGACTCGATTAAGGAGCACACTGGCCGAGAAAGAGAAAGTTGCTTTGCCACACTCGAATAATACAGGTATGGAACTCAGTGAGCAGACACAGAGCATACTTGCGACGGCTCTTCAGAAGGCCGACACCTCGAACGTGCAGACGGCTCATCTCCTCTCAGCATTTGTCAACAGTGACGTATCCGAGATGAATCAGCTATTAGGCTCGAGCAGTATCCAGTGGGACCAAGTCGACGAGATTATCCGCGGCTCTCACGAAAGCTAACCCGAATCGCCTGCTATTCCTTAGCAGCATCAAAGACAAACTGACTGATTAACGCCGACTTTCCGCTCCCTATTGGATGAGTAACGTCTAGCGTGTCGCTTCCCCTCTTCCTATAAAAAGGAAAGGACTCCGTGAGTGACTCGCCTAGCTTGTCTGAGAGCAGATCCGGGCGGAGGGGCCTTAGAACTGGATTCGGGCGCCAAAAGTTACCGCTCGCGGCAGGCTTTGGCCGGTCGACTTCCCGAATAACGCATTCGAGAGGTCATTCACAGGTGTTGTCAAGTTCACGCGGTTAAATAGATTGAAGATTTCGCCACGAAGTTGGAAGGTTGCACCCTCTTTCACGAACCACGGGATGTGCAGGGTCTTTATGACGTTCATGTTTACGTTGGCGAGCCCTGGTCCGTTGAATGTGTTTCGTCCCAAATTGCCTTCGTGTCCGGCAGCCGGAATCGGGAAAGCGGAGGCCGGGAAGAGTCCAGTGATGAAGGCGCTGCGGGATACCGACACGTGATTTCCAAAAGATGGCGTGTTGGGGTAGTCGTAATTGAATCCGTCCGCGTTGAAGTCGCCTTTCGGATAGGCCGCACTGCTAATTACGCTGAATGGCAGTCCGGTTTGGAATATGGCGATACCGGCCAATTCCCAGCCACCAAGTATCTTGTTTCCGATGCCCGTTCGAAAGGGCAACGGGATGTTATAGACGCTATCGATGGTCAGGCGTTGCGAAACATTGAAGTCTGAAAGCGCGTGCTGTAATCCGGGGTTGGCGGCGTCCAGTATGTTTTCGGCTCCCGCGACTCCGTTATCGTTACTGGACGTAAGATCGGTGCCCTTTCCAAAGGTGTAGATTCCTCTGGCTGAGAAGCCTTTCGAAAGGCGCTTGCTCACCAGAAAGGTTCCGTAATTTGCGTCTGAGTACCCGTTCGTCTGGCCGTACGTAATCGCGCCGAAGTTTGGATTCAGGCGCGTAAGAGCGCCGTTGTGTTGGACAAGATCGCCAGCGTAGCGATTGACGTTGGTCTGCAAGAAGAGATTGTAGCCGTGATTGCCCAGATAGTCGGCTTCCAAAATAATCGAATTTCCGAGCCGCTTCTCCAGGGTGAAGTTCCAAACCTGAGCTCCCGGCATGTCGAAGTTTGGCCCCAGCCCTTTCACGCTGACTGGGGTTCCCGCAATTCCGCCGGCGGAGTTGAGCGTAAACTGCAGACCGGGCGGCAAGGGGAATGAGAGTCCGTTGGGCGTGCCTAAGGCGAAGTTAAGCTTTTGTCCATTCCGTACATCGAGGGATACCGAACCGAAAGGCGGGTTGGTATAGACGGCATAGGCAAGATCTCCAAGGCGATTGAGGTAGGTTCCCCATCCGCCACGGAACGCCAGGCTTCCGTCCCCGAAGATGTCCCACCCGAATCCAATACGCGGCAGGTAACCCTGCGGGGTGTTGGTCGACACGAGACCTGCAGACGACGTTCTCAACGAGCCGCCGGCAATGGTTTGATTAAACGTGCCGCCGGGCCCGGGCGCAAAAAACTCAGACGCTGTACCGCCCTGATCGATGTGGGCGAGGTGTCCATAGTATTCGTAGCGAAAACCGAGGTTTACCGTAAACCTGCGATTGACTTTCCAATCGTCCTGCACGAAGCCGCTTAGGTACGTCATGTTTATACGCGTATAGACGTTCTGCGCCAAGGCCTGCGTTCTGGTGTCGATGACCGGACCACTCTGCGTGAGCGGAAGGTCCTGTGCGAAGTCGAGCGGGCTGGCGAATGTAAATGTGGGACGAGCATAGCTTGGCGTGAAGTTATCTAAGTCGTGCTGACGATCTATGTAAGCGCCAAACTTCAACGTATGATTTCCTTTCAGCCAGGAAACAACGTCGTACCAGTTGTAGTTGGGATGGGCCCAGGAGATCTGTGACTGGCTAAAGCTTTGCATTCCGGTGACAGTGACGCTCGGCAGGCTGGGGGTAGTACTCGGTGGCGTGAGCCCGTCTACACGCACCAAGGTCATGGAGGCTTCGTTTAAGAGAGATGGCGTGATGGTGTGCGTCCAATCCACTTTCCCGTACATGCCGTAGTTGGCCTGGATAATTCGTTGGGCTGGTCTCGGGTTGGCGGATTGAGCATTAGAGATCGTATTGTAGTAATTGAAAAAGAGCCGGTCTTTTTCGCCAAAGTATTGATCGAGTCTGGTATTCCATTGCTGGGCCGGACGAGTAACAGTCTCATTTACTACGCTTGTGCCGAGGATCGGTGTGCTTGGAGCGAGATTGGCGGGAAGTCCATAGCGCGATGAACTTACTAATTGGCCGGCAGTTACGAACCCTGTTAACGGATAGGCGCCGATCGGAGCTGCAGTCAGTATTTTCGTCGAGACGTTATTTGGATGATACTGCTGAAGATATTGAACGAACTGTTGAGTTTCGGCGGTTACGACATCGGTCTGCGAATTGGAAGAACTTAGACGGTAGTACGATCCGAACAAGAACGTTTTATCCTTGACGGCGGCGCCTCCCAACGTTCCTCCGTACTCGTTTCGCCGGAAAGCCGGGATCGTGTTCTGGAAGATGGTGCGGCTGGTCAGGGCATTGTCGGTGTGGAACTCAGAAACTGTGCCATGAAGCTGATTCGTACCGGACTTAGTGAAGACCTGTATGTAGGCGCCGCTGTTGTGACCACGCTCCGCGCTGAAGGATGCAGCCGCGATACGTATTTCCTGGACGGTATCGGGCTCCGGCGTGAGGTTCGAGATGCCGTCCCGCGAGTTTCCATTCACACTCGAGCCGTCTACCTGGTACTCGTTGTTTTCCTGCCGCTGGCCTGCCGCGTTGATTTGGAAACCGGGCTGGGTTTGAAAACTGTCCTGACCGGCGTTGCCGGAAGCTCCGCCGCCAAACAGAACGCCAGAGCCGGTGATACCAGGCGCGATGAACGAGACTCCGCCAAAGACATTCCGCCCTAGCATCGGCGCGTCCTCAATGGTCTTTTGTGGAATGCTGGTCGCTACGGAACTCTGTCCAGTCTCAATGGCCTCAGTGTGCGCCGATACTTCCACTTCCGATTTCTGCTGGCCGACCAATAATTTCGGATAGAGCGTTCTCAATTGGTTGGCGTCTAGCTGAATGTCGGTTTCAATCCAGCCCTGAAACCCGGCCAGGCGGATCTCTACCCGATAGCTGCCGGGCGCGAGTTCGGGGATCCGAAAATAGCCGCTGTCGTTGGCATTGGTTTCCCTTATCACCTGAGTGGCCTGATTGGTAGCGACTACGTGAGCATTGGCGACTGCCGCTCCGGATTGGTCAACCGCCGTGCCTTCCAGGCCGCTGTTGTATTGGGCATGAATTACCCCAGCGACTAACATGAACAGACAAACTAACTTTGCACGTGTCATCTCAGGTCCATTTGCTTTGTTACTCCGTGTAACGACTTACTTAGTTACGCCATTTTAAGCTCGCGGAGGGCGTCTCCGACGCCTGCAAGATTTGCAAGAGTCATCTCCGAGTATTTGCGCGAGATTACCAGGCCAGTTCCACCGCCACGAAAGGCGGCCAATGTAACGTCTTCCGTGCCTTGCGGAGTGCATTTCATGTAGTGGGCCTCGGGTAGGATGTCTCCGCTGGGTATATCAACATCGATGCCGGGCCAAATCTCGGTTTTGGAGCCAGCGACTCCCTCAACCGACCTCTTGGTTTCGCGGTACACGTAGTCGGATGGCAAAGCAGAACGGTAGAGCTGATCGACGGTGCTGGGGCCCCAGTAGTTCAGGACGTGATATTCGAACTGGAGCGCGAGATCCGACGGCATGTCGCGGAAGATGGTATCGCTCACGGTATCCATGTAGATCGCCAGCCTAGGACCTCCGATGGCGTTGTGATAGACCGTCATCTTCAGGTAGTCGGAGTATTTGCTAATTTCCTGTAAGTCGGTTTGGGCTCGGAAGAAAGGGCTGAAGCTGTGCGCGTGCCAGACATGCCAGCCGACTTGGGCTTCTGGTTTCGCGGATTTTACGGTTTGATAGATGGCCGCATAGGTTTCGTGGACGCTGTCGTTCCACATGCTCTCCCAGGCCAGAATCTCGGGATATCGAAACATAATGCGCCAGAAGCTTACCCAGTAACCGTCGGAGGGCCGTTGGGCAGCTCGGCTGGCGTTCACCCACGCATCGAGGGCTCGAAAGCCTTCCCTAGCGCGATCGACTCGAATGCCGCGCGCTTTGGCTTTTTCCTGGCAAAAACGGCAGAAGCAGGTGGCCCGCGCCGGATCGTTGCCTTTCGGGCGATGAATCGATTCGAAGGAGTTGCAGAAGGCTCCATAGCGTTCCGATCCCCACATGATTCCGTCGATGTCATAGGATCGGGTGAAGTCTTCCTGCAAGCCTAAGAGAAAGTTGTGATAGTCGGGATTATTAAAGCAAAGAGTTCGCGCCCGGCGGCCGGAGATGTCGACCTCCTGGCACTTTTCGACGTTAGGCACATCGGGGCGCCAGACATCTTCGCTCCAGCAATAGGTTTTGATTCCGCGCTTTTTCGCAGCCGGAATCACTAGTTCCAGGATGTCGATATCGCCATGATCCGGGGCTTTAGTGTCTTTGAGAACAGTGTCTTTGTAAAACTGCGGATGCGGCGTGGCGAAGTTTCCACCGTGAAAGTTCGTGTCGTATTCCTGTTTGCCGTGATCCGGAAAAGGAAACCCTTTGATCTGGCGTCCGGCAATGCCGCGGCCGTAAGTGAAACTGGCTATGAACAGTGCATTGACGTAGGCCTTTTCTTGTAAAATGTCCAGAACCTTCTCGATGCCTTCGTCCAGGAAAGAAACCGATCCGATCTGGATGCCAATCACAGGCTTACTGCCGGTTGTGGGAGGAGATGGCTGTAAGTTTGCTCCGAGCGCGGCGGTCTTAACAAAGTCGCGTCTGTTGATTTCGGTCGCCATAAGATTTGCAAACAAGGCACTAGCCCTGGACCGATCTTATAGTCCATTGATAATGCCGCTGACTTAGATGGCAGTAGCATATCCGATTGCAGCAGGGGTTGAGAGTAATAATTTAGATGTTACTGTGTCATGTTGCAGGTATCTCGAGCTCGTCCGTGCTTACTTTACGTCGGAGTGTTATTGCTACGGTGTTCTAAACGGAGTGCGCAGCAGAAAGGGCAACAGCGGAGTGGCCGAGTAGAAAACGTGTTATTTGAAGGGCGCGGACGCAAGCGGATCGTTGTAATTTATTGGAGCGCATCGCTATTTCCAATCCTGCGCGCCGTGAAAGACGAAAAGCACTTCTATGAGGCCGCTTGTAACGCGATAAACGATGACGTAAGGCGAAACCACCAGTTCACGCGTGCCGCTCCGGTCCCCTGGTCTGCCCATATTTGGAAATTGCAGAAGATTGTCGCAGCTTTTGTGTATGGATTCTGCCACTTGACGGGCGGCGATGGGGTTTTCTTCCTGTATGTGCCGGGTATGGCTTATCAGGTTGTGGATGGCTTCCGTTGACCAGACCAGTCGCATTTAGGACTGAAACAGGCTATCGAGACGGCGCATTGCCTCGTCATGCTCGATCACATGGCCCCGGTCTGCTGCGGCAATGCCTCGCTCTACCCCATCCAGAAACTCCGCGCGGCGGCTTAAGACACTGGTCATGGTGTCTTCGACATACTGCTCTGGGGTCTTGCCATAGCGGGCGGCTGCTTGTTGTAGCAGGATTATGGCTTCAGGGCTGAATGCGATTTCCATGCTCCTAAGACTAAACATTCTCCTGTCCTCTGTCAACGCGAGTATAGGTCAGGGCGCGGTCGCCAATGAAATTGGAACCAATCGTGGGCAGCAGACGTTGTTTCGACGGAGGGCGATTTAAATTAGAAATACGTGTCGAAATTTTACTTTCTGCTTTCCCTGTTGTTCCTGACGATTCCGTACGCTTCAGGACAGCGGGCAGCACAGCCAGGCCGCAGAATTGTGGCCGGACCAGCGCCCGAAGTCCCGAAAGATCTTGACTTAGCCAAAGCGGAACAATTGCTGTGGGACAGAAACCTCAGCGTGGTGGCTAGCCGCTTTCAGTTAGATGTGAGTCAACAGGCTCGCTTGATTGCGGGGTATAAACCGAATCCGTTTCTGCAACTCGGGATGGAGCAGGTGCCTTTTTATTCTCCTCTGGCAGGCAGTTATCCGCGCTTTGCTACGACGAATCCCAATGCCGGCGCCAATCCGGTTTACACTGCTCAGTTCAACAAAATTTTCGAACGTGGAGGAAAGCGTGAAGATCGCATTGAGCAAGCAGACCAGGTGGTGGCGGCGGCGCGTCAACAGATTGAAGATACGTATCGAACACAATTGCTGGCATTGCGTCAGGCATTTGGGGCGGCGTTGTTAGCGCGAGATAACTTACAGCTATCTCAGTCGCTCGATCAGAACTACCAGCATGTGCAGGAGCTGACCGAGATGCGGGTGAGGACGGGCAGCCTGGCACAGATCGAACTGTTCCGCGTACGCGCCGGGCGTCTGCCTTACTCTCAAGCAATTATCGACGCCAGGAACGCTTATGAACAGGCGGTGCAGGACATCTTGAATTTTTTGACGGCGCGGCCGCCGGATGCTCCATCGGTCAGTTCACAGGTGACGTACACGCCGCAAGGTAATAATCCGAATGCGGCACTGGCGCCGGAATCGACGCGTCCACGGGAAGTGGCGGTGCTGCGTGCTGGGCCGACTTTGAACATTCAGGGTTCTTTCACCGATCAGGCGGTGACGAAGACACTTGCTCAGCTGAGAGACATAGCGTTACAGGCGAGACCGGACGTGATTCAAGCGCGAGATAGCTTCAGAGCGGCACAAGCGGCTACGAAGCTGGCTCAGGCTCAGCGGCACAGGGATCTGTCTGTGGGCGTGGAATATCAGCGTGTGGGCGACGACGATACGCTTGGGATCATTGCGCAGGTTCCTCTCTTTCTGTACAACAATCAGAAGGCAGGGATTGTGCAAGCGCTGGCGCAGGAGCACACGGCGGAGACGCAACTGAGGCAGACCGAACTGCAGGCGGTGACCGATGTGCAGAAGGCGTTTCAGGCTTATCTGGGAGCCCGGCAGTCGGTTGATCTCTATCAAAAAGATAATTTGCAACAAGTTCAGAAGCTGGTGGAGACGGCGGATTTCAGTTACAGGAACGGAGGCACTAGTTTGTTCGAGCTTCTGGATGCGGAACGGACTCTGCAGACGGCGCAGACGGCTTATAATCAGGCTCGGGAGAATTATCAGCTGGCGATTTGGCAGTTGGAAGAAGCGGTTGCTACGCCTTTGTATCCTTAGTTGTAGTACGTTCGAGCTGACTTTGTTGTGTTCGGTTGTATCTTGTTAGCTTCCGTCACTGGAGGCCCGCGCCACGAATTCTCAAGTTATCGCTTTTGGGGGGTGATTCCGAGTTCCACCGCAGCGGCGAAGGATTGGAAGAGGCTCAGTTGCTCGGGATGAGCTTGGATTTGGTCTTCGGGATGCCACTGGACGGCGAGCACGAAGCGTTTGTCGGGGCGCTCCAGGCCTTCGATTAGGTGGTCTTCGGAGGCTTTTCCGCTCACTCTTAGTGCCGATCCAACTTTCGAGACGCCCTGGTGATGCCTGGAGTTGACTCGCAGGCGCGTGCTTCCGGCGGCAGTGTGCAGCAGGGTGCCGGGCTCTACTGTTACTTCATGGGCGGCTGCGGCGCGGTCTTTTAATGCGGGGTCGTGCAGTGTGGAAGCGAGATGCTGCTGGAGCGATCCTCCGTGGTAGATGTTCAGCAGTTGGAAGCCCCGGCAGATGGCCAGGACGGGCAGATCTTTTTCGAGCGCCTGGTTCAGTATGTCGAACTCTACGGCGTCTCGTTCGTCGTCGGGGGCGTCGGTTTCGGGGGCGGCTGTTTCGCCGTAGCGAAAGGGGTTGATGTCGTCGCCTCCCACTAACAGGAGACCAGCCATACTGTCTATGTGGGCAGGACTTTCCGCCAGATGGGGATGCGGCTCGACGCCAACCTGGCGCAGAGCTTCCAGATACGGCTTTAACTTTTCAGGGTTGCGAAAGGGGACTATGACTTTTTTGGGCTGGACGGTGCTCACGATGAGGTGGTTCTTCTTTCATAGTAAGTTACTCCTGCGATTTGTCTTGTTACTTGGTTTCAGTTACTCAGTGTTGGCGGCGTCGCATCCGAATTGGGACGATCTCAGGACGAAGATAGAGACGACGCTGCACGTGAGCCATCCGCTCCCCGCTTTGGAAGAGAAAGCGTACGGGAAATTTCCAGTTGCGGAGGGTGTGGAGGCGGATCGCGTTTCATACGCGACGGCTTATGAGATGCGGGTACCAGCAATTGTTTATCACTCGGCGGGGGCGACGATTACGAAGCATCCGGCGCTGATCGTCGTGAATGGACATGGGGGAGACAAGTCGTCGTATTACGCCTATTGGGCCGGGATTTTGTATGCACGGGCGGGCGCCGTGGTGTTGACCTACGATCCTATCGGCGAATATGAGCGCAACAAAGAACGGCGTTCGAATACGCGGCAGCATGATGCGGTGGTGGAGCCGCAGGAAGAAATGGGACGGCGACTGCAAGGTTCGATGATCAGCGATGTGATGGAGGCGGTGAGTTATCTGGCTCGACGAAAAGATGTGGATCCGAAGCGGATTGCGGTGCTGGGCTTTTCGATGGGGTCGCTGGTGAGCTCACTGGCGTGCGCTGTGGATACGAGGATTCACGCCTGCGTGCTGGTGGGCGGCGGCAATTTGGATGGACCGGGCGGACGGTGGGAGACCAAGAGTGCTTTGATGTGCGAGCGGATCCCGTATCGATCTCTGATATTTCTGGGGGATCGCGGGGCGGTTCTTTTTGCCTTGAATGCCAAGCGCGGACCGACATTTATTTATAACGGGACGGCGGACGAGGTGGTGGATATTGTCCATCACGGGCCTGATTTTTTTGAGGATCTTCGGAAGAGAACGATGGCGGAACTGGGGAGTTCGAAGGATGTGTTTGAGTTTGGATTTTCGAATGGGACGGGACATGCTCCGTATTTTTTGAACAAGCCGGTGGCGCTGTGGCTGGAAGACAAACTGAAATTTCCGGATTGGACCAAGAAGCAGATTGAGGCAATGCCGGAAGAGCGATTGGGCGAGTGGGCCAGCGCGAATCATCTTCCGATGGCGGAGTCGGCTTCGTTTCAGAAGAGTCAAGCCGAGGTTATGGTTTTGGGGAATGGGATTCCGGTAGTGCCGCGCGACAGTTTGCATGCCATTCCTGAGGCTGTCTGGGACTCCGAGCGGGAGAACTACATTTATGAGACGTGGGCGAGCCGAGCGCAAGAAGCGGCTAAGAATGGCGGGCCGTAAGGTATATTGCGTGTTAACCTTTAGCTTCTGAGGAACACGCGCACAACAGGCCCGGGATCAAGCGCCCCGCCCCAAGGACGAGCGAGTTCCTTTCCTGATTGGCGGCGCGCGGCAGGGCCTTGTGCGCTTCTGAGGAACACGCGCAAGACGGGCACGGTGTCGAGCGCCCCGCCCAATATCAGGCGATTTTCTTTCTTGTGTGGCGGCGCTCAGCTTGGCCCTTTGCGCTTCTTCGTCGTTTTCTATGGCTGATCGGAAGCTGCAAGTCGTACCCATTGGAGGGCTGGGCGAGTTCGGGATGAACTCAATGGCCTTCCGCTACGGAGACGACATCATCGTCGTCGACGCAGGAATGATGTTTCCCGATGCCGAACTGCTCGGCGTCGATATTGTTACCCCGGATTTTAGTTATTTAGAACAGCACTCCGCGATGGTGCGCGGGCTGATTCTGACGCACGGTCATGAAGATCATATCGGGGGCGTTCCTTATCTTCTCTCGCAGCTGAATATTCCAATTTACGGAACGGAGTTCACGCTGGCTTTGGTGGAGAGGCGCTTGGAAGAGCACGAGATGCTCGACGAGGCGAAGTTGAATGTGATCAAGCCGGGGGATCGCATCCGGCTGGGCCCGTTTGAGATCGAGTTTATTCGGGTGACGCATTCGATTGTGAGTGCGGTGGCGGTGGCGATTACGACACCGTTGGGCGTGATCATCCATACGGGCGATTTCAAAGTGGATCCGACACCCACCGATAACGAGCTGTTCGATCTGCATACGCTGGCGGATTACGGGAAGCGCGGCGTGTTATTGCTGCTGTCCGATTCGACGAACGTGGACCGACCGGGCTATACGGAGAGTGAACGGGCAGTTCGGCCGCGGTTGGAAGAGCTGTTTACGCGAAGTGAGCGGCGGTTGATCATCTCGTGTTTCAGCAGTTCGATTCACAGATTACAGCAGATTCTGGACCTGGCAAACGAGTACGGACGCAAGGTGGCATTCCTGGGCCGAAGCATGTTGAGCGTGACGGAGATTGCGCACAACATGGGGCTTTTGTCGATTCCTGACTCGATTCTGATTCGTCCACAGGACATCATGCAGATGGCGCCTGAAAAGGTGACGGTGGTGGTATCGGGAACGCAAGGGGAACCGATGTCGGCGCTGTCCCGAGTGGCGGTTGACAATCACAAACATCTTTACCTGCAGCCGAATGACACGGTGGTTTTCAGCTCGCGGATCATACCCGGGAACGAAAAAGCGATCTTTCGCTTGATGAACCACATTGCGCGGCGGGGAGCGGAGCTGGTGTATGGAAACATGAAGCCACCGGTTCACGTTTCCGGGCACGCCAGTGAAGAAGAATTGAAGCTGGTGCTGAACCTGGTGCGGCCGCGTTATTTTATTCCAATCCATGGCGAGTACCGGCAGCTTTCGCGGCATGCTTCGCTGGCGCAGCATTTGCGATTTGCCGGTTTGGAAGACACGTTTGTGCTGGAGACGGGCGATACGCTGGAGATCGATCATCTGGGCGCACGGCGCGGCGAGAAGATTACAGTCGGCCGCGTGTGCATCGATTCGGGATCGCTGGATGACGTGGTGGAAGACATTATTATCCGGGACCGGCGCCATCTGTCGGAAGACGGTTTTGTGTTGCCGATCATCGCGATCAACAAGCATTCGGGCAGGAGCGAAGGTCTTCCGGAGATCGTCAGCCGCGGCTTTGTGGGCGGCGATGGTTCGGCGATTCTACAGGAGTCGCGGGCCGTGGTGGCGCGGACGCTGGAATCGTCGACGGCGGAAGAGCGCGGAGACTGGGGCGTTATGCAGGAGAAGATCAGGCAGGACTTGAAGCGATTTCTCAACAAGCAGACGCAGCGGCGTCCTCTTATCATTCCGGTCATATTAGAGGTTTGACTTGCCCGTAACCGTAACTACGTAGAAGTAACTAATCCGGCTCGAACAAAGTCGCGTATGATTTATAGGAGGAGATTTCATGAAAACGATTGCCTTAACAGTATTTCTCGGTAGTGCACTTAGCGTGGGGATGTTCGCAGAATCGATGACCGGCTTCATGTCGGATGCTCACTGTGGTGCAAAGCACGACAGCGCCAGCGCCGCTAATACGAAGTGCGCGGAAACCTGCGTCAAGAAGGGCGCAGATCCGGTTCTCGTCAGCAATGGCAAGGTGATCAAGTTCGATGCGGACTCGAAAGCTCAGGCTGTCGCCCATGTGGGACAGGAAGTAAAGGTCGATGGCACGATGGACGGCGACATGCTGAAGATCAACTCGATCGAAGAAGCTAAGTAAAGCTTCAATGCTGAAATTCGAGGTTTAGCTTTCCGGCTGGACCTCGATATAGCACTGCCAGATTTTTCAGTTTATGTTTTCCGTCGAGCGGGAAGTAGAGTAGCCCCTCGACCGGCTCAGTCGATTCGCTCGTCTTGAGGGCTTTGGCCTTCAAGGCCGCTAAGAGCGTATCATTCCCCTGATTTTTGGTATCGACTTTGGTATTGAGATTGACGGGTTTCGAATTACCCGGCGACGAGCCACTCCCTCCTCCGATCATTCCTCCAAAACCACCCATGGAAGAGGTCTTTTTCTGTTCCCCCTGTGGTGCGTTCGAGACGACCATTCCTCCTTTTCCAGCGATTTCAGATGGTTCGAACGGCTTTGACCGCTCGCCATCGTCGTGCGCGAGGAGGATGAAGTCATCCGGACTGACTTGCACGGGGTGATCGACCTTAGGCGTGACTTTAACCTTCAACAACACAATTCCTTTTCCGGGATCGGCGCCGAGTTGTTGGGTTACTTCGTCTTCGGTGAGCGTGATGGTGGCCTCGAGATCGATCTGGTCGTTGCTGGCGGTGGTGATCGGTGAGATCACTTTTTTCGGGCCTGCCCAGATGCTGAGGGATCCGACGGTGAGGGCTGTAATCAGAATTTGACGTCGCATGAGTTGGCCTGTTCTTTCTTAAGGTATCGCGAGTTGCGCGACATACGCTCCCTTTTGGTCGCGGCTCAGTCGGACGTACCGCTCTATTTTAAGTTTCGGTCGAAGAAGTCGATCATGGTCTGGTAAAGAGCCTTGCGGGGGGCGCCCGTGACGCCGTGCGTTTTCTGCGGATAGAGCTGCATAAAGTAAGGGCGATTGGCCTCTTCCAAGGCGTTTGCCATCTGCACTGTGTTCTGGAAGAGCACGTTGTCGTCTTCGAGATTATGCAGGATGAGGAGTTTGCCTGCCAAGCGGCTTGCGTTCCGGACGTTCGATGAATCCTGGTAGCCAGCAGTGTTCTGGGCGGGAAGGCCCATGTAGCGCTCGGTGTAGATGGTGTCGTAGTTGTGCCAGTCCGTGACGGGCGCTCCGGCTATTCCTACTTTGAAGCGCTCGGGCGCAACCAGCATGGAGTGGATGGTCATGTAACCGCCATAGCTCCAACCGGTGATTCCGATCCGATTGCGATCGACGAAGCCCATGTCAAGCAGTCGATCAAGCCCCAGGACTTGTTCGGCTACTTCCTGCTTTCCCAAGTTGTGAAAGATGGGGGATTCGAAGGCGTGGCCGCGGCCGGAGGCGCCGCGATTCTCGAGCTGCCAGACGACGTAGCCGCGGGCGGCCAGCAGTTGGTCGAGATCGAGACCGGTCCAGGCGTTTCGAATGATCTGAATGCCGGGACCGCCATAGACGTCGATGATGGCAGGGTATTTCGTACCGGGTTCGAAACCAGGGGGTTTGATGAGCCTGGCGTATAAGGCCGTGTTGTCGGGGGTTCGGACGGTCAGGATTTCGGGAGGCCGCAGGTCGAGGTCGTCGGTCTTCTTCTTCGTCGTCGATTTATTCAGGTTCAATTTTCCGACCTGATCGCCTGTGTCGTTGCGGAGAACGGTTTCGGGCGGCGTGGTCTGGTTGGAGAAATGATCGAGGAAGAAAGTGCCGTCGGGGTTGGATTGCACGATGTGGTCGAAGCCTGTTTTCGTCAGAAGGTTTCGCTGGCCGCCGTTGGCGAGGGGAAGCCGGTAGAGCTGCGATTCGAGGGGGCTTGATTCGCTCGAGGTGTAGTAGACGGCTTGCGTTTGTTCGTTGACTGCGGTGATGGCGGAGACCTGCCAGTCGCCGTTGGTGAGCGGCCCGAGGAGTTCGCCGTTGTTGCTATAGCGGTAGATGTGGCGGAATCCGGAGCGCTCACTCAACCAGAGAAATTCAGGCCGTGATTTCAGGAAGCGGAGACTGTTGACTACGTTGATCCAGTCTTTTGATTCTTCGTGCACGAGCGTTTTGACGGATCCGTCGATCGGGTTGCAGGCGAGGAGGTCGAGCGTATTTTGCTGGCGGGGCAAAACTTCAAGGGCAATGGCTGATGAGTCGGGGAACCAGGCGACTCTGGCGAGCAGAAGGTCGGGGCTGTTGCCGGCGTCCGTCCAAATGGTAGCGCCGCCTTGTGGCGAGATGACACCCAGGCGGACGCGCGCATTCGGCGTGCCTGCTTGCGGATAGCGTTCCGGTTCGCTGACGGCGCGCTCCGGCAGCAGGAATGCCTGGGGATAAATGAACTCGTTCGAGACATCGAACTGAAGATAGGCGACTTGCTTCGAATCGGGTGACCACCAGGTGGCTGTCGGGATCTCGAGCTCTTCCGGATAGACCCAATCGAGCTGTCCGTTCAGCAGGGTGGTTGTGCCGTCGGTGGTGAGTTGACGGGTCTGTTTTGTGGCGAGGTCGATGACATAAAGGTTTGAGTTGTGGCGGTAAAGAATTTGGCGGCCGTCGGGGGACAGCTTTGGATCTTCTTCGTCGATTTCGGTGGCGGTGATCCGGTCGAATTTTCCGTCCGGATGAACTGCGAAGAGATCGCCGTTCACGGATGCCAGCAAGTCCTCGCTGTTGGGATACCACTGCAACTGGTGGGCGGCAACGCGGCGATTTTGCCATCCGAACTGCGCCGAAACGGCGGGCGCTTTGGCGACGAGTTCGAGCGTGTGAACAGCGAACCACACTTTGCATTTGTGATTGGCGGCCTGGCAACGATTAACATTGCCGTCTTCTTCGTAGACAAAGGAAGCGCCATCGGGAGACCAAATCACGTCGGGTTCGCGGGCAGAATGGTAGGCGAGGAAGTCATCGAGCGTCACTGGCCTCTTCGCCGCAAAGGTGAGAGAAGCCATCAACAGGACAGCAAGCAAGAAGCGCACTGTTCTCAGTTTCCCAGAAGGTTAATAGAATGATGGCGACCGTTACACTGAAGCGGAATGAGTTTTCTGCTGCTTGTGGCTGCTGCGTTTGCGGCCGGTGTGATCAATTCGGTGGCGGGCGGCGGCAGTTTTCTCACTTTCCCTTCTTTGGTATTTGCGGGGGTGCCGCCGGTGTTTGCCAATGCTTCGAATACGGTTGCTTTGGTGCCGAGCGCATTCGCAAGCGGAGTGGCTTATCGCGGCGATATCCGACGCTTGGAGGAAAGCCGGCTCACGATTTGGTTTTTGATCAGCCTGGCCGGCGGTCTGTTGGGTGCGTGGCTGTTACTGGTCACTTCGGATAGGCTCTTTCGGCTGATTGCGCCTTGGTTGTTGCTGGTGGCCACCGTGCTCTTTGCGTTTGGCGATCAAGTGAGCGTGGCGATGCGCGGGAAACTGCACGGGAACCAGGCGTGGATGATGCTGCTGCTGTTTCCGATTGCGGTGTATGGCGGGTATTTTGGAGGCGGAATCGGGATTATGATTCTGGCCGCGTTCCGATTGTACGGACTGACCGATATTCATGCCATGAACGGCATCAAGACTCTGCTGAGCGCGACGTTGAATGCGGTGGCAGCTCTGTTGTTCATTGTGGGGCACGATGTGTACTGGCGTCCGACCTTGATCATGATGATGGCGGGCATTATCGGCGGAGCGGTGGGGCCGTTTCTGGCGCGCAAGATGAAGCCGGCTGTGATTCGAGCGACGGTGATTGGGGTGGGCGTGGTGATGACGGGATATTTTTTTTACATTGCGCCGCGATAGCTACATGACGGGGCCGATGCGCCAGGGGGCGAATTCGTGATGCCCGAGCAGCTCGGCCTTTGTCTTCTCGCCGGAGGCAACGCGGAGGAGAGCTTCGAAGATTTCGCGCCCGATCTGCTCGACCGTGGCTTCGCCGTCTGCGATGCGGCCGGCATTGATGTCCATGTTGCCGAGCATGCGGCGATAGGTGAAGGAGTTGCTGGCGATCTTGAGGACAGGGATGCTGGGGAATCCGATGGCGCTGCCACGGCCGGTAGTGAAGGCGATGAGGTTCACTCCGCCTGCCGCTAAGCCGGTGATAGAGACCGGGTCGTAGCCTGGCGTGTCCATGAAGTTAAAGCCAGGAACCTTGACGCGTTCGGCATAGTCGATTACGCCTTCGAGGGGAGACGTGCCGGCCTTGGCTACGGCGCCGAGGGATTTTTCGAGGATGTTGGTCAGGCCTCCCTCTTTGTTGCCGGGCGAAGGATTGTCGTTGAAGCTGCCGCCGAATTGACGCAGGTAGGCTTTGTAGCGTTCAACCTGATCGAGGAGTTGTCGGGCGACTTCGGCGTTTCTGGCACGGCGCACGAGGAGATGCTCTGCTCCGACAATCTCAGTGGTCTCGGCGAGGACGACCGTTCCGCCTGCGTCGACGATGAGGTCACAACAAAAACCCAGTGCTGGATTGGCGGTGATGCCGGAGAAGGAGTCGGAGCCGCCGCAGTTGAGTCCCAGGTTGATGGCCGAGGCGGGGACCTCGGCACGCTGTTCGGAGGCGGCGCGTTCGATGTACTGGTGGATCTGTTTACGAGCTGCGTCGATGGCTCCGCGGGTACCGCCGGATTCCTGCAGCGTGAGGCCTTGCAGTGCAGCCGGAGTTGTGGCTGAAGGGTCGGCGCCTCGCCCCAGGTAGTGATCGATCTGGTTCACTTCGCAGCCGAGTCCGAGAATGATGGCCGCCGAGACGTTGGGATGGTCAAGGACGCCTTCGAGAGTTCGCTGCAGCTGGCGGCTATCGGGACCGATGGACATGCCACAGCCCTCGCCATGCGGGAAGGCGACGATGCCATCCACATTCGGCGGGAGGCGCTCTTCGGCGAAGCTGGCGGCGATGAGCTCGGAGGTATAGGCGGCGCAATTGCTGGCGGCTACCACGGCAATATAGTTTCGCGTACCGACGCGCCCGTCGGGTCTTTTGTAACCGAGAAAGGCGGCGCGGTCCGTGTGCGCAGAACTGCGGGGAGGGGCCACGCCGGGCGTTATCTCGGAGGCGTCGAGTTCCTTGTAGCCGACATTGTGAACGTGCACGTGCTCTCCAGGCGCGATGGCTTGGGTGGCAAAGCCGATGACATTTCCGTAACGGATGACGGGCTCGCCGGAAGCCACCGGGCGAATGGCGACTTTGTGACCGGCGGGGATGGCGGTCGTGGTCAGGACATTGGCGTTGAGAACGTGAACCGGTTGCGCGGCGGGCAAGGCCACGCGGGCGACAGCGATATTATCGGCCGAATTCAGAACGATTACAGAGCTCTCGGCGGTGGGCGGTTTTTCGATTTCGTACAGCATACGGGGTCAATTCCAGTCTACGCGCAAGCGAGGTAAGCGAAACAATGTAGGCGCTTTAACCCTCTTAAAAGGGAATGGCAAGAATTCCGTTAGGGACGTACCGGGTACAGCTGCATGCCGGATTTGGATTCGATGCTGCGGCAGAAATGGCAGATTATCTTCATCAACTTGGGATTTCGCATTTTTATAGTTCTCCTTATTTGCAGGCTGCTCCGGGAAGTCAGCATGGGTACGACGTTGTAGATCAGCACAAAGTCAACGAAGAGTTGGGGGGAGCGGAGGCGCATGACCGCTTTTCAAAGCGGCTGGGGGAATGCGGGCTGGGGCAGGTGCTGGATATTGTTCCCAATCATATGGCGATCAGCGGGCGCCGCAATCACTACTGGTGGGATGTGCTCGAGAACGGGCCGGCCAGCCGGTATGCGCCGTATTTCGATATTGACTGGAATCCGCATGAGGAAAAACTGCGCAACAAGCTTTTGGTGCCGATTTTAGGCGATCACTATGGACGGGTGTTGACGCGCGGCGAGATCGAGGTTCAGCGGTCGGGCGGAAGTTTTTTCGTGAAGTATTTCGATCATGAATTGCCGGCGGCCCCGAGATCGCTTCCTTCGATTTTAATTCCGGCCGCGGAATGGAATGGTTCGGACTATCTGGCCTTTCTGGCCGATGCCCTGACGAATCTGCCGGCGGCGACTACGGTGGATCCGGCGGATCGCGTACAGCGCCACAGGGACAAGACGGTGATTGAAGGACTGCTGGATCGGCTATTCGGCGAGGTTCCGTTTATTGCGGAGTCAGTGGATAAAGTTCTGCGGGAGGTGAACCGAAAGCCAGACAAGCTGGACGGCTTTTTGGAACAGCAGAATTATCGGCTGGCGTTATGGCGCACGTCCGATCAGGATTTGGGATACCGGCGATTTTTCGATGTGAACACGCTGGTGGGATTGCGCATGGAAGATCCGAAGGTGTTCGCCGACACGCATGCGCTGATTCTGCGATGGCTGCAAGAAGGCGTACTGGATGGAATTCGCGTGGATCATCCGGATGGCTTGCTCGATCCAAAAGAATATTTCGAGCGGTTGAGAGCGGAGGCCAAGGATGTGTGGATTCTGGGTGAAAAGATTCTGGAGCCGGGCGAAAAGCTGCGTGAGTGGGCGATCGATGGCACCACGGGCTACGACTATTTGAACCTGGCGGGCGGCCTTCTGGTGGACGGCGGAAACGAAGAGGCGCTCACCGAGATTTATATAGATTTCACGGCCAAATCGGCTGATTACGATGCTGTATGCCGAGACAAGAAGCACTTGGTTTTGCGCGATCTACTGGGCAGCGATGTGAACCGGTTGACCAGTTTGTTAGTGGAGATTTGCGAAGAGCATCGCGATCGGCGGGATTACACCAGGCACGATGCGGCACGCGCCATTCGCGAGCTGGTTGCCTGCTTTCCGGTTTACCGAACGTATGTGGTTCCGAGCCGGGACGAGATGACGGACGACGACACGCGGTATGTCAACGAGGCAATAGAAAAAGCCAAGAAGAACCGCCCCGAACTCGACGAGGACATGTTCGATTTTTTGGCGGAGCTGTTGCTTCTGCGCGTGCGAGGACCTTTGGAATCTGAGTTTGTGATGCGCTTCCAGCAATTCTCAGGGCCGGCGATGGCGAAAGGGGTGGAAGATACGGTGTTCTACAACTTCAACCGCCTGATCAGTCTGAACGAGGTGGGTGGGGATCCGGGAGTGTTCGGGATCAGCCCCGAGCAGTTCCATACGGCTTGCGAAGAGATGCAGCGCGAGCATCCACGAACCATGCTGGCTTCTTCTACGCACGATACGAAGAGGAGCGAGGATGTGCGGGCCCGCATCAGCATTCTGTCCGAAATTCCGGAGCAGTGGAAGGCGGCGCTGGAGCGCTGGTCCAAGATCAACTACAAGTACAAGGCAGATCAGTTGCCGGACCGCAACACGGAGTATTTTCTTTACCAGACAATGCTGGGAGCGTGGCCGATCGACACGGATCGCCTGTTGCCGTATATGGAGAAGGCGTGCCGCGAAGCCAAACAAGAGACGAACTGGTTAGATCCGAATAAGGAGTTTGAGGCTGCGACCAAGGCGTTTATCGAGGCCATTTACAAGGACCAGGAATTCCGGCGTGATTTCGAGACGTTTCTGCAGCCGCTTATTGAGTGGGGGCGAATTAATTCGCTTACGCTGACTTTGTTGAAACTGACGTCGCCGGGAGTGCCGGATACGTATCAAGGAACGGAGATTTGGGATTTGAGTTTGGTTGATCCCGACAACCGGCGTCCGGTGGATTATGCGTCGCGGAGAAAACTGCTGAAGGAATTGCCGGGCCTTAGCGTTGGCGAGGTTTGGAAAAGAATCGATGAGGGGCTGCCTAAACTTTGGACCATATGGCACGGGCTGCGCATCCGTCGTAGTAAGGAAGAAGCGTTTGGGGGTGAGGGGAAGTATCGGGCCATTGCTGCGAAGGGGAGCAAACAGGAGCATGTGGTGGCGTTCTCCCGCCGCGGCGAGGTGCTGGTAGTTGTGCCCCGGCTTCCAGCGCAGATCAACAATGATTGGGGAAACACAACTCTGCCGATACCTGCGGGTACATGGCACAACGTTCTCTCCGGCGCGGACATCCAGCCGGGCAGCACGCCGATCGGCGACATTTTGAAAATGTTTCCGGTGGCATTACTCGTGAAACGGTAGTCTATGCACAACTTTACTGTTTGGGCGCCACGCGCTGAAAAAGTCGCAGTGGTTTTAGGGAGCAAGAAACTGCCCCTGGAGAAAGAAAAAGATGGGTGGTGGGCTCGCGCTGTGCCGGAGGCTGGTCCGGGAGCTGACTATTCGTTCTCGGTGGACGATGGCGATCCTGTGCCCGATCCTCGCTCGCAGTGGCAACCACAGGGAATTAATGGGCCATCGCGGCTGGTGGATCAAGCTTCGTTTCAGTGGACAGACCGGAACTGGCAGGCAAAGCCACTAGGGAGCGCCATTATCTATGAGCTGCATGTGGGAACGTTTACTCCGGAAGGGACGTTTCAGGGCGCCGCCGCGAAACTGGATTACCTGGCGGAGCTGGGGATCACCCATGTGGAGCTGATGCCGGTAAATGAGTTTTCGGGCGGCTGGGGATGGGGATACGACGGGGTTGATTTGTTTGCTCCGCATCATGCCTACGGAACGCCAGACGACCTCAAGGCACTGGTGAACGCGTGTCACAACAAGGGTCTGGCCGTGTTGCTGGACGTGGTCTACAACCATTTTGGCCCGATTGGGAATTATCTCGCTCAGTTCGCTCCATATCTGACGGAGGCTTACAAGACGCCGTGGGGAATGGCGGTCAATCTGGATCATTCCGGGAGCCACGAAGCGCGGCGGTTCTTTGCCGACAACGCCATCATGTGGCTGCGCGATTATCACTTCGATGGTTTGCGTCTGGATGCCATTCATGCTTTCTTCGATCGTTCGGCGATGCACTTTCTGGAGTTTTTATCGTGCGAGGTGGAGAGTCTCTCGACGCAGGTCGGACGGCATCTAGTATTGATTGCAGAGAGCGATCTGAACGATCCGCAGGTGGTGACGGCGCGAGAAGCGGGTGGATATGGAATCGACGCGCAGTGGAGCGACGATTTTCATCATGCGCTTCATACGGTGTTGACTGGCGAGCAAAGCGGATACTACGAAGAGTTCGGCTCTCTTGGGCAACTGGCGAAATCTCTGCAAGAAGTCTTTGTTTTTGATGGCTGTTATTCTCCTCATCGCGACCGCATTCACGGCAGGCCGGTGGAAGGGGTGTCGGCGCATCATTTTTTGGCTTACTCGCAGAACCACGATCAAGTTGGGAATCGGGCGAACGGGGAGCGTTTAAGCCAGCTGATCAGCCCCGGGAAGCAGAGGATTGCGGCTGCCCTAGTGCTGATGTCGCCCTTTGTTCCGATGATTTTTCAGGGCGAGGAGTTTGCGGCTTCCACACCCTTCCAATACTTCACGCACCATGACGATCCGGACCTGGCACAGAAAGTTTCGGAGGGACGGCGCAACGAATTTAAGGCATTCGGATGGGATCCCAAGGACGTTCCCGATCCGCAGGATCCGGAGACCTTCCGGCGCTCTAAGTTGAATTGGGAGGAGGTTGGGCAGGAGCCTCATCGCTCGATGCTCGACTGGTATAAGGAGCTGATCGCGCTTCGTAAGTCTTCGTCGGCGATTACGGATGGGACGCTGTGGCAGGTGGACGTCGAGTTTGATGAAGAGGCTCAATGGCTTGTCATGAGCCGGGGCAAAGTGGATGTGCTGTTTAACTTTGCCGATAAGCCGCAAGCTATTTCGACCGAGGTAGACGATCCTGAGATTTTATGTTCTGAACAGAACTGCCAGTCGCAGCCGGGACGTGTACAGATGCCGGCGGAATCAGTGGCGATTGTGAAATCGCGAGCGAGTGTTTCAACGCGATATCATTTCGCTCAACACACGGCCGGCTGATCCGCTTGGAGTTTGTATATCGAGCATGGTGGCGAGCGTGGGCGCTATGTCGTTCGGCATTACTGTTTCGTCGTAACGTCCGGCTTTTATTTGAGCTCCCATGAAGAGCAGGGGGATGTGCCGATCGTAGGCGTAGGGAGAAAAGTGCGTGGTTCCGCTGGTTCCGGGCACATATCCTGGTTCGAAGACCAGTGCGAGGTCTCCGCTCCTTCGCGGAAAATAGCCATTGGTTTCGGCTTGCGCGATGAAGTCGGCGGTCGCGCCGTTATCCAGTTGATCGCGAGTGTAGACGCGGGCGATGTGCAGTTCCGGAACGGCGAGCAGGGCGTCTTTTGCGGTCTGTGAGACGTCACTTTCCGAGACTGTCTTTCCATCGGAGGTTCTGAATTTTTCGATTGCGTCCCGATCGAAATAAAGAGACGTCTCACCGCCACCGGGTATCACCCAGTTTGCTTTTCCGAACTTTCGATTGAGAGTGGACTGGACGAGTTCTTCCACGTCAGCGGGAAGGTATCCACCAGGCATTTTGTTTTCATCGCGCGAGGGGCGGGCGGCGACACCGTGATCGGCAGACAGAACGATGATTACGTTTTGAAGCCCGATCTTTTGATCAATCAGAGTGAACATCTTGGCAAGCAACTGGTCGGTTCGAATAGCCATGTCGCGGACTTCCGGCGCATCGGGACCGACGGCATGACCGACGTAGTCGTTGGAAGAAAAGGATACGGTGAGAAGATCCGTTTTTCCAGTGCGCTGCCCGAGTTGCTCGCCTGTGATGGCTTGTTCGGCAAAGCTTTCGATCAGCTCGTTTCCCCAGGGGCTGGCGGGCAGCAGCGAGTAGGGCTGACTGCCTTTGGCGGCCCGGAATTTATGTTTAGGAAAGCCTTCCCATTTTTGCTCCACGTATTTCGCGGGCAGCTTCTGATTGTTGAAGGAGGTCGCCCATTGAGGAAGCTGCTTGAGATAGTAGGTGCTGCTGACGAAATTTCCTGATTCGTCATCGAACCAGTAGGCAGCTTGGGCGCTGTGACCTGACGGCAGGATGGCTCCGCGCGCTTTGATGGAAACGCCGATTACTTTTGCGTCTTTGTCGACGGTTCGGATCTCGTCTCCTAGGGTAGTGACCAGAAGGCGGCGAGGCGAAGCGGGATCGGCGTCGGTACACTTGGCGCCTTTCTCGGGCTGGGATCCGCCGCCTACGGTTTGTTCGTTCCAATCACAAACACTGGTGACGACTTGCCCTTCCCCGCGGTCGTACCAACTGTTCCCCACGATGCCGCTTACCGCGGGCATGGCGCCTGACAGGAAGATGCTGTGCCCTACGGCGGTGACGGTGGGCACTTGCGCGTAGAAGGCGTTGGTGAAATCTGCGCCGTGCGTGAGCAGTTGGTCCAGGCCTCCGTGATAGTCAGATCGAAAACGCGTCAAGTAATCGTAGCGGAACTGGTCGATGATGATGCCGACGATGAGCTTGGGTTTGGCGGGTGTTGTGGCGGAGTACGCAAGAACCCCCGCGAGGGCGGCTAGTAATGAGAACGAAACGATGAGGAGACGCCGAACAGACATTCGGGCCCAGATTAGCAAAGCAGACTAAATTTGTGGGGTAGTGTCGGCCGGGAGCTCGCGAAAGTTGATTCCTGCGGGCTTCCTGAAGAGGGAAGGCTTGAATGGGACATCCTCGTAGGTGACGTATTCGTAGGTGTATTTGCCTTCGCCGGATTGCCAGCTGAGAGTGATTGGCATTTGCGTGCCTGATTTGACGGTAAGCGTGGCGGTAACCTGCGGCATCTTCAAAACGAAAGAATCAGTCGGTTTGGAATTGATGATGGGACCGGGCGTTGCTTTCGCGCCTCCCTGCTGAAAGAATTCAAACTCGTCTCCGAATTCCAGGGAGTCCAGCGGCCCGAACTGATGCTTCGGATCGAACGGCAGAATGATCGGAAGATGCAGATCGTTTTGGCCTCCCTGATCCATGGCGTGCGTGCCTCGCTTGTCGATTAGGTTGGCGCTATAAGCATCCGGTTCAGCGATGACCGTGAGCTTTTGGATTCCTTGGCGGGCATCGGGCGGATCTTCAATGCGGGCGAAGTGTGGATCGGCTCGGTAGATGGTTTTCGAGAGACCGGCTTGCGAGTTCGGTTTGATGTTCGGTCCCATCAAGCGAACCACAATCTTGGTCATTTCAGACGGCATCTGTTGCTTGTCCGGCGGGGCGGGCCAGCCGGACGATGCGATCGAGAGAACAAAGGCCAAAGTTACGACAGTTCGCATTCTGTTTTGTATTTGACGGCGGCCCGAGGCAATCGTTTCGTGAGCAGGGGCGCCCGATAAATTCCTGCGTTAGCATTGAGTACAAAAGTGATTCCGCTGTTAGAACTGCAGACGCTGCGCAAATCCTTCCTTACTCACCTCGCGGTGGATGGAATTTCTCTGGCGATCGCTCGCGGGGAATTCTTTTCTCTGGTCGGCCCTTCCGGGTGCGGTAAGACGACGACGCTGCGGCTCATCGCCGGGTTTGAGGCTCCTACGTCGGGCGCAATTTTACTGAATGGCGAGTCTCTTTCGGAACTGCCTCCGTACCAGCGCGACGTGAGTACGGTTTTTCAAAACTATGCTCTTTTTCCGCATTTAACGGTGGCGCAGAACGTGGCTTTCGGATTGGAACGGCGACGGGTTCCGAGGAAGGCGGTCCGAGAGAAAGTGGAGAAGGCGCTTGGCCTTGTCCAGTTGACGGGGAAAGAGTCGCGGCGGCCGAATGAGATTTCGGGAGGCGAGAGACAGCGCGTGGCGCTGGCGAGATCGCTGGTGGTAGAGCCGCAGTTATTGCTGCTGGATGAACCGCTTTCGGCGCTGGATCCGAAGCTTCGGAAGCAGATGCGCAGTGAGTTGAAAGACCTGCAGCGGCGGGTGGGGATTACGTTTCTGTTTATTACGCATGATCAGGAAGAGGCGCTTTCGCTTTCCGATCGTTTGGCGGTGATGAACGGCGGAAAGATTGAACAGGTGGGCTGTCCGAAGGAGCTTTATCAGCGGCCGGCGTCACGATTTGTGGCCGAGTTTCTGGGTGAGGTGAACTGGTTGAACGGGGCGGCGCTTCGACCGGAGGCGCTGCAGATCTCACGCGAGCGGCCGGAGAGGGACGTGCCTTCGGTTTCGGCGGTGGTACAGAACACGACGTTTTTGGGAAGCCGCGTGCATGTGAGGACGAGTTGTGCAGACGGCGTGGCGTGCACGGTGGAAGTAGACGATCACCGGGATGGCTACAAGCCGGGCGAGGCGGTGCATCTGTGGTGGCGCGGTGACGACGAACTGACGATTCCCAAGACGTCTTGAGGATGAATCGTCTCCGCGTGCTATTTCTCGCGCCGAGCGCGGCTGTGATGCTGCTGCTGTTTTTGGTTCCGTTCGTCATTGTGTTGGCGTACAGTTTGGTCAGCCGCGGCCCTTATGGCGGCGTCATGCTGCCTTGGACAGCGGAGAATTACCGGCGCGCTCTTGATCCGTTGTATGCGGAGATTCTGTGGCGATCGGTGTGGGTCTCGGCCGTATCGACGGCGATCTGCGTGGTGCTCGGGTTCCCGCTGGCGCTTTATGTGGCGCGCGCTCGGCGGCATCGGATCCTGCTGTTGAATCTGGTGATGCTTCCGTTTTGGACCAGCTTTCTGATCCGAACGTATGCCTGGATGTTTCTGCTGCGGGACACGGGCCTGGTGAATACGGTTCTGCTCAGCTTGCATTTGATCGGTCGTCCGTTGCCGCTCCTGTTCAATACGGGGGCAGTGATTTTAGGGTTGGTTTACGGTTACTTGCCGTTTATGGTGCTGCCGCTTTACGCGACGCTCGAGAAGCTCGATCCGGTTTTGCTCGACGCGGCGGCTGACTTGGGGGCTTCGCCGCTGGTGGCGGTTTGGAAGGTAGTGCTTCCACTCTCACGCGCCGGCGTTCTGGCGGGGAGTCTGCTGGTCTTCATTCCTTGTTTGGGCGCTTATCTCACGCCCGATCTGATGGGCGGCGGCAAGACTGTGATGGTTGGGAACCTGGTGCAAAATCAGTTTACGAATGCGCGCGACTGGCCGTTTGGCGCTGCGGTTTCGTTGTTTCTGATGATCCTGGTGCTGTCCGTCACACGTTTAGTGGGCCGAAAGAGTGAAGAGCTGCTGTGAAGCAACTTCTTGCGCTCTATGCAGCGGCCGCGTATGGCTTTCTTTACTTGCCGCTTGCCATTCTTGGTGCGTTCAGTTTTAATTCGTCGAAGATTGCGGTCTGGAAGGGCTTTTCGTTGGAGTGGTATCGAAGCGTGTTTCACAATGGTGCGCTTTTTGAAGGAACGCTGAACAGCTTGATGATTGCGGTGTCTGCGACGGTGGTTTCTACGATTTTCGGAACTCTGGCGGGGTATGCGATCTGGAAGCGGCGGGCGCCTTTACTGACGACTTCGTTGTACCTGTCGCTGCTGACGCCGGAGATCGTCACTGGCGTATCGTTGCTGGCTTTTTTTCAATGGATGTTCCGGTCTCTGCACTTGCAACTGGGTTTGCATACGGTCATACTGGCGCATGTTTCTTTTTCTCTGGCCTATGTGACGATCGTGATCCTGGCCAAGCTCCGCACGTTTGATCGGGGGTTGGAGGAAGCGGCGCTTGACCTGGGGGCCAATGAGTGGCAGGTGTTCCGGCATGTGACGCTTCCGATGTTGCTGCCGGGAGTCGTTGCGGCGGGACTGCTTTGCTTTACGGTTTCATTCGACGATTATGTGATTACGAGTCTGGTGGCGGGTGTGAACTCAGAGACTTTGCCGATGATGATTTACGCCATGGCTCGGCGAGGGGTGAGCCCGGATGTCAATGCGTTGTCGGTGATGATCACGGTGGGCTTGGGGACCCTGATTCTGTTGGCAGGACACTTGGAGCAGAGGAGTGCGGCGAGAGGGAAGCAGGGTTGAAGCGGCGTAATTTTCTCAGAACTGCGGGCGGCGTGATGGGGATTTCCGGGGCGGCAATGCTCAGTTGGACATCGCTCGGCTGTAGGTCGGGCCGCGAGCGGCGCCTCAACGTATATAACTGGGAGAATTATGTCGCCGGCTCCACCATTCCGGATTTTGAACGCGAGTTCGAGTGCCGGGTTCGCTATGTGACCTACGGCAGTGCCGAAGAGATGCTGGCCAAGGTGATGAGCGGCAATTCGGGGTGGGATGTGGTTTTTCCTTCGAACAGTTTCATTGCGCCGATGCGCGACCTCGATTTGCTGGAGCGCCTGGATCATAAGCGGCTGGATAAACTCGACAATTTGGAGCGTCGTTTTCGGTCACCGGAGTGGGATCCGGCTCTGGATGTTTGCGTGCCCTATATGCATAGCGCCACGGGCATTGTTTACTCGAAGACGGTGTCGCGGGCGCCCGCTGCCTGGGCTGATTTGTGGACCGATTCTTATCAAAGACGAGTCACGATGCTGGATGATCCGGCGGAGGTGTTTGCGGCATGTCTGAAATTGATGGGGTGCTCCGTTAATTCCGGCGACGAGGGGCAGCTTAAGAAAGCACGGGATCTTGCAGAAAGGCAGAAGCCGCTCATTCGCGCCTATCTGAATGAAGAGGTGCGAGACCAGGTGGTCGCCGGTGACGTTTTAGCGGCGCAGATGTGGGCGCAGGTCGCCCAGGTCGCCATGGACAATTCGGCGGCGCTTGCGTTTTCCTTTCCCGCGGAGGGATATGCGCTATATGCAGATAACGCGTGCATCTTGCGCGAAAGCAAGCACAAAGAACTGGCTTACGACTTTCTGAATTATTTGCTTCGTCCCAATGTGGCTGCTGCGGTGTGCCAAGAGATGCGGACTGCTACGACGAACACGGCGGCTCGTGCGGCGCTTCCGGAACGGCAGCGCAACAACGCTGTTCTCTATCCTCCTGCCGAGATCCTGCGGCGGGGCGAGTGGTTCAAGGCGCTCCCTGGTTCGGTGCAACGGGTTCGCGATCGGTACTGGACCGAAATCAAATCTTCTTGAAGATTTTTACAGTAAGCGGCGATTACGGGGCGCGGAGAGTCTGCGTTCCAGGCGAGCTTTGCGGTGCTCGAAGGCCGGCGAGGCTTCATACGCCAGAGCTTGTTTTGTAAATTCCAAGGCCAGCACGTAGTTGCGCTCCTCGTGTTCGTAGTATTTGGCGATCTCTTCGAGCGCGAATACGCGATGGTCGTTGCGGCACCCGGCCAGTTCAGTAAACAGAGCGAGTGCGGCAGGCGAGCGTCCCAGCTTTTTTTCGGTGAGCGCGATATCCCACAGCGTGCGAAAGAGAAGAGGGTCGGGCAGACCGGCGTCTACGGCACGTTTCATCAATGCAAGGCCCGTTTCCTGCTCTTCTGCTCGCAGGAGCCAACGTGCAATGCCGAGAAGATCTTCCCCTCGGCGCACGCCGGCTTTGCTGAGACTTCCGGGATCGGCACTGCGAAAGGCGAACGGAACTATGGCAGTTAGGCAGGCGAGCGTCAGGATGTCAATGGCGTTGTGATGAAAGATGGGAACTAGGCGCTGTGCTTCCTTTGAGCGAAGATATTCGAAATAGACGTAGGGGATCAGCTCACCGGGAAGATCGCCTTCGCGATGGATTCCCAGTATTTCCCGTTCGAGTTCCATTAAGCGACAGCTTTCGAGTCGAAGCTTCCAGAGGCGGCGCGCTCCGTAGAGGAGATCGAGATGGCTGAGCCTGCCAAACGGCGGCTTGTGTCTCGTCATGCGATAACGAGTCTCCAGCAGCGGTTGATCGTAGCTTTTCCCGTTATAGGTGATGAGCACGTCGAAGTCGTTGAGGTGTTCTTCCAACGCCAGGAGGACACTTCGTTCCTCTACATATTCGCGCATGAAGAACTGCCGGACACGAAATCCTTCTGCGGTGATGCGACCTACGCCGATTAGAAACGCATAGGTACCGGAACCGCCTGCCAGGCCGGTGGTTTCAGTGTCCAGGAAGGCCCAACGGTCAGGCTTAACACAAGGGACTTCGCCGTCGCCTAAAGCATTCAGAAGGTCTGAGGGAAGTTCGCACAGAGCGCCGATGTCGGCGGACCCGTGATTTTTGTGAGCGGCAAACAGGCGCTCGGTTTGGAAGTGGGCGCCGAATTCATTGGTGACCACCTCTCCTTCGGACCACTCTTCCACGAACGACCGCGCCCATTTGTGAGTAGGAGGAATCGCAGTAGGTCGCGGCGCCGGCTTGCGATCTGCATACCTCCTGTTGATCTCCGAAATGCGCCCTTTTAAGCGAGCTAATTGTCCATCAGTATCGAGCATGCAGCAGCTTCGCTTTTTCTTTGCCACCAGTATAGCCGTTTGTGCGCCTTCTACGATGGTTTTAATGTTCAATCGAGCGCTCTGGCTGGCGGGTCTGCTGATTCTGGGGGCGGCCGGAAGTCACGGCGAAGATTTTGATGTGCGGGCGCATTACCAGAAATTCGAATTTCGCGTTCCTATGCGGGACGGGAAGCGACTTTTCACGGCAGTTTATGCGCCGCGGAACACGGCCGCGAGGTATCCGATTTTGTTGACGCGGACCCCCTACGGTGTGGAACCGTACGGGCCGGACAAATACCGCAAGCGGCTGGGGCCGTCGAGGAAATTCGACGAAGACGGTTTCATCTTTGTCTTTCAGGATGTGCGCGGCCGATACATGTCGGAAGGCGCGTGGATCGAGATGACCCCTGCAAAGGAGCATTCATTGAAGGCGCAGATAGATGAAAGCACCGACTGCTACGACACCATTGAGTGGCTGCTGAAGAACATTCCGAACAACAACGGAAAGGTGGGAACGGTTGGGATTTCGTACCCCGGCTTTTACACGACAGCGGGACTGATCGATGCACATCCCGCTTTGGTGGCTTCGTCACCACAAGCTCCCATTGCAGATTTGTACATGGGCGACGATGCGTATCATAACGGGGCGCTGTTTCTGATTGCTAATTTTTCGTTCTACCTGGACTTCCCGAAGCAGGACAACCCGGTGTTTCCAAGCGATGACAAGCCCTTTCATTACGGCACCAAGGACGGTTACAAGTTCTATCTGAAGCTGGGTTCGCTGATGAATTCCGAGAAGTACTTCGACGGGGCCAATCCATATTGGACGGACGTGATGCGGCACACTTCTTATGACGAGTTTTGGAAGGCCCGAGACATTCTTCCGCACCTGCGCGATATCAAGCCGGCAGTTTTGGTGGTGGGCGGATGGTTCGATGCGGAAGATCTGGCGGGAACGCTGAAGACCTATCGTGCCATTCGCAGCCAATCTCCTCAGACGAGCGACAAGCTGGTGATGGGACCGTGGGTTCATGGCGGGTGGCAGCGCGGGCCGGGCGACAAACTTGGGGAGATTACGTTTGGGTCGAAGACCGCGGAGTATTTTCAGGACAACATCGCTCTTCCGTTCTTTCAGCACTATGTGAAGGGGGCGGCGGATCCTAAGATTCCTGCAGCGTCCATGTTCGAGACGGGAAAGAATGTGTGGAAAAAGTTTGACAGCTGGCCTCCGAGCGACAGCAAGCCGCAGCGATTATATTTTCGCGCTTCAGGCGCGTTGAGTGAAACGGCGCCGGCGGAAGAATCCGGGTACGACGAATACACGAGCGATCCGAATCATCCGACGCCGTTCTTTGAAAAGCCCACGCTCGACATGGAGCAGAGCTATATGGATGCCGACCAACGGTTCGTCGAGCGGCGTCCGGATGTGCTTACTTTTCAGACTGCGCCGCTTTCGGAAGACATGACCATGGCCGGCCCAGTTTTGCCAACGCTATTTGTCAGTACGTCCGGAACAGATTCGGATTTCGTGGTGAAGCTGATCGACGTTTATCCGGAAAGCAGCGATGGGAAATTGAGCGGGTATGAGCAGTTGGTTCGGGGCGAACCCTTCCGAGGAAAGTTTCGCCACGGCTTTGAGACGCCGCAACCGTTCGAACCGAATCGGGTGGAGCAGATTCAATTCGCCATGCCGGATGTTTATCACTGTTTTGGGAAAGGCCATCGTGTGATGGTGCAGATTCAGAGTTCGTGGTTTCCGCTGGTGGATCGGAATCCGCAAATTTTCATCGACATTCCGACGGCCCACGGTTCAGATTTCAAGAAGGCGACGGAACGTCTCTATCGATCGAAGGCAGCAGCTTCTTACATTGAAGTGCCGGTCGAGCCGTCTAAATAACAGGCTAGCTACTCTACTTTTCGGCGCAAAATGATATTACCGGCCCGGTTGAGAAATCGCTTACTACGTGCGCGGCTCAGACAGCGTGCTCGTGAGGAACGTGGTTTTTCGTCACTATTTGGTTTGCGACGGAGGCTAGCTGTTGACGCCCGAAGCGAGGAATCCGCCATCGACCGCAATGCACTGGCCCGTGATAAAGCTGGATGCATCGGAGGCGAGCAGGATGGCTGCTCCGACCAGTTCCGGGACTTTGCCGAAGCGCTTCATCGGTGTACGCAGCAGTAATTCGCGACCGCGTTCGGTGCCATCGAGCAGGGCAGAATTGAGGTCGGTTCGGTACACGCCGGGAGCGATCGCGTTGACGTTCACGCCCTTGGGCGCCCACTCTACGGCGAGACTGCGAGTCAATCCCAGTACGGCAGATTTCGATGTGGCGTAGGCGGCAACTTCCAGCATTCCGACGTACGAGGTAAGCGATGCGATGTTGATCACACGGCCGCGACCACTGGCGACCAGCGGCTCATAGAAGCTTTGGCAGGCGCGGAGGATTCCGGTCACATTCACGTCCATCAGGCGATCCCATTCTTCTTCGTCGACGGTGTGCGTGGCTTTGCGGAAGGTCTGTCCCGCCGCGTTGACCAGGATATCGACGCGACCGAACTCCTTGAGGAGCAGATCACGCAAGTGATCGATCGATTTTCGGTCGGAGGCATCGGTGGTTTGACGAACCGTCTTCCGTCCGATGGCTTCGAGCTCGCCGGCAACCTGATCGACCTGTGCCTCTCGACGCCCGGTAGCGACCACATCGGCTCCGGCTTCTGCGATCCCGAGCGCTAGGGCGCGCCCGATACCGGAGGTGCCGCCTAAGACCACGCAAGTGCGGCCTGAAAGACTGAATAGATCTAGAGACATCGTTCCATTTTGTACCAACGCTAAAAAGCGTTCATGTTAAGTTGCGCTCATCGCGGGGAAGGCTGTATATCGCGTGTGCTCTCCTTGCGTCTTCTTAGACAGGGGGGAAGGAACAATATGGCGCTTGATTCTAAGGCTTTCACCAGGAGATCTTTGTTGATAAACGGGCTGTCGGCGACGGCTGGAGTTGTGGGTATGGGCGCGTTCGCCAGCCCAGCGATGGCGCAGGGATACAGATATAATCCCGAGCATCGTCGGCCAGTGGAAGCAGCGATGCATGATTTAGAAGAGATTGGATCGCACGCCCCGAGCGATAGGCATCAGCGGGAGCGGTATGACAATGCGATTCGGCATCTGCACGAATTCGGAGACCGGCTGCACGAGGGAGGCTTTTTCGACAAGGGCAAGTTGGATCAGTCGATCGGCGATATACAGAGCATAATCGACCACAATCCGATGGGCCGTATGGCGCATGATCGCTTGTTACGTGATGTTTCGGATCTTCGTCTTTTACGACAACATTTTGACGATCGAAATCGCTATCCGCGGTGAGACTGCGCTGAGGAGAATTCCGTGCTTCGCTGTCGCACAAATGCCGTCTCCAGCCCTATCGTCAGCTTCATCGGTTGTAGTGTTCACAACAAACTCTGGCTTCGCGACTTAGAAATGAGGGGAACGATGCTTCTCATGTGAAGAATTTCAAGTTCTTTAGAAGTGAGGTCGCGCCACTTTCCCGGCTGAAGCTCTCCGAGTGTGAGAGAACCGAGTGCAACCCGAATAAGGCGTAACGTGGGGAAGCCGACGGCAGCAGTCATGCGGCGTACCTGGCGATTGCGACCCTCCGTTAGAGTCAGCTCAAGCCAGGATGTTTGAATATGGCAGCGGAAACGGATGGGAGGATCTCGCGGCGCGAGCGCGGGGGCTGCTAAGAGGCTGGCCTGACACGGTCGCGTCGGACGGCCTTGGATCACGACTCCTCTGGTTAAATGCTCGATCGCACCGCTGTCAAGCTCGCCTTCTACCTGACTCCAATAAGTGCGGGGATGAGCAAAGCGAGGCTCGCTGAGCCTGTGTTGTAAGACTGCATCATCGGTCAGGAGCAACAACCCTTCGCTGTCGAAATCGAGGCGTCCAACCGGATAGACATTTGGAACTGGAATGAAGTCTGCGAGCGTTTTGCGTAGCGGATCTCCGGCCGGAGGCGTTGTACCGACCGTGAACTGACTGAGAACGTTGAACGGCTTGTTAAAGAGCAAGTAACGAAATGGCACGCGGCGGACACCCGGATGCGGCGTACGGGCGATCTCCGAAAGCTTCAGGATAGCGAGTGGAGTCTACTGGAAGATATGCCCTTGATCGATCAACCGAATGAGCCCGCGCCTCGCTCGAAAAGTCCGTTGCGGGCGATTCTTCCGTATACCACGGCCCTGATGGTGCTCGCCGCACTCTATGTGGCCTGGATCTTCTATTCACGGCGGGAAGAGAGCAGGAAAGCGGAAGAGACGGTTCAACAACAGCGAGACGCCTCGCAGAAGCGGGTTGACGATCAGATTTTTGGCTCAGGTCAGGTTTCGTTTACCACTTTCGAGGCGGCAGACGGAACCATAAAACCGGGCCAAACGACTCAGCTTTGCTATGGAGTGGTGAATGCAAGGTCCGTCAAGATCGATCCGCCTATTGAGCAAATTAAGCCGTCTTCCAGGCACTGCATGGACGTCGCTCCGAAAAAGACGACGACCTACACGATCACAGCCGACGATGACGCGGGCCACACCAAGACATCTTCACTCACTATCAACGTGAAGTGAAGGGGGCGACCGGAACTTCGGCAGCCCCTTTGTCCGCTTCCGTGTTTAGGCGGCGGACTAACGCCGGCCCCAATAGCCGCGATCCCAGTAACGGCCGTGAGGTCCGTAGGCCCAGCGGCTAGGACACCAGGCGGCGCCGTAGAACGGTGCAGGTCCAACGTATTCGTTCACGTAAGGAGCCGGCGCTACATAATGCGGTCGCCACTCGCGGTATACGGGAGCGGAACCGACATACACGCCGGCCCGGGGTCCGTAATAGGGATAGCGAGAGCCGATTCCGACGCTCACGCCCCAGCCGGCGAACATGGTAGAGCTCGCCAGAAGTAGACCGGCCAGGCCTGTTAGAAGCTTGATTTTCATTGGTTTTAAGGTCTCCTGTCTTCTAAACGGAGGGATTGGCGCAATGTGTACTTGCTTCATCCAGGTTTAATGGAGGATCCCCTGCTCAAGGGGGATCCCGATTTAATGGGGGGCTCCCATGTCGGGGGCTAGCATTGCGAAATCCGGGCGAAGTTCGCTACGGTAGTGAGTGGAGGAATGGGAGAGCGGTTTAATCCGGCGGTCTTGAAAACCGTTGAACCCGAAAGGGTTCCGGGGGTTCGAATCCCTCTTCCTCCGCCAGAGATAAAACACTTAGCCTAATCGCTTTCCTGCCCTGAAACTGCTATTTTGGCCCCACGCCAGTTTTGCTCGGATCTCGCGGTCTTTGTTTCTGCCGAGCGGGCGTCGACACGATTTCTTCAGTGCCGCCTGGTGTAACCATGATCACTATGCTGGAATACTTCGACGCCTCGCTCATTTCTTCCAGATGCCCCATCAGCTGTTCTTTTGAATCGAACCGCTCCTGCTCAATTTCGCCGGGTCCGCTGATTTGGAGCACCCATTTCCCTAATTCCATGCTGCTTAAACTCTCCTAAATCCAGCTACTGATACTACTTTTTTGCTGCACTAGGCTCTGCCATTCTGGCGTGCGCGGAAGCTACCAAAGAATCAGGCAACGTATATCCGGCAGCTGCTTGGAGCTTGTTCTTGAACGAGCCGGCCACGACATGATCCTTGCCGGCCATGAGAGCTTCAAAGCCTTCTTTGGCGACCTCGGCTGGATCGTCCTTCTCGCTCGCACCTAACTTCGTGTCGTCCCCACCGGCACGATGAAAGAAATTAGTCTCTGTCGCCCCGGGCATGAGCGCCGTCACCGAGACACCGGTATCCTTTAGCTCTTCTCGTAAACTTTGTGAGAGCGATCGCACAAAAGCTTTGGTCGCGCCGTAAATTGCCTCGTAGGGTGTGGGCATCGTGCCGGCAATCGAGGCTGTGAACAGTATTCGACCCTGCCCACGGGAGACCATGTCTTTAACGATGTGCTTAGCTATGTGCACTGTGGACGTTACGTTTAGCGCTACCATGTTGAGTTCTTCGCCAAGATCGGTTTCGACGAATCTTCTGCTTACTCCCACCCCCGCATTGATTGCGATTGCATCTACCGGGCGTCCAGCAGACTTGATAGCGGCTAAAAGCTTATGCACACCTTCATGAGTGGCCAGGTCTGCTTGTACGACTTGGGCCGTTGCTCCTAACGCCTCGATATCAGAAGCGGCAGTATCAATTGCACCACTTCCGGAGGATATTAGAACATCAAAGCCGTTTTGGGCAAATTGTTTGGCCAGCTCGTAGCCAATTCCGCTGGATGCGCCGGTTACCACGGCAAACTGTTTATCTGATGTCGGCATCTTCCGTCCTTGTAAAGAAGACAACGGCGAGCAAAAAAGCGATATCTAGATCTTTTCCTAGCAGGTTCTATCTATCGATCAGTTGCACCGTCGCTGTTTGAGCTTGTCCTTCCGAGCAGCTTACGGACGATACAGCCAGGGGGCAGAAAAAAACGCGCCGTGCTCAACCATTGTTCCTAAGTCATAACAACCGAACACAGTCAAGCACAGCGCGAAACTCTACACAACAATACGTAGGTCTTAAAACCGTTAAACCCGAAGGTTCCAGGCGTTCGAATCTCTGTCCCTCAGCAGAGACAGTGTTATTTATCGTCTACATCTGAGCCGGCGGCCTTATCGGACTTTTTGATTCCCTCTTTCAGATCGCCGTAGGCTTGCTTGACCTTGCCTTTCGCTTCATCGAGCATGCCTTCGCCCTGCAACCCTGGATCGTCGCTTGCTTTGCCGACTCCTTGCTTCACCTTGCCTTTTAGTTCATCTACTTTACCGGTGACATGTTCTTTTTCCACTTAAGTTTCTCCTCGTACTATTGATTCCGCCGCGAAAAAACAGTTGCATGGAAGCTCATTTAGGCAGCGTGTCAAGGTAGGAGGTTCAACTCCGCGATTGACCACCACCAGTTGGAGCTACTTCCCGTCTGCACGATTTTCAGATAGCGTGCGCTCTGGGTTGCAAAGTTAATGGAAAGAAAAGCTGCGTTGCCGGCGCCGGTGGCCACCGAATTCCCCCAATTCTTGCCGTCATTGGAGACGAAAACCTGGTAGCCGCGAGGATAATCGTTCCAGGAGGCGCCCGCATCGAGGGTCAAACCACTGAAGCTTTGTGGATTTCCCATATCAATGGTGAACCATTGGTTGGGCATTTGATCATGGCCCGTTGACCAGCGGGTCTTGCCATTCCCATCGATCGAAGAAGAGGCTGTCTGCACCGCACCGTTAAAAGTGCCCCCGGCCGCGGCGCTGGCGCTGACATGCCAATTCGTCCTCGCCAGCGCGGTGTGCGATTTCGGGATCAGGATCAAGCTGGCTGATCGCGCCGGAAAAGTAGCCGAAACAGCAGAGCTCGCCACCGTTAACGCTGGTTGCTCGACAATCTGCTTCAGGTTGGCAGCTGAATACGTGTAGAAGGTTGCCGAAGACACCGGGTTGAAATTACCGAGGCTGATCGAGGTAGTCAGATCACCGGTCGTTTTGTTGATGACAATGAGTGTAAGAGCACCATCCAAGCTACGTTGCGCACCGTAGATGGCCAGTCGGCTTTGGTCGCTGCTCTCGGAGTCGACCCAGGTATCTCCATATTGGCCGCCTTGTCCGTCGTAATTCCGGAACAGCCGAAAACTGTACGCCGTTGGGTCAGTTGGCTGAGGCACTTCCCACATGTTGGCAAAATCAACCTGCTCTCGGCCAAAAATGCCTAAGATGTCAGCCTCTGCCAGCGCGCCCACGAGCGTGCCATGGCTGCCCCAGCTATATTCGGAAAACGCCAGCTTGGTTCCCGGGTAATACTTTTGGATCCAGCTTTTAAAGCGCGGGATGAGCTGCATATTGCCGAAGTAGTATTGCTCCAGCCACGTGCCCGAATTATAGGTCGGGTCCCAAAAGGAACGTGTCGACGCGAGCTCATAGACCTCGTCGGTAGCGCTTCCGCCATAGTAGTGTTCGTCGAAATAATCGAGCACCCGGCTGCCGTTCTTCTGAGCAACGCTCTGCATCTGCTGCAGATACCATTGGCCTGCATACAGTCCGCCATGCTCTTGCATGTCGGTGCTCGAACCGATCCAGCCGCCAAGAGTGAAGTCGGAAGGCGCCATGACCTGCGCAGTCGGATCGGTGGCTTTGATCATGGTTGCGTATTCGCTTCCCAGAGCAAAAATAGTGTCGTAGTTTGCGCCATTCGGCAGCACGTCGCGATGCGTATTACCCCAACCACCGGGTTCGTTGTCGAGTTGATAGTAAGGCACTCCTCCCTTCGCCGCGCTCCCAAAAGTGAGAAGCAGGTGATTAATCCAGTTCTGTTGAAATTGTGTGCTGTTGTTGACGTGATTCGCGTAAATGTTCTTATCGATCAACTGAGTACCGTTTGGTCCATTGGCATTGCCCGGACCCGCTATGCTGTTGCCGCAGGAATCACCGTTGGGGTGGACATATGGGTTCGTGGATTGTTGCGGTCCATAAACCGAAACCGGGAAACTGCAATTCCAAGCGGCCGTGCTGTTGATGTACGGAATGATTGGGATGGTTAGCAGCGGGTGAGTTCCGGACGGCTCGAAATTCCGGATCATGGTGTCTGGTCCGGCTCCCGGAGTCGGACTTGAGCTGCCGTTGCCGCCCATGAAATACCAGTCGAACCCGGCATTCGAGCTGTCTACCTGCCAGTTATAGCGGGTGGCGCCGTCGCCACCCCAGCGGGCGTTCGGCAATTTTATTTCTTTTGCGAAGTTCAGATCAAGGCCGTAATTCGCAATTCCATAAACATCAGGATTAATCGTGTGCCGATTGGCCGCCGCGTTCACGGCCAACGAGGGAACTGGCGTCTGAGCCCATAGCAGGGCGCTTGTGAAGAGTAAGGAAAGGAGTGGCTTCAGCATAAGTACTGGGACGTACAGTACTCAGTTTCCCTCTTTTTCAGTTTTGCGGCGAGTCAGTAAATTCCTTTGTTCCTCGGGTGGATATTGTAGCCTCAACCGTGCAACCAGAGTATTTATAGGAGTGCTACTCGGAGCCAAACGAGTTGGCGCGTGAGACTTCCTCTCTTCGGACCGAAGTGCTTATGGAAACAGCGTTCTGCCGATGAGGTAAATCCTTACCGGCACAAGGCGCCGTTCAGGTAAAAGGCAGATGGCGAGGCATTGCTGCCGCTGTAACTCCCGTTGAAGCCGATGCCGTTCGCAGTTGCTCCAGCTGCAATCGTTCCGTTGTAACTTTCGTTGGTTAAGATCACGTTCGGGCCGCCTTGCACTAGATTTGCGTTCCAGGCCTGCGTGATGCTTTGATTTCCGGCCCAATTCCAGGTGAGCGTCCAACTATTGATAGGGGCGCTCCCAGTGTTCTGAATCGTGATCCCGACGTTAAATCCGTTGTTCCATTGCGAGTTCAACGTGTACACCACGTGACAAGCTGAACTATGGGACGAAGCCAGCGTGGTAGCGCTTGCCTGGTTCGAATCGCCTGACTCTCCATTGCTGTTCACTCCGGTAACGAGAAAGTAATAAGTGGTTGCTTGTGCCAGTCCGCCGCTCGCGAAGGAAGCGCTGGTTACCCCGGTAGCGATGCGGAGTGAAGAAGACGGAGTAAATCCGGAAGTCTGACTCCGATACACGTTGTATGTCACGCCGCCGGTTGAACTCGCCTGCCAGGTCAAATTCACCGCACTGCTGGATGTAGCAACGGCGCCTAAACTGGAAGGCGGCGAGGGCGGTCCGGCGGTACCGGCACTAGTTGTTCCGGATTTCACTGGCGATGCAGCCGACTGACCGGCTGCATCGAGCGCGGTCACGACGAAATAGTAAGTGGCGCCGGCCGCGAGCCCCGATGCCACATGGCCGGGAGACGTCAACCCGCTCGCAATCAGGTTCGCGCTGGATGCCGTCACGCCGGCGGTTTCACTGGCGTACACGTCATAGGTAAGACTGCAGCCCGAAGGCGCCGCTACGGGACTCCAGGCGAGTGTGATTTGGCTCGCCGAGTTGGTGGTGGTGGCCAGTCCGCTTGGCGCCCCCGGCGCGGAATTGCACGAAGGGACGCCGCCCTTCAGCGTGAACTGTATCGAAGTCAGCGCCTGCTGTTTTTGCGGGCTGACCGGCGCACTATCGTAATTATTGTCCAGAAGCGCATAGGCGTCTTCTCCGTTCAGAGCCCAATAGGTCCAGCTGATATTCGAATGGCTGCTCAGAAATTGCACCAGACTCGAGAACCATTGCCCTTGCGAGCCGGCTGCGGAATTGCTGATGTCAGAAGCATTATTGGTCGTTCCGAACTCTCCGACCCAAACCGGCGCAATCCCGTTCAGACTCAAGTAGGCCCAGAACTTAGTCCAGATCGCGCTAAGACTTGAGTAACTCGTGCCGCCGTTAAACCAGCTCTGTCCATATTCGTGCGGACCGTAATCATGAGCCGAGTAAACCAGTCGATTTCCCACATTAAGGGACACCGGGTAAGTTTGTGCGCCCGCTAAGTTTCCACCCCACCAGTCACAATCGCCGTTATAGCAGTCGGTTCCTTCTACAAAAATCAACCAGTTCGCGTTCGCTGCTAAGACCGCGTTCCCTGCCCGTTCGGCCGCCAGGCGCCAGTCGTTTGAAGTGGATCCGCAGCCCCAGCAAGATCCGCCGCTGGTCGCGTTATGCGGCTCGTTGCGCAGGTCTGCCCCGATCACGGTTGTGTTGCCACCGTAGCGCTTGGCAAGCGCCGTCCAATCATTGATCCAGGCCGTCTCGGGATAAGAACCGGTGTACCAGAGCCCGTTCGATTCGGCGCTGTTTCCAGCCTCCGAACGGTGATTATCCAAAATGACGCGCAACCCAATCTGCCCGCAGTAGCTGATGATCTTGTCTAAGATCTGCAGCGAGTTCAGTCCCTTCAAGTCTGTATTTACCGCGCCGCTGCTGTTGTTATAGGTAATATTCGACGGAACGATTGGGCTCTCTACCATTTGATTCGAGAACGGAATCCGAATCGTGTTGTATCCGTTGGAGTGGATCGCGTTAAGAATCGATTTGTAATCCTGCGCCCACAATCCGTGCACGACTTCGTCGGAAGTCTCAAACCCGTACCAGTTAACGCCCGTGATACGAACAACCTGATTGTTGGAATCAAGAATTTGGTCGCCGGAAGTATGCCAATATCCGGTCCCTTGCGCCTGACACCAACAAGTCATAAGGGCAAGGCCCACAATGCATCTCGTAACACCTAATTTAAATCTCATCCAAGCTTGTTCCCGATCTCCCACTCATCATAAATGCGTTGCAGAACGCGCTATCTACCAGAAGGTAATATTCTAGGGCGCAGACGCGCATCGTAACAAGTACGTATCGTTCCCGTACTTTTCTCAGGACCTCCGAACAAAGCCGCTACAAATTAGGATCAGGCGTAAGCTTAATTTAAAAATATTCAGAGCAGCAGAATTGACTTATTCAATTAAAAGAGTTAAAGCATCCATTTACTTCAAACCGCCATATACTACGTGGGGATAGTTCGCTCTAGCCTGAACGGGAGTAAGGACGTCGGCTTTTGTGTTGCTCTTCCGACCGATTTAGAAGGAGTTATTACATATGAAACGGAGCCGTCTTACTAAGAGCCTCCATAACAGCATTTTGATTATGGGAGCCGTGATGATTTTCTCGGCTTATAGTCATGCTGAAGCAATAAGTGGCGGAAATACGACAGTGGCTCTGGACAGCGGGACTGTCACAGCTTTAACTGGTTTAGGGTTCACGATCGCCCCGGTTTCGCCCGCTACTTTGGCTGGCACTGCAGCAACGTTTCCCATTACCGGCGGAGATACAACCACCGAAATAGATCACTCCGGCGGCCTGGCGCTATCGATGGGTGGCACTACGGCCGATATCACCAGCTTCGTCATTCATTTGGACGGGCCCCAAGTCAATACAATCACCGGTTTTCTCAGTTCCGGACCCATCGGCATCGGTGGTGTAACGTTTTTCGATATTGGGAGTGGCTTGAACCTGACGCTCGATGCGGAACTGGCTGGGCAGATCAGCAGCGCCTTCTCCGTCCCTAACTTAACCGGAGCGGCGATCGGCACGGCAACCGTGGATCCGGTTCTAGTTGCAGCTACCCCTGAACCCGCTTCTCTGGCACTGTTGGGGCTTGGCTTGTTAGGTTTTGCGATCGCCCTTCGGCGGCGCTCTTCAAGTGCTTCACAGGGCTAGTTCCAACCGAAAGTTGCTTCTCGGTAAGTGCAAAGGGGCCTGGATGGGCCCCTTCTTTCAAGCTCTGATGCGCACTGGGTCTTATTTCACTGACGTTCCCCAAACCGAATTGGCGCCCCAATGAGAAGTGTCGCTGCATACGGAGGTTCCCCAAACCGAATTGGTTCCCCAGACCGAATTAGTACCCCAGACGGAGTTTAGACTCTGTCCACAAGCGGCTGTCGTGCCCCAAACCGAATTAGTACCCCACACTGAGTTGGCGCCCCAAACTGAATTCGTTCCCCAGTGAGAAGTCGTACCCCAATGCGCCGTTGTTCCCCAAACCGAATTGACGCCCCAGTGAGAAGTTGTACCCCAAACCGAGTTCATGTCGGTTACGAACTGAATCTCACCAGTAGTCGGATCTAAGACAGCGGTCGGAGAGAGCGATCCACCAACGGCCAGATCCTGGTCGGCAAACGTAGCGGCGAGATCCAGATAGCCGGCGCCGATTGTGAATGGGTCATAGTAATCGGTGAATGATTCTCCCGTTGTCGGATCAGTCGCCGTACTCGAGAGCGGAAATGTCTTATAAGCATTTCTCATAAGTCGGGCTTTGACCTGATTGGGCGTTAGATACGGATATGCTTCCAATAAGTCAGCGACAGCGCCGCTGACAACCGGTGTCGCCATTGAGGTGCCGCTCAGCGTCAGATAGTTGGTTGAAACGTAGGTTCCATCGACATTCTTGAAGGTCGGCTGATAGAAGGGCGGAGTGTAAGTAAGCGCTACCGGATTTTCAAAATACGATAAATCGACATATTCGGACCCATTCCGGGCAAGAGTGGGATTTCCCGGCGCAAGCAACGAAACGACTAAATTGCCCGGAGCTACGATGTCAGGTTTTGAAACATGGTCGAAGAGGGTAGGTCCTTTCGAGCTGTAAGTGGCGACAAGATCGTCCGAGCGATCGGGAGTTCCCATCGATTTCATGGCCCCAACTGTGATTACGAATGGGTCGTTGCCGGGAGCTGTGATCGTTCCGTAGCCGTAATTCCCGTACCAATTGTCCCGTCCGTTATTGCCGGCGGCCACAACGACCGTTATTCCGGCTTTCCAGGCAGCTTCGACGGCCTGACACAAAGGATCTTTAGTGTAACTTTCAGTTACCGGGCGGCCCAGCGAAAGATTAATCACTCGAATGTTGAAAAGCTTGCGGAGTTTGATGGCAGTGTCGATAGCAGCGATCACTTTGCTGTCGGAGCTCTCCCCATTTTCGTCGAGAACACGAAGATTGATCAGGCTGACGCCGGGTGCGATTCCCCGAAATTGCCGCGTGTTGTTCGGAAAAGATGTTCCCGAACCGTTGGCGGCGATAATGCCTGCGACATGTTCGCCATGGCCATACGCATCCAACCCCAGAATTCCCTTGCCGGTGAAATCCAGGCTGAGAGCAAGACGACCGGATAATTCGGACACCGGAGTAATGCCGCTATCGATAACAGCCACTCCAACTCCTTTTCCAGTGACACCGCTATCCCAAGCAGCCGAGGCCTTTACCGCAGCTGCCGTATTGTCTAACAGCGCGTGCACCGGTTGATCAACGGAGACGGATGCCACATTAGCCTCTGCTGCTAACTTAGCCACGCTGGAAGCTTTCAGTGAATAGGCGCCAGCCGAAATAGCCTGGTATTTCTGTTTGATTAAGCCTCCCAGACTGACCACCTTGTTGTGATCCTGATCGTTCGGTTGATCGGTGTACCGGACGATTACGGATACTGTCTGGTCTGGGCTGCTGGCCACCTTGCCTTGCAGTTCTGGCGAAAGCTTACCGGACGCAGCATTCAGAATCGTAGTTAACGATAGGACAAGACTGCAGAAAATAAAGGATGATTTTGCTCGCACTTAGTCTCCCAAGCCACGACAAGTCTTCCCGTGACAAGACGGTTCACTCGGTTTTTATGTCGTGGGCTTGAATAGATCTTATTCGCAAAAAGCCGTTTTTACCTCTTCGGATTGTTCTTACGACTCCTCCCCCTCGGATAATTAGTTGGGTATATAAAGAAATATCGACAAACTCCGACACTTGATTAGAAGGCCGATCTGCTTTATAGAGCGATGGGACCGGTTTCCTTATGAGGTGTTCCCGACACTCCAATTCGCGTGCGCTTGTGTGGGCGCCGCTCCTGCTGAGCGTTTTAACAGCACGCGTATTGGCTGGCACCAATACCTTGGATCCAGCGAAATCGATCGCCAGTTATGTTCATGAGGTCTGGGGCCAGGGACAGGGCTTACCTTCGAACCGAATTTATGCTCTTGCTCAGACCGGAGATGGATTTCTCTGGGTCGGTACTGAGTCCGGGCTAGCTCGATTCGACGGTTCTGGGTTTAAGGTATTCAACCGCCGTTCCACACCGCAACTGCATGGCGACGAAATCACGGCCCTCTTCTCTGACCGCGCAGGCGAGCTTTGGATCGGGACTCGAGGCGGAGGGCTTGCCAGTTACCGGCATGCCATCTGGAAAGATTATGATCGCGTGCCGGGGCTGACTCACCAGACCATCACGTGTTTTTATCAAGACTCTTCAGGAACCCTATGGATCGGTACCGATGGTAATGGGCTGGTGTACAAATCATCGTCTGGTTTTCATACTCTCCCAGAGGACCGGAAGGATTTATCAAGCCATTCGATATTTGCCTTAGCGGGTGATAAAGAAGGCACTCTTTGGATTGGAACGCACGGCGGTCTGCGTAAACTCCTGCGTGGAGCTGCGCGCCTTTCGAAAGACTCCATCCCAGCACCTCTGGAACACGAGGACATCAGAAGTCTTGTGGCCCAGTTTGACGACTCGATCTGGGCAGGCACGCGCACACTTGGTCTTTACAGATTCAAGGGCTCGAAGGTCGGCCAGATCAGGTTACGAGGCAATGGCTATGTCTCTTCCATCCTTTTTGACGACCAAAAGACTCTATGGGCAGCGACTACGGGAGGAGAGCTTTTCCGAGTCCGCGACGAGCTCATCGATTCCTATCAAGACAAGGCTGCCGATCTAGGCTTCTGGACACTCCTCCAGGACTCTTCCGGAAGTTTGTGGGCAGGGAGTTCTGGAAACGGACTGAATCGATTCAAAGCCGGGCTTTTCTCAACCATGGGTATTGCGGAGGGTCTCCCGAGCGAGGAAGTTCTTTCCTCGATACAAGATAAGGAAGGCAAACTCTGGGTAGCCACAGCCAACGGTCTGGCGTATTTTGGACAACCCGCCAATCCCCGCACGTTCGGTCATGAAAGTCACCTGCCAGACAATCTGGTGCTGACGATTGCGCAGGACTCCGCAGGCGCCGTTTACGCCGGAACCTTGAAAGGCCTGAGCCTGTTCGACGGTTCGCGCTTCCAGACAGTACCCGGATTCGACCGAGATGCAATCACTTGTTCCCTAGCGGCACAAGACGGCTCAGTGTGGTTTGGCAGTCGGCGAGGTCTTTCACACGCCAGCAATGCACGTCTCGATCGAACGTTTACGACATTTGATGGTCTGCCCGACAATGCCGTGAAGGCCGTTTTCGAGGACGAGAATCATACGCTTTGGATCGGTACCGGCAAAGGATTGGCGCTGTATGCGAATGGCCGGTTTCAGACCGCCTCCGGACTTCTGTCCAAAGTTCAGATCTGGGGCATCGGCCGGCTCACACCGGAGTTGATGTGGTTGTCCACTGACAACGACGGACTGATACTTGTAAAGAACAAGGATCTTTCGACCGCTCAACAATACACTTCGCGGGACGGTCTTTTGGATGACAGTCCCTTTGCTGTGAAGGTGGATCCATTCGGCATGGCTTGGATCACTTCCAACAAGGGTCTGTACGCAATACCGGTTCGGGAGTTAACAAATGCAGACTTCTTGCGGACTTCCTTCAACGTCAGAACCTATGGTCTTGGAGACGGCCTGCGTTCGCCTGAGTGCAACGGCGGATTTCAGCCCGCGATTCTACAAACCAGTCAGGGCCTGATCGGGATACCGACAACGAAAGGACTCTCCTTCTTCAATCCGGCGCTCAGCAATCAGAGCGTACGCAAGATCTCAGCCCAAATCGAACAAGAGAGCGTCAACCACCGATCTCTCGACCCCAAGGTTCCGAACAGGATCCCGGTGGGATTTGGATCCATGAGCTTCAGTTTTGTGGCCTCGGATCTCGACCATCCGCAGAACTGTCGATTTCGCTATCTTCTGGAAGGCTTTGACCGCGAATGGAGCGATCCTTCTTCTAAACACGAGGCGTCCTACACGAACTTGCCGCCAGGCAACTATATCTTCCGCGTGAAGGCCAGCAGCACGGGTGATTGGCAAGCAGCCCAAGTCGATTCCGTGAATATTGTTCTGCTGCCTCATTTCTACCAGACCATCTGGTTTGGAGCGTTTGGCGTTCTTGCGATCGTCGGGTTCTCCCTCGGAATCTACCGGATTCGCGTAGGACACCTCCAGCGGAAACAAGCGGAGCTGAAGCAGATTGTCGAGCAACGGACCCGCGAACTTGCCGAAACAGTGCAGCAATTGGAAGAGGTCACCCAAACGATTCAGGAAGTATTCTGGGTCAAGAGTCCGGCAGGCAAGTTCACTTATATCAGTTCGGCTGTAACGGCGCTGTGGCGTCGCTCTCCGGACGAGATCCTTGGCGCGAATGAGCTTTGGATCGGTGCGGTGTTGGAAGAAGACCGCCAGTTTCTGCGCGTTGCCCGTGCAGCACAGCTAAGGGGAGAGGCGACCGAGGTCGAATACCGGATTCAGGCTGGTTCCGAGATCATTTTGGTACGCGATAGAGCCTATCCGGTCTTCAACCCTAATAATGCGCTCGAGAAGATTGTCGGCGTCGTCGAAGACATAACGGCGCGCAAAGAAGCCGAGCAGATTTTGCAGCGATCCAAGGCAGAGCTGGAAGCGCTGGTTCACGAAAGAACAGCGGACCTGACCTTTGCCAAAGAGGAGGCTCTGAAGGCGAAAGAAATAGCGGAAGCGGCCAGCAAAGCCAAAAGCGAGTTCCTTGCCAACATGAGTCATGAAATTCGGACTCCCATGAACGGCATCATCGGCATGACGGATATGGCGCTAGGAACGGAGCCACTTACCGCAGAACAGGCTGACTATCTCAACATTGTCAAGACTTCAGCCGGAAATCTCCTGGGGATCATCAACGACATTCTGGACTTCTCAAAGATCGAGGCTAAAAAGCTGACAATCGAGCAGACTGTCTTTTCTCTGCGCAAAGAGATAGACGATACGGTTTTGCCGCTGACGCAGAAAGCGCTCGAGAAGAAACTCAGTCTAAAAGTTCACTACGGACTTGACGTATCCGAGGGGCTTATCGGTGATCCCGGCCGGCTGCGGCAAATCCTTCTGAATCTCATTGGAAACGCTCTGAAGTTTACTGCTAAGGGCGGTGTCACACTCACCGTGACGCGAGAGGCGAACGACGACTCAACCGAATCCGTTCGATTTGCCGTAAGCGACACCGGCATAGGCATAGCGGCAGAGAAGCAGGCCATGATTTTCGAGGCTTTTTCTCAGGCCGATACATCAACTACGCGCCTGTATGGGGGCACCGGACTCGGACTGACGATTTGTTCACAGCTGATTCGGCTAATGCAGGGCACAATCGAAGTGCACAGCGAAGGGCCCGGCATGGGAAGCACTTTCTCCTTCATACTTCCCTTTCCGGTGATACACGATTTCGTAACAACGGCCGACGTGCCCTCTGCGCCCGTTCAAGTTGCCCCCTCGCCGAGCATCCCTGGCGATCGAGCAATTCGCGTGCTTCTGGTCGAAGATAACCTCGTCAATCAGCGTATTGCCTCACACATACTGACCAGACGTGGGCACGAGGTGATTACCGCTGTGGATGGGGTAGATGCCATCGAAAAGCTCCAAAATGAGGCCTGGAATATAGATGTCACGCTCATGGACTTACAAATGCCCACGCTCGATGGTTATGAAACAACGGCAGCCATTCGCCAGATTGAGTTTGATAAGAAACTCGATCGGGTTCCTATCATCGCCGTCACTGCCAATGCTATGGAAGGCGACAAACAGAGGTGCTTAGACGCAGGCATGGATGGATACCTGTCTAAGCCCTATAGGCCTACTGACCTGCTGAACCTAATTAACCAATTCCATGCCGGCGTGAGCAGCCGCGTCAGCTAAAAATCACTAGCGGCTGCAACACTCAAATCGAGCTTTCCGGCCTTGGCAAGCCGTACCAGCCTCCTGGGGGCGCAGTCCGTCATCTACAACGGTCGAATGGCATGCACAGCATCTACCGTATCGATCTCGCCATCCCAATAGCGCAAGATCACATCCTGATTCAATTCGATCCATTGCGTGAGTAATGCTAGATCGCTGCCGCTCATCTCTCCTACAGCAACGTGAATCGTCGGGCGGATTGCGACGGAGATCATCTCGGATGGGATAGCCTTCGGTCCTGGAGAAACCTTCACTCTGACGTCATGTTGGACACCAGCCCCTGAGGAGATCCAAACTACGAATGGTAAGCCTGTGTGTTTCGGGTAGAGATTTGCCATTTCGAACAACGCTTCCAACCCGGCATCGGTCGGACGGGGTGTTGGTTGTACTGTTACCATGTCAACTCCTCTAAAGATAAACTCGCTGTCATTATAAGCGTTTTCCTTACTTGGCGCATTTGTTGAAGCTTCGACCGGATCGCAATAACGGTGTCAGTGATGAAATAGGTCATCGTTTCAAACGCTCCCTGCGGTCGCGGCCTTCTCATTCCATCTCAGCCTGGGCACAGCCCGGTCGATTAATGCTTGTCTGCAAGTAAAAACTAGGGTAAGCTAAAGCCCTGACTTGAACTCTGCGCCCATTGGAGCAGTATTCAACGTCGTCTCCCCTGCCTCGGGAATCTCCCCCTTCTCAAGGAGTAATAACAACATGCAGTCCGCAACGACCAGCGCCGGAGCCGCGCCTGCTCGCGATCTGACCAACCAAAATGTTCAGTCGCGAACAACGGCCACGACGAATAATCAGACGAATGATGAAGAGAATAGCCAAAGAAGTATTGCGCAGCTCGCTTATGCGCTTTGGCAGAACCGAGGATGCCCTATCGGATCTCCGGAAGAAGATTGGATCGAAGCTGAAAACCAAGTCAACAGGCCTGCTGAGACCGGAGTCGGTCGATAAAGAATCAGGCTGGGGGTGGTTGGTGCTGTTCAACCATCCCGTCCCTCTTTTAAGCGAAACAGCTTATGTCACTTAATAGAGGCAATCGAGCATCACGAGACGGAGAATGTAATTTTTTGTGCAGTGCACTTTGAACTGTTGCGGCGCGAACCTCCCATGTGCCTTCTTTGCTGGCCCGCCATCGCTGATCAATCTGACCATCGTTGAAATCGAGTCTTCTCAGTCCACGAAGCACCTCGATACCCTCTTCCGCACAGCCGATCAATCGGACTAAGGGCTGCTTATGTTGCAATTCTTCAAATCCTCTGGTGGCGATCATGGGCCGGCAGGCCGCTAAATGTTCATAGAATCGAGTGGAGCTGCCTGAAAACGTGGGCTCGCGAAGCATATACGGAAGAACCGCGACATCAAGAGCTCGCGCATAGTGAACCAGGCTGCCGTAGGGTTTTGGCCCAACAAACCGCACACGATTTTTCCTTTCGAGCACAGCCTGTCGAGCTCTTCGCTCCCCTTCATCCTCGATCTGCATAGTAGTTGGGCCGACGAACAGCCAACTGAATTCAGGGGTACCTTCTACAAGAGCCTGCAGCGAACTCCAACCCAGGTTTCCCGCTAAGTTGCCGATCACACCGGCAATCGGCCGAGGAAGGTCAGATGCATCCGGTGGCAAAGCGGACGGCTGAAGCAATGGTTCCGCCATGATATTGCTTGCTCGCGTTGCATTTGGAACGATTTGAATTTTGCCGGCGGGACAATAACCTTCCGCTTTCAAATACTCAGCCAGTCGATTTGAGTTTGGACAGACTAGTGTCGCTGCCGCACACATCCGCCGATCCAGTGAATGGATCAGAGCTTCGTCCGCCCCGCCATACGCAGCAATCAGGTCAGTCAAGTAATAGACAACCGGTCCCGGCCACTGCTCTGCGACGGGCGCATAGTAGGGAGTCGAAACGATTAGTGGCGTGCTCCGGGGATCAACAGTTTGACGCCGCAGCCGATGAGTGATTCGTTTCCCAATCTGCGCCATCCAAGAAAAAGGAGGCTTGGAATAGCCTTTTTGCATAGGGAACTCACGAATCGTCAGCGGAGGATCTTGATGAACCCACTGGCATTCGCTTTCCGTGTTGTTGTTAAGAAAACCCGTGTAATTCATCACCGGCTTCCAACCCACCGCCGAAACCGTTTTAGAGAGGGCTGAGACAAATTCTCGATCTAAAGCATCTGAGATCTGCAAGTAATGCCAAGCTGCGGTCATAACAACTGCTTGAAGTCTAACCAGCAGAAGGGTTAGAGTTCAACACTACTACTGGACTACTCAGTTCTGGAAAGAAAAGAACTGAACTTGCAGAGATTGTAGAGCCGTAGAGTGATGTTAACGTTCCATTAACCGGCCGCGTAACCGTGGGGAGCCACTGTAACTCATATTTAATGACTTAATTAGCTTGCCAGGGAATTTCAATTGTGAAACCATTGAGTAGCGGATTTCGAAGGGCATAAAAAGTCTGATCGAGGTCGTTTGAAACTTGCCGATGATTGTTCCATCCAAGTTAGGTGTGGGTTGCGCCTATTTGGAGGGGTGAAAATTAGCTCGGCGCCACCGTGGCGTAGCGCTCCTCGTCTGAACTTCCTCAAGATGTTCGCTTCTTATGCTCACTTTATTTGCGTGTCCTAAGCCGTTCGTCGATGGACATATCAAGACGATTCAGCGGAATGCCATCCGCAGTTGGATCCTCTTGAGGCCTCGCCCGGAGGTGATTCTCTTTGGAGATGAAGTTGGAACAGCCGAGACATGCCAGGAGTTCGGCTTGACGCATGTACCTTCGGTACAGACCAACGAGTTCGGCACTCCTCTGCTCAACGACATCTTTCAGCAAGTAGAAGCATCTTCCGAGGCCGACGTATTCTGTTATGTCAACGCTGACATTATTCTGATGAACGATTTCATCTCAGCGTTGGATGTGGTAACAGCTGGAAAGCGTCGTTTTCTGATGGGCGCGCGTCCCTGGAATTTAGATGTCACACAGGAGCTTTCGTTCGCCCAGGGCTGGGAGCAAACCATGTCCAGCCGTGTGGCGGTGGAAGGCGAGCTTCGCAGTGAGCGCTCCTGCGATTTCTTTGCATTTCCGCGGGGACTTTGGGTCAACCTTCCTTCCTTTGCGGTGGGAAGAGCTTACTTCGATAACGCGCTGCTTCATCGCGTGCGCCGCATCGGGGCTTCGCTGGTCGACGCAACGCCTGCGGTGATTTCGGTCCATCAGAATCATGGGTACGCAAACCACTTGGGCGGCGCGCAGAATCTCGAAAACGAAGAGGCCCAGAGAAACGTTGTTCTAGCCGGCGGACGCGGAAAAAAATTGACCTGGAAGAGTTCAACTTATACGGTAATGGACGGCGTATTGCGGTTCAACGTTCTTGGATTTCTCCGGTTTTTCGGCCCCTGGTCTCGCATCAGCCAATGTATTCGCTTTGTCAAAGGCCTGGTAGCACCGGTGAAACAGCTTTTCGCGTTTTCCCGGTCCTAATGGCCCCGAGCTGACCTGCTTGCCCACGCCTCGCCAGCTTATCGCCGCTCGCTTATCGCCCTTTTTTGGAAATTCGAATCGCCGGCGACTGTTGGGCAATGCCGCTTCTCTCTACGCTGTACAAGCCTGTACCTACCTGTTGCCGATCGTGACCATCCCCTACCTCGGTCGCGTACTAGGACCGAGTGGGTGGGGCGCGGTTCTCTTCGCGCAAGCCATCGGAACACTCATCGCCATGGCAGTCGAGTACGGCTTCGATTTCTCAGCTACCCGTGAAGTCGCCCGGTTCTCCGGCGAAAAGACCCGCCTGCAAGAGCTAATCACGGGAGTACTCACGGCCAAAGTCGCCCTGGCACTGATCGGAATTATGGTTGCGCTTGCGCTTCGACCCTTTACTCTCCGAGTTGCGCCCTCCGAGGCGTTGTTCTGGTCAAGCACACTCTGGGGCGTGGGCCAAGGCATCAACATGCTCTGGTATTTTCAGGGTCTGCAGCGCATGGCTTGGGCCGGCGGACTCGACATCGCCGGTAAAGTGATTGCGACCATAAGCATTTTCATTCTTGTTCATCGACCGGAAGACGGCTGGAAAGTGATGATGGCCCAAGCCATCGGTTGCGCCGTCTCTCACGCCATCACAGTAGGTATGGCAGCCTATGAAGTCGGCTTCTGCCGTCCCAGTTTTTCTCTCGCCTGGAACGCTCTTCGCCTCGGCTGGTCAATGTTCATTTTCCGCGCGTCGATGAGCATCGTAAGCTCCGCAAACGGGTTGATCCTGGGCTTCTTTGCTTCCCCAGCCGCGGTCGGTCTCTTCGGGAGCGCCGATAAATTCAGGCAATTGGCCTTCCAGGCCCTCTGGCCCATTAACCAGACCCTGTTCCCTCATCAGTCTCAGAAGGTGAAGGACAACCCCAAAGAGGGTCTGCGCTTGGTTCGCAGAAGTGTTTTGTCTCTCGGAGGTCTGAGTGCAATTTTAGGCTTGGCTCTCACGTTAGGCGCTCCGCTCCTGGTGAGATTGGTTCTCGGGCGCGCCTTTCTGCCTGCCGTGCCGGTACTGCGAGTGTTTGGACTTCTCATTCCCTTACAGGCTCTTTGCGCCGTAGTATCAGCGCAATGGATGTTGCCTCTGGGGCTTGATCGTCAGGTGAGCTTTGTTGTGATCACTGCGGGAGCGCTCAACGCCGTCGCCGGAATTTTTCTTAGCATGAAAGCAGGCGCGCTCGGCATGGCAATCGCCGTGACCATAGCTCAGCTGTATACCGTTTTCGCATTGGAATTTACGCTACGAAAAAAAGGTCTCAGTCCCTGGTCGAAAGCTGGCGCAGGTACTCCCAGAGAACCAATTGAAGCGGTTCATCTTTAAACCGCGATGTGCATTCGCGCCATTTACTTCCAACTTTCCTTCGAATGGTTCTGAATTAGTTCATCACCTCGAGCTTTCTTCCATACAAATCGGAATTGTTTGATATAGTGACCGTGCTAATTTGCATCGCGAACTAGCCGCGGAGGTTGCCTTGCCTAACCTAAGTCGGTCACGATCTTCTCTTCTGTTCTGTCTCTCGGCGCTGTCCATTTCTCTTTTCACAGTTAGCTCCCCGTCATCCGCGCAAAGCGCTTACGGCTCGGTCGTTGGAACCATCACGGACGTATCCGGCGCCGTGATTGGAGATGCCGCCGTAACGCTGACGAACCTTGGAACGGCTGAGCACCGTACCGCCCAAACCGATGCAAATGGAAATTACCAGTTTGTCAATCTCAACCCCGGAACTTACAAGGTGGACATTGCGAAAAGCGGCTTTAAACACTTCACGCGCGGTTCCATTCAAGTGGAAGTGCAGAGCACAGCCCGAATCGATACTTCGCTGCAGGTAGGAGATGTGAACCAGACAGTGGAAGTAACTTCGCAATCGCCATTGCTCCAGACGGAGAACGCGTCGGTAGGGCAAGTAGTGGAAGGGGCGGAATGTTACTGAAATGCCGCTCAACGGTCGTAACGTGATGAACCTGATTACCCTGGCGCCGGGAGTGGTGCCGCAAGGATCGGCGCTGGGCCGAAACGCCAATCCGTTCTCCTGGGGCAATTATCAGATTTCAGGCGGACTCCCCAATCAAGGCGCAACTCTGGTGGATGGAGCGCCGGTCAACACAACCTACATCAATCTCACCGCGCTCCTGCCGACGCAGGACGTGATTCGAGAGTTTCAGGTACAGACCAACAACCTGGGGCCTGAGTTCGGAAGAACTATGAATGGCGTAGTGAACCTTGCCACCAAATCCGGGACAAACGCCTTTCACGGCAGCGCCTATGAGTACCTTCGCAATCGCGTCTTGAACGCCAATACTTTTTTCAGCAATCGCGCAGGCCTGGCGCGGCCCGCTTTTACGCAAAACCAATTTGGTGGAACAGTTGGAGGTCCGGTCATCAAAGACAAAACGTTTTTCTTTGCCGGATACGAAGGCTTTTACTTACGGCAGGGCGCGACCGCAACCAACACGGTTCCGACTGCAGCCGAGCGCAGCGGCGACTTCTCGAATTACCGCAACGCGAGCGGGAGTGTCGTCCCGATTTACGATCCCACCACCACCTGCGGATACTACGGAAATGCGGCCTGTGCCGGCGGTCAGACCACCTTGCGAACTCCTTTTCCCGGTAACTTAATTCCAACCAGCCGCCTGAGTTCAACTGCTCTGCTGATGAATAAGTATTGGGCCTTACCGAATACGACAGGAACCCCCTTCACGAATACAAACAATTACATCGCCAACTACAGCACCGGCAACGATCAGAATCAGTACACCATCCGCGGGGACCAGAATGTGAGCGAGAAGCAGCGTCTGTTCGCAAGGTTTACGCGGTGGAACTGGACCGGCCTGCCTTCTGACCCGTACAACGTCGGCGCCGGGGGCCAATCTGACGATCACAACCGATCAGGGCGTCTTGGCCGATACCTATACGTTTACCCCGACCACAATACTCGATGTCAGCGTGGCCTACATTCGAAATTTCTATGTGTCTCAGCCGCGGATGCTGGGCATTGACCTGACAACAATTGGGTGGCCGGCATCTTACAATCCTCAATTTCTGCAGAGGCTAACTCCTCAAATTGTTCCACAAGGATTTACCGCCAGCGGGAGCGGTGGCGGGTCCGGGTACATCAAAGCCATCACAGACGATGATTCTATTTCAGGCAGCCTGACCAAGATAATAGGCCGCCATACCTTGAAATTCGGGGGAGAATTTCGCCGTCTTCCCAGTAACTACGGACAACCGGGCGGTGGCGCCGATATCTTCAACTTCACAAATGCTTTCACAGCCGCCAATCCGCTAAGTTCCACTTTGTCGAACAGTACCGGCTCGGGATACGCCTCCTATCTGCTCGGGCTCGGCTCAAACGCCAATTCGAATGTGACAAACGTCAACATCATGGCCGCGGAACAAAAATATGCGGGAGCTTACATCGGTGACACTTTCCAACTAAGTCATAAGTTAACCTTGAATCTTGGTGTTCGCTGGGAATACCCCGGTTACTGGACCGAACGTTACGATCGGGAAGCTGTCTTTCTTCCCGGCGCGGTCAATCCGGTACTACAGCAGGCTGGTCTGCCGGCTGCCGGTGACGTTGTCTTGGTCAATTCGTCCAGATACTCCGATCGCCACAACCAGATTCCTCACTGGAAATTGTTTGCTCCTCGGATCGGCGCTGCTTATCGGCTAAACGACAAGACGGTGGTCCGCTCCGGATTCGGAATGTTTTATTCGCCCGGAGATACGGTTCAAAACGCATCTCCCTACGTAGCGCCTATTAATTCAGCAGCGACGCCCTGGATTGCTTCGCTTGATGGAGGATTCACGCCGGCGACATTGTTGAATAATCCATTCCCGAACGGCTTGTTAACCCCCGCCGGTAGAAATTCGTCTTATGAGAGCACGCTGCCCGGAACTACCGTCGTCGTCCCGATCCCGAACGATCGCAGTCCCTACGCCATGAACTGGAACTTCGATATCGAGCGACAGCTCGGAGGTGGATCGTTGTTCGAGATCGCCTATGTAGGCGAACGAGGGGTTCACCTTCGTGACGGCGGTGGTTTGGTTGTCAATGGAATGGGCTTTAATCAAATACCGACCCAGAATCTGGCGCTCGGTTCTCAGTTGCTCAATCAGGTGGCGAATCCGTTCTATGGAACGGTCAAGAGCGGAACGCTTGCGGCCCCAACGGTGCCTGCCGGTCAGCTTCTACTTCCCTATCCGCAATATACAGGCGTCTTTTCGCCTACCACCGCCGCCTTCGATAACATCTATAACTCATTGCAGTTGAAGTTAGAGAAGCGGTTTCAAGCTGGCGGAACACTTCTTGTTGCTTACACCTGGGCTAAAGACGTCGGCAACGCGGACACCATGACCGGTTTCTTGGAAGCCTACCAGCCCGGCTCAGTGCAGAATTATTACAATATCAGCGCTGATCGATCCCTGCTTAGCTATGATGTGCCGCACCGTTTATCAATCAGCTATGTTGTCGATTTACCGTTCGGGAAAGGAAAGCATTTTCTAAGTGGTGTAAGTGGACTTACCGGCAAACTTGTCTCAGGGTGGGGAGTGAATGGAATTACCACTCTTCAAAGCGGATTCCCCATCATCCTGACCGCCCAGCCCACAGCAGTTAGTCAATATTTCGGCGGCGGTTCCCCTCGTCCGAACGTGACCGCCGGCTGTGATAAGTCGATGCCGGGTTCCGCTCAGTCCAGAGTATCGGCATGGTTCAACACAGGTTGTTACTCACAACCCTCCGCTTTCGGGTTCGGCGATGAGTCTCGTACCGATCCAAACCTGCGTACCGCCGGCATCGCAAACTGGGATTTCGCCGTTTTCAAAGAAACTCCGATCAAGGAGCAGGTCAGCCTGCAATTCAGAACCGAATTCTTCAACATCTTCAATCGTGTACAGTTCGGGCCTCCGGGAAATCAACTGGGCAGCTCGCTTTTCGGTTTGATCAGCAGTCAGCTCAACAATCCCCGCCTGGTTCAGTGCGCGATGCGGCTTAGTTTTTAGCGCCGTGCTTGTTTAAGTCTTCTAGTAACTGCGAAGCGATCCGTCGAACGTTCGGATCATCGGACTGAGAAGCAAGTTTCAGGTGTTCAGCTGCCTGTGCCTGGTCTCCGGTTTGCGCGAGCACCGCTCCCAGATCGAGCTGCGCTCTTGCCATGGTTGGCTCCAGGCGCACCGCTTCTGCGTATTCACGAAGCGCATCGTTCACCCGTTGCGCCTGTTCCAGTATGTTGCCGAAAACGTCATGTGCTTCCGCCGAATTCGGCGCCACCCTCAGAGCGATTTCCACCTGCCGTAAAGCATCGTCGGTTTTCCGAAGCGTGTACAGCAAAGCCGCATATCTCAACCGAATAGCGGGTTCCACGGGACCGATCCGAGTGGCCCGTTCGAATTCCCACGCCGCCTGTTCCAGATCTTTTTTGATGATGAGCAGATTTGCCATTTCACTGTGCGCTTGGGCTGAGTTTGGCTGAATGCGAATCGCCTCTCGTAAATTTCCCTCCGCTTCATCGAGCGCTCCCGAGCGTGTCTGGAGAACACTAAGCCCAAGATAGGGAGCTGGAACATCCGCATCGAGCGCGATCGCTTTCTTCAGCGCCGTCGCCGCTTCGGAACTCTCTTCGCTCTCCACATCCAGCCGTCCGAGCGCGCTCCACAGGCTTGCGTCATCGGGAATTTGCTTGCTTGCCTCAAGCAGGACAACGCGCGCCTCCTTCGACCTGTTTGACTCATTCAAAGCTACACTCAGTCCCAAAAGCGCTGGAACATAACGCGAGTCCCTTCTGATCGCGTCTCTATAGAACCGAACCGCTGCCTCGTTCTGCCCTGCCTTGCGAGCGCATTCACCAGCTTCGAAGTAGGGATCTGCATACGGCGACGATGTACCTTTCAGCAATTGGCTCAATGCTTGAAACGCCTTTCGAGGATCCGGAGAATCGCGTGCTTGCTCCACCACCAGAGCCAACTTATTGCCGGCGCTCGGCGCCGGCTGGCGAGGATAATACGCGATCACCGGACTATTTTGCGCTTTCCCACTCAGTTGATGCTGCTCCGGGATCTCGGCTAACAAGTCGCCCGGTGGCGGCTGGCGCTTGATCAAGTGATCAGTCATGACAACGTGCGCTACATCTTGCGTGCGCCGCTTCGGCATGTGACAGCCGATGCAGTTGCCCTCTGTTGTGTGTCTATCCGCGGCAATTAGTGACTGAAACTGACCGGTGTGACAGGTTTGGCAAACCCGGTTGTAAGTTTGCTCCTGCTCTGCTCCGTGCCGGATATCGTGCGGATTGTGACAGGTCGCACATGTCAATGCTCCACCCGATCGCAAGAAGCACTCCGATTGACGAAGCCGGTATGCTGAACTTACAATCTGAAATCTGTTCTTGTTTTCGTCGGTCTGTCGTTCAAAGAAAAGCAGAAATGTCGAAAGCGGAGTGCTGGGATCGTAAGAGAAATAGCTTCTCCCATACCGTTTAAACTCTTGCGTCGGATGGTAACTGTCGGTTTGCAGATGACACTGTAAGCACACCTCCAGCTGCCGATCCGTACTAAGTTTTGATGGATTAAAAATAGTCCGCTTCAGTTCGTATTGCTTGACATTCGGCGCGCTTGCGGCTGCAACATGCCTTTGTCCGGGCCCATGGCAGCGTTGACAGTCGATTCCCTCCGGCATCTCTGCGCTAAACCGAGGAATATCGCCGAACTTGTCCGCTGCCGTGTTCACTTTCGGATACGAGTTGTGACAAAACATACAATCGTATCCAATGGGGCGTTGAGCCGCCGGATGCTGCGCCGTATCATAACCTGGACTCATCGCCCAGTAGCCGCCCTTCTCGCTGTACCAAGCCAAGGGAAGCTGAACGAGCGTGCCTTGCGTCGTACGATGCAGGTAGGTACGGGCGTGGGAGCCCGAACCCAAAACAAAATCAATCTGCTTCTCGTCTAGATTCGCCTGCTTCCCGTCAAAACCGATTTGATACCGCCGCTGATAAAAGCGATCACCTCGCCGAACCATTTCATAATGCGTGTCCGACGCAGCATGATAGTACTGATTCTTATTCGTGTAATCCTCGATCGTGTTACTAAATTGAGGACGATAAAACGAGTGCTTCATTCCGGTCTGACTGTATGTCTTAGCAATAACGGGATGGCAGCCGGCGCACAGTTTTGAATCTACATAAGAGTTGGTAGCCGCTCGCCCGGAACCCAGGGCAAGCAACAGGTGAGCCATGATGAGTACCCCTGTACGTGAAGACGGAAACATCAAACGAAGACACCTGTTCAGCAGTTCAAGGAAGATTTGAAGTCTGTTCCTGTGTACCGCCCGCTACGTCTCGGGTCACTACCCGCACCCGGTGCGGACCGCTGCCCGATTTCTTCGTTCCGAATTGCGCATGAAATCGCCAGAGAAGGTCTGAAGCAAACGTCGGACTGACGTCTACCTCTTGTTGAGTCGAGAATGGCGTAACGCTATTATCCAGAAAGAAATCGACTTGAGCGATCGAGAGTGTGCTCTTCACGCCAATGTTCAAAATGCGCTGAGCCGCGATTCCTTGCTTCGCTGGATTAAGAAAGGTGATCGCCAGCTTGCTCTTCGCGATGGCCTGGCCTTCAGGACAGCTTTCCGACGCATAGTTATACTGCATCTCCATTCGGACCGACTCCGTCTCGTGCCCAATTCCGCCGGCGCCGACACCGGGTCCGCATATCTTATTGTTCTGGTAACTTGCAACACCTTGGCGAACCTTCGGATTGATTCCGCCCAGAATAATACTTCCGTTCCAACCATGGTTCTTCAAGCAAGGATTTCGGATCGAAGAGACCACGTTTCCGATAAAGGTTAGAGAGTTTGCGGCATGTTCGAACGCCTGGCCGACGGCGTTGCCATAACAGTTTGCGTCGTTCTCATTCACAACCGAGTTGTTCCGAAATACCGCGTTCGTCGATCCGTTGAATACGAAAGACACTCCGAAACTATGCCAGAAAGGAAGTTGCGGGTAATGAACAAAATTGCGCTCGATCACAGGACCGTCGAACGGCACGAGCGAAAAGTCGCACTCGCCATCGAGACAGCCGCCGAATCCGCCGATCTCAACACCCATCCTGTGAATATGGTCGAATTCGTTGTCGGCAACTACCAGACCGGGAGCATCCACGTGATACTTAGGTGAAAGTTGTTCCGGACGGATGTTAATGCCGAATCCATTGTTTTGTATCTTGCGAAAAACGCTGTGAGTAAGTCGGCAGTAGCTGCAACCACCCTCAATAGAAAGCCCGCTTTGTCCCGTATCGCAAAGTTGCCCATCCTGCGAGTTATAGCAGGGGCTTCCTCCTGGTCCATTATTGGGAAATAGAACACTAAGATTCGTTGAGTTTGCGTCGTACCCACCCTCCCAAATATTCTGAACAAGATTGGAGTCCCAGGTAAGCTTCCGAATCTGTCCTGCCATCAACACCGCCGGGCGACGCGGATGCATGGTCGTTATGTTCTCGAAAACATCATGAGTCAGGGTAATATCCGAAACGAGATGACGGTCGGGATTACGGCTGCCCGAAACGAACAAGGCCGGCGAGCCTTCGAAAATGACTCCGTCGATTTTGAAATTGCCTCGGTTGCTGCCGAACAGAAATTCCTGTCTGGGATTAGAAGTACAGAACTTGGTCCCATCACCTTGGAGCGTGATGTTGGGTGGCAGGAAAAGGCCAACACTCGAATCGGCGAACGGAATGGCTGCGTTCAAGGCAAAACAGTTTGCGGCTTTCGGTAGCCGGACCGTGCCGCCCGGGCCTGCTTTCTTGATCGCAGCAAACAAGAGATCCGAATTGTCGGTTTTGCCGTCCCCATTGCCAATGAAGTCAACGGTGGTGCCTTTCGGTCGAAATGGCCAGCACAAGCTGACTAAAAGCAGCAAGAAAACGGTTGTTCGCCGGACGATTCGTTTGCTCGGGAACGGCGTCGACAATTTCGTTCTCACGTTACGGCGTTCGCGAGGCGAGATAACCAGTGATTGCAACAATGTCGTCATTGGTCAGCTTCGACACGGTTTCCTTCATGAGCTGAGTCCACGGGCCGTTGCGCGCGCCCGTTTGAATGTCGATGAGTTGGCGAGTCATCTGGCTGGGAGAGCGCCCCGAGATCGATGGAACATTTCCCAATCCCTTGAGACCTGCGCCGTGGCACAGAGTGCAGCGAATCGTCTTTCCATCGCCGCCAGTCATCACCAGCTCTTGACCCCGTTTCAGAGTGCCGGTCGGCACATAGGCCACAAACCCGGAGGTCGAGTCACGCAATTCGGTCCGCTCTAAATCTTCAGGCACTTCGATGACGCGCTCCCCGATCGGCTCCGTACCGCCTTCTTTGGCCAGCACCAGCATGCCGCCCGCTATCTTCGTGACGGGAACTTTGTCCGTCTCAACAACTCGGATCCAAGGCTTCAACTTGATGGAAGAAAAGTATTCGGCAGCCGCCTTCACCTCGTCGTCGTTCGCTGCCTTTCCAATCTCGACCATCAACTTAACAGACCCCATTCGCGGCTCGGAACTCTTACGCAAACCGTTTTTGAAGTCCGCCATCTGCTCGACGATGTAGCCTGCCGGCAATCCGGCGACACTCTCGTTCTCGGGCCGTCCCTGGCCGTTCGGCAGATGGCAATAACCGCAAGCGCGCACGGTTGGCTTGCGCCCTTGCGAAACTACTTCCGGCGGGGGCGGGTGAGAATCCGGAAACCAGTCCGGAACCAAAAACAAATTGTGAATCTGGGCAGCGGTCAATCCCACGTTGCTGCCGGGCACGTGTTTGAGACTGCCGTCATCCGGCGGTGTCGGGCCGACTGGCCGGGCAGCCGGCGCCGTAACCGGATAGGCCCAGATCGGGAGATTGCTCGACGACCGGGTAACGCCCGACGTCTGCGCCAGCGCTGAGGCCACGATCAGGAAGGGAAAGCTGAGAGCCGCGTAACGAAATATCATCCGTGACATTATTATCACGTTCGCCAAAAGCTAGCTGTGAGACTCGAGCACGGCTTGCAACATCGCTCTGGCAAAACCGACGTTATAAGCAAAGGCGGCGTAGCTCCCGCCTCCCGGATAGTAAGGTTTAAAACCCGTGTGTTCACGGTCGTAGTCGATCGCCCGCGGATGCTCCGGATAGAGCAGCCGGGGATATTTGCTCTTGACCAGTTCCCGCATCACCCCGAACATATTATTCAGGCCGTTGTCGATGAAGACCTCTGAGTATTTCTTGTAGGGAACGTCCACCTGAACGTTGCGATAGTGAACATGATTGATCCGGTCTCGAGAGGCAAAATACCGGCACACCTCCACCGGATCATGCCCCATCTCCCGGGTTACGCCGCAATCGAACGTAATGCCATTCGACTTACTCGGTACGATCTCGATCAGGCGCTTCCATCCTTCCACCGTGCCCATAATCTGCCCCGAGCCGCGACTGATCGGCGCAGGCGGATCATTGGGATGAAGAGCAAGTCTCACGTTCGCCTTCTCTGCCACCGGAATCACCGCTTTCAGAAAATACGTGATATTCGCCCACATTTCATCCAGAGTGTGCGCGCCTTCGTTTGGCATCGGCGGAAGATCCTTCACCCGATCGTAGTCGAATGACGTATAACTGGAGCCGCCTCGTCCTTTCGTTTCGTAGTAGCCTTCCACAATACGGTGAGCGTAAAAGTTGTATTCAATAACCGGCAACCCGGCCTTGCCTGCCGCTACGATCGATTGCTTGACCAGTTCGATCTCTTCGTCGCGACCAGGCTTACCGTATATCGTCTTCGGAAATCCGCCGATCATCAGATTCCCGAGCGTGATTCCGCCAGTCTTGAGTTGATCCATCAGCGAACGTAATTGGTCTTCTTGCCACGGAAGACGAGGGCCGGAAGACAACACATGCGTGACGCCGAGCTGCGTCACTCTTCGCATGCCGGCCTCGTCAATTTTGCCCGCCGCCAATCCGCCATTGCCCATCTCTAAACAGATCTTCGGCAGGTAACGATCATCCGAGGGCCAGCCGGGAATATCGCTGTCGCCCCGCGCAATTACCGATGTTGCCAAAGCCGCCGCACTGAGCGACTGCATCATGCCTCGCCGGGAAATATCTTTACTCAAGTTCTTTCCTCATCTTTGTAACCAAGCTAAACCGGGATCGTATCACGCCATCGATTCCAATCTATGCCGCCGATTTTGCAACCGATCCGTAATGATCTCGTCACACATGCCCGGAATAATCGTTAGTTTACAAGCGACTTGTCTTGAGCTTGTAAAGGCTTGCGGGGGAATCCATGAACTTACGTGTAGTGACACGACTCTGTCTCGCTGAACTCTTGCTCGTTTCATTATCCTTTGCTCAGTCAGGACAGGTGAACGGCACGATTCGCGGAGTGATTTCCGATCCAAGCGGCGGTTCCGTTGCTCATGCAAACGTCCGGGCCACGAGCATGGATACGGGGTTTCAGCGAAACGCATCTTCGGACGAGAATGGAGAATACCAGGTTCCGCTCCTTCCATTAGGAAGATATCGAATCAACGTCGACGCTCCGGGGTTTGCTTCTTATGAGCAGACCGGCATCGATGTGAAACTCGATAATGCCAGCGAAGTCAATGTTCCGCTCCAGGTCGGTTCCACCCAGCAAAGCGTGACCGTCGATTCAGATGCCAGCATTCTCAACACGCAAACGTCCGACGTGAGCGGCAGCCTGAATGCCCGATCAATGGTGAACATGCCCATCACGTCTCGTAACACGTTCAATCTCGCCCTCTTCGCTCCCGGAGTCAACGGGACTCGTGACGATGAGTTTGGCAATCCAACGTTTGCGTTCGGCGGTATGCAGCGGAAAGCTTTCCTGATAGACGGCGTCGACAATTCTCAACGCGGAGGACCGGGGCGCTTGGGGATCTTTTCGCCGGAAGATATTCAAGAGGTCAAGGTCATCGCCAACGCCATGGATGCGGAATATGGCCGGACTGTAGGCGGCATGATCAGCATGATCACGAAGGGCGGCACAAACGACCTGCACGGTGAAGTGCTTGTTCTTGAGAGACGTCCCGGATTGATCGCCCGACCCTCGCTCGCTCCTCCGCCCAAGCCTTTTCAGCAGTGGGCTACTTTCTCCGCTAACGTGGGAGGCCCAATTAAGAAGGATAAATTGTTCTATTTCGTGAGCGCGGAGTACGAGCCGGAAGACGGCGCCCGGCCCATCACCATTACTGCCGCCAATGCGCGTGCCCTCGGCATCCCCTCTTCCGATCTTGGCTCGGCGCCTTTCAAGCAGCGCTTTCAATCGTATCTCGGGCGCATCGATTACCAGTTGAACCCGAATAACAACTTCTACTTTCGCTATAGCGAGTTCATGACGCCGTCGGAGTACAACACGTCAGGCGGCCTGCTGCCGAAGAGCGCCGGAAACAACTTCAACGATCGGGACGATACGGCCTCCTCGCAGTGGACCAGCGTGATTACGCCCCGAGCTTTGAACGAGCTTCGCTTCGGGTTTCTTCGACGCGAGTTTACCCGGCCTCCCGTCGACGGAGTCATCGGTCCTATCGTCAATATTAGCGGCGCGGCCATGCTCGGTTCAAATTCGAGCGCCGGGCAATACTACGAAGAAGACCAATTCAATTTCATCGACAATTTTACTTATCGAATCGGTAATCACGAAATCAAAGTCGGAACGGACATAGATACCATTCACGTGGAATCGCTGGACAGACTGCTCCTTCAGTTCACTTTTTCCAGTCTCACGCAGTACCTGAATACGGTTCGCGGGGTGCCGGGCGCGAATTACGCCCAATTGCAGGAGCAGTTTGGAAACAACGAAGCGGAGCACCGCACTACTCCTCTCAACTTCTTTGCCGAAGACACGTACCGGATCAAGCCTAACTTGACGCTTTCTTATGGGCTGCGCTGGGAGTACCGCCTCTACCCTGCCCTGAACAGCAATGCGCCTCTGGCTATCTCGCGCAGTCTTCCCAACGATCCTCATGACTTCGCTCCTCGCTTTGGCTTTGCCTGGCAACCGACTCCCAAGACTGTCGTACGCGGCGGTTACGGGCTTTTCTATGACACGTTGAATCTTCGCTTGCTCTCTCTCGTGGACCGCTCAAACGGAAGCCAGGTTCAGACTTTCGTCATCAATGGAACGGCGGCCGGCGCGCCTGTCTATCCAAACGCCTTTTCAGGTCCCATCGCCAGCTTCGCTACTAAGTCTTCGGTCTATGGCTTTTCGCCCGACTTCAAGACGCAATCCGCTCAGCAAGCGAATCTACAGGTGGAACGAGAACTGGCGCGCGACATTTCCGTCACTGTGGGAACGCAATGGTACGGCGGTCATCGCGAACCGGTTCTGTTCGATACAAACTTGGGAGCGCCGGTGGGAACTCTCGCCGATGGCCGTTCAACTTTCTCTAACAGCAATCGACCGAACTCCGCCTATAACCAGATTTTCGCCCTCGAGTCGATCGGCAACTCTGTCTACTACGGAGGTTTTGTCGGGCTCGCCAAGCGCTTCAGCCATGATCTTCAGTTCACCGCCTCTTATACAGTCGGATGGGCGTTCAATGAGAACGACTCGGTGGGCGACAACGGAAGCAATCTGATTAACCCGAGAAATCTGCGTGCGGACCGGGCGTTCTCCTCCAGCGATCAACGAAATCGCTTTGTCCTGCAGGGCGTGTGGCAACCTCGATTTAAAATGTCCGGGATCTCTAACGCGCTCGTCAACGGCTGGACTCTCGCCCCCAATGTCACCATCACCTCCGGCTTTCCTTATACTCCGACAGCAGGCGCGGACCTGAACGGCGATGGGGTCAATAACGACTATCCTCAGTTTGCTGCCCGCAACGATTTTCGCGGACCTGGCTTCACCGAAGTGAATCTTCGTCTCAGCCGGTCGTTCCGGCTCTATCAAGAACGTTATTCGCTCGAAATCATCGGCGAAGCAGAAAATCTGCTCAATTCGACAAACGCAGCCTGTTCAGCCGGGGGCTGCGGCGGGGCCATCAACAGCACGTACGGACCGTCGCTTCTGGCAGCGCCGACTAACGCGAACTTCGGCCAAATTACAAGCGCCTTTAACTCCCGCCAGATCCAGATCGGCGCTCGGCTTCGATTCTGATGCGAAGCGGTCTACGACTCCTTCTTCTCTTTGTGGCAGCGGGCTTGACCGCTTGGACAGCGAACAACGGGCCTACCCATAAGCTGCTGGTGGTATCGGTGGACGGTCTGGACTGGCGTTATCTGCGAGACCGTGACCAGTTGGGACTGCGCATCCCAACCATCCGGCGATTACTGGCCAACGCGCAGGTGGCACAGGGTGTTGTCGGTGTCTGGCCTACCATCACCTGGCCGTCGCACACCTCCTTAATCACCGGCGTGCGCCCCGATCAACACGGCATTCTCGGCAATCGCCGGCCGAAGTCGCAAGCCGGCGATTACTATTGGACCGTCGATCTTCTGCATGCTCCAACGTTGTGGCAGAAGGCCCATGAGCAAGGCTGGACCACCGCCGCTGTTACCTGGCCAGTCACGGTCGGCGCATCCCTGACCTATAACTTGCCCGAATACTTTCTCCGTCGCCAGGGCGGTTCTATGGATCTGGCGGGCGTGGCGTCGAAGAGCACTCCCGGATTGGTCGACGAGATTTCTCGGGCAAAACCATCGTTTCCGCAGCAATGGGTGGATGATCGCACTCGCACCGAAGCTGTGACGTTCCTACTGCAGAACAAACATCCCGATCTCGTCCTGGTGCATCTTGTCGATCTCGATTCGGAAGAACACGACCAGGGTCCTTACGACACCAATGCGAATGCCGTGATGGAGCGGACCGATGAACTGATCGGCAAAATGCTCGCCTGTCTTCCGAAGGACTACGACTTTGCTCTGGTGTCCGATCACGGCTTTGAACGGGTGGACAAAACCGCCAATCCCCGCGTGCTCTTGAAGAAAATGGGAGTGGAAGGCGACGTTCAGCCGATGGGCGGTATCGTCACGACCACTGACCCTGCGGTCGCGTCCGTTCTCCGGAAGGCGGCTTCGGATCCCGCGAACGCTATCGGCCGAGAAATTCCACGCGACGAATTATTGAAATACGCTCCTGCTCTCGCGCGAGTAGTGGCAGCCTTTGAGCCAGTCCCACATGTCATGTTCGGACCGGCCGGCGATGGCGAGTACTTCACCGCCGCCTATGAAAAAGGCAATCATGGATTTTGGCCGACGCGCGCTGATTATCGAAGTGTCTTCCTGATCAGCGGTCCTGGCATCGCGCCGCGCTCCGCCCCAGAAATGCAAATGACCCAGATCGCAGCCGAACTCGCGAGAGTGATTGGTCTGGCTTTTCCATAACCTAATATTGGGCTACCATCCAAGTAGGAATGAAATCGCAGCTCGCACATGCCACGTTGCTGTTAGTTTTGGTGGTCTCGATGGCTGCTGCCGTCGACGCAGAGTTGCCGGACGGCAAGGGCAAGGAGGTTGTGGAGAGCGCCTGTACGGATTGCCATTCTATTGAACGAATTGAGACGCAGCGCCTGAACGAAGAAGGGTGGAACGGCATTATCCACGAAATGATAGAAAACGGAGCAGCCATCAACCCCAACGACATGAACGTGATCGTCGGCTATCTGGTGAACAACTTCGGTCCCGACAAAGACAAGAAGGTAAATGTAAACATCGCCAATGCTACTGAGATTGCCACGGCTTTACAACTGGCGTCCGGGGACGCGGCCGCCGTGGTCCAGTATCGAACTCAGCATGGCAAGTTCAAAGACTTGAGTGAACTGGAAAAAGTGAACGGCCTGGCGGAGAAGATCGAAGCGAAGAAGGCGCTCATCGAGTTCTAGCTAAGCTAAGCCAGAAGATCGCGTACCACGTCGCCTTGGTTCCCCACGCCGGATAACCGAGCATCCAGGCCCAGATACTTTACCGTCATTCGCTTATCGTCGATGCCGAGGGTGTGGAGCATGGTGGCATGCAGATCATGGATGCTCACCGGCTTTTCCACCGCCGCATAGCCTAGGTCGTCGCTGGCGCCGTAAGTAAGGCCGCGCTTGAACCCGCCACCAGCGAACATGTACGAAAACGTCTTGATATGGTGATCGCGCCCGGTACCCGATTGCGACATTGGCGTCCGCCCGAATTCGCCGCCAAAGATGATCAGGGTATCGTCCAGCATGCCGCGTTCTTTTAAATCAGTGATCAGCGCTCCGGTGGGTTTATCCACTTCTTCGGCCTTGTACTGGATTCCGTTTTTGACTTGCTCGTGGTGATCCCAGTCGCGATGGTAAAGCTGGATGAACCGGACGCCGCGCTCCGCCAGCCGTCGAGCCAGCAAGCAGTTCGAAGCATAGGAGCCGTCGCCAGGCTTGGCTCCATACGCTTCCAGAACATGAGCGGGCTCCTTGCTCATATCTATTAGCTCCGGAACGCTGCTCTGCATGCGGAACGCCATCTCATATTGTGAAATTCGAGTCAGGATCTCAGGATCCTGAACGGTCTTATAGCGCTTCTGATCAAGCGCCGCAATCGTTTCAATGGAAGCGTGCTGCAGCGGCTTATCGATGCCCGCCGGATTGTCGATGTACAGCACGGGGTCGCCGAAGGAGTTCATCTTGATGCCTTGAAACTTGCTGGGCAAGAAACCGGAAGACCATTGCCGCGCCGAAATAGGCTGCATCTGGCCGCCTCGTCCCTGGGACAGCATCACGATGAAGCCGGGAAGGTCCTGGCTTTCGGATCCCAGGCCATAGAACAGCCAGGAACCCATGCTGGGCCGGCCCGCGACAATGGAGCCGGTGTTCATGAACATATGCGCCGTATCGTGGTTGATCTGCTCACTCCACACTGATCGAACGATACAGAGTTCATCGGCGACGCTGCCGATCTGCGGGAACAGTTCGCAGATTTCTGTACCGCAATTGCCGAATCGTTTAAAGCCGAACTGCGGCGCGAAACACTTCAGCTTTTTCCCTTGCAGCTGAGCCAGTTGCTGGCCCTTAGTAAAGGATTCGGGCATGGCCTGACCGTCCAGCTTGGCTAGTGCCGGCTTGAAGTCGAAGGTTTCGAGATGCGACGGGCCGCCCGCCTGATACAGATAAATCACCCGCTTCGCCTTGGGCGCGAAATGCAGCGGATCTATCGCTCCCAATGATTTTTTGCCGGCCGTGGCGGCTGCATTGTTTTGGGCATTCAGAGCACGCGGACCCAATAAAGAGTTCAGTGCTACCAAGCCCAGCCCGGTAGCACTTTGTCCCAGGAAGGCCCGGCGTTTTAGCGCATTTACGTCAATACCGCTCATGTTTTTAGTTCTCTTTAACTCAATCTCTGGTGATCACTTCGTGGAGGTTCAGGATGACCCGAGCCACATTGGTCATGGCAGCCAATTCCGGAAGCCGGGCATTCGAAGGAACTGGGGAATCGCCGATTTTCAAATACTCGGCGGCGCCGGATGGGTCGGCCTTGAAATGGGTCAGGCTTTTGGCGTGCAGGTCAACCAGCAGCTGCACTTCGTCGTTCTCGGGCCGGCGGCCGGTGGCTTGCTGGAAAGCCCATTGAATCTGGCTCCCTAAATTGCTGCCGCCATTCTGCAAGATCCGTTCGCCAAAAACGCGGGCCGTTTCGACGAAGGTTGGATCATTCATTAGATCGAGGGCCTGCAGCGGCGTGTTCGAGTTTATGCGAGTGACGGCACATTCTTCCCGCGTCGGGGCGTCGAAGTTCATCATGGTCGGATGCAGGAAGGTCCGCTGCCAGAAAATGTAAATGCCGCGCCGATAGAGGTCGTCGTTGCGGCTCGCCGACCAACTCCTCTTCGGAAAATTCAGCGCCGCCAGATAGCCTTGCGGTTGATACGGATAGACGCTCGGTCCGCCAAATTTATTAACTAAGAGGCCCGAAATCTCGAGCATCAAGTCGTGGACTGATTCGGCATCCACGCGGAAGCGGCTCTGGCGGGCAAGTAGCCGGTTGTCGGGATCGCGCTGATCGAGTTCCGGAGACGACAGCGACGATTGACGGTACGTATTGCTCAGCACAATGATGCGAATCATGTGCCGGACGTCCCAGGAATGCACGCCCGCCGCGTCATATTGTGGATTCACGAACTCCGCGGCCAGCCAGTTGAGCAACTCCAGATGCGAAGGCCAATCTCCCTGCGATCCCAGATCATCCACTGTTTTCGAGAGACCCGTACCGAAAAATTCGCTCCACAGACGATTAACGTAGACTCGGGCAGTCAGCGGATTTTCAGGTGAGACCAGCCAGTTCGCCAAATCTAAACGGGTCGCAGGGCCGCCGCCGGTATTGATGCGGCCGAGGAACTCCGGTATGGAGGGTTGAACAATCTCGCCGGAATCATCCATCCAATTGCCTCGTGGAAGAACACGCGTTTCGCGCGGCTTAGCGCTCTCGGTGATCATTACCTGGGGTACGGCGCCCTGGAGAAAGCTCTGGTTCATTTCGAGTTTGGCCAGTTCCAGCCGTGCCGGGAATAGCTGCGGAGAAGAATACTCAAAGTAATCGCGAAGGAGAGCGGTTTGCTCTGTGGAGCGCTCCTGTTCGGGCCGCTCCAGTGCTTTTACTAAAATCTTCGGAAGTCCGGCCAGAGTGGAAGAACCCATTTCGCTTGAGTCTTTGCCCGCTTCTGTTTTCTCTGCTCTCGCGTCTTCAGCGGTCGGCTTCACATCCTTAGCCGCCTGCGATTTCGGCTTCGGATTGTTGTCCCACGAATAGGCTCCGCTGGAAAGCGCCACGCGGAATCGTCCGATGGTGGCCTGACGGAAGTCGGAATCCTGATGGACTCGAACAATCAGAGTCGATGCAGCCGACGTTTTAAGGGGCTTCGCGAAACGCAGAATCAGCAGGAGCGACTTGGCCCTGCCGACGATTCCGAAACCTGTTTTGGGGTTATCGTCCAGTACCGCCATGGCAGGAAAGCCGGTGGTTGGCGAAACGGTGCTGTACGCGAATACAAAAGGCACATTCTTGACAGCGCCTCGGGCCTTGGGCGAATACGCGGCGTCCACTGCGGAGAGGACGAATCGATCGGAACCCCGTGAAATGTCTCCGCCTGCGAGCGAAGCGTCGGTATCCACCTCTATTCCCAAGTTCGTCCAGACCCCGGCGCCAGGCTTAATAGTGACCGAATAGGTCTCGTTATCCGGATTCGGGCCGCCCACAATAACGAGACCGGCGCCGCCGCTCATCGCGACGTTCGGGTGGGCGCGCTGTTCGTTCTCATCCAGCCCTTCCTTCTGCACGGAAAGTGTTGCGCGCTGCGCCGAAACGGCCGTCGGAATCGGAAATTTCCAAGCAAGATCGCCGGCGTTAGCGCGCGCCAACATTTCTTTCTCCCACTCCCGCCTTTGCTGAACCAACGCATCGGCTTTGCGGTCGAGTTCACTTTTCTCATCTTGCACTCGTTGAGTGAGTGCATCGATCCGTTCTTTCTCGCCAGGCCGATACACAGGCATCTTCGGCGCGAAAGCATTGGGTCCAAAATCCGGAACCAGACCCGTCTCCTTCACATCGGAGAAGAAGGCTTTCATGGCATAGAAATCCTTGGTCAGGACGGGATCAAATTTATGGTTGTGACATTCGGAGCATCCCATGGTGGTACCAAGCCAGTTGGTACTCACAGTGCGGACTCGTTCGGCTCCGTACTTGGCAAGGTACTCCTTGGGCTGCAAGCCGCCTTCAGCCGAAGTTCGGCCCATGCGGTTATAAGCAGAGGCTATCTTCTGCTCGACCGTCGGGTTTGGCAGCAGGTCGCCGGCCAACTGCTCGCGGGTAAATACATCGAAGGGTTTGTTATCGCGAAAGGCTTGCAAGACATAATCGCGATATGGCCAGGCCGGGCGAGCGACGTCACCGTGAAATCCGGCGGTGTCGGCATAGCGGACGGCATCGAGCCAGCGAACCGCTTGTTTCTCCGCGTAGGCCGGCGACGCGAGTAAGCGATCTACCAATTTCGGGTAAGCTTCGGGCGACTGGTCTGCGACAAAGGCTGCTATCTCAGGCGGCGTCGGCGCCAAGCCGGTCAGGTCGAGCGTCACGCGGCGAATTAGGGTGCGGCGGTCGGCTTCGGGCGAGGGCTTGAGGCCATCCTGGGCCAGACGGGCTTGAATGAAGGCGTCAATTGGATTTTGCGGCGCCGAATTTGTTGCTGCGGCCACTGGCACTGCGGGTCTGCTCACGGGTACATACGACCAATGCTTTTCGTAGTTTGCGCCCTGTTCCACCCACCGCCGGATGGTGTCTTTCTGCTTTTCAGTTAACTCTTTGTGAGCAAAGGGTGGCGGCATCACGCGACCATCTTTCGCGAAGACGCGCTGAATGATTTCGCTGTGCTCCGTGTCACCCGGCACAATCGGCGTTCCATTTTTCTTTGGCTTCAGAGCTTCTTCACGGATATCCAGCCGCATGTTTGCCATGCGGGAGCTGACGTCGGGTCCGTGGCATCGAAAGCAAGTGTCCGACATGATCGGCCGGATGTCACGATCAAACGATACTTGCTGTCCAAATGCAGCGACCGACAGGATATAAAGCGCTGCGATGCGGATCGACGTCATGGCGACCTCCTTGATAAGCACGGCTGCAGGCTGTGAGTGGCGCCGCCAGCGTCGAGCAACCCATTTACAGAGACGGCCGCGTTGGCTTCTTAACAAAGTGTATCCCAGTAGGTTGGAATTGCGCTACCCGGCTTGCGCCGCTCCGGTTTGGGTGCTGCGGGCGTGAAACATTCGAGCCTGACGATCCGCACGCCCCCGTTGAATCGCGCTATTTCTCTTTCCACGATTTCCCGCACTTGATTTGCTGACCCGAGAGCCCGCAGGTTTAACAACAAGGCGTGCTTGGAGGACGGCGATGCATCCAACCCTCCTTCGACGAGAGGCTCCTGGCCGTTCGCGCAGCTTGCCGCCTTCACGAAGCCGGTTGACGATGTCACGACCATTTTGAGGTGAACGATCGAGATGCCGGCGGCGGTCAATTCTTTGTCGATCGAGTCTGCCAGCGGACCTAACACCATGGCCATTGGTAAAGGAATGACCGGTTCGAGGACCGCCTCCAGATTGAGCCACGCCAAGGCTGCTTCCGCTTCGGCATATTGCGCATAGTCGATTTCCAGATTTGCACTCGCCGGCACTACGCCGCCCGAGGTTACCTCGTGCAACCAGGCGAGAACTCCGTGTCCGGTTGTGGCGCAGATGCGGCGGACCGGGAGCCCGGGTCTCAGCGAAGGCGCTTCGCCATTAGACGGGCGCCGATCCGATTTGGTAAAACAGACGAGATCCGCTTCTTCTATCTGCTTTTGAAAAAGATAACTGAGATGACGATCGGAATCGTTGCGTAATAAAGACTGGGCGCGGGCAGGATCCACGAGCACCGTTAAAGGCGCAACGCGGTAGGAGCCGTCATATTCCTGAAGAGGACGTAGAACGGTGGCTCCAATATCTGTGCAACTGCCGACTGGCTCGGCAAAGATCACGTCCGGTGCGTAAGCGCGAAGTTCTTCGGCTTTATCCACCAAGTCGGAAAGCTTACAGCAGAAACAGCCTCCCGTGACCTCTGCGGCTTGCAGGCCTTGTAAGACCGCGAAGCTGGTGTCGACCAGTCTTGATCCTTGATCGTTGAGGATGACGGCGCAACGTTGACCCTGGCGTTCCAGTTCGCGGGCGGCTGCGAGGATCAGCGTCGTTTTGCCCGCTCCGAGAAAGCCGCCGACTACGACGATCCACGGCTTGACGGCAATTGATTTCGAGCTCATGCCTGAATCTCGATAAGGAGAGAGTTTCCTTCGTGGAGTGTCACGAGGTCCGTAAACTGCAGAATGCTCCGGTCGCCCTGCCGAGTCACTTTGTACGCAAGAGCCTGATCAGCGACTCTTACGGAAGAAACCGCGCCGGCGGAGCTAATCTCGCAGGAGCGGCAAGGCAGGCTGCCGGACAGAACATTTAAAGTGAAGAGCTTTCGGCCGCGGTCGGATTTCGTGTAAGTGAAGACGCCCCAGCCTGTACCGGTCGCCCAAAAGCAGTGGAACTCCCGGTGTGGCATTCGCGGTATGGCAACGACCGCGGCGCTCACGCCGTCGTAGGCGAATCCGCTGAGGGCGACGAGGCTGGTCCAGGAGGCCATGGCTCTGGCGTAATGGTGGCCGCATTCCGCTTCGTCCCAAGGATTCCGCTTTGCTCCGTCGTATCGCGCGCGAATGTTGCCTATGCACTCGACGCCCTCGGACACCATTCCAGAGAAAATCATCAAGGCAGCAGCGGAGTATTCAAAGCCCGTCATCACCTCTTCGTAATAGGGAAAGGGAATGCGTGGACGCGGCGAATTCGCGTAATCGCAAATGATCATGGCCGCTTCGTCATTGAGCGCAAAGGTTCGCTCGACGTTGTTGTGGCCGACGAGCGTGCGTTTGTAGTTAAAGCGATAGAGGGAATCGAGCGTGGAGCGAATATGCTGGGGAGAAACGAGGGGTCCGAGGCCGGCCACGTCGGCGAGATACTGCCCCATTAGCTGATCGATGAGACATCCTTCGCCCACCTGGTATTGAGGATGCTCGGTATCTTCGGAACCCATGTTACTGCGAAGATACGGCGCGATCTCATCCGTGCGATACCCGATGACTTGCTGGGTGAAGAAGTTCTTATTGAAGAGGTTGGCATCGATCCAGCGGCTGCCTCGATCAAAGAGCTGCTTGTACTGGTCCGCAGCGGAGGCATCGTCGAATGTACGCGCCATCTCTTCGCAGGCGCGCAGTGCGCCGAGATACAGGATCCCGCACATGGGGTTGGGCCCGTAAAATTCCACATCGTAGGTATTGTGTTGGACTCCGGTCAACACGCCTTTGCGAGCGGGATCCCAACCTCCGGGTTCCCAGGCAAACGAGATCGCTTTTTGTATTTTCGGCCAGAGGGTTCGGGCCCACGCGTCGTCTCCACAAAGTTTCCAGTCGAGGTAAGCGTGTATGATCTGGCCCATCTGTCCATCCGCGGCCGCGTAGTCGAAGCGGGCGTGTCCATCCGGCAGGAGTTGGCGGAAGCGCATGCCGCCGGCCTCATCCATCGAGTATCCGAAGGCGGACTTGCGCAGAGATCGCGCGAAGGTGGGAAACAGAAACGTTGTGGCCGTCTCATAGTTCCAGACGTGGGTACAGTTGCCGAAACAGCAGCCTAACGCATCGTTGCTTCCTTCGAAACCGTAAAACTCACCGTCGGCGGCGCGGAAGCAGGTGGTAGAAGCCAAGGTGGAAAGATTAGCGCTGGCGGCCTCTTTGACTACTTCGGGCACGGTGCTTTGACGAATGGCGCTTGCAAACAGACGAGTGCGACTTTCAAGGCGGTTCAAATTCGCGGCAGCGTACTCAGCGGCCTGCCAGGCATCTTTAAAGCGGGTGGCGTAGTAATTGCCGAGGTTGGTTTTTCCTCTGCCCTCCGGCGCTTTCCAGCCACACCAGTCCGGTGTTCGGTTGGGGAAGTGCCAGGAGAAGAGGAAGGTAAAGGTCGCGCTGTGGCCGGGCGCCAGGGTGCGCTGCTGAGAGAGGGCAGCGACTGCATTGTGCGGATCCGGCTCAGCGCCAAGCTCTCCGGCTGCAGAAAAGGCATCCCAGAAAAGCATGGGCGAATTCCACCAGCGGCCTCTCGGCCAACCCTGCCAATGAGTGAGCCGAATTCCGTCTGCAGGGAGGACGCCGAGCGCAAAGCTGCCCTGCATGGGGTCTTCGGACGACAACCCTGGATTGCTCATCAGGAATCCGGCCAGAAAGGCGCCTGTTTGATATTTATTCAGGCGCAGATCTTGGTCCTGTGGCCTGCTGTTGCTTTGATTGGGGCTAGAGCCCACGGGATTGTCGATCGAAAATGCGATCGACACTTTCGCCGCCGAAGAACGATGGTTCACGACGTGATAACGCAGGACTGCAACCGGGAGGCCGGAATCATCGGGATCATGTGGGATGAAAGGCGAGAAGGCGTCCAGATCGACTGCAACAGGAAGCGTGGAGTCGTGAAAAGCGATGTGCGCGAGCGGATATTCACCCCAAAACGTGGCAGACTCCAAGCGGCTTAGGCCGGGTGCGTTGTTCGATCCCAAACCAGTCTCGCCTTGGTACGGCGGGAGGATGCGCGATTCCAGCACACGGGCTACGGGTTTCTCTTCGCCGGATTGAACCCAGATCGCTGGAAAGGCGTAGTGCGGCGAGAATCCCTGATTGGGGCGATTGAATATTTCCCAATCGCGCAGTTGTCCGCGCCCGCCGAGTCCCAGGCTGCCGGCTGCAATGCCGCCCAAGGGGAACGAAATCATCTTGAGCTGTTCTCCGCGAAACACGCGGGGGAAGGAGGAGTTTGCGTGCGGTCTTGTTTCGCGCTTGGCTGAATTGGAAGAATCCGCCTTCGGAGAAGACGGCGAGCTCCTTGCCTGAGTAACTGCGCCGAGACCCGCAGCGGCCTGCTTCAAGAGGGATCGGCGTAGGAGATCACCTTTCTTGCTCATTGTTTACTCCGGAAGGGCTTTGATCTGCTGAAGTGGCAACGCATTCAATTTAGAAGTTACTTCTTTAAGGTCAAGCTTACCTGTAAGCGTCGCGTCTTGCCCGCTCGGTTTGAGAAAATCATGCCGCGGTTTCGGCGTCGATTTCGGTGTCGCTGGAGTAGTTGGTTGGGTGCGATACGGCAGTTGAAAATTCGAAGCCAAGTTCGGGGTAGTCGGAGTAGTCGTCGATGGGCGAGGGGATGAAAGGACGAGTAGCGGTGGTGGTTCGCTTTTGGCCGGCGGCTTCCACTTGTTGGCGGGTTTGGCGTTCGTCGATCAGCTTCAGTAGTTCTTTGTGATCGTTTTGATATTGGCGACGAAGGCGGTTCTCTTGTAAGTAGAGGTTGTTGATTTGCTTGTTGTACTTGATGTACGCCTGGGTCTGGATGAGCGCTTTGGCTTGGACCGGTTCGTAGTCTTCGTATTGTTCGGCGAATTCGATTTCGGCTAGAGCGTAGATGCCCATTTCGAGGGTGGGGATGCGGTTGAGACGCCATTGGGTGTCGGCCAGGGTTTGGACGAGTTCGGATTCTCGTTCGGTGGCGGGACGGAAGAGTTCGAAGAAGCGGGTGACGTGGAATCGGTAGTGCTCGGCGTCGTCGTTCGAGAGCAGGACGGTTTTACCGGTGAGGCCGGTTTTGAGAGCGTTGCGGGAGGATTTGGCTCTGCCGGCGGTGGTGCGGGGGCCGGTGGAGAGTTGGGAGTTGGCGCGATTGGCTTCTCGTTTGGCTTGGGAGAGCGAGGAGGCTCGGGTGGTTTTGAGTTCTTCTTCGCCGGTGAGCCAGTCGAGCTCTTCGGCGTGGTGGTTGGACGCGGTGGCGGCCAGGTGGTGGCAGATTGGCTCGGCGGCCGACTGATTTTTGGATTCCTGAGACGCAGCCGTCTGGTTGGCGGATCCTTGCTTTTCGGCCTTGACGGCTTGTTTGCGCGCTTTGCGTTCCTGGGCGCGGCGGATGGTGCGGGCGTTCATGGGCGATGATCTCCAGAAAATGAAAATGGCTCACGAGCCCGGAGGAACCGGACCATGAGCCTGCCAGAACATAGCATGCGAGGAGGCGAAAACGAACTTCGCAGCTTCTACTTTGCTTGTAAGTGGATGATTTGAGGCGAGAAAGAAAATTTCAAACTTTTGTCACCGGCATCGGCTCTCCCCAGCAGTTCTCGGATTCCGGTATCAATCTTTGCGCTTGCGTGCGCAGCAGAGCGTCGCGGCGTTGTTGCGGCAGCCACATCACGCCCTTGTTGTCATTGAGCGTGTACTGATACTTGATTCGATATTTCTCGTCGCTCGGAATGCCCTTGATTCCAAAGTCCAGCTTCACCATTATCGGCGTCGCTTGATTACCTGGCCTTGCTTGCGACCGAAGGTCCTGCTGATGGAAAACGCAAGCGAGGAATACACACAAAATAAGTAAACGTTGAAAATATGGTTAGGAGCTTAAATGGCACTGACCGACGAAGACAAAAAATGGCTCGAGGGATTTTTGGAAGGAGTTGAAGCGCGATTCTCGGAGCGAATCGAGCGGACCGAAACGCGATTACTAACTGCGTTCCACAAATGGGCGCAGCCCGTTGATTTACGTCTCAGTAGTCATTCTGCGGCGCTCCATGCTGGATGTTGAGCAAGAAGTCTTGAAAGAGCGGGTCACAAAACTGGAAGGCGGTACGCAATGAGCGCGCCTTCGGCTCCGATCTCCTGGCAAAAGGAGTGACAGGCCGGGAGCCATGATAATGGGTCGAAACAGGCGTTAAGTCTTGAGTGCGATTTTGTAAACCAGCGCCTCAGGAGAAGGCGCAGAGCGGGGCGCCGAAATCGCAAGTGAATCGTCACCCTGTTTCCAGGTGAGCTTTTCATCGCTGCCGAGAAGACCGATGGATTCGACCGGCCGGTCCAGCAGCCTTGGGGTCTTGCCCAATGCTTTAACTCGCAATTCCTGGGTCGGTACGCCGAGTTCAATCACGTACAGGACACCCTCACGCGTCGTAAACCGCACATCATCCGCGGTGAAGGGTTTTCCTTTGCCCTCGTTAAATCCCTGGGCGCGAAGCGGCGCAAGTTCCGAAGCCGGGCCCTCGCCGAAAACCTTCCAGGGCCGAGTGTCGAAGATGCATTCGCGATTGATCCCCATCCAGTGAGTGATTCCTTCTACAACCGTCAGTTCATCTGAATCCAGCGAGCCATCTCCCTTCACCGGAATGCTCAGCAGCAAGTTGCCGTTCTTACTGACGATGTCGGACAGGTTCCGCACTACAGTGGCGGCTGTCTTATACCGATGCTGCTCAAAAACCTTTCTGTCGTAGTGCCAATCGCCGATGCACGTATCTGTCTGCCATGGCAGCGGCTCAATCGTCGAGCTCTGACCGCGTTCGATATCCCACACCATGGCTCTGCGCTGGTCCCCTTTGAGACCTTTTGCATTAAGCACGGCCTCAAGCTTGCCGCCATGCAGTTTCATATTGCTGTTGTAAAGGTGGGCGGCCAACCGCAGGCCGGCATCGCTAATCGGATAGAGAGGCAGCGCGTCGTCATCGTAATAGACCAGGTCGGGATGATACTTGTTAATCAGATCGGCGGTCCGATTGTAGAAGCGTTCGCAGTAGGCGACATCGGGAACACTGGCGCCTATGTCAGTCGGCCAATCCCAAAGCTTGGCCGTCTCGGTGAGCTTGCCGGGGGTGTGACTTTGGGCATAGAGATCCTGGGGATCGAGGCCCTCCCACCATTTACCCTTGCCATCGGCCTTCCTCAGTTTTCCGTCGTAAGGCACTCCGGCGAGAGACCCGCTGGCGTCGGAGCCTTGCGCCACTTCGTACCACATCCAGGCATGGGAGGCGTGGATGCTGACACCGAATTGCAGCCCTTGCGCCCGGGCGGCGCGAGCCCATCCGCCAATCAGATCTTTCTTCGGACCCAGCTGGACTGCATTCCAGACCTGATATTTGCTATCGAAGTTGTCGAAATTATCGTGGTGGTTGGCAAGCGCGACAAAATACTGCGCACCGGCCTGCTTATAAAGGGCGATGAGTTTATCGGGATCCCAGCTTTCCGCCTTCCACTCATGAATCACGTCCTTGAATCCGAATTTGGAAGGGTGGCCGTAATGCTGGAGGTGAAATTTATAGTCGTCGCTGCCTTCGATATACATTTTGCGGGCATACCAGTCGCCATACTCCGGCTGACATTGCGGACCCCAGTGGGCCCAAATGCCGAACTTGGCATTGCGATACCACTCGGGCGTTTCGTACTGCTGGAGCGATTCCCAGGTAGGCTCGAACTTGCCCTTTGCCATCGGCTCTACTCTGTCGCCGAGAGGCGAAACAAATTGTTGTTGGGCTTGCGCAGTCCTTAGATTCGCCGCGAGGAGGCTGGCGGACAAGGCCTTGCATGCTTGACGCCGGTTCAGTCTCATGGTGTTGCGTCTCCTTTCCCTAGTTTCCGATATTGTCACTGTGCATTTGACTCAACCGTTCTGATCTCTTAAAACGTCTTACGTTGACAGCCAACTTACGAGTCAAGTAGGTTGGGTTGGGGTAAGTCATGTGGAGCACATTGCCAACTTCGGCAAGATTATGAGTTTGGGCTCCGATGGTGGATTCAAGCGCAAGAAGACGACGGCGGATCTTCCAACTGTACTACTGGGTTTGCTCCTGCTGTTCGCGGGCGGCGGCGTCAGCGCGGCAGAAGCGCCTCGCGCAATCCCGGTCGGTCTCGATGCGTATCGACAGTGGGAACACTGGCCGGACCAGCGGATCGGAATGCGCGCTTATATGCGCAGCACGTATGATCGTCGCGGGGGCAATGAGGGTGCTGATGCTTCGCATTATCTCTATCAGCTTTCTGACGACTTCAATGTGACGCTGGATCTGGAAAGCGCCGGGTTACTGGTATTCAGCCGTTACAACCACTGGCATGGAAGTCCGTGGCATTACGTGGTCGATGGGAGAGACCATCTTATCGAGGAAAGCAGCACAGCGGATCCCTTGCATCCTCTGGCTAACTCGATTTTTCTTCCCCCAGGACCATTCCCCTTTCCACTTAATCTCACTTGGGCGATCACTCGTGGAGCCGATCTGATTTGGACGCCGGTGCCTTTCGAAAAAGGTTTTCAAATGGCCAACACGCGAACACGCTATTACATCTACGACCAGTTCGTACCCGGCACGCGAATCTCCCATCCGCTGCAGAGTTGGAATGAGAGTATGATTCCCGGTCAGGATGTTCTGGATCTGATCTCGAAAGCCGGCACAGATATCGCCCCGAAAACCGGAGCGCGGGAGGCGAGCGGGAGAATCAGTTTGCCCGCGGGTGTATCGACCGTCGTGGCGAAACTGAAGGGGCCGGCCGCGATTCGCTCCCTCACCTTCTCGGCGCCGCGAGCTGAGGCGCTCGCCTTCAAGAACGTTCACTTACGTGTGACGTGGGATGGACGAAAACAGCCGTCTATCGACGCTCCGATCGCTTTGTTTTATGGAGCCGGGACTTTGTACAACCGCGACAATCGCGAATATCTGGTGAAGGCGTTTCCTGTTAGTATCCGCTTTGCAGACGATCGCGTGTACCTTGCCTGCTATTTCCCCATGCCGTTCTTTCGATCGGCGCAGATCGAGCTAGTAGGCGCCGGTCAGGCGATTGACGGCATCGAATGGAGCGCCCAATACGCGCCGCTCGAAGGGTCGCCGAACGAGCTTTCCTATTTTCACGCGACGTATCGCGATTTTCCTCAACCCACTTTAGGGCAGGACCTGGTGCTTCTCGATACGCGTAAGGCGGAAGGCTCCGAGAACTGGTCCGGAAACTTCGTAGGCACGTCGATTATCTTTTCGCACGATGCAAATTTGCGAACGCTCGAGGGAGATCCGAGATTCTTTTTTGACGACAGCCTGACACCACAAGCGCAGGGCACCGGAACCGAGGAGTGGGGTGGAGGCGGAGACTACTGGGGCGGCTTGAACATGACCGTGGCGTTCGCCGGTCATCCAGTCGGCTCGCGAACTCTTCAGTCTGCCGTCAACGAGGAAGACAAGATCGAGTCTTCCTATCGCTTTCTGCTGGCCGACTTAATGCCCTTTGGAAGGAACGCAGTAATCCATCTGGAGCATGGCGGAGAGAATGAATCAACACAACACTACGAGACGATAGCCTACTGGTACGGTCTGCCCTCGCCTTCACTCGTGCAGACGGACCAACTCCAGATTGCGGATGCCACGGCCGAGCGCAGACACGGGTACTCCTCACCTGAGGCTTCCCCGCCCTACACGATCTCGTCTCGATACGAATGGGGAGTGGATACTGCGAACGGACGGGTAATTTTTCCGGAACAGCAGGATCGAGGCCGCACCACAAAAGGGACTTCGGAGTTCCGGCTTCGCCTTCGCGCCGACAACGTAGGCGTGCTCCTTCGCCGCAAGCTCGACTACTCATTTCCAAACCAGCGCGCGGAAGTGTATGTCGCAGCTGACCGGAAAACGGAATGGAAGAGGGCGGGTGTCTGGTATCTGGCGGGATCGAACACCTGCGTGTACTCCAATCCAAAGCAGGAGCTCGGGCGCACGGAGCATATTGTCGAAACATCGAACCGCAGATTTCGCGATGATGAATTTCTGATCCCGAGTGCTCTCACCCAAGGACGGAAACTGATATGGGTCAGGATAAAATTCACGCCAGTGAATAGACCGTTGTATCCCGGATACCCCGTGGGCGAGCTTGCTTGGAGCGAGATGAAGTATACGGCCTATTGTTTCGTCAGGCCCAAGGGCAGATGGTAGGCACTCGGTTCCAAGAAAGAGAACATAGAATGGATCGACGCAAATTTTCCCGAACGTTGGCAGGCTTGTCGCTTGCCGTTTTCGCTATGTCCGTTGCGCAGGTAGCTGCATTCGCTGCTGCTGACTGGCACGGAAAAGTCGCGCAAGCCATGCCCCTATTGGGCCACCGCAACTGGATTTTGGTGGTCGACTCGGCCTATCCCCTCCAAACCTCGCCTGGGGTGGAAACCATTGAGACGAACGCGAACCAGGTAGAAGTAGTGCGCTCCGTTCTCGACTCAATCAATAGCTCGATTCACGTTCGGCCGCTGATCTATATGGATGCGGAGTTACCTTTTGTCCCAGACAAGGACGCTAAGGGTGCGTCGGCCTATCGTACGCAGATTGGCGGTCTCCTTCGCGGCTACCAAGTCGAATCGCTTCTGCACGACAAGGTCATCGCCGATATCGATGAAGCCGGCAAGACGTTCCATGTTCTGGTGCTGAAGACCAGCATGACAATTCCTTACTCGTCTGTTTTCATCAGGCTTGACTGCAAATACTGGAGCGCCGACGCCGAAAAGCGATTACGCGTACAGATGGCTCAGCGCAGATGAGATGAGCACATTTACCTCGGGCGGCGGAAGAGAAACAAATGGTGGAATCGGTCCACACTGCGCGATGCCGGCCAACCCGGTAGCGACGTGAAGCACTCGCGCCGGACCCCAGGCGTCACGGACATCTTCGAGAGGTAGAAATTTCTCCCGAACCGGAGCGGCTTCTTCGTACTTGTTTTCGATACACGACTGAAACATCTGCGAGGTGAGACTGGCGCCAATGCACCCGCTGCCGGTGGTATAGCCGGCCAGATTAAATCGCTCCATGTGAGCGATGGCGGGGCGTTCGCCAATGCCGCTCAAAACTATGGAACGATCCACGCGTTTTAGAAGCTGATCGAGATATGGATCCATGGCCGGGTTTGCCCGCACCACTGCGTATTTGATTCCGACGCACCTGCCGCCGTCAACCAAGCGCGCCACGCAGTCCAGTCCTCTTTCAAGGTCAGCGCCGAAGTTGGTTTCGTCTTTTAGATAAAGCATCAAAGGCGTGTTGCTCGCTTCGACAAAGTCGGTGAGGCCCGCTTCCAAGCCATCAGCATCGCGAGGATCTCCGCACGGCAAGTGCAGGACAGCCGGAAACCTTCTTTGGCGCAGCAGAGTGGCTTGATCCTGCAAACGGCCATAGCTTGGCCCGGCGCTCGGAATGCACCATAGGTCGTCGTTTTGCGATGTCAGCCAGTCCAGTAATGCTTCGTATTCAGCCAGACTGAGATGGTAGACAAATGCATTGCCGCCGTACATCAGGCGGGTGATTCCTCCCGCGCACATGTGGGCAACTAAACGGTCGTTCTGCTGCCAGTCGAAGGAGCGTCGGCCGTCCGATTTTCGCGCTAGAGGGGGAACTGCGAAGACGCCGCGCCAATCGTTCTTTTGGATGGGTTGAGTTCTCATGTTGTTCCAGATTCGCGCCGGTAGAAGCAGTCGAGAACCAGCGTCTACATTCGTTAGAATTTTTCGAAAACGCGGCGCGCATTTCATTGTGATTATGCGCCGTCGATTTTCCCTGAGGTCAACGATTGATTCCAGAGGGGACAAATCGTCGGTGAACACCCGGCGGCCAGAATCCTTAATTCCGGAGAGCCTGAAAGCACCTTTGTGGGTGGCGAACCAGCTAACCGAATATCGATTCAGAGCGAAAGTGATTAATTTAGCTTGGCTCCTCAGGTAGGATTCGAACCTCCAACCCTTCGGTTAACAGCCGAAATCCAGGGCGAAGCCGTGCGAAGCGGAAAGGACAAGTCATTGAAAATAAGACATGCATTGCCGTACAGACACTCGGCGATTCGCATAGCTGTAACGAAAAGTTCGTACAAAAGTTCGTACACTGCTTTCGGAGCGTACGCGCGGATTCTGGGTTACTGGAAGGGTCAGCCTGCGAACTGCCTGGTAGCGCACCTGCCTTGGCGCAGTGCGGCCCGCTCCAAAGCTTCTTTCTCTTCAGCTCCACTTGTAAGATTTTCAACAACTTGGGGAATCTGCTTTTCGCCCGAAGCCCAACCCAAGTGGGTTCAACAAGCCGAGTTTGCCACGGTTTTGCCACGGTAGATAACGCAGTTCGTTCACCATTGTTGTTTGTTCATTTGACGTGTACCATCGAAAAAGTGAACAACGGCTACGCCTCTCGGGATGCCCCTTGAACGATCCGTGCGCCTCTGCCGGGATATAGCGCCCTGCGCCCAGGCAACTCTTTCGCGGCCGACACCCAAGGTTTACCCTTTAAACAGTTATTCCGAAAAATAACCCTTCAAAATGCTTCCACGAGCATGAATGTCGTATCGTCGTGCGTAAGATTGCCCTGTGCGTGTTGAACAAGGGTAGCGAGCAGGCGATCCCGGGCCACTGTGATGTTGGCATTGGAATCTACTCTAAGGACCTCGCGCAATCGCTCCTCTCCAAACTCCTCCTCCTGCGGAGACGGGCACTCGGTGACTCCGTCGGTGTAGAAGATAAGGCGATCGCCGCGACTTAGATGGATGACTCCCTCGTCGTAAGCCATGGCTTCTAGTGGGCTGTCCCGGAGAAATCGCTATCGCTTAGAGATCCTCTTTCGGACATCGGAATATTTCCATTTGAATGGTTTGGCGGTTTTTCGGTAGAGACGGATGTAACGGAGGATTTTACGCTTGAGATCGGCGACGGAGGTGAATATGCCGCGATCGATGACATCTCGTTGGAGTTTGCTGAACCAGCTCTCGACCTGATTCAACCACGAGGAATAGGTCGGCGTGAAATGCAGGTTGAGGTTGGGGTGCTGTAGCAGGAACTGATTTACCAAAGTGGTTTTGTGCGCTGAGAAGTTGTCGAGGATGACGTGCATCTCGCGCTCGGCTGGTTGGGTGCTGACGAGTTCTTTCAGAAATGCGACAAATTCTTCGCTGGTGTGGCGCGGCGCGGTCTGTCCCATCACTTCACCGGTTTGCGGATTCAAGGCCGCATAGAGCGAAAGCGTGCCATGGCGATGGTATTCAAAGCCGTGCTTTTCGGCTCGCCCCGGCGACAGCGGCAAGCGCCGGTCGCTTCGATCGAGGGCTTGTATCGCGCTCTTTTCGTCAACGCAGAACACAGCGGCGTTTTGTGGCGGATCCAGATACAGACCGATGATGGCCGCCGCTTTCTCTTCGAAGAGAGGATCGTTGGACGCCATGTAACGGTCCAACCGATGGGGCTTCAGATCAGCCTCTTGCCAGATGCGCGCGATCAGATTTTTGCTGACCTGCATCGCCGATGCCATTTTTCGCAGCGACCAATGCGTCGAACCGTCAGGTGGCGCCTGGCGCGTGCGCTCGAGCACGCGGGCTCGCAACGCAGCTGTCAACTTGCTCGGCGGCTGGCCCGGGTGAATCGTTTCCAAACCGAGGAGTCCCTCTTCTTGGTAGCGCCGCTTCCAGCGTGAAATCGTCGAAGGCGGAACGCGGAGTTGCTCTCCGATCTCGGCATAACTGCATCCTTCGTCGAGCAGCAGAACAATGCGGATCCGCTGCGCCACCCCGGCAGAAAGATTGCGTTTCCGCAGATGCCCTTGCAACTCGCCACGTTGACCGGGCGTTACCTGCAAACTTGCCGCATTCGCCATACACTATACGATGCAGCCAACTTGCTATCGGTTACTTAAGGACAGCCCACTAGTGGCCGTCTCATAGGTTCGAGATTCGGAAAGTCGGCCCAGCCCGTCGTAGAACTACTGTGTTCGTAAGGCTTTATCCCCGCTTGCATTTTGGTCTTGATAGATGTTGATCTCGTTGCTGTTGGGAGAATAGGTGATGTTCCGTTGCGTTTCTGCGCCACTGCCCAGTGCGTACTCCACCTGGGTTAAACGGTCGAGAGGATCGGCATAGGTGTATTGTGTTCTGGTTCCATTCAGATTGATCGCTAAGGTTGGCTTGCCCGAGCTGTAATCGTATTGATTGGTGATGCGCTGATTGAGCGAATTGGCGGTGGTAGTCGGAAGGGCGTAGCTGTTCCGGCTGTTGTTGCCGTCGCTATAGGAATCGGCATAGGAGTAGCTGGTGGCGTGGCCGTTGGGGTCGGTGACGCTCAAGACATTCCCAGCAATGTCGTAGGTCGTAGTTGTATTTCGCCAGGAACAGGCGACGGATGGATCGAACGGCGCTAGCTGCGTCCAACATTGTCCGACGGTGGTAAGGTTACCTCGAGTCGCGCCTAGACCAGTCGCCCCGCCGTAGTTCGCGTCGTCATGGCTGACGATGGATGTACTCTCCGGAGTATTGGGCTGCCCCTAAGTTGTCACGCTTTTATCGAACCCGGAATAGCCTTTCCTTTGCGGCCTAGATGCCTAAACAGCCACTTGCTTTCGCCGGACCTTCCGGGTCGTGCGCGAGCCCTGGAGAAGCCCTTCAAACGCGGCCAACGCACGGCACGTGGCAAGCGGGTCCTGAACGAAGCGCTGCGACGTGTGATGGGCCAGGTAGATGCCGCAGAGTTCCCAGGCGAACTGTTCCGCGTCCAGGTCCGATCGCAGTTCCTTCTGGTTGACTGCTTCGTTCGTCAGCTGAACCAAGAGCTTGCGCCACTCCTTCTCCATGCTGACAAGCTGCTTTCTCAGCGGGTCGGCCAGGTCGACATCGTCGAGCTCAAACATCCCCGCTGCAACCGGACATCCACCTCTCAGACCGGCCTTCTCGCTCCAGCCAAGCCAGCCTTCAAACAGGGTGCGTAACTGGGCCAATCCGGGAGGCTGCGCCATCGCCTGCTCAATGTATGTGGAGGCAGCGACCCGCGCTATCTCTGTCAGCCGGAGCGCGACACGAGATAGAGGCCCTCGTCCAAGATGCGTTCTCTTATTGTCTTCATGTCCGATTGTCCCCTGTGCTGCATGGTATTGGAAGCCGTGGCGCGAGGGCACGCCAGTTTTCTTCTATCGTGATTTTACAAAACGACCGGTCGTGCTAATCTTATGTTTATGACCGATCAACCTTCCCTCTCCGCCTCACCCGAACGCCCTTTGCAGATCGGCATACTGCTTTATCCAGGACTGACCCTGTTGGACCTGGCCGGCCCTCAGGCTGCCTTGGGGATCCATGGCAAGACCTTTCTGCTGTCGGCAACACTTGAGCCAGTGTTCTCCGATACGGGAGTTCCCATCCTGCCGACTCATACGTTTGCCGACTGTCCTCCAGACCTCGACGTCCTCTTCGTTCCCGGAGGCCAGGGGACGAACGAAGCTCTCAAAGACACCAACGCAATTGCATTTCTGGCCCAGTACGGCCCGAGGGCGCGCTGCGTCGCTTCCGTTCGCACCGGCTCCATTATCCTGGCTGCGGCAGGTTTGCTGGATGGGTACAAAGCCTCAACGCACTGGGCTTTTTACGATCAGTTGGCTGCCACAGCAGCTGTCGAGCCGGTGCATGCGCGCGTCGTCATCGACCGGAACCGCATTACGGGTGGCGGTGTGACGGCCGGTATCGATTTTGGACTAACGCTGCTAGCCGTCCTGCGCGATGAGAATGTCGCGAAAATGACCCAACTCATGCTGGAATACGACCCGCAGCCGCCCTACAAAGCAGGCACGCCTGATGTTGCAGGTCCGAAGGTGACCGCCATGGTCATGTCGATCATTCAGCCAATGATTGCGCAGGGCATTGAGCTTTCGCAGCAAATGCACAGCAGCCGGATTGCCGCGGCAGCTTAGCCGCACAAAGGGAGTCGGTGTTCGTGTGCCGACTTGCACCCGAAAGGAACCCCATGCAGGAACAGATTTCGCAAGCAGAAGAAGTGGCGATCAGGAATGTTGTCAGGCGAATGGAACACGCTTGGAACCAAGGCGACGCCCAAGGGTTTGCAGCGCCTATGGCGGAGAACGTCGACTTTATCACCATACGAGCCGACCACCTTTGCGGGCGGCAGGCCGTGATCGACAGTCACATCGACGTCCTTTCCACGTTCTACGCGGGCAGTATCAATCACTTCAACGTGGAATCGATACGGATGCTTCACAATGATGTGGCTTTGGCGCACGTTCGAGCCGTACTGGAGGCGCCTAACGGCCCTTTACAGGGGCGCCATGAAGCCATGTACTCTCTTGTGTTGCTAAAGGAAAATGGCACATGGGAAGCCACTTCCTTCCATATCACCCTCATCACCCTCGCTCCCCCAGCGCCGCAGCACTAGTGCTCCCCACAGCCCGAGGCATCTGATCGATGCTTTGGGCCGCACTTCGCAAAGCCGCCGAGCAGTTCTTCCGGATGCCTAAGAGGATCTCCAGGCGGAAACCTCACGACGTGGCGGGCTGCCAAATGTACGTGCGTATTCCCGGCTGAATTGAGACACGCTCGCATAGCCGACTTCAAAGGCAGCACTCTCCACCGTCGCGTGGTCAGAGATCATGAGGCGTCGCGCCTCGAAGAGACGCAATTGCTTCTGGTACTGCAGAGGTGCCATCGACGTGATCGCTTTGAACTGGCGATGAAAGGTTGTGGGACTCATGTAAGCGGCATGCGCCAGATCTTCGACGTGGATCGGCTCGCGAAAGCGATCACGGAGTTGTTGGATTGCCTGCATGACCCTGCGGTCACGTCCATTCGCCAAGATCATAATGCGCTGTAGTTGAGCGCCCGCAGGACCACTCAGGAGCCAATAAGAGATTTCGCGCGTGATGCCGGGATAGAGTATAGGAGTCGCTTCTGGCGTGGCTAAAAGCTGTATTGTGCGGAGAGCGCAGTCGATCAGCCGATCGCTAAGTGTCAAGGTAAAAGGTCCCGCCGCTTTCTCCTTTGATCGGGTCCTTGCTTCAGCTGATCTTTGATCGACGAACTCTTGCAAGACCTGGAGATTCAACTCAATCACAAGCCCAAGGTAGGGCTTGGTCTTGCTAGCGGCGCAAACGGTGCCACGTTCGGGCATCTCTATTGTCGTCACGAGACCATACCCCGCGCCATATCTATGAAGCTTGGCACCGAAGGTTGCGGCTTTCTCTCCCTGTAGGGTGATGGACAAAGCCGGCTTGACCATACATTGCGATGGCTGCATTAGCGGATCTGAGCGCAAAATCGACACTCCGTCGATAGCAGTCGCATAAGGGCCGCAAGCTTTTTTGGAGTCGGTGTACTCGTCTACCAGTGCTATTAACTCGGGCAGGTGTGATGTGCCGCGATCTGCAAGGCTGGTCATAGGTATCAGTTTACATGGCAGGATTCGGCATGTTTTCGGTAGCCTTGGGCATTCACAACAGCTGGGTCGAGTCCTAAGCTGAATCTTGAAGGGGAACAACAAAATGAGAATTCTGATGGTACTCACCTCGCATGATCAATTAGGGAATACGGGCAAGAAAACCGGTCTCTGGCTTGAAGAGTTCGCCTCGCCGTATTACACCTTTCAGGATGCGGGCGCAGACCTCGTGCTCGCATCTCCCAAGGGCGGTCAGCCTCCTGTGGACCCGAAGAGCAACGAACCCAGCTTCCAAACGAAATTCACCCGTCGCTTCGAGGCTGACATGGCAGCGAAGGCGCAATTTGCAGCTACTGTACGACTAGAAAGCGTTTCACAATCGGAGTTTGATACGGTTTTCTACCCGGGTGGTCACGGGCCGATGTGGGATTTGGCGGAGGATGAGAACTCGAAAGCACTGATCGAGTCTTTTCTCGCAGCGGGTAAACACGTCGCCCTTGTATGCCACGCGCCGGGCGCTCTCCGGCATGTACAGACGCCAGCGGGAACGCCGGTTGTTTCGGGAAAGAAAGTCACCGGCTTTGCCAATACTGAGGAAGCTGCCATGCAGCTGGCTGATGTAGTTCCGTTCCTCGTCGAAGACGAACTCCGGGCGCAGGGCGGTGTCTACTCGAAGGGTGCAGATTCGACTGAGCACGTGGTTGTTGACGGGCTTCTGATCACCGGTCAAAATCCCACTTCTTCTGCTGCTACTGCAAAGCTCCTTCTCAAGAATCTCTCCTGAGTGTCGACTAAGAGGGGTATTTGAAAAGTGTCATGCCGGTTCGAGTCGGTTGAGCATGATCCGGAGAGCTGCGATGTCGATCATGGCCTCTGAGGTTTGGACGTTGTACTCATAATCTTTGCTGAGACGCCGATTGCGTCCGAGCCAGGCGAACGTGCGCTCCACGATCCAGGTCAGACCCGTAAGCTTGCATGCGTGCTGCCGTCGTTTTACGATCCGTAGATCCCATCCGCTAGCGCTTCCCATTTGACGAGCGAGCTTGCGACTCTCGTGCCCAGCATCGGCGATAACGGTGCGGATGCCAGGGAACAGCGGACTTAAATCCACCCAGCAGCAAGGAAGCTGCGCGTCGGTCAGATATGTTGGCCTCTTCAACACGTGAGGCGATTGGCAAACCCAACGTGTCTACAAGGATGTGGCGTTTGCGTCCTTTGATGCACTTGTGCGCATCGAAGCCACGAACGCCTCCACGTTCTGTGGTCTTCACCGATTGCCCGTCCATGAGGACTACCGACGGACAGGCTGACCGACCGGCGTGTTTTCGGAGTTGCTCGTATATTGTTCGTTGTATGCACGTCCACACACCTGCGTTCTTCCAAGTCCGGAAATAGCGATAGACGGCGCCCCACGCTGGAAACTCACGCGGAAGAAGCCGCCATTGACAGCCGCTGCGCAGCAAATAGAAGATCGCGTTTAGGACAGCGCGAAGCTCGGTAGTGCGTGGCTGTCCGCCAAGCCGCTCCGCCGGCAGAAGCGGTGCAAGCAGCGTCCAGGCTGCATCGCTCAGGTCTGTGGGATAGTGATTCTCTGGCAATTCCCAGTTTCACGAAGCCCAAAGCCACGCCCTGGCTTTTCAAACACCCTCAAGGGGCTGAGTCGAACGGAGTTTCAACACCTGTTCAATGAGATCTGCAGCGCGGTCTGCCCCGTTCAACTGCTGGATAGCTCGCTGCAAGGCCTGGGCCGCTTCACGGTATCCGGCATCTTGAAGCACGAGAATGACTGCTTTGCGAAGCCGGGCCGGGTTTAGCCTGTGCCGTGAAACCACCACGCATGCACCGCGAGCCTTGAGCCTCGCCGCCACCCCAGGTTGGTCGTTGCCGAGGGGCACGGCCACCAGCGGCACTCCCTCGGAAAGCGACTCCAGGACCGTGTTCAGGCCGGCATGCGTGATCACCAGCGCGGCCCGCTTTAGAATCTCCAGTTGGGGAGCAAAGCGCACCACCAGCGGATCGCCGGCCAACTTTCCCAGCCTTGCCGGATCAAGCCCGCCACCCAACGAGATCAATAATTGTGCATCGAGTCCGGCACAGGCATCGGCGATCGTTTTGAAGATGGCTTGCGAACCGTTCTGGAGAGTGCCCAGCGAGGCGTAAATGAGTGGGCGTCCGTCGAGGCGGTCCCAGGGGAAGTCGACGGCAGGACGCCGTTGAACGTGCAAGAACGGTCCGGCATAGTGAAGTTCAGCTGGCTTTTTGCCGTGAATTTCGAACTCCAGTGCTTCAGGCAACTGTGTAATTTGCGCCAAAGGCGATAGCCATTCCTCGGGACGCGTGTAAGGCTTCAGTCCCCATGCGCTACGCTGCTGGTTCACGTCTCTGAAGATGGGGGCTGCTATCCGCAAAAGCAAATGAATTGCAAGGCGGTTCCGCAAACGGCTGAGCCGATCCTGTCCCGCCGCCCAGCCAAGCCAGAAGGGCGGAAACCGGTCGTCGGGGAGCAGGGGAGGAATCAAGGCGATGGAGATCCAGGGCAGGCCTAAATGTTCTGCTACGTTTCCCCCAAACTCCGCCTCATCGACCAGCAGCGCTTCTACGTTGGCTGCCCGCACCGCCTCCGGCCCGTCGCGCAGGATCACCCGCGTCGAATTTCTGACCCGCTCCAACGTGAATCGAAAAGCCGCGATCCCCTTTCGCCGCGCTAATTGGTCATCCAGTGTCTTAAGGGTGCCGAGCGGATAATCTTCCGCGCCGATCCGATGAAACTCGATATCCGCCGCACGCAGCCCTGCCTCGATGTCCGCGATCCCGAAGACCACTATCTCATGGCCTCTCAGTTGCAAGGAATGCGCCAAAGCGGTCATTGGATTGAGGTGACCGGTTGCCGGAAAACAAAATGCTCCAAATCTTGCCATTGCCTTCTTCAATAACTCATTGATTCACTTGTCAATAAAGGCTGCTACGGTGAAAGCCCCGATTTCCGCTGGTGAGGTCCAACCGCAGCAGGGCGGGATCTGCTAATCGTGCCTCAGCGCATCCACAGGTGAGAGTTGCCCTGCGCGCCACGCCGGAAGCGCCCCGGCAATCAGCCCGGCGAACACCGCGATTCCTACCGCCTCGGCAAGAAGTTGCCAATGGAGTGACGCCGAAACGAGACTTGCGGTCCGTGGCAAAGCCGCCAGCACTTTGAGCGCACACCACCCTAAAGCGACACCGAGAAATCCCCCGCCCAGGCCGAGTGTGGCTGCTTCAATCTCAATGTGGGCCAGCACCTGCCATCGGTTCCAACCCAGGGCGCGCAAGATACCGATCTCCCGTGTGCGCTCGAAAACCGACATCGCCATGGTATTGGCAATTCCCAGTATGCCGATGAGGAGGGCGAGCGAAGAGGTGCCCCAGGCGGAAGCGTGGGCCAGCTTCACAAACTGATTGTCGCTGGCGCGCTCGGTCGCGGGAACAGCACGCATTCCCGGCAGAGCTGCTTCGATCTCAGCCTGTGCGTGCTTCAAGTGTTGTTCCGACGTCTCTCCGCGAGGCGTTGGGCGCAGCCGAACATCGATCGTCGAAACTTTGCCTTGCAAGCTGCTTAGCTGTTGCAACTGGTCCAGCGGCATGACAACCGCGGCCGCCTCAAGCGTTGAAGCACCGTGATAAATAGCCGTTACCGTGAAGGGCGTGCCCTGAATGTCAAGAATGCCGCCGGGGGCGATCTTCAGATTCTGCGCGAGTATATCGCCGAGCATGACTTCGGCGCGGCCGTCGCGAAAACGCCGCCCTGCAAGAATTTGCAGAGAACCAAACTGAAAAGCATCGGCCTTCCAGCCGTATACCAGCGCATTCACGTCCGGTGTCAGGTCCATCAGGTTAAAGATCGTGGGCGAGGCCTGCGCCACATCGGGCAAATTCCTAAGCTTTGCCGTCGTCGATTCGTCCATTGAAGTGTTCAGGAAGGTCCCCTGAATCACGGCGATGTCAGTGCCGCTGCTGGAGTAAATACGCAGCCATTGCTGTTCGAACGCGCTCGAAAAACCCACCAGGCCTACGAACGCGCCCACCGCCGTTCCGATTCCAGCCAGCGTAAGGAGTGTCCTCATCCGCCGGCGCAGCAGGTTCTTCAAAACAAATCCGGTGAACGACAATGATTTGGCCATGATCGGAATGCGTTCTTTTGCCTTCGCGTTGAAGAAAGTTGAGCTACTAGTTTGTCGCGGCGGCATTTGGATGCGCCGGTTCATGGTACCTCAATAGCTCACCGAGCCGGACTTCCGACTGAACCGCGCATCATCCAGACGCTTTAGAAGACAGTAACGGTCACCTCAGCCGACAGCGCTTTTCCGATCCCCTATCTCGCGGCCATTCCGGGTACTTCGAGTAAAGTTATTCTCTTGTCTCCCGAGGAGAAATTCAGCTCAACACTGCTTGCAGACTATACTGGGGCTGTAGGCGCAGGCCGTCGCATAGCATTCAGCGGTCATCGTTCCCGGGCCTTTTTGTGCGCGGACTTAGGACGTTTTGAACAACGAAGAGCTCATTTTAGTGACGGGCGCAACTGGCTTCCTCGGTGTGCAACTGGTGCGCGAACTTCTGGAGCGGAAGCCGAACGCCACATTGGCGCTGCTCATCCGCAGCAGAGCCGGGCAATCGGCTCGGCAGCGCGCTGATTCATTCATTCCTTTAGCGGATCGGTCGCGCGTTCAGGTTTTTTCTGGAGACGTCAGCCAGCCTAACTGTGGGCTGGATCCGGCTGCCTACGGGCGCCTTTCGGCTGAAACAACCCGAGTGATTCACTCCGCTGCCACCGTGCGATTCGATCATTCGCTCGACGAGGCACGTCGCATTAACGTCGAGGGCACCCGGCATATTCTTGATTTTGCGGGCGGCGCGCGCGAGCTTCGAAGCTTGGCCTACGTGGGTACAGCCTACGTGGCCGGCGAGCGCTCGGGCCTGGTGCGCGAAAATGAGCTTGCTGTGGGCCAGAGCTATCGCAACACCTACGAACAAACGAAGGCAGAGGCAGAGGCCCTTGTACAAACGCGTCTCGCCTTGCTTCCCGGTGTGATACTACGTCCCAGCATCATCGTGGGGGACTCCAGAACCGGCGTCACCTCCAGCTTCAAGATGATGTACTGGCCGCTGAAGATCTATGCACGACGCCTTTGGCGCACCGTCCCTGGCTATCCGGACGCGGTACTCGACATTGTGCCCGTGGATTTTGTCGCCAGTTCCGTCGCGCGACTCCTCTTCGATGAAGCCGCCCTGGGCTGTACAGTTCACCTCTGTGCCGGACCGCGCGCCAGCGCAACTATCCAGCAAGTTGCCCATCGCGCTATGGAATACTTCAACGGTCCCAAGCCACGCTTCGTCGATCCGAGGTTTTTCTTCGCCGTCGTGCGGCCGCTTCTCTTTCTCTCTCTGTGGGGACGCAAACGTCGTGTACTGCGCGACGGCCGCGCCTATCGGGATTACTTCACCATGCGCATGCAGTTTGACACCAGCCATGCCGAACGTCTTCTGCAACCTGCCGGGGTGAGTCCGCCACCGGTACTCGATTATCTCGACCGCCTTTTCCATTATTGTGTGGCCAGCGACTGGGGCCGCAAGCCGATCTCTGCGCAATGAGTATCATCCAACGCTATCAACTCGCGCGGGACCACAACATCACGGTCGCCAACCTTGTGGATGAATTGGTTCGTCGAAAAGGCAATTGCGAAGTCGGCGTATCCGAAAGCGGCGTCTTTTATCTTTCGGATCTGCACGACGAAGTTCGCTCCATCGATGCTTTTCTGCGTCAGGCTATCGCGCTTCGGCCGGGCCAGCCTGTTGCCATCTATCGCAGCAACAATCGGGAATGCTTCCATTGGTTTCTTGCCATAATCCGCGCGGGAGGCATCGCGGTTCCGCTGAATCCGCAGCTCACCCTTGCCGAAGTGCGCCGGATTCTCGCCGATAGCGGCACAGAGATTCTCGTCACCGACAGAATGATATTTGAACGGAACATTGGCGACCGCCGGGCCCTTGGTGTGTGCACTTGGATACAGGCAGACGATGAGAAGGAGACGCTCGACGGATTTCTGCGCGTCTCCAAGACTGATATGTCGGCACCACCAGTCACCATCGATCCGACTGCAACGGTTGCCATCTTTCATACTTCCGGTACCAGTGGATTCCCTAAGGGCGCAGCCTTGTCAAGCAACGCGCTGCTTGGGGCGCGCGCGTCCACGGTGCTCTGTGGGATACTTTTAGGCCCACGAGACCTTGCGCTCATAGCATTGCCCTGGTCACACATCATGGCTGTGAGCATCGCTTTATACGGCCTAATGGCGGGTATCCGCGGATGCTTTCTTGAACGCTTCGATGTCGAGGCTGCGCTGGACCTTGTTGAGCGCTTCCGCATCACCGCCTTTGTTGGCGTGCCCACCATGTTTGCCCGCCTGGTCAATAGCAATCCCGCGCCCGCGCGCTTGACGAGTGTGCGTGTCTGGCTTTCCGCCAGCGACCACCTTCCCTCCGAAGTTCGACGGCGTCTGCGCCAGTTCGGAGCCCTATTCCGGCTGAGCGGTCGCTGGCGTATCCCACCCATTCTGCTGAACGGCTATGGTTTGGTGGAGTTGGGCGGCCTCGCCATGATGGGCATTGAGTTGCCGTTGCTGCGTGGGAGTGGCGACCTGTGTCTTCCCATGCCGCCGTTTCGCATCCGCCTGGTCGATGAGATGGGCCAGACCGTGCCAGCGGGTGTAGCGGGCGAATGTCAGATTCGTCGACGCGGCCTCGCTCCGCACTACTGGAAGGACAAGGACGAGGCTCAGGGCCTTCTTACCGGCGACGGCTGGTTGCGTAGCGGGGACCTGGCCACGCGCAATCGCCTTGGACTTATCCGGCTTGTGGGGCGCACAAAGGATGTAATCAAGTCGGGCGGCTACTCAGTGTACGTTCGCGAACTGGAAGAAGCCATGCTGGCCCATCCTGCTGTGGCCCGCGCAGTCGCGTTCGGCCTGCGTCACCAGGAGAAGGGCGAGATCGCCGTGGCCGCAGTTGAATTGCAGCCTGGCTCCTCTTCTGAAGAAGTTGACCTGCTGCATTGGTGCCGCAGCCATCTCGCGGCCTATAAAGCGCCACGGCGCATCTGGATTCTCGCCCCCGGCGACTTGCCGCAGAATCACAGCGGTAAGTTTCTTCGGCGAGTGCTACAAGAGCGATTTTCAGAGGCTGATGGACTGAAATAGCCGTTGCCGGCCTCACCCCGTTGCTCGCTTTCTTCGGCAACGTCACAAGGGCAACCGGAAATGCGAGTAGGAGGGTCATGGGCGATCCTCGAATTGGCTGATCTGCTGGGGGCTGAAGTCTCTGATGGTGAGGTTTGCTCTTGTGCTTCCGCGTTCGAAGATCAGGAGGGTCGATCCGGGGCGGCCATGTATCTTCACTTCCACCTGTCTGGCTGACCAGACTCCACCCGACTGGGTCAAACCGAAGGATGTGAATTCCTTCACGATTGCCGCATCTTTCAGCGTCTTTTCTACATAGACGGGATAACCGATGGTGTGGTCGAGCCACGTTTGGACCTCGACATAATGCGAACGATCCGATGGGCCCGGTGTACTCTTCAGTACATCGCAATCGCGAGCGCCAAATCTGGCACTCTTCAGAAGCGTCTGGCCCTGCCAGTAATACTCCGGCTGGAGAAGGTCTTCATAGTTGAAATCGCTGCCGGATACACTCTCACCCCACTTGTCAAAAGGCAACGACTCTGGCGCCGACTCGTGTGGACGAAAAACCCGGATCGCATTCTGGCCGTTGGGCCGCATTTCGAGCAAGATACTGACACGAGCGTCCTGATGCGCATCCTGGTGCGCATTTCCCGCCGGCGTCCGGGATGGGACGATCTCGAGGAGCACACGCAGAACGCCTGGGAACCAGTGCGCCTTGATGGTATATGCATTGCTGATTCGATTCCCGCTTGCATCCACCCGGACCAGGCGCCCGGTAGCACGAGAATCCGTAGTCTCAATGCGATGCCGCGCAAAGGCAATCACCGCTCGCGCGTCCGCCGCGTGCGCAGTGGTCGCAAGGAACAGCATCGCCGCAGCCACAACAGAGGCGAGTCTCATGGCACGATCCTTCCATCATGGATGCGGATGTGACGCGGCGCGGATTTCGCAATCTCGACCTCGTGTGTGATGACAATCAGCGTCATGCCGCGGAACTTCTGAGTGCCGGTGAGGATCTCCATAATTCGCGCGGAGTTCGCGCTGTCGAGATTTCCCGTGGGCTCATCTGCCAACAGGATCGAAGGGTTATTGGCCAGCGCCCGGGCAATCGCTACGCGTTGCCGTTCTCCTCCAGAGAGTTCATTCGGGTGCTGGCGCATTCGGTGCTCCAGCCCTACTTCTCGCAGGAGTGCCTCGGCACGTTCCAAGCGATTGCCGCTGCCATTCCTCGTGGCGAGCATGGGGGCCTGCACGTTTTCGACAGCACGCAGGGTGGGCAGCAGGTAGAAAGACTGGAAGATGAATCCCACATGGTGACAGCGATACGTGTCGAGGCTAAGGGAAGAGCCCAGAGCCGCACCGCGGAACAGGACGTCGCCGCTGGTGGGGGTATCCAGCCCGCCGAGCAGGTGAAGCAGGGTAGATTTACCACTACCGCTGGGCCCGCTGATGGCAACGAATTCGCCAGCGTCGATGGACAGATCGACACCGCGGAGAGCCTCGATTCGTCCTTCGTCGTAGTCTTTGCGAAGGTGGCGTATTTCCAGAATAGGACTAAGCATGGCGCAGCGCCTAAACCGGGGAAAGGCGTACGCCACGCGAGCCTGGAAACACTCCGGCGCTCAGTTTGGCCAGCACGACAAAGCCCAGCAATTCGTCTCCAAACGGGCGAGAAAAGCCAACCCAGACCGATGAATGCACCGCCCGCATACTTGCCCCTTGATTGCGCGATTGGCCTCCTGGGTCAAGCCAGAATGCGCGGCCCATTCGGTACCAAGTGCAATTTCAACCTGTTCAAGATTATCTTATATCAGCACCGGCGTCGTCAGTTGCTTTCTAGCCGGAGCCTACGCGAATGGCGCCGGCGGCACCAGCGGTGTTCCGGTTACGGGATGGGGCGACGGGAAACGAATTCCATCGTTATGTAGCATGGGTAAGGATTAAAGAATGAAGTATTTATTGTTCGCGGCTTTGGTTCTAAGGCGTGCACGGAAAGACTTGAAACTCATCAGCCCGATCTTCAAGGAGAGCAGTGCATGTTGCGGTTGTTGTGGCTTTTGCTCTTAGGTCCCATCATCCCGGTTTTGGGATTGCTGTATCAGTGGGTTGGGTCGCAGCGTGACCGCAGGCGTTTTCTTCGGCTGGGCCGGTTGGTAGACATCGGCAAGCGCCGGCGGCTATTTATGATGGAGATGGGCGGCAGGGTTGGCCCGTCGGTGATCTTCGAGTCGGGGATTGGCGCGACGAGTCAGAACTGGGCCAGGATTCAGGAGTCGGTGAGCGAGTTCGCGCACACGGTTTCTTACGATCGGTTGGGGCTGGGTTGGAGTACGCCGGCGGTGTCGGAGCGGGTTCCTTCGAAGGTGGTGGAGGAGTTGCGGGCTATGCTGCAGGCTGCCAACATCGCGCCGCCCTACTTGCTCGTGGGGCATTCGTTTGGCGGGTTGGTGGTGCGGTATTTTGCGGCCGAGTATCCCGGCGAGGTAGCGGGCGCGGTGCTGGTGGATGCAATGCGCACCGACGAGTGGCCGCCGGTGGATGAGTCGCAGCGCAGGCTGTTGAACCGCGGGGTACAGCTGACGCAGTGGGGCGTGCCGATCGCCTATTCGGGTCTGGCACGACTGACCACAATGTCCTTTTTCCGTCGGTCTGGCAAGTTTACAAACCTTTTCACGCGCGCGACTGGCGGGCACAATGTGCTGGAGCGGGTGACGAGCGAGTTGAACAAGATGCCGCCGGCGGTGTGGCCGATTGTGGCGGCGCACTGGTCGAACCCGGCTTATTTTCGCGGGATGACGGCGCATATCCAGGGAGTTCCGGGAACAGTGATGGAGATGCTGGATGCGACGCCGATCGTGGGCATGCCGGTAGTGTTGCTGACGCCGGGGCATTCGAAGGCGATCTCGGACGCGGACTTGCGGAAGATCGGGCCGGATGCGGAGCAGTTGATCGCAAAGAAGAGTGGGCACTGGGTGCATCTGGACGAGCCGGAGCTGGTGATCGAGCAGATTCGCGAGATGATGGCGGTCGTACGGGCCGGGCTCTCCTGCGAAGCGATGATGCAGGAGAGCGTCTCGGCCGATTGATGGGTGGGGCGTGATGCTTCGGATCTAACGGACTCCCGCGCCCTTTGCGTACGCCCTGTCCCGGGCTTGTTCTTGCTGAGCAGGGAAGGCGACGACCATGGCGAACGACATCCAACGGTCAAATCATCGGTCAGGGCAGGAGCACTTCCCCACCCTGGGGTTTTTCGGCAGAGTCTGGGACGGGAAGCCCTAACTGGCGTAAGTCGGGATACGTGTAAAAAGTGGTCATAGCGGACTTGGGTGGGCGGTGCTGGCTCGTTTGGTTAGAGGGTGTTTGAAAAGTGTCATGTCGGTTCGAGTCGGTTGAGCATGATCCGTCAGCACGAGTGGCGCCACTCGTTCCGCTTTCCTTTGACGATTGCGCCGACTGCCTGCTTCGTGCAGCAACAGATGAACCAAACTGGATAGGAAAAATTGTGAACGTGGGTTCCTGACACCGGAATGAGTCTCATGATTGCAGGGAGAACACCTTTCCCTCCAGTGCGCAATTAATTATGACGCCGTGTTTAACTGCCTTTACGTGCGAATGCTTCGATACTTTGTGCGAACATTGGCGTCTCCTGCGCATTGTGCGCAGATGAGGCAGCCTGACGCGCGGCCTTGGCTTGCTCAAACGGTGTTCCGGTCTGGCCGATGAAGTCCAGAAACTCCGGTGTGGCGCGGCTTGTAACGCGATTCGTAAACTCGCACGATTTGTCATCGATCGATTTTGCACTTAGGTCCCAAGTCACTTGAACTTTCGTGCGACCTGTCGTCGTCAAGACGTCAGAGTTCGAGATGAGCCGGCAGCGATGTTTTTCACCGACATCTTCGATGTAATGTTGCACCATCAAACTACCGCCTATCATCTCCACGTTGATGGACATTCTTTTACCGTCGTCGGTGTGTGTGAAAGCTGCAGCTAGGTGAGCCGGAGAACATCTCTGGTATTCCGCGTCAGGAAGGTTAAAGAGCCATGTCGAAATGTCTACTGACTCGATCGGGGCTTTGATTGTGGCTGAAAAACTGGAATCGGAAAGTATGTTGTTGTTCATGTTGTTGGTCTCTGTCATGGAAAATGTCCGGGCTAGGGCGAGTCTTGTAAGCACGGCATGTTGCTCAAGCGTTGGCCCCCGAAACTTGGCCCGAATTTACGAATGCAAGTATGTCTTTATTGATCGCGGCAGCGTGCGAAATCGGCATCCCGTGGGGATATCCGGGATAGACTTTCATCTGCGCTCCCTTCACGAGCTTTGCAGTGAGCTCACCAGAATCTGGAAACGGGACGACTTGGTCATCATCGCCTTGCATCACAAGTGTTGGCAAATCCATGCGCGCCAAGTCGGTGTGAAAGTCGGTTTCCGAAAATGCCCGGATGCAATCATATTGGCTTTTAATGTCTCCCATCACGCCTTGAAGCCAGAAACTATCTCGCGCTCCATCGGAAACGTTCGCTCCTGGTCGATTGAGGCCAAAAAACGGAGTAGTAAGGTCCCGATAAAATTGTGAGCGATCAGCAGCCACGCCGCTGCGCAGCTTATCGAGATCAGCAAGGGGTGTACCTTCGGGATTTGCATTCGACTTCACCATCAGGGGTGGGACGGCGCTGACCAGGACGGCTTTCGCCACGCGATCCGAACCGTGCCGTCCAAGATAGCGGACGATTTCTCCTCCTCCCGTCGAATGCCCCACCAAAACACAATGCTTGATATCAAGGGTGTTCAATAGTTGCGCCAGATCGTCGGCGTAGGTGTCCATGTCATTGCCGATCCAGCTCTGCGCCGACCGACCATGGCCGCGGCGATCATGCGCAATGACGCGAAATCCTTGCTGACCGAAGAACAACATCTGTGCGTCCCAAGCATCTGCTGTAAGCGGCCAGCCATGGCTGAACACCATTGGTTGGCCCTCTCCCCAGTCCTTGTAAAAGATCGCCACTCCGTCCCTAGTGCTAAAAGTGCTCATAGCTATCGCCCATATCCCGATAAGTTCATTTTTTTGAGCCTGCTAAATGGCGATTTCAAGCGCCACAATCGCTGTAAAAACACCCCCAACAAGCAGAAGGCAGGCCAGAAGCATGGTCAGGGTCAGCAAGATCCCGAGCAGGACGAACCATAACCAGTTTCCGCTCAGGCTAGCAATCTCGTGCTGTAAGTTCCTGGAAGAGAGGGTGCTCATAAAACGTGTTGGAGCGATCACCAAAGTAGACTTAACGGGCGCGCTCCCAGGTCAAAGTAATAACAGCGGCCTGACCGTCGCGCGACGGCATTGGAGTGCCGGTTCGAAGTACTAAGTTGCCGTCCTGGAAGGTTGCTATCCGCTGCTGCCGACCGCCAACCCAATTAGGAAACAAACTCACTGCCATCTCATGCGTCAATACTGAAGTGTTTTCATCGAGCGTGTAGCGGCCACAGTAGGCGATGTAGCCGGACGCGGCAGCTTTGAATTCAGCCAGGGAGCCCTCAAACGGATCATCCCCTCCAAATCGGCCCCGATTCATTGCTTGCATGTGCGCACTGACATAGCCGTCGTCTGTGTAGATGAGAAAGCCGGTAGCTCCCGGGCCGAGTTGATCAACGCGGGTACCGTCCTGCGCTTCATGAACGGCGGAGAGCAAGCGCCAGGTACCTTTAATCCGCTGTGAAAGACTTGTGTCCGATTGCATGAGGCAGTTCCTGCTTTCCTGTTAAAGCAAGAATCGCGCATCCAGGCGCGGCATTGATTGCATGTCCTTGCTCCTAGTTGCGCTTTTTTGCGAAGAGTGGACCTCGCTTTTTCAACGAGCCTAGTGTCCGGTCTCACGTAACTTTAAAAAACCGCTTCCTGCGGGCGCGGCTCTGCCCGAGCGATGTACGCAGCGCGAAGTGTAAAGCGTTATGCGGGACAGGAGCCGGAGCCTAGAGTGAAATGCAAACAGCTTTCGTTGATTTGAGCGCACAGGTAGTCAAAACATGGCAAACCGGTCCTATTCATGAAGGGGTGATCCCATCTAGGCTGATTTCTAGACAAGCGGGTTAACAGAAACAACATGAACGAACCGAAATACGAACCGGAATTGACCGGACTACTAATTGTCGATCCCTATAACGACTTCATTTCTGAAGGAGGATTGATGTGGCCGCGCGTGAAGGAAGTTGCGGCGGCTCGCAAGGCGGGCATAAGGGCTTTCTTTGTGCCGCACCACCAATGGCGTGAAGGAGACTACGAAACCTGGAAGTATTTCGCGCCAACCCAGGAGAATGCAGCGCGCACTCACATCTTTGCCGCGGGGACCTGGGGCGGAATATTTCGTGACGAATTCACGCCTGAATCAGGAGAGATTGTAGCGCAGCAGCACTGGTGTTCGAGTGGCTTTGCGAACACTGACCTGGACCTACAACTGAAGAAGCACGGGTTGCATAAGGTGATCGTCACGGGTCTGCTGGCGCATTCCTGCATCGATTCGACGGTGCGTTTTGCCGCCGAGCTCGGCTACGAAGTGACTCTCGTAAAGGACGCCATTGCAAGTCTGACCTGGGAACAGATGAAGGCCGCTATCGAGATCACACTGCCTAACTATGCGCGTCACATCGTTGCCACCGAAGAACTTCTACCCAGGTTAAAAGGACAGCACTGAAATCCTTTCACCTGGGGACCGCAGAAATACAAATAACATTCACAGAAAGAAATTACTATGCAAACACTTGCTGACAGCACCGTAACGCACGAAATCAAAGCACCGATCGACAGCATCGATTTGACCCAATGGCTTTTCACGCTTACAGACGAGGAGTATCAGGCTTGCTCGACCGCACACATTGCGGGGGCAGTTAGTCGTACCGGCAAGAACGCCAGGATGTCGATCAATGTCGAGATGCTAGGCGAAGATCTGGTTATCGAACACTACGTGGAGGACATTTCGGAAAAGCAGGAGTGCCGGGTGGCGTCGACGTCCGATGTGTTTACCAAGCTTGGACGTACAAAGATCGAAGTCATCTGGACTGTAAAAGTTGAAAAGACATCCGATTCGAGTTGCGAATTCTCTAATCGTGTGACGGCAGGTGAAACGCAGCCCTTTGCGGAAATGCTCGGCGCTCATAAAATCACAGACGCCCGTCCGATTAGTGCCGAGATGCAGAAAAACGCGGAAGCTCACAATCGTGAAGAGACCCCGAATTTCGCCGCGAACATCGAAAGAAAAGCATTGGCGGGAGTGTGGAAGTGAACTCTCCCGATCAAGCAGATAGAGTGACGACGCTTGAGGATTTGTCGACGTCCCGTGTCCGGTTAGCGCGTGATGGCGATATTGTGACACTCACTGTGACGCAGGCTGCTTCGTTCAATGCTCAAGACCGGGGCATGCTCATCGATTTAAATACTGCACTTACGGGAATCGAACTTCTGGAGCCCCTGCCGCGGATTCTCATTCTCGCAGCCGAAGGGGACCGGTTTGTGGGCGCCGCGCAACCTGAGTATTTGATGGCGGCGACACCGGACGAGGGGGAGTGGGCGAGTGGGATGGGGCAGTCAAACGGCAGACTTCTGGATCGAATGCCGGTTGTGACGATAGCGGCCGTTCAGGCGGCTGCCATTGGCGGAGGCTTGGAAATGGCAATGGCTTGTGACTTGACCTATGCCAGCGAAGGCGCAACTTTCGCGCAGGCTGAGACCCGCGGCGGTGTTGTTCCTGGTTTTGGCGGCACATTCCGGCTCCCCCGGCGCGTGGGCGCCATGCGGGCACGATGGATGACGTATAGCGGCCTGCCTATCGATGCCAGAACGGCTCTGCAATGGGGCCTTGTCATGGACGTGTTCCCTCATGCAGAGCTGCAGAGGCATGTTCATGACGCGGCTCAATCGATTCTGAAGGCGCAACCGGATGCGGTGCGCGCCGCCAAGAGCATCCTCTCTGAAGCTTCGGAGTTACCGTTGGAGGCGGCAAACAGGATTGAGCGTCTGACGTTTGGAACACGTATGCAACGCGCAGAGCTCAGTGTGGGCATGCAAGAAATAATTCGTGATCGTGACGCCTCAGCAAATCAGCGATAGGAGCGGCTCTCGCTAGCTGGCGTATCGCGGCTGTAAGCTTCTAATATGAGCGCTGGTCCAATTCAGAATGAAAGGATTGCTGGCAAGCAGGGCGTTTGCCTCGACCTCGGATGTGCGAGACCGGGCCTGGAGCGATTCGGACTGCATCCGATTGAGAGCGGGCTCGACGGAGTGCTCGCCTTCTTCCTGACTGAAGAGGCCGGGACAAGCGAGCCAGTTGTTCGCAAGAGCAGCGACTTTTATGCGCTGGGCATCGGCCTGAGTTTAATGTCGGTCAGAACTCTGGTCGATGGGCGCATTTTTCGGAATGGCGTTTACAGTCGATACGGCGTAAGTCTCGTCCAGCCTGAGCAGAGTTCCGAATACTACATCAAAGACAGGCTTCGTGTTCTTCGCCTTCGGCTGACGCAAGCTGGTGTGAGCGCAGCGGTCGAGGAGATGGGCGGCAACAGCAAAGGGTTCGAGCTGCGGGATATTTCGGCACTGGCGGATCGCGAAATCGGCGTGGTTTGCCGGAGGCTTGTGAAAATGCGCTTTGAACCAGTTGCAGATTCAATTGAGACGGACAGTTTACTCGACCGCCTAATCACCCGTATTGTGGTTTTGAACGGGTCGAGGGAACTGAAGGTGAAATGGCGGGAATCCTTATCACCTGCGATGTTTCAGAGCGTACAGGACTTTGTCTCGGCCCACTACACAACTTCAATCAAGCTGGCAGATTTGTGCCGCCTCACGGGGCTGAGCCGGGCGCATTTTCTCCGCGCGTTCAAATACACGGCAGGAACTTCTCCTCATGAGTTCCTCATGCAGTACCGGCTCAGAAAAGCAAGCCAACTGGTGTGTAGCACTTCCTATTCTCTCGAGCAGATCGCTCAAGAAACAGGATTTTCCAGCCACGCACACCTGACCCGCCGGTTTCAGGCGTATCTCTCTGTTTCCCCCCTGGAAGTGCGACGCCACAAATTCCGTTATCCAGATCTGTTTCCTCTGGCCACCATGTGAGCCAGGAAGCCCAAGGTTTTCGCACTTTCATGCAAACGGTTCAAGCAACCGGACATTTTTGCCGCAGCATTTCGCTCTAAGCTAAGAGAGTGAACCTGCCTGTTACGCGCCGTTCACATATCTCAGCATGCCTCAGCTCGAAACTATTCAGGATGCACTGCGGCACTTACCGGATGCTCCGATTGCAACGAGTAGAAATCGTTTGTGGTCTGGACTGACAGTAGATGTCCATGCTGGAGTGGCAGACTTCGAGCTTGACGCCCCGCCACTCGACCATCACCTCGTCGTTTACACGCCCTACGGTACCGGACGTATGTTGCAAAGGCGAGCGGGCCGAGCTTACGAGAGCGTTCATCGAGCCGGAAGCATTATTGTGATGCCCGCCGGGCAGGAATGTTCGTGGCGAGGAATTGCCACGCCTACGGTGAGACTTCGTATGAGACCGGACTTGCTCGCGGAGGCTGCCGAGCAGGTTGGAAAGAAGGCAGGAGCACGACCTGAGTTGCTGAATGTTTTTCACACACGAGACAACCTCATCGCTCAACTGGCGACCATGTTCCAGGCCGAGATTGAGAAACCTGAGCATCCGTCCCAGCACCTCATCGTCGATTCAGCTACAACGATACTTTGTGCGCACCTGCTGCGTTCCTACGATGCATTTGGAGCTAAGTGCATAGATTCCGCGCATGGCCTTGGTCCGGGTGCTCTTCGCAGAGTAATCAGCTACGTCGAAGACCATTATGAGACTCCAATACGGCTGGACGATTTGGCTCGACTTGCCAACGTCAGCCGCTTCCATTTCGCGCGGATGTTCAAAGCCAGCACCGGTTTGACAGCGATGGAATATCTGGAGCAAACACGGCTTACTCGGGCACAAGCGCTGATCCGTACGGGCCGGTTTTCGCTCGCTTCGATCGCCAGCAGCGTTGGATTTTCCGATCAGAGCCACTTCACACGGCGATTTGGCCGTTTTGTCAATTGCACTCCCGCCGTCTATGCGCGCAACTTCGCGCCCTGTAAACTACCGAGCCCATAGCGGGGAAAAGACTGTAAGCCTTTCGCTCTCCTACAAGAGCGCATGCGTCTGAATACAAGGGGGCGTGTTCTTTCGAGCTTTCGTCCTCACACGACCGTGAGCACGATCTTGCCTTGGATGTGCCCACGGGCGGCTCGTTCGTGCGCCTTGCGAGCATCGGCAAGCGGAAACGTGCTGTCTATGGCGACGCGAACCGTACCCGCATCGAGCAAGCGCCCGAGATCTACGAGCTGCGGGCCGTTCGAGCGCATGGGTCATTGAGACCGTGACGCCCAGCTTCGCGGCCTCCTCGGGATGGGAGAAGCCCAAGAACACCGGGAACGACGCGCCGCCAGGCTTGAGCGTGCGCAAGAAACGACCAGTGGTGGGAGTGCCGAGGGTATCGAGGACGAGATCAACGTCATGCGCGACTTCCTCTCCGAATCTTCCGACTATGCTAGGTGACAGCCGGAAGGAAGCCCGTCTCAGATTGCGCAAACGATCGATGCTGTTGAAAAACTCTTCGTAGCGAAGGGATCGAGCGGCTCTCTTTCAATTTCGTCGTGCTGCCGGTTTGGAAGGATGACCCTTTTCAGGCCATCCCTACAACCAGGTGTTTCGATTGGTTCAGAAATTTTACCAGCCGCTTTACGTTCTGGGCAGTGGCCGCCAAGATGAACTGCTCTTTCGCGTTTAACAGACCTCGCAGCCGTAGCTTGCGGAGTCGGATTTGATTCCGCAGTTCGGAGAACAACGCCTCGATCTTGTTTCGAGCGCGGCGGGCGGTCGCATATTCCGGTGTTTGACTGAGCTTTCGAACGCGCTCGCGCACGTCCTCATACCAGTTGACTCTCAGTGTTCGGCGAGTCGCTGACGGAGTGCACGCGGGCTTATGGCAACAGTTTCCGCATTGCGAGGGCTTTGCACTGTACGTAAAGCCCTGCGAACCTCGACTCAGCCCGATGTAGCGAAGTAAATGGCCAGCTGGACAACGATAGGCGTTCTCGTCCGCCACGCGAGTAAAGTCATGCTGCGTGTAGAAGCCCTTTGTTTGTTGCTTTCGATCCAACACCGGAATGTAGGGTGTCATCTGGCGATTCCAAAGCCAAGACAGGAACTCGCCCGTGCCATAGCTCTTGTCAGCAGTTACGCTGGCTGGTTCCAGTCCGAAACGTTTTTTTGCTCTATCCAACATCTGTCGGGCGGCTACGATCTCTTGGCTGAGGCGCGCTGGCGTCGCGATGACTCCGGTGATAATGCAGCTTCGGTTGTCGATCAGATAGTTGTCGTAATAGGCAAACTCTGAGAGTCCGCGCTTGCTCGACAGGGCTGCTTCCGGGTCGGTCGTCGAGATCTTCATGGGTGGTGAGTTCCGATAGGTGCGGCGCAGTTCGAGTTTACCTTCCGCTTCGGACGATAACGGATCAGAAGGCTCGGGCGCCTTCGCGACAACATTCTCGCGCTCGACCTGATCCACGTAATCGCGCACGGTGCGATTGAATTTAACAGTCTCCGGCAATTGTTCACGAGTGATCGTCCGGTCAGGACTGGCGTCGGCGCGAATCTGCGTACTATCCACTGCGAAATCGACACCTTTTAACAGCCCGACATTCATACACTGCTGAACGATGCGCTCGAAGAGTTCGAGAAAGAGCGGCGACTCTTGGAAGCGGCCGTGCCGGTTCTTGGAAAATGTAGAGTGGTTCGGAACTTCTTGATCGAAGCCGAGGCCAGTGAACCAGCGATATGCGAGGTTCATCGCAACGTCCTCAACCAGGCGGCGCTCGCTAGTGATTCCGTATAGGTACCCGAGCAAGAGAATGCGGAGCAGAACCTCTGGATCAACCGAAGGACGACCCGTGTGGCTGTAGCTTGCTTTCAACGCCTCGCGTACGAAAGCAAAGTCGATGTGCCGATCGACGAGCCGCAAAAGATGATCTGCGGGAATATGATCCTCAATCCGGAAGTAGTAGAACAGCGATTCAGAGCGGTTCTGTTGACCCATCATAATTAGCAGCGCTCCTTCCCAAACGTGAATGGAGAACGACATCAGAGATCTCGATAGAAGGACGTCTGCGATAACGCCAAAAGTCACCGAAACATTTAAAAAAGAATTGTTTGCTTACCTTTGATTTTGTCAGCGCTTGCTGATTGCCTCAAATCCCGGTTTGGCGAAATATGCTGGAAGTCGCACCCTCCGTGAGTACAGCGCGTCCACACAAACGTTCGTACACTCGCGGTCTTTAGCATTTTGTCTTTGGTCCTGTTCTTAAGACAGAAGATTGGTACGTAAGATCAGGCGAAAGGCCTGATCTTTGTCTATGATCCAGTTGAGGAACCGGGCGCATGAACAAAGCGGATGGTCAGGACACACGGAACCGCCTGTCTGCAATTGTTGCGAACTCACTCGACACTCAGGCGAGAACGCAAGATCTAGCGCGGCAAAACTACCAAAACCGCACGCAGTTCCACAGGCTGTTCCGAACCGTGGTCGAAGAAACTCCGGCAGCTATGCGGAGACGGCTATTGCTGGAAAGAGCAGCCTGTCAGCTGGCGCATACCGCAATGTCGGTCACGGAGATCGCTTTGGACGCCAACTACAAGTCATTAGAGGCGTTCACTCGCGCTTTCCGAACCGCATATCGGATCTCTCCCAGCATCTACCGGCGCATGCGTGATCCGCACTTTCATTTGCCCGCGCCCAATAGGATTCACTTTCTTGCACCTGGTTCCTTAGAAGGAGGAAAAGACATGGATTTATTCGATCGCTTTGCAGGCAACGATTCATGGCACACGCGACGTTTGCTGGAGTACGCCAGCACTTTGACGGAGGAACAACTCGATCGACCACTGCCCACGGTCGTAGAACTGCTGCCCTGGCGGGAGTCGAATAAGACGCTAAGGCAACTGTTGGAGAACGTTATCTTCACGAAAGAAGTCTGGACCGCAGCGCTGTCCGGAACTGAAATGGATATGAACGGCCCTCCCCAATCGCAGCGTTCTCCAAAGGCGATGCTGCAAAGGCTCGAGAAGACCGATGCTGAACTGCATCGTATTTTGGGGAGCATCCGAAGCCGTTCTGCGTGGGATGACACCTTTGTCGACGCACTCTGCGAGCCGGCGGAGACCTTCACATTCGGCGGCGTTTTTGCCCATATCATGACATTCAACGCGCATCGTCGATTGATGGCATTGCACGCTCTCCGCCAACTCGGCGTCCAAACCGAAGGTTTCGGCGATCCCATGGAATATGAGGAAAGTGTTGCCCCTTGGAACCGGGAGGTCGCTTTGAAGACGCCATGACCAGGAGGACGGAACTGTTTCGACTGAACGGCACTGTCGACCGTGATCCGGCCGTCCATGGCTGGATGAAAGAGCATGCTGGTGAATTGGGAGACATCGCAGAGAAGTGGTTTGAGGTGATGCGAAATTGCGGAGACGAAGTCCGGGAGACTCTGCATGACGGCTGTCCGACTGCATGTCTGGGAGATGCGGCTTTCGGCTACGTCAACATATTCACGTCCCACATAAACGTGGGATTCTTTCAGGGCGCATCGCTGCCGGATCCAGCTCGCTTGCTGCACGGCACCGGCAAGTTCATGCGGCATGTGAAGGTGAAACCAGGAACGGCCACAAACGCCGCAGCGCTAAGCAGGCTCATCGAAGCGGCTTACTCGGATATAAAGGCGCGCGTTGAACACGGCTAGCTCAAGAAACGTTTGGATGTCGCAGAGATGAACCGCCAGCCTTAAAGATTTTGCACCGCGTTTGCTGCTCGTGACAGATCACGGGCTACACGGACATTGTCCGCATACAATCCGTGCGGTCAGAGTTTTTCAACAGAAACGATCGTTTCCGCAACTGGAGGCCGCCCTCCGCTGGCGGTGGACGACAGAAGCACTACGTTACAGCTGTTGACGACCATTGATCCACGTCGATATACTAAGCATCGTAGTCATTTAACTAACATAGATAGTAAGAGGTGAACCTAATCATGACAGGGCGTTCGATTGCTGCCGGACTCGATACTCCCGATTCCTCGGTGCTGGGCGGTACGCTGACAGCTACAGATAAGCGAGAGACCCAGCAGCTGAAAGTCGGCCGGGGAGTCATCGTGTTCGACGACACCGGAGGACCGGGCCCTTTGGTCATCGCAGTGCCTGGAATGGGAGATCTTCGAGGTGAATATCGCTATCTGACGCCTTATCTGACTGCAGCCGGTTACCGTAGTCACTGTCGATATACGAGGACACGGCGCGAGCAGTCCGCAGTGGGACGACTATTCAGCAGATGCGATCGGGCAGGATGTACTGGCTCTCATGACACAGCTAGGGCAGGACAAGGCGATCCTCATCGGTAATTCGTTTTCAGCGGGATCGGCATTGTGGGCAGCTCATGATGCGCCGGAAAGGGTGAGTGCGGCGGTGCTGATCGGGCCGGTGCTGCGCGATCCGAAGAACCTTCCCTGGTATATACGAGCAGCGCTGTCGATTGGTCTGGGCGGGCCGTGGCGAGTTCGATTCTGGCTCTTGTACTGGACCAGCCTCTTCCCGACGCGAAAGCCCGCAGACTTCCAGAGGTATCGCGACGGGTTGGGGGACAATTTAAGAGAATCCGGGCGGATGAATGCGTTGAAGAGCATGATCTATCTGTCCAAGTCAGACACCGAAGCGATGCTCACAAATACGGGTATGCCTGTGCTCGTGGTCATGGGGACGAAGGACGCCGATTTCCCGGACCCTGCCGCCGAGGCACAGTGGGTGGTGAATCGAGTTGGAGCGAAGCTACTTATGGTGCAGGGCGCCGGGCACTATCCGCAGACGGAAATGCCGGAACAAGTGGGGCCCGCTGTCGTTAGCTTCCTGCAAGCTGGCAGTTCGTAGATGGCGCGCGCGGGGTTGGACCTCGACGTTGTGTTGCAAGCGGCGATCACGATTGCGGATTCTCAAGGCTTGGAGTCTCTGACCGTCGCGAAGTTGGCCGCGTCGCTTGGTGTGAAGTCCCCATCCCTGTACAACCACATCAGAAGTCTGGACATGGTTAAAGATGCTTTGACTACAAGAGGAATGCTGTTGGTCCTGGACCGTACGCGAGACGCGATGGCTGGAGTGGCAGGGCGGGACGCGCTTGATGCATTGGGACACTCGCAACGCCAGTTTGCGAAAGATCATCCAGGGTTATGGGCGGCGACGCAGTTGCCGGTGGCCGGGTGGAGTGAAGCCTCGCAGAAGGCGGCAGATGCTTACCTCGCCCTGGCCTTGGCCGTTCTGCGTGGATACGGCACAACGGGAGATGCGGCGATACACGCAATACGGGTAATACGAGCCTCGTTGCGAGGATTCATCGATCTTGAGTTAGGCGGCGGATTTGGGTTACCTCAGGATGTGGACGTAAGCTTTGGCACACTCTTGAAGATGATGGATGCTGCCCTACGACTAACTTGACCGGCGATTACACCTGGCAAGCTGCAGGACGCCTCCGTAAGGGCTCGTTCAGACCTCTACGATCCTTCGCAGCCTCAAATGAGTAACCGTACCTTCGCGATCACAGCCTTCTGAGATGGAAGCTGCGCACGCAGTAAGCGACGCTCTCGCGTTGGAGCGGAGTTGGGAGGGAAGTGGGGCCCTCGAGCCGGGTAAGACATTGGTCCCTAGACCTGGTTTCTGTATGCGCGAACTGATAAATAACGCAAAAGCGACACGGCAGAGCCGAAGCTCCACCGGGCCGCTCTTGAATCGAGTCCTCAATGGCGGATTACTGGTTACAGGTCATGGAAATGTATTCGCCGCCCGTGCCGGGGGACCCCCAGAACCCGGTCAGATAGTAGACCGTGTCCGTCGATTGCAGCGGGGCAGTATTCGTGAAGCTACAGGAGGTGGTTCCGTTATTTACACAAGCAACGTCATGGGCGCCGTCCCACGCGCCGTTCACGTACAGATAGACTCGTGTCTGATCCGTAACGCCGGCCCCGGTTCGCACAACTGTGAGGGTTTCGCTCGAGCACGATAGCCCAGTGATGGATGTGACTGTGGCTTGGTTGTTGCTGGTTGTCTGATTCAAGCCGGTAATACCTGCGTATTGGGAAGCGTTCGTACTCGTTAAGGTCGGGATAGACGCCGTGAATACTGTTGGTCCGGCGGCTCCGGCTGCGCCAGCCACGCCAGCCGCGCCGGCCGAACCCGAGAGGCCACGTGCGCCTACTGGTCCGATTGGGCCGATTGGTCCTGGCGTACCTGGTGCTCCGGCAGATCCCTGGAGACCGGCGGGACCTGTTGCTCCGGCAGGCCCCTGAGATCCGGCAGGGCCTGTTGCTCCGGCGGCGCCTTGAGATCCAGCAGAACCTTGGGACATAGGCGCCGCAATGAAGTATCCGTTAATATCCAAGAGCAGGTCGGTCTCATCACTCGCGAATACAGTAATGCTGCCGCCCGTGCCCGCCGCAACAATTGCCGAGTTGGCGACGACGCCGCCATCCCACGCATTCAATGTCGATGTGTTCGGTCGATCTTGCCCGGTGGGATAAATGGTCAGGAATCCGAGTGAATCCTTCGGCATAGCCGTGACGTTCAACGAGTAAGCGACGGCCGTGTTGGGCACACTGCACGCGCTCGACTGCATCGCGAAGTCGCGTGCGCCCGGCATCATATCAGGGCCTCCAAATGTTCCGCTGGACTGACGAGTATCGACGGCGCGGCAAGATACCATCGGAACAAACGTCAGCGATGAGTTTTCTGCCTGAGCTAAGACAGCAGCGCTCAGAAGCGCCATAACGGGAACCGCGGCATGGAAGGCCCGGAAGTTAATCTTCAATGTAATTTCCCCCTAAGAGTCCCGGCTAACGCTTTCAAACGGCCAGTGACTCGATAGATCGAGAGGAGCGCAACTTGAGTCAAGGCAAGCAGTTACAAGCTAACTCTCGTTCCTGAGTAGATGTGAGATGCCAGTTCGCAAATTCTCCAGGAAGCTTTCCCAGGCCGCCCGCTTTTCTTTCTGGCCCGGCGCGCCGTATAGGAGAGAAAGGGCTTAGATGACATCGCACGGCGCGCCGGTGTCGCCAAAGGAACCATCTACCTCAATTCAGTGACAAGGAATCGCTGTTCGAAGCCATTGTGAAGTAGGAAATCCGGCCCAAGGTGGACGCGGCGGCTTCTGCAGTTGCCGCCGGTGATTCCTGGCGCGACTTCCTGGGGATCGCCTTACTCCCGGCGCTGGGCGACTTAGTTCGCACCCCCCGCGGAGCCGTGCTGCGGATGACGGTTGGCGAAGCCGGGCGATTTCCGAAGCTTGCTGAGGTGTACTACCGCCGAAAACGGCGGCTCCCCCCACAAGAGGGCTCGCGCCCCCTTGTGCATCCCCCGAGGACGATCGAAGATTTTGGGGTTGACACAGGCAGGCCTTCTCATGGAAGCCGCGCACGCCGTAAGCGTACTCTTGCGGCGAAAAAAATACCTACGCCTCAGACGAATAGTGCTCACCTCTGGTTTTCTTTCTTGTAAACTGCCGAAATGCGGATTCAGGGTCCGCATAACGGGAAGTTAGTCAACCTCCGGGAGGCAAACCATGGTGTTTCCGGCTCGCGCTTCGTGGCGCGGTTCGTTTCGTGCGTTTATTTTTCTTCTGGCATGTACAGTCTTGTTCGTCCAGAAGGTCCAGCCGCAGGCGGTGGCCGTCGCAGAGTTGGATGGCCGCGTTTTAGATCAATCCGGCGCGGCTGTTTCGGGTGCGCAGGTCAAGTTGATCGAAATCGACAAGCAGCAAGTTCATGCTGCCACGTCCGATGCACAAGGCCGCTTTTCTCTACCCAGCTTGCCGACCGGCAATTATCGGCTGGAAGTTACCGCCAACGGGTTCAAGAATTACATCCAGCAGGGCATCGTGCTGCAGGTTGCAAACAATGTGGAAGTGAACGTGACCATGCAGCTGGGCGCGGTGTCCGAGAGCGTCGAAGTCAATGCCAGCGCCAATATGGTCGAGACGAAGGATAATTCGATCGCTCAGGTGATCGATCAGAAACGCATCGTCGACCTGCCTCTGAACGGCAGGAATCCCACCCAGCTCATCACGCTGACGGGCGCCGGCACGACGGCGCCGGGAGGCGATTTAACCGGCTCCAAGAATATACAGGGCTCGAACACCTCGGGAACATTCTCCGTGGCCGGCAGCCAGGCGAACGGCATCAATTATCTGCTGGACGGCGGTGACAACAACGACGCCTTCAGCAACGTGAATCTGCCGCTTCCCTTTCCGGATGCTCTGCAGGAGTTCAGCGTGCAGACCAATGCCTTGCCGGCGCAATTCGGCCTGCATCCCGGCGCAGTGGTCAATGCGGTGACTAAGTCCGGATCGAACGGGTTTCACGGCGACTTATTCGAGTTCCTGAGAAACGGCGATTTCAATGCGCGCCAGGAGGGGACCCTCTCCCGGGATACTTTGAAACGCAGCCAGTTCGGCGGTGTTGTGGGAGGACGGATCATCAAGGACAAGTTATTCTTCTTTGGCGGCTATCAAGGCACCCGCCAGAGAAGCACGCCGCCCAGCCAAATCAGCTTCATCGCGAACCAGGCTCTTCTCACCACCGGAAACTTTTCCGCTTACACGACCCCGGCGGCGCAAGGCGGCTGTCTTTCTTCGAAGACCGGCCAGAGCTTGAAGGACAGGAACGGCAATCCGTTCCCGGGGAATGTAGTTCCGGTCAGCCAGTTCGATCCGGCCGCTCTGCTGGTGGCGACAAAGTATCTGCCTGCCACTACCGATCCCTGCGGCCGAGTGCAGTATGGCATACCGGCCAACAATCCCGACGATCAATGGATTGGGCGAGTCGACTACCTGCTTAGCTCGAAGCACGCGATGTACGGCCGCTATTACCTGTACGATTACACGGTTGAAGCCACCTTCGACGGATCGAATGCGCTTCCCACGAAGACGCCCGGGAACCAGGATCGATCGCAAACCGCGACCTTCGGCGATACCTACACCTTCACCCCGACCATGCTGAATTCTTTCCACGCCACGTTTAACAGACGACGTGATAATCGCGCCGGCGCCGCCAACCTGATCAGCCCGTCCACGCTTGGGATCAACATCCATCAACTGCTTCCCAACGCCATCGACCTGGAAGTGCAAAACGGTTATTTTCAGGTCGGCTGCGGGACCTGCGCGGGTGGCTATTTCAACGTAAATAACTATCAGGTGTCGGACGACTTCACCATTATTCGCGGCAAACATCAGTTTGGCTTTGGAGTAGACGTACGGCGATTACAGCTGAACATCGCGAATAATCAACAGTCAAACGGGCAGTTCTTCTTCAATGGCAGCGTGAGCGGCAATGCGCTGGCGGATTTCCTGCTGGGCTACTTAGGAACTTATAACCAGGGCAATCCCAACCCCAACGCTCTGCGGCAAACAGTTTTTGCCGCCTACGCGCAAGACACGTATCGGATGAGCCCGCGAATTACTTTGAACTACGGAGTTCGCTGGGAGCCGAGTCTGCCCCCCTTCGACGCCTTCAGTCGCGGGGACCAGTTTCAGCTCAGTGGATTCATTAACAACGTCCACAGCACTGTCTTCCCAAACGCTCCGGCCGGACTATTTTTTACTGGCGACAAGGCGCAGAATCAATACGGCGCCGCGCTTACTAAAAGCCACTGGCTATCGACCTCTCCGCGCGCCGGCTTGGTTTGGGACATCAACGGAGATGGCAAGCAAACCATTCGAACGGCGTTTGCACTGATGCACGACACGACGGAATTATTCTTCCCCGAGCGGCTGACCACCAATCCGCCGTATGCCTCCTCGGTCACGCTGAACAATGTTCCGCTCTCCAATCCGTGGGCCAACTATCCTGGCGGCAATCCCTTTCCCGGGGCGGCGATCTTCCCGCTGGCCGGCACTTACGTCAACATACCGCCCAACTTACACCCGACTTACATGATGCAGTGGAATCTCAGTTATCAAAGGCAGTTAAGTCAGAACTGGCTGTTGACGCTCAATTATCTGGGTAATGCAACCCGCCACCTCTTGGGCGCTTACGACATCAATCCGGCGCAATATATCGCGGGAAATTGCATCGTGAGCGGCAAAACCGGTCCCTGTTCGACAGTTGGGAACACGAACCAGCGCCGAATTCTGAATACGTTGAATGCGGCGCAGGGACAGTATTACAGCTCCATCGCGCAAGCCGACGATGGAGGAGTGTCGAGTTACAACGGTCTGCTGGTTTCGCTGCAGCACCGCTTTGCGCAGCACTTCACGGTGCTGACGAACTACACCTGGTCGCACTGCATCAGTGATCTTGATTTTCAAGGTGAGCTGGCGGGAACGTTGTATCAGGATCAGCGCAATCGCTCGGCTGAGCGTGCCAGTTGCATCTACGATCATCGCAGCATCTTCAACATGTCGCTGGTCGCCCTGAGCGGGGGAATTGGCAGTGGTTTCCTGAAGAACTTAACGAACAACTGGCAGATTGCGCCCATCATCACAGCGAGTAGCGGAGCCCCCTTCACGGTGACGGACGGAACCGACATCTCGCTCACGGGAGGAGGGCATGACCGCCCCAACCAGGTGTTAACAAGCGCTCTGCCGGCGCAGCAGACGGTGAACTCCTTTGTCAACCCGGCCGCCTTTCAAATACAGCCGGCGGGAACATTCGGAAACGCCGGGCGCAACTCGGTGAATCAGCCGGGAACCTGGAATATTGATCTTTCGCTGAGCCGGATCTTCAAATTCACGGAGCGCTGGAACATAGAAGCCCGAGCCGACGCCTTCAACATCGTGAACCACGGGAACTGGTTATTGTTCCCGGCAGGAACCACGACACTGGCGATTACCAGCAGCACATTCGGGCAAGTGACCAACTTTAGCGATCCGAGGATAATCCAGTTTGCGCTGAAGTTGAATTTCTAGATATCGGGCGAAGGTGGCGAGCGATTGCAGCCAAGCGCTCGACTTCGAGTTGAGTGCCGTGCGCCCAACGCCGTCGTCGAACGGATCAGCCACCAACCGCCGCTATGAAGACAAGGAGCTTAGTTGCCGAATTTTAAAGTGGGAAAGTAACTAGTTTTCGTCGCAAAATGATAAGAAAACGCTCCCTTTTGGTCGCGGCTCCGAAGGCGATTGATTCGAAAGTAGTTATTCAGCACGGCCCTAACCGAGCAACGCGTTCGAGTGCCAGGAAAGGACACGCACCTCGGCAGTTCAGTGCGATGTAGACATTGATGCGGCAGACATCAGACGAGCACGGCCGGCTTCAACACTTCTTCGCACCATTGACGGAAGCTGGTAAGGGTGTTGGATTCCGGCGTACGCGGCTCGTGGCTGTAGATTCCCTCTTTTACAGCCACCATCATGTCGACCACGCCCTGCGCCATGGCCTCTGATCGTCCGCGTTCGAGGAGCCCGGACTTCATGGCCTGGTCCGACATTTCCTCGAAGCGCACTGGCTTGCCCAGCGCCTCAGACATAATCTGCGCCATTTCATTACAGGACAGGTCTTCAGGGCCGAGTACGGGAACCTCGCCCTTTCCACTCCAGGACCGATCAATCAGCAGCTTGGCGGCAGCGGCGGCGATATCGCGCGTCGCGCAGGTCGCAGCCTTGAGGTCGCCGGGGGTGGGAGACGAGAACACCCCTTGGCTCTTGATTGTCGCGAGCTGACGGAGGGTGTTATCCATGAACGAGGGCATGGTCAGCGCACGGTAGCTTACGCCGGCGCCGGCGATCAGATCGTCCATCGCCAAAGAGGCCGTGATCAGCCCGGCATTCTTGGCCTGTGCCTTGCCGCGGCCGAGGCTCGAAACGCCGACGACGTGCTTGACACGCTCGCTACGGAAAGCGTTGCAGGCGGGCCGGGAGAAGTCCACGTAGGCAGCTTCGACGGTCTTCGCCTTCGGATCAGGGGGTACCAGCCAGAAAACGGCATCAGCGCCCTTGAACGCTTGCTTAATGACAGCGGCGTCGCCGTGCGATCCCTCGACGGGTTCCACCTTTTCCCGAATGTCTGCGGAAAGTTTGGCGGGGTCACGCACAATGACCCGAACCGCTTGGTTCGCGGCAAGAAGGTTTCTGACAAGCTGCGATCCAATTTGCCCGGTGGGCGTTGTAACGACGATCATGCTGTTGCGCTCCTCTTCAACCACAATGTTTACTATACCGTACCGTTTACTTAGTTGCCGCGATCAATTGCGCGAACACATCGGCCGGATCGCCACCACCCGTGCGGCCCAATCTGGTGCTCGGTTGTCATTAAAGGAAAAGATCCGATTCTATCGTCTCGGCATCGGTTCGGCGAGGTGATGGCCGCGTCGCAGGCCGCACTTGGAATTGCACTTGCCGGCTTATGGAAGATGAGGACCGGTGAGAGCCAGGACATCACAACTGACGTAAATCTGGCAGTCCACCAGCACCACGGTATCCACTTCACGGTCTCTAGAGCTATCGCCCAGCTTGCCTCTTAAGGTATTCGCCAAAGCCGTCGAGCTTCTTCTCGCCAACGTACTCATCATAGGCAGCTTTTCGCATTGGATATAGTTGTTGCACTGTGGTTTGGGAGTCGAGTTCCGGATGTTTGGCCCGGTATTGGTTGAAGAGTTTCGCGAAGAATTCTAATTCCACCGAATAGACCTTGAGACCACTGCGGTCGACGGCCTTCCCGTTTTCATCAGTCTTGATCGAGGCCGTTGCCATCGCGTTGTGTTCAAAAAGGAAATAGCCAATAGGATCTTGGCCGGGATTGCTGGGGTCCGGATCAAAGTTCGCCATTATCCAACTCTGGATTTGCCGTTTATCGAGGATGTCTCTGGTGGTTTTGCACACTTCCTCCTCCAGAGCGGCTTTGCTATATCGGACGCATGCTTCGACGACGCTTCTCTTCTGAGTAGCTGCCATCTTGGCATACTGACCGACAGTCGTTTGTGGGGACTGTTGCGGCGCGGCTACTGCGAAAAGTAACAAGATATAGAACAAATGCATGGCTGATAACATACCGAAAAATTCTTCATCGTTCCGTACTACGAGTTCTCGCCTCGAAAGGTGCTTGGCTTCAATGGACGTGCCGTCGCAACCCTACTGGGAAGGCGGCGCTGGGCAGTCGTGAATCGTATAGCCGGGTTTCCCGTCCAGATACGCTTGGCAACGCTGATTTTGGGGATTGTACATTGAGTTAGCGAGACCTGCGGAGAGTAGGAATGCCAAACCTTCAGCAGCAGATCGTTGTTCTCGGCGTAGCGCCGCATCTCTCTGTTGGTCAAGAATTTTTCCCTGCCGCTGGACTTCGGCACAATCGGGGATCGTGGCTTGCCGCGCTCTAATGACAGGAATCGGAAAACCAACTCCGCGTGCGTCAACCGAACCATCCGGGTATTTGGCCGCGTACTGCTCGGTGCAACTTTTCGCAAGGTCATTGTAGGTTCGCGGACCCTCATGGTAACTCGGACCCAAGTACCGTATAGCGTTTTGGTTGTTTCTCTTCGCAGCCCACTGAACGAGAGGCAGGACTTGCTCACGATTCTGGATTGGGCACTTCCCCGTAGTCAGCAGGTCTACGGCGGACAGTCCCGCTGGCTCGTATCCGCTTCGAGCCGCCAATGTGTACCAGCCTAGCGCTTGTGAATAATACTTGTTGGAAGAGGCTCCCCGATGTCTCTCCGCATCATTTTCGGAGATTCTTCCCAACAGATACGCGGCTTCACGGTCTCCCTGTTTGTAGCGGTCGAGAAGATCGTTCTTATAGCGATCATTCGAATCCCTTTGACCTACACTGCCAATTTGACGACCGAAGATCGACCCCAGCTTGGCGGGTTGCGATCCGGTGACTTGACCTGGAGACAAAAGCGGAATGACGGTTACGAAGAGAAGTGAGAACAAAGCAGAACGAATCATAGGAGCACCTCTTAACAAGTGACTTTAAATAAAACACCAGAACGGAATCGGGCGCTTACATAGCTTGCCAACGAATTCAAGTCCAACTACTCTTCCTTACGAAAATTCGCACAAACATCCGTCATTCCGACCCAAACTTTTATTCAAGAATTTCGAGTTGGCAGTACCTGTGGTGACAAGCCTTGCTAAAGCTAAACTGTGGCGATCTCCGCAGTGACTATCGTTTGGCCAGAATGGCATCAGCATACTAGTTTTTTGCGGCAAGTAAGTCTTAAAAAAGTACTACTGGCTACCCTGGTTGAGGTGAGAGGATCTGTCTGCTCCGCCTGACAGCTCGCTGCCCTCCGCTGGCGCTCATGTCATGGGAGGACCGATAACCGGCCGCACACTTGCCGAATCTGGGGCAGAAGTGCTCCACTTGGCTAAACCCGATTATCCCGATCACATGAACTGGCGCATTGAAACAGATATCGGCAAAAGTGCCGCTTATTGCGATTGACGATTGAAGAAGACAAGCGCGCGTTTTTCCAATTACTGCAGCATCCCGACATATTCACAAACTCGTATTGAAATTTGGAGGACAAAGGGATCTCTCCGTAAAGCTGCTGGACGGCAACGGCCTGGATGTGGTCTAATCGGGACGTTTTCCATTCCAAAGGAGTCCATTATGCCTACGGTCATGACCAAAGACGGCATCGAGATTTATTACAAGGACTGGGGTTCGGGACAGCCCATCGTATTCAGTCATGGCTGGCCGCTGTCGGCCGATGATTGGGACGCTCAGTTGCTGTTTTTCCTGGATAAGGGCTATCGCGTGATTGCCCATGATCGTCGTGGCCATGGTCGCTCCTCGCAGACCGCCGACGGTCACGATATGGATCATTACGCTGACGACCTGGCCACACTTACGGCGCATCTGGACCTGAAGAACGCCATCCATGTCGGGCACTCCACCGGCGGCGGCGAGGTGACGCGCTATCTGAGTCGGCATGGCGAAAGCCGAGTGGCTAAGGCCGCGCTGATCAGCGCGGTACCGCCGCTCATGGTGAAGACGGCCGCCAATCCGCTCGGCCTTCCCAGGGAAGTCTTTGATGATCTCCAGGCACAACTCGCCGCCAATCGCTCGCAATTCTATCGCGACCTGGCGGCCGGGCCTTTCTATGGCTACAACCGGCCAGGCGCGAAAGCCTCGGAGGCGGTCATCCAAAATTGGTGGCGCCAGGGCATGATGGGAGGCGCCAAAGCGCATTATGACGGCATTGTGGCTTTTTCTCAGACCGATTTCACGGAAGACCTGAAGAAGATCACCGTTCCGGTGTTGGTTATACACAGCGAAGATGACCAGATCGTTCCCTATGTCGCTGCCGGGCCGCTGTCCGCAAAGCTGCTAAAGAACGGAACGCTGAAAACCTACAAGGACCTCCCACACGGTATGCCTACGACGCAAGCGGACACGATCAACTCCGATCTATTGGCGTTCCTCAAGCAGGAGCATATTACGTTGGCTGCCCAAAGTGGCGGACAACGATAGGCGGCAAAGACAAAGTGGCAGTTACAGCTACTACTGACTGCCCGTCGCGTGAGTGGTTAAGCGCACGCCATTCCTGATTACTCCTGTTAGCCAATTTCTGCGCACTATCGGTCACATTGAAGAGTGGCGGCTGCTACAGCCACCATATACGTTTGGCAAAGCAGCACGAGATGATCCCGCAGTTTGGGGATCAGGGGAGGTGACGCTCCCGCCTCTAGAACGGACCGCGTCGCGCCCGCCATGGCTGCAAACATCATCTCGATGGCGAATTTGCCGGGCGGGGACGCGATGTCCGTGGCCGTCTGGATCATTGCCCCCAGCGCCTTCCGCGACCGCTGGACCATCCGTTTCACGATGGCGGGTCCACCTATGTCCGCCGAGATTTGATAGAGCGCCATTGAGATGTCGGTCCGCGCCAGCTTGGCGTCCACGAAACTTTGCACCACCTCTTTCACCATTTCCAGGAGCGGCTTGCCGCACGCATTGCCGCAGGCCATCTCCACCGCCTCGGACACCTTGTCCATATGATCTTCCAGCAAGGCAAACAGCAGCGATTGCTTGTTCGGGTAGTACTGATAGAGCGTTCCCACCGAGACGCCGGCCCGCTCGGCCACCCGGGTTGTCGTCAAACGGTCGCGTCCGACCGCCAGCAAAACCTGAATAGTCGCCTCCGCGATCGCCTCCACAGTTATCGCCGACCGCTCCTGAAGCGGCGTCTTTCTTGGCTGATACGGAGGTGCGGGCGCTGCTTTCATAATGCGAACTCCGAAGCTGAAGGATTCCTCATCTAATGATTGCAGAACAAGAAAACTGCAAGGAGAAAATTTACCATGAGCACCACCGCCACGAAAATCGCGCTCATCACGGGAGCAAACAAGGGCCTCGGCTTGGAAGTCGCGCGCCAGATCGGCCTTACGGGAGCAACCATCCTCGTCGGCGCGCGCGACCAGAAGGCCGGTCAGGAGGCCGTCGCCAAACTGACCGCCGAAGGCATCCACGCGCAGTTCATCTTCGTGGATCTCACCGACCGCGCTGCCATTCAAGCGGCGGCTCAATCCATCGACAATGAGTTCGGCCGGCTTGACATACTCGTCAACAACGCAGGCATCTTCAAAAGTAAAGACGACGGTCTTCCTTCCGCCAGCAGCCTCGACGCCATCGAGACCACCTTCCGCACGAATTTCTTTGGCGCTGTCGCCGTAACCCAGGCGATGCTTCCTGTGCTCCGCAAGGCAGCGTCGGCGCGCATCGTCAACGTGTCCAGCGGACTCGGTTCCCTGACACTGAACGGCGACCCGAACAATCCGCAGGTTGGCGCCAAGTTCCTGGGCTATAACGCCTCTAAGGCTGCGCTCAACATGCTTACCGTACAGCTCGCCTACGAGCTTCGCGATACCCCAATCAAGGTCAACTCCGCCGACCCCGGCTATACCGCCACCGACCTTAACGGACATAGCGGTACGCAGACAATTCCCGAGGGGGCTGCGGAAATCATCCGGCTGGCACTCCTCCCCGACGGCGGTCCGACCGGAACTTACTCGGACAGGGAAGGCATTGTTCCCTGGTAAAGCGGTGGCAGCACGCCGTTGACTTGCAGGGCTGCTAAACACGGCGTCGTTACTGCCTGCGCGTAAACAACCGCTGGCTGACGCGCGCGCTCAGTTCAGCGCCGGTTCCGAGACGCGACCGGCATAAATCGTCGGTGCTAAACAGCCTTCGGTCTCCGAGCTGGCGGCTGCTACGGCAAGAGCTTACGGCGAAAGAAAACAATGGCGATCCCAAGCCTCATCCTTCACCACGTAGCCGGCCGGCCGCCTCGACGTCTAGGACGCAGAGGCGCCTTTCCGTGTCTCGCCTTGCGCCGCGTTCGAGACGTCCTGCCACGCTTCCCAGGTTGCTATGCGATCAGCGTATACAGCACGCGCCCTCGGCAGAAGCGTTGAACCGACCGCAACTCTCAGCGGCGGATTTTCCGCGTCCACGATCTTGAGGATGGCATCCGGTGTTGCCTGTGGATCGCCGCGTTCTGCGTTGACCAAATTTGCCATAACCTGCTTCCGGAAGCCTTCGTAGACTTCCATGCCATCCGCTCTCTTGGCCGACTTCCCGAAATCGGTAGCGTAAGCACCGGGCTCAATCAGCGTCACATTGATACCAAACGCCTTCACTTCCTGCGCCATGGTTTCGTGAAGCGCTTCGACTGCCGATTTGGTGGCGGAGTAAAAGCCGATGAGCGGCATCGGCACAATCCCAAGGCTGCTTGAGACGCCGAGGATGTGCCCACTGCCTTGTTGCCGCAGCAGAGGCAGGGCAGCTCTGAGGACCCGGACCATGCCGAAGAAGTTTGCTTCAAACAAATCGTGGATCTGATCGTCACTGGCTTCCTCGACAGTCGCGATCAAGCTGCCACCGGCATTGTTAAGAAGAACGTCCAGTTTGCCGAAATGCGCATACGCCTGATGAACAACCTGCTGCGCCTGTCCGGGGTCGGTCACGTCGAGCGCCAACGGCAGGACGGCATCTCCGAAGCGCTCTTTCAGGTCGGCGACATCTGCCAATTTACGAGCGGTAGCCGTGACCTTATCTCCGCGCTTCAGAGCGGCTTCGGCCCAAATGCGTCCAAGACCACGGGACGCGCCGGTGATAAACCACACTTTGCTATTCATCCTGTTATCCTTTGAGGCTTCGAGGCCTACGACAAATCTTTACAGTGTAAACTTGCAACGCGGAAAGCGCCTTGTTTTACTGTTGAACTAGCCTGTAACGATAATACACGGGACATCTAAACACTGTCAACATTACGGTCAAATTATGCCGAAAAAACGATCTACGTATCATCATGGCGATTTGCGCGCCGCTCTCATCAAAGCTGCCGATGAGATCATCGCCAAAGATGGTATTGAAGCCTTCTCGCTGCGCGCAGCCGCTCAGCGCGCAGGCGTCTCTCCGGCAGCTCCAGCACACCACTTCGGAAGTGCAAAAGGGCTCCTCACCGAAGTTGCGCTTCTAGCGTTCGAGCGGGTTGACCGGTACATCGAGGAGGCCGGTCACTCGAACGATGCCGTGGCTGACGTGCGGGCGGTGAGTCTCGCGTTTATCACGTTTGTTCTTCACCACCCCGGGCACTTCCGGCTGATGTTTCGGAACGATCTCGTGAACCGGAACGATCCCCGTTTTGCGGCGGTCAGCAAAAGACCGGGCATACGGCTCAGCCGTGCAGTCCTCGCCTACCGCGGCAGGTTCGAGGTGGACCCGGACAGCTTCGAGGATGCCGCCGATATGTTGAGCGGTCTGGCTACCCTGCACGGACTCGCTCATCTGGTACTCGAAGAGAAGGCGGCCCATTTCTTCCGGAACGCGAACTCCCGGAACTTCGTAAGAGAGTATCTGCCCAAGGTAATCGAGCGGTTATACCCGGATCACATGGCACAACCTGAGGGATCCAAGTCTTTTCAGTCCTGAAAAATGCCCTTCGATCCGGCTATTTGGCGTGTCTTTCGACGCGGCTCACGTCCGCCGATCTGAAGACTACTAGAGTCTTCAACCAGAGATAGCGAAAAGCGCCTTACAATCAGCACATGCCCGTGTTCTTGTGCCGTTGGCCCGAATGGAGACGTGTCTTTCGTTTTCGCACGCAACAGAGAAGGCGCAATCACCTCTTTAGATGAATTGGACAACGCTGAATTAGCGGAGCTCAGACAGGTTCGGGACTTTATGGTGGATTTTCGATACTGGGCAGCACTGGTAGCCCTTTACCACTCAACTTGTTTTGTTACTTAATACGATCCTTCGAAAGGCGTCTTCCGAAACCCTCGGGGCACCTGAATGAGGCATTACGCCCAGGAATTGTGCAGCGATGTAGAACGCCGCATCCCAGGAGTGCACTTTCCCCAAGCGATAAAAGGTGAACGTTACGGACGGATTGAAGTGAGCTCCGGATTGTCTTCCCCAGGGCGACTTATTTATCACAATCGTCGTCATACCAACCACCAGTCCCGTAAGCATGCGGCGCTAGATGCCGGCGGGTACGATTTCGCGGATAGGCGAGGCTGGATGCTGGAACAGAGTTATGGTTGCGCAGACAACAAACATGTATGAAGCAAGCTCGGCAGCCTCCATCAGATACTCCGGCCAGTGGAAGTGCAAGCCGCGGACCGCATTCACGGCAATACTGCGCGTGATTTCTTGCGAGCTAGAGTTTTGCTGAAGCGGCTGAGTCAGGGGGATACGGAACACCATGTCAAATCTAAGAGAAGTTGGTAAGAGGAGAGCTGTCGATTCACCTGGTGGGATTGTGCCGCTCTTCTTCCCACTCGCGCATCTGAGGGAACGACGAACAAAATGAAAAGTAAGTTTCGATGGAGCATGGACGAGGACTCTTTATTTCCTGATGCAATCATCACTGTGCCACTGACAGTCTTCGCCGCTGAGTGAAAAGACGCAATCGCGCTAGAACAACTTGCGCCACGGCTTGCTCCGCGGCCGGCAGGAGCTTGTAGGGGACAACCTCGTGGGGCTTTTCGGCAAAGGCTTGTTCTAGGCCCTGGCGCCAGGCGACCCGAAGTTCGGTGTTAATGTGAATGATGTTCGTACCCGCGGCGATGGCGCCCTGCAGATCGCTGTCTTCTGTTCCAGAGCCACCATGCAAGGTGAGGAAGCATTGGCAAGCGCTCTTGATCTCCCGGATCCGCGTCAAGTCGAGCTGTTTCCTGACGTTCCCTTGCAGCATGGCCGGCAGCATGCCATGCCTGTTGCCCACTGCGGGTGCGAGTATGTCAACTCCCGTTCTTTCGACGAAATGCTTTGCTTCCTCCGCAGTCGTGAGAACGTTCGCCCGGTCTGGCAGCGGCTCATGGATTTCAGAGCCTGACCCGATGTCTCCGATTTCTCCTTCCACGAGGATCGCCGGATTGATCGATTTCGCGGCCTTGATCGCTTGCTTTGTTTGCCTGATATTCTCTTCGAACGGCAAAGCGGACAAATCGAACACGACGGAGTCGAAACCAGCTTTGACCGCGGCCATTGCGCTTTCAAGCGAATGGGTGTGATCGGCATTCAGAAAAATGGGAAAGCCATGTTCTTCTCGCAGGCTTTTTACCAGAGCCGCAATTTGGGCAGTACCCAAGAATGCGCGCTCACCTTCCGACGCGCCCACGATGACTGAAACCTTCACCTCCTGAGCCGACGCGAATACAGCTCTCAGGAAGAGCCAATCGGAGATGTTGAAGTGGCCTATGCCCACGCCTTTGTTTTGGGCATCTTCTAACACATTTCGTAACTGGTACATGATCATTCCCTATCTCGCAACTAAGGTATTGAATGGTAAGTCGTTCCCGCTCTCAATGGCTGCCGCTGCGCGCCAGACCTTCCGATTCTCAATGCGTCCTGTTTCAGCAGATAGAAGGAGGCGGCGAGGAGCACCACGTCTTTCATCAGGAAAGCAACGTTCCCTACCATGGCCGGGAATCCGCCCGCCGATGGGGCCCAGCCTTCCGGCATGAATGGGATGATTGTGACGGTCGTAATGAAGGTCGCCACTGAACCAAAGGCGCCCAGCAGCCCTAGCTTTTTGTTCCAGAAGCCTGCCAATAGCAGCGCCCCGAACAGCCACTCCGAAACGCCCAGGAAATAAGTCGATCCCTTTATCCCGAAAACCGGGTACATCCAGAAGATGAGAGGACCGTGCGTAAAGAACGGAATGAGACCTTGTGCTTCGTAATCGAACCACTTCTGATATCCAAAGAAGAAATAGATGATGACCATGGAGGCGCGAATGAAACGGTAATCGAGATCTCCTTGCAGCAAGCCGGTCCGCGCCAACGCTTTGAGAAGTATTTTCATTGTTTACTCTCCGATTTCCTTACTAGCAAATTCTGTCGCATGCGTGTTGGCACCGTCTGATACGGACGGTGTAGACGAGAACAACGGAATGAGTCCTTCCACAAGAGTCGGATGGGACCAAATGCCATCGCGGAGCGCCATATAAGGAACCCCAGCCATCATCGCTGTCTGTACTGAAGCCATAACCTCCCCGCCGTCCGCAGCAAAAGCTGTGAAACCAAGAATCCGGTCACTGTTTACGTCCACCAATGCCTTCAAAAATCCACGCGTTTCAGAAAGGGTGTGTGCTCGGAGCACATGCTCCATGGAGATCTTGAACAGACGGTATGTGATACCCTGCGCCTTCGCTTCTGTCTCACTCAAGCCAATGTGCGCAAGTTCTGGATCTGTGAAAAGAGTGTAAGGGATCTGCCTGCCGGTTGTTACGCGGTTGCCGCCTGAAAGATTGTCCCGCACAACTCGAAAATCGTCGACGCTCACGTGCGTGAACTGCGGACTGCCGGCGACTTCGCCAATGGCCCAAACTCCCGGCGCGGTTGTTTCGAGCCGTTGGCTAACTTTGATGTACCCGCTAGCGGTCACTTCAATGCCGGCCAGGTCCAGTCCGATGTTTTCTGTGTTAGGTATCCGGCCCGCGGCAACCAGCAGATGGGTACCAGTGAGGGTCGTCTCTTTACCGGCTTGCTCGACGGCTACGGTCACTGACTCGCCGGACCTGCCCGAAACCTGCATGACGCGAGCGCTTAAGAAAGCATTGATGTCTTCGTTTTTGAAGAGGGCGGCAAGAGCTCCGGCGACGTCGTCATCTTCTTTATGCAGCAGGCGGTCATTGCGTTCGATAAGGGTGACCTTGCTGCCGAATCGCCGCATCGCCTGCGACAGTTCGATACCGACGTAACCACCGCCAATCACGATCAGGTGTTCAGGGACCAGATCTAGTTCGAGCGCCTCGATATGCGTTAACGGCTGAGCTTCGACGAGTCCCGGGATCTGCCCCAATGCAGCCCGGGTACCGGTGCTCACGATAACGCTGCCTCCCCGAAGGAGGCGAGTTGTTCCGCCCTGGAGAGAAACTTCTAGAGTCTTCGGGCCGATGAAACGGCCAGTTCCAAGAATAAACTCCGCTCCGGTTTGATTGAAGTTATCGCAATAGATATTATTCAGGCGCGATACCATCGCGCGTTTCCGGGCGCGCACTGCGGTCATATCGACGTGGAAGCCGGCCGCGGTCATGCCGAACTCTTCACCTCGGCGAAAGTACGACGCTACTTTCGCGCTATGGACCACGTTCTTACTCGGCAGACATGCAATATTGGGGCACGATCCACCTATGTACTTACGCTCGATTACCGCAACACGCTTTCCTTGACCGGCGAATGTCCATGCGGCAAGCGTAGAGCCGGTGCCGTCGCCGAGGATTACGAGATCATAATTTTCCAAAGCGGGAGACTGCGTTACGGACTCTGAAGAAAAAACTTCGGCTTTTATCATGCTATTTACCTACTTTCGGATTTTGTCCTTTTTGGGATGTCATTCGCTAGACACCCTTGATCTCGCCGCCGTCCATGCGGAGCGAGGCGCCTGTCATCCATTTCGCTGCCGGAGAAACCATGAAGGCCAGTAGCTCGGCAATTTCCTCGGGCTGGCCGTACCGAGTAATACCGGCTTGTTCCGGAAACGTGTTCGTTGCTTCTTCGACAGTCATGTTGTGGGCGGGGGCCCACTTTTCCAGGAAGGAGCGGCGCCGCCCGGTCATAACGGCGCCCGGCACAATGCTATTCACCTGCACACCGTCCTTGACGCCCTGCTCGGCGAAAGCCCTGGCGAGAGCAATGATGGCGGCATTGATGGTAGCTACCCCTGCGAAGGCGGGACTAGGGTGAAGCGCCGCATTGCCGGACATGAACACCACGGATCCCTGCGAGGCCTTCAATGCATCCCAAGCTCGAATGGTCAAGCGGCGAGCCCCATGGAGTTTAAGTTCCGCGCCGGATTGCCACTGCTCATCTGTCATCTCGAACAGATCGATCTGCGGCACTGCTCCCGCAATGTTCAACAGCGCATCGAGCTGTCCGAAGCGACCGAGGACAGCGCTGACAAGCGCGTCCGCAGCTTCCGCTTTTCTCAAATCCAGATCACAGACGAGGGGCTCCGCGCCGGCGCGTTCTACCTTCCCCGCAACCTCCGTGAGCGCGGCTCGGTTTCGGGCAGCGAGAACAATCGTAGAGAAATCCAGGGCGAGGCGGATGGCTGTGGCGCGGCCGATGCCTTGGCTAGCTCCGGTCACAACGGCAACAGACTTGTTCATAATGCTCTCTTTTTTCAAATGAGTTCAGGCCGCTCGCGCAGCGGTCAGGATCATTTCCACTACTGTTTCCGGCGCCGTCAAAAGGGGCGTGTGATCGACAGGCAGCGATTGAGTCTGAGCACCCATGCGGTCTGCCATAAAGCGCTGTGTTTTAGGGTTGATCATGCGATCTTCTTCGGCAATCAGAAACCAGGAAGGCTTGCTGTTCCAGGCGGGCTCGGGCGCTGCCTCCTGGATGCATTTGACAGAGATGGGCCGCTGTACCGCCCTGGCCAAGGCAATCTGATCTGCCGTTGCGTGATGCGCAAAAGCGTTAGCGAAGCCATCGTCGGGCATCCAGATCCATCCGTCCGGATCAGGGGCAAGTTCAGGAGCCATGGGATGGGCCTTCTCGCGGTAGAAGACCTGAGCGACCGTCTCTCCCCTAGCTGGAGCAAGGGCCGCAATATACACCAGCCCCCGCACCCGTTCGTCATTCGCCGTAGCAATCACCGCGCCAGCGTAAGCGTGTCCGGCCACGATGACAGGACCTTCCGTTCGGGCGAGAGTGCGCCGGAGTGCCGCAGCGTCATCGCTCAAGGAGCTGAGTGGGAGAGGCGCAGCGACGTTTTGGAGCCCTTTGCTTGTGAGCCGGCGGATGACCTCACTCCAACTTGATCCGTCTGCCCAAGCGCCATGGGCAAGAACTACTGTCATGTTCTCGAGGGATGTCATCGGGTTGATTCCTTATGCATGAGCTGGTGGTTGGGCGTCTGAGATTTAGCCCAAGAACTGCTTGATGCGTTCCGCGATGAAGTCGGACGAGTCCTCCAGCGCAAAATGGCCAGTATCGATGAGGTGCAATTCGGCATGGGGAAGATCTCTCTGGTAAGCCTTTGCGCCTTCCACTGTGAAGAAGGGGTCATTGATCCCCCAAACAATCAACATGCGCGGCTGCTTAACGCGGAAGTACTCGTGCCATCCGTCATACAGCCCCACGTTGGATTGGTAGTCGTGAAGAAGATCGAGTTGAATGGCATCGTTGCCGGGCCTGTCGAGAAAGAACTGATCGACCGTGTAGGCATCGGGACTGATCAGGTCCGGATCTTTTACGCCGTGCGTGTATTGAAAAACCGTCGTCTCTTTCGTGAGTAAGCTTCGAACCGGCGCCTCCGTGAGGGCTGTTCGTTCCTTCCAGAACGGCTTCATCGGATTGAAAGCTTCGCCGATGCCTTCTGCATAAGCGTTACCGTTTTGCACGACGATCCCTTCAATCGCGTCCGGATGCCGTGAGGCAATGCGATATCCGACAGGAGCGCCATAGTCCTGCACATAGATGCTGAACTTCTTCAAGCCAAGTTCGTCGAAAAGCAGCTTTTCCACGTGTTCCGCCAAATGGTCGAAACTGTATTTAAATTGCTTTGCGTCGGGCGCGTCGCTATAGCCGAAACCAATGTAGTCGGGCGCGATCACGTGGAAGCGTTCGGCAAGTTTTGGAATCAGCTCACGAAACATATGCGATGAGCTGGGAAACCCGTGCAAAAGCACGATAGTGGAGGCTTTTTTACTGCCGGCCTCGCGGTAGAAGAGCTTTTGCCCATCTACAGATGCGTAGTGATAGGTCGTCATTGCAAGATCCTTTTCTGACTGGAGCCTCCTCGCGATAGAAGACTTCCATTCCGTCAACATCCGTTTTGTGGTATCGGATATTGGTTCCGAAAGCGCGTGAGCTTCGATGTTCAGAGGGCACGTGCAATGCCAAACAGCAAAGCGGTTCCACCCGTTGACTTGAAGGACCCTAAAGTATTCTGACCTCAAGAGATAGCCATGCCGGGCAATTTCGCATGCTCGAGCCGCGTCTGACGAACCGGTGACGGGCATCTGACGGTGACGGCGCACTGTCGCATTTCCCGTCATCGCAATTGCTTCCAAACACCGGTGTACTCCGCGATCACATCAGAATCGGCGTAACCTCTAAAAAGGAGGCCACATGAATCAGACAAAAGAATGGCGCGCGGAAATTGCATCGGGAGTTGAAGGGTCGGAGAGCGAGTCAGGCCTCTTTTCCACTGAGTCCGTACTTAATCTTTTGAAATTAATTCTTGCCGGATCTCCGCTACACGAAATTCTCACGATCATTGCTCGCTTGGTTGAATCTCAGGGCGCCGGCACGTTCTGTACTATTTGGCTTCCAGACGAGGGCGCCGGAAAACTGTATTGCGTGGCGGCCCCTGGCTTGCCTGGATTCAGCGCTCACGTGGGGCCGATGTGTGTTGGCCCAAAAGGTGGATCCTGTGGCACCGCTGTTCATCGTAAAGAGCCGGTGTATGCAACAGACATCCTCAATGACCCCATCTGGGATGACTATCGTGACTTGATGTTGCCGTATGGAATTCGCGCGGTATGGTCGCGGCCCTTATTCACACACGAAGGCAAAGTGCTCGGTACGTTCGCCATCCTTTATCGCGAAGTGCGTAGCCCTTCTAGTAATGATCGTCACCTGATAGAGAACGCCGGTCACATTGCCGGAATCGCGATCGAACGCCACATGAATGAAGAAAAGCTGCGGCATGAACGCGACCGGTTGCGCTTGCTCCTGGAAATCACGAACAGCATGACATCGAGGCTGGATCTGCGCCAATTGATTGGGGCGCTCTCCATGGACCTGTTGAATGTAATGCAATGTGATTTCTGTGCTTTACTACTGCCGGACGCCGATACCGGGGAGCTGCGCGTAACCACTTTATACAACCCTGAGGCACGGGGTTCCCTCGGCGATGGGACGATCATACCCATCCATGGTTCGATCTGCGGCAAGGCGTTCTGGACCGGTAAAACTCAACACTTTAACAGCTTTGAGGAGGTGCGGTACGACCCTGAAAGTTTCGGCAACAGCGCAGGTCGATTTTTCTATGAACGTGTAATGGCGGAAGGCTTGGTGTCGGGCTGCGACCTGCCGCTTATCGGCAGAAACGGCGTCCTAGGCGTGTTGGCCGCCCTCAAGCGGTCGGAGAGGGCATACGAGCGCGATGACGTCGTCTATCTCGAACAGGTGGCCCGTCATGTAGCCATTGCCGTTGAGAATGCATTGGACTACGGAAAGGCGATTAAGGATAAAGACAAAGAGACAGAACACAAGCTGTACCTACAGGAGGAGATTCGCGCCGAGCACAATTTCGATGCAATCGTCGGAGAGAGTCCCGCGTTGAAGGCGGCCTTGAACCTGGTATCGGTCGTTGCGCCTACGGATTCGAGCGTGCTGATCCTGGGGGAGACCGGCACCGGCAAAGAACTAGTTGCCCGCGCAATCCACGAGCTGAGCAGCAGGCGCGACCGCGCCTTCGTCAAATTGAATTGTGCCGCGATCCCGCTTGGGCTTTTGGAGAGCGAGTTGTTCGGTCACGAAAGAGGAGCGTTTACTGGAGCGATCGCCCAAAAGATGGGACGTTTTGAGCTGGCGGATAAGGGCACGCTTTTTCTGGACGAAGTTGGCGACATCCCACCTGAACTGCAAGCAAAATTGCTGCGCGTGTTGCAGGAGCAGGAGTTTGAGAGGCTCGGCAGCAACCGTACTCACAAGGTGGACGTCCGTCTAATCGCCGCGACGCATCGCGATTTGTTAAGCATGGTGAAGCAGTCGACATTTCGTGAAGACCTTTATTACCGGCTAAGGGTCTTTCCGATTCACGTTCCGCCATTGCGGCAGCGCACCGAAGACATTCCGGAGCTCGTGCGGCACTTTACCTCGCTCTTCTCGCGACGAATGAATAAGAGTATCGAGCAAATCCCTTCTGAGACTATGGATGCGCTCGCGCGGTACGACTGGCCTGGAAACATTCGTGAATTGCAGAATTTCATCGAACGAGCAGTGATTCTCTCGCCACACTCAGTACTCCGGGCCCCTATCGCCGAGTTAGAGCCATTCAACGCGCACCGCGAACGTGACGTCGTAATCAGTGGTCTTGCGGAGGTCGAACGAGATCACATTGTCCGGACGCTCGAAGCGAGCAATTGGGTTATCGGCGGTCAAAATGGCGCGGCCGAGCGTCTGGGAATGAAGCGCACATCTCTGCTTTACCGGATGCAAAGGCTTGGCATACATCGTCGCCGCTCGCACGCTCACAACACTTCTCCGAAGCAGGGCGGAACGAGCCTTTGATTTTCGCCCTGTTGTCGCTCGCTTGCCGATTTGCCACGAGTAACTGAATGCAATCATCACGACGGGGAATGCGACAGCGCGCCGTCACAGTCGGATGCCCGTCGCCGATTCGTCAGACACAGTCAGGACATGCAAGATGCTCAACTGGCTATCTTGGTGAGATCAGAATGTTTAGGGCCATTCGCGTAAACGGGTTGCATAGTTTGATGTTTGGCATGGCAGTTGCATTCTGAGATTGCCGGAGGTCAGACCTTCTGGTCGGCCCTTACGGGAGGAGACTATGTTCTACGCGCCGATATCGACGAGTTCACCCTCACTCCGGTGGAACACCGGACGTTCTGCCCGTACAAAGGGGTCTGCAGCTACTACAATATCGGTGACTCAGGTCTGGCGGCATGGTCATACCCTGACGCCTACTCTGAAGTCAGCCGGATTTCGAATCTAGTGTCGTTCGAGCCGGATATCGTCTCGGTACATCTTGACGGCCGGCAACTCCGTCTTGAACCGGGTGAGACCGTTATTCCGCATGGGCCCGATCGGGACCTCAGCGTCGATGAGGCGATCCGCCCAAGAAATGAGAATGAGCGAGGATCCGGACGGCCGCCCGAGACGGCTGCGGGGCCGCTGGGGCGGACGATCCCACTAGGGTAAAGGGGCATGGCTCGATTGCTATCAGTGAACGTTGGACTTTCGCGCGACATCGAGTGGAAGGGCCGAACCGTGCACACCGGGATTTGGAAGAGTCCGGTGTCTGGCCGGTGTCGGGTCGGTCGGTTGAATCTGGAGGGCGACGGTCAGGGCGATTTGGCCGGACATGGTGAAATGAGACGAGCGCCGGGAGGAGTCCCGGCGCGGCATGCAGGAGTGCAGGCGCCACTGCCCGGGCGCACCGCTTGGCTACTTAGAAGGCAAACCGAAGCGAAAGCTGCAATTGGCGTGGATTGGCACTGGACTTGGCCGTAACCTCACCGAACGTCGAGGAAGTTGGAGTTAAATTCAATTGCCCCGTTGTGCCGTTGGCCTGGCCAAAATAGGCCCAGTTCGGATGATTGATGAAGTTATAGGCTTCCGCCCGGAATTCCAGGCCCGCCCGCTCGCTGATGGGGAATTTCTTGAACAAGCCCAGATTCCAGTTCTGCCAGCCGGGACCATAAACCTCATCCCGAATGCCGACCTGTGTATTAAACGTGCCCGCCGCCGGTGGCGAAAAAACCGGTGAGCCATTGCTGGTCGTAGTGGCGATATATTTCTGAGTGCCGAATCCCCCCAGCGTCTGCACGCCGCCCGTATTCAGGGTCCAGAACTGCCCTTCGGTGCCGCAATTACCAAAACTTCCGAATTGACTGGCGCCAAAAGCATAGTCGTTATTAGTCCCGACGCCGCAGGGAGTGCCGGTCTGCGCTTGAATGGTTCCATTGATCTGCCATCCGCCCAGCAGCTTGCCCGAAAGATTATTTTGGCGCTTGAAAAACGGCAGATCGTACGAATACGAAACTGTGAGCGTGTGCCGGTTGTCGTACTCGGAAGGACCCCACAGATTGCGCGTGTAATAAGTATTGGGAACGATGTCGCGATAGTTTGAGCCGCCGTCCTGGGCGTAGCCGAAAGTGTAACCGAAGTTGATGGTCAGCCCGTTTGAAACGCGCTTATCCCATGAGATCTGCAGCGACTGATAGGCGGAATTCACATTGCTGCGTTCTTCCTGGATGGCTGCATATCCCTTGTAAGGCCGAAGCGAATTGAACGACATGCCCGGATTTGCCTGCACTGTGGCCAGCGTCGGTTGATTCAGGTCAAAAACCTGCCATTCATGCAAACCGTGATTAGCCACATACCCAACCGAGAGCACTGAGTTCCAACCCATCGCACGCTGAATCGTGGCATTCCAGGTCCAGGTTTCGGGCGACTTCAAATTCTTGTTCAGCGTCGTGAGAGTGAGGGGAGCAGCGATGCTGGAATTCAGCGCCGCGCCCGGATTATCGACCGAGACGTTCGTCACGGTGACGAACGGTTGGAAGGGCGAATTTCCGCCCGGAAAGATATTGTCCAGCAGACCCATGCGCGTGACAAAGCGGCCGATGCCGAGACGTATCACCATCTTGGGATCCACCTGGTAGGCGAGGCCGAAGCGCGGCTGAAGGGCATCGGTTGTATTGACGTAACCCTTGCTCAAACCAGGCGCGAAGAGGCCGTTATAAGCGCTGCTCGATGCGGCCGGAACGCGACCGATCGCGGAGCTCGGGAAACTGCTAAAGCCAGGAATCACGACACCGTTGTACGGATTGCCCGATCCGGCGATAACATTCCCTCTCGAATCGAGCCGAACTGCTTGCGACGGATTGTAGAGCGCCGGATCGAAGTAATCGGAGTTGCCCCACTGCGGACTAAACGGTTGCGTAATGGTGTCTCTTAGTCCGAAGTCCAAGTGCAGTTGATCGGTCACCTTCCAGGAGTCTTGCGCAAACCACTCATAGACGTTGCTGCGCCAAATCGTATAGGCACGGGGCCCGATCTCCGTGTAAGTATCGGCGCGCCCGAAAGCCAGATTTGCCAAACCCACACCGCTCAAATCGTCGGTAAATTGAAAGCTGCCATTTTGATTGTTGGCGCCGCCGGGTACGGTATTGACGTTGATCTGGTCTTCATCGTTTTCGCCGGAGCGCTCGACATAGAAACCAAATTTCAACGTATGATTGCCGGACACTTTCGTGAGGCTATCTGACGCCGTATAGATCGGGCCGCTCGAGTGAGACGGATAGGGGCCGCCGGCAAGGCCATAAAACGTCGGAACATTTACGGTCGGGATTTTGCTGGCGATGTCCTTGCCGGTCGGAAAGATATAGGGGAAATTGATGCCCAGTGTCGTGGCATTGAAGCCCGACAAGGCCGTGTTGACCGGGATGTAGACATCATCGATGCTCAACGTGATCCGCGCTTCATTAATCATGGTCGGGCTGATGGTCCAGGTCCAGGCCAGGGAGTTGGCTTGGTTCGGGCGCTGAAAGTACTTGCCGGTTAAACCGGAGCCTTGGTCGAAGGGCTGGTATTCGTCATAGGCGAAGTCGGTGCGGCGGAAAGAAATGCGGTGATTATCCGCTGGAAGAAAGTCGCCGTTGTAATTTCCCTTGCGCTGGTTGATGGGATGAGCCGCCTGCGCAATCCAGTTTTGCGTGCCGGACAAAAAGCCTGGTGTGGGCTGCGGATAAGCGTTGAGGATGGCAAGGCCGTTCGCACTCAACATGCTGCGCGGGATCGCATTGCCCGGGATGGGCGTGGTGGTCCCCGGATAAATCAGTTGAGTCGGCTTATACCAGGGGTTGGATGGCGACAACAACTCACTGAAATTCCCCTGCCGCATCAGTTGCGTCGGAACCGCCTGTGTTTGCGTATCGGTGAAGCGATAGCGAATCCAGTCTTGCGCTACCAGCCAGAAAAACTTCTGCCGCCAACGATCCCATTTGTGGGGGATGGCGACCGGACCGCCAACGCTGAAGCCAAATTCGTTGTAGCGGAATGGCGGCGCAAAATTCGTGGTCGGACTTGTATTTCGAAGCCAGGTGTTTGCGTCCATGGCGGAGTTCCGAAAGTATTCAAATGCGGTCCCGTGGAAGTCGGTGCCGCCGGTTTTGGTAACGATGCGGATCTGTCCGCCGGATGTCCGCCCATACTCAGCCGCATAATTGCCGGTGAGAACCTGCACTTCCTGGGTCGAGTCCACATTAGCGACGGTGATGCTGGTGCTGTTGCCGCGAGTTCTGGTGGCAGGCGCTCCATCGACTGTAATCAGCGAATCCTGCTGGCGCGTTCCGTTGATGGTATAGCCGCCATTGCCGAGTGAAAAATTGAAGTCTCCCAGCGTGTTGTTGCTTCGGACGCCCGGCAAGAGCGATGCCATGTAGATCGGATTACGACCGTTTAATTCCTGTGCCTGCAGCTGTTGTTCACCGATGACAGATTGCACGGCGCCGGACTCGGTCTGCAGCAAAGAGGCCGACGAGGTTACTTCAATCGTCTCCGTGGCTTGACCGACAGCCAGGCTGGCGCTCAAGTTCAGCGTCGTATTCGCGTCCAAACGATTATGAACGCTCTCAAATTTCTTGAAGCCGGCAACTTCGGTACTCAGAGAATAGAGGCCCGGTTGAAGATTCGTGACTGTGTAGCGGCCGTCGCCGTTGGTGGACGCCTGATGGACCTCTTGCGTCGCTTCATTCCTGATCTCAACCTTGGCATTGGGAACGACGGCGGCACTCGAATCCCGTACGAAGCCGACGATCGAGCCAACGTCGGACTGCCCCCAGATACTGGGCGGCGCGAGCGAGCAACATAGCATCAGGAACATGCAACAACCGGGCACTGTGAATTGTAGAGATTTCACTAACCGCTCCTGTCTTCTTAGGAAATTAAAACAGGGTTAGTGTCCGTAGTAAAGCGAAAACGTTAGGATGCAAAATATCCATTTTTCGGAAGATATTCTTCGCTTTTTCATAGGTTGCATTGCGATGAACCGCAGGTAGTTTAACTAACCTTTTCTTAGGTGCAATCAGACGTGAGAACATTCGTTTGATCACCGCCGCCAGGTTTAAAGATGCAATCTCGACCGGCGGTCGAACATGCTCCAGAATGTCAAACGCAATCGCAAATTCATACTGCATCGCCGTATCCGGTTTCCGGCAAAGATCGAACTTTGGCCTGCGATCCAAAAAGGTGTTTTGATAATTGAAGAATCGACGAAGTCGCCACGCCCGCGACTCCAAGGAGCGGTATTTTTGGGACGGAGATTAGTTGGACGAATCGGCCTTGATCCGATTTGTAGACGCTGCAATCATCGAGAGCGGTTCTCAACCAAGGCCGATGCCGCCTGCACCTGGTCTTCTGAGTCGAATTCTGTTCGAAGTTTTTGTCAAGAATCCGCTGCCAGTTCCGCCGACAGTCATTGATAGGCAGGTTGCGGGCTGTGTTTATCGACCTGCTACGAAGACCTCGACATGGGCAAACGGACACTTGCAAAGCTGGCCAGACTAGCGTTTTCAACCGCCTGTTTCGGCCACAGAAACGTTCTCTCCAACAGAGCGTCAGAGAAATTTGCGCAGCTGTTGGGGTAGGGTTTAGACCAGCATCGCCGCTCACGGAGTTATCGTTTCGACCCTTAGCTGCCCAAGAAATTCGCCAACTCTTGGCTCAGCGCTGGACGCCTCCCGGCGTACATCTTCCGCAGCATCCGTCGGACCCGGAGACGGTGGCCGCAATCATTCGCATCACGGGCGGCAAACAGAAAAACTCATAACAACGGACGGGACGAGAGAAAAAGTTATTTCCTACCATCGGTCTGCCCTATAAGCCCTCATGTTTCACAAAGGGTCCTTTGCGCTCCGCGTGACGAGGCCACTTGTCCGAGATGCCGACTTTAGGGACAAGTGGGCTAATGCCAGACTCCTCTTCTTTAACTCGCCGAGAGAGTGGCAAGTGATTTTAGGATGAAGTCTGCAACCGTACTCGGCTGGGAGAGCATCGGCACATGGCTGCTAGTGAGCGTGAGCGTCGTTGCATTCATACGCTTCGCCGAATCTGCTTCCACTGCCGGAGGAATTGTACGGTCATTCGTGGCCACGATGTACCAAGACGGTTTGTTTCGCCAAGCCGCAGTGCTGATCTGATCGGTGAAGCAACGCGCAGCAATTGGACCTTGCACTGCATGAACAACGGAGGACTCCTCTTCGGGAAGATCTTGGGCGAAGTCTTCCTTTACTCCTTTCGGCGTAAGGGCGAGGAAGCCGTCGCCATAGGGCTTTATTTCCGCGCCTCCCGGAGCAGGTTCGTAATCTTTCCACCATTCTCCGAACGACTGACCGCTATCAGGAGCACCTGCTGCCACGTACACTAAGGCGGCAACTTTAGGATCATTTCCGGCCTCGGTTATAACAGCGCCACCCCACGAATGCCCAACGAGCAGCACCGGTCCATTTTGTTGGGTTAGCAAGAGTTTCACAGCCGCGACATCGTCCGCTAGGGATGTGAGCGGGTTCTGCGTGGCTGTCACATTCAGACCCTTGGCCTTAAGCAGTGGAATGAGCTTCGACCAGCACGATCCATCGGCGAAGGCTCCGTGGACCAAGACCACATTTTTGATTTCAGTGTGCGATTGGGACATTACGACTCTTTTGACCTCAACCTCATTGTGAGGAAACTAGGCGTCAACAACAATCCTGATTAGGGTTGCTACGGTTCACTCATTAGGGGTGTTCTTCGGCTCGAGACGCAGACTTGCCGTATCTCATAAAGGGTAAGTTTCGGGACGAAAACTGGAGGCCCTGAAATCGGGGAGTGCAGCGTTTCGAAATTGTGTCTCACCTTGCTCAGTCACGTAATCGGGAAGCTGAGCGAGTGCGATGTCCTGAGGCAGGCTCCAGCCTGCGCGTAGGACTTGTACGCGCTCGTGAGAATCGTGACGAACCGTTGTCACGACCGAGGTCAGAGGAAGAATACCGGTGAAGGTGCTCCATCCCGAGTAGAGATTTTCGAGCACGGCAGCGAGCCGGAGCTTGACGCTTGAATAGACAGAAAGAGCGGAATCGGAGCTCATGCAGCCGGGGCGACCGTGTGAACATCTCTTTCCCATCCGGCCGGATGGCCGTGAGCGGCGGGAATTCGTATCGAAGCCGAAGGTGGTTTTCCGACTGAAGGTGACATCAACCTCTACTCCAGAAAAGAGAATAGTAGGAGTCATCTTCCCGTTGGGGCGGGCGGTTGACGGCAAACTCCAACGCCATTTTTATTATGAACTGGTGTCCCGAGTCAGAGTTTCGTTGAATGATTCGATAGGAGTGGTGGCGGATCTACAAAGCCATCCCCGGCTCAAAGCAAAGGATCGAGACAAGTCTCGACCCGGCAGGCATGAGTGCCCGCGCCTCGGATGGCAGCGCTGCGTCCCCAAGCTGTATCTTCTCGGCGCCGAATTCGGTCCCGATGGGGAAGCGATATTGTGGTGCGGAAGGAGGTCTCCGCTCATGATCCCCAGAGGTGAAGCGAAAAAGGTCACGATTTATCTGAATCAGGATACGCGGACGCACATGGAACCGCTGTGGTCTGCGATTCTTGGCTTTTTGCGCCAGAAGCACGTGTCCGGAGCGACGCTGTTTCGCGCAGACGCCGGCTTCGGAACTCATGAACAATTTCACAATCCTCAATCCGAATATGTTGCCGAGCACAATGGCGTTCGGATTGAATTTGTCGAGACGCCTCAGCGAGTGGACGAACTGATGCCGACTCTCTACGAAATGGTGACCGATGGACTGATCACCGTTCAAGACTTGACGGTGGTGAAGTCGGTCGCTAAAGACGCCAAGACGCAGCCGACGGCGCCGGAAAGCCAGAAGAAGAAGATTGTGAACACAGCGGCAAAGTTGGTTCGCATTTACCTGGGAGAATCGGATAAGCGCCACGATGAGTGCCTTTACGAAGCGATAGTTAAGAAGCTACGCCTGATGGATTGCTCGGGAGCAACTGTCTATCGAGGAATTCTCGGATATGGCGCCAAAGGGCACACCCATAAAAGCGGACGGTTTCACTTATCGCACGATCTTCCGATCATGATTTCGGTTGTCGAAAGACTGGAAAAGGTGAACGATTTAGTGCGGGTTGTAGCCGAGATGATGCAGGACGGAATCATCGTGACATCGGACGTTGAATTGCATCAAATCGTTCACGAATTATCAACCTCAGAAGGAGTAACATCGCATGACCGGTGAACCGGCTAAACTGCTGCGGCTCTACGTCAACGAGCAGGATCAGTACGATGGCAGGCCACTGTACGAAGCGATCGTGGATCGCTGCCGCGAGCTGAAGATGGCGGGTGTAACCGTGTTCCGCGCCTTAGAGGGCTTTGGCGAAACGGCGGAGCTGCATCATTCGCATCTTTTCAAGAGCGATCAGCCCATCATCATCACGATTGTGGAGCGCGCCGAAAAAATCCAGCAAACGATTCCGGTCCTCGAAGACATGATGAGTAGCGGGCTGATCGCTGTCACGGACGTAGAAGTCATATACGTGTCCAACGGCGCTCGAACTGCCCTCCCATAAACGCGAAGAGCGATGAGTAATCTGCTGGTCTAGAATATGGAATCCACTGATCAAGTGGTGATGCACTCCTCAACCCGCAGCAATAGCGGCCACACCGATTGCAATCAGAGCCGACCCGAATATTCGACGCTGGGCATGTCCTTCGCGCAGAAATTTAATGCCAAAGTATGCACCAATCATCATCGACATCTCCCGTATTGGAGCAACGTGGCTAACCGGCGCCATTCTCATCGCGAAGAGCACGAGGATGTATCCGACTGGCATAAGCACAGCGATGCTCCACGCATCTTTCCAATACTTGCGATATTCTGCCGCGAGTGAGGTTTGTCGGCGGAGGGTTCCAACCGAAAGCAAGAGCGCGCGAAATACATTGCCGGCGTACTCGACCAGAAACGGCGAGAGGAGAAGCCCCTTGACCGAATAACCGTCAGCTACTGTGTAGCACGCGATGGTGAAACCGGTGGCAAGTCCCCAAAACAAACCAGCTTGGTCAAGCCGGTGACGTAGGGCGGAAATTCCTCCCGATGAAAGCAGGATGCCGAATGTGATCAACAATGCTCCTCCGGCACTCAGTACGGATACATGTTCGTGCAGTATCAGGATTGCTCCGACGAAAGAGAGTAGTGGGCCTGTGCCACGTGCCAACGGATACACGACAGATAGATCACTGGCCTTATATCCGCGCACCAGGCACTCGGTATACAGCAGGTGGAGGATACCGGTTGCTACTAGGAGTACACAAGCCTTGCGGCCGAAGACGGACCATGATTCCGATAAGCCGTAGAGGCCTATCGGTAAAAACAACAGCGCTTCGATAGCGGAAGAGAATAACAGTAAGTTTTTGCTATCAGTAGCTCGCTTGATCAGAATGTTCCAGGTGGAGTGAGCGCAAGCGGCGAGAACAACGAGTAAGAACGCCTGAATTGGCAAAATCGGCTCCTAAAGACACAGAAATCACTTCCGATTTCTCCCTCTAGGATTTTTGCCTTAAGGTGCGGACTCTTTAGCCCTTTGTGGCGCTCGGACCAACTCTTGCGAATTGGAACCCTAGCCACCTCATGCCATCGAACGATACCAGAATAATATGGCGATTCGGAATGTGTCAATCGAGACCCGGCGGCCCAAGCCTTACCAGTACCCAACAAGTAGCGTTATCAATTCCCGTCGCAAAAATATCGCTCCTTGCAGTCGCGGCTCTGTAACTACTTTCGAATTAATCGGCTTTGGTGGGAGCGATTCAATGGGGCCACAGCCGATTGGCGATCAACAAGCCGAGCCAGGCGGCGGCCAAGCCCAACACAACGCTTGAACCCAGATACAGAAAGCTCAACGCTTCGGCGCCGCTCCGCAATGCCGCCAATGCTTCCCATTCGAAACTGGAGAAGGTGGTGTAACCGCCTAGAATTCCTGTCACCAGGAAAAGCCGCCAATTCATATGGATGGCGGCCCGGTTCAGGAATAACGTCATCAGCAGGCCGATGAAAAAGGAGCCCATAACGTTGATCACAAACGTTCCCAGCGGAAAGGTGGCGGAGTAGAGTCTGGTCACGAGCGTTGCGACGATGAACCGGGAGACGGCGCCAATAGCGCCACCGAGCATGACGACGAGATATTTGCTCATGGCTCAGATTGCAGTCAATCTTGGGGCGCTAACTGCTGTGAGTGGATGATTGCAGCAAATTGGAGTTAGGCGATTTTCTAGTTGCCAAGTACCGTTCGCGGCTGTCTTTGATTATTCTCTGCGCTTCGGCCCGATCCCCCCAGGAACGAGTTTGCATCGTGCGGCCTTCCAATTCCTTGTAGATCTGAAAAAAATGCTCCAGCTCACGGCGGACATGAGGCTCAATGTAGGAAAGGTCTTCTACCTTGTCGTACCTGGGATCACGCGCCGGAACTGCGATCACCTTATGATCGACGTCCGGACCGTCCAGCATGTCGAGTATGGCGACAGGATGGACATAAGCGAGACATCCTGTGAAGCTGCGCGAAGAGACTAGACATAAGATGTCCAATGGCTCGTTGTCTTCTGCTATCGTGCCTGGGATAAATCCATAATCGCCGGAGTAATGCATAGGCGAGTAGAGTGTTCGACTGAGCCGAAAGACACCGAGCGTATGGTCATATTCGTATTTGTTCGTTGAGTCTTTCGGTATCTCTACGATCATTCGGACCGTGGCGGGCGAGTCCGGTCCGGGATCGGGTTCATAAAAAGTCTGCATGGGATGATTGGTTCCAAAGATGTGCACGAAGGACGGAGAATCGAGAGGTCCGATGCCGAAGCGACGCAGCTGCAGGCCTTGGAGTGCAAGACTCGCGAGGCGGACTCCGATCGGATTGACAGGCTGAATTTCAGCTATTTGGGAAAGAACACCCACTGCACACCTCCTTTAGTGTGAGTAGGAGTCATCTTCCCCCGGGTGGGGGCGGTTCAGGCGAACTCCAACGCCTTTACTTGCTTTCATCAGGTTATCATCCACGCCGCTGAAACAGGGGCTGGATAGAAAAGGGCAGCGGGTTTAGAGAATGATCACGTGTTCGCGATTCACGGCATAACCTTCGTCTGCGGTGAGATCGACCGCTTCGGTCTGAAGCGTGATGTGGTCGATATCCTGCGGTTGTTCGGAATAACGGCGGATCACGTCTTCGCCAATCTTGATCCGGATGAGCCATTTGCTCTCTTGCTCGTCCCAGGAGACTTCTACGCGATCAGCATTCATGATCTTACAATGCCAAATAGAGTGGGATTTGTCATTCTTGACCGCTGTGAGGGTGTTGCTTCATCTTGTTCTTTGCTGTGACTCGCAATGTTGTCGGGAAAAGTCACACGCAGACCATCCCATTTCTGGCCCTTTTCGATCCAGGGTTCGATCTCGGCAGCTATAAAGCCGGGGAGCGGGGATTATGATTTCGCCGTTGCCATTAACGACAAGCTAGTTTTCGTCGCGATAATGATGAGAAAACGCTCCCTTTGGTCGCGGCTCTGCCAAAGCGATCGATTCGAAAGTAGTTAGCCAGCGCGCTTGTTTTCGCGGGTTCTTAGGCCATGGTGAGCACCATGCGAAAGCGAGCCTGACCGCTCATCATCTTGGCGTAGGCGGCGGCGGCCTGGGCGAGGGGGACCGTTTCGATCATGGGGCGGATGTTTTGCAAAACGCTGAACGCCAGCGCATCCTCTCCGTCGATCGATGTTCCGGTAAGGCTGCCTGTGATGGTGCGACAGCCGAAGACTAGCGGCATAGCGCTGACCGTCATCGGATCATTCGGCACTCCGATGACCAGCAACTTACCTCGGGGCTTGAGCGCGCCGACGAGTTCTCCCATCGCTTTGCCATCGGGCGCGGTCGCGAGAATGGCATTCGCTCCTCCCATGCTCTTCAAGACTTCAGCGGGATTGTCCTTGCTGCCATCGATGTAGAAGTGTGCTCCGAGTTTCTTAGCCAATTGGTCTTTGTCCTGTCCACGCCCGATCGCAACGGTATGGAAGCCCATGTGCCGGGCGAATTGAACACCCAGATGCCCCAGACCTCCGATTCCCTGCACGGCGACTAGATCGCCGGCGCGAACACCGGCATTTCGCAATGCGTTGAACGTCGTCAGACCCGCGCATAGCAGTGGTGCGGCTTCAGCCGCATTCAGTTCGTCGGGAATCGAGGCAATCGCGCGCGCTTCCGCAATGACGTATTCCGCATAACCACCGTCAACGGTGGTACCCGGATAAATCGGATTGGCGCAGTTGACGATGTCGCCTCGCCGGCACGCTTCGCACGTTCCGTCTTCGCCTCCGAAGTAGCCGAGGCCCACGCGCTGGCCAGACTTCCAACTCTTTACATCCGGTCCGACCGCATCGATACGGCCTACGACTTCGTGTCCTGGAACGCGGGGAAGCGTGAGACCGGGCATTTGAGCCTCGACAGTCGCGGCATCCGAATGACATACCCCGCAAGCTTCGACTTTGATTCTGACTTGGCCGGCGCGGGGTTCAACCATTTCCCGCTGAACGGGCGTGATGACGCCCTTGGATGTTACTTCCATTGCTGCATATGTCTCAGGCATTGTGCTCCTCTTCATCTCAATCCTGCCTGAGACGGCGACGATTACAAACCCTCAATGGAGGCGAAGCACTCACTCGATAGCGCGCAACGGAATACCCACTTGGAGGGAGCTAGCGGTCTCGAAAAGAGATTCGCTTTCTTCCATAGGCGAGAGCGTCCAGAGACCAGGCTCCCGGTCCCAGTAGCGCGAGCCCGGACGCAATTGCGGCCGCTAGCATAGCCGCCCAGAAGTTCCCAGAACGCGAATAGGCGATCCAGAGCTGTAGAATCGCGGACACCCCGCCGACAATGGGCGTCCAAAGCCCCAGAAGCAAAAACAACCCTGCTCCGGCGGTGACAATTTGAAGGATGACGGGAGCGATGTTAGTGCTGTCCCTGAATTGCGCTGCCGCGTCGTGAAAGAGGAATAGCGAAAGGGCTAGCCGGAGAATTAGGAGTCCTTTGCCGGGCCAGCCGTTCGCAAACGTTGAGAATAGCCGTTGCAGAATAACCTATCTTGAATCTACTTGCTCGCGACGGATGCGAGAACCCTTAAGCGAGCCAGGTTGATGACTCTTTTGAGTGACCGCGTAAACAAATATTAGTCGAGTGAGTGTGGAATCTTGAAGCCTGATTGTGAACCGCCGACGCTAGTATTCGAACCACTGCCTTCCATAATTGGGTCGTCCCAGGCTGTCGCACCCCAAACAATCTTCTTCGCGGCATCGCGCAGATTGGCAGTCGGGTCCACGAAGGCAGGGTTCTGGCCACCGAGTTCGAGTAGCACACTCTTTATAAGTTGATGATGCCTCGTTTTAGCCCAATCACGGCGGCGTGGGTGCGGTCGCTGGCATGAAGTTTCGAGAGAATGTTCTTCACTCGGCTTTTGACCGTTTCTTCTGTGATCGCGAGCTGAACGGCAATCTCTTTGTTGGCGTGTCCAGCGCCGATGAGGCGGAGCACGTCGATTTCACGGGCGGTCAAAGCATCTTCTCCGGTATGTTCCGCGAGCTCCGCAGCCACTGACGGAGACATGGTCTTGCGCCCGGCGTGTACCGTCCGGATGGTGTCCAAAAGTTCTTTGTGCAGAAGATTCTTCAGCAGGTAGGCTCGTGCACCCGCTTCCAGCGCGCGCCTAACCTGAACGTCACCGGAATAGGTTGTGAAAATGATGATACGAGCGTGCGGTGCTTCTTCGCGAATGGCGATGATCGCCTCAATGCCGTTCTGGTCAGGCATCTGCAGGTCCATCAGCGTGATGTCCGGCGTGTGCGCTCGAAACTGTTCGATGCCTTCGCGCCCGGTAGACGCCTCGGCAACCAGTTCCATGTCCGGCTGACCACCAACAAGAGCTGCGACGCCATCTCGCAATAAGGGATGGTCATCAACAATGAGGACGCGAATTACGCGGTGATCCGAGCTTTGGCGAGGTACATCAAGAGAGTTCATCATTGTTACTCCAATCGATCAGCTCAGCGCTCCGGTTGTTCCACGCCTGAGGCTTGCATACGCAACGCTTGCCGGAACCGTCAATTCGATCTCGGTGCCGCGGTCCAGATCGCTCCACACTTCAAAATTTGCTCCAATCGCTGTGGCGCGTTCGCGCATACCAGGAAGACCCCAGTGCTCCTCACGGGCCCCGCGCGCCAGAAGATTGCGATCAATCCCAATTCCGTCGTCGCGCACGCGCAGCCGAAGCATTCGCCTACCGTATCTCAGGTCTAATTCTATTTGTTTCGCACGTGCATGGCGAAAGGCGTTAGCTATCGCCTCCCGTGAAATGCAATAGAGATCCTCTTGAATGGGTGTATGAAGTTGCCTTGGCAGGCCTTCCACCAAGACACGGAAACTTGCCTCAGGTCCGCCGTTTTTCGATGTGGCGTGGTTTGCCGCCAGGTCCTCGCCCAAGACCGTCAAGCTTTCGACCAGGTTCTTTCCGCCCAGGCTGTTACGCCTTAACTCCTGCACGGCATCCCGGCCCTCGGTAATCGCCTCAGCGGCCCGATCGATAGCGATTGCAAGAGATCGCCTGGCTTCCAGAGGCCGTTCGGGAAGCAGGTTTTGGACAGCCTGAAAGCGAAGCATAAGCCCATGAAAGCTCTGGAGCAAGGTGTCATGCAACTCGCGGGCGATGCGAGTGCGTTCGTTAACCCGCTCCTCGAGACGTAGAGTAAATTCGTTTGCAATTTGCCTGAGACGCAATCTGTACAAGCCGGCCAGCAGCAGCGCCGCTGTGAGGAAGACATCCCATCGAAACCATGCAGTCTCATAAAAGTATGGTCGTTGCGTAACTTCGTATGCGATTCCAACCGGATCCCAAACTCCGTCTACGTTACAGGCACGCACGTGAAAACGACGGACTCCGGTCGGAATACTCGTGTACACGGCGGCCAGAGAGCCGTCTGCGTCAAGCCACTCCGGATCGATCCCGTCTAACCGGTATTGGAATCTAATTTTTTCCGGTGAGGTCAGCGAAATGGAGTTAAAGTGGAACTCGACATGGTGGGGGCCGGGCGGCAGAATTAAATCTCGCCCCGCAACCTGCTTGGTACGATCCACCGTCACTTCTGTGACGAAAGTTGCCGGCTTGGTTTCCGCGCTCGGCATGTGACGGACGTCAAGTTCAGCAAGACCTGCCACGGTCGCAACCCACAATTTGCCATCGGGCGTCACGGCAATATTGGGTGTTCCGATGCTGCATTGTGCCGTATTCATTCCGTCCCGGACGCCGAACACTGTGTAGTTGAGAGGCGGACCGCTATTCAGATTCGTTCTTCCCAAGGCGTTACGGGCAAACCGAAACAGCCCGTTTCCGCCGCTGAGCCATAAGTCTTGAGCGATTGCGGCCATACCGAACAATTCGAGGTCCTGATTGATACTGACGGGTCGACCGCCTTCAACCGCCGCCAGCCCTCTTGGCGCATTCAAGACGTAAAGTGTGCCGGATGCATCCTCGCCAAAATTCAAGGACCGCGGATCCAGGATTCCTTTCGAGAACGATGTAGGGATGAATCGATTGCCCGACATGCGATCGACTCCCCCACTCGTTCCGGCCCACACGGCGCCGTGACGATCTTCATAGACTGAGAGAATTCGATCGCTGGAGAGCCCATCGGCGCGCGTATAGTTGCGGAATTTTCCATGAGCCATGTGACTCACTCCGCCATCGGTTGCGATCCACAACGAGCCATCTGGCGCGGCATGGATTGCCCGCACCACTTTTCCGGGCAATCCCTGGTGTTCGGAAAACTGCGTGAAATGACCGTTCGCAAAACGAAACATTCCTCCGCCCCATGTGCCGATCCAGAGATTGTCTGCCTGATCCTCAGCTAACGCCCATACGCAGGAGTTCGACAGTCCATCCCTTTCGGCAAAAGTTCGGAAGCGATGACCGTTCCAAACCGAAAGCCCGGCGCAATTGTTGCCAACCCACAAGGTTCCGTTTTTTCTTTTCAACACCGTCATGGTGGTATCGTTCGGCAGTCCATTCCGCTGCGTGAGCATCCGGATCAGGCCGTCTTTGAAGCGAAACAAGCCCTCGCCGTTTGTGCCGGCCCAGAGAACGCCGTCGCGGTCGCTGTAGATAACCCGAACCGACTTTTGCAACAGTAGTTCCGGAGCATCGCTAGATAGGCGATACAAAGCGTTGGCAAACTGGACCCAGACAACGCCCTGTCTGTCTTCATAAGCTAATTCCGCTCGGCGCGCTCGAACGTCCAGGTCGTCGTTTGTGCCGTAAACACGCCGGATTTTGCCATTCTCGCGTTTTGCCAAGCCGCCAAGCGCACAGAACCAGGTGGTTCCTCCATGATCTTGGAGTACATCGGTGATTTGACCAGCCTGGAAACCCGGTTGCCTAGCGGTAGATGTCTGATTAACGATGCGTCTTCCGTCCCATTCGGCGAATTTTCCATCCACGACGATAAGGAGGCGATTCCGACGCCCTCCCTCGATCCGAGTGATGACGCCGGAGAGGATAGGGACAAACGTTCCATTCGCCAAGCGGTAGAGTCCAGCGCTGGTCCCGACCCATAAGAAGCCATCATGGTCGAAGCGTAGGCATTTAACCTCATCGCGGATACCGGCGCCGATGTGAAAGAGGGTAGAAAAAGAGCGGTCGAAAAAGTCCAGACCAGCGCGAGCGATGCGTGCTAAGCCGGCGCCTGTTCCGATCCACAAGTCACCGTTGGGCCCTTCTGCCAAGGCTTGCACGATGCCTTGTGAGCCGGGGGGCGGAGAGCGAAAGTAGAGCGACACAAACCGCCGACCGTCGAATCGAGCGAGGCCCGCATCGGTCCCGATCCAAAGAAAACCGTTCCGCGTTTGGAGGATAGCGTTTACGACATTCGACGGAAGTCCGCCTTCCACTGTGAAGCCGGTCTGTATATACTCGTCGGGCCGCGCGCCTGGATCCAGCGCCAGGCCGCCTCGAGCGGTCAATGCGATGAGCGCCAACAAACGAAGGATCGCAAGGCGAGTTCGGTGTAAGTCGACCATATCCAGGCGACGACAGAAAGAGGTTCTTCAGATCCATTGTCAGGAAGCAGCGACCGTAAGTTCTGTGAGCGAGTTACGGTTTTCACCTTCCCAAAATAAGCAGCCAATCCGCCCACATCGAGTGAAACGTTCCACTCGATTTAGGGTTTGCCAATGAGGTTTATGGATGCAGACTGAAGTGGAAAGGATGCATTCGCCGCGGCGCGGAACAGTGACGAAACGGGCGGATCGACAGGAGAACAATATGGCAACAAAAAATGCAGTACTCGTTCACGGGGCGTGGGCGGACGGCTCTTCGTGGAGCAAGGTGATTCCGCTGTTGGAGGAAAGGGGCTTCGACGTCACAGCGGTTCAGCTTCCACTGACCTCGCTCGACGATGACATCCAAGTGACACGCAATGCACTGGAAGCGCAGACAGGTTCAACCGTGCTGGTGGGTCATTCGTATGGAGGCATGGTCATCACCGGAGCGGCCACGGACCGGACTAACATCACCGCACTCGTTTATATCGCGGCATTCGGTCCGGATCAAGGCGAGAGCGTCGAAGCTCTGGGCCAACAAGGACCGACTCCGCCCGGCGCGGCACAAGTGCGCCCCGACAAGCATGGCTTCCTGTGGATCGATCGCAAAGGTTTCGCTGAGGTGTTCGCGGGGGACGTCGATCCAGTTGAAGCGAACGTCATGGCGGCGGTGCAGAAGCCTTTGAGCTTAGCTTCGAACGCCGGCAAGTCGGGACCGCCGGCTTGGAAACAGATTCCCTCCTGGTATTTGGTTTCCTCGAACGACCAAATGATTCCGCCACAAGCGGAGGAGTTCATGGCGAAGAGAATGGGCGCGACCGTCCGCAGCGTGCCAGCCAGTCATGCGTCGATGATTTCGCACCCGACGGAAGTGACGGATCTGATTCTTCTGGCGGCACAGGCGAACGGGCAGAAGTAAAGGTTGCGCTGAATATGAACAAACAAACGCCCGGCCGCCGTAGACAGCCCGCTGCCACTTGGCTTATAGCGATCGACAATCCATGGGGGTTCAGGATCATTCCTTTGACCAGTCGGTTGAAAAACCGCGATCATCCGTGAGGTATGGGGCTTGAGGCGGCAGAGATCTGAATCCTAATATCACGCTAGCGAGTCGATCAGTTGCGCAACTGCTTTGCGAATAGGCTTGAGATCGAAGTCCGCTCTTATGGCTTCATCATCCAACTGCTCAGACAGTTCATCGACGCCGAACAGAGCGCGCGGGAAGCGGGGGTGAATGACCCGGCCGAGAAGTTGCTGCGCCGCTTCCGAACTTACCTTCGCCGATAACCCAAACGTTTCCTTCAGGTAAGCGCTCAATCGTTCATGGGATGCCGAGAAGATCACGTCGAAGTACTGGGCGGAGCCCTCCGGGAATCTCTCGGCCTCAGCGACGCTCAAGCGGCACATTCGGATGGTGCGAGCGTAAAGCAAGCTCTCCAGAAACCGGCCGCAGAACATCAGCAGAGCCTCCGCGGCGCCACCCGGATAATCGCCGGGCATCTTCAGCCTGCTGAGAAAAAGTCCACGCACCAGGTCGATGACCGCGAGATATAGCTTCTCTTTGTTCTCAAAGTGAGCGTAAAGGGTGCGTTTCGAGGTCTCCGCACGACCGGCGATCACATCCATCGATGCGCGCTCGAAACCCATTTCAAGGAACACATCCTTAGCGAGGTAGAGGATATGCTCCCGGAGTTCGTCGCCTCGCCTTGCCATACTTCATTCTCTCTTGAGTTGATGTATACGGTACGGTATAGTGTACTTATACCCGAAAGGGTGGAAGGAGAACATCATGATCGTCGTCACAACGCCGACCGGGAATATTGGATCGAAGGTTGTCAAACATCTTCTTGCCGCCAACGAGGCGGTGCGTGTCATTGTGCGTGACCCAGCCAAGCTCGCGCCGGAGGTTCACGGAAAGGCCGATGTCGTCGAGGGCTCGATCGAGGACGAGAATGTCTTGTCACGAGCTTTCGAGGGCGCAGAAAGCGTCTTCTTGGTCGTACCTCCTTCGTTCCACTCGAACAACAATATGGAGTATTACCTACATTTCAGCCGGCCCGCGTGCCACGCGATCAAGAGCCAGGGAGTGAAACGGGCCGTGGGGGTGTCAGTCTTGGGCCGGGGGTTGGCGCTGGCAACAAACGCGGGTCCGATCACAGCCTGCTTAGCGAAGGACGAAGAGATTGAGAATACCGGCGTCGATTACCGCGCTCTCTGGTGTCCCGGATTTATGGAGAACATGCTCGGCCAGGTTGAACCGATAAAGCAGCAGGGTATGTTTTTCGCCCCATTTCCTCCGGATTTCAAGACGCGCTTCGTTGCCACGCGGGATATCGCCTCCAGCGGCGCCAAACTTCTCCTCGACAAATCGTGGACGGGCCAGGGTGGGCTTGCTGTGCTTGGGTCGGAGGATCTGTCCTACAACGATATGGCGGCGATTATGACGGATGTGCTCGGAAAGCCGATTCGGTTCCAGCAGATTCCCGGAGAAGCCCTCAAAGCCCAATTGATAAAGGTCGGCGCGAGCGAGGCTGTTGCGCAGGGCATTGTCGATATGATGGCTGCGAAAGCAAATGGCCTCGATAAAGCCGAACCGCGGACAACCGAGAACACGACCCCGACAAGCTTCCGACAGTGGTGCGAGGAGGTCCTGAAGCCTGCGGTCCTGAGCTAAACACGGCGTCGTTACTGCCTGCGGGTAAACAACCGCTTGTTGACGCGCGCGGCTCAGTTCAGCGCCGGTTCGGAGCCGCGACCGCAAGGAAGCGGATGCGCAATTAGTTATGACGCCGTGTTTAGTTTCCATTGCAAAATGATAAGAAAACGCTCCCTTTGGTTGCGGCTCTGCCAAAGGCGATTGATCCGAAAATAGTTACCGAGCGCGGTTTGCAAGGAGCTTATTTTTGCGATGGAAACGAGCTAGACGCTCGCACAACTGTTCTAGACGGGATGCGGCGTCAAATATCGTTTGCCAGCTCTTCGATGATGGTCTGAACCGCGACGTACGGATCGGGTCCGTTGGCGGGGGTCGCTTCGATTGAATAAAGGCCTTTGTAACCCAATTCTTTTGAAATCCCAATGGCATGAAGTTCGCTGTATCGCTTGGGGTCATAGTGGGCGTGACTGCTACCGCAAGAAAGTGGATACATAGCGCGCAATCCAGCGGCACGAGACGCTTCGTCGCGAAAGTTACCAGTGTCGGGATTGGCATGAATGCCGGCAGCTCTGATGACCTCCACCACTACGTCCCAGCTTGGATTAATCGGAGTAGGTCCATGGCCTCGGTTTTCCAACGTGACACAGACTGTTCTTTTGCTCCCGTACGCGGCAATCTCTTTCAACGTCGTAATCGCGGGTTCACGTACTTCGGGCGCCAGGCTTCCGTGGTTTAACATGACGCGCGGACACCCCACTGCGGCAGCGTGGTCGATCCATTGCTTAGTGAGGTCCACCGTCTCAATCCGAAGCATCGGATCCGGCGAGGAGATGTTAAGGATCCCGAATTCCAGACAGATTTGGTTCATGTGCGACTTCGCCTTTTTCAGGCGACCGCGCAATTCCTTCAGATAGGAGGACTCGGTCGAGGCAAAGTGAGAATGCTGGAATTCCACGTGATGAATGCCGTAGCGGTCGGCGATCATTTGGGGCGCATCCAGAATATCCAGGGTTCTCCTGGGGTCCTTTGGGTGTCGGTCACTTTTCAAAATGCTGTCGAACGACAGTGTCATCACTCCGATCCGGTCTAATTTGGCCCGATCGGATCCGAACCGCTTAGGAGTCTGCCCTCGTAGTACGCCGGCGGCTATGGCGGAACCAAGCAAGATGTCACGGCGTTTTAGCTTCCCTGCCGATAGATGATGTGAGAACAGCTGACTCATAAAGTAATGACTGGGCGCGTCATGGGGCGACGAGAGCTGTTAGTCGGTCAATAGATGGAGGGCGACAATCGCTAAGACGCCTCCAGCTGCCAACGTTGAGCCAGCCACTAACACCGTCGCCCAGTTCGCACTGAGCGCGGCAAGAGTTTGGCGTGAGGCCTGTCGCAGTTCAACATCATCGCTCCACCTGCGCCAGAGCGTAACACAGCCGGTGACCAGCACCGCCAATGGCAGAGCGATAAGTAGTCCCCACAGACCGAGGCGCGGCCGCACCGCAAACCACGTAACGATCTGCTGGGCGGTGTGCGCCGGCTCGTATTGTAGCGGTTGCAGGTTGCGCACGAAGAGCGCGGTCATGAAGAGAGCGGCTGGAAAGATGAGGAGCAGTTCCGTAGCAGCCATGGTGTATTTCGTTAGTCGCATAGGTACTTTATATAGCAAAGTAAAAGCGGATGCAAGAGTTTCGATCGCCGAACTTTGTTTTTTCAGAGAACCGCTCGATCGCGATGCTAGGCAATCACGGCACCGGAACTGTGGGCGCGGGAGGATCACACGGATTTTTGCAGCCGTCCGGAATCTTTCTTGACAGGCTCTCTGCGAATGAACCTCGCTTGTCTGAAGCAGCAGCAGTTGCGACAATGATCAAGGGACGCAATGATGAATTTCGATCGCATTACAGTTGAGTGCCTGCGGTTCGCCGCTGCTACCGTAATGGAACGTGAACTGCTCCTCCCGCAATCAGCTTGAGATGTCTGATCGACAACGCCTTGCCTCCACAGCTAGCCGACCTTCTTGTAAGAGCGGGGTACGATGCGGTTCACGTCCGAACTTATGGAATGCGCGGAGCCAAGGACGAGGAAATCCTGGCGCGGGCGCTCGAAGAAGAGCGCGTCGTGGTGTCGGCAGACTCAGATTTCAGCACGATTCTCGCCACTCAGAACTCTGAGCGCCCATAGTTCATCCTGTTCCAGGAAACGAATCTCTTAGTCGCACGGGATTACATTGGCATGCTACTGCCTATTCTTACTGCATTGGAGCCTGAACTGAGAAGCGGGTGTGTCGCAGTCTTTCGAAAAGGCCGTCTACGAGTTCGTAAGCTGCCCTTCTCGGGATAGGTCCTAAAGTTCTGCACGTCCCCGCACACGACGCGGCTGCCGGCGCATCATAACGATCCGTTCGAGCGCATGATAATCGCCAGAGCTCTATGCGTATCCGCTGGATCTCCGTACTTCGGTCGGAACCGTGAGTGGGCTGTCTTGTTTGTATTCATCCATCAGCCGCTCCAGCATGGCTCGCGTGACACGCTCTTCATTCGAGTAGAAACGAGCTTTCGGAAAGTCATGATGTGCAATCGCAAACTCCATGCCACGGAGAAGATGCGCAAGACGGCTTTGTACTTCAACGATCTCGGCTGGGAGCTGCGTGCTATCTGTCGATGAAGACCGCGATGTTATGTAAGCCTCCTGAGCCGCCCATTTTGCCATCTGTTCCGCGAACAGCCCTTTCAGCAGGCCGGCGAATTCGCGGGTGGCGAACGATACGAAGTGCAAGACTCCCCGTTTTCTGGAGTCCATGGCTGCCTGATCGAAGGTCGCTAGCATCTCCGGAGCAAAAACCGCTCGATATTCCGCGGGGTAAAGCCGCAGTATGGCCCGATAAAATAGCTGCATCACGTTACGCCTCCGCCGCTTTCATTCGTGCAGCGGCGATCCGCATCAGCTGCTTCATCCGATTCATTTCGAGTCGAACCTGCCGGCGCCCCTCGACCGTTAATTTGTAGGCTTGCTTGTCTCGCGATTTGTCTTTCTGTTGGAATCGCTCAATCAGTCCATCCTCAAGCAATCTACGAAGAGCGCCATAGAGCGTTCCGGTGCTTAACATTACCCGTTCGTCGCTCATTTGCTGAATATCCTGCATCAGCGCATACCCATGTCGAGGCTGATCGGCCAAGCTGGTCAGAATGAGAAAAACAGGCTCGGAAAGAGGTTTGCTCTCCGACGCGTCCGGATCTATTATGACATGTCGCATAACGCCATATTAGATCTTGGCTGAAGGCGTGTCAAGCGGAAAACGCAGATTGGGCTGAAACATCTCCACCCCTGCCCCGAACACCTGAACTCACAGATAAAGAGTTTCTGCTATCCTCCCCTCCATGGCCCGGTTGCTTGGTCTCACCCTCGTTGTCTTCGCGTGTCTCTTCTGGACTATCCCTTTGCCCGCCCAGGTCGACAGCGGTTCCGTCATCGGCCAGGTTGTCGATCAAACCGGCGGCGTCGTCCCCAACGCAAAGGTCACCTTGCAAAACGAAGGAACCAATGCCTCACTATCTGCCGACACCGATAACCACGGGAACTACTCCTTCTCGCCGGTTCGCATCGGCACTTACACGCTTTCGGTGGAAGAGCCAGGGTTTGCGCGAGTTGTCCGTTCCCACGTCGCCATCGATATTCAGCAGCAGGCGAAAATCGATTTCGCTCTCGAGCCGGGACAAGTGCAGGAAACCATCGATGTCACCTCCGCCGCTCCGGCCCTCCAAACCGAGAACGCCTCGGTGGGCCAGGTGGTCGAGTCGCGCCAGATCAACGACCTGCCGCTGAATGGCCGCAACTACATCTTCCTCGCACAGCTCGCCGCGGGTGTTTCGTTCGGCCAGAAAGATACTCGCGGCGAAGACAGTAACGGCCGTTTCAGCGCCAACGGCACTCGCCCCACTCAGAACGATTATCTTCTCGACGGTATCGACAACAACTCTTCCATCATCTCCCGCCAAAATGGAAAAGATTATGTAGTGCAAACTCCCGTCGATGCGCTTTCGGAGTTCAAAATCCAAACCAACAGCTACAGCGCCGAGTTTGGCCGCTCCGCCGGCGCCGTGATGAACGCCACCGTGAAGTCGGGAACGAATCAATTTCACGGCGATGCCTGGGAGTTCCTTCGCAACAATGTTCTGGATGCCAACGACTTCTTCTTAAATGCCGCCGGACGATCCACACCCGAGTTCCGCAGGAATCAATTCGGTTTTACCCAGGGTGGTCCGGTCGTTCTCCCCCGCCTTTACAACGGCCGCAACAAAACATTTTTCTTTGTCGATTACGAGGGTTCCCGCATCCGGCAAGGAAATGCCGACACCGCAACCGTTCCAACGCTTGCCGAACAGCAGAGCGGATTCACCAGTTTTGCTGATCTGATCTCGGGGCAGACAGGCTCGCGCACCGATGCCCTCGGCCGCAGAATCGCTTCCGGAACGATTCTGGATCCCGCTACCACTCGGTCCGCTGCAAAAACTTACGTGCGCGATGCGTTTCCCGGCAACGTAATTCCTGCCTCGCGGATCGACCCCAATGCGGTCAAACTGCTCAATCTTTTGCCCGCGCCCGATCGGCCCGGCATCTTCAACAACTACATAACCTCACCCGTTTTCAGCGACAATTTCAACAGCTTCGATATCCGCATCGATGAAAACATCTCGGAAAAAGATCAGCTGTTCGGCCGCTACAGCTATAACAATCACACCCAGCTGCATCCCGGACCCTTTCGAGGCTTTGCGGACGGCGGCGATTCGTTGGTCAATAGCAATTTGAACGACCGTGCTCAAAATGCCCTGATCGGGGAAACGCATTTGTTCAGTCCCAGCCTTGTGAACCAGATTCGCCTCGGCGTTAACCGTGAACATGCATTGTGGCTCCAGCCCTTCGGAAACCAAACAGGAATTCCGGAGCAGTTTGGAATTACCGGCGTGCCGCAGAGCTCCGACAATGGAGGATTGCCGCAATTTAACGTGGGTAGCCTTTCGCGCTTCGGCTCGAACGGTTTCCTTCCCAGTAACAAATATGGGACGACGCCCCAGTTAACCGACGACCTGACCTTCAATCGTGGAGCCACAACCCTCAAAGCCGGTTTCCTCGGACAACGCGTGATTTATCCCTTCACCCAACCCCCGCAGTCGCGCGGCGCTTTTTCTTATTCGGGCGTCTTTACGTCCGTAATTGGGCAGGCCGACAGCAGTACCGCCATCGCTCAGATGCTCCTCGCTCCCACCGGCGCTTCCAACCTGGCAGGCGCCAATCAAGTGCAGCTTTCGAACCTTGTCACGCACAGTCTCATCAGAAACTATGCCGGCGCTTACCTGCAAGACCATTGGAAGGTGACTGGCAAGTTGACATTGAACCTCGGCGTCCGCTACGACTTCTTTTCTTTCCCTCATGATCGCCTGGGCAACCTCGCCAATTTCCTCCCCGGACAAAACCTGTCGGGCGGCACGTACCTGGTTACGCCGCAAGTTGCCGCTGAATTGCCCTCCACTTTCACCACTGCTCTGGCGCAGGAAGGAATTCAGGTGAAACAGGGCGGCCAACTCCTAGGCAATGCGCAAAAGCTGAACTTCGCTCCGCGCTTTGGCTTCGCCTACCAACTGCAAAAACGCTGGGTGGTCCGAGGAGGATACGGCATCTTCTACGGCGGCATTGAAGAAATCGGCGGCTCGCCTCTGATCACCGAAAACTTTCCCATCGAATACACTGTGACGCGCACCAGCCTGACGCCGGAAACCCCCATCGCGGCCGACAATTCACTGGGTCTGCTTGCAACGTCGTTCCATAATCTCCCGTTGACTCCGGCAACTGTCAGCCCGCTTGGAGTGCCCCTCGTCGGATTCCAATACAACTGGAAGACGCCCTATACGCAAAGCGAAAATCTTTCCGTTCAATATCAACTGAACTCCAGCAGCACGTTTACCGCAGGCTACGTCGGTTCCAACGGGAGACACCTCGAGACTGTTCTTTCGCCCAATCCGGCCTTAGTCTTGTTACCGCCCGGCGCCAATTCGAGCAATTACGTCCCGTACCCTAAGACCGCTCTCTCGGGAAATGATTACACCACGACGCAAGGCATTAGTAATTACAATTCCCTGCAGACCACCTTTGAAAAGCGCTTTTCGCAAGGACTTAGTCTGCTTGCCAATTTCACCTGGCAAAAGACCCTGTCCGACGCTCGTGATCCATTAGAAAACGACACCGGATCCTATCGCGCTCCCTGGCTTCCCGGCTTCGGCATCCGGCAGGATTACTCTCTCGCCGACTTCGATGTCCGCCGCGTTGCCCACCTGAGCGGGCTCTACGAGCTCCCGTTTGGTAAGGGCAGACGGTTCGCTTCGGCGGCGCAGGGCATCACAGGCGCCCTCATCTCCGGTTGGACCGTAAACTGGGTAGCCACCGTGCAAGATGGCCAACCCTTCACGGTAGGCTGCGCCCTCGCCACCAGCACCAGCTTCGGCTGCAACGCACTGCTGGCCAGCGGTCAGAATCCCTACGCCGGCAGCACGGTCAACCATTTTGTCAATGCTGCCGCGTTCGTCAATCCATCGCCGGTCAGCGTTGTCGGGCAAACCAACATCACGCCGCTCGGCGCCGCGCCCACCCAGGTAACAGGTCCTCCCTTCCGCCGACTGGATCTCTCACTGTTCAAACGATTCAAAATCACCGAGCGCGTTTCGACTGAATTCCGCACCGAAGTTTTTAACTTGACCAACACAGCGAATTTCGGCAACCCGCGACTCGCCCAACGATCCTCGTGAAATTCAGTTCGGCCTCAAGTTGTACTGGTAAAAGCGAAGCTTCCAATGAATAGAAGAGCATTCCTGACCGCAACAGCCGGCGCCATAACGGCCAGCCTCGTGCGCGGCGCCGCCGCCACCTCGCCGAAGAAAATCCTGTTCCTCCTCATGGACGACCTCGGATGGCACGACACCGGACCATACGGCAACACCTTTATCGATACGCCTAATCTGAACCGGCTGGCGTCTCAAAGCGCCTTGTTCACGGATGCGTATGCGGCTTGCCCGGTCTGCTCTCCGACCCGAGCGAGCATTCTCACCGGCAAATATCCAGCGCGGCTGCATCTCACGGACTGGATTCCAGGCAGGAAGCAATGGCCGTTCGCCAAACTTCTGACGCCGTCCTTTGAACAGCAGCTGCCCCTCTCCGAAACCACCCTTGCTGAAGCGCTGCGGCCCGCGGGTTTCGGCAGTGCTGCAGTCGGCAAGTGGCACCTCGGAGGAAACGGTTACTTGCCCACCGACCAGGGCTTTGACACAAACATTGGCGGTTCCGATGCCGGACATCCTCCCGGCTATTTTGGGCCGCTCACCTTCCCGGGATTGAAGCTCGAATCCGGCGAATTCCTTACCCAACGTCTCACCTTCGAAGGCTCCCGCCTGTGGCGTGAAAGCCGAGCCAATCCTTTCTTCCTCTACGAGGCCCAGTACACCGTCCACATGCCGCTCCAAGCTCCCGAACACCTGGTCCGGAAATATCGCGCTCGCAATACCGCCGATGTCGATCCGATCTACTGCGCCATGGTCGAGACCGCGGACGACAGTGTCGGTCAGTTCATGAAAATGCTCGCCGAAACCGGCCAGGAGCAAGACACCATCGTGGTGTTCTTTTCCGATAACGGCGGCGTGCGCTACCAGGAGCGCCGGCTCAAACCTGTCACCAACAACTCTCCGCTGCGAGCCGGCAAAGGCCACGTATACGAAGGCGGCATTCGCGAACCCTTGCTGATTCGCTGGCCCGGCGTGACCAAAGCGGGCAGCGTCATCCACCAGCCTGTCTCGAGCATCGACTTCTTTCCCACCTTCTGCCAAGTGTTCACGACATCTTCTTCTCCTAAGGTGGATGGAGTGTCTCTCCTGCCTCTTCTAAACGGCGCCTCCATACCGGAACGCCCTTTGTTCTGGCATTACCCGCACTATAGCGACCAGGGCGGCGTTCCAGCTGCCGCCGTGCGTCTCGGCCATTGGAAACTGATCGAATTCTACGAAGACCACCGGCTGGAACTCTTCAACCTGCAAGAAGACATCGGCGAGCGGCGCAACCTGGCGTTCAAGGAATCCGGCCGGGCCAAACAGCTGCACAATTTACTCGATGATTGGCGTCACTCCGTCGCCGCCGCCATGCCCACTCCGAATCCCGGCTACGATCCCGCCCGTTCCGGCGAAGGACTCGTCGGATACGAAGGCCCAACGCCACCCGTACAGGTCTAATCCGCGCGGAAGTTGCAATCTGTGACAACACTTGCGAAATTCTTAACCAGCTGGGACCCGCGACTCTAAACCGCAGAAAAAAGCCATTTGAGGAAACTCCAGGCTTCGCTGAGAAGGCCACTTTTGTCAACAACGAAATCTACGTCGCTGGGGGGCAGCCCCAAAAGCGTTTACTTAAGAATTGGGGCTTTCCGGCTCATAGATCGTCCGGGCCAATTTCATAAACACATCGCCGTCACTGGCGAGTAATCCCGGCGTTCTTCCGAAAGCATCTGACTTCCTCACTCTGAGCGGCGAAGATAAGAGATGAGATTAGCTTCCGTATTGCCGCTGATGAGAATGCAGTCAGCGCGGATCTGCAGCAAGTGCCAGTCAAATTTGAAATGTCGGGCCACGTGTATCCCAGCCTAATGCGCGCGTCGAGCGGGTTGCTTTGCCCCAAAGGGAGAAGCTGGTTGGCGAATTGTTCGTTTGTCGATGCTGCACAACCTCCCGGCAGAAGTAAGTGCGATTCGCTAGTGTTGTGTCCAGCAAATAACTAGACAAGTAGCTTGATCGGGAATAAGCTTGGTCATGGGCGATTCCGTCGGGCTCTCAGTTGTGGACCACCGGAAGATTCAAGAGTGGATTTCGGCGCATGGCACTCCCCAGCAGGTAGCTCTGCGTTGTCGGATAGTCCTCTGCGCTGCCGAAGGAGAGGCCGATGCCGCTATCGCCCGGCGACTGGCAGTAAACCGGAACACGGTGATCCTTTGGCGCAAGCGCTTTGTTGAATTCGGGCTGGATGGGCTGTGGGACATTGCTCCGGGCCGGGGACGAAAGCCGACCTACGAGTTGGACAAGATCACGGCCATCGTGCATGCAACTCTTCAAACCAAACCGGCGGGGATGACGCACTGGAGTTGCCGGACACTGGCGCAACAACAGGGCGTCAGCAAGTCCACAGTGAACAATATCTGGCGCGCGCATAATCTGCAGCCACATCGCACGAAGACATTCAAGCTTTCTCGCGATCCGAGATTCCTGGAAAAGATGACCGATGTAGTGGGTCTATACCTCAACCCGCCTCAACAGGCCATTGTGCTTTGCGTGGACGAAAAGAGCCAGATCCAGGCTCTGGACCGCACCCAGCCGGGGTTGCCGATCAAGAAGGGCCGCTGCGGGACCATGACCCATGACTACAAACGCAATGGAACGACGACCCTATTCGCGGCGCTGGAGACATTGCAGGGAAAGGTAGTCGGCGAATGCCATCAGCGACACCGGCATCAAGAGTTCCTGAAATTTTTACGTCGGCTTGATCGAGAGTTTCCCGGCACCGTTCCGCTCCATCTGATCATGGACAACTACGGCACTCACAAGCACCAGAAAGTGAGAGAGTGGCTGAAACGTCATCCGCGGTTTGTGCCTCATTTTGTGCCCACCAGTTCCAGTTGGATGAATCTTGTCGAACGGTGGTTCGGTCACCTCGACAACAAAGCAATCAAACGCGCTGCGTTTCTGAGCGTTGCCGATCTACAGACAGCGATCGTTGCATTCCTTGATACCTGGAATGAAAGACCCCAGCCCTTCGTTTGGACCGCCACTATCGATTCAATCCAAGAGAAACTTTCCCGCTGCCGCCGAACGCTGGAGCAGATCCAACCTGGCTGCACCAGCCCGAAGCGCAGAAAAGAGAAGAAAGTCGCTGTCTAGTTATTTCTTGGACAGTACACTAGCAACGCATCAAATTGGTGATCAATGAAGAGAAGAAATCTATTGCGTTCGATTGGGATGGTGCCGATTCTGGCCGATTGTTTCGGTGCGGGCTTAGGTTCGACGAAGACGGCGAGAGCAGCCACACTTCGATCGAAACAGCGCGTGCGGCCGTCCGATCCGTCTTGGCCGTCGGTTGCGAGCTGGGCGAAGCTGAAAGAGGAGGTTGGGGGAAATTTGATCGAAGTGCACTCCCTCTTCGAATCGTGCCGCTCCAACCCAAATCGTGCGGTCTGCCTTGACGCTCTGAAGGGTATTAGCAACCCCTATTGGATCGGTGACCAACCTGCTGGCACTGAAGTTTCAGGATGGCTGGATGCCTGGTCACCAGCGCCGAGCGCATACGCGATCAAGGCCCGCCACGCAGCGGACGTAGCTGCAGGAATCAGCTTTGCCCGTGCCAATAATCTTCGGCTCGTTGTCAAGGGGGGCGCTCATAGCTATCAAGGTACGTCCAACGCGCCGAACTCGCTGCTTATTTGGACCCGATCAATGAACAAAGTCGTCCTGCACGATGCGTTCGTGCCCAAAGGGTGCGAAGGCCGCATGGCTCCACTACCCGCTGTCACGGCTGAAGCTGGCGCGGTATGGATGGACCTTTATAACGCTGTCACAACGCAGGGCGGCCGCTACGTCCAGGGAGGCGGCTGCATGACCGTGGGCGTCGCTGGGCTCGTACAAAGCGGCGGGTTCGGCGTGTTTTCGAAGGGTTTCGGCACCGCGGCAGCGGGGCTGCTCGAGGCTCAGGTCGTCACCGCCGATAGCCAAGTCCGGGTGGTCAATGCCAGCAGTGACCCCGACCTGTTTTGGGCGCTTAAAGGCGGGGGTGGAGGCACGTTCGGAGTTATTACTCGACTTACGCTACGAACCCATGCGCTTCCCAAGTATTTCGGCGGTGCTTGGGGAAAAATCAAAGTGCAATCGGACGCTGCATTTAAGCGGCTGATTGCCCACTTCGTAAGCTTCTATACCGAGAAGCTATTTAATCCGCATTGGGGTGAGCAGGTCAAGCTTGGAGCCGACAACGTCATGGAGATTTCGATGACTTGCCAAGGCCTTGACGACGGACAAGCAGCAGCGACCTGGAAGCCGTTCTTCGAATGGGTAAAGGCATCTCCCCAGGACTTTATTGTGATTTCGCAGCTCGGCGCGGGCGCAAGGGACTCGCGTTCTTGGTGGGCGGTCGACGGAAACCACAACATGATCCTGGATACCCGCGAGGGCCTTCCGAAGGACCACGCCTGGAACAAAGGTGACCAGGGAGAGTGCGGGATTTTCCTACACGGTTACGATTCTCTTTGGTTGCCCAAGTCGTTGTTGCAAACCAAGCAGCAGTCGCGCCTAGTCGACGCGCTGTTTGAAGCGAGCCGTTACAAGTTGCTACGTGTGTTTCTAAATAAAGGGCTTGCCGGCGCATCGCTCGAGGTGCTTGAGGAAACACGGCAGACTGCAATGAACCCGGCAGTCGTCGACGCGTTTGCGCTCGTCATCATCGCGGATGGCCAAGGACTCGCCTATCCTGGCCTAACACGCAACACGATGGATTTGACCTCGGCCCGCAAGGATGCACAAAACATCGATTTCGCGGTGGCCGAACTTCGCAAGAGCGCGCCTAACGCGGGCTCCTATGTTTCGGAGAGCAATTACTTCAACCGCTCTTGGCAGCAAGATTTTTGGGGAACCAACTACTCACGATTGCGAGCTATCAAGACGAAATATGATCCCGACGGACTTTTCTTCGTGCGTCACGGTGTGGGGAGCGAAGAATGGAGTTCGGACGGCTTCACACGCCTCGCCTGAGCCCACTTGAAGTTTCCCCCATATCTTGTCTCCTTGATCTCCACGTTGCCAAGTGCCATCAAAGATCCCTCTCTTGGCAGGAGGGCTGGGATCGCCCCGCAGGCGTATAACGGTGAGAAATCGTCGGTAGTCCGGCAGCGTAGAGGAATCGCTCTTAGCCCCAAACCGGATTAGCAAACACATCGCCGTCACGCATGATCTACTCGCGTTCCCGAGGCATGGCGGAGGCAGCCCCGCCAGGCGCCGCCGCAAAGACCGCCATCATCGTCTAAGGCAAGCGCGTAGGCACAACCCTAAACGTATGCGCCGATATGGGACGCCAAGTTTGGGAACTTCTCGCAAAGAGCTCCAGTCATCATCACCGAGGGACTTTCGGAGCGTTTTCTGTGACGCCGATACGCCGGAATCCACCGTGCAAATCCTTCGGTATCTGAAGAAATATGGCATTGGGCTTGAGGTGGGTGTTTGGGACTGGACTTCAGGAGGCTTCGGCAGCCAACGACTCCTAAGTAGACAGAAGCTGTTAGTGCCTTGGAGCGGTGGACCGGCTGGATCGCTTCGAGACGGCGCTCTTCGGCAATCGCGGAACAGCCTGAACGCCGGCCCAAAGCGTTGCGATCGTTTGCTCCACCACGAGCGTCTGGTCAGGCAAGTCAGGCACAACACCTTGGATGACCAGGAGCGTGGCGAGGCCGAAGATCGTGAACCACCAGGTGTGGGCTACCACGATGTCATCCTTACTTGGCAATCCTTCATCCTTGGCAACATCGAAAAAGAGCTGTACGAAACGTTGGAACAAAGGCGCGCCAAGGTCGTTGATATATTGTCCAGCGCGGATGCCGTTGCGGTTCTCCGGCCCGAAGAAGACGTTGCGGAATTGCTGTGGATGGCCAATGCAGAACTGAATCAAGCCGCGTGAAGTCGCAAAAAGACGCTCTTTCGGTACAGGATGTTTAGCGGCAATCGCGTCGAAGTTCTGAATCAGCAGCCCCATCGTCTCGCTGCTCAACTCGGCAAGAATATGCCATTTGTCAGGGAAATGCTGGTAGATCACGGCGTGCGTATAGCCGATCTCTGTAGCGATCGCGCGAAGCGTCACGGCTTCGTAACCGCGATCGGCAAACATTTTGCTTGCAGCCGCAAGGATTTCGCCCCGCAGCCTTTCCTTGCGCTCTACCCGGCGACTTGGTGATGTGGATGGCACTTTAATAGCTTAGTCCCTTTCGACCATTTTTGCGACCGCTTGTTGACTTATAACCATTGGCTGCAAAAGCGCCACCATCTAATGGCACAGCGATCGATGTGTTCACAACATTCAACCATTGATTATTTTGCAACCAATGGTTTTAAAAAGGCTCTAATGGTCAGGTCGCTCATTGGGATGGGCCGCCAAATAACAAGGAGAAAACGAGCATGTATTTAGTCATGGGCATTACTGGCAATGTTGGGAGCGCCACCGCGCGGCATCTGCTGAAGCAAGGCAAACAGGTGCGAGCACTTGTGCGCAATCGCGGCAAAGCGGCGAAGTGGGCAGACCAAGGCGTGGAGTTGGTGGATGGAGACTGGAACGATGCGGCAGCCATAGCGGCGGCGCTCAAAGGTGTTGAGGGCGCGTTTGTTATGTTGCCGGCTGTATGGGCGCCCTCGCCTGATTACAGAGAAGCAAAGGGCGTGATTGCGAACTATGTCGAGGCGCTGACCAAGACAGTGCCCCCGCGGGTGGTAGCGCTCTCATCGATGGGCGCGAATAAAACAAGCGGGCTGGGGATGATCACGGCCTTATCACTTTTGGAGCAAGGGTTTCGCAGCCTGTCATCTCCGGTCGCATTTGTGCGCGCAGGCGGCTTTTTCGAAAACTTTCTTTACGGCTTACAGGCCGGCCAAGGCGGAACACTACCGCTCTTTTACAGTCCTACAGACCGGAAATCGACAATGGTCGCGACAAACGACATCGGTGTAGCGGTAGCAAAGCTTCTGACCGGGCCAGCGTGGTCAGGGCATCGCGTTATTGAGCTAGGTTCGATGGTAAGCGCGGATGAAGTAGCGGGACAATTGGGCGAAGTCCTAAAACTCAACGTAAAAGCCTTTGCAGTGCCGCGTGCGGGGTGGGCGGAAGCGTTCGAGCAGTTCGGCATCCCGAAGGGCCACACTGGACCTGCCGAAGAAATGTTTGAGAGCGTGAACGCGGGATGGATGGACCTCGGACTCACGGGTACGGAGCACGTAGCGGGTACAACGTCCGCACGCGATGTGTTTGCGGCTGCACAGAACGCCGTCAAGGCGTAAGTCCCGGGCAAGCTGAATCAGCCCGGTCCCTTGGGAACTGCGGCGCTAACGTCAAGAAAGATCGAAGTCAAACATGAAAGTTCTTGATTTGGTGCAACGGGTGAACCGGACGGCTGATCGTCCGGTTCCGCCCTGGCGAAAGGCCATTCCGTCGTGGCCCTGGTTCGCTCGAAGGCGAGCGCCGATCTGCCGGGAGTAGACATGATCGAGGGCGATGCTCGTGACGAGGGCACCCTCACCTGTTCTCTTGTGGTGAAGGGTGCAGAAAGCCCTCGTTTAATGCACGACCCGGAGGCCGTCCGCCCATGCAGCGCGTTGATTTCAGTCGCGTACAAGAGCCGACTTATTGCAGAACGACTTATAACCATTTAAACCGCAAGAAGAGGATCGTTTTTAATATGAAAGCTGAACACACAATAGATAAATCCGCGCGGGCAGGTCGAGCAACTCAAATAGCCGCGCTGGTAATAACCGGCCTTGTCGCCTTCATCTGGGTGTACTTCGGAAGGTTATATCTAATTCACGATCCCGACGAATGGAGGATCGCCAATCAGCAGCTCGGATACCCGCTCTATATCATCCCTCTGATTGGCGTGGCCCACATCCTTGGTGGCGTGGGCCTTCTGATTCCCAATGTGCCTCGATTGACTGAGTGGGTTTATGCTGGTCTCGCAATCAATCTTTTAATCGTGTTCTATTCACAACTGAATGGCGGTGGCAGTACTTGGGATAAATTCGATCCGATTCTCGTCATGGCATTCGTCTTTGCTTCGTATGTATTCAGACGCTGCATGCGCGCAAACAGTTGGTCGATATGAAGAACACGCTCGGCGTTGGGAAATGGACATTCCGTCTCGCACAACAGCGCCCAAAAGCCAAAGGCCGTCGTGACTGCTCGGTGACAACTCGAGAATTTATTTCACGCCCACCAAACCAACAACTTACAAACAAAAATGTAGCCCGCCGAACAAGCCCTATAACAAAAATGAGCTATGACATCGCGCCAAACCCGCCGCGCCGAAGAGCGCCGCACCCGCAAGCTCGCCCGTAAAGGTGTAGCCGCCGGAAACATCTCACGGGAGATACCGCCCGTTGAGGCCGCATCCGCTCAACTTACTCCCGAATCGGAACCACAGACCGACTCCCCGCGTACCCGGGCCGAAATCAACCGCGAAAACGCGCGCCACTCCACCGGACCGCGCACCAGAGAAGGGCGAGCCACATCCAGCATGAATCACTTCAAACACGGTTTCCGCGGCCATTTCTCTATCCTGCCGTCTGAGCCGAAGGAGGACTTCGATCGCCTTCTCGCAAACCTGCGGCAAGATCATCAGCCAGCCAACACCACCGAAGATATTCTGGTCCAGCGCATGGCACAACACCACTGGCTCGGCCAGCGTGCCATTCACTTCCAAACCGAGCTCTTCTCAAACGAACAATCGATAGAGGGAAACGAAAAGACTTTCTCGCTCTACTTGCGCTACCAGACCGCCAACGAGCGCGCCTTCTCCAAATGCCTGCACGATCTGCTGAAACTCAGAGCAGAAGAGCGTAAAGCGGAAAAAGAAGCTCGTAAAACGGAAAATGACCTCCGCAAAATGCAAATCGAAAACCAAAAGCAAGAACAGAAGAGGGCGGAAGAGGAACGCAAGCAAAACCCGACAAAATTTGACCAGCTGTGTGACGATCTTGAAGAGGACCACCTCAGGGATCTCGCCTTGATCGAACGCATCTGCCAGGAAGTTCCAAATCCCTATCTCCGCAGCCATGCTGAAAGCGGAAGCGAGCCGGTTGGCTTCGAACGGTAATCCGGCGATTCGAGATTAATGCTCGCCGAACCGGTAGCCGATCGAAACGCTATATTCGGGAACCCAGTTGCTTCCAAACTGATAAAAGTTGTTGATGTAATGGGCGTCAACCTGGGGCCGGAAGAAAATATGCGGGGTCGCATAAATCGACACACCGAAACCAACACGCACCTGGAAGTGATTGGAGCTTTCCAAAAAGGTATTGGAGCTCGAACAGCCCGCGAAGGCGTCGCAGTACGACTGCGGGTAGAAGAACCGCAGGTTCGCCGCGCCTAATCCGCCGACAAATTGAGGGACCACGCGCCGGATACGAGTAATCGGCTCCCAGATTCCGTAAAAATCGTAGAAAATCGGGCGATAGTTCAGGCCGGCATAGTTCCCTTGGCTGAAGCGGAAGTCGGCCTCTCCGCCCACACCGTAATGCGGGGTGAGCATGAGGTCGGCGCCGGCCTTTCCGAAGGCGCCAGTCAGCTTCGGCGTATTCAGGTAGCCGGGAGTATTTCTCGGCCCGACGTTCCCGGTGTTAAATGTATCGATGCTGGTGCCGTTTGAATCGGCAGTTGAGGTTCCGACGCCAAAATAAACGTCAAGTCCGTTCTGGGCGTGAGCAAGACTGACGCCGGCGCAGAGAACAGATAAGAGAAGAATTGAACTTCGAACAAATTTCACAAAAGTACTCCAATGGGATGGACGCACCAGCGCGCAAATCGGGTTACACCAGCAAAATTAAGATGTTTTCGCCGCTACGTTCCCCACTCACATGGAACCAGCTGGCTTCGAACGGTAAACGTGTTGGCAAAGCTGCGATTGAAGGAAGCGCTTTCTATTATTTCGAGACTAAAATGACTCGAACGACCCTACGCCAAAGAAGGATCGATGCTGTCCGGCGTTAACCCTAGTTCAGCGATCGCGTTCTTGGCACGATTAGCGTCGAAGCGGCCCCAGCGAGAGAGTCGCGATAACGCAGCAGCCGCAATGCTGTTGGCGTCCACTTCGAAGAAGCGCCGCAGGTGTTCTCGATTTTCGCTCCGGCCGAATCCGTCTGTCCCGAGGGCGGTCAGGCGGCCCGGCAGCCACGGCGCAATCTGGTCTGCCACCACTTTCATGTAGTCGCTTGCCGCAATGATGGGCATGTCGATGTTTCCCAGCGCCTTTACTAAATAGGGCGCGCGCTCGGGCTCGGCCGGGTGTAACCTGTTCCAGCGATCGGCAATCAAAGCCTCGCGTCGCAGCTCGGTGTAGCTGGTGACGCTCCAAACATTGGCCGCCACGCCGTACTTCTCCGAAAGGATTGTTTGTGCCGCCAAGGCTTCGTTCAGAATCGAGCCGCTTCCAAATAGCGTCACATGGGCGGCGGCATTCTCGGCTGCTTTGTACAGATAAAGCCCGCGCAGGATACCTTCCCGGATCCCTTCGCCTTCCGGCATGGGCGGTTGGACGTAGTTTTCGTTGCCGACCGTCAGGTAGTAAAAACGATCCTCGCCCTGTTCGTACATGCGCCGGATGCCGTCTTGAATAATTACCGCGACCTCGTAGGCAAAGCTCGGGTCGTAGCTGGTGCAGGTGGGATAAACGCTCGAAAATACGTGGCTATGCCCGTCGTTATGCTGCAAACCTTCTCCGGCCAGTGTGGTTCGTCCGGCCGTGCCGCCCAGCAGGAAACCCTTGCCGCGGCTGTCTCCGAAGGCCCAGATCAAGTCGCCTACGCGCTGGAAGCCAAACATGGAATAGTAGATAAAAAACGGGATCGTCGGAATCCCCAGCGAGGCGTAAGCCGTGCCGGCGGCTGTGAAGGAGGCGAGGCCGCCGGCCTCGGTGATGCCTTCTTCCAGAATCTGTCCGTTCTGTGACTCTTTGTAATACATCAGAACGTCACTGTCTACTGGCGTGTAAAGTTGTCCGCCCGGCGCGTAGATCCCGCGCTCCCGGAACATCGATTCCATACCGAAAGTTCTGGCTTCGTCCGGAACGATTGGCACGATGTATTTGCCTAATTCGGGTTGCTTGAGGAGCGACTTCAGCACCGAAACGAAGGCGCTGGTGGTGGAGGCTTCCCTGCCCCGGGAACCGCCTAACGCTTCGCTGAAAATTTCGAGCGGCGGCGCTTTAATCTCGATCTTCTTGGGATGACGAGTGGGCAGGTAGCCGCCCAGTTCTTCTCGCCGTTCTTTCAGGTAGCGAATCTCTTCGGTCTGGTCGGAAGGCTGGAGGAAAGAGATCGAATTAACAGTTTCTTTGTCTAAGTTGAGGTCAAATCGTTGCGAAAGATAAAACAGCTCATTCTCGTTCAGCTTTTTCTGCTGGTGAGTGATATTTTTCCCCTCGCCCGCTTCGCCCAGGCCGTATCCCTTGACGGTCTTGGCAAGGATGACCGTCGGCTGTCCCGTATGTTGAACGGCACGTCGGAAGGCATTGTAGACCTTCACCGGATCATGACCGCCGCGCCGCAGCCGGCCCAACTCTTCGTCCGTCTTGTCTTCCACCAATCTGAGAAGCTCCGGATATTTTCCGAAGAACTCTTTCCGAACGTAGGCGCCGCCGCGCGCTTTGAAATTCTGGTACTCGCCGTCGACACACTCTTCCATGCGCTTCAACAGAAGCCCGCTCGTGTCGCGCTGGAAAAGTTCGTCCCAATCACCGCCCCAGAGAACCTTGATAACGTTCCATCCGGCCCCCCGGAAGACACCTTCCAGTTCGCGGATCACGCTTGTATTGCCGGCAACCGGCCCATCCAGCCGCTGCAGATTGCAGTTGATAATGAAGATGAGGTTGTCCAGTTTCTCGCGCGAGGCAATGCGGAGAGCGCCCGTCGATTCGGGCTCATCCATCTCGCCATCGCCCAGAAAAGCCCAGACTTTTCGATCCGTCTTGGGCAGCAGACTTCGATTCTCCAGATAGCGGAGGAACCGGGCATTGTAAATCGAGTTGATCGGCCCCAGTCCCATCGATACGGTTGGGAACTGCCAAAAATCAGGCATCAACCAGGGATGTGGGTAAGACGACAAGCCGGGATGATCACGCAGCTCGTGACGGAAATTCAACAGATGCTGTTCCGTCAGCCGGCCTTCGAGGAAAGCGCGCGAGTACACACCGGGAGCGGCATGGCCCTGATAGTAAACAAAGTCACCCGCCTGGTCTCCATAGCTCCCGCGGAAGAAATGGTTGAACCCGACTTCACTCAAGGTAGCGAGCGAGGCATAGGTCGAAATGTGTCCGCCTATGTTCGGGTCATATTTGTTGGCCTTCACCACCATGGCCGCCGCATTCCAGCGAATCAGGCTTTTGATCCGGCGCTCGATAGCGCGGTCCCCTGGATAAGGCGCCTCCTCGCTGGTCGGAATCGTGTTTACGTACGGCGCCCGCATCTCCATAGGAGGCGCAACACCGAAATTACGGGCTCGACTCAACAACTGTTCCAGCAGATAGGCAGCCCGGTCAGGCCCAGCCTCATCTACTATTTGCTCAAGGGCTTCGAGCCATTCCGACGTTTCCTGTGGGTTCAGGTCGGTCTGACGTTCTTCTTTGGTTAGGAGCATCATTCTCGTTCGTTCAATAAGCGAGGCAAATACAACAATATCGCGAACCGCATCACAAACCGCAGCCCTATTCGAACGTTGCGTGGAATAGGCAAATGTGAATCACCGCTGGGCTCAGGCGGGCAGCCGGCCAGACACGGGCACGGTTTATATTTCGTGAATTTACGGCTTCGGAGGAAGAATATCCCTGCACTTACCATAACCCCAAATACAAGAACCGACAGATCAATTATCGCCTATCGCTTGATTTTCGCCTCCCGGTCAGGCAATCTAAAAGGTTTTCGGAGCGGAAACAATTTGAAATGAAGGTGCGAGTTCTCTATCACGACCACTGCTTTGATGGAGCAGCATCAGCCGCATTCATCACGCGGTTTTTGGAAGGCCAGTTCTATCCCGGCGCGCAGTTTGCCTACACCGGGCTGGCGCATCGCGCGGACCAGCTGTTTGAAGACAGCCTCTTCGACGGGGATGTCAATGCCATCGTCGATTTTAAATATTCTACGAATCCCAATCTCACCTGGTGGTTCGATCATCACCAGAGCGCGTTCCTCAGTCCTGAGGACGCGGAACATTTCCGGCACGATACGTCCGGACAGAAGCTCTTCGATCCGAGTTATCGATCCTGCACCAAATTTATTTCGACCATGGTGAGAGAGCGCTATGGCTTCACTGCTCCGGACCTCGAAGACCTGGTGACATGGGCGGATATTGTCGATGGAGCCTTGTACGACAGCGCCAAAAGCGCCGTCGAGATGAATGCTCCGGCCATGAAGCTGACCTTGGTAATTGAAGGCAGCAAAGGTTCTGCCTTGGTGCAGAAAATCATCGCCGAGATGCAACACCGGCCGCTCGGCGCAATCATTGCTGAACCGGACATCCAGGCCAGCTACAATGCGCTGTTTGAAAAGCATCTCAGGACCATCGATCTGATTCGGCGAGCCGGTGATTGCGATAGTGGAGTAATATACTTCGACTTGGTAGGTTCGGGCATAGACGGGTACAACAAGTTCATTCCGTATTATCTGTTTCCCGATTCTGCCTATACGGTGTCGGTGTTAACGTCGAGTTTCCGGACGAAAGTGTCCGTGGGATCGAATCCCTGGGTGCGGGAGCCGCTTCGCCACAATCTTGCAAGCATTTGCGAGCGCTACGGAGGCGGAGGTCATCCCAAAGTCGGCGCCATCAGTTTTCCGACCGGAGCGGTCAATGAGGCCCGGAAAGCAGCCGCTGAGATTCGCGACGAACTGAAGTGGTGACCCGGCCGTGGTGTCGGGATTCGCGGCGTCGTCTGAGCCGCATCGAATAGAAGGCGCGTTGTCCGTCTCAAACCAGTGCTGTTAACCACGTTCTGTTAACAACGGGAGGTTGGAGTTTTGGATGCGTGCTCAACTTTTGGTTAAGGAAACCGCGTCGGAAAGTTCGGATGGCATCCGGATTCTCATTGTAGAAGATAATCCGGCAGATGCTTACCTGACAAAACTCGCTCTCAAGCGTCAAGGAGTTTCTTTTGCGGCAACCGTGGTTGACGACGGCGAGCCGGCCATCGCCTATCTGAAGGCGGAGGCTCCCTACGAAGGTGTGAGCCTTCCGGACTTGGTCGTTCTGGATCTGAATCTGAAATGTATGGACGGCCTGGATGTGCTGCGCTGGATCCGAGCCGAACCGAAGCTCGCGCTTATTCCAGTTGTGGTGCTCAGTTCATCGCCGGCCGATGCTCAGCGAGAAGCAGCGGCTCAAGCCAACCGCTATCTCGAGAAGCCGAGTAGTCTCGACGGGTATATGGCGCTCGGTAAGGCGCTGCAAGATGTTTTGCCCCGTCCTGAGTCGCCGTGAGATTCGCTACAAAAGGCGGAAGTGCACTTCGACTTTCGCCTGGACGGAGACAGGCTTCCCGCTTCTAGTAGCGGGATCGAATCGCCAGGACGAAACGCTGCGGGCGCCCTGCTTATCGAGATCGGGAGCAAGGCTTTTCTGGATCCGAATGTTTTTCGGCCTACCATTCGCTCCGATGATCAGGTCGATCAGGACGTTGCCCTGTATCTTGTCGTGTCGCGCCCTCTTTGTATATTGGGGCTCTGACTTTTTGATGACCTTTGGAGCCAGAACATCGCCGCCGATCTTGTAGACCGCCTCGGCATGGGCGGGCACGACGAGGCTCGTGCTGAACAGGATCAGAAGAGTGGCAGCCGCCGCCCATCGGTTATTGAAACGGCGGGTGGTTCCCGAATAAGCCAGGATATTTTCGACCCGCTTTCGAAGTTGATTTCGGTTGTCGATCATGCCGCAGCCGAAGAGCACGGGAGCGGATAGTTCATTGGCCGTTTCAAGGAGGAGCGCGGCATAGAGAGGAGCGGCTGCACCGCCAGCTAGAACTTGTTCGTCGCAGGCGAGTTCCCGCTGTTCCTTCAGTTTTGCTGAAAGCCACCACACTAAAGGATGGAACCAATACAGGGCGCGGGCCAAAAGATCCAGCAGGGCAAACCAGCAGTCGCATCTGCCGATGTGAGCACGTTCATGCGCCACGGCCAGCTTCTTGCGGTCCGCGCTCCACTCGGCAGCTGACAGCGGCAATAGGATGGTGGGCCGCAACCATCCCCAGACCAGGGGGCTCGACACAGCGGCAAGTCGGATCGAGACTCGGGACGAATGGAGACGTCCATCGAAGCAGGAGGAGTGCCGTGTTTTCCAAGCGAGATAAGCGATGCCTAAGACAAATTGCGCGATGGTGGCGATGGCGCCGGCCAGCCAGACGGTCGGCGCCCATATCAGCCAGGAAGCATGGCTGCTCGCCGCTGCTGCCGGACCATTCACAACGAACCGAAAAATATCTGGTGTCGCATCGATCGGGAGCTTGGCAACGAAGGGAAGCAAAATGCTGACAAACAACGTAGAGGCGCACACAAGATGTCGCGCGGCAGGCGACGCTTTGCGAAAGGCAAGAAAAACGACTGCACCCGTTAACAACACAATCGTCGCGCTAATAACCAGATCCGTCGAGATCATTCCGATTTCTCCTTTGTTTTGTCAATTAACTTGCTCAATTCGTCCAGCTCCTCGCGGCTCAGACGGTACGCTTTCGGATCGAGGAGAGCGGCTACGGCTTTCTGCGCTGAGCCGTCAAAGAAAGTCTGCAGGACGCGATTCAAGGCGGATTTTTTCGCTGCTTCGCGCGCTATCGCCGGTTCATACACATAGCGCAGACCTTCTTCTTGGTGGCGAACGAATCCTTTGCGCTCCAAAATACGCAGCAGGGTTCGCACTGTTGAATAGCTCGGAGAATTGTCCAGCTTCTCCTGAATCTCGGGTCCGGCCGCTCGCCCGGCCGAGAACAAAATGTCCATGATCTGCCGTTCCCGGCGGCTCAGTTGAGCTTCTTTAGAGAGCTTCTTCATCGGATTCGATTTGCATTGCGTACTATTTAGCAGGCTGTTAAATATTTAGCAGGTTGCCGGCGAAGCGTCAAGAAAAAAGATAATCGACGTGGACTTAGGGTAAGATACGTAAACTCTCATGCTGAACAAATCGGCTACAAGACAGCTTTGCAGCGTTGTTCTTCTCGCTCTACTCGGTGTTACCGGTATGAGCGCTCAGCGCGTGTTCCAACGCGTTAACCGAGCACAGATGACCAGGAACGTAGAGTTTGATGTGTTCATTCCCATTGAAAATCGGGACGGATTGGACAAGTTAATCGAGGAGCAGCACACCAAGGGTTCTCCGAACTATAGAAAGTGGTTGACGCCTCAGCAGTTCCAGACGCAATTCGGGCCTAATCCAGCGGCTCTTGCCCGAATTTCGACAGTCTTATCGGCGCAAGGTCTGTCCATACAATCTGTCCATAGTCATGGTCTGCATGTTAAGGGCAACGTGGACTCTGTTCAGCGGGCGTTTGGAGTAACGCTCTGGAATGCAGTGAACGGAAGAGGCCAACGCAAGCTGGTGAGTAGCCAAACTTTGAGGATGCCTGCCGAGTTGCGCCAGGCAGGAGCTATCGTTCCGGCCTTTTCGCCCATTCCACCGCATCGGATGCATTTCCATCGCGTTGCTGCCACTACCGACAACCGTTACGGCACCGTCGGGCCGTACTGGTTTACAGACATCAAGCAGGCCTACAATTTTCCATCGTATAAGGCGTTGACCGGGGCCGGCACAACGATAGCAATCGTCGGATCCTCTGACGTTTTAGATAGCGATCTGAGCCTTTACTTCGGTCACGAAGGCCTCACTCCGCCGGCGCTGGTTCGAGTTCCTGTCATAGGAGGCGCCGGCGCCGTCGACACCACGAGCGAAGCACTGGTTGAGGCTTCGTTAGATGTACAGCAGTCCGGAGGGATGGCTCCTGGAGCGACGATCGCTCTTTATGAGATCCCGGACCTGAATGACGATTCCATTCTGGCCGCCTATCAGACCGTCGTGGACGATAACAAGGCTGATATCGTAAGCTCCTCTTTCGGCGGCCCGGAGCTTACCTACACCGCAGCCTATAACAGCGGTGTCGATTATACGTATCTGCTTCGCATCTATCACGAAATCTTCAGGCAAGGCAATGCCCAGGGAATTACGTGGATCGCCAGTTCAGGAGACAGCGGCGGCTACAGTACTACTTCGGTCGATCAGACGACGTACGTGGCGGGAGTTGAAAGTCCAGCCAGTGACCCGAATGTAACCGGCGTTGGCGGAACAAATTTGGTGACCACCTATACGCAGGGTTCGCTCGACTCCAATTACGTGCGAGAGAACGCTAATTTCGACACGTTTGACCCAGCGCAAGGCGCGTTGCCGAATCAGATTTGGGGGTCAGGCGGAGGCAAGAGCATCATCTTTGCCAAGCCTCAATACCAGTTTCTGGTGGATACCGGATCGGATACGCGCTCGGTGCCAGATATTTCACTTCATATGGGGGGGTGTCCCACGGGAGTGATCGCGCCCTGTCCGGACGACCGCAGTGACGTCCTCACAGCCGTCGATGGGAAGTATTACGGAGTCATCGGAACCAGCGTTTCAGCGCCTGAGTTTGCGGGCCTCCTGGCGCTCGAAGAGCAACATCTCGGGTCCCGGTTGGGCAACGTCAACAATGAAATTTACAAGCTCTCGGCGGTTCAAGGTTACGGGCTGTATAACTCGTTTCACCAAGGGATTCCGAGTGACAATGGCGTCTATCAGTCGAAGGCCGGCCAGCAGGGATACAACATGATTGTGGGGAACGGCACTCCGATTGGAATCAACTTCCTTTTGGACCCGTTTGCCCCAGTCGCCGGAACACCCCAGACGCCCTCAAACCCGTAACAGCGTCTCTTGCGCAAGGCGGCGTTCTGCCGCCTTGCGAGAGCGCAGCTTCGCCTTGGTTCGATTGAGCCACAGCAGCAGTCCAGTAATGTAGAGCGTCCCCGGCGCCAGCCCGAGTGCAAACCAGAGGAGCTTAACGACGATGCTGCCTCCCAAGCGGGCATAATGCAGATCGGTCAAAAGCGCCAAAGCCTTCTCCGCCGGCAGGAGAGTGGAAAAATCAGTGCGAGGACCGAATCGACCGTTCCGGAGATTTAACTCGATCCGGCTGCTCTCGGTTCTCCAGTATGGGTCTGCTGGAAATCTTCCGCGGAAGGTAGCGTTGGAACGAGAGTCAGCCGGCAGATTCACACTCGAAACGGTAAAGGTCGGCCAGGCTGATCGAAACGACTCGAACATTCGGTCCAGCGAAATAGTGTTCGCATCGGAGGGGCGTGGTCTTTCTTTAGCCTTTTCGCGTTTGCTGGAGTGTAATCCCAGCGCCGAACGAAATAGATTGGGAAAGGCGAAGTAAGCGGCGGAGAACGCTTGCAACGTAAGCAGCAGCAGCGCGAAGGATCCGACCGCGTTATGAGTGTTCCATAACTGCCGCTTCCAACTGGCGCCGCGGGTCAGCTTCCACTGCTTTCGAGGCAGCCACAGGATAAAGCCCGAAGCCGACAGGATCAATAACACGACGGCGAAGTAGCCCTCTACCTGGCGGCCGCTTCGCCCGGAAAAAAAGTTAGTGTGGAAGTCGCGTATCCACAACAGCCAGCTGTTTCTCAGTGGCTCGACGTTCAGTATTTGTCCGCTGCCAGCCTCGACAGCAGCAAGCAGTGGGACGCTCCGGGCATTTGCGTTTTGCCGGCTGAGAGAAAAGATATAGGCGCCGTTGGGCGAGCCGGGAACAATGATCGATTGGAGATGCCAGCCGGGATACCTCGCGAGCAGGCTGCTCCGCGCTTGCTCAAGTGGATTCGGCGCCGGAGTGTTAGTCTGCCGTCCGGACGCGAGCGAAGAATAGAACGCCTGATCCAGCTCGGGCCGAAAAACCAGAGAGCTTCCACTGAGCCCCATTACAAGCAGAACGGCTCCGATGGTGAGCCCCAAGTAGAGATGCAGTTGATAGGCGATAGTTCGAATCATTTCAAACTAGGACCGACTTGAAATTGTAACTTTTCGAGGTGTTTTGCCAGCATATCGACTTCTACATTTAAGCAGGAACCGGGTTGGCAGCTTCGAAGACTGGTGTGATCGTAGGTGTGGGGAATGATGGTGAAGCTCACGAGGTTACCTTTTATTTCGGCGACCGTGAGACTGATGCCGTCGATGGCGAGCGAACCCTTCTCTACGACGTAGCGCGACAGCTCATCCGGAATTCGGACACGCAGCCACCAGTTGTCATCGCCGAGCAGATCGAGCGAGACAATCTCCGCCGTTCCGTCAACGTGTCCCAGAACGAAGTGACCGTCGAGCCGGCCATTGGCGCGCAAAGGTCTTTCGAGATTCACGAGACTACCTGGGTTCAGAGAGCCGAGATTGGTACGCTTCAACGTTTCCGGGGCAAGATCAGCCGAAAACTTTTCCGAACTCAATTCGACCGCCGTCAGACAGGCTCCGTTGACAGCGACGCTTGTGCCGAGTGTCGCATCCTGCAGCACCGACGAACACGAGACGGTCAGCCGCGCCCCTGTTTCTCGGGGCAATAATTCAATTACGCTTCCCAGTTCTTCTATGATTCCGGTGAACATCAACTCTTCCTGACGTACGCTTCCACGGCGAATTCGTCCTGAGACACAGAATGTACAGTAAGCCGATCGAGCGAGATGGCGTCAACGCGCCGGAGCCTACCCTTGCCGCCGGCGACTGGAAGACTCTCCATGCCTCCCAGAATCTTGGGCGCGTAGAAAAATAGAACCTTATCGGCGATCTGATTGTCCAGCAAAGTCCAGTTCACTTTGGCGCCCGCTTCGACCATCAAGGACAGATAGCGCTGTTTGGCAAGATGTTCGATCACCATGTGAGGGTCGGTCCGACCACCGGGCCCATCTGCGATGAGGACCTGGATGCCGGCCTTTTCAAGCGCTCTCTTCCGTTCCGGCGCCCCCGCGGATGTGCCGACGACGAGAACGTCTCCGGAAGCGCTGGTCACCATTTTTGAGCTCAGTGGAATCCTGAGCTGCGAATCGAGCACGATCCGGAGCAGTGGACGCGCTCTTTCACGCCCGGAGCGATCGGTGAGCAGGCAGTCATCTTCGAGAACCGTGCCCAAACCGGTCAGGATGGCATCGGAAAAATGCCGGATCTGCTGAACATTGGCGCGGGCGATCTCGCTTGTGATCCAGCCAAAGTTATCCTGCGGCGCGGCGATCTTGCCATCCAACGTAAGCGCAGCTTTGATGGTGACCAGAGGCCGCCCGGTTTTCATGTAGTGAATAAACGGCTCGTTCAATCGCTCCGACTCAACCCGGTGCGACTCATCCAGAACAACCTCGATGCCGGCGGTCCGAAGCTGAGCGAAGCCTTGTCCGCTTACTTCGGGATTGGGATCTTCGGTGGCCGCCACAACTTTCGCGATGCCCGCTTTGATTATGGAATCGACACAAGGTCCTGTTCGTCCCTGATGACAGCAAGGCTCGAGCGTAACGTACAGGGTCGCTCCAGGCGCGGCGTTCCCTGCCTCGCGCAAGGCAACGATTTCGGCATGGTCGCGGTCGGCCCACTTGTGAAAGCCTCGTCCGACTACGTGATCATCGCGTACGACCACCGCGCCGACGGTAGGATTCGGGCTGGTGAGACCGCGCCCTTGTTCAGCCAGGCGAAGGGCTTTTTGCATGAAGCTGTCTGACGTAGCCATAGAGCGCGGAGCTAGTCGAACAAGGACTGGACAAACTTCTCCGGTTCGAAGGGCAGAAGGTCGTCGATCTTTTCGCCCACACCTATAAACCGAATCGGCAAGCTCAGCTCTCGGGCAATGGCAACCACGACACCGCCTTTGGCCGTGCCATCCAGTTTGGTGAGAATAATGCCTGTCACACCCGATGTTTCAGTAAACTTTCGAGCTTGTTCCAAACCATTCTGTCCCGTGGTGGCGTCCAGCACGAGCCACACTTCATGAGGCGATCCGGGGATGACCCGCTGACAAGTACGCCGCATCTTTTCGAGCTCAGCCATCAGGTTTTCTTTGGTGTGGAGACGGCCCGCGGTATCGACGATGACGTAATCGACGCCGCGCGCCTTGGCAGCCTGGAGAGCGTCGAAAACGACCGCGCTCGGATCAGCGCCGGTTTTTTGGCGAATCACATCGACACTGGCGCGTTCGGCCCAAACTTCCAACTGCTCAATGGCAGCGGCGCGAAACGTATCGGCCGCACAAAGGAGGACCTTTCGACCTTCCCCCAAAAAGCGATGGGCCAGTTTTCCGATGGTTGTGGTTTTCCCTGCCCCATTCACGCCGACGACCAGTACAACGGCTGGAGGTTGACTGACGACGCGGATGGGCGTCTCGGATGCGCGGAGAACATCCAGAAGATATTCGCGAATCAAGTTACGAATCTCGGCGGCATCGCCGGTCATCTTGCGATCGACACGCTCATGAATTCGGGCCAGTATATCTTCTACGGTTCGAACTCCCAAATCGGCGGTGATGAGAGTATATTCCAACTCTTCCAGCAGATCGGCGTCGATTTCTTTCTTTCCGGAGAGAACATCCTCGATGCGGTCGACCAAACCCGAGCGCGTTTTTTGAATGCCAACTTTGAGACGGTCAAGTAGATTGGGTTCGGTTGGGACCGAGCCGAAAAGCGTCTGAATAGCCATGGTGAAGTGAGACTCACAGGGTGAGTTGAGGCACCGGTCTAAACGCTCTCACCACGGAGATGGTGAGCGAGGTAGACAAACATACTGGCGAGACTTGGCTTCAGTTTAGCAAGACGCCGAAAGGAGCTATTTACCAATTGGTAAGCATGCCTTAACTTGGTAGATAAGCGGCTTTAATGACTCTGCCCTCAAATCCGAGTACGCGCTTGCGCCTGGCGATCCTGTTCGCCGTGCCTGTTGTTTTCAGCATTTTGTTTTTCATCGTAAACACTGCCGCTGAGCGCAACGATGTCCGGTTAATACAGCTGCAGTCTTTGAGTTCGGCGGTCGGAAAGCTTCGTTCGCTTGCGAACGATGCCGAAGTGGGAGAGCACGGATTTTTGCTGACGGGCGATGAGGATTACCTAACGACGCTCGAATCGGCAAATGCGCGGATGAGTACTTACATCAAGCGAACGGATGGATGGGGAGTCAGCGCGCCAGAGACCCAACGACGGATTCGAGATCTTATCAACCTGGTGACCAGCCGTCTGAACGATGCCAACCGGGCCATCGAGGCGCAACGAGCAGAGGGGTTTCCGGCGGCAATGGATATCGCTAAATCAGGCCATTCGCGAAGAATGATGGAACAGATCCGCACCGCCGTGGAGGGATTGCAGAACGATCTGAGTGGCGAAGTTGCTCACGACCTGGACAAGGAGCGGTATCTAACGAGATGCGCTTTTCTGTTCTTTCTTTTCGGCACGCTGGTGATGCTGTTTGTGCTGGTCTGGCTGTACAACTCTGTCATCTCCTATCTTCAAGGGCGCGACCTGGCGCACGCCCAGTTGAAATCCCTCAATGCTGAACTGGAACAAAGAATAGAAGGGCGCACGAAAGAGTTACAGGAGTTCAATGAAGAATTGCAGCAATTTGCGTACGTTGCAAGCCACGATCTACAGGAGCCGCTGCGGACGATCACCAGTTTCACGCAGCTGCTGGAGGCAAGGTATAAAGGACGGCTCGACGAAGACGCAGACGAGTTCATCGGGTACATTGTCAATTCGTCGCGACGAATGACAGACCTCATCAACGGGTTATTGGCTTTGGTTCGTCTTCGTAAATCCGGCCAAGGCGTCGTGCCGGTTGACTTCGGGGAGTTGGTAGAGAACGCCAGAGTGTCTCTTCAGGCGCTGATTCGCGAGACGCACGCACAGCTTGAAAGCAGTTCGCTTCCCTCGCTGATCGTGGATCAGATTCAGTTCTCGCAAGTTTTTCAAAATCTGATCTCGAACGCGATCAAATACCGGCGGGAAGAGGCGACGCCACGAATTGTGGTAGAAGCAAAACGCGCGGCCACCCATTGGACCATTTCCGTTCGCGACAACGGCCGCGGTTTCGAACAGCAGTTCGCGGAACGAATCTTCGGTTTATTCCAGCGGCTTCAAAACCGTGAGGTGGATGGGACCGGTATGGGATTATCGATCGCCCGTAAGATTGTAGAGCGTCATGGCGGCCGAATCTGGGCAGAGTCGGTGGAAGGAGTGGGATCGACATTCTCCTTCAGCTTGCCGGTGAGCCTGGAAGGACGGCCTGCCGAGAGGGAAAGCCTGTCAGAAGTTAAAGCCGGGAAGCTCTGAAGTCGAGTCTCACTGCCAATCGGATTGCTGGCGGTTTCGATCTGTGCTCAACATAACCGTCGGGGTTACCGACATGCCGGGTAGAAGCCGATGATCCTGGTTTTGGCCTGGATTGAGAACTATCTTCACGGGAACTCTTTGCACCACTTTGACATAGTTCCCGGTAGCATTTTCAGGAGGCAAAAGACTGAATCGCGCGCCGGAAGCGCCGGCGATGCTATCGATATGCGCCAGGTATTGCCGACTGCCTCCAAAGGTATCGACTTCAATGTTTACAAGCTGTCCGACATGCATCTGCCGAAGCTGAGTCTCTTTGAAGTTAGCCGTTACCCAGATGTCATCCAGCGGAATGAGCGACATGATCTGCTGTCCGGGGGAAAGCTGCATCCCGGGTTCAGCAGTTTTGCGGCTGACTACGCCATCGACCGGGGCGACGATATGGGTATAGCCAACGTTCAACTTGGCCTGGGCCAAATTTGCTTCCGATTGCTTCACCTGTGCCTGAGCCTGCTTAAAACGGGCCGCACTAACGGCAGCTTGTCTAGGCCGAACCTCTTCGCTTTGCCGTTTTTGAACAAGGGAGCTTGCCAGCTGCGCCTTGGCTTGATCCACCTGGGCGATCGACTGGTCTAACGTATGCTGCGCCGAAATAATCTCAGCCTTTGCAGAATCCACTTGGGCAATGTTTCCCGCCGAGGAGGCATAAGCAGAGTCGTACTCCTGTTTAGAGATTTCGTCCTTGTCGACCAGATCTTTATAGCGACGAAGGTCGTTCCGGGCACGCACGGCGTTGGCTTCAGCCTGGACCAAAGTGGCATTGGCAGAACTGAGCCGGCCGCGGGCCGTACCGACCGCCTGCTCGGCACTCTTAACGGCCGCTAAGCTTTGATCCACCCCAGTGGTACTGGTGCTGACCTGACTCCTGGTGTTGATATTTGTGAGAGGAACGTTAACGCCGGATTCGGTGGTAGTTGCCTCGGCAGTTGCGAGTTGCGCCTGAGCTTGATCAAGAGCAACCTGGTAATCCGCCGGGTCGAGCGTGACAAGCTCCTGGCCAGCCCGAACAGGCTCATTATCGTTCACCAGGACCGAAATGATTCTTCCGCTTATACGCGCGCTGATCGGCACAAGGTGACCATCCACCTGTGCATCGTCAGTGGATTCCCGAACCGAGTAGTAGGCATAAATCGGGATTGCCGCAATAACGGCGACTACGATCAAAGCGAGAGCGATAAAGCGAATGGTTCTTTTACGTTTTGGGTTAGCCTTCTTGCGTGCTTCGGAATCGTCTTGTCCTTTATCCGAATCTTTCTTCTGCCCGTTATCCGAATTCTCGGAATTCTGCGGTTTTTTCTGCTGATCAGCCCGGTCGTCGTGTTGCTCGTCCTTCTGTTCCTGCTGATTAGCCTGTTCTTCCTGCGTAGCCATATTTCGGAATCCTCACCCCTCGGTCGCTTTGTAGCTCTGCGGTTGCCACTGAGCCAGAGAGCCTGCCCGCTCAGTAAAGCTCGACCGCGTTTTCTGCAGCAACGAAATCAGAATTTCTTTTTCGTCAACAGTCAAACCCTTCAAAAGCTCGGTCGTATTTTGGTAATGCAGCGGCGCCAGATCTTGCAAGAGAGCTTCACCCTTCAGAGTAAGGCGGGCGAATCTTTCGCGCCGGTCATGAGCTCCGACCACGCGATCGACAAAGCCTTTGTTCTGGAGGTGATCAACCAAGCCCGTCACATTCGCCTTGCTGACGAGTAAGAGTTCGCCAAGACTGTGGAGGAGCATTCCCCCCGGCGCCGCGTGCCGAAGCAAAAACATCACGTTGAGAGCCGATCTTGACAGTCCGAAATCAGCTAAATAGCGACTGCTGATCTGGTGATACATGTCATATGTATACGAAAGACTCAAAACTGTTTCGGTTGAAAGCAAATCAAACCCGGCATACTGAGGCCCAAACTCACGCAACGAATCGCGATAATAAATTTCGCGCTGGTCCTTTGACATATCGCCCGACATATCGTCAACAACAGGTGCTTCGATATCGGCAAAGCGCCCTAAGAATTCTCCATTATCCAACGCCACGGGAACCGCCCTGGCTGATCCTGACACAATCCTTCGATTCTATTGTAAATAGTAAAGTTCCTAATTATTTTGGCACTTGCAAGATCTGCTTGTAAAATCGGGCTCTGAACTGATCTATAGAGGGTGGGAGACTAATTGACAGTGAGACTGGGAAGCATTCTTTTGATTGGATTCTGCGCGGCGGTCAGCTTACCGGCCGCAGACATACAGGGAGTTATCACGGACTGGAATTGCATACAGCCGATGGTGAAGAACGGAAGACAAAAGGTATTACATGACAAGCCTGAGTGTTCACTAGGGGCGAACTATTCCCGTTCCGCCTATGGCCTGATCTCGGCTGACAAGAAGTTTTACAAGCTGGACGATGCCGGCCGGGCCTGGGCTTTGAAACTGTTGAAGGACACACCGGACAAAGACAACTTGAAAGTTGTCGTTAGCGGGGACTTAGACGGCAACACGATTCATGTCAAGAACATGAGCGAGCTTTAGGGGGGTAGGAGTCCGGCGCCGAATCCGTCCGAGCGGCACTTACGTCATGGGATCGCCGCTCAACTCAATGTTGACTTCCTCCTCTGCCAAGGCGGGTTCGGGTAATTTTCCGTTCCAATTTGCCCAGCCCCAAAAGATGGCAGTGGAGGAACTCAAGATGCCGGAAGCGGCGCCGATTAGGCGAACACTATAGTGCTGGGAAGCAGCGCCGGCGGCGAGCATGGAAAGCATCATAGTGGACCAGTTTAAAGTTTCAATGGTCGAGAAGACTCGTCCACGAAAGCGGTCTTCCACGTGCCGCAGGAGCTGGGACCAATTCAGTACGGAACTGACCGCAACGCTGGCTCGCGATAAGCCCATAAAGAAGAGAGCCCAGCCCCAACTGCGCATCTGGCTGAAGATGACGTAGGATCCGCCGTGCAACAGATAACAGAAGAACACGGTGCGCTTATAATTTTCAAAACCAAGCGTTTTTCCTAACTTGTTGCCGACAAAGCCGCCCACGAGAAGGCCCACGCCGGCCACGCCCCATAACTCGCCGAGACCCCTGGGGCCGCGCGAAAAGACAAGTTCGCTAAACAGGGTGAAGAGGACCTGGGCTGCTCCGCCGCCACTGGCCCAGCCTACGGCAATCAAGCCGATTCCCAAAATGAGAGGACTTCCGATCATGTATCCTAAACCCTCCCTGTATTCGTGCCAAGGGCGAGCGACATTGGTCTGATTCAGGGATCGATGCTCAGCTTTAAAATGGCCGTGCACCGAGCGTAGATTTGCGATACAGAAGGCGGAAATGAAGAACGAGAGTGAGTTAAAGATGAAGGCGAGCTGGTAGCCAAAAGCCGCAACGGCTGTTCCTCCAAAGAACGCTCCGACTGCAAGAGTCATCCATCCGGTTGTCTGGGTGAGGGAGTTCGCGGTGTGGAGTTCGTCTTCGGTTGCGACGGCGGGCAGGATGGCGGAACGTCCACTGGTGAAGAATGGGGAGGCGAGCATCAGCAGGGCGCTCAGTACATAGAGCAGCCAGATTGTCCGAGAGCTGATGGCGAAAATGAAACCCAAAGCGACAAAGCCGCGGACGAGATCGCTTGTGATCATGATGCGCTGGCGATCGAAGCGGTCCAAAAGCACGCCCGCGAGCGGTCCGGCGAGAACTGCCGGAATAGCTCGTGAAAGCATGATGCCGGCGACGATGGCGCCATTGTGAGTAGCGGTGTAGGCGAGGCTGAGGACCGCTACGTTGTTGAAGTGGTCACCGACTTCACTGACGATCTGCCCGATCCAGGTGAAGCGGTAGTTTCGGTTGTTCTTTAGTAAACGAGTGAAGTCAGACATCAGTCCAAATGCCGGACTATCATCGACAGAGTGATAGCTTGGCCCAGATGACGCTGGGTATGCTCAGCAAGATGGACGATCAAGCCGAGCACGGTGGTGGGAAGAGCTTGACGGCCGACATAACGGGCTTGGTACAAGTCTTCGGGGTTGATTGTTTTGAGCTTCTCTTCGGCGTCTTTTAAGCTTGCCTCGAGGGCGTCGAGGAGCTCCGGAAGATCTTTGTCCGGCACTTTTTCTGACTCGAGCGCAGCCAGCTGGTCAGCAGAGAGAGGAGAACCGAGCAGGTAGGTGACGAGCCGGTCAATGCTGCCGGCGAGGTGTTTCAGATGAAAGCCGAGCGAGGCGTTTCCGACCGGACGCCACAGCTGTTCTTTATTTAATCCCTGCAAACGGGTGGAGAGGTCTTCCCGCACCTGGGCGAAGCAAAAAAATATCGGCATGACGAGCGGAGGAAGGTGCGGGATGAGCCCGCGCAACCAAGGTTCGGGGTTTGTCACAGCTGAAGCCACACTTGACTCATCGCATGTTGCCGGTGTGGCCGAGTGAATAGCGTCCCGGTTGAGGATAGACACACAAGCCATGGGGTTCGCGCCCAACTTTGATGCGAGCTTTGAGGTTGCCGTCGGTCGTATTGAAGACGTAAACCTCGCTGTTGTAGCGGCCGGAGAGCCAGAGTTCTTTGCCATCCGCCGACACATCGCCCATGTCAGGGCTTCCGCCGCCGGGGACCGGCCATCTCTTGGCGACTTTGCGCGTAGAGAGATCGATCAGGGAAATTGAGCCATCGGAGTGATCGCGAACCGTTCCGCGATTCGACACGTACATGTATTTTGAGTCGCGGCTGAAGTAGAGGCCATGCGCGCCAACTCCTGTCTTGATGAAGCCAATTTGCTTGAAGTGGTCTCCGTCGATGACGTGCACGCCATTGGAATCCATGTTGGCGATGTAGAAGACCTTGCCATCGGGAGAGATGCGGCAGTCCTGCGGCATGCCGACGGGAGTCAGCTTGAGGTGAGCGAGGACGGTTTGCGATGCCACATCGACTTTGATCAGCTCGCTCGAGAACTCGCAGGTGGCGATCATGTAGCGGCCATCGATTGAGAAGTCGGCATGGTTGACGCCTTTACATCCGACCGGCACGCGCTTCACGACCTGCATGGTTTGAGCATCGCGGAAATCCAATCGCATTTCACGTTCGGCCATCACGATGGCGTATTTGCCATCGGGCGTGAAGTACATGTTGTACGGATCATCGACGTGAATGGTTTTGCCTTCTTGGCCGGTTTGGGGATCGATCTCCGTCAATTGATCTCCCAAATCCTGCGCTACCCAAAGGGTTTTGAGATCCCAGGACGGCACCACGTGCTGTGGTTCGAGCGAGCCTTTGCGTCCGTGTTTCGGCAGGTCAAAGTGCCCGATGATTTTGTAGGTCTTAGGATCTATGATATCGACACTATCGCTTTTGGAGTTCGGTACGTAGACGCGTTGCGGATACGATTTGACAATCTGACTCAACATACCGGAACCACTGGCGGAGTAGAGATTGTGGGGATCAAGGAGAGAGGGCATCCCGGGGAGAAGATTGAGTTCGGCTCCAGGTTTACCGGCAGCCGCGGCGAATCCGATTCGGTGGGTGTTTCCGCCCAGGGTAATCAGCCAGCCAGACGCCATGACACAGAGCGCCCCGGCCAGCAGGAATTTCGAAGGAAAACTCATACGCTATCAGTTAAGGGTACCCTGCAACATTGTTGAAAGCAGTCTATTACGGCGATCGAATCTTCAGTACAATTTTAGTAAGTAATGTTGCGGACAAGCGAGAGCGAAACGGAGATCCTGCTCGGCAACAAGCAGCTTCTCGGAATATTCTTTGTTGTGGTGGTTCTGCTCGGCGTCGCTTTCGTCGGCGGATATAAGGTAGGCCAAGCTTCGGGCAAGAAGACGGCGGCGGTGGCGCAGGCTAGCGGGGATGGGGCGGCTCCTGCCCCAGGGACGGTAACATCGACCGTGGGTGAGACTCACTCGCTTCCGGGCGCGCCATCAGGAGGTTCGGAACAGCTTTCCTCGGGCCAGAACGGCGCTGCGGGAACCAAGCCGGCCGCTGGACCAGCCGAGACGCCGGCGCCCTCGGGTGGAGACGCCCAACCGTCGCTCGGGTCGGTCAAGCACCCGAAGACAGCACGAGCAAGAACGGCTGCGGGAACATTGCCCGCAATCGCAACGGGTGAGACTGCCGCCTATGTCACGTCGTTTGCTCCGCAAGGAGGCCAGACGTTTCTTCAGGTCGCCGCAGTGAGCCGGGATGAGGCCGAGGCGATTGCGGATGTTCTTCATAAAAAGGGTTTCCGGGCCCATGCGGTTCCGAAGCCCGGCGCACTGAAGATTTATCGCGTCCTGATCGGCCCGGTGCGAGATACGGGTGATCTTTCGAGCACTCGCGATTTGTTGCGGAAGACTGGGTTTCGAGAGATCTTCGTTCAGCGATATTAGTAGCGGGCTGGATGCTTCACAAACAAGCGGGCCAAAAACCAGAACTACGAAAGATGATGACCGATACGAAAGATCAAGACATTACTGTGACAGTGGTGGGACCAGTCGCGGGGGCGTTCGGGGCGCGCGCCGCAGAGCACGGCATCAAGCTAGATGTACTTCGCACCAATCTCGACAAGTGTCTGGACGAACTTACGTTGATGATTGGAGACCTGGAGGCTCGCAGCGTGGGTGACTGGAGCATCGATAACGTCATTGTGTCGTTGGCAGTCAGTGCGGAGGGTTCCATCGGAATTGTCAGCGGCGGGGTACAAGCGAGTATTGCGGTCACTTTCGCTCGTACGAAGAAGACTGCGGAAGCATCCTAGTAGGGTGTCGCAGTGATTTTGAAATCGGGACGAAGAGTGTCGCGATGAGTCGCGAGACGGCAGGCACGAGTGCCCAATGTCATTGACTTAAGGCTGGGCATGTTTAGCGGGAAAACTCTGAGGTTTGGACCAAACAGCGCGAGGAAAACTGCGAGATTTGCTGCGGTTGGGGAGCTTGTATTGAGCTGCCATGTCGATAATGGAGTCCCAAAATGGATCGGCGGCGGCGGCGTGGCGATGGGCGTGTAGAGGGGAGGCAAAGGTTCTCAGCAGAGTGTATACATTGGTAAAACTAATCCGGCGTGGGGGGACCTGGGCTTTTTCGGCAGCCAGACAGATCACGGCGCGCACCAGATTGTAAGCGGCAAAGGCGAGCAGTAGTTCCTTGTCGAGTAGATCGACCGAGCGGGCCGAAAGCTCGCGTAAGCGCACCGTTTGTTTGAGGGAGCGCAAGTCCGATTCCACGTTCCAGCGCAGCGCATAAAGAGCGGCGATTTTGTCGGCCGGTAGAGCCAGTGTAGTGAACAGAAACACAAGCTCGGTCTGCTTCGGATCGGAAGCGGCGAGGCAGAGCAATCGTCCCCTGACCGCTGCTTGTGCCGCGTAGGGCCCGCCACAGGAATCCCAGCGTGTCGGCGTCCAAGTAACTGGCTTGTCACAGCCGGGCTGGAGCGGACCGCCGGCCAGGCGTGCGGCGCGCACTTTGGTCAAGCGCACGATCACGTCATGACCGTGCCGGCTGGCTGCCGAGGCCACGCCGAAGACCCCGAAATTGCGATCTCCCACCAGCACCGCGCCCGCCGGCAAAGCAGCGATGGCCCGCAGCGCTAACTCTTGTTCACTCACCGTCTCCGGTCCCCATTGCGGGCACACCGCCAGGCCGGTTTGCGCATCTTGCAGGACCACGATGCGCAGCAACGGCCAATGGGAGGCGGCTTTCTGATTGCGATGCGGCGGATAATGCCGGCTCAACTCGGCAGAATACGGCAAAGCCAGCGTGCTGCCATCGCAGATATAAACTGTTCGGTTGGGTAACACGGCATTGCTGGGAAACCATCCCTGCAGCCGTTCGATCATCTGTTCCAGCACGTGTCTAGCTACCAGTGTGGGCACTTTTTGCCGCGCCCGGCAATACGCCGCAGCGCCCAGCGAAATCCCCCGCTTGCCGGCTTCCGTTGTCTCTGGCCATCGCTCCGCTAAATATTGCGCCGCGCTGCTGAGCGTGAACTTCGCCATCAGCCGCTGCAAAATCATCAACTGCAGGACCACCCCCAGTGTATAAATGCGCCGACGCGAAAACGCCGTTCCCGCCGGACACAGCTTTCTCAGCCAGGTATCCTCGGCCGCCATTTTCTCGAATACTTTCAACACTTCTAGTGGGTGGGGGGAGATGCTCGGCGACATAAAAACATTTCTAACCCGAAATGTTCCTTAAGTCAATGACATTGGGCACGAGTGCCCGCGCCACGATCAGCAGTGAACAATCTTGGTTGAGAAGTCATTGGGACAGCTCACTAGTTTCTTGCCAGAGCAGCTGTGAACTCTGCCAGGGGTTTGGCGTTTATCACGTCGGAGGGTTCGAGCCAGCCTCGGCGGGCGGTAATGACTCCGTATTTCATGTTGTTCAAGTGCTGTGTGCGATGAGAGTCGGTTGAGATGGTAAATTTGCAGCCTTTTCGTTTGGCGGCTCGGACGAGGTGACTGGGTAAGTCGAGGCGCTCCGGGCTGGAGTTGATTTCGAAGAAAATGCCGCGCTCAGCGGCTGCAGACGAAATTTGTTCGAAGTCGAAAGAGTAAGAATCACGCTGGAGCAAGAGCCTTCCAGTGGCATGGCCGAGAATGCGAAGGGACGGCGACTCAAGCGCACGCAGCAGTCTATCGGTCATCTCGATGGCTTCCAGACTGAGATGGCTGTGGACGCTTCCAATCACCAAATCGAGTTCGGCGAGGGCTTCTTGGGAGATATCCATTTCTCCGTCACGAAGGATGTCGCACTCGAGACCCGAGAAGACACGTAGAGGAAGACCGTCGCGATTGAGTTCCCGCACCTGGCGGGCGAACTCGACCACTCGAGTTTCGTCGAGGCCATTCGCCATAGCCAGTGCTTTCGAGTGGTCGGTGATGGCGATGTAATCGTAGCCGAGGCTGGCGGCGGCTTCGGCCATTTCGCGCAAGGTGGCGCGGCCGTCGGTGGCAGTGGTGTGCATGTGTAGATCGCCACGAAGATCATTGAGACTGACAAGCTTCGGCAGCGTATGGCTCAGGGCGGCTTCGAGTTCGCCGGAATTTTCGCGGAGTTCGGGCGGAATCCAAGTGTAGCCCAGACGTTCGTATACTTCGTCTTCACTCTCGCCGGCAACGCGGCGGTTATCGTCTAAGGTAAAGAGTCCGTATTCGTTAAGGGTGAGCCCCTGTTTGATGGCGTTGGTCCGCAACACCACATTATGCTCTTTGCTGCCCGTGAAGTATTGCATGGCTGCTCCGAAACTTTCATGAGGGAGCGCGCGGACATCGACTTGCATGCGGTCCAGTCCGAAGGTCACGCTGGCTTTGTTCGGTCCGTCTCCTAGAATTTCTTGTGTCTTGGGGTGCTTGATGAGATGACTCAGCGCTGTGGCAGCGTCTGCGCCAGTGACTAAAATATCGAGGTCTCCGATGGTTTCGCGGCCCCGTCGCAGGCTACCGGCAGCCTCTACTTTTTCGATTCCCGGTAAGGAACGGAATTCGGAGGCTAGTTCGTCGGCGACACGACTTCCGAAGCTCAAAAGAAAACGACCGGCGTTCTTGCGATAGCTTTCGATGGAGCGCAGAACCTTTTCTTCGAGCTTGGCGCCCATGCGCGGTAATTCGCGCAGTTTGTTTTCGCGGCAGATGCGTTCCAGGTCGTCCACATTGTGGACGCCGTGATGCTCGTATAGCAAAGCGATGCTTTTCGGTCCGAGTCCTTGAATTTTGAGAAGCTCAAGGGCTGAGGCTGGATAGCGCGCCAGCATCTGGTCTCGACGATCGAAGGATCCGCGCTGACAGATCTCGGCGAGCACTGCGGCCAAGCCTTTGCCGATTCCGGGAATATCGGTTACTTTTCGATCGGGGCTGCAAACCATCTGCTGAACCGGTTCAGGGAAACTGACGATTACGCTGGCGGCATTTCGATAACTGCGAATACGAAATCCGTCTTCCCCGGCGACTTCCATGAGATCGGCGGTTTCTTGCAGGAGCCGCGCAATTTCTTTGTTGTCCATTCTAAATCCATGCTCAATGCAGGGGGGCTCAATCCAGCGAGGGCATCATCACGGCCGTGGCAGGCTCGACGTGGATTAGCACGTCTGCTACCCAGGGGAGCATTTCTTTGATTGACACTTTCACTTGAGAAGCGATGTCGTGAGACTGGCGGACGGTCATTTCGGGATCGACCTCCAGATGCAGATCGACATGGTAACGCAGACCGGTGCGGCGCGCGAAACATTTTTCGATTCCAAGCGTGCCCGGAACACTCATTGCGATATCCCGGATTTGGTTCATCTTGGTGGAGTCGGGCATGGTGTCGAGTAAAGAGCCGATGGTATGCAGAACGACGCGGACCGAGAGAAAAAGAATGATTAAACCGATCGCTAAGGCTCCAATCCGATCCGCAGAATAGAATCGCGAAGGATGGGCAACCGCCAGGACGACCGCGATCAACGCAACCGAAGTGGACAGAAGGTCCGTGACGTCGTGCCAGGCGTCGGCTTGGAGGCTGCTGCTGTCGATTTTTTTGCCGACACGAAACTTGGCCGCGCCTAAGGCGAGCTTCAAGAAAATCGCGGCGATAAGGGGATACACGGCATAAGCGCGGACCGGTTCATTGGCGCTGACCGAAGTAAGTCCGTGCCAAAGGATGGCTGCGCCGGTGAGCAGAAGCAAGCCGCCGACGGCAAGGCCCGCTAAGGTTTCGTAGCGGCCGTGTCCGTAGGGATGTTCCGCATCGGGCGGCTTGCTGGCGAGCCACAAGCCCATATAGACGAATCCAGAGGAGAGGACATCGCCCGACGCTTCGAGGCCATCGGAGATGACAGCCGTAGAGTGCGCCCGGATACCGACGACCAGCTTGGCCACGGCCAAAAGTAGACCAACGCCCAGGCTGACGAGCGCCAGGCGTCTTCCAATTATTTCCTCGCGCTCAAGCGTTTGAATCGGCAAACCGGAGGTTACGACCACAGGAAAGTTACGCTTTGAGGATAACGCGAACTTTGTCGCAGTTAGCGCTCGACGAAAACTTCCTGAATGGCGGGAAGAGGAGTCTTGCTGCTCTCTCTGCCTTTGCTAGCTTTGCGCCGGCTTTGAAAGCGGTCCAGATAGAGGTAAATGACGGGAGTGATGTAGAGCGTCAGCAGCTGAGATAAGATCAAGCCGCCCACTACGGCGAGACCGAGCGGACGACGCGCTTCGCCGCCGGCCCCCGTACCGAAGGCGATGGGCAGCGTGCCAAGAAGCGCCGCCATGGTGGTCATCATGATGGGACGAAAACGTTGGATGGCGCCTTCGAAGATGGCCTCTTCGGGACTCTTGCCTCCCTTTCGCTCGGCGTCCAGAGCGAAGTCGATCATCATGATGGCGTTCTTCTTGACGATGCCAATCAGGAGGATGATTCCGACGAAGGAGTAGAGGTTGAGATCGTCGCCGAAGAGCCATAAAGTGATGAGCGCTCCGATACCGGCGGAAGGCAGGCCGGAAAGGATGGTGATTGGGTGGATGAAGCTTTCATACAGAATCCCAAGCACCAGGTAGATGACCAACACTGCGATGATGAGCAGGATTCCCAAACCGCGCAGTGAACTTTGGAAGGCGGCGGCGGTTCCCTGGTAGCTGAAGGTCACGGTTTCCGGAAGACCGATTTGCGCGGCAGCGTCGTCGATGAGACGCGTTGCTTCGCTGAGCGAAACGCCGGGCGTTACATTGAACTGGAAGTTTACGGCAGGCAGTTGCCCGATATGATTGACACTCAATGGCGCTACGGTTTGCCTGGGTTCCGTGACAGCCGACAAGGGGACGAGTTTGCCTCCCGATGATCGAATATATAGGCGGCTCAACTCCTCCGGGTTGCGCTGGTATTCGGGAAGGACTTCGAGAAGCACATCGTATTGGTTCGATGCCGCCGTGATGGTACCCACTTTTCGGCTTCCATAGGCGTCATAGAGTGTGTTGGCGATAGAGTCGGGAGTGACACCGAGAGCCAGCGCGCGATTGCGATCGATTCGAACATCCAAGCGCGGACTACTCAAGCGCAGATCGCTGTATACATCCTGAAGCTGAGGAATGGAGTGAAGCCTGGCTTCCACTTTGGGCGCCCATTGGTAAAGCTCGGTTGTGTCGGCATCCTGCAGAGCAACTGAATATTCACTGCGGCCTTCATTCTGTCCGAGCGTGATCAGCGGTGGGGATTGCAAGAAGACCATCACACCTGGAATCTGCATGAATTTCTGTTCGAGAGAGGCAATGATGGCGTTCACTTTGGGGCGGTGCTTGTCTTCCTTGAAATGCATGAATAGGAAGCCCTGGTTTTGTCCCCCCATTCCGACGCCCGCACCAAAGGCTTCGATCCACGGGCTTGCCGCGACGATATGGTTGATGTTCTGCTGAATGCGAATCATTTCCTCGAACGAGGTATCTTGGGCCGCTTCGCTGCCGCCGAAGGCAAAGCCTTGGTCGACCGTCGGCATGAAACCTTTCGGCATGATCATGAACATGTAGACAGTGACAACGGTGAGCGCAAGGCTGACGAAGAGAGTGGCGCGACTATGACGAAGTACGGCCAGAAGAGTGCGCCGATAGAGATTGTTCAACCCGACGAAGAACTTCTCGGACCAGCGGTAGAATGCCCCGGTTGGATGGGATTCGTGACGCAAAAAGCGGCTGCAGAGCATGGGCGTGAGGGTGAGCGAAATAACGCCCGAGAATAAGACGGCCACGGCGATTGTAATCGAGAATTCGCGGAGCAGCCTTCCGATGATTCCGCCGAGGAAGAGCACCGGAATGAAGACCGCGACCAGTGAAATTGTCATGGAGACAATCGTGAAACCGACCTCACGAGCGCCGTCCAGGGCGGCCTGCATCCGCGACTTTCCCATCTCCATGTGGCGGACGATATTTTCGAGCATGACGATGGCGTCGTCCACGACGAAGCCGACCGAGAGAGTCATCGCCATCATGGAAAGCATGTCTATGGTGAAGCCGAGGAGTTTCATCGCACCGAAGGTTCCAAGCAGGGAGAGTGGCACCGCCAGGCTGGGGATGACCGTGGCCGATACGTTGCGCAGAAAGAAGAAGATGACCAGAATGACAAGACCGATCGTCACAAGCAGTGTGAAGCGAACATCGGAGATAGACTCGCGAACGTTTGCCGAAGCGTCAAACGCGTTCAGGAACTGAACGCCCGCCGGCATCGACTGCTTCATGACGGGGATGAGCGCCTTGACGGTGTCGGCAACCTGGACCGTATTCGCTCCGGGCTGCTTCTGTACAGCCAGGATCATACTTCGTTGCTGGTTGATCCAGAATCTGGATTTGTCGTTGCTAAAGCTGTCGAGCACGTTGCCCAATTCGTTGAGGCGAACCGGACTGCCGTCTTTATAGGTGACGATGAGCTGTGCGAACTGCGAGGCAGACGTCAGCTGACTATCGGACTCCACGCTGTAAGCTTTCGAATAGCCGTAGAGGGAACCGGCGGGCAGATTGACGCTGCCGGTCGACAGAGCAGTGCGGACCGTCTCCATGTCGACGCCGCGTGCAGCAAGCTTCTCAGGATCGGCCTGTACGCGAACTGCATACTTGGCCGAACCGAACACCTGAACACGAGAGACGCCGCTGACCATGGACATGCGGCGGGCAAGCAAGGTCTCGGCATATTGATCGAGCTGCGAGAGCGACATGGTCTTGGAGGTCACCGCGATGTACAAAATCGGCTGCTCGGCGGGATTGACTTTGGAATAAGAGGGCGGAGCAGGCATGTTGGAGGGCAAGTTGCCCTGGGCCCGCGAGATGGCGGCTTGGACATCCTGTCCAGCGGCATCGATATTCCTGCCGAGATCGAATTGAAGAGTGATGTCGGTAGAGCCATTGGTGCTCGACGACGACATACTGTTAATACCCGCGATGTTTGAGAATTCGGCTTCGAGGGGTGTTGCAACCGAGGCCGCCATGATGTCCGGATTGGCGCCAGGCAAGGACGCAGACACTTGTATCGTTGGATACTCGACCGCCGGCAAATTGCTCACCGGGAGAGAAAAGTAGCTCAGGAGGCCGAAAACGAGTATTCCGACCATCAGTAGGGTCGTGCTGATGGCACGGCGGATGAATAGGTCTGTGAAATGCATCCGTGCTCCTTTTAGGACATTCCCGAAGTTTTAGCGGACCCGGCTGCGCCAAGCTGTTTTTCAGGGGTCAACAGCTTCACCTTGGCGCCGGGCATGAGTCGCATCTGGCCCTCAGAAATCACCATTTCATTGGCTTGCAGGCCCTTACCGATGACCGCCTGCTCGCCGGTATTGGAGTCCTGGAAAAGGCGAAGGACATCGATGGGACGCATCGAGACGCTGTTGTCGGAGGCGTTCATGACCCAAACATACTTGCCCTGCGGACCGGTTTGGAGCGTGCGGCTCGGGATAAGGATGCGATTGTGTTCGACGTTCAGCCGGGCGCGGACGTTCACAAACTGACCGGGCCAGAGGGCTCGTTCCTTATTTGCAAAAACCGCTTTCATCTTTATGGTTCCGGTAGTCATGTCGACGGAGTTGTCGATGAACTGCAGCTTGCCGGTTTGTATTTTTTGATCGGCGGCGACGGCCTCAATTTGCAAAGGCCGGCTGGAGTTATAGCGGCGCACCTCGGGCAGCAGCTGCTCGCGAACACCAAAGGTGACGTAGACAGGTGCGACTTGAAGCAGAGTGACGAGCACCGCATCGTTGTCTTTCACAAGATTGCCGGCCTTGACGTTGATAACGCCGGCGCGTCCGGTGATAGGGGCTTCTATTTTGGTGTAACTTAACTGAAGTGAGGTTTGGTCGAGGCGGGCGTGGTCGGCCTTTTTTGCGGCGACGGCACTTTCAACGGCCGCTTTGTCGGCAGTAAGGGCCGCTTGGGCTGAGTCGGAGGTAGCGACAACTTGCTCGGTCTGCTCTTTGGAAAAGATTCCATCCTTGGCTAAGGCGAGTCCGCGGTCCGAGGCTGCACTGGCCTGTTTGAGTTGGGCTTCATCCTTTGCCACGTTGGCATGGGCTTGCTGCTCCAGCGCCTCGTCTTTGGCGATATTTGCCTTTAGCTCCTCGATTTGCCGCTGCAAGGGCTCAGGATCGATCTCAAAGAGGGGTTGGCCTCGAGACACATCTTGGCCTTCGTCGAAATCGACTTTCAGTAATTGACCGGCAACGCGAGACTTTACGTCGACGGTCGACATGGCCTCGACGTTGCCGACGGCGGAGATTTCGAGCGGAACATCGGCAGCCACGGCGGCGACGGCACGAACTGGCACTTGCTGAGCCATCATTAGAGCCATAGGATTAGCGGCTGGCCCGGACTTTTTACAGGAGGCGGTAAGGATCGCTGCTCCCACCAATAGCGACCAGGCCCAAGCCCTGTATCTAGAACGAAATAAAGACACGAGAACCTACTTTGTTTTCGAGGAGAGTCAATCTATACTCGCATAGCAACCCCAACCGGTTGCTTGAATGAATACGTGGCCTCGAAACGTATTGTTCCCTTAAGTTTCGAAATTCAAGCAGGAATTAGCAAAGAAATTTAGATGATGAGACGAGCCGTGATTCTAGTGGCAGGGCGAAGTGGCGACGAGATGTTTTCCACGAATCAGAAGTGAGACAAACCTTGCTCATTCGCGACTTGTTATTCAAGATCAGTGAGCTGCTATGGCGACAGGCCGCGGGTAGTTCACTACAACACACGGGAGGGTGGCACTCCGCGCCATTCCTCCCACCCAAAACACCTTTAATAACAGCACTCGCACCTACAATGTTGGTGAGTTATCGCCTAACATACTGTGGCGAATTAGTTTGATTGGCACTCCGCCCTGGCGCATGAACTCGTTGTGAAATTTCTCCAAAGAGAAATTAGCGCCCTGCTTCTTCTTGTAATCCTCCCGGAGCTTTAGAATTTCAAGCTTGCCCAGTGTGTAGTACATGTAGGTTGGATCGGACGTACCGCGCTTGGTTTCCAGTTCGGCGTAGGCGTGGGACATGAATCCTTCGTGCATGAAGAACTGAATCCCCTGCTCGAAGCTCATCTGGCCAGTGTGCATTTTGAGACCGACAATGTAGCGGCAATCCCGGAGGAGTGCATCCTTGAGTTGGCCGGCTCGCAGTTCGGGACTTCCGTTGGCGAAGCCTTGGTCCAGCATCATCTGCTCTGTGTAGTGAGCCCAACCTTCGACGTTGCTGTTTGCCCAGATCAGCTTTCGAACCTTGGATGGAACGCGTTGAAAGTACAGCAGCTGAACGAAGTGGCCGGGAAACGCTTCGTGAATGGCGGTGCTGTCGATGGTTCCGCGGTTGAAGGCGGTCATAAATTGACGGGTCCTTTCGGGAGACCAGTTCTTTTCGGGCAACGTGACGTTGAAGAAGGCTTGGGTGGCGATTTTCTCGTATGGCCCGGGCGTATCCATGGATGCGGTGGTCAGGGCGCGCATAAACGGGGGCGTTTCTTCTAAAATCGGGCGCGTGTCAGAGGGAATCGTGATGATGCGGTGAGAGTTGATGAAGCTGATGAGGCCGTTGAAAGTATCTCGAAAGCTTTGAAGCAACTGGTCGGGAGGCGGATGATTTTTGTCGAGGCGATCCATGACTTGTTGCGGGGTTGCAGATGGATCGATCTTCTTCAAGACGGATGTTAGAGCGGCTTGGTTTTTCTTGAGGTCGGCATATCCGATTTGAAGCAAACGATCCAATGGAAGATCGACCATTTCTTCGTACATGAGCTTTTTGTGGAAGGCGTCGGCACCGATACGGAAGTCGCCGTTCGATCGCGGTAAAAGATCAGCCTTCATCCACTTGCCGTAGTCGTTCAGCGCACTGATTGCGCCGGCATTTACTTTGTGGAACTGTGCAAGCAACTGCTGGTCTTTGACATCTTTGAACGCGGCCGGCACGTCGTTCGCGAAAAAGCTTCCATTGCCGGATAGTTGTTCAAGAGCAACTTCGGTGTAGATTTTGGGCGGGTTCTGCAGTGCCTTGCGGGCATCGGCCAGTACTTTCGGGATTTGCTGCTCACGTGAGATTACATCTTGCAATCGCTCTTCGGACGGCGCAAATTTACGGCTGATCAGGGTGAAGACGGATGACGTGACACCGCTCGAGTAGTTGTCGGGGTTTTTTGTTTGCTCGTGAAGCTGTTCGAGATTGACAAGATCGGCTTTTAGATGAGCAATAACAAGGTCGCGGTCGTCCGATTGAGGAAATTTGGCGAATTCGGGCAGATAGCGCTTCGACAACTCGATGCGCTTTTGAAAAGCCTGGCTGGAGTAGTCCTCAAGCTGCGAATCATAAGGATGATGAAAGCCGGAGGCAGTGGCGGCGGTTGGATTGAGGCGGAAATACTCATCAAAGTAGCGATCTACAAGGGAGTTGAAAGTCGAGGTTTGAGCAGCGATAAGCGATGCTCCCAGAAAGAGGAGCAAGGGCAGTTTCATGAACTCATTGTAGAGTTTGCCTTCTACAATGAGAACGACCGTGCCATTTCCACCCGTTGACGAACAGCTCAGCTACTTAAAAAAAGGATTTGCTGAAATAATTCGCGAAGAAGAGCTGCGCGAACGCTTGATTGCCGCTGCGAAAGAGAATCGTCCTTTGCGCGTGAAGGCCGGATTCGATCCGACTGCGCCCGATCTTCACCTGGGCCACACCGTTCTGTTACGCAAGATGAAGCACTTTCAGGATCTTGGGCACAAAGTGATTTTTTTGATCGGCGATATGAGTGGACTCATTGGCGATCCCACCGGCCGGAACACGATGCGACCGCCCTTGACTCGCGAGGAGATTCAGAAGAACGCAGACACTTATAAGACGCAGGTCTTTAAGATCTTGAATCCTGATTTGACTGAAGTTCGCTTCAATAGCGAATGGCTGGAGCGTTTGACGTTTGAGAATGTGGTGCGACTTTGCTCCAAGTACACGGTGGCGCGTCTGCTGGAACGAGATGATTTCTCAAAGCGCTTTAAAGAAGGCGTGCCGATCTCGGTACACGAGTTTTTATATCCGCTGGCTACGGGATTCGACTCGTTTGCGTTGGAAAGCGATGTTGAATTAGGTGGCACGGATCAGAAATTCAATCTTCTCGTGCATCGGGAGATCCAGCGGGATTATGGTCAGCAGCCGCAGATTATCGCGACCGTGCCGATACTCGAGGGCTTGGATGGCGTTGAAAAAATGTCCAAATCCAAGGACAACTATATCGGCATCACGGAGCCGCCAAAGGTGACGTTCCGCAAGGTGATGCAGATCAGCGATGACCTGATGTACCGGTATTACGAATTGCTGACTGATATGCAGAGCGGAAAAATTGAGCAGCTGCGTGCTGAGATTGTCGGCGGGCGCCGCGATCCGATGGAAGCCAAGATGGATCTGGCGGAACGTATCGTCCGAGATTTTCATACCGAAGGAGAAGCAATTGCGGCGCACGAAGCATTCAATCGTGAAGTGAGACAAGGGTTGGAACCAGCCGATACCGAGCTGGTGGCGCTTCCCCCGCAAGCCGTGAGTGACAAAGGCATCCGCCTTGACAGACTGCTTGCCCTGATTGGCCTTGCGCCCAGTGTGACGGAAGCGACACGCAGGATCAAGGCCGGGGCAGTGGAAGTAAATGGCGCTATATGGAAGGAACTTCTGCTTACGCAGAATACCGGAGAGATCGTAATTCGATCAGGCAAGCTGTGGAAGAGGGTTCGACTGAGTTAGTTTTCGTCGCAAAATGGTAAGAAAACGCTCCCTTTTCGGTCGCCGCTCTGCCAAAGGCGCATTCATCTAGGCCGCCTTGGGGAGAGGAAAGCGACTTGCCTTGCGGGATTCGTCGATCGAAATAACGTTAGCGTTCTTGCTCTGAATGCCTGGGCTTTGGATGATTTGGAGGATCTTGTTTTCAGATCTCTGATGGATTGCATACAAAGTAGGCGATTTCGACTTTGTATTCTGCCTGTCGCTCTGGATCATGAGCCGGGCTTCGTGAAGGGTGAAAACAGCTGGGCCGAAAGACTCCATGGTCTCTTCGGTCTGGCCTTTGTAAACTTGAAAGTCTTTCAAGAAAACGCTTGTGTTGGGCTTGCTGGTCGTTCTGATCATGTGATTGTCCTTATGGGTTTGAGTTGTTTGAAGATCTACGCGGCAAAGGGCATTGAAATTACGTTGCTGTCGGGAAACTTCGACAAGAGGGTTTCGGTTGCGATGGCGAGCAACTCTTCAGCGCGCTCGCTGAGGTCGAAGAGGTCGGAGAAGCGATTCAGCTGGGTTTTGAAGGCTCGACGAAGTACGACGGTGGCTTCTTCGAGACCCAACTTCGGAATGTCGATGAGGGCAAATTTCAGGATGCTGTCCATCAATACGGTTTCAACGTTCAGCATTTTGTAGAGAGATCGACGATTTTTGGCCACATACTTTACGACCTCCTTGCTGCGGTAAGCAAAGTAATGCTCTCGTGTAAACCAACCAAAGCTCTTCGTATCGAGCTGTTTCAGGTCGCGGCCCAGCTTGCTCGCCGCGGAGGCAAAGGCACGGTTGAGCGCTTCGGTTTGTTGGATGTCGTAGGTGAAGATGTTCGTCGGCTTTCCGGAGAAGGGCGTCGTGCATTGGTAGACCAGGATGGGATAGGCGGTGTGGGGCCGGAGAAGAACGTCGGTGTTGGCGGTGAACCACTCGCGTACCCAACCTCTCATGGCAGTCTGCATGGCTCTGGAGATGGCCGAGTAGGTGGGGAAGTAAGCAGCGGTTCGCTCTTTGGGGGCGGACTTCCAAACGGAGTAGTCTATTCCTGACTTCTGCCTGAGCTCTGCGCCCTCGGTTTCGACCGCTGCACTGGCCTGCATGGTCGTCTTCTTTTGCGTCGGCATTATGATCACTTCGCCCATTCGAATCTCCCTAAAAGGAAACGGCCGGGATTGAAGCCCGGCCGTTCGTCTAAACTTTCGCTCGCGATGTTTCTCTCGAGCGACTTGAACTTAGCATGCCGAATTGGCGAAACTGGGTGTCGAGGCTTTCCCGAATTGCGTGGGACTTCCCGTAAATAATTGATTACAAAAGAGAAAAAAATTTCTCAGAAATTTTATAACTTTTGTGACCGGGGTTCGGCCCGGGTGCGAAAAGAGGCTGCCGTGGAAATCGGTTCTGCGAGTAAGGCCAAAAGAGACCCCCAAAGTGATAGACTATTTTTGGATGAGCTTCCGGCCTTCGCGCCAGTGGGTTCAAAGGGCTTCGGTCGGCAACTGTTTTTCCTCAAAGGCCGTTTCACCTGAGATCGCTTCCGAATCTTGCACCTCCAGACGTACGCGATCCGTTTCTCTTGAAGCTTGTTTGTTCACTTCGATAGGTAAACCAATCTCCCCATCCGCTTAATGAAGGCTTCTGTTCAGATCTCTCGTGGCATCGAGTCCTTGTTTGGGACACGTGACGAGAACATACGAGTTTTGGAAAGAGAATTGAATCTCCGTACCCGTTTGATGGATGGCGATTCACTTGAACTTGAGGGCGACGAACCGCAAGTACGCCGGGCTGAAGAGATCCTCCGAGATTACGTCGATCTGGTTAAATCGGGCCAGGTATTTTCGAACGGTGATCTAAACAGCTACATGAGGGTGGTGACCGCCGACCCTGGTGTTTCTTTGCGCCGACTGGTAGAAAGTGGAAAGTCGCGCACCTTTGGCAAGAAGGTTCTCGCGCCGAAAACGGTAAACCAGCGGCGGTATATCGATGCGATCGAGAATCACGATCTCACTTTCGGGATCGGTCCGGCCGGAACCGGTAAGACATATCTCGCAGTGGCGATGGCGGTTTCAGCATTCCTCAATAAGCGAGTCAGCCGAATCGTCCTTACTCGTCCGGCAGTGGAAGCCGGCGAGCATCTTGGTTTCCTTCCTGGAACGCTGCAGGAGAAAGTCGATCCTTATTTGCGGCCTCTTTATGACGCGCTATTCGACATGATCGACGCCGAGAAGGTGGAAAAGCTGATCGAACGCAATACGATCGAGATCGCTCCTCTTGCGTTCATGCGCGGACGTACACTGAACGACTGTTTCATTATTCTGGATGAAGCGCAGAACACCACGGCTGAACAGATGAAGATGATTCTTACTCGGCAAGGGTTCAATTCCAAAATGGTTGTAACTGGAGATCAAACGCAAATCGATCTTCCCACCGGCAAAAAGAGCGGCCTCCTCAATGCCGTCGAGGTATTGAGAGGAGTGGAAGGAATCGCTTTCATCAGCTTCAATGAGATCGACGTGGTACGCCACGCACTCGTGCAGAAGATTGTGAAGGCGTATGACCGCTACAACGAAATGACGGGCGCCGGCAGGCAGCTGGCGTTGAAACTCGGCGCGGAACCTACGGTGCATGTCAGCCCTGAACCGCCGCCCATGACCACTGCCGTGGAAATTCCTGAATTTCCATCGTTGGCTTAGTAAGACGCAATGGACCCTGGTTGGAATACGACGATCATCCCAGCAAGCAAGAATCCGTACGAGTGCACTTTACTCTACCGGGCGATCCCGGCAATGCTACGGTTTTCGGCAGAAGAGAAGCGCGCGATTAAAGCCTTCTCCCGAGAGCTGGCAGAGTTCGTTACGAACGGCTATTCATTCACCTGTCTGATTAGCAATGACGTTGAAACTCGCCGACTGAACCGGACTTTCCTCGGACATGATTATGCGACGGATGTTTTGTCATTCCCTGCGGCGACTGGAAGCGGTCTCGGTGAGATTGCGATTTCCGCAGAGCGAGCCGACGCGCAGGCACAAGCGTTCGGACATACTCGCCTAGACGAAATCAAAATGTTGATGCTGCATGGCGCTCTTCACCTCGCCGGCTTGGATCATGAGCGGGACCACGGCAAGATGGCGCGAGTGGAACGACGGTGGCGGAAAGAGTTTGCTTTGCCTTCATCGCTCATCGCGAGATCTTCGTCCGTAGAGGCAGACCGATGAACCTTGTGTGCTTAGGGGTCGCGCTGTTTCTGACGGTGTTGATGAGCTTTGTTTCTTACCTGCAGCTTCTCTACCTGGAGTCCCTGCGAATTTTGCGCAGGGAGGCGGCTTCGCTTGAGTACTTCCGTGAAGTTTTGTCGAGCAAGATTGGCTTGGAGAATGAACGGGGATCGCTGGCGTTTTCGCTGCTCAAGCACATTTCTTTGCCTCTGGCGGGTGTGTTTTATCTCTGTGCGCTGGTTCGTCCGGGCGTGGCACATTGGCAAAGCGTGGTGGAGGCCATCGGCTTCTCTTTTCTGGCGATGCTTCTTTCCACGTATCTGGTCCCGGCCTTCTTGTACCGCCGTACCAGGGGATTGTGGATGTTGCGCTGGCTTCCCGTTATCAAGCTGCTTGTTCTAATTGCCAGTCCATTCGCTACCCTGGTCAGGACTTTTCAATCCGTGCTCGAGTTTGACAAAGAGGCCGACCGGGAAACCGACCCGGCCGATCAGGTGGAGCACATCGAAGCCTTTATTACTGCGGGCGCCGAGGAAGGAATTCTGGAAGAAGAAGATCGCAAGCTGATCCAATCCGTCGTGGCGTTCGGCGACAAGAGCGTGCGCGAGGTGATGACACCCCGCCCCGATATCATTGCGATTTCGGTTACCAAGTCGGTGGAAGATATTCGCCAGCTTGTCATTCACGAACAATATTCCCGCGTTCCGGTGTATCAAGATTCGATCGACAATATCATCGGGTTTATACATGTACGGGACATCTTCGAACTGGATCCGGAAGACAGGCAAACTAAGCCACTGCAGGATTTGATTCGGCCCATTCAGATCGTCCCGGAGACTAAGCCCGTTACCGATTTGCTTCGCGATATGCAGCACGATGGATCGCATGCGGTGGTGGTGATCGATGAGTACGGTAATACAGCGGGACTTGTCACCATGGAAGATTTAGTCGAGGAGATTCTTGGTGAAATCCGTGATGAGCACGAACCTGATCGCGACGTTCGCCAGGAATCTGCCAGTGTTTTTGTTGCACCCGGGAGTTTGGATTTAGACCGGTTGCAGGATTTGTTAAATTTCCGGCCGGAAGACGACACAGAGTCAACGACGGTGGGTGGATTGGTGTCCGAGTGGTTAGGACACGTGCCTCAAATTGGCGAAATGGTCGAGCGAGATGGCGTGCGGTTTGAGATTTTAGCAGCCAATGACCGGAGGGTGGATGAGGTACGCATCTCGCGCCTCGAAACTGCTTCCGCTGTTGTGACTTCTTGATGAAGGAGACGGAAAGCGCGACTCACCGCACTGGCTTCATATCTATTGCTGGGCGTCCGAACGCGGGCAAGTCGACGCTGTTGAATGCGCTCATCGGTGAGAAAGTTGCGATTACCGCCTATCAGCCCCAGACGACCCGCACCTCCATTCAGGGCGTTCTCACGACAGCAACGGCGCAGATGGTGTTCATCGACACGCCGGGCATTCATAAGTCAGATAGCCTCTTCAATAAGCGGATGATGGATGCAGTTCGCGGCGCTCTTCAGGATCGCGATTTAGTGTTGTATGTCGCAGACGCAACGAGTCGGATCACCGAAGAGGATGAGCATGCCGTCAGCGCTCTGGACAAATCGATCAAAACAGTGCTGGTGCTGAACAAGATCGATGAGGTGAAAGAGAAGCCCCTGCTGCTGGCGAAGATTCAGCAGTATGTGGACCTGTTTCCGTATTCGGACGCGGTGCCGGTGTCAGCCAGGAAGGGTGCCGGTGTCGCTGAGCTGAGAAACCTGATTGAATCTTATTTGCCAGAGGGCCCTCCGGTGTTCCCGCAAGATTACCTGACGGATCAGCCGGTGCGCTTTTTAGCGGCAGAGATTATCCGTGAGCGAATACTGCGGACCGTTCGCCAAGAAGTGCCGCATGCGGTGGCAATCCTGATTGACAGTTGGGAGGAGAAGCCAAAGTTGACCAAAATTGCGGCGACGATTTATATTGAGCGTCCGGGGCAGAAGGCGATTTTGATTGGCGCCAAGGGCCAGACTCTCAAGAAAATCGGGTCGGAAGCGCGCCTGGAGTTAGAGCGACGGCTAACTCAGAAGGTATTCTTGTCTTTATTTATAAAGGTGAAACCAGACTGGCGTGAAGATCCGTCCTTTTTGAAGGCCGTCGATTGGCGTTCGATGTTAGGCTCAGAAGATAGATGAGACGCTTCGTTGCAATAAGTTTGCTGGCTGCGGGCACGTTTGTGCAGGCGGCATTAGCTGACCAGAAGGTGGATGATCGTATCTATGATCAAGTTCGGATGCGTCTCACCACGGATGCTGACGTAAAAGGCGGCGGCGTTGATGTATCCGTGAAAGACGCAGTTGTTACCTTGAAAGGCCGAGTGGACACCGAAAAAGGAAAGAATCGGGCAACGAAGCTGAGTAAGAAGGTCAAGGGCGTCAAACAAGTGGACAACCAACTTGCCGTTGGCCCGCCAACGCAGTAACTTTCCATGTTTTCTCGCTCGTTTGCGAGTTCCTTTCCAGTGTGGCGGCGCGCAGCCGTGCCCGTTGCGCTGCTGTGCTTGAGCAACATTGGTCTCTCCGCTGACACATTGCCCAACGAGCAGGATCGTCTTCTTTCGACTGCGAACTTGTGGGCGACTGTAGAATACTTTCACCCGTACCTTGCCTACCGCAATATCGACTGGGATGGCGCTCTAATTCAAACTCTGCCGGCAATTCGCAGCGCAAGAAATGAGAGCGATTACGCGAGTGCGCTTAGTAAATTAATCGGTCACTTACAGGACGACCTTTCCTACATTGAGGCTTCGCCAAGTCAGGCGAAGCGGCAGGTCTCTCAAGAGCATGCCAATACGAGCGATTCACAGGGAGAAAGAGTTTGGGTTCACTATGGCGCCACTTCAGCGTTTTTGACTCGAGCAAAGGGAGAGTCCGAGACTGCGTCCATCTTAATGGGGGGCAACGTGAAGGCCGTTCTTCGGCTCTCGGAACCGGTGACGAAGGTGTCGCCGGCAAGCCCGACGATAGAGGGGAATCACGGTTACAACGCGCCAGCTTATCCTTCGGTCGAATACCGAATTCTTGCGGCTTACAAATTATGGGCGGCAGTAAAATATTTTTTTGCCTATAAAGACCTGATGGACCAAGATTGGGACCAGGCATTTGCCGGCTTCCTTCCGAAATTCATCAATGCGAAGGATGGTCGGGAGTATAACCTGGCTGTTGCCGAAGCGGTTACACTGCTCGACGATTCGAACGCCAGAATAACTAGCGCTGACTTAGACAAGTATTTTGGAATCGCTCCCCTTGGATTGCGGACGCGCCTGGTAGAAAAGAAGCCGGTCGTTACTGAGGTTTTAGATGACGAGGCGAAGAAGGCGGGCGTCCAGGTAGGCGATGTGATTACCAAGGTGGACGGAGAGGATGTGGTGGCCCGGATTCATCGTTATATCGCGTACATCTCTGCGTCGACCGATCAGTCACTGGCTGCGGAAGTGGTGACGCGGCTCTTCAACGGTCCAGAAAATTCCACTGCGGCATTAACCGTTCAGAGCCGGAACGCACAGGAGAAACAGTTCTCTCTCAAGCGCAGCGGCCGTTTTGTTGAAGCTTTCAATCACGAACGAACAGATGCTCCTACGAAGTTTCTTTCGAGGGCGATCGGATATGTTGATTTAAACCGATTGACTGATAACCAGATTGATTCTGTTTTCGAACAATTCCAATCAACGACTGCTTTGATTCTGGACGGGCGTGGAAAGCTAACCATAGATCCGGCGCTACTATCGACCCGCGTTGCCGAAAAACCGGGTATTGCGATGGCGATCGTCACGGGACCAGTTAATCTGGCGCCTGATATTCCCGGCCCACGTACCGTGACGCAGAGCGCAAGTTTTTTCCGAGTAGAAACTCTTCCGCCGTCCAACAAGCCCCACTATAAGGGCAAGACAATAATGCTCACCGATGAACGAACGGTGGGCGCAGCGGAGCTCCTCGGTTTGCAGCTGGAAACGGCGAACAACACCGCCTTCGTCGGCGGTCTGAGCGCCGGAGCTGAAGCCGAAGTAACCAAGCTGGATCTTCCTGGTGGCATCGCAATCAGTTTTTCCGCGACCGACGTGCGTCACGCCAATGGAGGCAAGCTTCAGCGTGTGGGCCTGCAACCGGCAGAAATGGTTCAACCGACTGTCTCCGGTGTCCGTAGCGGACGCGATGAAGTGCTGGAGAAAGCCCTCGATTTCGTCGCTCGTTGACACGGGAGGGTAGCCGGCCCTACAGAAATTCCTTACCTTCTAGAGTGGTAAACCGACCTGCGTGAAGCGCCTGAATTTACAGTTCTTCCCTCAAGTTTTTGCTGATTTCCTCCGAATGTCCAGTAGACGGACGGATGAACAGCATGGTACTCGCATTACCCGAACAACAGCAGAACAACGGCAGCTATGGAGAGAGAAAGCTAGAGGATATAAGCGCCGAGAAGCGGAATGAACTGATTCTCGCGCACTTACCCCAAGTCAAGCTCATTGCAAAACGCATCCGCGACCGGTTGCCCGTTTACGCCAGCTTGGATGACCTGATTTCCGCGGGCGTGTTGGGTTTGATTGCAGCCATCGACCGCTATAGCGAGATCCATGACGTCAAATTGAAGACCTACGCGGAGTATAAGATTCGTGGAGCAATCCTCGATAGTTTGCGAGTGATGGACTGGGCTCCGCGGCAACAGCGCAAGCGATATAAGCTCATTCAAAAAGCAATATCGGCGCTGGAACAAGAATTCCAACGAATGCCTTCGGAGGAAGAAATCGCGGCCCAGCTTGGTCTTTCGATTTCCGAATTCTATCGATGGATGGCGGAAATGCCAGGACTTACTCTCGGAAGTCTGGAACAGCCAGCGTACGAGGATGAGAGCGTTAGTCTTTTACAATTGATCGCAAATTCCGAGGATGAGTGGCCTTCCGTGGTTCTGGAACGCGCAGAACTAGAACGGTCACTGGCGCAAGTCATAGAGAAATTGCCGTCCGTGGAACGCACCGTGCTCACTCTCTATTTCTACGAAGAGCTAACACTAAGAGAGATATCCGAGGTGGTCCATTTGCATGAATCTCGCATTTCCCAGCTCAAATCACAAGCAATTTTGAGATTGAGAGCTTACATGAAACGACGATGGGGGTCCGGATTTTAAAGCTCCGATTGAGAGGCGCTATTTCTCCGGCGGTGAGACGAGATTCGCTCGCACAGTAAGAGCTTTGTGGTTTCGCACTAAAGAAATTTGGACCTGCCTGGTTGCCGCCTGAGTGCGGATGCACTGGCTGAGATCTCTTGGATTAATCAGAGCGCGATCACCAAGCTCGGTTAATACGTCGCCCGATCGAATGCCGGCCTTCTCACTAACGGATCCTTTTTCCACATAGCGAACGAGGATGCCGTGGCTAACTCCAAAATACTCTGCCAGCTGTGAATCAAGGGGCTCGCAGTCCACGCCTAACATTCGATTTCTCCACACCACTAAGGGACTTGGAATATCCGCGGGAACCGAGAGATTCATACTTGGCAGCTGGTCACGCAAGGCTCTAAAATCGGACCCGTCGTCTACGTCTGATTTGTCCTGGGCGGCCGTAATCACAGTCGTTTCGTGCCTCTTGCCTCCCCTCAAATACTGAAGTTTGACGCGCCGATTCTGAGGTGTCTCCCAAACGAGCCGGCCCATTTGTTGAGCTCCGAGAATCGGCTCACCGTTGTAGGTCAGCAAGATATCTCCGGCTCGAAATCCGGCCTTTTCAGCCGGGCTTCCATCGACGACTCTGACGACTTCAACCCCTCGTTCCTCGTTCAGACCAAGAGACTTTGCCCGGTCGGCAGTTACGTCCAGTAATGCAACACCGATGTAACTTCGGCTGGTTCTAAGCTGGGGCGCAATTTGAAAGAGAGACTCGGAGGCATTTGCCGTTCCGGGAGAAACGCCGAAGCAAATCGCGGAGGCTAGTAGAACTATTGCTACGTAAGATCTCATGATTTGCTCCAGCAAATTTCAAGTTAGCGGCAGTATCGGCTTAGTAAGTGCCAAGGGAAGCCTGCATCTGCCCAAGAACTTGCAAGCAGCGTAAACGGATGTAGTCGTCACTCTGGTCCGATCGCACTATATCCTCAAGCATCCCAGCCAGGTAAGGATTAAATTCAACTTTGTCATTGACGGGAGCCAGTATGTCAATCGCCTCCGACCGAACGCCTGCATCCAAGTCGGTTTCCAAAACGTACTTCAACGCCTGTTGGGTATTCGGATCGTCAGTGAAGTTCTTGAGTCCTTCCAGAGCCGTCAATCTGACTGCGGTATTGGGATCACCGTAGGCGGTGGCAATCAACGCATCTCTCACGTCGTTTCCCCTCTGGCTTTCCAGAATCTCTACCGAATCAACCCGCACCGCTGGATCATCAGGATCTTGGGAAGCCGCCAACAAGAGTTGTCGAACCCGGGTGTCATCCAAAGAAACCACTACCTCACCCTGGCGAACTTGATCGATGAAGATGCGAACTTTTCCGTTCTCGCTGGGCCGGACATCCCGAACTCTGGTATTGGGACCGAACAAACTCATTTCCGTTGAATTGCCGGGCTGCGTCACTCCAGGGAGTCCGTTTCGCTCCACCCAGCCGCCGGCGCCAAATCCGAGTATTAACAGAGACGATGCGACTGCTAAGCGTATGGACCAAGGAGACGCGGAAATGCCCAGCACTAAAAAAAAACGATCCCGCCACCCTAGTTTCGGGAACACTTTGTCCTCGGTTTGATCGATATTGGTCCGACTTAGGTTGGCTTTCAAGTCTAGGCGACACTGATCCACCAGTTCGCGCGGATAATCCTGGACGCCAGAGTTAATCGAGGCGTGCCAAGCTTTTTCCCGAACCAGGGCACGGTCGCAGAAAGCACATTCTTCCAAATGCCGTTCTACTGCGTCTTCCCGCGCAAAGTCGAGTTCGCCATAAAGATATAAGGACAACTCACTCTGTACCTGCCGGCAGATCATACAAAGTCTCCCAATGCAGCCCGCATCTTCTGGGTTGCACGGAACAGGCAGTTCTTTGCTGCTTCCTCGGTTACTCCAAGAGTCTCTCCAATAGCGCGCAAGCGCATGCCTTGGTAATGCCGCATCTCAAAGACGATGCGCTCACGGGGTGTTAACTCCTCGAGAACATCCTGAATGCGGCTATTTACCTCAGCACTCAGCAGTTGCCGCTGGGGATCGACATCGGCCCTGCTTTCGGGCAGGAAACGAAAGCGATCCATTTCGCCCTCTTCGGCGCCAATGGCGGACGCTTCTTCTTTTCGAACCTTGCGCCGCCTGAGTTGATCGAGGCACAGATTCGCCACAATTCGGTATAGCCAAGTGCTGAAGCTACAGTCGAAGCGAAATTTCGGAAGGTTGCGGTAAACGCGCAGGAAGGCTTCCTGGTAGACATCTCTGGCATCCTCCTCGGAGTGCAAAACGTTGAAAGCCATGCGCATCACGTTGTGGTCGTGAGCCCGCACGAGCTTCTCAAAAGCACTCTCATCGCCGTGTTGGGCGGCCCGGATCAGAGCGTATTCGTCTGAGCGCTCACTTGTGCCTGGTACGGCCACATTTTCAATTACCTGTGCCTGCGCGTCCACAGGATTATGGACGCATCAACAACAATTTAGTCACGCTTACCAGCCAGATTGAGAAAGCTGCTGTCAGTTGCAAACTTCGGCCCCTCAGGTCAGCTAGCTAACTCTAGCTCTATCAGTCGCTTAGACGCATCCAGACTACAAATTTTGAAGCTTCTCACCTGTCCGGCCTTGGCAGAATTTGTTTCCAGTTCCCTTGATGTTCCCTGCTTCCATCTGGCGGCCAGCATGGCCCCGAGCGACGATACGTCACCCAATGCCTTCTTGGGTTCGGCCTCGGCTGTGGTCTGCCCGGCCGGCTTCAGTTCACAGGTTGCGATCACACCTTCGCCCAGTTCCACCCTGACTCGATTCCCCTGAACTTCAACTAAACGCCCACTCACGGTTTCTCCAGCCTGGTGTTCGGAAATGTAATGGTCGACGGTCGTGGGCTCGAGCTGTTTCATGCCCAGCCGAACTCGTCGCCGTTCCCGGTCGACTTCGAGCACCAATGCCTTGACCGTCTGACCTTTTGTCAGCCTCTCACGAGGATGATCAAGCCGCTTCTCGTTCGTGATGTCCGAGATGTGCACCATGCCTTCAATGCCGTCCCCCAGATCAACGAACGCTCCGAATTCCGTCACGTTCGCGATGGGCCCTTCCACTAATCCGCCGATCGGCAGCCGTTCAGGAACTGCATCCCACGGATCGCCTAAAGCCTGCTTATAACCGAGGCCAATTCTTCGTTCGCTCGAATTTACCTGGAGGATGACAGCCTCCACCCGATCACCTGGCTTCAGCAAATCACTTGGCTTACGAACCCGCTTGTTCCAAGACAGCTCAGACAGATGAATGAGACCGTCAACGCCGGGCATGAGTTCTACAAATGCTCCGAAATCTGTCAGGCGCGAGACGATGCCGTTAACGCGATCGCCGGTTTTAAAATTCCGGGCAGCAATCGTCCAGGGGTCTTCCTGGAGCTGCTTTAGTCCAAGTGAGAGTTTCCGGGTTGCGGGATCGACCTTCAGAATCTTGACGGTCAATTCGTCGCCTACCTTGACGAATTCGCTCGCTTTCCCAACTCGGGCGTACGACATGTCCACAATGTGGAGAAGACCGTCGACTCCGCCCAAATCCAAGAAGGCGCCGAAATCCATGATGCTTCGCACGCGGCCGGTTACGACATCTCCTTCTTTCAGTTCTGCAAATCGCTGTTGCCTTCGCTGAGTTTGTTCCTCTTCAAGGACAACTCTGCGATCTACGACCACATCTTCCTTGTCGACATCCAGCTTAGTGATCCGGCATTGAATTTCCTGGCCTACCAGAGTGGGCATTTCGTCGGCTTCACGAACACCGCTGCGGGAAGCCGGCAGAAAGGCGCGCACACCGATGTCGACGCGAAATCCGCCTTTAATCTGCTCTTCGACTACACCGGCGATATTGTGTTTCTCATCGAACGCCTTTTGCAGACCACTCCAGTCCTTGGGGCGTTGAACTTTGATCGTGGACAGATCATAATAGCCATCTGCATTCCAAGGTCCGACGGTCACAGTCACAGGAGCGCCGACGCTGGGCTCGTCCAGCTGTGTCTCTTTCCACTTTGAAACCGGTAGCGCACCTTCCGTCTTACGTCCGATGTTCACAAGAATGACCTCCGGATGGACGGAGACTACACTACCCGAAACCGTCTCGCCCTGTTTCCCGTCGGCGTGTTGTTGTTCAAAGTCGGATAAGATCTCCGCGAAACTAGTATCTTCGGGCGACTGGGTATCTTCAGCCTGTACAGAAAGGTCGAAATTGGAATTGCTCATGACTACAAGAGTTGACACTTATTCTGTCATAGAGCGCCTGCTGTGAACACGAACCTTACTCTTCAAGAGGAACGATCTCAACGCCGGCAATACTTGTTCAAGATAGGAGACTTTGCGTGGCTCCTGTTCGTCGGTATTCTCATCGTCACTGCGCCTGAGAGCAACTACGATGCCGTCATCTTGCTGCCTCTAATTGGGGTATTCCAGATTGTGGAGCCTCGGTTGAAGCTGTTTTCTTCTCGTCGAGGACAGATCATCTCGCTGGCGCTCAAGCTGATCCTCTGTTATCTGCTGGTTGGGTTTTCACACGGAGCGGATAGCTATTACACCTCTATTTTTCTCATTCCAGTGGTATCCGCAGCAACGACATTCGACCTGTTAGGGGTAGTGGTTGTCACACTGATTGCCTGCGCTGCTTATTTTTCGTTCTTGTTACCCGTGTTCTTCGACCCGAATAACACGCCGCCAGACCTGATCAGCTTTGTGTCCGTGCGAGCCTCGTTTTACGCCATTGTCGCTTTTCTGGTTTACGAGCAAGCCCGCGCGAAGCGGGACGAAATGGCGAGGACACAAGACGCCGCGGACCGCCTGACAGAATCGAACCGAAATCTCCGCGTTGCTCAAGCTTCGCTGAGGCGGAGTGAGCGTTTGGCGGCATTAGGACAGCTGACAGCGGGGCTTGCCCATGAGCTTCGAAATCCGTTAGGGACAATCAAAGCGTCTGGTGAAATCCTGACCAGGAATGCCACCGCGGGCCGGCCCGAGCTGATGGCCGAGATGTCGGGCTACATCGTCACTGAGGTCGATCGCATGAACGGACTTATTTCCAACTTCCTTGATTTCGCTAAACCCTTGCAGATCCACCCAGTGATGACCGATTTCGCGCCGTTGGTAGATGAGGTGTTCCGTCAGCAAGCTGAGCTGGCTAAAATCCGTGGAGTGACTTTGACTAAAAACATCAGCGATGACCCGTTAGCTTTTGCATTCGATCCCGATTTGTTGCGTCTGACACTTTCCAACCTGGTCCAGAACGCAGTTCAGGCAAGCCCGCCTGGGAAGGATGTCACCGTGCGAGCGAATAAGAATGAAGATTTTGTTCGCGTTCTTATAGCCGACCACGGAGAGGGCATTCAGCCGCAGCATTTAGAGAACATTTTCAACCCTTTTTTCACTACCAAACCGCAAGGTGTCGGTCTCGGCCTGGCAATTGTTTCGAAAGTAGTGAGCGAGCATCAAGGGCGTATCAACGTGTTCAGTGAACCGGGTATGGGCACTACATTTGAGATCTTGCTTCCGCAGGAACAGCCGGTTTAATCATGAGTTTGAATCGGATATTGATCGTTGAAGACGAGGAGAAGCTGCGCCGCGTCATTCAGCTTCATCTTGACTCGGCCGGCTTCGAAGTTGACACCGCCGGAAGCGTGGAACAAGCAATGCCGCTGGTCTCGCTCGCGAATTTGATCATCACCGACCTGCGATTACCAGGAATGGACGGTTTGCAATTCATTCAGCAACTTCAAAGCCGCGGGGTGCAGGCAGCGGTTATTGTCGTGACGGCGCATGGATCGGTTGAAACTGCGGTAGAGGCGATGAAGCTCGGGGCTTCGGATTTTCTTCAGAAGCCATTTTCTTTGGACCATCTCACCACAGTGGTGCAGAAGGCGATGGCAGTGCAGTTCCTGCGAGCCGAAAACAGGAGACTGCGCGACGAACTGGACCAGCGTTATCAATTCGACAACATCGTCGGACGGGGACGCGCCATGCGAGAGATTTTTCAAACGGTGGAGCGGGTTGCTCCGACAAGAGCGACTGTCCTGCTGGCGGGCGAGAGTGGCGTGGGTAAAGACATGATCGGACGAGCCATTCATCAGCACTCGCCGCGGAAGACTCATGCGTACGTGAAGATCAACTGCACGGCGATTCCAGAAAATTTGATGGAAAGCGAGTTATTCGGCTACGAGAAAGGCGCCTTCACCGGGGCTACCGCCAGCAAACCGGGAAAATTTGAACAGGCTGACGGGGGCACTGTATTTTTGGATGAGATCGGCGACGTGCCTGGGAATATCCAGGTGAAGCTGCTTCGCATCCTGCAGGAAAGGCAGTTCGAACGGCTTGGATCTAATGTTACCCGCAATGTGGATGTGCGTGTCATCGCGGCGACCAATGTCGACTTGCGAGCCGCGTTAGAGGAAGGGCGATTTCGGGAAGATCTTTACTATCGCTTGAACGTTGTGCCGATCAACATTCCTCCTCTGCGTGAGCGAAAAGAAGATATTCCATTCCTGGCAATTCACTTTGTGCAAAAGCTCTCGAAAGAGCTTGGGACCGAGGCGAAAGAGATTAGTCCCGCTGCTCTGGATCGATTGGTTGAGCATCCTTGGCCGGGTAACGTTCGAGAATTAGAAAATACGATTGAGCGAAGCCTGGTGCTGGCGGCCGGCGAAGTTCTGCAGCCTTCCGATATCAGGCTGGAAGCGCCTCGCGGTCAATCGCACGTCTTCGCTCAGCAAACGCCTTTGCTTCCGGAAGGGGAAACACTCGAGCATTGGGAACAACTGATCATTCGGGAAGCCCTGCGACGTGCCAACGGGAACAAGAGTCAAGCGGCCAGGATGCTCGGTCTTACTCGCAACGCTCTGAGGTATCGACTCTCGCAGATGGGTTTGGATGGCTCGCCGGATGAGGGTGAAGCTTCCAGCAGTACGGCGAGCTGATTCGCCTATAGCCTGACGATTTTCTCTGAGCGAAACCCTTTGAGGGCGTTGCGTGTGTCGACGATGAGTTTGCTGTGCTCCAGAATAGCGCTGTAGTCTACGTTCTTATGATCCGTGACGATTACCACGCAGTCGGCATTGGACACGCTGCCGATGGCATCCTGGGCTTCGAGCACCGTACCGTCAATCTGGATGGATGGAACGTAAGGATCTGAGAACGTCACGGTAGCGCCTCGACGCTTCAGAAGCAGAATGATGTCGAGAGCCGGACTTTCCCGCACGTCGTCGATGTCCCGTTTGTAAGCAGTGCCCAGCACGTGAACATGAGAACCGCGAACAGGTTTCGAGGCGTCGTTCAAAGCATTTTGAATTTTCTCGACGACAAACTCGGGCATCCGTCCGTTGATATATCCGGCCAGCTCAATAAAACGGGCTTCAATACCGGCTTCTTTGCTCTTCCAGGAGAGATAAAAAGGGTCGATCGGAATACAGTGGCCGCCCAGTCCGGGCCCCGGATAAAAAGGCATAAAGCCAAAGGGCTTGGTAGCTGCGGCATCGATCACTTCCCAGACATCGATGTTCATTCGTTCGCACATGATCGCCAGTTCGTTGACCAAACCGATGTTGATCATGCGAAAGGTGTTTTCAAGGAGCTTGACCATTTCTGCCACGCGCGTGGAGCTGACTGGGATAACGGTTTCGAGCGCCTGGCCGTAGAACAGGGCACCGACTTCGGTGCAGGCAGGCGTGATTCCTCCCACCACTTTCGGAATGTTCGCGGTTTGGAACTTTGCATTGCCCGGATCAACGCGCTCCGGCGAGAAGCAAACGAAGAAGTCCTTCCCCACTTTTAAACCCGACTCTTCGAGCTTCGGAAGAATCAGCTCGTCGGTAGTTCCCGGATAGGTGGTCGATTCGAGCATCACGAGAAGGCCAGGATGAATATGTTCAGCAATACCGTCCCTGGCGGCTACCACGTAGCTCATATCAGGGTCCTTGGTTTTGCGGAGAGGAGTCGGGACGCAGATGTCGATGGTGTCGAGATCGCGAATCACTGAAAAGTCAGTGGTCGCTCTTAGCTTGCCGCTTTCGACAAGAGGTTGAAAGACCTCGTCCGGAACGTCTTTGATGTAGGAGTGGCCGCCGTTGAAAGCATCCACCTTCGTCTTTTGGATATCGATTCCAACGACTTCGAAGCCGGCTCGCGCGAACTCGACTGCAAGCGGCAATCCTACATAGCCCAAACCGAGCACGCCGACGCGTGCCGTTTTCTTGATGATGCGCTCCTTTAATTGATTCGCCGTGTGAGCGGCGGTTGAGGAGGTCTCGACAGTTTCAAAAATCAAGGAAGAAATTACCTTCAGCAATAAGTTCGGCTGGCCCGGTCAAGTAAACGCTTTCAGCCCACCGCAGGGTGAGTGTGCCAGCAGGAGTTCGGATCTCCACAGGACTCTCGACTTCCCCCCTGAGGATAGCAGCGGCAGCCGCTCCGGTGGATCCGGTCCCGGAACTCCTGGTTTCGCCGGCGCCACGCTCAAAGAAAACCACGTCGATTGTATGCTGGTCCACCACGCGAACGAACGAAACGTTAGAACGATTCGGAAAGCGCGGATGCCGTTCCAATTCCGCGGCGACCTTGCGCCAATCTGTTGGCAGCGGGTCGACAAAAACGACGCACTGCGGGTTTCCCACATTCAAAATCGTCGCATCGAAGCTGCCGGTCGTGAGCTGAATTGTGGTTTGAAGCTCGTCGGTCTTCGGAACGCCCATGTCCATCTCGAACGTGAACCGTTGACCGTCTTGAGAGAGCATTCGTAAAGATTTGGGACCAGCAGCCGTGGTGATTGTCACTTCAGGCGGCTCAGCTATTTTCTTCAGCAGAGCATACGCAGCTGCACAACGTGTCCCGTTCCCGGACATCTCGGGCTCGCTTCCATCAGAATTAAAAAGGCGGGTGCGAAGTCCTCCGGCAGCCGGCCAAACCAACATCCAACCGTCGGCGCCCACGCCAGTGGTACGGGCACAGATTCTACGCGCCACTTCGGGCAGGTTCGATTGAGGCGATTCATCCGCCCAGCTGAGGAGAAAGTCATTTTCGGCGCCGTGTAATTTGGCAAATGGGATGGTCGTTGTCATTGATTCTCGGCATTGTCAAACTGCGGTTCGTCTTCTCGTCGTTCGTAGATCTCGAGGGGGGGCGACTTTCCAACTCGGATCTCGTCCACCAGCCGGTAAGTATTGGAGGCTTTGTGAAGAGCGATCGACAAAGAGTCGCCGCCCCGCGCAACAGCCCATGCGGATTGATGCGCTAAATCGGGCCGCGCAGAACTCGCCTCCCAAGCAGGACCGTTACCAAGTTGAAGGGTTTCAGCCAGAGGGATGCGCGCCCGACAGTAGATGCCGGGCACATCTCCGGAGCTACTAAGTATTGTCTGTCCTTCCCGACGATGCGCATCCAAGAATAGGGCTGCTTGTTTGGTCCATTCCCTTCTGTCAACCGAATTGACCTGCGATTCCTTCCAGCAGATCCAGCTTTCCGGGGAAGGATGCAAGATCCAAGGCAGCAAGGTTAGCGCTGGAATGGCGAAGGCAAGCTTCCTTCTTCGTGGCGGAATGACGAGCGTGACGGCTCCGGATGTAAAAGCGGCTAACACCGTTACGGCAATCCCGTACCGATTGTTGTAGTAGCTGTTGAACCAGAGTTCGGGAGTATAAATCGGAAGGCCCGAACTATGGACGCTCCACACATAGAAGAGGGGCGGAAGACAGAGGAAGGCGATCGTTGAACGAGTGTTTTTTGCAATCGCGCACCCCAGCCCGATCAAGCCGAAAATGAGTAGAACCCAACCGCTACAAAGTTCTCCGGCCGAGGCATAAAAGCGGAAGGCTTGCGCCCAATCGTGGCGCCCCGGGTAGGGTTTTGCGCCCTGTATGGCCTGCGGTGAATACGGTCCGTTGTAGAAATCCAAGGCGTTCCCGGTCTCCCACCAACAATGCGCAAACCAGTACAGGGGCGCCAGGCTTGCCAGGAACGCAAAGGCCAACAAAATTGTCCACCAACGATATTGCTTCGCGGAAATTGCAAACCAGATGGCTTCGAACGGAATTAAGAACCACCCGTCATATCTGGTCATGCACATCGCCGACGACGCAAGGACTCCCAATAGAAGGAAAGATCGGCGTTGCGTACGGCGGAACTGTAGCAACGAGACCAGAAAAATACCGAGACCCGCGAGAAAGACGACCTCGGTCATTGGAATCGACGCTAAGTAAAGAATATTCGGGTTGAGAGCCAAACAGCTGACGACGATCAAGGCCGACAGACGGCTTCCGTAGGTGTATTTTGCCGCGAAGTAGAAACAGCAGCCGGCAATTACAAAGCACAGGGCGACGGGAATGCTTCCTGCCAATCCGTTAGACCATAGCTTCATGCTGCCGACCAACGGCAGACAGAGAATATGGAGTAGCAGCAACCAGACGGTACCAATGCGATCAAACTGGGGCGTTCGCGAATCGATGATGCCGCGGCTTATGTTCAGGTGCGCTTGTGCGTCGCCGTAGTAAAGGATGTAACCTTTCGAGTAAAGCCAGGCAACCGAGGCGAATACCAACAGCGAGAGGGCCGAACCAACCGCAAGAGCTTCGGTCAGGCTGCGCTTTTCAGAACGCCGTAAACCGTCGGAACTCGTCAAATCGCTGGTCAATTTCTTTCCGTGTCAGAGTGCGGAAGCGGTCAACACCAAATTCCTCGCAACAGAAGCTGCCTAGCACGGAACCGTAGATTACGGCTCGGTGCAATTCATGAACGTCAAAGTTACCGTCGCGAAGATCGAACTGCCGTTCCGCGAGATATCCGACGAATCCGCCTGCAAAACAATCCCCTGCCCCGGTAGGATCGAACACATCGTCGAGAAGATACCCCGGAACCATGAACATTGTGTCTTTGCGGAAAAGCGTGGCTCCATACTCACCGCGCTTGATGATCAAAGTATTGGGGCCGAGATCAAGGATCTTCTGGGCAGCTTTTCGCAGGTTCGTCTCGTTCGACAGCATGCGGGCTTCCGAATCGTTGATCAGAAGGAAATCCCAGCTCGCGATGGTCTTGATTAGTTCTTCACGATAGTCGGAGATCCAATAATTCATGGTGTCCCCTCCTACGAAACGAACTCCCGGCATACGCTGTCGAACCTCTCCTTGGAGAGCGGGTTGAATATTGCCCAGGAACAGATACGGTTGTCTAACGTAAGATGCGGGCAGCTTCGGTTCAAACGAGGCAAAGACGTTCAGATCTGTTTGCAGGGTGGTCCGATCGTTCATGTCAGCCGAATAAACGCCCGACCAGAAGAACGTCTTTCCCGGCACGTGCTCCAGACCATCTAGATCTATGTTTTTACTCGCTAACAGATCCCGGTCTTCCTCGGCGAAGTCTTCTCCGACCACTCCCACAATCATCGCTTTCGTAAAATAGCTTGCGCTCAGAGCGATATAGGTGCAGGCGCCTCCCAGTATTCGGTCGCGTTTTCCATGTGGGGTCTCGATCGCATCGTAAGCGACCGAGCCAACAACTACCAGTGACATTGTCTTGAATTGTAGCGGTTGCCGTTTTTAGGACAGAAAAAGCGCTGCTTCCCGATACAATATGATGTGGGGCACGAAGAAACTAGGACAATACCTGAGTTCGTCGGGATCATTTTTGGCATCTTAGGCGTTGTCTGTCAGATTCTGATCGGGCGTGAGACTAAAATCCCTAAGCGCCTCAACTATGGAATGGCCCTCGCCGTTTGGTTGGTTTCACAGACTTTGCAGCCCAAGCGATTTCCGCGACTATGGGGGCATGGTCACGCCGGCGCGTTTCGCGAATGGACCTCTTCCGTCATCGCAATCTTTTGGTTTAGCGTTATCGTCGCCTGGCTCTCGATTCTGTTTTTGAATCGAGTGCGAAAACCGAATCCGGACCGACGCCAGTTTCTGCGTACGTCTACCGCCGCAGTGTGTGCGGCAGTTCCGGCGGCGATCCTGGCAACCGGCATTATCACCCGGAAGGATTTTCACGTTAACGAAGTGGACATCGGTTTTCCCAACCTGCCTCGCGATCTGGAAGGGCTGCGACTGCTTCAACTCAGCGACATTCATCTCGGCACTTTCTTCTCGCCTAGTGATCTTCGGCGAGTGGTCGATGCAAGTAATCACCTGAATGCTGATTTGGCTTTCGTAACCGGTGATCTGATTACAACCAGGGCCGATCCGCTTAATCGATGCCTGTCCGAACTGCGCCGCCTACGCTCCACAGGCGGCATTTGGGGTTGTATGGGCAACCATGAGCTTTATACCAAGCTGGAACGCTATACGAAGGAGAAGGCTCGCGAATTTGATATCGAATTTTTGCGCCAGGAGGCACGCATGCTGAAGTTCGGTTCCAGCAAGCTCAACCTGGTGGGAGTCGACTACCGGCCATGGCAGAAGTTAGAAGAGACGGACGAGCTTGTTTCGCTGGACGCTTTCAATTTACTTCTGGCCCACACCCCGGAGATTTTCACCCATGCAGCCGAGAAAGGTTTTGACTTGACGCTTTCAGGACACACACACGGCGGCCAAATCAATCTCGAACTGTTCGGCACCAACTTGAATGTCGCCGATGTGCACACTCCGTATACGAAAGGCTTGTATCGGCTGCCTACTTCAGCTATCTATGTCAACTCCGGACTAGGTACAATCGGGATGCCGGTTCGGCTCGGTGCGCCGCCGGAAATCACGTTAATACGTCTGTGCAGTACCTCGTCCTAAGCGACATCCACGCCAATTGGCAAGCCCTCCAAGCCGTTCTCAAGTCCTGCAAAGGTGAGTACGAGCAGATTGTGTGCTGCGGCGATGTGGTTGGTTACAACCCCAACCCGGCTGAGGTACTGGATTGGGTTCGTGCAAGCTGCTCTTCCGTAATCAGAGGTAATCACGATAAGGCGGTCAGCGGCATCGAAACTCTGGAGTGGTTTAACGAAGTTGCCAAACAGGCTGCCCTGTGGACTTCGCAAACTCTTACGGGCGAACAGCTAGCTTATCTCCGTGATTTGCCGGCAGGCCCGCTGGCCTTGGATCACTTTCAGATGTGGCATGGTTCGCCTATCGATGAGGATGAATACGTCTCCAACGCCGAGGAAGCATTGCCGCGATTTTCGGATTTCCAGCTGAACCTTGCCTTCTTTGGCCATACCCACTTACAAGGGGGCTTCTTTTCGAAGTACGGGCGTGTCGGGCGTATACCGCAGGTTGACAGGAATCAAAACGAGAGCGTGCTCTACCTGGAGCCAGATACGCTTTACATGGTGAATCCCGGTTCAGTAGGCCAACCGCGTGACCGAGATCCTCGGGCCGCCTACGCGCTCTACGATCCGAAGAATCGAGTGGTTACTTTGCGCCGCATCTATTATCCAGTGGAGCGCACAGCGCAAGCGATCAAGCAGGCACACTTACCCGACGTGTTGGCTTTGCGACTCTTCGGAGGGTTCTAGCGAAGGCTGGGGGGCTGGTTCGATTTGTAAAAGAGGCGAAACATAGGTAGTCCCGTTTCGAGCGCTCTCCTCGAAGAACTTTCTGAGCTTTATGGCAGCCACTTTTCCAATTGCTTCTACGAGGTCCTGGTCCGAGGCCTGCCTGACGGCTTCTAAGCTTCCGAATTTGCGGAGCAGTTTTTGTACGGTTTTCTCGCCGATTCCAACCACCTCGTGAAGTTCTGAAGTGAGCCGGTTTGCATTGCGCCGTGTTCGATGGAAAGTGACGGCAAATCGATGGGCTTCATCTCTGGTCTGCTGGACTACGTGCAGCACCGGCGAGAACTTATCGAGGATAATCGGTTCGTCTTCCTGGCCGTACACATAAATCCACTCTTCACGCTTGGCGATAGAGGCAAGCGGCTGATCTGTGATTCCGATTGACTCTAGCGCCTCAGCGGCCGCATGTAGCTGGCCTAGGCCGCCATCTACTAACACGAGACTTGGAAACGGCTGGTTCTCCTGTTGAAGCTTTGAGTAGCGGCGGGTAATCACTTCGCGCATGGAGGCGAAATCATCGTTCCCGACTACCGTTCTGATAATAAATTTGCGGTAATCGGATTTTTTCATCTTGCCTTCTTCCCACACGACCATGCTTGCGACCTTATCGGTTCCTTGAATATGGGAGATGTCGAAACATTCGATGCGGCGCGGTGGATCGGGAAGGTTCAAGGCTTCTTGAATGGCTTCCTGAACCGCTTTGGAGGACGGCTTCATGATCCGGAATCGCTGGTCGAAGCTGTGCTTAGCGTTTGTTTCTACCAGATCGAGAAGTGATTTTTTCGCTCCTCGTTGGGGAGTAGCGATGTCTACGCGCCTGCCGCGGATCTCGGAAAGGAAATCTTCCAATTCCTCGCGCGCCTCAAAGTCGGAAGGAACGTGGATGGTTCCAGGAACATACCGGCTTCCAACATAAACTTGCTTCAGAAGCGCTTCTATAAATTCAGGAGCATTAAACTCCATCTGGTCTTCCCAAAAAAACTCACGACGATCAACAATCGTCCCATTCCGTAAGTGGAAGAGGTTGACGGCGACCAGCGGCGGCTCAGCGTAAACCGCGAAGATATCGGTGTCCTCACCCTCGGCAGCCGCCATCTTCTGCTTTTGCTCCATCTCACGCACTGTCGTGATTAGATTACGAAGACTGGCGGCTTCCTCGAAACGCATCTCGTCGGAAGCAGCTTGCATTCGCCGCTCCAGCCCATGTGCCAGATCGTGATGTCGTCCTTCCAGGAATAGCCGTACATCGCGGACGGCCTGAGCATAAATCTGGTCGTTAGTCAGTCCTTCCACACACGGGCCAAGACAGCGATGGATGTGGAATTGCAGACAGGGATGTGTGTGACGCCGTGAGAAATCGATTTTGCAGGAAGGTACCAGAAAATGACGATTGATGAAATGGACCAACCGATGGGCTAAGTTGCCGGGGAAAAACGGTCCGTAGTAGCCGGCGCCGTCCTTCAGAATCCTTCGTGTGACAAAAGTGCGGGGGAACTTCTCGTTCGTCAGCTTAACGTACGGATATGTTTTGTCGTCCCGAAGAAGAATATTGAAGCGCGGCTTGTATTGCTTGATGAGGTTATTCTCAAGTGCGAGCGCTTCCTTATTGTTGTCGACCTCAATGAAGCCGATATCGCGCGCTTCAGAGATGAGGCTTCCAGTTTTCGCTTCAGCCAACCGGTCTTCGTTAAAGTAGCTCCTGACACGACTACGGAGGTTCTTGGCTTTGCCGACGTAAAGAACCTTTCCCGCGCCGTCCTTGTAGAGATAAACGCCAGGCTGGGTGGGAAGCTGCGCAACTTTTTCGCGTAATTCCATTGGCAGCTATCGATTGAAAGTTATACTTTCATTGTGACACGCAAATCGCTTTTTGCTTGTCTGCTCGGCATATTTTCGGTGTTCGGCCTCTCGGCGCAACACCAGGGTGATCCCTCCCTGCAGAATCAAAGCAAAGCTGCTCAGCAACCAGCCGCCAACGGTTCAAATACACAGGCGCCTCCGGACGAAGCCGAACCGCCGGAGGAAGATGAGTCGGTAAAGCCGAAGATTTATCCTTTGGATCCGCTGGAAGCCGAGCGCAACATCAGGGTCGGAAACTTCTATATGCGGCAGGGGAAAGCAAACGGCTATCGAGCAGCAGCCGGCCGCTTCGAAGATGCCACGAAATACAATCCTAGTTCTGCCGAGGCTTTCTTCAAGTTGGGAGAAGCCGAAGAAAAACTGAAAAACAAGGACAAAGCCAAGATTGCATTTCAGCGTGTGATCCGCATATCGCCGGATTCGAAGTTAGCAAAAGATGCTAAAAAGAAGCTGGGTGGAACTTAATCCCAGCCCCGAAGTCTTCTGCATTGGTCAGAGTAAGTGAGCGAGGGCTTGCGATGGGCATGCCAAAATGAGTTTTGGCCCCTGCTTCGCTTGTTCAAATTGACGGAATTCTGCCATTGCCGAGGTTGCCGGAGTGGCTTCGAAAGAGCCGGACGCATTTTGAATCTGTTCATTTGTTGAAGACCGAGCTTCGGCAGCGGCGGCTGCATACGGTTTGCGAGTCGGCGCGGTGCCCGAACATTCACGAGTGCTTTCATCGGGGCGCGGCCACTTTCATGATTCTGGGCAATCTTTGTACGCGGGGGTGCGCTTTCTGTTCTGTGCCGAAGGGCTCTCCGGCCAAAAAAGAATTTTCGCTCGATCCTGATGAGCCGCGACAGGTGGCGGAGATGGCGGCGCAGATGAAGCTGCGATATGTGGTGATCACTTCTGTGAATCGCGATGACCTTCCGGATGGCGGTTCGCATCATTTTGCGGAGACGGTTCGCCGGGTTCGCGATGCTTTGCCGGAGGCGAGGGTGGAGGTGTTGACGCCTGATTTCTGCGGAGACTTCGATGCGGTGGCTCGTGTTCTGGATGCCGAGCCGCACGTTTTCAATCACAATATGGAGACGGTTCAGCGGCTTTACAGCCGGATCCGGCCGCAAGCTAATTACGGGCAGTCGCTCGCGGTTCTTCGTTTTGCAAAACGGTACCGTTCGGATGCGCTTACTAAGTCGGGTTTGATGGTGGGGCTTGGAGAGAGCGTGGAAGAAGTGCATCAACTGCTTCGAGATCTACATCAGTTTGAGACCGATGTGGCGACGATTGGGCAGTATCTGCAGCCGACTCGCCGTAACCGGGCCGTGGCTGAGTTCGTTACGCCCACTCAGTTTGACGCCTATCGGGAGTATGGCCTGTCGCTGGGATTCCAGATGGTTTTCAGCGGCCCGTTTGTGCGCAGCTCTTACATGGCGGATAAGGTGAACGAAGAAGCCGCGCCGGGCTATGTCTGACGTTCGTTCGGAAAAGTCCAGACTGCATTCCGAACTGTTCTTCCATCCCTACCTTCGCCGTGTGGCGCTGCATACAATACTCTCGCTTTTGTCGGCGATTCTGCTGCTGCTGGTGTTTCCGCGCTTCGATTATCATTTTCTGGCGCCAATCTGTCTGACGCCGCTGCTGTTTGTAATGGCGGAGACACGAAATGGCTGGCAGCGTTTCTTTTATGGTTGGGCGGTGGGTATTTTCTATTGGTTTTTCCTGTGTAACTGGATTCAGTTTGTGCTGGAAGTGCACGGCAACATGGGCGTGCCGGGAAGCTGGGGAGCTTTCGGTCTGTTCTGTATATTGAAGGCGCTTCACCTGGCAGTGTTTAGCTGGCTGGCTGGTCCGCTGATGCGGACGGCATACGCGATTCCGGCGGTGGCCGCGCTTTGGACAGGTTTGGAGCGCACGCACGGGACGTTCGGGTTTGCGTGGCTTCAGCTTGGCAATGCGGGAATCGACATGTCGGTTCCGCTGCGGATGGCGCCGTATGTTGGCGTGTACGGAATTTCGTTTGTTTTCGCCATGATGGCGGCGGGAGTGGCTTGCGTGCTGTTACGACGCTCACGGCTATGGCTTGCACCGTTGTTGCTGTTGGGACTGTTGTGGTTTTTGCCGGTTGTTCCGCAGGGCATTCCGACAACTGATCGGGCGCTTGTAGTGCAGCCGAACATTAACCCGGAGATTGAGTGGAACAGCCTTTTTCAATCACGAGCGGAGCAACAACTTTCGATTCTTTCAAACGGCATTCCAGCGCCACTGGTGATCTGGCCTGAGTTGCCCGCACCACTTTATTTTTATAGCGACACGGAGTTCCACGATATTGCTTTGCAAATCGCGAGACGGCACTCGAGCTTCTTGTTTGAGACCGTGGCATTCAACCGAGAGAACCAACCGCTTAATTCAGCAGTGATGCTGAATGCGGATGGCACGGAGGTGGGGCGCTACGACCAGATTGCTCTTGTGCCGTTCGGCGAATTCGTGCCGCCGTTTTTTTCGTGGGTGAATCGCATCACGAAAGAGACGAGTGACTTCGTTCCGGGACATGACGTGAAAGTCTTTCCAGCGGTGGGACACAAGTTCGGCGTTTTCATTTGTTACGAATCGGCATTTCCGGACTTAGTGCGGCAGTTCAGCAAGCAGGGCGCGGATGTGCTGGTGAACCTGTCGAACGATGGATACTTTGGCCGTCGTGAAGCGCGGGAACAACACTTGAGTCTGGTGCGGATGCGAGCGGTTGAGAATCGCCGTTTTATTATTCGCTCGACCAATAACGGCATCACTGCGGTGATCGATCCAGCCGGGCGGATGAGGAAGACGTTGCCGCCATATCAAGAAGTGTCGGCTCTGATCAATTATGGAGGCGTGTCGAGCACTACGTTTTATGCCCGGCATGGAGACTGGTTCGCGTGGAGTTGCCTGGCAGTGGGGGTTGGTTTGGCGATCTTTGAGTTGTGGCGTTCCCGTCGGACGAATCAGCCAGACTGACTCTGGCTGGCCAATAGATGTATGGTGTGAAGTTTCTTCGAAGATCGCCCGTCTCTGATCCTGCGCCAGGTTCCACCATTCGGCCGACTTCCTGATCGGGATAAGCGCCGCGCAAGTGGCTTGCGGCCGATCCAAAACCGGTTGGCAGGCCTTCAATTCGGCCAATTCCGTAGCGGTGGCATAGCGCACGTTGCTGGTGACCCCTTGCAGGATCCACTTCGCTTCGGTGGAGTGTTCGAGGTCACCGTGCACGACCTCGATTCGTTCCACGGCCTCCAAGCTGCTTCCCCGATAGGCCTTCATCCCAGTCACCGCCCAAGCGCCTTGCTTCCCACCCAGGAACCGATACAAATTAGTGGGCGGCGCGCCCTTCAGTAGATCTGCGGAAGACATAGCTTTCGAAGCCGATTGTTGCGCCAGAGTCACTGCGGGGGCAGCCGTAACTGCCTGCACAAAATCGCGGTGATTCATAGGGATCTACCTCACTGTCCGATAACGAGTGTAGCGGCAGTCTTTCGGATACGCAAAATGACTATTCGCAAGAGACGAGCATTAAGTTGAGGGACTGGCGGTTTATTTACCGAATCTTTAGGGTTCATCTCTTAGGATGAAACTCGGTCCTTGAAATCGATGCGAGCCAATCTCTCTGTTGATTTTCGAAACTGTCATTGTCCCAGAATTTAAATAACTAAGGTCAAATCCGTGATTAGGTACATTTTTCAATCCAAAGCATACGTGTGCGTGTTTGTTCTTCTTTCATCGGCGACGTTAGCGCTCGGGCAGGAGGCGGGTGCGGCAGCAGGATCTTTGGCCGCCGCAGGCAATCCGGCGCCGTTGACAGATCGAGAGCGCGCGCTCCTCGATCGGATCGATCAACTCGAGCGGCGCCTCAATGTGCTCGAAACAAAAGTGGCAGGGCAACCAGAAGCAACGAATACAACTGGAACTTCCCAAGGAGCAAAACCTTCGGAGACCGCCAGTGCTTCGCCATCCTCCTCTTCTTCCTCTTCGTCCCCGCAGCCAAATACGACTGCCTCTTTGGCGGCCACTCCCGCGAGCGCCAGTAACAAAGCCTTTTCATTTTCAGACGGAACGACGTTGAATTTTGGGTTTGATGGCTATTATGGCTACAACTTCAATCATCCGACCGGGCGGGTTAATCTACTTCGGGCCAACGATCCGCTATCCGATAGCTTCAGTCTCAATCAGGCCGATTTGGTTGTAGAGCGTGCACCGGATCTGAATATGGGTCGCCGCTTCGGTTACCGGCTGGATCTGATGTTCGGACAACAGACGGAGATTCTGCAAGGGAGTACGGCGAATGAGTTTCGTCCTCAGGTCTATCGAAATATTTTTCAAGCGTACGGCTCTTACGTGCTGCCGATTGGGAGTGGATTGCAGGTGGATTTCGGGAAGTTCGCCAGTTCGCTGGGGGTGGAGGGGACTTACAACAAAGATCAGTTGAATTATTCGAGATCTTATTTCTATAACTTCCTGCCGTTTTATCACGAAGGCGTGAGGGCAACTTATAACTTAAACAGTAAGATTGCTCTTCAGTATTGGCTGGTGAACGGCGCCAATCAAACCGAAGACTTCAACGGATTCAAGAGCCAGGCGGCCATTTTGACGATTAAGCCGAATTCGAACATCAGTTGGAATATTAACTACTATGAAGGGCAGGAGCAGCGAGATGTCACGGCGCTTTACAATCCCAGTGTGCCGACGCTGCCTACACAGCCTGGTCTCTCGACCGACCCGGTTCTGGCGCGACATGACGGCCGACTTCAAATTGTAGACACTTACGCGACTTTCAATCTTGGTTCGCGATGGTCGACGACGCTGGAGGGAGATTACGTGATCAACCGGGTAGCTTCGAACTCGGCTCCGACGACGGTTTATGGCGGCGCTGCTTACCTGCATCGACAGTTTACGAAGACGTTTGCGTTGAACGGGCGATTCACTTTCTTGGCAGACCCGGGCGGGCTGTTCAGCGGGGCCTCACAAGATCTCAAAGAGGCGACGGTTACTGGAGTGTTTCAGCCGGTGGAAGGCTTTCAGACGCGGTTGGAATACCGACGGGACTTTAGCAATCGCTTATTTTTCTTGACGAATAATCCGATGAGTCCGGCGGGTGCGCAGAACACGTTGACGGTTGGGATGTTGTGGTGGTTTGGAGGGAAGCAAGGGAGCTGGTAGGCGATGAAAAACTTCGCGGCGAGGAGGCTGACAGAATGGATGAATCCTCATGGCTTCTCGAATAGCGGTTTTGCTTCTGGCGTTATCGGTTTTGGCTTTCGCTGCTCCCCAAAACAAGTCGGGCGGGTTCAGTTTGGAACAGGTGATGAAGGCTCCGTTTGCGACTGAGTTGACGGCTGCTCCTAAGGGCGCGCGAGTTGCTTGGATTATTAACGCTCAAGGGAAGAGGAACATTTGGACGGCGGCGGCTCCGGATTGGAAGGGGCGGCAGATTACCCAGTTCGACGAGGATGACGGGCAAGAGATTGCGGAGCTGGCCTGGATGCCGGATGGGGGCACGCTGCTGTTCGCTCGGGGCGGTGATTTTGAGACGGGGCGGGACAATCCGAATCCGGCAGTGGCGCTTCATAGGCCGCAACAAGAGATCTGGATGGCGCGGATGGATAGCGGTGAGACGAAGAAGCTTTCGGAAGGACATGCGCCTTCGGTTCCGGCGACGGCAGACCGGATCTGGTTCGTGAGGAAGGGGCAGATCTTTTCGATGAAGCAGGACGGGTCTGAGGCACGCAGTGAAATCGAGGTGCAAGGATCGGCGAGCGACTTGACGTGGTCTCCGGATGGCAAGCAGCTGGCGTTTACTAACCGGCGAGGGAACCATGGCTTCATTGCGGTTTTCAGCGTGGGCGGCAGGACGCTGTGTTTTCTCGATCCGAGCGCGGATAGCGATTCGAGTCCGGTGTGGTCTCCGAACGGGCGGCAGATCGCGTTTTTGCGCATTGCAGCGTCCGATTCGGAAACGGAGTTTGCTCCGCACCGCGAAGGGTATCCATGGTCGATCCATGTTGCGGAGGCGGATGGTTCGCGCACGAGTGAAGTGTTCCGCGCAGAGGCGGGAGCGGGGAGCGTTTTCCATGCGGCCGTGGCGGAGAAACAACTTTTTTGGACGGCTGGACGCCGCTTGGTGTTTCCGTGGGAGCGAACGGGATGGCTGCACCTTTATAGCGTTGCAGTGAGCGGCGGTGGGGCGAAGGAACTCACGCCTGGAGCGGGCGAGGTCGAGCATGTCTCGCAGAGCGAGGACCGCAGCATAGTTTACTTTTCGACTAATATTGGTGATCTTGATCGACGCCATGTTTGGAAGATCAATCCTGATATGGAGACGAAAGCCGTAGCGGTTACGAGCGGGGAGGGTATAGAGTGGCAGCCGGAAGCAGTTCCAGGCAGCGATGATGTTGCTCTTCTTACTTCGAGCTATAACTCGTCAGCACATGCCGAGATACTCAGCGGCGGCAGGAGAAGGGATCCGGCTCCGCAAGCTACGCCGTCAGACTTTCCGAGCGCCGCGTTGGTGAAGCCCGAGGCGGTGATGGTTACGGCAGCCGACGGTTTACAGCTGCATGCACAGCTGTTCCGGCCGGCGGGAGGGGGCAAGCATCCGGCGCTGATCTTCTTTCATGGAGGATCGCGGCGGGAGATGCTGCTCGGATTTCACTATATGTACTACTATTCGAACGCCTACGCGATGAACCAGTATCTGGCGAGTCTCGGCTATGTGGTGCTGGCGGTGAATTATCGAAGCGGCATTGGGTATGGCTTGAATTTTCGCGAAGCATTGAATTACGGAGCAGCTGGGGCGAGCGAGTATAACGATGTGCAGGGCGCGGGGCTATATTTGAAGTCGCGAGAGGATGTGGATTCGAAGCGCATTGGGGTGTGGGGCGGCTCCTATGGTGGCTATTTGACAGCACTGGCTCTGGCGCGTTCTTCGGATTTATTTGCGGCGGGTGTAGATTTTCACGGGGTTCACGATTGGAACCTGGAAATCCCGAACTTCAATCCGGCATACGATCCGCGCACTCATCCTGATTTTGCGCGGATTGCGTTTGAGTCTTCACCAATTGCCTCGGTCGCAACGTGGAAATCTCCGGTGCTCCTGATTCATGGCGATGATGATCGCAATGTTCCCTTCTCGGAGACGGTGAGGTTAGTGGAGGCGCTCCGAAAGCAACATGTTTATTTCGAGGAGCTGATCTTTCCGAATGAGATTCATGATTTTCTGCTGTGGCGCGATTGGGTGAAATCGTATAGGAGCGCTGCGGATTTCTTTAGCAGGAAACTCGTCCAGTAGTGGGGGTACTACTGGACGGCTTGGTTTTGAATGATATGTTTAGCGCCGGCGATGTGAAGGATGACTCCAACTCCGGGTATTACCGTTCCGACCCGTAAAGTTTTTCGTCACCTCACCTCCACTGCGGTTCGTTTGTAGTGTGCGGGTCTTTCCCTGTGTACCGGTGAATGACTTTGTGTCGTTGTGCTGCCCGTTTCCCCACGTCGCATTGTTCTGGTAATTGGTTGTCTTACCATTCCGTCCCGTTGTGGTTAGGTCACGCGAGTAATTGCCGGGACTATGATCGACCGAGGTTTGTTGTGTCTCCGTTTTTCCGGCGCGGCCTGTATACGACTTCGTGTCATTGTATTGCCCGTTTCCCGAAGTGGCATTGTTCTGGTAGTTCGTCGTTTTTCCGTTGGGCCCGGTTGTGGTTGTGTCACGCGAATAGTTACCCGGGGTGCGGTTGACAGTAGTGTCCTTGTTATAGGTCTTACCGTTCGGAGTGGTCACGCTCCGATCGACGGTTCGGTCTCCCGGAGAGCCTGAGCGGGTGGTGGTGACCTGGTCTCCCTGCCCATTTGTGGAGGTGGTTGAACTTTGTGCAGAGGCTCCCACCGCAAAGAACGGCACAAGCAGCACTGCTCCTAACAGGAAAAGGTTATTTTTGATATTCATAGCTGAATGATTGCCCACATCTTTTACAACGATGTTTTGGAGGATGGGTTTACGGGGGAATGGCGGTGGTGCTTTGGAGTCTCAGGACTTCCCGGACGGTTCTGAAATGCCGGTCAGTCCCACGCGCTTTGTGCGACGAACAAAGACTTTGTCGAACGATACGAACTTGGCAGCTGCGGGTCGACTGCTCACATGCAGAGTTCTGCGGAGGACCCAGCTGGTTTCAAGTAACACCGTCTTCGCAATCCAGATAGGTCCAGACGCAAACAATGAGCGTGCAGCGGATTCTTGGACGGGATCGTCGCCGGTCAGGAGCCGAACTAAAACGTTAGTATCGACCGCGATCATGGCGTCGCAATACTTCGCTGTCGACGGCTGCATTCATTTGAGCAGGTGTCTTAGATTTCTGGGTGGAACGCAGACAGCCTGCTACTTCTGCCAAGGTGGATTCGCGGAAGAGGGCAGCTGGGCGGAGCAGTACCCCATCGCCCGTTTCTTCGATGATAAATTCTGTACCTGGTCCCCAGGCCCGAGAGACGCGGATGTGCAGTGGCAAAATGATTTGGCCTTTGGTCGAAAGCCGAGTGGTTGCCATGAGTAAGACTCTAGTAAGATCATGCCACAGTTGTTAGCTACAAAGTTAAACCTTGTAGAAAGGCGTCGTCGTTAATCGGCTAGTTTCCAGGAGGGATCGGGGTCGAAGGCGGTCATGCTTTTGGTGAGGGTTTCGGTTTCGGGGCCGAGATCTTTTTGGTAGACCTTTCCTTCGCGATCGACGATGAAGGTCATGACTCCGCTGGCTCGGTACTCGACAGGGTAGGCGACAATGGCGAAGCCTCCTTTCAGCTGGCCGTCGACTAGGTAGTCTTTGGCTCCGCCGCGGGCGTGTGAGCCTTGAGAGGTCAGGATGCGGTAGAGATAGCCGTGGAAGGGGCTGTGATCGCCGGTGTTGGGCTGGTAGTCTTCAGCGGCTGCCTCGGCGAGCAGGGGTCCGATGGGGCTGTGATGCGATTTCGCGGGGTCCCAATAGAGGCCGTTCTCCTTGCCATTTTCGCTGCGCAACTTGTTGGCGTAGATGCCTGGTGCGTTGCCGTCGTGTCCGGCGCCGGCATAGTTGCGTTGGGCTTCGATGATGGCACGGCAGACTTTCTCGGCATCCATTTCGTTGCGGCCGATTCGGCGAAAGAGTACTTCTTCTTTGCCTTTGTCCGCGTCGAACGACCAACCGCTGCCGTTCTTCACGAGCGGAATGGGAAGCGGCCAAGCCGAGGCGCCTACAGTCAATGTGTATTGGCCGGCGCCATCCGGCGCCAGTTTGTGGCCGTTGCGATAAGAGGCTGCGAAGCGGGCCCGTTCTTTGGCATCCGCTGCATCGTCGCCGGATGAGACCAACTCCTTGCCGCTTGGGCCGAAGATGTTCAAAAGATCGGTTGGGTCATTGGTTTGGGCGGCTGCAAACAGGGCTCGTGCGGCTTGCCCAGGTGTCTGGAAGATCTTCGCCTGTGAATCGAGGGAGTGTCCGGGGCTGGCCGCGAACAGCAGCGCGAGGGGGAGGAGCCAGGCAGGCGCTCGGAGGTGCAGGTAAGAAGTAGTCACGTTTCGACCTCGATCTTTTCAACGTCTTTTAGGAGCGCCGCCGCCACGCGATGAGCCCATGCTCCGTTGTCCACGCGCGCTGGCGGCCCGTTCGGCTTGGCCGCTGGATCCGCCGCCGAAGGCGCTGGGACGTCCTCCGCTAGGACGCGAAGCGGGTGCGCTTCCACCTTTACCGGGGGAAAAGCCCGCGTAGGGATTAGCCGGCCGTGTGCTAGGAACCGAACGAGTGGCCGGCCTCGGTTGAGAGGGCGCGGGGCGTGTCGCCGGCGTGTTTGGTCTTGGGGTTGGCGTTGGTCTGGTGGCGGGGCTGGGACGATTGTTGTTGCCCGATCGAAGACTCGGATTGGAGCGGTAGGTTCCACCGGGCCGATTCACTGGGCCTGGACGGTAGGAACCGCCCGGCCGATTATTGCTGATTGGGCGATTGCCGCCCGGACGTCCCCAACTGCCGCCGTAACCGGGACGGCTAGAATATGGCACGGGCCGCGGACGATAGGTGTAACGACGTGGCCGATATCGATTGTTGACGACCCAGACATTGTGGTTGACGATGACATTGCGGCGGCCCCAGTTCCAGCCCCAACCACCCCAGCTCCAGGGGCGCCCGTTGCCGAATGCCGCTCCGATGGCAATGCCCGCGCCGAAGGTGACGAGACCGCCGACGACTGCGCCGGTGGGGGGACCAGCGTAGATGACAGCGGGGTCATAAACAGGAACATAAACGACCTGTGGATTGGCGGGCTGGATGACGATGATGGGCTGTGTTCCCTGGGCCTGTTGCTGAACCTGCAATTGCGGGGTGGAACGCAAGGCGCCGGAGGCGTAGGCTTGCGAGCGCAGCCGCTGGACGGAATCCGTTACAGTTGCCTGGTTGGCGGAAAAGGCAGCGCCGATGGAGGCATAGTCGTCGATGTGCTGCGCCATTTGATCGAGCACCGTCGGGAAGTTCAGCAGGGCGATGAAGGCGGGATCGAAGCCTTGTTGTTGGGCTGCGTTCACCAGCGCGTCGCCGCTTAATCCGCTGTTCTGTTGCCGCCAGCCCGCTACATCCAAAATTTCCTGGGGATTGGTGGAAGCAGCTGTGATCTGCGCCACCAGTGCATCGGGATAGAGTGCGATGGGCGCGAGAAGCTGATCTAATTCCTGGGCACTGGGAACCGGAACCTGGGGCTGTTGAGCCCCTAACGGCTCCACTATAATTTGCGTGGTGAGAGAGAACAGCAGCACGAGCGCTGCCGGAACAGAATTTTGCTTCCAGCTCAATTTAAGGTAGACCTCGAGTCTTTGCCTGGTGCTGCTACCCAGTTATCATACGCTTTGTTGTTGGCCTCAGGGGATGGTCGCATCACGTTCGCCGCCGCTGTTCGAAGATAGTAGCCATGGCGAGCCGTTCGGTGGAGAAGTCTTCGGTATCTAAAAAGGTGGGCGGAGTTGCGAGTGTTGAATGCATGCCGGAAGAGGGCTTTCGGTTTCTTGCCCAACTCAAGAAGCACAACGATCGTGAGTGGTTCAATCCACGGAAAGAGCAGTATAAAGAGTTTGTCGAACGGCCTATGGAGGCGTTGGTGCAGGCGGTTTCTAGCGAGTGCCGCAAGCTTGGTCTGCCGCTGCATGCCAAAGATAAGGCTCCTGTGATGCGCGTGTACCGAGACGTGCGATTCAGCAAGAACAAGAGTCCGTACAAGACTCATGTTGCGGCGGATCTGCGCCGGTCGTTCAGCAATTCGAGCGTGCTTCTATATCTGCATTTTTCGCCTGATGAATCTTTGCTTGGCGCGGGTGTTTGGCAGCCAGACAGGCCCGCTCTTCTACGATGGCGGCAGGAGATTGTGGCCCAACCGAAGCGGTTTGCTGCGGTCGTATCTGCTTTGGAGAAAGGGGGGCTCGCTTTGAGCAGCGAGCAAACGCTAGCGAACATGCCACGGGGCTTTCAGATGTATGCCGACGAATCGTTCGCGAGTTGGTTGAAGCTCACCTCTTTCATTACGACGCGTTCGCTTTCGAGTGCGGAGAGCAGCGCGCCTGGGTTGGTTCAGCAGATTGTTCAGTTTGCGGTTTCGGCGAGACCGTTATTTGAGTTTGGCTGGCAGAGGGAACAGAAGTCCGGGGTGCAAATGCATGGTCGTCGGGAGAGCGCTGAATAAGTCGCTGTTGAGGCCTACCACAGGTGTGACGCCTCCTATACTGGGTCGATGGCGACGAATCAACTCGATCGAAAATTAGGGTTCAATACCAGAGCGTTGCATAGCGGCTACGATCCGGATCCTGCTACGCATGCTCGCGCGGTTCCGATTTACCAGACTACTTCTTTTACGTTTGATAACAGCGATCATGCGGCGCGTTTGTTTGGGTTGCAGGAGTTTGGCAACATTTATACGCGCATCATGAATCCGACTACGGATGTGTTGGAGAAGCGGGTGGCATCGCTCGAGAACGGTGTGGCGGCGCTGGCTCTTTCGAGCGGGCAGGCGGCGCAGTTTCTGGCGATCAACACGATTGCCGCTCCGGGAGACCAAATTGTCGCTTCGAGCACGCTTTACGGCGGCACGTACACGCAGTTCAATGTGACGATGCGGCGGCTGGGTTATGACTTTGCGTTTGTGGAGCCTGACGATCCTGATAATTTTCGGAAAGCGATTACGCCGAAGACGAAGCTGCTGTATGCGGAGACGATCAGCAATCCACGGAGCAACGTACTCGATATTGAAGCGGTGGCAAAGATCGCTCACGATCACGGTGTTCCGCTGGTGATCGATAATACGTTTGCGACGCCGTATGTGTGCCGACCGATCGATTATGGAGCCGATGTGGTGTTGCATTCGCTGACGAAGTTTATGGGCGGCCATGGGAATTCGATCGGCGGCATTATTGTGGACAGCGGTAAGTTTCCGTGGAACAACGGCAATTTTCCGCAGTTCACGGAGCCGGCGGCCGCTTATCACGGCATGAAGTTCTGGGACACGTTCGGGAACATCAGTTTCATTATCAAGGCGAGGGTGGAGGGATTGCGCGATGTGGGACCGTGCGTGAGTCCGTTCAATTCATTTCTGTTTCTGCAGGGGATTGAGACGCTCGGGATGCGGATGGATCAACATTTGAGTAATGCGCTGAAGGTGGCCAGGCATCTGGAAGAACACGATATGACCGAGTGGGTGAAGTATGCTTCGCTTCCTTCCAGCCCTTACTATTCGCTGGCGAAAAAGTATACGCCCAAGGGCGCGGGAGCTGTGTTTTCGTTTGGCATTAAAGGCGGTTACGACGCCGGGCGCAAATTCATCGACGATTTGAAGATTTTTTCGCATCTGGCGAATGTGGGCGACGCTCGTAGTCTGGTGATTCATCCTGCTTCAACCACGCATCAGCAGTTGGCCGAAGTGGAGCAGCAGGCGGCGGGCGTAACGCCGGAGCTGGTCCGTCTTTCTATTGGGCTGGAAGACGTGGAAGACCTGATTTGGGACGTGGATCAGGCGCTGGGCTAGTTTACGCTAAACGCTGCAGTAGATTCTGAATGTCAGGAAAGGGGAGATCCCGGACGTTGGTAAAGGTGGGGGCGTCGGGATCGTTGAACTGAGAAGCATCCGGCTTGCCTCGGCCGAGAGCGTGATGACGGCTTTTTTCCTTCAGCACTCGGCCTCCTTTGTAGTAGGTGGACACATCCAGCAAGATGTTAGAGGCGGTGGATTGGAGGTGGCGCTCCCGTTTCATGATGACGCCGTTGTCATTGAAGAAGTAGCTGATGTCTTCGGACCATCCGGCGTCGGAATCGACTACCCGGACAAAGACCCAGCGGATATCCGTTCCAGCCGTATATAGGTAGGCGACTGCGTCGTCCGGCATGGAAGCGGGGATGTCATCGAGGAGCACCCACGGATCGGGGCCGGAAAAAACGATCGGGATGGCGCCGGCGAAGGTGGCCTGCAACTGAAGACAGTTGGAATCGATGGCGGCCAGTTTCGAGTGTCCGAGCGCCAGGGCCGGGAACAGAATAAGGGGACCCAGCCAAGCGCGGACGGACACGCGAATCATGTCTTTATACTTGCACCCAAGCTTTCTTCGCGGAACTCTCGGCCACTTTCTCGAGCAGGATCATGCCACGAAGGCCGTCTTCGAAGGTTGGATAGTTGATGGGGACGGAAGGATCGGCTACGCAGGCGTAGAAGTTCTTGAAGACCTGCTTGTGCGAGTCATCATATCCTTCGCTGTGGCCGCCGGGCAGATCTACGAATTTGGCCGCTTCGGGATAGAACAGCGAGGCATCCTTAATGACGATTTGATTCGGGTCATTGCGATGGCCGATCCACAGCGTGTCCTGCTCTTCCTGATTCCAGGCCACGCCAGCTTTCGTACCGAAGATTTCGATGAAAAAACGATTCTTGCGCCCGGCAGACATTTGACTGACGGTGAAGGTTCCGCGGGTTCTTTCTCCTAAGTGAACCAGCACGGCTCCGAAGTCGTCCGAATCGACGACGAATTCGTCGGTATCGGCGGCGGAAGCTTTTTTCCCGCTGAAGGTTTCGACAGATCCCTTGGGCTTGCGGCGAGTTTTGTGGAAGGTGGCAAGGTCGGCGCAGACAGCGGTGATGGGAAGGCCGGTGAGGTGTTGGATCATGTCCATCCAGTGCGAACCGATGTCGCCCATAACGCGCAGCTGACCGTTTTCTTTGGTGTCGATACGCCAGTTCCAGTCGGTGTCATAGAGCAGCCAATCCTGGGAGTACGTTCCTTGCACGATCAGGATTTCGCCGAGGTCGCCGTGAGCGATCATCTGCCGGACCTGCTGGAGAACGGGGTAGTAGCGGAGGTTATGCTGGACGCAATTTATGGCGTTTTTGGCCTTGGCAACTTTTACTAATTGGCGCGCTTCTTCGGCGGTTGTTGTCATGGGCTTTTCACAAAGCACCGCCTTTCCGGCATTAAGCGCTGCTAATGATTGCGGAAAATGGTCCACATTTGGCGTACAAATATGGACGGCAGTTATCTCTTTGTTGTCGAGAACGTCCTGGAGATTGCCGGTGGCGATCGGAATCCCGGAGGCCTCGGCAAAAGTCTTGGCGCGCTCAAGGCTGCTACCCACGACCGCTTCGATGTCCACATTCCCGAGCCGCCTGACCTGCTCGGCGTGCACCTTTCCCATGAAGCCTGTGCCGACGATGGCAGTTTTGATTCTCTTCACTTTCGCTCTCCTCTCCAGACAATCTACAGCATGGACGTTGCGGGACAACTGATAGGCTAATGAGGAAATAATCTGGCTATGGTCGTCCGCATCCGATGGCGCAGGTGGCAGGAATGGCGTTTACTTCGCCCCGAGAAATTGGCGCTTGCGATTGCTTCGCTTCTCACCCCGTCCGCTCTTCTCGCTTTTACGACGGCGTTTTGGATTGCAGCTTCCGATATGCGGTGGACTTCCCAATCGTTTCCGTCACACGGATTGTTTTCGCACTGGCAAGTCTGGCTGGGCATAGCGGGAGTTCTGCTGCTTATCGCACGGCTTTTAGATCGATATGCCAGCCGGGATGAAGAATACTTTAGAAACTAATCGTCGTATACCCCTGCGAATTAGAAAATGTAGTACTGGATTTAAAATACGGGTGAGAGCCTGAGGCAACTTTCGGAACTGTACTTGCATCGAAATTCTTAGCAGGGAACTTAGAAGCATGTCTGAACCCCGAACATTTGCGATCGCGATCCAGACCGAGTTAGTTCGGACGCGGAGTGTCGAGTTTTTCCAGGCGGCCGGAGGCACTCTCGGCCGGGCTGCAGGATGGGCAGCGAACACGGCCCAGGATTTTGGCTCCCTGGTATCGGTGTTAATGGGACCCGCAGTATTCTCGGCTTATGCTTTTGCTTTCTGGAGCTTAGCTGCCAATCTCGGATGGACTAACACCTTCCTTTACGCGGCTGGCCCACTATCAAACTGGCTGATCTGGTTAGGCATCGCGATTCTGCTTCATGTTGCGGCCGATGTTTTGAAACGACGGACACGAATCGAAAAATAAATCTTCACATTCCAATTCACATAATTGCGGTGTCTACTCTACTGAAGATTGAAGCTTTTGGTATTCTCGAAAGAGGATTTTCCGCAAGCTGATGCCTTACAGTTCGCGTTCTTACGTGAATCGATATGTGCCTTCAAATCGATTCCCAGTCGGCTTGAAGTGGTTGCTGATCGCGAACGTCGGCCTATTTCTTATCTTCTTCATCCTTCGCGCGAGCCGGGTTGAGCTGTTTCTAACCGGACTCATGCTGGTCCCTTCCGATTTCGTCCAGCGATATCGGATTTGGGAGATCGTGACCTACATGTTCGTGCACACGGGAATGCTCAATATCCTGTGGAACATGCTGGCGCTTTGGATGTTCGGAGCGGAACTGGAACGGCTGTGGGGAACACAGCGTTTTCTGCGGTTTTACTTCACCTGCGGGATCATTGCAGGACTCGTTTTTATCGTTTTCGGGTACATGTTCCATGCCGCGAATGAGGCGGCGCTCGGGTCGAACGGGGCCGTATACGGCATTCTGGTGGCGTATGGGTTGATGTTCCCGGACCAGACGATGCTGTTCGGATTTCTGATTCCGATGAAGTCGAAGTACTTTGTGATGATCATCGGAGCGATTGTATTTCTGCAGTCGTACATGGCAACGGTTGGGGGACAGGGTGGCGTTGCAGTGGTCGCGTCTTTGGGGGGGTTGGCGGCCGGCTTCTTTCTGTTACGGGGGAAGAGGCTGCAGTCACAGATACGGCAGCCCATTACTTTGGGTTTAAAAGAGTGGAAGCTCCGCCGGGCGAAGAAGAAGTTCGAGGTTTATCTCAAGAAACAGGACTCCAATCGGGATCGTTGGGTTCATTAACGTCCAGTACAAGGTATCGAGCCATGAAGTGTCGATTTATTCCCTCCGTTGTCGCCGGAGCAGCACTGTTGTTTGCCGGCGAAGTTGTTGCTCCTGTGCATGCGCAGGAGGGTCCGCAATCGCAGAGTAGCGATTCTGTCGCTAAACCAAAGAACAAGCCGGATAATGCTCCACCGCCGGAGGGACCGCAGTCGCAGAGTAGCGACTCTGTAGCCAAGCCGAAGAATAAGCCGGAAAATGCTCCGGCGGCGGAAGAAGATAAGCCGATTCCTTCTGAATATAAGAAGAAGGATATAACGCCGAAAGACACGACGACATTCCATTCCAATGCCACGACCGTGAACGTGGATGTCGCCATACTCGACGACAAGGGCCACTTCATTCCAAAGATTCCGCAGGGCAACTTCCGCGTGGTCGAAGATGGAGTGCCGCAACAGATTTCGAATTTCGGACAAAGCGAAGCGCCGATGACGATCTGTATGATCATCGAGTTTAGCGGCCGGTTCCAGGCCTTCTGGAGTTATGGCTGGTACGAAACACTGCAGGCTTCCTACGGATTTCTCGAGACGCTGAAAGCCGACGATAATGTCGCGGTAGTGGCTTATGATTTGAGGACGACGATTCTCTCTGACTTCTCGCCCGATAAGCGGAGGGCGGAAGAAGCGATGTCGCGGTTACGGATTCCCGGATTCAGTGAGTCGAACGTGTTTGACGCATTGACAGATATGGCAGACCGTATGTCGAGTATCGACGGGCGGAAAGCGATTCTCCTGATTTCGAGCGGCATCGACACGTTCAGCAAGATCACGTTCGATCAGACACGCAAAATGCTTCAGGAAGACGGAGTGCCGATTTATACCATCAGCACGCTGCAGATTGCGCGGATCATGGCGGAATCGCAGGGGATGGGACCGATTGCAGACATGACTTTTCTGCAAGCCGATAACGAGATGAGAACGTTCTCCAAAGAGACGGGCGGCCAATCCTTTTTTCCGCGATTCATAGGAGAGTATCCTTCGGTATACCGGCAGATTGAACAGTCGTTGAGAAGTCAATATTCTCTGGCCTATCATCCGACCAACATTTCGCATGACGGCAAGTTCCGACGGATCAAAGTGGAACTGGTGAATCCTTCGAACAACGAGCCGTTACGCATTACGAACGAAAAAGGCAAGGCGATTAAGTACCAGGTCATCGCCAAAGCCGGATACAAAGCCCCACACGAGGTGGAGTGAACCCGTTCGAGCATGCTGCGATGGCGTGTTGTGAGAGAGCGACGCACGGCAATCGACAATGTCAAGGACTGAATCTACCTTGATTTGAGCGTGATAGAAGTTGATTGACACTTCGCCGAACGCTCTGTTACCTTCACATCGTCCGGATGCGTTCTGCACAATCAAATCATTCACAAACCCCTGTCTCCATTCTTCTCGTTGATGACAATCGCGATGGAGTACTAGCCCGGCGTTCGGTGCTAGAGGAAATTGGCTACCAAGTAGTATCTGCGTCTTGCGGGAGGGAAGCTTTATTGCGGGTAGAAGAGCAAGCTTTCGATCTGGTGATTACGGATTATCGGATGTCACCCATGGATGGGCTTGAACTGATTAAAGAGTTGCGGGAACGCAAGTTTTCGAGTCCGATTATCCTACTCAGCGGTTTTGCAGATAGCATTGGATTGCGTGCGGAAGACACAGGCGCAGATGTGGTGATTCAAAAGAGCGCAAACGAAATTACTACTCTGGTGCGGCAAACCAGTCGCTTAGTAAATCCGAAGAAGCCGGCGAGTTCGCAACGTACGGCTCGACCGCCGCTTCGCGCGAGAAGCGCTGGCCGCGGTTAAGCCGAATTAAACTTAGCGGAACACGGCTTAGCCGAACAAAATCAGGCCCACTATAGTGAGGAGGATGGCCAGTAAGGTCGTTCCTTTTCTTTTTTGCGTGTTCACGTGGTGTGTTGTGGCGGGTCCGTCGGTCGCCCAGAAATCTGTTTCACCGAGTGCGAGTCACCGGAGTAGGACCAAGGGCGCTGCGCCTTCGGGATCGCCGCTGCTCAGTTCACTATCGCTCCATGATCGGATTGCTCAGATGATTGTGGTGCGCGGGTATGGCGATTATCCGGCAAGCGACAACGCGGAGTATAAACGCTTTCTGCATTGGATTCGCGAAGACCGTGTGGGCGGTTTCATTATCGCTGGCCGCATACATGATGGAAACGTGATTTCTGCGCAGCCGTATGAGATGGCGGTTCTGATCAATCACGTTCAACATGTAGTGAAGACGCCATTGCTGGTGGCTGCAGATTTCGAACGCGGCGCGTCGATGCGAGTGGCCGAAACTGCGAAATATCCTTACATGATGGCCTTCGGCGCGGCCCATGACCTGAAGGCTACGACAGAGCTAGGCGCGGCGACGGCACGCGAGGCACGTGCCTTAGGAGTGAACTGGGTGTTCGCTCCGGACGCCGACGTGAACAACAATCCAGCCAACCCGATTATCAACATGCGTTCCTTCGGTGAAGATCCGCAGGCGGTGGCCGCGCAGGTTTCGGCGTTTGTCGAGGGAGCGCATTCCGATCCACAGAAATATGTGCTGGTGACTGCCAAACATTTTCCCGGACAGGGTGATACAACGCAGGATACGCACATGCAGATGGGAAGGCTCGATCAGCCGAAGGAGCGCCTGGAGACTGTCGAGATGGTTCCGTTTCGAGCTGCCATTGAGCATGGCGTGGATGCTGTCATGACGGCGCACCTGGCTGTGCCGGCGATCGAGCAACAACAGATCCCGGCGACGCTTTCGCGCAGCGTGCTCACGGGCTTGCTGCAGGATGAACTCGGTTTCAAAGGGCTGGTAGTGACGGACGCTCTGGAGATGCAGGCGGTCACTTCGTTATTTTCAGAGGGCGAAGCGGCGGTGCGTGCGGTGGCAGCCGGCGCTGACGTGCTGTTGATGCCGATCGATCCAGAGCCTTGTATCAGAGCGATTACGGCGGCTGTCGCATCAGGAAGACTCAGTCGAAAGAGAATCGATGAGAGCGCCGCGAAGATACTGGCGGCGAAGCGGCGGGTAGGTCTTTATCGAAGCCGCACGATCGATCCGGACGACATTAAAGATGATCTGGAGTTGCGGCAAGCAGACCGTCTGGCGCAGCGAGTGGCCAACGAGGCGATCACGCTGATGAAGGACGAGAAGCATCTTGTACCCGTGCCGCCGGCCGATGTGTCTTGTCTGGTGATTTTGAATGAGTCGCCGTTTTCGCAGCGCGGGGAGGTGATGATGCGGCTGATGCAGAAGAAGATCCCCACGCTGCGCACGTACGTGACGGATGCCAGCATGCCGGATTCACTTTTGAGTGCGATGGCTGGCGACATTTCCCATTGCAACCAGATTTATGCCGCCGGGTTTGTGACAGTGGCGGCGAATCGCGGAGGCGTAGGGTTACAGGGCGGCCTGAACACTTTCCTTCGGAATTTAATAAGCGGTCCAGTTCCTGTTGCGCTGATCTCACTTGGCAATCCGTACTTACTGGCGGATTTTCCGAGTGTCTCGACTTACCTGGCTACGTTTAGCACAGCGGTCACGTCAGAAACCGCAGCTGCCAAAGCGTTATTGGGTGACATAGCTATTACAGGCCGATTGCCGGTGTCGATTCCACCGCTGGCAAAAGTGGGCGACGGGATGGATGTAGCAGGTAAGACGAACGCTGCGTCTAACGGGGCGAAATGATGAAAATTACCTGGCTTGGGCATTCCACTTTCGAGTTGCAATTCGAGGGAGGAGAGGTGCTGGTACTCGATCCGTGGATTGAAGGCAATCCGATATATCCACAGAGCTACAAGATCAAGAAGGCTGATGCAATTGCGTTATCGCATGCGCATTCCGATCATACAAACGACGTGATTCCTCTGGCGAAAGAGTTTGAACCGAAGGTGATTGCGATCTTCGAAACGGCTTCGTGGTTCGAGAAGAAAGGCGTGAAGAATACGGTAGGCATCAACAAGGGTGGGACCGTTGATCTTGGTTTCGCGAAACTGACCATGACACATGCGCTACATAGCTGTTCGATCAAAGACGGTGACAATTTGATTTATGGCGGTGAAGCAGCGGGTTATGTCATGACCCTGAAAGACGGTCGGGCGGCGTATTTTGCGGGCGACACAAGTATCTTCGGTGAAATGTCGCTAATAGGTGAGTTGTATAAACCGGAGCTAGCGTTTCTCCCCATCGGTGACCATTTCACGATGGGGCCACATGAAGCGGCACATTCGGCGCGCATGCTTAAGGTGAAGAAAGTCATTCCAATGCACTATGGAACTTTTCCTGTATTGACTGGGACTCCGGAGGTACTAGCGGAGATGTTGAAAAAAGATGGGATCGAAGTTTGGACATTGAAGCCAGGCGAATCCGTGAGCTGGTGATCAAGATTCAGATTGTGCGCATGAATTACTGGCGCGGGCGGGCGTAGTCCGGTAGAATTAGCTCACTATGGCGACGGCTCGCCGCATGAGAATCGTGATTCCCGGCGGCAGCGGACAGATCGGGCAGATTCTTGCGAGGCACTTTCACGAGCATGGACATTCTGTCTGTGCCATAACACGTCACCCACTCCGAGCGGAGTGGCAGACCGAACGATGGGACGGTCTCGAGCTGGGTGATTGGACCAGGTTCGTCGATGGCGCGGACGTCGTCATTAATCTAGCCGGCCGCAGTGTAGATTGCCGGTATAACGAAGCGAACCGACGTGAAATAAAGAATTCGAGAGTTATAACGACTGGCTTAGTCGGTCAGGCGATTGCACGTGCTGGGCATCCACCGCGATTGTGGCTGAACGCAAGCACCGCTACCATTTATCGGCACTCGATCGATCGCGTCATGGATGAGCAGGCAGCCGAAGCTGGCGTGCACGAAGCGGGTGCGCCCGACAGCTGGGCTTTTAGCATCGATGTTGCGACCAGTTGGGAACGAGCTTTATTTGCGGCTTCAACACCGCACACACGGCGAGTAGCGCTGCGGAGTTCGATGGTGATGAATCCGGACGCGGGCAGCGTGTTCGATCGTCTATTACATTTGGTGCGGCTAGGCTTGGGAGGAACACTGGGAGCAGGCAACCAGTTTGTTTCGTGGATACATGAGGCCGATTTTCTTCGTGCTGTCGAGTTTGTGATGGAGACAGAGAGCCTGAACGGGCCGGTGAATATTTGCTCGCCGTGTCCGGTTCCAAACCGGTTTTTCATGCGGTGTCTTCGGCATGCCTGGTGCTCGTCTTACATTGGGCTGCCTTCTCCTTCCTGGGCTTTGCGAATCGGCGCAATGCTTACGGGGACCGAGACGGAGTTAATTTTAAAGAGCAGGCGCGTTGTTCCCGGCCGCCTGACTCAGGCCGGGTTTGAGTTTCATTTTCCAAGCTGGCGAGCGGCTTCGCAAGATCTGGTGACCCGCTGGCGTGAGTTGCATAGCGACTCAGTTCATTCGGTGGCAGCGATATAAGCGAGGCAATCACCTCACTGGATTCAGGAAGATCTGGACCGGATGAATCATTCCTTCGTAGCCGTGTCCTGAACTTAGGATGTCGATAGCGCCGTTTCCGACAACGTCTCCGATTCCCGTCTGGTGTCCTGCCGCGTTGGAAACGATTTGCATTGTGAAGTTTCCGAAGCCGTCGTTATAGAACACCGCGACGCGGCGGAACGGCGCCTGATCCTGTTCCGCGGTGACCAAGTCTAGTGTTCCATTCTGATCCATGTCGGCTATCCGAACGTTGTGAGTATCGACAAAGTTCGCGTTTATGGTATGACGAGTCCAGGATCCGTTGCGGCGATCGGTGGGCGCTTCGAACCATACCAATCCGCCCGGAGGGGGTGCGGCATCAAAGGCCCCTTCCGATTGACCCATGACTACATCCATCGGCCCGTCACCGTCAAGATCACCGGTAGCGAAGGTTGCGACGTAAAAGTCGCCTTGACAAGTGGTATCGGTGCAAGGATAGCCGGAACCAATGACATGCATGATCCACTGACCAGTGCGGGCATTCCCGCCCGTTTCACGTGGATTCTCAAACCAAACGGTGTTGTAAGAAGAGGTCTGGGTGACTACCGGTCCACCGGCGCTCACCAGATTGATTTTGCCGTTCCCTGAGCCTATATCGAGCAGTGCGACACCCCGGAAGGCGTCGTTGTACTGAACTTGCGTCCACGAATCAGGAGTATTTTGGAAGAAGACGTAGGAGCCGGTAGCGACGTCCGGCTTTCCATCGCCGTCAAAATCACCCAGGACAAGACTGTTTTCACCGGACCCCGGCCCGATGGTGTGCCTCGTCCAAGGATCGGTGGCCGGGTTACCGCCATGACCGCGCGGATTCTCGAACCACACCAGATATCGAGTGTCGCTGTCAACCGGTTCATAACTGGCCACGATGTCAACCGCTCCATCGTTGTTGACATCGAGCGGCACCATGTCTTCGTACGCCTGGCCGTCGCTGACGACTGGATTTTTGATCCAGGGGTCCGTCAGAACGCCGGACGCAGGGTATTCGTACCAGTAAATGCCGCCGTCCGAAGGTGGAATTCCCGCACCGGCAACCGGCTCGAAACCAGCCACGGGATTTAAATGTCCAGTGCCCCGAATGTCGGCGAGCGTCTTTTCGACCAATGTAGACGGAGGGTTGGCTTCCACGGTGATCTCCTGGAATGGGGAAGGGCCATCCTGATTTGAGAGCGGGGAGGCGAGGTTGAAGAAGGAGTCCACAATCGCTGTAAAGCCCGGCGAGTTGGAGACGTCGCTATTCGCATTTCCCGCAAATGGACCTATGCTATTTACCGTCAAACTGAAGCTTGCGGAAAAGCCTGGGTTAAACTTTACGCCATCGGTGGACCAGGCGCCGATCCAATTATTTCCACTGCGCTGCAACTGGAGCCAAATTGGCGCTTGCTGTACGTTGATCACGCCGGATGTGAACACGATTGCGTTATTCCCATTAATGCCTGCCGCAAAGAGGCGCACATTCGTGCCGTCGTTGAATACATCGAATCGCAAGAAATCATTTGCGTCCTGCTGAACCAGAATGCCTTCATCCTGGTTTCCGATTTCGACGTTGGATTGGAACCTTACCTGCACTTGGAAGTCTGAGTTCGATATGTTTTGCATCAGTCGAACCGATCCGTTCCCGCCGGTCCAGGGGTCGTGGGTGGTTTGGGCGGGTAGATTGATGGTTGCAGCGGTGCCGTCCATCGTGAGGACAGCGTCGCCGGTCGGATTAACAAACGTCCATAGAGTCGTGTTGAGAGAGGGAGAGTCGAAACTATCAGAAACGGGACCGCTTCCTCCTCCTCCGCCCGAACAGGAGCTGGTCTGAAAGGTCGAGTTACTTGATTGGGCTGTTTGCGCCCCGGCAGTGGAACTTACTTGATAATCGTAGGTTGTGCCGCAACTTAACCCGGTGAGAGCCTGGCTGTGGCTGGTGACCGCTGTCGAGTTCGACGTGGTTTGGCCGTAGTTCGTGGTGGTTCCATACTGCACTGAGCTGCTTGCGGATAGATTAGTCGTCCACGTGATGGTTGCCGTGGCGGCGGCGCTAGCGCTGGCGCTCACATTACTGATGGCGAGGGGTGTGGTTCCGCCTCCGCCCAGATTGTAGAAGTAGTCGACGGCTGCGGTGAGGGCGGGTGAATTAGCCGGAGTGGTGTTGTAGTTCCAGGCGTAGGGACCGATAGCGGAAACATTCAGGCTCTGAGTGAAGGTGATACCTGGCTGATAGTTGACGCCATCCGTTGAATAACTAACCGTCCAGCTATTGCCCGATCGCAATGCTTCTAACCACAGTGAAGAATTGATGCCCGAAACGGACAGACTACCGAACGACGATTGATTTCCACCACTTACTAAGCTAGTGAACAAGGTGGTGACGCTTCCGTCCGAGCTGAATTCCAGGCGGAGATAGGTTCCACTGTCTTGTTGAACCATGATTCCTTCTCCCTCGTACTGACTGCTGAGAAGAGAATCAAATTTGGCAGCGATATTGAAATCCGTATTCGAAATATTTTGCAGGATATGAACCGAGTTGTTCCCGCCCACGAATGCGTCGTGATTGCTGCCGCCTGGAACCGCCAAATTCGCGTGTCCATTGCTCACCGTCGCCGTCCCGCCAGCGGATGCAGATGCCTGCCACAGACTCGTATTCAAGCTGCTTCCGTTAAAGTCGTCCGAAACAGGCGCTCCGCTGCCGCCGCCACCACCAGGTGAGTAAATATACGAGGCGGAGCTGACAGCGCTCTCGCCCCCGCCGGGAGCTACTGCGATCGCTTTTACGGTAGTGGACTGACTGATGGACAACGGTCCGGAGTAAACCGGAGAGCTCGTGCTGGGTGTGCTGTTGTCAGTTGTGTAATAGATGGTCGCTCCGGAGGTGCTGTCTGAGATCGCCACTGACAGCGTGGTGCTGAAAGTCGTGCCGCTGGCGGGTGCGAAGGTCGGCGCCGCAGTTGTAGGTGTAGTCGTAGCCAGATTGTAGAAGTAGTCTACGGCTGCGGTGAGGGCGGGTGAATTAGCTGGAGTGGTGTTGTAGTTCCAAGCATAGGGACCGATGGCGGAAACATTCAGGTTCTGAGTGAAGGTGATACCTGGCTGATAGTTGACGCCATCTGTTGAATAACTAACCGTCCAGCTATTGCCTGATCGTAATACCTGTAACCACAGTGAAGAATTGATGCCCGAAACGGACAGACTACCGAACGACGATTGATTTCCACCACTTACTAAGTTAGTGAACAAGGTGGTGACGCTTCCGTCCGAGCTGAATTCCAGGCGGAGATAGGTTCCACTGTCTTGTTGAACCATAATTCCTTCTCCCTCGTACTGACTGCTGAGAAGAGAATCAAATTTGGCAGCGATATTGAAATCCGTATTCGAAATATTTTGCAGGATACGAACCGAGTTGTTCCCGCCCACGAATGCGTCGTGATTGCTGCCGCCTGGAACCGCCAAATTCGCGTGTCCATTGCTCACCGTCGCCGTCCCGCCAGCGGATGCAGATGCCTGCCACAGGCTGGTATTCAAGCTGCTTCCGTTAAAATCGTCCGAAACAGGGGCGGATTGAGCCCAAGCAGCTCCTAAGGTGGTAAGCAATCCGACAATCAGTAAGCACAATTTTTTTTCGTATCTTCCCGAAGATAGTTGACGACGCAGCGAATGATGAAATTTTAGTGACACACAAGCTCCAATTTGAAAGGAACGAGCAGTGTTAATCAAATTTCGTACATAGTTACAAAGCGCAAGCATACTGAAGCGAGTTACTTGATTACTGTCTGTACAATGACGAACTACTTATCTGAAGGTTGCCATTTGCTGACACTGAACGCAAGGGATCTCGTACCAGTATTTTCGTTTCTCGACCGAAGCTTCGGCTGCCGGTCTGCGACCTGCGGGACTTGCTAGACCGGGAGTCAGATGGATTTGAGCGCGAGACCTTGAGCCACAGAGGTGAATTCGTTTCCGGTTCGAATGTTTTGGGGTCCGAAACGGGTTTCGAATATGCGGCGAACGGAAGGGACAAAGGAGGAACCACCGGTTAAGAAGATCATGTCGACTTCCTTGGCTTCGATGCCGGTTTTGGCGAGTAGAGCGTCGATGCGTTCTTCGATGGACTGCAGCTCTTCCGCAATCCAGGTTTCGAAAGCGCGTCGGTCGATGACAGCTTCCAGTTCGACATCTCCGTCGATGAAGTGGAAGGTGGCTTGCGACGACTGAGACAGGGCGATTTTGACACGCTGCACGGCACGGTGGAGCTGGTAGCCGAGGTCGTGCTCAACCAAGTAGAGGAGCCCTTTCAACTTGTCGGGTTCGAGCGCTTGTACGGCGACGCTGCGGAGCATGTTCAACGTATCCTGCGATTTAAGGAACGAGAGATGATGCCAGCGCTCGAGCTTGAAATAAACCCAGTTCGGCACCGGAAGGAGCTTGCCGCCGGAGCGGAGCAGAGTGCCTGCGCCGAGTGCGGGAGAGACCATGTGGCGAATAATTTTGGCGTCGAAGGCATCGCCGGCCAACGCAACACCCTCGTTTCCGAGGACGTGCCGCTGCTGCTGTTTGCCAAGCGCCTTTACGGAAGGGCCGACGCGAAGAAGCGAAAAGTCACTGGTGCCGCCGCCGAAGTCCCCGATCAGGATGAGCTCATCGTGATCGAGGGTTGATTCGTAGTAATACGCGGCAGCGATCGGTTCGAGTTCGAACGAGATCTGTTCGAAGTCGGCGAGGAAAAGCGCTTTTTCGAGACGCTTCAAGGCGAAGAGATCATCGTCAGCTGACTCTGCGCCCACGAAGCGCACAGGACGCCCTACGACAGCGCTGTTAATCTTGTGACCGAAGTGTTTCTCCGCAGCCACTCGGATGTCGGTTAACATTCGGGCAATCAGATCTTCCAGCTGGAAGCGACGGCCAAATACTTCTGTCGATTGAAGGCTGCGACTGGCCAGGAAAGACTTGAGGGACTGAACGAGCCGGCCTTTGTCGTCGGCATCAAGGTAGCGATCAATTCCGGCGGGACCGCTCCAGGATTTGATTTTGGAACGGCCGACCTCTTGAGCGCGTTCGAGATAGAGCAGAGAGCGGAAGGATTCGGTGGAGCCTCCCGAAAATGTGAAGGGAACGAGCTTTACGTCGCCATTCTGATCTGCGAAGCCAATGGAGCTGTTTGTGGTTCCGAAATCAAGACCGATGCCCAAGTTTCATGATCCCTTATGGCTTGGAGAGAGGGTTTGGAGGCGCGCGGTAACCCTAATTCCTGTGAGTACGTCGAAGAAGTTTCGATGTACCAGATTCTTTTTTCCCGGGCGGGGAATAAATGGCCACGCAGTTTTGTATCGATGGCAATGCTGGCCTCGGTTCTGATCGTGGCGGACGCTGTTCCGTCCTGGGCCGCTCCTCCGGCCCGGATTCAGGGGCGCTTGGAGAGCGGCGGACGGACATTCGTCTTAGCCAATAACACACATCCGATGATCGCCGGAGCTGCTGATAACGGCGAGGCCGTGGCTTCCAAACAGATGCCACGGATCACCATCTTGTTTAAAATGACTGAAACTCAGCAAGCAGACTTGACGAAATTGCTTGCTGCGCAGCAGCAACGCTCCAGTTCGCAGTATCACAAGTGGCTGACACCGGAGGAGTTCGGAGACAAGTTCGGTGTCAGCCAGGGCGACGTCGACAAAATGAGCGCGTGGCTGACCGCGCAGGGCTTTTCGGATATCGAAGCGCCTAAGAGCCGAACGTCGATCAGTGCATCCGGCAGCGTCGCGCAAGTCAGCGGCGCTTTTCAAACTTCGATTCATCGCTACCAAGTAAATGGTGTCGAGCATATTGCGAATGCCGGCGATCCTACTTTACCGATGGCGTTGCAAGGCCTGGTCGGTCACATACGAGGGCTGAACGATATCCATCCGAAGCCGCATGCAGTGAGGTCAAGATCGACCGCGGGGTTGACGCCGAAATTCACGTCGAGCATCAGCGGATCGCACTTCATTGCTCCGGGCGATTTTGCAACCATTTACGATGTGCAGCCGCTGTATGGCAGCGGTATCGACGGGACCGGCCAGACGATTGCCATTGCAGGACAGACCGACATTCAACTATCGGATATAGAAGCATTTCAAACCGCTTCTGGTTTACCGGTCAAAGATCCACAGATCCAACTCTTCGGTACGGATCCGGGAACGAGCACGGATGATGAACAGGAAGCAGACCTGGATATAGAGTGGGCCGGCGCTGTGGCTAGGGGCGCGACGATTGTTTATGTCAATTCGCAGGACGCTTTTACCTCGGCACTCGATGCCATCCAGAATAATGTCGCTAACGTGCTGAGCATCACGTATGGATCGTGTGAAGCGAGCATTTCGACGACAGAAATCAGTTCGTTTAACGCCGCGCTGCAGCAGGCTAATGCACAGGGCATGACAGTGCTGGCAGCGTCGGGTGATTACGGTGCTGCGGATTGCGAGGAGCCACAGGATCCGAAGGCGCCGCCGGTGACCGCTGCAAAACAAGGCCTGGCAGTCGATTTCCCTGGGAGCAGTCCGTACGTTACGGCGGCGGGTGGTACGGAGTTCAATGAAGGCGCCGGGAGTTACTGGAACACAACGAACAGCAGCACCAGCGGATCGGCCATTTCCTACATTCCGGAGATGGCTTGGAACGACGGCGTGGACGGCGCTAACAATGAGAGCGACATCTCGGCAACCGGCGGCGGGAAGAGCAACATTTTTGCGAAACCGTCCTGGCAAGCCGGCACGGGAGTTCCGAATGATCTCTTTCGAGACGTTCCCGACATTTCTGTGGCGTCATCGCCGGATCACGATGGCTATCTGATCTGCTCGGCAGGGTCTTGCGTGAGCGGTTACCGCCAGGCGAATCAGAATTTGAATGTGGTGGGAGGGACATCGGTGGCTGCGCCGACCTTAGCCGGCGTGGTCGCACTGATTGACCAGAAGGAGCAAGCATCGCAGGGAAACATCAATCCCACGCTTTATGCGCTGGCTTCCTTCTCAACGGATGCGTTTCATGACATTACGGTAGGGAATAACGAGGTTCCGTGCACGGTGGGAACTCCGAACTGCCCGGCGGCTACGGCGGGTCTAACGACGGGAACGTTGGGCTATGTGGCAGGCACAGGATATGACCAGGTAACAGGGCTTGGTTCGATTGACGCCAACAACCTGGCCAATGAGTGGAATTCGAACTTCAATATCACGGTCAATCCGACGGCGCTCACGGTCCCGGTGGGCGGTTCGGGTACGGCAACTGTAACGGTGGCGTCTTTTGGCACCTTTGCCGGAACCGTGTCCTTCTCGTGCACCGTGCCCGGATCGCTAACGAGTACGACCTGTTCTATTCCAGGGACCGTTTCGAAATCAGGAACGGCAACGTTGACGATTACGGATACATCCACCACGTCGCGGATCTCGCCGTTCGGAATGAGTTCGTTTTTCAGTGGCAACGGGCGGCTGGGGGGTGGCTTCGGCCTTTTAGCGGCGCTGACCGCGTTTTTCTATTGGCGGGAGCAGAGGCGGTTCCGATTCGGATTTGGAGCTTTGGCGCTTTCCTCCCTGCTCCTACTCAGCGGATGTGGCGGCGGCAGTAGCAGCAGTTCGAGTACCACGACAACACAGGTAGTTACGCCTTCGGTGACGGGTACAGTGACGGTGACGGCCACGAGCGGCACGCTTGTTCGGACAGCAACGATCTCCGTGACTGACTAAACCCCTTTGCCTTTCTCCTGAATTGATAGAACGAAAGCATGAATCTGGTGCTTTTGCTGCTGGCGGCTGCGCTGTTTGCAACCGGCGGACTCTTCATGAAGTATTCGGAAGGGCTGACTCAATTTCCGGCGAGCGCGGCGGTGTTCCTCCTGTTTTGCGGCGGCGCGGCGTGTCAGGCGGTGGCGATGAAACGGGCGGAGATGGGAGTGATCTATGCTGTTGTTCTTGGACTGGAGGCGATTCTGGCGTTTCTGCTGAGCGTTTTCCTGCTGGGGGAACGAGCCACGGCCGAGAAGCTTTTTGCATTGGCGCTGATCGTTGCAGGTATTGTGTTATTTGAGAGAACTTAGAAATCGATTTGCATTCGAGGTGATCAAGTGAAGCACGGCATTCCTGGCCAGAAGGCAGACATTTTCTTCTTTGATGTTGATGCGAAGTCGGAACTTTGCTTTATTCCGAGCGAATCAGTTGTTACCTGCCCGAGGATCGGCGAGCAAGTAGATTACCGGGCCGAAATGGAGCAAGGCGGCGGGCTGTACGTCGTCATCAATGTGCGCCATGTGTTGCAAAAGGGAGCGGTCGGCAGCGAAGCAGGAGTGTCCGTTTCGCGGATCGTGGTCGATTTGAAGCCGATCCATTCTGCTACCACCGAGCAGGAGGATGCGGTAGCAATTGAGATATCTGTCGAGGAGTTCGCGGCCCTGCCGACACCGCCAGACGTTGTTCCGAACTGACGAACGTAGAGTCACGAAGGGAAACGGTGGTTTGGTGCGCTACGTATTTATTTGTAGAACAATGGAATTAGAAGTATGCGTTTGTCTGTTTGCGTAGTGCTTGCCGGTTTTTGTGCGCTACTGAGGGCCGCTCAGGTTTCGGAGTCGAACTCCGCTCCCAAGAAGCAACCGCCTCCGGGCGTTGTGCATTCCGTCGTTATTAGGGGAAACAGCCGATACGACTCGGGGGCGATTGTCAAGGAGACCGGATTGAAGATAGGCCAACGCGTGACCGGTCCGGAGATTGAGCAAGGCCGAGTCAACCTACAGGCGACCGAACTGTTCAACAACGTGTCGGACGGTTATCGATTTGTGGGCAGCCCACCTGCCTATGACATCACGTTTACGGTAGCGGAGAACGAGCAGGTGTTTCCGGTGCGATTCGAACGGCTCGGCGTTCCGGATGAGGCGCTTCGGCAGTATTTGAAGGCGAATCTACCGCTGTACTCGGACCAGATTCCGGGCGTGGAAGGTGTGTTGAGGCGCTACAGGCAAACGGTTCAGGCATTCGTGGCAAAGAGCAATCCTTCGGTGAAGGTGAAGGCATTGATCTCGAATGAGGATCCGAAACAGCTGGCGGCAGTCTTTACTTCGGATGTTTCTGCGGCTACGATTTCGCAAGTGGTTGTCAGCGGGAATGAGGCTGTGGATACGGGCAGTATTTTGCGTGCAGTAAACCAGGTCGCGATCGGGGTTCCGCTGTCGGATCTGCGATTAAAGCAGATTCTGGACGGCGCGATTCGTCCGCTGTACGCGGATAAGGGTTATGCCGCTGTGACGTTTCCGAAGATCGAGACGGAACGGTCAAAGACGAATTTAGGGGTGGTAGTGAAGGTCCAAATTCTGGACGGCCCGATGTTCAAATTCGGCGGCATTCACTTTCATGGAACGAGCATGGATCAGGACGAGATTCGAGCAAATATTCCGTTTAAGCCGGGGCAGCAGTTCAATGGACGGCAGGTGGATGACTTCCGGTTGTGGCTGGTTCACAGCCTGCGGCGGCGGGGACAGTTGGACGCGAGCGTCACGACTGATATGCAGCCGGATGATAGCAAGCGAGCCGTGGACGTATCTTATAACGTCGCTCCGGGGGGAATTTACAACTTCTCGAAGCTGGATGTGCAAGGGCTGGATGTCACGTCTGCCCCGGTGGTGGAACGGCTGTGGGGAGAGAAGCAAGGCAAACCCTTCAATCCGGATTATCCGGATTTCTTCCTAAAGCGTGTTCAGGAGCAGGGCATTTTCGACAATTTGGCTAATACGAGTTCAGATTACACGGCAGATGCTTCCACCCATGGTGTGACGGTCCACCTTTATTTCAGGGGCGGAAAGTCGAAGGCGACTCTCAATAAAGAGAAGAAGGAAGAGCAGGAGCGCCGCCAGAGCGACGGAACCTGGTCTCCGTATCCGCAGTTTGTGCCTCGTTCTGAGACACTGCGATAAGAATGGTTGAAGTCTCCGTAGGTGATTCGGGGCCGGAAGGTCTCGCGTGGCAGTAAGGGTTGGTGTTTTTGGTTGGGGCCTGGTTGCTCCGAAGAGTCCGAATATTGATGTTTTTCGAGAGAAGTTGAGTTCGGCGGAGAGCTGGCTTACGCCGTTCAACGGATTCGGTCCGGATAATTTTCTGGTAGGCGATCCGCAATTCTGTTTCGCGGACTACCAGGAATGGATTGGAAGCCGCTTCGCACCGCGGCATTATCAAAAACTTAAAGAGAAGATGGACCATCCGGCGCTGTATGCGATCGGCGCTTTTATCCAAGCTTTGGGGCAGAACCCGGGACTGGAAGAAGAACTGCAGAAGCTGGGCCGAGAGGCGCAGGTGTACGTCGGGACCGGGCTGGGCGCCTTAGATACGACCTATGACGTCAGTATCAAGTTGTATGTAGCACAACGGCGATGGAATCGATTCTGGGCGCATCCCGAGCATAATTCTGCTCTTCGCAGTTACTTGAACGCGCGGCCGGATGAACGCGAGAAGCCGAACGATATTCCGCCGGATCCGGGAACGAGCAACGCGTCTGCCGATCAAGACGACGTAGAAGCCGTGTGGAACCAGTATTGGATGGAGCGCTCGCCCGAACTTCAGCAGTATCTGGAGGAACTGGCAGAAATCGATAGCCTGGGAATCGACGGGGCGGTGGAGAGCGGGAAGCTGCATGCGATTCGCGAACGAGAGAAGGGACGAACGAAGCTGCAGGAGAAGTGGCAGGTTCCGGAGCCGCCGTGGAACGTCTCGGCCAATCTAATCTGGAACATTCATAATACGCCAGCGGCACAGATCTCCATCTTGGGGAAAATCACCGGGCTCAGTTTTGCGCCGGTGGCGGCTTGCTCCACGTTTGGCGTGGCTCTTGGGTTGGCCATGCGAGCGATTCAATGCGGCCAAGCGAAGGCCGTGGTGATCGGCGCAACTGATCCTCCGCCACATCCTCTGACAGTGGGGTCGTTTTATAGCGCCCGTGTCCTGGCGGCAGATCGTACGGTGTCTTTGCCGCTGACTAGATTGAGGGGAACGCACGTGGCCGGCGGATCGGTGGTGTGGATTGTGGGCGACTTCGATTACATGACAGCGCGCGGCTTTCGCCCGCTCGGAATGGAGCCGATGGCTGTCGGGATCAGTTCCGACGCGGACCACATCATCACGCCCTCGGCGGAAGGACCGAAGGAGGCGATCTCAGAAGCGCTTTCTTCGGCTGATGTTTCGGCGGAGGCAATTGGGAGTTGGGATCTGCACGCGACGGCGACGCCGGGCGATTACTCGGAGATGAAGACGTTGCGATCCGTTTTGTCGGACTCGGTGGTGGTGACGGCGCGGAAAGGGACCTTTGGGCATGGGATGAGCGCGGGAGGCGGATGGGAATTGACAGCTCAGTATCTCGGATACGAAGCTGGAACGCTGTTTCCAACGCCCCTGGCGGCGGATGAGTTGAACGGAATTATTCGGGAAGTCCACGGCAATTTTGTGTTCAACCAGGGGTGCACACCGCCTCAGAAGCTGGCCGGAAAGCTGTCCATGGGTATCGGCGGCATCAATGCTTGCGTGATCTCGCGGCCGTTGACTTAACGACCGGTTGAGTGTCTTCTTCGGACAGCCAGCAAGCCCCTGAAACCACTGAAAAATAAGGCTTAGGTGATACACTTGAAACAAAATGGTGTATGACGTTGTAGTAATCGGGAGCGGTCCCGGTGGCTATTCTGCGGCTGTGCGGGCCGGACAATATGGATTGAAAACCGCACTGATTGAAAGGCAGCCGAGACTGGGCGGTACCTGTCTGCTGGTGGGCTGCATACCGACAAAAGCTCTTCTTCACAGTGCGGACGTTTGGGATTACTTCAAGGATCCGGGAGCGCAAGGGATTGAGTGTAAAGATCCTCAGCTGAACTATCCGAAAGTACTCGACCGTAAGAACAAGATCGTGTCCAAGCACTCGAAGGGCATCGATTTTTTGATGCGCAAGAACAAGGTGGACGTAATAAAGGGCAATGCACGTCTGCTGGGCGGCGGTCGCATTGAAGTGCAAGGCGACAAGGGCGCGCAGACGGTCGAGTCCAAGAACATTATTCTGGCGACCGGTTCTGAAGCGCGGATGCTGCCGGGCCTTCAGCCCGATCCCAATCTGATTCTGACGAATATAGAGATTTTGGACATGGCGGCGGTTCCGAAGACGGTCGGGATTATCGGCGCGGGCGCCGTTGGAGTGGAATTCGCCTCCATTTTTAACCGCTTCGGATCCAAGGTGACGATTCTCGAGATGCTCCCGCGGCTGGTGCCGGTGGAAGAAGAGGAGATTTCAAAGGAGCTCGAGAAGCACTTCAAGAAGACAGGAATCCGGATTGAGACGGGCGCCAAGGCGGAGAACATCCGGAAGAATGGCAACAGTGTGAGCTTGAGCGCCACGCTTGCCAATGGCAATAAAGAAGAGATGGAGTTCGAGAAGCTTCTAATTGCTGTGGGGCGAAAGCCGAATACGGACAACGTTGGCTTAGAGAATACGAAGGCTGAAATCGACCGCGGATTTGTGAAGGTGGATGCCTCCCAGCAGACGGCGGAGCCTGGTCTGTACGCGATCGGAGATATCGTGGCGGGAACACCGCAACTGGCGCACGTCGCGACGGCGGAAGGCATGGTGGCGGTGGGAAGTATCGCGGGAAAGCCGGTTCGTCCGATCAATCGAAACCGAATCCCCGGTGCGACTTATACGGATCCCGGCATCGGAAGCGTGGGATTGACTGAGGCACAGGCGAGAGCGCAGGGCTTCAAGGTAAAAGTTGGGAAGTTTCCGTTCGTTGGGAACAGTAAGGCGACCATCCTGGACAAGCACGAAGGTTTCGTCAAGGTAATTGCGGAGGAGACTTTCGGCGAAATTCTGGGCGTCCATATTATCGGGCCAGAGGCGTTTGAATTGATTGCCGAAGCGGTGACGGCTATGGAGGCTGAAGCCACGGTGGAGAGTATGATGTCCACCATACACGCTCATCCGACCATTTATGAGGCGATCGGCGAAGCGTTCAACAACGTTCATGGTTTAGCTATCAACATCTGAGCCGGCCGCGGTTGTGTTGGAAGACTGGGTTGCCCTTGAAGCGATGAAGAGATCTCTCGAAATATCGGATCTTGGCGTTCTTAGCTACTCCCGGGCGTTCACCATCCAGCAGCGACTGGTGGAACAGCGGAAGCAAGGACAGGGCGTCGACACCTTGCTCTTCGTGGAACATCCGCACGTGGTGACGATGGGGCGGAATGGCCGGGAAGAAAATGTCTTAGCCAGTCCGGAAATTCTTTCAAGGACTGGCATTGAATTTCACGAGACGGATCGGGGCGGTGATGTGACTTATCATGGTCCAGGTCAAGTGGTGGTTTATCCAATACTTGATTTGCGAGAATGGAGGCGCGATGTGCGAGCTTATTTTCGCGGCGTAGAACAGAGTTTGATTGACGCGCTCGGAATGCTGGGGGTTCGGGCTGAACGGATTCCGGAGCCTGGATATGAGGGCGTGTGGGTTCGTGGCGCAAAAATCGCGGCGATCGGGATCCATATCAGCCGCTGGATTACTTCACATGGATTTGCACTTAACGTCGAGACCGATCTGGATTATTTCAGATACATTGTTCCGTGTGGTTTGAATAAGCCGGTTTGCTCGCTTCGCAGCCTGGGGAACGAGGCGAGCCGTGAAGAGGTCAAGGATGCTATCACTATCTCATTCGCGAAAACCTTTGATTTTGAAGTTTCGATGGTATATGGAGAACTGCAGGAGATCCGATGACTGATGTCGTAATGCCCCAGATGGGCGAAAGCATCGTAGAAGGCACTTTGACGAGATGGCTGAAGAAGCCCGGCGAGAAGGTCGAGCGCGATGAGCCACTGTTCGAGATTTCGACGGATAAGGTTGACACCGAGATTCCCTCGCCGATGGCGGGTGTGCTGAGCGAAGTTCTGGTACAGGAAGGGACAACGGTAGCGATTAATGCCGTGGTAGCTCGGATTGGGGAAGGAACAAACGGGGCATCGGCTCCCGCGCCACCGGCGCCTGCCCAGCAGCCTGCTCCCCCTCCGCCGCCGACCTCAACGAGTTCCAATGTGGACGTGGGCCCTTCAGCGGCCGTTCATTCCGAGCAGCGTAGTGCGCCTGCTACTCCTCAACCCGCTCCTCAACCCACAGCGGCTGGTCCTTACCCGGTCGAGCCGGCTCCGGCTGCTCCGCAGCCTCCCCCGCCCTCTGCTCAGCCGGATGGAGTCGAGGATTCAGGTCCGCTTTCGCCGCTGGTTCGAAAGATGGCGCGCGAGTACAACATCGACCTCGGACAGGTAAAAGGGACGGGTGCCGGAGGCCGCATAACGAAGCAGGACATTGAGGCGTATATGTCTTCTCAAGCGGCGCGGACCTATAGCGCTCCGGCCGCTTCTGCCCGTGAGCCTGTTGCCGCCAGCGCGGGACCTTATCCGGTCGAGCCGCCGCCGACGCAGCCTGGCGCTCCTCCCGCTCCGCTTCCTTTGGCCGAGTCTGCCAAAGTCCGCACCGAACCCATGAGCAACATGCGGCAGAAGATTGCCGAGCACATGGTAATGAGCCAGAAGACTTCGGCGCACGTGACAACTGTTCATCGCGTCGATATGACGAAGATTGCGAAGCTGAGAGAAAAGTCCAAGGCGGAGTTTCAGGCCCGTAACGGTTTTTCTCTGACTTTCTTGCCATTCGTGGCCGCAGCTGCGTCGGAAGCAATTCGGGCCTTTCCGATCTTCAATGCTTCCATTGACGGCAAGAATATCGTTTACTACCGGGACGTCAACTTAGGTATTGCGGTAGCGCTGGAGGGCGGCCTTATTGTTCCGGTAATCAAGAATGCCGATGAAAAGAACGTCGCGGGTCTACAGCGATCGATCGTGGATCTGGCTACCCGCGCTCGATCCCGTCAGTTGAAGCCGGATGAAGTGCAGGGTGGTACATTCTCGATTACGAACTTCGGCAGCTTCGGCAGCATCTTTGCTACTCCGGTGATCAATCAGCCGCAGGTGGCTATCTTAGGTGTCGGTGCGGTTGAGAAAGTTGTTGCGGTTGTTGAGGGTGATGCGTTTGCGGTGCGATCCCAGGCTCATCTGGCACTCACGTTCGATCATCGCCTCATAGATGGAGCGTTGGCGGACCAGTTCTGCCAGAAAATAAAATCCATTCTTCAAAATTGGTCGGCTAATATCCTGTAGTTTCTACTAGATTTGGAAATACTGAAGCGGGCCCGTTACACGGACCCGCTTTTTTTGCGCGGTAACCGTTTCAAAGCAACCACTGTCGACAGGTGGAACCAGTTGGTACGTAATTGTAAACAAACACTTTAACTCCAAAATCCCTAACACCGTCATAAGTAGTGTTAGTCAGGAATTTATCTTGACGCGCACTTAACCTGGGTTTAATATTCGTTTGAAGTACGACAGTGCTTCTACGATCGGCACAAAGTTACAGGGGTTAAAGAAACGATCGTAGATCGCTGGGGTTGCAAGAAGAAGTTCAGCTGTTCCCGTAACTGACGCAAAAGTTCATACGAAAGAGGTCCTTGAATGACCTTCCAGGTCGGCGAAAAAGTTGTCTATCCGAACCATGGTGTTGGAACAATCGAAAACATCAGTTCTCGATCGTTCGGCTCTCAAGAAGAGCGATTCTACCTCCTCCGGCTTTATCCCAATAGCATGACGGTCATGGTTCCTTTCTCACATGTGGGTGATGTGGGTTTGCGAAAAGTGACCAAGTGCAGCGAGATTATGAGAGTTCTGACCTACTTAGGAGCGGGCCGGCCAACGTGTGCGCACGATTGGAAAGACCGTTTCAAGGAGAACTGTGAGCGAATGAAGAGCGGCAGCCTCCTGGAGATTGCCGAGGTCTTTAAAGCGCTGGCAATGATCCAGGCGGGGAAGCCGCTTTCATTTAGGGAGAAGAAGATGCTGGAACGAGCGCGGAGCATGATTATCCTCGAGACGTCGGTGGCCAAAGCAGTGAGTGAGAAAGAGGCAATCGAGTTGCTAACTAGAGCGCTGGCGAAGTCAGGCCTTCCGATGCCGGCGGCTTTGTAGCCGGGCAGCCAAGCCGCAGCGCAGTGCGTTGCCCGGCTGTTACTCAGGAGGGTTGGTGTCCGTGAAGCTTATCGGCTAGGGTTGGCTTGGGTATACTGAGAGAGCCCCGCCGATGAGCTTCGTTTTGTTGTTGTATAGGAAGCTTTGACGAAAGTGGCGCTATCGTCTAACGGTTAGGACGGAGCCCTCTCAAGGCTTAAATAGGGGTTCGATTCCCCTTAGCGCTACCAATTCAAGGTCGGCTCAGAAATCGGGTATTCACAGTAACTTCATAGACCGCGGTTGTTCCTGCTGACACAAGCCTGAGCGCATGACCATCATGCAAGAGACGCGCCGATAACCAGTCAAACTCTCCACCGTCCGAGACCAGGAGAAACTCACGATGTGCGGAGAGAAAATCATCGTAGCCGCTAATCTGAAGCGGGAAGTACTTTTGAAGCACAAGAAGAGCGAGATCGATAGAGTCGGTCTTACCAGGGGTGAACATAACAGCCGCTCGGGGATCCGCTAATGCGTACAACCGGTACTTCAAGTCATTCGGGGTGTAATAGGCCATCGGCAGATACTGGAGGCCGGACGCAATGACAATCGGCAAGTCGGACCGGTAGTATTGTCCGACAATGGTTCGCACTTCACGATTGGCACTCGCTCGTGACTGTAAGAGGGAACCCTTCAGAACGTGGATTGCGGTGTTAACCGACGACGAAGCGAAATTCGACAATAAAAGTAGCAAAAACAGGGTCTTAAGAGCAGCAGGTCCTTTGTTCACCAGATAGCCCAAGGAGAGTGCGCCTCCGAGGACAGTCGGCAGCATATACCTGGTCGCCATTCCGCCGTGACTTACTTTCGCTGCCACAACCGCGATTATCGGTAGGCAGACGAGCATGATACTCAGAGCCTGCTCCTCAATCGGAACCAGATCCTCCGCTCGCGGCCGGCGATCAGACCAATTGAACAGCGACTTGTTTGTGAGGCGCACGTACAGAAATACCGCTATCAATCCAGCCGCAAAGATTCCGCTCCAATGGTCGCCAAGTCTGAAGAGCCAACTATAGGCCGTGGAAATTTGCTTGAAGCTGGGCTGAGACCAGAAATTGTGACCGTAATACTGGCGCAGTTTCAAGAGAAGCTTGGCAAAAAACAACAACGGTAAGGCGCCTGCGATCAGTGCTGCCCACACGCCAAGCCGGAGACGGCGGCGGAAAATCCACACTGACCCTTCGGCTACCATAAACGCTGGCCAAACAAGAACAGAGTAGTAATGCAGAGATGCGGCGGAAGCCAGAGCTATGGCGAGGATAAGAACGTAATATCGTGATTCGTCAATACGCTGCCAGGCGAGTATTGCAACCGAGATACAACCAAGCATCAGCGCATACGGACGTGCTTCGTAGGCATAATCGGCCAAGGGAGTGCACAGCACGAGAGTCGCCCCTACGAGTGCGGATAGATGATTCACTCTTTTCAACAGAATGAAGTAGATACAAGAGACAGTGCTCAATATCCCGACGATCGAAGGCAGTCGATAACCCAGGTAATCGTCCGAAACGAGTTGACGTGTAAAGCGGGCAATGACGTAGAACACCGGAGGATTAGTATCCGCCGCATTTTTCAGAGCGTTCCACAGTTCCGCTGTGCTTGGCAAGCGGCACAGAATAACCGTGCAGATCTCGTCATACCAGAAAGGCCTAGCTTCGGCGTGAAGCGCCGAGCAGAGACCGACCGCCAGAAGGATCAGCAGAAGGAGCGTCATGCCTCTTCGAGCTTTAAACACGGGGTCAGTACCCGAGCCGATAGCGGCCGCTTTCATTTCCACCTACTGTCTCTCCCATTTCCAAATTCCTACTATCGACTTTCCGACCGAGTTGAAAAGACATGGGTCTAAAACTCTCGAGACCGGAATGATCCATCGGTCCCAGATACGAAGTTGCGCTCTGGTCGGCATCGACTGACGCAAAAGCAACAGGTTTGCAACTGAGAGTACAAGGCCAGCGGAATCAAGATACATCAGACGCTCCAGGCGCAGGCTAGGCGGAGAAATGTTTCGGAGCATGGCGCGGTTGTAGCGGCGATAATGTCCGATAGCGGAATCGAAAGGGGTGAAGAGCCTTTGGTGGGCAGGCGAGAGGACGATGATTCTTCCGCCCGGCCGAAGGCGAGACTTCGCGCGCTCCAATTCCTCACGATCGTTCTCGATATGTTCGAGAACATCGATGTAAATGATGGTGTCGAACTTTTGGCTTGGGTCCAGATCCTGCAGCGTGCCGGACACGACTTCGCGCTGACGCCCATTCTGCGACTGCTCCTGCGCCTGCGTTAATTGAGTGACCAGGCGCGAATCAGGCTCAAGACAAACCCAGTTGCGATCGCCGCCCAGATCGAGGAATGGTGTATTGGATCCGATTCCAGCACCTACCTCAAGAACGTCGCCGCCAATAAAGGGCCGAATCTGACTGGACCAATACGATTTCCAATTGTGGACAGCCGCGAACAACTCCAGTTCTGAGCCCACATATTTGAAGTCAGTCATTGCGATAGACGTCCTGGATATCGGCAACGAAAAGTTCATAGTCACGCAGTGGCACAAAGCTGAGGTTTATTCGATTGGAAAGCATGGTGAAGGTGAAAGCAGTCGCCATAGTGACGAATTGAATCAGGATGACGATCAGCGTTCCGACCGAATACGTCGCCCAACCCGGGATTGCTCGATCGCTGAAGACTTTAACCGCGATAACGGCAAGGATGCCGAGGATTGCCATAATTGAGCCCGCCAGGGATGCAATCAGAAGCCGCACGCCGACCACATCTCCAAAGACCGAGATCGCACTCATTCCATGAGAGGTCAGCGAAACAAAGTTCATTCTGGAGGTCCCGGCGATCCTATGCCCTCGAGGAATGGGTGTCGTTGTGAACGGAAGGCCGGAACGGAAGACGGCTGCGGCATAATGATTCCAAAGCTCCGACATAACCACGAGTGTGCCGAGATAACGCGACGGCAAAATGCTGAAGTTCCCTACTCGCACGCTGATTCCGGTGAGCATGCGATGGAGGAGCTTGTAAAGCTGATAAAACAGTCGAAATACAAAGGACTCCGTTCGTCTGCTCCGCTCGGCGAAGATCGCCGTCATTCCCGAATAGGACCGCAGGAGCTGTAAAGCGCCCTCGGGAGTGTCTTCTCCGTCGCCATCCATTACCAGCACAGCATCACAAGGAATAGCTTTATCGACGTGGGTGAGACCCATGGCGATCGCGCGTTGGTGGCCAAGATTGCGTCGTAGACGTAATATGCGAATGCTTCGTATCACGCCAAAACGGGATTGGAAATCGGCGAAAGCGAACTCCTGAACTGAACCATCGTCTACCAGCAGGACGTCTACGATACACGGAAACGAGGACATGGCCGGATCGAGTAAGCGGATGAGCTCCGTGGCCGAAGCCCAGTCGTCGCGGAGAGGCATCAGAACCACCACGCGCAACGGAATTTTGGCGGAGTATTGGGAAGGATTGGGAAGACTTGCGGCCTTCACGGAATTAGGAGTCTTGGACCTCCCATTGTAGAACAGGCAAGAAAGACACCTGTCTTTCTCCTATCGCCAGGGCGCGTGTTAGCGCCAGATAAAGGCCCGTCAATAGCGCCGTTGAATATACGCTCGCCGGTGCCTTAATCCGAAACAAGATCTGGTGCAAGAAAGCCCGAAGAACATGACAATCAACAGGGCGAGCAGGCATCCGATTCCGATGTTCTTGGCTGTTGAGTTTCCGGTTCTGGTTGGATTGGGCGTTTGGTATGGTCCGGCTGGACGGTAGGAGGGAGGCGCCTGGTAGGAACTGGAGGGGGAAGCGGGAGAGCTCGTGAATGATGTTCCGCAATTTGCACAAAACTTCGCGTTGTCCGGATTGGCCAATCCACAGTTCGGGCAGTTCATTAAACTTACTGTAACGTCCCTGTGTTCTAGGAGGGCGTGTAAGGCGCCGGGCTTGGGACGGGCTTTCGAAACACGTCGGTTCCGGCGAGGCGATCGCCGATTCTCCTTCCAGTGATGAGCAACAGGAGGATTTCGGCGGGCCAGATGATTAACGCTGCTATCGGTCCAATCAGGATTCCAAACAGCGGAATCATGTGAAGAATAGCGGGAATGGCTAATGTGACGTTCCGCAGGATCAGCTGGTTTGTGGTGCAGAGGTGACCGCCTTCAGTGAGCACCGTGCTCCCGACAATTGACTTTCCGAGACTTGCACCGTTGATGTCGCGCAGGAGCCACCAAGCGGAGGTGAGCGCACCGAACGTAATCCAACCTAAAAATGGAATGAAATGCAGTGTGGCGAGAACTAATACCGGAGCAAGATCAAGTAAGTAAGCGACAGCACGACGAAACAGTTCTTCCTTTGCAGCTGGGAGGACAAATACTCCTGAAGCCGAAGGTGATTGCGATGCTGATGCTGTCGGGCTGAAGGGCGTTCCACAGTTAGAACAGAACCTACTTCTGTCCGGAAGCGGCGTCCGGCAATTTTGACATTCCACGAAGAACCTACCTTGCGCGCAGTATATCCTTTGCGGGGCGAACGTTCCGGTCGGGCTAAAGTAAAACAAGTTTCGACCGATTCATCGACTGAAACGAGCAGGTTCTTTTGCTGGTCGATGGTCTGGAACACCAACCATCAGGAGAAACCTTGGCGATGTCTTTGAAGGAAATGTTCGGACCGGAAGAATGGGCCACTGTAACGGAGGCGCCTCAGTTGGTCGCTATAGCGGTAATGATGGCTAGTTTTAGCGGCTTGGGAGGAACTGCGAAAGAGGCATTCTCCCTGGCAAACTCATTGGCGCAAGGGCATGTGGGAACCAGTGCGCTCTTGAGAGAGATTACCGCGTCACCAGAAATATCGGCAGCGCAAGCTGGCCTGAGGACCAGAGTGCAGGAGCTTGACCAGTCGCAGTTCAAACAGCAACTAAATGAATTAGCTCTCAATCAAGCTAAACGGGCTACGGACGTGGTGAATAGGAAAATGCCCGATGAGGCACAGGCTTATAAACAATGGCTAATGAACTCTGCTTTCGGTGTTGCCAATGCATCCAAGGAAGGCGACTTTCTAGGTTTCGGCGGAAAGCGGATCAGTGACCAGGAGCGAAACGTGCTGGATTCTTTGTCCACTATGCTCGACGTGCCGGTTCCGGATGATTCTGGAGCTTAGCAGGAAGAATTACAATGTTCCGTGATTCAAGGGCAGCTCCGTAAGTTGAAAGCTGCCCCGAATTGTTAGTTAAACCTTGTTGCCAGGTTTACCCGCCGCATCCAGGTGTTCCACTTCAACCTGTTGCCGACGAACCTTGTCCTGAACCGTTTCAACGTGATCGGTTCCTTGCTTGCGGACAACGACCTCTTCAGCCAATCTCGTGGTCTTGTTGACAACAGCCTGTTCAGCCGTCTCTTTTATTTCGATAGTCGAGTCAGACCAGTCAATATCGCCGATATAGCTGGGATCTGCGACGGCTCTTCGAAGAACTTCAGCGTGCTCTTCGTGAAGGCTTACTTTCTCTTCCACAGGCCGCTCCGTCACAAACCGCCGGATGCGAGTCGTGCCTGTTTCCACCTGCCGCTTGCCCACATTGATCTGCTCTTCAGCGAGGCGAAGAACTTCGTCGTCGCCGGCGGGAGAACGAAGCCCGGTTGCTGCTCCGGACGTGGCGGCAGCGCCGGAGGTGGCGGTAGCGCCTGCAGCAGCGCCTGTACCGGGGAGATTTCGACCAGCAGTGACATCAGGAGTACGTGTACCAGCTAGATTTCGACCGGCGTTAGCTGTAGCATCCGTTCCGCGTCCCAAAGCATCTCCGACTCGGCCAGCTGTGGCCCCTGCCGCTGCAGCAGCGCCTCCGGCTAAACCGGCCGCTGTACGACCGACACCGGCTCCGGCCCGATCCGCAAGGGGACGTGACGTGTTTGGATCAAGCCCGTAGCTAGTCGCACGCTCATGAACATCGACTGTGTTGTTAGTGTCGAGGATTTTCATCGCACGATCCACCTCTGTGTCGGGAACGCGCAACGTCACCACATAACCGCCTTCGTCGACTGCACGACCGTAGACTTCCGCTTCGTGTTCGCGAACGCCCCCGCCGAGGAGTCTTCCCCAGAAGCCCGGCTCTTTGGCAGGGGCTGCATCGGTGCCTTCTCCAAGGGTGTTTTTGTTGAGCATACTGATATCGTTAGTCGAAAAACCAGCCTTCTCAAGGGCACTCACAGCCTCTCGGGCGTGTGCCTCAGTATCATAAACAGTAACTATTTTTTCGTAAGCCACTTAGATCTCCTTATTTGATTTATTACCTAGCGAGTCAATTTCGGTTAGGGAACCACCACTCGCCCGGACGGATTCGGTTCCCTCTCGTTCGATTACAGCTTCCTGCTTGCGCAGCATTACTTTCTCGCTGAACTGTTCCGTACTGCGCACGCGCTTGATATGGAGTTCCTCTTTGAGCAATAGTTTTCGCTCAATCACAAGAATCTCCTCCACCACGGGAACTATGACGGTGTCGCCCTCTTCACGAACGCCAGGCATTGTCTCAACCCGTTTATTGATTGGCTTTCGCTCAACCTCTACCCTTTCGCGTGCAAGCAGTTCCTCTACAACCTGCTCATGACTCCGAGTAACTTTAGAGACACGAATCTTGCCTGTCTCGATCTGGGTCTTGGAAATGTGCGCTTCTTCGACGTAGAGCGGCACAATTGTGTCGCCCTCTTTGCTTGCAGGATTAACCTTCGGTGTACCTGATTCGTTCATAGCTGAAATGTTGTCAGGTTCACCGCTTCATCGACGGTTTTGCGGGGCGAATCAGATACAGGAAAGTTTTTCATCGAATCGAATTTACTGATTGAGAAGAACACGTACAGTTCTCTCATTCGAGATCGACGACGAAAAATGCGCCAGTGGCGATGATATGTTTCGGAGTCGTGACCGGCAAGCTAGAAAAAATGCGGGCTTAATGCATTAGCTTAGTCGCTGTTGTGAAGTTACGGTCACTGTACCAGGGCCAAAAGTTTAGCGGAGAATTGCAGCTTAATGACACCAGGTAAAAATGACTTAAGCGCAATAACGTTTTGGTTACAAACCAGAGAAATTGCGGATAGCTACTACTAAACTAGTCGCAGTACTTACTTGGGAGTCAGATTTAAGATTCGCAGTCCTGACAAGCCGAAGTACAAAAGTCGCCGGAATCGGATTTCAAAGTGAGTGAAATATTGTTCGCTGAGCTATACGGAGCTAGTCGGCCTTGTAGACTAATCGAACATTCCCTCGAAGAGAGCCGATGACAGATAGCGCTCACCGGCATCTGGGAGTACAACCACAATGGTCTTGCCCGCCATCTCCGGTTCGTTTGCGACGCGAACTGCGGCTGCCGCCGCTGCACCACACGAAATGCCGCTGAGAAGCCCTTCTTCTTTGGCCAGGCGACGAGCCATCTCGATAGCCTCTTCATTTGTCACTTGCTCTACACGATCAACCAACGATAGATCGAGAGTGTCCGGTATGAAGCCGGCGCCCAATCCCTGGATCTTGTGCGGTCCCGGCTTCAACGTTTCCTTGTTCAATGTCTGGGTGATCACAGGACTGCTCGAAGGCTCCACTGCGATCGAGAGAAGTGGCCGTTTCTTTTCCTGCTTAAAGTAGCGAGAGACGCCGGTGATAGTGCCTCCCGTGCCGACACCGGATACCAGAACGTCCATTTGGCCTTCCGTATCTTCCCAGATTTCTGGCCCGGTTGTTTCGAAGTGAATTCGCGGGTTAGCAGGATTCTTGAATTGATCGGCGATGAAGTATCGATCTGGGTCGGAAGACTTTAAGTCATCGGCCTTTGCAATTGCGCCTTTCATGCCTTTCGAGCCTTCGGTCAGGATGAGATTAGCTCCGAGGGCTTTGAGTACTTTGCGCCGTTCAAGCGACATGGTTTCGGGCATCATCAAGGTAACCGGATACCCTCGCGCGGCGGCCACGAAGGCCAGAGCAATCCCTGTGTTTCCGCTAGTGGCTTCGACGATTTCTTTACCTGGTTTGAGGACGCCCCGTTCTTCGGCATCCCAGATGATAGAGGAGCCAATACGACACTTGACGGAGAAACTTGGATTGCGTCCTTCTATCTTGGCGAGCACGGTGGCTTTTGCCCCGTTTACGACGCGATTGAGCTTAACCATCGGGGTGCGCCCGATACTGAACGAATTATCTGGATAAATCAAGTGCTTCCTTTCAAATCTCCCAATTGGGAATGTACTGTGAGTGCTTTTCTTGCCAGGTTCTGGCGAGAGCGGCAAATGTGGTCTGGTCTAAAACGTTTGAGACGGCGGAATCAACGCGGCACCAGATATCGCCGAAAGGATCGTCCCGTTGAGGCCGGGAGCTACTCTTGATATTCTCAATCGATTTCAAGACCTCTCCAACCGTGATCGCATCCGGCGAACGAGCAAGCAAGTACCCGCCTTCGGCGCCTCTTCGCGAATCTACAAACCCGCTCTGCTTTAAACTTGCCAGAATCAATTCCAAGAACTTTTGCGGAATCTTTTGACGTTTAGCGATGTCGGCGATTTTGACCGGAGACATTGGAGCGGGTGACAGCCGGCAAATCAAGAATTGCGAAGCGAGATCGAAAACAGCCTTGAGCGCATACTCGCTCTTGACCGAAATATTCATCCTGAATCCAACTCCTAGTTTACTCCCTTAATCCGATCGACAATGCTTAACGCAAAGCGGGCCGGGCATGAAGCGCGACGGAATTTATGTAAGATACAAATGCCAACTAATCGCCAGGAGTTGATTTGTCTAGAGAATTATTTGGAACAGACGGAATTCGCGGGGTGGCCGGTGCGCCGCCGTTAGATGCCAGGACAGCTCATGCACTAGGTTATGCATTGGGGACTTGGGCTTCGAAGTCACAATCGAAGAAGAAGGTAGATGGCGCTTCAGAAGTTCTCATTGGAATGGATACGCGTGAAAGTGGACCGTGGCTCGCGGAACAGGTCGCGGGCGGTCTTTCTCGGGCAGGTGTCGCCGCCCGATTTGCCGGTGTAATTACAACGCCCGGTGTTGCTTATCTGACTAGAACAGGTCGCTTCGCCGCGGGCGTCATGATCTCGGCTTCTCACAACCCGTATCAAGATAACGGCTTAAAGGTAATAAGTCACTCAGGATATAAGTTGGCCGATAGCGTTGAAATCGAGTTAGAACTTTTAATAAGTGAGTGGTTGAAGCGACGGGAGGAAGCAACCCCCAAAAAATTGTTCACTGACCCGACCTTTGACAATCTATACGCGGACTTCCTGGCTGGCACAGTGTCGGGAGATTTTCCGATGCGCGTGGTCATTGACTGTGCCAACGGATCTGCAACCGAGGTGGCCCCGCGGCTCTTTCCCAAGCTGGGGATGAAAGTAGAGTGGCTGAGTGTTACTCCTAACGGGAAGAACATCAACCTCAACTGCGGATCGTTACATCTGGAAGATCTGCAACGAAAGGTTCTCGAGAGCGGCGCGGCCATAGGAATCGCTTTTGACGGAGATGCGGACCGGGCCTTATTTGTGTCGAGTTCCGGAAGAGTGATTGATGGGGATGCAGTCTTGTTTCTGGCGGGCGTAGCATTGAAAAGCCAGGGGCTGCTAGAAGCGGACGTGGTTGTCGCAACGGTGATGTCTAACCTTGGTTTGGAGAAGGCGCTGGCAGGCCGGGGAATCCAAATGGTTCGCACGCCGGTAGGCGACAAATACGTTTTGGAAGAGATGCTAAAGCGTGGCGCGGTGTTGGGGGGCGAGCAATCAGGCCATGTCATCTTCTCGCAATACGCCACGACCGGAGATGGAATCCTGACTGCTCTTCGACTAGTTGAAATTTTACGTGACTCCGGCCGTTCGCTTGACGAGCTCGCAGATGAGGTTCGAACCTTTCCGCAGAAGCTGGTCAATGTGCGAGTAAAACATAAACGGCCTCTTGCGGAGTTGCAGTCAGTGCAGGCGGAAATCGCCAGAGCGGAGAGCGAGTTCGGCGGCAGCGGCCGCGTCGTAGTCCGATTCTCCGGCACGGAGCCGCTTGCGCGAGTGATGATTGAAGCAGATTCCGATGAACAGGTCGATAGATGGACTAAGAGAATAGCCAATGCCATTCAGACGGAATTAGGCTCGGCCGGTTAGTCACGGAGGGCAACAGGCGTGGTAAACTTCTCTAGTCTTTCGCATCGGTAGCAATTTTGCGGCTTTGCGAACGATAGACTCCGAGCAGCTTTCCTCCCCCACTGTTCACTCGTAAGGAAATTTTTTTCATTTCGATGGAACGCGCTGCACGACTGATCAGGAAGAACAAATATTCCCGGAATATCTTCACGGATGACGACCTGGCTAGAGGACTGTGGCCGGCCGCCGTCGGGAAGGCAATCGCCCGGCATACGTGTAAGCTGAAGATCGTTCGAGAGACGCTGGTTGTAGAAGTAGAGGATGCCGTTTGGCAACGGCAACTCTTCCCGTTAAGTAACCAAATCGTGACGCGGATGCAAAAGCTGATGGGAACCAGCAGTATCTCAAAAATTGAGTTTCGAGTGGGAATCCCAAGGCGGCAAATGCAACGAGAAGACGCCATACGACCGTTAGATCTCAGTTCTCCGGAAAGTACGAACGACGAGGCGGATCGAATACTGGATCCTGTGCTAAAGAAGGTATATCGACTTTCCCGTAAAAGAGCTACCGCTTGAACCTTTCAGAGAAAGAAGTCCGTTACGTCGCCGATTTAGCGAATTTGCGGCTCTCAGAAGACGAAGTGAATCGTATGTCGCACGATCTGGGCGAAATTTTGACTCACATCGAACAGCTTAACCAGCTAGATACCACCGAGGTCGATCCGATGGCTCAGATTCTGTTCCAGGAAGACGAAACGGCTGCATTGCGTGAGGACATACCGCACGTTTCTCTTACCAATCACGAAGCTCTGGCCAACGCTCCCGTCAGCGGAGCTGGATACTTCAAAGTGCCGAAAGTGATCGAACGATGACTTCTGAAATTGAGGTTCCGTCGCTTACCATCACACAGATTCGGGAGGGGCTGCTCAAGAAGAAGTTTTCCGCGGTCGAGATAGCTGAGGCAGCGCTGAAGTTTGCTGCTGACAATAACGTCCAAACGAACGCATACCTCACGTTTTCGCCGGAGCGGGCGATGGAAACCGCTCGGAAGGTAGATGCTGGTATCGCGAAGAACGAATACGTAGGTCAGCTTGCAGGCGTTCCGGTTGGAGTCAAAGACGTTTTAGTCACCAAGGGTGTACGCACGACATGTGGTTCGAAGGCCCTCGAGCATTACATTCCGCCTTACGATGCTACGGCTGTTTACAGGCTCGAAGCCGAAGGTGCACTGCTGATCGGTAAGCTGAATTGCGATGAGTTTGCGATGGGATCCTCCAACGAGAACTCGGCCTATGGACCGGTGCGAAATCCCAGAGCGTTAGACCGTGTTCCCGGAGGTTCAAGCGGAGGTTCGGCTGCTGCCGTGGCGCAAGGAACAGCCGTCGCGAGCCTTGGCTCCGATACAGGAGGCTCCATCCGGCAGCCGGCGGGCTTGTGCGGTGTAGTCGGTGTGACGCCTACTTATAGTCGAGTCTCTCGCTACGGTCTGGTCGCCTATGCAAGTTCGCTTGATCACGTCGGCCCATTCGCGAGGAATGTTCAAGACGCTGCTTCCGTACTCAGGGTGATTGCCGGCCGGGATGAACAGGATTCTACTTCCGGCTTTGCTCCTGTTGAGGATTACGGCGCTACGATGGGCCAGTCAATCCGTGGACTGAAGATTGGATTGCCGAAGGAGTATTTTGAGGGATTAGCGGCAGAGACCGGCGATAAAATCGATGCTGCCGTGAAGCAGTTGAAGAGTCTCGGCTGTGAAGTGCGGGAGATTAGCCTTCCGCATACTAAGTATGCGCTTTCTTGTTATTACATCATTGCTACCGCCGAAGCCAGTTCTAATCTTGCACGTTACGACGGTGTTCGTTACTCGACCAGAGAAGAGGGCGAAAGTCTTTCGGAGATGTATCGCCGAACCCGTGGGGCTCTTTTCGGATTAGAGGTCAAACGCCGAATCATGCTTGGCACATATGTTCTTAGCGCCGGATACTACGAGGCGTATTACAAGAAAGCACAGCAGGTTCGTGCTCTTATTGCTGCTGATTTTACTAATGCATTTAGACAGGTAGATGGAATTTTGGCGCCTGTCTCTCCTTTTCCGGCTTTCAAGATTGGAGAGAAGATCGACGACCCATTGGCGATGTACTTATCCGACGTTTACACGTTAACAGGCGATTTAGCCGGTATTCCGTGCATGAGTGTCCCGTGTGGTAACTCAGACGAGGGCTTACCCATTGGACTGCAAATCTTGGCGAATCATTTCGACGAAGCAACTATGTTTCGCGTTGCCTTCCAGTACGAACAGTCCGTGACTCGATGAACGTTTTCCATTGTTAGATTCTCGACTTGTTAGATAAGGACAGAAAGTCTAACACGATGTTCGTGGCTGGCTAAAACACGTTTGTAATCCGAAGTAAGTTCAAGCAGACAGGAATCGTCGGGGTGGCATGAGGGCTCTAGTTCAGCGGGTTTCAGAAGCTACTGTTTCTGTAGAGAACCAAGTAGTCGGGCAGATTGCGGCTGGCCTCGTGATCTTCTTAGGCGTTACGCATGCTGACGGCCCGCAAGAAGCCAAGTATTTAGCCCAGAAGGTATCTCGCCTTCGCATTTTTGCAGACGAGGAAGGCAAGATGAACCGGAGCTTACTCGATGTTTCTGGCGAGGCGTTGATCGTATCGCAATTTACACTTTACGGCGACACAAGCCGAGGCAATCGCCCGTCTTACACTAACGCTGCAAAGGCGGACTCGGCTAGAGTTCTGTATGACTACTTTGTCGATGTCTGCCGAGAGGTTGGCCTCAAAGTCTCAACTGGGGTATTCCAGGCATATATGAAGGTGAGCTTAGTGAATGACGGTCCCATAACGTTGATGTGCGATTCTATGGCATGAAGACATCGGGATTAGTAAAATAAAGAATTTTGTGTTACTAACAAAGAATAGACATGGCAAGAACCTCGACCACGCCGCCTAATATAGAGATCCTCGAAGCCGCTCTCCAAGGATTAGAAGCTCAGCGGCAAAAATTAGATGAGCAGATTGCTCAAGTAAGGTCTATGATGGGCCGCCGCGCCGGTCGCCCTTCCCGGAATAGTAGCTTAGAATTGTCATCGGGGACGGCGTCTGCCAGAACCGCTGCCAAAAAGAAACGCGTTCTCAGTCCTGAGGCGCGTAAGAGAATCGCCGCCGCGCAAAAGAAGCGATGGGCCGCATTTCGCAAAGGCCAAGCTTAATTCATCGTTAAGAGCGATCGCGGATTCCGGCTTACTCGATGCCCATCGGCAAGCTCCCTGAATCGTCATTGCCTGAGTCGTTATGGGCGGCGCGATGATTCTGGGCATCGGAACTGATCTGGCAGAAGTGCCGCGTATCAAGCGAAGTATCGATCAGTACGGCGATCGATTTCTCAATCGGATTTACACCCAGGCTGAGCGGGCTTATGCATCGCACAAGGCAAATGCGGCGGAGCGTTTCGCTGCTCGTTTCGCAGCTAAAGAAGCCGGAATGAAAGCGATCGGGACGGGATGGAGTCGCGGAGTGACCTGGAAGGACTTTGAGGTGGTAAATGAACCATCCGGACGACCAACGCTCTTGTTATCGGGGGTTGCACTGAGGATAGCCACACAGATGGGTATGAGGCGCATTTCAATTTCCCTGACTCATACTTCAGAGATGGCGTTCGCGGTAGTCGTTTTAGAAGACGGTAACTAACTGGCAAGTACCGCTTTCACTCTCAAATCGCTCGGGTGCTGGAGCGTCCGACTGCCGTGGTGCGTAGTTGGGCGTCTTCGAGGCGTTTCGATTCCTGGTAAGTGAAAACCATCCGGTGAATGACGGTCAGGTTACCGAGTACGGCGATAATCCATAACACCGGGGCCATGCGGTCGAACAAAGCGCCAATTATCAAAAGAACAACGCGCTCGGGGCGCTCAAGGAAGCCGACTTTACAGGTAGGAATAATGTTTTCAGCGCGAGTTCTGGCGTAACTTATCATCACCGCGGCAGTCATCACGACCGATGTAAGGACAACGTAGGATGGCCTGTTGATGGTGCCGTAATATACCAGTAATCCAACTAAGAGCCCCAGGTCGGAGTAGCGGTCGAGTACCGAATCGAAGAATCCGCCGAAGCGCGTGACTTGGTTTGTCTCCCGTGCCACCCGACCGTCGACCATATCGAACAGGCCGGCAAAGATAATGATCAAACCGGCAATTCGAAAGCTCCCTACCGCCAGAAACGCGGCTGCAACCATGTTGATAAGGAGGCCCAGGAAAGTGAGAAAGTTCGGATTGATCTTCGAAAGGGCAAGGCCGCGGACAATCAGTCGAATGATTTTATTGGCGCTCAGACCGATCGCGCGAGTGTAAGTCATTCCGTTACTCCTACGAACTGGCGTCGTGAATAGTCGTCAGACTGAGTATCTCCATCTCCCGGACGCCGTCTGGGATCTGGATTTTGACTGTATCACCGACTCGTTTACCAAGAAGGCCTTTGCCAATGGGCGAGCTAGTAGATATCTTGCCATGAGCAACATCGGCCTCCTCGCTGGTCACCAGATTGAAACTCTGCTCTTCGTCTTTATCCACATCGAGAACCACGACCTGCGAGCCTAGCCCGACCCGGTCGTGCGGGATTTTTGAGAGGTCGACCATGGAAAACTCGCGCAGTCGGGCCTGCAATTGGCCAAGACGAGCGTTCACCAAGCCTTGCCGTTCTTTGGCGGCATGATATTCGGCATTTTCGCTGAGATCGCCATGCGCCCGCGCCCGAAGGATCTCCTTGGGCAGTTCATTGCGCAGTTCGTATTCAAGTGCAGTGATCTCTTCCTGCAGCTTCTTTTTTAGTTCCTCCATGCGTAGTCCAACCCATTATATGGAAAGTAGTTAGGCATTCTTTATATGTGCGGTGACGAGCGCCCAGTGGGAGTGCTCGACAGAGCGTAAGTCAAATTGTTACAATCACCTATAGAGGATTCTCAGCCATGGCCAGTAAACCGGCATTCGCCCAGGGAGCCCAAGTCGAGCACGGTAAGTTCGGTCTTGGCTCGGTGCTTTCATGTAACGACGATTACATCGTAATCAAGTTTGATGAACAAGGCGAGAAAAAGTTTGTCACTTCGATAGTTTTGCCCGCCCTCAAGAAAAGTGACCGTCAGCCTCCGGTAGAAAAAAGACGGGCAACCCGAAAGAAAGCCGTACCGGCGACCGCAACAACGGGCGCTTAATCCTATTCAAAATAGCAAGAGATGAAGGTCGGAGTCGTCGTATTTCCTGGAAGCAACTGCGACCATGACGCGTGGTATGCGGTTTCCGTTGATTTACACAATCAGGCGACGTTCATTTGGCATGAGTCTCGGACGCTCGGTGACGTCGAGGCGGTTATCCTGCCAGGTGGATTTTCGTATGGTGATTACCTTCGTTGCGGAGCGATTGCGAAGTTTTCTCCCGTAATGAAAGCCATACGGAAATTTGCTCAAGACGGAGGCTATGTCCTCGGTATCTGTAATGGGTTTCAGGTACTAACTGAGGTAGGACTGCTTCCCGGAGCATTGCTACGAAACTCAGAGCTCAAGTTTATCTGTCGCACCGTTCCCGTCGAAGTGGTTACGACTCGTTCAGCCTTCTCGCATCAAGCTAAACAGGGGCAGATACTTCGATTGCCCATTGCCCATGGCGAGGGGTGTTACGTGGCGGACGACAGAACGCTGGACGAGCTGGAGGCGGAGGAGCGAGTAGTACTCCGTTATCAGGGCCATTGCAATGGATCGATGCGCGACATTGCGGGTATCTTGAATGCAGAACGAAATGTGTTGGGAATGATGCCTCACCCGGAACGCGCCGCCGACCGACTGGTTGGCAATACGGACGGGATTACCATTTTGCGATCTCTTCTGAGTGCACCTTCCCTTATTCAGACAACGGCGTCATGAGCCAGATCACGCCTGAGGTGATCGCAGCCCATCAACTAAGTCCGGCAGAATACGACAAGGTCGTAACTCTGCTTGGACGCGAGCCAACATTCACGGAACTCGGGATCTTTAGTGTTATGTGGAGCGAGCACTGTTCCTACAAGAGTTCACGCATCCACCTGAAAAAGCTTCCAACCGAGAGTAAGTATGTTCTACAAGGTCCTGGCGAAAACGCGGGAATCATCGATATCGGCGACGGGTATGCGATTGCCTTCAAAATTGAGTCGCATAATCATCCGAGTTTCATAGAGCCGTTCCAAGGTGCTGCGACCGGTGTTGGCGGCATTTTGCGCGATATCTTCACAATGGGCGCCCGCCCGATTGCCGTGCTGAACTCCATTCGATTCGGGAATTTGGAGGACGAGAAGACCGGCAGGCGTAATCGCCGCATCCTGGAGGGAGTCGTTTCCGGGATTGCGCACTACGGAAATTGTTTTGGCGTTCCGACAGTTGGCGGAGAGTGTGTATTCGAAGCCAGCTATGACGGCAATCCCCTGGTTAACGTGTTTGCGCTGGGCGTGTTTCGGCACAACGAGATCTTCTATGGCAAAGCAAGCGGCGTTGGCAACCCAGTCATTTACGTCGGTGCGAAGACCGGTCGGGATGGGATTCATGGCGCGTCGATGGCTTCGGCGGAGTTTACAGAAGAATCGAAGCAAAAGCGTCCCAATGTGCAGGTCGGTGATCCATTTCTCGAAAAGCTTTTATTAGAGGCCTGTCTTGAAGCGATGAAGACAGGAGCCATTGTCGGTATTCAGGACATGGGGGCTGCCGGGCTTACCTCCTCGACCTGCGAAATGGGAAGCCGCGCCGGCACGGGTGTAGAAATCGATCTGCAGTATGTGCCGCAGCGCGAAGACGGCATGACTCCCTATGAAATGCTGCTGTCGGAGTCTCAGGAGCGCATGCTGCTGGTTGCGGAGCGAGGCCGCGAGCAGGAGATCTTCGATGTGTTCAAGAAGTGGGGTCTGGATGCAGTCACGATCGGCGTTGTGACGAGTGACGGGATGTTTCGTGTAAAGAATCATGGGGAGGTGTTCGCCGAGATTCCAAATCGTGCTCTTGCTGACGAAGCGCCGCGTTATGACCGGCCTCATACGGTTCCGCTGCACCCCGGCATTACACCGGTTCCTGAATTTCAGAGCGCGGATCTTACCGCTGATTTGAAGACGTTGCTCGAATCCGGGGATATCTGTTCCAAGAAATGGATCTGGGAGCAATACGATCACCAGGTCCGGACGAACACCATTGCCGGGCCGGGAGCAGAAGCTGCTGTGGTGCGAATTAAGGGAACGAACACCTCCATCGCAATGTCCCTTGACGGGAACGGCCGTTATTGCGCGCTCGATCCTCGGGAAGGAACAAAACTTATCGTGGCGGAGTGCTGTCGCAATCTTTCGACCGTAGGCGCGCTTCCCGTGGCCACTACAAACAACCTGAACTTCGGCAATCCGGAGCGCCCGGAAATCATGGCCCAAATCGTCGAGTCGATTGAAGGGATGGCTGAGGCTTGCCGATTTTTTGAAGTGCCGGTGACTGGCGGCAATGTCAGTCTTTACAACGAGACACTGGGGACGCCGATCTTTCCGACTCCGGTAGTCGGAATCGTGGGAGTGATGCCGACTGCCGTTCCGGTTGGGATCGCCTTTCAAAGTCTCAACCGCAGCATTATCTTGTTGGGCGGTTTGGGGGCTGTCGGCATCGAGGAATTCGGTGGAACCGAGTATGCGAAAGAAATACTTGATGCTTTGTGGGGTAAACCACCTGCCCTAAACTTGGATTATGAGAAGCGGATTCAGCAGACCATTCGGGAACTTGCGCGGGAACGATCGATTGAATCCGCACATGATCTAAGTGCCGGCGGTTTGGCGGTGGGTCTGGCAAAGTGTTGTTTCGGCGTTTCGAATGTCGGGGCGGAAGTCGATCTGGACTCCGACCTTCCCGCAGAGTTGCTTCTATTTCACGAGGGCCCGTCGCGAATTCTGGTATCCACCTCGAATCCGGAAAGGATTATTTCGCTTGCGACAAAGAACGGTGTTCAAACGGTGACGATTGGCGTTACACTTGAATCGAGATTAATCATTCGAAACCGCGGGCATGTCCTTGTCGACAGCTCAATTGGTGAATTAGAAAGACTCTGGGAAACCGGTTTAGTTAATCTCCTACACGATCCTGTATTGATCTAGCCTGTTTTGATTTAGAAGGCCTCTGCCGAGGAGACATCGACAAATTGAAGGCCATTGATTCCTGCGACATGCTCCACGAGGAGCCCTTCGACAAGCTGCACGAAGAATGCGGTGTATTTGCGATTTACAATCATCCCGAGGCGTCGAATTTAGCCTATCTCGGGCTTTACGCTTTACAACATAGAGGTCAGGAAAGCGCCGGCATCGCTTCCAGTGACGGCCGAAAAATCCATAACGTTCGCAAGATGGGACACGTGGCAGAAATCTTCACGCCAAATGTTCTCAACGAGCTGCCTGGAAGCATGGCTATCGGCCATACGCGCTACTCGACGGCCGGCGACACTGCTTTGCGAAATGCCCAGCCGCTTTCGGTTGCCTGCAGTAAAGGGCAAGTGGCAGTGGCGCACAATGGTAATCTGACGAATGCGATCGAGCTGCGCCGCGAACTCGAAGAAGATGGCTCCATCTTTCAGTCGACAAGCGATACCGAAGTCATTCTCCACTTGCTGGCGAGATCACGGGAACGAACGCTTGCTGGAGCGCTGCGAGACGCACTACTCCAAATTGAAGGCGCGTTTTCGCTAGTCTTCTTGGCGCAAGACCGCGTAATTGTAGCGCGAGATCCTCACGGGTTCCGACCCTTAGCTATGGGACGTCTGGAACTTCCGGACGGCAGTGTGGCTACTGTTTTTGCGTCCGAGACATGCGCTTTCGATCTGATCAACGCCACCTATATCGGAGATGTGGAAGCCGGTGAGATGGTCATCATCGGGCCGGAGGGATTGACTCGCGAGCACTACACTCCTCCTGCGAAGTTGGCTCACTGCGCCTTCGAGCACGTGTATTTTTCTCGCCCCGATTCGATCGTTTACGGGAAACCAGTGGCTCAAACTCGCGAGCTGATGGGACGCCTGCTCGCTCGTGAGCAGCCTGTTGATGCTGATGTAATTGTGCCGGTGCCCGATTCGGGAGTAATTGCTGCTTTAGGCTATTCTGCTGAGTCCGCAATCCCTTACCGGCAGGCGCTGATTCGGAATCACTACGTCGGCCGCACGTTCATCGAACCGTCACAAGCGATTCGCGATTTTGGCGTCAAGCTTAAGCTCAACCCCGTGCGTCATCTTCTCGAAGGCAAGCGCGTCGTTTTGGTCGACGATTCAATCGTGCGTGGCACCACCAGCCGAAAGATCGTACGTATGGTGCGTAGTGCCGGCGCACGAGAAGTGCACGTTCGCATTTCATGCCCGCCTACGATTTCGCCCTGCTACTACGGTGTCGATACACCTTCTGAGCGAGAGTTGATCGCTGCCAACAACAGCATCGAGCAGATCAGGCAGTATGTTGAGGCAGACTCCTTGGGTTATCTATCTCTCGAAGCGCTACACCAAGCGTTGCAAGATGACGAAAAGCAGTTCTGCTATTCCTGTTACACCGGCAAATATCCGACTTTGGTGCAGATAGACGAGATTGTGCTGGCCAAGACGGGTTGCTGCTAGCTCACCGACTGAGTCACTGCTGTCTCGACAGCGTGTTGACCGGTTTCCGTTTGCAGTTGATGCAAAATCAAGCGTCTCAACTGCTCCGTGACTGTTCCTCTATCTTTCAAAGTAAGTGAGGATGTCTCAATAGGTTTTAGAATGCGGAGCGTGACGTTCCCTGATAAAACAACGCCTGACCCATAGGGCAACACTTCACGAGTTCCGATCAGAATTACAGGGACGAGAGGCACACCAGCGCGAATCCCGATATAAGCGCCGCCTTCTTTGAATGATCGAAGTTTGCCATCGTGCGAGCGGCCACCTTCGGGAAATATCAAAAGCGAAACTCTCTTTCGCTGCACAACCTCAGCCGCAATCTGCATGGTCTTCACCGCGGCGCGGGGATCTTCACGCGGAACCGGAATGTGGCCGGCCCGTCTAAGATGGGACCCCATAAGAGGTATCTTGAACAGTCCGCGCTTGGCGAGAAAACGGAACTGCACCGGTATATGGGCCAGCATTACCGGGGTGTCCATGTAGCTGAGATGGTTTCCGATAAACACATAACTCCCCTCGGGATGGATGTGCTCCAGGCCCTCGACCTTCACCTTTACTCCACTTGCTGCGAGCAGCAGGCGCGCCCAGGTGCGAGCAAGGGCATTCTGCACGGTTCCGGTTTTATCAAAAAAAGAAACCATCAGGCTGATGGTTCCAAAGAATAGGGTTGCCAGAATAATCGCCGGATCGGCCAGAACCAGGCCACGCAGCCTTCTCATGTACGCCTATTCTACGAAACTCCTTCCATCAAGTCAGAAATAGATTACGAGCTTCACCGACCAGATACAAGGATCCGGTGAAGAAGACTGCGGCGTTCGGTGGAGCGGTCTTCGCTATTTCGATTGCTTGCGGTAAAGTCGACGCTATTGTGACGTTCGGATGGCTTTGCGCCAGCAGAATCGCTTCGGGCCGGAGCGACCTGGGAAAATCCGGCGCCGTAACAAGTAAGCGATCCGCCAACGGGAAGAGTTGCGCAGCCACTTCGTCGATAGCCTTGTCCCGCATGGTTCCGTATACAATCCAAACGGGGCGACTGCTCCAGAATTCTTGAATATATACTGCTAGAGCATGAGCTCCGGCAGGATTATGGGCGCCATCCAGGATAAAGGCCGGATGCTGTTGAACAAATTCAAGCCGTCCGGGCCACCGAGTTTGACTGAGACCCGCCTGTATCGATTCTGTGTCGATCCCGAGCTCTTCGCAAGCAGTGATGGCGGTCACGGCGTTCTCGATCTGATGTCTTCCGGCAAGCGTGCACTCATAGCCTATATTGTCGAGCGTGAATCGCGATCCGGTTTCAGAACTCGCGACATGCTGAATCTGCCGAGCATCAGCTTGGATGATCTTGCAGCCAAGCTCTTTTGCCACCGCAACAATCACCGCTTCCGGCTTTGGCATCTGTCTTGACAAGACAAGCGGTACTCCTTTTTTCAGAATCCCGGCCTTCTCTGAAGCGATCGCTTCAAGCGTATTCCCTAGGAATGACTCGTGATCGAATGAGACAGGAGTAATGACAGTCAATTCCGGGGTGATGACGTTCGTCGCGTCGAGTCTGCCTCCCAGACCAACCTCAATTACACTGAAGTCGCACTGCTCCCGAAAACTGAGAAACGCCATTGCGGTTACCGTCTCGAAGTAAGTGGGATGAGCATCGATTCGTTCAGTCTCAATAAGCGTCTCGGCAGCGGCATGAACCAGATCGAAGGCGTGCGCGAATTCCTCTCTTGTTAGTGGCGATCCATTGATTTGAATACGCTCCGTCGGTTCGACCAGATGCGGAGATGTGAAAAGGCCGACCCGCAATTTTGCGCAGCGAAGAGCGCTCGCAATCATCGCGCAGGTTGATCCCTTTCCGTTTGTGCCGGCCACGTGAATCAATCGTTGGTTCCGTTCGGGATGCTGAAGCTCCTCGAGGAGCGCCTTCATGCGCTCCAGGCTGAACTTAGCTCCCACCTTCAACTCGTTACCGAGTGCGTAGAGATATTGAACCGAATCGGGATAGCTCACGAATTGCTTACTTAGTTGTGCTTTCGCCGGCCAGGCGCACTTAGAACCGGTGCAATGAATTTGAAAACGTCTTGTGCAACAACCAGATTGCCGCGACCGTTTGGGTGAATGCCGTCCGGCTGCATCATATCCGGATGTTGATAGACGTTCATCAATAAGAATGGTAAAACGCGAATGTGATCTTTCTTGGCTAGATCCGGAAACATTTGAGTAAAAGGCTGAACATAGTCCGGACCGTAGTTAGGCGGCAGCGTGATTCCGAGAAGAACGACGGGGATGCGCGCCTGTTTGAGGCGGGTGATCATCTCTGCCAAATTTTGCTTGGTGGATTCGACTGGAATCCCTCGAAGACCGTCATTACCTCCAAATTCCAAAATGACTAATGCCGGACGTGAGCTTATGACGTTTCCAATTCGCGCGGATCCATCCGTGGTAGTGTCGCCGCTGACGCCCTGATTCTCAACGCGATACTTGTAACCGTTCTTATCTAAGATTTCCTGTAAATACTCCGGATAGGTGTTTTGCACTACTCCGGCAGTTAAGCTATCGCCGAAAGCTACGATCACAAGGCGGGTGTCTTCCGGACTAGCCTGGCTACTCTTTGCGGAAAGAGCGGAACTGTCCGGAACCGTAATACGTTTCTCTTGTATAGAAGCTTGTGTGTTTTTTCCGTTATCCCGACCGCAGGCGACAGCCAGCAGTAAACAAACTGCGTAAGCTGCGAAAATAGCATTGGTCCTCCAGGTTTCCACATCTTCAAGATTGACATGCTCTCTACTCCCGTTCCGCCGGACGTAATTGAAGTGCGGCACGTCTCGAAATCGATCGAAAACTCTTCGAATCGCGTCGAAATTTTGCGCGATGTTAATTTCTCGATTCGCCGCGGTCAGTTTGCCGCCATTATGGGTGCATCCGGAAGTGGGAAAAGCACCTTGTTAGGATTACTCGCCGGCTTGGACAGCGTCTCGTCCGGTAATATCGTCCTCGATGGAATCGACATTACAAATCTCAAGGAGGACGACCTCGCTCGTCTTCGCGGCCGAAAAATCGGATTCGTGTTTCAGTCTTACCAATTAGTCCCGACGCTGACTGCAGAAGAAAACGTTCTCCTGCCGGCAGAACTCAGCGGCCACCCGAATAATGCAAGAAGTCGCGCCAAGGAACTGCTCCACCGTGTGGGCTTGGAGAATCGAAGCCGGCACTACCCTGTTCAGCTTTCAGGCGGCGAGCAACAGCGAGTGGCGCTAGCACGAGCCTTCATTACCGAACCTCCTATTCTGATGGCCGATGAGCCAACCGGAAATCTGGATAGCGCAAACGGACAGCATGTCTTAGAACTTCTCCTGCAGTTGAATCGCGAGGAAGATACAACCTTGGTCCTGGTGACACATGACGCTAAGCTGGCCGAATTTGCCGATCGTGTGATCGTGTTAAGAGATGGCCAGGTGCTCAGCGACGAGCTGGCCAGCCGCGAGGTGGAAGTCTAAGTGTTCTTTCGAACCGCATCGAAAATTGCACTGCGAGAGCTGCAGGCCTCACCGGCAAAGTTTCTCTTCGTCATCCTGGCGGTGGCGATCGGCGTCGCTGCGTTGAGCGGCGTGAAAGGTTTCGGCTATGCCTTCAAAGGCATGCTGCTTCACAACGCGAAACAGTTGATCGGAGCAGATGTTCAGGGCCAGTTCTGGGCAGTGCCGACCGATGAGCAGATCAAAAGCCTCGAGGCCCTCGGGAACAAGTATGGGCACTTGACCAGGGTTACCGAAACGGTTTCCATGGCGGGCTCTTCGCATCAGCGTTTTCCCCAGATGGTTGCCGTGAAGGCGATTGATTCGTCCGTCTACCCGTTCTACGGCCAAATGACGGTCGATCCACCCCTCCCTTTGGGCACGCTTCTATCTGATGATGCTTCGGTTGTCGTTACGCCCGAACTGTTACTGCGGTTGAAGGTTCAGCGCGGTCAAACCATTCGGCTGGGCGGAAAAGATTTTCACATTGTCGGAACGCTGGTCACGGAGCCGGACCGCCTAGCATCCGGATTCGGTCCTGGAATGCGTGTCCTTATGACCCGAGGAGGGCTTGAGCGCACCGGCCTCATTCAGTTCGGCAGCCGGGCAGCACAGCGGTTTCTCTTCAGACTTGGGCCGAATGCTGACCTGGATCGGATTCGGGAACAACTAAAGGCGATTCTGCCCCATGTCTTTATTACCGATTACCGGGACGGGAGCCCGGCAGTTGGAAAGGCCATCGACAACACCACCACGTTTCTGAGCTTGATCAGTCTTATTGCTCTAATCGTGGGCTCGCTGGGCGTGGCCATGGCGATGTACTCTCACCTTCAACAGCGAATGGACACCATCGGCATTATGAAAGCAGTGGGCGGTCGGTCCAGCCAAATTACTGCAATCTATCTCCTCCAGACACTTTGGCTTGGCATTGTCGGCGCTCTAATTGGAGTCGCTATCGGAGCCTTGGTTCAGAAGTCCTTCCCCTGGTTGATGCAGCGGGTGTTTTCGCAGTTGCCTTATATACCGTGGGATTGGTCGTTCAGCCTGCAAGGGATGTGTTTGGGGATTCTAGCGACCTTGCTCTTCACACTGCCTCCTCTTCTCGCCATCCGGAATGTGCGTCCAAGCCTGGTCTTCCGCCGAGATATGGCAGACGCTGCGGTGGAGAATCGAAAGAAATGGCGTGAGAAAGTTCCCAGTGTGCTTGGAGCAGTGCTAATCGTCATCGGATTCACTGCCATTGCGATTTGGTTGAGCGACTCATGGAGAATTGGGCTTTATTTCGTGATCGGGCTCGGCGCTAGCATTATTCTGTTGGGCGCGGTAGCTGCCGTCCTATTAGCCTTTCTACGATGGGTCGTTCTCAATCGCGGCAGTCGATTGCCTGCCCTCTTTCGACACGGATTGGCGAATCTCTACAGACCCGGAAGTCAAGCTCGATCGATACTGGTTGCTCTAGGGATCGGCGTGATGTTCACGCTCAGCACCTATCTCCTGCAGCGGACAGTTTTGCGCGAAGTGATGAGTGAAGGTCCGGGTCGGGAGGGAAACCTGTTTCTGCTCGATATCCGGAACTCAGCGGCTGTCTCGGACCTGCTTGAGAAACAGCCGGGTGTCACGAGCAACCTCGAATTGGTGGGGTACATCGTTGCCAAGTTGCTTACCCGGAATGGACTCCCGGCCGATCGGATGAACCTGGCGAGTGAACGAAAGAATCAGCTTGGCGCTGTTCGAATTACAACAGCCGATGGACTGCCCAAAACTCTGACTCTGACGAAAGGGCAATGGTGGGAGAGCCACAGCCGCCAGTCGCAGCTCGCCGTCTCTGAAGAGGCCAGCAGAAACTTCCATCTTCGTTTGGGCGATCAGCTTACATTTCAAGTTGCCGGCCATACAGTGAGTGCGCCGCTGGTAGCGGTATTCCGCCGACAGGCCCGGGCGCCCGTGCGTTACGACCTGGTGTTTCCTCGCCAGGCCCTCAAAGATTATCCGGTGGTCTACTACGGCGCGGTGCATGCGAACGCAGCAAACATCCCTGAAATTGAAGAGGCAATCTTCGAGCACTTTCCAACCGTGACTGTCATGAACCTGGCCGACGTGCTGCAACGCATTCAGGAAGCTGTCGATCAGGTGGCAGTAGTCGTCCGATTCCTGGCTCTGTTCGCGATTGCTGCCGGTGTCATTATTCTTTGCTCCAGCATTGCCGGTACCCGCTATCGTCGGGTTCGGGAGGTAGCAATCTTAAAGACGCTGGGCGGCACACGCCGCCGCATCTCCGGTATCTTCTCGGTTGAGTTCTCAATTCTGGGAGCAATATCCGGCGCTGTTGGCGGGATCCTGGCCAACGTCTTTACCCGCATCATTGCGAACCGTTTCATCGACGCCAACTTTAGTTTCGACTGGGTCTCTTTGTTAGCGGTGATTATTATGACGGCTCTATTGGCAAATGCGGCCGGATGGCTGGCCAGTGCGAGAGTTCTCAGTCAGCGCCCGCTTGAGGTCTTGCGCGGAGAATAGTCGCGAGTGCTGTGCGCCTGTATTGACAGGCCCCTCAGGGAGCGTTCACAAAAACAATAGAAAAATCTTACTCCTCGTAAATCATTCATCATTAATGGTTTATTCACGGGAAGGCAGGCTGGCGGTGCGTACGGATCACTAGCCAGGCGCGGCCTCGGAGTAGCTTAATGCCGTGGCTGGACAACACGACAACGACACTCTAGACATCGGCGGAATCGCAAAGATCCCGATAACGCAATGGATCTCGATGACGGCTTTGATCGTCACCGTTGCATTCAATCTCAGCTCGCGCTTTTCGATCAGCGATCACACAGCGGTCGACGTCGCAAAGCTGCAAAGCGATGTTGCCGAAGTCCGAAAACAGATGGCGAATCGCGACGACCTTAAGGAGATCCAGCAGGTCGTGGAGCGGCTCGAAATTCAGGTCGCCACGTTGAGCGATCGAATGGAGCGGCCGAAATGACCAAGTAGTTGCTTTTGTCAACTATAATGGTTGACAATAATCGAATGCAGCCGGAGCAACGGTCGCCTTCAGCTTTGACGGAAGACATAGCGGTTTTCCGCCGATTCAACCGAATGTACACGCGCCTGATCGGAACTTTACAGGAAGGCCTTCTAAACACCAGGTTCAGTTTGGCGGAGGCTCGTGTCCTCTATGAGCTCGCCAATCGCCCGGCGCCGAAAGCCAACGAGATCGCGGAAGGCCTCGGAATGGACCCTGGGTATCTGAGTCGTCTCCTCCGAAAATTCGAAAGCGATGCCCTGTTGAAGCGGAAAGCGTCTGAGCAAGATAATCGCTATTCCGAACTCACCCTCACACAGCGAGGCAAGTCGGCCTTCCGAAGGCTTAATGCTCTCTCGGACCGGCAGGCTTGCGCGGTTCTTGCACATCTGCCGCCCTCTGATCGCGCACGCCTCATCCGTTCGATGCGAGCCATCGAGGACATCTTAACGAAAAAAGACGCTGACCAGACTCGCCCCCTCTACGTCTTACGCCCGCATCGCATCGGTTGCCAAGCTCCGTCTCCTGTTCGTTGAGCCGAGCGCCCGCGGACTGGGACTTGGACACACGCTAGTCAATGAGTGCATCCGTTTCGCCCATACTGCGGGTTACCGGCGGATCGTCCTTTGGACGCAGAGCATTCTCCTCGCGGCTCACCGTATCTACGAAAGAGCTGGCTTCCATCTCATACCAGAAGAACCTCATCACAGCTTCGGCAAAGATCTCATCGGACAGACGTGGGAATTGGACTTATCTGAGTCGAAAACGCTTTTTCCAGCTCTTGCTGCTTTGGCCCGATAGTCGCCAATACGGCGCCCCGTTCACGCAACGTTATGTTACTTGGGCGTGACGTTCGGCCATCCGCCTTTGGGCTGTGGCGGCGGGTTCTGAGGCTGACTCGGAGCAGGAGAGTCGGAGCTTGGCCCGTCCATGATATTCACATCGGGACCTGAAGAGTCTTCGTTCACCGCAACGCGATGCCGGTTGGTAGTAGGCTGAGCGGCGGGGTCTTGAATCGGCGCGCGCTCTGCGGGTGCGGTTTGATGGCTGACGACTGTTGGTTCGCTTCTTTCGTTGGTCGCGCCGGACATAAATACGCGGCGGGAGCGCACGTCGGCATTCGAAAATCGAATGCGCGCTTCGCTCGATAGATCGACACGCACGCTGTGCTGCCCCTGACTCTGCACTTCTTCTCCAGGCATATAAAAGTGAAGCGCGTACCGTTGACGCAAACGTGCCAGAGTATTTTCCAACGCCGATGCATCATCCACGGACATTGTGTCGCCGCCGGAATCGAGCGCAATCGTATCGCTGCCGGCGGTGTGCGAACGGTCCCCACCGCCCCCGCCGGGAATACCGCCGCCACCCCCTGGCCAACCGCCGCCTGGAAATCCGATTCCTCCCCCACCGCCAGGAAAACCAATCCCCCCGCCTCGCCGGCCACCCCCGCCCGGCATGCGCCGATCGATCGGAGGCTCGTACGGCGCCTGTAGGAAGCTCAGGATCGCGTTGGCGCGGGACAAAGCGCTTTCCACGCGCGGCTCGTCTTGCGAATCCTGGGTCTCGTCATCCGTCAGAATCACCACCGCCCGCCGCGCATCGGCCCGCGCACGGTGTTGAACATAGCTGGCCGCTTCAATCAGCGCGCTGGTGACGCGCGTGCCGCCGTTGAAGCGCTCGGAACGAACCAGGTGATTCAATTCTCTAGTCACCTCGTCACGGCTGTTGGTAAACGGTAGCCGTTCTCGAGTGCGCGTATCGAAAACCATGATCGCAATGCGGTCTTGTGGGGCAAGAACGTTAAAAGCTTGCTGCGCGGCATCGGCAATCCGCTGTACATGCGGCCCCATGCTCCCACTCACGTCTAGAAGCAAAAGAATATCGATCGGCATGCTCTCGCTGTCAAAGTTCTTGATGGGTTGCACCTTGCCGTCCACGCGCAAAACAAAATCACGCGCCTGCAACCCGGTAATCGCCCGCCCCTCCCGATCCACCACCTGAGCATCGACGCGTGACAACGCCACGTCATCCTTAAACACCACCCCGTCGTCCCCGAACAGGCCGCCAACTGCCAGCGCCCAGAGCCCGAAAACGTAAATACCTCGATGCATAGCTGACAATCCCTAAAGGTACTACGCACTCTGCCGCCGGCGCGTTACCGAAGAAGGCCCCGCATCCCCGGAATTCAACTATTCGACTTGCCACGCTCCTCATCCACTCGGCGCCATCCGATTTGCCCGCTTCCTCCCAGGCCGCTGGCGCCACAAACGCCGAGATCGCCGCAGTCCGCGATAAGTTCCCAAAGCGGATCGGGAGGCAATCGTGCATCTGACGAGAACCGGACTGCGCTATCGGGATACAATGCAGCTGGGCACCTTGTGATCGCTACTCTTCCCACTCAGGAACAGGTCGACCGCATCTCTGGCGCTCTCGCACCCGATGTGGTGCGCGTTCGTGTCAGCGTTGGACAGGACTGGTCCGAGCATCCGGCCGTGTACTTCCGTGTCATCCTATCCGATGACGCGAGCCGGCTCGAACGCCTTACAGAAGTGACCCGAGTGGTCCGTCGAAAGCTCTTTGATGAGCTTCGACTAGCTGATTTGGAGCATATTCCATACTTCAAATTCCGCAGTCAGAGCGAACAAGCCAAGCTGAACGACATGGCATGGGATTAGCCGAGGATTTACTTCAACAAGCGGATCATCTCGCCACCTATCAGGGACCCAATGCTTGCCAAGCCAGCCTGCGACGTGCAGTTTCAACCGCCTATTACGCACTGTTCCACCTTCTGATCGAAGAGGCAGCATTGCGCTGGAGTGGTTCCCCAGAAGCGCAAACCGGCCTTGAACGAGGATTTCAACACGGTTCCATGAAGAACACCTCAATACAGTTCCGAAAGCAGAGCTGGCGGGATTGGCACGGTAACGAACGAGGTATACCTGTAGTCATTCAAAACATCGCAAGCGCCTTCGTGGACCTACAAGAGGAAAGGCACACGGCAGACTACGACAACCATGAGCAATGGACCGTCACCGAGGTTCAAGCGACTTTGGACACCGCTCGTTTGGCCTTTCAACATTGGTATTCCATCCGCACGGACCCAATGGCTGGTAATTATCTGCTTGCGATGTTGCTCAGTAAACAACGCCCTTGAAACGGAGCCATCTTGTTCGTGTCAATTCCGCCCGGATTTGCATTAGCAAAGGTCTTGTCTTTCCACTCGGCCGTCTAAGTGGCCGTTTATCCTGTCCCTCCGGCCGAGCTCTTGGGCGCTATCGTTTAGGTCCAACAACCCAAATCGGCTAGTTTTCCGGCTACTTCGCGCAAACCTTCCGTGTCGATCGGCCCGGGGCTTATCGCATTCACCCGTATTCGATGGGCTTTGAGATCCGTGGTCCAGGTGCGGGCAAAAGAGCGCACCGCCGCCTTGGTCGCTGCGTAAACGCTGTTTGCCGGATTCCCTTTACTGCCAATTATCGACGCGTTGAGAATGACGGATGCACCATCGGGCAGCAGAGGCAGAGCCTTCTGCACCGTAAGGAGCAGACCCTTCACATTGGCGCCAAAGATGCTATCGTACTGCTCTTCGTCGATCTTCCCAAGTGGAGTAGGTATGGGAGATGCCGGCATTGGCAAAAACGATATCCAGCCTGCCCTTCCCTTTTTTGATCCCTTCGAACAGCCGATCCAAGTCGCCCGGCTTCGCTACATCTCCTTGCACTCCCATGACATTAGACCCAACCTGTTTCACTGCCTCATCGAGTTTCGATTGCCTTCGCCCCGTGATAAAGACGTAGGCGCCCTCCTGCACAAAGGCGTTTCGCCGTAGCCAGACCAATGCCGCTGATCTCTGGCCATGCGGCCCGAACATCTGTCGGCGAAGCCAAGCTCACGTAATCTTACAGGTTCTATCCAGGCACACACCGTTCTGGGGCACAATGAAGCATAGATTCATGCCTGTCTTTGAAAAATCTCTCTCTGAAAAACTAATCACCTCTTGCGAAATCCGCTCGATGTTTTCAAGAGAAATGTCGCGCATGTACAAAGCGGAAGTCCCACAGTACGGCCTCCTTCTAGATCTTGTTGCGCAGGTGAACCAAGAAGTGCTCAACGCCGACAACGGCCTTCGCGAGTCACTGCACCGGGCTGGAGAACTGGACCGTCTTAGCGTCGAACGGCATGGAGCGATTCGGCTCGGAACAGCGAGCGAGCTCTCCACCATCCGACGTTTATTCGCTGTTATGGGAATGTTTCCCGTTGGCTACTATGATCTGGCAGCGGCAGGAGTTCCCGTTCATTCCACTGCCTTTCGCCCGGTGGATGACAACGCACTCCGTCGAAACCCGTTCCGGGTCTTCACCTCTCTGCTCCGGCTTGACCTCATCAATGATCAAGCCTTGCGGCGAACCGCCGAGCAAATTCTTCAAACGCGAAAAATATTCACGAACGACGCGCTTCAGATGATTGAAGTAGCGGAGAAGAACGGCGGCCTCGACAACACGCAAGCCGAGTTGTTCGTGCGGGAAGCTCTCGAAACCTTCCGCTGGCACCGCCAAGCGACAGTTCCGCTCTCTTTGTATAAGGACCTGAGTGGCGCTCACAAACTAATCGCCGATGTGGTGAGCTTTAAAGGCCCGCACATTAATCACCTCACGCCGCGAACCCTCGATATTGACGAGGTGCAGAGAAGAATGCCGGCTCTCGGAATCTCCCCGAAGGATGTCATTGAGGGACCGCCGCTTCGAAAATGTCCGATCCTGCTCCGGCAGACTAGCTTCAAGGCTCTGGAAGAAGAAGTCGCCTTTCCCTCCGCTAGCGATTCCTATATTCCGGGCACGCATACGGCGCGCTTCGGGGAGATCGAGGAGCGCGGTATTGCACTCACCGCGAAAGGCCGCGCCCTCTATGACGATTTGCTTTCCACAGCGCGGCAAGAAGCCCCTGATACGGGAACGAAAGGCTCTTATGATCACGCCCTAAAAAAGGTGTTCGAAACATTTCCGGACGATTACGGAATACTGCGCCGGGAAGGCTTGGCCTTCTTCCGCTATTCACGTCCTGCCGGTTCGTCAAACGTATTCACACAGGACACGAGCGCCGACTTTCTTGAGAAGCAGATAGCCGCTGGCGCGATCCATGCCGACCCCATCGTCTACGAGGATTTCCTCCCGGTCAGCGCGGCGGGCATCTTCCAGTCGAACCTGGGCCGTGATGAGCGGGCAACCTTCACCTTGCATGACGCGCGCTCTGATTTCGAGGAAGCGCTCGGGACTAGCGTCATCGAAGAGCAGGAGCTCTACTTGGCGGCACAGGAACGGTCTTTGACCCGCTGCGGATCTGCTGCTTAATAAATCCAGTAGTGTACTTGCCCGGCGGACAACCGACTGTGCGGCTGAAAGCGGTGCTGAACGCGCCGATCGATTTATAGCCACAATCAAATGCGATCTCTGCCAGGCGGCTGTTTCCAAACCGTAAGGCATCCTTCGCCACCGCCATGCGCCACTGGAGAAGATAGTCGATCGGCGCGAGTCCGACGATCCGGCTGAATCGCTCTGCGAACACCGAGCGAGACATCCCGGCAATCGTCGCGACTTGCGCCACGGTCCAGCTGCGCCGAATCTCGGCATGCATAGCCCGCAAAGCTGCAGCGAGCTGCGGATCCGCGAGACCGGCCAACAGCCCATTCCGGACCTCGCCGGCATGGCCCGCCTCACGCCGGATCGCCTCGACCAGCATGATCTCCAGCAGTCGTTCCAAAACCAGGGTTCGCCCCGGACGATCCGATATGGCTTCATTGCCGATCAAATCGAGCAGCCCGCGAAGCCGCTCAGCGGGTGGTTCCGAGGAGCGGATCTCGACCACGGCCGGCAACAAGCCCTTGAGTAGCTCGGCGTTGGCGGTGTCGAAAGCGAATTGTCCTCCCAGAAGCCGGGTCAAAGGACCTGCGTTCTCCTTACCAACCAGTGCCGGACGCCCATCCGGACCTGCGTACACCGCTTCGAAGTCTTCGAGAGCCGCCCCTTCACCTTTGCTGAGCGTCCAGGCCGGCGGAGCCGTGAGGAGAACATAATCGCCTTCTCTGAGCAGCTTTGGCTCACCGTCCGACACCTGCAGCCGGCAACTCCCGGCGCCAATCAAACAGAACGACACTCCAGCCGTTCCTGAAAATTGCAGAGCCCAGTCGCCCCTGGCATCTAGCTGCTTCCACCTGAGCGCCTTGGGCCGCAGAACCGCGATCATTTGCGTGAGTGGATCCAAATCCGGATGATCTCATAACAAAACAAGATGCCTACGCATAGATCATCCTGCTCACCGTCGCTAAGCTTCTTTAGGAAGACAAATTATGCAAATCACTGAACTGAATTCGCAAAGCATCACTGCTGCCGCCGAAGCTATACCCGGAAACACGCCCTTCGTCATGCTCAACTTGGTCCGCTTCAAGGAGCAGGCGGACTACGGCAACCAAACTGAGTTTGGCCCTTGCTCCGGACGGGACGCTTACTACTAGCGCTACGTTCCGGCGTTCGCCAAAGTCGCGGCGCACTCGGAAAACGCAAAAGCTTTTAAACCGATTTTTCTTGGCTCTGTGCTGGCCTGTCTTGTGGGACCCGCAGATGAACCATGGGACGATGTGGTCCTGGTGGAGTACGCCAACTTCGCAGCATTCCGAACCGTCGTGGAGAACCCGGAGTACAAGCGCGACGCGGACCCGCATCGGAAAGCCGCTCTAGACAACTGGCGTTTCATAGCCATGCTGAAGCAACCTCTCGGCTGACCCTCTGAAGACAGGCGAGCTTCTAAACACGGCGTCATAACTACTTGCGCATCCGCTTCTTTGCGGTCGCGGCTCGGAACCGGCGCTGAACTGAGCCGCGCGCGTCAGAAGGTGTGAAAAATTGTTTTTCGTCACGTAGGCCTTCCGAGTGGCGTTTTGCTGAGGTATGGAAGCGTTTGCGCCTTAATTTTGGCGTGTATAACCGATGTGATTTCCTGAGGTGTGCGAAGACCTGCTGATCCTCTCGGGGGCCAGAGGGGAGGTATTCGAGGGGGTTCGATGCGGTTTCCCGAGGAGGCGGGTTATGCCGTAACCGGATTGGGCCGACTCAACCGTATCCATTGCATGATGTTGTAAGTCAGGCATGCCCCTAACAACTCGGCGCCCGCTTTGAGCAGGCCCCCTACGCGGAACTTCCTCCATCCCAGCTTTTCTTTAATCCAGGCATTGGGGAACTCCGCCACCGGTCCGCGCTGGCGATAAATCTCCCGCTGTTCCGGTTGCTCCATCTTCTTGCGAAAGGTCGCCACTTCCACCTGCTCTTCCACCCGAATCGATACGATTCGGCACCCGCCTCCACAGCCCCTCCCGCGACAGGCTGCTCCGCTATCTCAAGCAGCACCGCCTGGTCTTCCAGCCCCATGCCTTGAGTATTGACTCAAACATTTTCCGAATCAAATGGTTTTTTTAAGTCGAGCTAATTTTTTACACCTTCTCAGCAAGCGATTATTTACGCGCAGGCAGTAACGACGCCGCGTTTAGTTGAGCTCCCTGACCCAGATGTTCCGGAAGCTGACCGGCTCGCTTTTGTCGCCGTGCGCCTGCAGCTTAATCGGCGCCGTATCGTACTTCTTGTAAACCGGCTTGCCGATGTAGAATGTCTCGCCCTTCAACTCGAAGTGATTTTGCACCAGCACCCCGTTGAACAAAACTGTGACATACGCCGGGGTTTTCAGCGAGCCATCGGTCTTGAACGTGGGCGCGGTCCACACAACATCGTAGACCTGCCATTCCCCAGGTTTGCGGTTCGGGTTCGCCAGCGGAATAGCCTGCTTGTAGATACTGCCGGCTTGCCCGTTGACGTAGGTCTTGTTGTTGTACGAATCGAGAATCTGCAGCTCATATCCGGCGTCCCCGAGCCCAGTGGACGCCAGAAACACGCCGCTGTTCCCGCGTGCCTGACTGCTGCCGGTGATGTTCTCGGGAATTTTCCATTCGATATGGAGCTGGTAATTCGTAAACGTCCGTTTAGTTTCGATGTTTCCGCCGCCGTTCTTGTTCACGGTCATCACTCCGTCGGAGACGATCCATTTCGCCGGCGACTTGTCACGATTCGACACCCACTCATCCAGGTTTTTACCATCGAAAAGCACAATTGCGTCGGAAGGAGGAGCCGTGTTATTGGCGCCCGGAGTCACCACCTTGGGTACCGGCTCCCACACTTCCGTCTCTTCCGGTCGCCCGGCAGTCCTCTGTGCCTGCTGCTGAGCGGCCAGGGGAATGGCCACAACAGCCAGCATCGCGAAAGCGAAAATTCTTGAACCTTGAATGCGCATGATCTTAGATCACCATACACTCAATTGCATCGGAGAATGCGTTCGCCATCCAAAAATGCACCGCACTCAAATCGCAGTAGATGGCACAGTCTCAATTCGGACTCCTCCCTCAGTGACAGCGCCAATATCTTCGGCTCGCTGCAGACCAATGATGGAACTGATCTTCGCTTGTAGCGTTTGACCTGACCGATAGTAAGCGAGGAACAGTAGGATCGACAGTACCGCAACTCCTAATCCCACAGCGCTTTCGCTAACAGTGTCATAGAGGCCATGCAGGATAGCCGTGATCAGCAGTCCGGCAACTAGCAATCCCTTACCAACCTTCAGGTTCACAGACGCGAGAGCGACGAAGTACGCAAATACCCCGGCCCATACTGCGTGTAGTAGAGGAAGTGTGATTAGCCGAGTTAATTGTAAGATCAGGTAATCACCTGAACCTAGACTGCCAAGTCTGAGGCCGAATGCATACGAGAGAGAATAGTTGACCGCCTCGGCGACGCCGAATGCAAAGCCTGAGATACACCCCAAGAACACTTTCGTGCTGAGACTGTCTTCGTTTCTCTTATGAACGTAGAGCCACCAGACTGGAAGAACTTTAATTATTTCTTCAACGACTCCCACGCCGAACACGAATCCGATAAGCCGTCCAACAATGGAAGCGCTGTTTGTTGCCGAATAGAGAGAACTCACGAACGGGAGTTGCTGAAGCAACAAGACTAACGTGATGCCAACCGTCATAGTGAAAAGCGCTACCTTAGCGATGCGGCCGAATAACAAGCGCGGCAGCAGCATGAAATACAACACGACAGCCCACATCAGCGCGAAATAAATTCCGAAGAGAAATGCGACCGATTGAAATTCAAGTCGAGCGCTCGAAGCCCAGTAAAACAGGAGAAGAGGAAACAATGCAATCCCGAGGAACCATCGAACCCAGAGAAGATTCCAAGTTTTATCCGCTAACCAATCTTTGTAAGGCAGAAGGTTACGAATTCCAATCAATCTCAATTCGTTGAGAGCTTCCTGTGCGATGCCAGGTTTGGTGGAAGCACGCCGCTCGAAGATTGCATCCGTGGTTCCGCGCGAGACTCTATGGCCGCAAGACGAACAGAATGCTGCTGAACCATCCAAATTTTTATTGCCGCAAGACTGACAATCCCAAGTCACTGTTCCCTCCAACGATGTTCAACCTCGCAAACCGATAAAGCACGATCACGTCGTCCAGACCGGCTGCTGTGCTTACAAAATAACCACATCGCTGCTCTCTTCGACAGTACTGAGGGTCTCAGGTCTGTACTCAATACGGATGTATTCCTAAGATCAGTCGCAAGCGTATTGTGAGCCGCCCAGCCCAAAAATTACACTCCGTGTAGAAAAGAGTTCATATGTTCTGTACAGGCTGCGGCCAATCATTTTCACAATCATCGAAGTTTTGCTCCACATGCGGAACAGGAGCTTCAGCGGCTCTTACACAGCCGGCAAGCCAAAGTGGAACGGCGTCTTCCGGCATCGTGTTTGTTGGCAGCGTTGACGAGCTAGGTTTGCTGTCTAGAATGACGGACCCGCAGAGAATGGTTTTCCTCAACGAAAAGAAGAACTCGACAACGGCAATTTTGTTTTGTTTGTTTCTGGGGGGTATAGGGGCACACCATTTCTACCTCGGAAACAATGGGGTTGGGATCGTCTACGCCCTGTTCTTCTGGACATCTATCCCCATGATCATCTCACTCTTCGAATTGTTTGTCGTAGGCAACCGAGTACGAACTTATAACCAGAATTTGGCACTTAGGATCAGCCAGTACGTAGCGAGATGATTCATCATTCTTCGCAATGCTCTAGCGAAAATCAGCACCGTACCGTCGAGACTCCAAGGAAACCCATATGCTCAATCGTCTAATTTCCATCGTCCTTATTGCGGCCGGCATTGGTACTGCCCAGGAGATCAGAACCGTTGTCGCTGAAGGAGTCGGCAGCGATCCAAAAAGCGCTGCCCAAGATGCAGCACAGAATGCCCTTACGAATGTCGTCGGTAGCTTCATCGATGCAAACAAGGAACTGGAGAAGCGCTCGGAGATTAGTAATGGCATTCGCAATCAGACGACGCAAATCAGGACTGACATGAAAGAGTACTCGCAAGGCGCGATCCAGAGCTTTGAGGTTGTCGAAGTGAAACACGACGGTCCACTCTTCCGATTGACGGCAAAGGTTAGCGTCAGAATCGATGACTTCTGTGCCTATATCAAGAAGTTGGCCGAGGGCGAAACCTCTGTTGGGAGCGGCCTCTTTGCCGAAATGACAACATCGCAGAACCAGAGCGAATCGCTCGCAAAGATACTGTCGGAGCGGATTCTTGCGGTCGTAAATGGCGAAGTCGTCAGGTTTTCTGTTAGCAAGCCGGTACCCTATCGTAGAAGCCGTTTTGCTGATATCCCAGTTGAGCTCAACAGAAGAATATCGGAGTACTGGTCAAACGATTCGGTCCGGATAAGCTTGCGGTATTCGACGTAACCGCTACGCTGGATGACTCATTCTTGGGTAACTTGGTCCAGACGCTCGACTCAGTGGCAGCTTCTAAAAAGAGAGTCTCTACTTCAACCGAAGCTAGCCCGTACGCTTTCTGGTCCTCTTATTCGCACGGCGGCAACTGCACAGACACTGATCCAAGCGAAGTCGGCCCACGTCAAAAACTACTGACGACTAGTGCCAGATTTGGAAATGTCCGACTTCCGGGTTCGTTGGGGAACATCAGAATGACAAATCCTGATAGGACCAGCAACGTTGAGTCCTCTAAGGTCGCCGACACCTCAGGTCAACACGGGGATTCCAGCTTTTGCCTACCACTCTTGGATGGAACCCCAGGAACCGCAACCGTCTATCGCTTCTCAAACGTAGATCACGAACTATCCCAATATTTGCCTTGGACCTTCAACAGAGGTGGTTCGTTTGATGTCGGAGGAGATGTTGACCGGGGGGCTTTCAAGCTTCCAACTCTTCAGCTTGCTGTGCTTGATAAGGAAAAGAGAGAGCTTCAAGTAGAGCTAGTCGAAGGTCGCCGAAGCCTAACCGTACAGAGAACCGCATTAGACTTGCAACATCCGTGGTTGCTTTACTGTCCCTTGTCAGCAAATGCTTCTGGACCAGCATTACTTCGTCAACGAACCTTTAGTGTCGTGATGAACGTTGAGGATGAAGCTTTGAGGCAAGCCGATAGCATTCGAGTCAGTCTAGTTAAGTAATCCTTTCACAAGTAATGCAAGCCCGAACTATAAGTCGAACCAAGGACATCAGAAAATGCCAAACAACACTTCGCGGATAATCTTAATTTCAGCAATGGGTTTACTTTCTGCAACCACTACGCTGCTGGCGCAGGGCTGTAGAGACTATCCATATCGGGAAGGCATTGATCCTGATCTTATCGCCCAGAACAAATATGTTGTTACGGCCTCAGCGACCGTGTCGTTCGATGATGTCGATTCCGTCAAAGATGCCAGAGAAGAGGCAACAATGGAGGCGAAGGCAACCTTAGCCAAGTTCCTAACCGAGGACATTATGAGCGATACAACGATTGCCAAGATCGTCAACGAGTCAAAAACGATGAACGCCTCCGGGAAAGAGAATGTTCGTAATGAGGCGATCAGGCGAACCAAGCTTCTAAGGAATCACTCACAAACTCTTCTGCACGGCGTTGTAACAATTGGTGACTGCTATAAAAAGGGCGCCGAAGTCCGTGTGACGGTCGGAATGAAGCCAGAAACTATCAGGGCGGCGGAGGGACTGGCAAGTGACATGAATTCGTCAGCTTCTACCCAGTCTGCAGCAGGGTCCAAGGGCGGGTCGAGGCTTAATACCGGGACGAAACAGCCGTTAACCAGCGTAGACGAAGTCAGCAACACAGCAAACCTGAAGAAATTCTGACAGCCCGTAGTGAAGACTTCACTCGCCCAAAAAATCCGGACCAACTTGCGCCTTTTCACGCAGCCGCTGGCGAGTCCGAATCTCTTCGTCGCTCAATCGCGCGTCATAGACAGACCTCGGCTCGATCGACCGGGCGACAAGAGTCGCGATCGTAGCGGCCAGCAGCAGCGGCAAGATAAACGAACGGTCGCGGCCCGTCAGTTCCATCATCAGAACAACCGTTGAAATGGGACCTTGCGTGGTAGCCGCTAACACTGCGCCGGCGCCTAGAATGCCGCAGAGTCCAATCGGAACCTGCGGCAAAGCCAACGCCCACAAGCTACCGATGAAAGAACCAAGAAGAGCGCCCGAGGTGAGGGATGGCGTAAATAGTCCGCCCGGAACGCCGCAGCGCACGCATAGCAAAATAGCCGCCGGCTTGAGCACAACCAGCGCTGCCGTCAGCAGCACTGGGAGCGTTCCCGTGAAGATCAGTTGTGAGACATCTTTCCCGTTTCCCAGCAGTTGCGGAAATCTCGCCGCCGCTACTCCCAGTAAGGCCAATCCCAGAATCGGAACAACGATTCGTTGCCACTTCGCGGGCTTGTTGCGTTCAGCCCAGGTCATCAGGCGCACATACACAACCGAGAACAGGCCTGCGACGATCCCGCACAACACGGCAAACCCAAGACCTAAACCGGAGTTCGGGTATGCCGGGCTCGTATAGGTCGGAGCGTCCGGCAGCATGGTCCAAGCTACGGCTGTTGCAACGATCGAGCAGAAAAGAGCCGGCAAAATATAGCGAAGAGCCAATACTCCGCGCATGACCTCGAGCGAGAACAAAGCACCACCCAAGGGGACGCCATACGCAGCGGCCATCCCCGCGCCGGCGCCACAGGACACAAGAAGACGACGCTGTTCGTCAGAAAGCCGCGCGATGTCGGAAGACAAGTTCGCAAAGACGGCCCCCGCCTGTTTCGGTGCTCCCTCGCGGCCCAACGAAGCGCCCATGCCCACGACCACAACTGAAAGAACGGCGCTCCCCAATGTGCGCAGGGCAGGAAGCCGGCCCGCATGAAACCAAATGGCTGCCGTCGTGTCGATCCCATTCCCGCTTGATAGCTGCCTCAGCAACACTTGACCAAGACCCGTCACTGCTCCGGCAGCAAGCAAAATCAGAAAACAGCGAGAAGCAATCGTGTGTTGCGCTGCAGCCAGGATATTTGTGCCATTCCCACCCCACAGACTCCGCTGAACTAACTCCAGAACTAGCGTCAGAAGACCTGCCGAAATGCCGGCCAAAGCGCCAGTGCTCGTCACCGCCATCCAGAATCTAAGTGCCGAGGTCTGTTGCAGGGTGGACGGTATGGCGTTAGAGGGCATTGGTAAGGGAATCGCCGGCTGCATCGATCGCTCAGACAATCATTGCTCTAACAGAATGCCCTACCAGGCAACGAACATTTCCATTAACTCCGTATATGAAACAGATCGTTCGGCGTCGCGCTCTCCTCGAGGCTGCATTCCGCCCGTCCTAACATAGTAGGTGGAGGGGGAGTTCGATGATGAAACAGAATATTAAACAGATGATTACGGCAGGCTTGACCCTGTTAGCGTTCTTTGGATTAAGTGCGGCCGCGCAAGATTGGTATCACAACCGTGATAACCGGTACAAAGGCGAGCAGTGGCGATCGCAGGTGTTCTCACAAGTCAGGTCAGATTTGGACCACATCTATAGCGCCAGAAGGGCCAGTGATAAAGAACGTACACGCCTTGAGAAAACAAAAGAAGAGTTGACGAAATTGCAATTGGACCTCGATCAAGGACGCTTCGATAACGGCGTACTGAATGACGTCATTGACTCCCTTGAAAAATCAGCCAATGACGATCGGTTAGCATCTCGCGATCGATCGATTTTAAACGACGACCGCGACCGACTGAAGGATTACCAGAATAATCACGATCATTGGAAACACTAGGAGGCAAGTCACGAACGGGTTCCGACTCCATCCAAAAACTCAACTGCTCTTTGGCCACCGGTTCACAACTCGGCTCTTTAAAATTTTCAAAAACGAACCCAACCGAGGTTCGTTTCGTAAAAACCACTGAACCCCGGAACACCGCGCAGCGCCAACCGCGCGGTCACAGATTCCAAATTTCCGCCTTCTCCCGCCGCGCCAATCACTTAGCTCGTTTCAAAACCGGCGCCCGAACAGCCGGCAAGCGAAACTCGCCTCGTGCCCGATCTCAATCCCGAATCTACACTGCCAACCGAACCGCCCGGCCACGCCGCCGGCTCACGAACCGAAGAAGGCAGAAAACGCTCCAGCCAAAACGCGCTCCAACACGGCTGCTGCTCCAAGGCCCTCCTCCTCCCCGACGAAGACCCCAACGAACTCCGCCAACTACTCGAAAGCTGGCTCTACGACTACCGCGCCGACACCTACACCCTCGACCAGCTCGTACGAGAAACCGTCTCCGCGCAATGGATCGTCCTCCGCAATCGCAGCCGCTACAACCAGTGCGAGCATTCGCTCCATCAAGAACAAACCAACTGCCTCAACTGGACCGACGACCAGCACCATCGCCTGGAACGCTTCCGCCGCTACCTGCGCCAGGCCGAACGTCAGTTCAACAGCGCCTTCCACAATCTGGAGCGCCTCCACGGTCGCCGCTTCCGCGAAGGCATGCAACTCCAACGGGCACAAGAACGTGCCGCCGCCATCGAAACCAAACGAGCGCAAGCGCTAACTCAACCCAAAGCCGATAAACCCGAAAAGAAGGCGGCGAAAGCCGAACCACCCACCCCCACCAAACCCTCCGAGCTCTTATTCCAAGGGCAAAACCACCCCAAAAAATGCCGCAAAATCCCCCTCCTAGAACAATGGGTCGAAGTCACCATCCAGGAGAACGGAGAAACCCTCACCCGTCTCTTCCCCTCCAACAAAAACCTGATCGAACGAGGCAAAGCCATGCTGCCGCCCCCCGAACTGGTCTACCGTCGCCTCAATTTCCCCCACGGAGTCCCGCCCGAATACCAATGGGTCAACTCCAAAGAAGAAAAACGCAAGATGGGAGGCTGCGGCATCCAGCGCATGACCACCGACACCTGGCTCGAAGTCATCGCCCGTGAAGCCCCCGAATTCGAGCGCCCCGGCTACAAATCCTCCTTCGCCCCCGAACACATCGGACCAACCGGAATTGGCAATCTCCCCCGCCCCAAAGAACGAGGAGGCTGCGACTGCCACGTCTGCACCAAAAATCAAGCCATATTAGACCGTAAAGCAGCCTAACCGAGCCGCGACCAAAAAGGGAGCGTACAAGCGTTGCCTTACGAAGCGTTCGTCTTGATGCGGAGCTTTCAAACTCGCGTTACCAACTTCACCATTGACACAAACCCTTGCAACCGAACATACTGGTCAAAATCACCGGGAGCAAAGCTTCAGAGTCCGAGTTCGACCTCTCGTCGGTGGACGTTGCAGGGAGATCTTCATGTTAACTAAGAATTTGTTGCTCGCGGTGGGCGCTTGCTGCGGCTTGTTCGTGGTCTGTCCCGCTGCATTTGGACAGGCGACCGGCACCATCTCAGGCACGATAACCGATGCGGCGGGCGGCGCTATCGCCGGAGCAAAAATTACCGTCGCGGCGCCTGCAACCGGCACTTCGCGCGACGCGCTGACAGACAACGCCGGGCATTACGTCGTCCCGCTGCTGGGTGTTGCCACCTACACAGTTCGCGCCGAGAGCAGCGGCTTTAGTACTGCAGAGGCCAAAGATGTAATTCTGCAAACCAATGAGCAACGCGAGTTAGATTTCAAACTTTCACCGGCTACCGTCCAGCAAAATATCGAAGTGAACGCCGCCCCGGTGGCGGTAGAAACATCGAACTCCACGCTCGGCCAGGTTATCACCTCCCAGCAAGTCGCCGACCTCCCCTTAAACGGTCGCGATTTCGTACAACTGGCGACTCTCACCCCCGGCACTGTTCAAGAAACCAACACGGGCAGCTTTTTCAACGGCGGCGCCGATAGCGAGGTCTCCACTCGCGGCTCCTTCTCACTCTCGGTCGGAGGTTCGCGCGCCAACAGCACGGATTGGCTGCTGGACGGAAACGATAACAACGAGTTGACGTCGGGCGGAATTTCGATTCTACCCTCCATCGATGCCATCCAGGAATTTAAGGTTCTGACCTACAACTATTCGGCTGAATTCGGTTTCCGAGCGGGTCCCACCGTTCTGGTGACCACGAAATCAGGGACGAACCAGATCCACGGATCTGTCTTTGAATTTTTCCGCAACACCAGTCTGGACGCCCGTAGCTTCTTCGCGTCGTCAACCGAAAAATTCAACCTGAATCAATTTGGCGGATCGGTCGGTCTTCCAATTAAAAAAGATAAGACCTTTTTGTTCGCTGACATTCAGAACAAAATGCAGCGGCATGGCATTCCTTTCACGGGCCTTCTCCCCACGCAGGCTATGCGGAACGGTGACTTCACGAACGATGCCTTCGGGAATCGCCGGACTGGATTTCTTGTTAATCCGAACGTGGCCGGCTCGGGAAACACGGCGTTCCAATGCAACAGCGCCGGCAACCCACTCCCCGTGAACGCAGATGGCAGCCAGTCTGGCGGAGTGAACTGCAATAAAATTCCGGCTGGCTTGATCAATCCGATCACGACAAAGCTGATCAATCTTTATCCCTTGCCGAACGCCAACAACTCCGCCCAAGGTTACAACTACGTGAATGAACCCGTGCGCAAACTAAACGAGGGCAGTTTCGATGGGCGCCTGGACCAGAACTTTTCGACTAAGGATTATGCCTTTGCCCGCTTCAGCTACGATCAGGCAACCTCCTTCGTGCCCGGCGGTTCGCCAGGATTCGCGGAAGCCAGCCCTTTCGGCAGCAACCAGGGCATTCTCAATCACTCCCGGAACGCAGCCCTGTCGGAAACTCACATCTTTTCGCCCAACACTGTGAACCAGGTGAGCGGAGGCTATAACCGCATCTTCAATTACATTTCTTCGCAGGGCACGGGAAGTTGTATCTCCGCCGCCTTTGGAATTCCGGGCGCCAATCTGGGTGGAGAAAGTTGCGGCCTTACGTCAACCCAGGTGTCGGGCGGCTATTGGTCTTTGGGTGATCGTGGATTCTCTCCCTTTCAAGGCGGGACCAACGTCTTCTCGATTTCCGATTCGCTCGATATGATCCGAGGAAATCACGACATCAAGGTCGGGGGCGCAATCCGAGCCAATCAGATGAACATCCGAACAGAAGGCTTCGCGGACGGATATTGGATCTATAGCGGCGCGTGGACGACCGAGCCCCAGGCAGACTTGCTTCTGGGACTGCCGAGTCTCGCTATTCACGATCAGACCTTTAACGGCAATACAATCGGACGGCGCTGGAAATCGTATCGCCCTTTCATTCAGGATGATTGGCGCATCGGGAAGAGCCTGACCTTGAATCTGGGTCTGGCCTGGGTTCTCACCACCCCCATTACGGAGGCGGCCGACCGCCAGGCAGACTTCGACCCTGCTACCGGCAAGTTTTTGGTTCCGGGCCAAAACGGAGTCGGTAGTTCTGCCGGCGTCCAGTTTGACAAGAGTGCTTTGGAGCCGCGCGTGGGCGTTGCATGGAAACCGCTCGGCAATTCCACGATGGTGATCCGCGGCGGATACGCTATCTTTCATGACTCCGCCTGGAGCCAGGGCGCCCAAGGGTTGTGGCAAAATCCGCCCTTCTACGCGGAGTCCGATCAGTTCGCCTTCGGCGGCGGTTGTACTTTCGCAAGCGCAGCCTGCGCAACCAGATATGGGCAGAAACCCGGAGCCATCAATGCCTCGGCTGGGTTTCCACTTTTCACGGCGCCGCCCGTCCCAGCCAGTTTTACAGGAACCATTCAGTCACAGAATCTCGATTTTCAACTCGGGCGAATACAACAGTTCAACATGAACGTCGAGCAGCAACTGCCGGGCAACATTGTGGTAACCGCCGGCTTTGCGGGATCTCGCAGCTCCCACATCCTGCTCAGCGGGAACAACATCAACGTGGCCTCGCCATCCGCCTGCGGCGCTGTCGCCGGATACACGCTGGGGTGTGGACCGAACGGCGCTTCCTTCGGCGTGCCTTACACGCAGTTTCCTTTCTCGACGATTTCAAACATCAGCGACATTGGCCTAGCGCACTACAACTCCCTGCAGATCAAAGCGGAGACCAAAAGCGATAAGGTCGGCCTCTATGCGCTGATTGGATATACCTACGCCCGTGCGCACGACAATGGCTTCACCGATGGACTGGGTTCTCTTTTGGGCGCCACGTACTATCCGCTGCCGAATTGGCAGAACTTGGATTGGGCGCTTTCACAGATCAACGTCAATCACACTTTCACCGCGAGCTTGATTTATAATCTGCCAGTCGGGAGGGGCAAACGTTTTGGGAGTTCCTGGAGTGGCGCTGTGAATCAGGTTGTCGGAGGCTGGCAATTGACAGTCATTGAAAGGGCCACCTCCGGATTCCCGGTCTTCATTGTGGATAGCAACAATGCGTCCGGCGTAAATTTCGAAAACAACGGCAACAGCTTGAACCGGCCAAACCAAACTTGTAACCCGACGCCCGGCCCTTCCTCGCTCAGCCAATTCTTCGCCACTTCCTGTTTCTCTGTTCCACTGCCGGGTGAACTGGGAAATGCATCGAGGACTCCTCTCTCCGGACCCGATTTTGTAAACACAGATTTTTCGGTCATCAAGCATTTCGTCCTGCCGCGCGAGGGAATGCGGCTGGATTTCCGCTCGGAGTTTTTCAACCTGTTCAATCATGCGCAGTTCGGGCAGCCCGGAGGTGACATCAATTCAGCAACCTTCGGCTCTATCAACACGACGGTCGGGAATCCCCGCGTGATCCAATTCGCTCTTAAACTTATTTTTTAGGGGTTCTTCAAGGTAACGACGAAGCGCTGCAATTCGGAACGCTCGCGATCGATCTGTTGCTCCGAAATCTTTTTTAGCTGCTGATAGGTGTCGAGTTCACTCTGCGCTTTTTCTGTTTCTCCCAGCTTGCGGTAGTTTTGTGAGAGTTGATAATGCGCGGCTTCCATTCGAGGATCGGCTTCAATCGCCTTCTGGTAGGCATGAATTGCTCCAGTCACATCCTGTTTCTCTGAAAGGACAAGGCCGAGTTGAAAGTAAGCCTCGCTCATGCCTGGTTGGAGCCGCAACGCCTTTTCCAATAAAGCCTGGACGTGCAGAAGCGTCGCGGTGTCTTCCGGATTCTTGCGCAGCTTCCAGAGATTGATCGCATAGTAATAGCTGGCCCAGGCGTTATCCGGTTGGAGTTTCGCAAACCGCTCCAGTCTTTCCAGGCAGCCGCTTGTCTCGGTAATTTCCGGACTTTGTACCTTACCTAAGAACATATAAGGGCCGGGATCCGCCGGATTCAAATCGGTGGCTTGAAAAAAATACGTGGCCGCCTGACGATAGTTGCTTCGTGAGTAATACGCAGCAGCCGCTCCGAGCAGCATGCGGGAAGAAGAAGGATACAACTTGCTCCCGTTAGCGAAGACTTCGATAGCCGCCTCCGGGGCGTGATGGATGAGCAGTTCACTTCCCCAATCGAAGATGTTGTTCTCACTGGCTTCCAGTTCTGCCGCACGACGATATTCGCGAACGGCATCGAGCGGCTTGCCAGCCTTCTCTTCAGCGTTAGCGAGAAGGTGATGGGAGGCGGCATCGTTCGAAACAGCGGATGCTTCCCGACTCAATGACGCGGTCGCTTTGGCGAGTGCATCACTGGAACGAGCCACGGCATCGGAACCATGGCCGCCAACATAGGTGTAGTCGGTGACTCCCGCCACCGTGAACTTCGGCTCATCGAAAAACTCGGCCGAAGCTGTCGAAGGCTTGAGAACCAGATCGAGCGTCTTCACTTCAGTTTGTCCCAGAACGAATGGTCCGACGATGATCTTGTCTCCCGATGTTAATTGCGCTCGAAGAGTGTAGCGCCCGGCCGGAAGCGAAGAGAGCCGGTACCTGCCCTTCGCATCGGCACGAACGGTTTGCTTTTCGACAGCCTGCAGCATCAAATGAATGGTGGCGCCTGCTGCGGCAGCGCCGCGGGAATCCTGAACAGAGCCCTGCAGTGTGGCTGAACACGCTGGAAAACCGGCCAATACCAGTAGAAGCAGTAGCCTCACCATTACTTATAGTCGCGCCATTCGTTCAATCACCAGATTGAAATATCCTTCCGCATCGATGTCTCGAAGCACCTGAACATTGGCGGGTTTGCCTGTCACGGACCACCAGTCGACAACCGTCATTCCGAGCGTCAGTTCACTCGCACACTCGACCGCAACGTGGACAGTCCGGCCAGAGAAAAGATGCGGGGCTAACAAGTAAGCCACCACGGTTGCATCGTGTAACGGTCCTCCTTCCGATCCATACTTTCGCTCATCGAAGATCTTATTGAACTTCAGAAGATGATAGAAGGCTTCAGACAACGGAGTACCAAAGCTACGCAGCTTATCGAGCCGCGCTGCGGTTGTGAGCGCCTGATGAGTGCAATCCAGCGGAATCATGGTAATCGGTGCGCCGCACTCGAGTACCCGTGCTGCCGCTTCCGGATCCACATAGATATTGAACTCCGCCGACGGCGTGACATTTCCGCCTTCGGAAAAGGATCCTCCCATCAATACGATTTCCCGGAGCTGCGCAGCCAGTCTTGGTTCTTTCGCCAATGCCAGCGCGATGTTCGTCAAAGGCGCCAGGCAGCACAGTGTGACGTCACCCTGGGTTTTACTCATTACCAGGTCCACGATAGCTTCCGGTGCAAATCCGTTGGCTAGCGGAGTGGTTGGCTCCGGCAAGTCATATCCATCGAAACCGGTGCGGCCGTGTACGTGCTCTGCGGTCACCAACCGGCGAATCAGTGGAGCTGAAGCTCCTGCATAAACCGGCGTATCCGTGCGATGAGCCAGTTCGAGCGTCTTCAGCGCATTCTTTGCAGTCAGCGAAACGGGAACATTTCCAGCCACTGTAGTGACCGCGAGCACTTCGAGTTCTTCAGGTGACGCCAAGGCCAAGAGTATGGCGACGGAATCGTCGGGCGAAGGGTCTGTGTCAATAATGATTGAGCGCGGCATGGATGTCTTATCTTGAGCGGAGTTCGCTTCGGATCTCCACCCAGATTTGAGAGTAATACCATTCGGGAGGTTCGCCGGGTTGCTGGATATGGTCCGGCCGCAGGATCAAGTCCCCGGTCGAAAGAAGGATCTCCCGCACCTTAGGATTCTGGCTCAGTTTCGCCTGCATGGCTTCGCGAACGAGTTGATAATGCTCTCCCTTATTCGTTGATCGATACGGAAAGCGACGACCCTGGAACGTCACCCAATCGATCGCCATCTTTTGCATGTTCTCTTCTGCCAGCGTACCGGCTTCTTTCGCTTGAAAGCTGGTCATCTGCCCGACCTCACTCCGAGTGTATTTCCAGACAATGCCTGTAGCTTTCATTCGCGGATCGGCCGAGTCTTCGGGATACAGCATCATCTGCCAAAACCCTTCCACACTGGCATAGCGTTTACCGCGAAGCACAAAGGGAGTGGCAGCGAAATTAGAAAGAATGCCAAGCTCATTTCGTTTCGACAAGATGACTTCGCCTGGCTCGGCAGACTGCGGCAGGATTTCCCAATCAGGCTTATGAACATCCTGAACAGGAGTCCACCAATGAGCCGGATAGTGACTTGCCGGCTGCGCTAACAGAAGCGCAATGGTCATAAGAGCACAACTGTTCATTTCAGTTCCTCTAATGCCTTGCGTGCCTGTGCGTGATCGGGATGCTGCTGCAAAAGCCCAAGCAGAGTGGCGCGTGCCTTCTCGCGATTCCCTTCGATTGAATACACACGAGCGAGATTGAGGTAGGAACGATCGAATGCCGGAACCAGCCGGATACACGATTCGAACTCCGCCACGGCTTCGTTGCGTCGCTGCGTTCGCAAGTACAGTACGCCGAGATTGTTCATCGCCTCGGGATAGACGGGGCGCAATTGCAAGGCCCTTTGCAAATACTTATACGCGCGGTCGGACTGATCTATCTGAGCAAAAACCATTCCGAGACTGTAGTTTACTTCCGGACTATCCGGATCAACAGCAAGTGCGCGCTCGAGCGTGCTCCGCGCTTCCTCCCAACGCTGTTCTTGCCTGTATGCATTCCCGAGATTTTCAAGAGAAACCAAGTGGTCCGGATCGAGTTGGAGCGCCTCTTTGAAAAACCCGATCGCCGTGTCGGTATTCCCTTCCTGGGTGGCAAGAAGGCCGAGATTATTCCAGGCATTTGGCTTGGTATCGGGATAGCTCGAGTTCAGCTTCACGGCCTGTTCAAAGCTTTGGCGCGACTCGGTCAATTTGGATTGCTTCAGATACACGCTGCCGAGTCCGTAGTGAGCCTCGGCGCTGGATGCGTCGTCGCGAAGCGCCAATTGGAACCAGGCTTCCGCCTGCTCGAAGTAACCTCGCTGGAAGTAAGTCGAGCCGAGCGAAAGATGATTGCGGCCGAAAGCGAACGTACCGGCATTGGTTGCAAAGGGCAGCGCTTTTGCTATTCGCTCTTCGACCGAAGTTGGAATCTCCCGAAAGTCCCGCTGGACGTGATCGGGATTCAGCGTACCCTGATAGATCTTGACGATGGCGCCTTGTGCGTCGATCAAAAACGCAGTCGGCAGACTGAGATCGCGACGCCGATCGAATAGAGACCGGTAGAGAAGGTTGTACACCGCGACCGTGTCGGCAGTGGCAGTATCGACATTCACGACCAGCAGCACAAGGCCCTGGCTGGCCCACACTTCACGAAGACGGTTTAGCGATGCCGGATCTTCCCGGCAGAAATAAAGAAGCGCCACCTTGCCGCGAGGAATTGTAAGGTCCGGAGCGCTCACCGGAGCAAGCAGCCACGTTTCTAGTTGCTCTGGAAGCGTCTCGCGTTCCTGCTGCGCCGGGCTTGCCGATAGTGAAGGCGGCCGAAATGGTTCGGAGCGAATCGACTCGCTTCCTTCTTCCACGTAGACCCTGTGGTTTGGGGAGAGTCCATGGACCGACTGAATGAGCCCGCTTGACCAACGAATGGAAGCCCCAATCGGACCTTTGTCATTTCCCAAACCGAAGAACACTTCCTTGCTGTGCTGCGAAAGAAACCCTGACCCTGCTTGCAATGTTCGGATCTGTCTTCCGGCATCCGTTTGCAGCGTAATGGACGCCCCAATTGCATCGCGATTGCTCTTGACGCCACGCAGCCGGAAGCAAATCGAAGGGGGCAGATCTTCGATTACGTTTTTCAGCAAACGCAGTTGCGGCGCGTTGCGATTCTTCAGAAGCACTTCCAGGCGTCCGTCGTGGTCAACGTCAGCTAAGGCAAAGGCTCTGCCGTCTTCTATGAAATCGAGACCAACCACTCCGGAAACATCGGAAAACGTGCCGTCTCCATTATTTGCGTAGAACACGTTCCGTTCGAAACCGCTCCAGCTATAGTCGGCGCGGATCAGCTCGTTCACAGCGGCCCATCCCTGCTCATATTCGTGGGACGGTCTTGCCTGCTCAGGCGATTTGGCAACCACCTGCCGCCAGAAGAAGCTGTTCACGTCTTCGGATAAGGGACCCGATACCATGCCGTTAGTGACGTAGAGATCCGCGAAGCCATCATGATCGAAGTCCCAGGCATCGCTCGACCAGGACCACCGCCCCATGCCGACTCCCGCTGAACGAGTTTTGTCCTCGAACGCGCCTGTCGCCGTGTTTCGCAGCAAAGAGTTGCCCATGGCGTGTTTTCGGTACAGCGCACGCTCAGTTTCGAGCGCGCTCTTCCGGAAGATGGCTTGTCGGCTGATGCGTTCGCCGGCAGCCGTCCACATATTGGCGACGTAAAGATCCTCGGCTCCGTCATTGTCGTAGTCGAACGAGCATACGCTCATGCCTGCGCCTACGTCTTCGACACCCGCGGCGGCGGCTATGTCTGTGAAGGTTCCGTCGCCGTTGTTGCGATACAGGTTCTTTCGCCCGAAGTCATTCGCGACATACAAGTCGGGCCACCCATGTTTGTTGCAGTCCGTCCATCCGCAGCAAAAGCTATAGCGGGTATTGTTCTGATTCAAGCCGGACTGGGCGGTCACGTCGCGAAACGTTCCATCGCGGTTATTGCGCAGTAAAAAGTTAGGAGGGCCGTTGTTGGCGTCGTAATAAGGAGTTGGATATTTGTATTGATCGGCACCCTGGTAGTAGACATACAGACAGAAGTAGATGTCGAGCCATCCATCGCGGTCATAGTCCGCCGCGGCCGCACCGGTAAACGTTCCTTGCGGGGCATTGGCGAACTGAAACGCATCCTGTTTCCGACGAAACTTGCCCTTGCCGTCATTCAAGAACAATATTGGTCCGTCCGCGCAGACCACTATTAAATCTTGACGTCCGTTGTTCCCGAAATCGGCAAATAGCGCACAGGCAGTGTTTTCGAGGACTCCAACACCCGAGCTTTCGGTTATGTCTTCGAATGTCCCATCACCTCGGTTGCGATACAGCCGGTTGGGAAGGCCGGCTGGCTGACACACGTAGAGATCGTCGAAGCCGTCCCCATCGATGTCACCGACGGAGACCCCATTATGGCCATAGATATCGATTCGGCTGGCGCCATCCAGAACGGTGCGCCAATAGTCGACTCCATGCGCGAGCTGCGCCGAATAGGAGTGATTACCGCCCAATGCATGTTTGGTCAGATCCTGGTAAACCGGCGAGCTCGCGCGGCTGCGAGTTTCGTTTTTCAGCCGCCATTGCTGTAACCGATACTTACCAGTAGGAGCGAGTTGCCACTTCAGCTCCAAGCTTCCTATACGCTGCTCACGATAAAATCCTTTGCCGGTTGCGACCAGATCATAACGTACATCTGTGAGCAGCTGATGGTTCGAAGTCTCACTAATGTTGGTCACCTGGAACTCAGCGGTTAGAATTTGCGATAAGTCGCTTAGATACTCCTGTAGTTCACCAGGAAAGGCTTCGGATGCCAGAGAAAGCTCGCCGGCGAAGCTCAATTGCCGGACTTCAAAGGGAACACTCGACCGCTGTACCTTTGATCCCGCAGGCCGCAGCGAGCAACCTCGAAAATCAGGAGCAAGCACGCTCTCGATTGCCCGAATCCGTGGCGGAGACTGCAACAGATCCTTGCTCCACTCCGACAGGATTGCGGCGATCCGGTCATGTCCTTTTTCCAGGGGAAAGTTGTCGAAGTTAGCCGATCTTTTTTGGAGTACGCTTTCTAACGGGGTCTGCTCCCGATAGTGAGGATGGACGCGGAAATCGATATCTGCAATAGCCGAGGTTGAGTGAAGAATCTCGGGTACAAAGACGACAGCCACAGCTCGTCCGCATTCAACGAGAAAATCTCGTCTTGGAAGCTCAGCTGGGGAATTTGTTTTCAATCCAAGCTACCGTCTTGCTTGCCAGCCGGTCGAGCGCGGCAACCGCTAATTCGATGTACTCTTCCTTTGTATCTTCGATTCGATTGTGACTAATTCCGCCCAGAGACTGCACGAACATCATCACCGTCGGGATACCGGCTCTACTCACTTCGGCAGCATCGTGCAGCGGACCGGAGGGCAAGGTCGGCGCTTCGTCGGCGACTTCTCGAATGGCCTCCCGGCAAAACTGAATCAGGTCGGAATTGAACGGGACCGGTTCAATATTCCAGATACGCGACCACTCGACCGTGCAGCCTTCTTCCCGAGCGAAACGTTCGCTAGCTTCCATCGCCTCACGATACATGGTGGCGAGGACAGACGGGTCTAGGTCGCGCTGATCGAGCGTGGTTTCACAACGGCCCACAACCGCCGTCACAATTCCAGGGAACGTCTTGACGCTCCCCATGGTGCAAACGGCATCCTTGTGACGCGCGGCGATAGGACGGATCTCAAGAGCAAGCTTTGCAGCAGCCGCCAGGGCATCCTTGCGTACATTCATCGGCGTTGAGCCGGAATGAGCCTCCTGTCCCAAGAAAGTAACCGCATGCCGCTCAACGCCCTTTGTGCCGAGCACCACGGCAAGCGGCAGGCCCGCTTGCTCTAACACAGGACCTTGCTCGATGTGCAACTCCAGATAGGCGCTCGCGTCCTGCCGCTCCCGTCCGGATTCACCGATCCGCTCAATATCGATGCCACACTGTCGCAATGCTTCCTCAAGACGGACCCCGTCTTGGTCCTTTCGACCGCGATCCGAGTCGATAGAGTGCGTGCCCGCAAAAGCCGAGGAGCCAAAGAGACTGCGGCCGAAGCGCGCGCCTTCTTCATCTGCCCAATCGACAAGTCTGATTGTGATGGGCGGCCGTCCGTTGAACTCATCGGCAAAACGACGAAGCACCTCGAGCGAGGACAACACGCCGAGACTTCCGTCCAACCATCCACCATTTGGAACGGAGTCGAGATGGCCGCCTAAGAGTAACGATCGTGTCGAACTGCCCGCGAGGGAAACCCAGTTGTTGCCTGCAGAATCGTAATGCTGCTCGACCGGCAAGCCTTTAAGCTCTGCCCGAAACCACTCACGCGCTTTCAGCCATGTTTCGGTCCAAGCGACCCGCTGCGCGCCGTTGTCGTCGCTGGTGAGCCGGCGTAATTCCTTGAGTTGAGCGACAGTCCGTTTGGGATTGAGTGGCATGGCAGAAATCCTTAGAAATGGGAAGGCTCGCGTTTGAGAAAGCGTCCGTGTCCGCGCTCTCCGACGAACTTTCCGTCGGCTGCCTGAACTTTGCCGCGAACCATCACGACCGCCGGACGGCCCTCAATACGCATTCCTTCAAAACCGTTGTAGTCGTTGTTTCCATGTTGGGTCGCGGCCGAGATGACTCCTTTGTAATGGGGGTCGTAAACAACAAGATCAGCATCGCTTCCGATTGAAATAGTTCCCTTCCGCGGAAACAGGCCGAAGAGTTTCGCTGCACGCGTGCTCGCAACATCGACAAAGCGGTGGAGATCAAGCGCGCCTGTCTTCACGCCATATGTAAAGAGCAGGTTTACACGCTCCTCGATGCCCGGAATGCCATTGGGGATCTCCGTAAAGGTTTTCTGGCCGAGCAGTTTTTGCTCCGTATCGAAGGGACAGTGATCCGTGCCCACGGTATCGATCAGTCCCGCATTCAAGGCGTTCCAGAGCACACGATGATTGCGTTTATCGCGCAAGGGAGGAGACATGACATGCTTCATGCCTTCGAGTCCGGGCCGTTCCGCGCTCGTCTTGTCCAACAGAAAATGAGGAAGGACGGACTCAATGCTGATCCTGACGCCGCGCTCCTTTGCCGCCAGAGCCGCTTTCAGCGCGCCCTCGCAAGAAAGATGAACAACGTAGCCGGTGGCGCCGGTGTTCTCCAGGAACGTCGCGAAGTGGTGAGTTCCTTCCGCTTCCACGGACTCAGGCCGGCTCGGCTCATGCCATTCGGGTCCCGTTTTGCCGGCGGATAATAGCTCTTGTTGAAGCTGGGCGACCAACTCGGCGTTCTCGCAGTGTGCGGTGACAATCACCCCCAGCTTGCGAGCCAGCGCGAGCGTCTGATACATCTCGCCGTCTTCGACACCGAAGAAATTCTTATAAGCAAGGAAAATTTTAAAGGAACTGATGCCGTCACGAACAATCTCACGGAGCTGCGATTCAGTCTCGCCGATGTACTTCGAAACCGCCATGTGAAAGGAGTAATCGCAGGCGCTGTTTCCTTCCGCTTTTCCCTTCCAAAGGTTGTAGCCTTCGAGGGCATCATCCGCGCGAGAAGGGCAACACATTTCAATAAATGTAGTCGTTCCGCCCACCAAGGCGGCGACACTGGCGGTCTGGTGCGTATCTTTGGCGAAGGTCGCCATAAACGGCAAATAGATATGAACGTGAGGGTCTATAAAGCCTGGGAAGACGTACTTCCCGGTGGCATCGATCACTTCGGCGTCCGGAGGCGCGTCAAGATCTTTCCCGATGCGAGTGACTGTTTCGGACTCAATGTAAATGTCGGCACGGCACCGATTGTCCGCAGTTACGATTTCGCCATTCCTAATCAGCAGCGGCAGAAAGTAAAGCTCCTAGTGGATGTGAATGCCCTGACTCGCGCGGTACTGTTCCATCTCGTCCCAGTTCTCCGTCACTTTGGGTCGATTTTTCGACAGCTCACCCCAAGTGACCGAGGGCCGGCAGGGCGGAAGCTCAATCATCTTAATGCAATCGTGAACGGGACAGATGTTATGGCACAGCCGGCAGCCGACGCAATCCTCTTCGCGCACCCGCGGTTGAGGGCGGGAGCTCACGGCCTCAGCTTTGCCATTGGAACGCACATCATAGGCGAGTGGCTCGACTACGTTTCCTTCAGTGCCGATGAGATCAATACATTGATGAGCGGTGTCGTTGCACGCGACGTAGCAGAGATTGCATTTAATGCATGTCTCGGGATCGATCCGAGCAACCGCACGGAACGCCAAATCGAATTCATTAAACTGCGAGACGCGGTGAAGCGCTTTCCCCTTCAGATCGTCAATGGAAGCGAATCCTTTTCCATCCATCCAGTTCGACAATCCGTCGCAGAGGTCTTCCACAATTCGGAAGCCGTAATGCATGACAGCAGTACACACCTGTAAGCTCGACGCGCCTAAAAGCAGAAACTCCGCTGCGTCCTTCCAAGTTGAAATACCGCCCATGCCGGAGATCGGCAAACCGGAAACGCCAACCACTTCGTCCGTCGCCAGGGTGGACAGCATGTTGAGTGCGATTGGCTTAACGGCGGGGCCCGCGTATCCTCCATGTCCGCCCTTTCCCCCAATATTTGGGGTGATCTCGAGCGTGTCCAGATCCACTCCGATGATGGAGTTGATGGTGTTGATCAGCGATAAGGCATGGGCGCCCGCGGCCACGGCGGCGCGGGCTGGAGGAACGATGTTGGTAACGTTCGGCGTGAGCTTTACGATGACCGGAATGTGCGCCGCCTCTCGAACCCAGCGCGTGATCTTCTCACAATACTCCGGCACCTGGCCGACGGCGCTTCCCATTCCGCGCTCGCTCATGCCGTGCGGACATCCATAGTTCAACTCGATGCCATCGGCGCCGGTATCTTCAATCCGGCGTACGATGTCGTTCCAGGCCTGGACCGAAGATTCCACCATGGCGGAAGCGATGACTGCGCGATCGGGCCAGTGCCGTTTCACATCGGCGATTTCGCGCAAGTTGACTTCAAGAGGACGGTCCGAGATCAGCTCCACGTTGTTGATCGCGAGCATCTTCTGGCCGCCGTAGTCCCAGGCGCCGTAGCGATTCGAGACATTCAGGACAGGAGGACCGATGGTTTTCCAGACAGCACCGCCCCAACCCGCCTCGAATGCTCTGTGAATTTGCGCCCCGGAGTTGGTCGGCGGCGCAGAGGCGAGCCAGAAGGGATTGGGCGACTTTATTCTTGCGAAATTAGTGCGAAGGTCCGCCATTTAGAGATCCTCCTTTCGGAGAGGCCGCAAGCTTGCTATGAATGGCGAGCGCGGCTAATTTTCCATCCTGGACTGCCATGACAGTGGAACAACTACCAATCGCGCGAATACAGTCGCCTCCTGCGAAGACGTTCGGGACGCTGGTCTCAAACTGAGAATTTACGTCGATGTAACCGCGTCTGGCCGCCAATCCAAGGGCATCGATGATGGGCGGTTTCTTCTGGCCAATCGCCTTGACGACCTGATCCGCAGGGATGACAAATTCCGAACGCGGCACCCGCATCGGCGAAGGACGGCCCGAGGAGTCGAGTTCGCCGAGCGTCATTTTGACGCACTCGAGCCCGATTACACGCCCCTCTTTGATGACAACTCTTGCGGGTTCGGATAGAAACTGAAAATTGACGCCTTCGTTGCGAATGAATTCGATCTCGTGCCTGTATGCGCTGACCTCGCTTTCGGAGCGGCGGTATACGATCGTAACCTTTTCGGCCCCGAGGCGTTCAGCAACCGTGGCACAATCGATGGCTGTATTTCCAGCGCCGATCACGACGACTTCGTTTCCGATCTCAATTTGCGAGGCGTCGATCTTGCTGTGCTCGATATAGGAGAGGCCATCGAGGATATATTCCTCGCCAGGAATACCGAGAGCGGGACTAGCACCGAGTCCGGTGCTCAAAAACACCGCGTCAAACTGAGACCAAAGATCGGGAAGCTGCGAATCGTCGAGGCACATCTCTTCGCCGGTTCGAAACCGAACGCCCAGACGCTTGATCATGGCAACTTCGGCGAGCGCCACTGGAATTGGTTCGCGAAGTCCGATAATCCCATAGGTAGAAAGGCCACCCCCGAGGTCGCGCTTTTCAAAGACAGTGACCGCGTTGCCGCGCTTGGCGAGTTCGCCGGCGCACGACAAGCCGGCCGGCCCTGCGCCTATCACGGCCACCTTCTTGTCGGTGGGCGGCGCTTTTGAAAAGACATCTGCCTGCGTTTCATGGAGGTGATCCATGGCAAATCGCTGGAGACGACCGATCATGATCGGCTTGTGCTCGGCGCCAAGCACGCAAGCGCCTTCGCACAGTTCCTGAACAGGGCAGACACGCGAGCAGGTGGCTCCTAATAAATTCGATTCGAGAATGGTCTTGGCCGAGCCGAGTCGATTCCCGGAAGCGATCTTTTTGATGAACCGGGGAATGTCGATGTGAGTCGGGCAGGCGTGCGTACAAGGCGCGTCATAGCAGAAGAGACACCGATTCGTTTCGACCAGAGCTTCATGATCGCTCAAAGGCGGAAGCAGTTCTGAAAGCTTCGCACTAGTCTGTTCTGATTCACTCGGCTGGCGCAAGCAGTCTCGCCTCCCACTACAAATTCGGAGACTCTATCTTAGCGCCTAACTAAAGTTTTGTTGAAATTTAAAACACTGCACACTAACCTGAGCTATGGATCGAGGAGCAGAAGCGCCGCACGGGGCAAAGCCAACTGTAGCTTTGGACACCGGTTTCGACCCGCGACTCTGCAATGAGGACCTTGCCCCTGTCGAGCTGTCTAAGCGCACTTGGGGCGTTTACAACTACGCTTCCCTGTGGATTGCAATGAGCGTTTGCATCCCGACTTACATGCTCGCCTCAGGATTGATTGCCGGTGGCATGAGTTGGAAGCAGGCGATCGGAACGATTTTTCTGGGGAATTCGATTGTTCTGGTTCCGATGCTGCTCAATGCGCACGCCGGTGCCAAATATGGCATTCCGTTCCCGGTGTTTGTTCGCGCTTCTTTCGGAGTCCGCGGCGCGAACGTGCCGGCCTTACTAAGGGCGATTGTCGCCTGTGGCTGGTTCGGTATCCAGGCTTGGATTGGCGGACAGGCGATTTACTCGATGCTGAAGATCTTGTCGCCGGCCGAGGCGAATAACGCAGCCCTACCGTGGCTCTGCTTCTTCACGTTCTGGGCGCTCAACCTATTTGTTATCTGGAAAGGACTGGAGACGATCCGATTTCTACAGGGGGTAGCCGCGCCGTTTATGCTGGCCATCGGTCTTCTTCTGCTCTGGTGGGTGGTTCGAAAGGCCGGCGGTTTCGGACCGGTCTTGAGTAGTCCCAGTAAATTCCACACAACGGGTGAATTTATCCGGTTTTTCATCCCGTCGCTCACCGGAATGGTTGGTTTCTGGGCCACGGTCGCCTTAAACATCCCCGACTTTACTCGCTATGCAAAATCGCAGAAGGCGCAGATTGTCGGCCAGGCAGTTGGACTGCCGCCCGCTATGACGCTCTATTCCTTTATTGGTGTGTCGGTGACATCAGCTTCGGTGGTCCTTTTCGGTCATGCGATCTGGGATCCCGTGGCTTTGCTGGGAAGGTTTCAACAGCCTCTGGTTGCTTCGATTGCCTTGATAGCGCTGCTGGTTGCCACGCTTAACACTAACGTAGCTGCAAACGTGGTGTCTCCATCGAACGATTTCTCAAATCTAAATCCGCGGCTGATCTCGTTTCGTACAGGAGGATTTATTACCGGCATCGCCGGACTTTGCATGATGCCGTGGAAACTGCTGACCGACTTTAACAGCTACATCTTTGGATGGCTGGTCGGGTATTCGGGTTTGTTAGGACCGATCGCCGGCGTCATGATCACCGACTACTTCCTGGTCCGCAAAACAAAGCTGGATGTCGGAAGCCTCTATCGGCGGGGAGGAGCATATGAATACCGAAACGGTATCAATCCGCGCGCCATGGCGGCGCTCGCGCTGGGTATTCTGGTCGCCCTTTCCGGGCTTGTCATACCTGATCTTAGATGGCTTTACGACTACTCCTGGTTTGTTGGTTTTGCCGTCTCCGGAAGCGCCTACTTCTTCGGCATGCGTGGCGAATCAGAAGTGGACGACGGGGAATGACGGGCGAGAGAAGGCGTTCCATTCTCATCGACACCGACACGGCGTCCGATGACGCGGTAGCGCTGATCATGGCGCTCCGTTCCAGCGAAGCGCAGGTCGAAGCGATCACGGTAGTGGCGGGAAACGTCGGCGTGGACCAGGCCAGCCGCAACGCACTCCACGTTGTGGAATTGTGCTCAGCAGACGTTCCGGTGTTTGTGGGATCGGACAAGCCGCTTGTTCGTGACCTGCAGATTGCGGAATGGTTTCATGGTCGCGACGGTTTGGGCGATCATGGCTTTGCGCCGTCCAAAAGGTCGGTGAGAACTGAGAATGCAGTGGACGCGATCGTTCGTATCGTGAAGACAACTCCGGGAATCGAGATCGTCACACTTGGTCCACTTACGAATCTGGCGCTCGCCTTGGACCGGGAACCTCGGCTCGCGGAAAACGTGGCGCGCTGCGTCGTAATGGGCGGAGCGCCCTGTTGCGAAGGGAACGTGACCCCCGCAGCAGAGTACAACATCTGGGTAGATCCGGAAGCCGCGCGAGCGGTCCTCAAATCCGCGCTTCCGATCGAACTCATCGGCTGGCAGCTTTCTCGCGGCCCGGCGGTCATCGGCAGCCAGGAGATTGAAAAACTAAAAGCGTTCGGAACATCTTTTGCCGATTTCGCGATTCGCGCAAATAGTGTCGGGATGGATGCCTACCTGCGGCAAACCGGGGAATTTGGGATTTCTCTGCCGGATCCGGTAGCGATGGGCATTCTGTTGGATCCGTCGCTGTCGCTCGACGCCAGCCGGCATTTTGTCGATGTTGAAACCAATAGCGAATTGACTCGCGGCATGACGGTCGTCGATCGTTTAAACGTGGCTGGTGATCGACGCAACCAGCACCTCTGGTCGGAGATGCTAACTAGAGGAAAGCTGACAACGGTCTGCTGGAAGCTGGACGTCGCGCGCTGGAAAGAAATGCTCTTCTATGCGCTGCGCTAAATAATCGTTTGTCACCATTGGTGACGCGTTAACGTGCCGTCCCGCAGGAGCTTAAAGAATTGCACTTGGCCTTTAGATCGGCGTATCGGCATACCCACGGATCTGGCTTCCCGGAGCGTGCGCACAAACTCTACCCTGGAGAGGCCATGCCTTGGGCGGATGTCTAATCTGTAACGATATCCATAATCCAACGCTAGAAGATTTAAGCGGGTGGCCCCAAGAATTTCGTGTCGGGAGACTTGCTCCCAACTATTCCGATAGGTTCCATACCTTAAAACGAGTGCCATGGAGAAAACTCCCGTCTTAAGTGTTCGCCTTCTGATTAATCGTGCGCCACACGCCATCATTATAGGCACATTCAATTTAACCTCAGTCTATTTTCCGTAACACACATCGTTTAATGTCAAAACGTTCCGCTATAGTGACCAGGTTGGGCCTGGTTACACAAGACGGGCCCGAACAATTCAGATTCCGTGTATCTTTTTTTCATTAGACGAGATCTTTATTGCTGGAAGAGTTCAAAAATCCCAGACAAAGCGGGAGAGGACGCGAAAATGAGACGTAGATTTCTGGTGTGTTTGCTGTTGGCTGTTGCCCTTTCAGCCTCGCCGGTCGAGGCGGCAGGAAGGCTGATCGTGCGGGTGGCGGGAGGTTTACCGAACATCCAGCAGGCGTGCGCTTTAACCGGATGCACAGTTGCGGAAAATATCGATGGACCACTCGGTGAACTCTATCTTGTAAATGTCCCGGACATTCTAAATCTGAACTCGATTTTGGCCTCGTTGCTGAACGTTTTGGGCGTGGTTAGTGTCGAGGTGGACACACTGGCGACCGTGGCGGATTCGGGAACGCAGATCCCTCCAGCTTTGTCGGATACCGCACCAACGGCCTACTACGGAGCGACCGTTCCGCATGGATACGTGTTCCAGCCGGCAATGGCGCAGATTCACCTGCAAAATTCCCAAACATCGTTTCAGAGCTCCACGGGCGGCGGCATTGTAGCGGTGATCGATACCGGCGTCGATCCAAACCACCCGGCTTTGCAGGCTGTCTTGCTGCCGGGTTACGACTTTACTCGGAATAAGAATGTCGCTGACGAAACCCTGGATATTTCGTTGCCGACTTCACCGAACAATGCGGGCGCACAACCGCAGTGGGTCGGGGGGAACGGTTCAGGAAATGTAACTCAATCTACCGCAGCTGTCATTAACCAATCCACTGCTGCCGTTGTCAACGGGAATCCGCAGTACAGAGATTTCGGACATGGAACGATGGTTGCCGGATTGGTACATCTGGTTGCTCCCAATGCGAAGGTTCTTCCGTTAAAGGCTTTTCGATCCGACGGAACCGGTTATAACTCCGACATTTTAAGAGCAATTTACTTTGCGATCACCCAACATGCCAACGTTCTGAATATGAGCTTCACTCTTGCTTCGTATTCGCAGGAGATAGCGACTGCACTCGATCTCGCGACGCTGACGGGTACGACCTCCATAGCGTCCGCGGGCAATAGCGGCCAAGAGACACTGGCTTATCCTGCCGCGCTCTGGAATGTCATTGGCGTTGCTTCCTGCACAAGCAACAACCAACTGTCGTCGTTTTCGAACTATGGCCCGCAACTGGTGTGGGTCGCCGCGCCGGGAGAAGGAGTGATTACAACCTATCCTTTTGCAACCTATGCGGCCGCTTGGGGCACATCTTTCAGTGCTCCGATGGTTTCGGGAGTTGCCTCCATTCTGACTGGGATCAACACTCTTTCGGATCAGTCCTCAGACAGCGACTCCATCGGTCATGCCCAACCGATCAACGCTAATGCCGGCCACGGACTTCTGGATGTGTTCCAGGCGGTACAGTATTGGGGGCAAGCCATCGGGTCACATTGATTGCCGGAGCCTCTGCTGAAGGTCCGGGATTTAACGGTTCGCCCCCGTTCCTCAACCGGCGCGGTTTTGGCCTCCGCGGTCTTGGATCGAGTCAGCTTCGATCTTTTCTGCGGGGAGGCGGTTGGCTTGGTGGGTGATTCCGGCGCAGGCAAGACAACCTTGGGGCGAGCGATACTCGGTCTTCTCAATCGGGATCGATGGTCGGTTGAAGGTTCTATTTGTTATCGAGGCCAAGAGCTGCTCGCTCAAAATGAGAATCGTTGGCAGCAGGTTCGCGGGTCGCAAATTTCGCTGATTTTTCAAGAACCGGAGTTAGCGTTGAGCCCCCTGTCGCGCGTGGGAAACCAAGTCGACGAAGTTTTACGCGCCCATTCCGGGCTAGATCGTAGCGGCCGCAAATCGAAGGTGCTGTCCATGCTGACAGAAGTCGGACTGCCGGAGCCGCCCATCGCCGCGGCGTATCCGCATGAGCTTAGCGGAGGCCAGCGACAAAGAATTGTTATTGCACAATCGCTTGTTTCGCATCCGCGAATTCTCATCGCCGACGAACCGACCAGTTCGCTCGACAGCGTTACGCAATCGGAACTGCTCAAGTTGTTGAGGCAACTTCGAGATCGCTTCGGTCTTTCCTTGTTGTTCATTACACATGATTTGACACTGCTGAGCGGTTTTGCGGACCGGATCCTGTATTTGACGAACGGAAGAATAATAGAAACCGGATTGAACGAACGTTTTCGCCATTTGCCGCTTCGTTCCACTCTCTTACAGGACTTGGCATCGCAGGACTGGGAGTTGCAGGTCTCGCCCTTATTGGAGGCCAATCAAATTCGCAAGGTTTATGTCAGAAGGGGTTGGCCACGCGCTTCCTCTCCAATAACTGCGCTGGACGGCGCCGATTTAAAACTTTTTCCTGGTTCCTCGCTGGCTCTGATTGGAAAATCTGCCGCTGGCAAATCGACTCTTGGCAAGTGTCTCGCCATGATAGAAACTCCGGATTCCGGTGAAATCAATTTCGAAGGGCAAATTTTTTCAACGCTCAGGAAAAAGCAGTCATCGAAAGTTGGAAATAGAATTCAAATCGTGTTTCAGCATTCTGCGGCCAGTATCAACCCTCGATTTTCGGCATTAGAGGCAGTAGCAGAACCGTTATTAGTTCAGAAAGCGGCTAGTAAGGGCGATTGTCAAGATCGCGCCCTTGTCAGTCTCAATCGACTGGGGATATCCTCGTCTTCGGCCCACCGGAAATCGCTCGAATTTAGCGGAGGTCAGCGTCAGCGGATTGCCATCGCCCGTTCTCTGGTGCTGGAGCCCGCTATTTTAATCCTCGACGAAGCTCTTGCCGGCTTGGACTCCGACACCAAGATAGAGATCGCGGATTTCCTAAAAGAGGTGCAAGCGAGTCGCGCGATCTCCTATCTATTCATCACGCACGATTTACGAATGGCGACTTATTTTGCCTCCGCACTAGCCGTGATGCAAGAAGGAAAAATCGTCGAGACGGGAAGTGTTTCTGAACTTCTCTCGCGACCGCGTCATGCCGCAACTCAACAACTGTTCGACAATCTTCCACTTCTGCCGGACAACGCGCCATCGTATAGAAAAGATCTGGCCTGATGCGGTTCCTGCTGAGGCGCTTGTTGCACAGTTTCGGCCTGCTGATCGTCATCTCTTTTCTTTCCTTTCTTCTCGTGGATCTGGCGCCGGGCGACTTTTTCGAGGAGATCCGACTCAATCCGCAAGTCTCGCGTGAGAGTGTAGAAGCTCTTCGTTCGCAACGGGGAGCGAAGGGCTCCGCTCTTCTGAACTATTGGCGGTGGCTCAAGTCGATTGGCAAAGGCGATTGGGGAACTAGCTTAGCCTATAACAGTTCCATTGCGGCGCTGCTGAAGTCGCGAGCCAGGAACACCCTGCTGTTGACTTCTTTAGCAACAATGGCCGCATGGATAGTGGCTATCCCGTTAGGCGTTTGTGCCGCGGCACGCCCAGGCGGCTGGATCGACAGCTTTACGGGCGGGGTCATCCGCATCTTGCTTGCCACTCCGGACCTGGTACTCGCTCTTCTGTTATTGCTATTAGCGGCTCGAACGGGTTTGTTTCCTCTAGGGGGAATAACTTCTCCAAGAATCGTGGTGGGAGCTAACGCGATGGAGCAAACCTGGATGGAAACAAGCGACATGGCGAGACATCTGTTTCTGCCGGCGTTATGTTTAACCGCGGGGTTGTTTCCGATGCTGCTCTTGCACGTACGTGCCGCAGCGATTGAGGCTCTCCAGTCTCCTTATTTATTGGCTGCGCGCGCCAACGGAATTGCGATGGGCCGCTTACTCTTACGGTACGTTCTGCCAATTGCTGCAAACCCGCTGATTTCGTTATTCGGACTCTCGATCGGGATGTTGATGAGTTCTTCGTTACTGATAGAGGCGGTTTTCAGTTGGCCGGGACTGGGCGAGTTAACTCTCGAGGCGCTTATGCGACGGGACTTTCAGCTAATTACGGACGCAACCGTCGTGGCTGCGGCTTTCCTCGTTTTCGGGAATTTCGTCTCGGATGTCCTGCTCTATGCGACCGACCCCCGCATCCGGGCTGACTAACTTCCTTCGGACCAAGATGAAATCCGGAAAACAATCTCGCATCGCAGTGTCGTTTCTGGTTGTGTCCCATGGAATTCTTCTTTTTCCCGGCTTTTTCGCTCCCTATGATGTTGACGAACAAAATAGAAGCTTAGTTTTTGCTCCTCCTTCTTCCATTCACCTCTGGGATCCATCTCATTCCTATTACTTTCGTCCATTTGTCTACAACCGGGTTCTATCGCGCGGCACATTCAACCAGTATTTCGAAGACCGAAAAAACCCTTTTCCCATTCATCTCTTTGTTTCCGGTTCATCTTATAAGCTTTTTGGACTTATTGGTTCGCATACTCATCTATTCGGAACCGACAAACCGGCTCAACTCTCTATTTTGGGCACGGACGGCTTCGGCAGAGATGAGTTATCTCGTCTGCTGTATGGCGGCCGCATCTCGCTATTCTCCGGGCTACTTGGTTGTAGTTTGTCGCTCAGTTTGGCCCTTGCGCTGGGCGGCATCGCGGGCTATTACGGACGCTGGATCGACGAAATGGTGATGCGCGCCTCAGAATTATTCATGACGGTTCCCTGGCTGTATCTTCTGCTCTGTTTTCGAGCTTATGTACCGCCTCAAACCGATTCAACCCGGATCTTCTTTTTTTTAATTGCAGCCTTAGGAATATTAGGGTGGCCAAGACCGGCGCGCCTGATACGTGGATTGGTCTTGAGTGCAAAAGAGAGAGATTATGTTGTGGCTTCTAAAAGTTTCGGGGCGACCGATCTTTACATTCTGCGCAAGCACGTACTCCCTGCCGCCTCCAGCGTCACCATTACCCAGCTTTCATTGAACCTTCCGCAATACGTGCTTGCCGAAATCACGATGTCATTTTTGGGCCTCGGAATTAGTCCGCCGACTCCCAGTTGGGGCAACATGTTGGCGGAATTACAAAATAGTTTTGTTCTGCAATCGTGTTGGTGGATGTTTGCGCCTGCTATGTGCCTGGTTGCTATATTCTTGACATATAGCCGTTTATTTGCAAATTACCTGTTTTCTAGCCCACAAATCTGAACACAGCCACAGTATTTCAAGGAAATATCTCGAACGATTCATCTGCTTCGAGAAAGGTAAATATTTGAACCGGAAAAAACCCAAGCGGTTTCGAAAGCTCTTTGCTTTTTTCTCTCTGTTCTTCTCATGTAACGCTGTTCGTCATGGCTTCGCACACGAACTCGACCTGCAAATTGTAAAGGGTGAAATCGGAAAGCGCGGCGGCGCATTGGTCGTCTCCCAACGCTCTGAACCGAAAACACTGAATCCGCTTATCGCGTTCGATTTAGGTTCCAGATCGGCGATCGGGCTAATGAACGCGGATCTCATACATATCAACCGCTTCACTCAGCAAACAGAAGCCGCCTTGGCAAAATCGTGGACAGTTTCACCCGATGGACGGGATTATATGCTTCACTTGCGCTCCGGACTGCGTTTTTCGGACGGCTATCCTTGTGACGCCGACGATGTCATCTTTACGTTCAACGCCTATCTTGACGGGCGTGTCGGCTCCGTCCAGAAGGATCTCCTGACGGTCGGCGGCAAGCCGGTCGCAGTCACCAAAGTCGATGCACTCACCGTCCGGTTTGCGTTAGCCCAACGGGATGCCGCAGCAGAACGCCTCTTCGACGGGATTGCGATTCTGCCTCGTCACTTGTTGCAGGATTCTTACCTTCAAGGCACCTTGAGCCGGGCGTGGAACGTAACAACTGAGCCGGGGCAAATTGCAGGCATGGGACCCTTTCGTCTGGCGAAATATGTGCCCGGAGAGCGCATTGTCCTGGAGCGAAATCCTTATTACTGGAAACAAGACGACGCCGGGAACAGGCTGCCTTATCTTCAGGCTATCGCTTTTCTTTTTGTCCCCAATGCCGATGCAGAGGCGCTGCGCTTTGAAGTAGGCGATATGGACATGATTAACGGCTTGACCGCCGCCGACTTCGCTTTCCTGGAACCATATCAGCAAAGCAACAGTTTCCACCTTTATGATCTGGGGCCCGGACTCGAATACTACTTCCTGTTCTTCAATCAGAACAAACTTCCTAGCGGCGCGAGAGCGTCCGTGACTCAGGAACAATTCTGGTTTCAGCAGGTTGGCTTTCGGAAGGCGATCTCGAACGTCATCGATCGAGAATCGATTGTCCGAATCGGCTACCGGGGAAGAGCGCATGCGCTGTCCACCCAGGAGACACCCGGCAACAAGGCCTGGTTGAATCGCAAAATTCCCGATCCGGTCGTATCGCTTCAGTTCGCCAAGCAACTGCTCCTCGAATGCGGCTTTTCGTGGACTCGAGAAGGCTTGCTGAAAGATGCGCTCAGCACCCCTGTCAAGTTTTCCATCGCGATCAACGCTGGAAATCCGCAGCAGGTACAAATGGCGACATTCATCCAGCAAGATCTGAAAGGCCTCGGTATTACAGTGAACCTCGATGCGCTCGATTTTCATACTTTTCTGAATCGGATTTTCACCACTTACCGCTACGACGCGGCCATTATTGGGCTCTCGGAAGGAGATGCCGATCCTAATGCTCAACTGAATGTACTCAGTTCGACGGGAGGGACACACGTTTGGCAGCTAACTGACGGAACGGCACAACCCGGTTGGCAGCTTGAAATAGATCGTCTTATGCGGGCGCAAATGGTTGCCCGAGATTACCGGCAGAGAAAGCATTTATACGACGCTGTGCAGCAGTTGGTACGGGACAACGTGCCCGCGATCTTTCTGGTGAGCCCCGATGCCTTAGTTGGAGCGAAGGATCGAGTGGGAAATTTCAAGCCGGCAGTTCTCAGCGATCGAATTTTGTGGAATGCCGAGCAGCTTTTTCTACGTTAATGCGAAGATCCTTCAGCTAGACCCAGAAACATCCCTTGGCGAGAGTAATGGACGAAACGATTGAAACGGTTTGCGTGGAGTTAGGCCAGAGGCTTGACGGTGACTCTACAAGTAAGTTCCTGCGGGATTTCCCTCATTACATCCGGATCGATGTAGTAGAGCAGTTGGATGAGGCGGTCCGCACCGGCCTCAGAGTCGACGTTAGAAAAGCATCGGCTCTGGCCGAGGCCGCGCTTGTCATCGCGCAAGAGTTAAAAGCCGATTTCGCTCTCGGACTGGCCTATCGGGCTAAGGCAAACGCCCTTTGGCTTATCGGCGACTGTCGATCGGCGGTCCAGCTGTTCTCAAACGCTGTTGCGCTCTTCGAGGGAATCGGGCTTATGAACGAAGCGGCCCGAACGCTAAGCAGTTCTATCCAGTCGCATATCTTGTTAGGCGAATATGAGGGCGCTTTTGCCGCGGCTGACAGGGCGCGAAACATTTTCGGTGAACTCGGTGAAGCCGGTCGCCTTGCAAGACTAGAACTGAATGTAGCGAACATTTACCATCGCCAAAATAAATACAGCGAAGCCCTTCTAAGCTATGAACGCGCCTATCAGCAACTAGCCCCGTTTCGAGATGCGGAAGCGATCGGCGTTGCTCTCCATAACATGGCGGTCTGTCTTATAGCGCTGGACAACTTCTCAGATGCACTTAGAACATATCAACGAGTCCGGGAGTTTTGTGAGCAGCACGAAATGCCCTTGTTAGTCTCTCAAGCGGATTACAACATTGCATATCTTTACTATCTCCGAGGTGACTATACAAGAGCACTCAGCCTGTTACGGACCACCCGTGACTCCTGCCATCGAAACGGAGACGTTTATCATGCCGGCCTCTGCGAGTTAGACGAATCGGAGATCTATCTCGAATTAGGTCTAATAACGGAGGCCGCAGAAAAATCGCAACATGGTTTTCAACACTTCGAGGAGTTGGGGATGCAGTTTGAGGCTGCGAGATCTCTTACAAACTTTGCCATCGCCACGAGCATGCAAGGTGACTCACCTCGCGCGCTCAAACTCTTCACGCAAGCCAAAAACATTCTGATTCATGAGAATAACCAAGCCTGGCAAAGTCTAATTGACTTATATCGCGCGGTCATTCTGGTTAAGCAAAACGGCTTTGCCGAAGCAAAGCAGCTCTGTCTGCGCGCCGCAGATTCTTTCCGCCTCACTCGCATGCCGAGCAAACAAGTGCTCTGCTTGCTTGTTTTAAGCGAAGTTCATCTTCGTACGGGCCGCATCTCAGAAGCAGCTTCCTGTTGCGATGAGGCTCTTTCTATTCTGCGTTGCTTAGATGTTCCGATTCTGCTGTTCCAAGCTAAATTCCTCAGAGGGAAAATATTCGAGGCTTCCCAGCAGCTAGAAGACGCCTATTCTTCCTACCTGGAAGCCCAATCTACTTTAGAAACATTGCGAACGAGTCTGCAGCTGGAAGAGTTAAAAATCGGATTGATGCAAAACCGCCTGGAGGTTTACGGCCGACTTGCTCAATTGTGTCTCAATCGTCCTCCCAGTGAAGAATCCCTGACAGAAGCCTTTTCTCATATTGAAGCGGCAAAGGCGCGAGCGCTGAGAGACCTGATCATGGAGGGAACACGCGATCGCGGTCCTGAACTCGAGAACGGTGAGACCGATCATCTTGTATTCGACGGCAGGAGACAACTCAACTGGTATTACCATCGAATCGAGCGGGAGCAATTTTCTCAAGACGGGGTAGCACCCGAAGTTATCGATTCATTAAAGCTGGGCGCTAAAGAGAAAGAGCGCCAACTCCTGCGTTTACTGCTGGAAACAACGGATTCCGGAAGTGTTGGTAAAGCTCTTCAGAACTCCGGCGCCACGACTTTGGCGAAAATTCACGCTGCGCTTGGCCCCCGCGCCGCACTGTTAGAGTACTTCGCAATTGGGCATAAAGCTCACGTGGCAGTCGTAACAACTCGAGGACTGAGCGTTATTCCTCTGGTGGACGTTTCGGTCCTGACGCGGACTATGAAGATGCTTGACTTTCAATTGTCAAAATTTCAACTAAGCCGCGATTACATTCATCGTTTTCAGCGAAGTCTCCTGGGATCTACTCTGTCACATTTGCGGAACCTGTATGAATATCTCATCACGCCGATTGAACGCTTCCTTGACGTCCAGGATTTAAGTATCGTTCCTTTCGGTCCTTTGCACTCTTTGCCTTTTCACGCCTTGTTCGATGGAAGCCGATATCTGATCGAAAGATTCACGGTATGCTACGAACCCAGTGCAAGCATCTTTGTTCAAATGCATGAGATGCACGAACCGCGAACCGGGCCTGCCCTGATCCTTGGAATAGACGATGCTCGAACTCCGTTCATAAGGCAGGAAATAGAGGCGGTCGCAGCGACGTTATCGGATTCGAACGTGCTTCTCGGGTCGGAGGCGACCGAGCACGCGCTACGCACCTACGGTCCTTCTTCCGGTTTAATTCACATCGCCAGCCATGGTCATTTCCGGGAAGACAATCCGATGTTTTCCTCAATAAAGCTGGCGGATTCGTACCTCAACCTATTAGACCTCTATCGTATGAATTTGCCGGTCGATCTGCTCACCCTGAGTGGCTGTGTCACGGGACTCAATAGCGTTGCCGAGGGTGATGAGATACTCGGACTGACACGCGGACTCCTCTATGCTGGTGCTCGGTCTTTGCTTTTGTCCCTGTGGGAAGTTGACGACCGAAGCACATCTGAATTTATGAAGGTCTTTTACGAATCTCTCAACCAAAGAGTTCGCAAAGGGGATGCGGTACGCTCGGCCATGATCGAGATCCGTAAGAAGTATGGGCATCCTTACTTTTGGGCCCCTTTCAAGCTAATCGGAAATGCGCTTGGATGAAATAGACGGATCTATGGACGAAGTCTTACACTTGATCGGCTGGTACGTGTCTCCAGGAGGAAGTCTGCGGCTGATGTTCGTACCCAAGGATTTATGAGCCATTTTTCACCGCGTGACTGGATCGATCTTGCCGGAGGCGTGTTGCCACAAACGAAAATGGCGGCAATGACAACACATCTCGACCAGGGATGTGAGGAGTGCGTGGAAACGTCAGCAACTTGGCGCCTTATATTGAATTCGCCACAGGACAGAGAACATAATCGGGAGCGGAGCACAATATCCCTTAACCAATCGGTTTCAACACAGAAGGGATTTGAGCAAACCGCTCAACTGGCTCATTTGATATTCGACAGTCAGGTAGAAACGAAAGCTGCAACACGGTCCTTAGTTCAGTCTAGTCGTCAGCTGATCCACGAAGCGGAGCCGTTTGTAATTGACGTAAGACTAGAAACAAAGTCTTCGCACAAAAGTGTTCTTCTAGTTGGGCAGGTAGTCAACGCGCAAGACCCCGACAATACGATCCGTGGAATAGATGTCATTTTGTTGAGCGAAGACCATCTCCTCATGAAAACGCGAGCTAACTCTTCAGGAGAATTCGACTTCGACTACAGTCCTGAGCCGAACCTGCAACTTCTCATTAATATCCGCGGCTATCGCGCGATCGCTCTATTCTTACCAGACTTACCGAGCTAGCCGGCACGCCTGCCTATTATCGCCGCGCTTGGACAAGCTCGATACGGCTTCCGTCCGGATCATAAAGATCGAGCGCCCAATCTCCATTGCGGTCCCGATGTGGCTTAACAGCTTGCTTCTCTGCAGCGTCACGCGCCTCAAGCCTTCGGAATATTTTTCTTAAATCTTCTACTTCGAGTGTGATGTGCTGCATGAAACCCAACTGCTCTCTCGATGGGTTTTGGTGGTTCAGCATGAGTGCAATCTGATCTCCGCGTTTACCAGGAATGTCCAAATCGATCTCAGAGGCTTCCGCGGACCGCTGACGCTTGGCTCTTACCGCCGTAAAGCCGAGTTGATCGCGATAGAAAGCAAGAGCCTGCTCCAACTGGTTCCGTGGAACAACAATCCCGGCTCGAAGAATATGATCCGAAACCTTAGACTGGTTTAGACACTTGCCTCGTGCTTTTGCCTGGTAGGAATCCGGCAAATATTGCGTGAATTCCAGCTTATTTCCCTCCGGATTCATCAACTCCACGGCACGTGTAGCATCTCCGCCCGCTGGGCGTAAAGCATCCGGCGACAATCCTCGACTTACTAAGTCGCGATGAAGGGACTCCACGTCGGACGTCACCAAGGCTACATGAATCATTCGCTCGTTTTCGCCCGCTTTCAAATTAGGCAGAATCTCGATAAATTGCTGGTCATTCACTTTTAGAACGACGAGGAAAAGTCGACCGTCTCTTCGCTTAAGATCGAAGCATTCCGAGAAGCCGAGTATTCCCGTATAGAACGCCTTCGCTTTGTCTAAGTCCGTGACCCGAAAGGTGACGTGACTGATTCCGTCGACGGGCAGCTCTGCGGCGGAACCAGGCAACGCCCCCGCTGCCAAAAGAATTGTAGCTACGATTGCCCGCGTGGCGCATCGAGAAGTCTCCCAGTAGATCGACATTGCCTGCTATTGGAGGATCACGGCCTCATAGTCATTCAATTGCGGGAGTGTGAATTCCGAAAACCCTTCCTCGCTCTGAATCGCTAAATCGCCTGGAGTACGAATACTTTGAGCCTTCTTAAAATCGCCCTCGACTCTGACGTGAATGTTCGCGGTCGGCAGCGGGGCGAAATAGGCAGTTTGCGATGTGCCAGACATATTGATCAAATGCAGAATATGCCGCCCGTTCTGTTCCATCCAAGTCATTTGGACCAGCGGATGCGCATTCGTCACCAGCTGTCGATGGGGGTCCAGCCGATCCACAACATCGCGAAAAAATCCCTCGTGAGCCGGCAAACTCAGCCGGTAATAGAGACCTCCCAAATCCCACGGTATCCACGCGACTGCCCCTCTCCCTTCCTTTCGAAAAGCAATCCCTGGCTTAGTAGTGTCCTTCATATCAACGTGGATCTTCTCCGGCGGTCCATACATGGAGGGCGGCACAAGAGTAACGGAATCTGAACCGTTTCCTTCGACTTCGGTGTAGTCTCCCGCCAGCATTAATAGATCTGTTTCTCGTAGGGAAGGAAATAGCTTGTGATTTCGGATTCGCAAATAAGCTTCGATGTTCTTCCATTTACGAACCGCCGGCGCTACCGGAAAATCGGGCTCTCGCGGGCTTACCACCAGCACCTTGCTACCCTGGCTGGCGTATTCTTTGAGAGCAGCCGGAGCCCAGTCCGTTGCAATCACAAGATCGAATTGCCGTTTCCCCAACCAGTCGAGATTGTCCGATACGGCAAACGGAATGTGCTCCTCGGAAAGCAGGCGAAAGATACCTCGATAGGAGCGCTCATTGAATGTTTTTCCCGTTTTCACGGAGTTTCCGAGCAACAACACTCGAGCCGCACTCTGTTCCCTCAGGTAGTACTGCTGATGGTCTGCCACCCATCGAAAAACCGGCTTGGCGGCCTCGAGGGCTTGTCTGTCCTGCAAATCAAGCGTCCCATTCACCTCAAACGTCAGCGCTCCTCCGTTTGCAATGTTTTGCCACATCCGAAGAGAAATCTCATAGGGCGACACCGTAGCGAATCGCCAGGGCATGTCGACAAACTGCATGCATAGATCGATCGCCATTTTCGATGGCTCGCTATTTCGCGCCCGGTTGACATTGTCACTCGCAGTGTAAGGCCACAAAGGAAGCGGACGATTGTAAGCAGTATTCGATTCAGACATGATTCCGTCCGTCGATTCCTGAATGTAATTGAAATAGCCGGCTCCGGGACGTTTGCTGTGGATCAGGTTGCCGATCGACGCTGCCACTTCGCGAGAAGCGACGAACATAAACCGCCGGTAATGATCGTTCGGTTTGTCGGGCAGATTCTCATTGAACATTTCACGATATTTTCGTTTGCAGCTGTCGCAATGACAAAGCCCAACGTCATTGCCGCTATAGTCATGAGATTGATTCCCGAACATATTGAAAAACAAGCCGTCTACAGAGTACTTTTCAAGCGCTTCTGCCAGAATCTTCAACCCTTGCTCCCGATAATAGCCGCCGTTGATGCAGGTCGAATACAAACCGTTGTACACCACCGGCTCGCCGTTCGCCTTACGGAAAAACCACTCCGGATGCGCATCGAACACTTGCTTCTGGGTCTTACTTAAATCGAAGCGGCCCACCACCCGGATACCGTGAGCATGCGCTTCTTTCAGCACCTCCCCAAAGGTATCGTGGCCCGGCGGCATGTAAGGACTAGCGTAGTGAAACTCTACCTTCGTCGGGTAATAGGCAGTAATTCCTCCCATTCCAAACAGAAGAACATTCGCGCGCATGTCGCTTAGTTGACTTACTAACCGCTTCGCATTCAAAGAAGCGTCAGTTTCCCGAAGGTTAGTCTGCACCCAGCGGATTGGCGTCGTCATCCACCATCCCTCTTCCGCACCAATTGAGTTACTCACAAGAAACAGGAAAACTACAAGACATTTCATTCAGACTCTACCTTGCTGTTCAACTGCACCAATTACAAACATTTCGACCCCAAATTGACCTAATCGAGCGCTTCGTAATGGGCCAGAACCTGATCGAACACTCCTTTCGCCTCCAACAGGAGCTCAACGACTTCCCTTACTGCGCCCGAACCTCCCGGCGCCTCGGTGATGTAATGAGCGAATTTCTTGACAACCGGTCGTGCATTTGCCACTGCGACGGCCACGCCTACCCGTCGCATCACCACAACATCGGTGACGTCGTCGCCAATATAAAGAATCGCCTTTGCGTCCAGCCCGGAGGTATGCATGATCTCCTGAAGTATGGCCTTCTTTTCCAGATGACCTTGATAAACGAACCGGAAACCTGCTGTACGTGCTCGTTCCGCTGTCGCCAGAGAATCCCGGCCACTAATCAAACCTGCCGAAATCTTAAACTGACGCAGCCACTGCAGCGCGATGCCGTCTTGGGAGTCGAACGCTTTTGTCTCGATAGTTCCGCCAGGCAAGCTCGGGTCGGGCAGAAAATAAAACGTCCCGTCGGTCAAGACTCCGTCTACGTCCATTAGCACCAGCTCAATGGAAGAAAGCCGCTCTTTAAGCTGATCCCGATTGAGGCCGCTCTGCTCATTTGTTTCTCTGGAATTCATGATTTGATCAGTATGACCTGATTAGTGTAATCCTTCTCCCCAACCCGAGGCTCGCATATAATTCTGAAGTCTCATCTTTCAAGGAGAAACTCGTATGAAATTAGGGTTGTGTGGAATCGGTTGTTTACTATTAGCGATTGGAGTACTTGCTCAAGTGAAATCCGAACCGCCTCACGCCGAAATTGGAAATGGTCTCTTGCACGCTAGGCTTTATCTGCCGGACCCTGTCCACGGCTATTATCTCGGGACACGATTCGATTGGTCCGGAATCATTGCCAGCCTGAACTACAAGGGGCATGATTACTATGGACCGTGGTTCACCGAGAGAGACCCTTCGGTTAAAGATTTCGTTTACAAAGGTCCGGACATAGTTGCCGGCAGCTGCTCGGCCATTATGGGCCCTGTAGAAGAGTTCTCCACCGATGGATCGGCGTTAGGGTTCTCCGAGGCAAAAGCGGGAGGCACGTTCATCAAGATCGGCATCGGAGTTCTTCGAAAACCGGACGATTCTCACTACAGCAGCTATCGCCAATATGAAATCGTTAACTCCGGCAAGTGGACCGTAAAACACACCTCAGATTCCGTCACCTTTACACAAGAACTCCGCGACGCCGGCTCCGGTTACAGCTACGTCTATCGCAAAGAGATAGCGCTTGCGAAAGGGAAACCTGGACTTGCCATCGAACACTCCCTGCGCAACGTCGGCAATCTTCCGATTCATAGCAGCGTTTACAATCACAACTTCCTTGTTCTCGACAAGCAGCCCACCGGTCCTGACTTCACCATGACCGCTCCGTTCCAAATAGAAACGGATCATCCTCTGGACGGCGCGGAAGTGAGAGAGAAACAGCTCACGTACAAGAAGACATTGGAAGGAGAAGATCGCGTTTTCGGAACCCTTAAGGGATACGGCAACACGGCGGACGACAACAAATTCCAAATTGAAAACGCGAAAGTAAAAGCCGGTCTTCGAATCTCCGGCGACAAGCCTCTCTCACGAATAAACTTCTGGTCGATTCGTTCGGTCATCGCAGTCGAACCCTACATTGACATGTCGATCCCGCCCGGGGGCGAGTTCAAGTGGGCCGACACTTACGAATACTACGTCCTTCCCTAGAGGAAATTCTTGTTGGTGATCGACGTCAGTGAGCGGAGTTGCCCGCCATTTTGAGCTAACCGGTTAAGAAAGGCAACTCCCAAAGTTCGTAAATACGCCGCTCAATTTCCCAGGTCTATATGCGTAAGTGTGGCGTTCTCTAAACTTATAGATCTTTCGAAAACCCTCTCTTCTAAGTAGGCTGAAGGTGTAGCGTTCACGTGCCCGATAACAGGAGTTTACTTCCGTGACATGTAAGAACTGTGGTTCACCTCTTCCCCATAATGGAAAGTTTTGCATTGGTTGTGGGCAGTCTACTGGAATTGAGATCCAACCAACCCCGATCTGTTCCGGTTCAGCCTGAAATGGAAGGCGAGCGTTTTCCGTTAGTGTAGATTCCGCCCTGCGGGCGGGGATTTTCAAGGCATTTGGGTCTACCGATCCGATGTTTGTTTGGGAGGAGCGCGGAACGGGGAGTTCCACGCCCCAGTCATCGTCTCGATGAGCCCACCAGGTTATCCCTCGGCATGGTTGCGTCCCCGCAGTGCCTGCTTCTGTTTTGCCTGGCAAGGGTATTGTAGCTCCGAAAAGGGCGGGGCTCGAACAATGTTTCAAGCGGCTTGCCTCCGGAGTTGACGTTGCCGTCGAGCTTCTTCTAACTTGCGGTCGCGCTCTTGATGGATCTGCTGTTGCCGTCCGGCGAGCATGTCCGCAGGAGACACGAAGCCGATGGCGCTGTGCAGGCGCACAGCATTGTAGTGCTCGACATAGCGGCCAATCAAGCGTCGCGCATCGTCTGCTGTCAGTGGTGTTCCGGGCCGGATGCATTCGCTTTTGAGCGACTGATGCCAGCGTTCAATTTTTCCATTCGACTGCGGGTAATGCGGCGAGGTACGCACATGCGTCATGCCCGCGATGCGAATGAACTCTTTGAAGTCGCGGGCGATGAACTGCGGGCCGTTATCGGAGATGATCTGCGGAGTGGCTTGCGGGTGCTTCTCGCGGGCCGCTTGCAGCACGATTTCGATGTCGGCCTCGCGCATCGATTCGCGCAGTTCCCAATGGACGATGAAGCGGCTAAAGCCGTCCAGCACGCTGCACAAATAATAGAACGTACCGGCGATGTTGATGTAGGACACATCGGTGTGCCAATGCTGGTGCGGCGCCGGCGGCTGCGCGAAGCCGGTTCCTTTCTTCGACGCCGGATGCCATTTCCCGAGCCGCCCGGCTTGGCTTAACACCCGCCATACACTGGACGGGCTCACGGCCACCACGTCGCGATCCAGCATCATGAACGTCAGGCGGCGATAGCCCTCTAGCGGGTGGTCTTCCTGGAACTGCAAAATGGCTTGCTTTTCCCACTCCTCAAGCCAGAAATCCCGGGGAACCCAGCCGTTGTGCTCGTTGACGCAACCGTAGCGCGCTTGCCAGTCGTAAAACTTGCTTGCGGTTACGCCCAGCCATTCCACGAACTGGCCGGTTTTGATGTCCGATGCTTCCGACCAGCGCCGCACAAAGTCCACCACTTGGTCTCGCACGTCGTGCGCCACCCACACTCCGTTCAGAGCTCCCCAAGATCTTTTTTTAAAGCAATATGCTCGGCCATCAGTTCCGCCAGGACCTCATCCTTACGCTGCATCTTCTTTTCCAGATACTCGATGCGTTCCTGCTCGGCGTGCTGGTCAGCGCGTCCTTTGGCTTGAAAAGCCACGGCTCCATTCTCGAACAGTTCCTTTTGCCAGCGATAGAAAACGGTCGGCTGCAACCCCATCTCATCGCACAGCTTCGAGACCGCCACCCCCTCCAGCAAGTGCCGCCTCAGAATCGCCACTTTCTCTTCTCCGCTATAGTGCTTCCGTTGCTTCTTCATGCGTTCTCCCGTATCTTAACGGCGGAACGCTTCTTCCATTTTCAACTGAGGCGGGACAGATCAGTGCTACTCCGGTTACCGGAGCACCCAAACGGAAACGGCACATACTGCTGAAAGTTCTTCTGGGAGTAGTGGGCGTGTTTACGTTTCTGGTTATTCTCGGTTCGCTATTACCCGACACGGACAAGAAAACAAAAGCGGCACGCGACAGCGGCGCCGCCCTCGCGACTGACGCAAGCACAACGGAAACTCAGCTGAACCCTGAACTTCAATGGGTCACACCATCGCAGATCGTTAGTGAATATGAGGCTAACGAACTGGCGGCAGACAAGATGTATAAGGGCAAAAAGATCGGAGTCAAGGGAAGCGTTGAAGAAATTAGCAACGATATCACAGATTCTCCCTACGTTATCCTCACCGACCACGGACTGCGAAACGGTGATGATCCGCTCGGTGGACTAAGAGAAGTGCAAGCTCATTTCTCGGATGAGGACAAAGACGCCTTGGCTCAATTGAGGCATGGTCAGCAGCTTTCAGTCGCCTGTAAAGTACAGGGTTTAATGATGCACGTGCAGCTTGACGATTGCCGCATATCTGGGCCGCCAGCAATCGCCAGCAATGAGCGGTGAAAAGCAGATGCCATGCCCACCCCCAATATGCGTCTTTTTCGCAACAAGGGAGGCCTGTCGTTGTCTCCGGGTCTCTCTCCACATCACTGGCACGATCAGAATAAAACCGATGCCAAGAGGAACTGAAGCTCTATCGTCGAACAGTAAACAGTCTCTTAACCGTTTGTCTCAAGCTGGGGTAACCCGTAGGTATTCAACCTATCTGCTTCAGGGGCCGGAATACGATCGTTCTACTTTGGCTACGCAGATCTTGTACTGGTCGTACCATTCCTGCTTTCCTCGCGCCTGCGCCAGGAGATGTTCCGCCTGGTTGCGCCATAACCCGATAGCCTGCTCGTCCCTCCAGTAAGAGACGGTGATGCCGAACCCATCTTCTCCCCGGACACTTTCGATCCCCAGATAGCCTGGAATCGTTTGCGCCAACTCGGCCATTCGCTCGGCCGTTGCCGCATAGCCGTTTTCTCCCGCGGTTCGTTGCGAAGAGAAGATCACCACAAAGTAAGGCGGCTCTAACTCAGGCGCAAACAAATTTTCGGTCTGACCATTCATTTCTTACTTCTTTCGGCTAAACTCCGTTCCGGTTCTTCGATGAGGCATATCGCACTACAACTTCATAACCGCCTCGATCAGCGGAGTGACATGCCCTCCGACCTCGATTCCATTGTTACCTTGCTGCCCACATATATGAACGTGGAGGATGCTCCGCCGACCCATCTTCGTACCCTGTTCGCTTACGAATCTTGTGCCATCCGAATCAGCTACAAGCCGGTTACGCATCATAAAGAGTGCCAGGGGGCCGGTCGAGCTGCCAGTCGCCGGATCTTCTGCGATGCCATGCTCCGGTGCGAACATACGAGAGTAAGCGCCGGCCGCCACAGGCGCGAAGACGAAGACGCATAAGAATTCGTTGTGAACCTTCCTCAATTGCGACATCCCGGCGCTGTCGAGGTATGCTTGATCAACGGCTTCTTTGTCCTTCACGACTATAAACAAGGTAGGATTGCCTGCCGTTAGCATCTGTGGCTGCACTTCGAGGAGGTCCTCAGGGCGAAGCCCAATCGCGTGTGCACAGATGTCACGATCGTAAGTCCCTCCGTCCTTAATAGTGGGAGTTGTCAACCAGATAAGCGGCCTACCCTCGCTCTCATCTATTCGAACGGGCACAGGACCGACGTTTTCCTCCAGACTGAATTGCTTGACGCCCTCGGCCACCCTTCCCGTCTTCATCAGGACAAAGCTGGTCCCCACCGTAGGATGCCCGGCGAAATCCAGCTCACGGCTGGGTGTGAAGATGCGCAATTTTGCAACACATTCAGAGTGCTCGATTGGCATAATGAACACAGTTTCAGAGAGATTCAGTTCTTTGGCAATCTTCTGCATCGTCTCCGGCGTAAGATCTCCGGCCTCCGGAAACACGGCCAACGGATTCCCTTCTAGCGCTTGACGGGTAAAAACGTCAACCACCTGATAACGGTAAGTAGTCATCTGAATTACCTGATTGTTTAAAGCCCACCTAAGTTAAAAAAATTTCTTAACATTCTTAAAAAAAAGGCGTCCATATTTGTGTTGAAAGGATGTAGTAACCGCATGGGTGCATTTAAATCCCTCGACCTAAGTCAATCCTCCATGCCCGTTGATTTTCCGGTCATGAGAGTCTTTCGTACTCAACGTAGTATCTCCGCGATAGAGATCGAGAACCGTGTAACTGGACAAGTGCTTGTCGGAGCACTATCCGAAATCCCAGCCGGAGCACAGATTGAGCTCTATGGACCCGGCTTCAACTATCGTACTGTCAAGGCGAAGTATAAAGAGAGCGTCTATTTCGTTTACATGCAGGACATACCTGAAGCCGGAATTTCGCCTCAGGAAAACAGTTTATCGTTTGCTGTCTAGCAACCGGCCGCGACATCGCAAGTCTAAAACAAACGAGAAATCCTAAAGCATTCGCCCACAACCTTAACGGCAGCCGCTCGAAACATTTCCGAAAGGAATGTTTCGGCTCCGGGCCGAGGATCGATGCGACGCTTTACCCTAAGAACTTTTTCCGCAGTCATTCAACACAATCCCGCCGAACTGAAACAAACTGATGAACACAGTTTCTGTGCCGTAACGGCTCAGGAAGGTAAGCAATGGTTATCGTCTCTAATTAATGACGGAAAGCTTTGTTCTGGTTCTTTTCACAAATTTAGTGGATCAGGTGATTTTCCGGAAGTTCGCCCCGCCTTTCTTCTCAACATCTCTTTCTATCTCTTCCCAGACAAGCGCCTTTGTCCCGTAAGAATCTGGCATAAATCTGAGCAATTTGGCGACCAGGTTGCCGGCCCGGATTGGACCGTAGACTTCAACGGCATTCCAGGGTGGTCTCTGGTTTGTTCCATCGAACCGCGTTGGCATCCGCTCCCGGCGACCTCAACGACTGATCCGTGGGCTGGACGATCCAATCGAAATTGGTGGCAGCGCGATTGCTGGAGCTGTCCCCTTCCAACTCCCCTCAGACCGCCAGAACCTTCTCACCTGAGTAAAATTGAGGCGTTAGCTCTGTAATTGCTACCCTTGGGATGAGAACAGCCTTCCAAGTGCAGGATGGCAAAACTGACACGATGAAGCAACACTCTTTGCCTCGCCTAACCGCCGCTGTGCGATATCGTCCACATCTCAGGCCTAGCCGATGAGCACAAGTCGCGAACAATTGCTGCGACTAGCCATCATCTTTTCCCCGTCGGTTTTTGTTTCGTTTGGAGCTGGAACCGTCCCCGATGCCGCTACGATACTGGAGAGATTCCGTCAGGGGGCAGAACGCCAAAAGTCTGACCTTTGTAGTTACTCGGTAAAACGTACTTACAGTCTTACCAACAAACATCTGTCGCAAGAAGCGAAGATGATCTTTTCCGTGACTTACGACAAGTCTGAAGGAAAAAAATTCAAACTTATCTCAGAGGATAATACCAACACGCTCATCCGCCACTCGATTCTCGACCTTATCAGTGGAGAGGTCGCCAGCGCAGGCAGTGAAAGTGATAAATCTCAGCTAGACGAAGCCAACTATAAGCTCTGGTTGGTTGGTCAAGAAACAACAAACGGACATTCTTGTTACAAAATTCGACTCGATCCGCGCAACAAAGGGAAATATTTGCTCGACGGTTACGCCTGGATCGATACGAACAGGTTCACTTTAGTCAAAATGAAAGGCAAACCGGCCAAGAGCGTGTCATTTTGGGCGAGCCATCCGGACTTTGAGCAGGACTTCGGTCCCATCCACACTTTTTGGCTTCCTACTTACAATCACTCGGTAGCTCACATCACATTTTTTGGCGATACCTCCCTTGCCATCGAATACGGCGCCTACGAAACTCAAGCTTGTTCTAGTCAGCCAAGCCAGACCGCCGAAGAACGCTAGAACTTAGCTGCCTAAGCGGCTTGCCGAAGCGGCTCCTCGACGTGTTTCGGCGGCCGCGTCAGAAGCGGCAAGACCGCCGACAGCAACATGACAACCGCGATAATGTGAAGCGCCCCGCTGTACCCACCCGTTGACTGCCTCATACGTGCGATAAGAATCGGACCGAACACGCTGGCGAAGCCCCACGCCGTCAGCATCAAGCCGTAAATCGAACCTACATTTCTGGCACCGAAGTAATCGGCGGCGAAAGCCGGCATGGTCCCGAATCCCCCGCCGTAGCACATCAGAATCAGAAAACTGACAAAGCCGATCGACACCCTCGTATGTAAATTCGGCAGCGCCCAGAACAGCGCCACCTGCAACAGAAACATCATCAAGAAGGTCATCCGGCGGGTCACCGAATCGGACAGCCACGCCCAGAATACGCGGCCGAAAGCATTTCCGATCGACGCAATACCTACCAGCGTTGCAGCCGTGAACGCCGTGATCTTAGCGAGTTCCTGGAACATGGGCGCCTCTTGCGAGATCACCGAGATTCCTGCCGAGGTATTCAAGAACAGGAGCAGCCAAAGCGCCCACCATTGCCAAGTCGCCAGCGCCTCCCGCAGCGTATAGTCTTTGGCCGAACGTTGTGCCGCTTGCGAACTACTGGGGGCCCATCCCGCCGGTTTCCAACCGCTAGGCGGGTTTTGCATAAAAGCGCCAGTAAGTACGGTCACCACCAGGAAAGCGATACCCAAGTAGGCAAACGTCGTCAGAACGCCCACCGACTGTATCAACCTGGTCGCCACCGGAGCTGTAATTAACGCCCCTGCCCCAAATCCACCGACCGCAATGCCTGTCAATAACCCGCGCTTATCCGGAAACCACTTCACCAGTACTGCTACGGGCACAATATAGGCGAAGCCCAACCCAATCCCGCCGATGAGCCCATACGTTAAATAAAGCCACCACAGTTTGTGCGCCGAAAAGCTGGCCAGAAAAACACCCAGTCCGTACAGAGCGCCGCCGGTCATAGCAACGACACGCGGGCCGCTGTTGTTAATCCACAAACCCGCAAAAAAAGACGCAAAGCCCAGCGCGAAAATCGCAATCGTAAAGGCCAGCGTCACCTCTGAAATGCTCCACCCGAATTGCTTTACCAATGGAACGCGAAACACACTCCAGGCGTACACAGCGCCCAGCGCAACCTGCATTAAGATTCCGGCTGCTGCAATGGCCCAGCGATTTTTAGTCTGCATAAAATCTCCACTTCTTCTTATTGGATGGATTGAAGCCAGCGACGTTGTCAGTGTGTTTGCTGTGAAAAGTAATAGAAATACGCATTGTTTGTTCTTGGCGCAATCAAAGACGATTAGAGTAGGAGTATGGCGCGAAATCCAAAGCCCAGTAGTTGGCCGGTACTGAGACAAATCCAGAATGCCGACCTTCCTGCCTTAGGCGAAACCTCTTCCTCCGATCGAAGCCGAACTCTCGCGCCTAGAACGCGCGGCGTAGATAAAGTGGTGAAGTCTCTTTGTCCCTACTGTGCCGTGGGATGCGGACAACTCGTCTACGTAAAAAACGACCGCATCGTCGATATTGAAGGCGATCCGGATTCTCCCATCTCAGAAGGCTGCCTTTGTCCAAAGGGTTCCGCGACATTTCAACTGGTTACAAATCAGCATCGGGAGCAGCGAGTTCTCCACCGGAAACCTTATAGCACTGAGTGGGAGGCCATCCCTCTTCCGCAAGCCATGGAAATGATCGCTCAGCGAGTTTACAAAACGCGTGAAGACCACTGGCAGACGAACTCTGATACCACCGGCGAAACTGTAAATCGCACCCTGGCAATCGCGCATCTTGGCGGCGCTACCCTCGACAACGAGGAAAATTACCTCATCAAAAAGCTCTTCAGTTCTTTAGGTATTCTCCAGATAGAAAACCAGGCCCGTATTTGACACTCTTCTACGGTCCCCGGTCTGGGGGCCTCGTTTGGAAGAGGCGGTGCAACCACTTCGCTGCAGGATCTGGCGAATTCTGATTGCATCATTATCCAAGGTTCGAACATGGCCGAGTGCCACCCGGTGGGGTTCCGCTGGGTGATGGAGGCCAAACAGCGCGGCGCGACGATTATCCACGTTGATCCGCGATTCACGCGCACCAGCGCCGTTGCTCATATGCACGTCCCCATCCGGGCAGCCTCCGATATCGCGTTCCTGGGCGGCTTGATCTCTTATGTTTTAACTAACGAAAAATACTTCAAGGACTACGTTCTCGCCTACACCAATGCTTCTTCGCTCGTGGACGAAGGGTTTCAGGACACTGAAGAACTCGACGGCCTGTTCAGCGGCTGGCAGGAAGGAAAAGGCCAATATGAGACACCCACCTGGACCTACGAAGGAGTCGAGCGCCAGGAGCAGGAAAGCAATCGCGTCCCCGAATCTCACGCCGAGCGTGCCGCTGGGCTGAACGGTCAAAAAAATATCAAGTCCCACGCCAAGGATGAGACTCTTCAACATCCTCGCTGCGTCTTCCAGGTTCTGAAAAAGCATTACCAGCGATACACGCCTGAGATGGTGCAGGAGGTGTGCGGCATCTCCCCCCGAGAGTTCTACAAAGTCGCCGAGGCCCTGTGCAAGAACTCGGGCCGTGATCGTACTAGCGCTTTCTGCTACGCCGTCGGCTGGACACATCACTCCGTGGGAGCGCAGTTCATCCGGGCAGCGGCTGTTCTTCAACTCCTGCTTGGAAATATCGGCCGTCCCGGTGGCGGAATCCTGGCGCTCCGCGGACACGCCACCATTCAGGGCTCAACCGATATTCCGACTTTGTATAACCTGCTTCCCGGTTATCTGCCGATGCCGAAGTCTCACACCGACGAGTCTCTGGCCAAGTATCTCGAAAACTATACGCCTGGCTCGGGCTGGTGGACGGAAACTCCGAAATATTTGGTCTCTCTGCTGAAGGCGTGGTACGGCGAAGCAGCCACCGCGGAGAACGATTACTGCTTTGGCCACATTCCCCTCATGACCGGTGATCACTCACACATGACTACCGTCGTCAACATGGCCGATGGCGATGTAAAAGGCTATTTCGTGATGGGTGAAAACGCAGTGGTCGGCTCGCCTAATTCAGGCCTGCAGAGAAAGGGTCTTAGAAATCTTGAGTGGCTCGTCGTCCGGGATTTTTCGCTCATCGAGACAGCCGAGTTCTGGCGCGATTCTCCGGAGCATGAACGGGGAGAAGTTGGTACTGAGGACATCGCCACGGAAGTCTTTTTTTTCCCCGCAGCAACTCATGTCGAAAAAGACGGAAGCTTCACACAGACGCAGCGTCTCGCGCAGTGGCATCACGCGGCCATTGATCCCCCAGGCGATTGCCGCAGCGAACTGAATTTCATCTTCCACCTGGGTAAACGCCTGAAGCAACTCTACGCCGGCTCGACCGCGCGGAAGGACCGTCCCATCCAGGACATGACCTGGAACTACCCGGTACATGGGCCCACCGAAGAGCCCAGCGCGGAAGCAGTCCTGGCTGAGATCAACGGTTATACAATCGCCGACCGCAAACCCGTCTCCGGCTTTACCGAACTGAAAGACGATGGCTCCACGGCATGCGGCTGTTGGATTTATTCGGGAATCTACGCCGGCGGAATCAACCGGGCAGCCAGCCGAGGCCGCGCTTTCGATCCTTATCATTACGGTCCTGAATGGGGCTTTGCATGGCCCTCCAATCGCCACATCCTCTACAATCGCGCCTCCGCAGATCCCGAAGGCCGCCCCTGGTCTGAGCGCAAAAAACTGATCTGGTGGGATGAAGCGAAACAGCACTGGACCGGATGGGACGAGCCTGATTTCGTGAAGACCAAGAAGCCGGGCTATCGAGCTTCCGACGACTCCCAAGGACTTGAGACCATCTCCGGCAACGATCCATTCATGTTGCAGCCCGACGGTAAAGGCTGGTTATTCGCTCCCACCGGCCTGCAGGAAGGTCCGCTTCCCACACACTACGAACCATTCGAGTCGGTCATCGCGAACCCGCTCTATGGGCAACAATGCAATCCCGTCCGGTTCGAATACGATCGCCGAGATAACCAGATGGCGCGCCCCTTTGCCGATCCCGATTACCCCTACGTCCTCACAACCTATCGTCTAACCGAGCAGCACACCTCCGGAGCGATGTCTCGCTGGCTCTCCTGGCTGGCCGAACTGCAGCCCGCCATGTTCTGCGAGGTCTCCCCTGAACTCGCCGCTGAACATGATCTCCAAAACGGCTCCTGGGCCACCATCTGGACCGCCCGCGCCGAGATCGAGGCCCGTGTTCTAGTCACCGAGCGGATGAAGCCCCTCAAACTAGGCCGTCGCTGGATTCATCAGATCGGCCTGCCCTATCATTGGGGCAACCGCGGCCTGGTGGTCGGCGACTCTGTGAATGAGCTAATGGCCTTCGGCGCCGATCCCAACTCCACCATCATGGAATCAAAAGCCATCACCGGTAACATTCGGGCCGGTCGCCGGGAGCGCGGCAAGGCTTTGATCAAAAGTCTCATCAACTTTCCCGACGATCACCTGCGCGATCTCCCCATCGCCCGGCAACGGCCTATCGGTAAGCATCATGTGCACGCTCCTTCTTCCAAGCAGGGTGACGAAACTTAACAATGGCAAACGGATTTTTTACTGACACGACGTTATGCATCGGCTGTAAGGCTTGCGAAGTAGCCTGCAAACAGTGGAACCAGTTGCCGGACGACGGCTATCATTTCACTGGCATGTCGTACGACAATACGGTTCATCTGGGCGCCTCCACCTGGCGTCACGTCAGCTTCATTGAGCGTCCGGTTCCGCTGAGCAATCAGGATTCGGGCGATTTCTCCTGGCTGATGTCTTCGGACGTCTGCAAGCATTGCGCCCGCGCCGGATGCCTTGAAAATTGCCCCACTGGCGCCATCATTCGCACTGAATTTGGCTCCGTCTATGTCCAGCCGGACATCTGTAACGGCTGCGGCTATTGCGTATCAGGCTGCCCATTCGGCGTGATCGACCGCAATGCCGACGACGGCCGCGCCTGGAAGTGCACGCTCTGCTACGACCGGCAGAAAGACGACATGCAACCGGCCTGCGCCAAAGCCTGTCCGACGCGCTCCATTCAATTCGGTGAAGTGGAAGAGCTCAAACAGAATGCCCGCAAACGTGTCGAGCAGCTTCACGAACTGGGTCTTCCGGAAGCCTATCTCTACGGTGAGGATGCAGCGAGTCAACCTGGAACCGCCGGCCTGAACGCCTTCTTCCTGTTGGTTGACAAGCCGGAGGTTTACAATTTGCCGCCCGACCCCGAAGTCCCCACCATCAAGGGCAAAAAAAGCTGGATCTCGACTGGACTCACCGCCCTTGGAGTGACAGCCATCGCCTTAGGATCCGTTGTCCTCGGCAGCCGATCGGAGAGAATTTAAGTAGTGAACAAGGAGCAAGCCTCGCCCGTTAACGCGAGTCCAATCGACCGTTCCGCGAAGCCCTCCGATGATGGCCGGAATGTAAACCTCCAGCTCGGTGCGCTTTCTGGCGAAGCCTCCGGTCAAACAACTCTCTCGAGCAAGCACGACATAGAACTTCACACCAAAGCGTTCCCCTACATTCCCAGCCGGCAATCTCAAGACAGTCCTAGTTACTACAACCATCCGCTGCTGAAACAGCCGGTCTGGATTTGGTCCATACCGACTTACTTCTACGTAGGCGGCCTCACCGGAGTCGGAACAACGCTCGGTGCAGCGGCCCAACTCATCGCGCCCGATTCAATGCGCTCCCTCGTCACCCGCTCCCGTTGGCTCGGCACGATCGGAGGAGCAATCTGCTCTGCCCTCCTCATCCACGATCTCGGACGGCCCGAGCGCTTCTTGAACATGCTGCGCGTCTTCCGGGTTCGTTCGCCCATGAGCATGGGCTCCTGGATTCTGGTCGTCTTCTCTTGCGCCTCCGGTGCTGCGGCCGTCCTTCCCTTCGGCCCTGCCTTGTTTCGCCCGCTGGCCGGAGTGTTTGGCCTCCTGGCAGGTCTGTTCGGTTTGGGACTATCCGGCTACACGGCCGTTCTCATCTCGCAAACCGCCGTGCCCATCTGGCAGCAGTCTTACCGCATTACTCCGGTTCTGTTTCTTGCTTCCGGAGCGGCGTCGGCCGCCTCCTTCTTCGATCTGCTTTCGCTGAACAAACAGGAAGCCGGAGCTGTGGAGCGCTTCGGTCTCGCCGGAAAGACCATCGAACTCGGGGCCTCGCTCGCCCTCGAACACAACGTCCGAAAAGTGGAGCGCGTGGGACGTCCCTTCAAACAAGGCTTCAGTGGTTTCCTCTGGAACGCTGCCAAAATCTTGACCGTCGCCAGTCTGGTTACTTCACTTATCCCCGGTAAATCAAGAGGCAAACGTATCGCAACCGGACTCCTCGGAACCGCCGCCAGCGTCTGTTTTCGTTTCGGCATCTTCTACGCCGGAAAAGCATCGGCGCTCGATCCACGCGCCACATTCGATCAACAGCGCACTGTCAAAGCCGAACTCGCGGCGCCCGAACTCGCGTGACCAGTCCAGTCATCGAAAGTCGCGGACGCTCCTCGAAGCTGCAAACCATCCCTAAGGCCGCCCTCATCGTGGCCTTCCTGTTGGCCGGATTCAACATTCTCTTTGCAGCCACAGGTCACCTTCTGTCGATTGTATTTGCCTTCATCCCGCTCATGGCTGGCATCGGCATCATGCGAAGAAAAGCCTGGAGCGCTTACGGATTTGCTCTGTTCGAAACAACCCAGCTCTTACTGACGCCCGTGCTGCTACTCCGATCCGGAAACCCCGTTTCCACGCCAAGACCCACCATCCTGTTATCTGTCGCGCTCACCGTCGGCTCGATCGCGCTCTTTGTCTTTGCCGGTAGATCGCTTTCCGCTTCCGGGTCTCCGAAAGGCCACGCCACGCCCTGGATTGCCGCCTCCGTTCTGGTGACTGCTCCGTTTCTTTTTCTCCAGGCCTTTGCAGTGCCCACGGGTGCAATGGAAGACACGCTGTTAATCGGAGATAAAATACTGGTGCGAGTCTTCCCCAAAACGAAACCCGTCGATGGCGACATCATTGCCTTTGTCTACCCCGTCGACCGCCGGCAAAATTACATCAAGCGCGTCATCGGAATTCCCGGAGATCGTATCAGCATCGCCAAGCGCACCGTGTATCGCAACGGGAAAGCCCTCTCGGAGCCTTATGCCTTCCACAGATTCCCCCCCACAAACTTGTACGGCGAAAACTTTCCTGCGGAACCGGATGCCCGAGCGCCTATACAAGCGCCCGCGCGGCAAATGCTGAAGCAGAACGTAGCGAACGGAGAACTCGTCGTGCCTCCCGGAAAATATTTCGTGTTGGGGGACAATCGAGAAAACTCATTCGACAGCCGCTACTGGGGCTTCGTCGATCCGTCCGACATCATCGGTAAACCCCTCCTCATCTATGATTCCGAGCAGCCCTCGACTGGGGGCCCGCAAGTAAACAGGAGTTTCGCTTGGAGTCGCGTGCGATGGAATCGTCTCTTCAAGTTGCTCTGACTTCTCAGCGCAAAAACGCATTGTCGTTAATAAAAAGCGCCTGGGGAGAACCTGAGGGATTCTCCAGAACGATCGTGAACTCTTCCGGAGTCCCTCCCGAGGCCGGCGTCAACGTGAGGGTAAAACCATCGATAGCATACGCGCCAGCCTCCAATCCACGCTGATTGTTCACTGACCCGCCGGTCTGATTCCCACCCGCCGAATTCGTAAAACTAGCCGCGCTGAAGCCTGATTTCTGATATCGTCCATTGGAGGCGAACTCAATAAAGGTCTGACTGGTAACGCTCGTTGAGGAGCTCGCTATTGTCCCGCCCATATAAAACGTGCTTGTGTACCGTCCATTCAAACGGAAATTTCGCAGCGGCTGCATCTTCACGAGCGTGGCGTTGCCAAGATCGACACTTGGTCTGGTTGCGCCCGGAACATAGCGCGCGCCTTATGTCGTCACCAAACGGTACTCTGTATTCCAAGTGAACTGAATCGAGTTTCCTTGCACCTTATACGTTCCGCACTTCTCTGGCTCCTTCTGGACAAGCGCTCCAAAATCCATATCAAACACATGCCCGTTTTTAGGTAAACCTCGATAGGCTTGGCCGTTTTTCAGCAACACCAGGTAAGTACGGATCGCCTTCAGGTCCATACCCCCCAAAGGATTCAACTGGTTTTGCAGACTGCTTCCCAGAAACAACCCCTCAATGCCGCCTGAACCTGCCGGCGGCTGCATCGCATTCAACACCGAGCGGCCGCTTGCATTTCTCAGCTGCCAACTCCGCACCATGTCCTCCAGATCCTTCTTGCGCGGGTAGAATTCGCCTGCTCCTCCACTGCTGATCAGTTCCGCCAATTGCAGCTTTCCATTCACCGACATTCCGACAGCCGCAATTTGCGCCAGGATCTTGCCCCCGTTCATCCGGCCCGAATCCTGCACGTACTCCGCCGGCAATCCGGCATTGGTCGTGCCGGACTTTACATACTGGAGTTGCAAACCAGGCACTGTCGTCCTCACCGCAGAGCGGAACGACTGGTCGAAATCTGTCGAAAGCGGAAATGCGCGAACGAAGATCAGAGATCGTCCGCCATACTTGCCATTCCTCGCCAGCGTCACCGAATCGTTCGCTGTATTTCCAACGCTCCATCCCACAGGCGCCACGAAGCGAGCCTCGCCCGCACTCATTTGCGAACCGGCCGGAGCGGCAGCGGCCACTTGATTACCCGAACCGCGACTACTCGAATCGCTGGGACCAGTTGCCGGTGGTGATGATTGCGATTGCGAGCTTCCGAGCTGTTTCGCAATCCGAGCCAACTCCGCTCCCGACTTCACCGACGGATCGAAATCCGGATAGTGCAGCAATCCCGCCAAGTGATTACACAACTGCCGATTTTGCGGCTTCGAGTTCAAGTTCGAGCGATAGCCTGCCTTCAGCTGCTCGTAACCAGGCTTGAACTGCGGTTGAAGCGATAACGAGCCAAGCAGAGACTGCCAGTAATTACGAGCCTGCCAATCCCGAATCGCCGTCTCGTTCAGCGGCCTCGAAGCCGGAACCTGTGTCGAACAAAAGTCGCTCAACGCCTCAACATAAGCAGCCCGCTTAGCCGTCTCGGCAACCAGCGTCGAATCCGCCTTGGACAACGCTGCAAAAGCAGGACCGGCCAGCAAAAAGAGTATGGCAACCCCATCGTGAACGCGCACCCTCTCAGAGTCTCACAACAAATTTTTCCCGCGCCTTTGATCCGTCCTCGCCGCATCGTCCGTATCAGCGCTCGAGTAGCAAGAAACGATACTCAAAAGGACCTCAATGAAAAAACTATCCTCGTTAGCTCTGTTGGTCATGTTGACCGGTTCAGCTTCAATCTTCGGCGCTCAGGACCCGATGGTCGGCGGCAGCCCCATGTCGGCGAAAAAGAACATCGTCCAGAACGCTTTGAACTCGAACGATCACACCACACTTGTCTCTGCCGTTAAAGCGGCCGGCTTAGTCGACACCCTGGAAGGAAAGGGCCCATTCACTGTTTTCGCTCCCACCAATGAAGCCTTCGCCAAGCTGCCGGCAGGCACTGTTGACACGCTCGTAAAGCCCGAAAACAAACAGCAACTCACCAGCATCCTCACTTATCACGTGATCCCCGGCAAGTTCGATGCAGCTAAGTTGAAAACCCAGATTCAGGCTGGCGGCGGAACCGCAATGCTCAAAACGGTAAATGGCGAATCCCTCACCGCCACCATGGACGGCGAAGACATCGTCCTCAAAGACGCCAAAGGCGGCATGGCTCATGTCACCATCGCCAATGTTTATCAATCGAACGGCGTCATCCACGTGATCGATTCCGTTCTTATGCCCTAGTTCTTACCTCCTGTCTCTCCGGACGAGTGGCCTGGTGTCACTCGTCTTCTTTTTAAAACTTGCTGGACTTTCAATATGGGTTCGACAACACTAGATTAGTTGCCGCCCCATTCAAAACTTTGGGGCCCGGAACGGAAACGGGGGAACTGCCGCCCGTCTACATGTCACTTGAGACTTCCATCGAGCAAGACCGCCGGCTAGTCCAACGTCTGAAACAGCGAGATCCAAACGCCATGATGGATCTTTACGACCGCTACGCCCGCCTTCTCTACTCCATCATTTTTCGAGCCGTCAAGCAGAGCGCCATCTCCGAAGACATCACGCAGGAAACCTTCCTTCGCGTATGGAACCGGATCGTGACCTTCGATGAAGAAAAAGGCAATCTGGAAGCCTGGATTGTCACCGTCGCGCGTCACCGTGCCGTCGATTATCTGCGCTCCGTCCGGAACGCCCCGGATATTTCGTCCGTCAGTCTTTCCGATCTCGAGCGAAGTAGTTTATTCGCGACTGACGACGCTCCCCTCGAGCGCCTCGCGCAAGCCGAAGCGGTACGGTCGGCTCTCGGCGGTCTGAATCGGGAGCAGCGTGAGGTCCTGGAACTGACTCATTTCGAAGGGATGACGCAAACTGAAATAGCAGGCAAACTAAAAAAGCCGCTCGGCACCGTCAAAGGATTGGTACGAGGCGCTCTGAAGAGCCTGCGCTCTGCTATGGCTTCGACAGGCTCCGCGTCAACCGGCATTCTCTCCAGTCAGGTGAGTCCCTCTCATAAGGCGCCCCAATGATCTGTGATCAATTCACCGACAGCGTGGAGCTGTATGCGCTTGGCGCCTTGGAGAGCCCTGAGGCAAACGCACTGGCAGAACATCTGGCAACCGGTTGTCCTGTTTGTCACGAAGCGCTTCGGCGCGCGCTTTCTCAAATCTCGCTTGTCTCGCACGACGTACCGCTGGTCGATCCTCCCGCTCGACTTCGTCGCCGAGTGCAAGAAGCAATTGCGCCCAGTCCGGTTGCGGCGCCGTGGCTGCAATGGCTCCCCTGGGCCGTAGCGGTGGCAGCTCTCGTGACACTTGCCGTCGGACTCACTCTCGAAAACCACACCCGGTCTTCTGAGAACCAGATCGCCCCAATGGCTCTGGCTGAAAACCCGCACGTGGCAAACATGCTGCAAATTCTCGGAGCACCCGGCACCACGAAAGTCGCCTTCACTGACCCCAAATCGAAGCAGCTCTTCGGAACCTTGTACATCCACCAGAAGCTCGGTCTGGCGCTGGTCATCGACAGTCTTCCAACAGCTCCCCAGGGTTGGAAATACGAAAGCTGGCTGGTTCCCAAAGTGGGCAAGCCGCAGCCTGTCGAACCCTTCCAACCCGACCAGGGCGGCCGCGCTCTCTCCATCGTTCCTGGTCCGGTCGATGTCGCCAACACCGCCGAGGTCGCAGTCAGCATGGAGCCCCAGAATTCAAACCCGGTAAAGCCAACCACGCTAGTCTTCGCCGTCAAAATCTAAGAGCGCAGCTACTCAAAGACCAAGCCGCTTTCGAGCATCGTCGATCTCTTCCTTCGTGATCAGCTTCAGATGAAGAATCACCTGTTCCTTTTCGTGAAGTTCCACTGGGTTGCCCGCCGAACGAAAAAGCTCGACGAAATCGGCGTTTTTCCAAAGTTCGTAGTCTGCCGCTTGAACCGCAAACGCGCGATACTTACCGGGACGCAATCGCGAAATCGAAAAATGAGAACGCTGATCGAGCGTAGACCATTCATTCCCCCGCTCGAGAGCTGCGGCCGCCTCGTCTGAGACCAAAACGACGTGTACAGGCTGTTTCGATTGATCTTCTGAAACCTGCACGTCGCCACTCACAGTCGCCACGTTCCTGCTGAACGTCATCAGCAAATTGAGAACCGCTCCGTCTCCCACGTCAATCAAACCCGAATCGAGCACTCGCTCTCCGGATTGAACCGATTTGAGATAGCCATTATTAGCGTTGTTGAACCACGCTCGATATCTGCCCGGCGGCACGTCATCAATCACGTAAACACCGTTCTTCGGTTGATACGCCACAGGACGGTCTACAAAGTCGGCCGCACCTTCCGTGGGAATCAGAAACACCGATCCGGTTGTCAGTGGCTTGTCCTCCCCTTCACCCTCCAATTACTACGCGCACACGAACCTGGGCCGGTTTAAACGCATTGATCACCACGCCCGTCAAGTCCTGGTCCGTAAGAATGACTTCGGTTCGGCCAATTGCCTGGAGGCCGCTCGGCCCGTTTGCGAGCAGCGTCAGGCGGTGCTTTCCAGGAGGCAATTCGGCAAATACGAAATCTCCGCTTGGCAGAATCGTAGCTGCTTCGGCAGTCCACCCAATCCCTTCGTCAACGCGCGCGCTCAACTGGTACTTGGATGCCGAACCGCTTATGCCTGCAATTCTTCCTTTTATGCTAAGGGTCGAACCTTGCTGGATGCGAATATCCACACCCGACTGCTCTTGACCGCTCTCAAGGCTCAAGCCTTGCGCGTCCGCAAGCGAAAGGGCTGTCGGATAAAACGTAGTCAGATCGTGCAACTTGGACGTTTTGCCGGAAGAGTCCACAGGTATCTGTCGAACTGAGTTGCCCCAATTGCCTGGATCCGCGGCGACATAATAGGTCCCCGGAGCCAAGCTGCCAAAAAAATACTCGCCCGACTGATCAGTCTTACTTTCGCCCACATGCCCGTTCTTCGTTTGGCCGCCAACATGGTAACGAATCCAAAACGACATGAGCCTTTCGAACCGGCTCCTTAGTGACCGCATGAACGACCGTTCCTTCCAGCACCGAAAACTGCTCGCTCTGTGGAACGGTTTGTTGTGCAACGGCAAGCAAAGGAAGTAGAAAGCAAGCCCCCAAAGCAATCTGCCGCTAATCTTCACCCACATATCCGTCGACCGACGACTACTAGACTATGATTCCACGCTCCGTCTCCGTCATTCTTTGAAAGCCTTGCATCCAAGATCCAAAACAAGTAGAGTTATTGGTAACCGATAACGGCATGAGTAAACCGACAGACCTCCTGCAAGGCACCCTCGACCTCCTCATCCTGAAAATCGTTGGGCTGGAACAAATCCACGGCTGGGCCTTATCGCAGCGCTTGAAACAAATGTCAAAGGACGTGCTGCAAGTTGGCCCCGGCTCGCTCTATCCAGCCCTGCACAAGCTGGAACAACAAGGATGGATCAAAGCAACCTGGGGCATGAGTGAGACGCAGCGCAAAGTAAAGTTCTACTCGCTCACCGCTGCCGGCAAAAAGGCTCTCGCAAAAGAAGCCGGTCAGTGGGATCGTCTCTCCGAAGCAGTTTCATTAATACTCCGGAGCGTGCCGTCATGAATCTTCCTTTCCGTTCTTTGGACAAGTTTCGGATAAAATGCCGGTCATTGTTTTTTCGCCGTCGAGTTGAAGTGGAGCTCGACAACGAGCTACAAAGTCACCTTGCGCTTCAAATCGAAGCCTTCCAAGCTGCTGGTCTGCCCAACGACGAAGCTCGAAAGCAAGCTCTTGCCTCGATGGTAGGTCTTCATCTGGTGAAGGAGCGTTGTCGTGACATGCGCGGCTTTAATCTGCTTGATGATTTCTTAGCCGATGTACGGTACGGCTGGCGTTCGTTGTGCCGCAATGCTGGCTTTGCGGTCGCTGCCATTGGAATCGTTGGTCTGGGCATCGGTTCCGCCACAGCCGTCTTCAGCGCGGTTGATCGGCTCTTATTTAAGAGCATGCCGTATGCCGCTCCACAGGAGCTGGTCTCGGTCGGGTTCACCCTGCCCTTCATGGAACAGGAGTTTCTGTTTGGAAGCACTTATTTCGAATGGCAACATCAAACCACGCCCTTCAAGCGCCTGGGATCATGGGCTGGAGTAGCCGGATGCGACGTGATGCAAGAACATCCGGTTCGCCTCGTTTGCGCTCTAGCTGACGCAAACTTTCTGCCCGCTTTGGGCATATCTCCGGAACGCGGAAGAAACTTTACAACCGATGAAGATCGCCCCAACGGCCCGAAAGTAGCTCTCATCTCCGATGCAATGTGGCGAGGGCGCTTCGGCAGCAATTCAGAAATTCTAGGCAAGTTGATCAGCGTAGATGGAGCGCCAACCAGGATCGTTGGAGTCCTGCCCCGCGAGTTCGAACTGCCCAACATGGGCAACGCTGATCTGCTTCTCCCGCAAGCCTTGGATCCAGCCGCACAGCGTCCCGGAGTTCCTTTGAAAGCCATTGGTCGCCTCAAACCAGGAATGGGAGCGGAGCAAGCGAAATCGCAATCGCAGCCCTTAGCCCGGCGGCTCATGGAAACGGCGCCACCTCAGTTGAGGTCGCAAATCCATTTCGTTCTTCGCCCTCTGTCTGAGTACCAAACGAGTAGCGTTGCCCGCAGCGCGTCACTCCTGCTTGGCTCAGTTTTGCTGATCGTGATCCTATCGTGCTCGAATGTGGCAAACCTTCTGATCGCCCGGGCCTTCGCTCGACAGAGAGAAATCCGAGTGCGCTCCGCATTGGGTGCTGGAAGAAATCGTCTGATGCGGCAAACAGTCACTGAAGGTCTCCTGCTTTCCACTCTCGGTGGAGTGCTTGGCTACGGCCTGTCCTGGCTGCTTCTCCTCTCCTTTAAACACCTGGCGCCTACCGCCATTCCGCGTCTCGCAGATGCTTCCTTAAACGGTCGCGTTCTGTTGTTCTGTCTAAGCCTCTCGTTCCTGAGCGGTCTGCTGCTCGGAGTCGCTCCCGCACTCATGGCGATTCCTGCCGCAACGCTGGCCGGCCGTTCTGTTCGACTCACTGGAGGAGCTCACATACGACAACTATTGACGTCCAGCCAGGTGGCGCTCTCCCTCCTCTTACTCATGCTGTCTGCTGTCTTTCTGCAAAGTTTGTGGAAGCTCACGCACGTCTCGCTCGGCATACGGACAGATCACGTAATGACCGCGCAAATGCAACTGGAATCAACCCGTTATTTGAAGACGTCCGCCCAAGAACAATTCTTGACGGATCTCGAATCTCGCCTCCGCAGATTGCCTGGAGTGACAGCCGTGGCATACAGCGACACCCTTCCCCCAGGAGGATTCGTCCATACCCGCCCCACGTCTGCGCTACACGTCAGCGGGCGCCCCGCATCTGACCCTGCCGCAGGTCAAGTCGTTGCTTGGCGTTCAGTCACGCCTGATTATTTCCGCACACTAGGAATACCCATCCTTCACGGCCGGGCATTCGAAGCGAACGATCGCTCGACCAAAGAATCGCCAATGATCATCAGTCAAACTCTGGCACGTCAGCTATTCGGCAACAGGGCGGCTCTTGGCCAAAGGATCCAGTTAAATCCTCAGGCTCGCGAAGCTGCCACCGTAGTTGGAATTGCCGGAGACGTGAAAAATAAAGGAGCTGCGTTCGGAGCAGATCCGGAATACTACATGGTTCGCAAATCCGACCGCGAGAATGCGCCTTCTCAAATATCCTTACTTGCTCGCGTGGAAAACATCTCGTCCGGCGGTGTAACCCTGCTCATTCGTAGCCGCCTGACACCGGATGTCGTCGCTCAATTTATCCGTTCCGAGGTTGCCGATTTAGACCCCACTCTTCCCGTTCAAATATCAACCCTGGATAGAAGCGTGCAAGGTCTTTCCGATCGCCCCCGGTTCGAAGCTGCCCTGCTTTCTTTTTTCGGGTTGACCGGTCTACTCTTATCGACAGCCGGCATCTATGGACTGATCTCTTTCTTTGTCGTGGGACGCATTCCTGAAATAGGATTGCGAATGGCCTTAGGCGCCTCTCCGGGTTCGATTCGAATGCTAGTTCTGAAACACTCACTCACCTGGGTCGCGAGCGGCATAGTCGTCGGTCTGGCGCTCACATTCTGGGCTGCGCAAGCCGCGAAGAGCCTGTTATTTGCAACCTCTCCCTCCAATCCTTTTTTGCTCCTGATAACTGTCGGGCTTCTGGTAATTAGCGGCGGCCTCGCAGCCTTCTTTCCATCCCGGCGCGCCTCCCTCGTCGATCCGCTTGTAGCTCTCCGTCACGAGTAACCGCAAGCCAGCAAGCGATGGAATAACCAAACAGATCACGAACCAGCAACCAGACCTCCTCGGTCCAGTTTCAGAGGGCCATCTCTATCGAGCGCTTGAGCTCCTTCGCAATCGTCATCGTGACTAAGTCACGCGCGTCTGCACAGGAACCTGACGGACTTCCCGAGAACCTGCATGTTTCCGCCGGTGAAAAGCTCGTCCAAGAGGCTCATGGATCGCCAATCGCCGCACGTCCGCTCAATGCTGCGAAGAATGCTCGCGGGAACACAAGTAGCAAAGATGGTGTCTGAAGAATTAGCGCGCGGGCTTCAAATTGAATGCCCATCACGATCGTGACGTTCTGTATTTCGTTACCAGAAAGGAAGTGTCACGTGTTTACCGAAACGTTCGTCGAAGCCGAACAAGCGTCGAAGAAATCGTACGCTGTTGCTCTATCGTTGCTGATCCAATTGGCCGTGCTCACCTTGCTGAGCTTGGCCCCGCTTGCCTATCGAGAAATCTTACCCGCCATTCAGTTAAGGAATGCGTTGATCGCTCCTCGGCCACAAGTCGCCGCGAAACGTATAAACGAGTATCATGCAAATCCCGCCACACGATCTTTCCATCTAACGAAGTGGGTCGAGCCGTTGCTGGTTCGAGCGAAACCGCTCCCCGCTGATGAAACGCAACTCGCGCCCGATATAGGCGCAGCGGCCATCTCGGATGGCGCCGTGAACTCTGACACCTCAGCCTTAAGCGGCGTCATCTCCTCGATCGGAGAATCCAGTCCTCCACCGCCGACTCGTCAGACCGAATCCACGAAAACACCCGTGAAACTAGGTGGCGTCGTAGCCGAAGCGAACTTGATCCGTCGCGTGCAGCCAATCTACCCGCCGTTAGCCAAATCCGCACGAGTACAAGGAGCCGTGCAGTTCACTGCCGTAATCAGTACGAATGGAAACATAGAAAAACTAGAACTGCTGCGCGGCCATCCTCTTTTGATCGCGGCCGCCAAAGAAGCTATCTTGCAATGGCGCTATCGCCCGACGCTATTGAACGGACATCCCACAGAAGTCATCACTGAGATCACCGTGAACTTCACTCTAAACCAGTAAGCCCAAATCAGTAAGCAAGGCCTGCAACACGGGCCGTCTGCTATCCTTTCGCGCATGCGGCCGCGCCTCCTGCTCCTCCTCACGCTCTGCCTAAGCCCGACGCTCAAGGCAAGCGTGGTCCGAGTCCAGATCACCTCGCGCCATGACGTCGCCGGTGGAAAGTCATTCGGGAACTCGGGTCCGTATGAAAGAATCTTCGGACGAATCTACTTCTCCGTCTCCATCAGGAACCAGCACAATGAGCGGATTGTCGATCTCAACAACGCACAAAACTTAAAGAACGGCGAAGTCGAATTCTCCTCTGATTTCATGTCGATTCGCCCCAAAGACTCGAAGAAGAGTAACGGCTCCTTGTTGCTGGAAGTCCCTAATCGAGGCAAATCGCGCATCGTCTCTCTGGTTGATGGAGGCGATTGGAATTTGTCACAATCTGCCGGTGATGCGTGGCTGCTTCGTAAGGGCTTTTCCATCGCAGCACTCGGGTGGCAATGGGATGCGACTGGTCCGGATGTCCTCCATCTCTACACTCCCGTTGCAAAGGAAAATGGGAGATCCATCGCAGGCTTGCTGCGTGGCGACCTGATGCCTTCTAAAGTCATTGAAGAGATCCCGCTAGGCCACCTCATCACCGGCAACATTGGCGGCACAGAATACCCGGTCTCCAATCCGAATGATCGTCGCAACGTGCTCACTGTCCGCATCTCACGAAACGCGGCTCGCAAAATCATTCCCAGATCCGAATGGCAGTTTGCTCATTTCGCGAATGGGAAAATGACGCCGAGCAATCGCCACATCCATCTGAACGGCGGTTTCCAACCAGGCAAAATCTACGAATACGTTTACGTCGTAACCGACCCGGTCGTCGCCGGTCTGGGCTTCGCGGCGATTCGCGACTTCGCGTCCTACACCAAGCACAATCCCAACTCCGTCGTGCCCGCAACGCGCGTCTATGGCGAAGGAATTTCGCAGAATGGCCGCTTTCTGCGCGCCTTCCTCTTTGAAGGCTTCAACGCCGATGAATCCGGAAAGATAGCGCTTGACGGTGTCCTCGCTCATGTCGCCGGAGCTGGCCGCGGCAGCTTCAACTATCGCTTTGCCCAACCTTCGCGAGACGCTCAGCCTACCTCCTCCATCCTCTTTCCAACCGACCTGTTTCCGTTCACAGACCAGCCCCAGACAGACCCGGTCACAAGCCAAACCAGTGGCCTGCTCGATCGAGCCGTTGCCGAAAAAGTCGTTCCCAAAATCTTCCTATCGAATACCTCCTACGAATACTGGGGGCGTGCGGCCTCCCTGATTCACATCACCGCCGACGGCAAGCGCGATATGCCGATCTCGAAGGACGTCCGTATCTATCACTTCACCGGCCTGCAACATTTTTCGGGACCGTTTCCCCTTGCCAAAGGTCAAGCGGACCTCCTGGGCGACCAACCTGAGTCGCCGCTGCCCATAAAATATTTCTGGCGCAGCATGATCACAAACATGGATGCCTGGGTTCGCGCCAACACACCACCACCCGTGAGCCAGTATCCAACCCTGGCCAGTTCAACTCTTGTTCCCCTCACTGCCTATGCCTTCCCTGCCATCCCCCGCGTCACCAAGCCAAGCGAAGCAAATCAGGCCTATCGCCTCGACTTCGGTCCGAACTGGCGTAGCAGCGGCATCCTCTCCATTCAGCCGCCGAGAGTGGGCGCGCCGTTCCCGCTCTTAGTTCCCCAAGTCGATCGCGATGGAAACGAACGAGACGGCATTCATCTGCCCGAAATCACCGTGCCCCTGGCAACCTACACCGGCTGGAACCTGCGCAATCCCTCCATCGGCGCGCCGCAACAGCGTGTTTCCTTCGAAGGCTCCTATCTTCCCTTCCCCAAAACTAAAGCTGAGCGCAAGAAAACAGGCGACCCCCGCAGCTCCATCGCAGAACGTTACTCCAGCCGGCAAGAGTATCTCAGCCGCTACGAAGCAGCCCTAAAACAACTCATCCAACAGCACTGGATCCTGCCGGAAGATCGCGCCGCATTCCTCGAACGAGGCAAACAGGAGTGGGACGAAGCGACGAAGTGAGGGAACCTGGGAAACCATCGTTACCCGCATCGAGAAAGTCGAAACCGAGGCCGCCCTGAAACATGCGCGCTTTTTGAAGCCCGACATCACCAACGATGTACAAAATTGGGGTGATGAGTTCGCTCACAAAAGTCTGCCCCGAGCGGACAACATCCATTTAAATCGGACCGGCTCAGGCTTCGACGACGTAAACCTGATTCTGCTCTAACGCCTTAGAGAATCGCTCAAAGTCTTCTGGATTCGGATTTGCTTAGGAGAGGAGGGGACCGGCTGTTCGCACTCACTTTTTAGTGCGTCGTGAACCTCTTTTGGCTCCTGGCATGGCCATGGCGGCCGGCATTCTGGCCGCTAGTCTGATTTCCACGCTGGCGAGCGGGTTATTTGCCTGCATCTCCGTCGTGCTGGCCGTCGTAATTCTTGTGCTGAGCCGGAAGTTCGCCAAGTCCCGACTTCAACTGGTTTCCTTCAGTCTGTTTCTGCTGGCCTGCGGTATCGGCTGCCAAATTGTGCATCGCCCGGGCCGGACACCCAAGCTGAACGTCGAAGACGCCGAAACGGTGTTGCTGTCAGGCTGCGTCGTTAATCCGCCCGTTTTCTCGCCAGGACGAGAGCAATTCACACTGCAGCTCGCTCCAAAGTCCAACCTTCGCCTTTCCGTGGTCTTGAAAGGCGACCAGTCTCTCGCGCTTGTCTATGGACAGCAGATTGAGGTTCCCGCCAAGCTCAGATTTCCCCGGAACTTTCAGAATCCGGACGCTTTCGATTACGTCAAATATCTTGCCAACCAACATATATACTGGAACGGCTCGGTTTCGAGTCCTGGCGACATAAAAGTTCTTCCGGGACGCTGCGGGTCCCGCGCAGTCGAATGGCTCTACGGTATTCGTTCCTGGGCCCTGGACCGCATTCGGCGTCTCTACCCGGATGACCCTCATACGTCCGGACTGCTGCAAGCCACCCTGCTCGGCGAAACGAGCGGCGTCGAAAAGCGCTGGACCAACGATTTCCGCGTTACCGGGACCTATCATGCGCTTGTCATCTCCGGCCAGCATGTCTCGGTATTGGCGCTTTCCCTTCTATTTCTTCTCCGGTTGCTTCAATTCCGCCGTGTCCCAGCACTGTGCGTTGCAACGGTCGTCGCCTGGCTTTACGCTTTCATTTCGGGCTTCAGCGCGCCCGTGGTTCGTGCCGCTGCCGGCTTCTCGCTGTTTTTGGTGGCCAGTTACTTCTTCCGACGAACGCGGATTCTCAACGTACTCGCCGCGGTAGGAATCGTATACCTGGTCCTCGATCCGAACCAGCTCTTTGACCCGAGCTTTCAGCTCTCTTTCCTGTCCGCCGCAGCCATTGCAGCCTTTGCGATCCCAGCAATGGAACGTTTCACCGAACCGTTGCGAGCGTCTGTGAAGCGATTCGAACAGATCTCCTACGATCCACAAGTCGAATGGAAAGCGGCGCAGTGGCGCGTTGAACTCCGGCTCCTGGCTGAAACGCTTCATGCCTGGACCAAGCTCCCGATTCCCAAAGCTCAGTGGATTATTTCGAAAGCCGTGATCATCGCTGTTTTCTTGGCTGAAGCGATGATCGTGTCAGCCTGTGTGCAATTTGGCCTGGCGCTTCCGATGATCAGCTATTTTCATCGTCTTTCCGTCACCGGCTTGACAGCCAACGTTCTGGTTATTCCGCTTTTTTCGATTGTGGTTCCACTCGGTTTTGCGTCTCTTCTTACCGGCTGGCATGTGCTGGCTGCTGCTACGGCTATGTTTCTACACTGGGCAGAGGCGGTGGCCACCTGGCACGTGCGATTCGAACCCGCGTGGCGGATGGCTGCGATCCCTTTGCCCGTTTCAGTTGCCTTCTCGGCATCCTTGATCGGTTTGGCGATCGCGCTCCGGCGGCGGCGCATCATCGTCCCGGCTTTAACAATAGCTGTCACTTTGTTCGGAGTCATCTGCTGGCAACCCTGGAAGCCGCTCATCGCTCCCGGAAAGCTCGAGGTGACCGCCATCGACGTCAGCCAGGGGGATAGCATTCTGCTCGTCCTTCCCGACGGTAAAACCATGCTGGTGGATGCCGGCGGTTTTCCCGGCATGGAGCGTATGGTCCGCAAGCCGCAAATCGATATGGGCGAAGACGTAGTCTCTCCTTATCTCTGGAGCCGCCGAATCCGCCACCTGGACTATGCTGTTCTTACCCACGGTCACTCGGATCACATGGCGGGCCTAGGCGCGATCCTGGATAATTTCCGGCCCAGTGAACTATGGATCGGGGTGGAACCGGAAAGCGCGGAGTGGAGAGAGGTCAGGCGGCATGCAACAGTTGACAACGTTCCTATCGTCTCGCTTCGCCGAGGCGCTCCCGAAAGATTATTGGGAGGGGCGAACTTCCGGGTGTTAGCGCCTTCCGCAGACTATGTGCCTGGCGAAAGCGCCGCGAACAACGACTCGCTTGTACTTGAAATTACCTACGGAACGCAGCGCATCCTTTTGACGGGCGATGCCGAGCGGCCGGTAGAAGACGACCTGGTGAATAGCGGCAACCTCAAACCGGTGACCCTACTTAAAGTGGGACACCACGGTAGCAAGACATCCTCCTCCGAAGAATTCCTGTCGCAATTGAACCCCAACTTTGCGTTCATTTCGGATGGCTATAAAAACCAGTTCCACCATCCCCACCCCACCGTCCTCGACCGCCTGGCCGCGCATCATGTCGCAGTTTTTCGCACCGACGTGAACGGACTAAGCACCTTCCTGACGGACGGAAACAAAGTTGAAATCAAAACATTCCATTAGCGGATGATCGCCGCAGTTCGCATCGTCTACTCCTTTTCGTGTAAGTACCGTGTAAGCCCGACCTCTTTGGAAGACTAAACTGAAGAGGGAGGAACGTTTATTGGAGAACAACAATGGAGCAGGCTGGGCATGGTTTGCCGGAGGGATCATTCTAGGGGCCGCAGTAGCACTCTTATTGGCGCCTGAAGCGGGAGAAGGCACCCGCCGAAAATTGACCAAACAGGCCTCACGTGGTCGAAAGGCGCTCAGCGAATCGAGCCAGGACATCGTGGAACGAGGCCGGGAGCTGTATGAACGGGGCCGTGAACTGGCTGAAGAGGCCGCCGAGCTTTTCGAACGCGGGCGCTCCATCGCTGAGAAGAACATTCAAGACGCTATCTAGCGGAGGAAACCAGATGTCTGCACTTGCTACACCAACCGAGCAACTTTCTTCGTTCGTCAACGAGCCTTACGCCGACTTCAGCGAGCCAGCCAATGCAGAGAAGATGCGTGCGGCGCTTGCTGCCGTCCGGTCAGAATTCGGAAAAGAGTATGATCTGCTCCTGGCGGGCGAACGGCGCAAATCATCATCGAAATTGGAGTCGGTCAACCCGTCAAAACCTTCTGAGATCGTCGGGGTTCACCAGAAGGCTTCGGAAGCTGACGCGCGCGAGGCCGTTGAGGCAGCATTCGCCTATTTCGAGGAGTGGCGAGCGCGGTCTATGGTGGAACGGGCTCGACTTCTCTGGCGAGCAGCCGAAATTCTTCGCGATCGCAAGTATGAATTCGATGCCTGGCTGGTGTTTGAATCGGGCAAGACCTGGGCAGAAGCGGAAGGCGACGTATCCGAGGCAATCGATTTCTGCGACTACTATGCTCGGCAGGCCATAAAACTTGCGCAGCCCGATCCCTTGGTCCAATTAAACGGCGAACGAGATGAGATGGTCTATCTTCCATTAGGGGTCGGCGTTGTCATCCCGCCTTGGAACTTTCCGCTCGCCATCCTGGTCGGTATGACCACCGCGGCTCTGGTCACAGGGAACACAGTTGTCATCAAGCCTTCGAGCGACACGCCGACTATCGCGGCAAAATTCGCCGAAGTTCTTTTGGAGGCAGGGTTTCCCCCGCACAGCTTCTCTTTGTTGACTGGTAGCGGCGGCGTGATCGGAGACGTCCTGGTCTCTCATCCGAAGACACGTTTCATCTCATTTACCGGATCCCGGGATGTGGGGATTCGCGTTAACGAGCTTGCTGCAAAAACACCCAAGGGTCAACTCTGGCTCAAGCGCGTCGTTGCGGAAATGGGCGGGAAAGACGGGATCATCGTGGATCGAGAAGTCGACCTCGATCAGGCGGTCACCGGCGTCCTTTATTCCGCTTTCGGCTTCCAGGGACAAAAGTGTTCGGCGTGTTCACGCGCCATTGTCGACGAATCGATCTACGACGAGTTTCTCGCCAAACTCAAGGATCAGGTTGAAAAACTTACGGTCGGCCCTTCGAATGAGTTCAGCAACTATATGGGTCCGGTGATTAACAAGGGAGCCCAAGAAAGCATTCTGCGCTACATCGAGATCGGAAAGAAGGAGGGAAGGCTGATTACCGGAGGAGAATCCCTCCCCGGCGATGGCTATTTCATTATGCCGACTGTATTCGCCGACGTCCAATCGTCAGCTCGTATTTTCCAGGAAGAAATCTTCGGTCCAGTGCTGGCGATCACCAAGGCGAAAGACTTCGATCATGCTCTGCAGCTGGCAAACGACTCCGAGTATGGCTTAACTGGCGCGGTATTCACCACGAATCCAAAAAAAATCGAGAAAGCCAAGCATCAATTCTTTGTCGGAAACTTGTACATCAATCGCAAATGTACGGGAGCCATGGTGGGCGCTCATCCATTTGGGGGCTTTAATATGTCCGGCACCGATTCCAAGGCTGGCGGTCCCGACTATCTGCTCCAGTTCGTACAGGGTAAATCGATTGCCGAAAAAATCGTGTAATCCCGGCGCGATATACTGACAATGCCCCGATTTGAGGGGACTATTCGGTCACAACTCTAGGGTCGATCACGATCGACGCGACAAAGGGGGGAGCCTCAGTGAGGTTTCCCCTTTCGCTTTCACTAATTGGCTTTGTGTTGAAGCGACTTATGCGAATGCCGTCTCGCGATGAGGCTGCGGCAATCTTTCATAGGACTGGGCAGAGTCGTCCACGATCGCTTTCAGCTCCTCGACGATCTGCTGAAGGGCACGTGCTTGCGAATCCATCTGACGACTTGCGGTGCTGCCTTCCTGAGCGCTTGCAGCCGTACGTTGGGTAACTTGTTCCATCCGGGCAAGTCCGTCGGAGACCTGTGAGATACCGCGCGCCTGTTCCTGGCTTGCCATATTGACACTGCTCACCATCTCTCGCACTTGGGCTGCGCTCTCCGTGATGGCTTGAATAACGGCCACTACTTCACTGAGTTTTGTGCTGCCTTCGTTGGAGCTCGAAACAGAAGCCGCAATCATCTCAGATGTATTGCGCGCCGCTTCTGAACAACGTTGCGCCAGCGTTCTCACTTCATCCGCCACGACTGCGAAACCTAAGCCGGCTTCGCCAGCTCGCGCCGCTTCCACAGCCGCATTCAGGGCCAGCAGATTTGTCTGTGAGGCAATCTGCTCGATCACGGTAATGATTTGCGCGACCTTCTTGCTGGATGCAGTGATGTTCTGCATGCTCGAGATCATCTTCTCGAGAGCTTGGTTCGCCTGCTGAACCTGCGAGTCAACCTTCGAAACAACCGCGGCCGCAGCCTGGGCATTTTCGGCATTCCGCTGTGTCATAGAGCTAATTTCAGTGCTCGATGCCGAAGTCTCTTCGAGTGATGCAGCTTGTTCCCCTGCGCCAGCAGCTAATTGCTCGCTCAGGGCGGAAATCTGTTCCGACGCTTGAATGACTTCATCCGCTGTTCCCGACATCTTCAGTGACATCTGTCGTAAGACGGAGGTGACGCCTCGTACGACCCAGAGAACCGCCAGTCCGACTCCCAACGAGAGAAGAAGGAGGCTAATTGCCATCCAGCGGCTGCGAACAGGAAGCTGCACGGCTCGCGCCTTCTCCTGTTCCAGGTCTCGATGAGCGATTCGCACGATATCGCCGGCGGCCTGTTGCACACTCATAGCCTGCGGAGAGACCTTTTCGTCGAACACCTTGAAGGCGTTTTGATAATCCTGCTTGCTGCAAAGCTGCCACATTTCTTCATGGGCCGGCAACCAGGTAGCAAGAGCAGAACTCATACGCGAATTGGCCGTGCGTCCTTCTGTACCGGAAGTCAAAGATCGAAGCTGACCTAAATTTTCACTCAACTTCTTAGCATCGGAAGAAAAAGACTGATGCAGATTGGAAGCACGAGACTGATCGCCCAGAGCAAGACGAAATAACAAAGCACGCTCCGCACTTAACATGTTCGATGCACTCGTCGCCGTAGCTCCTGCCAACTCTAAGCTGCGCGAGGTCACCGATGCGGTTTGGGATAGTTCACTTCCCAAATTCTCCGTAGTGTACAGCGACGAAATGCTCAACAACAAACTAAGGACCAGGAAGCTGCCGCTTCCTGCCATCAACTTTTTTCCGATTGTCATACCTTAACTACCTTTTACTTGTTAGGAACCGAAGCTAAAATTCACGCGTACTAACGCCTTGGAAGCTTTGCCGTCTGCCTGGAAGGGTCTGAACGTCCACTTCTTTCCGGCAGCAACGGCAGCGTTTCCCAGAACCGGGTTGCCAGAAATAACGTCGACTTTCTCTACCGTTCCGGTCTCGCTCACCGTCAGGTCACACGCAACCTGTCCGGAAAGGTGAAGCTGGCGTGCAATGGGAGGAACGGCCGGGGCCACTTCAGAAACGATCGCCTTTTTGGCCTGGTCTTCCGGAACACGAATGATATCTGCCATGGCGGCTTGGCCGGCAAATGTCATCGCGATTGCGCCGAGAAGAAGAAAGCTGGAGGAGCGGCGGGAGCCGTTGGATGGAATGAAAGTTTTGGTAAGCATAACCTTTGATCACTCTCCTTATCGGCAGAAAACTCCCAGTACTTTACCCTCACTGAAACTCAGAACTCCGAATCCTCCCGAGCGCACCTAAGGATTTCTCCGTATGACTTGTCCCCCCGTACGAAGATGAGTTCATGCAGCTTGCAAGAAGAATGCACCAGATCGAAGTGGAGTCGGCCTTCGATGTGTTAGTAAAAGCAAAAGCTCTGGAAGCAAATGGGCGGGACATTATCCATTTGGAGATAGGGGAACCGGATTTCGCAACTCCGCCGGCAGTGATTGAAGCTGCCAAGTCCGCGCTCGACCAGGGATGGACACACTACGGCCCGACCCAGGGTCTTCCGGAGCTGCGCGAAGTGATCGCGTCGTACATTTCGAAAACCCGCAGGATATCGGTCGGTCCACAGCATGTGTGCGTTGTTCCGGGAGGGAAACCGATTATGTTCTTCACCATGCTGGCGCTGCTTGAAGCTGGTGACGAGGTGATCTTTCCCGATCCTGGCTTTCCAATCTATCGCTCCATGATTCGATTCCTCGATGCCAGGCCCGTGCCGTTGCCGCTGGTGGAAAGCCGCGGCTTCTCGATCAATCTCGATTATCTGAAGAGCCGCCTTACGGATAAGACGAAGATGCTGATTCTGAATTCGCCACAGAATCCGACCGGAGGCCTTATTCCGGAAAGCGAGATTCGCGAAATTGCGGAGCTCGTCAGGGATCGCGATCTGATGATACTTTCGGATGAAATCTACTCCCGTATTTACTACACCGAGGAGCCGCCGTTCTCGATTGCGAGCCTGCCGGGGATGCTCGACAAAACGATTATCCTGGATGGTTTTTCGAAAACGTACGCGATGACCGGTTGGCGGCTCGGTTATGGCGTGATGCCCGGTTGGCTGGTTGAGGCTGTGAACAAGTTAATGGTCAATTCGAACTCCTGCAGCGCCAGCTTCACGCAACGTGCGGGACTCACCGCTTTGACCGGCTCGCAGACGGAGGTGGAACAGATGGTGAAGGAATTTAGAACCCGGCGAGATGCGTTTTGCGTTGCCTTGAACGAGATCCCGGGTTTCCGCTGTGCGCTTCCTGGAGGCGCTTTTTACGCCTTTCCCAACATCCACGGAACCGGAATTCCTTCAAAAGAGCTTGCTGATCTCATTCTGGAGGAGGCCGGGGTCTCCTGCCTGAATGGGGCTGCTTTTGGTGACCAGGGCGAAGGATATATCCGCTTCAGTTATGCGAACTCTCTCCAAAATCTAATGGAGGGCGCCCGCCGTATCAAAGCTCTATCCAGCCGATGGACCACGCAAGCCTAAAGCTTGCCGCTTACTGTAGCCCGATCTGTTTCACGGCTACGTTGTCGTTTTCATCAAAAACCCGCACCGCCAAGGTGTGCGCGGGGTCCGCTTCAAGGCGATAATTCAATTCCTGAGAATCGGTGACTTTGCCGACTGGCTGGAGTAATACCCACTCTCCGCCGTCTACCGAATACTCCGCCTTATCAATCCAGCTCAGCGCATCTTTTGCCGTAAAACTCACTGTACGGCGATTCCCGTTGTTGCTGACCTTAAGGTTCTCGACAGCAGGAGGAGTGTTGTCGACCGTGAAGGCATCGCTCTCCAGCGAGGAATTTAGCGCTTCGTCCGGCGTGTTGCTCGGAGCATCGGATGCCGTTACGCGAACGATGTAACGACCATCGGGAAACGCGGAACTGTCGAACGCATAATACTGGTCCTGCAGCTTGTCCTTTAAAACCTGCCAGGCAGATCCGTTCTTCTCTCGAACTTCAACTTTGAAAAGCAGTGTATCGCCATTCGCATCGTTGGCACTCCACCGAATGGTGACGAACCCTTTGTTGTACTGCAAAGTCGCTGCACCAGCGGTTTCTATGGAAGAAGGAAGAGAGGGCGCCCGTTTCTGTCCGACAGCCGGAACACTGATCGAAGCCGGAGATCCGGACGTCAGTATTGTTCTTTCTAAGGCCGGATTGGTCGGCGCTTCTCGGTAATTGAAGGGAGCAATATCGATCTGGCGCATTCTCGGCGCGATGTTCTTTGGCAGGAACGGAATATCTACAGCACTCAGGTCGGGACTATCGCCCTTTTCCCCGCGTTCAAGCGTCAACCGGTACTGCAGGAAACGAGCAGCGGGCGCTTGAATTTTTCCACCCAACTCAGATAAAGCAACGTTGGTCCACGGACTCCAATCATGCTGCGGATCGTTCACATTGCCGCTTCGAGCCTGCAGGCCGATGGTCCCCCCGTGCAAGTTGGAAGTGACATGCGCCTTCCCCCAATGAGAAAATCCATTCGCATCCAGGACGTCGCTCTCCAAAGTACCCGTCTTCGCAAGGCCAGGGCCGATCGAATACAGATTACCGACATTTCCAGTGGCAGCGTAGACAGTTCCATTCGCGCTCTGAAGGAAAGCTGTTACCTGGGTTGGCGGTGCGTCCACCACCTGGGTTGATAGTTGATTCGAATCGATCCGATACACGATGCCCTTGTTGCCCGTTCCAAGCAGCGGGTGACCATTCGTGTCGAATGCAATCGCGTATACCAAATCAGAAGGCGAGTTCCAGATGGGTTCAGCGAAACCGTCTTTCTCGATGCGGTAAAACTCAGTCCCTCCGCTGACTGAAGCGCTTAAAGATCCGATGGCAGGAGACGTAATGGGTGGCGTGGGGCCCGGCCGGGTCGTCCCGGTTGGCGAAACCGGAGCCGGACTGCTGGGTAGCACGGGCGCAGGCCCTCTCACCGATATGCTTGCTGGTTTATTTCCTACCGCCACAGCGTATATTATGTCGTCGCGCTCGGCTACGGCGGTCACTTCGCGCTTGGAGGTTTGAAAAAGCACGAAGCTCTCGCCACGCGGAGTGATTCGTAAAACCAACCCTCTCGGCTCAGTGCCCACAATCAAATTGCCGGAATGATCGATGATCATGCACCGCGCGTGGGCCTCATCGGTGCTGACGAACTCTGAGCCTTTGCCGTCCGCGCTGACCTTATAAATGACGCCAGTATCGCCGGTCGCGACGAACAAGTTGCCCGCATGGTCGAATACCATCGACCAGACATACTTGCATTTTGGGTCAAAAAAGAGCTGTGGTTTTCCGCTCGCATCGATCCGATAAATCTTGGCATCCGGTAATACTGCTGCGTACACCCGATCCTGCGAATCGATCGCCAGGGCATGAATTTCAAGCCCTGTTAGCTCGGCAAAGACTTTGGACTTCCCGTCTTTCGTTCGCTCAATTATTTTGGTAGTCGCGCCGGTGGGTGCGCCGCCTGCGTAGTAAAGCGTGCCTTTTGAGTTTTCGGCAATTGCCCAAAGATAGGGAATCGTGGTGCTGTCTAGCTCCTTGAAATCGGGCGATAAAGTGATATGCCCGTCACTGCGAATCGCCAAGTTCCTGGGCGTTCCCCGGCTAAAATCGCTTTGATCCGACTGCTCCCAGACATGGGTCTCAACAGCAAGACAAGAATAAGTGGGTGCGAGCATCATGAGCACAGCACCTACGGTGCGGCATAAAGCCGGGAAAATTTGCATGAATAAGTTCGATCTCTAATTTACGAATATCTTGAGCGAGTAGCTGCCGGTGATGACCACATCGAAGGGAACCGCTGCTTGTTCGTGCGCGCTCTCGGGGGAGCTGACGAATTGATGATTGGTCGCGCGGCCGCTTTGCATCACGTTCAACACCGATGCCGGCAGGCTGGGAAGTACTTTTTCATCGGAGTAGACGGTCGGCTGTGATTCGATAAGCGAGACATACAAGCTGCTGTTGCTGCGCTCCTCGTTCAGCATGGCGACGGTCTGGGGAATATCTTCAATGCGGTTAAGAGAACTAGCAATATTCTGAAAGCGGCTTAGTGTGTCGGCGTCGCTGAACAAGATTTGATGCTCCCCTCGCGCGATGCCGGCCGGAATCTTGACGTTGACCGTCTTCTCGATACGCTCGCCCCGGTAAGGCCGCAGATAGACTTTCACAGGAACCTCGGTTCCTGGCGTCACCTTGTTATCGGCGATCCACGCCGATTCAATCTGCGCAATTCTGCGATTCGGCAGCAGATCGACATCCACATTGACGGCGTCTAGAGTCGGAGGCTTGTCGGAGTTGATAAACAACCGATTGAACTTATCGCCCCACCAGCCGGCCAGGAGCATAGGCGTTGGAATGGGCGTTTCAGCCGGCGCCTGCATGGTGGTCAATTTGATCCTGCTCTGCCCTTTCAGCTGCAGTTCGCCGCGCAGACGGTAGGTCGCTTCCTCAGAAAAATCATTGAGGTTCGATAGCGAATTGAATAGGGTCGCCATCATGAGGTAAGGAGTCCACTTTTGGTCTACGAAAACATTGAAGTGGAAGTCGCGCGCTTTCCGAATGGCATTATCTTCACCAAAAGACCGAACCCGCATCGTTACCGGAATCATCTGTGCCGTTTGGCCCAGTTCTCCTTCAATTGCGCTATGCCTGTCCTGATAGAGCGCTCCGACCACTGCGGAGGCGTTTCCCATCTTCGTTGGTTGATAAGAGGAGGCGAGCGTTGTAATGATGTCTTCCTTCGCCATTGGCATGTTGACCGGACCGAGATTGAACATCGGATGGCCAAATGCCAGGACGTGTTTGCCGTCGTTATAGGTGACCGTGCCGGCGCCCGTCATGGCCATGTCGCCCGATACCAGTACGGCGGCAATACTCTCTCCAGGCTTTAGTGAGGTGGCCCAGTCTTTGGCCGGTTTCGGACTATCCAGACTCCCACCCGCTCCGCCCTGCATCACGGATAACCCGAGCTGGTTAAAGATGGGTGCGAAAGCTTTGACGGACTCATCGGAAAAACCCGACATTGTAATGGGCGTAGCGATCGGCGTCATGGTCGGCGCCTCACTCACGGCAGAACTTCCGTCCGCAGCCATCACTCGCGCCAGCATGCCGGCCGGCAAGGGAAGCGATGCATCCGCTACTTTGATCTTGTCCGGCGTTCGACTGTCAGCCGGACGAGACTTGTCGTACTCCTTCACTTCCAGCATCAGCCCGATCGGTGTAATTCCGCAGATCGCATCGGGCGAAAAAACGCTTAATCGCAGCGAAACGGCCCCGACCAGCTTTCCATCGATGTAAACCGGGCTACCGCTCATTCCTCCCGCGACATTTGTGCGCTGGGCCTTACCGGACATTTTCCCGATGATGATGTCCTGCTTCGGTCCCCAACCGTTTTTCCAAAGGCCAATGATTTCGATCGGCACTGGCTCCGGCTGGCTCCCCTGAAATACGGTCCAGGCTATTGCTTTCATCCCGGGCTTTAGATCGCTTTCCGGAAAAACTTCGACAGGACCCGACCGCGGAGGCGATGTCATATTGGGGGAGGTTGTTTCCGGCACGGCCGAAAACAAGTGGAAAGACAGAAAGACGGAGCACAATACCGCTCGCTGAAACATGCAGAGTACCTTCTTCGCTGAAAGAAACGCGATCTCAGCACGGCTGGGAACTGTGATCCGTCACTAGAATCTCATTATCCCGCAACACCGTTGAACATTCGATCGGACGGTATCTAAGACGGGCCGGATCAGCAGTGAGGCCACGGCAAACCGGATCCTGATTCTGAAGCTTTCCTAGTGTTAATCTCCATTTATATCGTTACCTTTAACGTCATCAGGGTATCGTTACTTTAGGTCTGGATTGTAGACTGGAACGGAAGCTTCAAACATCCTACAAGAAGCAGGAGATATAAACCTTATGACTCGCGGCACTTTCAATTTTGGTGGCACTTTAACACTTTGTGCATCGCTCATTTTTTCGGCGGGAGCGGCGTTCGGTCAGGATAAAGCGGGCGATGCGGCCAAAGGGAAACAAGCCTTTGAGCAATGCGCAATCTGCCACAACGTTGATTCCGCCGAGAAAAAGATGGGTCCATCCTTGCAGGGGATCTACAAGAGAAAGACTCTTCAGAGCGGAAAGCCGGTCAACGATGCCAACGTGCTCGCCCAAATTAACAACGGCGGCAACGGTATGCCGGCTTACGGAGACATGCTTTCGGCCGAAGACAAGGCCAATCTAATCGCTTACTTGCATACTTTGTAGGCTGTAAATGGGCGGCTGTCTGCGTCTTCAGGCGTCTTCGGGGACTGTGCCGTCTGGTACCTTAAGTTATAGAATCGAACAAAAGTAAGATTCTCACTCGCGTCCTCATCGTCTAGCCCGGCCTAGGACACCGCCCTTTCACGGCGATAACAGGGGTTCGAATCCCCTTGGGGACGCCAACTTTTCAATCAAGCACTTCCTCTCTGCTATGAGAAAACGAGTTACTCGAAAAGGCGCCTCAAATAGCGGTCCGGATCTTCCAGGATGCCTCTGGTGATTTGGTAGTGGGTTGTTTCTTCGAGGGTAGTCGGGCGTAGCGGTCCGTCTTCGAAGCTAATTATCTCTGCGCCGGGGAATGTCATCAGAATCGGAGAATGAGTCGCGATGATGAACTGCGACTGTCCTGTCTTATTTAGGTCGTGAATCAGCGCCAGAGGAGCTAACTGCCGCTGCGGAGACAACGCCGACTCTGGTTCATCCAAAAGAAACAGCCCTTCCCGAATTCTGTTCTGTACGATTGCCAGAAAAGCTTCGCCATGCGATCGCTCATGTAAAGAACGGCCTCCGTACGAAGCGTACGGATCTTCCCAGAAATCCGGATCGCGGCTCCTCGCATCGAGCAGCGATGCGAACTGCCCTTGAAACTCAGCTCGCAGAAAATAGCCGTCCCGTGGCCGTCGTCGGAATGCCGGTCGCAGGGCAGAGGCAAGCGCGCTCTCTTGCTCCGGTCCGTGCTTCTCAGCCAGTTCGCTGCGGCTCCCGCCCGAAACAGGAAACCCGCAAAGCGCGGCGATTGCCTCAATTAGAGTCGACTTTCCTGTTCCGTTCTCGCCCACGAAAAATGTGACGGGTTTTCGAATCGTGAGGCTTAGACCTTTAACAAACGCGAGATTAAAAGGATAGGCCAACTGCTCCGGAAGGCGTTCTGCAATCGTTTTCACTGCCAGCAGATAAGGAACACCAGCACTCATTGCCACTAGGATACCGGCATTACAGTAGTTCTCCGGTCTTGCTTTGCCTTGCGCATAATACGGGAAATCAAATGGAACTAAGCGCAATCTAAAAGCCGGAGAGCCAATTAACGATGGCGGCGGTGATTCGCGCATTCCTTGGATATTATCTTTTAGTGTTCCTCATGAGAATCGTCGGGCGGCGGCCCGGGAAGCAGCTTACCCCGATGGAGTTTGTTCTTATCTTCTTTAGTGGAGGCCTTACGCTGACTGCAATGGTTAGTGACGAGCGTTCCCTTACGAACGCGCTTTGTCAAATCGTTACCATCGCCTGTGCTCATTACATTCTCGCCTGGGCGAAACAAAGGTCGCCCACTATTGGCCTCTTCATTGACGGCACCCCCTTGCTGCTCCTTGGCCAAGGACGCATCCAAACTGAAACATTGCAAAAGATGCGACTTCACAGCAATGACATCATGGCGGCCGGTCGCGACCAGGGGCTGAAGACACTGGATCAGATTCAATACGCCTTTTTGGAACGTAACGGCGAAATCAGCATTATAAAAGCTGAGGGTAGCAAGTAAAGTGGCTCGTCGAAGCTTGGCTCAATCCCATCAGCAAACCTACTATGATTAAGCCTCCACCCACTCAACCCGTCAAAGACTCCGTTCCAAAGATCAATGATGAGGTCGCCGTCGGGGAAGACCTCAAATTTCAACGACGGTGGTGGAAATTCGAGAACGCAATCTGGATAATCTTCGTGATTATCGTGATTCTCGACCTGTGTGGCGCTTTTGGCCGTGGGCCTTTAGCGAAGGCAAACCTTCGCACGCATGACGGTTCTCTAGATATCACTTACGAACGGATTGAGCGCTTCAGCACGCCGTCTATACTCACTGTGAACTTCGGCCAAAATGCCATCCATAATGGCAAAGTACAGCTTTGGGTAAGCAATAGCCTCGTGAAGGGTCTTGGCAACCTGCGTATTGTGCCTCAGCCCGCTGATTCGGTCATCGGTCAAGACGGCATTCTCTATACCTTCCCCGTCACTCGCACTCCTGCTTCGATTGAATTTGCTCTTTCTCCAGCTTCACCTGGAATGGACGAATTACGTTTACTCGTGCCAGGCTTTCAGGAAGCAAAAATGAGAGTCATCATTATGCCTTAAGGCGAATTCGCAACTTCTATGTACACTATCGTTCACGCCATTGTCGGCTATTTCTTTCTTCTTCTCACGGTTCGAGTCCTCAGCCGGCGTCCAGGCGCTCAGATGACTCCCTTCGAATTCGTTTTGGTCTTTTTAATTGGAGGAGTGATCATTTTGTCCACCGTCGGCGACGATCCCTCAGTCACAAACTGCTTTTGCGCGGTGCTCACCATCGGGATGATGCACAGACTTGTCTCCAGACTGAAACTGAAATTTCCACGCTTCGGTGCATTTGTGGATGGCGCGCCCCTGGTACTTCTCCGGGACGGCCAGTGGCAAACGGAGATCATGGGCAGAATGCGGTTCCAAGACACCGATATTATGGCGGCGGGACGCACGAAAGGCGTCAAGAGTCTTGATAAGGTCAAATACGCAATCTTAGAGCGGAACGGCGCCATCAGCATCATCAAGAATGAGGATCAATCGGGCTCAGAATCCGATGAAAAGGACTGCTGATATGTCAATCAGGATTGTCGGCTGACTCTCATAAATCGCTAGCCTTTTTTGAGCACATACTTCGACAATCCGGTCGCTTATACTTCAGGCATGAGCGAGATTGCGATTTCAAGCCAAACTAATAAAGGTTCGAGCGAATCTTCAGTTCGTATCAACTTACGTATCAACGGCGAGCAACGAACGCTTCAGATTGACCCGCGTACCACGCTACTTGACGCTCTACGCGAGCATCTCGGTCTAACCGGAAGCAAAAAGGGCTGCGACCACGGTCAGTGTGGCGCTTGCACGATTCATCTGAACGGGCAACGCGCGCTGTCGTGTTTGTCGCTAGCCGTCGCCCACCAGCACGATGAGATCACTACGATCGAGGGGCTCTCACAAGCCGACTCACTTCATCCCATGCAATCCGCATTCATCGAATGCGACGCGTTTCAATGTGGTTACTGCACACCGGGACAGATTATGTCCGCAGTCTCGATGCTCGAAGAGGCTGCCAACACGATTCCAAGTCACGCGACTCCCGATGTCTCCCGACCTCCCGCTGCGGGCGAGCTTTCGCTCGAAGAGATCCGCGAGAGAATGAGCGGAAACATCTGTCGATGCGGAGCATATCCGAACATCGTTGAAGCGATTCGCCAGGCGCAAAGCTTCGAGAAAGGAGCCCGCTAAACATGCATCCCTTTTCTTTCGTCGAAACAAGTAGCGCGGAAGCGGCCATTAATGCAGCCGCCACAAGCAAGAATGCCTCCTTTTTAGCGGGTGGAACCACACTAATCGATCTGATGAAGCTGGACGTGATGACGCCTTCGCAGGTACTGGACGTCAACCGCTTGCCGTTCTCTTCTGTCGAGGATAATGCCGGCGGCATAACAATTGGCGCGAACGTCAAAAATAGCGAACTGGCGCATCATCCGCTGATTCGGCAGCACTTTCCCGTTCTTTCGGAAGCATTGCTGGCAGGCGCTTCGGCGCAATTGCGCAACATGGCCACAACCGCTGGAAACCTGATGCAGCGGACTCGATGCTCCTACTTTAGAGATGTGAATTCCAATTGCAACAAGAGAAATCCTGGCGCCGGATGCGACGCCTTAACCGGCTTCAATCGAAGCCATGCGGTGCTGGGGGTCAGTGATCACTGCATCGCCATGCATCCCTCGGACATGTGCGTAGCGTTGATTATTCTGGATGCTACGATTCGGACCCAACAAGCGGATGGAACAAAACGGACCATCTCAATGAACGACTTTCACCTCTTGCCTGGCGACACGCCAGATCGGGAAACGGTGCTCGGATCCGGCGAACTCATCACACACATTAATATTCCTCATGACTCCCTGGCAAAGCGTTCTCACTATCTCAAGGTCCGCGATCGAGCCAGCTATGAATTTGCGCTGGCTTCCGCCGCTGTGGCCGTTGAACTGGACGGGAAAACAATCAATCGTGCGCGCGTCGGTTTAGGCGGAATTGCCACAAAGCCGTGGCGTTCAGCAGAAGCGGAAGCGGCTTTAACGAATAAGCCGCCAACACGAGAAACCTTTGTCGCCGCGGCAGAGGCTGCGCTTGCGAACGCAAAGCCGCATGAACATAATGCGTTCAAAATTGACCTGGCAAAGCGAACTCTCGTCTTCGCATTGGAAGAATTGGTCGGGCGCGCGTAGCGACAAGGAGGAAATAAATGGCAACGACGTTAATCGGAACGCCCGTTAACCGGGTCGACGGGTACAAGAAAGTGACCGGCGCTGCGCAGTATGCAGCTGAAATCGTGCTGGGTGAGATGACTCATGCAGTTCTGGTGGGAAGCGCTAAAGCGGGCGGCAAGATCCAGAGCATCGACGCAAAAGACGCCGAACGAGCGCCCGGCGTCTTACTAGTGCTGACACATCAAAACACGGAACAGTTCGGGCAATTACCAAACGACATAATGCAAGGCGGGACCACAGGCGAAAATCGTCCTCCGCTGGTTGACGACCGCATTCTGCACACAGGGCAGTACATCGCAATGGTCGTCGCAGAGCACATGGAGCAGGCTCGTTACGCGGCGTCGCTTCTCAAAATTACCTATGAAGACGAGCGCTTCCGCGTCATCCTCGAAGACGCACGTGACACCGCCTTTAAACCAGAGCAATTCATGGGCGAACCCCTCACTTTCGAACGGGGGAATTTGAAAAAGGGATTTGAGACTGCTGATGTCCATCTGGATGAAACTTACGTCACCCCAAACGAACATCCATGCGCCCTTGAACCCCACGCCACCGTGGCATCCTGGTCCGGGGACACACTGACCGTTTACAACTCCACGCAATGGGTATTGGGCGATCGGACCGTGCTCGCCGCTGCTTTCAAACTGCCCCTTGAGAAAGTTCGTGTTCTCTGTCCGTTCACAGGCGGCATGTTCGGATCTAAAGGTGCAACGGGAGCTCACACTTTGCTCGCTGCTGCGGCGGCGCGACGTTTGAATCGGCCCGTGAAAATCGTCCTGAGTCGGGCTCAGGTGCTCACCGATGTTGGTCACCGCTCAGAGACTATTCAGCGGCTTGAGATCGGCGCCAAACGTGATGGAACCATCACCGCTATGCGGCATCATGCAACCACTCACACTTCGCTTGAGGATGAGTTTACCGAACCGGTTACCCTTAGCAGTCGGATTCTTTATCAGGTTGAGAACTACGGTGCTGAGCAGGAAAACATCCGCTTGAATGTCATGAAGCCGAGTTGGATGCGTGCTCCCGGCGAAGCGCCTGGACAGTACGCGTTGGAGTCTGCTCTCGACGAACTCGCTTACAAGCTCGACCTTGATCCAGTCGAACTTCGCCGTCACAATCACGCGGAAGCAAACCCTAATAACTCGAAGCAGTTTTCAAGTAAGCACCTTCTCGAGTGCTACACACAAGGCGCAGAACGCTTTGGTTGGTCGAAACGAAACTCTAGACCGAGATCCATGCAGGAGGGCGACACCCTGATTGGTTGGGGAATGGCCACCGCGCTTTATCCCGGGTACCTCATGGGCGCCGCGGTCAAAGTTAGACTCGAACGCGAGGGCACGGGCGTCAGAGCCATTGTGTCTACTGCTGGAAGCGACGTAGGAACCGGCATGTACACAATGCTTACGATCACTGCGGCAGAGGCTTTGGGGCTGCCTCTCGAGCGCGTGAGCGTGGAACTCGGCAGTTCGGATCTGGTGCACTGCTCCGTTGCCGGAGGCTCCAATCTCACAGCCAGCACAGCTCCTGCTACCACCGATGCCTGTGTCGAAATCAAGCGTGAACTCCTCAAAATCGCTTCCAGAGCAGCAGACGGATTCACCGGTGCACAGGGCCGCGAGAGTGAGTTCTTGTTTGAGAATGGGCGGCTCGCTCATCGTTCGGATCCGAGGCGAAGCATCGGCTACGGCGATCTCCTCGCCTTACACAAGCAGGATTTTGTGGAGGCAGAAGGAAAGACCACTCCCATCTTCGGACAAAACGACGAGTTTGCGTTTCAATCTTTTGGCGCCCACTTCGTCGAGGTACGCGTACGCGAAGCAATCGGCCGGATACGGATATCGCGCGTCGTTAGCGTCTTCGATTGCGGCCGAATCCTAAGCTCAAAGACCGCTCGAAGTCAGTTTATGGGCGGCATTGTCTTCGGCATCGGAGCCGGGCTCCTCGAAGAATTGACCTACGATCGCAAACACGGCCAGCCAGTAAATGCGGACCTGGCGGAGTACCTGGTTCCGGTGCATGCCGACGTACCGGAGATCGACATAAGTTGGATTGACGAACCGGATTACAACTTCAATTCCATGGGATGTCGAGGCGTAGGTGAGATCGGCATCACCGGAGTGGCCGCCGCCATCGCAAATGCTGTATATCACGCAACCGGCAAGCGCATTCGCGATCTTCCGATCACTCCCGACAAGCTGCTGCGCGCATAGGCTCGGTTCATTCATCGGAGAGCGGGGCAGCCATCGCCCCGCTCTCACATCTAGTTATCTTCAGGTATTTGTCCGAGGAGACCATTCGGGCGACTCACTACCTATGTGTCTTTCATTCCGACGCCATCGCACTCTCGCCCGATGCGGAATATCTCTAATTACCAGACAATTGCCCCAACAAAACTCTACCGGCGGCCTTTAAAATTCACGCCGTAAACTCTTCCGTTCCCGCGCTTGTTTAGTTTGCTGTAACTCTTACAGCGGATACCTTATTCAACGATTTACCCTCTAACTGATCGCCTGGCAGCGCTAAGTCTTGCCAGCGCCTACTTAGAAAGCTTTATGAAATCCACAAATAGTCATGGTTCGAACCAGCAAGACGAGACCGGAAATGCCGGTGAGCTACATCAACTAGCGGGCGGCGAAATTCCGACTCTCACCACCCAGCATGGAATTCCCGTCTCCGACGATCAAAACTCTCTCCGTATTGGTCCGCGCGGACCAACCGCCCTAGAGGACTTCCACTTCCGCGAAAAGATTTTTCACTTCGACCATGAGCGCATTCCCGAACGCGTCGTTCACGCGCGAGGCTACGGCGCTCACGGTTACTTCGAGGCCTACGACTCTCTTTCAGACATCACCGTTGCGGACCTCTTTCAGCGCCCAGGCGAAAAGACGCCCGCCTTTGTTCGCTTCTCGACCGTTGCCGGAAACAAGGGTTCGGCCGACCTCGCTCGTGATGTGCGCGGCTTCGCCGTTAAGCTCTACACCAAGCAAGGCAACTGGGACATTGTGGGCAACAATATTCCGGTGTTCTTTATTCAAGACGCCATCAAGTTCCCCGATCTGATCCACGCTGCAAAACAGGAACCAGATCGCGACTTCCCCCAAGCACAGACCGCTCACGATAATTTCTGGGACTTTGCTTCGCTCATGACCGAAAGCACCCACATGCTCATGTGGATTATGTCGGACCGCGCTATCCCACGGTCGTTCCGCTTCATGGAAGGCTTCGGCATCCACACTTTCCGGCTCGTCAATGGCGAAGGGAAATCAACCTACGTCAAGTTTCACTGGAAGCCCAAACTCGGTCTTCAATCCGTGGTCTGGGATGAAGCCGTTAAAATCAACGGTGCAGATCCTGATTTCCACCGCCGAGATCTCTGGAACTCCATTCAGTCTGGCAACTACCCTGAGTGGGAACTTGGCCTCCAGCTCTTCGACGATACTTTTGCCAACTCGTTTCCTTTCGACGTGCTTGACAGCACCAAATTGATTCCCGAAGAAGAAATACCCATTCGGCGTGTAGGCCGCCTGGTTCTCGATCGCTGTGTCGACAACTTCTTCGCTGAAACAGAGCAGGTGGCCTTCTGCACCAGTAATGTTGTCCCTGGAGTCGACTTCACAAACGATCCGCTCCTGCAAGGCCGCAATTTTTCTTATCTCGACACGCAGCTAAAACGGCTTGGCGGTCCTAATTTCACGCATATCCCCATCAACGCTCCTAAATGCCCGTTCAATACTTTCCAGCAGGATGGGCACATGGCGATGACTAATCCCAAGGGCCGCGCCAACTACGAACCAAACTCCTGGGGCGCGAGTGGTGGTCCGCGTGAGTCGCACAAGACGGGTTACAGCTCCTTCCCGGCGCACGAAGAAGGCGACAAACTACGAATTCGCTCAGAGACATTTGCCGATCACTACAGCCAGGCTCGCCAATTCTACGTCAGCCAGACTCCCGTCGAGCAGGAGCATATCGCCGACTCTTTCGTTTTCGAGCTCAGCAAGGTAGAGACTCCGGCCATCCGCGAGCGCATGGTCTCTAATCTTCTCAACGTCGACGAATCTTTAGCAAAGAAAGTTACCGAGGGATTGGGCATGAATAAGATGCCCGCGCCTTCCAAGCCCGCTAAACCGCCTATCAAAGATCTCAAACCATCGAAAGCTCTCAGCATCGCCAAGAATGCACCAACCAGCTTTAAGGGCCGGAAAGTTGGCGCACTGATCACCGACGGAGTAGATCAGGAGATTTTGGATGCTCTTAAGAAAGGTCTTGAAGCCGAAGGCGCCATGCTCGAGATCATCGCTCCTACCATCGGCGGCGTAAAGTCAAACAACGGGACTATGATCGTTGCCGATCAGAAACTCGGCGGAGGCCCCTCTGTGCTGTACGATGCTGTCGCTATCCTAGCCTCTGACTCTGCAGCGCAAATGCTGGCTAAGCATCCAGCCGCACGCGATTTTGTCACCACTGCCTTCACGCACTTCAAATTCATTGGATACACGAATGCCGCTAAGCCCCTGTTTGAGAAAACAGGGCTCCTCTCGGATCTGGACGAAGGCTGTCTCGCATTGACCAAGTCAAATGCCGCATCCGACTTCATTGCCCAGTGCCGCTCTTTACGCTTCTGGGACCGTGAAGCCGCGGTTAGAGTCTGATTATTGTAACTGTGCGGTTGCGAGCCGCCTTCAATGGCTCGCAACCGCACAAGTTCTCCCTACCGATGGTATCGTGTCTCATTTCGTTGTTTGATTCGTTGTAAATATCAGCGGGACAAAATCGGCAAGGCTCATGCGCCACACCGGCCAGGTATGTGCACCAGAATAAGTGTGGAACAATTCATGAATTCCATGCTGGTTCAGCGCTTCCGCCCAGGCCTTGATACGGGGATACTGCACCGTAGTGTCGTTGTCACCGCATGCGATCCACATCAACCGAACCTTCGAGTTGAACGCCTTAGGATCCTGCAAAACCGATTGGAATTTCGTATCGAAGTCACGCGGAAGACCGGGACTGAAAATTCCTAATGCGCCGAATAGCTCGGGGTGGCTGAAACCGGTATAAATCGTATGCCCTCCGCCCATCGAGAGGCCGGCTAGAACTCGGTTAGGCGTACCCTTCGCCGTGCGGTATTGAGCTTCCACCGAAGGAATGACTTCCTTGACCAGGTACTGTTCGAACAATTCGTTATTGTTGACCGGCCCTCCTCGTGGCGCGCCGAAAGGCACAGCGTGACCGGCCGGCATCACCACAATCATCGGCTTGGCTTTCCCATCCGCAATGAGATTGTCGAGAATTAAGTTAGCGTGCCCCGCGTTGACCCAGGATTCCGGAACATCGCCGCTGCCATGAACAAGATAAAGCACCGGATACCGGGCGGAAGACTTTTCGTATCCCGGAGGAAGATACAGAACGAACCTCTCGGTTCGCTGCAACACAGCGGATTTCTGCCATTCCGTTACGACAGTTCCGTGCGGCACGTCGCGCGGCTCCCACACAGCTGCCGGTTGAGCCGGCACCTCAACCAGGCTGGCCGACGTGCGCTGCCGCAACTTGATGACCGGATTGATCGGGTCTGCCACGGCCACACCGTCAAGGTTGAACCAATAAAGATGACCGTTTGCCTCGAGCGGAGCGGTACGAATGCTCCAGACACCACCGTCGCCTTTCGCCATTGGCTCCGATTTTCCAACTGCCATCCAATCGCCGTACAAGCTCACTTCAGTCGCCTTCGGCGCTCGCATCCGAAACGTCACGCTCCGGTCCGCGTGCACTTCAGGTGAAACCAATCCATCTGGCGCGGGAGTTTGAGCTTGCACACTCAGGCACACAACCACGCCAAACCCCATTAACAAGATCCAGGTCTTCATCGAGTCCTCTTGATCTCGAAGTATATGCAAACGCGTTTGGCTGGTTAATGGTCGGAAAGAGAAAGAACTTACTCGACTACGATCCGGCTACCCTTGGTTTTGTCTTTCGACAAGTATTCAATGCGTGAATCGATCACTTCCCTGATTCCTCGCAGAATCTCCAGACGAGCCTCTCGAAAATGCTGAGCAGCATTCGGTGGAGGACTCATCGCCTCGGCCGCCTTTTCCGCGCCTTCACGGATCCAGTTGCAAAACCATGCGGTCTGACAGCCTCTGGGTCCACTCGACATGTGTGGCGTCTCGCTGCCTGCCTGATTCGGTTCACTCACGTCGGTTGCCTCATCTCCACTACCAGCTTACGCCCATCTAGGCGAGCCTTCATCGGCTGCAACGATGACATCGTCGTCGGTAAGCCCACGTGACGCCGAACCGTGCCGATCTCGACGACCAGCTCATCGTCCTTCTTAAACAATCCGATCTCCGCCTTCTCGGTAAACGGAACTTCCAAATGGACCTCGTGATGATCGTCGACCTTCGCGAACGAGTACGGCGCCCCCAGGCGTGTCGTCGCCGACGGATCTTCCGCATCCGGATAAAGGCTCTGGGCAAACTCCCGCAAACGATCATAGCCAAGGATCTCTTGTGGAAACATCGGCACTTGCCGTACCGGAACAGGAGCAAAGTACTGTTCGATCTCTTGCAATGTCTTCTGCTGAGAGGCGCGCCAGCTCTCGAAGAACACATCTTGCACAGCCGCTGGGATAACCCGGTTCACAATGATGCGATCGATGGTAAGTCCATAAAGAGAGAAATAGACGAACGCGCGTTGCGTTTCGCGCATCACCATCTTCTCCGGATTCGTGACCAGGCGCCCGCTGGTTACAGCCGCGTCTTCCAGCACCAGATCGATCCCTTCAATCTTTTGAAACAGGTCCTGTACGTTTCGAAAATAGCTATCGGGAGGCAGTTCGACCGGAGAGAGGCGATTTGCGATCGGCCGCACCGCTTTCAGCATGCTGCGCTGAAAACCGAAGATGTGCTTCATGTACCAGTCGAGCGTCGTAGGCAAACTGATGAACCGCAGCGACTCCGCCGTCGGAGCGCAATCCAGGATGATCACTTCAAACTCGTTCGACTTGCGGTACTGGTTCACATACATCATGGCGCTCAGCTCTTCCATGCCGGGAAAGATCGCCATTTCCTCTGCTTCTACGCCCTGCAGTCCGGTTGTCCGCAGGATCGACGTGATGTAAGTCGAAATCTCTCCCCAGTAGCGCTTAAATTCAAAATTGATGTTTACTTCCTGTATGAAAAGACGTTCTGCGATCTGGAGCGGTTCTGCCGTGTTGGCATTGAACAACGCGCCGCCTCGATCGAAGGCATCCGACAAACTATGCGCCGGATCGACGCTGATAACCAGGGTGCGCTTACCCAGTTCAGCAAGATGAACGCCGGTGGCGGCGGCGACGCTGGTCTTTCCCACGCCACCCTTGCCGCTGTATAGAAGGATCCGCATGCCTTTTAGATGCGAGCCGATCCATAAACGTCCAAAAGCCTTACCGACTCAGCGACGCGGAGAACCCGAGCCGCGTGTCCTCAAAAACTTCCGGTCAGAGAAATCTGCCCATAGAACCCGAGGGAGGGAACAGTGGGCGCTCGTCGCAATCGCCTGCCCATATCGTACTGAAGATCGAGAAAGCGCGAGATCGAATAGCGCGCCAGGAAGCCGACGCTGGCTAGATCGACCGCATCCTCTACGTCGGGAATGGGCCGTACTTGCCGGAGGCTCGCATAGTCAAAGAACACGCCGAATTGAGCTTTATCGCCGAACTGCGAGCCGCGTTCAAATGCCCGCGACAGGCCGAACGCGGGAAGGCGCAATTCTTGGCTAAACATCTCGCCTTCGCTGCCGAGCGCAGTGTCGGTATAGTATCCGCGGACGCTACCGACTCCTCCTCCGCCCACCTGCTCGCTATACGGTAAGTTGCCGTTGCTGCTCTGGAAGGTAACTCTGCTTATCGCGCTGAACCCCTTTGGGAGAGGTGTAGTTTGTGTGATCAAAAAGCGGTTATAGAGGTAGTGAGCCTTCGCGCCGGGCACAAGCGTTGAGGCCGCCGCTGTGGTGTTGCCGGGAGTCAGGCCGCCGGGGCTGAAGACAAACATGTTCTGGATGGCTGTCTGACCGAAGCGTTCGTTGAGAGTACCCTCGTAGACCAGAGGAAATTGGTCCACCTCGGCCTGTCCGGCAAACACCTGAAAACCGGCGAACTCGAGGTTGTTGTCGGTCGTTTTGAAGTCGTAGCCAAGCTGTATGTCTTCCGTAAAGTGATGGATGCGGGGCAAAGGACGCACGTACCGTACACTAGCCTGCCCCGAGTGGCCCACATCGTTGAAGATTTCAGCTACCAGTGGCCGCTGCACTCCATATGAACCGAAGATCAGCAGTTGATCGCCCCAAGGCAAGGGGATCGTGTCTGAAACCGAATGAGAAACCGAGCGCCCACTGAAACTCCGAGTGAACTGGTAAGAGAGAATCTGGCCGGTGCCAAAGGCATTGCCCCAGTTCACGCCTGTGTTGTACTCGCTGATGCCGAGGCTGCGCACCCCCAGCGTGTCGTACCCGCTGTAAACCCGAAGCGGCAGTCGATCCTTCGCGTTCAGCATTACGTCCGTCTCGCCGGTCTGGGCGCCTGGCTTGAACACGGCATCTACGTTCAGAAACGGATTCCGGTTCAACCGGTCGAGATCATTCTGCAGATCGTCGAGCCGCGGCGTTTGTCCAGGCTGCAGTCCGCTCGTTTCCCTGATCAGCGAGGACGAGAAGTAGCGGGCGCCCTGAACCTCCACCCGGCTGAGCTTATACTGCGTAACCACCACCTGCACCACGCCGCTCGCGATATTCTGTGGCGGGACCGTTACGTCCACAAAAGGTCGCCCGTGTTCTCTCAGCCAGTTCGTCGTTTGCGATTTAATCCGGTCCAGATCAGCCAGTGTCATCGGTCGGCCGACGAACGCAGTCAATTGGGTGACGAAATGGCGATCGTTCAACTCCGAAATCTGGGAGGCGTCAATGCCGGAAGGATCCGTCACCGAGGCCGGCGCGCCCGTTGCCGTCATTTGCTTTGAGCCGGCGACGAACAGCAATCCTTTGAGCTTCGGAATCAGCGGTGTCTGAGAACTGCTCTCGGGTAGCGGCGCGGAAGGCGGCGTCAGCGTCGGGGCTTCTTCCTTCGGGGGCAAATTCGGCGCGATGTGTTGATAGTCTTGCGCCTGAGCCGCCAACGGCGAAAGTCCGATCAGCATCGCGGCAATTAGCGAGAACAGGCCAGAGCAAACAGTTGCATTGATGGAATTCTTCATGGCTCTCCTGGTCATCGTGCCGACCCCGTCGCGCTAGTCACTGGAGGAAGTAGGAGTTGCCAGGACTTATTCTTTCCGCCCTGCAAAAGAATCTGCTCGGTGCTGTTGATGAGGGGAGACCCGCCGGAGATCACCCAGGCGCCGGATGTCGGGCCCGCGCTATTTGCACTGTTCAAAACCACGATCGTCGGTAACAAGCCAAAGCCGTTGTTTTGCCAGGTCGAGAGCGTGGACGGCGCTGGATACGGGATATAGGCTCGCGGCACGGCCACCCCGAACACCGCTTGCGCGGTCATTGTCGCGATCTGCGCCGCGGATGCCAGGTTTCGGATGGTCATGTTTACGCTGATTGCATCCGCTAAAGTAGGCGCGTTCGTCAGTATGGCCGGGGTAATGAGACCGCTGCCCGTAGCGGAGTTGGGCAGAAGGTAGTTCGAAAGCAGCGTGCCAGCATTCGGCGCGAAATTCCGCGCCGCCAGCAGCGCCGTCACGATACGCGAACCCGATTCCACCGAGTCGAAGCTTCCAATGCGTTGAGCAACGCTGGCGCCCTGCCCGCCTACAAAGCCGCTGAGGGTGAAGTTAGCCGCCGACAGCGTAGCAACCGTCGTGCCGTCCTTCATTTTGGTCGGTACGCCCACAATTGCAGCGCTGAGCGGACGGAGGTCGATCGAGCCCACGCCGGCGGCAGAAACCGGCAGAATATAGTTCGCGAGATTCGTGCCAACCACCGCTGTGAAGTTACCGACTCGCAGCGTTGCGTTTACACTGCGCTGCCCGGCGTCAGCCAAATCATAGGTTCCTTCTGTCTGCGTGACAATCGCTCCCTGCCCGGCCACAAAACCCGTAAGTGTGTAGTCACCCGAGCCAAGGGAGGCCGCCGTCAAGCCGTCATAAATTTTGCTCGGCTTACCCGTGATCGCCGCGGTCAGCGCTTGCGGACTGATCAGCCCCGTTCCCGATGCCGAGGTCGGCAGAATGTAGTTCGCTGGATTAGTGCCTCCCGTGAGGATCAGGTCGCCGGCACTAAGAGCCGCCATCACGGAGCGTGGACCCGCCTCAGCGAATGCGTAAGTGCCGGCCGTCTGTGTTACAGTCGCGCCTTGCCCGGAAGCAAAACCCGTCAGAACATAATTATTTGCGCCCAACACTGCCGACGTCGACCCATCGTAGGTCTTCGAAGCGTTCACGATTGTCGCGGTCAGCGCTTGCGGGTTGATGGTCCCGGCGCCCGTTGCAGCAGTCGGCAATACGTAGTTCACCAGGTTCGTGCCGCCTGACGCTGTGAAGTTTCCCGCGCTCAGAGCTGTCTCCACAGTGTGCGATCCGGCATCGGGCCCGTCATATGTTCCCGCTGTCTGGGTAACCGCCGCGCCTTGTCCGGAAACAAAGCCGCTTAGGCTAAAGTCGCCCGTACCGAGCGTCACGATCGCCGTCCCGTCGTAATTCCGAGTCGGGTTGCCGGTGATGGCTGCTGTTAACGTCTTCTGCTCGATCGTCCCGGCCCCTGACGCCGCCGTCGGCAGAGTATAGTTAGCAAGGTTCGTTCCGCCGCTTCCTGTGAAATCGCTGGCGCCGAGCGTGGCAGTCACCGTCCGCGAACCGGCGTCAGCCGCATCGTATGTTCCCGCAGGAGCATTAACAGTTGCGCCTTGTCCGGAAACAAAGCCGCTTAGCGTATAATCGCTCGAGGCGAGAGTAGCGGCAGCCCCGCCGTCGTAGGTCTTGCTCGGGTTGCCGATAATGGCAGCGGCCAGAGATTTCGCATTGATCGTGCCCGCGCCTGACGCTGTCGTCGGCAATACATAATTGGAGAGATTGGTTCCGCCATTCTGGGCGAAATCGCCGGAATTTAAGTTCGTTGTGACGGTACGCGAACCGGCATCGGCCGCATCGTACGTCCCTACCCCCTGACTTACGCTCGCGCCTTGCCCATTAACGAAGCCGGAAAGCGTGTAGTCGCCCGCGTTGATCGTTGCACCATTGGCGCCGTCGTAAGTCTTGCTTGGATTTCCAGTGATGGCCGCCGTTAATGTCCTCTGATTGATCGCTCCTACGCCCGATGCGGTTGTCGGCAACATATAGTTGGCAAGATTGGTTCCGCCGTTCGCCGTGAAGTCGCTCGAACTAAGCGCAGCGATCACGTTATGCGAGCCTGCATCCGCCGTATCGTACGTCCCCGCCGCTTCCGTTACCGTTGCGCCTTGTCCGGAAACAAAGCCGCTGAGTGTATAGTCGCTCGCGGCAAGCGCGGCGGCCGTCGTACCGTCGTAAGTCTTAGTCGGTGTGCCGCTGATCGCTGCACTCAATGCCTTTTGGTTTATCGTGCCCGTTCCTGAGGCCGTCGTCGGTAGGATGTAATTGGAAAGATTCGTTCCGCTACCCTGCGTAAAGTCACCCGACCCAAGCGCCGCCGTCACCGTACGCGAGCCGGCATCGGCTGCATCGTACGTTCCAGTCCCCGGGCTCAACGTCGCGCCCTGTCCGGTGACGAAGCCGCTCAGGGTGTAATCGCTCGACGCCAGCGTTGCGGTTGTCGAGCCATCGTATGTCTTCGTCGGGTCGCCCGTGATCGCTGCCGTCAAAGTCTTCTGGTTGATCGCACCAGCGCCGGAAGCCGTTGTCGGCAGTAAATAGTTGGCAAGGTTTGTTCCACTGTTCTGCGTGAAGTCGCCCGAGCCAAGTGTCGCTGCCACCGTGCGCGATCCGGCGTCGGCCAGGTCATACGCTCCACTTGTTTTGGTAACCGTCGCGCCCTGTCCCGACACAAAGCCGTTTAGCGTATAGTCGCTCGGCGCCAGCGTCGCACCCGTTCCGCCGTCGTAGGTCTTCGTCGGATTCCCGCCAACTACGGCAGTCAGTCCCTTATGATTAATGGCCCCCGTACCGGACGCCGTTGCCGGCAGAATGTAGTTGGCCAGGTTCGCTCCGCCGGTCGCTGTGAAGTTCCCCGCGCTCAGCGTCGTCGTTACGCCTTGCGATCCGGCGTCGGCCGATGCGTATCTCCCCACCGTCTGACCAACCGTCGCGCCCTCACTGCCGACGAAGCCGCCCATCGTGTAATCGCTTGACGCCAGCGTTGCAACCGTCCCACCGTCGTAGGTTTTGGTAGGATCGCCGCTAATTACCGCCGTCAAACCCTTCTGGTTAATGCTCCCTGTACCGGACGCTGTCATCGGCAAGATGTAATTAGATAGGTTGGCTCCGCCGGTTGCGGCGAAGTTCCCCGCGCTCAGCGTTGCCATTACTCCTCGCGATCCGGCATCGGCCGAAGCGTATGTCCCTGCCGTCTGCCCAACCGTCGCGCCCTCACTGCCGATGAAGCCGCTCAGCGTATAGTCGGTAGAAGCCAGCGTCGCAACCGTCCCACCGTCGTAGGTTTTGGTAGGATCGCCGCTGATTACCGCCGTCAGACCCTTCTGGTTAATGGTCCCCGTACCGGACGCCGTCGTCGGCAGAATGTAATTAGACAAGCTGGCGCCGCCGGTCGCTGTGAAGTTCCCCGCGCTCAGCGTCGTCATTACACCGCGCGACCCGGCATCGGCCGAAGCATAAGTTCCCACCGTCTGCCCAATCATCGCGCCCTGTCCCGACACGAAGCCATTCAGCGTATAGTCGCTCGACCCCAGCGTCGCACCCGTCCCGCCGTCGTAGGTCTTCGTCGGATCGCCGCTAATGACCGCCGTCAAACCCTTCTGGTTAATGGTCCCGGCACCCGATGCCGTCGTTGGCAGAATGTAGTTAGACAGGTTGGCTCCACCGGTCGCGGTGAAGTTCCCCGCGCTCAGCGTCGTCGTCACCCCTCGCGATCCGGCATCGGCCAAAGCATAAGTCCCAACCGTCTGCCCAACCGTTGCACCCTCACTGCCGATGAATCCGTTCAGGGTGTAGTCGCTCGACGCCAGCGTGGCGCCCGTCCCGCCGTCGTAAATCTTCGTCGGATCGCCGCTGATCACCGCCGTCAATCCCTTCTGGTTAATCATTCCCGTACCGGACGCCGTTGTCGGCAGAATGTAATTGGCTAAGTTCGCCCCACCCGTTGCGGTGAAGTCGCCCGCGCTCAGTGTTGCCGTCACTCCTCGCGATCCGGCATCGGCCGAAGCGTATGTCCCCACCGTCTGCCCAACCGTCGCGCCCTGACCGCCAATAAAGCCGCTCAGTGTATAGTCGCTCGATGCCAGCGTCGCAACCGTCCCGCCGTCGTAGGTCTTCGTCGGATCACCGCTAATTGTCGCCGTCAATCCCTCCTGATTGATGGTTCCGGTGCCAGAGGCGCTCGTCGGCAGAATGTAGTTAGCCAGGTTCGCTCCGCCGGTTGCCGTAAAGTTCCCGGCGCTCAGCGTCGTCGTCACTCCTCGCGATCCGGCATCGGCCGAAGCGTAAGTCCCCGCCGTCTGCCCAACCGTCGCGCCCTGACTGCCGACGAAGCCGCTCAACATGTAGTCGCTCGACCCCAGCGTCGCGCCCGTCCCGCCGTCGTAGGTCTTCGTCGGAGCGCCGCTGATCACCGCCGTCAGCCCCTTCTGGTTAATGCTCCCGGTACCGGACGCTGTCGTCGGCAGAATGTAATTAGACAGGTTGGCTCCACCGGTCGCGGTGAAGTTTCCCGCGCTCAGCGCTGCCGTCACTCCCCGAGATCCGGCATTAGCCGAAGCATAGGTCCCCACCGTCTGCCCAACCATCGCGCCCTGGCCGCCGATGAAGCCGCTCAGCGCGTAGTCGCTCGATGCCAGCGTCGCAACCGTCCCGCCGTCGTAAGTCTTCGTCGGAGCGCCGCTGATTACCGCCGTCAAACCCTTCTGGTTGATGGTCCCCGTACCGGATGCCGTTGTCGGCAGAATGTAGTTGGCGAAGTTCGCTCCGCCGGTTGCCGTGAAGTTCCCCGCGCTCAGCGTTGCCGTTACTCCTCGCGATCCGGCATCGGCCGAAGCATAAGTTCCCACCATCTGCCCAACGGTCGCGCCTTGTCCCGACACGAAGCCATTTAGGGTGTAATCGCTCGACCCCAGCGTTGCACCCGTACCTCCGTCGTAGGTCTTCGTCGGATTCCCGCTGATCGTTGCCGTCAAATTCTTCTGGTTAATGGTCCCCGTACCGGACGCCGTCGTCGGCAAGATGTAATTTGAGAGATTAGCCCCGCCGGTTGGCGTATAGTTGCCGGCCGCAAGCGCCGCCGTCACGGTTCGGGATCCGGCATCCGCCACGTCGTATGTTCCCGTCGTCTGCCCAACCGTCGTGCCCTGGCTGCCGATGAAGCCTGTCAGCGAGTAGTTGCTCGAAGTAAGAGTCGCGGCGGTTGTGCCGTTGTAGGTCTTAGTTGGATTATTAGCAATCGAGATACTCAAAGGCGCTTGCGCAATGCTGGCCGAAAGCCCGGTCGGCTGATTCAGATTATAATTACCGTAATCCGTCCCCGAGATCGTGTAGCTGCCCGGCGTCACCCCCCAGGTGCCCGCATTGGCGGAAGCGAACGTTCCGCTCGTCGGAGATGTCAGTGCGACGTCGTCGACGCCGAGCCTGCCCGAAAGCTGAGCCCCGCTATTATCTAGCGTCGCCGCCGTTGTGCCCTCATAAACCTTGCCCACCGCTGAAGCGCCTGTGATATACAACTGTGCTTTGCTGATGTTTCCGATCAGCGCCTCGGTCACGCTGGAGCCAATGGAGTAGTTCGCCGCCTGAGCGCCCGCCAGCGTCAACCCCGTCAGGCTGACCCCTAATCCTGTGCCGACATTTTTGGCATCGTAGCTCCCAGCCAGACCGCTCGTGTTTACCGAGACCGCATCACCGCCCACAACTCCGGATAATGTATAGCTGACCCCGGCGCCTACTGCCGAAGTAGTGGCGTCATAAACCTTGTTCACCGACGCCAGGTTCACCGTCGCTTGCGTGATGTCAGCCGAAAGCCCGGTTGGTTGCGCCAGCGCGTAGTTAGTAGCCTGTCCGCCCCCGATGCTGAAGCCGCCGGCCGTCACGCCAATGCCGGTTCCCACATTCTTTGAGGCGAAGGTCCCAGTCGCAGACGCGCTATTGAGCGTCACCGACCCCAAGTCGGCGCTGAACACACCGGATAATGCCGCGGAGCCGTTATTAAGCGCATCCGTGGTGTTACCGTTATAGGTCTTATTCGTCGCGGCAACACCGGTGATGGTCAGCGGCGCTTTGTTGATCTTGCCCGCGCCCGAAGCCGAAGTCGGCAGCAAGTAGTTCGTCAGGAGCGTGCCGCCATTAGGATTGAAATCGCCTGACACCAGACTGGTCGAGACATTCGGTGAGCCCGCATTAGCGCCGGCGTAAGTCCCGCTCGTCTTCGTCACGGTCGCCCCTTCCCCGGTCACGAACCCGTTTAGCTGATAATTGCCCGTCCCCAGAGTGGCCGCGGTTGTGGTGTCGTACGTCTTCGTCGGCGTGCCGATGATCGCGGCGCTCAAGGCCTTTTGGTTGATGAAGCCGATGTTCGCGTTCGACAGCGTTGAGCCGATCGAATAATTAGCAGCGTCCGTGCCGGTGAGAGCAAGCCCCGATAAGCTGACCGGAAGACTGGAGCCCACATTGGCCGAAGCGTAGCCGCCCGAAAGCCCGCTCGTCAAAACCTGCACGCTGTCCGATCCCAAAAAACCGCTGAGCACATAGGCCGAGCTCGCCGTCGGAAGACTCGTGCCGCCGTCGTAAGTCTTCGTGACCGACGCCAGGCTGATGCCGCCATACGGCGTGATGTTTGCGGAAAGCCCGGTCGGCTGAGTGAAGCTGTAGTTGCCGTAATCGACACCCGAAGCCGTGTAACCACTGGCCGTCACCGTCTTTCCGTTACCCACGTTCTTGTCGCTGAACGCAGCAGTTGCTCCGGTTGTATCGAGCATCACCGCGTCGCCATTGAACAAGCCAGAAAGAGCAGCAGAGCTATTGTCCAAAGTGGCATCCGTGGTGGCGTTGTAGACCTTGTTGTTGGCGATCACCCCCGCCACCGTCAGCGGAGCCGTCGTAATCTCGCCGATCGTAGCGTTGGTGAAGCTGGGAGCGATGGTGTAGTCCGCCGCCTGTGCGCCACCCAGTGCGACACCCGTGAGGCTCACATTCTTGCCCGTGCCGACATTCTTGTCGGCGTAGCTTCCGCCGATCCCGCTCGTGTCAACCGTTACCGCATCCGAGCCGAACACGCCCGCAAGCGTATAGGCCCCGCTCGCGGTCGGCAGGCCGGTAGTGCTGTCATACTGCCTGGTCACCTTCGTCAAGTTCAGGGACGCTTGCGTGATGTCGGCAGAAAGTCCCGTTGGCTGCGCCAGCGTATAGTTTGCGGATTGGCCCGCCGAAATAGTGAAGCCCGCGGCTGTGACGCCGATTCCGGTCCCTACGTCCTTCGAAGCAAATGTGCCGGTCGCGCTGCCGCTGTTCAATGTCACTCCGTCGGAGCCAAACAAGCCACTCACCCCCGCCGACGAAACGTTTAACGGGTCTCCAAATCCGCCGTTGTAAGCCCGGTTCGTCCCGGCAACGTTCACCACCTGTAGCGGCGCCTTATTAATCGTTCCTGTGCCCGTTGCTGAAGTCGGCAGACTGTAGTTGTTGAGGTTCGTCGCGCCTCCAGCCGTGAAGTCCCCGCTGGCGAGCGTCGCCGTCACCGAACGAACGCCCGCGTCTGCCGTACCGTAGAGCCCGGCGGTCTGAGTCACCGTCGCGCTCTGGCCCGGAACAAAACCACTCAATGCATAGTTGCCCGACGTGAGGGTGGCCGTTGTGGTGGCGTCGTACGTCTTCGTGGGATTGCCGGTAATCGCGGCAGTTAAAGGCGCCTGTGTAATGGTGCCCGTACCGTTGCCCGCCGTCGGCAGGACATAATTCGACAGGTTGGTGCCCGAATTGGCGACGAAATCCGACGAAACCAGCGTCGAATGTATACCCTGCAATCCGGCGTCCGGAACGAGATACTGAGCCGTTGCCGACTGTGGCAGACTCGCCCCCTGGCCCGCGACAAAGCCTACTAATTGATAGTTGGCCGCCGTGAGTGTAGTCGAATTCGAACCGTCGTAAACTTTCGTCGGATTGCCGATGATATTTGCCGTCAGCGGCTGTGGATTGATGTTCGCCTTCAGGCCCGTCGGCTGGATCAGAGCATAATTCGCCGACTGCGCGCCATTAAGAGCGAATCCGCCGGCCGTCACCGCCAGATTGTTGCCCACATTGACAGAGGCGAACGAAGCCGTGGCGCCGCTCGCGTCGAATCCTACCTGGCCTACATCAGGAGAGAGCACACCAGAAAGGCCAGCCGAACCGGAGTTCAGCGTCGCGGCATTGGTGTTGTTGTAGAACTTATCGACCGCGCTGACACCCGTCAAAGATAACGGTGCACGGTAGATTGTTGCTGAAAGCCCGGTCGGCTGAAACAGTTGATAGTTATCCTTATCCGCTCCGGAAACGCTGAACCCGGAGGCCGTGACGGCAATGCCGCTTCCTGCATTTGGAGCGGCGAATACTCCAGTGGCCCCGCTCGTCGACAGCGTCACATTGTCTGAACCGACTACGCCGAACAGATGCGCGCCGCCGGTTGAAAGCGGGGCCGCGGTGGTGGTGTCGTACGTCTTATTGAGCGCCGAGACGTCTAAAATCGAGAGCGGAGCCTGCGTGATCTGGCCTGCCCCTGTTGCGCTGGTCGGCAGCACATAATTCGACAACAGCGTGCCGGATTGCGGGGTAATGTCCGTTACGGCAATGTTGGCCGTTACAGTTCTCGAACCGGCTTGCTTGGCATCATATGCGGCCTGGATTGCGTCGCTCAGATTGACACCCTCCCCGGAAGCCAAACCCGAAATGCTGAAGTTACCGCCCGCCAACGCCGCTCGCGTTGTTCCGTTGTAAACCTTCGTCGGATTGCCTATGACCGACGCGGTCAGCACTGCCGGATTGATGGCGCCCGAGCCATACGCGATCGGCGGCAAAGTGTAGTTCGACAGGTCGGTTCCCGAATTCGGTGTAAAATCCGACTGCGCCAGGTTCGCCGTGACTGCCTGCACGCCGACGTTCTTGCTCCAATACTGACCGACGGTTTGGGTCACCGTGGCGCCTTGGCCGGAAGTGAAACCGCTTAGCGTGAAGTCCGACGGAGTCAAAGTGGCAACCGTCGTTCCGTCATAAAACTTCGTCGGGTTTCCGGTAATAGACGCAGAGATGCCGCCCTCGAGCGGCTGCGGCAGAATCGTACCGGACCCGATCACCGTTGTCGGAAAGGAATAGTTAGACAGAAGCGTGCCCGACCCGGGCGTAAAATTCTCTGCACCCAACGTGGCCGTGACTTGTCGCACGCCGGCATTTGCGGAGTCGTAGCTGCCCGCGCTCTGATTCACCGTGGCGCTCTGACCCGCCAGAAAGCCGCTCAGGCTGTAGTTCGATGAATTGAGGCTTGTGGAGGCATTTCCGTCATAAACCTTAGTGGGATCATCGACGATCGACATGGTGATCGGAGCCGGATTGATAACGCCAGTCCCCGTGGCCGAAGTCGGCAAAACATAATTCGAAAGCTTCGTGCCCGAGCCCGCTGAGTAGTCGGAAACCGCGAGCGTGGCAGTGACCGTCTGGGTTCCGGCATTTGGCGTGGCGTAGGCGACGTGCGATGTCTGACCGACCGTCGCGCTTTGTCCGCCGACAAAGCCAGTCAAATTAAAGCTGGATGAGTCGACCACCGCGCCCGCATCGCCGTTATAGGTTTTGCTTGGAGTGGAGACGATCGCGACGGACAGAGGCTTCGCCGTAATGTCGGCGGAAAGCCCGCTCGGCTGCGAAATCCGATAATTCTGCGCTCCTGTGCCGGAGAACGTAAAGCCGGACGCCGTAACGCCGATGGCGGTTCCAACATCCGAACTGGCGAACGTTCCGCTTGCACCGCTTGTTCCAAGAGTCAGCGTGTCGCCCGGAATGGCGCCGTTGAGGGTCGCGCTCGAAGTATTCAGTGGCGCCGTGTTTGTTGCGTCGTACACCTTTCCCATCGCGTTTACTCCGCCGACTGTAAGCGACGCTGGATTGATGCTGGCCGTCAGCCCGCTTGGTTGGGTGAGCGCATAATTGGGCGCTTTCGTTCCACTTAACGTGAAACCCGAGGCGGTCACCGGCAAACTCGAACCAACGTTGGCGGTCGAAAACGTCCCCGTGGCGCCGCTCCCGACCAAACTGACGTCGTCTGAATTGATCACGCCGTAAAGCGCGGCGGCACCGGTGCTCAACGGGTCGTTCGTAGTCCGGTCGTACACCTTATCTGTTCCCAATACCCCGCTGATGAGGAGCGGCGCTTGATTGATGTGCCCGGCGCCCGTTGCGCTCGTCGGAAGGACATAGTTCGAGAGACTGGTGCCGGAATTCGGACCGAAGTTGGTCGGGCTGAACGTCGCGGAGATCATTCGATCCCCGGCGTTCGCCGAATCGTAAGCCACCGAGCTCGGCTGGTTAACCGTTGCGCCCTCGCCGCTCGCGAATCCACTGAGCTGATAATTGGCTGAGCTCAGCGACGCAGTCGTAGTCCCGTTATAGGTCTTCGTCGGTGTGCCGACAATCGAGGCGCTCACCGTCGCCGGGTCAATTTGCCCGATATTGGCGCTGACCGATGGCGTGGTCCCGACATATCCATAAACCGGAACCCCACTATGCGTAATGGCAATGTTCGAGGCAGTGACCGCGATCCCGCTCCCGGCGTTCTTACTCGCATAACTGCCCGTTACTGTGGCAGCATCGCTGTTGATCAGCCCGCTCACTGCGGCATTACTGTTTGTGAATGTGGCGCTCGTCGTTCCCTCGTAAGTCTTGTCAACCGTCCCCGACAACGCCACTGAAAGCGCAGGCGTCACGCTGTACAGCAGACCGTTTCCAGCGGCGAGCGGGGCAGTCCCGCCAGTGGCAGCGTACTGCAGAAAGTCAGAAGCGAGACCGCCAGTGGTATCCGCGCTCGGGTCGCTCGAATAGACCAGCCAACGCCCCGTACCGCCCGACAATGCGCCTGCGCCGGCGTTATTGATGAAATTGCCCGTGGTCTGCAGCGTCACGCCGTTCCCACCGGCAACCGTAACGCCCGAACCGAGCGTCAGATTTCCGCCCGCTGTCATCAGCACATTCGAAGCTGCGACATTGGCATTCACATTCACCCCGCCGCCCGCTTGACCGGTAAATCCCCCCGCGCCCGAAATGGCTGCATTCAAATTCAGGTCGTGATAGGCCGACAGTGTCAACGCGCCCGTGCCCGTCCACGTAATCGTCGAATTCACATTGATATTGCCGGGATCAGTTCCCCCGCCACCGGCCGTCGTCTGCTCCGTGACGTTGGTGCCGCTGTTCAGACTGGAGGTGATCGTGAATGCCGCCGTCGAATCGATGGTCAAGTCAGTCGGATCAACCCGCCAGACACCGCTTTGCCCCGCGCCGATCGTTGCTTTGCCAATCGAAACATTGTGCCCGGAAGTCTCAACCAAACCGCCGCCCGCCGGACCGCCCGCCCAAATCGAAGCGCCGTCGCCGATCTTAGTCGTGTTTGCAAGGTCCGTTCCGCCGGGCGTAGAAACACCGACCAGAACCGTCCCACCGGCCGAACCTTCCGCCGAGATCCTCGCCCCGCTCGCCACGCTTATTTGAGCCCCGTTTGCAACCACTCGGCCGCCGCTCCCATCGGCGTTTCGCGCCGAGATGTCGCCGCCCGCCACCACCTGCCCGCTGGGCGCCGAAAGCCAGACCTCGCCGTTAATAGTCTTCGTGCCAGTAGCCGAAATCAGACCCGTGCGATTGCCGGCCAGCGTATAAATATCGCCGCCCCCGGCCTTCAGCGCCGCCGCCGCCGCTTCAATCCGCCCACTCTGAGTCAAAGTTCCCGAGCCGCTCATGCCAGGCGAAACGTAAACGCCCGACGGTCCTCCGACCGTAGTCAGTAACACGTTATCGCCGGTTGCAAGTGTCGCCGTGCCTTTCGGCGCGCGAATAGAACCGGAGTTCTCAACCGACCGCCCGATCAGCACCACATCGCCCTGCCGAGCCAGAATCGAACCCTGGTTAACGACGTTGCCGGCCGAAGTCCCCGAAGCGGTCAGCGCGCCACCCGCCATGAATACGCTGTTCCCGATGTTGCGACTCGACGCGACAAAACTTCCATCCGTCAACACACAGCTCTTCGGGCCCACCACCACGCCGTTCTGATTAATCAGGTAAATCGAGCCGCTGGCCTTCAAAAGCCCATCGATCCGCGAGAGATCGCTCCCAATCACCCGGTTGAGGGTTGCGCCCGAGCCGTTATTAATAAGGACACGGCCGCCTGCGCCGATCGAAAAGCTGCTCCAGTCGATCACGCCCCGCGCGCTGCTCTGTGTAATACCCAAGCTGCCGCCCGAAGCCGCACCGATCGTGCCCACTCCGGCGACGAAATTTCCGCCCTTCGGCAGCGTCGGCCCGGACTGCGCCAGAAGCGCCCCGACTGCGGCAACAAACAAAATCCCGGAACGATAAATGCCGGCTAAGCCCACCGAGAACCCCAAGACATCTCTGCCATACCCCCAAAAGTGTTGAGACAGGTGCACAAGACATGTCATGGCGGAGGTCCAGCTGTCTCATAGGAAAAATAGAAGTGCCCAGCGATTTGCTGCAGCGAGTGCTAGCGGGTGTGGCCGTCCTGCTCCCGAATTTAGGTGCGCTTTCAGGGAAGTTTTAATGGCTGTTCTTGCCATTTTCTGCCATTTACAGTATTGTGAATCGAAGAGGAGCCGTGGCTATGCAGTCCATGAATATATCGCTTCCCGACTCTATGAAGCAGTACGTAGATGAACAAGTAAACACCGGCAGCTACAGCAGCGCGAGCGAATATGTGCGGGAACTGGTGCGTGCGGATCAAAAGCGCCGCGATAAGGAGCGGCTTGAAAAGATTTTGCTGGATTCCCTTAACTCTGGCGATGCGATTGAAGTTACCCCGGAAATGATCGAGGACGTACGCAATCGGCTTCGAGCTCGCTCAACAAATCGTCAACTCGCCAAGAGCTAGTGGCTCGTTTCACGATACGCCCTCTTGCCTGGTTCGAAATCAATACTCAGCTTGAATATTTGGAAGAACAGGCCGGATTGGATCTAGCCGAACGCTTTTTTGCACAGCTTCTTGCCAGTTTTGAAACACTGGCAGGCATGCCTGAAATGGGCGCTCTTTGTGGTTTCCGTAAACCGGCCACGCGCCGTTTGCGCCGCTGGAGAGTAAGGCATTTTGATGGTTGGCTAATTTTTTATCAAGCCCGGCGTTACGGCGTGGAAATCGTTCACCTTATTCATGGCGCTCGGGACATAGAATCCCTCCTAAATGATTGAGGGCTTCAGATCGAAGTGACCACCTTCCTTATCAAGTGTTTCTCCTACTGGGCGCATGTCCGTTGGCGCAGACGCTTTAACGGCGCAGTCTGATAGTATCTCCTGAGATAGTGGTCAGACCATCCAGCGCATCCTTTTGCTGTGGTCTTTTGAGGAGTTCGCTTCAGATGTCAGTAATGATTCGTTTCGGCGTTATTTTTCTGTTTGCACTCGGGAGCCTCTTGGCGCAGGTCTCCACTTCCACCATCACCGGCACGGTGCGAGACTCCAGCGGCGCCGTAATTCCCAACGCCAAGGTAACTATCACACAGCAGGCTCGCTCAGAGTCTCGCGACATCACCACCAATGATCGAGGCGAGTTCAACGCTCCGAATCTGCAGATTGGGCAATACTCCATCAGCGTCACAACACCGGGTTTCAAGACTCAGGTCTTCAACGACATCACTCTCCAAGTCGACAAAGTACTGAACCTGCCGGTCACGCTGGAACCGGGCATCGTCAGCGAGTCGGTGGAAGTGACCGGAGGCGCTCCGCTGATCGACACGGAGACTTCATCACTGGGACAAGTCATCGATAACAAGAAAGTCATCGACCTTCCCTTGAACGGCAGAAATGTCTGGGCGCTTGGACTGCTGTCCGGCAATGCGGTCCCCGTGAGAGGTCTCAACTCCAATCTCCCCTTCACAGGAGGCGGCGGCCGCTATCAATCCAACGATATTCTGCTCGACGGAATCGACAACAACACCATTGCCACAGCCGGCGGAATCGGCTACAACGGCATCAATTTCTCGCCCTCTGTAGACGCGGTTGCCGAATTCAAAGTCAAAACGAACAACTACAGCGCAGAGTTTGGACGCTCGGCGGGAACCATCGTCAGCGCCATCACTAAATCGGGAACGAACGACCTGCATGGCGACGCCTGGGAGTTTATCCGCAACAATGTCCTCGACGCCAATAACTTCTTCTCGAATGCCTCGGGCACTCCGCGCCAACCCTACAAGCAGAATCAGTTCGGCTTCACTTTAGGCGGACCCATCGTTCTGCCCAAGCTATATAACGGCCACAACAGAACATTTTTCTTCATCGATTACGAAGGCGTTCGGCGGCGCACTTCGGCTTCTTCCACCGTAATCGACATTCCGCCACCTGCCTTTCGCACCGGCGACTTTTCCAGTTACTCCTCGCCTATCTTCAACCCCTCAGCGCGTCATTTCGATTCGCAAGGGCTGGTGATCAGCTCACCATTTCCGGGCAACCGAATTCCCACGTCGCAGCTGAACCCAGGCGCCCTCGCCACTCTCGCCTTGTTGCCTCAACCCAACACCGGGGCGCCGGGCGCGCAGGCGAACAACTACCTCTTCACAGGACAGCAGCCTTTCAACAGCGATCAATTCGACGTCCGCGGCGATCACCGAATCTCAGATAAAGACAGTCTCTTCGCCCGCGTGTCGCGCTCCATTCAAACCAGTACCAGCCCCGGCAGCTTCAGCGGATTCCTGGGCGGCGGCACGGACAACATCAATAATTCCCTGAACAGCGTGCTCAATGAGATTCACCTGTTCACCCCGACACTGGTGAACGAAGCTCGCTTCGGCTACACCCGCCACAATGGCAGCCAGGAAGTTCTCGATGCGCAAAATGGCGTGAACTTCGCCAACCAGAATGGCGTCGCGCTTTATCCTTTCCCGGTGCAGACCTTCCCGCAAATCCTGTTCTCCTACTCGGGCTCTTCCACGGGCGGTTCACAGCAATTCAACGCGCTCGGTTCCGGAGGCCCCAACCTCAATATCGAAAACCTCTTTGAAGGCGCCGACGACCTTTCCTGGATTAAAGGCAACCACTCTCTCAAAATGGGCGCTGACATCCGGCGCGATCGCTTCGACACGATTTATGGTGGCGGCGCCACGGTATACGGCTCCATCTTCACGTCCTCTTCGAACGTGCCGAACTCGGGCGCTCCGCTCGCCGACTTTCTCCTCGGCGACCCGGCACAGCTTACCGGAACGCAGTTACTCGACTGGGCGCGCCTGCGCGATCTCTACGTCGGCGTTTACATACAGGATGACTGGAAAGTAACTCCCAAACTTACTCTCAACTTAGGGCTGCGCTACGAGTTATACACTCAACCTGTCGATGCGCGGAATCGCGGCGGACTCTTCGACGCGGCCACCGGTCAGTTCGTTGTCCCCGGACAAAGCGGATTCTCGAACGCTATTGTGGCAAGCCACCCAGACAACTTCGCGCCCCGCATCGGATTCGCTTACAATCCGCTGAGCCGCTGGACCATTCGAGGCGGCGGTGGCGTCTTTTACGGTCCACGCGAAAACAACCAGTCAGCCACTGTCTTCGGCGCGAACCCTCCCAACGCCCCTACCGTGATCTCTCCCGCCGTCAGCGCAACAGGAACAATCGCGCCTCCTTTCAACACCGGCAGTCCCATTCAGGTTGGACCGAACTCCGCCAACCTCAGCACCTTCACCCCGACGAATCCTCTAGGCCTGCTGATTCGTACCGCCGACTTCGCCAACAGCCGCCCCGCGCAAGTCTACATGTGGAATTTCGGCCTTCAATATCAACTGTTCAAAGATATGGTTGTGGAAGCGTCCTACTCCGGACTGCGCGGAACTCACCTGACCAGCCGTGTGAACCTCAATCAAATCCCCTGGGCAAACGCCATCGCTGGTCATACCACGCAAGCGGACCGCCTGTTTCCCAACGTCGGCAATCAGGTTGTGATGGATTCCTCAACCGGAAACAATTTCTATAACGCGCTCAACCTGCGCGCTGAAAAGCGGCTTAGCGCCGGCTTCAATTTTCTCGTCAATTACACCTGGTCGAAAAATCTGGAGTCAAACGGATCGGGCGGAAACACCTCATTCAGCCAGAGTGGAGGAACCACCAACCCTCTCGATAGCTGGAATCTGCAAAAAGAGAAATCATACGCGCCTCTCGACATCCCGCACGTCTTTGTTGCAAGTGCAGGCTATGAGCTCCCGTTCGGAAAAGGCAAGCTCTTGTTCTCGCAGCCCGGAATCGCGCCAGCCATTTTGGGAGGCTGGCAGTTGAATGGAATCGCGACACTCGAGAAGGGGTTTCCAACCGACATCCGTAGCAGCCTGATTCCCGCCACCAATCAGCTGTTCGCCACCTTCAACGTCCCCGACGCGGTGTCGGGGGTGTCCATGTATCTACCCAACCCCGGTCCGAACGGCTACTTCAATCCGGCCGCCTTCACCCAGCCCACTTCGGTATTGAACGTAAAGGGCGCCCCGATTACCCGATTTGGCGATGTGGCAAGGCGCGTAGCTCGAGGGCCCGGCACTGAGAATCTCGATTTCTCCGTCTTCCGCAACTTTGCGTTCGCAGAGCGCTACATGCTCCAGTTCCGCGCCGAGTCTTTCAACCTAACGAATACGCCGGCCTTCTTCCTGCCCTCGGCCAACAGTGCCTCCTTGACCATTGGCAACAGTTCCTTTGGAAAGCTGAACTCGTCGAATTCAACGGGACGGCAATTGCAGTTTGGATTAAAATTATATTTTTAGCTTGGAACTCTCCGCAGCCCGCTTCAAGAGTTGATTTCGTTCCAGAAGCAGCCGACTAAGCCTTCGGCGAACAATCAGGCGTTCTGAAATGCGCCTCATCAACCAGAAAGGCATTTCGAAACGAAGCAAGTCTCGCATCTCGGTTTCTTGATTGCTCACGCTTCTGAAGAAATGATCGTGTTGAAACGATCGGAAGATCCCCGCAACCATCCTGTCTTCAAAGAAGGTGGGCGGCTCATAACCGGTAATCTCACTCACATGCGAGACTGTAATCCCAAACTGCTTGATTTTCCACCCGACCCGCTCTCCAGCTCCAATCCTGCCCGACGTCACCCGCGCTCACCGCCCGCATGCGGTGAGATCTCCCCATCTCGAGCACCAGATCGATACTTAGAGCAAGCTCAAAACAGATCCTGACGGGAGCCACAATCACTGTGGTGAGTTCAATGACAGTCATGCCGTTACTCGTCCCCGCGTCGAACCGAAACAGCGCCGTTCTTAATCGCCCAGGCGACAAATCCGGCAGGCGCACTTTGCACATCGTACACATTCGCCGAAGCAATCGTTTTAATTTGCCGCCATCGTATGCCTTGCAGATTGGCGCCGCGCAGATCGGCATCTTTCAGGTTGGCTTGCGAAAGATTGGCGCCTGTTAGCGTTGATTCCACCAGGTCGCTGTCTTCCAAGTCCGCTGCCAGCAGATCGCTGTTTCGCAAACTGCCGTGCCGGAAGTTCGCCGACTTTAGGTTTGCATACCCGAGATTGCTCGACTCCAGCACACTGTCCCGAAGGTCCGCGTCTTCGAAATTGGCACGTAGTAAGTCAGCGCGGCGCAACTGTATACCTTGAAGAAAAGAGCCGGATAGATCCACGCCGACCAAAGGAATTCTATCTGCGTTGAGTTCCTGAAGCGCTTCGATCCTTCCGCCGCTCCCACCCTTACCCTGCGAAGTATTGATCACCTGCCAAGCCTGATAGTGTTTCTGCTTCTTTCGATCGCCTACTTCCGAATAGTAAGAAACCACCGCGAACAGCACCGAGAGGACACTTAAATACTCCAAGACCTCCAGAAACGCCCACCGGCTGAGCAAATACGCAGTCCACTGAAAAACCCACTCCATACTGTGGAACGGCAACGTCCAGACCGAATGAATGGACTTTCTATACCCCTCCCAGGAAAGCGGCGGTCTTCGTGATTCGCGAATTAGCATGGTCAGAGGAGCCTTGTGGAAACACTTAACTTAACCAGCTATTTCGAACGAAACGGTTAAAAAGTAACGGTCTGCCGCGGGCTTGCCATTTGTCTCAGCTACAAAACTACTCGGCGAACGCTGCGCATGCCGACGATTCATCCGCGTGAAGTTTCGTATATTTCGTCATGCCGACCATCGTAAACACCTTCGTAAAATGATCGGAGAGCCCGAATGTTTGCACCGACTGTCCGGTGTTGCGCGCCTGCATCAACACCTGAATGATCAGCGCGATCCCACTCGAATTAATGTACTCCACCTTCGAAAGATCCAACAGGATGCACGTCACCTCTGGCGGCAGAGCCTGATAAGTGCCGAGCACTGTCTCTTTCGACGTGCTCGTAATGTCCCCGGAGAAGCGCAAAGCCGTAATCGGTTTGCCGGAAGGTCCGGCTGTCTCGCTCACTTTGACGCTGGTTGTCTTGTCCTGCATCTACTTCCCGTCCGGTTTTTTCAAATAGATTACCAACCGCGCGCAACTGCCGCTCTGCTGAGAGTTGATCCACTCGACTTCATCCACTAATGCCTGTATCAGGAACATCCCCATCCCGCGCGGGTTCTCCGCGCCATCCATTTTCGAATCAATGTCCGGTAGGCGAGTCTGCCCCCGTGGACCGCTTCCCTGATCGCAGACCCTGACTTCGAGCGTCGTCGCCGTCATCGAAAGAATCACCCCCACCTTAAGAGACTCATCCATCCGGTTGCCGTGCTCTATCGAGTTGATGCACGCTTCCGCGACCGCGGTCTTCAGATCCTCGACGCGGTCCTCAGAGAACCCCATTAGCTGAGCGACGCTCGCTGCCGTGCTCATCGCTACCTTTTCATGACCGAGTTTCGACGGTAAACTCAACACGAACACCCCGAGCACGTCCTTATCCGCACCCTTCGTCTCATCCATGCCGTAGAACCACAAGCGCGGTCATATCGTCTCTCCGCTCGGTCTCCGTTGTGAATGCATCGAGCGTAGCCCAGATGTTGTCGAGTGACGCTTCTACGTCCTCGAACGGACCAGTGCGAAAGGTATCGATCAAGCGCTGCAAGCCAAACTCCTCTTCACCCCTGAACACCTCTGTCAACCCGTCGGTGTAGGCAAGCAGCCGGGCGCCCTCTTCTAGTTCGTATCTCTCGCTCTTATACTGAGCGGAAGGAAGCAAACCGATTGGAGTTCCACTGGACTCTAGCAACGCCGGACCCTCCATTCCTGTTAGCCACAGCAAGGCCGAGTTGTGACCTGCATTCACAACTTCAAGTACATTGGACGTTGGGTCAAGACAAAACAGTACCGCCGTCACGTAACGGAGCCGTGCCTCCGGTCCTTCGGCATACTGCAAGGCGTTCAACTGGCCGGCCGCTTCGACCAGCGGCACACCGGCCATGATCATGGCGCGAAAGGCTGCCCGGAATGAACTCGCAATCATGGCTGATGTGAGCCCCTTGCCGGCGACATCGGCCACAATCATAATCTCCTCGCCCGACGGAAGCCGTAACAAATCAAGATAATCTCCACCAACCTCGTAGCTGGAAATCGAACGGATCGCAGTCTTATAGCCGTTTATTCCTTGCACCGATTGCGGCAGCAAGCTACGTTGAATAGCCCTCGCGCTGGCCAGATCCTGCTCCACGCGCTGTAAATGTATAATCCGCTCGTGATTCCGCGCATTCTCAATTGCGATGGCGATTTGCAGAGTAAGGCGCTCGACAAAATCCGACTCTTCCAGCGTCAGTGACAGCCCTTCACGCGGGATTACAACAAGATTCGTTATTACTTCGCCAGCTTCTCCGATAAGTGGAAAACGAAAACTTCCGCGACCCGGTTCGGATCCGTTCGGATTCAGGAGAACATGCGGCGGAATACGGCCCTCTGAGAACGGAAACGACGTGAAATAGGCGCCGTCCATCTCCAGTTCACGCACTACAATCTCAATAGCCACGCGCAAGACTTCGTCAAGTTGTATGGTGGCGTGGATGCGCCGGCTCACTTCGAGCAGCGCTTGCAGGCGTGCTACTTTCTGTTGAAGTTCAAGCGTCTCGTTAACGTCCATGCCTCTCACTTCGCTGCGATTCAAAAGCCGAGATCCATACGTTATCATCCGTCACATGCGCCTCAATCCGCGACTTTTTGCTTTAACGGCGCTCATTTTCCTGCGATCGCCAGCAAGCCTCCAGGCGCAAGTCGCGGATGCTAAGCATCTGAAAGCTTCATTGGACGCTACGCACCTGGGAGACTCAATAAACCTCTCCGGCAAGTGGGCCTTTCAACCCGGCGACGACTTGCGGTGGTCGCAACCGGATTTCGATGACTCACATTGGCAGGTCATCTCCACCCTGGAGTCGTGGCAAGATCAGGGAGTAAGCCGGCCTCCCGACCTCTTCTGGTACCGCCTGCATGTGAAATTGCCGCTTCAGCATGCTCCCTTGAGTCTCTTATTCAATTATTCGGCCTTTCCCTACGAAATCTACGTCAATGGTCACATGATCGGTCGTTTTGGCCGGTTGCCGCCTCACGAGAGAGTGGATGGAGCCTTACTTCGCGTTTTCGAAATTCCTACTTCGGCTGCCGGCAGTGACATCACCATTGCAATTCGTTTCTTGTGCTGGTGGCGCTGGGAATCGCGCTATATTTGGGGCGGAATCGTTGGCGAACGCGGCCTTGTGCTCGGCACTACTCGCTCCATCGATGACGAGTACCGTGCCTGGAAAGGCGAAACACGGTATGGATGGCTGCCTGATTACAGCGTTCGATTCGTATCGATTCTCCTCGCAGCCGGCTTGCTGCTTCTTTACTGGAGCCGGCGTGAGCAGATCGAATATCTTTGGATCGCGGCCTACTTCGCCTCGATAACCGGGTGGACCTTCGTTAACGATTATCAGTCCATATCGCCAATCTCGGTTCAAGCCATTAATTATCTCGATGTTGGCTTGATAGCTATCAGTCAAGTTTTCCTGCTGCAGTTCGTCTTCGCATTCCTGCAACAGCCCTTTCCACTCTGGTTGCGCGTCTATCAGATGTCGCTGTTGGCGCTCCCTCTCACCGCCACGGCTTATTTCGCGGGCTTGATCAGTTTGAGCGCCTTTGATTTAACCGTTTTGTTCTGGGGGCTTCCGTATGCCTTTTTAATTCCTGCCCTCCTGCTTTGGCGATATTTTCGTGGACATAAAGAAGCCGGATTTCTTGTCGTCCCTCTCCTCCTCGTCAATCTGAACGGCATCCTGCACAGCCTGGCTTGGTTGCTTTATGAACTCAGGCTCCGCGGTACCGACGCGGAATTCGTCCCTACTTTTCAGCTGGGTCCAATCCCCGTTAAGATCGGGCAAATCGATGGCCTGCTGTTCTTTCTGAGCATAGCCGCCGTGCTTCTACATCGCTTCCGCAAAACCAGCCGTGAACAAGAGCGCTCTCAGGCGGAATTAGAGGCCGCCCGGAGCATGCAAGAGGTAATGCTGCCCCAACACGTCGGCTCCACACCTGGCTTTACGATTGAGGCCGTCTACATACCGGCACAGGAAGTTGGCGGCGATTTCTTCCGGCTGTTCCCCGCCCCCGATGGATCTCTTCTTGTCGTCATAGGAGACGTCAGCGGCAAGGGCGTCAAGGCCGCTATGCTCGTAAGCCTCCTAGTCGGGATGCTGCAGAAAATCGTTGAAAGAACACGCCGGCCCAACCGTGTCCTCAGCGACTTGAACACTTCGATTTCAGGCCACACTGGCGACAATTTTGCGACCTGTTGCTGCGCTCTAATCTGGCCGAACGGTGATTTGCGGATCGCTAATGCGGGCCATCTTTCGCCCTATTGTGATGGACGCGAACTGGAGACCCCGGGCAGCTTGCCCTTGGGATTGTCACCTGATACCAATTACGATGAAGTTGACTTTACTCTCAGCCCCGGCGATCGCGTTGTCTTCCTCTCCGATGGTGTCGTCGAAGCCCGCAGCAAGTCCGGCGAGCTCTATGGGTTCGAGCGCGTCGGCGCCGTCAGCATCGAACCTGCCGACCTGATTGCTATGGCGGCGCAGCGCTTCGGGCAGGAGGACGACATCACCGTGCTCAGCGTCGAACTACAACCGCTTCCCGCCCTGACTTAGTAGCGAATTTCATTTTTATGACAGAGCGTTATAGTACAGGATGTTGCAAGCGCGCGTAAACTGAATTTCAAACGAAAGAAAAACGAGAACGATGACCCTCATTATCATCATTATTTTGGTTCTGCTCCTGGGCGGAGGTGGCGGGTATTATGGATACGGTCGTTACGGTTACGGAGGAGGCGCGGGAATCGGTCTCGGAACCATCCTGCTGATCCTGCTGATTGCCTATCTCCTGGGATTCTTCCGCTAATCCTTCCCACTGTGCCGAGTTAGAAGTGCCCTGAATAAGTCCATCCGCCGGCGGTGGCGGTGGCGCGGGCGCTCGTGCCTGCCGGGTCGAGACTTGACTCGACCCTTTGCTATGAGCCGGGTATGGGTTTGTAGATCAAGCCGTCAGAAAAGCTCACGACCCAGGGCAAGAAAATCCACAATCTCTTCTCGCGTAATTACTCCTTTGATTTCGCTCGCCTGCGGAGAACTCTCCGCAGCCGTGACAAGCGCCACAGAAGCCTCAACCGACCTCATATCTCTGATGATTTCGAAGAATACCGTGTCTTCCGTCACAAGCACAAAATCCTGGTGAGCCACGTCCCCAAGCATAACCATGGGACGCAACTGCTTTAGCCCGGTCAAGCGTTCCCGGGTCACGACTCCTTTCACAATGCCGGGTTCATCGGTAACCAGAAACGCATAGGGCAAAGAGCCGGATTGGATCGACTGTATAAACTCCGGCAGAGGCGTGCCGGCAGGAATCGCTTTCAGATCGGTCTGCATGATTTCGCTCGCCCGGCGCAGAACCTGAATATCCGCTTGCATCGCTTCCGGAACTCGATCGCCCCGCAGAGTCAGCTTCAGAGTGTAGATACTGTCTCTGGTCAGCGCCCGGCGCACCGCATAACTAATCGCCACCACGATAGTCAACGGCACAATCACGCTATAGTCGAGCGTCATCTCGAAGATCATGACAATAGAGGCGATCGCAGCTCCGGTTGCGCCGCCCACCGTCCCCGCCATGCCGACTACGGCGAACGCCGGTGGACTGACGCTGAGACCGGGAAAGCATGCCTTCAGAACCTCGCCGTAAGCAGCTCCCGTCGTCGCGCCCAGGAAGAGCGCAGGGGAAAAGACCCCGCCCGAAGCGCCCGAACCGAGTGTAAGTGACGTCGCCAGCAGCTTCAGACCGAACAAAAGTAATAGAAAAATAAGCGCCGGCTCGTGCCCCGAAAGCAGATCCTGAATCGTCGCATATCCAACGCCCTGAATATAGTAATGGCCGAAGCCCGTCATCATGCCATACATCAACAAGCCAAGCAGCAGCATCGCCGACATGTGCTGGACATAGTAGTTACCCTTGATCCGCTTCTCGAAGAGACTCTCGAATCCGTACACAGCCTTGATAAACAAAGCGGAGACCACGCCCGTTAAAACTCCCAGACCGACATAGGAAACAAGTAGCAGGGGATTTGTGCTGTGGGACTGGAAATTTTCGATCTCCGGAATGACGAAAGAAGGATGCGGTCCGAAAAAAAATCGCCCCGTGTAGGTGGCAGTAGCGGTTGCGATCGCCACTGGTACCAGTGTTCGGGCGCTCACCTCATGCATCATGATTTCGGCAGCGAACAGAACACCCCCCAGAGGCGTGTTGAACGTGGCCGCAATCCCTCCGCCCGCGCCGGCGGCGATCAGAGTGATCCGCTGCCAGATGGGAACGCGAAGAATCTGTCCGATCGTTGACCCAAACGAAGAACCAATTTGAATGATCGGGCCTTCCCGGCCGATAGAGCCCCCGCTGCCGATCGACAGAGCCGACGCCAGCGCCTTGACCAAAGCAACAATGGGGCGAATGATGCCCTTGCCATAATAGATCGCATCCATCACCTCAGGCACGCCATGGCCCTTCGCCTCGGGTGCGAAGTTCTTCACCAGAAATGCAACGCCCGCCGCTCCGATCACCGGAACCAGAATGACAAGCGGTCCCCACGGGCTGCTCGGTGTGTGCGCATTGGCATCGTAAGCCGCCGAAATCTTTCCCAAGAACAGCAAATTGTGAAAGAAGCCGATCAACGCGCGGAACACAACTGCGCCAACGCCCGCGACAAAGCCGATCGCTACGGAAGCGAGCGACAGACTGAGCGGTTTAAGGTAACGAGTGTTTTGCGGAATCGCAGGAACTTCCTTATCGTGTGACAGCGGTGTTTCTTGCTCGAAAGAAACTTGTCTTTGGGCAAAAACTTCTTCTTACCACACTGCGTTAGCGTAATTGCTTCGAATCTGGCTGTCGGATGTCACTAACAGTGCATTGCCATTTGCAAGCGCATTCGCAACAATAATGCGATCACCAGGTTCTCTTGTCCACTTAATCGAAAAGGATGACAGGATAATGTCAGCCATAGGCAATTGGCAAACTTGGAGTCCAATTCGTCTGGAAAGATCTGCTATCACCTGCGCCGCTCCATACCTGATTCGTCCGATCTCATAGAGCAACTCTAATTCGAACTGCACCATCGGTGAGATCAACAGGCTGGATCGTTCAATCACCCTTTTCGCTTCGTTCGATATCTTGCTCAACAAGCCGGCCTCAAGACGAAGAACAACATTCGTATCGAGATAAGCAATCACCGCTCTTGCTGTTCCCAAGCTTCCTGGTTCCGCTTGCTAAGTTCTTCTTGCGCCGCCTCTACCTCTTCGAGAGAACCAATCAGAAAATCATTCTCGACTAAACGAGACATTTTAGAGGCGGACTGTTTTTGGACAACAGTATACGAGCGGCCCCGATGGGTAAACTCAACTAATTCTCCCTCTGTGACCCGTTCTAACAGCGCAAACAGATTTCTTCGGAACTCTGACACCGTAACCGACGACATCCCATTATTGTACACCTTCTTAACCGCAAACGTACAACTTCTTCTCGATAGCAAGACACCGGACTTTCTTCGAGTTACTGCAATTTAGAAGCTAAGCCGAAGCATGAAGTTCATCAAGGGCTGGCCGTTAAACGACGCCGTGGTTTGATCGCCCGTGATTTTGCCGAACAACTGTGGATTCTTGTAATCATAAGTGCTGCTCGGATTGTTGAAGCCGTAGTTGTGAAACGGATTCTGGAAGTCGAAGCGGAACTGCAGAATCAATCTCTCGGTCAGAGCGAAATTCTTCTTGGCAGAGAACTGCGAATACAAAATCCCAGGGCCGGTCACGACGTTCCGTCCGGCATTTCCCGGCGTGAACGGAGCCGGAACCGAAAAACAACCCACCGGCAACACCGGATTCTCCAGCGCCTGGTTGAATCGATTGCCGCCAATAGCGTTGCCTAAGCCGAACTGCGACATGGAAACCCCATTGCACGTAAAATTCGGGACTTGGTTACCTATGGATGTCGGGTAGTAGTTGTACGGACTGTTCACAAATGTGAAGCTGAACGGATTGCCGGACTCAATGCTCTGAATCCAGGCCAATTCGTACCCGCCGACCAGGTAATCCAGAAACTTGTTGTGGTTCAGAAAATGTCGTCCCTTACCGACCGGCAACTCATAAGTAAAACTCGTCACAAAAACGTGAGTCCGATCGTAGGTAGCACGCCCCTTGTTCAAATTGCGATCCTCTACCGGAGCCACGCCCGTACACACACCGTAGTCGTTGTCGCAATCGTCGATCGCCTTTGAAAACGTGTAATACGAGTCAAGCACCAGGCCCTGCGAATAGCGTTTTTGAAACTGAACCGTGCCCGAGTGATAAGTGGAGTGCCCGGTGTTCGACATGTAGTTGATTGAACCGAACTGCGGGAAAGGCAGATAATTCTGCGGCGCGGCAAACGCAGCGGCGCGAAGCGCCGGATTGTTCGCCCCAAAGCTGGTCGGGAACACATTGTTGTTCCAGCTCTCCACCAAATCGACGCCGGCCGAACCCTGATACGTCAATTTCAGAATGCTGTTGTTGCTCAATTGATATTGCACGCTGCCGTTCCAGTTCATCGCATAACCCGGATGCAAGTGACTATCCATCCAGTAAATGCTGCGTGAACTGTAGTTCGTGCCTATGAATGGCGCGGTGTCATTCGATTGGATCGGGTAGTTAATACCACCAGGAAACTGGCTGATTCGATAGATAGGCGTCGGATTGCCGGGCGCTTGCTGCTGGACCACCTGAGCCTGATATTCATCGAATTGCTGCAGCGCGTTCGGGAAACGGATATCGATGGTGTTGATCGCAAAACCGCCCCGGAAAACCAGCCTTCCCCGCGGATGCCAGGCCATACCGATGCGTGGCTGAAAATTCTTCCAGTCGCGTTCGTTGAGTCCGCCATTGGGATGAACGACGGCCCCCATTCTCCCGGTGACAGGATCGATAGCAGTGGGACTGAAGTTACTGATTAAATTGTGGGCGGTGTGGAACGGACTTTCAGTCGACCACCGCAGGCCCAGGTTGAACGTTATGGTTTTAGAAAACTTCCAATCGTCCTGAAAGTAGAGACTGTTGATCGTGTCCCTCGGCAGCCATGTATTCGTGTACTCTGCAAAGTTCGCTTGCCGCACATACCCGAGTTCCAAGCCTGCCAGCTGATTGCCGGTGTTGGGAATAGGCTGCCCGTTTGGTTGTAGACCCGCCGTCATGTTATCGAACTGAAACGTGCCGCTAGGCTGCCCTATGTTGGCCGGCGTCGCTGAGCCGCTGAACGGATTCCCTATTTGACTGTAATTCGCTTGAAAATACAGGAACTCGTAGCCCATTTTAAAAGCGTGAGTCCCGGCCACTTTGGAAAAATCGTCACGGAAAGTCCAGACTTGACGAATACCTGTCGAGGGTGAGGGCGCCCCCAGTCCGTAGGTGGTGTTCAAGGCCGGCGCATTAACGTAGCCGGTAGGCAGCGTGCCGCTGAGCGTGGGGAACAGGGCCGGACTGTCGTTCGGAATTCCTAGCTGCCCCGCCCAGTTTTGGTTATAGGAAGGAACGATGGTGTCGTTGCGGATTCGATAAAACCCGACCCGCGCGTCATTGAGAGCGGTCGGGCCGAATAATTTCGTAAAGCCTGTGGATGCGTTCTGTTGAGTAAACGGAGTCACAATACCGTTCACATAATCGAACGCAGGAACCGTGATATTGGTGGGACGCGCCAGGCCGCTTTGATAGTTGTACGTGTAACTGCCATAGGCTTTTATGCTGGGACTGAACTGCTGATCCACACGACCCGAAAAATCGCTGAAGAAAGTGCGCGACCGCGATTCCCAGGTATAGTTGCTGACAGGTCCGGTGGTGGTCAGCGAACCAGGCGTGTTGGGGGCCGCCCAAGGATTGAACGAAAGCAGCTTTCTATAAACCGGGTCCATTTGACTGGGCTGGATTACGTTTCCGGGAATCGCGTTACGCATCCAAACCCCATTCACCAGCCGCGTTGTAGAAGGATCGTAAATCGCCTGGCCAATTCCGCCGAAATTAAAATCCCCTCCCAATTCCGCCGGTGTGGGTGTCTGGCTCGTATAGGCTAATGCTTTCTTCTCGATGAGCTTCTGAATGCCGAAGTAGAAAAACGTCTTGTTCTTGCCGTTGTAGATTTTGGGAATGGAGATAGGCCCGGCCAGGCTGCCGTCCAACTGCTGGAACCATCCGGGCACCCCATCCGGAGCTCCGGCCTGCGGCTGTGAGGTTTTATATAAATTGAAAAACTGGCGGTGAGTCATGTTCCGGGTGCGCCCTAAATCCGAAGCCTCGCCGTGGTATTGGTTCGTGCCGCTTTTCTTGGACTCGGTGACGACGCCTCCACTGGTGTGGCCGTACTCTGCCGGCAGCGTGCCCGTGACCACTTGCACTTCACCAACTGAGTTCTCAACCGGCTTGATGTCGGTTCCCGTGCTGAGCACCGGATCGTTTCCAAAAACGCCGTCCTCAAATACGGTCGTTCCAGTCGATCGCAATCCGGAAATGTTGAAACCGCTGGTCGAGCCGCCATAAGCGTACCCGTTCATGGTCACGTTCGGGCTGATATTCAAAGTGTTTAAAACATAGCGCTGATAAAGCGGCATCTTATACAGCGTGTCGCCTTCGGTCACGGTACTTGTGGACGACGTCTCCGATTCGAGCAGCGTAGCTTGACTGGTGACCTCCACCTGCTCAGTAACCTGACCGAGTTGAAGCGCTCCGTTGACAGGCAAAACGTCGCCGACCTTCAACTGAAGGCCGTTTTGCACCAAAGTTTTAAATCCAGGGGATTCAAAAGTCACATTGTAGGTGCCCGGCTGCAATGATTGAATTCGGTAAAGACCATCCGAATTTGTCTCTGAGCGCACCTGGAAATTCGTATTGATCTCCACCGCCAGCACCTTTACACCAACTACCGGCGCGCCCTGAGGGTCGGTGACCGTTCCAGTCATTGTGGCGGTGCTGATCTGGGCAGCCGACTGAAAGCTAAGACTCAGGAAAAGAAGACAAACCGCCAACGTGGTTTGCGCGCGAACGAGCCCACCGCTTCCTGAAAGCTGTCTACACAATTTACCCCAAAGCATACATTGCTCCTTACAAGCGAATCATCACAAAGCGATATCGGTAATACTATCGAATTCCTTTAGTAGAAATCTATAGTGCTTTCTCTTTTTCCAGACTCGGCATGAGGCTCTAGAATTCGCTCGTGCGCAATCTCTGCAAGATTCTCTTCCCGCGCGCCGCGCCAGCAAGGTCCCGTGAATTTCCTCATTTTCGGGTGATATGGTATTGCGAGAGATGCCGGCTTTTTCGTATCACGTTTACTTAGTTGCGCCGTCGGCCGCTGAGGCAAGTAAAGGAGAACGAGCTACATGCCGATGAACCGCAGAGATTTTGTTAGAGCGTCCGCGGCGCTGCTGGCGTCACCGATCTTTGCCGCTGACTCATCGCCTTATCGAATTGGTTATACGACTAATACGAGGGGTGGCTGGGAAGGCAATCCCTTCCTGGGATTTCGAGAAGCTCATGAGCTCGGATACCACTGGGTCGAGCAGTTCATCAACAAATTTCCCGAATACTATCCCGATCGTCCGCAAGCCCTTCAACAGAAGGTGGAGCAAATCGGTATACGGTTTGTCACCATTTCCAACGCTGGTCCGACGACGGACATGACTTTCCAGGATCCTGCCCAGCGGACAAAAGTGGTGAATGACCACTTGCAGTTGGCGCGCTTCGTCAAGCAACTCGGATGCGATCACCTGAAAATCAACTTAGGGCGGCGAAAGCCCGGCGGCACGCCCGATGAAGACTTGAAACAGATTTCGGAGACGCTCGAGCAGATTGGAAAGGGTATCACTGCGGAAGGCATGAGGTTCGCTCCTCACGCTCACATGGCGAGCCAGCTGCAGACCGAGCACGAGATCAACTACGTTTTAACGAATACCGATCCGAAACATGTCGGCTTCACTCTAGATACCGGGCACATCACCATGGCCGGAATGGATCCACTGAAGCTCGCGCGAAAACTGGGACCTCGCGTGATCGAGTATCACATCAAAGATACAAAAGCGGAATACCGGGGCGGTGCTAAAGGAGACGTGGGCCTGATGGATGGCATGCGAGATCCATGGTTCTTGCCGCTCGGCAGTGGAGGGGTCGATTTCGTCGGGCTCAAAACTTATCTCGACCAGAGTCATTGGACCGGTTTTCTGACGGTCGAACTCGATACGTCGCCTTTCCGCTCGCCCAAAGAAAGCGCTCGGATCACTCGCGATTATATTTTGAATACGCTTAAGATTCCACTTTAGAGTGGAGGATGCCGAGTCTGCCCTATTGGCGCCGAATAGACAGATACCCCTACCCAATCGCCGAAGCCACCACCATCTCCAAAGTCCTCCGCACCCCCGTATCCCCATCAATCGGTCCATCTACAAACTGGTTGAACGGATGCGGCTTCCAATTATCGCGAGATCCGTCATACCGATACAGCATCGGAAGCCCCGTCGCCGCCGGATCGTACGTGTCCTGCCCACCCCCGCCCAACGACGACATCTTGTAAATCACCATGTCCAGCGAAGGCACAATATAAAGTCCGAATCCGCCCGCGCCCGACTTAAAGAACGCATCGCGAGGAGCCCCCGCCACATGCTTGTCCGTATTCACTTCGAACTGCAAACTAAATGGCGAATGAGGATTGAACGACGACGGCCGGCTGCACAGCTGAAGGTAGTCCGCAGGAACGATCTGCTTCCCATTCCAGCTCCCGTTCTGAAGAAGTAAATACCCAAACCGTAGAATGTCCGTCGCCCGCAGCGCAATGCCGCCTTCGCCCGGCGTGTGCGGAAGCGTCCCGTCCCGTTGGTGAAGCGCATAACCCCAGCGTCCCCAGCTCATCGGCTGTGCCAACTTTTTTTCCAGATACTGCTGCAGCTCCATACCGACCACCCGCCTCAACACCATCGAAGCAATATGTGGATCCCGCGAGTACAGATACCCTTCTCCCGGATCGGTCCACATCTTAATGCCATGCACCGCGCTCGCATCCTGTTCTCGAGGTGGATCAGGCGGCATCCAGTACGGCAGATTCACATTCTCGCCATGCACAATCCCAATCGAGTGTCCGCCCGCAGCCGGAGCAGGTGCACCGGGAGGAACAAGATGAGCTGCCTGTATCCCGGACGTCATCGTAAGCAAATTGCCCAACTTGATCTCTGCCATCTTAGGATCGTCAAGAGGAAACGCTTCGGGCAGATACTTCTCGCTGAAGACCTTCTGATTCAAACCCTCCGGAAAATGATCCCGGTGCTCCGCCAGCATCATCCCGCAAGCTGCGCTTGTGAACATCTTGCCGATCGAATACATGTTGGGATTCGCTTCTCGATTCCCTTTGCCGAAGTATTTCTCGTACACCAGATAGCCATTGCGCACCACCACCAAACCGCCATGCTGGCTGGTGGTCTGCGTATATTGAAACGCTTCATCCAACCGCCCCGCATCCATCCCAGCAACTTTGCGCACTTCGCTTTCGCTCTTCAGCGTTCGCCATCCGCCTTGATGGTCCGACGGAGGATAATACACATCTCCACGAAAACGATTTGTAGTCGCTGCTGCAAGAAATGGCGCGGCCAGCGGCGCTGAGAGAAGTACTCGGCGATTGAAATTTCTCATGACTTAGCGTGTAAGGGGTCCGTTGCACATCATACAATTAACTCCAGCAAGCAGCACACTAACTAACTACATGCCTCGACTATGGTCAGTTCGTTTAGCAATTAGCATTCTACTGATCACCGCCGCTTTCGCGCATTCTTCCCCAAGCGCTTCGGACGAAATCGCCATCCGGCAGCTCGTTCAAAACTACATGCAGGCCCGCAACACCAAAAATGCCGAAGCCACTCGCTCCCTCTTCACGAAGGACGCCGACCAGCTCGTATCGACTGGCGAGTGGCGCAAAGGAATCGACGGCTTAGTACAGGGCGCCATGGCCAGCTCTCAAAAAGAAACCGGCCAAAGTTCAATCGCCATCGAATCCATACGCTTCATCGACCCCGACATCGCCATAGCGGATGGTCGATACGAAACTTCATCCCTCGTTTCCAGCACAACTCGCAAAATGTGGACCACCTTGATAGTCAGACGTACCGAAACCGGCTGGAAAATCGCAGCCATCCGTAACATGCTGCCTGCATCGAATAGTACGGCCAAGCCTCACTAAATATTCGCGTAGTAAAGACAAAAATTAATGACACCACCGATTCCCGCTTGCTCGGAGACGCGATGAAGAGAATGTGATAAGCTCCCACCTGCCGCGCTTCGGCTAGAAGTGCAATGGCCGAGTCCGATGAGCGTCCTTTAAGAAGGGTGATGCATATGCCGCGTTCACGTTTTTCCCGTGCGCTTCCCCAATTCCCGAACTGCGCCAATTTGACAAGCGTCGGCTTCGCGCCAATTTTCGCTGCCAGTCTCCTACTGCTCTTCGGAACGTGCCTGTGGGCTCAAGGGACTACCGCCGATGTTCTCGGCACGGTAACGGACGCTTCCGGCGCAGTGCTGCCAAGCGTCAGGGTCATGGTCCACAATCTCGACACCGGGGCAGACTACGCAGCCGAAACCGATAAAAATGGAGATTATCTGGTTACATTGCTACCGGTTGGGCGCTACAGCCTAAAGGCACTTGCATCCGGCTTCAAGACATTGACGGTTCCTGACGTCACTCTCGCCATTGGCGACCGATTGAGACAAGATGTCCGGCTTGAGCTGGGCGCTCTGGAGCAGTCGGTCGAAGTCACGGCAAGCTCTCCCGCTCTCCAAACCGACAGTTCTTCACTGAGCAATTTGATCAGCACAAATGCCATGCAAAATCTTCCGCTGAACGGGCGGAACTTCGTCGTCCTGGCGCAACTCACCGCCGGAGCCGCTGAAGGCGAATCCACAGGCTTGCCAAGCGGCACCCGCCCGGATGACCGCCGTCTGACTTCCGCAGTATCGGTGAACGCCCAGCCTACCAGCTTCAACAACTTCACCATCGACGGCATGGACGACAATGAACGCTTCATTGGCACCGTCATCGTCAAGCCCTCCGTCGATGCCTTGCAGGAGATGAAGGTGCAAACCAACCTCTACTCAGCCGAATTCGGAAGGACTGCGGGAGGCGTCATTAACTTCGTGACCAAGTCGGGAAGCAACGCTTTCCATGGTTCGCTTTTTGAGTTCTTCCGCAACCAGCACCTGGACGCAAGAAGCTTCTTCGCCGGCGCCAAGCCGCCTTACCATCAGAACCAGTTCGGCGGCAGCAACGGCGGCCCCATCAAAAAGAACCGCGTGTTCTACTTCGGCGATTACGAAGGCTTTCGAGTGCATCAAGGGCAGACCTTCGTCGACTCGGTACCGACAGTCGCAGAGCGTCAGGGGAACTTTTCGGGCCTGAACCCGATCTTCAATCCATTCACTACGACAACCAATCCGGCAAATCCCAGCACGTCCACCCGTACGGCGTACGCCGGCAACCAAATCCCCGTCAGCCAAATCAATCCCATCGCGCAAAGCATCATCAACCTGTATCCGCTGCCCCAACGGAGCGGCCTCGCCAACAACTACACCTACCAGCCGTTGAAGACTCAGAACAACGATACCTTCGATGCGCGCGTCGATTACAGGTTTTCAGACGCCAACACCGCCTTCGCGCGCTACTCCTTCAACAACACCAACACGGTAATTCCAGCCGGATGCCCGCCCGCTCCCAACGGCATCAACCCGGACTGCGACGAGGGGCGCTCCGGGACGGCCGCGCAGCGGGCTCAAAGCGCTCAGCTCAACGACGTTTACGTTTTTGGACCGAACCTCATCATGGAACTCAAAGCCGACTTTAGCCGCTACGGCGTCCAGTCTCTTCCCGTCAACTACGGCCAGAATGTCTCGCAGCAACTCGGCATCAAAGGCGTCAACATCGATGCCGACAGTTCAGGGCTTTCCATCATCTCCGTCGCCGGTCTCACGACGCTCGGTGACGCGAGCTACATCCCCATCGTCACCACCGACAACCTCTTCCAGGAAATCGCCGGCCTTACCTATATCCGGGGAACCCACAGCATCAAATTCGGAGTCGATCTACGGCGCAGACAGACCGACTCTTTCCAGAGCCCGACCGCAAGAGGACAATTCTCATTCGATTCCAACTTCACCAACAACCCCTCCGCCACAGTTGCCGGAAGCGGCAACGCGGTCGCTTCGTTTCTGCTCGGATATCCGGCGTCCACTACGCGAAGCAAATATCTTGTGAACCCTGGTTTAAGAAACTGGGAAACGGCTGCCTATGTTCAGGACGACTGGCGTGTGGCGCGCTGGCTGACGCTGAACATGGGACTGCGCTATGACTACTACGGCCCCAACACGGAAGTCGCCAATCGCATCTCCAACGTCGATCTGACGCAAGGAAAAATCATCATCGCCGGCCAGAACGGTGTCTCCTCTTCAGCCGGCGTCCGGCCTGATAGACGGGACTTCTCGCCCCGCTTTGGATTCGCCGCGACAGTCGCAAAAGGGACTGTTATCCGTGGCGGGTACGGCATCAGTTTTGTGCCGAATATGATCGCCAGTTCGATGGCTTTGCGCAACCCGCCCTTCGTTAGTCTCTACACGCTCAACGCCACCCCGCTGACGCCCCTGAATTCACTTTCGGACGGTCTTCCGCTGCCGGTTCCGACAAATCCCGCCACTCCAACCGGAAGTCTGACAGGCGTCGCTTTCTCCGGCGCCACTCCTTACGTGCAACAGTACAACCTAACCTTTCAGCGTGAACTGCCAGGAAGCTTGGTCGCGACCGTAAGTTATGTCGGAGCCTTGGGACGCCATCAATATATTTTTAACGGCGCCGTGAACGTGGACCTGGCGCCTCCCGGCCCCGGAGCCATTCTGCCCAGAACGCCGTACTACTCCGTTTTCCCTAACGTCTCTTCCATCGCCATTGCAGCTCCCTGGTACAACACGGACTACCAGGCCCTGCAAACAACGCTGGAGCATCGTTACCAAAACGGGCTCACTCTGCTTGCCACTTACACTTGGGCGCACAGTCTTGACGACGAGCCGGCGATCCTGAACAATCCTAGAAGCGAGTACGGCAATTCCTTTCTCGATTTGCGGCATCGCTTCACATTCCTGGGCGACTACTCGCTGCCCTTTGCCAAAAACGCCAAGGGTCCGGTCGCCCAGCTAGCCAAAAATTGGGGGATTAATTTAGTGGCCGTTTTGACCACCGGTCTCCCCTTCGACATTACGAATGCCGCCTCGCGCTCAAATACCAGTGGCAGCGATCGCCCCAACGCGGTCTGCAACCCGAACTCCGGTTTTACGCAGAGCATTTATGAGTGGTTCAACACCTCCTGCTTCGCTGCACAGCCGCTTTACACCTACGGCAATCTCGGAAGAAACGTGCTGCACGGTCCTGGCCGCGAGAACCTCGACTTGGCCGTTCACCGTGAGTTTCTTCCGAAGGAATGGATGCGCCTTCAATTTCGGGCGGAGGCTTTCAACATCACCAACACGCCAGCCTTTTTCGCGCCGGGCGCATCCTTCGGCTCGACCACCTTCGGAGTAATCAACAGCGCCGGCCTCGGCCGAAACATCCAGCTCGCGCTAAAACTGCTTTTCTAAAAAGCTGAACCCGTACTATGGTGCTTGACGGAAACGGATCCGATCGGCTTCGACGATCCACAATTCACCAAACGGGCTCCGCTGTTCTAATAGAGCCCATTGCGGGTTGTCTCTCCATCACATTGCCTGATCACCCTGCCAATTGGTCGGACGCTCTGGCCAAAGGAGTTCAAAATCTCTCCATATACCCAAATATTTGCCGCATCGTAAAGCTCGGCCAGTTGAGTCCTCCGATTGCCGTCGCGATCCCACGGTTGTAAACCACCGTCCAGCTCAGCGAACGCCAGATCACGCTCGCCCTGTTCCCACAATTCATTCGCTCGGCATCTACTCAGACTCCAAAATGAATCGACGAGGCATAAACTGTGTGCCGCAACCAAACAGAGAACGTAAATGACGCACCCTCCTTCCCTGCTCTTCCAAAGCGAGAACGACTGGTCCGCCTGGCTGGATGAAAATCACACGACTTCCCCAGGCACATGGCTACAAATTTCCAAGAAGGATTCGGGCATTCGATCTGTATCGCACGCCGAAGCGCTCGAAGTAGCCCTCTGTTACGGGTGGATCGATGGCCAAAGGAAGAAAAGCTCAGATGAAATCTGGTTGCAGCGCTTTACGCCTCGTGGAGAAAGAAGTATTTGGTCGAAGGTAAATCGTGCCAAGGCTCTGGCTCTGATCGAAGCAGGACGAATGCAGCCGGCAGGTATCGCAGCAATTGAACGCGCCAGGAAAAACGGCCAATGGGACTCGGCCTATGATGCAGTTGCCGCCGCCAAAATCCCAGACGACCTCGAAAGAGAACTGCGAAACAATAAACAAGCCAAAGCCTTCTTCGAACAGCTGAGCAGTCAAAATCGCTACGCGATTCTGTTTCGGTTGCAAACGGCAAAGAAACCCGAGACGCGCGCCAAACGCCTGGAGAAGTTCGTCGCAATGTTGGCGCGAAATGAAACCATCTACCCGCAGAGACCGAAATCACAAACTGCACGGCGCAACGCCCCAAGCGAGTGAGCGTTTCCTCTCATCCTCACAACATCGCCAGCTATCCTCGATATTTGCCCCACCGAACGTTCCTCTCCTGGTCATTGGCTCTGTCGATTCCCCTGCTTGTCCCCTCCTCCTTGATTCCGGCCCAAAACGCCGCGCCGCGCGCTGCAGTTAGAGATTCTTGGGCCGAGTATGGGGGCAGCGCCGACTCCTCGCAATACTCTGACCTCACACAAGTCAATCGCAACAACGTAAAAAAGCTGCACGTCATCTGGAGCTACAACACCGGCGATCCGGGCAAATACCTGTTCAACCCGATTGTGGTTCACAACATCATGTACGTACTCGCCAAGAGAAATTCAATCGTGGCGCTCGACGCGAAAACCGGAAAAGAACTCTGGGCGCACGAGACCGACCCCAAGACCACCTTGATTACAAACCGCGGAATCAACTACTGGGAAAGCCGTGATGGAACCGAACGGCGTCTCCTCTTCGCCTCCAACAATATTCTGCAAGCCATCGATGCGAAGACCGGAAAACGCATCGCCGATTTCGGGCGCGACGGACAAGTGGATCTGCGCGCCGGACTCGGACGTGATCCGGAACGATTGGCGTTGGTACAGTCCACAACACCAGGCAAAGTCTTCGATAATCTGCTGATTCTTGGCTCAGCGACCAATCAGGAATACGACTCCGGACCCGGCGACGTGCGCGCCTATGACATTCGCAGCGGGAAACTTGTTTGGACCTTCCACACCATTCCTCACCCCGGAGAATACGGCTATGACACCTGGCCGGAAGGCTCGTGGATGACAGCCGGAGGCGCCAATGCCTGGAGCGAAATGACGGTTGACGAGAAGCGCGGCATCGTATTCGTTCCCACCGCCAGCCCGAAATACAACTTCTACGGCGCCAATCGAAAAGGAGCAAACCTTTTCGGCGATTGCCTCTTAGCCCTCGATGCGCGCACCGGCCGGCGCCTTTGGCACTTCCAGATGGTTCATCACGACATCTGGGACTACGACAACGCAACCGCCCCTAAACTTCTGACCGTGACACACGACGGCAAAAGCGTGGACATAGTGGCGCAGGTAAACAAAGAAGGCTTCGTATGGGTCTTCGAACGCGAAACCGGAAAACCGCTGTGGCCGATCGAAGAGCGGAACGTGCCGAACTCTGACATGCCGGGAGAACAAACGTGGCCGACACAGCCCTTCCCCTTGCAGCCTCCGCCTTTTGCCAGACAAGCCTTCACGGAGAAAGACCTCAGCCCGTACATCGAAGACCCAGTCGAGCGCGCCCAGTTAGTCGAAAAGATTCGCAACGCCCGCAACGAAGGATTGTTCACTCCCCCAGGCCTTCGCGACACAGTGGAGATGCCGGGAAACAACGGAGGAGCGAACTTCGGCGGTGCAGCCGTGGACCCACACAGCGGAATGCTGTTTGTGGTTTCGAAAGACCTGCCGGCCATGCTCAAACTGGAATTGAGCAAAAATTTGCAGGTGACATCCGCGAGCTCGGCTGAGGACAAAGGTCACGCCATCTTCGAATCCAACTGCCGGACCTGCCACGGCGCCGACCGCAAGGGCGCCCCTCCCGCAGTGCCGTCGTTGGTGGATGTCACTCAAAAACTCAACGCCGACCAGATCCGCAGCATCGTCCAGCACGGAGAAGGACCCATGCCGGCCTTCCCGCAGTTGACCGCGAATGATGTAAACAGTCTCCTGTCGTATTTGGATCACCCGGAAAAGGCAACCGCTGCGCAACCAGGTGTTCAGACCATCGGCAACTCGCCAACCACTGCACGTTACAAAACACCGTTCGGATTCCTGTTCACCAGCAGCGGACTCCCCGCCATATCCCCGCCCTGGACAACCTTGACCGCCTACGACATGAATCGCGGAACCATTCAATGGAAAGTCCCGTTAGGCGAAGTGCCTGAGCTTGCGGCGAAGGGCATTCACAATACCGGAAGTCACTTCCCGAAAGTTGCGCCAGTCGTGACCGCCGGAGGCCTGCTCTTCGCCGGTACGCGAGATCGAAAGTTCCGCGCCCTGGATACAAGCGACGGAAAAGTGCTCTGGGAAACGGAGCTAAACGCCGCGCTCGAGGGAATGCCGGCGGTCTATGAACTCGACGGCCACGAGTACATCGCAGTGTGTGCCTCAGCCCAAGCCACAACCTACACACACAACGTACCCGGACACGCCGCTTCGAAAGCGCCGATCCAAGGCGAGTACGTCGTGTTCGGTCTCGAATAAAGGCCGGCTCCCAGGCGGCATCGCGCGGCGCTATGCTTAATGCGGAGTTCGTATGGTCGAAACCCTAAGTAAGAACTGGTGGTTACTTGCATTGGGCGGCGTTCTCGAAGCGATATATTCCGCCCTGAATTTTTTCATGCCGAGCCCGGATACATTCCTCACTCTGCGTACAGTTGTGCACAGAGGCACGGTCCTCGATATGGGTATGCTTGCATTGGCAGCCGGATCTTGCACGATCGTAGCCGCCATTTGGAGTTCCCGAAAACGCAAGTCTTGGCTTCTGATGCTGAATGGCCTTGCCGGTAGCGCGCTCGGACTGATTTTACTCTTTTGGACAGGCAGCCTCGCCTTTCAAACCGTCGCGCTCCTGGTCGCCGCCATGGCAATGAGCCTCGGCATCTATGAATTGGCAACCGCACGAACTTTGCGGCGTCACCTTGCGGGCGAATGGCTTCTCGGCACGGCCGGAATAGCGTCGCTTGGGTTCGCTTTAGCATTTTTGGCTTTCGTGTTTCGGTGGATTGAACTCGATCCCGGGTCACCGGCCCAGACTTTGCTTTGGCTGGGCTCTTACTTCGGTTTCAGTGCAATCTGCAAGTTATGTCTAGCCCTGCACCCGCGCACAATCGATCTTTCCCAACCCGGCCAGTGGCAAGACTTACCAACATTCGGAAATCCAAAACACGCGCATTAGGCACGCTGCCTTCGCACGCAATCAGCTGCTTAGACGGCCGTTCCCGATCAAGACCGACGACTTGTGAGCAGTAACTTGTACAATCTCGGTATGAAGTGGAACCGCGGTTCAGGTAGCGAACTTCTCGTACCAGTAGCGAACTTCTCGTACCAAGTGAAGACCCACAGCGCCCTCAGCGTGTTCCAACGGCTGGGTCGGTTGTAACCATCTTCGAGCGCAAAGTGGACCTTGCCGGGATGCGTGTTCTGCGCACTATGCGTCATCGAGAATCAATCTAAGGTTAGCTGCAGTGAGACCACTCGCCTACGAAGCGGCCGATGCCGGCTTACTAAGTCCAGATCTCGCGTTCTAAATAAGCAACCACTCACTCGCTCCTGAATCTTAGGGAGCAGGAGCTGGAGGTTCAAAATGGCCAAGGTCTGGTTGATTACGGGAAGTGGTAGCGGATTGGGACGCGATATCGCAGAAGCCGCTCTCGCGGCAGGAGATCGCGTCATTGCGGGAGCACGGCGGCTGGAAGAACTGAATGCTCTGGTGGAGCAGTACAGTGAGCGCATCAGCCCCGTAAAGCTGGACGTTCGCGACGAAGGGGCCGCAAAGGCCGCAGTGCAAAGAGCCGTGGAAGCGTATGGACGGCTGGACGTGCTGGTGAACAACGCTGGTTATCAATACAATGCCCCGTTTGAGCAGATAACGCCTGAGGAGTTCCGCGATGTGATCGAGACCTGCCTGTTCGGCGTGGTGTACACAACCCGCGCAGCAGTGCCGGTAATGCGCAAGCGGAAGAGCGGGCACATCTTCCAGGTGTCGTCGATTTGGAGGGCGCATGACGATACCGGGCAACTCTCCGTATCACGCAGCGAAATGGGCGGTGGGCGGCTTTAGCGACTCGCTCGCAGCCGAGATTGCTCCCTTTGGTGTGAAGGTGTGCACCCTGGAGCCGGGCGGCATGCGTACAAACTTCGCGCAAAGGGCAGGCGAGAAATTGCCTGAGCTGCTGCCGGACTATGAACCCTCGGTCGGTCCGATCTATAAGATGATGGCTGCTGAGCGCGGCAACTCGGGAAGTGATCCGAAAAAGATTGCCGACATCGTGGTGAAGCTGTCGAATACGGAGGACGTTCCGAAGCGGCTGATCCTTGGCAAAGACGCGGAGACTTACGTCGAGCAGGCCGAAACGGCGCGTGCGGAGGAGGCGGCAAAGTATCGCGAACTGACCCTATCGACAGGATTTCCGGATGCGTCGTAGACTTCGGGCTTGCTGCAGCGGTAACGAGAGGCTGGTCGCTCCAGCGCCGCCATTCCCATGAGGAGCAAGGAATCCAACTGCTTGCCTATCGGTTTCTCCTGCGTCTCACACGCACTTTGACAATCCATACGGATCATTCATTACTGCAGCCACGTGAACATTCGCCGATCCGAAAAAGTGGCTGTCTGGAACGTCTCAGGCAGCCCAGAATCCTGCGTACCCGTCCCATACACTCCTAATGCGCGAGCGCCTTCGTTCCTTCCGCCCTCCGGGGATTGTTCTTTTTCAGCAGAAACGAGAGGAAAAACATAATGCCCGCCGCAATGCCTAAGATCCAGAACGTATCGATGTAAGAAAGTGCCGACGCTTGATCCTGCATCGATCGATAAGTCCTGCTATAAGCCTGCAGTTGAGCGTCATTCACTCCTCCCTGCCTGAGCTGCCCCGCCAGAGCTGCTGCCGAATCCCGAAACAATGGAATGCTGAGACTCGTATGGTTCGCCAGCATCACTTGGTGAACCTGCGCGCGTCGAGCCAGAATTGTCGTTACTGCCGATGTCCCGACACTGCTCCCCATATTACGAACGAAGTTAATCAGGCCCGCGACCGCATTACTCTTCTCTTGCGGTAATCCGAGATAAGCGACCATCGTCGCAGGAATGAAAATGAACCCCATCGGCACATATTGAGCAATGCGCAACCACGTGGCCGAGGCAAAGCTGATTTGAAGATCGATGCGACGCGTGGAGAAAAACATCGCGATGGTCAATGCGGCCCAACCCAAAGCCATCAAATACCGCGCTTGAATCTTACCGGTCAACTGTCCCACTAGCGGAAGTTCAATCAGCAGAATAACCGCTGCCGCTGAAAGCACCATGCCTGCACTCTCGGCCGTGTATCCCAAGAGGCTCTGAAGAAACTGAGGCATTAGAACGGTCGTCGAAAATGACGCTGCTCCAACCATAAACATCATCACGCTCGAAGTTGCAAAGTTGACGTTCTTAAACAGTCGTACGTCGAGGATCGGTTCTTTGACCTTGAGTTCCCAAATCACAAGAGCAACCAGGCAGATGATGGAAACAATCGATAGGGTCGTAATGAAATTAGATCCGAACCAGTCGTCCTCCTGCCCTTTATCCAGAACAATCTGCAGGAAGGCGATTCCGACCGCCAGAAGCCCGAATCCGATGTAGTCGATCCTGCTCTCCTGGAGAGTGGTCCGTCTGAGAAACGGTGGATCCTCGACGAAAGTGATCACCAGGAACATCGCCAGAATGCCGACCGGAAGGTTCATGAGAAAGATCCAGCGCCACGTGTAGTTGTCTGTGATCCATCCGCCCAGAGTTGGCCCGATCGAGGGGGCAACTACTGCCGTCACTCCATACACCGAGAAGGCCAGCCCTCTCTTTTCAGGCGGAAATGTATCGGCCAGAATCGCCTGCGCCATGGGCTGCAAACCACCGCCCCCAGCTCCCTGGACCACACGGGATAACAACAAAATACCCAGAGTCGGCGCTATGCCGCAGAACAGAGAACTCACCGTGAACAGCGAAATACAAATCAAAAAAAAGCGTCTTCTTCCAAGCAGTGAGACGAGCCAGCCGGTAATCGGCAGAACAATAGCGTTCGAGACAAGATAAGACGTCAGGACCCACGTGCTCTCATCACTGCTTGCGCCCATGTTCCCAGCGATATGCGGAAGTGCGACGTTGGCGATGCTGGTGTCAAGCACCTCCATGAAAGCTGCTAGTGAGACCACAAACGCAATCAACCAGGGGTTTGCTTTTGGCGCCCACGCTGATCGCTGATTAGGACGAGCGGAAGCTGCGCTCAAGAATTCCCGTTCTTCATGTTTGCTGTATCAATTACGAAACGAATCGTTTCTATTATAGCGAGCAGCCAAACACTGAGCGGGAGACTGATATGCCGACCCCCAACGTAGATCTTAGATTTAATTTGACAGGCCGGCCACGCGGTCGCCCTCGCAATGAGAACACGCGAAAGGCCATCCTCAAGGCTGCGTTTCGCTTACTGCAGAAACATGGATTTGATGATGTCTCCAGTCAACAAATTGCCAAAGCAGCTGGCGTAAGCACGGCCACGCTGTACCGTTGGTGGAAAAACAAACAGGAAATCCTGCTCGATGCCTACCTGCAGACGACCCGTGAACTCCTGCCTTATGGGAAGCGCGGCAGCCCATTGGTACGCTTGCGAAGTTATGCCACTCGCACAGCGACGTTCTTGAAGAGTGACGAAGGCCGCGTATTTCTTCGCCTCATGTTGGCGATTCAGGACGATCGCCCGTTGCGAAAGGCCTTCTACGAAAAAGTCTTTTTGCCACGTCGCGCGGAAGGCGCCAAAGTAGTACAAGAAGCAATCGCCGCAGGCGAGTTGCCGCCCACGGTAGATCCCGATCTCTTCATCAATTTCCTCATCGGCCCGCAAATTGTCCCCGCCTTGTTGGGCCAACAACTCAGCACCAAAGCCGCCGAACGAATCTTCGACTTCGCCCTGAGAGCCATCTTTTGAATACAGGGTATCGCTCTTCTAGGCGCGCCGCCTCAGAGCTCCATTTCCATAAACACATCCGCGCGTGTGTACAGCATCGGAGGAATCTTCTCGGGCGGCACATGACGAAAGCCGACGGACTCATACAGATGCACAGCGTTCTTCAACTTAGTGCTGCTGCCTAAGAATAGAGACCTGGCCCCAATCGCCTTCGCCTGTGTGATCGCGTGCTCGAGCAAGATGCGGCCGATTCCACGTCCGTGGAGCCGCGGCGCAACCGCCATCTTAGAGAGCTCATAGGCTCCGTGACCCATCGGAATCAGGGCAAGGCACCCGACCGCCTCGCCCTCGCTGTAGACCATGAAAATAGAGCCGCCTTTGCGTAAAATCGCGTTCTCCGGGTCCTCCAGAATCTCGCGATCTTTCGCCTCCAGCACAAAGTAGCGTGTGATCCACTCTTCATTCAGTGTTCGGAACGCCCTTCCGTCTTCACTCGACCGAAGCGGTCGAATCTCCATCCCTGACCGAGTCGTCCTGATGTCTTCACCGCAAATCTGAGTCTGCTGACCTCTCCCGTTCATCGCACTGGCCATCCTTGTAATCAGTCTGCCTGTTTTCTTACCAATACGTCCAATATCTTATTGCACTTAATTATGATGTCTACGATATGGATGAGGGAATCGAACTGCGCCACCTTCGCTACTTTGTGACGGTGGCGGAAGAACTTCACTTTGGACGAGCAGCACAGCGGCTCCGCGTAAGCCAGCCGCCGCTCTCGCAACAGATTCGCAAACTCGAAGAGATGCTGGGGTATCCGCTCTTCAACCGAACCTCACGATCTGTGAGCATGACTGTCGCAGGCGAGGCTTTCTTTGAAAGCGCTCGTCGCACGCTGCGAAACGTACAACGAAATATCGAGGAGACGCGCAGCATAGGCCGCGGTGAAGTGGGCTCTCTCCACATTGGGTTCGTCGGATCGGGCATGCTGACAAGTCTGCCCAGCGTCTTTCGCAGCTATCGCGAAGCCTATCCGCGTGTGCGCCTGCATCTGCACGAGTCCTTTACTGCGCGTGTGATCGAAGGCCTGGAAAATGGGACTCTGGATGCAGGCATCCTCCGCGATAGCGATCCGGTCAAGGGACTCAATGTCACCACCATCTTCTCCGAGCCCTTCGTCGCGGTCCTGCCCGCCAACCATCCACGTGCCAAACAGAAGAGCATCTCCCCCGCCGTCTTACGCGACGAGCCATTCGTCTACTATCCTCCCAGCGCCGGCGCCCGCGCCTTCGAAAAACCTTTCGCCATGTTTGAGCATGGCTTCCGGCCGCGCATCGTGCAGGAGGCGTCTCACTGGCTCACAATCCTGCGACTGATCGGCGCCGGACTCGGAGTCTCCATCGCTCCCCAATGTGTTCGACGTATCGCATCGCCCGATGTCGTCTGCCTCTCCTTACGCGATACGGAAGCGGTCAGCAACATGGAACTGGCCTGGCTCGTCGGAGAATCGCGCCCCATTTTAGAGCGGTTCGCACAAATCGTCAAGAGCGCTCAAATCTGATCGAGATCTCGCATACGGATCAAGCGCCCGGAAGTCATGTCACACTGGCCAATCCACGATTCACAATCGGAGTGTCTTCCCTGTGTTCCAGAACCCAATTTACGATCTCATCCTTGCGCGCGAACCATACGTCTTCGTGACTTTTTGTGTAGGTAAAGAAGCGATCCAGCATGCGTACCCGGTTCGCGTGCCCGTTAATCCGGTCGTGCATGCCAATCAGCATTAAGCGGCGGCGGCCCGCGCCTTCTTCGTAGAGCTGGTCGAACTCGTCGCGGAGAGCTTGTTCGTATCCCCATCCGACCGGCCGTTGACCGGTAATGCGAGGAATCGTATCCACCGAGTCAGCGATGAACCGCTTCTCTTCTTCGCGCGGAAGATTGTATGAATTCTCCCAGGTGCGACCGTGCGCCGCCGCTTCGTGCCCACGCGTACAATTTCTCTGGCCAGGTCAGGATCCTGCTCGATCGCTTTCCCGATCATGAAGCAGGACGCCTTTATCTTGTGCTTGTCCAATAAGTTCAAGACGCGAGGTATACCCTCATAATGCCCGTAGGCAAAGAAGGCGTTCGTAGGAAGATCGGGAACTCCATCCTTTATAGGTTCAGAGATTGGTCCCCCGGCGCCGGAGATCGGCAGCCCGCCTCCTTCAAACATAAGAGAGATGCTGATGGCCAAGCGCGCTCCGTTTGGCCAGAATGCTTTTGCTTTCGATTGTCCCTGCATGATTTGTTTCCTTTCGGGGTTCAGGCGAAACTAGGAATGTTACGTTGACAGGGCTACTGCTCCGGCCCTAACGGGGATGCAAAAACAAATTCTACGCACTTACTGCGTAGAATAGGCTCCTTATTCGACGCAAACTCTCTCGTCTGTCTTCACCGCCCATCCACGCAAAAACCGCAATTTCGATTCCCCGGTCCGAGTTTCCTGGAATAAAAGCAGCGCAGGCCTGTTTCGACCAGTAGCGGGATAGGCTTACAAACCAGCAATTACCGCCGTTCTTGCGTTGTTTGTGGCGAGGGTCCACAGGGCAATCTCTTCAACAAACTGACTTCCAATTCAGGTAACCGAAAAACATGACGACTAAGCCTGCAGGCATCAGAACTATTTTCAACGACCTCACATCACCCCTCAGCAGCCACCTCATTCTTCTTGAAGACGCCGCCTACGACCAGGCGCGCCAAGTCTGGAATGGGAGGGTCGATAAACATCCCGCGGCGCTCGTTCGCTGTGCAAACGTCCAAGACGTCGTTCATGCCGTTCGTTGGGCTCGCTCGAATGGACTACCGCTTTCTGTTCGTGGCGGTGGGCACGACTTTGCCGGACGGTCCCTCTGTAACGATGGCGTTGTCATTGATTGCTCGCAGATGAGAGCCGTCTCTATCGATCCGCGGATGCATACGGCCCGCGTCCAGGGCGGAGCAACCATAGGCGATCTCATTGACGCCGCGCAGAAACACGGGTTGGCAACGGCCACAGGCACTATCTCCAGTGTGGGACTCGGGGGTCTCACGTTGGGTGGAGGTTACGGACCCCTCTTGGGCAAGTACGGCCTGGCTGCCGATAACCTGTTGTCGGCGCAAGTGGTCACAGCCGACGGCCAACTCTTAACAGCAAGTGAAACTGAGCACGCCGACCTCTATTGGGGTCTGCGCGGCGGAGGCGGCAACTTTGGCGCAGTCGTATCGCTGGAGTATCGCCTCTACCCCATCTCAAAGGTGTTGTCTGGCTTGCTGCTCTATCGGCTGGATCAAGCCAAAACTCTTTTGCACTACTACAACGAGTTCATTAAGATTGCCCCTGATGAACTGACGGTTCAGTCTGGATTCATTCAAATGCCGGATGGTACGCCTATGCTGTTTCTCTCACCCACCTATTGTGGCTCTTTTGACGACGGAGAGAAGATGCTCGAGCCGTTGCGCAAATTTGGCAAACCTGCGGCCGATCAGATTCAACCGGTCGCCTATGACGCGCTCTGCCGGGCGCTAGATGCCCTGGCCCCCAAAGGCCGTCACTACTTTCTCCAAACACGGTCGCTGGATACTCTGCGCGCCGAAACCATTGAGATCTTGATCGAGCAGGCACGGCAATTTTCCTCTCCCTTTTCTATGCTTTCGGTCCATCATTTTCACGGGGCAGCGAGTCGCCTGCCACTCTCGAAGACCGCCTTTGGGCTGCGTCAGGACCACCTGATGATTGAGATCATCGCGGCCTGGGACCAGCAGTCGGGACAAGAAGATCCAAAACATGTGCAGTGGACCCGCAAAGGCTCACATGCCCTCGCGCCGTACGCCTTGCAGGGAGGCTATATCAATCTACTTGATGAGACGGAAGAGGAGCGCGTTCGGCTGGCCTTCGGAGCCAACTATAAGCGCTTAGCCGATCTCAAGCGGACTTATGACCCTGACGATGTTTTCGATTCGACAATCGGGCACGTCACTCCACGGGTCTCATGAATGGCGAGGGGCAACCAATGCGAATCGAACAACGGGACGGATTGCAATACGACTCCGCGAGCATGCTCACGAACAGAAATCTGCGTGATTTGCGCATTCTTCGCAATCCTGACAGCGCTCGCAATTTACACCATGATCACCTATCCCCAGACATAGAAGCTGCTCCGAAACCTGACTGCCTATGTATCGGACGTCGGCATCCTAATAGGGGTCTTCTGCCACTTCCTGCGTGACAAACATAGGGAGATCCTCGATCGGCGTTACCAAATCACCAGCCTCAAAACCTTCGAGAGCGTGTGTTCAGACTCTCCGCTCCGGAGAACCCAGCATGGACCCGAAATCGAGCGTGTAACTCGACTCAATGTCGGCAACGCGACCGCCGTCACGATCGTGAGCATGTTTCAACCCCCAAATGCGAGAGGATTAGAAGCTTGCTAAACAAGCAGGAAAAAGCTCAGTCGTCCGGAGGCGACCCGTGAGGCCTTCTTTGTGCATAGATCGTTTTCTACGAATCCAGGCTAAAGTCTAGGAAATGGCTCTGCCGATAACTGGGACATGAACATAAAAAACATTCTCACGCACTGCACGCTCGTTTTCGGACTGATCGCATTCTCTAGCTTGTCATTTGCTCGACAGGTAGGCGGCATGGTTCTTCCAGGCGCCACGATCTATGTCGAAGCCGGCGATGGTTTCGACACGTATTTAGAAGCCGCTCTCCAGAAGAAAAAGGTTCCGCTGAGGAGAGTGACAAATATCGAGATGGCTGACTTTGAACTGGACGGGGTTTCCGATCATCAAAAAGCCGGTTGGGCCAAGATCGCCTTCACGGGAAACATTCATTCAGACGATCAGGCGAGCATCAGACTTGTGAATAGGAGAACGAGTCAGGTTGTGTTTGCTTACGCAGTCAACAAGAAGAGTACGCTTCACGGAAGACAAACCGTCGCCGAGGCCTGTGCGAAGCATCTCAGAGACTCTCTTTGGATACGGGAGCGATAACATGCGGCCCGGCGGATGAAAGAGTCAGTCGTTCTCTGGCCAGCAGCCATGTTTATATACGTAATTGCAATCAAGAGCTTCAAGACTTCAGGTGATGGAGAGGATGCTTACAGTATCCGAATTAACGATCAGTACCGCATCTGCTTTCGGTGGGAAGAGCAGAATGCTCACGAAGTCGAGATAACCGACTATCACTAGAGAGGACCAAAATGCCGGGCGAAAACAGTCATGAGTCACCCAGGCGAAATTCTGAAAGAGGAAATGGAGAAACGCAATCTCTCCATCAGGCGCTATCCAGAGCGCTGCGAGTGCCGGCTACTCGTATTCATGCGATCGTGCAGGGTAAGCGCGGCATTTCGGCCGACACTTCAGCTCGTCTAGGCCGCTATTTTGGCGCTTCACTTGATTTCTGGTTGCGCGTCCAAACGCAATACGACTTACGGGCTCTTAGATCAGAGAAAGATTGCGGCAGAGGTGATCCCGGCCGCTTGATATGCTGCCCGCATCGTACTCGGGCCATGACGACGAGCACCGGCTTCGTGACCCCGGTAGCCATGATACAGTTACCACTTCCCACCGTATTAGGAACAACAAACGCCGATGGATCCGACCTCAAACATTGTTAGAAACGTTGAATAAGAACCGCTGCTAAAACCAAATTTCCGCCGCTTCTCCCGACTCGGTCACAACCTGTATTCCAAACAAAATCAACAATATACAAGGAATCGCTTGGAAGCGTAGTGTACACTCTTAGCTTCCTGAAGAGGAAACGCTAGCAAAAGCGCCGGCGAGGCTGTCATGCCTCCCGGCGCTTTTCTTATTGACAAGGAGACCCAAAACCCATGCCCGCCACCGAAGCCCAAATCGAAGCCAATCGCGCCAACTCGCAGCACTCCACCGGACCCCGCACCCAGGAAGGGAAATCCACCTCCTGCCTCAACAACTTCCGCCACGGATTCCGCAGCACCTTCCAAGTCCTGCCCACCGAAAACGAAGAAGAATTCGAAAGCCTCCTCTTCGCCATGCGTATGGAGCACCAACCCAACACTCCCACCGAACACATGCTGGTCGACAAAATGGTCGAGCACTTCTGGCTCAGCCGCCGCGCCCAGCTGTTACAAGATCTCTCCATGGACACCGAAGAACCCGAGCGTAACCAGCAAAAATCCTTCGCTCTCTTCCTGCGCTACCAAACCACCAACGACCGAGGCTTCTCCAAATGCCTCAGCGATCTATTAAAGTTCCGAGCCGACCGCCGCAAGCAGGAAGCCGACCTCGAAAAGCAAAAACAAAGAGAAGCAGCCGAGCGCCGCAAAGAAGCCGAAGCCCTGCGAAAACAAGAGGCCCACGAAGTTCGGGTTCGAATGGCAAACGCCAAGGCCGCAGAAAAAGAACTCGACACCAGCATCCGGGAAACCATCGAAGCGCGCCTCCCCGGCCACACCCAAATCCCGTTCCGCGTAGTAAAGAACGTCCTCGCTAACGCATTAGAAGGCTTCAACGCCGAACTCGACCCCAATCCCGAGCTCGCCAAAAGCTTCAAAGCCGCCTAAAACAACGGGTAGCAGTCACCGATCTTTGACAATCAGCAGGAAATTTAGAAGTTGAGTGGAGAAGTGTGTCTACTGGGGAACGGCCGCCTCCTCTGCAATAGCCTTGGCAGAGCCGCGACCGAAGGAAGCGTTTTTTTATCGTTTTCAAAGAAAACTCGTTAAGCTAATCACTTCCCTTGGCTTCGTTCGGCAATTGCTCGGCAATTCGCGAGGAAAGCGCACCCGTGATACTCTGCCGCAATTTTGCCAACGGTGCAGAATCGCGAAACACTACTTGTCCCCCTTGCATTTCGACGCCGAGCCGCGCCCACAAATCCGCCAGCGCAACCGTCACCGGCTTATCCTTCATTTCGGCGTACAGCGTACTAAGAACTTTGGTACGAGTTGCTTTATCGCCGACTTCGAAGGCATCGACCAAACGCCACTGCGATGCAATGCCTCCGCTCTCTTTCAAAACGGCGCGCAACGCGTCCTGAAGTCCCAGGCGATTTGACGTGGCCTCTCGAATACGAACATCCGCCACCAGGCAGAACAGCGCTCCGCCCCAATAAGTGCGTCCCCAGGTAGGCGTATTGTCGAGTCCGCGGTCACCATCTTTGGGCTCACCTTTCGGCATATCCTCTACAAAGCTTTTCCACACTTGCTCGGCGGTTAAACGGCCGCTTTCAACTCGTGCGACCGGCTCCACATAAGTAGCGATGCCTTCTTCAATCCAGTGATGCTCCTCCGCAACATCCGGAAAGGCCAGATGCACAAACTCGTGAGTCATCATCCAGTCGTCATTCAGTTGGCGTTCCGTAGTATGTTCGCCGACGCTTATGCGAATGTGTGGACCGCCCCAACCAAAAGTCGTGCCATGTGAAACACCTCGCCTGCCGGGCGCTGAATGCACAACGACGTGAACAGTCTTAACCGGAAAGTGGCCATAATACGTCGACACGTTGTCCGCCGCTGCGGAGACCCATTTCACAATCTCACTTGCAGGCAAGTCGAAAGGCCCATCATCGATAGTCAGTTCCATCTTGGAGCCTCCCATCTCGATGACCACCGGAGATGTCGGCGCGGATATGGAAAAAAAAGGGGCGACGAAAAACAGCGCGAGCCAATAAAACAGACAATTCGCCATGGCCGCCTTTTCAGTCGGAAAATTGTTTACGATCGAACTACACCAGGCGCCGACCGTGCCCCAATCATCGAAGCACGACTTGGATCGGCGTCAGTGAGAGCTCTCCTCTTCAACAACTCATCGAGGCAATATTTTCCCGGGCCAAAAATCAAAATCAACACCGACGCGAAGAGAAAGGTGTAGGCGTCGTCACTGTAAAACTTCCCTGGATCTGAAAAGATCGATAAGAGATTCGCGCGACCGGCAGTCAAATAGGCAACAATCATGTCTACGCCAAGCAACAGTCCCGTGAATCGGGATCCGAATCCCACAATCAGCAGCACTCCGCCTATCAGTTCAAGCCACGAAACGCTGAATGCGGACAGAGCCGGAGCGGGTATTCCCAAACTCGCGAAGAAGCTCGTTATCTTCGCCAGATGATGCAACTTCCCCCATCCGGTACCTAGAAACTGCCAGCCCCAATACAACCTCACTGCCAGGAGAAAAGGAGATTGAAGCGCGGAAGCGGATCGGACGAATGCATCGTAAGCTGTTACAACTCGCGTGACGATTGATTGTGATTCCATGCCATACCTGCCTTACTGTCGTTTACTGACTATGTTCACTGACTACTGGCAGCGCTGATCGTGCGCCGCTCCGGCAAAACCATCCCAACTCCGCCCAATTTCCGAACCATTGCTGCAGTTGGGGGATCCTTTGCTCTTCGCTCATCGAGCTACCCGCAAACGCCGCCTCGATCGCGCTTTCGAGCGGAGCATGATCGCGGATCGCTTCCAATAACTGGAATGATTCGCGCTTCAAGCGCTTGTAGTACACGGAATCATCTGCCCGATGCACGGCCAAATACATCGGCTCTTGCGCTGGATCGGAATAGTAACGGACCTTCTTCCGAATGTAATGGAGGTGCGCGGCATTGCTGGATGTATCACTATCTCCCTCATAGTCATGCACCTCGATTAAGAGGTCATCCACTGCATAGCCGAGTCGCAACAGCCGAATGTATGGCTGCAACGATACGTGAATCTCTTCCCCATCCAAATCAAGATCGGCCAGCGTGAGAATCGGCTCTGCCGCAGCGTCAAAGGCTTCAATGTGAGCCCACTCCAGTTCAACCATGTCCAATGCAAGCTGTGGATGGGCCGGAATCCATGTGGGATTTTGTCTGAGCCAAACTCCCAGCCTCGAGCCGAGATTACGTAAGCTGAATGATTGCGATGGGCACTCCGCAAGATAAGCGCGCATCAAGCCTTCAAATCTTTGCGAGCCAACAATCGCCCGAAGACCCGGAAAGTCGTCGGCAAAGGAATCCAATACCCGGAACCAGTATTGGCGATTGTAGATCTCGAGGCGCTCGAAAGAATCGAGCACTTTGTTTGGCTTTATAAGAGCCTCAGCCTCGGCGACCATCGACCGCCCTTGTAGCGTCCGTCGCCGCATTCCCTCTTGACGTGTCAGGGGCTGCGTCACCGCAGCAGCGATTCTTCGTTGAAACTCCTGGAGTGTGCTCATAGAATTGCAGCTGAACCGGTTCTGGAACTAGCGGGTAAGTGCACCGCGTCCGACATGGCTTCTGTACGTTGAATGTAGTGATTCGCCTTCAACGCCTCGGCGTGAACTTCCTCGAAGCTTGGAATGTTATCGTCCCACTCGAGAAGAGTCGCCGTAGTCCCGCTCCGCTGGATAGCTCGGGCATACAGGTCCCACACTGGATCGATCACTGCGTGATCGTGCGTGTCAAGAATGTACTTCTCGAACTTCGAATGTCCCGCAATGTGAATCTGTGCAACACGCTCGGCTGGAACGGCATTGACGTAAGTGAACGGATCGAAATCGTGATTCTGCGAAGACACATAAATGTTGTTGACGTCCAACAAAATTCCGCAATCGGCCCTCTCGACTACCTCGTTCAGAAACTCCCATTCCGTCATCTCAGATATGTGGTACTCGGCATAGCTGCTAACGTTTTCGACAACCACCGGCACTTCAACGTAATCTTGCACTTGACGAATCTTGTCAGCCGTTACTTTGGCAGCTTCAAATGTGTAGGGCATTGGTAGAAGGTCATGGGTATAGCTTCCGTCCACGCTGCCCCAGCAGAGGTGATCGGAAAGCCACGGCGTGTTCGTTCGGCGCACCAGGCTCTTTAACCGTCTGAGGTGCTCTTTATTCAATGCCTCGGCTGAGCCAAAATACATCGACACGCCATGCTGGACCACTCGATACTGTTCCAGGATCTGATCCAGTATCCGCAGCGGCTTACCTCCGTCGACCATGTAATTCTCAGAGATGATTTCAAACCAGTCGACGACGGGCTTCTGCTCAAAGATGTGACGATAGTGCGGTATCCGTAGTCCGATCCCGACCTTATAATCTGTGAACCCATTGAAGCGATTTGCTGGCACGACGCTCTATCCTCTTTAATCAGAAAGTGAAAGTAGGCTAACCGAGAGTGATCCGGCTAGCCTTCAAACGGTGCAACTACTACGCGGCTTGTGGTGGCTTCGACCCGTCAGTCGCGCAACCGCCCTTGCCTTTGCAGGAGTTCTTGGCTTTACAGCCGTTGTCCCCTGCTTTACAGCCGCCCTGGCCCTTGCAGTCGTTCTTGCCCTTGCAAGAATGTTTTGCGCTATCATCAGCGGCTGCCTTGGCATAGGAGATCTTACCGAGCTTCGTATTGACCGTGCTGATCTTTGCTGTCGTCTTTGTGACAGTAGGCGCGGTTTCGGTTGCTTGCAAACGTGCCGCAGTTCCGCCGAGTAAGCCGGAGACTGCCGCGGTTACCATCAGACCTTTGAGAGAAGGTTTCATTGTTTTGCTCTTTCAGAAGTAAATTAGAGTCGCGCTCAGTGCTACCCGGCTAGACTCCGCAACTAACTTCGATATCAAGCAAAAGAAAGTCACGATGCACCCAAGAAGAAATTTTTCTTAGCCTTGCTTTCGTGCCTTTAGAAAGACATCGAGCGAGTAGATATTCAGCCCGAGTGCATCTCGCAACAGAAAGTAAGCCACTACGGAATCTGCCTTGCGCACACCGTAACTATCCAGGTTCCTCAATTGATCGCCAACAGCCTCAGTTTCAGTTCGCATTTCGGCCGAAGAAAGTTACGCTCCGGCTCATCCTTTCTCCGGGAAGGAGCACCGTTACTTTTGTTCCGGTATTGCAGAACTCTTAATTAGGCGAGCTATCGGGGCGCGTCCGGGAAGCGGAGAAACAGTGAAGGATCGCGGCGCATACGGGTCTGTAGTCGAAGCTCTGGATGCTCTCGCGCGCCGCCGCGAAGAAGCCGAGCCGCCGAGGATCCCTGCCGACTTGTTGGCTGGCATGAACCCCGTACGACCGTTCCCGTCCGATCACATCCTAATTCTTCTGGTAGCGGGGATGTTTCTTGGATTTAGTCTGTTGCTTAGCGCCGTTGTCGGGCTGCAGGGATTCTCGAATTTGACCTTGCTCGAACGCATCATTTATTACGGAATCATTGGCTTCTGCGGCGTTCTTTTTTCAATGGCCGCAGTCCAGAGCGCCATTCCGGGAGCCAAGGTGAGAGTGAGCCGCGGGCTTGTTGCCGCTGGGTCCGCCTTAGCAGTAGCCCTCACCGTATCGGCGTTATTTCGAAACGTCGGGCTCGATCATTTCATTTCGCTCGGCATGCCTTGTTTGCGATTAGGTTGTATTAGTGCCGCTCTTTTCGGCGGTATTGCGACCGTTGTTCTGAGACGAGGCTACGTAACCGACATCGGCGCGACGGCTCTGCTGATCAGTTGTTTCGCCGGGTTTTCCGGCGTCGCTGTGTTGAGTCTGCGGTGCCCGTTGCAGAACGCAGCTCACATTATCGTGTGGCACCTGGGAGCGATGCTAGTGACTGGTTTGAGCGGTGTAGCGATTGGCGCGATTGTTCGCGCCAAAGCCTGATCAGGTTGCTTAGTCTTAGTAAGCCGCCAGTCCCTCTACGCCGTTCTGCGGTCGGTAGGGCGAAACTACGTCAATAGCCGTTAGCGTTCCGTTGTCCCCTGTTTTATAAGCAATAATCTGTCCCAGAGCGCTGTACACCGCATATAAATAACTACCGTCCGCCGACAAAGCTAAATCCAGCGGGAAGGATGTTGGAGGCATCACTGGAGGAAAAATGGTGGGTCCCGTTGCGGGTTGCGTCGCCACCACGCCAAGAGCAGCCAAGCCTCCGCCGGATTGAAGAGTGTAGGCGCTGAGAGTAGATGAAGTGGTATTGCTCACCCAGGCATTGCTTCCGTAGCTGACTACCCAGCAGGTAGCGCCACCCGAAGAAGGAGAATTCGAAGAGATCACACTCAAGGTGTTATCTGAATTTATAGTGTAGGAAGTTACCGATCCAGCTGTCGACGTCACCAGTAGTATTCCCTCAGCGTCAACCTGCAAGCCAAATGGTTCTGTGCTCGTGAAATCGTTAAAGACTGGATTCGAAATCGATCCATCTGCCGCTACGCTGAAGACGTCAACTTTATTTGTCTGCCGCTCGCTGATGATCAGTTTTGAACCATCGGCGGAAAAAACCACAGTGGAAGGTTCGGTGTCCAAAGTACTCAGCGGCTGGCGTGAATTCCGAATTGGCTTTAGTTCGCCCCAGGGCTCCATCCGAAACCCTGCCGTGTGATAGATGCCACCGAAATTCACCACGTACACCAAATTGTCGTGCATAGCAAGACTCACCGGGTTTCCACCGAGCGACGGCGTCACGCTAACCAGCGCCAGGCTGTTTTCCAGGACTCGAAATACTGAAATGCTGCTCGACCCTGCATTTACGACGAGCAGAAAGGAGTGGTCCGGTGTCAAGATCAAGGAGTTTTGCGATTGCAGTGGATCGTTGATCCCTCCTTCCCCTCTTCCCCCTGTGTCGAACTTTCCAATCCAATTCAGCTTGCCCGTCGGCAGCCGTTTGTACATGACAATCTCGTTATGATTGACCCCATTTGTCGCCGCAAACACTGCCCCCGGGGATGAATTCCCACTTTGAGCTTGTGCCAGCCCGGCAACCAGTAGATTAGAACCTAATAAAACTTGGAATCCCAAGTTGAGAATGCGTTTTATTGCCATATTCCTCCTTACAGAAACATTCAGTCATCTGCCAGACGAAGTACCCAATCGGGCAAAGAGGTGTTCGAGACGATAGGGAGAAAAGTTACGGTCAAGAATAAACAATTACGCAGGACCCGAAAAAAACTCGCGTGACGAACGATCAACGGACCAGACGGCTATTGAACGGGTTCACGACGCGCACCCCTTCATACTGCTGTCCGTTATTGAGATCCTCGGAATAAAGAGTGTGACAACCCAAGGCTTGTGCTGCTGACAGAATAGCTCCGTCCCAGTAAGAGATCATGTAGCGCGCCGAGTGCTCAATTGCGATACGCACTAAACGATGGTCGATCGCGTAACAGGGAAATGCGGTGAACTGTTCGATCCACTCCAAGGCTTGCTCGGCCGAAAGCGGGCGAGTTGCTTTCTTGACTACGGTTACGAAGAACTCCTGCAAGACTTGGGCCGAAGTGCCAAACTCCTCGGAATCAATCAGGGCAAGAGCGCGTTGCCGTTTGCACTCGTCTTTACCTGTCCCGACGGCAGCGTAGACCAGAACATTGGTATCGAGAAATACTTCAGCGGTCATGAAGATCATCGCGCGTCCAGGTCTTTCTACCAAGCCGCCCTCGTGATTGAGCGCTCAATTCACGCAAGCGCGAACGGGCAAGATTGGCGCGGTCCTCCTGTGCAGCAAGATTTGTTAAGTAATCACGCACCAGGGCGTTGACGCTGGAATTCTGTTCAGCGGCTTGCCGACGAACAATGGCCAGAACCTTCTCATCCACGCTGAGAGTAATATTCTTCATGACCACAGTATATGTGAAGCTGTGTGGTTGATTGGCTGCCGAGCCGGCGAGCTCAGTCAGGCTTATAGCAGCCTTGCCGATATGCGGGCCAAAGCGAGCGACCTCATCCAAAGGCACTGCCCGGTTGTAGTCCTCTCTTAGCGGGGAATTTCGCCAGCCAGACGTTTGGCCTCATTACGAGCTAAATCCAGATTCATTTCTGCCTCGAGTTCAGAAGCTTCTGCTTTCAGGACGGCAACGTGGGCGCTGATTCGCTTCGATTGAAGAATGGCGCCCTGCGCATAGCTCGAATCGGCTTCCCGTGCTGATTCGACGCGAAGCTTAAGTACCTGCTGGCCGACGTTCACAGCGAGTGCGCCTTGGTCTACCTGGTCGTACGCATTTTCGATGTCGACCTCAGACTGCTCGCGTTGCTGGACAAGACTGAACTCGGCCTTTGCCAACGCGGCTTGCGCATCGCTTACCTCCGCCCGGCGCTTGCCACCGTCGAACAGATCGTACTTGAACTGGAACCCGAATGTGCCAAAGTTATGAACCAAGAAGGGTATTCCGTCCTGATAGCTATAGCGTGCCAAGGCGGTCAACTCGGTATATAAGCGTCCCGAGCGACAGTGAGATCTGCCCGCGCCTTTGTCACAGCCTCCTCAGCGCTTCGCACAGCGGGTTGCCGCGACAGCGCCAGGCGAACGCCCTCCACGCGCGGAGGCAGGTCATCGGCGGATCTCATTGTCCCTGTTACGAAGAGAATGTGAGTGTCCAGAGGCAGACCAAGCAGATCGTTTAGCTGCAGCGTCTTGTCCCGGACTTCCAGTCGTAGCTGCAATTCATTCTGCTTAGCCTCAAGAAAATCTGCGCCGGCTTCGAGAGTAGCCGCCGAGAGTTGATTTCCGGCGGACTCGCCCGCTCGCGTTTCGCGCTCAACCTCCGCCGTTGCCGTTTCCTGCTCCTGGGCTGCCTGCTGCTGCCTCCTAGCGACCTGGATCGTGTAGAAGAGCTGAGGCACTTCAATGGCCAACTTTTCTTCGGTTAGTTCGACACCAAGCTTGGCTGTTTCGACGTCAGACCGGGCAGCTCGATTAGCGGCGTGCAACTTCAAGAGCTGAGTCAGGGGCTGGGTCAGTTCCGTGCCGCTTACGAAGTTGGCCAGAGCGCCCTGGCCAATGCGGTCCGTGCGGGGCGGCACAACAACCGATGAGGAAAGGCCACTAAGTGCTCCGGCCGGAATGACAACGCCCTGAAGGTCGGTGACGTAGAGCGCTTCGGATGTATTTGAAACCTTGGGGAAGTAGTCGGCGCGCGTTTTGGCGGCTTGAGCCTCGCTGTGTTTCACGTCTAAGCGCGCAATACCTAAAGTGCGATTGTGCTCTAAGGCAAGCTCAATCGCCTGTCCGACCGTAAGCGCCATCTCCTGATGACCGGTTGTGGCGCGTTGTAACTGCGGCGTAGCTGTTCCTCCAAAGAGGGCAGCAAGCAGGAGCAAGGCGCAGTAGGTAGGATGCAATCTCAGCAACTTGTCAGCCCTTTGACGCGAGTGCATCCTTGTATTGAATCGGGTGTCTACCGATCGCGGCAACAACGACGAGACAAGCCGTTGCGATGGTCGCAATGAGAATAAACCCGTCGGAGATTGCCATGGTGTATGCCTGAATATGAGTTCGTTTTCCGACCGCCTCCATGGCTCGCCCGAGCGCAGTGGAGATGCCTGGGCTTTTCGAGAGCATTGCGCCCGTAAGGTCACGTAGCTGTTGTTCGGTTACAGGACGGTAGATATTTACAAATTGGACTAGCCTGTTCGAGTGAAAGCCCTCGCGCGTGGTTAAGACATGCTGCATCAGAGATGTACCCAGCTCGCCGCCCATAAGCCGAACAGTATGGAACCAAGCGGCGTAGGTCAATGTGTCTATGGGCGACTTGATCGCGCCGGAGTTGACGGCCTCCAGCACGATAGTTCCAACCAAGCCGCTGATTGTGAGAGCTAGCCCGATGCCGAACAGAAGCTCCGGCAGTACAAAGTCATGTCCCGACAAGGCCGAAGATAAAAGCGTGATCCGCAAGCAGGCCATCGCCATGAGCGTGAAGCCGGAAGCCATGAGGAGCCGGGAATCAAAATAGCGTAGAGAAAAGGCGGCGAGAATGCCACAGATAAATGCAGGCAATGCGATCCACGCCAGCACGGGACCGATTTGCTCGGGCCGGTATCCTTGCACGTTACCGAGATAGGACGGCGTCAGCAAGGCGGTGGAAAGCAGGTTGAAACGCATGGAGAACAGACACAACGTCAGCAAAATAATATTGCGGCGCCGAAGGAATCCGAGATGCACCATCGGATTGGCCTGAACGAAATGACGAATGATGGCGGCAACGAGTAAGAAGCCGCCGCAAACGGCGAGCCCGACAATCATTCCAGAATGAAACCAGTCAAGACGCTCACCCTGGGTAAGCAGAATGTAAATGGAAGTCAGGCCAGCGCTGGCGTAAAAGAATCCACGCCAGCTGGGACGAAGCTTGGATACGTTTGCCGGAGAGGTCGGATTCGGCGGCATTCCATAGAAAACCAGCAACCACATAACTGGCGCGAGACAAGCGCTATGCCAGAAGATCCATCGCCAGGAAAGATGCAGCACATACCAGCCCTCAAATGCTTCCGAGACGTGCAACCAGATGACCACGTCAATTGCGTAAACGGCGATTCCCATCAGCAAATAGGGACGGGGCGGACTGCGCAGCACGAAGGTGAGGGTCAAGGGATAAAAGGCGCCGGAGCCTAACCCGACAAGCGCCAGGAGGAAAAGCGTCACAGGAAGATGTGGCACAAAAGGGAGAAGAAGACTGGGCAGAGCGACGAAAGGGCCTGCGATGAGGAGCACGCGGCGCGGCCCAAGCAGACCGCCGAGATACACAGACAGAGGACCGATAAACATCTGAGCCGCGTTGTAGGTGGCGCCGAGCCAGGATGCCTGGTCGACACTGAAATGCATGGCGCCCCTGAGATCAGGCAGCCCGACACTGATGAGCTGCCCGTAAAATATGGAAATGCTGAGACCAACGAATACCGCAGCGATTCCGATCCAGGGGATAGCGGCCTTGGGCGATGGCGACGCTTTTGCTTTTTCCTGCGTATCACTCACGGTGCGCGGAGCCTCCTGACTTGTGAACGGTTACAACGGCAGAGAAACCAGGACGCAGCCGATCCGTGTAGCTGGATACTGAGTCGAATGAGATCTTAACCGGAATTCGCTGTACGACCTTGGTGAAGTTGCCTGTGGCGTTGTCGGGCGGCAGTAAAGATACTTGGGAACCGCTGGAGGGTGAGATTTCATCCACCTTCCCGTGCAGAAACGCATCCGGTATGGCGTCGATAGCGATATCGACGCGATCGCCTGTCCGCATATTGCCAAGCTGCGTCTCCCGGAAGTTAGCCTCAATCCAGAAATCACCCTCGACCAGAGGAATCACTTCTACTCCGGGCGAGACAAGCTGACCAGGAAATACGTGACGCTCCTCCCCGACCTTTCCGTCTACGGGTGCAATGATGCTCGTGTAACTCAATTCCGCCTTGGCAGCGGCGAGCGAGGCGAGCTGTGCACGAATGTCTGCCCGCAATGAGTCATCCTTCACATTCAAAGCCATCCGATCCCGCTGGCTTGCGGAAAGTGAGCTACGAGCCCCGGTAACTGCAGCCGTCGCTTTGGCGAGATCGGCCTGGCGGCTGTGCAGAAGGCCGAGATACTGATTAGCCTCAGATACCGCCTTCTCAAGCGTTTGCTTTGTGGTGGCGTTCTGAGCAAACAGTAACTCCTGGCGGTGGCGCTCCTGTTCGGTGCGCACGACATCGGGTTCGGCCGCACTGACCGCTGCCCTGGCGGCGTCCTCGCCGGCAATTGCTTCGGCAACCGCGCTCTGCGCCGAAGCAATCTTTGCATCCTGTACTTCTTTCTGCGCTTGATTTTTAGCTAAATTGGCTTCCGATCCGGACAGACTGGCTTCCGCTTGCTGCACTTTGGCGCTGTAGTCCCGGTCATCGATCACAACCAGCACCTGACCGGCATGCACGCTCTGGAAGTCGTTGACCTTCAACTCGCGCAAGGTACCACTCACTTTCGTGCTCAGCGACACGATGTTGGCATGCACGTAGGCGTCGTCGGTCTTTGGAGAAAGCGAGGTGGCTTGCCAGGTGTTCCAGCGCCCGGCGATGACGAACAAGAGGACGAGAGCCACAATGAGGATGCCTGCCGGGATCAACAGGGAGCGTAATTTCATTCCGGATGAGCAGAATCGAGTTGGGCGGCGGTTTTCACAGGGAGAAGACTCCTCGGAGAAAAGTTTGTTCCGTTTTGGACTGATACGAATTCCAAGCACCTACTGATAAGGATTCGGTATCACTAAGCGTCTTGTGAGGGACGGATTGTTAATAATGTTTTTGGTGCGACGGTTTTCTGCTCAGAGCAGCGGACCGACAACATCTCTATGTTCGGTAAGCAGAGTAGAAGTACACTCGCGGAACTTCTGCAGCGCTTTAGATTGCGCATCGCGGCGCCAGATCGAATGAAGCTCGTACGGAGGCATATCGAGATTGAGCCGTCTGGAAGAAAGACCTGGGCCTGGCAATCCCGAAAATAGATCTGGAAGCACAGCCACGCCATAGCCCGCTTTCGTCATACTTAGAACATTTTCGATACGGTCGATTTCCCGCAACTCCCGTGGATGGAATCTGGCTCGGGCGCAAATCTCCGGAAGACGCTGACTGTAGCAAGGGGCTTGATGCGGCTTCCTGTAGAGAAGAACATCTTCGCTAAGGTCTTCCAGACTGATGGCCGTGCTCGGTTGTCTGGCCAGGAAATGATCTTCGGCCATAAGCACAACGATCGGCACAGTCATTAGAGACTGTGTCTGGAGGCGCTCGTCCACCCTCAAGCCGAAATCGGCAGCAAAGCCAATATCGATCCTGCCATTCAGAATCGAAACAAGCCCGTCATCGCCATTTACTTCGAGGATTGACACCTCGACCTGCGGATGTTCTTGCCGAAAGATTTTCAGGCATAAAGGCAGAAATCGCCAAGCGAGAGCCGAATAGTTCCCGATGGCAAGCCGTTCTTTTTTGGCCTTTCGCGGCCTCATTTACGCGACGCTGAGCCTTTATAAGGCTCTCGACCAGAAGCCTTGCGTCTTCGAGAAAAACCAAACCGGCGTCAGTAAGCCGGACTGCTTTTCCTTGCTCACGTTCAAAGAGCCGAGTACCAAGTTCGGCCTCCAATAGCCTCATCTGCCTACTGAGCGCAGGTTGACTCATGTATAAACGAGCAGCAGAGCGCCGAAAGGAAAGTTCTTCGGCGACCACGATGAAAGCCTGGATAGATTGTAGATCCATGTTTAGCCGGAAGACCAGATTTGCGTCTCGCTGCGAATTATACCGGTAGAAACACGGCAGCGTGGATCCGGTTTAATCCTTCGTTCTCCGCGGTGAGCATCACGAAAAATGTAACCGGACCGAACGATTCTCAGACTGACGAATAGCAAGGAGAAAGTCGCGAGTGCAAATTGCAATGGTAGGCTTAGGCCGAATGGGCGCCAACATGGTTCGCCGTCTGATCAAAGGCGGACATGAATGCGTGGTGTACGACGGCAACCAAAAGGCCGTAAAAGAGATGGCCGGCGAAGGCGCCAAAGGCTGCTCATCGCTCGAAGAAGTGGTCTCAATGTTGAACAAGCCACGAGCTGTCTGGCTGATGGTGCCGGCCGGCGTGGTGGATGAAGTTTTGAGTGATCTGTTGCCGAAATTGGAGGCGCAAGACATTGTGATCGATGGCGGCAACTCATATTATGTGGACGATATACGACATTCGAAGATGGCTGCCAAAAATAGTGTGCAGTGGGTTGACGTCGGGACGAGCGGCGGTGTTTTCGGGCTGGAGCGGGGATACTGCCTGATGATCGGCGGCGATAGCGACGCCGTGAAAACTCTCGACCCGATCTTCAAGACTTTAGCGCCGGGGCGAGGTTCCATTGAACGGACTTCGGGTCGGGAGAATGCTCCCGCAACGACCGCCGAGGAGGGATATCTATACTGCGGACCGTCGGGCGCCGGTCATTTTGTCAAGATGGTGCACAACGGTATCGAATACGGATTGATGGCGGCGTACGCGGAAGGGTTGAACATCCTGAAACACGCTAATGTCGGTAACACAAAAGAAACGTTCGACGCCGAGACGGCGCCCCTGCGGGAGCCGGACCATTATAAGTACGATCTCCCTATTCCGGAAGTAGCGGAAGTATGGCGGAGAGGCAGCGTTGTTTCGTCTTGGCTGCTGGACTTGGCCGCGGCGGCATTGGTGAAATCTCCCGATCTCAAGGAGTTTGGCGGACGGGTATCGGATTCGGGAGAAGGGCGATGGACCTCAATCGCGGCGATCGAGGAAGGCGTTCCAGCCGACGTCTTGAGCACTGCGTTGTTCTCGCGATTCACCTCACAAGCGAATGCGGTCTTCGCGGACAAGCTGCTCTCGGCCATGCGTTTTCAATTCGGCGGACACGAAGAAAAGAAAATCGAATTGACCCATGGCTGACTTATCGCAACCTCTACCCCCATGTCTGATGACCATCTTCGGCGCCAGCGGAGACCTGACGAAGCGGCTTTTATTGCCTTCTTTGTACAATTTGGCCGCGTCGCGCGTCTTGCCGGACAACTTTCGTCTTTTAGGCGTCGCCAGGGCAGGTTGGGACGACGCGAAGTTCCAGGACGACATTGCGCAAAGCCTCAAGCAGTTTTGGGGCTCGGATGCCAAGGTCGAAACAATCGAATGGCTGGCGAAGCGAGCGAGCTACCTGAGTGGGAATTTCGACGACGCAGCATTATTTGAGTCACTCAAAGGAGCGATCGAAAAATTAGAAGGCGCCGCCGATTCGGCTAAAAACCGAATGTTCTATCTGGCGGTTGCCCCCAGTTTCATTTCCTCGATTACGGCTAAATTGTCGCAAGCCGGTTTGCTGACGGAAGAGAAAGACAATTGGCGCCGTGTTGTGATCGAGAAGCCATTTGGTCATGAGGTCGACTCCGCGAGAGCACTTACGGCCGAGTTGCAGAAGAGCTTGCGCGAGGATCAGATATATCGAATCGATCACTTCGCGGGTAAAGACTCGGTGCAGGATCTCTCGGTTTTTCGTTTCTCGAATACGATCTTCGAGACGTTCTGGAATCGGTCCGTAATCGACAATGTGCAGATCACCGCGGCGGAGACGGTCGGGGTGGAGGGCCGGGCAGACTATTACGAGAAATCCGGCGCGCTTCGGGACATGGTTCCGAATCATTTGGCAGAGATGCTGTCGTTGGTCGCGATGGAGCCGCCTGTTTCCTTCGATGCAGTGCATCTGCGAGAAAGCCAGGCGGATGCGCTGGAGGTGGTGAAGCAAATTAGTCCGGCAGACGTCTCGAAATACGCGGTGCGCGGGCAGTATGCAACGGGGACGATTGACGGCAAACAGGTTCCGGCCTATCGGTCTGAGCCCGGAGTCAACCCGGAATCGAATGTAGAGACTTACGTTGCGATGCAGGTGTGGCTGGATAACTGGCGTTGGTCGGGCGTGCCGTTTTATCTTAGGACAGGCAAACGGCTGTCTCGTGCGACGACCGAAATCGTGGTCACCTTCAAACAAACACCGGCCAAACTCTTCCCGAATGCCGGCAACGCAGATACCCAACCCAATCAATTTCTTTTTAATCTGCAGCCGGAGCAGAGTATTTTATTACAGTTCCGTTCTAAAATACCTGGATTGAAGACTGAAGCGGAGGACGGAGTGATGAGTTTTCAATTGCCGGAAGGACCATTCGGGGATCACGCTAAGGGATATGAACGATTGCTGCACGACGTAATGCTGGGCGATCGCATGCTTTTTCAAGGCGCGGATTTCGTGGCGGCCAGCTGGCAAATGGTGCAGCCGCTGCTGGATGCCTGGAGTGAGCTGCCGAAAGAGCCGATACCGACTTATGCGGCGGGCTCACCAGGACCCAAAGCGTCCGACGAGCTGCTTGCCAAATTTGGACATCGCTGGCATTCCTTGGAGAGAACGTGACATGGCATCCGATCAGGAAGGACATTCACGGCGTGAACTGGTGAAAGGGATTGCCGCCGCAACAAGCTTGGTAGCGGCTCGCGGGCAATCGGTTTCTTCTCAGCGGCCCAACATCCTATATCTGCACTCGCACGACACCGGCCGTTACATTCAGCCGTATGGTTTTGATGTGTCCACGCCCAACCTGCGGAAGCTGGCAGGTGAAGGAATGATGTTCCGGCAAGCTTTCGATGCGGCGCCCACCTGTTCGCCTAGCCGCGCCTCTCTGCTGACCGGCCACTGCCCTCACAACAACGGAATGCTCGGCTTGGCTCATCGAGGATTCTCGCTCAACAACTACCACGAGCATCTTCTTCACTGGCTCAGGCCGCACGGCTATCGTTCGACGCTGGTTGGCGTTCAACACATCGCAAAGGATCCGACGGTGATCGGCTACGACGAGATCTTGCCGACCAGGAGTGTCCGAGTCGCGGACGCAGCGCCGGCAGCGGCACGATTTCTGAAAGACGCTCCGCAACAGCCGTTCTTTCTGGACGTAGGTTTCTTCGAGACTCATCGCGAATTCCACCAGCCGGGCGCGCAGGAAGATGTTCGTTTTACCGAACCTCCCGCGCCTATTCCGGATACGCCGGCCACGCGTCAAGATATGGCGGCCTTTCATGCTTCCGCTCGCGTTCTGGACGAAGGAGTCGGCGCGGTTTTAAATGCGCTGGCTTCCGCCGGGTTGGCCGAGAATACGCTGGTCATTTCCACCACCGATCACGGCATCGCGTTTCCTGCCATGAAATGTAACCTCACAGTTCATGGCACTTCCGTCTATCTCATAATGCGGGGACCTGGCGGTTTTGGCGGAGGCAAGATGTGTGACGCGATGATTTCTCAAATGGATCTCTATCCGACGATTTGCGATCTTCTGAATATCGAAAAGCCCTCTTGGCTGCAGGGCAAATCTCTGACGCCGGTCGTTCGCGGCGAAACGTCCGAGCTTCACGATGAAATCTTTGCTGAAGTGAACTATCATGCGGCATACGAGCCGAAACGAGCTGTTCGCACGCAGCGTTTCAGCTATATTCGCCATTTTGGAGACAAACACACCCCGGTGCTTCCGAACTGCGACGATGGCCTGAGCAAAAGCTTTTGGATGAAGAAGGGATGGGGCGACCAACTTGTACCACGCGAGTTGATTTTCGATCGAGTCTTTGACCCTAACGAAACGCGAAACCTGGTTGAAGACCCCGCTTATGCCGCGCCGCTCGCGGAGATGCGAAAACGACTCGATAGCTGGATGCAACGGACCGCCGACCCGCTTTTGCAGGGTCCCGTGAAAGCCCCGGCCGGAGCGGTAGTGAATGACCCGAATGGAATTTCCCCGAAGGAGCCGGTTAGACCAGGCTGACTACCGATTTTGTTAAATCGAATCGACTGCTCAAAAAGAAAATTTGACTGCCATCTGAATAATCCGCGCCGGCAAAGTGCTGCTGATGACTCCCGCTTGCGCTGTGCCGATAGTTGCATTGGGAACGTTGAAATTTGCTCGATTGAACGAATTGAACCATTCGCTTCGAAGATCCAGACCGTAGCGTTCGCCAATCGGGAAATGTCGCACCAGGCTGAGGTCCACATTGAAATAAGCAGGTCCGGTGAGAATGCCTGTTCCTGAGTTGCCGAAGGTGTAAAGCGAAGGCGGAACGAAAGCGCTTGTGTCGAACCAATGCGTGATGCTCTGGCCCGAGGAGAGGTAGCCGCTTGCAATTCGATTAGGACGTTGCGTGCCTCCGCCGGAGGAGTTTGAAACGTTGGTCCCTAAGATTGGGGTGAAATACTGGCCGCTTTGAACGGTCCAGATTCCGGAGAGATTCCAGTCACCCAGGATGTAGGCCAGCGGACCATGCGTTAAGTAAGCGCGATTGTGACCGAATGGATGCTCGTAGACGTGATTAACCGACAGCACGTGCCGATACGCGTCGGGAGTAGGTCCCCAATTGCAAGCAATACAGAAGCTGTTCTGGATATCGGAGTTTCCTCCGCCGTTCGGATTGCCGACATCGGATAGATAGCTTGAATAGGTATAAGAAGCCCCAAATGTAAGTCCGCGCGAAAAACGCTTCTCGAGATGAAGTTGTAACGACTGGTATTTCGAATCGCCGCCGTTGGTTCTGTACGCAACGTTTACCAGGTTCGGGTTGATCAGATAGTAGGGACGCCGCGGGCCTTGCGCGCCGGGTCCAGGCAGCGACTGATTCAGATTTTGACTATTGATCAGGATACGCTCGCCACGTGTGCCGACATAGGCGACCGAGAGCATCAAGTCAGAACCAAGTTGACGCTGGATGCCAAAGCTCCACTGCAGGATCTCAGATTCACGCAGATTCATATCCCAGGCGTTCGGACTGCCCGAGGAGAGGGCAACCTGGTTGGTCAGGCTTGGCTGAACGGGCGTTGGCAAGCCCTGGCTGATGGTTGTAACCGGAGCGCCATTGATATCGGTTGTTACCGTTTGGGCGAAATAGTAGGGCAGGTTTTTATACAGCTGCGCGCCGCCGGCATTCATGTCGACATAGGAGATTCCGAAACCCGCCCGCAAGATTGTTTTCCGATCGGAAGTGAGTGCATACGCCAGACCGACGCGAGGAGCAGGAGTATCGAAATCGAAATTTCTAAGTCGTGTGCCGTTATTGTTTAGACCCGCTACAACAAGCTGGCCAGTGCTCACGTTCAGGTTAGACCAATGGTTGTGTACGTCGGAAGGCGGTGCATAAATCTCCCATCGGAATCCGAGGTCCAGAGTCAAGCGGCTATTGATGCGCCAAGTGTCTTGTACAAACGGCGCGAGTTGCCAGAGGCGCATGCCGAACGTGCCATCCAGGATGTTTCGAGTAACGTTATCGGTTGCCCCGAGAGCAAAGTCAGCGAGCGCCGTTTGAGAGCTTGTTCCGCCAATCTGCCGCGTGTACTGTCCATTGAAATCGAAAGTTCCTCGTGTGGGAAATGCCGAGAATCCGTTAAAGCGATGTCGTAGAAACAGCAGTCCGAACTTGATGGTGTGCGAACCTTGGACTTTTGTCAGATTCGAATCGAGCTGAAACGTGGTGGAGTGACTGTCCTCGGGAAAGGTGGAGTTATCGCCGATTTCCTGATATCCCGAAATTGTGAAAGTCGGAAGACCGCCCGATTTGTCATTGATATTGATGCCTGGAATGCCCAGCGCCGCGGCGGTGTTGAAGGGGAGCCCCAGAGGCGTGATGTTAGCGTTCCATCGGACCACTGCAAAGTGGCTCTGAAGAACCGTGTTCGCGTTAAAGGTCTTGGTGTAGCCAAGCGTGGCCGACTGAGTGATCAGCGGCGTGGTTGTGCCATTCGTTGCAGTGGATAAGTAAGGGCCGATTGAAACACCGGCATTAGCGGGTGAAGGAATAACACCTGGATTAACTTGATTGCTGTTGTCATAGCCATAGCGGAAAAAAAGGTGGTCCGAGGCGCCTAAGTTCTGATCGGCGCGAACGTCGAACTGATCGGTTCGCTGGGTAAGCGCCGGATTGAAAATATAGTTGTTGGTTGTCCCAGCCGATGTGGGCGCGGGCAGCAGCTTAAACAATCGGACTGCCGCAGGGTCAAGCAGGTTTGCTGGAATCTGATTATTCGGGAACGCGACTCGGATCCTCGAACCGTTCACAATTTGTGTACTGTACGGGTTGTAAATCGTTGTGTTGAGCCCGGAGAAGTTCCCGGTCTCCACCATTTGTTGCTGAGCGAGCGTGGGAATGGTAGAAGTCTGAGTTAAGGGCTGGGTTAGGCGGATGCCCTGGTAATCGCCAAAGAAAAAAGTCTTATTTCGAATGATAGGACCGCCCGCCGTCGCACCGAACTCATTCCTTCGAAAACCGGGTCTCGCAACTCCGCTTCGGTTATTAAAGAAGGTGTTTGCATTCAATTTGTCGTTACGCAGAAATTCCCAGGCTGTCCCATGATATTGATTCGAGCCGGACTTAGTTTCTACTTCTGTTACCGATCCGGCGGACTCCCCATATTCCGCCGCGTAATTGCTGGTAAGCACGCGGTATTCCTGGATGGCATCCACAACCGGCACCATTACTAACGTATTCAGCCAGAGGTTCCGATCGTACACTCCATCGATGAGATAGCTGTTGCCGGCCGCAAGCGCCCCATTCACGCTGTAGTTCGCGCCGCCCCTCATCGCGTACGGGCTGCCGCCTTCGGCTAGATTCGAAGCGGAACCGACATGAGCCCCCGGTGTAAGAAGCACGAGATCAGTGAAGTCGCGACTTACAAGCGGTAACGCCACCATCTGCCGGCTATCGACCAACGAAGAGACTTCGGCGCTTTGTGACTGCAGCAAAGGCGCCGCAGCCGTAACAGAAACCGTTTGCATTTCACTTCCCACGGCGATTTGTAGGTCGACCGTCAGTGTGGTCGCGGCCGTAAGTTGTACGCCGGAACGTTGCAGTTTTTCAAATCCGGTCTTGGTGACAGTAATGGCGTATGCGCCGGTGGGAATGCTGGACGCAACATATTCACCGCTGGCGTTTGTCTCGACGACCCGCGTAAATTGGGTCGCCGTGTTTACAAGCGTCACTTGGGCCATGGGAACAGAAGCGCCGGATTGATCGGTAACAGTGCCGGAGATGGTTGCCGTGTCTTGGGCATCCAAGGCGAGGATCGCAAAAAGCAGGACCGCAGCTATTCGTATCGAGAGGAGCAACATAGAACCTATAAATGACGGCTAGTATATCGCGTATTCGGATTAGATCTCCGGCGGCTGGTACCAGGAGAAAAGCTTCGTTTTCAGGCGAGCGACTTCATTGCTGTATTCGGGCCTAAGAGCTAGGTTGGTCATTTCTTTGGGATCCGTTCGCAAGTTATATAGCTCAGGCATGTCATGCGTCCAAAATGTGTATTTAAGATCGCCGTCGCGAAGCATGTACTTGGCGTGAGGATTCCGCAGACTGTATTCAGCAAAAACCGGACGATTACTAGAAGAATCCGGCCGACGAATTTGTTCGACCAAGCTGTTGCCGTCGAGCGGAGAGGAGACGGGCACGCCGCATAGTTCGGCGAGAGTCGGCAGCAAGTCGACCTGACTGAGTGGTGTTGAACAAATGCCTGTGCGAGAAACGCCCGGAACGCGGATCAGCAAGGGGACCCCGCAAGACGATTCATAGAACTCAAATTTTTGCCAGAGACCATGTTCGCCCAGCATTTCGCCGTGGTCGGAGGTGTAAATCACCACGGTATCTTCGGCGAGGTTGAGTTCGGCAAGACTGTTCAGCACAGCTCCGGCGCAATCGTCCATTTGGGCCAAGTTTGCGTAGTAAAAAGCAATGCGTTTGCGGGCAGCTTCTGGAGACGAAAGTTCGGGAGTGGGCGCGTTGCGCTCGATGGCCGAACGAACTTCAGAAGGAACTTGCGACAGATTGACCTTGCCCCAAGTGTCTGGGAGCTTCATGTCTTGCGGCCGAAACATATTGGCAAAACGGGCCGCCGGCATGAAAGGGTCGTGCGGCTTGAGGAAGGAACAAATGAGGAGAAAGGGCTGTTGTTGAGCTCCGTACTTGCGCAGGAAACGAATAGACTCACGCGCCACAAAGCTTTCAAAATGATCCTGCTCCGGGATCTTGGAGACGCCGCCCACAGCCACCGCTCCTTGTCGGTCATCCAGCGTTCGAGCACCAGACCAGGGATCGCCAAAATTACGCCAGAGATCGTCAATTTCCGGAAGGCCGGAGCCCGAGTTGGCGCGGCTGAGCTCATCGGCATAGAGCTTGGTCTTTGGCCCCAGGAATTGAAACCAGTCGTTGAAGTCGAGTTTGAGATCGAACCCATGAGTCTGGGCATCGACGAAATGCATTTTCCCGACTAGACCAGTCATGTAGCCGGCGCGGCTGAAGTGATGTGCGATTGTCTTGTGTTGGACAGGAAGCGGAACGGTGTTGTTCCAGGATTCGTGATTGTGTGTGTACAGGCCGGTAAGAAGCGAAGCTCGGGAAGGCGTGCAAACCGGATTCGTGCAATACGCATTTGTGAAGCGGACGGATGTACGGCCGAAAGCATCCAAATTCGGCGTACGTGCAACCGAATCGCCCGCTATGCCCAGGCAATCGCGCTTATGCTGATCGGACATGATGATCAGCACGTTCTTCCTCGGCCTGTTCTGAGCACGCAGCCGTTGCTTCGAGCTCACGATGCTCGCGGACGCGCCTGCCAGAAGATCTCGTCGTGTCATGTAAGCCAGAAGTATCATGCCTGGACTCATCGCTAAGTGCAGAATGAGAGTATCGCCTTCTGAATGACTTCAGCCACAACGCCAAAACCCGAAAGGACAACCGGCTTCGAGCCCCTGCAATCCCGGCTTTTTCGGGATCGCTGGATCGCTTCCCTGGTTTCCAATGTAGGCGGTTGGATGCAGGACACGGCGGGTACATGGCTGATGACGGTGCTCACCTCATCGCCTCTGCTGATTGCCCTGATGCAGACGGCGGCCAGTCTCCCCGTGCTCCTGCTGGGACTGCTCGCCGGTGCGACCGCTGATATCTATGACCGCCGCCGTGTCTTAATTCTCTGGCAGGCCTGGATGCTGGGCAGCGTCGCTGTGCTGAGCCTCCTCACGTTCTTCGGCGTGGTGTCGCCTCTGGTTCTGCTGTTCCTTACTTTCGCGCTTAACGTCGGCTCTGCCATGAACAATCCTGCCTGGCAGGCTATCGTTCCTGAGCTTGTTCCGCCCGAGCAGGTGCCGGACGCGGTCACACTCAACAGCGCAAGCTATAACCTGGCGCGCGCATTAGGGCCTGGTCTGGGTGGGCTCGCCGTGGCAGCTTTCGGCGTTCACGTATACACCGGGGCGGCATCGGTCTTTTTTATAAACGCATTGTCTTTCGTCGGCGTAGTCTGGGTACTGTATCGCTGGCAGCGGACTCCTCTTTTTAAAAGCGCGCTGCCCGCGGAACGGCTTTACGGCTCCATTCGCACCGGGCTCCGCTATGTTCGGTATGCGCCGGCTCTACAAGCCACTCTCTTCAGGGGCCTTGTGTTTACTACCTTCGTGAGCGCCGTTTGGGCTCTGCTGGCGGTGGTCGCTAAAGCTGATTTGCACCAAGGTGCAATGGGATATGGCATTCTGACCGGCAGTCTTGGAGTAGGCGCTGTCGTGGGCGCCTTCTCGTTGCCGCGTTTGCGGCATTTAGCATCCGCGGACAGGATCATTGCCGTCTCTACTTTTGTGCTCGTCTTAACGCTGCTCGCCCTTGCGTTGGTGCGCATGCAGTGGGTGGTTGTCGGCTTTCTCATTGCAGGCGGTTTTGCGTGGACAAGCACCATGTCGACCCTGAACGTCTCGGTGCAACTCTCAGTCCCGTCCTGGGTACGCGCTCGCGCTCTGGGAACGTACCAGATGGTTGTGCAAGGAGGCCTTGCGTTGGGCGGCGTGATCTGGGGTTATGTCGCGGAGCACTTCTCCACCCGTATCTCGCTCCTAGCCGCTTCCATCGGATTAGCTTTGAGTCTTCCCGTGGCACTGCGCTTTCATATTCTCCGCGGCGAAGTTCCTGATCTTTCTCCCTACAGGCCCAATCGCCCTGCCCCCTCCATGCCCCAACCGCCGGGTCCGACAGATGGTCCGGTCCGAATCTCTGTTGACTACCGGATTCGCCCCGAAGACTACAACGCTTTTACAAAACAGATTCATCGCTTACGTAGTGTGCGAATGCGTGACGGAGCAATCCGCTGGGGCGTCTTCCAAGACGTGACGGATCCAAGTCATATCAACGAAACGTTCCTGGTGGAATCCTGGGTAGATTATCTGCGACAACGTGAACGGTTTACCGCTGACGATTACCAAATTAGAGAAAAGGTTTGGAGCTTCCATCTAGGGCCGGAGCCGCCCAAAATTTCCCATATGATTTACGCCAGAGAAATCGAGTGATGGAGTAAAGCTGCCGCGATGTTACTGATGTTTCCTTATAACCCAGGTTGTCATCGAACGCAGGTTCTGAACGACAGTGGTCTTGATCGGGTCGACAAGTTCCGCGTCCAGCTCGTCGGTGAGCTTAAGCAAGAATGCCTCATCCACTAAGTAGCGATCCGAGCCATCCGGCAGGAGATAACGTCGTCCTGCTATGCGCCTGACCTGCTTTTCCATTCCTATCAGGGAAGCCAGACGGCAGAAAAAAATACCGGCCGGTTTCAGAACACGCCAAGCGCTCCGCAGCATGGCTCGAAACTGCCGATCGTTTTCGGCGAAGTGAAGGACAGCGCTGCTGATCACCAGATCGAACAAAACCCCAGAAGGTTTTAAGGCTTCCAACGCACCGACCTGAAAGTTGGCCGCCGGAAGATCCGGCGCCAAGAGCGCGGCGAGGCTGCGGACATAAGCGATTGCTTGCGGATCCTGGTCCACGCCGTATACTTCGTAACCTGCTCGAAGAAAATAAACCAAATTTCGACCGTCGCCGCAGCCGGCATCGAAAATCCGCATCCCTGGGCAAATTTGGCGACGAAGAATTTGATCGAAGAGGTAAATGTCGATCCGGCCAAATTGTTCTTGAGGATCAAGCACAGTTATTATCGTTAACACAGGAAGGAACGCCATCCACCAAAAGGTGATACCATCGGCGCCGACTAAAGATGTCTTCCTTTAAACCGAATTCGGACGAGCGTGAAGTTTTGAAAAAAGCCGTTTCAAAGTTCGCGCACGATCCCACTAAGTCACAGCTACTCTCCCGTCTTGATGCCGAGACCTCAGAATACAATCCAGGAAGCGAAGAATGGAGTCACCTAAAGTACTGCGTCGAGAAGCACCATCTTCACGTACAAGTCGAAATGCGCCGGGATCCGACGAAAAAATCCCTAAAAGTTCAGATGGGCATAGTTGGCGCATTGGAAAGAAGATTCAATCCCAACTTCTCTTGACCGGCAGTTTTCTGCGATCCGATTAAATGAAGGCGAAGACCTCTTCAGCGGCGCAACTAGCTGAACAGACTCTCAGCCGATGCCAGATCATTGCTGGTTTCAGCGAAACCAGCAGTTTGCTCACGCGCACATTTCTTTCGCAGCCGATGCATGACTGTCACAGAGTAGTCTCGGGATGGATGAGCGATCTCGGCATGCAAGTTAGTGTGGACGCGATTGGCAATCTTCGCGGTCTATGGGGCAGCGGCGATCGTCCCCGCCTTCTGATCGGCTCGCATCTCGATACAGTTCCTTGTGCTGGAGCCTACGATGGCGTCCTCGGTGTTTGCCTGGCGTTGGCTGTGCTCGAAGCATTTAAAGATACGACTCTGCCTTTCGATGTCGAGGTGTTGGGGTTTTCCGAAGAAGAAGGCGTTCGTTTCCGGTTTCCTTTTCTTGGGAGCCTGGCGGCGGTGGGACGTGTCGATTCTAAGCTCTTAGCGTTGCAAGACTCGAGCGGGTGTACTGTTCAGGAAGCGATACGGCAATTCGGTCTCGACCCCGCGCGCATGGCAGATGCCGAAATAAGCCGTTGCTCTTTTGGTTACCTGGAATTTCACATCGAACAAGGACCTGTGTTGGACAGGACAGGGCAGTCCGTAGCGGCGGTTGCGGCCATTGCCGGCCAGAGCCGGCTGAGTATGGTTTTTAGAGGCAGTGCCAACCATGCCGGAACAACTCCGATGGATCTTCGCCGGGACGCTTTAGCAGGAGCGGCGGAATGGGTGACTAGCGTTGAACAATATGCTCGGGCCGTTGACGGATTGATCGGCACGGTCGGAAGTCTTCAAGTTCTGCCGGGCGCGGGCAACATTATTCCAGGTGAAGTTCGAGCCAGTCTGGACGTGCGGCACTCTTGTGACGACACGAGAACGTCTGGTGTTCAGAATATCTGCCATGAGGCCGAGAAGATCGCCTCGCGCCGGAATCTCGCATTCCATTTCGAACAGCAAGTAAATCAGAAGGCCGTTCTCATGGATGAAGCTCTGGTAAGCCTTATCGAGCGGACTATGGAGCGCATCGGTGAGGCGCCGTACCGGATGGTCAGCGGCGCTGGTCACGATGCGATGATCATGGCGGAGAAAGTTTCTTCCGCGATGGTCTTCATTCGCAGCATCGGCGGAATCAGCCACCATCCCGACGAAGCGGTGCGTCCGGAGGATGTCGAGAAAGCGATTCGCTTGGGAGTTGCTATGCTGACAGGTCTCACTAAAGATTTCGAACGAACAACTTGAAACACCTCGGCCAAACGCGCAGTGCTCTCAGACCCGATCATCTGCTCCAAACCCCCGATACCTTCGTGCGAACGCCGCTTCCGGGAATGACCCGGGCGACGGCGGTCATCCATTGTGGGCCCGTGTTGGGAGCAAAGTTCACGCAGTACACAGCAGAGATGGAATCCGGCGGAATTCTCGGACCCGCACAGGCACAACGCTTTGTTTACGTGATCGAAGGCGCGGCCGCATTGCAGAAGGACGGCACACAGCACGCGATGGCTCCCGGCGCTTTCGCTTATTTACCGGAAAATTGTAACCACTCTCTGACGGCCGAAACCGAAGCTCGAGTTGCTGTCGTCGAGAAGAAATACACGGCTGTGACTGGTCTGGCGAGCCCCACTGCGATCGTCAGCTATGAGTCGGCCGTGGCTTCTCAGCCTTTGATGGGGGATTCGTCGCTGACAGTGCGTACTCTGCTTCCCGCCGATGTCGCCTTCGATTTCGCGATGAATACCATGACCTATGAGCCGGGCGCCTCTCTGAGCATGGTTGAGATTCACGTCATGGAGCATGGCCTCTTGATGCTTGAGGGCAAGGGCATCTATCGTCTAGGCGACTGCTGGTATCCGGTGCAGGCGGGCGACTTTATATGGATGCGCGCTTTCTGCCCGCAATGGTTCGGAGCGCTCGGTAAAACTCCGGCGAAATACCTCATCTACAAAGATTGGAATCGTTCGCCATTGGAATGAGCGAAATGCAGATCCGAATTAATTCCGACCGTCTTGAATCGGAGCTATCGACCTTAGCGTCCTTCTCCGACTCCGCGCCGCCGGCCGTATCGAGAGTTGTTTTCAGCGCGGTAGACCTGCAGGCCCGCGCCTTCTTGAAAGAACGTTGCCGAATGGCCGGATTGCAGATCCGGGAAGACGCCGTGGGGAATACGTTTGCGAGATGGAACGCTAGCGGCGTCGAGGGTCCCGCGATCGGAACGGGCTCACATATTGACGCGATTCCCAATGCTGGCCGCTACGACGGCACAGTCGGTGTCCTCGGCGGGCTCGAAGCGGTCCGCGCTCTTAAGGAAGGCGGCTTTGAGCCGAAGCGGCCAGTGGAATTGCTGATCTTCACATCGGAGGAGCCAACGCGGTTCGGCATTGGCTGCCTGGGAAGTCGCTTATTGGCGGGCGTTCTGGATGATCGTGGCGCGAGCAGACTCCGTGACCAAGAGGGCGGATCTCTGGATCAGGCAAGGCAAGCAGCAGGTTTTACTGGCCCCCTCTCGAGTGTGCGCTTGCCGAGCGATTACTACGCCGGGTTCATCGAACTGCATATCGAGCAAGGCCCGCTTCTCGAGCGCGAACATGTGCAGATAGGTTTAGTCGCAAGTATTGCCGCGCCGGCCAGCCTACGTATGGTGATTGAGGGCGAAGGCGGTCATGCAGGAGCTATTCTGATGCCGAATCGGCATGATGCGTTGACCGGAGCGGCAGAGATCATCCAAGCCGTCGAAAGTCTGGCGGTTGCTACCGGTTCGATCGACACAGTTGCAACCACCGGCGTATGCGACGTTTTTCCTGGCGCTGTAAATAGTATCCCGAGCCGGGTCAGTCTGGCACTTGACGTTCGAGACACCGATTTGTCCCGCCGTGATTCACTTATTCTCCGCATCGAGCAAACGGCCGATACCATCGTTCGCAAAAGAGGCCTGAAGATACAGATTGAACTGCTGAACGCCGATGCTCCCGCTCATTGCGACGCGAGAATTATCGAGATCCTGCGAGGCTCTTGCGAAGAAGAGAAGGTGACTTACCGAGAGATGGTGAGCCGCGCTTATCATGATTCTCTGTTCATGTCCCGCATCGCACCCACCGCCATGCTGTTCATTCCTTGTCGAGCCGGGATCAGTCATCGGCCGGACGAATTCGCCTCGCTTTCAGACATTACCAACGGGGTTCGAGTATTGGCACAGGCATTGGCCAAGCTCGCTTCCTGACGTATCACCGATTCAATAAGGAATCTTGACCTGACTGCGCATCCAGCTTTCGAATGCGGCCAGTCCTTCTTCTTTCAGCAGTCGCTGTCCAGGGATGGTTCGGTGTTCGGGCTGGCGGTCCAGTTCATCGTAGATGAATGCATCGTCAAATCCGTAAGTCGAGGCGTCGTACCGGCTGCATGCGAAATAAAATCGTTCCGGACGCGCCCAGTAAATCGCTCCTAAACACATCGGGCAGGGCTCACAGCTGGTGTAGAGTTCGCAACCGGAAAGTTGATATGCGCTCAAAGCGAGGCAGGCGTTTCGAATCGCAACTACTTCTGCGTGAGCTGTCGGATCATTGTTCGCCGCGACCAAATTCGCTCCGCTTGCAACAATCTGGCCTTCTTTCACCACTAGAGCGCCAAAGGGTCCGCCGCGCTCCGACCGAACATTTTGAATGGCGAGCTCGATCGCCTGCCTCGTCCAATCCTGCGGGGTGTTCGCCATCTTCGTTTCGAGCAACAGTGTAGCAATCCCCTCCGTTTTCGCGAGTGCGACAATATCCGGTACGCGCCAACGTGAAGCAAGCTATCCGATCGACCCACATCGTCACTCCCGAGGGCGTCCGACCGGGCGTAGTTGTCTTCGAGGATGAAAAGATCTCCGCCGTCGAGTCGCATAACTACTCGGTCCAAGTTGACGCTTTAACGGATATAGGTGACCTATTCGTTCTCCCCGGACTGATCGATGTTCATGTGCACATAAATGAACCGGGTCGCACCGAATGGGAGGGCTTTGAAACAGCTACGCGAGCGGCAGCAGCCGGTGGGTTAACCTGCCTCGTCGACATGCCGCTCAACTGCATTCCCAGTACGACTACCGTTGCCGCACTCGACGCAAAGAGGCGCGCGGCGGAAGGAAAGGCTCATGTCGATCTTGCCTTTTGGGGCGCCGTTGTCCCCGGTAATGTAAATCAGATCATGCCTCTCGCTCAAGCCGGCGTTCGGGGCTTCAAATGTTTCCTGACTCATCCGGGCACGGATGAATTCGAGATGGTGACCGAAGCGGATCTCCGCGAAGCTATGCCGGAGATCGCCCAAACGGGCTTGCCGCTATTGGCGCACGCCGAACTGCCTGGTCCTATTTCTGAATCCTGCACTCTTCTGGAGAACGAATCGGCGGATTGGTTAACCTACCGGACTTATCTCAGCTCACGCCCGCAAGAGGCCGAAGTGCAAGCCGTCCGCCTCCTGATTCGCCTCTGTCGAGAGTATCGCTGTCGCACGCACATCGTCCATTTATCCGCTACCGGCGCGCTCGGCGAACTGCGACAGGCGCGAGCCGAAGGCCTGCCGCTGACGGTCGAAACCTGCCCGCACTATTTGTTTTTTGACGCTGAGACGATTCCTGACCGCGCCACGCAGTTCAAATGTGCGCCTCCCATTCGCGATTCAGACAATCGCGAGGCTCTGTGGGGAGGTTTGCGCGACGAAACGATCGATCTGATTGCGACCGATCACTCTCCTTGCCCACCTGAGATGAAATGCTTCGATAGCGGCAGCTTTCAATCTGCCTGGGGCGGAATCAGTTCGTTGTCGCTCAGCTTACCGGCAGTCTGGACAGAGGCCCGCAAGCGCGGCTTCGAGATAACCGACGTCGTGCGTTGGATGTCTGCCGCACCTGCCCAATTAGCGGGATTGGGAGGGCGGAAAGGCCATATTCTTCCCGGGTTCGACGCCGATCTGGTGGTCTTCGATCCGAACGCGCAATTTGAAGTAACCGAGGAGCGATTGCACTTCCGGCACCCCTGTACACCTTATCTTGGACAGCAACTAACAGGCGAGATCAAGATGACGATCGTGCGCGGCCGCACCTGCTTTGATCGTGGCGCTCCGGCAAAGATACAGGTACAGTAAAACATGGGCTTTCGTGTGGTTGGCTTGCCCGTCCAACGCAAAGAAGTTTTGGGGAAGCTTACGGGCACGGCCAAGTATATCGACGATCTCGACTTCCCTGGCCTGCTGCATGGAGCGACGATTCGCAGCACTGTTCCACGAGGCCGTATTAAGAGCATCACGTTAACTCCCGGCGTGCCTTGGGAAGAATTCACGGTGGTTACGTGCGATGACATCCCTGGGCAAAATGTTGTCGCTCTGATTAACGACGATCAGCCCTTTCTTGCTCGGGAAATGGTGAATCACGAGCACGAACCCATCCTCCTAATTGCTCATGGCAACAAGGATCTGCTGCGCCGCGCGAGAGCGCTCATACAAATTACATACGAGCCGTTACCGGCAGTCTTCGACATCGATGAGGCGCTGCAGGGAGACATCAACGTGTGGGGCGACGATAACGTTTTCAAGCGCTATCTGCTCAACAAGGGCAATGTAGACGGCGTTTGGGTAGAAGCGGCACACGTTGTCGAAGGCGAATACTCAACCGGCGCTCAAGAGCAGGCCTACATCGAACCGAACGGCATGCTGGCGACGGCGAATGCCGAAGAAGGCGTGGTTGTATCGGGATCGCTTCAGTGTCCCTATTATGTGCACCGGGCATTAGTGAATCTGTTCGGTCTTCCCGCCGAAAAGATTCGTGTCATCCAGCAAGAAACCGGCGGAGCGTTCGGAGGTAAAGAAGAATACCCGTCGATGATTGCGGGGCATGCCGCGCTGCTTGCCTGGAAGTCCGGCCGGCCGGTGAAGATCGTCTACGATCGCGAAGAAGATATGGCTGCTACAACCAAGCGCCATCCATCGCGGACCCGCCATCGTACCGCCGTCTCGAGCGATGGTCGTCTCCTCGCAATGGATATCGCGTTCACTATCGATGGAGGCGCCTACTCGACACTATCCGCGGTGGTTTTATCGCGCGGAACGCTTCATGCTGCCGGACCATACCGCTGCCCGAATGTTCGAATCCGAAGCACGGCCGTGGCAACGAATGCTCCTCCGCACGGCGCTTTTCGCGGCTTTGGCGCTCCGCAAAGCCTGTTCGCGCTCGAACGCCACATGAACAAGGTCGCGCGCGTAGTGGGTCTGTCGCCCGAAGAGTTTCGCAGAAGAAATTTCCTCCACACCGGCGATGCCACCGCTACAGGTCAGGTCATCACGCAGCCTTTGGATCTCGCGGGTCTGCAGGACCGTGCTCTGCAAGCAGCCAACTTTTATGAGAAGACGGCGGCTTTCCGGACGGAAAACCCAAGCCGCGCATTGAAGAAAGGAATCGGGTTTGCGTCTTTCTTACACGGCGCCGGGTTTACCGGTTCCGGCGAGCGGCATCTGGAGTCCGTCATCGAACTTGAGGGAACTCGCGACGGCGGGGTGTGCATTCTGTCGTCCATGACAGAAATGGGACAGGGGACGAATACGATTTTGACTCAGATTGCCGCCGAAGCTTTAGGCATCGAGTACGAGCAAGTCGAGATGTGCCGTCCGGACACGGCTTATGTGCCGAATAGCGGGCCGACGGTCGCATCGCGGACCTCCATGGTTATTGGGAGACTGCTTGAACGCGCGGCGGAAGAGTTCAAAGCCAAACTGCGCTCTCAAGGCCTGGCTGAAAATTATTCCGCTGAGGAATTCAGGGAGTTTGTGCGTGACCACCTTGCATCGAAAGGCCCGCTAAAAACGCGTGTTCAGTATGAGGAGCCGCCCGGCATTCAGTGGGATGATCACTCCTACACGGGAGACGCCTATGGCGCCTACTCCTGGGCAACATACGTCGCTGAGGTGACCGTCGACACAATCACGGGCGAAGTTCAGGTCGATCACTTCACCGCTGTTCAGGAGGTCGGGCGTGTTCTCAATCCGATTCTCGCCTCCGGGCAAATCGAGGGAGGCGTCGTCCAGGGACTGGGATTCGCGCTGCTCGAAAAAGTTGTTTGGCTCAATGGCTCGATGGCCAACAACCAGATGACCAACTACATCATTCCGACCTCAATGGATGTGCCTCCGATCCAGGTGCTGTTCGAAGAGATTCCCTATCAGCATGGCGCGATGGGCGCAAAGGGTATCGGTGAACTTCCGATGGATGGCCCGGCCCCGGCGGTCTTAAATGCAATCGAGAATGCGCTAGATGCATCCTTCAATCACGTGCCTCTTACGGCAGAAGACCTGCTCCTTCGATTGGCCGGTCAGGGCGATTTTTCGCGAAGCCATTTGCCTGAGACTGTAGGGAGCATCGCTTGAAGAGTTGTTCCATCTCACTTACGGTGAATGGCAAGCCTCAGACTGTCGAAACCTTACCGCTGAAGCGGCTTCTCGATGTGCTTCGAGAAGACTTGCAACTCACCGGCGCCAAGGAAGGATGCGGCGAAGGCGAATGCGGGGCGTGTTCTGTTCTGATGGACGGCGTTCTGGTTAATAGCTGTCTGGTGCCTGCCCTGCATGCTTCCGGGACAGTTATCCGTACGGTCGAAGGAGTTTCAAGCGGCGATTCGCTGCATCCGGTGCAGGAAGCTTTCGCAAAGCACGGCGGCGCGCAATGCGGTATCTGCACTCCGGGCATGATTATGGCATCGATCTCCCTCCTCGCGCACAATCCGCATCCGACGCGCGAACAAATTCGCGAAGCGCTGGCGGGTAATCTGTGCCGATGCACCGGATATCAAAAGATTGTCGATGCCGTCTATTTCGCAAGTTCACAATTGGCATGAGATCATACCTTCCCGACTACGACTTAACCGTCCCGGACAGCCTGTCGTCGGTGTTACAGGTTCTCGGCAGTGATGAAGGTTGGCGTCCCATAGCAGGCGGTACGGATCTGATGGTTTTGTTAAACGCGGGCAAGCTTCCCTTTCGCCGGCTGGTCAGTCTTCGTAAGCTCAGCGAGCTGCGGCAGATTGTCGCAAACGACACGAGCGTCATGATCGGCGCGGCGGCGACGTACACCCAAATCCGGCAGCATCCGATTGTGCAATCTGAATTCCCACTGCTTTGTCAGGCCGCCAGTTGGACCGGTGGTGTTGCCAATCAGAATCAAGGTACGCTCGGCGGCAATATCGCGAACGCTTCGCCGGCGGCTGACTCGTCTCCGACGCTTCTGGTTCATGACGCCACCATTCATCTACTCTCGCTTTCGGGTCGCCGGTCTGTGCTTTATTCGGATTTTCATCTCGGATACAAGACCTTTGCCATGCGGCCCGATGAACTGCTCTCTGCAATCGAGCTGCCCAGGCGCCATTCCGGCTGGAACTATTACGGCAGAAAAGTCGGAACGCGCAAGGCTCAGGCCATCTCGAAGGTCGCAATTGCCGCGGCGGCTTCCGTCGAGGACGCTCGTATAACGGAGTTTCGACTGGCATTTGCCAGTGTCGCGCCTGTCCCGTTACGTTGTCTCGCCACGGAATCTTTCCTTAAAGGCAAGGCTCTCGATTCCGAAACGGTCGTGAACGCGAGGCAGATCTTACAATCCGAAATTACACCGATCAGCGATATCCGTTCTACCAGCGCCTATCGATCGCTAGTTGCGCAGAACTTGTTAACAGAGTTCTTAGAGAAATTGCAGTGACTCTCGAGGAATTTAATACGGCGGAGGAGGCTACAGCGCGCACGGACCTTTTGCGCTGTTGCGGTTCGAAGCAATGGGCAGACTCGATGTTAGCTCGCCGGCCGTTCTACGATGAAGCCGCGCTGCTGTCTTCAGCCGAGTCGGTCTGGTGGGCGCTCGAGTCCAGCGATTGGCTCGAAGCTTTTTCGGCTCATCCTAAAATCGGTGAGAAGAAGCTGGCCGAATGGGCTTCGCAAGAACAGAGTGGTCTCGGGTCTGCGCCAGCTTCGATACTGGAAGCTCTCGCTACAGGCAACCGAGAATATGAACAGAGATTCGGCTGGATCTTCCTGGTTCAGGCGACGGGGAAGACTGCAGCCGAGATGCTCGCCTTATTGCAGGCTCGGTTGACGAACGAAAGCACGAAAGAGTTACGCATCGCGGCTGGCGAGCAGGCCAAGATTACGGAACTCCGGCTGAATAAACTGCTGAACCAATGAGTGGCATTTCAACGCACATCCTGGACACCTCGAGTGGTAGGCCGGCAACGGGTATCACCGTTCATCTCTTTCGGGACGATGAGGCCGTCGGATCGGGTTCCACGGATGGGGAGGGGAGACTGCGGCGTCTCCTGCCCGAAGAGACGCCATTGACGCCGGGCCGCTATCGTATCGTGTTTGAGATAGGTGAATATTTTCCCGGAGGATTCTACCCGGAAGTGAGCATTTCGTTTACCGTGAGGGACAGCGCTGCGCATTATCATGTTCCTCTGCTGATCAGCCCTTTCGGTTACACGACCTATCGGGGGAGCTAACTTGGCGACTATTCAATCGAATCGGTATGGAAAAACTCGCGTCCGCTTGACCTATGTCGATCGCGCGCATGTCCCTCACACGGTTCGCGAACTCTCTGTCAATATCTTCTTTGAAGGCGAGTTTTCTGACGCTTATCGAGAGGGCGACAACAGCAGGGTTCTTCCAACCGACACGATGAAGAATACAGTCTATGTCTTGGCGCGTAAACTGCAGTGGGACAGTATTGAAGTTTTCGCGCAAGGCGTCGCACAGCATTTCCTCGAACGGCTATTGAATCTCTCGCGAGTCACTCTCAACATAGAAGAGACCCCCTGGCAGCAGATCGGCGAGTATCGGTCGGCGTTCTCTCAAACAGGGAATGAGCGCCGGATCGCCCGAGTGGAGGCGACGCGCTCGAAGGTTGCGATCAGTTCCGGAATCAAAGGATTGCATCTTCTGAAAACAGCAGATTCTGCCTTCGCCGGCTTCCTGAAAGATGAGTGGACAACGCTTCCGGAAACACAAGATCGCCTGTTTGGTACGGTTCTCGAAACGGAGTGGAGGTACGGGCAACACGATATTTCTTTCAACGATTCTCATTGGGAGATCCGTGCGATTTTGTTAGATTGCTTCGCTCAGCACAAGAGTCTTTCGGTTCAGCACACTCTGTTTGCGATGGGTGAAGCGGTATTAGAGAAGATGAACGCGGTCGCCGAGATCCATCTGGCCATGCCCAACAAACATTGCCTGCTGGTTGACTTGTCACGCTTCGGCCTGGACAATCCTAACCAGGTTTTCGTGCCGACCGACGAGCCTTCCGGCTATATCGAAGCGCGGATAAGCCGCTGACCACAAATTGCCAATTATAAATCGAGAGAGACTTGTACCGGATAGTGATCGGAAGGGTAGAGTCCGTCAATGCGGTCGGTTATGGTTTCGGCAGAGTTGACCGAACCACCGCTCCGCTTCAGAATCCAATCGATGCGCGGGCCCTCGAACTTTCCAAAACCATGTATCGTTCCCTCTGGCCCGGTTCTTCGATGAGCGAGCAGCCAGGTATCCTGCAGATCCTGCGTGAGCAAGCGGTAAACATCGCTATTGGGGCCGGCATTGAAATCCCCGGTGACGATGGCCGGCAGGCTGGCATCGAATTCAAGAAGCTTCTGATTCAGAAGGCGAGCGGATTGTTGTCGTGCTTCATCAGCTCCACTGCCATAGGGAAAATGGGTGTTCAGAAAGAGGAATTTCGGGCCATTGATAAGTTGGAGCAGGCCCCACGTAATTAGGCGAGGACGCGGAATGCCCCAATCTGCCGAGCCCGGCACAGTGGGAGTATTCGAGAGCCAGAAGTCGCCGGCTTCGAGAACCGAGAGAAATTCGGGGCGATAAAAAATCAAATTATGTTTGTCGCGATCGTCGCCGAATCGACCGCTGCCGAAGCAGCTGTAACAGGGCAACTGTTCGAGAATGAGATCAGCCTGTTCGCGAAAGATTTCCTGCGTCCCAAGCAGCATCGGCCGATAGTTGCGTAGTGTTTCGACCAGCGCTTTTTTGCGAAAGGGCCAAGCGTGTTCTCCATCGTCGCCGTCGATCTGACGAACGTTGAAGGTCATGACGCTCAGGTTCGACAAGAGTTTTTACCGTCTATAAAAAAAGAAGCAGACAAACGCCGGGAATTAAAACACGAAGCGCACAGCTAGTTGCAGCTGTCGAGCGGTGCCCATGTTGACATAGTTGCCGACCGTCGAGTTGAGAAGACCGAACGACGAGCCTGCGGCGGAACGTGTCAGCGCCTGGCCGGGTTGGAGTCCGGCGACGCCCGGTCCGGTGGGAAGCGAAACACCAAGGACGGCGGGCGGATTAGAAAAGTTGGCGTGGTTGAGAATGTTATAGGCATCCCCACGCAATTCAAAGTACGACCGTTCGGTAAGAGAAAACTGTTTGGAGAGGGTCAAATCGAGCTGCGAGAACTGAGGGCCGCGAAGAGCATCGCGTCCCAGGTTGCCATACGTGCCGGGCTTGGGAACAGCGAACGCGGCGGGGTTGAGCAGGAAGCCGGTGCTGGTCTGAACATAGGGCGATACGCCGGAGACAAGATCGGGACGTTGAATGCCTCGAGATTGTCCTCCGCCCGGAATATTGATGACCGGCGTGCTCACGACGGCGCCGCCGGAGACAACCGGATTCTGATAATACTGGCCGTTCTGGTTATCGAGATAGACAACGTTCGCTCGCGTCATGACGACATTGATCGGTAAGCCTGAATGAAAGTTGTAGCTGCCGCCAAGCTGCCAGCCGCCAAGTACGCTGTTCAGTAATTGATTTCTTCCGAAGTCGGTTTTATGTCCGATGCCCACGGGGATGGTCCAGAGAGTAGCGGCGTTGAAGTTGTGGCGGATGTCAAAAGTATTGAAGGCGCGATCTGAAGCGGAGGTGTAGTTGTTCTGCGAAGTGATTGTTTCGTTGGAGCCGCCCGAGGTTCCGATGTTGGTTGACCAGGTATAGTTCAGAATGGCAGTCAGTCCTTCGGCTAGTCTGCGATTCCAACTGGCTTGCAGGGCATTGTAGCTGTTGGTTCCACCGGTTGTCTTCACATCGAGTTCGGCATATTGGTTGCCAAAGGCACGATTGATAATGCCCGTGCCGTTGGCCGACTGACCCAAACCTACGATGGGGTTGGCGATGGTACGGAGAAACAAATTGCGACCCTGACTACCGACGTAAGCCAGTGTGAAGACGGATTGATCGGGCAGAGTCTGCTGCAGAGAGGCGGTGTAGGAAAGCACCTTCTCAGGGAGCTGATAATTAGCACCGAAGACGCGCGGCTGGTAATTGGCATTGGCGCTGCCGGGGACAAAGGTAGCAAGTTGCGCAGCGATGTTGATTGGATATCCGATGTTGCCGGTGGTCAGGGTCTGATTCGCTGTGTTGTTCAGCAGCGGTTGAATCTGGTCTTCTCCCTGACCGGGGCCGTAGTAGTAACCTGCGCCGGCTCTGAATACGGTTTTATTCTGGCCGCGTTCCGGTGACCAGGTAAGGGCAAGCCGGGGTCCGATGTTCAGTTTCGAGACGGCGTAAGGATCTTGCCCCAATTCGAGAGCTCCGGTGACGGTGTTGACGTTGACTTCGCGACCGTGAGCCTCTTTCAAGGGGGAGAAGTAATCGTAGCGCAACCCGTAACTCATCGTCAGGTTCGGCTTGATCTTCCACTCGTCTTGTACGTAAGCGCCGTAGAAGTTTTGCAGGCCTTTGGCGACTCCGGTTGCTCCGTTAAAGAAGGGGCTGGGGTCACTGAGCGTACCTCCGAGCTGTGCTTGCGAAGGAAGATCGGCGAGGAAATTCTGAACCGTTGTAAAGGTGTATACCGCGCCGCCGATTTGATTTACGTAGATGGTACGGGGATTGATCTCGAATCCCATCTTGATGTTATGAGAAGGAAGAGACCAGGAGAGGTTATCTATGTACTCAAACTCGTAATTGGTATAAGGCTGCGCGTGTATAAGGGGAGTCGATCCGGAGCCAATAGGAGTTACAAGACCGGTGCCGGTGTAGAGCCCGGCTCCGCCGCCGATGTTAAATGTCAGATTAGAGAGATCGGCTCCGGTTACTTGGGCGCCCTGATAGACAAGATTTGTTTTGGCGGCATTGAATCCAATTTTAACGTCGTTGACAACGGCCGGAGTAAAGACAGTGGTGAGGTCTGCGATGGCGTTTTGAGGCACGGAAGAGATGGCAGAACCACTACCGCTGATGTCGTTGGGTGTGAAGGCGTCGCCCTGATCGCGCTGATAACGGAAGTAGGCAGTATTGGCATTATTGATTCGCCAGTCAAGGCGGATGTTACCGAAGTATTCGTTTACGTAGGAAGGGAAGGCGCCTGACGCCAGACTGAAGTAGGGGCTGGATGTCGGTATGTTGCTAACCGGGTAAGCGGCTAGAACAGGCCGGATGGCAGGCACGGCGAGGGAGCGCGCGTAGGCGCTTAGGGTATCTTCGGTGAAATTTGCGGAAACTCGCTGGAAGAGATTTTCCTGGCCGGCAAAGAAGAAGAGTTTGTCTTTGAGGATCGGGCCTCCCACAGAGCCGCCGAACTGATTCAATCGCAGTGGAGCCTGGGTGGCGGGCTTGGCATTAAAGTAGTTGCGGGCATCCATGAAGCTGTTGCGAAAGAATTCGAAGAGATCGCCGTGGAAATTATTGGTACCGGATTTCGTGATAATGGTGACCTGCCCACCAGTGCCGCGACCGTATTCAGCGTTGTAACTTGAGGATTCGACGCGAAACTCCTGGATATTTTCCATGCTTTGAGAGAGGCGGAATTGCGAGGTGTTGGCGCCGTTGACGTCGGCCGGATTCGAGTCGATCAGAGTGCCCGCTTCAATGCCGTCGTAGCGGATCACGTTTTGTTCATTCGACCGACCGAAAAACCTTATGTCGTCGAATGTACCGGCGCCCGACATACTGGCGCCAGGAACGAGGAGATAGAGTTGGGAGACCATCCGTCCGTTCACCGGGAGGTCGTTGACCTCGCGTGTCGAAACAGTGGCTCCAATATCGGCAGAACTTGTATCGACGGCGGCCAGTTCGCCAGATTCGACGGTGACTACCTGCTGAACCGCTTTGGCCTGCAGAGTAAAATCGAGTCTCTTCTCCTGACCGACAACTACCGTGACGTCTTTTACAATGGACTCGCCGAAACCGCTAGCGGTAGCCGTTACGTCGTAGACTCCCGGCAGGAGGGCATCGACGAAGTACCGCCCGGAGGCATCGGCTTTTACAAGGCGGGTGCTTTGGCTTTCTCGGCTAAGCACCGTGAGCTGTGCGGCGGGAATCATCGATCCGGAAGAGTCCGAGGCAGTGCCTGACATCCTCCCACGGTCGGACTGGGCGCTCGCGAGAGCGGCAAAAACGAGCAGCGATACAAGCAGTTTTCTCATCGAAGACACTCCTAAGCGATCGTTCTGGAAATGACAGTTTAGGCCGGGAGTTATTGCAACGCCATTACGGAAGGATAAAAGTACGTATACGGAGCAACTATTTGTTTACCTAGTAATTTCAGGCAGTAAACTAACGGTGAGCCTATCCGTAAAGATCCAGGCAACTAGATGGCTGAAAGCGAGGCTTGGTTGGCGTTAGAAGAACGTGACGATCGGTTAGTAGAGAAACCCGAGGAAGCAAGACTGTACGTGGTACGCCGGATCCGGCGCGCATTCATGGCGATCTGCCGTTGCGGGGATTCGGTATTCAGCCCATACGGGGTGACCACAGATCAATATTTTCTGATTCGAGCGGTTCAGAAAAACGAGGGTATTCGGCAAGCGGATCTGGGCAACGAGGTTTCGGCGGATGCCAACACAATAACGGCAATGGTCTCCTTACTTGAACGGCGAGGCATTGTGAGGCGAGAGCCATGTCCCAACGATGGGCGAGCTCGTCGCTTGCGCATGACCGCTAAAGGAAACCGGCTGATGGAACTGCTGATCGAAGCATGGGAGGGGACGACGGGGCGGCGTTTGAACGCTTGTTTCGAGGGCGAAGGCGGGCGGAGAGCGCTCGAGATCCTGGATCGCGTGCACGAAGCGATGTTGGAAGGCCGAAGCGAGATTGCCGCCGAGCTGGCAGGAATCAAACGCAAGGGCAAATCGAGAGTAAAGAAGGCGCCGAGTTCGGCTGGAAAGCTCTTGACCGCGCCTCGCAAGCGACGAGCGGCGAAGGTGGTTTGACGCGGCGGCTGGAAATTCGGGATTAGTTCGTATACGTATTAACCGTATGCTAATCAGGCTGTAACAGCGGTGGAATAACATTCTATAGATTCGTCACGCGCGCACAAGGTCCCTAGGAGCTTATGTGAGAGCGCACGAGATGCATAGAACCGGATGGGGAACCGGATGGGGAACCGTAATGGCAGCAGAGCTGATTCTAAAAAACGCGAAGATTGTAACGCCGGGAGAGACCATTTTGGGCTCCGTTGTCATTCGGGATCAGCGGATAGCCGATATCGGTTCGGGCTCTTCCTCGGAATGCAGAGCGGGCATCGATTTGGAGGGCGATTACCTGATTCCCGGTCTGACCGAGCTGCACACAGACAACCTGGAGCGGCATGTGATGCCGAGACCGGGGGTGCTGTGGCCTGTGATGTCCGCTTTGGTGGCGCACGACGCGCAGATTGCGGCAGCCGGAATCACGACGGTACTCGATTCACTGTGTATTGGGATGGGAGGCGAGGGTGCTCGCAGTTGCGCGGTTGTAGCGAAGACGATCTCGCTGCTTGAAGAGGGACGACGGAGCGTTTCGTTTCGAACGGAGCACTTGTTGCATTTGCGGGTGGAATTGTCGAACGCTCGGACAGTGGAAGAGTTTTCTCTGTTTGCGAACGATCCGATGCTGCGGTTAGTTTCTCTGATGGACCATACACCGGGTCAAAGACAGTGGCGCGATCTTTCGAAGTACATTGAGTTCAACAGGCGAGAGTTTAAGAAGTCGAGCGAGCAGATAGAAGAGCAATTGAAGGTGCAAGTGGAGCAACAGGCTGAGTATTCGGAGGTCAATCGCCGGGCGGTGATCCGTCTGTTGCAGGGGCGTGATGTGCAATTGGCGAGCCACGACGACACGATTGAATCGCACGTGGAGCAAGCGCATAAGGAGGGCATTCGGATCGCCGAATTCCCGACTACTTTAGAAGCGGCCAGGGCTGCGCGGGGACGGGGAATGGCGATTGTGGCCGGTGCTCCTAATGTGGTTTTAGGGCGCTCGCATTCCGGTAACGTGTCGGTGGAGGATTTGGCAAAGAACGAAGTTTTGGATGCGCTTTCTTCGGATTATGTTCCGTCGAGCCTGATTGAGGGTGCATTCTTGTTGTCGCGCAGGCTGGATCTGCCGCTTCATCGGGCAGTTCGCATGGTTACGTTGACGCCATCGCGTCTGATTGGGTTGGAAGATCGAGGGAGCTTGGAAGTGGGTCAGCGGGCGGATTTGGTTCGGGTGCGGGTGGTGGATGGTCTGCCGATTCCGCGGGAGGTTTGGCGAGCGGGTCAGCGGATTGTGTAGGTGGATGGGGCAGATGTGTGTAACGTTGTTAGCGCATTGAGATGCCTTCTCCGCGAACCGTTTTACGGTGTTGAAAAGGCATTCGAGAGGTAATCGACCTTTGCGGTGAAGGCTGTTCCCAAATTGCCTGCCCATGGTCCAAGCTTGGTCACGGTCAGAGCCTGGGTGAACTGATCGACCACTTACAAAATATTTTCATGCGGATTTTTTCTCAGCCGGAGCGACTACCGGATGCCACGGTCTCCGTCGCGTCTGCGATAGATCGAGGCCGCCCAGCAGCAGCGCCAGCTCCTCCTGGCTGAGCAGCACCTTCTGCTCTCCTGCCGCCTCCGGCCGCCGAAAACGGCACTTCTCCAGACGCTTCGCGCATACCCATGATCCCCTGCATCCCAGAACAGCAGTTTCAAACGATTCCTCTGCGCGTTACAGAAAAGGAAAATATGCCCGCTTAGTGGATCGCACAACAGCCGTGAGTCGCTACTCCGGATTGGCCCACTTCGATTCGCCGTCCTCGCGGTAACAGCACTGCTAGCCCACTACTCGCTCCGCCTTCGCTGGCCTGATTCACACCGCATAACTCCACCGCTACCCGGCGGCCCTCGCCAGCCGCCTCGGCTTGCCGGCGCTGCTGCTTGCGGTACTTATCCAGTGTCCCTACTGCCAGTCCACGCCTGCGGCAGAACTCCTTCCGGCTTAGTCCACTCGCCGCGTACTCGGCGACAAGCTCTTCGGCCTCCGCCCGGCTCCGGCTCCGCGCTACAGACGCATGCTCTTCGCTCATGCTCCCACTTCATCACCGATTCCGATCAGAATACAGGTGCGTTGGTCTGACGCATACCCTCGATCACCTTCGTCACTCGTCCGCCCGCATCCGACGTCGTCGTCCGAATCTTGGCTGCTTCATCACGAACTGTCACTACATTCCGGAGTACGTGGTTGTGACCCCCTGCAAATCCTGCCGTTGTTTGTACTGTTTTTATTAAGCAACCCAAAGTTGCTCCGCAGAAATCTTTCGAAGGGTCACGTGTCCATATTCATGCCGGTGCAGAGCAATGTTTTCGTTGGCATCAGAGCGCCGCCACAGCCCCGAGATCAGAGGCACTCTTCACAAATGCTTCAGCCTCTTCCCGATATGGGTAATCTATCGTGAACGCGTTGCCATTAAGTAGACCGTCAACCAGAGCCTTGGCTTCTGATAGACTCCGTTCTGATTGACTGCCTTCGCGCAACAATTTCATAAACGAAATGGTCTTGAACCCTGGTTGCCAGCCGGTCACTCGTACCGTTGTCATCGTGTCACCGTGAACGGGCGCATTGCTCGCCCAGGATTTGCCCCGGATGTTCTGACAGCAGGCCGAACCTCTACTGCACTCGCCCCTTCTTGTTCCATAAACTGCCGAGCGGCTGCTCGTAGCTCCCTCAACAAGCCAGGCCCAAACTGCCCGGCGCCAGATCCCTGTATGAGTGCGCCTTCCAAGACAATCTTGTCGCCTTCTCGTGTGACGTTGGCAACAACCTCGTCGGTCCCCTGTGCCGTCTTGATCTCAAGGTGAATAACCCCGCCAGCCTCCTCGAGAATTCGGATTGCTCGCCCGGCGTTTCCCAAAGCACCAGGAAGCAGGACCATAGCAAGATTGGTCTTGTCGCAATTACCTCCGGGAGTAATGCATTCTGCCACTCCCGACGCTCCTGGCCAAACAAGAGAAGCTGCCGCCCGCCCGGCATCACTTACAAATTGAGCGTACGTATGCGGATCTGTTAGCGCATCGCCGATCGTCGAGAGCATGATGAGATTGGCTTCATCGCTGCCAACTCCAACGGTTGTTGTCTGTGGTACACCTGCCTGAGTTACCTGTTCATCGCCAGCGCTGGAACAATCCCTCGTGAAGTTGTTTGTCGCCTGATCGTACGTGCAAGCCCGTCCATCAGCATCTGAATAACGAAGTGGATTGTTGCGAACGTAGTTATAGAGATTCCAGCTCTGAGGATCGTTCTCGTCCTGGTCAGCGAACACCTCGTCCGCGCTCGTGAACCGTCCCAGACTTGCCCCGTAGTATCTGGCGCCAAAGTAATCAAGGCCGGATTCTGGGTCGCGTTCCTTCCCCGTGAACTTCTGACTCACCGTATCCAACCCGCCCCAAGTCCCATTCGACGGCCGCCCCGCATACCCGTTTCGGATCTCTTCCCCGAATGCCAGATAATCATGCCGCGCCACCAAATTCCCACTCTGTTCCGTCACCATCCGCGTGCTGCCCAGATGATCCCAGCTCAAGTAACACGTCGTGCAAGGCACTGTGCCGCCCACCCCGGACGTATACTTCGCCGCCAGATTGCCCGTCGCATCGTAAACGAAAACCGTGTTCACTCCATTCGCCGCGCTGATGATCCGGCGCCCGTCTCCATCGTACGAGTAGCTCGTCCCGCTCGGCGTATACCCCGTCTGCCGGCTCTCCGCATCGTATTGTAAGCATCCGGCCGCGCAAATCGCTGCAATACTCGTCTCGTTCCCCGCCGCATCGTACGTCGTGTCGCTGCGCTTATTGGAACTGTAGATATTCGAACGCGGCGTACTCGCGCTCAACGGAGGAAACGTACCCGTGTTCGCGGTCACCCACAAATTGCCGAACTTGTCGTACTTGAAATCCCGTTCGTCCGCCCCATTCTCATCTTTGAACGCCATCAACCGATTCAACCCGTCATACGAATAACCCTGATAGTAGTTGTTCGCCACCGTATACCCAGCCCCATTGCAGGTCTGAATCAACTGCGCTTGCAGATCCCCATTATTAGTCGAAAGCTGCCCTGCATTGGCGCCCCAGAACAATTGCAGATCCAAAGCCCATGCCGTCTGGTTCGTCGGACCCGACCCCGAAGCCGCACACCCGCCCGTCGCCGGCACATCCGTCATCTCCGCCGGCTGCGTCCGCTGGTTATAGGCATAGAAACGCCTCAGGCCGTTCCCATACACATACGATTGAAACCCGCCATGCGCCGCCTATCGATACCCAAGTCATCGTCGGTCCGGATTTCGATCCTTCCGATATACCCACGGGTTCCCGCTACAGCCTGGTTCTGAGGGCTGTTTAAGTAGACCGTTCGACATTCACCGCAATCGCATTCAGCGACAACTTGTGGCGCTGAGATCGACATCTGACCAGAGTCTGGCGCGCGGCAGGCGAGTAGAAGACCGGCAGAAGGAGCCAGTACTTTTACGGATGAGGCGAAGCGCCGTGACGCAGTCCATAAGGCAGAGGAATTTATGGCTGAAAAAGATAAGAAATGCGCTCATCCGTCGTGTGCCTGCGCTGCTCAAGAGGGCAGCGATTATTGCAGCACTTATTGTGAGGGTGAAGGCGCTACGCCGGATATCGAATGCGCGTGCGGACATCCGAGTTGTTCGCCGAAAACTTCCCGGCTGTGAGCTATGGCGAACGAAACCGATCGCTCCGCTTTGAAGGCGATTCACGACCTGACCGCTACCTGCCGTGATGCCGAAGAGGGCTATGGCAAGGCCGCTATCTGGAGGAGCGGATTCGACCCAAGAGCGAGATTGAGATCGTTCGAGAGTGCATTTCCGGCGATCGTTCAACACGCTTAATAGCTAATTGGACTCGATCTGATTTTCTTCCAGCTTCTTTTTGTGTTTGGGTTGAGAGCGCACGGCTTTTTCGTCCAGAGAACGTGAAGGCGGTACGATGCCGACACGTTCTCTGGCGATTTCCCGAACCCGTTTCGACTTGCTCCGAAGTGGGGGTTTGTTGGGCATCGCGTTCACGTTTAGACAAGCCGGTCCTCGGACGACTTAGTCAGAACCGATGGGTCCGTTTCCTGCACGGTTGCCATGTTGAACGCTATCTTGGACCGTGTCGGGATGAACGACCAGATCTTTTCAGCGGTCTGCGTCTCCTGCGATTGAATCTCGCGAGCCAGGCGTGCAGTGAAATCATCACCGGCAGATTCGGCAACAACGATTAGAGCCTCATACATGGCTCGTTCTCCATTTTCGACGGCAAACGCCATGATCAGATTCTGAGCTGTTCGTTCATCCTGGCTGTGGCCGAGCTGAGCTGATTTGGGTGTGAGTGCAAACAGGTGGGCGAGCAAACTCTTCCCGGCGGAAGGCGAACCACCTAACTCCTCGAGACGAGCGGTCAGGCGGCGATGCTGCAGATGGGTTTCTTCGGCATGAGCAGCAAACAAGGATCGGACTTCTTGATCGTCACCCTCGGTAGCGAAACCACGAAGCTGGGTTTCGAAACTGCGCTCGGCGGCAATTGCGTCTTCAAGGTAACGTCGGATGAGTTCGATCTGGGTAGTGGGCAATTAGCTTCTCCTAAACTCTAACTATGCATTAGATGGCGGAAAACGGCGAAAGTGTTCCTGATGCCGAGGGTTATTGAGACACTAGATTTGATGTTTCGTGTCACTGTTCCAAGCCTTGCCCTGCTGGTTGGACTAAGCTTCGGTTTCGCCGTTTCTGTGCCGAGAGTCTTCAGTCAACAGAGTAGCGGGATAGCGCTGCCCACCTCGTCCGACGAGCGGCCGAATGCGGCACAACAAACAGCCATGCTGGCAGCCATGGGCAAGTACGCTGACCAGTATGTCAGCAACCTTCCGAATTTCCTTTGCGTGCTGGTGACGGAACAGTATCAGGCGAATAAAAAAGGAGAGCACTGGAAGAAAGGCGACACGCTAACGGCGCGGCTTGCTTTCACCGATGGGCGCGAGCACCGCACGCTTCAGTTAGTCAACAACAAATCGCTCACACAAGTGACTCACCGCTGGCGGACGCCGCTCACAACAGAAGGCGAGTTCGGGCGGCTGATCCAAATGGTTTTCGACGATCGTACGAATGCGGCTTTCGACTGGAACCGCTGGGACACTCTGAGCGGCAAACGAGTTGCGGTGTTCAATTACGCTGTTGACCGGCAGCATTCGACCATGAAGCTAGGGCTGAGCGATCTGGCCAGCGCCATTATTTCGTATCACGGCTCAGTGTTTGCCGATCCTGAGAGCGGGGCGATTTACGAAGTGTATGAAGCCGCTTCCGACATTCCTCGCGAGCTGAGAACGAAAGAGATAGGCACGAAGATCGAGTATTCGGAGGTGGCGATCGGCGAGACCAAGTATCTGCTGCCGCTTCGCGCTTCGGTGCTGATGAAGTCCGACCAGGATCAGGTTCGCAACGAGCTGGAGTTTCAGGATTATCGAAAGTTCGGAGCGGAATCGTCGATTAAATTCGGTGACGAAAGTACGACGAATCAGAGTGCACCGGGGACGGCAGAACCGAAGCGTTGAGAGAAGAGGCTGATGAATTCGTGCCGGTTAGGTTAGGCTTTCCATAGTGACGCAGGCCGTTTCTTAACGACGGACGGCATCAGGCTTGCAATCGGGGTATACCCGCTAGGAAAGCATCCAAGCCGTAAGGGAATGCGGCACGCGGTTTTTTTGGGCCGAAGACACCGCCTCGATCCAAGGTGACAATGCCGTGCAGGAAAGCCCAAAAGGCGATACCCGCTTCCGGCGCCTGTTGCGGTCCCGTCAGTCTGCCCATCAGGGCAACTGTGAACCCCCACATCTCGCCGTGAGCGGAGCCTTCCTCGTCCGGCAACTTCCCCGGCGTCATCAGGACGTTATAAAGGGCGGGATTCTTACGCGCGAAATCCACATATGCCTTCGCGACGCGCCGGATCGCTTGTTCGGCATCCCCTTTGGAAGCGGCACGGGCCAAGGCAACGTGCAACTGCGAAACGCCTTCATTGGCAATGGCCGCCTCCAGGTGAGCGCGATCAGCGAAATAACGATAGAGCGCGTTGGGGGCAAGTTCCAGCGAACTCGCGAGAGAGCGCAAGGACAGTTTGGCAAGGCCTTCTCGTTCTACCTGCTGCACTGCTGCGTCCAGAATGGCTTCACGGTTAGTTTTTGACGGATACGGCATTTAGATAGCACTGTACATCTTGACACGCGTCCCGTTAAGGTGTACGGTGGTCATCATAAAGATATACGCTGTGCAGTATCAGAAGAATCCGGTGTGACGTTCTAAAAAAAGCTAACGGAAAGAGAGGGATAAGTATGAAGAGCGTAGTGGTTACAGGTGTCTCGTCCGGGATCGGGTGGGGCATTACAAAGGTTCTGTTGAAACAGGGGTTTCGAGTATTCGGCAGTGTAAGGCAAGAAAAGGATGCCGCGCGCCTGCAAGCCGAATTCGGCCAGGCCTTTACTCCGCTTCTTTTCGATACAACCGACGAAGCTGCAGTGCAACGCGCCGCAGCAGAGGTCGAGCGTTTGCTGAGCGGCGAAAGCCTGGCAGGGCTTGTCAATAATGCCGGTATGGCGCTGGCCGGTCCACTTCTTTATCAGCCCCTCGAGGATTTTCGGCAGCAACTGGAGGTCAATCTGGTCGGGCCGTTCATCGTGACCAAGGCCTTCGCGCCGCTGCTCCGCTCTAAGCAACGGCGTAAGGCCGGCCGCATCGTCAACATAACTTCGGTCGGCGGCAAAATGGGACCGCCCTTCCTGGGGGCTTATGCCGCCTCGAAGCATGGGCTGGAGGGAATGTCCGAGTCTCTGCGAAGAGAGTTGCTGCTCTTTGGCGTCGATGTGATCATTGTCGCTCCGGGCTCGGTAGCCACACGCACTTGGGACAAAGCGGAGGCCGCTGATGTCAAAACTTATGCTGCGACTCCTTATGCCAAGGCCCTAAAGAAGTTCACTGACTACATGGTTGTTGGGGGAAGAAAAGGCTATAAGCCGGAGCGAATCGGAGAAGTGGTCTTCAGGGCGCTTACGACGGCCAAGCCCCACGTCAGATACGCGGTGGTTCCACAAAGACTAATGAATTGGTCTCTGCCTAATTTACTGCCACGCCGGTGGGTCGATCGTTTAATGGCGGGTCAGGCCGGCTTGCGGCCGAAGGGCTCAACCGAGTCGCCCGTTCGGACCCCGGCAGGTCAGTGAACGCTCAATGGCTGGACCTTCAACGTCAAGGTGACACGTACCGACCGAAGCCTTTTATTTATGATGGGTGGTGGTTTGGGCCGTGGCGCGATCGGTGTGATTGGGGGCCGCGAGATAGCCAGTCCTGGTACGAACCTTGGGGTTCCCGGGCGCATTTACTTTTACCTGGATCTTTCGGTATGTTCCATCCAGTTGCTGAATGCCAGGGGAATAGGCAATCGTGTACTGGCTTCGGATATCGCGCGCTATTTCGATGGCAAGCTGCTGCACGTCTTTTACGTCTTTGGGATAGAAGGCGATTCCGCCGGTTGTGGACGTCAAATTTTTCAACGCACGTTTGGCTTCTACGGTGTCACTTCTTGACTCCTTGCTGAATAGGCCAATCGCATACACCACGATTCCGCCTTGTGTGGCGCGATCGACGATGTGATCGAGCGTGGTGACGCTGCCATTATCATTGCCGTCCGTAATGACTAGCAGCACGCGCTTGTCTTTAGTAGCGGAGGCTTTCATGTAGTCGAGAGACTTATTGATGGCGTCGCGCATGGCGGTGCCGCCGCGGGCATCAATCCGGGTGAGTCCTTCTTTCATTCTTTGCCGGTCATTGGTGAAGCGGACATCGAGAAAGGATTCATCGTTGAAATTCACGATGAAGGTTTCGTCTTTAGGATTCGATGCATCGACAAGAGAAAGAGCGGCCGCTTCCACGCGCGGGCGGTCCGGGAGCATGCTAGCGCTGTCGTCAATGATGATGCCGATGGAGACCGGGACATCTTCGCGATGAAAGACTTTGACGCGCTGCGGAACTCCGTTCTCTAAAACAGTGAACGCATCCCGGTTTAAAGCGCCTACTAAATCGCCATTGCTTTTGGTCACGCTGGCATGCAACACTACAAGCCGAGTGTCGGAACTGAATTGTCCAGCTGCCGCAAGCGAGAGTAACAGATATGGAACAATTAACCGCTTGATTGCATTCATTCCGGCCAAACTGTTTTCACTGTAACGTACTCAAATGGCCATCTCATCGCGCGCCGATAAAGTATTTAACAAACAAAGCGCTTACCACGGAACCGGTAAGTTCTAGGGCGCGTCGACAGCGCATGCGCTCCAGATATTCTGCCGGTTTACTACTGGTCTTTGTAGGTCTGGCGTGGCCCCAGGACAGACCAGGCGCCGCGCCGCAAAGTTTCGGGCTGAGTGTGCCGCCCGGTACGCCGCTCCGGTTATATTTGACCAAGCGGATCCCCAAACGACTGGGCGCGCCGGTAGAGGCCAAGCTCATGGCGCCTGTGTTTGCATTCGATCGTGAAGTGATTCCGGCCGGCGCGCTAGTCAGCGGTCATGTCAGTCGCGTTACACCGGTTGCAAAGTCCGCTCGCGCGAGAGCCATCCTGGGCGGCGACTTCACGCCCTTGCGCGTCGCCCAAGTGGACTTTACGTCGGTGCAACTGGCTGGCGGACAGCAGCTTGCCCTCGCTACCATTGCGACTCCCGGCCTGGATTCGCTGTTTTCGTCGAGGCATGCAAAACAGCGAACACCGCCTCCGCCTGACACCAGCAACGGCTTTTTGAGTAACACCAAGCAAACGGTTAAGAACCAGGTTAATTCCCGACTGGATGCCATCAGGAGCATCCCCGACATGGTGCACAGCCCCGGCAAAATGGAGATGGTCACCGACTATCTCTGGAGCAGATTGCCGTACCATCCGCAGTACGTTCGCAATCGGACTCGCTTCGATGCAGAACTCCGCGAGAGTCTGGATTTTGGATCTCAGCCGACAGCGAGTGAGTCTTTTTCGCTGGTCGGATCTCAGCCGGCTTCCGCCAGCATTGTGCACGCCCGGTTGGTGACGCCGCTCGATTCAAAAACATCCACGCCAGGTGAAACGGTACAGGCGGTGACTACCGAACCATTATTCTCAGATCGACATCAGTTGATTCTGCCCGAAGGAACACGCCTGGAGGGGAAAGTGGTGATGGTGACAAAAGCGAGGTGGTTTCATCGGGGCGGCCGGCTTCGCTTCACGTTTCAGGAAGTAGAGCTTTCACCAGAAAGCCTGGCGCTAGCGTCGGCAGCTCACCAAGACAGCGCTGCAGACAATCAGGAGCGGGGGCAGTTCAGAACGCAAGCCTCTTTAAAGGGAGCAGAGGGCAGCGGCGGAGCGATTAAAGTGAATGATGAAGGAGGCGTGCAGGCGAAGGAATCGAATACGCGGTTTATCGGAACGGCGCTTGCGGTAATCGTTGCACAAAGCGCAGCAGATTCGGACAGAGTGAGAGGGCCGAATGGAACTCTGGGCGGGCGCAGCCCGAATGTGGGGGGACGGACTTTAGGGGGCGGCATGGGCTTTGGGCTGCTCGGTTCAGCGGCGGCGCAAAGCTCGCGTACCGTGGGAACCGTTTTCGGGTATTACGGTCTGGCTTGGTCTGTGTTTTCGACCGTGGTTGCCCGTGGCCAAGAGGTTCAATTCGATAAAAACGCGATGATCGATGTGGGGTTCAACGCCCGCGAGAAAGTCCCGGCGAAAACCCCGAAGGTACCAGCCGCGGCGAAGTGATCCCGGAGGCGACGTCTGCTTTTGGTCATTTAGGGATGAGGGGCCGTGGGACGCCATGAAGAATCGCAATATTAGGATGAATCAACAAGACAGCTAATACGATCAGGACGAGAATTGATAATCCGATGACAATGGATTTCCGGCAAATATGTGGCGTGCGATCTACCATAATTTTCACACTGAGCTAAACGCTTAGAATGACTAGGGAGTCAAATCCTATCTGAGCTCCCTAGCCTCCGCAAGGTCAAAGCCTAGACACGTTGGTTTGCGGTTAGATCGGCTTTGGCTTCCGAGGTGGAAGAGACATCATCGGCGCCGGTCTGTTTGAGAATCTCTTTCGCTCGGCTCACCCAATCGCTTGAGTCGCAGTGAACAGAAGTCAGGATGCCACCTTCCTTCACACGTCCCTCGTAACGCTTTGCTTCGTACTCAGGGATGCCCATTCCAACCAGGGCGCCAATGACCCCACCAACGACTCCACCGGAACCGAGGCCAGCCAGTGCGCCCATGATCGGACCAGCGGCAATGAAAGGTCCTAAGCCCGGTATAGCAAGCGCTCCGATACCGGCCAATAGGCCCAGCGTTCCTCCAATTGCTCCTCCCGTAACCACGCCGGTGGTTGTTCCTTCCGGAGCTTTGGTTTCTTTCTCGTGAGCAAAGTCTTTCGTGCCTACATTATCTTGTAGGAGGACGGATATATCTTCATTGCGGAATCCGGCGCTGATGAGTTGATCGACGCCTGTTTCCGCCTGGCTTCTATTTGCATAGATGCCATAAACTACTGAGTTATTGTTTGCCATTTTAATTAGTTCCTTTACTTACAACTGACTTACTTCTTTACCGACAACATATTCGTTACGTTGCCCGCGCCGGCCACTTCGGTAGCTTTATCCTCGATGGTTTTCTTTTCCTCGTCTGATTGCACCGGTCCCCGCAACGTAACCTTACCCTGGCTGGCCACAATTTTTACGTTGTGAGCATAGGTGGAAAGCGATTTATCCTGAACCACGGCGCGACGGATATCGCGCATGAGTATGCGATCGCTCTTGCCGTTCTTCGCCTGGTCCGCAGTTGGCTGCGGCTCTTTATTTACTTTCGTGTTATCCGGGGCGGTCTGCTGCGAAAAAGCCGGCGCGTGCAGCATAGCTAAGGCTAGCCCCATAGTTAAAAACAAACTACTTACTTTTTTCATTGATTTTCTCCTTCTGATACATCTGCCGATTTGCGGGCGAAGCACAATTTTGCTTCGTTTCCTTGAGTCAGCTCAGTTCTTTCGCTGCTTAACCGGGATCTCGTCCGCAGCGACTCGATCTACTTCGACCTGTGTCTTGCGAAGCGTATCCTTGATTTGCTGATTCCGATCGGTACTTTCCTTGCCGACGCGGACCTCTTCAACCACACGCGCGGTCTTGCCCACAACGGCTTCTTCTCCCATCTCACGAACTTCGACAGACTGATTCTGGAGTTTGTCTAGATCAGCTGAAGAGATGGGCCGGTTGACTGCGTGGCGTTCAAAGGTGGCGTGTTCTTCTTTCAGAACTACTTGCTCCTCTAGCGGTGTTGTCACCATACGGCTGAACACCCGGACACCGCCGCGGTCTACTTTCCGCTTTCCGATGTTCAGCTGCTCTTCAACGATAGGAATGACAGTTTCTCCAGAGACACCAGCTGCAGCGGCAACGGGCCGAGCTTGCGATGCCGTGGTTCGCTCGTCGATTTGGTGGGCGTGATGAGTTGCAAACACGTCTTCCGCCTTTTCGGCGATTGCGTGCTCGGCACGGACGACGAGGAGAGTACCGCCGCTCTTCAAGCCATCCGACAGGATCTGCATGTCCTTGGCCGGTAAATTGAGAGTCTGGAGTGTCGCAAGCGATGACTCCGGAGCGGATGTAGCGCTGCCGCTGCCGCCTACACTTTGGATGTACTGGGCATGAACGCCTGCCGCTTGGAGATCGTTCATCGCTTTGGTTGCTTCGGCCGGTGTGTGAAACAGGCTTACGAGCGTAGTTTTATCGGTATCTGTGGTAGACATCTTGTTCAGTGGTAATTAATTCTTGGAGGAAACGGTATCCCGTGTCTTGTTCCAGCCTTGTTGCACGGCGCCTTTGAAGTCTTCCCATTTACCAGTGCCTTTGGAAGCCCAATCCTTTTGGGCATTGGCTTCTACGGCAGACCAGTTGCTGGAGGTGTAGCGCGGATCGCTTCCCAGAGTCTGGCCGTACCGATAGGCAGGAGCATATGCTTCGTACTGCTTGCCCGTTGTTCCGTAGTTAGCGGCAAAGTGATTACGGAAATCGGAGTCGGAATAAGAGGACGCAGGCGCAGCTTTTGAGGCAAGCTGTTCCACTTCTACCTCGGTATGCCGGACACTGTCGCGAATGGTCTGAGTCGATTCCGAACTTTGTTTACCGACGGTGATTTCTTCCACCACCCGCGCGTTCTTAGAAACGACGGCTTCTTCCGCCGTCTCAGTCAGTTCAATGGTTCCTTCTTTGAAGGCGGCGAAATCGGCTTCGCCGGCGGGACGGTTGGCGGCCTGACGATCGACACGCACATGTTCTTCGTGCAGCTGAATGTTTTGTTCGACGGGGGTTTCGACCAGATGGGAGTAGACGCGAACACCGCCACGCTGGACCTGCCTCTTTCCAACCGTCATCTCTTCTTGCACAATTGGAACCGAGCCACCTTCTGACACGGCCGGGGAAGCAGTTTTGCCAACCGGCGATGTTGCTCTCACCGGCTGCCCATCAACTTCCTGTCCGCCATAGTTCTCTAACAGGTCGGCGACCTGGCGCTCCTGGCCGTCGGCGACGGTAGCACTCAGGAGGGCGCCACCCTTCTGGAGGCCTTCCGTGAAGTGGCCTTCGTCTGCTTCGTCGCCTCCGGTGAGCGACTTGAAAAAGTTGCTAATGGTCGCTCCGAAACCACCCTCGGTTGTGGTGGATGTGCCCGCTCCGGAAGCAGCGGCGGCAGACGTCTCGTTATTTGTTACAACGCGCATGTTGTTGGCCGAATAGCCTGCTCTGACGAGTTCCTGTTTCACGCGCTCGGCTTCGGTTGCACTTTGGAAAAGATTCACTACAATTTTAGACATTGATAATCTCCCTGAAAATACTTGTTTGCATTGCCTGCTGACACTAACGCACGCTCCCGTCCGGGCCGAGGCGTTCAATGAACACCTCTTCCGCTCGGAGGGGAATGATTTCTTGATAACGGGACTCTTGGCGATGGCGGGTGACCCGAATTTCTTCCTTCAGGACCAACTGCTTGGTCGTGATCAGGATCTCCTCCATAACGGGAAAGACTGTCGTATCGCCTTCCTGCCGGACCAAAACTGGTTCGTCGAGGTAGCGGTTAATGGGAACGCGTTCGACCGAAACGGAGTCGCTGGTTAACCGCTCATTGACGACTCCATCGATTTGGCGAATGGTCTTCTCCAGCCGGACGATTCCAGTGATGTGCTTACGGATTTCCACATTCAACTCTTCCCTCAAAACGGGGAGGGTGAGAGCTTCCGCCGGGGCTTCCTGTGGGTCTTTCAAATGAGTAACTCCGCATGCGATCCGTAAAGGGACCAGAGATTAGGGTGAATGGATTGTGCAGCTGTGAATTCAACTGCTTAAGAATTGACGGAGGGGACTAATTTAGCGCGTGATGGACGAACGCCTTCCAACAATCGTGTGATAAATGACCAGAACCAACACAGCACCGATGACGGCGACGATCAGGCTGTAGATATTTAGGCCACTTACTCCGGATGCTCCAAAAGCGTTGAAGATGAAACCTCCAACCACCGCTCCCACTATCCCCAGGATGATGTCCAGGAAAACTCCTTCTCCGGACTTATTCACTAACTTGCTGCCGATAAATCCGGCAATCAGCCCTAAAACGAGCCAAGCAATTATAGACACTTTGTAACCTCTTCCTCTTTGGTCAACTTAGACTGGAAATCAAATATCCGTTGCTTTCATCACGTTTCAGCGGCCGAACTGTGATCTCCAGAATTGTCGTCCGCATGATAGAGGGTTCGGGGTAGGAAATAGTGTCCGTTCTTTTGGCTCACTGCTCAAAATATTTTTTTCTACAATCCTCAATCTCCACGAGGGCCAATTTTTCATACGGATAGCTTATGCTTGAGTCAGCTTGCCCGATGCCCACAAGAAAACTTTTGAGTAGTGTTTTGCACCAAGACCCGCTTTAGTTGTAGTACTTCTTCGCTGGTTGCAGTTCGATAGTTTGGGGATGGTAAGTTTTAAGCCGACAATTATGAACTTCGTATATTTTGGAACAGTAGTGGGTTGGAGTGGAAATGCGTAAGAGCCCAGTCACTGCTCCTGCTCACGTCCAGCACCGACTTTCAAAGATTCACGTTTTGACTCACGCGGAGCTAGGAAGACTGTTTACCGCCATTACAAGTTTGCGAGACCAGGCGCTTTTTCTGGTGGCATATCGGCACGGCCTTCGCGCCACCGAGATATCGCAGATGGAAAGGGCCGATCTGGAATTCTCAAACACCAAAATGATGATTCGCCGGATCGGTCGTGGAAATGACGACCATCATGCTCTTCAGAGGGACGAAGTAGCTGCCCTGAAACGATATCTTAAATCTCGAGAAGATGAATCGATTGTTCTCTTTCTAGGCAACGGCGGGCGGGCGATCACCAGAAGAGGGCTGGACTGGTTGATGAAAACCTATGGAGACCAAGCGAAGCTGCCGAAAGCCAAAATGCATTTTCACACTCTGAAACATAGTGTGGCGACACACCTGTTGAGCGCGGGGGCAGATCTTCGCTACGTCCACGAGTGGCTGGGACACACTTCGCTCCAGAATACAGCCGTCTATCTGTATTTGGTGCCAACAGCCTCGAAGAAAACCTTCGCTCACCCTAAACTTCCCGGACTCAAACCGGATTGAGCCCGTGCTTCTTCAATTGAAGTGAAGGCGCTTGTACAGCAGCCTGTCTCTATTTACAGCAGCTTGTCTAGTGTAATCGGCAGCGCGCGAATGCGCTTACCGGTGGCGTGATAGATCGCGTTGGCAATTGCTGCCGCTGTTCCGGTGATGCCGATTTCGCCGATGCCGTGGGCGCCAAGCGGCGTGTGCGGGTCGGGAAGGTCGAGGAAATAGGTTTCGATCTTGGGAACGTCGGCGTTCACCGGCACGTGATACTCCGCGAGAGTTGCGTTGGTAATCCGACCGGCGCGTTCGTCGAAGAGAGTCTCCTCGGTCAAAGCCATTCCGATGCCCATGGTAATTCCACCCATAAACTGGGAGCGCGCTGTTTTGGGATTTAGGATGCGGCCGGTGTCGAAAGCGCCGACCCAACGCGAGACGCGCGCTTCTCCGGTTTGTTCATTGACGCGGATTTCGCAGAACTGGGCGCCGTAGGAACCCATGGAATACTTCATGAGTTCAAATGGCTGGCCGGAGACGGCCTCGGCTTCCATGAAGCCTTGATTCAGGCGGGCCAGGATGGCAGTGTAAGTTTCGCCGGTTTCGCGCTTGTCCCGGCGAAACAGTCCGCTGTCGGAAGCCTGCAGATCGTCGAAATGTGAGCCGGCGAGCGGTGAGTTCTTGTCTTTTTTGGCAGCAGCATGCAGTTCGCGGTGCAGTTTGTCGCAGGCTTGCTGGACGGCAAGGGCAATGCTGATGGTTTGATTGGAACCGCCGGCCACGGGCGCCTGCGGCAGGTCGGTATCGCCATATTCAAAGCGAACCTTATTCATCGGCAGCCCTAGCCGCTCAGCTGCATGTTGGGTCTGGACGGTGGCGGTCCCCATCCCCATCTCCTGCGCGGCACTCTGGACGACTGCTGTTCCATCCGCGTTGAGTCTTACTTTAGCCGAAGCCGGGAAGCGGTAGGCGGGATAAAAAGCTGTCCCCACGCCTTGGCCGATCAACCACTTTCCATCACGCATCGAACAGGGTTTCGCGGGCCGATTTTGCCATCCGAATTTCTCCGCGCCGAGCCGATAGGCTTCTTTGAAGTGGCGGCTGGAAAACTCCGTTCCCTTGGCCGGGTCGCGTTCGGGATCGTTCCGTAAACGCAACTCCACGGGATCCATCCCGAGTTCATAAGCCAGTTCATCCAGGGCTGACTCGAGCGCGAAGGTCCCAATCGATTCGCCCGGGGCGCGCATGAATGTGTTCGCTGTGGTGTTCAGCCGCACGACAGATTGCGTGATAAACAAGTTTTCCGTGGCGTACAGGTGGCGCGCCGGGAAGGAGAACTGTTCTGCAAAATCATTGGCAAAAGAGGTGGCGGTCACACCGGTATGAATCAACGAGGTCAGCTTGCCGGTTTCGTCCGCAGCCAGTGCCACTCGTTGTTCGGAGGGCGTGCGGCCCCCCACCGTGCGAAACACGCCTTCACGGGAGAGCACGAGCTTGACCGGCCGTCCGACGACTTTGGCGGCCAACACACAGAGCTGAACATGCTCCCACATGGAGCCTTTGCCGCCGAAGCCGCCGCCGACAAAGGGCGCAAGAACACGCACGTCCTCTTTTTTCAGTGAGAACATCTTCGCAAGCGAATCGGCCACGCCTCGCACGAATTGGCTGGCATCATACACGGTAAGCTTATTTTCGTTCCAAACGGCCGTAGTCGCGTGAAGTTCTATGGCGTTATGGTTGTAGCGCGGCGTCGAATACAGGTGATCCGTCTTGAACTTGGCGCCGGCAAGCGACGCTTCTGCATCGCCCCGACTCACCTCAGTGTCTTCTCCCATGATATTTTTGGGGGTCTCGGCGTGAGGCTTGCCGTCCGCGAACGATAGGACAGCCGGCTTTTCGTCGTATTCGATCTTGATGAGGGAGGCGGCGTGCTCGGCTCGCTCCAGGGTATCCGCTACAACAACGGCGACCGGCTGCCCATTCCAAAAGATCTCGTCCGTGTTGACGACGTTTACTTTGCTGCCAGCCGCATCGCTTCCTCCGGAAGGACTGAAGAGCGGCGGGTCCTTCATCTTGGGCGCATTCTTATGTGTAATAACGGAAAGAACGCCCGCCGATTTTTCGGCTTGTGTAATGTCGATCTTCTTGATTGTCCCTTTCGCAATGGTGCTAAAAGCCAGGGAAGCATAGACGAGTTTCTCGAGTGGAAACTCAGCCGTAAACGTCGCCGCGCCGGTCACTTTCTCGCGTCCGTCCAGCCGGTCCATCGGCTTGCCCACAAGACGGTCGGCTTCGCTCAGGCGATCGCGATCGCGATCCGGCACGTACTGTACGATCGCCTCGGTCACTTTGGAAACGATGCTCATCAAACTACTCCCTTGGTGGATAATTCAGTCAGAACACTGACTACCGTTCGCTTCACTAATTCGATTTTGAATCCATTGTGTTGAAACGGCTTGGCTGCTTTAAGTTCCAGTTCTGCTGCTTCTGAGAAAACCTGCTCGCCAGGCGCTTTACCGGTCAGGTATTGTTCGGCTAGGGAAGCACGCCACGGCTTATGCGCCACTCCACCGAGCGCCAGACGCACATTCCGGATTGTGCCGTTCTCAACTTCCAGCGCGGCAGCAAGAGAAACGATGGCAAAGGCGTAGCTGGCACGATCCCGAACTTTCCGATAGAGAGAGGTCCGTGCAAAGGGAAGTGCTGGAATATCCACGGACGTGATCAACTCGTCCGGCTGAAGATTCGTATCGAGGTTGGGAGTGTCCCCTGGCAGGCGATGGAAGTCTACGACCGGAATGCTCCGCGCTCCGCCCTTGCCAGTGACTTGCACGACAGCATCGAGCGCTGCCAGGGCGACACACATATCGGAGGGATGGGTGGCGATACAGTCGGGTGAGGTTCCCAGGATGGCGTGAATACGGTTAAATCCGTCGATAGCATCGCAACCGCTACCCGGCACACGTTTGTTGCAGCGGGCGGCGCTGTCGTAGAAGTAATAACAACGGGTTCGCTGCATGAGGTTGCCGCCGGTGGTGGCCATGTTCCGCAACTGAGCGGACGCGCCCATCAGGACCGCTTGCGAGAGCACTGGATAGCGTTCGCGAACCGTCTTGTTGGCGGCCAGGTGACTGTTGCGAACCATGGCTTCGATGCGCAAGCCTCCATCCAGTAGTTCGCTAATGGCGGCAAGCGGCAGACGCGTGATATCGATGAGGGCATCGGGCTGTTCGATGTCTTCACGCATGAGGTCGACCAGGTTTGTGCCGCCCCCTAAAAATTTCGTATTGCTATTTTGCCAGAGCAGGTTCAGGGCTGTTCCCTGTTCCTCGGCGCGGGCATAGGCGAAGTTTTTCACTTGCTCATCTCCTCGAAGGCTTCATGAATCGCGTCAGTGATTCCGACGTAAGCGCCGCAGCGGCAAAGATTACCGCTCATGCGCTCCTTGATCTCGGAGTCCGACAACTCGATCTGTCCGTCACCTATGTCTTCGCTTACGGCGCTTGGAAATCCGCTTTGGAATTCGCTGAGCATGCCGACGGCGGAGCAGATCTGGCCGGGTGTGCAATAGCCGCACTGAAATCCATCGTGCTTAATAAAGGTGTTCTGCAAAGGATGTAGCCCATCTGTGCCGGCGAGTCCTTCTATGGTCGTGATCTTGCGGCCGTCATACTGAATCGCCAAGGCGAAACACGAGTTGATGCGTTCTCCGTCCACCAGCACGGTGCAAGCCCCACACGCGCCTTGGTTACATCCCTTTTTCGTGCCGGTGAGACCGATGTTTTCGCGCAAGGCGTCCAGTAGAGATACGCGCGCTTCGATTTGCAGGTTGTAATCGAATCCGTTAACGCGCAATGTGACCGAATGCGCTTCGGCAGGTAAATTCATATGACATCCCCGAAGTGAGACCGTATTGCAGTGATTGAGTATCAGAAATTTGAAGAGTTTGGGGCCATATGGCGATTCCGCTACAATCGAGCAAAATGCTGCGTGCTTTTATCGCTTCCTGCTTCCTTTTCGCTGCGCCATTCAGTTTTGGCGATGATCTCTCGTATCAGCAGCCGCCGCAGGTCATTATCGAGGGGTTGAATGCGGCTCTGACACCCACGGTTTCTGTGAGCCCGCAGCGTGATTTGGCGATTTTTATGCAGCCGGTGCGGTATCCGCCGATCAGTGAAGTCGCACAGCCGATGCTGCGCCTGGCTGGAATTCGTATCGATACCGAGACGAACGGGCTTCATCTGGCTCCGGTGTTCACTTCGTTCTCCATGAAACGGCTGGGTGACGGCTCCGATATTCCGATCGCGGTTCCTCGCCAGGCGAAATTGAGCGCTCCGATGTGGAGCCCCGACGGTAAGCAGTTCGCCTTTACTAACACGACAGCGCATGGCATTGAGTTGTGGGTGGGATCAACGAGCACGGGGCAGACACGATGTCTGGAAGGGATCGCAGTGAATGGCGTGGTGTTAGGCGAGCGCCTGAGCCAAGATCGCGAACCGGTCGTCTGGCTGGGCGATAACCGCACTCTGCTGGTGCGAACGGTTGCCACGCAGCGCGGTTCTCCTCCGGTCGAGCAAACGATTCCGACGGGGCCGCATGTGCAGCAAAGTTTGGGGAAGTCCGGTCCGGCTCCTACTTTCGAGGATCTTTTGAAGACTCCTCACGACGAAGATCTGTTCGATTACTATGCCACGGCGCAGCTTGTTTCCATCGACGTGAGTTCGGGAAAGAAAACGGCGCTCGGCAAGCCCGGGATTTTCATAATGGCACGGCCTTCTCCGGATGACCAGCATCTGCTGGTGAGGCGCTTGCACAAACCGTATTCGTATCAACTACCGGCTGAAGCGTTTCCGGAAGAAGTAGAGATATGGAGCCGCGCAGGAGCGCTTGAGCACACGCTGGCCAGTCTTCCTTTGGCGGAGCATGTTCCGCTGGCAGGTGTTCGCACGGGCCCTCGCGCAGTGGCATGGATTCAGGCCAAGCCGGCGGAGTTGACGTGGGTGGAAGCGCTGGACGGCGGTAATCCCCGTGAGACGGTTCCGAACCGCGACAAGATTCTGGCTCTTGCTTCGCCCTTCACGGGAGAGCCGCGGGAAGTGTTTAAGACGAAAGAGCGCTTTCGCGAGATGCAGCCGCTACCGGATGGACGAGCGCTGGTGGAAGATTATGAGCGGGTGAAGCGGACTCTTCGCACGATCGAGATCAACTTTGACAAGCCCAGCGCAGAGTCGCGTGTCCTGTTTACTCGCAACGAGCGGGATGCTTATCATGATCCCGGTAAGCCCGCCATGAAGACTACTCCGGATGGACGGCACTTGGTGATTCAGTCCGGTGACGACATTTATCTTTCCGGCTTGGGCGCTTCGCCGGTGGGCGATAAGCCTTTCGTGGACCGGTTCAATCTGACGACTGGCAACGCGCAGCGTGTGTTTCAATCCGGCAGTGGGTTTGAAGCGGTGGTGGAGGTGCTCGACAACGAGGGGACGCGACTTTTGACGCGCCGGGAGAGTCCGACCGAGCCGCCGAATTACTTCGTCCGGTCGGGATCGAATTTGAAACAGTTGACGCAGTATGCGAATCCGTTTCCGGCAGCGGCCGGCATAAAGAAACAGCTTGTGACTTATAAGCGCGCCGATGGGGTTCCGTTGTCGTTCACGTTGTACCTGCCGCCCGGTTACAAAACGGGAACGCGCTTGCCGACTTTGGTGTGGGCGTATCCTTACGAGTTCAGCGATGCGGCTACGGCGGGACAGGTCACGGGCCACTCGGCTGATTCTTTTCCGGAGCTTAATTATCATCAGCTGGTGGTGTTACATGGCTATGCGCTGCTGGATAATGCGGCAGTGCCAATCGTGGGCGACGCCGATACGGTCAACAACACTTATGTAGAGCAGTTGACGATGGATGCGCAAGCGGCTATCGATAAGGCAGTGGAGATGGGGATTGCCGATCGTGACCGCATCGGCGTATACGGGCATAGCTACGGGGCATTCATGACTGCCAATCTGCTGGCTCACACTACGCTGTTTCATGCTGCCGTGGCAGAGAGCGGCGCTTACAATCGCACGCTGACACCGTTCGGTTTTCAGACGGAGCGGCGTTCGTTTTGGCAAGCGTCCGACGTGTACACCAAGATGTCGCCGTTTTGGTATGCGGACAAGATCAAGACTCCGATTCTGCTGATCCATGGAGAAGCAGACGACAATACCGGGACCTTTCCGATCCAATCCGAAAGGTTATATGCGGCGATCCGCGGCAACGGAGGCGTGGTTCGGCTGGTGATGTTGCCTGCGGAGGCGCATGGGTACCGCGCGAAAGAGACGATGGAGCATGTGCTGTATGAAGAGCTGAACTGGTTCGACAAATACCTGAAGTAGTGTGATTGTCCGGGAGATGGAGCGATCGATCAGGCAGAGCGGACCGAATTCTCTGGGACATTTTTGCCGCGGAACAGGTGGAAGAGCGAGGGCGCTCCGGCGAAACACCAGAGGGCGATCACTGGATCGCAGATGGCGCATCCTAAGGATGATGTGGGGACGAAGGGGATGATGGGATTTCCGTGGAGATGGTGAACGATGTCCCAGCCGGTATGTAGGAGCCAGCCGATGCCTATGAAGCGATACGAGCGGATGCCCTGGTAGGCGCAGTAGGTCACGAGCGCGGTGAAGGCGAACTCCCATTTACCCAAGCCTCCGTTGAGGTAGGCGGCTCCGGCGCCCGCGATCATGACGGCCATGAAATGCCTTCTGTTCGGCTCTCTGAGAAGCGAGGAAAGAAGGATGAAGAGTAGGGCGACCAGGACGGGACCGAGAATCGTCATGATGGAGGGTGGTTGCGTGTTCAAGGAATCAACAATAGCACGATCGGTCGTACCGAAATAAGACGGCGATGGATTCGCCGATCTAGTGATGTTGCCTGCCGAAGCGCATGGGTATCGCGCGAAAGAGACGATGGAGCATGTGCTCTATGAAGAGCTCACCTGGTTCGACAAGTATCTGAAGTAGGGTGACAAGAGTTGGAGAGCGGCAGGGGCTTCAGGCGGTCACATCTTCCCAGATCGGCAGACAGTCGATCACAAACCCGTTCAGCACTTTCGATTCGACCCGAGTTGCATTTTGAATTTCATTGACGGATCCGTCCGTGCGATACACATAAGCAGTCCTGGTTGCCGGATCGAGTAAAAGCGCTTCCTTCACTCCAGCGCCGATCCACTCGTCACATTTCGCCTGTTGCTTGTCGAGCCTGTCGGATGGCGACATGACCTCGATCAGAAAATCCGGAACGTGGCGAGTCTTGGTGATGGTTCGGAGTGCGGCTGCGCCTTCACTCCGGAGCACGCGGTTAGAAACCCACGCCGCGTCGGGTTGGCGTTTAGCGCCGTTGGGAAGGTTGAAGTTGGCGCTGGAATCGAAGGCTCGTCCGGTACCGTCTTTTCTGGCCCAGTCGCGAAGCTGTCCAAAAGCCTCACCGCTGCGATAGGCGCTGTCGGGTGAATTGCCGGGAGTCACTATGACGGTTCCTTCCGCATCGATCTCCACTTTGGCTTCCGGGTAGAGTGCGCAAGCCTGCTCAAATAAGGCATTGCGGTCGAAGGAGCCTTCAGGAGTGATGGTGATGGTTGCCGGAATAAAAAGCAAATCGACCGCAGGTTCCATAGATGAATAGCGATGAGGAGCGCGAATGCGACGGTTTACGTGCTTCTCGACGAGGTCTTCGGGGTTACGAGGCCCTTGTAGCCGTTTTTCATGCGCTCTTCGATGATGGCCCAGACCTTCGGGTCACAGCCTTTCCATTCGGCAACGGCGGTGTTGCCCAAATAGCGGATGTCGGCGACGCCCATTTTGCTCGAATAGTAGCCGGAGACCGTCAGGTCGCGGAATTCGCTGAAGAAGGCGGCCCAGATCTTGTCTTGCTTGGCGGCGCGAGCGGGCCAGGCGATGCGATCGAGCAGTTGTTTCTGCTGATCGGCGGAGGCGTCCGCGAAATCCTTGGAGAATTTCACGTTCGACTCGCGATCCAGCCACATAAGACCACCCAGGATCTCTGCTTTCAGACGATCGTGGCCGTCTTCCTCTGCACGGAAAGCGATCCAATCGTCCATGAATTCGGGGACGCCGGCTTGCGTTGCGCTGCCGCTCCTGTCATCGGCGGGAATGACGAGATCGCACAGCACGTGGACGGTCTTCCATTGGTGATCGTCGAAGATCCTCCGCTCAAACGGCGGCTTGGTCGTCGAGGCAGTGCCATGGTTCATGTGGGCGTGAGCCGCTGGACTTGCCGCCAGCATCGAGGTCGCGCCTGCCGCGGCAAGGGGAACCGAACCCAGGATATGAAAGAGGTTGCGACGGCTGACGTTAGACGTCTCGGAGGGATCGTCTGGCTGTTCGTTTAAGGGTTTGTCCGGCATATGTTGCTCCTTCGCAGTCTCAAACTTTCACGTTGAATTTCTTGACCTGATCGACGATGTAATCACTGGTGCGCCAGCCTAAAGCGCTGATGGTCAAGGTCGGATTTTTGTCGGCATTGCTCACGAAGGGAGCGGCGTCCGTGACGAAGAGATTTTTGCAGTCCCAAGCTTGCGCATATTGATTGAGGACGGAGGTTTTCGGATTGTCTCCCATCTTGGTCGCGCCTACCTCGTGGATGATCTCGCCTCCGGGAGCAATGCCCCAATCTTTGTCGGCTCCGGAGCTGCTGGTAACAACACCACCGGCGGTTTCAATGATCTCCTGGAAAGTTTGCTGCATGTGTTTGGCCTGCAGGATTTCATCCTGGCTCCATTTGAAGTGGAAGCGGAGAACGGGGATGCCCCACTGATCGACAACTTTGGGGTCGATCTCGCAGTAGCTGTCTTCATTGGGGATCATTTCGCCGCGACCCGCGAAATGGATTTGGGCTCCATACATTTTTCGCAGATTATTTTTGAGCTCGCCGCCATAGCCGCCGCCGATCAGGTTAGAGGCGCCGCCCAGGACGCCGGCTCCCGGCTGGCCTCGGCCACCGCCGATTTCGATGTGATACCCGCGCGCAAACGGCATTTTGTTTGCTTTTTGTTCTTTGTAATTCCACCACGGCATGTAGAAGTGCATGCCGCCGACTCCATCTTCGTTGCGTGGCGGCAGATCTTCGAGCAGGGGGACATGGCCGCTTACGGATGAGCCGACGGTGTCCATGATGTAGCGGCCGACCAAGCCTGTGGTATTGGCGACGCCGTTTGGAAAGCGACCGTTTTTCGAATTCAGAAGAATACGCGCCGTCTCGCAGCAGCTTGCGGCGACCACTACGATCCGGGCCCGCACTTCGACATCTTTGCGAGTCTTCTTGTCGACATAAGCAACGCCGGTGGCCAGACCGTCGTCCCCGACCAGAACCTCTCGTACCATGGCGCCGGTGCGCACTTCGAGGTTGTTGGTTTTCATGGCCGGGAAAATGTGCACGCCGGGCGAGTTGAAGTTGGCATTGACGCCGCAGGAACGGCCGCATTGGGCGCAGTAGTGACAGGCCGCGCGACCGTGCAGCGGTTGTGTCAGGATGGCGAGGCGCGAAGGGATGCAAGGAATGTTCAGCTTGTCGGAGGCTGCCTTGATGACCTTTTCGTATCCGCGCGGCGCGGGCGGCGGCTGGAACTTACCGTCGGGCGTGTTTTCCAGGCCTTCTTGCGACCCGAAGACTCCGATCAACTCTTCGGCTTTGTCATAGTAGGGGGCCAGATCGTCGTAGGTGATCGGCCAGTCAAAGCCTTTTCCGTCGCGTGAGTATGGCTTGAAGTCGTACGGACCCATGCGCAAGGAGATTCGGCCGTAGTGATTGGTGCGGCCGCCCAGCATGCGCGCCCGCCACCATTGCCAGTTGGAGCCGGGTGCATTGATATAGGGCTCGCCCGGAACCTCGAATCCACCGAGGAGGGTTGCGTCGAAGTAGCCGAACTGCTTGGCTTTGCTGCGCGCCGCACGATGAGGAGCGTTGTAGGGCCAAGCGAACATGTCGGACTGCTTGGTGCAGTCAAACCAATCGCCGGCCTCCAACATGCAGATTTTCGCCCCGGCATTAGCCAACACTTGGGCTGCGACGCCACCGCCCGCGCCAGAACCGACAATGACCACATCGTAGGTTTTGGGCGTTGATTTCACTTGGGCCATGCTTCTATTTTTATCACCTTTGAGGAACACGCGCACAACAGGCCCGGGAACGAGCACCCCGCCCCAAGGACAGGCGAGTTCGCTTGTTGTATGGCGGCGCGCAGCCGGGCCTTGTGCGCTTCTTTAGGGGACGTATTGATCAAGATAACGCTTAGCCATTATGAAGCCGGTTTTGAACTCGTCGCTGAAATCCGGTCCCGGGTTGTTGTTGGCGCCGTAGTAGGGGTCTTCCTGCTCGATGCTCATGCCGCCTGAATAGCCGACCGATTGCAGGACGCTGAAGAATTCATGCCAGGCGATCGATCCCATCCCGGGGATGCGATAGGTCCACCACTTGGCTCCATTGACCGGAGTGATGCCGCCGGCGCGCAGGGTGTGCCAGAAGATCTCGGTGTCTTTGAGATGAACATCGTAGATCTTGTCGAGGAAGTCCCAGGTGGTCTGGATGGGATCCATGAACTGGCGGACGAGGTGAGAGGGATCGTATTGCAGGCCGACATAGGGGGAGTTGTCGAAGCCTTTAAACAGGGCGGAAAAGCCGACGGGGCTGGTGGCGAGGTTGGGGCCTTCCGGCCAGGGCTCCCAGAGAATGCGGACGTGGTTTTGTTCGCAAGCGTGGAAGTACTTGTCGTTGTATAGGCGGACGATGTCCTGGATCTGCTCGTCGAAGGGCTTGGAAGGATCTTTCCCGGAGGCGCTTCCGATGAACGGAACGCCGAGCTTTCCGGCGAGCTCGATGGCCTTCACGAAATAGGTGTTGATCTGTTCCCGTTTTTGGGGATTCGGATCGATGTGATTGACCGTGATCTGGAAGGCCGACACATTCATCTGGTTGTGGGCGAGAGTTTGCTTGATCTCCGCGATTTGCGAGTCTGTGATGGCGGCGGCATCGAGGCTGGAGTGCGGCCCACAGTTCAGAATCATGTTGGTGAAGCCTTGCGCTTTAGCGAACTGGACGTTGTTCGGCGTGTATTTGCCGAGAACCCCGAGCTTTGGCTTCCATTCTTTGGTGTGCGGTTTGCTCGATTGTTTCGCTTGAGCGTTTAGCGCGCCTGCGGCGGCGAGCGTGGTCCCAAGAAGCGTGCGTCTTGTCATCGTGATCAGTGTATGCTGTTGGCTTTTGAGCAACACGCGCAAAACGGCCGCGGTGTCACGCGCACCACCGAAGGACAGGCGAATTCCTTCCCTGACTGGTGGCGCGCAGCCGCATCCTTTGAGTTTAAGAGGAACACGCGCAAAACGGCCGCGGTGTCAAGCGCGCCACCCAAAGGACGAGCGAGTTCCTTCCCTGACTGGTGGGCGCGCGGCCGCGTCCTTTGAGTTTAAGAGGAACACGCGCAAAACGGCCGCGGTGTTAAGCGCGCCACCCAAAGGACGAGCGAATTCCTTCCCTGACTGGTGGGCGCGCAGCCGCGTCCTTTGAGTTTAAGAGGAACACGCGCAAAACGGCCGCGGTGTTAAGCGCGCCACCCAAAGGACGAGCGAATTCCTTCCCTGACTGGTGGGCGCGCAGCCGCGTCCTTTGAGTTTAAGAGGAACACGCGCAAAACGGCCGCGGTGTCAAGCGCGCCACCCGAAGGACAGGCGAATTCCTTCCCTGACTGGTGGCGCGCAGCCGCGTCCTTTGCGCTTTTTAAAGGCGGGGGGCAGAGAGCGTGACGCCCTTGGTTTCGGGAATTCGGAGCGCGCTTAGGGCTGCTAGAGCAAAGGCTACGGCGCAAGTGAGGAAGGCGGCGGACAGGCCGTTGGACTGCCCGATGCGGCCGATGATCAAGGGGGCGAGCGCGCTGAGTCCACGTGCGCCGTTGTAGGAAATGCCGAGCGCGGTGGCGCGTATGGCGGTGGGGAAGAGTTCCGTTCCCAGGATGCCGGAACCGGTGAAGAAACCAGTGCCGAAGAAGGCGGCGATTGTCGCCGTGAGCAGGATTCGGGCTGGTTGCTGAGCCAGTGCAAAAGCTGGAACAGACACGGCAGCCAGGGCGAGATAAGCGATTAGCGTTCGTTGGCGGCCGAACTTGTCGGCGAAGACGCCGAACAAGAGATAGCCCGGCAACATGCCGCAGAGGTTCAGGATTAGCAGGAAGGTTGTCAGATTCAGGCTGCTGAAATTGCGGCCTCCCTCGGATAGGGGAAGCGTGAGGTAGGCGGGGATCCAGGTGAAGAGGCCCCACCAGGCGAACATCCCGAAGGTGTTCATGCACAGCAGGGCGAGGAGGCTCGGCAGGGAGCGGCGCCAGAGTTTTGCGTTGTGGGAAGAGGAGAGCGGCGGCTGCTTAGTGTGTTCCAGCCAGAGCTCCGGTTCGGGAACGTTGCGGCGGAACCAGAGGGTGACGAGGGCGGGAAGGACTCCCACGAAGAAGACGACGCGCCAGCTCCAGCGCGCGAGAACCAGGTTGGCTGTGACGGCGGCGAGCGCGTAGCCGACGGCCCAGGAGCTTTGAACGATGCCGAGAGCTCGGCCTCGCCATTCGCCGGGCCAGGTTTCGGCCACCAGAGTGGCGCCGCAGTTCCATTCGCCACCCATGCCGAAGCCGAGCAAGAAACGGAAGACGGCGAGCATGGTGACCGAAGTCGAGAAGCCGCAGAGAAAGGTGAACAGCGAATAGGACAGGATGCTGGCGCTCAACATGCGGCGGCGGCCGTAACGATCGGCCAGCCAGCCGAAGAGATAACTGCCCAGGGCGGAGGCGACGAGGGTAAGGCTGTTGAGCAGACCGGCTGTTGTTTTGGTGATGCCGAAGTGGCGGATCAAGGTGGCGAGGACGATGGAATAGAGCATCACGTCGAAGGCATCGAGCAGCCAGCCGAGAGAGGCGGCCAGAAGCGTGCTGCGTTGCGCAGGCGTGGTTCGGCTCCATCGAAAAGGCGCTTCGCGTTTCACCGAGACGGGCGTCGCCATGACGCTTAGGATAGAGCGAGTGAGATGGAAAAGTACACGCTGCCCTAGAATGGCTGCAGAAAGATGCGCATTGCGATCGATACGGGAGGCACTTTTACCGATTGTGTTTATTGGTCGGGAGATGAGCTGCGGGTTTTGAAGATACCGTCGACTCCGGCGGATCCTGGACGGGCTGTGTTGGATGCAGTGGAGCAGATTGCGGGCGGCGAAAGCGCCGAGGTGCGGCATGGCACGACAGTGGGTACGAATACGCTGCTGGAGCGAACGGGCGCGCGGGTTGTGTTTGTGACAACGGCCGGGTTTGAGGACACGATCGAGATTGGAAGACAGGCTCGACCACGGCTTTACGACTGGTTTTGGAAGAAGGAGCCTTCGCTCGCGACGGCTGAAAGACGATTCGGCGTGGCGGAGCGAGTATCCGCAGAGGGCGAGATGCTTCGACTGGTCGATGAGGGCGACCTTCGCTCGATCAAAGCGGCGGTCGCGGAGCAGAAGCCGGAGTCGATCGGCGTTTCGCTGTTGTTTTCGTTTGCGAATTCGGTGAACGAGAAGAGAGTGGTCGCCGCGCTTCGCGAATTGGGCGTGCCGGTGACGGCTTCACACGAATTGCTGCCTGAATTTCGTGAGTTCGAGCGCGGTTCAACAGTTTTGATTAATGCGTATCTGGCGCCGAAGATGAAGCGGTATTTGGAAACGCTGGACCAGAGCTTGCAGGCGAGGCGTTCCCGGTTGGACGTGATGCAGTCTTCGGGTGGAATTCTCCCGGCAGCAGTTGCGGCGAGAGAGCCGGTGCGGACGATTCTATCGGGGCCGGCGGGTGGTGTGATCGGGGCGATTGCGGTAGCGCGCGCGGCTGGCTTTTCGAAGATTCTGACTTTCGATATGGGCGGCACTTCGACCGATGTGGCGTTGGTGGAGGTCGAGGGTACGCTGCAGACAACGACAGAGTCGAAGGTGATGGGGATGCCGGTCGCTGTGCCGATGTTGGACATTCATACCGTGGGCGCAGGCGGCGGTTCGCTGGCCACCTTCGATGCGGGACACGCTTTGAAAGTTGGCCCGGAGTCGGCTGGAGCAGATCCTGGACCGGCATGTTACGGGCGCGGCGAGCGGGCGGCGGTTACGGATGCAAATTTGGTTCTGGGGCGTTTGGATGCCGAGCATTTCCTAGCTGGTGGGATGCGCCTGGATGAAGAACGGGCGAAGGCGATTCTCGATCGGGCCAAGGGCAGGCTCGACAGCGCGGAAGACTTCGCGGAAGGAATTGTCCGGCTCTGTGACGCGCACATGGAGAAGGCGCTGCGCAGGATTTCGGTAGAGCGCGGGCATGATCCTCGTTTGTTTACGCTGGTGAGTTTCGGCGGGGCGGGTCCGCTGCACGCTTGCGCTCTGGCGCGGGCGCTGCGGATTCCGAAGGTGCTGGTGCCTGCTAATCCGGGGGCTTTGTCGGCTTACGGCATCCTGGTTTCGGATGTCGTTCGGGATTATTCGCGGACGGTGATGCTTCAACCGGGCGATTCCGCGATCAAGGAGCACTTTCGGGCGATCGAAAGTACAGCCCGCAAGGAGATGACGGAAGGAAGCTGCGCTCGCTCACTCGATTTGCGATATGCCGGGCAGGGGTATGAATTGAACGTGGAATGGTGTGAAGATTTCGTGGCCGCCTTCCACAGTTTGCATGAACAGAGATACGGATATGCGGATCGGGGGCGCGTCGTGGAGGTGGTGAATCTGCGTGTCAGGATGCAAAGCTGCACAAGCGCAGTCGAACTCAAGAAATACGAGCTGCGAGCGGGCGACGGCAGTCGGGCCGTGCTGAAACGTAAGCCGATCCGGTTCGACGGCCACCAATGCGAAGCGGCGGTTTACCAGCGCGATAGTCTGCGTTCCGGAGATCGGTTTTCCGGTCCGGCAGTGATTGTGGAGTATAGCGCCACGACTTTTCTTCCTCCGGGCGCAACGGCTACGGTGGATGAGTATCTGAATCTGATTCTGGATGTGTAGCAGATGGTAAGCGACCCGATCGAGCTGGCAATCTGTAAGAGCGCTCTGCATTCGATTGCGGAGGAGATGGGGGCTGCTCTGCGCCGTACGGCGTTTTCTCCGAACATCAAGGAGCGCCGGGATTATTCGAGCGCGGTGTTCGATGCCGGCGGGAATGTGATTGCGATGGGCGACGACATGCCGGTTCATCTGGGCTCCATGCCAATGTCTGTGCGAGCGGCGTTGGACGCGTTGACGCTTCGAGACGGCGACATCGCGATACTGAACGATCCGTATCGAGGGGGAACGCATCTTCCGGATATCACGTTGGTCGTGCCGGTTTTTGTGCCGGGGCAGGATAAGGCGGCGTTTTATGTGGCTAATCGCGCGCATCATGCGGATGTCGGGGGCATGTATCCCGGATCGATGGGGTTGTGCCGCGAGATCTGGCAGGAAGGCATTCGTATTCCGCCTGTGAAGCTTGCTTCGGCCGGGACGTTGAATCAAGATGTGCTGGCTTTGATCCTGAACAACGTGCGCACGCCGCGGGAACGAGAGGGTGATTTGACGGCGCAAATCGGGGCTTGCCGGATCGGCGTTCAACGGGTTCAGGAGTTGGTGGAGAGGTATGGTCTTTGGCGGTTGCAGGGGATTGTGGTTGAACTTCTGGACCATTCCGAGCAGCTGATGCGGGCGGAACTGGAGCGACTCCCAGAAGGAGAGTTTCAGGCCGAGGACTATTTGGATGACGACGGCATTAACGATCGGCGAGTTCGGATTGCAGTGACCGTGGCCAAAGGGCCGGGCCAGATTCGAATCGATTTCACGGGATCCGATCCGCAGGTGAGCGGGAGTTTGAATGCCGTGCGCGCCGTTACCTATTCGGCCGTGTTTTATCTGTTCCGATGCCTGCTTCCGGAAGATGCGGCGACTACGGCGGGACTGATGCGGCCCTTGGAATTGATTACGCCTCCGGGATCGGTTGTGGATGCGCGAAATCCTGGCGCGGTAGCGGGGGGAAACGTTGAGACTGCGCAGCGCATTGTGGATGTTCTGTTGCGTGCGTTCGCTCAAATGCTGCCCGATCGCGTGCCGGCGGCGAGTTCGGGGACGATGAGCAATCTCACCATCGGCGGCATCGATCCGCGCACCGGACAGCCCTACGCCTATTACGAGACGATAGCCGGCGGGGCGGGCGCGCGTCCGGGGGCTGACGGGGTGTCGGGCAGTCACACTCATATGACGAACTCGCTCAATACGCCTGTCGAGGCGCTCGAGTACGCGTATCCGTTTCGGGTTCGTCGCTATGCGTATCGGGCGGGGTCGGGGGGCGAGGGGGAATTTCGAGGCGGCGACGGATTGATACGAGAGATTGAGTTGCTAGCTCCAGCTCAGGTAACGATTTTGAGCGATCGTCGAGTGACAGCTCCGTACGGATTGCAGGGCGGCGGAGAAGGAGCGAAAGGCCGGAATACTTTACTGGCTGAGGGCCAAGTGACGCGGCTTCCCGGTAAATGCAACGTCAGAGTGGAAACGGGAACCGCGGTGCGGATTGAGACTCCGGGTGGAGGCGGCTGGGGACAAGCCTAGCCGCGATGGAAGGCGATGGGCCTGGCAAAGCGGACGGCCTTATTTTCGAACAGCTGCGCGATTACCGATTCCGGAACAGGTTCGTCGGTTTTGACGATGGAGATGGCGGTGAGCGGCTGGCCTGGTTTGCGCTTCACGCCGTCGTTGGCGTCCTGCCGACCGAGCGCGAAGTTGGCGATGTTGATTCCGTTCCGGCCGAGCACGTTACCGAAGAACCCGATGACGCCCGGAACGTCGTCGTTTTTCGAGTACATGAGATTGCCGTCGAGCGTCACTTCGCAGGGGATTCCTTCCACCTGCAGAAGGCGCGCTTTGTCGAGAACAACGGCGCCCTGCACATTGAAAGAACCCGAGTCGGACTCCAGTTGCATTTCGATGGAATCCATCTGCACCCTGCCCGGCTCCCGTTGCTCGACGACACGAAACCCCCGCTCAGTGGCGATTTGCATGGCGTTGACGACGTTGGCGCGATACTCCATCGAACGGCTTAAAATGCCGGCCAGACCGGCGTTGCGCAGGATCTGTGTGTTGTAGTCGCCGAGCCGACCGTGGTAGACGAACCGGACGGTGTTCGGATTGCCGACTGCGATGTGGCTCAGGAAGAGGCCCAGGCGTTCGGAGAGATCGACGTACGGTCCCAGCGTTCGGTACTGTTCGGCAGTCATGGCCGGCATGTTGACCGCGTTGAGCGCCACACCGTTCTTCAGATAATCGATCATCTGTTCGACGATGCGGATGCCGACGATCTCCTGCGCCTCTTCGGTTGAGCCGGCGATGTGCGGCGTGGCGAGTACCGATTCGAGCTTAAAGAGCGGATGCTCGCCGGGAGGCTCCTTTTCGAAGACGTCGAGCGCGGCGCCGGCCACTGTGCCGTTCTTGATTGCTTCTTCGAGAGCCGCCGGATCGATCAACTCGCCGCGAGCGCAGTTGACGACGCGAACGCCCGGCTTCATCTGGGCGAAGGCGGATTGATTCAGCATGTGATCCGTCTCCGGGGTGAGCGCCACGTGCAAGGTGATAAAGTCGCTCTCGCCATAGAGGGCGGACAGCGTTTTCAGCTCGATGCCGAGAGCCGCCGCCGCTTGAGAACTGACGTAGGGATCGTAGCCGATGATGCGCATCTCAAAGCTTTTGGCCCGTACGACGACTTCGCGTCCGATGCTGCCCAAGCCAATGACACCGAGTGTTTTGCCGCGCAGTTCATTGCCCAGGAATTTCTTCTTTTCCCACTTCCCTGCCTTGGTGGATTGGCTGGCCTGCGGGATGGAGCGTGCCATGGACAACATTAGCGCCAGCGTGTGTTCGGCCACCGAAACAGCATTGCCGCCCGGCGTGTTCATCACCAGGACGCCGGCTTCAGTCGCGGCAGGCAGATCGACGTTGTCCACTCCTACGCCTGCTCGACCGACGATACGCAGCTTGGGAGCGCGCGCAAGGACATCTTTGGTTACTTTGACCGCGCTGCGAACGAGTAAAGCGTCACAATCGGCGAGATGCGGTTCGTAGGATTTCGGGTCGGATACAACAACGTCCCAGCCCGGTTGTGCGCGGAGTAGTTCCTGGGCCGCGGGCGCTAACGGCTCGGCGATGAGGATCTTCATGGATTGGTAGTCAGCTGACCGCGACGGGCTCCGGCTTGGCAATCGCCGCCACTTCAGCGTAGACGTTCTGCACGGCCGCGACGCCCGCGCCGTAGCGGACCGGGAAGCCATTGGCGTTCAGGATAATTTCGAGTTCGGCGACGATGGCGAAGAGGTCGTGAAAATCGAAATACCCGAGATGGGCCAGGCGGAAGATCTGTCCCTTCATGGAGCCTTGCCCGTCGGTGATGATGGCTTCGAAGCGCTTGCGGTACTCCTTGATGATCACGCCGGAGTCCATTCCGCTGGGGGGGCGGACCGCCGTCACGGAAGAAGAGGGAGAGGAAGAGAAAAGCTCGAGCCCCAGTTCATGCATAGCTTCGCGGGTGGCGCGCGCCAGGATCTGCGCGTTCTGCACCACCTTGTCCATGCCGAGCGACTTGATGTACTTGAGCGCTTCGGCCAAAGCGAGCAGCAGGGCGGTATTGGGAGTCCAGGCCGATTCGCCGTTGGCCGCGTTTTTTCTTTCTTTCTTCAGATCGAAGTAGTAGCGGGGCGCTTTCGAAGACTCTGCGAGAGCCCAGGCTTTTTCGCTGATGGCGATGAAGGCGAGGCCGGGCGGAATCATGAATGCCTTTTGGGAGCCGCCAACGATAATGTCGAGCCCCCAGGCTTCGATGTCGAGCGGCATGGTGCCAATGCCGGTGATGGCATCCACCACGAAGATGGCGTTCGTTTTCTTGACCGCTTCGCCCATCGCTTTGACGTCGTGCTGAGTTCCGGTAGAGGTCTCGGAGGCTTGAACGAAGACGCCTTTGATGTTCTGGTTGGCCGCCAAAGCCTGTTCGACAGCTTCGGGCTGCACGGCGTCGCCGTACGGGGCGGTGAGGACGGTTGCCTTCATGCCCCAGGCTTTCATGATTTCGACCCAGCGCTCGCCGAACTTTCCGGCTGAGCAGACCAGCACTTCGTCGCCAGGCGAGAAGAAGTTTTGAGTTGCCGCTTCCAGACCGCCCGAACCGGAGGCCACCAGCACCAGCACGTCATTCGAGGTTCCCAGCACAATCTTGAGGTCGGAGAGGACCTGTTTGTATAAAGTGCGGAAGTCTGCCGTTCGATGATGGATATCCGAACCCATCATGGCGTACAGGGCAGAAGGAAGAAGAGGCGTCGGGCCGGGAGTCAACAAACGTTGTTTCTTGATGTACATGCAGCAGATGGGAATGCCCGAGGATCGTAGAATCCGATAGACCCTCGGGCAGCAAATCGTAGAATCCTCAGTTTACCAAAAAGGGCGACTTTGGGGGTCGGGCTGTTTATTGAACGGGCGGCTCTGTGGCCGCCCTTGACCTACTGATGTGTTTCGTTGTAGATAGCGATTGTGTTGGGACCGTTCGCGGGCAAAGAGTTGGCGGCGCCCGTAACGTTGACAATCGGTTGCGATGGATTGCTGCTGGGCCGGATATTCCAGCTTTGCGTGGACGGCCGCCAGAAGGCCGGATCCGCTTCACCATCGCCATCGTAGTCTCCAGGAACCGGGATATCGCCGGGCTGTCCGCCCCAGTTGACTGTCAGAGATAGCGACGGATTCATGCTGGAGCGCAGCAGCCAATCTCCGCTGGAGGGGCGATAGATGGCAAGATCGGTTTCCCCGTCGCCGTCGTAGTCGCTGGGGACTGGAATATCGCCCGGTTGACCGCCGAACGGCAGCGCCAGCGAGAGCAGCGGATTGGCGCTGGAACGAAGAATCCAGGCGCCGGTCGATCGTCTGTAGACAGCCAAGTCGGTGAGCTTATCGCCGTCGTAATCGCCAGGCACGGGGACATCGCCCGGCTGGCCCCAGGGAATGGTCAGCGTCAGAGCGCTGTTGATGCTCGAGACGAGGTAATACTGTGCGGTACTGGGCCGCCAGAAGGCATAGTCCAGCTTTCCGTCGCCGTCATAATCCCCGGGAACCGGGATATCGCCGTTCTGGCCCCAGACTTTCGTGATGACCTGCCCAGGATTGCTGCTGGGAATAACGTACCAAGTTCCGTTGGCTGGGCGCCAGACTGCGAAATCGAGAATACCGTCGCCGTCCCAATCTCCCGGAACAGGTATATCGCCGGGCTGCCCCAGAGTCTGGCCGATCAGACCGGCGCTCTGTAAGAGAGGATTGCCGAGCGACGGAATCGTCCAGATACCGCCGGAAGCCTGCCAATTTACCGGGTAGGACGGCACCTTCCACTTGAGAGCGGCGTTGTAGGGCGCGTTGGCTGGGATGCTCAAACGATCGCCGAGCTGGGTAATAGTCGGGCCGGCAGGGTTGCTGCTGAGGCGCACGATCCAGGTTCCATTGGAAGGACGATAAACCGCCGCGTCGAAAATTCCATCGCCATCGTAGTCGCCGGGAGTCGGGATGTCGCCGATTTGTCCCCAGGGGAGCGACAGTGAAACACCAGGGCTGGCGCTAGAACGCAAGAGCCAAGTACCTGTCGATGGACGGAAGACGGCCAGATCGAAGAGTCCGTCTCCGTCGTAGTCGCCCGCCACGGGAATGTCACCGGCTTGTCCCCAGGAGAGCGCTAACGTATTGCTGGGATTGATGCTGGATCGCAGAAGCCACTGGCCGGTGGAGGGCCGGAAGACCGCCAGATCGGAGATTCGGTCGCCATCGTAGTCACCTTGAACGGGGATATCGCCGGGCTGGCCCCAGGTTGCGGTCAAGGTCTGCGTCGGGTTGATGCTCGAGATCAGGAGCCATTGTCCGGTAGAGGGCCGGAAAAGGGCGTAATCGGTTCGGCCGTCGCCGTCATAGTCGCCCGGCACCGGCACGTCGCCGGCTTGCCCCCATTGTTGGGTGTAGACCACCGAGGGAGAGCTGCTGGGAAGAACGTAAAAGGTTGCGTTGGAGGGGCGAAAGACGGCGAAATCGACCGTTCCGTCCCCGTCGTAGTCGCCGGGAGCAGGAATGTCGCCGGCTTGCCCTAAAGATTGTCGATCCTGGATTCCATTACTCGGAAGCCGGGTCCAGATGGACGTGGAGGGCTCCCACACGATGGGGTACACGAGCAGCTTCTGCTGGTTTTGATTGCCGGGCGTGCCTGGAATGCCGCTATTCACCGCGGTTGAGCCTGTTTCCCAGGGCAGCGGAGGAAGCGTAGTTGAAACGGGCGTAGCTGTGGAGCCGGAGGTTCCGACCGGAATAGTTACTGTGTTGCTGATGAAGGCATTTTGAGCGATGTAGACCGGAGTCTGGGGGTTGGCGGTGAGACTGCTCGGCATGATGATATTAACTTCGTAGACGCCTATGCCGCCGCTGGCAATGCCGGCGCTGACCACCTCGCCGGTGGCGGCGCCCACGGTGGCCGCGACGCTGTCAGCCGCGCTGGTCGGTTGCGCGCCGGTGTAAGGCTGGCCGGTAGTGACAGCCACGCCGGAGAGGTCGGAACCAAGAACCGCTCCCAGACCCGTTCCAAGGAAGGTGATGGTCTCGTTCGGTTGGGCCGGATTCCCGGCGGTCACCAGTCCCGTACCGCTGGTGGTGCAGCAGGTGCTGGTTTGGTAGGCGCTGACAGTCTCGCTGGCGGTGCCGGTCGAGGTGGCTGCCGCGGCAGTACCGCTCACTGGTATCCCGTTGCCTGCGGCTCCGGGCTGTCGCGCGGTCAGCACAACACGGGTGAAGGCGCCTCCCGGACCGGCGGTTACCTGAGGATCGCCGCTGCCGGCGTTTATAGAACTGACGAGCGCGGTGACGACTGTGATCAAAGTGTCGGTACTGGTGACAGTATGCGTATAGTTCCGACCGTTCACCGTGAGTGTGATTATGTCTCCCGCAGTGGGCGTGCCGTCGATGGAGATGGTGGCCGAGGGATTGCCGGCCTGGTGTAGAGCGCCATAGGCGGGCCGGACATCGGAGGTAGCGGAGCCTCCGAAGAGGCCTGGATTGGAAGTGGCCAGGATTATCGGAGCGGGAGTGCTTACGGTGATGGAACCGTTGCTGTGAAGCGTTCGGACATAGACGCTGCTGCTGTTGCGGTCGTTGTATTCGAAGGGAACCTGCGCGATGATTTGGGTCGGCGAGACGTAAAACAGCGGCGCGGCATTTCCATCCATGTAGACCTGCACGCCGCCCAGGGTGTGCGGCAGGGCTTTCTGAGAATTGGCGCTGAGGGTGGTATCAGAGAGGCCGCCGCCGGGGTTGTCCACTTCGACGATGGTGCCCGGCGCGCCTGTTCCGGCATTGCCGCCCGCGAGATAAGCGCCCGAGGCTGTCACGGTTTCATTGACTGTGTTAGAGGCGGTGGCGGAGAGGGCGATGGTGTCGTAACCGGCGTTGGTACTTCTCGAAACGACGAATACGGTATCGGGGATACTTCCGGTCAGTGCAATGACGTTGGCATCGCCGCTTCCGGCGTTAATCAAATTGATCAACCCAGTCGTAATGGTGGCGAGCGTATCGGTGCTTTTGAGTGTGTAGGTGTAGGTATTTGCGCCGACCGTGATGGCGACCGTATCGCCGGCCGCGATCGAACCAGCCAGCGCAATGCTGACAAAGCCGGTCTGCCGAGTAATCTTGCTCGCCGCATTCAGAACTGATTTTTGCGAAAGCAAGGTATCGCCGGGGGTGTAAACGAGAATTCGCGAGTTATTGCCATCGGCCACGTAGAGATTGGTTCCGTCGTAGGCGAGCGACAGAGGGCTTGGAACGGTGTCTACGGAACCGGTGTTGTCGATGGTGGTGCTAATGGTGGAAGCGGTTTGATTAGTCACCAAATTTGTTGAGAAATCCGGCTGGCCAAGAACGGTATTGGCAGCCGTGCCGTTCGCCGTCGGGATCGTGTTGTAGATCAGAACACGATCGTTGCCGCCGTCGGCAACGAACAGCCTGGTTCCATCGGACAGGGCAAAACGGGGGAAGTTCAAGGTGTTGGCGCAGGGAGGAAAAACCTGCTTGGTGGGGTCTAAGGGATCGGGCGTAGGTTGTGCTCCACACAGGGGACCCGAGTTGTTGGGCGCCGTATTGGTCATGTCCGGCTGGCCGATAACGACATCGGCCGGTTGCGTATTCGCGGTCGGGATGCTGTTCCAGATCAAAACCCGATTGAAGCCCAGATCGGAAACAAAAAGGTGAGATCCGTCCGATGTCGCCGAGACTGGATTGGACAGCGTGGTGGCCGAGGAGGTCGGATTAGCGACCGTGACCGGAGGCTGGTTTACGGTTGTAAAGTTCGGTTGTCCGAGGACTACATTGGCAGGCTGGTTGTTGGCGGTGGGAATGCTGTTCCAGATCAACACGCGGTAATTACCGGTGTCCGCGACAAACAGCTTGCCATCCTGGATCCAAACACCTTGCGGACCGCGAAGCGAGCTGGCAGTCACTACGGCACTCACTGGGCGCGAGGTGAAGTTCGCCTGGCCAAGAACGATGTTGGCAGGAGCATTGAGGGTGGTCGGGGCGGGATTCCAGATGAGGACGCGGTTGTTGTCCGTATCCGCCACGGCCAGGACATGACCGGTCGGATCAATTGCCACGGCGGTCGGAACGTTCAGAGACCCAGATTGGTTGCTGGCAGCGGACTGTGCCAGACCAGGGATCGTGCTGCTGAAGTCTACCTGTCCGAGTACGTTCAAGGCCGGATACCCGCACAGCTGACAGGCGGTGTCGCCGGCGGGATTGGTCTCCACGGTCAGATCGGCGTGGGAATCCTGTATGAAACCGGTCGGAAACGCCAACACGCGATTGTGCTGACTTGGGCTGGTGGAGGACTGTATGAAGTTAGAGTCCGCCGCATACAGAGTTCCATTTGCGTAAGCCAAGCCACCAACGGCACCTAAGATCTGATTACTTGCCGCTCCTCCGGCGTAAGTGAACGAATACTGACCGAGCATTGCCCGGGCAGCTTGGCCATTTACAAAACTTGCCGCGTGGAGGAAAGGTGCGCACACTACGAGCGCAAAAACGAGCCTATGCTTCATCAATAATCTCAAAAACAGCTAAGTATAACAATCAGATGGGACGTAGCCTGCGCTGGCCGGGTTCCGGCGATCCAAGGTTGGAGCGGATTATTGTTCACGTTCGTCAACTCTGTCCCTATAGGCCCCGTCGCCGACGTCTTCGGAAATTCCCGACCTTCGATTTCGCCTACTTGAACCAACTCTTTCGATAGCCAGTTCGACTGGCGGAATGTTAGCGGATCTGTGCTACTCTGGCCTTAATCTTTTTTAATTTACTGGTGATTTCCCGTGCGAATAAGGCCAGCGCAGTCGTGGGGTGCGTCGTTCGCGGAGTCAGAAGCCAAATAATACTTAGGAGTTTCCTATTCGTTCCTTACTTTTTTCTCTATGCGTCGTGTGTCTGTCCGCGTTGGCGGACGCTCAGACCCCGAACCTCAATGGTTGCAATGTCTTTCCCTCTAATAACGTCTGGAATACGCGAGTAGACTCGCTGCCGGTGGACGCTAATTCCGGCTCTTATGTCCAGACGATTGGCAACTCGTCGGGCGCTCACCCGGAGTTCGGCAGCAGTCTCACGGGAGGCGGAATACCTATCACCACGGTTTCCGGATCGCAGCCCAAGGTCGCTGTTACTTTCCAGTATGAGAGCGATCCGGGGCCCTATCCTATTCCGGCTAATCCATTGGTGGAAGAAGGCTCCTCCTCGACCGGAGATCGCCACGTTCTCATAGTCGATACCGCGAATTGCATCGACTATGAACTGTATTCCGCTCGTCCGGCTTCGAATGGCGCCTGGACGGCCGGCTCGGGGGCGATTTTTCCGCTGAACTCGAATCAGCTGCGACCCTCCGGCTGGACCTCGGCCGACGCCGCGGGCCTGCCCATACTTCCGGGGCTGGTCCGTTATGACGAAGTGGTTTCGGGAACGATCAACCACGCTCTTCGCTTTACCGCGCCAGTGACAGACGACACCTATATCTGGCCGGCCAGGCACGAGGCTTCGAGTGTCTCCGGCAGCCAGTACCCTCCGATGGGGCAGCGTTTCCGGCTGAAGCAGAGCTTCAATGTCAGCAGCTTTCCTCCGCATGTGCAGGTGATTCTCAATGCACTGAAGACATACGGAATGATTCTGGCCGACAACGGAGGACCGTGGTTTATCACGGGCGTCCCGGATACGCGTTGGAACGACGATGAGATGCATACTCTCACCCAGGTGGCAGGATCGAATTTCGAGGCGGTCGATGAATCATCGCTCTCGACAGACCCGAATTCGGCCCAAGCTTCGCCGGCGGCCTCCCCGACACCGCCATCCAGTCCGGCGGGCTTTACGCCTGGGGCATGGCTCCATGTGGTTTCGAAGAACAGCGGCAAGTGCCTGGGCGTGACCGGGGGGCCTTCGGCGACCTGGTATGCCATAAGCATGAGCCAACAAACCTGCACTTCGGCAAGCAACCAAAGCTTTAAGTTCGATGCCGTGACAGGCGGCTATAAGATCACGGCAGAAAACAGCGGTCTGCAGTTGGATATCAACGGGGCTAGTATGTCGCCGGGAGCTCCTCTTATTCAGTGGCCGTACTGGGGCGGAAAGAATGAGATCTGGACGGTGATCTCCACGCCGGATGGCGCTTTCTCGATTTCCCCAACCAGCACCGGGATGTGCATGGACGTGTCGGGAGGGTCTACGGCCGACGGCGCTTCGATCATTCAATGGCCTTGCTCGGGCGCGAACAACCAGAAGTGGACGTTCGCTTCAGCGCAGTAAACCGCGGCATTTCCGGCCTTCGGAAGGGGACGGCTTCGGCTGTTCCTTTTTAAGGACCACGCGCAAGACGGCCGCGGTGTCAAGCGCGCCACCCTAAGGACAAGCGAGTTCCTTTCCTGACTGGTGGCGCGCAGCCGCGTCCTTTGCGCTTCTTAGTTCTCGGAGAGTGTGCGAACGCGAGATTGTGTCTGCTCCTGCGGCTGAATTCGTCTTTCGACGTAGCTGAGAAGCCCGTTTGCATTCTTCTGCTCCTCCGTATTTTCGGCGTTTCGAAGAGCTGCCGCTGCGTAAGATCGCCCGAGTTGCCAATTAGCGAGTTGAATGTGGCAGAAGGCTAGGGTGTAGGAGGTTACATAAGAGTCGGACCGAGTCGGATTCTTGAGCGGGGTTGCCAAAGTGTCGATCGCGGCCTGAAAGGCACCCGATCTGGCTTCGCGGGAGGCCACTGCGAGCCTTGCTGTGTTGTTCTCGGGCTCGAATTCCAAGGAGCGTTTGAGCAGTGCAAGTATCTCCGTGTCGGGCGACCCCGCGTTCTCCTCCATCACGGCATAACGGAAAATGAGATCGGCATCGTTTGAACGGAGACGAACAGCCCGCGCCATATGAATTTTTGCTTCCTCCACACGCTGTTGACTCAGCAACAAGTAGGCCAGCGACTCTTCGATGCGAGGTTCATCCGAATATTGAAGGGAAAGCGTCGTCAGTAGAGCTTCGGCAGATTGCTGTTTGTCGCGATTTGTCGCGAGGAGATTCGCCAACATGAGTTCAATAGCTGAGGCTGACCGCTCCTCTTTACTTGTCGCTGCGGTGAGCGACTCTGAGGCTGTTTCATCCTGACATTTGACAATCTTGATCGCGGTCGTACTTTGACCCCAGTAGCTCCGCAGGTCCGAACTTACTTGTTCGAGAGTTGCGCCGTATATTCGCTTGAACGCATCGGTCGCGGAGGCGCCTGCCGAAAGATCGGCCAGAAATGCCGGCAAGCGGGGAGAATACCGATCGCTAACGACCAGCATGTGAGCCAAAGCCCAGCTTTGGGAGTAGAAGCGCCAACCAGCTTCGCCATCGGCATAGATGGGCGAGCTTTTGCCAACCGAAAACAGGCTTGCTAAATCGGCGGTTCCGAGAGTGTTTCGGTCGCTTGCACGTTCGGGCAGCAAGGCCCCGATCCGAAAAATCGACCCTTCGGAATCCTTTTCGAGCTCGAGAGTGGAGTAAACGTCAGCCAGACCTTCCTGCAGCCAGAGGGGGAGTTGAGGCAGCGCCTGCGAAAACACGGAATGGACATATTCGTGGACGACGATGCGTCCATACTCCGGCGCGAGGCTCCCGAGCACGATGAAATCATTTTGACGGCCTGGTTGAAAGAAGGCCGCTACTCCGGGCTTCGCTTGATAGGCGGCGTATTCTTCCGCGTTCGAGAAGGCGATGATATCGAGCGGCCTGCTCCGATTTGCCGTGAAGTAACCGCTTTGAACGAAAAAGACGCGAGCAATCTCCAAGCGTTTGAGAAGCGGAACGGCTTCGGCGGAACGACCGGTTGTGTACAGGGTGAAGTGGCCGCTGCTGACCGAAAGCCAGGGAGAAGCAGCGAAGACCGGCCTTGCTCCGGCGAGCCAGAAAAGCAGAAAGGCCACAAACGGTGCAAAGACTTTTCCAATGCGAAGTATCCGTAGGGTCACGCCGGATCAATCGGCAATTCGCTCTGGCGGGAAGAGATCGGAAAAGTCTGAGAGAGTAATGCGTCGGAATCCACTCCTGTTCCGAGGCATTTTCTGTATTGGCATCAACAAAGACGCTAGTGACGATTGGTTCAGCGGGCTTACTTTTGAGCCTTCTGCTGACCGGTTCGTGCGCTTTGAAGAAACAATCGACAAACAGCGGCCACGGAGCGACCGGTTGGGCGGCTCAAATTCAGAACCGCGATATCGTCAGGAAGCGCCCCAGAAAGAACTACCGATTCTCGGTCGTGCCCGGCGGCGTTTATTCGGCTGCCGAGCTTGAGGACTCTCGGGCTGTAGATCGGGTGGTCGCAGATCATTACGCGGATTTTGGTTCGGCGGTTGTCCGTCGAACGCTGCCGGTCGACACGTTGATGTACGTTTCGTATCGCGTCGCCAATCGAGTGTATTGGAGTGCGAAGAAGCATCGCATACCGAAAGGCGAATCGCTTCTCAGTGACGGGAAAAACATGGCAAGGATTCGGTGCGGGAATCGGTTATCTCTCGTGCCGAAGTTGCCAATTTCAGGAGAGCATGAGCCGGGGGAAGCCATGCTGAGCCTGTTGGAACCTCCTCCGAGCGTGACGCCTTCGCCGATTGCCGGCCTGCCGCCTCCCGATTTAGTGGCGCCGAACATGTTCCTGGCGCCTCGCGATCCCGCATCATTCCTGCTCGCGAATATTGCAGGTCACAAACTTTCTTTGCCTGGACTGGATCAATTTGGGGGCCGGGCGAGCGGATTCGATCCGGCGGGATTTGCGCTATCGCGTCCGGGCATCGTCGCTATTAAGTCAGGCAACTCTGCCGGCAGCGCAACGAACACGTCCGCGGGCAGTTCGTCGAACGCGGGAAGCGTTCTCACTCAGGCCGGATCTCCTGTGACGGCCGCTGTTCCGGAACCAACAAGCGCATTTTTGTGCCTCGGGGCGTTCGGAGTTTTTCTAACGCCGGCGGTGCGAAAGCGCTTCAGAAGAGAGCAAAAAAGCGCCAGAAACCCAGAAGGCGTCACCGTCCACGGATGATCGCGATCATAGCGGCGAGATACCTGTTTCTTTTAATATGGAGTGATGGCGGAACTTGAACGAGAACGCAAAGTGGAACGAGAGCAGCGGTCGGAACCACTGATCGATGAAGCGACCGGTGTCGAAGCGCGTCCTCGATATCTTCGAACTCGAAGCCCTAAGTCGAAGGGCGCAAACGAGAGCCTAGATAGTCTTTCTCGTTCCTGGATCAGACAGAACCTCTCGTCCGAACAAATCAGAGAGATTCAGAAAGTTGCTACTGACGTGTTCGGCGACTCTGCGGTAGCTCTGGAGTGGTTACAGGATCCGAATCTAGCAACCTACGACAAACCTCCTATCTCACTGTTAGGAACAGACGATGGGTTCACGCACCTGAAAAATCTACTCAAACGAATTGAATACGGTAATTTGGCTTGACGTTCGATGATCGTTGCGCGCATTTGACCAGCTTGCAGCAGTAAATCACTAGCACGTTGCCGATAGGCCGCCACTGCGAGAATACCGGTTAGAAGGAAACACGCAGGATGACCACGATGAAAGCGGCAGTGATCCACGAACCAGGCGGGCCGGAGGTTCTCAAAATCGAGAGCCGGCCGATTCCAAAACCGGGTGAGGGCGAAGTTCTGATTCGCGTGAAGGCGTTCGGGCTCAACCGATCGGAATTGTTCACGCGGCAGGGTCATTCTCCCGATGTCAAATTCCCGCGAATTCTTGGGATCGAGGCGGTCGGTGTGGTCGAGGAGTCGCCGGGAAACGAGTTCCATAAAGGTGATGTAGTGGGAACTGCGATGGGCGGCCTGGGGCGACAGTTCGACGGCGGCTATGCCGAATTTACTTGTGTACCCGCCAAGCAGGCGCAGGTCATTAAAACCAAACTCGAATGGGAAACGCTTGGGGCGCTTCCGGAAATGCTGCAGACGGCGTGGGGCTCGCTTTTCAAGTCGCTTCGTTTGGAAAAAGGCGAGCGGCTTTTGATCCGCGGCGGCACTACCTCGGTCGGGCTGGCAGCTGCGGCGATCGCCAAGAACCATGGCGCGTTTGTCGCAGCGACCACCCGTAATCCTGACCGCGAGAAACTGCTGCGCGAAAGCGGCGCAGACCAGGTGGTCATCGACACTGGTTCAATCGCCGAGCAGGTCAAGAAGGATTTTCCAGCCGGCTTCGATAAAGTGCTTGAACTGATCGGCATCACGACGCTCAAGGACTCGCTGCGTTGCACCAAACAACAGGGCATCGTCTGCATGACCGGGGTGGTGGGCAACAGCTGGTCCTTCGAGAACTTCACTCCGATGGAAGCGATACCAACGGCTGTTAATCTAACAACCTATGGCGGAGGCGCGGAGGATTTCATGCTGACGCCGTTCGATGAACTAGCCGAACAGATCGCCGCGGGCAAGTTGCATGTACAAATCGGCAGGACCTTCCAACTGGACGAGATCGTCGAGGCGCATCGCTGCATGGAGGAGAACAAGGCAGGCGGAAAGATTGTTGTGTTGACTTGAAGTGCCTCGCTTACAATGTGGGCGATGTCCCTTCTCGACAGAATTCAAAAAGACATGGTCGACGCCATGAAGTCGAAGGATGAGTCTCGCCTCAGTACCGTTCGCCTGATCAAGACCGCCCTGAAGAAACAAGAAATCGACTCGATGAAGCCTCTCGACGAGGCAGCGGAGATGCAGGTGATGAATACCATGCTCAAACAGCGGCATGAGTCTGTGGATATGTTTCGCAAGGGAGGGCGCGAAGATGCCGCACTCAAAGAGGAAGCGGAGATTCGGCTGATCGAGAGTTATTTGCCGGCGCTGGCTTCGGAAGGCGATCTTGACGACGCTGTGACAGGCGCAATCAGTGAGACCGGCGCCACGTCCAGCAAGCAAATGGGTGTTGTGATGAAGGCTGCACAAGCGCGGCTGGCCGGCAAGCGAATCGACGGGAAAGCGCTGAGCGAACTCGTCAAGCAAAAGCTTGCATAACAGCTCGGGACCGGACGTTTCGGCAACCCTCGGTTCGCGACCCGCTTACAATACGGACACCTCATTTAAAGCCGAACATGAGCACATCATCCTCGTTTAAGCCGTTCGTCCCCGAACATCTGCAGATGCCGGAGTTTACCGCTCGGGCTCTGCTGCTTGGACTCACCATGACCGTTATTCTTGGTGCTGCCAATGCCTATCTGGGCTTGCGCGCAGGCATGACGGTAGCGGCGACCTATCCGGCAGCAGTGATCAGCATGGCGGTTTTGCGCGCCTGGAAGGGGTCGCTGCTCGAAGAGAATATTGCGCGGACCAGCGGGTCCATCGGCGAGGGAGTGGCGTCGGGAGCAATTTTTACGATTCCTGCCTTTCTGATCGCGCACGCCTGGCCTTCGTTCAGCTTTCGGGATGCGTATTGGAAGTCGACGATATTGATTCTGGTCGGCAGTGTGCTCGGCGTGCTGTTCATTTCGCTCGTTCGGAGAGTGATGGTGGAGGATGCGGAGCTTCCTTTTCCTGAATCAGTGGCGGCTTCGGAGATCCACAAAGCCGGTCAACGGGGAGCGGAATCGGCGAAGTACCTGTTCTGGAATATCGGGGTCGGCGGACTGGTTTTCTTGCTCGGACGATTCGGTTTTTTTGCCGCGGATGCCGAGTTTCCCATCCGGGTAGGTCAATTCGGATCGACTCGCGTTCGGCTGGGCGGCGCAGGAACCACCAACATTTTGGGTACCGGCGGTGTGTCGACGTTAGCTGCCCCGAGCGTGAGTCCCGCATATTTAGGCGTCGGTTACATTATCGGCGCCAAGCTGGCCGCCATTCAGTTTTCGGGAGGCGTAATCGCCTGGGTGGTGTTGGTTCCCTTGCTCATTTACTTTCTCGGTCCGCAGATGCACAACTTCCTTCCGGCTGGCGCTCCTGACTCTTCGTGGAGCGATCTGGCCTCCTCGGTCTGGCGTTACATTGTTCGTCCCATCGCGGTGGGCGGCATGCTTGTCGGCGCGGCGTACACGCTTTTTGGAATGAGGACAAGCCTGGCGACCGGTCTGAGCCGTGTTCTCCGCGACGTCCGGCAAACGGCGGAACAGACGAACGCTCTCGGGCGCACGGAACGCTATATGAGTTCGAAGCTGGTGCTCGGTCTGATCGGCGCAGTGTTCCTGGTGATGATTGTTCTCTATATCTATTTTTCCGGGCAAGTCATCGGAGGAATTGTGGCGGCGGTAGTGATGCTGATTTTGGGCTTCTTCTTCGCTACGGTTTCCGGCAGTCTGTGCGGCATCATCGGTTCTTCGAATAATCCGGTCTCCGGTCTCACGCTTTCCACGTTGATCATTGCCGCTCTCCTGATGGTGACGCTGGGAGTGGGCGGCGCCGGTGGCGTGGCAGCGGTGCTGGGCGTCGCGACGGTGGTCTGTGTCTCTTCGGCGGTGGCGGGCGAGTTGCTCCAGGACTTCAAAGTCGGCTACATTCTGGGCGGTACTCCGCGCAGCATTCAAATTGCTGAGTTGATTGCAGTCGTGGTGGCAAGCCTGGTGATGTATTTCCCCTTGGTTCTTCTGCATGAGGGGAATATTCGCGCGGGCGGCACGGGCTTTGGCGACCGGCAGCTTCCAGCGCCGCAGGCTGGTCTGATGGCGCTGTTGGCACAAGGAATTGTAGGCGGCGACATGCCGTGGCCTTTGGTATTAGTCGGCATGGCGTTCGGAGTCGCCATGATCATGATGCAGATCAAGAGTCCGATGCTTGTATCAGTCGGAATGTATTTGCCGTTCGAAACGACGGCCTCGATTTTTGTGGGAGGCATGATTCGCTGGGTCGCCGATAGGATTGCCGATCGCAGGGGATTCAACGAGGCGCAAAAAGCACGCGTTGAAAATGCGGGTGTTCTGACATCTTCCGGCCTGATCGCCGGCGAAGCCATTTTGGGATTGGTGTGGGCCGGCCTGCAATTTGCGCCGCCCCGAATCCGCGAGCATCTCCAGGTGTTTGCGAATCCCTCCTACATAGTGGGCGCTCTGGTTTTACTAGGGCTGGCTTTCCTGATGGTGCGTGGGCCGCTCTCGAGCGCCGGAAGTCCGGACGAACCAGCACCGCCCACCGCGATGGTCTAGTTTTGCTGATCACAAAGCGCGAAAAAAAAACCTGCGCCTGAAATTGCCCCTGCAAGTTATAGATTCGATTTAAGTTACTGACTTCATGGTAATTCCGTCCGACTGCGACGACACCCGGTAATACCTTCCGCCCCGGCTAGACTCACGGGCGAAAGGAATTGTCTTCACACGGCCCAGTGCTTCCGAGGACATACAAAGGTCATAGCGCGGATGAAATCGTACACTCTGTCGGGACGCTCCAGACGTCCTATCCTACCCGAGGACCCAGATGGAATTGCGTCGAAGCTGAACGACATATTGATTGGCCAACCGGAGGCTATCGAGACGATTCTTCCTTTCGTCCAGATGCATCAAGCTGGACTGGCACCGGAGGGCAGGCCCATGGGAGTGGTGCTGCTGCTCGGCCCGACCGGCACCGGGAAAACGCGCACGGTGGAAGCGCTGGCCGAGGTACTGCACGGAAGCAGTAAGAATCTGCTCAAGGTTGACTGCGGCGAATTTCAGATGGAGCACGAAGTTGCCAAGCTGATCGGAGCGCCCCCGGGCTATCTCGGACATCGCGAAACACAGCCGATATTGAATCAAGCCAAGCTGACCAGCGTCACCAGCGACGACAGCGATGTTTCGATTGTCCTGTTCGACGAGATTGAAAAGGCCGCGCCTTCTATGACGCGCCTTCTCCTTGGAATTCTGGATAAGGCGACTTTGCGCTTAGGCGACAACAGCACCGTCAACTTCGAACGCACCATGATCTTCCTGACGAGCAATTTGGGTGCGAAATCCATTCAGCGCGCCAATAAGCCAGACTTCGGCTTTGAAGCGATGATGCCGGTCTCCGAGTTACCCGATCCTTCTAAGATCCAGAGCATCGGCATGGCCGCTGTTCGCCAGAAGTTCTCGCCCGAGTTTGTGAATCGCATCGATTCCGTCATTACTTACAAACCACTCGATCGAGAAGCATGCAATTTGATCCTCGATCAGATCTTCACGGGGTTTGCCCGCTTGATCCATAGTCGGTTAGGGTGCCGTGGGTTCCGGTTGCAATGCACTGCCGCCGGGCGCAGCTTATTGCTCGATAATGGCACAAGCCTGGAATTTGGGGCTCGTGAACTGAAGAGGACGGTGCAGCGCAACTTTATACAACCGGTGGCGGCGCTAGTTGCGCAAGAACAGATCCCGCCTGGCAGCACGGTGATTCTTGACGCCAAAGGCGGTGAATTTAACCTCCTTCTTCGACAGGCGTAAGCACGTTCGACGGAGATTTGCCGTGTCTGAGTCGGAGCCCGTGGCTGCGACTCAGCTGGCGGAACTCCACGTCGCCGACTGAGTCGTCGAAGTAGAATCCGGCATTCGAAGTTGGAGGATTACCTTCACATCCGAACCGAAGTGATGATATCGAACGCGGCCCAGTCTCAGTTCATCCTGCCCCAACAGAATTTCACGCCGGCTTGGTCCGTCGATGATGGAGAGCTTGGCGCTTGTCGCGCGTTTCAAATCCGACGCAGAGCGATTCCAGGAGATATCGAGGATATCGCTGCCGGCGATAGCGAGTTCGATGCTGTTGGGGTCGGACCCGCCGGAGGTCTTGAGGTGATACAGTTCCGCGCAGAGTGCCAGCAACAACACCAGTAACATGCCCGCATACCATCGCCAGCGGGCGCTCGATCGCGAGTTGCTGCCGGGACGAGTCGAGACCTCCGGAAGCGACCTAAACTCGTTTTCATCGAAACGGAACTCCGGTATGGACGGCGTCTCGGACAGGTTACTCTCGGCTCCGATGAAGAAGGCCGCTGTGTACGGTTCGGTCCCGCTGATCAAGAGAATGGAATGAACTTTTTCTCTGAGTTCCTGGCTCAAGAGAGTTTTGTCGGCCAGGGAAGGTTGCATGGGTCCGGGCCGGAGATGAGTCCGAAAAAAACCGATTCCCGACCTCCCTTTCATTGTGGTGTCCCATCGGGATGTCAAGAAGCGATCGCGCTCCTTGGGGTCCAGCATAAAGATGGAGCCGTCCTCGGCTCGGCGCCGAATGATCTCGAAATCGTCGATCCTCAGCGTGGGTGAGGGTTCACTGGGTTGCGATCCGATCAGAATGCCGCCGATCTCAACACCCTGTTTCTCGGCCAGTTTCATCTCGCCGGCGATTCTGCCGATGACGTCGAGACGCATTTCGATCGCGTAGGCGGAAAGATCGGCATTCCAGCGAACGTAGAGCGGGGCCTCGTCAAATTGCGATTGCGTTTGCGTACTCACTACCTGATCTTTCATGATAGTGTTTGCCGGGTATTCTTTATCTAGTCTCCACTCCGATTGGTAATCTCGAAGACATAACGCTGCGAGCGGTCCGGATTTTGCGGGACGAAGTCCAGGTGATCGCGTGCGAGGACACACGCCAGACGCAAAAGCTGCTGGAGCATTTGCAGATACGCAAACCGCTGGTGAGTTATCACGAGCACAATGAAAACTCCCGCACAAGTTTACTGTTAGAGCATTTGGAGCGGGGCGAGTCGGTGGCGTTAGTAAGCGATGCCGGGACGCCGCTGATCTCGGATCCCGGGTATCGAGTGGTTGTGTCGGCCATTCAGAATGGAATTACGGTTGTTCCCATCCCCGGCGCTTCCGCCATTCTTGCGACTCTGGCGGCTTCCGGCTTACCTACCGATCAATTTCGCTTCCTTGGATTTCTGCCGGCCAAAGCTGGTACGCGCCGTCGAGTTTTAGAAGAGCTAGGGGGAGAGCGTGCGACCGTGTTGGTCTACGAAAGTCCACATCGGGTTTTGGAGACCTTGCTGGAGATGGCGCAGTTGTTTGGAGAACGCCGTGTTGTGGTCGGACGCGAGTTGACGAAACTGCACGAGGAATTTCTACGAGGCTCGGCGCAGGAGATCTACGATCAGCTTTCGAAGCGCGGATCGATTAAAGGCGAGATCACGATTGCCATTGGGCGGTCTGATGAGAAGGAGAGCGTTGAGGATCCGCTTCAAGAGGTTGAACGGCTTCAGAACGAAGAAGGCTTGGAGCGAATGGAAGCCATCAAGACTGTTGCGAAACGGTTAGGACTGCCGAAGCGGGAGGTCTACCGGCTTTCTGCGGCGCAGGGCAACAATCCACCGGGCAAACGTCGTGATTAGGGCCGAAACGGCCGATCGCTAACCGGGGCTCTCCTTCGTTCATTCGCTCGGAAACTAGCTGGCGGATCATTCGGACAAAAGCAGGATGAGTGCCTACGGTTCGCGCCCGAACCATGTTCATGCCGAGCTCTTGCGCCAGCTCGTGGGCTTCCGTATCGAGATCGTACAAAATCTCCATGTGATCGGAGATGAAGCCTAAGGGGGCGATGATCAGATCGTCGATTCCCCGCTCGTGTAAATTCCTCATGTGGTCGAGGATGTCGGGCCCGAGCCATGGTTGGGTGGGCGGACCGCTGCGGCTCTGAAAAACCAAGTCCCAATCGGGCATTCCCAATGCTTCGGCAACAAGTCTCGCCGCTTCAGACAGTTGGGCTTGGTAGGCGCTGGTTTCGGCCATGGCGCAGGGGATGGAGTGCGCGGTTATTACGAAACGAACCCCTGTGGGTTCGTTTTTGCGAGTTTGGCCGAGAGCCTCGCGGACGCGGTCGGTGCAGGCTTCGATGAAGCCGGGATGATTGTAAAAGACGCGGAGCTTGTCTATTTTGGGAGCGTCTGAGCCGACTTCGGCCTGCGCACGCTCGATGTTCTCCCGGTATTGACGACACCCGGAATAAGAGCTGTAGGCCGAGGTCATGAACGCTAGCGCGCGCTGGATTCCGTCGTCCCGCATTTGGCGAAGCGTTTCCGCCAGCATGGGATGCCAATTTCGGTTTCCCCAATAGATCGGGATATTCAATTCGGGGCGCAGAGCGGCGATCAGATCACGACACTGATCGTTGATTGGACTTCTGCCGCCGAAGTGGAGATAGTGCTCGCTGACTTCAAGCAATCGCTCGCGGGGGATGTTGCGGCCGCGCGTTACATTTTCGAGAAAAGGGAGAACATCTTCCGGCTTTTCGGGGCCGCCGAAGGAGACAACGAGGAGCGCCTGGTACATCTATGAACTTCGGATGCCGCTGATTCGATGGAGCTTCAACATATTGGTGGAACCGCGCAGACCGACCGGCTGGCCGGCCACGAAGACGATGTTGTCGCCTGGCTGCACGCGACCGGAATTGACGAGAGTCAACTCCATTTCGGTCAGCATCTGGTCGGTTGAGTGGAAGGAGGGGGACAAAATGGCTTCGACGCCGTAGATCAGCGAGAGTTGGCGCGCGACGTTCTCGTCAGAGGTAAAGGCAAAAACAGGAACGGGAGGACGATAGCGCGCCAGGAGCCGAGCCGAAGCGCCGGTGCTGGTTCCGACCGCTAACGCCGCTACATTAGCGGAACGAGCGGAATGATAAGCAGCGTCGGCAATGATCTCCGGAATGGTCATTTGCTGACCGGTCCAAACATCCGGGAAGCCTTTGTCGCGGACAGCATTTTCGGTTTCTTTCGCGATGCGAGCCATCACTCGCACGGACTCCACGGGATGCTTTCCGGCTGACGTTTCAGCCGAGAGCATAATCGCGCTGGTACCGTCATGAATGGCGTTGGCAATGTCGCTGACCTCGGCGCGGGTGGGCACTGCATTCTCGATCATCGATTCCAACATTTGCGTTGCCGTAATCACAAGTTTTCCGTGTTTACGGGCCTTCTCAATGATGGTTTTCTGGACGGCCGGAACTTTTTCGATGGCCATCTCGACGCCCAAATCTCCTCGAGCGACCATCAACCCATCGCATTCGTCGAGAATCCCTTCCAGGTTGTCCAATGCTTCGGGCTTTTCTATTTTGGCGACGATGGGCTGATGAGCATCTACGTCTTCGAGCAGATGCCGGAGCCGAAGAACGTCGCGGGCCTGGCGCACGAAAGACAGCGCGAAAAAATCGACGCCTTGTTCGACTCCGAAGTGGGCATCGGCGATATCTTTCTTCGACAGCGACGGGGTGCTGATGGCAACGCCAGGTAGATTAATCCCCTTGCGGTCGCTGATGGCGCCGCCTCGGACGACTTCACAACGCGCGGCTATGCCATCCGTGCTGAGAACGCGGAGCTGTACCGAACCATCGGCCAGCAGGACCGGATCGCCGGGTTTGACGTCGCGAGCAAACTCGGGATAGGTCGTGGAGGCTATTTCAGAGGTGCCATCTACCGAGGCTGTGGTGATGGTGAAGGTGGCTTTTTCTTCGAGTAAATAAGGACCTTTCTGGAACGTTCCAAGCCGGATTTTAGGGCCTTGAAGGTCGAGCAAAATACCGACATGAACTTTGAACTCGGCAGCAAGTTCCCTGACCATTTTGATTCGCCGGGCGTGGTCCTCGTGCACTCCATGTGAAGCATTCAAGCGGAAAACATCCACGCCTGCTTGGAACAAATCGCGCATGATATGTTCCGAATCAGTGGAGGGCCCGAGGGTGGCTACAATCTTTGTGGCTCGCATGTATGAGGTGGAGGGTGGGGCTTCTTCCTCCCTTTATTATGGTCCTCCCGGTGATGGCGGTCGCGAGATTGTTCAAGCTGTAACGATGATTTTCGCGGGCTAGTAGCTTCGGGAGCGAACACGCAGCAAACAAAACGGCCCATCACGCATTTGGCATAATGAGATAGCTCTGGATTACTTCTTCCGTATCAGCGGATGACCCTTTTTTCCCCGTCTCGATATACCCGGCTCAATGAAGCCGTCGGATTTTTGTTGCTGTTGCTCGGCTTAGCCGTGGTGCTGAGTCTGCTTTCTTATTCGACGGGCGATCCTTCCTGGAACACGGTTGCTTCCGTCACAAAGCCACATAATTTACTTGGTCTTTTCGGGGCGAAGTGGGCTGATTTCACGTTACAGATTTTTGGCATCAGCGCTTTTCTTCTGTCGATTCATATTTGGGGGCTTGGCTTCAAGTGGCTTCGTTCCTCGCCTATCGAGAGTCCGTGGTTTCGAATTTTCGGCACGGTTGCTTTATGGCTGTGTATGTCAGCAGCGTGCGGTCTTTTCCCGCCGATGTTGCTGATAGGAGGGACGGTGCGGCCCAGCGGAATGGCTGGGATGGTGATTGCCGACTTTCTCGAAGCACGGTTCGGATTGACCGGCGCAGCGATTATGACGGCAGCCTTCGGGATCTTGGCGCTGTATTTCGCGTCGACATTTGAAGTTTCAACTCTGATGCGCTGGCTCAGCGGACCGCGGGCGAGGTGGCGGGAATTCAGTGAGCGCCGGAAGGCCGAGCGCCAGGCGCGGCGTCAACTCGCGATCGAAAAGGCGAGAGCAAAGGCAGTGGAGCGCTCGGCTCGACGAGTCGTAAACACTGAGCGGCAACGGCCTGTGCGGGCAGCTACGCAAGTTACGAGCGAGACCTTCCCTAGCCCGGTTGTAACCGAACCGATTTCGCCTCGCAATGGACACGCGCCTATCAAGAGCAGGAGGGTGGAGGATGACGAACCGCCATTCGATATGGGCCCGAAAAAAGAGGAGGAGCTGGCCGGCGAACAGTCGATTCCCATTCGTACGCTTGTGCCTCAACCGCCTGTGCAAAGCGAATCCTTCGGTGAGGAGGTTTCTGCTCTTGCCGAACCGGAGCCGGTCGAGGCCGGGCCTGGTCCTAAGCCAAAGCGGCGTAAGCTATACCGGTTGCCTTCTACAGAGCTTTTGAACGAAATTGCTCCGGGCAACGGATATGACGGCGGGGAGCTTCAGGAAATTGCGAGCCGGATTAAATCGAAGCTCGAAGAGTTCAACGTCCGGGGATCAGTGGTGCAAATCAACCCTGGCCCGGTCGTAACCACGTTCGAGTACAAGCCGGAAGCCGGCATAAAGTACAGCCGGATTACCACGCTAACCGAGGACCTTTGTCTTGGCTTGCAAGCCGAGTCGGTGCTGATCGAGAGGCTACCCGGAAAACCGACGGTAGGCATTGAGGTACCGAACAGTAAGCGTGAAGTAATCGGTCTCCGATCGATTTTGGAGTCGAGTGAGTTTCGAGAGGCGACCTCGAATATGACGATTGCGCTGGGCAAGGACATTAACGGACGAATCAAGGTGGCTCCGCTCGAAACGATGCCTCACCTCCTGATTGCCGGCTCAACCGGTTCCGGCAAGAGCGTGATGCTCAACGCCATGATCATGTCGTTCCTCTATAAGGCGACACCGGATCAGGTCCGCATGATTATGGTGGATCCCAAGCGCGTGGAGCTGGGGATTTATGAGGGGATTCCGCACCTGTTAACGCCCGTCATCACCGAGCCCAAAAAGGCGACGAACGCTTTACGAAACGCGGTGCTCGAGATGGAGCGCCGGTTGAAGTTGCTGGCCGCTCACGGAGTGCGCAACATCGATCAATACAACCGTAAAGTGACGCTTCTTCGCCGGGAACAGAAGACGCTCTTTGACGAAACGCAAGAGGAAGACGACAGCTTAAAGCCGCTTCCGTACATTCTGATTTTGATCGACGAGTTGGCTGATTTGATGATGTTGGAACGAGCCAACGTGGAGGAGTGCATCACCCGTCTGGCGCAGATGGCGCGCGCCGTCGGCATGCACCTTGTTCTAGCGACGCAACGGCCGAGCGTAGATGTCATCACGGGTTTGATTAAGGCGAACTTTCCTTCGCGCATCAGTTTCCGGGTGGCGACGCGGGTCGACTCCCGGACCGTGCTGGACAGTATGGGCGCAGAACATCTGCTGGGCAAAGGCGACATGTTATTCCTGCCGCCCGGATCCTCGCGTTTAACCCGCGTTCACGGCGCCTACGTCACGGAAGTGGAAACGAATCGCGTGGTCGAGTTCTGGAAGGAGCAGGCAACTCCCGATTACGATCAAACCTACCTTCTGACGCCGCCCTCGGAAGAAGGCGACGAGGACGACGAAGTCTTCGACGGGGCGCAAGACCCGATGTACCAGGATGCAGTTCGCGTGGTGGTCGAAGCGGGCAAGGCTTCGACTTCTACGCTGCAGAGGCGCTTACGGCTTGGCTATGGGCGCGCGGCTCGGATCCTTGACATGATGCAGCATGAGGGAATTATCGGCCCACCGGATGGCAGCAAGCCGCGTGAAGTTTTGAAGCGTCCGGACTGGCTGCGAGAAGTGGAAGAGCAGTTCCGGTAGATGTCTCAGGGAAATTGTGATAAGTTTTCATACCAGATAACATGCCGACCGCCATATTGCCTAGCGGACACACCAAATACGTTCACCACAATCTGGATGTTTCGGTTGCTCTTCGCGACCAAACCACGAAGACAACTGTAGACCGGATCATTCACCAGGAGTTCGAGCATGATCGAAGACAACTCTCGATTCGCCTGCAAGGGGATGGAGGCTTTGGGCCTTGGACATTCTGGGTGGTATGGGGAAGCGGAAGCGACAAACGCTCAACAGCTCCGGTTATTCTTTCCGAGAACGAGCATTCACCGGAATTGATCGTGACGCGGATTAAGACCGAACTCGCGCAGATGGGTTCGGTTTAGAGGCTACTGAAACAGCGCCAGGTCGATGGACTCGCCCATCATCTTGTATCCAGCATCGTTCGGATGTAAGTGGTCACCGCTATCGTACGCGGGCGACATCTTGTCGGGATGGGTCGAATCCTGAACGATCTTGTCGAAGTCGATTACACCATCGAAGGTTTTGCTGGTCCGGATCCACTCATTCACCGCTTTTCGCTTCACTTCTTTTTCAGGACTGAAATAACCGGCATAGGTAGTTCCATCGAAGGGAGTGAGGGTTGCTCCAAAGATCTTGATACCCTTCTCGCGCGCTCGACTCACCAGCTGCGTAAGACCGCCGATAAGATCCTCGGCGCTAACCGTCTCCGATAGCGGAGCAGACGAGCCAGGATGCCCTATATCGTTGATGCCTTCCAACACGATCACAAACTTCACGCCAGGCTGAGCAAGAACGTCACGGTCGAAACGGGCAAGCGCATTCACTCCAAAGACGATGTTACTGGAGGCGTCATGAAGAATCCGGTTGCCGCCGATTCCGGCATCGAGAACACCAACCAGCTTGGTTTTCGAAAATTTGCTCAGACGATCGGCCAAGATGTTGGGCCAGCGATTGTTGGCATCGACGGTAGACTGCGCTCCGTCCGTGATCGAGTCGCCGAAAGCGACGAGCGTGGAACCGGCTTGAGTAGACAATACATCAATACCAGTCAGAAAAGCCCAATGAGTGATGGTGATTGGCTCAGGGATGGCTGCTGCTCCTGTCATGTCGCCCTTTCCGAGGTAAGAGGTCTGCTGCGCCCCGTAGTGAATTCCGGCGCCGGTTACTGCGCTAGGTAGGAAGAGGCTCACAGCAGCATCACTGCCAGGAGGCAAATCTAAATTCACGGGATCACTCAACACTGGCGCATTCGCTGGAACTGAAATTGATGGTCGGCCGCCGAATGTGAGGGCGCGATCCGACTGAGGAACAATACTCGAATCTTTCCAGCGCAAGGCCAGATGAGCCGAACCGATGGTGATGGGCTCCTTTCCAAAAGCATTCGATAGACGGACCCGTACGGTGCTGCCGCCGACGCTGGTATGAACGATTTCGCGGAGAGTTTGGTTTTCAAACTTCAAATTCTCCTTGGCCATCGCAGCATCGTCAGGGAGCTGGGGAGAGGGACTCGCGCCCCACGTCACGACCCAGGAGTCTCGACCTGCCGCAAAGAGGGCTGCGCCAGAGAGCAGGATCAAAAGGCATGTTTTCGCTATTGGCATGGATAAAACGTTGAGCTTATCGTAATTGACAGAGGATGAGAGTCTGGTACAACTACGTTAGATGCCGGTGGGAGGAAACATTCGCTTCCAAAAGGCATTTGAAGCGTCGCCACCATGGAATCCTTACTTACAAGCTACTTATCTAAGCACCGTTACGCCCCGTCCACCGCCGCAGCTGCTTACTTCGCGTCGCTCGATACGGTCGCAAGCGTATCGCCTTCGATTGCCGGATCGATCATTAAGGAACTGCAGGATCAGCGCAGCAACTTGAAGCTGATCGCCAGTGAAAATTATTCATCGCTGGCAGTGCAGTTGGCGCAAGGAAATCTGTTTACCGATAAGTATGCGGAAGGCTATCCGCACCATCGATTTTACGCCGGATGCGAGAACGTAGATCAAGTCGAAACGGAAGCCGCCGATCTGGCGAAGGAGCTGTTCGGAGCGGAGCACGCATTTGTGCAGCCGCATTCCGGAGCGGACGCCAATCTGGTTGCCTTTCTGGCGATCTTCGCGAACGCGGTGCAAGATCCTCTGCTTAAAAAGATGGCGCTGGCCAATCCTTTAGAGGCGAGTCCCGAACAATGGGAACAGGTTCGAGCCGCTTTCAGTCAGCAGAAGCTGCTTGCTCTCGACTTTTACTCCGGTGGGCATTTGACTCATGGCTACCGGTTTAATATCTCAGGTTTGATCTTTAAGGTGCATACCTACAGTGTAAATCGAGAGACCAAGCTGCTAGATTACGAGGCTTTGCGAAAGCAGATCCACGAAGTCCGTCCCACTGTATTTTTGGCCGGATACAGCGCCTATTCGCGGAAATTGAACTTTGCTCTGCTACGAGAAATGGCAGATGAGGTGGGCGCGGTTCTAATGGTTGACATGGCCCACTTCGCGGGTCTGGTCGCGGGCAAGGTTTTTACGGGAGACTTCGATCCCGTACCGCACGCCCACGTAGTGACATCCACAACGCACAAGACCTTACGTGGTCCGCGGGGCGGAATTGTATTGTGCAAAAAAGAGTATGCCGATGCCGTCAACAAGGCTTGTCCGGCCATTCTCGGAGGCCCTCTTCCTCACGTCATGGCTGCCAAAGCGGTTGCCTTTCGCGAGGCGCTCTCGCCGGACTTCACGAGGTATGCGCACCGGATCGTCGAGAACTCTCAGCGGCTCGCGAGAGAGTTTTTTGAGTTGCAAGTTCCTGTCTTGACTGGTGGGACGGAGAATCACATGGTGCTGGTCGATGTAGCGAAGGGATTCGGACTGACGGGACGCCAGGCAGAGACCGCTCTGCGCGCCTGCGGCGTTACCTTAAATCGAAATGCCCTGCCCTTCGATGAGAACGGTCCGTGGTACACCAGCGGCCTCCGATTTGGAACATCGGCGGTAACAAGTCTCGGAATGGGTCCGGATGAGATGAAGGAGATCGCAAGGTTGGTTCGCGATGTGCTGACCGAGACCAGACCTTCAACGGTTGCGACAGGAGCACGAAAAGGCGAAGCGAGCCGCGCTCAATACATATTGGATGCGAAACTGGAAGACCGAGCTCGTAAAAGCGTGAAACAGCTTTTGCGGCAGTTCCCTTTATACCCTGAACTCGATTACGAAATTGTTGAAAGAGCTTCCGCCGAGTTGTCCGCGGTGTCGATGCCTGCTGAAGTTCCGGTTCCTACAAACTAAACAGAAAAGACATCGTAGTTAACCGCCGCCACGCTGCGTCAGCCCGCAGCGAAGGCGGTAATTCGGACGGTCGCCTTGGCTAACCTGGAATCAATTTCGGTATCGATGAGGTTGTAGTGTCGAAGGAGGTTTTTTGCCTCGTCGGGAGCAAGTTCATAAGAAACATGTAGCGGTCTATCGGATGGTTCTTCAGAATGCATTACCACGACAATGAACTTGTTCTCTGAATCGGGAGCCTTGAATACGTTCAAGCGGTCGAATGACATGCAACGCCATCCTAGCACGAAATATTGCGTGGACTTGCACGCCCCCTAGATCACTAGGGAGTGTCAAACAGGTGAATTTTGGCTTAATCTCCGAGTAGTTCTCCATAGGCTTTCAGCGATTCTACGTTGTCGCAGATTTCTTTTATAGCGGCAGTAATCGGGACCGCGAGTATCAGTCCTATCCCGCCCCAAACAGCGCCCCAGAACGTTAGTGAGATAGTCAGAGCCAGCGGGTTAAGCCTAACTCGGCGCCCGATTACTTTCACGTACAAGAAGTTCATTGCCAGAACGTGAAGCGCGGCCGCCGCGACTATTACGAGTAAAACCGTTTTGAACTTATTCGGAACAGCCAAAGCGGCGACCAGAGGGGGCAAAACGGAGAGCGGCAGACCGATATACGGGACCAAACTGAAAAATCCGCTTACTGCGCCGACCAAGCCCCAATAGGGGACGCCCAGAAAGAAGAAGACGGCAGCACTCATCACGCCGAGGAAGACCCATAAAAAGAAATTTCCGACGACATAGGCGCGGGTTGAATTGCCAATACCAACCCAGGCTCGTCCGACGACTTCCTGCTGCTCACCTTGGAAGATTTGGAGAAAGCTCTCACCGATTCGATCACGCCAGCTCAGCATGAAGTAAACCAGAAATGGAACGAAGGACACCATCACTAAGACATGCAGGTAGCGGGAGACGTAGAGGTAGAGCGTGGTGATGACTGGCCTGGGATCCGACATGATTCGGACTTGCTGGATGAGAGGCGGTGGAGGTATTACAGGCGGAGGAGGAGCAGTCCCTTTTCTGCGCCGGGCGCGCATGGCCTCTTGAGGTTTCTGCTGGATAGCTGTCTCCTGCTGACGAAGACTCTTCGGCATCATCGTCAATAATGCCTGCTGCTCCAGTCCGTCCAGGCGTCCGTTGGCTTTATCGATCAGCTCACTGAGGCGAGACGTATAAGTTGGCACGTCGGCTGCAAGGGATGTCACCTGGGTCCAAGTGAGAATAGTCAGGAGATAGATGCCGATAGCGGAAATCCCGATGACGATGGGCGTGGCGATTCCGCGTGGAATCCGCAATTTCATGACAATCAGGACGGCGGGATCGAGAATGAACGCGAACACCGCAGAGAAGATGAGTGACACGAAAAAGTCGCGCCCGTAATAGAGTAAGGCGACGGAAGCGGAGAGCGCGATGAGCGAGGTTGCGAAATTGATGAAGCGGACGGAAACTGGGGGAACGCTGAGTAGGGCCAAAGCGGAGGAAGGGCCTCGGTACCCGATACTCTAACATGCGTTAGGGATTTTTCCTGGAATTGCGCAGAGGTTTACAATTCAAAATTGGCTCAACTGAATGAAGGTCGGCCGCTTGGTCGGATCCTGGCGCTGGACGTTGGAAAGAAGAGGATCGGGCTGGCAGTTAGTGATGAACTCGGATTGACGGCGCAAGGGATCGACACCTTGTACCGGAGCCGCATTCGAGAGGATCTGGCGCAATTGAAGCAGGTTGTCGCTCGCTGGCAGGTCGGACTTTTTCTGATTGGGCGGCCGGTGCATATGAGTGGGGATGAAAGCCGACAGAGCGCTTACACCGACGAATTTGCGGATAGGCTGCGCGGCCTGTTCGACCTGCCCATCGTATTTTGGGATGAACGGCTGACTTCGGCCGAGGCCGAACGTATGCTTCGCCAGTCTGGAGCTTCACTCGATCAGAAAAAAAAAGCGGTGGACCGGCTGGCAGCGGTGTTGCTTCTGCAGAGCTATCTAGAGTATTCGCGAGGCACGGAACAGGTTGACGGTGATGAACCAGATGTTGAGTGAAGCGAGGAGATCCCATTCGTAAATTCTTTTGGACGGTAGCGACTCTGGCGATCGTCATCCTGTTGATTGGTAGCGCCGTCGGGGGTTACCGGCTGCTGCGACCGTACAAAGGCTTCCAGGACCAGACGTTCGTCGAAGTGGAACATGGCATGTCTTCACGCGCCATCGGGGAAAAACTTACAAGCCAGGGAGTAATTCGATCGCGGTGGGCTTTTCTCGCCGTCAGATTGTTGCATCCGGCAGCGACCTTGCAAGCCGGTGAATACCGATTTGCAACAGCGCAAACTCCCTGGCAGGTATTCACCGAGATTCAGCGGGGCCAAATCTTTTTCGAGGAATTTACAATTCCGGAAGGCAGTAATCTCTTCGATATTGCCAACTTACTCCGCAACTCCGATACAGTTGACGCGGACGAGTTTCTAAGAACGGCGATGAATCCCGGCTCCATTCACGATTTGGACCCGTCGGCTCCAACTCTCGAAGGGTATCTTTTTCCTTCGACCTATCGAGTGACTCACCACACAACCGCTGCGCAGCTGTGTCATTTAATGACCACTGAATTCAGGAAGCGATGGTCGCAGCTGAGCGGTTCGGAGCAGGCAGCCGATGTCCATCGAGCCGTGACGCTGGCTTCGCTGATCGAGAAGGAGTCGGCGGTGCGGGCGGAGCGTCCGCTGGTAGCCGCTGTCTTCAACAATCGTCTGAAAGCGGGTATTCCACTCCAGTGCGATCCCACCACGGTCTACGCGGCTCTTTTGGAGAATCGCTACCGGGGTGCGATTCACCGTTCGGACCTGGCGAGCACGAATCCGTATAACACTTATGTTCACGCCGGTCTGCCGCCTGGCCCTATTACGAATCCGGGTGTCGATTCGCTGACCGCCGCTTTGCGCCCGGCAGAGACTTCCTTCCTGTATTTCGTTGCCAAGCCGGATGGCTCGGGCTCACACCATTTCTCGGCGACTCTCGAAGAGCACGAGAAAGCAGTCGCGCTTTACCGAAAAACCGGGCACTAAATCGGATTTTTCGCAAGACAAGTGTCGGCATGAGCGCCGACACGGCAGAGACGAGTCTCCGCGCCACGTCATGCGATGACACAATTTTTAGAAATCCGAGTTCAAAGCGGGCCTTAGTGCTGCGATATTGGCGACCTATTCTCAACTTTTTTTACAGAAGTCTGTACAGCAAATAAAGTTTGTTGCAGGAATCGTCGATTAGACCTGTGTCGCGCGAGAGATTTCGCGGGGCGGAGGAAAACCGTGAAGAACCGCGTCGCTATAACAAGTTTCTGTCTCATAAGTCTGTTCGCGTTCGGAGCTTCGAGTTATGCAGCCAGCTCGACTGGGGAGAACGAGGTCACGGATAAGTCGCGGCGCGCTTACTCATCGGGTGATACTCTCGACTTACTTCGCAGGGCGCAGTCGGCGAACGAAGACCTCTACAACAGCCTTCAGTCATTCGTCTGCGACGAAAAGATCATGCGGGTTCGAGCATCGCTCGATCTGTCTAACATACGGCCGGTAGACACGCTGACCGCTCGAGTGTCATTCGAGAATGGAAACGAACACTACACTGACGTCAGACGGAACAAGGGCGCCCGGGCTCGTTTATCGAATGTTTCCGGCGCCTGGTCGGAGGGGGAATTCGGCACACTTCTTCGACAGACACAGCAGCTGTTGAAAGTACAGCAGGTGAAGCCGGAAGGGCTGACCGAGTTAGCCGGCACGCCGGCAGCCTTGTACACCTTTGAGGTGCCGAAAGAACACAGTCCCTGGAACCTGATTGTCGATGGCCGCAGCTACCAGGTTCCCTTCCGAACTCAAGTATGGGTCTCAGAAAGATCCGGTCAGATTCTTAAGGTCAGCCGTGTTTCTACCTGGATGGATCCTGAATTGCGGATTTCGGAGCTGCTGTGGAGCGTCAGCTTACAGATGGTGACCCTCAACGGCGCTCAATGGCTTCTGCCGGCGTCGGGAGAGTATTCGGTCTTCTATGAGTCCGAAAACAGACGCGAATGGAATCGCCTGAACTTTACGAATTACCACCGTTACGGATCGGAAGCTTCGCTCCGATTTACCGAAACCGATCCGACGCCGGCTACTGCGCCCCGCGGCTCAGCAGCATTACCTTCACAGTATGAAAGATGATGTAGAAATCGAGCGCGGCGGCGACGTTCTTGATGTAGTAGAGATCGTACTCCAGCTTGATCATGGCGTCTAATTCGGTATCACCGTACTTGTGATTGATCTGCGCCCATCCGGTGATCCCCGGTTTTACTGCAAGGCGCTGCCGGTAGTAGGGAATCTGGTGAGCGAGCAGGTCAACAAATTCGGGACGCTCCGGTCTTGGGCCAACAATCGCCATGTCGCCCCGGACGACATTCCAGAATTGGGGCAACTCGTCCAGGCGTAATTTACGAAGCCACTTCCCTACCGGAGTGATTCGCGGGTCATCCTTCTTGGCCCACACGGCGCCGGTTCTTGCTTCGGCGTCCATGTACATGGAGCGGAATTTAAAGACGGTGAAGATTTTTCCGTTGATGCCCACGCGACGCTGCCGGTAAAGGACAGGCCCGTTGGATGTAGATTTAACCAGAACGACGGCGATCAACATAAAAGGCGAAAAGAGCAGCAGCCCGAGCAGACCGATCACAAAAGAGTAGAAGCTCTGGATGGCAATGGCGTGAGGGCGCGGACCTAGCGCCGAGGAAAAGACGAGCTGCGACGGCTGGAGCTTACGGCTGCAGACCCGTCGCATGGCCATCTCATAGGTATCGGCGGCATCCTCAATCCGCACTCCAGCGAAGCGGATCTCGAGCAGGTCTTGCATGGGGAGCCGGTTGCGCCGCTCAGCCATGCCGACGACGATGCGAGTGGGTTTGTGTTCCGCGCAGACTTGCTTGACCTGGCTCACCGGGCCGAGGCATGGCACCGGAAAATTGCAGGGCTGCTCTTCATGCAAATAGCCGATGATCGAGTAGCCGAACTCCGGCTTGGCGATCACCGTCTCCGCGACCTCACCCAGGATGCTCGAGTTCCCAATCAGCAGCACGCGCTCCGATCCCAAGGCCGAGATGATGTAGCGCCAGTAGAAGATCCTCCAGAGAGGAAGGATCAGCACGACGCCGAAGCTGCCGACGATCATGAGCCAGCGGCCGAGGAGAAGGCCGGAGTCCAAATAGCCGAGAAAGGCCATGACAAGCAGAGCGCAGCCAACCGATAAGCAGACTTGCTGGACAAGGAGAATGCGCGAGGCTACTCGTAGAGCTGCATACAGATCCTGAAAATACATCCCCAGGATGATCAGGCCGGCAACCAGGAGAACTTTCCAATAGTTGTGTTCGGTAATCAGGTAGGTCCACGGATTGAGGTACGTGGTAAACAAGGAGGCCAAGGTGTAGCAGACCAGGACCAGGAGAATCTCCGAGAGAAGCAGCGCGAGCACGCTGGTGGGGATGAAAACGCGAAAGAGACGAATCACGCGAAGAGTTTGGGGCGCCTCCAAGCATCGAGCAGTTGACGGTCCAGCTGGACCGTCCGCAAACGATTGGGGGCCTGAACGGTTGCCTCTAAGGTGGTTTGGTGGTTCAACTGACTAAGTACAACCTATTGATTCAGTAGAAGATAAAAGTTTAACCCATTCTGGTGCGAACGTGTTATAAACAGATCAGTTCCCCATGGTCAGAAGTTCACATTGAGGTGCACTCCCCCGGCCCGTATCGACAATGCTTCGGCTCACAAAAAAAGCGGACTACAGTCTCATCGCTCTCAAACATTTTGCCGCCCGGCAGAATGAGTCGGGTGATGCGCTCAGCGCCAAAGAGGTAGCCGATGTTTGTGGCATACCGCTTCCGATACTGTCGAAGCTGTTACAGAAACTCGGGAAGTCGGGATTTCTCATTTCGGCATATGGAACCAACGGCGGCTACCGGTTAGCTCGGGATCCGAGGGAGATTTCGGCCCTCGAAGTCATTCGAACGATCGACGGTCCCATTGTTCTGGCCAATTGTTTTACCAAAGAAACTTCGTGCGGCCACTCTGGCCGGTGCACAGTCAAGAAGCCGCTCCGGCGTATTCATGAGGGCATACTGCGACTTTTAGATAGCGTGAGCATCCAAGACATGTTACACGACAGCGAGGAGGAGATGCCTCCGGCAGTCAGTCAACTTGTTGCCCTCCGACTCGGCTCCAACCCCATTGAACCGCAGAGTCTCCTAAGAAAGTAGTTCTTCCGTTGAAGGAATTTTGTTTATGAAATTGCCCATTTATCTCGATAATCACGCAACTACACGTACCGATCCGCGCGTGTTAGAAGCAATGACACCCTACTTTACAGAAATATATGGCAATGCAGCATCAAGGAACCACGCTTTTGGCTGGGAAGCTGAGGAAGCGGTTGAGAAGGCACGCAAGCAAATTGCCGATTTGATCGGTGCAACGGCGAAAGAAATCGTTTTTACGAGCGGCGCTACCGAATCCAATAATCTTGCCATCAAAGGCATTGCTGAAATGTATGCCGAGCGTGGGAACCACATCATCACGCAAGCTACCGAACATAAAGCGGTACTCGACACCTGCAAACGTTTGGAAAAGGATGGCGTGCGGGTTACTTATTTGCCCGTACAGCAAAATGGCCTTATTGATTTAGATCAGCTTCGGAACGCCATTACAGATAAAACGATTCTGATTACGATCATGTACGCCAATAATGAGATTGGCGTTGTTCAGCCGGTTCAGGAAATTGCCAAAATCGCAAAAGAAAAGGGAGTTCTTTTTCATACCGATGCGGTGCAGGCGGTCGGCAAAATTCCTGTCAACGTAGTGGCGGATGGCATAGATGTGCTCTCGCTTACGGCTCACAAGCTGTACGGGCCGAAGGGTGTGGGTGCATTGTACGTGCGCCGGCGCAATCCCAGGGTTCAGATCACGGCTCAAATGGATGGCGGCGGTCACGAGCGAGGTATGCGTTCCGGAACCCTTAACGTCCCGAGTATTGCCGGGCTCGGCGCGGCTTGCGAATTTGCCCGCAAGGAAATGGCGGAAGAATCGAAGAGGTCTCGATACCTTCGGGACAAGCTGAAGGACAAGTTGATGTCGGAACTGGACGAGGTTTACATCAACGGCTCTTGGGAACATCGCCTTCCGCATAACTTGAATATCAGCTTTGCGTACGTTGAAGGTGAGAGCCTTTTGATGGGTATTAACGACATCGCTGTTTCGAGCGGATCGGCATGTACCTCAGCGACGCTCGAGCCCAGTTACGTTTTGAAAGCGCTGGGCGCAGGTGATGATTTGGCACACTCGTCTATCCGTTTCGGCATCGGGCGATTCACGACCGAGGAAGAGATTGATTACGTAGGGGATAGAATAGTAGATGTGGTCAGGAAGCTCCGCGAACTGTCTCCGCTGTACGAAATGGCGAAAGAGGGCGTGGATCTAACGAAGGTAGCCTGGGCAGCCCACTAAGTATTTAGAGAAAAGGGGATACAAAATGGCTTATTCTGACAAGGTTTTAGATCACTACAACAATCCACGGAATGTGGGATCTCTCGATAAGAACAGTCCGGACGTTGGGACCGGCATGGTTGGCGCTCCTGAGTGCGGCGATGTGATGAAGTTGCAGGTGAAGGTCAATGCCGATACGGGCGTGATCGAGGATGCAAAGTTCAAGACATTCGGTTGCGGCAGCGCCATTGCGAGTTCGTCATTGGCGACGGAGTGGCTGCGGGGTAAGACGGTGGATCAAGCACTTGAAATTAAGAACACTGACATCGTCAGTGAGCTTTCACTGCCCCCTGTTAAGATTCATTGCTCGGTACTGGCGGAAGATGCCATCAAAGCAGCGATCTCCGACTACAAGAGCAAAAGCAGCGTTAGCAAGTCGGCCGAAGCTGTTACGGTTAGCTAAACGGGAGCAGAAGAATTCATGGCTGAATTAGCCCAAGTTGGCCCATCGCCAAGCGGCCAGCCGGACGGGGCTGGGCCTGTCGAGAGGCAGGTTCATGTGACCCCGAAGGCAGTCGAAAAAATTCGACAGGCATTCGCTCGCGAGAATGTTTCCGGTGGCGGGTTACGACTGGGTGTACTCGGTGGCGGCTGCTCCGGACTTAGTTATCAGTTTAAATTTGCTCCTGCGCCACGGCCACGAGATCATGTCTTTGAATTCGACGATGTGCGAGTGTTTGTCGATCCGAAGAGCATCATCTATCTTGATGGTATGACTCTTGACTGGCACGACTCCTTAATGCAGTCGGGCTTTGTGTTTAATAATCCGCATGCTAAGAAAAGCTGCGGGTGTGGTACTTCCTTTTCAGCTTAACCGTCAACTGCGAAGCTCTTCCAAGGGTTTCGCAGTAGCAGCTCCATCCTTCCTAGCGGCGCACGCCGTTCTCCTCCTATAAATGCCTATTTTGTCAAAGAATTTTTACGAGTTCTTTGGTATCGACCGTAAGCTCACTCTTGATACCGATGCTCTTCAGAAGCGCTTCTACGAATTAAGCCGAACCTGGCATCCGGACCGCTTTAGCCGTAAGAGCGCACAGGAACAGGAACAGGCGTTAGAGGCGACTTCCATTCTCAACGATGGTTACCGTACGCTTCGCGATCCGGTGAAACGGGCCGAGTATCTTCTAACCGAAGAGGGCTTTCCGATTGGGGAGCAACGGTCGAAAGATGTTCCGCCGGAGCTCTTGGAAGAGGTCTTTGAGCTGAATATGATGCTGGAGGAGCTCAAGAGCGGAGATGAGTCCGCTCGCCCGCAACTCGAATTGGCCAAGGTCAATTTTGTTGATCTATTGTCACGGGTGGATGTCGACCTTGAAAAGCTTTTTGCGAAGTATGATGCGGCGGAGTCGCAGAGCGAAACGGCGAAGCAGGCGCTGCATGAGATTCGGGGTGTACTGAACCGGCGCCGATACATCGGTAATTTGATCCGCGATGTGGAGCTGGCTTTGCATCCTGAGATGGCGCCTGCTCAAGCGCTGGATGACCGTTTGTAGGACTGAACCTTTATGGGAACTTTTCAAATTGACTTCGGCGAGCAGCGCAAGTCTAAGATTGTTGGGATCGACCTCGGGACCACCAACAGCCTGATTGCTTTTATGGATCTTACAGGTCCAAAAATCCTTGACGACGCATCCGGCAAGAAGATGGTACCGAGTGTAGTGTCGTTGGACCCACAAGGACGGCTGATCGCAGGCGATGCAGCTCGTGATTTGCTTCTTACTACTCCGGAACGGACGGTTTATTCTGTGAAGCGCCTGATGGGCCGGGGCGTAGCGGATGTGACAGAGGAGCGAAAGCTATTTCCTTTCCGTATTGCTGACGATAGTGAGTCAGTGATCAAGCTTCGCCTGGGTGAGCGCACGTTTACTCCGCCGGAAATATCTGCCGCTGTTCTTCGACAATTGAAAGACAATGCCGAACAGGCGCTGGGTGTGCCTATCACAGAGGCGGTTATTACCGTGCCCGCTTATTTCAATGACGCGCAACGGCAAGCCACGAAAGACGCGGGAAGGTTGGCGGGTCTTGATGTGTTGCGGTTAGTGAATGAACCGACAGCCGCATCGTTAGCATACGGTCTCGATAAGCGCAAAGAGGGTGTTATTGCAGTTTATGATTTTGGCGGCGGCACCTTCGACATTTCTATCTTGCGTCTTCATCAGGGAATTTTTGAAGTTCTTGCAACGAATGGCGACACTCATCTGGGCGGAGACGACATCGATAATCTTCTTTTGCGAATTGCACTAGAAGACTTGCAGGCTGAGTGGAAGACCGATCTCTCCGAAGATTCAGAAGGAGTTCAACGCCTTCGCCGGTCTGTCATTGAGGCGAAGGAGCAGCTCTCGTTTCAGCAGGAGGCGCATATTCATCTTGAATATAGGGGAAAGATCTACGATCGAATCTTCGATCGGCAGCTTTTCGAAAAGCTGATTACTCCGGTTGTCGAGCGCACGCTTGAACCTTGCCGCAGCTGTCTAGCCGATGCAAAGCTCACACCCGAACAGATCGACGAAGTTGTGCTGGTGGGCGGGTCAACACGAATTCCGCTTGTTCGCGCTGCCGTCGAACGCCTTTTCAAAGCGAAGCCGCATACTGAGTTGAATCCGGATGAAGTGGTGGCTCTCGGCGCGGCTGTGCAGGCTGGGATTCTGGCAGGTGATGTTGAAGATACGTTGCTGCTGGATGTGACGCCGTTGTCGCTTGGAATCGAGACAATGGGCGGCGTTGTTTCGAAATTGATTCATCGCAATTCGACCATTCCGGCGAGTGCAAGCGAGTCCTTCACGACTGCTGTGGACGGACAACGGAATGTGCTGATCCACGTTCTGCAAGGCGAGCGTGAATTGGTGAAAGACAATCGCAGCATGGCTCGCTTCGATTTGAAGGACATTGCTCCAATGCCTGCTGGACTGGCTCGGATTGAGGTTCGATTTCTGATTGATGCCAACGGAATCCTGAACGTGACTGCTCGGGATGCACGTACCGGCAAGGAGCAGAGCATCGAGGTCAAGCCTTCGTACGGTCTTTCGGAAGAACAGGTCGAGGCGATGATTCGCGATTCGTACGACCACGCCGAAGAGGATCTTCGAGAGCGCCAGGTGCGTGAAGCTCGGGTGGAGGCGGACAATATTTTGGCGGCGACCGAGAAGGCGCAGGCCAGTGACGCTTGGGCAGGTTTAGATACCGACGAAAGAATGTCAATCGAAAATGCTAAGCGCGAGGTGTTGGCTGTTTATCACGGCAACGATCACCACGTTCTAAATGAGAAGATTGAGGCGCTGAATCGCGTAACAACGAACCTTGCGGAAGACATTATGAATACTGCAGTTCGCGGCGCGCTTAGAGGGACCAAAATTGAGTAATCCGGAGTGGTGCTTAACTCCTCGTTAGCTTCTCAATCAGCTTTTTGTGTTGTGGATAAATCTGTTGCAGGTCTTCCTGCTTTCCGAGTTCGAAATCATCGAAGTCGAATCCAGGCGCAACCGTACAACCTACCAAACCAAATGAGCCGCCTGGCTTCAGTTCGGACGCGAACCAGCATCCGGCTTTGACTGAACTTTGAAAAACCTGGCCCGCTTCCACATCGCTTCCTAACAGAATTTCCGAGAGCTTTCCGGACTGGTCAATGACGTGCACAACAAGGGGATCACCAGCGTAGAAGTGCCACAGTTCATCCGACTGGATCCGGTGAAATGCAGAAAAGTTTTCGCTGTCCAGCAGGAAGTAAATGGCGGTAGAAGCAGGGCGAGAACCTTTGTACTGCGATGGCAACGATTCCTTCGAGAGGGCTAACTCGGCAGCGTACGTAACACGGAAATAGCCGCCCTCGGGGTGGGGCTCCAGACTAAGCTTCTCAATCCAGTATCTGGCACCTTCGGAATCGGCCAAGACTAAACCCATTCCCCTTTTCGCATCAAAGGTTCGGCCGCTCCGCCGGCAGATATGCCATCTACATTCATGTGGCTGGAACCGATCATCCAATCCACGTGGATAAGACTTTCGTTCGCTCCCCTGGCGGCCAGTTGTGACGCATCCAGCGAATCACCGTTTCGAAGACACGTGCTGTAGGCCTGACCGAGAGCGATGTGACTGGCTGCATTCTCATCGAATAGGGTATTCCAAAACAGCATGCCGCTCTTTGCAATCGGAGAAGAGTGGGGCACGAGCGCTACCTCTCCCAGCCGCCGCGCTCCGTCATCGGTCTCGATCATGCTTTGAAGAATCGCTTGCCCGGGGTCGGCGTGGAGGTCCACGATACGGCCATTCTCGAAGCGTACACGGATACTTTCGATCAACGTCCCCTGATAAGAAAGCGGCTTCGTGCTCGTCACGGTCCCGTGGACGCGGTCTTTATGCGGGGTTGTGAAGACTTCTTCGGTCGGCATATTGGGAATGCAATGAATGCCGTTGCGCGCGACGGTTCCTCCGCCCAGCCATTGGTGGTCGTCCGCCAGACCCACTTCGAGATCCGTCTCACCGCCGAAAAAATGTAAGGCGGCAAAACGCTTGTTGTTTAAGAAAGAGGCGCGCTCCTGTAAGCGGGCATCATGCGACCGCCAGGCTGCTGCCGGATCGGGATGATCTACCCGAGTGGCCGAGAAGATCGCATCCCAGAGTTTTGCGATGGCAAGGTCGTTCGACTCGTTCGGGAACACTTGTGCTGCCCAGGCGGGCGTGGCGCAAGGGACAATCGTCCAATTGATGGCATGGCGGGTAATGAGATCGAGAGCGGGTCTGCTGGCCTTGGACATTGCAAGGTTCGCGCGTCCTACTTTTTTCGGATCTTCGTTCGCAAGAAGTTTGGGGTTCGCGCCCGCGACCGCAAGCCGAGCAGCGCCGCTGCGAAAGGCAGCCGCGATCCCTTCCTGCAGCCAAACCGCAGCCCTGTCAAAAGTCTCATCGGCGGCCGAACGAAATCTGATCAGCGTGGCTTCTTCATCGGTGAAGAGAGTTGTTACAAGAGAAGCCCCGGCGCGATAGGCATGCTCCGTGATGCGCCGCGCCAACGGCAATGTATCCAAGGGAGCCGTAATGACGAGTTCCTGGCCTGGGTTCAGTCCAAGACCTATCCGGACTGCAACTTCCGCCAGGCGATCAATTTTGTGCGAAAGTTCCTCGGCTATCACAAGGCCGTTTCTCTCACTGTGAGTATCCACACCTCTATTTTGCCAGCAGCGCATCGGATGAGCCTGCTGCGTGATGATGAGGTTTGTCTCCGCTGATACTTACGTTGCGGCTGGATGCGTTATCCTTTGCACGGCTGGATGAGGATCGTCGGCGCCACTTCCCTGCTCACCTCAATAAAGTTCCTGCGCATATTAGCCTGTTCCACCGCTTGCCGGGCGAAGAGCCCCTGACGATTGAACACATCCTTGAGTCGGCGGCTAAGGAGCGCCCTGCTTTTGCTTTACAGGTTGTAGGCCTACGAAGTCTGGGCTACGGCGTGGCCTACGATGTCCAATCGGCAGAACTCGCGGCTTTAAGGAGACTCTTGATAAGCGCTTTCCGGTTTCCAGTGAGCCGGCAAGACCAACAGCGTTATAAGCCGCACATCACGATCCAGAACAAAGTCTCCGCAGACAAAGCACCCGAGACACTTGGAGAACTAAAGAAGAAGTTTACGCCGTTTGAAATTCATGGCACGGGACTCTGCCTGTGGGAGTATCTGGATGGTCCATGGCGATTGGCTTCATCCTTCGATTTTGTTTAGGTTCGTTTAGACTGAGACACCTGATCGGTTCACCCTACGGTTCTTAGGGGAGCAATGTGTCATACTCACCTATAAAGCTTAGGTATCCACTTTTATGGAGAAGCCAACACTCGATCTTGTCCGCGGCACGCTCGACATTCTTGTCCTCAAAATGCTTTCCTGGCAGCCGATGCACGGCTACGCGATCGCCAATGGGATCCGGCATCAAACCGATGATGCGCTGCTGGTGGAAGAAGGGGCGCTCTATCCAGCTTTGTACCGTATGGAGAACAAGGGCTGGATTGAAGCGGAGTGGGGTCTTTCTGAAAACAACAGACGTGCCAAGTTCTACAGCCTCACGAGGAGTGGCCGAAAGCATCTGCAAAGTGAGACTAAGACCTGGGAAGCCTATCTCAGGGCCATCGGGAAAGTGTTGAATGCCAAGCAGTCGCCCCTCTCTCAGGAGTCGTGATGAAGGACAGTCCTCGCTGGCGCCGCTATCTTCGTTTCTTTGGCTCGGATCCCGCAGCTGACGTCGATGATGAATTACGGTTTCACCTCGAGACAAAGGTGGAAGATCTGGTCGCTGCAGGATGGTCGCCGGGAGAGGCACGTGCGGAAGCTCGACGGCAGTTTGGCGATGTTGCGGTTGTAAAGCAGACCTGCGAGACGGCAGCAAAACAGAGGGAGCGACAGATGAACTTAGTTGGCGCCGTTTCTGCTCTCTATCAGGACATCTGGTATGGCGCCATTCAGATCAAGCAGAGTTTGGGAACTTCGCTTCTGGCAGTGATCACGCTTGGCATCGGGATGGGAGTGGTCACGGCAGTGTTTAGCGTCATCTACGCAGTGGTTCTTCACCCCTTGCCGTTTTCCAATCCCCAAAACCTGGTAACAATCTGGTCTACTCGCGAAGGCATCGATGATGTGATGACTCCGCGCAATTTCGATGCTTTGATTCACCACTCGCAATCCTTCGCTCGACTGGGTGCTTTAGAATCGACCACCTTTACGCTTTCGCAAACAGGGAGCGCCACTCAAATCCGAGGGGGCTTTGCGTCAGCGGGATATTTCAGGGTTTTCGAAATGCGTCCCGAGCTTGGCCGAATCTTTAGCGCAGACGATGATCGCAGCCCTCGCTTGTACCTTGTCATCCTGAGCCACCGGTTATGGAAAGAACGATTCGGCGCTGATCCTGGCTTGATCGGCCAAGAGATTCGATTGAATCGAGAAGCCTTCACGGTAATTGGTGTGATGCCGGCATCGTTCTCGGTTCGTGCTGATGACGAGGACATCTGGGCGCCGCTCGCATTGAGTGGACAAGAATTGAGCTGGACCGGGGGAGTGTTCAATGTGGTCGGCAGACTACGGGCTGGTATCAAGCGCCCGAAAGCGCAAGCAGAGATGAACGTACTCGCTCATAATCTGGAGAAGCTTTATCCCGAGATGAATCGCGGGCGTGGGATCCGCGTCGGCGACTACGCCAGCGATCTGATAGGCGATTACAAGAGTCACTTGATGATTCTTTTCGGTGCGGTCGGGTTCGTTTTGCTGATTGCCTGTTCGAATGTCGCGAACCTGCTGCTAGCTCGCAGTGCGGGGCGAATGCAGGAGCTTGCAGTGAGAGCAGCATTAGGAGCCAGCCGCATCCGGTTGGTGCGTCAACTACTGACAGAAAGTCTTTTGTTCGGGTTGGCGGGTTCCCTACTCGGACTGGCGCTGGCGCGAGCGCTGCTATCGGTAGTTCGAAGTCTCGATCTGTACCATGTTCCCCGCCTCGACCAGGCAAATATCAATGCGTTTATCTTTCTGTTTGCCTTCGGACTTGCTTTACTCTGTACGTTCGTCTCGGGGTTGCTTCCGGCGTTACGTGCCGCTCAAGTGGATATTCAATCGGTCTTGCGGCGAGGCGGTCGAAGCATCGCCAACTCGACAAGAGATTCTGCCCGAAACATCTATATCGCGGTGGAATTTGCGTTGGCAGTCGTACTTCTGGTCGGCGCGGGTCTCCTGATTCGAAGGGCAATTGCTGCTGAGCAGATCCGTCCGGAATTTTCACCCAAACGATTAGTCACCGGGCAGACCGCTTTGCCTTTGAACGCTTATCCGAGATCGGAACAAGTGATACAGACGTACGACCGTATACTTCAGCAACTCCGCTCCGAGCCGGGCGTAGTTAATGCTGCTCTCGCGTCCAAAGTTCCGCTCTCTACGAGCAACGCCGGGCTGGTCCTGAAATCTAATTCCGTTCAATCTCCGCTCCTGCGTGACGTCTCCACAGAACTTCATTACATCAGCGACAGCTACTTAGCTACGATGCAGATTCCGCTTCTCGCTGGCCGCGAATTTTCGCTTCATGACCGCGCCGAGACAGCACAAGTGGCGCTTGTGAACAGCCGGTTGGCCCACCGCCTTTGGCCGAACCATAGCGCGGTAGGGCAGGTTATTCGTGTTCCGGAATTAGCAGGTCACAGCGATGGCTGGCGGGTAGTTGGAGTGGTGGCCGATGTCCGGGACAACGGAGCTCTTGAAGATTCTCCGCCTGTTCTCTACGTCCCATTTCGCCAGGTCTCGACGAATCCCTGGCATTGGGTCGGGCAGTCACTTTTTCTGGCGTTCCGGAGGCGTTCCGATGTCGGCAAGATCTCTGACGTCGAGTTGCTTCGTCGACCGCTAGCCAAAGTGGATCCTGAACTCCCTCTCGGTGGCGTCGGAACCATGGATTCTCGTATTGAACGATCGGTCTCGGCCTTGCGTTTGTATACGCGAGTGCTGGTTGCCCTGGGTTTATGTGGACTTTTGCTAACGGTCATAGGGATCTATGGGCTTGTCTCGTATTTCGTCAACCGGCAACGGCCGGAGATCGGCGTTCGTCTTGCTCTGGGGTCGTCCAAAAGAGCTGTGTCTCTGCTGATAATCCGACAAGGGATGCGCCCAGTGCTGATTGGTCTGATTTTTGGGACTATCGCTTCGGTTGCTCTGACTCATCTCCTCGCCCATCAACTTTACGGAATCGACAGTACGGATCCAGTGACAATGCTCCTGGTTTGCTCCGCTTGTGTCTCCGCTGCCGTGTGCGCCTGCTACTTTCCAGCTCGGCGAGCCGCCTGTGTCGATCCCATCGTCGCGTTGCGGGCGGAGTGAGCAGCGCTGCGCTGATTCTTTAGCCTGTCAACCCGTCCGATCAGGCGCTCCCTGGCCTGTTATAATTGGGCTTTGTGCGTTTGCCAAGAATGGCCGACGGTTGAGGTCGGAGGAGCGCACCAGGGTTGCTCTTCACTGTCTAACAACAGTTCAGCAAGCTATCTCCACTACTGCTCGATAAGGGCTACCCATGTACATTGGCCTTAAAGAATTAGAGTTACGTAACGTTCGTTTTCAGGTGGATGTGCCGGCGGGCGAGATAGAATACGACAGCAAAGTCGCGCAGGCATCGCCGTTGCATGCAGATGGAACGGCGCAGCTGTTGAGCCAAAGTCTGGGCGAGATTCGGATCCAGGGGACGTTGGCGGTGACGATGAATGCCCTGTGCGATCGATGCCTGGAAAGCGCATCGGTTTCGATTAAGAAGCAGTTCGATCTGGTTTATGTTCCATCAGAGCAAGCCAAGTCGGGTGGTGAAACGGAGATCGACGAAGCGGCGGTCGAAGTCGGTTACTACGAAGGTGCTGGTCTGAGCCTTAACGATGTGCTCAGGGAAGTGATCCTTTTAGCTTTGCCCATGCAACTGGTATGCAGTGAGGCGTGCAAAGGAATCTGCCCGTCATGCGGTCAGAACTGGAATCAGCAAGACTGCGGCTGCCATCCCGAGCCGGTCGATGATCGCTGGGGTCAATTGAAGAATTATCGGGCGCAGGTCGGCCCTCAAAATTGAAGCGCGAACCCGAGTTGCTACGCGCTTATCGAAAAAAGAAAAGAGAAAGTTAAACAGCAATGCCAAATCCTAAACGACGCCACTCCAAGCGACGAACCTCTACCCGTCGCGCCCATGATGCGATACAGGTTCCGCAGTTGGCGGATTGTCCGAATTGCCATGAAAAGATCCGTGCTCATCGCGCCTGCCCTCACTGCGGCAAATACAAGGGTCGTGAAGTGATCGAAGTAGTTGAGGCTTAAGGCCGACCACTCCCCGCCAGAGATCTGACTAATTACCTGCCTAGCCCGGTATCGAGGAGCGGCCGCAACGTAATCGATTTGCAGCCGATTCTTGGTCACCATCGAAGGGCTGATACTGAGGAGATACAGCTGAGCACATGGTGACCATAGCCCTCGACGCGATGGGTGGCGATCACTTTCCCAAGCCGGAAGTCGAAGGAGCAGTACAAGCTGTGAAGTCCTTCGACGTCAAGGTCATTCTGGTGGGTCGTGAAGAGGTGATCCGTAACGAACTGGATCGCTATAGCGGCTGGCGTTCCCTTCCGATCGAGATCAAACACGCCAGTGAGCAGATCACCATGGAGGACAGCGCGGGGAAGGCTGTTCGCGCCAAGAAAGATAGCTCGATCCGGGTAGCGACCAGACTCGTCCGCGAGGGCGCTGCTCAGGGAGTTATTTCGGCGGGCCATACCGGCGCAGTGATGGCCACCGCGAAGATCGTCCAGGGCATGTTGCAAGGAGTAGACCGGCCGGCGCTTGCCAGCACTTTTCCCACCGAAAAAGGCGGATGGGTTGTTCTGCTTGACGTAGGGGCAAATGTCGATTGCACCCCCAAGATGCTGGCTCAGTTCGCGGTCATGGGCAGCGCCTACTCGAGAATTATTTTTGAAATTCAAGATCCGCGGGTTGGTCTTCTCTCAATTGGCGAGGAAGCTCATAAAGGTAACTCGTTAACTCAGGACGCCCGTCCGTTACTAAGAGAGTTGAAGGATGTGAATTTCATCGGCAACGTGGAAGGCCGAGACCTCTACAACGGTAGAACGGATGTGATTGTGTGTGACGGTTTTGTCGGGAACGTGGCGCTAAAAGTAAGTGAAGGTTTAGCCGATGCTGTGGTACATACGTTGAAAGAATCCATGATGGCGACGCCAATCCGAAAGGCTGGCGCCTTTCTCGCCCGCGGCGCCTTCCGGGATTTCAAGAAGCGGGTTGACGTTGACGAGTACGGTGGCGCCCCACTGCTTGGCCTGAACGGATTATGCATGATTTGCCATGGGCGGGCAAGCGCCAAAGCAATCCGCAATGCAATACGGGTCACGAAACAATTTGTTGAAGGCGGTATCAACGAACGCATCGCATCGGAATTAACCGATTGGACGTCTACTCCAATAGGTACTTAGCCATGAGCCGTCATTTTCGATCCGCGCTTCCAATTCTGCTGCTTACACTGGGTGTCGCTTCGACTCTGTCGGCAAAGGAAGACCCCGTCCAGTGGACGTTGACAACGGTGAGCGGCCCGGGCGTGATAGCGCCGGGGAGTAAAGTGTGGCTCCAGTTCAAAGCGACGGTTCAACCGGGCTGGCATCTGTATTCACCGACCACGCCGCCGGGAGGTCCGATCATCACACAGATCGGGCTGGCAAGTAATCCGAATGTTTCCGCTTCGACCCTCTATCGGCCACAGCCGGTTCGGCGCTTAGATCAGAATTTCGGAGTCGATACCGAGACTTACACGGGCGAAGCGAAATTCCTTTTTGAGGTGACGAGTACAGCCTCAGCGAGCGGCACGGCTGCCATGGAGGCCACCACACGATACCAGGCATGCTCCGACGTGAAGTGCCTGCCGCCGGTTAAGAAGACCGCGCAGACACAGGTTAGTTTTACGGCAGGCGCCTCGCCCGTCAGCTTTGCTCTTCCAACCGGCTACGCTCCCGTTACCGAGGCAGCGGTCAGCACGCAGGCGACCGCTCCGGTTGCTTCACCCTCTTCGCCGAACGCACTCGCTCCCAGCGCTGCTTCTTCGCCAAAGATCCCGGCACAAGATGAACCGCTACTCCCCTTTCTACTAACTGCGTTCGGAGCGGGAGTGTTGGCGTTATTCACGCCTTGCGTATTTCCGATGATTCCGATCACCGTTTCATTCTTCTTAAATCAAAATAGCTACGAAGATGGAGCAAAGACGAAGAAGAGCGCTGCGTGGACACAAGCGCTGGTATTTTGTCTTGGGATTATTGTTCTGTTTACTCTGTTGGGATTTCTTGTCACAGTCTTTGCCGGTCCGTTTGGAGTGGTGCAACTCGGTTCCAGTCCCTGGGTCAACGGTTTCATTGCGTTAGTCTTTTTGATTTTCGGGTTGAGCTTGCTGGGCGCTTTTGAGCTTCGTCTACCTTCGGGGTTGCTGACGCGGCTAGACCGCGCTTCGCAAGCCGGGGGATATGCGGGAACCCTGCTTATGGGTTTGACGTTCTCCTTAACTTCTTTTGCTTGCATTGGTCCAATTGTCGGGCCATTGCTCATTGCGTCAGTCCAGTCAAAAGGGACGCAACCGGTTCTCGGCATGATGTCGTTTGCAACCGGTCTGGCCGCGCCGTTCTTTTTGTTGGCTTTGTTTCCTTCCTATCTCGCCAAGTTGCCTCGAAGCGGAGGCTGGATGGCGCGCGTCAAGGTCGTACTCGGATTCGTGGTCTTGGCGGTGATGCTCAAATATGTAAGCAACATCGACCAGGTGTGGCAGACGCATTTTCTCTCACGAGAGCGATTCTTAGCGGCGTGGATTGTGTTATTTGCTCTGCCAGGCCTGTATTTGCTCGGGATGCTCAGAATGGAAGGGATCAAGAAGGATGAGTCGCTCGGCGTCTCGCGCACCTTGATTGCAGCGGTTTTCCTGATATTCGCGATCAGCCTGGTTCCGGGCCTGTTCGGCGGACGATTGGGCGATCTCGATGCGTTTATTCCCGAAGCTACGGGAACTTTTGGCAACAGCGGACTGCAAGCCGGGACTGCGCCGGCGAATTACTTCAAGAACGATCTGAACGGGGCTGTTGCGGCGGCGCGTGCACAGAAGAAGCTGGTGTTAGTCAACTTCACTGGCTATGCCTGCACGAATTGTCACTGGATGAAGGCCAATATGTTTCCGCGTCCCGAGATCCAGAGTGCATTGAAGGATCTGGTGATCGTCGATCTGTACACCGACGGAACAGACGCGGAATCCGACAAGAATCAGAAGTTCGAAGATCAGAGATTTAACACGGCCTCGATTCCGTTCTATGCCATTCTCAATCCCGATCAACATGTGATTGCGACCTTTCCCCAGCTGACGCGGAACACCAAAGAGTTCCTTTCGTTTCTGCAAGCTAAAGGCGCAGCCCCAAGCGCCTGAAGTGCTAATCTGTGGGAGTTGCTGCCTAAGCGGATGTGGCGGAATTGGCAGACGCACTGGATTTAGGTTCCAGCGCTCGTAAGGGCGTGGAGGTTCAAGTCCTCTCATCCGCACCAACAATTTTCTCAAGCTGTGTGCGCCGTTGCTTTAACCCGTTCTATGTTGAAACCGAGCTCTTGGGCGCGACTTAGCAGTTTCTTGTAAATCGTGGGATCTAACTGGGGAGCACGGCTCAATACCCACAGATATTTTCGGTTGGACGTTCCGACCAGAGCCCATCGGTACTCTGGATCAAGATCCAGGATCCAATAGTCAGCAGAAAAGGGCCAAAAGAAGCTGACTTTCAGTTTTGCATTGGAGGCGGATTTTTCCGCCTGATGCGCCGTTCCGACAATCTCCGTCACGTGTCCGTTGGTCTTACGGCATCTGTTCCTTACCTCAATCGTTCCATTCTTTCGAATTGAATAATCGGCAGTCACATCGCTCTTACATTTATTTTCAAAGCGAATGGGAAGGCGCGCGACTTCATACCATTTACCGGCGTATCGCTTTAGATCGACGTTCGCGGCGGCCGGGAGGGACGAAAGTTCCCGGCCCAGGCAGATTATTGCCGCCCCAGAACAAATACAAGCAGAACTAAACAGCCAAACTTTTGACAATCCCAACCACCTCAGAAATGACTATAATAAGGCCGCAGTATCGACGGTTAGTTCTAGTTACTGTTGGCAAGTTTACACGGAAAGGAAGTTTCTCAGCATGTCGTTACAAAAGAAATTGACCGCTGAATTTCTCGGTACTTTCTGGCTGGTGTTTGGCGGATGCGGAAGTGCAATCTTCGCTGCCGCCTACCCAAACCTCGGTATCGGCTTCGCGGGCGTCGCATTAGCGTTTGGATTAACTTTGCTGACGATGGCATACGCTATCGGGCATATATCAGGCTGTCATCTCAATCCTGCGGTTTCGGTCGGCTTAACAGTCGCGAAACGGCTTCCTGCTTCACAACTTATTCCTTACATCGTAGTTCAAGTCGCCGGCGCTATAGTGGCCAGCACCATACTTTTCGTGATCGCAAGCGGCAAAGCCGGGTTCACGTTGGCCAATGGCTTCGCTTCTAACGGCTACGATGTTCATTCGCCCGGCGGATATTCTCTGCTGGCCTGCGCGGTGGCCGAGGTCGTTTTGACATTCATGTTCTTGATGGTCATCCTGGGCGCTACCGACCGGCGCGCACCGCAAGGCTTCGGGCCGATTGCCATTGGTCTTTGCCTAACTCTGATTCACCTGATCAGCATTCCGATTACGAATACATCGGTAAATCCGGCCCGGAGCACCGGACCAGCAATCTTCGTAGGAGGCTGGGCTCTTCAACAGCTTTGGTTGTTCTGGATAGCGCCAATATTGGGCGCGGGAATTGCTGGAGTCGCATACAAGCTGCTCGAGTCAGAACCTGAGGTTCAAGCCGTTCCTAAGCCTGTCGTGCGCGCAGCATCAGCCTAGAGCAGTAGACGTAAGTTAAACGTCGAATTGCCTGTCCTTCCGTGTAACTTGGCGGATATCCTAATTCTGCCGAGTTATACCCGCTTCACAGTGCCAGATTATCACTGGACCAACTTACCTCGAATTCAGAAGTGCTCCACCAAGTAAATCAGCTGTTTACTTCCGCTTTGGCCCGATTTAAAAGCGCCTTCATGTAAGCGAATCCATAGGAAGTCTGAGCGTAATTCGTTCCCACCATGATTGGGCTGTGATCGAGTATCACAATGCCGTCGAAATTGACTTCTCTCAGCCCTTTCATGATTTTGTACATGTCGTAATAGCCGTTGTCCATCCAAGTCTCAACAAAGTGAGGCAAGGGTGCACTGACATTTCGGAAGTGAATCTTCCAGATTTTGTTGGCGCCGAAATATTCGATCATCTCGGCGGGATCTTTGTGCGTGAGTTGCCGCCCGCCTTCGAGCCAGGTGCCGCAACATAAGCAGATTCCGACGTTCGGGCTGTTGGCGATCTCCATGGCTCGCTTGTAGCCCTCGAAATTGCCGAAGACGCAGCGAGGGACGCCGGCAAGCACCGGAACCGGAGGATCATCGGGGTGTATGCCGATTCGGACATTGTTTTCTTCCGCCACTGGGGCGACCTGCTTGATGAAGTAGGTGTAGTTCTCCCAAATCTCTTCTTTGGAGAATTCGCGACCGTGGGAAAGCGGCTCGTAAAATTTCTTGTCGTCCCATAAGCCTACTTTGTGGGGACTCGCCATATCGAACTCGCGCGAAGAAGCTCCTCGCACTAAAGCTCGACCGCTATTCCAGATACCGTTGCCCATGTGAGCATAAGTTGTGTAGTAAATTCCTGCAGTTCCTAAGTTGCGTAGATACTGTTTGTATTCTTCGATCTTCTTGTCTCGCCCGGGAAGATTCAAAGTTACTTCCGACATGTTATGAACGCTGGTATTCCCGATGTTCCACACGGTAATTCCGCCGTCCGCATAACGTTTCTTGATTTGTTGGAAGCCCTCTGCCGTTCTCAGATCCGGCGTCGAACCTACACTGACGTACTCAGCACCAATCTCTTTCAGAAAAAGGAGTTCGTCATCGGTCGGCTTGGCTGGGGCTTGCGCACAAAGCTTTATCCCTGGTGCATTCTTGTGCACGCTGCCGGATGCGGTGCTCGCCGAAGCAAGCAAAGAGGCGCCTAACGCACCGCCGAGAGCCGCCTTTCCGAACTGTCTACGATTAGGATCGATTCTTGAATCCACGGCGTTTGAGCCTCCTTCTCTCATGTTGCTCTTTTCTCTCATTCACAACTACCTGGGTGTTGATCGTATCAAATTGAGTATCACTGACAATCGTACTTGAGCAATTGTCGCCAGCCGGCATTGCTCAAGGAGGCGAGAAAGCAGGCTCTTACTCCTCGCCTCAGATGACCGTTATTACGCCGCTTCTTTTTTCACCACGCCGTGCGGATCGAGAATGAACTTCTTTGCCGCGCCCTTGTCAAAATCCTGATAGCCCTGAGGAGCATCGGTCAAGTTAATCACTGTCGCGTTGACGATCTTTGCGATCGGTAAACGGTCGTGCAGGATGGCCATCATCAATTGACGGTTATACTTCAGGACTGGTGTTTGCCCCGTGGCAAAGCTGTGAGACTTCGACCAGCCCAAGCCGAATCGCATCGCGAGGCTGCCTTGTTTGGCATTCGGATCTTTCGATCCCGGATCCTCAGTGACATAAAGTCCGGGAATGCCAAGTTTTCCTGCGGCCCGTGTGATCGTCATTAAAGAATTCAGTACGGTCGCCGGAGCTTCTTCGGTGTGGCCGGCGCCATGTCCTTTCGCTTCGAACCCTACGGCATCGATAGCGGAGTCCACCTCTTGCTCGCCGATCACCTGTTCAATCAGTTCGCCCAGTTTGGCATCTTTAGTCAGATCGATGGGTTCAAATCCGACCGATTCAGCATGCTGAAGACGTTCCTGGTTCATGTCTCCAATCATCACCACGGCCGCACCTAGTATTTGTGCTGAAGCAGCTGCTGCGAGGCCGACTGGCCCAGCTCCCGCTACATAAACCGTGGAGCCAACACCGACCCCTGCAGTAACGGCCCCATGAAATCCGGTAGGTAGGATGTCAGAAAGCATCGTAAGATCTTTGATCTTAGAGAGGGCCTGCTCTTTATCGGGAAATTTAATCAGGTTGAAGTCTGCGTAGGGAACCAGAACGTATTCCGCCTGGCCGCCAACCCAGCCGCCCATGTCCACATACCCATAAGCGCCGCCGGCACGAGACGGATTCACGTTCAGACAAACACCGGTTTGTTGCTCACGGCATGTTCGGCAACGACCACAAGCCACATTGAAGGGGACCGTTACCAAGTCACCTACATCCAAAAATTCAACGTCTTTTCCCTTCTCTATAATCTCGCCGGTGATCTCATGACCGAGGACCATTCCTGAGGGCGCGGTCGTACGGCCCCGAACCATGTGCTGGTCGGACCCGCAGATGTTCGTCGAGACTACTTTCAAGATAACGCCGTGTTCAATCGACTTACCCTGCGGATTTTGCATTTTTGGATCGTCAATTGCCTGTACTTCAACCTTTCCAGGTCCCAGAAAGACTACGCCATGATTTTTTGACATTTTTGAACTCCTTTGCTCTGTTACTTCAAACTCAACTGTTCGATTGCGATAAGCGAATAGTAGTTACTGTGGTTCAAAGGTTGTGCCAGTTGTCCGGCATGCAACTCTGGTGCGTGAGCAATCGGCGAAGCCTGAAGGCATTAGACTGGCTCAATTTCTTCAATGCCGACGTCGAAACTGGGGTTGGGCCGTTTGTTTCTTTGTATCTAGCCTCCTCTCGACATTGGGATCCCGCTCAAATCGGGTCAGTCGTCGCGATACACAGTATCGTATCGGTTTTCGCCCAAACACCGGCGGGCTTGATTGTTGACGCCTCCCGCCGCAAGCGAGGTTTGATCATTGCGGCAATATCAGTTGTCGCACTCGGTTCGTTTTTCATCGTCCGGGCGTCCTCGTACCTCGGACAGCTCACAAATCAGATAGCCATTGGTGTAGCCGTAGTGTTTGTCTCGCCGACTATTGCAGCCATCTCGCTTGGGATCGTCGGGAAACAGGGTTTTTCGCGGCGAGTGGGGCGGAATGCGACGTTCAGCCATGCCGGAAATATGCTAACCGCTCTCTTAGCCGGCTTCATCGGATACAGCGTCGGACAGCAATGGATCTTCTATGTGTGTGCAGGTTTCGGATTATTTAGCATCGCTTCGGCCCTGACGATTAGCGCCGGTGACATCGACAATGACGTTGCACGCGCTTTGCCCGACAAGACCTCCGAGCGACCCTCTCTGGCCACTTTTCGGTCGTTACTACGCGATCGCCGCATTCCGTCGTTTACGCTAGCAGTCTTGGTGTTTCATGTCGCGAATGCCGGTATGCTGCCCTTGGCCGGCCAGGAGTTGGCAAGGCAGGTGGGGCGTTCAGCCTCCATCTACATGACGGCTTGCATTGTGATTGCTCAACTGACCATGGTCCCGGTCGCCTTCAGCGTGAGCAGATGGACAGATCGTATCGGACGCAAGCCGATCCTGGTAGCGGCATTCATAGTGCTCATCTTGCGCGGGATTCTATTCGGCATGTTCCGCGGCGCTGAGACTGTTGCGCTCATTGAAATCCTGGACGGCATCGGCACTGCTATTGCTGAGGTAGTTGCGATTGTTACGATCTCCGATCTAGCGAAAGGGACCGGACGTTTCAACTCGCTTCAAGGAGCCATTCAGGCGGCGGTGGGCGGCGGAGCTTTCATGAGTAATTTAGGCTCGGGTTGGATAGCAAAACACTTTGGCTTTCCGATAGCCTTTTCACTTCTAAGCGCCACTGCCCTGCTCGGTCTAATGCTCTATGTATTTTTGATGCCGGAGACCGCCAACCAGCGTGAGTAATACCGGTCAAGTATATGTTGCAAGTAGATCTTAGCGTCGCGGATATCGGCTTCCTGCTTCGATCCCGAGATTTCTCGTTCAATGGTAATCGGTCCACTGTACGACAGCCCGTGCAATCGCTCGATGACGGAGGCGAAATTCACGCGTCCCTTTCCAATCGCTGTTTCTTTACCCAGTTGATGAGGATCGGCCGGGTACAATCCATCCTTGGCGTGCGTTCCACGGACATATTGTCCGATGACATCAAGCGCTGCCACTGGATCTCCTTTTCCGTACAGAACCAAATTGGCCATGTCTAAGTTGGCGCCGATGTTGTCCAGATTTACATCCCGAATGGCACGTAAGAGCGTGACGGGAGTCTCCTGTCCTGTCTCCATCAAGAAGGTTTGTCCGTTCGCCTTGCAGTGGCTTGCTACTTCTTTGATCGCAGCGATCGACTCCGCGTAAAGCGGTTCGTTAGGATCTTCCGGCAGGAAACCACAATGAGTGTGAACAGCCGGTATTCCGCAAACTTTGGCGAGGTCGGATGCTCGCTTCAAGGTATCGATCCTCTCTTGCCGGGTGTCTCGCGGCACTAGCCCAATGGTTTTTGGACCTTCATAGAAGTCCCAGACCATTCTTCCCGGGCCGAGCGTCATCACGGCAGTAGCTTCTACTTGGTATCGCTGTAGTGCTTCTCTAAGAGGTTTGGCAAGGTCAGGCGAAGCCATGCCAACTCCGACCTGGCAAGTAGGCAATCCAAAAGCGTGAACTTTCGCAATTACCTGGTCAGGCGACTCTTCTTTGCTTACATTGACAACCACTCCGAGCTTCGGCTGGCGTGGAACACTGGCGGCCAAAACGTCAGTTCGGCCAGCTACGAGAGTAGCGATTCCGCCTTTCAACAACCTCCGACGTCGGAAAGCTTGTTCCTGTGAACTCATATCGGTTAGAGCGTTTTGCCTGGCCACCTAACAACTGTATTCGCAGCGAATAGGGAGCGCGCATTAGTCTAATGGCGGCATCTGCTCAACGACGCTTTGGCAGGAGGGCGGAATCGGGATCTCTTGCGCACTCTTCTGCGCCTGCAGGTCTAGTCTTTCCCTTCGGCACGCGGCGGGTATTGCGCCCCGATTTCACCCAGTATTCTTATCCAGGCATCTTTATGGTCAAGGCCGTCCTTGTCGTCCGGAAGACCGCTGTGGCGTAGCGTCACTCCGTCTGGTCTCCAACCGGGGCGGAGTGAGACCGTAACGATGGAGTCGAGACCCTTCGTAAACTCCGACATCCAGGTGTACTCAAATCTGCTCAAAATTCGCGCGGTAGAAGCCGCTCCTTGGCGCAGCATCTGAAAGAAAACTTCGCCGTGCTCCGCAAGATCTGCGTTTTTTTGGAAGCCTGGTTAAATCGGTAGTACTCCGTTCGCTGCAGCGACCTTTGCCCGCATCCGCACTCGGACGATAAAATAAAACATCAATGATTGAAACTGTACAAGCAAGTGCGGCCGGAACCATCACGCTTGGCGATCTGACCGTCAACCGCCTCGGCTTCGGCGCTATGCGGATCACTGGAAAGGGCATCTGGGGCCCGCCGGAGAACCGCGAAGGCGCCATCGCAACTTTAAAGCGCGCGGTCGAACTCGGCGTGAACTTCATCGACACCGCGGATTCCTACGGACCATACACCTCTGAGGAACTGATCGGAGAAGCCCTGGCTCCCTATCCGACCGGAGTCGTCATCGCGACCAAAGGGGGCTGGGAACGCCCCGGCCCCGCCCAATGGACTCACAACGCCAGCCCGAAACACCTGCGGGAAGCCATCGAGGGAAGCCTGAAACGCCTTCGCCTTCATCGCATTGACGTGTACCAGCTCCATGTTCCCGATCCCGCCACTTCGTTTGAAGCTTCCATGCAAACGCTCGCCCAGCTGCAACAGGAAGGCAAGATCCGGCAAGTTGCTCTGTCCAACGTCACTCGCGAACACATCGAGCGTGCTCGCAAAATCGTGCCGATCGTCTCAGTCCAGAATCGCTACAGCTTTGCCGACCGCGAATGGGACTACGTCCTCGAATATTGCGAGCAAAACGGAATCGCGTTCTTGCCCTGGTCTCCCTTGGGCGGTGGAAAGCGAGCGCATCAAGTCCTCGAACAGATCGCCAAGAAGCTCGATGCCACGCCACTCCAGGTCGCTCTAGCCTGGCTCCTCGAAAGATCTCCGGTAATGCTGCCAATTCCCGGAACGTCTTCAGTCGAGCATCTGGAACAGAACCTGGCCGCCGCTGCCTTAACGCTACCCGGCGCCGATTTCCAGGAACTCTCGGCCGTCACGCCGCCGCCCAACAGCTTACGCGGCTGAACATTATGAGCGCTCCTATTACAAATAAGCGCTCCTATTACAAAGCAAGTCGATTTCAATCGTTGGGCCAATCTCGGGACCTTCGAGTAGATGTACGCGATTAGCCGCGATACATCTGTTCCGAGCAGGGCAGCTCCTGATCAGGAGACCGGCTTAAAACTGTAATCAAAAGCTAGTGCACTGCCATCGAGATGGTCAGTAAAGTACACGTTCTTGGCGACGTTTGACATTGAGAAAACGAGTTCCGAAAGTGCCAGGTCATGAGTCGTGAGAAATCCTTATGCGCCACCCTTGCAAAAACGTGCAATAACGCCCGCAGCGCCGGCCTGCGATCCTCGGAATTTGTGCCACTAACGCAGATCGCGGGATCGGACAGGGGATGACTCAATCCGTCAGCTTTGAATATACGAGCTTGGTCCTTGTCTGAAAGATTCAATGACCAAGCAGCGGTACCTCGATGAGGCGCGTGAGACGCCGAGCAGAGTTAATCAGAAAAGCGCGGCCGATTCGTTAAATTGGCTCTTACGGGTCCAAACTCTACTCTGCCGCCTTCGCATCCTTCTGCGCCGGGTGCGTAACAATACGTACCGTCTCCCCGTCCACCAGGGAATCGGGCGGGTTCAGGATCAGCTGTGAATTCATAGTCAAACCCGAAACCACCTCCACCTGTGTTCCAAGGTCCCGACCCAAGGTCACCGGTATCAAGGAAGCGCGGTTGCCGTTAACCACCGTGGCAGCCCGCAAACCTTCCGACCGAAAGATCAAAGTCGTCGGCGGCACCAGGAACGTGGGAACCGCGGAGCCTACCTTGAAGTGAACCTCCGTGTAGGCGCCCGGATACAGCGTCCCGGTCGGGTTCGCCACGTCCACCTCCACCAGCAAAGTCCGCGTGTTGGGATCCATCGAATCGGCGGTCCGCACCAGCGTTCCCGTGAAGCGCTTTCCTGGAATTTCCGGTAACGTCAGATCGGCCTTGATTCCAGGCTTGGCGTCGTGCGAGTACATCTGGGGCACATTGACGAACACGCGCAGCTTGTTCACTGAGGCAACATGAAACAGCTCGCGAGTGGGGCCGCCCGAAGAACCGGAGTCGATCAACTGCCCGATATCGGTGTTGCGGGCCGTGACCACGCCATCGAACGGAATATAAATCTTCTGAAAGTCGACCAGCTGCTGCAGGCGTCTTACGTTGGCTTGCGATGCTTTCACCGTCGCTCCCTTGGCGGCCGCATCCTGTACGGCATTGTCCACTTCCTGCTTCGCCACAGAATCGCTTTTGAATAAGTCGGTGTAGCGGCTCGCCGTAATCTGGGCCAGCTTAAGATTTGCTTGCGAGGTGTCCAGATCTTCCCGTGCCTGTTGTAACTGCTGCTCCACTTCCGGGCTTTCGATTTCAGCCAACAGTTGTCCCTGCTTCACGTGCGCGCCGATATCGAAATACCATTTTTTCAGATACCCGCTGGTCCTGGCGTAAATGGGCGCATCCGTGAAAGCCTGTATATTGCCGGGCAGAATCACTTCCTCTGAGAGCGCCTCTTTCTTAGGCGTGACCACCGACACGGTGGGTGAAGCCGTGTAATCGGTCTGCTGTCGCAGTACTTCCCGCGCGCGCAGTCTCGGGATGATACCGGAGACCACGGCATAGGCAGCCGCCGCCAGCACCGCAATCAACAGGAGCAGCGTACGAAGCCGCCTCATGCTTGGGGCCTGCGCCGGTCGTGCAGCAGGCTGAAAAACACCGGAACGAAAAAGAGTGTTGCCATTGTCGCGAAAGAAAGCCCCCCAATCACCGCCCGGCCCAGAGGTGCATTCTGCTCGCCGCCCTCTCCGAACCCAAGCGCCATCGGAAGCATGCCGATGATCATCGCCAGAGCCGTCATCAAAACAGGCCGGAACCTGGTCGATCCCGCCAGCAAGGCGGCTTGCGCTGCGCTGTCTGAATCCGGCAGCTGTTCTTTGGCAAAGCTCACCACCAGGATGCTGTTGGCAGTCGCCACGCCCATGCACATGATCGATCCCGTCAGAGCCGGAACGCTCACCGTAGTGCCCGTCAGGAACAAGAACCAGACGATTCCCGCCAGCGCGGCAGGGAGGGCCGAAATGATAATAAACGGATCCAGCCAGGATTGAAAATTAATCACAATCAACATGTAGACGAGAACGATCGAGAAAAGCAGCCCTCCGATCAGCCCCTGGAACGAGCTGCGCATCGTGTCCACCTGCCCGCGGATCACGATCCTCGAGCCATGCGGAAGAAACTTGCGGTTATGATCCACCACCGTCGTGATCTGGCGTGAGATGTTCCCCAGATCGGTTCCCTGCACCGCCCCGAACAGGTCGATCACCGGCGCGATGTTATAGTGCGTGACTGTGCCGGGCCCTTGCCCTCGTTGAATCGAAGCGATGTTTCCCAGAATCTGCGGCGCTTGTCGCCCGGTCGCCGTCACCGGAATGTTCCGCAGATCCTGCAGCGAGCTCATATCGTACTGCTGCGTCATCGCGGCAATGTTGTAGCTCACTCCGCTCTTCGGATTGAGCCAGAAGGTAGGCGAAGTCTGAAAGCTGCCGCTGAGAGCTACCAGCGTGCTTCCAACTACGTCATGCGCGCTGTATCCCACCTGCTGCGCCTTGGTGCGATTGATATTGACGTAAAGCTTCGGCTGATTGTACGGCTGTTGAATACGAAGGTCCGTCGTTCCGGGAATGTACTTTATCTGCTGCATGAGCCGGTCCGCAAACATCCGATTCCCCTCTGCATTGGCGCCCACGATCTGCACGTCGATGGGAGCCGGCAGCCCGAAGTTCAGAATCTGGCTCACCATGTCCGCCGGCAGGAAGTAAAACGTCACTCCCGGAAACTGATCCGGCAAGACACGCCGTAATTTTTCGATATAGCCGGCCGTTGGGGAGTGATCTTCCGACAACGACACTTGAATGTCGGCATCGCCCGGTCCGATCGCGCCGGAGTTCATGTAGGACGTGTTGATGCCGCTATACGGCAGTCCGATGTTGTCCAGAATGTTGTCCACTTCCTGGCGCGGTATCACCCGCCGAATGGTCGAATCAACCAGATCGCACAGCTTCGCCGTTTCCTCGATTCTCGTTCCGGTCTGTGCTCGAAGATGAAGTTTGAACTGTCCCGCGTCGACCGCCGGAAAGAAATCCTGGCCCAGCCAGGGAAGTAACCCGGCCACCGAAACAATACACACTACGAAAAACGCCAGCGTGAAAATCAGCGGCCTTCTGATCGATCGCTGCAGCAACGAACTGTAACCCAGCCGTACTCGTTCGAACCCGCTCTCAAACAATAGCTGCATCCGGGTAAACGGATTCCGGCGGTTGGCATGCGCCACTTCCTCGTGATGCGAGTGCCCGCGCAGCAGATACTTCGCCATGGTCGGCACAATCGTCCGCGACAGAATATAGGACGCAATCATGGCAAACGAAACCGCTTCTGCCAGAGGCACAAAAAGGTAACGCGCAACCCCGGTCAGAAAGAACATCGGCACAAACACGATGCAGATCGCCAATGTGGACACGAAGGCCGGAATAGCGATCTGGGACGCGCCATCGAGAATTGCCTGCTCGATCTCCTTGCCCATCTCGAAATTTCGATTGATGTTCTCGATTTCGACAGTCGCGTCATCCACCAGAATTCCGACCGCCAGCGCAAATCCGCCCAGCGTCATGATGTTGATCGTCTCGCCCAGAGCGCTCAGCATAAAGAGCGAGCACAGAATCGACAAAGGAATGGACACCGCAATGATGAGCGTGCTCCTCCAACTCCCCAGAAACACCAGAATCATGATGGCCGTAAGACATGCCGCAATCACCGCTTCGCGCAGAACACCGGCGATCGCCGCCTTCACGAAAATCGACTGGTCGGCAATGGGCGTTACCCGCAAGTTCGACGGCAGCGAGGCCAGAACCATTGGCAGCATCTTCTTGATCCCGTCTACAATGTCGATGGTCGATTCGTTGCCGTTCTTCAAAATCGACATCAGCGCGCCGCGGCTGCCGTCCGAACGAACGACATTGGTCTGCGGCGGATAACCATCCCGAACGTGCGCTACATCGTGGATGTAAATCGTTGCGCCGTCCATCGTCTTTACCGGAAGATCGTTCAGCTCGGCCACCGTTCTCGGGCTGCCATTCATCTCGACGTCGTATTCCAGCTGCCCGATCTTCGAAGTGCCCCCCGGCACAATCAGGTTTTGATTGGCCAGCGTGTTCACCACATCGGTCGGTCCCAGGCCCTTGGCCTGCATCTCGCGCCAGTTCAAATCCACCATCACGAAGCGTTGTTTTCCGCCGTAGGTATTAGGAATGGCAACACCCGGCACCGTAACCAGCTGCGTTCGAATGAAGTTGCTCGAGTAGTCGTTTAGAGCCTGCTCGTCCAGTCCGCGCCCTGAAACAGCCAGCTGCAGAATAGGAACCGTGGACGCACTGTACTGAATGATTAAAGGCGGCGTCACCCCCTGCGGCTGCTGCTTCAATGCAGATTGAGCCCCGGCGGTCACCTGTGCCACTCCGATACTCAGATTCGTCCCCGGCTGAAAGAAAATCTTAATCACGCCGATCCCCACCATCGACTGCGATTCGATGTGTTCGATGTTATTGACTGTCGTGGTAAGGGTCCGCTCGGCAACGTAAATCAGCCGGTTCGACATGTCTTGCGCCGACAGGCCCGAGAACTGATAAATAATGCTGACAACCGGTATATCGATGTTTGGGAACATATCCGTCGGCGTCCGTGATATAACCACCGGCGCCAGGATAAATAACATCAATGACAGAACAACGAACGTGTAGGGTCGCCTCAACGCCAGGCGAACGATCCACATGGGTGTCTCCTAAGTATCGGATAAGATTTTCGTGGCCTACAGTATCGGTCCGAGGATAGGTTTTAGGTCCGAACTACAATTATGGACCATCGTACTTACCGGAAACACGAATAATTCCTTATGTAATTACTAGTTACTAGCTTATCCTTGAATCCTCTCCTTCGTTCGATCTAAAATGACATCCAAGGCGAGGCACACAATACATGATCAAAGTCATTACACTCGAACGGGAATTCGGATCGGGCGGAGGCGGCATTGCCAAGGGCCTGGCGGATCGACTGGGATGGAAATTGTGGGACCACGAATTAACATGTGAGATCGCCCGCCGCTATCGCTGCGACGTTCAAGCCGTCGAGCAGCGCGAGGAAAAGGTCGATCCCGCCTTCTATCGCCTGGTCAAGGTTTTCATGCGGGGAACCTACGAGGAACAGATCGGCGGTACCAGTCTCGAACTTCTTGATTGCGAGCAACTCACTCACATGTTCGAGCAGGTGGAACAAGACATTGCTTCGAAAGGCAACGCTGTGATCGTTGGCCGTGGCGCGCCCTGGTTTCTGCGCGGCCGTTCCGATGTCTTTCACCTCTTTGTTTACGCTCCCTTTGATGAAAAGCTCCGCCGTGTCATGGCGTCCGGCGCTAGCCAGCAGGAGGCCGAGGACCTCATCGGGCGAATCGATGGCGAACGCGCCGCCTTCGTCAAAAAGTTCTTTCGTAAGAACTGGCCTCTGCGGGAGCTGTACCACACCATGATTAACTCCAAGGTCGGAGACCAAATGGCAGTCGACTTGGTGCTGCATCACATCGACGCCCTAAACCAGGTTTCGGCTTCGGCGGCCGCCGCCCGCTAACGGCAGGCAATCTCTGCAATTTGCCGGTAGTTCTCTGCGTTCTGGCCTAAAAGCGACCAGACCTCGCGTTCCGTCAAATACCGCAAGGGGGCTCCGTCTTCTATCCGCTGCAGCACCCCTGCCAGGCAAGCCAGCATCTCACGCTCCGCCCGACTGATCTTCTTGCTCACAGCGACTCCACTGCTTCCGATGATCCGAAACGCTGGCTGGCGTCTGTCTTCGCTTCCCGTCAAAGCGGGCGCCGAGCCGGGGAGAAAAATCGCCTGACACGGGTATAGGATGCCACCCGCCAGAATGCGCCTGGCTGTCTGATCGGTCGCCAGCGCGTGCACTTCCGCGAATGCCGGAAGTGACCACTCCTGGTCGTTCAAAACGTCTCGCAACGCACAATACACGGGCTCCGGTACCGGACGTGGATCGATCCGCAGCCGCCGCTCCACTTCTGCCAATAGTGTCTCGGCCATTTCACAACTGCTGCCGCACACCACCAGGCCATGATTCCCCAGCACAAACACGTCCGTTCCGGGAGCCTCGCAAAGCGCCTCCTCAATCTCGCGAGCCAGCGAAATACCCGACGCGGTGTAGGGAATCCACTTCCATGGCAGCCCCGTCAGCAAAGGCGCCATGCGCTCCCGCCCGTCCTTTCGGACACACCACGCAATGGCATTCACCGAGTGAACGTGAACAACTACCGCCTGAGGCAGCACGGCATGCATTGCCGTCTCAATGGAGGCCCGTCGCCATTCAGGATTCGAATCAGTCAGCTGCGCCGGGTCTTCCCCCTGCCGCAACCAGCTTTGAACCTCCGGCAGCCGGATCGGAACCAGGAAATCCTCGTCCTCGGCTTGCAACAGCCATTTTCCGGACGCTTTGATCCACAGCACGCCGTCCAGCTTAAGCGACGTGTTGCCGCCGCTTGCTTGTACCAGCATCGGGTCACCTCCCAGGCGCGCCGATAGCTCACGAAGCTGATTCAGTTCCACTTGAGAGTTGGACAAGATATATCAACCGTCAGGAGGCTCTCACTAGCATATAGCCGGCACAGGGCGGGACGCGCACCTTACAGATAAAAAATCCAACTAGAACGATGCACTCCGAGAGCATATAAGACCTTTGTCTCTGAAGCGTGCACAATCTGGAAACCATCTTGTAGATCTTCGGACGCTTTTCGCGTCTTACGGGTGTTCTAAAAGAGGAGGAAATATGAAACTAATTACAATCAGCCTGATAGCCTGTACATTCACAGGCATGTTGCTAGCCGCTGGGGATGAAGACGCTCAACGCCTCAAGGCCGCCGGCGAAACCTTGTCCGAAATTATGGCGACCCCCGACAAGTCAGTGCCTACCGATCTTTTTCATAAAGCGGAGTGCGTGGTGGTGGTTCCGGGCATGAAAAAAGCCGGATTCATCTTTTCCGGTAAGTACGGACGTGGATTCGCTTCGTGCCGGCAGAAGTCTGGCGGTTGGACTGACCCGGTGGGCATGAGAATCGAAGGCGGCGGCTTCGGCCTCCAGGCTGGCGGATCTGAAACCGATGTGGTCATGCTCGTCATGAGCCGAAAAGGTATGAACGGCCTGCTTTCCAGTAAATTCACGCTGGGCGGCGAAGCCTCCGTTGCGGCAGGCCCGGTCGGCCGCGATGCCACCGCGCAAACCGATGCGACCATGCGCGCCGACATCTTGTCCTGGTCGCGATCCAGAGGTATTTTCGGAGGGCTTTCCCTGCAAGGCGGCACGCTCCGGCCCGATGACGACGCCAACAAAGCTCTGTACGGAAAGCCGATCGACGCCAAGACTCTCCTGCTGGGAGCGGTTCATCCAACCGTAGCAGCCGATAACTTCACTACCAAGCTTTCCGAATACGGCGGGTCCGGACCGCTTCACGAATAAGAGCGAAATCTCGCCACGATACTCTCAGGAGGATGGGAATCTGTGAAAAGACGGTGCAAAGCACGCGAGATTTAGACATCCTCCTGATTGAAAACGATCCCGCGATGGCGCACCTCACAAAGGAGGCGTTTCGCGAAGCCGGGCTGTACGAGAAAATCGTCTGTCTATCCAACGGCGACGAAGCGCTTGCCTATCTCCGTCGCGATCAGCATCATGCGGCCGCCCCTTACCCGGACATCATTTTTCTGGATCTTCACCTCCCCAAGATATCGGGCTTCGAAGTGCTCACTGAGATCAAAGCGAATCCGCGCTTGTGTGTCATTCCGGTGGTGATCATTTCCGGCTCAGTCAATCCGGCTGAGGTTCGTAAGGCATATGAATTGCACGCCAGCTGCTACGTGCGAAAGCCCGACAACTTGGATGACTTTCTTCGCTTTATCAGTATCGCTTTCACCTTCTGGGGCGGTGTGGTCAGCCTGCCGCCAAAGCCGGAGGAGCATCTCCCCGCACGCTGATCATTTTGGTACGCTGACGAATTTTATGATGGGAGCGGAAATGATGTACTCACCGGACCAATCCAAAACTAGACGGAGAACAGAATGAAATACGGTTTAGAAATACCGCCCAAGGGAGCGCTCGACTTCCTCTCGCTCGGCGCGCTGGTTCATCGCCTGGACCCTGGAATCATCCCCTTTCGAAAGGCAACCGAGTGCAAGATTCACGTAAGCGGCGGCGAGTTTAACGTCGCTGCCAATTTATCCGACTGCTTCCGTCTGAATACGGGGGTTGCCTCGGCGATGGTCGATTATCCGATCGGCGACCTCATCGCGGAGCGCGTTCGGGCCATGGGCGTCAAACCGTTCTACAAATACTTCAAGCACGATGGCGTGTCCGGTCCCAACATGGCAGCCGTCTATAGCGACCGTGGTCAAGGCGTTCGTGCGCCGGTCGTTTTCTATAACCGCTGTAACGAAGCCGGTGCCTTGTTGAAGCCGGGCGATTTTGACTGGAAAGCGATTCTCAGCGGCGGTGTCCGCTGGTTTCATAGCGGTGGCATCTTCGCCGCGCTCTCGCCCACTACGGCCGAAGTCGCCATCGAAGGAATGAAGGCGGCCAAGGAATCGGGAGCCATTACGTCATTCGATCTGAATTACCGCGCCAAGCTCTGGAGCATTCACGGCGGCCACGATCAGGCTGTCTCCGTGATCGATAAGATTGTCAAGAACGTCGACGTACTCGTGGGCAATGAGGAAGACCTGCAAATGGGTCTCGGCATTCCCGGCCCGGAAGTTCATGCCAAGTCCAAGCTCGATCCCAGCGCCTTCTTCAGCATGATGGAAAACGTCCGCAAAAAGCATCCCCAAGTCAAAATCGTCGCCACCACGCTTCGGGAAGTTCACTCCACCAATCGCCACAGCTGGAGTGCCGTGGCCTGGATCAACGGAACCACGCACCAGGCGCCCACCGCAGAGCTGGATGTGTACGACCGGGTCGGCGGCGGAGACGGCTACGCGGCCGGCTTCTTCTACGGGCTCCTCAACGGCGAATCCGAAGACGATGCCGTCAAACTGGGTTGGGCCCATGGCGCACTGATAACCACCTTCCCAGGCGACACCACCATGGCAACACTCGACCAAGTCCGCCAATTTGCGCAAGGCGGCTCAGCCAGAATTCAACGCTAATCGTTCCCGCATCTCACTTACTCCACAAAGCCCGGACTCACCCGAGTTCCGGGCTTCCTAACTTACTTCTCGGAGCTACTGCCGTAAGTGATCTTAGAACCGCTGAAGCTCAGTACCGACTCCGCTTCAAACTTCCGGTAATTCGTAAACGTAATCTCGTTAAGATTCTTCTGCGGATCGGACTGTACAAAAACAGAGGCTTTTACGGGAAGTGTGTAACTGCGGCCCCCAATGTTAACGGCGTCATAATCGATTATTGTCCGGCTCTCCTTGATTCGAAAGCTAGCCGGCAGTTCCATTGTTCGGATTGTAAGTCGCGAGATCACGCCCGTGTCAGGATCGATGTACACAAGCCCGCCTATCGGAGCTTTGACGCTTTGCGTCACGTGATCCTTAACGTCTGCCCACGACACAGTAAATTGAGTCTTAGAAACTCCTACAAAATATTCGAATACGGCAGTCTTCTTGCCCTTGAACATCTCCCAGTGATGCCACGCTGTTTCGGATTCCACATTGGAATCAAAGATCATAGCTAGATCTTCGCCGAACTCACCCCGCGAAAGACTCTCTCCTGTTTTCCAGCTCATCTTCCTAACCACTTCTCTGCCACGCTGCAACACGTTCCCGTCTTCCACGCCGTCTATCAATCGCAAACGCCAGATAATACGGTCGCCGCGGTGTAGTTTTTTGCCGAAAAGCGGTCCGTCATGAACGCCAATTCCATCGAAATTCGTATAGCGTTGCGTAACCTGATCGCACATGAAATTCGGCAGCCGTTGGACGTAAGACTGAGCATAATGAACCACGCTTCGAATTATCGCGGCCTGTTCGTCCTGCGAGGGCAATGGCTGGATGGCGAGAGGCGGATCCACGGGAGGCTCAAGAGCGGCAGACCGATCCCGCAACGTTCGTAACATCACCAGCGACTCCGGCCCTACTCCCAGACCCTCGAAGTAAACCACTACATGCGGGCTGAGCTGCTCGCTCATCTCGATCCCATGCAGTCCACGCGCCAACCGGGCATCGTCATGATCGGAAGAAAGCGACGTAAAGACGAGTTCCACAACTTCGGCAGCGGTCGCTCTGTGCATTGCTCCCAGAGCAACAGCCTGAAGCAGCGCCATCAGGCACAGAAACTTCACATCTTGTATCATCCCCCAAGATGCTTCAGTGAATGCTGCCGCCAGCGGCCGGATCACTGCCAATCTCGCCGATGTAAACCACGTTGTCGCCCTTCTTCATCGTCGGGACCGAGCACACCAGCGTAATCACTCCAGTAACAGGCGCGCTCACATCCGCGATTTTGTTGCCGAAATAATCGTTGATGTACCCGACCGTCATGCCCTGCTGAACATAGGCCTCCGGAACCACCGACGGGTAGAAGATTCCCTCCTGTTGGCTCTTTACAATCGTGAGTTTGCTGATCCACAGCGGATGCTGTAACGACGATGTAACCGGCCCAGGCAGCATCTTGAGATAACGCATCACGTTCCTGGTTCCCTCGATCAGCACGTCTAGATCAGCAGCCTCGGTTGTCCCCGCACGCCCCGCTTCCACCGTGATCGACGCCTTCCCAAGCCCAAGCGCCGTATTGTCAAGGCCACGCCCACCAGGCTGCTTGATGATGATCGTGTGCAGACCAAATGCGAATAGCATCTCGCGCGACATCTTGTCGAGCTCCGGTTTGCCGGTGTTTGTCCAATAAGAATAAGGATGCAGGTTTTCGTCCAGGTCGCCTCCGTGATAGTCGATCAAGTGGTCACATTTTTCGATCACCTGGTGATAGACGGCGTAGGCAATTCGTTCCGATTGGGTTCCCTCCGCCTTTCCCGGATAACCGCCGACACCCTTGTGATCGATGGGATTAACGTGAACCACCTTCTGAAGATAAGACGCCACATTCAACACAGGAAGAACGATCAGCGTGCCCGATAACTCAGCCGGGTCGACTCGCGCCGCCAGTTGAGTGAGTGCCACGCTCGAAGCATATTCGGTCCCGTGCGCGCCCGCGAAGAGCGCCAGCCTAGGTCCGTCTTTCGCCCCATTGATCACAACCACCGGAAGACTCGTCGCCGCATCCACACCGGCCGGGACCTCGATATAGCCGGTTGATTTCTGTCCCATTCGGGCGGTCGCGGTACCGACGCCGAAGTCCGCCCCTCGCGCCGCCGCTCCCACACCCAAAAGAAATCCGAAATGCAACACCCACAGCTTTGCTCGTCTTGCACGAAATATCATCAGCAGCGTTCTCCTCAATCGCAAACTGCATTCGTCGCGGCGTCAACAGGAACGCGCACGCATCAAGGTGTCTTGAGCTCCCGAAATACCACCTCTGTAAACGTCGCAAAGCCGGGAGCGCTTCCACCCCGCGGTGGCGGAGGGTCGCCCACTGCACTCTTAATCTCGTTCAGAGTCTTGCCCAGCGCTACCAGATCTCTAATCTTCGCTCGCTTGGCCTCAGCGTGCTCCACATACTCTTGAATTTCTGTCTTAGTCTCCGCATTGCCATGCCCCGGAATGAACGTCGCGGCGTCTAGGGCCGCAACGCCCTTAGCCGTCTCAATCCATCCCTTCGAAGATCCGTGCTTTTCCAAATGGATGAGCGGATCGGGACGGCTGGTGATGATGTCGCCAGTGAAAACAATCTTCTCCTTTGGCAGATAAACCACCAGATCCCCGCTCGTGTGTGCCGCTCCCCAATGCAGGAGTTCGAACGAAACACCGTCCACGTTTAACTGCTCTTTGTTCTGTGTAATCACCTGCCCAGGCAAGTGGTCCGCAGGAGGTGCGCCCGGACCGCCTTCCGCCATCGCCGCTTCCTGCTCTTTCTTGTTGTTCTCCTGGGCAATAACTTTCACGCCTTTCGGAAAAGCGGCCAACCCGTTCACATGGTCCCCGTCGCTGTGCGTCAGAATCACAGTGTCCACCGGCTTCGGCGTGATCTTGGCAATGTCGTCCAGCAACTCCTTCCCGCTCGCCGCGGAAATTTTTGCATCAATCACAACCACGCCGTTCTCTCCGACAATCACCCCGCTGTTCCCGCCGCCGCCTTCCACCCACGACACGTTTCCGCTCAGCGAATGCACAACCAATGGCGCTGGCGCCGGACCCTGCGCCTGCGCTGATCCCGAAAGAGAACCCAGCCAAACAGCCAGGCCAAAACTAAGGAAACGCGTCTTCTGCGATGTCATGGTGTGATCAGCCTTTCACAAAAGACTCTAGCAATCCTCTTTCGCAGGTGCAGAAAGTATTGAGTTCCCCAAACTACAAAAACACTGCTAAACTTCTTCTCAACACAGATGGCAGAAATACTGGCGGTTGCTGCGGGCCTTTTCAGGAATGGGTTTTTTGACATTTGAAGGAGAACCAATTATGGGCATTCTAGTAGCGTTTGCGCCGTTCATCATTTTCGTCATTCTCGAAAGAACGGCAGGCGTAACAGCGGGCTTGATATCCGCAGCCATTGTTTCCGTCATTCTGTTAATTCGGGATTCCGTCAATCGAAACAAGTCAGTGAAGGTGTTAGAGATTGGAACCGCAGCGCTCTTCGGCGCACTGGCGATTTACGCCATCGCGGCAAAGCCAAGCTGGTCCATCCCGGCTGTTCGTTTGCGGGTGGATGGCGGGCTGCTCCTTGTAGTGGTCGTTTCGATCATGATCCGCCGCCCGTTCACCTTGCAATACGCTCGCGAACAAGCGCCGCGTGATGGATGGGACACGCCGGAGTTCATCCACGTCAACTACGTCATCACAGCAGTCTGGGGACTGGCGTTTGCAGTCATGGTCGCCGCCGACTTGGTCATGGCGTACCTCCCGAACCTTCCTCCCTCGGTTGGAATCGGAGCAACCCTGCTCGCGATTATCGGCGCCGTTCGCTTTTCATCCTGGTATCCGGATCGCCAGCAAACAAAACCTGCCTAACCGCCCAGCGAAGCCCGAAAACCCGCCACATCCTCTAACGGAACACCAGCCGCGCAAAGCGGACATGCGTGCGCACTCCATAACGTATTAGGCAGAGCGGCAAGGCTCTGGAGAGCTATGTTATGGCTGGCTGCGAATTCTCCTGCCGCTCCACCAAGGGTTAAAAGCGTTCCCACCGCAACTACGTCTGCCCCGCAGCGTTCCAGATCTTCAAACGTCCCCCGCACCGCTGAGCCGGCGTTGATGACGTCATTCACAATTGCCACGCGCCTGCCCTGAACGCTCTCGCGAACGGAATCCGGAAGCCGATACCCTGCCGGAAAAAGTCCGTCCAGGCTTGGTCGTGCAAAACGCTCTGCATAGCTGAATGACTTATCCAATTCAGCTGCCACCAAAAGCGCGACAAAGGCTCCCTCCACCAAAGGGCCACAGACCACCTCAACCTCAAACTGCCTCAAACGCCGCGCCAGTTCAGCAGCTAAAGGCCATACCAGCTTTGGCCTCGCGCACAAAAGCTCCAGGTCCAGCCAGAGATCCCCATGATGCCCGGATTCAAGCAGGAAATGCCCTCGGCGAGCTGCCAATAACTCCAACACTTTATCCTGCAAGCTCTGCCTCCACCCGCCCTAAAACGTAAACGCAACCCCGCCGCTAATGCGCTGTTCCCGAAACAAACCTTGCGCCGGAGTCGGCCGATAGTCCACCTGGTAATCGATGCCCTCAAAGTAGCTTTCGGTGTAGCTCTTCCTGAGAATGTCCGGATTTTTACTCAATGTCTCGCGAAAATCGGCTCGCAGCATAATGCGCGGATGAACCCGCACCTTCACCCCGCCCCCATATTGAACGCCCAATTGAAACACACCCCCGCCCTCCAATGCAGGAGTGCCTCCGAAGTCAAAAGCCGACACCAATAAACCTACATTCTGAAGCCCGAGCGTAAAGACCTTCGAAGGCTTTTTCAAAGGCGCGCTAGTCAGAGAGATGAGTTGCAACACTGGACCAACCGCCAGATAAGGCCGCCATCTCGCTTCACGTGATCGCGCATGAACCAGCACGTTATATTCGAACTGTCTGGTTGAAAGTCCAGCTTCAGTCGTTTGCAGCCCCTCTACCAGTGCCGGCACGCTGATGCCGATCGTGCCGTACCCGTACGAGCTTTGTTGGTATTGGTAAGCGAATTCGTTCGAAACCCAGCGCCACGTATTTAACGTGAGAGAGACACCAGCCGTCCAAGAGCCTCCGGAAATCGCATCTGCGAGCGCGGCCAATCCTACTAAACTGCCTGATTGACTCAAATCGACCTCCAACTGCGAGGCAGCCGAACGTGGATAGCGCAGCTTGCCCCCTTGCAGCGCAATCTCGTAGCGAGGCGGGTCCCAGCGATGATTCTCGGCCGGTCTTGCGTTGCTCTCCGCTTCCGAAGTCGCTTGAGTATTGTCAACACCGCCTACCGAAGGCTGTCGGCCCGAAAGTTGTCGGCTTGGATCTGTGCTGATGCCAGTGAATTTAGTACCCGATACATCCGATTTCTGCCACGCTCCGGTATCTGTTTTGAGATCGTTCCGGTGCGCCAGGTAATGAGTGACCTGACGCGTTGTGCTAACGCCTTGATAGCCCAGATTTCCCCGAAAGATGTCGTTTCGCAGTGTGAGCATCGTGTCGCGAAAAATTCGTTCCGTGCGATTTGGCGGCACTGCATTATCGCTGGGCGTCGTACGAGGCGATTGGCACTCGTTCACTCGCAGAACAGCCACCTCTCCATCCGTGCGGAGTCTGTCGCCTGTCGAGTTATATGCATTCAACGGCGCCCACTCCCGCGGAAGCATCTGAGCCGCATCCACGCACCCAGTGAATTCCAGGTCGTTCACGATCTTGCTCCGCTCGTTATCGATGTATTGATCGATGATGTGAATGAAAGTCTTGTGCTCGCGCGAAAAACCAATGCCGATATCTTGCGTCGACGAAGCTGTGAATGCCGTGACTCCATCGAAATTCGTGCGCGGATTAAAGACCCGCAAATGATGCCGTGACGAAAATGTATTCGTCGTCTTAGTCAAAGTAAAAATAGGCGGACGTTCGTCCAGCAGCAGCATCGACATCGGAGCCTGTCGGTACGTCTGGTTTCCGGCTAGCGTCTTCATCGTGCTGAACGTGGTAGCGGCGGTTAACTGGTCCGCCGGTTGCCAGCCAGCCGCTTCGAAAGCGCGCCGCAATCCGGCTTCCGGACCGATGAAAATCAGATTCGTCACATCGGAATCTTTGTTGCCGGCCTGCGTCTTCGTTCGAAACGGAAGATTGCGCACAAACTGAGCAAGTTGGTTCTGCTGCTCTTGCGTCGTTGCAATCTCAGGTATCCGTTTGTTGTACGTCTTCTCCGTAATCAACGGCGCTTCCAGCTCAATCGTGAGCTCCGTCCCCGCCGGATACAAAATCTCGGGCTCCGCAAAGCCCAGCGCAGCCGTTGATGCGGAAGTTGCAAACAGATAAGCAACCGGATCGAAGTTGGCGACCGAGGCAATCTTGGACTCTGCCGAATGCCCCAGCGTTCCCGTTGACCGCACCCCATGTATGTCTCCCTTCTCGTCGACTTTCTCCTGCGAATTATCTACCTGGTAAAGCCGCGAATGAAAATGAACTCGCCGGCCATCGGGCAGCGTAGCTTCTGTAAATTCAATCGTAAGAGCCGCTGTTTCATGCTTCAGCCCCCAACCCACGCCATGCCCGTCGGTCACCGTCCCGTTGAACCGGCTGCCTTGCGGTAGATAGATCTTGTTGTCCACTTCCGCAGGCGAGATCAGCACGGCGCCCACCGGACCCCCCTTCTTCACGTTCTGCGATTCCAGCGGCTGCACAAGTCGAACTGAGAGACGCGTTGTGGCCGGTACACCCGAAACCGCAGCGAAAGCATTTTGCTGCCAAGCCACACGAGACCCATCCTCGAGAACGCCGCTAACCGTTTCTCCGTCCGTCCGCCACGTGCCCTCTTCGAACGAACCGTCACCGCGCTCCAGCACAAGCGTGCCGTTCCGCAAAAGCTGAACATATACTTCGGGCACTTCGGGCTTCCCCGGCGAAGCGGAAACTTTGTAAATCGCCGTCAGATCGCTCGCCAGCAAAGCTGCAAGTGAGGCTGACTTCACCCGTTTATTCCGGTTCTCCCGATACGAGATCGCTTCGGCCGTTGGCTTCCCGGCAAGCGCGCCTTCCACACGGCCATGCACCCCGCTCACACCCGCCACTACAAACTGCGGCCCATCTGCTGAACTTCCGCTGAGAACATAGGCGGGTTGGCCATCGCGCGTCTTCAACTCGATGAGTTTGGCAGAGTCAAATGGAACTTCGCCCAGGTCTCGCCGCCCATTCGTCTCGCCTTCCACATACAGAAGGTGTACTGTGCCGCGATCAGACTTCGGCCCCTCAATCAAAATCAGAGCGTTCTGCCCGTTCTCGAGAGCGAAGACCTGATAAGCGTGGCTCGTCACCCGGCGCAACCGGCCATTTTTACCGGGAATAACTGCCGCGCCGGTCTCGTCATTTCCCTTCTTGTCCACGGCAATATTTTGAAACGGAAGATTCGCCGACAAACACACGCAAGAAGTGAAAAAGAGGCAACCGAAACCCCGAAAGCTGGACACTCCTCGTATCACCGCGCGACCTGGCGCAGCATCTGGGCCGCTTCGCCGCGCACGGCAGAATCGGAATCGGCAGCCGCCTTTTTGAGGTGTGGAATAGCGCCGCTCACGTCGCCAACACTTGCCAGCGCCGAGCCCAGGCCCAGATGGGCTCTTCCCGATTCGGGTTGAATCCGAACTGCCTCGCGATAGTGCGGCAGCGCAGCCCGCGCTTGTCCTTTGGCCATTAGCAAGTCTCCTAAAAGCACCTGGGCATCCACCAGTCCTGGATCGCTGCGCAAAGATGCCTCCAATTCCTGCTGCGCTTCGTCGAAACGGCGACTCCGTCCAAGCGCGACTGCATAACTGTATCGGGTAGGCGCATCCTCGGGCCGCAGCCGAAGTGCGATCTCGAAGTGATAAAGAGCCTCGCTGGAAGCACCGGTTCCGGAAAGAAGAGAGCCCAGATTGCCATGCGCGTCCACGTAGTCCGGCTGAATGCGAATGGCCTCTCGAAAAGCTGACTCAGCCCGCACCGTTTCCCCGCCCGAGAACCAGATTACGCCAAGGTTGTTGTGGGCCTCCGACATGTCCGGGTCCAGTTCAACTGCCCTCTCAAACGCGGCAACCGCATCCGCCTGGTTGCCCTGCTCCCGGTAGGTGAGGCCGAGTTCAAGCCATGTCGCGGCACTATCGGGCGCGATCGCAGCGGCTCTCTTGAGCACGCCGGCAGCCTCCCCATACTGTCCTGAACGTCTCAGAGAGAATCCGAGCTTTTGCATCCCGGCCACAAATTTCGGATTTCTCCGGATTGACTCCCGATAGAGCGGCAACGACTTCGATAAATCTCCCCTGTTGCGCCACGCCTCGGCCAGTTCGAAATAGTATTCCGCGCGCCCCGGCCGATAGCGTTCCAGCGCCGCGGCGAGCCGCTCGATTCCATCGCTCAAATTGCTTCGCTGCTTCACTTGCGCAACGGCGAGATAAAGATCGTTTTCGGGCGTGTGAGGCAATTCTTTGGGATAGTACAGCGCCACCGGACCGCGATAGGCGCTGCTATCCGTCTCGTGTCGTTCCGATCTGTCCGCCAGTAAGTCGCCCGCCGGTTTGTGTCGCTGGATATAGTGGTCGGTCACGGCCGCGTGCACTACATCCTCCGTGCGCCGTTTAGGCATGTGACATCCAACGCAATCGCCCAAACGAGGATGATTTCCGGACGCCACCGAGCGATCCAAAACCGACGCGTGACACTGCCGGCAAACCGCCGTATAGTGCTGCGTCGCCGCTTCGCCCCGCGGAATGTCGTGCGGATTGTGGCACGTAGTGCAAAGTAACCGGCCGTTACTTTTCAGAAAACAAGCGGAGCGCCGCAATCGATATGCCGCGCTCACGATCTCGAATTTATTTTCACGGCCCTTGCCCGCCGCGTGGTCGAAATTCAAAATAAACGCGCTCAGTGGCTCACCGGGCCGATAGGAGAAAGGCCCTCGGTCGTATCGCTGAATCGCATTCGGCAAGGGGAAACTGGTGGACTCCAGATGACACGCCATGCATAGTTCCATCTGCCGCTCCGGGCTCAAGCGTGAGGGGTTCACGATGGATTGGCGTATCTCTTTCAGCGGGGCGCCGGCCTGATCTTTGAGAGTGTTCGCGAGCTGCGCATGTTGACGGCCGGGACCATGGCATCTCTGGCAATCGATGCCTTCCGGCAGCGATCCGCTATAAACAGGCTCTGAAAACGGTTGCTCATTCCCCGCCGGGATCTTCGGATACCCGTTGTGACAAAACATGCAATCGTAACTGATGAGCCGGCGAAAGCCCATGTGATCTGGCCGGTCGTAGCCCGGATTCATCGCCCAATAGCCGCCCTTTTCCGAGTACCAGCCAAGCGGCAGTTCGATGAGCGTGTCGCGCCCGGTCCGTTGCAGGTACGTGCGCGCGTGATTACCGGATCCCATGATGAAATCCACTTGCTTCTCCATCACGTTGACTTGTTTGCCCGCGAAATCGATTTGGTAACGGCGCTGATAGAATTTGCCGTCCCGTTTGACCATGCTGTAGTAGCTGTCCGAAGCCTTATGGTAATAGGTGTTTTTGTCGCTGTAGTCCTCCACCGTGTTCGCGGCGGAGCGGCGATAAAAGGATTGCGCCATGCCCGTTCGCTTATAGGTCTCCCAAACGTCGCGATGGCAGCCGGCGCACACTTCCGGGTTGACATAGCCCGCATCCTCGCCGACCGCCGAAGATTTATTTCCACTAGGCGGAACGCTTTGCGCGAACAACAATGGAACGCACGAAAGACAGACGTTTACCGCCAAAGTCCCCACTAAGATCCCCGCCAACTGCCAATGTCGCGGCACTGCCCAATTACCCTACCATCGCGCTAACCTCGCGGGAAAAAATAGTTAAAAAAATCCATCTAAGCCGGTTCATTTCCTGATATAACTACTTGAAACGCAGCAGGGTCCGGAGGTTGGTCTAAACGCGCAAGACCTTTTTCTATCCGGCTGTGCCATGATCCCGTCTTGTTGTAAACGGCTTCGACACCAAGGAGTGAAATGATGAGCGGCGCTATTGTCCGAACACACAAGATAACCTTCCTACTTGTGTCCTCGCTTCTTTTTGCCGCGGGCTCGTTCGCGCAGAGCGGCGCCGGATCCATTCAAGGCACGGTCGAGGATGTGAGTTCCGCCGTCATCGCTGGCTGCCCGGTTCATGTGGTCAACCAGGGCACGGGCGTGGCCAACGACACCACGTCCAATGGAAGCGGCTTCTACTCCATACCCGGCTTGTTCGCGGGCTCCTACACGCTCACCTTCAGCGCGCCTGGAATGAAGAAATACCAGACCGTGGTGGCGCTTCAGGATGCGCAGGTTGCTGTCATCAACCCCAAGCTGACCGTGGGCGAGGTCTCCGAGCAGGTCACCGTTTCTGGAAACGCCGTTCAGCTCGCCACCTACGATAGCGGCACCGTCAGCACGCAGCTCGACGCCGCCAGAATCGACCAGCTCCCGCAGAACGGCCGTAGCGTGCTGGGACTCGCCCAGAATACCGTCCCCGGTCTCGAAGCAGGCGGTTCGCGCGCCAACGGAGTCATGCAGGAGGGTATGGAATATTCTCAGGACGGCGCCCCCATGACTAATCGCAACTTCGGCGGAGAGTCCAACTCCGCGCAAGCCACGCTGCCCGATCCCGATTCCGTCCAGGAAGCCAAGTTCGAAACCTTGAATTCCAGCGCCCAGCTCGCCACGCCCGCCACCGTCATCCTCACCACCAAGTCCGGAACCAACGATTTTCACGGTTCCGCTTTTGAAACAGCCAGAAACAACTACTTCGGCATCGCCCGCGCCCGCCAAAATCCGGCTAACTTCGCCGCCCCTCACCTGGTGCGCAATGAGTGGGGAGCTTCCATCGGCGGCCCGATCATCATTCCCAAGCTCTACAACGGCAAAAATAAATCGTTCTTCTTTTTCGCCTTTGAGCGTTTCTCCCTGCGCCAGGCGACCAACGAATTAGTCACCGTGCCCACCGTGGCAATCCGCAACGGCGACTTCAGCGGCGTCGTGAATAGCCAGGGTATCCGGCAGGTTCTCTACGATCCGAACACCACGCAGCCCGGAACCTACCAGCGCACGCCGTTCCCCAACAACCAGATTCCACTCTCTCGCGAAAGTCCGCTGGCCAAGGCTCTCTACGCCGCTACCCCCCTTCCCACCACCTCCGACAATCCGCTCACCAACCCGAACTTTAACGCCGTCAATAACACCTCGCAGACGGTCCCCAACACCACCTTCCGGCTCGATCATGTCTTCAGCGAAAACAATCGCGCCTACTTCCGCTTCACCGATATCGATCAGCAGCAGCAAGCCTTGCGCAACTACCCTTACAACTCGGCCGCCACCATCGCCGGAGGCGGCCTCTCCGCCAATGCAACCGGTGTTCAGGCCACCCCCATCCAAACCATCAGCGGCGCGCTCGGGTTCTCGCACACCTTCTCCCCCACTTTTTATTCGGAGACCATCTTGAGCCAGCAGTGGCAGAGAATGTACGTCCAGGGCGGCGGCGACTCCAACCAGAATTACGAAAAGCTGCTCGGCCTTCCCAATAATTTCGGACAGTCCGGTTTCCCCAGTATCGGCGCCGGATCCATGACCGTTTCGAGCAATCTGCTCACGCCCTACGGCGGCACTCAATTCAATTACGGCATGAGCCAGATCTTATCCACGCTCGATGAAAACCTGACCAAGATCGCCGGCAAGCATCAGCTGGCTTTTGGCGGCCGTTATCGCCATGAACGCTTTGGCTACCTTCCCGATAGATCATCCGACACGATTGCGTTCTCCAATCTCGCCACCGCCGATTATGATCCCACCACCGGCGCAAATTACGGCGCCCTACCCAACACAGGTTTCCTGGACGCCGACTTCTTTCTGGGCGCCGCCGATTCCTACACGCAGGTCAAGAACGCGCCGTTCGGACACTATCGCGTGCAGGAATTCGACTCCTATATTCAAGACAATTATCAGGTAAGTCGGCGCCTCACGCTCAACCTTGGCCTGCGTTGGGAAGTGCATCCGGCGCCCCACTCCGACCAGAACAACTGGGTCACTTTCGATCTGGCTCACGACGCGATCGTGCTCCCCAGCCCCCTCTCCTACTACGTGCAAAACGGCAGCACCACGCAGGCTATCCTCACCAACCTGCAAAATCTGGGAGTGAAGTTCGAAACGCCGCAGCAGGGCGGGGTTCCCTCCTCGTCCGGAATTAACAATAGCGATTTCAACTTCCTGCCGCGCGTCGGCTTCGCTTACACTCCTTCTTTCGGCAAGTTAGGCACTGTCATTCGAGGGGGATATGGCGAGTACCTCTATCCGGTTCCCGTGCGGAACTCCGTTCGGTACCTCACCCAGGACTATCCTTTCACCGCCAACTACTCGCAAAGTTATACGTCCGCCTCTCAGGCGCCGGACGGCCTGCCCAACTACCTGCTCCGCGCGCCCCAACCCGTCATAGCGGGGGCCAACAGCGCGAATGTCGTGAACACGGCCTCCACCAATGCCCTTCTCCCCGGTATCAACATGCAGGAAACTCTCGCCACCAACTACCCTCCCGCCCGCGTGAGAGAGGCAAATTTCACCGTCGAACAACCGTTTCGAGACGGATCCGTGCTACGCGCCAGTTACGTCTTTACGCACGGCTACAACCTCGATCAAAACTACCAATACAACAACGCGCCCTCCACCTACGCTTACGAGACAACCACGGGATTATTGCCGCCCACCGGAACCTATGCCTCTACTGCCACCCGTCCCTACGATCAGACCGTCTGGGGCGGAAATGTCGTCTCCACCAAGGACGGGTGGTCCAACGACAGCGCCTTGCAAGTCAACTATCAGCGGCCTTTCAAAAACGGATTCGCCTATCAGATTTTTTACGGATTTTCCTTCCCTCTCGTTCACCAGATCGGCCTCTATATCTGTCGAGCTCACATCAACGACGATTGGTACACCAACTTTGCAGATGCTCCCGCGCGGGTCTCCGTCAATGGTGATCTGGTTTATCGTTTCGGCAAGCGGCTGGGCGACAGCCTCATGATGAAGCACGGAGCCTTCGCGGCTTTTCTGCGCGATGAGAAGGGCATGCCGGGAGACAGCATCGGTAGGCAGATCCCCGCACTGTACAACTTGACTGCGCTGCGGCAGGCGCCCAGATCGCAGGCCCTGTTACGCGATGTGTGGCTGCCGGGGATTCAGGTGTTGGCGGCGCGCCGCCGCGAAGATTCAATACAAGGCCTCTACCTGGCGGCCCAGGGTGGCAACAACGGGGAAAGCCACAATCACAACGATGTAGGCAATTTCCTCGTTTACTCCGACGGGCAGCCGGTCATCATCGACGTCGGAGTCGAGACCTACTCGGCGAAGACATTTAGCTCTCACCGCTACGAGATCTGGACAATGCAGTCGGCCTATCATAATTGCCCTACCATCGATGGTGTCATGCAATCCCCTGGGCCACAGTTCGCCGCTGGCAACGTGCGCTACCACGCCGACGATACAGGGGTCGAATTCCAGCTTGATCTTGCGACCGCGTATCCGGCTGAGGCGCATCTAAACCATTGGAATCGCACGCTGCGGCTCAACCGTGCAAAGAACGAAATCGGACTTCTCGATGAATATGCATTGCGCCAGAGCGCCAGGACCATCACCCTAACACTGATGACGCCCTGCGTGACGAGCGCGGCGATCCCAGGGGAACTCTCCCTGGCGACACAGTCCGGTAAACCCGTCCGGGTCTATTTCGACTCTCGTGCGCTTGTCCCCACGATAGAGGAAATCCGGCTCGAAGATGCGCGCCTCCGCGCCTCCTGGGGCGATCGGCTCTTTCGTATCCTACTCCGCGCCGACCATCCGCCGCTCGAAGCATCCTGGGCCACACGGATTACTCAGTAATTCAGAAAGCAACTCCGTCCGTCACCGCGCCTGCCAATCGAGTGCATAGATCTCCGGCGCACCCGTATCCCGCAGCAACAGAGGCGCATCGTCCGGCGTCACTCCAAACCAGAGCCCACCCGCCCAGCCGGTATTCTTCATATTCTTGAGGCCGACCACCTCCTCTACGCTCCGATCCTTCACGCTCACGCGCATCAGGGAAGCCTCGGTTCCGATTCGATAAAAGTAGACGTGGCGTCCATCTCTAGCCCACTTAAGCCAACCGATATCGCTTCTGACGAGTTCCCCCCATTTTTGGGAGCTGCAATCGAACAGCATAAGAGCGTGCGAATTCATCCCCCTGGGAAAGGCAACGCGCGATTTGTTCCATCTAGACCCTCGCCCGTTGTAATGTTTAAAACCAGGGGAGGAGAGTTTACAAGGATCATCCTGACGTAAAACTCACCGAGACCGAAGCTACTATTTCTGCGACGGCCTAACCTGAAACAACGAATTCTTCAACTCATACGTATCCGCCTCCGCATTCGGGAACTCGCGATGAATCTTCTCCACCATTTCAAGCTCCGAGTGAGCCTTCTCTGTTTCACCCAATGCCTTATGCGCCTGCGCCAGATTATAGTAAGCCTGCGCAAAGTGCGGACGAAGTTCGGTGGCCTTCTGCAACTCGTCGGCCGCTCTATCGAATTGCTTGCGGCCAAGAGCGATCCGCCCGGCGATGGCGTGAATCCAAGGATCTTGCGGAGCGAGCGACTCGGCCCTTTCGATCGCTTTCTGTGCCGCCGGAAGCTGATCCGGCGAGCTGTACATGGTCGATTCGGCTAGGTAAAAGTAGGCTTCCGGCCCTTGTGCTCCCAAAGCCACGGCATTCTCTACCATTTGGCGCGCCTCATCGTATCGCTTGTATGTTTCAAGCAGTATGCCGTGAACCAACCAACTGTCCGGCCACTCCGGCCATCTGTCTTCGATCGTTTTCAGCACGGATTCGGCATCTTCGGTCTTCTTTTCCAATTCGAGAAGAGTCGCCTGCAGAAGAAGAATTTCAGAGACATCGGGAAGAAGACGCGCGCCCTGCGCAACCAGCGAAGATGCCTCCGTTGTCCGGTTATGTTTCAGCAGGAAAAACGCAGCCTCCCGGTAGAATTCAGGACGTTTCGGCGCAGCACGCAATGCTTGATTAAGTGCGTTTACTGCTGGTTCGAACTGTCCGGCAGCATCCAGCATCTGAGCTCGCGCCAGGTAGTAGTCGCCATTTCGTTGTGCCTCGGGTACCTGATTCAACAGAGTCAACCCTGATTCCGCGTTGACCGCATGTGAAGTTGCAATCGCCTGGTCCACCAGCAGTTCAAGCGAAGAAGCGCCGGACTCTCTAGCCTTGTCCAAAAACTGCTTGGCAACTGCGAACTGATTGGCTTCGAGGAAGAGGTGACCGATGTTTGCCGGCACTCCCGGCGGAGGATTGAGCGCCAGAAGTTGATTCGCGCATTGGGCTGCGTGGTCAAATTGTGAATCGGCGAGCAACAGTTGAATGTATTCCACCTGAACGGCAACGTTTGTTTTGTCTTCTTGCGCGGCTTTCACGATGCGCTCGCGAAAATGTGCGGTCTGCTCCTGCGGTGAAAGCGAGAGGAAATCCACAAGTCCGCCCCGCCGTCGCGACGGATCGGGGCCAAGCGCGTGAAACCGAGCCATCATCAGCTTGGCCTCACCCGGCTGTCCCGCCTTGGCCAGCGCTCGCGCGTAGTGAAAAACTGCTCGCGAATCATTCGGTGTTAGGTCTACCGCTTGACGAAGAGCCGATACCGCATCGGCGGAACGGCCAACCGCCAGGTAGATCTGCCCCAGGCGATCCAAAATAATCGCATTGCCCGGCAGTGCTCGATTGGCGGCTTCCAGATCTGTCAGAGCGCCTTGCGCATTGCCCATCTGGTATTTCAGGACACCCCGGTAGTAGATCGCCGACACAAACTCAGGCTTGATGTTCAGAGCGCGATTGATTTCGAACAGAGCTTTTTTGGGATCGTTGAGCGTCTCTGCCATTCCTAGGTCGTAGTGACCGAGCGGATCGAGAGGGTGATTCTTGACATAAGCCGTGAGATCGGAAATGCCCAGCGCATAGTCTCCCAGCACCGCCGCCACATATCCTCTATCCCGCCGCGCAGCGTCGTCCTTAGGAACAAGAATCAAATAGCGATTCCACGCCTCCAGCGAATCTTGAAAGAAACCTATATCGGTTGTAGTGCGAGCGAGCAAGAGCTGAACTTCCGCGCGTTTGGGGTCGAGATGTCCAGCTTTTGCCAGAAGCTCGATGGCGCTTTCCTTTCGGTTCAGCGCGACTTGAACCACCGCCAGCCCATACAATACATCCACGTCCTCCGGACGTTGAGTTAGCGCAGCCGACAAAGCGTCCCGCGCACGGTCATAGTCTTTCCCGCGCGACGCAGCTAATCCCAAGTTGTAGAGCGCATCGAAATTACCGGGTACAGCCTCTAACACGCGCCCGAAGAATGATTCTGCCTGAGCATATTGCCCCACTGCGGCCAGCGCCAAACCAGTTGAAAACTGCAGGCGAGGGTCTCTCTCCGCATCGGCTGTTTCCAAAGTCGCGAGCAGTTCTTCCGCCGCCCGATCTTGCTTGCTTAAATAAAGAGCCTGCAGACGGATAAGAACTACACCGGGCGATCCCGCTTCCTCCGTCGGCAACAAATTCAAATGCGCCAACGCTTCCGCCGGCTGTTTACGGCTCAGCGCCATTCGTGCCAGCTGCAGATTGGAATTCGGGTGTCGTGGATCAATGGCAACTGCCTGCGAAAAAGCTTTCGCCGCGTCCGTCGACTTGCCCAGCGCCAGCAGATGGTTGCCGTAATTGTTCAGCAGCTCGACTGATCGCGGCGCAATAACCAGGGCTCTCCGGTAAACGCCATCGGCAGCGCTATAGTTCTTCTCGGTATCGAGCACCACGCCGAGCAACCCAAGAGCGGGTACGTCGTTGGGGTGCGCCTTCAGTATCGATTGCAATTGAGCTTCGGCCCCCTGCAGATCTCCTCGCTGCCAGGCGGACACGGCAGTCGCTAGCTCATTAGACTGCGCAGGAGCAAGAACTGGCAGCAAGCTAAGACACAACAGAAGACGAAAGAGCGATCCCATATCTGAGCCGCGCACGCAGTAAGCGAATTTCCAACCTAGCGGCGATCGTCTCATCCGATCTCAAACCACCGACTCCCCTCAAAAGTAAGCTTTGAGCCCAAGCTGCACTTGCCGTGGAGCATTGGCTTGGGCGCTAATTCTTCCGAATGTAGCGTTACCCACCGTGGTATCGGGCCCTGCAAACTGTACCCGATTCAGCACGTTGAATGCTTCCAAACGGAATTCGATGCGAGCTCCTTCCCGGAAGCCGAGTGGAAACGATTTGAAGAACGAAGCAGTGAGGTTGTCCGTTCCGGGAGCGCGAGCAGATGTGAGATAGCGGGGCGCATTGCCGTCCGTGTAGGCAGCCGGTGCTACGGCAACCCCAGGATTACAGAAGTACTGGTTCAGATTGCCGGTGCCGCACGTCTGCAGATTCCCGGTAAGATTAGGCCTTTGCGTTCCATAGTTCGGAAGATTGACGTTGCCGTTGAACCCAAGACCGATCGGGAATCCATCGTCCCACCGGTAGATGCCGTTCAATTGCCATCCCCCCAAGATAAAGTTCACTACCGGCTTCACGTTCGACCCGAACATGCGCCCACGGCCGTAAGGCAGTTCGTAAGTCCAGCTGAACTGCACTACCTGAGGCAGGTTGTATGACGAGACCGAGCGCTCGATCGCGCGATTATTCGGATCTTGAATCGTGGTTAAGCCGCCTGAGCCCAGGAAGTTCAGGCCCGAAGCCGCGCTTGATGAATCGTCCATGCTCTTCGACCAGACGTAAGTAAACAGAAACTGGATGCCTTGCGAGAAACGCTTTTCGGCGCGCAACTGCAGAGCGTTGTAAATGGAATTGGCGGCCGGGTTGGCGCTTACGCTAACACCCGTGTACTGGGGATACGGCAGCAGAAGCTGCCATCGAGGCACGGTCGCGCTGGCTATACTTCCTGTCGTGCTGATAAGTGGATTTTTGTAGAACGGGTTCGTTACCTGCTGATTGTAGTAAGCGGGATTAGCGCGGTAAGCATTCGCTTGCTGAGCGGAGAGTTCATCCAGATTATTTGTGCCGCCGAAATAAAGGTGCGTGCCTTTTCTACCCACATACTCAGCGTCCAGCAGGATGCCGAAGCGAACCTCTTTCTGTACGCCGAAGCTCCAGGTCTGTTCTTGCGGCACTTGATTCCACGTCCTGTAAGGCGCTCCCGAGATGCCCAATCCGAGCTCAGCCGCCGTCCCCTGGCTATTGCCGGTGACCGGCAGAATGCCTTGAGGAAAGCCGTTTGAGAGAAAAGAGTTCGGAATGTTAGGAGACGCGGGCACGTTTGAGATGCCGGATGTGATTGCCTGATACCCTTGATTGCCGCCTGCTCCCGCGCCCGCCGCAGCCATTACCGAAGGATCGTAAAAGATCCCGTACCCGGCCCGAACCGTCATGTTTTGGCCGACGCGGTACGCCATTCCGACCCTCGGTCCAATGGCGCCGTAATAAGTGTCAAACTGCGGCCGCGGGTTGCCGTTAATTGCCACATATTGCAAAGCTCCCTGGTACGGCGGCCCCAAAGGAGACGGTGCCGCCGGATCGAAGTAGTTCGCGTTGTCGTATCGATACGTTCTCGGAGTCACCACGTCGTAGCGTACGCCCAAGTTCAGCGTTAGCCGGCTGTTTACATGCCAATTGTCCTGAACGAAAGCAGCCATGTCGTAACTCTGCGTCGCCACTGACGGCGGGATCTCGTATTGGCTGAATCCATTGTTGTTGTAGCCTGTCAGGAATGTGGCCATCGCATCGCCGCCCAGTCCGCCCGAGTTGGCCGAGCCGCTCGCAGTGCCGAATTGGTCGAAGCTGTATAGGCCGGCCGGGTTGCCTGCCTGTATAAAGTTAATGCGATAACGCCGCAGTTCGGCTCCCACCTTTATCTCGTGATTACCCGCTACGTGGTCCACTGAGCCAATCAGATGCGCTGTCTCACTGCCGTAATTCAGCACTGACCATCCTTGCGCTCCGATGCTTCCATTGCCGTTCTCGCTGCCATACCCGCCGTAAACGAGGATGCTCGGCGGAGCGATAACACCGGATTGCAGCGTGTAGGCAGGCAGTCCGAGCGTGGTTACTTGATTGAATCCGGGAGTAAGCGCCGCGATGCCGGCCGTATTGTTGAGATCGTGCGAGTACCCGAGCGATACTGTCGCCACTGTCGTCGGACTGATCGTGTGCGTGTAGTTAATGACTCCTAAATAAGCGCTATCCGTTGTCGGGCCCTGCGTGTTGGTATCGTAGCCATTGCCGAAGAAGTTGGCGTTCTGATAATTCTGCCACTCGTGCGAGAAACGAACGCTCAAACTGTCGAAGTCGGTAAAGCGCTGATCCACCTTAATGTCGAACGACTTCTGATTCGTGGTATTTGCGCCCTGCCCGACGAAATTCTGGTACGGATTGTAGGCTGCTGATCCCACCCTTACATTGGGCAGTGGATAGGCCTGAATCAGCTTTGCCGAAACCGGATCGATTAGATTTCCGCGAGCGCCGACCAGCGTACGAGGGCTCAGCGGATTACCTGGACTCTGGTAAGTAGCAAGATTATCGAACGGAATAGGAGTCCGGCTCGTCGCGCCATTTCCGGACGCGTTCAGCACGCCGGTGAACGGGTCGTAAATCTGACCCGCCGCCGCCGAACAAACACCCGCGCCGCTAAAGCTTCCCCCCGCGCGCCCGCAAAGCTCACCGAAGTTGCCGGCGCGCTCCGCCGCATCCGGTACGCCGATTGTGCCCGACGTGGTTCCCTGTAGATAACGCAATCCGGCGTAATCGAAGAAGAAGAACGCCTTGTTTTTCTTGATCGGCCCGCCCACCTCGCCACCGAAGTCGTTGCGTTCCAGATGTGGTTGCCCTAATCCGGCGCTGTTGCTGAAGAAGTTATTGGCATCCAGATCGTTGTTGCGGAAAAACTCCCACAGCTCGCCGTGAAAGCTATTGGTTCCCGATCGCGTGATTACGTTGATTACCGTCCCGCCTGCAAGTTCCGCGCTCATATTCGACTGCTGCACTTTGAATTCCTGAACAGCGTCCACCGGTGGAACATACAGCGGCTTTACTACGCCCGGATTATTCTCGCCCGCCGTCGTCGTCACCCCGTCCAGCAGCAGATCCCCTTGATCGTTGCGGCTGCCGTTGGAAGTGAAATTCGTCGCATATTGGGAGCCGTTGCCGTAGGTGCTTCCCGGAGGCTGCGTGACCCCCGGCGCCAGGAATGCCAGGTCGAACACGTTCCGGTTCACCAGCGGAAGATTATTGATGGCAGTTCTGTTCAGCGTCTGCCCTGTGGTCGCGTCGTCGCTCTGCAGAGGAGTCGCCGATTCAGCTACTGTCACAGTCTGCGAGGAAGATGAAAGCGCTAGCTGCGCGTCAAGAGTTACGTTTCCGTTAACATCGACAACGATATTGGGACGATTGAACGGGGCGAAGCCCGCGACATCTACTTTTTCCGTATAAGTGCCGGGCGGAAGATTGCGAACCGTGTAAATTCCGGAACTATCCGATTGGGCTTTATAGCTAAAGCCAGTCGCGACATTCGTGATCGTGACGGATGCGCTCGGAACGCCCCCGCCGCTCGGATCCTTCACAGTTCCTGTGATCGAACCCGTATACAACTGTCCCCACATGCCCAAACAGGACAGAAGAAGAAAAAGTGCCGCTGACGAGGCACGACCTGCTAAAACCTTTTTCACTACACGCCCCAAAGCCTATCTAAAATCTGGCAGTAAGTCCTTCGCCGACCCAAAGACGAACTCGTGACTGCGTCCACTAACCTGCGGTTAGTATATACCTCAATGTATGAAGGTATCGATAAGCTCGGTAGTTTATCTGCTTGCCCTGTCCGTGGTGGCCGGTGCATCCTCTGCCGAACCTCCACAACCGGACGTCCGCATCATCGCCCGAAGCGGAGGCTACACGCTGATGCGAAATGACCAGCCGTTCTTTATCAAGGGAGCAGGCGGAGGCGCTCAATATTTGGAGGAAGCCGCCGCACGCGGCGCGAACTCTATCCGCGAATGGTCGGCCGACGAAGAAACTCTTGAGCAGGTGCACCGGCAAGGAATGACGGCGCTAGTCGGGCTGGCCCTCGGCATTCCCCGGCAAGGCTTCGACTATCTCGATATATCCGCGGTTCAGAAGCAATTGGAAACGACCATCGCCGTCGTCCATCGCCTAAAATCAAATCCCGCCGTGCTCATCTGGGCGTTAGGCAACGAACTGGAATTAAACGCGACTGACGAGCAGCGCATAGCGGCCTGGAAAGCCGTCGAGCAACTGGCGCGAGCCGTGAAGCGCGAAGACCCAACCCATCCCGTAATCGCCGTGCTGGCAGGTCCCGGTAAGACCAAGCTGCGCGAGCTCGACCAGTACTGTCCAACGCTCGATGCAGTCGGAATCAACACCTATGGAGGTATCCTCGGACTACCGGAAAACATAGCCGAACAGGGTTTTCGCCGTCCCTACATCGTGACCGAGTTCGGCCCGCGCGGCCACTGGGAGGTCGCCAAGACCGCTTGGGGCATGCCGATCGAGGACACCAGCTCGCAAAAAGCCGCCTTGATCGCCAAAGGATACGAGCACGCCATTGCGAATCAGCCGCAATGTCTGGGCTCCTATGTCTTTCTATGGGGCCACAAACAGGAAAAAACCCAGACCTGGTACGGCCTCTTTCTGGAAGACGGAGCTCACGTTGCCGGCGTCGAAACGATGCAACATCTCTGGACCGGCAAGTGGCCGGAGCATCGAGCGCCTATCATCGAGGGCGTCCTCACCGCCCAGCCGCAAGACGTTGTCCACCCCGGAGCACGAATTATCTGTTCCATCAAAACGACCGATCCTGATGGCGACCCCATCACCGTCAAGTGGGAACTACGCCCGGATGTAGCCAACAATAAAAGTAACGGCGGAGACTTCGAGCCCCCCGCCGCCCCTATCGAAGGAGCAGTCGAACAACAGAACGGAACATCCGCCGTCATCCGAGTCCCTCAAAACCCCGGCGACTATCGCGTCTTCGCCTATGTCTACAACCATTACCGAGCCGCCGCCACCGCTAATCTCCCGATTCGAGCCGAATAGATGCTGACATCATAATCGTTATCGTTGCTATTAAGCAAAGAGCGGTGGCGCTGCTCCAGCCGGCCCCGAAGTACCTCCATCCCGAATTTTTCAAAAACGAACCCAACCCCGCGTGTCCCAACTTTCCGGGCAAAGCGGGTGGAGCACATTCCGGGCCGGGATAAAGGTTGAGAACTCACTCGGTTTGGCAGCGAAAACGCGTCGGCACACATATGAACTCTCTTGATCAAATCACGCGCACTCTGGGCGAACCCAAGGCTCTGTGGATAATTCAGAGCGGCTCCCGAACCGTAGCGGCGATTGCCCGTTGGCGTCACCGGGGCGCCACAATCGATCTCAGTGATGCCGATGCATTCCAGGTAGTTTTCAACCTGTCGGGAGGGCAGGTCGTCGACTTCTTGCAGCGTGGCGGTATGCAGCGCACGATCCGGGCAGGTTCCGTCGGAATCAACTCGCCCGAACACCTTGGGCGCGTAAATGTTCTCGGACGTGCCGATACGCTTCAGATTCTAATCAGTCGAGAGTGGATCGAAACAGTCAACGGTGGTTCGGCTCTTGTGGGACTTCCGCAGCTTGCCACCTGTGAACCGCAACTTCGGGCTGCTGCAGCTCAGGCCCTCGTTGCTCTGGAGCAGAGACCCCGCGACAGCCAAAGCCGGCTTGAGAAGATTGCGCGGGCTGTTGCCAGGCGCTTCGTAACACCAGCGGCGTTGCCGGCGAAGACCACAACTGGAGGGCTGTCGCCTGCCTCTCGGCGTCGCGTAGGATCCCTCATCTCCGAATGCGTTGCGGATTTTTCCAGACCCTCCCCGCAAGTAGATCAGATGGCGAAGGCGGCCGGCCTCAGCATCTATCACTTCACAAGAGCGTTTCACCGAAGCGAAGGGCAAACCCCTCACGCCTGCCTAATCGGTCGATGTCTCGATCTCGCCCTTGTTCTGCTCCTGAAGCCTGAGGCTCGGATTGATCAGGTATCCGATGAGACAGGTTTCTCCTCTGCCTCACACTTTGTAAGCACCTTCAAGAGGTACCTGGGCATGACGCCCGGTGCTTTCCGGGATGCGGCACGCTCCTGGTCATAGCCTCGCCACTCGCATCACGGAAAACAGCAAGTTTTTGATACTGACCACCCTTAGTCTCTCTTATCCTCTTCAACAGGGAGGCGCGTGTGGAGATAGCAAAGTGGATTGTTGCTGTTGTCGCGGTTTGGAATTTCGGCGGTTATCTGGTCGACGGGGTTATATCCATCACCGCCAAACAGCACTTATATAATCCGCAATGGCCGCCTCATGCGAAGTTTCACAACTGCCAGATTATGATGATTGGCATCTTTCTTGGCCTGCTGTCGTTGACTGTATTGTTTGGCACACGTCCGCTCACGTTTCCCCTGCTCTGTTTGGCGGCAGGGATTGCGGGCACGTATTTCATCAGCATGCTTTTTGCACCGATGTTTCCCGGCACGGCCTGGCACGATCCGGAGTTCCTGAAGTTAGATCCCATGCCGCTTGGACTAGCTTCGCAGAAGCTGGTGGCCTTCATCGTGTGTGCTCTTCTCGTCATCGCATGCCTCTTTGCGTACACGCAGAAATAAGATAAATGGAGCCCCGCAGTATTCCGTGAGTCTCGTTCCTGCAGCCGAGTCCTCTGTGAACCTGATATCGCTTCTTCCACTTATACCCAGTCTTTCGCGAAATTCTGAAACGACGGCACAGATCGGCGTTTTTCTTTTCTTCCCGCCCGTCACTCACTTAGCCTCGAAGAGTCGAGCCGCACGGCTCTCGGTCAAGCGAAACTCGCGACGTGCCCGATCTCGACTCCGAACAAACCAACTCAGAAAACGAATCGCAGTATCCCGAAAAACCCGGTCGCTCCACCGGCTCTCGCACCGAAGAAGGAAAGCCCGTTCCAGCCGCAACGCCGTGCGCCACGGTTGCTGCTCCAGTACCCTGATCCTCGAAGGCGAGAGCCCCGAAGAATTCCGCCAATTGCTAGAAAGTTGGATGTACGACTACAATCCCACTAACTACGTCTTAACCGAGCTGGTCCGGCAAGTGGTCATCGCTCAGTGGTTCTTAATCCGCAAGCGCGGCCGCTACATGCGCCAGGCCGAACGCCAGTTCACCAACGCGACACGCTCACAAACCCTGTTTCAAGGGCAGAACAACCCCAAGAAGAAACGCAAAATCCAAATCCTGGAGCAATGGGGCGAGGTGACAATCGACCGAAAGAGCGTGGCGGCTGCGATTGTCCGGTCTGCACACACAATCAAGAAATTATGGATCGGGAAGCAACCGCGGAGCTCAATCAGTAGTATCGACTCGCTACACTTCGGGTCAGCGCGCAACTTTATGCCCCACACTCATCACACAGAACGGCACTTCACCTCCGGTGCACTGGTCCGAGACATCGTGATCGGCATGTCGGATGGCCTCACGGTTCCTTTCGCCCTCGCAGCCGGCCTGTCGGGAGCGGTCGGTTCCAGTCGCGTTGTCATTACGGCCGGTCTGGCTGAAATCGCCGCCGGTTCTATCGCGATGGGCCTGGGAGGATATCTCGCCGCGCGCGGCGATGCCGATCACTATGCGGTCGAGCGTCACCGCGAAGAAACTGAAATCGTCGAAATGCCCCAAGAAGAGAAGCGTGAGGTTAAAAAGATTTTCTCCGGTTATGGGTTGACGGAGAGCGAGGCTGCCGCGCTCACCGACGCACTCAGCGCCCGCCCCAAAGCCTGGGTCGATTTTATGATGCGCTTCGAGCTCGGTCTCGAAGAACCGGAGTCGGGCCGCGCGCTGCGCAGCGCCATGACCATCGCCGTGTCGTACATTGTGGGCGGCCTGATCCCACTCTCCCCCTATATGCTGGCGAATCATCCGCAGCAAGCCTTGCATTTGTCAGTCGGCTTGACGCTTCTGGCGCTTGCCATATTCGGCTATCTGAAGGGCCGCGCCTCTGGCACATCTCCCTTTCGTAGCGCGCTTCAAACTACCTTGATCGGAGGGCTGGCCGCAGCCGCGGCATTTGCCTTAGCCAAAGCCATCTCGTAACCCACACCAGATGATTGAAGACGAGCTCATCCCAGACCAGCTAATCGAAGACCAGCTGATTGACGTGCCGAGCCAACCGTCCGGCCTGCGGCCCCACAGCCGGGTCGCAGCAGTCTTTCTGTGCGGCTCCTTTGCCTTCCTCGATCTGTACTGTACACAGCCGCTGCTTCCCTTCCTCGCTCGCGCCTTTCACGCCTCTGCGGCCACTGTTGGGTTGACCGTAAGTGCACCAACGCTGGGAGTCGCAATCTGCGCTGCCCTGCTGGCCCTCTTTGCCGAACGCGTCAATCGAAAGCGCATGATCGTCACCTCGATGGTTGCGCTCGCCGTCGTCACAGCACTAGCGTCCACCGCCTCGAATCTCTATACGCTCGCGGCATGGCGCTTTGTGCAAGGCCTCCTCACGCCGGGCATCTTCATCCTTACCATCGCTTACATTACCGAAGAGTGGCCGGCAAAATTAGTGCCGCGCGTCATGAGCGTCTATGTAGCCGGGACCGTCTTCGGCGGATTTGCAGGCCGAGTCACCGGAGGACTGCTGGCCGAACAATGGGGCTGGCGGCTCATGTTCCTGCTGTTAGGCACGGCAGGCCTTGCTGGCGCAATCGTCACGCAACGAATGTTAAGACCAGGAACGCCCAAGCAATACCTGCCACGGCTGGGGTCCCCTCTTGTGCCCATCGTGAATAATTTGCGCAACCCGCGCCTCCTCGCCACCTTCGGCATCGGTTTCTGCATGCTCTTCACGCTGGTCGCTTTGTTCAGTTACATCACTTTCTATCTGGCCGCTGCGCCCTTCCATTTATCAACGGCTGCGTTGAGCTGGCTCTTTGCGGTCTACTTAGTGGGTTTGGTGAGCACGCTCGGAGCGGGAGCCGTGTTGGCGCGAGTCGGACTGCAGCATGGCATGATAGCCGCAGTCGGTCTATGTCTAGTAGGCGTCCTCTCTACGTTGATTCCGTCCTTGACCATGGTCGGCGTCGGTTTGTCGCTCGCCAGTTCGGGCGTGTTCATCGCGCAAACCTGCGCCAACAGCTTTTTGCGCGACGCCGCAGCAGCGGAAAGCCGCGTCTCCGCCGCCGGCATGTATATCTGCAGCTACTACATCGGAGGAACTGTCGGCGGAGTGCTCCCCGGATTAGCCTGGAAACATGCTGGCTGGCCCGGATGCGTTGCGCTCATCTGCGCTCTTCTGGTAATCGCCGGCGCCACCGCCTTCTTTGGATGGCGTCCTCGGACCAAACTGCCCGATCCCATCCCCTTATGAGCGGCCCCGAGCGTACTTATGTTGTCCCACGAATCAGATGAAAGACGTGCTCAAAGATCCAGGAAAGTAACGCAGCCGCCGGAATGGTCAGTACCCAGGCCCATACGATGCTGGTAGCAACCCCCCATCGCACTGCTTTCACCCGCTGGACTGATCCCACTCCGGCTATGGCGCCCGCCGTCACATGCGTGGTCGATACGGGAAGTTTTAGAAATGTCGCAAACAAGATCGAAGCGGCTGCTCCGGTCTCAGCACAGAAGCCGGTCCGCGGCTTCAGCTTTGTCAGGCGCTTGCCAATCGTATGAATGATGCGCCAACCGCCGGCCAGGGTCCCTAATCCCATCGCCGTGTGCGCTAAAAGGATACCCAGATCGGAACCTTGAAAGAAGGCAGATATTTAACTGAGACCAGCAATCCGGTGATGACCCCCATTGTCTTTTGGGCGTCGTTGGTGCCGTGAGCCCAGCTGAGCGCGGCAGCCGAAATTAATTGTAGTCGGCGAAAGAGCTTGTCGGACTGTTTGGGCGTTTCTTTTTGAAAGCCCCAGTACACAGCCAGCATGCTGATGCCGGCCAGAATCATTCCAATCAGAGGAGCCAGGAAAATGAACGCGATCGTGCTCAGCCAGCCTTTGGCCACAATCGGGGCCAGGCTGTGTCCTAGTCCATGCATGATCTGGGCTTTGGCGATAGCCGATCCGGCAAGCCCTCCCACAATGGCATGCGACGAACTCGTGGGCAGCCCGATCCACCACGTTCCCAGGTCCCATAAAATGGCCCCGAGAAGCGCGGCGAGCAGCACCGCCGGAGTCACGAACTCATCTTTCACCATGCCGCTGCCGACTGTTTTCGCCACACCCGTGCCAAAAGAAAAGGCCGCAATAAAATTGAAAAAGGCCGCCCAGCAAACCGCTTGGAAAGGAGTCAACACCCGGGTCGAAACTACCGTAGCCACGGAATTGGCCGCATCATGAAACCCGTTCAAAAAATCGAAACAGAAAGCAAAAACGCAAATCACGATTACGATCAGAAGTGTCTTGTCCATGGCCCCTTTGAATTGCTCGCGTTTAGGAATTTTTGATGGAAACGTTCTGAAGAGCGTTCGCTAGATCCTGTGTCGAATCGCTCAATCTTTCGAAGATGTCATAGATCTCTTTGAGCTTGAGTAAGGTGATTGGGTCCTTCTCCTCTTCGAACAGACGAGTCACACCTTCGCGGATGGCTTGATCGGTTTGCTCCTCCAGTTCCAGGATTTGTTTGCAAACCGCTTCGGAGGATTCCGTCAGGCTCAGCAGTCCGAAGGCTCTTTCGATCAATTCAGCTGAGGAGTGGATTCGGCCTGCGAGCTCTTTCATAAGGGGTGGCATGGGGTCCAAATGATAGGCCGTGAGGCGATATGCAATCGCCTCTACGTCGTCCAGTAGATGATCTAGCTGTGAGAACAGCAGCGAAATATCCTCCGGATCGATGGGCGTGACAAACGTTTTATGCAGCCGGAGTTGCAGTTCGTATAAAGTCTGGGCGCTCTCCCGTTCGAGGGCTTTCACTCGGACCGCAACACCCGCCAAATCGGAGTTCCCTGCTTTCGTCCCGTTAGCAAGGAGATCGGACGCCAGGCTAAGCGAGGCAGTCGCTTTATTGAAGAAGTGCCAGAACGTTTCGTCTTTAGGAAGGAGCCGCACAGATAGCTAGACTACAAAAATCCGTTGGCCATTCGTTACAACCTGATGAATTCTTGAGCGCCATGAAATCCCCGGTTTTTAGATTATTAGTAATCAGAAAGCGATACTTGAACAGATGAAGATCAGCGAAGAACGAGTCAAGCTGTCCGACGGAAGCAGCCGGCGTCGGTGGCTGGCAGGAGCGTTAGCAACGGCCGCATTGGCTCGCGCGAAAGAGCCGGTGACTATTCCCGGCAAACGATCCATGCTGGTTCACAACGATCAGCCGGAAGACCTAGAGACGTCGCTCGACAACTTCACCAGCTGGCTCACACCCAACGACGTGTTTTTCGTCCGCCAGCATCTACCGCGTCCGAAGATCGATGCGAACGCCTACCGAGTCAGCTTAGACGGACGGGTCGCGAAGAAGCTTGAACTGTCGCTCGATGAACTGCGCAAGATGAGGCAATACACGGTCCCGGCAACGCTCGAATGTACAGGGAATGCAAGGGGCTTTTTTCGGCCGCGAGTGCCCGGCATTCAATGGGGCCGCGGCGCAATTGGCAACGCTGAGTGGTCGGGTCCAAGGCTCAGCGATGTTCTGAAACTGGCTGGAGCGAACGTGGATTCTGCTTACGTCAACTTCAACGGAGCGGACACCGGCGTTGCAAAAACTCCTGACTTCATTCGCTCACTGCCGATGAGCAAGGCTCTTCATCCGGCTACCTTGCTGGCCTTGAATATGAATGGCGCGGCGCTTCCGGAACTGAATGGCTTTCCGCTGCGGCTGATCGTTCCGGGCTGGGATGGCACCAGTTGGGTCAAATGGGTGACAACCGTTTCCGTAGTAAACGAGCCCAACAGCGGATTCTTTATGAATCCCGCGTATCGATTTCCGGAACACCCCGTGGCGCCCGGCGCGGCCGCTAATCCGGAGGACCTGAAGGTGATCGAGGGCATGCCGGTGAAGTCGTTCATCACGAGCCCCTCGGATCAGGAGAAAGTATCGATGGCATCTACTGTGCTTCGCGGAATCGCCTGGGCCGGAGAAGAGCGAGTGACCAGCGTAGCGGTTTCAACCGACGGTGGAAGCAAGTGGACGGAGGCCGAACTCTCGCCGCAAAGTCTTCCCTTCGCATGGCGGCTCTGGAGCCTGAAGTGGCAGCCCCCCAGACCCGGCTACTATACGATCTTGTCGCGGTCAACCGACTCGGCCGGACGAGTCCAACCGGTGGTAGCCACTTGGAATCCTTCCGGCTATCTTTACGCCGCGATCGATCGGATCGGAATTACGGTGGAGAAGAGTGCATGAGACTGCTTCTCGTTGTTTTCATAGTGTCACTGACCAATTTGTTGATAGCGGCCGATACCCAAGATTCCGGCAAGAAAGCGGAGCAGCAATCTTGTATCGCCTGTCACAGTCTGCGGCTCATCGAGTCACAACGTCTATCTTCCGCCGCCTGGAAGAAAGAGATCAGCAAGATGATCGGCTGGGGAGCAGTAGTGCCCGATCAACAAGTCTTGTTGGACTATCTTTCAACGCAATACGGGGACACCAAGCCCGTGCCGGAACCGGAGCGGTCTTCGTCAAGTAACAAGTAGCCGTGGGCTCGACTCCTATTCGTAGCGGAGAGCCCGCATCGGATCGACTCGAGCAGCCCGTTGGGCAGGCAAATAACCGGCCAGAACAGCCACGGCCGCGATGGCCAGAGTGGCTAACAAAATGGAGGCGAGATCGGTGGGGCCGACGCCATACAGTTGCGAGCGTACATATCGCGAGAGAATCCAGGAGGCAGGAAGAGCAATCGCGATGCCGCTGCCAAGCAGAATAAGAACCTCCTTCATTACAAGCCAGAGCACGTCCGTTTTGGAGGCGCCGATCGCCAGCCGAATCCCAATCTCTCGCGTGCGGCGAACAACGGTGTAGGCCAAGACACCGTACAGCCCGATCGAAGCTAAGGCGGTGGCTAACAGTCCGAAACCGCTCGAGAGCAAAGCCACCATTCGCTCGGTCACCAACGAATCTTCTACTTTGCGTTCCAGCGTGTTCATCTCAAACACCGGCACGTTGGAATCAAGGTCGTGCATTCGTCTGCGAATGGTAGTGAACATCTGTTCGGGGTTGCGGCTGGTGCGAACGTAAACAGTGATTCCGGACGGGTACTCCATTTGTTCGTAAGGGCGAAATACTTCGACCGGAATTTCGTCCCGCATGCTCTCATACTTTGTATTTCGCACTACACCGATGATCGTGATATCGGTCTTGGTGCCCGGGTCGATACCCATCCCGATTTGATGGCCAACGGCGTTGCCGTCCCGGAAGTACTTTCGAGCAAAGGCTTCGTTGACAATGCAAACTTTAGAAGAACCAAGTATGTCGGATCTGCGGAAATCTCGTCCGGGCATGAGCCCGACTCCGAGAGCCTTGAAGTAATCGGGAGAAACAGCATTCATGTGAGGATCCGGCAGCTCCCCGGTTTTGGGCGAGTAGGAATCGATCGTGACCCATTGATCCCATTCATCTCCTTCCATGACTGGCACAACCGAAAAGGCTGTCGTTTCCACTCCCGGTAGAGACTCGACGCTTTCCTTCAGGCGGCGATAGATGGTGCGAATTCTCTCGACCGGATAGGAGTTGAGAGTCGGATCGATTTTGAATGCCAGAAGATTTGTCGTATGAAACCCAGGATCGAGATCGCGCAGATTCTGCAGACTGCGGATGAATAGACCGGCGCCGATCAGCAGAAGAAGGGAGAGAGCAATCTGAGAAACAACCAGCACTTTGCGAGCGGCGGCGGAGCCTCCACCGATAACCGAGCCGGCCTGATCTTTAAGAGTGCCGGCGAGATTCGGGCGACTAAACTGAAGCGCGGGCGCCAAGCCAAAGGCGATCCCGGTAACAATCGAGATGCAAAGATTGAAGGCCAGCAGCCGCCAGTCAGGTGTCGACGAGATGGTGAGCGGAACGGAGCTGGGAGGTAACAAGTTGATGAGCAGCTTGTCGGTCCACACTGCTAAGACCAGACCGGCAATCCCGCCCGTCAACGATAACAAGAGACTCTCAACGAGTAATTGACTGATAATACGGCGGCGTCCGGCTCCCAGCGCGAGCCGCACCGCAATTTCCTTCTGCCGCGAAGTGGCTCGCGCGAGAAGCAGATTCGCCACGTTGGCGCAGGCGATCAAAAGCACAAGCGAGGCTGTCGCCATGAGGACGAGGAGCGGTTTGGAAAATTGCTGACGAAGATGAGACCGTCCCGTGGAAGCCGGGATCACGTCCATCGACATGTTCAGGAACGCCTTCCGGATATAAGGCGAGGCCTTTGCGAACTCCTTCTGCTTGACCTCCATCTGGAGAACCTGGTGGAAGAGCGGTTGAAAGTTGGCTTTGGCCTGCCGCGCTGTCATGCCTGGTTTGAGTCTTCCGAATGCCGTCACCCAGCGCGAGCGGCGGTTATTAAGATCCAGGTACCGAGCCATTTTCGTGCTCATCATGATGGGGACTCGCACCTGGGGCGAGTAACCCGGATCGGTTCCGTGGAAGCCCGGCTGACTGACTCCTATGACCGTGAAAGGATATCCGTTGATGTTGAGTTTCAGTCCGACTACGCCGGGATTGCCCGCGAATCTGCTCTGCCAATATCCGTAGCTCAAAACCGCAACGGGATGAGCGCCCTGGAATTCGTCATCCTTCGCCGTGAACACGCGGCCGACGGCGGCACTCACGCCAAGCAGCGGGAAGTAGTTGCCGGAGACGACTTCGCCCGACAGCCGTTCCGTGCGGCCGTTGTAGTCGAGGCTCAGGTTGATTTCGCGAAAGCAGAACATGCCGCTGAAGACCGGATTGCGATCGCGGAAGTCCTGGTACATGGGATAAGAGATGCGATTCCAACCCATGTTGCTGCCGTAGTGTCTTCCGACCGCGCTGAGCAGAACAAGCTGCTCGGGCTGCCGAACGGGCAACATGCGCACCAGGATCTGGTCGACCAGAGAGAAGATGGCAGTGTTGGCGCCGATTCCGAAGGCCAAGGACAGCACGGCGACAGTCACGAACAACGGCGCTTTTGCAAATGTGCGAAGCGCAAAACGAATGTCGTGGAGAAGCTTCATGCGGCGCCCTCACTTGGCCTTGCGAATGTAAATCTGCCCATTGAAAGAGGTGAACTGAAATTCGGAGCCGCCGCCGTTGATCGTCCCGTGTACGCTGTGATTCAGGCGAACGTGATGCGATCCATTCGGCCCGCTATCCGTTTCCATTTGCGAGGCTCGCGATCCGGAATCGAGCTTCACGTCAAAATCACTGTAAATCTCTCCGTTATCCGTCGTCATACGAAGGCTCGCCCTCGCGTCTGCCGGAAGAGTGACATCGATATTGCCATTCAAGGTGCTGAACGACATCGGTTTCGCGGGATCGATCCGATCGAGTGAAGCAGTAACTTCGCCGTTTAGAGAATGAGCGATCACCGATCCGGCGACGTTTTTCAAAGTGATGGCGCCGTTCAGTTCGTTCACATCGATTTCGCCGTCGACGTGCTCCACGTAGATGCCGCCGTTGTTGATCGATTTCAGCTGCAACGACGAGCGCCTCGGGACCGTAATCACCAGCTGTCCGGGGTTCTTCCAAGGCATGACCTTGACGGTCACGACGTTGTTTTCCTCGGTGATGTCAAGGCCAGAATTGCCCGACAGATCGAGCCGTTTCATGCCGTCGGCCTGAGAATTGCGAACCTCTGTCCGATGGCGGTGAACGTCGGCCTGAGTTTCGACTGTGACCTCTTTCGTGTCAGCGCCGCGAACCGTGATGCCGCCCGAGATTAAGTGCGCCTGAATGCGGGGAGGACGTGAGGAATCGGAGAGAGGCACCCGTACTTGTGCCATCACCGCCCCGACACATACCAGCGCTACTCCGATGATCTTTGTCATTGCTTTTCCTTTATTTCTCGCGATGCAGCCGAATGTCGCCGTTAACAGAATCGAAGCTCAAAAGCCGGCCGCCGCTTCCAATACGTCCAGCTTTCTCCCGATTGGATCGGTAGTGAAACTTGCCATGTTCCTCGGTCGATTGAACCGGTAACACGGCGGGCACAACATCGAAGTCACTGTAGGTTTCGCCGTTGAGAGATTTAAACCGGAGGTCAGCCGAGAGTTCTGGTTTTAAATAGACATCAATGGTTCCGTTCACGGTCTTGAAGCTGCTGGCGGAGACCGGATTCTTGCTAAAGCGAATCGAGAGCGAGCCATTCACCGTGTGAGCGTTGCCGGAGCCTGAGACCCCCGTCACATTGACCGGCCCGTTCACATTAGCCAGATCAAAAGCTCCAGCGGTCCCGTCGAGCTTGACATCTCCTCCGTTAACGGTCGATGCCTCGACCTGCGTCTGGCGCGGCGCCTGAATGTCGATGTCATAGGTCACTTCATAAGAGCGGCTCCCGGTGTTATGGTTCGGCGTCTCGTAGCGAATCGAAACAGAATCCTGATTGTTTGTCATGTCGAGCTTGACATCGTTCTTGGCGTCCTCGAGATCGCGAGCCGTCTCAGCTCGAATCGTTCGATGGGCGGAGACCAGCACTTCAGAACTGTTAGAGACCGAGACGTGAACGTAACCCAAGACATTTTTTACCAGCAGGTGGACAGGTTGGCTCGTGGTCGCGAACGATTTACGAGTATTCCCTTCATCGCGAAAATTCCACGTATTAGAGTCTGATGCCGCCAGGCACGAAGCCGCGGATCCAGACACCAGAAGCGCCAAGACAAGACAAAATTTCATGGATAGACCTCTATTGATAGCTGAGTTTTTGCAAGCCCCACTGGGCCCGCTGCCTCACCGCTACGTTCACTTCCCCGTCGTGAGTCAGCTTTTGCAGTTCACCCGACGCAGCATTGTCACGGAGACGCACCAAAGCGTCGATCAGAGCGATTTGAACAAGCGGCGAATCCTGAAGCGGCAGAGATTTCACAAGCGCCGTGCGAATCCCAGGATCTCCGGTAAACTTTTCAACCGCATCCAATGCGGCGAGGCGGACGTTGATATTGGGATCGCGATCAAGCGTAGTGATGAGAGCGGAGACGAGATCGGTGTCCGGACGAGCGACCCGACCGCTCCAGTTGATGCCTTCCAGTCGGGAGTTAGCGGACTGCCGGTCGAGCAGCGATAACGCCACAGTCTGCCGAAGACTTTGCACTTCAGTTCCAAGACGAGTCACTTCCTGTCGCGACACACCACCGTTTCCACGTCCCACATAAAGGCCAACGACAAACACGACGCAGGCCAGCGCACTTTGACGGACGAGACCGCCCAGACCCGACTTCCACCAGGCGAACCCGCCGTCCGACAAAGGTCTGCGGCTGGTAGCAACCGAATTCAGCTTCTGGTAAAACCGAGCCCGAACGGCATCGCTTGGCTGCTCCTGAGGAATTGAGCCAAGTTCGTCCCATACGGAGCGCAACTCTTCGAGTTCGATCCGCAGCGCTGAGTTCGAGGCCAGTTGGGACTCAAACGCCGTCTTCTCAGCGGCCGTCAACTGCCCAGACAGGTATGGCGGGATCAGCGATCGAATTTCTTCAAGCGTCATACAACTTTTCTCCACGCAGTTCACAAAATCTTTCCCGAAGGTCTTTCAAGGCACGATAGACACGTACCTTGACGGCGCCGATTTCACAGTGCAAGATCCGCGCTATCTCTTCGTAACGCATGTTTTGAAAGCGGCTCAGCACAAGAACTTCGCGCTTATCCTGAGGCATGTTTTTTAACGCCTCCTGAAGAAAGAGGACATCTTGTTTTCGGACGAACAGTTCTTCCGGCATCGGTTCGGGACTCCTGATCTCGTCTAGCTCAACGGCGGGCGATTCAGCATTCCGCTTGCGGAGAGAGTCGAAACATGCATTGCGAGCCATTCCATAGAGCCACACCGAAAACGACTGACCAGGATCATAGCTGCGAGCGTATTTAAGGACTCGAAAGAAAACTTCCTGTACCAGATCTTCGCTCAGGGCGCGATTACGGGTGATTGCCAGCAGATAGCGAAATAAGGCCACGTGGTGGCGTTCAAAGAGAATGGCAAGCTGAGTGCAGTCGCCGGATTGCACCAGCTTCATCAACGAATTATCGGATTGGCTTTCCACTCACCCTCATCGAGTAATACTGGCAAAGCGGAAGAAGGTTACAAAGTTCGGGGAAAGAATGATGAGGAAGGAATTTTTCGGAAGGGGCCTACCATCCCTGACGGTAAATCTTGGACGGCAGGCCTACGGCAGTAGATTTTCGGCTATTCTTTGGACATTTTGAAGCCGGTGACAACGACGTCGGTATTGTGGGCAAAACGCAAGCCGTACAACCCATCGGTCGATTTCAGCTTCCCGGCCGTTACAATTGTGCTTTTGTCATAGGACCCCACGACCGTCCCGTTAATCGAGCATTCCACTTTGTCTCCTTTAACGGAGAGCGCAATGTCCTGCGATACGGGCTCGCCCGGTCCGGATGCCTTATGAACTGCGGCATTCGCCTCACCCCTCTTACCGTTTACCTGGAAGGGCTCAGGACCGAAACCACGGACGATGAAGTTCCCACTGCCGTACGCAGCACAGTACAGATAGCTTTGCTGCGGCGTTCCCATTTCGTTGCCGCCAATCACAATTCCATAGGGATGAGGATGAGTGTTCAAGCTCATGTATTTCGGTTCGTTGAAAGTCGCTTTAACGGTGTAGTTCCCGGACGCCTTATCGGCAGGCATCCAATAGGTGGCGGCTGGACCTGTGGTCACGTGAATCCCGTCGCCTTCCTTCGCGAACTTAGCGTTGTTCACCGATTGCCCGCTCTGCTGTGCATTTGGGTCAACGGTACCGCTCCAACCGGGAGCGGAGATGCCGCCCCCTTCTACGGAGCGCGAAGTCTCCGTTTGGGCGTGAATGTTGACTGCCGGAACAAGGAGCATGGCGGCGAGAATCGCGAGGGCCGAGTTTTGGACGAAACGCATAATTATCCTTTCAATGCACAAAATAACAAGCCCGATTATACGGGTTTTTGTCGAGCGGATCAGAATGATCAGTGGAAAACAGATATTCTCTACTGGTTGGTCGAACAGAGTAACAAGAAATCAACAGTGTAAGTAGAAGATATTAACGCCGTGTTGATACGGTTGTAACCGGCGCTGCATATGCTTCGGTCATGCTCAGAAGGCTCGTTTTGCTTCTCACAACCGTTTGTGGCATAGCAAGTTGCAGCACGCTTGTCCTTTCGGTTTCCGGCCAGTTCTCATCCACGGATGTAGCCGGCCCACTTGTCGCTCCCAATGGCCAGTTCAATTTTGAATTCAGCTTCGATTCCAATCCAACACCTGTCACCGGAACCATCACCAGTACTGGCTTCGATCTTCCGTTAGCCGACTTCAACTATACGTTGAACAACAGCCGAGTTAACGCGAACCCTAGCGAAATCAGGTTCAACACGGCTGGAAATGGCGGTCTTTTCGACGTTACCTTCGGGTCAGGCTTTTCAGCCGCCTCCTTCGATTTTCAAGGGATACAGGCCTACTCAGGCACGACCGCATCTCCGGTTTTCACCAACGGTAACTACAGTGTCTCCAGCTGGACGTATTCCGATCCAGCGAACTTCGATTCTCAGACTCCTACCGCCTTGGCTGCCACGATAGCGAATGCCCCGGAGCCGTCTTCCATCACGTTAGCGTTCGCGGGGATTTCACTGTTTGCGATGGCCGGCATTCGGAAATTGAAAGGAGCAAAATAGATGAACAACAAGTTGTTGCGCTGCTCGACGTTGCTGTTTGCATTCGGTCTCTCTGCGCTGGCGGAAGTGCCAATTACGCAGGTGATGAAAATTCCCAACACCGGGCAGCAGATTACTCCGCTCGCTCCCCGAGGCGCCCGTTTCAGTTATTTGAATCCGGGCTTAGCGGCTTATCCGAACCATGTGGTAGGCCAAGCCGTCAGCACGGTCAGCAGCCCGGATCATAAGACACTGCTGGTTCTGACGACTGGCGATTATGGAATCTATACGACTTCAGGCACCAGAGACACAGCTGCTTCTACCGATTGGGTTTTTGTTTATGACATTAGCGGTCCGGTACCGGTTCAAAGGCAAGCTATTCAGGTACAGAACACTTACAACGGGATCGTCTTCGATCCGAGCGGCGCCGCATTCTATGTCGCCGGAGGCCGAGACGATAACATGCACATCTATACGCAGACAAGCGACACTTGGACAGAGCAGACCGGAAGCCCGATCGCTCTAAAACATACCAGCCAAGCCGGCGGCACGTCTCCGGAAGCAGCCGGTAGCGCCATTTCAGCAGACGGCAGTAAGATCGTCATCACAAACTACGAGAATGATTCCATTTCGCTTCTTACTAAGTCGAACGGCACTTGGACTAAGTCAGCGGATTTTGATCTTCGCCCCGGTAAGATCGATCCGGCACAGTCAGGAGTCTCCGGCGGCGGTTATCCGTTTTGGGTAAGCATACAAGGGAACGAGACGGCTTATGTTTCCTGTATGCGTGATCGCGAGATCGACGCAGTGAGTATTTCGGGCAATCCGGCGCTAACCGCTCGCATTAAGCTGAAGGGTCAGCCGTTGAAGTCGACCTTGAATGCTGCGCAGTCTACTCTGTATGTAGCCGAAGAACAGTCCGATTCAGTCGCCGCCATCGATACAGCGACGAAGTCTGTTCTGGAAGAGGTGAGCGTGGCTGCACCGTCGGGAACTTTACCTTCGGCAATCGCCAAGCTCTCGGGTAACAACACAAATAGTATAACGATCAGTCCCGATCAGACGACTTTATATCTCACCAACGGTAACACCAACAACCTTGCTGTTGTGAGTATCTCTCAGCTCAGCAGTGGAAATCCTGTTCTAGGTTTGATCCCCACAGGCATGTATCCGAATTCAGTGACGCTCAGCGGCGACGGAAAGTTCATGTATGTCGCCAACGGAAAGTCGCCGGCCGGTCCGAACGCAATGCACTGCCGGGGCGGCGGCGTAATTCTTCCGGAACTTACGACAGCAGGCTGCAATTCATCGAATGCCTATAGCTTGCAACTTGTGAAGGCCGGCTTGCAGTTTCTGCCGACTCCCCCGGTGGCCCAGCTTGCGGCTTTGACGAACCAGGTGGCGATCAACAATAATTACCAAGCGGTGGAAAGTTCCTCGACGACAGCAACGATGAACTTTCTCACGACGAAAATCAAGCACATCATTTACATCATCAAGGAAAATCGCACTTACGATCAGGTGTTGGGCGATCTCCCTGTTGGAAACGGCGATTCTGCACTAACAGAATTCCCGCAAAGCGTTTCGCCGAACTTTCATAATCTCGCACGCAACTTCACAACACTCGATAACTTCTATGACACGGCAGAAGTGAGTTATGACGGTTGGGCGTGGTCAACCGGATTTATAGCGCCCGACATCATTTTACGTCAGACAACAGTGAACTATTCGTTTCGAGGAGGCCTGGCCTATGAATCGGAAGGCGATAACCGGGGCATCAATTTAGTTTCGCGAACCGGCACGAATGCGAGCGATCCGGATGTTTTGCCCGGAAAGACGGATGTTGGCGCCCCGGATGGTCCGGGGAACGAGGTCAACACCGGATACATTTGGGATCAGGCGATTCGAGCGGGACTTACAGTTCGCAATTACGGCTTTTTCGATGACAACATCGGAAGCGCCGTGGCCTATCCGGCAAACACCTCCACGGTGCAAGTACACCCGGCAAACTTCGCTCTGGCAAACAACACGGATCTGAACTTTCGCGGTTACGATCTCAACAACGCCGACTTCTATCTATTCAAGGAATGGGAGCGCGAATTCGATACTAACTTCTCGGCGGGGGGCTTCCCTGCTCTGAACTTGATCCGCTTACCGCACGATCATACCGGCAGTTTCACCACCGCTTTATCCGGAGTCAACACTCCCGAACTCCAGGTGGCAGACAATGATTATGCGGTGGGACTGATTGTCGACAAGATTGCCCATAGCGCCTATGCGGACAGCACACCGGTCTTCGTCATTGAAGACGACGCACAAAATGGCGGCGACCACGTAGACGCCCATCGCAGCACTGCCTATATCGCCGGCCCCTACGTAAAGCAGAATGCGGTGGTTTCTACTCAGTACAACACCATCAATTTTCTCCGCACAATGGAGAGAATTCTTGGATTGCCACCCGCTCACCTCACGGATGCGGTGGCCCAGCCGATGGCAGACGTTTTCGATACGACGCAAGCCTCATGGACGTTCTCGGCTGCGCCATCGGCGATGCTGTATAACACTACACTTCCTCTGCCTGACAAGCCAGTGGGCATGATTATTCCGCGCCCGACTCACGACGCCAAATATTGGGCTCATGTCACGAAAGGCTTCGATTTTTCGAAGGAGGATCGGGTGGATCCGGAAGCTTACAACCGGATCTTGTGGCAGGGCTTGAAGGGCAATGCCGTCTATCCAGGCGATGCTAGTCTGGCCGAAACACGCAAGCATTACAAAGAGGCTCTGAAGAAGCGAAATCATCCGGTGAAAGCGGACCCGGACGACGTAGACGAGTAACTCGAACTAACAAGTAGTAAGGCTGTAAGTCAAGGGGCCGGCGTCCGGGGGTGAATGCCGGCCCCTTTCCAATTGGATGGTTCGATCAGGCAGTCTTTTGCCGCAGCAGCTTCCAGCGAAACTTCCAATGCCCATTGCCGAAAGCGTGGCCCAGACCTTCCGAGTGTCCCGCCTCAATGCTCAAGATTCCGCCCGCGCAAATGAGTACCGTACCAAGCACCGCGGTCTTATCCGGAATGTTACCGAAGAACCACCAACCCAGTAAGCCAGAAAAGATCACCACGGTGTAATTGAAGGGCGAGAGCTCCGTCGCGCTAGCATAGCGGTAGGCAAGAATGATCAGATATTGGGTTAAGGCATAGAACGCGCCGACACCCAGCAGCAATAGGGATTGCTTCGCTGTGATCGGTTTCCATGCTCCTATGGCGGTCGGTATCAATAAGACGCTGGACAATCCGAAGTTATAGACCAGGATGCGGGCGGGCGGCTCGCTCTCGGCTAATTTGTTTGTGGCTACTAAAGCCAACGCCGAGAACATGCCAGAAACCAAGGCGACAAGGGAGGCCGGATTGTTGAACATCTGCGGTCCCGGTTTAATGATCAGTACGATTCCCACTAATCCGATGAATAGGCTAAGCCAAACCAGCGGCTGGACCGTTTTCCGAAACCAGACGAAGACAACCAGAGGAATAAATAATGGCGCCGCGTTCGATAGCAACACAGAATCGAGCAACGGCAGAGATCGGACGGAGATAAAAAAGAGGAGCTGACACACCGAACCAGCCAGGCTGCGAAACGCCTGCAGCCAGAAGTGCTCAGTCTTCAGGTTGGCAATACCGATTTTTGCAGCGGAGGGAACGAAGATGAGAAAGCTAATGGCGTATTGCAGAAAGAGAATCATCAACGGCGGGATGCCGCTTGCGAATTTGCTGAAAGTGCTCATAACGGCAGAGCAAAGGAAAGCCAGCGTGATGAGCAGAATGCCGAGGGAAAGTTTGTGTCCAGCCGATTGGGCTTTTATGTCCATTAAGTAATTGCCGCTCCCTTGCGATCACGGATCGACTCGTGATAACTGAAAATACTAACACTGTACCTGGAGCGGCAATTACAATTCAATTACAAGCCTGAATAAGCCGTCAACTTTTTAGTTCGACTACGATCACTTCGAAGGGTTTGTCACTCAGGTTTTCTTCTTTGTGAATCACGGGAGTTGCCCAGACAGCATCGCCTGCTTTGTGTATGAGAGTCTCTACTTTGCCGTGGTCATCGACGGTTCGGAAATTTTGATCAGTCAAGAAAACCATAACCCGGTTGACTGAGTGCTCGTGCTTCGGGACCGATTGGTGTGGCCCCATGCGCGCGCGGTAGACACGAACGTCTCCGTTCTCAAACTCAAGCTTGTAGTGGTCCGGAATAGTTTTCAGTGGATCGAGTGAACTCGTAACCGCTTTTCCTGAGCCGGCTTTCTTCAACTCGACCTCGATGATGTTGAAGTCTTTCGACGTCAAAACTTGGCCCGAGTGCATGCCCTCCGGCGCGCTCCATTTCACTTGGCCTTCTTTGAAGTCGAACGTCGCGGGCTTTCTTCCGTCCTGATACTCGAACCTCTGCTTACCGGGCTGAAGATAGATCATCACTCGGTTCATCTTGTGCTCGTGAAACTTGCCTTTTACCTGAGCTTTCTCGAGTGCTCGAACCACTATTACCTGGTCATTCTCAAACAGGGTGGCGGAAGGTTCGATCGGGACGGCTGCAAACGTTACGCTGCATAGGAGGAGGGCGACATTCAGCTTCCATTTCATAAGTGAAGATGATATCGCGACGGGGCAAGAAACCGTTTTACAGAGGCTTCGGGTTTTCTGCCAACAACTGTCCGAAGGCCGGATCTTTTCTCAGGATTGTGAACTCGGGAATTTGAGGAATCTTGCTACGATCCTTGATTCCTTCTTCCAGGGCTTTGCGAAGGTAGAGTAATGCTCGATCGTTCGAGCCTGCCTTGGCGTAGGTTTTCGCTAGCGCCAGATGGAACAAGGCAAGTTCGCTGACGGTTCGTTCTTGCATCAAGGTTCCTACTCCGCTGTGGCGCTCGAATACATCGGGATCTAACCTCAGCGCCTCCTCGTAGAAGGACGAGGCACGCTTGTAATCGCGATGAGCGAAATAGGCAGCCCCCATATTGGCGTACACCGAAGCAGTCGGCCCGGAGATCTTCAGAGACCGTTTGTAATAGCCGATGGCACGCCGGTAGTTTTTAGCTGCGTAATAGATGGTGCCGAGGTTGTTCACGGCTTCATAGTATTTGGAATCGAGCTTTATGGCGTGCTCATAGTTCTTCTTTGCCAATTGGAACTGCAGAAGCACATGAAAGGCGATTCCAATTTTGTTCACGACGACGGCTGATTCAGGCGCCTGTCTATACATATCGATGGCGTCCCGGTACATCTTGCGAGCCATATAGATGTCACCTCGCAGTTCGGGTGAAACGGCTGGTGCGGGCTTGGCGGGCTGAGCGGCCGGCACATTCGCAGAGGCTCGAAAGCCGCTAACTTCGAAGTGAGAGGTTTGTTGAGAGAATCCGAACGCTGACGTTAAGGAGAGGCACAGCATCCAGCGGGTAGCGCGACGGCTTGACAAAGAAGACATGGAGATCCCCCTTTGCCCCTACTATATATCTACTGGAATGAACCGGCGAAACTATTTAAAAATACCTTTGAACTTATCGAATAATCCGGATCTATGTTTGCGAGGCTGCTGCTCAGGCTGTTGAGTTGCGGGTTCGTTGGCGGGCTGGGGTTCAGCAGCCGCTACCGCCGAGGGTGGATAGTTTGGAAACGGCGGCGGTTTGGAAGCGGCCGGTTGGATCGGCACGGAAGCGGAAACGCTGGAGCCGAGCGGAACGCCTGATTCCCAACCGGCGATCTGCATGGTGCTGCCCTGATGGAGAGGACAGAACTGAACAGGCTGAGTTCCGATGAGATAGTACTCGGTTTGCGTTTTGGGACAGGCATTGGTTGCCAGATCTCCCGTATCGGGATCGATCTGGGCACGAACGATGCCTTCCGGAATGGTGAAGTTTGTCACGTCGCGATAGGCGCGATGGGTGTGAGCGCGCTTCATGAACTCAGCCCAAACAGGGAGCGCAGCGTGTGCGCCTTCCATTTTCAGGTCCTGATAATCATCGCGTCCAACCCAGACAAGGCAAAGTAAGTTGCTGGTGAAACCGGCGAACCAGGCATCGTGTGAAGTTCCTGTCTTGGCAGCAGCCGGCAAGTTGAAGCCATAGGCCCGGACGCGAGCGCCGGTCCCAGTGCGCAGAACTTCCTGCATCATATTGACCATCAGGTAATTCACGCGGGGATCAAGAACTGCGCTGGTTTCGGGTTGCGACGTCCAGGAACTCTTGGCCGTATTGTCAGTGATTTTCGAGATGAAGCGCGGCTTGACCATCTGGCCGTCATTCGCAAAAACAGTGTAAGCGCCGGCCATATCGAGGGGAGAAACATCGTAGGAGCCGAGCGCCATGGCGGGTGTGGCGCCAATCCCCGTCAGCCCCGCTTTACGTGCCAGATCCACGACTGTGCTGTAACCAACAGCCTGCGCGACTTCCACGGCCGGAACATTTAACGAATTCGCCAGGGCGTAGCGCACAGTGACGTCGCCCTTCCAATCTCCGTGATGATAGTCGGTTGGCTCATACGGCTTGCCGTTAAATAGAAATGTTTGCGCCTCGTCGGAGAACATGGTAGAGGTCGTAATCGGATTGGGACGGCCGGACAATCCGCTATCGAGAGCCGCAGCGTAGACGAACGGCTTGAAAACGCTGCCGGATGGCCTTTTACTGATCGCGTGATTCAGCTGGCTGATGCCATAGTTTTTACCGCCAACGAGGGCTTTGACTTCGCCGCTGTGAGGATCGAGACAAATAAGAGCGACTTGAGGATCTTCAAAGGGCGCGCCTGTTTTGTGCCGCTTGGCCAGCGTCGTATCCACTTCACGCATGCCGACCGCAATGGCCTCCGCCGCATCCCGCTGCAGATCGGGATCGATGGTGGTGTAGATCCTGGCGCCTGAATCTTGAAAGTCACGATCCTCGAAGCGAGACATGAGGCGATCGTTCACCAGATCGATGAAGTAAGGAGCATCGGCTGATTCGGCGCCCCGTTTGGCCACAACCATGGGCTCTTCTGCGGTTTCCTGATATTGGGCTTTCGTGATGTAGCCGTTGCCGAGCATCATACGGAGCACCACGTTGCGGCGGCTCCGGGCGCGATCCGGCCAGCGCACCGGATTTCGATAACTCGGTTGCTGAATCAGCCCGGCCAAGGTGGCCGCTTCAGGCAAAGTAAGCTGACGAATATCCTTGCCGAAGTAAGCTTGCGCCGCTTCCCCGAAACCGCGAATCGCAAATGAGCCGCGCGTTCCTAATGGAACCTGATTGGCGTAGTATTCAAGAATCTTTTCCTTGGTCAGCTTGCGTTCCAGGTGGATGGTGATGTTGAGTTCGGCGAATTTGCGGGCAAAGGTCTTCTGGTTATTGAGCCACAGCATCCGAGCAAGCTGCTGGGTCAGAGTGGAAGCGCCTTCCGCATTTCTACGCTCCTTTAGATCGACCAGGAAAGCTTTTACGATGCGAATGGGATCGAAACCGGAGTGTTGAAAAAACCGCTTGTCTTCGATAGAGACCAAAGCGTGAGTCAGGACCGGCGGGATGTCCTCATACCGAACGAGCCGCCGCTTTTCCCGATTTTTATCGAAGAGCGTGCTCAAGAGAGCAGGTTCTAGCGTGTATTCCGTGCGAGGCGTGTGGTCGCTCAGGTCGATGATGGACGAAATTTTGCCGTCGTCAAATCGAATGACACCGGGTTGACCAGCCGTGTAAGCAGATGGACCCGGAAACACTTCGATAGCATCGGGGCGCAGATGATACCAGCCGGTGGTGTTCGCTCGAGCGTCTTCCGCGTAGCCGCTTTCTCGCAGGCGCGCCGCCAGTTTGAGCGTAGATCCGGTGTCGCCAACCCCTATCAGCTGGGGCGAAGCGTACAGGCTGGAGGACTTCGGAAAGAGCCCATGAGCGAGTTTTTCATCGGCGATTTTTGCGTATTTTGAATAGGAGAACGAGAGGAAAAGGACCGTCCCGACAACAAAGAGACCAAGACCGATCGCAATTGCCTTCCGAAGTCCCAGGTGTCCCACGGCTGAAGCCGCGGATCGGACCTTGGCAGGAAATTTGATACGTACGGGCAAAATTTAGCCTAGCGATTTAATATCACTGTCATTTTCGTACTAAATAGGGAGCGAGGATTCTTACTTACTTATTTTGGAGCCTGATAGTACGATTCTAGCTCTTTCCAGATATCGTCCGTATGCGCTTTCCAGTCAGGCGGTTCCTTGCCAGTAATCTGCAGTTCATCGATTCGCAGAGTACCGTGGCCGTATGGGCAAATCCATTCGGTAGCCGGCCGGCCAATGGTTAAAATGTTGCCCCAGGAGCCCCGGGCTACCGGCATAATGAGGGTCCGCAGGCAAGTTCGGCAGCGCCTTCTCTGGTCTCGGATAATGACCGAGAGCAAACCCACTGCGACCAGCCAGACACCCAGAATCGCAAAGGTGTAAACCATGTCGTGCAAGAACAACGGCAGGTTCCGCCCATAACGACTGGCGGGTTGAGAAGGCAGAACATGGAGCAGCGCGAAGTGCAGACCAAAAACAAGACCCGCTCCAACGGCGAGCTTGCCAACGAGGTAGGCCCAATACTTCATTACTTCTATTAGACTCCTTCCCGGTCGAGGCGGTTCCTAGGGGCGCCGTCCTCAATTCACTTACGGATGAGATTCTGCACTAAGAAGATAAGATTCGCAGGACGTTCCGCAAGCCGCCGCATGAAATACGGATACCAGGCCTGACCGTAAGGAACGTACAAACGGAGTTGAAAGCCTTTTTCCAAAAGCTCACGCTGTAGATCGCGCCGGATTCCGTATAGCATCTGAAACTCAAGACGATCCGGCGTGAGATTTTGATCCCGGATTTTTTCGAGTGCGCTACGGATAATTCGTTCGTCGTGGCTGGCGATGGCAGGATGAGTTCCCGTCGATAGCAGCATCTGAAGAAGTCTCAGGTAGTTGTCATCGACAGCCTTCTTGCTGGGAAAGGCAACGGAAGCGGATTCCTTGTAGGCGCCTTTGCACAGGCGGACGGGAATTTTCAAGGCGGAAAGAGTGGCGATGTCGCTTTCGCTGCGACGGAGATAGGCTTGGATGACGGCGCGTACGTGCCCGGGGTAGCGGGCCTGCAATTGCTTGAGGATCCCTACGGTTCGATCTGTATATTCGCTCGACTCCATATCGATCTCAACGCGAGTGTGGAGCCTTTGGGCGCGCTCGACCAGAAGACTTACATTTTGCAGGCAAGCCTCGCTCGACAAACCAAGTCCCACCTGCGTTAGCTTGACGGAGACAGTTGCCGGCAAGCGGAGGCGTTCAATTTCATCGAGGGCGGCGAGATAGCTTTGCCTGGATTTAACGGCCTCTTCGAGCGAGTGGACGTTCTCACCCAAAAAATCCAGGCTCGAGCAGTAGCCGGCGGACGCCAGCTGCTGCACAACGCGGACTTCTTCTTCCAGGGTGCGGCCCGCAATAAAACGGGATGTCAGCTGGCGGGCAGCGGCGGACTGTTCCATCCAATGGCGAAGGCCCTGTTGACCTGATAAATATAGGAAAGTTTGCCGCAACATATGGAGCGATCACGAACCAAGGCAATCCACACGAACCGCGACAAATCTGAGGCGCGATGCTGATCCGAACGCTAACAGCGATTCGGATGACACTCCAATAGTAAGCGGAACGTAAATATGGCGCGCGAAGCCTGAGGCGTTCAGGCGAAAACGGCGTGACTGGTAAGAGCTAAACCCGTTCCGATCATCGCTCCGACTGCCACATCACTGAGAAAGTGCATTCCCAATAGAATTCGCGAGGTCGCGATGGCGAAGGCGAAGAAAAGCAAGAAACCGAGAAGTATCGGATAAAATTCCCCTAAGCTTACAGCGACCGCGAAGGCCGTAATGGTGTGTCCGGAGGGAAAGGAAAATTGATCGGGAGGCAGGAGGCGAGCCCATACGTGCGGCTCAATTTCGCAGGGACGTTTCCTCCCGGAGAGTTTCTTGACGGAAACAAACAAGCCAATGCCTGTCACTGCAGCGGACCCTGCAGCGGCGGTTGCAATGAGGCGATTTGCGCCTCCGAATAGAAGGACGAGCAGACCGGTGAGATACCAAAGCCATCCATCGCCGGCTCTGGTAGCTGCAATCGCAGACAAGCGAACCCATTTTGGCGCGGGCCACTTGTTCACTTTCCGCATCAGTTTGTGATCGCGTGTAGCAATGAACTGAAGCATGCCGTGCGGGGCCGTCATAGTGGCCCTCCCCTTCGAGAACTAGTGTATGAGATCGCGAAGATCTCTGTGCGCTCTCTACCTACGTTGTAAGATCCACGTCATTTCATTGGCGTGACAATGAGGAGAATGTTTCTTGAAGCTTTGGAGCTCCAGTAAAATTTTGGGGCCCGGACTATGCTCAACACGGCCGGGCAAGTAGGATAGAGGGTTGTCACAAAGACGGTTGTTGGACTTTATTTACTTCGATGCGGGGGGAGGCCATCGAAGCGCCGCGCTCGCTCTGCAGTCGGTGATTGCGTCGGAAGGCTATGACTGGAAGGTTAGATTAATTAATCTTCAGGAAGTGCTCGACCCGCTCGACATCTTCCGGCGGATTACCGGAATCCGCATGCAGGACATTTATAATTTGCTGCTTGCCAAGGGCTGGACGCTTGGATCGTCCTACTTGCTGCCGATGATGCATGCCATTATTCGGGTCTACCATCGCGATCAGGTCCGGCTGCTGAGAAAGTTTTGGAAGGGGGAGCGGCCTGACATGGTTGTCTCCCTAGTTCCGAATTTCAATCGCGCACTCTTCACGAGCTTGCAGCAGGAGCTGCTCGACACTCCGTTCGTGACTGTGCTGACCGATTTCGCAGACTACCCGCCGCATTTCTGGATGGAGCGCCAGCCGGAACAATATTTCGTGTGCGGCACTAGTCGGGCGGTCGAGCAGGCGAACCGGGTGGGGCATCCGGCTTCCCGCATTTTCAAGGTCAGCGGGATGATTCTCCGGCCGCAGTTCTACGAGCCGCAGATTGCCGACGCCGCTGCTGAACGAGTTCGTCTCGGCTTATCGGCCGATTTGCCAACCTGTCTCGTGCTTTTCGGTGGTGAGGGATCGAACGTGATGTTTTCGATCGCCGAACGGCTCGGCAACTCTTCGTTGAACGTGCAATTGATTATGATCTGCGGCCGAAACAAAAAGCTGAAGGCGCGCCTGGAGGCCATGAAGACGCGAAATAAGCTGGTGATTGAGGGCTTCACGCGCGAGATCCCGCGCTTCATGCATTTGTCAGATTTCTTCATCGGCAAGCCGGGCCCGGGAAGCATTACGGAGGCTTTGAAGATGAACCTTCCGGTCATTGTGGAACGGAATTCCTGGACCTTACCGCAGGAGACTTATAACGCCGACTGGGTGAGCGAGCACCAAACCGGAATCGTTCTGAGCAATTTTCGAGAGATTGAACGGGCGGTGGGTCAACTGCTTGCCGATGGGCAACTCGAAAGAATGAAGCAGCACATCAGCGGCATGAATAATCGTGCCGTCTTCGAAGTCCCCCGTGTGCTTCAAAAAATTCTGCAGGAGCACAAAATTTCATTGGTTCCGGACCAGACATCACTGCATGTTTAGGCTGGGATTTCTGGCCAGGAGTGCTTGGGATAGCGGCGGCTCAATTCCCGGCGGACCTGCGGATACAGGTTTTTCCAAAAGCTGAGCAGGTCTGTTGTCACTTGAACCGGCCGATTATTCGGCGCCAGTAATCGGACGCTCAGCCGAACTGCTCCGCGAGCGATGGAGGGCGACTCGTTCATGCCGAAAAAGTCTTGCAGGCGAGAGGAGACCGAAGGCGGCGCCCCTGGTTGGTATTCGATTCTGGCGCGGCGTCCTCGTGGCAGGACGACGTGGGTTGGAGCGAGGGTGTCAAGCAGACGCATCGGCAACAGCGACTCCATCGCTCGCAGCAGTCCGCCCTCTTTGGCCACCGATTGAAGTTCATTGAAGCTGGTGAGACCCTCTGCAAGAATGCGTATAGCAATGGGGAGAAGCGTTTGCGGATCTGCAATTTCTTCCGAGTATGCCCGCGCGAATTGAACGCGTTGTAGAAATGCGTCCAGCGGTGTGCGATCGGTGAAGCGGCCGATGTCTTCTTCGCATGCTTTTGCAGTTAGTAATTCTGCGGCCTTCGACGGATCGTTCGGCGCGCTTCTCGATTCATCGATCACGAGCTTTTCGTAGCGCAGCCTGTTCACCTGCTCTACACGCTCTGACTCGCGGTTCCAGACTAAGTCTTCCTCAGCAGCAATCCGTTCCGGATATAAGTCGAGCAGCCAGTCCGGCTCGATGGCGCTGGCGAAGCGGACCAGCGGAACAGACTGATTGTCGGTACCGCTGATCTCGATCGCCACTAAGAATTCGGTTTTAACTAAGCTCAGCCGATCCAATTTGGCTGAGCCGCCATTGGCAAGCAGAAGATGTTCGTTTCTTCGGCGAGCCACTCGATCCGAATATGCTTCCAACAGAGCTTTTTCGAGTGCGTTGGGTTCTCCCCTGGTGGAGGATGGAGGCAGGGACCGCACGAGTTGCTGCTTGAGCCGCCGGCCCGCGAAAGATAAGTCGCCGTTCAACACTGCGTCGATGTCGGCGGCAAACTTCGATCGATCGGTCTCTGGGAGGCGTAGACGGCCCTCGGCAAGCCTGGCTGCGAGTTCCACTCCCTCTTCTCGAACGCCCCGGTTGGCCGCCGTAAGAACAAGCCGGCTGAGGCGCGGATGGAGCGCAAGCCTTCCCATTTGACGTCCCTCGTCCGTCAGCTTGCCATCTGCCCCGAATGCTCTTAGCAGCACGAGCAATTCTCCGGCACGCTTCAGCATTTCGTCAGGAGGTTTATCGAGCCACGGAAGCCTCTCCCAATTTTCATCAAGCACGGCTACCTGCAAGAGCAGCTGAGCGAGATCGGCGCGAAGGATTTCAGGAATCGATTGTTCCGACCTGCGAACGAAGTCACTCTCCGGATAAAGCCGAATCGCCATACCTGGGCCGGTTCGCCCGGCGCGCCCAGCGCGTTGTGTTGCGGATGCTTTGCTTATCTTTTCGATCTGTAATTGCGAGAGACCGCTCCAGGGTGAATAGCTGAGGACACGGGCCACGCCGCTATCGATCACCACGCCGACGTTGTCGATCGTGAGGGAGCTCTCGGCGACGTTGGTCGCGCAGATGATTTTGCGAATGTTGCTGGGAGCAATCGCTGCGTCCTGTTGTTCAGGGCTGAGATCGCCGTAGAGCGGAAGCAGCCTGGCGCCGGCACTACGCGCGATCGGTTCGCATGCAGTGATTGTCTTTTGAATCTCAGCGGCGCCGGGAAGAAAGACCAGTATGTGACCTTCCGTTTCTCCCATCGCCGTTGGCATTGCCATCGCAACCTGAGTCTCCATCGGCATCGCGGAATGGGGCGTATAGCGAAGCGAGACGGTAAAAACGCGGCCAGGTATGCGAATGATGCACGGGTCGTCCAGCCGACTGGCAAGATTCTCACTCAATAGCGTTGCAGACATCAAGACGAGCCGCAGATCCGGCCTCGTCCGTTGCAGCTTCCGAAGAAGTGCGAGAGCAAGATCGGTCTCGAGATGCCGTTCATGGAATTCGTCGAGAACCACCACCTTCGCTTTACGCAGGGCACGGTCTGAAATAAATCGCCTGGTCAGCAAGCCTTCTGTCAAATACCAGAGCCTCGTGTGCCGGCTACTCACTTCCTCGAATCGGACCTGGTATCCAACTGTCTTGCCCACAGGCTCGCCCATTTCCGCAGATACTCGCTGTGCAGCGAGTCTCGCTGCCAGTCGTCTCGGTTCGAGCACATAGACTTCGCCGAATCCCGCCCTCAGTAGTGCCGCGGGAACTCTGGTGGTCTTCCCTGCTCCGGGTTCCGCCTCCAGAAGCACCATAGGATTCGCGCGAACGGCCTCTGTGATTTCAGGAAGAAGCGGATCGACGGGAAGTTGCGGATTGACGTCAGCCACTATACTTAGACTTTCATGACCGTTCTACAGCAGCGAAAGCGAACATGTTTTCTCTGCGATTGACCTGTTTGCCCGATCAGGTGGACGTGGTTTCTGCGGAACTCTGGGAGCTTCAAACGGCCGGCATTCGAGAATTAGATTCAGGCGATCATACGGTCTTAATTGCCGGCTTCGAAACCGACGATCAGCAAGTTGCATTGCTCAATCGATTCGCATCCCATGCACCGACTTGGACGCAGGAGCCCGACATCGATTGGGTTCAAACCACGAAAAACTCTTGGCCGGGACGAGAAGTGGGAGAGAAAATCTTCCTAGCGCCGGTCTGGTCATCCGCCGAAACCCCAGCCGGCCGCGTTCGGATCACGCACAACCCTGGCCTTGCATCAGGAACGGGCGAACATCCGTGCACGCAACTCGCGCTGATGGCACTCGAAAGGCTTCAGTTGAATGGAGCAAGCGTGCTCGACATCGGTACTGGATCGGGCATCCTGGCAATCGCCGCGTTGCATCTTGGCGCCAAACAAGCCATAGGCCTCGATACCGACACAGAGGCGCTCAAAGCCGCACGCGAGAACTTCCTATTGAACGATCTCCGTCCGCGTCTAGTCGCCGGAACCATCGACGTCCTCTCGACATCGTGCGCCGACGTCACGATCGCCAACATCAGCGGCACGGTTTTGCTGTCTATCTTCGACGATCTCCTACGCATCACATCGCATGACGGTCGCCTGGTTCTGACTGGCTTCGATAAAGGGGAACTCGAATTCTTTCTGCGCCTGTTGCCGGGCTCAGAAGTTCTCGCCTTGGATGACTGGCGGAGCCTGATCGCTACCGTTTCTTCTTCGTCGCTTTACCCGGCTTAGCTTCAGCTGCTCGCGCCTGTAGCTGCTCCAAAGCGCTCTCAAGTCGTTGCCCGCCGGCCAGAACCGGAGCAAATAGGTCGCCGACTTTTTCGAACCGGGCAGGCGCATTGTCAATGCGGAAATCCATCGGCTGCAATCCCGGTTTCACTTCGCGCCACTCAAGAGGAGTCGCCACCGGAGCGCCATCGTACGCTCGAACCACATACGGCGCCGCAATCGTCTTCCCACTTCCGATCTGCAAATAATCGAAGTACACTCGCCCCTTGGTGCGCTTCCCGACGCTGCGAGGCGTGGTAAACAGGTTAGGCTCGCGCTGCAGCGCAAGATGCGAAATCAATTCCGCAAACGAACGAATCTGTTCATAGCTATAGATCGGTTCGAAGGGAACGTAAACGTGAATCCCATCGCCTCCTGTCGTTTTCGGATAGCCGTTCAAGCCCAAGCCGGTCAGAATCTCGCGCACCAGAAGAGCGGCCTCAACCAGCTGATCGAACGAAGTTTCTACCGGATCCAGGTCCAGAAGCATCCAGTCCGGATGCTCCAAGCTGCCCGTCCGGCTCATCCACGGATTTTGATCGATGCAACCGAGGTTTACCAGATACAGCAAGCTGGCCCGGTTATCGGCAAGCGGGTACTGATTGATTTTCGGCGGATCATGTTCCTCGATCGGAAAGCAGCGCAGCCAATCCGGAAAGTGGGTGCCCGCATTCTTCTGAAAGAAGAAATCCTTTGAGATGCCGTTCGGATAGCGCTTCATGGAGAGCGGCCGGTCTTTCAAATGAGGCAGCACAAACGGTGCGGCACGGCTGTAGAATTCCAGAAGATCTCGTTTCTTCCATCCGTCCTTAGGGAAAAAGATCTTGTCCAGGTTCGTAAACTTCAACGAGTGCCCATCCACTGTAATGGTGGCTTCTTTTCCCTTCAGCTCAAACGGCGAATCCGCCTCGTCAGAAGTCGAAACGGCCGGACGCGCCACTTCACGGACCACCTCCTCAGGCTCTTTATCGTCACGCAATCCAACGAAAACCGGCGCCCGAAGCATGCCCTCCGGCGTCCACTCTAGAAAGCTGATCTGGCCTACGATTTCAGGACGCACCCAGGTCACATCTTTAATTCTCGGCTTCTTCTCGAAAGGCGACACTTTCGTAATAAGAGGCGTAAGACGCTGATGAATAGCTTTCATAAGCTTCTGGTCGAAACCAGTCCCAACTTGCCCTACATGTCGCAACACCCCGTTTTCCTCAACGCCTAAGACGAGGGCTCCAAAATAATCGCGCTCTCCCTTAGTGAACCCTGCGATCACGAACTCTTGTTCGTTGAGAACTTTGATCTTCAGCCAGCTCCGAGACCTGCCCGCTTGATAGCTGCTGCGGCCATCCTTGGCAAGAATGCCCTCCAATCCCATCCTCTTGGCAGCTTCGAACATCTGATCGCCGCTGGTCTCAAACACTTCGGATACCCGTATGTGTTCACTCGGCGTCACGATCAGCTGCAAGATTCGCCTTCGTTCCCGAAGCGAAACCCCGCGAAGATCAAACCCATTCAGATACAGAACATCGAAGAGAAATAGCGTGGCGGGACTGGATTCCGCCAAACGAGGAACAGCCCCAAGGTTTGCTCCGATGCGCGGCTGAATCAGATTGAACCTGCTTCGACCGTTCTCATCGAGCACACAGATCTCGCCATCCAGCCATGCCGTTTCGGCATTCACGGATGTTGGCAGCGATCGCAATTCCGGATACTGCTGTTCACCGCGATTGCCTTTGCGTGAGTGGATCTCCAACTCGCCATTGTCAAGACGGCACAGCGCTCGCACACCATCCCATTTGATTTCGTAGATCCACTGCGAACCACTTGGCGGCTCGGTCACGGCAGTAGCAAGCATCGGCTCCTGCGTTTTCGTAATCCGGCTCTTCACCGCCCCCTGTAGATCGTTCACGCTGAACGATTCCTCACCACTCGCGATCTGCTCCTGCGTGCGTTTGCTGGCGACGCTCCAGGCATACTGATCGATGTCATACTCGGGAACGACAAACTCATCCTGCTTCTTGATCAGCAGCCATTCGTTGCCTTTCTGCGCATGCTTCATATGAACGATCGCAAAGGCGCCGTTGATCTTCGTGCCGTGCAGTTGAAATTTAAAATCCCCGCGTTCAATTTGTGCCGTAGCGGACAACGGATCACCTAACACTTCATAGGTCCCCTTATCCCAAAGCATTACGCTTCCGCCGCCATATTCGCCCTTGGGGATGTTGCCTTCGAATGTTCCGTAATCGAAGGGATGATCCTCCACCTTCATGGCAAGAGCCTTGCGTTTCGGATCCAGACTTGGGCCTTTCGGAACCGCCCAGCTCACCAACACTCCATTTACTTCCAGCCGGAAGTCGTAGTGAAGTCGAGTTGCATCGTGACGCTGCACGCAAAAGAATCCGCCCTGATCCCCGCCCGTCCGTTGCTCCTCGGCAGCTCCAGGTTCCGGCGTCTTCTTGAAGTCACGTTTCCGAGCGTATTCCTTTAAGCCCATTTCTGCCGTCATTATGTCAATTGACGCAGCAAAGTATGACTCTGAATTGCTACCCTAAAGCCAAGCCGGAGTTGTGATCAATTGTGCTCGTGACAGCAACTGCGAGCCCAGCGCCAAGGAATGAACTTCGCCGAACAATTAAAGAATCAACTCAACATCGTCGACGTAATCGGCCAGTACATACGGCTCAAGCGTTTCGGAGCGGCACATCGATACAAGGGCTTGTGTCCGTTCCACTCGGAGAAGACGCCCTCCTTCAACGTTGACGGCCAAAATCAGTTCTATAAGTGTTTCGGATGCGACGCCAAAGGCGACATCTTTACTTTCGTTCAGGAGATGGACAGCCTTACCTTCCCGGAGGCTCTGAAAAGTTTAGCGGAGCGCTACGGCATTCCCGTTCCGCAGCGATCGAATGCCGACGATCCAGCCGCGCAGCGTCGCGACGCAATCTACGAGATGCATGAGATTGCTGCCGGCATTTTTCAAGACAACCTGCGAGGACCCGCTGGCGCGCAGGTGCGACAGTATCTGGAATCGCGCAACGTTTCTGCTGCGTCCGCTGACGAATTTCGCCTGGGACTATCTGATTCAAGCGGACAACAGCTCACCGGCCGTTTGCAAAAATTCGGTCCCGATCTTCTCGAGCGGTCCGGTCTGGTGAGTAAACGCCAGGATGGCAGCGGTTTCTTCGATCGGTTCCGTAATCGGCTGATGTTCCCCATCCATGATGAATCAGGAAAGGTAATTGCATTCGGCGGCCGAGCGCTCCGTCCTGCTGATGAGCCGAAGTATTTGAATTCACCTGAAACCTACATCTACAAAAAATCGACCGTTCTATACAACATGCATCGGGCCAAGATCGAGGCGCGCAAACACGATCGCATGATCCTGGTGGAAGGTTATATGGACGTGATTGGCGTTTACTCTGCCGGTTTTCGAGAGGTGGTGGCCAGTTGCGGGACTGCGCTGAACACCCTGCAGGTGCGTGCCATCAAGCGGCAAACTGCGCAGCAGAACGCCAACAGCGGCCAGGTTCTTCTCAACTTCGATCCCGATCCGGCAGGCGCCAGATCAGCGGAGAAATATATCGGCGCCTTTCTAGCGGAAGGTCTCCGCGTCAGAGTGGTCGAGCTTCCCGGTGATCTCGATCCGGACGAGTACATTCAGAAAAACGGCGCCGACGCTTACTCGGGCCGGCTCAAGAACGCAGTCTCCTACTTCAACTGGCTCGCGCTGCGTGCTTCGGGCAAGTTCGATCTGCAGACCGTCGAAGGACGAGTCGATGCCTTCAAGTGGATCCTTCCTGCTATCGAACAGGTTAGCGACGGCATGGAGAAAGCCGAAGTGATGAAGGAGATTGCCGCGGTGTTGAAGTTGGAACACAACATCGTCGCGGAACAACTGCGGGGAGGAGCGAAAAGGCCTGAGCGTTCCCGCAAAGCTGTTTCACTAGCCTCAGCTTTCCCCCCCAATGAAGTATTGTTGTTGACGTGCTTACTGGTCAGTACGAATGCTTGCGAAACAGTGAAGCATTATCTTTCGACACGCGAGAGCGTAATTCAATCTCTCGAGATGAAGCCGATCTTTGAATCGATCGTTTCTATGGAGCAGGAAAATGTTCCATTCTCGCTTTCTGCTCTGTCGGATCGATTGGAACCGCGTTTGCAAGCAGTTTTGACGGAGATCAGTTTTGCCGAAGCTGTGATTCAAGAGGAAGATGCCGCGCAACAAGCCCTGCACTGCTTACGGGCGTTGGAGACAAAGGCCGTGACCGCAAAAGATATCGACTTAAAAAGGAGAGTTCGGGAGCTTGAAAATCAGGGCAAACTACAAGAAGCGCTCGCGCTGCTGGAAGAGCTGCAGCAAGCAAAAAGTGCGCTCTCCGGGTTGTAATTCGTGTTGTACTATGAGGAGTCGAGGAGCTACAGGGGCGCCTCAATATGACGAGGGCGTCGGTGTTTCCTCCTTGCTAGGTTTTCGCGCGACGTAAAAGGTAGTTCATGCAAGATAGCGACAACAAAGGGTTCGCTCTGTACGACGACGTTGCGGGTGTAGTGGCTGACGACCTGTCTAACACCGCCGACATCCACGATCTCTTTGTCGATCTGGAGGGCGCGCCGGTTGAACTGCTCGACGACACCAAGGAGTTCAGCAAAAAAGACGAAGACGTCGAAGACCTGGCCGATATCGACTTGTCGGCCGGAGCTGTTGATAAGAGCAATGACTCGGTTCGCGTTTACCTTCGCGAGATGGGCATGGTGCCGTTGCTCACTCGTGAAGGCGAGATCGAGTTAGCGAAAAGGATCGAACATGGCGAAGGATCCGTACGAAAGGCGCTCTCCCGCTCCCAACTGGTAGTTCAAATACTCATCCAAACCAAGCACCACGTCGAGAATGGTGCACTTTCTGTTTTAGATGTTCTGCAAGCTCCGGACACCCACCTCATAGCGGAAGAAGAAGACGCTACCCAACCTCTTAAAGAACATCTGCTCACCAGTCTGGATGAGCTTGACAAGCTGCATCGAAGAGTTCAGCAGATGCAGGCCAAGCTCGCGAGCATGTCGACTACCAGCAAGCCCAAACAGTATCGTAAACAGCGTTTCGACACGGCCCGCCTGACAGTTTGTATCTCGCGCCGCATTCGCGCTCTTCCCTTCTCTTCGCGCTTTCAGCGAGCGCTTAGCGCCGCCTTGAAGCAGGCTGTGGAAAGGCTCAAACCTCTGGAGCAGGAAGTCGCGCGCCTGCAACGTAGAGTGAGTGATCCTGCGCTCGCGCACTCACCTTCCTTGCCCTTGCTGAACCGCGATATCAGGAATCTCGGCGCCCAGATACAGGAGCTGGAGGAACGCTCCGGAGCTAGCGGCGCCCAGCTGCAAAGAACACTGCAGATTGTGGAGCGCGGCGAGATCGAAACAGAATTCGCCAAGAAGCGCCTGATTGAAGCCAACCTGCGACTGGTAGTTTCGGTTGCCAAACGCTACACCAATCGCGGCATGCAGTTCCTGGATTTGATTCAGGAAGGAAACATCGGACTCATGCGCGCCGTTGATAAGTTCGACTACAAACGCGGGTATAAATTTTCTACCTACGCCACCTGGTGGGTCCGGCAAGCCGTAACCAGGGCGATCGCCGACCAGGCTAGAACCATTCGCATTCCCGTGCACATGATCGAGACGATCAACAAATTGGTTCGTCTGCAGCGCCTGATGCAGCAGGAATTTGGACGTGAACCGACCACGGAAGAGCTTGCCATCCGCATGGATCTGACGCCTAGCAAAGTACGCCGTGTGATGCGGATCGCGCAAGAGCCCATCTCGTTGCAAACGCCGGTTGGAGAAGAAGAAGAGTCCAATCTGGGCGACTTCCTCGTGGACAGCAGGATGGTTTCTCCGTCCGAGGCAGTGATCAATTTGAACTTGCGGGAACAGACTGCGGAAGTCCTGAAGACGTTGAGCCCGCGCGAAGAAAAAATTGTAAAGATGCGCTTCGGGTTACAGGATGGCAGCGAGCATACGTTGGAAGAAGTCGGCCAAAATTTCGCTGTCACTCGGGAACGAATCCGTCAAATCGAAGCGAAGGCGTTGCGCAAGTTGCGTCACCCCAGCCGCAGCCACCGGCTCCGAAACTTCCTCGAAAACAGCAACGACCGGCCGTAATCCAAGTCCCTCCGCTAGACCTCCTCACGCTGCGCTATCTTGGTGCTTTCCTCATGCCAGATACCGAAATTGCCGCAGTGACTCCCGTCCACTCGGTTACTCCGCCCAAGAAAGTTCCCAAACCGAAGAACGCGGCGGAACGAAAAGAACGCCTCAACCGAATTCTGCTGGAGCTGGACAAAATCTTTCCTGCCGCCACCTGTGCGTTGCATCACCAGAATGCCTGGCAGCTCTTGGTCGCCACCATCCTCTCCGCTCAATGCACCGACGAACGAGTGAACAAGGTCACTCCGGGTCTCTTCAAAAAGTATCCGACGATTGAAGATTTTGCGAATGTATCGCAGGCGGAGTTGTCCAACGATATCCGTTCCACCGGGTTCTTCAACAATAAATCTCGTTCGGTAATCGGCGCTGCTCGAAAAATTTTATCGGATTTTAAGGGCGAGGTACCGCGCACGATGGAAGAGTTGCTGACGGTTCCAGGGGCGGCGAGAAAAACCGCCAACGTAGTTTTGGGAACCGCCTACGGAATAGCGTCCGGAGTCGTGGTGGATACACACGTCCATCGCATCGCCAACCGGCTCGATCTGACCAGGCAGGAAGATCCCGTAAAAATTGAAAAAGACCTCGTCAAGATCGTCCCGCGCGACCGCTGGATTCTCTTTTCACACCAAGTGATTCACTTTGGCCGTCAAATCTGTATTGCTCGAAAGCCCCGATGCGCTGACTGCCCACTCGATCCGATCTGTTACGCCAAAGACAAGACGCTCGCATGACACGTGATCCTCTTCGCACACTGCCGGTAAGCCGGCGCGCGTTCCTCGCGGCAACCACCACCGCGGCGGCCGCTTTGGCGGCCTCTGAACTCTTCGGCTCACCTTCGGATAAGTCTTCGCAACCGGTAAGCGCCCTTGAAAAACTGGCTGCCAACGCCCTGAACGAAGCGAAAGAGCAACGTGCCACTTACTGCGACATTCGCATCAATCGTTACCGTGATCAATATTCGGGATACCGTCTCTCACCTCAGCGTGGCGGCTCGAAAACCGATGAGGTGCCCTTCGTAACGGATCAGCAAAGCTTCGGCTTCGGAGTCAGAGTGATCGTCGATGGTCAATGGGGCTTTGCTTCGTCGCCCCTTGTTACTTCCGATGAGATTGTCCGCATCACGCACGAAGCCGTCACAGTTGCGAAGGCTAATGCCGCTCTGCAAGCTGCACCCGTGCGGCTGGCCGCGACGAAAAGCTATCGAGACCGGTGGGTTTCGCCTCATGAGATAGACCCGTTTTCGATCTCGGTCGGAGAAAAGCTCGAGCTGATTCGACATGCCGCCGTCACAATCAAAGACAATCCGAAGGTAATGATTGCGTACGGCGCTTTGGGATTCCACGCCGAAGACAAGTACTTTGCGTCGAGCGAAGGATCGTCCATTCAGCAGTACGTCGTTCAGGTCTATCCGTATCTGACAGCCACCGCCGTCGACTTCAAGAACGGAATCTCCCGCGAGAGATCTTATCAGGTTGCGCCGCTTAGTAGAGGCTGGGAATACGTTCCCGAGATGAACCTAGGAGAGAATGCCAAGCGAGTCGCGGATGAAGTAGTGGAGCATTTAGCCGCTCCCCCAGTTAAGCCGGGCAAGAAGGACCTGATTCTTCTCCCCAGCCATCTATGCTTGACGATTCACGAGACCATCGGGCATTCCACCGAGCTTGATCGTGCTCTCGGCTATGAAGCGAACTTCGCCGGCACGACATTCCTCACGCCCGAGAAAATGGGCAAGTTCCAAGTGGGCAGCGAGATTGTCAACGTGTCCGGGGATCGAACCGCTGAGCATGCGCTTTCTACTGTCAAATACGACGATGACGGAGTGAAGACCACGAAATTTCCAATCATTGAGAAGGGCGTCTTCACGCACTACCAGACCATTCGCGATCAGGCGCATCTCATCGGAGAGGCGGAATCGCGCGCCTGCTGTTATGCCGATTCATGGTACGACGTACCGTTCCAAAGGATGCCCAACGTTTCACTCGAGCCGGGACCGTCTGACGTAACGTTAGATGCCTTGATGAATGGTGTCGACGATGGCATCCTGATCGAGGGCACGGGAAGCTGGTCTATCGATCAGCAGCGTTATAACTTCCAGTTCGGCGGGGATGCTTTCTGGGAAATAAAAGCTGGAAAGAAGGGCAACATGATTTCGCGTGTTGCCTACCAGGGACGTACTCCGGAATTCTGGCACTCTTGCGATGGCATAGCCGGGCGAAGTTTCTGGCAGCAGTATGGCTTCCCGAATGATGGCAAAGGTGAGCCGGAGCAAGTCAACGCCATGAGTCACGGCTGCGCACCGGCGCGATTCCGTCAAGCCGATGTTCTGCTCACTGACTAATTACTCGCTATGATGACGAATCACGAGGCCGAAACTTTAATCGCCAAGGTAATCAGCTTTTCGAAGCTGCCTGAGTGCGAAGTGAGCGTGAACCAGACGGAGAGCGTATTTATCCGCTTTGCTAATAACGGAATTACCACGTCCGGCTATCAACTCTCACAGCAGATCTCAATAACATCCACCACGGACGATAAGCGTGCAGGCAATTCGGTTGTCACCGAAGTTTCCGATGACGCACTTCGACAGGGAGTCGGTCAGTCGGAAGACCTGGCCAAGATCTCCCATCCGGATCCTGAGCATCTTTCTCCGCTTGGAAAACAGAGTTATCCCAAGCTCAACAATTTCGATTCGAGTACTGCTGCCGCTCGCGGCGATTCTATGGGGCGGCATGTCAAAGTAGTTATCGAGACCGCTCAAGCCAAAGATCTGACAGCGGCAGGATTTCTCACCAGAACCTGCACAGTTGCTGCGGTCGGCAACAAGGCCGGTCTTTTCGGCTACACCACGTACACCGATTGCAATCTCAGCAGCACCATGCGCAATCGTGACGGTTCAAGCTCCGGCTGGGCTAATCAGGTGTCAACCTCGATTGCGGATCTCAACGGAGAACAAGTCGCCCGCGTCTCAGCCGACAAGTGCATCGCCGGCGTGAAGAAACGCAGACTTGAGCCCGGCAAGTACACGGTGATTCTGGAGCCGGCAGCTGTCAGCGATTTAATCGGTTATCTTGGCTATGGAATCGGCGCACGCGACGCCGAGCAAGGACAATCTTTCCTCAGCAAGAAAGGGAAGCCCGGTGAAACGTTGGTCGGGGACAAGCTTTTCCCGGATTACATCACGCTTCGAAGCGATCCCTCCAACCCGAAGCTTTCCACCCAACCTTGGAGCACCACTTCTCTCCTGCCGAATGAGCCTGTGGTTTGGATTGAGAAGGGCGTGATGCGAACGATGTATTGGGATCGTTTTTGGGCTGAGAAAGCCGGAAGAAAACCGACGCCGTGGCCGGGCAGCTTGGTTCTAGAGGGGCAGAATCAGACCGTAGACGATTTGATTCGCTCGGCAGACCGTGCTCTTCTTGTCACCCGTCTCTGGTACATACGGATTCTTCAGCCACAGACTCTGCAAGTGACCGGACTCACTCGCGACGGCGTGTTTCTGGTCGAGAACGGCAAGATCACCGAACCCGTCATGAATTTTCGCTGGAACGAGAGTCCCGTGCGCGTACTGCAAAACACGAAGAAGCTCGGGACGCCCATACCGACGGTCGGAGCTGAAACGGGGTCGTCGTTTGCACCTGCCATCCTGGCAACGGACTTCAGCTTTGCTAGCGTGTCGGACGCTGTGTAAAGGTGCCGGCAGGCGGTGAGTACTTCCTTGGCATTGATGGCGGCCAGTCTAGTACCACCGCGCTGATCGCAGATAAAACGGGACGCGTTCTTGGCTGGGGAACGGGCGGTCCCTGTAATCACGTAAGTGCGGGGGAAGCAGCTGAGAAGTTTAAATCCGTGGTAGGAGAATGCGTCGGTCAGGCCTGTCGGCAAGCTGGTCTTCCTGCTGAGACGATCGTGTTCGCGGCCGCTTGTCTGGGCTTTAGCGGTGGTCCTGCCGACAAGGAAATCTATGCTCGTGCATTGATTCGCAGCGAGAAATTCAAAATTACGAACGATGCGGAGATCGCCTTATCCGGCGCTGTGGGAGGCGAAGCAGGAATCATCATCATCGCGGGTACAGGATCCATCGCATTCGGCAGAAACAGCACGGGCAAAACGGCGCGAGCTGGAGGTTGGGGGCACATCTTCGGCGATGAAGGAGGCGCCTTCGACCTTGTCCGCCGAGCGCTTCGAGCGGCTTTGCAATTCGAAGAAGGGTGGGGGCCAGCCACAACCCTGCATCCGAAACTGCTCGCTCTTACCGCGGCAGCCAGTGCCAACGATATCTTGCATCTGTTCTATACCCCTGCTTTTCCGCGATCAAGAGTGGCGGCGTTAGCCACGCTCGTGGACGACGCCGCCCAATCCGGAGATCGAGTCGCGACATCCATTCTGGAAGAAGCGGCGGCCCAGCTCGCGCACTACGTCGAAGGCGTCTATTCCAATCTCTTTAGTCCTGACACAAGGATTCCGGTCTCCTTTATTGGCGGCGTCTTTCACAGTCTGCTCCTACGAAACGATCTCGATCGTATCGTGCAAGAGCGCTTGCACTGTCCTCTCATAGCGCCTCTCTACAGCCCAGCTGCTGGAGCGTTGATTGAAGCCTTCCAACTCGGAAATAATCCAAGCCTGCCGTCCGGCTTGCCCCAGCTTCATAAATAATCGTTAGGAGACGCCAGCGCCGCTTGATCCATTCAAGAGGCGCGTTGTGCGGAACAGAGCGGTTTCTGTCTCGGTTTGTGGGCCTTATGGCTGCGGCCGCGTTTGGAGGTGACTTCAAGGGGTCACTACACCAAACGTCAAAAATCGTACGCCAAGGTCCGTTGCGCAAACCTGTTGCCAGAAGAGAAGCAATAGCAATAGGCTTCTGTAACGGCAGTTGCAGGGCTTTCACCCTCTGCTCTCAGCCGTGCGTAAACGTTCGTTTCCGCAACTTGAGCTGCCAGCCGATTGGGTGCGAGAAGCCGACTTGAACGAAAACCCCTAGTGGCTCCATAGTGCACGCTGGCCGCCACGCCAGCGGCTTCCTTCAAGTCGCCTCTATCGCAACTGACTCGGCCCGCGCAGCTCCGGCTTCTCAAGTTTGTCCCCCGAGTCAGTCCCAATGGAGCGCTAACGACTTGCCATTACTGATCTGTGGCATGTGGGCGTTCCCTGCATGCTAGTGCTTCGAAAACGCCGCAGAAGGATTCGAATCCGCGCTGGCGTCGCTTTCCTTGAGGTCCATACGGTCGATCAGGCCATTTGCGATGGTGTAAACGTGCCAAACCTCGCTATCGGAAAGAATATCGCCTTGGAGGCTCTTGACGAGCTGGTGAACCCTAACTTCGGTTTTGCCTCGCGCGTCGTCGATTACCTCAATCGGTTCCACGCGAGGATCGAATTCGTCCCACTGACGAGTCCAGTACGCGCGGATCTCTTCTTTCCCAACCACTCGGCCACCTTCCGAAGCCTTCGGCCAGCTGACATTCTCAGTCATTACAGCCAGTGCACCGTCAATGTCCCTCTGGTTGAAGGCTGCGTAAGCCTTGGCTATCAATGTTTGGTTATCTGCCATAGTTCCTCCGCCGTACTTTATGTGTGACTGATGCGTCTGGCAGGATGAAAATTCGGGCGTCTGTCCTTACCGTTGCCATTATTGCCACGAATCACAAGATATACTTCTAACCACAGTATGGGGGGTTGGTAGCGAGAAACGCGCATCTCGGCAGTTGAGAGACCCTAGAGGCACCCTCAGGCCTTAGCGTACGATTTTTGATGTTTGGTGTAGTGACCCCTTCAACACAGCGCTTAAAGCTACAGGGGCCTCGAAGATTATCCAGGATGCGGCGTCACCAGACTAGCACTAGCGGACTCAACCTGGTCACCGCCGTCATCACGCTCTGCAATACGGTCTATCTCGGACGCGCCGCAGACTTTCTTGGTGTCTTGAGCTGTCCTCTATTCGTCCGCGATTGCTTGCCAGCTCGCTGCAGCAATCCTCCGCAGCATGGCTGGCTTGAGGGGCTCCGCACGGGCTGCCAAACGCGCGGCCAGACCGAACGATAACTCCTGGATCGCTTCTGGTGGAAGATCCTTAAGAAACCCTCCCACGCGACGAATTCTGAAGGCGCTCCTAAAGTGTGCAGTGATTTCGTCCTCCTTCACTTTGGGGCCTGCCACTTCATGGCCACAAAAGGGTGAACTTTCGTATTGTTCCAGGAAGCGCGTCTCATTTTGATGCGTTCGGTAGAACCGGTAAGCGTTCATCCATATATGTACGTAGGCCTCCTCGCTCGCCATAGTGGTGGAGTACCCCTCCAGCGAAATGCGGTTTTTGACTTCGTGCACACGGCGATACAACGCGTGAATTATGTCTTCCTTGCTGCGAAAGTGATGGTAAATCACACCTGCGCTGGTGCCGGAGCGCTTAGCGAGCAGCGATATCGGCGCATCATGGAAGCCGCGCTCCGCGATCAATTCCAGCATCGCATTAAGGATCGCATCCTTCCTGTCCGGCTTTGCGGCCATAGTGGTCATTATTCTACCCCTGCTAGAATGGTCGTTCTAGTGGAGGGTGTATGCATACGAAACAAGAACCGATCCGCTCTGGCTTCGGACCTGAAACCACAGCTCGCGAAGTGCTCAAGAGCATCGATCTCGGCGGGAAAACGGTTATCGTCACGGGAGGGTATTCCGGAATCGGACTCGAAACCACACGCGCCCTTAGCGAGGCTGGCGCCACTGTTATTGTTCCCGCCCGAAGCCCCGACAAGGCACGACAAGCGCTCGCGGGCATACCGCGCGTTGAACAAGCCAGCCTCGATCTACTGGCCCCAATCTCCATCGATGCCTTCGCTGCCGAATTCCTTGGCAGCGGCCGGCTATTGCACCTTCTCATCAATAATGCCGGCATCGCGGCTCCCCCTCTGGTACGTGACAGCCGAGGCTACGAATCCCAGTTCTCCGGAAATCACCTCGGACATTTTCAACTCGCTGCGCGCCTTTGGCCGGCACTCATGCAAGCGCGCGGTGCGCGTGTGATTGCCCTCTCGTCTCGTGGGCATCAGCGCAACGGTGTAAATTTTGACGACCCTAATTTCGAACATCACGACTACGAACGCTTTGAAGCCTACGGGCAGTCCAAAACTGCGAATGTGCTCTTTGCTGTTGAACTCGACCGTCGTGGTGAGTCGAGCGATGTTCGTGCTTTTGCCGTTCACCCTGGCGCTATATTCACGGATCTGCTCCGAACCGTCACAGACGAGGAACTTAGCGCATACGGCATCTCGCGTGCCGATAAAGGTTCGGTCCCGGCCGGCAAGTCGGTTTCAGAAGGAGGGGAATGGAAGACACCCCAACAAGGAGCAGCCACGTCTGTTTGGTGTGCTACGAGTCTTACTCTCGCCGGAATGGGCGGAGTCTACTGCCAAGACGTGGATATAGCTCCCCTACTTCCGGTTGAATCGAAAAGTAACATAGGCGTCCGAGAATATGCCATCGACCCGGAATCCGCAAAACGGCTGTGGCAGCTGAGCGAATTCTTTACTGGAGTCCAGTTCCAGCCCCAGGCTGTTGATTGACTCGGCACAACAGCTTCTCTGACCTGGTGCACGTTTGCTGTCGTGACCCATTACGAAGATACGAAGTTGTTTTCCACGGTTGCCGTTTGCGGCGAAGCGTTGAGAACTCGAAACGGCTTGTCCGGCATCCCGTTGGTGGAGGTGATGATATTTTCTGTTGGTGGAACCGCCAAGACAACATTTATTTCTTCCAGCATCTTCATTATCTTAAGAAGAAGGTCGGTCTGCACTCGCAGAAACTCGTTTCCATCCATAGTCAGAACATAAGAAAAGATCTCCAGATCAAACGACTCCGGCGCAAGTTTGGTGAAGCGTACCGGAACATCGGTCGGATCCACATCGGGATAGTTCTTCAGGATCGCAACCACGCCATCGATTGCCCTCTTAATGTCATCCGGAGAAGTTCCTCGACGCAATTTGAGCGTCGGTTTAAACAAAATTCGATCACGCTTGGAGTAATTCTCAAGAGTCATCGTCGAAAATTGCGAGTTCGGAATCGTCACTACGGTGCGGTCGGCCGTTCGAATGCGAGTAGATCGCAAGCCGATATCCTCAATCGTTCCGATTTGCCCACCGAACTGACACGTGTCTCCTACCAGCACCGGTCGATCGCTGATCACCGAGATTCCTCCGAACAGGTTCTCGATTGTCTTCTGTGCCGCCAGTGCCACAGCCAAGCCGCCGACGCCCAAGCCAGCCAGAATTGTGCTTGTGTTGTAACCCCATTGGGCCAAAATCGCCAAAACGGCTATGCAAAAAATACAGATTTTGGCGACGCGAACGCCCAGCGGCAGAACCGAATAGGAGAGTGCTCGCTGCCGCGGATCCAGACGTGACGTGATCTGGTCTGCGATCAAATCGACGAACCGCATCACCAGCGCTGCCGCTCCCAGAAACGTCAGTAAGACCAGCAGTTTCAAAATGTAGTCGCGGAGGATGGCGGAAGGCGCGACGACTTCAACGAACGCTCGAAAAACGGCAACGGACACCAGGAGCCGAATCGGTTCAGTGAAAGTTTCCCAGCGGTGAGCATGCTCGATCTTTGTGAACCGCTTGACGATTGGCTTCAAGACGGCGATTGCAAGACGGGACAAAAATCTCGATGCTGCGGAGAGAATAATGACAGCTAGTATCAGCGCCATCCACACCCACAACGCTGTACCGAGGAATGCAATCCTGACCAAGGCAGCAGGCAGGAATTTCTCGATGGGAGAAGGACCTATCAGGCTGTTTAGACCTGCAATTTGAACCACGCTATCTGCGGATACTAACCACAGGTCCAATCCATTTTGCTTGATTCGTTGTAAGTAAAGCGGGTAAGTCGCGCTATCCATTTCGAACGTATTGAGTAGGTCGATATCGGGAGGCAAGGCGTCTTCTGATCTGCCCAGCGCGGTGCTTTCTAGCTTGCCTAACTCGAAATGTGTATCATGATCCAGCAACAGCCCCAGCTCGCGAGCCAATTGCGGACCTTGGACGCGGCGCTCAGCCTTCTTCAGTTTGCTCAGATCCAGATACTCGGCTGCTCGGGCAAACTGTTGAGCGTGACAGGACTCGAGGAAATTGCGGATTGCATCTCGAGGCGTACCGCGGCCCAGAGGATCCGTGGGAGGCATCGCGGTAGGCGCGGTCTGCTTCGTCCCCGTCAAGCCAGGAAGACCCTGCGGCCATCCCGACGAAGACCATGTTGTCAAAACGATCACCAGGACGCATGCCCGTCTCAAAACCATATTCATAGCTCCTGTTTCAGGTTAGGCGATTGCAATTGATTTGAAGACTGCCGGACCCGCCGACTCAGTCACAAAACTTTTCGAATCGGCAGTCTTGCCTTTCGCTTCGCCTTTTCAATGAGATGAGCGTTGTGCGGGCAGATTCGCGACCTCGGTCGCGCCACAGGGCAAGTTACCCTCTTCTGTCAGGAGCAGAACCTTATGTCTTCTCACGTTCTTTTATGTGGCAGTCAGCGCGAGCATCCTGTAAATACAGTGGCAGCTGGCAAACCCACTTCCGATGAAATCATCCAAATTACTCTGGTTTTACGGCGCAAAATGAGCGCCTCAGAGCCGCATCCTACCCATCGCCACCTGAGCCATGACGAATTGGCCGAGGCGCACGGGGCCGATCCGCTCGACCTTCGGGCGGTTCAGGATTTCGCAAACGAATACCAGCTTTCGATCGAACAGATCCATTCGGCTGCACGGTCGGTTACCCTTGCTGGACCCCTATCGAAGATGATGGCGGCATTCTGTGCCGACGTTCGACTAAGCATGATCGACGGAAAAGTCATCAGAACCAGACAAGGTCATCTATCGGTGCCGAAGTCGCTCGACGGAATTGTAGTCAGCGTACTCGGATTCGACGAACGGCCGGCGGCAGAAACGAATCATTCCGTTCGGCCACGAGCCGCCGCAGGGCAGGTGTACTACACTCCCTCGCAACTCGCAAAAATCTATAACTTTCCTGCGAATACAGGAAAGAACCAAGCCATCGCGGTGATAGAGCTCGGCGGCGGTTATCAAGATTCTGATCTTCAACAATACTGGAGCAAGCTCGGTCTCGGCAACGTTGCCGTTCAAGCTGTGGCAGTCGATGGTGTACAGAACCAACCCACGGGCGACCCGGATGGACCGGACGGCGAAGTGGTGCTTGATATTGAAGTGGCGGGGGCAGTTGCGCCGGACGCAAAGATCGTGGTCTACTTCGCACCCAATACGGACCAAGGCTTTCTGAACGCGATCAACGCAGCCATTCACGATACCGTCAATAAGCCTTCCGTCATCTCAATCAGCTGGGGCTCAGCGGAGAGCAGTTGGACGGTTCAGGCCATGAATGCTTATAACGCGGCCTTCCACGACGCCGCTCTTCTCGGTATATCGATCTGTGTTGCCGCCGGCGACAATGGCTCCTCGGACGGGCAGGAAGACGGCAAAAACCATGTCGACTTTCCCGCCTCGAGTCCTTGGGTGCTGGCTTGCGGAGGCACTCGACTCGTGGCTGACGACAACAGAATCAAAGCCGAAACTGTTTGGAACGATGGCACAGATGGAGGCGCTACTGGCGGCGGAGTAAGTTCGCACTTCGCCAAGCCTACCTATCAGGCCAACGTACACGTTCCCAAACCAAGCGGAACTTCCAATGCAACCGGAAGAGGCGTCCCGGATGTGGCTGGAGTGGCAGACCCGGAAACCGGATACCTTGTGCTATGCGACGGCAAGGAGAGCGTCATCGGTGGAACCAGTGCGGTGGCGCCTCTTTGGGCTGGCCTCATCGCACTCTGCAACGAACAGCTTGGAAAAAATCTCGGCTGGTTCCATCCAGCGCTATACGGAACGGTGGCTCATCACAAAGCGCTCCGGGACATAGTCACAGGCACGAACGGCGCGTACAAAGCCACGCTCGGCTGGGACTGTTGCACGGGACTCGGCACTCCGAACGGCCAAGCCATTTTGGCTCTCTTCGAATCGGCTGACAAGAAGTAATTAAGCGGGATGGGAAGCTGCGGCTTTCCCATCCCTACTCTGAGCAAGTTCCGCGAGAATGGCTTCACAAGCTTTGGCAGGATCGTCCGATCGGCTAACTTGTCGCCCGATTACGAGATAGTCCGCGCCATTCTGCATGGCCTCGGTCGGCGTTGCCACCCGCTTCTGGTCCCCCGTAGCTGCTCCTGGCGAACGAGACCCCGGTATCACCAAAGTCAGTCCAGGTCCCCCGACCTGCCTCACACGGACCACTTCGATGGGCGAGCACACGATTCCTTCCATCCCGCTTTCGACTGCTTTTCGGACTCGCAACTCAACCAGATTGGCCACCGGAACCTGGTAGCCGAGGTCGGCCAGATCATCCTCATCGAAACTGGTCAAAACAGTCACAGCCAGTAGCTTCGCTTTACTTTCGCCCCGCCCCTCGACTGCCGCCCGCATCACCGAGCGGCTTCCGTGCACCGTTAGAAAGGTAATGGCTTCGTTTTTGCAAATCTCGCGTGTGGCGCGCTTGACGGTTTCGCCGATGTCATAGAGCTTGAGATCGAGAAAAACCTTCTTGCCCATCGACCCAAGCTGTGAGACAAAGCTCATTCCTGCCACCGCGTAAAGCTCCATTCCGACCTTGTAGAAATTGGCCGAACTACCTATTTTCTCAATAAGCTGTAATGCCTGGGCCGTGCTGTCTACATCCAAGGCGATGATCAGTGGGTTCGTATTTTCAATCATTGCTGAACCTCGATTGGCTTCGTTCGGTAATCCGAGACCCGGCCGATTGTATAAGCCTCGGGCCGCGCCTCCATGAGTTTTCGGGCTTCGTCTTCACTGAGCGAGATCAAAAGTCCGCCCGATGTTTGCGGGTCGTACAACAGGGACTGGATTTCAGACGGAATGTCCGGTGACATTCGAACGCAACTCTCGACAAAATCGCGATTGTTGTGGAGGCCGCCGGAGAGCGCTCCCGCTTTTGAATATTCGATGGCGCCTGGCAGGAATCGGACCGAGCTCGCCGAAATCGTGAGCGTGACATTGCTCGCCAGCGCCATCTCCCGGACATGCCCCAGTAACCCAAAACCAGTGACGTCGGTGCAGGCATGGACGTCAAGCTGCATCATCGATTCGCACACGCCACGATTTAGGGTCAGCATCTGATTAATGGAAGACTCGATGTCTTGCTGCTCCACGATTCCTTTCTTTAGAGCTGTCGAGATCACCCCGGTGCCAATTCGTTTCGTAAAAACGAGCACATCGCCCGCTCGAGCGCCGGCATTTGTGAAAACGCGCTTCGGATCAACCAGCCCGGTAACTGCATAACCGAACTTGATCTCGTCATCCGAAATGCTGTGGCCGCCCAGAATAACGCAGTCTGCCTCGTGAATCTTGTCCGCGCCCCCTCGTAGAATTGCCTCCAGGTCTGCAATGTCGCTCTTGGCCGGAAAGACAACTAACGAAAGTGCTGTCACGGGAGTACCGCCCATCGCATACACGTCGCTCAAAGCATTCGCCGCAGCGATCGCACCAAACGTGTACGGATCATCGACGATGGGAGTGAAAAAATCGACAGTTTGCACCATCGCCAAAGGTCGTCCGCCCACTTCTGTCAAGTCATAAACGCCCGCATCGTCGGCTTTGTCGTAACCAACTAGAACTCGGTCGTTCATGACGCGCGGTACGGTCCGCAAAGCCTGATCCAGAATTTTCGGGCTCAGCTTGGAAGCGCATCCTCCGGCCTTCACGTTCGCCGTCAGTTTGGTTGCCATCAGTTTTCAGTGTAATGAGCCGGAGTACCGACCTTTTCTTCGAACCGCCACTCGCGCCATGCATCCAGCAACGGAAAATAAAGACCGAGAAAAATCGGTCCCGGCTTCATCCGCGAAATCAGCGTGGCGTAGCTCTCCAGCTGCGACCGGTACCGCCGCTCTTCCTTCGACAAAAAGCTCTCCAAGTTAGCGCCCTCATGCTCGCTTGTTTTGAAGTCCACAATCCACAGTCGCCCCTCCCCATCGCGAAACGTCCGATCAATTGTGCCGCTAATCAGCTTGTCGCCGATGCGGCCGCCGACCGACCATTCCGAATGGGCGTCCTGATGCGATGCGAGAATCCACCGCCCTTTAGAACTTCGAAGCGTATTGTTCAGAGCGCGCGCAACCTGGGCCGCAGCATTCGCTTCTTCCGCACGGCTCACCCCCAATCGTAATAACTCAGAGTGGAAAATCGTGTCCATCTTACTGATTCGCTCCGGACTCCAGCGGTCGACTCCTTCGCTTACCACCCGCCGCAAAACCGCATGAACCACGGTCCCAATGTGACGGCCGCTGTCGCTCACCCATTCGTAGGAGATCTTTCGCGCAGATGACGTATCACGATGAAATTCCGGCTCCCACACGATCCCGCTTTCCCGCTTCGGAGCACGCCAAGTCTCAGGCAAGCGGAGAAGTTTGTTATGGGGTTGATTCTCCACCGAAAAGAGGTTCGCTTGATACATCCGCTTACCGCGAAGAACAGCTTCGAACTGATCGGAAACAGCCGGCCAGATCAAGCCGAGAAATGTTCGGCTGGAAGCTTTCTTGCAACCCGACCGATCCTGTTTAGCATCTACGTTGCCGAGCAGGTAAAGCCGATTCTTCGCGCGAGTTGCCGCCACATAGAACAGCCTCTTCAGCTCATGCTCTTCTCTCAAATCAAGTTCGTCACAGACCGACCGATACATCGGGTCCTCGGCGCCACGTTGCGGTTGGGCAGCAGCTAAGAGATGCGTCGTCCCATCCTCGGCCATCTGCTCTGTCCACACCAGAAGATCACGCTCGGATGTTCGCGCTCCCATTCCCAGCTTCGGCAGGATGACCGTGTCGAATTCCAAACCCTTGGCGTTATGAATGGTCATAATGCGGACACAGTCCGAACCGGTCACCGGCTTGGCGAACAGAAATTGCAGATGCTCATTGAGAAGACTGAAATCACGAATGATGCCGCCTTCTTCAAACTTTTCGATCAGATCGAGATAGGTCTGGACATCCTCGCGTTGACTGGCTTCGCGTAGAACGGCCGGTCCACCTAACGCGAACCAAGTCTGCTCTACCAGGTCGCGCAGACGGGCATGACCCACAGCGGAGACTGCCTTCGAGAGAATCTCTCCTGTGCGCGCCGCCCTGATACGTCCGTCCAGCGATAGGGAGAATACTCGTTCGGGCTCCGATACAAGATCGAGAATCGTCCGCTCTGTCTGCCCTTCCGCTAACTTCGAAAGATCGCTTAAGTTAAGACCACACCACGGCGCTCGAAGACATGCGAGCCAGGAAACGCGGTCGCCGAGATGGAGAAGGGCCCGACTGAGCGAGATGAGGTCCAGGATATGTTGCTCTTCTCGCAGCTGATCGATCTCTATGGCTTCATATCGGATGGGAGCCTTACGAAGCGCAGGAAGGATCGAAGCGAGTTGACTTCGGCTCCTCACCAGAATCGCAACATTGCCGTGTTGTAGGGAAGCTTGCGCCAGCTTCACAACTTCATCTGCTTCTGCATCGCCCTTATCACCAACGAACGGGATCAGTTGAGGATCGATTCCAGTCTGCGGCCGAGCAGCAGAAGCCGGCCGTAATTTAACCCCGCCGTGGCGACGATCATCCTCGCACATGATCGTCGCAAACGTAGTCTGAGCCCAATCCACAATCTCCGGTGTGGAACGAAAGTTCGAAGTCAGCCGTAGCGGCCAAAGACGTACCGCTCCCAGTTGCTTCCCATGCCAGCATTTGAGGAACAGACCTACTTCGGCGTCGCGAAAACGATAGATGCTTTGCATCGGATCGCCAACAATGAACAGCGTTCTTCCGTCGCCATCGGACCATTGTTCCGTAAGCGCCTGCAAGAGCCGGTATTGTGAGCGCGACGTATCCTGAAACTCGTCTACCAGAAGATGTTCGATGCGATAGTCCAGCCAGTACAGCAGATCGCTCGGGTTCTCCGGCGTTCCCAAGGCGCCAAGAGCCGCTCGTGTGATCTCGCTAAAATCAACTTCGCCCGCTTCACGAAACACATCTCTTAACGCAACTTCGGCAAACGACAGCAACCCGCAGAAATCCTGCACAATCTGAGAATCCGATGAATTTTCGAACGAATGCCACTGGTCGCGTCGCTCCAGCATGCGGGCAAGCTGGCTCTCCAGTCTTCCGAGATCATTATCGAAGTGCAAAGAAACTCGCCTAAACAAGTCCTGCATCTCCGGTCCGCTCTCCGCTAAGTTTTGAACAGTATGACGGGCCGCCAGATGGTAGAGCTCGGCCGCGTTCTCAACGACATTCGGCATGCCGCCCAGCTGTGAAACAACCGGCATCTGCCTCGCCAGCATTCCACACAGCGAGTCAATGGTTTGAATCTGCAACCGGAAAGGATCCGAGCGTAAATTCCATTCCAGCGCCGCGTCTCGCTCCAAAACAGCTTTCGCCAGTTCTCCGGTTTTGCGCTTTTGTTCATCGAGCAGTTCTTCGCCATTCTGGTAGTCGAGAGCGCTCAAAACTCGCTCGCGCATTTCGGCGGCAGCCTTGCGGGTGAAGGTCATGGCTACAACCGCTTCCGGTCGTTGAACGCCGCCTAACAAACGAAGATACCGTTGCACCAGGAGACTGGTTTTGCCCGAGCCGGCAGGCGCTTCAACGATGAACGATCGCGTGGGATCGAGAGCCTCGTTGCGCTGCTCGCTGTCGTTCGTCACGCTTCCTCCTCGGCCTCGGCGCTTTTTTCTTTGATCCGGCAGAAGGGTTTGACACTGCAATACTCACAAGCCCCACGAAGCGGATCGACTAGCGCCTTTCCTGCCAGAAAGTCTTTTGCAAGCGAGTGCACCTCGTCCCGCGACTTTTCGGCGTACGAGTCCCAACTTTCGTTTTTGGCAGTGGCGCTTTGACTACGGAAGTATTTTTCCCGTCCGTAGCCGACCACCCGCATCTCTCTCGGCCTCACCTCACCGAAATAGAAGCCGTCCACCTCCGGGCCTTTGGCAGAGGCGTACACCAGAAGTTGCGGTTCAAATGGTCTTGGAGAATCCAATTTACCTCTGGTCTGTTTGCCGCTCTTGTAATCGATCAACAATACCTGCCCGTTATCCAATCGGTCCATTCGATCGATACGCAATCGCAGAGGAAGCCCGGCCAGATTGTATTCGAGTTGATCTTCTACGGTTTCAACCGTGAAGGCTCGCGGACGATTCTTCTCGACCGTGACCAGCCAGTCCAGAATCAAATATTCGAGCCGCTCTCGTTCGACAAGGGTCGTTTGAACGCGGAAAGGGCTGTTCAAATCTTCGGCAACAGCTTTAGCAACCGATTCCCGCACCAGGATCTTCAGCCATTCATCCGGCAGCTTGTTGAGGGTCGCTTGCGTCTTCAGTTCCTGCCAGACATACTGCAATGCTTTGTGAAGAAAACCGCCCCGATCGCGAGCGTCGAAGCCGAAACAGGCGTCCTCGGGACTTTGCGCTTTGAGCCGGATCTCGGCAAACGCTCGGAATGGACAAAGCGACTGGAGTTTGATGATGCTGGTTCCACCATAAACTTGTCTGCTCACATCGAAGGCCGGCGCAAAGTCATCCTCGACTTCTTCGAGAGCGACAGGAGCAAACGAGTCGATCGGAAGTAGACCCGTCCAAGATGAATCATCGACCGATTCTTGAGTAAGGAAGCGGGCAGCCAGCGACGACAAGCGGCCATGATAGGACGCCCGAATGACTGGAGCGCAATCGAACAGCACGCGTGTCAGAAAATCGCGTTCCGATTGCAGGTCCGAAGTATTGCTGCCCGGAACGTTGCAGGAGCGTTGGAGCCGGAGCGGAATTAAAGGGGTGATGTGCGATCGCGGCGGCCACATTTCATCCGAGAGACCGGCTACAAAAGCACAGTCGAAACTAAGTCCTACCGCCTCGGAAGCATCTATTATTTGAATCGGTGAGAACCAGTCTCCGCGGTGCGTACCATCGGAAGCCAAGGCAGATCGGAGATAGTCGAACGCAACTTCGAGCGTGACAGGCGCCGAGACCATCCCCAGCGAGGCGAGCGAGGAGAGAGCATCATTCCAAGCTTCGAGTTGTTCTTGATCGTCAGCCGTGAGCTCCGCATCTCCGGGCCACCCGGCCGCCTGCACAAGGTCGCCGAAGAACTTGCTCCATTCCTGCAGGTCGGCGCGCCAAGGCCCGGATTGCAAAACCCTTCGTACAGCGGACCAAATTTGCGTCAGGATCGGACATTTGCGCGAAGCACGTTCCAGGTCGTGCAAGGAAACATCTAGCTCGCGCATTCTCCGCAGATTGAGATCTGCAAAGGCCCTCTCGCTGCGCTCAGTGTCAGCAGCCTTGATAAATGGACATCGTAAAAGAGCGGCGGCGTCGGAGGTCTGGATGCGAGGCCGTCCCACACTTAACACCAATAACGCGCTAGAAATCAAGGGATGAGAAAGCCGGCTTCGACTTCCGTTTACATGAAAAACCGAACCTCTCAAGTCCGAAGGTTGGGTGTTCCGTCGGAGCAACCCCAGATCCCAGGACGGATAACACACTTCCCGAAAGATACGATCGACCAGATCAAGATGACTGCGTAGATCCGGCACAAATACTGCAATGGACTTTCCCAAGCCATTCTCGAAAGCATGACGAGACCAGCGAGCTGCTTTCTCTAATTCTGATTTAAAGTCATTACAAGCAATTGCTCCGAAACGCTTCGGGAGCGCGACGCGATCGTCATTCGTTGAAAGAAACTCAGATCCCGGCAGCGCATCATGCAAGCGAGCGATCGCCGGACTGAGTCTTGTGAAACCCAGAAAGCCGACGCGCGTTGGGGAGCACAGTCCGGATCGGATCCAATCTACGCAAAGGCGCCAAAGATCGCTTCGGGTGATCCAACCCTCCCGCCGGCATCTTGCACGAAACGTATCACCCCATCGTAAGAACTGCTGCCCATCTTGATGATCGATCCAAAGCTCAGAATCCAAGGGCACATGCCACTCGGCTACGATGCGCATCGCATCGCGGGCCAACCGGGCAGCTGCCGAAACATCGAAGAGATCGGGATTCTCTTCGCGGATGACGCTCTGCCATAAGAGGCGTTCTTGCGAAGCAGAGAGAAGCGCCGGAATATCGAGCGAGGCGTAACGCACCTCATGCCAGCAGGCTGTTAGCCAGGCGTCGATGGTCTGAATGGATGGACGTTCCCAGCTACTTATTCCGGCCCGGAGCTGAGTCTCCGCGAATTGCCTTGCTACAACCGCTGCCAGAAGAGGAGAGGCAGTGACTATGGACGAATTTTGTTCAAAGGAGGAAAGCTCTGCTTGCATTATCCAATCTACGTGCGCATTTCAGCTGTTATTGCCGATCTCTTGATTCGGGCTCCCAGGCTCTCTGACAAGCCAATTGCAGCGAGCCCGATGAAGAAGTGAATGACCCGTATGATCTCGTGTGCGCGGCCCGGGAGCCAAGTTCCCATGCTCATCCCGAAGTAGAGCGTCAGCAGTCCCCAAGCAAATGAGATCACAATAAGTCCGGGCTTGATCTTTGTACCGACGCCGATCGCGGCCATCATCCAGAGCAAAACGACCAAGGCAACGCCGAGCTTCATGTGAAGCGGAATCAGGTTATAAGAGTGATGACTCCAGAACAGGAAGCCGAGGACGATTAGGACGAGCCCGATGAGCCTGACTGCATTTTGGATGAGTAACGTAACAGTTTTCATAAGGAAAGTGTGAGGTAAGTAGCACCCCACACTATTGTCCTCGACTCGCTCAATCGCTCATCAAGAAAATGCAGGGACGAGGGCCCTTTGGACGCACCAATTCCCAGTAGTGCTGCAGAATTGAATAGCACATCAAGCCAGTCTCCCCCTCCCCGAGAAGAAGATACCGGAAGGATTGCCGCATAGGATTTTGGCCGGTTAGTCGCAGGAAGAGAGCTTGCGGGCAAACCAGTTCGGTCAAATAAGCTATGGCATTGGCGCGCGCAACCGCCTGTGAAACATCGACAAGATAGACGTCATCTTTGCACTCGACGCAAATCTTCAGCGGAGACAAGAACTCACTCCGGTTATCTAACAGTTGCACTCGAACGAACGCAAGTGGACCAGTGACCTGGTAGTGATGTTCGACTTGTGCCGCATCCCGCTCTCGCACTTCGGGAGACAAACTATCCACCGGGATCAAGTTCACCCTTTTTTCGACCAATTCCTTCCACAACTTTTCGGAATCAGCATCATTGAAGAAGTGCCCCTCCACGCGAATTTCCGTTGAACGCAAGTAGCGGCTGATGGCACTGACGCAAAGAATAAACAGAATGAAAAATGAAGCAATAATGATACCGTCGCGCCGTTCAAAAATATTCACGACCGTTGTATAAAGGAAAACAACAACGACGCACCAGCAATAGACGCTTCCACTGAATTTTTTCTCCCTCCAAAGCGAGATGGAAGAAGCGATGGCGGCTGAAGAGATGAGAACAAGAACTCCCGTGGCGTAGGCTCCGCCTTGCGCGTCGACGTTGGCGCGAAACGCCACTGTAATGATCAAATTCGCAGCAAACAAAACCAGAACAAGCGGGCGACCGTAAGCGACCCAATGCGGCGCCATGCCGATCCGCGGCAAATAACGCGGAACCAGATGGAGCAAGCCAGCCATCGCCGAGGCTCCTCCGAACCATAAAATCAAAATCGTGGAGAAGTCGTAAATTGAGCCAAATACATTTCCCATGTAACGATGCGCCATGTACGCGATAGCGCGGCCGCTTGCTTCTCCACCGGCCTTATAGGCGGCTTCCGGGATCAGCAACGCCGAAACATAACTGGACAGCAGTAACAACACGCTCATGATGATCGCCGCCATAACCAACAATTTTCGCGTGTTGGCGATGCGGCCTTCCGGCCGGTCCTTCTCTGCGTCGGAGCTTTCTCCACGAATGAGGGGCATAACGGAAACGCCTGTCTCAAAACCACTCAGGCCAAGAGCCAGTTGAGGAAACAAGATAAACGCCGATGCCGCAATGTGAGCCCAATCCCCATGAGCCGAAAGAGCCCGTGACCAGTGGGCCTGGAGTTCGTGATGCTGAAACACGATCAACAGCCCTCGGACCAGAACAATGATGTTGAGGACCAGATAAGGAATGCAAACCACGGTCGCAAGTCGGATTGCCTCCTTGAATCCGATCAAAAAAACGACTGCCAACAGTGCAAGCAGCCCAATCGTGACACTCATATGAGCGTCGCCCAGCAGCGGATGAAGGAAGGGATTCTCCACGGCATGCGTAGCGGCGTCGGCCGCCGAGAGCGTCATCGTAATCACGAAGTCGGTAGCAGCAAATCCGAGCAGCACTAGAACCAAAATTCGTCCCCACCAGCCGGGAAGCAGGTTCTCAAGCATGGCAATTGAACCTTGCCCGACATAGGAGCGCTGAGCGACCTGCGAGTAAACAGGTAGAGCGCCCAAAAGCGTCACCAGGACAAGAACCGCAGTTGCAATGGGAGAGATTGCTCCGGCCGCGAGCAGTGCAATACCAGGCTGGTAGCCGAGCGTTGAAAAGTAGTCAACGCCGGTCAGCCATATTACGAAATACCAAGGCTGAGATCTGCTTTCCGGAGTGGAATGCTGGTCTTTTTCGTCGGATCCATACATCCAGCTGTGCCACTTCGACAGCGGAGTCGGAGTAGTCGGTTGGTCCAGCGCACAGACGATTTGAGCAGACACCTTAAGAAACCGTCTCCAGTTCGTCAGATCCTGTTCCAGTCGCCTCGCGCTCGTGTTTTTCTTTATCTTCCAGGCAGAAAGGAGTCCAGGGCACCGCCTCCAGCCGCGCCGGCTCGATCTCACGGCCACAATCTACACAAAAGCCGTACGTACCATCGTCAATCCTGGTCAGCGCGGCAGCGATCGCATTTAAAGTGTCTGAGGTCATGCTGCCTTCCACCAGAGCGGTGGCCTGGGTCTCAGACGACGTGACGTAATCCATCGGATCTTCGACTTCCGCAGTCCGGGCGTCGCGGGCGTTGTCCTTCAGCCTGGAAAGTTCGTCGGTCAGTTCGCGCTGTTTCTCAAGCAGTTGCGTTTTATGATGTTCGATATTCATTGTGAAGCTCTGCTATAAGATGTACCGGATCTGTTTCCTGAGACTCTCAATTTGACACAATCAGTTTGAAACAGGTGCCGACCGTGTGAGCTACTCGAACAACTGCTGTTCAGCATTCTACTCACAAAGTTCGGATGCGATCAGCCCCGCTTCAAACGAGGTCTCGGGACGAACTGTAGGAAGAGTCGCGCACCCCAGATCCAAGTGAGTCTCGCCGGTGCAGCACCGAACGCGTGAGATAGAGGGGGCGCCGCTTTGCCTCATCGTAAATCCTTCCGACATATTCGCCTACAATGCCAAGACTGATCATCTGGACTCCGCCAATCAGGAGCATGCCGATAAAGAGCATCGTCCATCCAGGCACCCAGGTGTGAGTGAACAGGCGGATGAATAGCGCATAAACAACGCCAAGGAAGGAGAGAATCGCGGAGACAATCCCCAGGCCGCTGAGCAATCGAAGAGGAACCGTGGAGAAGGAAGCGATTCCATCCAACGCGAGTTTAAACATCTTTCGGAGTGGATACTTGGTGGTTCCGGCAAATCGAGCGGAGCGAGTGTACTTCAGACCATACTGGCGAAAGCCGATCCAGCTGCACATTCCTCTCAGCAGGCGGTGGCGCTCAGGAAGGCTCTTCATGGCCTCCACTGCTTTCCTGTCAAGTAATCGAAAGTCTCCCGTGTCCAACGGAATTTCGATGTCCGACAATGCGTTGATAATCCGGTAAAACATCTTGGCGGTCCAGAGCTTGAATCCGGTTTCTCCTTCGCGCGACTCCCGGACGCCATAGACTACGTCGTAGCCTTGCTCCCAGATACGAATCATTTCGGCGATCAACTCGGGCGGGTCCTGCAGGTCGGAATCGATGATAACGACGACTTCGCCCATAGCAGCATCGAGCCCTGCCGTAACCGCCGTCTGGTGGCCGAAATTTCGAGAGAGCTCGACGATGGTGATATTCGGATCGGAATCGTAGATCTCTTGTAGGAGGGCCAAGGTCGAATCTCGCGATCCGTCGTCGACATACACAATCTCGTACCAGGTGTCGAGCGCCCTGAGCACGGCGGTCAACCTGCGATGGCATTCCGCCAACCCCTCATGTTCGTTGTAACAAGGAACAATGACGCTCAGACTAGGTGCAGGATTCGACATCGACGACTTTCATTACCGTAGCAAACAATAGAGGCGGCACAGGTTGACTAATCCTTGCCGAACCACTTACTTCCACAGGCGTCTCGTACTTGCTCCGAGTCAAGACCGCTGATGGTAAACGCATCTATAAACTCCTGCCCGTTGTGCCCGTCGAATCGGATCTTTATCCTTTCACCATGCAGCAGACTCCGCATCGTTTTCCGATCGACGATTGCGCTTTTGGCTTCTCGCGGAGAGGGGGCAGGTCCGATGTCCCACAGCGCTCGGTACAAGTGTTCTTTGTCAACCTTGATCCAAGCCCAAATGGCAGGCGCATAGTAGTTGCTCGTATCGTGGGCCTGGGGATCCAGCATCACGTCAGCCCGATAGAGAACGACCGGCGGCTTCTGTCGATCTGCGCAGCTGATCTCAAGGCTAGGATTTCGCTCCGGATCGTCCGGATCAGCCGCGACGAAGAATACTGTTTGCGCCGCGCTGGCCTTCTCGTCCATGCGCTGAACACGCATCCATCCGCCGCCCGCCGGAACCGGCGTTTGCGCAGCCGACCAAACTGCCCCTAATAACAGAGGGGCAACAATCTTCAAGAGGGAAGCGCTCACTTTTCTCTTTACTTTATACATGCAACGCATTTGCTGACTGGAATACCAAGCGCTGATCTCTTTGTTGCCTCCTCCTTGCAATGCTCTCAAAGAAAAAAAAGGGCGACTCCACTGAGGGAATCGCCCGTTCCTGTTATTCGATTGTAATTTGGATTAGACTTCTTCGGTGGTCAGTACTTCTTCGCCGAGATCCTCAGAAAGCCCGCCATTGTAGACGCCGGGTGTTTCGTCGCCGTAGTCTCCCAGACCATCGGCCAGCGAAACTTCCTGCTCTGGCAACGGCTCTTCTTCCACCACGTCCTCGCCCGCGATTTTGAGCCGGCGATAAAACTCCATGCCGGTTCCAGCTGGAATCAGACGACCCATAATCACGTTCTCCTTGAGACCGCGGAGGTAATCGACCTTGCCGTTGATAGCGGCTTCGGTCAATACGCGAGTTGTCTCCTGGAAGCTTGCCGCTGAAATGAAGGAATCGGTCGAGAGAGAAGCTTTAGTGATTCCAAGCAGAATCGGCTTACCGGTCGCCGGCCGACCACCAGCATCTATGACGCGAGTATTTTCTTCGCGGAATTTGAACTTATCTACCACCTCTTCGGGGAGGAATTCCGTATCGCCGATATCTTCGATGCGAACCCACCGCATCATCTGACGGGAGATGACTTCGAGGTGCTTGTCGTTGATATTGACGCCCTGGAGACGATAGACTTCCTGGATTTCATTGACCAGGTATTTTTGTAGCTCTTTCTCGCCGAGCACAGCCAGGATGTCGTGCGGGTTGCGTGGGCCATCCATCAAAGGATCGCCGGAGCGTACACGCTCGCCTTCCTGCACGTTGATGTGAACGCCGCGTGGTAGTGAGTATTCCTTCTGTATGCCGTCGTCACCGACGATGTACAGCTTACGCATACCCTTGGTGACTTCACCGTACTTCACGTTTCCGTTGATTTCAGCGATGATGGCCGTTTCGCGCGGCTTACGAGCTTCAAACAGCTCAACCACTCGAGGCAGACCACCAGTGATGTCCTTGGTCTTGGTTGTGGCACGCGGAATCTTAGCGATTACGTCGCCGGCGTGCACGGTTTCCCCATCCCCTGTCATCAAGTGAGCGTGTGTGGGCATCAGGTATCGCTTCTCTTCAGAACGCGATCCACCTTCCGGTCGAACCACGACGGTCGGGAAGCGTTTCTCATCCGTGGACTCGGTGACAACCACCTGCATATTGCCGGTGATTTCATCGACCTGCTCTTGGGTTGTCACTCCATCGACCAGATCCTTGAAGTGAATGGTTCCACTGATTTCCGTCAGAATGGAGAAGGTGTAAGGATCCCATTCCAAGAGGATTTGATTGGCCTTGACGGGGGCATTGTCTTCGACGTTGATCTTGGCGCCGTATACGACGGGGTAGCGTTCGCGCTCACGATTCTTTTCATCGACGATGATGAGGATACCCTGCCGGTTCATCGCAATCAGATCGCCCTTGTTGTTGCGAACCGTGTTAACACTACTAAAGCGAACGAATCCGTCGCTCTTGGCATCTTGCGTGGACTGCTCGCTGACACGAGTTGCCGCACCACCGATGTGGAACGTACGCATCGTCAGCTGAGTTCCGGGCTCACCAATTGACTGTGCCGAGATGATACCGACCGCTTCTCCGCGCTCGACCATACGGCCGGTGGCCAGATTGCGTCCGTAACAGAGCCGGCAAACGCCGCGCTTCGATTCGCAGGTCAATACCGAGCGAATCTTCACGCGTTCGATGCCCGCGCCCTGTATCGCGCTGGCCAGTTCTTCGGTTATCTCCTGATTAACGCGAACGATCACATTGTTCTCGTAGTCGCGCTGGTCTTCCAGAGCCACACGTCCGACAATGCGGTCGCGTAACGGTTCAATGATTTCGCCCGATTCAATGATCGGTTCGACATAGATGCCGTCGCTGGTGCCGCAGTCATCTTCGGTAATGATGACATCCTGCGCCACGTCGCAGAGACGGCGGGTAAGATAGCCGGAATCTGCCGTCTTAAGAGCAGTATCGGCCAAACCCTTACGAGCGCCGTGAGTGGAGATGAAGTATTGGAGAACGTCCAGCCCCTCGCGGAAGTTGGCGGTAATCGGCTGTTCGATGATTTCGCCGGAGGGCTTGGCCATCAAGCCGCGCATACCGGACAGCTGACGAATCTGCTGCTTCGAACCGCGAGCGCCGGAGTCCGCCATGATGTAAATCGGGTTGAGAACACGACCCGTTCGATCGTCTTCTTCCATCCCTTTAAAGAGTTTGTCGGAGATGGCTTCGGTGACCTTAGACCAGATCTCGATGATCTTGTTGTAGCGCTCGGACTGAGTAATCGCGCCTTCCTGATATTGCTGTTGGACTTCGATGACCTGCTTTTCAGCTTCGTGAACCAGGCTGGCCTTCTCTTCCGGAACGACCATGTCGTCGATACCAATGGAGATGCCGGCTCGGGTGGCGTAGAGGAAGCCGAGCTTTTTCACTTCGTCCAGCATCTGAACGGTTACCTGCAAGCCGAACTTCAGATAGCAGTACTGCACCATCTGACTGAGACCCTTCTTCTTCAGAAGACCGTTGATGAACGGCATGTCCTTGGGAAGAACGTCATTCAAGATGACGCGGCCGACCGTCGTATCCATGTACTGCTTGCTGAACTCAATCGGCTCGGTGTACAGAATGTTCTGGTTGTCAAAGGCCTTATTGAGGTCAATGACTTTGCCGGTGTGGCGGAGCTTGATCGCAGTGAGCGTTTCCACTTCACCCATCTCGAGCGCGATCAGCACATCGTGAATCGAGGCAAAAGTACGTCCCGAACCCTTGGAATTCGGACGCATTTTGGTGAGGTAATAAAGGCCCAACACCATGTCCTGGGTCGGAACCGCGATGGGCGCTCCGTGCGCCGGCGAAAGAATATTGTTCGAGGCCAACATCAGGGTGGAGGCTTCGATCTGCGCTTCCGGCGACAGCGGAATATGAACGGCCATCTGGTCGCCGTCGAAATCGGCGTTGAAAGCTGTACAGGTCAGAGGATGAAGCTTGATGGCTTTTCCTTCCACCAGGACGGGCTCAAAGGCCTGAATGCCGAGACGGTGGAGAGTAGGAGCACGGTTTAGAAGGATCGGGTGATCCCGAATCACTTCTTCGAGAATGTCCCAAACCACGGGATCCTGCTGCTCGACTAACTCTTTTGCTTGCTTGATCGTCGTGCAATGGCCGCGCTGTTCCAAGCGATGATAGATAAACGGCTTGAACAACTCGAGCGCCATCTTCTTCGGAAGGCCGCACTGATTGAGCTTCAACTCCGGACCAACCACGATGACCGAGCGCCCCGAATAATCGACGCGCTTTCCAAGCAGGTTTTGGCGGAAACGGCCTTGCTTGCCTTTCAGCGTGTCCGAGAGGGATTTCAGCGGCCGATTGTTTGCCCCACGAAGAACGCGGCCGCGGCGGCCGTTGTCAAACAACGCGTCTACCGCTTCCTGCAGCATGCGCTTTTCATTGCGCACGATCACGTCGGGAGCATGCAGCTCCATCAGCTTCTTGAGGCGATTGTTGCGATTGATGACGCGGCGATACAGATCGTTGAGATCGGACGTGGCGAACCGTCCGCCATCGAGCGGCACCAGGGGACGAAGCTCCGGCGGAATAACCGGAATCACATCCAGAATCATCCACTCAGGCTTGTTGCCCGATTTGCGGAAACTCTCGACCACGCGAAGGCGCTTGGCATACTTCAGCTTCTTCTGCGCGGAAGTCTCAGTCCGCATCTTTTCGCGGATTTCCTGACTCAGCGTTTCGACATCGAGACGCCGCAACATTTCTTTCACGCCCTCGGCGCCCATCATGGCGACAAACTTGCCGGGGAACTCCTGATCGAGCTGACGCTTGCGTTCGTCGCTGATCACCTCACCCATGGAGAGACCGGTGGCCTCGCCTGGATCGATGATCACGAAGGCTTCGTAATACAGCACGCGTTCGAGTTCACGAAGCGTGATGTCAATTAGATATCCGATACGGCTCGGCAGGCCTTTGAAGAACCAGACGTGGGAGCAGGAGCTGGCCAGTTCGATGTGGCCGAGCCGCTCACGACGAACCCGCGATAGTGTAACTTCCACACCGCACTTATCGCAGATGACTCCGCGATGCTTCATCCGCTTGTATTTACCGCAAAGACATTCCCAGTCAGCGACCGGGCCAAAGATACGCGCACAGAACAGTCCATCGCGCTCGGGTTTAAAGGTGCGATAGTTGATGGTCTCCGGTTTGGTCACTTCACCGTGTGACCAGCTCCGGATTTTTTCCGGAGAGGCAAGACTGATTCGAATCGAATCAAAGTCAGCGATGAGATTAGCTCTGTCGTACGGAGAGGATCGATACATAATTTGTCCTTAACTGGTACTAACGTCAGCAAGGCCCGTTAAAACTTTTAAGATGAACGAGGCGCTGGGCCTGAAGGACGCCTCGTTCACCGTCAATACTGCTACTTAATCCGCGGCGTGCGCAAGATCCTGAATCTCCCGTGGCTTCTTCATCAACTCGACGTCGAGGCAGAGGCTCTGCAATTCACGGATCAAGACATTAAACGACTCGGGAACGCCGGGCTCGGCCGCAGCCTCGCCTTTGACGATGGCCTCATAGATCTTGGCGCGGCCATAGACATCGTCCGATTTCGCCGTCAACAACTCCTGCAGAATGTAAGCGGCACCGTAAGCCTCAAGCGCCCAGACTTCCATTTCACCGAAGCGTTGACCGCCGAACTGTGCTTTGCCGCCCAGGGGCTGCTGTGTAATAAGTGAGTACGGCCCGATGGAGCGAGCGTGAATCTTGTCGTCCACCAGGTGGCTCAACTTGAGCATGTAAATATAGCCAACCGTGACAGGTTGCTCAAAGGCATGACCCGTCATGCCGTCGTACAGCTGGATCTTACCGGAAGTCGGCAGGTCAGCTTTGGTGAGCTGTTCCTTGATGTCCCGCTCGGCGGCGCCATCGAACACCGGCGTAGCAAAGTGAACACCTAGTTTGGCGGCGGCCCATCCCAAGTGCGTCTCCAAGATCTGGCCAACGTTCATACGGGAAGGAACACCCAGAGGATTCAATACGATTTCGACCGGAGTTCCGTCCGGCAGATACGGCATGTCTTCTTCGGGAACGATGCGCGCGATAACACCTTTATTGCCGTGCCGTCCCGCCATCTTGTCGCCGACCGACAGCTTGCGCTTCATGGCGATGTAGCACTTCACCAGCTTGATGACGCCGGGAGGAAGTTCATCGCCCTTGCGCAATTTAGCGATCTTCTCTTCCGTGATTTTTTCGAGAACGGCGATCTGACGCGAGGTCATCTCCTCGATCTCGTCAATCTGCTCGTTGATGCGGACGTCCTTCGACGAAAGCCGCATGCGCTTCAGATCACGGGCCCGCAGCTTCTCTAACACGTCGCGGGTGAGCGGCATGTCTTTCGAAAGCAGCTTCTTGTTGGTCTTTTCGTCGTGCAGATCGGCCAGGACTTCCTTACCGTGCAGTAAATGTTCCAGACGTTTGGCGCGTTCATCGCTCAGAATGCGCTTCTCATCTTCCAGATTCCGGTGCAAGCGCTCTTCCTGCAACTGCAGAATCTGCTTGGAACGCTCGTCGAGCTCAGCGCCCTTGCGTGAGAACACCTTGCAATCGACGATGGTACCTTCAATGCCCGGCGGACAGTACAGCGACGCATCCTTCACGTCACCGGCCTTCTCGCCGAAGATCGCACGCAGCAGTTTTTCTTCCGGAGTGAGTTGGGTCTCGCCCTTAGGCGTCACCTTGCCGACCAGAATATCGCCCGGCTTCACCGTGGCGCCGACTCGAATGATGCCGCTCTCGTCGAGGTTGCGGAGGAACGACTCGGCGATGTTCGGAATATCGCGAGTGATCTCTTCCGGTCCCAGCTTCGTATCGCGGGCTTCAATCTCGAACTCTTCGATGTGAATCGAGGTGTAGTAGTCGTCCTTGACTAACTTCTCGCTGACGACAATGGCGTCCTCGAAGTTATACCCGCGCCAGGGCATGAACGCCACCAGGACGTTCCGGCCAAGCGCCAGTTCCCCGACTTCGGTGCAAGGACCATCGGCCAGCACATCGCCTTTACGAACCTTCTGCCCTTGATGGACAATCGGCTTCTGACTGATGCAGGTGTTTTGGTTCGAGCGTTTGAACTTCGTGAGCTGATAAATATCGGCGCCGACTTCGCGCGACATCTGCCCTTCGTGCGCTCCGCCTTCGACTCGCACGATAATGCGTTCACTATCGACGGAGTCAACAATTCCGGCGCGCTTACAGATAACCACTGCACCGGAGTCTCGCGCCGTGACGCGCTCCATGCCGGTGCCGACGTAAGGCGCTTCGGCTCGCAGAAGCGGAACGGCCTGACGCTGCATGTTCGAACCCATCAAGGCGCGGTTAGCGTCATCGTTCTCAAGGAACGGGATCAAGCTGGCAGCGACCGAGACCAGCTGCTTCGGACTGACGTCCATGTACTCGATCTCATCGCGATGCTTCAGCACGAAGTTGCCGGCCTGCCGTGCGTTCACCAGATCATCGACAATGTGGCCCACTTCATCGATGGCGACGTTTGCCTGGGCAATGATGTACTTATCTTCTTCCCAGGCAGACAGGTAATCGGAGTGCGCTTCGAACTCCGCATGCTGTTTGCTTCCCATTGCCACGTTGGAGTTTTCGAGGCTCTCCCGCGGGATCACCTGGTTGACTTTGAACGCCGTGTCTCCCGGGTTGAGGATTCGCACCTCATCGACCAGAGCTCCGTCTCGCACCCGACGATAGGGACTCTCAATGAAGCCGTATTCGTTGATACGAGCAAAACAGGAGAGCGACGAAATCAAACCGATGTTCGGACCTTCCGGCGTCTCAATCGGGCAAATTCGCCCGTAGTGAGTGGGATGCACGTCGCGAACTTCGAACCCGGCACGCTCTCGTGAGAGACCGCCCGGTCCAAGCGCCGAGAGACGGCGTTTATGCGTGATCTCGGAAAGCGGGTTCGTCTGATCCATGAACTGCGACAGCTGGCTCGATCCGAAAAATTCACGAATAGCCGCCATCACGGGCTTGGCGTTCACCAGGTCATGCGGCATCGCCGTAGACATTTCCTGATAGACGGACATCTTTTCCTTAATGGCGCGTTCCATACGAACTAAGCCAATACGGAACTGGTTCTCCAGTAACTCACCGACAGCGCGCACGCGCCGATTGCCGAGGTGATCGATATCGTCCACTGCCCCGATGCCCTTACGTAGCTTCAACAGGTAAAGGATGGTATCGGTAAAGTCCTTTTGATCCAGCGTACGTTTGTCGAGCGGTGTCGCATCTGTCTTGTCGTACAGCTTGATGTTGAACTTCATGCGGCCCACGCGAGAGAAATCGTACTTGCGCGAGTCGAAGAACATGCCCTGGAAGAGCTGTGTAGCCGTATCGAGCGTGGGAGGATCGCCGGGGCGAAGCTTGCGATAAATTTCGAGCAACGCGTCGTTCTGACTCTTCACTGCATCTTTGCGGAGGGTCGATGAAATCACGTTGCCGGCGTCATCGCGATCGGGGAAGAAAATCTCAAAATTCTCGATGCCCGCTTCGGACAACTTGCCGATGGTGGTCGCGGTCAACTCATGATTCGCCTCCACGAGAACCTCACCGGTCTCCATGTCGATCACGTCGGCGGCAACGTATGCGCCTTCCAGATCGTTCGAAGCCACTTCGACCTGCTCAAGCTTGTGCTTTTGCAGTTCGCGGAAGACCGAGTTGGTGATCTTGCGGCCTTGTGGAACCAACTGCTCGCCGTTGGCATTAAGAATGGCGTGCGACAGCTTCATGCCCACTAAACTGTCGTTGACACCCCATAGCAGCGTTTTGTCTTTCAGCGAAATCTTTGAGAGCTTATAGAAAGCCCGGATGATATCGGAATCCGTCTTCAAGCCGAGCGCACGAAGAAAGACCGTCCCGTAGAATTTGCGCTTGCGATCGATGCGGACATACAGAAGATTCTTGTTGTCGTATTCGAACTCGACCCAGCTTCCTCGATACGGGATGATCTTGCCGAGAAAATAGCCTTGCGTCTGGACACGCTCAAAGAAAACGCCGGGCGAACGATGGAGCTGCGAAACAATGACGCGCTCCGTGCCGTTGATGATGAAGGTGCCGTTGTCCGTCATCAGCGGAATTTCGCCGAAGAAGACTTCCTGCTCCTTGATGTCGCGAACCGTCTTCGCGTTGGTCTCCGGGTCTTTGTCGTAAACCGTCAACCGGATGGTGACTTTAAGAGGCGCCGCATACGTCATGCCGCGCTCTTCGCACTCCGGTACGTCGTACTTCAACTGCAGCGCAACCGGATCCCCGCAGCGATTGCAGAACGTGACGATGTTCTTGTTGAACGTTCCGCATTTGTGACAAAGAACATCACCGGCGTGAAACGGATCGGTCCGTATCTCAGCGCCGCAGGTGGGATTGCGGCAGATGGTACGAAGATGATGAAGACCCTTCAGATTGCCGCATTTGCATTCCCAATTTCCGATGGAATAATCAACAAACTCGAGCTGACTCAATCCACGAAAATCAGAGATCGGGAACACAGAGCTGAACACACTTTGCAAACCCGCATCCTCACGCTCCTTAGGAAGCAGGTCCATTTGCAGAAAGCGTTCATAAGACCGCTTCTGCACCTCAATCAGGTTTGGAATCGGGATCGAGGTCTTAATCCTCGAAAAGTCAACTCTCTCACGGAGAAAACCGTTTGACACGTTGGGCATTTAAGCTTGTCCTTCTAAGGAAACCAATAAAAACGACATCAGCAATTCGCGATTTAGACGCCGCACTACACAGACACTTACGCAGCTACGGCCATCAGCGATGAATCTGGCGATCCACCTGCAAACGCTTGCGCACCCGCCTCTGGGCAGATCACGCGGGAAGCAAATAAGATGAGAAAAACAGAGGGTGAAATCAACCTTGTATTGAGTCTCAAGCACAAGAACGAGAACTCGTTTGACAGCAGCGAAAACGGGAAAATAATCGACAGTTTTAATTTGGACATGCCAAAAGCCCGCTCTACCCTACTAGGTAAGCGGGAAAACTCGGACAGCCCTGCTTTTACAGAAGTGAAGCCAAAAATGGATGATGGACCGTCCCGGCGAAGACAAACCTAGAATAACACAAAAACCAGCCACGTCAACCGCACGTGGCTGGTCTGTTTCAATTTATTTTCAAAGAAGCGGCAAAAAGAAGCGCAACGGGCATGGCTACGCACCGCCAATCAGGAAAGGAACTCCCCTGACCTTCGGGCGGGGCGCTTGCTACCGTGCCCGTCTTGCGCGTCTTCCTCAAAGTTATTTGACCTCAACGGTAGCGCCGGCATCGGTGAATTTCTTCTTGATCGTCTCCGCTTCGTCCTTATTAATGCCCTCTTTCACCGTTTTGGGCGCTCCGTCCACCAGATCCTTGGCTTCCTTCAAACCGAGGCTGGTCACCTCACGAACCGCCTTGATCACGTTGATTTTATTAGCGCCTACGACAGTCAGCACAACCGTGAATTCCGTCTTTTCTTCCACCGGGGCCGCGGCAGCAGCACCGCCGCCCGCACCCGGAGCCGCTACTGCGACCGAAGCCGCTGCCGCAGAGACACCCAGCTTCTCCTCCAGCATCTTAACCAGCTGAGAAGCCTCCAGTAAGGTCAATCCCTGAATCTGCTCTGCGATTGCGTTGATATCCGCCATTTCTTTTCTTCCTGCTCCCTTGTACGATTTCTTAAATTATGATCTGTCGGCGGATACCCCGTCGACAATAACAATCCACTACTGTTTAAACTTTTCTTCTTTGGCTGCTTGATCGAGAACCACAGCCAGATTGCGGCCGACACCGTTCATTACGCTGACCAGCCGGGTTGCATTGGCATTGATCAGGTACAGCAGCTTGGCGTAAATTTCTTCTTTCGGAGGCATCGAGGCCAGATCGCTGATCGCCTGGATGTCAATAACGCGGCCTTCGACCATGCCGGCCTTGAAAGTAAACGCCGCATTATCCTTCGAATATTTACTCAGCGCTTTCGCCAGGCCGACCGGATCCTTCGCCGTATAGGCAAGCGACGTCATGCCTTTCAGATCGCTCAAAAGATCGCTGGCGGAAGTACCCTCCGATGCCTTCGCCGCTATGTTGTTCTTGACAACCTGATAGTCGCCGCCCGCCTCCCGGATGGTCTTTCGCAGCTGAAAGTCCTGGCTCACGGTCATCTTTTCGAAGCTGGTGACGAAGATATTCTTGTTATCCTCGATGGTCTTCTTGAGATTCTCGAGATCCTTCTGTTTTTCGTCTTTATCCTTCATGAAAGCTCTTCCCTACCCCAATTCCCTTCGAATGCGACCTACTGTGCCACAGTTTTCGCGTTGAAAACCGTTACGTCGAGAGGGATGCCGGGCCCCATGGTGGAACACAGGGTGGCGCTCTTGACGTACTTTCCTTTGGCTGCGGAAGGTTTGGCTTTGATTACCGCCTGGATCAGGCTGTTGGTGTTTTCGAGCAGCTTATCGCTATCGAAACTTACTTTACCGACAGGAGCATGAATCACGCCGGTTTTGTCGACGCGAAATTCGACCTTACCAGCTTTGATCTCTTGAATGGCCTTCGTGATATCGGTTGTCACCGTGCCGGTTTTCGGATTGGGCATCAACCCGCGCGGCCCCAAAACTTTACCCAGACGGCCCACCGACCGCATCATGTCCGGCGTGGCGATCACGGCGTCATAATCAGTCCAGCTTTCACTCTGAATTCGAGTGACCATCTCTTCCCCGCCCGCAAACTCAGCGCCTGCTTCCTGAGCTTCGCGAATCTTGTCGCCCGAGGCGATCACCAAAACACGTTTCGATTTACCGAGCCCGTTCGGCAAAATCACCGTGCCCCGAACCATCTGGTCGGCATGCTTGGGGTCGACGCCGAGACGCATATGCACCTCAACCGTCTCGTCGAATTTCGTAAACTTGATTTTTTGAACGAGTGGAACGGCCTCGGAAAGCATGTAGGGCTTAACCTCTACCTGCTTCGCCGCGGCTTCGTACTTCTTGCCTGGCTTTTGACTCATAATGTGACTGGTCCAAACGGCTTAGGCCTAAAAACAGCGCCTTTGCCTCCCAAATTTAGGAACGAAACCTTTTGTAGAATACCACAACAGGTCAACGGATCGGTGAGAACACCAGCGGTCGCAAGATGATGTTCGTGATGTTGGCCACAATTTCAGGATCCGTGAGGCCGGGCGTCTTGCTCAGCTTCTTCCATTCCGGATCATTCCCAAAATCGTGCCACAGACGATCCCGAGCGGCCAAATCATCGTACGACAACATATACATCAAATTAGGCTGCCGCGGACCGCTGATCGTTTCTCCGAAAAAAACAGGCCGAAGCCCCAGGCGAGTAAAAATCTGCGCTTCGCCCGTGTTAAACATCCCCACTTTTCGTTTCAACGTCGAAAAACTCTGCGACTCATACATCCGAAGCTCAAAGATCCGCGGCGCCCGTTTCTCCACGTCGTCCGGAATGGCCGGTTGCGGCAGCACGTCGAAGCTTCGTAAGATACTCGCGTCCACGCGCACGAACGGCAACCCCGGGCCGGCACTTAATTTATCGAGCTGGGCCTGGTATGCTTCGTCGGCGCTCAACTTCGTCAAGGTCTCTTGTAGGGCGCCCATCGACTCGTAACTGGCAATCGTTGTATAGGAAGGCGCATCCGGACCGATCAAAGTGGAAAACGCGCCGATCAGCTTCGCACCCGACCGCGAAAGCCCTGTAGCCAGTCCGTTCGAAAGAAAATCTGCCATGCGGCTGGACTGATTTTCGGCGGAATTATGCAGTCGCCAGGTCTTGAGTTCGAGGTAAGAGTTGGACACAGAGGCAGCTTTCGCTTCACTTCCTATCAAAGCAGACGCAGCCAACCCGGCCAGCAATTCACGGCGTTCCATTTCCACGACTCTACACCACAGGGCTTTAAAGCAGGGAGTTTTTTGAATACGCCGAGGCCATGGAATAGCGCGTTTCTGTTCAGCGAGAGGAAAGCACGATTTGGTTGCCTTCGGAATCTTTTAACTTTACGAACGTTCCCCAAGGCTGCTTTTCAGGCGGTCCGGCAAACTCGACCCCTTTTCCCTGCAGCTCGCCATAGGTTTTTTCAACGTTATCCACCTCCCACGAAGTATTGAGGAACGTTCCGATCCGGTCCTCCTGCCCGTCCGGGGTAAAGAGCACCACTCCCGTGTCGGCGCCTGGAATCGAGAGTTCAATCCAGCGCTGGCTGCCTGACATCTGCTGATCCGTGAGTATGCGGAAACCGAGCTTTTCCGTATAAAAGGCGAGCGCGCGGTCCTGATCCCTCACCGGAATACCAAGGAACTTTATTCGCTTAATCATGCCATTCAGATTGCCACCCGCGCGTCTCTAAAAGCAACGGCGGGAACACAAATGCAAGGCAGCCGGTGCTATAGCTGTAATTGCTATAGATATGAAAACGGATACGTACGTGATCGACACCCTGATGCGCGACCTGGTTGCTCATAGCCGGTCTACCGCAGCATTCCTCGTGTATTTGCAACTGTACCGTCATACTCATGGCGTTGGAAAGGAATCCGTGGCGAAGAGTCATGCCGTACTCGCGGACATAATCGGACTCTCGAAGCGGTCTGTGCAGAATGCAATCGCACACCTGGTCAACCGGCGTCTGGTCCGGCAGCGCAAAACCCGGCCGACCGCAGTCCCGGTCTACACTGTCCTGACGCCTTGGATACGGAAAGGAATGCCTAACCTCGCTATACGAGGGTCCGTCAGCGAATAAGGACCGTGCAGGTTCCCGGACAATGGACCGCCGATCTGATCGCTATGTCTCAATGGAAGCGAACGCCATGTACCCGCCGCTGCTCACTATGCTTCCCGATTGCGCGTGAATCAGGAGCTGGTCGACACAAGCCGGTCCAGTTTCGCTAGTTGAGTAATTGTTAATATTCCACTCACTTGTTCGGCAGGTTAATCTCGACTGCGAATTTCATTGACTGAATGCTTGCGCCCGTGGTGGTTTTATCATTCGCTTTCGCGATCTTTGAGTCTATGATCCAGAAGCGACCAGTTCCCAACGGCGAAGTAGCAAGCTTTTTCTGTGCTTCTTGGTACTCCTGCTCCGTTGCTCCGTCACCCCACAGCACGATGCCCAACCGCTTAGACTCGGTACGGTAGTCGGCGCAATTCGTGACAAAGTAAAAAGTGCGCGGCGAATCGTCCACCTCGTCCTGTGCAGTCCACCCGTAGCTTGTGTCGATCTCCAATTGGCGATGCGCGCGATAGGGTGCGTTAACAACGGACGCAAACTCCTTACAATCGCCGTCAGATTTTGCGGGAACAATAGTGATGTTCCATCCGGGTTCAAGGACAAATTCTAATGAGGAGTCGATAGCGCGATGGAACTCACGTCCACTGCTCACTTCTCCAGCGAAACAGATCGCACCGGCTGCACACTTTGGGATTCGATCCGGTCGCTTACGAGGTATAGTTACAACCTGTTGAGAGTAAGCGGCAATACAGCTTAACAGTGTAAGCGCTAGTGCAGCCAAGGGCTTCATATAACTCAGTCTCACATCGCGAAGCATTTCTGTCGCGGTGGATCTTCCAGGATCGTCGGCAAATCGGTAGTTGTCTCCGCATGGCATGTCATGAGGCCAGAAAAAACAGCCCAATTTGGCGATTGAGTTTGAGACGGCCCGAACCAATATCGAGGTCGTAATTTTCAAACAGCACGTCCCTCGATTTCGTGCGCACAGCTGCAACTTCACGAACCTTGGAGCGGAGTTCCGTCGTCGGGAAATTCCCCAACCAGAGATCGCCATTCTAGCTACAAACGTTCCGTTGTCCCACCCCACTCCTCTGGATGTACATCCGACACAGATTGCGAAAACCTCCACGAATGGCCCGCAAAGTCATCCGCGTTGTGTTAGGGTTCGCCGTACGGGTGAGCGCGCAGGGCACGGCTGCGCGTCGCCGCTCAGCAAAGGAACTCGCCTGTTCTTCGGGTGGGGCGCTTGATCCCAGGCCCGTTGTGCGCGACTTCGTCAAAAGTTACCGGGGATTGCATGATCCGCGCACCGTAATTCCTCGCCCTCTCACATGAGCATCCGCATCCTCCACACGACCAGTGACCGAATATCCTATGCCGAGCGGCGCCTTGACCTACTTCGGGCACATTTCCCTCACGATCACCGCTCCATCACCCACGTTCAATTGCACGCGGTGACTGCCGATGCGTATACGCACTGTAAAGCCGAATGCATCGCACAACCAGGCTGCGGCCTGATTCACATCTGTATACGGCCAGCACCGGAATTACGCTGGCGCGAGGTATTGATCGGTTGACAGCATGCTGCTCCTCCTGCACCATTATGCGAATTGACTTCCGAGCTTTCTGGGCACAATACACTCGCCTAACGATAGCCTCTGGTCCTCCGGGTGAGTCGTCGGCAAACAGGGAGTTAAACTTGCGAATCAGATCCGGCTTCCAACTTTCAGGTGGCGCGTAATTCTGGAGTTATCTTGGCAAATCGGGCGGTCGCCATTTTGTTCTTCGCTGAGTCTCCGCTTTCCTCCGCCGTCGCCGGCCAAAGCTTTCGCTTCACTTGGAATCAGGTATTACATTCTGTAGAATGTAAAGCGTAAGCAATGGAATCCGCACTCAGCATAAAAGGGCAAGCCACGATCCCGAAGGCCATTCGAGATCATCTTAATCTAGAACCGGGCGACCGAATTAAATTCTTCGTGCATCCGGACGGCAGCGTCGTGATCCTCCCGAAGATTCCTACGTCGAAGTTGAAAGGCATCGTTAAGGCTCGCCGGCGAGTTTCACTCAATGATATGGAGACTGCAATCGGTGAGAGTGCCGTTAGCGGCAGGCAGCGCGCCAGACGCCAATGATCGGTCTGGATACCAATGTTCTCGTGCGCTATATCGCACAGGACGATGCCATTCAGTCACCGCGCGCCACTCAGATTGTCGAACGTCAGCTCACAGAGGATCGCCCTGCTTTCATCAGTCTTGTCACGATGGTCGAAACCGTCTGGGTGCTCGATCGCGTTTACGGCCTGTCGAACCACGAAATCGCCGCTGCTGTCGAACGCATCCTGCAAGCCGATACGCTCCTTGTTCAGAATGAGCAGGAAGCCTTCACCGCAATGATCGCTCTCAAAACAGGAGCCGGGTCCTTTTCGGACGCGCTCATTGGGGCGCTGGGTGCGTGGGCAGGATGCGCGGCTACCCTCACCTTCGATAAAAAGACGAAACGACTGAAGCAATTTAAGCTTCTCTAGGTCTCCGCAAAGGAACGTCAATCCCGTGTTGCGCGCACATGCGCGGACCCCGCTAATTTCAAATCCCGCATAACCGATGTCTGATTACTGCTTCACTTCCGGGGTAGGAGAACGGAAGATCTGGCGCACTGTTTGTCGAAGCCAGACATGGAGCAGATCGCTATCGAAGCGCGGATGCCAGACCATCGAATAGCGTATCGGCGGAATCTCTTTCGGCGCTTTCAGGCGCGGCAAGTCAAGTAGGGTCGGCACGGGCTCTGCGATCCGGGCGGGCATGGTCAACACCAGGTCCGTCGATTCCAGCATTCGGATCGCGGCCAGAAAGTAGGGCAGGTGAATCGCCACGCGACGCTGCAGGCCCCCTTCCCCAAGCGCACGGTCGATATGGTTATGTTGATGGGGTTGTGTTTCAACCGAAAGATGGCGAAAGCTGAGGTATTCCTTGATTGTGATACAGCTCTTGCCACGCCTGAGCCGGCGGCCGAGAACGCACAGGAAGGCGTCCTCAAAAAGGGGCCCACGCGAAACGTTGAGGGTACGGCGAGTGGACTGAGGATCAGATGCATTGCCGCGGTTCCATTGTCTTCATGAGCTCGCTCATGCCAGGGAACCGCCTCAAGGGTAATGCCGGGCGCGCAAGCTGGCCACATAGCTCCGCCAGCGGCGCTAGAACGACATTGCTGGCATAATCCGTCATCGACAGACGGATGTGCGCTTCGCTTTGCGCCGGCGAAAAGGGCTCTCCTGCCCACAGTCGAGCCAGGCGAGGCAGGATCTGCCCCAGCTCGTCAAGCAGCGCACTACCGCGCTGAATGAGCTCATAGTTGCGTCCCACCCGCACGAGCAGTTCGTCACCCAGCTCTGAACGCAGGCGATCCAGCGTCCGGCTCATGGCGGATTGGCTGAGATGGATGCGCTCCGCGGCCCGGGTCACATTCCGCTCATGCAGCAGGGCCTTCAAAGGAAGCAAGAGATTCAGGTCGACGTTTCGTAATTGCATGGGCTGCATACGTTCCATTCCAACAATGCATGGGCCGACTACATTGCCAGCATACTCCAATCAGTAAAGGAGCAATACCCTGTCACACATCGATGCACAGGAGATCACTATGCAGAAAAAGCCCGTCGCACCAGCCACCGGGGCCGACAAAGTAATCGGTCTTCAAGACCACGCCTTAATCGGTAAAGCCGAAAACATACCCGTCAGCGCTCCCACTCCCGTCTTCTCTGTCAGTCCGGTCGTGTTATCAGCTCCGGGACGCATCGTCGATTTGCAGATACGAGTTTCCGCTCCGACAACCGGGAGCGACCTGCCCCTCATCCTTCTCTCGCACGGTCATGGAAGGTCGAACCATCTGTCCTCGTTGAACGGCTACGGCCCGCTCGCTAATTTCTGGGCTGCTCACGGCTTTGTAGTACTCCAGCCGACCCATCTGAGCTCAAAAACCCTGAGCTTCGATCCGGAAACCCCCGGGGCGCCCTTGTTCTGGCGGTCCCGCGTTGAGGACATGAAGCGCATCCTCGATCAGCTTGACGTCGTCGAGGCTTCCATTCCTGAGATCACGGGGCGCTTGGACAGAAGCCGGATCGCAGTCGCCGGGCATTCCATGGGTGGGCATACGGCAAGCATGTTGCTGGGCGCGCGGCTTACCGATGAGGACGGTACGAAAGTCGATATGGCCGAGCCCCGGATCAAAGCGGGTGTGCTGCTTACCCCGCCTGGCAATGGCGGTGCTGATCTCAGCGCGTTTGCGGCTGAACATTATTCATTCTTTCGGAGCCCCAGCTTTGCCGAGATGACCGCGCCTGCCCTCATGGTTGTGGGCGACATCGATGTCTCCCCCCACCTGACGGTTCGGGGCGCGGACTGGCACGCCGATCCTTACCGGCTGAGTACGGGCCCCAAGTGCTTGCTTACTCTGTTTGGCGCAGGGCACGGGCTCGGCGGAGTTTCCGGCTACGATGCGGCTGAGACCACGGACGAGAGCCCCGAACGAGTGGCTGCGGTCCAACGGCTTACCTGGGCCTACCTCCGGAGCGCTCTCTACCCGGAAGACTCCGCTTGGCCCACCGCGTGCGCTGCCTTGGCGGAGATTAATGAACTGGGCCGCGTCGAACGCAAATGAAGCTCGGAACTAAGGCTGACATCAAAAAGAAGACAACAATTAGGAGATGACTATGCATGACAAACCCGTCGCCCTGGTCACCGGGGCCAACAAAGGAATCGGTCTTCAAATCGCCAAGGATCTCGCCGCGCATGGCTTCACCGTGCTCGTCGGGTCGCGCAACCTCGACCAGGGGAAGACAGCCGCAATGACCATCGAAGGGGATGCCCGCGCCCTCCAGCTCGACGTCACGGATCAGACCTCCATCGCCGCCGCGACGGAACGCATCCGGAACGAGCTCCGCCGTCTCGACGTACTCGTCAACAACGCCGGCATCTCGCACACGCAGAAGCCGAGCGCCTCGTTCGAAGAGATTCTGAGCGCCGGACGCCCCAGCGTCGCGTCTCTCGACGAGGTGCGCGCCGTGTTCGAGACGAACGTGTTCGGTGTGATCGCGGTCACGCAAGCGATGCTGCCGCTCCTCCGCGAAGCGCCTGCCGGACGCATCGTCAATGTATCGAGCAGCCTCGGCTCATTGACCAAGCAGAGCGACCCGTCGAATCCGTTTCAAAACGCCCCGTACAGTCCGTCGAAGACTGCCCTCAACGCCATCACGGTTGCCTTCGCCAACGAGCTCAGGAGCACGCGCATCAAGGTGAACGCGGCGTGCCCCGGATACACCGCGACCGATCTCAACCAGTTCCGGGGTCCGCGCACCGTCGAACAGGGCGCCCGCGAGCCCGTGCGCCTCGCGCTGCTGGACGCCAACGGTCCAACCGGCGCCTTCTCCGACGAGGACGGCCCGGTCCCGTGGTGACGTAGAGTCAGGTTGACAGTTCGCACTTGCACGGCGCGCAGGTCTTGAATTCGAGATAAGAGTTGGACACGGAGGCAGCTCTTGCTTCACTACCTATCGAAGCAGAGGCGGCCAACCCGGCCGGCAATTCACGGCGTTCCATTTACACGACTCGATACCACGGGACTTACTGCGAGAGCTTCTTCCTCAGACTGTGATCTGGGGAACGAACCGACAAACGATTGCACGGAACCGATCCCGAAAGCATACTGCCAGCGTCCCATCCAATCTCCAGAAGTTTTGGCCAGGTCGCCACTCCTTTGCTCTGTGCCCCAGCATTATGCAGCACTTGCGGCAGGCTTCATCCCGCTTATCGGCATTCAACGCCCATAGAAGGTCACTCAAAGATCAACGAGGTACTTACGACTGCGCATTCGCGCTACGATTCGCATGATAGGCGCTGCCAAGAATATGATTGTGAAGCTTCCTAGTGCAGGTTGGCCGACTTGCGAATTCAGTTCGGATCATGACATATCCTCGTGGCTGCTATGATGTCGCGCCTGAGCTTTTTAATAATGGCCTTAGATGTTCTTTGTTCGTGCTCTTATCCTTCTGATGCCAATTGCGGCGCTTGAAATAGCACCTATACAAACGAACAACCATGTCATGCCGACTGATACAACCTCAATCCAATCTCAAGAACTCCAATCTTTGGCGTTCGAACGGAGCTCTCTAAAAGGGCAGATTACCAAATTAGAAAAAAAACAAGATTTTTGGAACCGTTGGTATCTCGTGTTAACTGCTGCAGCAGTGGTTGGCGGGCTTCTTTCGTGGTTATCACAAAAACAAACTTCTGATAAGGAAAATCAATTGCGTCCGCTCTCAACGCGTGTAGCGGCAATAGACGATCTCATCCAAAAGATAGAGCAGCGGCGGTCAGATACAGCAGTTGCAGCTGCGCAGAAACAGGCCTCGGATGCAGAATCACACACGCAAGAATTAGCCAGGAAAAATATCCAGCTCAAATCGGCGCTCGACAAGGAAGTAGCTGAATCTGAAAAAAGAGCTGAAGAGTTACGGAAACAAAACCTCGCGACCGAAGATAGATTGGCTGAGGCCAATCGAAAACTTGGAACCGAAGAAGATAAGAGGCTGCAGCTGGAGAAGGCGCTATCTCCACGGACATTATCACTGGTCTTCGGCAATGACGGAGGGATTAATATAGCTCGGCTGTTGCCATTCAGGACCATGCAAATCGCCATCGATTTCATTCCGGATGCTGAAGCGCGACGAGCAGCCAGATATGTAAATTCAATCGTGAGGAATGCTGGATGGACAGTTACTAGATTGCGACCTGTAGATTTTGATCTGCACGATGGGGTTTCGATCTTGTCATTTACAGTTCGTGGCATGCCTTCAAATGCCGATTTGGCGGATGAGAAACGTTCTAGGGATGCCGCACACATTCTTGCCGAATTCCTTCACACCTTCAATTGGGCGGTGGACACGATTCCTGGGGCAACGTTTAGCGGTTCCCATGATTTTCTCCCTCGGGATTCAATTCTCGTACAGATCGGGCTGAAGCCCGATCCCCGGTAAGGCAACGACTCCTTAAGAGATACCCTCAGTAACGTCCGATACGGCGCTGCGAGCCGTGTCGGAGCCGCGCACGCAGTAAGCGATTTTTCAACGGAAAACTTTACAAATTCCCGGAAGACCGTAATTGGGGACGGTCGAATATTTAATCCGAGCCCTTACTCCTCCCCCAGACCTAATTTTCAAAAACGAACCCAACCGGAGTTCGTTTCGTAAAAAAACCAGGAATCCACCTCCGCCTATCCAACCCCAAACCCCCATCACCAATTTCATATTTTCGGCTTCTCCCACCTCACCAATCACTTAGCGCGTTTCCAGACCGCCGTCGGAACGCCCCGCAGGCGAAACTCGCCTCGTGCCCGATCTCGATCTCAATCTGGAATCCGAATCAACGCCGCCGCCAACCGAGCCGCCCGGCCACTCGACCGGCCCCCGTACACCCGCAGGTAAACAACGCTCCAGCCAAAACTCCCTCCAGCACGGCTGCTGCTCCAAAGCGCTCCTTCTTCCGGACGAAGATCCCCACGAACTCCGCCAACTCCTCGAAGGCTGGCTCTACGACTACCGCGCCGACACCTACACCGTCGACCAACTGGTCCGCGAAACCGTCTCCGCTCAATGGATCGTCCTCCGCAATCGCAGCCGCTACAACCAATGCGAGCATTCGCTCCATCAAGAACAAACCAACTGCCTCAACTGGACCGATGACCAGCACAATCGTCTGGAGCGCTTCCGCCGCTACCTGCGCCAAGCCGAACGCCAGTTCAACAGCGCCTTCCACAACCTGGAACGCCTCCACGGCCGCCGCTTCCGCGAAGGCATGCAGCTCCAACGAGCCCAGGAACGAGCCGCCGCCATCGAAACCAAACGAGCCCAAGCGCTTCAACCCAAAGCCGATAAACCCGAGAAGAAATCCGCCAAAGCCGAACCGCCCACCCCCACCAAACCCTCCGAGATCCTCTTCCAAGGCCAGAACCACCCCAAAAAACGCCGCAAAATCCCCCTCCTCGAGCAATGGGTCGAAGTCACCATCCAGGAGAACGGAGAAACCCTCACCCGCCTCTTCCCCTCCAACAAAAACCTGATCGAACGAGGCAAAGCCATGCTCCCGCCGCCGGAACTGGTCTACCGCCGCCTCAACTTCCCGCACGGAGTCCCGCCCGAATACGAATGGGTGAACGCAAAAGAAGAAAAACGCAAGCTGGGAGGCTGTGGAATCCAGCGCATGACCACCGACACCTGGCTCGAAGTCATCGCCCGCGAAGCCCCCGAATTCGAGCGCCCCGGCTATAAATCCTCCTTCGCTCCCGAACACATCGGACCAACCGGAGTCGGCAATCTCCCCCGGCCCAAAGAACGAGGAGGCTGCGACTGCCACGTCTGCACCAAAAATCAGGCGATACTCGATCGCCAAGCGATAGGAACAACTCAACACGCAATTGACAGATTGGTCTGACCTTAATATGATTGCTTCCAGTTCAGATTCGGTAGCCACGGTCTGAGGCGAATGGTCTGATGCTGCAGGATGAAATACCCGCTCGATTGAAATGAGACCGAGTTTCACGTGTACACGCCTGCAACCCGGGCGCTAAGGAGCCCCGATGTCCTTCCTAAAACGCCTCTGCTGGGCGAGCGCGCTCGCCGCGCAGTTATCCTTCGCCGCCGACAACCTGATCTTTCCGTACGGCGCCGTCTACTTCCGCAAATCGAACCCGCCCCCAGCCGATTGGGAACGCGACCATCAGACCGCGGCTCAATCGGGTATGAACATGTTTCGCCACTGGGTGATGTGGTCGGCCGTGGAAGTAGCGCCCGGCAAATACGACTGGCGCGACTACGACCGCATGCTGGAACTGGAAGGCCGCAACGGAATAAAAACCGTTCTCGCCGAGATGATCACCGCTGCGCCGGAATGGGCGTTCCGCCTCTACCCGCAGGCCCGCTTCGAAGCGCAGGATGGCTACCGAGGCGTACCCGAATACTCCGGTTCGAGCGCGACCGGCGGTTTTCCGGGATTGTGTCTGGACAACCCCGAGGTACGCGCCCGTGCCGGAGCATTTCTGAAAGCCCTCGCGACGCGTTACAAGGACAACCCAGCTCTCTACGGCTACGACTTGTGGAACGAAGGCAATACCAGCGGAGGCGCGGGAGTGTATTTTCAGACCGCTTCCAGCGCCTATATACCAGACGAGTATCACGGCACCGGAGTGGGCCGCATGTATTGTTACTGCCCCGCCTCGATCACGGAATTTCGCAAGTGGCTGCAAAAGAAATACGGCACTGTAGAAACGCTGAGCCAGGCCTGGAGGCGCTACAGTTTCGCCGACTGGAGGGATGTCGAACCTTCCCGCACCGGCGGGCCCTATCCGGACTGGCTCGACTGGGTGGAGTTTAAAGAGGACCGGGCGCACGAGCTGCTTCGCTGGCGGAAAGAGGTAATTCGTTCCGTCGATAGTAAAAGCAAGATCACGATGCACGGACTTGCCTACGCGATCGAGTTGTTACCCAGCGTCTCCGCGAACGACTGGCGGGCGGCCGCCGAAGTGGACAGCTATGGATTCACTTGGGTGAATGCGCGAAAAGGAAACGAGCCTTGGAAGCAGTATCACGCCGTTGACCTGGTGCGCGGCGCCTCACGCGGCAAACCGTTCTGGCATTCCGAAATGCAGGGCGGTCCTCTCTGGATGGCCTCAGAAGTGACCAATCGCCCGCTCGAAGATGCCCGCAAGCCCGACGCCGAAGATCTGCGCGTATGGAACCTGGTCTCGATGAGCGGGGGAGTGAAAGGAGTATTGTACCTGCGCTACCGGCCTCTGCTCGATGGTCCGCTGTTCGGCGCATTCGGGCCGTTTGCGATGGATGGCTCACCCACGCCTCGCTCCGACATGGCGGCCAAGTTTGCCAAGTGGACCAACGGCAACGCGGACCTGTGGAAGTCGAATCCGGTGAAAGGCGATGTCGCCATTGTGTTTGCGCCTGAATCGGAGCGCTTCAACTACGCGCAGCAAGGCAACACAACGTACTACGCCACGTCGGCGCGAGGCGCTTACAAGGCCTTCTTCGATTCCAATATCCAGCCGGACTGGGTGCACATCGACAACATCGAAGAATACCGAACCGTTTATTTGCCGTACCCGGTGATGCTGTCGGCGAAAACCGTGGCGAAGCTGCACGATTACGTACAAAATGGCGGGACGCTGATCAGCGAGGGTCTGCCGGCCTATTTCGGCGACGGCGCACACGCCAGTGCAGTGCAGCCCAATCGCAGTCTGCAAGAACTCTTCGGAGCAGAAGAGCAGGATGTGGATTTCACCCCCGATCTGTTGGAGAACCTCATGCTTCGGGTGGAAGACCATGCCATCGGAGGCCGTTACTTCAAACAGGTCTACCGTCCCACAACCGGTAAAGCGATCGGACAGTACGAAAACGGAACCGTTGCTGCAATCGAAAACCACTTCGGAAAAGGCAAGACGATTCTGATCGGCACGTTTCCCGGAGCCGCCTATTTCAAGAAGCCGAATGCCGAGACGCGAGCTTTATTTCAGAGTCTGCTGCCGGAGAGACAGCACCTCACCGTGAGCGACACTCGTGTGACAGCCCGCTTGCACGAAGGAGCCGGAGGAACATTTCTTTGGATAGTGAACCCCACCGCGCGGGTGGACGGCGACACCGTACGGATCGATCTTCCTGAAAGAGATGGCGCCGTGCTGCGCCTGGAAAAGTAAAGACGAAGGGGAATTTTCATGTCAAAGTTCATTCGTGTATTCGTATTGCTGGCCGCCCTCCAATCGGTTGGCTGGGCGCAAATCTCATCCGGCAGCATAGTCGGTGTGGTGGAAGACGCCAGTGGCGCAGTGGTCGCAAACGCCCGAGTCACCATTCAACAACTGGGCACCGGTGAAACGCGCGAGATTCAAACCAATCAGACCGGTGAGTTCAACGCACCGTTCCTAAAGCCCGGCAATTACACTGTCACGGCCTCTGCTAAAGGGTTCAAATCGAAGACGCTGAACGGGCTCACATTGGAGGTTGACCAAACGCCTAATCTTCTGATTCAGCTGGAGGTTGGCTCCTCCACCGAGACGGTGGAAGTAACTGGCGCAGCGCCGCTGGTCGACTCGGCTACCTCGTCTCTGGGCCAAGTGATCGAGAACAAGCAGATCCTCGACTTGCCTTTGAATGGGCGAAATCCGTTTGCGCTGGGATTGCTATCCGGCAACACCACGCCAATGTTCGGAATGACCTCGAACTTGCCTTTTATCGCCGGCGGAGGACGCTTCTCCGCCAACGAAGTCACGCTGGACGGAGTCGACAACAATACGGTGTCGAACGCCGGAGCGATTGGCCGAAATGGGATCGCGTTCGTGCCATCGGTCGATGCCGTGCAGGAGTTCAAGGTCAAGACGAGCACATTCTCGGCCGAATTCGGACACGCTGCGGGAGCGGTTGTGAACGCCACTATCAAAAACGGCACGAACCAGTTCCACGGAACGCTATTCGAGTTCCTGCGCAACAACGATCTGGATGCCAATAACTTCTTCACGAACGCAGCCAGCCAGCCCCGCGCTCCCTATCACCAGAACCAATTCGGATTCGCAGTAGGCGGACCGGTTCTGATACCGAAGCTATATAACGGACGAAACCGCACGTTTTTCTTTGCTGATTACCAGGGAACGCGGCAGAGCACTTCGGCCGGCAGCACGGTCACTGACGTTCCTCCCGCTGCTCTGCGCAGTGGGGATTTTTCAAAAGTGAACACCATCGTCTATGATCCGGCTACGCGGCGAGTGAGCCCAACCGGACTTGTCATCGGCACGCCATTTCCCAATAATGTGATCCCGCAAAACCGGCTCAACGCGAGCGCCAGCGCCATTACAGGATTAGTCCCGCTCCCGAATTTTGGCAGCGCCAACGCGCTGGCCCGTAACTTCTTCTATCAGCCGAGCCAATTCTCCAACACAGACCAGGGCGACATTCGGGTGGATCAAAACATTTCCTCTAAGAACAATTTCTACGCCCGCTTTTCGATCAGCGCAAACTCGCAACCGGCAGTTGGAACCTTTCCCGGTTTCATCGGCGGAGGCGCCTCCTCCATCAACGATGCCGCGCAAGGCGCTATTTCCGACATCCACATTTTCACGCCCACGCTAGTCAACGAATTCCGATTCGGCTACGTTCGGCACAACGGCAGTTTATTCGGAACTGGTCAGGATGGAGTGAGTTTTGCGCAATCGCACAATGTAGCGCTGTTCCCCGCTCCGCTGCTGGGATTTCCGAGCATCGCCTTCAATTATTCGGGCCAGCTGTCAGGTTCATCGGAGTTTTCAGGTTGGGGCGGCGGTGATCCCAATCTCAATGTAGAGAATCGCTTTCAATGGTCGGATAACGTCAGCTGGACAAAAGGCGCGCACGCCCTAAAATTCGGCGCCGATATCCGCCGCAGCCGTTTCGATACGTTGAAAGGAACGCCCTTCTTCGGGCAGGAAATTTACGGCGCCACCTTTACGTCGAGTTCGAATGCTCCCGGCTCCGGTTTGCCGTTCGCCGATTTTCTCCTCGGTGATCCGAGCTTCATCCAGGGAACGCCGATGCTCGATTGGGGGCGGCAGCGCAGTCTCTACACTGGCTTTTTCTTCCAGGATGACTGGAAAGTCACTAAAACTCTGACGTTGAATCTGGGAGTACGGTACGAGTTGTTCACACAACCAGTCGACGCACGCAACCTGGGAAGTCTCTTCAATATCACAACCGCGCAGTACGCGTTGCCTGGGCAGAACGGCTACTCGCGAGCCATTGTGAATGGGGATCACAACAACTTTGGGCCGCGAGCGGGATTTGCCTGGCAGGCCTTACCGAAGCTGGTGGTGCGCGGCGGCTACGGCCTGTTTTACGGAGAGCGCGATCAGAACCAGCAGGTCACTCAGTTCTCCGGGAACTTGCCGAACGTACCCACGGTATCGCTTCCCAGCGTCTCGGCCACTCAAACCGTGGCGCCCCCGTTCACCATCAACACACCAATTAAAGTTGTGCCGACCGATCCGTCGCTGGCATCCTTTACGTCCTCCAACCCCTTCGTCGGCACCATTCGCACCGCCGGGTTTAACTCCTCCCGAGATCCCATGCTGCACCAGTTCAATCTCAATCTCCAATATCAGGTGACCTCGTCTATACTTCTCGAAGCCTCCTATAGCGGGGCGTTAGGCCGAGACCTCTCTTCCCTTTTTATCAACGAGAATCAGATTCCGTTCGCACAAGCCCTGACGGGCGCCGTCAAGCAGGTGAACCGGCCCTATCCGAACATCAACGGCACCGTGCTGACCACTTTCTCCACCGCCTCCAACGATTACAATTCCGCCAACTTCCGATTGGAAAAGCGGACAACCAAAGGTCTTGCTCTGCTGGTTAACTATACGATTCAGAAGAACCTGGAATCGGGCGGCGCCGGACCTGACGCTTACGTTCAAAACGGGGGGACCAGCGTGGCAATGGACACCTATAACCTGGCGAGAGAACGCTCCTACGCGCCCATCGATGTGCCGCAGATCTTCTCGGGAAGCGCTGCTTACGAATTACCGTTCGGCCCTGGAAAAAAATGGCTGAGCCACGGAGGGGCGGCGGGGCAAATCCTGGGCGGATGGCAGCTCAACACCATCGTGACGCTGCGTGGAGGATTTCCGACAGACATCCGAACCAATGTACTGCCGCCGATATTCAATACCTTCAATGTCCCAGACAGAGTGACTGGACAGTCTATGGTGCTGAGCAACGCGAATGTAGACGGATACTTCAATCCGGCTGCCTTTCTGGTGCCGGGAACAGTGCCGAGTTCGACCGGAGCGCCCATCCAGCTATTCGGAGACGCCGCGCGCCGTGTGGCCCGTGGACCAGGGTCCAAAAATGCGGATCTGTCGATCTTCAAAAACACCACCATCGGCGAGCGTGCGATGCTGCAGTTCCGCGCGGAATTCTTCAACTTCACCAACACTCCTACTTTCTTCTTACCCTCGGCCAACAGTCCCACCCTGACCTGCATGGGTGCGCCGGGAAGCGCCTGCAATTCCAATAATTCTTCCTTCGGCAAACTTTCGAGCGGCTCTGCAACTGGAAGGCAGATCCAGTTCGGGTTGAAGCTTTATTTCTGACCAGAGGCTGATTTGCGAAACTATCTAACTTTTTTGGCCGTTTTGACGATGACGGCTCAGCTGGGCGCGGCCCAAATTGCCGGCCCTGTCGAGCCGGTGTTTCCGTATGGCGCTGTCTACTTCCGCAAATCGAATCCGCCCGAGCGGGATTGGGCCCGGGACCATCAAACGGCAGCCCGCATCGGAATGAACACGTTCCGCCACTGGTTCATGTGGTCAGCCATTGAGGTGGCTCCCGGCAAATACGACTGGCGCGACTACGACAAGATGATGGACCTCGCCGCGCAGAACGGAATCAAGGTCGTCATCGCCGAACTGATAACGGCGACGCCTGAATGGATGTTCCACAAATATCCCAATGCCCGCTACCTGGCGAGCGACGGAACGGTGCAGAACAGCAGCATTGGCGGAAGCAGCGCCACCGGCGGTTTCCCTGGATTATGTCTGGACAACCCGGAGGTGCGAAGTGCAGCTGAAAGGTTTCTGGTCGCTCTGGTTGAGCATTATCGCAACCATCCGGCGCTGCTCGGGTACGATCTGTGGAATGAAAACACCTATGGCGGGGGTAGCCCGAGGAAGATGTACTGTTACTGTGACGCGACCAAGCGTAAGCTGCGTGAGTGGCTGCGCCAACGATATGGAACCCTTGAACAAACGGCGCGAGTGTGGAACCGCTACAGCTATTCGTCGTGGGACGATGTGGAACCGCCCTATAACTTCGACGGGTACTCGGACAGTTTGGACTGGCTGCAGTTTCGGATCGACGATGCTTTCGAGTTGTTTCACTGGCGCGTGGAACTGTTTCGCCACAACGACAGCAAGCATCTGATTGCGGCGCATGGAGTGGCCGGAACTCTGGAGTCTCTGCCCTCGAACGCTCATGACGAATGGCGTTCCGCTTCCGAGGTCGATACGTGGGGTTTCACTTTCGTCGCTTCGCGGAAAGGCGACGAACCGTGGAAGCAGTTTCAAGCTGTTGACCTGGTGCGCGGCGGATCGCGCGGGAAACCGTTCTGGCATGCCGAGGCCGAAGGCGGTCCGCTCTGGATGCAGCCGCAAGTGCTGCACCGCCCCCGCGACGACGGGCGCATTCCGGACGCAGCAGATGTACGCCTCTGGAATCTTGTATCCTGCGCCGGAGGCGTGACCGGAATTCTTTACCCACGCTGGAGGCCGCTCCTCGACGGGCCGCTATTTGGCGCCTTCGGACTATTCGGGATGGACGGATCCGTTACACCGCGCGCGGAGATGGCCGGCACATTTGCACGCTGGGCCAACGCACATCCCGAGATCTGGAAATCACATCCGACAAAGGGGGATGTCGGACTGGTATTCATTCCCGAGTCGGAGATGTTTAATTACGTGCAGCAGGGTGATACCAACTACTACGCCGAATCGATCCGCGGAGCCTATCAGGCCTTCTTCGATTCCAACATTCAGGCTGATTTCGTTTCGCTTGCTGATATAGCGCAGTACAAGATGATCTATCTTCCCTATCCGGTGATGCTGAAGGAGACGACCGTCGCCAAGCTGCGCACTTATGTCGAAGGCGGCGGCACGCTCGTCAGCGAAGGTCTGCCGGCCTATTTTGGCGATCATGGCCATGCTGGGACGAAGCAACCGAACTACGGTCTGGACGAAGTTTTTGGGGCGCGCGAACGGTATGTAGAGTTCACCCCTGATCTATTGGACAAGCTGCAACTGGAAGTAAACGGACGCCAGATCTATGGCCGATATTTTCTACAGGAATTCGAGCCTGCCGGGGGTCGTGCCGTCGGACATTATCAGAACCAACACATTGCCGCAATTGAAAATGGATACGGCAAAGGGCGCACACTTCTGATTGGAACTTTTCCCGGCGCTGGATATTATCTTCACCACTCCGCCGAGACGAAGGCGTTCTTTGTGGACTTGCTGAAGCTGGCCAAGATCCAGCCGCAGTTACGGACTAATAACGCGCAAACGATAGCCCGGCTTCACACCGGCGCAGGTGGAAACTATCTCTGGATCACAAATCCAACCAGAAGTGCACAAACGACGACTGTATCCATCGACCCCGGCGGCCCGCACTTCCAGACAGCTACGGATGTTTGGGGACAACGAGAAATTTCAATACATGACCACGAGATTACAGTCGCCACGGAACCACGCGACGGAGCGGTGATTTCGCTCCGTTAATGCTCGCGCATGGAATGGATCAGCGCTTCCATGTGATTCAAGTAGCGCTCGAACGCCTTCCGCCCCTCGACCGTGAGCTTGTACTCCGTCTTCGGCATTCTTCCGGCGAAAGTTTTCTTGCACTCCACGTATTCCGCTTCTTCCAGACGCCGGGCATGCACGCTGAGATTGCCGTCCGTCGTGCGCAGCAAACGTTTCAGCTCATTGAAGGAAAGCGAATCGCTCACGGCAAGCGCGCTAATAATTCCAAGCCGCATCCGTTCATGAATCAGTCGATCGAAATTCGGTAACGCGCTTTCTAGAGTTCCCTGCTCCGTATTCGGTCTTTCCGTTTGTTCGAGATCTGGTTTCTCCGGGCCAGACTCATGAACCCGGGCCATAGATGATCTAGCCACCGTACCTCCTTGCGATCACGATTCCAAAGACGATGTGAGTTACCCCAAACCCCATCGTTAGAAAACCGTCACCCCAACCGACGGGTGCTAGCAACGAGAGCGTTCCCAGAAACATGAAGCAGATTCCCATTACAGGAACGATGCGAACAGAGAAAGCGCCACCGGTGACAACAGCCGCTCCGTATAAGAGCAGCCATAAACCAGGCGCGATTCCCAAAGCGTGGATTCGATAGAGAACTGCCGTCAGAACCGCTCCTGCCAAAAGCGGCGGCACGAAACTCAACAGCGCTCTTCTTGCCGGTTTCGAACCGAGTGACAACATCAATCGTTTCGACTTGGCGCGCACCGTGAATCCGGCAATGGCCAAGGCCAGCAGCCCTTCCATTAACCAGACAACGAACTGCATCGACAAAGGCTGGCCGAAACTGACGCTTCCCGCCACCAATGCGGTCAATCCGATGATTACGCCTCCCCAGCCCGGAACGGCCGTAAAGGAGGCGGTTCGCTCCATTGTATCCCGGATGAATCGAAGATTGTCGGCAGCACGCCGGTCGATCGGGATCGGTTCACTAACGGCTGGAACACGTTGTGCAAACGCCATGCCTCTCCGGACTCCTTAGGGCGAGTATACGACGAAAGGCAAATACAGGACGGAGTGTGCCTGTCCTAAACGGTCCAGGCACACTCTTTTTACGGAACTAGCGGAGTGTCGCCCTCTCCCCTTCTGCATTGAGACGAACACCGACCAGGTAAACCGCTTGGCCGCGCTTTTCAAAGACCAGGCCCGGCTTCGCCGTAGATATCGCCGAGCTAGCAGGATTGCTGGCCACCAAAACAGCATTCTTGCTGCTTCGGATGTAAAGGATAGCGCCCGACTCGCTGGTCTCCACCTCATAGGCTCCGGCCGGCATGGTTCTACCGTTTACCACAAAGGCGAACGGTACGGTCGCCGTGATACTGTTGACTGCTGCAAAGGCGGAAATCGGCAGTAATGCAGACACCCCAATCGCAGCAGAAATACCTAGCTTTTGTAAATTAATCATCTTCATTTCTCCTCTCGTTTAAACAAAAAAGTAACGTGGGGAGCACACAGGGCCCATTTGAGTTGGGAGCATACATTTCCAACCCAGTCGTTTTTTAGGTCCCACTTTGACGAAGGTCTTACTTCAGGGAAAGACTTACAAATGCCACACTAACGGTGGAAGTCATTCAACTCCCGCAGAAACATGGCGGGCGATGAGTTTGCGCTCTATAGATTAAGAGCAGAACTCAACGCGAACGGGGGGTAGGCTTTCGTAGCCAAAGCTTGAAGCGATCAATGATCTCTTGCAAGCTCTTGTGTTATGCAATCAGAATACCACATGGAAACAAGCAAAACAAAAAACGCGCAAATTAAGATTTCTCCTGATTTGCGCATTTAATATTGAGTTAATTTATGACTATTGCACTACATCAACACCCATACTTCGGCAGGCTCCCCGGACTTGCTCGACGGCCGCCTCGACCGTAAAACAATTCAAATCCGGCATCTTGATTTTGGCGATCTCTTCGATCTGCTGCTCGGTAATTTTACCCACCTTGGTTTTGTTGGGCTCGGCAGAGCCTTTCGCCAGGCTCACGGCACGCTTTACGAGAATCGCCACGGGCGGAGTCTTGGTGATGAATGTGAACGACCGGTCCGCGTAAATCGTAATCACGACGGGGATAATCAGTCCTTCCTGATCCTTCGCCGAGGTCTTCGCGTTGAAGGCCTTGCAGAACTCCATGATATTCACGCCCTGGGGGCCCAGGGCCGTACCTACGGGAGGAGCAGGCGTCGCTTTCCCAGCGGGAATTTGCAACTTAACCTGTCCGGTAACTTTCTTCGCCATCTCTTAGATCCTTACTTTAAATCTTCTCGACCTGCAAAAAGTCTAGCTCCACGGGTGTCGATCGACCGAAGATGGTCACCATGACACGCAATGTGCTGCGGTCCGTATTCACTTCGTCCACCTTGCCGGAGAAGTTGGTGAAAGGTCCATCGACAATCTTGACGGTCTCGCTCTTTTCGAAGGTCATCTTCGGTCGCGGACGTTCTGCACTGGAAGCTTGCCGGTATAGAACTGCGTTAACTTCGTCCGCTGTCAACGGAACCGGCTTCGTTCCTCCGCCCACAAATCCCGTGACCCGCGGAGTGGATTTCACCGCGTGCCACAGCTCATCGTCCATTTCCATTTCGACCAGAACGTAGCCAGGATAAAGAAGCCGCTTACTGGTTACTTTCTTGCCGTTCCGCAATTCAATGACTTCTTCAGTCGGAATCAGAACCTGGCCTACTCGATCGGAAAATCCAAACGCCTGAGCGCGCGTCTTCAGCGACTCAGCCACTTTCTGTTCAAATCCGGAATAAGCATGAATGATGTACCAGTGTTTGAATAGAGCCGGATCGTCATTAACTGCCGTGGCAACAGGTTCGGGAACGGAAGGCTCAGCTGGAACTTCTTCTTCATGCGCCACGCCGTGAACGCCGTCGTCGGGTTCGTCCGATTCGGCGTGAACCTCTTCGTCCGCTACCGCGTCGCCCGATTCCAATTCGTCCTGATCGTATTCGGCATCAGTTAAGTTGTCGCCGTTCTCGATCGATTGCCCGTCGCGTTCTTCGTCGTGCCGCTCGCCATGCACTACTTGGTCATCTTGCTTTAAATCGTCCGCCATGATTTGCGTCACCTAACTTGCTACTTAACATTTGCTACTTCACTCCGGTCACCGGCTCACTATCGAAAATGAGTCAGAATCCGATTCACGATCCAGTTCACTATCCCGTCGACCACCTCAAAATAAGCAGCAAATAAGAAGACAGCAGCGATCACGACGCCCGTCGTGGCGCGCACTTGAGGCCACGTCGGCCAAGACACTCGACGCATCTCAGCCTGGACGTCTTCAATATAGGACCGTGTTTGTTCAGGCCAACTACTCGCCTTGCTCAATTCCATACGTTTTTCGAAGAATCCTGTTTGACTTTCTTGTCACGGCCTGGAGACTGCTGGACCATGTAAGAACCGAATGTGCATTGGCAGGGGCAGAGGGATTCGAACCCCCAAAGGCGGTTTTGGAGACCGCTGGTTTACCGTTAGCCTATGCCCCTATCCCGACTACCCACTTTAAACCATCAAAACACTTTAAACAATCAAACCGAGGAAAGCTACTTTGTCTCCCGATGTTGCTGGTGCTTCCGACAATACGGACAGAACTTTTTCATTTCCAGACGTTCAGTTGTCGTCCGCTTGTTTTTAGTCTTGCTGTAATTCCGGTTCTTGCATTCGCTGCACTGGAACTGAATAATTTCACGCGGCATGCTTGCCTACTCCCCTTCTCGATACATCTTTACCTTACGAAACGATCTCCGTCACAGTGCCGGCGCCGACCGTGCGGCCGCCTTCGCGAATCGCAAAGCGCAGCCCTTTGTCCATGGCGACCGGCGTGATCAACTCCACTTCCAGCGCCACGTTGTCACCCGGCATCACCATCTCCATGCCTTCCGGCAGCTTCGCCACTCCCGTCACGTCCGTCGTCCGGAAGTAGAACTGCGGCCGATACCCGTTGAAAAACGGCGTGTGCCGTCCGCCTTCTTCTTTCGACAACACATACGTCTCGGCTTTGAACTTCTTGTAACCCTTGATCGTGCCCGGCTTGGCCAGAACCTGGCCGCGTTCCACATCGTTCTTTTCAATACCGCGCAACAGCAGGCCCACGTTATCGCCCGCCTCGCCCTGGTCGAGCAGCTTCTTGAACATCTCGACCCCGGTCACCACCGTCTTGCGTGTATCCCGGAAGCCGACGATCTCCATCTCCTCGCCTACCTTGCAGATCCCCTTCTCGATGCGCCCGGTCACCACCGTGCCGCGGCCCTGAATCGAAAAGATATCCTCGATCGGCATCAGAAACGGCTTGTCCTTCGAGCGCTCCGGCAAAGGTATGTACTCATCCACCTTCGCCATCAGCTGATCGACACTGGCTTCCCACTTCGCTTCGCCGTTCAATGCCCCCAGCGCGCTCACTTGTACCACTGGCAGATCGTCGCCCGGAAACTGATAGCTCGACAGCAGCTCGCGTACTTCCAGCTCCACCAGCTCGAGCAACTCCGGATCGTCCACCATGTCGACCTTGTTCAGAGCCACCACAATATATGGCACGCCTACCTGACGCGCCAGCAAAATGTGCTCCCGGGTCTGCGGCATCGGACCATCGGTCGCCGCCACCACCAGAATCGCGCCGTCCATCTGCGCCGCGCCCGTGATCATGTTCTTAATGTAGTCGGCGTGACCCGGACAATCCACGTGCGCATAATGCCGGTTCGCCGTCTCATACTCCACGTGCGCTACCGCAATCGTGATCCCGCGCGCCTTCTCTTCCGGCGCATTGTCGATCGAATCGAAGCTCCGAAACTTGTTCTTCGGATTGTGCTTCGACAGCGTCTTGGTAATCGCCGCCGTCAAGGTCGTCTTCCCGTGGTCGATGTGCCCGATCGTCCCTATGTTTACGTGCGGCTTGCTACGGTCAAATTTCTCTTTCGCCATATATACTCAGAATCACTAAACTAAAAACTTCTTTGTCCTTGCCGGGGAAAGAAGGAGAGTTATCGCGGGCGCCTGCCACCGCAACCCACCATGCAGGTAACAGCATCCGCGCGGCACGTACGTCAGTCATGACGCAGTCGATCTACAGGATACCACGCGAAAGCTTCTCAGCAACAAACCAGGTTATGTGTGACGACTACCCCGAGTGGGCAGCGGCCTCCAGCCTCTCGCCCCGCAGAATCGACTCCGTCTTCGCCGCCTGCAACAGCGATTGGACGGTTGGCCGTGCTGTCGCTCGCATGATCATTTGATATGCGAATAGTCCAGGCGCAATGCGGTTCAAAACCGAATTTATTCCGAGCAGCAGCTTGCTCGATCTATTCAGCCCCAGCGCCAGAGGGAACGGCGCTGGAACGGCTCTTGTTTGTCGGATTACGAAGCCTGCCTGCTCCAGTGTTCGCGCCAGGGACAAAAACGTAAACAAGCGAGTGTGTGTAAGGTCCAAAATACCTCGCTTTCCATAGTTGAACTGTCCAAGCAAAAGCATCAACCGCGTGATGATGAAACCTACATTGCCCGTGCTGATGATCAATTCCGCATTCGGATTGAGCGATAGCTTGTCGCGCAACTGGTCAAGGAACTTTTCGGGCGACGCAATATGCTCAATCACATCCAGCAGGAGAACAAAATCGTGCCGCTCGACGGGAATGCCGTCCAACCCTTGATTCAGATCCCGAACATAGACTTCGTTCAGCTTCTGCGAACCTAAAGGCACAGCATCCACGCCGGTCACATAACACTCCTTCCGTTGAATCAGTTCGGAACCGACGTAACCTCCGGCGCAGCCCAGGTCAAGAACTTTGGATCGATTCGGAATCCAATCGAGAACAACGGAATGCGTACTATCAAAGGACAGCTTCGGTGAATACTGAGACAGCGGCTCCGGAGCACAGTCGTACTTACGGTCGTAAAACAAGCTCAATTCCTGCAGCCGGGCAGACACGGTGCTCGCCATCACGTTTGCCGCATATTTCAGCCCATTTACCCGGCGTATCTCGTTTCCGTAGTAAGTGGGAATCGGCCGCTCCACAATCTGAAGCCTTGCAACCATCAATTGAATGATGATTTGCGTGTCGAACTGAAAGCCGTTCGAATTGTATTCGAATGGAATCTCCCGAAGAGCAGACACCGCATACAGGCGGTATCCCGAATGGAACTCACTCAAATTCGAATGCAGAAGCCAATTCTGTGCCCGCGTAAGAATTTTGTTGCCGACATACTTGTAGAGTGGCATGCCTCCACTCAACGCACCCCGCGGCGTGATCATCCGCGAGCCCAGAACGGCTGCCGCTTCTCCTTGTTCCAGAGGTTCTAGCAATTCAGAGAGACATTCAGGAGCATATTGACCGTCGCCATGCAAAAGCGCGACAAAGTCATAACCGTTCTCGATGGCATAACGATAACCAAGCTTCTGATTGCCGCCATAGCCTTGGCTTTCGGGATTGATCAGGACCAGTAGCCTGAACGGCAAATCGGAATGCCTGGTTAGCTGGCGGCTTTTTTCAAAGGTTTTATCGTGCGACGAATCATCGATGATCAACACATCGATCGCATACTGCTCCGCTAACCCGACCGGGATTCTCTGAACTACGTTTTCAATTGTCGTTTCCGCTTGATAAGCGACAATGAAAATCAAAACTCGGCTTTTTCGCATATCGGTCAAAGCCATAAACGCTTACCCCAGGGATGCTCGCGTGTCGCTGGCAGGTCATGTCGTACTAAAATAATCGTGGCAGAACCGTCCCAGTATTATAGCGAGCGGTGGTCGAACTCTAAGGCTTCACGTCCGACTTGTCTCACCCATCGACCACATGCCAACTAGCTCACCGATCCGCGAAACGAATACCGAGTTGCAACAACCTTCCCATTTAGCGGAGCGGCTGTGGCCTTTTCTTCTGCTTGCTATCACTCTCGGCGCAATTGTTCCCATGCTGATCCGAGGAGCCAATGAATTCGTAAGCTACGACGGCTTCTGGCATCTCTTTATCGCTACCCAAAACCGATGGAAGCTATTCATCTTTGAGTACAAAACCAACGCGCATCCGCCGATTTTTTTCCTATTCCTCCGCGTGGCTGCCTTGTTCGGGCACTCCCGTCTGGTAATCCGTTCAGTCTCGATCGCTGCAGGGGCCGGAAGCATCTTCGTGATCGGATTGATCGCCAGGAAGCTTTGCGGCAATTCGTTCTTCGCATTGCTTGCTGCAGCCGCCTACGGCTTCTCGATTACAATGCTCCTGCTTGCCATCGACGTTCGTTCCTACTCGCTGTGTCTGTTCTTCGTTCTCGTCTCCTTCTACTTCCTTGTTGATCTTCTAGAGGAGCGTTTTGAACGGCCGGCCCTGCGTTCGCTCTTCCTGTGCAGCATCTTTCTAAGCATCGCGATCGGAACGGAATATTACGCCATCTTTTTTCTGTTCGCTTGTTTAACAGCCGTAATGTTGGTCCTGGCTGCGCAGAGCGAGCTTCGTCTACAAGCCGCCCTCTGGTTCGCTGCAAATTGGCGCGGCGCCCTGTTCGCTTTTCTACTCCCTTTCGTAACAATCGGCTATCTCTATCGGGCACATCTCAGACATCTGCCGCCAACCTTTGCGCACGTGAGTGAATTCTACTGGGTGCAGGGTTCCTCGATCCTGGATTTCGTCCTTCGAAATCTTCGCGCTGATTTGAACTTCGTCCTGCCTGTTGAAATCACATCCAATTTTGCTTTGTGGCTTTTTCTCGGAGTCGCAGTATCGTTTATCATTTTCTTTTCGGTTTCTCGCCGCCATTCACGAAGCTGGATCCAGGTCCTGCCAGCCTTGATCGCCTTGGTGCTTTTAGTCGAGTTGATTGCGGCGTCGCTCCTCGGGCGCTATCCCTTTGGCGGCTTTGATCGCCAGCAATCAATTCTGTTCCCGTTTCTGTTTCTGACCGGTTTCGTTCTGTTAGAAAATTTCGCGACTTATTGGCTCCATCCGAACGTCCGCATTGCTGCCGCTGGAGCACTCGCGATCCTGATCGCCATGCAGTTTGCGTATGGTTGGCGGAAACTCCCACATGACCCGCAAGAATTATTTACGGACGAGTACCGAACCTTTCAATCGAAAGTAGCTCCTGCGCAGGCCATCTATCTCGACCAATTCACGTTGATCGGTTACTACATCCAAACCAATCAATGGCGATGGAAATTTCACCGTCATCTCAATGAGCTTCATCGCATCGATGAATACGAGTTGACCCCTTCTTCCGGGCAGCGCCTCACCTTGTTTAGAGACCTGGATGCCTGGAACTTCGATCTCCACAATCCAGCCGTTTATGAAGTACTCGCCCGCTCACTCCGCGCCTCCGGGTTGACCAACGCCAACCTCCTCCTCGCCAAGCAGAGCAAAGGACATGCGGATCCGGCGGGGATCGCTGCCGAGGAGACGGAGGTAAAGCAATTGGCAGCCCACGCCGGCCTGCAAGTCACTGCTGTTTACGACGACAATGGGCAAGCCGATATTTCGCTCGCTGTAATGCATGATTCCAAGTGATCGAACGCCGCGCCATTCTCGACCGGCGGCCGTGAGCCCAAAGGTTCTCAAAGGTGACTCCTCTTCGCTTCGAAAATCGTTCCTTTACCTCCTGCTCGCCCTCACTATAGCCGCGCTTCTGCCCCGCCTCTTCCTTGCCGTCAGAGAAGCCATCAGCTACGACGGGTATTGGAACATTTTCATGGATACCCAGAATCGCTGGAGCTTGTTCTTCGCCGAATATCAGGCCGATCAGCATCCGATCTTGTTCCGGTTTCTTCTCCGAGCGGTAGCTCATTTCGGCAGCACCCGTTTGATCTTTCGAACGGCGACTATTCTGCCGGGCATCGCAACTGTGTTTGTAATTGGCAAAGTGGCGGAGAAGCTCTGTTCGAGTAAGATCGTTGCGCTGCTGGCTGCCGCAGCCTATGGCTTCTCGCTCACGATTATCGATCTCGACACCGACATTCGCGATTATTCGCTGGCGCTTCTGTTCATCGTGACTGCCTTTTATTTCCTGGTCGAGTACCTCTCGAGTGAAGGCGGAACGGCCACTGGTCGATCGTTATTTCTCTCGGCGCTCTTCATCAGCCTGGGGATCGGAACCGAATACTACTCCCTCTTTTTCTGGACGGCTTGCCTGGTGATCGTAAGCGTCTTTTTCTTGCGTGAACGAGTGCTCCCTGCCTCGGGCACAATTGTTCCTCGCGGCAATCCCTATTGGTTCAGCATTGCTCTCTGGCTCCCTATCCTTACGACGGCCTATCTGTATACAACTCACCTAAGCCAACATCGGATCTTTCAAAACAATGTGCAGGAGTTCTACTGGAAGCCCGGAGAGTCGGCGTTCGCTTTCCTCATCACAAACCTACTTCGAGATTTAAGCTATCTTTCTCCCCTGCGGATTCCGGCAGTGGCCATCCTGCTGCTACTTTTGATTGCTTTGCCGGTTGCACTCTATGCCAATTTCTGGAGAATCAAGCCGCTCGGAGCGATGGCGTCCGGAACACCCGCGCTAGTGTTATTGCTCCTGATTCTACAACTGGTTGTCCTTGCCCTGCTCCAAACTTATCCGTTCGGCGGATACCAACGACAGCAATCCATCCTCTTTCCCTTCCTCACACTGACCTGCTTCGTATTCCTGGATCAGTTGATCGCCTGGCTGCCCCGTTCGCAATGGAAAACAACCGCGGTAATCGCAACTGCCTTGCTCATCCCGATGAACTTCACCTATTGGTGGACAAGATGGCCGCGCAATCATGGGGAAGAGTTATTCGAAGGCCAATACCGAGATTTCTGCAACTTACTTCCGGCGGCCCAAGCCGTGTATGTCGACCAGCTTTCCTTGATCGGTTACTATGTACACACGCATTCCTGGAAGTGGGTGTTTGATCGTCATCTCACCACGCCCGCTCATCTCGATTTATACGACCTGACAGACCCAGGCGGCGGTCGCGTATTCGTTCTAAGAGATTTCGAATGGAATCGCGATCTCTCTCAACCAGACACCTACAAAACGATCGCTCAAGCGCTTGGCGCCTCTGGTCTCACCAGCGCCAATATTTTCCGGCTAAACACCGTGCCCGTTTCTGGTCGTGCTGTATCTAGCGAATCGATTGGGGGACAAATTCGCGCTCTTGCCGCTGCTGAAGGACTACAAGCAACTGCAATCATCGCCCGTGATTCGGTTGTCGGCGTTCATTTATTATCGAAGCGGGAGTCGCCATCGGGACAAAACTCAGATATAGAGAAAGAGTTGAAGAGGATGCGGTAATGATCACGCGGTAGTCACCCGAATGGTTCAGATTCCGAGCTAAGATCGATCCATGTCCACAGATCGCGATCGCGACGAGGAAACGTACATCGCGTTCATTGACGATGAAACGCAAGGACTTGAAAACTTAGAGTACACCGTCACGGCTCGTTCGGCTGATGAGGCCATTGATATCGCTCAGTCTGCGTTTCCTTACGGTCAAATACGCGCGGTCCATCTCTCTAAAGAACTTGACGAACTAGAAGGTCTTCACCGTCGTGCAAAAAAGAAAAGACTGGAAAGCATTGAAGAAGGTAAGCTTTTGAAGCCGATCGCAGACCTCATGCGTTGGCCGGGAGACTGAAACATATCGAAAAGCGCCGGAGCGTCGGCGGTCGATGCCGACGGGCCTCTACGCTACTGATTTACTGGAGCCGTTGTCGGGGCTCGAACCCGAGACCTCTTCCTTACCAAGGAAGTGCTCTACCAACTGAGCTACAACGGCTTGCTTAGGCGAACTGATGCGTATCTGGTGGACAGGGAAGGATTCGGATTTCCCTACCTGCGCGGTACGAACTATAATTACCAATTACACCCAGGTTGGTATCGCACGTAGTACATTTCCGAACTGAGTTGTGACTAAGCGCATCGATCTCGGCGGGCCCTCCCGTTACTCCGCCTTCCATTGTAAGGGATAGCGCTCCTTTCAGAGGAGTGGTGGGCGGGAAATGCCTGACAGCCCGTCGTGCAGTTCGATTTTGGTCTTGGACAGGGAGTGCGAATCACTTTAGGATATAAGAGCCGATCTGGATCGGAAGCGGAAGAAAAGGGCTCGAACGACGACTGGAAAAGCCCGCACGATCCCGATGCGCAGATAACGAAGCTGAAGGATGCCCGCACGCATCTGGCCCAAGCGACTCATTATGATATAGGAAAACTGACAGCAGACATCGGAGACCATGATCGATATTGCAACCCTTCGCATCACCCTCAAACGATTCGCGCCCGGCGCGATATTTCTCAAACACTCTCTGAGAGAACGGGTCAACGCGCCCTTGGTAAGGATTTCTCAGACTGGGCGGCGAAATGGATGCCCAAATCCGCGAATCTGGCATGCCTTGCTCGGGTTCTGCGGTAACTGCGCTTTATCGAACCGGAGTTCCATACGGGACAAGAGTTTGCGCGCTCTCGGCGTCGTCAACGCGCGCGATTTTCCATCCGTCAGGGCGTTTTTCAAGGTACATCGTCTGCGCCTCGTTGCGGTTCTGGTAAACGTACTCGACGCGAACCTGCACTTCGCCGTCCGCGACCGGTTTCGGTTCGAAAACAGCAAGGCCCTTGATCTCGGCGTTCGTAGACCGTAAATAGTTCTGGAAAGCAGCTTCGCCTTTCTCGGCAACCGTCTCCTTCAGAACGCTCTGCATCTGCCCCGTGTAGCGGCTCAAAAACGCTTTGGTATCTCCTGCCCGGGCCGCTTCCATCATGCCGTAGATGGCGCCTTGAGGATCCGCTTCGGGCGCAGACGGGAGACGGCCGCCGTTCCGCCGGAAGACCACAAGCCCGAGTGCTGCGCATATCAGCATGACGGTCGCGAGCTTGGCCGCGCGCTCTTTATTCACGGTTTTGGCGGTGGCTGGGGCTCGCCCTTGCGAATGATCGACAAGTCGACGTTCCCATTCGCATCGACAAACAGTTTACGAATCTTCGGCAGGATCTGCTCCATGGCTTCGATATAGAGCCGCCGGCCGGTAACCTCGGCCGCTTTAGAGTATTCGGCGGCGAGGGCGTTAAAGCGCGCAGCATCGCCCTGCGACTCATTGATCTTCGATTCTTTATAGGCTTCGGCCGCCTCGGTCATTTGCTTCGCCTCGCCTCGCGCGCGAGGAACTAGATCGTTGGCGTAGCCGCGCGCTACATCAACGATCCGAGACGTATCCGCGCGAGCGCTTGCCACATCGCGAAAAGCGTCCGCGGTTTCGGGAGGAGGCACTATGCTTTCGATGTTTATGGTCGAAAGCTTCACGCCTGCGAAATAGTCGTTCAGACGCTGCTGCGCGGTTGCCAGCACTTCATCCTGAATCGCCAGCTTTTCTGTCGTCAGGACAGCATCGACATCGCGTCTCGCGACACGGCGTGTCAGTTCGGCTTCCACTGTTGAACTGACGCATTGGGCAACGTCGACCGAGCGGAAAAGATAATCGGCCGGAACAGCCACCGAGTATTGCACCACCACTCGCATGCTGATGATGTTTTGATCGCCGGTCAAAAATTGCGAGGCGAAAGGCTGGGCCAAGCCGAGTGCTCCGTCGGCCACATCCGCCCCAATCACCAGGCGCTGCAGCTGATGTACTTTCACTTTATAGACGCGATCGACAGGCCACGGAAGCGCGTAGTGAATGCCCGGATAGACGCGGGGCTCGGTCACTGCGCCGAAGCGAGTAACTACCGCCTGTTGTTCGGGTCGGACCAAGTAAACGCCCGAAATGAGCCACAGCAGCAAGAGTATCCCGAGAAGGCGGCCGCGGCGCCTGCCTGCCTCGAGCGGGACGACCGCCGAAGCCGATTCGCGTTCGAGCGCCGCAGGCTCTGCCGAAAGTACGCTCACTTCGTACCGGCCTCGCCACTAGTCAAAACCTTGAGCAGCTCAGAATCGGAGCTGAGGATGGCTGTCGTCTTGTCGTCGAAGATCTTCTTATAAGACTCGAGTGTGCGAAGCAGTTTATAAAAGCGCGGGTTTCTGGAATACGCTTCGCCATAGGTGCGGGTGGAAACGGCATCACCTTGCCCGCGAATTTTTTCGGCCTGCTCATAAGCAACCGAGAGAATCTCTTCCTTCTGGCGGTCTGCATCGGCCCGAATCGAAAGCGCCTGCTCCTCGCCCTCGGCGCGGTACTGTCGCGCAATGCGTTCGCGCTCGGCGCGCATTCGTGCGTAAACGCTTTGCTTGTTCTGTTCGGGCAGGTTCAAGCGCTTGATACGCACATCGACTACATGAATCCCGTAGCGCTCCAGAGCAGCGCGGTCGGTGAGCTCCGTCAGCCGGTCGAGAAGACCGCTTACCTCAAGTTTTGAGTCCGTCACCGACACTAGCGAATCGAGGTCATGCGTCCCCAGAGCAGCCGAGAGCCGCGACCACACGATGTCATGCAGCCGCATCTCGGCGGCCACCGTGTCCCCGACACTCTGAATGAAACGATTAGGATCGTCGATCTTCCAGGCAACGTAATTGTTGATGACGATATTCTTCTTGTCGCGGGTCAGAAACTCAGAAGGGCGCGGATTGTAGATCTGCAACCGGCGATCGAACCGCATGGCGTTCTGATAAGGCCACTTCATGTGCAGGCCAGCGTCCGTGACGGTGTAAAGCGGCCGTCCGAATTGCGTGACAAGAACAAATTCCGTCTCCTTCACCGCGAAGAAGCTGAGATAAGCAAGCAGGAGTATGGCGACTGTTATTGCAACTGGAAAAAATTTTCTGTATTTAGCTGACATAAGGAATTACGGCTCTTCTGACTGTTTTTCGGGCCGCGCCGGAGGAGCGAATAGTGGACTCATTGAGGAACCGCCGATCTCTGCGCCGTCCTCCATCAGGAACAGCCTGCGCGGCGATTTCGTTCGATCCAAAATGAGCTTCTTCTTGCCCGCCAGCACTTGCTCGACCGTTTCGAGATATAAGCGAGTCTCGGTCGGACCGGGCGCGGAACGGTACGCCTCCTCGCGCTGCAGAAAACGGCTGGCATCGCCCAAGGCACGATTCACCCGATCGATTGTGTACCCTTTTGCATTTTCAATTCGCGCCAGCCCATTGCCACGCGCCACCGCGACCTGCTCATTTCGATAACCTTCGGCTTCATTGATCAGCCGGATCTTCTCTTCGTAAGCGCGCGACACTTCGCGGAAAGCGTCGACCACTTCGAGCGAAGGATGCACGTCCTCAAGCCGAAGACTAAGCACTCGAATGCCGGATTCCTCACGATCCAGGCGAATTTGCAGCTCTCGCTGCGCTTTCTGTTCAATCTTGGCGCGCCCGGTCGTGAGGACCTCGTCGAGGCCGGTCGCCGTAATCACCGATTCGATCGCGGATTCCGTAGCGGCGCGCACTGTCGCTTCGCCATCCAGCTGCCGGAACAGAAAATCGTCGGGACGAACGATGTCGTAATGCAGAGTTGCATTCAGCTCGATCATGTTCTGGTCGCCCGTTAACAGCAGAGATTCTTCCGGCGCCCTTTGAAACCGGCCGGCGCGATGCTGTACGTTCCACTCATAGGCCATCGGCTCGGCGCCCGGAGAAAGGGCGGCATTGGACCGGAAGCCGATCTCGATTCTGCGTACGCGGTGCGCCTGGATGCGCGTAAGGCGTTCGACAGGCCAGGGAAATTTGTAATGGAATCCCGGTCCGCTAAAGGGCAGCACCTTTTTGCCAAAGCGCTGAATGATGCCGGTCTCATCGGGCCGGATGATATAGAACCCATTTAGAACCACGAGCATCAAGAGCACGAGAATCGCGGGCCGCAGCAGCTCCCGGCGTCGCTCGATCATCCATTGCGCGCCGGACCCGATATCGACGCGCCCCATCGCATGCCGCAGCCGCTGCCACGTTTGGGGAAGGGAAGTACGGGAGAGGAAACCCGCAACCAGCGGAGAGGCGTAACGGACCAGGCCCGATTCGGACCGTTCCACCCGCAACAGCCGCAGCGAGTTCATCATCACGAAGAACGAGGAGAGCTGGTGCGTTAACGCAGCGCCGATGGGGCCGATGACGCCCGTTGCGGCGCACAGGACAGCCGCCAGATTCACAAGCCCCGCGAAGAGAATAATGTTCTGCCATGCCGTGCGGACCGCGCGCCGGCTTACTTCAAAAAGTTTTGGCAGCTTTTCGAGAGTGCGCGGCATGTAGACCACATCCGCGGCTTCAGCCGTAATGTCGCTGGCACCGGCAACCGCAATCCCGACATTCGAGGTCGCGAGCGCAGGCGCATCGTTAATGCCGTCGCCGGCCATCGCCACCGTCCGCTGCTGCGAGACCAGCGTGCGAATGCGGTCGACTTTCTGCTCCGGCAGCAGCTCCGCATCGACCTCTGTAATGCCTGCCTTACGAGCGATGGCCTCCGCCGCTCGCCGCCGGTCCCCGGTGAGCATCAGCTTGCGCGTAATGCCGAGTTCGTCAAAGCCCGCGATGCACTCTGCGATTCCTTCGCGCAACCGGTCGCGCAGCAGGATGCCGCCCGCCAGGCGCTCGCCGTCGGCCAGAAAGACGGTGGTTGCGCCAAGGCGATCGGCTTCCTCGAGCAGCGAGCTCGTGTTGTGAATGCCACTTTCCGCGAGGAAAGCGGCGTTCCCGGCGCGAATCGTGCGTCCCTCAAGCGAGCACTCGACGCCGCGTCCTGGAAGCATGCGGGCATGGTCGGGCTCCGCGACAGATAAGCCCCGGCGCGCGGCCTCCTCTACGATGACTCTCGCCAGCGCGTGATCCGAGGCGCGTTCCGCGGACGCCGCAAGTGCTAGAAGCGCCTCCTCACTCCGATCCACCGGAATGATCTTGATAATCTCGAACTGCCCTTCGGTGATGGTGCCGGTCTTGTCCAAAACCAGCGTGTCGACTTTAGCCGCGCGTTGCAGCACAGCCGCGCCCCGGACCAGAATGCCGCGCCGTGCCAGGCCCCCAATGGCCGCTACCATGGCCGTCGGCGTCGCCAGAATCAGCGCGCACGGGCAAGCCACGATGAGAACCGACACGGTCCGGAGCCAGTCGCGCGTGAAAAAAAACGTCAGCGCGCCGGCCAGCAACAAGGCAGGCAGAAAATACTTCGCCACCTGGTCTGCCAGCCTTTCCACCGGCGCCTGTCTTTGTTGCGCTTCTTCGACCAGTTTGATCACGCGCCCCAGCGTCGTCTCTTCGCCGACCCGAGATACCCGGATATGCAGCAGGCCACCGCCGTTCAGCGTGCCGGAGAAGACTTCATCTCCACTCTGCTTGTCGCGTGGCAGAGGCTCGCCGGTAATCGAACTTTCGTTCACCGCCGAAAAACCATCTTCGACTACGCCGTCCGCCGGGATGCGCTCTCCGGCGCGCACCAGCACTAGATCCTCCAGCAGCAGCGATTCGGCGCCGATTTCTTCTTCGCGGCCGTTGCGTATGACGTGCGCAATGCGGGGTAATTGTTCGACGAAACGCCGGATGGCAACCGCCGTGCGTCCGGCGGCATAGGATTCGAGTCCTTCCCCGACCAGCACGATAAACATTGCCTCAGCAGCGGCAAGATACTGCCGCACGGCAAGCGCCGCGATCACGGCAACACAGAGCGCGATATCCGCGGAGATGCGCCTCTCGAAGAGCGCCGAGATGGAGTTATAGAAAGTCTTATAACCGGCCAGCAGCGTGATGAAAACCGCCGTGTCGATACCCAGGAACGTGCGGAAAATGCCCAGCCAGTTCAGCGCCAGCAGAATGCCGACGAACGCCGCAAAAACGTAGTAGCGAATTCTTTCCTGGCGTTCTTCGTCCATCAGACAGATGTTATGCTACTGGCCCGTGTAGGTAATCCACATCGGCGAAACCCAGACGATCTCTCCGTTGTCCTGCTGGCCGCGCACATAATAGTAACTCGTTTTGCCTGCCGCCGCCGTATTATCAACCCAGGAAAACGACACATTCGAGGAGTTCGGATTGATGGAATAGACGTAGTTGTTATCTTTGACAACATACACCTTGGCGAAGTTCGAGGTGCCTGTCAACTTCACCTCCAAGGACGGGCGTGAGGTCGAGCTAAATGCGTCGCCCATCATGTGATTGCCACTGCGGACCTCCGCCAGAATGTTGTCGGTTGCCGCATACACATGCCGCTTCTTCAGACCGTCGAGCACAGACTCGCGGGTTACGTCTTTGACGAATACATTAGCGTAGCTGATGTGCGTCGAGACGTGATCGGAGCTGGCCTCGAACGCCAGCCGGTAACCTTTCGCGAGCGCCAAATTGATGAAGCCCTTGGGACGCCACCCGCCAATCGAATCGTCGGCGGAATTCGATCTGGGAGCATCGGGCATCTCGTAATTCTGGCGGTCGCCCTGGTAAATCTCGACCACGGGTTCCACCAGGGGATCGTTGTCGCGCCAGTCCGTTCCCATATTTGTTCCGCTGGTATGGGAGCCGGCCACGCCGTTGAAATATTTCAGATAGGCATACAGCATCTGCGTATCGGGCGCGTGACCGGGCGCGTCCGCCGCCGTAATCGGGAGGCGCGGAAGAGGCCGGATGCCGCGCTCCGCAAAAATGACGTTTCGGTGGCCCTCCGGATACGGAACGCTTCGCTCATAGTTGAACATGGGCGAGAACTTGCCTGGCGCGTAGTAAATGTCGGTCAGCTTCTGTATCAGCCACCAGGTATATTCACGGGCGCCGCCATTGTCGTGATCGCAGCAGCCCACCCAGTCGAGTGCGGCAGCGTCGCGAATGTAACGCCATTGGTCGATGATCGAGCCATCGAAGCCGCCATCCTGCGAAATCTCGCTGTGTCGATGAAACTCGCCGCGCACGATGCGGAGGTTGGTGGTTGGCGAACGGTACTCTCGCAGGGTGCTGATGGCTTTTATTTCTATCGGATCTGCGACGGTGGTTCCGGAATCGGACTCGCGCGCCGGAACGCCGGCCGTACTCTGAGCCGCGCCGCTAAGCACGATTTCATTCGCGAAAAGATCGTTGTTGTAAGGATCGCGCGGGAACGTCTGCTCTAGATTCGGACCTTGATTATGTCCCTGAGTCAATTGAAACTGACGCCGGCTGTCGGAAGAGCCGACCACCATCAGTTGTCCCGGCGCGGTAGACACGAGAGCTGGACGGTTGTCGAGCAGATTATCGCTGTGGGTCAGGAAAATAGGGGGTGTCCAGCGCGCGCCGTCGAACGAGACAACGTATTCTGTCCAAACTGTTCCAACCGGATTCCACCAGATCGGGTGCGCGCTTCTTGCCGCAAGCCAGAGGCGGCCCGAAGAATCGATGAGCAGCCGCGGACTTGTATTCTTGGGATTCTGCTGGTTGCGGGCCGGGCGGTTCGCGCCCCGATCCGTGGACAGTGCCGGATCGGGATCGAGAGTTTGGTTCTTGTTCTGTGCGCCGATGTCTTCGACGTGCAGTGACGCAACTCCCGGCAGCACGCTTCCCACATCGGCAGGTAGGTCGACCGCGCGGCCGTCCGGTCCGAATCCGCGAATACGAACGACGCGACCCTGGTAGACGGAGACTCCTCCAGTGTCGTATGCGCCAAAATCTTTGCCCCATTTGGGGCCGCCTTCCTCATAGGCGACCCACAGCCGTCCCGCGGCGTCATAAGCCAGCGACGGATAAGCCTCGTAGCGTGCCGTAGCTGCCACCGCTCTTTCGCCGTCCCAGGAATTCGGAGCGGACGCCGTGCGCATGTAAACGTCGTAATTGCCGGCGCGGTAAGAATCCCAGGCGACCGTCACCCGGCCCTGTTTATCGGCGGCAATCGCGGGATTCCATTCGTTCGCGGAAGAATTGGATACCGGCATGGCAGAGGTAAAGCTTTCGCCCTTTTGGACTGCCGCGAAGATGCCCGCGCGTCCCGCGCGCCAGCCCTGCCAGGCGACCCAAACGACGCCTTTGGAATCGGTTGTCGCGACCGCCTCCACGTCTGCACCCGGCTCTTTTGAAATTTGCACCCGGCGGCCGGCTTTTCCATTTTCGATGACCCGGGCGAAGATATCGAAATTACTCTTGTTATTCGCCGCCCAGAAAACCCACGCTCGTCCGCGGCCGTCGATTGCCACTGAAGTGCGATAGAAATCGCCTCCCGCTTCCGTAATGGCGATCGGGTTTTCCCATTTGCCGGCTGAGTAGCGCCGCGCGAAGATCTGATCTCCACGCGTAGGCGCCTTCAAAGTTGAAAAATCGGTGATTGGCGTCTTCCGTGGAGCGCGCAGGCTGTTGTGATCCGGATTGTGATGAAACGTGACATAAGCAATCCAAACCTCTCCTGCCTTCCCGGTTGTGCCGGAAGGGAAATCCTCTTCATCGGGTGTTTCCGTGAGACGCGCGGCAGGAGGAACGCGGTCCACCCAAACCTTCCCAGTCAATTTCATGGCGCTCGTTCCGTATGGAATCTCAGCCAGGCTCACCTCGAAATTGCCCTGCGCTGTTGTAACGCTGAGAACGGCGTTATCCGAAACCCCGGACAGGTTCGCGACAACTCCGTTGGCAACGATATTGCGGATCGGTCTTCCGTTGACCTGGTTGCCTCCGCCAAAGAGGCGCACTCCATGAGTGCTCGCCTTCCAGGAGGAGCCGCTTATGGAATCGGACTCCTCGAATCGCCACGGCTCGAGCGACTTGATGACAGCACCTTTCGCCTGCACCGAACCATCCCACTTCGCTGACTCCGTGTCCGTAACACCTAGCAGGATCCGAACGCTGACCGAGGTCTGCGCAACCAAGGGCAACGAAAATACTGAAAGAAAAACCACCAGATTTGCGAGTTTCATAAGAAGTCCTCCCGGCATCAAGCACGCCACCATCTTAGAAATAAACTTTTAACGCAAGCTGGTTCTGGCGCTCCGGACTGATCACCGTTTTGATGGTTCCCACCAGCGGGTTGCCGATCGCCATATTCGGCAGCCCCAAATTGGGATGATTCATGAGATTAAACGACTCCGCTCTAAACTGGAGACGGAACCGTTCGGCAAACTTGAAGTCGCGGATTACTCCAAGATCCAGGTTCAACAATCCGGGTGCCGTCAAAATGTCGCGGCCGGAATTCCCGAAGCAAACACATGTGGGCACGGCGAAAGCAGCGATATCAAACCATCGAGAGGGATTGCGCTGATCGGACGGCAGATTCCCGTCTGCAATTCGGTTGGGGCGCGCCGTCGTATTTGTGCCGGTCGGATCTGTGCTGAGCGTTGCCGTGAACGGCTGGCCCGTTTGCGCCGAAAAAATTCCCGTGAGCTGCCACTCTCGGACAAGATGAGAGACGAAACCGCCCGATTTTCCAAACGGCAGTTGATAGAACCCGCTCACAACGAAACGATGCCGCACATCGAAATTCGATGCGCCTTTCTGCGCCGAGAGGTCGCGTGCGTTCTGAGGTCCAGGATCGTTGTTGTCGTTTGGATTACCGCCGCCGTCGATGGAATGACCGTAAGTGTACGAGGCAAGCATGCTGAGTCCGTTCGAGAACCGCCGTTCAAGTTTTACTAACAGCGCATTATATGTCGAATTATCCAGCGGACCGTATACCTCGATGTCTCCGAAACCTTGATAAGGCCGGCGTGCGTTCAAATTGCCGGTGCCGGGAAACGGCTGATTCACATTCACCACGATCGGCAGCTTATGAGCCTCCGATCCGGTATAACCGATTTGCGCCACGAAGTTGCCGCCCAGCTGGCGCTCGACATTGATGTTCCACTGAACCACGTACGGCACCGGGAAATTGAAGGGATAACTATTCACCGTGGCGCTGCCGCTGGCAAGACTCAGTGCGTTTGCCGGAAATCCGGTCTGCAGTTGGAATGCGGGCGTCGTCTGGCTGCCGGGAAACGTTGCGCTCGTGATGAACGGCGGATTATTGGGTAAGCGGCGCATGATGCCGAGGTCCTCATCACGGCCATAGAAAATCCCGAAGCCGCTCCGCACAACCGCTTTATCCGTGGCCTGATACGCAAGCCCGACGCGCGGCGCGAAATTATTGTAGTCAGTACGCGTCAGCGCTCGCCCAATGCCGCATTTGCTGTCCTGGGCGACGGTGATGAGCTGCAGATAACACGGACCGCTATCCAGCACGAAGTTCGACTGCCGATCATGCGCCTCCACAAAAGGCTTTGGCAACTCATATCTGAGACCGATGTTCAAAGTCAACTTAGCCGTAGCCTTCCAATCGTCCTGAACGTAGCCGTTGTAAATGTACTGCTGGATGGTATTGAGTTGCTGCTGCGACGTAGAGGCGCTGTAGACGTCGCCCAGCAGAAAATCGGCTAAACCGGAGCCGGTATACGTGCCGTTGAACGTGTAAGCGGGTCTTGCGCTGTTGGTCGCGAATACGAACAGTGTCACCCGCTCGAAGTCAATCCCGAATTTGATCGAATGGCGGTCGTGCACCCAGGAAAAATTATCCAGCAGCTGCCAAATCTTACCCGATTTTTTTGCGGGGAAATTACCGCTGCCGGTCGCCTGAATCGGAGTGTTACCAGGACCCGTTGTACCCAACGCACTGAACCCCGTGATGTTGAAGAGCGGCAGCCCTTTGATGTTTGGGGCGTCCAGCGCTCCTTTGATTCCATACTGGTCGAACAGGCGTGGCCCGAGAACATCCTGATTGCTCAGGCTGTACACGAACCCAAGCCGGAACTCGTTCAACTTATTCGGAGACAAGGTATGCGTTTCGCTGACCATGATTTGCCGTCGCGTCAAGTCTATAAAACCCTGTTGATTGGCGGGGTCGGGCAATGTAGTGGGAAGGAAATTCTGTCCCCAGCCCTGTGAAATGCGCCCGAAGACGTAATCTTTCGGCCCGGCGCGGTGGTCAATGCGCAGATTGTAATCATCGCTGCTGACGCGCTCCTTGGGGTTGTAAAAGAAGTTATTGACCGTGCCCGACAGATTCGACAGCGGATATAACGCAAACAAACCGTGCGCAACGGGATCCCACCGGCTGATCGGAATGGTGTTGTTCGGAGCGGGCTTGCCGGTCGACGGATCGATTATCTTCGACGGGAAAGTTGCCTGCTGCTCCGCGGCCGTCGCCACCGTGCCAATTTGCGGCGCGGCATTTTCTTCGCGCGAACTCTGCCAGCTTCCAAAGAAGAATGTCCGGTTCCTGAGAATCGGTCCGCCGAACGTTGCTCCGAATTGATTCTGGATGAAAAGTGGCTTGGCTCCTTCGGCGGGTTGAAAATACGGTGTCGCATCGAGGTCTGAGTTGCGCAGGAACTCGAACAGATTGCCGTGAAAACTGTTGGTTCCCGACTTGAGCGTCACGTTCACGACGCCCCCTGCCGCCTGGCCGAACTCAGCCGAAAAAGTGGACGTTTGCACCTTGAACTCCTCGATAGCATCGATAACAGGTTGGATAATCTGCGCCGAGCTCTTGTCGAAGCCCAAGATGCGATTCTTATTATCGATCCCATCCAAGAGGTAGCTGTTTTGCACGGCCCGCGCGCCATTCGATATGAAGTTGTCGCGTTCGACTGTTCGCGTCGATGGCAGCGTTCCCGCGCTCAGGGTGGCAAGTTGAATGAAATTCCGCCCATTCAAAGGTAAATCGGTCACCGTTCTTGATTCGATCACCTGCCCTATCGATGAGGTCTGCGATTCCAGCAGCGGCGCCGCAGTCGAGACCGTGACCTCCGAACGCGTCGAGCCCACCACAAGCTCGAAATTAATCTCTGCCCGGTCTTGCACGCGCAGGTCTAGCGGTTGGCTCTTCTGCACTTGGAAGCCTTCCTTGGTGACCGTGATCTGATATTGTCCCGGCTGCAGCGCCTGAGCGGCATAGAATCCGGAATTGTTCGTCTGCAGATCGGTCTCGAGATTCGTCCCCTGCTGGACGATGCGAACCGCGGCTCTCGGGACCACCCCGCCGCTATGATCGCGAACCACTCCGGAAATTGCCCCGGTGTCAACCTGGGCGGAAACCAGCAACGTTCCAACGAGGGCAATCAAAACAGATCGCATCGCCGACCCCCTGAATCTCCGCGCGCGAACCTACAGCGTGCGGAAAATCGGAGACATTATACCACCGGCCGGAGCGCAGCGCACAACTCGTCTTTCAACAGCTTTCAGAGCCGCGACTAAAAGGGATTGTTCTTTACTTGTAAGTGACAAACCAGGGACTGCTCCAGGCCACCTCCGGATCACCACCGGGATTCTCGGTATCCGTTTGGAAAGCGCGAAGGTAGTAGTATGCTTTTCCAGGTTCCGCATCCCGATCTTGAAACTGCAATGATGCCGTTGTGGCATTCGGCCGTACCGTATAGATGTAGCGGCCATTCTTGACGACATCGATCCGCAGGATTGTGTTTGGGGCTGTGATGTGCGCCGTAATGATGGGCGGTTTTGTAATCTCTTGCGCGAATTCCTCGCCCGGCATGTGGCCGTCCGCCGCTGCCTGCAGGATCATTTCATCGCTTGCCGCATAAGTCCGCCGCGCGCCCATTGCTTCAAATAATCCAGCGCGGTCCTCGTTCTTCACCCAAACTGCGGCCCAGCTGTTATGCGTGGAGCCATGATCGCTGAACGACACAAAACCGTAACGATCCCCGCGCGCCAGAGCGTCCTGCGCGAAATGCCCGCCCTGATCAAGCTGCGATTCGCCGCGCCTCTCGTTCTTGGGCATTCGCCATGCCTCGTAGCTCGATCGTGCTCCCTGGTAAATCTCGAGGAGGCAATCGAAAGATGGATTGTCCCAGTTGAAGTCGGCGATCGGTTGCCTGGTTTCACCGAATGTATGTGGCACCAGAATGACCTGTTGGCCGGGTTGACTCAGCGCGTGCTCTGTCATCCATTTCCACAAGTTAGGCGGTAGATTGTCTTCCGGCCGGCGCTCACGATCTGCGATTCGCAGTGGTCCGCCGCGCTTCAGAAACAGCACATTCCGGTGACCGGACGGACGCGCCAGACTGTGCTCGTAACTATAGACCCCAATGAAGACGGGAGCGTGCGACATTAGATCCACCGTCTTCTGTGTCGTCCACCATTGATAATCCCGCAAGCCGTCGGGCCAGCGGCCTCCTGCGACCTCGTTGTGATCCGAGGTTCCAAGCCAATCCAATTGCGCGGCATCCAGCGCGTAGCGATATGTGTCCAGCACGGAGCCATCTACCCCGCTGTGCCCGCGAATGTCGGTATGGCGATGAGCGTCGCCCATGAGAAGCCGATAGTTTGTTCCACCCAGCGACATTTGGGCGCGTTGCCGAGCCGGAGAGGGGACGCCCGCGGTCGGAAGTTTTGCCTCCGCGAACTGGACATTCGTCTCTGCGGGGCCTAACGGCAGACGAGAAAGATAGACGTTGTAATGCAGCGAGTGCGCCGGGTCCGTTGGAAATACCGTTTGCGAGCGTCCGTCGCTCGCATAGAGCGCAACGATGTGCCCATCGGGCGCCAAAACGAGCGACGCATGCTGTGTATTTTGGCCGGAACTCTGCGCCAGCAGCCACGGCTTCGTCCATTTATTCCCGTCCAGGGCGGTCGCGTAGAAATGGTAGATCTCGTTTGGCTTGGCAAACGTCCAATGCCGGAACACTAACCATAGTGTGCCCGCGCGATCAAAGGCCAGATGCGGAAGCTCGGCATAACGCTGCATGCGCCCGGTTAATGCCGCATGAAGATCTGCCGAGACGTCCTGCACCCGGCCATTCGCGAACACCCGCAGCCCCAGCTTGCGCGAGTAGTGCAAGCCGCGGCTTCCGGGCGCGGCGCTCGACGCTGAAAAATCTTTGCCCCAGTTCGGACCTGCCTCGTCCCATGCCACCCAGACCCGATCTGAAGAATCGACGGCAACGCTCGTGTGGAATTGCGCTTCAGGCTCGGTCGTCATTGCGATTGTCTCGCCCAGCCTCCGGCCGTCGAAAGAGCGCAGATAAACGTCATAATTGCCGGTCTGGTATCCGTCCCACGAAATCCAGGCTGTGCCGTTTTTCGCGAGCGCTATCGAGGGTTCCCATTCGTTCGCGTTACTGTCGGAAACCCGAAGTTCTGGCCCCCAGGCGCCTCTGGCGTAGCGCCGCGTATAGATGTCCGAGTTTCCATTCCGGAAGGATTGCCAGACGATCGTAAGATTGCCATTCCTGTCCGCGACGGCTCGAGTATTGAAATCGCTGAAGCGCGCAGTTGTTAGCCGTTCGGGTTTGGAAGCGGCGCCCGATGTGCTGACCTTCGCAGCGAAGAGTTCGAAATTACCGTCCACCTGTGCCGACCAGACGGCCATGGCATCGCTCCCGAGCGCGACGATCTGTGGCGAGTAGTGGTCCCAATTGGCGTCCGCGATCTCAATCTCCCGGCTCCAATTCCCCTGACGATCACGGCGCTTCACCAACACCCGGTCGGCATCTCTGTCGTTCCATTCGATCCAAATCGCCCAGAGCGATCCGTCCGAACACGCGGCGATTGCGGGCCAGTCGCCTTGCTTGTCGGCGTTGCTGATCCGTTCTGCCGGAATCTCCCCGGCCGTTTGCGCCGGCGGCAGATTGGATTCGACCGCCGCTTCGGGATTCTGTGTAGCTTGATTTTCTTTCGACGGCGCTTGTCCGAACGCAAGGGTCGGTATAGTCGTTATTAAGAGTGCAATTCCAAATAGCCGCATGGCATATTGTCATAACACAAGGCGTAGCGCTTTAGATCAGCTAAGATCTCTGCTCCGCTTGCCGCGTTTCAAACATACACATGATTGGGTGATTATTGCGAGTAACTCCCAAATATGATTTCCCGGCGAAAGGTACTTACAGGGACGGTATCCGCCATTCCGGCTCTAGCTCTTCCGCGCACAAACGACTTAGTAATCGACTCACACGTTCATCTGTTCGCAGGGGATCAATCCCGCTTTCCGTACAGTCCTTTGTCCTATACGCCGCCGGCCGCCCCGGTCGAGCAATATCTTACATTCGCTCGTCAGACAAACATCGATCACGCCGTAATCGTGCACCCTGAGCCATACCAGGACGATCACAGCTACCTTGAATATTGCTTCGCTAATGAGCCGGCAAAAGGCTTTTTCAAAGGCACATGCCTGTTCGACCCCATCGATCCCGCGACGCCAGGGCATATGCGGGCGCTAACGAGCAGAGATTCGGGACGCCTCGTGGCGCTCAGAATTCACGAGACGCACAAGCCGGGAACACCCTCTACAAAAACCGGCGCCATTCGCGACCGCGACATGCGAGATCCGCAAATGCTTCACACCTGGCGGGCAGCGCACGAACTCGGACTTGGGATTCAGATGCATTTCATTCCTTATTACGCTCCCATGATTGGTGAACTCGCGGGAAAATTCAGAGAGATGCCCGTGATCCTGGATCATCTGGCCCGTGCCGGACAAGGAAGCCCGGCAGAGTTCGAAAGTGTCCTCCGACTTGCAGATCTTCCACGCGTTTACGTGAAGTTTTCTAACATCTCAGCGTCGTCGAAGGAAAAGTTTCCCTACTCGGATATGAAGCCTTTGGTCAGGCGAGCCTATCAAGCCTTCGGCGCTGACCGGATGCTATGGGGTTATCTGGGCACAACCGCGCCTGAATTTAAAACTTCCCAAGAAGTGTTCGACGTGATGTTCGACTTCGCACCCGAATCTGAGCGAATAAAAATCCGCGGTCTGACCGCGCAAAAATTGTTCGCCTTCGATTAGCCGTGGCGCAGGCATTGCTGCCGGGCACTTTGGCTGCCGTGCGAGACTCGTCTCGGCAATTGCCTCGTTCGCTAAGTCACCCCGTTCAATCCGGCCTGTCCGAACAGCCCCAAGTCCCGTACTTACTCATCTTCGCTACCGCCCCGCGCCGGCCGTTTCGCCTCGTACCTGATACACTGACGCTCGTTCTCGCCTGCTCGAGAGCATCTGAAATGAAACCATTGATACTCGTTGCTGGCATCGGTTTCCTGTTCGCTTTCTTTCGGTCCGGCGGCGGCGCACAAAATCCGCTTCAGCGCACCAACAGCGCCGAGCCCCGCACCGCCACTGCCGTTTTCATCACCTTCGGCGAATTGCAGGAACGCGAGACCGACTACTCCGGAACCCTCTCCACAAGCGACGGTCGCATCGTTGATTTGATTCCCTGGCGCTTCTTCGGCGCCGACCGCATCGCCGGACAAAATTCGTGGACGATGCGCACCAATTCCGCTAACTTTGAAGACCAGCCGGATAAGCCGCGTCCCGTCGTCGTACAGGGGCCGGGTCGCAACATCGTTCCCAAGGGAATTACCGCCACCATCGAGGCATCGCCCGCGGCGGAAATTCGCATTCAAACCCGCCGCTCCAACTATAGCTTCCATCTGGAAGACCTGCGTGCCGGCCGTGTCTTGCGGTTCGAGGATGGAGACGTTTCTGTGCAGGCCGTTCCTGCTCCCAATCGAGTTTCTCCACCGTCGCGGGAAGGCGTCATGGCCGAGCACGATTATCCCTCTTTGGCCGTCGCCTCGGGCGGCGCCGCATGGATCGCCTGGCAGACTTATGAAGGCGGTGGAGACCGACTGTTCGCAGCGCACTCGACGCCATCCGGATGGTCCTCTCCCGAACCGCTGACGCCGTCCGGGCAGGACCTCTACCGCACTGCCATCGCCGAAGACGCCCGCGGCCGCATCTGGGTGGTCTGGTCGCAGCGCGCAGGCGAGCTCTGGGATCTGATGGCTCGGACCAACGATGGCCAGGGTGGTTGGACCGCCCCGCGCAAATTGACGAATGCAGGCGAGCCGAATTTCTTTCATAAGCTGGTGCGCGATCGCAGTGGCAACCTTCATTTGATTTGGGTCGCCTATCAGAACGGCCAATCGCACGTCATGTGGAGCAAGCTGGTGGGCGGTCGATGGAGTACGCCCACGGAGATTAGCGGAGCGAGCGCCTGGATGCCGGATGCCGCCGCGGACTCGGCAGGCAACCTCTACATCGCCTGGGACAGCTATCGCACCGGCAATTACGACATCTTCTTGCGCCGCATCGCAGCCGATGGAACCATGGGGGCCATCCAGCAGGTAACCAAGTCTCCTCTCTTTGAGGCTCACGCGTCGCTTGCCGTCGATGGCCAGGATCGCGTTTGGTTAGCGTGGGACGAGTCCGGCGCTAACTGGGGAAAGGACTACGCCCGCGACGCCACCTGGCGCGGCACCACCCTCTACTCCGACCGCCGGCCTCGTGTAGCGGTACTGGAAAATGGTCGCTGGATGACTCCGGCCGCCGATCCCATGGCCGCCATGCCGCAGCGTTATAACCGCTACGTCGAAACGCCCAAGCTCGCCTGCGATCGCGCCGGGCGCATCTGGATGGAACTGCAGGCGCGAACCTCCACGGCTATCAATCGCACTGATTTCTGGGCCAACAATGGCCGCTGGAACACGTTTCTCACCGCCTACGAGGGAGACCGCTGGCGTCCGGCCGCGCAGATCCCGAATTCCAGCACACGGCCCGATGGCGCCTTCCAACTGCTGCCTTCCGCCGCCGGAGTTTGGGCAGTTTGGACGAATGACAACCGCCTTTTTCCAGCCGCCGGCGCCGAGGCAAACGAGCGCCGCAACGAGATTGAGTTCGCGCGCGTAGATGACAGTCTCGCGCCCTCGGAGCCCAGCCTCCGGGCTTTCACCGAACAGCCGGCGATCGTTGCCCCAGTGCATCCGCACGAAGCGGCCGACATTCAGCGCGAGCGCACATATCGGATCAGAACCCCGCAGGGCGAGCTGAGGATTTTGCGAGGCGACTTCCATCGTCACACTGAAATCTCGCCTGACGGCGCAGGCGATGGCTCGCTGGAAGATTACTTCCGCTACATGATGGACGCCGCTGGCATGGACACCGGCATCGTTTCCGACCACAATGCCGGCGCCCAGGAATACACCTGGTGGCGGACGGAAAAGGCCATCGACCTCTTCCATGTTGCAGGCGCCTACACGCCCCTGTTTGGCTACGAACGAAGCGTGCCGTATCCGAACGGTCACCGCAACGTCGTGTTTGCCCGGCGCGGCGTGCACGTGCTCCCCATTTCCCGCGACGAAATCCAAGGCAAGGTGAACAGCGGGCCCATTCTCTACCCTTACTTAAGAGAGAATCGCGGAGTCTGCATGCTCCATTCGCTCGCTACCGATCAAGGCAGCGATTATCGCGATAACGATCCCGAAGTCGAGCCGCTGGTTGAAATCTACCAGGGCTATCACGCCAACTACGAGTACGCAGGCGCGCCGCGCGCCGAATCTCCCGGCTATCACGTCAGCACCCACGGGCCCTACCGCCCGCTGGGATTTTACTGGAATGCGCTCGCCAAAAACTACAAACTCGGCGTCGAATCGAGCTCGGACCACATCTCGACACACAGCTCGTACACCATGATCTATACGCCGTCCCCCGAGCGGCGGGACATCGTCGAAAGCATGCGCAAACGACACGCCTACGGAGCAACAGACAATATCGTGCTCGATGTGCGCGCCCGCGACCGGCAAGGGCGTGAGTGGATGATGGGCGATTCCTTCGCCGCGCCCGCCGCGCCGGTCTTGCACGTCAACGTGCTCGGCACAGCCCCGATTCAAATCATCGAAATCGTCAAGAACGGCAAGTTCATCTACCAGACCCAGCCCAACGCGGAAACCGCCGAGTTCGACTTTTCCGATACGGCGACATCACCGGGGCAAAGCTGGTATTACGTCCGCGTCATCCAGGAAGATCGGAATTTAGCATGGTCCAGCCCAATCTGGGTGAACTATTCCGGGCATTAAGCTCCTAACACCGATTCGAAGGACCAACGTTTTCGCGACCTCTTTTCAGCAGCGCTACACGTCACGAATACAGCCAAAAGCTCATGGTCGTGGTGGCGCTATCGCCATTCGACGAGCACTTGCGCGGGGCAGATCGTGCATTTGGACGTGCTTTCACTTCTGCGTGTTCCTCCCTCTTCTCCTAATGATTGCGTGTCCGGTCGTCTGCCTGTTTATACGGGTGGCTGCTCCACGCGAACCATCCCTGAGTTTGTAGAACGGGTGAGGATCGGCGGCGGCGAACTGGTCGTGGACATCCGTAGCGTCCCGCGATCTCGGACCACCCTCAGTTCAATCTGGATTCGCTGCCGGATGAACTTGCCTTTTGGCACGTCGGGCATACGCAAATTCCGGAGTTGGAGTTGCGGAAAAAGTCGAAGACGGTCGCACCCGAAGTCAATGGCTTTTGGATCAACCAAAGCTTCCACAATTACAGCGACTAGGAACTTTCGGGCGAGTTCCGCTGCGGCCGCCGTTCTCCGCTTTAGAAATCGTGGCGCACTCGCAGCAAGTCCGCATTCATGCATTTCTCGATAACTTCGTCTTCGGTACTACAGATCGGTCGGATTTTCCGGAGCTCGAATCCGGCAGGTTCAACGCCTTCGCTTTACAGATCGACGGATTGAAACAGAGGATCGCTAATGATGGCTCGCCGCATTTGCTAAGCGTTGGTATCGGGCTTCCAAAGTATACGGTACGGATTCTCCACCACTTCCGCGATACGCTCCAGAAATGTTGCCGCAACGGCGCCGTCCACCACCCGATGATCGACCGAGAGCGTGAAAATGATAGTCGGTTTGATGACCAGGACAGTGTCAACCCAGGGGCGATGCCGCAGCTTTCCTACCCCCAGAATAAAACTCTGACCGGGCGTGATGATGCCCTGGAACCGGTCTACCCTGTACATCCCCAGATTGCTGAGCGTTCCAGATCCCCCTTCCAACTCGCTGAGCGATAAGTGACTTTGACGCGCTTTTTCGGCCAGCTCGGCGCGACGCTTGACCAGCTGTTCAAGTGATACGTCGGACACGTTCCGGATCACGGGTGCTACGATACCTCGCTCCGTTGAGATGGCCAGTGCTACGTCGGTTCCGGTCTGCCGGTGAACAGCCCCATCCTTCCATGTTGAGTTCACTTCCGGACTTTTCGTAAGAGCGATGGCGACTGTCTTCAGCAAAAGATCTGTGTAGGTGAGCTTTGCACCGGTACGCTGATCTACAGGCTCCCGCAGGTCCTCGTACAAACGAACGAATTGCTCCGCGTTAATCTCCAGTGATACGGAGAATGCCGGAATCGTAGTGACGCTTTCGACCATCCGCTCCGCAATCAGTTGCCGGCGTTTCGCGTACGAATCGGTGAGTCCTGCCGCCTGCTTCGAACTGGCACTATTGATCACGTCTTCTTCGATAATGCGTCCGCCTGGCCCGCTGCCGTCGACGGATGCAATGTCAGTACCAACTTGTTTGGCCAGTCTCCTGGCGCGTGGTGAAGCAAAAACTCGGCTTCGGTCCACTTGATCCGCCATGCTTGCGCCGGAGGCGAATCGTTTGGCAGCCTCTCTCTCGGGCTGCGGCTCGTGCACCTGTGAAATCGGAGATTCGAGCGTAGGGGCGTCTCCCAAGGAAGCCTTTTCCGCGCTCCCAGGCGGATCGACATACGCCAGCACCGTTCCTACGGGAACGGTTTGACCTTTGTCGACGAGGATCTCCCGCAGTGTTCCGTCCAGCATGGATTCCACTTCCATGTCCGCTTTATCGGTAGAGACAACGAAGATCATCTCGTCTTTCCGAATAGAATCACCCGGTTTCTTCAGCCACTCACTCACCGTGCCTTCGGTCATAGTCAGGCCGAGTTGTGGCATTACGACAGTAAGGCTCATGAATCAACCATCTCTACGTTCCGGGCGAAATTGATCTCAAACTTGTTTGCCTAAAAGCTGCACGATGTCTGCTACGATCCGATCCACCGAAGGCACGAGAAGAGCGTCGACGGAGGGACTGAACGTGTGCGGCGCGGGCAGCGCGCAAATCCGCAGCACTGGTGCATCCAGCTCCTCCAGCGCCTCGCTGGCCGCGATCGCCGCAATCTCGGCCGCTACGCCGCACGTCGCGTATGCCTCGTCCACGACAGCCAAGCGGCCGGTCTTCGCCACGGATTCCAAAATGGCCGCTTTATCCAGCGGAACGATGGTTCGCGGATCGATTACTTCAGCCGAAATGCCGTGCTCTTCCAGTTTCTCGGCGGCCTCAACGGCACGCTGCACCATCATGCTCATCGCCACTACTGTAATGTGGCGGCCTGGACGAACCACGCGTGCTTGTCCGAAGGGAATCAGGTATTCCTCTTCCGGTACCGGGCCTTTGCTGTTATACAAGCCCTTATGTTCGATAAAGATCACGGGGTTTTCGTCACGCAGAGCGGTTTTGATCAGTCCCTTCACATCGTAAGGAGTTGCCGGAAGCGCTACTTTCAACCCTGGAATATGCGCGAAAAAAGCCCAAAATGTGTGAGAATGATGCGGGCCCGTGCTGCGCACGCCTCCACCCGCCGCTCGAATGAGTACAGGAACCTTGAACTTGCCGTTAGAGATGTAGTGAATCGTCGAGGCCTGCTGAACGATCTCTCCCAGCGCCTCGAGTGTAAAATCCAGGAACACGATATCGACAATGGGGTGACTCCCTGCGAGGGCGGCGCCAATGCCCAAACCCGTCTGTGCTCTCTCCGCAATGGGCGTGTCGCGAACGCGCTCGTCGCCAAACTCGGCCCACAGACCGCGGCTTTGCTGAAAGTTGCCGCCGCGCGGACCAATGCCCTGTCCCGTATAAAAGATGTTGGCGTTGCGGCGCATCTCTTCGCGAACGCCTTCTACGCCTGCTTCGGCATAGCTGATTATGCGGCTCGTGTGAACCAACTCGCCGGCTGCGATCTCGCCTGCAACGTTGACCTCGCCCATGATCTTTTCCCTAAGCTCCCTGGCCTGCAAACACATGCGCAAGAGCGGTACTTTCCCCTTCCAGGGGACTATTGAGGGCGAACTGGGCCGCGTCCTCGAGCACCTCGTTCACCTCGGCATGAAGCGCATCGAAATCCTGTTGCGAGGCAAGTCCCCCATTCACCGCATCGTCTCGAAGCTTCTTCACGGGATCGCGTTCCTTCCACGTCGCGATCTCCTCCTTAGTTCGGTACGACACGCCTGGATCTCCCTCGTGATGACCGAACCATCGGTACGTCAAACACTCGAGCAGTGTGGGGCCGCCTCCCTCACGAGCTCTTTGAATGGCCTCGCCGGCGCTGCGGTGCACGGCGAGCACATCGTTGCCATCGATCCGCCTTCCCGGCATTCCATAGGCCTGAGCGCGGCTCGCCACATTAGTATTTTTCGTTGCCTTCTGAAACGGCATTTCGGTCGCGTACATATTGTTTTCACACACGAAAACCACCGGAAGCTCCCAAGCTGCCGCCAGATTCAAACCTTCGTGAAACGCCCCGTTGTTCGAACCTCCATCCCCAAAGAAAGCGACCGCGACTTGCCCGCTGTTGCGGAGTTTAGCGCTTAACGCAGCCCCCCCTGCGATGAGGATGCCAGGAGGCACGACGCCATTCGAGCCAAGAAATCCAACGCTTGGCTCAAAGAGGTGCATCGTCCCGCCGCGCCCGCCGGAACAGCCCGTTGTCGCGCCCAGCAATTCGGCCATCACCGCGCGCGGGGCAATTCCTTTAGCCAGTGCATGACCGTGACCGCGATGCGTGCTGGCAACGTAATCGTCTGTCTCCAATTGATTGCACACACCAGTCGCGACCGCTTCTTCGCCCACATAGACGTGAATGAATCCGGGCATGCGACCGGTCCTGAAGACCTCCCTCGCTGTCAATTCGAATTCACGAATGAGGATCATGCCCCGATAAAGGGAAAGAATCAACTCTCGAGAGGCCTGCACTAGGTTTTCCTTTGACGGCTGGTTTGTGCGAACGGCTCATTGTTCCATTCAGAGGCGCCAAATTCCAAAATCCCCTTTTCGAGCCTGGGTTTTTCAGTCATGTCTCGATATTGGCAAGCTCGACGCTCCGCATAAACGCGGGGGGACAAGCAATCCGCGGATCTCGCAAAAACCATCCCAGCAGGCAGCAAAGAAATCAAAAGCGCCGGCCAAAATTGAGTGAGATCAGGAATGGACCAACACATCGTCCTTTTTGATATCACGTCTATCGATGAGCGTCAAGACGAGAGTGACAACGCCGTTCTGCATTGCGGAACCATTTTAATAGAACGCGCGAATTTCGACGCTCCGCAAAATCGGCAGATAACGATATTGATTCGTTTGAAGGACTGTGAACCAAAGGAGCAGGACGATGCCACGAACTTCGTCACTTCATAACGTCCTCACACGATGAAAACGCTCGGGTTTTTCTGCGATCTTCAACGGATTGCGCAATGGCCGCCCGAAGGCCGGAAAAGACACTTCCATGAGGTCGCCGTCCTCCAGCACAACCCCATCACCAAAGGAGAAAGCGTCCGCGCCAAAGAAATGGACATGCACGTCATCGGGACGCCGGTGCGCCTCGTATTTGAAATGATGATGCTCCAGGTTAGGCACTGAATAAGACATATTCTCTTGTCCCGTGAAGATTGTTTTACTCCAGATTGCCTGGCCGTTCCGGTACACCGCCACTGTCCCCTCCACCTGGCTGAACGGCGCCTCGCCGATGCAAAGCTCCGGTCCGATCGAGCAGTTTCGTAATTTCGACGGCGCCAGATACAAATAATTCTTCTTCTCCATCTGATGGTCTGAGAATTCGTTGGCAACCGTCAAACCCACTCGCAGGGGCTCGCCGGCCGGAGAAATCAGATAAACACCGGCAATCTCCGGTTCTTCCCCTCCATCCCAGCCAAACGCCGGAATTTCGAGCGCCTCACCGTGCGCTTTCAGTACCGCGCCATTCCCTTTGAAAAACCACTCCGGCTGAACGCCGATTTCGCCGGCCGGTGGATTGCCCCCTTGCAATCCCATTTCATACATCCGCGCGCTGTCGGTGAGCTGGGTTTGCGTGCTCTTGTGCATGGCCGCGCGGTTTTCCGCGCTCGCCTTGTGGGTCAATCCTGTGCCACTTACCATGCATCGCGCACACTCCAAAGGATGATCGAAGGAAGGCAAAATTCTCCATTCTGAGAGTCCATCGTAGATTGCGTCATAATCCAGAACGTCGCTCGTGTAAGCTTTTTCCGCCGAAGCAGTTAGCGTCTCAGAATCGTTTACCGCTTTAGTTGCTAACTCGTAAATACTGCGGCAGGCGCCTTCGTCCAATAACCGCAGCTCTCTATCTTCTATCGCGGCCACGCGTCTTTCGCCAAGGCGCTGTAACTGAATCAGTCTCAATACTTCTCCGATTCTCAAATAGACTCATCAACCATTCACGGTTGCGCCACCACGGCACAGGTCTGCGGAGGAACTCTAACCTCTACTGGCGTTGGGGCGCTGCGATCAGGTTGAAATGGAATCAAGACTTCGGCAGTTTGGCTGTTCCCGCCCGCCTTCACCATCGCAACGTCTTCTTTGTCGCCGTAGTTGACTATCACAATAGCCCTGGCAGAGCCGCCATGAAGCGGCTCGAAAACCGAATAGCGGCTCTCTGATCCGACCTTTACCTCCGCGCCTCGGTTATCGAGGAAGCGTCCATGGAACAACAAATCCCGGTATTTCGTTCGAATAAGGATCAACTCCTGAAAATAGCGCGACAGCGGATGCATCAACGGGTCATCCATCGAAACGTTGTAGTGCCTCAACGCCAAGGCCCAAACTAATTCATAGCGTATACCGTTATTCATGATATTGCGATCACCGGGGTTCTCCGCAAAAATGGTCAAGGTCCATTCCGGGAAAGTGTATCGAAGTGCGGCAGAAGACATATCGATATCGTTCATTCGGAGATAGGAGACCGCCACATAAGGAAAGGCTCTATCCCAAGGATTTTCGGACGCAATCGCGAGCTGCGGATTAATCTTTCGTCCCTCCGTAAGTAGGTTTCGGTACCTGTTGAGCACGCCTTCCGGAAGAGAACGATCCGGCGCTAATGGCACGCTGCGGTTGAAATCGAGCGCTTATGGCGCCTTCGCCCCAACCCACCAGCGACCAGTCTTTTGCCCAAAGACCGTCCACCGTGTAATTCTGCAAGCTCGTTTTTAACAAACTCGTTGCTGTGTCGGCAAACTGAATGTTGGCGAAGATCAAGGGATGCATTCCGATTGCTTTGATCTCCCGCAGCGCGCCTCGAAAATTCTCCGGGGGTGCCTAGCCGGGGGTCGGGACTGTACTCGGGATATCCGTGATCGATGCCGCCGATGTCCCATCCCAGAATTTCAAACGTTGAGACGCCGTACTTCTTCACATCGGCAGCAAGCCGGGGCAGATCGCGGAACTTCCAATGAACCACGTCTTCTGAATTCAACATGATAATTGACTGCCAGGCCTGTTGATCGCGCAGCCAGGTGGATGATGCCGAGAGCGGAAAATGCTCATCGTCGGTGCAGTAAATAGAATCGTGCGAATCGATGTAAATCCTGTGAGGACGGCGAAAGAGATTTTCGCCCCAGCGATGTAAAAACCCGCCGCCGGACTCAAACACGAGAACCGGATGCTCACCACGATTGAAGACGTAGATGCGGTCTTGCGAATCGGTGGCAACGCCGGTAACATCGACTCCGCTCAACGCGCTCAGCCCCGTTTCCCCACTCCGGCGCCACTCTATACCGAAAATGGCCGGCGCCTGCCTCTATCGACTGTGGTGAATCAATCATGTCTGTTCTTCTTTTGTTATCATGAGCCTCGGCAAGTCAGAAGTGGAACATCGTCCTGAATTGTAGAACTGAATTCATGCCTTTCGCCCAAATCTGCCACATTTTGAAATCAGGTGTCGATCTTTGAGGCCGGTTCGTCCGGACGTCCTCAAACGGTTTTGCCTTTCCGCCCTGCAAACGGCCGGCTTGAGAGAAACCGACGCCAACATCACTGCCGATGTGCTCGTAACAACCGATCTATGTGGAGTCTTTTCACATGGCACCGCCCAACTCGGAAATTATGTTCGAAAGCTTCGAGCCGGAGGTATCAATGCGCGCGGGAAGGCGGTAATCGTGAGCGACGGACCGGCTTGGGCAGTGCTGGACGGCAACGCCGCAATAGGCATGACCACCGCCGTTACGGCTATGGGGATCGCCATCGAAAAAGCAGAGCGGGTTGGTATTGCTTATGTTGCGGTTCGCAATAGCAACCATTTCGGAGCTGCTGGATTCTACGCCTTAATGGCTGCTAAGCGGGAAATGATCGGTTTGGCAATGAGCAACTCAGACGCCTGCATGACGGCGCCCGGAGGCCGCACGTCGATCCTCGGAACGAATCCATTGGCCTACGCTGTACCCGCAGGTGAAGAATGGCCCGTTTTTTTGGACATCGCGCTGAGTGCCACAGCTGCCAGCAAGATCCACACGGCGAAGGCTTTGGGCCAGACTATACCGGAAGGATGGCTCGTCAATGGTGAGGGGTTGCCCACCACAGACCTAAACGAGTGGCCTCAATTAGGCTCGCAGCTCCCGATGGCCGGACACAAGGGATTTGGTCTCGCGATTCTTGTTGAAGTTCTTGCCGGCGTTCTCAGCGGGGCCGCCGTCGGGGGCGAAGTGAAAGGTTGGGTGGCACAACTCTCCGAACCGCCAGGTACAGGCCACGCCTTCCTCGCAATTGACATCTCAAAAATCATGCCGATGCAGGAGTTTGGCTTCCGCATGGACCGAATGATCGGAAACATCAGAGGAGCGCCAAAGGCAAAGGGATCACAGCGTATTTTTATGCCAGGAGAAATGGAGTGGGAAAAAAGTGCTTCCGCGAACAACGAGGGAATCGCGCTTCCGCAGATCGTACTCGATTCGCTCCAGCAACTTTCGGAGGAGCTCGGGTTGGATTTTCAAGCGCTGCTGGAGGACACGCCCTGAGAGCTCACAATCGCCTTGACCCGCAGACCGGTTGTTGTGATAACATTCTCCGCAAATCAAGCAAGTAGAGACCGTGCCTACTTGGAGGGAGAAGCTAACCCTTGTTGAAAGTACTCTCTGCGCTACTCGTTGTTTTCCTTCTTTGTGTCACCAGTAGTCCTGGACAGGCCGTCTCCGGAGCGATCAATGGATTCCTGACAGATCCTTCGGGTGGTCAAATTGCTTCCGCCGCCGTCACCATCACCAACGAGCAAACAGGAGTTCAAACCAAGGTGAATACGAACGCAGAAGGTTTTTACAACGCGACGAATCTTGCACCGGGTCAGTATTCCGCCACTTTCGAGCAGAAAGGATTCTCGAAAGTTCTTCACGAACATATAGCTCTACAAGTGGACGCAACGGTTCGGGTCGATGCCACGCTTCAGGTCGGGTCGATGTCGCAAGAAGTAACCGTTTCCGCAGGAGCAGAGCTTTTGCAAACGGAGAAGAGCGACGTTTCCGAGACGTTCAACCAACAGCAAGTCCAAAATCTACCCGTTGTAGGAAGGAACATCACACAGCTTTACTCAGTCGTGCCTGGCGCGCTCAATGACACGTTTCAGATGGGCGCGGGTGAGAATCCTGCCGGAACAAATCGTGTCTACATAAATGGCACCTGGTCGGGTGCGCAGGAATTCATCCTGGACGGGATCACAGACCGCTCTTATGGATTCAGCGGTATACAGCTTATTGTTCCGCCCGAAGACTCGGTGCAGGAACTCAAGATAACTACGGCCGATTACGATCCGGAATTTGGCAGCACGGCGGGGATGGTGGCGCAGTATGTTACCCGCTCAGGAACGAACGAACTTCATGGATCGCTATTTTATTTCAACCGGAACTCCGATACCTTTGCAGCCGATCCCCTTACCCAGAAAATCGCAGGCACTGGCGAAAACGGCAAGGGTTTAGGTGTTCCCCCCTTCAATTTCAATCAAGGGGGATTTAGTCTAGGCGGGCCAATCAAGAAAAATAAGCTTTTCTTTTTCGGTGACTACCAGCTAGCTCGCACTATTCAAGGCGCTTCCATTCTCTCCACCGTTCCCAATGACGCTTTTCGGAGCGGAGACTTCAGTAGCCTTGCTACGCCTATTTACGATCCTGCAACAGGCAATCCGGACGGCACCGGTCGGCAGCAGATTTCGTGCGGTGGCAAGCTCAATGTAATCTGCCCGTCTCGCATTAGCCCGGTTGCATTGAACCTGTTGAATTTGCTTCCCCGGCCAAACATAGGCCAATCAACCGATAACAACTATGTGGGAGACGTTAAGGAAAGATTCAATCAGAATTGGACCGACTTCAAAGGCGATTGGAACATAAGCGATTCAAACAAGTTTTTCGCTCGTTACAGCTACTTCAATACCGATTTGACCAGTCCTCCACTCTTCGGAATAGCGGGAGGGCCGACACAAGGAGGTTTGAGTCCTGAGGTTGCCACGTCCGACGCGCAGCACGCCGCACTCAATTATGTACATACCTTTTCTCCGACCCTGCTGACCGAAGTACGTGCGGGAGTGGCGCGCTTCAATCTGAACGCTTATCAATATGATTCCGCCCTGAAAACCAATGATCAGGTGGGCATTCCGGGCATCAACACGGGAAATCCGCTCACGGGAGGCTTGGCTGGCATCAACATCAGCGGTCCGGTCGGGGGGTTTTTTATGGGAATACCGAGCGGAGTTGGGATACCAAGGCTGGATGCCGAAACGACATTCCAATTCGTAAATAATTGGTCGAAGATGAGCGGATCTCACCAGTTGCGCTGGGGCGCCGATGTACGCCGATATCGCTTCGACTTCGAATCGGTGAACGCCAGCTCAAGAGGGAACTATACCTTTTGTCAGTCAGCGACTGGGAACCCCAGCCAAACTAATTCGGGACTTGGAATGGCGACTTTTCTGCTTGGCGGAACCTGCTCGTTCGATCGCGCGATCTTTACGCAGCGTCCGGCCGAAAGGCAGACGAACCTAGGGCTGTACGTGCAAGACATTTGGCGTTTGAATAGCCGGCTTACGGTGAATTATGGATTGCGATGGGATTACTTCACGCCTGTGACTTCACCCAAAAAAGGAGGGCTAGCCAATTTCGATCCTGATACGGGCGACATTCTGCTGGCCGGTCTCGGAAATGTTTCAAACAGCGCGGACGTCACAACTCCTCTCAACGATTTCGCTCCGCGAGTCGGTCTGGCCTATAAAGTAACTCAGAACACCGTCATCCGCGCCGGATTAGCGCGCAGCTTTTTCTCTTCTGGATATGACGCGACGTTCTATCACCTGACGAGCTTTTACCCGATTATTGCTCAGCAGCAAATTACGCAGACCAATCTTTACCAGACTGTATTTCCGATAAGCCAGGCGCCCCCGAGCGCGGCCCCTCCCGAACTGCCCTCCTCAGGAAGCCTGAAAGCTCCCGATGGAACTCTACTGAAAACCCGGCCGTTTAACTGGAAAACCGAAACAATGGATTCCTGGAACTTCACGATTGAGCAATCCTTAGGAAAGAGCGCAACTCTGTCGATAGCGTATGTAGGAAGTAAGGGGACGCATCTATCATGGGCATACAACATGAACGCAGCCAACGTCGGGCAAGGACCGTTGCTGCAGCGCAGACCTTTTTATCAGCGCTATGGGTTGTCGCAAAACATTAACTTGGAGTGCAACTGCTCCGATTCGAATTACAATGCGCTTCAAGTTGTTTTAACTAAGCGTCTCTCGAGCTTCTATTCCGTGACTTCGAATTTTACCTGGGGAAAGTCGCTTGGATACGGAAACAACAATCCGTATAATCGCTCATTGAACTACGGGCCCGGCGGCAGCAATATTGGTTCGATTGATCGCGCCGTGGTCTGGACAACCCTGCATACCTTGGATATTCCTTATGGTCCAGGTTTTCACTTTGGCTCGGGTGCCCAAGGCGTGAAGAAGTTCGTGCTCGCGGGATGGGTATTTAGCGGCATAACGAGCCTGCAGTCGGGCTTGGCATTTACACCGACTGTTTCAAGCAATGCCAGTCTCAATGGTGATTTTGGTCAGTTGCCGAACCGCGTTCCGGGAGTATCGCCTTCCAGCGTTTCCGGCGGCCAATCGGCTGCACTGTGGTACAACCCAAGTGCCTTCACCATACCGACCTGCTGCCAAGTAGGGGATGCCTCACTCGGGATGCTGCGCGGTCCTGCTGCCATCAATGCGGACTGGTCGCTATCTAAGAATTTTAAGTTCAGCTCTATCCTGAATCGCGAAAGTACGTCGGTCGAGATCCGGGCGGAGGCCTTTAACGCATGGAACAACACGAATCTCGCCTTACCGAACGCCAATGTCGACTCCTCGTCGGCAGGTCGAATCACGAGTCTCCAATATCCGATGCGTCGAATGGAGTTCGGAGTACACATTACGTTCTGAAACGCGGAGCGTTCCTCGCTTTTATCTTCGTTCTGTCTAGCTTAGGCTTTGGGCAAGTGCAGAATGAGATCGCGGAACATGCCAGGCGAGCAGCAGCGGCAATACGCGAGAACCAAGCCGAACTGGCAGTGCAGGAGCTCGAAGCAGTGCTTCGGCTTGATCCCAAAAATGTAAACGCTCGAGCTAATCTCGGCATGGTCTCATTCACCCAGGGCAATTACACGAAGGGCGCCCAGGAGTTCAAGGCTGCTCTTGTCCTTTCGCCGTCGCTCTGGAGTGCCCGAGCATTCTTAGGAATGTGCCAGATCCGGCTGGGTGCGACAAAGGATGGACAACGCTTGCTCGAGCCCTCCCTCAATCAACTATCGAACCGAGTTTTGCGCAACGAAGCAGGATTAGAGCTGATCAGGAGTTACTCGAGTGCCGGGGAACTGCGCAAGGCGTTGCCCATTATCAGCCTGCTTGAGGATCGCGATCCATCTGACTCCGAAATCCGGTACTCCGCTTATCAACTCTATTCCGCGCTCGCCGCAAACGCTCTCGAGAAGCTCAACAGCACAGCGGCGGATTCGGCTCGGGTTCATCAGGTTCTCGCTCAGCTGTTTATGACGCAGGAAAATTACCCGCAAGCCGTCGGAGAATATCTTAAGGCTATCGAACGAAACGGGCGTTTGCCCGGTCTTCATCTGGGTAAGGGAGAAGCGCTGCTCGCCCAAGGCCGCACCGAAGAGAATCGCAAACAAGCAGAAGACGATTTTGATATTGAGCTGACAATTGACCCGAGCAACGCGGATGCTGCCTTTCAGCTAGGCCAACTGTTTTATGAGACGTTCGATTTTAGGCAAGCACGAAATCTCCTGATGCGCGCTATAGCAGTTCGCCCGAACTTCACGGAGGCCCGCGTTGCACTCGGATTGGTTCTCGCGCGGATGGGAAACGAGGACGCAGCATTAGCCGAATTTGAGTTGGCGGCGAAACAGGCCCCGAACAACCGTACAGCGCACTATCACTTAGCTCAGCTATATAAGAAGCGCGGGCGCGCAGAGGATGCAGATCGAGAACTCAACTTGTTCCGTGGGCTTTCTGAATCGCAAAACGCAAAGAAGCCTTCGGTGGAAATGGATCTGCTGCGGGATAAGTAATCCCGTCAAGATGGCCGCGTTTCAACCGAAGCGCGGATGGTTTTACATCCTGTGTCGACAACACGGGACGGACGGCTTGAAAACTCTGAATGGGAAACATGCAAACATGCATTAGGTGAGCTTTGGTGGGACGAGCAACCAAGAACAAATATCCAGTGAAGTCGTTGAGCAAAGCTCTCAGAATCTTAGACGTTTTAGGAGAAAAGCCAAACGGATGCGGATTAACGGAAATAAGCTCAATCGTGAAAATCGGTAAGAGTACCGTGCATCGTCTCTTGAGCACGTTGAAAGATGAAGGCTATGTCTTGACAAATCCTGTGACATCGCGATACATGCTCGGCGGTAGAGTGGCAATCTTGGCGGATCGCCTATCCCGTCAATCGCCGCTGCTGATGCACAGCCATGAGATTTTGCGCCGGTTAGTCGCCAAATGCAACGAGACAGCCAACGTGGCGGTGCTCGAAGGCACAGAGATCGTCTACATAGCAGGTCAGGAGTGCAATCAGCCGCTTCGAAATCACTTCGTTTTGGGTTTGCGCGTTCCTGCTCACTGCACCGCTCTTGGCAAGACATGCCTATCAGGTCTTGCGGACGACGAAATTCGCTTCCTGTACCGGAATCCAAGAAAGCTGACTCGGTTCACGCCTTATACTGTGGCCGGTTTAGACGAACTCATCGCCGAGCTTGCGGTTGTTCGGGCCGAAGGCTTTGCTTTCGACCGGGAGGAGCATGAGCAAGGCGTTCACTGCCTAGCTGCGCCCGTTCGTGATTCTGGCGGACGGGTTGTCGCTTCGATCAGTCTTGCAATGCCTAAGCACAGATGGGTTTCCGAACGTGGGTTCCAGACAGCCCTTGGAAAATCAGCGAGCGAGCTTGTCGGTGCTCAATACCGAAAGAATTGCAATAGGCAGCATTGCGATGCGTTTCGCGGATTTGATTCTCGCTCCGGCGTGACGATCTTAAACAGCTTCACTATCGAGTTTTTGGCGAAGGTTAAATAGGGCAAACGATACGGCGTTATTTCAACCGGTCTGCCATGCGGACCGGCGTTCTATCGCTGATCTTGACAAGATTTGTTAACGGCGTAATGATGGCGATACGGCTTTTATCACTGTTGTCGATGATCGCGTTTAGTTGATCTGTCAAGTCGGAGCGAAATCTTTGCTTTCCACGTCCGCTCGAATCGGCGAACCGTACGGAGTGATCGTGCCGGTGGTGACTCCAGTTGACTCCGGCGATCGGGTCGATGAAAGTGCCTATCGGCAGTTGCTGAGACGGTTAATCCAAGCCGGCGTGCACGGAATCTTCGCTGGCGGCTCCGCAGGCGAAGGCCCACTGCTTCTGTTTCGAGAGTGGGAGCGCATGGTCGGTATTGCGTTCGATGAATGCAACGGCAAGCTGTGCCTCCTTGGCGGCGTCATGGACACGTCTACAAAGCGAATCGTTGAGCGATTGCGAGTCCTAAGCCGGATCGGGTATTCGAGCTTTGTCGTTACGCCGACTTTCTACGTGGGGTCGAAACTCGCCGAAGAGCAACTGCGGTTGTTTGGACAATGCAAAGAACATAGCGACGGCATGGAAATGGTGGCGTACAATATCCCCTCCTGTACGGGTTCGACCGTGCAGGTTGAGACCTTTTGTGAGATGGCTCGCCGCGGCTGGATACGCTTCTGTAAGGACAGCTCGGAAGACATTCTCCACTTCCGGCGCCTCACGTCCGAGGGCGCCGATGTTGGTCTTCGGACATTCATGGGCTCGGAACGGCACATAGCTGAAGGACTGCTGAGCGGCGCTCACGGAATTGTGCCGGTCTGCGGTAACTATGATCCGGCCGCCTTCCTGAACGCATACGATGCAAGAGCCCACAGCGATCAGCTGTTCGAGAGTCAGAAACGTATTGACGTGCTAGTTAAGAACATCCCGAATGGGTCACGATCATGGGTTGCGTCAGTCAAATATGCGCTCGCCTTGAGCGGTATCGGATCGGGAGACCCTGTGTCTCCGTTGGAACCCCTCAATGCCGACGAAAAGAGGCAGGTCGAAGATTTTGTGAGTGCCGATCTTGCCCGGCAAGCTTCGACCTACTCATCACCTCGAGTACATCGATGATCCGCAACTTATGAAAACGCTACTGGGAGGTATCAATGCGCCGGGACTTCACAAGACATACCTTGCCCGTCGGTGTCACGGCGCGACGCATCCGCGATGAGAACCCATCCCGAAACAAGCTCTCCGGCACTGGCGCGTGAGTCACGGCGCAAATGGATCGTAGTCGCGCTGCTGTGGTTCGGCGCATGCTTAAACTATGTCGATCGACTGACAATCTTTACCGTTTTTCCAGTCATTAAGAAAGAAATGGCTGTTTCGGATGTTATTCTCGCCCTCTTTGGTTCCACCTTCCTATGGGCCTACGCGGCGTCTTCGCCGCTTTGCGGCTACCTGGGCGATCGATTTAATCGCAAGACAATTATCTTGTGGAGTCTCATCATCTTCAGTCTCGTCACCTTCGCTACGGGTTTCGCTCACACGGGAGCCGAGCTGATCGCATTGCGTATTTTACTTGGCATTTCTGAAGCTCTTTTCCTTCCCTCGGCTTTAGCGCATATTGCAAGCTTTCATACGAATGCGACGCGATCCGTTGCCAATGCTATCGCCTTGACCGGTCTTACAGTCGGGGCTGGCTTTGGCGCGTTCTTTGGAGGCTACATGGCCGATTATTATTCCTGGCGTACAGGGTTTTATCTCCTCGGCATCGCGGGCTTCATACTGTGTGTGCTCTTCTTGCTTTTTCTGCCGGCCCGTTCCGAACTCCGCGAGCAGCTGACAAAGCCGGCGGCGGAACCGTCCGCAGAATCCCTCTTTGCAAAGGTCCGCGCAATTTTTGGCACTCCGACTCTCACGTGCTTCGTTCTGCTGGCATTCACATTTTCTCTGACGAGTTGGCCGCTTGGGTCCTGGGGGCCGACCTACTTGCATGAACGATTCTCGTTAACCCTAACCAAAGCAGGCGCGGCATTGGCTCTTTTCGCCTCCGCCCCGGCACTCGTGGGAGGCGTGCTGGGGGGGTGGTGTGCCGATCGTTGGGTTCGGCGAGATTCGCGCGGGCGACTCAAGCTGGAAATCATCGCGCTCAGTCTCATGGCGCCCACTATGGCGCTCTTCGGATTCATGCTCTCTCCAGGTGCATGGAACGTGGACCTTCTTATTTATTCTGCTGGCCGCGGAGTCGTAGAGATGAATTCGATGCCCATCTTCAGCATGGTGACGCCTCCGTCCCGCTGGTCAACGACATACGGTCTCTACAATCTCGCCGGAACACTGGCCGGTAGTTTGGGCGTGCTTTTCGTCGGCGTTATGAAGTCGTCGTGGGGCATCGGATACAGCATGTCCTTTCTGTCCGGTCTTCTTTTTGTGGCCATCGCTCTCATTGCAATTGTCCTTGTTCGCTTCTTTGCCCGCGACATGGAGAGGAATAACGAGCTCATTTCATCCCTGAACGTCAAGAGTGCCTCTTAGCAGACCTTCGTCACGCTTTGGCCGGATTGCCGGACTTTTCGGTGCTCAGTGAGAACAAGTGCCTGTAGGACGGATTTGAAAAATAGATGTAGTGTAGACCAACCCTCTTGAAGAGTAGTGCAGCGCGCGCTCGAAGCCTTCTTCGCTCATGAGTTGGAGAAGAACAGAACCTTGACAGCCGCTAACGGTTGACATAGCCGATCCGCTGCAAACGGCTTTCGAAATCGGAGGGAAGCTCGGCCTGCGGTTCTCGGCAAAAGCCGTTTGCATAGCGAACTACATTCAGCAGCAGCCGGTCGGCGACAGGATGTGCGTCCACGTTCGCGAGGATCGGAAAGCTGTTCACAAGAAAACGGCCAGCCGCAAAGGGCCAAGACGCAAGCAAGATTCCGGACGTGTATTCCTCGTTGCTCCTGAGCGGTCCCGGCGCAAACGCCGCGGCGGCGATATCGTCCGTCGGCTCCTGCCCTTCGAAGAGATCGTGCGGAATCATCGGGCCGTAGTAATACCAGTCCAGGATTCCTTTGGCTGGCAGCCCCGTGAATAAGTCGTGCGGCTTGCCGACACACTCTTTGTGATAGAGCCAGTCTCGAACAGCATGGACTCGTCCTTTATTTCCGAGCGGAAGCCAACCCGCCGATTCGTCGCCGCGCTGGAGCGCCGCATGCGAAAGGAATGCAACAACACTTCCCCGAGCCATTTTCGTGCTAGGGCGCGCCAGGACTGTGCATCCGCGGAGCGGTTCGGCAAATCACCAACCAGGATGATTTCACGGCGATTCACTTCCGAGTTCGAGAAGGGCTCGCATACGATGCCGCGCTTGATTAACCACGCTTGGATACGCGGGTCGATGCCGCTGACCGCGACCTTCGCGTTTTCGCCCAGGGGCGAGGGGGACTCCGAAAGATAAAATTCCCAGCTACGGCCGAGCGGAGCGCCGCCCCTCACCAGTGTCGCCGTGAGCTCGTGCGTTCCAGATGTTTCGAGGCGTACCTCCTCGCGCAAAACAGGAATCGACAGTGGACCGTCCTGTGCGGCCCCGGCGCTCGGGACGCGAACCGTTGTCGATCGGTCGAACTCGATTCCAGCTGTTCCGGCGATACGAATGTGCGCCTGATAATCGCCCGGCTCGAGCACGTCTTCATTCGCCAGCACTGCTTCCATTGCAAACGGCCGCCCGGCGTAGCCGTGCGAAGGATCGACGAACAGGCACTAGCGCAGCGGCCACCAACCATCCTGGAGAACCTCCATCGCGCCGGGTTTCCAGTCGCGCCAGGAGCGCCAGACTCCCTCGCCATACAAGCCGGAATCGACAATGCTCGTGAGATTAAATCCGCAGAGGCGCGGATTCGATCGCACCACGTTGAAGCCAAGCAGCCGGTGACGAGCCATTTTCCGCTGGCTATCGATAAGCATGTCCTCTGGAAACGCATACACGCCCGAGAACCCCCAGCGCTCCCAGTCAGCCGTAAAACGCGCGGCAACCGACTGCATCAATTCGTGAAACCGGTCTCCGTGCGCCACCCCCGCCTGTTCGTAGCCACGCATTTCCTGCATCACGGCAGCCAGGCTGCCAATGCCGTATTCAGAGAGAAAAACCGGATTGCCTTCGCTGCCAAGCGTGCGAATCAGCAGGCTGTCTTTGGCTGACTGCGGAACGTTCGGATAGGCGTGAATATCGCCCATTCGTCTTACCACCGATCCCACACCCTCGGTCTTCGGCGCGCCTTTGGCGGCCGCCGACGATGATTTCGCCTTCCCGGCGCCTTCTTGTCCGCCATAGCAATCCCACAGTGTGCTTCCAGGATTCGAGAAGGAGGCAACGCTCCGCTCGCCGTCCCAACGTCCGCTCGATAGCGCCACGACACGATCGGGATCGAGCGATCGCACCATGGACAGGGACGAAACAGCTTCCCGGAAAACAGGACCGTCCGAAGTTTCATTGAGAAGACCCCAAATGGTGATGCTTGGGTGGTTCCGATCCCGGCGAATCATATCGCCAACGGACCGGGCAAATTGCTCCTTCATTCGCGGACCATCCGGCATGTGCCAGCTTGCGACCGATTCCTCGTACACCATCAGGCCCACCTCGTCACAAAGGTCCAATTGGTCCGGCGTGCCCAGGCTGTTCAGAAAGCGAATCATGTTAAACCCGGACGCTTTCGCGTAAACGATGTCACGCCGCAACAGATCCGGAGTCTTGCGTGGTGGGACGAAAGTCGGGCAGCCGTTGCCGTGCGTGCTCCTCACAAACAGCCGCCTATCGTTCAGGCGAAAATACCCGTTGACCTTGCGAAAATCGCGAAACCCGCAGCGAGCAGATAGTTGCTGTGTCGCGCGGCCGCGGGCATCTTGCAATTGCGCGCTGACTCGGTAGAGGAATGGATCCGCAAGCTCCCAAAGGCGGTAATTGTCAATGCGCAAGCTGCTCTTCACAACGGTCTCGCCCGGCGGCGCTTCCCAAATGAGATCTGTTCCAGCAACCGCCAGGCTTTCGGTTGCGGGGATACCGAGATGCCCAAACGTCCCCGTGCGCGCTTCGATGTGCTGTTGAAAAGGCTCAGGTCTAGGGAAATCTCTCCGTTTCCCGCGTTCGGGCGAACAACGATGTTCTGCAGTTGAACCAGCGGAACAACCAGGAGTTCGACAGAACCCATAATTCCTCCCCAATTCTACGGAAACCGCTTCTTCTCGTTCGGCGTATTGTGCAGCGACAAGCCATCAATAGGTTCTTCCGTCGTGTTGAGCACCCGCACAACGAGCCGATTGTCGAGGTTCGGCTTGGTAGCCCCGCTGATATCGAGCGTGAAAGGAGTTTGCGAGCCCTCGTGGCCCCCTACCGCCGTGCCGTTCACCCAAACGTCAGCCAGATAGTCGACATTGTCGAATCGCAGAAGATAACGGACGGGGCTTCGGCCGTTTTCCGGAATACGGAAATTGCGTTCGTACCACGCTAGACCGAAGTAAACAGGGAAGGCGTCCTGAATGGTTCCAGGGACACGCACCGGTTCGCTCGATGGGAAGGGGCGAGCGAACCACTCCTTAGCGCGTCCTTCGTTTTTGGGATCGGTGGCGATTCGCCATTCGCCGTCCAGCGGGATCACGGCATTCAGCTCGCCGAAGCCGAAGTTCCTCTCCTCGCCGCCGCCGCTCCCGATTCCAGTGCTGGCCCATACTGCCGCATTCAGAAAACGTCGCCGATCCATTCCCTTGACCCTGTTCCTTTTTAGCTGATCTTTTTTTCCTGATCTAATGTCTCAGTGATGTTGCTGAGTGCGATTCTGTTACTTGCCGTCTTCACATCCGGATCGAAATTCCGCAATGCGGAACAGCACTCTTGAAGGTGAGACATGGAACCGTTGCTGTCGAAGCAAATCAGAGGAACATGGGGTGCTGTATTGCTTCCTATCCTCCACGATGACTCGATCAATGGGAGTCGTTTGGAGGACGACGAAATTTTTGCTCTGGTCTCATCGGGCATCGATGGAGTCTATACCAACGGAACCGCCGGCGAGTTCTACGCTCAGTCGGAGGACGAGTTAGAGCGTATTCACGATCGCGTTGCCGCTGCCTGTCAGAAAGCGCAGCTGCCCTTCCAGGTGGGCGCGTGTCATCCCTGCGCGCAGACATCACTGGAGCGGATGAAGCGGGCGCGGCAATGGAAGCCCGCGGCGATTCAAGTCATACTTCCTGATTGGTTCCCATTGACAGATCATGAAGCGGCATGCTTTCTCGGCAAAGCGGCAGAAGCGACAGCTTCCATTGGACTCATTCTCTATAATCCGCCGCATGCCAGGCGTGGGCGAACATAGGAACCCGCTTACGCTAGCCCTACTCGAGGGTTCCGCCCGAGGCGATATCACCGCTTAGGCGAATGGCGAGGGAACTCGTCCCTGAACTATTCGGGAACACTTAGCAACAAACACTTTTGTTCCGCATAACAGAACAGTAGTCTGAACTTTCCTTGACTTTCACGTTCCGGTCGTGATGTTATTGACCCGTTCGAAGCTTCCTCACTCTGTTCTATGGATCTTGCTCACGGTTTTGCTCTGATCTTCGTGGCTGGTCTCTGTGTGGGCTACAGCATGTGGTCCCTCAAGTGGGCAAGAGTTTGGAAATGGGAACAGTATTGGCTGGTGTTTTCTGTTGTTGGGCTGATCCTTGTGCCGTTTGCGATCGCGTCGTGGTTCTTGCCTCACCTGGGCCGCGTGTACGCATCGCTCACTCCGTCCGAACTCTCTAAACCCTTCGCCCTTGGCTTTTTCTTTGGCTTCGCTCAGTTAGGCAACGGTGTTGCGATCCATAAATTAGGCTTTGCAGTGTCAAACGCTGCGATTAACGGTCTCTCGGCTGCTTTCGGGACTTTGCTTCCGCTTGCATTCCTGCACTCGGAGATGGTGCTTCGGAACGAGGGACTGCTTATTTTAGGTGGAATCACTGTGGTGCTGATCGGAGTTTCCCTTTGCGGGTGGGCAGGCTTTCGCCGCGAAGAAGAAGTCAAGCAGCAAGGGAGAGCGGCAGGGTTCGCTCGGGAAGAGTCGGCCATGACCCAAGTCGGCGCGAAAATGCGCCGCGCATCGATATTTTGCGCTGTGGAAAGCGGATTTCCCTGGGCATTGGCGCCGGGAAGGTAAACGGATGGGTTGCCGTCCGTAATCAAGATCAGATGCCTCGTCGCTTTGCCAACGTATGCCGCTTCGATCAGGAAGTTACTGAGTAGTTGACGTTGTACGTCCAAGCTCCAACTCTGAACGTTGGGGTTGGTCGTATGTCTGTCCAGGCTTGCCGCCGTGGCCGGAAGATAAAACGGCGGATTGGAACTTAGGAAAGCTGTGTAAGGCCACGGATTGGCGAAACCCTGATAGGCATTGGAGAGACCGCCTGCGGGCGAGTTAAAAACCTCGCGGTATACATACGGCTGAACGGAGCCGGCCTGCGCAACCACATCGGGGATGATGATGTCGTGGAAAATGCCGAAGGAGCCGCGAATCGAAGTTTTGCCATCTCCCCCCGGATCGAAGGCGAAGCCAAACTGTGGCTCCCAGTTGTTGTAGGGGGTCGGATAGAGTCCGCGCGGAATTGTTCCGTTCGGACCGTTATCTGCGGGGAACAGAACTCCGGGCGGAATGTTAGCCCAGCGCTTGGACTTATAACCAGGAATGAAAGTGGCCACGCCGTCCGGGATCAATCCATTTGGACCGCCCCAATCCGCCACCCAGGGAGTCTGGATGAAGTACCGCAATCCCAGGTTGAATGTGAACCTCCTGGTCACCTTCCAATCATCGGAAAAAAACGCACCCCATTCGAAGGAATGCAGATGGGCGGGACCTCCGGTTTGCCGCTGGTATTGCGCTACTTGCCCGAGCAAAAAATCTGCCAGGGAATTGCCTGAAGCGCCGCCGCTGAAAGAGAAGCGTCCCGAATTCAGAGAATACGCGGTAATCTGCTCGGCGTTTCCAAACCAGTCTCCTCCCATTTTCAGTTGATGATTGCCCTTGATCCACGTGAAGGTATCCGAAATCTGTTTGGTGGGCGTGCCTTCGCTCAGATTGCATAGGCCGGCCGAAGCAAGAGTGAATTGTCCAGGCACAACAAAGTCCGGCAACTCCGCCGGTCCGTCGGGAATGAAATTCTGAATCCCCAATTGGCTCGCAGTCAGCTGGGGACCGCAAGCCAGCGTGTCCAACAGCCGCGTGTAGGCGCCGCGCAGTTCGTTCAGCACGTTGGGCCTGAAAGCGTGGGTGTCGTTGAGTACGAAAACATTGATGTGCGTGAACGGTGAATCCGGAGCGTAGCCCAGAATGGTTGAGTTGAAGAATGGATTCGTCGAGGTCGTTCGATCTCTCATCCACATGAAATTCAGCGTGTTCTGCGAGTTGAACACATAATCCAATTTAACGAGAAACTGGTTGTTGGATATCGGATTCTTTCCCAGCTGCTCGAGACCGCCATTGGCCTCGTTCGGCAGCGGCAACCAGGTGTTCATCACCCTGGCGGCAACCGGATTGAATCGCGTTGTCGGAATCAAAAATTGTCCTTGCGCGTTGGTCGGGAAAGGCTTGCCGGACGTTGGATCAATCAAAGGGCGACCCGTAGGCATGGAGAAGATTCCGTTTCGTTGGTCCGGTGTTGGAACGGTGCTGAAGTGCTGAGTTTCCTGGGAAATTCGCAAGCCCTGATAGGAACCGAACCAAAACCACCTGTTCTTGATGACTGGTCCGCCGGCCGTTGCGCCAAACTGATTCTGCGTGAGTTTTGCGACCCGCGCCCCCGGCTGGTTCAAAAGAAGTTTCTGGCGTTCAGCTTGTCGTTGCGCAGGAACTCCCAGAGATCACCGTGGAATCCATTTGTTCCGCTTTTCACCACTGCGTTCAAAACCGATCCTGCGTTACGGCCATACTCGGCGCTGTAGGAATTGGTGATCAGCTTGAACTCCTGCAAGGTATCCGGAGCGGGTAGATTCAATGCGTTGTTGTTGTGTTTTGGTTGATTTGGATAACGATGCCGGTCCGTGCATAAGACTGAAAACCATTAGCCTCAATTTGTACCGTGTAGCTTCCGTTGATCGGCAACGACGGCACGACGTAATTGCCGGCGCCGTTTGTCTCCGCGCTGTACGCATCTCCGGTGGCTTCGTTCTTCACCGTGATCTTTGCTCCCGTAATCGGGGCACCGGATGGGTCCGAGATATCTCCAAGAATATTGGCGCTGGTAACCTGTCCGAAGGCATTCTGAAGCATCAGCAGGTTCCATCCGAGGAGAGCCAACAGAAGGCCCCGTTTGCAAGGCATAAGACACGTGTAAAAGCTTATGAGCTCACGCGTCAAGAGAATTCAATAGGCTGAACAAGCGCTCGCTTATTCGAGAAGAAAAGGCTGAGCGTGAGAAAGCTCGAGATACTCCACCATTGGAGCCTTGATCTTCAGGCTGGCGCGAAACTGCCGCGGATCGATCGAATTGTCGGGGAACATGTCATAGTGACACGGGATGGCGAGTTTCGGTTTGATCCAGCCGGCCAGCTCCGCCGCTTCCCAGTGGCTGAGATTATTGAAGTTGCCGTTGATGCAGGGAATCAAGACCTGGGGCGAGTCCTTGGCAACCGAAGCGAGTAACTCGGAATGGTCGGTGTCGCCCGTGATGTAGATTTTGAGGCGATCCGCAAAGGTCAGTAGAAATCCCATGTGATTCAGATCGCTATCATCGGTTGGAGCTGCAAACGTGCCCTGAATCGTGATGTCGCGATGACCAACTTCCTTTTGCGGCCAGACCGGCTGGATGCGGGAACCCTCAATGCCATAGGACTCGTACTTTTCGCACGTGTAGGAGGGTCCGACGAACAACATCGTGTCCTTGTTGCGCAGGTTTCGTATGGTCTGCGGATCGGCATGATCGAAATGGCTATGCGTACACGCATAGACGTCCGTTTCGAGTTCCTCCGGTTTTAGGAAGATGGGCAGTTTGCGATGAAGATCGATGGGAAGATCAGGCAGCAGTTCGGGAACGCTGTCCGTCAGGTAAAGATCGATGCTGCAAAGCGTCCCTTCCGGAGTCTTGAAGATGAATCCGTTCTGTCCTAGCCACCATACGGCAACTTTTTGTTTGGGAACTTTGAAACTCTTTATCGCTTCCATCAACGCCATGTTTTCTCCGCCTGATTATTGTGTAATTTGCGTTTCGAGATTGTAATACGGGAACGCGGAGTCGGTGGGCCGGCCGCATAGTTACCAATCGCGTGAGAATCCAGCCGTCCAACCACCGTCCACAACCAGAACGTGGCCGGTGACGTACTTGGCAGCATCGGACACAAGATATAAGACGGCCGCGGCAATGTCGTCGGTGTCTCCGGGCTTTCCCAACGGAATGTGGTCGAGCAGGCTTCGGGCCCGCTCCGCTTGCTCGGGGTTGTAGAAGAGTGCCTTCGTTCCTTCGGTGAGAATGGAGCCAGGCGCAACGGCATTGACCCGCACGTTGTGTTGACCGATCTCAATCGCATGCGAGCGGGTGAAATTCACGACGGCCGCTTTGGCTGCCGTGAAGGCGCATTGCGACCGGGCGGGCACAATTCCGAACACGGAGCTGATATTCACGATCGCGCCCCGGCGGCGGCTGATCATCGATTTAGAAACTGCGCGCGAGCAGTAGAACACGCCATTCAGATCAACGCTGATGATGCGATGCCAGTCGGCGTCGGCGAAGTCTTGCACTGGCCCGCGGCCCGGTCCCACGTTGATGCCGGCGTTATTAACGAGAATGTCGATCGGCCCTAATTCGCGCTCGACTGCGGCGATCATCGATTCAACTTGCGCCGCGTCCGATACGTCGGCTCGAAAAAAGCTCGCCTGGCCGCCGGCGGCTTGAATCTCGCTACAGGTCTGGTCGCAATCGTTGATGTCGCTGACCGCAACGTGCGCTCCGTTTGCCGCGAGCGACATAGCGATCGAGCGTCCGATGCCTTGCGCCGCTCCGGTGACTAATGCGATCCGATTGTTGAGATCAACTTTCATGCCAGACCAGCGCTCCTTCGGGACGCTTGCCTTGCAGAAGATCGCGCGCCCCTTCCGCCGCCTTTATTTGTAGCAGTTCAACCGCACGCGTGGACACGGAGGCGGCGTGACTGGTCAGCAGCACATTGGGCAGAGCGCGGAGAATATGCTGAGGCGGAAGAGGCTCCTGCTCAAAGACGTCCAGACCGGCCGCGAGGACGCGCCCGTTTTGCAGGGCCTCGATCAAGTCGGGCTCGTTGATGAGCGGACCGCGCGCCGTATTGATGAGAATCACTCCCGGTTTCATTCCGGCGATACTCGCGCGATTGACGAGATGCTTGGTTTCGGGCAGCAGCGGGCAGTGAAGAGAGATCACATCCGAGGAGCCGAGCAGGGTTGCCAGATCGACTTGTTCTACTGTGTTGTCGTGAAAAATGGATGCCGGGACGTAAGGATCGGAGGCAACGATGCGGAAGCCGAACACGCTGGCCTTTTGCGCCACTCGGCGCGCGATTGCCCCGAAACCTACCAGACCCAGAGTGAGCTCGGAGAACGCGGGAATCGGCAAAAAGTCGTTTACGCCCCACCCGCCATGCTCAATGCCATAGTGATCTTGTGTGATGCGCTTGGCCAGCGAGGTGATCATGGCCAGAGTGTGATTCGAGACTTCTTCGATACAGTAGCCGGGCACGTTGGCCACCGGGATGCCGAGTTCTTTTGCGGCATCTAAATCGACGTTGTTCACGCCGATGCCGTAGCGGACCACACCGTGCAGATTCGGAAGAGATGCCAGGACGCGGCGGGTGATGGGAGCGAACTGCACTAGCAGCACATCCGCGTCAGTGCAGGTTTGAATCACTTGCTCCTCGGTCTTGCAGATGGGCTGAACTTCGCGGAGCTCGAAGCCGGCGGACTCGAGAACGTTTCGCTGCAAATCGAGAGAAGGAAAGGTGTGATCGCAGATGACGGTTCTAGGCATTAGGGATGTTTTTACCGCCTATAAAAAAAGAGAGGTGCGAGAGGAAATAAACCGTCTCGCTTCCGAACATGATCACAAGGTTTAAAGATAAAGTAAGTCATTACCAGTCTGAGGATTGCAAGTAATTTTTCCGATCTTCCGAGCGTGGCGGGGTTAGGCTGTTCAGCGAAATGGAAAGTAGATTGAAAGGCATGACAGAGGTGCGCTTTTGGACGGGAAAAACCGGGAGATTGGGGGTAATAACTCGTAAGAAGCGAGGATTTCGACCTCCTGGAGAGTCATACCATATCCGCTGCCGGTGGTCAAAGCCTAGGGTGGCGTAATCCTTGTTTCTACTGCAGATACGCCGGCTGTTCGACTGTTCGCTGACCGGCTCTTAAATTCATACAGATATTTTTCCGCCTCGTTCTGATTGCCAAGTTTCTTATAGGCTTCGGCGAGTTGATAAAGTAAGGCGTCGTCGCCGAGCGGAAGCGCCTTTTTAAGATGTATGATCGCTTGCGTGTAGCGTCCGACATGAAGGTAGGAACGCCCGAGCGAGGCTTGCGCCGGTAAAAAGTCGCTCTTTTCAGTGAGGGCGGTTTCGAGATAAGGAATGGCCTTTTCTGGGAGATGCTGTTGTAGAAGGCAATCTCCCAAAAGATGGTTCAACTCGGGCGAATCCGGACTCATCGCAGTCAATTTTTGTAAGATCGGCACGGCTTCATTAAAGTCGCGCGAGAGCCATAGTGATGTGGCCATTTCCTTTTCGAGGAGGAGATTACCTCTGTCGAATTCGAGGGCGCGGCCGAATTCATCTGCCGATTCGCGGTCCCGCTGCTGCATGCGGTAGGCTTGTCCCAATATCGCGTGCAGCTCGGGACTCTGCGGCAATTGATTCAGACGGTCCAAAGCATCATAACTACGGTGCTGATAATCCAATGCCCGGACGTAGTGATCAGTGAGTTGACTGGAAGGATCAGCTTTCCGTATTTCTACTTCACGAGCGTCCTCCACCAACGCCCAATCGGGGTGTTCCGTTTTGCGGTAGATCTCGGCCAAGCCTTGATGGACAGCAGACAAATTTGGCGAGCGGCTCAATGCCTCCCGGTACAGCTGAAAAGCTCGATTATAGTCTCCCTGTTGCAGAGCGGATCGGGCTAAGAGAGCGTACCATTCGGCCGAAAACGGCGCGCTCGCGTCAATTAAATCGAATTCGTGTTTTGCAAGTGACCAATAGCTCTTGCCCAAACCGTCCCAGTATTTTGGGTTGTTGGGGTCACTCTCGGATAACTTAAGGAAAACCTCTTTTGCGTCATCGAACCTCCCTGCCTTCTGGAAGGCATTTCCGAGCTCAAGTAGAGCGATGGAATTGCGAGAGTCGTGTGCGAGAAATCTTGATAAGTGTTGAATCGCCGTAGCCGGTTGGTCTAGTTTCAGCAGATCGATACCTGAGAAAAGCAGAGCCGTGCTGTTGTCCGGGCTTACATGCAGCACAAATTGAAATTGGTCGAGAGCATCGCTGTATCGTCCTGCTGAGTGGAGCGCGAGACCAAGATTCACTCTAATAGCAGGATCTTGAGGCTGCGATCGACTGATATCCCGGTACAGCAGTATGGCGCGAGAGAAGTTGCCAGTCGTCATGGCTTCTTTTGCTCGTTGAGCTGTGGTACCGAGATCCTCAGAGCTGAGAACGAAAGCCAAGAGAATTGGAAAGATGCCGAACATGCCCACACAGATTGATATCAGATAATCTACCTCCGATTGCGATTACGGTTTCTGCTTGTGTGCACTGTATGAAGTCCTCAGAAAAGCAGCTTTAATGCAAACTGAATGTCTCTGGCAGGCAGAGCTTGATTTAGCGATCCGAAAGCCGGATCGCCGAAGGTCGTGTTGGGCAGGTAAAAGTTGGCGTGATTAAATGCATTGAAGAACTCGGAGCGAAACTGGAGGTTTACGCGCTCCCAGATAGGAAATGATTTATCGATTCCGATATCCCAGGTGTTCAGACCGGGCCCGCGTGGACTGGTTAGAAAACGTGGAGCGTTGCCGAACGTAAACGGGGCGGGCTGCGCAAAAGCGGCGATATTGAACCACTCATTCACCTTATCTGCGTTTTGCGGCCGCGCTCCGATGTCGCCGGTGATATTGGGCCTTTGCCCTCCACCGAACGAATTCGTGTTGTTGTTGGCAGCGACAATGCCGAGTGGAAGACCGCTCTTAAGCGAAATCACACTGCTAACTTGCCATCCACCCAGAACACCGTTAGTTACCGGGCCCCAATTCGACCCAACGGCCCTTCCCTTTCCGAACGGGAGCTCTTCCACGAAGCTCATTACTACGCTATGTGGGACGTCGTTCCCATCGACGGACTTCTCAGCCGAAAGGTTGTACCAGTTTCGGACAGAGCTAGCGGGCCCAGACGTCCACTGCTGAGTTCCTTGGGAGTTGTCGAGATATTTCGACCAAGTATAGGAAGCAAGGACCTGGAGACCGTGACTGAAATGGTGGTTGTACTCGACTGTCATGGCATGATACCAGGAGGATGCACCGAGTGTCTGGAGTTGGTCCACACTGCAGTATTGGGGATATGGGCGTAGAAGTTGGGCTCGCGGCACCGTGGGTTGGTCGAGACCGCAGGAACTAGAGGGGATGATCCCATAGAACGGGTTGGGCACGGATTGCAGCAGCGCATTTCCCAAGGTTAGATTTTGCGGGGCTAACTGGTTGAGCTGAGTGTCGGAATACGGCAACTTCACACCATGATTCCCAACATAGGAGATCTCAAAACTGTCGTTCTGGGACAAGGCATATTGGAAACCAAACGTCCACTGTTGGACATAAGGACTTGTACGCGACCGACCCACGGCACTGACTCCTAAGCCTACGTTCGTTAGACCTCCCAGTGAGTTGCCGGGGGGACTGATTACACCGGATGGGAAGGGATTGCTGAGCAGGTTTTGGGGCGTGATTCCATTGACGGTACCTACAAAAGGCGTGGTCTGGGAGAATCCCTGTGTGGGCATGCTCCAGGTCGTGTAGTTAGGGAGAAAGAAGATGCCAAAACCAGTCCGCAGAACCAACTTCTCGGTCGGGCGATACGCAACGCTCACGCGAGGGGCAAAGTTGTTGTAGCGAGTGTTGTACAGCCCCGAATTGTTACTGTTCAGAAATGTGAGATACCCTGGAACGGCAACGGGCGCCGTACCGCCGTTGTTTGCAACTAACGCAGCTTGGATGGGATTCGTTCCTGTGAAGTTGAAATTGCTCAACTGGTTGAAGCGTTCTGTGGGCGCACCCTGGATATCGTAACGAAGGCCAACGGTTGCCGTGAGACGCTTGGTGATCTTCCATTCGTCTTGTAGATACCATCCGTTATAGCGCTGTTTATCCGCGGGACTGGAACTGATAGGCAAACCGCCTCCGGTTCCCGTGCCGAGGAGGAAAGATGCAAATCCACGACCGGTTTGCGGGTTCGCCGCATTCGGGTCCGGCCCTTGAGTCAAGGCTGCCGAAGAATTGAAAGATGCCAGGTTTCCGAGAATATTGTTCTGGATAAAGTCAATGAACTGATAACCGAAGCCAATTGTGTGCGCCCCCGCAATTTTAGTGAAGTCGGCCGACACCGTCTGATTCTGAGATATGGAATGATTTTGCGCAGAACCGTTACCGAACGGAACGTCTCCAGCGATATTGACAGTCGGAAATTGACCAGCAAGCGTATCGACATAAGCCGGTAGCCCGAGTGAAGAAGGCTTGAATGGAAACCCCTGCTCGGTTCTGGTTTCAACCCAACGATTCACGCCGGCAGAGAGACTCATCACAAGCGTCGGAGAGAACGTGTAAGTGAATCCGAGTCCCAGGTCGAATCGGTTATTTCCCGCAATCTCTCCCGGTCCACCGGGATTACTCGCTCCGAGGAACGCCCCATTTCTGGTTTTGAATTCGAAGGTCTGCGACCATCGCGCGAACAAGCGTGCCTTATCTGTTATGTTTTGATCGATTCGGAATGTATATTTGTCCTGACTAACCGGGGCTGCGATGGAATTTGTGAAATTGTTGACGAGCGCAGGACTAGTAGGTTGTGGATAATAAGCTGCGATGGACTTAGCAACCGGATTCAACAGGTTGCCCGGAATGATATTACCGATAAACGGATTACGAATGTAACCACTTTGATTCGCTACCAAGCCGGTGCTCGGATCAACCTGTCCGGCAGTAATCGTCCGGGTGCTAAACGGATTGTAAATCTGGCCCTGACGAACCGGCCTTCCCAACGCGTCGCTGCCTATCTGCGGACCCAGGAGAGCGGAGAAATCACCAGCCTGGAAAGCTGCTGTCGGAACAGTTGTTTGAAGGGTGAGAGGGGTCGATTGCCGCAAACCCTCGTAACCGCCGAAGAAAAACGTCTTATTGCGCTGCTTGTACAGAACCGGAATATAAAGCGGTCCACCCAGCGCGAAACCAAACTGGTGACGATAGAAGTGCGGCTTGGCCAAACCTGCCCGGTTGTTGAAGAAGTTGTTGGCGTCCACAGCGCTGTTACGAAGAAATTCAAAGGCAGCTCCATGCAGATCACTGGTTCCAGACTTTGTGATTACATTGACTACATTCCCCATACTCAGACCGTATTCGGCGGTAAAAACGTTCTGCTGGATCTTGAATTCCTGCGTTTCGTCAACGGTCGGGGAATACATAATCGCGTCCCAAGCATTGGAACCGTTCCAATGACCGTCGAGTAAAAACCCGGTAGATCCGAAGCGCGAGCCACCGAACGTAAAGGCGGAGGCGTCCTGGTCTGCGCCGGGACCTGATTGAAAAGAGCCAGAGTTAAAGCTTTGAAAAATTTGTCCGGAATTGACGCTTGACAAAAGAGTGACGAGAAAGAAGGGCGAGCGGAAGTCGAGTGGAAGCTGAGTGACCTGCCTTTCCGAGACATCCGCACTCAAATTGGCGTTGCTGGTGTTCAGCGGCGAGGCCGAGGCGCTGACGACAACCTCTTGACTGACATCTCCGATCGAGAGACTTACGTCCTGTGTTGCGGATTGTCCGACCGAAAGCACGATATCGTTCTGAACATATGCTCGGAAGCCCTTCTGCCTTATCGTTAGAGAATACGTTCCTGCTGGTATTTGGGTAAACGAATAGCGCCCGCTATTATCGCTGACGAAAGTACGACTAAAATCTTTTTGACTGTCCGCTAGCGTTGCAGCTGCCCCGGCTATCACTGCGCCGCTTGCGTCCTGGACTTCGCCGCTTAACGAAGAGAACGCCGCCTGGCCCTGGGCGTAACTCTTGGGAGCTAGCAGCGCCAGAAAGCAAGTGAGCGCCGCGACAAGAATAGCTGCAAAGCGAAAGGGCAACGCCCGAAGTTTGGGCATTTTCCAACCGAACGAAAGAGTGACGTTTTCGCTTTCGGCGCCGGTCTTAAACAAGATTATGCAAGTACTATTCGTCAGCATGATATCCTCTTTTTGCTAAACAGCGTGGCAGAAGGGCCGCTCGTCGCCGAGGCATAACGGGTTTGCGGGGAGATCTGGGCAGCCACTGCAGGAAGAGTCTATTCGAAGCGTTCAGCAAAATCTTCTTGGAAACGCCGAGCGACGAATTTTGAACATTCGGAGTGTTCTCCGGTGCACACGCGGTCTTGCCGGATGGGTCCGAGATATCTCCAAGAATGTTGGCTCTGGTAACCTGTCCGAAGGCATTCTGAAGCATCAGCAGGTTCCATCCGAGGAGAGCCAACAAAAGGCCTCGTTTGCAAGGCATAAGACACGTGTATAAGCTTATGAGCTCACGCGTCAAGAGAATTCAATAGGTTGAACAAGCGCTCGCTTATTGGAGAAGAAAAGGCTGAGCGTGAGAAAGCTCGAGATACTCCACCGTTGGAGCCTTGATCTTCAGGCTGGCGCGAAACTGCCGCGGATCGATCGAATTGTCGGGGAACATGTCATAGTGACACGGGATTGCGAGTTTCGGTTCGATCCAGCCGGCCAGCTCCGCCGCTTCCCAATGGCTGAGGTTGTTGAGGTTGCCATTGATACAGGGAATCAAGACCTGGGGCGAGTCCTTGGCAACCGAAGCGAGTAACTCGGAATGATCGGTGTCGCCTGTGATGTAGATTTTAAGACGATCCGCAAAGGTCAGTAAAAATCCCATGCGATTCAGATCGCTATCATCGGTTGGAGCTGCAAACGTGCCCTGAATCGTGATGTCGCGATGACCAACTTCTCTTTGTAGCCAGACCGGCTGGATGCGGGAACCCTCAATGCCATAGGACTCGTGCACACGCGGTCTTGCCAGCAGGCGGAGCGATTCGTGGATGACGAGCCACAGATCCGGCGCGTTCGAAGTAGCCAATTGAGTCGGTGGTAACCGCCTTCCGGATTTCAGATGAGCTGTTGGAATTGGCGCGTCCGAAGAACGATTAACCCGGATAGCTCACAAGACGTGTGTCGGCATGAGTGTCGACACACGTCTGAGGTGAACCCCTCGGTTGAGACACGCAAAGTGCCGACAAATACTGTTTAATGATTTTCTCTTACCGAATAACCTGGTTGTGCGTCACACTGTTTTACGTTGGCGAAGCGCAAGCGGGCTCTGCTGGAGAGCAACCCGCCGAGGAATAGCCGCCGGAGACTCATCGGAACGATGGTCCGGGGGAGGCGGCGTTCCCCTGTATGGCCCAGGAAATAGGTGACACTTTCGCCCTAGGACAGTGGTAACGGCGTTCCTCTTTAGTATCGCGGAAGCGGTGTCGCGGAGCCGGAGGCGGAGCGACACTGCTTCCTGTCACACACGTTTGCTAAACACTGCGCCGTTACACATTTTCTAGGCGGGAGAGAGACGCATAATCGGGATCGCCCTATGCTCGAAAGCAAAGCATGTCTGGCACCGCACCAGAAATGAGTAACGTCAGAACGTGCTACGCGCTCCTAAAAGAAACAAGGCTAAGCGGCCCTTGCCCTGGCGCGCACAAGACGGTTGGCCCTCGAGGCTTTGGCTCTCCCACTTGAGCCAAGGCGGCCCCACCGGGGCCGGCCCCCCCCAAAGCTTCGCTTCAAAATCTGGTTCCTTGCCTCCCCACTCTCGCCCGCGAGGTGTCGCGGGTGTCTCGCCCGCCAAACAACCCCCAACCCAGGAAAACCAGCAAATCGAATTCCTGTGGGCTGTCTTGGAGCCTACCTGGAAACCAAACATCTGCCGAATGGCACGCCAGTTGTGCAGGGCAAAGCATGTTACCTGGAACCCCACTTTACAGGGACTGAGCCGAATATCAGCGGATGCTGCACTGCTAGGCGCGATCTATTCGAGGAAATACTGTGATTCCGATTCTTACTTCAGATTGCAGTTCTGTTCCGCGCTGCAAATCAGCCTTGACACATAAGGTTGTATATGCAACTCTATAATCAGTGATGCCCCCGGATGAGTCGTTGGATTCGCTTGCCCTCTGTATTGCCTTACGGACGCGGCGGCTTTCCCGTCTGATTACTCGCCGTTACGATCACGGTTTGCGGGAAACTGGCTTGACTGTGGCCCAGTTTATCTTGCTGGGCATGGTTGCCTTGAAACAGCCTGTCTCCCCGACGTCTCTGGGGCGGATGCTCGACTTGGAGAAATCCACTCTGAGCCGCACCCTCCGCCCGCTAATTGAGTCAAAGTTTCTTATTTCCGAAGCAGCAAGCGCGGGCGGTCAATCATTGCGGATCACAAGGAAAGGGCATGAGCAGCTTCGGCGGGCCTTCCCGGCCTGGAAGGAGGCCCAAAGAGAGGTATTAACGATGCTCGGCGGAGACGCTGTTTCGCAACTGGATCAGATGATTGCCGCGATTGCCAAGCGCGAGTGATTCTTTGGATCGGAAGTTTATGTACAACACGCTTCGGAATGAGAGAGATCGTGAGCGATCTCAAACCGCGGCTTCCGCCGCCTACAATTAACCCCCGTTTGCCGGCAGCAGGTGCAGATGGGATAGAAGCCCGCACTGGGAGGCCGCTCGCATGTCACAGCTCTTCACTGAATCCAACGCTGTTCTGAGTTCTGATCGAGACATCGAAGATCGTCACCGCCTGGAATCGCTGTTCGCCATGGAAAAGAGAACGCTTGAGATGATCGCTGCGGGAGCGATTCTCAATGACGTCCTGGACGATTTGTGCCGCGCCGTTGACGCCCACGCTCCCGATGCCAAAACAATCATTCTACTGATGGACCCGGATGGTCACCGGCTATGGCCCGCCGCCGGTCCGAAAGTACACCCTGTCTGGAGGGCGGCGCTCACTCCGCTGAAAATTGGCCCTTGCCAAGGATCGTGCGGAACGGCAGCCTATCGGAAAAAACGTGTGATTGTTTCCGACGTTATGGTCGATCCGGTGTGGCCTGACGAATATCGATCCCTTGCCATGGACCATGGAGTCCGTGCTTCCTGGTCTGAGCCGCTCATGGCAAATGATGGGGAAGTACTCGGCACTTTTGCGATGTGCTATTCGGAGCCCCGGAGCCCGCACGCCAGCGACCTTGACTTGATTGAAGGTGTCGGCAACATTGCGCGCATTGCCATTGAGCGGCAACGATCTCAGATTGCACTCCGCAAGGCTTTAGATCAAATCAGAAAATCAGAAGCTCAACTTCGGAAAATCATCGACACCATCCCGGTGCAAGCGTGGCGAGGCCTGCCTGATGGGAGCATTGATTACCTCAACCAGCGCTGGCATGACTACACGGGTGTTTCCGCCGAGACGGCACACGGCGAGGGCTGGAAATCGGCTGTCCATCCTGACGACTTACAGAACTTGCTGACCCAGTGGGTCACCCTTCTGGGCTCGGGAGAAGCGGGTGAGATGGAGGCGCGTTTGCGGCGCTTCGACGGCGCCTACCGGTGGTTCATCATCCGCCTGGAGCCACTCCATGATGAAACCGGCCAAGTGACTCAATGGTACGGCACCAACACCGATGTCGACGATCTGAAGAGAGCCGAAGAAAAGCATTGGCAGCAGGAGCAGGAACTGCGTCGGATGATTAACGCTATCCCGCAACACATTGTCGTTCTCTCTCCCGGCGGAATCGCTTTGGACGCCAACGAATCGATGCTTAAGTACACGGGGCTGATGCTGGAGGAAGTGAGGACTGCGGCTTTCCGCGCACGCATCTTCCACCCGGACGACTGGCAGCGCCTCACGCCAGGATTTGCTCAAGCGTTCACGCGTGAGCTTCCGTTCCAGCACGAGCTGCGCGTCCGGAGCAAAGACGGGCAATACCGTTGGGCGCTGCTTTGCTACAACCCGCTCCGGGATGAACAAGGGCGCGTCATTCGCTGGTACGCCACCGGGACGGACATCCATGAGCGCAAAGAGGCGGAAGAACGCACACGAAACGAAAATCTGGCCCTGCGCGAAGAGATCGATCATTCGTCGATGTTTGAAGAAATTGTCGGATCTTCCCAAGCTCTTCGGCAAGTCTTGAGCCAAGTGATGAAAGTGGCGCGCACAGATTCCACTGTGCTCATTCTGGGAGAAACCGGAACGGGAAAAGAGTTGATGGCGCGAGCCATCCATCGACAATCCCGTCGCTCCAAACAGGCATTCATTGGCGTCAACTGTGCTGCGATTCCCTCGGCGCTCCTGGCGTCCGAACTATTTGGTCATGAGAAGGGAGCCTTCACGGGCGCGCTGCAAAGGCGCCTCGGCCGTTTTGAGTCAGCCGACGGCGGAACCATTTTCCTGGACGAAATCGGCGACCTGCCTCTCGAAACACAGGTGACACTACTGCGCGTCTTGCAGGAGCGGGAATTCGAGCGAGTCGGCAGCAGTAAGCCAATCTCCGTCGATGTGCGGGTCGTCGCCGCGACAAACCGGGATCTCGCCGCGGCCGTCGCCGCTGGTACCTTCCGTGAAGATCTATTTTACCGCTTGAATGTCTTTCCCATCACCTTGCCCTCGCTACGCGAGCGCGCCAGTGACATTCCTCTGTTGGCCGAGTATCTAATTGGCCGTTACGCCAAACGGGCGGGGAAAACCATACGGCACATCAGTCGACAAACGATGGAGTTGTTCCAGGCTTACCAGTGGCCTGGAAATATCCGCGAACTGCAAAATATTGTGGAGCGGGCCGTGATCCTCTGTGACAGCGAAACACTTTCCGTCGAAAGCAGTTGGTTGAGACAGGAAGGGCCGGACCAGTCCTCACGCGGGGAGGCTCGTGGTTCCGGTCTTAAGGGAGAAAGAGAGAAGATCGAAGCCGCATTGGCCGCCTGTCGCGGTATCGTAGCAGGTCCCAAAGGGGCGGCGGCCCGGCTCGGCCTGCCTCGTCAAACCCTCGATTCAAGAATGGCAAGTCTTCGCATCGATAAACGCCGCTTCAGAACTCCTTAAATTCGTGATGGCGTCCACTGTTGCCTAAGTTGCGCCAATTTTCTGACCATCAGCATTCTCTCAGCACTCGGCATCGGCACTCTACGGTAAAGGCTTATTCTTGTGCAACTTACAAATGGTCACAAGGATGCATCAAGTCATGATGTGGAAACACACAGATGGTGAGGATCGACAGGGATAGTGATGGACAAACAACGATTCTCACTTTGACCGGAAGAGTTCAATCGGAACATCTCGATGAGTTACGGGCACAAATAGAAAGTAACGGGCCGCGGGTCATTCTCAACTTGGAAGCTGTCACGCTCGCCGATATGGACGTTGTGCAGTTTCTCAGCAAATGCGAACAAGCTGGCATGACGCTCTTCCATTGCCCCCTCTTTCTGCGCGAGTGGATTCTCCGGGAACGGGACGCCCAGCAGTAACGTGGCACCACATCCGGAGCGCAGGAAACAACCAGAACAGCATTAATTGAATAGTTCAACAAAGGAATACACAAATGACAGTTTCAAGACGATTTCGCAATGCTTTCACGGCGAGTTCTCTACTTACTATCGCCCTTATCTGCTCTCGGGCAGCGCCAAGTCAGGAAACGATCACGCCAGGAATCAAAACCGTGTTACTCGTCCATGGAGCGTGGGCCAACGGCTCGAGCTGGTCGAAGGTGATCCCACTGCTGCAAGCCAGAGGCCTGCATGTTGTGGCGGTGGAACTCCCCTTGACCTCGCTGGCAGAAGATGTTGCTACTACCGAACGAGCGCTCGCTCTGGAGAGCGGTCCTGTCTTGCTGGTCGGCCATTCCTACGGCGGCGCGGTGATCACCGAAGTGGGCAACGATCCCAAGGTCACCTCGTTAGTCTATGTCGCGGCATTCGCCCCGGACCAGGGGGAATCGGCTCTTTCGCTGGCCGATGCCAACCCTACTCCGGTAGCCGGCGAGCTGCGTCCGGATGCATCCGGCTCCTTTTTTAAGTTATCAGTAAAAGGCATCATCGACGATTTTGCACAGGACCTGCCTGAGATCGAAAGACGGACGCTCTTTGCGGTGCAGGGTCCGACCGGCGCGGCAGCGTTAGGCGCACCGATAACGGATCCCGCCTGGAGGAACAGACCGACTTGGTTTATTGTTGCCGGCCAAGACCGTATCATCTCTCCCCGTCTCGAAGCGATGGAAGCGGAGCGAATGAAGGCCAAGACCATCATGATCAATACCAATCATGTGGCTATGCTTTCCGAGCCTGCTCGCGTAGCTGAATTCATCATCAAGGCGGCCGGTGGCGATGACCATCGGTAGCCCGCAGGGGTTTCAAGGAAATTCAAAAGAATGAAGGTGGGCACATGCCTATAACGCATCTCTATGTGGAACGCTTTTCCTTAACATCCGACCAGCCCTTCGAGTCGGTCATCGCAAAAGTAAAAGGGGGCATCCGACACCCGTACATGCCAGCCCTATGGGATGAGATCTGGCGCGCGGAAAGCTTTGCAACGATAGAGGCCGTCCTCAAAGACGTTTTCGGCCCAACCGGTCTCATGCAGTTTGGAGAGTTTGACGACGGCGGTTTCATTCGCAAAGACAAAGGCGAGGGAACACCCAATGCCATTCGGCTCTTGATCGGTAATCCGCTCCTTATGAAGGAAATGACGGAGCTCGTGCCAGATGCTGCCGCATATGCGCCGGTGACAGTCTTGATCGATGAGCGCGATGGCAAGGTGCACCTTTCCTACGATCGGATGGCGAGCCTCCTGGATGCGTACAAAAATCCAATTGCGTCGCGAATAGCGAAAGCTCTCGACGCAAAAATCGAAGCGTTGATAACGAGTGCCATCTAGGAGAACAGCTATGAAAAAATCCAAGATCTTGGTAACAGGAGCGACTGGCGGAACCGGTAGCTCTGCCCTAAAAACCCTGATGCTCTCGGGGCATGATGTGCGTGCCTTCGTTCACGAGAACGACGCAAGAGCTGCGGCATTGCGTGATTCAGGTGTGGATGTCGTCGTCGGTGACTTGCTGGACATCGACAGTGTTCGCGCGGCTCTCGAAGACGTAAGCGCCGCTTACTTCGTTTATCCTCTAAGCCCCAATATCCTTGAGGGCACCGTGAAGTTCGCCCAAGCAGCCAAGGAGGCTGGTGTGGGCGCAATTGTGAACACATCACAGATGACTTCACGCCGCGATTCGGAAAGCCATGCCGCGCAAGGCCATTGGCTGGCTGAGCAGGTCTTCGACTGGTGCGGAGTCCCGGTGACACACTTGCGCCCAACGCTCTTTGCAGAGTGGTTGCTTTATCCGATATCTTGGAGAAACTACCCGCACAAGCAAGAAATCGCACTCCCTTTCGGTGATGGCCGATTTGCGCCCATCGCTGCTCAAGATCAAGGCAGAGTGATTGCGGCCATCTTGGCAGATCCAGCAAGGCACGCGGGCCGCACTTACAAACTGTTCGGCCCTGTGGAGATGGATGGATACGGCATTGCCGCAGCAGCCAGCGAGGCGTTGGGACGTACCATTCAATATTCACCGATTGAGGTCCGTGAATTTGCCGGTGTTCTGGAGAAGATTCCCCAATTCTCCTCGCCCTTTCTGATCCAGCACCTTAGCGCCATCTCAGTCGATTGCCAAAACGGTATCGCCGCGGGAACGAACACCAACGTAAAAGACCTCACCGGTGTTGCTCCCTTGAGTGTTCAGGAGTTCGTCAAAGCGAATCAAGCCGCCTTTGGTGAATGATCCGATTCAAATCAGCGTTATTTCGCATGCGTCTTGGAGGCTTTCTCATGTTCACTTCGTTCTGCAGATTAATACCGTTACTTACGCTTCTTTCCGGCCTTGGTATCGCGCAAAGCACGCCGATCGCGACGGCGGTACAAGTGCCTACGACCCATATTCTCGCGATCGGCCGCTTCGTTCGCCCACTGACGGCTAAGGAGCAGTGGTCCATCATGCCAGGCGAGGTGCGGGATACGCTGCGCCTCATTCTAGACGGCAAAATCGAGCAGGGCTGGGTTCGCAAAGACCAGCAAGGCGCTGTCTTCGTCATGAATGTCAGTACCGTCGAAGAGGCCCACAAACTTCTTGAGAAATTGCCCTTGGGGATTGCCCATTTGATGGAGTTCGATTTGCTCCCGATCGGTCCCTTGGGCCCGCTCCGAATGCTTCTCGATAAAAATCCCGCCCCCGCGCGATAGGGCTGGTGTGCTAATCGACCAGCTCTAAACTCACAACTAACACGAATCAGTAAAGACTCTCAAAAGAAAGGTATTCAATGTCATCACTGGCACAAACTGCGATCACAAAGTATTTAGCTATCGGTCACTTTCCTAAGCCTCTGACGCCTGAGCAGATGCAGGCTTTCATGCCAAACGAAGTACCCGCCACACTTCAGCTTTATCTGGACGGGAAGATGGAGCAGTTCTGGCTTCGCCAGGACGGAAACGGTGTGGTCTTCCTTATGACCACATCCAACGCCGAAGAGGCCGCGTTATTGCTGAAAGCGTTACCTCTGGGAGACGCGGGACTGCTTGTTTTCGATTTGATCGCGGTCGGGCCGCTTACGCCACTCGGAGCCCTCCTCAAAAACGATCATCCGCAGGTGGCGAAACAAGCCGAGAAGGAGATGAAATGAGCAGCGCAAAGATTCTTATCACCGGGGCCACAGGCGTCACTGGAAGCAGTGCGGTCCAAGCGCTGCTGGAGTCGAAGATACCCGTGCGAGCCTTGGTTCACAAGATAGATGCTCGCTCTGAGCAACTCGGGGCACAAGGGGCCGAAATTGTCGAAGGGGATCTGACCGATTTTGACGCAGTAAGCAGCGCCTTAGAGGGAATCACGGCCGCCTATTTTGTGTATCCGATCCAGGTGCCCGGGATTCTGGAAGCTACAGCCCTGTTTGCCCAGGCGGCGAGTGAAACGGGCGTTGAAGCCATCGTAAACATGTCGCAAGTTTCGGCGCGAAGAGCTGTAAAGAGTCACGCCTCCCGCAATCATTGGATCGCCGAGCGCTTGTTTGACCGCTCGGGTATTCCGGTTACGCATTTGCGCCCAACGTTCTTCGCCGAATGGCTGATGTACTTCAGACGATCGATTCGCGAGACCAGCAGTTTTCCCCTGCCTTTTGGCAATGCGCGATACGCTCCTATCACGGGGGAAGATCAGGGCCGCGCTATTGCCGCCATTCTCAAAGATCCGGCAGAACACGCGGGAAAAAGTTATCCTCTGTATGGGCCCGTGGAATTAAGCCAGTTCGAGATTGCTGACATCCTCAGCAGTGTGGTCGGCCGGACGATCACCTACGTTGCCATCGAAATAGAGCCCTTCAAAGACGTCTTAAAGGGCATGGGTTTCACTCCCTACTTTATTCAGCACATCGCTGCGGTTGCACAAGACTGCCGGGACGGGATATTTAGCGGGACGAATGACCTGATAGAAAAGCTCACGGGTAAGATGCCTATGACTATGGAGGATTACATCACGAAGAACAGGCCGTTGTTCGGTTGACATACAGTGATCCCGTCGAGGAACATGCTGGTCCTGCTTGCGCCGGGGCAACTGCGGAAGGTTTCAATGCGTTCTAAAGCCAGCCCCGGGGCGTCGTTCACAAGCGATTACCGTTGTAGAGCGAGCCGACTCTGAGGCGCTTCTTGTTCCGACGACAAACACTCTTCTGGGTCCGTCGATTGGCAAATGAGCGAAAACCGGCGTACTGATCTTTTAATCGTTCACAGTCGGCGTACATTCATGAATCAGCCAAGCTCAGTGTTCAGCTAGTTACCCGCCTTGTCGACACCCCAAAGCACTCGAGTGGTGTAGGCTTATGCGTACCCGCCTACCGGCAGGATTGGGACTGAGAACAGCGCTCTGGGTCTGGGATGCACGGCTACGGAAAGTCAGCATGTCGGGAGTTTGGAGTTGCCGATAATTCGTGAGTAGTCAAGAAGGGTTTACGTATCGGAGTACGTGGGATTCCCTGTGGTGAGACAGGCATTTTTCGGGTTGAATGTACCTGTGCCGCTGTCCAGAACTCCGAGACGGAGTTTTCCAAAGTACACCTCGAATGTTCCATTTTCGGTCGGAAGGAGGCCGATGCGTTCACGCCGCAAGACCTCGGTTACGAAGATCTCTTTGCTCTTCCAGCGGATCGTTCCATTTTTGCGGACTGGGCGCGTGATATGGCGGCCATCGTAGCTGATCCGGTCGAGCGAACCGGGGAAGAGTCGCGCACTTGAACGGTAAAGGGACGCAGGCGTTTGCATCAGGAGTGCCTGGTGTGGGCGCTCTTCATTGAAGCAACGCTGGAATGCCACGAAACGGGCACGCTGTTCGACTAAGCTCTCCGCGGGCGGCGAAGCCGTGTCCTCCTTCAGTGTCCGATGCAGTCTTTCGTGTCGGCCGTTTTGAGTTGGCTTGCCTGGCTCGATGCGCTCATGCACGATGCAGAGCCGCATCCATTTGACCGACAGCTTGCTAATGCCTAATCCGCTTTTGGAGCTGAAGGGTGTTCCATTATCAGTACGAATCCGCTCTGGAACGCCGTACTTCGTCATCAACTCGTCGCAGATCCGGTCGACTTCCTCATGATTGAGGTTTTTGATTGCCTGACAGTATAGGACGAAGCGGCTAAACGCATCCGTGACGGTGAAGGTGTCACACCGCTCCCCGTTACCGCATTCGAAGCTTCCCTTGAAGTCCATGCACCAAATCTCGTTCGGACGTGAAGCGGCACCGAGCGGTTCTGCGTAACGCACCGTCTTTCGTCTTTGCTTCAGTCTGACGAGACCAGCTGATTCGATCAAGCGATGAATAGTGCTCGCTGCGGGCCAACATTCGGCTGGATGGAGTCGTTCCAGCAGTGCTCTGATCTTTCTAGCGCCCCAAGTGGGGTGTTCCTGACGCATTGCAAGAACGGCCTCTCGCGTCGATAAAGCCATAGCTGTCGGATGATGGTGAGGTCGGCGGCTTAGGTCGACCAGCGCCGTTGGTCCACCTGCGTCGTACCGCTTCTTCCACTTGTACCCGGTCTTTCGTGACACTCCAAATCGATGACAGAGATCGGTCATAGTTGTGTCGCCTGATAACAGTTGAGCGATAAATTTGACGCGTTCATCGGATGTGCGGGACTCTTTCCAGGGCATGGACGCCATTCTCCTCAGAAGATCCGCCGTTACCCATGTAGTCGGTCGTCGGTGTTACCCAACCTCCGAGTCCATACATCCCAGCCGTCTTCCCTTCGCCGGTTCTGTCTTCATCGGATCGATAGATCTCCGCATGCCTAAAAAAACTCACGCTCGCGCCCCGCGCTCGACCTGCTCGAACTCCTCCGGTGCCCGGTAACCGAGCGCCGAATGGAGCCGCACCCGGTTGTAATAGTCATCAATGAAAGCGCTCACGTTTTGCAATAAATGCTCCAGATCGCGATAGTCGTTGGCGTGAATCTCCCTCCGCTTCAAGGTCTTCATAAAGCTTTCGCAACTGGCGTTGTCATAAGAGTTCGCGGGCCGGCTCATGCTGGGAACCAGAGCGTAACGGCGCAGCAGCGATACGTACTCTCCACACGCGTACTGAATACCACGATCGGAGCGATGCACTACGCCTGGCGGTGGCTGATGCGCGGCCAGCGCTGCTTCGAGCGCCGCCCTAGCGACCGGGCGGCCAGCGTGCGGTCCAAAGCCCAGCCGATCAGCTTGCGGGAAAACGCATCCAGGATCACGGCCAGATAGACGAACTCGCCCGCCAGCCGGATGTAGGTGATGTCCGCCACCCAGAGCTGGTCGATGCCCGTTAGCGTCAAGCGGGCCGCCAGGTTCAAGAAAACTTCGCACTCCTGCTCGGAGCCGGTGGGGACCACGAACGATTTCGGCTGCACCGCCAGTAGATTGTCTTCTCTCATCAGCCGCGCGACCCGCTTGTGGTTCACCGGGAAACCGCGCCGCTGTTACTCCGCGCTGACCCGCCGATAGCCATTACGGCGTTTGTGTTCCGTGAAGATCTGCTGCATTTCAGCACGCACCTCCAGGTCGGCCACCACCGGTTGCCGCTCCTCCAGAGAACGATAGAAACCCGCCCGGCTCACACCCGCCAGCCAGCACATGCGCTCGATATTCAATTTGCCTTGCAGCGACATCAACTCTCCGATTCGGTCGTAGATGCCGTCTCGCCAGCGTTGCTGCTGCTCTGGCGACGAGCCGCGACTTTCTGCAAGGCACTTCTGAAAAAATCCACTTCCAGCGTCTTTTCCGCCAGCGCCTGCTTCAACGCCCGGTTCTCCCGTTCGAGCCGCGTTTTCGGTGACCTCTTCCTGCCGCCATTCGGCTCGATCTTCTGGCGCCAACCGATCGCGCCAGTCGTACAGCACGCTCCGACGCACCCCCAGTTCCTGGGCCAGCTCTTGCACCTTGTCACAGCATCGCATCCGCTCCACTGCTCTCTGCCGGAATGCTTTTGCATATTTACCGATTTTTCGAATTCCCACCTGCTCTCCTTTTACCGCAGGTGTCGGCATTTTCTTTGTCTCAGTTTTGGGGTTCACTCCAGCAGAGACGAGTCTCTGCGCCACGTCATGCGGACCCTCAGTCTGCCGCGTCCCGACTCTGCCGACTGATTTGGTATTCTCCCCAATAACAGCTTCGCAACTGATCGAGGTTGAACATTTTGGAGGCTCTATGTCGAGTGCCGTCCCTGCGTTTCGCGCCGCAGGAGTGCGATATTGTGCCGATGCCTGCTCGCCGCTGCGAGAGGCGATTCAATCCGGCAGCATACGGGCTCATTGTCTTGGGCATGGCCACTATCCAGGTCAGGTACTGTCACAAGGGACTCTACCGGGCATCAAAATGGTTGGCTTCTGGGACACGGAGACAGATCAGGATTGGGGTCTGGCCTGGCATCGTAATGAAGGCATCGAGCTCACATTTCTTGAAAGAGGCGCCCTTCCGTTTGCGGTCGATAAACTGGACTACGAACTTCACGCAGACGCTCTGACAATCACCAGACCTTGGCAAGAGCACCGGGTGGGAGATCCGCATGTTCTTGCGAGCCGTCTCCACTGGTTGATTCTGGACATTGGCGTGCGGCGGCCGCATCAACGATGGCAATGGCCAGAGTGGCTTATCATCGATGGTCAGGACTTAGACCAACTCACCTGTCTGCTGCGCGAGAATGAACACCCAGTCTGGCAAGGAACATCAGAAATGCGGCGGTGCTTTCAGGGCCTTGCCAGAGCGGTCGAGTCCAGGCGCACCTCATACCTAGCTTTGCGGATCAACGAGATCCTGCTGTTTATTCTGGATCTACTCAGAAACAAGAAGATCGATCGAGATCCTTCCCTCACGGCCTCGCAACGAACCGTTCGTATGTTTCTCAACGAACTGAGACAATGCTCCGATACTCTTGCTCAGAGCTGGACTCTGGAGGGAATGGCTGCCCATTGCGGCCTCGGGGTGACCCAGTTCGTTCACCATACGCGGACGCTGACGAACATGGCTCCGATGCACTATCTCAATCATCATCGTCTTGAAATGGCTGCCAAAATGTTACGCGTCCAGCAGCTACAAAACGTCACCGACATCGCTCTCGAATGCGGGTTCACAACGAGCCAGTATTTCGCCACTCTATTCGGCCGGAAGTTTGGGTGCTCTCCCCGGGAGTTCCGAAGAAAAGCCCGTTCGCGCGTCGAATGTTCAAATTGAGCCGTTTGACGGCAAACCAACGACGCCGAATCAGCACGCCGCCTATACTGTCCAATAGATTGCGGGACCTCACGTCGTAGTCGAGCGGCCGCTAAGGGTGTTCAGTCAAATACGGGAGCGGCCTCTGGGGCTGGCGTGAAAGCCGCAGCGAGACGGGAATCAAATGGCAATACAGAAACCCAAGCAGTCGGACAGCTGGTCCCGTCGTCAAACGCTTCTCGTTCTTTCGAGCGGCTTATGCGCCGGTCCGGTATTTCGGGCCGTGGCAAAGGAGAATCTGACCGGCTCTCACCAAGATGACTTGCCGCGTGGTCGGTCGTGTTTTAGCTCCGGGCAGCTTGAGACGATTTCCTGTATTTCCGAACGTATAATCCCGGCGGACGAGCATTCGGCGGGAGCAGAGTCCGCGCATGTTTACGAATTTATAGATGAAATCGTAAGTACAAGTGTTGAATCGGTACAAAAATTCTGGGTCGAGGGACTGGCAGCAGTAGATACTCTGGCGGTGCAGATGTACGGTAGGTTATTCAAAAGCTGCGGGAAGACAGAGCAGGTTGCAGTGTTGACTGCGCTTAGCGCGAAAGAAACGAACCCGCAATCGCCCGCAGACCATTTTTTCATCATGATGAAGGATCTAACAATCGACGGGTATTATCGTTCCGCTGTCGGCATACACGAGGAACTGCAGTATCGAGGCAACTCTGCGCTTCGAGTTTTCTCGGGATGCTCATCTGACAGCGCGCAAAGCCGCTCAACAGAGCACGGCCACTGAGAGCCAGCAGAAGTATGAGCCGACAACAGTACGACGTCTGCATTATCGGGTCGGGTCCTGCCGGTGGCGTTCTGGCGAAAGAATTGAGCGAGAGCGGCGCTCGTGTTGTGCTTATCGAAGCAGGACGAAAAATGCTCGCATCCGACTTCCATAGTCACAAATGGCCCTATCAGCTGCCTTTTCGTGGCGCACGGGAAGGAGCGCAACCCGCTGCCGCATATGAAGAAGACTCAGCCAAGGCCATTCGGTTTGTCGATTCGGATCTCGTGTCGCTGGATCGAATTCGAGCCGTTGGTGGCCGGAGCCTGCACTGGAACGCCAATTGTTTCCGATTCGCAGAAGTGGATTTTAAGTCTCGAAGCGTGGATGGTGTCGAGGAGGATTGGCCGCTGTCTTACTCAGACTTGGAGCCGCACTACTCGTACGTCGAAAGAATGATTGGGGTGACCGGAAGTAAAGAAGGTCTGGAGATCCTCCCTGATGGCGAGTTTTTGCCGCCGCTGAAACTGAGATGCTCTGAACAGATATTGAAGCGCGCCTGCGCTGGTATGAATATCCCCTTGATACCGTCGCGGAAAGCTGTCTTGACGGTTCCTTACGACAATCGTCCTGCTTGCCACTACTGTGGGCATTGTATGCAGGGCTGCGATGTCAGCGCGATTTTCTCGGTGGCGACCGCGATGCTGCCAAAGGCGGAGAAAACCGGCAATTTCACGCTTCTTCCGAATAAGATGGCTCGTGAGCTGCTGGCCGATAGACATGGCAACATCCGATCGGTGGCGGTTATAGACACGCATTCAGGGGACGAATCTGAGATCAACGCCCGACTCTTCGCAGTTTGCTGTGCGGTGCCTGAGTCTGCGCGTCTTTTACTGAATTCAAAATCGGGGAGATTCCCAAACGGAATAGCAAATTCGAACGACATGGTGGGGCGGTACCTGCATGGCTCCGTTTTCGGCGGGGTGAGCGGTTATTTGGAAGAATTGGCGGGCACGCCGCCCATTAATAATGACGGGGCGACGGATCACGCGTGTATTCCACGATTCAATTTCGCCGATAAGAAACGCGATTATGCCGGAGGTTTTTACTTCCCGTTGAACTACCTGGGATACATGTTCCCTTATCATGCCAAGCACATCGGCGGATTTGGCGCCACCTTCAAAAACGAGGTTCGAACGCTTCAGGCTGGCTATGTCTTTATGGGCGCGCAGGGCAAGATACTCGCGGTCCCCGAAAATCGCATCACGGTGGATTCGCATGAGAAAGATCGATATGGAATCCCTGTGCCGGTGGTTCGTTTCCGGTTTTCCGACAACGACAAAAGGTTATGGCGTGACAGCGTTCAAAAGGCTCACGAAATCCTTGACATGGCAAAATGCCGATTCAGGTTCGACCACTCCCCAAAACCCGAAGCTTTCATCAGTCACGAAACCGGCACGGTACGTATGGGGAGAGACAGCCGCACGTCAGTCTTAAATTCTTATTGCCAGGCGCACGAGGTGAAGAATTTGTTCGTGGTGGGAGGATCTTCCTTTACAACCTACTGTGAGAAGAATCCGACGTTGACCATTATGGCGCTAGCAGTCAGGACGGCGCGATATATGAGTGACCGGGTGAAGCGCCGAGAGCTGTAGTCTTGGGTCGAGGCTAGCGTAAGTGAGGCTAGCGTCCGCAGCCAGAAGTTCGTTGAACAATTCGAGCGGCTCTACAAAGCTATACCCGGCTCCGAGCAAAGAGTCGAGACAAGTCTCGACCCGGCAGGCATGTGTGCCCGCGCCACGGCTGGCGGGTGGACTTATGAAGGGTGTTCTAACTCAGAACGCTAACTCAGAACACCAGCGTAAACAAGGATGAATGGATGAAAATCGGGTGTTTCGCATTGATGGCGCCGTTCTCTGACATGGCGCGTCAATTAGAGCGGGTTCATGCGCTCGGCTTCGAGTTCGCAGATTTAACCGACAATCATGACGGGAGCACGCTGGGTGCGGAGTATGGCTTTGCCGCCTCGGTCAGTCTGGATTCTCACCCGTCAAAAATCAGAAAACTTTGTGAGCAGAATCAGATCGCCTTCACCAGTGTCTGTGCACATGCTAATCTGTTGGACCCTCAGGCACCTGATGTATATGGCACCAATCAGATCATTAAAGCGGTCCGGTTAGCCCATCTGCTCGGCATCAAGCACGTGATCACGACCGAAGGCGACCCAAAGACTGAGTTCGGCCGCGCCCTCTCTCAGGAGCAGAGGATTTTCAGTATCTGCGAAAAACTCCATACACCAATTTCCTGGGCCGAAGAGCTAGAAATCGAAATTCTCATCGAGCCGCATGGCATGGTGACAAGCAAAGTCGATGACATGGAAATCTTAATTGGCGAGCTGGGTCATGAAGACGTTATCGGAGTTTGCCTTGACAGCGGTAATAGCTGGCTCGGCGGCTCCGATCCGCTCGACTACATTCGTCGATTCGGGCATCGTATCCGACATGTTCATTGGAAGGATATGGGTGCGGAGTGGGTAGCCAGGCGCGGAACAATCTACGGGTGCGGTATGGGCACCATACCGGTCGGTGATGGTGAGGTCGGTGTACAGCGAGTAGTCGAGGCATTGTATCGGTCGGCGTTCGACGGCTTCACGACACTGGAAATAGCTGGTGACGATTGTTTGCGTGTATCAAGGGAGCGCCTGAACGCGTGGTGGAATGCCGCACAAACAAACGAGATCGTCGTTGCGGAAGCACATGGAGGGCGATCTTAGTATGTGTTTCCGAACTCTGCTATGTGTTCTGGTGTGTTTCACAGGGCTCCTTTCACCAAGGTCAGAGTCCGCCGGAGAACCTAGTAACAGCCGCATCCGCGTGCAGCTTGTGACCGGTGGACATCCGCACAGCATAGCCTTCTATCATGTCTTCGACGGCTTGACAAGCTTTGCCATCACTGTTAATCCACACCCGTCGGCTTTTCAGAATGATTTCAGAGCAGAGACTGACGTTCTTGTCCTGTACGATCTTGCGGACACTACGAGCGAGATCGAACGTAAGAATCTGCGGGCGTTTGTGGAGTCAAATAAAGGTCTGGTCATTCTTCATCATGCGATTGGAGATAACCAGAACTGGCCTTGGTGGTTCCAGGAGGTGTCCGGAGTTCTTTATCTTTTACAACCGCGCGATGGCCATGCCGCATCCACATACACGCCGAACGCAGACCTGGTAATTCAGCCAGCCTTTAATCACCCAGTCGTCAAGAATTTAGGTACGATTCACTTAATTGATGAGAGTTACGACAATCTGTTGATCTCAGGTGATTCGCGCGTCTTACTAAAAACGAACAGCCCGCATTCCAGCAGTGCAGTGGCTTGGATCAGCGCCTATCGCCAGTCCCGTGTGGTCGTAATTCAACCGGGTCACGGCCCGGAAGCTTTTGAGAATCAACAATTTCGCGAACTGTTACGGAATGCTGTGCTGTGGGCAGCCGGGAAACTGTGAAATCTCGTCTAGGAGGCGACGAGGTGCTCCGGCAGTTACAGGCGTCCTCCGTCAGTAACAAAATTTTCATGCTTGTCAGGAAAGTCACCTAGTAGGGATACATACAGCCAGCAGTGGCTCAGGTGGGGCAACAGTCGGTGTGCCCGGTCCAGTTTTGCGCGGCCGCTGAAGGAAAGAGGGGACATCCATGCAGCGTCCGCCATGTATTACCAAGTTGTTGCTCCCATTCGTGTTGTGTTTTGCCGCGGGTTTTCTAAACGGGCAAACAGACCGCGCCACTATTGAAGGGATCGTGACGGATCCAAGCGGCGCCATTATTCCTGACGCCAGCGTGAACATAGTGAAAGTAGAGACGAATGAGCGCACAGAACTGCGTTCCAATGATTCGGGTCGATACTTCGCTCCCAACTTGCCGATTGGGGCTTACCGGGTCACTATCGAGAAGGCCGGTTTCCAGAAAGCCATCCAGGAGGGCGTGCAGCTTCAGGCTCAATCCAGCATCCGGCTCGATTTCACGCTGACGCTCGGAAACGTACAGCAGGCTGTGGTTGTTCAAGCCGAAGCTCCTATCGTGGATGCGTCGACGCCTACTATTACTTCGGCTCTCACCACGAAACAAGTAAACGATCTGCCGGTGATCAATTTAGGCGCTAAACGCAACATCGGGCAGTTTCTGCAGTTTCTTCCCGGCGTGAACAGCTCGAGTACCTGGGGAGCTCGGGTGAACGGCGCCAATGGCGGCAATACGGAAGTGTTTCTGGACGGAGCGCCTTCCAGCCAAGGGAACGTTCGTGGAGGTTTTCAGGAAACCGGTCCGGATGTCGAGACGGTGGGCGAGTTCAGTATCGTCACTAATTCGTTCAATGCGGAGTATGGCAGAACGGGCAGCTGGCTTATGAACGTGATCATCAAATCCGGGACGAATCAGATCCACGGAAGCGTGTACGATCATTTCGCCAACGATGCATTAAACGCGCGATCGTTTTTCCAAGCAAAGAGGAGCGAACTGCGCCAGAATGACGGCGGGTTTACAGTTGGTGGTCCGGTTTATATTCCCAAGGTTTACGACGGCCGGAACAAGACGTTTTTCTTCTTTGGGCAGGAGCTGTTCTTCTATCGTCAGCAGGGCAGCAACTCTCTGACAACCGTGCCGACGCAGGCTTTTCGGACCGGAAATTTCAGCCAATTTACCAACGCGTCGGGGGCTGTTATCCCAATCTTCGACCCCAATTCAACGGTCAGCGATGGTAAAGGAGGCTTTACTCGAACGCAATTCGCAGGCAACATCATCCCAAGTTCGCGGATCAGCCCGGTGTCACAGAATATGGTGGCTTTAATGCTGCCGCCCGATACGCCGGGCCAGCAAAACAATTTTCGTCCGCGGGGAGGACAAATCTTCGACAATCGCGTGACCACGATCAAGATCGACCACAACTTCACGCCGAATCATAAATTGTCCGTCACGAACACGTTCCAAACCCGGCCCGGCCAGTATTCCGGACAAGGTTGGGGATTGGGTTTGCCGATTGACGGAGGCCAATATCCCAAAAACGTGCAGTCGTTCGATTCTCGCATCAACTACGACTACATCATCCGTCCGAACCTGCTGAATCACCTGGTGATCGGGGGCGATGGGATGAGGAATACGGCCATTACTTCAAGCCTCGGTCAGGGCTGGGACGCCAAGCTGGGAATCACCGGCCTTCCGGCAGATCCGGGGATGTTTCCGAATGTGACGTTTAGCGGAGGCACTGCGTCGCCGCTCGGGTTGGGCGGAACAAATTATTCGCGGAACGTAAGCTCGCGGCTGAGCCTGAACGATAATCTGACCTGGGTGCTCGGCAGGCATACTTTGAAGTTCGGCGTGGACTTTATTCGAGAGCGTTACGCTGATTTTGAAGGAGGTGGATCAGCCGGAATTTTCGGCTTTACAAACCTGACAACCAGCCAACCGGACTCGGCGAACTTCAATCAATGGGGAAGTTCTTTCGCCAGCTTTCTGTTAGGAGGTGTAAACAACACGAGTACGACGACCATCAGCGACTTAGGCTGGCGCACCAACTATCAATCCTTTTTCGTGCAAGACGAGTGGCGGGTGATACCCCGCCTGACTATTTCGTACGGAGTCCGGTACGAGCGATATCCGGGAGTCTACGAAGAACACGACCGAGCGACTTCTTTCAATCCGACGGTGTCAAACCCGGGCGCGGGCGGACTGCCGGGCGCGCTTACATTCGCCGGGACCGGCCCAGGGCGGATCGGTCGCCGAGCATTTGCCAATGCTTGGAACGGCTTGGCGCCCCGGGTTGGCGTGGCGTACGAAATCAATCCTAAGACAGTGGTTCGAGCTTCCGGTGGAATCTTCTTCGCCCCTGGCATGACTCCTCGCATCGATGCAACGGGGTTCACTGCAACTCCCAGTTTCATGTCACCGGACGGATTCTCTCCGGTTTATAACTGGGCCAATATATGGCCGCAGAACTGGTCGCGGCCTCCCTTTATCAATCCATCGTTTGCCAACGGCCAAACAGTCGCCGACCTGATGTCCAACGCGGCACGCGCGCCGCAGATTGCGACCTGGACGATCGATATACAACGGCAGTTGGCGCGAGACATGTCGATAGAAGCAAGTTACGTTGGCAGCAACTCCACGCACCTGGAGTTAGGCGGTAATTTGACGAACTACCTCAACGTGCTCAATCCTGGGTTTCTGTCCCTTGGCAATCTACTGAATCAGCCGATCACGTCATCGGCGGCACAGGCGGCGGGTTATTCTTCCCCGTTTGCCTCGTTCAGCACGTTGCCCCAGCACACAGTCGGACAAGCTCTGCGTCCCTTTCCGCAGTATGCGGTGGTTAACATGCCGTACTCTCCGGAGGGAATTTCCAACTATAATGCGCTGCAATTGAAATTTACAAAGAGGTATGGCCACGGCATCACCATTCTGGCCTTCTATACGAGATCACGACTGATGACGAACGATGATGTTGCGCCGATTGACTTGGGCGAGGGCGCGGGCAACATTCAAAATCCGCTGAATCGACGGGGCGAATACTCGGTCAGTCAGGACGATTATCCGAATTCCTTCGGAACGAGCTTCACTGTCGAATTGCCTTTCGGTCCCGGCAAATATCTTCTGAATAGAGGCGGTGTGGTGGGCCGTATCGTCGGCGGCTGGCAGGTGGCGGGTTTCATTCAAAGGCAGTCGGGCGCTCCGTTGTCAATTTCGGGCAACACCAGTCTGTCCCAGTTCGGTTTCCCGGTAGCGCGGGCTAACTATGTGTACGGGCAGAACGTATATTTAACGAACAGCGGGGCCTTCGATCCGGCAAAAAACCGATATCTTAGCGCAAGCGCTTTCACCAATCCGGCAGCCTTTCAACTGGGCAACACCGGGCGTGTTCTGAACTGGGTGCGAGGGCCGATGATTGAGAGTGAGTCTTTGTCACTGCAGAAGCAGATTGCCGTGGCTGAACGCGTAAAAGCGGTGTTGCGGGCCGACGCGACGAATCCTTTCAATTTCGTGAGATGGTCGAATCCAAACGTCAGCATTACGGATTCGAACTATGGCGTAATCACTGCTACGCCAGCCGGCCGTGTTATTCAACTTTCGTTATCGGTTACTTTTTAGCGGCAAAACGACTCGGAGTCAACACATAAGAAATGATTGTTGTTTTGGGGACACTGAGCTGGTCTCAGAGGTTGGAGATACGATTTAGACTAGTTTCGGTCGCAAAATGATAAGAAAACGCTCCCTTTGGTCGCGGCTCTGCCGAAGGCGATTGATTCGAAAGTAGTTACCCAGCGGTGTGCCAAAGCTGCCAAGTCGCCGCTTCCGGGGTTGCTCGACTCCCGAAGTGTCGGTGGCGCCATCTCCTCGCCATCGTCATGCTTCAGGTTGTGGTGAGCAGCGTATCGGCGCAGACTGACCGGGGAACCATTGAGGGGTTCGTGACGGATTTCAACAGAGGTATCGTCGCGAATGCACTTGTGGAGATTACACATCTTGAAACAAGGGATGTGCTTCGCCTGAGAACAAATGAGCTTGGCCGGTACATGGGGCCGAATCTATCGATTGGCACGTATCAGGTGAGGGTTCAAGCGGAGGGCTTCCAGACTGCCGTACAGGGAAGAGTTGAGCTGGAAGCGCAAGCAAGCGTGCGACTCGATTTTTCACTGGAGATCGGGAGTGTGCGGCAGTCGATTGTGGTGGAAGGGCAGGCGCCATTGGTGGATGCGTCGAATCCTACCATCAGCTCCACTCTTACGGCTGCCCAGGTGGCGGACCTGCCGGTGATAAACATTGGGGCGAAGAGAAACATCGGTCAATGGCTCCAATTTCTTCCCGGGGTCAACAATTCATCCACTTGGGGGGCGCGAGTAAACGGCGCCAACGCCGGCAATTCCGAGGTCTTTCTGGATGGCGCTCCGGCCAGTCAAGGCAATGTTCGGGGAGGCATACAGGAGACGGGACCGGACGTTGCCACGGTGAGCGAGTTCAGTGTGGTGACGAATTCTTTTAACGCTGAATACGGGAGAACGGGAGCGTGGTTCACGAATATAGTGATTAAATCGGGGACCGATCACCTGCATGGAAGTCTATACGATAATTTTGCAAACGATGCATTGAACGCGCGCTCATTTTTTCAAGCGCAGAAGAGTGAAGTGCGGCAGAACGACAGCGGAATGACCCTGGGAGGTCCTGTTCGCATCCCACGCTTGTACGATGGCCGAAACAGAACGTTTTTCTTTTTTGGACAGGAAGTATTCTTCTATCGACAGCAAGGTGGAACGGGACTTGCGACCGTTCCCACTCTGTCTTTCCGGGGCGGAAACTTCAGCGGCCTTTCCAGCGGGTCGGGAGCATTGATACCGGTCTTCGATCCTGCCACCACGGCAGGAGACGGCAATGGCGGGTTTGTGCGTGCACAATTCCCAGGCAACGTGATTCCAGTCTCAAGAATCAGCCCTATTTCAGAACGGATGGTTGCGTTTATGCTGCCGCCTGACATCGGGGCGCGACAAGAATCCAACTTCCATCTCAGGAATGCAAGGGTTTCCGATACCCGGGTCACTACCGCAAAAGTAGATCATAGCCTGACATCGAATCAGCGTATCTCGGTAACGGCAGCCTTTCAAACACGGCCAAGCGAGTGGACAGTACAGGGTTGGGGATTGCTTTCACCGATCGACGGTACCGAATCACCCAAAAATGTTCAATCGTTCGATGCGCGAATCAACCATGATTGGATTCTCAGACCGAACTTGTTAAATCACCTGGTGATTGGAGGAGACGGGATGGAGAACCAGGCGATCACTTCTACTCTGGGCCAGAGTTGGGACGCCAAGCTTGGAATAGAAGGATTGCCGGCCGATCCAGGCATGTTCCCGAACGTAACGTTTAGCGGGGGAACAGCTTCTCCGCTGGGGCTGGGCGGGACGAATTTCTCGCGCAATGTGAGTTCACGCTTGAGCTTGAATGACAATCTCACCTGGATTCTCGGGAGGCACACCGTGAAGCTCGGTTTGAACCTGATCCGTGAACGGTATGCAGATCTGGAGGGCGGCAGCGCGGCTGGAGTGTTTGGATTTTCTAACTTAACGACAAGCCAGCCCGATTCCAAGAACTTCACGCAGTGGGGAAGCTCGTTTGCCAGTTTTCTGCTGGGTGACGTCAACAACACCAGCACGACTACCATCAGTGACTTGGGTTGGCGTATCAATTATCAGGCTGCTTTTGCCCAGGACGAATGGCGCGCGAACTCACGACTTACGCTTTCTTACGGCTTGCGCTTCGAGCGATATCCGGGAGTTTATGAGGAACACGACCGCGCCACGTCCTTCGATCGCGGCGTTGCGAACCCCGCTGCGGGTGACGTTCCTGGAGCGCTTACATTTGCGGGGACCGGACCGGGGAGAATCGGACGCAAAGCGTTTGCGAATGCCTGGTCCGGCGTTGCGCCGAGGCTGGGAGTCGCATACCAGGTAGCGCCCAGGACCGTGATTAGAGCCTCGGGCGGCATTTTCTTCGCACCCGGAGCGACTCCGCGTATCGACGCAACCGGTTTTTCGGCCACTCCGAGCTTCAGTTCGCCCGATGGATTTTCTCCGGTCTATAACTGGGGCAATCCCTGGCCGCAAAATTGGGCGCATCCACCCTACCTCAATGCTTCGCTTGCAAATGGACAAACGGTCAGCGCTTTGATGCCTGATTCAGCGCGTGCTCCGCAAGTCGCCACTTGGACCTTCACCCTTCAGAAACAGTTTGCGCATGACTTCGCGATCGAAGCCGGCTATGTAGGGAGCACATCAAGTCATTTGGAGATTGGAGGCAGTCTAGCGAGCTATTTGGATGTGTTGAATCCGGCTTACCTATTTTTGGGCAATCTGTTGAACCAGCCGATCGATTCTGCCGCGGCGCGAACGGCCGGGTACTCCGCTCCTTTCTCTGGATTCACGGCATTGCCGCAGCATACCGTTGGGCAGGCGTTGCGGCCCTATCCGCAGTATGCGAGCGTCACGATGCCTTATTCGCCGGAAGGAATTTCAAGGTACAACGCGTTGCAGCTTAAAGCCACCAAGCGATATTCGGAAAGCTTGTTGTTATTGGCCTTCTACACACGGTCTAAGCTCATGACGAACGATGATTTCGCTCCCATCGACTTGGGCGAAGGCCCGGGAAATATTCAGAACCCGCTAAATAGGGCCGGTGAGTATTCGGTCAGTCAGGATGATTATCCAAACACCTTCGGAGTCAGCTTTTCCTACGCGCTGCCGTTCGGAACAGGAAAACGGCTGTTGGCCCGGAGGAGGGCGATCGGAGCACTCATCAGCGACTGGCAGGTCGCCGGATCTGTCCAGAGACAATCGGGTCAGCCACTCTCGATAACGGCGGGGACGGCGCTGGCACAGTTCGGATTTCCCGTTGTCAGGGCAAACTATGTTTATGGCCAGAAGGTTTACTTGCAGAGCAGCAATTTCGATCCGGCGCGCAATCCATACTTGAACCCCTCCGCCTTTTCCAGCCCTGGCACTTTTCAGTTTGGAAACACCGGAAGAGTTTTGAACTGGGTGCGAGGGCCAATGATGGCGAGCGAAGCATTGTCGATCCAGCGGAAGATTGCTCTCACGGAGAGCCTGCGGGCTGTATTGCGAGTGGATGCCACAAATCCGTTCAACCTGGTCCGCTGGACCAACCCGAATACGAACATCAGCGACGCCAACTTTGGGGCGGTGACTGCTGCACAACCGGGCAGGGTTGTCCAACTGTCACTGGAACTAAGTTTTTAAGGCCAATTTGCGAGCGTTGTTGTTCATCTTGTCAGGAAACCGTGGAGTTGACGGTACTACAATAACGGTCGCCGAATTTCTTTGATCGGCGCGATCCGTGGACTGAATGGAACGCCAAGAAGCAGAAGACCTTGTCAACTCCTTGTTCGAATCATGGGGTAGTTTCCTGGTTCGATACGCGTTCCAGCTTACCTGGTCGCGCGAGACCGCCGAAGACTTGGCGCAAGAAGCATTCATGGCTCTGTACGCCGATTTGAGACGTGGCAGAAAGATCGACAACGTAAAAGCGTGGGCGCTCGCCATCGTTCGAAATCTGGCCCATCGAGGTTACAGAGATCGACGAAGACATGGGGAGGTGCTTGAGCCGGGGGATGCGATGGACTGCCGATTCGCACCCCCGGCGGCGAACAACGACGGGCAGGAGTTTCGGGAAATGCTCTCGGTTCTTACGCCGCGAGAGGCGGAAGTGATTATGCTCCGCATGCAGGTTTTGAAATACCGCGAGATAGCTGTGGAATTGAACATCAGCGACAAATCTGTGGCGACCTTGCTTGCTCGTGCTCTGCGAAAGCTGCAATTGGCTGCTGCTCAGAAGAATACGAAAACGACTGCTGACGGCGGGAAGCTGGCCGAACGGAGAATCATTGGACAAACATTACAGTGACGAAGAGCTTCTCTCCGACCTGGACGGTGAGATCTCAAAACAGAAAAGAAAGGGCATCAGCCGGCACCTGGAGTTCTGCTGGCCATGCCGCGCTCGGCGGGCCGAATTGGAAGGGCAGATTCAAGCTATTTCGGCACTGGTTCAGAGAGTGCCAGTCGATTCGAATTGGAATCGAAGAGCACGGGAAAACCTAACACTGTTTCAGGCGGAGTTCGAAAAGGAAGTTGTTTCCAGCAGGCGCTTTGCATTATTGCGACCGGTGATTTGGGGCCCGGCCGCCGCCGTCGCTTCCTGTTGTGTAGCCATAGCGTTTTTTATGCTGCGTGTACCTAGCCCGGCGATTCCTTCGGCGCGCGCTGTATTGAATAAGACCGAGATTGCGGCGGCCACCATGGCTCGAGAACCCATCCATCAGGTTTTTCAAATGAAAGAGGTGCAAATTGAGCCTAAAGGACCGACGCAAGAGAGTCATCTCGAGATTTGGTCGGATGGCCAATCGAATCGTTTTGCGTCGAAGTGGACTGCCGCAGATGGGCGCCTGAAGCACGCGATTTGGTCCACGAACGACAAGGCGTTCGTTTACGAATCTAACAAGCTTCAGCCGTTTTCGCGGGCGCATCAGAGGCCACAACAACTAGCCGCTTTCAACGGGGCTGAACCCGACATAAGCAACCTGGAGCGTCAGTTTATCAGCTGGCTCGAGGAGCGTCCCTGGAAACCTATAGTGTTGCTGGCGGATATTGGGCTGTGGCGGAGCGAGGGCTCGACTCTGCGGGTGGAGCGCTTGTCTGCGAGAGAACTTAGATTGACGGTCGATCGCAAAGCGGGCAATGTGGAGCTTGCATTCGTTGTGGTTATACAGGCAGATAATCCAATTCCAAAAATCCAAAAACTTTGGTTGAGAACCGCCGACCGGGCTGTGGAACTCGAGCTGTTTGCCGAGAAGACAGATGCCAAGCCGGTTTTTTCAGCCGCGGTCTTTCACCCTGATGCTGGACTTTCTGTGGTGCGGGCAAGCCGACATATCTCTGAACGCCTGCCGATCTCTGAGCCACCGGAAGGCGACCGCAACTATGTGCTTCCCGTGCAAGATATGAACAGTGTGCTGCGTACGCTACAAGCGCACTATGTGCTCCATCTTGCCGGCGCTTGTGGAGGAGCACCCGTCACGGTGTCGCAGGAAGGAGGAGGCGTAAGAGTTTCGGCATCTGAAGGATCCGATTCGAAATCGTATTTCACGGTTGCGAGCAGTTTAGAAGACGTGATGAATACTTTGGCTGCAATACGAACCGTCGCAAGCAGCGCTTCCGAACCGCCGGGCCAATCGACAACTGAAATGGCCGCGCTGGTGACGAACGCGGATGCGCTTAAGCTACTGGCAACTGATTTCGACGCTAGTAAAACCAGAGCGATGCCCTTGCCTGCGTTGGCTCTTTTGGAGCGCATGGTGGGCGATCACACGATGGGTTTCCGTCGCAATCTCAAAGAACTTTTGGCGAGGTCCGCTACTGGGCCGAGCAGCCAAACGAAAGAATCCCCGTTCGCTCCGGCGGTTGCAGATTGGCGCAACGACGCTTTAATGCTGGCTCAAATTTCGAGGAGTTCAGAGAATGGCGGCTTCTCGGATATTGAACCCCCGACCTCTGAGTTGACTTGGCTTACGGAGGATCTCGATCGCTCGTTCGCGCAGGAGATAGCGACAGATAAGCGTTATGCAAGTTTGCGAGAAATGGAAGAAGGGGTTCGGTAGGGGAACATGAACCGACGAGACTTTTCGCGAAGGATGGGGTCGGGGCTAGCGCTCTGGCTCGTGAACCCGGCCTTGCAAGCGGCGGAAAACGAAGGAACGCCAACCCTTTATTATGCGGACGGCTATCACGGGGGTGTCGCAGGACATATGCCGCCGGGAGCATGGCGAGACATCTTGAACGCGCTCCGCGAGCTGAAAGCCTGGAAATTGTCACTCGATATCGAGCCAGAATCCTGGGCCGCACTACATGAGTCAGATCCGCAGGCCTACCGTGAATTGAAGGTACATCTGGATCGTCATGATCCGGACGCCAGAGTTGAAATGGTGGGCTGCACTTTTTCCCAACCTTACGGCTGGGCAGTCGGGGGTGAGAGCAACATTCGCCAGCTGCTCCGCGGGTGTGAAGTTATTCGTCAACACTTTCCCAATGCGGTTTTGAACACGTATGCAGTTCAAGAGCCGTGCTGGGCGAGCTGTCTTCCTCAAATCCTGATTTCGCTTGGTTTCACGGGAGCTGTTCTGCGCGACGCGAGCACAGCTTGGGGCGGATATCCGGCCGGCTTCGATGCCGAGTTGGTGAAGTGGGTCGGGCCTGACGGAACCGAACTGACTACCGTCCCCCGGTACGCGTGTGAAGCAGTACAGAAGGTCTATGAAACCGAGTCGATCAATGGAACCGTTGAGTTTACCCGCAAGTGCATTGCTCACGGAATCGCCAAGCCAGTGGGGATGTGTTTTCAGGATTTGGGATGGCCGGCTAAACCACGCGTGACTGGCGATTACATTCATTACGTCACTTGGAACGAGTATATTCACGCGATTGCAAGCAAACCTGCTAAGGAATGGCATTTCGGCATCGAAGATACTCTCACGACGCTGCCGTGGGGCGAGCATACTCTTCAAGGGGTCGCCCAGCAAGTAAGGTCCGCGGAGAATCGACTATTGATGGCGGAGAAGCTTGCCGCTCTAGCTTTTTTAGAGAATCACAATCCCTGGCCTGCGACGAAGCTGAACGAGGCTTGGGACGATCTGCTGCTTACCCAAGCTCATGATGCGTGGATCACGGCGACAACTCGCATGGGACGGCAAGCCTGGGCGTTTCAAGTAGCTTCCGACACGTTAACTACGGAAAATAAGGCGGCTGCAATCCTCGAGATTGCTGCGAGCGCACTGTGCAAGAGCGTAGCGGCCGGCGTACAGGAGCCCCTCGGTGCTCAGTGGATCAGAGTTTTCAATACAGCGGGAGTGAGCAGGAACGATCTGGCAGAGGTTATGCTTGCCACCGATCGCGGAACTCGGGGCGTCCGGGTGTTCGACGCGGAGGGGACGGCGATTCCTTGCCAGATGATTACGACCAGGCGCTATCTGTCGCCGGAGCTGCGTGCTGAGTTGAGTAGAAGACGTGAGGTATACGCAAGCGATCGGAACACAGATGTGGCGGGCGCATCGGTTAACGCGGCAACGATTTTATTTCGTCCGACGGTTCCCGCAGTAGGATATTCGAGCTATCGCATTGAACCGGTTTATGACAAGGCTGTTGTTTCTCAGGGAAACACCAGCGCCCGAGTCGAGTCAGATGGCGCCGTCATTTTGGAAAGCGACCTGTACCGCATTCGGTTGGATCCTTCGCGAGGCGGTGTATTCACCAGCTTGTATTCGAAGCAACTGAGTCGTGAGTTTTGCGACCCATCCTCGGAGCGGCGGTTCAACGAGTATCGCGGCTACTTCATCGCTCCAAAGAAGTGGCGCAGCAGCGCGGATGGACCAGCCAAGATCACGGTTCAGGAGGATGGGCCGTTACGGGCGCGCGTTAGAATCTCCGGTGAGGTGGGAGGCTGTCCGTTCCAAACAACCCTGACGCTGGTCGAAGGGCAACGCCGTATCGATCTTCAAACCAGATTCGTGTTCGAGCAGGATACTTGGATTGGCGATCCTTGGGACATCAAGCCGGAAGACCGCCGGAGTGAACAGCGCCGTTCCCAAAATGATGGCCGATGGAAGCTGCAAGCCCACTTCCCGACCGTTCTGAAGAATCAAGCAATTTATAAGAACGCCGCTTACGACGTTTGCAAAAGCCGCAACAAAGATACCTTCTTTCAGCGCTGGGATGAGATTAAGCACAATATCGTAGTGAACTGGGTAGATGTGTTCGATGAGCGCGAGAACTACGGGTTAGCAGTGTTCTCAGACCACACAACCGCTTACACGCACGGTCCTGAGTTTCCGCTGTCCCTTGTGATGGGTTGGGGATGGGAAGGAGGTTTTTGGTGGGGCAAGCGCCCGCTTAAAGGCATCCAGCAGGTGAGTTACGGACTTTTACCGCATAAGGGTCCATGGGACGAAGGCGAGATCTCGAAAGAAAATTCGATCTTTTGCGAGCCCTTGATGACACGCATCATGGATGGAGCTCCGGCGAATAAGGCCACGAGTAAGTCGTTTGTTCAGGTAAACGGTAGCGGGGTCGAAGTTCCCGCTTTGACGATCGATGGAGAGCGCTTGCTCATTCGTTTATTTAACGCGGAGGGCGACGGCTCTGAACGCAGGATATCTTTGTCGAGAAAGCCGTCGAGCGTTCATCTAGTCGAGTTAGATGGACGGGCGATCCGGCGTCTGCCGGTGAAGACCGTTGACGGCAGGCATGAGGTGACGCTGGCCATCCCGCGTTTTGGGCTTCGAACGCTGCGCTGCGAATTTGAAAAGTCCTCTATCTGAGAGTGATAATGCTTTTGCTGGCTGCGGCGCTACCTTGGATGATCGGAATCTCGATGCAGACAAGGCCTGCTTCAGCTGAGCTGCTAAGAGAAGCAAACGAGAGCTATAGAGCCATGAAGGCCGCAGATGCGGTTCGATTGTACCGGCAGTATTTGGCCGAGGATTCGCAAAACGCGGCAGTTCGCGTTTACCTGGGCGCAGCGTTACTGAGCCTCAATCAGCCTGCTCAGGCTCAAGAAGAAGTAATTCGGGCACTAGCCTTAAACCCGCAGTCTGCCAAAGCCCACGTTCTTTTAGGGCGTATCTACGATTCCGAGAACTCATGGAATCTTGCACAACAATCGTTTGAACAAGCTCTTAAGCTGGATGCCACAGATCGCGACGCGCTCTATTTTTCGGGCCGGGCTTTCTACGATGCGAATCGTTTCCAGCAAGCGATCGGCCGCTTCGAGCAGGCGCTCACTCTGGGCGCAACACAGAGTCGCACGTATGAGAACCTGGCGCTGTCTTACGCGGCGCTGGGGCTTTCGAGGCAGGCTGACGATGCTTTCCGATCGGCAGTGCAGCTAGCTGGAAATCAGTACCGGCCCTATCTCGCTTACGGCGCGTTTCTGTTTAAAGAGGGGCGAGCTGAGGACAGCCTGCAAATGCTAAGGAGAGCTTTTCAGATTCAGCCAGATGTAACCGACGTACGCTTCGAACTGGCTCGGGTCTTATATCATTGCCAACAACTTTCCGACGCCGCTCACGTGCTGGAAGGCGCTCTGGGATCGAACGAATGCAGAGTTCACAATCTGATGGCAAAGATTTTAGCTTTACAGGGTGAAAAGGAAATGGCCCGGCGTGAAGTCTCGCTTCTAAAAAATTGCCTGTCGGCAAATTCCGTTTCCAGTCCCGCCCGGCGGGAACTGGGGTCAGGCAGCCAATGAGCCAGAGGGCAAAAACGAAGATGCGCTTTAATGGCGCGATTACGACGTTGCTGCTGGCGTGTTTCGTGGGGACGGCGGCGAGTCCATCTCAGCAAAACTCATTGTTTTCGGATGAAACGGCAAAATCGGGAATCACTTGCGTGCTCCAAAATTTCCCCACGCCAGCTAAGCACCAGATCGAGACGATGCCGGGCGGAGTGGCGGCGTTCGACTACGATAACGATGGATTTCCCGACATCTTTTTGGCCAACGGAGCAGAACAGCCGAGTCTGAAGAAGGTGGATCCCCGATACTTCAACCGGCTTTATCGAAACCGCGGTGATTGGACTTTCGAAGACGTAACCGAGAAGGCCGGCTTAAAGGGGGAAGGATATAGCATCGGTGTCGCTGCGGGCGATTTCGATAACGACGGCAACGAGGATCTGTTTGTAACCGGTGTACGGGGCAACACGTTATACAGAAACCGTGGCGATGGGACGTTCGAAGATGTCACAAAGAAGGCAGGCCTGGAGAGCGTAACCTGGGCGGTGGCCGCGGCGTGGTTCGATTACGATAACGACGGCCGTTTGGATCTCTTTGTTGTCGATTACGTTCAATGGGATCCGGCGCATGAGCCGTTTTGCGGCGACGTGTCAGAGAACCGGCGGACCTATTGTCATCCTCGGTTCTATAAACCACTGACGAATCATCTGTATCACAACAATGCTGACGGTAGTTTCAAGGACGTTTCGGTCAGTTCCGGCATTGCGACGCTCCCCGGCAAGGGCATGGGAGTAGCGATTGGCGATTATGATAACGACGGTTGGCCCGACGTCTTCGTGACGAATGACACGCGGCCCAATTTTCTATTGCACAACGATCATAATGGCCGTTTCACAGAGGTCGCGATGCAGGCAGGTGTCGCGCTCAATGACGATGGCAAGGCAATTTCCTCGATGGGCGTGGATTTTCGCGATCTAGACAATGATGGCCGCGAGGATGTTGTCGTCACTGCTCTGGCTAACGAAACCTTCCCTTATTTCCATAATGCGGGAAACGGGTTATTTGTCGACATGACTTATCCGAGCCGGATCGGTTTGTCCAGTTTGGCTCTGAGCGGCTGGGGCGTTGGTATTTTCGACTTCGACAACGACGGTTGGAAAGACATTTTCATAGCCGATGGCGATGTGCAGTATGAGAGCGTATCCAGCCGGGACGCACGACAACGAAATCTACTTCTGATGAACGATCCGCAGGGCCAATTCAGGGCTGAGCTGTTGGGAACGCCGGCTTTGCATCGTGGCGCCGCTTTCGCCGATTTCGATCGGGATGGACGCGTTGACGCCATTGTTACGCGCTTAGGTGAGACTCCGGTCCTGTTGCGAAATGTCTCGGGCGAAAAGAATGGATGGCTTAACGTGAAACTGCAGGGCCGCAGCAGTAATCGCGATGCGATCGGAGCTCGTGTTTCCGTGCAGACATCGAATCTGCTGCAAACCAATCATGTGACCGGGTCAGTGGGCTATGCCTCTTCGAGCGAGCTGATCGTCCATTTCGGCTTAGGCTCATGCCATCGAGTGGATGTTCTCGAAGTAGATTGGCCATCAGGAAAACGACAGGTTTTAAAGAATGTTGCGGCTGACCGGTACGTTAGGTTAGCCGAGCCGTAACACAAGTTTCGAAAGGAAAATAGAATGAGCGGACTTACGCGAAGAACCATCTTAGGACAACTGGCCGGCTCCACCGCAGCGACGTCGCTGGCATTTGGAGTTGACATGCCGGATATGAATCTCGAGGATCCTGGCATCCCAAGAATTTGTCTCGAAATGGGAAATGGAGGGCTTGCAGCCGGCCGAATGGATGCAGCTGGAATGCGCCGCGTCAAGCAGCTGGGAGTTAATCACGTTGCGACCAGCGGGCCAGCTTTGCCTTGGGACGAAGCGCAGTTGCGGGCAATGAGGGACGATCTCAAGGCAGGAGGACTCATTCTGGGAAATCTAATGATGGGCGGCTTCCCGAACGCCGTCTATGGACGGCCGGGACGTGACGAGGAAATTGAAAAGGTCCAGCAATCTATCCGCGCAGCCGGAAAAGCGGGCCTTCCCGTCATTGAGTACAACTTCTATGCACATCGAGCAGTGGAAGGCTATTTCGAAGAGTTAGATCCGGACCGGGCCGGCGCTGGGTGGACTTCCTTTGACTACTCCCGGATGAAAGATTTGCCGCCGCTTCCCAGAGAGGGCACACACACGCTGGACGAGATGTGGGCTAACGTCACATATTTTTTGAAGGCTGTCATTCCAGTGGCAGAAAAATCGGGAGTCCGGCTTGCCCTTCATCCCAACGATCCTCCGGCGCCGATCAGTCGTGGGTCCGGACAAATCATGGGCTCGGTTGAAGGATGGAAGCGCCTGGTCGATATTGTGCCAAGCAAATGTAACGGCATCACATTCGACTGCGGCGTGACCCGCGAAATGGGTCACGATCCAGTCGAAGTGTGTAGATACTTCGGCAGTAAAGATTGCATCAACCATGTTCATTACCGAAATGTGAGGGTTAAGACACCCAATGAAAGATACTCAGAGGTTTTCATCGACGAGGGCGTGAATGACATGTTCGCAGTGATGCAAGAGTTGGTCCGCCAGAAGTATCCTCGCCTGGTGTACCCTGAACATCCTCGTGGTTTAGATGTGGACCTTGAACGCGATAATTTCCGACCGGGGTACCCGGGCGGCGGCGGCTACACAGCTTTTGCTTACAATGTCGGCTACACAAAAGCAATGTTGCAGGTTTGCTTGAGATCTCAACGAGCGTCCTGAACAGAGACTTTGAGGGTCGGTTTGCTGCAAACCAGCCCTGGTCCCGTGCGAATTAGGTAGGCAGCAAAATCGAAAGAGGAATGACAAGCGTCCAGAAATCCAACCTGGTTCGCCCGAGCTGGCTGCCCCGATCCGTTGTCTCCGGCTGGTTTGCTTTTCTCTCGCCAGAACTGATCTCGCTTGGGTTGACGGTAGCCCCTTGTAGGCATGCGGGAACGAGGCCTGAGCCGTTGCGCGGACGCCACGAAGAAGAAACTCAGTGAGCAATGCGCGCTCATATACTGCACAATGTATCAATTACCTGCGAGCTTCCGGCCGGACTCTCTGTCTCTTCGTTAACTTTCAGAGGCCAAAAGTCGAGTGGAAGCGTATCGTTCATGGATTTCAGGTCCCTGAATGGACTGCGGCTTTGCCGGCCCGTGATCGATTAGATCTAAACGGGCAAACAGACCGAGCCACGATTGTATCCGTCATTAGCCTCGAAGCGAAATGGATAAAAGTCGCCATCGAAAATGAACCGCCCTCGGCTATCCTGAATGACTACTATGTAGCCGCGCGCAGAATGATGCCATCACGCTTTTTCGCCTCGACGCCATTTTGAACCTTTACTTTGTAGAACGGTTCTGAGGCTGAGACCAGCAGCGGTATGCAGAGAATGACGAACCTCAAGTAATTGCCGGCTGGCATGGAGTTTTCTCCTACGCTTTTCTGCCGAAAGGATTGGGCCACTGGGCCACTGGCCAGCTCACGTCTGCTTCGATCTCAAGCAGGCGGTTGTACTTGGCCAGTCTCTCTGATTGAGTGATAGAGCCATTTTTGAACTGGTCTCCGCGCCACCCGACTACCAGGTCGGCAGCCCAGTTGTCTTCCGTCTCGCCACTGCGAACGCTGATAGTGACATTCCATCCGGCCGAGCGGGCAAGTTGATACGCCTCTGCCGCTTCGGTCAGCGTACCCACCTGGTTCACCTTGAGGAGCAAAGCGTTCGCTGCACCGGCCTCGATTGCACGACGAATGCGGTTCGGGTTGGTGCACAAAAGGTCATCGCCCACAATCAGTGCCCGGTGTGAAATCGCGCGGGTCAACGCGGGCCAGCTTTCCCAGTCGTCTTCCGAGAGGCCGTCTTCGACGCTGACAATGGGGTAGCGGTCCACCCAGCCTTGCAGACGATCAATCATGGCCTTTGAGTCCAGAGTTTCTCCGTCAAGGTGGTAGGTACCGGTCGAAAAGAATTCGCTGGCGGCGACATCGATAGCCAGCATGAAGTCCACTCCCGGAAGATAGCCAGCACGCTCGATAGAAGAGATCGCTGCTTCGATCATTTCTTCCGAAGAGCGGAAAGGGGGCGCGAGGCCACCTTCGTCAGCGCGCAGCAGCCGCATGCCGTAGCGCTCGAGAGAGAGGGTTGCGGCGGCGTGGTAAACGTCATAGGTCATCGCGAGTGACTCGTCGAGGGACTTCGCCGAGGCAGGCACGAGAAGCACATCCTGAATGGATACCTGAGCACCGGCATGTCTGCCGCCACTAAACAAGTTGATAGTGAGGCGCGGCAATGTTCCGGGCGCGGCATTTGTGAGTGTCGCGAAATAGCTCCATAACGGACGATCCGCGGCTGCAGCAGAACAGCGTGCAAAGGCGAGCGACACCGCGAGAATCGCATTTGCGCCAATGCGCGCTTTGTCCGGCGTGCCATCGATGTCCAATAAGGAACGGTCCAGGTCTGGCTGAGTTAACAACTCGCGGCCGGCGAGTGCTGTGCTGAGTGTGCTTCGGATGTTCGCGACGGCTTGCTTACAGCCCAGACCTCGATAGCGATGCGGATCGCCGTCACGCAGCTCGTGAGCCTCGGCGCTGCCGGTAGAAGCGCCGGAAGGAACGGAAGCAGAGCGAGCCTCCTGTCCGGGAAACTTGCAGGTTGCCAACACCGTGGGACGGCCGCGGCTGTCGAGGATCTCGCGTGCGCTCAAGCGTTCGATGATTGGCATGGCAATCGACTTACGAAGTCGGAAACTAGGTCGCGAATGGTTGTAGGAAGAGTTTCCAACAGCCCGAGCACGAGTCGCGCTTGCACACTGCGCTCCGCCAAGGTCAGGTATTCCAGCGGAGAACGGCCCGCGACCCTGGCAAGACAGCACGCAAGCGTGTGCCGAACCGCTCTTCGTTCCATGTCCGATATCCAGCTTTGCGTAGCGGCCGAACTGACATAGGTCTGCCAATACTGAATGGCAGCTTTTGCAAACGCCATCCGCATAGCTTGCAGATGATGCGCCTTGCTCAGTAGATGCGCCAGTGAGAAGCCAATGTCGAACGCCGGGTCGCCGAGATGCATCACTTCGCAGTCGAGCAGCACCAACCGACCGTCGTGAACCAGGATGTTTTTCGGGCTGTAGTCGCCGTGGACCAGACATGTACGGCAGGCGAGTGTATCGGCAACGAGCTTGTGTAGAAAAGGAGCCGATTGGGGGACTTGCTCCGCTGTGTAAAGATAATACGGCTCAAGGCGGAGCGTCCCAAAGAAGGAGCGGTCAGTGAACAAATTCAAAAGCTCCGGACTGCTCCTGGAGGATCGATTGTGGATGCAGCCGAGTAGCAGGGCAAACTGCACCACATGGTCTTGAACCAGGTTGCCTGAGAGCAGCATCTGCTTCCAGTTTTGGTGAGGCTCAGGAATCTCCGCCATCGCAAGGAGGTGATGTTCCGCATCCTCGAAAATGAACGCGGGAACGCTGCCTGGTGGAGCTAGCGCGCTTAAGCAACGTAGAGCTAACGCTTCTCGCTCAATGCGAGCCGGCGTGCAGAACCAGTCAACTTGCACTCGCAACTTCTCAAGTGCCTGCTTTAGGACGAAGGGCTTCGACGCTTCCGGCTTCACAAGAACGACACGGTTAGAAACGCCGCCCTCGAGTTTCCGAAGGACAGGCTTCTCATGGACATTTATAAGACCGCGCTGCCGCAAATATTGACGAAGCGCGCTGAAGTCCTCGATGTCCAGTTCGGGGATAATCGCTTGCCGGGTCATGCAAGGTCCTCTGAGAGCCTGCCTTCCGCGTGTAGCCTTTGGAAGATTTCCAAAGTCTCCAGCAAGCCCTTCTCGAGAGGAGTTTTCATCAGGCCGGGCACGTATTCGCGTAGCGCGGAATCATCCATCTTGTAGGCAACTGGAACCTGTGGACCCTTTGCACTGAGTAGATCGGCAGCACCCGGACGGAGCTTGTCCAGAGTCGTAATAAAGTCTTCCATGGCGACCAGGTCTCCGGCAAGATTGAAGACGTGCGCACCTTCCCGGCCTGCTAACGCGCACTGGGTGAAAGTCTCGGCGACATCGGCTACATACTGCAGGTCCATTAAGCCTGTTACGCGAAGCTGAAACGGCTTGTTCAAAGCAACCGCCTTCGCCGCGATGGTTGGATCTGCCGTTAACCCCTTGTCGCGGCCGACTCCGTAAACGGTCCAGGGCCTCAATCCAACGCTGGAGATACCGTCGGCCGAGAAGAAGATCTGCGCATTGCCTTCATTCGACTGTTTGAACACGCCGTAGTGGGTTCGAGGCTTGAGAGCGTCGCTTTCGGAAAGGGAGCGGTCTTCGTAATCTTCTTTTGGTCCCCATACCGCCGCCGAACTTGCGTAAGAGATTCGGACTGGTCTACCGGCATCCCGTGCCGCTTCGAAAACGTTCAGTGTGCCCACTACATTCGTCAACGCTCCTCGAACCGGATGTTCCTGACAGAAAGGAATCAACACACCGGCAAGATGAATGATGTGGGTGATCCCGCCGTTCCTCACCAGAGTCTTGACTTTGTCAGTATCCTCGATTGCTCCGGTCTCAACGGCAGCCTTATCGATTTGTTTCGGAGAGGCGATCAGGCCGAGACGCGCCGGCCGGTTGTCGAGATCATAGATCAGCGTGTCGATGCCTTTGTCTAATAGCAGCTTGACAATCCAAGCTCCAATACAGCCTTGCGCTCCAGTGACTAAGACTCTCATCTTTGTGTTGGTTACTCGAAAAACGGCTCATCCAGCTTACGGTAACGATACGCGACATCCTCATCGAGCGAGATACCAAGACCAGGAGCATGTGGAACAGAGATCTTGCCGTTCTCGATAAGCGGACCATCAAGATCTTTCGTCAATTGGTCGAAGAAAGGGATGCTGGCCGCGTGCCACTCAAGTGCGAGGAAATTGGGCGTTGCAGCGGCCAAGTGCACGCCAGCCATGGTGCCGATGGGGCTGCTGATGTTGTGCCAGGCGAGATTTACGTGATGCATGTCCGCTAAATCGGCAATCTTACGGCCCTCCAGTAGTCCCACCTTTTGGACGTCCGGACTGAGTATGCGCAGGCCTGCCTCTCGCATCAGCCTCTCGAAATCGATGCGGAAATAATTGTTCTCGCCGGTGGAGACAGCGGTCTTGGTGACACTTTGAACTTTAGCGATAGAGGCAAGGCTTTCGGGCGGAACGGGATCTTCCAGCCATACCAACTTTAGATCTTCGAGGGCAAAGGCGAGCTGAATGGCGCTTTGGAGATCGTAGTTCCAATGGCAGTCCACCGCGATCTCTACCGCAGGGCCGACCGCCTTTCGCGCGGCTCTCACAAGCCAGGCAGCGAACTCGACCTCGGCGGAGCTCAAGTGACGATTGTATTCATCGGTCTCGAAAGGCGTGGGCACATCAACATCGAATTTCAGAATTCCAAAGCCGCGCGCAGCCATTCGGGTGGCTGTGGCGGCATATGCCTCCCCAGTTGGGATGGAGCTTTGCCCAGTGGCATCCCATCCCTGGTGCTTCAGGCTTACCGTACTTCGCGAATCGGGCGGACTTGCCGGTTGAGCCCAATAAGGAGTTCGGGGCGCCAATAGACAGCTAATGCTTTCCAAAGCTTCGCCACCGTGGCAATCCGCATAGACGGTGACGGAATCGCGATACTTGCCCCCGAGAATCTGCCAGATCGGCATCGCGTGTTTTTGTCCAATCAGATCGAGCAGAGCTGTTTCGATGCCGCTAATGGCGTGCATTGCCAAACCGGGCAGCATATATATGGATGTTACGCGCAAACGGCGCACAAGGAGCTCAACTGAGGTTGGATCTTCGCCGAGCAGCAGCGTCGAATACCGATTGATAATACCCGTGAGACCCGGGCCAAAAAATGCTTCTCCGTAGCCGGTGAGACCTTCATCCGTTTCGATTTTGATAAATGTCCAGTCGAAGTTCGCTTCGATCACAGCGGTCGTGACGCGAGTGATTTTCATCGCAACGATTCCTGTGGGAGAGCTGGAATGGGCCGCCGGGAATTTGTGAAATCGATTGGAAGCCCCTTGCCGCGGGGCGTCATCTCAAGCACCGAGTTTCCCGCCCAAGAAATGGTTAATTTTAGCGTTGGTTGCGAGGGCCAGTTGCCCCATATTTGTCTGAATTGCACGATCGGATAAGCCAACGTCAGAGTCTCGCCCGATTTTACATTTGCGACGCGCACATAAGCCAGCGCAGGACCATCCCACTGAATATCGTTGATTTCTTTGCCATCCCTGAGTAAGCGGATATCTCTCCGCGGAGCCCAACTGGGAGGCCGTATTAAGTATTCGCCGGACCGGTGGGCAGTGACGTCGATACGGCCCTGCTCCGGCAAACTGGAAATGATATCCGCCCACTGGCTGGTCCGCGTCAGAGATTGATTGACCAAGACCTTGTTCTTTTCATAGGTAACGATGCCCTGCCATGTCGTGTACAGTGCGCGCATTCCCTCCGGCGCACAACAACCGAACAATCCCATGCATCCGTAGGGCGTGGCGTACGGTCCACACTGCTTGGGCGCAGCGATCCAATTAATCCAGTCGTTCGGGGCGGGGCCGCCTAAATCAGCTCCTTGTAAATCTCGCATCCGCGCGAGGCCGGCCTCTACTTTCGCCGCCGGCTGATCGCGGTTGAGGCTGCGATAGAGACGTTCGTATTCCGCAGTGACGAAGAATTGCTGTGGGCGGATGTAATTCCGGAAATCACGCTCCACATGGTCCCAATATTCGGGGAAACCGGATTGCGCGAGCAAACTCGCGATGGACATCATGTCGGAACTGGCGCAAGTCTCCGAAAGCTCGCGAACATTGGCATCCCAGAGCGCAGCCTGCATCCAGCCCGAGCCGGGGCCAAACTGAGCCGCGTAATCGTAGACTTGCTTCGCCCAATTCAGATAGCGTGGATCTTGAAGCGCTGCCCCTAAGTGGGCGACTCCCCAAACGGCGTGCAAGGTGGAATGCATATGACCGTGGAACTCGCCGTCAGGCATAAGACGAGCGTTGTCTGGTGGTAAAAGCTCGGCGTCCGCCATGAGGCCGTCGGCCAGGGATCTCGCGAAAGAGAGCGCTTCGGTGTCGCCCGTGGCCTCCCAGTAAGTGACAATGGGCTCGAGTGCAGCAGTGGGCACTTGCGGCTTCAGCCATTTTCCGTTGAGCCAGGCTCCGGAACCGAACGGATAATACGCACGGCCGCTATCCCAGGAGGCCAAATTTCGCAGGGCGACAAAGACCTGCCGCATTAGACGCCGCTGAGCTTCGTCTGAATGCTGTTTATAAATCTCAGACAGGCTGCGTAGAATCTTGGCCGTTGCCCAAGTGCTGACTACTTCCTGTGCACCGACTTGAGCTCCTGCATAGACATCGCCTTCCATGTAGTGACCGGGCGGAACCCATGCCAGTCCATCAGCGTGTAAATAGGCAAGGACTCGCGCGTGCAGATGGTCTTCAACGACGCCGCTTTCGGACTGGTTGAGGATAGCGCGCATGTTCCGATACTCCCAGTCCATTCTGGTGTCTGTGTCCCCAGGAACGATCGGATCGTGGCCTTCAGGGGCGGGAGGTACGTTCATCGGACGCACGAAGAACACCGGTTCGTAGTTCAGATTGGGACGGGGGCTCCGATTGAGATAACGAAGGGACCAGGCTGCCATCTTTTGCAGGTCCGCGTCGGATGGCGAAAAGTTTTTTGGCAGCGGCGACAGCGTTCCGACCGGCAATACCTTCACGTCCGATATAGCACCGGGAATGCCGGAAGGTTGGAAGTGGTATGGCGCGTCAGTATGCTCGCAAAAAGAGGGCAGGATTATTAGAAATCCAATCGCAAGCAAACGAATTGGAGTTTTAATTAGTTTCCGTCGCAAAAGGATCATAAACTGCTCGGTTGAAAAACGCTTACTGCGTGCGCGGCTTCGACAGCTCGGTTGAAAAACGCTTACTGCGCGCGCGGCTCCGACGGCGGGCTTCTCGAGAACGTGGTTTCTTATCACTATTGGTGGAACATTCCGTCGGGAGCTACTTTGCTTTGAAAATCAGCATCTCGGAGGTGAGATTTTCGGATAAGCGCACCGGTATGCCTTCTCGCAGCAGGCGATCGCCGGACATCGCAACGGATTGTCCGGAGTTGCCGAAATGTACGTCATAGGTACGGCTGAAATCCAGGCCGCGTGGAAAGAAGTGAAACACAGGATCTCCCGACTGGGAGGTTCGAAAGAATCCGGCCACGCTGCTCTTCGCATCGCGGCTTGCGTATTCAAGCACCACCCAAGGCGAGGGCTCCATCATCGGGAGCACAGGCGTGTGGTGAAAAACAAGACCGTTAACCATGATGGGTCGAACCGTTCGTTTAAATTCGGCGATGTCTTTACGAATTTTGTCTCCCAACAGTGGATCGAGCTCGTCCAGGGACGGGCTGATACCGCGAAAAATGGGCCTCGATAACATGACGGTCCGAAGCTGCGTATCCAGATCGCCGTCTTCCTCCAGACCTTCAGACTCGGTGCCAAAAGTCCGGAGCAAAATTTCCGGTGGAAGCACCCACGTTATTCCATTCAAAATTTTGAGGCCACGCGGTGCGCGCAACCAGTCAGAAAGCTCGGTGTTTTGGAAGCGATGCATCATTCCATAGTCGAGACGGCCGCCGCCGCCGGCACAGTTCTGGAAGATGACGTTCGGGAACCGCTTTCGAACCCGGTCGAAGATGGCGTACAAGGTCTCGACATGCCGCCATTGCGTGTTCTCGAGAAAGCCATCTTTCATTCGATTTCCACCTTCTTCCGCCGTGCTGTTGTAGTCGATGCGGAACATGTCGAGGTCGTACTTCTGAATGAGGCGGACGATCTCGGACTCCATCCACGCTGCGACAGCGGGATTGGCAAGGTCCAGTAGCCGGCCGCCCGCAACGGGCTTACCGTTACGCGTCAGAATCCAGTCCGGGTGCTGTTGGCGCAGCTTAGACGCGGCGCCGATGCTTTCCGGCTCCATCCAAAGTCCGAACAACATGCCCTTCTTCCGCGCATATTCGCGGATCGGATTGATGTCGTGTGGCAGCCAGTCTCCGGCGTACCAGTCGCCTACATTTTGCGCCCATCGGTTCGGTTCGGGCCCGTACCATCCTGCGTCAATTACGAATTCGTCGGCCCCGATAGCTGCTGCGACGTCGACCTCGCGCTTGATTCCTTCTTCGCTCTCATGATCCGGAATGTAACCGCGATGGTTGGCTTCGACCTGGTATTCGCGGCCGGGAATGCTCGGTGGGAGAACGTAATGACGAACGTGGAAATGCAGTGCTTGAATGACAGCGTCAAGATCGCCGCGCATCAGCAGCAGATGGGTCTCGGGACTTCGGACGGTCCCGCCAGGCTCGAGCACTCGCAGAACGGGATCAGCTGCCGCAGGTCCCAGATCGAAGGAAAGTTGAGCTTTGCCCTTCTGCGCATCCACCGTGCCGGTCAGGTGCGTGGCCCAGTTGCCGCTCCAGGCAAGCGAGGCTACGGCCCACTCGCCGGTGGCGCGATTTCGGGCAAAGAATGTCGGGTGTCCCCAGCCGGACCGGCCACGGGTGCCCATCGCAGACACTGTTCTGTTCAATATGGGGTCGAACGCCCATGCACCCTCGTGTCCCCATTCTTCGTACTTGGCAGTCGCAACTTCGAACGGAGCTTCGGTTTCCGTCTTGATTCGCTCCGCGTAATTGGAGGAATCCCAGAGAATGCCTGACCATGGCGAGACCCGGGTAATGGCAGTAGGCTTGTCGCCGGTATTGGTTATTTCTAACCAGCGGACCATGACTGGTCCTCCATGCAGCAGCGTATGCATTTTGAGCGAGATTGGCCTCGACGTGCTCTGGAATTCAACCGTGACCAGGAGTCCTTCCGAATCGGTAGCGGGGTGCTGTTCTGCTTTGACCCACTTCCATGTACCTGCCAGATCCTGTCCTTCGATGCTTAACTGAAACGCATCTTCGGGCTGCCCGCTACGCTTGGCGCTTTGCCCTTCTAAATGCATGCCTGGTTTAATTTGTCCGGTAGCGGTCCAATAGCGATTGACCCAGCGGCCGTTGTAAAGTTCCTCGTCACAGACCATTAGGCCTGAGCTGAGGCGTAGACCCGGATTCGGCGTAGTTCGAATAACGGCATTCCGGTACGAGGCGGCAGGAGTTTGGGCCGCAGCTGGAAAACACGCCATACTTACAAGCAGCAGGCATAGCAGGGGATAGTTTCGTCGACCGCTTGCGGCCTGGCCAGCGATTCTCATTAGCTACCTTTCTGAAAGACGATGGATGGATCCCAGATGATTGGTTGGGAACGGTTCTCGGCGTTGTGTTTGACGACGAAACGAATCTGATCGCCTTTGCGAACAGCGACGTTTTTCAGGTCGGCGTGCAGCAATGGGCCGCCAAACGCGGGAACCGCGACCCAGTCTGTGGCAGGCCAGATTTGCTGACTGTTGCGGAGGATTCGAACGTGAACCGGCGCGGCCTGCTCCGCGCTCGGATCTTTCTGCAATTCGCCGGAGATGCTCAGTGTGCCATTTGCCGGCGCCAGAAAGTTTCGCGACAAGTCTGTGGCCGCCGCGGGCTGCATCCAGATTCGGCCAATGCGACCGAGACCGGAACCTGCCCAGAAGCCTTCATATCCGCCGTTTTGCCAGTTTAGGTTGCGGTAAGTTTTGCCATTCTCAGACTCCTGATAGCTCCAGCCGTTTTCGTCTTGAGTGGGCCCGAAGTCCCCGAGAGCCCGGTAGGTTTCGGGCTCTCCACGAAGAGGTTCCGCGACGACCGGTGAACTGCGGTTACCATCTCCATCGACGGTCCTGATTTCATACTTCGCTTCTATATCATGACGACTGCCGGGCGAGTGGTCGAAATAAAACGTTCCCTTGGCAGAGCGCGCGACCACCGATCCGTTCTTGAGGATTTCGTAATAGGAGATCCAGTTGTCGTCTTGCGCCGCAGACCAGGCGACCTCCACACCCTGAGTTCCGAGGTTTGTGCCCGGGCGTTTCGTGACATGCGAAGGAGGCGCCGGCGCAACTTTGTCCGTCCCCGATCCCGGATACGATGGCAGATTGAAGAAGATCAACTCTCCGGGCGCAACCGCCGGCAGAGTGAGACCTTGCTTCATGAGGTCTGAACCGGACCACTGGAGATGCATCGCCGAATAATAAGTACGCACGTCGTAAGTCGAGTCGGCACGGAGTCCTCGTGGGAAGATTTTGACGGGCTCGTCTTGGGTCGGAGTAAGAGTGACGGGCTTCGACAGTTTGGCGTACTTGAACCCGAGCGCATCGACATTCGTACGGCTCATGTCCAGAGTGGTGGATCCGAGTATTGTTTTATCACTTGCCCGAACCAACAGCAATGAGTATGTACCTTTATTCTTGCCGGGATCATACTGACCCAATTCCGAGATGGTGATCGGCTCCCTACCGGTCTGAATTGCCATTCCAAAGAATTTTTCGGAGACATGTTGGACGACGCCGTGCTTAGCGATTTGCGTTACATACGATTGTTCACCTTGCGAAGATTCGTATCGGAAGTTCAGTGGACCATATACTTCGCCTGGAACTCCGTAATACCCGTAACCGCCGTCTGTCGGATCGGAATAAACACCGCTGTCTGCGATAACTGCATTGGTTGTGGAGACGCCAGGCATCTGCGTGGGACCGCCTTCGTAACGATCACCCGATGTGTTTGCTAACGGTTTGCTTATTACGAAGTATTCGGCCCCGGTCTTGGCATGCTTGGTGATGATGACGCCTTTGGAACCCGCGGCGTTCATCCGCTGGACGTACCAGATTGGATCGTCGTTCACCACCGGGGGCCGGAAGATATGGCTCCAGCGGCCCACGACGCCCTGTGAGGTCAGGTAATGATAAATTTCCCAGTCCTTGCGAATGAATTCCACATCGCGACCGTCGCCCGGATCGCGATACCAGGTTGGATCGAGAGCGAGATGAATGCGATCGCTGGACGGATTGTAGTACGTGTGGTCGAAGTCGGAGACATTGTGATACTTGTCAGGCGGGACCAGCAACGAACTGTAGTAGCCGCTGTACGGTCCGACGCCTCCGTCGGTATACTCACCGGACTCCGATAGCCGAGCGAGGTCGTAACTGATCCAGCGGCCACCCCCGTCGCACGCATCCACTCCACTGGTGGGGTGAGAACTCTTGAAATGCTCGATCACGCTTCGGAAGTTCTGATCGGCAGCGAGAGCCTTGGTGTCGGTCGCACTGGCAGCGGGCGCGATATCATAACGCCATTGGAAGTTACCCCACTTACTTAAGCTTGTATCTAACAATTGATTCTGCCAGGAGGCGGTTTCAGGGTTAGACTGCTCAAACGCCAGTTGGTCCGGCAGGACCCAGTCAGGATGCTGCTGAGCGACGGCACTTTGCGGGGTGGCAAGAAAGGTCGGATACCAGAGGACCCAGCGCATGCCATGTTTTTGCAGGTAGGCGGTTGTAGCTAGCCAGTTCGGACCGTTCCAGTTTCCCCAACGGTCGTACCAGCCGGCATCGTCCCAAAGGATATCGCCGCCGGCTTCTCGAAGCAGATCTACATAACGGAGATCTAGCGCCAGGCGACGGCCCCAGTTATCGGCGCTGGGAGTGCCGCCGTTGCCCACCCAAGGGCTGGGCCAATCAACCGCCCAGCGGGTTTTCGCGAAGTAGTCGGGATTGGTGGCGTCCCAAAAATAGCGGTATTGCCAGTCGAGGATCTGGTTGCCGATGTCGTCCAGGTCTCCGGATAGGGCGGCGGTGAAAGCCTTCGGCGTTTCGATTTCGTTGTTCGGACTCAGCTTGTCGTCGTAGCCGGCAATCCGAAGCGCGACGGATATCGGATCGCCGGTTCGATGCCCGACCTGCAGCGACCAGTGGCCCATGTAATCCCAACCCACCGCGAGGCTGTCGTGAGCCGAAGCATCGCGTAGGATGAGCAGTGGCAGATAGGCGCTGTAGTTGCCTTTCTGAACGCCGACATCGGAATCGAACGTACGTTGGTAAGTGGGGCCGACGCGCTCCGTTTTGAGTAATTGGCTGCCGTTGAAATTCCCGCCGCCCGTAATGTAGTCCAGTTCGAGCGGGTCCCTGTCCGCAGCGAGAACGCGTGTGTTTAGGAAAAAGGCATCCTGGAGTTCAACCGGCTTGTTCGAGCGATTCCGAATGCTCGCCCATCCGCGAATAATCCCGGTCTGCGGGTAAGCGATCCAATGCCTGGTGACCTGTAGAGGACCGCCTTGTAATTGAATGTCGAGCTGTACCTCGCCTTCAGGTAAACGGTGTACATTATCGCGGACAAAGGCCCATCGCCAAGCCGGAGAATCCACATCCTGACCGTTGACCTTGAAGCGGAGTTCGGAGGGATTGGCGCCCCCATCCCGATGTTCGCGATTCGATCGTTTGTTGCGAAAAGAATTCAAAGAAAGACGGCCGTTCTGAAAAATGATCTTCTGCTCTATGAGTGAGGTGCCGAGTGTCCAGGTCATGCCCTCGCGGCGGCTGTAAGCGTCGGTGTCGGATTGGCCGGCGCCGCTGATCCGCCAGACAAATACAATCAGACAGACGAGGCATAAGCTTTGGGACGGCCTTCCCCAAAGGTTTCTTCTCTTCGAACGTAGGAAGCTATTAAACAAGCACCAAAGCGCGCCGGTTGCGACCGCTGCGATTCTATCTAAGAGGTTCGACTATTGTCAACAAGAATGTCGACGCCAAGAACGGGCTCCGGATACATTGCTGCCCGGGATCTTTTAGAGAAGACGATGCAGCAGGAGTATGTCCGAGCCGTAGTTCAATTGATCTTTAAATGCCGGTCCAGGGAAAGTGTCGCCCTTTGCCAGCCACGGATCAGGAAGTTCGACCTTTAGTCAAGCGACCCCCGATTGTCAACATAAGTGTCGACTTAGCAGGCGGTTTTCAAGAGATAGTATGCGGTATGTTCCGGGAGGATATTTTGAAATTTTCTATTGACAGTGGATAGGGGTTGGAGATATAGGTACTACTAACAAACTAATTGTCAACCTTTTTGTTGACAATTGAAATCGCGTTCCGAGTGGTTCGTCGCCGCGCTCCGTGAGCAGGCCATTGCAATCCAGGAGGCATTGTATATGATTCTTCGAGTTCTATTGTTCAGGATGGTGGTGTCGGCGGCAATCTGCTCGTATTTTGTAGGAACGGGTTTTGCCCAGATTGTGTCGGGCTCGATTACCGGGTCTGTTACGGATCGGTCGGGAGGGGCGGTAGCGGGTGCGAAAGTCTCGGTGGTCGATAGGGCGACAGGCGTTGAGTCCCCGGCGACGACTAATGGGTCCGGTTATTTCAGCGTACGAAACCTGAACTCCGGCAGTTATCGGGTGGATGTGGCGGCGCCCGGATTCAAGGCAGAAACAAGGCCCGGCATTCCGCTCGATATCGGATCGGTTGTGAACCTGGAATTCCGTCTCGAGGTCGGGAACATTCAGGAAAGGGTCACCGTAACAGGAGAATCGCCGCTGCTGCAGACCGAACAGGTGGAGACGAGCACCACGTTGACCAGTCAAGCTCTTACCGGTTTGCCCACCGAGGGCCGCAACCCCACGGCTCTCGCTATTGTGGTGCCCGGCGTGATCATGAACACCGGACAGCAAGGCATTCCGAGTGCGCAGAGTTCTGCCTCCTACTCCTTCCAGGTAAACGGACAGCGCGCGCAGTTGAACCGGCAAATTTTTGACGGCGTGGACGACACGGAAGGCGTTGGGGGGAGTCCGCCCATCGTGCCCTCTACGGACGCCCTCCAGGAGTACAAGTTGGTCACGTCCAACTATGACGTCGAGCTTGGCCAGGTATCGGGCGGAGTGCAGCTATTTACGACTAAATCCGGGACAAACGAGATACACGGCAGCGCACACGAGTTCAACCGTGTGAACGATCTGTTTGCGCGCAATCCTTTTACGGAACCGAGAGGTCCTGGCCACTTTGTTTATAACCAATTCGGTGGGACGCTGGGCGGCCCCATCAAGAAGAATAAGCTGTTCCTGTTCGGCTACTACGATGGGACTCGCGTTCGGTCGGGCGGCAACATTCTTACCACGGTTCCTACGGCGGCCTTCCGGTCGGGCGACTTCAGCAGCGTTGCGGCAACGAACCCGATCTACGATCCGAATAGCGGTGGCCCCAACGGCGCTGGGAGAACGCCGTTTCAGTACAACGGAAAAACGAATGTCATTCCTCCGAGCAGGCTCGATCCTATTGTTCAGAGCATGCTTGCCAAACTGCCGCTGCCCAATTTGCCGGGCACGGACAATAATCTTTTGCTCCCGTCAAGCAGTCCCACAAACGAAGATTTGGGAACCGTTCGGGGCGATTACGTGATTAATGATTCGAATCGCGCTTTTGTGCGCTTTACGCGGCGGAAAGCCTCGTCGCAAACTCTCTATCCGCAATATGGAGCACTGGTGGGGCCGGGCACCTGTTTTTCAACGTGCGCAGGGGCTGTTATTTCGAACGGTACGAATAACAGCTTGGCCGCGAACTATACTCGCGTAGTCACGCCGTCGCTGGTCTTAGAAGGCAGGTTCGGTTGGGCTCAGAACATATTCCCGGAGAATCCTCCCGACTTCGGTACAGCCAGTTCCCAGAACTTCGGCATTCCAAACTTGAACAATTGCCCTGAGTGTGGCGGACTAGCCGGGTTCAACATAGGAGGTCCGGTGGGGGCGTTCGCCTTCGGCAATAACGATCATTCGCATCAGGTGGATAATCTCGGAAGCTACGATTTCGTCGGAATGGCTACGTGGACACACGGCGCCCACGCTTTCAAATTTGGAACCGATACTCTCCTAGGATGGCGCGATCGGCGCGATACTTCTTCTCAGGGCGACTTCGGATGCAATAACAGCGGCATTTGCCAGAGCAACGGCTTTCCGCAGAGTATCAGCGGGAGCGCCTCGGTGGCAGGTTCCGGTTTATCGGAAGCGACCTTTCTGCTCGGCGACGTGGGTAATTTCGGCCGTGTTGTTTATGCCAACGGTCTTCCGCTCGCACACAACACAACAGAAGGGCTATTCGCACAGGACACCTGGCGCGTGACACCCAAACTGACACTTACGCTTGGTTTACGTTGGGATTATATCGGTCACGCGACGTCTCCACAGAAAGGTGGGATCGCCAACTTTAATTTCAGCAACACCAATACGATCATTAGCAATTTCGGAAACTCCAGTAGCACTGCGAACGAGAACCAGAACTATAAGGACTTCGAGCCGCGCGTGGGTTTGGCTTATCAAATCGGAAACAAGACGGTGGTTCGCGCCGGATATGGACGCAGCTACTCGATCGGCTTCTTTGGAGCGAACTTCGGTGCGGTGACAAACGACTGGCCGAATGCAACGCGTCAACAGCTACTGCAAAACAATATTTACCAGCCGATCCTCACTCTGGCGCAAGGGCCGCCGGTTTTTGTCTCAGGATTTCAAACTTTGGCGGCCGCGGGGAATCCGGGTCAGTATCCCACGCCGAACTCGACCGGATTCGGAGAAGACCCGAACAACCCCGACAATTCGGTAGATCAGTGGAACTTCGCCATTCAGCACGAGTTTCCAAGCAGTTTCACTTTGACCGCTGCGTATGTGGGAAGTGCAACCCGGCATTTGTTCTATCGAATCAACTACAACGCCGTGCTACCCGGTCCGGGGGATCTGAATTCGAGACGCCCCTATGCTTCCTACGGGTTTTTTGTGCCGGCATATAACCAATCGAATCAGAGCAGTTCCGGGTACCAGGCATTGCAATTGAGCGGTCAGAAGCGGTATTCCAATGGGCTGTTTCTGACAGGGTCTTTCACCTGGGGACGAGTCTACGACTTCGGTTCGCACAACCCTATGTACAATTGGAACGCGAATCTGGATCGCGCTCCGGCCGACTACGATCGTAAGTTCGTCTTTGTGTTCAGTCATGTATGGGAGTTGCCGTTTGGACCGGGCAAGACCTTCTTAGGCGGCCATAGCGCAGTGGATCGCATTGTGGGTGGATGGACTATTTCAGGCATATGGACTACGGAAACCGGTACTCCCTACACACCGTTCATTGGTAACAATGCTTCCCTCAACTCAGACTGTTGTACGCTTCGCCCCAATCTTGTCGGAAATCCGAATGTCTCGAATCAGGGCCGTACTGCTTGGTTCAACCCTGCCGCCTTTGCGACACCAGCGCTGTACGTTTTCGGGAATTCAGGCCGGAACATTCTGCGAAACCCGGGCCTCTTCCGCGTTGATCTTTCCCTGATGAAATCTATAGCGATCACTGAAAGGACGAGATTCGAGCTCCAGTGGGAGGCCTTCAACGCATTCAATCACACGAACCTCGGAGCTCCCAACGCCCAGGTGGACTCCTCGACTGCGGGTCAAATCACGAGCATTTCTGACATAATGAGGCGAATCCAGTTAAGCGCCACCGTGCGTTTCTGACACCGATTCTCAGGGGCGCATCGCATCGCTGGAAAATTGAAGCACATTGCAGATGCATTCGAGTTGGAGACGGGTTTGCGTGATTTTCGCTGCTGCAGTGTGTCTCTTCGCGCAACCTCCGTCTGACGAGCTGAAGGAAGGCATCGTTCTCCTGCAAAAGGCCGATGTCTCTCATGCCCTCCCTCTATTGCGCCGCGCTGTCCAGCAAGAGCCGAAGTCCGCAAGCGCCCACAACTACTATGGCTTTGCTCTTGGCCGCACCGGCGACATCGAAGAAGCTATTCATCAGTTTCGAGAGGCTTTGAAAATCGAGCCCCGCTACCCGGAGGCCTTTTATAACCTCGGGACCGCGCTGATGGTTGCAGGGCAGAATGTCGCGGCAGTGCAAAATCTACGGCAGGCAGTAGCGTTGCGGCCAGGCTTTCCGGAAGCACATTTTGAACTTGCCAACGCGTTGGCGCAAACGGGAAACTTGTCCGAAGCAGTTGCAGCATTACAGGCCGCCGAAAGATTAAGACCGGACATGATCGGCGCCCACACTCAACTGGGCATGCTTTATTCACAAAGCGGAGATACGGCGGATTCAGTTGGGGAGTTCCGGAGAGCCGCCGCGCTCGAACCACATTCTCCCGAGGCTCACAACAATTTGGGCGTAGCCCTCGATCAGAACGGAGACCTGGCCGGCGCTGCATATGAGTTCCAGCTCGCCATCGGGTGTAACGCTAAGTTTGCCCCGGCCATTGTGAACCTGGCGCAAGCAATGCGCGACAAGGGAGATCTAGCAGCTGCGATTGGATATTACCGGCAGGCGTTGACGATTAATCCGCGAGCGGCTAGCGTGCATGCGGATCTCGGATTCACACTAAGACGCAGCGATCAGCTTCAGGATGCAATAAAGGAGTTGCGCAGCGCGGTGCAGCTGGGGCCCGATCTGGCGCGCTCCCATTACTACTATGCAGAAGCGCTGGCGCAATCAGGCGACCATGCCGCCGCCCTACGGCAGTTCGAAGAGGCATCGCGTCTGAGCCCGCGCGATGCAGAGTTCCACTTCAAGTACGGATCTGCCTTAGCGGACCAATCTCCACGAGAAGCCGTAAAGGTTTTGAGGGAAGCTGCGCAGTTGGATCCAAAGAGTCCCGAGATTTCGATTGCACTGGCGACAGCTCTGCGGAAGAGCGGCAGCGCGGAGGAGGCATCCCTGGTATTCCGGCAATCGCGAGAATTGTCCCACGCTAGCGCTGCTAACTCGGAGGCCGTTCTACAGACGAATCGCGCGATCGACTTCCTGAAACAGGGAAAAGTCGCCGATGCGGTCGAAGCACTGCGCCTAGCCTTAGGAGTTGAACCCGGATTTGCGGAAGCCAATGAATACATGGGCATCGCCCAGAGTGCTATGGGCAAGTGGCCGGAGGCGAATCAGGCCTTTCGGACCGCGCTCCAAGCAAACCCTTCCAATCCGGATATCCATTTTAATTACGGAGTGTCGCTGGAGAAACAAGGGCAGTGGCTTCGCGCAGCGGATGAATTTGAGTCGGTGCTGTCGCTGAGACCGGGAAATACGGAGGCATTTTGCCGTTTGGCAGACGCGCTGGGGCGGGCCGGAGAAAGTTCGCGCGCAGTTGCGGCCAGGCAGCGCGCACAAGAGGCCGGCGGATGTGATGCACGATTCTGAAGGCGCGATTTAGCGCGGATTTCTCACAGGGGTCAATGGGACCATGCTTCCCGAGAGAGTTGGGACGCGGCAGACTGAGAGTCGGCGCGACTTTCGGCTCGAGACAGGTACTCATGCGGACACTTGTTGCGGCGCCGGATCTGATGCTCCATCGATTCGCGTAAGAAGAATCAAGACGGCCGCAATCACGAAAGCGGCGGACAAAATCCAGACTACCCTCGAAAACGAATGGCCGCCAGTAAGGAGATGGCCGACTATCACAGGTCCAACAAAACCGCCCAGGTTTCCCACTGAATTGATAAGGCCCAAGGAAGCAGCAGCGGCGGATTCGCCTAGAAGCAGCGTCGGCAAGACCCAGAAAGAGGGCGCCCAAGCCCATAACAGGGCGCCTGTGAGAATTAGCCAAACCACGGTTAAAACAAAAGGTTGACCCGGCCATACGGCGGCGGTAAAGAACAGCGCCGCAAAGAGCAACGGTATGCTGGCATGCAACTTATGCTTGCCGTTACGGTCTGAAGACTGGCCCACAATCTTCACAGCGACCGCGGCGGCACAGAAAGGAAGGGACGATAGCAGCGTGGAGGTGGTAGTCGAAAGGCCGGAGGCGTTTTGAATGGTTGCCGGCAACCAGAATATGTAGCCGTAACTCGCGAGAACAATCAGGAAAAGGGCCGCCGCAAGCACCCAGACCGTTCCGTTCGTAAACACGGATAGAGCTGAAATCGACCCGGCGGCGCGCTTTCGCTGCTTCTCCTCATCAAGTTGCGTGACCAGCCATTCTCGTTCCTCTGCTTCGAGCCAGCGGGCGTCGACCGGCCGATCCGTAAGATAGAACGGCGTTATGAGGCCGCACAGGATGGACGGAACTCCCTGCAGAATAAATAGCCAACGCCAGCCCGCGATTCCAAGCCAGTGAAGCGAAAGGCAGAGCGCTGAGAGTGGAGCTCCGATCATAAACGAGATAGGCACCGAAAGAATGAATCCGGAGAGGGCGCGGCCCCGGTCGTGGCTGGGAAACCAATGTGTAAGGTAAACGATTACGCCGGGAAAAAAGCCGGCTTCCGCCAGGCCAAGACAGAAACGCGCAATATAGAATTGAAGCGGAGTCCGCGCAAACCCTTCAAAGACCGTGCAAATGCCCCAGGTGATTAGAATGCGGCTCATCCACAGCCGAGCGCTCCAGCGTTCTGCAACCAGGGCTCCAGGTATTTCCAGCAAAAAGTAACCGAGGAAAAATACTCCAGCCCCGAAACCGTAGACTGCCTCTGAGAAGCCAAGATCCGCCGACATAGCAAGCTTGGCGAAAGAGACATTGGCGCGATCAAGGTAGGCCACTAAATAAAGCACAAAGAGGAAGGGAAGAATACGGCGGGCGACTTTGCGGGGTGTGCGGTCGGCAACCGAAAGCGTATCTGACATGAATCGCGATGCCGAACAATGGTGGGCGGTCTACGCCCGCATGCCGGAAGTCCTCGCCGGCAGATCGCTGTTCCCCGAAAACACGAGATGAGGATGTATCTCAATGGCAAGACTTTCGAACAGCTTTCTAAAGTAGCCTTCGACCGCTGCTTCAACCGCGTGGAGTGGCGTCGTCAGCACCGTCGTCACATACACCTCGTGGTTCCGGTAGCGTTGCTTCAACGGCATGCGGGTGGAAAAAGCGCGTGCCACCATAAAAATAAACGGGTTCATAATGGTGTTTAACGTCCGGTAAAGCTGGTCTCGGTTGGCCAGTTTCCAGATCGTGCGGTGCAACTCCAGATCCGATTGCAGGAAGGCTTCTTCGTCACCCGCCGCCGCCGCCGATTTCATGGCCTTTAAGGCCTTTCGCAGGATGCGCTCGCTCTCAGCGGTCAGCTCCTGTCGGAGGTATCGCACGCAGAGGGCCTCTAATTTCCCGCGAATGCCAAAGATAACTTCAATCGATTCGGTAGATATATCACGAATGAAGGCGCCGCGCCGGGGCACTGTCACGATGAGACCATCGCGCTCGAGGCGCAGCAGCGCTTCCCGCACCGGTCCCCGGCTGCATTTGAGTTGTTTGGCGAGATCTTCTTCAATAACCCGTTCGCGAGGCTTCAATACTCCGCTGTAAATAGACTGCCGGATATACTGCTCAACCCGCTCGGTTGCTGATGTCCTCGATGCTGAATTCTTAGAGCCCATTGAGGTCCGCAGTCACAGAATAGCGTACAGCTCTGACCTGCCTTTGGTGACAGCGCACTCGAAATAAACATAATAGTCAACAAAAGCGTTGACAAATACGTGCGGCGAGATAAGAATACGTAAGGACTATGGGTTTCCTGAACGATCACGTCATCGCTATCACCGGCGGCTGCGGAGATATTGGGCGGGCTACGGCAGCCCGGCTTTCGGCAGAAGGAGCGAAGGTCGTACTCCTGGACCTCTTGGCGGAGGCTGAGGGCAACAAGGCGGCTCAAACGTTCGGGCCCCGAGCCATCTACTTTCGCGCCGACGTGACGGATCGGCCGGCCGTCGAAGAAGCGCTGAACGGAGCCGTTTCAAAGTTTGGGAGACTCCATGCGGTTGTATCCAATGCCGGCATGGTGGTGAATCAACCATTCCTTGAAATCGAGCCGGATAAGTGGGCCCGGACACTGGCGGTAAACCTGACGGGTTGCTTTCATGTGGCCCAGACTGCCGCACGTATCATGGTGAAACAGGAACCCCAAGCGGACGGCATCAGAGGAAAGATTATCTTCACCGGCAGCTGGGTGCAGGACATGCCTTTTCCCGAAGGCACTTCGTACATCGTCAGCAAGGCTGGGGTAAAAGCACTGGCGCGCAACATGGCGCAGGAGCTGGCCGGCAAGGGCATCCGCGTAAACGTTGTCGCTCCCGGTATCGTTATGGCCGGCCTGAGCAAGCAGGTCTACGAGACGAATCCGGAGTTTGGGCCACGTGCAACGGCGGCCATTCCTTTGGGGGAGTTCGGCACGGCGGAGCAGGTAGCCGAGGCCTTTGCTTTCATGTGTGGGCCGCAATCGAATTACATGACCGGCAGCGTCTTGCTGATTGACGGTGGAGCTTCACTCGTTAAACGGCAGTAGCTTTCATGGAGATCTTCCCTGGGGTTCACCAAATAAGATCGTGCATCGCAGACCGCTACCTGTTTCAGTATGTGCTGGCCGGCGATAATGTCGTTCTTCTCGATACAGGGTTCTCGAGCACGCCCGAGGATGTCATTCTTCCTTTCCTTTCGCAGCTGGGCATTGCGCCCGAGCGTTTGACGCTCGCAATCAACACCCATGCGGATGCGGATCATCACGGCGGCAACAATGCTCTGAAGCAGCGCTGTGAAAACGTTTTGCTGGCATGCGGCGAGATGGATCGTGAAGTGATCGAAGATCCGGATCGGTTGTTCGCCTCCCGCTACAACCATTGGTTCGCCGATCACGGCGTGGGCCTCAGAACCAATCCGGAAGCGGAGAGTTGGGTTCGTAAGATGACCGGCTCCGCGCAGCGTATTGACTTAAGTTTTCGAGGCGGCGAAGTCATAACAGTCAGCGATCGGATGAAACTTCGCGTTCTGCACGTTCCAGGGCATAGCCACGGACATCTGGCGTTTTACGATTCAGTAAATCGCGCCGTCTACGTGGGCGATGCGTTGCATGGAAATTACTGCCCCTCGCGCGAGGGCAACCCTTCGCTGCCGCCCGCGTACTTTGCCGTTCTGGCTTATCTTTCGAGCATTCAGACGATTGAATCTCTGGATGTTCAGTGGATCTATTCCGCGCATTGGCCCACTTACTCGGGACCCCAGATCTCGGAGTTTCTAGCGGAGTGCCGCAATTTCGTGGACCGCGCCGGTTACCTGATTCGCAATGCTCTGGAGAGTCGTCCCGAGGGCATTAGCTTGCACGATTGCATTGCCGAATGCGGGCCGGCGCTGGGGTCTTGGCCGGTACAGAACGAGTGGCTGCTGATGTATCCCGTGCATGGACACCTGGCGCATCTGGTGCAACTCGGCCTTGCACAGCAGAAGCGAGGGGAAGGCGGGCTGGTGCGATGGGTGGGCGTTTGAGCTTGCGTATCCGAGCCGCAATTCTTGCGATGGGTTGTTTGTCACTCACGGTGCTGAGCGCGGGTCAGGTTCCATCGCGTCTGGGCCGCGCCCGAACAAACATGCCGTTCTCGTTCGTCTATGACGGCAGATCTTCCAGCGATTTTCTCTCCGCCTGGCAAAGATCTGCCGCCATGAGGCAACTCCCCGACGGCCGGAGATTGCAGATAGTCACATACTTGGACCGCAAAACGGGACTCGAAGTCACGGCCGAGAGTTTGTACTTTGAAGATCGCAATGCGGTTGAGTGGCTCCTTAGAATGCGAAATCGCGGGAATCACGACACTCCCATGATCGAGCGCATTCGTCCGGTGGATCTGCAAATTCCCGCTCCCAACACGGAGCCTATGACATTTCACTATGTGTTGGGCAGCGCGCTGAGGGCGGTTGCCGTACCCGTGCCGCCCCAGCAGAAAAAAGACGCCTTCCCTTGTCCGGACTGCGCTGGCGCTGGCCAGGGCGAGGGTTTGGCGGGAGACTTTGCTCCGGTCGATCGGTCTTTCGTTCCAGGTGGGCAGGTGCAGTTCTCGCATTACGTATTCCAGAACGGCCAGCATCGGGAAAGCTATTTGCCATTCTTCAATCTGCAGTGGAAGGATGGCGGATTGATAGGCGCAATCGGGTGGACAGGTCAATGGATAGTAAATGCCAGACGCTCAGCAGACGCCGTCACTCTGCAAACCGGGCAAGAGACAACGCATTTCAGGCTTCACGCCGGAGAGACCATCCGCACTCCACGGGTACTCGCGATTGAGTGGCATGGCGCAGACTGGCTGGACGCCCAAAACGAACTGCGGCGCTTGTTGGTCGCCCACTATCTGCCGCGCGTCAACGGCGAAATTCCGATGCCTCCCGTTGCGCACACCGGCGCGTATGCGCTGATCTTCGATGACATCGCGAAGAAGAGTGGGCGTAATCCGCTCGACGTGCTTCGCGAACTTCGGCAGGTCGACCTCGGCGGGAAAGGCGGACGCGGTTTCGCCGATCCGGGTGCCGCACTGAACTACGTCACCGAAAAGAATCAAGTACAGGTGATCCGCGGTATGCCCGACGTTGGGATAGAAGCGTATTGGTTAGATGCCGGCTGGTTTGAAGGCGCGTGGCCAGGGGGCCGAGGAAGCTGGGCGCCTAACAAAAACTTCCCGGACGGACTGCGTCCACTGGGCGATGCTGCGCATAAACGCGGAATGAAGTTTCTGCTGTGGTTCGATCCCGAAGGCGTCGCACCGGGCAGCGTGATCGCAAAAGAGCATCCCGAGTGGGTCTTGCACCAGCCGAATGAAGGAACTTGGGGTGGCATTTTTCGCTTCGGCGACCCCGCAGCCTTGACGTGGATGGCGAATATGTTGTCCCAACGGATCAGCGATTGGAACGTGGACATATTCCGCAATGATCGCAACACAAACCCGCAGCCCTTCTGGCAATTCGCCGACACGCCCGACCGCCAGGGCATCACGGAGATTCGGCAGATCGAAGGCTTCTATCAGCTCTGGGATACTCTACTGAAAAAGTTCCCAAAGCTGGAGATAGATAACGCCAACTGGCGGGTAACCGGCCCGGACCTCGAAGTGATGAAGCGCTCGATCGGGTCGCTGACACGCAGCGAGATAACCAGCGGCGGGCTGCCGCATCCGATCGCCGACCAGGCCCAGACAGCGGAGTTGAGTCTTTGGATTCCTCTGGACGCAAACATCCTGAACGAAGCGGGCCCGTACGATTTTCGAAGTACGGCGACAACGGGCGTGGCCATTGGACTCGATTTGCAGTCGCCTTACATACGCATTGACGAGTTACGGAAGGCAATTGACGAATTGAAAGACCTTCGTCCATTCTGGTTGGGCGATTATCACCCTCTGACGCCGATCAACCAGGACCCCGCCGTCTGGTGTGGTTGGCAGTTCGATCGCCCAGACAAGAAAGCAGGATTTGCAATGCTCTATCGCCGACCTAAAAGTACCGAGGCCGCTATGGACGTGACCCTGCACGGCCTAAATCCGAACGCCCGATACGAGGTTACTCTCGCGCAGGACTACGACAGAGTTTCTAAAAAGATTTACCTCGGTTCACACCTGAATCGCTTACCCGTGACAATCTCCTCCCCCGGAGCTAGTTTGCTGGTGCGATACCGCGAGACTGCGGTGCAGTGACGAGCGCGCTTACGAACAGACTAAAGCTCAGTCGGCAGAATCTGCACCTCGGGAATAACCACACGCGCCGGCATCCTGGCGATAGCGAGCGCTAATTCGGCCACATCGGCCGGCTGCAAGGCTTTGCTCAGCGTCTCGGCGGTTGGCTTGACGGGACGCTTGTCGATGAGTTCGGTGTCGACCAGGCCGGGACAAATAACGGACGTGCGAATGCCGTTCTCTTTCTCCTCCATGCGTATGGCATGTGCGAAGCCCACCAGCCCGCGCTTAGAAGCCTGATACGCAGCTCCGGATACGTCAGGGTACAGCCCTGAGATAGATGAAATATAGATCAGGTGACCCGCTTTCGCTTCTCTCATGCGCGGCAGAACCGCCTGAGTGATGTAATAAGCGCCATTGAGATTCGCATCCAGTAAGGAACTCCAGATCTGTGGAGTGAGACGAGTCAAAGCTCTATCCGGCGTGTTCGTTCCCGCCGCATAGACGAGGATGTCGACCGTCCCCAGCTTGTCCAGAGCGTCTTGCGCCAAGCGTTCCATATCTTCAATCCTGGTCGCATCGGCTTCAAAAACGTAGATCATGCTTCCTTTGGCGGCCAGCTCGTCGCGGAGGCTTTTCAGACGGTCCAATCTTCGTGCGGCGGCGACAATTTTGGCGCCTTCAGCGGCCGCTTGCCGGGCAATCTCGTTTCCAATTCCGCTCGAAGCGCCGACAATCAATATATTTTGGTTCGCTAGTGTCAGGCTCATGAAACGCGTCAAGAAGGTTTGTTCTCGCCTTCCACAATTTTCAGAAACTTGTTGACGGGCAAGTCGGAGAAGCGCTCTTGCTTGCCGCTTGGCCATTGGATCTCCAGCAGGTCGACACGTTTCGACTTGGCCATTCCGAAATGGATGCGAAAGTCATTCTGCGAATAGAAGCTACCGCCGCTGCGCACCTCGTGGATCTGACTTCCGGCGCTTGTTACGCACCGCACCCTGGCGCCGATGGCACTGCGGTTCGATTTTGTGCCGACGAGTTTCAGAGTTATCCAGTTATTGCCCGTGCTTGAAGAGCAGTGTAGCAACTGCGGAACGTCGTTGATCGGATTCACTACGATGTCTATCGAGCCATCGTTATCGAAGTCGCCGAAAGCGCATCCTCGACCGCTGATTGGTGAACTTACGGCCGGACCCGCCAGCTTCGAAACGTCCCTGAACTTGCCATGACCCAGGTTCTCGTATAAGACTTTGGGTTGTCGATACTGCACTGGCCCGTTTACCCGGCTGAGTTCCGGGTAAACATGCCCGTTGACGTAAAAAATGTCCTGCCAGCCGTCGTTGTTGAAATCAAGAAATCCGCAGCCCCAGCCCAAGTAGCGCGAATAGGCGACTAACCCGGCGTCAACGGTTCGCTCGTCGAAGACCCGCTTACCCGAATTCCGATACAAATTCGGCAGATCATCGGAGAAATTGGTCTTGAAGATATCAATCAGCCCGTCGCCATCGTAGTCCGCTGCAGCTACTCCCATACCGGATTGGTTTCGGCCATCGTGATTCGTAGCGACGCCCGCTTCTAAACCGCCTTCCGTGAAAGTACCGTCGCCATTGTTCCAGAACAGGTAACTCATCTCGCTATCATTCGCTACATAGATATCCGGCCTGCCGTCGTTATCGAAATCCGCAACCAGCACACCAAGCCCATAGCTTGGACCAGCTTTGGAGATGCCGCTTGCCGCTGTCATATCGGAAAATGTGCCGTCCTCATTGTTATGAAACAGAAGATTGCTTGCCTTAGGTAGGCCTTGTGGGCCGCAGTTGACCGGTAATCCTTGATAGTTACACGCTCCCGTGCCCGGCAGCGGCGCTGTCTTCAGGTCTAGATTGATGTAGTTGCTGACAAACAGATCCAGGCGTCCGTCGCCATCGTAGTCGAGAAATGCACAACCGGAACCCCAACGCGGCTCCTTTGAAAGAAGTCCGCTACTCTCGGTAACATCAGAAAATGTGCCGTTTCCATTATTGCGATAGAGAACGTTCTGTCCCCAATAAGTCACGAACAGGTCATCGAAGCCGTCGTTATTGAAATCTCCAACGCACACTCCCTGGCCCCAGCCGGACCGCGTCAGGCCAGCTTCACGAGTGACATCGGTGAAAGTCCCGTCACGGTTATTGCGCAGCATTCGACTGGACGGCGCATGGCGAGGGTCGCCGTCGAGAGTCGTTCCGTTTACCAGAAACAGATCCTGCCAGCCATCGTTGTCGTAATCGATGAACGCCACGCCACACCCTGTGGTTTCGAGTATGTATCGGTTCGCAGACGCGCCGCCGTAGGTGGTGGGAACAGTTATCCCGGCGCGGGCTGACACATTCTCAAAACGCACAGGATAGGAGGGGTTTGAAGCGGAACGAGCTTGCCGACGAGTTATGGCGAGAGCGGCGGCGGTTCGCAAAAGAGAGCGGCGGGTCATAACTGTCGGCGGCGCGCGGAATAAAAAAACGCGGAATCCACTATTTTGTTTTTGATTTTCTTTCTGCCTCAGATATAATCGAGTGCGTTCGGGATGTCAACAATCTCGTTGACAAACGAAACTGCCGGCTCATGTCAAAGTTCGCGAAATTGTTCGATCTGACGGGAAGAACGGCCCTCGTCACCGGAGCAGCCTCGGGATTCGGCCGTAGTATTGCGGTTGGATTTGCCGAGCATGGATGCCAGGTGGCAGTGGCGGACCTCGATCTTCGAAACGCGGAAGAGACGGCGCGGCAAGTCTGCGAGCTGGGCGTCCGCTGTTTGCCGATCCAAGTCGACGTCGCAGATCCCGAGTCGATTCTGCAAACGGTGGAGCAGGTAAGGCAGCACTTCGGCACAATTGACATTTTGGTAAATTCAGCCGGCATTTCGCAGCACGATCCCGCCGAATCGACACCTTTGGAGACTTGGGACCGCGTTCTGGATGTAAATTTGCGCGGAACGTTTCTGTGCTGCCAGGCGGCAGGGCGGATTATGCTGCAGCAAAGTCGCGGCGTCATCATCAATTTTTCCTCGATCGCCGGCGTGGTCGGTATGGGACGCGGAGCCAACGCCTACTGCGCCAGCAAAGGCGGCGTGAATACACTCACGAAACAGCTCGCACTCGAATGGGCGAGCCGCGGCGTTCGCGTGAACGCTATTGCGCCATGCCAGTTCTTCACGCCCGGCCTGCAGGAAGTTATGGACGATCCGCAGTTCGATCGCGAGGCCTTGATTAAGACCTGGACCATCAACATTCCGCTCGGGCGCATAGGAGAACAGGACGAGATTGTCGGACCCGCTTTGTTTCTGGCTTCCGATGCCTCGTCCATGGTGACCGGGGTTATTTTGCCGGTCGATGGCGGGTACCTGGCGCGCTGATAAATGAGGCGAAGATGATAGACACTTCCGAAATCGTCACAGCAGCAAAGCTAAAACGTGCCGTGCAGATCGGTATCGTAGTGCGGGATCTGGAGCGCAGTACGGAGGCGCTGGCGTCCATCTTCGGCCTGGGTCCGTTTCATACCATCGAATGGCCTAATCGTCCGGATTCGAAGTATTGGTTTCACGGTCATGAGGAGAGCATTAAGATCCGCCAGGCATTTGTTCAGGCCGGTTCACTCGAACTCGAACTCGTACAGCCGCTCGAAGGAACCCGGAACGCTTATTGGGAGTTCCTAGATTCGAAAGGGGGCGGCATTCATCATGTGCTGTTCGAGACCGAAAACATGGACGGCGCCATAGACGAGTTCGCGCGTAAGGGTGTGAAGGTTTTGCAAAATGGTACCGGCATTCGTCCGGGTACCCGGTGGGCATTGCTTGACACGCAGGATCTAGTCGGATTCCTTATCGAGTTGCGCCATCGGCCAGGACCTTCCGACGGCTCGTCTATTCCGAAAGAAGGGATCTGATGATCTGCTTTAAGGTGAACCGGCTCAACAGGAGGAGTTGTGGAAACAGCTACATCAACGGACATCGATTTAAAACTGAGCCTGGATCTCTATCGCGGAATGTTACGGTTGCGCGATTTTGAGCTGAAAGTGCAGGAGTTGTACCGGGCGGGGTCGCTTCCGGGATTTGTGCACCTGTACGTGGGCGAGGAAGCAGTGGCGGTCGGCGTTTGCGCCTCGCTAATGAAGGATGACCTTGTCTACAGCACTCATCGCGGTCACGGCCATGCTTTGGCGAAAGGTGTACCGGGACGTGAAGCCATGGCGGAACTGTGGGGGAAGGAGACCGGATGCAACGGAGGCCGCGGCGGCAGTATGCACATGTTTGCTCCCACTTACGGCTTCATGGGAACAAACGGAATCGTAGGCGGAGGCATACCCCTGGCCACCGGAGCAGCGCTCGCCGCGCAACTCCGCAATAGCGGCCAGGTGGTGGTGAGCTTCTTTGGCGATGGCGCTGTGAATACCGGGTCGTTCCATGAATCGCTGAATATGGCCGCAGTTTGGAACCTGCCTGTGGTCTTCGCCTGTGAAAACAATCTTTACGCAACCGAGATGGCATTTGGGCGCGCGACCAAGAACCTGAGCGTTGCCAGCCGTGCGGCTGCGTATCTGATTCCTTCCGTCGACGTGGACGGATCGGATGTCCATGAGACCTTTCGAGCGGCGCGTGAAGCCATCGACAGAGCGCGTTCCGGAGGAGGTCCGACGCTGGTCGAGTTCAAGACTTACCGTTTCCTAGGCCACCACGAAGGCGATCCCGGAACCGACTATCGCACGAAAGAAGAACTTGCGTCCTGGAGAGTTCGGTGTCCCATCAAGAGCCTGCGGGCCCGGTTAGTCGGTTCCGGCGAGACCTCCGACCGCGAGTTCGAGCAGATTCAATCCGAGACCGACAACTGGTTGGAGGATGCCGTGGAATTTGCCAGAACCAGCCCTAATCCGGACCCTGCTTCGGTACTTAAATTCACCTGAACCTGAATGGAAAAGGCCAGAATATGCGTGTAATCACCTACGGAGAAGCCGGCGTTGAAGCTCTGCGAGAAGAGATGACACGGGACTCTTCCATAGTGTATATAGGCCAGGGTATTGGGCCTCGCGGTGGCAATTTCCGGCAAACACGGGGGCTATGGAAAGAGTTCGGAGATCACCGGCTTCGCGACACCGGCATTTGTGAATTAGCCGAAACAGGTGTTGCGATTGGCGCCGCCATGAACGGTTGTCGTGCGGTGGTGGATGAAGTGTTTCTCGATTTCGTTCTGGAAGCTATGACGCAGGTAATTCAGCAGGCCGCGACGATTCACTATCTGTCGAATGGACAGATCAAAGTGCCGGTTGTGATCCGTGGCGCCATGGGATCGGTGCGCAACGCCGGCGCGCAGCATGCACATTCTTTTTATTCTTGGTTTGCGCACACGCCGGGCTTGAAAGTGGTGACGCCTTCCACGCCTCGCGACTGCAAAGGCCTTTTCAAGACTGCCCTACGCCAGGATACGCCGGTTGTTTTTATTGAGCATAAGGCCTTATACAACCTGAAGGGAGAAGTACCGGAAGACGAGTTTCTGATTCCCTTTGGCCAGGCAAATATTTGTCGTAACGGGAGTGACGTAACGGTAGTCGCGGTCGCCCGCATGGTGCATGTGGCGCTCGAGGCTGCCGAGACACTGGAGAAGGAAGGGATATCGGTAGAGGTGATCGACCCCCGGACGATTGCACCTTTGGACAGAGCGACTATCGTGAACTCGGTGCGCAAAACCGGAAGGCTCGCGATTGTCGATGAAGCTCCGGCCTTATGCGGATTTTCAGGAGAAGTGATCGCGCTGGCATGCGAAGAAGCATTGGACAGCATGGACGCGCCCCCGCGGCGCATCTGCTCCCTGCATGCGCCGAATCCATTCAGCCCACCGCTTGAAGACCAGATGCTGCCGACTCCGTCGAAGGTTGCGCATGAGATCCGGCAGATGCTGAGCGCCTGATACGGAAGGTCTCCAATGGCTTACAAGATTGTGATGCCCCAGTTGGGTCTGACGATGACCGAAGGCTCTGTAAATACCTGGATGAAGGCGCCTGGCGAGCGCGTCGAGAAGGGTGAGATGCTCTTCACGGTGTCGACTGACAAGGTCGATATGGAAGTGGAGTCCACCGGGTCCGGATTTCTGAGCACAGTTGTGGATCTGGGGAAGACTGTTCCGGTAGGGACGACTATCGCTGTACTGACCGAACAGCCCGGTCAGATCGCCGGCGAGATCGTTAGTCTGACTGCTAAAGCGCCGAGCAATGGGCAGGTCGCGGCTGCTAGCGGGCTTCCGGAGTCAACGCCCAAGCTACCGGCTGAACCGGCGGATTCTGCCTTCCTGACAAGAACCCGTCCATTCCCCGCGAGTCCCCGCGCAAGAAGCCTCGCGAAGACCCTGGGAGTAGACATCGCTGACGTTGCTCCGGAGTCGGGCAATCGCATCGTTGAAGCTGACGTGAAGCGATACATCGAAACGCAAAACTTAGCCAAACCGGCGCCGGTAAGTGCGGTGAGGCGAATCACAGCCGAGCGCACCACCCAAAGCTTCGAGCGCGCGCCCCATTTCTACTTAGGACGCGAAGTCAATGCCGGCCGGTTAGTTCAGCTTCGGCAGGACCTGCAGGGCGCGGCACAAAGGAAGCTTGGTTTCAAGATTACATACACTGACTTCCTACTGCGCGCGATGGCGTTGGCGTTGCGGGAAGAGACTGCGGCTAATTCTTACTGGCAGGATGGCGAAGTATTCAAAAGAGAAACGATCGATATTGGGTTAGCGGCGCAGACGGAACAGGGACTGCTAGTACCAGTAATCAACGGCGCGGGCGAACTAAGTCTTTTCGACATGGCGGCGCGGCGAAAAGATTTGTCGGACCGCGCCCGCGAAGGAAAGCTTCGGGTTGAAGAAATGCAGGGCGGCAGTGCGACGCTTTCCAATCTGGGAACCCAGGGGGTCGATTGGTTCCAAGCGATATTGAATCCTCCGCAAAGCGTCATCTTAGCCACGGGAGGAATTGCACAACGGCCGATGGTGATCGATGGCCGTGTGGAAGCTGCGGATACTCTAATTCTCTGTCTGTCGGCGGATCACCGGGTTTTGGATGGCGTCGCCGCCGCGCGCTTCCTCGGCGCCATTGCGCGGATGGTAGAAGATCCCCTGGAACTGCTCGCCTGAATACCGCATTATGGGAACGAGTCTCGCCGAAGCCTTGTTGCTGATTCTGGCCGCCGCGGTCATGAACGCCACGTATACGCTCCCGATGAAGCTGAATCGGAGCTGGTCCTGGGAACATTCATGGCTGACGTTCTCTGTGTTAGGTGTGGTCGTCGTTCCGACCATCATCGCCACCCTTGTTGTGCCGGGATTATGGTCCATCTATCGGCAAACGCCGGCTGGAACGCTGCTGGCTATGGCCCTGTTCGGCGCCGGGTGGGGTATTTCGATGGTGTTCTTCGGCCTGGCGATTCCATTAGTGGGCGTCGCGATTGTCTTTACCATTGCCCTCAGCACTTCCGCGGCATCGGGCTCACTGTTGCCGCTTCTGACTCAGCATCCCGATCGCCTGTTTACAAAAGAGGGAGCCGTGTTGTTAGCCGGCATTGTGCTTATTGCTCTGGGCGTTGCTTTCTGTGGCAAGGCCGGGCTGGAGCGTGACCGGGCGAAAGGCTCTGCAACAGCGAAGAAAAACTTTGCTCGCGGGTTCTTATTCGCACTGATCTCCGGCGTCTTGGGGTCGTTGCTGAATCTTGGGTTGGCCTATGGTGACGGCATTCAACAAGCTGCCCGCGATCGAGGCGCCAGCGTGGCCATGAGCTCCAACGCAGTTTGGCTGCCTTGTGTGTACGCCGGTTTCGCACCTGGAGTTTTCTATTGCCTCTACCTGATGAAGAAGAACTCTACGCTGTCGGCGTTTCGTCCGAAGGCCCGCTGGTATTACTGGCTGATGGCGGCATGCATGGGTTTGCTGTGGTATGGCAGCATTCTTCTTTATAGCCTCTCGACAACGCTGCTTGGAACGCTCGGCACCTCCATAGGCTGGCCGCTGTTTCTGTCGTCCATCGTGTTGATCAGCACAATTGTCGGCGTCCTCACCGGAGAGTGGGCGCCGAGCGTCAGGGGGCCGTTTCGAACACTCCTTATCGGACTGTTTCTTCTCATCGGCGCAATCGGTTTGCTGAGCGAAGCCGGCCAGCTGTCCAACTCATGATTTTCCGACTGTTGCTACTTCTTCCTCTTCTACAGCCAGCCGCCCGTTCGAAAGCACCCACAACGTTCGACCTGTCCGATGCTTTTGCGTTTACCCAGACGCCCGCCAGCCTCTGGCAGTATGGGTATTCAGAAACCAGTTCTCTCGCGCCCGAACAGTTTCGGCTTGATTCTTACTTAGACAAGCTGATGCCAATCTGCTTCTGGCATCCCACAACTAACGATCGGCGCGGAGCTGGATATTACCCGTATGTCGCGCACAACAGCACAAACAAGTCGCAGGCCGAACCAACGCATGGCTGGGCCGTGCGTGCGGGACAAGTCGCTATGGAGGCCAGCAATACCGGCCAATATAGTCTCGTTCGTTTCGTCGTTCCAATTAGCGGGCGCTACCAGGTTACAGCCCGATTTGAGGGTATTCACTTTCGACTGTCATCAACCGATGTGCACGTCCTGCACGGGCCGGTTCACCTCTTTGACTCGGAGATCGACGGCTACGGCGGGGATGCCGCCTTCCATCCGATAGAAGGCGCTCATCCAACGGCCTCTTACTCTGCCTTACTACGACTTAAGGCTCACGAGATAGTCACCTTTGCGGTCGGTTACGGCGGGAATCGGACGAATTTCAACGATACGACCGGTCTTTTTGCACGCCTCGTCTTAGTCTCGACGAGGATGCGCGGCTATAGGTAGTCAATTAGCTGCATTGCGCCTGCACGGGGGTATCTGGAGACGGCTTACACAAATTGCATTACACAATTTGTTGTTTTTGTCGGTAAACCATTGAAACTATCTGGTGGACAGGGAAGGATTCGAACCTTCGTACCTCGCAAGGAGGGACAGATTTACAGTCTGTTGGCTTTAACCACTCACCCACCTGTCCGGTCCGACGACCTGAGAATAACACAATCGGGAATGCCCAGCTTAAACAACAAACAACCAGGCGAGGCAGCCCACCCAGCTCAGAAGTCCGAGCGCGCTGAGGAACAATCCGGTTTCCAAAAACGGAGTTTGGTAATACAGCTTCACTCGGTGACTCCCCGCCGGTATAATCCAACCCCGAAGAGCTCCATCGACTTTGAGAACAGGCATGTGTTGTCCATCACAGACAGCATGCCAACCGGCGATGTACAGTTCGTTTTCGACCGCAAGCGATCTCTCTGCAACGTGGACGTCGTATAGGATCGAATTTCGATTATATTCGACGGGACGGCCCACTTCCGGCAGTTGCAGCACAGGAACATTCGTCGGCGCGGATGAACAAACTGCTGTCCCAGAAGCGCATCCGCTTCCAATCAATTCGCTTCCTTGTTGAATGAAGCGAAACAGAGTCGGGTCAGCCTCGACTTTTGCGCGGCTCGAAGAAATCGAACCTCCCGAGTCGTTTGTCATATAAGTGCCATCCAGATAGCCACGCCAACTGAGCCACTCACGATTAGCAGCTGTCTTGCGCGCCGGCCGCGAAGAGTCTACCCGTTCGAAAATCCCAAAGGTGGTGAGCTTGCCATCGCGAGTGAGCGAAAATCCTTGATTGGTGTAGTAGTTCTTCACTGCATCCGGATCGCTCCAAAAGGCTTTCATCTCGGTGATCACCGGCATCATGGCAGCAGCAGTTAACAACGGCAGCCCAATCGCCGCCAGCACCGGCTTCTTCGTTGTCCGAACAACTACACACACCGCGATTGCGGCCACTCCCATCCACAAGGAACGCTTCATCAATGCGAGGAATGATTTGAGGAAAGTAAGGGCCAGGTCGTGCTGCATAAACGTGATGCAAACGAATCCGAAGACGATCAAGACGCCGAGGCTAAGCGTGGCGGTGCGCCACACGGTCTCGTTGCTTTGCAACGCTCTCCTCAATCCCGCCAGCATGAGCAAGAGGAGCGCAAGATAAATGAATTCGCGATACTCTCCAGCCGGAAACCTCGACAAGCCAAGCACAGGGATAATTCGACGGATTACTTGAGCGATCGGGTTGGTTACCGCCGAACACATCACCGCAGCCACACTCGCCACTAACAAAAAAGGAGACAACTTGCGGACAGAGGCCAGAGTCGCCAAAGGAAGAAAAATCCATAGTGTGATCGGCAGCTGCGCGCCGTACATCGAGTAGTCCGCGCCTCCATGCACCAGATTCGAAGGGAAAATAAAATTAAACAGATATCTGGGATAGTAAAGCCACAGCACCAATCCCGAAGAGGGCTGCGCCCGGGTAAGCTCACGCGTCAGGTAAAAGGCGGGCAACAAAAAAGCCGCGGTCATCAAGACCCCGAGCCCAACCAAGAAAAGCTGCGCAGCTGCATCCGTCAGAGCGATGCGTTTACCCACCAGATGCGATCTCTGGACGGCCTGGGCCAATACGAATAGTGCCAGCATCGTGAGGCCCGCGATCATTTGTCCCGTATAAGCGCCCGTGATGAAGCAGACGACGAAAACGGAAAGAGCTGCGTTGGACGGAGCGAGACTCGTATCGAAATTTCTGCCCCGCCATTTGACCGTGCTAGGGACATCGTTGAGCAAGGAAACCCAAAGAAGCCAGGGAATCCAGGCGAACCCGCGGATAAAATCGGCATGCTCGGCGTTGGTGTAAAATCCCCCGAAAAAGAGAAACGCAACGGCGCCGCATTCAGCGATAATCAACGACCGGTATAACCGCCGGACAAGAAAGAGCACGCCAACGCTTCCCCAAAACACATGCAGCGCCTGGAAGATGTTTGCCGCCTGCAGCGTATAGGGAATCCGCAGCAAAACAAAGATCCAGAAAGGAGGATAGAAAATTCCGATTTGAGGATTCATCAGCACCGGATAGCCCATCGATTGATAAGGAATCCACTGCGGCCACTGTCCGGATTGGAGGGATGTCACCCAATAGGCAACCGTCGCATAGTAACCTTCCGGAAAGTCGAAGGTGAACGAAGATCGTCCCGACCAGTGATCGTGAAAGATGAAAAGATTGATCGCCAGGAGCGCCAAAATACAAGCGCCCCACCGGAGGGCCGCAGGCCTGTCAATCCGGCTGATTTTCAGGCGGTGAAGACCGCGCCGCTGGTGAAGCATGTGGTGCAACACTTAGTATCGTGGATGGCGCCTGAAGTATTCATGCAACACGACCTCAGGATCTCGGGGCAGGCTTTTAGACTGGAGCCGGCGGCTCTGCAACACGCTCAGTTCATCTTCGATCTGCGAAGAGATCCGGCTCTGAACGGCTTCATTCATGAAACACCGGACGATTATCGACTCCACCTTGCCTGGATGCAGCAGTACTTCGAGCGTCCGGACGATTTTTATTTCGTGGTGGCCAGCGAGCACGACGGAACGCTCCAGGGAACGTGCGCCATCTACCATCGAGATCGAACCGCAAGCCGGGCGGAATGGGGGCGATGGTTAATTTCTCCCGATTCGTTAGCGGCCGTAGAAAGCGCCTTCTTAGTTTATTCACTTGCCTTTGAGACGCTAAAGCTGAGAGAGATTGTGTGTAGGACCCTCGAATCTAACAAAAAGGTTTTGTCGTTTCACACTGCTTGCGGCTTGCGCATCAACAAAGTGGAACATAACGCGGTCGAGCATATCTTGGATCGAGAAGGCTGGAAGCAGCTCAAACCGATCCTCATGATCAAATGCAAACGTGTAGCCGAACTAATCCGAACATGAGTGAATTGGTTGCATTCTGGCAAGACGAAACTGCTTTAGTGGAAGCCACATCGATTGGACGAGGATCCCGAATTGATGCCTTCGCTCGGGTCGCCTCGACTGCGGTTATCGGCGAAGAGTGCACTGTAGGGACGCACGCTAACATCGAGGGTGGAGTTGTTCTCGGTGATCGAGTGAGCATACGACCCGGAGTTCATCTCCACTCCGGGACAATCATCGAAAACGATGTTCAGGTCGGCGCCAACTCGACCATTGGCGATGACTTGCCGGAAGCGACGATGGTGAAACGTTCCGCGAGACTCGGCGCGAATGTCGCAGTCCTGGCGGGTCTTACGATCGGTGAATCTTCGAACATAACTGCCGGCTCAGTTGTGACGCGCGATGTTCCTCCGTTCGCTGTCGTGACCGGCAATCCGGCGAATATCGTCGGCTATGGAGGGATCTCCGCACCGGAGCAACAGCCGTTGGTTGGCCGGAGGCAAACTGCCGTTAACGGAGTAACCCTGCACCGCTTGCCTTCTGCCGTGGACATGCGCGGCCGGCTGTCTTATGCCGAGATCGGGAAGGAACTTCCATTCGAAATCAAACGGCTTTTTCTGGTCTACGGAGTAGCAAACCAGGAGGTCCGGGGAGAACATGCTCATCGAACGCTGCACCAGTTATTGATCTGTGTTCACGGGCGTTGCAACGTTGTCGTAGACGACAGCAAGCATCGGCAAGAATTTTTGCTGGATGATCCTACACTTGGGCTTCATGTGCCTCCCTTGGTTTGGGCAATTCAATACAAACACAGTTCAGAAGCCGTGTTGCTGGTGTTAGCTTCTGACTTTTACGATTCGAAAGACTACATTCGCAACTACTCCGATTTCCTCGAAGCGCTGGGAGACCGTCAACGGCCGTGATCCTGGCAAACGACTTCGTTCGGCAATGGCAAGATCTACAAGAAGACGCTCTAGCTGCGTTCTCGACGGTCGGCGCAAGCGGATGGTATGTACTCGGCGAAGAAGTACGAAGATTCGAGCAGGAACTCGGTGAATATTGCAACGTTGTCCATGCGGTCGGTGTCGCTTCCGGGCTGGATGCACTCCAAATCTCGTTGCAGGCTCTTGGCTGCCAGCCTGGAGATAAGGTTTTAACCACGCCCGTCTCGGCTTTTGCCACAACGCTGGCCATCCTGAAGCTGGGAGCCGTTCCTGTCTTCGCGGATGTCGAGCGAAATGGCCTGATCGATTTAGAAGCCGCCCGTTTGGCGCTCGCCAGAGATTCCGCCATTCGTTTCTTCGTTCCGGTTCATCTCTTTGGACACTCTCTGAACTTGCATAAGTTAGCGGCGCTGCAGAACGAATTCGGCGTGTCGGTGGTTGAAGATTGTGCACAGTCCATCGGTGCGCGATTTGAAGGAAAAGAGACCGGCTGCGTAGGCAAGATGGCTGCGATGAGCTTTTATCCAACGAAGAACTTAGGAGCAATCGGTGATGCGGGAGCGATCCTCACCAACAGCCCGGAGTTAGCTCACAAGGCCAACATGCTTCGCGATTACGGGCAGAGCGCTAAATATCGACACGAAGTCATTGGATACAACAGCCGCTTGGACGAGTTGCACGCCGCGTTTTTGAGGCGCGCCGGTTTACCGCGATTGAAAAGGTGGATAGAGCGCCGGCGTGAAATTGCCGCGCGTTATCTGACCGAGATCGCGCATCCGGCCGTCGAGTCGATCGCGGCGCCCTGCGGATCGGAATCGTCCTGGCACTTGTTTCCGGTTCTCGTTCCGCCCCATCGCAAACAGAATTTCTTAGCTCACCTGAAGAGCTGTAACATCGTTCCGGGCGAACACTATCCCACCATCAATCCCGATCAACCGGCCATGAGAGAGGTTCGCGTTGAGATCGTGGCAGAAAGCATCAACCGAAGCAGGTCCTTCTGCTGCTCCGAAGTGAGTTTGCCGATTCATCCCTACCTCAACGATGATGAAGTAACCAGCGTCATCATCTCGGTGAATCGCTGGAGTCGTTAGCATGTTTTCTCTGGTCATCCCGGTCTATAAGAACGAGGCAAATCTGGAGCGGTTACTCCAAGCCCTCCTGGACTTGAGCGATCGCATGGCAGGCCGTCTTGAGGTTGTGTTTGTCGTAGATGGCAGCCCGGATCGCTGTCATGAAATTCTGAAACAGCGCTTACCAGAACTTCGGCTGCGCTCACAGCTTCTACTGCTCAGTCGCAACTTTGGAGCATTCTCGGCGGTCATGGCCGGCCTTGAGACTGCAACCGGTGAATACTTCGCGGTACTAGCCGCCGATCTGCAAGAACCTCCGGAGTTAGCGGAGAAATTCTATTGGGAGCTGGAGCGAGACAACGCGGATCTCGTCTTTGGAACCCGGCAGGAACGCGACGATCCCTTCGTCGGCCGTGTTCTGTCCTGGATGTTTTGGAAGACCTACCGGCGATTTGTGATCAGCGATATGCCACATGGCGGCATCGATGTATTCGGCTGCAATCGTCTGGTTCGCAATCGGCTCTTGCAATTCAGAGAAAGCAATACCAATCTCATCGCCTTACTTTTCTGGATGGGCTATCGACGATCGTTTGTGCCCTACGTACGTTCGGGCAGGACGGAAGGAAAGAGCGCCTGGACATTCCGGAAGAAGTTTCGCTACTGTCTGAACAGCATCTTCAACTTCACTGACCTGCCGATTAAACTACTTCTCTACCTGGGGTTTTTCGGCCTGGTGATCGCCGCGATCTGGAGCGCGGTTGTGATCATTTCAAAACTGATGGGCGGCATTCCCGTGCCCGGATACGCCGCCATTGTGATAGCGATTCTGTTTTTCGGCGGCCTCACCAGTTTGGGCCTCGGGATCGTCGGGCAATACCTTTGGTTGACTTTACAAAACACGCGGCAGAGGCCCAATTATATAGTCTTCAGCCAAGCCTCTTACGGTTCTTCGCCGTCGGTCAAAGCTACCGGAGAGCTGCCTTCGACTTCTTCTTTGCCTTTGTCTCGATCGTAGTAATAATCGTGATAGTAGGTGTACTTGCTATAGAGCTCGCCACGTCGAGCGCCGTTCACAACAATGCCGAGAACGTTGTTCTCACACAGCGATTGCAGCGCACGCGTTACCGAGTCAAAGGTCGTCGAACCGATGCGGACCACTAGAACCGTTCCATCGCACATCGTGGAGAGCAAATTAGCATCTGCCGCAAACAGGAGTGGAGGGCTGTCGAGAATAACCCAGTCGAAATGATTGCGCAGAGAGTCAATCAGGAGCCGGCATTCTTTCAAATTTAAAAGTTCAAGCGGATTCGGAACCGCTTGTCCGGCCGTGATGAGATACAGATTGGTCCCGCTGACTCTTCTCAGAATCTCGCCTAAGGCAGCTTTGCCAAGCAGGAAATCGGTGATGCCCGGAGCGCAGTCGATTTGAAAAGTCTTGTCGATGTTGGGACGGCGAAAATCGAAATCCGCCAGTAGAATTCGTTTGTCAGCCAGTTGAGATTGCGTAACCGCCAGATTCGTCGCTGTAAAAGATTTTCCCTCTGCTGGCGAGGCGCTTGTCACGACAAGCGTGTGCAAGGGCTGTAAAGTCTGCAGGTGGTTCAATCTCGTGCGGAGGGTTCGAAACTCTTCCGCCGGCGCCTCACGAGGTTTGGTTGGATTCACCACCAGCGCATCATTCTGCGGATTGTAGGTTATCTCGCGAGCGTTGCGAATGATTTCCTCGAGATCTTCGAGATCGACTTCTACAACTGCCGTCGAGACATCGCGAGCTGTTGCAGGACGATCGACAACAGGTTCGTTGCTGCTGGTCGGATCGAGGATCTGCGAGGCCGTCCTTCGACTGCTCGACCCCCTCGGTGCGGAGCCTTCTTGTCCCGCTTTGCGCAAAGCATCATGTATGCGACTCATGGTTTATGCCTTATTTAACGTCATGTAGTAGTGCGCGACGGAAGCAACCATGATCCCGAGCCCAACTACGGTTGCAGCCGCCCATCCCACAAGCACCATTTGCTTGCGACGCTGAACAACCAGGTCGTTTTCAAGCAAGGGAACACTGCCGAGGATGGACAGCTGAGTGTAGAGCCGCGCGTCCTTCAAGTTCTTAAGCGAGGTGTCTTTGAGTTCGCGGATAGCTACTAAAACCAATCCCAAAACCAAACCGATGGCAGGTCCCATGGGCACGATTACTGCCCGCTTAGGGGCGGTGGGAGCAGCCGGCAGAGAAGCAGCATCCAGCACTTCCAGAGTCTCACCCTGCTTGCGCCTCTCCATGTCCATAGAAATCCCTGACTTGTGACGCTTCATCTCCAAGTCGTCGTAATGCTGCTTAGCAAGGTCTCGATCATGCATCAACTGCACGTACTCTTTTTCACCGGCTGGAACGCCCTGGATTCTGCCCTGATAAGACTGCAAATCTCCATTAACTACCGCTAGTTCGCGATTGAGTTGCTGCGCCTCCATGGAATTGCCTTTTAACTGAGTCTGCAGGCCATCGACTTGGGATTGCGCGTCCATTCGTTCACGAGCCGTCGCCGGATTCTCGATCGGCGCCGCCTCTGGCTTGGCTGGTTTCTCTTTCGAGGCCTGATCCCGCTGCCGCTGCAAGACTGCCAACTGCTGCCGCGCTTGCTGCAGATCGGGGAAGTTATCGGTATAGCGGTCCTTCATGTCCTCAATGCTTGTCTGCAGGGTCTGTATTTGCCGGTCGAGTTCCGTGACACGCTCGTTGCGCGCCTGCGATTGCGGAGTGGAATCCTTGATTCCGTTCAGCCGGTCCTTGGCAATTCGAATGGCCGACTCGATGAACATCTTCTGCTCACCGTTGCGATTGACAGCTTCATTCATCTGCGAGGCGCGCTGAGACAGCGCATTCATCTGCTGAATATTCAATTCCATCTGTTCCGGAAGACGCCCCGCGTTTCGCGTTCGGAAATCGGCCAGCTTTTGATCCACAGCTTCCAAGTCACGCTTGGTGCGTTCGAACTCGTCAGTCAAGAATTGATTCGCCTGCTCTTGGGATTCCATACTGTCCTGCGAATTCTGGCTCATAAATCGCGAGACGATGTCATCACAAACGGCCTTGGCAATGTGCGCATCGCTATAGGTAAAGCCAACCTGCATGGCCGGAAGGCTCTTGCCGGACATGTTAGCGACACCCGCCGTAAGTCTAATAATGACTGCCGCCCTCATTTTGTTGACCACGTCTTCCATCGGCTCGCTCTTCAGCTCCGACTTGTAGAGATGGTAGGTATTGATGATGTTGGTCAATGGGGTGCGGCTGAGAATACCTTCCGCCATCGCGTTAATGTGATCTCCCAGCTGCTGGGTGCTGATGTTCTGCACCAGGTTGTCAGGGATCTGCTGAGGAACGATGCGGATCAGAGCCTGGGACACATAGGTGTCCTGCATCATGAAGGCAACCACGGTCGAGATGACTAGCCCGGCGAAGGCGGGTCCCAAAATCCAACGGAAATTGCGGCGCACGATATCGATATAGTCTTCGAAATCGAGCGGGCGGCGAGGTACGGACATCCGTTCAAGCATAAGTTTTCTAAGGCGTTACGATGTGATCACCTGGCTTAAGCTGAATATTCTGCTCCAGATGCTTTCCGTGGATCACTTCTTTGTAGTTGAAAGTAATACGCTGGTCCCCACGGAGCACGTAAATCTTTTTAGGATTGGCAAACCCGGCCAGCCCTCCGGCTTTACTGATGGCCTCCAGAACCGTCGTGGGAGAGACGAGCGCATATTCTCCAGGATGATTGATTTCTCCGTCCATGTAATAACGTTTACTTAGCACATCTTGGACCGTTACCGTGACGAGCGGATTGACAACGTATTTAGCTAAGGCTTCTTTCAGAGTTTTTTCGATCTCGACCGGCGTTTTACCTCCGGCTTGAATATCACCAATCAGAGGAATTGTGATTTTGCCGTCCGGATGCACGCTATAGATCCCGGAAAAATCCTGTTCATGCCAAACCCTGACGTTCAATGTGTCGGGCGAATCCACCTTATAGGAGCTGGAGTCCACGGCTGCGGCAGGGCCGCCAGCGGCGGGGGCAGCGTTCTGAGGAGTCACTTGGGCGGGCCTTGGGTTCTGACGTGAGTCGTTAGCAGATGGCGGCGGCGGCGAGGACGGTATCTGCCCGGCAGCCAGAAGGAACGGTGAAATGGACAAAAGTAATGTCACAGCGGACACGGTTTTCCAGCAGCTGAAGCTTCGCCTCATCGATATAAAGTCTTCAAAAAAGATAGAGTTACCCTTAAATTGTACACAGGAATTTCGCCCTTCACTGGTGCGCTGCCGTGGCTGGGCCGGCACTTGAAGCGTTATCACCTCTGGTGACCGGCGCCCACACTTCCATCGGAGTCGGTTCTCGATTGCCCATCGCATAATAAGGAATGTAGGTGAGAGTGACTGGTCGTCTCGGACGAGTCGTTACACTGTTGAGCGGTTGGTACAAAGGCTCCTCCGCAGTGGTCTTTTCGGCGGCCTGACCGAGAATCTTTAGAACGGTCACGCCTCCTAACAAATCTTTTCGAAATTCGGGCGAAATGGGGCTATTTCTACGAACGGAAATGTCGGGGAGGTTCACGCCGTTCTGGTCAACTTGCTCGAGCGTGTAGACGATTGGTCCACGCTGCAGAGCCAGACGGCCAAAGTCAGCCACCACCCGAGGATTTGCGACGACCTGCGAGGGCTGCATCCCGAAATTGATGGATAAGGTATCGCCGCGTTTCCAAATTCTCGAGATTGGAATGAAGCTCCCCGGCTTGTGATCGCTAATCGGCCAAGCCTGACCGTTCACCTCGACATCGGCCGAGGGCGACCACTCAGGCCAGCGCAGATAAACCGTGAAAGTAGAAGTTCGCGCCGGCTCTACCGAGAAGCGAACCTCTCCCGACCAGGGGTAATTGGTTGTTTGCAGCAACTTCAGCGGGGTGCCATCGGTGAGATGCCAGTCGAGAGCGGAATTGTCGTACAGATTGACGTAGACGCCGTCCCGGCTCATGGCGTAGAAATAGCCGGGCAGCGACTCGAACAATCGTTCGACGTTAGGAGGACAGCAATCTGTGTCGTACCAGGGATTTCTCAGCTTTTCGCCGTTCGAAGCCAATGGATTTCGGTAGCAGTAGAGGGTTCCCGACAAAGACATGCCGGAATTGACGCCGTTGTAGAGCGCACGCTCCAAAACATCGGCATAGGAGGCGTCTCCGGTGAGCGCCCACAGCCTATAGTTCCACATGACGTTGGCGACCGCCGCGCAAGTTTCCGCGTAGGCGTCCGAATTGGGCAAATCATAGGGCTCGCCGAAGCTTTCGCCGGCCGAGCGCGACCCGACCCCGCCTGTGATGTACATCTTGCGGCTAGTCAGGTCGGTCCAGAGCAGTTCGAGAGTCTTTTTGTAGGCAGGGTCACCTGATTCGGCGAAATAGTCCGTGGCGCCGGAGGAGGCATAGAGCGCCCGTACGGCATGCCCCTCGAATTCGGTGCGCGAGGTGAAAGGTTTGCCGCTGAACATGTATTTCACCTCCGAGTCTTTCAATTTGAGCCGATCCCGCTCCACTCCGCTCAAAAGATAGCGCGCAAACTCAAGGTACGGTCCGTTACCGGTGGTTCGGTAGAGTTCAATCAACGCCATTTCCAGTTCGGGATGGCCGGTCAGAAAGGGGCGTTTCGCCGGGCCGAAGTCCGCCACCAGGTAATCGGCATATCTGATTGCCGGCGCCAAAAGCGAGCGGCTGCCCGTCGCTCGGTAATACGCAATTGCGGCCTGGATCAGATGTCCGAGACAGTAACCCTCGTGGGAACGAGTCATCTCAGTGAAACGGAGATGGGCTTTCTCGCCCACATAATAGGTGTTCAGGTAACCGCTAGGCTCCTGGGCCGCGACTATATCGGCAGTCAGGGATTCGATTTGGCCGCGGAACTTCGCTTTATTTTGTTCGGAAGTCTCGTTCGAGGCGATGGCCCAGGAAGCTGCTTCAATCCATTTATAAACGTCGGAATCGGTATACACGGGTCCCTTGCGCGGCACGTTCTTTTTACCAGAGAGCCGGCGGAAGTTGTCGATCTCGCCGTGATCTTCGAGCAATTCCAGCATGGTAGGAATACTTCGTTCGGTTGTGATCGCCCGGCGGGGGCTCCAGAAACCGTCGTTCAGATGAACGGCCTCGACCGGAACCGGACGAAGCCGATTGTTCAAAGAATGGTCGAGATAGATGACTCCCTGGGTTTTCCAGTCGGTGGACGCGCTTTCGCTGCTGCCGACCAGAGCGAAGATGAGGCTGATGGTTACCGCAGAGTAGGCCCGGTTCATAAACTCTTTAAGTGGTGATAGACGAGTGAGACCGGTAACCCAACTACGTTTTGGTAGCATCCCTCGACGCGCGAAACGAACTTGGATGCCAGACCCTGTATGGCATAGGCGCCGGCTTTGTCTCTTGGCTCCCCGCTCCGAGTGTACTCCCCTATTTCTTCTTGTGTAAGGGGTGCGAAGAAGACGCGGGTTGAAGCCAGATCGCAGATTAGGCGATTCGGCGATCGTAGGCAGATTCCCGTTCGAACCCAATGGTCCCGCCCCGACAATCGCTTCAGCATTCGCTCCGCGTCCTGGCCGTCTTGCGGTTTGCCGAAAGTGTCATCCTCGATGCAGACGGCAGTGTCGGCTGCCAGAATGACCTCGCCGTCCCCGCAAAGGACGGCTTGGGCCTTCTCGACGGCGAGCCGCCGAACGAACCCATCGGCGCTTTCGCCGGGCCGTTGGACCTCCGGGACATTCGCCGGGCGAACGACGTGATCAAGGCCGGCTGCTAAAAGCAGATGATGACGACGGGGGGAAGAAGAGGCAAGGACTAACGTGAAATCAAGCAGATACCCTATTTTTACCAAACGAACCCAGTTGGAGGGTTTAGCGGAACAGTATTAGTTGGCCTCGGCGGCAACGCCCAGAGCTTTGGGATCGACTTGTACGTTGACCTGGAACTGCAGGCACAGACGGACGGCTTCGAGGCGCTCTTCGATCCAGGGGAGCGGCAGGGAGTAGGCTCTGGCCAGTTCGGCGGCGGAGACTCCGCTTTGGTAAAAGTCGTACAGACTGAAGGGCAACGAATTGTTAGCTAAGAGGACGACGGCAGGGTTCATAACCTATAGGTACGAGCGTCGATCTGAAACTCTCAGAGCAGTCACAACAAAGGAGGTGATAAATCTCTAATCAATACAAGCGCTTAGGCCATTAAAGTAGCCGGGCCGATTGCGCCATAATGCTTGCGCATACGATTTCGCAACTCCGCCCGGGCCCGCAGCAATCGGCTTTTGGCAGCGGCAACAGAGATGCCAAGCGTCTGCGCTACCTCAGGCATCGGTCGTTGTTCAACGTCGCGAAGAAGAAAGACGTTTCGAAGCAACGGCGGCGTGCGGCGAATTTCGTCTCTCAGCACTCGTGCAACCTGTTCCTGGCCTAAGAGCGATTCGTGGGATTGCCGGAAATCTCGAAGTTCAAGGGTTAAACTATCTTCCCCTGTTCCCAAAGCTTCTTCAATGTAGGTGAACTTCGCCCTCCGCAACTGGCGAAGGCGCATGAGGCACTGATTTACTACGATCCTGGTGAGCCAAGTGGAGAATTTCGATTCCCGCTGAAACTGATCGATGTGCTCATATGCTTTAAAGAGGGCGTTCTGAACTTCGTCTTCAGCTTCTTGCCGGTCTCTCAAGATGGAAGTGGCCACCTTCATGGCCGCCGATTTGTGACGACTGACAAGCTCAGCAAAGGCGTTGTGATTTCGAAGCTTGGATAATTCGACAAGCTCGTAATCTGTTGAATCTGCAAAGGGAGAACGGTTTTGCATCCGGCGGATCGCGGCGGAATCCATGAGTCTAAGGTCCTCTATGAACAACTTTAAGGCGGAGACCGCAGGAGTAATAGATGACAATGAAAGCGGTTTCAGTTTGGTCGAAAATAGGGAAGGCCAGTTTACTGACAGTGAAGCCAGTTTGAAGAAAGCTGAAAGCAGCGAAGATACCGTCCGTCGTCTCCTTGTTAATTACGACATTGGGCAGAAACTTCGTCAGCTCAGGTTGCGGAAGAAGATCGCGCTGACCGATCTGGGGAAGCACACAGGCCTTTCGGCTTCGATGCTCTCGCAACTGGAGAACGGAAAACTGATCCCGACTTTGCCGACGTTAGCGCGGATTGCCATGGTTTTCGATGTCGGGCTGGAACACTTCTTTAGTGACAAGCGGGTACACCGGCAGTTTGCCATTGTGCGGGCCGAGGAGAGACTGCGGTTCCCGGATTCGCCTGACAGCCCGATCCCGGGATATTTTTTCGAAGTGCTGGCATTCGGGTCTCCACAGAAACTGGTGTCGGCGTATCTGGCGGAGTTTCCGAAGAGAGGGGCGTCAGAGCTTCGGGAGCATCTGCACGAAGGTTCTGAGTTTATTCACGTGCTGGATGGCATTCTCGGGATAAACTATCAGGCAGAAGCGTATATTCTTCATAGCGGCGACAGCGTATATTTTGATGCCTCCGAGCTGCACTCTTACTGCGGCCAGTCCGACTCCCCGACTCGCGCGATTGTGGTTACAGTTCCGCCGCGCATATAGTTTTTGGCTTCGAATTTTCTTTTCGTCCCTCTGCTTTCTTTTCTCCGGTCAGCTCGCATATGGTCGAGTTCATTGGAACGAGCTCAACGTGGGTCCCTATTACGTTTACACGCAAGGGCAGATCGAGGCGGCCCGGGACGTATTGAATCAGGTGGAGCAGGTTCGGTGGGTGTTAGGCGGCTTACTCGAATCAAAGGATCTGAATAGCGTTTTTCCGATTCGCATTGTCCTGACGAAAGACGCAAATACGAACCCAAACGGCATTGTGTTCGAGAGCGGGCAGCACGTGCTGGTCTATTCGCCGGGTAACCGCCTTCCTCTCGATCAGATCGCCGGGATACTTCTTGACGACAACACTCCTCGTCTTTCGGCCGAAGCCGAATCGGGTCTTCGACAACTGTTCGCCAGTTTGCAGGCCAAGGGAAGCCGGGTTACGTGGGGCGGCCCAGTTCCCCATCCCGATCTGGCATGGTCTCGCATGCAGTTGTTTGCGACGAAGTTCGAGTACGGACTGAGCTTTCATATTTTCGTCACGGCCCTGAAGAACGGGAGTCCGATTCGGGTGGCAGAGCGAAACGCATTCGGCCGAGATCCCGACCAGCTTGAAAAGGAAGTGGCTGCAAATCTGGCCAAGGGTAATTGGGAAGCAAGCAGCGTTTCGGGCCGGCCGCTCGATCCGAAACGAGACTTCGGGGAGCATCTGACCGAGGGAGCAACGGTGGAGGCTTACGTCGCCGACGCCCAGTTGAATACGAATCCTCGAGGCGCCGAGGCTGGTTACAAAGCGGCGATCGAAGCGGCGGGAGAAGCCATGCCGCTGGGGTACGAAGGTCTGGCGGCGTTGGCCAAACGCGCCAAAGAGGATCCGAGCGCGGCGCTCGAGGACGCCATGCGAGCGGGAAGCACATCGGCGCCGGTTTATGTTGCGGCGGCGGAGGGAAAACCCAAAAACGAAGCCGCGCCCCTTTTGAAGAAGGCGATTGAACTGAATCTGCGCTGGGCCGCGCCGTTGTACGCACAGGCGGAACTGGAAGACGATCCTTCGATAAAGGAGACGTTGCTGAAGAAAGCTGTTCAGTTGGATCCGCGCGCGACGGCGTATTGGGTGGAACTTGCCCACCTGCAGACCAGCGACGGCCATGCAGTTGCGGCGCAAGGCAGTTGGTTGAAGGCCGAAGATTCTGCTCCTACTGACGTCGAGCGACAAAAGATACACGAGGAACGGCTCAGCAGCGAGCAAAGGCGACTGGATGCCGCAGACCGTGAACGGCGCCGGGAGCGCGATGCGGTGCATTTGGAAGAACAGCGGGCCCAGAATGCCGAGGCGGCTCGTATACGGGCGGCGGAAGAGAAGGCTAACCAGCAACTGAATGCGGGGACGGACGAAGCCAAACCGCAGAATGTGGTTCCGTGGGAAGATACGATCCCCAAACGCAAATTGGAGGGACGTCTGACTGCCGTGGAGTGTCTGAGAAATTCGGCGCGGATCACCGTGAAGGACAAAGCGGGACGAACGGTCACTTTGCTGCTTGAGAAATCGGATGCGGCAAGTCTGACGTGTGGCATACAACAGCCAGCCCGCCAGGTGAGTGTTTCTTATGCTGCTGAACCGGATGAAGCCTCTCACACGGACGGGCGAGTTTTGACCATGCTGGTTCGGTGAAGATCACGATCCGCAAAGCCGAGGCCGCCGACCTGGAGGCATTGGTCGGAATCGAGAAGGAATCGTTTGTTCACCCCCACTGGGATGCCAGCAGCTTTCTCAAATTCGACTGCGTCGTAGCGGAACTGGAGGGACGTGTCGCGGGCTTTCTGGTATCGCGCCAGATTTTTCCCTCGCAAAATGGCGTACGCGCTGAACGAGAAATTTTGAATATCGCAGTTGCACAGGTGTATCGACGGATGGGAGTTGCCACTCTTCTTCTGCAACATGAGCGCCGTAACGAAGCAACGCATTATCTGGAAGTTCGCGAATCGAACTCGGGAGCACAGGCGCTCTATCGGAAGCTGGGATTTGTGGAGATTGGCCGACGACCGGAGTATTACGACTTCCCAAGGGAAACAGCTATTGTCATGCACATGAAATAGTGTTAAAGATTGGGGTACGGTCGGCCGCTGGTGACCGACCGGAGTGAAGTTATGCACTCGACCTACCGGGCCAGATTCTTTTCCATAGCGCTCAAGAACCCGACTCGGCGTGGTCACTCAATTAAGGAGAGTCCCTTTCATGGAGAATCACACGCAAGATGAAGAGTTAAAGGCGCATCTGCTCGGCACAAGTGAGCAGTTTCGTTCATTGAACGAGCAGCATGCGCAACTGAAACATCAGATTGAAGAGCTGGAAGCGAAGCCTCATGTGACTGAGGCCGATGAGTTGGAAGAGCAGAGACTTAAGAAGCTCAAGCTTAGTTTGAAAGACCAGATGACGGAGATGTTGTCGCGGTTCGGGCAGACGAGTTTGGCTAGTTAGATAGATTAGTTTCCTTCGCAAGATGGTCGGGGCTCAGATACTGGTAGAACCCAGCAAACGGGTCTCGACACGATTGTCGAGACGGCAGACCAAGGGGTCTGCGCCACGAATCTGATTCGAGATAGAGTGGCGGGCCAGGGAGTGCTGGGTTATTGATTGGTTGGGGTCGGTGAAGACGGATCCGAACTTGTATCTGTGTCGGAGGGACGACGTTTCAACTTCGGACGGTCATCCTCGTCTCCGGTCTTTTTCTTGGACGGATCGGTTTCGTCTTCGATGGGCGTATTAGAGTTCGGGTTTCGGCGGAGAGTTGGTTTATTCGGATCTTCCGTGGTTTTGTCCGGGCGGCGCTGATTTTCGAGCATCGCCAGCCGGGCCTTCACATCGTTAAATTCGGAAGTGGTAACCACATACTCGGGCTTGGCCTTGAGGACAGCGGCGATTTCCTTTTGCGCTTTCCCGATACGATCATCGGTGGGAGGATGTGTCGAGAACATCTTCGACATGGTGCCGGGCTTTCGCTTCTCGAGGGTCTGGATCTTTTCGAAGAAATCGACAAAGGCGGTGGGATCGTAACCGGCTTTGTACATGTACTGAACGCCGAGGTAGTCGGCTTCTGCTTCGAAGGTACGGGAGAACTTCAAGAAGGTGAGAGGAACCAGCAGACCGGAGGCTTGGTAAAGGCCATAGGCAGCCGCTCCGCCTACAACAAAGAGCGGAATCATAGAAAGCTGGGCGATTTCTCCGCGTGTCGCCTGGCGCGTACCGTGACGGGCGGCGACGTGAGCGATCTCATGAGCCATGACCCCGGCGAGCTCGGCTTCTGTATCCGCTTTCAGGACTAGGCCTGAATCGACGAAGAAGAATCCACCTGGGAGGGCAAAGGCGTTAACGGTGGGATCTTCGACAACTTTGATTGTGAAGGGAACCTTGGCATCAGAATTTCGAACGAGATTCTGTCCGACACGGTTGACGTACTCAGCCACTACAGGATCGTTGATGATTTTAGATTGCCGCTCCACTTGTTGGGCAAGCTGTTTTCCGAGGGCAATTTCCTTTTCCAGAGAGTAGAAGTTGACCTTGCCGCTGACATTCCGATCTCCAATGGCTTCGGGATCTTTTTCTTTGTTGTCACTGGGGAAGGCGACAAAGGGTGTCGCGAGGAGGAAGGTGAGCGTGAGGCTGATGGTTGATCGCAGGTGGACGGTTCGCCGCATTAGACTCCTTTACGACTTACGAATTCAGACGCGGGCGCAAACCACGGAGCAGAGTTCGTCTGTTTCCAGTATAGGCCAAAATTTGCGTACACATTAATGTATTTGCGCCCTGCCGCAGGAGATTCGTACCTGTTAACGTATGCTCGGAGAAATGGGTTCCGAGAAAGATTGCGGATCGACGATCGAATGGAAGGAAAAGACGGCTGCCTCGTTCCGCGACGAGTTTCCAGTTACTAAGGAACTGATTTATCTGAACCATGCCGCGGTTGCTCCGCTATGCCGGCGGGCGTCGGAGGCGATGCAGCGAGCGGTTGCCGATGCGACGAACTTCGGATCCTGGCATTACGACCAGTGGATGGCGGTTTACGCCGGACTTCGCGCCGCGGCCGCCCGATTGATCCATGCTTCGCCGGATGAGATTGCGATCGTCAAGAATACGTCGGAAGGCATTTCGGTGGTGGCGCTCGGGCTGAAATGGCAGGCGGGCGATCGTGTGGTGGCGTTCAAGGAGGAGTTTCCTTCGAACTATTACCCGTGGGCCCGGCTTGCCGAAAAGGGCGTGGAGGTTTGCTGGCTTTCGATTTACGATCCGCTGGAAACGATCGCGGCGGCGGTGCGTGGGGCGCGCCTGCTTTCGATCAGCTATGTGAATTATCTGAGCGGGTATCGCGTGGATTTGAAGGCTATCGGGGAATTGTGCGCAGCTAACGGGTGCTTTTTCTTCGTGGACGCGATTCAAGGTTTAGGGGCATTTCCGTTGGACGTGGAGGAGTGCCACATTGATGCGCTGGCGGCGGATGGTCACAAGTGGCTTTTGGGGCCGGAGGGCAATGGGATTCTATACGTCCGCAGGGAATGGCAGGACGAGGTGGAACCGGTGGAGTTTGGCTGGACGAATCCGGCTGGTTATGCGGATTACAGCTCGCGGGACATGGCGCTTCGGCCGGATGCCGGGCGTTATGAATGCGGGACGCTGAATACGGTGGGCTGCTTTGGGCTGCAGGCTGCGATTGAGTATTTATTGGAGGTGGGCATCGAGACGATTTCGTCGATTGTCAATGCTTTGGCCTGGCAGGTCGAATCGGGGGTGCGGGCCAGAGGTTATAAGGTGATGGTTCCGCGGAGCGCGGCGCATGGGTCGGGGATTGTTAGCTTTCGGCATCCGGATATCGATTCACAGGTGGTGGCGGGCGCTTTGAAGCGGAATAAGATTTTGGGGGCGACTCGTCAGGGGTGGATTCGGTTGGCGCCTCATTTTTATATCACGGCGGAGGATGTGGAACGGACGATTGCGGTGTTGCCGGGGTGAGGGTGGGGGGCTCATCGAGTGAGGTAGAGATAGCATCCAGCGAAGCCGGATGCGATACCAACCTTCGATTCAATCCGGGATTATGCGAGGTGTACATGAGTCGGCGTCCCACACCCGTATAAGCGTGATAAGAAATCCTGGGGCAAATTTACGGCTTTGAGGTCAAGTTAGTTCTCTTCGCAAAATGACAAGAAAACGCTCCCTTCGGTCGCGGCTCTGCCAAGGGATTGGTTCGAAAGGAATTACCGAGCCGCGGTTGCATCGTCGGACTGATGCGGCTTGGCGTTTGCCACGAACGTGTCTTCTGTTGTCGTGATCAGGAGGAAAGAATTGGCTTTTGCCACTACCGTATTCTCGTATGCCGGCTCGACGGGCTGACTTGCAGGCGTGGAACTCCGCTGATTCGGCAATCTGTTGAAAATGCCACCAAGCGCTCCCGGCAGCCTACCGGTAGGCGAGGGCGAGGTTCGAACGGGCCGTTGCTGCTGCTGGTTGCTCGCCTTTTCCTGGCCGATTGCTCGATAGGTGTGTGGGTTAGCCACAACAGGGATATCGAGTCCTGCTGCTACGAGGTGGTCTGGCGTGACTATTACGTCAATATAGGGCCGCGCGAATCCGGGTTTAGCGACGACCTTCAGGTAAATCTCTGTCCCTTTCTCCACATGCAGTCCGTCGGGATGAGAAGAGGATTCATGATCCGTAATATCATCCTGCATTTTCGCCTTAACCATGACGCCGCGCTGTGCAGATTCCAAATCGATGTCCTGCATGAGATAAGCGTAAATAGAACTGTTCGAGTAGATTCGCTGCCGGCGAATATCGTCGGCGCCTGGGCCGGTCAATCCCAGCGAGGCTGAGTATTCTTTGACCTTACGCTCGACTTCCGTTTTCAGCATGGGGTATCTGCTCAAGCTCGGCATCGCATAGTGGATCACCTCTCCGGGCGCCGGTATTCGCGGATAGCCTGGGGGCGGGTTCGATACAAATGTCTTGAATTGGTTCTTAAATTGGATGCTTTGGTTGTCCGGCAAATTCAAGCTGCGAAGATAGATGGTCACGCCGCCGCCGTAAGGCTGCACTTCCAGAGCGGCAGGTGTTCCTTTGGGCACGGTTATCAATGCGCCTAAACCGAGGGCATTTCCAGCGATGTCACGGACGACTTCGCCGCGGATGGCGACGTTCTGATTTGGGGAGGGCGAGACGGCCGGATCCAACAACTTGATGTCGACGCCAAGCCTGGTCTCCGGGATGACATCGACTTTCACTGTCTTCGGATCTTCCGGCACATACGGCGCCGGCGCATGTCCTACGTAACGGTCCGTCCAGTTCAGAAGGTGGCTCATGTCCGCGGAACGGACGATGAAGGAGGCAGGACACTCATGCTCCGCAATTTGAGGATTGATTTTGCGGTCGGCCACACACAGCATCGACAGCGGATCTTGCTTGGCCATGCATGTTTCATAAGAGAGGCGTAAACGATCGTTGGCGACCCAGTTGTTGTGCGCGAAACAGGCGGCCCAAGCTTTTTCATGCGCCCGCGCTGCTTGAAAGACGGAGTCGGAGGGTCGATCGCCAAAATCGTTGTTTGCCTGGCATAACAGCCGTTGGTCTCCATTGTTCGGGTACTGTGCCGAACAGTGCCACTTCAAGATGTCGGCGGCCTCGACATAGCCTGTGTCAAGCGTTGTCCATCGTTGCTTCTCGCGGTCAACCGGAAGGTTAGGCTGGCCATAGTGGCTGCGTACCCGGTCGCCCATTTCCTTCTGCAGGTCGCCGATCGGATCGGCGGTTCGGAGTTTTAGATAACCATAGGCGGCTTCCCAGGCAGACTCTTCCCGCAGCAGCTCACTTAGTTCGGCCTGCTTGTTTGTGCAGAATTTACAGGCGATGGTTTCCCTCTGCAGTCGGGCTTCCAGCGCATCAATGATCACCATACGATTACGAAGGGCGGCATATCCGGTGAAGGCGAGCTGCCCGTTAGAGGGTCTGGACGGGTCGTAGGAACTCTTTTGCTGCTGTTCCTGCCAGGAGTCCATCAGCCCGCCAACTTGTTTTATTTCTGGCTCCTGTGCAAGCAAAGCACGGCCAAGGCTGCCGCGATCTTGGCCGGTAGACCTGGCTACGGTGGGAGTGGAGGCGTGAGACTGTGACTGCCCGGCAAGCTGGAGGCAGATTGCACCGGACACAAGGAGGACGTTTAAGATAATACTTTGCGGACGCAATTCCACTGGAACCCTTCCCCTCCGGCCAAACTGGGTGGCGTCAACCGAAACTTCTCGCTTCGACTTGGGCCGTTTCGTTAGCCTGACTCTGAATTGCCGTGTTCGAGATTGTACAACTGTCACGGGTGCAGGCGGTCAACCGATGAACGATTTAGTGCTAGTACGTCGAGCGAAGAGGTACTGCGAACTTAATTAGGTTTGATCCCAAAATGATAAGAAAACGCTCCCTTATTGGTCGCGGCTCAGATACAGGGCTGACCTACGACCGGAGTGAGTGGTGGTCAAAGGAATTGTGACCAAATGGAGGGAGGGGTTGGTGGACCTCTACTTGCTGGACCGGTGTAACCTCGCCAATTTAGCGATCCCGAATAAGCGGCATTCGGAACCGCCGTATGCCCAGTGGGCGGTGTCTTTACTACGCTCAAGAAGACCGTACGTGAGAGGCCGCCGATTCTGGAACGCTGGACGGATGTCGAGGAGGGCTTCGAGTCTTTTGAGCCAGCTGTTGTCTCCAGAGAGTGTTTTGGCTAGTGATGGATTCCGCACTAAAGGCCTCGATTCTTCAGCGGCTCAATCTGCAAAGAAGCGGATGAGATCGAATGTAGGACTGTCCAACCACCGTCGCGCTGGGAGAAGATAATGTTTTCTCCGTCCGATCCGGGCTGTCATGGTCAACGGGTGATAAGAGAGCTCGCGGTTGCCGAGGTCATACGTTCCAAGAAGCGTTCCGTTGGAACTAATCTCGATCCAGCTTTGTCGACCTTCGTGAAGAAGGGTCCGAAAGCCGATCCGATCATTCCCGGCATAAAGTTGTTTAGCACCAAGACATAGTTGCAAAGAGTTATAGGCGTTGTAGTTACCAGCAATCTGCAACCAGGGGAGACCCTCGCTAATTAAGAGCCGGTCCTTATGGACTGCACTGGTTTTCCGACACGATCCAGAAGTTCGATTTGCCCTGCGCGATTTCCCTTCGACAGACCAGCGAGATCGCACCATGTTAGCGTCTTCAGGCGACATCTGGGCTTGATCTATTGGCACGATTTTACAACTCCCATCGTCCCTACCCTTGAAACCGTTGTCATTACATTGGAGCTTACGTATTCTCAAAGCTATGGAACTGCTTAAGCCCGATGAGATTGTCCGTTTGTCGCCGTCCGAGCGACTTGCGCTGATTGCGCAGCTTTGGGACAGTCTTGAAAATGAGCAACTTCCAGTAAGTAGTGCGCAGGAGGCGTAACGTGGGAGGCTTTAAAGGCTGAAATAGAGCAACGTTGTCCCTAAGTGTTCACCTTTATTTCACTCAGCCAGCCCGTCGGGAGTTGATTGAAGCGCAAGACTGGTATGAAAACGACGCGGCAGAACTGCGCCGGTTTCCGTACTCGCTGTTCTTTGTCGTTCAAGGCGATAGCCTGCTTGTCATTGCGTGTTTCCATGCCAGTCGCGAGCCGTCGCGATGGCAACGGCGAACGTGATACCCCGCCGCGAAAGCAAAAAGCCTTATCGCGGCGCTAGGCGAGGTTGATGACGGTTGCTGTCTTGACGAAGTCGGGGTCGAATTCCAAGCCCATGCCGGGGCCGGTTGGAACCGGAATTACTCCGTTCCTGATGTCGAAATTCGGCGCATACCACGATTCTTTTTTGGGCTGCTTGCGCGAGACGTACTCCATGAAGGGACCGATGTTGGGAGTGGTAGCGGCGAATTGGAGGATGTTCACGGTGGCGGCTCCGGTTTGGGTGTCGTGCGGGCAAATCCACATATTGGCGTGGCGGGCCATGCGGGCCACTTTGGCGGCGCGGATGAAACCGCCGTTGTAGTTCAGATCGGGTTGCACTATGTCCATTACTTTGTTGTCGATCATGTATTGGAACTGCCACAGGCTCGAATTCTGCTCGCCGAAGGCGACCTTCATATCGAGCGCGTCGGCCACCCGCTTGGTTTCGCTCAGCTCCTCCCACGGGCACGGCTCCTCGAACCACAGATACTTCATGTCTTGCAGCCGCTTACCAATCTCGATGGCATTTTTGGCGTCGTAGGAACCGTTGGCGTCGGCCATAAGCGTCACTTTGCCGGCGAGCTTTTTCTGCGCCAATTCGAGCATCTTGTCGGTGCGGCCGGGGTAGGCATCGTAGTTGTCGCTCATACGTCCGCCTATCTTGAACTTCACGGCCCTGGCTCCGGTTCGCTCCTGCTCGCGGACGTAGACTTCGACCTCCTCCTCGCCTGTTGTGTCGCGCCCGGAGCCCGACAGATAGATGGGAATCTCTTTTCGCAGGACTCCTCCGAGCAGTTCGCCTACCGGCTTCTTCAGTGACTTTCCCATCAGATCGAGTAAGCTTTGCTCGACGTAGGCGACCGGGCACCAAAATTCTTGCCCAGCCAGTTTGTAGTTGGAGTCCTCCGCGTACACCTCGTCGATGAGATGTTCGAGGTCTCGCGCATCCTGGCCAAGGAAGTGACGCCTCACGCGGTGCGCCAGGATGGGGATGTAGTCCGCCATGTCTTTGGTTTGGATGAGCCCTTCGGCGCCATCGGTGGAGCGTGTGCGCAGGAAGTATTGATTATGGGCTTGCAAGAGATCGATGGACTCGATTTTGACGGGAGCGTTGAAGAATCGATGCAGGTTGCAGACAGGCTGCTTGTAGGCGAGGATTTCTTCGTTGATATCCGAGGCGGCTCGCGCACGTGAGGTTCGATTCCCGAACAGAGCGGTTCCGCCCAGGGCCTGAAGGAATCTACGCCGATGCATGTCTTAGAGAATAGAGGATTCGCCGGGGAAGGCGGGCTGGTAAACTTAGAATTTTCATGCCTATTAGCCAGGAGTTGCTGGACATTCTAGTTTGTCCGGTTTGCAAAGCGACCGTGGTCCTCAAGAACGATGGAAGCGGACTGAAGTGTGTGGAGTGCAAGCGAGTTTATCCTGTTCGGGACGATATCCCGATTATGCTGGTCGATCAGGCCGTAATTGAACCGTAGGGTGACATGTCTGTCCTGGAGCAGTTGCCGGAAAGAGCCCGTGTTTGCGTCGTTCGCCTGCGCTCGTTAGGCGATTGCGTTCTTACTACGCCGGCTATTGCCGTTTTGAAGCAGGCGCGACCGGATGTGGAGGTTGCGGTTTGCGTCGAGCCCCAGTATGACGCCGTGTTCGAAGGTAATCCGCTGGTGTCAAGCTTGCTGCCTCCGGTGTGGCAGGCGGTACGCCGATGGCGGCCGGAGCTCTGTCTCAATTTGCACGGCGGCACCAGAAGCCAGCTGATCACGGCGCTCTCCGGAGCAAAATGGCGAGTGGGTTTTGCGCACCACAGCATGACGTTCGCTTACAACGTCAAGATCGGACGCGCTCAACGTATTCTCGGAGTAAACCGCACCGTACACACAGCGGAGCATCTAGCGTCGTCGTTTTTCGCATTGGGTGTCCCGCTGCAGGATGTACCGCGAGCCGAAATGGCGGCGGGGGCAACGCCGGTGCGAGGCAAGTACGCGGTACTGCATCCCTTTGCTTCTGCTCCTGAAAAGCGCTGGCCTTCGGAAAAATTCTGTGAGGTGGCGCGCTACTTACGGCTTTGGAATATCACTCCGGTTTTCCTGGCGGGAGAGTTCGATGATGCTTCTCCCTTCGCTTCGCACCAGGTAGTTTGCGGCACTCTGAAAGAGGCGAAGGCGGTCATCTCGAAAGCGGCGGTGTTCATCGGCAACGACAGCGGGCCGGCGCATGTCGCGGCAGCATTCGGAGTGCCCAGCGTGGTGTTATTTGGGACTTCTAATCCGGCTATTTGGGGGCCGTGGAGGACGGAATCCGAGGTAGTGGTAGCTCCGGAAGGCTTGAACCGGGTGAACGTTTCGCGGGTGATTGCGGCGCTCGAACGACTGCGTACACTCGAAGAGGCGCACGCTTGAACGATCTGTATCGGATCCTTCGATACGCCAAGCCTTACACTCCAGCACTGCTTCTTTCGGTCGTCTTCATGGCGGTGGTCGGTTTGTCGCAAGGCTTGCTGGTGAAGCTGATTCCGCTGGTATTTGAGAGAGGATTGCGGCCGGATGCTCCGGAGACGCCGGCCATCCTGTTCACCATTCCTACAACGGACATTCATCTCTATCTGAGCGATCTGCTTCCATCGGCCATACACAACATCTGGACGATGGTGGCAGTGGCGATTCTTTTCTGTTTCATTGCTAAAGGCGTCTGCGATTATCTGGGGAACTATCTCATCAACTGGGTTGGTATCAGTGCAGTGATGGATCTTCGCCAGGAGGTCTTCGATAAGGTTTTGCGGCAGGACTCGCATTTCTTTGAGGACCAGACCACGGGGCGGATTATGTCGTCGATCATGAACGACATTGCGAGGCTGCAGGAGTCGGTCTCAACGATGCTGGCGGATTGGTTCCGGCAGATGTTCACGGCGATTTTTCTGCTGTTGGCGATGTTCAGTATCGATTGGAAGCTGTCGCTGATCAGCTTAGTCGCGTTTCCGATTGTGGGCTTCTTGACGGTGAGACTCGGTAGGCGGATCAGGGGAACGACGCGCCATGCGCAAGACATGGCGGCGGGACTGATGCAGATTCTGCAGGAAACCATCACTGGCCATCAGGTGGTGAAGAGTTTTGGGGCTGAGGATTTTGAATCGAAGCGGTTTCAGCTGACGGCGCAACGATTGAAGAGCGGCACGTTGCACTATGTGGCGCAGCAGGCGCTGGCCTCACCTATTATCGAGTTCTTTGGGGCGGTTAGCATTGTCGGGCTGCTGACTTTGGCCCGCATGCAAGCCAAGACGTCACCCATGATGGCAGGTAAGTTTGCGGGATTCGTACTGGCTTTGGTGATGCTGTACGAGCCGGTTAAACGGCTGACGGGAATTCACACAATTTTTCAGGGCGGCGTGGGCGCTGCGATGCGGGTGTTCGAGTATCTGGACCGGCGGCAAGGCGTTTTGGACAAGCCGGGCGCTGTTCGGCTGGAGCGCTTCCAACGCGGCATCAGCTTTGAGCGAGTGACCTTCTGTTATCCGGGGGCGCCGGAGCGTTGCGTCTTGGACGCGATCAGTCTGGAGGTGAAACCAGGCGAGGTGGTGGCCCTGGTGGGTTCGAGCGGCGCTGGAAAGACGACGCTGGCGAACCTGGTGCCTCGCTTCTACGATGTGACGGGCGGCGCGATCAAGATCGACGGCAAGGACGTGCGGGATGTCCAGCTCAACAGTCTTCGGGAAAATATCAGCATTGTGGCGCAAGAGACCTTCTTGTTCAATGACACGGTGTTCGACAACATCGCTTATGGACGCCCCAACGCGAGAGAAGAAGATGTTCTGAACGCAGCGCGAACGGCATTGGCGGACGAGTTCATCGACAGGCTGCCGGCGGAATACCGGACTCCGATTGGGGAACGAGGGATCAAGCTGAGCGGCGGACAACGGCAGAGACTGGCGATTGCACGGGCGCTGCTGAAGAATGCACCGATTCTGATTCTGGATGAGGCGACCTCTCACCTGGATACTGAGTCGGAACGCCTGGTGCAAGAAGCGCTGGCGGCTTTGATGCAGCAACGCACCGTTTTAGTGATCGCGCATCGCCTTTCGACGATTCGACAGGCCAACAAGATTGTGGTTCTGGATGCGGGTAGAATAGCCGAGACTGGCAATCACGATGAGCTGATCGCACGGCGAGGAATTTATCATCATCTTCATGAATTGCAGCGGGTGGACTCGAACGCAGTTGCGCCTTAGACGCGAATCGGGTGACGGTTCGTGGATAGCTCAATGACGTCTGAAAATTCAAGCGCAGCTCCGCTGCGTAGCATGACCGGCTATGCGGTCGTTCGCAGACAAACGGCGGCGGGGGAACTGACGCTGAGCCTGCGCAGTGTGAATCATCGCGGACTCGATTTGCAGTTTCATCAGAGTTCTGAGATGGCGGTGTTTGAGAATGCGATCCGGGGCGTGATCAAGCAACACGTGGGGCGGGGTCACGTGGAGATCAGAATGTTTCTGACGCGGGAAGAGGCCACGGCGAGGGCTTCTTACAATCGTGTTCTGGTGGCCCGCTATGTGGAGGCCTTTCGAGTGGCTGCCAAGGAGTTCGGGCTACAGGGATCGCCGGATCTCAACAACATTATGAGTTTGCCCGGCGTGCTGAACGGGGAGGCGGAACCGAAAGCGCTGGATGCATCGTTCGCGGCCGAAGTGACAGAAGCGGCTACGCTGTGTGTGCGCGAGTTGAACAAGCACCGAGAGCGAGAGGCAAGCGACCTGCTATCGGCGTTTACGGAAGCGATAGACAGGCTGGAGCAAAACACCGCGGAAATGAAAGAGATTCGCAAGAACGCGACGGAGCAGTTTCGCGACAAACTGCTGCAACGATTACGGGAGTTGCTGGGCGAAACAGGGATTTCCGAAACCCGGCTTTTAGAGGAAGCGGCGCTGTTGGCGGATCGCTCGGATGTGGAGGAAGAGTTGACTCGCCTGGCGGTTCACACGGGGGAGTTGCGGACTATTTTGCAAGGGGGCGGCGAGGTGGGAAAGCGGATCGATTTTTTGCTGCAAGAGATGAATCGGGAAACCAATACCATATTGTCTAAGACTTCGGGCATAGGAGAGATCGGGCTGACGGTGACCAATCTGGCTTTGGCGAGCAAGGCGCATATTGAAAAGATTCGAGAGCAGGCGCTCAATCTTGAATAAACAAACACCGGGCTTGAATAAACAAACACCGGGCTTGAATAAACAAACACCGGGCTTGAATAAACAAACACCGGGCTTGAATAAGCCAGCGTCGCTGGCCGGATCGGCCAACGTTTTCGTTATCTCGGCGCCCTCGGGTTCGGGCAAATCGACTTTGGTGTCGAGGCTGCTGGCGGGCGATCCGGACCTGCTGTTTTCTGTTTCGTACACGACGCGGAAGCCGCGCGGGAACGAAGTGCCGGGAGAGAGTTATATTTTCATTTCTCGCCGGGAGTTCGAAGACCGGATCAAGAAGAGTGAGTTCCTGGAGCATGCCGAGGTGTTCGGCAACTTTTATGGGACACACGGCAGCGTACTAGAACAGGCCCAGAGCGAGGGAAAGGACCTGATACTCGACATTGATGTCCAGGGTGCGAGACAATTAAAGGCGAGTATCCCGGACGCGGTCAGTGTGTTCGTGCTGGCGCCGTCTCGTGACATCCTGGAACAGAGGCTGCGCTCGCGGTCGGAAGATTCAGACGAGGTGATTCAGCGGCGCTTGCGAGAGGCGACCGAAGAAATTCGTAATTATTGCGAGTACGACTTTATCGTGGTGAACCACCAGGTAGAGGAGTCGGTGGCGATCCTGGCTGCGATTATCAAGGCCGAGCGGGTGCGGCGCATCCGGATGGAAGACAGCATACGTCCGATTCTCAAGAGTTTTGAGGATCGGTGATTGGAAGAATAGGAAGAAACAAATGGCAGACAAACTAAGGCCGAATGCGCAGTACGCAATTCCGGAGGATCCGGACGGCAGCACCTATCGATTCATCATTGTGTCGGCGAAGCGGGCGCGGCAGTTGCAGAACGGTCAGCGGAGCGTTCTGCCGGCGAGCAATAAGAAGCCGACCATTTTAGCGATGGAAGAAGTTCGACGGGGTCTGGTTCCTTACGAAGATCTAAATCAGGAAGAAGCCCTGCGCGTCGCTGCAGAGTAGCGACAGGATGCGCGTCGTTCTTGGCGTCGGCGGTGGCATTGCGGCCTATAAAGCAGCTGAGCTGGCTCGCTTGCTGGAGAAGGCGGGACATCGGGTCCAAGTGGTGATGACGGCTGCGGCGCAGGAATTTATTCAACCGCTTACGTTCGCGGCGTTGACAGGCCGAAGAGTGATTACGGGGTTGTTCTCTCATGAGAGCCCGGAATCCACCCTGACTAGCGCGGTGGAGCATATTTCGGTGGCGCAGGAGAACGACTTGCTGGTGGTTGCGCCGGCCACGGCCGACATGCTGGCGAAGTTCAGCCTGGGATTAGCGGACGATTTTCTTTCAACGCTCTATTTAGCTTTTACCGGTGATGTGGTGCTGGCGCCGGCGATGAATACGGCGATGTGGGAGCATCCGGCGACACAGGCGAATCTGGAGACGCTGCGCCGCCGAGGCTGTTCGATCGTCGATCCGGACGAGGGATGGCTGGCCTGTGGAACGGTTGGGGCAGGGCGGCTCGCCAGTCCCAGCCAGATTGCGGAACAGGTGGAATCGTTGGCGCATCCACGGCGCGATTTCGAGGGAGAATCCATTCTGATTACGGCCGGGCCGACGCAAGAGGCGCTGGATCCGGTGCGTTATATAAGCAATCGATCGAGCGGGAAGATGGGGTATGCGATTGCGGATGCGGCGTCGCGACGTGGCGCCAAGGTGGTGCTGGTGAGCGGGCCGGTGAGTATTTCTGCGCCGAGGAATGTGGAGTTGATTCCGGTTCGAACGGCTCATGAGATGCGCACTGCGGTTCTGGAAAGAGTGGCGGAATCGACCATCATCATCAAGTCAGCGGCGGTGGCGGACTATTACGTATCCAATGTTTCGTCACAGAAGTTGAAGAAGACTGCGGCTCGCGTGTCGCTGGAGTTGGATCCGACGCCCGATATTCTGGCTGAAGTCGGGCAACGGAAGGAAGACCGGATTCTGATTGGATTTGCTGCCGAGACGCAGAATTTACTTGAGGAATCGCGCCGCAAAATGTTGTCGAAGAACTGCGACATGCTGGTTGGAAATCTAGTGAACCAGGAAGGCACGGGGTTTGAATCCGACCAGAACGAGGTGGAGATTATCACTCGCTCCGGGCGGACACTTCATGCTGGGCCAGCGGACAAAACTTTGATTGCGGAACGGATTTTGGATGAGATCGCCATGCTGCGGCTTTCGCTTCGCGGCATGGACCGAAGCGCCTAGGCGGCGAGCGTGATGACGAGAGATGAGGCTCGGTCCTATCTGGCGTTTTATCGCGACCTTGGCTTCGATTCGATTTACATCAGGTCCCCTGAGTTGGCGAAGATAAAACCTGTCGCAGTTGAACAAGTGGATCTTTTGGCTGCGCCGGCCGATTTGCTGGCTGCTGCGGCGGGCCTGCCGAATTTGGCTCCGGACCATGACACGTTAGAGCAGATTCGTGCGGACATCGGTGACTGCAAGCGCTGCCGCCTGTGTGAGAAGCGGCAGACGATCGTGTTTGGATCGGGCAATCCCGCTTCGCGGCTGGTGTTTGTGGGCGAGGGTCCGGGGGCGGACGAGGATCAGCAAGGGCTGCCGTTCGTTGGCAGAGCGGGACAACTGTTGACGCAGATGATCGACAACACGGCGGCTAAAGAAGGAATTCCGGTGAAGCGAGCGGATGTGTACATCTGCAACGTGGTGAAGTGCCGGCCGCCTGAAAATCGCACGCCTCTTCCGGATGAGATGGAGACATGCGGCCAGTTTTTGTACCGGCAGCTTGTGACCATCAAGCCGAAGGCGATTTGCGCGCTGGGCGGAAGCGCCATGAAGGCTCTTCTGAACACGAAAGAGGGCATCACAAAGTCGCGCGGCAAATGGTACAAGTGGCGCGACATTCCGGTGATGGTCACATATCATCCTTCTTATCTGCTTCGCGCCTATAATCAAGACGCGAAACGCGAGGCGTGGGAAGATTTGAAGACGCTACTGCACGCCGTTTATGACTGACCGGACTTGGTTATGACTGACCGGACTGGGCGTCCTGACGGCGGCCTGTTTATTACATTCGAGGGGACGGAAGGCAGCGGTAAATCGACGCAACTTCGCCTGCTGGTCGAGCGATTGCGCGGAATGCACATCCGGGTGGTCGAAAGCCAGGAGCCGGGCGGCACGGCGATAGGGAAAGAGATCCGGCGCGTTCTGCTGGATCCGGCGCATCAGGAGATGGCTCCGATTACGGAACTGTTGTTGATGTTTGCTTCACGGGCGCAAGCGGCGGCCGAACTCATTGTGCCGAAGTTGGACGAAGGCGCGGTGGTGGTGAGCGATCGATTCACCGATTCAACGTTGGCGTATCAGGGTGAAGCGCGCGGCCTCGGGTTCGACAAAGTGCTCGCAGCGCACGGGCTGGCTTTGGGATCATTGTTTCCCGATTTGACGCTGTGCATCGATTTGAACATTGAGGATGGTCTAGCGCGCGCCCACCGGCGCAATCGGCGCAATGTGGAAGGGCAAAGCGAGGATCGAATCGACCAGCACTCGATTGAGTTTCACAGGCGTGTTCGCTACGGGTATCAGCGGATAGCCGAACTGGAACCGAAACGCTTCCGGATGATCGAGGGAGAAGGTAGTGTTGAGATGGTAGCGGAACGGATTTGGACGGTGGTGGCGCCGTTGCTTGAGTTGCAGCTGCGGGTAGCGAAATGAAGAGCGAGATGGGTTTTTACGGCAATCGACAGGTGTGCGAGACGCTTCTTAAGGGGATTGCGCAGAATCACATTTCGCAGACGGTTCTGCTGAGCGGGCCGGAAGGCGTGGGGAAGGCTACGCTCGCGCGGCGGTTTGCGGCTGCTTTGCTTTCGGAACCGCAGAAGATCGAGCAGGATGATTTGAGTCTGCCGCGAAATATAGAAGCGATTGCGGAACGAGAGAAGTGGCCGTCGGATAAGCGGGCAGACGATCCCTTATTGTTTGCGAGCCACCCTGATTTTGTCACGTTTCCTCCCGATGGACCGCTCCGGCAGATTACGATCCAGCAGATGAGATTGTTGCGCGAGCGGGCGCAGTTGAAGCCGCTGAAAGGGTCGCACCGGGTGTTTCTGATCGATCACATCGATCGGGCTAACGAGCAGTCTGCTAATTCCCTTTTGAAGGTTCTGGAAGAGCCGCCCGAGCACGTGGTGATTATCGCGACGACGGAAAATCTTTACGATTTGTTGCCGACTATCCGGTCTCGTTCGATCGTGTTCCAGATGAGCCGGCTAGCGGAAGACGAGATGCGCGCGTTTGCCAAGGATCGGGGGTTAGCGGGAGCGGAGGCTCGCGTTGGTTTGGCGGAGGGCTGCCCGGGAATAGCGGTCACGCTGGATCTGGAGCAATATCGCGAGCGGAGAGCATTAATTCTCGCGGCGCTCGAGTGCGGGGCCGGTATTATGCCTTTTTCGAATTGGGTTCAGCAGTCGGAAACATTTTCTTTGAGGAAGTCAGAAAAGCTGGACTTGTATCTTAAGCTGGCCTATGGGGTGTTGGAGGACATTCTGCATGTTTCGCACGGAAGGCCGGCTGCCAGGAACCGGGATGTGCAAGCGAGAATTGCGGCTCTTGCGGAGCGGGTGAATTTCTCCTGGCTGGAGCGCGCGGTAAAGTATTTTGATGAATTGGTACAAATGGTGCGTCGGAATATTCAGAAAACCTTGGCTTTAGACGCTCTGGTGATGAAACTCCGTAACCCGGTTGTCGGGGGCCGCACCTAAATGGATAGACTGTTGGCCAGATAATTCGAATATTCCGGAACGGAGACGGAAGCGAGATGATAGACGAGAGGCGCACGGAAGCGCTCATAAAAAGAACCGCTCGGAATGGTATGACAGAACTTAAAGATCAGAATAGACGGGCGCCGATGGCGAAGAAAACTACTCCACCAGACCAGACAAATGCCGAGCAATTTTACTATTCCAAGCAGATGCAGAGCAAAACGCCGATGGTGGTGGTTTTGACGGACGGCGAGCAATTGGAGGGCGTGATCGAGTGGTACGATCGCGATTGTTTGAAGCTGAATCGGGAAGGCGCGCCTAATCTTCTGCTGTTCAAACAGTGCATTAAATACATGTATAAGTTCGGGCCGGAATAGGTAGATTCCATTGCAAAATGACAAGAAAACGCTCCCTTTGGCCGCGGCTCTGCCAACGGCGATTGATTAGAAAGTAGTTACCTAGTTTCGGAACAATAAGCGGCTATTAAATTTTTTCGGCGGTTCGTTCGCGGAGTTTCAGGCGATAGGCTCGGCGGCCGGCGGCCTCTTCGAAGCGGCGCTTATTTTCGTCGGTGCCAGGAGTGACGGGAGACAGTACGACTCGATTTCCTGCCGTATCGATCGCCACAAATGTAAGATAGGCGGACGACATGTGGCGGATGAGGCCGGTGTGGAGGTTCTCCACCCAGACTTTTACGCCGACTTCCATGGAAGTGCGGAACACTCGATTGACTTGCGATTTCAGCCGGACGAGTTCTCCGAGGTGAACGGGGTGGAGGAACGTCATCTGATCGATAGAGGCGGTGACGACGGGAACTCGCGCATGCCGGATGGCGGCGATGGCGCCACAGAGATCAACCAGGTGCATCACATGACCTCCGAGCATGTTACCCAGGGTGTTTGTGTCGTTGGGTAGGCAAAGCTCCAGATACTCAGATTGAGTCGCTTCGACAGAGCGGATGGCATTTACTTCCGACGGACTGGATCGCTCCGTTTCTTGGTTGGGCATTATCTTGGATGTCATGCGGATTGCAAGCGCAAGTGCTCGCGGGCAAACGCAACGGCTTGCGCTCGCATCACTGGCGGGGTTGCTTCCGGGCTGAGTTGGCCATCGGCGATTCGATACTGCAGGCAATCCCAATGGACTGGCGTGTAATCGGTCTCTTCGATGCAGAGCAGATCGATGACGCAATCAGTTTGTGCAACAACGCTATAGCGGAGGGCCGAGCGGGTCTCTGTGATTGGAAAATGGGCGCAGGCTCCACGCGAATAGCCCTGGTTGCATGCCGCAAAGAGAAGCTCGGCAGGAGCGGCGACAGGGGTTTCGCCGGCATGGCAGAGGCCGGTGAACTCGCCGATGAGAGGGAGCCGCGCATTCGGCCGAGTGGGCTGGTCGACAACTTTCTGAGGCTCGAAAAACGGGCATGGCATGTCGAAATTCCAGTATAGGGTCAAACGTTTCGATGAATATGTTTCGGGCGCGCTGGACAAGTTATCGTAGAAGCGATGAATTTACGATGGGCTTTTTTCTGGGCGGCGCTGTGGCTGGCCTTAGGCGAGATTGCCGTGATGAATGCCGGGGCCCAGAACTTGTCTGTGAAGTGGGAGCAATTGACTGTTCAGGATTTTCAAACGGCGATTCAGAAGAGTCAGGGCACTTGTCTGCTGCCGTTCGGGATTATTGAGAAGCATGGACCGCAGCTTCCCTTGGGGACTGATCTGATTAACTCGCGATACGCAGCGACGCATGCGGCCGGAGAGGACTATGCGGTGGTCTTTCCCGAATACTATTTCGGACAGATCTTCGAGGCTCGTCATGAGCCGGGCACGGTTGCTTATCCGGCCGCGTTGCAGCTGCAGCTTCTGCAAGCGACTACCGACGAAATGGCGCGGAACGGCTGCAAGAAGATTCTTATCGTGAATGGACATGGCGGAAACGACAGCCTGCTGCCCTACTTCGCGCAATCGCAACTTGCCGTTCCTCATGATTACGTGGTGTATGTAATGCTTCATCCTGCCAAGCACGCGGGCGGTCCGGCGCTGAAGACGAAGACCGATATGCATGCAGGCGAGTCTGAAACTTCGAACACGATGATTTCGCGGCCTGATCTGGTGCATATGGACCGCGCCAATGCGGAGTCCGGGGAGGATCAACAGCGGCTTGATCTACCGGCGAATGTTTATACGGGGATCTGGTGGTATGCGCGATTCCCGAACCACTATGCCGGCGATGCTTCGGCCGCCAATCATAGTCTGGGTGAGTTCGACATGAAGGCCTGGGTGGCGGATGTGGTGAATGCGATTCGTTCTATCAAGGCTGACGGGAAGAGCCTCGCTTTGCAGAAGGAGTTTTTCGAGAAGTCGGGCAATCCGCTGGAGACAAAACAGTAAAGGGGATGGAGGAAGATGCTGATCGTGCATGTGGATGTTCAGGTTAAGCCTGAGTTCGTCGACGAGTTCCTTAAGGCGAGCCTCGAGAATGCGCGGCAAAGCGTACAGGAAGATGGAATCGGCCGCTTCGACGTGCTTCAGAGAACAGATGATCCAACTCGCTTTGTACTGAGTGAGGTTTATCGTACGGCGGAGGCGGCGGCAGCTCACAAGCAAACCGCACATTATGTGAAGTGGCGCGACACGGTGGCGGGCATGATGGCCGAGCCTCGCTCCAGTTTGCAATTCAGCAATTCGTTTCCTGGCGATGAGGGCTGGTAGTGCAATTTGAGTTTGCGACGGCGGCGAGGATCGTCTTCGGAAGAGGCAAGATTCAGTTGCTTCCCGAGATTGTGCGGGAGTTTGGTTCTGCGGCGCTGGTGGTTACCGGTTCTAAGCCGGACCGTGCCGCAAAATTGATCGGTGCGTTGCAATGGGTGGGCGTTGAGACGTTTTTATTTTCTTGCGGCGGCGAGCCGACGGTGGATCTTGTTCGTAGCGGGGCGGCAGTAGCTCGTGAAAAACAAGCGGCGCTGGTTGTGGGGATCGGCGGCGGCAGCGCGATGGATGCGGCTAAGGCGATTGCGATTATCGCTACCAATTCGGGAGAACCGCTGGATTACTTGGAGGTGGTGGGAAAAGGACAGCCATTTGAGCGGATGCCTTTGCCTTTCGTCGCCGTTCCGACAACTGCGGGTACCGGCGCGGAGGTAACGCGCAATGCGGTTTTGGGATCTCCGGCGCATGGCGTGAAGGCGAGCCTTCGCAGTTCGTCGATGCTGGCGAAGGTGGCGCTGGTAGATCCCGAGTTAACTGCCGGTCTGCCTCGTGAGGTGACCGCTTACACGGGCATGGATGCTTTGACTCAGTTGATTGAGCCGTTTGTATCGTGCCGGGCGAATCCGATGGTCGATCTTTTCTGTGTAGAGGGTTTGAAGCGGGTCCGGAAGTCGCTGCTTCGGGCTTTTGAAGATGGCCAGGATCTGGAGGCGCGCGAGTCGATGTCGTATGCGAGTTTGCTTGGCGGATTGTCGCTGTCCAATGCGGGTTTGGGTGTGGTGCATGGCTTTGCGGCGCCGTTGGGCGGGTTGTTGGACGCGCCGCACGGCGCCTTGTGCGCAGCCATTTTGCCGTGGGGTGTTTCGGTGAACTTGAAAGCTCTTCGCGATCGCGGGCCTTCTCATCCGGCTCTCGGGAAGTTTGGCGAAGCAACACGAATTTTGCTGGACGACCGGAAGGCGGCGGCCGAAGATTTGCCTGGGTGGCTTGCTGACTTAGTGCGCCGTCTGGGCATTCGCCAGCTGAGCGAGCGTGGATTGACGCAAGATCGGATTCCCGATCTAGTTGCGAAGGCAGCACAGGCGAGCAGTATGAAAGCGAATCCCATTCCGCTTACAGAGGGGGAACTGCGGCAAGTGATAGAGCTCTGTTTTTGATCGGTAATCCTCTACCATTGAAGCAGTGAAACGTTCCGGATACGCAGATCTGCCACTGCACGGCGGCCGGGTTCCTGTTTGGCTTTCCGAACGAATGGAAAAGCTTGGCACGGCGATCGCGGAGAGCATTGTTTATCACTACGGCCCATCGGAGTTTCTGTCGCGATTGAGCGATCCGTTCTGGTTTCAGGCTTTTGGCGCGGTCGTGGGGATGGATTGGCACTCCTCGGGAATCACGACTTCAGTGATGGGAGCGCTGAAACGAGGACTGGCGTCTCGCTCGCACGAATTAGGAATTTATATCTGCGGGGGCCGCGGCAAGCAATCGAGAAAGACGCCCGATGAGCTGATCGTGGTTGCGGACGAGCAAGGACTGGATGGAGAGGAACTGGTTCGAACGAGCCGTTTGACTGCCCGTATAGATAACAATGCCATTGCGGATGGGTTCCAAATCTATCTTCATTCCTTCGTAGTGACGGCGACGGGCGAGTGGGCCGTTGTTCAACAGGGGCTCAATGAGACAAGCGGTCTGGCCCGCCGCTATCACTGGCACTCGGCGTTCGTTCGCGATTTTACTTGCGAGCCGCATACGGGCATTGTGGGTGAAAACGAAGGAACGATTCTGAATCTGGTTGACAGCCGGGCAACTCCCGCACAGGAGGCGGTGCTCGCTATCGCGAGCGAGGCTCCTGAGAAAACTTTGCGGGAATTACCGAAGCTGCTGATGCCCCGTCATCACGAAGTCAGGAAAACCGAGGTGGATTTGAAGAGGCTCGGGGCAGTGCTGGCGGTCAGTCACGAACGACAGCTGCGCGATTTCGCTTCGTTGCTTTTGCTTGAGAAGTTAGGGCCGAGAACCCTGCAGACTCTGGCATTAGTGGCGGAAGTGGTGCATGGAGCGCCCAGCCGATTCTCCGATCCGGCGCGTTACTCATTTGCGCTGGGCGGAAAAGACGGTCACCCGTTTCCCGTTCCATTGAAGACCTACGACGATTCGCTCGGCGTGTTGCGTCGTTCGCTGGAAGCGGCAAAGCTTGGCGATCCGGATAAGCTGGACGGGCTGAAACGTTTGGACCGTCTGACGAGGAGTGTAGAACATCGGTACCGGCCTATTGCGAAATTCGAGAGAGTGCTCGAACATGAAAAGGCGATCTCGGCCGGGTTGGACGGTCGGTCGGTATTTCATCCGGTTCGAAAAAGCTCCGGACGAGCGGCTCAGCAGATAGCTTTATTCGGATCGTAGTGGCAATCGAAATGCAGTACGAACGGATGTGTAGACGGTGTCGTCTGCCGGAGCATATCAGCTAGAACAAACCAGGAGGATGCGCCATGCCATTTGAAAACAGAGTCAGTTTGTCGGGTAGTGAGAAGCAGCCGTTGCCCGACTCGCATGTGGTCGGTGAGGTGAAGCCGGACGACATCGTGAGCGTCACGGTGGTTCTGCGACGGAAGGGCCAGAACAAAGGCAACGAAGCCGTCACACAAGCGGTCCAGCGCGTCACGCATGCACAATTCGCGTCGCTCCATGGTGCGGATGAAAGCGAAATTCAGATCGTCGAAGAGTTCGCGCATCACGCTGGTTTAACGGTTGTAGAAAGCAGCGCGGCGAAGCGTCGAGTCATCTTGACCGGAAAGGCGGATGACATGATGAAGGCTTTCAATACGCAGTTGAAATTCTATCGACTGGCGACCGCTGGGCCAACCTTTCGAGGACGAACAGGGACGTTGAGCATTCCGACTGAACTTCAGGATGTGGTGCTGGCGGTGCTGGGCCTGGACACGCGACCGGTGGCGAAACCTCATATACGGAGAAAGAAGAAGGCAGCTCCCACCAGTACTTTTACGCCACCGCAAGTTGCGGCGCTTTACGATTTTCCGAAAGGGTTGGACGGATCCGGTCAGACAGTTGCAATTATCGAATTGGGCGGCGGCTATAAGGCTTCGGATTTGAGTACTTACTTCAGCGGTTTAGGAATCAAGCAGCCTAAAGTTTCGGCCGTTTCCGTAGATGGAGGAAAGAACACTCCAGGATCGGATGCCGATGGAGAAGTGCTGCTTGACATCGAAGTGGCGGGTTCCATCGCTCCGGGAGCGAGTTACGCCGTATACTTCGCGCCGAATACCGATAAGGGCTTTATCGATGCGATCACCGATGCCGCCCACGACACGACTCGCAAGCCTTCCGTCATTTCGATCAGCTGGGGGGGCGCGGAGGACTCCTGGACTGCACAATCTCAGAACGCGCTGAATGCGGCGCTACAAGATGCCGCAACTCTGGGCGTTACGGTGACGGCGGCTTCCGGCGATAATGGCTCGACCGATGGCGCGACGGACAAGAAGCTGCATGTCGATTTTCCGGCCTCCAGCCCTTATGCGCTGGCTTGCGGAGGCACTGCACTGAAAGGATCCGGAACCAACATCACTTCGGAGACCGTGTGGAACGAAACAGCAAACAATGAGGGGGCGACAGGCGGCGGCGTCAGTACGGTTTTCACTTTACCCACTTATCAGTCTTCTGCCGGCGTTCCGAAGAATCCAGAGACAAATTTTGTGGGACGCGGCGTGCCCGATGTGGCCGGCAATGCCGATCCGTCTACCGGGTATCAGGTGTTGGTGGATGGACAAAGTGAGGTTGTTGGGGGCACGAGTGCAGTTGCGCCGCTCTGGGCTGCGCTGATTGCACTGATCAACCAAAAGTTGGGTAAACCGGTCGGGTTCGCGAATCCGACTTTATACTCTATGGCAAAGTCGGCATTCCATGATATTTCGAGCGGCAATAACGATGATGGCGGCCTTGGTTACTATAGCTCTGGGTCCGGTTGGGATCCCTGCACCGGTCTGGGCAGTCCAGACGGAGCAGCGTTACTCAAAGCCTTCCAGTCGTCCAGTAGCGCAACCTCGGGACGATAAGGCGAAACACAAAATGAGCGATCAGCGAGTTCCAATTCCGGGCAGCGAACTGCAAGCGCGGGTGGCGGAACACTGGTTGCCGGATGACTCTTCGACGCAAACGCTAACGGCCTCGATTCTGCTTCGCAGGCCGTTAGCGAATACTCCGTCAGAGCAGGATCTGCTGTCCGGGCACTACCAAGCTCCAAGCAGGGAGGCAGCGGCAACGGCTCTGGCCGCCGATCCTAAGGACCTTGCCGACGTGCGATCGTTTGTCCAGCAATACGGTTTGAAGATTGTGGATGAAAGCTCAGAGGCGCGGCGGATTCAGGTGCAAGGAACTGTAGAACAGATGGACAAAGCATTCGGCGTTCAGCTTAAGTGGGCTAACGACGATAACGGTCACCACTATCTGACATACACCGGAGCTATCACTGTTCCGAAAGCTCTCTCCGGGGTTGTTACTGCCGTGTTGGGCCTGGATGGGCGGCCAGTCGCGCGGCATCATTCTCAATAAAGCGGTGGTTCGCCCGGCGGGCGAGTCTTCCAGCGGCGGTGAATCCACATCCACTGGTCCGGGTGGGCGCGAATGATCTCTTCGAAAGCTTTGTGCACGCGCGCTGTGTCTTCCGCTAGATCGCCCGAAAGATCCACTTTCGGGTAGAAGCGAATCGTATAATGGCGTGTTTTCGCGTCATAGAAGGCAAAGCCAGGAATAACGGGCGCTCCGGAATGGTAGGCGAACTTCACAAAAGCCGTTCCGGCACAGGCTAACTTGCCAAAAAAAGGAACGAACGTGCCCTCGGCGGCAACTGTATTTTGATCGATTAAGATTCCGACTGCTTCATTGTTTTTCAGCGCTTTCAAAACACCGCGCACCGCATCCCGCTTCATGATCAAGTGATTGCCTGACGCGGAGCGATAGCGTTCCACGAGGCTATCTATTAACGGATTGTCCAGCGGCCTCACCATTATGTTCATGGGCTCCGTCAGAAAGGCGTGGGCGAAGGCGCTGAGTTCCCAATTACCGAGGTGGGCAGTTGCCACCAGGAGTCCGCGACCTCCGCTTTTCGCGGCGTGATAATTTTCGAGCCCTTCGTATCCAATCCATTCGCCGATGTTGTCTCGATTGAGCGAAGGGAAGCGGGACAAGGTGAGGAGTAGCCGGCCGATGGATTCGAAGACTCCATCGACTAGCTGATGGCGTTGCGTGTCCGTCCACTCCGGGAATGCGAACGAGAGATTGATGAGCCCGACGCGCCGAAGCTTTGGGATGCCAACGTCAAGAAGACGCGCCAGCAAAGACGCGACTCGCCGGGCGACCGGAAGCGGTGCGCGGCGAAGGATGTGGAGAAGCGCGACCGCGACGCCGTACTCCATCCGAACCTGAAACCGATTTTTCTTCTCAGCCAATGGAAAAGCTTATTCGATCCAACCGCCGCCCAGAACCAAGTCGCCGTCGTAAAACACTGCGGCCTGGCCAGGGGTGACGGCACGCTGCGGTTCGGTAAAGCGAATTTCCACTTGGAAGGGATCGTCGCGGGGAATTAAAAGAGCGGAAGCTGGAGCGTGTTTGTTTCGGATCTTGACCTGAGCAGAACGGGGACGATCGAGCGCGCCTCCCATAGAGCTGTGGCGCGGGAGCGCCGCGATGGATACCCAGTTTACTTCGCGAGCGACGAGCGTGGAGCGCATCAGTTCGCCCGTTTTTCCCACGATGACGCGCTGCGTGGCAGGCTCGGTAGCAATGACGTAGAGCGGTTCGCTTGCGGATACGCCTAATCCACGCCGCTGTCCGACAGTGAAGTGATGCGTTCCGGCATGCTGGCCAACGACGCGCCCGGCCGTATCGACGATTTCTCCTTCGGTAGTGGACCGATCGATTCCCTGCTCCCGGAGGTAGGAATCGATGAAGGCGGCGTAGTCGCCGTTGGGTACGAAGCAAATCTCCTGACTATCGTTCTTCTCGGCAACCGGCAGGCCAAGCGTTCTGGCAAGTTCCCGGACTTCGGTTTTAATCATGCCGCCCAAGGGGAACATGGTACGGGACAACTGGTATTGAGTCAGGCCGAAGAGAAAGTAGGTCTGGTCTTTAGACGCATCCAGGCTGGTTCGCATCTGGTGGCGTCCACTCGCTTCGTCGTAACTCAACCTGGCGTAATGACCAGTGGCAATTTTCTCGGCGCCGACGCTGTCCGCCATCTCCATGAATTGATCGAATTTGATGAAGTTATTGCAGAGCGTGCACGGGATAGGAGTGCGGCCTTCCAGGTAATCCTGTACAAAAGGCTTCACGACTTCCTGTTCAAAGCGCTTTTCGAAGTTGACCACATAGTACGGGATGCCTAGGACCGAAGCGACGAAGCGGGCATCATACACATCGTCGAGCGAGCAGCATCGCCCCACTGCCCCGCCCTCTGGCGTTAGTTCAGGGAGGCGACGCTGATTCCAAAGCTGCATCGTCAGGCCCACTATGCGATGACCCTTCGATTGAAGAAGTCCAGCTACGACTGAACTGTCCACGCCGCCCGACATGGCGACTGCGATTGGCGCCCGATTAGGCATGGACAAGATGCCTCGCCTTGTTGCGCAGTCGTGAGGCGACGGAGACGACCGCCTCTGCTAAAGCATCGACATCTTCCGTCGTGTTGTATCGTCCGAAGGAGAAGCGGACGCTGGAGCGAGCTTCCTCATGATCGAGACCCATGGCAATCAGAACGGGAGAGGCTTCGATGGAACCGCTGCTGCAGGCGGACCCTGTGGACACCGACATGCCTCGCATATCCAGCGCGATGACCATTGCTTCCGCGGAAATGCCTTCGAAGCTCAAATTGCTGGTATTCGGCAAGCGCTTGGTCGGATGGCCGTTGACTCGCACGCCGGGCGCCGCGGCGACCACGTGTTCTTCAAATCGATCACGAAGCGAATTGCTTTGCAAATTCAGATTGGCAGAACACAGTTCGACCGCGCGAGCGAAGGCGATTGCTCCTGTCACGTTCTCGGTTCCGGCGCGACGTTCGCGTTCGTGTTTTCCTCCCAGCTGAGTTCCTCGAACGGGAGTGCCTTTGGCAACATAGAGGGCTCCGATGCCTTTCGGTGCGTAGATCTTGTGCGCACTGATCGAATACAAATCGACTCCAAGATCAGCTGGGTGAACGTCGATCTTGCCGAGCGCCTGAACACCATCGGAGTGGAAATAAATCGCCTGACCTTGTGCGCGCAAATTGCGGACCAGAGCGGCTATTTCAGCAATGGGCTGCAGCGTTCCCACTTCGTTGTTAGCGTGCATGGCCGAGATGAGAACGGTCTCCGGCCGAATCGATTGGCGCACTTCTTCAACATCGACGAGGCCTTCGGAGTTCACACGGAGATAGGTGACCTCGACTCCTTCCCGTTCGAGTTGGCGGCAGGTTTCTAGTACGGCGGGGTGTTCGACGGCTGTTGTAATTACGTGTCTGAATTGTTGAGGGTGGTTGCGAACCAAACCAAAGAGGGCGAGATTATTCGACTCGGTTCCTCCGCTAGTGAAGACGATCTCAGCGGGCGAAACACGGAGGAAATCTGCGACCGTTCGCCGGGATGCCTCGAGATAACGTCGAGCGAGCTGGCCTGGGCCGTGTACGCTTGATGGATTCCCGTACACGCCCATCGAAGCGGCAAGGGCTTCGGCTACTTCCGGAGCGACAGGTGTAGTCGCATTGTGATCGAAATACAACAAAGGATTCGGAACGACACGCACTAGCGCGACTGTTCATTACAATTTTAGCAGCGTATGGAACAATCCCGCAGCAGGCGAATCATCACTCTTACGACAGACTTCGGCCTGTCCGATCATTATGTCGGCACAATGAAAGGCGTTTTGCTGAGCCGATGTCCCGACGCTCAACTGGTTGACATTTCCCACCAGATTGAGCCGTTCTCGATCTGGACCGCCGCGTACACCATCGATCAAGCTGCTCCTTTCTTTCCCGAGGGCAGCGTTCATGTCGTGGTGGTCGATCCGGGCGTGGGAACGGCCAGAAAGGGGATCGTGCTGGAATCCTTCGGCCAATACTTTGTGGCGCCTGATAACGGAGTGCTCAGCCTGGTGTTTCGGCGGGATGCGAAGGCCGTGGCGCATCAGATTGTGAATCGCGATCTTTATTTGCCGCAGGCTTCTTCGACTTTTCACGGACGTGACATCTTTGCTCCTGTAGCGGCTGCGCTTGCGGCTGGAACAATTCGGCCGGAGGATGTGGGCCCTGTGGTCCAGGATATTCAGATTCTCGACCGGGTCGATGCGGTCGATGCGGGTCCATCGCTTCGTGCCGGCGCAGTTTTGAGCGTGGATCGTTTCGGCAACGTGATTACGAATTTCAGAGCCTCGGAATCGAAGCCGCTGGCGTCCCAAGAGTTTGAAGTTCGAACCGTGAAGAGCACGGTGACTGCTTCCTTCACCACGTTCGAAGCAGCGCCAGCCGGAATTTGTTTCGCCTATGTCGGAAGCTCCGGGAATGTAGAGTTAGGGATGAATCGACAGAGCGCTGCGCTGCATTTGGGACTTAAGCCCGGCGATGTCATCGAGTTTGCGGAGCGCCGAACGGGTCAGGACTAATAGGCGATGACGAAGTACATTCTGGCTTTAGATCAAGGGACCACCAGCTCCCGGGCCATGCTGGTGACGGAGGACGGACGGGTCCATGGAATTGCGCAACGGCCGTTTCAACAGTTTTTCCCGAAGCCGGGTTGGGTGGAGCACGATCCGCTCGAGATTTGGTCATCGCAAGCGGGCGTGATGGGAGAGGTCCTGGCTCGCGTGGGCGCCACTGCCGGTTCGATTGCGGCTGTCGGCATCACCAATCAGAGGGAGACCACAATTCTGTGGGATCGCCACTCCGGTGAACCGGTTCATAACGCGATTGTGTGGCAGGATCGCCGGACCTCCGGCTTCTGCGACGAATTACGGCGCCAGGGACACGAAGAGTTGATCCAGAAAAAGACCGGACTCGTGATCGATGCTTATTTCTCCGGCAGCAAACTGCGATGGCTGTTGGACAACGTCCAGGGAGTCAGGGAGCGTGCGGAGCGCGGCGAACTGGCTTTCGGAACGGTTGACAGCTGGCTGATCTGGAAGTTGACGGAAGGCGCGGTGCATGCGACAGACATCACAAATGCTTCGCGCACCATGCTCTTCAACATTCATACCCAGCAGTGGGACGAGGATTTGTTGCAGTTGCTGCAGATTCCAGCTTCGCTGCTTCCCACGGTTGTCGATTCGAGCCAGGTTTGTGGAACGACTTCGGGCATTTTGGCGAACGTTCCCATTGCGGGCGTTGCGGGCGACCAGCATGCCGCCTTGTTCGGGCAGATGTGCAGCGAACCCGGCATGGTGAAGTGTACGTACGGAACCGGCAGTTTCATGCTGGTCAATACCGGAGAGCGAGCGGTCGACTCGCAGCACCGGTTGTTGACGACGATCGGCTGGCGGTTTGGCGGTAAGACGATTTACGCGCTGGAAGGCGCAGTTTTCATTGCAGGCGCCGTGGTGCAGTGGCTTCGAGACGAGCTGCAGATTGTGCGCACGTCAGAGGAGATCGAAGCGCTGGCGGCGAGCGTGCCGGACACGCAGGATGTCTATTTCGTCCCGGCATTCTCGGGTTTAGGCGCACCGCACTGGGATCAGTATGCGCGCGGCACAATTGTTGGATTGACAAGAGGGACGAACCGCGCGCACATCGCCAGAGCAGCACTGGAAGGCATCGCGTTTCAGGTCAGTGATGTGGTGGATGCCATGGCGAAGGATGCAGGAGTCCCCCTGCAGGAACTTCGGGTGGACGGAGGCGCGGCGCGGAACGATCTCCTGATGCAAATGCAAGCGGATCTTCTCGGTTTACCGGTAACCAGGCCTTCTAATTCCGAGACGACGGTCTTAGGGGCTGCCTTTCTGGCTGGCCTGGCGGTCGGGTATTGGCCAGATCAGAATTCAATTGCTACACACTGGAAGACAGATCGGAGATTCGAACCGAAAATCGATGAACAAGAGCGAGCGCACAAGCAGGAAGGGTGGAAGAACGCCTTGTCTCGAGCGCAGGCCTGGGCCAAGCCCTGAGAGTGCCGATTGAGCCTTGAACGCGCGAGCATTCTCCGGGACATTGGGAGCGAACGAACCGAGTTTGACGTGGCCGTGATCGGGGGCGGCGCGACCGGGCTTGGTTGTGCGGTGGAAGCAGCGGCACGAGGCTATCGGACGGTTCTGCTGGAGGCTGCAGACTTTGCAAAAGCCACCTCCAGCCGAAGCACCAAGCTGGTGCACGGCGGCGTTCGGTATCTGCAACAAGGCGACGTCAAGCTGGTGCTGGAAGCGCTACGTGAGCGTGGGCGCATGCTCCGAAATGCACCTCATCTGGCACACCGGCGCTCGTTTGTGATTCCGGCTTACGCTTACTGGCAGCTTCCGTTTTACGGGATCGGTCTAACGCTCTATGATTTGCTGGCTGGCCACGAATCGATTGGACGTTCGAAGAGATTGTCTTTGGGTGAGGCGATGAAGGCTTTACCTACGGTGCGTCGAGAAGGGCTTAAAGGCGGAATCCTCTACTACGACGGACAGTTTGACGATGCTCGCTTTGCAGTTGCTCTCTTGCTCACGCTCTTCGATGTGGATGGCTTTGCTTTGAACTATGCCCCTGTCGTTTCTCTCCTCAAGCGAGATGGGCGAGTCAGTGGTGTTGTAGGCCGCGATCTGGAATCCGGAACGACTTTTGAAATTGGGGCGAAGGTCGTGATCAATGCCACAGGAATTTTCACTGACTCGGTTCGCAAGATGGACGAACAAGCGGCGACGGAGATGTTGACGGTGAGCCAAGGAACGCACCTGGTTCTGCCCCGATCATTTCTTCCTGGCGATAGTGCTCTGATGATCCCGCGCACTGCCGATGGACGAGTGTTGTTCGCAATTCCGTGGCACGATCGTGTGGTGGTGGGGACCACCGATGATCCTGTGCCGCAGCCGAATCTCGAACCGCGAGCGATGCCCGATGAGCGGAATTTCCTGCTGGCCCATGTCGAAAAATATCTGCGGCGGAGACCGGAGCCGCAAGAGATTCTGAGCATGTGGTCCGGGCAGAGACCGCTCGTACGAAAGGGCGGCGCAGGAAGCACAGCGGCGCTCTCCAGAGATCACACCATTTTAATTTCGGAGACGAAGCTGGTGACCGTCACGGGCGGCAAATGGACGACCTATCGCAAGATGGGTCAGGATGCGATCGATCATGCGGCCCCGCTCGGAGGCTTGAGACACGTTCAATCACGAACTCCCGAGCTGAGGCTGCACGGGTGGGCAAACGAGGTGAGCGCCCATCGAGAGTGGGAAGGCTGCTACGGGGCAGATTTACCGGCTTTACGAAGGCTGGAGGAACAGAACCCGGAGTGTTCTCGCTTGCTGCATCCGAGGCTGCCATTCAAGAGGGGTGAAGTGATTTGGGCGGCACGAAACGAAATGGCGAGAACCGTAGAGGATGTCCTGGCGCGCCGCACTCGCGCCTTGTTCCTGGATGCTCGTGCTGCGATTGAAGCTGCTTCCGATACAGCTTATCTGCTGGCGCAAGAGTTGGGAAAATCCAACGGATGGGCGCAACAACAGGCCCTTGCATTTCGCAACACCGCGGAAGGTTACTTGTGGCCGGCGGCTTGCGGAACAGGGATGTGATACAAAGGTCAGCTTTGTATCTCAATTATGAATGTAGATCCGGCTGTATTCGGTGAATTTGTTGGAACGGCGTTGCTCATTGTTCTGGGGGACGGCGTTGTGGCCGCCGTTTCATTGGCGAAGTCAAAGGCTGAGGGCTCAGGCTGGTTAACCATCACGGTAGGCTGGGGCCTCGCTGTTTTCGCTGCGGTGGCGGTCAGCATCTCGATGGGGGACACGGACGCGCATCTCAACCCGGCTTTTACTGTTGCCTCTGTTGTGATGACCGGTCATCCGGAGCGCTTGTTCACGTATATCCCGGCACAGATTCTGGGAGGGCTCACCGGCGCTGTATTAGTCTGGCTGTTCTTCTTACCGCATTGGAAACTAACAGCCGATCCCGGGGCGAAGCTCGGATGCTTCTCTACTATTCCGGCCGTTCGCAGCTATGGGAGCAATTTCTTTTGCGAAGTGCTTGCTACCTTTGTCCTCATTCTGGTTGCTTCGGCTCTGGTTTCGCGGCGGCTGGCGCCGGGTGGAGTGGCTCCCGGCCTGGGACCGGTTCTGGTGGGAGCCCTGGTCTGGAGCGTTGGCATTTCCTTGGGCGCTACGACTGGATATGCGATCAATCCGGCACGTGATTTAGGACCGAGGATTGCGCACAGCCTTCTTCCTATTGCGGGCAAAGGCACTTCGGACTGGCGCTATGCCTGGATTCCAATTTTTGGACCTATCGTCGGTGCGATCTTGAGCGCGATCTTGGTTCGCACCACGGGCATGTAGAGCGACTACTTGAGAACAGTCACTTCAAGCTCGCCATTTCCCCATGCTGTGTGTCGACCGACTCCGGTGAAGGCGGCGGCTTGAAGATAGGGCAGAAATTCGTCCAGAGTTCCTTCGTAAACGGCGCGGCCGACAAAACCTCCGATGGGATGACGTTGTCCGGTTTTCGAGCTGAGGCGATTTACGTTAGTGTGTTTGACATCGCAGAAAGCGGTTTGAATTTGGCGAGCTGGTTCCGTAAAGTTCGCGGAAAGATTCACATCTGACGCTCCGCTATAGAGTTCGCGCAATCTATCGACGCGCTCGCGAATACGCGCCACCAGGACAGGAAACGCCGGAAGCGTTGCGATCTCATTGTTCGATTTCATTTCTGTTGGGGTACGGAATACGACCTGAACTTTTGAGGCGCTCGCACCATTTGAATATAGGGGTAATCTGCAGATTACGGCCGGTTGCATTTCGTCGCCCTCGAGGTTGACGAAAGAAACGCTCTGCAAATCCACTTCACCGCGAGCCGCTCCGAGACCCGCCGTCCCAAGCTCTTCGAAACAGCGGACGATCGCATCGACACTCGAGTGGTCGAGTTGAAACAGGTTCAATTCAAAAGTGAAAGACTGATTCGGTTGAAAGTGGCGTCCGTTTAGGTCTGCAGTGCGGAAGACAAAAGGACGCGGCCAGTCGCGCAGCCCTTCCGCTGCTGTGCTGGTTGAACCGGGCTCAAAGATTTTGACGTAAGGACATGTCTCGCGTCTGGGGCAGCTTCGGGCATCGGTACACTCAGGAAGACACGCGGACTTTTTGAGAATCGTTCCGAACATCCCGCGCAGAGTGTTACCCGCTTTGTGAGGCGGAAAGTGAATAGCGGTTTTGGCTACAAGTCGAAAACGAATTCGATAGAAATCCAGGTGCACAAAACTCGATTGTAAGCTCTATTTAGAAACATCTTTCGGAATAGAACGATCTTGAAAACCAATAAACACGTCCTTGCGTTGTTGACGCTGGCAGCTTTTTGCCTCGCAGCCAAGGCCCAAACGGCGAACCGAGACTTGGCGCTCATGCCGTGGCCGAGCAGTATCTCGCAGCATCCAGGATCGGTCGAAATCAACAAGTCATTTACGGTTTCGGTGTCAGGCGATGGAGCGAAGGACTCTCGTGTTCAATACGAAATTCAGCGCACTTTTGAGAGATTGAGCCGTCAAACGGGTATCCCGATTCTGCCGAACATAATTCGGCCAAACATAGCCAAGAATCAGGGCAGCGCCACGCTTGCCATCGTGGTGGAAGGCAAAGATCATCGTGGACCGCAGAAGCTGGGTGACGATGAACGCTACTCGCTCGAGGTAAACGCAGGACAGATTCGACTCTCGGCTGATGCTCCGCTCGGAGTGATCTTCGGGCTCAATACTTTCTTGCAACTGGTGCATCAGAACGCGAGCGAAGAAGGCGCAACGTCGGCTTCGCCCGGTTTCTCGGCGCCGGCCGTCAGCATTAGAGATGAGCCTCGCTTTCCCTGGCGCGGCCTGTCACTCGATGTGTCACGCCATTTTATTCCTGTGGCAGGAGTGGAACGCACGATCGACGGACTGAGCGCTGTTAAGCTGAACGTTTTTCACTGGCACTTGTCCGACGACCAGGGATTTCGAGTGCAAAGCAAAAAATTCCCACGTCTGCAGGAATACGGCTCCGACGGCATGTACTACACACAGGCGGAGGTTCGCGACGTGGTGGAATACGCGCGAAATCGTGGAGTGCGTGTCGTGCCTGAGTTCGACATACCGGGCCACTCGACCAGCTGGCTGGCGGCTTATCCAAAACTCGGCGCCGGTAGCGGCCACTATGAAATTACGCGCGGCAACGGCATTCTCGCTGATTTGATGGACCCCACCAAGGAGTCCACCTACCGTTTTCTCGATGGCTTTGTCGGCGAGATGGTGAAGCTGTTTCCGGACGAGTACTTTCATATCGGCGGCGATGAGGTGAATCCGAAGCAGTGGAACCAGAATGCAACGATTCAAGCTTTCATGCGAAAGCACAAAATCGCGAACAGCAATGCTCTTCAGGTCTACTTTAATCAACGGCTGCTCAAAATTGTTACGAAACACGGCAAGAAAATGGAAGGGTGGGATGAAATCTTCGAGCCTGCTCTGCCGAAGAATATCGTGATCCAATCCTGGCGTGGACAGTCCTCCTTGTGGCGGGCTGCGCGGGAAGGTTACCAGGGCATCCTTTCGGCTGGGTATTATCTCGATCTGATGTATCCGGCGTCATATCACTATTCGGTCGATCCCATGAAGGCTCCTCCGATTGTGCCCGGCCATGAGGATCGGCCCCTGGACTCCAAGCCTCCGGCGCCAGGAACGCCGACCGATCTCGCTCCTGCGCAACAGAAGCTTGTGCTCGGTGGAGAGGCGACGATGTGGGAAGAAATAGCGACTGCCGAGAATCTGGATGCAAAGCTATGGCCCAGGTTAGCTGCCGTGGCGGAACGTTTGTGGTCTCCTGAGGCGGTCAGCGATGTCCCTTCTATGTACCGGCGCTTGGAGGCGACGAACACCTGGCTCGAATGGGTCGGCTTGACCCAGCGTTCAAATCCGGAGTTGATGCGCCGCCGACTCGCTGGAAATTTTCCTTACGAGCCATTGAATACTTTCGCCTCGGTTCTCGAGCCGATCAAAGGGTACTCGCGCCATGCTGAAAAATATAATATCTTCACACCGTTCAATCGATTGGTGGATTCAATTTCTCCGGAGAGCGACACTGCGCGGGAGTTTCGGAACGCGGTGGATCAGTATTTGGCCGGCCCGAAGGGAGTGCAGAGCAGCAGTGCTCTCAGCAGGCAACTGCAGGCCTGGGCGGAGAATGCTAGCGCAATCCGTGCGACGCTGCAGAGCAATTCTTTGTTGAATGAAGATTTGCCGCTGGCAGACGCTCTGGTGAGGCTCTGCAGGACCGGACAAGAGTCGTTGGCCTTTCTCGACACGAATGGAAGGGCCAGCTCCGATTGGAAAGGGAGGAGTTCAGTGGCGGTGAAACAGGATTCGCAAAAACAAGCCGATATGCTCATCCAGATCGCGCCTGCGATTCAGAAGCTCGTCGATTCGGTGCCCATTTCCTAGTCGGCAACTACATTAAGCTGATTGGATCGACGTCGATCACCAAAGCAGTCGGACGCCATTTTGCTTTCGCGGCGAAGTCTTGCACTTTTCTTACGACTGCCCTCATCGCCGATCGTTTCGCTGCTTTCAACAAGATCTGGTAACGGAACTCTTCCTTGATCCTTGGCACCGGCGCTTCGGCTGGCCCCATGACGCGAATCCCCGGTGGCTGTGGGTTCAAAAGGTAGCCGAGTTCAGTCGCCATCCGAAGAGCTTGTTCCTGTTTCTCATCTCGGACCAGCAAATTCGCGAAGGCCGCAAAAGGCGGATAGCGCAACCATTTTCTGAACTCAATCTCTTTTTTGTAGAAGCCTTCGTAGTCTTGTTCAGCCGCGAATCGAATGGCGTAGTGATCGGGATTTAAGGTCTGCACGATTACGCGGCCGGGGACTACTCCGCGTCCGGCGCGTCCGGCCGCCTGGGTGAGTAACTGGAACGTTCGTTCGGCAGAACGAAAATCAGGCATGCTCAAACCGATATCAGCGAGCACGACTCCCACCAGCGTCACATTGGGGATGTCGTGACCCTTCGCGATCATCTGTGTCCCGACCAAGATATCGATGCTGTGCTCGCGAAAGCTTTGGAGAATATTTTCGAAGGCGCCTTTCCCGCTGGCGGTGTCGCGATCGAGCCTGGCGATTCTGGCCGTAGGGAGGAACTTGTGCAGCTCCTCCTCGACCCGTTCAGCGCCGACGCCTAAGAATTGGATATAGTCACTGCCGCATTTTGGACATTGCTCCGGAACTTTTTCGGCGTACCCGCAGTAGTGGCAAAGCATACGGCGATCTCGCTTGTGATGCGTCAAGACCACGGAACAGTTCGTGCACTGTAATCGCTCACCACAGGCGCGGCAGATCATGAAGCTGGAGAAGCCGCGGCGATTCAGCAGTAAGATCGTCTGTTCGCCTTGCGCTAAACGCCCCTCCATCTCTTCGATCAGTTTGCGTGAGAAAGTGCCCTGGCGTTTTGTTTCCAGGAATTCCGTCCGCATGTCAAGGATGGCGACCTGAGGCATTGGGCGATGTGCGATCCGCTCGGGAAGTCTCAATAATCCGTATTTGTTGGCGTCGGCGTTGAATCTGGTCTCAATGCTCGGAGTGGCGGAACCAAGCACAATCACGGCGCCTGCATTTTTGGCGCGGACGATGGCGACATCCCGGCCGTGGTAGCGCGGCGTCTCCTGCTGTTTGTAGCTGCCATCGTGCTCTTCGTCAACAATCACCAGACCCAGATTCGGAATGGGCGCAAACACCCCGGAACGAGTGCCAACTACGACTCGGGCCTGTCCACCCCGAATGCGACGCCACTGATCGGCTCTTTCCGCATCACCGAAGGCTGAATGAAGAATGGCAACCTGGTTTCCGAAACGGTGAAAAAATTGGCCGGCCATAGCCGGAGTGAGGGCGATTTCGGGAACCAGAAGCAAAGCGTTCTTTCCCATCTGCAGAGCGGCGTCGATACTGCGAAGATACACTTCGGTCTTACCCGATCCGGTGACGCCCTGCAGGAGAAACGCCTGAAAATCACTGGCTCGTAAAGCTTCCACGATCTTTGAAAAGGCCGCGTTCTGGTGGGCATTGAGAATGGGAATGCTTCCTTCGTAAAGGAAGCGCGGTCGAACGGGCTCAACCTGCAAGGTGATGAGTTGACGTCTTGCTAATGCGCGCGCCGATTGGCTTGCCTTGTTCAGCCGTTCGGCGATGGCAGCAAGATTGTGACGCCCCGGGTGGAGTTCCAGAAAAGCCAGTAACTCCCGTTCGCTTTTCTTTAGCTTGATTTCAGGAGGAGGACGGCGCAGAAATTCGGCTTCCAGTCGCTCAGCCGAAGCGCGTAGTGGATCGCGATCTTCGCTGCGCTCCTCCACCGCAATCCATCCCCTTTTGGTAAGAGCCCTGAGGACATCGGTCGCACGTTCGACTTTCGATTTGATGTAGGTCAGCGAGCGAGACCGCTGCTCCAGAAGCCGCAGCACAGTGATTCCGGCATCGGCATCGGCTACCGATGTCAACTGCCGCACAATATCGCGACCGGTCTCGGTGAGCGCGTAGAGGGAAGTGCGCCGAACTTCTCCGATGAGCGGCAACATGCCTTTCAATACTTCACCAATCGGAGCGCAATAGTATTCGGCGATCCAAACTCCCAGATGAAGAAGATCCTCATCGAGGACAGGCTCTTCATCCATCAACTTCAGTGCTTCGCGCGGGTTTTGATCCGGTTTGACTGTGGGACTCTGCACCACAACTCCCGTGAGAGTGCGAGACCCGAACGGAACCAGCAGCCGGCAACCGGCTTTCACACGATGTTCTAACGTTTGTGGAAGCGCGTAAGTGAAAACACGGTCGACCGGAACAGGAAGTGCAACCGCACAATATGTCCTCTCATCCATCAAGTTCGCCGATAGCCTGGAAGGTGGGCTTCAGCGCAGGGTAGACAGACCGGAACACCTCATAACGCTTGGCATAGAATTTTGCGTCTGCCGGACGAGGCCGTTTGCGATCCACTTCTTTGATTGCAATACGACAGGCTTCGACGGCGTTTGCATACTCGCCGGTACCAACCATCGCGAGCAAGGCCGCTCCATAAGCGGAACCTTCTTGCGTTTCGAGCGTAGCAACTTCTCGATCGAAAATATCGGAGAAAAGCTGCTGCCAAAACGGGCTCTTCGCTCCACCGCCCGAAAGTCTCACCAGCGATGGCTGAGCCCCAAGTGAAGCGATGATCTCCAACCCGTCTTTCTGGCTGTAGCAAACGCCTTCCAGAATGGACCGTACCAGATCCGCGCGACTATGTCTCGCGGTGAGCCCAACCCAAACGGCTCGTGCATTGGCGTCCAGGTGCGGAGTTCGTTCGCCCATCAAGTAGGGCAACCAGAAAAGTCCATCTGCGCCAGAGGGCGATAAGGTTGCCTCGGCCGTAAGATCGTCGTAGCGGAGATCGGGAGCGAAGCGGTTTCTGAACCATTGCAAGCTGAGGCCGGCGCCTTGCGTGACTCCCATAACGTGCCAGACATTCGGCATGGCATGGCAGAAGGTATGGACTCGGCCTTGCGGATCGTAGGTAGGCTTTTCGAGATAAGCAAACACGACACCCGAAGTGCCAACCGTGCACGAAACCCAGCCTGGTTCCACAATTCCAGTGCCGATGGCGCTGGCCGCTTGATCACCTGCACCTGCCACCACTGGAGTTCCCGGCGCAAGCCCAGTCGCTTGAGCGGCCTCCTTTGTAACCGTACCGGTGACGTGGTGGGATTCGTAAGCAGGCGGTAACAGGCTTCGATCGAGTCCAAGACCGGTCACCATTTCCTCGGACCATCTCCTGTTCGCGACATCGAACAGCGAAGTGCCGCTGGCATCCGAGACGTCAGTTGCGAACTCGCCGGTCAGCTTGAAACGCGCATAGTCTTTGGGAAGAAGAAATGTGCGGGCTCGAGCGAATTGCTGGGGCTCGTTATCACGCACCCACAGCATCTTGGGAAGCGTGAACCCGGTTAACACTGGATTTGCAGTGTAACGAAGGATGTTTTCGATCCCAATTTTTTGGTTAATGAAATCGACTTGCTTTTGACTTCTCTGGTCGCACCAAATAAGTGCCGGACGGATGACGGAGTGCTGCTCGTCCAACAAAACTAACCCGTGCATCTGGCCCGTAAGACCTACTCCAAGGACCGAGGTTCCAACAACTCCGGCTTCCAGAAGGACACCTCGAATGGCAGCTTGCGAAGCGCTCCACCAATTGTCGGGATCCTGCTCGGCCCACTGCGGTTTGAGCATCTGCATGTCAGCATGCGGAGCGGTAAACGCCCTGACAACGCGCCCGCGCGAATCCACCAGCAGAGCGCGAGAGCCGCCTGTACCGACATCGAGGCCGAGCCAATAATTTGTCATCTCAAGAAAAACTCATTCCAACGAGGACACTATGCAGCTGATCGGACGGGATTGGAAGGGCAGGTAAGCCGCACCATACAGACCGGCGTCGGCGCCCAGCAGTGCTTTCTCCACTCTGGTTGCGGTGCGCTCAAAGGTGAACGACCGTTTTCTAATTTCTGCGAACATGCTGGGGGCGAAAAAGTCCCAGGCCGGCAATGGGCCTCCGCTTAACAAATAAAGAGAAAAGTTGAAGAGATTGATCAGATTCGCGATCGCAATGCCGAGGGCCCGGCCCATCGATTCGAATACAATCATTGCGCGAGGATTTCCGACGAGCGCTAACTCATACACTTCCAGGGCGCTGAATCTCTGGGTGGCAATTCCCATCATGCCGGCCATCGCCACAATGGCAGAAGCGGAAGCATGCTTCTCCAGACAGCCGTTATTCCCGCAGCCGCATGGATTTCCATCCGGGTAGACCGTCATGTGGCCAATTTCACCGGCCATTCCAAGGGAACCACGAAGCACTTTCCCGCCGGACACAATGCCGCCCCCGATCCCAGTGCCGAGCGTGATGAGAATGAGATCGTCAACATCTTTTCCGGCGCCAATCCACTTCTCACCCAGAGCCGCGGCGTTGGCATCGTTCTCAAGAATGATGGTGGCTCCCAGATAACTTTGAATCGTGTCGCGGATCGAAAAACCTTGAAAGCCAGGTAAGTTCGCTGCGCCGATGACAACACCAGTCGTTACATCAACGAAGCCGGGAACTCCGATTCCGACGCCGCACAAATCGCTACCGCGCAACTCCAGAGTAATCCGTTCAATGCCGGCAACCATGTCCTCCACCACGCCCTGGGGACCTTTTTCGAAGGTCGTTGCAATGCTGATTTTCTCAAGCATGAGCCCGTTTTCGTCAACGGCAGCCACCCGGAGATTGGTGCCTCCCAAATCCACCCCAATGGAATAGCGATCGGTCGCGGTGAGCATCATCACAACACCTTTAGCGAAAGCTAGAGGGCTTCATTCCCTCAGCAGTGTAGGCCACCCGCAACCAAAAATCCGCTGCCGTTCGAATGATAGAGAAGAAACTATCCAGATCTACAGGTTTACGCAAGTAGCAATTGGCATAGAGCTCGTAAGCATCGCGGATGTCCCGCTCGGAATCGGACGTTGTGAGCACGGCAACCGGAATCAGGCGCAATTCTTCATCCGCTTTAATCGTTCGCAACAGATCTCGCGAACCGGCCTTGGGCAAGTTGAAATCCAGAAAAATAAGACTCGGCCTTTGAGCCCGGACATGTTCGCCGCGACGCTGTAGATATACCAGCGCCTCATCGGCATCGGTCGCAACTTGAATCGAGACAGCTGGCTGAATGTCACGAAGAGCTTCACGCATCAAGCGAATGTCGCCCGGATTGTCCTCGACAATTAAAATCTGCCGTTGCGCCTGCAATCCCTCTCCTGCGAATTCATCCTTTTCAATATCTCATCTCTATCAGATCTTAGTTGAGGTTCGCCTTAGCCGGATGTTGCGTCATAGGTTTGACGATCTCATCCAGATAATCGCGTTCGCTTGCGGTGCGCACTAAATGAGGATACTTCGCGCCTCCGTGGTAATCGATCCGTAAGACCTTGATGAAGTCGTCGTTGTCAATGATCAACTCGAGCGGCTGCGTCTGATTTTTCGAGTTGCGAATCGCGTTGCTCAGGAGCTCGGAACTAGCGCGGCGGCCATTTACGGCGACCAACTTCATTCCAGGTCCGATGCCCGCCTGATAGGCAGGTGAGCCAACCAGAACGTCATTGACAGTGTTATCACCTTTCGTAGTAAAACCAAGCGAGTACCACGCATTCACTCCACCGTCCCGGCCATCGGCGGCCCGAATATAATCGTTCGATGAATCCGAGTATTCCAGCCGGTAGCCGCCCTTCGAGATTCCGTCTAGTGGCGCATGTGCAGATTTCGTGGTTGTCAGCTGGTATAAAAAACTTTTCCAATCGTAAGGCTGTATCTCATTGAGATTGGCTACCAGATCATCCAAATTATATGGAAGTACGACGGGCTTCGTATTTCCGCCTGCGCCGAAAAAGCGTGCACAGAAATCGTTAAGAGATCTTCGACCGCCCGACATCTGCCGGATGGTGGTGTCAACGTCCAGCCAGATGAGCTCTCCTTCAGCATAAAAATCGGTAGACCGGCGCCAGTTGTCCCACGCATCGGTTGTTTGGTAAAGGGTCTGAGCAGACACAGCAGTGTCTTCCAGGTCTCGCCAGGTTCGGCCGGGACGATGATCGGCCTCGGCAGCGGAAGAAGCGAGGTAGGCATGATATTGATCCGCAGTCCACAGCCCGCAACGCGTTGCGAGCACATCGCCCAAATATTGGGTTAGTCCTTCATAGACCCACAGAAGCTCTGCTTTCATGGGGTGCTGGTAATCTTTTGTCACCAGTCCTTGGGGCCTACGATATTTGCCATTCCAGGAGTGGGTGAACTCGTGCGGAAGCAGGTCTGCGTTCAGCATGCTCAGATCTTCGTCGATCAAATCGCGACCTTCGACACGATCGTCGCTCGACTGGTGATGCTCCAGCCCGAAGTGAGCAACCTGGTCGCTCAACGTCAGAAGAAAGTGGTAGCTGTCGTAGTGTCGCGATCGAAACAGCGCACCCGTTTCACGAACAAGATTGCTGAATGCTTCTAATTGCTGGGAGGTCACCTTGAGCTCTTCCGGAGTGTCGGCCGCCATGTCTAGAAAATGTTTAGGGCTCACCTCCGGAGCGAGAGGCGCTTCTTTGAAAAATCGGCCAGCTAGTAGAGGCGAGTCGATCAGACTCTGCAGCGGAACAGGCTGGAAGCGGGTAGTTCGTCCGTTATGCGTGGTTTGCTCCAAAGCACTTCCCAAAAGCCAGTTTTCCGGCAGCCTGACTGAAGGCTCAAAGAGGATGTCTGCGACAGGCACTCCGGCGGGATACAAAATCAACTCATTCCAGTTGAGAACTGCCAGGTTGGCACTGGTTGAGGCACCTGCCGAAAACCCGCTCGGTGCAGCGGTCGCCAGGAAGTCGAGTTTTGCCACTAACTCCGCCGCGCCTTCTGGAACATCAAGACGCATAAGGAACATGTCTACGTCGTCCCGCTTCCAGGGCACGTCTTTCCCGTTTGCAGTAAACGTCAATCCTGCCAAATTGTCGATCGGACCGGACGGAGCATGCTCGCCCGGAATCCATTGGGGAAAGTACAGCGCCAGCGGGCCCGGCTGGACTGAAAAAGTCAACTGACCGTGTAGAATTTTACGCGGTGCATCGGTCAAGTCCACCAAAAGACTGATCGGGTGAGACCGTTCAACGGCCGCAGTAGCGTGAGGAAGGATGGCAAGTAAAAGTACAGTAAGAAGCTTCGATGAGCTCACGTACCATCATAGATTTTCGATCATCTTGCATTTACGGACGGGCCTTCTCTGCCACGGCCAGGAGCGTTTCAAAATGCGGCGCCTCTGTCTCGCGGTGAACAATGGCCGAATAAATGTTCTGAAAGCTCTTCGCTTCGAGGAATTTCCGAAGCTCCAGCTCCGTGAAGCCAAGCCAAACATCGGCATACATTTCGCGGGCTTCTTCGAACTGATGGCGTAACAAATCGAGAATGGCAATCCGGCCGCCCGGCTTTAAAATACGTGATGCTTCCGCCACGGCAAGCTCGGGATGCTGGGCGTGATGCAAGGACTGGCTGAAAAAAGCCAGATCTACTTCGGCGGCTCCAATCGGAACCGATTCCAAGTCTCCCAGGCGGTACTCAAGGTTTGAGATTCCGTGTTTTTGCGCCAGGTCAGCCCCAACCTTTACCATCGCTTTCGAATTGTCCACCGCAATCACCCGCTTCGCGCGACGCGCCAGCAGCTGAGAAAACGTCCCCTCCCCTGCCCCTAAATCGGCAATCACCAATGGCGGAAGAAGCGCGAGTAAAGTGTCAGCCAACCCCTTCCAGGATCGACCAGGAATATATTCACGCCCAAACCTGCCGGCAAGTTCATCGAAGTAACTGCGCATTCGATCCTGGCGTCGGCTGAGCACCAGTCCCAAGGCGGCCTGATCGTCTTCTGCCTCCGGTATTTCGCGCGCCACTTCGTGCAGCAGTTGTAGCAGTTCCGGCCCAGCATGCAGAGAGTAGAAGATGTTCTTCCCCGTTCGTCGATCCTGCAGCAGTCCGGCATTCTTCAACTGAGATAAATGAGTCGAGATCTGACTTTGTCCTTTGGCAAGGATCGTCTGGAGTTCCGCTACGGAGACTTCTCCCTGCTGCAATAGAAGAAGAAGCCGGACGCGGGCGGGGTCGCTCAGCAATCGCAGCGATTTAAGCAAACCCGGCATATCAATCAACATATCAAGATTTTTAGATATAATGTTTCCGAGGTTCCTTAATTGGCCACTACAACACTGAACAGAACTGCAACCGAGTACAAGGTTGCCGACCTCGGCCTCGCTGAGTGGGGTCGCAAAGAAATCGCTGTCGCCGAGCATGAGATGCCAGGCCTGATGGCAATCCGAGAAAAATACGCGCCTGAGAAGTCGCTGGCCGGCGTCCGGGTGACCGGATCGCTTCATATGACGATCCAGACGGCCGTTCTGATCGAAACACTGGTCAATCTGGGCGCCGATGTTCGTTGGGCAAGCTGCAACATCTTTTCAACTCAGGACCATGCTGCTGCGGCCATCGCTGCCGCCGGTGTTCCGGTGTTTGCGTGGAAGGGCGAATCGCTCGAAGAATACTGGTGGTGCACCTACCAGGCCCTCAGTCATCCCGATGGTAGAGGCCCGCAGCTGGTTGTGGACGATGGCGGCGACGTCACGCTTCTGATTCACAAAGGCTATGAGTTGGAAGAGGGCAGCGATTGGGTTAACACCTCCTCCAGCAGCCAGGAAGAAAAGGTCATCAAGGATCTTCTGAAGAAGATTCATGCCGAAGATCCGCAGCGCTGGCACACCATGGCCAAGGAATGGCGCGGAGTCTCCGAGGAGACAACCACTGGCGTCCATCGTCTCTACAAGATGGAAGAGAACGGCAAGCTGCTCGTTCCGGCAATCAACGTAAACGATTCGGTCACCAAATCCAAATTCGACAACTTGTACGGTTGCCGCGAATCCCTCGCCGACGGAATCAAGCGTGCGACTGACGTGATGCTGGCCGGCAAAGTGGCCGTCATCTGCGGCTACGGCGATGTCGGCAAGGGTTCGGCTCAATCTCTGCGAGGCATGGGTGCGCGCATTGTCGTTACGGAGATCGACCCCATCAACGCGCTGCAAGCCGCGATGGAAGGCTTTGAAGTGACTACGATCGAAGACACGCTGGGACGCGGAGATATCTACGTCACCTGTACCGGCAATCTCGACATCATCACGCTCGAGCACATGCAGTATATGAAGGATCAGGCCATCGTTTGCAACATCGGACACTTCGACAACGAAATTCAGGTCGATCGTCTCAATGACGCTAGCGACGTGAAACGGTTGAACATCAAGCCGCAGGTGGATATGTATACATTTCCAGGCGGAAACAGCATTTTCATGCTGGCGGAAGGCCGCCTTGTGAATTTGGGCTGCGCAACAGGTCATCCGAGCTTCGTGATGAGCAACAGCTTCTCGAATCAAACCTTGGCTCAGATCGACCTTTGGAAGAACAAAGACAGCTACAAGCCGGGCGTTTACACCCTGCCTAAGAAGTTGGATGAAGAAGTTGCGCGGTTACACCTAGAGAAGATCGGCGTAAAACTCACTAAGCTTTCAGAGAAGCAAGCCGAATACCTGGGTGTCGATGTCGAAGGCCCCTACAAAGCCGAGCATTATCGGTATTAATGACGAGACGGCGGGGATTTTCCAGATCCCCGTCGCCACCCGTGGAGGTCGGTTGCGCTATAGAATGAGACACAAATGAAGCTCCTACTCGCTTTCGCCGCCTTACTCGCAGTTTTTCCAATTAGTCTTCCGGCCGCCAATGCTCGCTGGGGGAAAGCGCCCCAGGTTAGAACAACCAATAGAAGACCGCACAAGGTCCAGGTACATCGGGGCAAAAAGCACCGCAAGCCCTAATTGCGTCCCGGCATTCCGCCCACAAGAATCTCTGATAACGAAGAAATTAGCAGGCTGCCCGGGTTATCCGGAGTCCAATTTACTTCCGGCATGTTATCGACGGTAACCGAGATAGCAATCGGCCCATTCTTCGAAAAAATAATGCCAACATCGCTTCTCAGGTTATCCAAGGCTCCTGATTTATTGGCGACCGTGGTGTCTTTCATATCGCGCCCCAGGCCGTTGTGATCGCGCTGTTTCTTCAGGATCGCTAACATGTCATTCGACGCCTGCTTGCTCACCAATTCCCCGCGATAGATCTTCTCGAGGAGCATCACCATCTCTTTCGGGCTACTGCGGCCGAGTCCCCATCGCGCATTCTCCTGCTTGTTGCCCTCTTCGGTGATGCCGGGCGCTTGTGTAGTTGAACCCATCAAAATCTTTCGCATGACTCGCGTTTGCGAAAGTCCTAACTTTGCCATTCGGGCATTCACACGATTTCCGTCTACCCGATCCAGAACCATATCGGTCGCCGTGTTGTCGCTCATCACGATCATCAGATCGACAACATCACGAAGCGGAAGCTTATCGCCATCTGAAAATTCTTGCAGTAGTCCGCTTCCGGTGACTTTTACCGCGCTCGTCAGGATCAGCGGATCGGCCCAGGCGAGCCGTCCTTCTACCACTTGAAAGAAGCATTCCGCCAGGATCGCGAGCTTGATTGTGCTGGCCGTGCGAACAGGATCGTTCTCCCGCACTCCATAGGTCTGACCCGTCTCCAGGTTCTTCGCGTAGAGACTGACTGAACCGGGGAAGCCATCGGTCCTATGACGCACCTGGGCATCCAGCGATCCGGTTTTCTGCGAAAACGCGCCTATCGGCAGCGTTACAAACAGCAGGGCGATAGGGAACGTTCTCATTGCGGCGCTCGCCTGCTGAGTGCGGGGTGTCCCGCCCAAATAAACCGTAGAGGCCAATCCGCGCATTGCGTGATTCCGATTCTTGCGGTCACTGCGATCTTAAAGGCGGGCTTCTTCGGCCATTTCCGAATAACGAGTTCTCCCTGGTCTAACCTCTGCCCATAGTTCCTGCGCGTGATCGCGAGAGCTTGCGTCAATTTACCCGGCCCGTTCGTCAATCCTATAGCGGGTCCGGTCCAGCGACGTCGTTCGGACATCTGTTGAAGCCCGCAAAGTGGATGGAGCGCGCGAATCAGAACACAACCGGCCGTTCCTTCCGGCTCAGCCACAACGTTCAAGCACTCGTGCATCCCGTAGATGAAGTACACATACGCTCGGCCAGGCGGCCCGAAGATCACGTCCGTTCGTTCAGTTCGGCCGCGGGAAGAGTGCGCAGCCAAATCACCCTCACCTAAATAGGCTTCCGTCTCGACAATCATGCCCGCAGTCTCGCCGTGCAGAAGAACACAGCCTAACAGCTCACGAGCAAGCCCCACAGTCGAACGCAAAAAGAACGTCGGATCGACAGCTTCAGTCTCTCGGAGCAGCCGGTCCAGTGAATACGCTCGCTCGTCCGGCTTAGCTTTCCATTGCGGCTTCAAGTACGCTAGAACATTAGCACGGCCAAATAGTAAATGCGACTCTTTACCGCCATCGAATTGCCCGCTCCGGTATTGCTCCGCCTCGATCGCCTGTTGAGTGCGCTCCGTCCGGAGGCGCTCATCAAATGGAGCCCGCTCGATAACCTTCACGTCACCATAAAGTTCATCGGCGAGTGGCCGGAGGCGCAGTTGGAAGCGCTCCATGCCGCCCTCTCCTCGATTCCTAATCAGCCGGCCTTTGAACTGACGATTCAAAAATTAGGCTGGTTCCCCGATGAACGGTCGCCTCGTATCCTGTGGGCTGGAGTGGACGGCGCCGATCCGCTCTCGCAGCTCGCTGCTAATACCGAGGACTGCCTTCAGAAGATCGGCATCAAAAAAGATGATCGCGCTTTCGCTCCGCATTTAACGCTGGCCCGGATGAGGAACCCAGTTCCGCTCGAAAGGCTACGTGACAAGGTGAAGCAGATGCAGCCGCTCGCTTTGGGCAGCTTTTCAGTTTCACAGTTCGCGCTTTATCAAAGTCAGCCCGGATCGAACGCGAGCATCTACAGAAAGCTTCGCGAGTACCGCTTCGAGTCCGCGCTGGCCGCCGGTACTATCTAGAGAGTGACCTCGGCCTCCTTTCTATCCGCGGTTGTACCGGCGATGCTGGCCTATCTCATTGGTGGCTTGCCGTTCGGGTATCTGTTCGTTCGCTTTTCTTTAGGAAAAGATGTCCGCACCATGGGGAGCGGTAACATCGGCGCGACCAATGTTCATCGAACGGCCGGGCGTAAGGCTGGTGTCATCGTCCTGCTCTTGGATATCTGTAAAGGTTTCGCCGCGGTTTGGATCGCCTCCCTCGCTTCGCATGCAGACGCATTGACGGTGGGGCTGGCGGCCTTTGCAGTGATACTCGGACACTGCTATCCGGTTTTCCTTCGCTTCAAAGGCGGTAAAGGCGTCGCGTGCTTCGTCGGCGCGTTTCTCTACATCGCACCGCTGGTTCTGGTATTTACAGCCGTCATCTTCGTCCTGGTGGTTGCCGGCAGCAAATTCATTTCTCTAGGATCGATTGTGGGCGCAATCGTCTTTCCCTTCCTTCTGTGGGTGATGATTCGTCCTGCACAGGCGATCCTGATCTCCGCCGTCGCCTCCGGCCTGCTGATCATTTATCGTCATCGTGCGAACATCTCCAGATTAATGGCCGGCAAGGAAAACGTCTTCTCCTTGAGGGGCGGTTCTTTTAAGGATGGCTCTGGCCGTTAATGCCCGTTCTCGGCATTCTGGGGGCGGGAAGTTGGGGAACGGCTCTTGCCATCGCGCTGGCGCCTCGTTTCGAATCGGTTCAGCTTTGGGCCCGCGATCCTGAACGCGCACAGGCCATGGCACAATCCCGCGAAAATCAGCGCTATCTCCCCGGCTTTCTTCTGCCGGGTAACGTGAACATCACGGCGCAATCGAGAGAAGCGGTCGCAAATGCCTCGATCGTTTTGAGCGTTGTTCCTTCACACTATCTACGGAATGTTCTCGCCCCTTTGCGCTATGACCTCGCACCGGGCACAACGCTCGTCAGCGCCACGAAAGGCATTGAAGAAGGAACGCTCTTCCGAATGTCGGAAGTCCTGGAGGAGGCGCTTGCTCCTGAAGGGCCAATCGCTGTACTCTCCGGGCCTACTTTCGCAAAAGAGATTGCCGCCGGTGAGCCTGCCGCGGTCGTTGTTGCCTCACGAAACCTTGCGACAGCCGAGAAAATTCAACGGGCCTTCTCAACGCCGGCGTTAAGACTCTACGCCAGCGATGATGTCACTGGTGTCGAACTGGGCGCCGCATTAAAGAATGTGATTGCCATCGGAGCTGGAATCTGCCGCGGCCTCGGACTAGGGAGCAACAGTGTGGCAGCCCTGGTCACCCGCGGCTTGGCCGAAATCACGCGGCTCGCAATCGCGATGGGCGCCCGGCCGCAAACCCTCAGTGGGTTGGCCGGTTTGGGTGATCTTGTGCTAACTGCCACGGGCGATCTCTCCCGCAATCGTTTTGTCGGTGTGTGCCTGGGGGAAGGTCAATCGCTCCTGCAAATCTTGTCTCGAATGACAATGGTCGCGGAAGGGGTTACCACGTCTCACGCCGCTTATCAGCTGGGTCTCAGACACGCGGTGGATCTTCCCATCATCGGCAAAATGTACGAGGTGCTCTACCAAGCAAAAGATCCGCGCCTTGCGATTCGCGAACTCATGGAACGGCCGCTCACTACGGAGTAGCGCCTACCAGTTTCTTTTCCTTTTCATGTTCCAGCCAGAAAAAGTATCCAATCATGGTCTTCGCATCCAGGATTTCGCCGCGCCGGATCATTTGACCGAGTTCGTCTTTCCCATACCAGGCGATCTCGATCCTTTCGTCTTCCATCGGCTCCTGCTCGCCGGCTGTCAGCCCTTCGCCCAGGAAGATGTTCATCTTTTCGTCCACATACCCGGGGCTCGCCCAAAAAGAGGTCAGTTCAGTCCATCGTTCGGCCCCATAGCCGGTCTCTTCGCGCAGCTCTCGCTTGGCAGTCTCGAGCGCCGATTCGCCCGGATCGATTCGGCCCGCCGGCAGCTCCCACAACTCCCTTTTAGCCGGCAGGCGAAACTGCCGCACTAGAAGGATCCGCTCCTCTTCGTCTACCGCCACCATGACAGCTGAACCAGGATGTCGAACAATGGAGCGGTGGATTTCAAAGCCGCTTGGATCTTTGGCAACTTCATCGACCACAGTGAACAGCTTATTCTTCAAGACTTCTTTCGAAGAGGTAATCTCCATCACCTATACAGTAGCTTTGTCTCCATCTCGCTTTCATCGAATCTAAAGAGTGTGGACCAGATCAGCCCGTTTGCGCCTCATCCTATTTCCCGACCGGTGATGTTGCAGACGTGGCAGTCGCTCACCTTTATGCACTGGCGCTACAAACCCGAAGCGATCCGAAGATTGCTCCCCAAGGGCATCGTTCTCGACACCTTTGACGATGCCGCCTGGATCGGTCTGACGCCGTTCGTACTCAAGAACCTCCGCTTTCCGATGACTCCGGCGTTTCCTTGGATCTCCCGCTTTCCCGAAACGAATGTGCGTACTTACGTGCGCGGCCCCGATGGCAAGCCGGGCGTCTGGTTTTTCACTCTGGAAGCGGATCGCCTGGCCGCCGTATTGGGCGCCAGGTTAACCTACCGGTTGCCGTACCGCTGGGCTCGGATGTCGGTTCAAGACGGCGGCGACGCGGTTGAGTACCGAAGCTCAAGACAGCGATTCTTCGGACATGCCTTTGTCAGAATTATTGTACATCCCGGCGAACCGATAAAAGCTGAACAGTTCGATAATTTCCTGACGGCTCGTTACCGGCTTTACACCACGTTCGGTGCCCGAATCGCCTTTGCGGATATCGAACATGAGCCCTGGCAGCTTCAGCGGGCCACGTGCTCATTACTGGAACAGGACGTAATTCAAAACTCGTCCGTGCCCCCGCCGCAAGGCGAGCCGGCTCTGCATTTCTCCCGTACTCTGAACGTCCGAATCGGCCGCTTGCGATTAGCGCACCGAGGTAACAGGCCTTAAATCTGTGAGTAGGTGGTCGGATTCAGAATGAGGTTGGAGATATTCGAAACAATCGCTTCGAAGCTATAGCGCGGCGATGCACTCAATTTCTTCCAATCCGGATGCGATCGAAAAGCATTCCATAGTTCATTCATCTGCGCCATATCAGGAAAACTCACCATGTAAGTTAAATTTGGAAGCCTGGGGCCGACCAGCGTGTCGCTGTAGAAAACCGGCCAAAATCCGGCCTTTTTGAAGATCTCGAACTCCCCGCTGTGAAACATCTCAACCTTGCGGATATGGTCCGCATTGCTCGGACTTTCGTACGTACGCAGTTGAAAGACCCGCGGCCCGCGTTTGGCTGAAGCCGGTGTCAATGTCAGTTGTGGGTGTCCCTCAAACGCAATCATAAGTTGACTCTCCACGCGCACGAACGCGGGATCTTTGGCCGGAGCGCTCCAAAACGAGCCGGCAGCCTGCACGAACTGCTCGTCACGCGAAAGCTTCAGTTCCGCCGTGACAAGCGTCTCGAGCGACGCGCAGGGTAGCAGAAGGTATAACATCGGCGTCTCGGGCCCGAGATCGAGATTAAATGCTCCGACGGGAGAAATTCCCATCCGGTTTAATGCCGGAATGAGTGCTTGCTCCACGTAATTATTTGTCAGCTTTATCTGCGGTCCCGACGCTAGACGGTATTTCCTGAGCTCGTAATACTGGCGTGAGCCCCCGGCGGCCTCTTGCTTGGCATGGGAAAGAGAGCCCGTTCCTAAACCGAGTGTGGAAGCGGCAAGGGAGGAACTTAAGAATCGGCGTCGTTGCAAATTATTCTCCTGAAAGCTAAGACTTGATTCTATCGACAACCCGACAGCGCACCGGGTATTGGCAAAGTCCTTTGTCACTGACCGTTAACAATTGGACTCCAATCTGACAGGAGACAAGAGACCGGTGCCAGATCCCAAGCCTGAACCAAACCCGAATCCGAAGCCAAGCGACGAAGACATTCACAGTCCGAAAAAGGAAGACACGAATTTCGATCGCGACGGGCGCGAGAGATACCCGAACGAACAGTCTGACCAAAAGCAATCGTCAGAGCCCGTTCGATAATAGAGAAGCTCGACAATAGAGGTATGGCAACCAATCGCCTCCAAATTTTGCAGCAGATGGTAGACGAAAATCCAACGAACACTTTCGCGCGCTATGGCTTGGCGATGGAACTCTCGGCAAGTGGAGAACTATCGACTGCCACAGAGGAGTTCAAGTCACTGCTGCAACAGGACGAGAATTATGCCGCGGCGTACTATCACGGCGGTCAGGCGCTGGAGAAACTCGGCCGGATTGAGGAAGCGCGCTCTTTGTACGAGACCGGCATTGAAGTAACCACGCGCAAAGGCGACGCCCACACGCGGGCGGAAATCGAAGCCGCCCTGAGTTTGCTCCCCATCTGAAGCCTTTCGCCTGTCGAGCGATGTTAAACTCAATCTTGTTACGGCGGTCGTAGCTCAGTCGGTAGTAGCGCCAGATTGTGATTCTGGATGTCGTGGGTTCAAATCCCACCGACCGCCCCAACCGAAGCCACTCTCAGCGTTTTCCGGACGAAACTTCAGCCGGCTCCAGATCATCGATCGTTTTTTCCTGCGCCGCAATCTCCACTCGTTCCCGTTTTAAATCAAGCCTGATGTGCGAATAAAGGTTCATGTAAATGTTCGCAATCCAAACTAGAGCGAAAAAGGAAATTAAATAGCCGCGCCAATCCGAATACAGAAGATGAAAGCGGGTCACGATCAAAAAGAAAACCGAGACATAGTGGCTGAAGCAATATTCGCAAGTAAACAAATAAAAGAACTTGCGCTTAGCCAAACGACTGCATGTCTCACTGTTCTTCTTACACCAGTCCCGTGGCTCTCGAAAGACTTCCTCATGCGTCACTGTCCACGCGACACAAGCCACCGGAAGGCCGAGGATCAAGAGAAAGGTGATCTGCTCGCTGAGACTCATTAATTCTGGCAAACGTTTACCCGCACTTCTTAATAGATGCAGGTGACCATTCAAATGCCACTTCTTAGTGCAAATCCGGTCCATTTCTGCATCCAGTAGCAATGAGAAGCAGTTTCTCGAAGCTCCTGCGGCTGCTACCGTAAAAGATTTAATGCGCTCACTCTACTTCGTGCTTTTAGCTCTCATCCTGACGTTTCCGGCTTGTCAGGACAGCGGCCGCGCGGCTCAACAGCAAACACTTCGCCGTGTGAACTTCGACTTCTACGTTCTGTCGCTATCCTGGGCTCCAGCCTATTGCGCCCACGCCGGCGAAAACCGCGGTTCACGGGAATGCGATCCTCATCGGGCGGTAGGTTTTGTGGTCCATGGCCTGTGGCCGCAGCGCAATGACAACGGTCGTCTCCTGGAATTTTGCGGGCACGTTCCGCCGGTCTCGCATGCCATAGTTGAGGACATGCTGGAGGTCATGCCCGATCGTAGCCTGATCCAGCATGAATGGCGCGCTCATGGATCCTGCAGCGGCTTGCCACCGGGCGAGTATTTTGCCACCGTTCGTAGAGCTTTAGCGAGAGTAAAAATTCCGTCCAATTTCCCTCCCCATCGTGGCCAGACCCGCCTGAGACCCGACGATATCGAGCGAGCATTTGAATCGAACAGCGGTATCGGCGACCCTCAATCGGTGCGCATTGGCTGTCGTGACGGCGAGTTCACCGAAGTGCGCGTCTGTTTGTCCAAATCTCTGCAGCCCATCCCCTGTGGACCCAGTGTTTACCAGTGCCGGCAAGGCTCGCTACTCGTCCGGGCAGTTCGGTAACGAAATCGCACACAAGAGAGAACATCATCAATACCTATGGCAATCACCGATAACAAGTGCACCCAACCCAAATGCGCAGGCGCCTGCGTCATGGTGATCTTTGGAGCTGCGGGCGACCTAACCAAGCGGCTGATTGTTCCTGCTCTCTACAATCTGGCTAACGCAAAATTACTTCCTGCTGAATTCGCTGTGGTCGGCGTAGATCTGGCCGAAGATAGCGACGATGGGTGGCGATCGTCTTTAAAAGAAATGACGCAGCAGTTCATTAAACCGGATGGCAAAGACGGCGCGAGTCTAAAGCCCGAAGTTTGGAGTTGGATTCAGGACCGAATGTCCTATTTGAAGGGTGATCTGAACAATCCGGAAACTTACGAGACACTAAAAAGCAAGCTCGGCGAGATCGATGGCAAAGCCCATACGGGTGGAAATTATCTGTTTTATCTTGCGATCTCGGATCGCTTTTTCGGGACCGTCGTCGACCACTTAGGGCAAAGTGGCCTGGCCAAGCAGGAAGAGCATTTCTGGCGGCGCATCGTGGTTGAAAAACCTTTCGGCCACGATCTCCCTTCAGCACAAGCGCTGAACAAAAAAATTCTATGTGTCGTCGGCGAAAACCAAATCTATCGAATCGATCACTTCTTGGGCAAAGAGACCGTGCAGAACATCATGATGTTCCGCTTTGCTAACGGTATGTTCGAGCACATCTGGAACCGCGACCGGATCGATCATATTCAAATCACGGTGGCTGAAACGGTCGGCGTGGAGAAGCGGGGCCGTTTTTATGAGAGCACGGGCGCATTGCGCGACATGGTGCCGAACCACGTCTTCCAACTGGTAGCCATGACCGCGATGGAAGCTCCTAACTCTTTCAATGCCGATGCCGTCCGCTCCGAAAAAGAAAAAGTGATGGAAGCCATTCGAGTCTGCAAACCCGAAGAAGTGTCTTGCGCCGCGGTCCGCGGACAATATGCCGCCGGACACATCCACGGCAAAGAGGTCACCGGTTATCGGCAGGAGCCGGATGTGGCTGCCAACTCTAACATTGAAACCTATGTTGCAATGAAGCTCACCATCGAAAATTGGCGTTGGGCCGGAGTTCCGATCTACATTCGCACCGGCAAACGGATGGCGTCGCGGAAGAGTCAAATTGCGATTCGATTTAGGGCCAGTCCGGCGGCTCTTTTTCGAGGTACTGAGGTCCATGAGCCCGCCCCCAATTGGCTTCTGCTGCGAATTCAACCGGACGAGGGGATCGCTCTCGAATTCGGTGCGAAGGTTCCCGGGCCTGTTGTGAAATTAGGCGATGTTCGAATGGATTTCAAATACGAGGATTACTTCGGCGCTGCTCCCAGCACCGGCTATGAGACGCTGATCTACGACATCATGCTGGGCGACGCTACGCTGTTTCAGCGGGCCGACAATGTGGAAGCGGGTTGGAAGGTCGTCCAACCGCTGCTCGACTTCTGGCCAGGACATCCGCCGGAATCCTTCCCGAACTACGAAGCCGGGAGCCAGGGGCCAGCCAGTGCTGACGAGATGCTGGCGGGAGATGGAAGAGCCTGGCGTCCGATCAACTAAGCTGGTGCAGTTGACGGTACTTGCGCAGCAATTCATACATCACTACTGCTCCCGCGCTGGATACATTCAATGAATGCTTCAGCCCGAGCATCGGAATGCGTACGTGTGTATCGCACATCGCTAACAATTGTTGCGAGCAACCGTCCACTTCATGCCCGAAGAGAACGCACACCGGAAATCGCGGACGCCAGTCGAAGATGTCTACGGCGCGCAGGCTGGTTTCCACTGCCGCAATCTCATAACCCTGCGCCTGCAGCGACGCAACGCATGGGATTGCATCATCGACAGCCTGCCAGCTCACCCGTTCATCGGCGCCAAGAGCGGTCTTACTAATGGCAGTCTTCGGCGGGCATGCCGTAATGCCGCTGAGCAGAAGCCGCTCCACGCCCGCTCCGTCCGCCGAGCGAAAGAACGCCCCCACGTTATACATGCTTCTGACATTCTCGAGCAGAATGGACACCGGCAAACGCAAGCCGCTATATTCGGCCGATCCCTCGGTTGCCAGATACGGAATGCGTTCCACGAAAACTACCGGCGCGCGAGACCCGCTCGCTTCCACAACTCATCCACTCGGCTCACCACCTCCGGCGACATTTGGATGACATTCGGCCAGCGCCGGGCAAATCCCTCGGAAGGCCATTTCGTCGTCGCGTCGACACCCATCTTCGAACCATAGTTCGCCAAACGGCTCGCATGGTCCAGTGAGTCAACCGGCCCCATCACGAATTCAATATCCCTTTGTGGATCGATGTTGTTCAAAGCTTTCCAGGCGACTTCACCAACGTTCTGCACATCGACATCTTCGTCCACCACCACAATGCATTTGCTGAACATCGCCTGGCCCAGCCCCCAAATCGCGTGCATCACCTTCCGCGCGTGCCCCGGGTAGGACTTCCGAATCGAGATCAAGATCAGATTATGAAAGACGCCCTCCGCAGGCATGCAAATGTCACGAACTTCCGGCAGCTGCGTTTTCATCAGAGGCAGGAAAATACGTTCCACCGCCTTTCCCATGTAGAAGTCTTCCATCGGAGGAGGACCGACAATCGTCGCAGCATAGATGGGATCTTTGCGATGCGTAATGCATTCGACATGAAAGACGGGAAACTCATCATCCAGCGAATAAAAGCCGGTATGGTCTCCAAACGGGCCTTCGCGCCGCAGCTCCCCTAAGTTGAGATAGCCTTCCAGGACAATTTCGGAAGCAGCCGGCACTTCGATGTCGGACGTCTCGCACTTCACCATCTCCACTGCCCTGCCCCGCAAAAAGCCGGCAAACATCATCTCATCAATGCTGGGCGGCAGCGGCAAAATGGCGGAATAGATCGTCGCCGGATCGCCCCCGATCGACACTGCCACCGGCATGCGGGTCTGTTTGCCTTCCGCCAGCAGCCGTCGGTAGTGATCGGCCCCTTGTTTATGCTTTTGCCAATGCATTCCGGTGGTCTGTCCGTCGAACACCTGCATCCGGTACATCCCACAGTTGCGTTTTCCCGTTTCCGGATTGTTAGAGAAGACCATGGGCAGCGTGATAAACCGTCCGCCATCGCCCGGCCAGCAATGCAAGATCGGAAAATGATTCAACGAAAAGTCTTGGCGGCGAATCACTTCCTTACACGGACCGGACGAGACAGTCTTGGGAAACATAGCATTTAGTTCCCCCAACTTCGGAAGCATCTTGAGCTTGTCCAAAAATCCCTCCGGCTTCTGCATCTCCAGAAACCCTGAGATTCGGCCCGCAATCTCATCGATGGCGTTCACTCCAAGCGCAATTTCCATGCGCTTCATACTGGCGAACGCATTGATGAGAACCGGCACGCTTGAACCTTTCGGCCGCTCAAACAGAAACGCCGGACCGCCCTGTTTCACGGAACGATCTGCAAACTCCGTGATCTCAAGATGCGGATCTACTTCAACGGAAATTCTTTTGAGTTCGCCCGCCTTCTCGAGAGCCCGAACGAAACCTCGCAAGTCATCAAAGGCCATGTATCACCAATCACCCATTATCATGAGAGGGAAAAGATGAACAACAAGACGGCCCTTGTCACTGGGGCAAGCCGCGGAATCGGGAAAGCTTGCGTGCAAGCCCTCGCCTCGGTTGGATATCGAGTTATTTTGGCAGCGCGTTCCGCAGACAAGCTGCAGGAGGTCTCCGATGAGATTCGCGCCGCAGGCTCGGAAAGCTTCGTTGTCGAAGTGGATCTGGCCTCCAGAGACTCCATCGTGAAAGCTTTCGGAAAAGCAGCTAAAGAATTTGGAAGAATAGACATTCTCGTGAACAATGCCGGAGTTACAAGGGATGGCCTCGCCGTTCGTATGAAGCAGGCGGACTGGGAAATTGTTCTCCAAACCAACCTGAGCGGCGCCTTCTACAGCATTCAGCAGGTTCTGCCTTCCATGATGCGCGAACGTTGGGGCCGGATTGTGAACATTTCGTCTGTGGTGGGCGAAATGGGAAATGCCGGACAGTCTAACTACACAGCGTCTAAGGCTGGTTTGATCGGATTGACAAAGTCGTTGGCGCAAGAAGTAGGAAGCCGCAAGATCACGGTAAACGCAGTCGCGCCCGGCTTTATTCAGACCGATATGACACACGGACTGCCCGACGATCTGAAACAAAAAATGATCGATCAGACTCCTCTCGACCGGATGGGAACAGCAGAGGAAGTAGCCAGCGCTGTGAAGTTCCTGGTAAGCGAAGAGGCTAGCTTTATCACTGGCCATGTGCTCGACGTAAATGGCGGCATTTACATGTAGCTTCGGCCGGCTCTGCCACATCGAACGTAAGGGAATAAAATCATGGCAGCCCATTCGGTAGCTCCGCGCGCGCATCGCGACAATCCATTCAACATTGGACTCGTGCAGATGTCGTGCACGACAGATCCTGAAGTGAATCTCCAAAAGGCCATTCGAGGAATCCGGGAAGCCGCTTCCAAAGGCGCGGAAATCATCTGCCTGCAGGAGCTGTTTCGCTCTCAATACTTTTGCCGTGAAGAAAACGCCGAGCTATTTAATTTGGCCGAAACAATCCCAGGTCCATCCACTGAAGCGCTCGCGTCCGTTGCAAAGGAACTACAGGTTTCAGTGGTCGCGTCGCTCTTCGAAAAGCGAGCGCAAGGTCTCTATCACAACACCGCCGCGGTACTCGACGCAGACGGATCTTTGATCGGCCTTTATCGCAAGATGCACATCCCGGACGACCCGCTCTATTACGAAAAGTTTTACTTCACGCCCGGAGATCTTGGCTTCCAAAACTTTGAAACTCGTTTCTCGCGGATCGGCGTGCTCGTGTGTTGGGACCAATGGTATCCGGAGGGCGCTCGCATCACGAGCCTGCAGGGCGCCAACGTCTTGTTTTACCCGACCGCCATCGGCTGGCATCCGTCAGAGAAAGACGAGTTTGGCGCAGCACAGTTAGACGCCTGGCGCACCGTGCAGCGGGCCCATGCCATCTCGAATGGCGTGTTCGTCGCAGCCGTAAACCGCACGGGCTTCGAAGGCCCCGCGGATCATGGCCTGGAGTTCTGGGGCAATTCGTTCGTTGCTGATCCGTTCGGCCGCGTGATCGCGCAAGCCAATGAAAAGGACGAGCAGGTTCTGGTCGTCGAATGTAATCCAAAACAAATGGACGAAACCAGGCGCAACTGGCCTTTTCTGCGTGATCGCCGCGTAGACGCCTACGCTCCTATCACTAATCGTTGGCTTGGCTCTTAGTGATGATTGATTCTGGCTTTCGAATGCTGGCCGAGTGGGATCGTCATGAAGCCACCTGGCTCGCATGGCCTCACGAAAAAACAGACTGGCCGGGCAAATTCGCTCCTATTCCCTGGCTGTACGGCGAGATCGTTCGACACCTGGCCTCGGTCGAAAAGGTTTGTATCTTAGTGCCTGATTACGATACCGAACAGAAAGCTCGAAGGGTTCTGAAAAAGTGTCATACCGATCTATCCGCAGTTCAGTTCTTCCAAGTAAGGACTGATCGTAGCTGGACCCGTGACTTCTGCCCCATCTTTGTGAAGGACGGCGCCGGCCGGAATCAAATGCTCAACTGGCGGTTCAACGGTTGGGCAAAGTACGCCGATTCCGAACAGGACGATGCCGTCACCCCTCAGCTGGCATCCGGTCTGCGAATCCCCGTTCATACCCCAGAACATAGTGGGCTTCGCGTGGTTCTTGAGGGAGGTAGCATCGACGTGAATGGCGCGGGCAGCCTTTTAACCACCGAAGAATGCCTGCTGAGCGACATCCAGGCGCGAAACCCAGACTTGAGCCGCACAGATATGGAGCAGATGTTTCGCGGCTATCTTGGTGTGACGAATACGCTGTGGCTTCACAACGGGATCGCGGGAGATGACACGCACGGCCATGTGGACGACCTTGCTCGCTTCGTCGATCGCGCAACCGTTGTCATCGCGGTCGAAGAAGATCCGTCCGAGACGAACTATGCGCCGCTCCAGGAGAATCTTGCTTTACTCAGGGAGATGAAGGATCAGGACGGTCGCGCCTTGAAAGTGGAGACCCTGCCCATGCCTCAGCCCGTCTTCTTCGATGGTCAACGGCTGCCCGCGAGCTATGCCAACTTCTACATCGCAAACCAGCTTGTGTTGGCGCCGACCTTCAATGATCCGAACGATCGTATCGCGCTCAATAAACTTGCCGAACTTTTTCCAGATCGAAAAGTCGTCGGCATCGCGGCCACGGATCTGGTCCTTGGGTTAGGCACGTTGCATTGCATGACCCAGCAGCAGCCGGCGTGAGAACCCCGCTGTGTTCCTCACCTTTCTTGCTTGCGTCCCGCTAGTAATCTGGCTCTGCCTTTTACTCGCCCGAGGGCGTTTTTGGCTTGTTTCTCAACATTTCGTGCCGGCCAATCTTGTCCCGGTACAAGGAAAGAAGGTGTGTGTCGTAATTCCGGCGCGGGACGAAGCCTCCGTTATTCAACCGACCGTCGCGTCTCTGTTGCAGCAGCAATCTCAATTGTCGATTCACGTGATCGTCGTCGATGACAACAGCAGCGATGGTACTGCTGAAGCGGCCCGGAATGCGGCTGAAGGGATTAACCGGTCCGACAGCTTGACCGTGCTTCAAGGCAAGCCGTTGACGCCGGGGTGGAGCGGCAAACTTTGGGCTCTCTCGCAAGGAGTCGAATTCGCTCGCGGTCTTCATCCGGACTATCTACTCTTCACTGACGCCGATATCGTCCACGGCAAACAGAACATATCCGAGTTGGTCGCCTTGGCCGAAGCGCGTCACTACGATTTAACATCGCTGATGGTGAAACTCAAATGCGCCACCGGCGCTGAAAAGGCATTGATACCGGCGTTCGTATTCTTTTTCCTAAAACTTTACCCGCCTGCTTGGATCGCCTCCGACCGCCGTAAAACCGCAGGCGCTGCCGGAGGCTGTGTGCTCATCCGCCCCGAAGCGTTAGAGAAGATCGGCGGTTTATCGGCCATACGGCGGGAGGTAATCGACGACTGCGCCCTCGCTCGCGCAGTAAAAGCAAGTGGAGGCCGGATCTGGCTGGGTCTGGCGAAACAAAGTCTCAGCACCAGATCCTACGGCGCGTTCAGCGAAATCGGGGCCATGATCTCTCGAACAGCCTTCAACCAGCTTCACCACTCCGCTCTCCTGCTCTTTGCAACCACGCTCGGCCTGGTCGTTACTTTTGTGCTGCCGCTCGGCTTCTTGTTCAGCGGCAAGGCGTCTGCAGCCGCCCTCGGTCTCCTGACATGGCTCCTGATGAGCCTTGCCTATCTGCCGATGGTCCGCTTCTACGGTCAGTCTGTCGTCTGGGCGTTCGCGCTACCGGCTATCGCCACCTTCTATATGGGAGCCACAATCCACTCCGCAGTCCGCTACTGGAGCGGAAAGGGCGGTACGTGGAAAGGCCGCGTACAGGATGTTCGACAATGAAGGCTCATGCAAGCTCATCTGGTGTGCTTTGAGCCCGATTGCAGGACAAAGTACGCTCTTTCAGAGGTAATCTACACCTGCCCGCGTTGCGGAGGACTCCTTGAAGTCGATTACGACTGGGATTCGGTAAACTCTTCGTCCTGGAAAAAACTTTGGCGTGAACGGCGCCTGGACAATGCGCCCCTTAACCAAAGTGGCGTGTGGCGTTATCGCGAAATGCTGCCCTTTGGTGACGAAGATCTGCCGCAAATCGTGACTCTCCGCGAAGGCAACACGCCAGTCTTGGAAGCCCCGTTCGCCGCCTCCTATGCTGGTCTCGATCGGATCAGTTTCAAACACCAGGGCTTCAATCCCACTGGCTCTTTCAAAGACAATGGCATGACTTGCGGCGTCTCCCAAGCGCGCCGTCTGGGAAAGAACGTGGTCGCCTGCGTCTCTACCGGCAACACTTCGGCTTCCATGGCGGCCTATGCCAGTGCCGGCAATCTGAAGCCGGTCATCTTCCTTCCTCACGGGAACATTTCGTTCGGAAAACTGGCGCAGGCCCTCGAATACGGCGCTTTAACACTGCAAATCGAAGCCAATTTTGACCAGATTCTCTCGCTTGTGAGACAGGTGGCTGATGAGGCTGGCGTCTATTTACTCAATTCCATAAATCCGTTTCGCATAGAAGGCCAAAAAACAATGGCCTTCGAATTGGCCGACCAGCTCGACTGGCGAGTGCCGGATTGGCTGGTAATGCCGGGCGGTAATCTCGGCAACGCTGCCGCTTTCGGTAAAGGCTTCCTTGAACTGCTCCGATTAGGTTTTATAGAACGTCTACCGCGAATCGTCGTTGTCCAGGCGAGCGGTTCGGCGCCGTTCTACGAGTATTTTCGTTCAACCGATCGGAGGAAGTTTACGGCTACACCGCAACCGGAAACTCTCGCCACCGCGATTCGGATCGGGAACCCGGTCTCCTGGCCAAAGGCTCTGTCGGTCCTGGAACAGACGGACGGGCTTGTCGAATCGGTCAGCGAGCAGGAGATCGCCGATGCGAAAGCGGTGATCGGGCGTTCCGGCATCGGCTGTGAACCGGCGTCAGCAGCCACGCTTGCCGGCATACGGAAATTAAAAACGGCCGGATTAATGGCCCAGAGTGACGAGGTGGTGGCGATCCTTACTGGTAATGTCTTGAAAGATCCGGATTATATTTTCCGGTACCATACGGGAGACCTGAAAACCTCTCACGGGGAGAAGATAGCGCCTACGTTTGGAAACCGCCCTCAGGTTATAGCGAACGATCCGCAGCAAGTAATCGAAGTTTTATCGAAGATTTAGTTAGGTGCGGGCTGAGCGTGGCCCGCACGGGTTCAGTTTAGGTTACCAGCGGTTCTTGCTTCCGCCGAAATCCCGCTGCTGGTGGCCACCGCCGCCTCCGCCCTGCGAGCGTTCGCGGCGCTCCGGCGGTCGTGCTTCATTGACCACCAGAGCTCTTCCCATTAGCGCTCTTCCGTTGCAAGCCTGAACGGCCTGGTTGGCCAGCGCGTCATCGTTTATTTCCACAAATCCAAATCCCCGCGCCTCACCGCTAAAGCGGTCACGGAGGATGTTGATGCTATCGACTTGGATGCCTGCTTCTTCAAAAAATGCCTGTAGATCGGCTTCGGCAGCCTTGTAGGGCAAGTTCCCCACGAAAAGCTTGGTCACAGTACTCTCCTTCGATGTTGTTCGGAAATGCAGGGCATCTGCGTTGGCGGACGGCGAAAAAGTCACTCCAAGAGGAAATCCGACAGCTCCAAACTGACACTTCTGACTCTTATGGTCCCATAATTATTTGTTCATAGATCGATTAACGGCAAAATACCAGAAACATTACCAGCAACGATGTGAATTCTGCGTAACGATAAGGATATTGCCGCTTCCGCTATCGAGGCGTGATAAGGCCACCCAATTTGTCCTGTTCACTAGCCCCGCGCCGGATGAATCGAGTAGAATAGGATTCCCCGTTCTTGAGTCCCGACTCTGTGTTGATGAGAACTACGCGATCCTCCGACTTCACCAGCCCCTCGTTGAGAAGACGCCGCAGCGCAGCCACGCACGCCCCGGTTTCAGGCGCGGCACTCAGTCCTTCTTTCGCCGAGAGAAGCAAAGCATCATCCAGCATCTCCTCCCCAGGAATAGCGAGAATGGCTCCGGCGCTCTCGCGAATGATCTTCAGGACACTTTGGTTTTCAGACAAGTCCACGCTAGGGTAACGCCCTTTCTCCTGGACCGCGATCATCTTTGGAAGCTTGCTTCCTACCCACCTCAGGTTCTGTAGCTCACGAAACGCCTTCCAAATGCCGATCAATCCAATCCCATCTCCGTACGGATACAAAATCACGTCCGGCAAATCCCACCCCGACTGCTCGGCCAACTCGTACCCGAGTGTCTTCTTTCCTTCCAACCCATACGGCTCCTTATGAGGAGTAACGTCAAGCCAATGATCCCGGTCTGCCACCCTCCCGGCACGTTGTTCACAGTCGCTCATCGGGCCGTCCACAAGCGTTACGGAAGCGCCATAACGCTTGCAAGCAAGGAAGTTTGCCTGGAGCACATCTCTGGGCAGAAATATCTGCGCTGTTAAACCCGCGCGGGCGGAATAGGCCGCTAAAGCCCCTCCCGAATCGCCGTTCGAAGCCATGGCTAAGCCGGACAACCCGGCCCGACGCGCCATCGTAACGACGATCGACATGGCCCGAGCTTCCTGGCTGTCCGTAGGATTGCCGCTTTCGTCCTTCACCCTTACATCCTCGACGCCTAGAGACTGAGCGACGGAGCGGACTGGGAGAAGAGGAGTCCAGCCTTCCTGAAAAGTAACCGCCTCCGCCAGATCGGCGGGCAAGACAGGCGCATATCGCCACATTCCGTTACTCAATGCAGCCGGATCTTGCTTGTTCCAACTACGGCCCAGCTCTTTCCACTCGTATTGCGCCAGCAAAAGTCCGCCGCAGCCGCAAACCGGCGACCTGATCTCAGCCGCCGGAACGCGAGTATCGCACAGATCGCATACCAAGCCCGACACTACGCCCATAACACGAACCGGATTGTAAGCTCAATCATCCTATTAACATATTTGCAAAAACTTTAGCCAGCTACCGGGAATTTAGGATGGTAATTTTTTTCATCCTATGTAAAAATATCCATATTCGATTTATAATCTGTGAGGAAGGAGCATAGGTGCAGTTTCCGCTCAGCCAAAACGAACATGCTGCTATGACCAGATATCTCTCTGGAATGCGAAAGCAGCTCCAGGATGTATCGGATTTATTTACTACTCGCTACGGTAAACACAGTAATATCGCTGAATTAGCGGTCAAAACTCTCGTTTCCGCTACTTTGCTCGAACATGAGTTGACCCTTCTCGATGGTGAGCAAGAAATGTCCGAAGAACTCGACGGAGTTCCACGGGCAGCTTCGGCCTCCAAGTAAGTCCCGAAAATGTTCTTCCGGTTTTGTGCTCTGGGCGCCCTCTCCCTCTGGCTGGTCTTATCCTCTTTCGGCAGCGAAGTAATCCACCTAACAACCGGTTTCGAGCTTCATGCGCTGTCCCACGTCTCCACTAAGGACGGATTCGTTTTTGCTACGGAAACCGGTACGCTCGAATTGTCTGCCGAGCAGGTTTCGTCTATCGAAGTCCTCCCTGACCCGGCCAAACCGCCAGTAAACCTCCCGCCGGACATTAAGACGCTCATTCGAGAAGGAGCCACCTCGCAAGGCACCGCTCCTGAGTTCATCCGGTTCGTTCAAAGTGTCGCCCAGGTTGAGTCTGGCCTCAAGCCCGACGCGGTATCGGTGAAAGGAGCCCTGGGCCTCATGCAACTCATGCCGTCTACAGCAAAGACTCTGGGGGTGTCTCCGGTCGACATTAAAGCGAATATTGAAGGAGGTGCGAAGTATCTGCGCGCCCTCTTGACTCGATACGGGAACGACGCCGTGTTAGCGTTGGCGGCATACAATGCCGGTCCGGGGGCAGTCGCGAAATTCGGTGGCGTTCCACCGTTTGCCGAAACCCAGCGCTACATCCGGAAAGTCTTGGCAGAATACGCCCGCCAACCACTCGATCGAGCGAATAGCCGAACGGGTTCACCTAAGGCTTTGGCGACACAGATTCCACGCCCGGTTATTAAACGCCGGGATTGATATAGGGTTAAGAACGTTCTTGCCCGATTTATTATTTGCCGTGGTACATTCATAAAAATGCAAGTTGAAACTGCTCTTTTTTTTGAAACAATAGAGCAACTTTATCAACGTGTATTTCAAGATATTCGGCCCCGCTCATCCCTTCCGAAATTCACAATTCGCTTTCGCAGATACGCTTCCGCCACCAGTCGGATCCGCCTGGTGGACGATCACCTCCGAGTCGACATTAGCGATCTCCTCGAAACAGCTCCAGCTCCGGTCCAGGAGGCCCTGGCTTACATCCTGTTGGGAAAGTTATACCGCAAACCTCTCGATCCCGGAGTAATGGCCCGTTATCGGAGATATTTAAACCGCTCGGATATTCGTCTCGTCTTGCAACACGCCAAGAAAGAACGAGGATGGAAGCAATTTGGAGATCCCAAAGGGCAGCTTTACGATCTGTCGCGAATATTCGACGCTCTGAATCTCAAGTATTTTGAGGGACAAATAGCCAAGCCAACGCTCGGATGGAGTTTGCGTCCCTCCCGCACGACTCTCGGTCACTACGATCCCTCACACCATATGATTGTCATTAGCAGCCTTTTGGATTGCGCGGAGGCTCCTCCCTCGGCGGTCTGGCTGGTTATGTTCCACGAGATGCTGCACTTGAAACATCCAACCGAACATCGAGGAGATCGACGCTGCGTCCACACCCAGGCGTTTAAAGCGGCCGAAAGAGTATTCGAAAATTACGAAGCGGCGAAGGCCGATCTCAGGAAATATGTCGATTTAATTCAGCGCAGGCAGGATTACGCCGGCTGAGCGGCGGCGATGGCGTTCACCTGGCTACTTAACTCTTCGAGAGAAACGATAAGGGAGCGGACGCTAAGTGTTCGCGCACCAAGCCGACAGAGCGTATAGCGAAGCTGTGCGCCCAAAACGGCGGCTGAAAAACGCAGTTTGAGGCGAATCAGTTTAAACAACAACTCAGAGTGGTCCTCCGTTGAATGCGCCACTGCCAAGCGAGCCGTTAAATGCAATCGATTGAAATCGACAATCATGCGATCCAGATACTGCCGAAAGATCTGCAACCGTTCCTGGCGAAGCTTCCGATAGAGAGAGAGATCGAACCCGGGCTGCCGGGAAAGAAACGCGAAATCCTCCGCGTTCAGCAGTCCTTCCATCGGATAGTAGGAGTTGGGCGAGAATCTTTCTAACCATTCCGGAGAAAGCTCTTCAATCCGGATTTTTTTGCACAACTTAACCAATGTCGGCAAAACTAAAGTTAGAAATGCGATAAACGAAAGTACCAGGAAACATTCAAGAGATGATGTCAAGTTCGTCTCCGTCATGCTTACAATACTGGATCTCAAAGGATTTTACAACTGGAGTTTTGTCAATATTAATTAAAATTCGACTTTCTTTGCCCTTTTAACCCGCGGGTAGTACAAAGCCCGTTATTTTCTTGCTCCCCGCAACAGCGCCGCGTTCATTCCTTCCAGCTGTTCCAGAAGTCTCTGCTGCTCGCTTTTCCGCCAACGGTGTCCTATTCTTAGCGGTACGATTTCTCCGTCCCGCCGGATGCTTATCGCCCAATAAATAAAACAAAGGTCGATAATCAGCATGTTCAGGGTGCCCATCTGCACCGCAAACTCGGGCGGGAGAAAGCTATGTGCCAGCGAGAGCCCCGTCTTAAAGGCGAAGTACACTACAAATCCGAAGCTGAAAAAGACTAGATTTCGGGGCATCTGAACTGGAAACCACAGCACGAATGCCAGCGTTAACAGAAGGACCGCCAGTGCTGCTGTTGATATAACCCGTTCTACGATGATGGATAAATCGACCGCTCCATCCAGGGAGAAAAGCGCGCTCGCAAGGTCCGGGCTCGCCGCCAACTCTGCCCTTCCCGTGAAAAGCGCGATCAGAATGGAGATTACAAACGTGTAATTCAGCGCCTTTCTAGACGCTTTGTGTATACCAGGCAGGTGGGCCAGGATCGCAGCCAGTAGGGCATACACCATCCAGAGCATCAGGATTGAGCCCAATAATTCAAAAACGACATACACGATCCGGTAGTCAAATTTCGGATTGGCGATTACTACGAATAAAGAAGTAATCGAAAAACCAGCCAGCTCATAAATTACGAATATTGAAAATACCCGGTAGACCGTGTGTAACCGCAAAGCAAGTAATCGAACAACAAACATCAACCCCAACAGGTCACTGACGCCAAGCGCTATGTGGTCCCAATTCATCATTAATGGAAGGGGCTATTTGGATCGTATGGCAAAGCGGCGCTCTAAGCAACCAACTTTCATTTGTTTGCAACGACAGAGCAATCGAGAGAACCGAAAAAAGCACTATCCGATCGGATACAAAATTATCCTCGAAAAGAATCAAAAGACAGCAAGGAAGGAGGATACGGGCTGCCTTTGCGAGGATAAGGAAGATCGACCGCAACTAAACCATTGGAACCGGCTTTTGGTTCGGTGACGTTAGCCGCGGGAGGATACGGGCTGCCTTTGCGAGGATAAGGAAGATCGACTGCAACTAAGCCATTGGAACTGGCTTTTGGTTCGGTGACGTTAGCAGCGGGAGGATACGGGCTGCCTTTGCGAGGATAAGGAAGATCAACTGCAACTAAGCCATTGGAACCGGCTTTTGGTTCGGTGACGTTAGCAGCGGGAGGATACGGGCTGCCTTTGCGAGGATAAGGAAGATCAACTGCAACTAAGCCATTGGAACCGGCTTTTGGTTCGGTGACGTTAGCAGCGGGAGGATACGGGCTGCCTTTGCGAGGATAAGGAAGATCGACCGCAACTAAACCATTGGAACCGGCTTTTGGTTCGGTGACGTTAGCCGCGGGAGGATACGGGCTGCCTTTGCGAGGATAAGGAAGATCGACCGCAACTAAACCATTGGAACCGGCTTTTGGTTCGGTGACGTTAGCAGCGGGAGGATACGGGCTGCCTTTGCGAGGATAAGGAAGATCGACCGCAACTAAACCATTGGAACCGGCTTTTGGTTCGGTGACGTTAGCAGCGGGAGGATACGGGCTGCCTTTGCGAGGATAAGGAAGATCGACCGCAACTAAACCATTGGAACCGGCTTTTGGTTCGGTGACGTTAGCAGCGGGAGGATACGGGCTGCCTTTGCGAGGATAAGGAAGATCGACCGCAACTAAGCCATTGGAACCGGCTTTTGGTTCGGTGACGTTAGCAGCGGGAGGATACGGGCTGCCTTTGCGAGGATAAGGAAGATCGACCGCAACTAAGCCATTGGAACCGGCTTTTGGTTCGGTGACGTTAGCAGCGGGAGGATACGGGCTGCCTTTGCGAGGATAAGGAAGATCGACTGCAACTAAGCCATTGGAACCGACTTTTGGTTCGGTGACGTTAGCAGCGGGAGGATACGGGCTGCCTTTGCGAGGATAAGGAAGATCGACTGCCAGTTGCGTAACCGCTGCTCGACAAGTCTTGGTTGTAGAATACTTATCAGAAACCGACTCGTTAGTAGGCGGCGTCTTTTTAAGAGAAATCTGGAAATCTGGTAGGCTTCTACCCATGCCTAAGCCAGTAACCATTAATAAAAGAGTACCTGCACAAAATAATGTTTTCATAGAATGTCCTATCTTTTTCCCTAGTTTTGTGTTTTCTTAAACACGAGTTCTGACCGTAAAGTAACTCGGGAGATCCCTTACGGACCGCAAAATTACCGATGTTTTCCGGTAACAGAACGATAGTCCTGTAGTACCTCTCTGGGCTTGTGAATGCCGCTCGGAGTTGTATCATTTGATTAACGGTCCAAATGACGTACGCGAAAGCAGCCTTGCCGAGCCGAGAAGTCTCGGATGAGATTTGGATTCAAGAGCTATCCTTAGTGCAGACGCACTACGGGCGCCTGGTATATCTGGCTGGGTTGCTCGATCCTAATACCGGACGTTATGAGTATTACGGTTCTGGTTCATCCCTTGTGAATGTCCAGACCAATCGAGGTCTTAAGCGCTGTCACGAAGATATCTTCCGCGATTGGGTCAGTTTTCCTTTGCGAGCCAAGATGGAGGACGTAGAGCTTTACATCTCAGGATTGGATTCCATTGGCAACGAAGAGCTTATTGACGCTTGGCTGCGGTTGACACCCTATAAGAACCTTGTTCCGGCTTCCATCCAGGGACCCGAAAGACAGAAACACATCTCCGATTTCGAGGCCATTCTTGGACTGCTCAAGAACGTGTATGGCGTCGCTTCCCCAAATCAAGGCGCATAGCCACACCAACTACCTGCCCCACCACTTCGATGTCTCCCGGAAAGCGGAACACTTCAGATGAGCTGCTGGACGACCAGTGCGGCTGAACGATCAGCCATCCCTCATTTTGCGTGCACCATCCGCATCGATACCCGCTTCGGCTCTCCAGAAAGTAAATCGGACGCTCCAATTCGTGACCCCAACCCTCGCTCACTATCTTTTTCTTCTGCTCATCGATCAGCAGAAACGAGCCGGGATGCAAAACAGGATACATCGACCAGTCCTCCGTTCCTATGAAAGCGTATCGCCGGTGCTGCAGATCGAGCGATCTGAGCAGCGACAGCGGCAGTCTTCCCCAGCGACGAATTTCCCTGCTGATATAAGAAGTTTTGCGAAAATCGACATTAAAGGGAACGAGAGGCGCCTCCGGTGTTTTTTCTTCAGTAGCGGCGAGTTCGACCGAATAGGTGTGATCATGCGGAAGCTCCGCACAGTCTCTCGGCAATTGAGTCAAATCAATTCCGTACCAAAATAAAATTGTGATCAAATTCAGGCCGTAAATTGCGCATAACGAATAAAGCCTGTAAATAGAAGGAACCGTTCCCCGGTTCTCAATGTCGGCCAGTCGGCTCAATCCAACCAGGAATTCGTCATTCGAATAGCGTTCCGCGATCTTCTGACTCGCCACCTCGACATCCCGATATCTAAGTCTTAACTGCTCCCTTACGCGACGCAGTCGCTGGCCCGGTTCTTGCACCGGCTCTGTCTCTTTCGCCTTCTTAAGGACGCTTGACTTTACAATCATAAGGAACGGAGAAGTCGGTAGTACGCAACGCTTCTTTGTTCTGCTTTCAGAACAAGTGTAACTGTACTTATCCGATTCCCCTAGGAAGCGTGCCTTACCAAAAGTTTCGAAGTGACACTTTCAATGAAGTACCGGCCTGTCAGCCTATGAATATACTCGATGAGAGCGACACCTATGAAAGCACTATGACCGAGCCCTTAGCTGCAAATCCCGTTCAGAAGTTTACGCAACCAGCGGACCATGCCCGATAAACTCGCCGCTACGGCCGCCTTTCAAGGCGAACTCGGCGCATTCAGCCATGCCGCGATGCAGAAACTTCTCGGTAGCCGTGCAAAACCCCTTCCTTGTCCCTTATTTCGCGATGTTTTCGAGGCGTTACGCCTTGGCAAGACGAATTATGCAGTGCTCCCCATTGAGAACACGCTTCATGGCAGTGTGCACGAAAATTACGATCATCTGCTTGACTACCATCTTGCAGTTATCGGCGAAACAAGCCTGCGCATTTCACACCAACTCATTACTCTGCCGGACGTGGCATTTCGAAATGTCAGACAAGTGTTTTCACATCCGGTCGCGCTAAATCAGTGTCGTGATTTTTTCTTGCGCAACAAGCAACTGAAACCTGTTCCGTTTTACGACACCGCAGGAAGCGTGAAGATGCTAACGCAAGAACGACCGAAAGCAGCAGCAGCCATTGCCTCTGAGACAGCTGCTCAGATCTACCGCGCGGTAATCCGAAAACGAGATATAGAAGACGACCCGCAGAACTTCACAAGATTCTTCTTGCTCACCAAGCCTTCACGGAAGCTTAAGCCACCCTCTCTAAATGCAAAAACGTCGCTGGTGTTCTCGATGCCGAACCTGCCAGGAGCGTTATTCAAAGCACTTGCCTGTTTCGCTCTGCGCGAAATCAGCCTAACAAAAATTGAATCGCGTCCGCTACGAGGTAAACCATGGGAGTACTTCTTCTATGTGGACCTCGTCGGTTCACTGAATGATGACAACGTGCAAAACGCAATTGCGAACTTGCGCGAGCTAGCTAAGTTCGTGAGGATTCTAGGTTGTTATCGACCAACACCATAAGCCTACGCAAAATTCCCCATGGAGGCTAGCAATCTCCCTAGATGTCGTAATAGAGAGCGAACTCATAAGGATGCGGGCGAAGCCGGACCGCTTCAGCCTCCGCTTTCCTCTTGTAGGAAATAAATGTCTCAATCATTTCCTCGGTAAACACATCGCCTTTTGTCAGAAATCCGTGATCTTCCTCTAAACAGGTCAGCGCTTCGTCGAGAGAACCCGGCATGGAAGGCACCTTCTTCATCTCTTCCGGAGAAAGATCGTAGATATCCTTATCGAGAGGCTCACCCGGATTCGCTTTGTTGATAATTCCATCGATTCCGGCCATCATCATGGCGGCGAAACCCAAATACGGATTGGTAGCTGGGTCTGGCGGTCGAAACTCAACACGCTTCGCCTTTGGACTATTCGAATACATAGGAATCCGTACCGCCGCCGACCGGTTCCGTCGCGAGTACGCCAAATTCACCGGCGCCTCATATCCAGGGACCAACCGCTTATAGCTGTTCGTCGTGGGAGCGATAATCGCAGAAAGCGCCCTGGCGTGACGAAGCAGTCCACCGATGTACCAGAGTGCAAGTTGACTCAACCCCGCGTAGTTGTCTCCGGCGAATAGCGGCTCGTCTTTTGCCCACAGGCTTTGGTGGGTATGCATGCCGCTGCCGTTATCCCCAAACAGCGGCTTCGGCATGAACGTAACCGTCTTCCCATACTGGTTGGCAACGTTCCTCACGATGTACTTGTACAGCATCATGTTGTCGGCCGATTTCACCAGCGTGTCGAACCGTTGATCGATCTCACACTGGCCGCCCGTCGCGACTTCGTGATGGTGACACTCGATCTGCAGCCCGCATTCGATCATCGTCGCCACCATCTCGCTGCGTAAGTCTTGATAGTGGTCCGTCGGAGGCACCGGGAAATAACCTTCCTTATAGCGAGGCCGGTAGCCCAAATTATTGTGCTCCCGTCCCGAGTTCCAACGCCCTTCTTCGGCATCCACGAAGTAAAAAGAACTGTGCTGATTCTGATCGAAACGGATATTGTCGAAGATGAAAAATTCTGCTTCCGCGCCGAAAAAGGCAGTGTCCGCAATACCTGTGCTCTTCAGGTAAAGCTCTGCTTTCCTGGCAATCCACCGCGGATCGCGATCGTAATGCTGCCGCGTGATCGGATCGATGATGTCGCCCAGCATCACCAGCGTTCGTGTCTCAGCGAATGGATCGACGAAGGCCGTCGTTGAATCCGGAATGATCAGCATGTCGCTCTCGTTAATTGCCGCCCATCCACGGATGCTCGATCCGTCGATCCCGAAACCATCTTCGAACGAACTCTCATCGAGCATAGAGATCGGGTAAGAAATGTGTTGGCTTAATCCGGGAAGATCGGTGAAGCGCAGATCGATCTGCCGGATGTCGTTCTCTTTTGCGTATTGAAGCGTTTCTTTTGGATTCATCTAACTCTCGTATTTCGGACGATAGCTGGGCCGTCTTCCGGTAAATCGCTAGAATATCCCATCGCGCCGCAATCTTCACCGGTGATAGGTCACACTGAGAGTTGTCCATGCTATCGGGCGCCAATAGCGAAACGCGGCAACTCAGTCTCACCTTGGAACCGCAGCGGCGGGTCTTTCGCGTGAGCGACCTCAATTTCGCTCTGCAACGTGTTCTGGAATCCGACTTTCAGGGAATTTCAGTGGCAGGCGAAATCTCCGGCTGCAAGCTGGCTCCGAGTGGTCATTACTATTTCTCTTTGAAGGATGAGCAAAGCCAGCTCAAGGCAGTGCTCTTCAAAACCAAAGCCCGCTACTCCAAATTCAAACCACAGGACGGGCTCGCCGTTATCGCCAGAGGAAATCTCGATATCTTTGTGCAGCGCGGCGAATACCAGCTGATTGTGGAAGTGCTGGAGCCGCAGGGCGCGGGAGCCTTGCAGCTCGCCTTCGATCAGCTTAAACAAAAACTGCAAGCGGAAGGTCTCTTCGATTCCAGTCGGAAACGCCCGCTGCCCAAATACCCGAAGCGTATCGGCATTGTCACCTCATCCGGCGGAGCAGTAATTCGCGACATCCTGCACGTCCTGGAACGAAGATTCTCCGGTCTGCACATTCGTCTCTATCCGGTGCAAGTACAGGGAGCGAACTCGGTAGAGCAGATTCGGGAAGCCCTGATTTACTTCAGCCAAAGTTGTTGGCCGGAGGTCGTGATCGTGGCCCGTGGAGGCGGCTCCATCGAAGATCTCTGGAGCTTCAATGAAGAGGCTGTGGCACGCGCCATTGCAGCATCGAGCGTTCCTGTCATCTCCGCAGTCGGCCACGAAACCGATTTCACCATCTCTGACTTTGTCGCCGATCTTCGAGCGCCCACCCCCTCCGCCGCTGCTGAGTTGGTGGTCTGTACAAAAGAAAGCCTTCTCGAACAGGTAAGCCGGGGCCGTGCGCGATCCTTGCAGGCAATGCGCTACAAAATCTTGACGGCCCTGCGTGACCTGAATCAGAAAGGTTCTGACCGCGCCGTGACAGTAATGCATCGCGCCATTCAAAGACGCGCCCAGCGCCTCGACGATCTGGACAACCAACTCTGCGAAACCGAGCGGACCGCCTTGAAGCTCAAACGAAAAAGGCTCGAAGACCTTACGCGGCGCTTGCAGCAGACGGACCTGCGCCTCCGTTTTGCTCAGATTCGTCATAACCAGGAACGGCTGCAAGCGCGCCTGCTCCGGCACATGCAGACCACCCTTGTGCAGGCTCAGCATCGTCACCAATCGCTCCATCTCCACCTGACGCAAGTCAGTCCGCTCGCTATCCTCGCGCGCGGCTACAGCATCGTGAGCGACGGGCGTGGACATGTCTTACGCTCGGCGGACGAGACACAAACAGGAGAGCAGGTCATGATCAGGCTCGGCCGCGGCCGTCTGGAAGCGCTCATCGCGGCCGTAGACCGCAATTATAAGTCTTGATTCCTATACTGGAATTTGGGTTCTGAAGTAAACAATCGCGCCATCTGTCTTTTGAGCGGAGGCTTGGATTCCGCCACCTCGCTTGCCATTGCTCGCCAACAGGAGTTTGACTGTTACTGTTTGTCGTTTGACTACGGACAGCGTCACGCCATCGAGTTGGTCTCCGCCAGGAAAATCGCCGAAAGCCTCGGCGCAAAACAGCACAAGACCGCCCTCATCGATCTTCGCCTCTTTGGCGGCTCCGCCTTGACCGCGGACATCGACGTTCCGAAGACCGGCGCTGTGACTCCGATTGCGGGCATCCCAGTCACCTACGTACCGGCGCGCAACACCATCTTCCTCTCCTTCGCTCTCGCCTATGCGGAGGTCGTTGGAGCTTCCGCTATCTTTATCGGCGTGAATGCGATTGACTACTCCGGGTATCCGGATTGCCGCCCCGAATTCATCCGTGCTTTTGAGCAGATGGCGAATCTCGCAACCAAGGCCGGTGTGGAAGGCACAACCCATCTGCGCATCCACACTCCGCTCATCGCAATGAGCAAAGCCGATATCGTTCGCACAGCAATTGAGTTGAGAGTCGACGTCGGCCTCACGCACAGCTGCTACGATCCCGATGCGGAAGGCAAACCATGCGGTCTATGCGATTCCTGCGTCCTCCGCCGAAAAGGCTTTGAAGAGGCCGGCGTCCCTGACCCGGTTTTGGCCTGACTGTGAAAATCGCTGAGATCTTCTTCTCGGTCCAGGGCGAAGGAACGCTAGTCGGCGTGCCCTCGGTTTTCGTTCGAACCAGCGGCTGCAACCTGCGCTGTTCCTGGTGCGACACTCCTTACACCTCCTGGCGCCCGGAAGGAGCAGATCATTCGGTTGCAGAGATCGTCGCGCGAGTGCTTGAGTTCGGAGCGGCGCACGTCGTGGTCACCGGCGGTGAACCCATGATTGTTCCTGAGATTGAAACGCTAACCCGAGCCTTACGCGAACGCGGTCTGCACATCACCATCGAAACCGCCGGCACCGTCTACAGACCAGTCTCCTGTGACCTGATGAGTGTGAGCCCGAAGCTCGCCAATTCGACGCCACACGAACGAGAAGAAGGCCGCTGGGCGATCCTTCACGACCGGCTGCGCTACCAGCCGCAAGTTCTGAAAAAACTGATCGGCGATTATTCTTATCAACTGAAATTCGTAGTCTCCACACCCGACGATCTCGCCGAGATCCAACTCATCGAGCAAGAACTCAACGCCGACCGCTTGTTCGTCGTTCTGATGCCGGAAGGAGTCGATCGCAACGCGGTCCACCAACGAAGCCTCTGGCTCGCCGAGCTCTGCAAACAAACCGGCTATCGCTTCAGCCCTCGTTTGCACATCGACCTATGGGGCGACCGCCGCGGCGTCTAATTGACCCATCCTAACTTTGCGTTACGGTCGATCCACTGGTATTCCGGTAGCCTCAGCGAATCGGCTCTTGAACTCGTCCCACTCTTCTCCCTGCCTGCTTAAGACTTGAGCCACGTCAAACCAAGACGTTGTAGTCGGCGATCCGGCTTTTTAATCTGGTAAAGTTCACGCCAGTTACAGAGATGATTGTCCAGAAATCGCGGAAACCGGCATTCTTTGCTTTGATATGAGACTTCTCGGCCTCTCCAGCCCGATTGTGCGCATTGCTGACATCCGTGCCACCTTTAATTTCGATTGCTACCTTCTTCCGCATCTGCCCGTTAAAGTCTTCAAGAACGCTAATGTCGGGATCACTTGCGAGGGCAAGAACAACTTTGCGTCTGGATGCGTTCTCAATCGTGATGGTGGTAGAAGTCTGGGATGTGATGTGTCTTCTCACCAATTCGGAAAGGGCAATGAATACTTCTTTGGTGGCAAGCTGGCCGATAACATTAGTTATTGCCTCCCTGGAACTGAGAGCCGAGGGTTAGTAAAGGCAGATCGTTGAGATCTCTTGGAGTGAGATGGATAGAGAGCTGACGAACCAGCTCGGCGAGACTCTGTGTCATCGCAGAACAGAAGCCCTCGATATTAGGGCGACGGCGTTCATTGAGAGCGCCAGTGGTCTCCATCATCTTGAACTGGGACATGCCGGTCTTTTTCTGGTAAAAGCCTTTTTGTGAGATGCCAAGAAGAAGACGGTAATAGCCAATCAATGTAGGCTTGGTTTCAAGAACGATGGGAACGGAAAATACGCTGAACATCTTCGGGCACGAGCGCACTCAGTTGCTGCTTGACGACAAGAGGCGGCGCTTCGGCCAATGCTTTCTGCAAAGCGTCCATGAGATAGCTGCGCCGTGCAGCTAAGAGGAGCTGATGAAAAGCGATCTGTCGGCTCGCGCTGAAGGGCGCAATCGTCCCGCCACGTTCCTCACTCACACTTTCTCGACTTTCGAAAGATCAGCCAATAGCAATGCTGACGACGACTATGATGAGCCGTCTTCCATTTGGGGTCGATGATTGGTCCTTTCCTGATTTTGATAATGCAGTCACAGGCAGTAAAGCCTTTGCTCCTCGCCGCATCTATGAAATCAACATGTGCCCACTGATACCGGTGATGGTGTACGTAGTCCGTCAACTTGCATAACAGAATGCCCTCCTCTCGCAACACTCTCCACGCCTCCAGGAGAAAGGGCGCGAAAGTGTGAGTGAAGGTATACTGATTCGCTTTGGCAGACTTGACTATCAAGCCAAAACGCTCATTGAAATCCTTCCCCTTGTCTTTTCCCTGATTAGGTATATGAGGCGGATCATAGACCACAACGTCGAACGCTCCGGAAGAAAAGGGAAGACACGTATTGTCGGCTAGCGCCTGTGGTTTGTGTCTGTCGTCTATGTCAATGCCAATCACGGGGCGATCGCTGCCCTGCCAGAAGCGCCCTGTGTTTACCGTAGCGTCGAGTATCCGACGAGGCTCAGCCCGAGGATAAAAGCTCAACATGCGTTCTATTAGGTCGGCATCGCTACCGGCCCACACTGACGGCAACGGTTCATAGGCTGGTAGCTCAACAACGTTTTTTTTGGAAAACGCCATTTGGCGATCCATGCTTCTACTCTTCCGTATCGGCATCGGGAGCGCTAAGCGGGCAATTCGGCATTACTCCGGAAAGGATCTCCAGGCTCGGCTTCCATCGTAAAAGTCACGCCAAGCGACTCCAATGCCTCAAACGTATCACAGCAGAAACGCTTGCAGATCCTGAGAAGAAAGTTCGCCAGCGCAGCTTCAGAAAACTACCACCTGAATCCCGATAATTAAATAGGTCCGATAAACTAATACTTGAAGCCAAACAAGTTTAAGATTCGTGTGGGCGCCGTCAGTTACCTCAACACCGTTCCACTCGTCTGGGGCATGCTGCACGGGCTTCAACAAGAGGACGTCGATTTAACGTTCTCCATCCCCTCCATTTGCGCCGAAAATGTCGAAGCAGACAAAATCGACATAGGCTTAGTCCCCGTCGCTGAAATCGCTCGTCAAGGTCTCGAAATTATTCCCGGTGTCGGAATCTCTGCCACCGGTCCGGTCCGTAGCATTCTCTTATTTTCGAAGGCGCCCTGGGGGAAGATCCGTACCCTGGCAGCCGACTTGAGTTCACGCACTTCCGTTCAACTGGCCAGAGTCATTCTCAGAGAGCGCTTCGGAGCACAACCGCAGATCTTCAGCGCTGAGCCAAACCTCACGACGATGCTCGCGAGAGCCGATGCCGCTTTGATCATCGGAGATCCGGCACTGCTCCTCGATCCGGCGAAAGAGCCGACGCCGTGTCTCGATCTGGCCGGGGAGTGGTTGAAGCTTACTGGTCTTCCTTTTGTATTTGCGGCCTGGGCAGGTAAACCCGGCATTGCGGTCGGCCGCCTGCAAAAGCTGACCACCGAATCGTACACGTTCGGCCAAGCACGCTTAGCCGACATCATTACCCAGGAATTCACAAAGCGGCAAATCACACACGAGCTCGCTGACCGTTACTTACGCCGGCATATCCGTTTCGAACTTGGCGCAAAAGAGATGGAAGGTTTGGAAACATTTCTTACAATGGCAGGTCTCAACCGGCAAGCTGTCGGAGCGCATCCCGTCGGAGTACAGTCATGACGAGCCAATCGATGGCTGATTTATGGCACAGCGAAGACCTGATCGAGGTGGGCATGCAAGCCGACACGCTTCGCACTAAGTTGCATCCTTACGGCATTGTGACTTATTGCTTGGGTTCGGCAGAGACCGCGCCACAGAATTTTTTTCCGCTGGTTGTAACGCCAGGTGAATCGCTGAACGAACTGATCGAACAATTCGAGCAAGCTCTGGAACTCGCGCCTCCCGCCGTCCAACCCTGCTTCAGCGCGGCTGTCACAGGAACAGAATACCTGAAGCTGGTCGCGCTCTCTCGCCTGTATCTCGAAGACATTTCATCCATTCAGGCTGCGCCGCCGCTGGTCGGTCTTAAAGTGGCGCAGCTCGCCCTGAGATTCGGTGCAGACGATCTAGGCAGCACTGACGAGGATAGATCGGAAGAAGTATTTCGCAGCTTGATTCGGGATGCCGGCCTTTCACCGAAACGCCGCGATGCTGACTATCGAACAATGTTTCTTTCCTAAAGACAAAACGGCGTGGGACGTTAGATCTCGCGCCGTTCTAGTTAAATCGCTATCTGAGCCGCGACTGCAAGGAGCGCTAATTGCGCCGAAAACTAACTAAGTCTTCTGCTCGCCCTTCTTGGCAGGACGGCTTGCTTTAATCTTCCTCATTTCCAGAGACTTATCCGCCCAATTCTCCGCTTTAGCTACTAAGTCTTTAGCATCAGCCGGACTGTCCGCCAGAACTGCCTTCTCACGATAAAGAAGATTCATATACGACATGGCATCCTCATTTTCCTTATCGTAGTTCAGACACTTAGTTAGATCATCCAATCCTTTGTCGATCATAGGGCCGAACTTATCCTTGAGGTCTGCTCGAACTTTAACATCCTTAATTGGGCCCGGATCGTCCGCTTTTAATTTCCCCTCGGCACGAGCTGTGCGAATGGCAGGAAAAGCTTCCGACCAGTTAATTACGCCCAGGTAATAATATGGCTCGGGGTCTTTCGGATCCGCTTCAATACGGCGATCGTTCCATTTACGGGCTTCTTCCAGTGCCGCTTTCTTCTGTTCTTCGGTCCCATTTGCTGCCGTCTGGAAAGACATCGAAGCCATATAGGCTAGCGCCATCGCGTTGGTAGGTTCTTTGTCCAGAATCTCGTTGAAGGTCTTACGCGCCATGTCGTAATTCTTCTTGTTGTCTGCGGAATCTGCACCCGGCACCCACTGCACCATGTAAGACACAGCCAGGTAAGCGCGGGCATTCGAACTAGTCGGGTCCTCATTGACCGCTTCTTTAAAGTGCTTCACCGCATCAGCGTATTTATTAGCCCGGAACGACTGTACGCCTTTATTCAACTCATCACGGGACTTCAACTTTGCACATCCGGTGCTTAGCACCAGCAGCACGCTCAGCGAAGCGACACTCAGCCATTTAGATCTTTGAATCATTCCACGTGTCCTTTCGCTTTACTGCCCTGCTTCAACCTTCGGCGTCATGATGCCGACCTTATCCAAGCCAGCCCCCTTGGCATCGTCGATGGCCTGCGCTACGTAGCGATAGTCGACATCCGGATCGCCCTTGACGAATAGAACCTTAGTCGCTCGAGTTTTAAAAATGTCCTCGAGTTTTTGAGTCAGCTCAGATTCCTGAGTCGGCTGTCCGTTGATCTGCAAGCTGTGATCCTTCGCTACCTCAATCACCACCGTCGGATCGGTATCCGGAGGGGGCGGTGGTTGATTAGGAGGTGGCGGCTGAGGCACAAGAGTATCTAATCCCTTAGGCGTTAAGGGCGTAATTACCATGAAAATAATCAAAAGCACCAGCAACACGTCAATAAGCGGAGTGACGTTGATGTCTGCTTTCGGTCCGCCTGCACCACCGACTGAAAATGCCATAAATTAGCCTCTCAAAATAACCGAAGGAAATCTTTAAAGATTACCCTTCTTGTTCTTATCCTGAATCTGTTCCGTCAGCAATCCAAGCGCATCCACCCCGGCGGTCCGCAGATTGTCGATTACATCCGTGACACCGGAAAACCGGGCGCGAGAATCGGCTTTCAAATAGACCGTCTTGTCCGTTCGGTTCGTCTGCAGATCTTTGACTTGCGGACCCAACTGATCAGGTGTTACCACGTGATTACCAGGACTGAGGAAAACTTTCCCATCGCGTGTCACAGCTACAAGGATTGCGTCCTCTTTGTCCGCTTCCACCATCTTGATCGGGTTCTTCGTTTTCACCATGTCCACGTTCACACCCTTACTCAACATCGGGGTGATGACCATGAAAATAATAAGGAGCACCAACATCACATCCACCATAGGTGTAACGTTGATGTCAGATACCACGGGCGGCATTTTTTGCAATCTAGCCATACTGAACTCCTCTAACGCACATTTCGACTGCTCACGAATCGGGACCAGCGATGCAGATCCTATGGGAAGCCCCTATAAGGGAGCAATGTTCAGCTCCCCCATAGGACCGATTCAACTTGAGCTAAGTCTTACTTCTCTACTTACCTCGCGACGCGAGCTTGGCTGCGCTTTAGGAAGTAATCGATCAACTCAGAACTAGAGTTACCCATTTCCACGTCGAACGCTTCAATACGATTCGTAAAGTAGTTAAAGGCCCAGACGGCCGGGATAGCCACAAACAAACCTACAGCGGTCGTAATTAAGGCTTCTGAAATACCGCCTGCCACAGCACCGATACCGGTCGACTTCGAGGTCGAAATCGATTGGAACGCGTGCATAATACCGACGACTGTACCGAATAGACCGACGAACGGCGCGGTCGAACCGATGGTCGCCAGACTGCTGACGCCGCGCTTCAATTCAGCATGAACAATGGCCTCGGCGCGTTCCAAAGCCCGGCGGGAAGCCTCGATCTCTTCTCCCGGAATGTCCGTGTTGACCTGATGAGCCTTAAATTCCTGTAAACCGGCGACAACAACTTTAGCCAGGTGGCTTTTGTTGAAGCGATCTGCAATCTTGACTGCCTCATCCAGCTTGCCCTCGCGTAAGGCTCCAGCTACGGCCGGCGCAAAAGCACGAGACTGTTTACGAGCCGCGTTGTAGGCCAGCACTCGATCGATCATCACGCCGATCGACCATGCCGACATAATGAACAGAACCAGGACTACGCCCTTGGCCAACCAGTTCATCGTGCCCCAAAGGGTACGAAGATCGAAGTTGATCCCCTGCTGCTCTTCCTGAAGGAGCCATAAGGCCCAGACTTGAAGTTGAAGTAATACCATGCTTATCTCCTAAGTTGAAACGAACTTACTTTAACGAACCAAACTTACTACTTATCCTACTGGAATCATCTCTACTGACTCAGCGTGAAGTTCACGATGATATCAGTAATCACTTCTACCGCCGACCCGTTCAACTGGGTGGGACGATACTTCCACTGCAACACTGCTTCTTTGGCAGAATTCACCAGCAGCGGATGCCCACGTACTAGTTTCAAATTTTCGATATTTCCTTCTTTGCTGATGATCGCAGTGAATTCCACCGTGCCCTGCACGCGGGCCGACTTAGCCAACGGCGGATACACGGGCTGAACTCTCTTAATCAGATTCGCTTCGGCAACTCGGCCGCCAATCTGGACCGGACCTGTCGGCTTCGGGGCTGCGGGCGGGGGAGGAGGAGGAGGGGCAGGGCCCACACCACCAACGACGCCACCAATTACACCGCCAGCAGCGCCACCGTCTCCCACGCCACCCACCACGCCGGCGCCTACGTCCGGCGCCGGTGCAGCCTCGACGACCTTGGCGATCTGCTTCGGAATCACCTTGGGAGCGATTAATTGATTAGACACGAACTGCCGTACCACCGGCTTCGGTTGAACCTTCTGCGGAGGCGGAGGCGGAGGCGGAGGCGGAGGTGGTGGTGGCGGAGCTACCAGCATACTCTTTAATTGAGCGTTCGGCAAAGCCTCCGTATAGATCAAAGGAATCAGAATCAAAACACAAATAATGCCAATCTGAAGGAGCAGAGACACAAGTACTGTGTATTTTTTCTTCCCCTGATCGCCTGAATCAGTAAACGTTTGTTCAAACATGTCAGTCCCTCACTACAAGCTCTTCGATCTCCGAGCTTGCAAACTATTAAACAACCTGCTAAGCCGTATCCAGCAGCCTATCTCACTGGCTTAACAACGCCCTTGTCGGCCTTGGTGGACCGAGAACGCGATTCCAGCGCATTCGCCGGTCGAACACTGGCGGCTCTTCCCGCTTTTCTTCGGCCTTCCGCGAACCGCTGCCCTACCAGCAGGATCGGACTGGCGATAAAGATCGACGAGTAAGTCCCCACAATAATGCCAACAACCAACGCGAATGAAAATCCGCTTAATACCTGGCCGCCAAATAAGTATAAAGAAATTGCAGTCAGAAACGTCAACCCCGAAGTTAGTACTGTACGACTCAGGGTCTGATTAATACTCAGGTTTACTATATCCGATAAAGAACCTCGTACATGTAAGTTCAAATTCTCCCGAATCCGATCGAATGTCACGATGGTATCGTTCATCGAGTAACCGACCAGAGTCAGCAGTGCCGCTATGACAGTCAAGTCGATCGGTTTATTAAATAACGAAAACAAACCGATCGTGATAATCGTATCGTGAAACACAGCGATCACCGCCGCGACGCCATAAATCCACTCGAACCGAAATGCGATGTAGACCAACATGGCTCCCAGCGCAATCAGTACGACATTGATTGCCTGCTGCCGTAAGTCGGACCCAATGCGAGGCCCCACCACTTCCACGTTTCGAATCGAAAAACTGCCCGAAAAACACTCCTGCTTGAGGATGTCCGACACCTTCTGCGTAACACCCGGAACTCCGCGCAATTCGTCCAGGTTCCGAATCAAACCCGAGCGGGGCGGAGTATCCCGAAAGGACGTGATCCGCTTCGTCAAATCCTGCAGTTGATCGTCCGACAGCGCCGCGCCGGAGCGAGCCAGCGGATCACGCAAACGATCCCCCAGCGCCGCCTGTCCGGTCGTATTGATATCGAGCTTTCCATTTGCATTGGGATTGAACGTTGAATTCAAACTATTCAACATGTCAGCCCGAACGTTCTGCAATCCCTGGTCGGTCCTGCCATTCAGTCCCGTCGATATAAACACTTCCTGCGTGCCGCCGATCTCTTGCACCGAGATCTCACCGGGAATCTTTTGGTGAAGAGCCTTCCGGATCATCTCTGCCGGCGGCCGCTTCACAAAACTCACGTCCATCAGGGCACCGCCCGTGAAATCAATCCCGTACTTCGGACCACCCTTAACAGCCAAGCTAATCAACCCAACAACCGTAAGCAGCAAAGATAGACTGATGAACGGCCACTTCTTGCCGAGAAAATCGAAATTCGTTTGCTTGAAGATTTCCATCTGAATCTGGAAGCCGTCATCTACAGAAAGTAGACACCGGCCATTAACATTTGTTCCCAATCGACCGGCGCCAACTCCTAAAAAAGTTGAACCGGCGTAACCCCTAGATACTCAATGCCGTCACTGGCTTGGGTCGCGAAAGCTCCCAATCGAAGATAAACTTCGACACAAAAACAGCGGTGAACACGTTGGCGATCAGCCCGATTACCAAGGTCACCGCAAATCCCTTGACCGGACCGGTGCCGAACAGGAAAAGAATCGCGCACGAAACAATCGTGGTGACGTGAGTGTCGATAATAGTCAATAAAGCTTTGCTAAAACCGGTATCGACGGCCGGAATCACGGTCTTGCCGGCCCGCAGTTCCTCACGAATGCGCTCAAAAATAAGGACGTTGCTGTCCACCGCCATACCGATCGTCAAAATAATGCCCGCTATGCCAGGCAGTGTCAAAACCGCGTCGAAATAACTGAGACACGCGATTAAAATGACCGCATTCAGAATCAGCGCCAGCACCGCGTTGATGCCGCTCCGTTTGTAGTAGATCAGCATCGCCACAATCACCGCCAGCACGCCCGCAATGCCCGCCGCAAAGCCGTCCTGAATGGAATCGGCCCCCAACGACGGCCCCACCGTATTCTCCTGCAAAAAAATCACACTCGCCGGCAGCGAGCCCGCCTTCAAATTCAAGCCGAGGTCGGCCGCTTCTTCCTGCGTGCCGGCCCCTTCAATGACACCCTGATCGTTGATCTGACTCCGAATGCTGGGCGCTTCGATCACCTTGCCGTCCAGCACGATCGCCAGCCGGTTCCCAATATTGGCCGCCGTATACGTCGAGAATCGTCGCGCCGCATCCTGGCTCAGAACGAACTCCGTATCCCAGCTATTCGGAAGCTGGCCTTGTTGCGGACGAGCATCCCGGATGTCCGGCCCGCGTACCACCGGTGTTCGCGCCACCAGGTACACCCCGCCCCCCTTGCCGCCCGGCGTAGCGCCCGGCGAGCCGATCAATTTCGTACCGATCGGCAGCACGCCGTTATTCTGCGTCAGGGCTTCTTCCCGGTTTTGATATGGTCCGCCCTTGACGTCGTACAACTCCAGCACGGCGGCGGTTTGAATAATTTGCTTCACCCGGCCCGGATCGTCCACGCCCGGCATCTGGATCAATAGCTGAGAGTCAATGTCCTCGCGCCTCTGCTGCACGCTCGCTTCGCTCAGACCCAGCGCGTTGATCTTCTTGTCCATCGTGTTCTTGGTCTGCGACAGAACGTCCTGCCACATCTTCAACGCATCCGACGGCCGCATCGTCAGCCGGTAGTCGGTGGCGTTCACCGGAGTCAATACCCAGGTCGGAAACTGCTCGTTCATGATGCTCCGCAGCGTTCCGCCCTGCGTCGAAGCTACACCCTTCAGCGAGATCGCTACCTTCGTCGCATCCGGCAGGGAGTGAGCGTCCACCACTTCGATATCGCCATATTGAACATTCGCCTTCCGCAGCGATTCCTTGAGCGCATCCGCCCGCATCCCCGCTTCGTTGTTGAAGGCGTCCTGCTGCTGCACCTGAACCACCAGGTATGTGCCGCCCCGCAGATCGAGCCCCAGATGAATGTTGTTGTGCCAGTTCGCCACCAGCTCGGCCTTGCTCTTCGGAAGGCCGATGATGCCGTACAGGCAAACCAGAATGACCGCGACAATAAAGAAAAATTTGAACCGAAGATGACGTTTCATGACCGAAATTAAAAGCCTAAACCACGGCCTACTTCTTAACTCCCGGTTCGTCCGTGTTCACCAGACTCGTCACGGAACTGCGGGCGACTTGGATCTTAAGATTATCCGGCTTGATTCGCAGTATCAGAGTATCATCGTTCACTGCCACAATCGTCCCGATAATTCCTCCCGAAGTCAGCACCGTCTGCCCGTTCTGCAGTGTCTTGACCATCTCTTTCTGATTCTTCTGTTGACGCCGCATCGGCATGAACACCAGAAAGTAGAAGATCGCCACCATCAGCACGATCGGCAGCAGACCCTTGAGGAAAGAGTCCGCCCCCGGCGCCGCCGCTTGAAGGAGGAGAAGTGGATCCAGCATATAGCTCCTGTTCACGTGAATTTCTTGCCATCCGTAATCCCGCAGACCAGGACTATCTCTGGACGCTAGCTGGCTTCGGAGGAGTGGGCATCCCTCTGGAACACTGGTTCCCGAAAACAGCCCTCGGCGTTCCTACCTGCCAGGCTCAACCAGCGCAGACGACTGCATTTCCGTCAATAGTTCCGGAAACTTCCCAAGCAAAATAGCCTCCCGCATTCGACGCATAATGTCAAGATAAAACCTCACGTTGTGCAATGTCGCGAGCATCGAAAACAGAATTTCGCCGGCTTGAAATAAATGCCGCAGGTACGCTTTGCTGAACGTCCGGCAAGTGTAACAAGGGCACTCCGGATCGAGAGCGCTCTCGTCCTCTAAGTACTGCGCCTGCTTGATCACCACTTTGCCTCGCGATGTAAACAGATAACCATTACGGGCATTTCTCGACGGAAGCACGCAGTCCATCATGTCCACACCCTGCGCCACATAACGAGGCAGCTCCTCCGGCATGCCCACGCCCATCACGTAGCGAGGCTTCTCCCGAGGAAGCAGCGGCGCCGTCACCGCCGTCATCTCCTCGCTCAACTCCCTCGGTTCGCCCACCGACAATCCGCCGATCGCATACCCCGGCGCATCCAGCTCCAGCAAAGCCTCCGCGCAAGCCGCTCGCAGATCCGGGTACATCGATCCCTGCACAATCGGAAACAACGCACAACCGAGACCCTTTTCCCGCCGCTGGTAGTGCGCATAGCCGGCCCGAGCCCAGCGGATCGTCCGGTACATCGATTCGGTTGCCAGTTCGTGAGTCGTCGGATAAGGCAGACACTCGTCGAGCGCCATTAGAATGTCGCTCCCAAACGCCAATTGCACATCCACCGTGCTCTCTGGCGTAAACAAATGAGCATCCCCATTCAAATGCGACCGAAACAGAACCCCTTCGTCCGTTACTTTGCGAAGCGAGTCGAGGCTAAAAACCTGAAAGCCGCCGGAATCCGTCAGAATCGCTCGCGGCCACGACATGAACTGATGAAGACCGCCCATGCGCTCAATGCGCTCATGTCCCGGTCTTAGAAAGAGATGATACGTGTTCGCCAGAATGACGCGCGCATCCAAATCATCCTGTAGTTCGCGCGGACTCAGCGCCTTCACCGTTCCTTGCGTGCCCACCGGCATGAAGACCGGCGTCTGAATCGTGCCGTGAGCCGTATGTAACAATCCGGCCCGCGCACCCGTTTGGGAACACTCGGCCTGGATTTCAAAACGAAGGCAGGACATTTACCCGACTATTGTCGCGTGAAGCCCATGGACAACAGGTCAGCCCTTCGTCTTGCCCCAGCCGCCGCCCACCGCCGTTCCGCTCGCGGCAGGCTTCTTTACCGCGCCGCCACTCTCCGCTTCCGGCTTGGCATCGTCGAATTGCGATTTATGGGTCTGCCGCCGCATCATCGTTTCCACCAGCCCCGGAGCCATCTGATGCGCAAACGTGAAGAACTTCGCGGCTGCCCCAACGGAAACTTCCGCTTCCGGCTCAGTCGCCAGCCGCACAATCACATCCACCACTTTCTCGGCATCATAAACCGGCGGAATCGGCTTCACTTCGTGCCCCGTATGCTGCGCCGCATGCTCAAAGAACGGAGTGTCCATCGAGGTAGGCATCACCGTGCACACGTGTATCCGGTCGAGCGAGTCTTCCGCCAACTCCTGCCGCAGCGTGGCGCTCAAACCCACAATCCCGTGCTTGGCCGCCGCGTACGACGAAAAATACGGAGCCGGCACTTTGCCGATCACCGACGACATATTGATCAGCGTGCCCTCGCCTTGCAGCTTGAACTGCTTCAGCGCGTAGTAGCTGCCATACAAGGTCCCCAGCAAGTCCGTCTCGATCACCTGCACATGCTCCGACAGCGGCACCTCCTCGAAGCGTCCCATCGCGCCGCTTCCCGCATTATTCACCCACACGTCAATCCGTCCGAATTGCCCAAGGGCCGCGCCGGCCAGCTCTCGCACATCGTCTTCTTGGCTGACATCGGCTGCCACCGCCAGCGCGCGCCCACCCAGTGACTCGCACTTCGCAACAAGTTCTTCCAACAACTGCTCTCGACGAGCCGCCACCACAACCGAGGCCCCCGCCGCCGCAAACTTAAGTGCCGCGCCTTTCCCCAAGCCACTCGACGCTCCGGTGATCACAACCACTTTTCCGTTCAGATTCTTGTCAGCCATACTGTTCCGCCTGCTCGCTCTCCCAGCTAATTCGGCCGCATCACCACCTTGATGCAGTTATCATGCTTCTTCTTGAACGTCTCAAACGCGCTCGGCGCATCTTCTAACCGCAGCCGGTGCGTGATCACGAAGCTCGGATCAATCTCGCCCTTCTGAATCCTCTCCATCAGCGGACGCAAATACCGCTGCACATGCGTCTGTCCAGTCCGGATCGTAAGCGATCGATTCATAATCGACCCGATCGGCACCTTATCGATCAGTCCGCCGAAAACGCCCGCCAGCGACAGCGTTCCACCATTACGACAAGCCATGATCGCCTGTCGCAACGCGAATGGCCGCCCCGTCTCGAGCATCACTGCCTGTTTCACGCGATCATACGCGTAGAGCAGCGGATTGGGCGTATGCGCCTCCATTCCAACGGCCTCAATGCACGAATCCGGCCCGCGCCCACCCGTCATCTCCATCAAGCTGTCGTACACGCTCTGCTTCTCGTAATCGATCACCTCAGCGCCAACCACGTCGTGCGCCATCCGCAAGCGTTCCGGCACCCGATCGATGCCGACCACCTTCTCCGCGCCCAACATATACGCGCTCTTCATGGCGAACTGCCCAACCGGCCCGCAACCCCACACCGCCACCGTGTCTCCCGGATGAATATTACAGTTCTCCGCCGCCATGTAACCGGTCGGAAAAATATCGGAGAGAAACAAAACCTGTTCGTCGCTCAAACCTTCCGGAACCTTGATCGGACCCACATCCGCAAACGGCACCCGCGCATACTGCGCCTGCCCGCCCGCGTAGCCTCCCACCAGATGCGAGTACCCAAAGATCCCGCACGGCGAGTGCCCCCACAACGCCTCCGCCATCCAGGCATTCGGATTCGAATTCTCACACAGCGAATACAACTGGCGGTCACAGGAAAAGCAACCTCCGCAAGCAATCGGAAACGGGACCACTACTCGATCGCCCACTTGCAGGTTCTTCACACCGGAGCCCAGTTCCACCACTTCCCCTATGAACTCATGACCCAGAATGTCGCCGCGCTGCATGCTGGGAATCACACCGTCATAAAGATGCAAGTCCGAACCGCAGATCGCAGTGAGCGTGATCTTCACAATCGCGTCCCGCGGGTTCAAAATCTTCGGATCCGGCACGTTCTCCACACGTAAATCGTGTTTCCCGTACCAACAATTCGCCTTCATTGAATCCTCATTCCTGTCCTCGTAAATGTCAGGCGTGCCCGGAACTCTGTCCGTCAATCGTAGGAACTTCGCCCGTCTCTAACACCGCTTTGAAGCGCCGCAGTTCAGTCTTAGCCTGTATGCTCGGCTCTTCGCCAAACAACTTCGCAATCGCCGCCCCAGCCGCTCCCGCCGGAGGAGCATAACGCACGGTTGCCTTGACAATCGTGCCGTGCCCCTGCGTCGCCGGCTGAAACTCCACCGAACCGCTGTTCTCTACATCGCCGCCCGGCAGCGATCGCCACGCAATCCGATTCGGCGAGTCCTCCATCAACTCCGCATCCCACTCGACTGTCACGCCCGCCGGTCCCTTCGCCACCCAATGCGAACGCCCCTCCCCGCTCACCTGAACCGACTCCACATGTTTCATGAAGCGCGGAAGATTCTCAAAATCACGCCAAAGCCGGTAACATTCTTCCGGTGATCGGTTGACCGCAATCGTTTGAACCGTCTCAACCACGCTCGATCCGCTTGTCTGCGCCAAACAAGCCGCGCACGCCACATCCGCCGCCGCAATTCCCCCCACGATCGCAACCGCCCTCCCCAGCTTTCCGTTCGCGGTGTCCTTGAAAAACAAGCCTCTGGTCAAGAGAGTCAAATCCAACACGTCTCCGCCCACCCGAGCCGAAATTCCAATCGCCGGGTCCGGCATCGTCAGAATCACAATGCCGGTCGCAATCTCACGCCCGCCCATCGCCCGAATTAAGGTTGAACGCCCCCGGACTCCGATCCATTTCCCCAAAGCCTCAGGAGCAAACAACTCCATTGCCCCCAGCCCAATGCTCACCCAGCCCAGAGCGCGCGCTCCCCGCACAGCCTTATCACCACCATTCATGCTCGTTTTTGCCAATTTCCCTTCCTGTGGCAGAATCAAGAAGTGCGCTGCCTCATCTTGGACGCTCGCAACGAGATACCATCTCCTGTGAGCTTCCCTAGTGAAAGCACTTCGGTCTTAAGAAGATTTCAGCGCCAACTACGGCTGGTCGTCACCAAATGCGACGCACGCCGTATGTGTCAAACTGCACTTCATTGCTGACAATCGGCATGCCTTCTGCCTGCGCTTGTGCAATCAGCATGCGATCGAACGGATCCTTATGGGCCCCCGGGAAGAGTCCTGCGCGAACGGCATGTTCTTCTGAAATTGCGAGTACCTGAAAACCTTCCCGTTCAATGTAGCCGCTGAAGTCCGCAGCCAGATCCGCTGCGCTCGCCAATTTACCGAGCCTTACTTTCGTCGCGATCTCCCAGGCTGACGCTGCACTGACAAACACAACATTTCGCGTCTCAGCGATCACCTTTCGCGCTGGCCTTGTCAATGCCGGATCGTCGGCAAGCCACCAAAGCAAAGCATGGGTATCGAGTAAAACCTGCAACCGGCTATTCCCACACTCGTACTTCTTTGTCCGGCAGAGGTTCGAAAAACTCACTGCCAACCACCAGCTGTCCCTTCATTGACCCAGGTTGGCGCTTACCTTTCGCCTCTCCAAACGCGACCAGCCGCGCAACCGGCTTAGAACCGCGCGAAATGATCACCTCTTCCCCACTCGAAGCTTTCTGAATCAAACGAGAGAGATGTGTTTTTGCCTCGTGAATCGTAACAACGCTGGTATTCATGGTTGACTAATCTATCTTAGCTAAGAAGGGATGGATCTGGCAAGACCCTCAACCCTCCATCGCCGCCACCTCCGGCTCCGGCCCTACCCGATCGAACTCCACGCCTTCCCATCGCGCAATCACCGCCGTCGCCACACAATTGCCCAGCAAATTCACCGACGTCCGGCACATGTCCATCAACGCATCCACACCCAAAATCAACGTCACCCCTTCCAACGGCAAGTGAAACGTCCCCAGCGTTCCCGCCAGAATCACCAGTGAAGCGCGAGGTACCGCCGCCGCTCCTTTACTGGTCAACATCAACGTCAGCATCATCGTGATCTGCGTCCCCAGCGGCATGTGCACCCCCGCCGCCTGCGCCACAAACACCGAAGCCAGCGACAAATACAGCGTCGATCCATCCAGATTGAAGCTATACCCGGTCGGCAACACGAATCCGACGATGTGTTTCGGTACGCCGAACCGTTCCATATTCTCGAGCGCTAACGGCAACGCCGCCTCGCTCGACGCCGTCGAAAACGCAATTAAAAACGGCTGTCGCACCGCATGAAAAAATCGTCTCAGCGGCACTCGGCTCAACTGCACAGCCGAACCAAGCACCACCACCACAAAAAGAAACTCCGCCAAATAAAGACTGCCGACCAGCTTCCCCAGGCTGAACAAAACCGCAATCCCTTTTGAACCGATCGTAACCGCAATCGCCGCCGCCACTCCGAACGGCGCCAGATACATCACGTACTTCGTGTACCGGAACATCACCTCCGCCACCGCGCCGGCGAACTTCACCACCGGCTGGGCCTTCTCGCCGATCGCCGAACAAGCCGCCCCAAACAGAAAGAAGAAAATCACCATCTGCAGAACGTCATTCTGTGCCAGCGACTCGAAAATGTTGCTTGGCACTGCATGCTCCAGCACGCTGCTCAATGACACCTGCTTACCGATGCCCTGCAGCCCCGCCGTTCCCTCGCCGGTCAAACTCAATCCGGCGCCCGGCTGCAACAAATTCACCGTCGCCAGCCCGATAATCAATGCAAAGGTGGTCGCCACTTCGAAGTACGTAATCGACTTCAACGCGATCCGCCCCATCGTCTTTAACTCGCCCGCCGAAGCAATCCCGTAAATCAACGTCCCAAACAACAGCGGCCCGACAATCGACTTGATCAGCCGCAGAAAAATATTGCTGACCGGCGCCAGGCTTCTGGCAAATGCCGGAGAAATCACTCCCACCGCGATCCCAACTACCAGTGCAATGAAAATCCAAGCCGTGAGTGAAATTCGTTTTAGTGTCTGCAGGGTCGTCGCCTTTCGAAACAAGCCTCGCGCAACCGCGTTTCACGCGTCAAGCTCGTCGTCGAATATGATAATCACGTTCAACCATGAAACGCCTGCTCGGATCCCTATTGACCTCACTCCTCTTTGTTTGTGCCTTCAGAAGCCCTGCTCAATCGCTTTCAGAAGGCCCCGAGATGGACAGCCACAACCATCTCGGCCCGGACTCGCTTCCCCAGGAAGGCGTCCCCAAAGGCGAAATCCGCGGACCCTTCACGCTCCCGAGCCAAGCCTATCCCGGCACCCAGCACACCTATTGGGTCTACGTTCCAGCCCAGTACACGCCGGCCGTATCAGCCGGCTTGATGATCTTTCAGGATGGTCAAGCCTATATTGCGCCCGACGGGCAGATCCGGGCGCAAAACGTCATGGACAACCTGATCTACCGGCATGAAATCCCGGTCATGATCGGAGTCTTCATCAATCCCGGCCGCCGCCTCGATCAGCCCGAGCCGAACCTCCACGAATGGGGCGACAAAACCACCAACCGCCCCACCGAATACAACTCCCTCGACGATCGTTACGCCCGCGTCGTCGTCGACGAGCTGATGCCGCTGCTCAATAAGGAGTACAACATCTCGAAAGATCCCGACAACCACGCCATCGGCGGCGCCAGTTCCGGAGCCATCGCCGCCTTCACCGTCGCCTGGCAGCGTCCCGACCAGTTCCACAAAGTCCTGAGCTTCGTCGGAAGCTTCGTCAATCTTCGCGGAGGCCAAGTCTATCCGGAACTGATCGCCCAATCCGAAAAGAAGCCCATCCGCGTCTTCCTGCAAGACGGCCGCAACGACCACCGCGGCGTTACGGGCAATCGTCCCTACGACCCCGCACGCGATTGGTTCCTGCAAAACGTGCGCCTCATGAAGGCCCTGACCGCCAAAGGCTACGACGTAAATTATGCCTGGGGAATGAATCGCCACGGCCAAGCCATGGGAGGCGCCATCCTGCCCGACATGATGCGCTGGCTCTGGCGAGACCAGCCCGTCTCGACCGATCCCAACGACATCCAGGAACGCACCTTCCGCGAGCCCGCCCAAAAAACCAGCAGCACCTCGCCACCGCCGAAAAACTGACACTTTATGTTGCGACGAAAACGACAGACAAAACTCGGACCGATCGCAACACACCCAGGTGAAATGTTGCGTGAAGAATTCATGCTCTCCCTGGGCCTTTCCGCCGCCCTGTCACTGAAGCTACGAGTACCCGTGACGCGGATTAACGATATCGTGAGAGAGAGACGTAGCATCACCACCGACACCGCTCTACGCCTCGCCCGCGTCTTTGGCAACTCCCCTGAGTTCTGGCTGAATCTCCAAAGCTCCTACGACTTGAGCAAAGCACGCCTCGCTTCCGAAAAAACAATCGAGCGAGAAGTTATTCCCATCGAAGCATGAGCGCTCTAACAGACGCGATCGAAATCCGCCGCTTTCTGGTCGGAACGTTGGTAAGCATCGCATCACCGGCGCTAGCGGAAGCTCTCTCGCAATCCGGTCTCGACTGGCTGTTCTTCGATCTCGAACACTCCGTCCTGACGCTGGCGGAAACGCAAACCATGATCCAGTCGATGCGCGCCGACTGTCTCTCCTTCATTCGGCTCGAAGCGCCAAGCCCCGTCTATGTAAAAAAAGCGCTCGACACCGGCTGCTCCGGCATCATCGCCCCCCAAGTCAACTCCACGGAGATCGCCCGAGCCGTAGTAGCCGCGGGAAAATATCCACCCTCCGGAGCACGAAGCGTCGGACTGGGCCGGAGCATGGGCTATGGATCGACCGTAGCCGAAAAAGTCCAAACAGAAAACGACCGCACCGCCATTATCCTGCAAATCGAACACAAAGACGCTGTCGAAGCCGTCGAAGAAATCGCCGCCCTCGAAGGAGTGGACGCACTCTTCATTGGCCCCTACGATCTGTCAGGCAGTTTCGGAATTCCAGGAAACATCGACGACCACAGAGTGCAGAAAGCCATCGAGCGAGTCATCCAAGCAGGCCGCCAACAAAACAAGCCCGTAGGCATCTTCGTCCCAACCCCAGAAGCCGCCAGGAAGCAGCTGGCCCAAGGAGCCACCTTTGTAGCCGTAGGAGCCGACATCGCCCGCCTGGTCACAGCAACAAAAGCAATGTGCACGGACGTCCGGCAGTGATTCGACACGGCAGTATTTGGACGTAACTGCGCCCGAGCCTCCGATCACTCTGTCTCTGGCCGCCGCGGATTCTCCCAGTGGCCGGATTCATCTTTCCCGCTAACAACCACCCCTTTCGCATTCCAGCCTAAGCCCGCTCTCACCACCGCAGGGCAATACCGCAGGGTCAGCCCACAGCGTCGTTTGTTCGATTGGTTCGCTTCCGAACCGTGCAGCAAAAGATCGCTGTGAATAGAAATCTCTCCCGCCCTAAGCTGCACATCGAAAGGTTCGGCAAAACTCTCCGCACCCGGCACGGTTTGATTCAATACGTTGGCCTCGTCGTTTTCACTCAGCTTGTAAGTCAAATGGCCCAAGTGATGGGTCCCTGGAATGTAGCGCATACAGGCGTTTTCCACCGTCGCATCGTCGATTGCAAGCCACGCCGTCACGGCCATGGACGGAGTTAAAGGCCAGTAACTGGAATCCTGATGCCACGATACCCGCTTGCCATCCCCCGGCATCTTGCAAAAGAAGTGAGAACCCCAGCCGACCACGTCCTCGCCCAACAGATCCTTTACAATCGCTACAATTCGCGGTTCTGTCAGTAAGTCGAAAACCTTCCCATGGCGCAAATGCGCCGTGCTGATGGAATAACTATCCCCTCCGGCGGCCAGCGTCTTCGCAAGCAAATCGTCGAAGTATCCACGAATTTCCGCCATCTCCTTGTCATTGAAAATGCGGATTCCTGACAAATACCCATTGCGATTAAAGCTCGCGATCTGCGCAGGCGTCAACGTGTCCGGGTTCTCCACCGTGGCAGGATGAAAGCCTATCTCACGTTCCAGATTGCTCAATTCTTCTTGTGTCGGTATGAATCCTGTTGTAGGAGCATTAGCCATAAAATTTCACCGTTCGCTCACTATATCGCCTTTGGCTTAAACGAGAAGCACCTCAATCTAAGTCGGAGAAGAGATTCCGTAAAGGAATGCGGATCGGAGAAAGTGAAACTTCGAGAATTTCGCCTTCCGGTTCACGGAAATCCCCGTGCATACAAACATAGGCGCGACGTTTCACCGGATCGAGCACCCAAATATGATCGACTCCGAAGGCCCGATAGTCATCGATGAGATCCTGCATGCTGCGCAGCGTATCGTCTTTGGAAAGCACCTCAATGCAGAGCAGGGGAGGTCGAGTAAACACCGGTTCGAGCGCCTGCTCGCGAGAAATGACACATACATCAGGAACACGAAAGCGGGTAGGAGAAACTTGGAGGCGCTGCTGCGGCAGCACCCGAATGTTCCATTCGCGTTGGCGCTGCCGCATGAAAGCTATTAGCGCGCCTTGCAAATTACTGTGATCGTATTCACCCACGTTCCGTGCAACGAGCTGCCCTTCCAGCATTTCCTGGTCGGGACGGTAATTCGTATTCAAATACTCACTGACCGAAACCAGTGCTGCCGGCGTCATGCGTGCTCCCTCTTCATTATGGCCTGGCTTCCTGTAAGCCGCGAGCATCAGGGCCAGAAGCTAGAGCAGTTCCTGCTCTAAATCCCAGCCTAAAAAATACAAGCGAAATGGGCTCGATCGGCGTCATAGTCGACGCCCATGATCAAAGTACCGAGAAGTTCTATCTTCATGAAATTCACGCCCCTCCCCGAGAGCAATCCTCTTGCTCTATTAAACAGCGATTCCGGAACGTCATTTCTTTGTAATTCCAGAGTAGTAAGATCGGCGCTGTTCAATAACGACCGGTAAATTCTCTCCTTCTGAAAGGCGATCTTACATGCGAATCGCGTCACGGTATAGTCACGCTGTTCGGCAAGTGGACCGCCGAGGAAATCTATTTCGTCACGCGTCGGAAGGAGAATGCCGCTTACGAGGTAACGGCGGAGCGCGCCGTTCCGCAAAACCGCAATATCCGGTCCGATCAACTGATCCGATTCACGGGTGACAAAGCTCGAACCGATTGCCCTGTCGTGCTCCGCCGCGTGGTGGTCTGGGATGCCGCCAACGAGCGAGAGATTGTGCTGCTGACCAATCTGCTGGCCTTTGGCTCTACCACTATTGCCGTGATCTACAAGGACCGCTAGGAGGTGGAGTTGTTTTTTAAGGCGCTCAAGCAGAATCTCAAGCTGAAAAGTTTCGTGGGCAGCGCACATTCCAGCGCTCAGTGCGCCAATCGCTGGGATCTCTGGTGTGCCTGGGCCGCCGCTGTCTGTCGCGTATCATCTGGACCAACGGCGGGCAGGATCGCAGTTGGAGCGCCGAGTATTTCCTGCACTCGCGTTGCCGATGGGAACCGCAGCAGCTGTTTCGACCGATTCTGAAACGCGCTCTGACACATTGTCCCCAACGACTGGTCGGGGTGGCGGTCGATGACACTCGGGTGCGCAAGACCGGCCGCTCGATCCGGCAGGCGTTCTATCAGTGCGATCCGCTGTCGCCACCCTTTCACATGAATTTAACGCTGGGCTTACGGTTCCTACGGGCTTCTTTATTACTGCCGCTGCACCGCACCGCACAGGTGAGCACGCGCGCTGTGCCGGTGCATTTCGAGGAGGTCTCACGCGTCCAGCGTCCGGGCAAGAAAGCGACAGGGGACATGAAGCAGCAGTATCGGGCGGCGGTGAAACAGCAAAATCTGTCCCAGCGCTTTGTAGTCATGGGCGAGCAACTGCGCCAGGAGTTGGATCAAGCGAGAGGCGAGAACAAGATTCTGGTGTTGACCGGCGATGGCAGCTTCTGTAATCGAACCTGCTTCCGGCAGATTCCCGAGCGCTCGGTGCTCCTGGTGCGGGCGCGCAAGGATGCCAAGCTGTGCTTTCGCGCTCCCGCCGAATCACACCGTTTTTATGCGGTTGCGAAGTTCACTCCCGAACAAGTGCGCCAAGATGACGCTCGCCCCTGGAAGACCACCAAGATCTTCTAGGGAGGAAAACGGCGCAAGGTTCGTTATGAGGCTGTCGACTCGCTGTATTGGCAGGGAGGCGCCAGACAACGCCCGCTGCGGCTCATCGTCCTCGCCCCCACTCCCTATCGCAAGAGCAAAAGCAAAAAGCTGTATTACCGTAATCCGGCTTATCTGCTGACCACCGATCTACGCAGCTCGCCCAAACAGCTGTTGCAAATCTACTTCGACCGCTGGCAGATCGAGGTGAATCACCGGGAAGAAAAAGATACCTTGGGTGTCGGCCAAACACAGTTGTGGAATGTAATTACTTTACTCCGAAAAGAAATGGCCGAACAACCCCAACTGCTCACTCCATTCGGCTTAGAAATCAGCCCCAAGGCCATCCCAGTCAATGGTTGAGGAAGTGGTTTCTGGAAAGTGTCCGCGATACGAATCCTTAGCTACGCCGCAGGATCGTAGTTCAGATTTGGGCCGAGCCATCGCTCGGTTTCGGTGACGCTCATGCCTTTGCGTTTGTGATAGTCGAGGACTTGATCGCGGTCGATCTTGCCGAGGTCGAAATAGCGTGATTCGGGGTGGGCAAAATAGAGTCCGCTGACGCTGGAGCCGGGCCACATGGCGAACGATTCGGTAATCAGCATGCCGGTGTTCTTTTGCACATCCAGCAAATGCCACAGCGGGCCCTTCTCGGTGTGATCCGGGCAGGATGGGTAACCGGGGGCCGGCCTGATTCCGCGATATTTCTCACGGATGAGATCGGCATTGCTCAGTTGCTCTGCACAGCCGTAACCCCACTCATCGCGCACCCGTTTGTGCAAGCACTCGGCGAAGGCTTCGGCCAGACGATCGGCGAGGGCCTCGGCCATGATGGCGCTGTAGTCATCGTTCTCGGCCTTGAACCGGTCGCAGAGCTCCTTCAGGCAGATCCCGCTGGTGACGGCGAAACCGCCTATGTAGTCTGCCAGCCCGGTTTCCTTAGGCGCGATGAAATCGGCCAGCGATCTACAGGGCTCACTGCCTTCGCGATTGGATTGCTGGCGGAGGAAGTGGAATCGTTGGAGGACCTTCGTGCGTGTCGCGTCGGTGTATAGTTCCACGTCGTCGCTCACGGCGTTGGCCGGGAAGAAACCATACACGCCACGGGCCGTGATCATCTGCTTATCGATGATAAGGTCCAACATGGCGTTAGCTTCCGAGAAGATCTGGGCCGCCTGCGCTCCATATTTCTCGTTTTGGAGGATGCGAGGATAGACTCCCTTCAGCCCCCAGGTTTGGAAGAAGGGAGACCAATCGATGAAATCGCGAAGCACCGCCAACGGGAAATTATCGAGCACGCGCACGCCGGTAAAGGCGGGTACCGGGAGGTCCTCGGCGCGCCAGGTGATAGGAGTCCGCCTGCTTCGCGCGGCTTCCAGAGAGACCACGCTTTGCTTGGGAGCGGCGTGGGTTTTGCGCAGGGTCTCATAGTCGGCTCGGTGCGAGGCTACGAAGGCCGGCTTGCCTTCTTCACTCAGCAGGCTGGTGGTGACGGGAACCGCCCTGCTCGCGTCCAGCACGTGGACCACAGGCTCACTGTAATGGGGCGCAATCTTCACAGCCGTATGGGCGCGGCTGGTGGTGGCGCCGCCGATCAGCAAAGGCAGCTTGAATCCTTGACGCTCCATCTCGCGAGCCACATGCACCATCTCGTCCAGAGACGGCGTGATCAGGCCGCTTAGACCAATTAGATCTGCCTTCTCGGCCTTAGCCCGTTCCAGAATTTTTTCGCACGGGACCATCACTCCCATGTCGATGACCTCATAGTTGTTGCAGGCCAGAACCACGCCAACAATGTTCTTGCCGATGTCGTGGACGTCACCCTTCACGGTAGCCAGCACGATTTTTCCTTGCGCCTTCACCACCTGGCCGGCCGCCTCCAGCGATGCTTTCTCGGCCTCCATGAACGGCGTCAGATACGCCACGGCCTTCTTCATCACGCGGGCCGACTTGACTACTTGGGGCAAGAACATTTTGCCGGAGCCGAACAGATCACCCACTACGCCCATACCGTCCATCAGCGGCCCTTCGATGACCAGGAGCGGGCGGCCCAATTTGGCGCGGGCTTCTTCGGTGTCGATGTCGATATAAGTGTCTATGCCCTTCACCAGTGCATGAGAAAGGCGTTCCTCGACGGTGCCGTTACGCCATTCTTCGGTTTTCTTTTCGTTCACCGTCACGCCGGCGCTGGCGGACTTGAGCGCTTCGCCATGCTCTACCAGGCGCTCTGTGGCGTCGGGACGGCGGTTCAGCAGGACGTCTTCCACGAGCGTTTTGAGCTCAGGCTCAATCTCTTCGTAGACTTCCAACATGCCGGCATTCACAATGCCCATGTCCATGCCTGCAGCGATGGCGTGATAGAGGAACGCGGAATGCATGGCTTCGCGGACCTTGTTGTTGCCGCGGAAACTGAACGATATGTTGGAAACGCCTCCGCTCACTTTGGCGTGCGGCAGGTTGGCTTTAATCCAGCGGGTGGCTTTAATGAAGTCGAGCGCGTAGTTGTTGTGCTCCTCCATGCCGGTGGCAACAGTGAGAATGTTGGGGTCAAAGATGATGTCCTCAGGAGGGAAACCCACTTCATCCACCAGGATCCTATAGGCGCGTTCGCAGATGCGGATTTTGTCTTCGTAAGTGGCGGCTTGCCCTTGCTCATCGAAGGCCATCACCACCACAGCAGCGCCGTATTTAAGCACGGCAGCGGCGTTGTGGCGAAACTTGTCCTCGCCTTCTTTGAGCGAGATGGAGTTCACAATGCCCTTGCCCTGCAGGCATTTGAGCCCGGCCTCGATGACCTCCCATTTCGAGGAGTCGACCATGAAGGGAACCTTGGCCACCTCGGGCTCACTTCCCAGTAACTGGAGGAAGCGGGTCATGGCAGTGACGCCGTCAATCATGCCTTCGTCCATGCAGATGTCGATGACGTTGGCGCCGTTTTCAACCTGCTGCCGGGCGACGCTTACGGCTTGCTCGTATTTGCCTTCCTTCACGAGCTTGGCGAACTTGGGCGACCCAGCAACATTGGTCCGCTCACCAATCATCATGTAGACACCGGGCTGTTGGGTGAAGGGCTGCGATCCCGAGAGATGGAGAGGTTTCGTCTCGGTAACGGCGGCTGGTACTTCGGCCGGGGCCTCCTCGGGCACGCTCACGCTGGTGCGGGATTCGACCGCCTCCGCACCTCTCAACTCTTGCGTTAATTCTCGCGGATGTTTGCCTTCGAGCGCCTTCGCAATAGCGGCGATGTGATCGGGGGTGTTGCCGCAGCAACCGCCTGCAATATTGATCAGCCCTGCCCGGGCAAAATCGCCCAGGTAACGGGCCATGTCCGGCGGCTCCAGATCGAACCCGGTGGCCGAGAGGGGATTCGGCAAACCGGCATTCGGGTAGCAAGAGATGGCCGCACTCGATTTCTCCGAGAGGTCCTCTAAAAACGGATACATCAGATCGGGGCCGAGAGAGCAGTTGAGCCCCACGGACAGCGGCTTTATGTGCTGCACCGAGTTCCAGAACGCCTCAATCGTCTGGGCGGAGATCATGGTCTCGCCGCCACGCCCTACCGCCGCCGAGATCATCACCGGCAGTTCCTTGCCGTCCTGATCGAATACCTCGCGGATGGCGACGAGCGCCGCTTTGGCGTTGAGCGAATCGAAGATTGTTTCTACCAGGAGCAGGTCCGAGCCACCGGCGATGAGGGCGCGAACCTGCTGGATGTAGGCTGCCTTCACCTGATCGAAGGTAACCACACGGAAGCCCGAATCATCGGCATCGGGCGAGTTCGAAAGGGAGACGGTGAGCGGGCCGATGGCGCCGGCTACGAAACGCTGCCGCGAGGTGGCATTGGCGACACGATCGGCCCATTCGCGGCACTGGCGCGCCGACTGTTCATTGATCTCCCACGCGAGGCTGGTAAGAAAGGGATCCTCGATGATCTTCTGGTAAAAGGCAGGATCTTTACGGCCGCCGTGCTCCCGCGGATCGTCCACGAAGAACTCGCTTTGCGTGATGCTGGTAGCGCCGAAGGTGTTCGTCTCGATGATGTCCGCGCCAGCCTCGAGAAAGCGGCGATGAATGTCGCAGATCATCTTCGGTTGAGTCAGCGAGAAGAGGTCACCGTTGTTCAGCAGATCCTTCTTCGAGTCCTTAAAGCGCTCGGCGCGGATGTCGGCTTCCGTCATGCCGTAGGTGCGAATGGTGGTGCCCATCGCTCCGTCGATGATGGCGATGCGGCTCTCAAGGATCTTATGAAGAGGATGTTGGTCGGCTGTAGTCATGTCTCCCTAAGGGCTTTTGGGCGCACACTTGTCGACGGTATTAATGCTGGGACGGAAGGCACGCGCTTCTCTAACCTATAAAAATGATGAGTACTTTAATGATAGCGGTAGGGATGTGTTGTTGGTGGGGGCTATAGGCTTAATTCCGGCTATAATGGCATGGAAAGATGGATGGCCCCATCAGATCTCCGCCAGAATGAACACACTTCTCGTCATCGACAAGGCAGGGCACGTCGTTATCCCGAAACCGCTGCGGGACGAGCTGAGTTTGGCGCCGGGTGATTCTTTAAAAATGGAGAGCGCCGGCGAGCAGATCACGCTGCATTTTTTTTCGACACGTCGGTTTTAGTGCCGGTGTTCTATGGGAATCATATCCACCATCATTCCAGTTTGAAGCTCTTCATTAGCATTGTGGCGGCAGCACCTATGACGCCATGCTGGCACACTGCGCCATCAAAGCCCAAGCGGAGACGATTTATAGCTGGAACAGTCGGCACTATGCGCAGTGCGGGCCTGAAGTGAACGGGCGCGTGCGTACACCGTGAGTTGTCTACCTTTAGCGGCGCCGTCCGAACGAACGACCCGCAGGCCGTGAGCTGGGTGATCGGCCAAATCGCTGACCTAATGGTGCAGAACTCGGCTGTCTTCCGAATCGCTTGCCGCCCTCTGAGGCGACGGAGGGCTCCCCGGGCGCTTTCTGTCGCAGGCTGGATCCCGAGTTGCTGCTGCCGTTCGAAGCGTAAGCTGATCCTTTAAACCCGCCCGACTGCATATAGCGGCTGTCGGCGTAATGCTGCTGAGTGAACGTTCCGTGGGTTCCATATTTGGGCGCTGCTGTAGTTGTGTCGCGGCCATAGTACGTCGCGCCCCTACTCTGTGCCGTGCGATAGGCGTTGTACTCGCCGGCTGCCACGGGACGGTAGTCGCGGTTCCAGAGCAATTCGCGCAGAATCAAGTACTGCGGCAAGAACGTCCAGAGACTCTCGCCGCCACTGTGAGTCCAGTAGCCATATTGGTTCGACCCGACAGACGGCGACGCTACGTGACTGAATCCCGGCGGCTGGGGCGTGGTCTGCGCTTCCGAATCGAACTGCCCCGCATCCTTGTATTCTATGGCCATGCCGATGTCGTTTTCCACCCTGTGGAAGGACGCTTCCGAAACATCGGTCCAGTGTTCTTCACTGTGCGTCTCGATCTTCTTCAAAGGCACGTCGATGAAGTGCGTGCGCACCGTTTTAATCCGTTCGCGAAACAGCGCATCATCGGCCCCAAATTTAGAATGGTCGAGATCGGTCAGGAGCTTGTCCCATGAATCGTAGAGCTCGCCACATTCATTCTGTAGTTCCTGAGAGTTTCTGCTGAGAGCGGCGGCTTCCTCAGAAAAAGATCCTTCTTCCGCAATCAAAATGGAAGGGGTCACTTGGGATGGAGGTTCAGTTGTCTTGGTGACGTCGACTAACGAGGACAGCCGGCTTTCCAGCACGGGCTTTTTTGCCGGCCAGTCTTGCTCCGCCTGTCCAACCGCGGTCGTAACGGGCGCCAGATCAAACGCCCGTACCGTTTCGCGTTCGCGATTGATCTTGGCAGCAAAGCCGACCGGATCTTGTTTGTAATCGAGCCACCTGGCGAGCGTTTGATCAACGGACTGCGCTTTTCCCAGGGCGGCATTGCGCAGCCGACGTTCATCGGCCAGGAGCTGCGGAATGTTCTTATCGGGACGATCACGCTTTGCCAATTTGGCCAGCTCGCGGCGGTCTTTTTGTGAAGCCTGCAGATCTGCTTGCGCTTCGGCGATACCGGCTTTCCATGCCGCTGCTTCGGATGTGCCGCTAAACAGCTCGGGCGCCTGAGCCAAATTGCTGTTCAGCGCTGACTCCGATTTGTTGATCTTGAGCTCAGCGGTCTGGAGTCTTTCGTTTTCGAGGCTGATCTCCCGCCGCAGCGAGGAAGACAGCCTACCCTCGCAGGAAGCCAGCAGCAAGATTACAACTAACCGCGCAACCAGCTGCTTGTACGGTCTCATCACGCACCTCGGTAAACGGTAATATCAGCGGGTTCGATCCGAATCCAGAAACTTGCCGTAAAAGGCTCTCCCTGGTACTTTCTAATATTCAGGAAGCGTCGCCCGTCCTGCTCCTGAAACTGCCAGGCGTAAAAACCTGTGCCGGTAGTATTGCCGCCGCCGAACACTCCCATTTCGCGGCTAAAGCGGTAGAGCCAGAACTTGCCGTCGTAGTCGAAAAAGTCACTCGGGTTCTGACGGGAATCGAGATCCGCCAGGTCTTGTTCCAAAAGGCCAATTTCGTCGAGGGTGAGCTTGCGGCCGTCGAAGTTGCCGAACACTTCCACCACGGCCGCATCGTCGTGCACTTCCAAGTACAAGCGACGCTCACGCCATGATCCGCTCAACTCCACCCAGCTCCGGCTTCCTGCTTCGAGCCGATCGCGCCTATCGACAGTGAAATCCAGATCGCTGAAGTCCTGACCTGCGCCCGTTACCGAGAGCACGTCTTCGATCCGGGCGTCGGTTACTTTCAAATGCGCCAGATCTGGTTTCGAAGCCGGTGCGGACCTGTGGTCGAAGAACATTTGTTAGGGTTCGCTTGTCTACCGGCCGCTTGGCGGGGGAAGCTCTTTGACGAATTCGACTTTGGGCAAACGCTCCCGCTTCAAGGCTTGCAGTTCGGCGTCCACTCCGCCGCTTTCCAACTGTGCGAACTCGGCTTCCAGATTGGAATCTTTGCCCGCGCTGGCCAGCTGGTCAAATGCTTTCGCAGTCGCTTCTTCCTTGGCCACGGATCTCTCGAAGGTGGAGAGCTGCGCAAAGGCATTATCGGCTTTGCCCACGCCGGCGAGCGCCTCCGAGACTTTACGTTGCGCCAAGGCAGCGTTTTTGCGGGCGACCAAAGTGGTGGCGGTGCGCTCGCCTTCGTCAATCTTGTGCTTTAGATCGCTCACCTGAGTTTTCAGGGCCTCGCTCGCCTGGCGCGCCGAATCGATAGCCGCTTGCAAGGAAGCCACCTGTTTATCGGACTCGGCTTTTTTTGTGAGCGCCTTTTTGGCGAGGTCTTCGTTTCCGGCGTCGAGCGCAAGGCCGGCGCGATCTTTCCACTCCTTCGACTGCCGGACATATTTCTGATATTCGGCGTCGAGTTGGTTGTAATTGCTCATCGCCATGGCGGAAGATTGCACGACTTTATTGAGCTCGCCCTTCATGTCGGCAATGGTCTGGCGGACGGTAGTTTCAAAGTTTGCATCTTCTATACTGCTGAGGCCTGCGTTCACCTGTCCGCGAGCTACTCGTCCAGCCCGGTTAAAAATATCTGAAAAGAATGCCATGGTTCGTTTCCTCTAACTTCGATTGTCTTAGGCGGAGTGCAGATCGGCGCCGAGAAGCTCTTTGGCATGTACCACATCAGCCAGGAGAAAGCTGACACAAGAGAGAATGTCGTCCTCATCGTCCGGTCCCAAGTCTTGCAGTTTACAGAAGTTATTCAACGTAACTGCAACTTGGCCATCCCCTACATCAAAAAGCTGGAAGTGGGAAGTCGAGATGCCGTTGTCGGCAGCCAGCATCTTGCGCAACACTGCCGATGTCAAGGAGCCGGATGGCGTAACGAGGCAGATCAGGGATAAAAAGAGAATGTCCCCTTCGAGTACGGCGCGCAGCGAGATTCCGCTTTCGACTTCTTCGATGCGCAGCACATTTTCAGCTAACTCCTCTACCGAGTATCGTTTGTTGGCCAGGAGGGCGTGGATTTGCCCAATGTTGTCGGACGCGGTTGCTTGCGGCATTATGTCTCTTTATTAAGATACGTATAAAGGTTGCGGTTTGTTCGCCAGATTAAGACGGCTATTAGGCTGCTGGCCGGCGCTTCACTTCGGTCTGAATTTGCTCGAGCTTTTCGCGTTTGACCTTATCTAATTCATAAGTCGCCTGTAAGTTGATCCAGAACTCGGGGGTTGTTCCAAAATATTGCGCCAGGCGCAAAGCAGTGTCGGCCGTAATTGCGCGCTGGCCTTTTACGATTGCCTGCATGCGGGTTGCCGGCACACGCAATGCGAGGGCCAAAGCGTTCACCAAAAGATTGAGCGGCTCAAGAAACTCTTCTGCGATTATTTCGCCCGGAGTCACGAGCGGAAGTAGATCCGGGCGAGGCTTTTTTTTAGTGATAATCGGTGACTTCGACTTCATATGCTGATTCATCCTTCCAGGTAAAGCAGATTCTATACTGATCGTTGATTCGAATGCTGTACTGGCCTTCGCGGTCGCCGCTTAACGCCTTCGAGGTGAATTTATCAGATAGCATAGTCTCTATCTTGGAGACTACTCCCATTGCCCGCACGTACATATCGCTGCGCAAACTGGATTGGCGGATTGTGCTTGGCCTTATTGTCCTAAACACGATTTGCCTCAGTTCGTATCGGCAGCTGAACTATGTCTCAAATGCGTTGAGCCGGTCTCCCCTTCTTACGTTTTCAGAAGAAGCGGTGGGTGGCCTGGCCGGTTTAGTCGTCTTTCCGCTTATCTATCTGATGGCTATTCGTTTCCCGCTGATCTCTCCGAAGTGGCATTTTAACTTAGTTGCGCACCTTGTAGCGATTTGTTTTATCTCAATTACTCACACCACTGTGATTGCGCTGGCACGCATGGTCGTGTTTCCGTTGCTCGGGTTTGGGAACGAAAGCTACGGCTACCTGCCGGCACGATATCCGATGGAGTTTTCTCATCTTTTTATTTACTATTGGGTGATTCTAAGCTTTGTCTATCTCTTCCATGAGATTCGCTTTGCTCGGGAACGTGAGGTGTTCCAGGCGAAGCTTGAGATCAACCTCGCCGAAGCACAACTCGAAAACCTTCGACTACAGCTGGAGCCGCACTTTCTGTTCAATGCTTTAAACACGATTTCCGCGCTCATTTATGAAAATCCCAGTGTAGCCGATGAAATGATCGGCCGGCTCGGTGAACTGCTCCGGCAGCTTCTGAAAGAGGATCGATCTCAATTGGTTCCGTTAAGCCGCGAAGTTGAGATTCTGCAGCTTTACACCCGCATCATGGAAGCGCGCTTCGAAGACCGTCTTACGGTGCGAATCGAGTTTGATGACGTGGTCGGGCGGGCGCTCGTGCCTCAGTTGATTTTTCAGCCGTTGGTGGAGAACGCGATTCGCTATGGAATGGATTCACATTTCGAAGTACGGATTGCTATTCAGGCGCGGCGCGAGGGCCAGTCACTGCGTTTGACCGTGCGTGATCATGGTCCCGGCATCGACGGTTCCGCACCTCCCAAAATGGGTATCGGCTTGGGTAATACTGTGGAACGTCTTCAAAGGCTGTACGGAACGAATCAGAGTTTGAAAGTCTTCAACGCTCCGGATGGAGGAACGGTGGTCGAGATTTGCTTGCCGCTACAAGTCGATGACGAGCGAGAACCCTCCGCAGAGCTCTCGCTTGCGGTCGCGCGTGGAGTTCAATGATTCGCGCTGTTCTGGTCGACGACGAACCGCCCGCCCGGCGAAAGCTTCGTCATCTTCTCTCTTCCGAGGCGGATATTTCTGTGGTTGGTGAAGCGGATTCCGGCTCTCAGGCGATAGAACTGATGAACCAAGTTCGACCGGACCTCGCGTTCATCGACATTCAGCTTCCCGATTGCAGCGGATTCGACATCATGGAATCGATTCAAGCTCGCGATCAAATACATCTCGTGTTCGTCACTGCTCATGATGATTTCGCATTGAAGGCATTCGATGTACATGCCGTTGACTATCTTCTAAAGCCAGTCGAACCCAGCCGCTTTGCGCAATCGTTGAAGCGCATCCGCCGCATTATGCAAGAGCCTGGGGCGACTCAAATATCCAGCCGGCTGGATGAACTAGTGGAAGCGCTACGGATGAATCCGGCCTACATCCAGCGCCTGGTAATCCAGGAGGGAGATCGATCGATTTTCCTGGAAGTCAGCCGGATCGACTGGATAGAAGCAGCCCGGAACTATGCCTGTATCCATTCGGGCGAGCGAACGTACACTCTGCGCAGCAGTCTCGAAGCCGTCACGGCCAAACTCAACCCGGCAAAATTCCGACGCATCAATCGCTCCGAAGTCGTGAACGTGGATCGAATAGCGGAGGTGCGCTCCTGGTTTCATGGCGATCAAAAAGTAATTCTCAAGAACGGCGAAGAGTTGAACTGGAGCCGCCGCTATCGGGTTGGCGCACTGGATGAACTGGAACGGGGATAGGGGTTTCGGGGTTTCGAAGCTCCTCTTGTAACGCCCACGGTCCCGCTCGTCCCAAATCGGGGACAGCGCCAGCGGGAATGTACAACACTGATTGCATGAAGCTGACTGGTGCGACGCTCGCCGTCGCTTTTTCCACTTTGCTCTTGTTGGCGACGGAAACGGGCGACTGGCCAAATTATGGCCGTGATCCAGGAGGGCAGCGGTATTCGTCGTTGTCAGCCATCAATCGATCGAATGTGAAGTCGCTCAAAGTCGCATGGACATTCCGGACGGGCGACTCCTATACGCCCCCGAGTGGTTCGAAGCCCACTCAGTTCGAGGCGACGCCGCTCTATGTCGATGGCTCTCTTTTTGTCGGTACGCCTCTCGGGCGAATCGTCGCGTTGAATCCCACGACTGGAGAGCAGCTTTGGGCTTTCGATCCACATATCGACAAGGACAAGGGATACGGTGATTTCGCCAACCGAGGAGTATCTACGTGGAAATCAGCCTCGGGGGAGCGCCGAATTTTCATCGCCACGATTGACGCGCGCATTATCGCCGTCGACGCGGCAACGGGCAAGCCGAGCGCCGGTTTCGGTGACAATGGCGCCGTCGATCTACGACATTCTCTGCGCATGAAGCCGCACAGATTCGCAGATTACGAAGAGACGGCGCCACCGGCGGTGATCGACGATACGCTCGTGGTAGGGTCAGGCATCGCGGACAATGGCTGGAGCGATGAACCGAGCGGTGAAGTTCGGGGTTTTGACGTTGTCACAGGCAAGTTGAAGTGGACATGGGATCCTATCCCGCAAGATCCAACGGCTCTCGGCGCGGAGGCCTGGAAAAAAGGCAGCGCCTCGCGTACCGGGGCGGCCAATGCCTGGTCCGTCATTACCGTTGATCCCGTTCGTAAGCTGGTGTTTGTTCCAACCGGAAGCGCTAGTCCCGACTACTACGGCGGCGAACGTTTGGGAAACAATCTGTTCGCCAACTCTGTTGTCGCGTTGCGCGCCGACACCGGTCAGCGTGTATGGCATTTTCAGACGGTCCATCATGACCTATGGGATTATGACGTTGCCAGTCCACCGATGTTGTTCGATATTCATCGCGCGGGGAAAACAATTCTTGCTATAGCGATCGGTTCTAAGACCGCCAATCTGTTCATCCTGAACCGCGAAACCGGGGTGCCGATATTCGGTGTGGAAGAGCGGCCTGTGCCCGCAAGCGATGTGCCTGGTGAGGAGACATCGCCAACCCAACCGTTTCCCCTTAAGCCAATGCCGGTTTCGGCGCAGGCCATGTCGGCGAGCGACGCCTTCGGAGTGGACAAAGAAGATCGCGAATGGTGCCGGGCGGAAATGAGCAAGTTGCGTACGGGAAGCATTTTCACGCCGCCTTCGCTGCAAGGCACTCTGCAGCTCCCGGGCAACATTGGAGGACAGCAGTGGGGAGGGATGACGTACGATCCCTCTCATGATCTGATTATTCTTCCCGCGAATCATGTCGCGGCAGAAATCCGTTTGATACGACGCGACGACTTCGAGAGCCAGCGTAGTTCGCGCAACCGAAAGCTGGACGGAGATTGGGAGTTCGCTGCCCAGCACGGCACACCGTATGGCGTGATGCGCAGGATTCTGCTGAGCCCCAAGCGTATTCCGTGCACGCCTCCGCCATGGGGCACGCTCCTCGCCATTTCTGCTTCCACGGGAGACAAAAAATGGGAAGTGCCATTGGGCCAGTTCAACCCTAAGCTTCCCGCCGAATGGGGTTCTCTTTCGTTAGGCGGACCTATAGCAACAGCGGGCGGTCTTGTATTTGTGGGAGGAACACTGGTCCCGGCTCTCTACGCGTTTGACACGGAAACCGGGCAAGAGCTTTGGAAGGGTACGTTGCCGTCCAGTGCGAAGGCTGTTCCGATGACTTTCGCGGGTCCTGACGGCAAACAATATGTCGTGGTCACAGCGGGCGGATTTGGGATCGCTGATCTATCTCCGCTCGGTGACTACATTGTCGCGTTTACGTTGTGATGGCCACGTTGCAATGTTTCCATTGGTTACTTGCAACCGTCCGTCGAACACTCTTTGTAGTCCGCGAGGTCGAGATCACGCCAGGTATCCGGAGCCAACGGTTTAAGCTAGTGGATTGTTGCTTCACTTCGGAGGGTGGGTGGGAGGTCGTGGGAAAAGCGCGGTCTTGCGTCGCGTGTCTGCGGTTATTTTCGCTGTCGCCGGGGTGAGTGTGTGGGCGCCGGCTCAAAACGCTGCTCCGGCGAGACTAAGACTCGAGACCGGCAGAGAAATTTACCAAGCTGGGTGCGTAGCCTGTCATGGTCCCGATGGGAAAGGCATGCCTGACACAACCGTGGGATTCCAGAAGCCGAAGACGTTTCCCGACTTCACGCAATGCGACCAGACCACGCCCGAACTCAACAAGGATTGGAAAGCGACCGTACGTGATGGAGGCTATGGCCGTGGTTTCTCACGCATTATGCCGTCCTTCGGCGAAGCGCTGAGCTCGACGCAGATCGATGAGGTAGTCCGGTATTTGCGAAGCTTCTGCACCGCCAGTGGCTGGCCACGTGGAGAGTTCAACCTTCCTCTGCCGCAGATAACCGAAAAGGCATTTCCGGAAGACGAGGTCTACATTACATCGGCGATAAATGCGCAGCGCACGCCGGGCGTAACGAACGACATCATCTACGAACAGCGTTTCGGGGTAAAAAATCAGCTCGAGGTGGACGCTCCGATCAACTTCAGCCGGCCAGCTCCCGGCCTTTGGTATGGCGGCTTCGGCGATGCCACTATCGGCGTGAAGCGCGTCGTGTTTTCCAACCTCCATACGGGTTCTATTCTGAGCGGGTTCGGCGGAATCATTGTCCCGAGTGGAAATACATCTCACGGACTGGGAACGGGCGCCACGCAGTTCGAGACTTTCGCCGCCTTTGCGCAATTGCTTCCGCGCGAAAGCTTCGTGCAACTCCAAGCGGGAACCGACCAGCCGACCGATACGTCAAAGACGCCGCGCTCGGTATTCTGGCGATCGGCATTCGGTAAGACGTTTCGCCAGTCCGATGGGCTTGGGCGCATGTGGACGCCGATGATGGAGGTGGTTGCAAACCGCAACTTCGTGCCGAGCGCAACACCAGACTGGGACATCGTGCCTGAGTTTCAGGTTTCGCTGAGCCAGCGCCAGCATGTCCGCGCCAATCTGGGACTTCGCATTCCGGTCACCAACACCGCCAATCGCCCCGTTCAGGTCGTTTTCTATGTGCTGTGGGATTGGTTTGACGGTAGTTTGAAGGAGGGCTGGAAGTAGTGTTTACAGCAAAATTCGTGATTACGGTCCTCCTCGCTGCCGGCGTCGTCTCGGCCGCCGTTAGCATCCAGCCCAAGAAAAATGAGCCGCAGTTTCAAACTTCCGACCGCTGCCTGGCCTGTCATAACAGTCTGGTGAGCGCTTCCGGCTCGGACGTTTCCATCGGTTTTCATTGGCGGGCCAGCATCATGGCCAACTCCTCGCGCGATCCTTACTGGCAGGCAAGCTCGCGGCGCGAGGTCATCGATCATCCCGAGGCTCAATCGCATATTGAAGACGAGTGCTCTGTCTGTCACATGCCGATTACGCGGTATGAATCAAAGCTGCGCGGCAAGACCGGCGAGATCTTCGCGAATCTTCCGATCAGCACCGACGACACAGTACATCGCCAAGGCGCCGATGGCGTTTCCTGTTCTGTGTGCCACCAAATCACGAAAGATAAGCTCGGCACGCGCGAGAGTTATAACGGAGGTTTCGTCGTCCATGGGCCGGACAATGACGGCAGACATGCCGAGTATGGCCCGTTTGATATTCAGCAAGGACTGAAGACCATCATGCGGTCGTCCACGCAAGGCTACCGCCCTGAGAAAGCCGAACATATCCGCGACTCCGAGCTGTGCGGCACATGCCATACGCTCATTACCACGGCGCTCGGTCCGGGCGGGAAAGCGATCGGCTCACTTCCCGAACAGATGCCCTATCCCGAGTGGCTCCACAGCGATTACCGCAACAAGCAAAGCTGCCAGAACTGTCACATGCCCGAGATCAACGGGCCCGTTCAGATTTCGCGCGTGTTCGGTGAGAATCGCGAAGGCGCCCGGCTTCACTCCTTCCGTGGCGGCAACTTCTTTATGTTGCAGATGCTGAACCGTTACCGTGGAGAGCTGGGCGTCTCGGCTCTACCAACCGAGCTCAGCGACAACGCGGAGGCTACGGCGCAGTTCCTTGGCACGCGATCCGCCACCATCGCAATCGAAGATGTAGCGGCGGGAGCAGGGCGGCTGCAGGCGAATGTTGTGATTCGAAACCTTTCCGGTCACAAACTCCCGACCGCTTTTCCATCGCGGCGCGCCTGGCTTCACTTCGTCGTGCGCGATCGCAGCAACGGCCAAACTGTCTTCGAGTCTGGCGCTTTGAACTCGGATGGGTCGATCTCCGGCAATGACAATGACGCCGACCCCTTGCGTTATGAGCCCCACTACAGTGAGATCTGCAGCGCAGACCAGGTGGAGATCTATGAATCGATTTTGGGAGGCGAGAAAAATCAGGTGACAACCGGGCTTCTCGCCGGCGTGCGTTATTTGAAGGACAATCGCCTCTTGCCGGACGGTTTTGACAAACAGACAGCCGACCATGACATCGCCGTTGTCGGCAATGCGTTCAACGATCCGGCCTTTGTTGGCGGCGGGCATCGGGTCCGCTACTCCGCGCTGCTTGGAACCGCGACAGGGCCTTTCACCGTTGAAGCGGAACTCTGGTATCAGCCGATCGGCTACCGGTGGGCCAGCAACCTGACGCCTTACAAGCAAGCGGACGAACCACGCCGATTCAACACTTACTTCGATTCGATGAAATCCAGCACAGCCCAAGTACTTGCGCGCGCGACCGTCAACGCGGATGTGCGACCGTGAGCGGTTCAAAGTGTTATGACTTTGCACCGCGGCGGGGACTCGCTCAGGCGACGTCGTATAAGAGAACGATGTAGTTCTTTGCGGAAAGCGTATTCTCAATGGTTGGCCAAAGCTTCTGGTGGATGGGGGTCGCGATCCATTTCTGGCGTTGCTCTTCACTTTGAAATCTAAGAACAAAGCGGAAATTCGCTCCCGTCGGCGCAGAGCCCTGTATCGCTTGCCGCAGTTTGAGCATCTTTGCGTCGATAAAGCCTGGCTGCTTTGAGGCGGCGGGCGCAAACTGGGTGTGAAAGATATGGAGCATCTCCTGCTCTTTAGCTGGATCGACCGCCAAGTCCACATAAAGCTGAATGGGCTTGGCGCCCGGCTTTGCACTCGGCTGGGCCGCGAGAGGAAGTGCCGCCGCGGCACTTGCCGCCATCGACCTCAAATAGGTTCGTCGCTTCATTGTTTTGCTCCCTCAAGCTGCTTACGGATAGAACACTTTCTCGCCTTCGACTGCTAGTTTGATGCGGTAAACACTGGTTTCGGCTGTGATGTAGAGAGTCTTCCGATCCGCATCGCCCCAGTTGCAATTGGCAGGCGTCTCGCCGGGTTTAATGGTGCCCAAGTGTTTGCCTTCCGGCGAGAAAATCCAAATACCTGCAGGCCCGGAGCAGTACAGATTCCCTTGCGAGTCGACTTTCATTCCGTCCGGTAGCCCTGGTTCTTTTTCAGACGTAACGTTGAAGAAGACATGGCCGTTCTTGACTGTGCCATCCGGCTGAACATCGTAACGCATCCAGATTTTATTCTTCTCATCGGAGTTGCTGATGTAAAGATACTTTTGATCGGGTGAAAAAGCGATGCCGTTGGGTCGAGTCAGATCTTTAATTACCGGTTGCACCTTGCCCTTTGCAAATCGAAACACGCCGTTGAATTTGATCTCCTTGGTGGGATCATCATCCTGCTTCACTAAGCCGTAGGGCGGATCAGTAATGTAGAGGGCGCCATCGCTTGCGTAAACCAGGTCGTTTGGACTATTAAACTTTTTGCCTTCCCACTTGTCGACCAGCGTAGTCACGTGGCGGTCAGGACTGATCTGGACGATGCGCCGGTTCCCGTGCTGACAAAGCAGAACCACTCTATCTTTGCCGGTCACCATTCCATTGGGTCCTATGAATGATCCGGCAGGCGCATAACCGGGATTATCTGCACCGCCGGGCCGAAGAATTTCAGTTACGTTTCCGTCCGGCGACCATTGGCGCACCACGTTCCCCACGACATCGCTAAACCAGAGCACGCTATCGGGGCGCCACAGGGGACCTTCGGTGAACTTAAAGCCTCCGGCAATTTTTTCGAGCTTCGCGGAAGGCGGAATGAGAGCGTCGAGGGCAGGATCAAGCCTGACAATCGACCCCACTGCATTAGAAGCTTTCGAGTCCGTCGTTACTTTCCCGGTCTGGGCCTCCGGATGGGAACAGGCGGCAAGCAACAAAAACATGGAAGCAGGTACGAGTATTTTCATGATCAAATTAGCTGAAGTCAGAAGTAGAACTTCGCAGCCAACTGCATAATTCGCGGATCGCGAGCCGTTAAGATGCGGCCGAAGTTTGAGCTTGAGAACGAAGCGTTTGGATTGAGAAAGTTGGCGTGATTGGTTGTATTGAACACTTCCCATCGAATCTCGAAACGCCTGCGTTCATCCAGCGGAATCTCTTTGAAAAGGCCGGCGTCCAAATTCACCAGGCCGGGGCCAATGAGAATGTTGCGGCCGGCATTTCCAAAGGTCCCCGAGGGAGCAAGCGCAAAAGCTGATGTGGTATCGAAATAGTGCGCCACCTCGCTCCCATGTGAATTGCCACCGTAAGTGTTTACGGGTCCGATTATGTTGGGGCGATCAAGACCAACGCCTGACAAACTGCGGTCTACGCCTGCGGTTACGTTAAATGGATTTCCGGTTTGCAAGGTTAAAATGCCGTTGAGTTGCCAACCGCCAGCCAAAGCGCGTGTCAGGCCTTTTGAATTTCGGAACAGCGGCAGATCCCAGATGAACGAGGTCACAAAACGATGCCTGACGTCGAAATCGGCCAGTCCTTTATCGCTGTTCCAATTAAACGGGTTAGAGGCTTGATTGCCCAAACCGCTGTTGCCGTCGGAGGAGGCTAGATCGATGGCCTTCGACCACACGTAAGAACCGAGGAAAGTGAACCCGTTTTCAAACCGGCGATTCCAGCTTATTTGCAGCGAATGATAGGTGGAATTGGCAGTCGATTGAATGCTCTCGATGGTCTGGTAGCCCTGATAGATGCGGCGCGAATCTATGTTTCCGGTGGTGGATGCTCCCGGGATGTAAATTCCTGGATTTTGCTGTTCGTTCACGTGCAATCTGGTTCCCTTATTGCCCAAGTACGCGACAGTTAAGACAACCTTTTTCCAAAGCTCCCGCTGTATGTTCGCGTTCCACTGCTGGATGTATCCGCTGGTGAAGTCGGGATTCATAGAGATCACTTGAAGCGGAAGGTAGAACGGCTGATTCGCTCGTTGTCCGGCGGTTGTTGGGCGCATGTAGGATTCCAGGAGCTGCAAGGATTGCGGATTGTTGACGTAGGGATTAGAGAAGGGGACGTTGAAGGTCGTCAATCCGTAGGAGAACGGCTGGTCCGTCGGATTGGAATTTAACGCAACGAGCTGAAGAGTGTCGGAGAAGATGCCGTAACCGGCACGGAGGCTCGTTTTCCCATCGCCGAAGGGATCGTATGCCAGTCCGACGCGAGGAGAGAAACGATCCATGCGATTCGGCGCGACTCCAGGGTAAATTCCCGTGTCGCCCGGGAACACATAGCCAACCGGGGCAAGTGGATACACAGTCGATTTCTGTCCAGCCCGGAATGCGGCGTTCTGGCCATACTCGTCTTTGATGGCAATGTAAGGCTCCCATCTGATTCCTAGGTTGAGCGTCAGCCTGTGAGAGATGCGCCAGTCGTCCTGCAGGTAGAGGAAAGGCGTCCATTTGTACTGCAAAGAGGAAATGGGGGAATTCTGAAAAACGCTGGTCGCTGCACCGGCATAGAAATCGGCGTATCCATAGCCCTGGTTCCCGGTTCGCAATCCGTTGAAACTGAATTGGGGGTCTTTCTGAAAATATTCGCGGCCATTCCGGCGCACTTTGGCGATATCGCCGCCGAATTGCAAAAGATGATTGCCCAACGTCCATGACAGAGTATCGATGAATTGGTAGTTCATCATGTAGCTGTTGTAGTTGGTTGGGATTCGAAGACCGATTCCGCTAGCGACACTGATCGCCCAGTCGGTTGGCACGCCTGGAGGTGAAAGGGGAACACAAGACTGGCATCCCAGCGCCCCAAAATTGACCGGACTTGTCACTTGCGGACTACGAATGAAAGTATTTCTTGCAATCGTCAGGACTGCGCTGTTAACAATGTTGGGCGAAAAGATATGAGTATCGTTCACCGTTCCGTTGTGCGTGACCCAATTATTTTGCGAGTTGAATGCCGGAACCACAGTGTTGGCAACGGTGTAATTGTCATCCCAGAAGTAGCGGATGAAAATTCGGTTGGCGTTCGAGATAGAGTGATCGATCTTGGTGATCACCTGATTATCATTGGTGGGAACAGAAAGGTTGTAGGTGTAGATGTTTCCGGGGCTGTTGGGAAGGGGGAGGAAAGCCTTGGTGAAGTTCAACGCAGCCGGATCAAGCATGCTGGAGGGAATGATGTTGTTCGGGTAAGGCACTCCGGCGGGGTTGATCGCGGTCACGCTGCTAGGGGGCGCCACGGTAACGGGCTTGCCGTTCAGTCTGCTTTGTGAGAAGTCGCCCTGGCGTTCCAAGGCACTGGGAACCTGGGTGGAAGAATTGGTTGTCCCCAGTCTTTGTTGCGTGCCCTCATAAGCGAAAAAGAAGAAGGTACGGTCGCGTCCGTTGTAATGCGGCAGCAGCGCTGGTCCGCCGACGGTGCCTCCAAACTGGTTCCGGTGCAGGGGCGAGACGGTTGGGGAAAAGAAGTTCCGCCCATCCATGTCGCTATTCCGGAAGAAATCGTAGAGATCGCCGTGCACCTGGTTGGTGCCCGACTTTGTCACCATGTTCACCACAGCGCCCGCGTTACGACCACTCACGGCGCTGTAGCTGTTCTGGAGCATCGAGAATTCCTGCAGTGTGTCGGGATTGGGGAAGGCTGCGGGCACGTTGTTGTACATGTCCATGTTCAAGCCGCCATCGAGAACGTAGGCCGACTGGTCAGGGCGGGCTCCGTTTACGCTGAAGACCAGATTGGTGTTTAAAGCGATGCCTGACGCGGCCGAGCCTGAACCCATTTGAACGGCTCCGGGAAGCAGCGCCTGGAGGGAAAGCGCATTCCTTCCGTTCACGGGCAGATCGTCCATGCGATGGGAATCGACAACTTCTTTAATGGCGGAGGTGGCAGTCTCCACCGTCGTTACGGAGCCTTGGACCTCGGTGATTTGTTTGACCTCTCCGATTGCCATGTGCAAATCGACGCGAGCGCGCCGGTTCACCTCAAGCACAATTCCCGTTTGCTCAATGGTTTGAAAGCCGGCCTGTTGGCAGACGATTTTGTAAGTTCCAGGCTGAAGATCGGGGAAGATGTATTCGCCGCTTTCGTTCGATTCCACGCGCACCGCCACACCGGTTGCTTCGTTGGTGGCAGTTACGGCGACGTGAACCAGCACCGCACCCGCGGGATCCGAAACACTGCCAAGGATTGCGCCCGTGCTCTGAGCAAGGAGCGGAATCGAGATTAGCAATAACAAAGCGAAGCGCGCAAACATGGACACATGCCCTCCCGGTCGGGTATTGTTTCACACTAGGAAACATCAGTTAGAAGGAGGAATAACAGAGATCAGCGAAGCATTCAAGCGACGCTTCAAAATATTAGAAAACAAATTGAAATATGGTTACGGCGCAGGGACAAAGAGCAGACACACCGGAGAGGGAGAACTTGCAGTTTTGCCGGTTGGCGCAAGCTTGCCCGTCTTTGGATTTCTGGTGAAAACCACTATGCTGTTTGAATCCTGGTTGGCTGCCAGCAAATATTTTCCAGTTGGATCCACTGTGAAGTTTCGCGGAGTGGCGCCCTGCGTGGGTACGATTTCCAGGCGGTTGAGTTTACCGTTTTTGTTATCGATCGCGAATACGGCTATGCTGTTGTTGCCGCGGTTGGAGGCGTAAAGAAACCTGCCAGCGGGACCGATTTGAATTTCGGCCGAATTATTCTCACCCGAGAAGCTTTCAGGCAGAGTTGAAACTGCTTCGATTTCGGTTAGCGCACCGTTTGCAGAATCGAAACGGAAGGCTGTTACGCTCGAGCCCATTTCGTCTATTGCATAGGCGAACTTACCGTCCGGCGACAAAGCGAAGTGGCGCGACCCAGCTCCCGGCTTTACCGTTCCAAATGCCGGTTCGTTGGGCGTTAGATTTCCGTTGGAAGCGTCGAATTTAAAGATGCGTATCTTGTCGGCGCCGAGATCCGGAACGAATAAGAATCGATTGTCGGGAGATAGCACAACGGCGTGGGCGTGGGGACCTTTTTGCCGCTTGGGATTAGGCCCGACACCCTGGAACTGTATTCGCGCGGTAATCGGTCCGATGCTGCCGTCGTCTTTCAGGGGAAAATCCGCGATGCTGCCCGTCCCGTAATTTGCGACCAGCAAGAATTTGCCCGTCTTGTCCACGACGAGATGACAAGCGCCCCCTCCGCCGGATGATTGCTTGTTCAGGAAGTTTAGTTTGCCGGTCGCTTTATCGATGGAGAAAGAGTAGACTGCGCCTTCCGGGCGACCGTCATTTCCCATTTCACTTACGGCGTACAGAAAACGGCCGTTTGGATGTAGCGCCAGGAAGGAGGGGCGCGGCGTCTGGCCAACCATTCCCAAAGGCTGGAATGAGACGGCGCTCGTGTCGTAGCGAAAGGCTTGGATAGCGTCGGTGTAATTTCCGACATACAGGTAATAGTGCGCGCTCGTGATGGTCTTGGGAGCAGCAACGCCGGATGCCGATAGCGCGACAAGGCACGTGAGCACCAAACTTACAGGTCTCATCCTTACAGATCTCGGAGCAGCCATCGGATGGCCCTCCTTTGTAGTTCGACGTGTTGGGGGACCCACAGCGCGTGAATGGTATGGCCAATTGCTGTGAACACCACTCTTCCTTTGCCATAATCGTAGGCCCACGCTGCGATCGACTTGGTTCCGTGGTCTTCGTATTTCAAGCGGTCGACGTTATCCGATTCGGCCAGAAGGTATTTCTTGTCTTTGTCGTAGGCAACGAAATGCTGCTCATCGTTCACGATGAAATCTTCGATTCCGGCCGTGATGGGATGTTTGTGATTTGTGATGTACACCTTGAAGGGGCGGAGAGTAGGATGACCAATGTAAGCGCCTCCCATCACTTCACGATAGTTTTTCGATGTGAGCGAGATGTGGCTGCTGTTGTGCAAGGCGTAAAAACCGTTACCCGCCTTGACGAACTCCTGAATCGCGGCGCCCTGCTCCTCCGTCATCCAGGATTTTGACTTCGCTTGCGGGAATTCGCTCTTGTTTTCAAAGCCCTGTTCATAGGCCGTGTAGGCATCGGGGCCAAGATAGCCCTCCGGCCAAATCATTCCATCACGAAGGATCAGCAGGAGTTGGTAATTTTTCAGAAGGTCACGCGAAAGGGAATCGTATTGAATGGTGTAGTCGACCTTCAAGCCGAGCGGATCAAATACCTTGTCCATGCCGACGCGGATGTAATCAGGATTGTGGTAACGGTCGCCAATCAAAGCAAGCACTCGTCCCTTGCCGGGTGCTTGTCCTGAGCCCTTCGAGGCCAGTAGTGCGCCTGCGGCGACACCTTCGAGCATGCGCCTTCTTGAAACGTTCTCAGATCGGTTTTTCATAGTGGTGGTCCCTCTAAGCGCTAACCGCCGTGCGGCATTCTCTGACGGCGCCCGGATCGTAGCCGAGTTCGTAGGAAAGCTCGGCGGCAGCAGCATCTACCTGGCTTGCCAGACGATTTAAGTTCAGACTCCGGAACAGACCCGCCTTCATTGAGCCGCCAATCGCCCCAATGACCATGCCAGTGCAGTTGCGCACGGGACAGCCGATACAACAGGCGCCTTCGGCTGACTCTTCGCTATCCACCGCAAAGCCGCGCTGCCGGATGAGCTGAAGTTCTTTCTCGAGAGTAGGCAAATCTGTGATGGTTTTTCCGGTGCTTTTCCGCAAGCCGCTCCGCTCGAGCACCCGCTGAAAAGTTTGCGGTTCCATTCCCGCCATGATCGTCTTGCCGAGAGCGGTGGAATGCGCTCCTGTCGTCGCGCCCGGTTTGGCCTTAAAGATGGGGTCTGCCGAAAGATCCACCTGATCCAGAAGAAACGCCTCGCATTCGCCCACGTCGAACATGGCCAGGTGGGTGGCGGCATTCAACTGCCTGGAGAGCCGGACCAAAATGGCATGGCCCTTCTCCTGGACAACGTTCCGTTGAAAGGTAGTCAGACCCAGCCGGAGCAGCCCGGTGCCGAGTTGATAACGTTTGGTTTCCGGATTTTGCTCTACGTAGCCGTAAATCTCAAGGGAGGTGAGGATGCGGTGAATATCGCTTGGAAAGAGCTCCAATCTGCGAGCAAGATCGGTTACGCCGAGCGAGGGCCGGTGCTTGAATTCCCCAAGGACTCGGCAGACCTTGGTGACAGTGGTGGCGGGCTTCATGGTCCGTAATCTCATCCGGCCTTCGATACCGGGATTATCAGGAGTCTATGTGAACTGCCGTCCCAAGTCAACGACCAGTTCAAACATTTTGAATGAATAGAGCATTCTTCAATACGTGTTATGACTTTGCACTGCAGCAGGTTGAACCCAGGCTCCGTTCCCTGCTGAATCCCACACCGCGAAGCGTACCCACTTCTTACCTGTTGCGTCAAACGGGATCTTGAAGTTTTTGGTTCCGAATGGTGTCGTGTCGGTCAGATTGATGATCTTGCGGTCCACTTTCGTGCCGTCGCTCCAGACCAGCTCGGCAAACTCCAGCGGGTACGTATACTCGATGTTCGCGCCGTAGCTGGCCTTCGCGCCCGAGCCTTCGATGCCCCAATCGTGGAAGAGAATTTCTCCCGTGGTACCGAAAAAATTGCCGGCTCGCATGCCCTCCACGATTGGAGCCCAGCTTTCGTTGTAGAGGGGGACGCGGTCGAGCTTCAGGTAGTTGACGGCCAATTGCGGATAGGTCTCGTCTTCCGGCCACTTGGTGTAAGTGTCGCCCTCTGCGATCATGAATTTTGGCTTCGGAGCCCAGTTACTCATGTCGTCCGTCGTGCCGAAGCAGCGCACTTCGCAGAGCCTCTTTTCGGAAAGATCAGTGGGCAAAGATTCCCAAGATGCGCCGATAAAACGATCGCCAAGAAAGAAACCTTTGTCCTTATAAGCGTCCGGGTAATTTTCGGAGCTCTTGGTGCGCGGGTGGGCCGTCCAGATAATGCCATGTTCGCGATTCACCATATTCAGCGCGTCTTCGGCGGAACCAAGATGATAGACCTGACCATAATTGGGATTCTCTTCGATGAACTGCTGGCCGGCAGGCCGCGGAACCGCACGAGAGAAGTAAACCGGCTTGGGAGTCATCAGGTACCAATGACCGCCCAGATAGACGTTTGGCTCTTCCGCCGGCATCACTAAGAAGTCTTTGTCGGACATTCTACGCGAACCTTCGAAGTAAATCTTTTCTTCGGCAAAACGCTTGGGACCGGGATCACTTTGATCGGAATCGTCGTGAAAGTCGCCTAAATAAACGATGTTGATGCCGAGTCCGCGAAAGACCGGAACCCAACCGGGCTGATAATCCAGCGTGTTACGGTTGCGAAGCACTTCGTTAAAATCCATATGGAAATGACCGGTGAGCACTTTGAAGCCGGGCACTGGTTTAAAAACATCGTCGTGCGTGTACCGGAGGACCGCTTGCTGCGCGGCGCGAGCGGGCTTGGCGCTCAGGTAGTAGTAAACCGCCATGTGTTGAAGCGTGCCCGGCGGAGCATTGAACAGGGCAAAGTTGTCCCATTCCGATTCCGACGTGCCGGTCCGTTTTTTCCAGATCGCATCGGTAACGCCCCAGGGCACATACCCTTCTCCTCTCTCGGGCTGCATGATTCCCAGCGAGAAGCTCTTGTCCTCGTCTTTTCGGTAGTAGACATAGCCGAGATTTACTTCGTTTTCGCGGGCGAAAAAGAATTTGTGGGGAGGCGGGAAGACAGCCAGCGAGCCGCGTCCGGCCTCTAGAATTTCGAGACGGTTGCGGGCGCGCAAGTTGATGGGTGCATCGTTGGGCGCGCCTCCGAATTCGTATTGTTGCCATTGCCGCGCGGTGTCGCGCCAGACAAGCTTCTGGTTGTCGATGGCAAAGCCTTTCAAACCCGATTTATAGATGAAGGCCACCGACGGCTGGTCTGTCTTGGCAATGGCTTCCTGGCGGAGGAGGTTCGATCCTTTGTAAGCCGTGAACGCAACATCGCCCGAAAACAGACCCAGAGTCAGACCATCGAATGTCACGCTGATGCGAGCGCCGTTGCTGGTTACGCGGCAACTTTGGGAGTTGTAGTTGACGGAAGCTCGCTGAATTTCGTCGGCTTTACGCGGGAGATCGGTTGTATCATTAGCGCCGGGAACTACCAATGGCGCATCCCAGAAGGTATTCCACTTCCTGACGTTTTCCTCTTCTGGTGTGTCGATGCCAAACGTCTTGAGCAGTTTGCGCTGGGTGAGCGAGATGCGGCGGCGGCCGGTGGTTACTTGAAAGTCGGGGGTCAACTCTTTTCCGAGGACAACCCACACGCCGCCATTGCGTGCGGCCAATTGCTGGACGACCGGATGGCCCTCGTGAATAGTGAACTGCGCCTGCAGCTGTTCTCCGGCTTCACCCTGCCAGGTTAGGTCAAGAACTCCTCGACTCATCGTGGCGTGCAATCCTTCAATGGGCTTGTAGGATTCAAAATTGCACTGTAAGGTTTGAGCTGTCGCTAGGGTTGACAGCACTGTTATGCCCAGCAAAAACGCGCCAGCCTTGATCACTTCGCTTGTTTTCCTTCCGATTCAGTCTATACAACGGCTGAGCAGACAGTGGCCAATCGGGCTGGCGCTTAATGATGAACTTCGCTTTCGAGTAACAACGCAAAACGGGCACGGTGTCAATCGCCCCGCCCAAAGTTCAGGCGAGTTCCTTTGTCGTTTGGCGGCGCGCAGCCGTGCCCTTTGCGCTTCTAGTGCGGTGGACGGACGATGCCTGTAAATGCGACCACGAAGACTCCAGCCGCGGAGTTGCCCAGCGACGGTCCCAGGCCGACCAGCAGGTCCCCCATCGGGCTCAGCGACACGAGCGATTTTCCTCCGAAGACTGCCAGCTCCATCACGTGTGGCGTCCCCAGGGTAATCGACATGCCCAAGCCCTCTGTGGCATTGGCGTTGAACGGTTGCCTGGGGCTGTTACCGAAGGTTCCGGGAGCCGGGGGCGGATCGATGTTGAGTTTCCTGTCACTGAAGAAGAACAGCAGTTCCTGTCCGGGGTTCGATGCAAGCCGGGCTAGACGGAGCGGCGGCCCACCGACGAACACGCCTCCCGTTGACTTATGAAATACCAAACCTCCAATGGCATATCCGACGATGCCGTTGTCCTGGTTCGACGCCAGAGTTACGTTAACGCTGTCGCCGTCGGCAACTTGGGCGAGTATCTGATCTAGGCTTTGGCCCATATCGCACTTTCCTTTCTCTTGGCTGCTCGATTAGCTGCCGAATGTTCCGCGCTTATGCTGTGGAAGATCGGCTGTGTCGAGCATGCCTCGCTGGGATCGATCTTAGTGTGGGCTGCCGCGGCTTGCCTAGTACATTTGCGACATAGACTTCGCAACTGTGATGTACACTCTATTCACCTGCACTGAATCTTTTGTTTACTGTGGTAAGCATTCGCAACCTTCCGAAAGGGCGTACCGCGTGCACCATCTTCAATCGGCCCCGTCAAGTTATCATCTAAAACAGTTTGTCCGCGCCTACGCGCAACGTGACGTCGATTGCGCCGGCCACGATCTGGTCCAGCCTGTCCCCGCCTCACTCGAGCACGTTCTCGAGTTTGAGTTTTTACAACCACCGCGGATCGACTACGCTGATGGCAGCAGCGAGTCCGCTTACCGGATCTCTATGGTCGGGCCACACACTTGCCCAAACGCCCATGTTCGCCTGGGCGGTAAGATTCAGTCATTCGGCATTTTCTTCGAGCCGTTCGGTCTCTGGCAGCTCTTCCACATTCCCAACCGCGAGCTCACAGACAGGTCCTATGATGCTTGCGATCTTCTTGGCGGCAGCATCCAGCAGCTTTGGCTTTCGCTCGCGGAGTGAACATCCTTCTCGCGGCGAGTTGTCGTGGTCGAGAACTACCTGTTTGAACGTGCCGGCCGGTCTTTCGGTCAAACCTCCATCATGAAAGCCGCCGCCCACCTTTTTCAGCAGCGTGGAACCCTGCGCATCCAGCAACTCGCCATAAAAAGCGGTCTCAGCACACGCCAGTTCGAGCGACGCTTTGCGGAAAGCACCGGCATCGCCCCAAAGCTCTTCGGACGCATCACTCGTTTTCAGATGGCGCTCGACGGCAAGCTCTCAGCGCCTGACCGAACCTGGCTCTCGATCGCGCACGAATTCGGTTATCACGATCAGATGCACATGATCCGGGACTTCCACGGACTGGGCGGCGCATCGCCCGCAAACATGTTGTCTGAGCTCGGCGATACGCGCCCTCCCGCCCTTGCTGCCGCTAATTTGCTTTAGGTTTAGTCAGTGAACACAACAGGGATCTTGGTTGTGGCGAGTCGCTCTAGAAGGCTGACAGCGCAGTTTTGGTTGGGCAGGGCCGCGATCTCTGTCCTTATGTGCTCCGCTGCCTGTCGATAGCTCAGGTCGGTGAGCACCGCGGAGACAGCCTCGCGTATGACTTCCGGCGTGGACTCGATCGGGTCGAGCACTTGCGCAACCTTGAGCTCTTCACAGCGCTTCGCATTCAGTGGCTGATCGGCGCCCATGGGGACCAAGACCATCGGGAGTCCATGCGCGAGGGCTCCCAGCACCGTTCCTGAGCCGGCGTGCGAGACCACAAGATCGCAATGCGGAAGGAGCGACCATTGATCGATGTATTTTTCAATACGAACGTTCGCAGGCTGGCGACCGATCTCCTGGGGGTCTATTTGCGGCCCTACTGTGACGACGACGTTAATCGGTAAAGTTTTTAAACCTGTCAGCAAACGGCTAAATAGATCGCCGGACTCTACATTGAAGACCGTTCCCAGCGTCAGATAAATAGTCGATGCGTACGGGAGTCTCGCAAGCCATTCGGGCCTGTGTCTGCTTGCGTGGTCAGCCAGGACAGCCGGGCAAAATGAGAGCGCCTTTGAGGGCAGCGGAAAGGCCGGATCCCGAAGACTTGGCGGGAACGGAGAGAGCACGAGATATCGGCTGAGCATGAGGAGATCCGGGTCGGCGGGCAGACCCTGCTCAGCACGCACTTCGTTCAGAGACTCAGCAATGAGTTGCCGAGGCGTTAAGGCGCCGGTGGCGATCACGAGCACTGCCGCGTAGGGGGTGGAGAGGCGCTCGGCGGTGATCATGCAACCGAAATCCATCTCATCGCAGACCAGCAAATCAGGTTTCCAGGTCGTACACAATTCATTGATGGCGGAAGCACGTGACCGGGCAATGCGGCCGGCGTAACCCTTGCGAACTGCCTGGTATTCGCGCTGCATGTTCAGCTTTAGCAATGGCATGCGTTTTGAGTCGTCATAAAACGTGTTCCCTCCCGTAGCAAAGGCTGTGAAACCTTCTCGTTCAACGATCGGCAGCAGCATCGGCTGACCGCTTACAGCTACCACGTGACCCCTAGCTTCCATGGCACGAGCGAGGGGGCTTAGCGGGATGAAATGGCCAGCTCCTCCGGCGAAAGTAAATAGGATTCGCACACTGGCTCTTCAGGCAGACTATAGCTTACACAGAGCGATTTTCCTTTACACCGTTCTTTATTTCTGCAATTGTAGAACTATCAAAGGGAGGATCGGGAAGGATGGCCAAGACAAAGAATGAGCCGGATGTGGCTCGGTATGCGGATATGTTCTCGGCAATGGGGACGGAGCCGCGCTTGCGCATCATGCGGCTGCTGCTGGCGGCACACCCGCAGGGCATGATTGCCGGTGAGATCGGCGCGGAGCTGGAAATTCCGTCTTCGACGCTGTCCCATCACCTGGACAAGCTGAAAAACGAGGAGCTGGTGAAAGTTCGCCGGGAAAGTACGTTTCTCTGGTATTCGGCCCATACCGAAGGGCTGCAAGAACTACTCGGTTTTTTGTACGCCGAGTGCTGTACGCGAAACAAGGCAATTAAGCCGGAAGCTCTGGTTAGTTGCTGCAGATAAGGAGGATTGTATGGAAGTCAAAGAGATTGTTAAGGAGAGATATGGAGAAGCAGCTCGGCGTGTTCTCTCTGGAACAGGATTGCCGGCCGACTGTTGTTCGACGACGTCTTGTTGTGACGGCTCGGCAGCGGCATCGTGCGATCCGATCACGTCGAGTTTATATGGCGAAGACGAAGCTGGGCAGATTCCCGAAGCCGCATTAAAAGCGTCGTTGGGGTGCGGCAATCCAACTGCGCTTACTCAATTGAAGGTTGGTGAAACGGTGCTCGATTTGGGCTCCGGCGGGGGAATTGACGTGTTGCTCTCCGCGCGGCGTGTCGGGCCTGGCGGCAAGGTCTACGGTTTGGACATGACCGATGACATGCTGGCATTGGCGCGTGAAAACCAACGCAAAGCAGGCCTTGAGAACGTTGAATTTCTCAAAGGGGAGATCGAGCATATTCCGCTGCCGGACAACAGCGTGGATGTGATTATTTCGAACTGCGTGATTAACCTTTCGGGCGATAAAGACCAGGTTTTGCAGGAGGCGTTTCGGGTGCTGAAACCGGGCGGCCGCTTTGCTGTTTCGGATGTGGTGGTCCGCGGTGAAGTGCCGGCCGAAATCCGCCGAAACATGGAACTTTGGGTCGGCTGCATCGCCGGCGCACTGGAAGATTCGGAGTATGTTGAGAAGCTCGCCAAAGCCGGATTTGCAAGTGTCGAGATCGAGCCGACTCGCATTTACGACATCGACAATGCCCGCGCTTTTCTCAGCAATCAGGGGGTCAATATGGAGGCGATCGCGCCGCAGGTGGCGGGTAAATTCATGGGCGCCTTTATCCGCGCGAGTAAACCGGCGGCATGCTGCGATCCGGGCTGCTGCGGATGAAACGAGCCGCGGCGAGCACGATAACTACGGCGACCAAACCGGCTACGAGCGGGTTAGGACTCTTTGAACGCTGCCTCTCTTTGTGGGTGGCGCTTTGCATGATCGCCGGCATCCTGCTTGGTAAAGGTCTCCCGGCTTATACCGCCGGGCTGCGCAGCTTGGAATTTGTTAAGGGGAGCCAGATCAACATGCCCATTGCCGTTCTGATCTGGCTGATGATTACGCCAATGATGATGAAGGTGGATTTCTCATCGGTGAAGAATGTGGGCCGTCGGCCGGCCGGCCTGCTGGTGACACTTCTTGTCAATTGGTTGGTTAAGCCCTTCTCGATGGCGCTGCTTGCCTGGGTCTTTTTTCGTTTTTTCTTTGTGGCGTTGGTTACGCCTGCCGAAGCGGATCAATATATAGCGGGTTGCATTATCCTGGCAGCGGCGCCCTGTACAGCAATGGTGTTTGTCTGGAGCCATCTCACGAATGGAGATGCGGCTTACACGCTCGTCCAAGTGTCGGTAAATGATCTTATCATGCTGGTTTTATTCGTGCCGATTGTGCAATTTCTGGTGCATGGGGCATCGTCGTTGACCGTGCCTTTTACCGTGCTCGTGACGTCCGTCCTCGTCTTCATTGTGGTTCCACTTATCGCGGGCGCATTGCTTCGCGCCTGGCTGGTGGGGAAGCACGGCCGCACTTGGTTCGAGACTATACTACTACCACTATTTGCACCCGTGACTATCGTCGCACTTTTGGCCACATTGGTGTTGATCTTCGCATTCCAAGCCGATAACATCATCGGCCGATTAAGTCATGTGCTGCTGATCGCGATCCCGATTACACTGCAGGTCTATTTGAATGCCGCCCTCGCTTATGGATTGATGAAGTGGGTGAAAGTTGAACATGCCGTGGCTGCGCCCGGCGCGCTAATTGGCGCTTCGAACTTTTTCGAATTGGCTGTAGCCACCGCGATTGCGCTGTTTGGGCCGGGTTCCGGGGCGGCGCTCGCCACAGTGGTTGGCGTGTTGGTAGAAGTGCCGGTGATGTTGTCGGTTTGCGCGGCCTGTAATCGAACGCAGCATTGGTTTCCGAGCCCTTCTGAAGAGCGCGCATGAAAAAACGAGTCTTGATTCTCTGCACGGGCAATTCGGCCCGAAGCCAGATGGCGGAAGGGCTGCTGCGCCACTATGCCAGCGAGTCATTCGAAGTGGAGAGCGCAGGCACTAGTCCGTCCATAGTACGCCCGGAGGCGATAGCAATGATGCAGGAGCTTGGGATCGACATCTCCGGGCATCGTTCGAAGCATGTGGATGAATTTCAGGGGCAGCATTTCGACTATGTCATTACGGTGTGTGACAACGCGAAAGAAAGCTGTCCGATATTTCCTGGTGGAACGAAGCGATTGCACGAGAGCTTCGAGGATCCGCCGCCTGCATCGGAAGGAACTGAGCAGTCACGGCTACTCATCTTTCGGCGCGTTCGCGATGAACTCCGCGATTATCTGCGGCGATTTCGTCGAGATAACGTTTAGCCTTGGTTGACCGGTGACAGTTTTTCAAAAAAAGTTTTCTGACCTGGAATCAGTCCGTTAAGGCGGAATTTCAACGGAGGTTGGACGACTGGGCTCTCATGCTGGGATCGCGAATCGAGAGGTATCGATTCCAGGAGAGCCCACGGATGAGTGTAGTTTTAGCTTACAAAAACTTTGCAGCCAATCGGAATATCAGTCATATCGGTCTGGGCGTTGCCGCGCTCAATACGGCCAAGGTTTTGCGTCGCGAAGGCATCAGGACGGATGTTTGGCCCATTGTCAATGCGGCTGATCTTCGCATGCGGTTGAAGAGCGAACACATAAAGCATGTAATTGTTTCCGCACCCTGGATTCCCAGCAATGAGCTGCAGTCCATGGCCACTCAGTTTCCAGAGACTCAATTTTCGGTGTGTTGCCACTCGAATGTTGGCTTTTTGCAGGCGGATCGGAATGGCGTGAAGCTGGTGCGGGAACTACTGGAACTCGAGATGGGAACTCATAACATTCATCTCTCAGGGAACTCGAGGCGCTTCTGCGAATGGGTACAGGCCGCGTTTGCAGCGCCCTGCACTTATCTTCCGAATCTCTATTATCTGGACGAGTATTCCGACAAGCATCACGCGGAACTGTTTCACGGTGGGGTTTTACGGATCGGCGTGTTTGGCGCTACTCGTCCGTTAAAGAACATGATGAGCGCAACGGGTGCCGCTATTCAAATTGCGCGCGAGTTCAGGGCGCCTCTGGAGCTGTGGCTCTCGGGCGGCCGGACCGAAGGCGGCGGGGAAACAATCCTGGGCGCGGTGCGCGAAATGGTGGCGGATCTATCGAACGTATCTTTGGTGCTGAATGGGTGGCAATCGTGGCCGAAGTTCCGGAAGATTGTGGGCCACATGCACCTTCTGTTGCAGCCCAGCTACACGGAATCCTTCAATATGGTCACTGCGGACGGCGTTGCCGAGGGCGTGCCGTCGGTAGTGTCGAGCGCCATCGACTGGGCGCCGGATTACTGGAAAGCCGCGACCGATGACGTGGTGGATATCGCTCGTTTGGGACGACAATTGTTGCGCGATCCCGGCGCGGCGCACGATGGACTACGCGCCCTGAAAGCGTATGTTCGCGACGGCGTGGGCGCATATCGAGAATATTTCGCGTCTACTCGATAAGCATGCAATCACCATAGGAAAAGAAACGGTACTTTTCCGCGACGGCATGACGGTAGGCCGCGAGCATCAACTCGCGGCCTGCCAAGGCGCTGACCAGCATCAACAAGCTTGATTGAGGCAGGTGGAAATTTGTCAGCATGGCGCCTGTGCCTCGAAATTGGAATCCGGGATAAATGAAGAGATTCGTTTCACCGCGAAGGGGCCGGAAGGGTCCTTTTAGCAAAGCTGACTCGATGGTTCTTACGCTGGTTGTTCCCACACAGAAGATCCTCTTGGCATGAGTTAACACTTTGGCACTCTCTTCAGGGATTTCGAAATACTCTTCGTGAAGCTGGATGTCAGAGAGCTGCTCGGCGCGCAAGGGCGCGAAGGTTCCTAAACCGACGTGGAGTGTGACGTGAGCCAGTTCGGCGCCGGCTTCCTGGCAGCGATCCAATACCTCAGGTGTAAAGTGAAGACCGGCGGTGGGCGCAGCTACGGATCCCCGCTTCTGAGCGAAGACGGTCTGATAACGCTCGCGGTCTTTTGGGTCGACTTGCCGGTGAATGTATGGCGGCAGCGGCGTCTCGCCTTGTTGCTCCAGTACTTCGCTGATCGATTTCTCTGAACGAAGACGAATCGTGCGTTCGCCGTATTCGCCATGCGAGAGCACTTCGGCCTGCAGATCATTCCCAAAGAGGATGACATCGCCTTTGCGCACACGCTTTCCAGGACGCACCAGAGCGTTCCACTCGGTTTCATCTTCATCGAGGGCTCGCAGGAGAAAGACTTCGACCTCCGCGCCCGATTCGTTGTTGCGCCGACCGTGCAGCCGCGCCGGAAAGACTCGGGTGTCGTTGAGGACCAGGCAATCGCCGGGTCGCAGATAATGGTGGATGTTAACGAAGAGATCGTCCTGAAATGATTTCGTCTCGCGGGAGACGACCAGCAGGCGCGACGCACTGCGTTCCGGCAAGGGATGCTGGGCAATCAGTTCAGGCGGCAGATCATAATCAAAGTCGGAAACTTGGCTCAAACCATTATTTTAGGAATCGAGAGTTCGTGCGACGAAACTGCCGCTGCCGTGGTGGAGAACGGCAGGCACGTTCGTTCGAGCGTGGTTGCCTCGCAACTCGATACACATGCCAAGTATGGAGGCGTGGTTCCGGAGCTCGCTTCGCGCGAACATTTGCGAGCCATTGTGCCGGTTGTGCGCGAGGCATGTGAGGAGGCCGAGTGCACGCTTCGGGATTTGAGCGCGATTGCGGTGACACAGGGTCCCGGCCTGGTTGGTTCGTTGCTGGTCGGTGTCACTTATGCCAAAGCGCTCTGTTTTGTGGAGGGCCTTCCGCTGATTGCGGTGAATCATGTCGAAGGGCACATTCATTCGGTGCTGCTGGAGCATGCGGCGGTTCGATTCCCTGCTCTGGCGCTGGTGGTGAGCGGCGGCCACACGCATCTGTTCGAAGTAAGAAATATTGGCGATTACCGTCTGCTCGGCAAAACGCGCGATGATGCGGCCGGAGAAGCGTACGACAAAGTGGCAAAACTGCTTGGATTCGGCTATCCGGGCGGACCAGTGATTGACCGGTTGGCCCCGTTTGGGAATCCCCGGGCTGTTCGTTTCACGCTGGCGAGGATGAAGGGCAACGAGCTCGATTTCAGTTTTAGCGGATTAAAGACAGCGGTTTTGAGATGGACGGAACAGCACGATATCGCTGACGAAATCGCGAAGCGACGAGCGCTGGATAAACCTGGTCTTGATGAGTTGCTGGCGGCGACTCCGCAGCAGACTCTGGATCTGCTGGCCAGCTTTCAGCACACGGTGATTGAGGAATTGCTGCGAAGGACTTCTCAATCGGCAGAACAGATCGGGGCCGAAGCGATCATCGTGGCAGGGGGCGTGGCTTGCAATAGCGGTCTGCGCCAGCGGGCGCAACACCAGCATGGCGTGGAGTTTTATTTTCCTTCGGCGGCGCTCTCCACCGACAATGCGGCGATGATTGCCGCGGCTGCTTTTCCAAAGTATGAGCGGCGGGAGTTTGCTTCATTCGATTTGAAGGCGCAAGCAAGTCTGGTGCTAGCTTGAGGTATGGGTCCCCAAGCTCCGACTGAGCAACCGAAATTGCCGATTCCCGGCGTACAAAACATTATTGCTGTAGGTTCCGGGAAAGGTGGAGTGGGAAAAACCACAGTGGCGGTGAACCTGGCCATCAGTCTGGCCAAGCTCGGCTATGCGGTTGGGTTGATGGATGCGGATGTCTACGGACCGAACGTGCCTTTGATGATGGGCGCCAACGCAACGCCGCATGCTATCGGCCAGCGGATTCGGCCTCTGGAAGCTTATGGGGTGACGTTGATGTCGATGGGATTCCTGAATCCGGGCGGAAAGCCCTTGGTGTGGCGTGGGCCCATGCTCAACAGCGTGATTCAGCAGTTTCTGCGCAATGTGGAATGGGGCGAGCTCGATTATCTGATCATCGATCTTCCTCCGGGCACCGGCGACGTGCAGCTAACGTTAATTCAAACCACCCCGCTATCGGGCGCAGTAGTGGTGACGACGCCTTCCGAAGTTTCGCTCGAAGATGCTCGCAAAGCAGTGCTGATGTTCGAACAGGTGCGAGAACAGGTACTTGGGATCGTCGAAAACATGAGCTATTTGGAACAGGCTAACGGAGAGAAGCTCTATGTGTTCGGCAAAGGCGGGGGAGCGAGAGCGGCCAAGGAGATGAATGTTCCGTTGCTGGCGGAAATTCCTCTGGATCCGAAGACGCGCGAGGGAGGCGACACCGGGAAACCCATTGCCACTTCGACGGAATCGAATGCGCAGGCAGCGCTGTTTGAAAAACTGGCGCGCACGGTTGTTGAACGTGCCAATGAGGCAAAACAGCGCCACCGTCCGACAATGACGATTGCGGATTAGTTAACCAACGGGGTCGACCTTGAGTTTCGATCCCGTGCTCCATTCGGTGAAGGGCTTGAGTGGAGTCACCAGGTTGTCGCGCTCGCGCCAGCTCGCTCGAATGTAATCGCGATTCATGGCGGCGATCACTTCGAGCGGGATTTCCTTGGGACAGACGCCGGTACATTCTCCGATGTTGGTGCAACCGCCGAAGCCTTCTACGTTCGTCTGGGTGACCATGCGGAGAGCGCGTATGTCTTTCTCGGGTTTACCTTGTGGAAGGATCCCCAGGTGAGTGATCTTGGCGCCGGTAAAGAGCGCGGCCGAAGCGTTCGGACAGGCAGCTACACAGGCTCCGCAGCCGATGCAGGCGGCAGCGTCCATGGCGCGATCGGATGACTCTTTTGCGACGGGAATCGCGTTCCCGTCAGGCGCGCTGCCGGTTGAAACAGAAATGTAGCCGCCGGACGAGATGATTCGATCAAAAGCACGGCGGTCCACAACCAAATCTTTGATCAGCGGGAAGGCGCGCGCGCGCCAGGGCTCAAGCGTGAGCTCCGAGCCATCTTTAAAATGACGCATGGTCAATTGGCAGACCGTTGTGCCGGGCAGCGGACCATGCGCCACGCCGTTGATCATGAAGCCGCAGGAGCCGCAGATGCCTTCCCGGCAATCGTGTTCAAAGGCGATGGGATCCTCGCCGCGCTCGATCAGCTGTTCATTGAGGACATCGATACATTCGAGCATCGACATATCCGGATTGGCATTTTCGACGGGGTAGCTGACGAACTTACCCGAAGCGCGCGATCCAGTCTGACGCCAGACCTTGAGCGTGACTCGCATTTACTTGTAACTCCTCTGGCTGGGGTGGACGTAGTCGAATTCGAGAGGTTCTTTCACCAGATCGGGCGGGTTCGCATAACCTCGATAGCCCCAGGCCGCAACATAAGAAAACTGGTCGTCGTCTCGCTGCGCTTCGCCGTCGGGCGTTTGATACTCCTCACGGAAATGGCCGCCGCACGATTCATTCCGTTCGAGCGCATCGATACACATCAATTCCGCTAACTCGAAGAAGTCGGCCACACGTCCAGCTTTTTCAAGACTCTGGTTAAGATCGGCAGCGCTACCGGGCACCTTGACGTTCTGCCAGTACTCATCGCGCAGCACGCGGATCTGATCGATTGCAGTTTGCAACCCGGTTGCATTTCGCGACATGCCGCAGTAATCCCAGACGATTTTTCCGAGTTCGCGATGAAAGGAATCGACCGTCCGTCGGCCATTGATCGAAAGCAGCTTTTGAATAGTCTGTTCGACGCAAGCGACGGCGTTACGAACTTCCGGATGCGACTCGCTCAACGACTCGAGCTGGTTGTTGGCGATGTAATCGCCGACCGTGTAAGGAACGATGAAATAGCCGTCGGACAGACCTTGCATTAAGGCGCTGGCGCCTAAACGGTTAGCTCCGTGATCGGAAAAATTCGCTTCGCCAATCACGAAGAGACCGGGGACGGTGCTCATCAGGTGATAATCGACCCAGAGGCCGCCCATCGTGTAGTGGATGGCCGGATAGATGCGCATTGGCGCTTTATATGGATCTTCGTCGGTGATGCGCTGGTACATGTCGAAGAGATTGCCGTAGCGCTCTTCGATGGTTTTCCGGCCGAGGCGCTGGATAGACGCGCCGAAATCGAGATACACGCCTAAGCCCGTTTCGCCAACGCCGCGGCCTTCATCGCACACGTGTTTGGCATTGCGTGACGCGACGTCGCGAGGAACCAGATTGCCGAAGCTTGGATAACGCCGCTCGAGATAGTAGTCACGGTCCTGCTCGGGGATCTGATCCGGCGGACGCTTGTCGCCAGCCTGTTTGGGAACCCAAATGCGGCCGTCGTTGCGAAGCGATTCGCTCATCAGGGTGAGCTTCGATTGGTAGTCGCCCGAGACCGGAATGCACGTGGGATGGATCTGTGTAAAGCAGGGATTGGCAAACAGCGCACCGCGCTTATGAGCGCGCCAGGACGCCGTGACGTTCGATCCTTTGGCGTTAGTCGAGAGATAGAAAACGTTGCCGTAGCCGCCCGTTCCAAGGATGACCACGTCTGCCAGATGAGTATCGATCTCACCGGTTACCAGATTGCGAGTGACAATGCCTCGGGCTCGTCCGTCGATGACAATCAGATCGAGCATCTCCGCTCGAGGAAACATTTTGACGCTTCTGGCATAAACCTGGCGTTCGAGCGCCTGGTACGCGCCCAACAGGAGTTGTTGCCCGGTCTGGCCTCGGGCGTAGAAGGTGCGCGAGACCTGTGCGCCACCGAAAGAACGATTCGTCAACGTACCGCCGTATTCGCGTGCAAACGGAACGCCCTGGGCGACGCACTGATCGATGATGTTGACGCTGATTTGCGCCAGGCGATAGACGTTCGCTTCACGGGCCCGGAAGTCGCCGCCTTTTACTGTGTCGTAAAACAGGCGGTAGATGCTGTCGCCGTCGTTCTGATAGTTTTTAGCCGCGTTAATGCCACCTTGCGCGGCGATGGAGTGCGCGCGCCTGGGCGAATCTTGAAAGCAGAAACATTTAACGTTGTAGCCGAGCTCGCCCAGTGTTGCGGCGGCAGAAGCGCCGGCCAATCCTGACCCGACGACGATGACAGAGTGACGACGTTTATTCGCAGGATTAACCAGTTTCAGTTCGAATCGAGATTTATCCCAGGACTGCTCTATGGGGCCGGATGGGTTGCGTGAGTTGAGTTGCATTTACTTGACCAGTCACTTAACCAAACCCAGCAGAACGCTGGCGGGGATTGAGATGTAACCGAGAACGATAACGACCGAGAACACTAGCGCGGCTTTTTGCAAGATGGGCGTGTGGCGCGGATGATTCATGCCGAGCGATTGAAACATGCTCCAAGCGCCATGACGAATATGAAGCCCTAATAAAATCATCGAAAAGATGTACCAGGCCGATACGTACCAGACCTGGAACCCCGCGACGACGTTATGGTATATGTCACCTTCCACAAAATCGGCTCCCGGATGAACTATTCCCGCTGTGAAATGCAGCAGGTGAAAAATGATGAAGGCGAGCAGGATGGGGCCGCTCCAGTACATCGTGCGCGAGGCGTAGCTTGAGACAATGGCATCGCGTTTGGAATAGGCAAGCGGACGAGCTTGTGTTTTCCGGACAGCGAGTTGCACCGAAGCCCAAATATGAAGGATTACCGACACAAGAAGTCCGATTCGAACGGCCCACAGCAGTTCAGGAACGCCACGCAGGAAGCGGCCGTAGGCGTTCAGCTTTTCGGCGCCTTCAAAGACCTGCAGATTGCCTAGCATGTGGCCAATGACGAAGAAAAAGAGGATAGCGCCGGTCACGGCCATGACGGCCTTTTTCCCGTTGGTGGAATTCCAAAAGCGCGCAGGCCGAACTTCGCGGGCCCCGATCACGGTTGTAGCCATTGTTGATGATGTCCTAACTTATAGGATTCCGCCGGAGCTCAATGAGTGCGGAGAGTTTCGACGGACACTGAAGTGGGTATCTCGGCAGCAATCTGCTGGTCGATCGAGACGCTATTAAGCGTGTTACCCCTCCTTGTTGATCTTATCGTATATGTCGATTAAGCCGGGTTTCTGTTGTCGTAGAAGTCTGAAGGCGGCGCTAAGCTAATGAGTGGCCAATGAAAGTTTCCATCGTGGCGGACCACTGGAGCTATGGAAAAAGGAATCGAGCAGAATGAGTTCCGCTAATGGGAATAGCTCCCGGGCGACCGAATCGTTTTCCTATCTTCTGCCGACAGACCTGAAGAGCGCAGTCGACAAGTCGCGCAAGGATTGGGATAGCGCCAAGAAGACTGAGCTTCTTTGGAAAAGGGACGCTTCGCTGTGGACCAACACGGACGAGAGTAAGTGGCTGGGGTGGCTCACCGTCGTGGGCGAAGAGCTAGGCGATGTCTCGAAATTCAAAGCCTTGTCGGCTGAGGTGCGGGAAGACGGCTTCCAGCATGTGGTGCTGCTCGGGATGGGCGGATCGAGCCTGGCGCCCGAAATGTTCAGCATGACTTTTGGCCGCCAAGACGGATCGCCGGAGCTGTTGGTTCTCGATTCGACCGATCCGGTTCAGATCAAGCGCCTGCGATCGAAAATCGAGCCCGCCCGGACTTTGTTTTGTGTATCGAGCAAGTCGGGCACAACGCTCGAGCCGAATATTTACATGCAATATTTCTTCGAGGAGACGAAGAAGGTCGTCGGCGATCGCGCGGGGCAACATTTCATTGCGGTGACCGATCCTGGTTCGAAGCTCGAAAGCGTGGCGGAGAAGTTAAGCTTCCGGCGCGTTTATCACGGCGTGGCGAGCATCGGCGGCAGATACTCCGCGTTGTCCGATTTCGGCCTGGTGCCTCACGCCGCGGCCGGCTTCGACACGGAGAAGCTCCTAAGACGAGCCAAGCTGATGGTGGAAGCATGCAAAAATCCGGATTCCAGTCAGAATCCGGGTGTCGCTCTGGGCCTGATCGTCGGCACGGCGGCCGCCAAGTTCGGACGAGATAAAGTGACGCTGATCTGTTCGCGATCGATCTTCGATTTAGGCGCCTGGCTGGAGCAGTTGGTGGCTGAATCTACGGGTAAACAAGGGCTCGGATTAATTCCGGTGGACCGCGAGCCGGAGGTCGAGACGGATAGGTACGGCAACGACCGCCTGTTTGCCTACATCAAGTTTTCCAGCGACAACGATGCGGATGTCGAGAGTCACGTGGCGGCTCTCGAGCACGACGGGCAGCCGGTTACTCGAGTCGTTATTAAAGACCTCTATGACATCGGGCAGACCATGTTCCAGTGGGAGGTTGCGACTGCCGTGGCGGCTTCCATCATCGGCGTCGATGCTTTCAATCAGCCCGATGTAGAAGCGAGCAAAGTCCTGACGCGCAACCTGACCAGCGAGTTCGAAAAGACGGGCTCACTGCCGGCGGAACAACCGATTCTCGATCAGGACGGCATCAAGCTCTTCACGGACAAGGTGAATGCAAAAACCCTAGGCAAAGGCGCCGCCACTCTGGGCGCTGTTATCCGGCAACATCTCGACCGCATCGAAACCGGCGATTACTTCGGCTTGCTTGCCTACATCCCGATGTTTCCGGAGTACGAAGAAGTATTGCAGGATATCAGAAAACATGTGCTCGAATCGAAGCAGGTTGCGACGGTTTTAGGATTCGGCCCGCGCTTCCTACACAGCACCGGACAAGCCTATAAAGGCGGTCCGAACTCTGGCGTCTTTCTGCAAATTACCTGCGAAGAAGCGGAGGATTTGCAAGTGCCGGAACAGAAATACACGTTCGGTGTTGTGAAAGCGGCCCAAGCGCGCGGTGATTTTCAGGTGCTGGCGGATCGGCATCGGCGAGCGCTTCACGTTCATCTCGGCAAGGACGTAGCGAAAGACCTGAATCATCTACGCGACCTGGTGAATGCAGCCGTCGAGCATTAAAGGCCAAAGATCTCGATTAACTTTTTCGCGGTCTTCACTCACTCTCTTCGCGCCTGAGATATCTGAGATAGAGTCCGCTGCGAAACGTACTCCAGGCGCTGAAACCGCCCTCTTCGACATACAACTTATAAGCAAAATCGACATTGGCTTTGCAGTCCAGCAGATCGCGAAGATTCACTCCTCTTCGCTTCAGATGAACTGTGTTGATTTGAAAATAACCCCAGTCGAGCGTGCCGTCTCCGTTGTAGTGATAAATCTCGCACTTGCCTTGCGGATTTTCAGCGCGCTGAATCGCTAAAGCAACCCGACAGGCCGAACCGAATTTGGCGCAGGCGTACTCCTGATAGGGCGTTAGAGACTTGTGCTGATCGGATTGAGCCTTCGAAGCTACCGGCGTTGTCTCTCGGTGAGCAACTACCACGGGCGATTGAAAATGGACCACCACCGGCGACCGGAAACTCAGAACGTAGTGGGCATGGAATTCGAAAACGTAGTAGACCAACGCCAACCCGACCAGCACCGCAAGAGCGCTGAAGATCGCCGGCAGTGTGGCGCCGGTATCTAGTTGGGCGTTCTTCGAAATTTCCTTTTTGGCCGCGGAACGCTTGATGACGACGGAGAACTTCTTTCCTTCGGCAGTCTCGCCGCCGGAACCGATCGTGCTTAACAGACGAAAGGCCATCCGGTGTCAGTGTACTGAAACATTTTCGAAGAGTTGTGGAAGTGCGTTCGTCGCAACATCTCTTCTGATGCAACGCGTTGCTCGAATCGTTCATTGAAACCGCACAAACCGCCTTCTGTAATATCAGGTTTATGCTGGATTAAGCAACCTGTCCTATCGTGCGGCATCCAAGCTAGTGGAGAGGAACACATCGAATTTGGTCGAAATTCAAGAGTTAGCGACAACAAACCACAAGCAATCAAAGAGGGAATCCGAGATAGAATGGCGATCTTCCGGCAATACTGCCTGGTGGGCCGTGGCTTCCCGATTTTTATTGCACGGGTTGATTGTGTCGACCTGGGTTTCGCGTATTCCGTCCATCAAGTCGGCCTTGCATCTGAACAATGCCACTTTTGGTCTTTGCCTGTTAGGTACGGCTATCGGTTCGGTGCTCGCCGTCCCTGTTACGGGATGGCTGGTGACGAAAGTCGGAAGCAAGCGCGTTACTATCTGGAGTTCTATCGGGTTCTCGCTGGCTTTATTCGGGCCCTCCCTTGTAACCAGCGCGGCCGCACTGTTTGCGGGGCTTCTTCTTTTCGGAGCTTTTGCGGGAGCCAACGACGTTTCCATTAACTCGCAGGGAGTCGGTCTCGAAACCGCCCTTCGGATTCCGACCATGTCACGGTTTCATGCAATGTTCAGCATTGGCGGGATGATGGGGGCTGGTTTAGGAGTTGTGGTGGCGGCGCATGGGATCGCGCCGGCCGTACACCTTGGCGTGGCAGCGATCTTTTTTCTTTGTTTGAGCGCGGTTACGGGCTCTGCATTGCCCGATGTGCGGGATGTTTCCGGGCGGCGGCGTTCTCGCAGCGGAACGCCACGTCGCGTACCAGCGGTGCTCCTGATTCTGGCGACGCTTGGATTTTGCATGTTTCTATCGGAAGGCGCGATTGCCGATTGGAGCGGAATTTATCTGAAGCAAGCGCTGAGCACTCCAGCGAGCGTGGCAGCAGCCGGCTATGCGGTTTTTTCGGCTGGCATGGCTTTGTTTCGGCTACTGGGCGATTCGATCACGCGTTATTTCGGTCCGGTTCGGACTTTGCGCGGCGCTGCGCTGATTGCCGCCACGGGGCTGCTGATGGCGCTCATGGCTAATTCAGCCGCCTGGGCCTTACCGGGCTTCGGACTCACCGGCGCCGGGTTATCTGTCATCGTGCCGCTGGTCTTCGGAGCAGGCGGACGCGTCAACTCCGTGGCGAGCAGCACCGGCATTGCCATGGTCAGCGGCTCCGGCTACATCGGTTTTCTGTTTGGCCCCCCATTGATCGGATTGGTTGCTCAACGCACCTCGCTGCGGGAAGCCTTGTATATCCTCGTCGGACTCACCGTGCTGGCAGCGGCGTTAGCGCCGGCGGTTCGGGTAAGCCGCCAGGCTGAATAGCGAAAACCGGATCGCGTTCTCAAGCGCAACGCTGCGCAACATCCCTCTTCACCGACAACACCTTTCACAGACAACACAAGGAGATTTTATGAGTTTGTCAGCAAAACAATATTTATTCGTTAGTGATTTCGATCAGACTCTAAGCTTTAATGACTCTGGTCTCGTGCTCAGCAATTTGATTGGCGTCACCGATTTCGAATCACGTGTGGCGGGGCTCTCGAAGATCCATCTGGTGCAGCAAGGCGGCGAACTGGCTTATCTGCTGCTGCATGATCCCGAATTTCGCCGCGTGCGCAAGCAAGATCTGGCCGCGGTAGGAAAGCAGATTCGGTTGAAGGAGAACATTGCCTTGCTCTCCGACCTGCTGCGCGATCTCGATGGCAATCAGTTCGCGTTTCACGTTGTGTCCGCGGCTCCGGAAGAAGTGATTCAATCGGCGCTCGAAGGGATTGTTCCGCCGGGCCACATCCACGGCACGCAGTTTCGCTATCACCCGGATTCTCACGAGATCGATTCGATCGTACGCCTGCCCGCGGGATACGGAAAGGTGGCGGTGGTGGATCAGCTCCGGGCCGAGATGCGCATCAGCCATAACAGCCTCGTCTATGTCGGCGACGGCAGTTCCGATATCCACGTGATGCTGCACGTGAATCGTTTGGATGGCTTGACGATTGCCGTGTCTGAGAACCGCTATCTCACGCCGATTGCCAGTCGAACGATACTCAGCGAGAACGCCTGCAGCGTGCTTGTTCCGATGGTGGAGGATTTGTTCGGTTGGAGTTCGACGAAAATCCGCGCCTTTTTCGAGTCACACGGCCTGGCGCTGCAGGAGTGGGACAAGATTCGCACCGATACCATTACGCTCGGCCGGGTTTCAGAAGGCAAAGAAGTGGTTGTGAACTAACCGGCAGAGGATTTGGCGGATCGAGTTAAAGCTTTAGGTGTGCGTGCCGTACGCTGGGTTGTACTGGAACATTTCTATGGCCGTACGCCAGCAAGCCCGACACAAAATAAGGCGCAGTAATGGAGACGATCGTTCAGCCACGCGCCGTGCGCTTCGTGTCCTGATTGTTGCTGTACCGCCAGTGAGGACGCTCGACTTGTTCGGGCCTGCCGAGGTGTTCGGCGATGCGAATCACCTGCGTGGCGGAGATCCGGAATATGAAGTCCACATTGTTTCGGCGGGAGTCGATCGCGTTGTCTCGAGCCATATCGGCACGCCAGTGCATACTGACCGGACGTACCGAGACTATCGCGGGCCGATCGATACGCTTCTTATTGCCGGGGGCGTGGGCGCTCGTGAGATGCGGTATGAACCGGGATTTCTAGACTGGCTTAGAGACCAGAGCGCCAGGGCTCGGCGGTTCGGTTCAATCTGTACAGGTGCGTTTGTACTGGGAGAAGCTGGCCTGCTCGACGGGCGGCGCGCGACGACCCATTGGAACTGGGCTAGCGAACTTGCGCGAGACTACCCCCAAGTGACCGTCGATCCTGATCCCATCTATGTTCGGGACGATAACTGTTACACATCAGCTGGAGTAACGGCCGGCATTGATCTTTGCCTGGCATTGGTGGAAGAAGATCTGGGCAGACCTGTTGCTCTTCAAGTTGCTCAGATGATGGTTGTGTTCCTGCGGCGTCCGGGTGGGCAATCGCAGTTCAGCGCCACCCTTGGGGCGCAAACCTGCGAGAGCCGGCCACTTGGCGATCTGCTTGCCTGGCTTCCCGACAACATTCGACGCGATCTCTCGGTCGACAAACTCGCTCGACGTGCGGCCATGAGTCCTCGCAATTTTGCCCGTTTATTTCAGCAGGAGGTGGGCAAAACGCCAGGGAAACACGTCGAGGATGTCCGCCTGGAAGCGGCGCGACGTCAGCTGGAATCGACTTCACTGAGTATCACCGAAGTAGCCGATGCCAGCGGCCTCGCCAGTCCCGAAGTCCTCCGCCGCGTGTTCAAACGACGCCTGGGCGTTACACCCGGCCAATACCGAGCGTCGTTCGGACAAACGGGAGTGCGTTAATGGTCTCGTTTCGTCGATTGGCAGTAATCGTTGGTTTCTTGTCTTTCAGCGCTCTTACCGACATTGATCGTTGAGTCCCATAATGATAAAGATCAATCACTGATGAACACATTAACTTTCACGAAAACCGCGCCACCGGAATGGCTCTTAGCTATGTGGAAAGAAATTGATGACAAAACCTTCGGTAAAGGGTTCGACTGCTTTTCGCAGGATGCTACGTGTAACCTCGGCGTTGCTGATTGGCATGGACGCGAGAAGATCCGTGAGAATCTGCGCGCATTTATCGATAAGGGGTTTACCGCACACCACGATGTTGTCGAATACTGGGATGGCGGATCGCTCAAGATCTTTCGCGGCATCGTCACCATGAAATTCGATGACCCCAACAAACCGACAGCGAAGCCTGTGATGGCACACTTCTTCTACATGGACCAGGCCGATCCAACCAAGGTTAGCAAGTGGTTTGGATCGGTAGGCCCCACCGAGTTTTAAATTGATTCAGATCGAACTTGACAATAAACAGTTCTCTCGTCTGCATTGGCGGAAGACATGGCGACGAGGCATTTGACTATCGGCTGTCTTGTGTTCCCAAGGCAAGACCAGATCGATTTCACAGGACCTTTCGAAGTGCTGTCCCGCATTCCTAATGCAGCCGTGCATGTCATCGCAAAGACGAAGGCTCCTATTCGCGATGTCAAAGGGCTGATCCTGACCCCGGAGATGACCATTGCCGAAGCTCCTCAGCTCGATCTTTTACTTGTGTCCGGCGGTTTAGGGCAGCAGGCGCTGATGGAAGATCAGGAGATCCTTTCGTTAATCAAGAATCAGGCTGACTCGGGGAGGTATGTCCTCTCGGTTTGCACGGGCGCCCTACTTTGCGGTGCTGCCGGTATCTTGCGCGGTCGGCGAGCTACAACTCATTGGGCGGCTTGGGATCTTCTTCACTATTACGGTGCGATCCCGACGAAGTCGCGTGTCGTCGTGGATGGCAATTACATCAGTACTGCGGGTGTCACCGCCGGGCTGGACGGGTCGCTCAAGATCGCTTCTATCCTTCGCAATGATGAAGTCGCTCAAGAGATTCAGCTGGACCTCGAGTATGCTCCGGACCCGCCGTTCCACAGCGGAACACCCGATACGGCGCCTCCGGAAGTCATCCGCGCATTCTTCGCTCAGTATGGACACGTAAAGGAATCGCGAGAAGCAGAAGCACGTCGTTTTGCGAAAAAACTCGCAATAGCTGGCAATCCCTTCTAGCGGCTTGCTCACGAGATAAACAACTACGAAGTCGAACGGTGGTGCTGCATGATTCTGGGCGAGTCCGTTGTTGAGTGGGCTCTCTGTTGCAGAAATGCAAATAGCAAGGACGGACTAGGCCAGAAAATTCGGGACGCGCGACCCTAGGCCGCCGGTCGAATTTGGGCCTTGTTGCGGCTCCGGTAAACCAGCCAGCCCAGCGCATTGCTGACCACGACGGTTCCCATGATCTTGGCCGCATAAGCGGCGTGGCTGGAAACATCGATAATCGGGTACACCGCTATCGTGACGGCCACCAGCGTCGCGAGAAGACCTGCGGCTGCAACCAGCTTGCTCCACCCCGGCAGGCCTTTTCGGAAGTGCGCGAATCCGAATAACGGCAGAGCGAACAGGGCAAGATAGCTAACTCCGTAGTGAACCGTGGAAGTGTTCTGGAGCAGCTGCATGGTCTCCTGCTCTCGGACGCCCAGCATACCGAGCAGGAGCATGAGAAGAACGAGCGCCGTCACAAAAACGATGGAGTTCACCGGAGTCTTCCAGTGTGGATGTAACGCCGTAAACCATGAGGGAAGAAAATGGTCCCAGCCGGCAGCCATGGGTAGGCGTGTGACACCGGTGAAGAGCAGGCTGGCGCTGGCCACGGCGCGCGCAATGCCGAGAAATATCCCGAAGCGCGCCACGCCTTCTCCCGCGCTGGTCGAACCGAGCGCGATTCGAAATGTCTGCGGAATCGGCCCGATCAAGTTAATGGGTTGATCGCCGATGAAGGCCAGGACCGAGCTGGTCCCCAGAATAAACATTAAGGCGATAATCGGCGCCGAAATAGCAACGGACCAGCCTACGGTGCGCTCGGGACGCCGGCATTCGCCGGCCATAATGGCGACGTACTCGAACCCGCTTAGGCCGCCGACGGTCATTTGCCCGAAGACCGCCAGACTGAACAGGCTCAACTGCGGAGCTTGCCACGGAAACGGTTGGTAGTGAGTGGGACGCCCATGGAAAGCTACGACGAACGGCAAGGCGATCAGGATGGCGTAGGCCAGACAGATCATCACGCTGCCGGAGTTGTGCAGCCATTTGGCAAGCGCTAGGCCGCGAACGGCGACTAACGCGATACACAATGCGACTGCAAGAATCAGCAGTCCGGAAACGCGGCGGCTGGCCGGAATCCAGGCTGCGCCGGCGCCGACGAAGTACGCGATATCCGTCGGAATGACATACAGAACCGTTGGAATGCAAATGATGGCGTACACCCAGAGGTTCCAGGCGGTCATGAAGCCGAGCAAGTCGCCGAAGCCCGATCTCGCCCACTGGTAAAGACCGCCCTCGAGCGGCTGTCGTTTATTTAGAAGGATGACGGTGGTGGCGAGCGGCAGATAGAACAGAAGCATGGCCGCCAGCCAAAACACCAGGTGCGCGCGGCCTAGCTTAGCGGCCACTCCCACCCAAGCCGATCCGACCACGCACAGGATTTGGGCCAGCACCAGATCGCCCAGCCCAAGTTCCCGCCCCAGATGAGGTTGAGTTTCGGTGCTAGCGGAACTTTGGGCTCGTGCCGGGCTCGCCAAGTCTCCATAGGATGCCACAGAAGCTAATCAGCGGCAATTTCCAAGCGGCGAAAACTAAAAATGAATACCGGTCGTAAGAGCTATCGTCTGCAGGTTGAGCGAAGCACGGCTGTTGCTGAATTCTCCTGCCAGCAGTCCGCTGGTTCCGACGCTGGCCGTCTCCGGAAGATTCACTTGGTAGGCGAGCTGGACGCGATACCGGTTCTTCGCGAATGAAATACCAGTGGAAAGAGCATCGCTCATGATAGCCGCCGTTAAAGGAGTGAGCGTGGACGACGGAACCGGACTGTTCACATGGGAATAAGCGCCCTGCAGCGAGAAGTATTCTGCGAGACCAACCTCAAAGCCGGTCTTGATAGCGAGCTGATTCCGCCAGTGCAGCGGCACGGAATCGTTGAGCGAGGTGGACTGCAGAAGCGTATTGAGCAGAGCGTTATCGCCGTTTGTAAGGTGGACCGGCAGTTGCACGAACGCGTCGCGCCAGTTGAGCCAATCGCCCTGCAAGTAGGTGCGCAGGCGACGTTGTACCTGCCATCCGAGGCTTATTGAAGCGGACTGCGGAAAGACATTGTCAACTTCGGCGTTGTAGTGAAAGCCAGATGCGAACGGCAGGCCCAGCGCATTAAATTGAGCATAGGCATTGCCACTGGCAGTGCCAGTAGAGCGTACGGTAGTCCGTGTTTTGTAAGAGACGCCTAATTCCAGGTGACGAACCGGTTTGGCGATTACGCCAAAGGTCCCGTTGTAGCCCAGACCGCTGGTATGCAGATCGAGCAGCGTCTTCAAGCCGGCAAGCGTAGAATTTGTCTGGAAGACATACGGCATTTCAAGCGTGTTCAGATTATCGACGATTCCGAATGCAGCCCCAAGCGATAAGCGTTCGGATACCTGGAACCCAACACCGACCGAAGATTGAATCGCGAGGAAAGCAGATTTACTCGATTGAATCCCATAGGACGCTCCGGCTGTTCCAGCGGGATCTTGATACTTCCATCGATCTGAGAGCAGAGACACCGGAAAGGCTCCGAGACCAATACTGAACCGCGTGCTCGGAATCTGCATGCCAAAGCCGGCAGATCCGGCGATCCCCACGTTGCTCTGAAGCTGACCGACATACGGAGTAGAGTTGTGGAAATGTCCATTCGCAAGTACACCCAGGCCGGTGAGCTCCAACGAAGGAGACCCGAGGGAGGTAAGCATCGCCGGATTTGAGGCCAGGGCATCTGTCGGTCCGGTCGAATCGAGATAAATTCCGCCCAAAGCGATCGCCCGCGCCGTGGGTGTCGATCCGTATACGTCTGCAGCCCCCGCTCGCAAAGCAAATGAAAGAACAAGAAGAACAAAACCCGCTGTACGTGTCATGACATTGCCAGTTCTTTTTTAGTAAGAACCGGACATGTTTTATCTCATTGCAGGGCTTTCAATCTTGACTCGCGAACGGGAATCTTCTTCCGTTAGCGCTTTTTGCAGCGTGTAGAGGTCTACAAACGTTTGATCGCAACCGATGCCGGACTGCTCCAAAGCTTCAAGACAGGCCGGATCGAGCGCATGTGGAGCGTCTTTGCGCATGATTTCGAAAACCTTCTCATTGGGAAGCGCGTCCCGATAGGGCCGTTTAGCGGAAAGCGCGTCGAAGATATCGGAAACAGCCAACACTCGCGATTCGAGCGAGAGATATTCAGCAGTGAAGCCGCGATGATAGCCCTTGCCGTTCAGCTTTTCGTGGTGCGAGGCTGCTGTTTCGCTGAGTTCTTCGAAGCCCCTCACGGATTGCAGGATTTTCCAGGTATGGAGCGGGTGCGAGCGTATAGCTTGCCACTCGGTCTCGTCTGGTTTTCCGGGCTTTTCCAGAATGGTATTGGAGACCGCCATCTTCCCCAAATCATGCAAAAGAGCGGCGTGACGGATAAACAGGACCCGGTCTGGCGGGAGATCTAACTGTCTGGCAATAGCGACCGCCGCATTCGCTACGCCGTTTGAATGGTTGTAAGTGAATGGAGATTTGGCGTCGACAATCTGAGCGAAGGCCTGGCAGATTGCGTCGAGCGTCACATCGCCTTTCGCCAGATAACGATACTCGGGTTCGAGGGTCAACACGATGGACAACGAATCGTTCGTGTCGAAGCCGTTCCACAGAGTGCCACGCTTGGCGAGCGAGGCGGCCGCCTGAACCACATCCGGATCGAACCATCTGCGGCTTCGTTGCTTCAGAACCTGTAAAGCTCGATCGGGACCGGCGCTGGTATAGAAAACATCGAGAGTCTGCGCCGCCAGCATGATCCGGGATGAGATCGGAATGTCCTCGCCGCGAATGCCATACGGATTGCCGCCGCCATCCCAGTGTTCATCAAGTCCGCCTATTCCCTCGGCCGTACTCTCTGGCAAACCGATGAGCCGAGCCATAGAAGCGCCTCGCTCACAGCGGACCATCGTTACTGCGCGCGAGTCTTCTTTTTGACTCTTTGCGACCCGCAGGATTGCGCGGACGCGTTCAAGGAAAGGCTTACCGGGCGCTATGTGCGCCAGAGCGTACTGAACCGTCTCCCAACTGGTCCGTGTCCAATCGGTCGTCTTGACATCGCGCTTGGCTGCAATATCGTCAGAGCATAAGGTGTTATAAATCTGCGATGCATTGCTGCTGCATCCCGCATCTTTCAACAGGAGAGCGTAGTAGAGCGCATTCTGGCCGTCTTCAGGCAATCGAAGTTGGGCGGCGATGCGCATTCCTAAAATGCAGGTGCGTACGGAATGCCATTGAGTGGCCCCTGACCCCAGATCGAGGGCTTGCGAAAGTGCGGATACCACTTCCGCGACCCGCAGCGACCCGTCCTCAGCGGGAGAAGGTGGAGAATCTCGTTCCGAAGGAATGGGGCCGCGGAGCTGACTGAGATTACCCACGGCTTAACTATCGGACGTACAACCGCTTTCAATAGGGTTTCCGGCTGACAAAGTGCAACAAAATGCACTTCCGGACCCGTAGGAAGATTCTGAGTGAGCTGACCAAACCCTAGGACGGGGTAGTCACGCCGCCTTTGGCAAACTGCGGGAACGATTCCGGGCGCTCGGCTTAGCAGGTGCAGCAGGCTTAACAGGCGCCGCAACGCTCACTTTGCGTATGGCAATCCGAATGATTTTGACCGGCGTTACAGGTTTATCCTCATCGTTGCGCGGAACGTTCGAGATAGCATCCGCTACATCCTGCCCCGATACGACCTCGCCAAAGATGGAATAATTGCCGGTAAGGTGCAAAGCGGGAGAGACCGTGATGAAAAACTGCGATCCGTTAGTATTCTTGCCGCGATTGGCCATGGCCAGGACGCCGGGTCGGTCGAAGGAGCGATTGCTGCTGATCTCGTCTTCAAATTCATAGCCCGGACTACCGCTTCCGTCGCCCATCGGGTCCCCTCCCTGAATCATGAAGCCGGGGATGACGCGGTGAAAAACAGTTCCGGAGTAAAGCGGCGTATGTCTTTGCCGACCCGTGTTGGGGTCCGTCCAGGCCTTGGTTCCTTTCGCCAAGCCGACGAAATTGGCCACCGTCTTAGGAGCTTCCGTCTCAAAGAGCCGGCACACGATATTGCCGAGCGAGGTGTAAATTACGGCATACGATCCAGGCTCACTGGGCAGTGCGACCGGGGGAAGGGGAGAATTGCCGTTTTTCGCGGCGCTTGCGGCTGGGCCGCTCTTCCGGGGTGTAGTTTGGGCGTCGGAGGCGGACCCTTGCGTTAACAAAAAAATAATGAAAAGCGCCGAAAGTTTTGACATTTATTGCCGATTAACTATGTGAGATTGGTGAGAGGCCATCTCGATCCTGACGTACTCGAGCGATCGCCGCCGGGCAGCCATTCGCGATCGACAGGAAGTTACCCATCGTTAAATGTTAACCCTTCGGATTGTAAAGACGTACGGATTTGCCTACAATTTTAGTGTTATGAAGTACGTTGCCACACTATCGCTTGTCTGCGCTCTTGTGTTCTTGACCGCCTGTCGGCCCAGCCCGGAAAAGCTGCTGGCGACTGCCAATAAATATCACGAGAATAAGAAATATAAAGAAGCTTCGATTCTTTATCAGAAAGTAATCGCAAAAGACAAGAAAAATGCAGAAGCCTACTATCGGGAGGGCTTGAACCTCATCGATCAAGGGACGCCGTTTGAAGCCGCGCAGTATCTGCGACGGGCCGTGGACCTGAACCCCAGCAATAGCGACGCGCAGAGTAAGCTCGCTGAGATTTATCTCACGGCTTATCTCACAAGTCCGCAGCGTTTCAAATCCTTGCTTCCGCAGATCGAGGAGCTCAAGACCAAGATTCTGCAACAGAATCCGAATTCATTTTCGGGATTACGGCTGCAGGCGATCCTCTACCTGGCGAACCAGAAGACAGATCAGGCTCTCGAAACATTTGCCAAGGCAAACCAGATTCAGCCTAATTCACGTGAGATCGTGGGCTGGTACGCCCAAGCTCTGGCCGGCGCCGGGCACGCCGACCAAGCCGAATCTCTGGTTCGGAACACCATTGCTCACGACAAGACATGGGGCCCCGGCTACGACTTCCTTTATGTTCTTTACAAACGCGAGAATCAGCCGCAGAAAGCCGAGGCTGTGCTGCGTGATCGGGTCCGGAGCGATCCCAAGAGCGCCGTTGCCATTCTGAATCTCTCCAATTATCTGGTTTCGACTAATCGCTTCAACGAAGCGGAGCAGCTTGTAAAGAGAACTCTCGACGACAAAACGACATTTCCCGCCGCGCGAGAAATGATGGGCGACTTTTACGCGCGCACTAAGAAGTACGATCAAGCCATTGAGCAGTACAAGAACGGCGCAAGCGAAGATTCGCAGCACGCGTTGTCTTACAACCAGCGGATTGTGACGTCGTACGCCCTGATGGGTAAACGCGACGACGCGCTGAAGTTGGCTCAAACGCTAGCGACTAAGAATCCGAAGGACACCACCAGCAACGAGATGTACGCCTCGCTTCTGCTCGATAGCGGACTCCAATCCGACGCCAAAAAATCTCTGGCCGAGCTGACCGGCCTGGTTAAAAACAACCCTACCAACCCGGTTTTACATCTCGATCTGGCGCGAGCCTATCTGGCGACAAACGACGCGACGAAGGCTTTGGCTGAGGATCTGGAAGCGCTGCAAACGGAAGCCAAGGCGCGTGCTCCACGGAACTCGGTTTTGATTCCGGGCCGGCTTATCGCTTCGCGCATATATGAGAGCCGCGGTCAACACGCCCAAGCCCTGGAGCAGAGTGACCAGGTTCTGAAGATCCAAGCGGGAAACCCGGAGGCGAGGCTCACCCGTGATCAGGCTCTGATTGGCTTGAATGAGTCCGATCAGGCCCTTCCGGACTTGATGAAACTGACGGAGCAATTTCCCAAGATGAATGAGGCCCGGCTGGCGCTTGGGAACGTATACCTGGCTCAGAAAAAGTACACGCAAGCGTCGGATGAGTATCAGCACATCTGGGCGTCGAATCCGCCGGACGCCCGCGGCTTCGTTGGGTTACAGCAGGTCAAAATGGCGCAGGGCAAAACAGACGATGCCATCGGAGGAATGCAGGACCTGGTTTCCAAAAACCCTAACTCACAGACACTGCGTTATGAGCTGGCGAATTTTGAGGCGAATGCCGGTGAAGCGGCGATGAAATCGAATCCTGATCATGCCAAGAGTCTTTTTCAGCAAGCGACCGACAATTACAAGCAGATTCTGAAGACAACCGTAAATTCGGCAGACGTCTGGATCCGGCTCGGCATTCTGCAGCGCATGCTCGGACAGAATGAGCCCGCGCTGGCCTCATTTGAGCAGGCCAGCAATGCCGATCCCCACAGCACAGGAGCTTTAGTCAATCGCGGCATGTTGCTCGACGCGATGGGCCGGAAGAAAGAGGCTGGCGAGTTGTACAACAAAGTGCTTGGGGTGGACCCCAACAATGCCTTGGCGTTGAATAATCTGGCGTTCCTGAATGCGGATAGCGGGTCAAATCTGGATCAGGCCATGACTTACGCCGAGCGCGCCAAAAAGCAGGCCCCGAGCAGCGTTGACGTCGCCGATACGCTGGGGTATGTGTATTACCGTAAGAACTTGAATGCCGCGGCGCTGCAGATCTTCCAGCAAAACGTCCAAGACCAGCCCCAAAACCCAACTTTCCATTTCCATTTGGCTATGGCCCTACTGAAAAGAGGTGATAGACAAGGCGCTCGAGATGAGGCCGAAAAAGCGTTGAAGAATGCTCCGCCGTCGCAGCAGCAGCAGATTCATTCCTTCGTCAACCAGATTGGCTGATCTCATTGACAAGTCTGCCGCGGACTGACCCCGCGATCGAGGGGCAGCGCTCCGTCCGGTATGTTCTGCCATTCGTCCTGTTTCTCAGCGTATTGGCGTTGTCGGCTGAATTGCCCGTTAGCGCAGCTCTGCTCGGTCCGCTTTGGTTTGTGATCTTTGTTCCCATCATCGTTCTCTGCTGGCCGAAGCAGATCACCATTCGTCCGGCACATGCTTTCACCAGCATCGCCATCGGACTGGCCGTCTTCGTGGTGTGGATTGCACCCGATCTTCTTATTCCGGGATATCGCCACTCAATCTTGTTCTCCAATTCGCTCCTCGGTCATCCTCACTCTTCCATGACGGATTCCGCACTGCGCGATCCCTGGGTGCTGGCGTGGCGGACCGCTCGCGCCGCCCTTATTGTGCCGGTTGTAGAAGAGCTCTTCTGGCGAGCCTGGCTGATGAGGTGGATCATCAATCCGAATTTTGAGCGCGTTCCGCTGGGCGCCTACTCCCTCGCCGCGTTTTGGATCACAGCCATCTTGTTTGCCTCCGAACACGGCTCCTATTGGGATGTCGGACTTATCACGGGCATCATTTATAACCTGTGGATGATCCGATCGAAATCCGTTGCCGATTGCATCCTGATGCACGCCGTGACGAATGCCGCACTGAGCGTTTACGTTATCGCCAACAGACAGTGGCAGTACTGGCAGTAATGTTTGAAATGAATTTGTAAAGGATCTCTGAGCCTTGGGTCTAAAGTAGGAGCTTACGCCGATCTCATCATGCCCTGTTTACTAGCACTGTTAGCCGTAGCATTCCCCAGAGTCGCCATTATTCTCCTGTGGCTGTTCACCGGATTTTTCACCAACGTCTACCAGGGAATTCTGATCCCGGTATTGGGCTTTCTCTTCTTGCCTCTTACCCTGATCGTCTATACCTTCTATGGAGGCCCGCGCTCCCCGATGAACACACAGGAATTGGTCATTTTGTTCATCGCCATAATCTTAGATTTGGGTCTGGTGGGCGGAGGAACTTTCCGGCGGTTTCGGACGAGATAGAGCCCTTCGCAGCTGTGACCGCGTCGACTGAGAGAAAAGCGATCCGGCCCGAACGTTCAACCTGAGAAACGGCGGACGGGTCCGCTACTAGCTCTTGTGGCTTTATTTCGAACGCTCAGTGCGGCTATCCAAGGAATCGATGCTCATGTCATCGAGGTGGAAGTCGACATGTATCCGGCTGGAACGACTCGCGACTTTATCACGGTAGGAATGCCGGATGCCGCGGTGAAGGAGAGCCGGGAACGAATCAAGTCAGCGCTGCTCAATTCGGGATTCGGCTATCCCAGCAAGTCCGTGACGATAAACCTGGCGCCGGCGAACGTCCGGAAAGAAGGTGCAGGGTTCGACCTGCCAATGGCTACTGCGCTCTTGGGAGCCATGGGGGCCGTTCAATCAACAGACAACTACATGTTTGTCGGCGAGCTCTCACTCGACGGCAGCCTGCGCCCGGTGAGAGGCGCATTGTCGGTGGCAGTTTGCGCGGCTCGGCGAGGCGTTCAGAACTTGCTCGTGCCCATGGACAACGCAGCCGAAGCCTCGGTCGCGGAGGGAGTCCGCGTCTTCGGGATGAAGCATCTCGCAGAGGTGGTCCGATTCCTCAACCATCCCGAAGATTTCGCCCCGACTACGCCGAGTCTGGCGGCTCAAAACGAAGCAACTCAAGGTCTACCCGACTTTAGCGATGTCCGTGGCCAGACCATGGCCAAGCGCGCGCTGGAAGTCGCGGCAGCCGGCAATCATAATTTGCTGATGATCGGCCCTCCTGGCTCCGGCAAGACCATGCTTGCGAAACGCTTTCCCAGTATTCTGCCGCAGCTCACGTTTCGCGAAGCGCTCGAAGCTACCCAGATCCACGGTGTCGCGGGAGTGCTCCCGGCCAACATCGGACTGCTTCGTAATCGTCCTTTTCGGTCGCCGCATCACACCATCTCCGACGCTGGCCTGATCGGGGGAGGAAGCGGCAGCGCCCGGCCAGGCGAGGTCAGTCTGGCGCATCAGGGAGTGCTGTTTTTAGACGAACTTCCGGAATTTCCCCGCGGTGTTCTCGAACAGCTGAGACAACCGTTGGAGGAAGGTTCGGTCACACTGGCGCGAAGCAACGGTACGCTCACCTTTCCTGCGCGTTTCATGCTGGTGGGAGCGATGAACCCGTGCCCGTGCGGATTTTACGGCGACGACACGCGCGAATGCCGTTGCACTCCAGGCATCATCCAGCGTTATCTAGCCAAAGTCAGCGGTCCATTACTCGACCGAATCGACCTCCACATCGAAGTGCCGGCCGTCCCGTACAAAGACCTGCGCACAAAGACCGACGGTCAAACTTCAGCCCAGATCCGGGAACGCGTCGAGAAAGCCCGCGACACACAACGGCAAAGAGGCTTCTACAACTCGCAAATTCCCCCCGCACAGTTACGAGTCTTATCGGCGCTCGACGAGAGCGGCGAGCGAACCCTGGAAATGGCGGTACGCCGAATGAATCTCTCAGCCCGCGCCCACGACCGAGTCCTGCGCGTCGCCCGCACCATCGCAGATCTCGACTCGGCCCCGAACGTAGTAGCCAAACACCTCGCCGAAGCCGTGCAATTTCGAAATTTGGACAGGAATTACTGGAACTGAGGCCTGGAGAGCGAACCTCCGCTAAGCCGGTAGCTATAGCTCTTTACTCCACAGTGAACTTCGCCGTGGCGGTGTGGGTGATTGAACCCGAAACAGCCTTGATGGTGAGGGTGTAGGTCCCGGGCCTGGTGTTCTTGGAGAAGATGCGGTCGCCACATATGCTGTGCCGTTCACGTGCCGATGTCAGTGCGTCCGCTAAAGAGCTCCTCGATCCGCGTCAGATGATTCGGATAATCGTCGGCGATCGCGAAAAGCTGGAACCCGCCCTCCCTAATTTGAACATGGGCGAGATCGTTGCATTACAAGCGCATAAAGCCCGGCTGCGCCGCCATACAGCAAACGAACTCGCCTGTCCTTGGGGCGGGGCGCTTGATCCCGGGCCTGTTGTGCGCGTGTTCCTTAGAAGCTTGATCGCGATCATGATACTTCGCGTGTAGCACTCTCGGCAGCTTGCCCGATTCAGGATTTTTGAACGACACAAAATCTCCTCGCCGTCCCGATCCCTCCGCCTCTGCATCGAAGCTTAATCGAGCCCGGCCGCTCATCTTCCATTTGCTTCGCCCGCTTTAATGGCGGCATCGATCTCAGCATTTGTCGTTAAAACCTTAACTTTGCTCTTCATAAATGGTCTTCCATAAGTCAAAGAGTTCGTCACTCGGATGCAGTCGCATAGATCAATGTCACTTACTAGCTACTTTCCGGCGCAAAATTCCAGCGACGAGTGCGCGCGAATTTGGAGTTCAATGATGGTTGGCAGAGATTGGAGTAGCTTCGGCGCTGTTTGGGGAAGAGGAGGGAGGAAGAAGCGAGGGCGATCAGGCTTTGGTGTGGACGGCGGCCATGTGGTCGCTGATATGGACGATGTTGTCGGCAATGACTCCTAAGCCGACCCAGCGTTTCATCCCGACCAAGCCTTTATATCTGGATCGCCGCAAGCCGTGGCGACGTTTGAGCACACTGATACGGCCTTCGCAGCCGGTGCGCCATTTTTGAAGTTTTTTGAACCAGCGTGTCTTTTGTTTCTCCCGGCGCTTTTGACCGGGAGAACCGGCGGAAGGGATGGCAACTCGTTTCACGCCCATCTTTTCCGCACCCGCTTCGTTGGCAGCGGAGAAGAATCCCGGATCGGCGGCCAGCGCCTCCGGCGCACGGCCGAACAGCTGTACATGCCGCTCTAACGAGGGAATCAGTAAGGTGGAATCGGCGGGCCGCTGCTCCAAAACCTTATAGCTGGTGATGAGGTTGATTCTCGGCTTCCTGAATCTTGACCAGCTTGCCAAACTCGTTGGGCTTGTTCGCTTTGCCTTTGCGAATGACCTCGGTCTCGGGCTCGAAGACGCTGACCAGCTTTCCTTCCGTACGCGTGTTGCCGTGCAACACACGCTGGCGGGTCTGGAAAAGAACTTGCCGGACACGCGGTAGCATCTCATCCAGTTGGCGTTTGGCTTGGCTGAGTAGTTTTCGAGAGCCGCGCTTGATACCGTTGCCGATCTCCTGAGAAAACTTGCTGGCCTGTCCGGCGACCCGGCTAGCGGCATCCAGCAGTCCGACATAAGCCTGCTGCAGCTTTTGTTTGCCGCTCTCGGTTTGGTTGCGACTGGCGCGGGCAATGGCCAACACCTTGCGCTTTACCAGGCGCGTGCGATCTCGCCCACTCTTTTCATGACGCGCGTGAGCACCCGCACTCCATCGCCCAACAGACTGCTGTCGGTGGGATAGTGAATGTCGGTCTCCACGACCGTGGTATCGACGCGCAGTTTGCGACCGCTGGCGACCTTCTTTTCGAGTGCGATCTTCACCACCCGTTCATGCAGCTTTTCGACCACATCGGGTCCGAGTTGGCGTGCCAGACGGCTCACCGTTTTGTCATCTGGCACCTTGCCGCCGCCAATGCGGGTGAACTCGCGATACACCAGGTTGGCGCGCACTTCGCGCGTCAGGTCGGCAAAGCTCCAGTCGCGCAGATGCTTCAGCAGGAGCAGGCGCAGAAGGACTTCCGAGGTGGTGGCGGGACGCCCGCGCGTCTTGCTCTTCTTACACCGTTTGGCCAGTTCCTGTTGAATAATCAGCAGCAGCGCTTCGTCTTGCAATGCCTGGTCGGCATGGCGCATCCAGGGCTCCCACAGATCGCCCACCGCTTCGGCGATGAGTCCATCGCCGAAACTCTGCTGAAGACGGCGCGTAGCAATCACTGTCCGGGCTCCTGGTTGCGGGCCTCATCACGCTCCAGACGCAGTAACTGCTGGTTGACTTCGCTGATCGCCTCCAGAGTCTCCTTGACCTGTCGGTACTGATCGAGTGCCTGCCGCACTTGCGGCACCTGCTCGGGGCGGAGACTGAGTTGGCGCGTCTTTCCGCCCGGATAGCCGACGTTGAGAACCCACTGCGGGTGACCTTCGCCGCGCGCACATCTCGGACAGCCGCTGGAATGATACGTCGTTCGCTCAAACAGGGAGCCGCGCAGCACCGTGCCCAGATCCGTCAGCCGAGCCAGGAGCTTGGCGCGGGTAAGGGCTCCCTGTTTGCGTGTCATCCTAGCTGATGATACATTTATCGGCCGCTAAAAGCAAGACAATGTTTGAACATTTCTCAAAAATATGTTTGGGAACGATCGGAGGCCGCAAGGTCCGCGCATGCTACCTGGCTGGCAGCACAAACCGATTGATGTTCGACCCAGCACGCAGCTCAATCGACGGTTCTTGAAAACACGGAACTTACCTCAGGAATTTTGCGCCGGAAAGTAACTAGCGCCTGAAGAGGCCGCGCTTCGTCGCTGAATCATAGTTTACGGATACCAATAATACTGCTCGCCCTGGAGCAGATTGCGCCTGAGATAGATCCAATTCCAATTGCTGTAAGGATATAGAAAAGCGATATCGTGATCGTCCAGAGGATCTAATGTTGTTCCGTTGTCCATCCTCATTACGTAATATCTGTAATAGGTTCGGCCTTCTTTACTCACGGATCCTCCCGTCGGCGTGGCCGTCCAAACGTAGCCCAAAATGGGGCAGGCGTGCCCGGTAGTATCGGTGCTGATGTTGGCAAAGCCGGGGCTCAGGGGAGAATCGGGCTCAACAGCCTTGGTTTGATCGGTCAGCCAGGAATTCGGGCTTTGTCCACTCCATCCTGCGATTAGCGACTGTATTTCCGGGAGGGACGGAGAAAACCAGCCGCCTATTCCGTTCCAAGTGATCGTTATTGTTGGGCCATTAAACAGGCTCGACGCAGGCGGCTTTGGGCCCGTTTGACAAGCCGCTGCCGCGACAACCGGGTAGTCCGTGGGCCACATCAGGCGGTCCTTGGTGTTGATTACCGTGCCTGCCGGCAGGGCCGGGTACATCAACTTCTGCTCGGCATCGCGGGTGTCTTGAAAGCTTCCCTGCGCCGGCGGGTTGGCGTTTATGTTGCCAAGGAAGTCGGTGAGCTGAGCGATGCCGCCCGGATTATCCTGCGCACCGTTAAAGTGTAGAAGCTCTACATTGAGATTCGCGGCCTCCGTTTGCGCCGCGTCCCAGTAGTCGAACATGTTCTGAATCTTGGTCGAATCGGCCGGCCGGAAGAAACGCACACTCTGACCGAGAGATTGGCTGAACAAGTGAACCAACCCCTTAAAGCCTATTGTCGGGTTGTCCAGCACATTGCCCGAAAGTACCTCGAAGGCGTGACGGATATCGGATTCATTCAGTTCGCTGATGACTGTATCCCTTTGGGCCGTACAAAAGTCCGCCGAGACAGCCTGGACCGATGCGGTGCTCCCTTCGGGTACGGTGGGGCACCCTTGGGCGTAGTACGTTAAATCCTTCTCGACGCCATCCACCTTTTTGGCCAGATCCATCGACGGCACAACAATCGTGTTGTACTGGGTTTGCGTGAGCTGGGCAAGCACCTCGTCCTGAAGCGCGGCCAATTGTTTGCTGAGCTGGTCCACGCTGCTGCGCAAATCCACCAGGCCTGCCTGGAGATTGGCGATGTCGTCCGCCGTCGCTCCTGGCGTGATGAGCCCGGCGCTTTGCGCTACCCAGCCAGCGCCCTGTCCGCTAGCCCACGAGAGAGCGCCCTTGGCCAAATTCTCGGCGATGAAACTGGTGGCGCTCCCGGAGGAGCTCTGCAGTGTTCCGGGGAAAGCATGTTTCGCTTGCGGCTGCGCGAGCAGGTCAATCAGCAGGACCTCGATGAACTCTTTCACTCCGCCGTACTGGCTCGCCTGATTCAGAAACGCCGCCTCGGAAAAGTAAGCAGAGCTAAAGTACTTCCCCTGACGAAGGGCCGCACCGAGGCTGGCGTTTGGCGGCAAGACCAGGAATCTCCGGACATGCGCCTCCGCTTCTTGCTGTGTCAGTTGCGGAAACCTGCTCAAGAGCCTGCTGACGATGGTGGTGACGGGATTCACGTAGGCAATACCGTGGGCGGGGTCGAAATTCCGCACATCGGCGCTCAGAGTGAACTTGCCCAGGGATGTGCGGTTCAGGTCGCTTTGTTGACTTGCGTCCCAGGTCACCGTAACACGAAAGTTTGCCGGAAGCCCATTGACCGGCGCTGGAAAAACGCCCTGAGCATTGGTGGCGCCTCCCTGTTGGAAAATGCGATCCCCCGCCATGTTGTACACCGCAACTTCCGCCCCGGCGAGCGGGATATCGGTGAAAGCGCTGATCCGGAGCCATGTCTGTTTCTGTGCGCTAGCTTTCTGTGCGCTATCGGGGACAGAAGTGGAGTTCTGCGGCGAGGCGCCAATGCTCGCGGCTCCCACTCCCAAAAGGATCGCCGCCAGGAGCGTCCGTTTAGCTGTCTGAGCTCGCGCCAGCGACGCGGAAACGAATGGCGGCGTCAGGAGCCGCAAGGCGAGCGCTTTGTGAGAAGAGAGCCGCGGAAAGAGCATGGGTTTTGTCATGTTGTTTGGGAAACCTGTAACGGAAGATAACGATGGCTTAGTTCACGGTGAACTTGGCGGTGGCGGTGTGGGGTGATTGAACCCGAAACAGCCTTGATGGTGAAGAAGATGCCGGTCGCCGCATTCGAGGTAGACGCGGTGAAATTCGCGTCGCCCGAATAGTGGGCGGAGATACTGTTTGGTAGGCTGCCCCGGTGATTTTGAAATTGGGATGAAGAGTGTCGCGATGAGTCGCGACACGGCAGGCACGAGTGCCCGCGCCACGGGGGTGAATAATCTCCGACGCGATGCATACCGGATGTCGAGGTTAGCGGGTATTCATCTCACTTGGCAATAAAATCGTTCTCCAAACTGCCCCAAATCCGTCTCCATGTCCAAATAGCTGACTCTTATCGACTTAAATGATGCCGGCTTAGCGCTGCGATGATTGTATGTTGCCGGAAGGCTTGCGTATAATGAACTGCTCCCCGTGAAAGTTGCTGCAAAAGGCTTCCGTTTCGGACCGAACGAGATTGACCTGAGAAGTTACGAACTCCGGCGCGCGGGGCGATGTCTGCCCATATCCAAGATTCCGCTGAACCTGCTGATCCTGTTGGTGGAACGTCGAGGAACGCTAGTTACGCGGGAAGAAATCGCGGCACATCTCTGGTCTCATCCGGAAATGGTGGATCACGAGCACGGCATCCATAATGCGATCAACCGAATCCGGGGCTTGTTGAACGACGATCCGCAGCGGCCGCGCTATGTGGAGACGGCTGTTGGGAGAGGCTACCGCTTCATCGGCGCGGTCGAGGAAATCGTGGAGCCGGAGGCGGCCGAGGCGGTTGAATCCTCCGACCGGCTGATATTGGCGCAGGACAAACCGCCAATTGACGCACAGACCCATGTCCCCCGGCTGTTTTACCCGGCCAGCCTCAGGCGCGCCCGCTGGTTCGGGATCGCAGCCTTGTCTCTGCTGGTGGTTTCCGTGGGCGCCTGGTTTCTCCGTCGAATGACGCTGGATGTCCCCTTGCAGTTGAAGGCCATACAGATTACCAGCAATGAGAGCGAAAATCGAGTAACGGCAGGCGCGATCTCTTCCAGCGGCAAGCTGGTTGCCTATGCCGATGCCGATGGCCTGTCCCTGCGGGTGATCAAAACCGGCACTACCCAGTTCCTCAAGTCGCCCGCGGCACTTCGCGTGGACCGGATTGCGTGGTTTCCCGACGATCTGCATCTTATGCTGAGCGGCTTCAACACGCAGGTTCTCAGGTTCCAGCTCTGGACCGCCTCCATCGCAGGCGGGAATCCTAACCTGATTCGTGAGAACGCCCGGAACGGGATGCCGTCTCCTGACGGCAGCAGGCTCGCCTTCACGGCAAATAACGAGTCCGAAATCTGGATATCGGGAGTAAGCGGGGAGCGGATGAAGCTATTCTTGAAAGGCCGGCCAGGAGAAGACTTCCCGTTTCTCTTCTGGGGAAACGGTGGGAAGCGGTTGAGCTACCAACGCCGCGAATATGCGCCCGGTTCCAGCGTCGATCAAGGCCGCAGTTTCGACGCAAATTTTATATGGGAATACCGATCGCGCGACTTCGCTTCGGGGAAGGAACTTGCTTCCGCCAAAAACATCCGCTTCGATTCAGCATGCGTCGCTGGCGACGGCCGTATGTTTTACCTGCGTACCGAGCCTCCGAAAGACGCCCAACAGCATGGCATTTGGGAGGTGCAAACGGACCAGGCGACCGGCGCCTTCAGCTCTGCGCCGAGACAGCTTACTTTTCTGGCTGACGAGAAAGCTTACGGCATCACCGCATCCAATGATGGGAAACAAATCGCGGCAGTTTGGGAGCGCGGCCAGCCGGACGTCTACATCGCGGATCTTCGTCATCAACCCGGACCGATTCTGGCCGGACCGATTCTGGCTAACGTTCGCAGACTGACCTCGGATTCCAGGAGTGACTTCCCACACGCCTGGTCGTCCGATAGTCAATCCGTCATCTTTGAATCGAACCGCGAGGGAGACTATCACCTGTTTCATCGACGCCTAAATTCCCGTACCACCGAGCAGCTCACCGAGATGCAAGGCCAGCAGATTTACCCACAACTTTCACCGGACGGTAGCACAGTGCTATTTGCTCTGCTACCGGGACGCCTTCTCTCATCGAACGACTCTTTGTATCGGGTTAGCGTGGACGGCGGGACTCCGGTAGAGATTCCGCTAGATCGCCCGCTGGATGAATTCCGGTGCCCGCTGCCTGGCGCCGGTTCCTGCGTGCTTCGGGAAACGCTCGATCACCGGCAATATGTTTACTATGCGCTTGACCCGGTAAAAGGAAAAGGACGGGAAGCCGCGCGCACGTCCTGGGTCCCGAATGTGTTTGGAGATTGGGCGGTGTCGCCGGACGGGAACACGGTCGCGCTGCCGCTCCATAAGCCGGGGCCAAAGATCCGCCTGGTTCCATTAAACGCTTCGCTGGATGCTGCCGGGAGCCCGCGCCGCGAGACTGAAATCGATCTGCGCGGGATCGATGGATTGTGGGGGCTGACATGGGCGGCCGATGGAAAGGGCTGGTTCGCCGAAGCTCAACGGGCAGGGGCTAGCTTACTCGTCTATATCGATACGGCTGGTCGAATCGACTTGCTTCGGGAAACCACTCACAACACCTGGGGAATCCCGTCGCCCGACGGCCGCAAACTAGCCTTTGTCGATTACACGGCAGACCGCAACGTTTGGCTTTGGCAGTGAAAGGCGAGGGCAGTTTGGATGCGTGTGAATATCGGAGTTACCGGATTGCCAGCCATGCAGCTTCGCTAGAGGAGCATCGCGCAGGTTCGGCTCAGAAAGCCGGATATCAATCTTCCGATCCGCACCAAATTGCGACTCCGCATCCCGGCGGATTTTACGGCGACGAGACGCGCGAATGTCGCTGCACGCCGGGCATCATTCAACGTTATCTCGCCAAAGTCAGCGGTCCCTTACTCGACCGCATCGATCTCCACATCGAAGTGCCGGCCGTCCCCTACAAAGAACTGCGGACAAAGACCGACGGTCAAACCTCAGCCCAAATCCGGGAACGTGTGGAGCAAGCCCGCGACAAGCAACGGCAAAGAGGCTTCTACAACTCGCAAATTCCCCCGCCCAGTTACGCGTCTATCCGCGCTCGACGAGAGCGGAGAGCGGACACTGGAAATGGCAGTGCGCCGAATGAATCTCTCAGCCCGCGCCCATGACCGAGTCCTCCGCGTCGCCCGCACCATAGCCGATCTCGACTCGGCCCCCAACGTAATAGCCAAACACCTCGCCGAAGCCGTGCAATTCGAAATTTAGACCGGAACTACTGGAGTTAATCGCCCGTTCCAGCGAAGCGTTACCTAAGTTGTCTTATCGAACAGTCTCTCCGAAGCAGCTTGCGTGTTGCCATTGAATCGGGATTACATGCGAAGACCTCGCGTGATCTGCTACTTCGCGGACTTCTTAGTTCAGTGCTACGATATCGGCATTTGGATCGAGTCGAGAAAGTAGTACCCACTACAAATGAACTTTTCAAGAAACTGCAGGTCAAACAGAAGTCATTTCGAATACGAATCCTTATTGCCGTCAACGCCTTTCTTGTTTTGCTCGTCGTTCTGGCCTTGACGAACTGGTCATTTATTCCTCCAGTCGGAAAGCACTGGCGAGCTGTTATTTGGGGCCTTTTTGTTTATCTATTACTTTCGGTGTTCGTCCTTATCATGAGCGCTCTCTGGTTCGGAGTCAAAGAATTGAAAAACTCGACAGGCGGTCTGGACGACAGGATCACCGTCGAAAGACTTCTGGAAAATGAATTAAAGGGTGTGAGCAGAAGTAAGCTTCTCGAACGAAAGCAAAGATATGAGACCGAGGTTGAGATTCTTGAAAAAAGGGCGAACGCCTGGATTTTTGGTTCACTAATGGCGGGACTTGTAAGTATTGCTACTAATGCCAATAACCCGGCACTACCGGAGTTTCTAAAGACCTACTTCAATCAAACTCACACTTCACTTCGCTTGCTTAGCTTTGCCGCTCTGATCGGTCTCTTAATAGGATCGTTTATTCTTCAACAAACAATTGAGCAGTTCCGCCGTCTGATCTTCGTTTTCGACAGAGCGGCAAAACGAGAACGTGTTCCGATGGCACAGTTAGCTCTAAAGCATTCCTCGCCTTACCGATCGATCCCAAACTCAAAATACAAAATCTCCTTCCCCGACGGCGTATCGCGTAAGCCATTTAAATAAAGCTTGTCCCCCGATTCCGGCTTCGCTTCAAAATAAAAAAATCCGCTGGCCGAATCACCCGCAGGCAGCATCTTGGCGGCGAACGCCCGTGTCACAATCTCCGGCGTGTTCAGCGGATTCTTCTTTTTCGGCAGTGGCACCGGCAATGGAATTTGAGACCGGCTGGACTTTCCGCGCGAGCCCAGATAAGGAATATCCTCCGGATTAACCGGGTTCACATGACGCCCATCTGCCGCCACCAGGTTGACCTCCAGGTTCCGCAAATCAAGCGTCTTCCCGCGCTTGTTTTCGATGACCACCAGTACCGGCAAAACACCGTACTTCAGCAGATTCGCCTTCTTTCCGAAAGCGTCGGACACCAGATCTTCGCTTCCAAACGACTTCGCGCCGATCGTCACCTGATCGGCGCTTTGGTGCGGGTAATCGTTGACTGTTCCGGCATGAAAATTCTCTGATCCGGCTGCCACCACGGCAACAGCGGCCGCTGTCAAAGCTATACTCGAAATCACGAATCGAATTCCAGGAATCACGCGCGCTCTTCTCCTCTATCGCCTGCTTCAGCTTCTCTGTTTCCCTTTTATTTTCTTATACTTTGCCGTGCGGGTCAGTAAAAACCGCACCTATCGATCCCACTTTGGCGAGCGTCTGGGATTCCTTCCCCGAGTGTTTACACGGACGGAGCCGAAGTCCATCTGGTTGCACGCCGTCTCTGTGGGCGAGGTGGCCTCGGCCGTGCCGCTGATTCAACACCTACGCAGCAATCAGCCGAAGATCCCGATTTACCTATCCACCTCAACCGTGGCAGGGCGCCGGGCCGCGGAGCGACAGATCGCATCTCTAGTCAATGGAATCTTCTACGCCCCCCTTGATTTTGTATTTTGTATTAGACGAGTTCTCCACATTCTTCGCCCGGCACTCTTGATCATCCTCGAAACGGAAATCTGGCCGAATCTCTATGCCGAGACCCGGCGCTCGGGAGCGCAAATCGCGATTGTCAATGGACGCATCTCAGACCGAACCTGGCCGAAGTACCTTGCCGCAAAGAGCTTCTTCCATCCCATACTCATGCTGGTCAACACGGTTGCAGCACAGAGTTTCATCGACCTGGAACGCTATGCCCAACTCGGCATTCCCCGCTCCCGTGTGCAGAATCTCGGGAATCTGAAATATGACGCCGCCCTCGCGCCTATTCACCTGAATCTGCCTACTTTCGGCGCCGAGAAGATCTGGGTTGCGGCCAGCACGGTTGGGCCAAACGAACGCGGAAGCATCCGTCGTCATGCGGTCGACGAAGATGAACTCGTTCTTCAAATCTTCCGGAGACTCGCTCCTGAATTTCCGCGGCTCCTTCTCATTCTGGCGCCACGCCAGCCTGCCCGCTTCGATGCGGTGGCCGAAAAGCTTGCTTCGTCCCACATCCCTTTCGTGCGGCGCAGCGCCTCTTCAAAAAATTCCGAAAGCGTGACCCTTCCCTTGCCCGGCGTGCTCCTGCTCGACACGATCGGTGAACTGTCGGCTACGTATTCGCTTGCCGATGTCGTCTTTGTGGGCGGCTCTCTGGCGCCCCGCGGCGGACACAACATCCTGGAGCCCGCCGCAGCCGGCGCGCCGGTCATCGTTGGTCCGCACATGGAAAACTTCGCTGCCATCACGAATGACTTCCTCGAAAGCTCCGCCATTATTCAGATCCCTGAGTCCAGCGCGCTGCTGCCCGCTGTGCGCGAACTTCTCAAAGATCCGGAGCGAAGCCGCGAGTTAGGCCGCCACGCCCAATCCGTCGCTCGTCAGCAAAGCGGAGCAACGGCCCGCATCGCGCAGAAGCTCTGGGACACCTACTACTGCGGCGAAGTGAGAAAACCACAACCCCCTCTCTTCACCTGGTTGCTTTGCTTCGGTTCCCGCCTCTGGGTGACAGGGGGCCGCTGGAAACGCCGAAAAGACGAAAAGGACAGCCACTCGAGACCCGTGTTGCCGGTTCCCGTTGTCAGCGTCGGCGGCATCACCATTGGCGGCTCCGGCAAGACGCCTTTCACGCGTTACTTAGCCGATGAACTTCTTGCTCGCCAGCGCCACCCGGCCATCTTGACAAGGGGCTATCGTCGTCGCTCGCCCGCCAAAACCCTCGTCTTCCCACCCGGCGCAAAGGTACATGCCGCGGTCACTGGTGACGAGGCGCAAATCTTCCTGCGAGCCGGCGCTGCGCCCATCGGCATTGGAACCGATCGATACCAAACGGCACAGATCTTGCTCGAAGCCTTTCCGGAAACCGACACGCTGCTGCTTGACGATGGCTTCCAACACGCCAGGCTGTTGCGCGATGTCGATATCGTCCTCCTTGACGGGCTCGATCCCTTTGGCGGCGAAGAGGCTGTTCCCTTCGGCCGCCTCCGCGAACCGCTCGAGTCACTCACCCGCGCCGATATCGTCGTGGTAACTCGAGCGGAAAACTCAGCACTCTTCGGAGCGATCCGTTCTCGGCTCCAAGACTACAACGTGGACGCTCCCGTTTTTCGAACCCGTTTGATCCCCCGCCGCTGGCGCGATTATGATTCCGGCGGAACACTGCATGATCTTCAGGGGCGTCGTGTAGCGGCGTTCTGCGGTCTCGGCAATCCCCAAAATTTTTGGAACACGCTCGAATGGCTGGGCCTGAACGCAACCTATCGTTGGGCCTTCGCCGATCACCACGCCTACACTCCGGTTGACATCGCCCGCCTGGCGCATCAGGCTCGCGCCCACGGAGCCGACCTGCTGGTCACCACCGAGAAAGATCGAATGAACTTGCCGGAAAACCTGGATAGCTCGCTGAAGAAGATGAACCTCGCGTGGCTCGAGATTGATTTGGAACTGGACGATAAAGCCGGTTTCTTCGAGGCCCTGGACAAGCTGCTGAAACTGGATCTTCGATTATTGGACGCGTAACGGCCAGCGTCATTTTGACCGTTGCTTCGGCGGTAGCTTGTACTCAACGAATTGATAGCTGTCTGTTGCGGCAGCGTTCACCGCCCACACAATTCGCTCGGGCGCAGCTTCAAGAAGTGATAATCGATTCGTGCCAAGAACAACCAGGGCAGTCGCGCGACTCTTCAGGTTTTGCTGCCGGCTGATGTTTTGATCGCACGTAACCATCACTTCAAAGTGCGCCGCTTCCGCAGCATCCAGCAAATTTCCATTTAACAGCCGAGACCAACCGAGTTCAGCGGCGGTTTTGACTTCATGGTGCAACAGAAAACGCCGGATCTGGTAGGGGACATTCTTATCGAACAGGACGAGCAAAACGCTGACTTTCGGCGAATTCCTTGGCGCTTTTCACTAACCGCAAGTCGATTTGCCAAGCCTCTGCAATTTGTTCGGGCGTCATTCCATCATCGAGATTGTCAATAACGGTTTGCACCGGCATGCGTGGCTCGTCCTTGAATACAGGTGCGCCGCTCACATAACCCGGATCCGTCATCGCGAGTTCAAATTGAGACCATTCGATCATTTCGTTTCCTAGCCGTAACCTTAATTATCCACTTTATAAACCTACTCGCGCCGCCGCGTGCTCCCAGCAAGTTGTTTCATTCGTGGCGTCTCTTTCGCCCTTCCGCCGGAACCATTCGTGTCTGCTCTCCGGGAATAACATCCAGTAACCGGATTGCGCTCAAAGCATGCTTCCAATGAACCGTAAGAAACGGCTTCTGCTCTTTCGTCAGATACAAATCCTGCCGAAGAATGCACCAGGGATCCACATCGGAGGCCATGCTGCCCTTCTCCACCCCGAAGACCTGAATATCGCTTCCAATGCCGTCTTCCAGCCCAATAGTTCGTTCGAACGGCTTTCTCGCCGGGACGCTGTCGTCTCCGTCAATGGTCCGAACATATTCCCGAAGCGAGAGTAGGTCTGTGCCTTTGCCATGCGGTCGAACATGGTACCGAGCAATCGCCAGGGAACCCGAAAACTTCTGCAGACAATCACGATTCGCCTCGCCCTCTGTCGAGAGACAAAAGCGTCGTTGTCGGACTGACTCAAAGAATCGAAGGCCATTCGTCGAAGCGCGATCATAAAATTCCAGAGTCATGACGATGTCGCATTCTTTCGTAGCAAACTGCATCACAGTCTCTGAAGAAGTCGCCGCTGACCGGGCGCCCAGCGACAGGCCCCAACTCGTCGCCGCCCCAGCCCCCACGCAAAAGAAGGACCGTCTACTCAAAGCCTGCCAGTAAGCCATATGTAAGAAGCAGGCAATCGTAAAGCCATCTGACCAGGAACAGCAATCCCGGTTATTTTCTTTGAGTTTTAGAAGTCCGCTCTCGCAGTCGAACCCGAGTATTTACCCAAAGCCGGGACAAGTGGTGTTCATTTGCGCACATATAGTAGTTACTCTACCTGAAGCTTTACTACTCTTCTGTCGGATTAGTTACCATGTGAACAAATGGCGAGAAAGCCACAACCCAAGCTGGATTTCAACTGGGAACAGATGATCGCCGCCATCACACCCGTCATGCCTCCCACCTAACAAACGAGCCTCTTCTCCCCCAGTTTCCCGGTCCAAATAAACGCAATTTAACGCGACTAAGTAAACCTTCCAGACACAACTCTTGTCAGGAATAGTGTGGGGAAACACTGTGTGCCGTCTTACTGCTCGATTGACAAGGTCGGCGGACGCAAGTCTTCCTAGGGGATAAACCATGCAAGTCACTAAAAACATTCGAAAATATACATTGCTGACAGCGGCCGCGATCGCTTTCTGCGCCACGCCTGTCACTTCGCTCGCGGCCATAGGAATTTCCATCACAGTTGGTCCTCCGGCCTTACCGGTCTACACGCAGCCACCCTGCCCGACCGAAGGCTATATTTGGACACCCGGCTACTGGGCATGGGGAGAGGAAGGCTACTACTGGGTCCCCGGAGTATGGGTTGCGCCGCCGCGCGTCGGCGTCTTGTGGACACCCGGTTATTGGGGCTGGGGCGGCAGCGTCTACGCCTGGCATGCCGGTTACTGGGGACCGCACGTCGGCTTTTACGGCGGCATCAACTATGGATTCGGCTATGGCGGCGTGGGGTTTGTCGGCGGTAACTGGATCGGCGGCGCCTACCACTACAACACTGCCGTGACCAATGTGAATACCGCGGTCGTTCGGAACGTATACGTCAACCGCACAGTCGTCAACAACACCACGGTCGTCAATCGCGTCAGCTATAACGGTCCCGGTGGAATTACCGCTCGACCCTCCGTTCAGGAGCAGGCCGCGCTACGCGAACAGCATATCCAGCCGACCTCCAATCAGTTTGCCCATGAGCGTGTCGCCGCCCAGGACCGCACCCAGCTCGCCTCCCTCAATCATGGCCGGCCCACCACCGCCGCCATGGATTCCGTCAACGGACGCCGCTTCAATCAGCAAGGGCGAATCGCTAACGGAGCCGGCGCCGGAAGTCTCACGGCTAGCGAAACGAAGAACCTCGAACATCGAGAGGCCAACGTGAATGGGGAGGTTCGTGCCGACCGAGGAGCGAATGGCGGAACGCTCACACCCCAAGAGCGGCAGCAGGTAAACCGGCAGCAAAACAATCTCAATCATTCGATCGCCGCCGACAAGCACAACGGCGCCAACGCACAATATGGCAACAACCAGGTAGGCGAGCGCCGCGCCCAACAGCAGCAGCGAGTTTCACAAGGCATCGGAAGCGGTCAGATGTCTCCCGGCGAAGCAGCCCGGGCTGAAAATCGCCAGCAAAACATCAATCGCCAGACCAACGCAGACCGGCGAGCAAACGGTGGCGGATTGACGCCAGGGCAAAAGCAGAACATCAATCGCGAACAAAACCACGCCAGCCGTCAGATCCAACAAGAGAAGCACAACGAGAAGGTTGCTCCCCGCTAGCGCCATCTTCGAACCACACCTCCTCAAGCCAGGCAAGAGAAGACAGCACACCACGTTTTCCTTTGCCTGGCTTTCTGTTTTCAACAAATCAGGCAGAGCCACTGGCGCTCGCAAGTAAACCATACGTAAGGGCGACCATGGCCACGACAAGAAGCAGAATGCGCCAGCGGTGAAGCCTGTCCCACTTCTTATGCTCCTGTCGCCATCCCAGCGGTAAAGCCAACGGCGTTAGGCGCGCAATACGATTGTTGATCGGAACCAGAGCTGCAATCGTGAACAGAATCGCCGCGCTCCAGGTCACCACGGCAACCACAAGCGAAACAAATCCCGGACCATTGCGGTGCAGGTACATCTCAACCAAAAGAAGCGCCAGGCAGGCGCCATACCAGAAGGGCATCACTCTCCCCAGGGAACGGGCCAACAAGCTCAAAACTTGCGCCTGCCAAGCCTCCTCCTCAAGCTGATCGAGCGCCGGATGGACGAACAACGAGACGGCCAGTTCGTTGCCGGTCATCAATCCTGTGCAAAGAATCGTAAATATATCGAGGATCTGCATGTCGGTTCGGCGAAAGGATGTTGATTCGACATCTGCAGGAACTGGTACACGACGGCATCATCGTACGGCACGAGCAGAAAACCGTTCCTTCGCACGTCAGCTACTCGATCTCGGAGTACGGTTTGACGCTTGTTCCGGCGCCCGAGAAAATCTGCCAGTGGGGACGAAATCACCTGGCCCGAGTAACTAAATCCGGCACGAAACCAGATGCCTGATGAAATGAAAAGGTCTCCGGCTCACAACCGCGGCAAAATTTCACGCGCGATAGCCACACATTTCTTATGCGCACCTGGCACTGCGCCGGGAATGATTCGGATCATGATATCGCCCTGCAGAACATTCAAGCCAAGATTCGCAACTCGGAACGAACGGTCCCCTAAATCCGGAATCTCTTCGCTCGCGCCCTTGATCCCGAAAGCGTCAACGAATGCTTTCGAACCGCGCAGCGCCATCATCTGCGCCTTGCCATCGTTCATCACCAAGACGATCAACAGCGGAGTTTCGCGTCCGGCGCCGGTTGAATCCCCTTGCCCTCCCGTTAAGCTCCCCGCCAGGTTCGTTACCGCGTCCGCCACCTCGGCCCCACTGATGCTTGCCTCCGGAGTCTTCGAACGCTTCACAAGATCTGCCATCTGATCCTGCGAAAGCGCCCCGCTTCGCCCGGCCCGAGCATAGTAGGAACACTCACTCTCGCCTTCCTCCGTGCGCTCCACCGTTTCTCCCAGCAGCCTCGACGCCTCCGCCTTCGAAAGCAATCCGCACACGTGTATATGTCTCGGAACTGCACCGGACTCCGAGTCCCGGTTCAATCCGTATTCGTGCACCTTCGCCATGGCCACTTGTTTCACTTTGTGGGCGGCATACCAAACGCCAACCGACGCCAGTGAGATCAGCCCGACTAAGCAGATCAGTCCAATCCCGACCAGCTTGAGCAAGCCATTATTGTTGCGAGGCGGAAGCGGCGTCGCCGCATACGGAGTTGGCTGTTGTGGAATCGGGGACGCCCCGCCTTGGCGGCTCCCACACTGCCCACAAAACGCTCCGTTTTCTCCCAAAGAACTGCCGCACTGACTACAAAACTTCGCCATCTTACACCTATTCGGCTGCGGCCCTGATTATAGATCGTAAAAGCGTCGCCTGAGAAGGTCAAAAGCCGCGTACTGGTACTGCCAACGCTGGCCCATCGAGAGAAGAGTAACTTTGACGGCGCACTTTCTAATCAGGTGCTCCCATGTCAGACGACCGCCGCTCACAACCCCGCCTTCTCGACTCAGACCTCATCCTCATCTCCTGGAAGGAATCCGCCGGCCGCGTAAAGCAGCTGGCCAATGTCGAGGACGTCTCGCTGAACGGGCTCGGCGTCGTGATGGATCAACTTCTTCCCCTCCATACCAAAGTGACAATCTCTTACGGAGAAGAGGAATTGACCGGCGTCGTTCGGCATTGCCACGCCCTCGAAAATGGATACTTTGTCGGCATCGAATTCGACCAGGAAAGCCGGAATTCAACCGCTCACTTCCAGCCGGACCTGCTCATTCGTCTATAGCGGTCTGTAGCGAGAGTTCCGCGCAATCGGGCGGCTCCTGAAATGCAGTCTCCGGACGTGTCAAGCTGTGTAGGATGCTGTCGTTCCCCTCGCTCGTGCTGCTGCACGGCTATGCGTTCTTGTTCTGCTACGTCTTCGCGGTCCAAGCCGGCATTCCCATCCCCTCCGATCCTATCGTCCTGATGATGGGCGCCCTGGTCGGCGATGGCAGGTACTCCCTTGGCATGGCCTTCCTGACCGTAGTGGCCGCAGCCCTGCTCGGCGACCTGCTTTGGTACGAGCTCGGTCGAAGCAAGGGCCGCTCCGTTCTGAAACTGCTTTGTAAGCTGTCGCTGGAACCCGACACCTGCGTCCGGAAAACCGAAACCGACTTCCTCCGGCGCGGGCCGTCCACCCTGCTTTTCACCAAATTCGTTCCCGGCATGAGTCTCATCGCCACACCCCTCGCCGGCGCCATTCGCATGCCCCGCTTACGATTCCTCTGCTTCGACGCGGCGGGCTCGGCACTTTGGGCCGCGGCCTACCTCCTGGCGGGAATGGTCTTTCGGCATCAGATCAACGATTTGATCCTGGCTCTCGGCCTATTCGGTCGCCGCGCCAGCCTGGTTTTGGCTCTTCTCCTGACGGCCTTCATCGCCTGGCGATACTTCCAGCGCCGACGCTTCCGCCGCCAGCTGCGTATCAACCGGATCACTCCGCAGGAGGCTTACGATGTGATGACCAACCACGATTCGGTTTCGGTCATAGACCTGCGAACGCCAACTGACATTGAGGGCTCAGGTCTGAAGATCAAAGGCGCGCAAATCGTGCGCCCCGCCCAGCTGCGCTCGAACGCCCACCAGATCCCCGCCTCCCACGACATCATCCTCTACTGCACTTGACCGAATGAATCCACCAGCGCCCGTGTGGCGCTGCAACTCAAACGAGCCGGTTTTCGCAACGTCCGTCCCCTCGCCGGAGGCTTCGACGAATGGGTCAGGCTTGCTCTGCCGACCGAAGAAGTTCCTCGGCCAGTAGTCGACCCGGGCGCCTTGGTCAACTCGTCGGCCGCCTCAGCCGACGAAAATAAAGTGCTGTAGAAAACTGGCTTTCCGAACGCCAGGCCTTCGAAAACCTCTAATTTTAGGTCTCGTGGTGACAAGGGATTAGGCATTCCGCGCATTTAGAAGGGTGTCCGCGTTTTCGAAGTTTGGGAGCAGAAGAAGAGAGTGGTGGTTGTTCTCTGGGGAGCAGAACAATTTGGGGATGAGGGGACGCGTCTATCGGATTTTTGGCTTTTCAGGCAGGACTGATGGGGGTAGGACTCTCCCCCAGCCGTCCCGTAGGATGGGTTCTGCAGCGAAAACAGAGGATGAGGGCTTGACGATGACAATGAAACTGGAACTGCCACCCGAAGTACACGCCGGGCTTTTAGGCCAGGCGCAGGAATGCGGGCTGTCGCTGGAAGCCTTTGCCGAAAAAGTTCTCAGGGGAAAAAGCGGCGAGAGCAGGCGGACGGAAAACACCGAATCTTACGCTGAGGCCGTGCGCCGCCTGGCCAGCTCGGCAAGCGCCATAACCTTTCGTTGGGCGGTACAACTGTGAAGGAACTGCTACATGAGAGCAGGCCTTGAGCCGATTCGTTCTTGATGCTTCCGTTGTGCTCACCTGGTGTTTTCCAGATGAAAAGTCACAGAAAGCGGATATTGTCGCCGAGAGAATTGGCGCCGGAGAGTCAGCGGTGGTCACGGCGTTTTGGCCGCATGGGGCTCGAAGCGCCAGACAGAGGCGGACTTACTAGCGCCCAGCAACTTTTCTAACAAGGCCGCATGCCACCGGTGTTGTCAGCCCTCATTGTGGCGGAAGCGAAGGTCGCTATGAGTCGGTCACAACAAAAGTTTAAAAAGTTCTTTCTCCCTTATAATCAGTCACTTACAAGAAAAGTAGAAGCTCCGAAGTTCGTTTTCGCCGCTGCGCATGCTATGTTCTGGCAGGCTCATGGTCCGGTTCCTCCGGTCCTGAGCCATTTTCATTTCTGGAGATCATCGCCCATGAACGCCCGAACCATCCGCCGCGCCCAGGAACGCAAAACGCGTAAACAGGCCGTCAAGGCCAGTAAACAAACCGCCAACCAGGAATTCGCCAATCAGTCGGCCGCCGAGCCGATCTGCCAACACCTCACCGCCACCGCCGCTGCGTCCAACCACCACTCCGAAGAGCTCGACTGGCTCACCGGCGAAGAAGAACTCGAAGCCGCCCGCAGCTCGCTCTCCCAAGCCAAACGCGAAGCCAATCGCGCCAACTCAAAGCTCTCCACCGGCCCCCGCACCCAAGCGGGCAGAGCCAAATCCTCCCGCAACGCTCTCAAAACCGGTCTCACCGGAAAAACCGTCCTGCTCTCGAACGATGACGCCGAGCACTACCGATTCCACGTCACCCGCTTCTTCGAACTCTTCCGTCCCTCCGCCGAACGAGAAAACGAACTCGTCCAAACCCTCGCCGACACCCAATGGCGCCTCAACCGCATCCCCACTCTCGAAATGGGAATCTACGCTCTAGCCGAAATCGAGCTCGCCGAACAATACGAAGACTTCGAACCGGCCCAAGCCAAAGCGCTCATCCAAACCCAGGCTTACATCAAGTACAACAAGCAGATCAACAATCTCTACTTACAAGAGAACCGCCTCCGCCGCCAATACCAGAACGATCACAAAGAACTCCTGAAGCTGATCAACGAACGCCAGACCCGTGAACAAACACAAGCCACCGGCCAGAAACGCACCACCACGGCGACGCGCCCCTTCATCCCCTCACCCATCGACGACTACTCCGACTACCCCGAACTTGGCTTCGAATTTTCAACCGCCGCAATCAAATACGACGCTAATGCAGAATCCCTCTCCGAAGAGGAAGCCGCCGCCTAAATCAAACCGAAAATTCAGCGGAGGCAATCACCCAAACGAAGGCAAAAATCAGAGGCAAACGACTCTTCCCTGAGGAACCATCTGCTATCGTGCGATTTTACCTGTCCATGCAATTTTCAAACCTTGAAATACCTTGCGAAGAGTTCACCCTCGATAACGGATTGAAGCTCATCGTCCACGAAGATCGTAAGACCCCCATCGTCGCCGTAAACATCTGGTATCACGTTGGATCGAAAAATGAGAAGCCCCGTAAAACCGGTTTCGCCCACCTCTTTGAGCACCTGATGTTTGGAGGCACCGAGCATCTGCCGGGAAGCTACATCGAGGCCATGGAGCGAATCGGCGCCACTGATTTAAACGGCACCACCAGCGAAGATCGCACCAACTACTTCGAAAATGTGCCTACCTCGGCAACCGAGTTCGCTCTCTTCGCCGAATCGGATCGGATGGGGCACTTCTACAACACCATCAATCAGGAAGTCCTAGATTTGCAGCGCGGAGTCGTCCAAAACGAGAAGCGGCAAGGCGAGAACCAGCCCTATGCCGTCGCTGAAGAGTTGGTCGTCAAATCCACTTATCCGGTGGGTCATCCCTACGACCACACCGTCATCGGTTCTATGGAAGATCTGGATGCGGCCACCATCGACGACGTGCGCGATTGGTTCAAAACCTACTACACGCCGGCCAATGGGGTGCTGGTCATAGCGGGCGATATCACCGCCGCAGAAGCGCACGAAAAAGCTCGTCGCTACTTTGGCGACATTCCTTCCGGTCCCCCCGTCGCCCATCAACTTTCCTGGGTCGCTAAGATGACCGGCCGCCATCGCGAGTTGGTCCAGGATCGCGTCCCGCAAGGCCGCATCTACAAAATCTGGAACGTTCCCGGTTACGGAACCAAAGCCGCCGATCATCTCCGCATCGCGGCGGGCATTCTCTCTTCCGGCAAGACCTCGCGGTTTTATAAACGCCTTGTCTACGACGACCAGACTGCGACCCAAGTATCGGCCTACTTGGATGAGCGTGAGATCGGCAGCCAGTTCGTCATCGCCGCTACGGCTCGCGCCGACAAGCAGCTTGCCGATGTCGAGAAAGCTCTCGACGAGGAGTTTCGACGCTTCCTTGAGGAAGGGCCGACCGAGCGCGAACTCGCTCGTATCAAAACCCAGGCTTATGCCGGCTTCGTGCGGGGGATCGAACGCATCGGCGGCTTCGGCGGCAAGTCGGATATCCTGGCCACAAATCAGACCTACCTGGGAACCCCGCACGGCTACAAACAGCGCCTGCGGAATCTTGAGGAGGCAACACGCGAAAGTCTGAGAGAGTCGGCTCGCGAATGGTTATCGGACGGAGCCTACGAGCTCGAGGTCACTCCGTTTGTGGCGGCCAAGCCGCTGCCGGCCGTCGATCGTTCCAAGGCTCCCGATCTCGGCGCTGCCCACGAACTGAAGCTGCCGGCCGTCCAGGAGAGTCAGCTTAGCAATGGTTTACGAATCCTCCTCGCCGAGCGTCACGAAATTCCTGCCGTTAACTTCTGGCTCGAAGTAGATGCCGGCTACGCGGCCGATCAGTTTGCTGCGCCGGGCGCCGCACGCCTCGCCTCCGCCCTGCTAACGGGAGGCACGAAAAAGCGCTCCGCCCTGGAAATCAGCGAAGAAGTACAGTCGCTTGGCGCACAATTGAATGCCGGTTCCAATCTCGATATTTCTACCGTCTTTCTGTCTGCTTTGACGGCAACTCTCGATCCGGCCTTAGATCTCTATGCCGACATCATTCTGAATCCTGCATTTCCCGAAGCTGACTTCGAACGGCAGCGCCAACTCCAGCTTTCCGCCATCGCTAACGAAAAGGTGACGCCGCTGCAAATGGCTTTGCGTGCTTTGCCTCCCATTCTCTTCGGCGCCTCCCACGCCTACGGCCTTCCCTTGACCGGATCGGGAACCGAGGAGAGCGTCCGCGGTCTCACTCGCGACAACATGGTTAAGTTCCACGGCACTTGGTTCAAACCGAACAATGCCACGATGATCGTCGTGGGCGATACTACCCTCGCTGAAATCAAACCGAAATTGGAAGCTCTTTTCGGATCTTGGGAAGCGGCCGACATTCCGGCCAAGGACTTACGCCTCGTCCCGAAGCCCCAAAAGCCTGCCATTTATTTGATCGATAAACCGGGAGCTCTCCACTCGATTGTCATCGCCGGTACAATCGCGCCGCCCCCCCAAGCCGACTCTGAAACAACGCTTGAAACCATGAACAATATCTTCGGCGGAACCTTCGGCGCACGTCTGAATATGAATCTCCGCGAAGAAAAGCACTGGTCGTACGGCGCCGCATCGGTGCTCTACGGAGCGCGCGCACAGCGCCCATTCCTTGCCTACGCCTCTGTCCAGGGAGACAAAACCAGCGAGACGGTGGCGGAGTTGCTCAAAGAGTTTGCCGGCATGCTCGGCGATAAGCCGGTGAGCGAAGAAGAACTCGAGAAAGTCAAACAACAACAAATCGCGGAGCTGCCTGGATCGCACGAAACGATCAATGCGATCGGTGGCCTCTTAGGCGATTTATTACAACTGCAGTTGCCTCTCGATTACTACGATTCTTATGTGAAGCGCGTCTCCGGGCTCACCATTCTTGACATTGAGGCCTGTGCGAAGTCAGTTCTCCCCGCCGACCAGTTTGTTTGGCTCGTCGTGGGAGATAGGGCCTCGCTTGAATCCAGCCTGCGTGCGCTGAATGTTGGTGAAATTATTCCGACCGAAGCGTGATTCGCGAGTTACTTGCGGCGAGCCGTTGAGGTTGTAGACGTCGATACGTTCAGCTGTTGCAGCTGCTGTCGTGCTTTCCGGGCGTCGTCGGTGCGAGGATAATTTTCGACCAGAGAGCGAAACTCCTGTACGGCCCGGGTGCGCTGGCCGCCTTTGAGCAGGGCCATACCCTTCATCAACCGGGCATCGGGAGTCTTCGGGTTCTGCGGATAACGCTCCAGCACGGCATCGAACGCCTTGACGGCACCGTTGTAGTCACCGCGATTGTAATTTATTTCTCCCAAATAATACTGCGCATTTGCAGCGAGTTCGGTATTCGGATAGTACGTCAGATACTGCTGAAATTCCTGATAGGCGAGGTCGGCATTGCCGGTTTGCAGGTCCCGCCGTGCGTCCGTATAAGTCTTCTCGGCGCTCATCCCGGCAGGAGGGCCGGAGGGCGCGGACGCTTGTCCCTGCGGCTGAGGTGGCCCGGTCATCGGTGGCGTAGCATTGCCAGGAGCCCCCATCGTGGGCGCAGCGCCAGGAGCAGGAGGAGGATTCTGGATAATCTGCATTTGATTCTTTAGATCGGTGATCTTGGCATCCATCCGTTCCAGCCGTGAGCTGAGATCGTTCATCGAGTCTTTCAGTCCACGGACATCGTCGTTCATGCCCTCGACCTTCGAATTCAATCCGGCTACGGGAGCCAGTTGCTTGCCGACGCCGTTAGTCACGGTATCTTGCAGCTGCGCATTCGACTTCGTGTTGTTGTCCTGGAGCTGCTGCATCATCGCAGTCAATTCACCTAGCTTGGTGTCCAGATCGCGCTGCATGGCATCCACCTTATCGTGCAGCATGGCGACATCCCGTTGTAGCTCGATTGTTTCTTTGCTTGCGCCGAAAGACAGAGCAGAACAAGCAATTGTCAAAACGGCAAGTCGCAGTAACTTCATTCAGTAACTCCTCAGAGGAAAGGAACAGAGCCGTGTTGGTCTGTCCCCTTCAACCTTTTGCTTTTAGTGTAGAGGAGATGCGCCATTCGGCCGCATCTTATTGATTGGCCGCAAAGTGAGCACGGCGGTTGCGGGCATAACAGTCTTCGCTCGCGTCCGTGCAGAGCGGTCGCTCTTTTCCATAGCTGATTGTTTTCAGCTTGTCGCCGGAGATTCCCATTTGAACCAGCGCATCCTTAACCGCCGAAGAACGCCGATCGCCAAGTCCGACGTTGTACTCCGCCGAACCGCGCTCGTCACAGTGTCCTTCAATCGTCACGACAAAGTTCGGATCCATTCCGAAGATCGTCTTCAACGCCGTGGCGTCCGATTGAAGCAGAGGCTGATCCTCAGGCCGGATATCGCTCTTGTCATAGTCGAAATGCAGATCCTGAACCTGCTTGGCCAGGATTTCCGCCACCGATTGTGCCGGCGCCGCGGGCGGAGCTGCCGGCGGAGGAGCCGCGCTTACCGTGACCGTCGCCGACGAGGTGCTGTTTCCGCCCGAGTTGCTGGCGGACAAGGTATACGTCGTTGTGGAAGTCGGATAAACAGCTCTGCGGCCCGTTGGACTGACCGAGCCGATCCCGTTGTCGATCTGAATGCTCGTCGCATCGGTTACCGCCCAGCTCAGCGAGGACGGCTGGCCGCTATTTACGGTATCTGGTTCTGCCGAAAACTGGCTGATGGTCGGCTTTGCCGGCGCCGGCGCAGCAGCCGGTGGTGGCGGTGGGGGTGGCGGCGGCGCGGCCTTCTTATGGCAGCCTGCCGCCAAAACCAACGAGAGCGCTGTACCCAAGGTCAGCGTCGCTCTACGTTTCGTCATATCTTTCTAGGTTCCTCCCTGAAAAGCTAGTCCCTGCTTCGAACATAATTCCTACTGCTCGGCGTTAACCCAGACCGGTTTTTCATTACTGCCGGCCTCTGTTAGAGCATGCTTGCCTGTTCCATCGGCATTCATGACCCAAATCTGTGATTGCCGCCCACGCTTTGAGGCGTACACAATGTGCGCTCCATCCGGAGCCCAGGTCGGATTCTCATTCCGGCCCTCACTCGCTGTGAGCTGAGTGGTCTGTTGAGAAGCCACATCCATCGTGAAGATGTTGTAATTGCCCGGCTCGAATCCTTTCGTCCAGGCAAAAGCAAGATGACCGCCGTCCGGACTCCACGAAGGATTGGTCGCCTCTCCTGTTCCCGCTGACAGCCGGGAAACATCGGCCCCTTCCAGATTCATATGGTAAATCTGCGGCATACCGGAGCGTCCTGAAACGTCCACCAGATCGTTCCCGGTTTTCGGATTGACCTTCGCTTCTACTTCAATCGCCCCCGACGACGTGATCCGGTGCAAGTTGCTGCCGTCGGCGTTTGCCATGAACAGCTGCGCCGCGCCCCCTCCGGCCGTCGACGAGAAGATAACCCGCTTTGAGTCCGGAGTAAATGTAACGAACGCATTCATCGAAGCGCGCTGGTTATAAAAGGGCAACTTCCTTCCCGTGTCGATCGAAAACATATAAAGATTAGGGCTCCCGCTAGCATAACTCGTGAATGCCACTACGCGCCCATCCGGAGAAGCGGAAGGGAAGCTCGAGATCGATCCGAAATGAGTCAGCTGGTGTTGGCTGCTGCCGTCCCAGTTCATCACCCAGATCTCCTTCGATCCCGTTCGGTCCGACACAAACACGATCCTCGTTCCGACCAGACTCTTGCCTCCGAACTGAGCCAGAATATCGGCCGCATAGCGGTGCGCCGCGTCGATTGCGCCAGCCTGATCGAGAGTCGCCGCATACACCTTCCCGAAGACTTGGGCCTGCTGCAAACTTGGAATCGTGGCTGCGGTGCTGTAGAACCATCCGAAAGCTACGAACTGCCCGCGGTTTTCCGCGCCATATCCAATGCCGAGAAAGTTGGTCGAGATGGGAGGCAGGCTCCAGTCGGTTAACCGGTTTCCTTGTGGAGTCACAGTGCCTGCAGCGCCCGGGTTCGCCACGCCGGCCACCAGGTCAGAAGGTTGCTGCGGAACCTGCACCGGGTAGAGCGTCTTTGGAACGAGGTTGATGAGCGGCGAGCTTTGCAAGTCGCTCGCCACCGTACTATTGAAAGTTCCGATCAGCGCAGTGGCCGCACCCGAAGCTCGGAAGTCCGTGACGGCTACGAACGGTTTACCGGGGTTCTTTTCGATCCGGCCTTGAATCTGCTGCTTCGCAGCGAGACAGCTGACGCTGCCTACAATCAGTGCAGCAACGGGAATGATTCGTCTTAATTGCATCAACGTAAATTGAAAGTGAATTGGGCCGAGATATAGTTCTCAGTAATTTGTGGCGGCAATGCCGGTAACGGGCTCGCTTGAAACACAGCTCGCTGCGCGGTTGAGTCAATGTTCGGGTTGCCGCTCGACTGGACAACTCGAACGTCACGGATGCTTCCGTCCCGCGTAATTGAAAAGCTCACAATGGCCGGGCTCTGTTGAGATCGGGTGTCAAGTCCATTGGTCATCCATTGCTGAGCAATCCGCTGCCGCACGATTTCGGCGTACCAGCCGAGCCTCGACCCGAGCGGCGAATCCGGTCCGATTCCAACTTGCCCCGCTCCACTTTGTCCATACATCGGGCTTGAGACTGCCGTTCGAGACCGGCTGTACACCTGATTCTGAGGCGCCGGCTGCATGTACTGCTGCTGATGAAGAGGCTCCGGCGCAGGACGTTTGCGCTTGTCGGGAATCTCGAAGGCATTCTTATCGGGTTCCGGAAGCTTCTTCTCGGCCTCCTGTTTGGCAGGCGCAGTCGGGACCGTAGACTTTGTATCGGCCGCGACCGGATTCGGAGGCGCATCGCTCTGCGGAATTGGAATCTTATCCACCGATGAAACAGCATAGGCAGGCCCACCCGCCGGATGAGTATCCCCCAGCGTTTCGCGCGCACGATTCATCCAATACCAGCCGATAAACAAAATGGCGACGAGACTGCCGTGGACCAGCAAAGAAACGAAGAACGGGCCGCCCAGCGGATCTCTTTGGTCGAGAATGTCTACTTGCTCTGCCATACTTTACTGCCGTCGCTGACGGGCGGCAAAATCAACCGGCGCTGTCACCATTCTCACGTCGAACTTGGCCTCGCCCAAAGCAGCGACAATCTGCGCGATGGCGTCCCAAGGCGTTTCTTTGTCTGCCCTCACATAAACAGCGGTAGCGTTACGAAAGCGTTGATGAATTCCCTGTGCCAATAGGTTGATGTTGATCGGCTTATCGTTCAAAAAAGACTCGCCGTTCTTTGTAATGCTCACGACGGGCAAATCCTGTGCCGTGTTTTGCACCCGCTTTACTTTTGGAACCTGGATGTCGAGCCCGAACTCCATTACATTCGCGGTGATCATGAAGATGATCAGCAACACTAAGACGACGTCAACCAGCGGTACGATGTTGATCTCAGACATCGCAGCGGGACCGCCGAACCGGCGTCCGCGCCTTCCCCCACCGCTCTCACCGAATGAGAATGCCATTGCGGTTTACTCCCCCAACCCTTATTCGCCGAAATCCCGTTCCGCGAAGTTCTGAAACTCGATGGCAAAGTCTTCCATGCGTGTTCCGATCTCTTTGATGCGTCCGCCGTAGATGTTATAGAAGATGGCCGCCGGTATCGCCGCGAACAAACCGACAGCAGTGGTTACGAGCGCTTCGGAGATGCCGGGCGCAACCGCCCGCAAACTGGCGCTTCCCGCATTCCCCAACCCTTGGAATGCGTCGATGATGCCCCACACCGTGCCGAACAATCCAATAAACGGCGAAACGGAAGCGATGGTGGCAAGCCAACTCATGTTCATTTCGAGCTTTGTCACTTCTTCACTGATTCCGAGCTGCAAGCTGCGCTCCACGGCCGGCTTGTTCATCAGCGCGCCGCGTTGCTTCACCTGCCGCTCAATTTCACCGTACCCGAAGTCGAATACGGTCACGAGCGGGGCAGAGCTGAACTGCTCGCTGGCGAGCGCCACAGCTTGCAAATTGCCTGCCTTCCGGAACGCACGAAGGAAGTTGCGGTTCTCACGTCGTGCCCGACCGAACACGCTGCTCTTGGAAAAAACGATTGTCCAGGAGAACAATGAGAACAAAATCAAAATGACGATAATGGCTAGAGGAACAGGTCTAACGTTTTGAAGGATGTCCCACAAGCTGAGGTCTGCGGGAATCAGCATCAAGTGCAATATCAAAGTCCTCTCTTTTCACGTTGTCACCATTATAGGGTTGCGCCGACCGGGCAAGCCGTCAAGCGTTTTAAACAGAAACTAATAAAAACGTATAATTCGGTCACATGCTGCTGGAGCTAATTGTCGAAAATTACGCTGTCGTGCAGCAGGCGCGCATTCGTTTTCAGGAAGGCTTGAACATTTTAACCGGAGAAACCGGCAGCGGTAAGTCGATTGTTGTGGACTCGTTAAGCCTGCTGCTGGGCGCGAGGGCCTCGGCGGACATGATTCGCAGCGGGGAGCCAAAAGCACGCGTTTCAGGAATATTCACGATCGAAAGTAGTGAAGTTTTGAGCAAGCTTTTAGAGGACGCAGGTATCGATCATGACTCGAGCGACGAGCTGATCATCGAACGGGAGATTTCCGCCAATGGCAAGTCGCGAGCCTTTGTCGCGAACCGTCCGGTGACCACAGCCTTTTTGCGACAGCTGGCGCCGTCGCTCGGTGATATTCACGGCCAGAATGAACAGCAGCTTCTTTTTGCCGGCCCAACGCAGCGCGAGTTGTTGGATGAATACGCCCGTTCGCAGGACTTAGTCTTCCGCGTTTCAACTGCGTTCGGCCGCTGGCGTGCGATCGGCGAAAAACTGGAGGAGTTGAGCAAGAACGAGCAGGAGAAATTAAGACTGCTCGACCTCTGGATTTTTCAGCGGAACGAGATCGACGCAGTAAAGCCGAGGGCTGGAGAAAGCGAAGAACTGGAGGGCGAGAAGAAAGTTCTTCAAAATGTAACCCGCCTGCAGGAAAGCGCCGCCGGGGCCTTCGCTTGCCTGTACGAAGCGCCGGACAGCGCAACCACGCAAGTCCGACAAGCTCTGAAGCGGCTGGATGAGTTAACCCGGATTGATTCGACCCTGGAAGAAACGGGAGCGTTGCTGAAGCAGGCGGCGGTGCTGATCGAGGAAGCTTCCTACGCTATGCGGGATTATCTTGGCCATCTCGAAGCCGATCCTAATCGGCTGGAGGACGTGGAATCGCGGCTGGCGGCTCTTGACAAGCTGAAGAGAAAATATGGCGGAACCATCGAGGAAGTGCTGGCTTTCTACCAAGACGTGGCTCGCCGAGCGGACGAAGTGGAAAACGCCAACGAACATCGGGCTGCCCTCGAAAAGGAACACGCACTAGCGGCTGCTGAATACGAGAAGCTTTCGCAAGAGCTTACTCAAATGCGAACCGAATCAGCTTCTCGTCTGAGCAGACAAGTGGAGGCTGAACTGAAGGCGCTTGTGATGAGTGGAACGCAGTTTCGAATCGAGGTCCGAAGCGGAGTGTGGAGTGCCAGTGGCAGAGATGAGATCGGATTCCTGGTATCGCCTAATCGCGGCGAGGAATTGAAGCCCATGGAAAAGATAGCGTCCGGCGGTGAGCTTTCCCGAATAGCACTGGCGCTCAAGACAGCCATCGGAGCCGCCGATGATCACAACAGCCTGCATACATTAGTGTTCGATGAGGTGGATGCTGGAGTGGGCGGCGCTGCCGCAGCAGCCGTGGGCAAGCGCCTCAAGACCCTGTCAAGGGTGAATCAAGTGATTTGCGTGACTCACCTGGCACAAATTGCGGGTTTCGCCGATCATCACTACGCGGTTTCGAAGCGCCAGAAAAGCGGGCGTGTCACAACTGAAATAGAAGAGCTGAAGCGCGAGCTGCGGGCGCACGAAATTGCAAGAATGCTTTCCGGAGAACACGTCACACCGGAGGCGCTGAAGAATGCCGAGCAGCTGATGCAAGCCGGGAGCGCCGGTTAGTCACGGCGGAGACGGCGCGCCATTGAGGCGATTAGGGATTTCGATTCTTCGATGCCCAACCGCGCCGTGCCCGCGAAGTAAATGACGCCATAGACAGACAAGACAACCGCGGCGAGGAGACGGGGATAGGCGCTGCCCATTGCCAGTTTGAGGGAATAACCCAAGCCCGCACCGAGGAATGCTACGCACCACAGTTTGGCCAAGAAAGCAGCCGAGATAGATACGGTTCCGATTTTGTTGCTCAGGCCGCGGCGCAAAAGCAGGAACTCTACCCAACCTGCGATTCCGGCAGATGATGTCAGCCCTGCTACGCCCCATTTCTCATTGATGCCCAGCCAATGCGGAATTACAAGTGCGAAGACCAATCCCAACACAGTGGTGAGAGCCACTCGAATCAGCGCAAAACGCAATGGGGTTTTGGTATCGAGAAGGGCATAATAGCCCGATGAATAGAGACGCCCCAGGGCGCTAGCGAGAAGTCCGACTGCCGAACCGGCGAGAACGCCCCATTGCCACACGGCGTCCGCATGATTGAATTTGCCTGATTGATAAAGGGCGCCCGAAACCACGTCGCCGAGCACCAGAAAGGCTACTGCCGACGGCACGATGAAAAAGGCGATACGCCTCAATCCCGCCGCCAAACGCTGCCTCAGGAAGGCAGCCACTTCCTGCTCGCCTCCGACGGCGCTCGACAAGGCCGGGAGCTCGGCAGCAGAGACCGACATGCTGAATAGGCTGATCGGGAGGACGGAGACGGTTTGACCGTAACTGAGGGCCGAGACGGAGCCATTCGGCAATTTACTGGCGATAATCGAGTCGACGAAGGCGCTGATCTGGACAACGCCGCGTCCGAGGAATACCGGGCCGAAGTTTCGGATCACGGTCCGCACCTCCTCCGATTGCACTTCGAGAAGAGGCCGGAAGGCCGGGAGCAACTGTAAGACGCGCGGGAGCTGCACCAGAAACTGGAGCACACTTCCAAGGACGAAGCTCCAGGCGAGATTGACGGCGAGACGATCCGGAATGGATCGATTGCCGAACAGCAGCAGGCAGCTGATCATGGATATGTTCATAGCTACCGGCGCGGTATACGACAACAGGAAGCGTCGATGACTGTTCAGCACACCGAGACACCAGGCGCTCATGACGAGCATCCCGGTGCCTGGAAAAAGAATGCGGACCAGATGGACCGTAAGCATCCGCTTCTCGGCATGAAAGCCCGGCGCTATGAAGTCAACCAGAACAGGCGCTGAGACGATTCCAATCAGCACTACGGCAGAGCAGACAACTGAGAGCACTCCAAAGACCGCGGCCGCCAGGTCGTCGGCTCGCTCATCTTCGCCGAGAGCGCGCAATTTTGAGTAAACGGTAACGAAAGAGGCTGACAAAACGCCTTCGCCGAAGAGGTTACTCAGCGTGTTCGGGATGCGGACGGCGGCCTTGAAGGCATCCGCGACGGCGGAGGCGCCGAAGTAGTGCGCAAACACGCTCTCCCGGAGAAGGCCCGTAATGCGACTGATCAGAATGCCGAGAGCTACCCGAGACGACGCTCCCAGAGCAAAGCGTCCGCTTGGAACGGCAGGCGAGCGCGTCGTTATTTCCGATTGGCGAAGCGGCAAACTGCCCGCAACCGACTGAACCGGAATGGGAAGTTTAGACGTCTTCGGTATACGAATGCGTATCTGCAAGCCGTGAGGGTACTGTTTGAGATTAGCAATTGCCCGGATGCAAATCGCTTGGAAGTGCATCAACTAATTACGAAGGAGCTTATGAGACTCATATCCGGGCCTGGTAGGTGGTTGATGTACATCTGCTTTTTATTTTCTTTCGCAATGGCGCAGGAAAACGGAACCACGAAGGGGAAGGAGAGTCCGGCCGAGCCGAATCTTCAAAAAACGGATGTCTTAAGACAGCTGAGTTCTTCGTTCGAAGAGATCTCTCAGCGATCCGGGCGCGCGGTGGTTCAAATCTTTGTTCGGAGCTACGTGCCGGGAGACGACGCCGGGAGCAACGGCCAGTTACTTACCGCGCAGAACAGCAGTGGTTCGGGCATTATTATGAGTCCCGATGGCTTTATCCTGACGAACGCGCATGTTGTAAGGGGCGCGCATAGTGTTCGGGTTCAATTGAACGCCGGAGCGAAATCAGAGGAGCATAAAGCCGGAGAGAGAATTTCAAGCCGCCCTTTGACAGGCGCAATTGTGGGGGTAGATCGGGAAAGCGATCTGGCGGTCGTTAAGGTTGACGAGCGAAATCTGCCGTTCCTGGAGTTTGGCGATTCGGATTCGCTAAAGCAAGGCCAATTAGTTCTGGCTTTGGGGAATCCGCTTGGTTTCGATAACTCCGTCAGTTTAGGAGTGGTCAGCGCAGTTGCCAGACAAATCAAACCGGATGACCCAATGGTTTATGTGCAGACAGATGCGCCGATCAATCCGGGCAATAGCGGTGGTCCGTTGGTGGATGCAGACGGTCATGTGATGGGCATCAATACGTTCATCGTCACGCAATCGGGAGGCAGTGAAGGTATTGGATTTTCTATCCCGAGTAAGATTGCGAAACAGGTCTACACTCAGCTGAAAGCTCAAGGGCACGTTCACCGGGCTCAGTTGGGTGTCGTGGCACAAACCGTCACTCCCGAGATGGCAGATGGTCTGTCGCTCCCGGTTTCACACGGCATCATCGTTTCAGATGTGGAGCCGCAAGGTCCAGCCGATCACGCCGGTGTTCAAGTCGATGATGTCATTATTTCGCTCAATGGACGCCGCATGGACAGCGTGCACCAATTTCAGGCCAACATTTTCCGGCTCGCGCCGAAGACCAAAGTCGTGGTGAAGGTGCAGCGCGGAGATCAGCAACTTGACTTACCTGCGACCACGGAAGAGGAATCAGGGAACAAATTGGACGCTCTGGCGGACTCGGTCGATCCGGTAAAGAATGTAGTTCCGGAGCTTGGGATCATAGGCTTAGACATTAATAAAACCGTGATGCAAGTAATGCCTGAGCTGCGTAGGCCGACGGGCGTGGTGGTTGCCGCGCGTAACTCCAACACGTCCTATTCCGGCCCCACGTTGCAAGTAGCGGATGTCATCTACGCGGTGAATCGCAGAGTGGTCGAAGGGGTCAGTCAATTGCGAAACATGTTGCATGAGATGAAAACGGGCGACTCCGCAGTTTTGCTGATTGAGCGCGAAGGCCATCTCATCTACGTTCCACTAGAGATTGACTAACCCATATTTTCAGTTTTGGGCTCGACAAGTTCTACCGCTTGCGTGCAGGTTTCGAAGGAAAGAACGGTACGTTAGAGAAGGAATGAATCGCGGACCGATCTCAACTTTTATCAAGCAGAACTTCCGGCACTTCAACTCAGCCGCCCTGGTTGACGCTGCAGAGGCTTACATCGATCATCTCGATAAGGGCGGCAAAATGTTTCTGACATTAGCAGGCGCCATGAGCACTGCAGAACTCGGCGTTTCTCTTGCCGAGATGATTCGCCAGGATAAGATTCACGGTGTTTCTTGCACCGGTGCAAATCTCGAAGAGGATGTCTTCAATCTGGTAGCGCACGACTTCTATGAGCGCGTGCCGCACTGGCGAGATCTGACTCCGGAAAACGAGCAAGAGCTTTTGAACAGACACATGAATCGTGTTACAGATACGTGTATTCCTGAAGAAGAAGCGATGCGCCGAATTGAAGGCGTAATTCTCAAAGAGTGGACCGAGGCTGACAAGAAGGGCGAGCGACACTTTCCTCACGAATATTTCTATAAAATTTTGAAGTCGCCCGATCTTAAGAAGAGTTTCCAAATTGACGTGAAAGATAGCTGGCTTTATGCTGCCATGGAGCGTAATTTGCCTATCTTTGTGCCTGGCTGGGAAGACTCCACTTTGGGCAACATGTATGCCGGCCATTGCATCGCCGGCGATGTGAAGAGTGTGCACACCGTGCGGACCGGCATTGAATATATGATGTCGCTGGCCGACTGGTATGGGGAAACGGCGAAAACGTCGTCGATCGGATTCTTTCAGATTGCGGGCGGAATCGCCGGTGACTTTCCGATCTGCGTGGTACCGATGCTGCGACAAGATCTAGAGCGAACCGATACACCGTTGTGGGGGTACTTCTGCCAAATCAGTGACTCCACAACCAGCTATGGTTCTTATTCCGGCGCGATACCAAACGAAAAGATTACGTGGGAGAAACTCAGTATTAACACGCCGAAGTACGTGATTGAATCCGATGCGTCAATCGTGGCGCCGTTGGTGTTCGCTTATGTGCTGGGGCAGTAGTTTGGTTGGTTTCAGACCGTGGCAAAAATCGACTGCTATAGTTTCAAATAGCGCTTGATTCCATTGCTATGCGGTGAGGTGCGAGAGCGGTTGAATCGGGCGGTCTCGAAAACCGTTGAACCCTCACGGGTTCCGTGGGTTCGAATCCCACCCTCACCGCCAGAGTAGAATCAATCACATAGCTAAAACCTGCAACCTTCTGCAGCAATTTTGGGCAACGCCTGTTGGCATCGGGGCGAAGCCGTTTCCCTCAATTTGTTGAAGCAAAGACGTTCGGAGGCAGCAGAAAGGCGGGGTAGCGGAACATAACGGGCTAGGCTGGGCTGCCCTGTTTCGCACAGGCCACAGAGGCACAACCGCTTCGTGAAAAGCGCGGGCACCTCGATGGTTGGCGATTCACAAACGGTGATCCAGGATTTAGCAAAGGACGACCGAAGTTGAGGCGTGTGGCGGCGAAGCGGCGCATCAGTTCGCCCCATTTACAAACCGTCGGTCATAGGTTGAGCCCAGGCTCACTCTCCTGAAGATTCCGGCTTTTGCTTCCCTCGCACGAACACACCGCACTCAACACGAACGAACGTCACGGGTTCTGCCGTATCTACTGCCTTCACGATTCTGCCCACGTGCGGTTCAATGATTGGCCAACCGATCGCCGAAAGCGAAACAACGGCCATTCGCCGCCCGGCAAAGTTCTGTTGATATTTCAACGAAAAATCGCCGGTAACGAGAACCTCGAAGCCATCCCTCTCGGCAGCGTCCAGCGAGACGCCCGTTCTTCAAACCAGCCCAGCCGAGGTATGCGACGGTGAACGTCTCGTGATGCCTCAGATGCGCTCGCAGATCGTGCGGGATGTTCTCATCCAGCAAGACCCTCACGCGTGGAACTGAGTTTCGTGCGAATGCGCGAAGGCGAGGAGTGCACGAATGGTCTGCAAGCCAAGCGTCGGGAAACTCGCATGCGTTTGCTCCGGAGTTCGCCCGTACTCCTCATCAATTAAAACCACCTCAGCAGGAACTCGCGTCCCCTTCACCACAGGTTGACCGCCCACCTTCTCAGGATCGATTTCGACGAGATCACACCCGGTCCAGTCCACACACGCCTCTGCGCCCATCCTAACGCAAACATTTGAGCAATTTTGGGCAATGCCCGACGGCAGTCCCAGCGAAAACGGCATTCCCGGCAATGCACAATCAGCAACTTACGGACTTTAAACCGTGCCCAATCGTTTGAATCCCACCCTCACCGCCAGAAATTGTTGAGTAGGCAAACTGTGAGTTCTTATATTTTGGGAAAAATGCTGAGCCGTGAAACGGTAGACGTGACGTTCACTTGCACGCTGGCCGCAGGAAATGTCTCTAACCGTGCGGATCTCGTAAAACCGTGAATGTTCAAGGCGGTCGCGGCGCTCCTGTGCGTTCGATCCTGAGCGTCGAGAACAATTCGGGTCAAGGACGCGCCTCTTCGCGTAATTCGCGGATTGACATGCCGCCAAGTGTAAGACGGTGGGTTGTGCCGAACGCCATAAGCCGCTCGATAGCTTCCTGACGTTTTTCGTCGTTGCTCTGTGCTTCGGCTTCGGATGACTTGATGGCTTGAAGAATGACATCCTCGGCATCTTTGAATGTGCCCGTTTCCAAACGCCGGTTGATTATGGCTTCGACCTCGGGACTGGTGATTTGGACGATCATAGTTGGCGTTTCCTTATTATGCCGCGGGCTTCAAACTAGGAGGTTGCGTCAACTGTCTATTGTTGCTCCTGCTCCGGTTCTATGGCGAGTAGGACGCCGAGCAGGGTTTGCGCATGAGCAAACTTCTGGAATTTGATCTTCACGCAGTATTCAACGTTTTGCGGGTCCGATACGCAGGTCAAGGAGTGTGGAGCCCGAAGTGCATCGACCAATAATTCGTTTACCGGAACAGCCTGGCCGAGGATGGCGGCTATCGCGACCTCGGCATGATCTTCGTACTGCTGCCACGCTCTGATCTCTCCTTTATTCCATCTGACTACCACCTCGTCGGGAGTCCGGTGGTCGTGCGCGCACAAGGCCCGTGCCACCGCCTCGCGCACCTGCTCGTCTATTCGTTTTTGGTCGCTGTCTAGCTCTGAGACGTAAACCTCGATTGTTTGCGAGACGCTGCCGGGCACGGATTCCAGCGGCGCGCTTCTATTTGTCTCGTAGATCGAGATCGCTTTCTCGAACGATTCTCTACTGTGATCAGAACCATGCTCGAAAAAATCCCAAGCATGATGCAGTGTATCTTCGAGTATCTGCATTCCTATTTCCCATCAAACGTTTGTTCCGACAGCGGCGGACGTACTCGCGACCAGCAACTCGGCAAGCAAAACTACGATCAGCGCGAGACCGTCCAACGCTATGCTTTGCCCTAGTGTAAAACTATTTTAATTTTTGTTCCAACATTTGTGAAACGAAATGTTTCAGAGCCATTGAGCGCGGGACGCTTCGTTGACCGGCCTTCAAGTCAAGTAAACTTCCCTGGCACGGAATCACCGCAAGCCTAGTCTCCACAGAAGGCGAACTTCTGTTGAAGATTCGACCGGTAAAGCGCAAGGGGAATAGGAATAAAAATGAGCAGTTGGTGGAAGATTGGGTCGGCGGCAGCGATAGGGTTTCTTTATGCCGTCTGGGATGGGCGACGAATATCGGAGCGGAAACGAAACTCGCGGTTGGCGCGCGGAAAACGCTTCGTCATTGTAGGAGGCGGGTTTGCCGGGACAGAAGCGGCGGCTGAGCTGACACGCTTAATTCCGGACGCAAACGACAACGCTGAAATTATTTTGATCGATCAACATGACTATCTGTTGTTTACCCCGATGCTGACGGAAGCGGTCGGCGCGCGCATTGAACCGCATCACATTATCGCTCCGTTGAAATCGTTCTCTTCACGCGTTCGACTGGCTCGGGGCGTGGTGAGCAAAATCGATCTTGCGACTCGAACAATCTCGTTCCAGAACGAACTGCCGAAGCCAATTACGGCAGACTATCTTGTAATCTCACTGGGCGCAATCTCCAACTTCCACGGCATTCCGGGAGTCCAGGACGGGGCGTACACTTTGAAGAGTCTCGATGACGCCTATGGCATTCGCCAGAACGCAATGGCAATGGTAAAAGCGGCCTCAGCGGAAAAGAATGCCGATGATCGGCAAGCCAATCTTACATTCGTAGTTGCGGGAGGCGGATACACCGGAGTTGAGGCGATTGCTGCGCTAAACGAATTCGTTCGGGATAGCGTCGCCCAACAGCCCAGCTTGAACGGCACTCCAGTCAGGATGGTTCTGGCGGAGCCCATGGAGCGATTGATGTCGGAGGTGACTCCGGATCTCGCGTCCTATTCGCAACAGCAATTGGAGAAGGCCGACATTCGGGTTTTGTTGAAGGTGGGAATAAAAGAGGTGAATGGAGACGAGATCGAGTTGTCGAACGGAGAGCGTATTCGCGCGAGCACCTTCATCTGGACCGCTGGCGTTGAGGCAAATCCACTTGTGGCTCAGCTGGGAGCTCCGGTAGGTAAATCGAAAGGCTTGAAAGTGGATGGACATCTGGCGGTGACGGAGTTTGACAGTGTCTGGGCGGTGGGAGATTGTGCAGAAGTGCCGAAGCCGGATGGTAAGGGCGCCTACGGAGCGACCGCTCAAAATGCAAGCCGGCAAGGGAAGCTGGTTGCTCAGAATATAGTAAGTGTTCTTCGCGGCGAAAAGCAGAAGAATTTCACGTATACACCGATTGGAGAGCTTGCATTAGTCGGGAAACAGAGAGGCGTGGCGCGCGTTTACGGAATGAATTTTTCCGGATTCACGGCGTACATGCTTTGGCGCGCCGTCTACATCATGAAGATGCCCTCGATGAGTCAACGCCTGCGGGTTCTGAGCGACTGGTGTTTGGACCTGATGCTGGATCCAGCGGCGGAGTACCACGTTTCTTCTGCCCAAGATAAGAAGCATTTGGCGGAAGCGCAACGCTAGAGAAGCGATTGCCGGTAACGAACCGCGCGGGTAATCGTCTTCTTTACCGGAACTTTTAGATCAGGAGAATGAAATGACATTAGCGGATGCACGACGCGTGACTGCGGCGGCAGAGAAGAAAGCACAAGAGATTGGGCAGCCGATGAACATCGCGGTGGCAGATGAGGGTGGGAATCTGGTTTCGCATGTGCGAATGGATGGCGCCTGGCTCGGAAGCATCGATATCTCGATAAACAAAGCCTTCACGGCGAGAGCCTTCGACATTTCGACAAAAGATCTAGCCGGCCAGTCCCAATCAGGGAATCAGTTTTTCGGGATTCATGTATCGAATGGCGGACGAGTCATGATCTTTGCGGGAGGCATTCCTCTGAAGCGTGACGGAAAAGTGGTTGGGGCGATCGGCGTAAGCGGCGGCTCGGGGGATCAGGACCACTCCGTTGCCGAAGCTGGGGCTGCCGCTTTTTAATTTCATTCGAAGGCGAGCGAAGCCTCTCTTGCCCGGCCTTTCACTTACGATTCATCACGAAGGTGAACACTCGATCTCCGGCGCCGACTACAAGATATTGGAGGCCGTCGAGTTCATAAGTGATTGGGCCGTTTGACATGGGGCTTCCCAGATTGGCATGCCAGAGCGGTTGACCGGTGGTGGCGTTCAGGGCAACCAGATTGTTCTCCGGATCACCGGCGAACACTAAATTACCGGCCGTGCTCAAGACTCCGGAGCGAATTCCGGAGCCTTCCCACTTATGGCTCCAGCGAATCTTTCCAGTTCGGTAATCGAGCGCCTGGAGCATCGATTCTGCCCAGCCGCCCTGGTCGTTTCCTCCCCAGCCTTCGGGCTTCTCATCGGTATCGAAGATGTAATAGATACTGAACGCGCGTGTCGCATTGACATAGAATAATCCCGTTTGAGGACTGAAGCTGGGGGGCGGCCAGTTTGTGGCGCCACCTTGATTCGGAGACACAAGCGCACCGTCGGTCTGTGGCTGTTTCGCCGGATTAGGGATTGGCTGGCCTTTGGAATCGATGCCCTTCGCCCAATTAGTTTTGACGAATTGCGATGTCGAACAGCTCTTGCCGGTCTTCCGATCCAAAACAAAAAACCATCCGTTCCGGCTAGCCTGGGCCAACAGCTTGCGAGGCTTCCCGTCGATCTCTCCATCGATCAAGACGGGAGTTTGCACCGCATCCCAATCGTGCGTGTCGTGAGGAGAGGGTTGAAAATACCAAGCCAGCTTGCCGGTATCGAGATTCAAGGCGACGATCGATTCGGTAAAGAGGTTGCTACCAGCGCGACCCTTGCCGGCGATGACCGGCTGCGGATTTCCGGTTCCGACAAAGAGCATGTTCAGCTCGGGATCGTAAGTGCCGGGCACCCAGGTCATGCCGCCTCCGTGTTCCATCGCCTCGGCACTCGGCCAGGTTTCTGAGCCAGGCTGGCCGGGCTTGGGCACAGTCCACCAGCGCCACTGCAACTCGCCTGTTTCCGGATCACGGGACTCCAGATAGCCGGGGCGGTCCAAGTCATCGCCGCTGACACCGACCACGATGTGATTTTTGATGACCAGCGGCGCCAGAGAGCCGTAGTACATCTGATCAAGGTCGCAGATCGACTGATTCCATCGCTTCGTGCCGTCTTTGACATTCAAGGAGACAAGATTGCAGTCCGGGGTTTCGAAGTAAAGCCAATTTCCATAGATGCCGACTCCGCGGTTGCCTAAATGAATGCCGCCCTTCGACTGCCACGTGTAGTGCCAAATTTCGCGACCGGTGCGTGCATCGACGGCCCAGACTTTATCGGGCACGGTGAAATACATCACTCCGTCCACGACGAGAGGGGTGGCTTTCAAAGAGCCGCCATACGGGTCGCTGGCGCTGTTGATGCCATAAACCCAGGCCAGGCTCAAAGATTGGACGTTCGAGTCGTTAATCTTCGTGAGCGGGCTAAAGCGGCGGCCCGAGTAATCGCCGTTGTAAGTGGGCCAAGAGTCGGAAGGAGGAAGAAGACCGGTTGCGGCGACATCCCCGGCCGCCATGCTGCAGATTGAGAGCGTCGCAACGAATGCGCACGCCAGGAAGTTCGCGGTTCGATTCATTTCAAAGTCTCTAAGTAAGCCACTACGTCATGAATATTTTGATCTGTATACCGATCGAGCAGAGCGACATGCGCGGCGTATGGATCGTTCTTGTCCACCTTCAGATCAGGGGTTCGTTGGAAGGTGCGGTATTGGCCCGCACTGTCGCGTAGAGACACGTCGAAGTCGTCCATCCGGATCAGTTCGCCGGTCACACTTTGGCCCGATGACGGCGTCACAGTAACGGTGACCGGCTTCTTGCTGCCGCCAAGCTTCTTGCGGCCGAAGGCGACGGTTTGGGGAAAGACAAACTTCAATTGCAGAACAGGCGGATCGTATTTGGATGCGATTCCGGCGAGATCGCCAGTCGTCGAGTGACAGGTATTGCATTTGCCGGCGCCATTGAAAAAAGCTTCTCCGGCTTTCGGATCTCCTGTGAGAACATTGAGGACCTTATTGTAAGGTCCGGTTCGCAGCGTGTCGCCGACTCTCTGATGGAGAAAATGCGACAGATCTTCAATCTGGCTTTGAGTAAACGTGCTGGCCTGGATGCCGCTTTGTGTAGGATGGCCGGCGCGAAGATAGGGACCGATCTGGCTACCGTAGCGATCTCTTAGAACAATCAACGAGCGAACAAGATCATCTCCGCGGTCGGTTCCCCTTGCTTTTGGACCATGGCACGTGATGCATTGTGCAATGTATGTCGATTTACCGCGTTCGGCTGCGGCTTCGTCTACAATCTGTTTGTCGTTCGCACCCGCCTGGTCCAGCAAGCTTCCCCCGGCTGGTTTTCTACCTGACGCATTCGAAGAATTAGCCGCAGCGGACTGAGGCGGCACGTCCTTCGAAAGATAGTCGACTACCTGCTCGAATTCGGCATCCGTTCCTTTTGCGCCGCGACTGATCATGTTTGAGACGATCCCGCCCCACTGTTCTCGAGACATTGTTTTCCCGAGAACAATCTCCGCTGGATGACAGGCGCTGCATATCTTCTGCACGGTTTCCCGGCCCGGTGCATTCGGAAGTTGAACTGCGCCGCTTGAGCTTTGTGCGTGGGCCGCTACGGCAAGCAACAGGGCAATAACAAGTCGACTCATCGAAACTACTACGTTATACCGTCATTGTTGGCAAGACTTCTGAGTGCAACCTCTCATGTCGGCACGAGTGATACGATATCGTCGCATGAACCGTAGGAGAGCCGTTCAGACCGCGTTCGCCGCTTGCAACGTTTTAGCCGAAGGCCGAGCTTCCCTTTCGGCTTTGCCGGCTACAAAGGGGCGGCTTAAACAAGGCGTTTCTTATTGGACTTACCAAAAATGGTTTAGCCTTGACGAACTCTGTCAACAGGCGGTGAAGATCGGGTTGAAAGGGATCGATCTGGTTACGCCGGATCAATACGCGACAGTGCAAAAGTACGGACTCGTGCCTTCCATGACGTCGGGCACGGCGCCGAATACGATTCCGATCGGTCTCAACCGGCTTGAGAATCACGAGCGCGTGCTGGCCAGCTTGAAAAACGACATCACTCTTGCTGCTGCCGCCAAAGTACCGAACGTTATTACGTTTTCGGGCAATCGCGGCGGCATGCCGGATGCCGAAGGATTACAGAACTGTGCGATAGCTTTGAACAAAATCAAAGCTTACGCTGAGGAGAAGCGCGTCACAATTAATTTGGAACTGCTGAATAGCAAGGTAAACCATAAAGACTACATGGCGGATCATTCGGCCTGGGGCGTCGAACTGATGAAGCGAGTTGACTCACCGAATGTCAAGCTGCTGTTCGACATCTATCACATGCAAATCATGGAAGGCGATCTGATACGAACGATCCGCGAAAACATTGCCTTTATCGGGCATTTTCATACCGGTGGGAACCCTGGGCGCCATGAACTCGACGATACACAGGAAGTGAACTGGAACGCCGTGGCAAGAGCGATTGCCGACACCGGTTACAGCGGATTTCTTTCGCACGAGTTTACGCCCGTGAAAACGCCTCCCATTCAAAGCCTGTACCAGGCTTTCGAAATCTGTACGGTTTAGTTTCCGCGAGCTCGGATCAGCCGATCGTCTCCATCAGCTTTCGTTGCTTGCCGTCCGGATCATTGCTCATTTTGCAGACGTCGTCGAACATCATGGTCGGCACAGTTTCTGCATTGAACTTCGGCCACTTCGGCAGCTTGGCGTGATTCGGGTCGCCTTTGCGGGCGAAACTGATCCACGCTTCGCTTACTTTTGCAGCTAGCGCTCGGGCGCGCGGACCGCCTCCCGTCATGTTTTCGCATCGGTCGGTGTGGTCAAAACAGAAACTCAGTTCAGAGCAGTGGAACGCCATTGGACGCCCATCAAGAATCGGTGTCTGCCAAGTGAACCAGTAATTGTAAGCCGGAGCTTTTCCCAGAGCAGCCTTCAGACGAGCTTGTTTCACCGCGTTGTTACGAACGGAAGAGGCCATGATGATGGAGTACAGATCGAACGGGCGCGCTTTGGGAAAGGATTGCCGGACGGCTTCGATTAAATCTTTGCTCTTGTCGCCGAAGGCCTTCGTGATGCGCTCGGAGAGTTGCTGATCCGTCAGAGAGAACGCGTCGGGATGATTGATGCCGTTGACGAACTCATTCAAAACGTTCCCTACCATAAGAGGAACATCGGCCGACACGGAAGGCGCCACCGGATCGAATAATTGAGTTGGGAGGATTTTGCCATCGACCACCGGACCCCAATTGATGCCTCGCCCCGGCCTTCGATAATCGGGCGTTGCGGAGGGCCGCGGCGACAATTTTCGCTGTGCGGCGAGGGCAGCAGGCAAGAGGCGATCGGTTGGCACTTCCTGCAATTTGCCGACGTCGGATTTGGACATCCCCAACTCTTCCAATACTGCGGCAGCAAGTTTGGTGGCGTCGTTCGGTTCCGCTACTCGCAGCGTCGATCCGCTTTGCACCGAGGCGCGGTGAAACAGGCCCTTCGCGGAAGGCATGGCCATCAAGGTGCTCACCTTGCCGCCCCCGCCGGACTGCCCGAAGATCATAACAGTACCCGGGTCGCCGCCGAAGTTCGAGATGTTGTCGCGCACCCATTCCAGCGCTAACACCAGGTCGAGCATTCCCGCATTTCCTGAGCTTGCGAACTGCTCACCGCCCAACTCGGCAAGATCGAGATATCCAAACGTGTTGAGGCGGTGGTTCAGCGTGACAACAACCACGTCGCCCCGACGACAGAGATTCTCGCCGTCGTAGGAGAGCAACTCCTGACCCGATCCACTCGCGAACCCTCCGCCGTGCAGCCAAACCATCACAGGCCGTTTTTGATTGTCGTTGATGGCGGGCGTCCACAGGTTGATGCGAAGACAGTCTTCACCAGGCTGACCATCGTTCCACTGAAACATGAATGCGTTCTCGTCCTCCTTCCAGCCGCTACGAGGAGGGAAAGGACAAACGTTTTCGTACTGGAGCGCGCTTCGAACGCCCGTCCAGGGTTGGGGCTTCGAGGGCGGCAGAAACCGGTTTGTTCCGTCGGTTGGCGCTCCGTAAGGTATGCCTTTAAAGACGTGCACGCCATTCCGGGAGTATCCGCGTACTTTGCCGGCGTTCGTCTCCACTACATTCTTGGAATCGGAAGCAACAATCCGGTCCTCAGAGGTGTTGCTCGATCCACTCTGTTCGGTTTTGGAGGCTGCAACAAGGGAAGAACTGCTCGATGCAGCTGCGGTAAGCAGAGCCGCTCCCTTCAGCCACGAACGGCGACTGGCCGAAGTTCCGGAGACAGCAGCTTCATTCCCGATTGGAGGACGGTCTGGTTTCATGATGTGCATTCCTGCCCTTCTACGTTGAAGCGATTTGACGAATCACACCGCCCGGTGAGCAGCATATCAAGGAGTGCTGTTGAATAGCTGGTTGGAGCATAAGTTTGTGAAATTTTGTCTCTTGTGCTTAAGCAGTTCAGGCATCATGTCGCTATGAGATCGATTGCGAAATGCGGGTTGTTGGTCTTGATCGGGTCAATGCTGGCCTGTGCTCAGGCAACCAGAAGCAATGAGCCAGAATTTGCCAGCAACTTGGTTACTGCTCGGATCATCGGCGCGCTCGAGCAAATCCGACAGCTCGAATCATTATCCCGGCAGGGCGGTCGGCAAGATCTGGTGACCATAATTGCCGTTCGCCAGCAGATCTCGGAAGAGATTCTTTCCGCTTCTTTACAGGTGGATGCAACGACAGCTCAGATCGACAACGAAACGGCTCGAGCCCATGAGATTCGAGGCTTGCTGGCAGATCGCAGAGATCACTCGGTGAACCGGGCGAACCTGTTGAGCGTGATTGTGGGAGGAACTTTGGGAGCAGCGAGTTCCGGTCTTCAGATCCCGAACGGCCAAACGAAACCCTCGGCGGCTGTTGGTATAGCTGCTGGAACTTTGTCATCGGGCTTTGGGATTGCGGGCATTCGTGCACAAAAAGGGGGAACACGCGAGTTTGATTTCGATTCCAACATGCTCGCCAGGCTATTCGATCGCCCAACATTGCCAGACAGCAAATACCTTCCCGTAGTCTGGGCTTTTCTGAATGAGGTTGCGCCGACAGATCCTAATGCAATTACCCGAAGAGATCGCCTTGTTCGAACCTGGATTGAGCTTAAGCGATTGGATACGTCGAGTGGGCCCGCTCAACAGCAAAAGATCGAACGTATGACCAGCCAACCCTCACAAAGACTCCGCTTGAGCATCGACGATCTGGAGGACCGTGCGGCCATGCTGGAGGATTTGCGAGCTAAACTGTCATTTCTGAAGCGTGACCTTGCGACGCTTTTGTCTTCCTTGCCTGCCATTCAGACAGCGGCTCTACCGATACCTGAGCCGTAGGCATTGGCGATGTGAACTGATACCTTATATTTGGCTACTGGAATTTGAACCTGGACGTCCGATCCAATTTTCATTCAAAAGCACAAAAGGCACGGATGCGTGCCGCCAAACAAGAAACGAACTCGTCTGACCTCTGGGCGGCGCGCTCGACACCCTGGCTGTTTTGCGCGAGTTCCGCAGCAGTTGCGGCGACTCTTTTATTGTGTGTTGCCGCTTATTCGTTCGCGCCAGCGCCCAGACTGTCCCGGCTTCCTTCTTATCAGGAACTGGTGGATCTTTACGAACAGGATCCACCGCCACCGAAGCTGCAAGCAAAGCTAGAGGATTTACTTGATACGCCATTCGTGGAGAACAATGCCCAAGCGGGACTGCGCAAAAGTATAAGCACTACGCCTAGGCAAGTCGCGCAGACCCTGCATGTTGCACAGTGGAACATTGAACGGGGCGTGAACTTCGATGCTGTGGCGGCTGCCCTTCAGGGTCCTGATGTTTTTTCGAAAGTGATCACGGCCGCACTCAGCAAAAATCTGACGGCGGATCTTCGGGAAAAAGCACTCACCCAATCACGGATTCTGTCTCGTTCGGACGTTATTTTCCTCAACGAAGTGGATTGGGGCTTGAAACGCTCCGGTTACCACAACGTTGCCAAGGAACTCGCGGACACTCTGCACATGAATTATGCGTATGGGGTCGAATTCATCGAGGTTGACCCGATTACCCTGGACATCGAGAACCTTTCGGCTGATGGAGAGAATGACCCGGAGATCGCTAAGAATTTGAAGCTCGATCAGAGCCGTACTCTAGGGCTGCATGGTAATGCAATTTTGAGCCGTTTTCCCTTGCGAAATGTTCGAATCTATCGATTCAAAACACAAGGTCATGACTGGTATCACACCGAAAAGAAGGAGGCCTCTCAAGTAGAAAAACTTAAACGAGTCGCCGGAGACAAAGTATTTCTTGAGAAGGTCTTCCGCGAAGTAAGGCGTGGAGGCCGCATGATGCTACTGGCAGACATCGATGATCCCAGCAGTCCTGGAAAATCGATTACGTTGGTCAACGCCCATCTGGAAGCACGAACGAAGCCCAAGAATCGAGTCGCACAAGAGGCGGAAATTCTCGAAGAAATCAAGGGTCTCGACCAGCCCGTCATCTTGGCAGGCGACATGAACACAACAGGGAAGGATTCGACTCCGACCAGCATTCGCAATGAAGTTCTGAAAAGGCTAGGCAGCACAACCTTTTGGGCAAAAAAAGCAATCAGTTGGTCAACTGGAATGGGGATGGTAATCGATGCATCTACCGGGCTGCTAACCTTCTATCGAACATATACCGATCCCACGGTGCGTCACTTTCATATTGTTTCTGAAAACAGCGAAGCAAAATTCTTCAGCAAGTTGGAAAAGTTTCGGTTTGAAGACGGCGCGAAGTTTGACTTTCGAGGTGATAAGGAACACTCCGCAAACGGGCGTGCGAAAAAGCTTGCGAATTCGAATGAACGCAACAGCAAGGGCTTTGTAGAGACGTTTGAATTGACGCGGTCGTTCCTGGTTCTCAAGTACAAGCTGGATTGGGTGTTCGTCAAGCCCGCCGAGCCGGTTGAGAAAGGTCACGACGATTATCTTTATGCACCTTCGAATGGACAAACATTGAAAGAGCTGAACTATTGCCTGGCAGATCGGATTTCCGATCACACTCCGATTACGGCCGACGTCCTGTTGAATGGTCAACGGAATGCCAAGCCGTTGCCAACCGCCGCCGGGTTTTGATGATCCCTCGCCTGGTAATCGCCGGCACTAACAGCGGAGTTGGGAAGACAACGTTCGTCGTTGGCCTGTGCGCTGCTTTACGGCTTCGCGGCTTGCGTGTTGCCGTCTTCAAGTGCGGGCCGGATTACCTTGACCCGACCTATCACGCTCGAGCTTCAGGCGCTCCAAGTCAAAATTTGGATGGATGGATGATGGGGCGCGAAGGTGTGCTCAATACTTTCTTGCAGAGTTCGCAAGGATACGACATCGCCCTTATCGAGGGTGTCATGGGGCTCTTTGACGGGGCAAATGTCGACTCCGACGAGGGATCGAGTGCGGAAATCTCGAAGTGGCTGGGCGCTCCGGTCGTGCTGGTCGTGGACGCTTCCGGAATGAGCCGAAGCGTTGCTGCCATAGCGAATGGGTTCGCTTCGTTCGATTCTGATGTTCAATTAGCGGGCCTGATTTGTAACCGCGTCGGAAGCCGCTATCATCTCGATCTTCTGTCGCAGGCTTGTCACGCTACTCCCGGTCTCGTTACACCAGTGCTGGGCGGACTTCCGAAAGACAACGAGAGCAGCTTCCCTGAGCGTCATCTTGGATTGCATACGGCTGACGAGGAGGCACTTCCAGAGCAGCGGATTAGAGCTTGGGCCGATCATGTCACCAACTGGTGCGATCTTGATCGCTTGATTGCGATTGCGGGATCAGCAACTGACCTTTTTTGGGTGCAGCCGTCTGTTTCGGCAAGAGCATCGCCGATACCAGTTTGTCGGATCGGTATCGCGCAAGACGAGGCTTTTCACTTTTATTACGGAGAGAATTTGCGTCTGCTCGAAGAGGCCGGCGCGGAACTCGTCCGTTTCTCTCCTCTTGGCGACAAGACTCTTCCAAGCGTAGACGGCCTGTACTTCGGTGGCGGCTATCCCGAGCTGTATGCCAAGGCATTGAGCGAGAACATTGAGTTTCGCGACGAGGTGCGACGATTCTGTAGCTCCGGCAAACCGGTGTATGCGGAGTGCGGCGGCTTGATGTATCTAAGTGCAGCGATCCGAACCATTTCGGGCGAGAGCTTTCCGATGGTCTCGTGGTTTGACGCCGTAGCTGTCATGAACGATCGCTTGCAGGCGCTTGGGTATGTAGAAGCAACACTCCAAAAATCCAGCTTCTTGGGCCGTCCGGATGAGGTATTTCGAGGACATCAGTTCCGTTATTCCACGCTCGAATGGCAAAGACCCTCGGATAGTCTCTACCATCTTCGTCGAAAGCGAAACGGTGAAGTATTGGAAGAAGGCTACAGCCGCGGAAATGTGATCGGTTCCTACGTGCACGCCCACTGGGCTTCTAATTCACAGCTTGCTAAAAACTTTGTGAGAGCTTGCGCTAAAGACGTTCAGCCGCAACTCAGAGACCCTCAGGATGCAATCTCTGCCGAATCAAGAAGACCAGATAGGGACCGCCAAGGAGTGCCAGGACCGCTCCCGCAGGAATCTCAGCCGGTGGAATAATAAGGCGTCCCAAGCTATCACATAGGGCCAGAAAAGTTCCGCCAAAGAGAAACGAACAGGGCATCAAGATACGATGATCGGGACTGACACGCGATCGCACCATGTGAGGCACGATCAATCCTACGAAACCGACCGGTCCGGTCAAGGCAATCGCGCCCGCCACCAAAATGGAACCAGCGATGAACCCGCTCCGGAGCAAACGACTCACGCGGACACCCCGGGAGGCCGCCCACTGTTCACCCACTGCCAGCAGGTTCCAGCTCTTGGCCTGCCAACAGATGAAACCTGCAGTGGGCGTAACTATCGCGACCAAAACGGCCAGTGAAGAATAGCTAACGGAATCGACACTTCCAATCAGCCATCGTGCAATCGAGAATGAGCGCGACAAGCCAACGAAACTGTACAGCACGATGATAAGCGCTGAACAAACACTGTTAATGGCGATCCCCGAAAGAAGCAAACCAAAAGCAGACATCTGGTTTTGGCTTAAAGAACCACCCATCACCAGAACCAGCGCAGCAAACGCTCCCGTGATTGCGCCGATCCAGACTGCCGGTAAACCTAGCCAGGTTTCCGATCCCACGGCAATCACGACGACCGCGCCGAGAGAAGCGCCGGCGGATATTCCGAGTGTGTAGGGCTCGGCCAGAGCATCCCTGAGCATTGCCTGAAATAGGGCCCCCGCCAATGACAAGGCACCCCCAGCGACTAGGGCGAGAAGAGTTCTTGATACCCGCAGCTGCATCAAGATGGCAAAATCAGGCGCTTGACGATGAAGCACCCGGGTCACATTGATGGACCCTGCGCCCACCCACGGCAAAAAAAGAGCGGCGGCAACGAACAGCAAAAGCGCGAAGCTAATGCTGTGCCGCACAAAGACGGAGGTGGAGGTCATCTATACCAGATCCAGGGTAAGCCCTCTGGCGTGGCCGCCATTCGTAGTCGGGGTGAGAAAAGCGTCAACCAATCTGGTTCGCGTTGTGCCTGTGTTCCTGACATGTCAAACTGAATCGAGCCTTCGCTCAACACAATCAGCCGGGTACAGTAACTAAGCGCGAGATTAAGGTCATGTGTAATCGCAATGCACAGCTTTCCGCGTATCGCTTCATCGCGAAGCAAAGTGAAACAATGCAGTTGTTGTTCGATGTCGAGGAATGTCGAGGGCTCATCGAGCAAGAGCATGCCGGCATCCTGCGCCAGACAAGCCGCTAGCAAAACACGTTGACGCTCTCCTCCGCTAAGCACTGAAAATCTGCGATGACGATGAACACCGCAATTCGTGCGTTCCATTGCGCGGTTTACCGCGGCATGGTCAGCCTCAGACTCGAACCACTGATCAGTGTGCGGGTAGCGCCCCATCGCAACTAGTTGCTCAACCGTAAAAGGAAGATCAGCATGAACTGATTGAGGCAAGTGACTCACTCGCTGTGAAAGTTCACGCGGAGTCCAGTTGTGCTGTGTTCGCCCTTCTATGGAGACAACTCCTTCATCCGCCCTGCGAAGTCCGGAGATGATATCGAGGAGTGTACTCTTCCCAGCTCCATTTACGCCGAGAAGAGCAATAAGCTCACCGGGTTGTGCCTCGAACGACACGGAACGAAGGATGGCTCGTTTTCCAAACGACACGCCCACCCCGTCCACGCGCAGGAGCGCGCTCATGGTCTCGCGCCATCAGGATGGAAATAGCGAAACAGCATTTCGGCAACGTCTACTGCTCTTGGTCCGGGCACAACGAATGCGGTGGAGGAAACTGAATAGACATGATGGCTGTGCACAGCGGATAACCCCGTCTGCCCGCGCCATAAAACTTCCGTTGAAAGACGTTCTTGCTCGCGCGATGATTCGGATTCCTCCATGCCGGTAAGATCGACAATAACGTCCGGATTCTCACGGAGCACGGTCTCCAAAGAGATGCGAGGGTAGGGGGGAAGCGTTCCTCCGGACAGTACGTTGCTCCCTCCTGCGATGTCGATGAGTCGATTGAGAAAGTTGCCCGGTCCCACTGCGACTAGATCGGAGAGAGTTCCCGGCCTGCGACCGACGATTAGAAGTACTCGTTTTTGGGGAACCTTCGTCGATTCCTCGCGAACGCGTTTGAAGGATTGCTGCATCCTCTCGATCAACTTTTGTGCGGTCGCTTGGATACCGGCAGCCTCGCCGATCTCTCGAAATCCAGTGTAGATGTCTTCCAGCGTATCTTGCCGCACCTCGATGTGTCTTATCTGTAGAGCATCCAGACGATTGACAAGCTCGCTGGAGGTCCGTTGCAAGACAACCAAATCAGGATTGAGACGCGCGATAGTTTCCGGATCTGGTCTCAAGTAAGTCCCGACTTTGGGGAGCTTTAAAACTACCGGCGGATATGTGCAATAAGTGGATACTCCAACTACTCGCTTTCCCAAGTCGAGCGCAAAGAGCGCTTCGGTAATGCTTGGCGAAGTAGAAACAATCCGTTGTGGCGGTGTTGCGCCAACCAGGAACGCTGGAACAGTGCACAACCATAGTAGGGAAAAAAGTAGTTTTTGCACGGGACTGCGCGGGCCTTGCACCGGACTTCCCAGTCGAGCCCATCGATGGGCCTTAGGTCACATTCGTTTGTAGCACAGACTGGCTTCATTTGACGTTTGATTCTCGGCGTGCTAAGTTGAGTTGCTGTTCTCAGGTGCCCGCAAGGGCTTAATAGGGAAGTCCGGTGTAAGTCCGGCGCGGTCCCGCCACTGTAAGTGAGGTAAGTCGTTCAAGTAGTTCCACTCAGCGTTTTCGCTGGGGAAGGAAGAACGGCCGGCACGTAAGTGCCGCCTCTCAGCCAGGAGACCTACCGGGAACAAAAATGGCGGACTTTCCTGCGGAGAACAGGGAGCATGCGAATACACCTAATTCGAACTCTTCTACAGCAAAATAGCTTTAGCTCTTCCTCGTGGGAAATCTGTTGCCGAACTCAGAAGGAGAACAGATACCATGGGCAGCATTGCAACCAAGCGCGGTGATGGCGGCGAGACCGGCCTAGCCGGCGGCATCCGCGTTTCCAAAGCGTCGATTCGGGTCGAGACGTATGGGACCATCGACGAGCTGAACGCGACTCTCGGATTGGCGCGTTCCTTGTGTGACGATGACGATCTTCGCGCCCGGACGAAAATCATTCAACGCGAGCTCTTCCAGATCGGCTCGGCGCTCGCGACTCCTCCCGAAAGCCGCAAGCCGCAAGTTCCGGTTACCACTGAAATGGTGGAGGGACTTACTGCTCAAGTCCATGAGATCGAGGCCATGGAAGGATTGCTGTCGGACTGGTCGATCTCGGGAGAACACACGTCGGCTGCGGCTTACGACGTAGCTCGCACAATCTGCCGTCGTGCCGAGCGAAACATAGTTCGGTTTTCCGAGTCCGGCGACGCCGTAGAGCCGAACATACTGGCGTATGTTAATCGCCTATCCGATCTGTTGTGGCTATTTGCTCGCAAGCTGGAACTACAAGCCGGTGTAAGTGGCTCCCTCCGCGAAGTTAACGGAAAACAAGGTCCGCGTTGGTCACGAGCATGGTAGTCGCGATTCGGCTACTATGCCTCATTGCAGCACTTGGGTTCTCTCTGGCTGCACAAAATATTGCGGGCATCGACGGAACAGTACGAGATCCACAGGGTCGCGCCGTCGTCGCCCAGCTTCGGCTTTTTCGCCAGGACACGCGTTCGGCTGTAAGCTTTACAACGTCCGATTCCGGTGTCTTTCATTTTCAAAGGCTGGAGCCCGGATCTTTTCTTCTCGAGGTGAGTCGCGAAGGTTTTCAAACAGCGACTATTCCCGTCGAAATAGTAAGCGGTGAAGTGAAAGAACTTACCGTCCCACTGCATCTCGCCGGTGTAAGTCAGAACGTAGTTGTTACAGCTGCCGACCAAGCGCAGACTATCGACCAGGTTTCAAAGGCGCTGACCGTTATATCGCACGACGAGATTGTGAATCGGAATGATTATTCGCTCACTCAGATGCTCAGTACAACTCCTGGATTACAGATATTGAACGACGGTGGGCCCGGTGAAAATACAACCATGTCGATTCGTGGCCTCCCTGCATCCGCGGGAGCTGTACTCGTCGACGGTCTTCGCTTTCGAGACGCCTCCGCAACCCAGGCAGATGTAACGTCATTTCTTTCGGCGCTCAACTTCGTCAATGCAGACCACATCGAAATTCTGCGTGGTTCGGGGTCCTCACTGTATGGCACGAATGCCGTTGGAGGCGCCGTAAACGTGGTTAGTGATCAAGGCGGCGGCGCCACCCATGGCGACTTACAAGCTGAAGGCGGCAATCTTGGCCTGTTCAGAACTCGCGCTAGCATTGGCGGCGGCGCATTTGGCAATCGACTCAAGTATTCGGCGGGGATCTTGCACTTAAATGTCACCAGCGGTGTCGATGGGCAAGACGCAAACCGAAGCACAGGCGTTCAAGGGTTTGCGCGTTATGATTTTAGTCCCAAGATCAGTTTCAGCGGGCGATTTTGGGGCTCTGATGACTTCGTGCAATTGAACAACACTCCTACGTCCAGCGGCGTTCCGCTTTCCAACATCCCCGATTCGAATGTCGTAAACGCAATTCCGCTTTCTTCGGTCGGAGTTAGATCGCTGCTTGCCGGCGGAACACCGAATTTCGGGAATGCGACTTACATCCCGGATGCAAATGATCCGGACGATCGTCGCTCGTCTCGCTTTGAGAACGCCGCTTTTATCTTTCGCCACCAGCTCACGCCGCGACTCAACTGGCAAGCGAGTTACCAACTTGTCCATACGAATCGTCTCTACGAAAACGGACCGGTGGGCATCGGCTTTCAGCCTGGGGGACTCGACTATGGAGCCTATGCGGGAACGATTCAAACCGGAAGTCTTCGAGCTACAGCGCAGCTAAATTCCTGGATGAGCGTTACCGGTGGCTACGAGTTTGAACGCGAAGACTACTCAGACCATCAAGACAATAATCTTCCGGGCACAGATCGTGTAGTGGAAAGAACTCGCAGTCATCAGAACTCGAATAGCGGATTCTTCGCAACTCAGCTCTCATTGTTAGATCGCCGTCTGCAAATCTCTCTTTCCGGTCGGGCACAAAGCTTCATGGTTTCGACTCCCAACTTTCAATACGGGGGCGTCCAGAACCCATATGCAAATATTTCGGTAACCGCTCCAAAGGCGCTCACCGGAGACGCTTCGTTGGCGTACCTGCTCGCTCGCACGAATACTAAATTGCGAGCTCACGTTGGAAATTCATTTAGATCGCCGTCCCTTTTCGAACGTTTTGGTGCTGGTTTTTACAACAATCCTCTCACTGGCGCAGTGATTTTCACCGCTTACGGTGATCCTCGCCTCGCACCGGATAGATACAACTCCTTCGACGGAGGAATCGATCAGTATTTGTTCGGTACTCGCCTTCGAGTTTCGGCTACGCTCTTTTATACGCGCATCGTCCAACTCATTGACTTCAACTCAAACGGTTTGCTGAACCCTCTAAATGATCCATTCGGTAGAAGCTCCGGATATCTAGACGGCTCCGGCGGCATATCTCGAGGTGCGGAACTCAGTGTGGAGACACATCCGATTAGCAGCTTGACCATGTCCGCCTCGTACACTTACACGAACGCTGGTACCGATCAAGATACCCAGGTGCCAGGCTTCTACAGAATGTTCGATACGCCACGCCACTCAGCCACGCTGGTTGCTACTAAGGAATGGGGAAAAAGGCTTACAACAACCTTCGATGTCGTTCATTATTCGAGTTATTATGATCCCTTTGTAGGTTATCTTCAGGCTTATCTCTTCCCGGCTTATAACAAGTCGGATGTGACGGCGAGCTATAAGTTCTGGATGGGAGAGCAAAAGTCCGCCAGAGTCTACGGCAAAGTAGATAATTTGTTTAACCAAACTAATTACGTAAGCGGATTCCTGGCCCCACGCTCGACGTTTGTAACGGGACTCGCATATTCGTTCTAATGCCGGCCAAAGCTTTGATGGTGGGCGGGACCGCTTCACATGTCGGCAAAAGCTGGATGGCTACCGCCATCTGTCGATGGCTGTATCGGCAAGGCATCAAAGTCGCTCCCTTCAAGGCTCAGAATATGTCGAACAATTCGTACCCTTGTATCGGAGGCGGCGAAATAGGACGCGCTCAAGTTGCTCAGGCACAAGCGTGCGGCTTGGATCCGTCTCCGGACATGAATCCTGTGTTGTTGAAGCCAACATCGGATGTCGGAAGTCAAGTGGTGGTGCAAGGTCGAGTCTGGAAGAATCTTACCGCGCGGCAGTACTATGAGCAGCATGATTTCCTGCGAGACAAAGTGCACGAGTCGTTCGCGCGGCTCTCGTCGCAGTACGATTTCATTGTCGTCGAGGGAGCTGGAAGCATTGCTGAGCTGAATCTGCGGCAAACCGATATCGTAAATTTAGGATTTGCAAAATCTTTTCAGATTCCTATCCTCTTGGTGGCTGATATCGATCGCGGCGGTGTATTCGCTTCGGTCTACGGCACGATAGCGCTGCTGGAACCGGATGAGCGGGATCTCGTTAGCGCTTTCGCCGTCAATCGCTTTCGAGGCGATCCGTCGTTGTTCTCCGACGGCGTTAAACTGATCGAACAGAAGGTTGGGAAGCCTGCTCTTGGGGTCTTCCCATTCGCGCCGGATATTGAGGTCGATCAGGAAGATACTGTCAATCTGGACGATCGACTTACTCGTGCCGAAGCATCCAGTGTGGCGATTGTTAGATTTCCACATATCTCCAACCACACCGATTTTCGACTCTTGAAATCAGCTCATTGGATTCATCGTCCGTTGGATCGCGAGTTCGATGTAATCATTCTGCCGGGCACGAAAAGCACAATGTCAGACCTTCGGTGGTTGAGGGCACAAGGATTGGAGCGATGGCTGCTCGACCGGCATTCGAGGGGAGCAAGAGTAGTCGGAATTTGCGGTGGATATCAAATGTTGGGAACGACGATACAGGATCCCGAGGCGGTGGAATCCGACGTTTGCCAGATGAATGGAATCGGACTACTTGCGGCCCAAACTACCTTGTTATCGGAGAAAACTACCGTGGCTGTCGGTGGCAAAACAAGACTGGGAGTGGAGTTTCCGGCGTATGAAATCCATATGGGTATTACCGTTCCAACTCGCGTTGTCGATCATTTTGCGTATTCAAACGGATTTCCGGAAGGCGCTATGCACGAAGGTTGTATCGGCACCTACCTGCATGGCGCTCTGGAAAGTGCTGCTGTTTTGAAAGAGTATTTGGATATCGATGTCGGCCCATCTTTAGCTCGAGACCAGATGTTTGACCGGCTAGCCGATTGGTTCGTGAACCATGCCGACCTTGAGCTCTTTAAAAGTAATTTTCTCCGATAACCTATTTTCGCTTACTTAGCAACAAGTTGATCTGCGCGTAAACTCGCGACGGGACCCGGTGCAATTGGCAACCGCATCAACAATCGCGCACCTATTTGCGACTTCTCTGCCCACAGATCGCCTCCACTCTCGAGAACCGTCTGCCGGGAGAGCGCCAATCCAAGACCCAAACCGTTCTTCTTCCTGAAGCTCGCAAAAGGTCTGAACAGCGTCGGCCATGCTTCCGCTGGGATACCGGGACCGTTGTCTTCGACTGCCACGACCGCGGACCCCGATTCGACCTGTCCGATGATTCGCACTTCTCCGCCTTCCGGCATCACGGCGATTGCGTTGTCAAGGAGATTGATGAACACCCTCTCCAGGCGGTCTCGTGATACGAAAACCTCGATGGTCTCTGGAACCTGAGTCTGAATTGACACCAGATTCGTCTGCGCGCTGCGAGCGAGCGCGTCGCGTGCCGCGGCGACAATGTCGATCAATCTGCAAGTCTCTAATGGCCTCGTCTGGGCCTTTGAAACGTCGAGTAACTCCTGCAAAAGCTCTTGGATTCGCCGGGACGATGCATAAATATTTGCGGCCAGCCTTCGCTGCTGTTCTGATGAGAGTTCAGAATCGACCAGCATCTCAGCACCACCATAGATCGCCGCTAGCGGGTTCCTCAAATCGTGGACGATAGACCCGGACAGCCGACCGATAGTGGCGATCTGCTCTTGTCGAATAAGATCTTCGCGAGCGTTGCGGATCGAATCGCACATCTCATTGAAGGTCATCGCAAGACGGCCAAGCTCGTCATCCGTCTCAACAGGAACCCGGTAATCGTAGTTGCGTCTGGTAACTTCCTCCGCGGCCTTATCTAGTCTCTTTACCGGCTCGAGTACACGCTTCGAAAGTAAGTACGTCAATAGGAGCGCTACAACGATACCGGCGATCCAAAAGGCGGCAACTGTTCGTCGGAGTTCCGCCACCCTTTGCTGCGGTCCGGCGAAAGAGCGGATAATGAACATTTCGCCTGTCAGCTGTCCTGTCATGTCATGCAGGTCGGTGCCGAGAACTAAATAGTCTTTGCCGTCCAAAACAATCTTTCGAACACCTGCTCTTGTACTCTCGCCATTCCGCAAAGCTGAAGGCGTAATCGTTTTTAGGGTCGAGGCGATTATCTCGTTAGAACTTACTAATACAAAGTCACTTCCGTGAGTAAGTTCTTTTAGATCTTCAGTCAGGCCCGCATCGATATCGAATGCAATCAGCAGCACATTCAACAAGCCCTGTTCACTAGCCTCTGCTTGCACATAAACAGGAGTTAGAACAACGTAATATACATGCGGACCCTGCCTGATATAACCTGAAACTTGTTTTGGAAACTGTTGCCGGGCGATATTCATCAACCCAGGACTGACCGAAAACTCATAGTGACCCCCGAGCGATGCAAGTGTTTCACCGGTAGGATCGATTACCAGGAAGTTCGCGTCACGCTCCGAAATCTGTGACCAGAGTTGCCCTGCCGTGTCGCGAATCGTGGCTTTGTCGCGCGTCATGAATGCTGCTCGAACATCCGACATGGAGCTCATGAGGCGGCTGATGGCAGTCAGATTATGAACCCGTGCGCTCCACAAAGACTCGTAAGCCTGCAGACTGGTCCGAATCTCCTCTTCTAAGGTTTGTTGGCTCACTGTCGCTGCGTATCTTTGAACCATCCATCCCGTCAGCGCGAACACCACTGTAACGGCCAAAGAGGTTGAAAGGAGGATGCGCCAGAGTAGCGAGCTTCCTTTAGATGGGGGTGACTTCATTTCACAGGCGACGAGTAAGCGTCAGCCTTTTCGCTGTCGGGCGGGTAGTTTCGGCCGTACTTATTCGTATGCGGAACGGGAAGATAGCCCGCCTCCGAAATCGTGATTGCTGCAGGCGTTTCGAGTTCTTGGCTCACGATAACCGTTTGAGTCAATTTTGCAAGAGTATCTGCAGTCGCTCGTTCATGAAAGAAGCGAATCTCATATTTCCCCTGACTTATATTCGCAAAAGAATAGCGTCCCTCCCGATCCGAAATTGTGAAGTAATTGGAATCGACCACGACAATAATCGCCGACATGGATGGGTGAATATTACAAAACACACGCACTATGCCCGCTCTGTCAAACCGAACTGTTCTGGATGATCCCGGTGGATAAAGGGCAACATCAAAGATTTGACCATTGAAGTTTGAAAAAGCATTATGAAAAATCGGATCCAGGTTAGGGAATTCAACACTCGTGCCAGTCTCGATGGCGAGGATGTGCGGTTCAAACTTCTTATCTTTCTGCAGCATCTGAGAGTGCCGCCGTATTGGGTGTGGAGCAGGTTGTTCAGCGGGCTCAAGCCAAACTACGACACCCGAAAAGTCATTCTTTTTCTTTACAACCGATTTGTTTGAATCGGCCAGACGGATCTCTCCGGTAATTGTGCCGCCAAACGAAGACGAACACACTAAGGCAAGACATGCTAGCGCCGAGCAGGGGCTGACATACTTCACTATGGCAAGAGTCTTAGAAGAGATATCCGATCGCGAAGTCATAGTGATTCTGGATTTCATGGCGTCCCGAAAGATATCGAGCGCGCATTTGCAAAGCCTCTATACCGACCACAACATTAGGACCCAAATGGTAAATGAGGTTGGAGGCATAACTCCAATTGTGGACTATGTTCGAGTTACTTAGATAGGAATTGTTGTCGTTTTCGACTCCGCTAAATACGTTCCATGTCAGGCGAGACGTAATTGGAAAAGCTAATTGGGCCCAGCCGCCCGTGCTGTTCACCGGATGAACATAGCGGTTCGACATGATCACGAAGCCGTTTCCCAACGAACCAAGACCGGCAACATTCTGCCCGGTAAAGAACGTTCCGCTCAGTCGCACGAAGGGACTTGGAACAATCAGCCAGTCGAGCGAAGCGATATGCGACGGGACAGATGCTCCGCCTACGTGTGTAGTGCTCACATGAAAACCTGGAGCAAACTCAAGTCTCCTCGTATCGTCTATTTTATGCCAAAAGGCCAATCTTCCTTCCAACGCCGGCCGCGCCTGCTCTAGCGAATTCGCAAACTGGCTCGGCAAGATGTTATAGGTCTCATCCGTTTGAAGAACGGCAACCTGACCCGTCAATCCATTACTTGCGCCAAAATGCATTCTCTCTTCGTAACGAGCTTGAGGAAGCCACAGCCACAGATTTCCGGACCCTGCCAATGCCGGGATGCCTACCTCAGCCAGCGAGTCTGGTTGGTAAGGAGAGATCAGCGGCTTATCTTGACCGACCGTAAAGCTTCGGTCCTTCCAGTCAAAAGAGATGTCCGCGCGACGCAGACGAAAGCGTGACAAGGCGGGGTTCGCGGATCCTCCAAAGAAGTCCATCATCAACGTCCCGTTGACCTGTCCGTTTCCTGGTAATTTCGGACCTTGAAAATCAAAGCCTAGCAAAGTCTGTCGAATTGTTGCTCCCGATCTGTTCGGTCCTGTAAGCAAGCCATACTCATACATCGAATTCGGTCCGTAAGCTGCCGTATTAACAATCGAAGCGCTATTCGCGAATGCATTGAAGAGCAGCATTCCATTCAGCTGGATCGGATATTTATGCGCGGCTTCCACCTTTGTCACCGCCTGTTCCTCAGTTCTGCGTTCTTGCACCGTTAAGCGTTCATCGACTGTCGGTTCGTCCGGCGCAGACTGCCTAACTTGGTCCGTATCCGACGCGCTCGGCTTCACGTTCGGACCGGACGCATTTAGCTGCTCACGCAGCGAATGAACTTCTTTCACCAGCTCTTGATTCTGTTTCTCTAAGCTGTCCAGCCTCTCGAGCACTTGCTTCATAACCGTAGAAGACTCTGCATTTTCCTGGGCGTATAGCTTCAGCGCCAGTAATAAAACGATGAAGGGCAGTCTAAGCCGCATAAAGAAGACTTTCTAAGGTGCTGCGTACTTCGCTTGGTGAGTAGGGTTTGGTGAAGAACGCATTCGCTCCAAGCTCGCCAACGCGTCTCCGGGTTGCCTCGTCACTCTCGCCACTTATTACGATGATAGGTAATTTCGAGTATCGGTCGTGAGCTCTGATGGCCACGATTAACTCGAAGCCGTCGACACACGGAAGGTTCAGGTCTGTGACGACGGCGGCAAGTTCGCTGTCGCTATCGAGCAGCTTCAACGCATCACGCCCGTTCTGAACAACAGAGACGTAGATGCCGTGGAGCGAGGCTAGAGCGATCTCTAGAGGGGCTACACTGTCGCTGTCTTCAACGATCAGAACGCTGGGCATGTCGGCAACTTGGACCGCTACGGAAGAAAGCGATAGCCGATCCCGTGCACGGTAAGAAAGTGTCGCGGGATGTTGGGATCCGGCTCCAACTTCTGCCTAAGTCGGACAACATGGGCATCAACTGTTCGGCTGTTGGGGTATGACTCATAACCCCAAACAGAGTTGAGAATAACATCTCGGGTCAACGCCCGATCCGGATTCTGTAAAAAGTAGAGCAGCAAGTTGTACTCGGCAGGCGTCAGCTTCACTTCATGCCCACGCCGCGTAGTATTTCGCCGGTCAACATCTATTTCGACGTCAGCGAAATGGAGAACCTTCGTATCTGTGGCTGTTCGCCGTAATAACGCTCTAATGCGAGCTAGTAATTCTCGGGCGCCGAACGGCTTGACGATATAGTCGTCTGCCCCCATCTCGAGCAGTAATACTTTATCTATCTCTTCGCCGACGGCGCTCAACACAATGATGGGAGTCTGTATGCGATCGGCGCGAAGTTGTTTACATACTTCAGCGCCGCTCATTATTGGAAGCCTGAGATCGACGATCAAGAGATTGGGCTTGAGCGTGACTGCTTTCTCAAATCCACTCTTTCCATCTCCGGCAAAGATGGGCAAAAAGTTTTCCCGCTCGAGCAGGACACCGATTGTGTCGCGCAAGCTCTCATCGTCGTCTATGACGAGAATCGTTTGCATAATCCGGATGGCGTGATTATTCTTTCAGTGCGCTTTCGATGGCAGTTGTTACTTCGGATGAGTTGGGCGTGGTCGCCGGCTCAAATCGAGCTACGACTTTGCCGTTTCGGTCCACCAGAAATTTTGTGAAATTCCATTTGATGTCGCCGCCGTAGCTCGGATCACTTGAGTTCGCAGTGAGGAACTTATAGAGTGGCGCTTGATCTTCTCCCTTGACGGAGATCTTCGAGTACATGGGGAAGGTCACATCGTATTTATTGCGGCAAAATTGTTTGATCTCGGCGTTTGTGCCGGGCTCTTGCGACATGAAATTGTTGGCAGGGAAGCCGACGATCACCAGGCCCTGGTCCTTGTATTTGCGGTACGTCGATTCCAACGCCGAGTATTGCGGTGTATAGCCGCACTTGCTGGCCACATTGACGATCAGCAAAACCTTTCCCTTGTAAGCGGACAAAGGAGCAGGTTTGCCATCGATAGAAGCTGGTGTGAAATCGAGAACCGAGGACGCCGCGAGCACTGAACTCGCTAGAAGTACGATTCCAAGAAGTGTTTTCATATTCAATTAACGCACAATTATAAGATGCGGCGAAGGGATTTGTTGTTGTCGGCCTTGCTAACCGCAGCTCCGGCGGATGCATCCGGTACGGCGCTTTTGCTGCGGCTTGCGGATCGCAAACTGTTGGTCGCGAGAAACACGGATTTAGCTAGCCGCTGGCTTGTTCTGCCTGGATCCACGATAAAGCCGTTTACTCTTCTAGCACTTTTGCAGGCCGGAAAAGTGACTCGAAGCGAGACTTTTCTGTGTACTAGGCACCTCCAAATCGCCGGCCATAACCTCACCTGCTCACATCCATACACGTCGACTCCGATGAACGTGTCCCGAGCGATTGCTTATTCCTGCAATTGCGCGGTGGCGCATTTCGCACAGCGGTTTCAGCCGGGCGAGTTGTCGAGCTTTCTGGCCCGAATGGGCTTCGCCTCGGTGAGTTCGGCTGAATCGCTTGATGCAGTGGCCCTGCAAGCTATAGGCGAGGATCACATTCAGGTTACTGCTCTTGAGCTTGTTTGCGCCTACTCTCGTCTTGCGGCGCTTTCCGTCGAGACGATAGTGGAAGGGCTCGAGGGATGCGTCAATTTCGGCAACGCTCAAGCTCTGAAGCTGAAACACACCAGCGTTGCCGCCAAAACGGGAAGCGCTCGGATGCCGTCGGGCGTTTCTGCTGCCTGGGTGGCGGGGTTTGCACCGAGCAGGTCCCCGCAAGTGGCTTTCACCGTTCTGTTGCAAGGGCGGTCTGGTGGGGCCGATGCAGCCCCGGTGGCGGCCGGCATGTTGCGTTCTTATTTTGGAGAGGCCGGCTGAGCCGTGTTGGTTCTTAGTAGAGCCGTGATCGTCCTGGCCTGTGTGGCGCTTGCCCACGGGGCCGTCGCATACCGCGTCAAGCTGAGCGGCCGAATCATTACTGTTCCCGCAGAACAGTACGTTGCCGGTGTTCTGGCCGGAGAAGCCAGCGTGTTTAAGACGGACGAAGCTCTGAAGGCGATGGCGGTTGCAGCTCGCACCTATGCGGCGTATACGCAGTCCCGCCATCAAAGCGAGGGATACGATTTCTGCTCGACAACGCATTGCCAGCGCTTCGATCTTGGCGGCACCGATACACATCTGCGCAACATTGCCGCCGCTACTGCCGGCCAATTGTTGTGGTTTCAGGGCAAGCCGGCTTTCGGTCCTTACTCTCGCGATTGCGGCGGGATCACCGAGAAGGACGACAACTTTCCATATCTGCGCGTGAAGACCGATCCTTATTGCACCAGAAACACGGGACTGCGTTGGACGTGGACTGTGGACCCTCGGCAGATTGTTGGCGCTCTTCGCGCTGTCGGACTTAAAACTCCGGATCCTCTCGTTCACATCACCGTCCTTGATCGAAGCTCCTCGAACCGGTTGCAGACGATTGCTCTCGACGGTACTCCGATCTCGGAATCCTCCTTTCGCTTTGCGATCGGTCGAATACTGGGCTGGAACCTTATTAAGAGCGACCGCTACGAAGTGCAATCGACCGGCGACGGCTTCGTTTTCCGCGGCACAGGCCAAGGTCACGGCGTCGGGCTCTGTCAGGACGGCGCGGACGAGATGGGCCGGGAAGGGTTCGATTACAAAAAGATCTTGGCGTTTTACTATCCCGGCACCGTTATTGGGCGCTTGGGCTCGGGTCTCGCTTGGACTCGCCTGGGCGGAGAAAACGTCGCTCTGTACACGACAAATCCCCAAGCCGATAACCGACTGCTTCCTCTCGCCGAGCGTTCGCTTCGCTCCGCTGAAGCTCGACTTCATCTCACGATGAACGCTCCTGTCGATATCTATGTGTACCCCGATCTTGCTACGTTTCGGAACGCTACCGGCGAACCAGGTTGGGTCGGAGCGCGCTCGAAGGGCAACCGAATCGATCTGCAACCGGAGCGTGTTCTCGCAAGCCGCGGCGTTTTGGTAGAAACTCTGAAGCATGAATTCTTTCACGTTGTTATAGAAGGTGCAGCTACTCCCGGCCTTCCCCTTTGGTTTCGCGAAGGGTTGGTTGCATTTCTCACCGGGCCAGCTCAAGTTGGAGCGCCTCCCATCGGAATCGTCGCGGATAATCAGATTCGACAAAAGGACGATGAGCAGACTGCTCGCGTGGCCTACCGGCAATCCGCCGAGCGTGTCGGCCTTTTGATATCGCGCTATGGCGAGTCAACCGTTTTCTCCTGGCTGACGCGCGGCTTACCACTTGATGTCAAGAATGCGAGTGTGAGCGACGACGCAATAAACAATAGGTAGCCACTGGAGGCGCGCGCCGCAAAGCTGAGTAGCTGCAAATTGAAGTTCTTCCACTCGGGAATCCAGCCGAGTAGTTTGAACGGAACCCACAAGCCACAGATCAGCAGTGGACCAACTTCGATCCAATAGGTCCACTTTCGGTTGATTCGGAACGGTCTTGTTGAGAAGCCATCTACGGCGACGTCGCTCATCAATGGTAAAAAAATTACCGGCAGTACGACCCAATGTAAGGTCCAGAGAAGGGCTCCCAAGATGCGGACCATCGTCAACGGCTTCACCGGATGACGAAAAGTGAGAGTGAGATAGGAAGCAATCAAAAAGCCCTGCCGAGTAATATGGCTTTGGCACCAGGCGAGGAGGCCGTAGCACAACAATGCGATCATGGCAAGCGCAAGCAATGCCGGGAGATGGCGAAGCACACGGAGCGCAGATGGCGTGAGACCTTCGCTTGTTCTAAAGAAGGCGAAAGCGGTTCCCTGCAGCCAAAGCGTCAACGTAAGCAACAACAAAATAACGACCGTACTCCACACTAGTTGAAGCGCGTTGGCTTCGCCCAGCCCAAGCCAGTAGTATCCGAGCAACAGCAACAGCGCATTGCCGACGAGGTGACAAAGTAGGAGAGAAGCCGTTCCCGGTCTCATTTCACCTCCAGTGTTTTCTGCTCGGTGGTCGCCTGTACGCTTGACTGATACATCGGTCCTACCCGAGCCGGGCTGATCTCAAAAAGACCCGGGTTGACGACTTTCAAGAGATAAAAGAACTGCTGTTGCCCTTCCGGGAAGACGGTTTCGAAGATGGCCATACGGTCGTCGTGTAACTCGCGTCGGGTAAAGAAATATTGCCACCAGGGAGGGCGATTGCGAAGGGTGTAGAGATTGTCTTTTTCGATGAATTCCGTGCCGGCTGGAATTGGATCTTCTGCGAGCAGATATTTCCACTGCGAACCCGTAACGGTCAATCGCACGGCCAACGTGTCACCCGACGTGACGGGCCCGCTGAGAGGTTGTAGGTCGTATACAATGCGGTCGCCCTCTTTTCCAGGGACGAGCCGGAAATAGTCGCGCAAGACATTCAGCGAGATTGCACCTTGCTTCTCGAGCCGTGCATCGGTTGAGTAATGAAGGCCGCTCGCCGAGTAGTAGAGCCGGCCCTGTCCGCTACTCTCGATCTCAATCCGATTGGATCCTGTATTGATCTTGGAGGCATCGAGTGTGAGCTCGGGCGCGGCGATCGGCGATTGATCGTTGAAGGTTTCAGTTCCAACAACATTCCCGTTCACACGCACGGTCGCCGACAGATTGGGATGCAGCTCATTCGAAGCTTTGAGGTAGTCCAGCAACCCGTAAATCACCATGGCGGTCTGCTTGGTGGAAGACCACCAGTAGCCTTCGTTGCGGTGATTGACCAGCCAGAGCGCAGCCCTAGCCAAGAGCGGACTTTGCGGACGCTGGTGAGAAAGCAATTTCACTGCATAGGCCGTAGTCTCGGGCGTCGAGTCTGCTTCGAAATCAAGCATCGTGTCGCGTGTCGACGGCCACCAGGCTTCGGCGTCGTTTTGCCGAACACTCTTTTCCAATTGCGTCGCCACCTCTGCCGCGCGAGGATCTTTCTCGAACTCGAAGGCGAGTCCGAGAACAGCCAGGCCATAGGCCGTCATCTTCGAACGCTGGCCGTAGGCGCTTTCGATGGCCGCTTTGTCAACGCGACCGGCGGAGCTCAGGGCACACGAGGCATAGGCGCGAAGATCGGCATTGTCAGCGGTGTTCTTTGCCAGATAGGTCACCAGCCACGAGGCTGCTCTTTGCAGAGCAGCCCCATTTACGGTTATGCCGTCGCGCCGGGCTTCCGCCAGACCGGATACTACGTAAGCAGTCATGAAAGGATGGCTTGCGTCGCTCACCCACCATCCCCAACCTCCGTCCTCATGTTGGAATTCGTAGAGGTGGTTAAGTCCCGCTGTCACCTTTTGATTCAAAGACTCGGGGTCGATCGATTGCTGTTTTATGCCCAGATTCGCGATAGCTTTCGATACCATCAGATTCGGCAGAAAGCTCGACATGGTCTGTTCGACGCAACCGTATGGGAACGATGTCAAGTAGTCGAGAGCGCTGAATACAGAACCGGCAATAGAAGAGCTCAGGCGGAAGGAGATGGAGCGAGAAGCAGGTTGGGCATCGGCAGGAAAGTTCAACGAGAAGCGTGCCGCGTTCGTGTTCAGGATGCTTCCGCTCGACGATTGCTGTATCGGAACTCCCGGCGGATTGACGGGTAGAGTCAGCTCTAGCGCATCCGATTCTTCGTCCGTCAGAGCCCGCCCAGTCAAGGTGGCAGTCTTGGCGATTTGCGCCTTCACACGCCAACTGACTTTGGCTTCGCCGCGGCTGGGGATTTCAACCTCCTGCCGTGCTTCGCCGTTTATCAGATTCAGGCCGACCGTAGCGAGCGAAACCCGCGCATGCTTGGCTGCCGGCAAGTAATTGTGCACGACCGCAGAGACGACCACCTCGTCTCCCTGCACGAAAAACCTGGGAACAGCGAGCCGTAGGATGACATTCTTTCGGACGACTGTCTTTAACTGTCCCGCTCCGAACCGCTGATCTGTTGTTGCTCCGCGCGCCGTCGCTCTCCATGTGGTGAGTGAGTCGGGGAAAGTAACACGTGTTTGGGCGCGTCCGTTTCCGTCGGTTGTAAGATCGGCAGCCCAGAAGGCCGTATCCGGAAATGCTTTTCGAACCTTGGGTTGGACAAGACGTTCGGGTTTCAACTGGGCGAGCGCGGTCTGAGGACGCAGTGAGGCCAACTGCATGCGGCGCGTACCGGCTTCTCCGTTGAAGTAAAACTGCAGCGAGCTTTCGGTGTAGACGTTGTTCCATTCCTGACCGTAAAAGAATTTCAAAATATCGGGCGTGCGATCCGGACGAATGGCATAGATCGCTTCGTCAACAACACCGAGACTCAGGTCCGTATTGGAGACGGCCTTACCTTCGGCGGTAGTCGCCTCGATAGCGTAATTGGCCGTTTGGCCCGGCAGATATTGAGGCTTGTCGGTGGAGAGTTTCAGGGTTAGTTTGTGGTCATCCGGCGGCACTTTGACGCGTTTGGTCCCGCTAAACAATTCGCCGTTTCGGATGAACTGCGCGCTGATAAAAAAGGCTGGTTCGTCTTCGCTCTTGACGGCGTAATCGAAGGTTGCGGTTCCGCCTTCTGGATGCAATAAATTGACGGAGCGAATGTCCCGACCTTCTACTGTTACGAGCACGGGTGCAGTTGATTGGCCGGCGACCACCAACAGGTGCGCTACCTCACCGGGCTTATAGCTTTTCTTGTCGGCAACGATTTGCAATGATCGCGGGCCGGAGCTGAACAGCCCGGTCTCTTCCGGGCCGGCCACCCAGATGAAGGTCGAGGACTCAACCACGCGATTTTCCGGCGTTCGGGCACTGATACGCACGCGATACGAGCCACCGGGGGACGGAATCTTCAAGTTGGCGGTGGCCGCTCCTTCCGCATTGGTGGTCACTTCAGCCGTGCTGACCAGCTTCACCGCGGCATTCTTTTTCCATTGCCACTCGGCGACCTCGACATGAACAGCAGTCGGGATGGGATTGCCGTCGTAGTCGCGAGCAGTTACCGACAGACTGCCCGATGTAGATGGTTGGAAGAAGTATCGCGAGGGCTCGCCATTGAGCAGAAAGCTGCCATAGGTGGCGAGGACGTATCCGGTCCCCGAAATTTCCCGATTGGCTTGGTCTGTGACGCGCGCTTCGATTCGATAGCGATAGTCCAACTTATGGCTCGAGACTGCCGTGTCGATGTGGATGGTCAGCTTGCCATCGGAGTCGAGTTTCCCGCTTTTGTCGAGAATCTGCTCGTTGTCGCCCTCGTAAGGCCCATCGGCCGTGTCCTCTTGCGACTGCTCTTCGTCCGGCTCTTCCGAGAGCGGCGACCAATAGCGGCTGCGATACACGGCGTACTTCACGGCGGCGCCGTTGACGGGCTCGCCGAAGTAGTAACGTGCATCGATTGAGAGATCGACTCCATTGCCTTCGAGCACTCGAGGCTGAGTGGGCGTGACGCGCACTTCATACTCCGGCTTCTTGTACTCTTCGACTTCGAAGTTGCCGTTCATCTGGCTTTCGCTACCCTTTACCTGGACGAAGTAATTTCCAAGCGAGGAGTTGCGAGGCAGCGAATACTCGTCGTGAATGATGCCGCCAGCGTTGGTCTTCAGTTCTTTGGAGAAGACCGATTTGCCATCGGAATCGGTAATCTGAACGGCTACGGTCTGGGAAGCGGGCACGGTGTAGCCAACGGTTTGAGCAATCCGCAAGATGCCGCGGAAGTGCATGGTGTCGCCGGGCCGGTAGACCGGACGGTCGGTGTAGATGTATCCGGTCCAATTTGCTCCGCGTGCCGCGTAAGTGTAGTTCGGAATCTCTCCAAAGGCGGCGTCTTCTCCCCGGATGGCGACGATTCTGGCGCTTTCGGCCGCGGCGGGTATATTCGCGATATTAGCGATGCCATCTGGGTTGGTCTTCGCTTCGGCGGGACTACCGTTGCGAGCCATTGAGAAGATTCTGACATTCGACAGAGCATCGCCGCTGTAACGATCTGCGACGAAGCCGAGCAAACGTTCGCGCCCGACCTTCGTGACGAGAACCGTGTCCGAGATGTTGAGGATGGTGTAGGCGCGTAAGTCTCCATGGACCGCCTCCACTAAGTAGACGCCTTTTCCTTTCACATTCAATGGGACTTGCTGGGACGCCCAACGAGTTTTGCTGGTGATGGGTTGTATCTGCTTCAAAACCAATTGATCGCTATTGAGCAGCGGCGTTTGTGCATAGTAAGTAGCCTGTTGTTGCGGTGTGCTCGGGACCGGCTTAGACGGCGCTTTCATACGCTGCAAGTGTGCGCGGGGAGATTCTGTGAACTGGGCTCGCAGGCTGCGGCGAATGTTGGCGCGCAAGCCACGTTTCCAGCTGTGGATGGTTTCGATCAGCGTTCTTTTTCCTCCGGGGCGGGGCATGGCGGTCCCGAAGGAATGCGGATCTTCGAGCTTGCGATAAAACTCGACTGGGTCTTTGATGCGATAGACGCGAAGCTGGACTGCATCGACGTTGTAAGCGCTGAGTGAGATGGCAGGCTGATCGTGCGTGCCAAAGGTGCGGGATGTTGACAGCGCAAAGTAGGGACGCTCTTCGTCCTGCGCAATGGCCGGAGCGATCAAGAGCATCGCTAGAAGGACGCGTATCAGAGAGGAGCGGGTCACGGGGTTTGGCGAAGAATATTCCAGCGGAAAACGCCGAGGAATGTGGGATTCGAATCGAGCGGGCGCCACTGCGGATCGGGATAGCGCATCAGTTGGTCCATAGTGAGGCGCTTGATAGCACCGGGGAGGCGTTTTATCTCGCCTTGTGAGGGGCCTGACGGTCCAGTGTGATAGACGACGTAGCGCACGCCGGGTTTACGTGAAATCTGGCTGGCACCGATCACGACCATGGTGTGATAAGTGGGCGGTTCGGTTCCTCTCCGGAAGAACAACAGGTCGCCCGGCTCGGCGCGAGCGATGTCGCGGCTAACTCGATGGGTGTTGAAGCGCTGAATGGTTTCAGCATCGGCAAATTGTCCGAAGGCTCCCGAGTTCAGATCGGAGGGGAGGAAGGGGCCTGCCCTTAACCGGAACAGCGCCGGTCCGAGGGGCGTGTAGGGAAAGTTGTATTTTGCGACTGAGTCGAGAGCCGGTACAAGATAAAGGTTCGAACTGGCGGCCCATCTTTCGCTGTGTTGCTGGAGCGCTTCCCGATAGGCATAGCGCACTAAAGCGGCACAGTCGTTGATCTCAACGGGCCTCGAAGACACGGGCGTGAAGAATTGTTCTTCCACCAAGAACGTGAACCAGCGGCGAAAAGCGGCTCGGTCACGATCGTCTTCCAAGCGCAAGAAATCGGGAGTGCCGTCCGCGCAGTCATCCGAGTCTGCGGCGTTCAAAAAAAGAGAGGCCAAGGCAGGCGGCGAATCGGGGACGCTGACGCGCAGCTTGCATTGTCCCGGAAGGACACCGGCGCGAAGTGTCGCCTTCCAATAAGACGGCGTGGCCTGAATTTTCTCGACGTTGGCCGCATGCGCGTTTTCGACGAACTCAATTTTCGGCAGCAGACTCTCCTCGCTCCTTTCCGCAGGTTTTTCGATGGTGAGCAAGCCTTCGCTCCAGCCATCGGCTGGCAGAGCTGCCGGTTGCAGCGAGACATGCAGTTCCTGGCGATGACCATGAACCTGGTTCGGCTTCAGGATCTGCCAAGTTCCCCAAGCAGGGATCAGAACGAGAGCAGAAACCGCCAGGAACTCGCTCAGGCGCTTCATGGGATCAGCGAGCAGGCAAGGCGAAGGCGACATAGCTTCCGCCGGTATGAGTTTCTCCGCGTCTTCCGCCGCCCGCGCCGATCACGACGAACTCTTTTCCATTCACTTCATAGACGGCAGGCGTGGCATTGCCGCCCGCTGGCAGCGTGGTTTCCCATAGCAGCTTCCCAGTCCGGCTATCGAAGACGTGAAACTTGCGGTCGCGGTCTGTGGCGCCTATGAACAGGACGCCTCCGGCTGTGACGATGCCGCCGCCGTAGTTTTCAGAGCCCGTGTTATGCAGCCCTTGCGCCGCCAGATCCGGAAACTCTCCGAAGGGTTGACGCCAGACGTATTTGAGAGTGTCGAGATTCAAGGCGTTGAGAGTGCCCCAAGGTGGTGTTACGGCCGGGTAGCCTTGGGGATCGAGAAACTGATTGTAGCCGTCGATGCCGAATTTCAGTCCTGCAAACGACAGGGCTTTTTGGTGTTCCGCGCCATCGAGAGAGATGTCTTTGCCGGTCATCACGTAATCGACAATGGCGCCTACCGTGTCGTCCCCCAACCTTCCGAAGCCGGGCATTCTTCCGCCGCCATTGGTTATCATGCTGCGGACCTGGTCTCGCGAAAGCTGGGATTTTATGTCCACGAGTGAGGGAAATTCAGGCGGACTTCCTTTCATATCCAAGCGATGGCAACCGGAACAATTCTGGCGATAGAGAGTGGATCCGGTTCGCGCCTCCGTGCCTAAGACGCGAGGAACAAGCCGGAGAATCCAGGCCATTTCATTTGAGTTGATGTAGAGGATGTGGGTCTTGGGGTCGTAAGCAGAGCCGCCCCATTCGCCGCCACCGTCGAAGCCGGGGAAGATCACCGTTCCTCCCAAGCTGGGCGGAGTGAATTGCGGGCCGCTGAGCACGTTTTGGAATTGTTTCAAAACCGCCGCATGAGCTTCCGGTGTTCTATTGGTAAGAATCTGCTCGGTGACTTGCTGCCGGGCGAACGGTTGCGGCAAGGTGGGAAGGACCTGGGTGGGAGACGTCACTTCACCATCGACTTCGCTTTTGGGGACGTTCAGTGTTTGGAGCGGAACCAGCGGCTTTCCGGTTTGTTCTTCGAACAGCCAGACGAAGCCATTTTTGGTGATCTGGGCGACGGCATCGATCAGGCGTCCTTTCTGCCGAACCTGAACCAGGGTGGGAGCGGCCGGCAGGTCGCGATCCCAGAGATCGTGCTTGACGAATTGGTAGTGCCAGATGCGCTTGCCGGTGTTGGCATCGAGGGCGAGGAGACAGTTGGCGAAAAGATTGTCGCCGGTACGATTGGAACCGTAGAAATCGAAAGCTGCCGAGCCGGTTGGGACGAAGACCATGCCGCGATTCGCATCGAGCGTGATACCGGGCCAGGAGTTGACGCCGCCTATCGATTTCCAGGCATTCTTAGGCCAGGTGTCATAGCCGAACTCGCCTGGAAGAGGGATGGTGTGAAAGATCCATCGCAACTGGCCGGTGCGGACATCGAAGGCGCGAATGTGGCCGGGAGCAGCGGGCAGGTCTTCCGCTACCAGCGTGCCCTGAATGAGCAGGTCCTTGTACACAACGCCGGGACTGATGGCCTGCATGGTCAAGCCTTTGGCCTGATCGCCAAGACCTTCGTGCAGATCGATGCGCCCGTTTTGACCGAACCCCGCGACCGGTTGCCCGGTTTTAGCGTTCAGCGCGTACAGGTAGTCATCGATGCCGACGAAGATGCGCCGTTCGTCTCCTTCGCCCCAGTAAGAGAATCCGCGGTTCCGCTGTTTGCGCTTGATGACTTCGCCACGGTGCGCATCGAAGTCCCATAGCAATTTGCCGGTTGCGGCGTTCAGAGCAACCACTCGCAAGCGGGGAGTTGCCGCATAGAGGACTCCATCGAGCACCAGCGGACTGCATTCCATATCGGAAGTTTGAAATTCATCGCCCGAATCGAACTGCCAGGCCTTCTCGAGTTTCGCGGCGTTCTTGCGGTTGACTTGTGTGAGGGTGGAATAGTGCGTGCTCTCGACGCCACCGACCACCGGCCAGTTCTTCGACGGGTACTGTTCGGAAGTTGCTCCGCTCAATGCAAGCGCAAGAGCGAAGCTTAGTAAAGTAATTCCAGCCGCATGATTCATGCAAAAGGTTCCTGTGCTCCGGCAGGCTTCAACGCCAACAGGCATAATATCCATGGCAGCATGAGGGGGGTGTAACACGGCATGGCAGCCAATTGGAAAGGGCTTGTGAACACTAGGCGTAAGGTAACACTGTTCGTTGTGACCGCCCTGCTGGGGACGGTAGGAACGGCTTGGGGCAAGACGCCCGTCTTGCTGTCGACCGATGTCGGCAACGAGATCGATGACCAATGGGCGATTACGTATCTGTTGACCAATCCCGATTTCGATGTCCAAGGGATTGTCTCCGCGCACGCTCCCAGTTTGCCCGATCCGGCGGCGCATTCGACGTACGAAGTGCTGGTGGACGTGGTGGAGCGACGCTTGGGGATGGCGACGCATCCTCCGTTGTTAGAAGGATCGAGTCTCCCTCTGGCAGACAACAAAACGGCGCGGCCGAGCGATGGCCTGAACTTCATTATTGAAACAGCGAAACGCTATTCAAAAGAGAACCGGCTGACTGTGTTGACGATCGGGGCGGCGACCGATGTAGCCTCGGCTATTCTGTCCGATCCGACGATGGCCGACCGGATTAACGTGGTGGCGATGGGGTTCAAAGATCTTTCCAGAGACGGCGGCAAGGAGTACAACGTCCAGAACGACCCGCGCGCCTGGCAGGTGATTCTCGATTCGCATGTTCCGGTGGTCATCGGCTCGGCGGATGTGTGCCGAGCGCATCTTTCTTTAAGTTACGAGCGGGCCGCTACGTTGGTCGGCAGCCACGGCGTGGTGGGAGCGTGGTTGTGGGCCGAGTATAAGCGCTGGTATTTCCGCAACGTGAAGCCGCTTCGCGTGAACGACTTCTCAAAGCCTTGGGTGATCTGGGACATCATTACTCTGGCTTACGTCGAAGGCATGACGGAGCGGAAGAGCATTGGCCGTCCTGTCTTGGGCACGAATTTATCTTTCGAGCCGGGCAAGGGTCCCGCCAAGGCGATTTGGATTACCAGTGTCGATTCAGAGCGCTTATGGAAAGATTTTCTGGAGAAGCTGGATGATTATCAACGATCGCATGCGATCCAGCCTCTCCCATTTACGCCGTAAGAGTTTTAGGCGGTTGACTTACCGACGGTCGTGGCCGCCGTGATCGTCGTGGCCGCCATGATCGTCGTGACCATGATCGTGGCCGTCATAATGAGCTGGACCACGAAGTTCATGATATTCATGATGTTCGTAATGCGATCCGGGACCAGGAGCGTAGCGCGCGTGATCGTAGGCATGCGGGTAAGCGTAGGGATGAACGTAGGCTCCGCGATTCCCCCAGGTGCGTTCCCAGGGGTGATGATCAATCAGGATGGTGTGGGCGCGCCAGCCAAAACCGACTCCGCCCCAACCCCAGGGAGAGAAAGCGGCTCCGATAGAGATGCCGCCGCCGAAGCGAATGGCGCCGCCGACAAAGAAGCCGGGACGGGGGCGAGCAAAGACAATGTAGGGATTGTAGTAAGGGACGTAGTAAACGTCAGGATTAACCGGAGCGATCTCAACGTCACCCGGACCAGAGTAGACTACGCGGATGTTCGGGTTGGTCCGTAGATAGCCGTAATTGTAAGCTTCCTGGCGGTCGCGTTGCACGGCGTCCATTACGTCGTTCCGCTGGGCGAGCACGGCATTGCCCAGTTGCTGTGTCCATCCCATGTTGTTGGCCAGCTGGTTCAGGACGGTTGGAAACGGAAGCAAGGCTAGAATGCTCGGATCCCAGGGAAGGTTGTCCTGTTGAATCGCCTGCGCGAGCGGCGGGCCCTGCAGGTAGCTATGCTGATTGGCCCAACCGGTCGCCTCAGGAATCTGGTTGTTAAAGGTGGATGCGGTTAAGACTTGAGCCAGTAAACCGTCCGGGTAAAGCGCTATGGCCTGGACCATTTGATCCAGCTGCTGGGGCGGGAGCAGCGGCGGCTGGGAGTAGGCCCCTGGTTGCTGAGGATACTGGCCTTGGGGCGGAGGATATTGGGCCTGAGGCGGAGGGTATTGTCCCTGCTGAGGCGGGTATTGCCCTTGTTGTTGTGGCGGGTATTGTCCTTGCTGTGGATATTGCCCTGGTTGGGGATACTGCCCTTGCGGCGGCGGATACTGCTGTTGCTGCTGGGTCTGCGGATTTTGCTGATCCGGCGGCGGGGGCGGGTATTGCTGAGCCTGAGCCAGAAGCGAGGTGGCCACACACGCCGTCACCAAGAGCGATCCTGTCATTTTGTTAAATAGCTTATTTAAGATTCTCTTTTGCATTTGCGTTCACCTCTATTTGCGTTTACTGCAAGGAGCGATTCCATCGAAAACCCGCTGGACGGATCTCCTTCACCTGATAAGACGAGCGCCGACCGGATAAAGGATACTGTTTGCTTTAACCTCAAAAACGGGATTTGCGATTAAATCTCCTTTAATGTATTACAGTTGCGAATATTCCGCTGCCCTGAGATGGAAGGTTGGAGTAGACCTTTGGGTGGAGATGACAACCGATCTCGGGAGCGAAGACAAGATGTCGATTCGCTGGTAAGCTCAACTTAACCTGAAGTAACCCCCTAAAGAACCAAAGTAATAGAAACCCTCGCCTCCGAAATAGGCGGGGGTTTTCGTTTGTGAACTTTAAAATTTTCTACCTCGGAACTTGCCTAGTATTCATCCTCAGAGGCATGTGCATGAACCTCGAACGACGTGATTCAGTGCGCCAACTGATGCGGGATCTGGCAGATGTTCATGCGGCGTTCCGGGCGGCCGATGAGGTTTACCGGGAGTACCGAACCATAGCAGCTTTGATGTTCAAAGGTCGGGAAGATCCGTCGCCGACGGAGTGGATCCCGATTTCAAATAATTAGAGTTCCGCAGAAGTGGTTGATTTAGGCGGCGGCTTCCTTTTCGGAGAGGGATTCTGCATTGGTGTTGTATTTGATTGCGGCGGTTGAAAATTCGAAGCCAAGTTCGGGGTAGTCGGAGTAGTCGTCGATGGGTGAGGGGATGAAGGGGCGCGTCGCCGTGGTGGTGCGTTTCTGGCCGGTGGCTTGTGTTTGTTCACGGGTCTGGCGTTCGTTGATCAGCTTCAGGAGTTCTTTGTGATCGTTCTGGTATTGGCGGCGGAGGCGGTTCTCTTGTAAGTAGAGATTGTTGATCTGCTTGTTGTACTTGATGTAAGCCTGGGTTTGGATGAGCGCTTTGGCTTGGGCCGGTTCGAAGTCTTCGTATTGTTCGGCGAGCTCGATTTCGGCCAGGGCGTAGATTCCCATTTCGAGAGTGGGGATGCGGTTGAGGCGCCATTGGGTGTCGGCCAGGGTTTGGACGAGTTCGTTTTCTCGTTCGGTGGCGGGACGGAAGAGTTCGAAGAAGCGGGTGACGTGGAATTGGTAGTGCTCGGCGTCATCGTTCGAGAGCAGGACGGTTTTTCCGGTGAGACCGGTTTTGAGAGCGTTGCGGGAGGATTTGGCTCTGCCTGCGGTGGTGCGGGGGCCGGTGGAGAGCTTCGAGTTGGCGCGATTGGCTTCGCGTTTGGCTTGGGAGAGCGAGGTGCGGGCGGCTTCGAGTTCTTCTTCGCCGGTGAGCCAGTCGAGCTCTTCGGAGTGGTGGTTGGACGCAGCGGCGGTGGCGGTGAGGTGTTGGCAGATCGGCTCGGCGGCCGACTGATTGGCGAATTCCTGGTTGGCGGTTTGTTTACTGGCCTTGACGGCCTGTTTACGCGTTTTGCGTTCCTGGGCGCGGCGGATGGTTCGGGCGTTCATGGGCGATGATCTCCAGAAATGAAAATGGCTCAGGACCGGAGGAACCGGACCATGAGCCTGCCAGAACATAGCATGCGCAGCGGCGAAAACGAACTTCGGAGCTTCTACTTTGCTTGTAAGTGGATGATTTGAGGCGAGTAAGAAAATTTTTAACTTTTGTGATCGGGCGATTTGCGCAGCTAGGATTTCTGTTCAGCGACGGAGGGGGAGAGCTATCAGCCTATTTGGCCTTGATGGTAGAGGTAGGCGATGGTGACAATCGCGATGATGAGAATTCCGAGCAGCGTCAGAATTGTGTCCCGATGTGAGCCTAGCTGCACTCTGTCAGCGGATGATCGGATAGACGGGGCCGAGGGAGAAGAACCGGGCGATGGACGAGCCGAAGCGACGGAAGCTGAAACGCATTGAGACCTCCAGACCAGTGTTTCAAGATTATTACATAATGCTGTGCATTTAGCAGCTAACGATTCTCGAATACCTGACTCGTGAAACTTCCCATGCGCTACGCCGCATCCCGAAGTAGAAGAATATAGAGCTATGATGCCGGGATGTCTTGTCTAGCGTACTGGCTGGGAGTGTTTGGCAGGGCGTTTGATACCTTCCCAAGCTTCACAGGAAGCAGTTGGATCGGGTGGCTATTATCGGCTGCGCTTGTGTTCAGGAAGAGGTTCTTGGAAATCAGGAGGTACTCGCAACAGACTCCTCTTACGAGAGGATGGCGCTGGCACTCCCAACAGCTCGTTCAAGCGGTGATTAAGCCAGACTGGAAAGCTGTTGTTATGGTCCTGTTGATCTTTCGGCTTGGCAATGCCTTCAAGATTGCATTTGGGGATCAGCAGAACATAATGTCGCAGCGGGATGATCTGCAAACCAAGTACACAAACAGTGAACGAGCGTGCGTTGATAAATTCCGAAAAAGGGAGTCCGAACTAAGCGGCGTTATTAATCAGCTGAAGCAAGACAATGCTCGCGAAAGGTCAGCAAAAGAGGTTCTTGGACAACAGGTGCAATTACAACGAAAAACAATCGATAACTTTGGCTCACAGCTAATCCAAGCTACCGCTGTGCCTCTAAAAGCTACACCTCTTTTGCTTGATACAAGTGTAGACAATGCAGTCATGAAAAATGCCAGATTCTTGATCCTTACAAACAAACAAATAACGCCAGTAAGGATGTCTGTTGTTTGTAAGAGCATGATCATGAACGGTAATGCTCAGGTCTTAGGAGCAGGATTTATGGATGACGGAACCCGTAAGGCGGGGCAGCATGCTTTAGCCGTAAGCATTGGATCACCCCCGTGGACACCAGAAACTCCACTGCTCGTCTCAATTTCGTATCAGGGCAATGAAGAAGCAGGGGATTGCGCATTCGCTTTACAGTAGCCGAAAGAGCAGCGCTCTAAGCAGACATCCGATCTCCTGATTTAAGACTTGCTATCTAGAAGCTGACGATTCAAACGCGAGTTTCAACTCCTATTTCGATCTTCAAGCGCGGACGCTCACAATGCTCAGATTGATGAGTTATTTCGATCAGAAGCAGCGGGTTCAGCAGGGTGTCGAATGAGTCATCTGTGAATTGTTCCGTGCTACAGGTGACAACGATGTCGGGATAGGTATAAAGACCGTTGCTCGAGACCAAAACACGTAAATCATTGGCGTACACAACATATTCCCTAGCTCTGAGCTTCTGCGTAAGTTCTCCGGTGAGGTTTGAGTTGATGATGACGTGCTTCCGGCTTGCTCCACCCAGGGCGCGAATCTGTTCTTGGAAGTATTCGTGCTTCTTGGCAGAGGACCGCTCCGACGCCAGGTACTCTTGGGGAGACAACGAGCTTGGATTAGCCGCCAAGATCAATTATTGACCAGACGCCGGATGGTAGGGCTTTCGAATTTCTAACGAATTACTGCAGCGGGACTCCGGTGAGCGGGACCGGTTGCACTTCGGCAGTGGGATCTTGTACGGCGTTGGGGTCGATGGCTTTTCGGAGAAGCTTTTCGAATTTGGTGAAGCTGACGTCCAGGCTTGTTGCGGACTTACTTCCGCCTGGGATGAGCAGCTGCATGGTGGCAGGGGGCTGGTTGAGCGTTAACGGTGTCAGGTTGCGTAGTTGATCGAAGGTTTGAGCGGTGTAGTAGGCGCGCACGATGTACTCGCCTGTGGTCTTCGATTGACGTAGTTCGAAGACGAGGTTTCCGCCGGGAGCGCAGTAATCCGGCTGGTAGCCCGGAAGGAGCCAGTTCATGTGGAGAAGCCCCGCCAAGCCTGCCACGTAAGCATCGGAGCTGTTGATGACGATCAGGCGTGAGTTGGCATCTCCGAAGGCGCCGGGAATGGTGTCGGTCACAAGAGCCTGCTCCATGGAGCGCAAGACGTGCGAAGCGGCATTTGAACTCTGCACTCGATCGAGATAAGGCGGGAGGACCTCGATGTCGAAAAGGAGGGTGATGATCCTGGTCTGCTGTGAAAGCTGGTCGAGCGAGAGCTGGCCCCAGGCGACATCCTGCAGCGGGAGACCGTCGGTGTATTCCATGACGAACGGATCGGCAGCGTAGAGAGTGCTGGATAGGCCGCCGGCATTGATGACGTTTGAGGTTGCGACGCCGGTAGTATTGGCCGTTAAGGGAATCGGGAGCGCGGTTGGATCGATCAGGCCGGAAGGTACGGGCGGCGCTGGCTGGACGCCGTTCTGATAGTCGAAGAGCACGCTTCTGATCAGGGAGAACTCGGCGCTGTAGGCAGAGGCGAGCGCTGGTCCGTTGTTGAAGATTCCTGCTATCTCTTCCGCGGCACGTCCGGTATCGACGGTTGCGACATTGGCGCTAATGGGATCGAAGATCGGGTCGACCTGGCCGAGGGGGAAAGAGTGCACGTCAACCGAGGCGCCGGGCAGTAGCGCACTAGCCAGAGCGGCGGCGCTTAGGTTGGACCGCTGGATGGAATTGGCGCGGAAATAAGAACGCTTGGCGTCTTGTTTCACGTTGCCCGTAAGCAAGCCTTGCTGGAGCAGGTAATCGTGAAAATAAGTTCCCAGCAGAGCTTCGGCCTGATAGCCGTGCGGGGTCAAATAGCCTACCGGAACGCCGAAATCGGGGTAGGGCCGCACGGCGAAAGAGTCCAGTGTAGAGTACGGCAGCGCTTCGGAGCGCACCCCGTGCCGGCCGAAGAGAATGATTTGTTTGAGGACGGTATCGTCGCTCGCATTTGGGACCGCTTGCGCTGAAGTTGTGAATGTGAATGAAAAAGTGAGCAGCAGTCCGATGAGGACGGATTTGGCTCGATGAGCTGTGGCAACCATGGCCAGGAATATAGCTGCGGCAGATTTCAGCAGAATGACGAATGAGCTAAATAGTCAGATGATAGCTATAATTAGGCTGTGAAAGTCAGCGTTGCGGAAGCGAAGAACAAGCTCACTCAGTCGATTGCGGCAGTGGAGAAGGGGGAACGAGTGACGATCTGCCGCCATGGGCATCCGGTGGTTGAAATCGTTCAGACGAAAGACGGAACGCGGATCGCTCCGCAGTTCGGGATGATGAAGGACCGGATCAAAATACTCGACCCGGATTGGGACAAGCCGCAGAATGATGTCGAGGCTTGGTTACGGGGCGATGTGTGAGTAAATGCGAGGTTTGCTCGATACGAATACGATAATTACGGCCTCGATGGAAGGTATCGGCAAGCTATCGCGCCCGGCGCGCGAGTTACTGGAAGACTCGCGGACGGAACGCTTGCTCAGTTCGATCTCGATTGCGGAGATTGCAATCAAGACGGCGATCGGAAAGTTTGTCAAGGGATCGCGAGTTCAAACGCTACGAAGGATTGAGAGTGATCCAATGATGGAAATAGGAGCGATAGACCGGCTAGGGTTGGAGCGGCAAGGTTGCTTTTCCGGCGGGACCGTTGTAGATGAGTTCGAGCGAATGAATGCTTTGAGTTTTGCCGCGATATTGGAAGAAGAGCAGGCCGGCTTGGGGCAGCGGGTGTTCGCCTTCGGGGAGCGCAGCCATATGGACATCGTTCGCCATGGCGCGCTGCAGTTCGATGGGGACATGAACGACCGGCGGCGGTGAGTTGGAGTCTCCTCCTCCTCCGGTTCCGATGCTGGACTTCGACTTTTCAGGTGGCTTGGGCGGCGCCCATTCGGGATCTTTCACGGACCGGACCACCATCCCGTAAGGCTGACTCGGCAAGGCTCCCTTCTTTCCGTTGATGCGCAGGGAAAAATTGTCGGGGGAGAGCGTGATTTTCGCGTCTGGCGCACTATACAGGCCCGTTTCGACGACGATGAATTCTTCGGTGGAGAGGGGGCCTTGGGGCCGGGGGACGGAGTGTCCGGTGAACTCGGCCGCAATCGTCACGGCGCCTACCTGGGTGTGGGCCTGATAATCGGTTGGATTTGCTCTCGGCGGCATGCCCTTGCCGGTGTTGGCAGGTGTTTCTTTGGTTGGGATAGCCGGCGACGCTTGCGCGTGGAGGAACATGGGTGCGAGCAGGATTGCCGCACCCCAGACGGGGAAAAATCGCATGTACGGCAACACGTTAGCACAGCCGAATTGGGGCAAGTTAGTGCGAGGATCCGGCGAGCTTCAAGAGCGGTTCGAAATCGTTTTTCTCTACCTGATCCACCAGCCGCATTCGATCTGTCACGCCTTCGGAAAGACGCCCGTATAATTCCTTTTCGCCTTCGGTGGGCGCGTTTTCAGACATAGAAGTAAAATCCAAAAGGCGCGCGAGCTTGCTGTCGATCCCGGTGGGATAGTTGATCAAGTCTTCGCCCGCTCGGGCACGGAATTGGACTAGCCGTTCCTCGATGGTATACAGTTTGTCGTTCAAAGATTTCAGCCCTTTGTCGAGTTCAGCTGAGTTCCGGCCATTCTGTTTGGCTTCGGCGATGGCGGCTTCGGCTCGCTTGCGCATGTCGCGAATTTTGCGTACCGTTGTCATGGTCTGCTCCAGGCGATCGCTGACGCGCTTCATGAACTGAAACTGATCTTCAAGATCGGCCTCAGTGGCTGGGAGGCGCGGGTCTTTGACTAGCTTGAAGTTTTGAGTGTAGGTCTTGCCGTCCGCGGTTAACTCTGCGCGATAAGCGCCGGGAGGAGCGATGGGCCCGACAGCTTCGCCCTGGAACACTGCGTCCGGGATGACGTTAGCTCCGTTGTAGCGAAAGTTCCACACAAAAGTATTCGGCCCTTTGGCAGCTGTGGGACGCATGGAACGAGCTCGTCGCCGGCCACCTCCGGCAGCGTTGGCGGCCGATTTCGCCTCGCCCGTATCCATCGCAAAGCTACGCGCCAACTCTGTTTTTCCGTTGAGCTCGCGCAAAATCTTGAGCGTTACCGGACCTGAGGGCTGATCTTTCAGATAGAAGTGGAGACTCACTCCATCCGGTGGATTTTCTCCGGTGCCGGAGACGTCGGTGCCGAATCCTCCCGCCAGACTGGCGTTGGAACGGAAAGTCACTGTGGTGTCGGGAACGAACAAGTAGACTTTATCGCCAAGCGCCGTGGCATCGAATTGACGGAGAAGAGCAGCGTGATCGAGTATCCAGAATCCGCGGCCGTGCGTGGCAGCGACTAGGTCGTTGTCCTTTACCAGGAGATCGTGAACCGGGACAACGGGTAATCCGGATTTCACGGTTTGCCAGTGCGCTCCGTCGTCGAAGGAAACATAGACGGTGGTTTCCGTGCCGGCGTACAGAAGCCCAGGCCGTTTCGGATCTTCGCGGATGACACGCGTGTAGTCGTAGTCCGGAATGCCGTTTGTAATTTTGGTCCACGTCTTTCCGTAATCGGAGGTCTTGTAGAGGTAGGGGTGATTGTCCTGCAGTTTGTAGCGAGTGGCTGCGACGTAGGCCTCGGCCGGGTCGTGTGAGGAAGGCTCGATGATACTGATCAAGGCAAATTCAGGGAGGTCTGGCGGCGTTACTTTGGTCCAATTCTTTCCGCCGTTGCGGGAGACGTGAATGTAGCCATCGTCGGAGCCGGCCCAGATCACTTGGGCGTTCAGGGGGGACTCAGCTAAGGCAAAGATGGTCGCGTACCACTCGGGACCGTAGGCCTCGCGCGTAATCGGGCCCCAATATTGTTCAGTCTCTTCATGGCCATAAGAGGGTGTGTGTTCCAGTGTTTTGGGATCGTGGCGCGTGAGGTCGGGACTGATGACCTGCCAGCTCTGGCCCTGGTCGAGCGAGCGATGTACATACTGCGAACTCACGTAGAGCGCCTTTGGATTGGAAGGCGAGGTCATCACTGGATAGGTCCACCAGAAGCGGTAATTGATGTCAGCCGCGCCCCAACCATAATGAGTCTCCGGGTTGGGTGAAATGTCCTGCGTCTGTTTAGTCAGGTGATCGTAGCGAGTTAAGAAGTGGTGATTGGCCGCGTAGATGATGTTGGAGTCGGTTGGGTTCACGGCGATGTAACCGGCCTCTCCGCCGCCAACGGTTTCCCAGTCTTCGATGGTGATGCGTCCAAAGTCGGAGCGGCTCGGCAGAGAGATGGTGGTGTTGTCCTGTTGAGCGCCATAGATGCGGTATGGAAAGCGCTGATCGGCGACGACGTGGTAGATCTGCGCGGTGGGCTGATTGAGGATGGACGACCAGGAGGAGCCGCCATTGTAGGAAATGGTTGCGCCGCCGTCGTTGCCTTCGATCATGCGCTGCGGGTCTTCGGGGTCGATCCAGAGATCGTGGTTGTCGCCGTGGGGCGGACGAAACGGAACGAACTTTTGGCCGCCGTCGGTGGACTTCCAGGCGCCTACGTTCAAGATGTAAATCAAGTCGGGATTCTTGGGATCGGCGAAGATGTGGTGGTAATACCAGGGCCGCATGGTGAGCTCGGCGTTGTCGGTGAGGTAACGCCAGGTTTGTCCGGCGTCTTCCGATCGGTAGACGCCTTTTTTTCCCAGCTCGGCGTCGACAAGCGCCCAGACGCGGTCAGGATGGCTAGGCGCGATGGCAATTCCGATGCGGCCTTTGACTCCTTGCGGCATTCCGGGGCGGTTGGTCAGGTCGGTCCAGGTGTCTCCGCCGTCGGTTGTTTTGAACAGTCCGGTTCCGGGGCCGGCGCTGCGCAGTCCCCAGGGGAAACGTTGGAGTTCCAGCGTGGAGGCATACAAGATGCTTGGATTGGTCGGATCCATCACCAGGTCGATGGCGCCGGCTTGTTCGCTGCGGAACAGAATTTTTTTCCAGGTACGGCCGCCGTCTTTGGAGCGGTAGACGCCGCGGTCGGGGCTCGGCCCCCATGGATCTCCCAGTGCCGCGACGTAGACCAGGTCCGGGTTCTTGGGATCGATGCGCACTCGGGCGATGCTTCGCGTGGCTTCCAGGCCGACGTGGGTCCAGCTCTTGCCGGCGTCCGTCGACTTGTAGACTCCGTCGCCATAGGAGGCGTCGCCTCGGACACAGGCTTCGCCCATGCCCGCATAGACGACGTTCGGGTTGGACGCGGCAACGGCGAGAGCGCCTACTGAGCCGGTGTGAAAGAACGGATCGGAGAGGTTGTGCCAGCTGATGCCTCCGTCGCTGGTCTTCCAGACACCACCGCCGGTGGCGCCGAAATAAAACACCAGTTTTTTTACCGGGTCTCCGGCGACGGCTAAAACTCGGCCTCCTCTCGAGGGCCCGACCATGCGCCAGTGCAGCATATCGAGATAGGGGGGGTCGATGGGTCCGGCTGTTGATCCGGTGGTGGTCGGCTGCCAGCCGAAGCTTATTGCCCGGAAGGCAAGTATGAGCGAGAGAAGAGTGATGGGGGTGAACGGGATGATTAGAGCTTTACGCACGAGTTCTCCATGATGGCGGTCGGAACAACCGCAGGAAGCAGAGCTAGTCAATTAGTAAATCAGATTAGAATTTGGCTATCGGGGCCGCTGTAGCTTCGGGGCTACGAGTAGTGGGTCCACCGCCGGTTTAGCGGCGTGTGGGCAGTTTTGTTTAAGCTGACAGAATACCGCATTGGGACTGGATCTGTTGAGCTTTCAGGTGCGATGGAGAAGAACAATGAGTAACGGTTGGGTGGGTGCGCGAACCTGTTTCGACCGCGTCATTTGGCTGCCGCTTTAAGGGAGGGAGGATATTTATAACTGGCTTAATGGAATATCAGGCTTACATTGGATCTGCGCATTCAGCACCGAAGACGAAGTTTTTCAAGGCAGGTTGGAAGGCATTAGAGATCTGGTTACTGTACGACGGGACGAATGTCAAAAGTTTGAAGCAAAGCTTTTGGGAGGCTGTTGACGAATATATTCGAACATGAGGATTGGATTCCTGCAGGCTGAGATGTTTGGACGTTGGCGACTCGCTTTTTCCAAACTGACCCACTATCTTTCCCTCGGTTTTCGTTGACCCGAGAAAAATTGCTGTGATAGCGTAAAAGTTTTAGACGATGGGTGGTGTTCCGCTCGTGGTGTGCCTGGGGCGGTGCGCCATGTCGGTTCTTCTTTCCCACGTAGAAAAGCTTTGAATGGACGCGACTCTTCACGATCTCAGTAACCTGCTAATACAGTCGATTCCGACGATCTTCTTTTTTGTCTTGCTGGCTTGGTATTTGAACCAGGTTTACTTCAAGCGCATGGCTCGCATGTTTGAAGAGCGGCGGAAGGCAACGGAGGGGGTTCGCGAGCTGGCGCAGCAGGCGTTCGAGAGTGCGGACCGCAAGACCTCTGAATTCGAGCGGGCGTTGCAGGCTGCGCGGGCGCAGATTCATCAGGAACAGGAAGCGCAACGGCGGCAGTGGTCCGAGGAGCAAGAGGCGGAGCTGGCGAAAGCTCGTGCCGAGGCAGACCGGAGAATTCAACAAGCCAGAACAGATATCGCACAGGAAGCCGACGTTGCGCAATCTCAATTGGAGAGCCAGGTCCAGGCGCTCAGCGAACAAATTGTGCAGTCAGTGACACGACGGAGAGCTGCTTAGTGCGACGCCATCTCGGTTTCGCGGTTTTGTGGGGCGCTCTTGCGTTTTTTGCCGGCCCGCACGGCGTTTCAGCTCAGCAAAAACGCATGGTAGGCACCGATGAGGCGTCCGGGCGAGTTGGCAAGTGGAAGATTATCAACACGGTCTTGTTTGCGGCCGGTTTGGGGTATTTGATTTACCGGTCTGCCCCGGGTTTTTTCAACGCTCGTTCGGCTGATATCCAAAAGGCGATTCAGGATGCGACCGGGCTCAAAATGGACGCTGACTTTCGGTCATCGGCTATCGATCGCAAGATGGCGTCGCTTTCCGACGAGGTAAAAAAACTTCGCGAGCAGTCGGCCGCCGACATGGAGCGTGAGCATCAACGGGTGCAGGAGGATACGCAACAGGGGCTGCGGCGCATTGAGAACAATGTAAATGCGGAGATTGAAGCATTCCGCCAGCGAGGGGTGCGGCGGGTGCGGCAACGAGCGGCGCAGGCGGCGTTTGAACTGGCGGCGCAACGGTTGCAAGCACAGGCGGGGACGGGCGAAGCGGAAGAATCGGTACAGGATTTTATTCACGTGGTGGAACAGGGGCGCTCGTAGATGAGAGGGGCGTTGTCTGCACACTACGCACGGGCGCTCGCGGATGCGGTGTTTCGTCCCGACTCGGGATTGTCGCCGCAAGACGCGGTGGCGCAGCTGCGAAGCGTAGAGGAGATCGTGACGGGTTCAAGGGACTTGCAACTGGCGCTCTTATCGCCGGCCGTGAAAAAGGTCCGCAAAGTGGCTTTGCTGGGCAAGCTGTCCGACGAACTGGGCTTGCATCGAATCGTGCGCAATTTTTTGTCGGTGGTGGTGACGCACCGGCGGACATCGGAGCTGAAAAACATCCGGATGGAGTTCGAGGACGCGGTGGACGAGCGCTTAGGCTGGGTTCGCGCGGAGATTGCGACGGCGAGAGAGCTGAGCCCGGCGCAACGGGAAGAGATAGAGCGGGTGCTAGGCACGAAGCTGGGCAAATTCATTCGAGCAGACTATAAGATAGATCCGTCGCTGCTGGCCGGCGTGAGAGCGAGAGTCGCCTCCAAGGAATACGACGCCACGTTAAAAGGCAAGCTGGAGAGCATGCGGCAGAGTCTGCAGATAGATATTCAGTAGGGAAAAAAATATGGCTCAGATTAGAGCAGATGAAATTTCGAAGGTACTTCTCTCGGAGATCGAGAATTTCGATGCGGTGGCAAACGTGTCGGAGACGGGTTCGGTGATCAGTGTCGGAGACGGCATTGCGCGGGTTTACGGACTGCAGAACGTGATGGCCGGCGAACTGGTGGAGTTCGGTCAGGGCGCGGTCGGGCTGGCGTTGAATCTGGAAGAAGATCAAGTCGGCGTGGTGTTGTTCGGCGACTTCAGTGGCGTTAAGGATGGCGACCAGGTGAAGCGCACGGGACGGATCATGGCGATTCCCGTGGGCGATGCCATGGTTGGCCGTGTAGTGAACTCACTGGGCGAGCCGATTGACGACAAGGGATCGATCGAGACAAGCGAGCGAAGTGCTCTGGAGCGCCTGGCGCCTGGCGTGGTAGACCGGCAGCCGGTTAAGCAACCGCTGCAAACAGGACTGAAGGCGATTGATGCGATGGTGCCGATCGGGCGCGGGCAGCGCGAGCTGATTATCGGCGACCGGCAGACGGGGAAGACGACGGTTGCGCTCGACACGATCATCAATCAGAAGGGGCAGGACGTGATTTGCGTTTACGTGGCGATCGGCCAGAAGCGCTCCACAGTGGCCCAAGTGGTGAAGACGCTGGAAGAGCATGGCGCCATGGACTACACGATTGTGGTGGCGGCGACGGCTTCTGATCCCGCCCCGATGCAGTACATTGCTCCCTATTCGGGTTGCGCGATTGCGGAGTTTTTCCGGGATTCGAGCCGGCATGCGCTTTGCATTTACGACGATTTGTCGAAGCATGCGGCGGCGTATCGTGAGATTTCGCTGCTGCTGCGGCGGCCGCCAGGGCGTGAGGCGTATCCGGGCGATGTGTTCTATCTTCACAGCCGTTTACTGGAGCGGGCCGCCAAGCTTTCGGATGAGAAAGGCGGCGGTTCGTTGACGGCGCTTCCGATGATCGAAACGCAGGCGGGCGACGTTTCGGCTTATATTCCGACCAACGTGATTTCGATCACCGACGGACAGATTTATCTGGAAAGCGATCTGTTCAACTCGAATGTCCGTCCTGCGATTAACGTGGGCCTGTCGGTCAGCCGCGTGGGGGGCAGTGCGCAGATCAAGGCGATGCGCACGGTTTCGGGCATGTTGCGATTGGAGCTGGCGCAGTACCGCGAGCTGGCGGCTTTTGCTCAGTTCGGTTCAGATCTGGATAAGTCGTCGCAAGCGCAGCTCAATCGTGGAAAGCGGTGGGTGGAAGTCCTGAAGCAGGGGCCCTATTCGCCGGTGCCGGTGGAGAAGCAAGTGGCCATTCTGTTTGCCGGCGGCCAGGGCTTTTTGGACGACATTCCAGTGGAAGACGTGCGGCGCTTCGAAGCAGAGATGAATCATTATCTGGAGGACCAAAAGTCTGACGTGCTGCAGGGGATCCGTGAGAAGCGCGAGCTGAACGACGAGATCAAGAATCAACTGAAGGACGCGCTGACGGAGTTCAAGAAGGGCTTCTCTACGTCCGACAAGGAGAAGAAGGAAAAGAAGCAGGATCAAAAGTCTGACCGCAATGGCAACGAGTCATCTGGGCAGCAGCAGGAGCAGCAACAGAAAGCTTCATCGGGTAAAGATAGCGGTAAGAGTTCGAACGGCACGCAAGAGGCGAATCGCGAAGCAGAGAAGGTCAAAAGTAGCGTATAGGCGATGCCGAGTTTAATCGACATCCGGCGCCGAATTCGAAGCGTCAAGAACACCCAACAGATCACGAAGGCCATGAAGATGGTCTCGGCGGCGAAGCTGCGCCGGGCTCAAGAACGAGCGATCGCGTCGCGGCCTTATGCCGAGATGATGAATCGCATGCTGTCGAATATTGCGGCTGCTGCAGCGGGCAATCCCGATGTGGCGCAGTTGCCGTTGTTGCAGGCGCGTGATGAGAACCGAATTGAGTTGCTGGTGGTGACCAGTGACCGCGGGCTGGCGGGAGCGTTCAACGCGAACCTGCTGCGGCAGGCACAACGCTTCATGGAGAGTCATGGCGGCGCACAGATTCAGGTGGAGGCGGTGGGGCGCAAGGGCCGCGATTACTATCGCCGGCGCTCGGCCAACTTAACCGGCGAGCATGTGGGTATTATGGAGCGGCCGACTCTGGAGCAGGCTAGGGAGATTGCTCGCAAGATGATGGAGCTTTATGAGAAAGCTGAAGTCGATGCGGTTTACATCGCGGTGAACGAATTCAAGAGCGTAATGGCGCCGAATATCGCGCTCCGCAAAATTCTTCCGATCGAAGTGCCGGAAGATGGCGAGCAGATCGACTACATCTACGAGCAGCCAGCCGAGGAACTGCTAGGTCAGCTGTTGCCGCGCTACATCGAAGTGTCGGTGTACCGAGCCATGCTCGAATCGGTTTCGGCCGAGCATGCGGCGCGCATGAACGCGATGGATACGGCGACTTCGAATGCCGGGGACGTGATTCAAGAGTTGACATTGAATATGAATCGCGTGCGGCAGGCGGCGATTACACGAGAGATTATCGAGATTGTTAGCGGCGCTGCGGCGCTGTAGCGGGGAGTTTTTATGGCAGAAGGTGCAGCGGAAGGACACGTGGTCCAGGTGGCTGGTCCCACCATCGAGATTCAGTTTGAGGAAGGGCACATCCCGAAGATCTTCAACGCGATACATGTGACGAGCGAAGGGTTTGACGTTCCGACAAAGATCAATATCACGGCAGAAGTCGCGCAGCATATCGGCGAAGGCCGTGTACGCACGATCGCGATGGAGCCGACCGATGGTCTGGTGCGTGGCATGAAGGCCTACGATCTGGGCTCGCCCATCATGGTGCCGGTGGGGAAGCAAACGCTGGGCCGCGTTTTGAACGTACTTGGCGAACCGGTCGACAATATGGGTCCGGTCGATACGGATAAGCGTTTACCGATTCATCGCAACGCGCCGTTGTTCGATGAGCAGTCGACGCAGCTTGAGATGTTCGAGACCGGCATCAAGGTAATAGACCTGCTGGAGCCGTATGTGCGCGGCGGAAAGATTGGACTGTTTGGCGGCGCCGGCGTCGGCAAGACGGTTATTATTCAGGAGCTGATCAACAACATCGCCATGAAGCATGGCGGTGTATCGGTGTTCACCGGTGTGGGCGAGCGCACACGCGAGGGCAATGACCTGTGGCGCGAGATGCAGGAATCGGGAATTGTCGATCCGCATGATTGGAAGAAGTCGAAAGTGGCTCTGGTATATGGGCAGATGACGGAGCCGCCCGGTGCGCGTTTGCGAGTGGGCTTGACCGGATTGACGGTGGCCGAGTATTTTCGCGATGAAGAAGGCCAGGACGTGCTTCTGTTCATCGACAATATTTTCCGGTTTACGCAGGCGGGTTCCGAAGTGTCGGCTCTCTTGGGCCGCATGCCGTCAGCAGTGGGTTATCAGCCGAATCTCGCCACGGAGATGGGCGATCTGCAGGAGCGCATTACTTCGACGAAGCGTGGGTCCATTACGTCGGTTCAAGCGATCTATGTGCCGGCCGACGATTACACCGATCCTGCGCCGGCAACGGCGTTTGCTCACCTGGATGCGACTACGAATCTGAATCGTGCTATTTCCGAGCGCGGCATTTATCCGGCTGTCGATCCGCTGGCTTCCAGCTCCCGCATTCTCGATCCGAACGTTCTGGGCGAAGAGCACTACGAGGTTGCGCAACGAGTAAAGCAGACTCTGCAACGTTATAGGGATCTGCAAGACATCATTGCCATTCTCGGCATCGATGAGTTGAGTGATGAGGACAAGGCGGCGGTGGCGCGCGCACGACGGATCGAGCGTTTCCTTTCGCAGCCATTCCATGTGGCCGAGCAGTTCACCGGGCGCCCCGGCAAATACGTCAAGTTGGAAGACACCATTCGCAGCTTCAAGGAAGTGGTGGAAGGTAAGCATGACAACCTTCCGGAGCAGGCTTTCTATATGCAGGGCAGCATCGATGATGTGTTGGAAGCAGCCGAGAAGATGAAGGGCGAAGACAAGAAAGAAAACAAAAAGGACGAGAAGAAAGAAGAAAAGAAGAAGTAGTCGTGCGCCATGGCTGACACATTCCAGTTGCAGGTGGCTACTCCCGAGCGGCAACTCATCGACGAGCAGGTCACTGAAGTTCAGTTGCCTGGCAAGAACGGGTATATGGGCATTCTGGCCGGCCATGCCCCGTTGTTAAGCGCGCTGGGCGGCGGCGTGCTTACTTATGAGGGCGGTGGGGACAGTCCTCATGTTGTGGCGATTTCGGGCGGCTTTGTCGAAGTGTTCGATAATCACGTACGCGTTCTGGCGGACCGCGCCGAGTTTCCGCAGGACATTCAGGTGGACGTGGCACGGCGCGAACTCGATGAGGCTAACGAGGCTCTGCGGCAGGCTGACAACGAAGAGGCGTCGTCAGCGGCTCTGGATGCGATGAGCGCGGCACAGGCGCGAATCGATGCCGTTGAACACTATGGCGGCGGCTCACACTAATTCGATACTGCATCAGCGGACCCGTGCCTGAAAATTTGCCTCACCGAACGCCTTCTGCCACTCCCATGCAGGCGACGGAGTGGAACGGTGAATTGCCGGATCGATTGCGGCAGGCGTTCGGATCGCTTTTTGCTGACGATCTGAAGTTGCTCAGCTATTTAGGGCAAAACTTCATCGCATTTTCGCGCGTTCCGGAGTGCTTCATCGTGCTGAGCTATTTGAAAGAGCACGAGCAGTTCGACGTGCTGACCGATCTCACCGCTGTCGATCTTCCGAGTGACGAGCGGCAGTTTGAGGTGATCTACATCCTCTACAGCTTTGCGCGCAATGAGTACCTGCGCGTGAAGGTTCGTGCAGAGATCGCTCCGTTGCCGCCGCACAACTTCCAAGTTCCTAGCGTCACGTCACTCTTTCCGGCAGCGAACTGGCTGGAACGGGAAGTCTTCGATATGTTCGGCATCGATTTTCCGGGACACCCCAATCTCAAGCGCATTCTGATGCCGGAGGATTGGGAAGGATTTCCTCTGCGCAAGGACAAGTCGATTGTGGCGATGGATCAGGATTGGGTTCAGCGGAACCTTGGGATCGAGAGCGGTCAATGAACGTGCCGGACGACAAGATGCTCGACCAGGCGCTTGCACCACCGGAAGGCCACTTCCTCGATACCAGCGAACTGGTGCTCAACATGGGGCCGCAGCACCCCTCAACGCATGGCGTGCTGCGAGTGATTCTGAAGCTGGATGGCGAGCGCGTTCGCGATGTGGAGTGCGTCATCGGGTATCTGCATCGGGGCGTCGAGAAGATCGCCGAGAACAGAACCTACACGATGTTCGTTCCGTATGTGGACCGCATGGATTATGTGGCGGCGGTGTCGAACGGTCTGGGCTATTGCTTAGCTGTCGAGAAGCTGATTAACGTTCAGGCTCCTGCGCGGGCGCAAGCCGTGCGTGTGATTCTGACGGAGCTAAACCGGATTGCGAGCCATCTACTTTGGCTTGGTACGCATGCGCTGGATATCGGGGCGATCTCGCCCTTGTTCTATACATTTCGCGAACGGGAAGAAGTGTTGAAGATTTTCGAAGCGTATTGCGGCGCTCGGTTGACCACGCACGCGTTTCGCATTGGCGGGCTGCAATATGAGCTCTATGACGGCTTTGAGGAGCAGGTGCGGAAGTTTTGCACGGAGTTTCGGCCTCGTTTGGACGAATACAACCAATTATTGACAGGCAATCCTATTTGGACGGGGCGATTGCGCGATGTTGGCATTCTGAATGCCGCCGACTGCAAAGCGTATAGCGTAAGCGGGCCGGTACTGCGAGGAGCGGGTGTTTCGTGGGACTTGCGAAAGGCACAGCCGTATTCGGGATACGAACAGTACGATTTCGATGTGCCGGTCGGGCAGCACGGGGACAGCTATGACCGCTACCTGGTGCGCATGGAAGAGATGCGTCAATCGGCGCGCATCATCGAGCAGGCCATTGATCGAATCCCAACAGGACCGATCATGGCCAAAGTACCAAAGGTATTGAAGCCTCCTCCCGGCGAAGTATACGTGTCGATTGAAGCTCCGAAGGGCGAGCTGGGGTACTTCATCGTGAGCGATGGATCGACAATTCCATACCGCGTGCGGGTGCGTCCGCCTTCGTTTCTGAATTTGCAGTCGCTCGAGAAGATGGCGAAGGGAGCTTTGGTAGCGGATGTGGTGGCAATCATTGGGACGATCGACATCGTTTTAGGCGAAGTAGACCGCTAGCCGGGCGCTTTTGGCGCTTCAGAGCCCGACTTTGCCACTGGCTGCGAGCGGCTCGAACGAACAAATTGAACCGTTTACCATAGGGACTGAGGGGTTAGGGCGAACTCCGCCTTTTGTGCAAGTGCATGAAACGCGATTGGGGATCTTCCGCCATTTCGGTCCTCGATCATCGAGTCTCGCCAGCGCAGTATTGCCATGTGGAACCGAATTCGCCAGCTTTCCTTTTTTAAGCTCTTCGCAGGGCTGGGTGTGACGTTTCGACAGCAGCGCCCCAGCAACATTTACACCGAGCAGTACCCAGCGACGCGCCCACCGGTTGCGGAACGCTTTCGCGGCGCTCCCCGGCTGAACATTCATCCGGAGAGCGGTGAGACGCTGTGTATCGCATGTGATTTGTGCGCGGTGGCGTGTCCGGAAAATCTAATTGTGGTCGGCAGCGAGCGCGATGCTAAGACGAAGCACAAAGTCTTGACTACCTTCACCTATGATTTGTCGCGATGCATGTTCTGCGGGCTGTGTGAAGACGCTTGTCCGGTGGATGCCATTGAATTGACGCAGGATTTCGAGCTCGCTAGTTTTACGCGCAAGGGGATGATCTGGGATCGGCAGATGCTCGAAGAAGGGCCCGTGCCGGAGTCGTTTCGCCGGTAAACCTGTGATGGAGACCCTGTTGTTCTACATCTTCGCCGTCCTCACATTGGCAGGCGCGGTACTCACGGTCACACGACGGAACGCGGTGCTCTCGGCGGTGTGGCTGACGGTGTCGCTTTTGGGCGTGGCCGGGCTCTTCCTTTTGCTCGGGGCTGAGTTTCTCTTCGTTGCGCAGATTGTGCTGTACATTGGCGGAGTCACTCTGCTGTTTTTATTCGTCGTGATGCTGGTGAACCTGGATGCGGCAGCGCACATCAGACAGTTTCGCCGAGCGTGGCCGGTTGGATTGTGCGCGGCTGTGATTCTGGCAAGCGAACTGATTGCTTTACTCGCCAGAAAAGGCGTCGTTTCTAACGAGGGGACAACGTGGTCGAGCGGCAACACGGAGGCGATTGCGGATCTTCTGTTTTCGCGCTATTTTGTGGCGTTTGAATTAGCGTCCGTGCTGCTGTTGGTAGCGATTGTCGGTTCGGTGTGGATGGGACAAGGGCGCAAGGCTCTGGAAGGCCGGGCTTCGAAATAGTGTTTCATCCTGTTTCTTCTCTGCACTATTTAATCGTTAGTGCCTTGCTTTTTACGATCGGCGTCACAGGTGTTCTTCTGCGCCGCAATATTGTTGTGATTCTGATGTCGATCGAGTTGATTTTGAACTCGGTCAACATCAACCTGGTTGCGTTTTCGAGACAGCATCATCAGGCTGCCGGCCAGGTGTTTGCGCTATTTGTGATCGCTGTCGCCGTTTCTGAGGCCGCCGTCGCGCTGGGCATCCTGATTGCCTTATTTCGAAATCGGGGCACCGTTCTAGCGGACGAACTGGACCTTCTGAAATGGTAGATCCGCAGAACGTGGTTGCGAGCCTCGCGCTGGAAGGCACGCTGCTGCTTCCGTTCATCGGACTACTTTTTATATTCTTCGCCGGACCGTTGGGCGTTTCTAAGACGAGGCCATCCAGATGGCCAGGGATTTCGGCGATCGCTATCACCGGCTGTTGCTTGTTGCTTTCCACGGTGGCGGCGCTGGCCACGCGAAATCATCACACGATTTCCATGCAGGCCGGCGAGTGGATTCCCGGCTTTGGCCCGGCGTTTAGTTTTCAACTGGACTGGTTGAGTTCCTGGCTGCTGATGCTGGTGGAGATCGTGGGCCTGATGGTGACGCTCTTCTCGCTCGGCTACATGAAGGAAGAGCCGGATCAGAGGCGTTATTTCGGAGGTCTGCTGTTCTTTGTGGGCCTGATGAAGCTCCTGATTACGGCGGGCAGCTTTCTTTTCTTGTTTGCCGGATGGGAAGGGGTCGGCCTGGCGAGCTATGTGCTGATTGGCTATCACTTCGAGCGGCCGTTAGCGGCGCAGGCGGCGACCAAAGCATTTGTTGTAAATCGCATCGGCGATGCGGGGCTGATTCTAGCGATTATTGCCTTAGGATTGACGTGCGGGTCGACGAGCTTCAGCGCCGTTGCTTTGGCCGCGGCACACATTCCGCACGGAACGGCGCAGATGATTTGCGCTTTCTTGATTGTCGGGGCAATCGGCAAGTCGGCGCAGTTTCCCTTGCATGTCTGGCTGCCTGATGCGATGGAAGGCCCGACGCCCGTTTCCGCTCTGATTCATTCGGCAACGATGGTTTGCGCCGGAGTCTATCTGCTGGCCCGTTCGAATTTTCTTTTTCTGCTTGCCCCTGAGATCGGCATTATTGCGGCCGTACTTGGGGCCCTTACGGCGCTCTTCGCGGCCACTGTAGCGCTGGTTGAAAACGATATCAAACGCGTGCTGGCTTATTCGACTATCAGCCAGATCGGGTTCATGTTTATTGCGCTTGGCATTGGAGCTTCGCGAGCGGCGATGTATCACGTGGTGACGCATGCCTTCTTCAAGTCGCTGCTGTTTCTGTGTGCGGGATCAGTAATTCACGCCCTCCACGGCGAACAGAATCTGAAGAACATGGGCGGGCTGCGGACACAGCTGCCGGTTACGTTTTGGACCACGGTGATTGCAGCGCTTACGCTGGCAGGGCTGCCCGGATTGTCGGCCTTTTTCTCAAAGGATTTGATTCTCGAAGCGGGGTTTCAGTCCGGACACACACTGATTGCCTACTGCGGCGTGCTCACTTCTTTACTCACCGCCATTTATTCGTGGCGACTGATCTCGCTGGCCTTTTTCGGCGAGCCGCAACGACACCGTCTAGCCGCGCACGAAGGCCCGATCAGTATGCGGCTGCCGCTGATGCTGCTTTCGGTGTGCTGCATCGTGGTCGGTTGGGCTTTCGTGCCGATCCGGTGGGACGCTTGGCCGACCATGATCGCTTCGACGGTCATGGCATTCGCCGGGATCGCCTCGGTCTGGTACTTCTATGTGAAGCGTCCCGAGGCGCGAGCACGGCTGGACCGCGTTTTTCGGCCCCTGGAACATTTTTTCCGCAACCGCTGGTATGTGGATGCTGTGTTTGAAGTGCACTTCGTAGAAGGCGTCGTGTTGCGTACGGCGCAAGGGGCTGCCGCCGCCGATGCGTTCGTGATTGATGGAGCCGTAAGAGGCTCAGCCTTCGCTTCGAAGAGGCTGGCGAGTGCGCTCGGCTGGATGGATGGCAGCGTGATCGATGGAGCGGTGAGAACGGTGTCCAGATTCACGCGCTTTCTTTCCTGGCCTTCGCGCGCCCTGCAAACCGGTCTGGTGCAGACCTATGCTTTACTCTTTGTGGCGGGCATTCTTGTGGCCTTGGGCTATTGTCTAAGCCGCTGATTCGATCCGATGACCGCTCACCTACTCAGTCTGATTCTGTTCCTGCCGCTCGCCGGGATGCTGCTGCTTCTGCTGCTTCCCGACAGTGTACGCGTCGCCCGTTCCGTTGCAATAGCCACGGCTGCTTTGACGTTTGTGCTGTCGCTCTGCCTTCTGCCAAGATTCGAAACCGGGGCGACGGCCGGCTTTCAATTCGTGGAACGCGCAGCCTGGATTCCGGCGATCGGCGCACAGTATCTGATTGGTATTGACGGCATCAGTCTGCTGCTCCTGCTGCTGACAACCTTGATTTCGCTGCTGGCGGTCGTGTGCTCGTATGACTCGGTGAAAGATCGCGCCAAGCTTTTCTACGCGATGATGCTGCTTCTCGAGACCGGCGTGCTGGGAGTGTTCGTTTCGCTCGATCTGTTCCTGTTTTACCTGTTCTGGGACACTGTACTGATTCCGATGTACTTCATTATTGGAATCTTTGGCGGGCCTCGCCGGTCGTATGCGGCCATCAAGTTCTTTCTGTATACGTTGTTGGGCAGCGTCTTTGTGTTGTTGGGATTTTTGGCTTTGTACTTCCAATACGGACAGGCGACCGGCATCTATACTTTCGAGCTGACAAAGTTGATGAATGCCAACCTGCCGCTGGGGTCGCAACAGTGGATCTTCTGGGCGCTGTTTCTTGGATTTGCCGTGAAGGTGCCGATGTTCCCTCTGCACACGTGGCTGCCGGACGCGCACGTCGAAGCTCCTACGGCGGGCTCGGTTATGCTCGCCAGCCTGATGCTCAAGATGGGGACGTACGGATTCATTCGATTTTCTCTACCGCTGGCGCCGGCGGCATCCAGCAGTCCGGGCATTGTGAACACGATGGTCACGTTGTCGCTGATTGCGATCATCTATGGCGCGCTGGTCTGTCTGATGCAACGTGATTGGAAGAAGCTGGTGGCCTACTCTTCAGTGAGTCATCTTGGCTTCTGCACCTTGGGAATTTTTGCTCTGAACTATAACGGGATCGCCGGCAGCGTATTGCAGCAGGTGAACCATGGGATCTCGACGGGACTGCTGTTTTTGCTGGTTGGGTTCATCTACGAGCGCCGGCACACGCGTGAGATCGCAGATTTCGGCGGCCTTGCGCAGGTGATGCCCGTATTTGCGACCATCTTTGCCATAACTGTATTCAGCTCGGCCGGTTTGCCTTTGTTGAATGGCTTCATCGGCGAGTTCACCATCTTGTCGGGCGCATTTGCGGTAAATCGAAGCTGGGCCGTTGTCGGAGCGATCGGGATTGTGTTGAGTGCGGCGTATTTGCTGTGGCTTTATCAACGCACGATGATGGGTCCAATCAAGTTTGAAGCGAACCGCGGATTGAAAGATCTTACTGTTCGCGAACGTGCCATTGTTGTGCCCCTGGTGGCGCTTGCCTTTGCGATCGGCATCTACCCTGCCCCGCTCTTTCACCTGCTGCAGCCGGCGGTTACGGCGCTGGTGAATCATGTGCAAGCGCAAGGATTCCGGCCTTGAATTACCTTGCTATTCTGCCGCCGCTGTTGATGGTGTTGTTTGCCAGCACGACACTTTTGATCGATGTCACCACACCTGGGAACGTCAACCGCTCCTTTCTGGTCTGGTTTAATGCAGCCGGTTCTGCAATGGTGGGATGCTCGCTGGTGCGCCAGTGGTGGATGGTCGGTAACCACTCCGGCGGCGCGATCGTAGCGTGGCAGGGCGCGATCACCGTCGACGGGCTGTCGTTATTCACCAATGGACTGGTCTGGCTGTCGGCGGCTGGCCTGCTTTTGATCTCTTATCGCTACCTGGAACTAGTGCAGGAGCATCGCGGCGAATACTATGCACTGGCGCTTTTTGCTCAATGCGGCATGTACTTCATGGCGGGAAGCGTCGATTTGATAGCTTTGTTTGTCGGTCTTGAGATCGCAGCGATCAGCTTTTATATTCTGGTCGGCTTCACTCGCGCTGACCGGCGTTCCAACGAGGCGGCTCTGAAATATCTGCTGCTGGGCGGCCTCTCGTCCGGATTTGTTCTGTATGGGTTTTCTCTGCTCTACGGCATCACTGGTTCGACTTCATTAGCCGAGATCGGCGCGGTTGTCTCGAAGCGGTCTGCTGATGATCCGTATATTTTGATTGCGGTCGTAACCATTCTGGTCGGGCTGCTGTTCAAAGTTTCGGCCGCTCCATTTCACTCCTGGGCGCCCGATGCTTACGATGGCTCGCCGACTCCCATCACCGGCTATCTGGCGGTTGCTTCGAAGATCGCTTCTTTTGCGGTTCTGCTCCGATTCTTGACTGGACCGCTTGCCGCTAGTGCTTCCATCTGGCGGCCGATTGTGGTGGTGGTTGCAGTCGTGAGCTTGACGATCGGTAGCGTTGCGGCGATCACGCAAGATCGGCTGAAGCGATTGTTCGCCTATAGCGGGATTGCCCATGCCGGTTACGTGTTGCTGGGCTTCATAGCCGGGACGCCAGGAGGGTACCAGGGTGTTTACATATATCTGCTGGTTTATGCCGTGATGAACCTGGGAACTTTTGCTGTGCTGACTTCCTTGCGCAGCCACGGCATTGCCGGAGACTACGTCGCCGATCTTCGCGGGCTCTCACAGACTCATCCAATTCATGCGGCTTTGTTTTCGGTTCTTCTGTTGTCTCTGGCCGGCATTCCACCTACGGCAGGATTCATCGGCAAGTACTTTATCTTTGCCGCTTTGATCCAGACAGGCCATGTGACGTTGGCGGTGATTGCATCGGTTTATGTTGTGGTGAGTCTGTACTATTATTTTCGATTGGTGCGGGAGATGTATCTCGAGTCTGCCGATGGCCGGCGAGCACTGGCGGCTAGCGTCGGGATTAGAGTGGCATTAGTTGCCACCGCCGTGTTGACCCTTGCGATTGGTCTATTTCCACAGCCCGCTTTGAATGGCGCGCTGAAACTTTTGGGGAGAGCACCGTGAGCAGCTGGCTTCCGCACGTGCTGACGGCGGTGGTCCTGCTGGCGCTGTTTCCGCTGGCGGTCGGTTATCTGGTTCTTCTGGAGCGCAAGGTGCTGGCTGACTTGCAGGCGCGCGTTGGTCCTATGAGAGTGGGCCCCCATGGTTTGCTGCAGCCAATTGCAGACGCGTTAAAACTGCTGCTGAAGGAAGACCTCCGTCCGAGTAGAGCCGAAGCTCCACTGTTTATTGTCGGACCGCTGATTTCGTTCGTCACCGCGCTCCTGGGCTTTGTCGTTCTGCCGTTCAGTGCAGGCATCTTCATTGCCGACTTGAATGTCGGATTGTTATTCATCTCGGCTGTGTCGGCGCTGGGCATCCTGGGAATTATTCTTGGCGGCTGGTCGTCGAACAGTCACTATCCGCTGCTCGGCGCGCTCAGGAGCGCAGCGCAACTGGTGAGCTATGAGGTGGCGCTCGGGTTGGGATTACTCGCCGCGGTCATGGTCACCGGGCAGCTTAGTTTGAATGGCATCGTCCATTACCAACTCACTGCGCATCGCTGGCTGATCTTTTCGAATTATGGAGCGATGATCGTTCCGTTTGTGGTTTTCCTGATTGCGGCTATCGCAGAGACGAACCGCATTCCGTTCGATCTGCCTGAGGCCGAGTCCGAACTGGTGGCGGGTTATCATACCGAGTTCAGCGGCTTTCGGTGGGCTCTCTACATGCTCGCGGAGTGGGGCAACATCCTCGTAGTTTGTGCAGTGGCGGTCACTTTATTTCTGGGGGGTTGGCTCAGGCCGTTCCCGAATATTCTGTTGGTTAGATTCGCATTCAATGCGCTTGTGCCTCTGCTCACGTTTTTTGGAATTGCTGCCTACTGCCTGTACCGCGCGCGCTTTATGTACTACCGACATGAAATCGTGATGCTACTAACAATGGCACTGGTATTTGCGATGGCAGGCCTAGCGTTTCTGTTACCGATGATGCAGGAGACACTAGCTGGTTTGTATTGGTTCTTCTTTAAGCTAGGTATGCTAATTTACATTTTCATCTGGTTGAGAGGCACTTTACCTCGCGTGCGCTACGACCAGCTAATGTCTTTCGGGTGGAAATTTCTCATTCCAGTTGGGCTGGGGGCGATTGCTTTGAATGCGGTGCTAGGGCTTCTTTAAATTTCTTAAAAAAAACTTCACGACCGGATAACCCAAATGAAATTTATCTCGTCCTCTTAGATACGCAACCACAGCCCGCGCGCTACCCCCAACCTAATAGCACGCGGGCATTCCTCTTTTTGAGTGATGGTGTTTTGGGTGTTTGTCGACCTGTTCGGGCCGACGCTAGTCGTGTCAAGTCCGCTTTTTAGGGGCTGGATTTTCCGCCAGTGTCGAAAGTTTAAAGGACAAGGATCTGCGTGTGTCATTACCGGACGGTATTCCGATCACTTGCCATAGATCAAGATTCTCTGTCGAATTCTGGCAGGCCAGTTTAGGGATTACATCGAGGCAATTTCTACTTCCCTTTCCCACCTCTCGTAATCGGCCAACCTTGATCGCTACCGAACCCTTGCACTTCAAATCACTCATCGCCTTCTCAGGCGTTAGCGCTACGGAAAGAGAAAACTCGACGTCTCGTAAATAGTAGTCAATTGGCTTGACTCTGCCATTTTCATCGAGGGCTCTCGGATACGCCCGGCAAACTAAATCCTCATCATCCAAGGCGTGAACAGACACAGTATGGATAGGCAAAGCTACTGAAGCAGCCAACTAAGTTTTTCGCTGAGCGCACTTTCAGACGCTTCTAAAGAAAATCCTCGGGTAAAGGGATCTTCGTCGTCGATATGAAAGTACACTTTCGGGCGTTTGTCAGCTGAAAAGGTAATTAAACGCGGCGTCGTTACTGCCTGCGCGTAAATAATCGCTGGCTGAGAAGGTGTAAAAAATTAGCTCGACTTAAAAAAACCATTTGATTCGGAAAATGTTTGAGTCAATACTCAAGGCATGGGGCTGGAAGACCAGGCGGTGCTGCTTGAGATAGCGGAGCAGCCTGTCGCGGGAGGGGCTGTGGAGGCGGGTGCCGAATCGTATCGATTCGGGTGGAAGAGCAGGTGGAAGTGGCGGCCTTTCGCAAGAAGATGGAGCAAACCGGAACAGCGGGAGATTTATCGCCAGCGCGGACCGGTGGCGGAGTTCCCCAATGCCTGGATTAAAGAAAAGCTGGGATTGAGGAAGTTCCGCGTAGGGGGCCTGCTCAAAGCGGGCGCCGAGTTGTTATGGGCATGCCTGACTTACAACATCATGCAATGGATACGGTTGAGTCGGCCCAAGCCGGTTACGGCATAACCCGCCTCCTCGGGAAACCGCATCGAACCCCCTCGAATACCTCCCCTCTGGCCCCCGAGAGGATCAGCATGTCTTCGCACACCTCAGGAAATCACATCGGTTATATACGCCAAAATTAAGGCGCAAACGCTTCCATACCTCAGCAAAACGCCACTCGGAAGGCCTACGTGACGAAAAACAATTTTTCACACCTTCTGACGCGCGCGGCTCAGTTCAGCGCCGGTTCCGAGCCGCGACCGCAAAGAAGCGGATGCGCAAGTAGTTATGACGCCGTGTTTAGTTGAACTATTTTCCCGTTCGCATGCCACGTAATGTCGAGTTCATCTGCGTCAGCGGCAACTTCCGGCATTGGCAAATCGTAAGAAAACTGGGAGCCCCTGATCATTTTTTTGGCCGACTCAATAGCTTTCAGAGAAGGCAATTCCTCTTCTGCCTGTGACGCCGCTTTCGTAGCTTGGTCTAGCTTGAAAAGAATTCTGGCGGTTACTTGAGTTTGTAAAGGAGTTGGTTCCGTCATGACTTGATCTGCTATCTCTATCGAGAAGATCACCGCGTCCTTACGGCTGGGCTTGCGCTTTCTGGCGAACCGAAATCGTGCGTGCGTCTGAGGCAGCTTGCACTGCTTGGCAGGCACTATTCGTAACGTCCTTATATCGCTTGTTGCTGTAGGCGGCTTCGGCCTGGTCGAGATAAGTTTGCGCCTTGCTCATAGTCGGGGCCGCTGTCCTTCCTGCTCCGTCGGCGTTTGCAATCTGTACTGCGTTGCGGGCCTGGTAGAGCTCTAGGATGGCTTCGTATTCGTCCATCGAAACACCGGGAGTGTTCTTCATCTTCGCGGACGCGAGCTGGGCCGCTTGAATGTTCAATGTGTATTGTCCGCGCGGCAAGAGCTCGTATTTGGCTTGTACTTCTTCCACTCGGCCTATGGTGTCGGGACGGACCGAGCTCTCCATCACCACGACATCGCTCGGAAAGGGGACCGAGAAATACGGTTCTGCCGTGATCAGCAGCCCGAACGTTGAGTAGGGCGAGGTAATGTTCATGCTGGCTTTGTCGGAGCCGCCGGCAATCACTTCGCCCAGGTTGGTGGCGCGTCCATCGGGTGAGATCGCCCAGAGAACGTAGGTCAAGAATTCTGTGCCGAACTGCGTGGGGGCGGTCAGGCGCTTGATATTCAGATCGATTTTTGTGTAGCCGTTTTTGACTTCGACCGTTGCCTTACCCTCCGCCTTCGGCAGCAGGACGGTGCCTTTCAGATCGATTTCGGTGGGACCGGCGTGCCGCTCGAAATTCACCGCTTGGAGTGCGCGTTGTACGACGTTGATGCGGTAAATCGGTACGTTTCGCTGAGGCGGTACCGGCTCAGGCGGCGGTGTTTGTGCCGCCAGGCTCTGCATGACAACAGAGCCGCAAACGGCAGCGGAAAGCAACAGGGAACGAATCATTGCGGAATCAGTATCTCAAAATAGAAGATGCTTCCGCGTCGCTTTCAGTTGCTCATCTGCAAATTGGCCACTCGTAATCCGTTTAGTTCTACTAGAACCCGGCGCCACTCCTTGGGACGCTTCTTCGTCGAGAAAGGCAGGTTGAGGTCCTGGAAATAGTTCAACAGTTCCATTCGAATCGCGGGCGTGACACCTTGAAAATGATCGTGCGCCAGCTGTTCGACCCAGTAGGCGTAAGCACCGTCTTGCAAGCCGTACTCGGCCGGCGCGGCGACCGAGCCGGTATCGAAATTCTGATTCTCGAGACGAAGCGAGCCGCCGGCAACGTTCGTTATCTGCTGGCGATACGTTGCCATAGCGAGTTCGAAGCTGCGGGCGAAATCTTTTTCCACAGCCGGAGTGAGCGGCTTAAAGTGCAAAGTCTTTAGCGGTCCGACGGGCGGCATCAGCTTCAGCAGCAGTGCTAAGAACTGATCCCGGGAGGTTGGCCGGTCGTACTGCTTTCCCCAATCACGCTCATAACTCGAGCGGGCCATGATGAAGACAAACCGTTTGCGAGGCACACCGGACTGTTCGATCTCGTCCTGATGCTGGGCCCAGGCGATCCGAGTCGCCAGGGGAATGATTTTGCTGACTGTGTGGCGGTAGGAGTTGATAGCCCGGGGCAGGTCGCCATACATGCTGCGCAATTCGAAGCCATAGGTGTTTCGAAAGGCGGTTTCCAGCAGCGGCGTTGCGACGTTGAAGCCTATGAAATCGTGATAGGCCTCGGGTGCGAATCTTGCCTTGGCGACTTCCAGAACGTCGAAGCCATATTCGGTTTTTACGTGCTTGGACGGGGCGTTCTCGTAGGTGACGACCGCTCCATATTTCTTGGCGAGTTTTGGGTAGAGCCGGGACTCGCCCACGTTGGTCCCCTCGCGGTGGCCGTCGCAGTCGCCCGCATAGTGCGAAAGGGCTCCTAAAGCAAAGGCCAGTTCGTCCAGGGTGTGTGCATTGGCAAGCAGATTCGCTATGAAATCTCCGGCACGGATGTAATGAGTTAAATCGCTGAAATAGCCGTTCCCGTGAGGATAAAAGCCCATGTCCTGGATGATGGAGCCGCCATAGGCGTACCCGTGGGCTTCTTTCAATTGCTCGGGAGTGGCGCCGGGGTACTGGGCGAGGAGGATCGCTCGTATCTGCACGGCCCAGAGCGCGTCAATCATCGCTTCGTGGGATAGAACTGAGTACGGAAGCGCCGGCAGGGTGAAGAGAAGAACTAGCCCTAGGAGAGCGAATGCACGGCGGCCCCGATGAGAAATCGAGCGCATTACCGGGAACGTCTCCACCATAGAGTTATCGGCCGAAACGGTCCCACCAAACGAAAAAAGGCGTGCCGGCCGAATTAGTTCAGCCACCAAGCCTATGCTGGTTGATTTCCTGTTACTGCGTCACTTCAACATTGACGGTTCTCGGTTTGGCCACTTCCTTCTTGGGAAGGGTGATGGTTAGAACGCCATGTTTGTAATCGGCCTTTGCTTTGTCGGCCTCAACGCTGTCGGGAAGAAAGGTTTGTTCTCTTTAGATGACTCGCCATATCTGATTTTATATATAGTTTTATTAATTTATATTTCAGGGTTATTGCTGGGATGTTCTGTTGAAGCAGTTCGCCACTGCTTTTCATCTCCTTTCCCGTATGCCCAACCTCAAAGAAGGCGCTTCAGCACCAGACATCTCGCTCGATACCGACACGGGCGAACACTTTGACCTTTCCTCGCTACGGGGCAAGAACATCGTGCTGTACTTCTATCCCAAGGCCGACACGCCCGGCTGCACCAAGGAGTCTTGTGAGTTTCGCGACACTTCGCCCAAGCTGACAAAAGCCAATACGGTGATTGTCGGAGTCTCTCCGGACACCACAAGCTCTCAAGCTAAGTTCAAGCAGAAGTTCGACTTACCGTTCACATTGCTGGCCGACGTTGACCATGCAGCCGCAGAGGCTTACGGCGTTTGGCAGGAGAAGAGCATGTATGGGAAGAAGTACATGGGAGTGGACCGGACCACCTTTGTAATCGGCACCGACGGAACCATCAAGAAGATCTTCCCGAAAGTAAAGGTGGAAGGACATGCCGAAGAGGTTCTAGCTGCGATCGGGTAGGCTAGACATCAGAACAGAGGTGAGTGCAAGCGACGCCGCTAACCCGAGACCCGCGCAAAATTCCCGAAGATATCCGCTGCGCCCGGTTCTAGGCGTGGGAGCGCTCATTTTGGAGGGCTCCCAAGTTCTTCTGGTACAGCGGGGCGGTCAGCCGTTGGCCGGATATTGGTCTCTGCCCGGAGGCGGCGTAGAGACTGGTGAACGGCTGGAGGAGGCGATTGCGCGAGAGGTTTTGGAAGAGACCGGGCTGCGCGTCACGGCTGACTCGATTGCAACGGTGTTTGAGAGGATTATGCCGGATGCGTCGGGGTGCTGCGAATATCATTATGTGCTGATAGATTTCTACTGCACCGTGCAGTCTGGTGAAGTGCGAGCGGGTACCGACTCGAGCGCGGCGGAGTGGGTGGAGATCAGGGATCTCGCTTCGTTTCAGATGACGGAAGGAACACAAGCGGTGATTGAAGCTTGTGCGAAGCGTCCCCCGACTCACCCTTACGTGACACGCCCTTGATTTCTTACACACTTTTGGTTTATGGCATTCGGCAGCAATGAGCTCCTGCAGTTCGAGGAGCTGAAAGATCTTTTGACGGGATATGCCGGCAGTGAAGCCGGACGTGATCTTGTTGCTGCTCTCGAACCCCATTCCGATCGGTCCACGCTCGAAGCTGATTTGGCGGATGCCGGAGAGGCGATTGCATATTTGCGCGAACTCTCGGGAGCGCAGCAGACGTCCCGGGGAGCTGCGATCCGGCTGCGGTTCGACCAGCTTCGCGACATTGCTTCCTCGTTACGGATCATTCGCGTGGAAGGCGCTTCGCTCGAAGGGCGTCAGATTTTGGATCTGTTCCACACCTTGGCGCTGGCGGGCGAGTATCGTGCGATTTTGTTGTCGGTCTCGGAGCGGTTTCCTCGGCTGGCCCGCCGCGCGCACAATCTAGCCGACTTGCGGTCGGTCGCGAAACGTTACGAACGAGCGTTTCTGCAGGACGGCTCGCTGGCGGACGAGGCGAGTGTAGCGCTGGGCCGTATTCGCCGGGAGATTGAAAAGCAGCAGCGCAGTATTCAGGATTCGCTCGATCGCTTCATGCGGGCGCACCGCACGGACGGGACTCTGCAAGAGGATTTTGTCACGATCCGCGAAGACCGCTACGTGGTGCCGATCGTGGCGGGTCAGAAGGGGCGAGTCGATGGGGTGATTCATGGATCGAGCGGCACGGGACGAACACTTTTTCTCGAACCGCTGGAGACCATCGGGCTGAACAATCAGCTGGTGCGGCTGCGCGAGGACGAGCTTCGAGAGATTGAGCGTATTCTGGCGGAGATTACGGCCGCATTACGCCAGCATGTCGAAGAAATCCTCTCGACCGCCACCGCTTTGGCAGATTTCGATTTGATCTTCGCCAAGGCCGGTTTCGCGCGGGACTACAACGCCATCATCCCTAAATTCAGCACGGGAGCGCGCCGGCTGGTGTTGCGGGAGGCGAGGCATCCGTTGCTCGAATCCATTCTGCGCAAGCAGCGGAAGGCAATTGTGCCGATTTCCTTCGAGCTGAACGAAGATCGCCGCTGCCTGCTGATCAGCGGTCCGAATACGGGCGGCAAGACGGTGACCATGAAGACCACAGGATTGCTGGCCCTAATGGCTCATTCGGCGCTTCCGGTTCCCTGTACGGAAGCAGAGTTTCCCGTGCTCGATGATGTGCTCGCCGACATCGGCGACCAGCAATCGATCGCCGAAAGTCTGAGCAGTTTTTCAGGGCACCTGCTGCATGTCAAGCAGATGCTCGAACAGGTGACGGCGGAAAGCCTGGTGCTGCTGGATGAACTGGGGCGCGCAACCGATCCCGAAGAGGGCGGCGCACTGGGCGTGGCTATTCTGGACGAGTTCCGCAAGTCAGGCGCGTTTTGTTTGGCATCCACTCACTTGCTTCCCTTGAAGCTCTACGGAACGCGAACCCAGGGAGTGCTCAACGCGTCGATGGGATTCGACGAAAGCAGCTTGCAGCCGACTTATGATCTGCGTTTGGGAATGCCCGGCAAGTCCGCCGGTTTGGATATAGCCACACGGCTGGAGTTGCCTGAGCCGGTCCTGGCCCATGCGCGTGCCGTGATGCCCAGGCTGCAGGCCGATTTTCAAGATCTGCTTACAGAGCTCCACAATCAGATTGAGGAAAACGCCCGCGCCGCGCGCGAAAAGGATTCTGCCGCGGCGGATCTCCAGAAGCGCCAGGCGGAACTCGAAGCGGACGCCATTAAGCGCGAGGGGCAGCGACAACGCGAGTGGAGCAAGAAGTCGGAGCAGATTGTGGCTGATTTTGAGGCTCGGGCTCAGGTGATGATGGCGCAAGTCTCCGAAAATACGGAGGGGAGGAAGGCAGCGGAACAGGCCCAGCGGCTAGTCGCAAAGACGAAACGCGAATTCCGTGAAGAGGCTTCGGAGGCGATGACCCCGATCACGCCGGCAGCGAAACTTACCGAGGCGCTGGCTGTGCAGGAAGGCTCCCGAGTGCGCTTACGGGATGTACGCGAGGTGGCAACTGTGCGGCGGCTGCTGAAAAACGGAATGATCGAAGTGGAGGCCGGTTTCCTCAAGATGCAAGTGCCTCGCGAGGATGTGACGGAAGTGGTTGTGTCCGCAGCGGACGAGCGCCGACCATTGCGGAACGTCAGAGTGGAGACCGGGCCTCGCTGGGACGTTTCGTATCGCGAGTTGAACGTCATTGGCCGGCGCGCGGATGAGGCGGTGGATGAAGTGGACAAGTTTCTCGACTCAGCAGCGCTGGCGTCCGTCGACCGGGTGCGCATTGTGCACGGGCACGGCATGGGTATTTTGAAGCGTGCTGTCGGCGAGCTGCTCGGCAAGAATCCGCACGTCAGCCGGTTCTATCCGGCGCCGCAAGCAGAAGGCGGAGCCGGAGCAACTATCGTGGAATTACGCGAATAGTTCAAACTAATAGTTATGACCTACCGAGTTGCCGCATTGGCTGGCCTGATTTCACTAATGAGTTGCGGTCCCATGCGGCACCGGCAAGAGTCTTTTTCGAATGTATCTTCGAATTCCGGGCCAACTGCGAAATACATCGATTCCGTCCAGGCCTGGCAAACGCATCGGAATGCCGGTTTGCGTTCTCCCGATAGTTGGCTCACGTTAGTGGGACTCTTCTGGCTGCACCCCGGCGAGAACCAGATCGGTTCATCCGATTCGAATGATTTAGTTCTGCCCAAGACATCCGCGCCGGCGAGACTGGGGCGAGTTCGTCTGGTAGCCGATAAAGCCGTTTTTCGAAATGAAGCGGGGCCCTTGGTTACGGTCAACGGAAAGCCGGTCAAGTCGCCGCTGACGCTGAGTTACGACGAAGAAAAACCTGACGTGGTGAAAGCCGGAACGATCTCGTTTTTCGTCATCAAGCGGCTGGACAAATTTGCCATTCGCGCCAAGGACAGTGATAGCCCGGTTCTGAAGAACTTTCATGGAATGGATTTCTTCGCTATCGATCCCAAGCTTCACTTTCCGGACGCCAAGCTTATTTCAGACCCGAAGAAGATTCCAATCTTGAATGTGGTGGGGCAAACGGAGATGCAGGACAGCCCCGGCGTGGTGGAGTTCAGCTATGCGGGCCAGAGGTACCATCTTCGGCCGGTCTATGAAGGCAAGACTCTGTTCTTCCTCTTCAAGGATTTGACGAACAAGACCGAGACCTACCAGGCGGGCCGGATGTTGAACGCGCCGCTTCCGGTGGACGGACGGGTGAATCTAGATTTCAACCGTTCTTATAATCCTCCGTGCACGTTTACTCCGTATGCGACCTGTTCCCTGCCTCCGAAGGACAACATTTTGCCATTCGCAATAACAGCCGGAGAGAAGCGCTTCGGCAAAGGTCATCCGGCAATATCGTGATTGTCATTCCGGAGCCTACGGACGCAGGCAAGCGCCTGGACGCCTTTTTACATGAGCGGCTGCCGGAGTATAGCCGGTCACGCTTGCAGTCCTGGATCAAAGACGAGCGAGTACTCCTCGAAGGTCAGCCGGTGCGTGCCTCGCATTTGTTGCGCGGCGGAGAAAGTGTGGCGGTCGAACCGGTTGGATTGCGTCCGCTGAGAGCCGAGCCGGAGGAATTGGCGCTGACGATTCTCTACGAAGACGCAGACGTTGTGGTCATTGACAAACCGGCAGGGATGGTGGTTCATGCTGGCGCTGGTCACGAACGAGGAACGTTAGTCAACGCGCTGCTCCATCACTTTGGGACGCTCTCTTCGATCAACGGAGAATTGCGTCCGGGCATTGTGCATCGTCTCGACCGGGAAACGAGCGGTGTTCTGGTGGTCGCAAGAAACGACCAGGCTCACCAGTCGCTGGCACAGCAGTTCCAGAGCCGTACGGTAGAGAAAATCTACCTCGCGGTGGTACACGGGCGAATGAAACAGCAGAGGGGCCGCATCACAGATCCGATTACAAGAGATCCTGTTCGGCGGACCCGCATGACATCGCGGCTTGGCACGGGACGGAGCGCTTTGACGGAGTTCCGCGTGCTTGAAGAGTTCGACCGCTTTAGTTCGCTTGAAGTTCGCATCGGCACAGGTCGAACGCACCAGATCCGCGTGCACCTCGCCAGCCTTCGTCACCCAATTGTCGGCGACCGGCTCTATGGAGCGCCTGCTCGTGTGCCGGGTCTGCCTGTGCTCGAGCGCTTTCTATTGCATGCGCACAGACTCCGGTTTCAATCTCCCTCGAGCGGAGAGTGGATCACCGTGGAGAGTTCGCCCCCGGCAGAATATTCGGATATTCTTGATCTGTTACGAAAGGGCGCGGATAGAATGGAGGCATCTCGATGAAGTCTGCAGCACTTGTTGTCGTGGTTGCTGCTACGCTCGGCGTTTTGTTTTACGGGACGCTTGACGCGCGGCAGAGTCAACCCGCTTCCGCCCCTTCCCAACCGCCTGTCTCAGGCTCCAGCGAAGCGCCCATCCGCGCCGAGGTGACGCGGGTAAATATGTTGTTCACGGTGACCGACAAAAAAGGGCGATTTGTTACCGACTTGAACCGCAACGAATTCACGGTCTTCGAAAACAAGAAGCCGCAGGCGATTATGGAATTCACCTCGGAAACGGATCTACCGCTTCGCCTGGCAATTCTGGTCGATACCAGCAACAGCATCCGCGATCGCTTTCACTTTCAACAGGAAGCCGCCACCAATTTCATTGACAGCGTGATGCGGCCGCAGGATAAGGCGACCATCGTCAGCTTCGACACGGCAGCCGAACTGGTGGCCGATCTCACCAGCAACACCAATACTCTTGAAAATGCCATTCGCAATTTGCGACCGGGCGGAGGAACGGCTTTGTACGACGCGGTGTACTTCGCCTGCCGGGACAAGCTGATGCTCGATCAACCGATGTACAAGTTTCGTCGCGCCATGGTGATTCTGAGTGACGGAGACGATAATGAGAGTCGCCAAAGCCGTGACCAGGCGCTCGAGATGGCGCAGCGGGCCGATACGGTGATCTATACGATTTCGACCAATATCAGCCACATTGAAACCGACGGCGACAAGGTTCTGCGATACTTCGCGGAGCAGACCGGCGGCGCATTTTTTACGCCATTTCAAGCTAAAGATCTAAATCAATCGTTCGAGAATATTGCGAACGAGTTGCGACACCAGTACAACCTGTTCTATCGACCGGAGCCGTTGAAAACAGACGGACTTTACCATCCGGTTCAGATCAAGATAAAGGGCCGCAAAGATCTTGTAGTCCGTGCCCGCAAGGGCTATTACGCACGAAAAGCATCGGCAACTTAAGTAAAGCGACCTCACAGGTACTATCGCCGGTCTAAAACAAATTACTAGCGACCTGTTTGGCGCTATAATTTTGTGTAGCCCCCTAGATTGGCCAGAACTTACGAATTTCGACATGCCATCGCGTTCTGGTTTATTCACCTCGATTTATAGACTTCGGAAGGACTGCCTCTATGGATGACAAAGAGCGAACCCGTAATTTAACTGCCACGCTGGGTCAGATTGAAAAGCAATTCGGCAAAGGCTCCATTCTTCGACTGGGCGCCAAAGAAGCGATTGTCCCTGTTTCGGCGATTTCCTCGGGGTCCATCTCGGTGGACTATGCATTAGGCGTGGGAGGGTTTCCGCGCGGGCGCATCTGTGAGATTTTCGGCCCTGAATCCTCCGGCAAAACGACCATCGCTTTACAAGTTGTGGCCGAAGCGCAAAAACTCGGCGGCATGGCTGCTTTCATCGATGTGGAGCATGCGCTCGATCCCACTTATGCCAAGCAACTCGGCGTGGATACCGATAATCTTCTGGTGTCCCAGCCCGACTTTGCGGAACAGGCGCTCGAAATTACCAGTGCGCTGATCACTTCCGGATCCATCGATGTGCTGGTGGTCGATTCCGTCGCCGCGCTGGTTCCCAAAGCGGAACTCGACGGCGAGATGGGCGATTCCCACATGGGAATGCAGGCCCGGCTGATGTCGCAGGCCATGCGCAAGCTCACCGGTATCGTCTCCAAATCCAATACATGCTTGATTTTCATCAATCAAATTCGTGAAAAGATCGGCGTGATGTTCGGCAATCCGGAAACGACTACGGGCGGTCGTGCACTCAAGTTTTACTCTTCAGTTCGCGTCGATATTCGTCGGATAGCGGCCATCAAAGACGGCGATACGGTCACCGGTAATCGAACTAAAGTCAAAATCGTAAAGAACAAGGTAGCTGCCCCGTTCCGCGAAGCCGAATTCGATATTATTTACGGCGAAGGCATCTCACGCGAAGGAGATCTGCTGGATCTCGGAGTCGCCAATAATGTTGTTGAAAAGAGCGGCTCCTGGTTTAGCTATAAAGGCGAGCGCATCGGGCAAGGTCGTGAGAATGTACGCCAGTTCTTGCGTGCCAATATCGATATCCGAGGGAAGATCGACACGGAATTGCGCCAGACTCTTGGCTTGACCAAGGTGGCGGCTGAAGTAGAAGCAGCCAATCCCACACCGATCGATTCAGCCAAGACAGCGAGCAGCGGCCGGGGACGGTAATTTGTTCCCTTCTTAAGCAAGCGTCGTTGGTTTACGCTCTTTCCATCGGCCTCGAGTGAAGTCAGGAAATTTCACCGGGGCGCTTCCATTCTTCACCGACATTTGACTCAGCGGGCCCGGCGCGGACCAGGCTGCTGCATCATAGACGTCCATATCTGGCGGTAATCCTTTGCGCATGCATTCGAGCAGCCGATAGACCATGATGAAGTCCATGCCTCCGTGGCCGCCCAGCTTACGCGCGATTTCGCCTTCCCGCCTCCATAGCGGATGCTCGTACTGCTGTTTATAACCGTCAATGCCGCCCCATTCCTCGCCGCCCGGTTGTCCGTCCAGGTACAGCCGAGGAGGATAGTCCCGAAAGATGCCTTTGGTTCCCGCGATGCAATTCAAACGGTCGTAAGGATGAGGATTCGAGACATCGTGCTGCAGATTCACCGTGAGGCCGTTAGCGGTTTTGATGAGCGACGTGTTCAGGTCTCCATCGATGTAGCGTTCCTTCCACTTCGGGTCGCCTGGCGGGACATGTGCGGCCCGATACTGGGCAAGTCCTTTTGACGGCGTGCTCATCGATACCAGATAGTCGAAACGATCGCCTCGGTTGATTCCCATGTAATGAGCGACGGGACCGAGGCCATGTGTCGGATACAGATTGCCGTCACGTTCCGTGTGTACGGTCCTGCGCCACAGGCCTTCGCCTTTATTCGAGAAGAGCTCTTCACGCAAATCGTGCAAATAAGCTGCCTCGCCATACAGCAGGTCGCCGAACAAGCCAGCTCGAACAATAGCCATTACGAGCGTCTCGTTGTAGCCATAGCAGCAGTTCTCGAGCATGATGCAATGGCGCCGCGTCTTCTCTGAAGTGTTGACCAGCTCCCAGCACTCGTCGATGGTGGTCGCCGCCGGAACTTCGGAAAAAGCATGCTTTCCGTTCTTCATGGCGGCAACGGCGATGGGCGTGTGCCAGCGCCACGGGGTTGCGATGAGCGCTAAATCCACATCATCGCGCGACAACAAAGCTTCAAAGGCGTGATCACCATTGGTATAGAGAACCGGCGCCTTCTGTCCCGCTCCTTCGACCATTGATTGCGCGGCTTGCGCCTTTTCGGCAACAAGATCGCACAAGGCGACCACATGGGCGTCAGCTGCCAGCAAATTTTTGAGTAAAGATGTTCCACGGCCGCCCGTGCCAATGATGCCTATTCGGGGGTTCATCGCCGCGAACGGCGCCCCGATCATCGTGGAGGATGCAGCTTCCTCCGCCTGTGAAGGGCCAGAGACCGCAAGCGTAGAGGCAATCGTTGTGCCTAACTGCAGAAGGTTTCTGCGGGAGAGTTCCGAATCAGACAAGCAACGTCTCCGATTTATTCACTATAGAATCTCTGTCCAACTTACCGCGGTATAGTTCTAGCGATGTTTGCTTTTCCCGCCTGGCCGTCGATCACCTTGATCTCCTTACTGGCAGTGGCCGCTTCGCCGTGTTTCGCGCAAGCGGTTTCCACGGATCTCCAATCGCCAAACGGACAGCTGATGATCTCCTTCCACACCGTCGAGCGAAAAAGCTCCTTCGGCAATGGAGCGCAGCTTGTATACACCGTGACTTACAAAGGGAAACTGTTGATGGAAGACTCCGCTCTTCAGTTGACGCTGCAGGGTAGCCGGCCTCTGGGCGAGGACGTGCGCATCACGGATCAAAAGAAATCCCAAGCCGATCAGACTTACCGCCTGGTCACCGGCAAAGCAAGCGAAGTTCGAAATCACTATAACGCTCTCTCTTTAAGTCTGCAGGAGGCAAGCGGCCTCGAACGGGAACTGACCGTTGAAGCGAGAGCCTACGATGACGCCATTGCCTTCCGTTACGTAGTTCCCGAACAGCCGCGGCTTCACGATTTTCGTTTAACCGCCGAGAATACTGAATTCCGCGTCAGCAAGGACGCGACCACCTATGCGCTGGTTCTCCCGCACTTCCACACCATGTACGAAAGCGAGTATCTGAAGCTGCCGATCAGCGCTTTCGGCAGCATCAACGGCCTCTCAAAAACCAATCTTGTTGGACTTCCGCTCTTGATGGAAGTGCCGGGTGTGGCTTGGATGGCAATCACGGAAGCCGACATGCGAGGCTATGCTGCCATGTATTTAACCGATCCGAACACGGGATGGTCGGGGCGGGAGTTCCGGGCACGTCTCGCGCCTGGCGACGATCCGGAAGTGGCGGTGTCAGGTTCGTTGCCGCATCACTCTCCCTGGCGCTTGCTGATGATTGGCGATTCGGCTGGCGCACTGATCGAATCCAACGCGATCACCAGTCTCAATCCGGAATCCGAAATTAAAGACACCAGCTGGATTCATAGCGGATTGGCGGCATGGGATTGGTGGAGCGGGAGCATCGGTCCGGACGGCAAGCACGCCTTCACTACCGACACGATGAAATACTACGTGGACTTCGCCGCGCAATCTCATTTCCCCTACATGCTGATTGACGCCGGCTGGTCGGTGCCCGGCGACATTACTCGTATGAACGGCAAAGTGGACGTGCCGGAGGTGGTTCGCTATGCAGCCTCGAAGAACGTGAAGGTATGGATCTGGCTCACTTACACAGAAGCCGACCGGCAAATGGAAGAAGCGTTTCCCCTCTATGAGAAATGGAGCGTGGCCGGACTCAAAATCGACTTTGTCGAACGAGACGACCAGAAAGGAATCGAATTTTATTATCGCGCGGGTCAGAAAGCCGCCCAGCATCATCTGCTTCTTGATTTTCATGGCGCCACGAAACCGACCGGCCTGGAACGCACGTATCCGAACATTCTGGGTTATGAAGCTGTACTCGGCATGGAGCAATCGAAGGGCGGCATGCGAGATAATCCCGACCACCGCGCCATGTTGCCGTTTACCCGGATGCTGGCGGGCCGCATGGACTACACGCCGGGCGGCTTCGACAACGTGACCCGCGCCAATTTTGTACCGCGAGCCGACCATCCGATGGTGATGGGAACACGAGCTCAGCAACTGGCCATGTACGCCGTCTATGAGTCTCCGTTCCAAATGGTTTCCGACACCCCGAAGGCCTATCAGGATCAGCCTGCCTTCAAGTTCATACAGAATGTTCCCACCACCTGGGACGAGACGAAAGTGATCAATGGACAACCGGGCGAGTACGTCACTATTGCTCGTCGCAACGGCAAAGACTGGTTTTTGGGGAGCATGACAAATTGGAGCGCCCGCGAGATAGAGTTGCCTCTCACGTTCCTCGGTCCTGGTTCGTATACAGCGGAGATCTATGCAGATGCCGATGATGCCGCGCAGTACCCGAAAAACGTGAGCGTTCAGAAGAAGACCGTGACGGCTGCTACGACACTTCGAGTGAAGTTGGCGCCGGGCGGCGGCTATGCGGTGCGCTTTGTTCCGCTATCGCGTTGAAACATCCACATCATCAGAATCGCGAAGCCGATAGAGATGCCGAGACTGTCGCGACCGATGTCACTCCACTCATAAGGATTGCGGTATCTGAAATACTCAAACCATTCCGTGACAAGCGCGACGCCAAAACTCAGCGCACACCGAAGCAGAAGCGACAAATAAGTTCGGCAATTCCATCCAAAAAGCAAGATCGTAATCAGAAATGCGAACACGTGTCCGGCATTGTGCATTCGGCCCATAGTTCTGAGGTGTATTTTCACCTCGAACGGAGCCATAGACAAGCAACAAAGAAACACCAGCCAAGCAACTAAGATGAGTCGCATCATTCAAACATTCTTAGTAAGATTCATTGTCTGGTGAACTCTCAATCATTGTCCCAAGTCGACGTAAGGGTTCCGGATCCTGTAGTATTTTGGCTTTATCCAACCGCCTCTAACCAGGCTTCCTCGTTTTCCCTGACAACTTCCGCGGGCCGTATGGAAGTGACCTTCGCTCTCCTGTCGGCGAGATGCTGGCCATTTAAGATCCGGTAGGTCTGACTCGAATCCCATAGTTCTTCGTGGGTTCCAATTGCCTCTATCCCGCCTTCCGCAAACAGAATGACCATATCCGCATTGTGAACCGTAGAGAGCCGGTGCGCGATCACAAAGCAGGTCCGCTCTTTGGTGATCTCGGCGAGAGCGATTTGAATGAGACGCTCGCTTTCGTTGTCGAGATGGCTGGTTGCCTCATCCAGAATCAGAATCTTCGGATCGCGGAGAATAGCGCGTGCCAATCCAATGCGCTGACGTTCGCCTCCGGAAAGCCGCAAACCTCGTTCTCCGACCTGTGAATCGTATCCGTCCTCGCAGCGCATGATGAATTCGTGAGCCTGTGCTTTGCGGGCGGCGGCTTCGACATCGTCATAAGAAACGCCCTTCAAACCATATGCAATATTTTCGAAAATGCTGCGGGAGAACAGTTCGACTTCTTGCGGCACGATTGCGATTTGCGCTCGCAAGCTTTCCTGTGTCACGTCACGCAGATCGGTGCCGTCGATCAGAATGCTTCCGTGCTGTGGATCGTAAAGCCGCTGCAACAGATTGACCAGCGTGCTCTTACCCGATCCGCTCGCACCGATCAGGGCAACCGTCGAACCGGCGAACACTCGAAAGTTCACATTGTTTAGCGTCCAACGCTCGGACGAGCCGTACCGAAAGGACAGGTTCCGGAACTCGACTGAATGATCTGCGCTTTGCAACTGCTTTGTTACTCTTGGATCCTTCAGCGTTCGTTTCTCGTCCCGGATTTCAAACAGCCGCTCTGCTCGCGAAAGGTTTCGTCTAAGCTTCGGCAGGATAATGGACAGCTGCGAGATGGGCCCGTACACCATATCCTGCATGGCGATAAACAGGACGTAGTCTCCGATGCTGCAACGATGGTTGAGGACAAGATAACCGCCGAAAGTAATCACGCCTACTCGACCGGCCGTCGCAATGAAGGACTGCACGTTTTCGACCAAGGCCCATAGGCGCTCTACTTTGTATTGCTTCTCTCGCGCCAGGCGCAGCAGGCCTCTTTGCAGCTGTGCCTCCGGCTCCTCCTGAGCAAACCGCTTCACAACCCGAGCGTTGCTCGCGATATCGTATGATTCTTTGGTCACGGCTTCGAAGGCAGCGCTCGACTGACCTTCATAGCTATGAAGGCGTCGGCTTAAACGGCTCACGGCCAGCAGGTAAGCGGGCAGGGGCAGCGCGACAATCAGACCTATCCAGACGTTCTTCGCGAGTAACGAAGCAAGCACTCCCAGCACCACGACTAAGGGAGGAACCATGTTCTGGCCCAGAATTTCGTACAACACGACATACACGGCCGTAGAGCCGCGATCGAGCGCACCCACCACCTCACCCGTATTCACCGCCCCATGATAGGCAGTATCCAGCGTGAGAAAATTCCGGAAGGCGGCGTTTTTCAGATCGTCCTCACAGCGCGACGATGTCCGCAGCAGCCAATAGTTGTAAAGCGATCGTAATGCCCGCGTGGCAGCAGTTGCACAAAAGATGCCGACGCCGGTCAGCAACAGGATACCGACCGAAGCAGGCCTGTTGGTCTTGAGTATCTGAATAATTCGGTCAATCAGAGTCTGCGTGAGAAAAGGAACGGCAATATCCAGACTCGCCGACGTCAGGATCAATAGCATCAATCCTGCGAGCGCCACTCGGTGACGGCCCAGAAGTGAAATCACCTTCCAGCCCAGCCACCCGGATTTTACTTTCGTAACAGCTTCACTCTGCATTTGCGTTGACCGCACGGTGCGGTACTAGAATTGTGGTTGCGGGCCTATATTCCTCTCGAAAATCCGAGCCTATAATCGCCCTCCGGCGCAAGTTTTCCTGAACGTCAGCCTTCTTCCGTCGGGAGACGGCTGAAAGGTTATCCTTGGAGCTAAATGCCCAGTCGCAAATATTCAAGACGAGCCTTTGGCAAGACGGTGGGCTCTGCCGCCCTGGCTAGTTCCACAGTTCTATCGGATGCAGAAGCGGCAGCGGCGCAGTCGACGGCTCGCGCTCGAAGCAACTACTACGCATTCCCGAGCGGCTTCCTGTGGGGCTGTGCAACAGCTGCTTACCAGGTGGAAGGCGGCGCCAAAGCCGACGGACGTGGGCCCTCTATTTGGGATACCTTCTCGCATATTCCAGGCAAGGTGTACCAGAATCAAAACGGCGATGTAGCGGATGACGATTATCACCGCTATAAAGAAGACATTCGGCTGCTGAAGGATTTAGGCGCCAAGTGTTATCGCTTCTCGGTGTCCTGGCCGCGTATCTTCCCGGACGGCGCCGGCAAACCGAATGAAAAGGGAATCGCGTTCTATGAGCGCGTGGTGGATGAACTCCGGGCGAATGGAATTGAGCCGTTTTGCACACTTTTCCATTGGGATCTGCCGGAGGCGTTGCAGAAGAAATACGGCGGGTGGCAATCGCGCCAGACGTCCGAGGCATTCGGAAAATATGCGGGCTTTGTAGCCTCTCGGCTGTCAGACCGGGTGAAGCATTTCTTCACCATGAACGAATTTTCGTCCTTCATCGATCTCGGCTATGCCGAAGGACGGTTTGCTCCCGGATTGAAGCTGCCTGCGGGGCAATTGAATCAGGCTCGACACCATGCAGTCCTGGCGCACGGACTAGCGGTACAGGCGATTCGCGCCAACTCGAAATCCGGGACCAGGGTCGGCCTGGCAGAGAACTTGATCAGCGGCGTACCGGTTATCAACGACGAGTCCCACATCGCCGCCAGCGCCAAGGCGACCCGTTTCAAAAACGCGCAGTATCTCACCGTCATCCTTGAAGGCAAGTACATGGACGAGTACCTGCAGCAGCAGGGAGCCAACGCTCCGAAATTCACGCCGGAAGATATGAAGGTCATCGGAAGTCCGCTTGACTTCGTCGGGATGAATGTTTACACGCCCACTTTCGTTCGGGCCTCCGGAAACGCGTTGGGATTCGAAACGGTTCCGAATCCCGCGTCGTATCCGCACATGGCCTCGTCCTGGCTGTATATCGGACCCGAAGCCCTCTACTGGGCGCCCCGGCACGTCAGCCAAATCTGGAACGTCAAGGAGATGTACATCACAGAAAATGGCTGCTCTTCTTTGGATGTGCTGACGCCAGATGGCCAGGTCTACGATACTGACCGGGTGATGTATCTGCGCAACTATCTCACGAACCTTCATCGCGCAGTGTCGGAAGGGTTTCCGGTCAAAGGCTATTTTCTATGGAGTCTGATGGATAATTTCGAGTGGGCCGATGGGTACAATTTGCGCTTCGGAATTTATTACGTCGACTTCAAGAATCAAAAACGATATCCCAAGTTGAGCGCAAAGTTTTACCGCGACACGATTGCGCACAACGCCATTCTTTGAATAACGACTCTCTTTTAGACGGAAGGTTGGGGCAGACGGAAGCGGGATGGCTTTAGTTCGAGGAATCGGCGCGATTTGCATTGCGCTCTGTAGTCCATTGCTGCTGCTAATTGCGGCAATAGCATTCGCCATATGCGACCTGTGTTTTGCCGTATGCGGTAAGCCGAGGGCCAAGCAAGACATCGCGCCCGCGGCGGCTTCGGCCACGGTCGTGATTCCGAACTGGAACGGGCGCGATCTGCTTGCCAAATTTCTTCCTTCCGTTGTGGAAGCGCTCCGGCATCATCCGCAGAACGAAATTATTGTGGTGGATAACGCTTCTTCAGACGACAGCGTGCAGCTGTTGCAAGAGCAATTCCCCCAAGTGCGGGTGCTGCCGCAGAAAGAGAATCTCGGTTTTGGCGGCGGGTCGAATGCGGGTTTCCAGGCGGCCAAGAATGACATTGTTGTCCTGCTGAATAACGACATGCGAGTGGAGCCCGACTTTCTGGCTCACCTGCTCCAGCCATTTTCTGATCCCTTGGTATTCGCGGTCTCTTGTCAGATTTTTTTTGGCGACCCCGCCAAGCGACGCGAGGAGACCGGCTTAACCGAAACATGGTGGGACCGCGGACGGCTTCGTGTGAGCCACCGTATCGATCCGCAGGTCAATGTTGCCTATCCCTGCGCCTATCCGGGCGGCGGCTCCAGCGCTTTCGACCGGCGCAAGTTCCTGGATCTCGGCGGCTTCGACGAACTGTTCCGGCCTTTCTACTACGAGGACACAGCCCTGGGGCATCTGGCCTGGAAGCGTGGCTGGAAAGTGCTCTACCAACCGCGCAGCGTCGTCTTTCATGAGCATCGCGGCACCATCGGTCGGAAGTTCAGCGACGACTTCGTGCAGGGCGTTGTGCAAAAGAACGTTCTCCTTTACATTTGGAAAAACATTCACGACTGGCGCATGTTGTGGCAGCATTTTGTAGACTCGTTCGCCACGATTTTCGGTCGCACGCTACTCGGAAGCCCCAAGGGGCGCCACGCCGCATATGGCTTACTGAAGGCTGTTGCCTCTCTTCCTGCGACAGTGAAAGCTCGCTGGCACGCCCGGGAGCTCGCGCTCATCTCCGACCAGGAAGCCTTTCGACGTCCACGCGGCGGCTATTTTCGCGATCGCTTTGAAACTGCTTCTCCGGCCTCCGGACGATTGCAGGTGCTATTCGCGTCTCCCTACCCGATTGAACCTCCCGTTCACGGGGGCGCGGTCTTCATGAAACAAACGCTGGAAGCTCTACAGCCGCAAGCTGATGTTCACCTTCTTTCGTTTATAGACGAAGCGGCTCAGCTGCCGACTCAGGAGAGCTTGCGGAGAATCACAGCGTCCGCAGAATTTTTTCCTCGCGAAGGGAAAGGCAGGCGTCTGGCTGAACTGCTTCCCCATGTCCTACACGAATTCGAGGATCGAGATTTCGCCTGGGCCGTCGATCGCACGATCTTTCTGAAGAAGATCGATGTCGTCCAGATCGAGTACACCATCCTCGGCCAATACGCCGGCGACTACAGTCGCATTCCGTGTCTGTTGTTCGAGCACGACATCTCTTTCCAATCCATCGGGAGAAGCCTCAAGAACCAATGGCGCCTCGGAACCTTCATCGCCTACATGCAGCTTCTGCGATACGAAACTCGACTGGTGAGGCGGTTTGATCGTGTCCAGGTGTGTAGCCGGGAAAACGCCGACTATCTGCTCGAGTTCGTGCCTGAGCTACAGGGACGAATCGATTCCAATCTGCGGGCCATCATCGATACGAAATCCTACAGGTATGTGGCGGACGGACGCGAACCGAACACCATCCTGTTTGTCGGTAGCGTGCGTCACAAACCCAATCTCAACGCCCTCATTTGGTTTGTCGATCATGTTTTTCCACTGGTGCTTCGGCGCCAGCCTGAGGCGCAGCTTGTCGTTGCAGGCGCCGGTTCCTGGGAAGCTCTACGCGAGAAGCTCGATCATCCCAGCATTCACCCGCTCGGCTTTGTCCCCGACATGCGCGCGCTCTTCGAGCAGTACTCGGTCTTTGTGTGTCCGATACTCAGCGGCTCCGGAGTTCGGGTCAAGCTTCTCGAAGCATTTGCTTCCGGAATCGCCGTCGTCTCCACCACTATGGGTGCGGAAGGACTGGCTGACAAATCCGGCGAGATCTGCGAGCTGGCAGATCTTCCCGAGGACTTCGCGAAGTCCGTGGTGCATCTACTTAAGGACCCCGTGTATGCGGCAAACCTCGCCCGCCGGGCCCGAAAAAAGATGGAAGACGAGAAGGACGCCTGGAAAGTGACCGCTCATCTGGTAGAAATGTACCGGTGCGAAGTGGACCGCCTTCGAAGTCCGCAAACCTTCCAGCCGCCCGTCACGGAAGCGGTCGCTACACAGGCCGAAACATCGGCTCGCGCCAGCGTATCGTGAAAGAATGTTCTAGCGTATCGTGGAAGTAATGTCGTCAGTTTCGGCCATCGTACCCACCTGGAACCGGGCTGACCTGCTTCATTCCATCCTCTCCAATCTCGAATCGCAGACCCGTCCGCCCGATCAGGTTGTCGTCGTCGATAACGGCAGCAACGACCATACCGGAAGAGTCGCCGACAGCTTCAAAGCCGAATTGATCTCCTTTTCCGATAACCGCGGTTTTGCAGCCGCAGTCAACGAAGGCGTTCGGCAGGCAAGCGGCGACTGGATCCTCATCGTCAATAATGACGTCGTGCTCCAACCGGACTGGCTTGCCGTCCTGGTTGCATCGGCCGAGGGAGAAGGAGCAGACTTCGCAGCCGGCAAGCTTTTGCAAACCTCTCATTCCGGCCATATCGATGGCACGTGGGACCTTGTCTCAAGGGGTGCTCACGCCTGGCGCTGTGGATACGGCAGACCGGATGGTGCAACCTGGTCTGTGCGGCGCAAGATTTCATTTGCCCCCATGACAGCTGCCTTGTTTCACCGCCGTGTCTTCGACCGTATCGGCTTGCTCGATACACGCTTCGAAGCCTACTATGAGGACGTTGATTTCGGAATTCGATGCGCTTTAGCGGGGCTGGAGGGAATTTACGAGCCCGCTGCCCACGCCACGCACCAGGGCAAAGGAACGTTAGGTAAAAGCTCGGCGCGCGTCCTCTATTTGACGGCTCGCAACCAGGTTTTCCTGCTGGCCAAGCATTACCCGTCGCAAACGCTGCGGCGCTTTGCCTGGCCCATCCTGGTCGGGCAGCTTTTATCGCTCATCGGCTCCGCTCAACAGGGGCACCTGTTCCCGGCACTACGCGGGCAGTGGGACGGGATCAAGCGATGGAAAACGTTTCGAGCCACGGTCTCAACCGCCGCAGCGACCATTTTTTCCAAGAGCGAGCGTGAGATCCGCGATCTGCAACAACAAATCGGCTTCGATCCGTATTGGCGGCTCTACTTCAGCCTGGTGCGGTCCGGATAATGCTCCAGGAGTCGACAACTTCGCGTCCTTCTGTCGCGGTCACCATCGTCACCTTCAACAGCGCAAAGTATATCCGGCAGTGCCTCCATCATCTGTTCGAGCAGCAATATGCGCCTTCTGAAGTCGTAGTGATCGACAACGCATCCTCAGACGGAACGCCCGACCTTCTGCTGCCTTTTCGAGATCGGGCCACCATCGTCTGCAACCAGATCAACAACGGATTCGCCGGGGGGCAAAACCAGGCCATCGCCCTCACGCAAGCCGATTGGGTGTTGACGCTAAATCCCGACGTGCGCCTCACCCCCGACTTCCTCTCGCGCTTGATCGAGGCCGGCGAAACCGATGAAACCGTCGGCACGGTCTGCGGCAAGCTGCTTAGCATGGCATCCGATTTCGAGATTCCTGCCGACGTCGTCTTCGATTCCACCGGCATTTTCATGACGCCGAACTTCCGGCACTTCGATCGAGGAAGCCATATCCAAGACACCGGCCAGTTCGAAGAAGCAGAATACGTATTCGGCGCCACCGGAGCCGCGGCTCTTTATCGCCGCAAGATGATCGACAACATCTCAATTGCGGGCGAGTTCTTCGATCTCGATTTTTTCGCCTATCGTGAAGATGCCGATGTCGCCTTTCGCGCACAACTTCTGGGATGGAAATGCTTGTATACGCCTCGTGCCAGGGCCTACCATGTCCGGAGCGTTTTGCCCACCAATCGCCGGTCGCTCCCCGCGATTCTCAACATGCATTCCGTTAAAAATCGTTTTTTGCTGCGGATCAAAAATACGACGGCCGATCTCTACCGCCGCCATTGGCTTTCCATGACGAAGCGCGATCTGGTCGTCATCGCCGGTTGCGTTCTCTACGAGTTCTCCTCGCTGCGTGCCTTCCCTCTGCTTTTCCGGACCCTCTCGCGGACCTGGCGCAAGCGACGCGCTATCATGCAAAAACGGCGAGTCAGTGACGCTTACATAGCGAGCTGGTTCTCAAACCATCCGGTAAGTTATCCCGCCAACCAAGTCTTAGCAGCTTCAACGCAAGGAGAAAAGATGGCGAGCCGATAAAGCCTTGCGCTCGCTCTTTGATTCATGCGTATTGCATTGCTGGGTACTCGTGGCATCCCGGCGAATTATGGTGGCTTCGAAACGTTTGCGGAAGAACTGTCGGTCCGGCTGGTGGAGCGCGGACACGAGGTCACGGTTTACTGCCGCCAGGAGCATTCGGCGCCTGAATATCGTGGCGTAAAACTACGCTACCTCCCGACTATCCGCCACAAGTACTTCGACACAGTTGCGCATACCGGCTTCTCCACCATCGATCTTCTTCTTCGGCGCTTCGATGTCGTCTTATATTGCAATGCCGCCAACGCCATCTTCACCATCTGGCCGCGCTTTCTCGGAACCCCTACCGCCCTCAACGTAGACGGCGTCGAACGGCACCGCAAAAAGTGGAATCAGATCGCAAAAGCCTACTACTTATTCTCAGAGTGGATGGCAACCTGGAGCGCCTCGGTAGTCATTACCGATGCTCAAAAAATTCGCGAATATTATTATGAGCGCTACGGCAAGGATTCCACGTTCATCCCCTATGGCGCCGAAGTCGGACCGGTGCCGGAATCGAATTACGTTCGCGACCTCGGCCTTGAGCCAGGCAAGTATCTTCTCTACGTCAGCCGCATGGAGCCGGAGAACAACGCTCTCATGGTGCGCGAGGCCTTTGAATCCGTCCGGACGGATCACAAATTGGTGCTGGTCGGAAGCGCTCCTTACGCTGTGGATTACATCAAGCAGGTGAGGGCTTCGCGTGACAAGCGAATCCTCTTTCCCGGCGCTATTTACGGCGAAGGCTACAAACAGCTTCAGTCACACTGTCACGCCTATATTCAGGCCACCGAAGTGGGCGGTACGCATCCCGCGCTGATTGAAGCCATGGGCCGCGGCGCCCTGGTGCTTTACTTAAATACTCCGGAGAACGCTGAAGTTGCTGGCGACGCGGGAGTACCTTTTAAAGAGAACCTGGTGGAGCGATTGCAATGGGCGCTACGCGTCACCAAAGCCGATCGCGACCATTGGGGTTGCAAAGCAATGAAGCGAGTTGAAAAGCTTTATAGTTGGAATGCGGTTACCGATTCGTACGAACAACTCTTTAAAAGCTTGATTGAAACATGACTAGCACGGTTCCAGTCATCACGGGCGATGTTCAGATCGCCGGTCGCGTTCGAGCCATGCCCTACCGGTCCTGGGTAGAGGTGTCCCGTCCGCAAATTGCGTCGAACTTCGCTGCAGTTCGCCAGGCCGTCGGCCCCGATGTGGAGATCATGCCGGTGGTCAAAGCCGATGCGTACCGGCACGGTGCAGTGGAAGTTTCGCGTACGCTCGAAGAACAAGGCGCGCGCTGGCTTGCGGTCAGTAATACGGACGAAGGCATCGCGCTCCGTGAAGCCGGAATCAAGGCGCGAATCTTAGTCATGGCAGATTTCCTCCCCTTTACGCGGGAAGCCATGCTCGCTCATAATCTCACTCCCGTCATTCACAACCTCGAAGATATTGCGGAATTGAACCGGCTGGCTGTCAAACGCGGCGAAACCGTTCGCTTTCACCTGAAGATCGATTCCGGCCTCGGTCGTCTTGGCGTGCGAACGCAAAGCGGCGTCATTGCGGAAGCGATCCTGGCCGCCAGGGGCCTTCAACTCGAAGGACTCATGAGCCATTTCGCCTCGGCTGCCAATTACCAGAATAAGCAAACCGAGGAGCAGATAGCCGTCTTCGACGCTGTCGCAAAAGGATTACAGTCTGCCGGCGTTCATCCCCAAATAATGCATCTGTCGGCAACCATTCCGATCGCCTACGGGCGTCGTCGCGCCTGGCGCAGCATGGTGCGTCCGGGACACGCCATCTACGGTTACGTCTCTCCGGCCCGCGGCCACGCTCCAGGACGAATCCTGAGCGTGAAACCTGCGCTTACCTGGCGGGCCACTGTCCTTTCGGTGAAGGATCTGCCGGCCGGAGCGCTGGTCGGCTACGGCGGGATGTTCCGAACCGTCCAACCCACCCGTGTAGCGACACTGGCAGTGGGTTACGCCGACGGAGTGCCTCACAGACTTTCCAATCGCGGCCAGGTTATCGTGCACGGAAAGTATGCCCCCATCCTCGGCGCCGTCTCCATGGATATGATGTCGGTCGACATCACGCATTCGCCGGAAGCGGCTGTCGGGGATGCTGTCACTTTGTTGGGAGAAGAAGGAAATGCTCGCATCGACGCGCAGGAGATTGCCAAAATCGCCGGCTCCATCTCTTACAGCGTGCTCTGCGGGATCCACGCCCGCGTCAAGCGCATTTACCTTTAAGCCTTTCTAAAATAGGCACTTAGCGAATCGGATAAGCCTCGAAGCTATAGTAGATTCGAAGTGAGCTTGGTAAAACAAAGGAACGTTGATCCACAAGTGTCCGTCCTCCTGTGGGCGGGGAGAATTCGTCGATTTTGAAGAAACATTGGAAGCTTATTGCACTGATCGGGCTGCTAATCGTAGTGATTGGATCGGTGGTGGCCGGCATCAGAATCAGCAGGCGCGGCGTCGTCACCGTTCAGACCGGCAAAGTCAACCGCTTGGATCTCATCGCCGTTGTGACCGCCTCGGGCGAAATCAAGCCTCGCAACTATATCAATATCGGCGCTAACGTCGGCCCCGCACCCATCACCCAAATCCTTGTCAAGGAAGGTGATCACGTTCGCAAAGGCCAGGTACTGGCGCGCCTCGCTCATGTTCAGCCTGCCGCGGATTTACGCGCCCAAAACGCAGCCTTGAACTCCGCCCTGGCCGATTCCGCGGCTACCGAAGCAGGTCTCAAGTCGTCCGACGACAACATCGCCGTGGCAAAAGCACAGGTCGATCACGATCGTGCGGATCTTGCCCAAAAGAAAGTAGACCTCGATCGCAGCAACGAATTATTCACCGCCAAGCTGATCTCTCGTCAGGATTTCGAATCGAAGAAGGCGCTCTACGATCTGGCCGAAGCCACTCTCGCCGCCTCGAAACAAAAGGTGTCTCAGGCTGAAGCGATGCGCAACCAGACGTCCGCTCAGCTCTCCTCCGCCCAGAAGAAAGTGGCGCAATCCCAGGCCATGGTGGCCCGTACCCAGGACGTTCTTTCTCAATTCGATGCAGTGGCGCCTCTCGATGGAATCGTCACCAATCTACCGGTCCGTGTCGGCGAAACTGTAGTGCCCGGAATTCAGAATTCCGCTTCGTCCACCATCATGACCATTGCTGACATGTCCATCATCACCGCCGAAGTAAATGCCGACGAAACAGATATCGTCAGCGTCAAGCTCGATCAGCCGGCCGACGTCACGATTGACGCTATCCCGAACAGGACCTTCAAAGGCCGCGTGATCGAGATTGGTGACACCGCCATCGTGCGCTCTACCGGTCTGGCAGCCTCGCAAAGTCAGACCTCGAGCACCGAAGCAAAAGACTTCAAGGTGGTTATCGGCTTGGACATCCCGGAAGATCTGGTGCGGCCGGGTCTCTCCTGCACGGCCAAAATCATTACGGCTACCCGGAACCAGGCGATTGCCATACCCATCCAGGCGCTCACAGTCCGTGAACGCGGCCAGTTGGCTTCTCCCACACCCAACCAGGTGCAGGCTCAGGCAAACCAAAGTTCCGCCGCGCAAAAAGCCGCCAAAGAGGAATTGTCCGGCGTTTTCGTCCTCAACGGGAATAAAGCGGATTTCCGTCAAGTGCAGACTGGAATTACCGGCTCCTCCGATATTGAGGTTGTAAGCGGGTTAAAACAGGGCGATGAAATTATCATCGGAAGCTACCAGGTGATTCGAACGCTTCGGAACGATGCGAAAGTAAAGATAGACAATAAGCCTCCTCCCGCTACGCCATCCCAAACCACCGATTAGAACGAAGCTGATTATGCCGACCGTCGAAACTCTGCCCGATAATTTAACGCCTCAACAACGCGAAGAGCGTGGTGAACAGTTGAAGCGGGATGGCGCCGTCATCAAGACCTACGATCTCTGGAAGACGTACATCATGGGCGACCAGGAAATCCATGCCGTATCGGGAGTCGATATTCAGATCCGGCGCGGCGAGTACGTTGCCATCATGGGTCCGTCCGGCTCCGGCAAATCGACCTTGATGAACCTGATCGGCTGCCTCGACACGCCTACTAAGGGGCTGTATTACCTGAATGGAAAGCTCGCCAGCGACATGGAGGACGACGAACTCGCCCGCATCCGCAACCAGGAGATCGGCTTCGTCTTTCAAACCTTCAATCTCCTGGCGCGTTCTTCAGCCCTGCAAAATGTTGAGCTTCCGCTCGTCTATGCCGGCATCAGTTCCCAGGAACGCTCCGAACGGGCGCGGCAGGCGCTCCGTGCCGTTGACTTGGAAGGACGCATGTTTCATAAGCCCAACGAACTCTCCGGAGGCCAACGCCAGCGCGTAGCGATTGCACGCGCCTTGGTCAATCGTCCCTCCATCCTGTTGGCCGACGAGCCCACCGGAGCCTTAGATACTCACACCGGCAACGAAATCATGGCCTTATTCGAGCGCCTGCACACCGAAGGCAACACAATCGTGCTTGTGACTCATGAATCGGAAATTGCCATGCACGCTCATCGCACTATTCACATCCGGGACGGCAAAGTAGAGCGTGACGAAACAACTCTAAAAACAGAATCTTGAGGCGACAAATTGGTATGTGGCGAAACTATTTCGTTAAAACTTCGTTCAAATAGGCGGAAGTGAGACCGATTCTCACGCTGTTCGGCGAGGATCAAATCAAAAGAAATTGCATTCTGTGATCGCTATGGAGCCCACCTCTTCAATTCGCGGCGAACTTCTACAACCGTCCGACCCTGTTCCGTCGGGGAATGAGAATGACAAGGTGATTGCCAGGGACAACCCAAACTCTCTCCGGATCCTGATGGCGGAAGATAACGTCATCAATCAGCGGGTCGGTAAGCTCATCCTGCAACGCGCAGGCTTCACGATCGATCTCGTTAACGACGGTAGCGAGGCGCTCGAAGCCCATCGCCGGAATCCTTACGACTTGATCCTGATGGATTGCCAGATGCCGATCATGGACGGGTTCGAAGCCAGCCGCAGTATCCGGCAATTGGAGCAGCCGCAGCCGGTGATTATTGCCGTCACGGCCAACGCGCTGGTGGGAGAACGTGAGAAATGCCTGTCCGCCGGAATGAACGACTATTTGTCGAAACCCTTCCAGGCTGATCAGCTGGTGTCTTTGGTGAAGAAGTGGGGCGAGATCCGGCGAGATCCCGCTGACGGCAATCTAGCGATGCCAAACCAGCAACAAACCAAATAATACGAGCCACAGAAAATCTAAATAGTGCCAGAAGACGGCAACCCCGTTTGTTACTACTCGCGTCTTCATTTGGTATTTTCGTCCGCTCACCGGCTCGCGCGTGCGCACCAGCAGATAAAACAGGCCGGCTATGCCAAGCAGGATGTGCAGGGCGTGCAATCCCGTAAACAAAAAGATAAACCAGGAATGAGGATTCCGGTTCAGAACAACGCCTGAACGGAGTACCTGAAGCCACGCCACAATCTGCCCTCCCAAAAAGGCGAAAGCCAGTCCAGTAGTCCAGGCGATGAAGTGGAAGCCGCGCACTTGCTCGTTTCGCAGCAGGCTGCGGCGGGCCGCCTCGAGCGTCACGCTGCTGGCCAGAAGCACCGCCGTACTCGCCCAGAGAATGTGCGGAATCGTGAGCTGTCCCCAATAGACAGGCTTTTCGGAACGGATGATGAACACGGCAATCAAAGCGCCGAACGTCATCGTTACGGTTGCCAGAACCACTCCCGCGGTGAGAAGGGACAGCGAGTTCAGGTCGCTCTCGCTAGTGGAAGGAACGGCGGCAGGTTGCATTAATTCTATCTTCTCGCGGCCAATCTCTGCGTCTTTGCCGGAATAAGAATTGGATGTCTAACTGGCGCATCGGACGGAATACATCTCATCGCCATTTCGCCCTACACTGAACTGAAACCAAATCGTTATGCAGCTGTTGCAATGCTTAGTTACGCTATCTTTCATCCATCGGCTAGATAAATAGTGAGTCAACGGCGGGCGCGCTCCTCGCGTTGCGCCGGTCTCTGGGGGAGATTTTTGTGGGAAAACTACTTCGCATCATCGCGTCCGCCTGTCTGTTTTCGTGTCTTGGCCTGGCTCAGTTTGAGACGTCCGAAGTCATAGGTACGGTTCGAGATTCAACCGGCGCCGTCGCGCCGAACGCCGTCATCACTCTGAAGAACGAGCAAACCGGTATCGAAGCAAAGACCACTTCGGACAGCAGCGGCCTCTATGATTTCTTCAACGTCAAAGTCGGCGTCTATTCCATTTCCGCGGAACTGACTGGCTTCCAGACATTCACCACGGCTCATGTCTCGGTGAACGTCAATGCTCGCCAGCGCGTGGACATCGCTCTTCAGCCCGGAGTAATGACGCAGTCGGTCGAAGTACAAGGCGCAGCCGAGACGCTCGAAACCGATACCAGCGAACACGGGCAGGTAATTCAGACGCAACAGATCGTAGAGCTTCCCCTCAACGGACGCAACTTCTCTGATCTGGCTCTGCTCACCACGAACGTTCATCGCTCGCCCTACGCCTTCGCCTCTCCGCCGCGCGAAGGCTCCTTCAATGCGAACGGACTTCGCAGCACTTATAACAATTTCCTGATGGATGGCCTCGACAACAATGCCTACTCCACCAGCAATCAGGGGTTTTCCAATCAGGTTGCTCAGCCTTCACCGGACGCTGTCGCCGAGTTCCAGATCATCACCAATAACTACAGCGCCGAATATGGCCGTGTCGGCGGGGCGGTGGTCAACGCGGTGATGCGATCCGGAACGAACCAGTTCCACGGCACGGCTTATGACTTCCTTCGTAATACAACTCTGAATGCCGTCGGCTATATCTTCGGGCAGCGTCCCGCCACCTTCGAAAAACCTACCTTGCAGCGCAATCAGTTCGGCGGGACCATCGGCGGACCGTTCGTGAAAAACCGTCTGTTTTTCTTTGCAGACTACGAAGGCTTCCGCCAGCTTCAGCGGGCGCTCAACTTCGATTCGCTGCCCACCGCCGGCGAGCGCGCAGGAATTCTCCCAAACACAGTTGTCAATCCGCTCACCGGAACGTCCTATGCCGCCAATACCCAGATTCCGGTTTCCACCTTGAATCCTTTCGCTTCGCAAGTACTGAATGCCCTTACCGCCGCCAACCTGCCCGGCACGTCGAACAACTACGAAGCGCTGCTGCTGACTCGTGACTATTCAGACAAGTACGACGCCAAGATCGATGCTCAGATTAACGACCGGATGACCGGCTTCCTGCGATTCAGTCAACGTAAGGACAACCAGTTTTACCAGCCCGACATCCCCGGACCTTCGGGAGGAAACGGAAACGGCTATGTGCGTGTTCTGGATCAGGCCGCAGCCGCTGGTTACACCTGGACCGTCACCCCCAACTCCATCTTTGAAGCGCGGCTCGGATTCACGCATATCTTAGGCGGCAAGTTTCCGGTCTTCCTCGGCGGCGCCGGCATACAACAGCTCTATGGAATTCCTGGCCTTCCGACCGCTTCGAATATCACCGGAGGCCTTAATACTCAGAACGTAAGTGGGTTTGCGCAGTTTGGCCGCCAGGCCACCAATCCACAATTTCAAAATCCTACGGCCTGGGATCCCAAGTTCAATTATTCTGTCGTGAAGGGCCGCCATGCTATCAAAGTCGGCTTCGAATTTGAAACCATTCACACCGAAGTCATGGACATCAATCCTGTCTATGGATTGAATGCCTATGCCGGGCAATTCAGCAAGCCCGCTAACGGCACAGGAAGCGCCCCGGTCTATAACTTGGCCGATCTCATCTTCGGTCTTCCCAGTCAGGTGCAGCTTGCCAACTATCTCATCACTAACTATCGTCAGCATCAATACTTCACTTACGTGCAGGACGACTACCGTGTCAATTCCAAATTGACCTTGAACCTCGGCCTTCGTTGGGAGTTCGCCACACCGCGTTGGGAGCGGGATAACGTTCTTACTAACTTCGACCCGGCCACGAACACGCTCTTACATGCCGGTAATGGCAGCCTCTATAACCGCACGCTCGTTCACCCCGACTACAAAGATTTCGCCCCGCGTCTTGGCTTTGCCTACAACCCCCTTGCCAATACCGTTGTCCGCGGCGGATACGGCATCAGCTACGTCCACTTGAATCGCCTGGGCAGCGCCGATGAACTAGGCATCAATGGTCCGCAAGTGAATATCGCGACCGTCAATCAAACGCCTCTCCTTAACGGGGCTGTGAACCCCAACTTTATTCGCGGGCAATCGGGATTTCCGGCCGGCTTTGATAGTCCCACCAGCTTCAATCCGGTGAATGCCAACATCAGTTATATTCCCGCCAATACTCGCTGGCCGTACGTGCAGACTTGGTTTATTGGGATCCAGCAAGCATTCACGAAGAGTGACGTCTTCGAAGTTGCTTATACCGGCAACCATGCCTCACGCTTGCCGATCGTCTCGGACTTCAACCAAGCCTTTCCGAACCTTCCTGGCCAGACACTTGGCATCCAGCCTCGCCGCCCGATCCAAAGCTTCGGAGCCATCACTTGGGTGAACCCCGCCGGTATCGAGACCTACAACGGCCTCTCGCTTCGCTATGAGCACCGCTTCAAACTCGGTCTCTATTTCCTGAATGCTTTTACCTGGTCCAAAGCTCTCGGCGATTCCGAACAGCCCCTGGAATCCGCAACTGGACAGGCAGTCGCGAATCCGCAGAACATTCGCAACCTTGCTGCCGAACGTGGTCCATCCAGCTTCGATGTGACCTTCGTCAACACAACCACGCTTGTCTATCAGCTGCCTTTTGGAAAAAGACGCCGCTTCGGAGCGAATTGGAATGGCTTGGTAGATGCCGCTCTTGGCGGCTGGGAAGTGAACACCATTCATACTGCAAATAGCGGACTTCCGGTGGACGTGGCTTATACGCCGTCATCTGCCAATGATGTAACGGGCCGCATTCCCGATTACCGAGGTGAGTCTGTAATGCGGCCGAACCTGGTCGGCAATCCGGCGGGCGCCACCGGAGCAGCCATGCTGAACCAATACTTCAACCCCGCTGCCTTCGCGGTGCCCTCTCCCAGCAATCCTTTCGGAAATGAAGGTCGGAACTCCTTCCGCACGCCTAACCTCTGGCAGTGGGATCTCGCTGTAAACAAAAGTTTTGCGCTGCCGTTCCGGGAGGGAATGGGCCTGCAATTCCGCTCCGAATTCTTCAATGTACTCAACCACACCAACTTCGGATACCCTGATGCCAACATCACAGACGCCGCCTTTGCCACCATTCGCACTACTTACCCGGCACGCCAGATACAATTCGCTTTAAAACTGCTGTTCTGACCCGTAGTGCTGATCGTTTATTCGGTTGAAACCTCCGGATGGCGCTCGGATCTCATTAGCTAGGGGAACGGAAGTTCCCCCGAAATACAAGCCTGCGGTCATTACGGCGATCTGTAAATAGCAAGGTTCGCTAAGGCGAGAACCTAGTAAGTGACACAGGTTCTTCGGAGGTATCTATGAAACGAAAATTATTATTTGGAATAGCCCTGACAACCGCGACCTTATTTCTGCAGCCGGCTAACCTGGCGTTAGCACAAGCCCCCGGTTCCGGCGGCGGTGGCGCAGCGCCATCCGGACAACAGGGCCCATCCACGCCACCTACAGTGCCTGGCGAAGGCGGTCCATCATTGGATGGCGGAGCTGCTAATGCTGGCCCATCAAAGGTGGACGACAAGAAATTTGTAAAAGATGCGGCGCAGGGGGGAATGGTTGAAGTCGAACTAGGGAAATTAGCTACCCAAAAAGGATCCAGCGATTCTGTTAAGCAATTCGGACAGAAAATGGTCGATGACCATAGCAAGGCAAACGAAGAATTGAAGCAGGTCGCGAGTAAGGGAAACATCGCCATTCCTGACGCGATCGATTCAAAACATCAATCCCGAATCGACAAGCTTTCCAAGCTGTCGGGCGAGAGTTTCGATAAAGCCTATGTGAAGGATCAGCTAAAAGACCACCAAAGTGACGTGAAGGACTTCCAAGCAGAAGCGCAAGGCGGTACCGACCCGAACGTCAAAGCTTTCGCTGCCAAAACTCTACCAACTTTGCAGGAACATCTTTCGATGGTGAAAGACCTGAATAAGTCGAAGAGTTCCGACAAAGCAAGTAAGTCTAACTAAGTTCTGAAGGCCGGTAACTGCTACCACCAGGTATTTAGCTACCGGCCTTATTTGTTGCTGGTCGTCTTACTCCAGCGACCCCAAGCCATCTTCTGCATGGTCCAGCTGTTCAGCCTCTCGCAGAGCATCTTCCTTTGCCCGTTCAAGATTGATTCGGATATCGGCGCCGCAGTAGGGACACGGTACATGGGGACGATCTCGTACCGAATCCAAACTGTAACTCGTAATATTCCCGCAAGACTCGCAAGCTACATGGACTAGTTCACTACCTAAGCTGTCGCTCATCGTCTTCCACTTTCACATATCCGCTCGTCCACACCTAAATCAGATCAAACAGCAGAATCTCGCTTCTTGAAGCCCCCTCACTGATTACAGCCACCTCATCTTCAGTGCTCAACGCTGCAGCATCCCCTGCTCGCAAATTCGCTCCGTTGACCGTAACTGCACCGTTCACAACCTGAACCCATGCATGCCGCTGAGCTTTCAGTTTGTAAGTAATCTTCTCCCCATGACTCACGTCTGTGACAAGCATCCTCGCATCCTGACTAATCTGTGCCACCCCTTCCCCGCCTTCAGGTGCAGCTAAGAGCTTCCATTTGCCGTTCTTTTCCTCCGGCGCGAAGGCCAGTTGCTCATATTTGGGCTTGATGCCGTTTTTAGAAGGCTGAATCCAGATTTGAAAAAAATGAACCGGTTCACGATCCGAAGCGTTAAATTCGCTATGGGTCACTCCGGTTCCAGCTGACATGTGCTGAATCTCATTCGGCCCAAGAACTTGTTGGTGTCCAAGGTTGTCCTGATGCGCCAGGCCGCCATCAACAACGTAGCTCAAAATCTCCATGTCGCGATGCCCGTGTGCGCCGAAGCCCCTGCCGGGCGCTACTCGATCCTCATTGATTACCAGCAGATTCCGAAAGCCAACGTGCTGGGGATCGTAGTAATCCGCAAATGAGAACGTATGGTACGAATCGAGCCAGCCGTGTTGCGCATGTCCGCGCTCTTCACTTCTCCGAATTTGAATCATTGTTTTACCCCTTTTTTCTTTCCTCGTTTTATTTCGCTCTGCTGCTGCTCGCGGCCCGATACGACCTTGCCAGCGGCCGTCCAGAGCCGAGGAGCTGTCAGATGTTCATCTTTGTCCACATCTCAACCTTGGGTCAGCGCTGATTTGGCTTTCACCTAATACTGCTGACCTACAAATGAGATGCATTATACTTAAATAAAGATTCTTGTCGTCAATATATCAAGAAGCTTCATATGCCGCTTTGAACGGGTGGATCTTCAACTGCCGTCCGCAATATGTTGCCGCTCGGCTCCCCTGGCTGCCAATAGGAACGCACCGGCCGAAGCTGAAAAGACCGAAAAGTCCAGCGGAGCCTTGACGCCCAAGGCAAACGTCATCGCCACGGCAAAACCCAGGAGCAGGATCCCGCTTAGAAACGCCGTTACTCGCGTAAACAACCCGACGACAAGCGCCACACCCAACAAAGTCTCCACTCCTGTGACGGTCCATGCTAATGCCGGAATGAATGACGTGGGCAGAAACCAAAGCAGCGTTTCCGTATAAGCGGTAAAGTGCGCAAAGTCCCCCCACGATACGTGAGGTTGACCGTATGATCCCCACAAACCGAAACGGTCGGCAACCGCCGAAAGAAAAGAACTGCCTACAGCGAGGCGCAGCAAAAGCGCGCTGTAAGCAGCGGCCCGATTCCAAACTGCGTCCCAGGTGGAGGTCGGCTCTTTGTTTGCCGCCATACTCTTAATCAACACGTTTACTCCCCCCGCTTGCAAGAGCTTTGCATTCCTTGGAATCAAGAGTTACCAAATTCAATAATCCATTGATCAGCGCGTCAGAACATCCCAATATAGAGGTATCTTTGCTTACCGCATTAGAGCTGTTTTACGGACTGCCGTGTTCCTGTACGGCCGGAAATGAACAAGTACAACTCCTCTTTTGCTACCTTTTAACATCATCAGGAGATTTCCATTTGAAAACGTGGCGATTACTTTCCTTGCTTCTCTCAGCCTATCCCTTAGTGTTTGGTCAAGGTGTGGACCGCAAAGACGGCTTCATCCCGCTACTGTGGGACTCCACTCAAGGAAAAATATTATTCGAACTGCCCAAGCTAGATCAAGACATCCTCTACTTCACCAGTGTTGCCCAGGGAAGCGGCTCCGGCCATGTCGGCTTCGAATGGGCGTCAACCGGTGAAGGCGGTGTCATCCAATTCCACCGCGTCGGCCCCAAGGTTCTTGTCATTCAAAAGAACTTGCGATTCCGCGCCGGAAGCGGAGGAGCCGGAATGCAGAAAGGGCTCGACGAATCATTCCCGGATTCGATTCTTGCCTCGCTGCCGGTAGTGAAATCTGCCGCAGGCGCCCTGACCGTAGATGCAACGCCCCTGCTGATTCGCGACGCGGTCGATTTCGCAGCGCCTCGCTCCTCGCGCGGCGGAGATGGTCTTCAATTCGGTCCGGATGAAGGAACAACCTGGGCATTCGACGCTGCGCGGAGCGCCATTTATCTGCCCAGGACAAAGGCGTTCCCCAAAAATTCCGAAGTGGAAGTTGTCGTCAGCTACGAAGCCAAGTCCGGCGGGGCCCGCTCTTCACCGGAATCTCGGATCCTGACCGGCCGCCTTCATCATAGCTTCGTCGAGCCCCCGGTTGGCTATCAACCGCGCCTTGCCGATCCGCGAGTCGGCGTCGGTAGCATCCGCTTCGCAGACTACTCGAAGCCCTACTCAGAGAGCACTGCGGTCGAATGGGTTCGCCGCCACCGCCTCGAGAAGAAAGATCCCTCCGCCGCCATTAGCGAACCGAAACAGCCCATCGTTTACTACCTGGATGCCGGCGTGCCTGAACCGATTCGTTCCTCGGTGAAAGACGGATTTCGGTGGTGGAACAAAGCCTTCGAAGCGGCAGGATTTCGCAATGCAATGGTGATTCGCGACGCTCCGCCTGACATGGATCCGATGGACGCTCGTTACAACGAAATCTATTGGGTGGATCGTGATGAACGCGGATACTCGACCGGCGGCGGACTGACCGACCCTCGCACGGGTGAGATCATTGCCGCGCGAGTTCGCCTCGAATCGGACCGCATTCGCACAATCAGCCATTACTGGCAAACCTACATGCCAGGCGTCGGCAGCAGCAAGCCCGATCTAACGGTTTCCCCAGCCGGCGCTTACTCGTCGCCCGATAGTGAGAAACAGCTTGTGCTCCTTCGACAAGCGCTGCTCGCCGCGCATGAAGTCGGCCACTCGCTCGGCTTCGCTCATAACTGGAATTCCAGCATGAATGACCGAGCTTCGGTGATGGAATACCCATCGCCCCGAATCAAACTGACGAACGGAAAAATCGATCTGTCTGACGCCTACGAAAAGGAAATTGGCGCGTACGACACCATCACGGTCCGCTACGCCTATACGGCCTTCCCTCCCAGCCAGGAAAAGTCGGGCCTCGAAAATATCATTCAAGACATGCGCAAACAGGGCCTGCTGTTCACGCCTTCGACCGATCCACGTTGGAATCGCTACGACGATCTTGCCGATCCCGCGGAGTACCTCAGGCAGACCTTTGCACAACGCAAAGTTCTCCTCGCCAACTACGGCGCGAACGTACTCGCGGATGGCGAACCGTACGGCGATCTTCGTGGCATTGGTTTATGGATGGTCTATCTCCACCATCGATGGGCGATCGATTCCGGGGTCCGCTACATTGGCGGCCTCTATCAGAACTTTGCAGTCAAAGGAGACTCTGTGCCTCCCACCGAGATTGTCCCCGCCGCTAAACAGCGCGAAATCCTCAGCTTGTTGCTCGATGCGCTCGATCCAGCGAGCCTTGCCATGCCGGAAAAATTACTGGAGTGCCTCACCGTACCTGCCGAACAAACGACGCGTCAAGGCGCCTCACGCGGACCGGAGCTTGAGAATTTCGAACTGCCGACCGGATCTGCCTTCGACCAACTCGCAGCAGCGCGTACAATAGCCGGTCTGGTCATCGAGCAACTCTTCGACCCCGAGAAGGCGGCGCGCCTGGTGAGCTTCGCCGACCGTCAGGAAGGAGCTTTAACGCTGCCTGAGATGATCGGCGCAGTCGAAAAGAAAGTATGGAACTCGCCGGCTTCACCGGGCATGAGCAGATCCTTACAGCGCCAAACCCAACGTGTCTTCGTGGATGCATTGATGATTCTGGGAGCGAGCCCGGCTTCTACCCCCGATGTCAAAGCCGTGGTGATGGCCGAGGTCGCTCATCTGCACGCGCACGTCGTCGCCATGAAAGACTCCGATCCGGTGACCGAAGCTCACCTCCGCCTGGTCGAGCATGATCTCGCCCGATTCGCACAGAACCCGAACGTCGCTCCCAAACGAGCAGCGCCGGTCCCCCCGATCATGGCACCAATCTAAGGAGGTTCTAAGAAGTTTCGCCGAGGCCTTCTTCGCGCCCCGGCACCGAAACATCGTAAGCATTCAAAAGAACAGAAATTAGACAATAACAACCAACAAGATAAACAAGCTCCGCAGTCCCTGTTTCACCGAATGCCTGCACTGCGGCTCGATACGTCGTTTCGGGAAGCTGCCCTCCCCGGCTGAGCAGAGATGCGCAATCGTAAGCGACCCCTTCTTCGTGAGTCAAATCGCTCGGCCGCACACCGGCCGCGATCGTTGCGATCTTAGACTCTGCCAGTCCCGCCGCTACAGCCACACGCTCATGGGCATAAATCTCATAGCGCGATTTGTACTGCGCACCGGCAACAAGAATCGCCACCTCGTGCGCCGCCTTGGGTAGAGTGGAATGCTCCGCCAGTGCAGTAAAAACACTCCAGACCGCGGAACCAAACTGCGGAAAGTGAAGCATCGGATTAAAAGGCCCGATCAGCGCGCCGTCCGCACGCTTGACAACAAAGCCATGAAGGTTTGCTTCAATCCCGGCAATCATCCTGTCAAACAAGGCGCGCTGCTCCGGAGAAAGAGCTTCAGGTGGTAAAGGGTTAAGACGCATCACTCAGACTGATTCGGTGACTCGTTCCGTCGCTGCAGGAAAAAGGCAATAAAGCACCAACGCACTCAGCGAGCGTACTTACTCAGCGCGAAGAGCAGTTAGCGGATCAACCGATGACGCGCGTTTGGCGGGTAGCAAGCCAGCCACCAGAGCGACAGCCATCAGTGTCAGACAAGCTGACAGAAGAATCAGCGGATCGCTCGTAGATACTCCGAACAAAATACTATTCACATATCTACTCATAGCCATCGTCGCTAAGAACCCGATGACGCAACCGATGCCGCTAAGAACGGCGGCCTCTCGCAAGATCATCAACAGAACCTGCCCCCGTTGCGCGCCCAAAGCAACGCGGATGCCAAGCTCCGCGGTACGCCGTGTCACATGGAACGACATCAGGCCGTACAGCCCGACCGATGCAAGCAAGACCGCGATTGCGCCGAAGAACAGGGACAGAGTGGCCGTGAGCCGTTGCACCGTCAAGTAACTGTCCAAACGTTCCTCTACCGTCACGGTTCGGAGTGAGTATTGACGACCCAAGGAGTTTATAGTCTTATCTACCGCTGTCTTGAGACTTCCTGGGTCAACCACGGTACGAAGGTCCAGGATGGGCTGGCCGCCGGAATACGCGATCATGAAGGGCCGGTAGATCGCCATCGGCTTGGCACTCTCTACTTTCCAAAGACTAGCGCTATTCACGACGCCAACCACCTTCAACTTTTGTAGATAAGTATGAGGACCAAGGTAGAAGATGCGGTCGACCGGGTTGTTCCGTCCAAACAGTTTTTCGGCCAGGCTTTGGCTCACGATGACAGGCCAAGGCGCCCGCCCGTTGTCTTGCCAGCTAAACTCACGGCCATGCAGCACATGCATGCCCGCAACATGAAAAAAATCGGGTCCCACAACTGTATGGGAGGACCAGAGGTCGACTCATAAACTGGATCAAGCGTCTCGAACTCATTAGCAGGGCCGCTCGCCGAAAAGCTGACACTCTCCACCCCCGGTATGCGTTTGATCTGTTCAGTCAATCGCTGATAGGAAGCAGGAGCGTTCTGGGCAGTCAAAGCCTCACCTTGCGGAAATAGCGTCGAGGTAAGGAGATGATCACGCCGGTATCCAACCTTCACGGTATGGAGCGAACTCAAAGTTCTCCCGAACAAAAGAGCTCCCACCACCAACACCAGAGAAAGCGCGATTTGGATCACCAATAAAGTCTTGCCAAGAAGGCTTGAGCCGCGGCGCACCGACCGTGTCTGTCCCTGCAGTGCTTGCAGGGGATCGATCCGAGCTGCATGCCACGCCGGAACCATGGCAAAGAGCAAGGTTGTGAGAACCGCCAAAGCGGCTGTGAAGGCCAGCACTCGCCCGTCGGGCGCTACGCTCAGCTGTGTCGGCACAAGTCCGGTCCAGGCGATCCGGAGAAGCACGCGACTGCACCAAAACGCTATAAACAAGCCCAGCAACGCGCCTGCAAAAGAGATCAGCGAGCTTTCAATTAAAGGCTGACGCAATAAATCCCAGGTAGTGGCGCCCAGAGCAGCACGTACTCCGGACTGATGTTGTTCCGAAGCCGCGCGCGCCAACGCCAGATTCGCCAGGTTCAAGCACGCGATCAACAGCACAGCGCCGACCAGCGCGAGCAGAACCTCCAACGGATAGGAAAAGCGTTTGCGGAGAAAAGAGACGCCGGTGGAAGCCGGATCGAGCGTAATACGGCGCGCAAAGAACCGCGTACGGCGCTCGCCTTCGTAACCAGGCGGGCGCGTCGCTTCTTGAATATGCGGCCACAGGGTGACCAGACTCGCGCGGGCCTTTTTCAAAGCGACACCCGGTTTCAACCGGCCGTACAATCGAAGCCACAAGAACTGTGGCTCACGCGCCGCAAGTTGCCCGGGCGCAAAGATGGGCACGGTTACATCTGTCGCCGTATCTATGTTCAGCCCGGAGCAACCCTCCGGTTCGACGCCGATAATCGTGAACGGATGATTTCCGATTCGGATGGTATCGCCGACGATATTCGGTTCGCTGTTGTACCAATCGCGCCACACGCGATAGCTAACCACTGCTACCGCGCTGGATAAACCGCTCCCCATAGCAACATCTTTGTTGTCGATAAAACGCCCCAGTATCGGAGCGATGCCCATGCTTTCGTAATAGTTACCGGAGACCGTTGCGATTGCCCCGGCAAAACGTCTGCGATCGGCTTCGAAAGTAGCCATCGAACCGCCGTTCCAGGCAAAAACGTTCGAAAATACGCGCTGACTGCGTTTCAGCTCTTCGAACATCGGGACAGTGAAAGGCTCGTCCCCGTTAACGTTGTCGGAGATAGTCGTGGCTAATGCCGCCAGCTGCTCCGCATGCGGAATGGGAAGAGATCGCAAGAGAACCGCGTTCATCAAGCTGAAGATGGCAGTATTTGCTCCAACCCCAAGCGCCAGAGTCGCCACGGCCACCGCCGTCGAAGCTCTATTCTTCGAGAGCGCTCTGATCGCGGTGCGAAGGTCTCGCCCAATAGCCGCCATGTGAATAGTATGCCCGGAAATCCGGCCATGCTGCGTTATCCAGGAGGCAACGCAAAGGCCACAATGCTCCCGCCCGAGCGTGCTTCATTCTTACCGCCGCCGCACACAATCACCACGTACTCGCGCCCGTCAATTTGATAGATCGACGGCGTCGCGTTGCCCGCGGCCGGAAGTTGCGCCTCCCACAACAGCTTCCCGGTCGCCTTATCGAAAGCATGAAGCTTGTTATCGAAACTAGTCGCGCCGATAAAGAGCAAGCCGCTCGCCGTCACCACCGGGCCGCCATAATTATCGCTGCCCGTGTTCTTGATCCCGCGTGCAGCCAGCTCCGGGTACTCCCCGAATGGAATCTTCCACCGAATCGTACCCGCGTTCAAATCGATTGCGTTCAACGTACCCCAAGGCGGCTTGATAGGCGGATAATTATCAGGATCGCGAAACAAAATGTATCCCTCATTCCGATACTTCTGCCAGTTGGGATCCGCCTGCGCCTGCGCCGCGTTCAGACTTTCCGTATCGCGTCCCGTCAGTAGATAATCGACAATCTCATCGACGCCATGCCCCAGGTAATCGAACCCCGGCATCCGCCCTCCGCCTTCCCGCACGAAGCGCACGATCTCCTCACGCGAACGCCGCTTACCGATCTCGATCAGCGACGGAAACGTAGGCGGCGCCCCTTCCCGATTGCTGCCATGACAAGTCGCGCAATTGTTCTGGTACAGCGACTTGGTCTCATGGCTCACCATCCGAATGATCCACGGCTGCTCATTGGAGTTGACGTACAGGAGTCCGCTGCTCTCGTCATAGGCCGCACCACCCCATTCCCCGCCTCCATCTGTTCCCGGCATCAGCACTGTTCCTCGCACACTGGGCGGAGTAAACATGCCATTCGAATCCAAAGCCTTCAGCCTCGCCAGAACAGCCGCATGCGCTTTCGGCGTGCGATCGGTCACCATATCTTCCGTAAAAGCCTGCCGTGTAAAAGGCGGAGGCTTCACCGGATACGGCTGCACAGCGGAAAGCTTCTCGCCCTCCAGCGCGGACGACGGAGCCTTTCGATACTCCACCGGAAACAGCGGCTTCCCCGTCCTGCGATCCAGAACGAACACGTAGCCGGTCTTCGTGATCTGCGCGACGGCTTCCACCCTGCGGCCATTCCTCGTGACGGTCACCAAACTCGGCGCCGCCGGAAAGTCCAGGTCCCAAACGTCATGCTTGATGCCTTGAAAGTGCCAGATGCGCTTGCCCGTTCGTGCATCCAGCGCCAGAACACAATCGGCAAACAAGTTATCGCCGATCCTGTTCGATCCGTAGAAGTCGAAGGAAGCCGACCCGGTTGCCGCCAACACCATCCCGAGCTTCGGGTCTAAACTCAGACCCGCCCAGGCATTCGCTCCACCTGAAATTCGGTAGGCCTCCTTCGGCCATGTGTCATATCCGTATTCTCCCGGATGCGGAATCGTGTGAAAGATCCAACGCAATTTGCCCGTGTTCACATCGAACGCGCGGATGTGCCCTGGTGATCCGGGTAGCGTCTCCGGCACCGTGCTCCCCAGAATGAAGAGATCCTCAAAAACCACGCCCGGACTACTAGCGCTGATGGTTATGCTTCCCGGAGGTCTGTCCAATCCCAAGCGCAAATCAATCCGCCCCCCCTCACCAAAACTCACAAATGGTTTCCCGGTCTGCCTGTCGAGACACCAAAGATAATTGCGATAAGTGAAGAACACCCGATCCCGGTACACCGTCACTCCGCGATGACGGAACCGGCGTTGCGCGTCGCCGCTAGCCTTGGGATTAAAGCTCCAGACCTCTTTACCCGTCACCGCATTCAGCGCCACCACTCGCATTGTCGGTGTAGTAGCGTACAACAGTCCGCCCACCACAATCGGGTTGCTCTGCATCTCGGAGCCCTTAAAGGCGTCGCCCGAATCATAAGTCCAGGCCACTTCCAGGCGCTTTACATTCTCTTGGTTGATCTGGGTCAACGAAGAGTATCGAATGTTGTAAGCGCCGCCATTCACCGGCCAGTCCACATCCGCGGCCAGAACGTTAGGCATCAAAACGCAAAACGCACACAGCAGGCGCACCATCGTTTGTGAGAAAATCACCGAGTTCAAATTTTAACTCAGCGGTCAAAAGCCCGAAGGGCTATGCGCGACACGGCAGCAAATACTTCGAAGCACTTCACTGCTGCTTCAAGACAACAGCGGGCTGGACCTTGCAAGCCCGCCAGAGGCCACTTAGTAGCCGCGTACCCATGGCTTGGAAGTAACCCGATGAGACCGAATTTAGGCTGACGTTAGCAACGATGTTACTCGACAAATGCGGACCGCGAGGTGAAATCAGGTCTTTTATGCCTGAACCACGCATGATGGCACGGCTGGAGTAAGCCACAGCTTGAACACCGGGCAAGCTGCTGAGTGACTGTTCTAAGACGTCGAAACGTTGTGCGGTCGTACGGCCCGTGTAATTGCCGCTTCGATAAGTCATCGAGCCGTGCACAGGCCAGACCAGCAAACAAAACCAGACTGCCGAATGAAACACCAAGGCTGGCGAATATGCCGCTAGTGCCGACGTGCACTTCTCTGATATTCGGATTTGCTAACTGATGCAAATCCCGCACTTCAAGGAGCAAACCAGACAGAACAGGCGAGAGCACAATCGCGACGACCGTTCCGACGGCTGCCGCAGATAAAACAAGGACGCCATATGTGATCAATGACTCCCGAAACAGCTGCATCTTGCTCGCTCCGAGAGAGATTCGAATTGAAATCTCTGTCGCTCGAGTCAAAGATCGGTCCAGCGCCAAAGCTGCTGTGTTCACACAGATAACCACCATAACCAGCGTCACGCTCCCATAAGCAGGTGCAATGCCCGTGAAAACTCGTCTCGCATTTGCGAGACGCCGAATTGCAAGGACTGCCATCCGAGCCAAGAGCTACTGGCCTCCTTTACTTGAGACTCGACGAACTCCTTCGGCCACGGATGTACCCGCGTATTGTTCAGAACAACCAGCATGTAACAGGTTGACTCCGTATAGAACATCCGAAGCGGAAATCGGAAATTTAATGTCTGGAGCTCTGTCGACATCGACGCTATGGAACTCGCGGCGAAAAATACCAACCACTTTGAACGGAAAACCTTTTAGGTGAATGGTGCGACCGAGAACATCACGATTGCCTCCGTACTGAGTACGCCAGTATTGATAACTTAGGACAATTGGTATCTCCGATGATTTTCTCGCGTCCGAATCGTCGAAAAGCCTTCCTAGCGCGGCCGAACGACTTGAAGTAATTCGGAGAAACAATCTGCGTTGTTACTAAACGAGTCTCGAATGAGTTCGCAGCAAATACTAACCCAGCCTCACTCAAAGCTTGTTCTGCAACCGAATCTCGGAACAGATCGGAACGTTCAGCAATCTCGCCAAATTGAGCGTAGCTGAAGGTGTCCTCGGGACGGAGACCATTAGAACTGATGTGTTCCAGAAGAAGTAGCTGTGAAGCATCCTTCACAGGCAACGGAGTTAGCAGAAATGCATGTAGAAATGCGAATACCACCAAGGTACTCGCAATGCCAGTTGCCAAAAGCGCGATAACCGTCGCGCTGAAAGCAACGTTCGACGCATCTGACGAAACCCGTATCTAAGCTCGTTAGCCATCGGAAGGCTCTCGTCAGAATACCTGAATTTTCAACCCCCGACAGAAGCTGCCGCTGGGCACCCTCAGACGTCATCCCCACACGGAAGCAGAAGTTCCTGCTCCAGAAGAATATCGGCCGCCTTCCGCAAGTCGGAAAATTTAAATCTGGATTTTTCCGCGACATCCAGCAGTGAATGCTCCCCGTCAGAGTAGTTCAAGACCCATAACAAGTGCATAAGGTGTGCCTGGGGTATGGGTCCGCCCATCTTCCGATAAATACCCCGCTTGCCTAATTGCGGCTCACCTTCGGGACTTAGGTTTAGATACTTCGCATTGCCCTCGAGGATTTTAAAGATGTCGACGCAAAGCGCAACAGCGCCGGCCAATTTGTCCGGTCGCATAAGATCCAGGTTATCCGCGGAGGTGTGGTTTTCCGGATAAAAATGAGCACCGGTTCTGAACAGGCTGCCGAATGCCAGGTTAAAACCAGGAGAACAAAACTGACGCTCGTCGAAACCGAATGGCGTAAAGTCCCAAAGTTCATGTTTTTCACCGGTTTCCCGAAGCGCGCATTTAACTGCTCTGTCGATGCCAGTGTTGCCGCGACGTGTTTCCTTCCACGTAAATCCTCCGGCATCGCCAATGCAAGTCATCGTGAAACCGTACTTGACGCGATCTAGATGGGCTTTATTGCGGCTGAGCCATGTTATCGATCCAATCGTAGTGGGAATGAAGATGATGCGGTAGGAGAGGCGCCGATTTTGAACACCAGCCAATAGCTTCGCCAGAAAGGTTGCCACCGCAACACCCGACAAGTTGTCGTTGCACATCGCCGGGTGATCGATATGAACACAGACAACGACCTCGTCTGTTGTTTCGCCGGGCAAGTAACATTCGCCATAGCTTAGCGAGCCGTTTTCCAACGAAGAATCGATGACCACCTCATAGTCGCCGTCTTCCAACTTCAGGAACTCGCTATGTGCCATGCAGAATCCCCAGTCTTCGTGATAGTACGAGTACCGGAACGGAATCCAGTCGGGATGCTCGGGAACCGTAAACAAGCGCTTCTTCAACTCACTCAGGGAAAAGCGGCCCCGAACCGGCACGCTGTAGCCGAGGACATGGAGGCACGATTTCCGAAAGTCGATAACACGTTCTCCACGTGCATTTGCGACATAAGCATCACGAATATTCCACTCTTTGGGTACAGTCCAATCGAGAACCGCCGTCCCGGTCGGAACCTCATGCTTTTCGAGAACAATCAAGCGTTCTATGGCCGAAAGTGTCTCGCGAACTCCATCGCCTGTGATACTGCGGCAAATCGGATAAAGTTCAGCGATGAAGTCATAGATCTGTTGGCCCAGTTTCGGGTCCGTGCAGCGTTCCGAAAGATCCGCTATTTGGATCGGTGCGACGTCTGGCGACGAAAGATCGCCCGTTGTTTCTGCGGTTGGAAGGTCAAGTCCTACAGTTGCGCTCTGCATAACACTCCGTCAAGAATTTAAAAGAATTCAGATTTCGTACGAGGCTTAGGATGCAAGCTCGCTGCAAAACGGCAGGAAGACGCAGCTGCTGCTGAATCAGCAGGGCGTGATCACACCGCCATGAGACAAAAGACACAGCTCAACGGTTATACCGATCGCTACCTCTTGCATCCGGTCACTTGCGTGTGGCGGGGACTACGATTTAACAGGAGGAGAAGAATCAGACGCCTTATGGGTAAGCGCAATCTCCACTGTGCCGCGCATCGCCGGCGGGTTTAAGATCAACTGCCCCGAATGGAGAACAACGCGCACAGCAGCAGAATACGACGCAACGATTCTGCTTTGCAGCAGGGAATCGTCATCGTCTAAGCTCAGAAGATGTGTAGCGAGGCTCGCGCGGGCTAGCCTGTCATGGGGAGTTGTAGCCGGGGGGTCCGGAAGAGCATCGAGGAACGTGATTAAAACCGCGCTGCTCAACAACCAAGCCAAGTACCAGACACATAGGCGACGCCAAGTCATTCTGTTTTCACCACAATAGGAGAGCAGAACCAACAATGTCAAGGTAGATTAACAAGCTGCTACCGAAATGCACCGACGGAAAGTACCAAAATTATTTGAAAAAACAATCCGCACTGTTACTAAACTTGTTTCGAACGAGCTTGAGGCTAGAACTACCCAGCCTTATTCAAACCTTGTTCTGCCACCGAAACTCGGAATAGATCGGAACGTTCAGGAACTTTTTTACATGGTACTGGCGATGCCGCTACCAAAAACAAAATCGTTGTTTTGCGGGAGAACTAAAAGCTGATCTTCACACTAATCTCCACCGTCCGCGGACCCCCTGATTGAAAAAGTGGAGCTAAACCATTAGTGGGATTGCCGGAGCCCATCATCAAGCTCTGCATCGACGTCGGCTGTCCAAACAGGGTGCTTCCTAAATAGCCCACCGGATTGGAAAAACCGGCGCGATTCAGAAGATTGAAGGCGCTGACGCTCGTTTCAAGAGAGCTCCCGCCGAATAGCCGGAATTGCCTCCGTAGGCTTGCATCTATTTGAAACAATCCCGGCCCCGCGAAGATATTTCTGCCCAGACTTCCATTGACACCGCTTGCAGGCGCTTGGAAGGCATTCGGATTCAGCTCCTGGCCTGTCGGTAAGGAGTTGTTCTGAATCCAAATCGGTTGGCCGGACAGTAAATTTGGCCGTCCGGTGTTGGCGAAACCCAAACCGATGCTTCTGTCGACGGTGGTTACATTGAATGGAAATCCTGTCCGCGCTTCGAGGCTCGAACTCAAAGTCCAGCCCTTCAACCAGTTTTGCCAGGAACCGCCGAAATGGGCCGGCACACGGTAACTCAACGATGCACTGAGGTTGTGACGGATGTCGAAATCAGAGGAAGCCCGATCAAAAGAGGCAGCTTGACCGGGTTGGGCCAGATAGACAGCGGATGCCTGCGATCCGTTATCGATCGAATGACCCCAAGTGTAGGAAATGAGAGCGGATAAATTTGGAGTCAAGTCACCCCTGAACTGTGCTTCGAGCGCCTGGTATTGCGATGCGCCGTAGTTGGTGAAATCGGTTTCTTGCAGAAGTCTGCTGGATTGATCGACTACGCCTTCCAGACGAAGTAACCGCGATCCTAGCGAGCCGGCATAGGCAAGAGAAAACGTGGAGCGATCCCCGATAGACCGCTCCGCGGATGCTCTCCATTCCCAGATTCTGGGTAGACTTAGGGGCGTTGATACGACATTGGTATAGGCGGCCGAGGGAGGACTCGTCGCGCCGGTGCGCGGAACAAACTCCCAGGTATTTAAGGGCGACAAATTCACCGGATCGATCAGCGAACCCAATGCCGTCTCATAAAAGGCGCCGCCGCCGGCGCGAATAACCAGCGCGGGTCTGCGCAGCCGATACGCCAACCCGAAGCGCGGCGCCAGTTGCGTATAGCTCATCGGCCAGGTGGATCTACTCAAGCGAGCATCGAGACCGCTCCCGTCGGCCGGCGCGCCCGGTCCGGTCCAGGTGGCAATCGAATTTAAGTAAGTCTCAGCTACCGTGGTGTTGGTCGGAGGCGTCACCTCCCAGCGCAAACCGTACATGAGACTCAAACGGTCATTGACGTGAAAGCTGTCTTGCAAGAAAGCGGAGCCGATTGAAATTCGCTCCGCATAAATGATCGGCTTGCCGTCAGAGATTGTTAGACCCAGCGGAACTCCCGCCAGCAGCGATCCCACACCGGCCGATACTGCTGATGTCGTGCCATAACTGCCCGCCAGCGTGGATGGAAGCAATAGGAGGTAGTCTCCGCCAAATCGGAACTCGTGCCGCCCCCACTGTTTCGAAAATGTATAAGCGCCTTCCCATTGATTCTGATGCGTACGTTCCGCCGATCCGGAGACGAGTTGACCTACGCCCGAGATTGCTAACGCGGCGAGGCCGCCGTAAAAAGATGTCCCCAATAAATTCCCGTTGGGGATGAAAACTTTGCTGCCGTCCGGCTGACCCGGTAAAGAATTGAACGCGGCCTGCTCATTCGCTGACCGGGCAGCCCACGATGACGTATCCGTCGCTCGCGAGAAGTTTACACGAAGGTCGTGCACGGCGCCCAGCCGCGTTGCTGTCAGGCCCGCGGTCGCACTGATGGAACTTAAACTGGCACTGATATCGCTCAACTGCTGCGTCAGTGAACGTGACGGCACGTTGGAGTAACGCGCAAAAATACGGCCTCGGTCACCAAGGATCTGATCTAAGCGCGCGCCGTAGTTTTGAACTGACGCTTGTTGTTGGAGAGGCGTGTTCCCGAGAGCAGTACCCTCGCCCAGCCTTGGACCGATCGGCGTCGGAAAGGCATTCAGCAGAAGGGCGATCCCATTATTAGCTTCCGCGCGCGCCGGTAACGAGGGAACAGCCGTAAGCTGCATCGCCGTGTCTTCTACATGTTCATTTTCGAAGGCAACGAAAAAAAAAGTCCGGTTTGGAATCAGCGCTCCGCCCAAACTCACGCCGTAGCCATTCAACGAAGAAGCTTCGAGTGGCACTTGATACTTCTGCGCGAACCAATCCTCGCTATTCAGAGCCCGAGGACGGAGAAGGCCGAAGGCGCTGCCATGTAAATCGTTTGAACCCGATCGCGTCTCGATCGAAATTTGAGCTCCGGGCCGCTCTCCGGACTCGGGCGAGAAATTAGAAGAACGGAGTTCAGTGCGTTCGATCTCTTCCCTGGAAGCGATGCTTTGCGTGCTCCCGATTGCCGTCATGGCCGGTAAGCTGGAGCCCGGATAAGTGCCCGGCAGTCCTGACACCCCGAGGCCGGTGTTGGCATTAACCCCATCCACTCGAACCGTGTTTGTGTTCGGTCGCTGGCCATTGACGGTGAACTGACCTCCATCGCTTGAGGAAGCAGGCGTCAATGTCGCTCCCGGAACCAAGGCGTAATACGCGTGCAGGTCGCGGCCATTCGCCGGAAGAGCGCTCTCCCTTGAATTACGGCTGACCGCCACCCCATTCGCGGCTGGGTCAGTGCTATCACGAGAGCTTTCTACCGTGATCTCCTGCTGCAACGGCACAATTTCTATCGTGAAATCGCCGACATGGGTCTGCCCCGCTTGTACGGTCAACCCCGCGTAGCTCACCGTCCGAAAGCCGCGCCGTCGAAGAGTCACTCGATAGGAACCGGGAAGCAGCTCGGTGCTGACGAATTTGCCGTTTTGGTCACAGGATACTTTCTGCTGTACTCCGCTGGATTCGTTTTGTATGCGCACCTCCACGTCTGGCATCACTGCACCGGAGCGTTCCCGAACTACGCCGCTGAGAAAGCCGCCCAAGGGTCCCGAGAACAAGCTATTGGAGGCCTGGATCATCAACAGACACAGGCATACGAGTTCACTACCGAGCCGTCTCTTGAGAGCGGGCAAGCGCCTCCGTTTTGTTAATCTCATCCGGCAATTTACTCCAAATGCCTTGTCCCACTTCCTGCGAATAGCTACCCGCGAGAATCCGTCCTAACGAAGCATCGAGCAACCTGGCTTGTTCATACAACCGCGCAGCACCAAGTTCCCAGGATGTCGCCTGCTGGCTTTGCGTTTCGTTCGTTCCGGCATTTTGTGAATTAGATAGAGGTCTAAGAACCTCTTTTAAATCCGCGATTGCCTGTTCAATGGCTCTGGCGTGGCGATGCCTCAGAGCGAGCAGGCTTTCACGATCCGGCAGTGTAAACGCAGAGGCAACGGTAGAGGGAAATTTTTGCGATAGCACGTGCAACGCGTTCGCCTGCCCCAGAACGGTGGAGCTGGCGTCCAAAGCCTTGTCTGTGATCAGTTGGAACTGCTGCGCTCCCCCCGCTTGCGTCTCTAGCGTATGGCGGAGAGGCGCGGCGTTATCCGATGCATAAACTCCGGCGTTCGCGGATGGGTTCCCAACGCCCCCCGGCTGGCCGGACGTGAAGCGCAGGGCAATATTCGGAATCGGACCTAAGGCTTGCCGGATCTGCTGTTCTCGATCTGCGCTGAGTCCTAAGCCCACGATGTTGATCCGCTGTTTCGATGAATCGATAGTTACCGTCACCGGTTCGCCCACATCTGCTCCGATCGCATTGAGCGCCTCAAAAACACGGAGCTCCTCCTCCGAACCCACTTCTTTTACAATTACCGGCCGCCGGCCAAGCTGATCTTTGGTCCGGACTTCCCTCGGCAGCTCCGGCATTTCACCCGCGTCATCGATGCTCACCTCGTTCTGCTGTTCAAAGCGAAATGTGCCTTTGACCGGGTTCAAAGTATCGGCCCGCAGCGTCAGAGCCGCGGTGCGAAGAACACCTGTTGTGGTTTCGGTCTCCAGACTGTAGAAACGGCGGTTTCCCCCGCCGTCTTGAATGGAGAAAACCCGATCTCGCTTATCCCGTAACTGTTTCCGCCAGGCGGCGAATGAGCGTGCGCTAAGAGGATCATCCCAACTATAATTTGCTTTGACGAATAGCGCCCGCGTGTCTTCCAAGCCGCCTCGGCTTTCAGCGGATCGAACACCGCGACCGCAACCACCGATACCAGCGGAAACGCCCTTGCGCCCGCGCCAACCGCCAACGGGCAAACCGGCGCCTACGTCGTGACAGCGACAGCGCCAGGAGTAGGAACGCCAGCGAACTTCAATTTGACAAACGTCGCCAGCGCTCCGCCCACCCCTGGTCCCCCGGCCGGCATTACGGCGACCGCCTGAACGCCGCAAAGCGCAACCGTAAACACGGCATTCACTATCGGATTACAGGCGACGGTGAAAGACTCAAGCAACAACCCATTGAGCGGAGTGACAGTCACTTTCACAGCACCTGGATCCGGAGCCGGCGCTGCCTTCAGCGGATCCGCCACGGCGACAGCAACCACCAATAGCAGTGGAGTAGCCACAGCTCCCGCGCTAATGGCCAACGGCCAAGCTGGCAGCTACACCGTCACAGCGAGTGTGCCCGGAGTAACCACGCCGGCCGCCTTCAATCTGACCAATAACGCGGTGTCGAACACCGCCATCAAATTGGTTCAGCACACCAACGTAAACTCCATGATCAACGTCCAATCCCAATCCGTGGCGTTCCGATCCCCCAACACCGCCGGCAACTGGATAGGAGTGGCCATTTTTGCCGGCCAATCCAGTTCGCACTCGTTCACGGTTACCGACTCAAACGGCAGTACCTATCGCAAAGCATTGACCACGGGCGACACGATTGAGAGCGTCACGCTGGGCATTTACTATGCAGAGAACCATAAAGGCCGGCGCTAACCAGGTAAAAGTAGTTCCAAATACCGCTGGCTATCTGCGCATCGTAATTCTCGAATACTCAGGTGTGGCGACCGCAAACTCCTTGGACGTGACCGCGGCCGCACAAGGCAACAGCGTCTCGCCCAACAGCGGCGCCGCCACCACCACAGCCAACGGCGACTTACTCCTGGGAGCCTCCACCACATCCGACGAAAACACAGTAACGGCCGGCCCAGGCTATACCATCGAGGAACTCATTCCAACACCCCCGGGAACAAGGCTGACAGCCGAAGACCAGATCCAAACACTCGCCGGACCAACCTCAGCCAGTCTGACGCTAGGCGCCGTGAAGGACTGGACCATGGGACTGGCAGCATTCAAGAAAGCCCCATAATCAACCAGCTGCCAACCACACGCCCCGTGCAATTTGGCCATCAGCTTTTTGGCGAGTCCCCCCTAGCCAATTCGCCGGTACGCCACTATCCTGATTTTGCTGGGAGTTGTGTCGACCGCCGAAGTGCGCAACAGCACCTCAAAGTAAGGAAGACCAGAGAAAGATCCTGCGCCAAAGAGTTTCAGAAGTTGTTTGCTTTGCGATGCATCAACAAGGAATTCTCCCGCTGCTTCCGATGTCACCATATTTAAGCCTGCAATCAGCAATACAAATCCATTGCCCGAAAGATTGGGCAGGAAGGCAACACGCGCATACGCAACGCCGGAGTTTATCGATGCCGGACCGTCCGTACAATAAAGTCTCCGTTCACCCGCCTGTGGCTTCAAGTTTTCGAAACACGCTTGTTCGCTCGGCAGCGATGTGGTCCGAAAGTTCAGCCGTTCGGTGAACAGGTCGGTCCATTCGTTGTTCGGATGAGAACCGAACAGAATGAAGTTACCGTCCTGAAATTCACGAACTGCCATGTTGCGAGCGTGCCGCACGATTAATTTTGAGTTCTGGGGAGTTCCACGCAGCAGTCTCTCGGCGGTAGCTTCAGCTCCTAAAGAGACAATCATGCGAGTCTGCAGCAGCTTCCAAAGATCCGCCAGCGCCGGATCCCGCGAAGGCATCAGGTTCTTCGCCATGTACGATCGGTTGGCATATTCTTCTACGGAAGTAGAAGTCTGATGAGTGAGCCGTGAAAGCAAGACGAACGCATAATCATCAAGCACAAACTGAGTGGGCCGTGCGCTCCTGGAAATCAGCGCCGGAGCGAACCCCAGTTGATCTTCAGAGATTGCAGCGGCGGCCGTTTGAATATGCTGAATCCAAAACCAAACGTTGATTGCCAACGAAACGGCACAGACTGCGCCAAGCGTAAACATCGGCCAATCCCATTTGACGCGCGGCTTCGGCATGGTTTCAATCAGCGGATTGATTGCGGCCGTCTCGATGTTGGGGGACTCGTCAGGCTTGTTCCGCGGCTCGAACGTTGCCAGATATCGTCCCTTCGGGATCTCGATCACCCATTTCTCATCCGAATGCGCGTCGAAATACTCCCGAAGCTTCAACCTTAGCTGCCTGACCGACGAGCGAACCACGCTGTCATCCGCTGGGACATATTGAGCGCCCCGGCCGAACAGGTGCCTACCGATCTCGTACTCGGTCAGCTGCTCGTCTGCCCGCGCAAGGCTTCGGCCGGCTATATAAAGCAATAACTCTCTCAGTCGTGCGGAGCGGTTAAAAAACGCGCCGTTGGCGATTCGTTCGACCGTCAGCCAGCGCTCGTCATGCGCGAACGGCGGTTCAGCGATCTCGGCCCCGGCTAGGTCGGTTCCGGTTTTCCCATCCGCCTCGCTTTCCGATCCACGCATGTCAAGCATTCTATCTGCAAAGCCGGTGAGTCATCATTTCCCAAACGTTTAAACGGGTTTCATCAATTGCTTTCACCTCTTTTGACATTGCTTTCGCCTGGTGCGGACTTACTCTCAATACCAGGAAGCGCACCGTCTTTGAAGGCGCTCAGGAGTTCAGCGTATGTCGGGGATGCCAAAGTTGCGTTCGGCCAAGGTCTGGTTAATTCCGTTCTCTATCGCGTTCTTGGGCGCTCAGTATGCTTATACCCAAAACGAGAACGCACAGCTGACGGGCACGGTCACCGATGTTTCCGGCGCTATGATTCCCGGAGTCCAGATCACAGCTAAAGAGACGGCGACCGGCAGCCAGCGAACCACGGTCACCAACGGCTCCGGCCTGTACGTAATTCCGCTTCTTCCCCCGGGCAACTACACGCTTGAGGCAAAGAATTCCGGCTTCAAAACATTTCTCCGTGAAAACCTGACCTTGGCGGTGGCCCAGACCGTCCGAATCGATATCACGCTTACTGTCGGCGGGGTCTCTGAGACCGTAACGGTCGCTTCTGTCGCACCGGCGCTCGATAGCGAATCGGCATCGCTCGGCCTCGTGGTCCAGCAGCAGGCCGTAGTAGATCTTCCTTTAAACGGCCGCAATTATCTGGCGCTAGCGAAGCTAACGCCCGGCGTGTCTGAGGCCTCTCACGGCGATCCCACCGCCGCAAACGGCGCTTTCATCGCTAATGGCGTCCGAGCCCAGCTGGTGAACTACAACCTGGATGGCGCTGACAACAACTCGCGAATCGTCGATGTACAAAATCAGTCGTACGAAGTCATCCAGCCCTCCATCGACGCGCTGCAAGAGTTCAAAATCGAGACAAACAATTACTCGGCCGAGTATGGCTACTCGGCCGGTGCAGTTGTTAACGCGCAGATGAAGTCGGGCGGCAACCGTTTTCATGGCGACGCCTTCGAATTTCTAAGAAACCAGCATCTCGACGCCCGCGATTTCTTCCTGCCCGCCGCTCAGCCCAAACAATTCCATATCCGCAACCAATTCGGAGGTACGCTCGGCGGCCCGATCATCAAGAACAAGACATTCTTCTTCGCCAGTTGGGAACGGACCGACGAGGATCAGGGTGTCGCTTTGACCACCACCTTGCCGTCCGCCGCTCTCATTAGAGGCAATTTTCAAAGCACGTTGCCGATTTACAATCCTTACACCCTGGCGCAGACCGGCTCCACCTACACTCGACAACCGTTCGCTGGCAATATCATTCCAGCTACCGACATAAGCCCGGTTGCGGCGAAACTTGCTGCCCTGTTGCCGACTGCCAATGTTACCGGAGCTACCAATAACTATGTGTCCGATCCCAACCAGGTCACAAAAACCGACCGCGTCGATAGCCGAGGTGATCAAAACTTCTCGGATGCCGACAAAATGTTTGTTCGCTACGACTACCTGCAGCAATCCTACTTGAATCCGGGCGTCTTGCCGGCGCCGCTGGTAGGCGCAACTGCAAACACTCAGAACAACCACGCCACCAACGCTATTTCATCCAGCATCGCCGAAACTCATATCTTTGGCCCCTCTTTGGTAAACGAATTTCAAGCCGGATATAGCCGCATTGCCGACAATCGCGGCGATCTCCTCGCTGGCGGCTATCTCGGTTCGCAGTTTGGATTTATCGGCATCCCGGCTAATCCGGGCCCCGGCGTCAACGGGCTCCCGAGTATCTCCATTCCCGGCTACACAACTCTCGGAGAACAACCTAACGTTCCCAATGGCAAACTGGCCGAAGTCGCGCAATTTAAAGACGGCATCTCTTGGATTCGCGGAAATCATCAGCTCCGCTTCGGCGGCCAATTCGAATGGGTACGAAGCTGGTTCGACGTGTCAAGTTCAGCTCGAGGCAGCTACGCGTTCTCGCCCTCGTTCACACAGAATCCGCTAAGCGCCTCAAACACCGGAAACAGCTTCGCCGATTTCCTCCTCGGAGTACCGAACACGGCAACACTTTCTAATGAGGATGTCGGCGATGTGCGTCAGAAATACTCCGCCGTTTTCATTCAGGACGATTGGAAGCTGACGAGCAATCTCACTCTCAATCTCGGGTTGCGGTGGGAATTCTGGACTCCCCGCGTCGAACGCCTCAACCAGCAGGCCAACTTTGCGCCCGGCGTGAACGCGCTGATTTATCCCAACAACAGCGTGCCAGCGGGCATCCCGGCTCAATACACCACAACCATTCCCTCAGGTGTCGATTCAAGAGCGCTCGTTCGTTCTTATGCCGACAACTTTGCGCCTCGAGTCGGCATCGCCTATCAGGTGCTGAAACACACCGTGATTCGCACCGGCGTGGGCGCCTTTTACGCTTCGCCAAATTTTCCGGGTGTCGGCGTCGCGCCGCCAGCGAATCCGCCTTTCTTGATTAGCTCTTCCTATACCACCGACTCCATCCATCCCAGCGTGACCTTTGCGTCCGGCTTTCCTCCTTCGGCCGCTACCGTCCAAAATCTCAACCTTTCCACCACTACGCTGGATGGATTCGAACTGAGTTACAAGCCGAGCCTGGTATACAAGTGGAGCTTTGGCTTCGAACAGCAGGTATCCAGTTTCGTTCTCGGAGCTGATTACGTCGGCACGAAGGGCACTCATCTCCCGTTTTTCTACAATCTCAACCAAACGGTACCCGGATCGTCAAGCGTCGCAAGCCGCCGCCCCATCCAGGGCATCAGTGATATCAATTTCGACTCGGTACTTGGTGATTCCACGTATCATGCCCTTCAACTGCACGCCGACCGTCGCTTTTCTCATGGACTTCTCCTGCAAGTCTCCTATACCTACAGCAAAACTCAAGATGACGGCGGCGAACAACTGGATGGCGACACAACCTACCGCAATGCGCAGAACCTGAAAATCGAGCACTCACTCGCCTCGTTTGATCAACGAAATCGTTTCGTAGCTAATTTCCTATACGAACTCCCCATCGGCAAAGCGAAATTCGTCGACATTCAAAACCGTTATCTTAATGCTGTTGCCGGAGGCTGGCAAACCAACCTCATCTTTACCGATCACAGCGGCCAGCCCTTCACGCCTGAACTGAACTTTAACCCCGCCAATACCAACGTGGGAGACGCCCGTCCCAATCGTATTGCCGACGGCAATCTTCCCTCCGATCAGAGAACCGTTCAGCGCTGGTTCGATACCGCCGCCTTCATCGCCGGGCCATCCTACGTGTTTGGCAATGCGGGCCGAAACATCATCATCGGACCTGGCGCAGTGAATACCGATTTCAGCGCGTTCAAGTCCTTTGGTATTCCTGTGTTGGGAGAGCAAGGAACGCTGCAATTTCGCGCCGAATTCTTCAACCTGTTCAACCATCCGCAATTCGCTTTGCCGAATGCGACAGTAAACATAGCCCAGGGAGGATCCATCACGTCCACCAACAACCCCATGCGCCAAATACAGTTCGCCTTGAAACTAATCTTCTAACAAACATTCCGATGAACACTGATTCCCTAAGCCGCCGGACCTTCTGCGGAAGCGTCGCGATGAGTCTCCTTGCAGGCGCCCAAAGCTTGTCCACCCTACACACTGAAAAGCCAAACATCGTGTTTGTGCTCGCTGATGACCTCGGCTGGGGCGATCTCGACTGCTATAACCCGGACTCAGCAGTTCCCACGCCTAACGGAAACCGGCTCGCAAGCGAAGGGATGCGCTGGACCGATATGCACTCATCCTCCGCCGTCTGCTCCCCCAGCCGCTACAGCATCCTCACCGGCCGTTACGCTTGGCGCTCCAGCCTCAAAAAGGGAGTCCTCAATGGGTATTCGCCGAATCTGATCGAGAACGGCCGTCTCACTTTGCCCGCCATGTTGAAATCGATGGGTTACTACACCGCCGGTGTCGGTAAATGGCATCTCGGCCTGGGATCGGCCGACCCGACCGACTACAGTAAGCCCCTCCATCCCGGCCCAATCGATCATGGCTTCGATTACTACTACGGAATTCCGGCGTCGCTCGATATGGATCCTTATCTGTATTTCGAGAATGATCGTGTGGTTGAGGCGGCCAGCACCTACACAGCGGGCAGCAAAGAGCCGCGAGGCGTCTTCTGGCGCCCAGGTGCAAAAGCTCCTGGATTCGACTTCGTTAAAACGCTTCCGCATCTCACCGACAAAGCGGTCAACATAGTAGAGGAGCGCGCTGCTGAGCCCGATCCATTTTTCCTGTATTTCGCGATGCCGTCGCCCCACACTCCGTGGATGCCTGACTCTGAATTTCACGGCCGATCGAAAGCCGGTGACTACGGCGACTATGCCGCTGAGGTCGATGACTGTATGGGGAAAGTCCTGCGAGCCGTCGATCGGCGCTCACCGCGAAATACACTCTTCATCTTTACAAGCGATAACGGCGCCGACTGGAAGATATCCGATTTAGCCCAGTATGCACATCGCGCGAATGCAAATTGGAAAGGAGAAAAGGCCGATATATGGGAAGCCGGCCACCGCATCCCCTTCATCGCTCGCTGGCCGGGACACGTAAAGCCTCGCAGCGTCTGTTCCCAGCTCGGCTGCCTTTCTGACTTTATGGCGACCGCCGCCGCTCTCACGGGCTACAACTTACCCAATAACGCCGCCGAAGACAGCTACAATCTCCTACCAGCGCTGACCGGTAATCAGAGCGCGCCGATCCGTCGTGACATTATCGACCACTCGATTGATGGCATTTTCGCCATTCGTCGAGGCGATTGGAAATTGGAGGAAGGTTTGGGCTCAGGCGGCTTCAGCGCTCCACGCACCGTTGCCCCTGCTCCTGGTGGTCCCAAAGGCCAGCTTTACAATCTCGCCGTCGATCCCGAAGAGCGCGACAATCTGTATCAAAAGCGCCCCGATATGGTCGACAGTCTTTCCACTCTGCTCGACAAATATAAGCGCCAGGGCTACAGCCGCCCCCTGCCAGCCGACTCCTCGCCCTAGTAGTATCGAAGAACTCCCGTCATGAAACGCCTTCTTCTTTTCGCTCTGATGCTCAACGGCCTAAACGCCCAAAATTACCAGCCCACCTGGGATTCCATCGATAAGCGGCCCGCTCCCGCTTGGTTTACCGAAGCAAAATTTGGAATCTTCATCCACTGGGGTGTCTATTCGGTGCCGGGCTACGCTCCCGTCCTTCCAGGGAAGTTGGCCTATGCCGAGTGGTATTGGAACGCCATGACGAACGGCAAGGAGAACCCCGCGTCAAACGCTATTCAAAAGGGCACTTGGGATTTCCACCAGAAAATGTACGGCGCCGATTTTCCGTATCAGAACTTCGCGCCGCAGTTTCGAGCCGAATTATTTGACCCCGATTATTGGGCCGCTGTATTCGCTAACTCCGGCGCAAAATACGTGGTCTTGACCTCGAAGCATCACGAAGGCTTTGCATTATGGCCCAGTAAAGAGTCCTCTGCCACTTGGGGCCGACCGTGGAACGCCGTCGAAATTGGCCCTAAACGCGATGTCCTTGGCGACCTCACAAATGCTGTTCGGCGGAAAGGCTTGCGCATGGGCTACTATTATTCGCTCTACGAGTGGTACAACCCGCTTTGGCTATCCGACAAGCCTCGCTATGTCCAGGAGCACATGATCCCCCAGTTCAAAGACCTCGTCTCCCGCTATAAGCCGTCCATCATCTTTAGCGATGGCGAGTGGGAGCTGCCTTCCGCTACCTGGCGCAGCCCTGAACTGCTTGCTTGGTTGTTCAACGAGTCCCCTTCAAGGGACGAAGTTGTAATCAACGATCGTTGGGGCAGCGACACCCGCCATAAGCACGGCGGTTACTGGACCACCGAATATACGCCCGGCATGAGCGGAATGGACCATCCATGGGAGGAAAGCCGCGGTATGGGCTTCAGCTATGGTTACAACCGGGCCGAGCGCTTGGAACACTATCACTCAGCTCGCGAACTTGTCATCATGCTTGTCGATCTTGTCAGTAGGGGCGGGAATTTGCTGCTCGACATCGGCCCCCAAGCAGACGGAACCATTCCCGTGGTGATGGTGGACCGTCTCACTCGGATAGGCCAGTGGCTGAAGATTAATGGCGACGCCATCTACGGCACAAGACCATGGAAAACCACCAGGCAATGGAGTTCCGGCGAAATCCCAAAGGTTGACTACGACAAGGAGTTCGAGACAGCCTACGATGTAACAAAGTTAACGGCCAAGCCGCAATCCGGAAAGGCGGAGATCGAAGCCTTCTTCACCACAAAAGGTCGAGACGTCTACGCGATTCTGCCGCGCTGGCCCGGTCGTAGCGTTCAGTTGAGAAACGTTACCGGCCTGAAATCAGTGACACTGCTGGGTTCGGCCGCGCCGCTCAAATTTAAGGCATTAAAGAATGGTGTCGCAATAACGCTTCCTGATCTTCCCGAAGAACTGTTATCACAACCAGCATGGGTATTGAAGCTGGCCTTATGAAGAACATACGAGTTAGTTTCCGCCTGTTCTATCCTCATAAGCGATCGCAAACAGGGTTGCATCCGAGCTTAGAGAGTAAAGCCCGCGAAAGGACCTTGCACCCGGATATTCACGTGGCCTCTTGTCGGCAAAGATTCTCTGTGACCCTTGAACGCCTGTCGCCGCTGAGCTATCCAACGATTAGCGCATTATACGGGCAAGTGGAACCCATCTGCTTGAACCGTGGCCAAGATTTCGGTCGAAAAGCCGACTTGAACGAAGCCGAAGCGGCAGACGCTACGCGTGGGCGTTCCAAGCGGCGATGTGGAAACTGGGATAGTGTCGGGTCACAAGGAGGTCCTTGTGACCCAGCTTAGAAAGATGATGCTCGAAGAACTCGAGCGTCGGAATTACTCTCAGAGTACTGTACGCACGTACGTCAAAACGATTGCCGACCTGGCGCGCTATTTCAAACGTCCACCGGATCAACTCGGCCCAGACCAACTTCGCCAATATCAGGCCTACCTATTCCGCGAGCGCAAACTGGCTGCCAACACAGTCAACCAGCGAACTGCTGCGCTTCGATTCTTCTTCGTGACGACGCTGAAGAAACCCTGGACCATTGCTGAAACACCCTACCCGCGAAAGACGTTTCGACTGCCCAAAGTCCTCAGCGTGGAGCAGGTATCGAAACTGATCGATGCCGCTCCCACTCTCTTCTACCGCATTCTCTTGATGACCCTGTACGCGACTGGATTGCGGCGTGCTGAACTGGCGCACTTAAAAATGCCGGACATTGATAGTGAACGGATGTTGATTCACGTCAAAGGCGGAAAAGGCCGCAAAGATCGCGATGTCATGCTCAGTCCGATCCTCCTGGAGGAGCTTCGGACTTACGTGCGCGGACTTCGAAGGAAACCGGACGTCTGGTTATTTCCCGGCAACCGTTGGCACACCGGCAAAATGCCGATCAGCACGAAGGTGATTTGGTCGGCCTGCCGACAGGCTGCGACACGTGCGGGGCTCGGAGATGAGATCCATCCCCACACGCTTCGGCACTGCTTCGCGACTCATTTGCTCGAGTCAGGCGCCGATCTTCGCACCATCCAACTGCTGCTCGGGCATCGCGATCTGGAAGAGACCACGCTGTACCTGCATCTTTCCAATGCTCGAATGAGTGCTACAGCCAGTCCTCTGGACAAGCTGAAGTTAGCCGCCTTTCTCGCGCAAGACGACGAATAGATGAACCGGCCATCGCTTGAGATGGCCGATGTCGTTCGCAGTGCGGGCCGGAACTTCATCGAACGAAATCGTTCCTGGCTGAACCGGCTCCACTTAAAAGTGTTGACAGCCATCGAGCGCTGCCGCACCGCTGCGCTCGGCGGTCATCTCGATAAGTGTGTGCGCTGTGGACATCATGCCATCTCATTCAACTCCTGCAGGAACAGGCACTGCCCCAAGTGTCAGGCGAACGCTCGCGATCATTGGCTAGCAGCCCGCCAACGCGAACTTCTGCCGACACGATACGCGCATGTTGTTTTCACTCTGCCGCATGAACTGGCGCCACTCGCTTTGCAGAATAAGAAAGTGGTTTACGACTTACTCTTTCGAATCAGCGCCGAGACATTACTTGAGGTCGCTCGCGATCCGCAGCATCTCGGCGCGGACATTGGCTTCTTCAGTGTGCTGCATAGTTGGAATCAGAAACTCCAACATCATCCCCACATTCACTGCATCGTTCCGGCCGGCGGATTAGCGCCCGATCGCACCCATTGGATACCGTGCCAGCAAAAGTTCTTCCTTCCAGTCGGCGTGTTGGCCGAAGTCTTTCGTGGCAAGTTCACCGAAGCGCTGAAGGAAACTTTCGCAGGCAACAAACTCGGGTTTCATGGGTCCATGAAGCCACTCGGACGGCCCAAAGTCTTCGCGCAACTAGTACGACAGACCTTTCGTAAGAAGTGGGTTGTTTATGCGAAACGGCCGTTTGGCGGCGCGGAACACGCCCTCCGTTATCTCGGCTGCTATACCCATCGAGTCGCTATCTCGAATCCTCGGCTTGTCGCGTTTGCCGACGATCAAGTGACTTTCCGTTGGCGCGATTCGGCACACCAGAACCAGCAGCGCCTCATGACTCTGCACGTTAACGAGTTCTTGCGACGCTTCCTGTTGCATGTCCTGCCGCCACGCTTTGTGCGCATCCGCCACTTCGGCTTCCTCAGTACACGCAAACGCTCCACGCTTCTGCCGTTGTGTTTTCGTCTGCTGGGCGCAACCGCTGTGGTGCCGGAAAAGGCAGCTACAAGCACTGGGCGACAATCACAGCCGCGCGTGGCCTGGTTGTGCCCGCGCTGCCATGGGCCGATGATGATTCTGGAACGCTGGAGCGCTTTACAACTTCGCTTCCGCGCTCCTCCGCCACTCCACTCAACCGCGGCCTAAGTCCACATGACGTTTTGCTACACATCTCTCGAATCCGCTTCGCACGTTTGTGCGTTTACCCGACGTGTGACTTTTATGGCTCGACTCACCCAGCACGAGAACTTCACTTCAAGCTCACCGACCCACTTCTCACGCCTCCCGCTGCTCACAGGTTGAATCCGGTGTTTGAAAACCCATAAGCCGGAGCATTCGTCGCGGCTTCCTTCAAGTCCCAGTATCAAAAGCGATCCGGCAAGTGACCTCGTCCACCTTCCTCAGCCGTATCGTGCCGAATCGCTCCTGATACTGACCTAAGACTTCTCGGTACGAACCCGCGATGCTGACATCAGCTCTGCACCGGTTATATCGGCATCTCGTCACAGATGCAACTTGTAGGTACTCTATGGCAGGCGATAGCACATCAAAGCTGGCGCGGCTGCGACTCAGCCCGCATTCGTTGTCGGCCAACTATCCAGGATCCTTCTTAGTGCTCGAGACCTCAGCGATGAAACCGGCGACCAAGCGCTGAATCTGGGCCGGTGGCAGGTTGTAGCGGGCAACGCCGTCCGGCTGGCCAAGATTGCCGCTGATTACGAAGCAGCGCAACCCGGCGCGCGCAAGATTTTTCGCTCGCGCGGCAGTAAGCCCGCCGACTACTTCCACCGGGGCGGCCTTGCCGACCCGCTCGAATATAGCGCGGGCCGTATCACCAAGAAGATCGTTTTCGATCAGCTTGGGGTCGGCGTGCCGAGCATCGGACTGCAGGTGAACCCCGACCACGTCCACACCTGCGTCGAGCATGCGAAGTGCGGCCTCCGCGGCCTGGGCTGCCGGAGCCTGCTGCGGCAGCATGATATCGGCAAAGGCCAGCCGCGGGAGTTCGGAGCCGGAGCGCCTGAACTCGTCGCGCACGCTGCAGACCGCCTTCGCTGTATCCACACCTGCGAGCGCGAGAAAATCAATGATGTTGCCGCCGCCCGCATAGACGCCGCGGGCCTCGGAGGCACCGCCGTCCATGGTCTTCATATCGGCTAAGAGCAGGGCTTTGGGAAACTGCTTGCGGAAGGCTGGCACGACGTTCGAGACGCCCTCATTCTTGAGCAGCGGCGTTCCCATTTCAACCATATCGACACCGCCCGCCAGCGCCGCGCTGGCAACCGCCAGCCCCTGCTGCAAAGTGGCCACGTCGACCGAGATCTGGAACGTGAAGCGCGTTCTGAGCTGATCGAGGACGCGGGCCGAGGCCGGGTGGATCTCCTTCCCCTCCTGGGCCCAAGCATAGGTGGGCCTCATCATCTCGCACACGGCACCGACTGCCATGCCGCCCAGAGCGAACCTGCGTGTGCCGTCGAGGAACGATCGCCGGTCGCTGTGGCCGTGCCGGTGTTCGCTAAAGAGATCCAGCGGCTTCTGCGGAAAATCGGACGGTTTCTTACGCGCCATGATCAGGCTCCTTGAAGACTTAGCATCATATTAACCTCGGATGCCCTTAGTTGTCCCAGGGAGTTCGCGGACGCTCCGCGGCGGCGCTCCGGTGTCGTGGCGTCAGAGACCTCTGCCACCTAGAACCGAGCAATCTTCGAAGGAAACTGCAACGAAGCAAAATGTCAGGGCTTCTGAAGGTGGATAACCGAGCATCCCGACCGCCTCAACATGTCCCACACCGAATCGGACACCCTCGTGGCATACGCAATCAAAGCTCACAAAGAGCACTAAGTACTTAGGCGAGCGCCATTTCTAGCGCTCGCGTTCTTTACGTGCAGAACCGCGCAACCACCGATCAGTCGATCACGAGCAATCATCTCCACCAGACTTTTACAGGCGACATCCGAGCGGCCGCTCCGGCACCTCGCGTTTTGCCGGGAACTCGGTTAAATTAGACTTCAGCACACTTCACCTGAAGCAGGTATATTGGCTACCAGATTAGGCCAGAGTAGGCGTCGCGCGGGGGTGAACGCAGCAGGAAGTCCAGAAAAATGTAATGCTCCTCCGGATCTGCGTCCTTCTTGCTGTCGTTGTTGCATTTCGCGCACATCGGTTGCAAGTTTGTCGGGCGGGATGTGCCACCGCGACATTTTGGAATGATGTGATCAATTGTCAGCTGGCTGATCGAAAGCTCTTCATTACACATGAAGCACTGATTACCGTAGACATCCAAAATGTGCCTGCGTAACCACTTGGGCAATCCTCGGGATTCGTCTTCAAAGCAGAAGTGCCGCTGGAACGATTCCTCGACAACGTGGAAGACGCCGAGATCGTCCATCTCCTGGTGGCAGACATAACATTCAATTGGGTACCTTATTCTTCCCGATGCCATTACCGTTCCATAGGAAGGAAAGTAATGATGCTTTCTCCGAGGCCTAGGATTGGCTGGATAAAGATAGATGTGCTCGCGCGGGGGATGGATCGGGCCGTAAGTGATTGGTGGATCATCCACCTCGGGCCAAGGGCGCAGGCAGCTGTTGCAAATGGGCTTAAGGACCTGGGCGTGCATGGATGCCAAGGGATTCGCCAACAGCTTCCGCAGACCGGCATATTCTCGGATCAGCTCTTTCTGCTCATCCTGTGAGTAGCGATTCCACGTCTCATCAACGTACGGCTCGAGAATGGGCACTTATCCATTTTCGAACGATTTTCCGAACGTTCTGAAGCGATTCTATGTAAATTCCAAGAGCGTATGAAAGATAACCATAGATCGTCCCACTGATGAGCGGTCATGCCCCGATCGGAAGGTGAAGGAAAGTTCAGCCGTAATTGCACGGGGGGTCCATTCGCCGCCTGCACACACGGCGTAATCGACCGATTTTTCTTTTAGAGAGCTGCTTAGCTTGTTGGCCCATATACCGGGTTCATCGATTTGTACGTACCCTAGCATTCCTGCGTCATCTTGCTCAGCCGCATATTCGCCTCGTATATACATTTGCAAGCCGTCATTACCCAAGTACTTGGCGCCCGAACGCTTCGAGGTCAATCGCTTCGCTTCGAATCGAAAACGGGGTTTCGGACCTGTCTGTATGTCGCGGATCTCAATATCGACTCGTAGACGTTTGCGACCCCGACGCTTACCTGTATTCTGAGGCGGATCGTCGAGCACGACATAGTTCCTCATTCCGCGCGGCGGAGGAATTTGGTCGAGGATCTCCTCCATCTTTCGCGCCAGTTCACCCGTGATTTCAGTCTCCTCCGCACGCCGCAACGCCGTCCGATCAAGCGAAAGATAGGCCTGACCAACTAAGCGGTGGCATTTTCGAATGAACGCCTCCCTAAACTCTGGGTTGTTCGCCGCAGGACTACCGTGCATTCATCTCTACTGCCTGAGGTGAATCGAGAGAAGGCACAAGTGTATCGGCAATAATCCGCTTGCGTCCGCCAGGGCTTGACTCTCAGCCCAGTGAACTCTCTGCATCGGCTTAAATAGATAAGTTCTCGCGTCTTCGTAGATTCTTAAATTTCGCTCGAAGTAAAGCCACTGGGAGCGTTTCTCGCGCAACTGTTTGCGAATCGCTGCGAAGTGGGAGCCCAGCGCGCTGTCAGCGGGCTGGACTGAAACGTGTTGTCGCTCTGCCGTGCCACGTACAAGCTCGACTTCCACCATGGCGGAAATTTCGTTGTATATGATCGTGAGTTTATGACGCGCTGAAATGTCTTCCCCAAGAAAATCATCCAGCTCCGTTTGCAATACAAGGCCGTAGGACCTAAGTTCGTCGCGATCAGGTGGTCGAATGGCCTCCTTGCCCACTTGACCGTCGACAAGCGCACGACGGACATGCACAAGATCGTGGACAGCAGCTTGCGCTGCCCTATCTCGATCTAGACCGAGAGCCCCGTTCACGAGCTTGTTCAAATCTTCCAGCAGTTCGGCACCGCGACCTCGTGTATACCAATCCAGCGTTCCTTCCTTAACGGCAGCTTCTTCCGCTTGGCGCAGCTCGTCATAGAGAGACCCCCAAATTGACCAGTCGCCATCTTCGGGATGGAATGGGACAGGAAGATTTCTAAGTGATCGGAGCGTGCCCACCTCGCGCTTTATTCCGAGCTGAGGCGTCGTCAGAAACTGATGGTATGTCACGAAATCCGAATAGAGATAGAGCGCCAATGCTTTGAGCAAACCCGCAAACTTAGGTCTCGATGCGATTCCGATTTGGCGCGGAGGTATTAATAAGAAGTCATCGCTGTAAACAGCAAAGGTCCTTGCTGCACTCACGATCACGTGCGGTGGTTCACATACGCTGAAGGGCAGACTGAAGCGACCCTCTCGGGTGAAAGCCCTTTCGGTCGGCAGTGGATCGAGAGCATCGCTCGGGATTCGGAACAATAATCTTCTCCGGGCTAACGGCGCCATATCTAAAACGGGGCGACCGGCAAGCTCTGGGTGGTGCTCAAGACCCTTATTCTCATCACCTTCGCCGAGAGTACCGTTGCGCAGTTGGAGACCTTCGGACAAAACCAAAATCCCCATCTCTTCTAGATCAGATAGCGTATGCAGCTTTCGCCCAACGGATGTCAATATCCGACGATCTTCAGTAAGGCCCCAAAATGCAAGTTTCCATGGAAGGAAATCACCGTTCCGAACATCGCGGCGAGGGATATCTCGAATCTCACTAGCGTTGACCACAATGCTCCACATTTCTTTACGGTTGCCAGTACCGCCCGGATCGTTGAGAATCTGATTGGCAACCATTGGAGAGTAGAATTCGATCGACTCAGGATGCAGAGGGCGCTTAGGCCCGGGTCCGGGAACGGAGTAAAAAAACGCCGCACAAGGAACTCGGGATCTTCCGGCAAACAATATTTCGGCTAAATTTGAGAAATTCGCCACTGACCACAAATCCACACGATTCAGAAATTTCATCCTGAACCTCGCGGACTCGTATTTGAACAACGTCATGGCGGGCAGCAAGAAGCCCACGACGCCGTCCTCGGCAAGCAGGTCACAAGCGCGCCACGCAAATGCTTCTGCCATTTGGTTTCCGCCTGTGGGACAGTCTTTGCGATGCTTCCGCATCCACTCTAGGACGGGCCGATCCCGCTCGTCGATCGAATCAGCCTTGAGTTCTTTCCATGGCGGATTTCCAACAATCCAACCATATGGGAGACAATACGCCTCAGCAGCCCAGGGTTCTTTTGAATTAAACGAGTTCCCCTGAAAGATATTCTTATTGCGCAGGGTTGGAAGCTGAAAGTCACTTCCACTTAGGTCGGGCGGTGTGACATAGTCGAGAAGGGTAAGCACAAGACTGAGCTCAGCCACTTGACAAGCGTCAGGGTCGCTGTCAATACCGAAGAGATGACTCGTCAATATGCGACTAAGTTCCTCTGGAGTAGGGACCGCGCCTTCCAATCGACGGATGCGCGCCTCAACAAGTTTGCGATAACACTGCACGAGAAAAGCCCCAGAACCGCAAGCGGGATCTAGAACGCGCATTCCTTCTTCAAGGGGCTTCTTGCGATCAAGAGTGTCCAGTATGAAATTTGCTAACGGTACCGGAGTGTAGTAAGCGCCTCTTTCACGGCCCTCGGACCGACCGGGCGTATACTCAGCTGCGTGTAAGAACTGCTGATAAATAACGGATAGCGTCTCGATAGGAATATAAGAGAAATCATAGGCGTCGAAATCGAGATGCAATTGCCCCTCAGGGTCGTCGCCGCAAAATACGCCGGCTACCTGCTGAAGCCGATGCTCGCCAATGTCCTTGAGGTCTTGCTCGGAAAGTGGAAACACCGAACCATTGAGCTAGTCGTTCAGTTTGTTTAACAACAACTGGAACTGATCGAGGCGAGTGTGACGGGTCAGCGACCTTCTAGGATCGAGTCCCCATTCAGCGAACTTCCCATCCGAAAGTATTCCTCGCGCCCTCAGGTAGTGCAGGTAAACAAATTTCCCAATTAACGCATGCCCGAGAAGTTTACTGGCAATTCCCCCTCTGAGCAAATGTTGATCGAGGCGATCTAGGCTTGCCAGTAAGTGCCAATCCACGCGCGTTTCCGGAGTGACTTCTCTTTTCCATTTCCGCCAAAGCTCCCCGTCGTCAATTGCGTCTGCACGAAAGGATTGGAGTATCGACGCAATTTCGTTGAATTGGATCGCGGCACGCAAGATCCCTGCGGAGGTTCTGTTTTCTTCCTCCGGTGCTGTCGGTTCCTGGGTGTTGCTCCCTTTATATTTGAACCCCGAATAAAGTCGTATTTCGCGAGGACAACTGATCAGTAAGAACGGAACAACATTCTGGTTCCAAACCCTTCGATGTATGTGATCTGCTTCAGCAATCGATTCAGCTTCGCAGACGTAAACCACTGGGGTTGTGCCCGGCTTTGAGAAATTTGCCCCCTGCAGCGTATAAACGCCCCTCAGCGAGCATCCTTGGGCGTACGTCTCTTGTTCGGCCCTCCTGTATAGATGTCCATAATTGGGATCAAGCCGGAGTGCATCCCCCACAAGAAAATGCGGAGACCGATCGTACTCGAGAATACCTAGCAAATGCGAAAGCGAGCTAGAGTCACTCATAGCGTGACGCGGAGGCGATCAGGTGATCATCGAAGAGCTCTTGTTGTAAGCCGAGCAATGGTGCCGTCGTCTGGCGCGAAGCATGTCTCAAGAAAAGCTGAATTTCTTCAAGAGGCGCCAGTCCGCCGTGGGAGAGTTTTATGAAGGTCCGCCGGAGATCTTGTGGGCTTGTCGGAATGCCCAGTTCCTGGCCATACTGTTCGACGATCTCGAAGATCGACTGCGGGGTCATGCTATCGCTCACCACGCGGTCGGCTTTGTTGATAGCTCGAAAGACCCTTCCTTCGGTGATGAACGCGAATTTGGTCCAACGGTCGACGGCAGTTTTGGCCCAGGGCGGCAATCGAACCACCCGATTACGATTGCCTTTTTCAATCAAACCCACCAGCATCCAATTGTCTTCACGTTGTTGGATGTGTTCGATGGAAAAAGCCGCAAGTTCGGCTCGGAGCAGGCCGCAGCCGATGAACATTGAGAGCAGCGCCACGTCGCGCCTTCCCTTCGCCCTACTAATATCCGGCAAACACAGTATTTGTTCCGCTTGACTCGGAGTCAACCATTTTTCGGGACGAACTCTGGTTGGCTTGACTCCTTTGACCGCCATGATTCCCGCAGCTACATCCGGCTGAAGCAGGCCATTCGCTTCGGCCTCCTTGGCCAGCTTCCGAAAGGCCGCTAACTGCAAATTGATAGTAGATGATGAACGTTTTTGTAATCCCAATTCAGAAAGGTAGGCCTTAACTGTCGCTGCGCTGAACGGGCCATTCTCATCGGGGCGAAACCAAAGGTGGAACTCGTCAAGAGCCCGCGTATAGGCCCGGCGGGTGTTCGATGAAGCTAGGCTGTTGAGTGTCATCGCTCTTAAGCGAATCCAGGGGAACGGAACCTTTCGCGGAACGGACGCAAGACCTCTCGAAAGCGCGCTCATACCGGTATCCTGGAGGGCAACACATACCAGCAGCAAAAGGCGTTCGTCGAGAATGGGCAGATCCGTGTCGTTTTCCTTGGCTTAATCGAAATGCCTCGAGGCTGATCAGGAACACTCATTGCAGCTGTCATGAGAGTGCGAATAGCCTATGATAATAGACCTTATCATAGGCTAACGTGGGGCGATCGCGAAACCTGTGAGCCGCTGGTATGCCCATGCTGAGCGCCAGAGGTTGGTTTCTGCAGCCGAAGTGTAGCTCGGGGTTGGAGGTTGGACTCCCTGGTTTCTAGCGGGAACTCGAACGCTTCTCAGGCGTGGTCGCTTCTAACCAGCTGGTGCGCAAGCAATTAGAATTCGAGCATGCCACCTCGGCGTAAATATCTGATTCCTGGCACAGCCAAATACGCCACCCTGTCGCAGCTGAGTCGTATGAAGAAGGAAACTCAGATCAAGGCTGTGCGGCATTGGTTCAGCGAAACTTACGATGCTCCCGATGAACTGCCTACGATTCTGGCGAAGGCGGATATCAGTGGATATGGGGTGGCCGTACGACGCGGAGGAGGCACTTCAGGAGACATTCGGAGCAGATATTTCAAGTGAGTTGATCAAAGAGCTCGTTTCGGACTTGAACGACATATCCCTTGAGCGGTCGGGTAGGCCGGACAACGCAGACTTCGATGATGACTACCTCACTCAGCTAATCAGCAGCGGCACAGATCCCTTCGTGACGCTGCTCTCAAGTTTGAGCGATATTGAAGATGCCGTGAAGATCAAGGTCGGAGAGAATGAGCGGAAGACGCTGCACAAATTGCTATTCGCCAACCCCGGTGACCTTTTTCTAAAGACGCTTGGGAAGAGTGATAAGTACCTAGAGGTTTTTGTCTTCAAGACCCCACATTTTCAGAACACCCAGATTAAGCTCAGCAGCATCTTCGAGCGTTTTCGAAGAATCGAAGCTGAGGTACGCACCGCGCCCTAGCCCACAATTGGCAAATGCTAAAGGAATCGGGGCTGATGTACAAACGCGCCTTCGGCATCAAGTTTCCGGAGACTCCCGCGAAAATCGCGGACGGAATCCGTGAGCGCCACGATATCGTTCATCGAAATGGAACAACTGTTGATGGCGCGGAGGGATCTTGGGGACTGGTGGACATCCTTGCTCTGAAAACAGCTGTTTTGGATTTTGCAGGAAGCATTGATGCCCAGGCCAGGAGTTTTCAAGCAGTTCATTGGCGAGTTCGGCCGCAATTCCAGATGCGCCGGATGAGCTTGTTGAGTTCTGAATTGTTTCCGGCCAAGGACAATTCGGGTCGCGCGAGGATAAGTAATGAAAAACGCGCTTCACTCCCGAATCCACTTTGCCGTAAAGTCGCCAAACCGGACACGTAGCCATCATGTCGCAATTCTTTTTGGATAGCAGCAATCCTCGAAGTATTGATGCAGCCGCCGTACTTAACGGGAAACCCATTCTCGAAGCATCAAATTAACTGACCAAGACAGAAAAGGACAAAGGAAAAAATGCGGCACACTTTAGGAATGGAACCGGTAGTATCGGTGATCCCACGATATGTCTGCCGAACCGACCTTCCGGGGTACACGGTTGCTCGTTCACAATCTATTCGACTACATTGAGGCCGACCACACTCTCGACCACTTTTTAGAGAGGGATTCCGTTGCGTCAGCCGAGAAATGGCGCTGCTGCACGCATTGGAAAAGCCAGACAAACCGTGGGCTAGCACTAAATCGCCCTCCGTAGCCGCACAACCAAAATCTATGGTCTCCTCTTGCCTGTGGTTCGCATAGGAACCTCATAGTTAAACAACGCAGGTGCAAAACCAAAATCCCCCCGCCTGGTTTTCTGCGAATAGCGTCGGCGCGCAACAAGTAAGCTCGACTGAAACACTCTCGCTCTCAGTGCCATCACTCTCTCACCCGATCCATAACCCTCCCACCCCACTTTGCTACCCTCAACTCATTCGAAATCTTATTCAAAACCACATGCGCGCACTGCTCCCCCTGCTCTTCCTGCCTCTGCTCCTCTCGGGCGAAGATCATGCCGTTCGTTCCCTGACCGCCTTGGGCGAACCGGCCATCTCTCCCGATGGCTCCGAAATTGCCTTCGTTTCAGGAGGCGATATCTGGACCGTTCCTGCCAAAGGAGGAGAAGGCCGCCTCTTGATTTCCGATCCCGCCACCGAATCCCGGCCGCTCTATTCGCCTGACGGATCAAGGCTGGCGTTCACCTCCACACGTACCGGCAACGGAGATCTCTATGTACTTACTCTTGCTGGCGGACAACTTACTCGCCTCACTTACAGCGATTCAACTGAGTTACTCGATTCCTGGTCACCCGACGGCAATTGGTTGTACTTCACCTCCCGGCAGAACGATATCGCCAGTTCCACCGACATCTTCCGGATCAGTGCTGCAGGAGGCACGCCGCTCGAAGTCACCCGCGAGCGTTTCTATAGTGAAAGCCGCGGCGCACCTTCCCCCAACGGGACTGAGCTGGCCTTCGTAGCAAAGGGAATGAGTGCGCAATGGTGGCGGCATGGTCACAGCCACCTCGATGAAACTGAAATCTGGGTCAAAGGTCTAAGTGAAGCTGCACCCTATCGCCGCATCGTCGAAGAAGATGCCCGCCAGGGTTGGCCTATGTGGTCTCAGGATGGAAACTTTCTCTTCTACACGTCGGACCGTTCCGGGACCGAAAATATATTCCGCGTCCCCTGTGATGAGAAGTCTGCTTCGAAACAGCTGACGCACTTCACTGACGGAAGGCTGCTGTGGCCTTCCATCGGCCATGATGGGCATACCATCGTCTTCGAGCGTAACTTCGCAATCTGGAAAATGGACACAAAATCCGGTGTTGCGGCCGAAGTGCCCATCACGCTCCGAGGTACTGTGCCAACTCCGGCCGTAACTCACCAGATCATCACCGATTTCACCGATTTTGCGCTTTCTCCTGATGAAAAGAAAGTCGCGGTCATCGCGCACGGTGATGTTTTTGCCGCCTCTTCGAAAGACGGTGGCGAAGCGACGCGCCTGACCCGCACTGCCGCGCCCGAGAGCTCCCTCCGCTGGTCGCCCGACAGTAACCACCTGGTCTACGCTTCCCTGCGCAACGGACCCTCACAGATTTTTGAATACGATGTGGCCAAGAGCGCCGAGCGGCAAATCACAAATTCCAAAGAAGACGATGACGTCCCCTTCGTCTCCCCTGACGGTAAGCTGCTGGCCTTCGTCAGAGGCGACAAAGAACTGCACGTCCTTTCGCTCGATACAAACAAGGATCGTATCCTCGCTGACGGATTCCTAGAATTCGCCGCTCTCGCCTGGTCGCCGGATAGTAAGTACATTGCTTTTACGGAGGTTGGCGCCAAATCCTTTCGAAATATCGATATCGCCGCCGTCGCAGAAGGACAGCCTCATCCGGTAAGCTTCCTGGGAAATGGCCACACGGCAAGCAGAATAGCCTGGTCGCCGGACGGCAAATACCTGCTGTTTGATACCGCCCAACGCACGGAGCCTTCCCAAATCGCGCGTGTCGATCTCACTCCGCACCTCCCCAAATTCCGCGAAGATCAATTCCACGAGCTCTTCAAAAAAGACAATTCGCCAGGAACGCCTACCGACTCCGCTGCTAAAGAACCCGCTCCCAAACCTCCTGTCATTGCTTCGCAACCCAGCGAAAAGAAGACGCCCACCCAAGTCGTCTTCGACCACATCCGAGAACGTCTGACGTTCATGCCGCTGGGTTTCGATTCCGATGAGCCGGTCATCAGTCCGGACGGAAAGACTCTCGTGTTCGCCGCTGTCACCGGCCGGCAGACTAATCTGTACAACTATTCTTTGGATGAGCTGTCAACAACCCCGCCCTCAGCGCATCAACTCACGTCTACTCCCGCGCCGAAAAGTCACTACCAGTTCACCCCCGATTCCAAGGAGCTGTTCTTTCTTGAAGGAAGCCATATCGTATCCCTCATGCTCGAATCGCACGCCCAAAAACCGCTCGCGGTCACCGCTCCTTTCGACATCGATTTCAACGCCGACAAGAGGACAGCTTTTGAAGAGGCCTGGCATCTCCTCGACAAGCGGTATTACGATCCGAAGTTCAACGGTCACGACTGGCAGCATCTCCATGACGTCTACGCTCCTTATATAGAAGGAAGCAAGACACCCGATGAAATGGCGCGTCTCACGAACCTGATGATTGGAGAGCTCAACTCCTCCCACAGCGGTTTCAATCGGCGCCCCGGCCAAGGCAATCCTTTCTCCCCCGCTATCATCCCGATCGGCCGTCTCGGTCTCCGCTTCGAACGCGAGCCCTACGAATCCGGCAAAGGCCTGATCGTCCGTGAAGTGATCCCGCTCGGACCCGCCGCGCTTGAAAACACCGTCAAACCAGGCGAAACCCTGCTTGCCGTCGATAACACTCCGCTCGGTCCGCACGTCAATCTCGACGAATTGTTGCAGAACAAAATTGACCATCGCGTGGTCTTGCGGATCGGTACAGTCGGCAATCCGTCGCAAACAAGGGAGGCTATCGTTCGTCCAATCTCCGATGGCTCCGAAACCGGTCTCCTCTATCGCTCCTGGGTCGAGGCCAACCGAAGCTATGTCGATCGAGCCAGCAGCGGCCGTCTCGGGTACGTACACGTCGCTGACATGTCTGCGGCGTCTCTGACTCAGCTTTACATCGACCTTGATGCTCAAAACCAAACTCGCCAAGGTGTAGTCATCGACATCCGCAACAATAACGGCGGCTTCGTCAACAGTTATGCTCTGGATGTGTTCACGCGCAAAGACTATCTCGTGATGACGCCGCGCGGCGGAACCCCGGCGCCGGCTCGCCCCTACCTTGGACAACGCTCTCTCGGCTTGCCGACCGTCCTTGTCGTCAATCAGGCTTCGCTCTCCGATGCCGAAGACTTTACCGAAGGCTATCGCGCCCTCAAGCTGGGCAAAGTGGTGGGAGAACCCACTGCGGGCTGGATCATTTACACCGGCGGAGCGCCGCTCATCGACGGCGCCGTCGTTCGTCTCCCCATGATCCGGGTGCAAGATGAAAAAGGTCAAAATATGGAAATGCACCCGCGCCCGGTTGACGTGTCGGTGGAGCGCCTTCCCGGCGAAGGACGCAGCGGGAAGGACAGCCAGTTGGATCGAGCCGTTCAGGAACTGCTGACCCAGATCTCGGCTCACTCGCCTCAATGAGAATCGTTGTCGGAATTACCGGCGCCTCCGGAGCCATCTTAGGCATCCGAACTCTCGAAATCCTGAAAACTTTGGGCGTCGAATCGCACCTGGTAATGAGCCGCTGGGCCAAGGCCACGATCCTCCATGAAACCTCCTACTCGGTGGCGCAGATCGAGGAACTTGCCTCCGTCGTCCACCCCGGAGATAACCAAGCCGCTGCCATTTCCAGCGGCTCTTTCAAAACCGATGGCATGATCGTCGCGCCCTGCAGCATGAAAACGCTCGCCGCCATCCGAACCGGCTACTCCGACAATCTACTCTGCCGTGCGGCTGACGTTACGGTGAAAGAAAGGCGAAGACTTGTCCTCGTTGCCCGGGAGACCCCGTTGAGCGAAATTCACTTAGATAATATGCTTGCATTGACCAAAATGGGCGTCGTTATCTTCCCGCCGGTGCCGGCCTTCTACAATCGGCCTCAGACAATCGATGAAGCGGCTACCTATTTAGTCGGGCGCGTCCTGGATCAATTCGGACTCGAGATCCCCGGCATGTCCCGCTGGAGTGGGCTCGGTGGCTCGCAAACCTGAGAACTCGGTCTTCTGGTTGAGCAAGTATCTCTCGCTCGCTTTAACCCTGCCCGCGTCCGTACTCGCCGGCTACATTCTGGGAGCCGCCGCCGACCATTGGCTTCGTTTTTCCTTTTTGCGGGTAGTAGGAATCCTACTCGGAATGGCGGCCGGCCTGATCCAGATTATTCGTGAGCTCAACCGGGAGACTATTGAAAAGAAATGAGATAGATCCCGCCATGAAGCGGCTCTATGGGCTGACAGCCCTCTTCGGACTGATTGGGTTCGTTTGGTATTTTGCCCTCCACGGTCCCCGAGAAGCCCTTGGGTTCCTCTGCGGAGCCTTGGGTTCGTTCGGTAATTTGTGGCTGTTCAGCTGGCTGGCACTCAGCATCTCGCCCGGCGAGCGACAACAAAAGCCATGGCAATCCAGCCTCTTCATCGGCCGGTATCTGGGCTTGTTCCTGGTTGGCTATGCTACAGTCAATGCGTTAGACGTAACGCCGTTAGCGGTCCTGCTCGGTCTGTTGGCCAGCACCGCCGCGGCGCTCGCCTCGTCCATCTTCGACCTCGTTCAAGGTCTTCGAGGCAACCAGCCCTAACACCAAATGGAACACGAACTCTGGATCACTGGACTCTTGAACAGGCTGTTCGGCGGTTTGGCCAATGCCGTCTTGAGTGCCATCAACTACCCGCCCAAGGACCCCGCCCATCCCTGGACCGACTGGATGGCTTGCGAGATTCTGGTTGTTCTTTTCATCCTGGTCTTCTTCGGAATCATGGCGACCCGCTTCTCCGTCGACAAGCCCGGCAAAATCCAGCACCTGCTCGAACTCACCTACGAGTTCTTCCGCGCCTCCACCGAAGAAGTGGTCGGACACGGAGGCATTAAGTACCTGGCCTTCTTCGGCACGATTTTTATATTCATCCTATTTATGAACGTGATCGGATTGATCCCAGGGTTCGAATCGCCAACCATGTATGCGATGGTTCCCCTCGGACTTGCGGTCGTGACGTTCTTCTTCTATCACTTCACCGGGATCAAAGAGCACGGACCGTCCTATATCAAGCAATTTCTAGGTCCAATGCTCTGGCTAGCGCCCCTGATGCTGCCAATCGAGATCATCAGTCACTTTGCCCGCCCGCTTTCGCTTACCGTTCGTCTTTATGCCAACATGTTCGCGGGTGAGCAGGTCTATCTGACCTTCATCATGCTTACTAAGGTCATCATCCCCGTTATTTTTATCGGCCTGCACCTATTCGTCTCATTCCTGCAGGCCTACATATTTATGCTGCTCGCTATGGTTTACGTCGGCGGAGCCGTCGCCCACGAGCATTAGGCCTTATCCGCTTTCAGCGTGAGCGCCCGGCGTCCCAACGTACGGTGTCGAACCACCTCCTGAAAGCAAATTCATAGGAGAAACAATGAAAAACAAACTGATGTTGCTCGTGGTCAGCTTAATGGCCCTAGCAACCCCCATCTTTGCCCAGGAACAGGGCGGCGGCGGAGCAGCCGATGCAAATCGACGAGCTGCAGCCTACATCGCCATGGGTCTGGCCTCCGGACTGTGCGGACTTGGACAAGGACGAGCCACTGCCTCGGCGGCCGAAGCGATGGCTCGCAATCCAGGAGCCGTTGCGGCGATCCGTGTGGCGCTCATTCTCGGTCTTGTTCTGATCGAGTCTCTTGCGCTCTACACACTCGTCATCACGTTCATCGCAAGATAAACAGCTATCCTGTGAAAAGGCCCGCCGGCGCGCCAGTGCTGACAGGCCTTTTCCATTTCGAGCCATGAAACTACAGGGCATCTTTCCCGCGTTGACGACTCCCTTCGACTCCGAGGGGAACCTATCTAAACAGAAGGTTTTGCAGAACGTTCGAAAATTAAACGGCATTGCTCTAGCCGGCTACACAGTCTGCGGTTCAACCGCCGAAACTCCGCTACTGAGCCTGGACGAGCGCCTCGAACTTCTCGACTGCGTTCGCGAAGCCAGCGCCGAAGGAAAGACTCTCATCGCCGGGCTGGCATCGGAAAGCGTTCGGGAAAGTGTTCGTGTCGCCAATCGGGCAGCCGAAATAGGCTACCACGCTGCCCTGGCGCTTACACCTTACTACTACCGTTCGCAAATGCATCGGCCCGATACCCAAGCGCTCTACTTCCGTTCCGTTGCCGATCAATCGAAGCTGCCCGTCCTGCTCTACAACATGCCGGCGGTAACGGGCTACGATTTACCCGTCGACACGATCGCCGAACTATCGCACCATCCCAACATTATCGGGATGAAAGACAGCTCAGGGAATGTTGAAAAGCTGAAAGACACCGCCAAGGCGGTCAAACCAGGCTTCCAGATCCTGTCCGGCTCGGGTGTGACCTTCGGTGGAGCGCTCGAAATCGGGGCAACAGGAGCTATTCTCGCCGTCGCCAACGCCATCCCCTACGCCTGCGTGACCATCTGGGAAGCCTTTCGGATGCGGCAACAGGAAGCCTGTCGAGATTGGCAGGCCAGGATTCTTCCCGCCGCGCAACTCGTCCCAGCCAAGTATGGAATCGCGGGCCTAAAGTACGCGATGGACTTAAACGGGTATTACGGAGGACCTCCCCGCCTGCCGCTCATCCCTCCTTCGGCAGAAGCCCGAGCAGAGATCGAAACGGCATTCGACGGCCTGCGCAGCTGATCGGGCGGCGTTTAAGCATGAGCGCCTGCCGCTTCCGCCAGCACGATCCGCATCAGATGAATCTCCGCTTCCAGCCTTTCGAGCCTGAGCTGGCAAAGCTCGCAGATGAGAAGGTGCTCCTCAACGAACTCCTCCTCGCCTGAGCCGATCCGGCGCATGGCATATTGCTCTAATAATTCGCTTGTAGGATGTAAGTGTTTGAATTTCATGGCAATGGGACTTTCGGTGTCTCCTTGCCAAAACTTGATTCAGATTCTTCCGAGTAGCCCCCGCCACCCTTCTCAACCTGATGCGCAGTTCGTGGTTTACTAGGATCAAAGCAGAACTGAGTATTCCAAGGCACTAACATCAGCTCAATCCCGCTTTTGTACATATTCCTGCAAAAGCCGCCCCTGGTTTCTCAGTTCGATCAATATGGAATCGAATTCTAAGCTTGTGACCACCTCGAAGGTAGTGGTCGCCACAACTGTCGCCCTGTCTTTTATCAGTTACTGGAGGGGCGCAGCGATCGTGTTGAGCGATCTCGCGTCGTCCATGTTCTACGCGGGCGGCATCGCTGAGCAGGCAATTGGCAAATCGGCCGCCTGGTACGTACTGGGCGTAATGCTCTTCAGTTTCGCCGTGCGCTCCGTGTACCTGGAAAGCTGCGGCATGTTCGTTCGCGGCGGCGTGTACGTAGTCGTTCGCGACAGTATGGGACCCCTTGCCGCGAAGCTCTCTGTCTCGGCGCTGGTGTTCGACTACATTCTCACCGGTCCGATCAGTTGCGTTAGCGCCGGACAATATCTGGCCGCATTAATCAACGAACTGGCCGGCTTCGCGCACAGTAGCATTCATCTCTCTCCCAATGCCTTCTCGGCCTTTTTCGGCGTAGCTGTAACACTGTATTTTTGGCGCAGTAACATTCGCGGGATTGAAGAATCCAGCTCGGCAGCTCTGCGAATCATGCAGATCACCACGGTCATGGTCGCCGCCCTCCTGATCTGGTGTCCACTGACGATTTTGATCCAGGGCAAGTGGCACTTGCCTCCTTCTCCGGCCCCACACAACTTACATTTCACAAAAGAATCGCTTGGCTGGTTCGTCGGAACCAAATGGCCCACCATCCCAATGGTGGCTGTCATCATCGCCTTCGGCCATTCGCTGCTTTCGATGAGTGGCTTTGAAACGCTCGCTCAGGTCTATCGCGAAATCGCTTCTCCCAAGCTGAAGAATTTGAAGATTGCAAGCAATTTGGTTTGCTTCTACGCAATCTTCTCCACCGGCGTCATAACCCTCTTCGCCGTCATGATCATTCCCGACAGCGTTCGAAAGACTTACGTCAACAACTTGATCGGCGGCCTGGCGATGAATCTGGCCGGTCCCGAAATCCTGCGGCTGGTCTTTCATGTCTTTGTGGTGATCGTCGGCGTGCTGATCCTGGCCGGTGCAGTGAACACCTCCATGATCGGCGCTAATGGAGTCTTAAACCGAGTTGCTGAAGATGGCGTCCTGCTGGATTTATTCCGAAAAGTACACCACAAGTTCGGCACTACCTACCGCGTCATCAATTTCATCACCATCCTCCAGCTGATGACGATCCTACTAAGCCGCGGAGACGTTTACCTTTTGGGTGAGGCTTACGCCTTCGGTGTCGTCTGGAGCTTTGCGCTGAAAGCCATTGGCGTGCTCGCTCTTCGTTTCCAGCGACACGATCAGGAATATAAATTTCCGTTAAACCTGCATATTGGGGGCAAAGAGATTCCGGTTGGGCTTGGCGCCACTACGCTTCTACTGCTTGTGACAGCCATCGTAAATCTCTTCTCAAAGCAATATGCCACCATTTATGGCGTCAGCTTCACAATTGCATTCTTCCTGGTGTTCACGGTTTCCGAAAAGATCAACCGCCGAAAACACAAGAATGTCCACGAACACGCGCTCGAGGAATTCAACCTTCAACAAGAGCCGGCCATGGACGTCAGTTTGCTCCATGCGCGTTCGGGTTGTGTATTGGTAGCTGTTCGCAATCCTGCTAACATGCAGCATCTTCGGCGCACTCTGCAGAAAACAGATCTACGTCGCAACGACATCGTAGTCATGACGGTCCGGCCGCTCACTCCGGATAGTGAATACGACCTCAACAAAAATCAGGTCTTTGGCGTAGATGAAAAGGAACTATTTTCGGCAGTCGTCACGATAGCCGAAAAAGAGGGCAAGCCAGTCGAGCTTCTGGTGGCTCCATCCATCGATCCATTCGAGGCAGTCGTCCGGACCGCAAATCAGTTGAAGGTGTCGCGTCTCGTCACAGGTGTCTCGACGAAGATGACGTCGGACGATTTAGCCCGCAAAATCGGTTTGGCATGGGAGCGCCTGCCGGAACCTCGCCACCCGTTCTCGCTCGAGATCATCACTCCGGGGCGACCCTCCACATACGTGAACCTTGGCCCGCATCCGCCTCGCCTCTGGCCCGAAGACGTGGACAAATTACACACGCTCTGGCTGAAGATGAGCGAAGAGGTTGGCTCCAAGTTGCATCACCGCGATGTGGTCGGACTGGCGCTTCGCCGGCTTGACCAAGACTTGACCGGCCCCGAAAAGGAAGCTGTCATGGAACAACTCAACGGCATCATCCAGCAACATGCCAAAGTGTAGATACGAAGGCTAGCCCTCTGAGATGAGCTCTTCCCCTTCAATCGTCGATCGGAAATCGATTTCGGCGGCGTGATTGATTTGCCGGGCCTCCTCTTCACTCTCGGCTACTGCCATCAAAATATCGGCTATTGCATCCGAAGCTGCCGCGTAGGAGTCATTACCACACATGGGCCGGTATTTCTTGAGGATTTCCTGGCCGCGTCGCTTCCTGTCATCAGTTCTGGGCATTTTCGTCGTTGCTGCTCGCTACGCAACGATGATACCGTCTAAAATTCGAAAAATCAGTAACTCGTTTTTAGAAGCTTGTCGATTCCAGACAGTGTTACCATCTCGCCTAAAGTGATGCTAAAACGTCTTCCAGCCTCTGCCTTTACCGTCCTGCTCTGTGCGCCCTATTTAACCCAAGCCCAGATGCAGGCGCCCGATTCACAACCGATTGTCCTGCACGCTGCGCATCTCTGTGAGATCCGGACGGGACAACTCGTGACACCCGGCGAGGTGCTGGTCCAAGACGGCCACATTGTGGAGAGCAGCACGAAAGTGACACGTCCGGCGAACGCCAAGTTGGTCGATCTGGGCGACACCACACTGATGCCCGGCTTGATCGATGTGCACGTTCACCTGTTCCTGCACCCGGGAGCGGAAGATCTCCAGACCGTCGAGGAATCCGTACCGCAGCGGACTATTCTGGCGACGCTCGCTGCTCAGGCTGACCTGATGGCAGGCTTCACGGCGGAGCGTGACATGGGGACCGAAGGCGCGGGATCGGCTGACACGGCCGTGCGCAATGCCATCAACAAGAGGCTGGTTCCTGGACCGCGTCTTCGCATCAGCGGCAACGCCGTGGACATTCGAGGCGGTCACGAAGACGCCGTCGGATACAACCCGGAGCAGCACGTTCTCTCTAATGCCACCGAGGCCGACACGCCGGCAGAGATCGTCGAAGTAATCCGTCAGCAAATCAAAGAAGGCGCTGACTTCATCAAGATGTATGAAACAGGCCGCGACTCCGTTCGTGACGGAAACCTTTTCACTCCCTATCAATACACCGAGGCGCAACTTCAAACAGCGGTTGAAGAAACAAAGCGAACCGGAACGCACGTCGCAGTTCACGCCACGGGCGAGCCCGGCACACTCTACGCGGCTAAAGCAGGAGTCGCCTCGATCGATCATGCCGATCAGCTCAGCGCCGAGACGATGCAGATCATGCGAGAGAAGACTATTTATGCGGTTCCAACGTTCGCAATCAGTGAATACTTCATGGAACACGCCGCCTCGCCGAAAATCGCTGATCGCAGGCGAGAGATCATCGCCGTCAAAGTACGTGAGTTCAAAAAACAGTTGGCTGCCGGAGTACCAATGGCCGCTGGATCGGATGTCGGTCCGTTTCCTCATGGAACACAAGCTCGCGAATACGAATTGATGGTGAAGAACGGTATGACTCCGCTCGCGGCGTTGCAAGCGGGCATACTGAATGGAGCATCGCTTCTCGGATGGCAGGGCAAAATCGGCGAGTTGAAGTCTGGATACATGGCCGATATAATCGCGGTGCAAGGAAACCCGCTGCAAAACATTACGGTGCTGAATCACGTTAGCTTTGTCATGAAAGATGGCTTCATTTACCGGCAATGAAGTTTTTTGTCCCTGGCGCTGCCTTCTGGTTCGCTGCCGTAGCTTTCGCCGCTCCCATCGCTCCGCCTGCCTCTCACATCTGGAAAGCGCAATGGATTGACTGCCCCAGTGTTGCACCGCAAGATTATGGAGTCTACCACTTTCGTCGAAGTTTCGACCTTCCGGCGAAACCGGACCACTTCGTAATTTATGTCTCTGGTGACAATCGATACCAGCTGTTCGTAAACGGCGAGCGCGTCTCCTGGGGTCCGGCGCGTGGAGATTTAACGCACTGGCGATACGAGACCGTAGATCTCGCTCCGCAGCTGCGAAGCGGAAGAAATGTATTGGCAGTTGTTGTCTGGAACGAAGGACAATACCGAGCCATCGCGCAAGTCACGAATCAAACCGGATTCGTAGTCGAAGCCGAAGACACCGCTCAGTCAATCGTAAACACCAATCGGGAGTGGAAGGCCTTCCCGGACCCGGCCTATTCACCGCAGCCGCTTCCTCGAGACCAGATGACCGGCTACTATGCGCTGGGCCCGAACGAAAAGCTTGATGCCAGCCGCTATCCCTGGCACTGGGAATCGCCGGAGTACGACGATTCATCATGGATCGCGGCACACGAGGTCAGTCGTGCCGCAGCACGCGACGACAGAGATGCGCCCAATCGATGGATGCTGGTTCGGCGTGAGATTCCTCTTGAAGAGCAGACTCCGGAAAGCGCAATGACCGTCCGCATGTCACAAGGAGCCGATGCGTCCGAGGGTTTTCCAGCAAAGGCAGTCACGATCCCGGCACACTCCCATGCGACGATCCTTTTAGATCAAAGCTATTTGACAACCGCCTACCCGGAACTCACGGTCAGCGGTGGAAAAGGTGGCAGCGTCCAGCTTCACTACGCTGAAACGCTCTACGTTGAGAAAAAGCCTATCGAAAAGCGCAACCGCAACGACGTTGACGGCAAGCAGTTCTTCGGACCCTTCGACACTTACCTTCCGGATGGAAGCGTCCACCGAGTGTACCGGCCGCTCTATTGGCGCACGTTCCGTTACATCAGCCTTCGCCTCGAAACCGGGGACGATCCTCTGGTCATCGAAAGCCTTCGCAGCACGTTCACCGCTTACCCATTTCACAAACGAGCAGCCTTCACGACCGACGCTTCCGCAGACCAGGAGGTACAGAAGATCCTATCTACCGGCTGGCGGACCGCGCGCTTATGCGCCCACGAGACCTACATGGATTGCCCGTTTTATGAGCAGCTTCAATATGCAGGCGATGCTCGGATCCAGATGATGATTTCGCTTTACATGACGGGTGATTCCCGTCTCATGAAAAATGGGATCGGGCTTCTCAACTCGTCGCGCACAGCCGAAGGAGCAACCTACAGCAGAGCGCCCTCTTATCTGCAACAATACATCCCGCCGTTCTCGCTTTGGTGGATCGGAATGGTGAGAGATTACTGGATGTACGTTGACGACCCTGCTTTTGTCAAATCCATGTTGCCGGGAGTCCACGCGGTGCTCAGCTTTTATGCCAATTACCAGAAGCCGAACGGCTCACTGGCGCACATGCCGTGGTGGAACTTCGTTGACTGGGTAAAGCAGTGGCCCAACGGCGAACCGCCAGCCGACCCGGATGGTTCCTCGGCTGCGGCTCTCGATCTCCAGCTTCTGCTTGCTTATCAGTGGGCAGCTGATTTGGAGAAGGCCTTCGGAAGCAACGCCATCTCAGATGAGTATGCCCGTTCAGCGGAGTCTCTGAAAGGGACGATCCTCAAAACCGACTGGGACGCGTCGCGCGGGATGTTTGCCGACCAGCCCTCGCACCGAACTTACTCGCAACAAATAAATACGCTCGCAGTGCTAGCCCACATCGTGACCGGTAAACAGGCTCGCTCAATAGTCGAAAAGATATTCGCGGATACCACGCTTGCGCAATCGTCGATTTACTTCCGTGCCTACACCAATGCCAGTCTACGGGAGGTTGGCTTAGGTGATCGCTACCTGGATACCCTTGGCCCGTGGCGCGAAATGCTTTCACAAGGACTAACTACGTGGGCCGAGTGGAACGGCGCCGACACTCGCTCGGATTGTCACGCCTGGGGAGCGAGCCCCAACTTTGAAATGCTGCGCACCATCGCTGGAATAGAATCAGCCGGACCAGGATTTGCACGCATACGCATTGCACCGAATCCCGGCAACCTGGAACACATCAATGCGAGCATGCCTCATCCGCACGGCGATATTCATGTGGATCTGCAACACCAAGGCGAAAAGATCAGCGGCACCGTCTCGCTTCCACCAGGCACGCGCGGAGATTTCGTCTGGAAAACAAAACACCAAGCCCTCACACCCGGCGCTAATAAAGTGAGCTTCTAAAAAGGGAGCGTCAGAACTGCCTAAGCCAGCAGCCCGTCGAGTTTCGAACCGCGAACGAACATGGTTTCATTGCGCTCAGGACCAACCGAAACCGCGCCCACTTCCACCCCGGTCTTCTGTTCCAGAAACTGCAGATAGTCCTGCGCCTTTTTCGGAAGTTCACTGAAGTTCGTGGCGTTGCGCGTAGACTGTTTCCATCCCGGCAGGCGCTCGAAAATCGGCTTGATCGACTCCATCCGACGGGTACTGGCAGGCATGTTTGTAATCACTTTTCCATCCACCTCGTAAGCCACACAGACCGACACTTCATCGAGATCGTCCAACACATCCAACTTGGTGATGATCAGGCTATCGAATCCGTTCACTTCCGCGGTGTATCTGAGAAGCGGCACATCGAACCAGCCGCAACGTCGTGGCCTTCCCGTCACGGAACCGAATTCATTACCAGCCTGTCGAATCTTTTCGCCCACCTCCGTAAGATCTTCGGAAGGGAAAGGACCGGCGCCGACTCGTGTAATGTAGGCCTTCGATACACCGATAATTCCGTCGATACGCGTTGGCGCGACTCCTGTCCCGGTGCATGCCCCGCCTGCCGCCGCGCTGGAGCTTGTCACAAAAGGATAAGTACCGAAATCGACATCGAGCATCGTGCCTTGCGCGCCTTCAAACAGGATGCTTTTGCCTTCCTGGATCATGCCGTTCAGAAGGTGGGCGCAATCGCACGACAGGGGCCGGATCTGATCGGCATACTGACGGTACTGTTTGAGGATTTCGTCGAAATCCACTCGATCGGTCAGATTGAAGGCCTCTGCAATTACTTGCTTGTCTTCAGCCAGCGAACGATAGAGACTTTCGAAATCCTGGTCCACCAAATCGGCGATACGAATGCCTCTACGCGCAATCTTGTCCTCGTAACAAGGACCGATTCCGCGCGATGTAGTCCCAATCGCGACCCTGTTTTCACGTCCCTCGGAGATCTTTTCGAGCGTCCGGTGGAAGGGAAAAATCACATGGGCCCGATTACTAATCTTCAACTGCGATCTGACATTGATGCCGATCGCCTCCAGAGCGGTCATCTCCTCCAACAACGCCGCCGGATCGATCACCGCTCCGTTTCCGATCACAGCAAGAACACCAGGGCGAAGAACTCCACTCGGAATCAGCTTCAGAACAAACTTTTGGCTTCCAATAAATACGGTATGCCCGGCGTTGTGGCCGCCTTGGTAACGGGCCACCGCATCAAACTTCTCGGAGAGTAAGTCGACGATCTTACCTTTACCTTCGTCGCCCCATTGCGCTCCGAGGACAATCAAGTTACTCATGTTTCAATGGACTGAGCCCAAACTTGACGATTGTACCGTAAGTGTCGAAAATTGCCCTGAAATGATGGGTTTGGCACACAATCGGAGGTCGTTCCCATCGCGATCCTTATGCTACGCTTGGCACAATGCAGCTCTGTGAGGTTTACCAGGCGCTGGGTCAGGACGTTTTTCGTCAGCTGGTGCGGGGCATTTCTATCGGCAAATTGAAGACTTACCAAGTCTATGAACGGTTCAAGCTTCGGGCCCGTTTAACGAAGCTGAATTCTGAGTCTTTGCGCAAGGCAGAACCCAGGATGTGGAGCCGCATCGAAGCTGGCGAGGAAGAATTTGCCACCGATCTTTCGCAGGTCTTTTTGCTTTCCCACCTGCAGATGATCATGGATGTGCTCAACTTGCTAGGTATCCCGAACGAAGAAGGTTTCTTCGACAAAGACTTAAAGCCGGACCAATATCTCACGGAAGGGTGGCAGGAGCGGGTATTCAATCACTTTTCTGAAAAATACCCACGAGAAATTCTTCTGTTTTACATCAATCACCTCGATTGGGAACTGAACAAGACCGATCGTATTTTTGTGCCGACCGCCGAACATGTCTGATTTGCAGGCATTTCATGAGCAAGTAAAGCGCGGCGACCTAAGCGCTATCCGCGCCGCCCTCGCCGAGGATCCTTCGCTTCTCGACTCCACAAACCAAGCCGGCCAAAGCGCCTTTCTGCTCGCCAAATACTACGCGCAAAGCCAGACGGCCGATTATTTGCTCAGCTTGAATCCGAAGCTGGATCTCTTCGATTCCTGCGTGGCAGGTTTGACCCCGGACGTTCTCAAAGAGATCGACAAAAACCCCTCGGCTTCGGAGTCGCACAGTTCTGACGGATGGACGCCGCTTCATCTCGCTGCGTTTTTCGGCCATCCCGATCTCGCAAACGGGCTCCTCGATCGCGGAGCTGAAGTCGATTCCCGCTCTACGAATGCAATGAAAAACACGCCTCTGCATGCCGCGGTTGCAGGGAGAAAGACAGCCGTGGCAAAGCTTCTGCTCGAGCGAGGCGCCGACATAAACGCGCAGCAGGAAGGCGGCTGGACTGCTCTTCACGGCGCGGCGCAAGCAGGGGATCGGGAGCTGGTTGAACTCCTGATTGCTAATGGAGCAGAGGCCAATGCACGCGCTCAGAACAATCAATCGCCACTCGATTTGGCTTTGCTCAAAGGTCAGCAGCAAGTGGCTGGTCTACTAGAAGAGTTAGGGGCAAAGCTGCAATAAACAGCTTCGCTTCGCACACAGACAGAATGTTGGACGGACAACTCGAAGAGCTCCGGCGCGCTACTCTCGCCGCATTTGCCTCGGCATCATCATTACCTGAGTTAGAAGAAGCGCGAGTCGAAGCGCTTGGCCGGAAGGGTACGCTCGCTCAGATCAGCAAAGAGTTCGGCAAGCTTCCACCCGAGGAGCGAGCCCAACTGGGGAAGCTTCTCAACTCAGTCAAGCAGGATCTCGAAGGGGAATACGCCAGAAAGCAAGGAAGCTTCGAACGGGCTGAACTGGCGGAACGGCTCTCGAAAGAGTGGATTGACGTCACGCTTCCGAGCTCAGGCGTGCGCCCCGGAGGTCTTCATCCCATCACGCAACTGCAGAGTGAAATCGAAGATCTGTTCACCTCGCTTGGGTTCGCCATTCTGGACGGACCGGAAGTGGAAACCGAAGAACACAACTTCGATGCACTGAGCATTCCTCCCACGCATCCGGCGCGTGACATGCAAGATACGTTTTGGCTTTCGAATGGCCATCTGCTTCGTACGCACACTTCTACGGTGCAGGTGCGAGGCATGAGAACGCTGGGACCGCCGCTGCGAATGATCGCTCCCGGCCGCGTGTTTAGAAATGAAGAAGTGGACGCTTCGCACGAGCATACTTTCTACCAGCTGGAAGGAATGATGGTGGATCGCAATGTCTCGGTAGCGAACCTGATCTATTTCATGAAGACGCTTCTGAGCTCCATCTTCGGAAAAGACGTGACCGTTCGCCTGCGCCCTGGCTACTTCCCCTTTGTGGAACCGGGATTTGAACTCGATATTCGTTGTTTGATATGTGACGGCGCGGGCTGTCCGGTTTGTAAGCACAGCGGCTGGGTAGAGCTTCTTCCTTGCGGTCTGGTTCATCCGAATGTCCTCCGAATGAGCGGCATCGATCCCGACGAATGGGGCGGCTTTGCATTCGGTTTGGGGCTGACGCGCCTAGCCATGATGCGATACGGCATCGACGACATCCGTCAGCTTCAAGGCGGCGATCTCCGCTTCCTGCAGCAGTTTTGAAAACATTTTCTGATCACCGCAAAGGAATCGCAAGTTGAAGTTCTCCTACAAATGGCTCGCTGAACTGGTGCCGGGTTTAGATATCGAACCCGACGAGTTGCAGCGCCTCATCACCATCAAAACGGCGGAGTGCGAAGGGATAGAACCGGTTGGATCTCATTTTCTGAAGGTGCTCGCAGCCAGGGTCTTGACGGTTGATCCACTTCTGAAGGGCAAAAATAAGGCCGTAACGATTGATGTCGGCGGCGGTTCGGAAAAGCATGTTGTGTGCGGCGCTCCCAATGTCCGCCCCGGCATCCTGGTTCCGTGGGTTCCGCCTGGAATCACGCTCGACGGAAAGCAGATTGCGCTGGCCGTAATAGAAGGAGTCCAAAGCGACGGCATGCTGGCCAGCGCTGCTGAACTCGGAATCAATCGCGACCATTCCGGGCTGCTTGAACTCACGACAGGAAATCCCGGTGAGCCCCTCGGCGGCCTCTCTCCGGACTGGGTAGTTGAAATCGATAACAAGAGCCTCACCCACCGTCCGGATCTCTGGGGACACTACGGAATGGCGCGAGAAGTGGCTGCGTTTTCTCATCATGCTCTTCAGGATCCGGTACGGCTTTCAATTCTTCCCAACGCCGAGCCGGTAGTGCCCGTTTACATTGAGGATTTTGAATTGTGCCCGCGCTACAGCGCTCTGCTGCTTGAGAACGTCAAAGTCGCGTCCTCGCCCTTGTGGCTGCAGGCTCGCCTCGAAAACATCGGCTTGAATTCGATCGGCAACGTCGTCGATGTAACCAACTTTGTATTAGCAGAATTGCCTCAGCCTATGCATGCTTTCGATGCCGATAAGCTGCGTGGCGAAAGCATCTCGATACGGCGCGCCCGACGAGGAGAAAAGCTGGCAGCGCTGAACGGTGAAACCTATGTTCTTACCGAAGCTGATCTGGTGATCGCTGATGAAGGCGGCCCGATTGCAATGGCGGGTGTCATCGGCGGCGCCGATAGCGCTATCTCTGCGAGCACAACTCGTGTTGTCCTCGAGAGCGCCAATTTCCAGGCCGAGAGCATCCGCCTCTCATCAGGCCGCCATAAACTGAGGACCGATGCATCCGTGCGCTTCGAGAAGGCGCTCGATCCGGAAAACACAGTGCGGGGCCTCGCGCGCGCGGCGGCGCTGCTAGAAGAGATCTGTCCAGGCATCCAAATCAAAGGCGGCGTAAGCGACGCGCGCACGGAGCGCCGCGAGCCGAAGCCAATTCTGTTGTCAGTAGACTTCGTCAGCCGCAAACTAGGCGTGAACGTGACGGAGCAGCGCATCTCTGAGATTCTTGTTGCGCTTGGATTTGGAGTAGGAGGAACGGCGCCGGGCTTATTGACCGTCACCGTTCCAAGCTGGCGCGCCACCAAAGACATTTCTCTGAAAGATGACTTAGTGGAAGAGATCGGCCGGATGATCGGGTACGGCGAGATCACTCCGGCTCCGCCGGTTGTGGCCGCTGTGCCGCCGCCGCAGAACCCGATGCGATTGTATCTGCGGCAGCTTCGTCAACATTTAGCCGCTCAGGGCTTCACGGAGGTTTATAACTACTCTTTTGTGAATGAACCGGAAGTCAAACGATTCGGGTCCGACATCAGCGGCCTAGTCGAGATACGAAACCCGATTGCTTCCGAACTCACTCATCTTCGCGATAGTCTGCTGCCGGGTCTGTTCGAGAATATCGTCAGCAACGTTCGACACTTCCAGGAGTTTCGTCTCTTCGAAATCGGAAGAGAGATCCACGCCTCCTCCGAATCCGAACTTCCCACGGAAGTGACGCATGCGGCCGGCGTGCTCTACAGCATGCATGCCGATGAACAAGACTTCTTCGAGATGAAGCGCGTCGTGGAATGCTTATTTCCGAACTTCCGGCTCATCGCTACGAAGCCGCGTTCCTACGAGCACCCCACTCGCACAGCAGAGATTCATTGGAGCGACACGATCATCGGGCGAGTCTTCGAGGCGCATCCCTCCCTGCTCCACGAGGCCGGAGTGGAAGGACGAGCCTTTTTCTTCGACATCGATCTCCAATTGGCGCAGCAGCTCAAAGCGAGCCGCACCACAACGTATACTCCACTTCGAAAATATCCGACTAGTGGCTTCGATCTTTCGGTGGTGGCGGATCGCCGGCTGCCGGTGGCTCAAATACAAGAGCAACTTTCGAGTTTGGCCGGGGCCGCATTAGTCCAACTCGAGTTCGTGCGGCAGTATGCTGGTCCGCCCTTATTGGACGGGCAGAAGAGCGTTTCTTACCATCTCGAAATCGGAGCGCTCGACCACACGCTGACTGCCGATGAAGTGTTAGAAATTCGAAACCGCATCATCGAGGGAATGCAAAAGCTCGGATTTGAGCTACGAGTTTGACCACGCTCACGCCAGAAACATTTTTCGCACATCATCCCAGCTGTTAACCCGACGGAAACGGGCCTCATCCACATTCTGTGGTGAGGTGAAAATGATTCCTTCCCCTCGAAAGTTCGACAGATGCCGGATATTGTCATCGATCAGATAATCCGCGGCGATAATGCTTTTGTCGCCACAGAAAACGATGTGACTGGTGGGAATGAACGGAAAATGTTTCTGCAGCCAATGGAACTTCGCGGTGAATGAACACGGAACATCCATCGCCGCAGTCGCAACAAACACCTCGTATCGGACGCTCAGGTCGCGAACTACGTCCTGGCTTCCCTCCATCAGATCGATGCCGGAGAAAAACTCCTCCTGCTGAAAATATTCGCGCACGTGCGAGCGATGTTCGGCCTCGATTACTTCAAAGATCGGGCGACCTCGAAAGTGCTCCTGAGTTAACTGCAGGTTGAAATCGGCATTATAAAGATCCAGACATCGTCCCATGGTGTCGGCCATCACTTCATCCATGTCGATAGCGATTCGCTTCATCTCCTCCAGGCTACATGCCGAAATCTAGGCCTGTGCGAGCTTTTACGTCTGCAACACCGTCGCGTAAAATTAAGAGGAGATTCAAGAGTTGACTAAGCTGGCGACAAAGGAACAGATCCTCAGGAACGCAGGCTACAGCTTCGATCGCTTGCAATGCAGGAACGCTCAGAAGATGTTCTAGATGCCTTAAGCGCGTTTGAGGAAGAATCTGAACGATTGATTCGGAGCGGCAACACGACTCCTCCTGACGAATGACCATCAAGCGGAAAGTTTTATAGCATTGCCCGCTCCTGCGTTGGCATTAATACGAGAGTTTAGATTCCAAACGCAATTCACGTCCGCTTAAGCGTCGGCGCCCAACGGGAGTCCTCCCGTTTTCAATTTCATGGACCTTCAGTCCTAGCTAAGCTAGCCATCGAAGCGAATCGAGACTACACCGAAATACAATAAACCTGACGTCATGCGCATACTCTTTTTATTCGTTGCCACGATGCTAAGCGCATCGTCAGCAGACAGTCAGTTCACCAAAGATCCGTTCCCAAAGCCAATCCCCGCGACAGACGGAGTCATCATGGTGAAGTCTGTCGAGTTTGCAAATATCCCAGACGAAGACGCCAAGGCCCCACGCATGATGCTGCTCCTCGATGAACCGGGCACGCGCCGCCTCTTCGTAAACACGGAGAGAGGCTCGATTTACTCTGTCAGCTACGACGGTAAAACCGTCAGGGAGTATCTTGACATAAACGCAGAGACGTGGGGAGTAAAAGTGCAGTCCTCCAGCCATGACAGCGGATTCCAAAGCTTTGCCTTTCACCCGCAGTTCAACAAACGAGGGACGCCAGGTTACGGAAAGTTCTATACCTACACCGATACTTCCAATAAGACGCCGCAGGCGGATTTCCTGCCGAACGGTAAGGGCCACGCGCACGATACGATTCTGCTGGAATGGACAGCCAAAAATCCCAAGGCTTCAAACTACGACGGAGGTCCACCCCGCGAACTATTCAGAATCGCAAAGGCGTTTCCGATTCACAACGGCGGACAGCTTGCCTTTAATCCGCTGGCCAAACCGGGTAGCGCTGACTATGGCTTGCTTTACATCGGAGTGGCCGACGGCGGCAGCGGAGGCGATCCCTATAAACATGCGCAGAACCTTACTTTCGCATTCGGCAAGATTCTTCGCATTGACCCACTTGGCTCAAATAGCGCCAACGGCAAATATGGCATTCCTTCGATAAACCCTTTCGTGAAGAACAGCAAGCCGGGAGCGCTCTGCGAGATCTACGCATACGGTTGCCGGAATCCGCAACGCTTCTCATGGGATCCCAAGAACGGCAACATGTTCCTGGCTGATATCGGGCAGGAGGTCGTTGAGAAGATCACGCTGGTCACGCCAGGCGCAAACCTGGGCTGGAGCGTCTGGGAGGGGAGCTTTACATACGCTCCTAAGCAGGTGGGTACCGAAAACCGGCACGGCGACCCGACCGTCACTTATCCGATCGTTGAGTTCGATCACACGGACCCGCTTTTTCAGAGCGCCGTTGCAGTCACCGGTGTTTTTGCCTATCGGAGAACTGCAATACCGCAGCTTACGAACAAGCTGATCTTCGGCGATAACCCCAGCGGCGAACTATTTTACGTGGACGCCGACAACCTGCCGAAAGGAGGACAGGATGCTATTCGCCGAATATTGTTCGCTGAAAACGGCAAAACGAAAACGATGCTCGAACTCATTCAGGAGACAAATGCATCACAAGGCAAGACTCCTGCGAGACGGGCCGACATGCGAATGAACCTCGGGCCACGTGGGGAGATCTTTGTGCTTGATAAGGCCGATGGGACTATCCGGCTCCTTGCTCCTTAACTTAACCTTATAAAGACAACTGCTTTCTCAAGAGAGAATAAGTGCGGGAGAGTAAGTTCTGAGTGCCTTCCGGGCGCTCTCTAGTTCGGTCGATATATCGCTCTGCCCTTCATCTATCAGAGATTCAATAATGATCGGGATGTTTTCCGGTATGTAACTGGCGACAGAATGAAAGGCTCGGGCAGCACTAGTTGAGATCGGATCATGCCTACTAGATGTATTTACCTCGCTGATGTGAACCTGAGCCAACCTGTCTCCGAATTCCTGAAGGATGAGTACGGCTTCTGTCATGCTCGGATCAACTTGCCGCACATGGCCGATGTCGAAGCAAAATCTCGCCTCTGGAAGCCTATTGAACACATGTCTAAGTTCTGGAACGGTACGCCCGATTGGTTTTCGCTTGTCCATATTTTCGATTAACAATCGACTTCCCAACTGCGTCCAAACTCGGGGAGTGAAGATTACATCCGGGTGCACAACGACCGGAAATCCCTGAGCGTGCGTCGAGAGCTCTTCCACGACCAGTTGCTCACGCTCCCGATCGAATTGACTCGGGGCGTGGATGCTCACGAACTTGAATGAAAGCAAATCGAGTGCCGGCAATGCCTTGAGAAGTGGCTCAAGCTCAACCATGCGTAGGGCGGACAACTCTATTGCATTTAGACCGCAATCTCGCAGGACTTGCGCTGCACGCCGGAAGTCTCCTTTAGCGATTGCTCCTGTCGAGAAACCAATAGGCCGCATCAAAATATCCCGTACTCCATTGTCAAATCTTTTAGACGAGGATCATCGTTGAGGAAAAGGTTTACAAGTCCCTGATGAAAGGGCTTTGTGACCTGTCGAACTTCCCCCCACACCTCAGACCTGCGCAGATCGTCATGGTTCAGCGCTCGAGTCAATTCCTCTCGTTTTTCCTCATCGTCTAGAACGGCCAGAAACTTGTCGTAAGAGTTGAATACGCTCAGCGCGGTTTCCTCTCTGATCTGTAGATCCAAGCAGGCTCTGGCGATAGTGTCCAGGGGTGATGACTCTAACTGGTCCTCCAAATATTTCAAAAGCAGCGAGACTTCGTGAGTCGGAGCTTGCAGGGCTTCCCTGGCATCTGCTGCTGACTCATCAAGATTGCAGAAGAAGCAGCGCAAGAGGCCAGCCGCAAAAACAAGTTTTCTGGACATACGCAGCTTGGCGTTGCGCAAAGCCCATTTCTCATCACCATCCGCAGCCTGCTTATATACAAAATCGACAGTCACTGTCCGCCAATAGCGTGTTAGGTCATTCAGAAGAAAACGAGGAATGCGAACATCACCACTGCTATGCGTCAGTCCTCGGTCGTCTTCGATGTATCGGCGCAGTATTTGTTTACGAACGCGATCATAGGCTTCACGATCTCCCAAAGGGAGCGACTCGAGCAGGAGCAGGACTCGACGGGTCGTGTTAGAGTTTAAGTCGTCTTCGCCCCCGATTCTATGCACCAAATCATGGCTTCCCACGAATGTGTTGAAGATTCCACTTTTCCCGGGCTCAATGTACTTCTCGGCCAACAATAACTGTTTAACCTCAGTCGCTAAAGATCTGTGCTCTGGAGTGGCTGACCCATCCAGCAACAGTATCCAATCGACATCACTCTTTGAGGTCACCTCAAATCGGGCTACTGACCCAAAGACTACGACGGTTGTATCGGATGCACGGCGCGTGGAAAAAATATCAGAAAGCCCTTTTCGCATCACAAGCGTGTCCGAATGAGCTTTCTTGAGTGACGGCCATTCGACACCCAAATGCTTTTGAAGGGAGTTGACCTTCGAAGCCGAAAACGAATCGTTCATGAGTGAGTATCCCCATCGTACGATGGCAACCGACGAAAGGAGATTTCGTTGCCTAAATTCCTCACTGAGAAAGGTCCACGGTACAGTTGTCAACGCTGCGGGGAGATTTTGTCAGGATTCGTAGAGTCGCCATCTCCAAAGGGCGCAGGGCAACCGATATATAACCCTCCACTCTCTCTCAAACAACATCCTGAGATAATCCTGTTTTGGGCAGCAACGACATCTTTCTTGCATCCGGTCTCTTAGCGCACCGCTCCGGCGCGGCATTCCTTCCCCACTCGGAAACTCTTCTGGTAGCGGACCTGCATCTCGGTTATAGCTGGGCGCAACGCAGACGCGGAGAACTCGGGCCGTTAGCTGATGCCCGCACTCGCGAAAAGCTGCTCGGAGTCTGCGAAGAGCTCGCTCCCAAACGCATCGTGTTTCTCGGCGATCTCGTGCACGCCCCTCGCCCTTGCCAGGAAGAGTACGAATGGATCGAAGCCCTGATCGAAGAACTGAGCCGCAACGCTGAACTCATCGGAGTCCGCGGTAATCACGATCGCGCCTTCGCCAAAGAGTTCGCCCACCTGCCGGTCAAGAAACTAGAGAGCTGGTCTGACGAAAGTCTTTGGGCCATTCACGGCGATCGGCTTCCGGAGACAGTACTGAATGATCGCACCTTGATCATGGGCCATCTGCATCCCTGTTTACCGGTCATTGATGCTGCCGGCGCGGGGCACAAAGTGCCGGTGTTTCTGGCTACGAAACAATGCGTGATGCTTCCCGCATTCTCGCCGTTCGCGCGCGGCTATGACATTGCTTGTGGCTTGCCCAACGAACTTCACCTGCAATTCGGCAGTGACGAAATAGCGGCCTACGCGGCCACCGCAACCAGGGTCGTGCCGCTGGGCCCACTCGCCCATACTCTTCGACGCATGTTTCAGACCAACGTCAGCGCGCCCGCACAGTTTCGCCGCAGTCACAGCGCTAAGCGTCCCTAAAGTTCCCCCCTAGAGTTCCATGGTCGGACGTTGCCGGATTTCGAAACAGCCCTTCCCGGTAGGCAAAACCTTGCCCGGATTCAGACGGCAGGAAGGATCGAACAGCGTCTTTACCCGCTTCACAAGCTCGAGCGTGTCATCTGAAAAAAGTTCCGCCATCAGCTCCATCTTCTCCATCCCGACTCCGTGCTCTCCTGAGATCGAGCCGCCCACAGAGATGCAAAATCTCAGAATCTCTTCTCCAGCAAGTTGAGCGCGTTCCAGTTCGCCTTCTTTCTTCGGGTCGAAAGGCAGAATCGGATGCATGTTCCCGTCCCCGGCATGAAAGACGTTGCTGATGCTAATACCGTACTTCTGGCCGATCTCATAGATCGCGCGCAGAGTGGGCGCAATCTGCGTTCGCGGCACCACGCCGTCCTGCACATAATACGTCGGACTCACCCGTCCAATGGCGCCGAAGGCGTTCTTGCGTCCCTTCCACAGCAACTCTCGTTCGGCTGTAGTCTTCGCGATACGTACTTCCCGCGCACCGCAACCTGTACAAACGTCAGAGATCTGAATCGCCTGCTCCTCGATCGCTTCGGTCAGCCCTTCCAATTCAATGAGCAGCACCGCCGCGGCATCCAGCGGGTAGCCGGCGTGTGTTGCCGCTTCCACCATCCGCAGCATCGGCCCATCCAGCATCTCGAGCGCAACCGGAGTGATACCACGCGCCGTCAGAGCAGCAACGGTCCCGGCCGCATCGTCGGTTTCGTTATAGACCGCCAGCAAAGTTTTCACCGCTTCAGGCTGCCGCATCAAACGCACCGTGACTTTCGTCACCAGCACCATTGTGCCCTCGGAGCCCGTCAGCAAACCCGTCAGATCGTAGCCGCATTCGTCGAGTTCCTTGCCGCCCAATTCAATCACGGATCCATCTGCCAATACAGCTTCAATTCCAAGCACGTGATTGGTCGTCACGCCATACGCGAGCGTGTGCGGACCCCCGGCATTTTCCGCCACGTTGCCCCCAATGGTGCAAGCCTTTTGACTGGAGGGATCCGGCGCGTAGAAATATCCGAATGGCGCGACGGCCAGCGAAACCTCTAGATTCACAACCCCCGGTTGCACCACCGCCCGCTCATTCTCGATGTCGATTTCGAGAATACGGTTCATCCTCGAAAACGCAATCACGATTCCGCCGGCGCGCGCAATGGATCCGCCGCTCAGACCGGTTCCTGCGCCTCTGCCCACAATGGCTAAATTGTGTTCGCGAGCCAGGTTCACTATCGCTACGACATCTTCCGTCGTTCGAGGAAAGACCACCACATCGGGCCGAGCTTTATCGACGCCGCCATCATATTCGTAGAGCTTTAAATCAGTCGCTTGAGACAGTACAGCTTGTCTTCCCAGCTGCGATTCAATCGCATTCAACGCGGGAGCAGAAATTGGCATGTAAATACAGCAGGTCTCGAAATCAGAGCAGTCCTTTAACGTATTGGGTCACTTCGTCGTCAACCCAGTTCTCCGCTCCGACAAACTTTCGAACAACCTTTCCGTCCTTAATGATATAGGTCTCCGGATACACAAACGTGCCGTATTCCGTGCTCACGTCCGCGTCCGGGTCCCTCATGGTCTCGAAGGAGACCGGAATCCGCCGTAGGAAGTTCTTGTACTTCTGGTCGTTCTTGTCGACGCTGACCGCCACCACTACCACGCCGGAATTCGCAAATTGACGCTGGAATTGGTTGAGCGAGGGGATCTCCTGTACGCAGGGCTGGCACCAACTGGCCCAGAAATTCAAAACCAGCAGCTTTCCGCCGAAGGAAGTCGGCGTCACGTGCTTTCCCTGGTCAGTCACAATCGCGAATTTCGGAGCTTGCGCCCCTTCTTTGGCAGAATTGTCCCTTAGGCTGTAGCCGATCAATCCAAGGAACGTCACCATCAGGACGCCCAACAAGGCCCGAAATACATTTGTTGCGTTCACAATCACCGGAGGGCGTTCTAGCCTGCCCATCGCGGGCGGCACGCCAGAGTAGTCGAACAATTATCAGTATCTTACGAACGGGTCACCGCATCCAACCACATGGTCATGTTCGTCACCCGCAAAGCCGAGTTTGCCGCTTCCCACATCTGCCGGATCTCGGCACTCTCGGATGCAGAAAACGGCGAGATCTTCGGCCATGGCGCTAACCCGAACGGCCACGGACACAACTATATCGTGGAAGTGACGGTCGAAGGCGTTCCTGATCCGCTCACCGGTATGGTGATTGATCTAAAGCGATTGAAGGATATTCTCGAAGAGGAAGTGGTCGGCCCGATGGATCATCGCTTTCTCAACTACGAAGTTCCCCCGTTCGATCACCTCATCCCCACTTCAGAAAATGTGGCAGGCGAAATCTGGCGGCGCTTGGAACCGCGTCTAGCCACCCCCTCCACCCGGTTGGCTCGTGTCCGGCTCTTTGAAACTTCAGAAACGTACGTGGATGTCGTCCGTCCCGTCGACGAGAAGGAAACCGGATAATGACTACAGTGACGCGGCGTTACAAGTTCGCGGCTTCCCATCGTCTCCACTCTCAGCAATTGAGTGAAGGCGAGAACGCAAACCTGTATGGAAAATGTAATCATCCCTTCGGTCACGGACACGACTATGTTCTTGAAGTAACTATCGCCGGGCCAGTAAATCCGGCCACAGGCTTGGTCTTACCGCTTCCAAAACTCGATCGGTTGGTAGAGGAACAAATTCTTGCTGTCTTCGCCTCTCGTAACATCAATTTGGATATAGCGCAATTTGAAACACTGGTTGCCACCACCGAGAACATTGCAGCCGTAATCGTACAACAGCTTCAGGAAAACTGGTCCAAGTACATTGAGGACGCAGCCGTTCGCCTCCATCGCGTGCACATCCAGGAAACAGACCGGAACGGATTCGAAATTTTGATCGGCACGGCCCATTCTGACTCACCCAGTCGCGGGAACAGGAAGGTATTCGTTCATGCCTAAAGCTAATTTGTCTGACACGCCGGTTCGCAAAGCTGCTGCTAAAGTTGCACCTTCCGCCTCCAAGAAGAAGTCCGTCCTCGAATTCCCGCCCAGCGCAACCACTACTTCGATTGCGGCCCACATGCTGGAAGTGATCCGGCAATTGGGCGAAGATCCCGAACGCGAAGGTCTGGTCCGTACTCCCGATCGCTCCGAGAAAGCGCTAAAGTTCCTGACTAGCGGCTACTCGGCTGATATCGGTGAGATTGTAAATGGAGCGCTTTTCGATGTCGAATACGACGAAGTTGTTATTGTTCGCGACATTGAGTTCTTCAGCATGTGCGAACACCACATGCTTCCTTTCTTCGGAAAGATTCACGTGGCGTATCTTCCAGGCAAAAAAGTCATCGGACTAAGCAAAATACCGCGTATTGTCGATGTCTTCGCCAGGCGATTACAGATTCAGGAACGCCTCACTCAGCAGATCGCCCAAACCGTCGAAGATCTCCTTAAGCCCCGAGGTGTTGCTGTCATCTGTGAGGCTCGCCACTTCTGCATGATGATGCGCGGCGTCGAAAAGCAGCACTCTGGCGCGATTACCAGCTCTATGCGCGGCGCCTTCCGGGACAATAAAGAGACTCGCAATGAACTGCTGTCGCTCATCGGCCAACGGGCTCGAGCAATTTAGATTCCCCCTTTCGTTTTGAGCTGCCCACGCATGTTAGCATCGGGTCATGGCCGACCAAAGCCGCCTCTTCCAGGCGGGTCCGGATCCTTTCGGACGAATGTGGAAAGTACAGTTCCGGTGGCTGCAGACCGGCATTTCCATACGCCACGCAGATACTGTGGACGTGAAATTCTTTGTCACTCCGGATGGCGGTGATACGGAAGAAAAGGTGATCGCTCTGCAGCACGTCGACCTCTTGCGATTTTGTCAGGAACACAGGATTAAGCCGTCTGATGGTTTGTGCATGCGGATCTCCGCTGCGCACTTGAAACGAATGATCGAAACGTCAGAGGACATGGACAAAACTTTGGTTACCATGCGGTACTCCGAATTTGTAGCGTCCGAGCGGGATTTGCAGGGTGTAACAGTTTCCTAACGGCTCGGTCCATTCGGGCGTACGCTCTCGCGCGCCGGCAGCAGTGACAAAACTAAAAATGTTCTGAAGGTAACGTCGCAAAGGATGAATTATGGTCAGTTGTCCCAAGTGTGATTCCGCCATCGATGTAGAAGAAGAAGAATTGGACGAAGGCGACGTTCTTTCGTGCGATGAGTGTGGGGCTTCTCTAACCGTCACCAGCGTCAATCCGGTGGAGATCGAATCGGAAGACGAAAAAGAAAAAGACGAAGATTTCGATTACGACGACGATGATGACGACGAGGAAGACGAAGAAGAAGACGAGGAAGAAGAGGCTTGGCACTAAGAGCCTGATATTGTTCCTTGCCGGCAAGCCTTTGAAAGCTCAGGAAGGAGCGGTGGTGCGATTCCTCGCGTGTATCCTCCTGCTTTCATCCTTCTGCCTAGCCCAATCGCAAGTGGAGCCGCCCGGGACAACTGTTGTCCCGACCCCCGGCCAAAACCGTCTTCCCAACACCAGAGACATTCAAGGCAGAGTGGTAGACAGCGAGGGTGCACCCATCCCGGGCGCAGCCGTTCTCCTCAAAGACACGAAAACGCTCCAGGTTCGCTCTCTTGTAGCCGGCGCCGATGGCACGTTCCACTTCTTCGGCCTCAGTACGGACATAAACTATCAGTTGCGCGCGGAAACAAAGGATATGACCAGCCCGGTCAAACTGGTAAGCGTCTTCAACAGCCGTAAGCTGGTAAAGCTCGATCTCAAAGTGAAGGACAAAAAGAAGCCTTACTCCAGCTGATCCTTCTTTCGAGAACCAGCATTTTCCAATCCAAGAATGGGCCTGAAAACGGGATTTGATTGCAATGCTGCGTGAGCCCGAACACGACAGGGAATCGGGCGATGCTCGGCGGGACTCCTTTCAACGAAGTGGTTGGGTTTTGAGCCGGGATGGGGGCGCGGGGCAAGGGCGGCGACGGGGCGCCTTGCCCTGCTCTCCGTTCTGTAGAATTCGTTAGCAAAAATGCTCGGATGAGCTTGGCTTTCACTGTCTGGCTCCTCGGCTCCGAATCAACAGGATCTGTTTCGCTTTCTGCATCGGCCGGGCTGCCTCGATATCGGAGAGGTGCTGCGCGGATCGCTGCAGCGCGACGGCGGCAACACCGGCTTCAGATGCTTTTTCCGATCCGGCAGGGAGGTCAGCTTTTCAAACGGTGTGCGTTATTCCTCCGCTGAATAGATCCGCCTACGTCGGCCGCGTGCCAAAGTCTTGATCTGTGCGAATCCAGACGGTCGATGATAGTTCACGTACGGGTTGAGATATTTGATATAGAACTTTTGGAATGCTTCGGCGTGTTCGGCGTCGATGGGTCCGTAGCCGATTTGCTTTCGCACCACCGCCCCGTTTTTGCTTTCAACCAAGGCGTTATCCGTGGTCCGGTAAGCGCGTGATTTAGTAAACTCTACCCGCAATTTATCGAGCAAGCGAGCCTCGGTGTGGTTGATGAATTCCGAGCCGTTGTCAGAATGAAAGCCACGGATTCGAAATGGAAACTGGTGCAACATCGCTTCCAGCGCCGGCGCCAGATACCGCTCCGAGATGGTTTCCACCCATCCCACCACTTACCATTGGATCACTAAGTCCACGGAATTGACGTGATAAAGACCAGGCTGACCGTCACGATGTCCTCGAACGGCGACCGACGACGATCTTACAACTCAGCGCCGCGGAGCCAAGGCCAAAATAACGCGCTCTGTCAGTTCCTCGATCAAAGTCGGCATGGCGGCATCCAGCGCCAATGTAACCGCTGCGCGGATACTGTGGCGATCGAACATAGTGCCCGGATTGTTGCCATCCTTCCGTGCCGCCAGACTTTGTTGCAGTAAAGACTGCACCGCGGCAAGCAGGGCCGACGCTTCAAACGGCTTCCTTAAAACCACATCGGCGCCGGCGTTCTTAGCATCCTGCTCCTCGAACTTGTCGACAGGCGCGGCCGCGAAGATGATCGGCAAATGTTTATATTGCGGCTGCGACTTCAGGAAGCGGGCAATTTCGAAGCTGTTTTTAGTCGGAAGATACAGATCGGTGATGAGCAAATCCGGATCCACATCTTCCAGACGCCGCAATACAACCGCCCCGTCGGTGACGCTGACCACCTCAATCCCTTGACTCGTCAAAATTTGTTCCGCAAGTCGCAGCGCCTGAGGGCTATCGTCGGCCAGCAGAATGCGGCTCATCAGGGCTTCTGATTCGGATTGGGAGTCGCAGAGCCCGTGGGCGTAGTGGCCGCACCCGGCGCAGCTACCTGATTCGGGGCGGAAGTAGTCGAAACCGGTGGTTGGCTCGCCGGCGGTGCAGCGGCCTGAGAATCGTCCGAATTCTTCTTCTTTTTGTTTTTCTTGTCGATTACGGCCTGCCTCTTGGCGCGTTCCTTGGCTAGGCGCTGCAACTCCTTATCCCGATTGGTTGGCAGCGCCGCTGGCGCCGCAGTTGGCGCCGCATTCGCAGTTTGTGCTTCGCCGTTGCTGCTGCGGGCATCCGGCTTCTTATCGAGCGCACTGTTCTCCCCCACCGTCGAAGCGCTCACCTCCGAGCTGCCGGCTCCGGATCCGTTCGCAGCCTCAGCCGTCGCCTCGGTGTTTACGGGAACCGGAATACTGCCGGGAATGGTTCTTTTCGGATCCGTCATGGTGGGGCTTCCCTCTTTAGCCGCATGACTCACATCAGGATTACTGTGAAGGAACCCAGTCGTGCGGGCCAGCATGCCTGTGCGATGGAAGTTCTCCTGTTCGTATTTCATGCGAGCGACCGCATTACCGTCCGCCTGCGGCACTGGCATTTCCATGTCTTCCAGCCGGTTCTTCGCTTCGGCGGCTCGCACGCCGAGCGGGTAATCACGCACAATTTTGGCGAACATATCACCCGATTTCTTGCGAAAACGCGGTCCCATCTTAGAGTAAGCGTCGCCCGCTTCATACAGCGCTTCATCCGCTCTGCTATAAAGCGGAAACTGCAAGACAAGAGCATCCAGGCGATTAGCCGCGGCCGGATTCATCTCTCGCTTCCAGTAAAAATATCCGACGACGAACTCATGCTCGGCCAGGCTTTCCTGGATGTTGCGGAGCCGCTGCGCCGCCTGTGGCGCGAATTTACTGTTTGGAAACTGCACCAGCAGCGTCTTGCACTCATCTTCAGCGCGCAAGGTCTGCGTCCAGTCCCGGTCGCTCTTGTCCATTTCCTTATAGTGGATCTCGCAAACGCGGTTCTGCGCCTCTGCCGACTCCTCCATATTGGGGTAGAACAGAATGAAGTCCTTGTACTCGGCCTCGGCCTGCGCCATGCCGTTCGCTCCGCCCTCCCGGAACCAGCTGTCTGCCACGGCCAGTTTTGCCTTCGCCATGAACTCGCTCGACTCATACGTGTTCATGAGCGTCTGGAGCGAGATACGGGCTACTTCGTAGCGGCCGTGCTCGATGTCGTGCATCGCCTGATCGAAAAGCACCTTGTCCGGCTGCTGGGTTTGCTTCGTGATCGGCGTCTCGTACTTTTTGTGGATACAAGATGCCAGCAGCCCCAGCGAACAGATCGCGAGGAGCGCCTTCTTCTGCAGATAATTACCTGAACGCATGTAGTCTAGACCTTGACTGAATTTGCCTCTTCGGCAGCTTGCGTCATCTGGCGAATGGCCTCGACCGGGTTGGGTGTGTGAAACACGGAAGATCCGGCCACCACCCAATCGACTCCTGCCCGCGCCACATCTTCGATGTTTTCCGGGCCGACGCCTCCGTCGATCTCGATCGCAAACTGCAGGTTCCGCTCTGCCCGATATCGGTACAGTTCGCGAACCTTGTTCAGAGTGTTTGGAATGAACTTTTGCCCGCCGTATCCGGGGTTCACGCTCATCACCAGCACATAATCGACAAAGTCGAGAACGTTCTGGAGCAGCATCGTCGCGGTATGAGGATTGATCACGACCCCCGCTTTGGCGCCATGATCCTGGATCATGTGAAGCGTTCGGTCGAGATTGCGGCAGACTTCGTAGTGCACACTGACGCAATCGGCGCCAGCTTTGATAAAGATAGGAGCGTAGGTGTCTGGGTCCTCGATCATCAGGTGATGATCGAGCTTCAGAGTTGTAAACCGGCGAACCGCTTCGGTGATCGGCGTACCCATGGTGAAGTTCGGAACAAAGTGTCCGTCCATGATGTCCACGTGAAGCATCCGGATTCCGCTTTGTTCGACACATCGGATGTCTTCCCCTAGTCGAACAAAATCCGCAGCGAAAATGGAGGGAACGATTTGAACCACTCGACTACTCTTGCCCAAAGCCTTTCCAACCAATGTTAACCGAAAGCTGCATGCCTGGTGTTCGAACGGCTGGATGCCTGTCACACCGGCACCGGAACGCGTTCCGCACGTTCAATGTCGGCAACTAGACGCCGGACCTTCGTACTCTGGGAAACCCCTTGATCTTATCATGATGATTCTTATCGTCAATGTAATAAAGCAGCATAAAATCCATCCCCTTCCTCCCTGCCCGGCAATCGCCACATTTCAGTGCTGCAGCGCCGTTCGGGATCCCCGGCTAGAACCTCCGCGACCACCTCTTCGTTCTCCTCAGCCTCGAGCGAACAAGTGGCGTATAGCAACTTCCCGCCCCGCGCCAGCAGCTTCAGCGCTTGACGAACGACCTGTACCTGTTTTCGCCGGAATCGCTGAAAATCCTCCGCTTGGACGCGCCATTTGATTTCGGGGTTACGGGAAAGTGTGCCGGTTCCCGAACAGGGGCTATCAATAAAAATGCGGTCGAACAAGGACGCAAACGGCAGGGGACCGGTGGCGTCACATACCACCCGTGAACAGACCGGCGGAACGTTCTGGATACGTCGCTCACTGACGTCGCACGCGACGGCGAAGCGGACAGGGGTCTCTAGAGCCTGTACGGTTTTATTGCCCGGCGCTGCGCACAAATCCAGATAGGTGTGCCCGGGTTGGAGATCCAGAAGCGGCACAATCGCCTGCGAGCTGATGTCCTGCAAGCGGATCCCGGGCGGGACCGATCCGCGTACCAGAAAACAGCCCGGGATCGAGGTGGGCTCGAGTTCGGACTCTGGCAGCGGCGGCGTCGATCCGGAAGGAACACGGATATAGGCGGAGGGTTCAACCAGCGCTGCCGACGCGATGCCTTTCGCTCGCTCGGCGCCGAAATGCCCGCTCCAGCGCTCCAGCAACCAAGCGGGGCAGGATAATTCCGTAGCAGCAGTCGGCCAGGCGATTGCCGCCCGGTCTACCTTTCTCAGAACCGCATTTACGAAACCCGCCGCAGAGCGCTTCGTCGATTTGACGTATTCGACCGATTCATGGACCGCCGCGTGCGACGGCACTCGCTCCAGATAACGCAGCTGGAAAATAGCGGCCCGAAGCGCCAGAATGACCGGGAGATCCAGCGTCGAAAGAGAACGCCCCGAATAGTGCCAAATGAGGTGATCCAGCTGACTTTGATAGCGTAAGCATCCAAACACGATCTGCGATGCCAATCCGGCGTCACGGCTGCTCAGTCGCCGTGTCTCTTCCAGAAGAGTGTCGGAAGCATAGGCCCCCTCAGCTACGGCCTGCAGGACCGAAAAACTTACTGCTCGAGCTGGCGAAATTCGACGGATCAAAACGGCAGTCACAAGCATCTCAGATATGTCCTACTCCTTACCAGCTAAGGCTTTGGAGCATTTTTGCTGTTTGCCAGCATGCACTTCCTGTGCTAGCATGCTACTAGCCTCTGGGAAGTAGGAAGTCCTGAGAGGTTCGCCTCGTACTTTCCCTCACGGAGCATATAACACTAAATAATGAGCTTTACCGTTTTCCTCGGAAATCTCCCTGTCTGGGTGACTGCCGATGATATCAAATCGTGGCTATCCTCAGAAAATCTGGTCGCAGACGCGATCAAGGTCATCCGCAACCCCGAGACCCAAGAGTCCAAGGGCTTCGCCTTCATCGAATCGCCAAATCAGGATGAAATGAACTCCATCATCCGTCGGTTTGACCGAGCTCCCTTAGAAGACCGGCTCCTGCGTGCTAATCCTGCGCAGCCGCCTAAGTCTGGAAAAGGAGTTACTAAGACCGTCCCACCGCCAGAGCGAACTAAGCGTCCGGCCAGTACAGCGTCCGTTGCTGCTGGAACAGCAGCTGGAACCCAAGTGCGCAAGAGCGCCCCAAATGGCCGCCGCACCAACACGCCTTCACGGCAAAGTGCTTTTGCAGAGGAGCTCGCAAAGGCTCTCTAGCCCGCGCGTGCTTCTCTTCCCCAACATTCCTCCTTCTCTCTCACCCTCGAATTTTATTCGCAACGTTCGTAGTGTTATACTTCGCAACGATATTCGTGACACTTTGTTACGAACTTGGTTGCGTTCTGTCCGCACCCGCCACATACTGCTTTCATCTCGGGGACGATAACACGTGATTGGTCTGAATCGGCACCTGCTTTGGCTTCGCGTCGGCTTCGTATTGCTGCTTGCCGCACTGGGAGGAAGTATCCGCCCGTTCGGGCTGTCAGTTCCGGCCGGAGTTGCTTGTGGAGCCGCCACCGGCCTCTGTGCCACCGTTTCGGAGATCTGGATTCGCCGAGCAAGCCTCAAGGCTCTCGCCGGTGCCTGTCTCGGCATGTTCATAGGCGCTCTGTTTGGCTTGCTTTCTGTTTCAGCACTCAACCAAGCCGCTGCGCTGAGTGGAACAACTGCCTTCTTCTTCCGCTTGGCGGCGCCCATCATTGGCGGCTATATCGGACTTCTCGTCGGCGTCTCCAAGTCCGGCCTGATTCACTGGAACGTTCGTGAGAGCGGGGTCGCCGCCACATCCGGCGGCTACGCTTCCGAAAAGCTTCTTGATTCGAGTGTGCTGATTGACGGCCGCATCGCCGACATCGCCGAAGCCGGATTCCTCGATGGGCCATTGATCGTTCCCCAGTTCGTTCTGCATGAGCTTCAGCTGGTGGCTGATTCAGCGGAATCGGCCAAACGGAATCGCGGGCGCCGCGGCCTGGATGTCGTGCAGCATCTGCAGAAGACGCCGGGAGTCCGGGTCGAGGTCTCGGCCGAGGATTATCCTGCCATTCGGGAGGTCGATCTCAAGCTAATCGAGCTCGGCAAGGTGCGGCGGGCCAAAATCGTCACCAACGATTTCAATCTCAACAAGCTGGCTCAGGTACAAGGCGTGCAGGTTCTCAACATCAACGAACTCGCCAATGCGCTGAAACCGGTGGTCTTGCCAGGCGAAGCCATGCGCGTTTTCATCCTCAAGGAAGGCAAGGAATTTAACCAGGGCGTCGCCTACCTGGATGACGGCACGATGGTGGTCGTTGATAATGCGAAGCGTCTGATCTCAAAAACGATCGATATTACCGTCACCAGCGTCTTGCAGACCACGGCCGGCAAAATGATCTTCGGAAAATACGATGAACGCTCACAGGGGAGCGGTGAAGGTCGTGGCGGCGGTTCGGGCCAATACTCCGCCACGGCTTCGGCCGGAAATTCGTAAAGCCGTTTCCCGCCCAATGTCCCTTCCACTATGATGTAGATTCGGAAAAGGCGTCTCGAACTTCCTGTGTTCGAAGCCGCCATCCTACGTCATGAAAGTTTCAGTCATTATTCCTGCTGCCGGACTTGGAACGCGCATGGGCCGAAGCTCACCGGAACGGGAAGGGATCAGCAGAAAGCAGTTCATGCTGCTCAATGGTTCGCCCATCCTGATCCATACCATTCGAAAGTTTGTCAGCGCTCCCTCAATTACCGAAATTGTAGTGGCCCTGCGAGAGGACGACTTGACTTGGGCCCGCGATCTCTTCAAAAACCAGCAGTTCAGCAAGGCAGTGCGGATCGTAGAGGGCGGTGAGACACGCCAGCAATCCGTCGAAAACGCCCTCGCGACCATCGAAGACGACACCGAGCTGGTCGCCGTCCATGACGCCGTCCGACCCTTCGTCGAACGCGAAATGATCGAGAAGGTGGTGCAAGAGGCGCGGGAGAACGGGGCGGCCATTCTCGCCATCGTTCCCATCGACACCGTCAAACAGGTCCACCGCAACAAAGTTCGCGCCACCTTGCCACGGGAACGGCTGATCCTGACGCAGACTCCGCAGGTCTTTCGTTTGGACCTCCTGCGCAAAGCGTTCGAGAAGGCTCGCGAGGATTTATTCATCGGCACCGATGAGTCTTCGCTGGTGGAACGCCTCGAGCAGGTGGAAGTTTCGGTCGTTCTTGGTACCGATCGCAATATCAAAATCACCAAGCCCAGCGACATGGAGCTCGCGCGGCTGTATCTGACGCTCGAAAGCTCAGGTCTGGAGATCTCCTGATTTGACGGCTGCCCCCGCTCTTCCCTCCTTCCGGATCGGACAAGGCTGGGACACTCATCGCATCGAAGTGGGCCGTCCCTTGATTCTGGGAGGGGTGCAAATCCCCTCGGACTTCGGTCTCGCCGGACACTCCGACGCCGATGTCCTGTTCCATGCCGTCACCGACGCTCTACTCGGCGCCTTGGCGCTCGGAGATATCGGAATGCACTTCCCCGATACCGATCCCGCCTGGAAAGGAGCGAACAGCCTGCAATTTCTCCAGCACGCCGTTCAACTGGCCTCGAATGCCGGGTACCGGATCGGCAATCTCGATTCCACCATAGTCCTGGAACGTCCGAAATTAAAGGAGTTCCGTTCGACAATTCGAACCAGTCTGGCGAAAGCGATTGCCATTCCCGAAGAATTCGTCAGTGTAAAGTTTAAAACCGCCGAAAAGGTTGGGCCAGTAGGGGAAGGACTATCTTGCGAGGCCCACGCGATCTTAGTACTCTTCCTAGCTGGGATGTAGATTCAGCGGGCCCGTTTCTGGTACAACCGGAGAGCGAGCTATTTTCTCGATAGGCAGGAGACGCATTGGCCAAATCGGCTTTAATCACTGGAATTACCGGACAAGACGGTTCTTATCTGAGCGAACTATTACTCTCAAAGGGGTATAAAGTTCACGGCCTCGTGCGCCGCAGTTCAAGCTTCAACACTTCTCGGATCAATCATATCTACGAAGATCCACATGACACCGGTCGGCATTTGATGCTTCATTACGGCGACCTGACGGACTCCACCGGGTTGCGTCGTATCCTCGAAGCTGCGCAGCCCGACGAGATCTACAATCTGGGCGCTCAGTCGCATGTGAAAGTGTCTTTCGAAAACCCCGAATACACCGCCGATGCCGATGCACTCGGGACACTTCGTCTGCTCGATTGCATGCGGGACCACGTTCACCACACAGGGCGGCACGTTCGGTTTTACCAGGCGGGCTCTTCGGAGATGTTCGGAGCCGCCAAGCCCCCGCAAACCGAGGCGACCGCTTTTTATCCTCGCAGCCCCTACGCCGTCTCAAAGGTTGCTTCTCACTGGTACGCCATCAATTATCGGGAAGCCTACAATCTCTTTATTACAAACGGAATTCTGTTCAATCACGAATCGCCGCGCCGCGGAGAGACCTTCGTCACGCGCAAAATCACTCGGGCGGTTGGTCGGATCAAAGTAGGTCTGCAGGAAAAGCTTTACCTGGGAAATCTGGATGCCCGGCGGGACTGGGGATTCGCCGGCGACTATGTCGAAGCCATGTGGTTGATGCTCCAGCACACCGAGCCTGGAGACTTCGTAGTCGCCACCGGCGAGGCCTACTCGGTTCGCGACTTCCTCCAAGAAGCTTTCTCGCACGCCGGGCTCGATTGGGAAAAGCATGTCGAGATTGACCCGAAATACTTCCGTCCCACCGAAGTCGATTTCCTGCAGGGCGACTCCTCGAAAGCGCGTAAAGCTCTGAATTGGCAGCCCAAGACCAGCTTCCAGCAATTGGTGCAGATGATGGTCGCTTCCGATATACGCCTCGCGGAAGAAGAGCGGTTGGTCTACGATAGGAAGTACGTCACTGGTTCAGATTCCTCTTCAACTCCATGGAAACAAAGAGTCGCATCTTCTTAGCCGGCCATAATGGCCTAGTGGGCTCTGCCGTCGCCCGGCGCCTGCAGCAACTGGGCTACTTGAACGTTCTCGTACGGTCGCGTCAAGAGCTGGATCTCACTTCCCGCGAGGCCGTCGATTCATTCTTCGCCTCTGAAAAGCCCGAATACGTCTTTCTCGCCGCTGCCAAAGTGGGTGGAATTGTCGCCAACGCAACCTACCCGGCCGACTTCCTCCGCGACAATCTCGCCATCCAGCTGAACGTCATCGACGCAGCTTGGCGGCACGGTGTGACCAAGCTCGAGTTCCTCGGATCCTCTTGCATTTATCCCAAGTTCGCTCCGCAGCCGATGAAGGAAGAATACCTGCTCACGGGTGATCTCGAGCCCACCAACGAGTGGTACGCCATCGCTAAAATCGCCGGTATCAAGCTGTGCCAGGCCTACCGCGCTCAACACGGGTTCAATGCTATCTCGTTAATGCCGACCAATCTCTATGGACCCGGTGACAACTTCGATCTAAAGAATTCGCATGTCCTCCCGGCCCTTTTGCGGAAGTTCCACGAAGCTGTTACCGAGAATCGACCGAAAGTGATAGTTTGGGGAACCGGCACGCCGCGTCGCGAGCTTCTGCATGTTGACGATTTAGCCGCTGCCGCCGTGTATCTCATGTTGAACTACGACCAACCCGAGATCGTAAACGTCGGAACAGGCGAGGACGTAACCATCAAGGAACTGGCGGAAATGGTTGCTCAGACCGTCGGCTTCCAGGGTAACCTCGTGTTCGACACCTCCAAGCCGGACGGTACCCCCCGAAAGCTGCTCGATGTAAGCCGTCTTCATTCCCTTGGTTGGAAGCACTCGATCTCGCTCAATGAAGGAATTCGGACTACCTACCAGTGGTTCCTTCAAAACGTCGAATCGGCCCGCATGGTCGTGGCCTAGCCTCCCGCCTTGGCGCCGTTAGCCATCCAAATCGTCCGGTACGTCTTCATAGTGGGAGCGTTAATCGCCTCCTGCTACTCCGGCATTTTCGGCTTAGCTACCCTCTTCTATCGCCAAAATACCCAGTCTTCTGTAGAGTGGGCAGCGCATTTAGTTCCGTTCAACGCCAGCTACTTAAGACGGCTCGCCGGATGGGACGTGACCCGCCGGACCGCTCTTTTGCGGCAGGCAGTGTCGCTCAATCCGTTTGAAGCTCAAGGATGGCTGCAGCTGGGCTTCGACGCAGAGTTCCGTTCGCACGATCCCGCCCTTGCGGAAAAATGTTATCGGCAGGCGGCCGCCGTAGACCATATGTATCTCCCCATGTCTACTCTAACGAACTTCTACTTCCGTCAGGAAAACGAGCCGGCCTTCCTCAAATGGTCCAAGGCAGCGCTGGTCATCACCCCGTTTCCAGCCGACCCCATCTTCTCGCAGATGTGGCTGCTCGACCCAAATCCGGTGAAACTTGGCGGCAACATCCCGGACCGCCCGGGCGTTTTGCTGCAATACGCTTCCTTCCTGATGAACGCTCATCAGTTCACGGCCATTCCACCGGTGCTCAAACGGATGATCGACGCCGCGGGAAATGCCAATCCGGAGGCCTTTGGCCGCACGGACGTGGTCGGTCCCATCATGGATCAACTACTCTGGGGCGGCTATCCCGAAGCTGCCTTACAGATCTGGGGTTTCCTGCATTCAGCCTCCTGGGTTCAACTCCCGGTCCCCTCCGGCGCTCGGCCCCTCACCAACGGGAGCTTTCACTCCCCGATCTGGAACCACGGATTTGACTGGACCGTGCTGGGAAACGAGGGAGTCTTCTTCAATCAGTATCCGGAAGCCGGCGAATTGCGGTTCGACTTCTCAGGCAATGAACCTGAAAAGTGCACTCTCCTTCAACAATGGATTCCGACTCTGCCCGGGCAAGTGTACCGCTTGCAATGGATCGCCTCAGGGACCGGTACGGGCAAGCCGGTCGGCCTTTCCTGGCGCATCCATCGTCGCAGCGGACCCTTGGACTCTCCGGACTTACTCGCAATCTCTCCCGGCACGTGGCAATTTACAGCTCCGGAGCTTACTCAATCAACCCTGCTAAGTCTCGAATATGTAAGACCTTTAGGCGAAACCAGGGCCAACGGAATCTTCATTTTGCAATCTGTTTCTATCCGTCCCAGCTAGTCCAGGCGTCAGAATAATCCCATATTTACTTGCTCTCGAGCTCAAGTTACAGTAGGCATAGCAGGAAAAGCTGCCACGTTGGGAGGGGCTGGTTTTGAATTTGCACGGTAAGAAAGTTGTCGTTTGTGGCGCCGGAGGATTTATCGGCGGTCACTTGGTGCGCGCTCTGATCGCACAGGGCGTTGATGTGGTTCGCGCCGCCGATGTGAAGCGCGAGGGCGATTGGTACCAGCGCGCCCGCGGCGTCGAAAATTTAGTGCTCGACCTCAAAGATAAACAGAGCTGCGAAGCGGCCGTTCGCGGAACCGATGTCGTATTCAATCTCGCGGCTGATATGGGCGGAATGGGCTTCATCGAAAACAACAAAGCCCTCTGCATGCTCAGCGTGCTCATTAATACTCACCTGCTGTTGGCCTCTCGCGAAGCCGGTGTCGAGCGCTTCTTCTTTGCCTCCTCCGCTTGTGTCTACAACGGTGACAAACAGAAAGACTCTCGCGTCGTTCCTCTAAAAGAAGAGGATGCCTATCCTGCTCTTCCGGAAGACGGTTACGGCTGGGAAAAGCTCTTTAGCGAGCGCATGTGCCGTCATTTCGAAGAAGATTTCGGCTTACAGTGCCGGGTTGCCCGCTATCACAACGTGTACGGCCCGCTTGGGACTTACGCCGGTGGAAGAGAGAAAGCGCCGGCCGCAATTTGTCGGAAAGTGATCGAAGCCAAGAGCTCCGGGAAACATGAAATCGAGATTTGGGGCGATGGCAACCAGACCCGAAGCTTTATGTTCATTGACGATTGCACCAAAGGTACTCAGATGATTACCGAAAGTGAAATCCATGAGCCGATCAACCTAGGAAGCAGCGAGCTCGTCACCATCAATCAATTGGTCGACATCGTGGAAGATATCGCCAACATTAAGCTCAAACGCCTCTATATGCTCGATGCCCCCAAAGGCGTGAATGGAAGAAATAGCGATAACGCGAAAATCCAGAGGTATCTAGGCTGGGAGCCGTCCATTCGCTTACGCGACGGAATGGCTAAAACGTACGAATGGATCGAAAGCGAAATGCTGGTCGGCGCTCACAAGTAGCACTAGCGTGGGGCAGGTAGCAAAAGCTATCTCGCCCCGACCGCTGCCGAATACTCTTCATAGGAGCCCACAAAATCTTCGATCTTCCCTTCTTGGAAGTACCAGATCCGCGTAGCGACCTCATCTACCAGATCTTCGTCGTGCGTCACCAGCAGCACCGTCCCCTCAAACTTCTGTAAAGCTACGTTCAAGGCATTGATCGATTCCAAATCAAGGTGATTGGTCGGTTCGTCGAACACCAGAACATTCGGTTTCTGCAACATCAACTTGCAGAACATCAGGCGAGCCGCCTCACCGCCTGAAAGAGCATCCGTCGGCTTCAAACCCTCTTCCCCACTGAACAGCATCTGACCCAGCAGACCACGAATCTCTTCTTTCGAGGCCTGCGGGTCGAAATTGTGGAGCCAATCGGACACCGTGGTCCCTCCCTGAATGCTGCCGCGATGATCCTGGGCAAAGTACCCGATTTGCGCCTCATGCCCCCAGGTGACAACTCCGGAATCCAGACTCACATCGCTGTCGTCCACACCCGGACCGCTTGCCAGAAGCGCCTTCAGCAAGCTAGTCTTGCCGGCGCCATTCCGGCCCATCAAAGCGATCTTTTCGCCGCGCTGAACGGAGGCCGAAAAGTTGTTGATGACGTCCAGCCCGTTGTAGCCTTTCGTAACGCCCTTACACTCCAACGCATGCCGTCCCGACGGACGCTTCATCTCAAAGCGAATATAAGGTCGTTGAATATTCGAGCGCGCCAGTTCCGTAGTCTGGAGGCGTTCCACTTCTTTCTTCCGCGAAGTGACCTGGCTTGCTCGGGTGCCCGCAGCGAAACGAGCAATAAATTCATTGAGTTGAGAAATCTTCTTCTCACGCTGCGCATTCTCGGATTCGATCCGCGAACGGATCTGCGTCTTGTGAAGCACCATGTCGTCGTAGCCGCCGGGATAAGTGATGATGGTCTGATAATCGATATCGGCGATGTTCGTGCACACCCCGTTCAGAAAGTGCCGGTCGTGCGAAATCACAACCAGAGATCCGTTGAAGTGGGTCAAAAAGTTCTGCAGCCAGTGAATTGACTCCAGGTCGAGGTAGTTCGTGGGCTCATCGAGCAGAAGCGCTTCAGGATGTCCAAACAATGCCTGAGCCAGTAACACGCGAACCTTTTGTCCACCCTGCAGCTCGCCCATCTTGCGCTCATGAAGTGGCTCCGGTATATCTAAGCCGTCCAAAAGTACCGCGGCATCACTCTCGGCCGTGTATCCATCCTCCTCTGCGACAACACCCTCCAGCTCACCCAGCCGCATGCCGTCTTCATCGGTCAGGTCGGCCTTCGCATAGAGCGATTCCCGCTCTTCCAGAGCCCGCCACAGGGGCAGATTGCCCATGATCACCGTATCAATCACCCGGTACTGATCAAATGCAAACTGATCCTGCCGCAGAATGCCGAGCTTCTTGGGACGAACCACATTGCCCTTCTGGGGCTCAAGCTCTCCCGAAAGCAGATTCATGAACGTTGACTTGCCCGCTCCGTTTGGCCCAGTCAATCCATAGCGCCGGCCTGACAAAAAGGTCGTCGTCACATCCTCAAACAGGATCTTGCCGCCGTAACGCATGCTCACACTACTTGCTGAAATCATTAGAAAAAGAGGGGAATTCCTATTTTAACGCATGAGGCCGACCCAACAATCCTGCTCACTGAGGTTGTCTACGCTGTCTGGCTCCTCGCCGCCAGCCCCGTCACAGGTTGCGACTTAGTCTCACGGATTTGACCTTGCTTCCCGTCTCTCCGAAACTTGTCGGAATACACACGAGTAAATACGGCCCCAAAAAAGAAAATCTGTGCAGAGTAATAAATCCACACCACAAACACCACGATCGACCCCGCCGCTCCGTACGTCGATCCTACTCCTGCCGTGCTCAAATACAGAGCTAGTAAAGACTTTCCAACCATGAAGAGAAGCGCCGTTACGGTCGCTCCCACCGGAACCTCCCGCCACGGGATTGGCACGTTCGGAACGAATTTGAATACCAGAGCAAAAAGTACCGTTAAGGCGAACCACGACACGACAAAGTTTAAAAACTCCAAGACAATTGCGGCAGGAAGGGGGATCATGCCGGTGGCGAATCTTTGCACCACTGCGAATACCGCGCTGGCCAGCAACGAGAGCAAAAGGAAAAATCCAAGTCCCAGTACCATGGCAAAGGACGAAAGTCTCTGGGCCACAAAATCGCGCCACCCGGAGAACTTGCTCGGCGGAGCATCCCAGATCGTGTTCAGAGCTCCCCGTAGTTCGATGAAAACCCCGGATGCCCCAAAAAACAAGGTAATCAAAGCAATCAGCGAGGCAAAAATTCCGGCCCTCGGTTGGTGCGCGCTGGCGAGCAACATCTTTACCGCATTCGCTCCCCCGCTTCCAACCACGTTATTCGCCCAGTCGACTATTTTGTACTGGGCCGTGGAGTGCCCGAACACAATCCCGCAAATTGCAACCAGCAGAATCGTCAGCGGAGCCATCGATAGCAACGTATAGTAAGCAAGCGAGGCGCCCAGTCTCGGAGCGTTGTGCCGGCTCCATTTTCCGTACGTCTCGAAACACAGTTCTTTCAGGCTTCTACCGTTCACGTATGCCCTCATCGTCCTATAGACAACGTTGCTCTACCGACTGAGACATGTAACAGTCAGGAAGGCTGCTACGTCCACCTAATACACTAAGAGATGTTGTCCATCTTTCACTTGGGCCCAACATCTCGCTGAGCGCTCATAATTGTTTTTTTTCCCGCGCCTGATATGTTGCCCAAGTCGCCGTCAACAATGCAAATCCGTCTATTGTTTTCTTCAATTTGCCTGCTCTTCACCCTCGTGTCAACGAGCGGACTTCTATTCTCGCAAGCCGAGCAAGAGTTTAGCGGAAAGACCGTTGTGTCTGTTCGTTATGAGCCTTCCCAGCAGCCTATCGATCCCCGCGACCTGCAGAGAATGCAACTGGTAGAGCCCAATCAGCCTCTCGACTTCACCCAGGTTTCCACGACGATTGACAACCTCTTCGCCAGCGGCCTCTTTGACGACATTCAGGTCGATGCCGAACCCGCCGGCGCCGGCGTTTCCATTCGCTTCATCACGCGCCCTCGTTTCTTTGTCGGCAACGTCAGCGCCGTGGGCCACATCTCAGACCCTCCGAGCCGGGGCGCCATTCTGAGCGATGCGCAACTCTATCTGGGAACGCCCTTAAATTCGGATGCCGTCGAGACAGCCAGAAAGAATATCGAACAGATCATGCGCGATAACGGCCTCTATCAGGGCCAGGTCGGCACAGCCACCGCCGTCGATCCCGATACTCACCAGGTCTCCATCCGATTCTTTGTCGAAGCAGGGAAGCGCGCCCGCTATGAAGCCCCAGAAATTAAAGGCAATCCCAAGCTGTCGGCTGCAACCATCATTAAGGCCACCGGCTGGCGTCTTCAACTGATTCATCGCTGGCGAAAAGTGACCGAAGAGCTGACCGATAAAGGAACAGCCGGAATTTCCAAGAAATATGCCAAACAGGGCAGACTCACCGCTACCGTCGACGTGGATGCCCTGAACTACGACTCGAGAACCAACCGCCTGAAGCCAAGCTTACTCATCGACGCCGGGCCCAAAGTCACCATCAGAGCTCTTGAGGCCAAGCTCTCAAAATCCAAGATACAGACGCTCGTTCCCGTCTTCGAAGAAGGCGCCGTGGACCGTGATCTGCTCACCGAAGGCGCCACCAACATCCACGATTACTTCCAAGCCAAGGGCTATCCCGACGTCGATGTGACTTTTAAATCCGAGCCGCAGCAAAATGATGAGGAACTGATCAATTACTACATCGCGCTCGGCCCTCGTCGCCGGCTTGTTCATATCGATATCTTAGGAAGCCAGTACTTTGAGCTTTCCACCCTTCAAGAGCGAATGTTCCTGCAGAAGAATTCAATCTTATTGAAATATGGCCGCTATAGCGAAACATTTCGTAAGCAGGACGAGGCGGCTATGGAAAACCTGTACAAGGCGAACGGATTTCGAGACGCCAAAGTGGTTTCATCCGTTCAGACGAATTACAATGACAAACCTAACGATCTCGGCGTCACGTTCCGGATTAACTCAGGCGATCAATGGAAGGTCGCAAACCTCGATATTGTCGGCTCTTCTCGCCTTGATCTTGCGCCCATTCACGATCAGCTTTACTCCGTTGCCGGTCAGCCTTACGCCGACGTAAATGTGTCGTCCGACCGCAACCGAATCCTCCAGTATTACTATGATCACGGCTTTTTACAGGCTGGTTTTCGCTATCGAACCGCGCCCGGTCCTTCTCCCTCCACTATCAACTTGACCTATTACGTTCGCGAAGGCCCACAGGAATTTGTCCGCAAAGTCATTTTCTCCGGGCTGGACCGAACCAGGCAATCCTTGATTGAGAACCGAATCAAAATCAAAGATGGCGACCCGATCTCGATGACTAAGATCAACGAGCTATCGCGCCAGCTGACTGACCTCGGCATCTTTGCAAGCGTCAACACTGCCTTGCAAGATCCTGACGGAACAAACCTTTATAAGTACGTAATCTACGACTTTGACGAGGCGGCGCGCTACACGTTCAATGTCGGAGGAGGGCTCGAGATTGGACAATTTGGCCATACCACCGACGTTGTCAGCGACGCCGGTGGAGCACAGGGCGCCTCTCCCATCATCTCCTTTAACGTAAACCGCATCAATTTTCTCGGCATCGGTCAGACTCTCTCGCTGCAGACCAGGTACTCAAATTTAGAGCAGCGTGAGGCGCTGAGCTACTTAGTCCCGCGTTTCCTTGGTTCGCAAAACCGTACCGTGACGTTCTCCGTCCTGTACGATACGACGCAAGACGTCCAGACCTTCTCTTCCCGTCGTGCACAGGTTTCCATCGCAACCGCTCAGCGCTTCAACCGCGCTTCGACTTTGGCGCTTCGTTTCGATTACCGGCGTGTCAGTACGGGAAGCATTCGAATTCCTTCCCTCCTGATCCCTATCTTTTCGCAACCGGTTCGTATCGGCATTCTCTCAGCCAGCTACATACAGGATCATCGGGATAACCCCGCCGACGCTCACCATGGGTTTTGGAACACCATCGACGGCGGTGTAGCCAGTCACTATTTCGGTTCCCAGAGAGACTTTGTGCGAGTTCTGGCCAGAAATGCTACCTACACTCAACTCACAAGAAATCTGGTGTTGGCGCGTCAAACGCAAATCGGGATCATTCGACCGTTTAACCTGACGTCCGGCCTGACTAACGTTGATGCCATTCCTTTGCCGGAGCGCTTCTTTGGCGGCGGCGGTGTTTCTATGCGCGGCTTCGGAGACAACCAGGCCGGTCCGCGGGACATCGGAATAAACGGAGTGAACGCCACTGGATTTCCGATTGGCGGGAATGCTCTTTTCTTCAACAACGTCGAATTGCGCTTTCCCTTGCTCGGTCCGAATATCAGCGGCGTCTTCTTTGAAGACATGGGGAATATCTATACCAGCTTCAGCGACATCTCTCTTAACTATCGGCAAGCGAACTCCCAGTCTTTCAATTACGCCGTCCAGGCGCCAGGATTCGGCATACGATACAAAACTCCACTCGGTCCGGTTCGGGTTGATTTCTCTTATGCGCTAAATCCGCCTAACTACGAGGGGTTCAGCAGCGGTGAGACTGTCGCTGACCTCTTAAAATGCATACCCGGAGCCACTAACAATCCTCCCTACTGCACTCCAAGTCCGCAGCGCCTGAGCCATTTCAATTTCTTCTTTTCTATAGGGCAGGCGTTTTAATGCGATGGTGCCTCTTATGGTGCTTCCTTTTAATCAGTTCCACCTCTTCCGCAGTCATCATCGATCGCATCGCAATCGTGGTTGGTAACTCGATCGTGAAAGACAGCGACATTGAACGAGACCTTCGCGTTACTGAGTTTCTCAACGGTGATGCCTTGCTTCTTGCTCCAGCCGCCCGCAAAAAGGCAGCGAACCGCCTTATTGATCAGGCTTTCATTCGTAAAGAAATACGAATTGGCGATTACCCGACTGCCACAGCCCAGGACGCCGAACAACAACTCTCAAATATCAAGCGAGAAAAATTTCGAACGGATACCGCATTCCAGGATGCCTTACGACGGTACGGTCTGGATGAGCTTGCACTCAAAACGCAGTTCCAGTGGCAACTGACTGTTCTTCAATTTATCGATGCGCGTTTCAGGCCGGCGGCCTACGTCAGTGACGAAGAGATCACGAAATACTACAAGGAGCATACGGCTGCTCTGCGCCGCCAGTTTCCCGGTAAGTCCACTCTTAGTGATTTGAGATTGGACATTCAGAATATTTTGGCTGGCGAACGAGTAAACCAGCTCTTCTTTGCCTGGCTCGATGAGCAGCGGAAGAGTAACAAGATCCAATATCTCGAGGCGACCCTGCGTGAGTAAAACAAAGAAGATCGTCCTAACGGTTGCAGCATCCATCGCAGGACTGCTTGTCATCTTACTAATAACTTCGTTTCTGATCTTACAAAGCTCCTGGTTCGCGAACTTTGTTCGAGAAAAGATAATCGCTACCGCGCAGGATTCTACGGGGGGCGTTGTAGAGTTAGGCTCTTTCCAGTTCGATTGGCGTAACTTGACTGTTCGCATTCGTAACTTCGTCTTACATGGTACCGAGCCCAAAACAGTCGCTCCCTTACTGCGGGTCGAACTCCTCGAATTACGCCTGCATCTCTTCTCTGGAATCGAACACCTTGTCGATTTGGCTTACCTCGGTGTACATCAGCCCCAGGTGAACTTGATTGTGTTTCCGGACGGAAAGACCAATGTCCCTGAACCGAAGGTCAAATCACAGCCGAGCAATACCAACGGCCTGGAAACCGTAGTGAATCTAAAGGTGGGAGAGTTTCAGCTGCAAAACGGCTTGCTGCAATTTCTGCAACAGAAGACGGCTTTTAGCGCGCGCGGTGAAAACCTAAAGGTGATTCTCAACTACAACACCCTGAATCCAAGCTACGCCGGAAATGTTTCAGTCGAGCCGCTAGTCTTGACTTCGGGAAATCGTCCGCCTCTTCGCGTACAGGTGAATGTGCCGGTCTCGATCGAGAAGGACGCAGTTCGAATTGCAAATGCAACTTTAGGTACCGATCAATCCAAGATAGGTCTAAGCGCTTCGCTCCAAAATCTCAAAGCGCCCGTCATCGATGCGCATCTGAATGCCGGTATCTCTCTGCCCGAGATTCAGCGTAGCCTGGCTGTTCCTATCGACGTAACCGCCTCTAGCTCGCCGAAAACCTTGACAGCCGAGCTTGCCGTTCACACCGACGACAGCACCCAGGCAATACAAGTTCAAACTGCCCATGTGGCGCTTGGAGAAACTACCCTGCAGGCGTCGGGCTTCCTGCGCGACAAGTCGAAGCGATCTCCTTCCGTGCAGTTCAATGGCAACCTCGCTCTCGCGCAGCTAAGCAGGATTTTCAAAGTTACTTCTCTTGAGATCGGGGGAGCCATCGTCTTAGATGGCGGAGCAAGCCTGAATGCGCAGAACGATTATCTGGTAAACGGAACTCTGAACACGCGAGGCGTCTCGATTCGAAGTGGAAACACGGTCTTGAATGACATCAGTTTGTATTCGCCATTTCATGCCGATCCTTACCTGGTCAGCTTAGACGGTCTCAAGCTCAATGCACTCGGCGGCTCTCTCGCGGCCAAGTTGTTCCTCGAAAAAATGCAGAATATCAGTGTGGAAGGAAACCTGAGAAACTTCTCGCTGCCCGTCCTGGCGACGATCTTTACCGGCAAAAGTCTTGGCTATGACGGAACCATCGACGGAACGCTAAACGGCAAAGCGAATCTCCAGGCCAAGGGAACGTCTGGTTACACCGCCTCGACTCGACTGGTCATTCTGCCCGGAGCTCACGGGGTCCCCGTTCGAGGGCAACTCAATGCCGACTATCTGGGAGCAAGAGGAATCGCCGATCTGGGTAAGTCTTATATCGCGCTCCCCAACACCCGCCTCGATTTGTCAGGCGCACTGAACCAACGTATCGATCTGAATCTGGTCTCGCATAACTTAAACGACTTACTGCCGGCAGCAAACTTCGGCGCCAAAACTCCTCTGACTTCGCTTCCGGTAACGCTACAGAATGGAACCGCCTCCCTCACAGCCGAAGTGAAAGGGAATCTCTCCACGCCGCAGATCGCAAGTCACCTCTCCATGACTAAATTCGCTGTGGGATCGGGAACCGCAACGTTCGATGACCTTAAGCTGGATCTGGCGGCCTCTCCCGCTGGAGCCGCGATTCGCAACGGTGCGCTTACTCGTGGAAATCTTCGGACCACCTTTGACGCTTCCCTTGGACTGCGTAAGTGGTCTCCGCTTCCAGTCTCTCCGCTCAATGCCAACCTGGAGTTGCGCAATGCGACTGTCCCCGATCTGTTGAGCTTGGCGGGACAATCGTCTGTTCCCGCCACGGGTGATGTCACGGCCGATGTTCATATCAATGGCACGTATGGCAATCCGCTTGGCGCAGCCAATTTCCTGGTGGCTAATGGAAGCGCTTATCAACAATCCTTTGATCATCTCAATGCGAAAGTGAACCTCGTCGATCAGCTGATTACACTCGCCCCCTTGGAGCTGGTCAGCGATGCCGGACGTCTTACGGCCACGGCCAACTTCCGTCACCCGCGAGATAGTTTCTCAGTCGGCAATGCTCAGGTGCACATTGTCTCCTCCGATGTTCAGCTCTCCAAGATAAAGCCTCTCCAGCAGAGAAGTCCCGGCGCTGCCGGCGCCATCCGACTCAGTGCTGACGTGCAAGGTGATCTGAAAGAAACTAACAATCAGAATTCTTTCGACTTGTCCAATGTAAGTGCCGATTTCTCAGCGCACGGTCTTCGCGTACAGAATCAAGACGCAGGCGATCTTACCGCTACGGCGCGTACCGTTACTCACAATGTCAATTACAAAGTGACGTCTAACTTTGCCGGATCAAACGTCAACGTGAACGGTAAAACCACACTTTCGCCGGACTACCCGACCGTCGCCGATGCCTCTATCAAAAATCTCACGCTCGAGAAAGTCCTCAGTATCACCGGCCAATCCGCTATTCCTGCCACCGGAGACTTCTCCGCCAACGCACACCTCGCCGGCACACTTAAAGATCCAAGCGCGGATCTCAGTTTCGCTCTCGCTCATGCCGACATCTATCAAGAGAAAATCGATCATTTCGGCGGCGACATGCATTACAGAAATAATCTGGTGGATATTCCTGATCTCAGCCTCAATTTTCCGGCTGGAACAATCGCCCTCACTGCTTCATTTGCTCATGCGCCCAACGATTTCAATAACGGCACTGTCAAACTAAAACTCCAGCCCACCGATATCGACCTGACAAAAATTGAGCACATCCATCAAGCTCAACCGACTCTCAAAGGCGCTCTTCATTTAGCCGCCGACTTATCTGCCAGACTCCAGGAACACAACGGCACTAGCTCTCTGCTCTTCTCCTATCTCAACGCCGATGCGGCTGCCAAATCTTTAAATCTGAATCAGCGAAAGCTCGGAGAGCTGACCTTTCTGGCCCGTACTTCCGGACAAACTCTGAACTTTCGCGTCGATTCCGACATCGCCCAAAGCCAGATTCATGGATCCGGTCACTCTCAATTGTCGGGTGACTACCCCGTTCAAGCGGATCTGAGCTTTACGAACATCAAATACTCAAACCTCGCGCCTTTTATCCAGTCCGACACGGATGATCAGCCCAATTTCGAGGCTCTGGTTGATGGTCAGGCGTCTGTAAATGGACCGGTTGTAAACCCTGATCGGCTGAGCGCGCGTCTGCAGCTCAATCGTCTGGTCGTTGATACACATTCTTCACGTTCTCCGACTGGAGCGCCGGCCACCCGCGCCATCAGCATCCAAAATCAGGGCCCCTTAGTCGTAAGCCTCAAGAACAATGTAATCGCTATCGAGAAATTCAGTCTGGCCGGTCCCTCCACAAAAGTGGATGCCTCCGGTACCGTCAATCTCAAGGATCAGACAGCCCCGCTGAACGTCAACTTAGACGCTAACTTGAACTTAGAAGTCTTACAGGACCTCAGCCGGGATTTCTATTCGAGTGGAAATTTGAACCTGGACACCACCGTTCACGGAAGCTTTACACAGCCATTCGTGAACGGTCGGATCGAGCTCAAGAACGCCAACGTCAACTACGCCACCTTTCCGGATGGCCTGACGAACGCGAATGGAGTCATCTTACTTACGGGTACCGGAGCGACTATTCAGAACTTGACAGCTGAAACAGGAGGCGGAAAGCTCTCGCTGACTGGATTTGCCGGACTTACCGGCAAGGCTTTCACCTACGACATTCGCGCCAACGCCAACAAGGTCCGTGCGCGCTATTCAGGCATCAGCGTCACCTCGGATGCTGCCATAACCCTCGTCGGCAACTCGCGGCGTTCCGTCGCTTCGGGTACTGTCACCATCGGCCGTATCGCCTACAATTCCTCGAGCGACGCCGGTTCTCTTCTGTCGAGTTTTGCTTCAAAGCCGGTTTCTACGGCCAGCGCGCCCTCACGCTTGCTGACGGGGATGCGGCTCGATATTCATATTCTCACCGCTCCGGATCTTCGCGTCTCTACGACTTATGCTGATCGCTTGTCGATTGAAGCCAATCTCACTGTCCGCGGAACAGCGGCCACGCCAGGAGTTCTAGGTCGCGTCACTGTCACTGACGGTCAGCTTGTATTTTTCGGAAACACTTACACGGTAAATACCGGCACGGTCAACTTCTACAATTCGAATGCGATCGAGCCTGTTCTGAACGTCTCGTTGCAGACGCTTGCCCAGGGAGTCAATGTCACCCTCGGCGTTGCCGGGCCGGTCGAGAATCTCCAGCTGAGTTATCGCTCCGATCCCCCCCTCAGTTTTGAGCAGATCGTTTCGCTGCTAGCTACCAACACGACTCCCAATAATCCAAACATCGTCGCGAACCAGCCGCCTGCCGCTCAGCAGTCTTTCACGCAGATGGGCGAATCGGCAATCCTGGGGCAGGCCGTAGCGAATCCGCTTGCTAGTCGTGTCCAGCGCGTCTTCGGCTTGAGTCAGTTCAAGATCGATCCATCCGTCGCCGGAAATAACGGACAGCCAAGCGCCCGTGTCACACTACAACAGAAAATCTTCAACAACGTCACCTTTACTTACATCACAGACGTTACTCAAACGAACTCTGAAATCGTTCGCGTCCAATGGGATCTAACACCTAAGTTCTCCGCAGTGGGACTTCGAGATTTTAACGGCAATGTCAGTCTGGTCTTTTATTACAAATTCAATATTCGATAACGACTGCCGCTCAGTCGTGAACTGTGCCCGTAGTGAACTGTTATAGATAAGAATGAAAATTGTCGTTTTCGGTCTGTCTATTAGCTCTGCTTGGGGAAATGGTCACGCTACCCTCCTGCGTGGACTTTTCCGAGCTCTGCACGGAAAAGGTCATCAGGTTCACTTTTTTGAGCGAGATACTCCTTACTATGCATCTCATCGCGATGCTGACTCCTTCCCGTTCGTCCACTTGCATCTCTACTCCGATTGGAGCGCGATACTGCCCCAAGCTCGGCGCGAGCTCTCCGACAGCGATGTGGGCATGGTCACCTCCTACTGCGCGGACGGCACGGCAGCCTGCCGGCTGGTATTAGATGCCCGGCCTCCCCGGACCGTCTTCTACGATATGGACACCCCGGTCACACTCAGCCGGCTCGAACGAGGCGAATCCGTGCCTTACCTGCCCTCTGCAGGCTTGCGTGACTTTGATCATGTCTTCAGTTACACCGGCGGCAACACACTCGAATTACTTAAGACGAAGTTACAAGCGACTAATGTATCTACCCTTTACGGCTGGGTCGATCCGGAGACTTACTACCGGGTGAACACTGTCCCTCACTACGAATCCAGCATGTCTTACTTAGGCACCTTCTCCGCGGATCGACAAGCGGCTCTCGATCGACTCCTTTTCGGTCCCGCCGGCCAGCTGCAAGACAAATCGTTTGTGGTTGGGGGCGCCATGTATCCCGGTGTCGAGTCTTGGCCCGCTAATGTCAAACATTTCGAGCATGTTGCCCCTCCCGATCATCGCGCGTTCTATTCGTCGTCTCCGCTCACGCTGAACATCACGCGTGCGTCCATGAGCGCCATGGGCTACTGTCCCTCAGGGCGTCTGTTCGAAGCGGCTGCCTGCGGAACGGCCGTGTTGAGCGACTGGTGGGAAGGACTGGAAACCTTCTTCGAGCCTGGCGAAGAGATCTTGATCGCCTCGTCAACCGAAGACGCTCTCACGGCTCTGAAGAGGGAAGCAGGCGATGTCCAGCGCCTGGCAGCGCGTGCCCGACAACGCACCTTAGATTGTCACACTGCGGCGATCAGAGCCCAGACCTTCCTCGACGAGCTCGAACCGTCAACTAATGATCATCATAGATTCGAAAATCAGCTCTCCCTTGTCGAGGATCACTAAGCGTGTGGGGCATAATTCCCGCCGCGGGAATGGGAACACGCATTCAACCGCTCGCTTTCTCCAAGGAATTACTTCCCGTCGGCAGCACCGTCGTTGATGGAACCGAGCGCCCTCGCGCTGTAAGTGAGTATCTGATCGAGCGCATGGTGCAGGGAGGCGTGGACAAAATCTGCTTCGTAATCTCACCCGGAAAATCTGACATCGTAAATTACTTCGGTGGCCACGCGCTCTCTGCAACCATCTTTTATGCAGTGCAGCCACGCCCCGCCGGTCTCTGTGATGCAATCTTTCGCGCGCTCCCGTTAATCTCTCCCTCCGAACCCGTTTGTATCGGCCTGCCCGATACCGTCTGGTTTCCCCAGACTGCCCTCGCCACCTTGCCGGACGATCGACTATCTTTGCTTTTATTCCCGGTGGAGCATCCTGAGCGATTCGACGCCGTAGTAACAAACGAAACCGGCCTAGTGTTAGAAGTGAAAGTCAAGTCAGCCGACGTAGCCACAGAATGGATCTGGGGAGCTATCAAGATGCCGGGATCCACTCTGCATCACTTACATAAGTTATGGTCCCTGCGGAACGAGGAGTATCTCGGAACTCTATTGAATCAATACTTAGCCGAAGGCGGTCAAGCTTATGGTTCAAAAACCGGCCAAGCCTATGTAGACGTCGGTACTCTGAACGGCTATCGAGAAGCCCTCCGCCTTCTTCACGCTGATCAACCGTGACCATCGAAGTCGTTCGCGATTTGCAACAGCTCCACCGAATTGAGCCCGAGTGGACAAGCCTGGTTCGCAGCGATCCCACCAGCACTCCCTTCCAGTTACCCGTTTGGCTCATCACCTGGTGGTCCCACTTCGGAAGCGGCTGCCTTCACGTGATGGTGTTCCGTGAAGGAGAACAAATCGTAGGAGTGATTCCAGCCTTTTTGCATGAATGGCAAAACCGCCGGCAGCTGACCCTGCTTGGCTCTGGAGTGTCTGATTATCTCGATCCTGTCATCACCCCTTCTCATGCCCCCGAAGTCACCAGCAGCCTGGATCAGCATCTTGAAAGTAACACAGAATGGGACATTTGTGATTGGCAGGATCTCTCGATCGAAACTCCGTTGCGCCATCTAACAGGCACCGCGATTCAGGACGATACACCACGTACCGAAGTCTCGCTTACCGGGTCCTTCGATCAGTTTTGGAGCCGTTTCTCAAAAGATTTAAGACGAAACATCCGGCGCTATTCCGAGCGTGCCCGACAACAGGGAACGCTCGCATTCAATGCATCAGCAGATCAATCAGCGCTTCACTTGGATGAATTGATCCGTCTTCACACTGCACGCTGGCAAAATCAAGGCGAGCCCGGCATGATCAAGCTAAATCGTTCCGAAGCCTTCCTACGAGATGTTATAGAACAACTATCCGAAATCGGCCTCATTCGGTTTTTCACTCTGACATTTCAGGAAAAACTAGCCGCCCTCATTCTGAGCTTTCCCTATAACAACCGGATCTTTGCGTACATGACGGGCTTCGATCCCGAATTCGAATCGCTCGGTGTTGGTCGAATCCTGTTGTTCGAAGCGATGAAGCATTCGCAAGAGCAAGGTTATGCCACTTGGGATTTCCTGAGAGGAGACGAACCCTATAAATCGCTGTGGGGAGCAGAGAGTAAGCCAAGATGTCGGCTCACGCTGCACCGCGCTTCATAACTCGATAGAGCTCGAGATACTGCGAGGCCATTCGCTGACAACTAAATCGCTCTCGAGCAATTTGCCGACTGGTGTCAGAACTTATCTGACTTACTCGTCGAACAGCTTCTGTCATCTCGTCTTCGGAATCGACAACATAACCGGTAATCCCGTGATCGACTATCTCCGGCAACGCGCCCGAGCGAAACGCCACCACCGGAGTTCCCGCACTAATGGCTTCCATCGCCACCAGCGAGCTAGTCTCAGCTACTAAACTGGGCACTAGAAGACATCGAGCCTCTTCCAGCAATCGCAATTTCTGTTCACCACCTACTTGCCCGACATACCGGCGCCTCTCGTCCAACAGCGGTGAGACCTCCTCCCGGAAATACCGTTGATGCGTCTCAAAATCGTGGACAGGACCCGCCACCACCAGCTCAACATCAATCTTATGAGCGACCCGCAGCGCAATATGAACGCCCTTTTCCGGACAAATTCGTCCCAGCCAAAGTAAGTAGTCCCGTCGCGCCAACTTCGAACCATACTTACTCGTATCTACGCCGTTGTGTACCACACAAAAATCAATGTGCAGCGCCTGAGCATCTGAAACACAAACAAACCTAACATTCGACGTCAATGCGGCAGCCGGATACCAGGCCAACGGCAGATGAAGGGTCGCCAACTGCGGAACGCGAGTCTCAGGCAAATAAGTCGCAAAATCCAAACCGTGAAAATGAACAACATCCACTTCACTGTTACTAGCAAGCGCCTTCAAAATCGCAGCACGATGCTCGCCCTGAGCATGTGCCCGAACCTCGTCCGTCATCTGACCATCGACGACCTGTGTCGCGATCAGCTCACCACTTATCTCAGAACCTTCCGCCGCGATCACTACCGAACGATGACCGGCCCGTACGATCTCCCGATCCAGCAAATACAATATCTGCTCCGCGCCACCGCTCGAGTCCTCACAAACTGGAAACAACGGATAAGCCACGCTCAAAACAGTCATCTAACTCTGCGAAGCTAAATAATTCCCGTAACCAATAATGATCGTCGATCCAAGCAGAATAACTAACCCCACCACCAGCAACCGAATCGCGGCACGGCCTGCTCCTCGCCACTCCTTCAAACCCACGCCCCACAAAGTGCTGAAAATCACAATGCTCGCCATATGCAGCGACCAGCTCGAAAAAGTATACCGCCCCATCTTCGTCTCGCCCATGCTGTAAAAGAAAAACTGCATATACCAAGTCACACCGGCAAGCGCGCATAACAAGTAATTCGCGACTAACGGAACCCGCACTGTTTCTCGCAAAGTACCGATTGGAGCGCGCGTAAGTACCGCCGCAGTAGGCCCGCTCAAAGCAGTCTCTTCAATCGATTGTGGACCGCCCGCATCGACAAACCGAACAGGAAACTCGGACGCCAGATACTCATGTCCGCTCTTATTCCGAACGTTAAGATAAGCCGTCCAGATAAAATTCGTAGTGAATCCTCCCAGAAGAACCACCACCAAAACCGGCAAGCCCTGCCACAAGTTATCCGTCCCCGCACGCACCGTGGCAGCCTTGATCGGATCGCCGGCCGCTAACCCATAGGCAAAACAAGCGCTCATCACGCCCGACAAAGTCGCGACCAGGAAGCCCTTCTTCAAATCGAACTCCTGAATCGAAGCCTTTTGTTCTTCTCTAGGCATCGAGCGTTCTTTTGCAATCCCCGCCAATCCCGCGATCGCAATCCCCAGCAGACAAAATGCAATTCCCAGAAGAATTACCCGGCCCGAAGTAGTCCCCAGCACCTGCGTTGCGAAGGTCCCCGCAAACACCGGCGGCATCAAAGTTCCAAACGCCGCACACAATCCCATCACAATCGCCATTCCAAGCGACAAACCCAAATAACGCATCGTGAGCCCGAAAGTAAGTCCGCCCACGCCCCACAACAGCCCAAAGAAGTAACACCAGAATAAAGTATGTGGAGAAGTCGCCGTTAACACCGCTAACAAATTACGTGTAAGTAGCAGCGCCAGAACCCAAGGCGCGATAATCCAGCTGAATACTCCGCCGACCAGCCAGTAAGTCTCCCATGACCAGTTCTTCACGCCCCGATAAGGAACGTAAAAGCTCCCCGAAGCGAGTCCCCCCAGCCAATGAAAAAACACGCCTAAGGCAGGATTCGGAGTCATCGATGTCACTCTACCGCAAGAACGCTTCTTGCAAACCGCCGTCCACCGGAATCACGTGCCCGCTTGTCTTTGCGCTGTCGTCACCCAACAGCCAAACGATCGCCTTAGCGCAATCCTGCGGCAGAATCGGCTTTTGCGTCAGCGTTCGTTGGGCATAAAAGTCCGCCAGCTTATTTCGAAGTTCCTCAGTCGAATCCGTCTCCGCAAAAGCAATCTTGTACTTCTGCAAAGAGTTCATCACTCGGTCACGCGGAAACATAGTTGACCCTGCCACAACCGTCGCCGGCGCAATCCCGTTGACCCGCACCGTCGGCGCCAGTGACACCGCTAACTCACGTATGAGATGATTTAAAGCTGCCTTACTAATGTCGTAAGCCTCACTGCCACCTTTTGGAACAACAGCGTTTGCCGAACTCGTAAGTACCAATGAAGCCGGAAGGTTTTGATCACGCAGAATCCAACCTATCTCCCGTGACAAAAAGAAATTCCCACTTACATTTACAAGAAATGTCGTGTTCCACTGCGCCTCGGTGAGTTGGCCATTGGAACCCGCGCCTACCGGAAAAATCGCAGCCGTATTAACAATGCCGTCAATTCCGCCAAACTGCGAAATCGTATGCTTCGCCGCCGCTTGAATACTCTCCGCCGAACTAAGATTCACCTCAATCGACGAAACCGCCTCCGCTGAGCTAAACTGCGCCGCCTCATTGGCAACGCTCTTGGCAGCCCCGCCATTCATATCCGCAACCACGATATGCGCGCCGCGCTGCGCCAGCAGCAACGCCACTTCGCGCCCAATCCCGCTTCCTCCTCCAACTACCAAAACAATCTTCCGGCTGAACTCCGCTTCCGCGGGCATACGCTGAAGCTTGGCTTCTTCCAACGCCCAATATTCAATCCGAAATGCCTCCGATCGAGGAAGCGCCACATAATTCTGATAACTGGCGAACTGCTCAGAAGATTCGCGTCGTCGAGCCTGCGGGTAAGGATGCCGTGCTTCGCCATCGCTAAGCGCATTCGCCCCCGCCATCACGTGAATCGCATTGAGGAAAAATTCCGTCGTAATTCGCGCTTCCTTCTTGTTCTTGGCAAAGCCGAAAATCCCCAGCCCCGGTACGATCACCACCGAAGGATTTGCATCGCGTAACTTGGGCGAATCCGGCGTGGCCCAATCTTTGTAGTACGCCGCATACTTCTCGCGATACGCGCGCGCCCGTTCCTCGATCCGCCCTTTCAGAACATCAACCGTCTCGTCCTCCGGCCGCCACTCCACAAACAGCGGACAAATCCGCGTGCGCAAAAAATGATCCGGACAACTCGTGCCCAATTTCCCCAGCTCCGCCGCCCACTTCGAGCCCGCGAAAGTAAGCGCGTCCTCATGATCCGTAAAATGCCCGATCACGCGCCGGTTCGACGACATAACGCCGCGCAGAGTCGGAAAAATCGAAACCGCAATATCCTGTCGATCCGCCGCAGGCCTCTGCACCACACCCCCAAACATTGGACCCGCCTTAGCCTGATGCTCGCTAATGAACTCGCCCATCTGATCGATCGTATGAATGCTGTTCAGGTAGCACTCACGCTGGGTGTTTCCCCACGTAAAAAGGCCGTGGCTCCCCAGCAAAACTCCATCGCAACCCGGATTCTCCTTCACCGCATTCTCGAGCTGAAGCGCCAGCTCAAACCCCGGCCGCTGCCAAGGAAGCCAGGCAATCTTTCTCCCAGATCGCCGGTTGAACTCCTCCAGCTTTTTCTTCCCGTTCGCACTAGCCGCAATCGCAATCGCCCAATCAGGATGAAGATGATCCACATGCGCAAACGGAAGGAACGCATGCAACGGAGTATCGATCGAAGCAGCAACCCGATTCTGCCCGAAAGCCGAAAGCGGATAGAAACCCACCATCTCGTCTTCGTTCGCTTCGCCCCGATATAAACTCTTCAACTGCTCCAGGCGATCCAGATACACCAGCGCAAAACCCGATTCCTTAATTGACCCGAGATCACCCCCGCTGCCTTTCACCGCTAGCACCCGGACTGGCTTTCCCGTGAACGGGTCGTTCAGTTCAATCTTCGAACTGGTGTTGCCGCCGCCAAAGTTAGTGATGCGCAGATCCGCGCCAAGTAAGTTCGAACGGTACCGCAGCAACGCCAATTGATCGTTCCCCAGCGCCGCCGCTTGCTTCTCGTCCCACAAGTCCTTCAAATATGTGATCTCTGTCGTTTCAGGCATACTTCATCTCGCAATACTGTTCAAACACACCCACTTGCTCATCCCACTTCGCCGTGTCCCGCGGCTCGAATATCTGAGTCGCGAACGAACGGTCAATTATCTGCCGGCTCTCTCGCAACGAACTCGTCGCGCCGCTTGCCAGCATTTGCATCCCGATGTTCCCGAGCGCCGTAGCCTCCACTGGCCCAGCTAACACGCGCTTACCGGTTGCGTCCGCCACAAACTGATTGAGCAATTCATTCTTCGCGCCGCCGCCAACCTTTCTTACTTGCTCAATCTGCAATCCCGTCAGCCGCTCCAAGTCGCCGATCACGCGCCGGTATTTCAGAGCCAGGCTTTCCAACACCGCCCTCACATAAGCGCCCGGGCTCGAAGGCTTCCGCTGTCCGGTCTCTTCACAAAAACTATCTATCGCCGCCAGCATGCATGGCGCGCGCAAAAAACGCTCATCGTCTGGATCAACCAGATGCCGAAACGCCGGCTCGTCCATCGCAATTTCAACCAGCTCCCGATACTCATACTCCACACCGCGCGCCGCCAAACTCTTCTTACATCCCTGCAGCATCCACAAACCCATCACGTTCTTTAGCAGCCGCGTCGTACCGCACACGCCGCCCTCGTTCGTGAAGTTCAGCCCCATCGCTTCGGCCGTAACCACCGGCTCATCTAACTCGATCCCCACCAAAGACCAGGTGCCCGAGCTGAGAAAGGCCGTGTTACCGCGCGCCGAAATCGCCGCCACCGCCGACCCCGTATCGTGCGAAGCCGGAGCAATTACAGGCGTGGTCGCAAGCAGCGGAGCAATACTAGGCAGAACATTCCCCAGCACCGTCCCCGGTTCCACAATCGGCCCCGGCAAATCCGTCCGAATGCCAAGCCGTTCCAGTAATCCCGTGGCCCAGGATCGCGTGCGCGGATCCACCATCTGCGTAGTCGTCGCATTCGTGAACTCACACACCGCATTGCCGGTTAACCAGTAGTGAAATAGATCCGGCATTGTAATCAACCGTTCCGCACTCTGCAACATCCGCGGCGTCTCCCGCTTTGCCGAAAATAGCTGGTACAGAGTGTTAATCGGCATGAACTGAATGCCCGTCGCCTCGTAAACCTCATTCTTCGGAACCACCTGGAACAACTGCTCCATCAAACCGCTCGTTCGTCCATCGCGATAATGATAAGGATTCTCAAGTAGCTGGCCGCGCTCACCCAAAAGCGCATAATCCACGCCCCAAGTATCCACCGCAATGCCATCCAGCCTTACGTGGTCAACCAGCTTGAGCGCCCGCTGAATCTCCAGCCAAAGCCGCAAAACATCCCAGTGCAGCGAGCCCCCGTACTCAACCGCTTCGTTCGCAAATCGGTGTACTTCTTCTATTGTCAGAATCCCGGAACGTACTCGCCCAAGAATGGCGCGTCCGCTCTCCGCTCCGATATCGAGCGCCAGATACGTCTGTCCGCTTCCCCCGTTACGCATACGTAGACACGCTGGCCATGTTGCGCCCAGCACGTTCCACTGAGGCGCGCTCCAGATAGCCGCTCGTGCGAAATGCTTCCAATGGATTCGGCGGCAGTCCTTTCGAACTCCGCCACTCTCTGATCGCAGGCCGCACATCCGTCGCAAACGCATCCTGCAAGTACGATTCAGCTCGAATCAGATCCGAGGCCTTCTGCGCCGCCTCGAGTTCTTCATGATTCACCAGCGCCGCCTTCGCAAATAACTCCTGCGCCATACACACGGTCTGAATCATCGCCTCAATCTTGCGTTTCAGATTATGGCTCTGATCGATCATGTACGCAATATCGGGCCTGCTGCCCGTCTCCCAGGCAAAGAGCTGAATCTCGTGAAAGATCCGAAACACCTGGTACGGATCGATCGACCCGATCGTCAAATCATCGTCCGCATACCGCCGGTCATTGAAGTGAAACCCACCGAGCATGTTCTCTGCCAGCAGCCACGCCACAATCTGCTCGATGTTCTGCGAAGCGTAATGGTGCCCGGTGTCCACCAACACTTTTGCTTGTGGTCCAGTCGCCTTCGCAAAATGCATCGCCATGCCCCAATCAGCAATATCGGTGTGATAAAAAGCCGGCTCAAACGGCTTGTACTCCACCAGTATTCGTTGATTCGGCGCAAGCGCAGAATGCGTTTGCCGCAGCCCCTCTTCGAACAACCGCTTCCGCTGCCTGATATTCGCCGTTCCCGGATAGTTCGATCCATCCGTAAACCAGAACGAGATGTCTCTGCTGCGAAGCTCTTTCCCTAACTCAATGCTGAGCAGCGAATGCTCCAGCGCTTCTCGCCGAACCGCCTCAGCCGGATTAGCGAACGAGCCATACTTATAAATCTGATCTTCGAACAGATTTGGATTGATCGATCCAGGCCTGACTTTGTGCTGCTCAGCCAAGCTCAGTATTTCGGCCACATCATCTTTGCCTTTCGGCAAGTCCCAAAGGACATGCAGAGCAAGTGTGGGACACACACCCGTCAACGCATGGACCTGTCCAGCATCCGCAAACTTTTCACTGATAGTAGTGGCAGCCGCCGTTTGAATGAACTTCCCAAAACGGGTACCCGTATTGGCAAAGCCCCAGGAAGGAATCTCGATTTGAAATCCTTCTAACGCGTCATACACTTGTTCCGCTAGATTCGATGTCGAGTTGGTAAACACGAATTCACCCTTAATATCGTATCTTGTTAACCCGAAATCTAAGTTGACGCAGAGGAGACCAGAATCACATCCAAGGTCCGCGGCCCATGCACTCCTTTAATGCGGGTCATCTCAATATCTGCCGTAGCCGAAGGCCCGGAGATCGTAGTCAACGGAGCCGTCCCGAAATCACGCATAGCCCGAACAGCCTCTGGCACGCTCTCCACCACTTGCTCTTCAAAAACAACGCAGAGATGATAATCCGGAATCAGTGTAAGTACCCGCCGCTCCGCTGTGTGCTGAAGAACAATGGTGCCGGTCAGAGCAATCGCCATCGCACACCCCGTCACCACCCCTTCGCAAAATTCGATCTCCTCGTACGAAAGCCCAGTATCTTCGACAAACTCAAATTCGTGCGAAGGCAGCCAATCTCGACGCAACGCACCGGGAATCAGCAGCGAGCGTTTTCCATGCTGCCGCAACACCTCTCCGATAGTCGCCGCAATCTCGTGATCCGCGCATCTGTAAACTCCACAACCATAATCCTGAAGACGGGCAATGAAGCAGTCGATGATCTCGTTCCGGTCCCACGTATGCCCCCGCCGGTACGCTCTCGCAATTCCAAGATAATCTTGTTCTCGCGCCGAACTCACGCCACCCGTCGCAGCGCGAATACTTCGAAGAATCTCCTCGCGCGCGCTACTCATCGCCGCTCTTCTCGCCTTCCCGCTCTGCCCACCACGCACGGAATGATTGCTTTGGAATCGCCGCAAGATCGCGCGTCTCGGTCCACCCGCTCAGCATCCCCGGTAAATTTTCCAGCTTTCCCTCATACTCAAAAAATCTCTGCCCAGCCCGGCCCAAAGCCTGTGCAATCGACATTCTTCCGCCGTTAGCAAAAGCAAAGCCGGCCGCCTTCATCGCAAGCCGCTCCGTAAGCGGTGCATATCCCCTCTCGACCGCCTCATTCCGAAGATGAATCAGGATCTCGGGAATATTGATCTTGACCGGGCAGACCTCATAGCAAGCTCCACATAACGACGACGCATAAGGAAGAGACTGCGAATGCTCCATCGATTGCAGTTGCGGCGTCAGTATCGCGCCTATCGGTCCGCTATAAATCGAACCATAAGCATGGCCGCCGGTCTGCCGGTAAACCGGACACGCATTCAAACAAGCTCCACAACGGATACAATCGAGCGTTTCTCGCGTTTGTTCATCCGCCAACACCTTCGTCCGTCCGTTATCCAGAAGAACGACATGAAACTCTTGCGGCCCATCTCCCGCCTGAACGCCCGTCCAAATCGAGTTATACGGGTTCATCCGCTCCCCCGTCGAGGACCGTGGAAGCAATTGCAAAAAGACCTCCAGATCCTCAAACCGCGGGATGATTTTCTCAATACCAACTAGACTGATCAGGACGCGCGGAAGCGAGATACACATCCGGCCATTCCCCTCCGATTCCACCACCCCCACGGAACCCGTCTCGGCAATGGCAAAATTCGCGCCGCTGATGCCAACGCCAACGCGAAGAAACTTCTCACGCAAATACTTCCGGGCCGCAGCCGTCAAGTCCTCGGGCCTGTCTCCAAGCTCCGCCAACCTCATCTTCTCGAGAAAAATTCGTCGGATCTCCATGCGGTTCCGATGAAGAGCCGGTACAACAATATGCGAAGGCTTGTCCTCCCCCAACTGCACAATCAGATCGGCCAAATCGGTCTCATACGGCGTAATACCGGCCGCTTCCAAAGCCGCATTGAGTCCAATCTCATCGGAAGTCATGGTCTTCACCTTGATGACCTCGGTCTCCTTGTGACCCTGAATCAGACTCACTATTAGAGCGTTCGCCTCGTCCGCATCGCGCGCCCAATGAACCGTGCCTCCGGCTCGCGCGCAGTTCACTTCAAACTGCTCCAGATAAAAATCCAGATGGCGCAGCGTATGCTCTTTGATCTGGTGGCCCGCTTCGCGCAGCTCCTCCCAGTCGGGCATCTCGCCCACCACGTTGCCCCGCTTTCGGCGGATCACATCAGTCGCGTGCCGGACGTTGTGCCTCAGCTGCGTATCGCCTAGCGCCTGCTTGGCTGCAATCGGAAAACTCGGAGCTTCCGCCGCATGCCCCACTCGTACGCTCATCGCCCTCTTCTCAATTTCGTCCTCGATTCTGTACTCGCCAAAATCTCCGCCAGATGAAGACACTTGATGCCGGTCTGCTGCCGGCTGAGCGCACCGCCAATGTGCATCAGACAGGAATTATCCACCGCCGTACACACTTCTGCCCCGGTATTCAAAATCGACCGCAATTTCTCCGACAACATGGCTGTCGATACATCCGCATTCTTGATCGCAAACGTTCCGCCAAAGCCGCAACACTGCTCCGCCTCCGGCAAGTCGATCAACGTAAGTCCGCGAACTCCCTTCAGCAATCTCGAAGGCCTGTCGCCCAGATGTAACGACCGCAGAGAATGACACGACGGATGCAAAGTCACCGTATGAGGATAGAACGCACCCACGTCCGTCACCCCGAGCCTGTCCACCAGCAACTCCGTAAACTCAAAGGTCCTCTTGAGTATCTCGTCCACCCGACGAACCAAGTCTGTCTCGCCGGTCCGCGCCGCCATCTTCGGGTAATGATCGCGGATCATGGCCACGCAAGAGGAAGAAGGAACACAAATCACCTCCGCCTCGCCAAACACCGTCAGAAAGTGACGCATCATCGGAAATGCATCCGCCTGGTAACCCGTGTTGTAATGCATCTGGCCGCAACAAGTCTGCGCTTTCGGGAACTCAACAGAATGCCCCAGGCGTTCCAGCACATGCACAACCGCCTTCCCCGTCTCCGGAAAAAGCGTGTCGTTATAACAGGCAACGAACAGCGAAATCCTCACACGGTCGCCTTCGGAAATTTCGCCGGTGACAAAAGTCGAAAAAATTCTTTGTCGCGTCTCATCAATAACTTACAGCCCGCCAAACGAATCCGAAGTTCGTTTTCGCCCTTCCGCATGCTATGTTCTACCAGGCTCATGGCCCGGTTCTCCCGGCTCATGAGCCATTTTCATTTCTGGAGAGATCATCGCCCATGAACGCCCGAACCATTCGCCGTGCGCAAGAGCGCAAAGCTCGAAAAGAAGCCCTGAAGTCATCTCGTAGAGAGTCTTCCAACTTCGAAAAAGCTGCTGAAAGCAATCTCGAAATTTCGCCGGCTCAACTGCAAGCCAATCGCCTCAATGCGCAATTCTCCACCGGTCCTCGTTCCGAAGCGGGCCGGGCCAAATCATCTCTGAATGCAGTCAAAACAGGTCTCACCGGAAAAACCGTCCTGCTCTCTTCCGACGACGTCAAGCTTTATGCGGCACATGTCCATCGATTCTTAAACCAGTATCAACCCGAAGGAGATCGCCAGATGGAGCTCGTCCAAAGTCTGGCCGACACTCAATGGCGCATCAATCGCATCCCGGCCCTCGAAATGGGCATCTACGCTCTCGCGCAAATCGAATTCGCGGACGAGTTCGAAGACTTCGCTCCCGAACAAGCCGCCGCCCTCATTCAGGCCCAGGCTTTCATCAAGTATCAAAAGCAGTTGAACAACCTCTCTATTCAGGAGACGCGCCTGCGCCGTCAATACCAAAAGGATCTAGCCGAGTTAAAACAGCTGCAGCAGGAACGCTCGGGAAGAGAAGCCAAATCGCCTTCCGTGAAAACGGCCGTGTCTGCGGGCATGATCGAAAATGGGTTCGAATTTTCAACTGCCACCAACAACCGCGATACCCTGTGCTCAGCAGACGAAACGGAATCCAATAACCACCGCTTCCACTCGCCGGCTGCTGCGTGACGACATCGATATCGTCAGAAAGTGCCCTTTAAACTGGCAACCCGAAGGTCAACCTGGCTCTGTTTTCTCCTTCTTGCGAGCTTAGTGTTTGTTTCGGCCTTCGCAGGTCTCCCCGCTACTGAATCCATCGAAAAACTGCGCCAGGAATTTGCCGATCCGCCCGCCGATGCCCGCATCATGATGCGCTGGTGGTGGTTCGGCGCCGCCGTCAAAACCGCGGAATTGGAGCGAGAGCTCAAAACAATGCAGTCTGCTGGCATAGGAGGCGTCGAAATCCAGCCTGTCTATCCACTGGCGCTGGACGATCCGCAGACCGGAATCGAAAACCTGCCTTACATGTCCGCTCCGTTTCTGGATGCTGTCCGATTCGCTTCCAAAACCGCCCGCAACCTGGGAATGCGAGTGGACATAACGCTTGGAAGCGGTTGGCCCTACGGTGGTCCGGACACTACCGTCAATGAGGCCGCTGGAAAACTACGTTTTGAGCGTGTCGCAGTCCCGGAAGGCGCCGCTTCCGTTCCGATTCCGGCCATTGCCGAAGGTGAAAAAATCATCGTCGCCTTTGTTGCCGGAAAGCAAACCCCGGTTACTGCCGAAGGTCGAGTCGACATTCCAGCCGGGCTCAGCGGCAGCGACGTTCTGCTGTTCTTTATCTCTAGCCGCACCGGCCAGCAAGTAAAGCGCGCCGCAGTGGGCGCCGAAGGCTTCGTGCTCGATCACTACACCCGAAGCGCGATCGAACATCACTTGACCGCAGTCGCAAACCCGCTCCTCGAAGCCTTCGGAGCGAATCCACCGCATGCCGTCTTCAGCGACAGCCTCGAAGTGTATGCATCGGACTGGACGCCCGATCTGCTTCACGAATTTCAGAAGCGTCGCGGCTACGATCTCACTCCACATCTCCCTGCTCTGATCAACGACATGGGCCGCGAGACACAGGCCGTGCGACACGACTGGGGCAAAACTCTCACCGAACTCGCCGAAGAAAATTATCTGCGGCCGATTCATCGATGGGCCGCTTCCCACGGAACGCTCTTTCGCTCCCAAACTTATGGAGAACCCCCTGTGATCCTTTCGAGCAACGCGCTGGTTGACCTACCGGAAGGTGAGCACGGGCCTTCCTGGCGGCGCTTCAGCGCAGCACGATGGGCTTCGTCCGCCGCCCACCTCTACGGAAAACCGCTCACGTCAACTGAGACTTGGACCTGGCTGCACTCGCCCGCCTTCCGTGCCACGCCGCTCGATATGAAAGCCGAAGCAGATCGACACTTCATCGAAGGAATCAACCAACTCATCGGCCATGGCTGGCCCTACTCTCCGCCCTCCGAGCCTGAGCCTGGTTGGCGCTTCTACGCTGCCGCCTCCTTCAACCATCACAACCCCTGGTTCGAAGTGATGCCCGACATCGCGAAGTATCTCCAGCGCATCAGCTTTCTCTTGCGGCAAGGTCGCTCGGCAAATGATATCGCCATCTATGTGCCCACCGATGATGCCTGGTCTCGGCTGGTACCCGGCAAGACCGCCGTGGACGAAACGGTAGACGCGCTTCTCGGCCCAGCGCTTGTTCCGCAGGTTCTGAATGCCGGCTACGGGTTCGACTTCATCGACGATCGCGCCATTGAAGCTCTCGGAGTTCCCTACAAGCTCCTCATTCTCCCAGGAGTCGAGCGCATACCGCTTTCCACCATGCATCGCCTTCAGCAATACGCAAAGGGGGGCGGGATGATCGTAGCTACTCGCTCGCTGCCTTCGCTCGGAACCGGCTTGCTCGAAGAAAAAACCGAGACCGCCGCAATCAACTCCATCGCTCACGAGCTCTTCGCGACCAGCAATAAAGCAGGACGCCTGGTAGAGAACGAACAGGATCTGTCGAGCGTTCTCCCCGCCATGCTGCCGCCCGACCTGGAAAGCGGAGCCACCGCCCCTGCTGTCGGCTTCGTTCACCGCACACTGCCGGACGCCGAGATCTACTTCCTGGCGAATAGTTCGAATCGACCGATCACCTTCCACGCTTCTTTCCGCCTCTCCGGTCTGCAGCCTCAATCCTGGGATCCATTCACCGGCAAGACCACCGCACTGCCCTTCGACTCGGAAGCGGCGAGAACGGGCGTTCCTGTCAATCTGGCGCCCTATGAATCGCGCGTAATCATCTTCGCCAAACGCGCAAAGGGCACGGATGCGTGCTGCCAAACAACAAAGGAACTCGCTAAATCTTTGGGCGGCGCGCTCGACACCGTGCCCGTCTTGCGCGAGTTCCTAAGCGCCAAGACCGAAGCAGCCACAACTGCTCACGCCATCGTAAATCCGGCGAAGATCGATCTCGGCTCAGGCTGGAAACTCTCTTTCCCGAATGGGGGACCGACGATAGATCTTGCGCGGCTTCGTTCGTGGACCGAAGAGGAGCGAACTCGCTACTACTCGGGAATTGCGACCTACGAAAAATCGATCGATATCCCGCCGTCGTTTTTGCAAGCGCCCGGCTCACAAACCATACTCGACTTTGGGCCTGGTACGCCCGTTGAGCCTTCGCCCGGCGAAGCGACAGGCATGCGAGCCCTTCTCGAAAGCCCCGTGCACGAAGCGGCTATCGTCTTTTGCAATGGGCAGCGCGCCGGAAGCGTGTGGCATCCTCCCTACGAAGTCGACTTGACCCCCTACCTTCATCCGGGAAACAATCTCCTGCGCATTGAGGTCGGCAATCTCGCCATCAATGAAATGGCGGGGGGCGCCCTACCCGACTATCGCTTACTCAATCTTCGTTATGGCGAGCGCTTTGTGCCTCAAGGTTTTCGCGATCTTCGCCCGTTGCCTTCCGGCATTACCGGTCCGCTGCAACTAATCAAAAGGTAAATGCGCAAACGTGTTAACTTTTGCGAACAAGCCGAATCTCAAAAATCTTGGGCCAGAGCTTTCCTGTCACCAACAAGCGGTCGCTATGCTCGTCGTAGGCGATGCCGTTCAGAACGTCTGCATTTTGGCTTTGTTCGATAGGAGTGAGTAAATGAGAAAGATCGATCCATCCCAAAACACTGCCGTCCGTCGGCGATATGCGAGCCACGCTTTCTGTCTGCCAGACGTTTGCATACAGTTCACCCTTCACCCATTCCAGTTCGTTCAGTTCGTCAATCGCTCTGTTCCCTTCATGCACAGTAAAGCGTCGAATCTCTTGCAATGTATCCGGATCCAGGCATCTGATCTGTGGCGTGCCGTCACTCATGTAGATCTGCCGCCCGTCATTCGTCAGTCCCCAGCCATCGCCCGGGTACGAGAAGTTCTTCAGCAGGTGAAATTCAGCGCGGTTGTATATGAATCCAATGTGTGACTGCCAGGTGAGTTGCACTATGCGATCGTTCAGCACCGTAATGCCCTCGCCGAAATACTGCGACGGAAGGGCAATCTCCTGGACGATTTTGCCGGTCTCCAATTCTTCTTTTCGCAACGTCGATCGCCCATTGAGTCCCGTACCCTCATATAAGAACCCGTTCTTGTATTCGAAGCCTTGCGTGAAGGCGTTTCGGTCATGAGCGTATACGTGAATTACTTGGTAGCTATACAGTGGAACGGATGAAACGGAAGGAGCTTTCCAGGCAAGCATGGATCCTGCAAGCAAAGCAGACAACAGGAGTAGGAAGAGCTGCGTCACAAAAATCTTTTCGGAAAACTATGTCAATTAGTATTGCAGTCCGATACACCCCTTCTCTATTGCGAAAGGTCGTCGCTTGTTTCTTGTTTGTGGCCGCCGCGCTTCACTCCATGCCCGTTCATCTGCGTTGTGAATCACTCGTGAATCCGCTTGGCGTCGACGCGGAGAAACCAAGCTTATCCTGGCAAAGCAACGACACGGAACGCGATTGGCGGCAACAAAGCTATCGCATTCGCGTCGCAAGCGCGCCCGATCTTTTACGCAGCGATAAGGCCGATATCTGGGACAGCGGAAAGCAGGCGTCCAGTGAGTCCGTCGGTATTGCCTATCGAGGTCCAAAGCTTCAGTCTGGTCGGAGATACTACTGGGACGTCAGCGTTTGGGACACCCACGACAAACAATCGACGGCCTCCGAGCCAGCCTCGTGGGAGATGGGTCTGCTCCAACAGTCCGATTGGAGCGCCAAGTGGATTGGCTGGACTAACCTCGAGAAGTTCGCCGACGAACAACGCATCAAATGGATCGGCTTCGATGCCACGGGCGCTCCCAATCCGCCTGCCTCTCCCGTCTCCTTCCACTTCGATCTCGATTTGAGCAGGATGCCGGATCGCGCGGTTCTCTTTCTAATCGCACAGGGCGATTGGAAAGCAACTGTGAACGGTCACGACGCCGGACAAAAGAAAGGTTGGCAAGAGTTCGACCGTCGAGAGTTAGGAGGTCTGCTCATCAAGGGCAAGAACTCGATCGATATACAAGTGACTGCATCGACGCCGGGCAAGATTCCGGCTTTGGCGGCATTGATAAAAACCATCGATTCCGACGGAAGCACGCAGCGTTTCTCTACAGACACCAGCTGGCAGGCTTCCGTTGTGGGAGTTGCGGCTCATCCTCAGGCCAAAATCCTTGGCGATCTACAAGCTATTCAGGTTGGCGCCGGCACTGCGACGCTTCCGCAGCCCGCTGCTCTGTTACGGCGAGAGTTCTCAGTTCCTAAAAAAATAAAGTCAGCGCGCGCTTATGTCACTGCACTCGGAAGTTACCGGATGTACATCAACGGGCAGCAGGTTGGCCGCGATGTATTGACGCCCGGATTCACAGCATTCAACAAACGAGTCCAATATCAAACCTACGATGTCACCGGTTTACTCACCGACGGATCAAACGCTGTCGGCGCCATCCTCGGCTCAGGCTGGTTTGGAAGTGGTCTCTCCTGGACCGCGCTGCACTTTCCGGGACCCCTGAATCAGCGCCTCTTAGCTCAAATCGATATCGAGTACGTAGACGGTTCACGAGATTCCATCGCCACCGATGGATCCTGGAAAGCCGCTCCCTCGCCGATCCTCTACTCGGAAATCTATGGAGGCGAAACCTACGATGCTCGCCTCGAACAAGCCGGTTGGAACAAGGCAAATTTCGGGGACCCCTCTTGGAACAATGCCACCGTAGCCGGCGCCTACCCTGGTGTTGTTTCGAGTCAAGTAGATCCGCCCCCGCAAGTCGTCTCCACACTCAAACCCGAACGAGTAACCCGCCGGCCCGACGGATCTTTCGTCTTCGACATGGGACAGAACATGGTCGGATGGGTTTTACTTCGCGTCAACGGAAAAGCCGGAACAACTGTTCGCCTTCGTTTCGCGGAAATCCTCAATCCGGACGGAAGTATTTACACCACTAATCTCCGCAACGCCGACGCCACAGATAGGTACACGCTGCGCGGCGCGGGAGAAGAGATCTTCACTCCCACATTTACTTTTCACGGCTTTCGTTATGTGGAAGTCACCGGCTTTCCCGGCAAGCCCGCTCTCTCCTCGCTCACCGGCCAGGTTGTCAGCAGTCTTAGTGGCGATCCTTCGGCCGATGTAGTCACCTCAAGCGATCTGGTCAACAGGATGTGGAAGATTGGGATCTGGGGTCAGCGAGGCAACTTCCTCAGCATTCCCACCGACTGCCCGCAACGCGATGAACGCCTCGGTTGGATGGGTGACGCAGGAGTCTTCTGGCGAACCGGCAGTTATAACTTCGATACCGCTGCTTTCACTCAAAAGTGGATGCGCGATGTTACCGATGCGCAGCTCTCTGACGGCGCCTTCAGCAATGTTTCGCCGGATATCGGAGTCGGAGACAATGTTGACGGCGCCCCCGGTTGGGCCGATGCGGGCGTCATCGTTCCTTGGACCACTTGGATGCAGTACGGCGATCGAAGCGTCATCGAACGGAATTGGGCCGCCATGGATCGATACATGAAGTTCATCCAGGATGCGAACCCCTCGTATCTGCGTAACCAAAAGTTAGGCCCCAACTTCGGAGACTGGCTGGCGCCGGGAAGCGATACGCCGAAAGATCTGATCGGGACGGCCTACTGGGCCATCGTTGCCGACATGATGTCACAGATGGCAAAAGCGATCGGGAACCAGGAATCCGCCCAGCGTTACTCAGATCTCGACGACAACATCCGAACTGCCTTCCAGAAAGCTTATATCAAAGACACCGGCGAGATCGGCGACGGCAGTCAAACCTCCTACGTGCTGGCGCTACATGCCAAATTGGTGCCCTCTGCCTTTGAAAAAATAGCGACCGCCAATCTCGTGAAGGATATCGACGCTCACGGCGGTCATCTCACAACGGGCTTTCTCGGAACGCCCTTTCTCCTCTTCTCGCTGTCCGAGCATGGTCGGTCTGACGTTGCCTATCGTCTGTTGTTGAACGAAACTTACCCGTCTTGGGGCTACATGCTCAGTAAGGGAGCGACCACCTGGTGGGAGCGATGGAATGGAGATACCGGAGATCCCGCCATGAACTCCTACAACCATTACGCCTTCGGTTCTGTGGTCGCTTGGGTGTACCGAATCGTGGCAGGCATCGACACTGTTCCGATCGGCGCCGGGTTCCACCAGGTGCTCATTCGTCCTCATCCTGACCCGCGCCTTACTCATGCCCGTGGTGTGTACAACTCCGTTTATGGAAAGATCGTCTCCGAATGGAATGCCCCGCCCTCCGGACCCTTTACCTTGAAAGTGACCATCCCGGCAAATACGACTGCCCGGGTCATCCTTCCGGCCCCCCCCAACTCCCGCATCACAAAGGATGGAAAGAGCCTAGAAGTCGCCGAAGCCACAGAAGGTCTGCAAATTGGGTCAGGTACTTACACTTTTGAAGTCAGGTGAAAGGGAAGTGACCTGGCAGCGAAACAAGGGAAATGTTTTCGGCCAATTTGCGGTCTCACAACTGAGGAGTAATAATGGCAACAGAAACCAAGGAAATTATCAGTACTCTTAACGGACTGATTGAGACCGCGAAAGACGGCCAAAACGGATTTACGGCAGCCGCCGAAAAGGCGAAAGAAGCATCGGTTAAGTCTCTGTTTACGAGATATGCAACGCAGCGCACGCAGTATGCGCAGGAGTTGACGGCTGCGGTAACAGCCATGGGCGGTGATCCGTCGACTAGTGGGCACGCGTTAGCGTCGCTCCATCGTGGCTGGCTCGGATTGAAAGAAGCAGTCTCCAGCGATACGGACAAAGCTCTTATCGACGAAGCAGAAGCAGGCGAAGACGCTGCAATCAAGGCGTATAAACAGGCTCTTGGTCAAACTTTACCGGCCGATGCACAAGCCTTAGTGCAACGCCAATTTACTGGTGTGCAGGAAGCTCATGGAACAATTCGCGATTTGAAGCACGGGGTTCTGTCACGCTCCACGGTTAGCTAAGAAAACAGGCCCGGCGAGTAAGTTCGCCGGGCCTTTTGTCTACTTAATTGAACTAGTCAGCTTTGGGCTTGCTGCATAGTTGTAGAGAATCGTAGCGAACGACTTCTCAGCACCCGCCATCCCATAAACTTTTCCCGCTCCTTCAATTACCCAGTACTCGTTAGCTGCATGGGCACGCCCACCATGTCCAGCACCGCCACCCGCAAGAGGCAAGCCGAGTGGTTTTATTTTCGGATCACCCTCCGGCCCATCCGTAAAAAGATAGGCAGGCCAAGCTCCGCTTGTGGCCCCACTGCTTGTAAGGATGCTCATCTCTTTTATGTGAGGTGTATGCGCAATGCCGAATACGTCGTAGGTCTTTTCCACTGAATGAGCGATGTCAGTGTCGTACGTCATCTTCGACCAGGGCTGATCTCCCACGAAGTGAATTTCGACGTCCTTGTATCCATTGCGGTCCAGTTGAGCGCGAATCTTCTTTAGAATGTCGTCGCTGTGCATGTTCGGCAAATACCGGATGCTGTGCTTGGAGGTGACCTTGTTCGGAAGAATCGCTCCTGAACCGCCCGGATACATGTTGCCCGCCCAGATGCCATCCAGATTCCAAGCCGTTCCATAGCGGGCCATCTTCATCATCTTGTACGGATCATCGGAAATGAACCGCGCCACTCCGACGTTCTCCGCCGCAACCTTCAAATCCACCTTCGAAGCAGCCTTCTTCAAAACAGCGTCCTCTTCAGGTTTCAACGGCTCAATGTTGTCGTTGAAGCCTTTAATCAACGGCGAATTCCCGTCCTTGGCCGTCAGCGATGCAAGCATCTGTATATGCCGCCAGGCGGGGCTATCGACCGCGCGCTTGTTAATGCCGTGAATGTCCGATTGAACAGGCCCGCGACCCCAGCTCTTGCCGCTGGTTGTCAGCTCAATGTACATCAACCCTTCGGACGCCCCCACGACATTCGCGCCGCCACTCTCCGCTTGGCCGCCAAACATGAGAAACGCATCGGCTGTTTTGAGCAGATCTCGATGCTCCAGGACAAACTTGCGCAACCCCATCGACATCCGCTCTTCATCACCTTCCGCGATGAAGATCACGTTGACAGGAAGCTTGCCATTCACCGCCTTAATTGAGGACAGTGCGTTTAGCTCGGTCATTTGTGGGCCCTTGCTGTTGGTTGCGCCGCGTCCGATCAACACCTTTTTGAATGGCTTCTGTTCAATCAGCCGTCCCTCAAAAGGAGGCGCAATCCAAACATCTGGCTGGGTGATCGGCATTGTGTCGTACATCCAGTAAATGATCACCGTCTTCGGCGCGCCCTCATCGCACTTGGCAAACACAACCGGATTACCGGGTGCGCCCCACTCCGTGATTCCCATATCGTAAACTCGCGTTTGTTGACACCCGAGTTTGTCGAAGAATCCTTTGACCATTTCGGCGCTCTCCGGAATACCTTCACCGCTATTGGAAATGCTCGGTTGTTGAATCCACTTCTGAAGGTTTTCAACGTGGTCGTCGATGTGGTCGTCGATATAGCTGTAGACCTTGCTCAACTGCGGTCGCACTTCCGGTGAGAGTTTCGCAAGATCAGGTTGAACGGTTTCGTCTCCATGGGGACGAATACCCAGCTTCTTCTTTGTCGTCTCAGCAACCGGCTGAGATGAAGACGTTTGCTCCTTCTTCCCGCATCCTCCCAGAATCCCGAGTAGAACGAAGCAAAACGAGCAAACTGCAATCTGTGTTGGTAGCCTGTTGACTACGCGCATGAGTAACTCCTCGGATGGTTCCTATTCACGGCCCAACTTGGGGATATTTGTGGTGCTAACGGGGCAGCAGGCTTTTGTAAGCTTGTCCTGTTTACGTACTCTTGTCAACCCGTATTCTTGATCAAAACACGGGAGGACTTTGCGGGATTGCCGCTCCATCGCTGCGTGGATCCGAACCGGCGAAGTTGACCTGTCTTTTCGTATCGCGAACTACTGCCTCCCCTTGCCCAACAGTGTTGGAGATCGGGGGAAGAACTTTAATCACATGGCCTCTACTGATGAGCTCATTGCGGACGGCCTCGGGGATCCGCGCTTCCATCGAAACGTCACAACCTTCGAAAGTAGCTTTCGTAAAGCGGGCCGCTTCCAAGGCGGACTGGACATTCATCCCGAAGTCCACGACGTTCGCCACAAACTGAGCATGAGCCTGAGATTGATTCCAGCCTCCCATGATGCCGAAGCCAATCTTGATTTCGCCCTTTTCCATGAATGCCGGAATGATGGTATGAAGCGGCCTTTTATGGCCGGCGAGGGAGTTGGGCCTGCCGGGCGTTAACTCGAAGCCGGCCCCGCGATCTTGAAAGGAGAAACCAACGCCTGGGGCGACCATGCCGGTGCCATACCCTTCATAGTTACTCTGAATCAACGAGACAATATTTCCGTCTTTATCGATAGTGGACATGTAAATCGTCTCGCTTGCTCGAGAGTTTAACGTCTCGGTGATCTCGGCCGGAAGGACGTGGCAGGAAGCCTTATTCATCCGGATCAAGCCGGCGCGCTCGGCAGCAAGACTTTTCGACAGCATTTGGTGAACGGGAACCGGTCCGAAGCGCGGATCACCCACGTAATGTTCCATGTCGGCATAGGCAAGCTTCTTCGCCTCGATCATGACGTGGAGCGCGGCGGCCGAGTTGTGTCCGTAATCGGCAAGCGGGAAGTGTTCCATGATGTTCAACATCGAGAGAGCCGCCACGCCTTGCCCGTTTGGAGGCAGCTCGGAAACGGTCCAGCCGCGATAAGTTGTAGAGATCGGCTCTACCCACTCCGGTTGGAAGTCCGCGAAATCTTCCGCAGTATGCGCGCCGCCCTGAGCCTGCAGGAACTTCACCATCACTTCGGTGAGCTTGCCCTTATAAAACGCATCGCGACCCTTCGCGGCAACTTGACGGAACGATTCACCAAGCGCTGCGTTCCGAAAAACGTCGCCCAGACCGGGGCGCACGCCATCCGGCATGTAAGTCGTCTTGTATCCCGGCTGGTTGAGAAATGTCGAGCTGATCCAGGCTCGCGAATTGTATTCGGCGAGTGGAAAGCCGTTCTCGGCGTAGTATGTCGCCGAGGCGAGTAATTTACTGAACGGCATGGTTCCGAAGCGGGTTCGCAACGCATCCCACCCGGCCACACAACCCGGTATCGTGATTGTGTCGACGCCGATCGGGTCGAGCTTGTTTATTCCCTTGCTCTTCAGGTGTTCGATCGTGAGAGCCTTCGGTGTCCAGCCACTCGAATTAAGACCGTACAGTTTCCCTGTCTTGGCTTCATAAAAAATAGCGAAGAGATCCCCGCCCATGCCGTTTACGTATGGCTCCGTGACGCCAACCACGGCATTTGCTGCGATCGCTGCATCAACGGCGTTTCCGCCCGCCTCGAGAACCTTCGCTCCGGCCTGGGAGGCAAGGAATTGAGGCGTCGCCACGATGCCGTATTTCGTGACAATCATCGAGCGTCCCTGCTCGGGACTGGACGAAAACGAGGCATTCTGGGCACAAAGCGAAGCAGCGCACGCGAAAGCTACCAGGAAGGAGGATTTGTTTGGCGACATACGAATGCTCGTGAGCGTGACGGAGCTCCTCGGGATCGCACGAAGTATAGCAATTCTAAAAAACGGCGATGAAAGGCGTAGTTCGCAAACGAAAATCAGAACGTCAGGTGCGCGCCAAGCTGCATGTTTCGCATGCCCGATGTTGGTCCGGTTTGTATATCTTGAATCAGCCCACCTGCCGGTGAGTCGATTTGAGTATTAGGCAATCCCAAGTTGGTGCGGTTGAAGGCATTGAACACCTCCCAGCGGATGTCCAGGCCAACGCGTTCCGTGAACCTGAAGTTCTTGCCCAGCGACCAATCCGCCTCAAAGTAGTTCGGGCCGCGAAGAGAGTTTCTACCGGCATTGCCAAATGTATAAAGCCCTGGGGTTCCGAACGCAGCCGGACTAAACCATAAGTTTCGGCCTTGGTTAATACCGCTAGTTGGATTAGTAAGTAGTTGGGGACGGCTCGTCTCATCCGAATTGAGGAAAGACTGGTTGCCAATGCTTGGCGAGAAAGGCGCGCCCGAATTGTACGAAGTTATACCCCGAAAAGCCCATCCTTCAACCAAAATCCTAACGGCGCCCCGCGAGTTCGACATGAACTTTTTCCCTGGACCGAAAGGCAGCTCCACCGTATGAGCAAGCGTAAACACGTACTCGCGATCGAAATCGACAGGCCCGTAGTCCTGATGCGCATTGTAGTTATTAGTCGGAAGCGGAACGCTTTCCTGCGCGTAATCGAGAGCTTTCTGCCAGGTGAAATTGCCGACCAGGGAGTAAGAACTTGAGAAACGCTTCGTCACTTGTGTCTGAAATGCATTGTAGTTACTGCTGGTGCAGTCGCATTTGTCATTGATTCCTTGCGTCAAGCCGTAAGCGGCATAAAGAGGGCGGCGGGAATTAAGCGATCCGGGTCCGGGAGGTGCATCGTTCGACGCGAAACCGCCATTCAAATGCCGTCCGACATTGCCCACATAGCCAATTGAAAGATTGAGCTGAGAGGCGATTTGCCGCTCCACGGTGAAATTCCACATGTCGACGTACGGTATTTTCAAGTTGGCTGGAATATAAGGAGTGCTGATTCCCACAGGTAGTGGTAAACGTCCGCTTGAAGGGATACTCGGAAAAACAATAGCCGGTGGCGCTGTCGTCCAGGGAAACACGGGCGCGTAAGTCGAGTTAGGAGTGAGATTCTGGTTCACGATCGTCGGATAAATATCCGCGGCCAAGTTGTTGAAAGTCCACCCGAAAGTTCCTTGTGAATAACCGCGCCCATAGCCAGTCCTGATCACGGTCTTTGCATCGGGTGAATACGCGATCCCAATGCGGGGAGAGAAGTTTTTCCACTGAGTCTGCGCGTTTCCCGACGAAGAAACTCCGCCTACACCCGGAATAAAAACAGTGTTGTTCGCGACTTCATATCGACCGCCCTGCCCAGAATTCAGCGAGAAGTCAGGAAACCACACGTCCCACCGTACGCCATAGGTGAAAGTCAGCTTGGGAGTAACTCGAAATGTATCTTGAATGAACGTGAATAAGCGATTCTGCCGGTCCTCTTGCGTTGTTGAGACTTGCCCGAACCGCTGGAATTGTGTGGGATCTCCGAGGAGGAAGGAGGCGAGGCCTAGACCTCCCGGATTCGCGACTCCTGCGGCGGAAGTGACAGAGTCACTAAAATTGTATACGCCGGCGCGGTGGTTATCGCTAGGCAGGCGTTGATTCCACGCCATCTCCCAGGTGCCGCCAAAACGAATGGTGTGATTGCCGGCAATCTTGGTCCAATTGTTGACGAAGTCGAGCAGCGTCTCGCGCTCGGTCAAAGGGCAATTGCAGTTATACCCCAGACCGACACCATTGTTGGTGTTTGTGTTGTTTCCGTTTCCGCTAGCAGAACCGATTCCCCCTAAACCGTTAATATAGATGTCCGGCAATCCATTAGTATCTGGGCGGCCCGCAATGTTCAAGCCCGGCAGGCCAACCGTGTTGGCCAACTGCTGCGTTTGATCGGGAGCGGAGACATTTACCCGATAACGCGAGAAACCAAACCGGATATCTGTAAGCAAATTGGGACCAAAGGTGTACGTGCCATTGGAGGCGATGTTTTGGTTGCGAGCGTTGGAAAGTCCAGAAAAGCCGAGCGTGCTGAATTGCGGGCCGCCGTAGAGCCCAAATGGGCCAGGAGCATTGATATCAGCCTGCAGGAAGCTATACCGGCCGAACACTCGGAATTTCTCGCTGGCAAAATAGTCGCCTCGTGTATCGAATTGGTTGCTGTTATATCGTTCCACGGTGCTCGTGAGGTAATTATTCGCTCCGGTAACCTGGGGCGTGACATTAGGTAGCGGCAGGGCGTTCAAGAGCGCCGTCGCCGGCGCCGAAATTCGCGACGCTGGAATCATTGCATTGTTAAACAGTGTCCTACCGGCGCCGGTCACCGCATTTCCGGTTGCCGGGTCGTAGATCGGAGTGTTAAGATCGCTGAGATTGCCGGCCCTTTCGGAAGAAGTCGGCACTCGAACTGATTGCGAAGCGCCGATTCTTCGCTGCGTTCCCTGATAGTCGCCGAAAAAGAAGAGCTTGTCTTTCTTGATCGGACCGCCGATCGATCCGCCAAATTGGTTCCATCTCAGCGGCGGAATGCTTGCGCTCGTCGGCTGCGTAAACGGGTCACGCGCCTGAAAATAGTTATTCTGCAGAAACTCGAACGCGCTGCCGTGCAGTTGGTTTGTTCCGGACTTGGTCTCCACGTTGATCACTGCTCCCGTCGCGTGATACTCGGCATCGTAATTGTTCGTGGATGCGGTGAACTCCGCAACAGAATCAACAGCGGGATTCACCATTGTGATTCCCAGAACAACGTCGTTGTTATTCATTCCATCCAGCTGATAGTTAGTGCCGGCAAAGAGTTGCCCGCCCGTATTCACCAACGTGGATTGCTGCGGATTCTCGCTGGGAGCGTGCTGGTAGGTATTTATAACGGAACCAGGCGTAAGTAAGGCAAGATTCGTAAAATTGCGGTTTAGAACCGGCAGCGAGGAGACTTGCCCACCGCTCAATTGCGTTTCAACGCTGGCTCGATCTGTTTCTATACTCGGTGGAGCATCGGTAACGGTAATTTGCTGGGTTTCCGTACCGACAGGCAAACTCGCATCTACGCGTGCCGACTGGGTAACTGCCACTGAGACGTTCTTCTGATCGACTTTTTGGAAGCCTGTTTTAGTAACTTCGACTGTATAATTGCCGGGAGAAATGTTGGCCTGTGTGTAGTTCCCCGAGCCGTTGGTCGTCGTTTGATAGGTAACTCCTTTTCCAACGTCGGAGATGGTAACTTTGGCGTCCGGAATTGCTGCTCCTGTGCTGTCAGTTACCGTTCCGAAGATATTGCCGGAGACGGCTTGCGCAGAAGAACTAACGTTGAATAGGCTTACTAGAAATAGCCCTAGTATGGCGATTGCACAGCGCGGTGTCATACGCATAGAATGAACCCCTTTAGCAAAGAAGATGATCGTCTCAGACGATGCGGTTTCGTTTTATTTTAGGCGCTTGAGAGATGAAAGTACTACCAGTGGATGGTCACTTTCTTGTTTTGGTAACCCGGGCCCGGAGGAAACTCGACGTGCAAAGCTCCTTTTAAGAGTGCTGCTCCATCAACTGTCAGCCGTCGTCCACTGCTGCGCAGAAACAAGTTATAGCTGGAACCGCCTTGTCCCTCCAGGTCAAAGACGGCCTGATGAGAGGAGTAGACCTCGCCGGTTACTTTCAACTGGCTGGTGGTTGCCCCTGGTTCGGGGAGAGTTGCCGGGATTGAGATTTCCACTGGGTGAGCTGCAATCTCGACGACCGGAGCGTTACTTGGATGGCACTCCTGTTGGCTTGTTGAGTTGTCGATCAGGCAAAGGGCGCTTCCATCCGCCGCCTTTCCGTGTACGACGATTTCTTCGCCCTTTCGCGCGAAATCCAGATCGACAGTTGTTGTACCGAAGGGGACTTTGCGCAACTGTGCGCCGCTCCACTCGGCCGGAAGTGAGGGGGCGACGCAAAGCTTATGGTTGGGAACGTCCCAATCGAGACCAAAAAGTCCGCGCACCAACGGTGCGAGAACCATGGCCGACGACCACATCTGATGGGAGCTGCTGCGACCCAGAGGCTGGAAAAACTGTCCCGACAGTAATTCGGTAACAGAGCCAAGATCCTGAGTCCAGGTTAGATTGAGATTTTGCATCAGGTGAGCGTAACCCGAGAGATCATGTCCCGTCCGATATTCGGCCAGCGACACCCACCCTGTAAACAGGGGCCAAATGGAGCCTTGATGGTAACTGATGGGGTCATAAAACGGAGTGCGGTCGCTGAGGTCGCGCGTTCCCCAATCGGCGGAGAACTCTGCGGACGCCCATCGACTGAACATCGGTCCTGCCTTTTGCAAGGCTAGCGTCCCGTCCCACCAGGCAACAGCCGGATAGATGCTTGCGGTCTGATCGAGAGTGCCTGCTCCGTTTCGGCTGAAAGCATAAAACTGTTTGTCGGGTTCATAGAATTCAGTTTCAAGCTTGCTTCCGATATCGGCGGCCTTGGCTTTAGCCGATTGAGAGAGAGCGGCGTCATTCATCAGTGTCGCCAGGCGGGCAATGGCGTCGGAAGCTTGTTGATCGAGAGCCGCGAGATAGATTTCTTCTTTCGGCATTCCCTGGGGCCACGATTCTACCCAGCCCGTTCCCTCTGCGTTGTTGTAAATGCCGTCATCGCCTTCGTGCGCCCGGCAAAAATTGTAGGCCTTCTTAACCGCACTCCAATTTGTCCTTAAGTAAGTCAAATCGTTGCTCGTTTTGACGTAATCCCACATGGTCATCACAAGCAAGGGAGCGGAGTCCGCAGCAGCATAAAAATAAGGCGTGGCTTGCCAGTTCACTAGGCTTGCCGATTGAGAAAACTCATGCATGATCTTGCCGTCAGATCGCTGCTTACGAATGAGGAAATCGAGAGCGTTGCGAGTGGCTGCAAAATCACCGTAGCTGTTGATCGCGTAAGTTGTCCACATCGTGTCGCGCCCGAAAAACCAGGCGTAACCCGGACGAGAGGAGTCCGCCGATTCGTAATATCCTGCGACCAAGCCGACTTCTCCGCCGTACTTTACCTGCATCTGATCGATCGAGACCTCCGCCCAGGAGAGCGCCTCATTGACTCGCGGGTCCGGAGTTTCGACGGATAAGTGTGTCGCTAAGAACGATTCATAGTAGTCGATTGTCCGGCTGTATTGTTTCTCGAGCGCCTCGGCTATTCCTTGCAATTGACTCGTCGCTGGGCCACTGTTCCTGACAGCCATGAAGAGAGGGAAAACTTGACCGTTGTCTCGCTTCGGATCGAATGAAAGCTTTAACTCGAGCGGGTAAGTTTGTGGATGTTCCTGATAGGGTACGAGAGTGCCTGGCTGCGTGTGTGGCATGGCGATTACGCCGGAGAAACTCGGGTTGTCCGTATCGAGTAAGTAATAGCCGCTGTCTCCATCCACCACCCAGGCTCCGTTGGGGCGGCCGAAATTTGGCGCCGGCCACATGCGCAGCATCTCGGGCGTGAATGAGAAGGTCAGCCGAAGGGGACGGATCGACTGAATCTCAAATAGGACGACGGCGCCGAATGGCGTTGCTCCTGATCCGCGCGGCGCAAACATGTGCTGCCGGATTGTAAATGCCGCATGCGAATAGGTAATGGTTGTTTCTGCTGGTGTAACTCGAATGGTGGCAGCCAGACTGTTGACATCGATGGGCACTGGATAGTCAGATAACTCGGCTTCGATACTGAAGTTGCTCAGTAGCTTCACTGGCCATTGCCAGGACTCAAACTTTCCGCTTTGCCGGCCTAACAATGCTCCGGATTCTCCGGCTACGGTCCAGGGCTTGGCCGGTTGGCATGGCGCAAGAATTACCGGTTTGCTGTTGAGATTGAAAAACGCCGGGACAGAGCTGAGCGTGTTGGCCCAGGCGGGCGGAATCAACAGGATGAGAAAGATGTTACGAAGCGAGAGTCTCACTGTCCTTAATGGGATCACAACTCGGCAGCGAAATCAGTACGGCCACTTCCCTGTTGACAAGGCCGGAAATGCGGTTCATGCTGCTGGAGGGGAGTATATGGCGTCTTGGTACAAGCTTTTGGTGTTTCTGCCGTTAGCCTGCTTCCTGGCGGCAGCGCAGACTGTCGTTTCGGTGAACTCCGGAGTTGTCAACTATTTCGAGGGATCTGTCCTGATTGACAACGCGAAACTGGAGCAGAAATTCGGCACTTTCCCGATGCTTCATGTCGGTTCGATTCTCAAGACAGAAGAAGGTCGGGCTGAGGTCTTGCTCACGCCCGGCACCGTCTTGCGACTCGATCATCACAGTTCCATCCGGATGCTGAGTGATCTATTAACTGACACCAAGATTGAGTTTTTGGGAGGCTCAGCGATTTTAGATTCGTCTGCTGCTGAATCGGTCAAGAATCTGCTTGTAAAATACCGGACCAGTGAAATTCGTTTTACTCAGCCGGGAGCTTATCGGATTGACGCTGAACCGGCGATGCTGCGAGTGTATAGTGGCGGAGCTGAGATAGCCAATCAAAGTAACAAGACTGCCATCGATTCTTCTCATCTGTTCTTCTTCGATGCCGGTCTTGACACGCCAAATTACGGTAACGACAACGATGACGAATTCTATCAGTGGGCGCAAGATCGAAATGGGGCAATAACGGCCGACAATCGTCTGGGCGACCAAGTGAAGGATTTTGGCGACGGCGTCAGTGCAACGGGAGATGGCTTGGACGAGAACGGATTAGCGCCGCTACTTCCGGGTGTTGGGAGTGTCGACCCAACCTATGTCGATCCAGCTCGAAGCCCGCTTCTTTTCGGAACCCAGCCATACGGGAATTCGCTTTATGGCGGTATTGGCTATGGCGGTCTTGGAACGAGCTCGTTGGGCTTCTATCCTTCAGCTGCTTTACCGCTTTATAGGTGGCCTCGGAGACCATACGTTGGGTCGTCGTTGACAATGGCCAATCGGATTCTGGAGCGTCAGCTTTTGGAGAATCGTTTGTGGCAATACAGGAGAAGTCACTTGCCGATGGGCGCCCTTGGAATAGGGAGGCCCTATGCGCCGACTTACTTAGGTGCTCGTCCCTTCACGCCGCGACCTATTCCTCGGCCAATCACGCCAGTTGTTCCTCATCCCGCCTTTTCGGGCGGTGCTCGTCCGATCGGTGTTCATCCTATGGGCCGACGATGAGAGATAACAGCGGCCGCGTCTATTGCGATCGGGCCGGCGCGTAATAACCGAGTCGCCACCGAATTTTGAGCGAGGACAGACCTTGCGGCGTATTGAGCTTCACGTCCACTTTTCTGTAAGTTCCATCGTGGTCGCTATGAGTAGGATAGTAAGCTAACACGTATTGATTGCGTAACTCGATGCCGATGCGTCGGGCGATGGCGGGTAAGTCGGCATCTTGCGTGGCAGCAAACACGCGGCCGCCTGTTTGATTGGAGATCTGCGCCAGCAAGCGCGGTCCTGATAACTCCGGCAGTGAGAGACCGAGGAGAGAGATTTCGAACACGCCCATGGAATAAATCTGAACGTCTGCTTCCCGGACGAGACTTCTGATATCGGCGGGAGTGTACCGGCTGTTGTTGTCGCCGCCATCAGAAATGACAATCAGCGCTTTACGTGGGTTCTTCGCATTCTTCATCTCGTGCAAGCCCAAGTGAATCGCATCGAGCAACGCTGTCAGGCCATTCGATTCCAGAGAGGAGAGGCTTTCCCCGAGAATATCCGTTTTACTTGTGAAGCCTGTCATCAGCTTGGCTCGATCGCTGAACTCAACGAGGAATGCCTCATCGGATGGGTTCATGGTTTTCAAAAACTCTTCGATAGCGCGTCGTGATAACGCAAGCTTGGTCCCCATGCTGCCACTGGTATCAACCAGCAACCCGACCGAGAGAGGCGCGTCTTCGCCGGCGACCCTGGTGATCTTCTGCTCGGCGCCGTTTTCAGCCAAGCTGAAGCTGTGGAGATCTAAGCCGAGAACGAATCGATTTTGCGGATCCGTGACGGTGACAGGGATGAGGACGAAAGTGGTATTGACCTTGATGCTGTATTCGGGAGTTTGTCCGTAAGCGAGCTGCCAATGAGCCAACAGAAGAGCGCAGACTATGTATCGAACTAAGACCGACCGCGCTTCCCAGTAAGACATGGGAACATTGTCGCGCGTTCTGAAAAGTTTGGCGCGGAGAGCGGGACTTGAACCCCCACGGTGTTACCGCTAGCACCTCAAGCTAGTTGTCAGATGTCACGGAGCACTCCGTAAGGTCCAACTTGTTGAAATTGCGTCGCGAGCTACGTGGGCCAGTTTTGGTCCAGCATAAACTCAGCCGTTCTGGTTGTATGTCGTTGTTTCTCAGAATGCCAGACCAGTTGAGCGAGTTTACCTTATGGCGCTTAATAAAAAAATCTATGCAATTCGCATCGTGTCGGGCTATGCTTCTTGAATATAATCAGCAAGCAGCAAAGGTTTCGAAAACCCGCCTCACACCGCTCCACTCTCTTCGATTGAGAGTAGTGCGAACCTTCTAAGCAGAAGACCCACGAACCCCGACGCTTCAGGAACTAGAAGCTCCTCATACTTGCAATTAAGGAACAGATATGACGGATAGTCGTGTGTCCGAATCCTCGAGGCCCAGGGAACGCATGGGCCGGTTGTTTCGGCTTGACGCGGCGGTCTTGACGACAAGAGTATGTGTCGCATTCTTCGGACTGCTTGCCAGTGTCACCTTGAGTTTCGCGCAAAGCGGGAGCGCCATAACCGGAGTAGTGCGCGACTCGAGCGGTGCTTTCCTCGCGGGAGCAAGCGTTGAAGTAGGCAGCCCGGCGCTGATCGAAGGAAAACGAACGACAACAACAGATGGAAACGGTCAGTATAAGGTTGTCGATCTGCGGCCTGGAGAATATTCGGTAACCTTTACGTTGCAGGGCTTCCAGACTTTGAAGCGAGAAGCCGTCGCACTGCCGGCCTCTTTTACGGCGACTATGTGATGCCGACCTGCAGGTCGGTCAAACGCAGCAAGCCATCACCGTTACAACGGCGTCTCCCCTCGTGGACGTCCAGGAGTCAGTCACACAGCAGGTCATGGATCGCAAAACAATGGATTATGGAATACAACATGATGATCCAGCGCCAGCTCGGCAGCAACACTGCTGTGAGCGCCGGCTATTATTACCGGAACTTCTATGATCTCTACGGAATCGTTAACACCGCTGTTCCTTCGTCGGCTTACACCCCTGTCACAATCAACAACCCCATTACTAACCATCCGATGACTGTTTACAATCAGAACGCCTCTACTCTCGGGCAAATCAATCTGGACGAAAAGACGCTGCCCAACTTGTACCAGCATTACAACGGTGTAGAGTTTCAGGTGAATACTCGAATGGCGAAAGCTACCCTCTTCGGCGGCTTCACCATAGGAAAAGACTACGGGACGCCCGACGGGTCGACAACATCAATGGATTTCAACAACCCGAATAACCTTATCAATTACACCGGTAATTTAGGCTACGACTCTACTTATCAAATTCGCGCCGGCGGCAGTTATCAGTTTCGGTGGGGCATTCTCGTTTCTGGCTCGCTGCGAGAAAATTCTGGTCTACCCCAAGGTCGGACTTACAACGTCACGCAAGCCATCGTTCGACTCACTCAGGTGACTCAATCGCTTTTGGTCGCTGCCCCAGGCAGATATCGCTATCCCTGGCAGAATCTTCTCGATTTGCGCTTTCCGAAAAAATTCCGTGTCGGGGAACGGATTCAAGTCGAGCCGATTGCAGATCTCTTCAATGTTTTCAACTGTAGCGCTGTCACCAGCGCAGTGACTACGGTTGAGCCCTCACTGCTACGCCGCTCGGGGATTGACTTCGGACGAATGTTACGGTTAGGCGGCCGCGTGACGTTCTAGTGATCGCGCGTCCTCATTGTGCAAACTAGACAAAAATTTACAATGCAAAATCTTCTATCTTTGATCTTCAGAACTGCCTTATTCGTGCCGCTGATTGCAGCTGCACAAGACCAGACCATCGCCCTCAAAACTCAGACGGCGCTGGATGGCAAGGGCAAAACGCTGCGGAATACAGTCATTGTTGTCCAGGGACAGAAAATCTCTCGGATCGGAGGCAGCGTGCCGGCCGGCGCCATCGTGTACGATCTGGGCGCCTTGACCGTTTCACCCGGTTGGATTGACACTCATTCCCATGTCATGTATCACTTCGATAACAACAATCGGTTCGCCGGAAGAGAAGAACCTCCCGTCCAAGCGATGCTTCGAGGCGTAGATAACGCTATCGCAACCTTGAACGCCGGGTTCACAACAATCCAGAGCCCGGGGGCGGTCGCTGACAAAGATCTTCGGGATGCTATAGCGCGCGGCATCATTCCAGGTGCGCGCATACTCACCTCCCTCCAGCCGCTAACGGAAAAGAGTGGGCCACCCGAAAAGCTTCGCGAATTAGTTCGAGAACGAAAACAACAGGGGGCTGACTTCATCAAACTATTCGCATCCAAGAGCATTCGTGAGGGTGGTGGTCAGACAATGAGCGATGCCCAACTCCAGGCGGCCTGCGGCGAAGCGAAATCCCTGGGTATGCGCACATTGGTTCACGCGCATTCGGCTGAATCGGCCAAAGCGGCCACGTTGGCGGGATGCACAGCCATCGAACATGGAGCTTACGTTACCGATGAGGTCTTCGACCTTATGGCAAAACGGGGAACCTACTACGACCCCAATATCGGCCTCGTTCTACAGAACTATTTGGAAAATAAATCAAAATATATGGGCATCGGCAATTACAACAAGGAAGGTTTCGCCTTCATGGAGAAGGGCGTTGCCATTACGCGAGACACCTTCAAGAAGGCCCTGAAACACAAAGATCTCAAGATCGTCTATGGTACCGACGCCACTGCCGGCGCCCACGGAAGAAACTACGAAGAGTTCATCGTGCGGGTGCGTGACGGCGGTCAAGACCCTATGGCCGCCCTCATATCGGCAACGTCTTTATCGGCCGAGTCGATCAATATGCAGAAGGAGATTGGCTCTCTCGCTCCAGGAATGCAGGCGGACATCATCGCTTTCGACGGGAATCCGTTGAAGGATGTCACGGCCGCGCGTAAGGCCGTTTTCGTCATGAAAGGGGGCAAGGTCTTTGAAAATCTTCCACCTGGAAGCAAGAAATCGAGCCATTGACATGTCGAGGAATTTTAATTTTAGCCTGAGAAATACAGTTACCTTCCTGGTCCTCGCAGCTGGCCTGGTTGCCGCTAAGCTTTCGCAGGAAGCCACGATCGAGTGGCCGTTTTATGGTGGCGATCAAGGCGGCGCCAAATATTCGGCTTTGACAGATATTAATACTCAAAACGTTTCGCGCCTGCAGCTCGCATGGACGTGGAAAACGGGTGAGGTCGCTCTTCCGCAATACGGCACACGGCCCGGCATGTTCGAGAACACGCCTCTAATGATCAACGACGTCCTCTACGTCACCACGCCATATAACAAAGTTGTGGCACTGAACGCCGAAACGGGCAGCCTCATCTGGAGCTACGATCCGAAAGCCTACGAATTAGGACAGCCGGCCAACGGAACTGGGTACGTGCATCGCGGCGTTGCGGCATGGCGCGACGGCGGCAAGTTGCGAATCTTTCTCAACAGCCGCTATCGCCTTATCTGCCTGGATGCAGAAACTGGAAAACTTGTCAGCTCGTTTGGCGATAACGGCATCGTGGATCTAAGCGAAGGTCTGGTGTGGCCTATCAACAAGCTGCACTACACGGAAACCTCTCCAGCGATCGTCTACAAGAACGTCGTCGTCGTCGGGAACGGTGTGGGCGATCGCCTCGTTTATCGCAATGATCCTCCGGGCGATGTTCGTGGTTTCGATGCCCATACGGGCAAACAGCTTTGGAGTTTTCACACCATCCCTCAGGCTGGCGAATTCGGTAACGATACCTGGAAGAAGGACTCCTGGAAGTTCACCGGACACACCAACGTTTGGGCGCCAATGACACTCGATGAACACCGCGGCCTGGTCTATCTCCCGATCAGCACGCCCAGTAATGACTTTTTCGGCGGGAATCGTCCAGGCAATAACTTATATGGAGAAACGCTCGTCTGCCTGGATGCGCTAACAGGCGAAAAAAAGTGGCACTTCCAAATTGTTCACCACGGCCTCTGGGACTACGATCTGTCCTCGCCTCCGACTCTGGTCACCATTACGGTAGAAGGAAAGAAAATAGACGCCGTCGTACAGGAGACCAAAGAAGGTTTTGCCTTCGTCTTCGACCGTGTCACCGGAAAGCCTGTTTGGCCTATCGAGGAACGGGTAGTTCCGGCCAGTGATATTCCCGGAGAGAGCGCCTCCGCCACACAGCCTTTCCCGACAAAACCTCCGGCTTTGAGCCCGCAGGGCGTCACTCTCGGCGACGCTTTTGATGCGACCCCGGAACTGAAGGCGGAAGCGCAAGCCGAAATGACAAAATACCGCATGGGCCCGCTCTTCACGCCGCCTTCCTACGGAGGTACGCTGATGCTGCCCGGGATGCTCGGAGGCGCAAATTGGGGTGGTGGAGCATTTGACCCTGACACGGGACTGCTATATGTGAAAACTACAAACGTGGCTCACATTGCTCGGGTTAAGCGTCCGGATAGATCGTCAGCAAATCCCAGAGCCGCCGAGGTCGATGCCGATTGGAGCGGCGATCTCACCGGCACAAACGCCACTTTCCACAACGGCTTGCCCTTAACGAAACCTCCCTATAATTACCTCACTGCCGTAGATCTCAAACACGGAACTATCTCTTGGCGGGAGGGTTTTGGTGACTGGCCCGAGCTTCGCCGCAACCCTGCTCTTCAAGGCGTGAAGCTACCTGATGTGCTCGGTGTGGCGGGTCCTCAGGGCGCGATTGTTACTAAGGGTGGGTTGCTGTTCGTAAGCGCTGAAGATCGGGCCCTCCATGCGATGAACAAAACCGATGGGAAGGATCTATGGCAAGGGACCTTGCCCGAGCGTTCTTTTGGCACACCCATGACATATCGCACGCGTGAAGGACATCAGTTTGTGGTAGTTGCGACCGGGATTGGCCCTAACGCTTCGCTGGTCGCATTCTCGCTACCGAATTCTGCCGGCGCTTCGGCCCATAGATAGAGGAGGGAAATCATTATGTTTCGCCGCACAATTTTGAAATGGATTTTTTCTAGCTTCGTTCCCTTGGTGTGCCCGCGCTGGATGCGCGCGGCAGCATCGGGGCTCAGTGCCGAAAACATGCAAACGCTAAGCGCCGTTGGCGCAGTCGTGTTGCCCACGCCTCGCGGAGGACAGCAAAAGGACGATATCACCCGTCGCTTTACGGATTGGCTGAATAGCTACCAGGCGGGCGCCGATGCCGGATATGGATACGGATTCCCGCGTCCGCAAGTCTTGCCCGCGAGTCCCGTGGTTCGCTACCCCGAACAGTTGAGCCAACTTGAAACCGCTGCCGCGGCTAAGGGAGCCTCCTTCGCAAAGCTGAATTTGAGCGACCAGAAAGAGATCATTGCAACAGCTCTGAAGCAGTCAAAGATTACCTCCCTTCCTGCACGCCCGAATGGAAAGCACGTTGCCGCGGATCTGATGAGCTTCTTTTATAACAGCAGCGATGGAGAGGACTGCCTCTACGACGCTGCTATCAAACGTCAGGATTGCCGGGGGCTCGCGACATCTGCTCAGCGGCCAGCCCGCCTGACTTAGGAGGAACATGCCAGTTCATGAGAGTGATATCTGTGTCATTGGCGCCGGCATCTCCGCTGCCATGTTGGCCCAGAAACTGTCGGAGCTTAAGCCGCACTCGTCCATCACTGTCCTTGAGGCAGGTCGCTCCATCTTCGATTTTGAAAACCGCTTTAAATATCGCCAGCGAATGATCGAGTACGGTGAGAACCCCTGGCCAGAGGACTTCATCGAAGATCAAGCTGCTGAAGGCCAAGTATCCAGAACAATGGCCGTCGGCGGCCAAGCGCTTCACTGGGGCGGTACCTGCAACCGCTTCTCGGAAGAGGATCTTCGCCTCAAGTCCATGTTCGGACTCTATGTCGATTGGCCGCTGAAATGGGCTGAACTGGAGAAGTACTACTGCGAAGCGGAGAAACGCCTCGGAGTATCGGGAGAACCGAGCCCATTCCCGGATGATCGGCGTTCACAGCCTTACCCAATGCCCCCGATGCCCCTCACCAACGATCTTGCTGAGCTCAAAAAATGGGGAGACCAGAGCGGCATTCCCTTTCAAGGTACGCCCCAGTCGAAAAATACCGTCCCTTACGATGGACGCTCGGTATGCCAGCGCTGCGGAACCTGCGATATCTGTCCGACAGGCGCCAAATACTCTCCCGACTTCACCTTCAAGCGTCTCCTGGCCCAGAAGAAGATTACGCTGCACGACCGAACGTTGGTTCGCAAACTGGTGATCGACGACTCCAATCTTCGCATCGTCTCCGCGCAAGCTGTATCGCGTGACAATCCCGACGAACCGGTCGAGTATCGGGCGCGCGTTTTTGTCATTGCGGCGGGATACACCTGGAGTCCCCACCTGCTCCTGTTGTCGTCGTCTTCCAAATTTCCAAATGGCTTGGCAAACCGAACGGGTCAGGTTGGAAAGTACTCGAACGGGCATGCCTTCATTACGGCCATCGTCGAGATGAACCGCGAAATCTATCCCAACATGAACACACAATACGGGCTAATTTCGCGTCAGTTTTTCCGCTGTTCTCCCGGCGAAAGCTATATTCGTCACGACTTGAGAATCTGGTCCCACAATGGAAGGTCCGTTCGCCTGAATGACGGAAACGGCAACATCCTCCTGGGCGATGACGTAGTCGCCGATTGGCGTGGAAGAAATAAAAGAGGGGTCGCCCGGGTACGCGCCTACTATGACGTCCATCCGGCCGAAAACAGCGCGGTAACACTCGATTCCTCACATCGAAATAAGTGGGGTGATCCAATGCCCAAAGTGGCGCATCACATGGATGCCGCTGCCGAAGCCCGCCTTCCCGCAACCAAACAACACATTAACGATGTCTTCGCCCGCCTTGCAGGCGCTGATGGAGGAAAGATCAACTCGGTCATCGAGGGGAACTATCTCGATCATCCGGCCGGCGGATGCCGCATGGGTGTAGATCCCGCAACTAGCGTCTGTGATTCCTACGGACGTACGCATGACCACGAAAATTTGTTTGTGGTCGGCGCCCCCACTCTGCCCACTGCCGGTTGCACGAACGGAACTTTAACCTTTGTTGCCCTCACGCTCCGGTCGGCTGACGAGATTGCCAAAGCTCTTCCTGGGGATTCTTCCACGCGCCACCGGAGCGAGACTTCGGTCTAAGGCGAAACAGGCATAAACCTCAAAGAGGTGGAATGATCACCAAGATCTATCGTTTTTTTGACGGAGGTGAACCGTATTGGCGCATGTTTAAAAGTTCCTTCGTAGCGGTGACAGCGAATACTCGGAGCCTCGATTCCTCTCCTTTATCTTTCTTTGTTCCCTGAAACAGGCCGGGTGCAATCAGCCGATGTCGGCGGCTAGGCCGTCAGTCAATCACTCCTTCAGCCTCTGAAGTGGCGCAACATCGGCCCGTTGCGCGGCGGCAGGTCGCTCGCGGTTGCCGGCAGCGCCGCCCGCCCGCTCGAGTATTATTTCGGAGTTGTAGGCGGTGGGCTCTGGAAGACTACTAACGGCGGAACAACATGGAATCCGGTAACCGACGCATTCTTCCGGACCTCATCGGTGGGTGCTGTTGCGGTCTCCGGGTCACGTCCTGACACTGTTTATGTCGGAATGGGAGAGAGCGAGTTGCGCGGCAATATCATTCAAGGAGACGGCATATACAAATCGACCGACGGTGGGCATACCTGGACTGCGCAAAATTTTTCTACTGCTCAGCTCTATCATGTCTCCTTAACTGCGAATTTGCCCTATAAAGCATGCGGAGCACAACAAGATAACACCACCGTTTGCGTCCCCAGCATCGGCAGTGGCTCTTCGTTTTATCAGGTAGGAGGCGGGGAGAGCGGCTATGTGGCAGCGGATCCCAAGAACCCCAACATCTTTTACGCTGGCGCTTATGGCGAGTACATGACGTGGTACGACCACTCCACTAAGCCTGAATTCCGAAGTTAGACATTTGAGTTTCAAGTAGTTGAGTTTGGGATTGGGGTCAGGTGGCGACGACGGGATCCAACTTCGGAGAAGTTTGAAATTTCCAAGCGAAGATGCTGTCCAGTAAAGGGTTTCTGGTTTGCAGACCGCCCCAGTTTTGAGAGAGATGGAGCACGAGCCGCCGGCCGGTGCGGCCCAGGATGGCTCCGCAGGTAAGGACCTGGGTGCGGACGGTTGCGGGTTCGCGATAGCGCGGCAAATCGGCAGCGCGTTGAAACTCGACGAGTAAGTTGAACAGCAGCAAGATAGCCCGAAAGGCAGCTTCGGTGGCAAAGAACTGTTTCAAGCAGAAGCCATCCGCCCCCAAGTCATGCTTGAGTTCGGCAATGCGATTCTCCCTGTCGGACCGCCGGTTGTAGTCGCGCCAGATCTCCTCCGGTGGAGCGCTGCAAGTGGTGACGAAGATACGGAACACATAGCCGGGAACATCGATGAGCTTGCGACCAACACTGTCGCGGCCTTCCCGCACCACCTCGCGGATCACCACGAAGCGGCGTTCGGTTTGCCAGCCCCATAACTTGACACGGAACTCACCGGCCGAGTAGGCATCATCGAGTTCCCGCCATTCGGTCACGTGCTGTGCTTCGCGCTTGATCCACTTGGTGAGGCGCGCGACTACAAGGTAGGGCAGACGGCGCTGTTCCAGAAAGCTCAGCAGCTTGTCATCGAAGAATCCAGAGTCGGCTCTTACCAAGCGGATCTTCTGGCGCTGTCCCCATAACGCCAGAGCTTCTTCGAGAAACTCCACCACGCCACGCGCTGGCCCGCAGTTGCCGCTGCGGAGCCAGCCGGGGAGGAGCAGATGCGCTTCCGCCAGAACAGCCAGCAAAGGATGATGTGAGGGCCGTCCGTGTTTGCGCGGGTTATGCCCCTTGAGAGATCCTTCCTGCCTTCCATAGCGCTCGAAAACAGTTGAGTCCAGGTCCAGACTGTAGCCTTCGCTGCGCGCTGGCACCCGTTCCATCTGCCATTGCGTCAGCGGTTCGAACAAGCGCTGCACGTTCCCCATCGTGAAGCGCCGGAACAGATTGCGGATCGTGTCGTCGCTGGGAAAGCGATCGATACCCAGCAGCGCATGCAACGCTCGATCGCCGCGCAGCCAGTTGGCGTGCGCGAACCGTTTGGCGCCTACCAAAACCGAGATCAGAAACGCAGTAAATGTGACGGTGGGATCGATCCGATTCGGCGACCGCCAGCAAATCGGCATGCACTGCCTAACCTTTTCCACGAACCCAACCTGCCGTAGATAGGCGACGAAGACTGCGACCCCGCCGAACGGGGTAACCGCCCGGCCGGTTTCTCGCAGAATCAGCCGCTCCTTCGATAACAGAGCAAGCACTTCTCGTGGGACGCAAATGTCCCGGTCATCTTTGTTCATCCCCCATTCTTGTCAGACCCTTGGCAAACTATGCTTAGTCCAACTTCGGAATCGAGGCTAATCAGAAGCGATACATCAATCTTTGACCGGAGTACCCTGTCGGCAGCCCGCAGGAGATATGAAGGAGCGCTTTCAGTGGACCGCTCCCATTTTTCTCTCAACGCTAGATCCCAAGGTTCTATATGTCAGTTCACAACATTTGTGGCGGAGCGCCAATGCAGGTCAGACTTGGACTGCAATCAGTCCAGACCTGACGCGGAATGATCCGTCTACGCTTGGTCCATCCGGAGGACCTTTGACTCTCGATCAAACCGGCGTTGAGACCTATGGCACGGTCTTCACAATTGCTCCCTCACATCACGATCTCAACACTATATGGGCCGGATCAGATGACGGATTGGTAAACCTCACAAGAAATGGCGGCAAGAGTTGGCAGGATGTGACACCCACTGATCTTGGGCGTCTCACACGAATCAGTCTTATCGAAACCTCGCCCCACAATCCTGCTACCGCCTACATTGCAGCGAATCGCTACCAACTCTCCGACCGCTCCCCTTATGTCTACAAGACAACAGACTACGGTCATACCTGGACGAAGATTGTCACCGGACTTCCTTCTGACGATTTCCCGCGTGCGATTCGGGAAGACATCGTCCGGCCTGACCTTCTGTATCTCGGGACCGAACGCGGTGTCTATGTGTCATTAAACGGTGGCGACCAATTGGGAATCCCTCAAATTGAATCTGCCCGTCACTCCTGTTCACTACTTAATGTCGGAAAGAAATGATCTCGTCATCGCCACGCATGGGTGCGGCTTCTACGTGATGGAAAGCATCACTCTACTCCGCCAAATGAATCCCGGAGTCAGCAAAGCCGACGTATACCTCTTCAAGCCCACCGATCCGATTCGTTCTGTTTCACATGGCGTAATGATTGATTATTTCTTACACGACACCCCCTCTTCCCTGACGCTCGACATTCTTGACGGGAAAGGTCAGGTCGTCAGGACCTTCACCGGGGCGTCAAAGCCGCAGAAATTATCGGCGGCCGAGCAAGACGCGGATGAAGAATCTGGTCCGCCTCCGCCCGTAACTACTGTTCCCATTGCGAAAGGGGTCAACCGCTTCACGTGGGATATGCGGAGCTCTCCTGCCCACGTTTTTCCCGGCCTGAGACAGTTGGGTTGTTCCTGGTGGAGCCCGTGCTCGCATTGGTTGTAGCGGCTGCGATTGCGGAGAAGGAGCCATTGGGCACTGACACTTTCGCGCACAAGTTGGTCGAGGGTGAAGGTGTCGGCGCGGTAGTCGTAGAGCCAGCTTTCGAGCAGTTGGCGGAGTTCGTTGGGATCTTCGTCGGGGAGGAGGAGGGTTTTGGAGCAGCAGCCGTGCTGGAGCGCGTTTTGGTTGGAGCGTTTTCTACCTTCATTGGTGCGCGGGCCGGTCGAGTGGCCGGTTGGGTCGGACGGCGGCGGTGTTACAGATTCTGGATCGAGATCGGGCACGAGGCGAGTTTCGCTTGGGGCCTGTTCGAGCGGCGGTCCGGAAACGAGCTAAGTGATTGGTGCGGTGGGAGAAGGCGGAAATTTGAAATTTGTCATGGCTGGTTTTTGGTGGGTTCGGTGAGGCCTGATCTTTGGTTTTTTACGAAACGAACTTCCGGTTGGGTTCGTTTTTGAAAATTTCGGAAGGGAAGGTTAACGGGACGCGTTACCTTCTGGCGCGTCTATTGTGATCGAGATCGCGGCTGAGATCGGCCGGCGATATGGCCCTCTTTACGGCCGAGCACGAGATCTGGAACGAAAATTGTGCAGCGTCCAGAATTTAGGATTGACGGGATTACCTTTCAGTTAAGGGAACGACGGCCACGTGCTGTGAAATAGCAGCTTCGCTTTTTGTTCGCAACCCGGTGAACCCCAGAATGGAGCGGGCTGATATGGTGTGAACGTCTAATGAGGTAGAGTGGATTTCCAATGGGCGCGATTCGGCCAGAAATCTTAACGTGGGCAAGGGAGACGGCAGGGTTGTCGCTCGAAGATGCCGCTCGCGCAATTGGCCTGAAAGACGCAAGAGGCGAAACGGGTGCCGAGCGGCTGGCGAAGTTGAAGGCGGAAAAGGTGGCGATCCGACGAAGACCTTGCTGGTTAAAATGGCGAAGGCCTATCGTCGGCCGCTTTTAGTTTGCTATCTCAGTCAGCCGCCAAAGACGGGTGATCGCGGACAGGATTTCAGAACCCTTCCGGGCAAAGATCGCTACAATCCTGATCTCGATGCGTTGATCCGCGATATCAAGGCGCGTCAGGGTCTGGTGCGCTCGATCCTTGAAGATGAAGAAGCGGAGTCACCTGATTTCGTTGCTCGGCAACGCCGGAATATTCCAGTTGAAATCTTCCGCGGTTTCGCGAGTGCTGATCCGCTTGCGCCGATGATCGTCATCAATGATCAAGACACCAAGTCGGCCTGATCGTTCACTGCTCTTCATGAGCTTGTGCATCTCTGGCTTGGCAGCACGGGCATAAGCGATAGTGATACTACAGATAGAATTGAGCAATATTGCAATGACGTTGCCGGTGGAATCCTTCTGCCTGCAGAGGAGCTGAACGTATTCTCGAACCTTTTGACGTTCGAGAGGACAGTAGAGGCGATATCGGAGTACGCTGCGCAATGGCGAGTTAGCCGAGCGATGGTCGTATAAGCTGTACCGGACGGGCAAAGTGGGTCGGACGATGTGGAGCGATCTCAATACCCACTTCCACGACGAGTTTCTAGCGTTCAAACAGAAAACAATCGGAAAACCAGAAGGCATCGGAAATCGGTCCAAATTATTACGTGGTGAAACGACATCGTGTCGGGTCGGCGCTGTTGGGTTTGGTGCGCCGCGCGCTAGAGGAAGGCAAAAATGGAAAGCTATCGCCAAAATGAACACTTGCCGATTTCGGTACTTTGAAGTGGGCTCTCCCGCAGTTTCCGTGCAGATCAAGGCGAGCGAGGGTGAGACGGCGCAACAGAGCCGAGAACATAAGGTAAGACACGGCAACGAAGGAGGCTGAATTGAGCGCGTCCGTACATTTGTCTTTTCACAAGCTTTAAGCGGTGAATCTGGCCTTCCACTTGACCGTTGCTCCAGGGCAGGAGGACTGCCGCCGTCGCTGCTCCTGCGTCACGGAACAATCCATCGCAAAAACGATTGATCTAGGGGAGAGCAGATGCTTTCGCCTCAGCGAGCCAGCTCTGCAGACCCTCGCTTTGCTTGCGACGGAACACGTTCGCAAAACCTTGCGTCAGGCTGTAGAGGGTCGCAGCTTCTGGACAACCTGCCGTGATCTGGGCGAGTAGTTGCTGTTCTTCGACTTTCAGCTTTTCGGGCCGGCGAGCGAGCAACATAGCGGCTTGCCGTGGGGAAGGGGGTTTCGGTTTCTGCTGCAGAGCGGAGCTCGTCCTCCGAAAGTACTTGGTTCCCTGTCTACGAAAAGTGGCAACAAAGCTCGCCACCATACTTCGTCCACCGGCATAGCCCTGGGCCTGAATCTCATGCCAGAGCTGGGTTGCATTGTGGCACCCCTCTGTCCATCGACGGTGAAGAAAGTCCTGGAACGCATTCACGCGCGGTGGCTTGCGGCGAGGGATCGCTCGTTCCGGAAACTGACCCGCCCGCAGAAAGCGGCGAATAGTCTTTCGCCCGATATGCAACTTGCGGCTGATCGCTTGCTGACTCATGCCGTCGCGATGAAGTGCGATCACATTGTCGTATCGGAGCATTCGCTTTTGCCGGTGTTCCGCATGCATTTGCTCAGCCCTGGTTGGGGTTACGGACAGATTCTCGGGCTGTGGTGGATCGGGAATCAAGGGAAGAACAGCTTTGACTAACGCAGTGCGTTTCTGTTCTAAGACTCGCTCTACGGCAGAGGTCAGATTGCAGAGCAGATGACCGGTCCGCTATCTGAATGGCTTGCGGTGCGCCGCGGGCCGCTCCTTCCGCATACAAACTGGCGCGATCACGACTAATTACTTCGGCGCCGGGATGCAAACGTAGCCAAGCAGCGAGGCTCTCGGCCGAACGCTCTGGTAGCAAATCGACAGGCGTGTGCGTTTCGAGATCGACCAGAATCGTTCCATAGCTTTGTCACTTTCGCCAGGCCAAGTCGTCCACCCCGACCACCCTTACACTTTCGACGGGAGTCGATGGTCCGTTCTTTATTCGGCGGAGAACCGTGTCTGGGCTCGTGTGCATCCCAAGTCGCTGGGACAGGCGCGCTCCTGCCTCACCGCCCAGAACATAACCGATCAATCGAACAGTCTCAGACAGCCGCTTTGTTTGGCGGGCGTATCTCGAAGCAACCAGCGGTAGCGGTTCCGCGAATGTGAGGCGGGTGCAATCCTGAGTAGCACAGCGAAAACGCCGCACTTCCAAACAAATCATCACGGAAGAACCTTGCCACGGGAGATCCTTCAATGCACGGCGGTATCGACTGTGGATGGAGGAGGAAGGGTGCTCGCATTCCGGACAACGTGCCGAGAACCCTGCGACCGTCACGTTAATCAAAACGCTACCGTCGTCCTGATGCTGGACTAACGTCAACTTCAGAGCGACCGGATCGGGAAGAAGAGCCTGCACATGGCTCGGGGGAGAAGCCATCTGCCTTTAAAGCATAAAACATTACAGGATGCTTTTGTTTGGACCGTTTTGAGTCACCAAAGCTGCACGGAAACTGCGGGAGAGCCCAAAAAAACTTGCCAAACGCACTTTGCTGCCAAATGGTTATCAGGTAAAGCTATGGCGATCGTAGTAATGCTCCGCGCCCAAACCGAGGCGCCGAGGCAGTGACAGACGTGTTTACCGTTGAACAGCGCAGCGCCATTATGCACCGTGTCCGCTCCACCGATACAGCGCCCGAACTTCGCGTCAGACGGCTGACGCATCTCTTAGGCTTTCGTTATCGCCTGCATGTCAAGACGCTGCCGGGAGCGCCTGACCTGGTGTTTCCCAAATGCAAAAGAGTAGTCTTCGTGCACGGCTGCTACTGGCATCAACACGGATGCCCCACTTCTAATCGCCCCGCCTCTCACCAAGCCTACTGGAACGCAAAGTTGGACCGAAACATGACCCGCGATGAAAAAAAACGTTCACTCACTTCTCTAGCAAGGTTGGCGTGTTCTGGTCATTTGGGAGTGCGAAGCGCGTCAGGAGGAAGCGCTCACTTACCGTATGGCGTTTCGAGAAGGTGATAAGTTGAAGCGTTGTGATGTAGCTCATATCGCTACCGACGATCTGCCTGGACAGGCGACGCTAGCTTGGGCCTCGTTTCTCTGTCAGGACTTGTCGCTAGCCGGCACTGGCGCCGGTTTGAACGGGGAACGTAGCGGAACGTTCCACTATTTCTGGGACCTTATAGAGCAGCTGCAAGCGCAGGAACGACAGCCCCGTATTGTCGCGCTTGAAAACGTGGTCGGCGCCTTGACGTCCCACTCGGGAAAAGACTTTCAAACCATTCTGGAGCGCATGGCGACAACCGGCTATCGGACCGGAGCTCTAGTCATCGATGCCGTTCACTTCCTGCCGCAATCGCGACCCCGTTTGTTCATCGTCGGAGTGCGTGAAGACTGCGATATTCCTGTGGACCTGATATCCCAAATTGCCGGCAAAGCCTGGCACACCAAGCGCATGCAACAAGCCTTTCAATCTCTGCCGGTGTCCTTACAGAGCAAATGGATTTGGTGGAATGTTCCGAGACCAAATGCCCCTGTCGTCGGCTTGTCCACTCTTTTGCTTACCGACGAGGGCCATACCAACTGACACACGTCAAAGGAGACCGATAGGTTATTAAACCTCATGTCGGAGGTGAACCGGCTCAAAGTGGATGAGGCGATTAAGTGCGGCGTCCGGCGAATTGGGACGATTTTCAAACGAACCCGTCCCCTCAAAACCGGCGGTAAGAAACAGCGAGCCGAAGTGCGCTTCGACGACATTTCCGGATGCCTTCGCACTCCGGTAGGCGGCTCGAGCCGGCAGATCGTTCTAATAATCGAAGGCGATCGCGTCCGATCCCGCTTGTTGGAGGCGCGCGAAGCGGCACGCTTAATGGGCGTCCCCGATTCCTATGTCATGCCCGCTAATTACAACGAAGCGTATCACCTGTTTGGAGACGGACTGGCAGTTCCAGTTGTGCGCTGGTTGAACCGTCATCTTCTATTGCCGCTGGCGGAAGCGCCACAGCGAAAAGAGATTGCCGCCTGAATGGCGGTCGATCTTGAAGCCCAGCTGCGGGCTTATCAGAAACAGAAAAAGCTGACCAGCAAAGGAAAGCTCGCCGCCATCCTGTTCGTCTCCCGGCTTGCGAGGAAAAATGGATTGTTTCTCGACTCCGCCGTGCTGGTGACAGTAAGGGGCAGGTCCTGGGACTTGGAAAAACCGCCGTGCAAGCCATTCTCAAGGACTACGGCGTTAAACGAGTATTGGCCGAAGAGGGCGGCCGTACCAGCCGCGGAAGTTTGGGCAACATGCAGGAGTACGTCGCATTCCTGAATGAGCTTCAGGCGCAAGGCCTCGCTGATCCTAATTTGATCGAAAACTGGTGGATAGATCAAGTCAAGAACTACTTCAGCGCCCAGCCGTTTGTGCTCAAGTACGATACCGGCAAGTCCTTGCGATCCATGGTGCACGATCTGCTGGCGCAAGCTTCTAAACGCCAGAAAGAAAATCCAGGAACTATTTATTCCGGTGCGGTCTTGCAGCACTTGGTGGGAGCAAAGCTCAGCCTTGTAATTCCTGCCGCCGTAGCCGACGCAGTAAGCGCTCGTGCTGGAGACTTTCTGCTTGAATAGTCTCTCGCCACAAACGTCTATGAACTGAGCCGCTTCCGGACTGCCGAGCGCAAGATCACGGTCGAACGCCTGATCGCCGCCTATAACCAGATCGTGGAAGACTGTGAAACTGATCCAAGCCTCCGTGTGACAGTAGGCTAACCATTTCTGCGAGTGAATCCGCCTTATCCGCCACCGCCCCGCCGCCCTGCCTCCATTCGTTCGCGTGTCAGGTGCGGCGTGATACCCAGCATTCGCTCGATCAACATCAGTTGGCCCCGGTGGTGCATCTCATGCTCCTTAACGCTAGCCAGCATGTCGAAGCGCGTGCGGCTGGGGGGAGTCCCACCCAGCGGCATGACTATGCTCTGGCCCAGAAAATCATCTGACAGCGATTCCAGCGCCGTTGCATATTTCTCTCCCTCCTCTTGGAGCAAAGCGATGATCTCCACCTTCGTGCGCGGCTTAGCTGCCTCTGCCACAATCCCGCCCATAAATCTCTTGTGATCGAAGGCTTCCATCGAGAAACGCTTCTCGATCAAATTGATCTGCTCCTGGAATCTCCCGCCAAGCGCAATGTGCGTGAGGATTTGACCGACGCTTCTGATTCCTTCCGTCGCGCGATAACCATATTTGTCCTCGGGAATTTCTTCCGCGATGATCAACGTGTTCTTGCGCACCGTGCGGAACGATGCGGCGAGCTTTTTGCCCCGGTAATAGTTCACGGGTCCACTTTATCGCGCTCGTAATTAAATTTGGTGCTATGTCCAGATCACCTTGAGACCTTGATAATGCGAGAACTCTCGGTCTCCGCTTACGATCGGCACACTCAATGCAAGGGCGGTTGCGACCAGCATTCTGTCAAAGATGTCGGTTCGCTGCGGCAGTCGGAACAATCCAAACGCATGTGCTGCGGAGAAAGGGATGACCCTGAGCCTAAGATCACTGATTGCCATCTGCAACTCTGCTTCACTGATCTGCAACTTGCCGAGCCCGCTCTTGATCCCGACTTCGACAATCGACACTGAGCTGAGAATACGATCGGCATTGCCGTCCTCCATGATCTTCCGTGCTTTCTTCGGGAGCTTTTCAGGAGACAAAAACGACAGGATCAAAGTCTGAGTGTCCACCAAAAAGGAGCTCACAAAGTTAATATGAGCCTCTGATAAGCAACTCGTTCATTTCGGACTTCGTGAGCGCCCTGGCCCAGTTCGGATCGATGATCTTTACGGAACCGGGGGCAGTTCCCAATTTCGGTGCTGCGTCCTTCGAAGCCGAACTTGGAACCAGATTGGCAATCGGCTTGTTATAGCGAGTGATCTGAACGGTTTCGCCATTCTCAACAGCTCTCAGCAACTCGGGAAGGTTTGCTTTGGCGTATGCGGCACTCACTTGCATGTCGTTAGCATAGCAAAGTTGTACCGTATTGTTGTACGTTATTCTCTAAGCCGGCCCTGGCCGGTAGTGATGTTTCGTCGCAGACCATTTTGCACCGAGGTATTCGCCCATGTGCAGGTCGCCGGACATCTTGTCGCCGCCGGCCGTCCCGGTAAACGTATACGTTAAAGCGGCGCCGTGTTGCTCGCCGACCGCGCTGGCAAACTTTACCTTTGCTCCGGCCATTGATCCGGACAGATCTCTGGTCACAAATTCGCCCTGGTGCGTTCCCCGGATGGAAGCCTGATCCTGAACCAGATAGAACCTGTGTTTGGCCGCGCCCGCTGCGAACTCAATCTGCACATCCCACTCGCCTGTCAGGTTGCTTGTCGGCGCGGGGTCATCGCCGTTCAGTTTAGTTCCGCTTGCCTTCGAGAGAACTTCGTGAAGCCGCTCGGCCACAATTTTGTCTTCGCCCGGCATCATGTTGTACGCGATGATTGAAACCCCTGTTTCCGTTGCGGAAGCGGGAGCCGTGGCACCACGCCTCGCGCCGATGCCCGCTCCGGTCAGCGCCACCCGCGGTTCAGTGGCCAACAGCGTGTTTGAAACTTCTTCCCCGCTGATCCCGATTTGGTTGGTGTCCCAGCGAATATTCAGCGACGGCGTATGATTCGACAGCCCTTCCGGCTCCCGGACGGCGGCAGTTACACCCTTCACCGACTCGAGGCGCGAGGCAATGTTCTTCATCCACGTCAACCACTCCCGGTATTCGGCTTCGTGATCGCGCTTGGTCCAGGCCTCGACTGCCGCCAGCAATCCCATCGCCTCTTCCTTGCCAAGCTTCATGGATCGCGCGTAACCGTGGTGCGGCGCGCTGTGCACCCAAGCGGCCTTCACCAGGTCCTTGCGGCCCAGCAGCATTCCTGACGATTGCGGACCCCGCATGCACTTGCCTCCGCTGTATCCGACCAACGTCGCCCCTCGTTGCAGGTGTACGCAGGGAATGGTCAGGTTCTCCGCGGCTGCATCCACGAAGACCGGGATGCCTCGCTGCTTGGCGGTTGAAAAGATCAGGTCGTAGTTTAGCGGCCCGGATTCGGCCCGTGGACCGGCCAGCACGTAGACCATGGCCACCCTCGCGCCGAGCGACTCTTCGAACTCCTTCGCATCGGCGACTTCAATAACCTTCACGCCGGTCGATCGTATGGCCTGATCGTATTGGTTGCGTGAGTGCGTCGGTATCACGACCTGATCTTTAGCGAAACCGGTCAAATCCGGGATCCTGGTGTGCAGATCAGGATCGCCGCCCGCAACACACGCGGCCGTGGCGTGTGCGATGGCAGCCGCACAGCCGGAAGAAAACATCCCCCACTCCGCTCCCGTAAGTTCAGCCAGGCGCTTCCCGATCGCGTCCATCATCTCATCCAGGAAAACGAAGTGCTCGGCGGCCGCGACTTGCGCAGCCCGTACCTCCGGCAGCTCGAGAGAACCGCCGGTAACGGTCAAGGTTCCCCTGCAATTGATGATGGGGCGAACACCGATGGATTCATAGATGCTCGCCCGTGCACTCGGCGAGCTCCCTTTCGTCGGCGCTTTACTCGAAGCCGGCGCCCCTCCCAGCCACAAAGGCATGCTAGTCACCGCCCCTCCGGTCCGTAACAGATCGCGGCGGGTTAAGCCCGAAATAGATCGATTCAAGAAAGCGAGCAATGAGGTTGACATATCGGCCTTTCGTTATGTTAGAGTCTTCTCAATAATCCTCACGTTACCTTGTCTCGGTTGGACAAGGCTACTCCGCAACACTAAGTCAGTCTTTTTTATCTGCAAAAAGGTGGTTAGATTTTGGGGAACAACTTACGCGCAGTCCTGGGCTGTGCATTCCTACTTTTTTCTGTGACTGCACTTACCTGGTCTCAGAGTGTAGACACTGCCCTGCTGGGAACTGTAACAGATTCTGCCGGCGGGGCGGTCTCCGCTGCCGATGTCACCGTAATTCAAACTGCGACCGGCGTAACTCATTCGGCGAAGACTAGCTCGTCCGGTAATTACGAAGTTCGTTACTTACTCCCAGGCGCGTACTCAATTGAAGTTCACGCTCCTGGATTTAACATTGATCGTCGTTCCGCCATTGATTTGCAGATTGGACAACAGGCCAAGGTCGACTTTTCACTTCAGCTTGGCTCGGTTCAGCAAACCGTCGAGGTCCACTCGGCTCAGCCTTTACTACAAACCGAAAACGCATCACTGGCCGGCGTGGTGGGGCAGGAGCGAATTGAAAATCTTCCTCTGAACGGCCGCAAGTTCAACGATTTGGCGCTTCTCACTCCCGGAGTGCGAGTCAGCAATCCTGACTTGCATACGTCCAGCACGGCCGGTTCGACGATCGCGGGGAACGGCGGACGCATCGTGTGGGGACAGGTCAATGTGGACGGCACGACGATGGTGAATAATCGGCATGCCTACGTCAACATCTTCCCCTCCGTGGACGCCATCCAGGAATTTAAGGTCCAAACCGGCAACTACTCGGCTGAATACGGCGGCAATGCTGGAACCAACGTCAACATCCAGATCAAGTCCGGTTCCAACCAGTTCCATGGTGATCTGTTCGAGTTTTTCCGCAACCAGGATCTCGACGCCCGCAACTACTTCCGTCCCGCGCCACTTCCCAAGAATATCCTCAAGCAGAATCAGTTCGGCGCCACGCTTGGCGGCCCCATCATTCACGACAAGACCTTCTTTTTCGGCAGTTATGAAGGCATTCGCTCCATCCAGGAGTCGCCGGGGACTGCCGTCGTCTTGACCGCTGCTCAGCGCATGGGTGTCTTCAGCTCCACCGTCACCGATCCGAACACGGGCTTGCCGTTCGCTAACAATCGGATTCCCACCAGCCGTCTCAATCCTGTGTCGCAATCGCTCATCAACCAGTACACTCCCCTTCCGAATGCGTCCGGCTCCACCAACTATGCCGGCGCGTCCCTCGGCGATCTCACCGTACACCAAGAAATCGCTCGAGTGGATCACTATTTCAGCGCCAGGGACTCCCTGTTTGTGCACTACATTCGCGCCGATCGTAATTTCCCCGATCGGGACCTCAACCCTTTCTTCAACTTCACCGGCAAGTACCCGGCCACCAACATTTTCGCGCAATACATTCACACGTTTACTCCCGCGCTCGTGAATGAGTTCAGAGCCGGAGTAAATCGCGAAAACGTATCGCAGTTGAGTGTACGAACCAACACTTCTTTCACTATCGAATCGCTGGGAATCAACGGTCTGAAAGTGGGCGGCCCGAACGGACGCCCTCTGCGGAGCAGCGAGGAAGGCTTTCCGCTCATTAACATCTCCGGCTACTTAGGGATGGGTGACGATAAGGCTGCCTCCAACCTAGATAACAGCCAGACTTATCAGCTGGTGGATAACGTAAGTTATGTCAAAGGAAGACATACACTCAAGGCCGGCGCTGACGTCCGTAAGTTATACGACAACGCGACGACTAACAACACGCCCTTCGGCAGTCTCTCCTTCACCTCCGATATTTCGGGCGACGCAGCCGCTGCCTATATGCTGGGATTCCCGCGTACCACGCTCACTCCCGAAGGCGTCCCCATCACGAAAGCCCGCCAGTGGCGAATCGGCGCGTATGCCCAGGATGACTGGAAGCTCACTCCCAAACTTACTATCAACGTCGGGCTTCGTTATGACCTCTTTGTTCCCCCCAAAGACGTGAATGCCGTTACGCGAACTCTAGATTTCAGCCAGAATCCACCGGCCTTTGTTCCGGCGCCGGGTCAAATACTTAATAACTTATGGCATGTAAGTTACAAAGACCTGAGTCCGCGGGTGGGCTTTGCGTGGAATCCTGTCTCTACCTGGGTTGTCCGCGGCGGATACGGACTCTTCTACTACGGTGGACAGTTCGATCATCTGAACATTCTTCAGCTGAATCCGCCGACAGCCGGCAGCCTCACAATTACGAACCCCAGTCTGAACCCGATTGCCACGATTCAGAACCCGGTTCCCGCTGCCCTCTACCCGGCCAATCCGTTCTTCAACGCCGTCTCGCTTCCTGCCGACCGCAACCATCCCGACTTGTACGTGCAGGATTGGAACCTGACCGTTTCGAAGCAGTTCGGCAATAACGTGCTCGATGTCGGCTACGTCGGCAACAAAGGCACTCACCTCGATACCAGCTTCCAAAACTATAACCAGCCGCCGCCCGGACCCGGTGTCATTCAGCCTCGCCGTCCCTATCCCACCTTTGCGCGCATCCGGCTGGAAGACTACGGAGCTAATTCCAATTACAATTCGGTGCAGATCCACTTCGAACGGCGTTTGTCGAAAGGCTTGAGTCTGACTTTGGCTTACGCCTGGTCCCATGAGATTGATACGACTGCTAATGAGGTAAACGGCGGCGGTTGCGGCTGTCAGGATCCGCGGCATCGCAATGAGCCGGCCAGCGGACTGATTGACCAGCGCCACAACCTCGTTATCGGCTATGTATGGAAGCTGCCGATTGCTCAACAGGCGAAAGGAATCGTGGCTGCCGTTGCCGCCGGCTGGTCGTTAGAGGGTCTGATTTCAATCGCCAGCGGAAATCCGTTCGACATCAACGAGAGCTCCGATACGCAGAACAACGACGGCATTTGGGAACGCCCCAATCTAACGGGCCAATCCCTGAGCGTCGCTAATCCCAACCCGGCGCGCTGGTTCAACACCAACGCCTTTGCAGCGAGCATCCTGATGTACGGCAACACGCCGCGCAATGCCGTCATCGGTCCGGGTACCGACACTTTGAATCTTTCGCTCGCCAAGGAGTTCCGCATGTTCTCAAGCGAGATACAACGGCTGCAGTTCCGCGCCGAAAGCTTCAACGCGTTGAACACGCCCCAGTTTTCAAACCCGGATGCCAAGCTAGGCGACGGGATTTTCGGCCAGATCACCAGCACCAAGTCGGATAACAGGGTGCTTCAATTTGCCCTGAAGTATTTATTTTAAGAACCAGACGGCGACTAGGAGATGATCGCGCAGCATTCAAGCCAACATGTATTCGTGAAACGGAAACAGTCGTCGCCCCCTCGGCGGCCGTTTCAAGCGCAAAAGCTGGTGTCGAGATCGGATTTTCAATCGCGGTCACCAGTTCGTCAGGGAACCGTCGATGCCCGCACTTAACCCCGTCTGATCGTGCGCCGGAAATTGGCAGCGATTTTCTTGACGGAGTCCGATAACGCTGACAGGCCAGGTTGTTTTGGATTTAGGTGCGCTCGCCGCAAGTAGTGGTTGATGCGGTGCACGTCTGGTACAGTCTCGTCCTTGAAACAGAAATTGATGCTTGCTGAGACAGACACGTTGTCGTGATTTTGCACCCAATGGGGAAAGATGACCGGGACGTGCACTCCGACTCCGGGCGTCAGCTCATAGCGCGTTGCCTTTTCCTCCAGCTCTGGGCGGTACTGGGCCGCATTGATATCGCCTGAATAAAATCGTTCGAGCTCCTTCGGCGTCACCACTGTTCGGTCTGAACCATTAAATACACGGATGGTTTTTGACCCGTGGATTTGGAGAAGATAATTGCAGTCCTCGTCGAAGTGGTAGGGCGTGATTCGGTTGGGCGAGGTGATGATGATGCTGATGTTCTGACGATGGATTAGACCTTCGTATTCACGACGGCTGGCTTGGTGGACTTCCCGCAATATACCGTGGAGGACTTCGCTGTAAGCGGGGTCGCGCTGCACACTTTTGAGAATCATCCAAGCATCGGAGCCCTCAATCCTATCCAGCGCGTCGCGGGCGGAGAAGGATTTGTCTTTGCAGAAATCCCATCCTCGATCCACACCCAGGCGACCGACGTTGAAATACACCGCGTCAGGAATGGTCGACAGGCGCTGAGCGAATTCGATCAACGACGGCATACTGAACAACTCGGAGCGGCACAGAGAATGTTGCAGCAGAAAGGGAACGCGATTGTAATTCGTCTCGAATTGAAGGCGAGATTCGGGAGTTAGGGGAATCAGCTCTGGCGTCAGCAGCATCTGGTTGGTGGTCATCACGTTCCTTATCGTCATGATGCGTTCAATTGTGAGCGTTGCCAAGTGCTAAGAGTTCCTTACAGAACGTCCGAATCCCTCAGAGATGTCTGGTAGTCAGGCGCGTTTCCTGATTCGATGCCGAACAAGATCTGAGACATCATCGTTGCGCTCACGGCTGACGAAGAGGACGGTGGTTCTTATAGCGGTGTCGAATGGCTTCTGAAGAATCACAAGAGTTGATCGATGCCGATACTCATGGTATTCAGGGAGTAACCCGAATAACATGCGCTCCCTTGTCCTTGCAGTTTTATTTTTAATCACTGTTGTTGTGCCGGGTTCTGCTCAGACTATTACGGTGAGCTTTCCCGGATCGCGATCCACTCGACCTCTGGACGGGCGAGTGTTGCTTCTCTTATCAAATGATCCGAGCGAGGAGCCTCGCATGCAGATCGACGATACGCCTCAATCGCAGATGATTTTTGGGGTGACGGTGGAGGGATGGCGACCGGGCGAAGCGCTGACAATTGGCGATAGCGCGAAAGGTTATCCGCGGTCGAGACTCAGCGATGTGCCGCCTGGGAACTACACAATTCAGGCGGTATTGAACGTGTACGAGACATTTCACCGCGCGGACGGCAAGACGGTGAAGCTGGCTCCGGATCGCGGCGAAGGGCAACACTGGAATCTGGCGCCGGGCAACCTGCTGTCGAAGCCGCAGGTGGTTCGTGTGGGCGCGGGAGCCCCTCCGGTTGCGTTGTCGCTCGACCAGGAGATTCCGCCGATCAAGCTCGAGGCCGATACAAAATATATTCGCCACATGCGGGTGCAATCAGCACTGCTTACCAAATTTTGGGGTCGCCCGGTTTACCTTTCGGCCATCGTGCTAGTGCCGGAAGGATTTGACGCTCATCCGGAGGCGCGTTATCCGCTGATGATTTTTCACGATCACTTTGTGAGCAGCTTTAACGATTTTCGCGAGACTCCTCCGGACCCGAACTTGAAGCCTGATTATTCGCAGCGCTTTCATCTGGCTGCATATAACCGGATTCAGCAGGAAGAAGCTTACAAAAATTATCAGACTTGGATTGCGCCGGGCACTCCGCGCGTGTTGATTGTCAAGCTGCAGCACGCGAATCCTTTTTACGACGATTCGTATGCGGTGAACTCGGCGAATCTGGGTCCGTATGGCGATGCGATCGAGACGGAGTTGGTTCCGGCGATTGAGCATCAGTTTCGCGGGATCGGGCAGGGTTGGGCGCGATTTGTTTATGGGGGCTCGACGGGCGGGTGGGAGTCGTTGGCGGCGCAGATGTTTTATCCGGATCACTACAACGGCGCGTTCGTGGCTTGTCCGGATCCGGTTGATTTTCATGCGTACATGACTGTGGATTTGTACAACCAGGACAACGTGTTCTACCTGCCAGGCGCGAATAAGAGGGTGGAGCAGCCGGCGATGCGCGACTATCTGGGGCACACGCTGATCTCGATGCGTGACAATATCGCGTACGAAGCTGCGCTAGGCGATCGTGGCAGGTCGGGCGAGCAGTTTGACATCTGGCAGGCTGTTTATTCTCCGACTGGCGAGGACGGTTATCCGAAGCCGATCTTCGACAAAGAGAGCGGAGCGATAGACCATAAGACGGTCGAATACTGGCGGCAGCATTACGATCTGGACGCCATACTGCAACGGGATTGGACGACGCTCGGTCCTAAGCTGCAGGGCAAGCTGCACCTCTATGTCGGTTCGGATGACACTTACTTCTTGAACGACGCGGTTTACTTGATGGAAGACTTTCTAAAGCAGACAGGAACGCCGGGACACGGTGTTCCGTACGAAGGTGAAGTGCGGTACGGACCGCGTGCCGAGCACTGTTGGAATGGGGATCCGACAAAGCCGAACTGGTACTCGCGCCTGCACTACAACCAAATGTATTTGCCGCAGATTATGGAGCGTATTCAGAAGACGGCTCCGGCCGGCGCGGACTTGAAAAGCTGGCGTTACTAAGGAACGTTTATTGCTTCGACTCCCTTCGCTCCGAACCAAGCGATTCCGTCGCCCAACATGGCTAGTCCATTGCGCGTGAACAGGTCGTGGGGCATGGCTTTTTTCAATGCTGCGAGGTAGGCTGGCGTGAAGATTTGCGGCCACTCAGTGGACAGTTGCGCAGCGGAACGAATCAGGTGACCCTTCCCGGCGTGGTTGACGCGAAGTGGGAAGGACATGTATTTGGCGGCGGCGTTGCGATCTCCGGCCAGAACAGCTTGATAGAAGCCCTGAACTTTCGCTTCGAAGGCGGCGTCACTTTCGTCGGTGACTGATTCGTACCAACGGGCATTGGCTGGACCCTCGGACATAGCAATGATGCCAAGTTTCACCGGCAGCGTGGTGGCGCTTTTGGTCCAAGTTCCTTCGAGACCCACGCTGTTGTTGAAGTCGAGGGGTTTTCCGGCCTCGCTTCCATTGCCTTTGAAATGGAGCGTAAACGTTCCGCCTTCCGGTTCGTGTAAAGTGACGACGATCCCTTGCAGATTGCCCGTCAGCAGAATATCTTTCAGATATTTAGCGTAGAAATAGTGACCGCTTTCGATGGCGCTCATGCCCTTCAGGTTCAAGGTCATGCCGATCTGGGTTGGGCCTAACGTTCCGTCGAGACTGACACGATTGAACTTTATATCAGCTTGTCTCCAACCTGACAATAGCGAGACAGCGGCGAATACGACCAAGGATGCGAGACGGACGCCTGGCTTCGTCATGGACGAATTAAGTTGGAGGAAGCTGGCTGGTATCCCAGCCGCCGCCCAGGGCGCGAATCAACTGGACGCTGGCCGCCATACGACGGCTCAGGATTCCGATTTCGGCTTGCTCGTTGTTTAAAGCGATGGTCTGCGCGGTTACCACGTCGAGATAGGTGACCAATCCACCTTTATAGCGATTAGTTGTTAAAGCGACTGATTGCTGAGCGGACTCGACTGCTTCATGCTGCTTGGCTTGCTCCTGCTCGAGGATCCGCAGGCTCGACAGATTATCCTCGACCTCTTGGAACGCGGTGAGTGCAGTCTGGCGATAGTTGGCGATTGTCAGGTCATAGCCGGCTTGGGCGATCTGGACCTGCGCGCGGCGGCGTCCGGCGTCGAAGATCGTTTCTGTGAGCTGAGGGCCGACTGCCCAGAACCGGCTGGGCCAATTAAACCAGTTCACAATGCTTCCAGCCTGGAATCCGCCGGTAGCGTTGATGACAAGTTCAGGAAAAAATGCTGCGCGCGCGATGCCGATTTGTTCATTCGCGGAGGCCATCTGGCGCTCGGCGGCAGCAATATCAGGGCGGCGCTCGAGCAATTGCGAAGGCACTCCCACGGGAATCGCAGGAGGCGTCTCTCCCAGAGGACGAGTGGCCAGTGTAAAACCTTCCGGCGCTCTTCCGATGAGAACGGCGATAGCGTGATTGTACTGGGTACGGGCGACACTAACGTCTATGTCCTGCGCCTGTGTCTGATTCAGCTGGGTTTGCGCTTGCACGACTTCGGCTTTCGAAGCCACACCGCCGACGTAGCGATTCTGATTCAAGTCAAGAGCTTTGGTGTAGGCGACGACGTTGTTATCGAGGATCTGCTTTTGCGCGTCGAGAGTTCGAGCGGCGAAGTAGTCGGCCGCCACTTCGGTCTGGAGCTCGAGTTTCACGTTTTCCAGATCTGCGCCCACGGCCTGGTACTGCTCTCGTGCCGAGGCGATCGTCTTCCGGATGCGGCCCCATAAATCGGCATCAAAAGAGACGCTGATGGGAAGACTGAAAAGACCGTATTGAAGACCGTTGGCTCCGGTCGGATTGTTTGCAGAGATGCGGTTGTGACTGATGGATGGTCCAGTGCCGACCGTAGGATAAAGATTGCTGCGGAAGACCTGAATTTGCGAACGCGCCTCGTTAAAGTTGCCCTCGGCCGCACGGAGAGTCTGGTTGGCGCCGGCGACCTGTACTTCGAGGTCGTTCAGATCCTGGTTCCCGAAGATGGTCCACCAATCGCCGCGAAGCTTTGTGTCGCCGGGCGTGGCGGGCGTCCAGCCAGGCGCTTCCTTAAACTTTTCAGGTTGTTGTTCTGAATAAGAAGGAGCGGTGGGTACGGTGGCCTTGGTGTATTTCGGTCCGACGTTACAACTGCCCAGTAAGAGTGCCGATGCGGCGACAACCATTGCCGCTGCTGTTCGATTCATAGTTCGCGGTCCTTGTCCCTACCTTTATTCACCAGCTTGCACTTTTGGCGCAGCGATCTGCACTTGCTGGCCCGAAAAGATGGAATCACTTGGGTTTGCGACGACCAGATCGTCGCGATGAATTCCGGATAAGAGTTCTGCTTCGTCGCCCATATCCCGTCCGATTGCGACCTTGACGAGCTCGATACGACCGTTGCGGACCGTCGCGACCTGTAAACCTTCGGAGCGGAAGATAAGAGCACTGACCGGCACGGTAACGGCTTCGACTTTAGAGGGCAGCTTCAGATGAACGGAGGCGTAAGAGCCCGGTAGCAGCTGGCGGCTAGGATTTTTAACATCTACCTCGACGACGAGGGTACGGGACGCCTGGTCGATAGCATTCGCTGTTCGAGCAATGGTCCCGCGGAACTGTTGGCCAGGAAATTCGGATAAAGTCAGATAGGCATCCACGCCGGGCTTGGCGGCCCGCTGGTAGATTTCCGGAACGTTTACGAAGACGCGAAGAGTGGAGATGGAAGAAAGGTGAAATAACTCCTTGCCGGGACTGTTGGCGCCGGCATCGATGAGCGCTCCCACATCGATATTTCGTTGGGTGATGACTCCGTCGAAGGGAGCATAGATTTTCTCGTAGGAGACCAGCTGTTCGAGGCGCTTCACGTTAGCTTGCGCTGCACTCACAGTGGTGGTCTTAGCGGCGGCATCTTGCACAGCGTTATCGACTTCCTGCTTGGCTACTGAATCCGTTTTGAAGAGGTCTGTGTAGCGGCCAGCCGTAATTTGAGCGAGCTTGAGGTTGGCTTGGGCAGTGGAAAGATCTTCACGCGACTGAAGAAGCTGCTGATCGGTCTCCGGGCTCTCCAGAACGGCCAACAGCTGGCCGGCCTTGACATGAGTTCCGATATCGACGTACCAAGCCTTGAGGTATCCGCTCGCTCGGGCCCAGATTGGGGTGTCGATGAAGGCTTGCATGTTTCCTGGAATAAGAACTTCCTGGCCGCCTCCGGTGACCTTGGGCTTTACAACGCCGACGGTAGGTACGGATTGGGCAGCGGTAGCGTGCTCGAGCTCGGAATTTGCTCGAGCACGGGAGGTCAAGCCAGTGTAGATGATGAAGGCGAGCACAACAACGCCCAATGCGACGAGAATGAGAAGTCCGCGCCAGGCGTTTCCAGTGGGCGGCGGAGACGCAGGTGGCGGAGATGCCACAACGGGCGGGTTCGTCGAGACAGTTTGTGTTTCTTGTTCGGTAGTCACGTTTATTCTTTCCGTACGTCAGGCATGGACAGGTTCAGTAGCTGGTTTTGATGTAGTAACAGGTCCTTGCGGCTTCCCCGAGCCGTGAAGCAGACTGAAAACCGCAGGCACAAAGAGAAGCGTGGCAACAGTGGCGCAGAGAAGGCCGCCAATGACGGCGCGTCCGAGCGGAGCGTTCTGTTCGCCTCCCTCGCCAAGCCCCATTGCCATGGGGATCATGCCGATGATCATGGCGAGAGCAGTCATCAAGACTGGCCGGAAGCGGGTGGAGCCCGCCATGAGAGCGGCTTCGAGCGAGTTGCCCAGCATCGCGAGCTGGTCTTTGGCAAAGCTGACAACGAGAATGCTGTTGGCGGTGGCAACGCCCATACACATTATGGCGCCCATCAAGGCAGGAACGCTGATGGTGGTATGCGTCACGAACAGGAACAGCACGATGCCGGCGAGCGCAGCCGGGAGAGCCGTGATGATGATGAAGGGATCAAGCCAGGATTGGAAGTTGACAACGATCAACAGGTAGACAAGAACGATGGCTCCGATCAGACCCCCCAGAAGGCCGACGAACGAATCGTGCATAGTCTGCACTTGACCGCGCACTACTATTTCGGATCCGCGCGCCAGATATTTGCGGTTCTTGGCGATCACATTATTGATACCCGCGCCTACCGTGCCCAGGTCCCTGTCTTGGATGGAGCCATAGATGTCGACCGTTCTGCGAATGTTGTAGTGGGTTACCACCGCAAGTTCGGTTTCCCGGTTGATCTCGGCCACATCGCTCAGAATCTCGGGCTGTTTCTGCTGCGGACCGCTGATTGGAATGTTCCGGAGGTCCTGCATGGTCTGGATGGAGTATTGCGGGGTTTGCGCAACCATGTTGTAACTCACACCGTTGGCTGGATTGAGCCAGAAGGTCGGGGCGGTTTGGAAGCTGCCGCTGAGCGACGTGAGCAGGCTGCGTGCCAGATCGATTTGTGTGAACCCGCTCTCGGCGGCTTTGGTGCGGTCGACTTCCAGAGCGAGGCGAGGGCCGTCGAATACCTGGTGCACGTGCAGGTCCACTGCGCCCGGAATAGCTTGCAGCTGCGGGAGAATGCGATTGGCGAAAACCCGGCTGGTTTGAACATCGTTGCCGACAATCTGCACGTCGATCGGCGCCGGCAAGCCAAAGTTCAAGATTTGAGTGACGATATCGGCCGGCAACATATAGAAGGTAGTGCCAGGAAACTGCTTGGGCAAGTTGGCACGAAGTGCTCGAACGTAGTCGTCAGTCGGACGATGTTTTTCCGCGAGGCTGACTAAGATGTCGGCATCACCGGTGCCGATCTGACCGGAGTTGCTGTAAGACAAGTTCAACTGGCTGTAGGGCAACCCGATATTGTCCAGAACGGTCTTCAGTTCAGCGGGCGGGATCACTCGGCGAATAGCGTTGTCCACTTCATCGCAAAGCCTGGCGACTTCCTCGATGCGAGTTCCGGTCTTAGCCCGTACGTGCAGCTTGAATTGGCCGGTGTCCGTACTGGGGAAGAAATCCTGCCCGAGAAAGGGCAGCAGCAACATGACCGAGACACAAGCCAAAATAAACACCGGCACGAAAATCTTGCGCCGGTAGACAAGGGTTGTGAGTACCGCTTGATAGTAGGCACGAACGCGCTCAAATCCGCGGTCGAAGGCGCGCTGAAAGAGTACCAGCGGATTGCGCGTTCGGGTGAAATGGCTCTTAGCGCGTAACAGGTACATCGCGAGCGTTGGCACTAAAGTTCGCGAGAGCACATAGGAAGCGATCATGGCGAACACAACTGCTTCGGCGAGCGGCACGAAGAGGAACTTGGCAACACCGCTCAGGAAGAACATGGGAAGAAAGACGATACAGATACAGAGAGTGGAGACGAGAGCGGGAACCGAGATCTGGGAGGCGCCTTCCAGGATGGCAGTCTGCAGGTCATGGCCTTCTTCGAGAAAACGTTCGATGTTTTCGATGGTGACAGTGGCGTCGTCGACGAGAATACCGACCGCCAAAGCCAAGCCGCCTAAGGTCATGATGTTGATGGTTTCGCCGAGGGCGCTCAAGATGATGATGGAGGTGAGAATCGACAGTGGGATGGAGATGGCGATGATCAGCGTGCTGCGCCAACTTCCAAGGAACAGTAAGATCATCAAGCCGGTAAGGCAGGCCGCGATGACGGCTTCGCGGACGACTCCACTAATGGAGGCACGGACAAAAATTGACTGGTCAGCGAGCGAATCAATCTTCAGCGAGGGGGGAAGTGTAGCCGCGACTCTAGGCAGGATGTCTTTAATACCTTGAACGACGTTTAAGGTTGAAGCGCTTCCAGCTTTCAGAATACTGAGGAGAACACCGCGGGCGCCGTCTCTTCGAATGATGTTCGTTTGGGGCACGAAGCCATTCCGCACATTCGCGACGTCGCGGACATAAATAGTGGAATTGCCAACAACTTTGACCGGGAACTGATTGATCTCCGCAATCTTCTGCGGGCTGTAGTTCATTGTTACGTCGTATTCAAAGTGTCCGATTTTGGCGGTACCGGACGGTAGCAACAGGTTCTGATTACTAATCGCTGTAACGACGTCGAAAGGGGAAAGGCCTTTCGCCTGCAGTTCGGAAGGGTTGAGGTCGATCATGACCGACCGCGTCTTCCCTCCGTACGGATAAGGAACCACGGCGCCCGGGACAGTGACCAACTGGGTGCGCAGGAAATTGATAGCAATATCGTTCAGATCCTGTTCCTGCAAGCCTTTTCCGGAGAGAGCGAGTTGGATGATCGGCACGCTGGAGGCGCTGTAGCTCAAGATGATGGGCGGGTTGATATTGGCCGGCATCTGTTTAAGGATGGTCTGCGAGACGGCTGCCACTTGCGCAACCCCGGTAACCGGATTGGCGTAGGGCTGGAGGAAGACTTTCACGACTGCCGTTCCGTTGAGCGTGGTGGATTCGAGGTGCTCAATATCGTTGACTGTGGTGGTGAGAACGCGCTCGTAGACGGAGGTGATCCTCCCCTCAAATTCTTGGGGGTTCAGCCCGGTGTAAGTCCAGATAATGGAGATGACCGGGATGTTGATATTGGGAAAGATGTCAGTCGGCGTGCGCAGGATGACGATCGGGCTGATGAGCAGAATCAACAGAGCCAGAACGATAAAGGTGTAGGGACGATTTAGGGCGGTTCTAACAATCCACATGAGGGTCTAGCGCAGACTATTCCCGTGGGGGAACAATAAGACTGATAATTTACGATACCCTGAAGTTTCGAATTTCTGCAACTTTCCTGCTGGAAAGTTACATCCCTAATGTGAAAAGCAAAACACTAGATGTCGACACTGCCTTCAGAGATTATTGACGAGCTCAAACCAGGACAAGAAGATTGTGCTCAGAGGGGGCGCGGACGTCCGCGGGACGAGGTAGCGCGGGTGCGGATTCTGGAATCGGCGCTGGAGATGTTGGAAGAGGTTGGATTTGCGAACACGACCGCGGATGCGATTGCCGAGCGCGCCGGAGCGAGTAAGGCGACGATTTACCGGTGGTGGCAGAACAAGGCAGCGGTGCTGATTGAAGCGCTGCGCGAACGAGTGGCGAAGGAATCTCCGTTTCCGCAAACGGGCGATGTGATAGCGGACATTCACCGGCAATTGCAAAACTTTATTGCCCTTTTGACGGGCCGGCATGGACGGATTTTCAAAGCTTTTATTGCAGCGGCACAGAGCGATCCGGACTTTGCCGAAGCTTTTCGTTCGGTTTGGATTCAGCCACGCCGAGCGGAAGCCAAGTCGGTGCTGGAGCATCACAAGCTAAGGGGTTCGCTGCCGGAAGATTTGGATTTAGATATTCTGCTGGATTTGATTTACGGACCGATTTATTTCCGCTTACTGGCTGGGCATGCTCCGCTAACGCCCGAGTTTGCGCGAGCGACGGCAGATCTGGCGTTGCGGGGACTCGTGGGATCCTATTAAGGTGTCGCAGTGAGTTCGTTAGTGTACGCATCGGGCGATCTCGTGTGGGGAAAAACCGCTGGGACAGGCAACGCGTTCCACTCGCAAGTAAGCTGCTCTGTTTTCGAAAAGAAGATCGTTGCTCGGGAACGCGAAGCCAGTCCCCAGGTTTTTCAATGAGTCGACGGTGAATGGCAGTGCTAACAATGTCACCGCGACAAACTCCTAGGCTTCACAAACGCAGGCATCACGAACAGGAGTGCTTTTTCGATGAACGTGGTCACCGTTGACCAATGGCCGATATTGCCGGCGCGCGATTTTCGATCGGATCTAGAGACTGGAAACATCGTTTATTTTCCGCAGACTCCGTTTGGGTTTCCGACCGAGGCCCGGACGTTTTTGCGGTCCTTGAGCTTTGCTGGAAAAGCGGTGCACAAGAACGTTGCGTATCGGACGCAGAGTGATCGAGTAACCGGGATAGAACCTGGAACGGCAGAGGCACCGAAGCTGCATGAGGTAATGAAGCAATACTCGCAGAACGTGATTCGGTTTGTGAGTGAGTTGCTGCCGCAGTATGCCGCCCAATGGAAGCTCGACTATGCGAGTTTCCGGCCGGTAGAAGAGCAGGGCCGGGATCTGCCCGTGAATAAGAGGAACGATTTGATTCACACGGATGCATTTCCTTCGCGTCCCACGCGCGGAGACCTTATTCTTCGTGTTTTTACCAATATTCATCCGGAGAAGAAGCGCGTTTGGATTACCGCCGATCCTTTCAAGATGATTGCCGAGCGTTATGCGCGAGAGGCAGGACTGGAACGAATTGCGAGCGGCTCCGGTTCGATTACGGGTAAGTTACTGGAGCGGTCAACTCGTGTCTTGAGCGCCATGGGCTTGCCGTTGGTGGAGCGATCGGCTTATGACCGTTTCATGCTTCAGTTTCATGAATACCTGAAGCGGAATGAGGCCTTTCAGGTCGATACCGCAAAATACGAATTCGAATTTCAGGCTGGCTCGACGTGGCTGTGCTTTACGGACGTGGTGCCGCATTCGGTAAAATCCGGCCAGCACGCAGTGGAGCAGACATTTATTATTGCGCGGAGTTCATTGGTCGACGGCAAGAATGCTCCGGTGTCGATTTTGGAGCAACTTTGCGGAAAGCGGCTGGCGGCGTAGAGTAATGGGACGGAGTGTAACCCGCGCAACGTCGGGCTTTTTAGGCGCGTCCATATTTAATCGCGCTGTACAAGTAGGGTGTGGCAGTGAGTTCGTTAGTATACGCATTGGCGATCTCGCGTGGGGAAAAACCGCTGGGACAGGCAACGCGATCCACTCGCAAGTAAGCCGCTCTGTTTTCGAAAAGGAGATCGTTGCTCGGGAACGCGCAGCCAGTCCCCGAGTTTTTCAGTGAGTCGACGGTGAATGGCAGTGCTCACAATTTTCATCGCGGCAAACCACTAGAGGTGGGCCTTCCCCAGTTACACTAAAACGAACGCTATACGTATGATTGAAGGAACGCTCGCCAAGATTTTTGGCACGAAACACGACCGGGAGATCAAGGCGATTCGTCCCCTGGTGGCGGCGATTGGCGACCTCGAACCGCAGTTGAAATCGCTGTCGGACGCCGAACTCGCCGCAAAGACAATCGATTTCAAACAGCGCCTATTGCAAGGCGCTACACTCGATGATCTTCTGATTGAAGCATTCGCGGTTTGCCGCGAAGCGAGCCGGCGTGTTCTGAACATGCGGCATTTTGATGTGCAGTTAATCGGTGGAATTACGCTGCATCGCGGTCACATTGCCGAAATGAAGACCGGCGAGGGCAAGACGCTGGTCGCAACGCTCCCTAGTTATTTGAATGGTCTGGCGGGCCAAGGCGTTCATATCGTGACGGTGAACGATTATCTGGCGCGGCGCGACTCGGAGTGGATGGGACGCATTCACCGCCTTCTCGGCTTGAACGTGGGCACGATTGTTCATGATCTGGATGAGCAAGAACGGCGAGAAGCGTACGCGGCCGATATTACATACGGCACCAACAACGAATTTGGATTCGACTATCTGCGCGACAACATGAAGTTCAGGTTGGACGATTGCGTCCAGCGCAGCTTCAACTTCGCGATTGTGGACGAAGTGGATTCCATTTTGATTGACGAAGCGCGCACTCCGTTGATCATCGCCGGGCCGAGCGAAGAATCGACCGACAAGTATTATCGCGTCAACCGGATCATTCCCAACCTGGAGCGCGGCGAGGTGATCGAAGGGAAGGAGCCCGGAAATTCCACCACGACCGGGGACTTCACGGTGGACGAGAAGCACCGTTCGGTGGCGCTCACCGAGCAAGGCGTGTTGAAAGTGGAGAAACTGCTCGACAGCGGCAATCTCTACGATGCGGCGAACATCGAGCTCAACCATCATGTGCAACAGAGTTTGCGGGCGCAGATTCTGTATCAGCGCGACCGCGACTACGTGGTCCAAGACGGCCAGGTCATTATCGTGGACGAGTTTACGGGCCGTTTGATGCCGGGCCGCCGGTGGAGCGATGGTCTGCATCAGGCAGTCGAGGCCAAGGAGAGCGTGAAGATCGAGCGCGAGACGCAGACGCTCGCCAGCATTACGTTCCAAAACTTCTTCCGCATGTACAAGAAGCTTTCCGGGATGACCGGAACAGCAGATACAGAAGCCGCCGAGTTCGGCAACATCTACAAGCTGGATGTGACGGTGATTCCGACGAACCGGGCGCTAATCCGAACCGAGTATTCGGACGTTGTGTACCGGACGGAAGATGAGAAATTCCGGAACGCGGCCAAAGAGATCAAAGTGCTGCACGAAAAAGGACAGCCGGTGTTGGTGGGAACGATCTCGGTTGAGAAATCGGAGCGGCTCTCCGGCATTTTAAAGAAGATGGGCGTGCGGCATGAAGTGCTGAACGCCAAGAATCACGAACGGGAAGCGCATATTGTCGCGCAAGCGGGACGAAAAGGCGCGGTGACAGTCTCAACCAATATGGCCGGCCGCGGTACGGACATTCTGCTGGGCGGCAACGTTGATTTTTTGCTGGACGATCGCTTGCGGACCACGGGTAAGTCGGTTGAAATGATGCCGGCTGCTGAGCTTGAGGGCTTGAAGGAAACGATCCGGAAGGAAGTGGAAGCGGAACGGCAAGAAGTGATTGCCGCCGGGGGCCTGCACATTCTGGGGACGGAACGGCATGAGTCTCGCCGCATCGATAATCAGCTACGCGGCCGTGCAGGACGACAAGGCGATCCGGGCAGTTCGCGGTTTTATCTTTCATTGCAGGACGATTTGCTCCGGATTTTCGGCGGCGAACGGATGCAGAATCTGATGCTGCGGCTGGGCATGGAAGAAGACGTGCCGATTGAGTCGGGGCTGATTACCAAGCGCATTGCGGCAGCACAAAAAGCGGTGGAAGCGCAACATTTCGCCTCTCGCAAACATGTTCTCGAGTACGACGATGTGATGAATAAGCAGCGGCAGGCTGTTTATAGCATGCGCCGGCAGCTGCTCGAGGGCGTGACGCAGAAGGAACGAATTCTCGAGATTGTGCGCGGCATTGTGGGGAGCTTCGTGGATCAATATTGTCCCGAAGGCGCGCGCAACGACCAGTACGATCTTACCGGCGTGCAGACGTCGATTTTGAATCAGTTCGGCGCGAAGGTGGAGATCGATGAGCTCGCCAACAAGAGCCGGGCCGAGGTGGAAGAGTATTTAAACGAGTTGATGACGGAGCGCTACGAGGAGAAAGAGCGCGTGATCGGTAGCGAGAATCTGCGGCAGGCCGAGCAGATCATCATGCTCAATGTGGTCGACAACCAGTGGAAAGATCACTTGCTGTCGATGGACCACTTGAAGGAAGGGATCGGGCTGCGCGGTTACGGGCAGAAGGATCCGCTGATCGAGTACAAGAAGGAATCGTTCACCATGTTCCAGGACATGATGGACCGGATTGAAGACGAGACGATCAGGTTCCTCTATTTCATGCGTATTGAGCTTGGCGGGGCGCCTCCGGTTCCGTATCCCGAGCTGGAAGACGAGCCTGAGGATGAAGACGGTGTGGAATTAGAACTTCCGTCGGGGCCTTCGGCTGCTGAGATTGCTGCCAAACAGCGTGAAGCGCAGCAATCTGTGATCGATCTGACCCGAAATATTCAGCGGAAAAAAGATCGGGAACTGGCGGCGCTACAGTTCTCCGGGTCTGAAGGTACGAGCGAAAGCGAGCAATCGAAGAACGCGCCAAAGGTGGGGCGGAACGAGTTATGCCCTTGCGGAAGTGGAAAGAAGTACAAAAAATGTCACGGAGCTGCGGCTTAGTATTGGCGTTCCTGCTATCGGCATTCTCGCTGGTAGCCGATCAGGACCAGGCGCTGTGGAAGGAGTATGGACTCCTTCAGACCGAGAACGGACGACACGGCAAGCTGGAGTATACGGCTTACCGCATGAAAGATCTGACCGGTGCGCTGGCGGCTTGGGAGTGGCAGCGGTCGACAGAGGGTAAACCGTGCGATCAGGCGGCCTATTGCACACAGGATGGAAAGCGAACTGTTGTATTCGACGACAACTACCTGGTGGTTTTCGAGAGCGTGGCACCGCGTAAAGTGGATGTGAATGCTGTTCTTGAGGTGCTTCCCGACAAAGTCGATTCCGCGCTGCCCGCCATATTGACATTTTTGCCGCGAGAGGGACTGGTTCCTGACTCGGCAAAATACATCCTGGGAAAGGCGTCATTAGAGGCATTCGCCCTGGAACTCGCGCCTGCCGATCCGGGTTTTGCGCAGGGAGTGGAAGGTCAGGTGGGGCGCTACAAGGTGAAGGGGGAAAACGAACCCGTTGCGCTGGCTTTTTTTTACTATGCGGCGCCGGAGATGGCGCGCATTCACAGTGCCCAGTTGAAGCGCCTGGCAAACACACACGTTAAACGCTCCGGGGTTTTAGTGGCGTTGGTGTTTGGGAATACCACGGAGCGAGCGGCCGACACACTGTTAAGCAGGGTACAGTACGAGGCGAAAATCACCTGGAACGACTCGCCGCCTCTGCCTCCGGTTAAGCCGCTTTATGCTCTCTTGCTAAACATCATCTATGCCAGCCTGCTCTTGTCGGGGCTATGCCTGCTGGGGGGCTTGATCTATGCCGGAATGAGGATTTATCGGAGGCGTTACGGGCAGCTCGACGCGCAGGAAGCGATGACGACACTTCATCTCAGCGGCGATTAGTGTTTTCTATCTGCTTGATTACAAACAGCTTATTTCAATTAGAACATAGTTTTCCACAAAATCACAGGAGGTTTTACACAGACAGTGGAAAAACATGTTTTGAGTTAAATGGTTTGTTGTTCGTCACTTACGGACGCTGGAAAAATGCCCTTGACTTCACCTCGGGCTGGCCCTAAACTCCAATCACAAACAGGTTTTGGCGGGTTGCGATACCGTCGGATCTGATTCTCCCATCAAACGTAACCTTCGGGTTTCCGAAGGCCTGGAAACAGGGGGAAAGTGCTCATTCGAGAGAATGGGCACTTTCTTTTCCACAGAATATCCTAAAATCTCCGCCGGAGATCCTAAAATTCAAGTATGAGACCTGCACCTGCTAAAGCAAGCGAGGTGCCACAAACCTGGCGCGAACGGCTCCAGGCGCTTCGGAATATTCCGCCACTTCTGCGGATGGTTTGGGATACCAGCCCTTCGCTTAGTGTCTTTACACTGGCGCTGCGCGGAATTTCTGCCCTATTCCCGTTGGGAACGCTGTGGGTATCGAAGCTGATTATCGACCTGGTTGTCAGATCGATCCGGCATCAGGCTATAGACCGGAGCCAAATCTGGAAATTACTCCTGCTGGAGCTTCTTTTGGCGGTTGGATCCGATACGACGGGCCGGTTCGTCACCCTGGTGGACAGCCTGCTGGGAGATCGATTTAGCAACTACATCAGCATCCGGTTGATGGAACATGCGATGTCACTCGATCTGACCTCGTTTGAAGATCCGGTTTTCTATGACAAGATGGAACGCGCGCGGCGCCAGTCGACGGCGCGCCTGGGAATGCTGGCCGGATTGGCCGGCATGGCGCAACAACTTCTTACGCTGCTATCACTTCTCTCGGCTGTCATCTTCTTTTATCCGTGGTTGTTGGTGCTGCTGCTGATCGCGACGATCCCGGTGTTCCTGGGGGAAACCCGATTCGCCATGCTGAACTACTCGATGCTCTACCGCTATACGCCGGAACGCCGGGAGCTGGATTATCTGCGCTATTTGGGAGCGAGCAACGAGAGCGCCAAGGAGGTCAAGATCTTTGGCTTGAGCAAACACCTGGTGGAGCGTTCGCGGTCACTCTTCGAGCGTTTCTATGCCGAGAACAAGGGGTTGGCGGTTCGCCGGGCAGTGCAAGGAACGCTGGTCAACCTGATTCCCACGGCAGCCTATTATTCGGCGTACTGGCTGATCATCCTGAAAGCCCTGGCGGGAGCGTTAACCGTAGGCGATCTTACATTGATGGTTTCGGCGTTTTCGCGGGCCCGAAACATCATGGAGAGCTTAGTATCGGGACTGGTTGGGGTTTCGGAGCAGGCTTTGTTCATCAAGGATTTGTTTGACTTCTTCGAAACAGCGCCGACCATCAGCTCGCCTCCGAATGCGGTTCCCGCGCCGCGCAAGATTCGGGATGGGTTCGAATTTCAAAATGTCTCTTTCAACTATCCCGGGTCGGATCACCTGGTGCTCGACAACATCAATTTCCGATTTTATGCGGAAGAGCGGATCGCTTTGGTTGGGGAGAACGGCGCCGGTAAAACCACGCTGGTGAAGCTGCTGGCCAGACTGTATGACCCGACGGGGGGACGGATCCTGCTGGACGGCGTCGATCTGCGCGAATACGAGGTGGACGAATTGCGGCATGAGATCGGCGTGATTTTTCAGGATTACATGCGGTACGACATGCTGGCGGCGGAGAACATTGGCTTCGGCCGGATCAGCGAGATCGAGAATGAGGAACGGGTGACGCGCTCGGCCGAGAAGAGCCTGGCCTCGGCTGTGATCTCCAAGTTAGCGAATGGGTACCGGCAGATGCTGGGACGCCGGTTTGAGGGAGGGGTGGACCTTTCAACGGGGCAATGGCAGAAGATCGCCCTGGCGAGGGCGTACATGCGGGATGCCCAGATATTGATTCTGGACGAACCGACGGCGAGTTTAGATGCGCGGGCGGAGTTCGAGGTGTATCAGCGGTTTGTGGATCTGACGGCGGGGAAGATGGCGGTGCTGATTTCGCACCGGTTCTCTACTGTAAGAATGGCGGATCGCATTCTGGTACTAGAACATGGGAGAATTGTCGAGCAAGGCTCACATCAGCAACTGGTTGCTCTGGGAGGGAAATATTCGGAGCTGTTCGAACTGCAGGCTGCCGGCTATCGATAAGATGATACGGAACCGGTGGAAATGGTTTATGCTCTATACTTCATAAGCTGTCAGGAATGGAATGAGCTTCGGGAGGAAACGAATGAGACAGAATGGTTTTTTGACTCTAATCTTGGTAGCGGCGACATCGGTATTCACCGCTATAGCAGGAAATTTGCCGATCGGCGTTGCAACGGCTGTCGGCACGTACTCGGTCAACAATTCTCCTGTAAGCGGGAAGACGGATTTGGCGGAAGGATCGCGTCTGGAGACGGCTGCGGCTCCGAGCGAGGTCCGGCTTCAGAACGGCGCGGATGTTCAGTTGTCGTCACGCTCGGCCGGGGCCGTGTATACCGACCATGTGGTGCTGGAACGCGGGGCGGTGCGGGTCGGGAGTTTTGAAAATTATCCGATCGAAGCTCGCAAGCTTCAGGTGCAGGCGGACAACCCGAGTTCAGAGGCTGTGGTGAGGCTAAAGGGCAATACGGTAGAAGTGGCTTCGCTGGGCGGCAGTGTTCGCGTGACGGATGGTGGCGCGATGCTGACCCACGTGGCGGCCGGCACCAGGATGTCGTTCAAGCAGAACGCTGCGCAGGCGCAGACCGGGGCACAGACGGGAGCAGGTTCCGGGCGCCCTCATGTTGCGTCAGACGATCATGTGCTTCTATGGTTCATCGTGGTTACGGCAGCAGCGGCGATTACAATCGGTACAATCGCTGGCGTTCAGGGAAAGAACCCTTTTTAAGCTGATCTGGAAAGCCAGCTGACGATTCCCTTCCCCTCGACGATTCTGACGTACTGATTGACGGGAGGATTTGCGATCTTCTCGATATGCGTGCTGGGAGCGGGCCAATGAATCTCGAGTTCCTCGATTTTATTGGCCTTCCCGATTCCTAAGACCTCCCGCGGGTCGTGGGAAGAGAGGTAACTGCCTCCATTGTTCTTTAAGCGAACGCGTTTTTTTCCACTCGCGGTCCAGTAGATTTTAGCTCCCACCGCATCTCGATTGCAGGCTGTTCCCTCCAGTTTGATTCCGAGCCAATTATTTCCAGCGGCGGCGGTGTTCTTCAGCAAAACGGGTGCGCCGCCATTGTTACAGACCAACACGTCGATAGCTCCATCGTTGTCGTAGTCGCCTACTGCCAAACCTCGCGCCGGGAAGGATTGATGAAAAGCTGGCCCGGCCTCTTCGCTGACGTTGTGCAGTTTTCCGTCTTCTCCGTGATGGAAAAGAAGAAGTGGTTCTTTGTACTTTACCTGCGAAGAGTACTTGTCGATCATATCGTCGGGATGGCCGTTGGCGAGGAAGAGGTCCACGGCGCCGTCGTTGTCGTAGTCGAAGTATTTGAGGCCCCATCCACTTAACAGGCGCGTGGCCTGCGCTACGGTCTGTACGTGCGCGACATCGCGGAAGCTTTCATCCTTGTTGTTCTGGTAGAGCGAAAACATCTCCTGATCGACGTTGGCGACGAAGAGGTCCTGCCAGCCGTCGTTGTTCAGGTCGGCGGCATCGACGCCCATTCCAGAGCGGGGCTGGCCATTTTCGCTGAAGGCGACGCCCGCCTGTAATGCGACTTCTTCCCACTTCCAGGCACCGTTGGGACCGCGGCCGCGGTTGATGTAAAGATAATTCTGAACGGTGTCGTTGGCGACGAAAAGGTCCATCAATCCGTCGTTATTGACGTCCGTTGCGACCACACCCAGCCCCTTGCCGAGCGACTTCTCGATGTCAGTGCCTTTGGTGACGTTCGTGAAGGCGCCGTCCCCGTTGTTGTGGTACAGAAAGCTCGAAGTGCCTTTAAAGACTCGCGGGATGCAGTAGTAATGCTTTCCGATTTTGTTATCGCCGCATTCGAACTTGTGAGCGCCTCCGTAATCGACGAAGCTGCAGAGGAAGAGATCGAGGCGACCGTCGTTGTCGTAGTCGAACCAGACCGCGCTGGTGGTCCAGCCGGGAGTTGCTACGCCAGCTTTCTCGGTTACATCCGAGAACGTACCGTCGTGGTTATTTTTGTACAGAATGCATTTGCCGTAGGCGGTGACGAGCATGTCGGGCCAACCATCGTTATCGAAGTCGCCGACTGCCACTCCCATGCCGAATGTTCCACCGCAGACGCCGGCCTTCTCCGAGACGTCAGTGAACGTGCCATCGCGATTGTTCTTATAGAGCGCGTTTCGAATGGGCTTTGACGGTTTCCAGAAGTCGCATGGACCGCTGTTTACGAGGTAGATGTCCATCCAGCCGTCGTTGTCGTAGTCGAGGAAGGCGCAGCCTGGACCTAGCGTTTCGGGCAGATAGCGCTCGGAAGACATGGCGTTTTCGTGTACCCATTGAATGCCGCTGACGGAAGGCGAGACTTCGGTAAAGAGGGGGCTCGTCTCGCTTCCGCTGAGCAGTCGGGAAGCGCCGCAACCGGCTGCTAGCCACAGGAGTTCTCTTCGTGTCAATTTCATGCGAGTGTCACTTCATTGAGATGGCCCGATCGCCGCTGGCAGCGCGTAACGCAGCTTCCATTTCAGCGGCGTGGAAATCCAGTTCAGTCAATCTGCTGCTGTATAGAATGTGGCCGGTCTTATCGATGATAAAGGCTCGGCTGGGCCAGGCATTGTAGGCGTTTTCGACGGCGCCATCCATGCCATCGACCAGCGAGGGAAAGGGGAGATGCAGTTTGCGGCTGCACATGGCGGCGTGATCCTGTTTTTCCGCCAGGGAGGCAGCCGGAGCGAGATCGATACCTTCGCGCTGGTTACGGGTGCTTTCCCATGTGTTACCTCCGTGCGCTTCGCGAATGTAGATCAGCAGGAACGGCACGCGGGCGCCGTAGCGCTTGCCCATGGATTTCAACGCCTCGGCGGCGGAGCGAAAGTTGGGACAACTGTAGCTTCCGAATAGCAGGACGACTGGGCTCTTGTCGCGGAAATCGCGAAGGCTTACCGTCTTTCCCGTGGCGGAGTCGGCCAGTTCGAAATCGGGAGCTGTGTCGTGAACTTTGGGGCCCGGTTCCACGGCGGCGGCCGACTGTCTTAGTGCTTTGGCGGACTTGGTTTCCCGTGAGGCGTCAGCGCTGCGATGCAGACCGGCATAGACTGTCGCGAGTGTCTCGTGGGCTTGGGCTGAATTGGGTAGCCCCTGAGCGGCGGATTCGGCTAACGGAAGGGCTTTGCCGAACTGACTGCTTGCGCTGAGGCACTCGGCGAGACTGAGCTTGGCTTCGGGAGAGTCGGGGCGAATGAGAACGGCCCGTTCCAGCGGCGGCAGGGCTTCCGAGAAATTTTTGCGCACGGTCAAGATCTGGCCGAGACCCAGGTTGGCGGCATAGTTGTTCGGGTTGCCGGCGAGCTCGGCGTGAAAGGCCTTGGCTGCGGCGTCCGAATCGCCCGTATTGAGCAGCGCCTGGCCGTAGAGCGCCTGTAGTTCAGGTAAATTCGGGTTGAGCGCGGCGGCGCTTCCGAGCTGCTGAACTGCGCCGGGATAATCTCCGGATTCGAACATCCTGGTGGCGAGGAGAAAACGAGCTTCGGGAGTATCGCCGTTTCGCAGAATTCGATCGAGTAGAACCTGTCCCTCGCTGCTTCGCCCGGTCCGAAGAAGGGCCATGCCGAGCATGTAGGCGAGCGCCGGATCATCAGAGTTTTGGGCTTCGAGAGGCTGCAGCAGTTCAATTACGCGATCGTTCTGCCCGAGTTGGAGACGGCTATCGGCTAGCAGCATGGTTAGCTTGGTATCTTGCGGAGAGTCCCGGTGCAGCAACTCGAAGCTGTCCGCGGCTTCCGAGATGCGCCCGCTTTTTTCGTAAGCAAGGGCCAGGTTTAACGCAATGCGAGGATCTCCCGGGAGCAGCCGATCGGCAGAGCGATACTCCGCGATCGCCTCATCGTAACGGCCGAGCTTCACAAGCACAATGCCGAGATTCACATGGGCAGCCACTTCGCCCGGTTGTTGCTTCAGGAAGGCTCGATAGGCGTCCGCCGCTTTGGCGTTGTCGCCCGCTTGTTGCGCTTCGATCGCTTCGTGCATCAGGGCGACGGCGTTGTTCCCATCTGCCTCTTGCGCCGCCAAACACGAGGCCATCAGCACCGACAGCATTCCAAGCCGGCTAATTCGGATAAGGGTCATTAGCTCTCACGATCCGAATCTGATGATCGGTAAATTTGTGATGGGAATCCGGCATCTCGAGCTTCGGCATGTGACAGGAGACGCAGTTTTCTCTAGCGACTTTGCAGACTTTGGCGGCGGGCTTGCCTCCGGCGTGGCAGGCCTGGCATTTCGAATCATAGCTGACGTCTTTACGATCGATCTCCTGGTGAGGATTGTGACAGGCGAGACAGCTGATGCGAGCATCTTCGGTGTCGTAGCATTTGCTGTTAGTCAGACGATAGGGCTGGAAACGGATGTTGGTGATGCCGAGCGTTCCGCCGGAAGCAACGTCCTCCCACGTTCGATGGCATTGGCCGCAGAAGGTGGAGAGATCTTCGGTGGACAGTTTGCCCAAGCGCTTCATTTGAGCGGCTTGCGTATCGCCTCGTTTGACGGCGGCAAGATGGTTTTGCACATCGCCGTGGCAACGCTCGCATTGCACCCCGGCCGTTAGGGAGTCGAGCGTCAGTTTCATGCCCTGATGCGCGTTCGTCGAATGGCAGCCGAAGCAGCGAATTTTTTCGTCAGGCCCCATGAAGCGTCCGGCAGCTTGGAGGAGGGTGGTGGGCCTCAGATTTCGGGCGCCGATTGTCAGATCGAGGCCGTTGATCTCCCGGAAGTAGCTGACGCGGCTTTCGTAGAGTTCGCTATCTTTTTCGAAGACGTAGGTTTGACCGGCGACTCCCAGACCGAAGGCCCATCCGATTGGGACGGTGAACGTTTCCTGCCCGTCGGTGACGGTGTAAACACTTTGTTCACCCTTTCGTTCGATGCGGTAGGAATACTTGCCTTCGGTGAAGGTCAATACAGGGTGGTCACGAAGAATGGCGCATTCGGAGACAAGCTCCATGGCGTGAGCCATCGAGGTTTCGGGATGCGGCTTGGCTTGCGCCGGGTGGCAAGTGGCGCATTCACGTACGACTCGGGGATGCACGCCGGTTTGAGCAAAGGCCGTCAGGGGCGACGTTAGAAGGATTGCCAGCAACAGGGCGTAAGAAGGCTGTTTCACTGCGGCGCCTTTACCGCTAATTCATTGGCTTTAGACCGGGCGGCATTTAATTTCGCCACAATCTGGCGTTCATGATCCCCATCCGCTTTTTTCTTCTGACGGAAGTAGACCGTGGCCAAAGAGACGTGCGCTTCGATGAAGTTGGGAGCGTATTTGATCAAAGACTCCAGGTCGCGTTGGGCCACGTCCAGCTTGCCTTCCGCGAGTTCCATTGCGGCGATCTGGTAACGAACGCCCGGATCTCCGGGGCGAATCTGCAGCGCATGCTGAAAATATTTCAGAGCCTCCTCGTTGTTCTCATCCTGGCGGAATAGAACCCCCATCCTCAAATTCGAGTCGAAATTATTCGGATCGAATTTCAGCTCCTTCTCGAAAGCCTTACGCGCTCCGGCCTGGTCTCCGGTCGATAGCAGGGCCAGACCGTAATAGGAGTACACGTCCGGTAGATCGGGGTTCAGTTCGACTGCTCTTTGGAAGTCGGTGAGCGCGCCGGAAAAGTCGCTGACCATGTATTTGGTAGTCCCCATGAGCAGGCGGGCCTCGGCCGTGTCGCCGTTCTTAAGAACTTTATCGATGATGAGCTGCCCTTTGTCGGGTTGACCATCGCGAACCAGGGCTGTACCGAGAAGATAAGAAATGGCTGCGTCGTCCGGGTTCATTTTCTGAATGGGCGATAGCAGGTCCACCACGTCTTTGTTTTGCCCAAGACGCAAGTAGCAGTCGGCCAAAAGCGTGACGACCTGCATGTTGGCGGGGGCTTCGTCGCGGACCTTCTTCAACGTTTGAACGGCCAAGGCCAGGTCGCCGGTCTTGTAATAGGCGAGAGCCAGGTTCAGACGAACTTGCGGATTGGCTTTGAGCTTGAGAGAGCGATGATATTCGGCGATGGCTTCTGTATAACGGCCCGCCGCCGCGAAGGCCGCGCCCAGATTCGATCTGATCTCAGGAATGTTGGGGTATTTTTCGAGGATTAGCTGGTAATTCTTAATGGCGAGGTCGAAATTTCCTGCGCTTTGGGCCGCTTGCGCTTCTCCGAAAAGTTGCTGGGGAGAGCGGGTAGACTGGGCATACGCACAGCTCAGGCACAGCAGCAGTAGAACAACTCGGTACATTAGTAGGATTGTTGATTATATTACGAATTCTTTCAACGAAATTGGAATGCGCCCAAGGAGAAACGTCTCTCCCTGGGCGCATTTTTGTCTTGGCGCTACTTCTTAGAAGAAGAACTTTACTGCTAGCTCTACGATGCGATTGCCTTGTTTGAACTGGGTCGTACCGAACCCGGTGTTGGTCTGTGTGATGGCTCCAGTTGTCGGGTTTTGAGCATACTGGAGCGTGAGATTGTTGGTGCCATTTGGGAACGACCACAACGGGTGATTCAGGAAATTGTACGACTGAATCCTGAACTGCGCCTTGAATCGTTCCGTGATCTGGAAGTTCTTGAAAAGTCCCAGGTCGGCGTCAACGAACGACGGACCGTAGATGGCCGGTAGCAGGGTCGGTCCATTTTGGCCGACTTTGGTAGGAACGCTGAAACAAGCGCCGTTCACATATTGGTTCGGGCCCAGGTTCTTGGTCGGGTCACAAGTGAGTATCGGATTCAGCGAGATCGCATTTGTGCCCAAGATCGATTGATTCGAGATGGCTATGCCGGTGGGATTCGCTGCCGAGACTGAGCCGGGAATAATCGCGCCATTCAGCTGCGTATTGAAGTTGTAACCGCTGCTGTTGTAGGTAAGGTTCGCTCCGCTTTCCGCTTGCACGATTCCCGAAACCTGCCAGCCGTTTACAGCGCCTGCCACATATCGGTTGCCCTTGTACGGATTGCCCAGTTCGAGAGAGTAGGACAAGTTGAAAATGTGCGTGCGGTTACCAGGCTGGACGCCGTAGTCGTTCCGAAGATTGAACGGGTCCAGCGTGGCCTGGCCGCTACCCAGATTGGCGTTGTTTGGGCCGACAATGCCAAGAGCCTTACCGAAGGTGTAATTGGCCTGAATGTTGTATCGCCCGCTCTGCCGCGCCCAGGTTATCTGAAGGGCATTGTAGTTGGCGTACAGGTTGTTCGTGGCCAGATTGATGTCGCCGTAGCCCTGATACGGACGATAGTTGTTCGCGTTAGCCGTGTACGGGTTGCTGGCGCTTAGCATGGCGCCCACGGGCACCAGGTTCTGGCTGCTGCCTGGTCCATTGGAATTTTGCAGAGCATGACTAGTGTTCCCCACATAGGAAATCTCAGTCAAACTGGACCAGGGGAGGCGCTGTGAGATGGTGGCGCTGTAACTATCCGTGTATGGTTGTGCGCTGTCAGCACTGTCCACAGCCGCAGGTGCAGCCGGCGCAGCCGAAAACGGAATGGTGTTCAATTGGCTTGCCAAAAGTGGCTTGTTGCCTATGCTGCTAGGGGTCAGGGTCACGGTTTCGGAGCCGGCCGAGGTATCCAGGCCGCTGGTGAATTGTCCGGAGTGGTAATAGAAGCGGCCCCAACCTCCGCGGAACACGGTGTTGCCTTTGCCTGTTAAATCGTATGCAAGGCCAGTTCTAGGCTGCCAGTAAACGGTTCGCATGGGAAATCCGCCTACCGGAACAGCGGAGTTGCGGGAATGCCAATTGAACCCGCAGAACGTAGGCGCCGCGGCACAGGCGCCATTGTTGGCCGAGCTGTAGTTCTTCGGATTCCAGACCGAATATCCAAATCCTTCATCATCGGCCCACGGCGTGAAGTGAGTCATTCTGAGGCCGAGCTCAATCGTCAATCGCGGTGTCACCTTCCACGAATCCTGCGCGAATCCTTCATACGTGTTGTAAGAAATATCGTTGATGCGGTTGAAGTTGGCCTCTTGATACTGCGACATGCTGCCCTGGAGCATGTCGGCATAGGCGTTTCCGGTAGTGAAAGTGGTGTTATTGGTTGGCACGTACTGCATGGATCCGTTGGTGTTGTTGTTCGCCGGCTGAGCATTGCGAATCCATTCATAGAAGAAGCCGATTTTGGCCGTATGGGTGCCGATAACCTTCGTCAACGTGTCGCTGGCGCTGGGCATGTACTTATTGGCATAGAGTCCGCCAGAGGTACCGCCCGCTTCGAAACCGCCTGGATTGAAAATGAGTGCGGCCTGGCCAGAGCTTCCGTTTCCGCCGAAGGACGGAATCTGAGAAACACCGTTCTTGAACAACGTCGGATCGGCAAAGCCTACACTGGTGCGGTTCACCTTGGTGGGATCCTGGAAGACGTTCGGGAAGCCAACGAAGGTATAAGCGAAGACGGTTTCGTTCGTCATCGTTGGGCTAAATACGTGCGTTAAAGAGCCGGTGACGGAATCCGAGCGATTCTTGCCTTCGACCGCGCTGGGATAAGGCACCTGATCAGACTGGCGCCACCACAAACCCACCGGGAATTGCTGCGTTTCCCGCTGGAGGTTATAGCGGACAAATAGTTTGGTATTGTCGCTGATGCTGAGGTCGACGCGCGAAACCCATTGGATGTTGTTTTGATTGAATATTTCCGATTGAACGTAGTTATAGCCGCCAGTCGCGTTGGGGTTTGCATTCGGCAGCGGATACAGATTCATCAGCTTCTGCATGTTGGGGTCAAGCTGGCTGGCCGGCATCTGGTAGCTGCCGTTAGAGAAGAGAACAGGGGTCGGCGCACGGCCCGAAGCGTTGACATTTCCTTCTTTTGCGACTTCAGCAGGCGAGAAATTTCCCGTTCGTTCCCCGGCAGTTGGCACCGTTGCTGTTAGCTGGCCTGTATCGAGGACCTGATAGTAATACTCGTATCCAGTAAAGAAAAACAGCTTGTTTCGATTCCGGTTAAAGTGCGTCCAGGGCAGTAAAACCGGGCCGCCGATGCTGCCTCCGGGATAGTAGTACTTGTTTTGCGGCTGTTTGATGCCAAGCGCGTTCGAGTAGGCATCGTTCGAGTTCAAAACATAGTTGCGCGCGTAGAAGAATGCATTCCCGTGAAAATCGGAGCCGCCCGACTTGGTGACCGAGGTAATCACCATCGGGCCTTTTTGCTCTTCGGCGCTGAAGTTGGAAGTGAGCACTTTGAATTCCTGCACGAAGTCGGAATTCTGGTTCACAGGGGTGTCGCAGTTGCAGCCAGGATCGGAGACGTGTGCGCCGTCCGCAACAATGTCCAGCGTATTGCCCGGCAGACCGTTGTAGGAGAAAGCGCCATTCAGAGGACTTTGACTGCCGGAATCGCCGTTCCCGTTGATGCCAATCGTCTGGCCGCTGTAGTTACTCTTATTCTGCGCGCTGTTAGTGATTCCGAAGCCCGGGATGATCTTGATGTACTCGGCGGCATTGGAGCCCACCTGCACGTAATTCTCGAGCTGCTTGGTCGTTAAGGTATTCGACTTCTCGCCGGAGTCCACCGGGGCGATGATATCTGCCGCTCCCGTTACTTCCACTGTCTGGTTGGTTGAACCAACCTGGAGAGAAGCATTGATATTGCGCTTTTCGGCGCCGGTTAAACCGAAGCCAGTGACCTTATAAGCCTGAAATCCAGGAGCCTCGACAGATAGGTTATAGTCACCTACCGGCACGGACGAGAAGGTGTAGTAACCCTGGCTGTCCGTGGTAGTCGTTCGTATGTCTCCCGAACCGGCATTCTTGAGAGTGACGTGAGCGCCACCTACAACTGCGCCTGAAGGATCGGAGATGACGCCGGTGAGAGTCGCGAAAAGCCCTTGCGACCACATCACAACAGGTAGCAAAGCAAGCAGAGCTAGCCCGAACGCTCTTTTAAACATGGAACCCCTTCCAAAGTAAGCAGACCGGTGAACCATCACCGGTCTTAAGTAGTCTGGGGACACTATAGGAAATTGTCGATTCGCAATCAATAAGCGGTGAGTTACCTCGCGGCTACATAAACGTTACGAGCAATAAATCTTGCAAATCAAGCACGTTACATACGCGGTAGGAAAATTCTACTCAGCTTTGATATACTTCCGACAATCTTTCTATGGGCGCTATTGCTTCGTTGCAGCTCGAACGGGAAGAATTTGCGAGGATTTTGGCCGACGGCGTTCTTGCCAAATCGCCACGCCTTTCCAAGTTCTTTTGCTTTATCTGCGAACGATATTTTGCCGGACGAGCCGACGAAATCAAGGAATACAGCATTGCGCTCGAAGCGCTCGGGCGGCCGGCAGACTTCGACCCGAAGAAGGATTCCATCGTTCGGGTAGAGGCGCATCGGCTCCGTAAGCGCCTGGAGGACTATTATCAGGGAATTGCCGCCGATCACACCCTCCAGGTAATGATCCCTTGCGGGCAATACCGGCCAGTGTTTGTCGTGCGTGAGGTTCAACCGGCGGTAGCGAAGGGTGAAGAGGTTCGAGCAACGGTGGAACCCGTTCTGGAAAAGCTCAACGAGATAGAAGTGTTCCACGTCCTGGAGACTGTTCCCGCTCCGAACACTGCTCACCCCAAGACTTCTTACGGAGACAGCTACACACGCACATGGGTGTACGCGCTCGCGGGTCTGCTGTTAGTTGGCCTGGCGGGGCTGCTCTTGTGGCGGCGATCGAAACACGATGTCCCGCACCGGGCAAAGCAACAGCCGGTCGAGACGTGGAGCGGGGCCTCGACCGAGCCGATCTCCGGAGAGTTCCGGATATTGGCCGGCTATCATGGCGCATCGTTCGTCGACCGGCAGGGCCACACCTGGGGCTCGGACGCCTATTACACGGGTGGCACTTCCGACATCGTGCCGGCGGATCATTTTATTGAAGGTCAGCCGGACCCGCACCTCATCAAGGCACAGCGGTCGGGCCATTTTCGTTATGACATTCCTCTGCAGCAGGGAAGCTACGAATTGCACCTTTATTTTGCCGAGATCCAGTACGGTCGCGGAAATCCGGCGGGCGGCGGAGACAGTTCGCGGGTATTTTCACTGGTAATTAATGACGCTACGCGGCTGCCGACGCTCGATCCTCTGGCGGACGCCGGGTCTCCCAACCGTCTGGATCAGCGTGTATTTAAGAATGTTCGGCCGGCTGACGACGGGAAACTTCATTTGCAATTCGATGTGGGATCCGGGCCGGCTTTTTTGAATGCCATCGAAATCTTGCCAAGCAGTCCGGACCGCATTCACCCGGTTCGGATTGTGACGCAGGGCAATCCGGTTACCGATTCGGATGGGCGTGTATGGTCCGCGGACGAGTATTACTGTGGCGGCAATTTTGTGTTTCGACGGCGGGTGGTGAGTAATCCCCCTGAAAAGGCACTTTACGAAGGAGAACGGTATGGGAATTTCTCATATCGCATCCCGCTTGCGCCCGGTCGATACCGAGTGACGCTGCACTTCGCGGAAACCTGGTTCGGCACTCCGGAATCGAACCAGCCGGCCGAGGATGCCCGCATTTTCAATGTGTTTGCGAATGGCGTGGCGCTGCTTCGCGATTACCAGGTGGCCAAGGATGCGGGCGGGTCGAATCGCGCCGTCACTAAGGTCTTCAAGAACTTAGAGCCGAATGCACAGGGCGTGCTGGTGCTGGAATTCGTGCCGGTAAAGAATTACGCCGAGATCAATGCGATAGAAGTTGTAGAAACCGAATAAGGGCATCTCTGCCGATACAATTGGGGTGTGCCGAAAGTAACGTTTTTACCGGAAGATAAGACAGTAGAGTTCGATCCCGGTAAACTTCCCTATGCCGATCACGGCAAGCCACACTCTATTCTCGACGTGGCGATGAATCTCGGCGTGCATCTGGAACATGCGTGCGGCGGAAGCTGCGCCTGTACAACCTGTCACGTCATAGTTGTTGAAGGTGAAAAAAATCTGTCCGAAGCTGAGGATGATGAATTGGACAGGCTTGAAATGGCAGCCGGACTTACCTTGCGTTCGCGCCTGGGTTGTCAAGCCGTCGTCGAGGGCGATATAAAGGTTCAGATCCCCGGTTGGAACCGCAATTATATTAGCGAGGGCGGCAAGTCCACTTTGGGCTAAGGCTTCAGCATCCCGTTCGTTTTTCCTTTTAAACCAGACAGCTGAGTGAGTAACCGGTCTGCCAATTGGGGCGGGAAATCGGCTCGTACACGCACGGTTTCGGCATCTTGGTCGACCTGGATGGCGTCGTAGACTTTCAGCAAGTCCAGTTCGCTGTCTTTGGTGGTGAGCCGCGCCAGGCCGATGCCGCCTCGGATCGCATCGCGGACCTGTTTGGCCCCGGCCGGCGAAACACAGCTGAGGTTGCTTTCGAGGCGCGCGCCGTCGCTCAAGCTGACTCCGAAGCTAGCCCCTTTCACATAAGCGATGAGATTCGAGAGCGCCGATTCGAGATCGGGGCGCAGGGGAATGCGACTCAAGGGAAGACTTTGGCTGCTCACAAGCCAGAGCTGATCCTGGCTTGACAAGGAGCTTAAGCGTTCTTTTAAGGCCGGCGGGATGCTGCCGTGACCTCCGTCTACAATTGCGCGCAAAAGAATATCCGGGCCGGCAACGAGGACCGAATGCTCCGGGAAAAAGAGGGATTCGCGGCCATCGCTGAAGAAGGCGTGTTTTTGGTAGTCGCTCCGTCGAGCGCCGGAAGCCTCTAGCTTCTGACTGATCTGCCCTTCGGAGAAACGGCCTTGCACCGCCATGACCGGCTGATTGGCCGGCCAGGCAACCAGGAATTCGGAGACCTCACGGCGCGGATCGATGCCCGTCTTTTCAGAAAGCTGGTTGAGCAGGGAGAGATCCAGGCGGCTCTCATTTCTTTTATAAAGGGCGGACTGCTTTACCTGGTCCAGATCGCCCCCAGCCAGAACAGCAGTGCCGGGTGGAATGTACGTCGACAGTTTTGAAGCAACGCGCGCCCCCGGCTCTTGGACAGAGCGACAAGCGTGGACGAACAAGAGCGAGGCCAGAAGGGAAAGAATGATCGAAGAACGCACTCAGAAGTCTCGTTTTCTAAAAATTTGAATGGCGGCGGCAAGAGCGACCAAGCCGAATAGTGCGGAAGTCCAGACGGGTGTCAGCCAGTCTGCGGTTCGGTCATAAAGAATAATCTGCTTCATGGCAGCGCCCAGATCGTAGACCTTCGGCAACATCCAGTAGAGCGCCAGCCAGAGCTGCCGGGACCACTCGGATGCGAGGAGTCGAATGGACCAGTCAAGCTGGGCCAGAAGCGAGCTGATCAACATGAGGGCAACCGAGGCCATGATGGACAGAGCGGCGCTTTCGAAGACGACGCCGATCAGAACCACCACGCACAGCAGCACCGCGAACATGAAGACGCTGATCAGTATGGCCCACAGAAAACGGCGGTCCCAGATGCCTGTTTTGCCGCCGAGGATGAGCCAAATAGAGAGGATCAGGTAAGTGTGATTGAGCGCCACGATCAGCACATTGCCGACATATCTTCCGATCAGCAGCATGGTGCGGCTCACCGGCTTCGAGAGAAGCAGACCGATGCGGCCCGGTTCAAGCAGGATGGGGACTAAACCCGCTGAGGCGAAGATGGCGAGCAGCGTACCCCAGATGTACAGGGCGATCGAAACCCAGGAGTAGGAGACAATGACGAACTTATGGATGTCGTAAATGGTGCGGGAGGTTGATCCGATTGCTCCGATTTCGATGGTGGCGGTAGCGCCGGCCACAATATCGATGTTCAGCACGAAGAGGAACAGGGCGACCAGGAGCGTGGACAGCGCGAATAATCCCCAGAAAAGCCAGCGAGCGCGGGCTTCGAGGAAGGTGTCGGCTACCAGCGCGCCTAAGATCTGGAACGGCGATCCCGCTGAGGCGCTGTTCATGCGGCGTTGTGCTCGGGCGCGGTAGTTTCGATGAACACATCTTCCAGGCTGCTGCTGGACGCCGTCAGGCTCTCGACCGACGCGCCACCCGACCGAATTTTATCCAGCAACAGGTTCGCTGCTTCGCGATTTGAAACATGAAAGGTGGTGCGGTCCTCGCTTTGCGACAGGGTGAACTGGATGCTCGAGCGAACATCTTGTAAGACGTCCTCGGCGACGTTCGTGGCGACGACTTGATAACCGCGGCCCGCGATCAGACTGCTCACTTTTCCTTGGAGAGCCAGGCGGCCCCGCTTTAGGATGGCGACGTATTCACAAAAGCTCTCGACTTCGCTTAGCAGATGGGAGTTTATGAAGATGGTGACGCCGGTGTCCGCCAACGAATCGAGAAGCTTTCGGATGTCTCGGCGGCCGACCGGGTCCACTCCATCGGTAGGCTCGTCGAGGAGCAGAAGCTGGGGCTTATGGATCAGCGCCTGCGCCAAACCCAGGCGTTGGAGCATGCCCTTGGAATACTTCTTAATTTGCACGTCCGACCAGTCTTTCAGACCGACCTGATCCAAAAGCTCCGGTATTCTTCTTTTCCGCTCCGCTGCATCGAGGCCCGACAACGCGGCGTAAAAGTCGAGCATTCCCTGCCCTGTGAAGTATGTCGGGAAGCGATGATTCTCGGGCAGGTAGCCGACCGGACGCCTTGACTCGATGTCGCGGATATCGACGCCCAGCAGAGTGGCCGATCCCGAAGTGGCGTGGACAGCGGAAGTCAGGATTTTGACAAACGTGGTCTTCCCCGCGCCATTTGCGCCGAGCAGCCCGAATTTGACCCCGCGCGGAACCTGTAAGGTAAGATCCGACAGGGCCCGGATTTCGCGATTCCGTCGCAAAGTTGCGCCGTACGTTTTTCCCAGCTCGTTCGTTTCGATGGCGTAATCCACTTGTTCGTTCTTTCTCAGGATACGAATCGAAGAGAATGTAAGTTCCGAGATCGCGAGAAGCAGGCGACTACGCCAACTACGATTTGATGACCAAAGCCCTTCGTTTGTATTCGCTGGTGATCCTGGCCACAGCGACATGTTATGCGCAAGCCGGACCGGCGCAGCCGAATCAAGGCAGTTCAACTCAAGACCCATCTCAGGCCACATCGGCGCTGCCGCCCCTTCACACGACGGTGACGGTGAACGGGGTACTGGATGCGCAGACGCCGGCGGCCGTAACCGTGCTTGGTCGACAGACGATCCAGCTTTTACCGGGGATCGAGTTGGACAACCGATTACGGCAGATACCTGGATTTAGCCTTTTTCGGCGAAGTTCGAGCGTGGTTGCCAATCCGACTACGCAAGGCGTTTCTCTCCGGGGAATCGGATCTACGGGCGCGAGCCGCACGCTTGTACTTTGGGATTCGATTCCGATCAACGATCCCTTTGGAGGATGGGTTTACTGGGATCGAGTGGATCCGAATTACCTGGATCGGGTGGAAGTGCAGGAGGGGGCGTCTACCAGCATTTTTGGCGACCGGGCGATGAGTGGGACGATTTCGCTCTTTTCGCCTTCCGCTGAGCGGCAGCATCTTTCGGCAGATATTCTTGGTGGAAATCAAGGAACAGTAGATGCGGCGGCTGGCTACTCCAATCTTTGGGGACCCTGGGGGTTATCGGTGCATTCGCGAAGTTTCACCACCGATGGATACTACATCACGCCGCCGTCGGTTCGAGGCGCAGCGGACGACAAAGCCAATGTACGTTTTGCCACAGGCGATATGTTTTTGGATTACCTTGGCGCATCGGATCACCTATCGATCCATTTGGACATCCTGGCCGAGGAACGTCAAAACGGGACTCAGCTGACGCACAACTCAACGGGGCTGGGTACCATCGGAGCGAATTACACACATTCCTGGACAAACGACCAGGTTTCGTTCCTGGCGTTTCATACACAGGGACAGTTTCACAGCACGTACTCCAGCGTCTCTGCCAACAGAAATGTCGAGACGCTCACGGCCCGGCAAACGGTTCCCGAATCGGACGTCGGCGGCGCCGCCTATTGGCGACACCATGCTGTCAGGTGGCACACCATCATCGGTGCAGACACCGATGACATTCACGGGACGAGTCTTGATTATTCGCTGAACACCAAGATCCTCACCCGAAACGGAGGGACGCTCCTGGAGCATGGCTTATTCGGACAGGGGGACTACACCGCCGGCCGGTTCAGCTTTTTTGGGGGAATCCGGCATCAGTTTACGGGAGAGCGCGGACAGACGTTTGTCAGTCCGAATGGAGGAGTGGCGGTGGGTCTCGGTCAGTTCAGAATTCGGGCTTCAGCATATCGAAGCTTTCGAGCGCCGACCTTAAATGAGCTGTACCGTCCGTTCCGGGTTGGAAACATCCAAACCACGGCGAATCCAGACCTCGTGCCGGAGAGCCTTTTGGGAGAAGAGACCGGAGTAGATTGGACCCGAGAAAGCACTCGGGTTTCGGTCAGCCTGTTCCATAACGCGCTTGATAACCTGATCGACAACGCGACACTCAGGACTACACCCACGTTGATTCTGCGGCAGCGCCAGAATTTTCCCAGCGCCTTGTCGCAGGGCTTCCAGGCCAAGTTCACGCAAAGGTGGGACAGGTGGACACTTACCAGCGGTTATATGTTTGTAGATGCCCGACTGGCGAATGGGCAGCGAATTCCTCAAGTGCCCAAGCAACAAGGAACGGCGCAGCTTGCTTATTCGGGTAAATCTACGCTGGTGACGTTCGGATTAGGCGCATTCGGTCTGCAGTTCGACGACGACCTGAATCAATTCCTTTTACCCGGATATGCGGCTTTGAGTTTGACCGCCCAGCAGCACATTACCAGGAAACTGTCGGCCGTTGCATCCCTCCAAAATCTGCTCGATCGAAGCTACTTAGTGGCGCTTACGCCGTCACCCAATACCGGCGAGCCCCGGCTATGGCAAATCGGATTGCGCTGGAACGGACCTGTCCATTAGACCGCTTCACTAATCGGCAGACCGCACGATTACATAAAAGTGTTAATCGCGTCTAAAGGAGTAGTTCGGTCTGAGAGTCACAACTCAGACTGGAAGGAGAAGCGATGGATACTTTGCCTTTGCCCTTCTATGAAGTGGCCGCTCTGGACGACATTGCTCCGGGCGTTAAAGGTCTTCGCATTTTTTTTGTCAATGTCTTCGCTCTTTCCGCTGAAGACGGGAGCGGTTGGACATTGATCGATACCGGGCTATTTCTGTCAGCCGGTAAGATCAGGCATTGGGCTGAGAACCATTTTGGGAAAGGGACGAAGCCGCAGGCGATCATCCTCACGCACGGCCACTTCGATCATGTTGGCACGGTGAAAGAACTTGTCCATGAGTGGAACGTTCCGGTGTACGCGCATTCGGCCGAGCTTCCGTACTTAAATGGCCGCGAGAAATATCCTGCTCCGGACCCCAGCGTGGGCGGAGGCGTCATGTCGACACTGTCTCCGTTTTATCCGCGTACTTCGGTCGATCTCAGCGGTCATGTTCAGGCGCTGCCGGAAGATCATTCGGTCCCGACTCTGCCGGGTTGGCAGTGGTTACATACACCCGGACACGCGCCGGGTCACGTTTCGCTCTTTCGGGAACGGGATCGAGTTCTTTTAGCGGGAGACGCGCTTTGTACAACTAAGCAGGAGTCTTTCCTGGCAGTGGCAAAGCAGCGTCCGGAACTGCACGGGCCTCCTTCCTATTACACGCCGGATTGGGATCAGGCTCGTCAATCGGTCACGATGTTGGCTGCTTTGGAACCACGTACAATAGCTCCGCACCATGGGCTACCCATATGTGGAGACGAAGTGCCAGAACAAATCAAACGGTTATCTCGGGATTTTGATAGGATTGCGATGCCGGATCATGGGAAGTATGTGCATCGCGCGAACACGGCAGGCTGAAAAAGTTATGGATTCAGTAGAGCAAGATACGCTCTACTGAATCCGACTTTCGGAAGGCTAGATCACGCCGGAATGCTAGATTACTCGTCGGCGACCCGCCAGGAGGCTGATCAAGAACAGCACCAGGAAGATGACGAAACAAATTTTCGCGATACCGGCTGATGCCGCTGCGACTCCTCCGAATCCAAGAAACGCTGCAATTAGCGCGATTACTAAAAACACCCAGGCATACCAGAGCATAAATTGAAGTCCCTCTCGCCTAACATTAAGCAACTGAGTTGCCAACCGAATGGGCATCTCAGCCCAAGAGACAGATACGTGTAAAGCGCTGAGTTTGGATTACTTAGCATCGGAAGTGAAAAGCGAAACGGAAGTCGGGTCCGTATTGATACTGAACAAATTTCGACGGAGCGTAAGAAATTCTCTCCAAGGCGAAAAATTCCGCATCAGGGCTCAGGCTGCGGTTTTCTTGGGGGAAGAGGGCGACGGTTTTTCAGGTTGCCGTTCCCGTTTGTTGCGTTCCTTCATGCTGTCCGGCTGGTCCTGCCAAGCGTCCCAAAGCCCCTCGATGCGCTTACTGAACGGCTTTGACTTTTCCTCGTACAACCGCTCGCCCAAAGAGATCGCTTGCTCACGCAGCTCCCTCTGCCGAGCCTGAGCCAACGAGGCGAATAGATCCACGTCTTGCGCGGTTCCGTACCGCTCGGGCTGCCGCTGCAGCTGTTCCAGAAGGACCACGATGTTGTGGTCGTCTCCAAGCCAGGTTTCAAGGTCATGCAAGCTGTTTTCACGCGCTGTCAGTACGTCAGTCCAACAACTTTCAAGTAAGCGCACGTGATACCAGTACTCTTTGGCGCGCTTTCGCCATTCATGGAAAAGCTCCGGGCGATTCTTGGTTTGGGCTTGGTGCATGGCCCTTCGGCCCAGCCGGTAGGTGTTTCGCAAGCCTTGCCTGATTGACGGAAAACCCTTATCCGGAATTGGCCACTGGTCTACTTGTCCCTTTACGGCGGCCAAATTTGAGGCTGTAGCAGCCATCACTGCAAGGATATTTTCAGATTGTTCCTTGTCCTTCTTATTCTGCTCGAGCGCTCTGCGGATAGTCGGGAAGCCGTTCTTCGGGCTCGCGTCTTTGACGATGCCGTCGAAAGTCTCAATGATGGCGCCCGCATCGCGCAGCTCGGAGAGTTTTGCCCCGAGGTCGCGAAGCCTGCTGTTTTGTTCTCGATAGGCGCTTCCAAGCTCCGGCCGCAGAAGCTTGAGGACGCCGCGAACTTTCTTGATGCTCTTGCGCGCTTCGTGAACAGCTTCGTCTCGCTTTTTGGCGACCTTCTTGCCGTTCAGTTGTTCGACAGCGAAGTCTATCTCTTCGCAAACGATACGCCTGATATTTTGCGGGATGTTTTCGCCGGCCTTCAGTCGATATGGCATTGGAATTCGTCCAAAAAGAAACGGAGGACCGCAATGGCCCTCCGTTTCGTCAAGTCAGCTGTTGCTAAGAGTGCCCTTCGGACGGGGCGGTCGGCGAGACATTGGTGGTGTCGGCGCCTTTCTCTTCTTTATCGGCTTCTGCGTTCTTGCCTAACAGCCGCAGCGCAGCCGATGTTACATGTTCAGCGGTGAAGCCGAAATGCTTCATAATCTCGTCCCCGGGAGCAGAGGCCCCGTAGTGATTAATGCCGATAATCGTCCCTTCCTCACCGGCCCATTTACACCAACCGAACGGTGACGCGGCTTCGATGGTTACTCGCTTTTTGATCGTCTTTGGTAAGACGCTTTCCTGATAAGCCTCGTCCTGGCTTTCAAACAAATTCCAGCTCGGCAGGCTGACTACACGAGCTTTCACCCCATATTCCTTGAGTTTTTCCTGTGCTTTCATGCAGAGGTGAACTTCTGAACCAGTGCCGATCAGAATCAAGTCCGGGCCGCCCCCTTCCGGCTCGGAAAGAATGTAGCCGCCTTTTGAGACGTTGCCCTTAGCAGTTTTGCGGTCAAGGTGCGGAATGTTCTGGCGCGTGAGAGCGAAGAGGCTCGGTCCGGATTGTTGAATCGCTGTCTCCCAGGCTTCCGCCGTTTCGTTCGCATCCGCGGGACGAAACACGGTGAGGCCCGGAATAGCTCGCAAACCGGTTAATTGCTCTACCGGCTCATGGGTCGGTCCATCTTCACCGACTCCCACGCTGTCATGAGTGAAGACGTAGAACACCTTCAACTTGCTTAGCGCGCCCAATCGAACGGCCGGCTTCATGTAATCGGAGAAGACCAGAAAGGTTGCGCTATAGGGAAGAATGGCGCCGTGTGCCGCCATTCCGTTCACTGCCGCCCCCATGGCGTGCTCTCGAACGCCGAAGGCCACGTTGTGTCCGGCATAGCCCCAGACGCCGCCAACGGCGCCTTGACTCGAAGGACCGCCAAATTCCGTCGGCTGAAAGTCACCGAGACCCTTTAACGCCGTATTGGTTGAGGGGTTCAAATCGGCCGATCCACCGACCAGATTGGGAATGTGCTTGGCAAGAGCGTTCATGACCTGCCCGCCGGCGGCTCGCGTCGCGATTGGCTTATCTTCGGTCTTCCACTTGGGGAGGTCGGCAGACCAGTTATCGGGCAGCTTGCCGCTCAGCATCTGCTCAAACTCAGCGGCCTCGGAGGGAAAAGCCTTCTTATAAGCATCGAAGCGCTTCTGCCAGTCTTTCTCGGTTCCGGCGCCTTTGTCCCCAATCTGCCGGAAAAACTTCACGGCGTCTTCGGGAAGATAGAACTTGTCCATCGACGGCCATTCCAGAGCTTTTTTGGCAGCCTGCAGCTCTTCTTCGCCGAGGGGGTTGCCGTGAGCCTCAAAGGTGTCCTGCTTTTTGGGACTGCCATAGCCGATGTGCGTACGAACCAGGATGAGCGAAGGACGTTGTGTCTCCGCCCGCGCTTCTTCTATGGCTTTCTCGATGTCCTCCACATCGTTTCCTTCGTTAACATGCCGGGTATGCCAGCCGTAAGCGTCGAAGCGCTTGCCGACATCCTCAGTAAAGGTGAGGGGCGTACCGCCGGCCAGTGAAATATGGTTCTGGTCATAAAGGAAGATCAGTTTACCCAACCGTAGGTGCCCTGCAAACGAGGCCGCTTCCTGGCTGATGCCTTCCATCAAATCGCCATCACCGCAGATGCCGTAGGTATGGTGATCGATGATGGTGTTTCCCGGACGGTTGAATTTAGCCGCCAGCCAAGCCTCTGCGATGGCCAGACCAACGGCGTTCCCGAAACCCTGGCCAAGTGGGCCGGTAGAGACTTCCACGCCCACCGTGTGGCCCCGCTCAGGATGGCCGGGAGTCTTGCTCCCCCATTTGCGGAAGTGTTTGAGCTCTTCGAGCGGAAGATCGTATCCGGTCAAATGGAGCAAGCTGTACAACAGCATGGAACCGTGTCCAGCCGATAGAACGAATCGATCGCGATCGATCCAATTGGGATTCTTTGGATTAAATCTCAGGAATTTGGTCCAAAGCGTATAAGCCATTGCAGCAGCGCCCATCGGCATACCGGGATGTCCGGAGTTGGCGTTCTGCACTGCATCGGCAGAGAGAAACCGTATGGTGTTGATGCACAGGTCTTCTAGCGTTTGCGTTTCCGTGGTCGGCAAGTGTGTTCTCTCCTATTTCGTTAAGGTCTGTGGGATTCTTCGACGCCTCTTTGAGTGTGGTTTCGACGTCTCGTCCTATTGTCTGATAAGGCCGTAAGAGTTCCAGATGCGAGAAAACGCTTCTCAGCGACCTTTGGCTTTGTCCTCGCGGGCTGCTTCGCGAACAGCTGGTTTCACGCAACTGTCGACGAGCCCCAGGTCGAAAATGTGACATGCGGGCAGCGCTGTGGGCCTATTAAGTTTGAATAGAACTGCCGCACGATCGCCGGACGATCAGCTCGCCATCCAATAGGATCTCGCGCGATGCCAGGTGCGGTGTGCGAATGCGCTCCAACATGGTGCGTAAAGCAGCTTCTCCGATCTCCGCGCAGGGCTGGCGGACGGTCGTCAACGGAATTGGAAGAAGATTCGCGTAACGTACATCATCGATGCCGACGATGCGAACGTCTTCCGGAATCCGCACGCCGCGAGAGAGGAACGCATGCATCAGGACTCCGGCGATATGGTCGTTCACGCAGACAAAGGCTTCGAACTCGTCGCCGCTCTTAAAATTCCCGGTTGGAACGTTTACCTTGTCATCCTCGGGGATTTCCAGTATTGAATTAGTTTTCTCGGTCAGGCCATGAGTGCGCAACGCTTCGTGATAGCCCGCCGTTCTTCCTGCGATGGTGGAAGCCGCGCCCTGGTAGGCAAAAAAGCCGATCCGCTTGCATCCCAGCTGGATGAGATGCTCGGTTGCCAGGTATCCCGCCTGTCGATTGTTGAGGCCGACCAGATCGGCCCTGACGCGCTCCGGCATTTCCGATGGCCGGCGGTCCAAAAGGACAACCGGTGTACCGGATTCCCGCAGGGCTGCCATGATTTTCTGGTTGATTTTTCCGGCTTCTCGCTCGAACTCGAGCGGTGCGAAGAATACGCCGGACACTTGGCGCGCAATAAATTGTTGACAGAGTTCCCAGCACTGTTCCGCTTTCCCCGCGCGCCCGGCGCTGGTGTGACCCCACAGCAGGGCATGATCGCTTGCTTCCGGCGCCATCGCGATTCCATGGCAAATCGGGTCGAAGATCTCGGTTTCACCCAGATCCGGAATGAGCAAGCCAAACAGAAGATCTTTTCCCAGTTCTCCCCGGACGTAACTGCCCGAACCGGCGACCCTATCGATGAGTCCCTTTTGTTGCAGTTCCCGTAGCGCGCGCCCGACCGTGATCCGGGAAGTTTTGAATTTCGTTACCAGGGCAGCTTCGCTAGGCAGCTTTTGGCCGGGCCGATAGCGACCGGAGCGGATGTCGGCGGCTAGGGAATCGATCAAATCCTGATATTTCGGCATCGCTTATATCCTTAGGGCGGATTTACCGGAAATTCCTGAGAATAGCCGGCCACGAACCGCACGCAAGTTATTCTAGAGGAGCACGATGTTTTCTCGCCTTGCGAGGTTTGCGTTAGCGGTGTCTCTCGCGGCGCAGGCACAAGACGGTTTATCGTCAAGAACTTCCAACCAATCCGATAACGACGCCCCAGAACAGACGAGTGTCCAGACGACTGCCCCGCCGCCGGTTGTATGCCCGGCCGGAGGACCTATCGGCGCAGTGGATCTTCGGGTCCGGTCGCCGCAACGCGGCGTCGAACCGCTCCCTTTCCGCACTATCAATCACCTGACAGAGGGCGATACCGTTCTCTACTCTCCGGTATTGCGAGGGCATGAGAAGAGGCCCGGCGAAGTTTCACTTGTCCTGGTTCCCGCCAAGCGACAGTCCGGCAAAGACTTTTTGATTGTCAGTGATCCCAGACCGGCAGATAAACCCCAGGAGTGGAAAGTAGATCGGACGGTCTCAATCGCGGCATTTGTTTATGGGCCGGAAGGTCTGAGCAAGAAAAAAGTGCGCGGCTTCCTTTCTCAGGACGAACTCCTGATCGCGCAACTGGCGGACTACGCCGAGAAAACCTCCGAAACCGAGGCCCTTCTACAAGCCCTATCGAGCGCCGATAGTTCCTCTGCCGGCATGAATGCGGCGCTCACGGGCTTTGCCTCGCAATACGGCCTTTCGGTTGCTATCGATAAGACATCGCCGCCCGGAGTCCAGGCGCAGACGCTTTTTGCAACCATGAACCCGCAGCTGGCCACCTACGATCCGATTACGCCATCCTCGAGCTCGCGTATCGGACAGACGGCGAGCTTGACCACGGCGGCAGCCAGCTTATTTTTTGGAAGCCCCATCGGATTGGCAGCAGGGGGAACGGCAATGTTATTGGACTTGCGGGCGATCGCGTTTCCCGGCACGCAGTTTCGGTCGTCGTTTGCACAGCCCCTCAAGGAGGGGATAAACCTGTGCGGGCAGCGCACTCCGGCGCCTCCGCATACCCGGGTCGCTTATCTCTGGGCAAATCGAATTCCGAATATTCCGGCGCCGGTTATTCAGATTGAGAAGGCGAACTACATTCCACCCGACCAGAAAACCCCAGTGCCTGTCGACGTGCCGCCGACTGCGTGGAAATACCTGGATCGTTCCCGTCAATGGACTCTCGAAAACTCCCAAGGGCAAAAGACGCCCGTCAACGTGCTGAAACTCGCGAATCAGAAAGCGATCGAAATTGATTTAACGAAGGTCAGCATTTCTCCCGGCGACTACCACCTAGCCGGCTTCTGGGACTGGACCCATTTCGCGGGAAAAGGCGACATTCACGTTGTTCCGCTGAGCACGTTCAACGAAGCCCGGCTCCAGCCGGCATCTCAGGACAAATTGCTCGAAAAGGGCGGCAAGACCGCTGTCACACTGGAACACTCCGACTTCGAATTCACAACCAAAGTGGAAGTCAAAAAGGTTGGGGATGAGTTTGCGACCGCCGAGGCTGTGCCCTTTCTCTTGCCGGTGGGTCTTCGGCTCGGGCCGCAAAACCGGATGGACGTGCAGATCAATACCGGGGATCTGGATCCCGGCGAGTACCAGCTGCTTGTTTCTCAACAAGACAATAAAAGCCATGCAATCCCGATGCAAGTCTTGCCGAATCCCCCAAAAATCGCGAATTTGCCGATCGTCGCAAACCAGGGAGCTAGCGTTCAACATTACGTTCTAAAGGGCGAACGGCTGGGCTTGGTGACGAAGCTGGTTACACCTGCCGGCGAGCTGCAGTTAGATCCCGGAACAACCGATCAAAACCAAAGGAATCTGACTGTGCAGCTCAAAACAAACTTGAAACTCGGGACAAAGTATTCGGTGACGGCGCAGGTAAAAGATCGCAGCGAACCCCTCAGTTTCCCGGACGCTCTTCAAATTACCGGCCCGCTTCCCTTGATTGCCAGCTCCAAACTCTCGGTTCCAGCCGGGGCGGTCGTAGCGATGAACCCCGGCGAGGTAGCGGCCGGGAGCATCCTGAGCGCCATGCTGGACGTGAAAAACGCCGAGCCCCAAAGTAGTCTTCGAATCGGATGTTCCGGCGGGGTAGGCCCCCAGTCTGTTCTGCGGATCGGGGAACAAACCGACAAATGGAGCCTGCAACAGCTATCGCCCGATCAACTGTTCGTCTCCTATGACACCAGCGCGCTCCCGGCAGGCTGCTCGGTTCAAGCGGTTTTAGATAACGGTCCGGACGGAAAGTCAGAAGCCTACCCGCTGGCTCATATTCTTCGCTTGCCTCAGGTCGACCAGTTCACTCCGGTGAAAGATCAACCGAGCGAAGGTAAGCACGCCTATACGTTAGTCGGACGCAATCTCGAAATGATTGAACAAGTCGGCTGGGACCAGTTGGCGGGTTTTCCCGTCACTGAGCTTCCCACGCCCATCGCAGGGGAAGGCCAAAAACAATCCTTGCGGGTCGTGCTCCCAGACCAACCAACACCAACGGCGGCGGTCTACTTCTGGCTTCGGGGAGAGAAGTCGGGGAGAGCGACCACTATTACAAACACAATTCCGGCTATCGAAACGACGCCCAAAACAGCGGTGAGTCCGCCACAACCGGCGAAAACGGCTGTTCCCGAGCCACAAAGCGCTTCAACTATAAACCAGCCGTGACAGATTCGGCACCGGCTGCATCCATAACTTTTACGTCTGTTTTATAGTTGAGTACGATTGACCAATCTCCCCAATCTGTTGACGTTAGTCCGCATTTTCCTGGTACCGCTCCTGGTGGCAGCGTTAGTTCAACAGAACTTGCGAGTGCAGTGGGGCGATACCCTTCTCGTTGCCAACGACTTTTTTGCTCTGCTGGTCTTCCTGGCGGCTGCAGTTACCGATCTGCTGGACGGCTACCTGGCGCGGCGATGGAAACAGGTGACAACGGTCGGAACTCTGCTCGATCCCATAGCAGATAAACTTCTGATTTCAGCAGCTTTAATCTCCATGGTGGAAACTCGACTTCTTCCCGGGTGGATGGTGATTCTGATTATCAGCCGGGAGTTTGCGGTGTCCGGCCTCCGCAGCATTGCCGCTGCGGAAGGCTACACAATCAAAGCGGGTGAGCTTGGCAAGTCAAAGATGGTACTGCAAGTAGTCGGCGTTACGCTGGTGATGCTTTCGCTGCGCTGGCCTCAGTTACGGCTTTTCGCCATGATCGCAATGTGGGCTGTGGTACTCTTCGGCCTTACTTCTGCGGTCGATTACTTTCGCAAATTTTGGCGCAAAGTGGATTCGAATATTAAACTCCGACGGCGTAACGAACTGATTCAGATGGAACGTCAAAAGCGTCGCTTGGAACGGATTGCCAGGGTGGAGAAGTTGAGGGGAGAGGCAGCCTCTTCTATTCGCCATTCCAGCTGAAGAGCCGCGCCACATGCTCGCGCGCTTCGGTAAAATTGTAGCCATCTTTCGTAAAGATAACCGTTCGAACTTCACCCTCACGACCGAGCCGCCCGATGGTCTTGCCGTTGAAGATGACTTCAACACCTCCAGCGTTTCCGGTACGAACGCGAGCGGTTTGCCGCCCTTCTAAAGTTTTCGTTTCACTCGCTTGGAGGGTACCGCTGAAAATTTGCTTACCATCCGCCGCAACCGAAAGCCATGTGCTCTCAAGTGCGGAAAGCTCAACACGAACACTATCGACCACAGGACTTGCCGGTCTCTCGTTTTGAAGAGGCGAGTGCGATTTGCTGGTCTCTGGCTGTCCCTCCGACGAAATCTGATCAGAAAGAGAAATCTTCTCCTGACTAGGGCCCTGTGGATGCCAGCGGGATTTCTGCCACGCGTCGTACATGTTCGAACAAACTACCAGCAGCAGCACCAGGGAACCGACTGAAGTTAGCCATCGCAACTTGCGGGTCCGCTGCGGACGAAGACCGGGGACATCCGGACGAACGGGCGCTCCGGCTTGCCCTGGCATAATTGGCTCGGGAAAATAGGACGCGGCTTTTTGTACTTGAGCTGTCAGGGAAGTGTAATCAAGGCCAACCGCTTGCGCTATCTGCCGAACAAAACTTTTATAGAAGAACGCAGAGCTGATCTGCCCGATGTCATCAGATTCGATCGCCTGGATACATTTAAGATTAATGCGGGTTTTTGCGCTGATATCATCAAGCGTAAGCCCGAACCGCAAGCGGGCACTCCGGAGCTGCTGTCCTACCGACTCCATTTTTATTGTGGCGAAGTACGCTCAGTCCTAAGTGGAAACTATCGCTATAATACAACAGTCAGTTCATCCTCAAGAACATCTCACACGTGGGTTTTTACTCATCTTTTCGCAGGTTATACCGCTGCTACGCAAGCACGTTCGCGAGCCTTTTACAACATATCCGTGCTGCTGTTTTAGTCCTCGTTGTTCTTATCTCCACGACCTCAGCCGCCGAACGGCCCTCAACGTTTAGTGGCGCCGAGGCTTTCGCCTATACTCGCCGCGCAACCTCGTTCGGAGAGAGACCGTCCGGGTCTGCTGCGATTAAGCAGCTTCGCGACTGGATCGTTACTGAACTGAAACCGTTGGGCGGGGACCTCTTAATCGACTCCTTCCAGGCGAGCACCCCGGCTGGGCCTTTGGGAATGGCCAATATTATCTTGAAGTTTCCAGGAACTTCAGGACGAGCCTTGATGGTTACCGGGCACTACGACACAAAACACATTTCGATGGTCCACTTCGTTGGAGCGAATGACGGAGGCTCTTCTACTGGGTTTCTCATTGAATTCGCCCGGGCGGCTGCTCGTATTCGGCATCCGGACGACCTTTATGTTGTGTTCTTCGATGGGGAAGAGGCAGTGAACGAATGGACTGCGGCGGACAGTTGTTACGGAAGCCGACACTTAGTTTCGAAATGGGGTGCTGACGGTACGCTGGCTCAGGTAAAGGCCCTCATCAACGTAGACATGATCGGAGACAAGGATCTCGACATTCTGAATGACGCGAATTCTTCGCCGGCCCTTCGAGATCTCTTTATTCAATCGGCAGCGAAGTTGAACCTGTCGAAATACTTTCACAAGGAGGTCACTGGAATCGATGATGACCACATGCCGTTTGTAGCCTCGGGCGTGAACTCGATTGACATTATCGACTTCACCTATGGGCCAAGTAATAGTTCCTGGCACACCGCGCAAGACACGCTCGATAAGTTAAGTCCGCAGAGTCTGCAAATTGTCGGTGACGTGGTGCTAAGCGTAGTCGGGCAATTGGAAAAATCCAGTTGAGGGCTACTTAGCAGAAGCAGTGTCAGCTTTCCCTTTAGGCTGCTTGAGAGCTCCATCCAGCAGTGGCTTTAAAATCTGGAGGTTGATAGCGCCGTTGTACCGTTGGCCATTGATAAAGATGGTTGGCGTACCTTCCACTCCTGCTTTGTCACCATCCTGAACATCGCGAACCACAGCCTCACGAACCTCGGTCGAATCGATGTCGGTCTCGAACCGTTTCATGTCGAGCCCCGCTTTCTCAGCAAGCGCCATGATGTGTTTGCGAGACAGATCATCCTGAGAGTCATAAAGCGCATCGTGCATTTCCCAAAACTTGCCTTGCTTCTGAGCAGCAGTAGCAGCGGCAGCAGCTAGATCGGCTTGCGGATGAGTCTGCAACGGGAATTGTTTGAAGACGAGCTTGATATCCTTGGGGTAGGCCTTCAGTATGGCGCGAATCTGAGGAATCGCCGCCGCGCAGTAGGGACACTGAAAATCAGAAAACTCGACCAAAGTTAACGATGCATTGGCTGGACCGGTTTCAGGAGCGCCGGTCACCGGAATAGCAACCGGGTCTTCCAAGGTTTTGGGAGGTTGAATCTGAGCCCACTTGGAAGCATCCGCTTCGGCTCTGGCCTGGGTTTCCGTTTTGCCTTTTTTAATCGCCGAAACGACGACGTCGGCGAGTCCGGCACTGTACGAGCAGGAAGGGTCCGCAGTGCGGCAGACGGCAACTTTCATGGAGCAGCCACAGGGACAATCACGAGCCTTCAGGATTTTCTCGACCGTGGATTTCTGCGCAGCCGATAAGCCGCTCAGGTCCTGCGCAGTCATGCACACGGAGAGACTGAGAACAGCAAACACGCAATCTCGCAGAATCGAAGACGCCATAGAAACATTGTAAGTGTTTGGACAGCGGCGATGTGATTACTTCAAAAGATCGGGCACATCTAACCAGCAACCCTGCCTCCACGATTCGAAACCCTTTTCAGCGAGTTGCACACCCTTTGCCCCTTCCAGTAAATTCCAGCGGAATGGTTCGCCCGTCACGACGTGTCGCAAGAACAGTTCCCATTGCGTTTTGAAAGCATTGTCATAGCTCTGCTGCTCGGGAACTTTCTGCCACTGCTCGAAGAAGTTGAATGGATTTGCGATGTCGGGGTTCCAGAGTGGCCTTGGAGTCGCCCCGTAATGCTGAATCCAGCAGTCCCGCAGCCCCGCGACTGCGGACCCCTTCGTGCCATCGACCTGTAAAGTGAGCAGGTCGTCACGACGGACTCGTACGCACCAGGAGCTGTTGAAGTGAGCGATGATTCCGCCAGCGAGCTTGAACGTTGCATAAGCAGAATCGTCCGCGGTACAGGTAAACTTATCGCCGGCTTCGCCAACCCGCTCCGGAATGTGCGTAGCACCGGTACACGAAACGGCTTCGACCGGAGCAAACAGATTGTCTAGAACATAACGCCAGTGGCAGAGCATGTCCAGAATGACTCCGCCGCCGTCTTCCTTCCTATAGTTCCAGGACGGCCTTTGAGGCGGTACAACATCGCCTTCGAACACCCAATAGCCAAACTCTCCCCGAACAGAAAGGATCCGGCCGAAGAATCCGAGTTCTCTTAAGGTTTGCAGCTTACGAAGGCCGGGAAGCCACAATTTATCCTGTACAACTCCATGTTTTACGCCAGCCTTTTCGGCAATTTCGTAGAGCTCGAAAGCTTCCCGAACATTGGTTGCGGTCGGCTTCTCGCAGTAGACATGCTTCCGCGCGACGATCGCTTTCTTTACGGAGTCAACGCGCCGGTCGGTAGTCTGGGCATCGAAGTAGATGGAATAAGCCGGATCTTTCAACGCTTTATCCAAATCTGTCGTCCACGAACAGTCTTCGTGTTCGGCGGAAATGGCCTGGAGCTTCGCTGCACTGCGACCGACCAGAAGAACGTGAGGCAGTATGGTTTCGCTTTCGCTGATTTTCATTCCACCTTGCCCGCGGATCGCGGCGATGGAACGGCGCAAATGCTGATTGAGCCCCATGCGTCCGGTGACGCCGTTCATAATAATTCCCACCTGATGAATTTTGGGTTCGCTCATTCGATTGCGCCTGGACGGCTGGAAGTGTCTGTGCATTGAGGGCGTGATCCCTCCGGCAGTGCTGGAGCCTCACTCCCCGCTCGCGGTAGCGTTCCCGCAAGCTCTTGTCGCCAATGCGCCACGTCGCCAGCGGGACCGTAACAATAAACCATTCTCAACGGGGTTGGGCCGGTATTTGTGAGCTGGTGGAAAACGCCGGGTGGGATGTAAACCGCCTGTCCGGAAGTGAGCTCAGCCCGCTCTTCTCCTAGACACATCTCTCCTGTTCCTTCGAGCACAAAGTAAATTTCTTCCTGTTCCTGATTGTGCCAGGGAACCTGTCCACCTTCCGGGTCGAGCGTTACGTACCCGAGTGCGAACTGAGAAGCCTGAATGGGGCTTGCGCCGCCTACTACATTCTGTGTCAGACGACGAGCAGGATAGCGCCGTCCGGCGACTTTCGATAGATCAGCAATGGTCACGATGACCAGTATTTCGTATCAGAGATCGGAATTTGCGCTGGCGTCTTGTTATCCCTAGTCTATGGGCGATTTACGAAGTGTAGAAGAGATTCAGAACACCGAACTTCGGCGCATCCTGGCTGAGGTGGATCCGCGCGGCGGTTCCGCGCCGTTTTCGGTGGAAGAGAAACGCAAAGCTTACGTCGCAGCGGTGTTTCGCGCCGGAGCGCCGGAGCCGGTTGACCGTACGGAAGATCGGACTGTTGAAAGCTCTGCCGGCAAAATACCGATTCGCTTGTATCGACCTGCAGCTAAAACCGGCGAACGGCTGCCGATCGTCCTCTATCTACATGGGGGCGGAATGTTTTCCGGTGATCTGGACACCCATGATCCTCTCTGTCGTTTGCTCGCAAATCATGTGCCCGCGCTGGTCGTCGCTATCGAGTACAGACTTGCTCCCGAACATCCCTATCCTGCCGCAAAGGAAGATTGTTTTGCGGTCTTAGATTGGTTGGCTGCATCCGGATCTTCTCTAGATGCAGACCACGCGCGAATTTCGGTGGCCGGAGACAGTGCAGGCGGAAACCTCGCGGCAGTCGTGTCTCTCATGGCACGGGAACGCGGTGCGCCGAAGGTTACGTCACAGGTTTTGATTTATCCGATGATGGACGCCACGCTTTCTTCAGCCTCGCTGATCGAGAATGCGTTCATCCCGCCATTCACGCTGGTGGATTGTGTCTACTCATGGCAGCTGTACTTAGGTGCGGATTCAGACCGTCGAGACCCGTTTATTTCTCCTGGTTTGGCAGCGGAATTGACTGACTTACCGCCTGCACTTGTCGTCACTGCCGAATTCGACATTCTGGCGGATGAAGGTCAGCTTTATGTCGAACGGCTGCGAAGCGCCGGTGTTCACGTTGAACATGAGCATTATCCGGATATGGTCCACGGCTTTTTACTGTGGGGAGGACAGGTGGCGGCGGCGCGAGACGCCGTAAATAGAATCGTGCAATTCCTTCAAACGCACTCGCAGATCAAGACCATAACGAGCCCTGTCCGGACTGTAGGAAGTTCGACTTGAAAGTTACTGGATTGTATTCTTCATGGCTTCCGACAGCCTTGGAGTGTATAACCTCATAAGGAGGCCTATGCACTTGACGATCTTCGAAATGCTCGAGACGCTGGAAACGGAGATCGTGTCTCTTAGAACCCGGAACCTGGAACTTCGGGCATCACTCTCCGATTCTCAGAGTAATGGAACCCCGCTGGTTGAAAAGCAGCGACCGCAAGTTGCTCCAGAAAGAGCGCCAAGAGAAAAGAAACGCTCAGGGAAGACTAAGCAGAAGCCGCGTCCAAAAGCGAAGAAATCCGCTAAGAAGGTTCAACAACTTGAACTTGCTGAATCGGCCGATACGTCCTTGGAGAACCAATCGCGAACCGTCGGCAAAAGACAGGCGCTCGGCAGATCACTGCTCCAGCTCAGGAAGATGTCACCGACGCGATCGCAATAATCTCGGTTATCTGCCCCGCTCGCCTTCCCTATTTGGATTTGTTTTTATCGGGAATTATGGCGTTTTTTACGCCCTTGGCGGCGTTCTTCGCGGCGTGTCCAGTCCCAACACCGATCTTCGAGGCGCCAGCTCCCATTCCCTTGCCAAAATCCTTAGCTCCGGAGACGATTTCCCCATGGGCGACATTGGTTCCAAGATCTTTGCTGCCTTGACCTATGTCTTTCCCGCCCCCCGTATAAGAGCGCTTGAGATTTGTGCCCGCTGCCTTCATGTTCGTTCCGGCCGAGGCATGTTTCACACCCAAGCTGTCCATTGTCTCCGGACCTAGTCTACCGTCAGGCGCCAGATTCTGCTTCCTCTGAAACTCTCGGAGCGCGGCATGAGTTTTCGGACCATCTACTCCGTCCGCCGGCCCCGGATCGAATCCCTTGTCTTTCAGCACTTGCTGTGCTTGTTTGATTTCGTCTGAGCTTTGGGCCTGCAACACTCCGGTAGCAGCAACCAGCCCCAAAACAAAAGCAGAAGAATAAATGAGCTTACGCATCTTACCCCCTAAAGAATTTTTGACGAACGTCCGGCCTTCCCGTCTCGGTGGAACATAACATCCCATTTTGCGAGTTAGGACGTGCGTCCTTCGAGCCTGTCTTGCTCGTTCTTATAGTTCACTTCATATTTTCTGAAACCAGCTCGCTCGAATCCGCGTTGAGCCTCCCGGCTTTTCATAAAAGTATTCCAGACAAAGCCGGTGCGCAGATTCTCAGCCATCAGCATTGTAATACCCGTGTCAATACCAATGACGTCGTGATCGTACCAACCTTTCGAAGGATTGAAGGCGTTGACAAAGCCATAGCGGCACCAGGCCTTATCACCAAAACGATCCTTCATCGTTCTGAGGACACGCATAGTGGCTTTCGGCAGAAAGGGAAGAGAGCCCCCTGCCGCACTTGGCACCACAGTTCCATCGATAGGACCCATCTCGGGCGGTCCGCCCCAGACCACGTAGCCGTGCTCAGAATCGGAGGCGGTAATGCCCCATAAGTCGTCGCTATAGGTCGGGAATTGGTGAGCGAGTTCAAGGCAGAAGAGGCGATGCGCTTCCGTGGCGACAATAGAGTTCAGGAAATAGTCTGTAAATTGATCCCGCCGTTCCCTAAAATCGAACCAGGCTTGCGAATATTGATGCACGAATAAGGGCGCAAACGAACCCACATAGCGCAAGCCGTCGAACTCGAAAGGCGTTCTCTTCCAGGCGTTCCAAGTTTCGACAGAAAGGGGATGGTTTACCGAGCCCAGGCCGAGTAGATAGATCATCATCAGCTCGCTGTAGTAGTCCCACCGGTAAGGCAGAAATCCTCGCTCCGGCGACCATCCTTGGGGCAGCAGAGCCGTGTCTTCGGAGAGCCAGCGCCATTCCACGCGCGTAAATATATCGTGAGCGAGCCGGTCGATTTCGGGATGCCGGAAGTGCTCCCGGCAGGTCAGGATGCCACAGAGAAGGATGGATGTGTCGATGGAAGACACTTCCGAATCCCATATTCTCTCGCCGGTCTTTATGTGGGCGAAGTGGTAAAAGAAGCCGCGGTGCACAGGCATCTTTTCCCAAAGAAATGTCAGCGAGCGAATGACTCGCTCGTGAGCATCCGCCACCGAGATGTAGCCGCGCTCTTGTCCGATACATATCGCAGTGAGTCCGAATCCGACGGAGGCGATGCTTGCCACTACACTGTTATCAATCGCTCGTGTATTACAGCGGTCCTTGACCAGACCGGTTTCCGGATCTGCCTGTTCCAGGAAAAAGAGAAGATTCGCTTTTACAAGTTCCTCGAGAAATTGATCATCTTCCGGTGAAACCGTCTCGCTGAGATCTGTGGGCTGCGCTGGGCCTTTGTTCTCCCGTCCAGACTGGGCCGCCTGTGCTATTGCTTGGGTGAGCGGGAGGCAAGCGGCAGATCCGACGACTTGGCGAAACAGGTTGCGCCGAGAGACACTCTGAAAGTCAATGCTCTTTTTACCCTCCACAATTAAGCTCTTTAATGATTCTCACCCGAGTTCTCACTTGATTCTTAGACATCAGTACCATTCCCTATGTAGCAGAGATACGTTGCCGCTAGGATCGCGTCATAAAATTTTGACGGGAGGCAACGGGTGAGGCTTCGGCATGCAGCAGCGGTTACCGGATCTGCCATTCTCGTTTTCGGGCTCCTTACAACAGCTGTTCTAATTGCACTTCGCGCTCACCCAACTCTGAATGCTTCGCTGATCGGGGTAGTTCTAACGAAAGACTCCGATGCGAGAAAACAGATGGCTGTACCGAACGTCCAGATTACCGGGCGATCCGGTCGAGTGGCAGGCGAGGCCATATCCGACGCAGCCGGATTTTTCCATCTGATGTTACAAGGAGATCTTCGTCCCGGAAGACCCATCACACTTACTTTTACACGTGACGGCTATAAGCCGCTCTCTGTAACAACAACGTCACCCGACCAACTTTATGTCGCAAGAATGGAATCACTCCAGGTAGAACGCCCGACCAAGACAAGCGGACCTGAGACCACCATTAGTAACATACGGATCCGCTATACAGTGAAGATGTTCTCGACAGTGGATCAAGGTACTGTTGTGCAGACATTCGAAGCCATGAACCAAGGTGGCGTTCCATGCGCAGGAAAGCATCCTTGCTCACCGGATGGACGATGGAAGGCTTCGGTCGGCACCTTGAACCTGGATGCTCCAGTAGACGGGCAATTTCGGGATGTTCGAGTGTCCTGTATAGCTGGACCGTGTCCCTTCACTAAGATCGATTCCGATACTCGCGTAAACGGTGACCGGAGGCTGCGAGTATCGGCGCTCAATTGGTCTGACACCGCCACTTTCCTCGTCGAAGCGGATGTTGTTCATACGCTGATCAGCGATTTGGTCCGGCAATCTTTTCCTGTGATCTTCGGGCGCGGGATGAGTTTTACACTGCCGGCCAATGCCGTTGGTCCCAGCATTGAGGCTGATGTAAACGGCTCCTATATTGTATTTCCGCTCGGTCCGGAGCTGATCTTATCGTGGGCAACCTGCACAGCCACAAAGGACGCCGATCGTTCAAAACTTTTTAGTTGTGAACTGAAGCCGGGTTATCGATTTCCCTGAGTTGATGTTGGTTCTGAATTATCCCAGCTTCAGACCAGCGGACTTGTAAATCTGTTCTATGAATTTCATATCCTTCAGGCCTTCTTCGCCGTTCGCTTTGGGCTCGCGGTTCTCGTTGATGCAATGCGCAAAGTGATCTGCTTCGACGACGAATTGACTGGGATTTTTGCCTTCTTCCGTTTCTTCCATTGGGCTTTCTCCCTGGATCTGGGCTTTCATATGAATACCCTCATAAGCAAAAGCCGGCTCGAGTTCGAGCATTCCTTTCGACCCAAACACGCGGTAAGAACCGGGCATAGCTGCTCCGTACGTGGTATTGCAACCGGCCACAATGCCGGACGGAAATTTCATCGTCCAGGACACGTTTTCTTCGACAGAATCGAACCTGCCATCCTGATCGATGACCGAAGCATACGCTTCGAAATGTGCAGGATCTTCGCCGGTTAGATAGCGGCAGGCATTCAACGAATAGATGCCGACGTCCATGAGCGGGCCGCCGCCGGCCAATTTTCTGTTCAAGCGCCATTCTCCCGGCTTGATGTTGAAGCCGTTGGCGCTTTCGATGGCTTGCACCTTTCCCAGTTTTCCGTCACGGATGGTTTGAACAGCGTGTAGATTGGTCGGCTCGAATTGACAGCGGTACGCAATCATCAGCTTCTTGTTGGCCGCCCGGCAGGAATTGATCATGTCCTGACTGTCGCGTACCGTAGTCGCCATCGGCTTTTCGCACAGGACATTCTTGCCGGCGTTGGCCGCGCGAATCGTGTACTCGGCATGCATGCTGTTCGGAAGCGCAATATACACTGCATCGATGTCTTTATTGTTGGCGATCTCGTCATAGCTTTCGTAGCTGTAGATGTTATTCGGCGGCACGTTGTATTCCGCAGCGGTCTTATCTGCCTTGTCGCGATGCCCGCTTACCAGCGCAACCACCTGAGAGAATTGCGACATTTTACAGGCCGGCATGAAGTGTTGCAGAGATATCCTGCCAAGACCTACGATGCAGTATCCAATTTTCCGCGCTCCGTTCGTTTGACCGAGAACGGGAACTCGAGATGCGGCTCCCAGAACGGTCAACCCTTTTCCCATAAGGTGGGAGAATTCACGACGTGTTTGTTTCATAAGAGACGACATTTGATGGACAGGATATCGTAAGGAGCAGTTACGCAGCGGACGCGGAGGAAACGACAGCGAGATGATCCAGGAACAGACGATCGAATATGCGGAAGCCAGGCGGGCGATCGATGCGTTAACCGAAGAGATTCGGAGACGGGGCAAGGCGGGCGTGATTGCGGTAACGGACGCACACGGCGAACTGATTGCGTTTGCACGAATGGACGGCTCGCCGTTTTCTTCGATCACGATTGCAATGAACAAAGCGTATAGCGCCGCTCGTGAGCGGAAACCGAGTAAAGAAATTGGAAAAGCCTCCCGTCAATCCCTGGAAGGTTTTGAGATGGGCTATTTCGGAGATCCTCGTTTTACCGGGTGGGGCGGGGGTGTTCCGGTTTGGAAAGAAGGCAAAGTTGTCGGCGCGATTGCGATCAGCGGATTGCCGCAGACAGAAGATATAGAGCTGGCTGACCTGGGTGCGAAGCTGCTTTGCGATGAGAGTTAGTATAGCTAAAAATTCGTATTGACAATTATCGTTGTAACGATAAATAATTGGGTGGTAATGTCCCGACTGGCTGACGAAATCCGGATGACCAAGCCGTTCGCGCTTCCTCAGGAAGAGGCGGCTCTGAACATCTTGCGAACCTCAGAGGTAATTCAGCAGGGTGCGTCGCAACTACTAAAGGCCTTCGATCTGACGCCGCCCCAGTACAACGTTCTGAGGATTTTGAGGGGAGCCGGCGAAAATGGCCTTTGCTGCAGTGAGATTGCAGAACGAATGGTCACAAGAGATCCGGATGTTACGCGCTTACTGGACCGCTTGAACGCTCGAAACCTGATCGCTCGTGAACGCACTGAACAGGACCGACGTATAGTGGTTGCCCGAGCGAGCGCTGATGGCTTGCGTTTATTAGAGGAAATCGATCCGGCGCTGGTTGAGCAACACCACCGGCGATTTGCCAACTTATCCGAAGCCCGGCTTCGAGACTTGATTCAACTATTGGAACTCGTTCGCGAAACCCCGACCGAAATAGAGGAGACAGAGTGAAAGCTACTTATCAAATTGATCCAGTGCATTCAAATGTGCACTTCAGTATTCGACATCTGATGATCACCAATGTCCGTGGAGCATTTACAGGAGTCAAGGGTACGGTAGTCTACGATCCTGATGACATTGCCAGCACTTCTGTTCAGGCTGAGATCGATACCAATACCATTGACACTCGTGATGACAATCGGGACAAGCACCTGAAGACGGCAGACTTCTTCGAGGTCGAGAAGTATCCAACTATCACGTTCGTGAGTAATAAGGTTGAACGAGTTGGTGAAACTGAGTTCAAAGTTGCGGGGGACCTCACAATCCACGGAGTGACGAAGCCTGCAATTCTCAATGTGGACGAGGTTTCGTCCGAGTCAAAAGATCCCTGGGGCAACATGAGGATTGGGACAGCCGCCAAGACGAAGATCAATCGTAAGGATTTCGGACTGTCCTTTAACGCTCCACTTGAAACCGGCGGTGTTGTATTGGGCGATGAAGTCAAGCTGGAGTTCGATTTAGAGTTCGTCAAATCGCAAACGGCTAGCGTCTAAGCGGCTTTGGCTCTGGCACGCTTGAGCGGGGTCAGAAGCCCGAGTACGATTCGTTCATAAAACAGAGATCCTTTGGCGATCCCCTGTTTTTCTGCGAATTCTGCGAACTGGCCGGCGGTGTAGCAATCCATCACACTGGGGTGGATGTAGTACTTTTTGCATGTCGCCGGCTTGTTACCCAGCTTTGCTGCTACCGCTTTAATCACGTCCACCAAAGCGGCTTTCGTAGCGCCGTCATGCTCATCTAAGGCGCAACGTTCCAGCAGAAAGCTCGCGGCCAGGCAGGTACCGCCCCAGGTACGAAAATCCTTGGCGGTGAAGTCTCCTCCGCTGATTTCTTTCAAGTATTCGTTGACATCACCGGAGTCGATCGTTTGCGGCTGGCTGTCCTCGTCCAGATATTCAAACAAAGACTTACCTGGGATGTCACGGCATCGCTTAATGACCCGTGCGAGACGGGGATCTTCAAGGACGATCTCGTGATTCTGGCCGCTCTTCCCTCGAAACTTGAACTTGAGCATCCCGCCCAGAATCTGCACGTGCTGATTGCGAAGCGTGGTCAGGCCAAAGGAGCCGTTATCTTCGGCGTATTCTTCATTGCCAATTCGAATATAAGTTGTCTCGAGCAGCCGAACCAGAGCCGCAAGGACTTTGCGCTTCGGCATTCCCTTTCGGCTGAGATCCCTCTTGATCGCACGCCGAATCCGCGGAAGGGACCGGCCGAACGCTCGCATTCGGTCAAACTTCACCAAGTCGCGAATACGTCGGTACTCTGAGTGATAGCGGTATTGCTTCCGGCCACGCGCATCCCATCCGACGGCCTGAATATGGCCGTTCGGATCAGGGCTGATCCATACCGAAGTCCATGCCTGAGGAATGACCAGAGACCGGATCCGATCGAGCGTCTCAGTGTCCTTCACAGGTTTGTCTGAGACGTCCATGAAGGCGAAGCCAGAGCCGGAACGTCGCCTTCGAATTCCTGTGCCCTTCGGGATCCGGTAATGAAGGCCCGCGAGTTGGGCCGACTTTTTCTCATCGGGAACACTGACGTCGGTAGGCGTAAAAGAGCTCATACTTGCTGTGTGATGCAAATTACTCGCGAAACACTACTTTGATGCTGAAGTCTGACGTGTAGCGCGAAATAATACGCATTATGCCGAAAGCCGTTATCTTTGACATTGATGGAACGATTATCGATTCGGTGGATTCTCACGCCAAAGCCTGGCAAGAAGCATTCAGGCACTTCGGATACGAATTCACCTTCGAACGGATCCGCTCGCAGATAGGTAAGGGTGGCGACCAATTGCTGCCTGAGTTTCTCAATGACGAAGAGTTGGATCGCGATGGTAAAAAAGTTGACGAGTTTCGGGCGAAGCTTTTTAAAGAGAAGTATTTGCCGCATCTGAAAGCCTTTCCTAGAGTGCGGGAACTCTTCGAAAAAGTCCGGAGCAGTGGGGAGAAGATCGCGCTGGCATCGTCGGCTAAAGGCGAGGAGCTAAAGCATTACGAAGAGATCGCCGAAGTCGATGATCTGGTCGAAGTTGAGACGTCTTCTTCGGATGCTAAGCGCTCCAAACCACATCCGGATATCTTTGAAGCAGCGATCGATCGACTCGGTGAAGGAATCGCGCGAGAAGATATTCTTGTGGTCGGCGACAGCCCACATGACGCAGAAGCCGCCAAGCGAGCAAAGCTCGCGACAGTTGGGGTCCTATGCGGAGGCTTTCCCGCAGAAGCGCTGCAGGAGGCTGGTTGCATAGCCATTTTCGAAGGGCCAGCCGACCTTCTGCAGAGATTCGATGAATCGCCGCTGGTATCCCGTTTTCAAGTTGGCAAAGAGCGCTAGCGGAACAAGCCGGACACCCTTGTGCAAAACGCGAGAATACAGAACACAAAGAACAACTGGTCGTTGTTCCAGAATGCAAATGCCGTAACAAGGCACAGTAATGCAAGCTGAGATCGTGGATCTAAAGACCAATCAAACATTTTGACCTGGTATTTTGGGAGTGCTAAAAAGCGTTGGATATTCTCAAACTTTTTTTAGCTGGAGGCTGGAGGAATTCGGGTAATTTGAAAGGGCGTGGTGAAATGCCCCAGTTGCGGAACTCAGTCCGGTCCGTCCGATGCGTTTTGCGCGAATTGCGGCGCTCCCCTTAGCAAGAGCGACACGGCGCGGACGGCCCCCCAAACACCTCATTATATTTCTGCAAGCGAGCTTCAGCCTGTTCGTCGCGGCGTCCCAAAACTGTTTTTGGCATTGGCGTTGGTAGCGGGGCTGCTAGCAGGAGGATTTTTTATTTGGGTTCGACGGCCCCGTTTAGATAGTTCGGCTAAAACGATGTCGATCGGCGAGACCAGGCAGGTTCCGGAGCCGAATCCTCCTCCGGTTCTTGATAGTGGACGGCCCACACAGATGTCTGCGCCTTCCCCAAATGATCAAGGGAAGAAGGCGGAAGCGCTCCTAGAAAATCGGATCAAGTTAGGCGTTCGCGCCATAACAACTTGAAACCAAACCAGGAGACACCAACTCGACCTGAGATGGCTCAGCCGCCTATCAACGCTGTTGCTCCATCACCACCCCCGGCGATCCTCCCGAATCTGACTTCCAGCGCGGCGGCAAGCAAATCGAGTCACCCGGCCGCGCAGGAAACCGAGGGTGAGAGAGCGCCCATGCCGAGCTTGCCTGAATCTGCCGCACGGCCGGCTAATCGCGCTGTCCCTATCCCAACGCCTACGGTCCCTGCCCCGCGACCTGAATATACAGGTCCGCGATCAGGCGTGGCGACCTGGAGCGGGAAGTTAGATAAGGGCCAAGCCTTGACCATTCGGGATGGAACGCCCTCAACGGGGATCCTGTCAGGCGCCGGTTTACCCGGAGTTCCGGTGCGAATTACGATTGACCAGACAAACCTCGGCTTCGGCCAGATGCCCAGCAGTGCCAATGGATTCCGGACCCTCGTCCTGAAAAGCCATAACAAGCATGACAAGATTACGATCCGCTGGGAAGTTATCGATTGAGGCTCCAAAGCTCCGAGCAGATCAATCCCGCCCTGCTGGTCGCTTTCGAGGTAAGACTGAATCCTGTTTGGGCAAGGATCTCTTCGTAAGGCGGCAGCGACTGAGTTTCGAGCTGTGTGGTCAAGCGGAAAAACAGATACATCGATCGGAGCCAAAGCTCGGCATACCACGCCCTCCAACCATTGGCCGGCTTCTGGAATTCAGAGACTAACCATTTTGCTCTGAACATACAGGCGCGGCGGAGCGCCGGGATTATTTCAGCCAAGTCTTCGGCTGAGAAACAATCAAGTAAAAAATTGGTGGCAACCAAATCGTAGGCTTCCGGGGCCAGTTCGACTTCGCGTATATCAGCTTGGACGAAACGGATCCGCGAACTATTTCTGACGTTGGCGTCACGCAGTCGTTTTCGAGCAACATCGATCATCTTGCGGCTGAGCTCGACGAAATCGATCTGAATTCGAGTGTTATGGATCGCGAGACGAACCAGAAATCGCCCGTCGCCGTCTCCAACCAGAAGAGCCCGATTTCGATCTTTCGCGGCCTCGAGAAAAGTAAATCGGTGTCGTTCCAACTGTCGTCCGAACGCAGCATATTCGATCCACCGATACGCTGAAGCGATTGCATCGCAGTTCATGATCTGAACGTCAGCGAAGTCCAATCAGAAGAATAGGACTGAGCAAAGGAACATCGGCGAGTACTCGCAAAACGTCGTCTGAGACATGACCTTCTTCTTGCTGCAGCCAGATAAACCCAAACGAACTGATTGCGACGGCAGCGAATGCCAAATTAGCCTTTGATAGAAAGAACAAACAACCTGCGATGCAGGCTATCAGGGCTGCGATCGGCTGTATTCTGTGAGTTAACCAAACGGTTGCGGGATGAGGTCGAGTTTGTGGATGGGAGCCGCGTCGCGTCCATTCCCACACTTCGATAGCGCTGCAATTGAGGCAGCATAATGCAGCGAACAAGATACCGGCAGCAATCAAGCTCCGTGCATGGAAAAGATGTACCCATGGTGCGAGACATGTTCCCAAAGCGAATACGATTCCAACCGCAATCTCTTTTGGGCAGTAGTTCTGAGCCGCAGCAGAAAAAACATGGATCCCTGCCAAATAAACTCCTACGACTCCTGCCAGCGCTAACCCATATTGGAGTAGTATCGGATGGAGGAAACAGGCAATTACTACCAGAGCCGTCAACGCCAGAACCATGCACACGGTTATGGGCGCAATATGCTGACGGTGAAAGCGATGCCGGCTAGTTGCGGGTGCTGCCGTCGCCTTCAGTACATCCAAGACACGGTCAGCCGCATAGATGAGCCAAACCGACAATCCTAAAGCTGCCACGGCAAGAGGATCGAGTTCCAAATGAGCGCATCTGGCGAACAAAATTTGCCAGGAAACTGCGACTATCGGCGCATCGAGGCTCAGCAAATTAAACCAGAGCCAAAAACGCCGCAACTGAACAGATGGCGCTAAAAGCATTCCGGATTGAGTGCTGGAATGAGGCAAGAGAAAACAACGACTCACCTCCGAGAGTAGCAGCCGGAGTTGAGCCGGCGGTTCGGTACAATGAAACCGTTTGGTTACAACTGCGGGAGTAACTCAATGGTAGAGTCACAGCCTTCCAAGCTGTTGGTTGCGAGTTCGATTCTCGTCTCCCGCTCCATACTTCCAACAGCTGCGGATTACTACGGCGTTTTGCGAAGCATGGCTGCTCGCAAGATGTTGTTGATTCTGGTCTGATAACCTTCGCCTTGCGAACGCAGCCAATCGAGAACGTCTGCGTCAATTCGCAGAGCAATCGGCTCCTTCATGGGCTTATAGAACTTGCCGACTACCGCCTTCTGCCACTTGGGATCAGCAGGGTTCTGAAGCGGAATGTCAGAAAAGTCGACTTCGGCGTCCGACATCTTCTTCAGCTTGGCGATTTCCCGTTTCGTAGCCAAACTAGTGGCGGTGCGCGATGTAGATTTCTTCTTCATGTTTGACTGCCTTTCTTGCCGATATCAGCCACGGCTTCTCTTCTCCGTCAATGAATCGGTAACGTGAGCAACGAGGATCAGAAGACCTTCAACCAACCCGATGGTTTGATACGCATCTCATTGTTCTCGTCAATGTAGTCCTCCGCGTTGACAGCGAATGGATCGTCAAAGACTAAGAGCCCGGTCGCGAAGCTGAGCTTGTGCTGTCGCCTGTTTATCGCGTTCTTCTTGTCGCTCCATTGCTGAGCCATCTATGCACTATTGTATAGACGTGCGTGAGTCTCTTGGTGGAATAGAAAGACGCGCCGATTTGAGCTTTTCCTGTTTCCAGAGAGAGGCTTGGCGGTTGTCCGAATCTCAGTGTAGAATAAGCGTCAGAATGTAATGGCTTGGACACACTTGTCGTTTGTTTTTGATCGAGAGGCAACCTTCTAAGCCTTTGGTTGCGAGTTCGTTCTCGTCTCCCGCTCCATCTCGTTTCAAAAGATGGAACTCGACGAAGTCAGGTGATTAAGACTTTGCTGCGATCCGGAATACTCAATCCTGCAATTAATTCGCTGATCAGTCGTGTTCGCCACACCAATCTCTTGGTCATCGCAGATCGTGGTTTCCCTTTCTGGCCATCTATAGAGACGATCGATCTGAGCCTTGTTGACGACATCCCGCGTGTTCTCGATGTCTTGGAGGCAATTCGCGCCAATTTCCAGGTTGGAAAGGTCTTCATGGCAGAAGAATTCAGGCTTCAAAACGACGAACAAACGCAACACTCTTTCGAATTAGCGTTGGATGATGTTCCGACCTTCTATGAGCCTCATGTTGCATTCAAAACTCGCGTTCCCAACGCAATCGGCGTGATTCGAACCGCAGACACAATACAATATTCAAACATGATTCTCGAATCGGCCTGAGAATCTTCGAAGGGGGAAATCGAGAACGATGAACAACGGCACAAGGGCGGTGTCTGCCACCACCTCGGCTCCAAGCCGGAGCAGGATGTTCTCACGGGAAAACTTAGTGCCGTTTTGCCTCGTCACGGCTCTATTTTTCTTGTGGGGTGTACCCAACAACTTGAACGACGTCTTGATTCGGCAGTTCATGACGTCGTTCGAGATTACGAGATTCAAAGCCGGATTAGTCCAGTCCGCCTTCTATTTTGGCTATTTCGCCTTCTCCCTGCCCGCTGCGTTTACAATGCGCAGATTCGGATACAAACGCGGCCTTATTGCGGGACTCTTACTGTACGGACTGGGAACGTTTTTGTTTTGGCCGGCAGCCATTGCTCAAAGTTACTCGTTTTTTCTGATCTGTCTTTTCGTTATTGCGAGCGGACTCGCTTTCTTGGAAACAGGCTCGAGTCCATTCATCGCGCAGATCGGAGACGAATCATCAGTCGAGCGTCGTTTGAACTTCTCTCAAGCCTTCAATCCCTTGGGCTCAATCACCGGCGTTCTTGTCGGCACAACGTTCATATTTTCGGGTCTAAGCCTCGACAATCAGAAAATCGAAGCATTAAAAGCGAGCGGGCAGTACGCTTCCGTTCTACGCTCGGAAACCATGCGCGTTATCGTGCCTTACCTTGTACTCGGTGTTGTCGTAATTCTGTGGGCGCTGCTAATCGCTCGCACGAAATTTCCAAAAGTTGGAGAAGAAAGCGAGACGGCCTCTCTCGGTCCTCGTTCCAGCCTTCGAGTTCTATTTCGATACCCGCATTTCTTGCTAGCTGTGCTAGCGCAATTCTTTTACGTCGGCGCACAAGTTGGAACTTGGAGTTACTTCATTCAGTATGTCCAAGACTATGTCCATGCACCGGAGAAAACAGCAGGCTATTTCTTAACAGGAACCCTGGTTGCATTTGCGGTGGGCCGCTTCACGGCAACTTATCTGATGCAGTTTGTCGCACCCAACAAATTGATGGGCTTGTACAGCATAGTGAATATCGTTTTAGTGCTCATCGGCATCTTTCTGCCAGGTTGGATCGGTCTTTGGGCGATTTTCTTGACAAGCTTCTTTATGTCGTTGATGTTCCCGACGATTTTTGCGCTTGGGTTGCGTGATCTTGGCGCCAACACGAAATTGGCTGGCTCGCTTCTCGTCATGGCAGTTGTCGGAGGAGCTGTCTTCACTCCGATCATGGGCTTGGTTGCGGAAGCCACCATGAGCATGGCAAAAGCAATGGTAGTTCCGCTATTTTGCTACGCCTTCATCGGTTATTTCGCCTTCTATGGTTCCCGCCCCGCTTTACGAAGGTAAGGGGAACATTTTAGACGTGTTCAGTCGGTCGAAAAACTCTTGGCAGCCGTGTAAAATGAGGACTGAACATTAGAAGTAACGCCCCTTTTCGTGCCGCCATAGCTCAGTTGGTAGAGCGGCAGTTTTGTAAACTGCGGGTCGGGGGTTCAAGTCCCTCTGGCGGCTCCATTCTTCTGCCCATCTATTCTGTGTCTAGGCTCTTAATGCACCTTTAGCCAGACCCATTACTGTGCTCCAGGCCCGTCCAGGAACACACTGCACGTCATGCAACACTTGGCGCATCGCAGACAAAAAGTAATCTATGTCTTGCTTTGCAATATTCAGGGGCGGCAGAAATTTGATTACTTCGGTGTGGTAACCAGCAACTTGCGTCAGTATCCGGTGTTCGTGCAGAAGCGGCATGATCAACATCTGGCTGAAGACGCCGAAGTTCAATGTATGCAAAGTGTCCCAAGCAGCTTTCAACTTGAGCGAGCGTTCCGGGCGTTTGAAGTCGATTCCGAACATCATGCCTTTACCCCGCACTTCCAACACAAAAGGACACGTCCGCCCGATTTCACTCAGTTGCTCGATCGCATAGGCGCCAAGTTCGGCTGCGTTCTCGACGATCCGTTCTTCTTCCATGATCTGCAGAGTGGCGAGTGCCGCTGCCATAGCCATATCATTCTGCCCAAACGTATTCGAGTGAACGACGCAGTGCTCCATAGTGTCGAACACGGAATCCATGATCTTTGGGGTAGTAATCGTTGCAGCAACAGGAATGTAGCCTCCCGAGAGCGCTTTGGCTGTACATATAATGTCAGGCTCTACGCCCGGCCAATGTTGATAGGCAAACCATTTGCCAGTACGTCCCAATCCACACTGCACTTCATCGGCGACGAGCAAGGCGCCACTTTTACGACATAGCCTCTGTGCTTCCAGTAAATACGCATCGTCGACACATTCACAGCTTTTTCCCTGTACAGGCTCAATGAAGAATGCTGCTACATCTTTACGAGCAAGCGCCCGTTCGAGCGCCGGTAAGTCGTTAAAAGGTACGGCTGACGTATCCGGCATCAAATTACCGAACCGTTCCCGAAAGAAATCTGCTCCATTTAACGAAAGCGATCCTGTACTCAAGCCATGGAAGGCATGCTCGCAATAGACAATCCGCTGCTTACCCGTCGCACAGCGAGCGAACTTAATAGCAGCTTCTACACTCTCTGTCCCGGAGTTGCAAAAGAAAACCCGAGTGAGGCCTTCGCCATTTTGTCCCGCCGTATGGGCCGTTAATTTCTCCGCCACAAGGCCAGCCAGCAACGAACAATCCATTCGAACCAAATTCGGCATTTGCCGGGACAGAATCTGTTCGAGAATAGCTTTGACCTTGGGGTGATTGCGGCCCAGCGCGAAAACACCCCAGCCGGTCAGGAGATCGAGATAACGATTTCCCTGCCCATCGTATAAATACGATCCCTCTCCTCGAACATAACCCTTGTCGAACCCGATTGTCCGAAGCATTTTGACGAAAACCGGATTGAGGTGTCTTGAATGGAGTTCGTATTGTCTACCTTGCTGATCATCCAGCCAGGTAAGAAAATTATTACTCATTGAAAACTGTCTTAGAACCCTTTGTAGCAGATGAGCGGCCGTGATATCTGACACTGTTTCAAAAACGGCGGGCAGCGTCTACGTAAAAATCGAACTCAGCGGCGGGAAGATGTCAATTTTTCTAAAGCTGGAACTAACTCAGTCGTCAACTTGGAAGTAAAAATCTTTGCTCCAGCAGGGGTCAAGTGTACGTCATCAGCAAAATCACTTGCCCTCAGGTCCGACGCTGTCAAAGGCATCAGTATGGTAACTCCTGTCCTGGCCGCTGCTACTCGGAGAGCTTCTTGATGCTCCTCTCTAGGGCGAGGGACGGGAGGAACAATTAACACTAGCTGTGCGTTGTAACTACAAACAAGATCTTTATAAGCTTTGATCCGAGTCGTCGCAACTTTAATCAGCTCCGAATCAGCCATATGTAGTGTCGGACCTGGCTGAAGAAGCGAAAACATCTGCGGAAGGTCAGGTAATATCTGGTTGAGCAATACTTTTCTGATTTCGCTTCGCATTGCATAAAACTTGCTGTATCGCGAGAGCAGTAAGCTGATTGTCGCAGTTTTATCCAGATCCAGTCGCTCTTTGATGGCCGGGATATCCCTAGTCTCGAACAAATACTGCGCGGCGTAGTCTCCCCGTGTTCCCTCTGCCTCCCAGTGCATTGCCGCAAACACGACTGCTACTACATCCGGCCGGCTACCTTCAAGAAATAAGCGTTTTAATCCGAAATACCAGTCGGTATAACTGGTGTTATAAATCCAGTAGCGATGCGCATCCCAATTCGGCGGCAAGTGCTCTTGTAGCTCTGGAAGGTCGATACCATGCCCGACCAGCGAGTTGCCTACGATCAATAAGTTTTTTCTAGCGTTACCAGAATCACTCCCAAGATGAATCGCCGCTAAGTACTCCTCATTCACCATTCTCTGAACTTTGCTCTTGCGCTCGATAACAATCCTGGTGACCGCTTCAAAAGCTATTAACGTGAACAAGATGGTTGCCAACAAGACAACCAGCGTCTTAGTCGTTAACTGCGAGCGACTAAGTAGACTTTCAGAACTGGAAGTAGATGAAAGCATTAGACTGGTTTGCCGAAAACAACGCCACTATAACGGTCAGCGCAGACGCGTAGACCCACTGCACACGCGGCTCCATCTTCTGAAACAGAAACTCTTCGTCCCGAGTCTCGAGCAACAGATCCATGGCAAAAAGAGGAAGAGAAAAGAGAGCGAGAAACTTGTATGCGGTAAAAAGCTCGGGACGCCAATTCGGAATCTGCAGACCATGTAAAAACCCGATTGCGTCATGAATGGACTGGGCTCGAAAAAATATCCACGCTAGACAGATAAGATGAAAAATGATGATGCGCTTGGTCCAGAGACGAAAACGACTTAAATGAACTACCTGAGGGGTTTGCCCACTCCGCTGGACGCGAATCGCCCGCTCTAAGCTCTGTCCCAGACCATGAATTCCACCCCAAACGAGGAACGTCCAATTGGCGCCATGCCAGAGGCCGCCAAGAAGCATAGTTGCCATTAAGTTGCGATAAGTACGTTTTTCTCCATGGCGACTTCCGCCAAGAGGAATGTAAAGGTAATCTCGCAACCAGGTACTCAAACTAATGTGCCAGCGCCTCCAGAAATCCTGAAGGCTGACGGCTAGGTAAGGCTGGCGGAAATTCACCATGAAATGAAAGCCCATCAGTTGTGCTGCGCCGCGCGCGATATCGCTATACCCGCTGAAATCGCCGTAGATTTGCCAGGCAAACGCATAAGTTCCTAACAGCACGATGGGGAGAGTTGGTTCCCCCATCTTTCCATTGAAAGCTGCATTAGCCAGCAAAGCGCAGTTATCGGCTATCACGCACTTCCGAAATAGCCCGGAGAGAATCAGCATCACGCCGTCTATGAACTGTTGGCTGTTGAAAGCTCGTGGAGCTTGAACTTGCGGAAGTAAGTGCGACGGCCGCTGAATGGGACCCGCAATCAGGTGCGGAAAGAAGTTAATAAAAAGCGCATAATCCGGCAGTGACTCAGCAGGCGCCAGGCGATCAAAATAGACGTCCACTATATAAGCGAGCGCCTGAAAAGTGTAAAACGAGATACCGGGCGGCAGTAAAATACGCAGAAATGAAATGCTGATCGGGAATCCGACTGCCGACATCGCGGTCGACAGGGAATCCGCAAAGAAGTTGAAGTATTTAAAGAACCCTAGAAAACCGAGATTCAAGACGACCGAGATCGTCAGCAGCGCCTTCCGGCGGACCCGGTTAGATGACGAGGCGATGTTTTTCGCGCAGTAAAAATCGACGACAGTAGAAATGACGATCAGGCTCAGAAATCGCCAGTCCCACCATCCATAAAAAAAATAGCTGGCAAAAAGAAGAAAAACATTCTGCTTCCGCCAACCGAGCAGCCAGTAGCAGGCCACGACGATCGTAAGGAAAACGAAAAATACCGGCGTGTCGAACAGCATGCAGCCTTCGCAATGGCAAAGGAACCATCAGTTTAACTTAGAGAGTTGTCGCCAAAGACCTTTGTTCTCACCAGACATGTTCTCACCGTAAACCTGCTATCAAGAAAGGAAGCCTTGATCTTCGTCGCGCAAAGCATGCAGGAAATCCTCCATCGCTCGGACCTTTGCTCCTGCCAACTCCCGAGCGCGAGCGAGTCGCAACTGCCGGGGCAGATCGGCTAAAGCGCGCGTGAGAACCGGAATGACATCGCTGAATGTCGAAAATCGTGTATCACGTCCTATTTTGCAGGTCGCCCGTAGAATGGCGACAGCCCCAAGCTGCTCCAGGATATCCGCGTCGCGTAATATCGTGGCCTCAATGCTGGTCGGGTTACCGGAAGGTTGATGGTTGCGAATCGCTTCGACAACGCCCGGGATTTTCTCAGGCGGAAAGCTGAATTCGGTGAGCAGCCCAGGCGCTTTCTCGCACGCGTACGTTACGTTGTCCCATCGGGCAAGCTCATCCGGAAGCTCAGGTCGATGGCCCGCGAAGACACCCAAATCATGCAGCCAGGCGGCTGCGAATAACACGTCGTCATCGTAAAGTTGACCTTCGCCGACACGGACGGCAAGCGTATAGAGCCGCGGCTGATGACCGTATTTGTCGACAGGTCTTGCCTGTTCCCGGATGTATTCGGTGATAGCGTTCCGGTATTCAGAGGGAGTTGCCACTCCCCTCAGCGTATGCCAGGCTCCCGCTTTCCGACCGATGCCACGCTCGGAATGAAGCGGCGCCTGTTTTTCCCATGCACCGGTCGAGCATCAGCGGAGTTGCCTCTCTCAGATCTGCAAAAATCAGCCCGTCCAGAGCATTCGAAAACTTGGGATCCACGTTGAAGCAGAGAACTCGACCACCGATCTTGACATAATGCCGTATCAGAACCGGCACGCCCTTTCCGTCGCACTCCAGATCGGATACTGAGGCCGAAAGCTCATCGAGGCTCGTCATGAGTGCATCCAAACGGCGCACATGCTTTGGAAGTAACGGAGGTGTTCGAAAACCGCGTCTGGGACGAACTGAACCTACCAGCTCCGACGCTGTGTGCCTGGTCAGATAGTTCTTGATGAGAACTCGTGACAGCGGGTGATAGTTGTTGCTGATGCTCACAGCGCCAAACAGAACGGCGCATTCGGGACGAAGTTCAACGCATTTTGCTATTCCCTTCCAAAGGAGCAACAGTGGAGCGTAGTGCCTCTGATACTCGGCACGGACGAAGGAGCGGCCTAACTCGAAAGCCGGTCCGAGTCGATCGAAGAATTCAGAAGAATAGTGGAACAGAGAGCTGGTATATAGGCCGCCTATCCCGTAACTTCGAAGCACGTCTTGCGTAGCGCAAAGCCGATACGCGCCTGCCACTCGTTGGTCACGGCGGTGCCAAAGAAAGAGATGCTTGTAATGCCTGTCGAAACGATCCAAATCGATTTCAGTCTTGGCCCCTTCCCCTGCTTCGCGAAAAGCCAACTCGCGACATCGGCCGATTTCGTGCAAGGTGTTCGGGATTTCGTCCGCCGAGGCCAGATAGACCGCGTATTCGTCGGTGGCCAAAAGCAGCCGACCCTGGGATAGCGCCTCCACCTCTCTTGCGATCGCCCCATTCGATCGGTCTGGCGGGGCGTTATTGGCAATCTCCTCCGCGGAGCTTCTACGAAAGAGAGACTGTGTCTTCTCAATGCGGTTCGAAAGCAGGTAAAGCCTTGCTCTCACATATTCCGTTGCCGATTCAGCATCCTGGTAGCTCTTCAAAACCGCCGCCGGAATCGGCGATCCGATCCTGATACTTACCGTCTGCGCGCGCTTTTTCATCAGTTCGCGCGCCAGGTTCAATGTCCGGAAACTCGAGTGAAGCGTGCCGACCATCTGAAACGGAATGCTGTTGGAACCGTCGAAGAAAAGCGGTACCGTCGCGCATCCTGCTTTGCGCGCAAGACGGATGGCCGTGGCATTCCATTTGGGATCGGCTACCGCCTGCTCTGCCCAGGTCAGGTGTGCGACTTCGCCGGCCGGAAACATTACCAGCAGGCCATTCTGCGCCAGCCACTCGACGCACAACCTCAGACTTCGCGCATTGTCCTGAGTTGCTTTCTGCTCCGCGAAGGGGTTTAGACCGATTACCTTGCTCCGAACAGCAGCCACCGAGGAAAGCAACGAATTCGCAACGATTCTGTAGTCACTTCGTACTTTTTCGAGAATACTCAGCAGAAGAAAGCCTTCCAGGAACCCAAATGGATGATTAGCGATGACAAGCGCCGGTCCGGACGCCGGTATCCGGCTAAGATCCTCCGACGACACCTCATAGTTGATCTGGAGGTCCTGTAAGAACCGGTCAGCGAATACTGCGCCCTCCGCATCCGTGCCGGCGCGCGAAAGACTTCGCACGAGTTCGTCTGGAAAGAAAAAACTCTGAATCTTCGGCTCGAACGGCCGAATCAGGTTGCCAAGCGGCGCAGGAAGGATTGATGCTGCCGATACTGCCAGCGGAAGCTGTCCAGTTTGCATACCTGGAGCTTGCATGTAAACCGTTAAACAGCGGTGAAAGAATAATTACGTTTTAAGCGCTAAGAGACCATTTCACCTATCGCGTTCCCCGTCGAATCGACCCGGATAAAACAAACAGCTGAACCTTTGAGAGACTTGACACCGTTGTTAGACTGATGACATAGAAGGCTTTGACTCCTCATTTTGGAGTACGATACGACTTTAAGCAGGTGACGGGAATGATTGGCCGAGAGGATTTAGATCCGCTGGCTCCGCAACGGGAGGCAGCAATATTCTACGGACTCTTCTTGCGCGGCCACGCCGCGGATGACCTCCGGCGCGACATCGACGTTCCCCGCCCCTTGCTCGACAAGTGGCTGCACCCGCAACGCTACGAGGAGAGTTTCCGCGACTCGCTCCGCCGCATGTACACGTATCGAAAAAAGGTGCTCGCCATCTTCGATGAGTTAGTTCTCAAAGAGAAGCACAGGGTTCGAGTCCATTAGAACCCGCGGTCTTAGCGTCGGATTTTATTCCCATCGCTGAGAAAATTCCCGTTCCACTCCACCTTTAACCAATAGGGACGAAGCTGGTTCCACGAACTCGCAATTTGCCCCGTATCTGAGCCGCGCCCGAAAGGAAGCGGGTTGGAAAGAGATGGTGAACAAATTGCACGGAACTATTCGAGCTCTTGGGGAGTTCGGCAATTGTGGCAGGTCCGGAGAACGTTTTCGTTACAAGTACGTCTAAATCGGAAGACTTAGTGGTTCCGAACACCTTTTGCATGGCAACGCTAGTCGACCTGAAGGAGAAGAATACATGACACAGAGCGAGCTGGACAAATTCAAAAAGTTTCTGCAGAACAAGCAGGACGAGTTGGAGCGGATGGTCCGCAATCGTGATGGGATCGCAATCGAGAAGAGCGCTGATGCTCTGGATGAAGTTCAGTATGCATCCGAACGCGAACTAGCAATCCGCAATCTGGATCGGGAGTCCAATTTGCTCCGCAACGTCCGCTCGGCCCTTCTCCGTTTGGACGACGGTTCTTTCGGCGCCTGTCTGCATTGTGACGAAGAAATCAGTCCGAAACGTCTCGCCGCGGTACCTTGGGCGCCTTTTTGCATCCGCTGCCAGGAACTGGCGGACCGTCAGCAGAATGAGTCCGGCGAAGAGCTGGAAGATCTGCTCGTCAATGCCGCCTGAACACTTCTAAGCGCTTCCTTCTATATCTCTCCTATCATTTAATAGACGCGTAACTTCAAATTGCCCGCGAACGCCTTTTCACCCGAAGCATCCAGCTGGGAAAAGGAGTCATCGCCAAAATGAAGCCCTTGCACAAGGCCACACTAGCTGGCTTGGTGATGAGTTTTGGTTTTTTCCCCCTACTGGCTGCCCAAAACTCTGCGGCGACCAACCCCGCCTCAAAGCCGGTCGAGCACGTTCTAGGTACAATCACTCAGGTCGATGTCGCGGCACATACCATCACCGTTAAGGACGACAAGAACCCAACCGAGTATTTGGTATCGGTGGCTCAAACACGGACACTGCTGAAGGTTGCGCCCGGCGCCAAAGACTTGAAGGAAGCCACACGGATTACGTCCAATGATTTGTCGGTGGCTGACCGCGTCGACGTCCGCGGCTTCAAAGATCCCTCCACAGCCAACACTATTAGTGCCCGGAGCGTGGTGCTTATGTCGGCTCGAGAACTTCAGCACCAGCATCAGGCAGAGGCGAACGCTTGGGAGAATAGCATTGCCGGCACTGTTACTTCCCTAGATTCGAGCAATCGAACTCTGGTGTTAACGACAAAAAGTCCGGAAGGATCTAAGGTCGTGACAGTCAAAATGCCCACTGCAACCGAGTTTACCCGCTATTCGCCCCTAAGCCCGAAAACGCCCTCTCCGTCTCAACTTTCTGAGATCGAGCCGGGCGATCAGGCGAGGGTCATAGAACAAAAGACCCCAGACAACACATCGGTCACAGCAGAAAAAGTTTACTCCGGCGCATTTCGAACGGTGGCAGGGACCTTGCTGTCTATCTCGGGAGACGGCAAGACAATGCAGTTGAAGGATCTCAACACGAAAAAGGCCATGACCATCTTACTCACGCCCGATTCTTCCCTTCGTAAGTTACCTCCAGAAATGGCCTCGCGGATGGCTCGACATTCTGACATGTCACAGCTTCTACGGCGTCTTCCTCCGCTGTCCTCATCCGACATCAAGCCTGGCGACGCGCTGATTGTCTCCGGCGCGTTAGCGAGTGACAAGTCAAGCTTGATTGCTGCCGACGTTATCGCCGGCGTTGAACCGATCTTGCAATCTGCCCCGCACAGGCAGGGCCAAGAGCTCAGCAGTGACTGGTCCCTGGACATGGCCATTCCCGCACAGTAACCGATACCAAGTCTTTTTCAATCAAGCGCGAACCCACAGTACATGAAACATTTTGTAACTCTTACTTTGCCAATAATGCTCATCATCGGACCTGTGTTTTGGGCTCAGGCGCAGACGCCATCGGCTCGCCGCGCAGTAAACCCTGCAAATTCAGGCGCCGTTCAAGGCACAGTGAAGGACGATACAGGCGGAGTGATCCCAGGCGCAGCCGTCACGCTGACCGACTCAACCGGAAAAACTCAAACTACCAACACCACAGCGACTGGCGGTTACGTTTTTCGCGGCCTCGCGCCCGGCACTTACTCGCTCTCGACTTCCTACACCGGTCTACAACAGGTAAAATCTGCCAGTGTGATCGTGGTTTCCGGTCAAACTGCTTCCGGCAATATCGTCATGACCGTTCAGGAACAGAAACAGGAACTGACGGTGACTGAATCAAGCGCAAACCAAGTCAGTACGGATTCGGGCAACAATGCGTCCGCCCTGGTCTTGAAGCCCGAGGATCTCGACGCGCTTCCGGATGATCCGGATGATTTGCAGGCCGACTTACAGGCGCTTGCTGGTCCATCCGCGGGTCCGGGCGGAAATCAAATTTTCGTCGATGGCTTTACCGGTGGACGGTTGCCTCCAAAATCTTCTATTCGGGAGATACGCGTCAACTCAAATCCCTTTTCGGCTGAGTTCGACAAGCTAGGCTACGGTCGAATTCAAATCTTCACCAAACCCGGTTCCGATAAGCTCCACGGTCAGAGTTACTACAACATCAGCGATGGAGTCTGGAATTCCCGCAATCCGTTCCTGACGACTTCTCCGCCCTTCCGCACTCAGCTCTTCGGAGGGAACGTAAGTGGCCCGATCGGAAAACGTGCCAGCTTTTTCGTAGATGTGGAGCGCCGCCAAATCGACGATAACGGGATTGTCACAGCCAGTATCCCAACAGCAGGTTTCCTCGGTAGTGAGTCTTATCAAACCTATTACTCCACCCCTCAAAGACGAACTACCGTGAGTCCTCGTATCGATTACCAGATCAGCTCGAATAACACACTAAGTTTCCGCTTCACCTATCTGGACAACAATAAGCTGTTAACGAACGTAGGAGGCTTCAGACTACCGGACACCACGATCGGTAACATCGCTTTCCCCAGTAGCGGTTATAGTCAGGAGACAACCGAGAGCTCCGCCCAGATCGTGGAGACGTCTGTCTTGAGCACTCATGTCGTCAATGAAACTCACTTTGAATACGACCGCACGAATCAAGTCACAGTCAGTGCTAGCACGGCGCCGGAACTAAATGTCGGGCAGTCCTTCATCTCTGGCGGCTCCGGCTACAGCTCTGCTCCGAATATAGTGAACTCGAAAGGATTCGCGGGTAGTTACGATCTTCAGAATTACTATGAGCTTCAGAACTACACCACAGCTACCTGGGGACCGCATACTACTAAGTTTGGCTTTCGGATTCGGACTACTCTGCTGGATGATAGAAGTCCCTTGAGCTTCAACGGCGCTTACTCCTTCCTCGGAGGCAACGGCCTCACCTCGATCGACCAATATCTCAAAACCGAGCAGCTCTTGCTGCAAGGTTTGAGTCCGACTCAGATAACGGGAATGGGATACGGCCCATCTAAATTCACCATCGCGCAAGGAAATCCTTACGTCGGGTTCAATCAGATGGACTTCGGTCCCTTTGTGCAAGACGACTGGCGTGTGAGACCCAACCTCACGGTAAGTCTAGGACTTCGTTGGGAAGCGCAGAACAACATCAACGACAAGAATGACTGGGCGCCGCGTTTCGGCTTCGCTTGGTCGCCGGGCGGAAAAGGGTCGAATGGAAGAGCTAAAACGGTGGTTCGCGGAGGATGGGGCATGTTCTACGATCGGTTTGCCGTGACTAACGTGGAGCAGGCTTACCGATCCAACCTGGCTACACAGTACACGGTTAACAATCCGACTTTCTATAATGCGACATTCTCAGCCGCTGGCATCCCGCCTCTTAGTAGCTTGTCGACGGAAACGCAGCAGCTCTACATCATCGATCACAACCTGAAAGCTCCGCGGCTCTTGCAAACCGTCATAGGCATCGACCAACAACTCTTCTCCCACACAACCTTATCGTTGAACTTCACAAATTCTCGGGGCGTGCACGAATTGCTTACAAACGACATCAACGCTCCCATACCCGTCGTCGGTGAATTCCCGCCGGGAACGATAACTTCACTTCCCGGCGCAGGCATCGGCGACAGCTTGTCTCCGTTAGTTAATCGGCCATTTGGCAATATAGGCGATCTCTACGACTACCAATCGACCGGTTTATTTAAGCAAACCCAAGCCATCGCCAGCGTAAATTCGAGCATCGGAAAATTTGTAACGCTACATGGCCGCTATGCCTATACGCAAGCCCACAGCGACACCGATGGCCTCACAACCATGCCTTCTAATCCCTACAACATCGCGCAAGACTGGGGACGATCTGCACTTGATTTCCACCATACCCTTTTTATGGGTGGTTCCATCGCCGCGCCTTGGGGTTTGCGGTTCTCGCCGTTCATAGTAGCCCACAGCGGCATTCCGTTCAACGTAACGACGGGAACCGATCTTTACCTGCAAGGCGCCAGCTCTCCAACAGCTCGTCCGCAAGCTTCTTCCGTCCCATTTACTGGGGCAACTTACAATTCGATTCTTGGAATGTATGTCAACCCGGTTCCTTTTGTAGGTTCACCTCTTATTGGTCGTAACTACGGAACAGGCCCTGGATTTTTAGGGCTGAATCTCCGCGTCAGTAAAAGTTGGGGATTCGGAACCACAAAATTTCAAGGGCCTAGCGGGGGAGCTAGAGCCGGAGGAGGAGGCGGCGGTGGTGGTGGTCGAGGAGGACACGGCGGAGGCGGCTTCGGAGGCCCCAGAGGCTTTGGCGAAGGAACCGAGCATCGCTACAACCTCACGCTCTCTGTGAATGCTAGAAATATTCTGAATCATGAGAATCTGAACACACCCAACGGTTCATTGACTTCTCCCTACTTCTTTCAATCAACCGGCATCACTGGTGGATATGGTGCCGAGTCTACAGTCAGTAATCAACGCCGAATCGATCTGCAACTTCGTTTTTCGTTCTAATCCTTTTAGTGAACAACGAAGTCTCGGGACTTACACGAGGCATGGGTCTCTTCCCCGCCCTCGCCTCAAATATGTTGAATATGGTCGGGGTCGGTCCCTTCCTCACCATTCCGCTCATACTCTCCTCCATGCACGGACCACAGGCCCTTCTCGGCTGGGTGGCCGGTGCGGTATTGTCTATCTGCGATGGCCTCGTCTGGGCGGAACTTGGAGCCGCCATGCCCGGCTCGGGCGGCTCCTACGAATATCTACAGCAAGCCTTTGGAGCGAAGTCATTTGGTCGCCTCATGGGCTTTCTTTTTCTCTGGCAAGTGATGCTCGCTTCTCCGCTCACCGCCGCCTCCGGAGCAGTAGGTTTTGCCGATTATGCCCGCTACTTGATTTCTTCGCTCTCCGGTCCCGAGCAAAAAGTCATCGCCATCTCGGTTTGCCTCCTGGCGACGGCTCTGTTGTACCGTGACATCCGCACCATCGGAAACGTAGCCACCGTCCTGTGGATCGGCTTGATGCTGGCTATCGGGATCGTAATCTGGGGCGGCATCCGGCACTTCAATCCGCAAACCGCGTTTACCTTTCCTCCGAACGCATTCCATTTATCGACAACTTTCTTTATGGGCCTCGGCGCTGCCACTCTCGTCAGCATGTACGACTACAGCGGTTACTTCAACGTGTGTCTGATCGGAGGCGAAATCAAGAATCCGACCAAAACAATTCCGCGTGCCATTCTGCTCTCGATCGGCATCTTGGCCGTCCTGTATATTGCCATGAGCCTTTCGATCATCGGAGTCGTGCCCTGGCGGCAAGCCCTCGGTTCTCACGCCATCGTGTCCGAATACATGGAGCGCTTATATGGCGTAAGAGCGGCTTCCCTTATGACAATTCTGATTTTATGGGTCGCCTTCGCTTCTGTCTTTTGTGTGCTGCTTGGTTACACTCGCGTACCCTACGCAGCTGCCTCCGAAGGACATTTCTTCTCGGCCTTCGCCCGCCTGCATCCCACGCGTCGCTTCCCGACGTTCTCCGTCTTGTTTCTCGGTTGCGCGTCCGCGTTCGCCTGCGTACTTAGTCTGGAATCGTTGATCAAAACGCTGATCGTCATTCAAATCGTCACTCAATTTGCCGCTCAGTGCATCGCAGTGATGATCATCCGCCAAGCGCGACGTCAGATCAAGCGCCCGTTCTCGATGCCGCTTTATCCTTTGCCGGCACTGATAGCCATCATCGGATGGCTTTTTATTCTCTGCACCAGCGGAGGACCTTATCTTATAGCGGGATTCAGCTTACTCGCGCTCGGTGTCGGCGCCTTCTTACTTCGAGCGAAGCTTCTTCAGCAATGGCCCTTTGGGGATTCCGGCGATGCTGAACGCCTGTTCCGAAAGAAGCCGAACGGCATCCCAGGATGATCCCGAACACCATCGGAGCGTAGCGACGCTGGCTTCTCGATTGTGCTGGAAAGTGTTCGTCAGGGAAACCTGTCCGGAGCGCCCAGAGCTCTGAACTGCACCCGCCAAAAACGCATCAGACGGTGCCCCCCGCACGCCGACTGAAGCCGTTGCCTGAGCCCCAATCTTTATATGCCTTGACATGCATATACTTTTGGAAGTATATGATGAGAGTGGAATCTGTGTTCGAAATCATTGCGGAGCCGAACCGCCGCGCGATACTGAGCCTCCTGGTCTCGTCCCAACAGTCGGTGGGAGAGATCGAGCGTCAACTTCGTATGCCGCAGCCGACCGTGTCAAAGCACCTACGAGTGCTGCGCGAGGCCGGTTTCGTAGAATCCACGGTGGACGCACAGCGCCGTCTCTACCGGCTGAAACCTGAACCATTTCAGGAGGTCGATGCCTGGCTGGCTCCGTTCCGTCGCTTCTGGTCCGCTCATGTAGATGCTCTCGAACGCCACCTCGACCGCATGGGTCAATCCACGCCAACGAAAAGGAAGACAAGGAGAAGAAGATGACCGATCGCGAGCAGTACGCACCGGGTCCGGCCAGCGGCGCGCAGTTACGAAAGGACGGAGAGAAGTGGACGCTCATTCTCGTCCGAGAGCTCCGCCACTCGCCGGAAAAAGTCTGGCAGGCGCTAACCGACCCAGCGCATCTGCGCGAGTGGGCGCCCTTTGAGGCCGATGGGAGCCTCGGTACGGTTGGAACCACGGTGAAGCTCACCGCGGTAGGAGCGCCGCCGCACGTTACCGAAACAAAAGTGACGCGAGCCAACGCTCCCAAGGTGCTTGAGTACAACTGGGGTGGCAACGATATCCGGTGGGAACTCGAAGCCGTTGGTGGCGGCACGCGCCTGACGCTGTGGCACAACATCGATCGCCGCTTCATCTCAATGGGTGCTGCCGGGTGGCACATTTGTTTCGATGTTCTGGATCGGCTTCTCGCCGGTCAGCCCATTGGACGCATCGTCGGTCCCGAGGCCATGAAGTTCGGCGGCTGGCAGCGGCTGAACGCCGAGTACGCCAAGCAGTTCGGCGTTGAGACCCCCGCTTGGCCGCCCAATGCCCCGAAGCGTTGATGCGTGGGAGGAAGAACCATGGAATCGACCCTGCAGAAGCCGGCCCTCGTCGCCGCCAAGACCACACCCCCAAAGCCAAGACCATCGTCTATTGGATCGTCACCGCGCTCTTCTGCCTGCAGATGAGCTTCACCGCCTACGCGCAACTGCGCCTGCCGCAGGTGGCGGAGGCGTTCACGCACCTTGGCTTCCCCGCCTACTTCCGGGTGGAGCTCTCGTGGGCCAAGCTCCTCGGTGTCGTGCTAATGCTTGCGCCGGTGCCGGCGCGGCTCAAAGAGTGGGTCTACGCCGGCTTCGCGATCATCCTCGCCTCGGCGCTCATCGCCCATCTCTCAGTGGGCGACGGCCCGGAGGCGTGGGGCTGGGCGGCGGCGAGCGGTGTGCTCTGGGGGCTCTCCTACTTCTTCGGGCGCCGTCTGCAGGCCACGCCGGCGGTTTAGGTCGTAGGAGTGCGAGGAGGCGGCGACGTTGGCGATGCTGAGCCCGTTGAGTCGAGAGGTTGCAGGTTTCGCTGAGGGCGGCTAAATTAGGTGCAAGAGTTGGAGCTGTACATGAAAAGGCCCGTCCCGGTGGAATCTGCCTCTGCATTAATCGACGAGAAGATCAAGGAACTGGAAGACTGGCGCGGGAAGACGCTCGCGAAAGTGCGCGAAATCATACACGAGGCAGACCCTAAGATCGTCGAAGAGTGGAAGTGGATGGGGACTCCGGTCTGGTCCCACAGCGGCATCATCTGCACGGGAGAGACATACAAGAACGTCGTCAAAATGACTTTTGCCAAGGGAGCTGCGTTGAAGAACCCTTCCGGTCTATTCAACTCCAGCCTCGACGGGAATGCCAGGCGCGCCATCGACATCCACGAGGGCGACAAGATCGATGAGGCGGCCTTGAAGGATCTCATCCGCGCTGCAGTGGCGCTCAATCTCCAGGGCAAGAGCAAGCCGAAGCCCCGGCGAGCGAGCAGCAAGCGGGCCGACTAGCTTCATCGCAGGTCCCGTCGGTCACTGACTTTAGATGCCGTGCGATCAAGCTATTTAGTGCCCCGACAGGTGCTTACGCATTTCACTTGATTGCCAGATTATCCTGCATCTCTTCCAGAGAAACGCCCTTTGTTTCTGGAAACACAAGTAGAACAACAAAGAATTGAACCACCATCATGATCGCAAAAACCACAAAAGGGGTCCCTCGAGAATACGAAGCAATCACAGGGAAACTCCAGGAAATCAGTCCATTCATGAACCAGTGAGTGAACGTTCCCAAACTCTGCCCATTGGCGCGAACCCGCGTCGGAAAGATCTCACTGATGAACACCCAGATCACCGCACCTTGAGAAAATCCGAAAAAAGCGATAAACCCAATCAATAACCAGACCAGCAGATTTTCAAAATGGTTGGAGAAAAAGACTGCTGCCACACCCCCCAGGCACACTGCCATTCCCAGCGAGCCGATCAGCAACAGTGTCCTGCGCCCGACTCGATCGATAACCGTCATCGCCAGGATCGTAAAAATCAAATTGGTAAAGCCGATCAGGACGGTCTGCAAATCACCTGAAACCTTACTAAAGCCTGCTCGCGAAAAAATATCATTCAAGTAATAAAGGATTGCGTTGATGCCCGAAAGTTGATTGAACATCGCTATCGAAACGGCGAGGAAAATCGGTGTCCTGTATTTCGATTGGAAGAGTGCTTCACGACCGTGCCCATGCTCGACATCGACTGACCTCACGATCTTGTTTAGCTCCGAATCGATATTCTCTTCGCCAATCTGTTGCAACGTCGAGCGCGCTTCGGCAACTCTAGATTTTTGAACCAGCCATCTCGGACTTTCCGGAATGAACAACAGCATCAGCAGGAAGAGCAGTGCCGGAATGGCAGATACGCCCAACATCCAGCGCCAGTCGCTCGCGCCTCCAACCGACGCGCCAATCAGGTAATTCGAAAAATACGCCAGCAGAATTCCGGCAACCACGTTCAATTGAAAAAATCCGACCAGTCGCCCTCGCCATTTTGCCGGTGAGATTTCTGCGATGTACATGGGACCCAATACGGACGACCCGCCGATGCCGAGCCCGCCAATAAAGCGAAAAATCAGCAATGAAATCCAATCCCACGCGAAGGCGCATCCTACGGCCGAGATCAAATACAAAATCGCCATAAACTTTAAACTGGAGCGGCGGCCATATCGATCTCCCGGAACACCCGCCAACATTGAGCCGATGATCGTACCGATCAGCGCGATCGCCACGGTGAAGCCAAGGCCGGAAGGTGAAAGTTGGAACGCATGGCTGAGGCCCGCAGTCGTTCCGGCGATCACCGCTGTATCGAATCCGAAGAGTAAGCCTCCGAGTGCCGCCACAACCGTGCTTTTAATTAGTGCCGCGGAGATCGTCATTTACGCTCCCTCGCAGTTTCGCCGGCACTGTACGGCTCGGATAACTCACTTGCCTGGTCAGCCAGCACCAGCGCGCCCAGCACACCGGCGCGGCTTCCGAGTTGCGGTGGAACAATGTAGCTGTCCACTTCCTCATCGACGCTCCTGCTTCGAACGTAGCCATTGATCAATTGCTTAAATTCCTTTCGAATCATCGTGAACAGATGCGCTCGCTGCATCACTCCCCCGCCCAGCAAGATACGCGACGGCGACAATACAACCGCACAGTTCAACACGCCGAGAGCAAGATAATGAGCCTCGAGTTCCCAGGCGGGGTGTGAATCGGGAAGTTGCTGTGCGGGCAGGCCCCATCGAGCCTCGATCGCAGGCCCGCAAGCCAGCCCTTCCAAACAATCTCCATGGTACGGACAGCAACCGGGAAAAGGATCTCGCTCCAAATCGTGAGGAATTCGCAAATGCCCTACTTCCGGATGCACCAGACCATGCACAACGCGCCCCCGCACCATGGCGCCTCCGCCGATGCCTGTCCCGATAGTCAGGTAAATCGCATCGGAAAGACCGCGCGCCGCGCCCCAGCTAGCTTCGCCCAAAATAGCCGCGTTCACGTCCGTGTCAAAATTTACGGGAACGCCCAGAGAGTCTCGAACCGAACCCGCAAGATCGAAGTTACCCCACCCTGCTTTCGGTGTGGATGTGATATGTCCGTACGTGGGCGAGGACGGATGGAGATCTACCGGACCGAACGAACCGATTCCAATACTCCGCAGCCCACCGCCTGCCGAACGGAAAAATTCGATCACCTTGGAGACCGTTGCGGCCGGAGTCGTCGTGAGAAACGTCGCCGTCTCTACATCTTCTGGACCCGAACCAACCGCGCAAACGAATTTCGTGCCACCCGCCTCAATGCCACCAAGCATGTTCAAGAGTATATGCCGAGTCGCGGCCCCTACCAACGGCGCACGAAAGCACTCGTGGCATCGTGGCGCGGACACTCCGCGTCTGCCGCGCCGAGAATCGTCTCGGCGCCTCCGAATCACGACGAAAAGCTCTTACTTTACTTCCACTTGATATTGCAGCCTATACTCGGTATCTGATCTGAACTAACCGGCCGGTCATCGAGCACCGCGTCAATCGCAGCCCGTAAACTGCTGCCGTTTACAGGCTTGTCATTGCGCGGCCTGCTGTCGTCAAGCTGCCCGCGATAAACCAGTTTTCGGTCGGCATCGAACAGAAAGAAATCCGGAGTGCAAACCGCCTGGTAAGCTCGCGCGACTTCCTGCGTCTCGTCGTAACAAAATGGAAAGTTGAACTGAAGCTCCCGCGCCATCTCAGCCAGACTCGGCGGACCATCTGCCGGGTAGGCCTCGGCATCGTTAGAAGAGATAGCAACAATTCCGCAATCGCTCTCCGAGTAATCTCTGCCTAACCGCGCAAGCTCTTGCTGAACGTGTTTCACATAGGGGCAATGTCTGCAGATAAACATCGCCAACAGACCCTTCGCACCTCGCCAGTTCTCCAGCGTGAACTCTTGGCCCGAAACTACATCCTGAAGGCGGAATGCCGGGGCCGACGTTCCAAGTGAAAGCATCGTTGATTCTACATGTGACATGTCAAACTTACTTCGCAAGCCAATTGTACTGTTCTTCGGTTAAAGGCACCACGGATAATCTACCCTGTTTTACCAGCGGAGATTCAGCAAAAAGGTGATTCTCCTTGATCTCTGCCAGGGACCGTGCCTGCGGAAGATCCTGCCCCGCCTTGATTTTCACCACAGGCGTTTTAGCGCTGGTGTCCACTGATACAACGGAGCCGGTGCCCACGGCCGTACGTTCGTTTCCGGTGTGATACAGAATCAGTTTGTCGCCCGCTTTCATTTCACGGAGATGCTTCACCGCAACTGGATTCGTGACCCCATCCCAAATCGTTTCTCCGTCCTTCTTCAGATCCGCGAACGAATACTGATCCGGTTCCGACTTCAACAGGTAACGCATCACCGCCTCATCTTACGACAACGGCAGCCGCCAGCCCGACTCAAACTGGAAACTTGGCATACTCAGGGTTGGCCATGTGTCGCGACGAAGTCCTTCTCGAAACCGATCTCCCACTTCCACTGCTCACTCGCGGCAAAGTCCGCGATCTATACGATCTCGGCCAATCGCTACTCTTTGTCGCCACAGACCGCATTTCCGCCTTCGACTGCATCTTGGGCAGTGGCATTCCTTGTAAAGGAAAGATACTGACCCAAATGTCGCTCTTTTGGTTCGACTTCCTTAAGAACGTCATCCCGTCGCATCTTATAAGCGCCGACATAAGCAATTTGCCCGGCCATTCTTCCCTAAGTCTTGATGCCTTGAACGGCCGCTCCATGGTCGTTGAAAAAGCGGATATCATCCAGATAGAATGCGTCGCGCGAGGCTATCTTGCGGGTTCGGGCTGGAAGGAATACAAAGCCGAAGGAACCGTCTGCGGCATCCCGCTTCCCGCCGGATTGAAGGAAGGGGATCGTCTCCCAACACCGATCTTCACCCCGGCAACAAAGGCGCAGACCGGTCATGACATGAATGTCTCTTTCTCCGCGGTGTGCGCGGCAATAGGAAGTGAACTAGCCGCTCGCCTTCGCGATCTCACGCTCGGCATCTACGATCGGGCTGCCGCGTACACTCTCGAACGCGGGATTATTCTTGCCGACACTAAATTCGAGTTTGGTTTCGTCGACAACAAGCTGGTGCTGGCTGATGAAGTCCTAACCCCCGACTCGTCTCGTTACTGGCCAGCTGCCACGTATAAGCCCGGAGGACCACAGCTCTCCTTCGACAAACAATTTGTGCGTGATTATCTCGAGACCGTAGCTTGGGATAAGACGCCGCCCGCCCCTTCGCTTCCTTCTGACGTAATCGAAAAGACCAGCAACAAATATCAAGAGGCCTACCGCCGCATAACAGCCCGAGAGTTCCGATGATTCCTTTCAACTGGTTTGACATCGTCTTGTTCCTGATCCTGTTGTCATCGGCACTGACGGGATTGCGCTCAGGCTTGGCGCGTGTGCTTGTTGGCTTAGTGGCAACTCTAATTGGCTTTCTTGCGGCATTCTGGTGTTATCGTCTGGTGGCATCGAATCTCACAGCTTGGGTGCCTACCGTGGCGATTGCGGATATTCTCGGCTTCTTACTGGTCTTTATTGGTGTTCTCATTCTGGGTTCGCTCGTCGGAGCTATCTTGTCGCGTCTCTTGAGTTGGATCGGGCTTTCCTGGTTCAACCATCTTCTAGGCGGGTTGGCCGGTCTTCTGCGCGGTGCGCTCGTGGCCGCCGTATTGGTCAACGGTATCGTCGCTTTCGCGCCCTCGCCGCCGCCCGGCTTTCTTAGCAACTCCCGCTTATTGCCTTACACGACGGAGCTTTCCGCCTGGCTTGCGAACATGGCGCCCCGAGATCTCAAGGACGCCTTCGACGCTCAACTACAAACTCTGCGTCAGTTCTGGACCACTCGACAAGAAGACCGTCCACAAGAAATCTAATTCGTTGAGGACATCTCCCCTTGCTCATCATTTTCGATCTCGATGGTACTCTCATCGATTCCAGCAAAGATCTCGCCATCTCGATGAACGCGACCCGCGAGCATTTTGGGCTTCTCCCGCTTGACCCGAATCTGATTTTTTCCTTCGTCGGCAATGGCGCCGAGATGCTGGTGCGGCGTGCGCTCGCGCCCGATGCCGCCGAAGAATCGGTGCAGGAAGGGCTCGCGTTTTTTCTAAAGTTTTATCGTTCCCATGCGCTCCAACACACTCGGCTATATCCGCGCATCCGTGAAACCTTGGAAGAGCTTACGGCGTCCGGTCACAAGCTGGCAGTCCTTACCAACAAGCCCCAGCGAATTAGCTTCGACATCATCGCAGCCCTCGGCTTGAAGGACTGCTTCTTTCGTGTATACGGAGGCAACAGTCTGCCCGCCAAGAAGCCTGATCCGATCGGCATCACCACTCTGATGAATGAGACAGGCATAACCGCCGCCGAAACGGTAATGGTCGGGGATAGCGGAGTCGATGTCCAAACGGCGCGCAACGCGTCTGTCAAAAGTTGCGGCGTCAGTTGGGGCTTTCAACCGGAAACATTCCGGAACAATCCGCCGGATATCGTCGTCGAAAGCGCCCCTGAGTTGTTGCGTTATCTCATAAATCCACCCGTATAAAATCGGGAACGATGATACACAAATCAATCAGGCTGCTCACGCTTACTCTGGTCGTCGCAGCCGGACTGTTCGGCGGGCAGCCGTCCACGAAAGATCGCCAGCAGTCTACGAAAGATCGATGGACTAATGAAAAAGCGGCCCACTGGTATGCCGACCAGCCGTGGTTAGTCGGAAGCAATTACATTCCGTCCACTGCCATCAATGAACTTGAGATGTGGCAGGCCGGAACCTTCGACCCCAAGCGAATTGATGAGGAACTCGGCTGGGCGCAAGCCATCGGCATGAACACGATGCGCGTCTTCTTACACGATCTTCTTTGGAAGCAGGATCAAGCCGGATTCAAGTCGCGCCTTGACACATTCCTCGGAATCTGTAATCGACACAAGATCAAGCCGATCTTCGTGCTGTTCGATTCCTGCTGGGATCCCTTTCCAAAGCTGGGGCCTCAGCGCGCGCCAAAGCCCGGAGTTCACAACTCTGGATGGGTGCAAGGTCCGGGTGCGAAGGCCTTAGAAAACCCGGCCGATTATCCTCGTCTGAAAGCTTATGTAATCGGCGTCGTCGGCGCGTTTGCACACGATAATCGCGTGCTGGCCTGGGACATATGGAATGAGCCCTCCAACACAAACAACAGCAGTTACGGCAAAGAAGAGCCGGCCAACAAGGTTCAACTCGTGCTGAACCTTCTACCGCAAGCATTTTCCTGGGCGCGCGAAGCTCATCCGACCCAACCTTTAACCAGCGGAGTATGGGCCGGCGATTGGTCCGTTCCCGCGAAACTCGATCCGATGTCAAAGATTCAGCTCGAGCTTTCCGATGTCGTTTCTTTCCACAATTACGAAGCGCCCAAGAGCTTCGCCATGCACATCCAATGGCTGCGGCAATATGGAAGGCCCCTCCTCTGCACCGAATACATGGCCCGCCCGGTAAACAGCACCTTCGAAGGAATTCTTCCCATCGCCAAGCAAGAAAATGTAGGCGCAGTCAACTGGGGCTTAGTGGCCGGAAAAACTCAGACCTATCTCCCCTGGGATTCCTGGAAACATGCCTATGTCAACGGAGAACCCAAGCTCTGGTTTCACGAGGTCTTTCGAACCGACGGCAAGCCGTACCTACCCGGCGAAGTAATCTTCATCCGTCAAATCACCGCCCGTAGCTAAGCCGGACATGAAAAAACTCGTGGCTCCGTGGCGCGGACACACCGTGTCGGTATGATCCGGGGACATAGGTAACAGATCGTTCAGAGTCTCACGGTAAACGAGTTCTTGAAGCCCGTGTTGGAGCCGCGCCCGCAGGAAGCGGTTGCTTGAATTTTGCGACGAAGCCTGAGCCATTGCGCGGATGCCACGAAGATGAAACTCAGTGAGCAATGTGCGCTCGTAAAACCTTCTCAGAAAATCCGGCACCGAGCACACGCTCGGTCAGAGAATCGAAGAATCCGCGTTCATCGGGGTTCATCGGCGGCCACAATTCCCGTGCCGCTCCGTTGCAACCTCTCGCCACTGAGCCACTATCTTCCGGCGATGAAATCGGCACGACAGCCTCGGTCCACCCATATGCCACCAGGCTGAATGCCCCACGTCTTATCGCGAATGCAAGGCGGCCCGCTAATTTGCTTGACAAGTCGAATCCCGTTTCGAACATCGGCTTGACAAGTCGTGCGGCGTCCGTTCTCCGATGAGCAGCGAATTGTTCGCATAACTGGGCGCAGCGGCAACGGACCGGGGCTCGGGCCGATTCCACTGCCTCCACGACCGACAACAAAATCCGCGCTGCAGCCTCGATCCACCCAAATTCCTTCCCGCGATACACCCCATGTGCGGTTCTCAATGCACGGTGGCCCGCTGACCTGCCTTACAAGCCGCACTCCGCCTCTCGGGTTGACCCTGCACAATTGAAGCCTACCCGAACTTGAGGTGCATCTTAAGGAACGGATAACTTGCTGGCCGAATGCAGCAAGTCCGCCGGCAAGTAGTAGAACGGTCAAGAGTAGAGAACGTGATCTGTAAAGCACAGGCTAAAAATCCTCCGCTACAATGTAGCGCGGTCTGCGTAGGCTGATAATCGTAGTACTCACAAGCCCTTGACTTCAGAGATCCGATGTACACTCGCACTTCACTCCAACCCAGAGGTTTACGATGGATTCAATGAGGCAAGGTTTTAAACAAGCGTTGCTCCTTATTGCGGTCGCGGGTTGGTTAACCGGTCAAGAGCCCCCAGCGCAAGGGGCAAGCGCCGCGGCCATCAAAGGATCGAAGCAGGATCCAGCCGCTTTCGAGCGCGGATCGCAACTTTTTGCCACAAACTGTGCTGGCTGTCACGGCAGAGAAGGCAATGGCGGCCCAGGCGCGCCCGACTTAATTAGGTCGCTCCTGGTGCTTGACGACGAGAAAGGCATCTTAATCGGGCCCGTCATTCGGGAAGGTCGCCCGGAAAAAGGCATGCCAAAGCTAGGATTGAACGAGGCTCAAATTGCCGATCTTGTGGCTTGGCTTCATGTAAAGACCTATGCCGCCGGACATCGCGGCACCTATACTTTCGGCAACATAGTTACCGGGAACGCCGAAAAAGGAAAACAGTTTTTCAACGGCCAGGGCGCCTGCGCTCAGTGTCACTCGCCCGCTAAGGATTTGGCTGGAATAGGAAGTAAATACGACGCTTTTTTCTTGCAGGGTCGTTGGCTCAATCCACGTAGCGGCCAGAGAAAAGGCGGCGGATCGTCGAGCGCAGGGACGAATTCCGAGATTCCACCAACCACCGTGACTTTGACTTTTCCGTCCGGCAAATCGGTCTCAGGCGCCCTCGAAGATCTGGACGACTTCACCGTCTCGCTGCGTGACTCGTCGAACGTATTTCATTCCTTCAAGCGTGATGCAGGATCCCCAAAAATTGAAGTGCACGATCCGCTACAGGCCCATAACGACTTACTAAACGTCTACACAGACGCAGATATTCACAACATTACAGCTTACTTAGTGACTCTTAAATGAAATATCGGCTTCTCATCCCGGCACTTATTGGAACCGCCCTCGCAGTCCATTTATTCTCGGAAGGTCTTGATCCGGCGGCTTTATTGAAGCAGCCTTCCACTATGTGGCCCACCTACAACGGAGATTATTCGGGCCGACGCTATAGTCCTCTTACACAAATAACGCCCTCGAATGTTCATGGGCTGTCGCTGGCCTGGTCTGCGCGCTTCCGTTCCGATAATCCGGCCAACGTCCAGATCAAATCGACGCCTCTGCTCGTCAATGACGTGCTCTATTTCACTGCCCCCAATAATGTCTGGGCGGTCGACGTACGCTCGGGAAAAGAGCTCTGGCATTACCAATACCCGCCCAATACCGGCAGCACCATCGGGAATCGCGGAGTAGGAATTTATGAGAACTGGATCTTCTTCGAAAGTCCCGATAGCCATCTCGTCAGCTTGAATGCCGCGACCGGCAAAGAGCGCTGGAAAGTACAAATTGCAGACCCCAAGCTGGACTACACTTCTACTGCTGCGCCCATCGTAATCGGCAGGCACATATTAGTTGGCATTGGCGGAGATCATCTCGACAACCCGGGATTTCTGGAATCGCATGATCCGGAAACCGGAACCTTGCAGTGGAAGTGGTGGACGACGCCTCGCACTGGTCAGCCGGGCATCCAGACTTGGCCCGATGAGTACGCCTCGGCCCACGGAACCGGGCAGACCTGGATGCCAGGAACTTATGATCCGGAGTTGAATCTCTATTATCTCGGCACTGGTAACCCCAATCCTGTCATGGCGGAAAAGAGTCGTAAAGGCGATAACCTGTACACCTGCTCCATCGTCGCGCTGAATCCCGACACCGGAAAGCTCGTCTGGTATTACCAGGTTTCGCCCCACGACGTCCATGACTGGGATGCCACGGAGACGCCGGTGTTGATCGACGGCGTAATCGATGGACAGCCTCGTAAATTGCTTGCCCAAGCCAGTCGCAATGGCTATTACTTCGTCCTCGATCGCTCCAACGGCGAACACATACTTACCCGCCCGTTTGTCAGCGGTCTGAATTGGACCAAAGAGATCAACAAAAATGGCCAACCGATAGCCGATCCGGCAAAATATCCGGCCGTAGATGGAGTGTTAGTTTTGCCTAACTCGAGTGGCGCTACCAACTGGGCTTCGCCGAGTTACAGTCCCCGGACCGGATTGTTCTATGTTGGGTCGAATCGAACTTACAGCATGTTCTATCTAACCGACACCAGCAATCGACCGGAAGGATGGGCCGGAGTCGATAGTGCCGCGGGTCGCCCAACCAGTGCGCTTCTGGCCCTTGACTACAAAACAGGTAAGGTCTCGTGGAAACACGACTGGCCCAGCGGCAACGGAGTTGTCTCGATGTTATCTACGGCCACCGATCTTTTATTTGCCAGCAACCGGAACAACCTTGTTGCATTCGATGCCGCCAACGGAAAAATCCTTTGGCACGCCGGACTTACTGCCAGCCCAAGCGCCGGACCAATTTCTTACATGCTCGACAACCAGCAATACGTGCTGGTCGCAGCAGGCGATACGCTTTTCAATTTTGCGCTCTATCAGCCTGATGGTCGCCCCTCCGGCGAAACGTCGGTCACAACCGGAGAGGCGGAACGCTGACACGTACTTAAAAACTGAATTTCATGCCCAGCTAAAATGTACGCGCTCCTCCTTTTCCAGTCGTGCCGGTCAGGGTGCTTGTAACGTAGCCAAAAGTCGGCTGTCCCAGCGTCACACCTGGATTCGCAAACTCAGGTGTATTGGTAACGCTAAATGCCTCTCCGCGGATTTTGAGATTGTAAGGTGAAGAACTCTGGTCCGCTGAAGAAGTTTCTGCCCGTATTCCAAATACACCATTGGCTGATGGCGTCGCGAAACTTGCCGCGCTGAACCAGGGACTTCCTGGCCCAACTCATGGGAATGCCGCTCATCACCGTCAAGATGCCCTTGACACGCCAGTTGCAGAAGACATTTCCGGCAAGACCGGAGCTCAACCACTTCTTGTTCTTGCCTGACCCGAACGGTAACTCGTAAATGTAACTCTGAATAAACGTCTGCGTGCGATCGAAATCGTTGCTGGCGTAGTTCCGACGCTTGTTAATGTAAAAGTCCTAGGGACCGCTAGCCGAAGTTCGTCGCGATAACGTAGGAAAGTCGGCTACGTCGTGCAGAATCAGTTCAGGCAATGGCCGAGTCTGCACTACATTTGCGATTGAGCTCGAAGTGCTCGGGGAGCGTGAGGTCGAGCTGACGCAGAAGCGCTTTGTGCTCGGCAGTGGTTCGGTGATACGGCGCAGACGGATCTCGCAGCCGTCAGTGGTCGGCAAAACAATATCGGCGCTCTGCAAACTAGAGAGCAACGACAAGGCTTTCCTTGCGGAGAACGGTTGCGCGTCGGTGACTCGGCTGATGGACGGCTGCGGGACGATCGCGGCCCGGCGTTTCAGCAGATGTTTCAGAGTGACCCACAAAGCGTAGCCGAGGAAGGCAACCAGCACGTGCGCCTTAACGCGCGGTTCCAGTTGATGAAATAGGGCAGGATGGACAACTCGCTTTTCAATGCGCGGAACGACGCCTCGGCCTCGGTTAACTGCATGTAGCGCGACCAGAGTTCTTCGGCAGTGTCGGCCTCCAGATTGGTGCGCAGCATATAAGCGCCTTCCCGCAGTTCACGCCAAACCTTGCGATCCTCTTTGATCGACCACTGCAAGCGAATGCCGTCTGGTGTGTCGCGCAACGCAACGTCATAGAGATCGCTCACCTGCGGGTGGCTGGCTTGAATGCGCCCCAAACGCCGCTCCATTTTGTTGCGATCTTTCAGCCGGCCTGTCTCGATGGTTTTCGCCAGGCGCTGCAAGGCACCCTCCAGGCGGCGGAGAACCGATTCCGGATGGCCTTCTCTTTTTCCTTGCGGCCCGCGGTGCGGCAGAGAATATAAGTTTCCTCGCCCTGGGGAATCGCTACTTTCTTCATCAAATACCCAAATACGCCTCGCCCGGCCGTACTTGCGCTCCACCATCGCAGCGAAGCTGTGACTGCTCCGCAGCCATGCGTAGGATCGTTTCCATCGTGGACACATCGGCGCGGTTACCGTCAAATGTCTCATAGCTGAACGGAAAACCCTCGCTGTTGACAATCAGCGCGATCACCATTTGTTCGCAGTCCGGTCGATGATCGCGCGAATAGCCGCGTCGCATCATCGGATTCTTCTCTGCCGTGCCTTCGACATAGGTGCTGGTCAGGTCATAGAGCAGCACATCGAACTCAGCCCCGAACAGCTCTCCGTAGCGTTGCTTGATGCCGCTCCAGTTTCGTCTTGTGCGGCAGCATCCGATCCAGGCAACGGTACAGCCGGGTGTCTTGATCTTGCCTTCCTCGATACCCAGCAGATCGTCCAACGCCGTGGCTGGATACCAGCGCTCCTCAATGGCCAACTCGCTGCCCGGCGCACAAAGCCGGTTGATGGCCAACACGGCAGCCACACGTGACCAGGGCACATCGCCTATCTGCTCATCTACAACCTCTTCAAAGAACCGGTCCAACTCCAACCGTTTCCAGTTGTAGGCCCAGCCAGCAGGAGCCGAACTGCCGCGTGCGCTCCAGACGCACCTTGTGCAGCAGCACGCGCGCTACCTGAGGATCGTCCGGCGGCGGCTCCACCTGCGATGGGAATAGCTTCAGTTGCTGCGCTTCGCCCTGCTCGTTGAAGACTTCAATCGTCTTCAGCCAGCGCGCCTGCGCCGAACTGTTCAGCTCGCCCAAATAGCACAGTGTTCTCTGCCGTGGACCATCCGGTGTGCGCACCGTCTCCACCAGCGACCAGTAGCTGTGGTCCTTGCCGTCCTTGGTTCGCCGGTTCGGGCGCAGAGTAGGGTCGAGAACTGGCGCGGTGCTCCGTAGGTGCGACCTATCTGTTGCTCCCCGTTTCCTCTGGGAGTGCCTCACTAGTCGAACCGTAAGTCCGTTTCCAGTCCCCGCCTCCTCAAACCCAGCGGGCCGATTTCCGGCACTGGGCTTTCCTGTGCGTTTCGCAGCAAGGTTTATGTGGCCTATCGTGCTGGAAGTGCTTTCGGCAATGCCTCACTATGTCGCACCCGGTAATCATTGAATAGCCCGAGTTGCTCATAGAGGTATGCGCTACTCCACCTCTTCCAACCGAACCCTTTACGTTTCTGAGCTCGCATCAGATGGCGCCGGATCTTCTTTTCGACCCAAGTCCTTACCCACGAAAAGCACCGGCTTGAGTTCCCTACCGCGAAGTAGTTCACCCACCCTCGCAGGATCGGGTTGATCTGTTCGATCACCCTCCCCACGGGTGCGCCAATATACCTTCGAAAGATTTCCTTCAGCTTCTGGGTCAGCGCCTTTCGCTTCTTCAGCTTGGGCGTGAGCAGCGGCCGCCACACTCCATTACTTCCCAGAACGCGACGGTACTCGAACCCCAGAAAGGAAAAGTCCTCTCCCTCGGATCCATCGACTGTCCGGCTTTTCTCTTCGTTGATCTCCACCTGCACTTTGCCGAATTCCTCCCGCAATCGTTTTTCTACTGCCCTCACAACCCAATCATTCCAGCGATGAGCGTGGATCAATATCACCAGATCATCCGCAAAACGTGCATATTGGACCACTGTGTATTGCTTCTTCCTCCCGTAGCGAGTGACCTCGATGGCCTTTTCCAGCATCCGATCTACCTCAGTGAGGTAGACGTTACTGATCAGGGGCGAGATCACGCCGCCTTGGGGAACGCCTTGCTTGCCTGCCGCTTTCAGAATCATCTTGAGCAATTGCAGCACGTCTCCGTCTTGTATCCGGCGAGCCATCTTCTCTAACAGCAAATAATGTTTGACGTTATCGAAGTAGGCTCGGAGATCAATATCAATGACACGTGTCTTTGCTTTCGCGATCGCTTCTGCGACTCGGTGTACCGCCTGAGGCGCTGTCCGTTTGGGCCGGTATCCATACGATCCCGGTTGAAAATCCGCTTCGAACACCGGTTCCAGAATGAGCTTGCTGGCCCCCTGAACCACGCGGTCCCGGATACAAGGAATGGACAGGATGCGAACTTTGCCCCCATCCTTCGGTATCTCCTTCTTCCGAACCCGCATGGGCCGGTACGTTCGATGTACGAGTTCCTCCTGAATCTGCCTCAGAAACTCTTCCCTTCCGCTTCCCTCGATGTCGTCGAAGGAGACCCCGTCAATTCCCGGTGCGCCCTCGTTCGTTTTCGCCATCTGGTAAGCTTCGCGTAAAGTTTCCATCTTGCAGATGTGGACGTATAGTCCCCAGAAACGCCAAGTTGGTTCCGCCTTCGCCTTGACGTATAGGCTCCGCCTCAGGTCTTGCAAACCGATAGGTGTTTTTCTCACGCACCCTTGCCTTCCTTTTTGTTAGAGCCATCTCACACAGCAGGGTCCCTTCGCTCCACGGACATTACTCCGCTTCTTCGCTACTCCGAACCCCTCCGCCACCCTCTCGCTTTCCTCCGACTTCCTGGTTTGCCAGTTATACGAAGTACCTTTTCCGCCGTTTTTCTCGACGGGCGAGGAGGGTTTCTCCAGTTGCTTAGCGCGTCCTTGCCACCGTGCTGCCGCTATCACCCCGCCAGAGTGTTGTGTCGCTTCGGTCAGCTTGCGCCACTCCATGCTGCTTTCGCCCAAATGTTGAAGGCTCAGCCTCTGGAATACTTTTCGAGGCCACCCGTGCGTTCATTTTCATTACGGCCCGGCGACTCGCTCACCGCCCCTAGGACGGCTTGGTCATTGAACTCTAGAGATTAGATCTCTCACCTCTCTATCAATCAAGCTACGGGGCTTCTGACTCTTACCCCGGTGGGTTTCGTTCCCCACTGAACACGCCAGCCTTCGCTGGACGTACAACATTCTTGCCCGATCTTGTCACGAGAGCGAGCCGCCCTTCAAGAGGGTTGGTCTACACTACATCGGCTTTCCGGAAATCCGTTGTTACAAGCAAACTCACTTGTCCCCGCCGAGCACTGAAAAATCGTTCAAACCCCTCGCAGCGTGACGAACTTGGGCTAGCCGCCGTCGATAACGGATTGAACAGCATGAGACCGGCCAAGGGCGGTCTCAAAGTACCCGATGTCGTTTCACTCGTTCACTTCTATGTCGAGCATCCTCACTTCACCGAGCGAATGCTATCCAGAAGCTCGTAGCGCGCTCGGAGCTGGTCAGGAGCAGCTTTGGGACCCGTCCCGATCAGATGCATCACCTGATATCCGTCTTGTTCGTCGTAGCGGAGCCACTTGGGGAGATCGTCGCCGTTGGGATTGCCGGTTTTGGCAAAGTTGGTCCAGTAGCTTGCCATCTGGTCGGAGAGGCCGCGGTCTCCTTCGGTCCAGGGCCGTGACGCGTGAGATAGAACGTTGAATACATATTCGATGTCGGCGGAATGATAAGCGCCCCGGCTCTCCGTTTCGGTTGCTAAAGAAGGCGGCGCCTGCTCGAAGTGGTAGCGATACACAGCTGAGCTCCCGCCGGTCTTCGTCTGCATCTCGATCCACTTCCAGGTTGCAAAACCAAGGAACCGGTCGCTGGCCAGATCGCGCGCCGAAATCTTGGTTTCGTCGTCGTTCGCAGCCGGGTAAAGCTTCAGGATGGCGGCGCCGTGGCCGCCGTAGTGGGTTTGGACCCAGGCGATAAAGTTCTGAGCGGTAGGCGCCTGCTCTTTGAAAATAGTTTGATAGCTCTGCTCGTCCGAGTTCCACCCAGCCAGCAACGGAACGTGGCTTTGTTTTCCGCTCGCGTAGATGGCGGAAACACTTTGCGGCAGAAAATAGCCGTCGATGATCGGCCCAAACCGCACGTCGCGATGCTTTATCTGCGCATCCAGCAAGTCGGCGGCCGATTCAGACCGGAGTCCCGTCAGCGATGATGCGCCCAGAGCGGTTTTTGCAAACTCAACGTTTTGCCGATCGGCTTCGCGCAAGCTCTTCAAAGCGAGGGTATCGCTAAAGAACGCGCCGCTCTCCCCAATTGCACGCTGAAAGAGCGTCTTCGAAAGCGGTGAAGCCATCAAGGCGCTGACTGACATGGATCCGGCGGACTCTCCGAAGACAGTGACATTGTTGGGATCGCCGCCGAACAGCGCGATATTCTTGCGAACCCACTCGATAGCCGCCCACTGATCCAGAAGGCCGTAATTTCCGGCCGCTTTGTGAGCCGACTCCTTCGCCAGATCGGGATGTGAGAAAAAGCCGAAGATTCCCATTCGGTAGTTCATGCTGACGATCAGCACGCCCTTTTTCGACAAGTTGCCGCCGTCCTGGCGAGGCTCGGAAGAACCGCCGGCTAAAAATCCTCCACCATGTATCCAGACCATGACCGGCAATCGGTTTGTGGCGGGATGAGCAGGCATCCAAAGATTCAGGGTGAGACAGTCTTCACTCGGACCGCTGTCGTGAAAAACCATGTCGGAGTAGATCGGCCCTTGCATGCACCTCGCTCCGTATTCGGACGCCTGTCGAATGCCGGTCCACGGAACGGCCGGCTGAGGCGGCTTCCATCGCAAAGGTCCAACCGGAGGCGCGGCGTAAGGAATGCCTTTGAAAGTCCGAACTTTGTCGTCAGCGCTGATGACTCCTTCCAGCAAGCCGTCAGGAGTACGTACTTGAGAACTTCGCAGCGGCGGACCAGCTATTCCCTTTCCCGCAGGCATGAGCATGGCACAACAAAAAACGACGTTTATGGTTTTGCCAAGTCTTCTAATATTTAGATTTGTAGACATCGGTTAAATCCGTACTGCTGAATGGCGCTTTCTTCTGGTAAAGTGATCCCGTGAAGCTGTATGACATCGATCCTGGTCCAGACTCGCCGGAAATAGTCAGGGCCATTATAGAGATTCCAAAGAATTCATCCAACAAGTATGAGTACGACGGAAATCTAGGAGTTTTTCGTCTTGATCGAGCGCTTTATTCGCCCATGCACTATCCAGGTGATTATGGTTTTATCCCCGGTACGTTGGCTGACGACGGCGACCCTCTCGATGTCCTGGTATTGGTGAACGAACCCAGTTTCACAGGGTGCATGATGGACGCGCGTCCGGTTGGCATCCTGCACATGTACGATCAGACCGAGATCGATCAGAAGATCTTAGCGGTTCCTACCAGAAATCCTCGCTTTGAGAGCATCCATACCATCGACCAGGTCTTTCCCCACACCCGCAAGGAGATCGAATATTTCTTCTCAATTTACAAAGAGTTGCAAGGTATGAAGACGGAGATTAAGGGATGGGGTGATCCGCGAGAAGCGCGGCGTGCTATCCACGATGCCCGGCAAAATTATCTTGGACGGTGGATCGAACGGGCGGTCCATAAAACCAGCCATGAATTGCCGCCCGTCACGGTCACAGATGCGGAACTGATCGATGATTAGGCGTTAGACGAAGTTGTCGCCGCCGGAGTCGTCCCCGAATCCGCCGCTATCGTCACCGGCGGAACTGTCGTCATACTGGCTATCGTCTACGTTGGTCGCGTCATCAGCGGCCTGGTAGTCATCGGGCCCTAAATTGGAGTCGGCGTCCCGGCCACTGCGGTCGTCTGCATTGTCGTAGTAGTTGTTTACGACATTTTCTTCCATCGGGCGCTCGTAGCCGCCGCCGCCGAACCCGCCGAATCCCCCTCCGCCCATCATTCCGCCGCCGCCGTAGCCCGGACCAGAAAACAAGTGCTGGATTCCTTCAAACGCCAGCGCTCCGGCCGCAACCCCAGCCGCGGTTTGAGCAGCCCCCCGCAGGAAACTAGGGGCGCCGCTCGCGCTCAGCGGGTTGGGGCTCGGTGCACCAGGGCTGGGAGCAGCGTATTCCGGAGGCGGGGGCGCGTACTGCGACTGCCTCGCCTGGGAGTAGCCGGATTGCGGCCGTTGTGACTGCCCAAGAAAGCTGCCGGAACCGGAGGAGATCTGCCCTGATCCGCTCTTGAGCTCCTCCATCTGCCTCTGAGCCTGTTGCAAAGCCAGATTTTGGATGAGCACAGTTTGCGTCATCATGTACAACGCGTCGGGGCGAGACCCGATTTTGGTTCGAATGAACTCTTCCGCTTCGGAATCTTTGGGCGGCGCGGGCGTTTGCGCGAATTTGTTCGCCAGATCCGTCAGCATATTACGTTCGTCAGGTGTCATGTTTATCCTTCGACGTCTAGTTAGACGAGGCTCTGTCGTTGTCCGTTCAGTCTTTATTGGGAATGGAAGGGGTTGGAAAGGAAAGCCCGCCCGAGTTTTCGGCTTTGGAGCTTGCGAGGATCTCCTCCGTCATGACAGTGTAAGAAAGAAAGAAGTTTTCGGCGGTATGTTGCTGGGAGAAACTCTGTTTGTTGATCAGGAAGTAAACCCGTGGGAGTCGGCGGCTCACCGGTTTGACGAAGCGGCTGAGCTTCTGAAGCTGGATGACGGAATGCGAAAGGTGCTGCGGCGCCCGACCATGGAGCTGACCGTAAACATTCCCGTGGTACTCGATGACGGCAGAATCGAAGTATTCACCGGATATCGGGTGCAGCATTCCATCGCCCGGGGGCCGGCCAAAGGCGGCATTCGTTTTGCGCCCGATGTTTCGCTCGATGAAGTGAGAGCGCTGGCCGCCTGGATGACCTGGAAGTGTGCTGTCGTAAATATCCCATTCGGGGGTGGCAAGGGCGGCGTAATTTGTGAGCCGCAGTTGTTGAGCGAAGGGGAACTCGAACGGATTACCCGGCGCTATATCGCCGAGATTTACGATTTCATCGGGCCGGAGCGCGACGTGCCGGCGCCTGACGTAAACACGAACGAGCAGACCATGGCATGGATCATGGATACCTATTCCATGCACAAAAGGCACACCGTAACGGCAGTTGTGACTGGAAAGCCACTCGCGCTAGGTGGCTCGCGCGGACGGCCCGAGGCGACCGGCCGCGGCTGCATGATCGTCACGCAGGAGGCTCTGAAGAGATTTGGGCTGAACCCGGAAAATGCCAGAGTCATCATTCAGGGTTTCGGAAATGTAGGCGGAATGGCCGCCAAGCTCATGAGTCAGGCCGGCTTCCGAATTACCTCGATCGTGGAGTACGACGGCGCGGTTTATAATCCGCATGGACTAGATATCGCGCGGTTGATGCAGCACCGCAGCGAGACGGGCAGCATCACCGGCTTTTCGGAAGCTGAAGATATTGACAAAGACGAAGCCATTCTCATGGACTGCGACGTTCTCATTCCGGCAGCGCACGAGAATGTGATTACATCCGCCAATGCGGATCGGATTCGGGCCAAGATTTTGTGTGAAGGCGCTAACGGTCCGACTACGTTTGTGGCTGATTCTATTCTGGCCGACAAAAAAGTGTTCGTTATTCCAGACATACTGGCGAACGCGGGCGGTGTCACGGTATCGTATTTCGAATGGGTGCAGGACCGCGGTGGTTTCTTCTGGCGGGAGTGGGAAGTGAATCAGCGTCTGGAAGAAATCATGGTGGACAGCTTTAACCACGTCATCGGATTCGCAGAGAAGCACGGTGTTCATAATCGAATCGCGGCCTATATGCTGGCGTTAGATCGCGTCGCAAACGCGATTAAGCTGCGCGGATTGTATGCCTAGTGACAGACAACTTGAATCCAGAAAACTTTAATCATGGTTCTCGAGCGGCCTGCTTCGGATGACACCGGAAGCCTCCACGCCTCTAATGCGGCAATATCAGGCCGCCAAGCAGCAAGTTCCTTCGGCTCTTCTCCTCTTCCGGCTGGGCGATTTTTACGAGCTGTTCTTCGAGGACGCTGTGATGGCGGCTCGGGAACTCGACATTACACTGACGGCTCGCAACAAGGAACGGGGCGATCCGATTCCGATGTGCGGGGTTCCGTATCACGCGGCCGAAGCATACATCACGCGGCTGATTCAGCGCGGCTACCGGGTGGCTATCTGCGAACAGATGGAAGAAGCCGGCCCGGGAAAGAAACTGGTTCGGCGCGAGGTCACGCGCGTCATTACCCCCGGCACTGTGACGAATTCGGGCCTACTGCAGTCGCATGAGAACAACTATCTGGCGGCAGCCTTCAGCAAGGGCGGGCGTAGCGGATTAGCTTACGTAGACGTATCAACCGGGGACTTTCGCACGACTGAGTTGGAGTCAGCGGAGTTGCTTCCGGCTCTCGAGACTCTGAACGTCCGCGAGGTGCTTTACCCCGAAGGAACTGGCCTGGGGGCAGCTTGCCTGGAAACGCCGCTGGAGTCCTGGGTTTTTGGCGCCGACTATGCGGGACGGCAGATTCTTGAAAACTTCCGGCTTCTTTCTCTGGATGGGTGCGGCTTGGGCGATCGACCGCTGGCAACGGCGGCGGCTGGCGCGGTCTTACATTACCTTCGTGATACCCAGAAATCAGCCTTAGACCACCTCAACCGCCCCAACTTCTATCAACGGCACGACCACATGGTTCTGGATGCCGCTACGGTGCGAAACCTGGAGCTCGTGGAACCGCTCTTTGCCGGCGAAAAGCGCGATTCCACGCTGATCTACGTTCTGGATCAAACCTGCACCGGGATGGGAGGACGGCTCTTGCGGCGCCGCTTACTGAATCCGTCCTGCAACCGCGCGGAGATCGAGATGCGGCTAGACGCCACCGCAGAGCTGATCAGCAAAGTCATTTTGCGCGCCGAGCTGCGCAAGGTCTTGGGGTCGATACAGGACTTGGAGCGCTTGCTAGCCAAAATCACTCTGAATACAGCAGCGCCGCGGGACGTGCTGGCGCTTGGCAGGTCGCTCCAGCAACTGCCGCGATTAGCGAATCTGATCGAGCAATTGGAAGCGCCAGATCTACGCAATAAAATCGAGACTGTCGACGACGCTCGGGAGCGAATCCTGACGGCGATCGCAGACGAGCCGCCGGTGAGCATGGCGGACGGAGGAGCAATCCGGGACGGGTTCAACGCCGAACTCGACGAACTTCGCGACATCAGCCGGAACAGCCGGCAATACATCGCCGCGATTGAGACTCGCGAACGTGCCGCCACCGGGATTCAGTCCCTGAAGGTCCGGTTTAACAATGTTTTCGGGTATTACATCGAAATCTCGAAAGCAAACCTTCAGCTGGCGCCGACCACCTACGAACGAAAGCAGACCCTGGCCAACGCCGAACGCTTTACCACTCCCGAGTTAAAGGAGCTGGAAAGCAAAGTAATGGATGCGGAGGAGAAGATTCTCACCCTCGAGCGGGAGATCTTCGCCGATCTAAAAACCTACATCGCATCGCAGGCCGTACCGATCAAAGCGGCAGCTCAACGGGTAGCGGAACTGGACGTCGCGGCAACGCTAGCGCAGGTGGCAGTGGAAAACCGCTACAAGCGCCCTCGTTTTTCCGAATCCGGAGAGATGCGAATCGATGCCGGGCGTCACCCGGTGATTGAGAAGCTATCTGAGAAGGACGCTGTCCGCTTCATTCCCAACGATCTTTATCTCGACTCGTCAAAAGAGTACATCAGTGTAATTACGGGACCCAATATGGGTGGGAAGTCGACCTATCTAAGACAAGCCGCGCTGATTCTGATTCTGGCGCAGATTGGATCGTTCGTTCCGGCCGACGCGGCTCTGCTCCCGATTGTGGACCGGGTGTTTACGCGAATCGGAGCGGCTGACAATCTGGCGCGGGGTCGGTCCACCTTCATGGTTGAAATGACAGAGGCAGCCGCCATTCTAAATAGCGCGTCGGCTAATAGCTTCATAGTATTGGATGAGATCGGCCGGGGAACGTCGACCTACGACGGTCTGGCGCTTGCCTGGGCGGTTGTCGAGTACATCCATAACCACCTACAAGCGAAAACCCTGTTCGCTACCCACTACCACGAGCTGACTGACCTTGCTGAACAGCTTTCCGGAGTAAGAAATTTACATGTTTCTGTAAAGGAGTCTGGCGACCATATCTTATTCATAAGAAAGGTAGAACCGGGTCCGGCGGACCGTAGTTATGGTATTGAAGTGGCCCGTTTAGCCGGTCTTCCCTTGCAAGTAATCGAGCGAGCGAGGTCGGTTTTATTGCATCATGAAGTAAGGGAACACTCGGTCAGTCAAGAGTTGACCTCGGGCGCGTTTCAAGCGCCCTTACAGATTAGACTTTTTGAGCCTATGGACCAAGGGCTCGCCGATCGAATCCGGGCGTTGAATATCGACGAACTCCGGCCGGTCGAAGCATTGCAGATTCTGCAAGATTTGCAGCAAGAGTTGCTAAAGAGATGAGAATAGCAGGTATCATGAGCGGGACCTCGCTCGACGGGATCGATGTGGCGATCATCGACATCACCGGCTCGGGCTTCAAGGCAAAAATAAATGTCTTGACAAGTCATTCGGTCCCTTATCCTAAAAACGTCCGCGAGGCGCTGCTCGAGCTTTCAGTTTCGAACACGCAAACCGCAGATATCTCTCGCCTGAATTTCGTTCTCGGTGAACTGTATGCCGAGGCGCTCGAGGAAACCGCCGAACGTGGCGAGATCCCTCTGAATACGATCAAGCTGATCGGTTGTCATGGGCAAACCATATTCCATGAAGGCCAAGGCTGCCAGTATTTGGGTAAAAAGATCTCGAGCACGTTCCAGATCGGCGAGTCGAGTGTCATCAGTGAACGCACCGGGATCGATGTCGTCTCGAATTTTCGCGAGCGCGACATGGCAGCCGGCGGTAAAGGCGCGCCCCTTGTGCCTTATCTCGACTACATGTTGATGCGGCATCGTGGGCGCGGGCGGGTGGCGGTGAACATTGGCGGCATCGCTAATCTCACGGCGATTCCTCCCAACACAAATACCGATCGCGTGATCGCGTTCGATACGGGTCCGGGGAACATGATCATTGATCAGCTCGTCGCCCGTATTACGCAAGGGATGAAGTGCTACGACCGGGACGGTGCGATGGCGGCCGCCGGTCAGGTAGACCCCAAGCTTCTGGCGAAACTTCTTCGCGACAAATATTTCCGGGCGAAGCCGCCCAAGACGGCTGGCCGGGAGCAGTACGGGTCGGATTTTGTTTCCAAATTGCTTGATACCGAGTTGAGCAGTGAGGATCTGGTCGCGACTGCTACGGCCTTGACGGCTGAAAGCATCGCTCTGGGACTTCGAAACTTCGTGCTGCCCGAAATGCGGGTGGATGAGGTCTTCGTATCCGGAGGCGGAACACATAACCCGACGCTGATGCGCATGTTGCGTAAGGCTTTGGATGCGGTTCCGGTGATGGAAAGCTCGGAAGTGGGGCTGGATGTCGACTCGAAGGAAGCGATTGCGTTTGCGGTGATGGCTTATGAGACAGCTCATAGCCGTCCTTCCAACCTGCCCAACGCGACGGGTGCAAAACGGTCCGTGGTGCTCGGCAAGATGACACCGAACGGCCCTCCTCGTAGCGCAAACGCCAACGGCACGGTAAATGGAAATGGCAATATGGAGTCTGCTAGAAACGGTTCGGTCATTCACAAGGCTAAACCGGTGCGCGCAGGCAAGGTTGCCCGGCCCGCGGCGGCGCCAAAAGCTAAGGCCGCCGCTCGCTAGTTTCACTTTTTCTTAGTGGGGAGCCGACTTACTTTTCGAGGTAAGTCGGCTCTCTTATTTCGAGCGTGGTTACTAAGCCCCGACTGCGAGGAACGGTATTTTGCACTACGATTACATCGCCATTCCTGACGGAGCTATTCCTCGAGCGCAGAACCCGCTTCTGCAGAACTTACTTGATACTTACGCCAGCGAGTCGAACAAGGTTGTCTCTACCTGGAGAGAATTTACAGATGCTGATCTCGATTTCAAGCTGCACCCCAAATCGAGCACGGTTCGCGAGATTCTAAAACATCAACTTCTATCGGAACGCCGCTTTTTCGGGCAGTTCCTCGGCACTCGGGAAGTAGCTGCGGAGGAGGTCCTGCCCGCTGAACTATCGATCGGGAGCGCACAGACGCGGTTCACAGAACTAGCGACGGAAAGACTCCCATTCTTTGCCAAGCAGAGCGACGCCTGGTGGCTGGAACGAGTGCCGTTCTTCGACGTCGACCGCGAACGCATTTGGATTTTCTGGCGACGCGTCTTACACACCAGCCATCACCGAACGCAACTTAGTATGTATCTGCGCTTTTTAGGGAGAGATGTTCCCGCCACTTACGGCCCCACCGCCGATAGAACTTGGACCGGCGCCGATCCTACGCACTCTGTCGAAGCCGCCAAACGGTAAAGTCCGGTTCTCTACCAGACGACGCCGTCGATTTCCTTCACGGCAGGCGGCAGCTGCTGCTCTCCTAACATCTGCCTCAAGTTGATTTCGATGGTTTTTGAAAGCGATGACATCGGAACATCGTAGACCGTATTTTCAAACGGATCTTCCAGATTTTTTCCCAGGCGATTGAGAACCAGCATCACGAAGCTGACCAGGAATGTAATAAGCGGGGTAAAAAGCCGCAGCTCGTCCACCAGGCAGATGGGAAGCAGAACGCAGTAGACACTAACAAAGAGCTCCGGATAGAAGTCGTATTGTCTTGGAAGAGGAGTGTTCTTGATTCGTTCACATCCGCCCTGGATGTTCGAGATTTCCGTGAACGTTGCGTCCAACCGCTGCAGCCGCCATTCGGAGATCAGGCCCGAACCTGCAGCCGAAACCGCTAGATCACTCATCTCTCGCAGCAGTGCAGCCACAATGTTTGATTCGTGCTTCAATTTCTCGAGCAGCGAAGGGCTGACAAAGGGTGAAATCGTATCCCAAGGTTGCTGCCTCCGAAGACCACATCGCAAAGAGTGAACCAGAGCGATCTGGAGGCATACGACATCTTGCGAAAAGCGAATGGCGTGTCTGCATTTATCCTTTGGAACCTGTTCCACAAAGGTGATCGCCTGACGACTTAACGTTCGCGACTGATTAACCAGGCCGCCCCAGAGGATTCGGGCTTCCCACCAGCGGCCATAAGCCGAGTTGATTCTGAATCCCAACAGGATTCCAAGTATCGTGCCGAGAAAGGTGATTGGCCGGTCGGGAATGGCTACGTATTTCAACGGATGGTCAAAGCTGGAACGATTTACCGTAACCGCTATAACACTGACCAGGACAAACACGAGCAGAGGACGCCAGATCTCGGAAAAAGCGAGTTTCCAGCTGAGCTTAGGATCGGCTACCATACGTTCGTTGCTCTAGGTAGTTGCCCTTCGAGCGCTTTGAGCAATAGGAACGAACGCCGCAAGCTCCGAATCGTAGACATCGATCTGGCCGCTGGCGATGTCGTAGTACCAGCCATGGAGCTGAAGAACTCGCGTGGCCAACCGTGCGGCGACCTCCGGATAAGTTCGAAGATTGTTGAGCTGGGCGATCACGTTCTGTTCTGCCGCGGTTCGCAGGATGTCTAAATCCGGTTGATCCTTGTGCAACGCCAACGCGACGCGCCGGGCTGCTTCAGCAAACCGCAGCCATCTTGTCACCTGGGGGACCAGGGCGTCGTCGTTTGGATCGAGAAGGCTTTTCATCGCTCCACAACCGGAGTGCCCGCAAACCACGATGTGCTCCACGTGGAGAACGTCAATGGCGTATTCCATCACTGTGGCGACACTGCCATCCTCCGTTCCATGGGGAGGAACCAGATTGCCGATATTACGGCAGATGAACAGGTCGCCAGCATTGGTTTGGGTGATGAGATTCGGGTGCACGCGCGAATCTGCACAGGTCAGGAATAATACTTTCGGTTCCTGTTTCTTCGCCAGCCGGATAAAGTCATCCCGGTGCTTTGGATAGACATCATTCTGAAAACGAATGACACCCGTCAGAATGTGTTCAAACGAAGTCTCTACGGCCATATCAAAAACGATACTCTGTCCAATCGGTCTTAGGATAGTACGAACTGGTTTTTTCGTTTAGCTGTTTCACATGCCATCGTCCCGCGCTAAATTTATCGTCACCGTCTTCCTGGTACTTCTCGGCTGCCCGTCTCTGTTTGGACAGGACAGCAGCTACCCGCCCAAAGGGCAATTGATTCCTCCGGCCAATTGTTTGACCATCGTGCCGGCGGACAAAGGGGGCTTCGCGGCCTGCACCAGCCAAGAACACGAAGCGTGGCTAACTGACGTAAGGCATTGGCGCGATGAGAGGCGGATTCGAATCGGGTATGACGGCCGTCGGTACGACCAGCCGGCATTGAAGTGGGCGCAATCGAGCTTTATTCAACCGCAGATGATGGTCCAGGACCGCTATTTCTACGATCCGGCGGCAGGCAAATATACCGTCGATCGGTATTTAGACGATCTCGAGGTCCGCTACGGCGGGATCGATGCAGTCCTGATCTGGCCCACTTACCCCAATATGGGCATCGATGATCGCAACCAGCACGACATGATCCGCTCGATGCCGGGCGGAATTCCCGGCGTTAAGCAGATGATCGCGGATTTTCATCGCCGCGGAGTCAAAGTTCTTTTTCCCATGATGATGTGGGATCAGGGAACCCGTGATCCCGGCGCACCATGGCCTCAAGCGATTGGGCAACTGATGAAGGAGCTGGATGCAGACGGAATCAACGGCGACACCCAAGACGGTGTTCCGCTGACCTTCGCTGAGGCTGCTGAAAAGGTAGATCATCCTCTTGCCTTTGAGCCGGAAGGCGGTCCGTCCGATGAAGCAATGGCTTGGGACGTGCTGACCTGGGGTCAATACGGCGGCCAATTTAACTTCGTGCCGGGCGTGGATCGATATCGCTGGCTGGAAGCGCGCCACATGGTGAACATTTCGGATCGTTGGAATCGTGATAAAACCGACAATCTTCAATACGCATTTTTTAACGGCGAGGGCTGGGAGAGCTGGGAAAATATTTGGGGAATTTGGAACGGAATCACTCCGCGAGACGCGGAATCGACACGGCGCGTGGCAATTCTCGAGCGAGGCGTCAGCCGTTTCCTGAACAGCAGCGAGTGGGAACCATTCTTTCCGATGAACTTCTACGGAGTCTATGCGAGCCGGTGGCCTGTAGGAGATGAAACCGTCTGGACGATCGTGAACCGCAACGAATACGATACCGAGGGACGGCAGATGTCGATTCCCACGTCGGCAGGCGTGCGCTATTTCGACCTCTATCACGGCGCTGAGCTGCACCCGGAGCGGGACGGCAAACAAGATGTCCTCACCTTCAGTCTCGAATCGCACGGCTTTGGCGCGATCCTCTCTACAAAGGGTGAGCCTGAAGCCGGCATGAAAACTCTGATGCAGCGCATGCAAGCCTTAACCTCGAAGTCGTTGTCAGCGTTTTCCCATGAGTGGCGACCCTTGAAGCAGCAGATTGTCGAAATCGCCGCCAGCAAGCCTCCATCGACCACGGCTTCCGGAGAGATGGTCAGGATTCCCGGGGGCGCGTACGTTTTCAAAGTGAGAGGGATCGAAATCGAAGGCAAAGATGATGTAGGTGTCGATGTCCAGTATCCGTGGGAAGACACGCCGCGTCGCTTTCATGAACACAAACTACAAGTTAAGCCTTTCTTGCTGGATAAATATCCGGTGACCAATGCCCAATTCAAGAAGTTCTTGAGCGCTTCGCACTATCAGCCAAAAGATAATCTTAACTTTTTGCGAGATTGGCATAACGGAAATTTTCCTATCGGTTGGGAAAAGAAACCAGTGACCTGGGTGTCGCAGGAAGACGCCCGCGCGTATGCCACGTGGGCAGGAAAACGGCTTCCGCATGAATGGGAATGGCAACTTGCAGCACAAGGCACGGACGGTCGGCTCTATCCGTGGGGTGACGATTGGAAGCCCTCGGCTGTCCCGATTCCCGATCACGAGCGACAGGCGCGGCCCCCGGATAACGTCGATGCGCATCCCTCAGGAGTCAGTCCCTATGGAGCGATGGACCTGGTGGGGAACGTCTGGCAATGGACCGACGAGTACATAGATGAACACACACGCGCCGCCATCTTGCGCGGCGGTTCATACTATCAGCCGCGGGGCTCCAAATGGTATTTTCCGCCGGCGTATCGAAACGATCAGCACGGCAAGCTGCTGCTGATGGCGCTAAGCTACGATCGAGCCGGCACGTTAGGCTTCCGCTGCGCTGGCGAGCCCGAATAGTCGGGCTAGTAAGTAGCGCGGCCCCCGCTCAAATCGAAGACGGCGCCTGTCGTGAACGAGTTCTCTTCAGAGGCCAGCCACGCCACCATAGACGCGATCTCTTCTATCTCTGCAAACCGGCCACGCGGTATTCTTGACAGCATATAGTCGATGTGTTGCTGGCTCATCTGCTCGAAAATTCGCGTCTTCGCCGCCGCCGGAGTAACACAATTGACAGCTATGTTATAGCTGGCTAACTCCTTGCCGAGTGACTTAGTAAGCGCGATTACGGCCGCTTTCGCGGAACTGTAGGCCGATGCGTTCGGATTCCCTTCTTTGCCGGCGACCGAAGAGATATTCACGATGCGGCCGTAGTTCTGCTCAATCATGCCCGGCGCCACAGCCTTCGAACAAAGAAACGTTCCGTTGAGACAAACATCGATAACTTGCTTCCATGCTTCCGGTGAATATTCCCAAACAGTTTGATTGGGACCGGTGATTCCTGCATTGGCAACCAGAATTTCGATGCGGCCGAACGCCTCGATTGTGGCGGCCGTCGCCCTCTGAACCGCGGTAAAGTCGGTCACATCTACGGTTGCGACGTGAACAGACCCCGTTTCCTTCAGCTCATCGGCGGTCTGGTTCAGCAACTCTGCATTGGTATCCCAGAGCGAAACGGAAGCGCCGGAGGCTAAGAGGCGTTCAGCAATAGCTCTCCCGATTCCCTGCCCTCCGCCTGTAACCACGGCGCAACGATCTTGGAGATCGATTTGATTCATTTACTCCCCCGGCCTTAAAAGTCAAGCTAGCCGCCGCTACTCCAATTTCTGCTCGCCTTCTGCATCCAGCAAATGAAGAATGACCCGAAAGGGCGTACCTGCCAAATCAGGCTTATCGCTGATATCCGATCGCAAGTCCAGCAGGGCGCGTTCCAAAAGATAGGTATCGAGCAGCACCTGTTGGTCGGCCTGCGAAGATGGCATGTAGATCGCGTTACCGGCCTTATTCCAGTAACCGCGGGCAAAAGCCGCACTCACATGCGAATACCAGAAACGAGCCCAAACGCGCCAAGTCTGACGATCTGCCGATTCGTGAAGCTCGGCGGAGACCATCTGCCGAGTCGCCGCTTGCGCCGCATAGCCAAATGAAAGCAGCATGCTTGCGGTATCTCGAAGGGGACATCGTTTGATCCGCCGTTCACTAAGGTGGATTGCCGGATCTCCGCCAAAATCGAACATAACCACATCGCCATCTGTCACGAGAAGATGCCCTAGATGAAGGCGCCCGTGAAAGCGAATCCGAGCCGAACTGATTCGCTGCTCGAACATCGCCCGAAACTTAGTGACAAGTGCATTTTCCTGTTCGAGAACAATCGCGGCAAGCGTTCGAAGCGCCGGCGCCATATCGGTGTAGCGCTGTCGAAGGAACTCCAGCCGCCGGCTGGTCAACGCGATGTTGGCATGGTACAGGCTCTGCCGGTAGAAGTCGTTAAAAGGCTCCGGAGCGAAGGCGGCATCGCCGCTCCCCTTTGTCAAAGTCAGATGGAGCTCGGCGACTCGACGGCCGGCATTCTCCGCAAAGTCCAGGTAAGAGCCAATCAATTCCCGGGCAACCTCCGGAGGATCTGCAAGCGCGAAACTCAGGTTGTAGACAGCCGTTGGCGCGCTCTTCAGAAGATCTGCTTTCGAGATCTTCGACTGTTGCAGCCCCTGCAAATATTCAGTCAGTTGTCTGCGCGTATATTGCCACCCATCGCCCTCATTCGGCACGTAGCCATGGAGCCCCGCCAGCGTGATCGGCTCGCCTTGGATCGGCTGATACTCCAATGATCCGGCGTAGGGAACAGCGTGCGAAAAATGATTCTGTTCCGTCAAGAACCGTCCCATTTCGTTTCCTGGATGAATTCCTGGCTCCACCCCTCGCAGCACTTTCAAAACAAACCGGTCGCCGAATTTGATCGAACTGTGAACCTCCGAAGACGGAAATACAGTAGGCTCCAAATCAGGGTGGGTCCCTCCCCAGAGCTGCCGGAACTCACGATTTCGAAGCGCATGTAAAACACCTCGTTGTCCCGGAAGTCGGCGCCGGCGGGCAAACGCCTCCAATAACGACGTCATGAAATCTTTGTTAAAAGTTCCGTCGTATAACAGAAGCTTGCTTTTGTCCGGCCGGCTCACTTCCGCAATCAATGCGTCCGGGCTTTCCTCTTTTACGGCGCGAGCCTCGTCTCCCGAAGCGATTGCCACGGGAACCGAGTACATTTCCGGATCGCCGCTGGTGTAATCGATCGTCGTCAATAGGATCGCGAACTTATGCGGGACGATCGTGATCACCTCGCTGATGTCGATGGAGCGAAACCGTCGATCTCTGCTGCGGAACCATCGGCTCTTGGTTATAAACTTCGGAACGATCCCCGCAATCGTAGGCAGGTTTACCGGGTCCCAAAGATCGGCGCCATGAATCGAGGTCGTGACAAGCTCTACGCCTCGCGCTTCAAGGGACGGTGCAGACACGGTTACCGGCACAGCGCGTTGCTCCAGGGAAAACCAGTAAAACGAATTGGGTCCGAGCGTCAACGCATAATACGACTCACCGACCGGCGGGAAGTCCGTGCGGCCGAACATCTCAATCGGCGTGTAGCCCTCGTACTTGTGAAGGTCGAGCTGTACCGGTTGAGCAAATCGCGACAGGTTTGCCACCACCAGGACTGTTTCCTCCTGATAGCGCCTGAAGTACGCAATCACTCGCTGATTCGAAGGATAGAGGAATTCTAAAGTTCCCCGCCCGAACGCCTTATACTGCTTTCGCAGCGCAATCAGCCGCTTCGTCCAACTCAGGAGAGAGTGCGGATTTTCTTGCTGCGCCTCAACGTTAATCGCTTCGTAATGGTAGGCCGGATCGATGTTGACCGGCAAATACAAACGCTGCGGATTCGCCGAAGAGAAGCCTGCGTTCCGATCGGGACTCCACTGCATCGGCGTACGCACGCCGTTCCGGTCGCCCAGATAAACGTTATCGCCCATGCCGATCTCGTCGCCGTAATAAATCACGGGAGTGCCCGGCATGGAAAACAGAAGAGCGTTCATCACCTCGATGCGAGGGCGGTCATTCTGCAGAAGAGGCGCCAGACGTCGTCGAATGCCGAGGTTGATACGTGCTCGCTGGTCAGAAGCGTACATGCGGTACATGTAATCGCGCTCTTCGTCGGTCACCATCTCGAGCGTGAGCTCATCGTGGTTCCGGAGAAACATGGCCCATTGACACGTCTCAGGAATCACGGGAGTTCGATTCAGAATCTCGACGATAGGCAGCCTATCTTCCAGCCGTAGAGCCATGAACAGTCTCGGCATCAGCGGAAAGTGGAAGTTCATGTGACATTCGTCACCTTTGCCCATGTAGGCGACCGCGTCTTCCGGCCACATATTGGCTTCCGAAAGCAGCATTCGGCTCGGAAAGCGCTCATCCAAATGGCGTCGCAGCTCCCTCAGGAAGGCATGTGTCTCGGGCAGGTTTTCGCAGCTGGTGCCTTCCCGCTCGAACAAATACGGAATGGCGTCCAACCGAAAGCCGTCCACTCCTAGCGCCGCCCAGAAATCGAGCAGGTGCATCACAGCCCGCTGAACAAGCGGGTTGTCAAAATTCAAATCCGGCTGGTGTGAATAGAATCGGTGCCAATAATAAGCCTTCGCCACCGGATCCCAACTCCAGTTCGAAGGCTCGAAGTCTTTGAAGATGATGCGCGTTTCCGTGTATTTGTCAGGCGTGTCACTCCAAACATAAAAGTCACGCCAACGAGAGCCCGGTTCGGCGCGCCTGGACTTCTGAAACCATTCATGCTGGTCAGAGGTATGGTTAATGACTAATTCCGTGATGACGCGCAGGCCACGGCGATGCGCTTCTTTGAGAAAATTCTGAAAGTCTTTTAGCGTTCCGTACGACGGATGAACGCTTCGAAAATCGGCAATATCATAGCCGTCATCCTTCCAGGGAGACGGGAAAAATGGCAACAGCCAAATGGCGGTAACGCCGAGGTCTTCTAGATAGTCGAGCTTTTGAGCAAGGCCGCGGAAATCTCCCATTCCGTCGCCATTGCTGTCGGAGAAGGCGCGTACATGCGCCTCATAGATAATTGCGTCTTTGTACCAGAGAGGGTCATCTTCCAGCCCGCTTGCTATTTGCGAGTGATGCATTCAATTTCGAGTGATCTAACCAGCCGAGGAACTGGCCAACCGAGGAAACGTCCGGCAGTAAAAACTGCGCTTCGGTCTCGGCGGAGCCCCCGACTTTGATAGTAATCCCTTGCGGAATTGCGGCGAATGCATCCTCATCCGTAACGTCGTCACCAATATAAATTGGCAGCGAAGATGCAGGTAAATACTCGCGTAGCAGCCATTTCACGGCCTGTCCTTTGTTCCATGGCAGTTCAGGCCGCACCTCGATGACCTTCTTGCCCTCTCTCGCAATGAACGACCGGGAGCGGCTGATTGCCTCCAGCGTGCCCTTACGAACCCAATCTTCCATGTTTTCGTGAACCCGGCGGAAGTGCACGGAGAGAGTGAGGCATTTATCCTCTATTTCGACCCCCTCAATGTCAGAAAGAGCTAATTTTAGCTGCAGCGACAGGCTTTTAAGCTCACGCCTCAGGGCCTCAGCCTCAGGTTCTCGGAACCGTATCTCGCCGGCTTCAATTTCGAGGCCATGATTCCCGACATACATCAGGTCTTGTAAGCCGACTCGTTCGCGAAGGTCCTTCAGCGCCCGCCCGCTGACAATCCCCAGATGGAAGTCCGGCCTGGCAGCGAGTTGCTTCAAAATCGGCAGAATGCCGGAAGCAAGCTCAGCGTCGCCAGGACTAGGCACGATCGGAGAGATGGTGCCATCGAAATCCAGGAACAGAGCGATATGCTCTGCGGTGTGGATTCGATCTTCCAGCAAGCTTAAATTTTCTAAGACTGGTTCAGCCTGATGTGTATCGGTCATACTATACTGCGACTCCTAACGCACGATTGTTCCACTGGCCCTGCACCGACGGAATGTCCGAATGTTTCTCCTCCCGCCCTGAATACTCCGGAAATTCGATGCTCGCCAGTTCTGAAAGAAATTTACCCGCCCATCGGTAGACATTGTTGTGTTCCACCGCTTCCCGCATCTTCGCCATTCGTCTATGCCGCTCCTCAGGCAACATTCGGAGCGCCGCATGATAGGCCTCCGCGCCTTCCTCAATCGAAAAAGGATTGATCACCAACGCGTCCTTCAGCTCACGGGCGGCTCCGGTGAACTTGCTCAAGATAAGGACCCCGTCTTCATCCACGCGACTCGCCACAAACTCTTTCGAAACCAGATTCATGCCGTCGTGCAGCGAGGTCACCACGCAGAAATCAGCCAGGCGATGCAGGGCGATCATCTCGTCACGGCCATAGTGTTTCTTAAGAAGAATCACAGGACGCCATGCAGCCGTCCCCCAGCGCTTATTCAGAGCAACCACCAATTGCTCGATCTCTTCGTCAATCTGCCGGTAAGCAGGCAACTCCGAGCGGGATGGCACAGCGATCTGCACGAACACGAGATTGCCGCGATGCTCCGGATGCTGCTCAAAGAGGCGGTCCAGAAAGCGCAGTCGCTCCGGTATGCCCTTCGTATAATCACAGCGATCGATTCCCATACCGAGCGATCGTCCGTTGAGCGTCAAGTCTCTTCGCCAGCGTCGCATTTGCATCGAGACCTCCTCCGATTCGGCAACTTCCACATGCTCGTCGAAGTCGATGCCGATCGGAAATGGACTCACCGACGTGCAATGTCCGCCCCGGCAGATCTCTGAACGAGTCTGATCGATCCGCACTTCAAGCGAACAATCCACCGTTTCCGCAAAGTTCTGACAGTGATTCGGCAGATGAAAGCCCAGAAGATCGTTCCCTAACATCCCATCCAAAAGTTCCTCCCGCCAGGGGAAAGAGCTGAACACATCGCGGTTGGGCCACGGGATGTGCCAAAACTGAGCGATTACGAGATTCGATCGCGCATTTTTCAGCATGCGAGGGAGCAAGCCAAAGTGATAATCCTGAATGAACACGAACGTCGGTTCGCTGCCCGCTTCTTCTAGAATGGCTTCGGCAAATCGTTCATTCACCCGCCGGTACATCTTCCAGTGCTCGGGATCGAACACAGGACGCGTGAATGCCACATGACAGAGCGGCCACAAGCCTTGGTTCGAAAGCCCGCCATAATGGCCCTCTTCCTCTTCTTTCGTGAGCCACACGCGACGAAGACTATACTCCGGCGCATCCGGCGGAACTCGCACGCGGTCGTTCTGGTCAACAGTCTGACGGTCGGCGTCGCCACTGCCATGCGCGATCCACAAACCACCACAGGCGCGCATCACTGGATCAAGAGCACTTGCCATTCCGCTTGCAGGCTGAATGCATTCAATGCTTCCGTTTACATGCCGATGCTGAAACGGTTCTCGATTCGATACAACGATGAATCGGTAACCTTCGAGCTTGCTTGCCACAAACTCGCTCAGGACATCGCGCGTCCAAACCTTCAACATAGCTTAAAGACACCCCGCGCCATACGCGATCTTCATTGCCACATAAACATTTTTTCATATTTGTAGATCGTGTTGCAGGGAAATTAACTACAACCGAATTGAATTCGGTCATCAGCTGCGTTTATATTGGCTGATAGAAGGGCTCAAACCATTGATTCTAATAGAGATCGGTCCGCAAACTCTTTTGAATGGCTTCCGCGATTACTTTCCCGTGAAATCGTCCATTCTCAATGAAAATTTCATTTGTGTGAGTTCCGGCAACGATGACGCCGGCAAGATACACTCCCTGCCGTTCGCTTTCCAAGGTCTGCGCATCGGTGATCGGCTTCGATGTGGCTGGGTCCAGGTGAATGCCATGCTCAGACATAAACTCGAAGTCAGGCCGGTAACCGGTCATGGCGAACACAAAATCATTTTTAACAGTGACCTCGCCGTCAGGCGTTTGAAGAACCACCTCGTGCGGCCGGATCTCTTTCACGCTGCTATGAAAGTACGCCTTCACATCGCCATTCTTGATGCGATTCTCGATGTTGGGCTTGATCCAATACTTCACACTGTGAGAAATGCCGGCGCCGCGATGCACCATCGTGACCCGCGCACCGGTCCAGAAGAGTTCCAACGCCGCGATGGAGGCAGAATTCTTAGCGCCGATCAGCAAGACATCGTGGTTGTAGTAGGGATGGGCTTCCCGATAATAATGAATAACTTTATGGAGTTCCTCGCCCGGCACATCCAAGCGGTTCGGAATGTCATAGTACCCGCTAGCCAAAATAATCTTCTTGGCGCGATAACAGTTGCGCTCGCCAGAACTGATTTCAGTTCGTACCGTGAAGTTGCCGTCTGAGCCTTCGAAGCCGAGCACCTTCTCGTACTGATGAACGTTGAGCTTGAAGTGGTCGGCCACCCGGCGATAATATTTCAGCGCCTCCGTACGACCCGGCTTCTCGTTCAGCGACGTCATCGGAATATTGCCAATCTCTAAAAGCTCAGGCGTCGTAAAAAAAACCAGGTTGATCGGGTAATGGTAAATCGAATTGACCACGCAACCCTTGTCAAACAATATGGGCGACAACCCGCGCTTGGTCAATTCAATTCCGCAGGCCAGTCCGGTTGGACCGGCGCCTACAATGACAACGTCGAAGGGCTCCATTTAAAGCAGCGCCCCGATTTTGTCGTAAACCGTTTCCAGAGCACCGGGCAACGCGGAGGCGTCCTTCCCTGCCCCTTCCGCCATGTCAGGCCGTCCCCCGCCTTTCCCGCCGATCGCCTTAGCTAAATCGCCCACTAGCTTGCCTGCCTGCACCTTGCCGGTAAGATCCTTGCTGACCACCGAGACAATCGGGATGTCCGAATCATTAACAGAAGCGATCACAATCACGGCGCTTCCCCACTTGTTGCGCAAAGAATCTGCCAGCGTTCGAAGCTGCGACCGGTCCAATCCTTCGACTTTTCCCGCCAACACTGTCGCCCCATTCAGCTGGCGGCCATTCAGCTTCTCACTTTGTTGATGCGCTAAGCGAGTCTTGAGTTGATCGAGCTGGCGCTCCAGGATCCGATGCTGCTCCAGCAGCTTTTCCGTATGCTCCAGAACACCGGCGCCGGTTGTATGCAATAGCTCGCCAACCCGCGTCAGCTGCGCGCTTGCCTCTTGAAAACGATCCAGCGCCGCATCCCCCGTGATCGCCTCAATCCGGCGGACGCCTGCCGAGATACTGCCTTCGTACACAATTTTGAACAGCCCGATATCACCGGTCCGATTCACGTGCGTCCCGCCGCACAGCTCACGGCTAAAGCCCGGTATGCTGACCACCCGCACACTTTCGCCGTACTTCTCGCCGAAGAGAGCCATCGCACCGGTCGACAGCGCCGTCTCTAAATCCATAATGTCCGTTGTAACTTCCGTGTTGCTCAAGATCTGCTGGTTAACCAGCCGCTCCACTTCGTTCACTTCGTCATCCGTCATCGCAGCGTAATGATCGAAGTCGAAGCGCAATCTTCCGGGCTCCACCACGCTGCCCTTCTGCTTCACATGATTGCCGAGCACCTGCCGGAGCGCCGCTTGCAGAAGATGAGTGGCCGTGTGGTTGCGCATAGTCGCGCCCCGCAGAGGCTGGTCCACCACCGCAATCAATTGCTGTCCCACTCGCATCGGCTGCAACAAGCGAATCCGCTGCACCATCGCCGAAGAAGTAGGCTTATAGGCTCCCTCCACCACAGCCACTCGATCTCGGGTCTCCGGATCGAGAAGTAAACCCGTATCCCCGACCTGGCCGCCGGACTCCGCGTAGAATGGCGTACCGGGAAACACTACCTCAGCTTCGCCTGAATCGATGGATGGCGCCGCCTCCTTGTTTACGATCAGGCGCAAAACCTCGACCGGCGTCTGAAGCGTTTCACGGCCAATAAACTCGACCGCTGGAAGCCCTTTGTAAACATCGGCAACCTGCGCTTTGTCAGCTCCCTTCCAACTGGCGCGCGCACGAGTGCGTTGCTTCTCCATCTCGACCGTGAAGTTCTCCCGATCGATGCTGAGCCCGAACTCGCGAGCCATCTCTTCCTGCTCGTCTAATGCCAGCCCGTAGGTGTCGTAGAGCTTGAAAGCAATCGCCCCGGGAAGCACGCCGTTCGCGGCCGATTTCGCTTCATCCAGAAACACTCGTTCGGCTACCTGGAACGTGGTCGCATAACGGTTCTCTTCTTCCCGAACAATGCGGGCGACGCGCTCCATGCTCTCCTGAAGCTCGGGATAGCCAGGCTTCATCAAGTCGGCCACGAACCCAGTCAGCTTATGGAGATAAGGCTCGCTCGCTCCTGCGATACGCCCGTTGCGCATAGCCCTGCGCATGATCTTGCGAAGAACATAGCCGCGTCCGTCGTTCGAAGGGACCACGCCATCGTGAATCAGGAATTCGGTGGCGCGTGCGTGGTCGGCGTTGATTCGAAGCGCAGTGTCGGTCCCCGGATCTGCCCCAAATCGCACATTCATCAACTCCGCCGCCCGCATCACAATCGGATGCAGCAGATCGGTGTCGTAGTTCGACAGGTGACCCTGCAAAACCGCCGCCACGCGCTCCAGTCCCATCCCGGTGTCGATAGAGGGCCGCGGCAAAGGAGTCATCTTTCCATCCGCGCCCCGGTCGAACTGCATAAAGACTAAATTCCAGATCTCGACAAAACGACCTCCGGCATCGGACGGAAACTGCTCGTGCTCGTGTCCGGCTTCGGCCGCCTCCACACCCAGATCGTAGTGAATCTCAGAACACGGCCCGCACGGTCCGGTCTCTCCCATTTGCCAGAAATTATCTTTTTCATCCAGACGGAAAATGCGGTCCTTCGAAATCCCGGCCACTCGCTGCCACAACTCTTCCGCCTCGTCGTCCTCCCGGAACACGGTCACATAAAGCTTCTCCTTCGACATCCCGAACCACTTAGGGCTCGTGACCAACTCCCAGGCAAACGCAATGGCATCCTGCTTGAAGTAATCGCCGAACGAAAAATTTCCCAGCATCTCGAAAAACGTATGATGTCGGCGCGTATAGCCAACGTTTTCAAGATCGTTATGTTTGCCGCCTGCGCGCACGCACTTTTGCGATGTGGTTGCGCGCGTATAATCGCGCTTCTCCAGTCCAAGGAAAACTTCCTTGAATTGGTTCATGCCCGCATTCGAGAAAAGAAGTGTAGGGTCGTCAGCAGGCACCAGCGACGAACTCCTCACAACCTTGTGTCCCTGGGCGGCGAAGTATTCGAGAAACTTCGCCCGTATCTCATTTCCAGTCATTACTTACTTCTAGTTTCTCATCCGAAGCTCTCGCTCAGCCAACTTACGTATGATGGGCCCATGCGGGTTGCAGGTTGGGTTGGAGCAGTTTGGGTGTCGGTCGTCCTATTTGGACAGGTGCGGTCGCAGGAATCATTCCCCTACATCCAGGAAGAAGTATCGATCCCGAATCCGTCCGCTTCCGGCGTCACCTTGGCGGGAACGTTCACAAAGCTCTCGGTTGATCGAAAGCTTCCCGCCGTGCTCATGATTACGGGCGCCGGTCAGCAAGATCGCAATGAGACTACGGCCGGTCACCGCCCCTTCCTTGTCATTGCCGATTACCTGACACGGAAAGGAATGGCAGTGCTGCGGCTGGATGATCGAGGCGTCGGCAAGTCTAAAGGCAAATTCGAGGGAGCCACCACACAAGACTTTGCCTCTGACATGCAGGCCGCCGTTCAGTATCTGCGAACTCGCCCCGACATCGACACAAAATACATCGGTTTACTGGGCCACGGAGAAGGCGCAATCATCGCGGCCATGCTCGCCTCCAAAAATCCGCAGATCGCGTTTCTGGTTTTGCTCTCGCCTCCCGCAGTCTCCGGTCAGGATGTTCTGCTCGAACAGACTGCGCAGGCGGAAGCCGTGGCCGGCGTGCCGGACGAACAAATTGAAGCCGATCAAAAAATCGGAGCGCAGCTCTACAAGCTTGTTGCGGAGGGGAAAAAGGAATCGGACCTGAAAGAAGCACTGAAAAAATCTTCCAAGCGAATTCCGGCGCCGGTCCTGCAAAACTGGCAGCAGCAACTTCACCGGCTGGACAACCCTTGGCTGAAATTCTTCCTGACTTATAACCCCGCCACCGCGCTCGAGCACGTCACGTGTCCGGTATTAGCCCTGTATGGCGAGAAGGATCTGCAAGTGATTGCGGAGCAGAATGCTCCCGAACTTGAATCGGCGCTGAAACGTGCTCACAATCGCGATATCACAATCCTGGTCCTTCCCAAATTGAACTACATGTTCCAAACCGCCAACACAGGCCTGAGCGGAGAATACGCCACCATTCGCGAGACCATCTCCCCAGTCCCGGTCGAGTTGATCGCTACCTGGCTAACGAAACGGACCAAGCAAGACGGAGCCCTGCTAACCCGCTAGTGTTGTGTCCAGCAAATAACTAGACAAGTAGCTTGATCGGGAATAAGCTTGGTCATGGGCGATTCCGTCGGGCTCTCAGTTGTGGACCACCGGAAGATTCAAGAGTGGATTTCGGCGCATGGCACTCCCCAGCAGGTAGCTCTGCGTTGTCGGATAGTCCTCTGCGCTGCCGAAGGAGAGGCCGATGCCGCTATCGCCCGGCGACTGGCAGTAAACCGGAACACGGTGATCCTTTGGCGCAAGCGCTTTGTTGAATTCGGGCTGGATGGGCTGTGGGACATTGCTCCGGGCCGGGGACGAAAGCCGACCTACGAGTTGGACAAGATCACGGCCATCGTGCATGCAACTCTTCAAACCAAACCGGCGGGGATGACGCACTGGAGTTGCCGGACACTGGCGCAACAACAGGGCGTCAGCAAGTCCACAGTGAACAATATCTGGCGCGCGCATAATCTGCAGCCACATCGCACGAAGACATTCAAGCTTTCTCGCGATCCGAGATTCCTGGAAAAGATGACCGATGTAGTGGGTCTATACCTCAACCCGCCTCAACAGGCCATTGTGCTTTGCGTGGACGAAAAGAGCCAGATCCAGGCTCTGGACCGCACCCAGCCGGGGTTGCCGATCAAGAAGGGCCGCTGCGGGACCATGACCCATGACTACAAACGCAATGGAACGACGACCCTATTCGCGGCGCTGGAGACATTGCAGGGAAAGGTAGTCGGCGAATGCCATCAGCGACACCGGCATCAAGAGTTCCTGAAATTTTTACGTCGGCTTGATCGAGAGTTTCCCGGCACCGTTCCGCTCCATCTGATCATGGACAACTACGGCACTCACAAGCACCAGAAAGTGAGAGAGTGGCTGAAACGTCATCCGCGGTTTGTGCCTCATTTTGTGCCCACCAGTTCCAGTTGGATGAATCTTGTCGAACGGTGGTTCGGTCACCTCGACAACAAAGCAATCAAACGCGCTGCGTTTCTGAGCGTTGCCGATCTACAGACAGCGATCGTTGCATTCCTTGATACCTGGAATGAAAGACCCCAGCCCTTCGTTTGGACCGCCACTATCGATTCAATCCAAGAGAAACTTTCCCGCTGCCGCCGAACGCTGGAGCAGATCCAACCTGGCTGCACCAGCCCGAAGCGCAGAAAAGAGAAGAAAGTCGCTGTCTAGTTATTTCTTGGACAGTACACTAGTAGGTCTACAATTTCACCGTTCTGAAACGAATCTCCGTAAAAACAACCAGCCCCAAAGAAACTGCCGCGAACAACCACCCCGTCCCCGGTTCCGGAGTGTCAACGAAAGGATCGGGCGTAACCCCGTCCGATAAGAATCGAGCAATCGTGAGAGTACTCTCAAACGTCAAAAGCCGGCTCTGTCCGCCCGGATTCGTCTGCGTTGAATCGTTGAACGAGTACGAATAGGACCCTTGTGTTTCGACCATATTGATACCGTCTGCGGACACCAGGTACGTGTTTGGCGAGCAGGATTGATTGATATCGCAAATCACATTGTCCGAGATGGCAGGCTGCGGCCCAACCGTAATCAGCCCCGATCCCGGCTGAGAATCTGGTGCGCACGTACCGCAGCCGCCGAGGTAAGCCGTCACCTGCAAAACGTCTCCGGCCGGAGAATTGGGCAACGTAAATATGTCATCCCAAACCGCCGAAACACTCATCGGGTACGGCCCTGTGTTGTTCAGAGGAACGGCGGGAAAGAAAGCAAGTCCACTCTCCTGATAAGTACCGTTCGAGATCCCGGAACTGGAGTTAGCGCTGAAGAACAACTGCGAAAAAGTCGGATTCTGCGGATTTACGGGAACACCATTTACCCCTAAGTGGCAGCTGATATTCGAGCCGGAAACGTTGGTATCCGGGGATGTACAATTCACTAGAGCTGCTCCTTGCAAAACCGGCAGCCCCCAAAAACACAAGCCAAGAACGACTGCAATACGCGGCGAAATCATTGATCAACTCCCCGAACTACACGCTTTTTTAAGAAATGAATTGCAGTTTTCGAGCGTTACCAACTATATCAGCAAATTTGCCGCACTTACAGTTTTTAGCAGTCGGTCATCACTCGCCTACTTTGGACTTAGTGAAACTCCCAGCTTTAAAGACACTGATTTTGCTCAAGTCGATATATTTGCGAAGGGCTGTATTGATTTCCGTGGCAGTCAAGGCGGAGACTTTCGTTTCGACTTTGGCGTCCCACTCCATGGTCCGGCCCCAGTAAGCCTGGGATGCCAGCCGCGTCGTCAGTTCGCCATCCTGGCCCCGGCTGACTTGGCGCGATTGCAGCCAGCCTGACTTAGCCGCCGCAATCTCCGCCTCCGTAAAGCCTGCATCGAGCGCACGCTTCATCTCTTCCTTGAAGTCGCTTTCCACCTTGGCAGTATTCTGAGGCGCGGAGATCGCATAGGTCATAAAAGTCGCTTGGTCTTCTTTAATCGGTACGCTGAGTTGCGACCCGATACCGTAGCTCAATCCGTCTTTTACGCGAATGCGAGTTGCCAAGCGGGAATTCAGAAATCCTCCTCCCAGCATGTAATTGGCAAGCACCAAAGCCGGATAATCCGGATTGGCGTCATCCATCTTCACTGGCTGCACGGCAATGAAAAAAGCGTTGGCTTTGTCCGGCGTCTCGAACGACTGATTGACAGCTGGAATTTCGCGATAATTCGAAACGACGCGCGAGTACCGTTCTTTACTGTCCCATCCCTTGTAAAGCGAAGAAAGCTGCTTTTGCAAAGCCTCCGCATCGATATCTCCCACCGCCGCGAACTCTGTGCGCGAAGCGCCGTAAAAAGCCTGATAAAACGCTTTTACGTCTTCCAATTTCACCGCCTGGATATCCGCAATCTGCTCCTCCACGCTCGGAACGTATCGAACATCGCCCTTGGGATAGGGATTGATGTGGCTCTCCGCTTTCTGCATCGCAATCATCTGCGGCTCGCTACGCTCGTTTTGTAATGTAGTGATCTGCTGCTGTTTTAGGGTTTCGAACTCGCTTTCCGGGAACGCCGGCTCGCGTAGAATTTCAGCTACCAGCTGCATCACAGCCGGGAAATTTTCTTTGGTCGTTTGCACGCTCGCAATCGCGCCCACCGCCGTCCCCGATATCCGCACCCGCGCCTTCAACTTGTCGATTTGGTCCGCAATCTGCTCGCGCGAGTGCTTTGTCGTGCCGCGCATCAACATGCTGCCGACCAGACTCGCGACCGTGTCTTTACCCTTCAGGCTCTTCTCATCACCGAAATGCAAACGAAAGGTCGCATTCACCACTCCGCCTCGCGTCTTTTTCGATACCAGAGCAAGCTTGATCCCCGGAGCCAAATCGCCCCTGATTGTCCGCTTGTCGATATTATTGGGACTCGGATCGAATGCCTCACCTTGAGCGATAGCCGTTCCACCCTTGTAATCTTTCACCAGCGCAGTGATGTCGGGAGCTCGCGCCACCTCCACCCGATCCGGCTTTTCGGTGGGAATGAATTCTCCGATCGTTCTGTTCGAATCCACCAGATATGTTCTTGCGAAGCTGTCAATATCTGCGGTGCTCGCAGCCGCGATCCGATCTCTTGTAATGAACGCTAGCCGCCAGTCCCCCGCCGCAATAAATTCGCTCAGAAATAAACCAAGCCGATCAGAGTTCCGCGACAACTGATCGAACTCCGACGCAAACTTAGTCTTGCTCCTGTTCACTTCTGCTTCCGTCGGAGGACTCTTCTGCACGTCATCCACAACACTGAAAAACGTCTTGTGAATGTCATCCATGTCTGCTGTTTTCGGCGCCTGCGCCACCAGCAGTAACATGCCCGGTTCAAGACTGTCCGTCGTGTCGTCGGCTACCGAGCCGCATTTCTTAGTAGCCACCAGAGCTTTATAAAGCCGGCCCGACGGGGCATTCGTAAACACATCCGCGACCACGTCTCCGAAAGCGCCATCCGAATTTGCCAGGGCGGGCACGTGAACTCCCACAATCATTGCCTTGGAATCGCCGGTCCGCCGCAGCGTCACCGTTCGCTCGCCATCCTGCGCCGGTTCTTCCGTATAGGTCTTGCGAATCACTCGCGTCGGCTTCGGAATCGCGCCGAAATACTTGGCCACCAACGGGAGCACCTTCGCGTCCTCTATGTGCCCCGCTATCGTCAGCACTGCATTATCGGGCTGGTAATACAGATGATAGAAAGCCTGCAATCGCTCGATCGGAACATTCTCTATGTCGGAGCGCGAGCCGATGGTCGACTTGCCATAGTTATGCCAAAGATAAGCCGTCGACATGACACGCTCCATGAGAATTCGCGTCGGGCTGTTTTCCCCCATCTCGAACTCGTTCCGGACAACCGTCATTTCGCTGTCCAGATCCTTCTTCGCTATGAAGGAGTTCACCATCCGGTCCGATTCCAGATCTAACGCCCAATTGAGGTTTTTATCGTTCGCTTCGAATGTCTCGAAGTAATTCGTTCTGTCGTACGAAGTTGTGCCGTTCGTCCTTGCTCCATGTTCGGTAAGCTCCTGCATGACGTTGTTGTGGCCCGGCGCTCCCTTGAACATCATGTGTTCCAAGAGATGCGCCATCCCTGTTTCGCCATAGTTTTCGTTGCGCGATCCCACTAAATAGGTAATGTTCACCGTCACCGTGGACTTGGTCGCGTCAGGAAACAGCAGCACGCGCAGGCCATTGCTGAGATCGTATTCAGTAATGCCTTCCACCGATGCCCCCGCCGTCACGCCGCTCGGAAGCGAAACGGCGGAGGGCGTTTGCGCCCACGCCGCCCCCAGCATGGTCAAAACTAAGATCGTGGTTTGTATCGGCTGGACGAAGGAAGGGAATCTGAAGTGCATACCTGTTTCGATGGAGCGGGAAGTCTACTTAGCTTAATAGAATGGACGACCGTCAGGGAATTATGGTGGTTTTTTTTACGTAGTCGAGCCGCGGGAAATGCTCTTCCAGATAAGGGTTGCCAATATCGGCGATCGCCGCCTGACTCGGCTGCTCCCCGTATTCCATATTGAGCTTCATCACGGTATCCATTCCCTGAATCACCTCGCCGAAGGGAGTGAATCCTTGCGAATCAAGTGAATTGCCGTTATCGCCCACATTGATGAACAGCTGCGTGCTGCGCGTGTTCGGCTCGCTCGTCTTGGCGAAGACCACCGTCCCGACTTTGTTGCTCACCTTTGGCGGGTCGTCCTTAATCGGAATCTCGCTCCAGTCTTTATTGACTTTCGGATCACCGTTGATTCCCCATTGAATAATGAATTTGGGAACCGCTCGAAAGAATGCGTTGTCATTAAAAAATCCCATTTTCACCAGTTCGTAAAAGTGATCGGCGCCCAGCGGTGACCAGTCGCGATGCACCAAAATGACGACATCGCCTTTGCTGGTCTGCAGGCGAGCCTTGTATTCGGCAGGCGCCGGCTCCGGTTTGGCCATCGTTTCTTTTCTTGTGGGGCTCGTACAGGAGAAACAGAGTGCAGCTACACTTGCGACACAACCGGCCAGTACAGCTCGACCTCTGGTCACTTCGCATCCCTCCAGTTGCTGCCCACGCCGACCTCGACGATCAGGGGTACGGTCAATTCATACACACTTTCCATTTGTTTTTTCACCAGATTCTTCAGTTCTTCAGTCTCAGGGGAAGGAGCTTCAAAAACTAACTCATCATGAACCTGCAGCAACATACGCGATTGCATCTTCGCTTGTTCCAACTGCCTGGCAATGCGGATCATCGCCAGTTTAATAAGATCCGCAGCCGTGCCCTGCAGCGGCGTATTGACCGCGGTCCGTTCCGCGAAAGAACGCGCCGATGGATTTCTGCTTTGCATATCGGGAATAGGCCGTCGCCGGCCGAACAATGTTTTTGCCACTCCGGTCGCACGCACCTCTTCAATCGTCTTATCTATGAACACCTGCACGCCCGCATAGCGTTCGAAGTACCGCCGTATGTATAACTCGGCTTCTTTTCGATCGATACCCAAAGTCTGTGCCAATCCGAAAGGAGTCTGTCCGTAGACGATTCCGAAATTCACTGCTTTTGCCGAACGCCGCATATTGGCGTCCACCATGGACGGATCGACATTGAACACCTCGGCCGCCGTGCGGGTGTGAATATCCTCGTTGTTCCGGAAAGCCTCAACCAGAACCGGGTCTGCTGACATGTGGGCGAGAAGTCGCAATTCGATCTGCGAGTAGTCAGCCACAACCAGATGCCAGTCCGCCTTTGGGATAAAAGCAGCGCGAATCTCCCGGCCCTCTTCGGTGCGAATCGGAATGTTCTGCAGGTTCGGGTTCGAGGAGGACAAACGCCCAGTCGCCGCCCCGGCTTGATTGAACGTCGTATGAACTCGGCCCGTTTCAGACCTGATCAGAGTCGGCAAAGCGTCAATGTAGGTGCCCTTCAATTTCGTTAGTTGACGATAGTCAAGCACCATTTGAGCTACCGGAAACTTCGGAGCAAGCGAATCCAGCACATCCGCCGCCGTGGACACAACTTTTCCCTTGCCCCACTTCACCGGAGCAGGCAACTTCATCTCCTCGAACAGCACCTTGCCAAGCTGTTGAGGCGAATTCACATTGAACGGATGTCCAGCTTCGGCATAGATCTTCTGCGCGATCAGGTCGATGCGATCTGCCAAACGAGTTGATAATTCAGCCAGCACGTCGGTGTCGACTCGGATGCCGGTTTGCTCCAGTTGCGCCAGAACCGGAGCCAGCGGCAGGTCAATTTCCTCGTACACGGACCGCAGTTCCTGCTGCTCCACTTCGGGCCGCAGCATCTCGGTGATCGTCAGTGTTGCTTCTGCCTGTTGCTCTGCCGCTGCATTGAGCTTTCGGTCCAGATACCGCTCCGCCAGCGCTTCCGGCGAACAGCCTCCCGGATCGGCTGCAACCAGGAAGGCGTATAGCATCGCATCATCAACGACCTTCTGTGGCTTGACTCCAAAACCGGACAAAGCCACCGCCAACCCCTTCACGTCATGCACCGCCTTGGGAACGGAATTGCTTTCCAGCACCGGGCGAAGTATTTCGATTAGAGCGAGCGGGACGGCCCGGCCCTGACCGACATGAAACGAAAGGCCGACGTAAGAATTGGTCAAATCGACCGCCACCGCCAGCGGCGAGTCTTCTGGCCGTTTACCCAGCCACTCGTTGACACTCGCTTCATCCGGCAGAATGGCGTAATCCCGCGTGGCGCTGTCATCTTCAGGCGGAAGATCTTTGAGAAGACTGAAAAACTCCAGCTCCTTGTATAGTCCCTTCAACACGGTCGTGTTCGCCGGTTGAGTCTTTAGTGCCGACAACTCCCACTCAAGAGGAATTTGCGTATGGATGGCGGCGAGCTGTTTGCTTAGCACGATCTGATCGCGGTTGTTCAATAGGCTTTCGCGATACATCTTGCGCTCCACTTCCACCGCATGTTCGAGCGTGGCCTCGACCGATCCGAACCGGACAATAAGGTCTCTGGCGCCCTTGTCGCCGATGCCCGGAGCGCCCGGAATATTGTCGATCGAATCGCCCCTGAGTGCCAGCAGATCGGCCACTTGCGACGGCTTTACGCCCATGAACTTCTCAACTTTGTCCGTGTCGTACCATTCGTCGTCTTTCATCGGATTGAGCATGAACACCCGCTCGTTTACCAGCTGAAGCATGTCCTTATCGCTCGACACGATCACCACTTCCAGCGCCTTGGCGGGCTTCCGGCAGGCGATAGCGCCGATCACGTCATCGGCTTCATAACCCTGAAACTCTAATGTCGAAATGTTCATCGCCTCTAGCAGGCGGCGCACGTAAGGGATCTGCGGCCCGAGATCTTGTGGCATCTCGGTCCGATTCGCTTTATATTCGGCAAAGGCTTCGCTTCGCACGGTCGGCTCGGTGCTTTCAAAGATGGCGACTATATACTCCGGCTTGAAGCTTGCCATCAGCTTACGGACCATGTTGTGGAAAATGAACACAGCCTCTGTCGAAAGTCCGGCGCTGGTGCGCATGGGAGGAGCGCCGCTTCGTGCACGAGCATGGTAGGCGCGGAAAATAAACCCGAAGGTGTCAATGAGAAAGAGACGGGGGGTCGGCAATACTTCCAGGATAGAAGGAGGAGTTGGTAGGATCGGATTTGAACTTCCGCTTCCCTGTCTTTCTGGACCTCAGCGGCAAAAACTGTCTCGTTACGGGCGAGGGTTTCGAAGTCCCGGCCAAAGTGCAGGCCTTGGTCGATGCCGCGGCCAAAGTGACATATATCAACTTGACCGCCGACCCGAAAATCGAAGCGCTGGCGGCCACAGGATTAATCGAATGGCAGCGCCGCGATTTTAAATCGGACGATCTCTTGGATCGATTCCTGGTGATTACCGATCGCGACAACAACGCCGACATCTTTCGATTGGCAGAAGAGGCGCGCGTACTGTGCAACTCCGTCGATGATCCTCAGAACTGCCGCTTTAGCTTCGGGTCGGTCCATCGTCAGGGCGATCTCACCATCGCAATCTCGACCAATGGGTGGGCCCCGGCAGTTGCTGTCCGGATCAAAGAGCGTCTACAGCGCGAGGTCGGCCCGGAGTATGGCGAATTCCTCAACTTAGTGAAAGAATTCCGGCCGCAAATTACTTCTCGCATTCCAGACTTCGGAATGAGGCGGGATCTCTGGTATCAGATTGTTGACTCAGATGTTTTGCTACTGCTGCGTCAGAACCAGAAGGAGAAGGCAGCCGAAACGCTTCGGGGCATGATAGAGGAAAAGATCAGCAGCATTTCGCATTCTGATACTTCCGCCGATGGCGGCAATCGATGAAAGCCCGCCATTCCGTTGGCGAGTGCGCACGTCCTATCGATTGCAAATGACGGGCGTACGCATTTTCATCGGACAGCTCGCGCGCGAGTGTCACGGCAAAGGACCACATCCGTTTGATGATCGTCATGCGCGCTCCACCTCGATTCGCGTCGCGATAAACGGCGCTTCTGAGCTTACCCTTGCTCGAGTCCTTCGAAGGAGACCGACCCACACGCGCGCCGAGTCCACCAGGACCACGAACACCAGCACCAGAAATACGCTGCAAACCAAGGCATCTAAACGCTCGTTGAAAATGACGGCATGTGTCTCAGCGAGCTTCGCTCCGCCTATCTTTCCTGCTGCCACCGCGCTCTGAAGGGCGCCGGCATGCGCTAGAAATCCGATACTTGGCTGGGGCGAAAAAATCTTATCGAATCCCGCGGCAAACGTCACCGTAACAAGCCAGGCCAAAGGCGCTGCGGTAATCCACATATACTTCGCTCCGTGCATCTTGATCAACACCGTTGTTCCTACGCACAAGGCAATTGCGCTCAGAAGCTGATTTGAAATTCCGAACAGGGGCCAAAGGGAATTAATTCCGCCCAGCGGATCGATCACGCCTTGATACAGGAAATATCCCCACGCAGCAACAATGATTGCGCTGGTAAGGAGCAGGCTCGGCATCCAACCCGTGCGGCCCAGAGGTTTGTAAACGTGGCCAAGCAGGTCCTGCAGCATGAAACGGCCTACTCGTGTCCCGGCGTCGATGATCGTCAGAATAAATAGCGCTTCGAACATGATGGCGAAGTGGTACCAGAAACTCAGCAGGCCATCCCCCAAACCGTTCCTGCTGAAAATACCACCAAATATATGGGCCATGCCCAGCGCCAGGGAGGGCGCTCCGCCTGTCCGTCCGAACAAATTGCTCTCCCCTACGCGATGAGCCAGATCGAGCATGGTGGAGGACGTAACGGGAAAGCCCCACTGCGTGATGGAGGCGGTAGCCGCTGCTGCACTCGCGCCCACTACGCCGGGAGGTGAGTTCACCGCAAAGAACACACCCGGCTGCAACGAGGCAGCAGCAACAATCGCCATAATGCCAACAAAGCCTTCCAGAAGCATAGCGCCGTATCCAATCGGCCAGGCATGAGATTCACGCGCAATCATCTTAGGCGTCGTTCCGGACGAAATCAGCGCATGAAAGCCCGAAATAGCGCCGCAGGCAATCGTGATGAAGCAGAACGGGAACACCTTGCCAGCGAAGATGGGTCCTGTTCCATTCACAAATTGAGTCAGCGGCGGTAGTTGCAATTGAGGGTGCGTGAAGAAGATCCCGATCGCCAGCAGGAAAATGACGCCGAGCTTCACAAAGGTGCTGAGATAATCTCTCGGCGCAAGCAAGAGCCACACCGGTAGGGTGCTTGCAAGAAAACCGTAGATGACAATGGCGACGGTAAGCGCGACTCCTCCCCAGGTGAACAAAGGCGCCCAGGAGCTGGATGTCGCTACCGCTTTCCCTCCGAAGATGCTCAGCAAGACCAAAGCAAAGCCGACGACTGAACATTCGAGGACCTTGCCCGGACGCAGAAACCGAAGATACAAGCCCATGAAGACTGCGATTGGAATCGTCATGGCGATCGTAAACGTTCCCCACGGACTGCTTTTGAGCGCGTTCACCACAACCAATCCGACCACCGCAAGCAGGACGATCATGATCAGCAGCACAGTCACCAGCGAAACCATGCCGCCCACCTTCCCGATCTCATCGCGAGCCATCTGCCCCAAGGTCTTGCCATCTCTTCGCATCGAGCAGAAGAGAATCACAAAATCCTGGACGGCGCCCGCAAACACGCACCCAAATAGAATCCACAGCGTTCCCGGCAAGTAGCCGAATTGAGCGGCGAGGGTAGGACCAACCAGCGGACCGGGGCCGGCAATAGCAGCGAAGTGATGGCCGAACAGAATCCACTTGTTGGTTGGTTCAAAGTCATGACCATCACGAAATCGCTCCGCCGGTGTCGCTCTCCGGTCATCGAGCAGCATTACTTTGGCTGCAATGAACTTGGCATAAAAACGAAAGCCGATTAGAAAGATCGATGCCGCTGCCGCAACCAGCCATAGACTGTTTACAGGTTCGCCGTGGCTGCTGGTGATTGCACGAAGGCAAATCGCTGCGATCACCGATAGCAAAGCCCAGAAAAGTATGCTCAGCCTGTTCCGCATCCGAATACAGACAGCTATGTTGTCCCGGTAGAGACGGCTGGATGGGTCTCGGGTTGCGGAAGATACAGGCGGGCGATAGTGGCCAGCAGAGCCGTGAGAACCGACAGAATGATTGCCACGAGTAGAACCTTGGCAAGAAAACTTTCCTTCCCGGACTCTTGGTTCTCCAATTTGATCGCCACGACCGGGGCAAGCCCCGGCTTCCGCCTTCGCTGGTTTCCGAAAATTTCAGCCGGCTCGGAGCCTTGCGGGAATTCGATTACCCGTTTGACGCGCGGCGACACGCCGCGTCGGCTATAGTCCAACTCTTTGGTGAGTTCGACAACCAGATAATGGCCGCTTCCATCGGAAACCCCGCCTATGTACTGTCTCGAAATCCAAACCTCAAGACCCGTGTAGGCATTCACGACTTGCACCTCTGCCCAGGAGCCCGTTCCCAACATCCACTCATTAGGATCGGCGTTCCGGATCGGCGGATAGAACGAAAATCTTCGTCGCCCTACGAAGTCAAGCGGCGATGGCACCAGCGGCGCTGACATTTGCTTCAGTGTAACGTGGCGTTCACGGTTGTTCAGTCGATTCGACCCAAAGTCCGGAGCGCGGTCTCCATGAAGTCGGCGGTTACGGTCAGCGGTTCGGCCAACAGGCTGAGGTCGTTGATTGTGTCGAAAGCCGAGAACAAGGCCATCTTCGTAACCGCATAACGCTCAGCATCCAAGAACCGGCGGCCGATCCGTTGCTCACACTCGGTCATATTCGCTTCGGAGAGCTGAACCGTAATGGAGAACGTCTGCTTACGATCACGGCTGACATCGAAGATGAAATCGAGGCTTGTCCCGCTCGGTTGCTTGCGGCGCCCGCGGAAGACATACTGATAGACGTATCCGGTCTCAGCCGAATACGTCTTGGTACGTAAATGTTTCGGGGCGCCTTCGAGCGGAGGCGGTGAGTCCTTCTCTCGTCGCTTGCGCCAGTTCCACACTCCTTCAATGTACGAAAGGCAGCCGGCAAAGAGAGATCGCCTACACTGAGTTCAAGAACCGGAACTGGAACCATCGATTGACTTCCGCATCGACCTTCGACCAGCAAGCGACACTCGACAATAAAGCCGTGGTAAGGCGTTCTTTCCTACTGGTTTTTTCTTGTACCTTAATAGGCGCAGTAGCTCAACTGCTGATCAAACAGGGCACGGGGCAATTGGGAGCGCATGTCACCCTGGCGGACGTCGCCCACCGGCCGGCGCTGTTTGTGGACTTTTGTTTTGGAATGCTCCGCAACACGAAGCTGTTTGCCGGCTACTGCTTCTATGGCGTCAACACCTTCCTCATGGCTCTGGCGCTGAAAGGGCATGAGCTGTCCAGACTCTATCCGATCATCGCGCTTACGTACGTTTGGGTGACTGTGCTTTCGCTCTTTCTTTTGACGAACGAACATATGAATTTCTTCAGAAGCGTCGGGATTGCCTTCATCGTGCTGGGCGTTTCGATATTGGGCGCTAAAAGGTAAACAACAGGTGCACGTCGCCAGGACCTTCACGCCGTCGAGCTCTATTCTTCTGGTTCTTCTGTCGTCCTTTATCGGCTCGTTTGGAGCGGTGTTTTTAAAGCTCGGGGCGGAACATATGCACGGCGGCTTGGCCCGTCTTATCAGCAACTATTGGCTTGCGATCGGCATCGCTCTCTATCTACTGAGCTCGGTGTTTTATGCAATGGGAGTGGCACAGGGTGAGCTGACCGTTCTTTATCCGATGGTGTCGCTCGGTTACATCTGGGCCATCGTTTGGGCGCGGATCTTCTTCAAGGAACCATTTACGCTCGCGAAGATTGCGGGATTGGCAATGATAATTTTCGGCGTGGCTCTCATCAATTTCGGGAATGCCTAATCGCGTACGTGCTCGCGCCAAGTTGCTGCAAAACTTACCAGCGCGGCTGGCATCCTCCAGCGGGCGATCATTACCACCACTGCTCCCGCAATCCAGATGAAGAACGCTGCGGTAATCCATCGAGTGGCGCTGTTCCCAAAGAAGGGCGGCAATGCGAACTGGGCGGCAAACAATAGAAACATCGACAGGGCTTCCAGCCAGCTAAATTCCATGTTGATAAGGAAGATCGTGGCAATCAGACTCTGGCCGATAGTGAGGAGAAGCTCCATTTGCTGTTCCGCGTCCAACGGTATCGCCGAAACCGAGTGACGGCTTAACGAGAACACAATTGGAAGCATGGCGAATAACAATGTCCATTGGTTGATGTTGCTGGAAGCGATGTTCATCAGGGCCATCGGAGCTTTTTCTTCCTGCCGCGCGAAGTAAAACGTGGAGAGCAGTTCGGGAAACTCTGAAATGACAGGCGCCAGCCACTGAATCACGACGAACGTTGGGATTCCAAATACAACCGCAAGCGCGCTGAGACTTCCAAGAAATGGCGCCGCGGTCAAATAGATGAGCCCTCCGCCCACCAGAAAGCAAGCAAAGATAGCAAATATTCGCCATCGCTTCGACGCCAAGACGATTTTCCTCGGAACGGTTTCGAGCTCGCTAATCTCTTCTCGCTCCTGCGGTGGAAGCTTCGTCAGCAGCCATAGGTAAGCGCAATAGAACAGGACGAGTATGCAGCCATCATAGAGATGCAACTCCGCCTTGCCCCAGATAACGAAGGCATAAAATAGCGGCAAAAACAGTCCCACTACTTCTACACTTTGGTGACTCTCCAGCCGTATCTTTCGAAGCGGTTTTCCCAGGTTTCGGCGGTGAACGACGGCCGCGGTGACATAGATCATGGGCCATGCGAGCCCAGTCAGAAGACGCAGCGCACCGGTGAGACCTGCCAGCAAAAGGCTGGTCTGCTGCCGCCACGCAAGCACGGCCTCTACAGCAAACTCCGGCAGCGTTTGCATCCAGGCAAGAATTGCCAGCGCAAAGCCCTGAGCCACAAAAAACTGTGCGGATTCCGCGCCCCAGGTAATGACAATAGACGCGAGCAGCACGCAGGGCGTGGTCCACAGCGCAGACCAAGGACCCGATTCACTTAGCGGCTGCGCTACAAAGAGTAGAGCGAGAAAGATGCCTGGGGAAAAAGATCGCTGCAGAGTCTTACTCGAACGCAATCTGGGCATCCATGTCTTTATCGGCTCGGGTAAGGATCGAGTGCTTCGCAAACTCCGGGGACTTTTCGGGGAAGTCGGTGCGGTAATGCCCTCCCCGGCTTTCTTCTCGCGCGAGCGCGGCGGCAGCAATTAGGATCGCTACCTGATGAATGCTTCGCAGCTCGTATTCGGAACGTGTCGGCGCGTCGAGCTCCTCTCGATGGCGAGATTGTAGTTTTTTGTGAGCCGCTGCAAGCTCCGGTCCACTTCGAAGAATGCCGCACGCATTCCAGGTAATGGCACGCAGCTCTCGTTCTTCAATGGCGGGAAACAAGGCGGCAGGACAGCATTTTCCATGCGCCCCGGTTGTCATTTGCAGCGCCAGCATCGAACGGCCGGCTTTCGCGCCAAACACGACAGCTTCGAGCAGAGAATTACTGGCTAAGCGGTTCGCCCCGTGAACGCCTGTACAAGCCACTTCTCCGGCGGCATAAAGGCGAGGCAAAGTCGTGCGACCGAACAAATCCGTTTGAACGCCTCCCATCTCATAATGCGCAGCCGGACGGACCGGTGCAGGCATGCGCTCCAAATCGACTCCATATTGCAAACAGGTTTGATAGATTCGCGGGAACCTTTCGGCCACAAAGCCAGCCGGGAAGTGGGTCAGATCAAGAAATGCACTCGGATCCTCACTGGCGCGGAGTTCCATCACTATGGAGCGGGACACCACGTCGCGCGGAGCAAGCTCTTTCAAAGGATGATAGCGCTCCATGAAACGCTCGCCGCCGGCGTTCCGTAAGTAAGCGCCTTCGCCACGCAAGGCTTCGCTCAACAAAAAGCGCGGAGCGTTCGCCACATAGAGCGCGGTGGGGTGGAACTGAACGAACTCGATGTCGGCAATCGCAGCGCCGGCCCGAAAAGCGCAGGCTACACCGTCTCCAGTCGCGACATCGGGATTCGTGGTGTTCTCAAACACTCTGCCAAGACCTCCCGTCGCTAGCAGGACTCCACGCGCTTCCACCAGAACTATGGATCGAGTAGTCTCATCGTAGGCGGATACGCCCACCACCTGGCCGTCGGAGACCAGCAGATCAGTTACGGCCGCGAAACTCTGAAATGTAACGTTCTCCAGATTGCCGGCCCGATGCCGGAGAGTTCGAACGATTTCGCGACCGGTGGAATCTCCGTGTGCGTGAAGAATGCGATTGCGGCTATGCGCTCCTTCGCGACCGAACAGGAGGGACGTACCTTTCCGATCGAAGGCGGTTCCCCAGTCGATCAGCTCTTCGATGGCAGCAGGCGCCTCTTCGACCAGCGTCCGCACCGCTTCGGGATTACAGAGTCCATCCCCGGCAACGAGAGTGTCTTGCTCATGCAATTCAACCTCGTCGTCGTCGCTGAGCGCGGCGGCTATGCCGCCTTGTGCGTACTCCGACGACGACTCGCGAAGGCTGTCTTTGGCAATGACAAGAACGCGACCGCCCGAAGCCAATTCGATTGCCGCGCGGAAACCCGCAACGCCTGCTCCGACTACGACGAAATCTGTGCGAACACGTTGAACGGGGACGATAAACAAATGGTACAACGGGAGGGCATGCCGACGTTCGAAGTCAAGACACCCCAACGTTCGTATCCGTGTGTAGTCGAGAGAGGGGTTATTTCAAGAGTCCGTCAATGGATACCGAGAAATACGGGAAAGATCTTTGTTATCACCACCGAACAGGCATGGAAACAGCACGGCAAACGTTTGGAATGTCGTCTTGCACCGAATGAGAGCCACGTGCTGTTCCTGGCGGAAGGCGAGTCTCAGAAGCGATTCTCCTGGGTTGAATCTCTGGCGGAACAGATGGTTGAGCAAGGGGCCGACCGGACCAGCCTGGTGATCGGGTTCGGCGGCGGGATTGTTTCCGATATCAGCGGATTCCTCGCATCCATCTTTATGCGAGGCATCCCCACCATTCAGATTCCGACGACGCTGTTAGCTCAGGTGGACGCCGCAGTGGGGGGAAAGACGGGCGTAAACCTGACGAGCGGAAAAAACCTGATCGGGTCTTATCATCATCCTGTTGCCGTACTGACCGATCCCGAGGTTCTTTGCACACTGCCGGCTAAGGAGTATCGGGCCGGCTTATTCGAAGTCATTAAGTGCGCGATCATTTGCGATCCGTCTCTGTTTGACTTTTTGGATACGCATGCAGAAGAGGTGTTTTCTATGCAGCCGGAAGCGGTGGACCGGATTGTTGCGACAGCGGTTCGGATCAAAGCGGAAGTGGTATCGGTTGACGAGCGAGACAATGACAAACGACGCATTCTAAATTTCGGGCATACGGTCGGACACGCCATCGAAGCCGAAACAGAATACGTCCGCTTCATTCATGGCGAGGCGGTTGCCTGGGGAATGTTGGCGGCGACCAGGCTCGCTGAGCTTCTTCGCATTTTGCCGGAGAGCGAAGCGAAACGAATCAACCAGCTCATTTGCCGCTATGGCCCGATTCCTCCAGCCAGCGATATAAATCCGGACCACCTGGTGTCGAGATTGTCGAGCGACAAGAAAACAGTGCAAGGCAAAGTGCATTTCGTGCTGCCGATTTACGTCGGCGAAGTCAAGGTTTACGCGGGCGACAACATGGATATAGTGCGGCGGGCCGTAGTGGAGACCTTGCAGGGACAGAGGTGAAAGCCGCAGCAGGGACCACGCCTCCCGGAACTTCCGATGAGCGGCAAGCCTCGCGCTGGGTGCAAGGCATGTTTTCGGGCATCGCCCCAAAATACGATTTCATCAATCACCTGCTTTCCTTCAACATCGATCGCCTGTGGCGAAGAGCTTTGATCCGGAAATTGCAGGACGTGATTCGCCGGCCGGAAGCGCGGGTGTTGGACCTTTGTTGTGGAACGGGCGACGTTCTCCTCGACTTACATAAGGAAGCGCGGTGCCGGCTAATAGGCGCGGACTTCTGTCATCCGATGTTAGTCGCGGCCAGGGACAAGGCCCGCGCCAGGCGTTTTGCCGCGTCGCTGGTGGAGGCGGACGCGCTGGAGCTTCCGATTGCCGATAACACCCTGGATGCCATCTCAATCTCGTTCGGGTTCCGCAATCTCGCCAACTATGAGGCCGGTCTCAAGGAGCTTCATCGTGTCCTGCGGTCCGGGGGCATGTTGGCAATCCTCGAATTTTCACATCCTCCGGGATTGCTTACGCGCGCCGGATACAGCATTTACTCGAGTGTTCTTATGCCGGCGATTGGCGGGTTAGTGTCAGGTTCGCGGGAAGCATACAGTTACTTACCGGACTCGATCCGTAAATTCCCGAAAGCCGAGAAACTGCGCCAGATTATGACGACGGCGGGGTTTGATAACGCGAGCTTCGACTTACTGACCGGCGGTATTGCGGCGCTGCATTTCGGAACGAAGTCAACGGCCAGCACTGAGGGCAGTCGCCAAACTACGGTTGATTTCGTCACGCAAGCCTAAGTTGCGAACTAAACGAAGTAAGTAATTAGGGTGAAGACCCAACGCACGCGCCGCCTGCTTGTAGTCTCCATTGGCCTGCAGATAGGCTTCGATGATCGCCTCCCGCTTGGCCTGACCCACTGACGAATGGTACTTGGCGTTGCCCGTTAATGGCGCAGACTCCACTAAGGTCTCCGGAAGGTCCTCCGGAAGCACGCAATCAGAGACGCCAAGCACGACAGCGCGCTCGATGGCATTCTCCAGTTCCCGGATGTTGCCTGACCAGGAGTACTGAAGCAGCAGTTCTTCCGCTTCCGGTGAAAACCCCTGTACGTGACGCTTACACCGCTGGGCTGAACGTTCCAAGAAGTAGCGCGCGAGCATCGGGATATCTTCTTTACGCTCGCGCAGAGGCGGAGAATGTAAGTTGATCACGTTGAGGCGGTGAAACAAATCCTCTCGGAACCTACCTTCGCGGACATCTTCCGATAGGTCACGGTTGGTAGCCGAAATAACTCGGATATCGAGTTTCAGGACCTGGGTGCCACCTACACGCTCAAACTCTCGCCTTTCGAGTACGCGGAGTAACTTAGGCTGTAAGGACAGCGGAAGCTCTCCGACCTCATCCAGGAAAATAGTGCCGCCCTGGGCTACTTCGAAACGGCCACGCTTCAGAGAAACGGCTCCGGTAAAGGCGCCTTTCTCGTGACCGAACAGCTCGCTTTCAAAGAGCGACTCGCTGAGAGCGGCACAATTGACTGCGACAAAGGCATGGTCGCGGCGGGCGCTCTGCTCATGCAGCGCGCGCGCGACAAGTTCCTTGCCGGTGCCGCTTTCGCCGGTAACGAGCACGGTGGTGTCTCGGGGGGCGACACGCTCAATTAACTCAAGCAGCCGCCGCACCGTGGGGCTTCGTCCGACAATCCCGGAGTTGCTAGCGATTTCCTCTTGTAATAATGCATTCTCGGCTTTGAGCGTTTCCACTTCGTGATTCGCTTCGAAGCCAACGGAAGCGAGCGAAGCGACGGCCGTCAGCGTTTCAAGATGAGTGGCGACTTTGGCAGACTCCTGCTCGCGAACCCTGATTAGGAGAGCTCCTCCCAGGATGCCGCTTCGGTAGAGCGGCACGCCCAAGCGGCGAAGAGGAACATTCATTGCCGCTCCCTCTTCACAGACACGCTTGAGAAGATCCTCCAGATCGGAGAGACCGGCGGGAGAAAAGGCGCGGAGGCGGCTGGACAACTGCTCAACATTGCTGCCCAGCAGCAGAAAGCCTTCTTCACTCGGCACCAGGTCGGAAATAAGCCGCAGGATCAAGTTACAGAGCACTTCCGTCTGGGAAGGCGCCGTACTGTCGGCCAGTGCGCGAAACAGGAAGACGAGAGAACAAGCCGCGAGTAAGACCGGTTTGGTTTCCGCGTCCAGGGCTTTATTGACCGGTTCGTTCGATTCCGCATTGCCGAATCGAAACATCAAAATTGTCTTGCCGATGCCGATCTGATCGCGATCTTCGAGCCACCGTTCGGCGGACCGTATTCCGTTCACGTAAGTGCCGGAAGAGGTGCGCAGGTCGGTTACGGTGAAGCGATCTCCTCTGCGCTGGATCTGGCAATGTCGCCAGCCGACTTCGGGTTCGGCCAGAACGACGTCAGCGGTAGGAGCTCGGCCGAGAAGCAGATCGTCGGTCAGCAGAGGATAACGAGTGCCCGCCGAGGGACCGTTGACGACAATCAGCTCTGCACACATTGGTTTAGAGGTCCTTAGGATATCAACAGATTGTAATAGTTAACCAGCCAGTGTTACAAGTTCGTCGTCTGTGAAGAAGCTGGATTCCTCGCTGCTGTCGTCGAGATCCAGATAACGCGTATCGAGGAGGCGGGAGGGTTCCAGCTTCCCCATGGCCGAAAGAAGATTCTCTTTGAGAAAGGGATAGTCTTTCTCGAGCTCGGAAAAGATGTCGCGAAGACTGCGGCGGACGGTTCCGGTTTTCTGCGAGCAACCACAGGGGATTACGGGCGCTCCCAAATTGGCGGCGAAGGCGCTGGTCAGATCTTCGGTGACATAGACAAGCGGCCGAATGAGGCGAAACTCGCGCTTACTCGACCAGGTGATGGCCGGGAGAGCGCTGGTGCGGCCGGTAAACATGGCGTTGCGAAGAAACGATTCGCAGAAATCGTCGGCGGTGTGGCCTAAGGCGATGACATTGGCCTTGAGATCACGCGCAACCTGGTACACGGCGCGGCGGCGGAACCGGCTGCATACATCGCAGCCGTGGTCCGGCTGCGCCGTGAGTAAATTAAGCGACGGCGCATCCTCAACATAGGTCCAATCCACGCCGCGATTGCGTAGAAAGCTTCCAACCGGTTCAATCGGCGAGAGAAATTTTCCCTGTTCGATGGTGAATGCGCAAACCGTGAAGTCAATCGGGGCGCGTTTCTGCAATAAAAGCAAAGATTCCAAGAGAGTAAGCGAATCTTTGCCGCCGGAGACACCGACGGCCACACGATCGCCATCTCGGATCATGCGGAAGCGCCCAATGGCCTCACCGACCTTGCGCAGAATAGCTTTTTCGAGTTCCACCTGCTAACAAGATAGCGGATATGGCGGGCTTCACGCTGCTGTTGAGAGATCAGGGAGCCTAGTTTTGGCGCTGGCTGATTCTGGGGAAGGCGCTACCTCCACATTTGAAAATTCGAACCCAATTGTTTCGGGGAAGGGCCTCGGCGATTCCGTTTTCCCGACCTTTCTGGCGGCGATTTCGATACGTTCTCTTTGCAATTGGGTCAGCTCGGCGAGGTCTTTTTGATATTGGCGGCGCAAACGGGCCTCTTGAATCGATAGGTTATTGAGTTGTTTGTGGTAATGAATGAAGGCTTGCGCTTGGATGAGGGCGGCGGCTTCAGCGGGCGCGAACTCCGCGAATTCCTCTGCAAACTCCAGGCGAGCCAGGGCGTAGATTCCCATCTCGAGATCAGGAATTCGGTTGATCCGCCATTGGGTGTCGGCGAGAATCTGTGCGATTTCGATCTCGCGGTCGCCCTGCGGCCGGTATTGGGCGAGGAATCGGTCTACGTGCCGTTGGTATTTCACTGCGTCGTCGGAGGGAAGGAGGACAACCTTGCCGGTCAGGCCGGTTTTGACGGCGTTCAACGAAGACCTGGCTTTACCGGATCCGGTTCGTGGCCCAGTGGAGCATTGGGCGTTGGCGCGATTGGCTTCGAACTGCGCGGGAGTGGCTCCAAGGCGGCCGGGCTCCCCGAATAGGTCGGCGTTCACGTCGCTTGTTTCCCGGCGGTTGGTCAGCAGTTCAGCTCGGCGGCTGGCTTTAAGGGCTTTTCGTTCCTGGGCGCGACGGATCGTACGGGCATTCATGATGTCTTCTCCGAAACTAAAATGGTTCATTTGCCGGATTTTTCGCACAAATAAACCTGTCGGAAGATAGCATATCGGATTACAAAAACGTACACCGCCGCCGCATTCAGGAGACCTATATCTTTGAAAGGATTACGAATAAAAAATTTGCCTTTTTTGTGATGGCAATTTTTTATGATGCGAATAAACAGCGAATTACTGGTCCGACTTATCGGTTTTGGCGATTAAAGAGTCGAATTGTTTGCGGGACATCTTTAATTTGTCAGGGTGTTGGTCGATCCACTTCGAAAATGCAGCGTACTTAGCGGTGTTCCATCCACCTTCAAATTGCGCGCCATTTTTTCCTTGTTGATTCAGCTCGAAATTGAAGGAGTCTTTCAGATTCGTGAATTCCGAGGTGCTGATGGCGTCTTCGGCTAAAATCGCCGGGATGAACACAACGCCGTCGGTTTTGGCCAAGACGAGATCGCCGGGCAACACAACCGCGCGTCCGATTCGGATGGGCGAGTTGATGGCGGTCAAGGTCATCTGCGCCCAGGCGGAAGGATCTTCTCCCCGATAGAAGCCGTTGAAATTGGGGATCTCACGATTCTCTTCCTGATCGCGGATGCCGGCGTTGAAGATGAAACCGGTATGAGTGTGGGCGGCGATTCCGTTCCCGAGATTAGAGCCGATCAAGGTGCCTTCGATGACCTTGCCGAAACCGTCGGCCACATAGACGTCGCCGATCTGCAGTTCGTTGATCGGCCAACTGTTGTTGCCGCTTACACGTCCCTCGGCCTTTCCTTCTGCTGCGATGGCCTTTCCCATATCGGGCCGAAGTGGCATGTACTGCGCCGTGAGGGCTCGTCCGGCAAAGGGCTTATCGATGTGGAGAGCTTGCCAACCGCTCTCATATTGATTTCTGTAGCCTTTGCCTCGGAGGTAGTCCCAGACATCTTCGATCGAGACATCGACGGCTCGCTTAAGCAGATCATCGGGAACCTTGGGGCGGCCGTCAGGGTAACGATCGCCTTTCCAGTCGGACGTGTAGAACATCATCTGTTCCTTCGTCATTTTGACTTGGGCGAAGGCGGATGACCCGAATACGATGCAGACCAGTAAGCCTGCCAAAATCAGTTTTTTCATGGAACTCTCCGATGAGTTTATCAGTCGTGTTCGGGACGAATGGCGCATTTAAAAACGCGTTTCCGGTAAACGAATGGGTCGGATGGGCTCAGGCTTCATATTTCCACTCGCCGCCGACCATGGTTCTTTGAATCGGAATAGTGACAAGTGTGGACGGATTTTCCTTCAAAGGGTCGCGACCGAGAACGACCAGATCGGCGAGCTTGCCTATTTCGATGGAACCTTTGCTCTTTTCGTCGTAGGAGGCATAGGCTCCGTTGACTGTTGCGACACGCATCGCTTCTGCAATGGTGATGCGTTGCTTCGGTCCCCACACATTTCCGTTGGTATCCGTTCGGGTGACTGAGGATTGAAGAAACATCATCGGCTCGAATGGTCCGGGCGGATAATCGGACGACATCGTGCAGTTGATGCCGGCGTCTAAGAAAGAGCGCAGCGCGAACATGTGATTCAGGCGCTCCGGACCGTACGCTTTCATCTTTTCACCGTGATAGTAGACGTAACTGGAAAACGGAGTCGGGATGACGTTTTGCGCTTTGATGCGGCGGACCAGATCGTCGTTGATGACGGTACAATGCTCGATGCGAAAGCGCGGATCCGGATGAGGTGTTTCTTTCTGCAGCCTTGCGTAGACGCGGAGGATGGAGTCAATCGCCAGGTCTCCATTCCCGTGGGTACCGATCTGCCAACCTGCCGCGAAGGGCTCTCTCGACATTTCGTAGAGCTGCTCTTCGGTGAGCACCCGGATTCCGTGATCGTCGGGACGGCCGACGTAGGGCTCCGAAACGTAAGCGTCGCGCTCGGAGATGGAGCCGTCGGCGACTAACTTCATGGCGCCGATCCTTACCCAGTCGTTGCCTAATCCAGTTCTTGCTCCGGAGGCGAGCATCCGCTTGATATTGGGTTGCGTAATGAAGTTGTAAACCCGAATACTCAGGCCGCCGGACTCATAGGCGTCCTGATAGGCGATCAAATCCTCAGGGGACCCGGCCGGATCGCTCACGGAAGTGATCCCACTCTTCACGATCATTTTGGTGATGAGCTTTACGCCTTCGCACCGTTCCGAGCGGGTGGCGCGATCGGGTATTCTCTTTCGAAAGGGCTCGGTCGCTTTTTCCATGGCGCGGCCGGTCAGCTTGCCATCGGCGCCGCGCTCAAACTTTCCGCCTGGCGGGTCCGGGGTTTTCTCATTCACATCGGCGACATTCAGCGCCTTCGAATTGACCCAGGAGGTGTGGCCGCCACGATGGGTAACTATCACCGGATTGTCGGGTGCGGCGGCATCAAGATCCGCCACCGTCAGGGCGCGGCCATCGGAGGTTTTGGTGTCGTCATATTTAAAGCCGACTATCCATTGGCCGGGAGCGGTTCGTTGGGCGCGCTCGCGAATAGCAGCTTGAATGGCGGAGATAGAACGTAAGTCGCAATCGACTTCTTTGAGGTGACGCAGACCCGAAGAAGCGGTGTGTAAATGAGCGTCCACAAATCCGGGAGTAACTACGGCTCTTTCTAAATCGATGCGCTTGGTATTAGGGGATGCCAAGTTACTAACTTCGTCGTTAGTTCCTACAGCGAGAAAATAACCATTTTTGATGGCGACAGCTTGGGCGCTCGGATTCGATGGATCCATGGTGTAGATGGCGCCGTTGTAAAGAATGAGGTCTGCTTTTGCCGTGGCAGCTTTAAGCGCAGATGCAGCTGCAAGCATTCCGACGAATTGACGGCGAGTGGATGGCATTGTGCTCCTTAACGTGAACATTCCTTGACACGTCGGCAACTAAGGTTATATGATCGCGTTGCCCTACGCGCTAGTTACTAAATTGGCTTTGCTGTAAAAGGAACAAGACTATCATGTCCACCGCGGCTTGTCTCGACGGCGCAGCCATCCGCCGTTTACCTTTGGCGCTTCTCTGCCTGACCACGATTCTGACTCTTCCCGCCCCTGCCCAGACATCGTACGGCTCCATCGTCGGAACCGTTAGCGACGTCAGTAGCGCCACGGTTCCCGGCGCCTCCATTACTATCGCTAATCTCGGAACCGCCGAGACAAGATCCTCCAGCACCGACAACAACGGCAACTACGAGTTCGTCAACCTTGTTCCCGGCAAGTACCGCGTCGATGTCGAAAAGACCGGCTTTAAGCACTTCACCAGCAACCAGATCCAGGTAGAGGTGCAAAGCGCCGTTCGCATCAATGCCGTTATGCAGGTTGGCGACGTGGGACAGACGGTCGAAGTGAGCGGTCAGGCGCCGTTGCTTCAGACCGAGAACGCCACCGTCGGACAAGTCGTCGAAGGGCGAATCGTCACCGACATGCCATTGAACGGCCGCAACGTCTTCGCCCTGATCGCACTCGCGCCTGGGGTGATTCCGCAAGGCGGCGCTCTCAGCGGCGGCTCGATGAATTTCCAAATCTCAGGCGGCATGCCAAACCAGGGCGTAACCTTCCTCGATGGCGCCCCCTTCATGAACTCGAAGCTGAATACAGCTGCCTTTCAGCCTGTGCAGGATATCATTCAGGAATTTCAGGTGATGTCGCACAACGTCGGCCCTGAGTACGGTGGCACCTTGAACGGCGTGATCAACTTGGCCACCAAGTCCGGCACTAATCAGTTTCATGGCACAGCCTACGAGTATCTTCGGAACACCGTCCTAAACGCGAGTACGTTCTTCGCCAACAAAGGAGGCATTCCTCGGCCTGCCTACGTCCAAAATCAATTTGGCTTCACCCTGGGCGGTCCGGTGATTAAGAACAGAACTTTCTTCTTTGCCGGCTATGAAGGCAATCGGATTCGGCAGGGGAATACGGCCACGTTGACCGTTCCAACCGCAGCCGAGCGCGCCGGCGATTTCTCCGGCTTACGCACCAGCAGCGGCGCACAAATTCCCATTTACGATCCTGCCACTACTTGCGGCGTCTTGGGAAATCCGGCGTGCGCGGCCGGGCAAACCACTCTGCGGTCCGCTTTTCCGGGCAACAAAATCCCCACCAACCGGCTGGACCCTTCTGCCCTTCTGCTGAATCAGTTCTGGCCGTTGCCGAACCAACCGGCTACGTTTGCCAACACGAATAACTACATCACCAACTACGCTAGCGGCTCAAATGCAAACCAGACCAATGTGCGTATCGACCAGAACATCAGCGACAAACAACATCTGTTTGGACGCTTCAGCGTTTCCAATCCGTTCACCATCCCCGCAGACACCTACGGTACCGGTGGACTTCTCACCACCATCAATGTCTCGAGCGCCCAGCAAGGAGTTCTTGGCGATACCTACTCGTTTAATCCCACCACGATTCTCGATGTAAATATCTCGGCTCTGAGAAACTACAACACGAGATATCCCAACAATCTCGGTGTCGATCTGCACAGCACAATTGGCTGGCCGGTCCAGACGAATAATCAGTTCGTCCAAAAGCAGTTGCCCGAAATCATCATTCCCGGTTTCAGCAACGGCGGTAACCGCACCGTAGCGCTATTCCTTCAGGCGATTGGCGACGTCGAAGCCATTTCCGGAAGCCTAACCAAGATTGCCGGTCGCCACACCATAAAATTCGGCGGCGAAATCCGCCGGATCTATACAGCTTATGGTCAGGATGCCGGCGGAGCGAACGTTTTGAACTTTACCAACGCAATTACCGGAGCGAACCCTCTAACTCCCGGCAACACCGGTAACGGCTTGGCTTCCTATATGCTCGGGCTGGGCTCCAGCGGCAACATGGTCAACATCGCCTTGCCTTCCACCCAGCAGTATTATGGAGGCGCTTATATCAACGACAACTTCCACCTGAGCAATAAGTTGACGTTGAACTATGGCTTGCGCTGGGAGTACAGCGGCTATTGGACAGAGAAACATGATCTCGCCACCGTGTGGCTGCCGGGCGCGGTAAACCCGGATCTGAAAGCCGCCGGACTCAATTATCCCGGTGATATCGTGCTGGTCAATTCGCCGCGTTACCCGGACCGGCATAATACGGCGCCGCATTACGACCTCTTCTCTCCTCGCGTAGGCGCTGCTTACCGGATCACCGATAGCACGGTGCTGCGCTCCGGCTTCGGCATCTTCTACACTCCCGGTACCACTGTGCAAAACGGCACCCCGTATGCTTCTCCCATCAACAACGCCACCACGCCATGGACGGCAACGCTCGACTCTGGCTTCACCGCAAAAGATCCGCTCAGCAATCCCTTTCCCAACGGCGTGCTGCCGGTCCCGGGACGCGACCCTTCTTATGAAACTCTCATCCTCGGAACACAGGTGCTCTCTAATGTTCCGCACGACAGAACTCCTTACATGATGAATTGGAACTTCGGAATCGAGCACCAATTCCGAAAGGAGCTATTAATTGACGCGACTTACGTCGGAGAAAGAGGTGTGCATCTCTATAACTCCGGCGGCCTGGTAGTCAACGGTATGGGCTTCGATCAAATCCCCAGCCAGGATCTTTCACTCGGCAGTCAACTCTTGACTCAAGTAAAAAACCCCTTCTACGGAATAATCAAGAGCGGCCCACTTTCTCAGACCACGATTCCGTACGGCCAAACGCTGCTTCCCTATCCGCAATACACCGGAGTTTATTCGCCGACAACCGCCGCTTTCGACAATGTCTATCATTCGCTGGAAGCTCGTGTTCAAAAGCGCTTTGGAGAAGGAGGAACGATTCTCGTCTCCTACACTTGGGCGAAGAACCTGGGCAATGCCGACACCATGACCGGTTACAACGAGTTTTACCAGCCGGGAGAAACACAGAACTACAACAACATCTCCGCCGACCGCTCCGAGTTGAGTTACAACGTGCCGCAGCGGCTGGTGACCAGTTACGTTTTTGAACTTCCCGTCGGCAAAGGAAAACGCTTCTTTAACGGCGTGAATGGAGTAACAAACCGCGTTATCTCCGGCTGGGGCGTCAGCGGCATCACCTCTCTGCAATCCGGCTTTCCCATTCCGATGATTGCTTTGCCAACATCGCTCAGCACGCTCTTCAACGCCGGTGTGCCCAGACCGAATGTCACCACAGGTTGCGCTCGCGCCGTTTCGGGTGCGGCGCAGGCGCGGCTCAATGGATGGTTCAATACCGGTTGCTTCTCCTCACCCTCCACCTTCGGCTTCGGCAACGAAGCGCGGACCGATTCCATAGCGCGAACACAGGGCATCGCAAATTGGGATTTCTCGATTACCAAACAAACGCCCATCACAGAGACAGTAGGTTTGTCATTCCGCATGGAAATCTACAATCTGTTCAACCGCGTCCAGTTCAACCCGCCCGGAAACCAAGTGGGAAGCTCAACCTTTGGCGTCATCAGCGGTCAATTGAACGCTCCCCGCCAAGTGCAACTGGCCTTGCGGCTTGTTTTCTGACCGGGATTAGGTTACCGCGCTTTCCCCAACCGTCCGGCGTGAAGTCAGTCAAAATTTTATAGGCCTTGACAAGACTTATGCAAACAGTGGTAGTTTGATGGAAAGCATTCCTTCGGCACCGTGACGCAGTGCATCTCTCCTCGTTGAGCAGTCGATTTTCACGCCCTTCAGGAGAATTAATCGTTGAGTAAAACTAGGTGCAGTTTCAGGCTGGCCGTACTTGTCGCTTCGCTGGCCGGCGCGCTTTTGGCGCAAGGACCCGTATCGAGCGTGTCGGGGGAGATTCATGATCCTTCAGGGGCGGTGATTCCGAATATCGTGGTCACGGCTCGCAACGCCAACACAAACCTGAGCCGCTCGTCGGTGACTAATGATTCGGGCGCTTACACGATTGTGGGGCTTGCTCCCGGACCCTATGAAATATCAGCGGAAGGCCCGGGCTTTAAACGCGAGGTGCGCAGCGGCATTACGCTGGCCGTAGCACAGGAGGCGCGCATCGATTTCAAGCTCGAGATGGGTATTGTAAGCGATGTCGTGAATGTCACCGAACAGGTTCCGGTGGTCAACACCGAATCAGGTTCGACGGGAACGGTGATCGACAACAAGAAAGTGGTTGAGATTCCTCTGAATGGTCGGCAGTTTTATAACCTGGCTATTCTTGTGCCCGGCACGACGGCGCCTGCCCAGAACTCAACCGACGGATTTCGAGGCGGCTTTAACGTGTCCGGCCGCGCGGAGACGAATAATAACTTCACGGTAAATGGCATCGATAATAACGACGAATCAGTGGCGGCCCCTTCCGTACGGCCTTCGGTGGATGACATCCAAGAGTTCAATCTACTGACCGGCGTTTACTCAGCCGAGTACGGGAGAAGCTCGGGGGGTCAGGTGATTGTCATTACTAAGTCCGGCACGAATCAATTTCATGGGACGGCTTACGACTTTATACGTAATCAGGTGATCGACGCCTCTAATTACTTCACAGCGGCCGGCGTGAAACCATCTTTCCGACGCAACGACTTCGGCGCTACCCTGGGCGGCCCGGTTATCAAGAACAAGACCTTTTTTCATTTCAGCTATGAGGGTTTACGACTGGCTCAACAGGTTGCCGCGATCACAACCGTTCCGACGGCAGCCGAAGACGCCGGCAATTTCAGCACATTGCTTAGCGGCACGAGCCATACGCAGCTGAAAAATCCCTTCACTGGCTTGGCGTTTGCCGGGAACATGATTCCGAACAACATGATTAGTCCGGTTGGACAAGCGCTTTTGAGAAATTACCCCGCGCCGACCTCGGCAACACTTTTTGGAGCTCCGAGTAACAACTATGTGCTGAATGGCACGCAAACGGAGAATATGAATGAGTACAGCGCGAGGATCGATCATACGTTTTCGCCGGCCGATTCTTTGTACGGTTTTTACACTTACTTCGGCGACCCGATTACTTACGTGGATAACTCTTTGTGCGGATCGTCGCTGCTGCCGAATGGAGGCTGTTTCACGGGCTGGACGGGGCAGCTTTTCGGTATCGTGGAGAACCACATTTTCAGTCCGGCGGTGGTCAACGAAGCGCGCGCTGGAGTACAGCGGATGCGTCAGCCGCGGCTGCAGTCGGACGCGAATATCAACTTTTGGGGTCAGTTCAATACGCCAAACGTCGGATCGAATATTGCTAATAATACGGGGCTTCCGAACACCACGATTACCGGATATACGAAGCTCGGCGGCCCGACGAACCTCCCGCAGGATCGTTGGAACACGACGTACGATTATCGCGACACTCTGAGCTGGCAGAAGGGAACGCACTCGCTGAAATTCGGGGCTGAGTATCGGCCTTTCGACGCGAACCACACTTATGTGCAGAACGGGCGTGGCGTACTTACATTTAATGCCGCGAGTACCGCGCCGACAACGGGGTATGCGCTTGCCGATGTGCTGCTCGGTTATCCTTCCACAACCAGCAATAATCCTTTGGCTCAGCCGATCTATGCCCGGACGAAGGGAACTTATCTCTTCGTGCAAGACGATTGGAAAGTGACAAGCCGGTTTACAATCAACGCCGGCGTTCGCTGGGAGCTGAATTCGCCGTACGTCGACGCTCGAAATTATGCCTCAAGCTTCAATCTGACGACTGGGCAGATCGATGTTGCCGGCCAAAATGGAACGCCCAGGAACTTCTATAAGTGGGACTACAACAAGTTCGCTCCTCGTTTAGGGTTTGCTTATCAGCCGTTCGGTGATTCGAAAACGGTGATTCGGGGAGGCGCCGGCATATTTTACGACAACCTGATCACGTTCAACGGCTTTTTGGGTGTATCTCTGAATCCGCCCTTCCGCGCGCCCGCCACTTACACATCTAGCGTGGCGAATCCCATCAACTTGAACAATCCGTTCCCGCTTGGATCTACGACAAGCAACCCGTCCGTATATGCCGTGGCGCCGAATTACACGACGCCGAACGTGTATGAGTGGAGCTTTGGGATTCAGCGACAACTGCCTGGCGATATTCTGCTCGATACGACGTATTTTGGTTCCAAAGGAACGTATCTGCCGCTTACGGACAATCTGAATCAGCCGGCTCCGGGCGCGGGAACGGCGACCCAGGTGCAGGCTCGGCGTCCTTATCCGCTGTATTCGACCGTCAGTACGTATTCGAGTTGGGGTAACTCCGAGTATCAGTCTCTACAAATCAAATTAGACAAGCGATATTCGAATGGCGTGGCTTTGTTACTCGCAGAGACTTATGCGAAGTCGATTGATGATACGTCCCAGACTGGCAGCACCAGCCAGTCGTCCAGTGGAACTCCGCAGAACTCTTACAACATTCAGGAAGGTGAGCGCGGGCTTTCCGATTTCAACGTGAAGAACCGGCTGGTTTTATCGATTGTGGCGGAGGCTCCGTTCGGGAAGAGTAAGCGTTGGTTGAAAGAGGGCGTGGCGAGCAAAGTCGCGGGTGGATGGCAGGTTTCGGGAATCTTCACCGACCAGACAGGCAGGCCATGGACTCCTTATTTGCCTTCGAACAACAGCAACACTTACCAGCAATCGGATCGGCCGAACGTAGTTGTGGGTTGCAGCAACAGCGGATTCCAGACGGTTGCGCAGTGGATCAATCCGGCTTGTTTCTCGACGCCAGGGGCGGGTACGTTTGGGAATCTGGGCCGTAACGTCTTGATTGGGCCGGGCATGGTGAATCTTGATTTTGCTCTGGATCGGAATTTCACTATTACCGAGCAGGTGAGGCTTCAATTCCGTGCGGAAGCTTTCAATATCTTCAATCATCCGAATTTCAATTTGCCGAACACTTCTTACGGGACTCCATCGTTTGGATCACTTACTAGCGCGATGGATCCCCGAGAGTTGCAGTTCGCTTTGAAGTTTATTTTTTAGATGGCGCTGGTTGCGCTCCTTGCAGTCGCGGCTCAGATATGGGGCTGATCTCGGCTGGTCCCGGCAGGCGAGAATGGGCTTAGCTACGTCGTGAAGACGACGACGGAGACTTTGCTCTTTGCGGTGGATTTGGCGGGAACGTTTCTCTTTGCCATGGAAGGCGCCACCGCGGCTATTCGGGGCAATCTTGATTTCTTCGGGCTGATGGTGCTGGCCTTTGCAACGGCGCTTGGCGGCGGTATTATCCGGGACCTGCTGATCGGGGCCGTACCGCCGGGATCGATTCGCGATTGGCGATACGGCGCCACGGCTTTTCTCGGGGGCGCGGTGGTGTTCTTTCTATTTAGTTTTGTACGGAGGATTCCCGTTCCTATGATCACGGTGCTTGACGCCGCGGGACTCTCGTTATTTGCCGTATCGGGAGCCGGAAAGGCGCTTGCCTACGAGATTCATCCGTTTGTCGCCGTGTTGATGGGGACTATAACGGGCGTGGGCGGTGGGACGGTTCGGGATGTTCTTTTAGGGCAGATTCCGACTGTACTTAGAGCGGAAATTTATGCAGTCGCGGCGCTGGTGGGCGCTGCGGTGATGGTGATCGGGCTGCGGATCAAGAATTCGCCTACCTTGATGACGGCGCTTGGCGGAACAGTTTGTTTTGTCTTACGAATGGTCAGCGTGTGGGAGCACTGGAATCTTCCACGCGTCATTTCGAATTAATTTGGACTTCCTGCAAGTAAACTGTTTGATTGCGTTGATGAGAAGAATCTTCGTAGTCGCCTGTTTACTTTCGCACACGTTGGTCTCAGGTCAAAACGCTCCCCCTCGGCGGCCGAGGATCGCTTTAGTGCTGGAAGGTGGTGGCGCACTCGGTTTTGCGCATATCGGCGTCATCCGGTACCTGGAAGAACACCACATCCCGATCGATCTGGTTGTGGGCACCAGCATGGGTGGTTTGATTGGAGGCTTCTACGCAACCGGCAGATCGGCCGCACAGATTGAACAGCTCACGGAAGAAATTCAGTGGGATGACGTGTTGAGCGGCCGCACCCCGTTTCAAGATCTCAGTTACCGGCGCAAAGAAGATAGAATTGCATTCCCCAATCGTCTGGAGTTCGGTTTCAAGAATAAGAAGTTCAGGTTTCCGCCTGGCTTAAATTCGGGACATCAAACCGGGCTTGTCATCGACCGGACGGTGATGGCTTATCCGAACAACATCGATTTCGACCAGATGCCGATTCCTTTTCGTTGTGTGGCGACGGATATCACGCAAGGGCGCGAAAAGGTTTTTGAGCGTGGTTCGATTGCCGACGCACTGCGCGCGACGATGGCGATTCCAGGCGTGTTCGCACCGGTGATTCTGGATGGACACATCTATACGGACGGGGGCGCAATCGACAATCTTCCGGTAGATGTTGCCAAGAAGGCCGGGGCCGATCTGGTGATTGCCGTTTACCTAGACCCGGGCCCGACCGACCCGGCGAGTTTCAATTCGATTCTCTCAATAGCGGCGAGGAACATCAGCATTATGGTGACTGCGAACGAGCTGCGGAACATAGCGGCCGCAGACGTCTTGATCAGTGCTGATTTAAGCGGAGTGCTGAGCTTCGATTTCAATGCCGGCAAGAAAATCATTCCGAGGGGCTATCAAGCTGCGCAGAAGAAACAGCAGATGCTCAGTACGTTGTCCCTCAATGAAACGGAGTGGCAGAAGTATGTGGCGCAGCGAGATGCCAAGATCCGCCGCGAAGTCCCGTCGCCCCGGTTCATCGAGGTAATCAGTTCAAACCAGTTTTACAGCGAATCGCTGAAAGAGAACTTAGCCCACTTTGCCGGTAAACCAATCGATCCGCCGGCACTGGACCAGGCACTTACTCGAATTACAGGCACGGGAGTGATGAGCAGTGTTGGGTACGCCCTGGTTGAGAAGGCAGGTGAGCCGGGCCTCGAAGTGACGACTTACGAGAAGAATTATGGACCGCCGCTGCTCAATGTCGGGCTGGAAATCGATGGCGCCGATCCGGATAACGTTTTATTCGGGATGTCGGCACGGCTGACGTTTTTGAATTTAGGCGGATATCGGGCGGAGTGGCGCAACGATGCTTATTTCGGAAGCACCTATGGCGTGAGAAGCGAGTATTACCGGCCGTTCTCTTCGAAGAGCAAATGGTTCGTCGCTCCTCGTATCTACGCGACAAGTGCGGCCTTCAACGACTACTCCGGAAAAAACCGTCTAGCTCAGTACCGCATAGAACGCGACGGTCTGGGGGGTGACTTAGGCTATGAGTTAACACCGCGGTCCGAGATAAGAGCCGGAGAAGATCTTCTCTGGTTCAAAGTTGTTACCAAGATATCGAGTGATCCGTTTCCGAACATAACTGAGCGGCAGGCAGTTACAGGGTTGAGCTATCACTACTATGGCGCAGATAATCCGCAGATACCGCGATCCGGTCTTACAATCGATTCCGCACTTAGTCGATACCAGGTGCAATCGGGACTGCGAAGCTTTTCGCAAGCATCCTTTCGGGGAAGCTACTTCAAACCGATATCGAAGCCTGGATCGCTTATCTTTGCGACGAGTGGAGGATCTTCGTTCGGCGCACAGGTGCTTGATTTGGGCTTGCAGTCGTTCTCGCTTGGAGGCCCGCTTCGATTGGGCGCCTATGGACAGAATGAGCTGATTGGGAATCAGTTTTTCCTGTTTCAGGGCGGCTACGAGCACAAGCTTAGGTCTTTCAGTCCGCTGCTGGGCGGCGGGCTGTATGCAATTGGGCTCTTTGAAGCCGGCAAGGTGTACGGTTATGCGAACGGAGCTCCTGTGTTGCCGTTAGACGGGTCGCTTGCGCTGGCGGCCAGGACTGCCATAGGGCCGGTGTTTTTCGGTGGCAGTGTCGGGAACGATGGCCACCATAAGTGGTGGTTTGGACTGGGACGAATTTTCTGACCGCAACCGAGATTCCTGGGCAGCTTCTGCGACTCTGGTAATAGATGATTACCGTCCCTGAAACTACAAACGCGGCTGTGATTGAAGTGAGGCTGGATCGAGTGCAAGACCCGAATCATTCTCAAAGCCTGGCTCAATATCGAAACGGGGATTGGAAGGTGCGCGGTGTGGTGCAACAATTTGAACAACCAACCTTAAGCTTGTTCGCGGATGCTCCGATCCCGCTGCGCGCCCCGGTTACTGTTCAGACCAGCGAGCGCATCTATTTGGGCGAAGTTCGCTACTGCGAGTTAGTTGACGATTGTAATTGGGCGATTCAGGTTCAAGTCAAGCGGACGATGATGGTTGTTTAGTCAAGAATGAATGCTACGCAGTTCGGAGAGTTGTCATGCGTTTATAAGGTGGGAACGCTCCCTCTCTGGTCGCGGCTCAGTCAGCGAGTCGGTATGATGAGGGATTCTCCCTTTGGGTGCTCAAGAACAACTCGGAATTCTAATACGGCGACTCCGAGAAGAGCGCAATCTGTCTGTCAGAACGCTGGCTTCGGTCACCGGCTTTTCGGCTAGCTTCATCTCGCAGGTAGAGAATGGGCAGGCTTCTCCGTCGATCGCTTCGCTGGAACGCATTGCCACCAGCCTGGGCGTGTCGTTAGCGGAGTTCTTTCAGGAGACGGATGCCAAGGCTTCGCGCGTGGTTCGCAGCACGCAACGGCCGACTTTGCAAAGCGGCTGGTCGCAGGCCGTTCTGGAGAAGCTCACGCACGCTCACTCGGGGCGACTCGATCCCGTGTTGATTACGATTCAACCCGGAGGTATCAGCGCTAAACATCCGGCGAGCATCAGCCGGGAAGAGTTTGCGTACGTCTTGGAGGGCTCGTTGAGACTTGCGTTCAACGAGGAAGAGTTTAGCCTGGAGCAGGGAGATGCGATTACGATCCCGGCGAACACGCCTCGTAAATGGCATAACGATTCAGAGAAGCCTGCGCAGGTTTTGATCGTTTCGCCGCGGAATTAGGCAGACCGCTCCCTTCTCCGTCACGGCTCCGCCAAAGCGGTCACGGCTCCGCATCTTGGGCGTGCATTCTTTGAAGCTCGGCGTGGGCTGCGGCAATTTTTCGCTGCAGAACATCGCGCTCCGCGAGCATCGAGAGGATGTGCTTCATGTTGATCTTGGAAAGCGCTGAGGTGGCGCTGGACCGTTCGTCGGCCAGCAGCGATTCGACTTGGGTAGCAGCCTTTCGGAACAAGTCAGCAGCATCACTCAACTCTGCATCGACGTAGGCACGCCGTTCGTGTGCGTCGCGTTCTTCCCGCAACAGCTTTCCACTTGCCAGTTTCCGTTCTTCGAGGGTCATAGGCATAGAATCTTCATGGAGATTATCACTTAATGTGGCGTCTGCTTAGTTTTATTTCCCGATTTGCTTTTGCGGCGTGCTTTTTCGCTGTTCTGTTCGGCGCCCGTTGTGTCACAGCCGCTTCTGCTTCACAGAACGATTGGTGGAAGCAGGCTGTGATCTATGAAGTGTACCCCCGCAGCTTCGGTGATTCCAATGGTGATGGCATCGGAGATCTAAACGGCATTACGGCGCATTTGGATTACTTGCAGGAGTTGGGAGTGGATGCGATTTGGATCACTCCGTTTTTTCCGTCGCCGCAGGTGGATTTCGGATATGACATCTCGGACTATCGCGGCATCGATCCGCAATTTGGAACGCTGGCTGATTTCGACAGGCTGCAAGCCGAGGCCAATAAGCGCAACATCAGGATTATCTGCGACCTGGTGCTGAATCACACTTCGGACGAACATGCCTGGTTTGTGGAATCGAAGAAGTCGCGGACGAACGCAAAAGCGGATTGGTACATCTGGCATGACGGCAAGCCGGGAGGAACTCCGCCCAGCAGCCCGCCCAACAACTGGCAATCCATCTTTGGGCATTCGGCATGGCAATACGAGAAGCCCAGAGATCAGTACTATTATCACGCCTTTTACAAGCAGCAGCCGGATTTGAACTGGCGGAATGACCAGGTGAAGCAGGCGATGTTCGATGTCACCCGGTTTTGGATGAAAAAGGGGGTGGCGGGCTTCCGGCTGGATGCCATTACGAGCATGTTTGAGGATCTGGCGCTGAAGAATGAGCCGTACCTGGCGGGTACCGATGCCTATGGCGAGCGGAAAGTATCGAGGGTTTACACGGACAACCTTCCCGAGGTTCACGAGATCCTTCGCCAGCTTCGGAAAGTGATCGACGAATATCCAGGACGTGTTCTGATCGGGGAAACTTATCTGCCCAACATCGGCGAATTGGCGAAGATGTACGGGCGCAATCGCGATGAGCTGCAGCTTCCGATGGATACGCAGCTCGGATTTACGAATAAGCTGTCGGTTCCCTATTTCCGAACCAAGCTGCAGGAGGCAGAGACTCGAATCAACGGTAACGCGCCTCTGTTTGTATTCGATAACCACGACAATCGGCGGAGTATCGATCGCTATGGCGACGGCAAGCATGACGGTGAGATTTCTAGGCTTCTGGCGACGCTGTTGCTCACTCCTCGCAGCGCTGCGCTCATTTATTACGGCGAGGAATTGGGGATGGTGACCAGCGAGCCCAAGCGCAAGGAGGATGTGAAGGATCCGATCGGCAGAATGGGCTGGCCGAAGGAGAAAGGACGGGATGGGGAACGGACGCCGATGCAGTGGAACGGCGATACGGACGCGGGTTTCAGCATCGCCAAGCAGCCTTGGCTTCCGGTGGCCTCCGACTACAAGACTGTGAACGTGGCAACGGAGAGAAGAGATCCGAATTCGATGCTGAATTACTACAAAAAATTGATTCGTCTTCGCAAGGAGAATGCGCAACTTCGGGGCGGGGACTTTATCACCATGGACGACGCGAATGAAAGCGTACTGTCCTTCTTGCGGAGGACTGCGGACGGCAAAGCGGTTTTGGTTAGTTTGAACTTCACGTCTATGCCCCAAACTTTGAAATTGGACTTAGCACAGCATGGCGTCAAGGGCTCGCATTCGAAGCTTCTTCTGGCGTCCTACGGCGGTGCGCCGGGCTCGGTTGATTTGGGTAATCTGACGCTGCCTCCGTTTGGCTCTTACGTGGGCGAAATTGCTCCGTAGTGCGGTTGGATACGATGAAATCAGGACATGAACGCTTCCGATGTTGACCTGAAAAAGACGGTCAACCTTCCCCAAACCAGTTTTCCCATGAAGGCGAACCTTCCCACGGCAGAGCCTAAAACGCTTGCCCAGTGGGAAGAGATTGACCTATACGGTCGCATTCGCCAGGCTCGAGCAGGGCGTCCGCAATATATTTTGCACGACGGCCCGCCGTACGCCAACGGCAACATCCATCTGGGGACGGCGTTCAACAAAATTTTGAAGGACTTCATCGTCAAATCGAAGACGATGGCCGACTTCGATGCTCCGTACGTTCCGGGTTGGGATTGCCATGGCCTTCCGATTGAATTTAAGGTCGATCAGGAACTCGGAAAACGCAAAGCGTCGATGACCGCCGCTCAGATCCGAGGTGAGTGCCGGGCGTATGCGGCGGGGTTCGTCGATATTCACCGGAGAGAGTTTAAACGGCTCGGGATTCTGGGGCGGTGGCAAGATCCCTATCTGACGATGAGCGCGGAGTATGAGGCGATCATCGCTCAGGCGTTCGTAGATTTTCTGCACAACGGGTATGTCTACAAGGGGCTGAAGCCGGTTCACTGGTGCATCAGAGATCGAACGGCATTGGCGGAAGCGGAAGTGGAGTACGAGATCAACTCCAGCCCGTCGATATATGTTCGGTTCCTATTGGTTTCCGATCCGGCTGCGATCGATCCCGCACTTGCCGGGAAAAAAGTGTTCTCTCTGATTTGGACAACCACGCCGTGGACGATTCCGGCCAATTTGGCGATCAGTTTCAATCCGAAGTATGAGTATGTGGCGGTGGATACTCCGGAGGGAATCACGATTGTGGCGGAGGGTTTGCTCCCGAAAGTAGCGGAGGCGCTGGGGTGGGATCAGACGGTTGTCGCGCGGTTCCCTGGAACGAAGTTGGAGCGGGCTGTATTTCGTCATCCGTTCCTGGATCGTGATTCGCTGGGGCTGCTGGGCGATCATGTGACTTTGGAACAAGGCACTGGAGCGGTGCATACGGCGCCTGGGCATGGGCAGGATGACTTTGTGATTGGTCAGCGCTACGGGCTTCCGGTGTATTGCCCAGTCGATGCGGCTGGTCGCATTTTCCAGGCGGAAGGGGCCAGTGGAACTCTGCCGGAGGAGTTGATCGGCAAGACAGTTTGGCAGATCAACCCACTGGTAATCGATCTCCTGCGGACGCATGGAGCGCTGGCTGGGCAGGAGAACATTGACCATAGTTATCCGCACTGCTGGCGTTGTCATCAGCCGGTGATCTTTCGCGCCACGGAGCAGTGGTTTATCGGGATGGATCGCCAAGAGCTGCGAACTCGTGCGCTCGAGGCCATTAAAGGCGTGGAGTGGCATCCGACCTGGGGAGAAGAGCGGATTTCGAACATGGTCTCCATGCGGCCGGACTGGTGCGTTTCGCGGCAGCGGGTGTGGGGCGTTCCGATCACGGTTTTCTACTGTGAGCGCTGCAGTGAGCCGTTTACCGATCACGCGGTGCTCGAAGGGGTAGTTCAGCAGTTCCGCGAGCACACGGCCGATGTGTGGTACTCAAGAACGGCCGAAGAGTTGATGGGCGGCAATTGCGTTTGCGGCAAATGCGGCGGGACTTCGTTCCGGAAAGAGACCGACATCCTGGATGTGTGGTTCGATTCGGGATCGAGCAATCTGGCGGTTCTCACTCCGCAAAATGGCCTGCGCTGGCCGGCCGATATGTATCTGGAGGGCGGCGATCAGTATCGCGGCTGGTTCCAAAGTTCTCTTCTGATCGGCGTCGGCTTGAAGGGCGGCGCGCCGTATAAGGAAGCGGTCACCCACGGCTGGACACTGGATGCCGATGGCAGGGCAATGTCGAAGTCGCTCGGCAACACGATTGAGCCAGAGACCATCGTCAAGAAGTATGGCGCAGATCTTCTTCGTCTATGGGTTGCTTCGGTTGATTTTACGGAAGACGTGAAGTTGTCGGATGTGATTCTGACGCGCTTGTCGGAGGCGTATCGCAAGCTTCGCAATACGTTTCGGTTCATGCTCGGGAATCTTCACGATTTCCATTCGGAGCGGGATTCGGTAGCCGGCAATGAACTAGTGAGTATTGACGCATGGATCCTGGTGCGAGCCGAACAGCTGCTGATTCGCTGCCTTGCCTGGTACGAAGCGTATGAGTTCCATAAGGTGTATCGGGTCATCTATGACTTTGCGACTACTGACCTGAGCGCAATTTACTTCGATGTGGCGAGAAGCCGGCTTTATACGGATGGCCCGCGCTCGAAGACGCGACGAAGCGGGCAGACCGCAATGTATCGTCTGCATGAGGTTCTGGTGCGGTTACTGGCGCCGGTACTCTCGTACACCTGCGAAGAGATCTGGCAGCATACCGGGCGTGGTGGTGAGGATCCTTCCAGCGTTCACCTGGCGCATTTCCATCATCCGCAAGATTTGACTAGGGACATCAGCGAGGCTCAGCGGGAGGAGGCGGCCGAATGGGAGCAGCTCATTCCAGTCCGGGATCAGGTGTTAAAAAGTCTGGACACGTCGCGTGAAGAAAAGGTGATCGGATCCGCCCTGGAAGCGGCGGTCCGTCTGCAGGCTGGGCCCGAACTTTACGGAGTGCTTGCCAAGCACAGCACAGATCTGCCGGACTGGTTCGTTGTCTCCCAAGTCAATCTGGAGAATGCGACGGACGCTGGATTAACGATAAGCGTGGAGCGGGCTCGCGGGGACAAGTGCGAACGATGTTGGAAGTACAAGACCGACGTCGGCAGCAATCCCGATTTTCCAACGGTATGCGCTTCCTGTGCGGCCGTGGTACCAGACTTCCTGGAGTAGCGTGCCGCCGCCCAAGACGAAGGAAATTGTAAGAATCGCGCCGCTGCTGGCGGCGCTCGTGATTATTGCCGGCGACCGATTAACGAAGCTGCTCATCCAACGATCAATGGGTGTTTTTGATTCGGTGTCGGTGTTGCCGAACTGGCTTCGAATCATTCACACGGAAAATCCGGGTGCTGCTTTTGGCATGCTGGCGGAGGGCAGTCCGGCGATTCGGGCCATAGTGCTGATCGGCATCTCGGCGGTGGTTCTGGTTTTCGTACTGGCCGCGCTTTTGGGGAAAAGCAGCGCGTTCAGCGCTCCTCTGACCCGGTTCGGCCTGGGGCTCATTTTGGGCGGAGCTTTCGGTAATCTTTACGATCGAATCGTACATGGAACCGTCACAGATTTTATAGAGGTCTACCACGGAAAATGGTCGTTTCCAGCGTTCAATGTTGCCGATAGCGCCATTACGGTAGGAGCGATTCTGCTGTTCCTAGATCTGCTGCGGCCTCGACGAAAGGATCTCGAAAGGCAGCAGCCTGAATTTGCCCGGAAGTAGTTGTTAGCAAAATGTATCCCAAACTGATCAGCATTGGTTCCTTTTACATTCCGACCTACGGTGTCTTGATAGCGCTGGCCTTTCTGGCTGGTTTATGGACCACCGTCCGTCTGGCGAAACGAATCGGTTTAGCGCCCGAAATGGTCTCAAACCTGGCCGTCTACTGTGCCATTGCCGGCATTGCAGGCGCCAAGCTGTTCATGTTCTTGTTCGATATCGGCGACTACATCCGAGATCCAGGGCAGATCTTCACGATGGCGACACTGCAAGCCGCGGGCGTTTTTCACGGCGGTTTCATCGCTGCGCTGCTTGTCGCCGTCCTGTATATGCGGAAACAGCACCTGCCGGTGTGGCGGACCATGGACGTGTTCGCTCCGGGCGTTGCTCTTGGCCAGGCGATCGGACGAATCGGTTGCTTTGCGGCCGGTTGCTGCTGGGGAAAAGAGTGCAGTCTGCCTTGGGGCGTGAGGTTCCGCTCCGACTTCGCTGCGCCGGTCCCGCTGGATAAGATTCTGCATCCGGTTCAACTCTACGAGTCGGCGGCCAACCTGATCCTGTTCGGAATTCTGTATCGCTACTTCAAGAGTTCGCCTCGGGAAGGGAATGTCATTGGACTCTACTTGGTGCTGTACTCTGCCATACGCTTCGTGGTCGAGTTCTTCCGCGTGCACGAACAGGCGCTGGTGGGGCCGTTTTCTCTAACTCAATGGATTGCCTTGGCTTTGCTCGTTTTAGGAGCGGTTTTTCTGATGCGGCCTCGTAACGAAGCAACCCTGCCAGCCGGCAAGCCACACGGCCTGCAAGCATAGGTAAATTCCCTCATTAGAGCTACAACATACAAGCTCTTAAATGTTTTGTAGTAACTCTTCCAGTACTCATCCTCTACTTCCCTGGAGAAACTAATGTTAGAGTAAAAAACCAACTGGGGGAAGTTTGAATTTGTCTTCCAATGTTCGGCTTGCGTGCTCAGGCCGCCGGCCTTTTTCGTTCGTTTTTGCCGTTCTTGCGATAGGGATTATCCAGTCACCGACGCCCGCCTGGAGCGCTGGTGCAAATGACGAGATTCTGCAGCGGGAATCTGCGGGAGACTTGGCCGGTGCACGCTCTTTACTGGAGCAGGCAGCCGAAAAGCCGGGGAATCCAGCCGCTGCCAGCGATCTGGCGAAGTTCCTCGATCGTCATAAGGATCCGGATCGCCGAGCTGCCTATCTCAAGTGGGCCTCCGCAGAAAGCGATCCGAGCAAGCGACAGCTTGCGCTGCGACAGGTTGTGCTGCTCGACTTCATGGCCGGCCGAAACTCTGATCTGGCGAGCGATCTGGAAAAGTTCCGCGCGGCCGGCGGATCGAATCTTTCCCTGCCCGCTAAAGCCGGCAAGTCCGATCAATACTCAACGGTGCTGATTCCGGGACCGCTTTCTTCTTTTGCCCGAATGGCTGCCCTGGCGCCGGATCTCAGTCCGGAGGACTTGCTGCCGGCGCTTGCCCGCAACATAGCCACCAACGGGTATGAGGCTTCCGGCAATGAGATCTTGCAGCCGACCGAATACTTGCGGCTGATGATGCGGTACGTGGGCCAGGCGCGCGAGCTACAGGCGCTTGCGAACTCGAACAAAAAGATCGTCATCCCGGCCTGTGACAGCGAAGAGACCGGCAATCTCCTGAAAGTTTTGGGATATCGAATGCGCGGGTCCTGTGGCGCTGACATCGTTCTCGAAACCGTGAATCCGACACGAGCCTTCCTGACCGTCGATTCCGGTTTCCCGCTCACCCATCTGGAGCAGGATCTCCGTGCCAATCGACGCTTCGAACTTCCCTACGCACCCACGCCCGTGCCTGTTCTTTACAAGCCCGACTATTGGCTCTCCGCTGCCTCCCCAAATAACAAATCGGATTTTTTAGACGCCTTCACTTCGGATCCAGCTCTATGCCGGCTGTATCTCGGCCTGTCTCATGTGGAGCATCCTGTTGCCGAGGCGCTTCGGCGACAAGCTGGTCCCGCTAAGCTTCGGCTGTTTGGCAGCGTGCTCGATTTTTACGGAGGAATGTTTGCGATCCGAAACGGCGTTGCCGTAGTGCCTGGTTCGCCGCGCTCCTGGCAATCGGTCATCGGGGTTTCGCCCAGCAACCCGGGAGCGTTCTTTGAGAAGCTTCTTACCATAGACGACGGCTGGCTCGCCAGTTACTTCGATGCTATTTCACGTGTCGAAAATCCGAGAGTGACGGCTTACCTGACACAGCCGGAGCGGCTGAAACGCTTTTACGACGCTCTGAGGGGACGAGTGACTACTCCCGGTCCTGCCCGCCCGGTATTTCGCTCCAGCACCGACATCATGTTGCTGACCACCTCGCTTCGTATCGACGAAAACGGCCGCCCTGAAGTTCCAGGCAATTTGGAAGTGTGGCGAACACTTTTCATCAAGCATCCGCATAGCAAATACGACGCCAAGCTGATGCGCGCCGCAGCCGGCTGGAAGACCGGTGACGATCTGGTGGAGGCAATGTTTGCCCTCAGCCGCAAGACAGCCGACAACGATCCGCTGAAGATGTTCCTCGCCATCAGCGACGTGGACCGAGGCCGCTCCAAGCCGCTGTCTCCGGAACTTACAGCGTTGCTGATCAACAACTATCGTGGCTATGGCGAGCAGTACCGCACATTTGCCGAACATCCCCGGCTTAGCGAAGCGTCCATGAAGAATTACATCGCTCTGTGTGCAGAGATCTCGGGCGATCACGACGGCGCACTTCGATCGGATTTGGGCGGCATCGTGCAAGCTTCTGTCGAGTTGTGGAATATCCTCGCCCGACAGAATTCGATCGGCCCCAATGCGCAGGACGAGGCATTCTCGAAACTCACCCAAACCTTCGTGCACGTCAAGACGGAACCGGATTTGTTCACCGCCGGACGGTCTGCCGTAGGCACGTTGCTCTCAGCGGCTCATTTGAATCCTTCCCATTTAGCCCAAGAGGAATTGATCAACGCGATGGTGGGAAAACCTGAGCGGTTGGAAGGAGCGGAGCTGCCTGCTCCCGGAGACACCTTCCTGCGTATGTTCGATGCGCAACAACTCATTCCGTTGGACGCTCTGTTCACGGTGGCGGATCGCTTAGGCAAGGGAGACCTGGACAAAAAGACTGCCCGAACTATCAACGATCAGTTGAGTCGCATGGAGGAAGTTCAGACGCTGCATGCGTCTGCCTCGCGTGACGAACGCAATGTTCTGGCGACCGGCTATTGGACCGACAAGCATGTGGACCAGGAACGAAAATTCAACCTGGATACCATTCTGAAAAATGCTGACAAGAAGGACCAACGCGGCGCGCTGACTCCGTTTCTGCGCGATACGCTGGTTGGACTTCTTTACTGCTACTACGCGCCTCCAGGCGCCGAAGTCTTGCTGACCAATCCGCAGTTCGTTCGCAGTCACGACTTCATCGGACCGGAGAGCGCGCCGGCCCTGTGGCGCACCACAGAAGTCACCGCCAGTGGATGGCCGGCCAGCACCGGGGGCCGACTCTCGGGATCGCTGGTCTCGCTTCCTTACGCGCTGGCGCAAGCGGAACAGAACTTTCTCACGCCGCGCAAAGAACAAGCCCTCATCTGGGGCGACCTTGTTCCTCAAGTCATCATGAACGTGACTGTCACACGCTGGCGGAACGTCACGCCGGATCAGACCCGTTGGGTGGCGCTGCATATTGAGCGCGGACGGAATCTGCTGGCGACCGCAGCGCTGGATCCGGCTTTGTTACCGAGGGTTCTCGATTCTCTGGGCCGGCTGATGTCGCCCGCTGAAACCGAGCGCGTGGGCGATCATCTGCGGCGCGGAGATTACGCAGAGGCAACGGCACAGCTGCCGCCTTCTTATCTTTTCGCGATGGCGGATGATCCGCGCCTGAAAGACGCCCCGGCCGATTTATCTTCGCTTGAGATCGCCACGATGGCCGCACGCAATGAACCCGATCTCACGCTCCAGGCGATCTCTTCCGCGTTCGGTACACCCAAACCGACATTGACCCATTCCTACGAGCCTCGGCTGCTTTACCTTCGTACATTTCCGGCTCTAATGGGCTTTTCCAGCCGCATTCTTGCCGAAACGTGGGAGTCAAATAATCTCTACTATGCCGCGTTAGCGGACGAAGCCGGCATTCCGACCACGCAGCTGGAACGACAGGTCCGCGAGTGGAATCGAGCCGCGATTGAAAACATCTTCGCCACTCATCTGGAGGATTGGCCAGCTTTGATTCGATCACTCAATACAACTGGAGAAAACGTCCGGCATCGAGGTAATCAGCGAGCCGGAATGGGTGTTTTGGGCAACTAGAATGCGTACTTCCGGACCTCTTACAAGAACTCTCGCCGGCGTCACAATCGCCATCCTGAGCGCAGGTATCTGGTTATACGCGCAGGACTCCACTACTTTTCGCGTCAAGGTCGATCTGGTGGTCCTCGGATTTACCGTGCTCGACCAGAAAGGCAAATACGTAAACGGGTTGAAGCCGAAAGACTTCGCAGTTTATGAGGATGAAATCCCCGAAAAGGTGGTGACCTTCGCCGAAGGCAATCACCCGCCTGTTCAGGTGTTAGCGAACGGAGAGACAAAGCCGATCCACATGGAGTCCCTTGACGATGGCGATGTGAGCAGCGGGAAAGTCGTCGATCTGAGATCCGCCGGTACGGGCACCAACGTGTTTGTCCTGTTCGACACCAGCAATTACATGTATCGGGGCTTCGTGTACGCCTCCGATGCGATTGCAGATTTTATCCGCGGCCTGGATCGCGCCGATTCGGTCGCCGTTTATACCTACAGCAGAAACCTCAATCGCGCCGTACTGCTGAATCGGGATCGCGGCGAGGCCATCGCCGGTTTGAGGAAGGCCGTTGCCGGTGACGACTCGGCCCTTTACAACTCGCTTTTGTTAACGCTGCGTGACGCCGCCAACGTACCGGGACGCAAAGTCGTGATCGTGTTTTCGAACGGTCCTGACAACGCCAGCATGGTTGCTCCTGACGACGTGCGCGCGGTGGCCGAAGACGCCGGTATCCCGATCTATGTCATCTCGACCAACGAACTTTCGAAGGATCCTATTTCGAGCTCGATTTTTAAACGGATTTCAACGACTACCGGAGGCAAAAGCTACTTCGCCAAAACATGGCAGAAGCAGGTAGAAGCCTTTGAGTCTATTCGCGAGGACCTTGGCAACAGCTATACCGTGACTTACTATCCGCAGCCCAATCCAAACGACGGTTTTCGCCGCGTACGGGTGGAGCTCACTTCAGAGGCAATGAAAAAGTTTAAAGTTCGTGTGCGGCCCGGATACCGTCCCCAACGGGAATTCTAATCTAATCGTCGCGGATCGTTAGAAGTACCGTCTCGTCATTCGACTGTAACAACCAACTGCTAACGTCTTGGCGTTATACAGCTATGGCGACAGCAACAATTCCTTCCTCTCACCCCACCCTTCTTGATTCGAAAATCAAGAACAATCCGGGACGAATCGGCACCCTTATTTTCGGTGTCGTGCTCGTCATCGGTGCAATTTACGCGGGATGGCACCTTGTCTCCGATCTCTCCAAGGTCCACACCAGCTCTGCTCTCCCATTCTTACTTCTTGGAATCGCTCTTTGCATTGCCCTCGGCTTCGAATTTGTAAACGGTTTTCACGACACCGCCAATGCGGTGGCCACTGTGATCTACACGCACGCTCTTGAACCCCATGTAGCGGTTGTTTACTCGGGAATCATGAACTTCCTGGGCGTGTTGTTTTCGAGCGGCGCTGTGGCGTTCGGTATTGTATCTCTGCTGCCTGTCGAACTCATCATGAAAGTCGGCACGGGTGCCGGCTTCTCGATGGTTTTCGCTCTCCTAGTGGCGGCGATTATCTGGAACCTGGGAACCTGGTACTTCGGAATACCGAACTCCAGCTCTCACGCATTAATCGGCTCCATCATGGGAGTCGGCCTCGCTAACCAGCTGATGGCTTCCGGACATACCGGAACCACCGGCGTCGATTGGGGTCAGGCCGTCAATGTTGGGAAGGCCCTTCTCTTTTCGCCTATCATCGGTTTCATCTGCTCCGGGCTGCTGCTGCTTCTTATGAAGGCAACCATCCCTAACAAAGAACTGTACAGCGAACCGAAAACAAACGAACCGCCTCCGTTTTGGATTCGTGGACTCTTGATGCTCACGTGCGGCGGCGTCAGCTTTGCGCACGGTTCCAACGACGGACAGAAGGGCATGGGCTTGATCATGCTCATTCTGGTCGGCACGGTTCCCACGGCCTACGCTCTGAATCACGCCGTCGGCTATGGTGAGGTTCAAACCTTCGTAGCCGTTTCGAAACAGACCGAGCAAGTTCTTAGCAAGTACGCCCCAGCGGGCGCGACCGCTGCTGCCGATCCCCGGAGCGAGCTGGAAGCGTATATCAGCAAGGCGGTCTACACTCCTAACCTGATTCCCTCGCTCAACGCAGTGGCTGACCGTGTAAGCAATCAGGTGGCTGGCTATAAGACCCTGGCGCTGGTGCCCACTGCCCAGACCAGCAACGTCCGTAATGACATGTATCTGGCGACTGAAACACTGCGCGTGATGGAGAAGAAAAAAGCGGTTGCTTTTAGCGCCGCTGACAACGCTCAGATCCTCAATTACAAGAAGGAACTTGATAATGCGACCAAGTTCATTCCCGACTGGGTGAAAGTGGCGGTGGCTCTGGCACTCGGACTTGGGACTATGGTCGGTTGGAAGCGCATTGTTGTCACGGTTGGCGAGCGCATCGGCAAAACTCACTTGACCTACGCGCAAGGCGCTGCTTCTGAACTAGTGGCAGCGGCTACCATCGTGGCAGCGGATATGTACGGATTGCCGGTCAGCACCACTCACGTTCTTACTTCGGGCGTGGCCGGGACGATGGCTGCGAATCATTCCGGACTCCAGGTTTCCACGATTCGTAGCTTAGCGATGGCTTGGATTTTGACACTGCCTTGTTCAATCGCTTTGGCAGCCGGATTGTACTGGCTCTTCCGTCATTTTGGCGGGTAAGAAGCGACAATCCTAACAAAAGGAGGGCCCGCTCGACGCTTTCTGTCAGCGGGCTCTCCTTATTTTTTTCTTTTGTTATTTGCTGTCGCGCTTTACGGATAGACCGCCGAATGCCTGATTCGCAGGCATGATGGAAATTGTGTTGACGTTGACATGGGCAGGCCGCGTCGCTACCCAGTGAATGGCATCTGCAATGTCTTCGGGCGTCAAAGGTTGGACGCCTTCGTAGACCGCCGCTGCTTTCTTCTCGTCGCCTTTGAAGCGTACCTGCGAAAACTCAGTTCCGCCTGCCAGGCCCGGTTCTACATCCGTCACGCGAACACCGGTTCCGAGCAAATCCGAACGAATGCTCAAACTGAACTGGCGCACAAAGGCCTTCACTCCACAGTAGACATTTCCACCCGGATAGGGCCATTCGCCGGCCACCGAACCCAAGTTGATGATGTGGCCGCGCTTCCGTTCCACCATTCCCGGGAGAAGCAAACGTGTGCAGTAGATCAGTCCTTTGACGTTCGAATCCACCATGCCGTCCCAGTCGTCGAGATTAGCGCTCTGTGCTGGATCTAATCCCAGCGCTCCACCGGCGTTGTTGACGAGTATGTCAACCGCGGCCAGTTCTCCGGACAGGCTTCCGATTGCCTGTTCCACTTCCGATCGCTTTCCAACATCAAACTTGAGTCCGTGGAAATTCGCTCCGAGTTCTTTCTTCAAGCTGTCCAGCCGGTCTTGACGGCGGCCCGTGCCAATTACCTTGGCGCCGTCTTTCAAAAAACTTCTTGCGATTGCAGTTCCGAATCCTGCTGTGGCTCCAGTGACAAAAACTAACATATGTCTAAGCGTCACATACTTGCTGATATGGAACAAATAACCGAACGTCCAAATGAAATGGTAAATCCGACGGATACGCCAAAAGTGACGGAGATGGTGGTTATTCCGGTAGCGGGTCAAGACAGCATGCTGTTGAATTTGAGCGGAGCGCATAGTCCGTTTTTCACTCGCAATGTTGTTGTTTTGCAGGACAGCCAGGGACACACGGGAGTCGGGGAAGCGCCCGGCGGCGAGCGCATCCGAAAAACGCTCGAAGATGCCAAGCCTCTTGTTCTGGGACAGAGTGTCGGCGCGTACAACAACGTTTTGAGTAAGGTTCGACTCGAGTTTTCAGCTCGCGACTCCGGCGGCCGTGGCCTGCAGACCTTCGATGAACGAACCACCATCCACGCCATTACCGCCATTGAGTCGGCCCTCCTCGATCTGCTAGGACAACATCTCGGCGTGTCGGTTGCTGCTTTGCTTGGTGAGGGCCAGCAGCGAAGCGAAGTGGAAGCGCTCGGGTATCTCTTTTTTGTCGGCGATCGTCGTAAGACCGATCTCCCTTACCGCTCGAACCCGGACGCACAGGCGGAATGGATGCGATGGCGCGACGAAGAAGCGCTTACGCCGGAATCGATTGTGCGACTGGCGACTGCGGCGCATACCAGATACGGATTTAATGACTTCAAATTGAAAGGCGGCGTTCTGGAAGGCGCGGCGGAGATGGAAGCGATCACGGCTTTGGCCGAAACGTTTCCACAAGCTCGAATCACGTTAGATCCTAACAGCGCCTGGTCGCTTGCCGAAGCCGTTAGTCTGTGTTCGAACCGTCACGATGTTCTCGCCTATGCGGAAGACCCGTGCGGCGCTGAGAACGGTTATTCAGGCCGCGAGATCCTGGCTGAATTTCGGCGCGCCACCGGTCTTCGGACAGCCACGAATATGATTGCAACGGATTGGCGCGAGATGGGACATGCTATCCAACTCCAATCAGTGGATATTCCGCTGGCAGATCCACATTTCTGGACGATGAGAGGCGCTGTCCGCGTTGCGCAGATGTGTCACGAATGGGGCTTGACCTGGGGATCGCATTCCAATAATCACTTCGATATTTCGCTCGCCATGATGACGCACGTAGCCGCTGCCGCGCCGGGAAAGATTACGGCCATCGATACGCATTGGATTTGGCAGGATGGCCAGCGGCTGACAAAAGAACCGCTGCGCATCGTGGGCGGTAAGCTCGCCGTTCCAGACGGGCCTGGTCTTGGCATTGAGCTTGATCGCGAACAGTTGGAGAAGGCAAACAGGCTGTATATGGAATACGGTTCAACCGGCAGAAACGATTCCACCGCCATGCAGTATTTGATTCGAGGCTGGACGTTCGACAATAAACGCCCGAGCCTGGTTCGCTAAGCGAGGCTAATGAAAGACGGCGTGAACGATCAGGACGATAACGATGCCGAGGATGCTCATAATCACCTTCATCACGCTCCAGCTTCGCAACGTTTCCGCGACCGTCATTCCCAAATATTCTTTGACCAGCCAGAAGCCGGCGTCGTTGACGTGCGAGATCATGGTGCCGCCGCAGGAGAGAGCGAGAACCAGCATCTCCGGGCTGTAGCCGTGCACTTGCTTCATGAGCGGCGCGAGAATGCCCGCTGCGGTGACGATCGCAACGGTGGCGGAACCCTGTGCCGCGCGCAGCCCGGCCGACGTGAAGAAGCAGACCAGGAGCGGCGACAGAGGAGACTCGGCCAGCAGGTTGCCCAGATAAGGGCCGATGCCGGAATCGACGATTACTTGTTTCAATGCGCCGCCGCCGCCGATGACCAGCAACAGAGTCGCCAATGGCGCGAGAGATTCAGTCGCCACTTTCGTGATGCGATCGCCGCGTAATCCTTTCAAGCGCCCCAGGAAAAACATAGCGGCGAGAGCCGTGATGAGCAGAGCGCTGAAGGGGTGTCCTAAGAACTTGAAGAAGGTTCGGGCCGGCAAATGGAAAGTATCGGCGACCGTGGATCCCAGGATGAGCGCAACCGGAAGCAGCAGCAAAAAGAGCGTCATCAGCAGCGAGGGCGGCGCCCCTTTAGTTTCGGCCGTATTGTTTATCGCCCCGGCCATGGCTGGAATCGCAGGTAAGATCCGCTTCGAAATCCAGCCGCCGTAGTAGATGCCGCCTACGATGATCATCGGAATGGAGAGCAGCGCTCCGTAAAGAATCGTTCGTCCCACCTCTGCGCCCAGCAACTGTGCGGCGACGGCAGGAGCCGGATGCGGCGGCACAAGAGCGTGCGTGATGGTCATCGCGGCTGCAATGGGAAGGCCAAACAGCAGCAGCGGGCGCTTCGACTCGCGTGCCAGGTTCCATGCCAACGGTGCAAGAATAATAAAGCCAACTTCGAAAAAAACCGGCAGTCCAACCAGAAACGCCGCTGTCAATACGGCCCACTGGGAATTCTGTGGACCCGCTTTTTGAAGCAGCCAGTCCGCCAACACACGCCCGCCGCCGGAGTACTCGAGAAATCGACCGATGATCGCGCCCAACCCGACTACTACGGCAATGAAGCTGAGCGCATCTCCAACGCCCGCTTGCATCGAGGTGAGCACCTTGGTGGGAGGCATTCCGGCCGCTAGGCCCAGGCCGATACTGACTACGAACAGAGCTAAGAAAGCATGCAAACGCCCGTAGAGAATCAGCACCAGAAGCAGTGCGATGGCTGCCGCCGTAATGAGAACGAAATACGCGCCGCTAGGCATTCTTGTAAGCTTCGTAGCGGGCTTTGGTCTCCGCGTTCGGCGGGTAGAGGCCAGGCAAGGGCAAGCCTCTCTGAATCTCACTCATGATCCAGGTCTCGAGTTTCTCTTGTTCGCTTGCCATTCCGACCACGTCGTCAAGAAGCGCTGCCGGAGTCACCACGGCCCCGTCTGTGTCCACGACAACGATGTCGTCCGGAAACACCGCCACGCCTCCGCAGCCGATCGGCTCCTGCCAGTTCACAAACGTCAACCCTGCCACTGAGGGAGGCGCAGCAGCGCCCTGGCACCACACGGGCAAGCCTGTTTCAAGAACTCCCGCGACGTCTCGCACCACGCCGTCCGTGATCAGCGCGGAGACGCCACGGCGCTTAATGCGAGCGCACAGAATGTCGCCAAAGATTCCGGCATCGGTAACGCCCATTGCGTCCACGACTGCGATTGAGCCTTCCGGCATCTCTTCAATCGCCGCTCTGGTGGACCGTGGAGACGACCACGACTCCGGGGTCGCCAGATCTTCACGCGCGGGAATAAACCGCATCGTGAAGGCCGGCCCAACCAGGCGCGGCTGACCCGGACGCAGCGGACGGGTTCCGCGCATCCACACGTTTCGTAGGCCCTTCTTGAGCAGCACCGTCGTTATGGTGGCGGTCGATATGCCCGAAAGCGTCTGGATGACTTGGTGGTCTAGTTTCAATCTTGTCTCCGATCAAAAACCGTACAGCTTAGCCGGGTTTTCTACCAGAATGCGATGTCGGATAGCGGCGTCCGGCGCCCACTTCGCCAGTAGATCGAACAGAACCGCATCGTCCGGATTTTCTTTGTTCGAGGGGTGCGGCCAGTCACTGCCCCACACCAGCCGTTCCGGCGCTTCTGCGATGTAGGCTTTCGCGACAGGAACGCTCTCCGGATAGTCTGGAGGGCCAACTTTGCTCTCCAGATAAGCGCCGGAGATCTTTACCCAACCTTTTTCGTTTTGTAACAGCTTCACGATGACGCCGAAGGCCGGATCCTTTCGGCCTAACGTCACGGTACGGCCGAAGTGATCGAAGACGACGGGACACGGTAAGCGGTTCCACATCGCGGCGGAAGCTGCAATCTGCGAAGACGTTGCATACACCTGAATGTGCCAGCCGAACGGCTCGATTCGACGGGCGAGCGGCTCCACCATATCGAGCGACACGACCGCGGGTTGCACGACGTTGAAGCGGATGCCACGTACGCCGGCGGCGTGTAATTCTTTGAGCTCGGCATCGGTCGCCTTCTCGTTCACAACGGCAATGCCGCGCGTGTTGGACGGGCCGAACTGGTGCAGCGCGTCGAGCAGGCAGCGATTATCCACTCCATAGGCCGAAGGCTGCACAACAACGTTACGGCTGGTTCCAATGCGCTTTTGCAAGAGCCGGTAATCGGCGACCGTTGCGGGCATGGGGCGCACGACGGCCTTCGGCAGCACCGGGAAGCGTGGATCGTAGATGTGATGGTGGCAATCGGTCGCGTGGAGCGGAGCTTTCATATGAGGCTTTTCTGTGCCGGCCGACCATGGCACGGCGTCCGGCTGTTCCGCACTTGCCAACAGGCAAGCCGATGCGCCTGCCGTGGCTCGGAAAAACGATCGCCGACTGACAGTTTCACTTTGCATTCGTTGTTCCTCGCGCACGAGGTTTTGTCAGGAAATCGAAGTCACAGCCCTCATCGGCCTGCAGCACGCTATCCAGAAACAGCTTCGCGTAGCCGCGAGACACGTCCCAATCGGGATGAAGACGCGGACGAATTTCGCTGGCTCGCTTGCGAAGCTCTTCTTCCGATACCAGCAGATGGAGACCGCGCTGCGCCACATCCAGCTGAATCGTGTCGCCCGAATGCACCAGGGCCAGCGGGCCGCCGGCGGCAGCTTCCGGCGCGATATGAAGCACCACGGTTCCAAACGCCGTCCCGCTCATGCGCGCGTCCGAAATCCGCACCATGTCTTTCACTCCGTCACGGGCAAGCTTCTTGGGGATGGGAATGTAGCCTGCCTCGGGCATGCCGGGCGCTCCCTTGGGACCGGCGTTTCGAAGCACCAGAACAGTGTCAGGCGTTACGTCGAGATCAGGCGCGTCTGACCGTTTCATCATGTCTTCGATTGAATCGAACACGACCGCTGTTCCCGTATGCTGCAGTAAACGCGCCGTAGCTGCCGATTGCTTGATCACCGCGCCATGGGGCGCAAGATTCCCGCGCAGGATTGCCAAGGCTCCTTCCGATTTCAGGGGGGAGGAACGGGGCCGGATCACTTCCTGATTGGGCACGTCTTCAGCACGGGCGATGATCTCGCCCAGCGTGTTTCCCGACACTGTGGGGGCGTCCAGCGCGAGAAGATCCGACAGCTCCTTCATCACACGCGGCACACCGCCCGCTTGATGTAAATGCTCCATATAGTGCTGACCGGACGGCTTCAGATCCACCAGCACCGGCACCTTGCGGCCAGCCGCGTCGAACTCATCTAAGTCAATGGGACAAGCGATACGCCCGGCGATAGCGCTGAGATGAATAAGCCCATTCGTAGAGCCGCCAATCGCCTGCAGAATCACGAGCGCATTGTGTATGCTTCGTTTCGTCAGGATTTCGGTGGGCAACGGACCGCCGGCAATCGCCATCTCGGCTGCCCGTTTTCCGCTTGCCTCGGCCAGCCGCCGCCGTTCGGCATGAGTGGCTGGAATGGCGGCGCTCAGGGGAAGCGAAAGCCCCAGAGCTTCTGTCACACACGCCATCGTGCTCGCGGTTCCCATCACCATGCAGGTGCCGACGGAAGGCGCCAGACGCGCATTGACCAGATCGATCTCGGCCACGTCTAAATCTCCGGCGCGAAACCTGGCCCACAGACGCCGGCAGTCGGTGCACGCTCCCAGCACCTCTCCTTTGTGATGTCCCACCACCATGGGGCCGGTCGGCAAAACGATAGCCGGAAGGTTGGCGCTGGCCGCAGCCATGATCTGTGCCGGCAACGTCTTGTCGCATCCTCCAATCAAAACCACCGAGTCCATCGGTTGCGAACGGATGAGCTCCTCGGTCTCCATTGCCATCAGATTCCGCAGATACATGGCGGTCGGATAAGCAAAGCTCTCGTGAATCGTCATGGTGGGAAACACCATGGGAAGAGCGCCTGCCAGCATGACGCCACGCTTGACGGCCTCAATCAAATCCGGAACATTGCCGTGGCACGGATTGTAGTCGCTGTAGGTGTTCGTAATTCCGACGATCGGCCGCGTCAGCGCATCGTCGGAGTAACCCATCGCCTTGATAAAAACTTTCCGCAGAAATAACGAAAAGTCTTCATCGCCATAACTGGTCAGGCCCTTATTAAGGCCGTGCGCCAACTTCGATTCGTCCATGCGCTACCAGCTCAGCTGCACGAGCGAGATGCCCTGCAAAGGAAGTGAAAATTCGATGTTGGCCGAACCGCTGCGGCTGTCCATCCACTGGGGCGAAGTAAGCATCTGAAGCTGTCCAGCCGCTTCCAGTCTTTTGTAATCGGCTTCGCTCGGATGCTCCGGTTTACCAAGCTTCTGCCATAGCGTGTAAGCATTGCTGTGCTCGGCGTCGATGCGGTAGTGATGCACCAGCACGCGATGGGCGGTCGAAGGCAACCCTGTGAAATTCAAGTGCACATCGGCGGCAGGTCCAGCGACATCGTCGTCCTGATAATTCCAGACCAGGAGCGAAATCGCGTGTTCTGAACGGGCGCCCCAGCCATCCACCAGCGGTTTTTGCCGAACGCCGTTCTCGATGATGGAATCTACCGTCTGCGCCGCATCGGAATGGACGCTGATCTGATCGCCCTTCATCAATCCAGCCATTCGAAATACGTTCAGAACCGGCTTGTCGACACCGTTTGTCGCCAAGTCTCGATAGCCGGCAAAGTAGGGCTGGTTTTCAAACTCGAAAGCCCAGGTGACGATGCCCTGAAGATTCGCATGCATCCGATCGGCAAGCTCATTCAGCCCTTTCAGCGCTACCGCCGTATAAGCCGGATAGAGCGGACCGTTTCGATACGCATTGGCCGGATTATCTTTGGAAGAGCAGGCGGCGCAGCCTTCCGGGTCGGCTTCCGTCAGAATAATCGGCAGCTTTTGAAATTTCGGAAACGAGTGGACAATCTGCAATCCTTGCGAAGTGTCCTTCAACTCGGAAGCCACGCCCATTCTGACGTGCCCGGCATTTAAATCCGGCTTGCCCTTGGCATGAAAGCTGATGAAGTCGAGCGGCGACCCCACTTTGCCGGTGACATCGTTTTTTCCGCTGGCGCAGTGTGCAAGGAATTGGCGCAGATACGCCGCGGCTTTGGGGTTGCGTGGCGAAGTAGTGGCCGGGCCGCCTATCCGCACCGTGCTCAGCGCCCGCTTGGCGCCGGCCACCGAGTAGTCGTACAGCTTGTCGTAATCTTCGGGAGTACCATGCCAGTATTGGCCGTCCGGTTCGTTCCAAACCTCCCAATCCCAACTCTCCACTTCCGCTTTCCCATATTTATCCACGGCCTGTTTCACAAGCTGATAAACCAGCTCACCCCATTTCGCGTAATCGGTCGGCGGATAAGACCAGCCTAGATAATAATTCTTGAAGTCGCTTGGATTCCGGAAGACGGGCGCGTACGGCTCGGGCTTGGTCGAGAGCGCTTTGGGCATAAAGCCGATCTCCACCAGCGGTTTTCCTCCCGCTTGCAGATAGGTCCCGATAATGCGGTCAACAATCGTCCAGTCGTACACCGGCTTACCCGAAGCATCTACCGTGTACGCATTGGTGGAACCGAACTTAAGCCCCGGAGTTCCATCGCCGGTCGTCAGAATGTTATGCGTGCGGATGCGTACCGGAACGGGGCTGCTTGCGGCGAGTTCCCGAATCAGCTTGACCCCGTCTTTGGCGTAAGTGTAGTTAGGCTCGTCGTATCCGAAATAGGCCCACGATGGCTTGAAGGGGCCGCTCCGCTGCGAAGCGTCTACCCGGATTGTAACCGTAGATTGACAATTCGCTGCCAGGGGGCAGAGAGCCAGAAGCGCAAGTAGAAGCGGTCGCAAATAAGAATTTCGCATGATGAGACTCGATTACACAATGTATCGCTTTGCGAAATTTGGAGTGTGAATTACTCGAAGTCTGAATGCCCGTTTAACGGCAGGCTTGGCCATTCCGGCGCTGTGTTAGCCTGAGAGCGTTCTCGGCTGCTTTACGCTAAGCTCGGATGGTTCGAGCCGCCTTGACCCTTTGCCCATGTCGCTGCAGGTTTTCTTGCAAGCCCAATTACTCGGTGCGGAAGACTTCCTGGGCGCTCAATCGAATGAGCTCCAGGACGACGCCCGAGATCTAATTGGGCGCTGCGCGTGGCTCACCTTGTTCTGCGAAGTTTTGCCACGAGCTCTACTCTCGGAATTGAAGCTGTCGCGAATGCTGCTTGGTTCCAGCAGCGCCGAACAATTCTTCCTGGTTCTGGCGGAAGAAGATATTCCCCGAGCCTCCAGTTTTCTTGAGTCTGCTAATTCGGCAATCGCTAGACTTTCCCGAAACATGCTGCGTCTGATCTGGGTGAGCACGGAGAACTTGGGAGCGTGGCCGGTAGCTCGGAAGCGCCTGGATGACTCTCTCGCCGCGAAAATATCGGCTCCGCTTTCTTATGCCCAGGATCCGCGCAGCATATTCGCGCCGTTCTCTGAGCGGGAGGAAATCGATCGGGAAACCTATTTCTCCTTCTTTACCGAGAAACTGCCCTCAGCTAAGCGCATCGGCTGGTCTGCCGAACATCCTGCTCACTTGCTATGGGATACAGGCCAGTATTCGTGGCCTCTCCAAGATCAATCCGGCATCGATGACGACGGAATTCTGTTCCCGCGCCGCTTTGCGATGAGCGAAGACGGCGAACATGTCAGCTCACTTGACGAGCTCGCGTCACGCGGAGAGGGCTCTCCGCGCTGGGGCATCTTACGAGGCGATGTAGATCAATTCGGTTTGCGCCTGCAGCGAGCAAGCTCCATCGAAGAGCATCTGCACCTCTCTGTTCTTTATAAAGAATTCTTCGCCGGTGAACTATCGCTATTGTGCACGCTCCCGGAATTTTGGCGCAAGATCACAATTCTGTATCGAGGGGGCGATGATTTCGCCGTGGCTGGATCGTGGGATGCGCTGATCTTATTGGGTCGCGAGCTTCACCGGCTGTTTGAAAAGTTTGCCGAACAAAATCTTCACTCCTTCGCCGGAGTAGAAGGCAAGACGCTCAGCACTGCGCTGGCGATTTCTCCCGATCTCGAAACGGCTGCCTCGACAGTCTTTGAAGAAGCAGGAGCGGGCCTCCGAAACACCAAGGCGAATGAAGCCGGAAGCTTCCATCTCTTCGGACGAACCCTGGAATGGAAACGCTTGAGCGACGCCGAAGAGCTCAAAGCAAGCCTGGTCCGGCTGGTACGGGAACTGCGTCTGGCGCCTGATTACATAAACGACTTGGCTTCGGTGTATCGCGAGTCGTTCTCCGCTCGTGCCCTTCGTAAAAGCAAAGCCGCTCGAGTGGACAAACCCTGGCGAACCTACATGCGGATTTCGAGAGTGATCCCGCAATCCAGAGGCAAAGAGCTGATCAACGTTCGAAACACGATCATCACCCATTTGCTCGGAAAAAGAACGGCCGGTCTGAAGCTGCGCCCGTCCGCTCGTGTCGGACTGGAGTGGGCTCGGTTGGCTGCGGGAAGCTAACCGGGAGCGCGACACCGGCGGAAAGGAATTGCACATGCCTGAAACGGAAGAAAAGAAAACGGAAGAGCGTCGCGGGGGCGAAAATCGACCGCCTCGCGAAAATCGCGGACCCGGCGGCGGCGGACCTGGCGGTGGACCGCGCGGCAACGAACGAGGTGGTCCTAACGAAGGCCGGGGAGAACGCGGTGGGGGCGGCGATCGGGGCCGTGAAGGGCGCGGCGGACCGGGAGGCAATCGTGGTCCCGGCGGCGACCGGCGCGGCGAAGGTCCGCCCGAGATTGACATCGAAAAATTGATCGCCGACAGCCTGTATCTTGACAATCAGGCTCACGTGGTCGTCAGCCGCATGCGCGATATGGATTCCGGCACCAAGAGCCAACTCCGACGCCTCTACAACGCGGTACGGCGCGCCACTCGCGCTCCGGAGAGCGATCGACAGCACGAATTTGTAATGGTTCGCGCTCGCCTCGCTTATACGATCGCGCGCCATTCCCTACGCAGCTTGGATGCGCTCGAACGCCTTCTTTTGCAGGTGACGCGCAAGAATGACATTCGAGGCTACGAACGGTTTCGCGACTTGTTCGAAGCCATCATTGCGTATAACGAATAGGTCCGAATCGAATCGGGCCACAGACACTTTAGGAAATTCATGAGTTCTCATACCGCTGCTACTGAATTGACATTCCTCGGCAAGCTGGTGCTCGAAGGTGAAATCGTCTGCCAAACCGGACTGCACATCGGCGCTGGAAAGGGATCGCTCGAAATTGGCGGAGCCGATAACCCGGTCGTCAAAGATGCCTTCGGCATTCCGTACATTCCCGGCAGTTCGCTGCGCGGACGCCTCCGTTCCCTGCTCGAGCAGACGCTTGGTCTGGCTGTTCCAAGCGAACTGGTTTATCTATCCAAACGAAAAGGCCAGGAAGTTCGCATTCATCAAAGCGACCGCCCAGACGACGAAGTGTGCATTTTGTTTGGACGCAACCCCGGCCGCGTGGAAAAGGTGAGCGGCGAATCGAGCGATACCAATGCCGCAACTCCTGCCCGCCTCACGGTCTACGACGCGCCGCTAATCGTCGACAGCATTACCACCGCTATGCGTGATAATCTCGACGACGAGTTGACCGAAGTGAAAAGCGAAAACGCGGTCGACCGCATCACCTCGCAAGCCAACCCGCGCACACTCGAGCGGGTTCCTGCCAGCGCGCGTTTCCGTATTCGCATGGTGCTCGATGTGTTGTGTCCGGAAGATCGTCCGTTACTGGCGCGCGTAGCCGAAGGACTGCGGCTTCTCGAAGACGATGCGCTCGGCGGTGGCGGAAGTCGCGGCAGTGGGCGTGTCCAATTGAACGCCTTGAATCTGACCTGGCGCAGCAAAGACTATTACGCTAAGGGCGCCGGAGAAACCAACCTCCTCTCGGGCGCTGATGTTTCGGCCCTGCAGCAACTGGTCAGTGCAGACGATTTCGCAGAAAAGCTTTCCTAACGTAGATGCAGCCAGCAGTTTTGATCCGCCTGCGGCCAACCGGCCCGTGGCGATATGGTCCCGGAGAGGGCGGTCACGATCGCATCGACACGCTTTACCGCAGCGACCGCCTGTACTCTGCCATCACGCTGTCAATGAAGCAGCTCGGCTTTCTCGAGGAGTGGTTGGAGGCGACTGTTCGTAGCGGCTCGGCAGCTGTGGCTTTCACTTCGCTGTTCCCGTTTCAAGGCGACACACTTTTTGTTCCTCCGCCTTCCACGCTCTGGCCCCCACCGGCCTCTCTCGTCACAACACCAAGCCCGGTTTTCCTGTCGAAAATTCGCTGGCGAGTCGCTCGCTTCGTTCCGCTCACGCTGGTCGAATCGCTTCTACTCGGGCAAAACGTTCTTGCCGATCAGTGGGCGCCCGATCCCGAGAGCGCTTGTCTCTTGCGCCGTGACCGCCCCAATACTCCTCCTTTCCACGTTGTGGTGCGAAGCTCGGCCGCGGTCGATCGGTTGTCGAAGAGCGCAGTGAGCGTCCATAACGTCGCTTGCGTTGAATTTGAAGTTGGCGCAGGCCTCTGGACCGCCGTTCGCTTCCAGAATGAACAGGCGCAGTCCGCCTGGGGCGAACGAGTGGAAGCGGCCTTCCGCCTTCTTTCCGATACCGGCTTTGGAGGCAAACGAAGTAGCGGGTGGGGTCAGACCGCGCCGCCCGAGTTCCAAAAGGGCGATTGGCCAGGCCTTCTGTTGCCGAAGCTCACCCGAGCGCAGGCTCGTTCAAACGGTGCACTCTCCGGTGTGGAAGAGTCGTCGCTCTATTGGCTCCTCTCGCTCTATTCGCCCTCTTCCGCCGACGAGGTCGATTGGGAATCGGGCGCCTACGAGGTCACTCTTCGCGGTGGCCGGGTGGACAGTTCCGAAAACAGTGGAGCAACCAAGAAGCATGTTCGAATGATCGCCGAGGGCTCCGTCCTTACTGCCGCGGCCGAACCGACGGGCGCTGCGGTCGATGTCGCGCCGGACGGATTCGCCCATCCAGTCTATCGCTCCGGCGTTGCTCTCGCATTGAAGCTTCCGACGTTCGAGGTGGGTGCAAACGAGGACCCGGTGGAAGAACCCTCCGACTCTGAACCGCCTGAGGTCGCAGCCCAGACTGAAACACCAACTCCAGCCGACCAGTTTCAAACGCCCGCTCCAGCCGTCTTGCCGGACGATCCGTTGCCCGAGCCGGAACCCGACTCCGTACCTGACGTACAGCCGCAAGAAACCGTCCCTGCTGACGAATCGGTGGAAGACATTCCAAATAACGAGCCCAATCCCGAACCAGAGCCTGAAGAGGAACACCAGGACCACAGCGATGAACTATAAAGTGACCGCGCTCACACCTCTCCTGGTAGGCGACGGCCGCGAGCTGTCCCCCATCGACTACATGGTATGGAAGGACCAGGTCAACGTACTCGATCAAAACCGCATCTTCAAACTGCTGGCCCGTGGTCCCCGGCTCGAAGGCTACTTAACCCAGCTTCGAAGAGCGACCAAACTCGATTTCGCTTCCTGGGGCGGCTTCGCACAAAATTTTTCTCAACGCCGCATTCCGTTCGAGACTCCCGAGTCCACCGCCATCTGGAACGCTGCGCCTTCTGAACAGCTCTTCATTCCGACTTTTGCCTCCGACTACCGCGGCGCTTACCTGCCCGCTTCGTCCCTCAAAGGCGCTCTGCGGACCGGCCTGGTCTTCTCGCGCTGGTCTGCCGCCACAATCGACCGCCTGGCTGCCGCGCTCGAAGGCGACCGTGTGCCTCGTCGCATGGCAGAAGCCGCCGAAAATTCCTCCGGCGCATCCCAGACCAAAATCATCGCCGCCGCCGATAGCAACCCAGTTCCTACTTCGGCCTTCAAGGTGTATCTCACCCGAGTCGCTTCACTCGACACCAATCAAGCAGCCGGGCGACAGCTCAGCTGGAAAATCGCCGGCCGTGGCAGCGTTCCCCCTCAGCGCGTTACCGATTCCACGCCGCTCTTTGCCGAAATGGCAGTCTCGGGAACGTCTTTCAGCGGGAAATGGGAAGAACGTCACTTCTTTGAAAATCCTGAACTGAGTCGAGCCTTAGGCTGGCGCTCCGCTCCCGATCCGAAAGCGATTGCCGAAGCCGGCAATGAATTTGCCCGTGCCCAGCTCCAAATTCACGCCAACTTTGCCGAGAGAACTGGCTTAACCGGCCTCGCCCAGACCGTATCCCGCCTCCAGGCGGAATTGGACGCTGCCTCCTCGGCCCCTCTCACCTGTCTCTTGTGCTTGGGATGGGGAAGCGGTTTCACCTCGAAAGCCGGTTTCCTTGATACCGACCAACCGGCTTTTCGCAAAATTCTTCGCGCCGTGCCGGCCATCAGCCGCTCCATTCGCGACGGTGTGCCATTCCCCAAGACCCGTCGAATCGTCTTCACAAGTGGGCTGCCCTCTACCCTGCCAGGGTGGGTTCGGGTACACTTAAGTGATAGTAACGGTACTGGTTAACGTTTTATAACGTAAGAAGTTATGAGCTTTTACCCGAGAATCGCCGACTATAGAGGTATGCTCTGGCCTGCGTCGTGCCCCTTCCGCCCTGTGGTTCGGGTTGGCGGGTCCAGGAAGGGTTCATAGACTCCAGCTATGTACAAGGCTTACTTCGGATTAAACGAAAATCCGTTCAATCTGAGCCCAGATCCGGAATTCCTGTATCGGAGTCCGCAGCACGAGGAGGCGCTTGCCAACCTCATCTACGGTGTCCGCAGCCGCAAGGGCTTTATCGTTCTAACGGGCGAAGTTGGAACGGGAAAAACCACCATGCTGGAGTGTTTGCGGGATTTTCTCGACACGCAGCGCATCGATTTTGCCTTCATCTTCAACTCCCGCCTCACTCCGGAGCAATTCTTCGAGATGATGGCCTACGATTTCGATCTGCAATGCGATCGAAAGTCGAAAACCTCCGTATTATTCGCGCTCAACGCTCTTCTGGTTCGTCAGGCCGAACGCGGTCGAACCTGCGTCCTGATTGTCGATGAGGCGCATAACCTCGAGTGGGACGTTCTGGAAGAAATTCGCCTGCTCGGAAACCTGGAAAACCGGGCCGGCAAGCTTCTTCAGATTATTCTGGCCGGACAACCCGAACTGGATCGCAAGCTGGATGCGCCAAACCTGCGCCAGCTGAAGCAGCGGATCGTGCTTCGCTGCTCTCTCAATCCACTTACCCCTGAAGAATCAACGGCCTATGTCGAGACTCGCTTGACTCGTTCCGGCATGCCCAATCAGAAGGTCTTCCCGGCCGAGGTGCTGGAAGAAATCTACAAGCGCGCCCGTGGCATTCCACGTCTGATTAACCTGATCTGTGACAATCTTCTGGTCACCTGTTTTGCGATGGAACAGCGGGCGGCGACCATAGCCATGCTGGAAGAAGTATCGGTCGATCTTCGGCTGGAATGGCCCGGTAATCGGGAACGCCGCGGAAAAAGCCGCTACGGACTCTCCGAAAGTCAGTATCCGGAAGAACCACTCTCTATCTCCCGCGAATAATTAAGATCGCAACTATCCCCGAATGCGGGCCAGTTGTGACAAGCTGGATGACATGGCGCGTGGATGGGAAAGCAAAGAAGTCGAATCACAGATCGAAGAAGCCGAAGCCCGCTTCACTCATAGGGATAAGCCCCCACTTTCCGCTTCCGAACTACTCGTTGTAAGGGAGCGGGAATCGATAGAACTCTCCCGATCCCGCATCTTAAGCGATATTGAAGGCGCGAAAAACCCGAAGTATATCGAAGTTTTGCAGCGGTCTCTTCGCTTTCTGGATGAAAAGCTCGCTGCCTTTGAAAGTCTTAACAAGCCAGATCTTCGCGGGTGACCTGGATGTCACCGAGACGCCCCAGCATCGCCAAAGCAATGTTCTCGGGGGCAAAGAACTCCTGCGCTATTGACTGAACTTGTTCTTTGGTAACTACTTCGATGCTTTCAAGCATCTCGTCCAGCGACAAAAACCGATCGAAGTACAGTTCCTGCCGCGCCAGATTCGACATCCGGCTGGAAGTCGATTCCAGACTCAACATCAACGAGCCTTTCAAATGATCCTTGGCCCGGCGCAGTTCTTCTTCTTCAATCCAATCGTTCTTCAGGCGCCGCAGCTCCTCCACAATCGAGGTGACCACCTGTTTGGCAGTTTCAATGCCCGTCCCGGCATAGATCGTCAGGCAACCGGTATCGCTGAACAGATTCAGCTCCGAATAGACGGCATACGCAAGTCCCTGCCGTTCGCGGATGTCCTGGAATAAACGCGAACTCATGCCGCCACCTAACACCGTGTTGAGGATGTACAGCGGAAATCGTGCTTGATGCGCCAGGGGATAAGCCGGGACCCCCACCGCAATATGAATCTGCTCCAACGAATCTTTCTTCTTCAGAATGATGGGAGCGTGCGCCTTCGGCATCGTAATCACTGGAGGCCGTCCGCGATCACCCAGCCCGCTGAACTTATCGCCGAGCATCTGAACCAGCTCCGCGTGATCAAGATTTCCAGCCGCAGTAATCAGAATATTACTGGGACTGTACACCCGTTTGTAGAAATCGACCAGCATCTCCTGCTGGAATTTCTTAACGGTTTCCCGTGTTCCTAAGATCGGTTTGCCCAGGCCGTGGCCCTTCCAGAAATTGCTGGTGAAGGCTTCGTGCAGCACGAATTCCGGCTGATCCGCCTCCATCTTAATTTCCTCCAGGATCACGCCCTTCTCCTTTTCTATATCCTCTGCCCTGAAAAGCGGATGGAGAACCAGATCCGAAAGGACATCCACCGCAAATGGAACATGCTCGTCCATGGTCTTGGTGTTGAAACTGACCAGTTCCTTGCTCGTAAACGCATCTAAACCGCCACCGACAGAATCTACTGAGCGGGCGATCTCTTCCGAAGAGCGATGTTTTGTGCCCTTGAAGACCATATGCTCGATGAAATGCGAGAGACCATTTTCCGGACCGTGCTCGATCCGGGAACCACTGCCAATCCAGACACCTAAAGAAACGGAACGAACATACGGCATCGATTCAGTGACGATCCGGATCCCATTGGGGAGTGTCGCTCGCTCAATCTGTCGAACGTGGGGAGATGCGAGAACTACCATATGTTTAAACCTTTCCAAGTGTCACGAGGTACACTAAGCCTTTATGTTGCAATCAGTTGAAGGGCAAGCTCTGGTAGGAATGGAATTGCCTGATCTAGTAGAATTACTAGGACCAGACCAGCCTACCTATCGTGCCCAACAGCTATTTGACGCGCTGTACCGCAAACAAGTGGCTAATTTGTCAGATGTGTCGGCTCTGCCAAAAACGCTTCGCGAAAAGTTGGTTAGCCAACAATCTCTTGGACTTCCAATCGCCGAGCGGCGCTTTGACTCGACCGACCGCACCCGTCGATATCTACTGCAGCTCGCCGACAACAGAACGATAGAAGCGGTGTTGATGCCGGAGGAACATCGCGACACCATTTGCATCTCAAGCCAGGTCGGGTGTCCGGTGGATTGCAAATTCTGCCTGACCGCGCTGATGGGCCTGGAACGCAATCTCCTGGCCGGCGAAATTGTCGGGCAGGTCCTTTATATCGCTCGCGAAAACGGTCTGAAGGCGACCGGTTCGCGCCTGAATATCGTGATGATGGGGATGGGGGAGCCCCTTCTGAACCTTGATCAAGTGCTAAAGGCGACCAGATTGCTTACCGATAGCGCAGGAATCGGCATTTCGCCGAAACGAATCACCGTTTCGACCTCCGGCATCATTCCCAAGATCGAAGAGCTCGAGCCGGGCGCACATCCGGCCTAAGTTGGCTATTTCGTTGAACGCCTCCACCGAGGAACAGCGCCGGGAGTTGATGCCAATCACGCGAAAATACCACCTGTCGGACTTGATGAAAGCTTGTCGCAGCTATCCGCTGCGGCCCTGGGAGCGCCTGACTTTCGAATACGTCCTGCTGCGGGGAGTCAACGACACGGATGCAGACGCCGGGCGTGTAGTGCGTCTTCTCTCTCGCATCAACTGCAAAGTGAACCTCATCGCGCTGAACCCCGGTCCCGGCATCCCCTTCGAAACGCCCGATCCGGAGCGAGTGGCCAGCTTTCAGCAGATCATCCGCCGCTCAGCTCCCTGCTTCGTTCGCAAGCCAAGAGGCCGTGATATCTTCGCCGCCTGCGGCCAGCTTAAGCGTGTCGCTCCGGATCTGGTTTCTGTGCCAAACAACTAAGAAGGGGGCGCTCCTTTTACTGGCGCATGAGACGAGGTGGAGCCTTCCGTCATGCCGAGCACCCATTTGATCGCTTCAAAGTACATCTTCGTGACATCCGGGTCATCCCAAGACTCCTTGGTGTGCCCCAGCGTCGAGTAGAAGACCCGGCCCTTCCCATACATCTTCGACCACGCCACGGCAAAGTCCCGATCGGCCCGGTGGATCCTCGGATTGTTGTCATAGTCCAGCTTGCTGGCATCCAGGCTTAACAGCACGTTCACCTTGTCTCGCGACCACTCCTTCGGCTGATAGATCTCGTCCCGCTTCATAAAGGCATGCGGAAAATGCCGCACCGCCGGGAAGTTCGGGTCCTCCAAAATGATCGGCGCATTGAACGTGAACCAGGGATGCTGATCGAACCAGCCTCCGATCATCTCGCCGTACTCGGGCCATTTGTAATTGGTATCGAGCGCCGCATGGATACCGACGAAACCCTTGCCATCCTCTTTGATGAACGACATAATGTCCGCCTTCTGGTCGTCAGCTAGATCCATCTCGCCCGTCGTGCTGGCGAACACCAGAGCGTCGAAGTAGCTCAGGTTCTTGGTGTTCCGCTTCAGATCCTTTTTGGTTAACAGCTCCGTATCGGTACGCAACATGGTGTCCCACAGCCCGGTGTCATGACCCATTTTGTAAATGTTCGCCATCGCATCGGGCACCGAATCATGCTCAAATCCCTTAGTTTGCGCAACTACCAGTACGTGCAGCTGATGCGTCTTCTGTGGTGCGGGAGCCGGCGGGGTCTGCGCCTTGGCTCGACCGAAGTAAATACAAGTTCCCACCAGCACGGCAGGCAGCGCGACCGAAATCGCACGTCGCAAGTTTTTCACGATCTCTCCTCCGATCCAGAGCTTATCAGAGCAATTTTAGCTTCCGGGCAACTTTAGCCTCCGGCAAACGTCTTATCAGAGACTTGGAATTCTGAGAAAAGAAGAACAAACCTGCAGAAGATCATCAGCGGTCTCCTCCACTTTATTTTTCACCTAGGCTACTTTGGCCCATTCGTCATGGGCATCCTCGATTCTTCGTTTTTGTTCCTGCCATTCGGCAACGACCTGCTGGTAGTCGCCCTGGTCGCGCGTCATCACGAGAGCTATCTGATATACGTTCTATCGGCAATTTGCGGATCCACTTTAGGTGTTTTCTTTCTCGATCTGCTGTCCAGAAAACTAGGGGAAGACGGCATACGCAAAGTGGCTGGCGACAAGCGTTTCGAGTATCTGAAGCGCAAAATCGGTCAGCGCGGATTCATCGCCATCCTGATCGGTTGCCTGGCGCCTCCGCCCTTTCCATTCACCATGGTGATCGCCATCCTGTGCGCGCTCGGATACCCCCGCCTGCGACTGCTGGCAGGGGTGGCGATCAGCCGCGGCACGCGCTTTTTGATACTCGGTTACCTGGCGCTCAAGTTCGGGCGCGCCATCCTTCATATCTTCAACTCCGCCGAGTTTAAATGGACCATGGTCGGCTTCACCCTCCTATGCCTCGTCGGAAGCGCCCTCTCAATCATGAAATGGGCCAAGCACGGTCGAAGCGGACAACCGAAGCCCGCCTACGAAGCAAGTTGAATCGCAGGAACGGACGCTGTCAAGAACATTGTTCGCGAATAACATCTCTCGCCAAAAATCTTGCACGCAATTTCGGCGCTTTGTCTGCGATGCTAACAACAGCGCTATGACTGACGCAACCACCTCGGCGCCGGACAAGCTCATCCTCGCAAAATTCCGCGATGCCCTTAACGAAATATACGGCGAGCGCTTGGAGCGAGTCGTGCTGTATGGTTCACAGGCGCGCCGTGATGCAGGGCCGGAGTCCGATTACGATGTGGCGGTGTTTTTGAACGGCATGAATGGTAGTGCTGACAGTTGGATCGAACTCGACCGGCTGGCGGCGTTACGCGTCAAATTTCTCGATGAAACGGGTGCTTTCTTCGATGCGAAACCCTATCCGGCCGGAGCGTACCGAGAGCGATCGCCTCTCATGTACGAAATCCGACGAGAAGGAATCAATTTGTGAGCCCGGAAACTGACCGCTTTTTACAAAAGGCCGAGAAGCACCTTGAACGGGGCCACGTCATGCTAAGTGTCGGTCTTAACACCGACGAGGAGCAGAAAAGCAAAATCAACGCCTTTCGCTAGAGCTCGAAACCACCTTTCGATAAGCTGCGAGATAAAGGAGCGGGTGACCGATCATGACGCGCCGCGAACTACTGGCAGGAGTTTACCTGTCCGCTCAAACGTTTCCTGGGCAGACTGTTCCCCGTCAGCCGGATCCCAAAGCGCCAACAATTTTTTCGGGAGCGACGGTCATTACCGGCGCCGGAGACGTGCTACCCGACCAAGTCGTCGTCATCGAACAAGATCGCATTGTCACAGTCGCTCCCGCAAGCAACGAACCGCTACCCGCCGGCGCACGCGTGATTGATGCACGCGGCAAGTTCATGATCCCCGGCCTCTGGGATGCTCACGCTCACCTCAGCTACTTCAAAGCGAGCGCTCTCCCGCTTCTGCTGGCAAACGGCGTCACTGCCGTCCGCGACATGGGCGGCCTGTTGGGAGAGATCGACGTCTGGAAAACAGAGACCGATCAGGAACTACGGCCGGGTCCCCGCATTTTTCGAGTTGGCCCCATTTTGAATGGCAAAGCCTTCAACGAGTTTCAGATCGTAGTGAGCGATGCCGCCGAGGCCCGCGGGGCTGTCCGCGTCCTTCGAAACGCCAACGTCGATATCGTGAAAGTGCACGCCGCAATCTCTCGTGAAGCCTATTTCGGAGTGCAAAGCGCATGCCGTCAGGTCGGCCTCAGATACGTCGGCCATATGCCGCGTGCCATCAAACCCGAAGAAGCATCCGATTCCGGCCAATTGACGCTCGAGCATGTGGGAGCATTCGCCGACCGCTTCGCTTCCGAGGGCATCGCGCCTAACGACGTGGCGCAGTCTCTCGAGCGCTTTAGAAAAACGGATGCGCCCGCACTGTTCGCGCGATTCGCTCGCAACCGGACCTGGTTCACCCCCACGCTTATTGCCAGCCAGCGTGCCATCCACCTCGGCGACCATGCGCCAGACCCGCGAGACAAATATGTGTCCGTCTCCTGCAAGAAGATCACCGCAGATCTGCTGAAACGTCCCAGCTACCAAGCTTTCTTTTCGCCTGAATCCGTCAACCAACAGAAACGTGAGTTCGACGAGCTACAACCGCTCGTGAAACTCATGCATCAATCAGGTGTCGGTCTTCTCGCCGGAACGGACTTCGCCGTCAGCATCATTTACCCCGGTTTCAGTCTTCACGACGAGCTCGAATTGTTAGTCGAGTCAGGTCTTACCCCGATGGAATCTCTGCTCACAGCAACGGCGAACCCGGCCCACGTTCTCGGGCAGCCAAATCTCGGAACCATCAAGACTGGAAACTTGGCGGATCTGGTCCTGTTACAGGCAAATCCTTTGAATGACATCCGGAATACGCGTAAGATTTGGGCAGTCATGAGCCGGGGCAAGCTGTTCGATAGCGCTGCACTAGCTCAGCTGTTGGCCGATGCCGAGACAGAAGCGAAGATGACCTGATCGCGCACGACATACTCGCCTGCGAAGTTTCCGCGAAGCTAACGACTTACTTTCTCTCTATCCTCAATTTGCTTTATTGACTTATTAAGATACATCCCAAACCATCGGCTAGAATTGGTTTTGAACAACTCGTTCAACGACGCGATGTCTTGCGCATCACCACAAAGGCCTAGACCTCTCACCGAACTCAGTTGCGTCATTTGAAAATGAGCATCTTGGGCGCTTGCTCGAAGTAGCGACTTGATTCGGTTGGCATTCTCCAGCGGTGTAAGGCACGAGCTGTCGAAACTTTGATTGATGCATCTGGCTAGTTCCTTCGCAAGTAAGATATGCGAACGACCTCGGACGACATCGTTCTGATCCTTTGACACCACGAAAAGATAAGGAACTGCTTCGGGCCGGCTACTTATCCAGGACGCCAATCCCGAACCGTCGTTAAAGAATGCTCGAAGCAGGGCGAACCATGCTTCAGAGCTATGAAACTGGTTGGCGATTTCCTGAACTGCCTCAAGTAGAGAACCGTAGTACTCAGCATATTGATCAAACTCTGCTCTCCCTTCTATTCGCGGGTCATTTGACTCTTTTTGGAGGAGTGCAATGAGAGCATTCTGGATTTTAGAATTCGCTAATAATTGAGAGTGTGCGCGTATTGTTTTGACCGTTTCAGTTCGGCGGAGGAAATCACCAGAATAAACCTGTCTAAGAATCTCATTGGGTGAAAAGCCTCCGCTCTCTTGTCTAAAACTTCTAGCGAAAAGCGAGCCGCTTAATAGGACTGCTAGCGCTTTGATTGCGACTCGTTGCTTAATCGTCAAAACTCATGGCCCCCAACCAGGCGGACATGAAGCGGAGGATGGAAACGAGTTTCCTCCGGACGGCGTGTTCGACACGCCGGTTTGGGTTCGCCAGTCCAGATGTACATGGTTATAGTTCCCCTGAACTCTAACGGGTTCCACACATGCGCCAGCAGGAAGACCGGCACTGTAAACAGCCTGCCAGTAAGCCGAATCGCCACCGGTCGATAAATCAACAGCATCGCCGGCAAGATGACGGCTATTTAAATAGGCCTTTACGCCATTTTGTTGCGCGGCAGCAACTTCCGCCGCTGGATTTCGATAACCGCTTGTTATGGCAAAATGACTTGTCGAACCAGCGAACGCATTATCCGAAACCGAATCTAGTCCCGTCGCGAGAGCGTATTGCTGAAGAATAGAGTAAGTCGGTGCGCCAGTACTTTGGTCGACGGTCAATTCAGAGCTAGAGTAGTAGCTGGAGTAAAGATTCCAGAAGGCATCGTACATGAAGTCCGAACAGGTGGGAGCACTACGGCAGAAAGCAATGTCCAGAATTTGTGAATATACTATTAACTTCGTCTTCGGTTCCTCTGTTAGGGATCTTTACGACATCAATTGCATTCGCTCCTGATCATGGACACGACCGATTTATTTCCTAATCTTCTTGCTAATCAATTTGTAGAAAAAGCAACTTGACACTATAGCCATTTTAACTAATTTAAGCGCTAGGAATTTTACCTAGTTATATTGGTGACTCCTGGCTGAGATGAAATGGTTGCCTGACATGACGATCAGCATCCACGCCGCACTAACCCAGCTGTTGGCCGGTGCCGAGACGGAAGCGAAGACCACCTAACCCGAAAGTAATTGCTGGTCAGACAAGTGATCTCTGCAGAAAGACAAGACCCGCTCCTGCGTCGGAGTTCTGCTGCTCATACTCCACGAAACCTACTTCGAGATAGATCTGATGCGCGGCCGGCATAGTGCTGGGATGGGTGTCCAAGCGCGCTACTTGATAACCCTTGGAGCGAGCGCGATCGAGGGCAACAGTGATCAGCCGCTTTGCAATTCCGCGTCCACGAAACTCGGGAGCTACGAAGAGACGTTTGATCTCACAAACGTTCGGATCTTTTGAACCCGGAAATGCCCGGTAGGCGATGCAGCCTGCCACCGCCGTTTCGTCCATCGCTACAAGTACCTCGCCATTGTCAGTTGTGTAAGCTGCGGGCAAATCGAGAATTTCTTGCTCGAAGCGATCGAAGCGAAACGCCTGGTGTCCACTACTGAGGCGAAGAAAATCTCCGTATCTGGTGAAGAGAGCGCGAGCTGATTCCAGTAAACCTGGATCGGTTCCAATCCCGATTGGTTTTACGCTGACCATAACGACTATAGGTCGGTAGTTCCTACTCTTGCGTTAAAGAAAGGAAGGCTAATTACGAGGTGAGTCGAAGCTCTGTCGCATAACAACAGGAGCAGATCAAATGGCGAACGCAAAAGATATGGCGGCTTACATACTTGAAAAGCTTGGTTGCGTTTCGGCAATGAAACTCCAAAAACTGGCTTATTATTCGCAGGCATGGTCCCTGGTTTGGGAAGAGCATCCACTTTTAGTGAGCGCATTGAGGCATCGGTTAACGGCCGGTGCTCCGGATAAAGATACCATTGATCACGTGTTGGATTTCTACGGCGAGAAATCAGCCCAATGGCTCAGTGACCTAACACATGCTGAAGGTCCCTGGGGCGAGGCACGAAAGGGCCTTGCGTCGCATCAGCGTGGCAGTGCGGAGATCAGTCACGCGGCTATGGCTGAATACTACGGCAGCCTCTGAGCTTTGTCCTCGAAGAAAACTCCCAAACTGAGTTTGAGCCGCATCCTTCCAAATCACCAAAAATAGTTGAAGATCCAGAGAGCTACCTGCACTTAAACCCTGGATGGCGTGCGTCCAAACTGGAGTTACGTGACCCGTTTGGCTGGCATCTGATTAATGCTTCCACGCTCCGCTACATTCACCAAAAACTTTCCAGCTTGAGAGCATGACCTGGTCAGAGATCCTCATTACAAGCAAGAAGCAAAACCACTACTGCCAAGTTTCAGCCGTGATTTGCTGATGCCCGCCTCCATCCCAGTAGTAGCGCGAAGCGATCTATGAACACGGCAGAAGTTGTAACAGAACAACGCGTAGGCAAAGCCCAGCCCAGTTGTTCTCCCATTTCTCGATTAGCTTAGTTAATCCGTCGATATCCACAGAAGTCCCTACGTAGTCGGCGCCTTCGCCAGCGCCGCTGTAGCTAACGTCCCGCCCAAGCCCATGGTTTCCACCGCCGATGAGGGAACGATCACCATAGAACCGCGCTCCTTTATCGCTTCGTACAGCATGTTCATCGCCCGCAAATGCAACGCCACTGGATTGTTCTGATACGTCAACGCCGCCTGCGAAAACTTCTCCGAGATCTCTGTTTCCGCCTGCCCCAGAATATTGCGCGCCTGGCGTTCACGTTCGGCCTGAGCCTGCCGCGACATCGCGTCCTCGAGCGCCTGCGGGATCCGTACATCGCGAATCTCCACCGACTGAACCGTAATGCCCCAAGGGTTGGTCTTCTCGTCCAGAATGCGCTGCAACTCGCGTCCCAGAGATTCGCGCTCTGTGATCATCTGCGCTAACTCGTGGCGCCCAATCGACTCCCGCAGGCCAGTCTGTGCACTCATAGTGATGGCCTGAACGAAGTCCTCCACCTCCAGAATCGACTTCTCCGCACTCCATACCAGCCAGAACACAATCGCATCCACATTCACCGGCACCGTGTCGCGCGTCAGCGTCGATTCCGCCGTCACGCTGGCTACGCGGACTCTCTGATCCACAAACCGGCTCAGCCTGTCTATGATCGGAATGACATGAAACACGCCCGGCCCTCGTAACCCGATGTAGCGGCCCAGTCGCAGTACCGCCACCTTCTCCCACTGATCCGCCACCTTGATTGAAAACAATAAGTAGATGCCCATTGCCAATCCGGCAAGCAACGGAGCCCGGCTGCCAATTCCAAACGTGAGCAGCGAACCGGCCCCCACCGAAATGGCGAATAACGCTACTGCCACACTGCTGATCTGATTCTTATTTCGATCCCGCCACATAACGCTTATCTCCTCTTCTTTCCCGCACCGGTTTGAACCCCTTGCAATTGCTCAATCAACTCCTCCACCGTGAACCCCGCCGACCCGGCACGCGAAACGAACTCACCAACTAGCTGCGTCAGCCGGCGTTGCCGATCGGCATCGTCGCGCTGAATCTCCTGATTACCGATAAACGTGCCGGTGCCTTGCTGGGTGTCCAGCACCCCACGAATTTCAAGCTCCCGATAAGCCCTTATGACAGTGTTCGGATTGATCGACAGGTTAACAGCGAGTTGCCGAACCGTGGGAAGCTGATCGCCCCCCATCAGCGCCCCCGCCGCGATTCCTCCGGTCACCTGGTCAATAATCTGACGGTAAACCGGAACGCCGCTGTGCGAGTCCAAGCGGAACTGGAAAGGCCTGGCTCCTTTGGCTGCTTTCATCTGTTTATATATTTACTAGTTAACTACAACAATCAAGAATTTTTTGGAACGTCTGCTTGTAGCGCTTGCCGCTCGGGAATCAACACTAAAAGTACTTTACATTGCAAAGCTTTCCGGGCACAATTCTTTCATGAGGAACGTTGCTCACAACCTTGCCGCCATTACTTCGTACGATTGGGTAGAGTACTTCTACCAAAACGCACCCGAACCGATATTTCCCTGGGTCGACAGTATCCGTTTATCCGGAGCCGAAAAGCTGGCCGTAATTGCCTCCATTCAGCAGTTTCAACTTGGAGAGGACGCTAGCGGCGCCCGCATGTTGGAGCGCGCGCAGCGCTTCTCCCGGGAAACTGGCGATCTCGGGCTGATAGCCGCCTTAAAGCTTTTCTTACGGGAAGAGCAGCGTCATAGCAAAATCCTGGGCCGCTTTCTCCAGATAGAAAATGCACCTTGTCTGCGAAAACATTGGGTGCACAGCGCTTTCCGATGGCTGCGCGGCCTGGCCGGCCTGGAACTGTGCCTGAAAGTTCTGGTGACCGCCGAACTGTTGGCTCGGCCGTATTATGCGGCACTGCGTGATGCCACGGGTTCGCCCTTGCTTAGAAGCATCTGCCAGCGTATCTTCGATGAAGAGGGCGCTCACCTGCGCTTCCAGGCCTTCGCGCTTAGCCGCTTTCAGAACCGCCACCTTCGGTGATAAAAGCTCTCATAAAGACCTTGCATGTCGCGCTGTTAGCCTCCACTGCCGCGCTCGTCTGGATAGAACATCAGACTGTCTTCAGAGCTGCCGGACGAACATTCTCGCAGTTCTGGAAAGAGACCTGGCAAGAGTTTGATGCGCTTTATCGCGCCTCATAGGCTTTGCCTTTCTAGGGCTCATTGGAAAGGGAGGCGCAACTTTCCTAGCCCGCGGCGCTCACTGCCGTGTTAGCCTCCGACAATGCAGGCCGCAATCGAAGGGAACAACGCAGCAAAGCGGAGCCCCAACTTGCGATGCCGGTTCGTCGACATGCATACGGGGTGTCCTTCACTTGATCAGTCCGTACCTTCTGAGTATCGCCAGCGTTTTGTCGATCGGCAGAGCGTCTACTGTGTGTCCATTCCCGGTTGTCGTGTTGGCTCGAAACATGGAATTATAGATCGCTTCTTCAGTGGCTTCGATCGCAGCGAGAAATAGCGGTGACATCGCATCGTTGGTCATCACCTCGCCGCGGCGGGTCATCGACTTGTCGGCAGTGTGGATGCGCACCTGCGGCGCGGTCGAGAATGCGATCGCATAGTCGCCGCTGCCGTTCGACGCGGCACTGCCCGTACGAGCCAGGCCGAGGAGCGCTCTTGCTGCCAGGCGCTTCAGGTTACGAGCATCCATGGGCGCATCGGTTGCGAGCACCATCATGCAGGATCCGTTTGCATGGTCTGTCCCGCCGCCGGCGTGCTGAAGCTCTTGGCGTAGATAGTATTGGCCTAGCTCCCGGCCAACCGGCGCGCCTGCAATTGTGAGAACGCCGCCGAAGTTCGTCTGGACCAGCGCACCGACGGTGTAGCCCCCGAGGTTGGGAGGCAGACGGCGGGACGAGGTGCCGATTCCACCCTTCCAACCGAACGCCACCGTACCTGTGCCTGCCCCGACAGCGCCCTCTTCGACCGGTCCGCTTTTTGCGTTCTTGATCGCGGCGAAAACATCATCGGGGGTGATGTGACGGCCACGAATATCATTCAGATATCCGTCATTTGTCTCCCCCACAACAGGATTGACAGAGACGACATCCTCGTTTCCAGGGAACGTCAGTACGTAGGTGGTGAGCGCGTCGGCCACGCGGGGGACGCTGGTAGTGGAGGTGAGCAGGATGGGAGCTTCGATGTCGCCCATTTCTTCAACCTGAGTAGAGCCCGCAAGCTTTCCAAAACCGTTACCTACAAAAACCGCGCCCGGGACTTTCTCACGAAAGAGATTTCCGGAATGCGGCAAAACGGCGGTCACGCCGGTTCGGATGTTGTCGCCGCGAACGATCGTAGTATGTCCGACCCTAACGTCAGTAACATCGGTAATCGCATTGAGCGGACCCGCCAACAAGATCCCGACTTTCAACCCTAAATCCGAAACGCGAGGGCGTGCCTTGGAAGTCTTCTCCTGAGCAAACCCGGGCGCCAACACGACCGCCAGCAACAAGGTGATCACCTTTGCCATGGACCGTAATTATATCCGTCGCCTGCCACTCGGTTGAGTCCGTTCCCAGAAGCAATTGGGGAACTAGGTCGAGATCGTGATCAGCGGCGGCAAACTGCCGTTAAACTCAGGACGGCGTTTCAAGCACTCTACAGCCGGAGTTCTGGGAAGTCCTGCTTATAGCGAACTGGATCCAGTGTGTTTTACTGTCAACCTATGACTCGTGCATACGTGCTGAAGCGACCTGCATCTGTTTCTTCCTGTGACCGCCTGTAACCTACGTCAGTTCCTCGGTACCTGTCATTTACTTCCATTAGGCAGTGCTGTTGTTCTTGAGCCGGGTCGAGTTAGGCGTGCGCAAATCGATGTGCGACTCGGAAGTTCACTGGCAGGCCGGGCTCTTCCAATTGATAACCAAACTCTCCACATTCTTTTTACTGACGGGCGAACATTCGTTCGTGACACGCGCAATTGCTACGTTGTCGTATTCCTCCGTTCTAATCTCTGAGCAACCCGATTGAATGATCATCCCGCGTAGACTCCCTTTTCGCACGGCTACGGGAGCTACCTCGTTCAGCACTCGGTCTGCAACATCGGACTCATAATGGGCCTGCAGCTCGGAGCCCTGTACGGCCACTGCTTTAGCTGATCGAAGCTCCCACCGGCAAGCGGTATGATCGTGGCCGTACTCAATAACCAATCGAACATCCGGCGCAACCGCATAGCCCTTTCCATCGAAGTGGCCGAAGTGAGCCGCCGGCTCACTGCTTGTTTGCGCGAAGGCTACAAACCCCAGAGGAATGATCACCGCAAAAACCGCCCAGGAAAGCATAAGAAACAACATAGGTCTGGGCGTTCGACGTGTGCAAGGACATGACGGTTGCGCCAGCCAGGGACCTAAGCTACCGGTTTGGCGCCGCTTGTTATAAGCGATCACTAGACGAAGCAGCTCAATACGTCGAGGTACCGCACATTCCGTGGTGTTCCGGTTTATTCGGACGCACAACTAGCGGTCGTCTAGATGAACCTGGAACCTTCAATCGATCATGTCCGTACTACCAAGGGTGACGACGCTAGTCGGTCAGCGGCAACGCGACCTTGATCCGCGAGGAGATTTACGAAATGAATACGTCCACCTTCGTCGAAAGCGTGATGCGCGACACGCGGCATGCCCTAAGAATGATTCGGGCCAAACCGGGGTTCAGCATCCCTGCGCTGCTCTCGCTGGCCCTTGGGATCGGCGCTAATATAGCGATCTTCAGCGTCGTGAATGCTGTCCTACTACGCCCGTTACCTTATCCTGACCCGGACAAGCTAGTCGGCATTTTCAACACGGGAGTGTTTTCAGGCCAGGTCTTCAAAGATATGCCTCTCTCGATCGGCATGTACACAGCCTACAAGCAAAATGCAGAATGTTTTCAGGAATTCGGCGTTTGGACTGCAGGCGCTGCAACGGCCACCGGCATCGGCGAGCCCGAACAGATCCCTACGATCACCATGACCCACGGTGTCCTCCGGGCACTCGGAGTTCGGCCCTATCTAGGGCGCTGGTTCTCAAGCGCAGATGAAATGCAGGGTGCGCAAAAGCCTCTTATCCTCTCTTATGGGTACTGGCAGCGAAGATTCGGCGCCGATCCGCACGTGCTCGGCCGGCTGGTTCTCATCGATTCCGTTCCTCACCAGGTCATCGGAGTGATGCCGCGGACCTTCGGATTCCCCAACCTGGCCGCCGACGCGCTTCTTCCGCAAAGTGTTTCCAGCACCGCGCCTGGATCGGCAGACTTCGACCACACCGGCCTCGCCAGGCTCAAACCCGGCATTAGCCTTTCACGAGCCAATGGAGAGGTTGCGCGGATACTACATATTTGGGCTGCCAGGGAAGGCTTCGAGCGAAACCTGGAGCAGCTTCAAATTGCGCCTAACCTCCATCCGCTGAAGCAGGACGTTGTTGGCGACGTTGGCGCAGTTCTTAAGACTCTCATGGGAGCGTTGGCGTTGGTACTGTTGCTGGTTTGCGCAAACGTAGCAAACCTCGTGCAAGTGAGGGCGCAAGCTCGACGTCACGAGTTTGCGATTCGGGCGGCGCTTGGAGCTGGTTGGCGGAGGATCGCGCGTGAGCTGCTGGTCGAGAGCCTTATCTTAGGTGTTCTCGGAGGCGCTATGGGTCTGGCGCTTGCTTGCGCTGCTCTTCGCGTGCTCGTGATCCACGGGTCCACGACACTGCCAAGAGTGAGTGAGATCTCTATCGACTCAAGGACTTTGCTGTTCGGGCTGGCATGCTCGTTGGCATCGAGTCTCTTATTTGGAGTGATCGCGGTCGGCAAGGCAGGCCGCAACGTTCGAACGCAAACCGGACGGGGAGCGAGCCCCAACGCCGAGCATATGCGCGCTCAAAATGTGCTGGTGATAGCGCAGGTGGCTCTCGCCGTTATGCTGTTGATTGCGTCCGGACTCATGGTACGTACCTTTCTCAGTTTGCAGGCTGTGAGGCCGGGCTTTACTCATCCCGAGCACATTCAGACCGTACGCATTTTCATTCCGGAGGCCCAAATAGCAGCGCCCGAGCGGGCGGCGCAAATGCAGGCTGAAATCCTCCAGAGGCTCACTGCGATTCCGGGTGTCACCGCAGCAGCATTCTCGAGCGCCTTGCCATTGGAAACTGAATACCGCAACGGCAACCCGGTCAACGTGGAAGGAAAGACGCCCACTGACCAGATCCCTCCGAACAGAATCATAAAGCAGATCTCGCCGGGGTACTTCGCCGCGCTAGGGACCCGATTGATCGCCGGGCGTGATTTCACCCGCGACGATCTTTTCGGTCAAAGGCGTGTCGCGATTTTGTCTAACAATATGGCCCGCGAATATTGGGGCGAGGCCCGCAACGCGCTTGGCAAACGGATTCGTGTGGGCACAGAAGAGCCTTGGACCGAGATTGTCGGCGTTGCCGAAAATGTTCACGAAGAGGGCGTTGACCGGCAGCCTTCTACGACGGTGTATTTCCGCGCGGGTCTGCAGGCGCCAGCGCGGCCGGGAGGCTCACCCCGAATTCACCGCGGTGTCACGTTCGCAATGAGAAGTAACCACGCCGCCACCGAGGGCTTCCTTAACGAGATCAGAGCGGCCGTGCATGCTGTGAACCCCAGCCTGCCGCTGGCGCAAGTCCGAACTCTGGAGGATCTCTATAGGGTCTCGATCGCGCGCCGGTCGTTTGCTCTCATTCTGCTCAGTATCACCGGAGTTATGGCTTTAACGCTCGCGGTCATCGGAGTGTACGGCGTTCTTGCTTATGCCGTCGCGCAGCGGAAACGAGAAATAAGCATCCGCATTGCTGTCGGCGCCGAACCCGGAGCGGTCAAAGCGCTTTTTGTACGCCAGGGTCTGATGCTCGCGTGCCTTGGCGCCGCTATCGGGTTAGGGTTCTCGGGTGCGCTCTCGCGCTGGATCTCGTCGCTGCTGTTTGGAGTTACGCCACTTGATCCGGTAACGTACGCCGCGGCTGGAGCAATCATTCTTGCGGCGGCCGTGACCGCTAGTTACATCCCAGCCCGACGAGCTGCTTCGTTTGATCCAATGGATGCACTGCGGGGAGATTGACATATACCGTCATCTCTCGGAGGAGAGCCACCTCTCCGATATCTCCTGCTCACAGCCTCGATTGTCTCGCGAGTCTGGGGAGTAATTCAGTCTCACGATTCAGGAGAGTTACTTGGCTGCTCCATGCAGAGACGCCAAGTCACTTCTTGCTTTCTGAAGCCAGCTCAAAGAAGAGTTTCCCTGTTTTTCGAGGATCTTACATGCGGTTACCAGCGCTTGCTCCGCCTCCGTATTACGCTTCTCAGCCATCAGCGAGTGACCTAGCTTAAACTGTGCGATGCCTACGTAGAGGTGGTCAGAAGCCAGAGTGCTGCCGTAGCGTTTCAAAGCATCCCTGAAGCCTGACTCGGCGCGTCCGTACTCACCTCTTTTCATCTGCACAGTTGCTAAATTGGCGATGGCCAAAGCAATCAAGTAGTGTTTGTCGTGGTAAGTAGTTTTATAAATTTCGACAACACGTCGATAGCAAGCTTCCGCCTCATCCGAGCGGCCACTTAGCGACTCTACGGTGCATATTTCGTTCAACACGTTCGCGGAGCGAGGATGAACGGGTCCGTAGACGCGCTCTCGAAGCGCGAGCGCATCGCGCAAGATTGGCTCAGCCTCGTGGAGACGCCTCTGGTAGACCAGGGCTTCACCGAGCATGTAGAGATCGGCAGCCGTTTCCGGATGGTCCTTGCCGTACCATGCTTGATTGATACTCAGGGCTTTTCGATAAAGGCGCTCCGCTTCGACGTAATTTCCCTTCTCAATCTGCACCGCGCCTAAGTTGATGAGATCGTCCGCCACGAGGGGATGCCGGTAACCATGAAGCCTGGTATGAAGAGCCATGGCACGCTGGGTGAGCCTGATGCTGGTGTCATACTGTCCAGCGTAGAAATAAGTGTCAGCCAATTCCTTCGTTTCGCCAGCCAGTTCGTTCGGTGCGAGGTCTTTCTTCGAATGCAGCGCTATGGCCTGCTCAAGCAATGGAATGGCATGCTTGTAGTCCCCGCTTGCCTCTCGCACTTTGCCGAGGGCGGCGGTGGCTTTGGCGACAACATTCTCATTCACCGGGCGGCCGTGTTTCGCCAGTTCGATGCCTTTGCGAATCAATGACTCGGCCTCTGGAAATCGAGCCTGATCAATCCGGAGAAGACCGAGATTGACGAATCCTTCCGCCACATCCGACCTATTGGGGCCAAGAGATCGTTTGCGCTCCTCAAGAGCACGAGTGAGCACGGAATCTGCTTTGTCGAAGCTGCCGAGCTTTTGGTACATGGCGCCAAGCGTCCCATACAGGTCCGCCTGCGTAGCCGGGTCACCATCGAGAGCTCTGGCTTCCTGCACACCTCGATCAATAACAGTGACAACCCGCAAATCAGCGGCAGGACCAGCGGCTTTCTCGCCGCCATCGAATAGCTGAAGCATGAATCTCTGAATCCGCTGTTCGCGCACGGCAGCGGTGATGGCGACATCCCGCGCATTCGCTAAACGGATGGTGAAGAAGCCTGCCAGTGCGACGAAGCTGACGATGATGAGAATAGTTGCGATCACCGGTCGCCGGTTACGGCGGAGGAATTTATCCAAGCGATAACCGAATGAGTCTGGCCGCGCTTCGAGCGGCTGCCGCGCGATGTAGTGATCAACATCACGAATCAGCGCTTCGACGGAGCGATACCTCCGCGCTGCGTCCACTTGAATGGAGGTCAAACAGAGAACATCCAGGTCAGCCCATTCGGCTTTGGGTATGGTGCAAACCGAAGAGCGTTTGGCAGCAACCGATGGGCGCTCCCTATCGCCTTCCATCTTCGGACGATCGGAAAACCGGCGTGGTTCAGTAGAAAATGGAGTTGGTACGTGTCCGGCCAGAAGCTCGTAAAGGATGATGCCCAGCGCATACACGTCAGTGAAAACACCGATGGGGCTGCCAATAACTTGTTCGGGCGCGGAATAGGCTGGGGTCATCAAACGAAGAACGGTTTGCGTTCGTCCGGCCGGAATCTCTGAATGAATGATTTGCTTTGCAATGCCGAAATCGAGTAGACGAACTGTCCCATCTGATTTCACCAAGATATTAGATGGCTTCAAATCGCGATGAATCACGGCGTGCTCATGCGCATGCTGCACAGCTTCGCAGATCGATCGGAAAAGCCGAAGCCGTTCTTGAAGTGTGCATCGATGATGCTGACAGTACTGGCCGAGAGCCGTTCCTTCCACATACTCCATTGCGAACCACGGCGTTCCGTCGGGCATGACCCCGGCATCGTAAAGGCGGGCAATTGCGGGGTGGACGAGAAGAGCAAGCAGCCGTTGTTCGCTGAGAAAGCGTTCACGCCGCAATGGGGAAAGCCATGCGTCGCGCAGTAGTTTGATCGCGACCGGATTACCTAGATCGGCTCTCTCGGCAAGGTACACGACTCCCATGCCGCCCTCGCCCAAGAGTCTCACCAGACTATAAGGACCGATCTTCCGAACAGGACAGTTGTTGATCTCCTCTAATACTTGGTGGGCCGCGAGCGCGATCCCATCGTCAAGGAGGGATGATCCACGCGCGTCCTCCTCCAGCATGCCGTGAACCTCAACGAATAAAGAGCGATCGTCGCCACAGGCAGATGACAGGAAATCCGGGCGGCAGTTTTGGGGGAGTGCCAGCGCGTCTCTGAATAATTCCTGTACACGCGCGAACCTCAGGCTGTTTTGCGCAGAATCTTCAGGCGTCATCTGTCAGAATCCTGCTTGCCGCAGCCGGTACCCCAGCCAGGCCTTCGCACCGCGCCAGTCTTCGGCTACGGTCTCTACGGAAACTTCATGGAGGGCGGCGACTTCGGCAACACTAAGGCCGCCAAAAAACCGGGCTTCTACAACGGAAGCGCGGCGTTGGTCAACGCGCTCGAGCTGCAGTAGAGCTTCATGAAGAGCAAGGACCTGGTCGTTGCTTGAGGATTTTGCAAGTCCTAGCGATTCATCCAATTCGATCAGCGGAACGCAACCACCTCGCTTGGTAGCGGCGCGATGCCTGGCGGCATCGACGAGAACCTGGCGCATAGCGCGAGCGGCAATGCGCTTGAAATGAAGAGGCGACTCCGCCGCAGTTTGGGGAGCAGTGGCCAGTTTCAGCCATGCTTCGTGCACCAGGGCGGTGGGATTGAGGGTTTGAGAGCTGTCACTCCTTTTCACAGCGTAGGCCAACTTGCGCAGTTCTTCGTAAACAAGTGTGAACAGGGTGTCGAACTCGGGCCCTAGTCTCACGTTCACTCACCTCCGTCCAAGAAAACGGCCCGAAGCAAAAGGTTTTTGGACGCCGTGGCAGGTTTTAGAGCACAACTACGTAATGGTGATCGAGGAAGAACGGTAACCATTCGTCGCTTCGTGTGAGGAATGACGCGGTCTGACAAGTCAAACAAGCTACTGCGTCGGTATCGAGACAAAGTGTTAGGCGAAAGGAGTTTACCACAAGCCGAGACTATGACTCTCCACAACAGAAGAACAAATTCACCAGGAGATCTGCCATGAGGCAAAGCTCGCGTTGCTGCACTAGTCTGCTGATTTTATTCTTGTTGCTGCTGTGTGCCTCGAATGCTTCGGCTCAATTTCGCGACGTCTATAACAAAGCCAAGCGAAAGACGCAGGAGACCGTCGATAAGGCGACCCGCTCGGTATCTAACGGCGTGGTCAGCAACGGAACGGTGAACTACGACTATTGCGCAGCTCAACTGGGGCCGAACAAATACTATAGCGACATCTTCACGCTCCCCGTGCAACACCGAGGAGGCGGTCCTGATCCCGAGATTCAGAGAGAAGAACCCGGCCAGTTTCAGACATTTGTGATGCAGAAATACCGCCTCAATGGGAAGAAGAACGGAGGTGGCGGTTGTGCCGGGGGTTGGCCTTCGGAGAGCAAGGCGCAGGAGGAGAAAAGTAAAAATCAGGACCGGTTCAACCAGACGAACGGGCTCAACGCCAAGATCATCGAGACGGGTTGGAAGTGGTCAAACACCACGCCGCAAGAACAACAACAACAGATGCCGATCCCGGAAGACGGCGCCCCAGCTGCGTCATTGGGGATGACTGAACCGACACCATCGGTTTCGACACAGAAGCCGAAAGAGCCGGGATCGTCAGAGTTGTCAGCGGCATTGACGCAGGAGCACGCCAAAGCGCCTGGATATTGTCATACGACTGCGTTCCTCGGGGGCTATTACGACTGCAGTTGCTTTGCCGACAAGCTGATTGAAGCGCGCCAACAGAATGGAGCTCATTACGAGCGCGCAGCGGGAAAGTACATTCTAGAGCCGCAACTTGGGCAGTTGGCTGAAGATTTGGATCTACGCTCCTGCGTTGCTCCAGACAAAGTGGTTGCTTATACGACAAAGACCAAGATGAACGGCTTTTACGGTATGAGCGCTGAGAAGAAGCGGGCACTCCTGACGTGCGCGGCCGACAAGATGACTAATCACTTGAAGAGCGATCCGCATGGACAGCGGGCCATCGACAATTACGATAAGCAAGACCTCACGGATTGTAACCAGAGTAAGTGAGCCATGACATCGAAACACGGCTCACGATAATGATCTGTAAATCTGCGATGCACGCGTTTCGCAACATTGCATTTCGATTCAAGTAAACAAGCATTTGGAGAAAGGAATCTATATGTGGAAGCAGCGGAGGGCTTCTCGCCTCCCCGCCGAATTTGCAGTTATGCTCGCGCTTGCATCGCTTGCCGAAGCGCAGTTCGGATCGGCTATTAAGGACAGGTTGAAGAGACAAACGGACAAATTGACGCATTCCCACGACACAGCTACGCAGCCTTCCGGCGATCCAAATCGGGCAAACGATCCCAACAACGAAATACCTGGCACTTTTCATAATCCAGTTCCAGTCATCAAGGACATTGTGATCTCCGGCTCCGATCAGTACGTCTCCTCCGCGGCTTTCCGCGTCGATCTATTTGCTATTCAGAAACAGCCCGAACTGTTGACAGAGGCTTTTGTCGACAAGTTTGTTGAAACGCAAGTCCAGGCGGAGCAGTCAGCTTATAACTTCATCACTAGCCCAAAACTTCGCGGCGAAGTGGTGAAACGTTACGAATATCAGACGTACTTAGGGAATCAGCCGAATTTTGCCAATACGGCATTACTCAGAACCTTTCTTTACCCTCAACCGGATTGGTCATGGATGAAAGACAGGCCACAGGACGATAGCTTTATCCTAGCCATCTTCCTCTACTCTCAAGACAAGATCACTGGAAGAGAACCGGCCTTCGTAGCGCGTGAATTAGCCCCTTTTACGAAGCAAACGCTGTTACTGGCCAGCAAACACGCTCCTCGCCTGGTCTGGAACACGTTGCCGCTGCCGGATTGGAAATACGATCCCAACACGGACAGTATCCGTTTCCTATCCAAGAACATAGCGGCTCCCTTTCTGGATGAGGTGGATCCTCTGCAAGCTGCGCCCAATGAAGCCTTTCGGGGCGTCAAAGACGTGCCCCATAAAACGGAGTACGAGAGCTATTACACAACTGCGCTCATCAATCAGCCTAAGCTGCCTGAGGAATTCCAGCCAGGACATTGCCCATCTGAATGTTTGACTAATGAGTTTCGGGAAAAAAGCACATTATTTGCCAACGGCGCGGCCAAGTTCCCATCGTTCGGATTGCTCATCCTCGATCACAAAACTAGTTTCAAGGAGATCAAGGTCCATTCTGCCGAGGCCGAAGCGCTGAGCCAAGCTCATACCAAAATCCATGCGCGACTTATGCTCGGATGGGATGACATCGCAGTGGCTAAGAATGTGTCGGCCAAAATGGGGCAAGAGTCCTTTCCAACTCTAGCCATCTACGCCAGAGTCAAAAGCATCGATTTCGTCGACGATAGCGCCAACGTGATCAGCTCCATACCCGGCTCTGAATTGCAAACCGGATCAGTGTTCGCGAAGACACAGCCGTTTGTACAGAGAGGCCGTCCGGTCCCATTAGAGAAACGGTCCACGTTCGGGGCGAACGGGAACTCAATGCCTCACGAAGCGAGCCGTCCGCATTCAACAGCCCAGATGACTCCTGAACAGCAACGGCAAGCTCAGCAAAACCGCATGTATCAAGCCCGTTTGCAACAATGCCAGAGATATGCCGCCAGCCGCTACCCGGATGCTAATTCCGATGAGTATAAGACTACTTATGGATCCTGTGTAGCGAAGATAAGTGCTAATGGTTCAAGGGGCAATCAGTAATGGAGATTTCAACGGAAGATAGTACGTGGCGGCCAAGAGGCTGTTCGACCTGAGCCCACTATCCATGACAACGAACAAGCCAACAATACACCATTTAATCTCGCCGCCAAACTGACCATTCCCCAAGTTGCAAACTCCGGAACCAATTTGCGAAACTGCAATCAGCACTTCCCCTCCCCGGTCGCGCACCGCCGGCTGCGAGGCAAACCCGAGAATGTCCGCAGCAATAAACAGGGCAGCTACAGAAAGCGAGCAGCAGCAATCCTTTGACAGGAAATAACTCGCTCTGAAAGACAGTTCCACCCGAGCCTCGATGCTAGGCCGAGACCTACATTACCGGTTTCTCGCCGCTGGTTTAAGCAATCGCTTCGACGAAGCAGCTCACTATCTCGCCGACCCATATTGGCAATGGGAAAAGCTGATCGACACGGCATCCATAGAGCTGGTTCTTCCTCTCGTCCAGGATCTTCTCCGAACAACCAGCGCCGCCTCCGCCGTTCCGCCGGACGTATCGAATCTGTTCGCGACCGTCCAACAGCTGAACGCTGATCGGAACCGCAACATCTTGTCTCAGGTCACGACCCTGACTGCGGCTTTGAACGCGCAAGGCATCGAACCCGTCGCCTTAAAAGGCCTGGCGCATTTGGTCAGTGGGGTCTACAACGACAACGCCATCCGCTATCTGGTGGACATCGATCTATTGGTCTCCGAGAGCGACCTGCCGAAGGCTGTCAAGATTCTTGCCGACAGCGGTTACCAGGGCGACAAGCCGCACCCGATCGAGCTGGCAATCGGACACAGCTATCCTTCGCTCGCACGCGCCAATTCGGTCCCCATCGATTTACATCAATCAATGGGCCGTCGCATCTGCAATTTGATTCTTCCGCCTTCCGAAGTTCTGCGTGATTCGTCACTCTTCGAATTTGAAGGAGTGCGTCTGCGCATACCTTCACCCAATCATTTAGTGATTCACCACATCATCCACTCCCAACTGCACGATAGCTATCGGGATCGCCTGTGGCCGCCTCTTCGTACGATGTACGATCTGGTGCTGCTTCAACGTCGCTTCGGCGACCAGATCGATTGGGCCGCCATCGAAACCAGATTTCGCGCCCACAGGCAGTTCGGCATCCTTGTGATCTATCTCCTGAGAGTGGAAAATGTTCTTTATTTCAAAGCGCCCATACCGCTCTCACTCGACCTCCTCACGCGCTTGCGATGGTGGCGAAGACGCCTTCTTTGGAACGTGCCCTCCTTGCGCCTGATCGATCCGATCTGGTTCTTTTCCGCAGGACTGAGCTCCAGAGCCTATCGCATGCAGGAAATCCTTCGTTTGCCGGGCGGCCTTCGTTATCTCATTCGAAAGTCCCTGACGCCAGGTTTGCTCTCCAGATTCAGGGCCGATGTAAGCTAAGGTTGACCAAAAATAAGTCCACTGCGGAGACAGAAACAATGAAGCTAAGACCGATCACCCGATTTTTTGGATTGTTGCTAATAGGAGATGGGATCAACGCACTCAGTGCGCCGCGCGAATATCTCCGTCAGCTGCAAACGGGCACCCCGTTGATCGACGACCTTTTGGAATTCTTTGCCCAGCAACCGGAATTGACACGAGAGGTGTCAGTGGCGGAGATCGCCTTAGGCGCCTGGCTCGTCTTTCGGCCCTGATCGAAAGCTCGTTACGACGTAAGCACCTGCTTGCAATAGTCGTAGCACTTCTTCACTTCTTCCGGCGAGCTGGCAGCTCCCTGATATTCGTACTCAACGAAGGCGCCAATCGGATACTTCTGCGACTTCAACAGAAGCAGCACATCTTTGATCCGCGTGTCTCCTTCTCCCCACGGCGTGTTTGGACCGTTGTCCTTCTTTCGATCTTTTAGATGGATCAACACGATCTCTTCGTGATGCTGCTTGATGTAGTCCACCGGATCGTATCCAGCCGCGGTAAAGTGTCCGATATCAAGATTGATCTTGAACCACTGCGACATGTCTACCGCCTGGGCGAAACTCTCCGGCTTGGCGAACTCGTTGGGGTCTTTTAAATTCGAGTGCCCATGAACCGCCACAATCATGCGGTGTTTATCGACGAAAGGAATCAGTCGCCTGGCAACCGGCACCGTGGTCGATGCGGTAATGAACTTCACGCCCATCTCTTTGGCCGCTTCAAAGCTCCGGTCGATCTCCGGGTCCGTAAAATCCTCCCGAAAGCTTATGTTGTACGCCCACAGCTTGACGCCCGCCTTTTCGAATTGCTTGCGGATGCCTTTGTAGTAATCCATCGGCACAGAAAGCCGCCATTGCCGAAGCGCTTCCCGGCTGGCTGCTCGTGCGGCGAGATCTCGCGGAGGTGGCGCACCGCCACCGCCCGTTCGCGGTCGTCTTGCTATCGGTGCAACAGAAGTCTTGCCTTCTTCAATATGCGGCGCAAACAGTTCGCATGCCCCTAGTCCATCCGCCACCATCGCCTTCAAGGCGTCTTCAAACGAAAGGTCGCGAAAGCTGTACGACTGCGTTCCCAGCTGCACGCCGTCAATCTTGGAATCCACTCTCGCCAGCGCCGTCGAAAGCGTTGCACTGGCAAGAGCTACTTTCCCGAAATCTCTTCTGGTGTACATGTTAATCGCCGAGCCGATTCTATCATCGGAATCAGAATCATGATCGCAATCGAAATTTCCCGCTTCGGTCCGCCCGATGTGCTCAAACCCGCCGAGCGTCCCCGGCCCGCTCTACAGAATGGCGAAGTTCTAATCCAGGTCAAGGCTGCCGGCGTGGCACGCGCCGACACGCTCCAGCGCCAGGGAAAATATCCGCCCCCTCCCGGCGCTTCCGACATCCCGGGTCTTGACGTCTCTGGAATTATTGATTCGGTAGGCGCGGGCGTCTCCAACTGCAAGCCGGGCGATCGCGTCTGCGCCATTCTTGCTGGAGGAGGCTACGCAGAATTCTGCGCCGTTCCGTCGCCTCAAGTCCTGCCCATCCCTTCCAACTGGAATTTCGTCGAAGCCGCCACTCTTCCCGAAAATCTGTTCACCGTCTTTGACAACCTGGTGACTCGTGCGGGTCTCGAGAAAGGCAATTCGGTTTTGATCCACGGCGGAACCAGCGGTATCGGATCCACTGCCATCATGCTGAGCCGTGCCTTGGGCGCGATTCCTTTCGCCACTGCCGGGAGCGACGCCAAATGCAAAGCTTGCCTCGAACTCGGCGCGCAGGCGGCCATCAATTACAAACAGACCGATTTCGTGGCAGAGATCGACCGTCTCACCAGCGGCCGCGGGGTGGATATCGTTCTCGATCTCATCGGCGGTCCCTACCTCGACCAGAATCTGGATTGCCTCGCGCTCGAAGGACGGATCACGATCGTCTCCACGCAAGGCGGCCGAACCGGGCAACTCGATATCGGCAAACTCATGCACAAGCGCGGACGAATCATGGGATCGACCATGCGCGTCCGGACCGCAGAACAGAAAGGCGAGGTTGCCCGTCGCTTGTTCTCAGACGTCTGGCCCTTGCTCGCCGCCAAGGATCCTATCCGTCCTGTCATCGATTCCACTTTTCCGCTCGCTGACGCACACCTTGCTCATGCCCGCATGGAAGAAGGCAGCCACATCGGGAAGATCGTGCTGGTGACGGAGCAGCTTTAGGAACCCGCGGCCGGCTGCTCGCGCTTGGCGAACACAAACAGATTGTTCAGACCCAACTGGAATGTCTTCGCCGCAACAATCCCGAACGAATCGAACAGTTTGGGCGTCTGCCTCACGTCATAGCCATAGTGCTCTTCGAGCGACATGCCATCGATGAGCCTCAAATTCTTCAGCATGGACAGTACGACGTCGGTCTGCGGGGAAGGAACCGTGATGATCATTTTCCCTTGCGCCTTCAGAACTCGACTGCAATCGACGTCGAGCTTCTTTTGCACGGCTGGCGGCAGATGCTCCAGCACAGCCAGCATCGTGATCGCGTCGAAACGACTCTCGCTTGGAACAGCATCGGGAAACATCCCGGGAAGAAGCCGGGCATTCGGAAGAACGACTTCGCCGTTGAGCGTCGGATCGATCCCGATGCCAGTAATAGAAGGCACGTGGCGGAACAGCGCTCCGTCGGCGCACCCCAAATCCAAAACATGAGCGCCCGGTGCCAGGAATCGTTTCGCCACATTGATCCGCTGTTTCTGCACGAAGAGGTCGAGTTTAGTCATTCGGCTCCTGGACTTGGTCATAGCGCCGCTGCGCTTGTTGGATCGAATCGGCATTGCTCATCGCCCAGTTTCCGAGATGTTGGATGGGCTGTAGCAGCGATCGGCCTAAAGCAGTAAGTTCGTAATCGACCCGAGGCGGAATTGTCGGAAACATAGTCCGCGTAAGGAAGCCATCCCGCTCCAAACCCCGGAGCGTGAACGTCAACATGCGTTGGGAAATGCCGCCAATCCTACGGCGAAGCTCGTTGAACCGGACTGGTCCGTCGCCAAGCAGTATCACCACTAGAATGCTCCACTTGTCACCAATCCTCGCCAGTATGGGAGCTATGCGAGTGCAGGTCTCAGGCACATGGGTGTTCCTGGGGATCGAAGATGTGCCCTCTTGTGCGCTCATAAGATAGGTTCTAACATTTCCTTAGGAACAAATATATACCGTAAGGAACGTGAATGAAAACTATTGTCCTGATCGCTCGACTTTTGTTAGGTCTGATGTTCACCGTTTTCGGCTTGAACGGCTTCCTGCACTTCATCCCGGCGCCGATGCAGACGGGTCTGGCCAGCCAATTCCTCGGCGCTCTGGTTGCGTCTCACTATCATTACTTTGTGTTCGCTATCCAACTGATCGGCGGCATTCTCTTGCTCATCAATCAATATGTGCCGTTGGCGCTCGTCCTGCTAGGGGCCGTCATTGCCAACATTCTTACCTTCCACATCACCATGCAGCCGGCCGGCATCCCGCCGGGACTGTTGGCTTTGGTTCTCTGGCTGGTTGTCACTTATTGGCACCGAGCAGCCTTCGCTCCGCTGCTGGCACCGAAGACAATCAGCTAAGTGTTTTAATTACTTAAACTTAGCAGAAGTTTAAAAAACGAACCCAAAGACAGTTCGTTTCGTAAAAACTGCCCTTTTGCCCTCATACTGGAGTCATGCGGATCGGAATCACCTGCTATCCCACCTACGGCGGCAGCGGTATCGTCGCCACCGAGTTGGGCCTGGAACTCGCCGTTCGCGGCCACGAGGTCCACTTCATCAGCTACGCCAATCCGATCCGGCTCGACACGGACCTGCCACGCATCTACTATCACGAGGTAGAGGTCTCGAATTACCCTCTGTTCCAATACCCTCCTTATTCGCTGGCCTTAGCCTCCCGTATGGCCGAGGTGGCGGAACGTTACAATCTGGATCTCCTCCATGTCCACTACGCCATCCCCCACTCCATCTCTGCTTTTCTGGCGCAGCAGATGATTACCTCCCGCCGGCTTCCATTCGTCACCACCCTGCACGGGACCGACATCACGCTGGTCGGCGCCGATCCCTCCTATTACCCGATTACCAAGTTCTCCATCGAGCGTTCCGACGGAATCACCACCATCAGCGAGTTCATGCGCCGGCGCACAGTCGAGTTTTTCGGGGTGTCGAACCCGATCGATGTCATTCATAATTTCGTCAATTGTTCGCTCTACAAACCAAACCTGGAAGCGCAGGCTCGCGGACGGAAGCGAATCCTCCATATCTCGAACTTTCGTCCGGTAAAGCGGGTTCTCGATTGCATTTACGCCTTCGCCAAAGTGCGGGAGCACGTCGATGCCGAACTCGTGCTGGCTGGAGACGGTCCAGACCGTGGACCGGCCGAGCGGCTGGCTCGGGATCTTAAAGTGGATGGGAACGTCCGCTTCCTCGGCAAGCAAGATCACATGGAGCGGCTGATTCCGCAGATGCACGTCCTTCACCTGCCCAGCGAAATGGAGGCTTTCGGGCTGGCCGCCCTGGAAGCGATGGCGTGCGGCGTGCCGCCCGTGGCTACCCTGACCGGTGGCGTCCCGGACCTTATTACAAATAAATTTGACGGCTATATGGAAGCGGTCGGTGACATTGACGCCCAGGCGCAACGATTAACCGAGCTTTTAACGGACCCGGCGCTGTACGAGAGCGTCGCTTCGACAGCCCGTTTCACGGCCGAAACCCGCTTCGATACGAACCGGATCATTCCGCTCTATGAATCCCATTACAAAAACGTCTGCTCCCGGTCGCAGGGAACTTTAACGGCTGCGGGTGTGTCTATATAGATGTAGTAAGATTTCAAAGAAATGGGGCAGACCTCTTCAACCAACTCAGGCAGTCTGTCTATCTTGGCGGGCGCGCAAAACGGCATTTCGGAAGAAGACTCCCGTATCCTGCGCGGCTTGCGAGCCGGCATCGATGAAGCGTATGAGGAATTGATTCAACGCTTTCAGCAGCCGGTCTACAGCATCGTCTACCGGTTACTCGGCAATCCGAATGACTCGTCCGATGTTGTCCAGGATGTGTTTATCAAAATCTTCCGCAGCGTCGGTTCTTTCCGGGAACAAAGCAGTTTACGTACCTGGATCTATCGAATCGCGGTTAATGAGGCGCACAATCATCGCCGCTGGTTTTCGCGTCACTGCCGACGGGAAGTTTCGCTCGAGAACGAGCGCGAAGAACAGTCGAGCAGCCTGGAGATGGCGCCGGATCCTGGGCGTTCTCCGTTCGATCAGGCACTTGACAGCGAGCATCGTCAACTGATTGAACAGGCTTTAACACGGATCAACCCGACCTTTCGTACGGCAGTACTACTGCGCGATATCGAGAACTTAAGCTATGAAGAAATTGCCGAGATTTTGCAGTTATCGCTCGGCACGGTGAAGTCCAGGATCTTACGCGGCCGAGAGGCCTTGCGCCGCGAATTGACACAACAACGAGCCGACCCAGGTTTGGCACAGGTTTATACGTGATGGTAAGAGAGCGATATGCTGCAGCACCTCACTTGTTTTAAGACTAGGCGTCAGAGCACCGCTTACTTGGACGGAAGGCTGCGCGAACGCGAGCATTCCCGAATCGCGGCGCACCTGGCTGAGTGCGACTCGTGTGCGGCTCACATTTATCAACTCAAGTCTTTGCGATTCGGATTACAGCGACTGCCGACGCCGCTAGCCCCGGCCAACCTTTCGACGAGACTACGGGTTATCGCGTCCCGTGAAAAGCAGCTGATCACTCAGAGCCAAGGTTCGCGTTTTCGTTTCCTTTGGGACAAATGGAAATTCCGAGTGGACGAACTGATGAGGCCGCTGACTATCCCGGCGACTGGCGGTTTGTTATCCAGCGTTTTGTTGTTCTCCACACTGGCTTTGACGATTACCACGACAAAGCGCGCGGTCACCTACGATGTGCCGGTTCTTTACACCGAGCAGATGGGCGCTAATCTGGTGCCGATTAGTGTAAACGCCGACGTCGTCTTGAACATTAGCGTGGACGGCAGGGGTCGCATTCGAGACTACGTGGTGCACGACGGTAGCGGATCCTTTACAGGTAACGCAGCACGATTGGTCTACAACAACATCGCCATGCCGGAGTTCCCCAGCGTCCTGCAGATTGCTCATCCGATTACCAGCGACATCAGCATCACCTTAACGCCGTTGGTGTTCCGGCAGTAACGCTAGAACCTTGACACTAGCCAGAGACCGGCGACCATAAGTCCGCACCCAAGGATGCGCGGCAGCGAAGCTGGATGGGCTTTAAATCCGATCCAGCCGAAATGGTCAAGCAGAACCGAACTGACCAGGGACGCGGTTACACTTAGACCGGTGAACACGCCGGAGCCCATGCGTTGCGCCAACGTAATGCCGGCCAAGGTGGACGCAATACTGATTAAGCCACCTAACCAAGCCCACCACGGCGTACCGGCCAAACGTTCCGCAGAGGGCCAACCTTCACGAACAAAAAGCTGCACAAGCAGGACACCGACCAACCCAGAAAAATAAACGGCGACGGCAGGAAGAATTGCCTCGTGAAGAGTCTTCCGCAGTTCCGCATTGGTTCCGGCTTGTACCGGATTGGCGGCGCCCGCCGCGATCGCTGCAATGTACATGATCCAGTTCACGACATATAGACGGATTCGCCGCTGGGAGTTACGGGTGCTTTATGTTCTAAACTGAGGCTTGCCGAGAAAGCTTGGCCAGCATTTTCTAATTCGTGATTCCGTTCTCCAAAGCCTAGCGGCCTCAACGTGCGGCGACCACACATCACGGGTTATCGAAATTGGGCCTGGACGAGGCGCCTTGACGCGCCATCTTTTGCCGCGGAGCGATGAACTTCACGCTGTTGAACTGGACAATGCCCTGGTTTCGTATCTTGCGACTAAATTTGCAGCGGAACCGAAGCTGCACATTCACCACTCGGATGTACTGGCAACGGATCTGACGCAATGGGGAGGGGCGAGCATTGCAGGCAATCTGCCGTACTACATCACTTCACCGATCATCGACAAATTTCTCTCCCTGGACGCCCGTTTTCCGACCGCAGTCTTCCTGATGCAATGGGAAGTTGCCGAAAGAGTCCTATCGGGCCCTCGTTCCCGCGCGTATGGATACCTGTCGGTATCGACCCAACTGATTTGCGAAGTGGAGCTGATTTGCAAAGTCCCGCCGCAGGCTTTTTCTCCACCACCAAACGTAGACTCCGCCGCGGTTCGTCTGGTCCGGCGCTCGAGCGCGCCGTCGAACATCACTTCACTCCTGAAGTTTGTCAGCCACAGCTTCGCACATAAGCGAAAAACGCTGCGGAATAATTTGCGGCCAATCTACGGCCCTTCTATTGACGGAATGCCGGAAGCTCCGCTGCGCGCCGAGCAGCTCAGTATTGAACAATTCATTGATCTTCACACCCGGTTACGGAGCCAGACAGAAAGCGGAGCGTCTCTTTCGTACACTGTTACTTCATGATTCGGGCTCGTTTTGCGCCATCACCGACGGGATATTTGCACATCGGCAGCGCGCGCACATTCATCTTCAACTGGCTGTTCGTTCGAAAGAATCAGGGCGTCATGGTGTTACGCATCGATGACACGGACGTCGATCGCAATACCGAAGCGTCTCTCAATTCAATCTATGAGGGCCTGAACTGGCTCAATCTGGGATGGAATGAGTTCTATCGACAATCTGAACGTCTCGATATGCATCGTAAGCTTGCCTATGACTTTCTCGAAAGGGACGCCGCTTATCGCGACTTCACTCCCGCGGCTGGAGATCCGGAAGACAAAGCTCAGGGCGAAGGGCAATGGTTATTTAATCCCGAAATGCGAGGCTTGTCCAAAGAGCAGAGCGAGGCTCGGGCTGCGGCTGGCGAGCCCTTCGTGATACGTTATCGCGTCGAGCGAGAGGCGCCGTACGAGGTCACCTTTCACGACGAAGTATACGGCGCACAATCAAAGCTAACCACGGATATTGAGGACTTCGCGCTGCTTCGCAGTAATGGCATGCCGACTTATCATCTGGCATCCTGCGCCGACGATATCGACCTCAACATTTCCCACGTGATCAGGGGCCAGGATCATCTTTCGAATACCTTCAAGCACATTCTTATTTTTCAAGCGGCAGGAAAACATATGCCGCGGTTCGCTCATTTGCCGTTACTCATCGCTCCCGATGGATCGAAGCTCTCCAAACGAAAACATGGGCCCGTGGTGAGCGTGACAACCTACCGCGATCAAGGGTTTCTCCCTCTGGCGTACATCAACTTTCTCTGTCTGCTGGGATGGTCGCCCAAAGACAATCGAGAGCAAATGGCTTTGTCTGAGCTGGTGAGCGCTTTCAGTTTTGAAGGTGTAAACCGCAGCAACTCCGTTGTGAACTTCAGCAACGAAGATCCGATTGACCCTAAAGCGTTATGGCTGAATTCTCAGCACTTGCGCACAATGCCCGTCGAAGAACTCGCTCCCCTGGTCCGTCTTTCGCTTGCCGAGCATCACTTGGCTTCCTACGGAGACGAGCAGTTCTTCTCTCACGTTGTAGACACCATAAGAACCCGCTTCGCCACGCTGCTTGATTTTTCAAGTAAAGGCAGAGCCTATTTCGCAGATGATTTTCACATGGAAAAACAGTCGCTCGAAAAGTTAGATGCGCCGGGCGCCCGAGAACTACTTCGCGAACTTGCTGACAGCCTTGAGAAGACTAATGAGTTTACGGAATCCATCGTGGAAGGCGAACTCCGGAAGCTGGCCGAGGAGCGTGGCGTGAAAGCGGGGCTCCTGATCAATGCGAGCCGCGCGGCTCTCACGGGACAACCGGTTGGACCGGGTGTCTTTGCAGTCTTCGCCTGCATTGGACGAGAGCGAACGATCGAGAGATTGCGGAAAGTTTGACTGACGTGTCCAAAACGATAGTAGGCCTGGGAGCATTACTCGGCGATCCTTCATGTTGTGTTCTAAAAGACGGGCAAATAGCAGCCGCAGTTGAGCAATCGAAAGTGTCCCGCCTGGATCGTCCCGGAACGTTCCCCGATGAGGCTTTTTCACTGGCTTTGGAAACGGCTGGCGTGCGGGCCGAAGATATCGACTGTGTAGCCGTGGCTCGACCGTTTGCGAGTGGGTCAGAGAGCGCGGCTCAGCTTGGCTTGCGAGCTAAATTCCCGAAAAGCGAGATCGTTGTCGTGGAGCATCACTACGCACACGCGGCTTCCGCTTACTATGCCTCCCCTTTCGATTCAGCTGCTGTTTTAAGCATCGATCGCGCGGGTGATTTTCGGTCCGCAGTCCTCTTTGCAGGCAAAGGCAGACAGCTGACACCGGTGCGCGAACTTTACTATCCGGATTCGCTGGCCGATCTATACAGTCGGGTGACAGAGCTGCTCGGCTTCGAAGCTAGAGCAGACGAGCACAAGGTGCAGTGGTTTTCGACGTCGGGAGTGCCTACGCATCTGGATCTCTTCCGGTCCGTTGTGAACCGCGAAGGCTCTTCGTGGCCTCAGTTTGACCGCAGTTACTTCGATGCAGACCGATTAGTAAAGGGCGGGTTCAGCTCCCGCTTTTACAACGAACTCGGGGTGAAAGCGGGCGACGAATTATCAGTGAACGGAAAAGCCGATATCGCGGCGAGCCTTCAGTTAGCGGTGGCCGAAGTCGCAGCCGCCATGCTGGGCGAGGCCGACGCGGTGTGCATAGCGGGTGGGCTGGCGTTTAACGCGCTGTTGGCTCGCTTCCTCGAGCACCGATTCAAGAGTGTTTTTGTTCAGCCGGTCTCCGGTAACGCCGGGACTTCCCTTGGCGCGGCCCTGTATGCGTGGCACAACTTTTACGGACAAGACACTCGCATTCCGTTTGACACACTTTGTCTGGGGCCTGCTTATTCGCCAGGAGAAATCAAGCAGGTCCTGGAAAACTGCAAGCTGCGCTTCCGCTATTTGCTCACTGAGGGCGATTTGATCGAGCATGCGGTTGCTGCCCTGAACGACAACAAAATTGTGGCATGGATGCAGGGCCGCATGGAATTCGGACCTCGAGCGTTGGGAAATCGAAGCATACTTGCCTCACCGCTCAATCCGTACTCAACGGAGAATTTGAACGTGTACATCAAGCACCGGGAAAGCTTCAGAAAATTTGCAGCGTCGGTTCCGGCCGAGGTGGCGAGTGAGTATTTCGAAGTTGGATCCAACGCGGACTTTCTTGCTACGGTCGGGCGAGTGAAAACCGAGCATCGCGAAACCTTTGGAGCTGCCATTCTCGGCGACGATTTAATACGTGTGCATACGGTACATAAGAGTGAGAACCCGTTGTACCATGCGCTGTTGAAGGCTGCCGGCGCCTCGACAGGGTTGCCGGTCCTGTACAACACAAGCTTCAATTTATTCGGCGACCCGCTGGTGTGCACACCGAGAGATGCCGTACGGAGTTTTTATTCGTCGGGTATCGATGCTCTATTCGCCGGTAGCTTTCTGCTGGAAAAGTAGAATCTTCTCGACCGCGGTCCGGGCGATGGGATGATATAGCGATCTCGCCTTCATATAGATATCGAGGGCTAGCGCTTCCCCGGCTGGAGTTTTCATCAGTTCGCTGTACAGCGGCCGCAAATACTTCATACGTCCCACGTTGAGCAGAAAGTCTTGGAGTCGATCAAAAGCAGCACTGTACTTGCTTTCGATTGCCATCAGCAGCCACTCACTCACAATTTCATAGTTGGTTGCGGAAGTCAGATGAAAAGCTGCATCCAGTTCGCGCATGCGGGCCTGAGTTAAGGGACGAGGCAGCGTTTGAAGAAACTCAAGCCACTGTTGCGTGTTCCAGGTTTCCCAGTTCGGTTCAGTTCGAGAGACCAGTTCCAGACTAACTGACGACGCTTGTGGAGCAGAAGCGGGCAAACCCGGTTGAAATACCCATTCGTTCAGATCGACGGCAGCCGATTCGTTCGGAAAGCGATCGAAGAGCTCACGCCGGATATAAGCGAGCGCCTCTTCGGTGGTGATGCTCTGAAAGGCGAACTGTTCGAAGTAGGAACGGAGAAACTGGTCAAAATTCTTGCGGCCGAAGGTCTGTTCCATCAGCCGGAGCAGCAAGGCGCCCTTGATGTAAGGGACACGAGTGCAGCCTTCATCGGGATCGCGACCGCGCAGATTGATATGGAGAATCTGATCGCCAGGCGCGAACTCACGCAGTTCTTCCTCTAAATGCCGCCGGTCAAGAACCTGCTCCATTAGTGCCTGTTCCAGGCCGTAGACTTCTTCCTGAATGCGATTCTCGATGTAAGTCGTGAAGCCTTCATTCAGCCAAAAATCGCTCCATGTCGCATTGGTCACCAGGTTTCCCGACCAGGAATGTGCAAGCTCGTGTGAGACCAGGCTGACCAGACTTTTGTCGCCGGCAATCACGGTGGGAGTGGCGAACGTCACAATTGGATTTTCCATGCCGCCGAAAGGAAAGCTGGGCGGCAGAATCAGCAGCTCATAGCGCTTCCAACGATAGGGACCGTACATGCGCTCGACGGTTTCGACCAGCTTTTCCAGATCGCTGAATTCACGGGCGGCGGCCGGAAGTATTGCCGGGTCAGCATAGATACCCGTGCGCGGGCCGGTTGAAACATAGTCGAAATCGCCCACTGCAAGAGCGATTAAGTACGCCGGAATCGGCAGGTCCATGCGAAAAACGTGAACGCCTTCGCTGCCGGAATCACGCTCCGCGCTCATCAGAGCTTGCAACCCAGGCGGCACTTTCAAACGCGCGTCATACGTCACGCGCACGCCGGGACTGTCCTGGATCGGAATCCAACTCCGGGCATGGATCGATTGACTTTGACTGAACAGGAAGGGGTGCTTCTTGCCGGCGGTCTGCTGGCGGTCCAACCATTGCAAACCGCTGGCCCGCTCTTGTGTAGAGTAGCGGAGGAGAACAGAATCTTCGCCGTCGGGAAGGTCAATGGTCAGGGAACTACCACGTATCGGGTCGCGGTCACCGACGACGAAGCCGACCTTGTTACCGTCAACAGAAACACCCTCGAACGTAAGGTCCCGCGTATCGAGAAGCAGAGGCGCCTTAGGATCGGAGCGATGCAGCTTGAGAAGCGCCGAACCTCGTAGCTGCCTGGCATTGAAATCGACCTCCAGATCCAGAGAGCAGTGGGTGACGCGGACCTTGGATGGCTCCGCGAAGGAATGGATATCGTTAGCAGTACTCACGGCCGCTGGTTGAAGTAAGTCTTGACACTCTGTTCGGCCAGTCCAAGCGAACGGGCGAGCGACACCTTGGCGAGATTGTACTGATATTGGGCAGAGATCAGATTTTCATCTGCATCTGCGACCGATTGCTGAGCCTGGACAACTTCGACCGTGTTCGTCACACCGGCCGTAAATCGGTCGCGTGATTGCTTTAGAGTGTCGTTTGCCAGCTGAACGTTACTCTTGGCAACGTCTACCTGATCTCCGGCCGATTTCAAATCTAAGAGTGCACTACGAACGTCGTAATCGATTTGGCCGCGAAGATTTTCCATCTCATTGCGACGGTTCCGCAGTTCAGCATTATTCTCCAGAACGTCAGACTTGATTCTGCCGCCGTCAAAGATGTTGAACTGCACGGAACCGGTCATTTGGAACACACCGTGCGAATTGGAAAAGGCATGCAGACCTTCGTCGCCGTAAAAGCCTTGCGCCTGAAGGGTGGGATAGCGCTCGGCCTTTGCCGCACGGAGCGTAAATTGAGCAGCAAGGACCCGCGTCTTTGCGGCCTGGAAATCAGGACGGTTTTCGTACGCCTTTGCTAGAGCATCCTTCAGCGACATGGCAGCGAAAGGAGCCGACGACGCCGGGTCAGTGACTGTGAAATCCTGGCCGATCGGAAGACCCACGATACGTCCGAGAGTAAGCTTATCTTTTGCCAGTTGGTTGGACTGAGCGACCAAAGTCTGCTGCCGCTGTTTCAGCTGCACTTGTGAGCGCAGTACATCGATGGCGATAGCGGTGCCCGCATCGTGTCGACGAACTGCATTCATATAAACTGCATTATCGGCATCGATTTCGTATTGCGTGGCAACTACCCGGGCAGCATCGGCGATTATCTGAAGGTAGGCATTGCCGACGCCCTGAGTCACCAGATCGCGGGCATTTTTCACCGAAAGCACGGAGGCTTTCAATTCCTCGCGCGAGCCACGGAAGCTACTGATGGAACTCCAGTTGAAGATCGGGACGGTCGCATTTGCCATTGCGGACTGATACGAGTAAGGGCCAACGATATTCGGAATGTTGATGCCCGGGAAACTAAAGAGAAAGCCGACTGCTTGCAAGTTAATTTGCTGAACCGTCTCGCCCACCTGCCCCGTGACGGTGGGCAACAAACCACTGAGAGCTCGATATCTTTGGGCTCGCATTTCAACGCTCGACTGCTGGCTGGTCAACAATCCCAAATTCGCCTTCAGCCCGCGATCGATTGCTTCGCCAAGACTCAAAGGGATCGGGCTCGGCGTAGCCGTTCCTTGTGGAACGCTGCCTTGGTAACTCCGATCACCCTGCTGGGGAGTGGGCGTCATCTGGGTGCTCACGGAAGCCGAGCCACTAGAGGAGCTCTGTCCCGAGGTTCCGCCAGCGCCTTGGCTTCCACCTGAACCACTGGAGCTTTGCCCAAGCGCGAAAGGTCCGAAGGCAATCAAAAGGCATACACCCACGACGACAGGGGTTGTCAGCGATCTCATCTCACTATTCATTCCGCGAAAAAGCAGTGCAAGTTGCTGTTGTTACAAGCGTTCGATGCAGGAACTGCCCCGTTTGCACCACGTGAACGTAAAATATTTAAGAACTTAACTTCTTTAGAATAACGAAGCATCGCAGCAGGAGGATAGAACCGTCACAAATTACGTTTCAGGAAAGAACAAATTTCATATCCAGTGATGTACTTAAAAGGGAATTCGCCCATGGTGTAATGACCGCAAGGCAGCACTTTGACGTCGTGCTTCCAGTTGTATTTGCGGGCGCCCCGAATGACTTCTCGCGATAGATGTACGGGGAACGTGGTATCGAAGCGCGTATAGATAAACTTTGAGTGATTCTTCATGGCTGTGAACTGTTCCCAAAAGCTGGGCGGACTGATACAGAGCCACATTTTGCGTAGCGTTTCGAGGTCAATTTCCCCTTCCAGACTCTCGCGAATATGGCGGCTGGAGAGGCCTTCCCAAACAGGATCGGCAAAATAGGTAGAGCAGTGATTAAAAACATTCACCCGAATGCGAGAATCGTGAGCGCTGGCGAGAAAGGCGTAGCAACTTCCCAGGCTGGTGCCGACAATCCCTAATTCGGTGAATCCCTGTTGCTCTAGCCAATCGAAACAACAGCGCGTATCGATGACCGCCTGGCGTGTGGCATCGATAGTACGGCAGATGTTCGAGGAGACGGCAAAGTCTGCACGACCGAGACCGGCCGGCATTCTGGCGTCATGATAAGGCAAGCTCAGCCGCAACGCCGAAATGCCCAGGCGCTGCAGACCGGCGCATAGTGCATTGTGCTGGGGAAGCTTGGCGTTCCAGTGTGGAAGAACGACTACCGCTTTACGGTTCGAACCCCTGGACGGAAACCAGCGCGCGTGAACCAGATCGTTTTCGGGATAGGGAGTCCGGACCGGGGATGCAAATTTCAACCAGTCTCCCTCCAAATTAAATTCGGACGGTTTGACATATCCGAAGAACTGGTCACCTGAAGCAATAGCTCGTTTATTCAGTTCAACGATGCGTTCGACCGGAGAACAATCGTCCAAAGATGGGTCATCGCTTCCAGGCCACTCTTTTGTCCACTCAAGACCGAACTCAAAGGGGCGAACAATACGATCGTTGGAACGAAAACAGAGTTCGGTTTCCCACTGGTCCATCCAACTGCGGTATCTATGTTTAACGGGATGCAGCAGAAACTTCATGCGACCGGGATGACCTGATAGACATGAGGGCGGGGCTGAGCCGCGGCCCGCTGTTTGGCAACTACTTGCGCATCTACGGAGTCAAGATTTCTCATCGATTCATCTAGATTTTGGATTCCTGAGTCGCCGAGTGGAACTTGCAGGACACGCCATCGGAACTGATGGATTTCCATGTGCCGCGTCGTCAAATCTCTTACACCCATAGCCTGATTCGACATCGGCGTAGAGAGGACGGCAAGATTCACGCCCCGAGCTAACTCTGCATCCGACCAGGTACCAGCTACCTCACCATCAATGGTGAGTTTGTAGCGGCCAGATTTCAACCCGGTGACACGGAGTGGCTCCTGGTTGAGCGTTTCAGTCACATTTGAGCTGCGAATGGCAAGGGCCACGGTTCCATCGTGGTCCGCCGCGATCATCTGGGCGAAAGGAAGCGGGAGCGATTCTTCCGTTTCGGTCCACACCAAGGGTCCACCGAAGTGAAGATCGGTGATGGTGGCAAACTCGGATTGAGCAACTTTCCCTTCGGTCGCATCGATGGTGACCGCCGAGACCAATGATCTTGCCTTCCAGGCATTGAGCAGTTGTTCCGCCATGACGAGATGTCCGGACAGGCTGGGGTGCACCCGATCAGGAAGAATCTTTTGAGCTGTTTGGGGATTCGTACTGTCGGCTTTCCGTAACATGGCTACAACGGGCGTGTTGAAGTCAGCGTCGGTCAGATTATTTTCAGCCGCGTCCTTTCGGATCCACTCCCCATAGTTCACAAGAATGGCATTGTAGCCGTTGGGTTGAAGATTGATCGGGCGAGTCACGTCATCGTACGGCGAAGGCTCAATTGCTGTGATTCTGATGTTCGGAAGAGTTTTTCGAACGCTCTGAACGATGTGTCGATAACCTTCGTGAAAGATGTCGTCGTCCGCGGGCGAGTGATTGATGTAATGGCCGTCATTCATACCGAGCATGATTGTCATCACAGTGGGTTTATAGACGAAGACATCACGCTCGAGACGGAGATCGACCGGTCCGCCGGCGCCTCCCGTCACGCGGTCGCCGCCCCAACCGGAATGCACGAATTTCACGTTCAGGCTGGGATAGCGCGTGACCGTGAAGAGTTCCGTGAGCATGGTGTAAAGACGTTGGTCGGTGATGCTGTCGCCGTAGAACACAACTGTGTCACCGGAATGGAGAAAAAACGGTGGTTCGTCCGCTCCGATCAGAAGACCGCAGCAGAGGGTGACAGCGGCGGACGCAAGCAGGTATTTCAAAATTGGCTTCATTGACTCGATATTCAGTTTATCGGGATTGCCGAAAGCGATCACCTGCTATAAAGCCAGTATGGCTCGTTACGCTGCCGTCGATATTGGCAGTAATTCAGTTCGGATGATAGCCGCGGAGGTCAGCGCGGGAGAAAGCCGGATCCTGGCACAAGACCGGCAAGTGACGAGGCTGGGCGAGAGTGTTTTCCGCGAGGGCCGGATCAGCAGCGAGGCGCTGGATTTTTTGTGCGCCACGCTGGCGAGGATGTCTGCCGCTTACGCGCGGCTGGGAGTAATTGGCGTGCGGGCAGTTGCGACCAGCGCGGTTCGGGACACCAGCAATCAGAAAGACTTTTTGCAGCGCACCAGCACGGCGCTGGGCGCCGACGTCGAAATCATTTCGGGTCAGGAAGAGGCGCGCCTGATCCACCTGGGCGTGGAAGCGCGCTGGCTCCGGCCAAAGGAGCGCACGCTGATTATCGATGTCGGGGGCGGCAGCGCCGAGCTGATTGTGAGCTACGATGGCCAACTGCTTGACTCCGTATCGAAGCCGCTCGGAGCGGTGAGGCTGACCGAGATGTTCCTGAAGTCGGACCCGCCTCAACCGGACGAAATCCAACGGATGCTGGCCTACGTCGACGAGAAGCTGGCACCGTTTCTTCGAAGTCATGGCACAGAGAAATTTCAGCGGACGATTGTGACATCGGCGACGGCTGCCGCAATCGTGAGTGCGGCAAACGGCATTCCGAGAACGAAGCGAGAAGAAGCAGACCGTATGGCCGCCCGTGCCGGCCAGGTTCGGGATCTATTCAACTTATTGTCGAAGAGCGACCTTGCCGCGAAGCGTAGGATCGTGGGCATTGGACCGCGCCGGGCGGAAATTGTCACGGCCGGTGCGGCGGTGTTCCTTCGGAGCCTGGAACTGTTTGACGTCAAGGCTATTAACTACTGCGTTGCCGGTGTCCGAGATGGCATCATCGCGGATCTCGCTTCTCGCGGTGTCGGACGGGAGCTGTCGAGCTTGTCCCAAGAACAGCTATCAGTGGTAGAGGCCATAGCGGAGAAGTACGGCGTGTCGATGAAGCACGCGAGACATGTGGCAATGCTTTGCCGGCGTTTGTTTGACCTTCTGCAGCCAGTGCATAAGCTCCCGGCGGAAGCGGGAAGACTTTTGGAGAGTGCTGCGTTTCTACACGATATCGGACACTTTGTGAGTGGCACAGGTCATCACAAGCATTCGGCCTATCTGATCGAGAATTCGGATCTGCCCGGGTTCACCGATAAAGAGCGTGTCGCTCTTGCCGCGTTGTGCCGATTCCACCGCAAGTCGATGCCACAGACTCGTCATACCAACTATGCCGTGCTCAGCGCCGAGTGGAAGCGACTGGTAGTGAGCTTGATTCCGCTTCTGCGCATTGCCGACGCACTGGATCGCGGACATCAGCAGAAGATCTCCGGCGTTAGCGTGGCGCTGAAGCCAGGAAACGTCGCGCTTCAGTTACAGACAAATGAAGATGCTGATTTAGAAGTGTGGGCGGCGCAGGAAGCCGGTGTGGTCTTTCGTGAGGTCTATCAGGCGCCGCTTACCATTCAAGCGGCCAGAAGCCGTGCGACGGCGTAGCAGGTACGCCTGAAGAGATGAGCCAATCAATGCTTGAGGACTTTTTTGACGCCTTTTGCCACTAACTTCCAGTTTTTCCGCGTTTCCGCAAGTCTGGTTTCGCCTTCCTCAGTGAGTTGGTAGACGCGGGCCCGGCGGCCATTTGCGGTGGTGCCCCAGGAACCCAGGATGAGCCGCTCTTTTTCCATTCTGTGAAGCGCCGGATAGAGCGAACCTTCCTCCACTCGGAGCAGGCCGCCCGAGGCAGAACCGATATGTGCGGTAATGCCGAATCCGTGATTCGGCTCGCGTTCAAGAGTTTTTAGGATGAGGAGTTCGAGAGCTCCCTGCAGGTTTTCGCCGCGCTTGCTCAAGCATTCCTTTCAAAAACAAAAAAAAACAGGTAAGTTCATCGTACAGCGGGAGGGGAATTACACCTGAAATTAGTCGTTAAGTGACGAGTATGCAATCCGGCAGCCGGCGAGCGTTGCCTTTAAAGCCTATCGACCGACGGCTTTCATGCCCGCTTCCGGATATCTTGTGCCAGAGGCAGAACCGACCGGAAGCGCCTGCTCGATACGCTGACTTTCCTGTTCGGTCAAAGAGATCTCGAGAGCGCCAATATTCTCTTCGAGATACTTTGTTTGTTTTGTTCCGGGAATGGGAGCAATGTCCTCGCCTTTCGACAAAACCCAGGCCAACGCAAGCTGTGAAGCCGTGCAGTTTTTTTCATGCGCTATTTGGCTGACCAAGTCAACGAGCTTGAGGTTTTCTTTAAAATTGTGGCCTTGAAAGCGGGGATTGTTACGACGCCAATCGTCAGGCGCCAGATCGTCCACACTCTTAAATCGTCCCGTTAAGAAGCCACGGCCGAGAGGGCTGTAGGGCACAAAGCCGATGCCAAGCTCTCTGAGGAGCGGTAGGATTTCAGCTTCCGGGTCGCGGCTCCATAGCGAATATTCCGTTTGAAGAGCGCTGATCGGGAAGGTTTGGTGAGCCTTGCGAATAGTGGCCGAGCCGGCTTCCGACAGCCCTAGGAAACGCACTTTGCCGGTATTCACCAGATCAGCCATCGCGCCGACGGTGTCCTCAATCGGAGTATTGGGATCGACGCGATGCTGATAATACAAATCGATTCGATCAATACCGAGCCGACGAAGGCTCGCCTCGCACGACGATTTCACATATTCAGGCCTGCCATTTACACCGAGGAAGTCGCCAGTTTCAGAGCGAACGTTGCCGAATTTGGTTGCGATGATGACGTTGTCTCTGCGGCCCTTCAGGGCGCGGCCAACGAGTTCCTCGTTCTGGCCTAAGCCGTAGATATCAGCAGTATCGAAGAAGGTAATTCCAAGTTCCAGGGCGCGCTGAATGACAGCAATTGACTCAGACTCGTCGCCTCCGCCGTAGTATTCAGACATTCCCATACAGCCGAGGCCAAGGGCTGAAACTTGCAAGCCGTTTCGGCCAAGCACTCTTGTTTGCATACGCTATCTAGACCGACTGCTGAGGCAAAATACTACAAGCTGCCTCTTTCTGCTTGCGGCGGCGTTCTCGTAATTGCGAGGTGTGGAGGCGGTGACACTTGAGGCAAAGCGTACGCATGTTTGACAAATCGCATTCTCCGCCACCTTCAGCAACCGGCACAATGTGATCGGCATCCCACAAGGTCTTTCGTCCTTTTACATTCCACTCGGCTGCTGCTTTGGCTTTGGCGACGCCTCGAAGCCGTTTGAGATGGCGAAATTCTGCCACGCAATCGATATCACAGACCGCACAAACGCCGCGATCACGCTCCAGAACTCTGGCACGAAGATGGCCGGGGTCCGTGCGAAGCTTCCATTCCTCCACGCACCAAACGGAGCAAAATGTTGAGCGGCCCGATGGAACTTCGAGGTGGCACCAGCGGCAGAGGCAACGCCCGTTTTCTCCTCTTGGCAAGAGCTCCCGATCAGCGCGGCCGCCCGGCATGACGCGCTCTGTGGACATGACAACAGAATACAGCCGCGAGTTAATTTGCAGAAGTGGACCGCGCACCAGGCGGCGGAATGTGGCACACTGTAGCGGGGTTTTCGACGATGAAATTCATGTCAGGCGCTTTGATGATGCTCACGCTCTGCGGGGCCGGTTTGTTCGGGGCCGACGCAGGCCAAAGTTCCGTTGCTGAGATTCAGGACAAGCTGCTGTCGAGTGCCGAGAAAGAGGTAGTAGCTCTAGCGGAGGCCATGCCGGCCGACAAGTACAACTTCGCTCCGACACAAGGCGCGTTCACGGGAGTAAGAACTTTCAGCCAGCAGATGTCACATATCGCCACCGTTCTCTATATGTTCTCTTCGATGTTGACGGGCGAGAAAATGTCCGTGTCGGCGGGAACGAGTGAGAACGGACCGCAACTAGACGGCAAGGAGGCGGTTGTGAAATATCTGAAAGACGGTTTTGCGTACTCTCACAAGGCAATCGGCACGCTTACCGGTACGAACTTCACTGAGACGGTTACGATGTCCCGGGGCAAAATATCGCGTGGAGCACTGGCGGGTGAGTGTGTTTCGCATACACTCGACCACTACGGCCAAGCCGTGGTCTATGCCAGAATGAACGACATCATACCGCCTGCCAGCCGTAAGTAACGACGATTTTAGTGGGCGACTTGAGCTTTTAACAAAGGGCGCTCATGACCACGAGCGTCTATCGGTGCAATCGAATCGATACGGCCGTTAACAACGAACAGAGCCTCATCGAAATTGTTCACGGTGGGACAGACGTGCTTCGGCAGGAGATACAGCAGTTCGCCAACAGCGGGAGACGAAGCGCCTTCCGATACTTGCAAGGGCAGATGTTCTTCGCTTGGTTTTAAGGCTGCCAGCTCCGGGCGTCCAATCACGACGCAGTTCGGAACCCCTGAATCGACAGTTACAGCTTTGTGACCGGCGTCGCAGGTGATGAAATCAGCCGTCGGCTGACTCACAACAGTGGAGAGGACGACGGCGGCCGGGGCGTAGCCGTAATTCGGTAATTGCTTGAGGCTGTTCAGATCGCTGAACACTACGGTTCCGGGAGACACCCGATGAATGAAAGGCGCGCTGCGAAAACCTTCGAAGGAAATAGCTGCCGGCGTGGAGGGAGTTCCTGAAGTAATTACTTCCTGCGGCGGAAAGTTTGCGGCGGTCAGAGCATCCACTAATGCGCGAAGGCGTTCGTACCCTGTGTGTGCCTGTTCCACAAGTTCAGCGCCTGAATAGGCCGACATGTTGCCGTCGTAATAGTGAAGGCCCCGAAACTGACTGCCTAGATATTCAGCGAGACCGCGGATTTCGGCTTCACGCTCCGGTGAAATGCCGGTGCGATTCATTCCTCCGTTCACATCGATGAAGATTCCTACCGGAGCGCCCCGCCAGGATCGCGCTTGTTTCTCGTTTTCGACTAAAACTGAAATTTTAGTTTCCCGGTGATGCTGCGCGAGGTCAAGGACTCTGGCCGCGTTCGCGCCTGAAACGGAGAAGGCTAAGAGAACATCGGCAGCGCCACTATGGCAGGCGACGTGAAGCTCCAGCGTAGTGGCGCATTTGAGATTCACTACACCGTGCGCGTAGAGTCGTTTCAGAACCGCAGCGGATTTCACTGTTTTGATATGAGGACGCCAGCGATTAGCATCCCCGTCCAGCATTCGCAGCGTGGCCTGGATGTTTGAGTCCACAATGGCCGGGTAGATCAACAGCGCCGGAGTTTGAACACTGCCAGTCTCCGAGAGAGCGTACGCTTCAAGGGGCAAAACCACAGGCTCATTCTCCCAAATCAGCTGGCGCAGTAAATTCAGCAATTACTTATGTACTCCAAACAACAACTTGAACATCCATGAGGCGTATGAGTTTTCTAGATAATCTGGAGAATTCGCTGAAGAGTTTGGAGTCGCAAGAGGAACGGGATCCAAACGCGGCGATAAAGCGGGAAGACGAGCGAGTTCGTGTTTTGGCGGTCGCGCCTTGGGCGGAACAGCTGAAGAACTCCAAATATACAAAAGAGTTGTTTGACAAGGCTGCTGTTGCCGGCCATCGTATCCGGACCAAGATCTACATGGCGTGGGTGGATACGACGCTGCGCCTGGAGGCCCGTGGTCATGTTCTCGAATTAAAGCCAACGACGAATGGCATTGTTTCCGAATACCTAAATAACGCCGGTGAAAGAAACACCGAGGCAGTCGATCTGAACGGCACGCCGGATGGGTTGCTTGAACGTTGGCTTGAGGCAAGCCAGATCGGTAAGGAAGGAAAAAATAAATGAATGATGCACAGGTTTATGCGGGAGCCACTCTTTTGGGGGCGATGTCGGGGATGCGGACTATGAGTGCGACGGTTGCGATGAGTCAGGTTGTCAAATCTGGTGTAGCGCCGATTCAACACGCCGGAATCGAGCTTCTGAACCAGCCGATTGCCGCGCGCGCTACAGCGGCGCTGGCCGTGATGGAGGCGGTTGCAGATAAATTGCCTTTCCTTCCAAAGCGCACGCAGTCCTTCGCTTTATTCGGACGTGCGGTGACCGGGGCTATCAGTGGCGCGGCTCTGAGTTCTTCCAGGAAGCGGTCGCTCCTGATAGGCGGTTTGCTGGGGGCGATCGGTGCAATCGGTGCAGCCTACGCGACGTACGAACTTCGGAAGGCGGCGACCAAGAACCTGCACGTGCCGAATGCGCTGGCTGGTTTAGCCGAGGACGCGGTTGTGGCAGGCTCGGGCTGGCTGATCGCTTCTCGACTGCGATCATTGGAAGGGGCATCCTAAGTTTCGTCCAGCATGACTTTTGTAGTTGGCCTACTCGGTATTCTGATCCTGGCAGCGGTGATCAGCGATGCGTTCGAGGCGATGTTGCTTCCGCGCCGCGTTCGCAGGGCGTTGCGCTTTATCCGTTTGTTCTTCATTGCGACCTGGCGGCTCTGGCAATGGCTTGGGCGGATTTTCCAACAAAGCAAAATTCAAGACGGCTTTCTGAGTTTGTACGGACCACTGTCGATGGTCGGATTGCTGGCGTGCTGGGGTTTTGGCTTGATCGTTGGATTTGGGCTACTTCAATGGTCGATTGAGCAAGGTCGGCCCAACTCTCCTTCGCTGATCACCGCTCTCTATTTCAGTGGTGCAAGCCTTTTCACCGTAGGTTACGGAGATGTACTGCCGCTGACGCCTCTTGCTAAGGTGCTGGCTGTGATCGAGGCCGGCACTGGCCTCGGTTTCATTGCTGTGACGATCGGGTATTTACCTGTTCTTTATCAGCTGTTCTCCCGCCGCGAGGCGAACGTGATCAAGCTCGACGCCCGAGCCGGATCGCCGCCTTCGGCCACCGCTCTTCTCTGTCGGCACGCCGAAAACGAGGCCATGGACGAGCTTGCGGAGTGGCTGCCTGGTTGGGAGCAGTGGTGCGCGGAGCTCGTGGAGAGCCACCTCTCCTATCCGATGTTGAGCTATTACCGTTCCCAGCATGACAATCAGAGCTGGCTCGGCGCCGTGACCGCGCTTATGGATTCGTGCGCCCTGCTTCTTACTGGGTTCCGTGGGGTGCGAACGTTCTCGGCCCGGATGACCTTTGCGATGGCGCGATTGGCGACAGTGGAGCTGTGCCGGGTCTTCCAAGTAAAGCTGCTAACTGGCGAGCCAGACCGGTTACCGCCGGAGCAATTTACCGAAATGCAAAATTCGCTTGCCGATGCCGGATTGGTTTTTAGCGATGAAGGTTCAGCAGAGGAGCGCCTGGCGGCTTTTCGCGCCACTTACGAACCGTTTCTGTTCGCTCTGTCTCATCACTTCCTGTTGAGGCTTCCAACCTGGCTGCCGGAAGACTCACCCGACAACTGGCATCGGAGTTTCCGAGGCAAAACGGCCAAACAATTGGTGGAAGCATCGCCGGTACAGCCTGAGTAAGCTTGCAACTGGTCGAGAGTCTGCACGTTGATGTCGGAGACGCCGCCTCGGTGGAAGCGATGGTAGGCGCTGCCGCCGAACGCTGGGGTCGGCTCGACTGACCCGGGCGCCTTCGCGGGCAAAAAGGAGCGCCAGGGCGCGTCCAATGCCAGCCCCTGATCCAGTGATGACTACGGACTTGTCTATTAGCGATGAGAGCATGCATGTGGACCGAAAAAGAGGAATAACGGCTACTAGAAAACCAGCCTTGCTCCAATCCCTTGGCGATTGATCGCGGTCTATGTTCGAGGTTGGTTAGGTTCCTCTCCTTCCGATGATGGCGTTGGATGCTCCAAACCCGCATCGAAGACCCACCTATAAACGGCGGTAAGTGCTGGTCAGGGTGGCCAGGATCCCAGCCGTTCTCCCGCCACGCGGATCTCCTACGAACAGACTGTTCTTGCGATTAAGGCAATCAACCTTCCTTGGGGCAACGAATGCAATCGCTCAGGTTCGATCTCAACCCAAAATCCAGTCAATATCATCGGACTGCTCCCATCCCCGAACGAGAATGTCATCCATAAGCAGCGATCTGGTGAATCAAATTTGCTCCGCTGAAGTACTGCACCTGTCAGTGAAAGCTCGCTGTTTAAGCCGATGACGGGCTTCTTTGGGCTGATAGAGCTGCTAGAAACAGATCCACCTCCTGAATCAAGAGTTGGTGCACGCTCTCGGCGTCTTCTGCTATGTCTTTGATCCCGCGGAGCAAAAAAATGAGGAGACGCGCTATCTGCTCGGCGGACAGGTTGAGAGCGGACGATGCGACCGCTTCTCGTAGCAGTTCGGCAAAGAACGATGTCAGAACCTCATACATATTCCGAACGGCGAAGGCGACATTGGTTTGATTTTGTCTGAGGTACGGTTGTTCGGCGCCCCGCATCCAAGAACGAGCCAAACGTCCCCGATTTCTACGGTGAAGCCGCCTTGGAAGGATGGAAGAGGGTCATCAATTCGTTCATATGGCCGGTGGCGGCATGGGACCGCAATTATGGTAGGTAAGGGCGTCGCCGCACCCGGAACAAGACTGGGCTCCCTCAAAGCCCCAGGGAAAGCCCGTCGGGGTTCGCCGCCCCGTACCAGCCCTTTGGTTAGAGTATGAGCGACGCGAAACTATGATCGACGATATGGCAGAGTTCCAAAAGAAATTTCCTGAAGGACATTTTGACTTGGGAGATGTGTCCGCTTACCATGATGTCGCGTTACTAACCTGGTTGCTGGTACAAGCAGACGGAAAAGGGGTATTTCAGTAGGCACTCGCACCAACTTTTTCTTGCGTCGGTCGGGTAGCCTAATTTTTTTGTACTATGCTTTCCTTAATAAGCAACTGGTGCTTTGGGTCGCAGTTAGGGGAGTACGATTGAGACGTTCTTATAGTTGGTACCTATGTAGATTTATAGTAGGGCTTGCTCTTTGTGCGAGTCTGCATGCTCAGATCACCGGCGAAATGCGAGGGATTGTGGTTGACGCCAGCGGGGGAGCGATTCCGGCCGCTAAGATAAGCCTCAAGAGTGTGGAGACCGGGCAGATACGCGAGCAGGCAGTTAATGCGCAAGGTGAGTTTGCTTTCAACTTACTCCAGGTCGGCACTTATGAAGTGACAGCGGCAGCGGCGGGCTTTGTCAAAACGGTCACGACCGCTCCTGTCAGGACGGGTGAGACCGCAACCGTCACTCTGAAGATGGAAGTGGGGCAAGTCAGCTCCACTGTGGAGGTGAGCGGTGCGGTCCAGCAACTGGACACCGAAAACTCGCAGATTCAGAATTCTGTTAGCGGCCAGGCAGTGCAGGAAATCCCTGTGGCGCGGGATCCGAATGGGTTTGCCTTGCTGTCGCCTGGCGTAGCGCCGGTTTCGGCTAACAATCCCTATCTCGGTTCGGGCAGTTTCAATTCGAATGGCGGGCGAGGCCGCGGGAACAACATCACCGTTGACGGCATCACTGCTACGGATGTGTCAGTGACTGGAACCGGTGGACCGCTGGGCCCATTAAATTTTGCCTCAATCAAAGAGGTCAAAGTAATCACTAACAACTTCGACGCCGAGTACGGCCGTAATTCCAGCTCGCAAGTCCTCTACATCACTAAAAACGGCACGAACGACTTACATGGCGAGATCTATGAGTATTTCGAGAACGACAAACTGAACGCTCGTTCGTTCTTCGATTCCACAGGCAAACCGAGCATTCTTCGCAATAACAGTTATGGATTTGAAGTGGGCGGTCCAGTTTACATCCCGAAGTTATACAACGGGCGGAATCGCCTGTTCTGGCACGTCGATTATGAGGGCGACAAGACGCGGGGCGCGGGTCAAGCCCAAAGCGCCTCGGTTCCCACGCCGGCGCAATTAGCCTCGGTTACCAATCCCACTTCTCTCTCGCTGATCAAGCAATACAGTCTTCCCAGCAGTCCGACTGGCCAACTGCAGGCGAGTGCGCCGAATTCATTGAACGCTTACCAGGTCTCTTACCGGGTGGATGTGATCGTCACTCACGCGGACACGCTGTGGGGACGCTATGGCATCTATGATTCGCAACAATCATCATCTAGCCTGACGTTCATTAACAGTAATTTGCCAGGCTTTGGGGCGGGGAGCACGAATCACCCGCGGCAGGCCACGCTCTCCGAAACACATCTCTTCGGCGCCTCGGCCGTGAACGAGTTCCGTTTTGGATTCGGTCAGAGCAAGCCGGCATTCATAATTCAGACTCCGTATCCACTGGGACCTCAGCTCACGTTCAGCGATGGTTCCGTCACCTCCATCGGCGTATCGAATATTCTGCCCCAGGGACGCGAGCAGCGAACCTATCAGTACACCGACAATTTCACGTTCACGCGCGGCACACATAACTTCAAGGTCGGCGGCGAATACTACGCCCTGGATGCCGATTCGTACTTCGACAGTAATATACGTTCGAGTTTCACCTTCAACTCGTTTGCCGATTTCGCCGCGGGCAATCCTAACACTTACACGCAGAATTTTGGAAACTCAGTGCGCAGTAACGTCGTCCACAACGCTTTTGGCTTCGCCCAGGACGACTGGAAGGTGATGCCGTCTCTCACTTTGAACTTGGGTGTTCGTTACGAGTGGGCGGGTGGACCTACCGAAGCAAACGGACGAATTTCAAATCTCGATCTGGACAACAAATCGGCCTTCGGCGCAGCGGGGGCCGGCCCGTTGGGCTTGCTGGTTGCGGGAAAGCCTTCGTTCAACAGCAACAACAATTGGGCTCCGCGAGTGGGTTTCGCTTATAGCCCCGGCAACGACAGGAAAACAGTGATTCGTGGCGGGTATGGCATTGCCTATGATTTCATTTACCTGAACCCGATCACGAACCAGCGCTTTTTGCCGCCATTCATCTACTCCGCGGCGCTCAACGGCGCCAGCTCTTTCACGGGCGGCAACAGCTACGCCAACCTGCTGGCCGGAACCGCTACCATCCAGCAGCAAACGTCGGCAGCTGTGGGCACCCTTTCGACGACTCTTCGCAATTTCGGGGCGGTCAATCCGGCTATTGCCCAGAATCTAAAAAACCCGCAGGTACAGCAATGGAACTTCGGTGCGGAACGCCAGTTCGTCGGCCTGGTTTTCAAAGCTACTTATGTGGGTACGAAGGGCACCTATCTTACCCGTACGCGCCCTATCAACCTGATCGCCAATCCCGTGCCTGCCGCTACCAGCGTGGCGGACGAAGCGGCCAGAGTGAACCAGTTCAGAACGGCTTTTAGCGGGCTGAGCGGAGGAGCGACGTCGTACAGCGATCGTTTTGACCGGCGCTACAACACAGTAGGCTATCTGGAGAGTTCTGCCAACTCCGATTATCATGCCCTTCAGGTTGAGGTTCAAAAGCGCGTTACTAATGGCTTATTCCTGAACGTTGCTTATACCTGGTCTAAATCGATTGACGACAACTCCGATGCTCTTAACACTCTGGTTAACGACACGCCCGGCCAGCAGAACCCGCTGAACAATCGCGATAATCGCGGCCCCTCGCAATTCGACCTGCGGCACACGCTTGTGATCAGTCATAACTACACGCTGCCTTTCTTTAAAAACTCTTCGAATCAATTTTTGAAGCAGGTGTTAGGCGGCTGGTCGTTCGCCGGGATCAGCAGCTATCGGTCCGGCTTTCCGGTCAATATCTTTTCCGGTCCGCGGCTGGGGCTGACAGATTCAATTGCTCCGTTGGGCGGTAGTGCTGTCGATCGACCAAATGTCGCCGGCACTCTGAGCAATTTCAATCCGCAGCCGGCGGGTTCGCCTGGCAACCCGGCTAGCCTGGGAACGACGATGGTCAATGGTGTGGCTATTAGCTCTTACGCGGCTGGCCTGGGATTGTCCCAACCGCTTCTGGGCAATTTCGGAGGGTTAGGACGTAACGTGCTTCGTCTTAACGGGCAGACCAACTTCGATTGGGACGTATACAAGAACTTTCCAGTGAAGGAGAAGATCAATTTTCAGGTTCGCGGCGAGTTCTACAACATCTTCAACCAGGTTGCGTTTCAAGGGATGACCTCGAGCACGATTACGTCAGTAAACTTTGGCGTGTACAACACGCTTAGTCAGAATCCGCGGCTGATTCAAGTGGCGATCCGAGCGGTGTTTTAGTTTGTGGGAAGTCGGGCTGCCGCTCACTTTTTCATTGGCTCCAGAGCGGGTCCGGTTGGCAGAGATTGGGATCGGCTTTTCATGGCGAGTAACTGATGCACCATGGATACGGCAGTGGCTCCGTCGCCGACTGCGGTGGCACAGCGTTTGACCGAATTGTGGCGGACGTCTCCGGCTGCGAAAAGGCCTGGCATGCTGGCTTCCATGAAGATCGGTTTGCGTGGACAGGCGGCCCAGTAGGAAGGGGGAAGCGGCTGATCGATCAGGTCATCTCCGGTCAGGATGTAGCCTGCGGCGTCCGTGAGAAGCGTTCCGGGTTTGGCCCAATCTGTTCGGGGCGCTCCTCCGATACAGATGAAGACCCAATTGGTGACGGCATGCTTTTCTTCCGTGCTTTGGTTTTCCCGGTAGGTGACGGCTTCGAGGAATTCGCGTCCGTCTAGGCCGGTAAGCGTCGCTCCGGTTAGAACCTCGATATTGCTGCATACTTCGATTTGTTCTATCAGGTAGGAGGATAGAGTTTCTTTGAGACATTCGCCCCGGACGAGCATGGTGACTTTGGTTGCGAACCTGGAGAAGTTCAGGGCCGCCTGTCCGGCTGAATTTCCTCCGCCAACGATGAAGACCTGACCGGTACAGCGGCTTGCTTCGCTGGAACCAGCTCCGTAAAACAGGCCGCGACCTAAAAACTTCTCTTCGTGTAAGAGACCGAGCCGTGAGTATTCGACGCCGGTGGCGCAGATGGTTGCGCGGGCGACAATCTCCTGACCTCCAGCGAGCCAACTGACGGTCCAGCCATCTCTAGTTTCACCACCGACTCCTTCGGCTGTGACGATGATTTCGGCGCCCAGGCGCTGCGCTTGTTGTCTCGCCCGGCTGGCCAGTTCCCATCCGCTGATACCGTCGGGGAAGCCGAGATAATTCTCGATTCGATAGGTGCTTCCGGCTTGTCCGCCTACGGCAGAACGCTCGATAAGAATGGTTCTGAGCCCTTCGGAGGCTCCGTAAACGGCGGCACTTAAGCCGGCGGGTCCCGCTCCGTAGATCGCAAGATCATAGCGCTCATATTTCGGACCACGGAACCAATCGAGGGCGGCAGCAAGGTCGCGAATGGTTGGCCGGAACAGCACGGAGTCTTTCCCTAAAACGCAGACGGGAAGCCGTGGATCTTCGAGCCCAGTCACCCCGGCGAGCGTCCTTGCTTCTTCATCGGTTTTCACGTCGGTCCATTCGAACGGGACACCGCTACGCTTCAGGAAATCGCGTAAATCGTAAGCTTCGGAGGAGTTTGGAAGTCCGAAGAGTCTGGCTCGAGTTTGCTCCATAGATTTGTCAATTACGCCTAATCTCATCTGCCTTGTTTGGTCCTCCAACTGAAGGGCGAGCCCGGAACAGGCTGCAAGATGCTGTCGTGTGCGGAAGATTGGGGGCCGTTTCGGTCCAGATCGGCGGAGAGGAGATGAAAGCGGTTCTCAGCGCCTAGCAAATTCATGAAGAGATACTGCTCCCCTTCCATGTGGTACGGGTAATGGAGGAGCACCGACAGGATCTGATCGAGGACTGCGTCCTGCCACTTCGTACAGCTATAGACAAACAGCTTCTGCGGGCACTTGAAGGCCTCCAGCCATTGGAGACATGTCTCCAACTCGTTGCGGTCTCCCCATCCAGTGGTCATTGCAAAGACCGACGCCCCGTCGCGCTGCCAGAGTACGGAAGACTGGTCTTTGAGCATGGTCACGGTTGGGTTTTGGGCTGCCACAGTGAGGCCGTTATCTTCCTTTCCGATGACCGTCAACACAGCTTTTAGAGTTTTGTTCCAGCACCTCCGGCGATCGGTTGGTTCGAACGCTCCGGTGTCTACACCGGGAAGGTACTCGGGAAGCAATTGAACAAATCTGGTTGCGAAGGCGCCGGGCGTAACAACATGCTGCGAAAACATCTGGGTTCCTCCTAACGAGCCGTAGACGGGGGCTCGCTGCGTTTCTGGACTGCCCCTCGGAAAGCCTCGTCCAAGACGATTTGATAGTCCTCTAGAATCGTCCCGGTGGCGCGCTGCAGAGCGGTTTTGGCTTTCTGATAGCTGGCTAGAGCGGAAATTTCAGCGGAGCGCGAGGCCTCTAAGTCGCGTTGATATTGGATGACGAAGAAGCTTGTGGACGCGCCGACGTCCAGCTTCTGTTGCTCGGCGGCGAGGGTTTGCTCCGACGAGATTCGCTCGCTTTTGGTAGCGTCATAAGTCTCGCGAGCTTCGTCGACGGCAATCGAGGCGTTGGTGACCTCCAGCCGGATCTGTTTTTCCAGTTGCCGAATGCGGATTTGCTGCTGACGCACCGTAAGCTCGTCGCGGAGGACATCGGATCGTGCTGCGCGGTTGCGGAGCGGCAGCGCGAGCTGGACACCCACTGAGTAGGTGGGGAAATTGTTATGTGCAAGTTGGGTTAGCGCACTACCATAGCCGCCGGTCAGGAGAGGATCTCCACCCACTCCCTGCTGGATGGTGGAGCCGGCCAAACCGCTGTTCTCCGCAGTTGCAACCACGTCGAGTTCGGGCCGTATGCCGTTCTGGCTGCCGTGCAAACTGAGCACAGCATTTTCGAGTTGAATTTTCACCTGCGCAGCCTCCGGCCGATTGCGGATCGCTTCGGTATAGAGCTGGTCAAGCGGCAACGTTTCACCGGGAGAGGGCTGGGGCAGCGGATCGGTGGCAACGATCGGCGCGTTCGTCACAGCTGCGTCTACACGGCCGCGCGTGACATAGTCCCGTACAACCGCTTCCTGCTGTCGCACCAGCGATCGAGCAACGGCCAAGTCACGTTGACGCCGCGACAATTCGGCTTGCGCGTGGGTTACGTCCACTTCGGCGAAAGTGCCCGCCTGCATCTGGTTGCGGCTGTCGCGAAGGAATTGCTCGGAGCTCGCGACTGCCTGCTCACGGACATGCACGTCTCCAGTGAGACTCTGGAGGTCCCAATACAGGCGGATGACTCCGGACACGGTGGCGATGAGCTGCTGGAGAAAAACTTCGTCACTCACGCTGCGATTGTTGGCGGCGATCTTGATGTAGCGGCGATTTGCTTCAAAGCCGAAGCCTCGCAGCAGCGGCTGTGTAAACGTGACGCCGACGTTCGAGGTGACCGTCGGACTGTAAAGCAGCAAGGAGTTGTTTTGATTCAGGCGTGAGTTGTTAAAGAACACGTCGACGTTCCCGCCGCTGGTGAACCCCTGCTGGTATCCGACGTTAGCAATGATCGTGTTGCCGTTCAGTGAGCGAACTCCAGGCAAGAAGATGCTGTTCTGAATGTCCGACTGGTGAGTCCAACTGGCGTTGCCGACAATTTGCGGATCCAAGTTGGGTATGGCCGGTCCGGTGGGAAGCGGCACCGAACCCAGGATCGACAGGTCAACCTGCACTCCCGGGCCAATGAGGGAGTTGAGGGTTGGGGAGTCGCCGCCTCCTAGCGTTCCGTTCGGTCCTATGACCGGTGTTCCCAGTCCGGCGCCACTCTCGCGAACCGAGAGCGGGACGCCGCGGGGAAGGAAGCCTGCTTTGGAGCGCAGAACATCGCTATCTGCCAGGCGGATGCCGTAGCGCTCCAATTCGAGATCGAGGTTGTTCTCCAAGGCGAGGGAGATCGCATCGCGCAGGGAGAGGTAAATCTTTCCGTCGCGAAGGAGCGATTGCAGGCGGATGCTGTCTTCGAGGTATACGTCGGGGATACGCGGAGCCCGATAGCCGGTTGCGATGCCGCCTTCCTTCGGCATCTGCCAGACGGCGCCGGGGCCAGAGAGGGAAGCCGGAGTCTGTGCGGCGAGCGATCCGGTTAGCACGCAGGCTACGGTCCACTTAACCGCAGAGCGCCTCATTGCAGACGTCCTCAACACGAAGCGCTTGTGCTTCACGGGTGGCCTTCTTGCGAGGCGGTGAGGACGTTCACCTTCTGACCCTCGGTTAAATTATCGGGCGGGTTATTAATTAATTCTTCTGACCCGGACAGACCGGACAGAATCTCGATTTCGGTTCCCAGGTCGCGTCCCGGTTGCACGGTTATTAAGTGCACGTGGCGGTCGGGCTGGACACGAACAACCGTTGTCCCCTGAGCATTGATGACCAGGGCGCTACCGGGAATGATCACGACGGGATGGCTTCGCGGTAAAGCGAATTTCACTTCCGCGTACATGCCGGGCAGCAGGCGACCGGAGGAGTTGTCCACCTGCACTTCCGTGAGGAGCGTTCGTGTAGGGGCCGTTATCGATTCGGCCGTACGCGCGATTTTGCCGCGGAAGATTTCGCCGCTGCGCTCGCGCAGGGTGATTTCGGCATCTTGACCGGTATGCAGATCGACGGCATAGTTTTGCGGGACACTCACTTGAATGCGCAGCGTTTTGGATTGGGCAACGCTGAAGAGATTGCGATCGCCGGCCGAGCCGGCTGAGATCAGATCGCCTTTTTCGACGTGGCGCTCGGTCACTACGCCTTCAAATGGAGCAAGCACTCGCTCAAAGGATTGCATCTGCTCTAAGCGCCGAACGTTGGCGAGCTTCGCATCAACAGCTGCGCGTGAAGCCGAGATGTCTGCCGTGCGCGAACCGACGTTGGCTTCCGCGGTGGCTTGGGCCGCAATGGCTGCCGTGGTTTCGGCCTGGCGAGCATTGAAAGCAGAACGGCGTTCGTCACCCTGCTGCCGGGGAAGAACGCCGTTGTTGACCAAGCGCGCCCAACGGCCGTTGGTAGTGGCTGCGATCTCCTCATTGGCTTGCGCTTGACCGACATTAGCTTTGGCCTGATTGACCTGAGCCTGCGCCTGAGTAAGATTAGCGTTGCTCTGTTGCAAAGCGGCCCGGGTTTGCTCAAGGGAGGCCCGGCCCTGCGCGAGTTCCTGATCGACTTCCGGTGAGGCGATCACCGCGAGCAATTGACCGGCTTTCACGGGCGTTCCGATATCGACGAAACGCTCCCGGACATATCCGTTCGTGCGGGCGTAAATCGAGGCGAGGTTGAGGGCCTGGATGCTGCCGGGGAGTTCCAAGTCGGAGCTGCCGGACGCCAGCTTGGCCTTCACCAGCGTGACGTTGGGAAGACTAAGGCCGGCTGCATCCGCCATTCCGACAGCGCGGTCGTGTCTTCGGATGCGAGGGATGATGCCTACCGCGAGTAACACCAGAGCCACAGCTGCAGCGATCCAGAGCGCAATTCGCCTGGGGCCGGCCGGTTGCCGACGAATGTCATTCACGTTTGGTGCGACTTGATCGATACTGCTCATGACGTTTTCTCCTCTGCTGCTGCCGGCTGCCGGCGAAGAATGCTGAACATCAATGGGACAAAAAATAGAGTGGCCAGTGTTGCCAGCGATAACCCGCCGACTACGGCTCGTGCAAGGGGGGCGTTTTGTTCTCCGCCTTCTCCCAGACCAAGCGCCATGGGAAGCATGCCGATGATCATCGCGAGCGCCGTCATGAAGATGGGACGGAGCCGCGTGCATCCGGCGTCGACGGCAGCTTCGAGTGGACTGCGGCCGAGTTCCATGCGCTCACTGGCGAAGGTGACCAGCAGGATAGAGTTCGCAGTCGCTACGCCGATGGACATGATGGCGCCCATGAGCGAGGGTACGCTGAAGGTGCTCTGGGTGAGGAAGAGCGCCCAAACGACTCCGGTGAAGGCTCCCGGGAGCGCGGTGATGATGATGAAAGGGTCAGTCCAGCTCTGGAAATTGACCACCATGAGGAGGTAGACAAGCATGGCGGCGAAGGCAAGTCCCAGACCGAGACGCGAGAACGCCTCCTGCATGCTGGCGACCTGGCCTCGCACAACAATTTCGCTTCCTGGTGACAGCTTTGGCTTGAATTCCTTTACTACGCGGTCAATTTTGCTTGCTACAGAGCCGAGATCGCTATCCTGCACGTTGGCGTAAACGTCAAACACGGGCTGGACGTCGCGATGATTGGCTACGACCGGCTGCGTGGAATGGGTGACTGCCGCCAAGTTGCTCAGCAGTTGCGCCTGGCCGCCATTTCTTACGGGAATAGGTGTGTTGCCGACTTTCTCCACGGTGTTTAAGCGAAATTGCGGCGTTTGCGCGGCGACGAAATAGGTGGTTGCCATCTTGGGATCGAGCCACAGGTTCGGCTGCACCTGAGAACTGGATGACAAAGAGACGAACATGCTGTTCGATACATCCTGGGCAGTGAGTCCGAACTCGGCGGCCTTGGCGCGATCGATGTCGAAGTGGAGGTCGGGACCATCCATCACTTGATGGACATGGGAATCGACGACTCCTGGAATCCGGGCGATTCTCTCGCGAATGCGGCGGGTGACGTCATAATTTGCGGGATCGTAACCGGCCACCTGGATATCTATGGGAGCGGGTAATCCGAAGTTCAGGATCTGAGTGACTATGTCGGGAGGCTGAAAGTAAAACAAGAGAGAAGGGAAGACTTTCGGCAGGCGTTGACGGAGTTCCGCGATGTATTGGGCCGTGGGGCCGTGCTTGCCCTCCTTTAAAGCGACCAGGATCTCGCCATCGAAGGCGCCGATGGTGGAGCCGTCGCCAAAAGCAAGGTTGAAAGACTCGGCGGGGCGTCCGATGTTGTCGAGAATGAGTTCAATTTCATGAGCCGGTATGACTCGCCGCAGTTCTTCCTCGACGCTACTGAAAATCGCTTTGGTGTTTTCAAGCCGGGTTCCCGGCGCCGCCCTGACGTGCAGGCGAAGCTGGCCGGCATCGACATTGGGGAAGAAATCGCGGCCGACAAAGGGCAGTAGCAGGAACGCGGAGCCGACTAGCGCGCCGGTTAACAAAAACGCCGTTTTGCGGTTGGACAGGAACGCCCGCAGTACATCGGTATATTCGGTTCGCACCCAGATGTAGCCTTCGTTGAAACGTTCGTTCACGCGGTAAAACCAGTTCTTACTCTCTGGGGACGCGGCTGAAAGCCCAGTCGCCGGGTCTACTTCGTGTTGTTCGCCCTTCAGGAGAAACGCAGACATCACCGGGACCAGCGTTCGTGAAAGCAGGTAGCTGGCGAGCATGGCGAAGACTACGGCGAGCGCCATCGGGGTGAAGAGATACTTCGCGGGACCGGTCAGGAACACGACCGAGATAAAGACGATGCAGATGGTAAGCGTGGAAACCAAGGTGGGCGCTGCGATTTGGGAGGCGCCTTCAAGGACCGCTTCGCGTAATGGTTTGCGGCCCATATGGCGATGGATGTTTTCAATTGTTACCGTCGCGTCGTCCACCAGGATTCCGATGGCCAGGGCGAGGCCACCCAGGGTCATGACGTTCATGGTGTGGCCGAGAGCGCTCAGCATACAGAGTGAACTCAGGATCGAGAGCGGTATCGAAACCGCGATGATCAGGGTGGATCGCCAGGAGCCGAGAAACAGCAAAATCATGAGACCGGTGAGGCAGGCTGCGATGACGGCTTCGCGCAGCACGCCGGTGATGGCGGCGCGAACGAATACAGACTGGTCGAAGAGCTCTTTGATCTGCATGCCCTTCGGCGCAGAGGCGCGGGCGGAGGGAAGAATGCGGTTCTTGATCTCATCGACAATGGCGAGCGTCGACACCGATCCGGTCTTCATGATCGTCAGCAGCACCGACGGTTTACTATCGGCACGAACCACGTTGCCTTGCACGGCGTAGCCGTCTCGCACGTGCGCTACGTCGCGCATGAAAACGGTAGCGCCATTTACAAATTTGACGGGGACATTGTTTAACAGGGAGAAGTCAGAGGGGCTACTGTTGGTGGATACCGTGTATTCACGCTGCCCGATTTTGACGGTTCCGGAGGGCAGAGTGACGTTCTGTGCCTGGATCACATTGCTGATATCGATGGGACTTAATCCGTTGGCGTTCAGGGCGTCCTGATCGAGATCGACCATGATCTGGCGCACTACGCCGCCGTAGGGAGTCGGCAGCAGCGTTCCTGCCACGGTAGACAATTGCTGGCGTATGCGAAACAGGCCGTAATCGTAGAGTTCCGATTCACTCAAGGAGGAGCTGCTGAGCGCGAGCTGGATGACCGGGACGGTGTCGGCTCCGAATCGAAGGATCCAGGGCGGGTTGATTCCGGGCGGCATGCGGAAGCGGATGCCATTCACGGCGGAATTGATCTGCGCAGTAGCGGCATCGATTCGCACCTGCGGCTGGAAGTAGACCTTGATGGTTGAGACGCCGTTGAGAGTTTGCGATTCGATGGAACGGATGTCGTTTACCGTGGCGAGGACAAACTCGCTGAAGGTGGTGACGCGGCGCTCCATCTCGGGGGTCGAGAGGCCGGTGTAGGTCCAGATGATGCTGACTACCGGAATGTCGATCTTCGGAAAGATGTCGACAGGCGTTGTTACGATTGCGACTGACCCTAAGAGAAGAATCAGCACTGCCAAGACAACGAAGGTGTAGGGGCGGTCTAGAGCGAGACGAACGATCCACATTTAGCGGCGCCTTTCCGAGGCGAGAGGGCCTCCGAACAGTTCTTGCAGTTGGCAGACTGACGTTCTGAATATGGTCCGCGCGCCTCGATGGAATCCACGGCCTACCTGGACCGGTGAGGACGGGTTTCGATGCGTTAGTGTAGTCATGCTCATCTCCTTCACTGGGATTGGTTTCGTTAGTTTCCGTCGCAAAAATGATAAGAAAACGCTCCCTTTGGTCGCGCCTCTGCCAGAGGCGATTGATTCGAAGTTAGATCTGTGCCACACCGCCATCCACAAACAACTCAACGCCGTTCACGAAGCTCGAATCGCTGGAAGCCATGAACAGCGCGACTGTTGCGATCTCCTCTGGCCGACCGATTTCCCCGCGCGGAATGAGTGACGCAAACATCTCCTTGGCGCCTGGTCCCAACGGATCGAGAACCGCCGTATCAATTGTTCCCGCGCTCAAGACATTCACGCGAATATTCCTCTCCTTCAAATCCACGAGCCATGTTCTGGCAAATGATCGGACTGCGGCCTTGCTGGCGCTGTAGACGCTAAAGTTTGGAAAGCCTTTGACGCTCGCAATCGATCCATTCAGGAAGATCGAACCACCGTTTGTGAAGAGTGGGAGCGCCTTTTGGACGGCAAAGAGCGTGCCTCGCACGTTCAGATCAAAAGTCTTGTCGAAGTGCTCCTCAGTGATCTCGCCCAGTTTTGCGAACTCGCCCGATCCCGCGCTGGCGAAGAGTACGTCTACCTTTCCCTTTTCTTTTTTGACTGCCGCGTAGAGCCGATCAAGATCAGCAAGGCTGGACGCATCGCCTTGCACGCCCGTCACGTTGCGGCCAATCGCCTTCACTGCCTCGTCCAGCTTGTCCTGCCGCCGGCCGGTGATGAAGACGTACGCTCCCTCTTCGACAAACAACTTGGCCGTTGCCAACGCCATTCCCGATGTCGCTGCCGTGATAACAGCAACTTTGCCGTCTAGCTTTCCCATTTCAATTCCCTTTTTCCCACTTTTCTGGTTGTGATCAGAAGATGAAGCTGAATTCAATTAAGTTGCCTGTTTGTGAATGACCACTCAACAATTATTTGGAGCGCTTGCGCTTGCCTGGATCTGCGTTCGGGATTCAGAGATGGCTATTATTGAAGGGTTACTCAAGAATGGCCAAGCTGCCCGCACAAAAGCGCAAAGTAAGAATCGTAGGCCGGCCACGGTCCTTCGATGAAGAGAAGGCGCTGGATCAGGCGATGCACGTGTTCTGGAAAAAAGGCTTCGAAGGTGCTACTGTTAGCGATCTAACGAAGGCGACGGGTCTTAAGCCAGCGAGCCTGTATGGAGCTTTTGGCAATAAGCAGGAACTCTTCAGAAAAGCGTTGGAGCGCTACCGCGTCCAGCAACTGCCGTTCATTTATGATGCACTTCAGGAACCCACTGCTTATGCGGTGGCGGAGCGTCTACTTCGTGAATCGGCAATCTTTCTGACACGTGCGAACCTTCCGCCCAGATGTATGACGATTCAGACGGTGGCATCGTCAGATGAAGGCGCAGTGCTCCATAACGAACTGATTATTCTCAGGAGGGATGCACAGAAAGCTCTGCGGAGGCGCTTTGCGCAAGCGAAACGGGAGGGTGACCTGCCGGCCGACTCCGATCCCGAGAGTCTGGCGCGCTTCATCACCGCGGTGTATCAAGGAATGAATATTCAGAGTGTCGACGGAGCGACTCGCAAAGAGCTGCTTGATTTGGCGCAGACCTCATTACGGGCTTGGCCTGTCGACGCGGCTTCGCTGCCCGCGGCTTGTTAAGTCAGGCGAGAACCTGTTCAGCCGCGCCGATTTACGACGGGCCGTGGAAGTCTCGCCTTAAAGGGGGAGTTGCATCTGCTAAGCAGCGAGTACCGAAGTATGTCCTGTCAGGACATGATGCAACGCAAGAGCGTACTCCGAAGCGGACTGCTGATTTTGGCCTGTCACGAGCTTTCCGTCGACTACGACGCAAAGACCCCAGGGCTCGACACAGGTGTAGTTGACGCCGGTTTTCTCGAGCACAGGTTGTGGGAAGTTGGGAATGAAATCCTTTCCATAAATCTTCTCGACTTGCCGGTCTTCCACCAACGAAAATCCTGTTACTCGACGCCCTCGAACACGGTTGGGATTGTTTGCAAGCGCGATGGCGCCATGGCAGATCGCACCAACCACTTTTCCTTGTGCGAAGAAATGCTCGAGTATGTTGGCAAGCTCGGGGTTTGGATAGAGATCGATGGCAGCTCCACCACCACCGACAACATGAATCGCGTCGTAGCCGTTCAGGTTGAGGCCGGCGAAGGGCAGCGTGGTCTGCACTTTGTTTACCAGTGACCTGTCGGAAAGAAAGCCTTTGCTGACCAGGTCGTTCGGCTCCAGCGACTTCGGTGTGTAAGGATCACTCTCCGCATACCAGACGGTTTTGCCACCCTTAGGGCTGGCCACATCCACTTCGATTCCGCGCTCTGTCAGGTGCCAGTAGGGGTGAGTCAGTTCCGATAGCCAGAAGCCCGCTTTGGAACCGCTGACGATAAAGAGTATTTTCATGTTTTCTCCGCTATACTTAAATTTCGACTGCTTTCAATATTTGAAGGCAGTCACTTCATTTAATGAAGTCAATCCCAAAATGGATTCAGCCCCGAATGAAATGTCCGCGCGAATCTGCATACCACCGACGATAAGCGCTTCTCAGCCGGGAAGAGAGAAGCCGCTATGAGTTGGGATGAAGTGGCCGAGAGTGTCTGTCCCATTGCACGCTCGTTATCGGTGGTGGGAGAGTATTGGACGCTCCTGATCATGCGGGAGCTGGTGATGGGCATGCATAAATTCGAGGAGATTCAGGCGCAGACGGGTATGTCGTCACACCTTCTGACGACACGGCTGAAGGGGATGGAGAAAGACGGATTGATAGAACGGAAGCTTTACAGCACGCGTCCTGCACGCTACGAGTATCGTGCGACGGCGATGGGCAAGGAGCTGGATGCGGTGCTGCTGGCGCTCCGCGCGTGGGGTACGAGATGGTGCGGTTACGAGCCCGGCAGCGAACCGGCTGTCACGTTGGTTCATAAGAAGTCGGGAGAGACGATCGATCCCTCCTGGCAGGTTCCACGCGGCGATCCCCCCTTCAGCTTCGACCATGCTGAAGTGTCGATTAGCCCAGCGTGGCAGGCAGAACGTGAGGAGAGGCGGGTCTCCTTTCAAAACGGCAAGCAGCGGCGCAAGAAGCCGCAAAGATGAGTAGTTTGCTTTAATTTGCTAGATTCTGCGGATTCTTCTTGACAAAGGAGCCTAGTGCCTTCAATATGTGAAGTGACAAAGCCCCTGAAGGAGAGCGCAGGATTAATGCAAACGCTATCTGAAAAGAGCATGGTGCAGCGAGACGCCGGCTGCCAGCAGACATGGAAAGAGTTCTACAGAATCAATTGCGACGCGCTGTTTCAGACGGCTCTGCTGTTATCGGCCGATCCGGAGGTGGCGGAGGCGGCGCTCATGACCGGGATCGACAGCATCAATCCCTTAAAGCCGCCAGGAAAAGATGAATTCCTGGCTCTGCAAACTACGATCGTAAGGCACTGTATTTGTAGCGCCTCCGGGGCTAAGACATCTGCAACGAGCGCAAAAGCTGGGTCTATGCTGCAGGCCGGGCTGCGACCTATCCTTCAACTGGAAGGCTCGCCGCGCATCTGCTACGTTCTCCGTATGTTGCTCGGGTGCACGATCTCTTCGTGCGCTCAGATGCTGGGCATGGACGAAGGCGAAGTGAAGAGGCTGGTTCGAGTTGCAATTGTTCAGCTTCACCGCGCCGTGGCTGTAGAAAAAACAGAATTTGGCCTCTCGCAAGAAAACGCAGAGTCTTGCCAATCATCGCCAAAAGTAAGACAAGACTCAGTGATCAGCCACAGTGGTTGTGGAGTATGACGAGGGAGACTGGCGGGCGATGATTTAGCCTCGCAAAAAAGCGAGAGCAAGATTGCTGTCGTTTAATGCAAGTCATCCACCTGGTAGACTCCGCAATACGCGACGAGCCGTGAGAAACCCGTCCTCTGTCTGTCCTGAAAAGAAGAGGGGAAGGACGGCGAGAAGAAGCCTGCTATGGGGATCTGGGGGTAAAGCTTCTTAACGGCCACTGCGCCTTCCCTTCTAGAGCTACTCTAGGAGCTACTTAGTTATAAGACCATCCCCTGCGAAGAGTAATTATTAAACTCCGGGATAGTAGTTTAGCCAGTTCCATTTCATCCTGAAGATATTCCGTTGATCCAAGGCAGAGGCAATCCATCAGCAGGTCGTTCTATGCGAGCGAACACCGAATGATTTTTCTGTCCGTGCTTGATGATTTGGAGCGGTTCTTCGCATCTGTCCGCCGGTAATAGTGTCCTTCGCCATCCCTACCAAGTTCGAAACCGAAGCCCAAGACGACCTGCGTCCGTCGGCCGGTCAACGTTAGCCCGCGAGATAGCAATACAGCGCCTTAGAGATCCCGAGATGTTGCAGTGAGTTTCTAATACCCTCACACTCAGAATGAACCTGATCTTCGGAAATCTTGAGCATCTCGGCTATCTCCGCCTCCAGCCGTCCATCTACAAGCAGCGAGAATAAATGCTTCTGACGCTCCGCTAAAGCAGGGTGTTGGGGATTGCGCCCGCGATTCCAATCTTCAATCAAGGCGCCGCTAACAACGGGGCTTAGGAATATGCCCCCTGCCGCGACGACGAACACGGCACGTTGCAGATCGGATTGCGCCGAATCGCCCAATACATATCCGCGGGCTCCGGCTGTGAAGGCTTCCTGCACATAGCTTTCGTCTGTCAGCGTGCCGAGAATCACCACCCGGATTTTCGGCGCCTTGGATGAAAGCGTTCGTGCTGCATCAATACCGCGAACCGAATCCAACTGGACATCTAAGATGGCCACATCGGGGTGTTGATACTGGGCCAACACGACTGCTTCTTGCCCATTGGCTGCTTCTCCGATGACTCGGATCTTGGAATCCCGTTCCAGCAAGGACCGGAGGCCATTTCGGACAATCGGCTGGTGATTAGCGAGCAGGACTCGAATCTGTTCCATGCATGTTTTGGGGCGGAGATGGGCTTCGTAACGCTTCCAGACGATGCTAACTCGGTGAGCTTTCGGATGCTATCCCCTTTGCGGAGTATTTATCAGGCTCTCAACTCAGTAGGAGCTTCGCGGGAACGCCTGGGCTAGTCTACGAGGAGGCCATCGCAGGAGGCCGTCGTGAAAAGAAGGAGTTTAAAGTGGCTGACATACAAACCATAGCGCCGGAGACAATGAGCGCCCTAGCAGGATTTTCTACTTGCGTTTTATCTAACGCGATCGAGCAGTTTAACATCCGACCTCGAAATGAAGGCTTCATGAACAGTTCTGTGCAGTGCCAGTTTCCGCGCTGGAAACCGAAGATTGGCTACGCCGTTACGGGACGGATTCGCACGTCCTCTACTCCGATGTCCAAGCGCTGCTACTACGAGGCGATGGATTGGTGGTCCTACCTAGTTACTATTCCCGCTCCTCGGTTTGTGGTGCTGGCGGACTTGGATCAGGTGCCGGGTGTGGGCGCCTTCGTAGGAGAAATTCACGCGACCATAGCAACGGCTCTAGAGTGCACCGCCTGCGTTACCAATGGCGCCGTCCGAGATCTGCCCGGAGTGGAGGCTAGTGGTTTGCAGGTTTTCGCGGGTAACATCTCGGTGTCACACGCCTACGCTCATGTCATTGATTTTGGCGAACCGGTTGAGATTGGCGGTTTGGTTGTAAGACCAGGCGATCTCCTGCACGGAGACCAGCATGGGGTTCACTCGATTCCAGCGTCCATTGCCAAGGACCTCCCGAAGAAAGCGGAAGAAATGCTCACTTATGAGGGGGAGTTAATCGAGTTCTGCCGGTCGAGCCAGTTCTCGTTGGGCGGTTTGTCCGATCGGATTGATCATCGGCCCCGATCCTGCTAGAGAGTGGATTCAGTAAACAGAAACTACTGCCGGTTCCTACCTAAAAATACCCTCCCAGAGGGATATCAGTATGAAACGCATTGGTTTTATAGTGGAAGCACCTTTCCTTATCCCTGAATGACCGTCACAAAACAGGTGCGAATGTTCAAAGACGCGCGCAAGAGCTTCAGCCCTCGAAAACGACTATTTACGCTGATCACAGTCTTGACGGTGACGTATTGCGCGACCACGTCGATCTCTTGCGGAAGCGCTGAAAAAGCGTCGGCGAAACCCAGCACAGAGCAACAAGTTGTCACGGTCGGAATCGTGAAGGCCGTGCGTAAGCCTGTGGAGCGCCAGCTAACGGTGTCTTCTGAGCTGGTGCCGTTCCAGGAGATAGATATCTATGCCAAGGAATCCGGCTACGTGAAGCAGCTGTTGGTTGACTTCGGAAGTCACGTGCATAAGGGGCAGCTTCTGGCTGTCCTGGAGATTCCAGAGCTTCAGGCCACGCTCAAGCAGGATGAAGCGGCGATACAAAGTCTATCGGATCAGGTGACAAACGCCGAGCATCAGCTCAACCGTATTCAGGCCCAACATAAAGTCCTCCACCTTGAATATGACCGTTTAAACAGCGTCTCGCAAAACAAGCCAGGCTTGGTTGCCCAGCAAGAGGTGGATGATGTGCAGGGAAGAGACCTGGCTGCTGAAGCGCAGGTTGAGGGCGCGAAGTCTAATCTTGAATCGGCGCGGAGTAATCTCGCGGCGTCCCAATCTAAGCTCGATCACGATAGAGCAATCTACGCGTATTCAAACATCACTGCTCCGTTCAAGGGCGTGGTGACGCAGCGTTACGGAAATCTCGGCACGCTCCTCCAAGCCGGTACAAACTCAAGCACGCAGGCGATGCCGCTGGTGAAACTCTCGCAAGAAGATCTATATCGTCTCGTCATCCCCGTGCCCGAAACTTATGTGGGCAGCATAAGGTTGGGCGCTCCGGTCGATGTTCACGTCCCCGCGCTTGACAGACACTTTCCAGGTACCGTGGCTCGCACTTCTTTCGACGTGCATGAAGCTACTCGTACACTCCACACGGAGGTGGACGTGCCCAATCCACAAGGCGTCCTGCTACCCGGCCTTTATGCGGAGGCAATACTGACTCTGAGCAGGAATGCGAAAGCGCTAACTGTGCCTCTGCAATGCGTAGAGCGAGAGAGCGATAACGCCAGCGTTTTCGTCGTCGGTCCGACGAATAAGATCCAGTTACGCCAAGTGAAACTTGGCAGCGAAACAGCCAACGATGTAGAAATCCTGTCGGGGCTGAAGGAGGGAGATCCGGTCGTTGTCACAGACCGGGCCAGCTTAACAGCCGGCGAAACAGTTCATCCTCAACCGGTACCGGCGGCGGAGTATAAGCCGAAGAGTTAACGACGCCTTCTTTTTGCCTATTTACACCACATGTCTCGTTTTTCGATTCGTAATCCCTACTTCATCATCGTTATTTGCCTAACCGTGTGCGTGATCGGGCTCACTAGCCTATTTCGCATGCCGGTCGACTTGTTTCCTACGATCAACTTGCCCGAGGTGGTGGTGGCAACCTTCTACTCAGGCATGCCTCCGGAGGATATTGAAGTCGACATTACAAATCCACTCGAGCGGTTTTTCACCTTGGCCTCGGGCATAGATCACATGGAATCGCGATCCATGTTGGGCGTCAGCCTCATCCGCGTGTACTTCCAGCCGGGCACGAGCGCCGATGCGGACGTGACGGAGCTATCGAATCTGGCGTTGGCCGACTTGAAACGGCTGCCGCCTGGTACGCTGCCTCCGGTAGTTCTCAAGTTTGACGCTTCCAGCCAGCCGGTCTGCCTGGTGGCCGTTAGAGGGAAGGGGCTTAGTGAAACCGAACTCCACGATCAGGCGCAATTTAACGTTCGCAATCAAATTGCAGTGGTGAAAGGCGCTGAAATACCGCCGCCCTTTGGGGGCAAGTACCGCCAAGTCATGGTCTATGTGGATCCCTACAAGATGATGTCGAGGCAGATGAGCCCCATGGACGTGGTCGACGCAGTCAATAATCAAAATCTCATCCTTCCTGCCGGGGACGTCAAAATGGGACCGCTGGATTATTACGTTTATTCCAACAGTCTGGTTAAGGACATGAAGGAGCTGAACGATGTACCCATTAAGACGGTCGGCAATTCCTGGGTTTCGGTAAAGGACGTCGGAAAGGCCGAAGACGCCAGCGCTCTTCAATACAACGTGGTGCGCGTGGAGGGGCAGCGTTCTACCTACATTCCGATCATGAAGCAGGGAGGGGATACCAACACCATTCAGATCGTCAACGGCGTGCGAGACCTGTTGAAGAATCTAGTGGACATGCCGAAGCAGCTGACAACAACGCTATTATTCGACCAATCTGTTTTCGTAAAGGAAGCAATCGATACGGTGTTGCATGAGGGCCTGATTGGGCTCGCGTTAACCACTATCATGATCCTGCTATTTCTCGGTAATGTGCGAGCCACCTCTGCCGTACTGCTTTCCATCCCCTTGTCCGCCCTGGCCACTTTCATCCTTCTTTTTATGTTCGGGAGCACTATCAACACGATGGTGCTGGGCGGAATTGCGCTGGCTTTTTCGCGAGTCATCGATAATTCCGTGATCTCTCTGGAGAACATCTACCGGCACTTGGAATTGGGCGAGTTACCGAGAAAAGCTGCCGAGCTAGGGGGATCCGAGGTGACGCTGGCGGTGCTTGCGGCAACGCTGGTGGACGTTGTCGATTTCTTTCCGGTCACTTTCCTGTATGGCGTCAGCAAGTTTCTCTTTTCCTCGCTGGCGTTGGCCTTTTGTATCTCGCTCCTCGTTTCTTTCGTGGTGGCGATGACGGTGATTCCGCTATTCTGTTCCCGGTTTCTTACCAATCCGCACGGCCCGCATCATCGGGAAAACGAGAGCGACGAGGAGAGGGCGGAACTCGAACCGCAAGGAGCTCACCAAAGAAATAAGAAAGAGTCCTGGTGGACACGATTTAACCAAGGGTTCAATCGTGGCTTTGACAGGGTATTAGACTTTTACGAAAAGTGGGTCCGCTCCGCCTTGCGACGGCCGGCGCTGACGGTGATTGCTCTGATGGGGCTTTTTGGGCTCAGCCTCGCTATTTTCCCGTTTCTGGGACTTGCTTTCTTCCCGAAGACGGACGCCGGACAGTTCACCATCAACATGAAAGCTCCAACCGGCTCCCGCATTGAGGTAACAGAGCAATATGTCAAGAAAATAGAAGATCTAATCCGGCAGAATATCGATCCTCACGATTACAAGATGACGGTCTCGAACATCGGGGTTGTGAATGACTTTTCTTCTCTCTATACGACCAACTCCGGTCAATACACGGGCACAATTCAAACGGCTCTCCAGACAGACCATAAGCTCACCAGTTTTGCTTATATGGATCGCGTACAACGGGGGATCGCCTTGCACTTTCCCGAGGTGCGCACATTCTTCTCCAGCGGTTCCATGCAGGACGCGATCCTGAATTCCGGTATGCCCGCCCCCATCGATGTTCAGATTACCGGACGCAATTACCAGGGCGATTATCAAGAGACCCAAAAATTGGCAGCTCAGATTCGGAAGATGCCGGGTGTGGCGGAAGTCTACATTCCGCAAGATCTGAATTATCCGGCTTTACGCATGAACGTAGATCGAGTTCACGCCGGGGAACTTGGGTTAAACCAGAAGCAGATAGTGGATAACGTAATCACCGCGCTCAACTCGAACGTGATGATCGCACCGAACTACTGGGTCGACTACAAAAGCGGCAACGACTACTTTTTGACGGTTCAATACTTCGAGAACGGGTCGGCAGCGGTTCATAACAACATTGATTTACGGAACATTCCTTTGAAAGCTCCCAATTTGCCCAATCCGACAACGCTCGATACGGTTGTGAAACTGGAGCATGTCCGGACACCCACCGAAGTCGATCACTACCAGATCCAGCGATCCACCGATATCTATGTGACGCCCCAGGGTGAGGATCTTGGAAAGTTGTCCACCAACATCCAGAAACTACTCCACAAGACCAAGCTGCCCGGTAACATGCGCGTCACCTTACGGGGCATGGTGCAAGGAATGAATGAGTCGTTTAAGAGCTTTGGGTTCGGATTCATTCTGTCGTTTATCCTTCTCTACTTAATTTTGACGGCGCAGTTTAAGTCGTTCATCGATCCCCTCCTGATCATGCTTGCCATTCCCATGGGCTTCATCGGGGTATTGCTGATTTTGCCGCTCACGGGAACAACTCTGAACGTGATGTCTCTCATGGGTGTCCTCATGCTCATAGGGATTGCCGATTCAAACAGTATCCTGATTGTCGATTTCGCACACAAGCTAGAACAGGATGAAGGCCTGTCCGTGGAGGATGCGGTCATCAAAGCTTGCCGTGTGCGATTGCGTCCAATCCTGATGACTTCACTCGCCACGATCATCGGCATGATTCCCATGGCGATGAAGCTAGGAACGGGAGCTGAGCAATACGCTCCGATGGCACGCGCAATCATTGGCGGGCTCTCCACCTCTGTTCTGTTTACGATCTTTATTGTGCCGGCCGCTTATCTGCTGATCTACCGGCGTAAGGAACGAACTAACGAGGGCCGTCTGCAACCGGTGCAGGCGTAAGAGAAGATGGCGAAGAAAGAGATATTGGCAGGCTGTCTGCTCGGTACCGGTCTGTTATTTGCGCAGAACAGCGGTCCCCCTCAGCTCGGCTTGCCGGAAGCGGAAGCGATGGCGCTGAAGAACCATCCGCAGGTGTTAGCGTCACAGGCCGCCTACTCACGGTCCGATCAGATCGTGAGAGAAAATCGGTCGGCTTACTATCCGGCTCTGAACGGCGAGATAACAGCGGCCCAGGCCAACCAAAATAGCCGCCTGGGTGCGGGAGTCCTGAATGACCCCAGACTCTTTAACCATTTCGGAACCGGTCTGACTCTCTCGCAGCTGATCACAGACTCTGGCCGCACACCGAACCTGGTCGCCAACGCAAAGCTAACCGCACAAGCAGGGCGGGAAGACTACCGGGCTACGCAGTACGATGTGCTTCTCGGCGTCAACCAGGCCTACTATGAAGTTCTGCTGGCACAACAGTTGATCAAGGTTGCGCAGCAGACGATCTCGACTCGCCAAAGCGTCGTGGATCAAATCAGTGAACTTACAAAGAACAAACTGAGATCAGAGGTAGACCTGAGCTTCGCCCAGGTGAATTTGGCCGATGCGAAATTAATGATGCTCCGCGCGCAAGATCGCCTGGCGAGCGCGTATGCGTCGCTAGGCCAGGCATTGGGAACACAGCAAGCAGTCCAGTATCAGCTCACAGATCAACCACAGCCCCCAGCACCCCCGGCCGATGCCGAGGTTCTCATCAAGCAGGCTTTTCAGAATCGCCCCGAGCTGGCAAGCCTTCGACTGCAGACAGAGGCGGCTCAGAAGTTTGTGTACGCTGAACGCGATTTGAAGAGGCCGACCGTTAATCTTTCAGCAGTCGGTGGAGCTTTGCCGTGGATTGAACCTGGAAATGCAAACCCGGATATACCTTCGTACTACGAAGCTGCAGCTGTGAACGTTCAGATCCCGATTTTTAACGGGCATCTTTTCTCAGCCCGGAGGCAGGCTGCCGAATATCAGCTGGTAGCCACCAATCAAAGGGACCGCGATATGCAGGACCGAGTCGCACGAGATGTGCGGGCTGAATGGGGACATACGAAAAACGCATTTGAGGCGATCGTTCCCACGGAACAACTCCTCAAGCAAGCGAACATGGCTCTTGATTTGGCTCACGGGCGATACGATCTTGGATTATCTTCTATCGTGGAGTTGACGCAGGCGCAGTTAGGCCAGACCCAGGCACAAGTGGAGAACCTGAATGCTCGCTATTCTTATCAGGAGGCGTATGCAGCTCTCCAATATGCACTCGGGTTGCTGCGTTGAGGCATAACGATTCCGGATGAAAAGCAGTATTCGAACCCGACGGCTTCTAATTGTCGGGTTTGGCGGGCTCCTGCTGCTGTTGGCGTTCACTGGCCTCAATGCGTTGTCGGTGTTGAGGCGTATCCAGGCGGAGAACGAGCGAATCAGGGAAGATTACCTTCAACGGAATCAGATGCTCGAACAACTTCGGTCCGACATCTATCTTTCCGGCACATACACACGCGACCTGCTCCTCGAGCCCGATCCAGTGCTGGCCGCCGTTCACAAGAAGGAGTTGGAAAGCGCCCGCACACGCATTTCTACGGCAGTTGCTGCGTATGATCATGTTCTCCGCAAAGAGGAGCGGGTTCCTTTTGGAATCTTTGTTCGCGAGCTGACGGCGTATTTCGCTTCGTTACGCCCTGCTCTGCAATGGAACGCCGAGCAACGCAAGAAATTAGGGTATTCGTTCACGCGGTATTCTCTGCTTCCCCGGCGTGCGGTGATTGTTCTGCTCGCCGATCAGATCAGTCAAGTGAACCAGAAACAGTTGAACGTTGGCGATCGAGAGGTGAATGAGCTGTTTGCCAGTTTTCGGCATCAGCTGATTGTGCTTTTCGTAGTAACACTTTTCTGCGGCCTACTTTTGGCGGGAGGCAGTATCGATCGTCTTTTGCGATGGGAACGCCTGTCAGCCATCAGGTTGGAGGAAGCCGAGCAGGCGCGGAGTGCTCAAAGAGAACTTTCCACTCGTCTTTTGTCCGTACAGGAATCGGAACGCAAAGCACTGTCCCGCGAACTACACGACGAAGTGGGACAGGCCCTCTCAGGGCTGCTTTTGGGAATCGGCAATGTGGCGGCCACGGTAAGCCCTGCGACTGAAACGGAAACTCGCTCGCAACTCCACGATCTACGCCGGCTGGCGGAAAGGACCGTGGCTGTGGTCAGAGACATGTCACTACTCCTCCGTCCTTCGATGCTGGATGATTTAGGACTCGTTCCGGCGCTGCAGTGGCAAGCGCGAGAAATCTCCCGTACGAAAAACATCTCAGTGCAGGTCCATGCAGATTCGGTGTCCGATGAATTACCGGAGGAACACAAAACCTGTATCTATAGGATCGTACAGGAGGCCCTTCACAATGTGTCTCGACACGCCAAAGCGAAACGTGTCAGCATTCATCTCGCGGAGCAAGAAAACTGCCTTCTCGAACTCAGGATTGAGGACGATGGCCAAGGTTTCATACCAGAAAAGGAGAAAGGAGTCGGGCTTCTAGGAATGGAAGAACGGGTGATCCATCTACGAGGAACGTTCCGGGTGGAATCGAAGCCTGGAAATGGCACTCGAATTCATGTTCAATTGCCACTCTCCACCGGTCAAGGAGCCGTTTTGGTATGACAACCACGCGAATTGTGCTGGCTGATGATCACACGATTATGCGGAATGGATTGCGGCTTGCGCTAGAAAGATATTCGGACTTCTCCGTCGTAGGGGAAGCAAGTAACGGGCGGGAGGCGCTTGAAGCAGTCGATCAGTCAGCGCCCGATATCGTCATTATGGATATTGCCATGCCTATTCTCAACGGAATCGAAGCGGCAAAGCGAATCACCAGCGCTCATCCGAGAATAGCTGTGCTGATACTCAGCATGCATTCGGACGAGGGCTATATTTTACGGGCTTTAAAGGCCGGCGCCCGAGGTTACCTGTTGAAGGATTCGGCCGAAGCTGATTTGATTCAAGCTGTCCGTGCAGTCTCCGCAGGGAAGGCCTTCTTCAGTCCGGCGGTGAGTAAGGTTTTGGCGGATGACTACGTTCGCCAGGTGCAACAACGCGGGGCAGAAGACCCTTACGAGTTGTTAACGGCACGCGAGCGCGAGTTGCTCCAACTGGTCGCCGAGTTGAAGCCGACGAAAGACATTGCTGCCCTTCTCGGAGTGAGCCCACATACGGTTGTCACTCACCGCAATAATCTTATGCAGAAGCTGAATGTTCACAGCATTCCTGAGCTGGTTCTTTATGCCGTGCGCAGGGGCGTGATCAGCTAAGCTTTCTGACGGAGGTTGTCACTGGACCGCCGCGTCGAAGGCGCCGGTTTCAACTGTGTTGCCGCGGCGCATTTGTACAAACATGCGGTAATGGCCGGATTGCGGGAACCCGTAGGGGAACGAGACTTCGTTCGGCAAATGGCTGCTGTCTGGCGGAGGTTCCTGATCGCTCGGATTCATGGGCATTCCGCTCATACCCGTTTTAGTCGTCCGGTTCAGTTGGGTCTCGGTCTGGCCTTGCGCCATCATGTAGGCCGCCATATTGGCGGAGCCGTCAGGATGAAGGTGGGCGAAGGTTGTGAAGTCTGTCTTGATGAAAGCAGCATGGCCCAGCATGCCCATATACAGCCGCATGTCTTGTGGCGCTTGACCGTGGGGGTCGAGCAGACGAAAGCGGAAGACGGTCAGCTGCCTCGCGCTTAGCGGCTTGTTCGAGTGAATCCAAGTCATGCTGTAACCATCGGGAAGTCTGAATTGGGCGCTAAGATCCGAGTTGAGTTCGACCGGATTCGCTTGGCCCGTAGCGTCATCTCCTGCCAGCGGCCGTTTGGTTGTGCCTCCTGGCGCAATGGCGATGGAAGCAGTCAGTGTTTCCGGGAACCCGTTGTCGTGGACGATGTCGGCATAGAGACGATAGACGCCCGGCGGCATCTCAGGCAAGGGAAGACGAAACTGGCCCGGACCGGATTGCTCAGGATGAAGATGAAACACGACGTCCAGGCCCGGCTGCCGAATGGCGTAGAGGTGCATGAGATGGTTGTGGTCTAACATAAGATCGTCGATTTGACGCAAAGGCAGCCACCCTGGATCACTCAATTGGAGCGCCAGCACTCCGGCCTTTTGCGTGGCCTGCAGGTGCATTGGCTTGTAGGCGTTGTCGCCGATAAAAGCCTCGGACTGATTCCACCAGTGGCGCCCATAGGCGAGGACACACAGCACCAGTAGAGCGGTGACAGACATCGAAAAAACGGACTTGCGACGAGTATCCGGGTCGGGTTTCGTTCCCGGCGCAAGGGTTGCTTCTCCGGCAGCGGCGCCGCCTATGGCAACGAGCCCGAGAACCAGGGTGGCCATCATGGCAAACAGCGCCAATCCCAGGCCGCGCTGCATGCTTTTTATACGCATCGCCATGGCTGGAATCGGCACGGCCAGCGTACCGTCGCCATTTTTGCCGAAGGCGTGCAAACGAATCTTCCACGAGCCGGGGCGCATGATCCAAACCGATCCGGTATAAAAGTCGGGACTTTCCGGCGCGGATTTTAGAGTGTCGGGGGCAGGAGCAAATTGAGTTCCGTTCTGCTCCAGAAGCAGCGGTGTTACTTGAAGCCTGGTAAGATTTTGAGGGTCCGTTCGCACTTCGATTGCGGCTACACCGGGTATGACTTCGGGCGGCCTGATAGTCACCCAAAGGCGGTAGGGGCCGGCTTTCCCTTGCAGGAAAACATCCGGGCTGCCCACGTGCGCCTGCACGGAGGCCCCGAGCAGCGCCATCAGCGTTAACACCAGCCAATTTCGGGATTTCATCATTTCTCTTTTGTTTAGCGCTGAACTTGTCTTAACCAGTTTCCTCGTCCGTCGCCAAGAAAGAGCGAAATGGATCCAACGATCCAGGCCACGACCAGCCCGCGCAGAAACGCCGTAGACGAATCCGCCGCAAAAAACTGATGTAAAGCTTTGTAGGAAGTGGGCCGCGTTCCGAAGCCCCTATAATTGGCGCCGAAAAACCAGTTGCGTGCCAAGGGCGATTGCAGGAAATCGCTAAAAGGCCACTGAACGAAGGAGAGCGCAGCGACGAATATGGCGCCGGAAACAAGCGCACTCAGCAAGGCTGGCCAGTGTTTGGTTCGCTGCCAAAAAAGGTCAAGAAGTACTGCTGGAACAAAAAGCAGAAGTGGAAAATCAGGTGGAACAAAGTGGGTCACATGATGGTAGACTGGACCTATTTTTGGTTCAGCAGGAAAAAGGGGCAGTACGAGGATCAGTCCAATTCGGTAGACAGTATAGAAGCCGCATACGCAGGTTGCTGCCCAGCGGAACTGAGTCCCCTGGCGAGCTACGCCGAGGATGGCTAGAGTAAATAATGCGATTACCGTGTAAGCCTGGTGCATGTGCAGGAACGGGGTCTGCGTGAACTCCGTAGTGAGCACTTGTACCATCACTAAGAGCACGCAACAAACATAGAGAAATAATACCCGGTAAATCTTTTGAAGGCCGGCCTGGACCGCTCTGTTCTGCAAGCCTGCGATAAAAACCAGGGTGCCATAACGGAGGTGATGCCGGCTAACGCGCACCAGACATACCAGGGCACTGCGTTGAAAAGCTTCGGCCTTTCTTCCTTCGTAGTGGCGATGTTAGAGCGAAGAACGATTGCTTGTGTCATGTTCCTCTTTCTCGGCGAGAACAGCCTGGTAGCCGGTTCTGGTGCGAACTTTCGGCTTTCCCGGGCCGCTTACCTGTACGTTGATCTTCCGGAATGTTCCGTCTAATGCCGTGACCGAAGGAGCGTAGGCGATGGTGTATTGACTGCGGATCTCCTTGGCGATTTCTAACACGATTCGATTTACTTCATTTACATTCTTTGGGTAAAAGGCCGCTCCGCCGGTGGCAGTTGTAAGCATGTTAAGAGCTTTCCGCGCTTGCGAGGAATCGGCTCGGGACTCGGCACGGAGGAGGCCGATGGCATACACGATGACTCCGCTCTGGCGGGCCATCTCCGTGATTTTTTCTAGGCTAATTTTGCTGCCGTTGTCGTTTCCGTCAGTGATCACCAAGAGTACGCGTTTGTCTTTGGTGGCAGATTTGTCCAGGTAGCGCAGAGTCTGGTGCACGGCATCGAAGGCGGCGGTACCGCCACGGGCGTCGACGCGGGCCAAGCCCTGCTTCATCTCCTGAATGTCGCCTGTGAAGGGCACGTCGATGAAGGACTCATCGTTGAAGTTCACGATGCAGGTTTCATCCAGCAGGTTGGAAGCGTCGATCATGGACAAGCCTGCCGCTTCGACAGTAAGGCGATCGGGCATCATGCTGGCGCTATTGTCAACCACCATGCCGATGGACACCGGTACATCTTCGCGATGGAAGACCCGGATCTCCTGCGCCTTACCGTTCTCATATACGGTGAAGCGGTTGCGATTCAAGTCGCCGAGAAGATCGCCATTCGACGTCAATACGCTTACGTGAAGAACCACCAGCCGAGTGTTCGATTTGAACTGACCGGCCCATGCTCCGACACTGAGCAAGACAAAAAGAATCGCGGGCGAGCAGGTAATCGCATAGGCGCGACATGCCATAAGAGCTCGAGATAGAAACCACGGGATGACCATTCCGATACCAATGCAGCCGGGTGGAAAGTGGTTAAACCGCTGTGATTTGCGTAGGTTTGTGAGGTGATTGTGTGGTTTTGTATAGGCCGGCGTTATACGGTAACTCGACGCTGAGGGCGAGCATCGAGAACACATGTTCCTGCGCTTACGCCATACGCCCTTTCTCTGTATCTGCTCGCTCGTGCTCGCCTATCAGGCGCCAGATCATCACAGCCAGACAATTCAACTCACGGTGACTAGGGGAACGCCGCTGCGAGCCTATTTAACCAAACGGATGCCGAAGCGTCTGGGCGCTCCAGTGGAAGCTACGACGATCTCTCCGATTTTTACTTTTGACCGGGAAACAATTCCATCGGGGTCGCGGTTGATGGGTCATGTGAGCCGAATAGAACCCGTTTCGAAAAGCGCGAGAACACGCGCGATTCTGGGCGGTGATTTCACGCCGCTGCATGTGGCGCAGGTGCAGTTCACATCCGTCCGGATTCCCGACGGACGCGTGATGCAGATAAAAACACAAGAGACGGCAGGCCTGAATACGCTTTATCCAATCCGGCCTCCTAAACCAATAACCCAAAGTGTTGCGCAGCAGAACGGAGGTTTCATCAGCAGTACTCAACAGGCCGCGAAGGATCAAATTTCATCCCGTGTCAATAGCATCAGAGACCTTCCGGTATGGTGCGAAGTCCCGATAAGTTGCAGCACTTAGAGGACTACTTTGTGACCAGGCTGCCCTATCATCCGCAGTATGTGCGCAACCGCACGCGTTTCGATGCGGATTTGGCTCAGAGTCTCGACTTCGGGTCAGCTTCGATTCCAGGTGATTCGCTGACACTGCTAGGGACGGCGCCAGGAAATAACAGTGTTATACCAGCGCGGTTGTTGACGCCGGTGCATTCAGGCCAAACGCAAAAGGGTCAGGTGGTAGAGGCAGTGACGAGCGAGCCGCTATTTTCGCCGGACAAGCGATTGATGCTGCCGGAAGGAACGCGATTGAACGGAAGTGTGGTTCAGGTTAAAAAAGCGGGATGGTTCCATCATGCGGGCCGGCTTCGCCTCACGTTCAATGAGGTGAGTCTTTCACCGGAAACGCAACTGCTCGCTTCTGCCGTTCGCGCCCAAGAAGGCGCGGCACAACAAGCCGTTTCGTTCCACACGCAGGCAGCTTTGAGTGGCGCAGAGGCGAGCGGGGCAGCGGTCAGCGTGAACGGCGAAGGCGGTGTGCAGGCCAAAGAATCTAAGACACGCTTTATCAACGTCGGTATCGCCGCGCTGGTGTCACAAGTGGCCGGACCGGGCGGCAGGAGCCGAACATCAAACGGTACGCTCTCCGCGCCGTCACGGAATATCGGAGGCAAAACCTTGGGGGGGCGGGATAGGATTCGGATTGTTTGGCTCGGCGGCTTCGCAGGCGTCATCCAACGTGGGCAGAGTTTTTGCTTATTACGGGCTGGAGTGGTCAGTCTATTCGAACGTGATTGCGCGGGGACATGAAGTTGATTTCGACAAAAACACGGTCGTCAACGTTGGCTTTAACCAGCGCACCTCGAAGACAGGTAGTGCAGGCATTCCATCGGGCGCAAGTGCTACTCACTAGGAACGATCAGTTCCTGAAGGCTGGTGAGTTCCCGTCGCAAAATGAAGGGTCGAGATAAGTCTCGACCCGGCAGGCATGTGTGCCCAATGTCATTGACTTAAGGCTGGGCATGTTTAGCGGGAAAACTCTGAGGTTTGGACCAAACAGCGCGAGGAAAACTGCGAGATTTGCTGCGGTTGGGGAGCTTGTATTGAGCTGCCATGTCGATAATGGAGTCCCAAAATGGATCGGCGGCGGCGGCGTGGCGATGGGCGTGTAGAGGGGAGGCAAAGGTTCTCAGCAGAGTGTATACATTGGTAAAACTAATCCGGCGTGGGGGGACCTGGGCTTTTTCGGCAGCCAGACAGATCACGGCGCGCACCAGATTGTAAGCGGCAAAGGCGAGCAGTAGTTCCTTGTCGAGTAGATCGACCGAGCGGGCCGAAAGCTCGCGTAAGCGCACCGTTTGTTTGAGGGAGCGTAAGTCCGATTCCACGTTCCAGCGCAGCGCATAAAGAGCGGCGATTTTGTCGGCCGGTAGAGCCAGTGTAGTGAACAGAAACACAAGCTCGGTCTGCTTCGGATCGGAAGCGGCGAGGCAGAGCAATCGTCCCCTGACCGCTGCTTGTGCCGCGTAGGGCCCGCCACAGGAATCCCAGCGTGTCGGCGTCCAAGTAACTGGCTTGTCACAGCCGGGCTGGAGCGGACCGCCGGCCAGGCGTGCGGCGCGCACTTTGGTCAAGCGCACGATCACGTCATGACCGTGCCGGCTGGCTGCCGAGGCCACGCCGAAGACCCCGAAATTGCGATCTCCCACCAGCACCGCGCCCGCCGGCAAAGCAGCGATGGCCCGCAGCGCTAACTCTTGTTCACTCACCGTCTCCGGTCCCCATTGCGGGCACACCGCCAGGCCGGTTTGCGCATCTTGCAGGACCACGATGCGCAGCAACGGCCAATGGGAGGCGGCTTTCTGATTGCGATGCGGCGGATAATGCCGGCTCAACTCGGCAGAATACGGCAAAGCCAGCGTGCTGCCATCGCAGATATAAACTGTTCGGTTGGGTAACACGGCATTGCTGGGAAACCATCCCTGCAGCCGTTCGATCATCTGTTCCAGCACGTGTCTAGCTACCAGTGTGGGCACTTTTTGCCGCGCCCGGCAATACGCCGCAGCGCCCAGCGAAATCCCCCGCTTGCCGGCTTCCGTTGTCTCTGGCCATCGCTCCGCTAAATATTGCGCCGCGCTGCTGAGCGTGAACTTCGCCATCAGCCGCTGCAAAATCATCAACTGCAGGACCACCCCCAGTGTATAAATGCGCCGACGCGAAAACGCCGTTCCCGCCGGACACAGCTTTCTCAGCCAGGTATCCTCGGCCGCCATTTTCTCGAATACTTTCAACACTTCTAGTGGGTGGGGGGAGATGCTCGGCGACATAAAAACATTTCTAACCCGAAATGTTCCTTAAGTCAATGACATTGGGCATGTGTGCCCGCGCCACGGCTGGCGGGTGGACTTATGAAGGGTATTTCTAAGTCGGACCGCTACGGAATGGGCGAAAAGACCGCTACGCGAGGGGCTATCAAGACACTGGCGTAGGCAACGTATACACGGTGAGTGCGTTCATCAATGGCCACAGTGTGAGCTCCATAGTGGGTGCGAATGCTGTCTCCTAAGCGATACTGATCGCTTCCATCCTGAAGAACAATGGAGAGCTGGCCGCCGATTCCGGCTACATAGATACGATGCAGTGCGGAGTCGTATGCAATGGAGTCCGGCTGTTTCACGATGTCGACTGCTGCGACGACCTGATGGCTTTCCCGATTGAAGATTACTAAGCGAGCGTTACCTTTACAGGCGCAGAAGACGCGAGCCGACACAGGATCAATCGCGATACCGGATGGCGCCTCGCACCCGGCAAGCGGCCATTCCCCTATCGTGGTTCGTTTGGTGAGATCAACGGCCGCGATGGAGTTTCGATCGTGGAGGTTTTGAAAGAGCAATCCAGACGATGGATCGACGACGGCTGCTTCCGGTGAACCAGGGAGCGACACCGAGCCTACGATGCTACGTGAAGAGGGATCAATGAGCGTGGCTTGTTTGGCATCCGAATTAGATACGTAGAGCAGCTTGGCCTGTTCGTCGTAGAGGATGCCATCGGGTCCTGGCGCCACAGGGATAGTGGATAGCAGCATCATATCCCGTGTATCAATCACGTCAACCTGGTTTTCGTTATCGCTTCTGGTTGCAAATCCGATATGCAGTTCGGGAACAACTGCAAGACCATGCGCCTGGGGATTCCCAAGTAATTCGCGTACCTTGATGCCGTTGGCCGGAAGAAAGATTTGAAAGAAGCTGCCGCTGGACTCGCCGGCAACAAACAAGTTGTCGCCTGAGACGGAAAGGTAGTCGAGCACGTTCAAGACGCCATGCGAGGGCAAGGAGTAAGAGCCCTCATACTTCAGAAAACTCGATTGTCCGGGTGGCAGGACAACGACGAGATACAGGAGCACCGCCAGGGCTGGAGCAAGGAGAAGCAATATTGCATAAATAATCCGGCGACCGCGCTTCCATCGTTTGTGCCGGCCGTACGGTACTGCGAAGGTGGCTCCATCGCTCAGCAGTGACATCTTGAATTGTCCTCCTATTCAAGTCTTTCGCAGGTGGAAGCGTTGCGCCTTCAGGAAACGTGCGGGCTTCGTTTAGATTTGTAAGCACGAATCATGCACGGCCAGAATCTCGTCAAGATGAGAGGGTTGCAATCTGTTGACAACCTCTTAACGCACCGGTCAGCGCGCATGCAGGCTACCCCTTCACCGGTACCGTCACCGCCGCTCCCAAAACTTTTGATCATTGACGACGATGTTTCGCTCTGTGAGCTCTTGACCGAGTACTTGCGGGCGGAGGGTTTTCAAGTGGATTCGGTACACTCCGGCGCCATGGGCGAACGGGCTGTGCTCGAGGACAATTTCGAGCTGGTTGTACTCGATGTCATGCTGCCGGACAAAAAGGGTTTCGACGTGTTGCGGCAGATCCGGGTACAGAGCCGATGTCCGGTGCTGATGCTTACCGCGCGGGGCAACGAACTAGACCGCGTGTTGGGGTTGGAATTGGGGGCAGACGATTATCTGTCAAAGCCATTCAGCGCCCGTGAGCTACTGGCGCGTATCGGTGCGATTCTACGGCGGGCGCGACTGAGCTTTCAAACTGCGCAACCTCTAAGACCTCTTCCCATAAAGTCGGGAGACCTGCGGCTTGATATCTCGGCACACACCTTGTTCAGATCTGGGGAGCTTGTTCGGCTGACCTCAGCCGAATACGACCTGGCCCGAATTTTTCTGGAAAATCCGGGAGAGGTTCTTACACGCGAGTTTCTGGTGGAGAAGATACTCGGCCGGCAATTCTCTCCATTCGATCGCAGCATCGATCTTCATGTCAGCAATTTGAGAAGGAAGCTTGGACCACAGCCGGACGGCTCAGAGAGGGTACGGAGCATCCGCGGCACGGGCTACTTCTACGCTTGGCCAAACGTGTGAGCACAAATATAATAAGCAATTGGTCAGAATTGACTGCACAAGAGTCGACTGCCATCCCGTTGCGCTTGACGCATTTGTGGTTTTCGCGCAGCCGCCTTTTCATAAAAGTTTTCTTCTGGTTCTGGTTCACCACTCTGGTCGTGCTGGCGCTTCTGGTAGCGAGCATCGTGCAGAGGAGCCGCACTACACCTCGGGCTCTGATGCCGCCAGACATGGTGACAGGAGTAGCGCCGGTGCTGGCAAAGGCAGCTGCGCAAGCCTATGAGGAAGGCGGTGCTGCCGGCTACGAGCAGTTTTGCGAGCTGATTCTCAAGGATCAACACCGTGTTCTCTACCTGGTCGACGCGAAGGGCCGTGACGTGCTTGGGCGCGCTTTACCTTCCAACGTCAACGTCATTGTCGAGGCGGCACGAGGACAACATCAGGCGGTTTTGCAATGCGGATTTCGTAACAAAGTTACGGCATATGCAACTTACTCGCCCTCCGGACGCTGGTACGTTCTGGTTCTTTCGTGGCCGCGAATATCCGCTTCTTCGGATCTGCCGAATGGCTTGAAAGGAGCTTTCATCCCTACGGTGTTGGTTGCGGTTACACTATTGTGTCTCGCTCTGGCAAGACATATTGCAGGTCCCATTGCCGGACTGAGTTCGGCGGCCCGACGCGTGAGTCAAGGCGATTTGTCGGCACGTGCGCCTGAATCCGTCATCAAGCGCCACGACGAATTAGCGAATCTGGGAGCAGACTTCAACGAAATGATCGAGCGCATCCAAAGTCTGATGAGCGCGCATCAAGAATTGCTCGCTTCGGTATCCCATGAGCTGCGTTCGCCTTTGGCTCGGCTGAATGTTTCGCTTGCTCTGCTCAGTAAATCAGGTGATCTATCGCGGACTACGCTACTCGGTCGCATGGAGCAGGACGTGTCGCGTGTCGACGGGCTCATGACTCAGCTTCTTATTCTCTCGCGGCTCGAATCCGGGATTACCGGTGGACAAAGAACAGCCGTCGACTTAGCGGTTCTGTTGCAGGAAGTGGTCGCCGATTGTAATTTCGAAGCGGAAGCGTTGATGAAGAGTGTGCACGGTGATTTAGCTTCTACGGCTGTCCTCCCTTGCGCCGATGCAGAAGCGCTGAGAAGCGCTTGTGAGAACATTGTTCGCAATGCTGTCCGGTTCACGGCGCCAGGTACCGCAGTTGGCGTGAGGCTCGGTCTTCAGGAAGGCAGTAGCGAAATAACGATTACTGTGGAAGACAGTGGGCCAGGTGTTCCCGAGGAGCACTTGCACGAGATCTTTCAGCCCTTTTTCCGTGTTCGACGAAAAAATGCAAGTCAGGAGAGTATAGGTCTCGGTCTCGCGATTGCGACGCGCGCGATTCACCTTCACCAGGGTTCGATTACGGCGCTGAATCGGCGGCCGAATGGGCTGCGAGTGGAAGTGCGGCTTCCGACTAGCGCGTAAGCGGAGGTGACCGTTGTGCCGAAACGGTTCTCACTTGCACCGGCTCAGCATAGTCATACCAAAGTGGCTCAATCTTAGCGGCATCCGGCTTTCCTAGGTGAATGAGGAAGCGATAGCGCGAGATATACGGTGTGCCTGGTTCGATGCTGAACGAGTCCAGCGCCATGGGCGAGAAGCAGAAATAGGGTTTTTGCGGATGCAGCCGCACCGGTTGCGGGAAGCGGAAATTCGAGGGGTCGTCCATTACTGCCATGCCGCTTGCCTTACCGTCGATGAGGCCATACAAGTCCACCCATCGTGGGCGGGTTTCGTTTCCATTCGCCCGGGTCTTCCCCTCGCTGGTCAGATACTCGCTCTCATTGGGATGATCGAACCAATTGCGATTGCAGCGCATGGCCAATCCGCCGTAGTTGTTCTTTTCGATCAACACGGGCTTGTCGCCGGCGCATTTCTGAACGGACACGAGATCGAATAGAAAGTAGTCTGAAATGTTATAGACGTGAACTTCCCAAGTTTCCCGCAGCACAGGCTTCAGGTCGCCGGGCAGATCGTTCTCGTCGTGACGCTGGGTCACCCGGAATCCGCCGAACACCGGACCGTTGATAGTGGCCTCGGTTCGGTCGTGCGCGACAGTGCCATTCGAAGGCTCCCAGAAATTCAGCCGCCGACCTTCGAATTCCACCTTTTCGTACGGAAACATGATGCCATGTTGGTGGGCGTGATCCGGCGCCATGTCATCCGATACAACACGGCCTTCAGGATCGTAAACCGGATGAATATATCCGCTGCGGCGATATTCCGGCTTCCCTGGAATCGATGACGGAACGACCGCTTCGTTGTACCGAAGCACTGTCCGATTTCCGATTTTCACAGTGAGGCGCTTGCTATCATCCCGCGTCGTGACCGCCGCGCTTGGCGTGCTTTTCATTGCGGGATTCACGGCGGGAGTGAGGCGGTAACGGCGAACCCGCCCGGCCGGCAACCGGTCGCGAATGATCCAGACGATGCGGGGGGTGGACTCGCCCTCTACCTGAACGTCAATGGGTTGATTCTTATCGATACGCGTGAGAGTGAATGCCTTCTCGGATCGGAGCCCTTCGGGTAGCTCATAGGACACGACCGTGTTCTGGCGGTCGTGAGTGCCGGCAGCCGCCTCGATGATGACGCCCGTCAGCGTCACGCCAGTAGCGGGAGGCAAGATCGGGGCCAGAGACAGTAGAGCAAAGACCTGAAGCTTTCGATGCATGTCTATTTGACCAGCGCTGTTTATCTGCTGTTTACTTTGTCCTTGCGCTGCGTAAGCGGAGCCAGCACCAGATTCCGGAATTCAACGGGACCGTGATCGCCTTGCAACTCAATGGATCCGGGTTTGTCTTCGAATGGATCGTAGGCGATTCCGGTCAGGCCGTCAATTACGCCCTTTTCGTAAAGCGTCTCTCCATTCAGCGTCGCGCTGACTTCGCGACCGACTAGCCGGATGTCGTAAGTCTGCCACTCGTCCGGTGGTTTGCTCGCGTTTACACGCGGCAGAATGCGGGTGTATAGCGCGCCGGTCCCATGCATCCCGGGAGGACGGCCGTAATCGGACGCAATCTGGACTTCATAACGGCCGCGCAGCCCGATCCCGCTGTTGCTCCCCTCGGCGAGTTTGAATTCGGCGTGCAATTTGAAATTCCAGTACTTGGCGACAGTAACCAAGTCATCGGCGTGGCCTGTACCCTTCAGAATGCCGTCTTCCACGGTCCAACCCTGCGCCTTTTCAGAGGCGACTCCCGTCCAACCTGTCAGGTCTTTGCCATTGAACAGTCTAACCGGTTTACCCTCGACCCAAGTGCCGTCGTCGTGTTCATCGATCTTCGGCGCGCGATGTCCGGTGAACATCAACGTCTCTTTGGGGCCCGTCATTTTGCCCTCGAGAACACCCTTAACGTACTTCACCTCATATTCGATACGGTTTGTCCGCTTCTGCCAGGCGAAGTGCAGCACACCATCCTGGAGCTTCGCTTCGGTTATGTCATCGAGGCTGCCGTCGGGAGACCCGACGAATTGGATTTTCATGTCGGGCGTTCCAGCGCCGGTAATCCCCAGCCACCAGGCTTTGGTCGTTGTGGAGAGGATATTGGCCGGTTTGCTATGCACCTCCAGGTCCCAGCGGCCATTGAAATCCTCATCAGCGGCTCGCGTTACAGTGGAAACGCCAACTCCTGATGACCTTGTCCTGAGAGAACTTGGCAGCGCAAAGGCGACGTACGCCCCTGGCTCATGCCCTTGCGACTCGACATTCTTCGCCGGCGGACCGTCGGACCCCCAACCCGCGAACGCTCCGGTCGCATTGACGACAACATACTCACGACCGTCCGCTTCATAGACCGCCGGAACGCCTTCCGAACCGCGCGGCAGGTTTATCGCACAAATTTCCTTCCCGCTGTCTTTATCCAGAATCCGAAGCTTGCCTTCGTTGCTGGCGAACAGGATGATCCCTCCGGCCGTCGCCACGATGCCACTTCTCTGGAATAAATTGCCTCGTTCCGTATCGCTGGGTCCGGCCTGCGGGGCGTCACCGTAGGGCGCCTGCCATTTGATTGTTCCCGTGTTCAGATCGTAAGCGGTCAGCGTGGACCACGGCGGGCTGATTGCGGTCGGTGCAAGACCGCCATGTAAGTAGTAACGAATCTTGGGCACATCGAGACCCCGCGGATAAGGCAATTCAGCGGTGGGAGCCGCAATTTGCGGCTGCGTCTCAGCAGGAGCGGCAGCCGGGTCTGTCAGGAAAACGAGAAGAGCATTTAACGCCGCGTCCGGCAAACTGCCGAATGGGGGCATCTCGCCCTGACCCTGGTCGATCAACGCCAGAGCGTTCTCCCGTCCTCGTCGCTCCACTACGCCTTCGAGCGAAGGGCCGAGTCCCCCCTTCAAATCGATGCCATGGCACGTTTGACAATTCCGCTGATAAACGGCGCGCCCAAACTGCGCGGGTGTTGCCGTCTTGGCATTTGCGCCCCCGCCGGAAGGCCTATTCCCCAACTTCACCAGAATCGGGGTATTTTTCGTGACGACGTAAACGGTACCGTCGGTGGGATCGCTTGCAGAGCCAAAGATATTCGCTCCGCCATTATGGCCCGGCATGTAAACCGTTTCCTTATCGAGAGCCGGCGGCGTAAAGAGACCCTCATTTCGGGCGCTTAGCAGGCGGTCTTTCCATTTCGCGCGTTCTTCGGGGGTCAGGAAGAAGGTGTCGAGATCGTCCGCCGTAAACTTCTGACGCGCAAACGGCGGTGGCGCGGCCGGGAACGGTTGGGTCGGCCAGGATTGTTCTCCCGGAACGGTCGTTTGCGGCACACGCCGCTCCACAATGGGCCAGAACGGCTTGCCGGTCACACGGTCGAATACGTAGAGAAATCCCTGCTTAGTGGCTTCCGCGACAGCTTCCACAATTTTGCCGTCGTGTTTCACCGTAACCAGTTGCGGGGCTGTTGTGGCATCGTAATCCCATAAATCGTGGTGAACAAACTGGTAGTGCCACAAATACTTTCCCGTGCGAGCATCGAGCGCCAGCAGACAGTCCGAGAAAAGATTTGCGCCTTCCCGGTCCGCTCCATAGAAGTCGTATGTCGGTGAGCCCAGCGGGAAATAGGCAATCCCCCGCTTCTCGTCCAACGTTATTTCGCCCCATGCGTTCGTGCCGCCTATGTATTTCCAGGCGTTTTTCGGCCACGTGTCATAGCCGAATTCGCCCGGATGCGGAACCGTGTGGAAGATCCAGGCCATCTTTCCCGTCCGGATATCGTAGGCGCGCAGATCGCCGGGTGGAGAAATATACTCTTCACCGGTCGAAGACCCCAGGATGATCAGGTTTTCGAAAACGCGGCCAGGTGTGTTCGACTGAATGTGTCGAACGGAGATCGGGTCGCGACCAAGACCTTCGCGAAGATCTATCCGGCCATGATCTCCAAAAGAATCGATGAGATTTCCAGCTCGGGCGTCAATTGCTTCGAGATAATTATTAACCGCGATCAGAAGTCTTCGATCGGACCGGTCCTTGCTCTCCCAGTAGTTGATTCCGCGATTTCCTCGGCCGCGGCCCCCGGTGCCGCGCCCGCCGGGTACGTCTCGAGCCGGCTCGAACTGGTGAACCCAGATTTCTTTGGCAGTGGCAGCGTCTAGAGCCACCAATGAGCCATTCTTGGCCAGGACGTACAAAACATTGTCGACCACAATCGGGCTGAACGCATACGCCCCGTCGTCCCCGGTTGCATAAGTCCAGGCGACCTCGAGTTTGTCGATGTTCGTCCGGTTAATCTGCTTCAGTGCCGAGTAGTGGGCGGAGTCGGGTCCGCCCAGGTAATCGTTCCATGTCGAGTGAGCCTGTTGGCCGGCCGCGGCGCTCACCATCAAAACAACACCGGCACAACGTAAGAGTAAGTTCATAAGACATAATCCGCTCGCCCGATCGTACTCACTCAGAGGTTCGTCATTAACCTATCGAGAAGTGTTTGTACTCGGGCGTAAGGCTCAGGGCCGCCGCTTTCAAGTGAATACACGCCTTTAAAACCCACCTCTTTCGAAATCTGAATAGCTTTCGCAAAATCGAATCTTTCAGGGTCCCATTTGACATGGCTGACGGTTTTCGCAAGTGGGTACAGCAAGCGCAATCCGCTCTCGGTGCTTTCTTCATCCCGGAAGTTGCCGATATCGGGATTCGCGTGAATGCCGGAATCCTTGATTACCTTCACCAGCGCTTCGGTGGTAGACCTTCCGCGGGGTTCCAAGATGATCGAAACGTTCTTCGACTCGCCATAAGCGCTGAGTATCTTCAGCGCTTCGATAGCCGGCGCAAGATCATGGCCGAATGTCCCCTGATTCACCATCACACTGGGGCATTCGATCATCGCCGCTCGATCGATCCATTGCTTTGTGAGTTCAATGGCTCGCGCACGGATCTGCGGATCGGGAGAACAAGGGCTGATCGTTCCCCGATAGCCGTGTTCATCCAATTCCAGAGGCATGTCTACCATTCGAGATTTTGCTTTCTTCAGGCGCGCCAGAAACTTCTCGTAGTAAGAAGGCTCCATCGATAGAAAGTGAATCTGCTGCACTTCCACATTGTGAATGTGATATCTCTCCGCGAGCATCTGCGGAAAGTCCATGATGTCGAGCTCTTTCGGCTCTACCGGCTGGCTCCGGTCCCACGCTTCCGCCAAGAGCCGGCCAAAACACCCGGACATTGCACCTACGCGGTTCAGCTTGGACATAGTGGCTACATCCTGAGCCCGTCCCAGACCGAAAGACGATACAGCGGCGACAGAACCGGCAAGAAAATCGCGGCGTCTCATGTATGCTCCTCTAACAATCCTCTCGCAAATAACAAAGTCTCTCCCAGAACCGATGTCAACACGCTTCAGAACCTCATTCGCAACCCGAGTTGGACCATTCTGCTTCCGTTGTAGCCCGAACTGGTTATGATGCCGAAGGCAGCCGATCCTACAATGGCGTTGGGATTACTGAAATGCGGCGTATTTGTCAGGTTGTAGAATTCCGCCCGGAACTGAAGGTTAACCCGCTCCTTGATTGGGAACGTCCGGAATACAGAGAAATCGTAATTCGTCAGTCCTGGACCCCGGATGATGTCACGGCCAGCATTGCCGAATTGGTTGGACGCGGGCGCCCCAAAAGACAAGGGCGAAATCCACGGCTGGCCTGGCCCCACGCCGTTGAGGTACTGAATCGCGCCCAACACATTTGCAAAGTTGCTATTTCCCGGACAATTGCATGCCGTTGCGTCCACAGTAGGTGCGTACGGCAAACCCGTTTGATACCGGAAGACAGCGTTTAACTGCCAGTCGGAGACAAGCATCGCGGCAATACCGCCATTTGTCAAAAACGCCCGTCCCTTACCGAACGGAAGCTCATAGACATGACTAATCGTAAGCAGATGTGTTTGATCGAAAGCTGACAGGCCATATTGCCTGCCGGCGGGCAGGTAGGGAATTGTGAAACTCCCTTGATTACTCTGCCGTCAAGCGCCTTACTGAAGGCATACGCCACGGTGAAGTTCAATCCATGAGAAAACCTTTTATCAATCGTTGCCTGAAGGGAGTTGTAGTTGCTACTTTGGCCGTTACCGCGTCGATAGGTACTGGCTGTGCGTCCGAACTGCTGGTTTAAAGGCAACCCGGCATTACCCGTGCCGGGAGCTGCAGCATTGAGTTGTAGCGTGTACGGGAGCTCCCTCCCGACATTGCCTACGTATCCCACGCTGCCGCCGATTGTGCTTGAAATCTGTCGTTGAACGATCACGTTATAGCTCTCGACGTATGGCAGCGGGTTGTTAAATGGAATCTCGAAAAACGGCTGATTGGGTGCGGGACTGATGATCCCATTACCGGGAACAGCGACAAGCTGGATGGCAGGAATCGTATTTAGCCCGCCTCCTACCAAATAGTCGTTCAAAGATCCAACTTGTAAGTTGTAAATTGCAGGATATTGCGTGTCGAGAGTTCCGCCAGTGAATCCAAAGCGGCCTTCCCAATAACTTATCCCAAATCCGCCACGGACCACGGTCTTGCCGCCTATCCGATAAGCAGCACCCAACCGCGGTGCAAAGTTAGTTGCCTGAACTCTTATGCCAGTGCTCATCGAGACACCACCGACTCCAGCGACGAGGAGACTGTTGTTCGCCGAATCGTAGTTCGCCGCGCCGCCCGCATAACGAGGCTTAACTGTTGTGTAAAGGTCGTAGCGCAGGCCGAGGTCAAAGGTCAGTTTCCGTGTAATTGTGTAAGTATCCTCCACGAACGCCGCCACATAGGTTTGCCGGTTTGTCGGTGTAAGTAGCATTTGCGTGCGGCCTGATTCGTCCGGCGCACCTGCCATATAGGAAGCGAAAGAGTTGGCAAATGAGCCATACGGTCCGAGACCAGGGCCGCCCGGCAACTGCGTGGTTCCCGGATTAAAGACGAACAGACCTCGCGGGCCGAAATCGAGACCCTCCGGTTGTATCCCACGCGAACTTCGGTCAGGAGTGTTGGACTAAATCCATGTGTTACGTCCGCGGTCGCCGTGACGGTATAGTTATAGGCTTGGTAGGAGGTTCCAACCAAATTGCCGAGCCCGGAACCCTGAAATACACTATAGTTTGAATTGTTGAATTTGACATAATAACCCTGAGTGTTAGAGCTGAATGTATGATCGACCCGCGCATCGTAGCTGCCACTGTTATATCGATAGGGCACGTTAGTTACATAGTTGTTAACAAATCCTGGGAGGTTCGGCTGCGACAAATAGCTGTTTAGCTTCAACGCTATGGGACTCAAATTACTGGAAGGGATGATGTTGTTCGCGTAACGTTGACGCCCGGCCCCGGTATTTGGATTTCCCGTATAAGGATTGTACAGGGCAAGACTCGGAACGCCACTGAAATCTCCCCTGGTCCAGGCGGGCTGCGGAAGCGAACTGGTGGATGTGGTCGCTTGCCGAAAGTACTTGCCCTGATACGTGAGAAAGAAGAACGTCTTATCTCTTTGAATTGGCCCGCCGGCCGCGGCGCCAAATAGGTTCTGTGTGAGACCAGGTTGGGGGCTGGGGACCTTGTTGAAAAGGTCGCGCGCAGCCAAGGCTCGAACTCGGTTAAACTCCCACAACGTCCCATGGAACTGGTTCGTCCCGCCCCTAGTAACGGCGTTTACGACGGCGCCTCCCGCGCGACCGTACTCGGCTCTGTAATCATTCGTGCTTACGTGAACTTCCTGAACATCTTCTGCATTGGGAACGTAAAGGCTCAGCCCGAGAGAAAAGTTTGTATTCTCGACACCGTCCACAATAGTATTGTTCGAGGAATTGCCCTGACCGTTAGAGTTGAAAAAGTAGGTGCCCTGTGCGTCCTCCAAAGAAGAATAGGTTTGCTGAGGCAAACTAACGCCGGCGACCAATCCGGCCAAATTGCTGGAAGTCACGGTTGATTAATGGCAAATCGGTCACGCTTCTGGACTCGAAGTTCTTAGCTACTTCCGCACTGTCGGTCTGAAGGACTGGAGGCGCTGCCGATACCTCGATCGTTTCGGTGGGACTTCCTGGGGTAAGCACCGCATCGACCCGCATAGTCGTTGATATATCTGTCGATACTTCTGAGGTTACGTTCTGTTGCTCATATTTCTTGAAGCCAGACGACTCGATACTGACGTGGTAGTTTCCGGGAATTAAGATAGGGCAGATTATAAAGCCCATCCGTTGTAGTAAAAGTCGATTTGGATACACCTGTGGATGTGTCGGTGATAGTGACAGTCGCATTCGGAACGGTAGCACCCGAAGAATCAGTCACATTACCCGTCAGGGTTGCATATATAACTTGCGCCTCAATGGGAAGGGTAACTAACAGAAAGGCCAGCACAACAAGGACCACACGAAAGATCAGGCGGGTTTCCAGATCTTTGTCGGACATGTTCCACCTCCAGGCGCTGCCTAGCTACTCTCGCTGACACCGACGTACCTGTGCGAAGAGTGGTGCTTGTCTGACCTTGACGTTAAGGGAGCACGACGCGATGTTAGGCGCTTAAACAACCCATGTCAAGGCTTTTTTTGGCGCTTGCTTGTCAAGCCCGGTTGAAAATGTCCCCCGGTGGTACCTCGTTGACAGTGTCCCCTTTGTGCCAGGCATCACGATGAAACAGTTCAAAAAGCATTTACAAGTCAGATAACGCCCCGAGTAACACGCACTAAGTAATCTCGTACACGGAGATGAGCTCCTTTGTAACTCCGCCGCTCATTCCGGGCTCTTCAGGCGCAAGCACCGCTCCCGCAAGTTGCTATTCATAACGAATTGCCTCTATCGGAGATATCTTCGAAGCCTTCACTGCGGGTATGAGTGAGGCCGCAGCCGCTACACACAGCAGCAGCACTGCCGCGACACCAAATACAAGCGGATCGCGCGGCGAGACGCCATAGAGAAAACTCGCAATCGTCTTTGAGGCTGCTATCGAACCCGCAATTCCGACAATGCACCCCAGAATTGCGATTGCGCCATTTTCTGCACAGACCATTGAGATGACATTCCCCGCCCGAGCACCGAGTGCCAACCGAATCCCAATCTCCGCCGTCCGCCGTTCCGTCGAGTAAGCAAGGGTTCCATACAAACCAATTCCAGTTATTAGTAGGGCAAGGCCGCCGAAGAATAGCGCAAGGGTTGACATGATGCGCTCCGTTACGAGCGACTCCGCAATCGTTTCCTCCATACTCATCGCAGCAGGTAGCGGAACATCCGGAAGAAACCGCCTCACCACCTTGCCTGCAGCAGCGACTATCAATGGTGTCACCGAACCTTTCGTCCGTATCAAGATTGCGAGCGACGCCCCTGGGATAAGGTTCTGCATAGCGGCGGAATAAACTATAGGCGGCGCCAAATCCGTCAGCTTCGAGTACTTGGAGTCCTCCACAAGGCCAACCACCTCGGCCTGTGTGTTGCTGTGGTCGAAGATCACACGATGTCCTAAGATGTCGCCGTTGGGAAAAAGCAGTCGAGCCGCCGACCGGTTCAAAATCACCTTTCGTCCCAATCCATCTATGTCCGACCAGCGAAATTCACGTCCGCCCAGTAAAGGCGTACGCAAGGTTTTGAAATAATCCGGTCCTACTGAATTTTCATGCAAATGATATTTCGATCCGCCAACCGCCTGCATGTCTTCGTCAATATAGGCGCCATTTATCGGAACCGCTGCTGAGATACTGGCATCCTCAACACCAGGCAGGTTATGAATTTCGTCCACTATTTGTTTGTGCGCCGCTATCAGACGCCCTACCGTAACGGGCTGCTTACCGTCCGTGAACAGGCAAACGAGCCCTTGCGGCTCGAATCCCATCTTTATTTGGTGAAGCTTCACCAAACTGTACCCCAGCAGGCTGGCGCCGGTCACCAATACGAGAGAAAGCGCCACCTCCAGGGCCAGGAGCAACCTCGGCCACCATTGCCGCCGTTCTGCTCCGCGAATCGAGCTGCCGCCTTCGCTCATGGCAACCATTAATTCACCGCGTGTGAAGCGCACCGCCGGCAAAATCCCTGCCAGCACTGTGGCGAGAACAGCAAGCAAAGCCGTAAATGCGAAAACCGTGAAATCAGGCGACACCTCTAAGGCGGCGGACTGCGGACCGTGTTGTGGTGTCAGCGTGGTTGCCATAAAATGCGCCAGTGCGGGTGCTGCCGCCAGTCCCAGCACGGCGCCTACAACAGCTAGCAACAAGCTTTCCGTCAGTAATTGCCCCAAAAGTCGGGCACGGCTCGCGCCAAGTGCGAATCGTGTTGCAATCTCCCGGCCTCGCGAGGCTGCGCGGGCGGTTAATAGGGTTGCCAGATTCAGGCAGGCGATGAGCAGCACCATCGTTACCAGCCCCATCAGCACTGTTAACGGTTTGCGGAAGCGAAGACGCAGGTATGACAGGCCGTTGGCTCCCGGCTCAGCAATCAGGTGAAGCTCCTTCATTTTGTGCCCATTCAATCCGAAATTTATGCCCGGAGCCACTGCTTCAAAAAACGGGCCTGAATTAGTTTGTAGGAATGCGTTTGCTTGTTCAAGTGAAACGCCATCATTCAGATAGCTCCCTACTGAAAACCACCAGGCGTGATAGCCGGACGCAATAAGGTTGAATGGCGCATCCACAAACGGTTCGAGTTGGAAAGGGACAAAAACTTCAGGCGACCGATCTCGGTTCATTCCCCTAAATGCTTTAGGCATTACTCCAACTACCGTAAAGACGCCCTGATTCAGTGTGATCTTCTGCCCTATCGCTTGCCTGGCGCCACCCATGCGGCTGCGCCAGAAATGATCGCTGACTACTGCAACCATCCCATCCGGAGCGCCAGGACGATCATCGTGCGGCTCAATCCAACGGCCCAGTTGCGGCTTTAGTCCGAGCGCAGAAAAATATTGGCCGCTTACTAATTGCCCGGTGACCGCTTCTACCCCTCCGCTGACGCGTAGATGAAAGGAACGATCGCTAAAGGTGAACGCTCGCATGACCGCACCTGACTGCCGTTCAAGCGCCTGGAAAAGGGGGTAGCTGAACCCATAACCGAAATCGTCCGGCTGAATTCGCAGAATTGCCAACCGCGTGGCATTTGGCGCCGGGACGGACTTGAGCATCAGCTCATTCATCAAGCTGAAAATCGCGGTGTTCGCGCCAATCGCCAGAGTCAAAGTAACCAGTGCCACCGCCGTGAACACCGGGGACTTTCGCAGCATCCGCACTGCCAAAACCAGATCCCGCGCGAGCTCTTCCAGAATCCGCCAGCGCCCCACATCGCGGCAGACTTCCTTCCACTTCTCGAATCCGCCAAACTCCCGCTTGGCTTGCTCGGCTGACCGCCCGGCATCGATCTTCATGGACATATGGAACTCCAACTCCTCTACTAACTCCTGTTCATGCCGCTGCCGCTGCCACAGTCCAACCAGGCGAAACCAGCCTTCTCGCAAATCACGCCAAGTCATGTCATGCCCCCGCTAGAACAAAACCGACCGCTGCCGAAAGGCGCGTCCAGCGCTGAGTCTCAGCCTCCAAATGCTTCCGCCCGGCAGTCGTCAGCTTGTAAAATTTTGCCCGACGGTTGTTCTCCGAAGCTCCCCACTCGGCAGTTAGCAGGCCACGAAGCTCCAACCGGTGCAAAGCCGGATACAAAGCCCCCTCATCCACCTGCAAGACATCGTGTGAGCGCCCATGAATCCACTCAGCGACCGCGTATCCATGCATAGAGCCTGACCCCAGCGCCTTTAAGATTAAAATGTCCAGAGTTCCCGGAATCAAATCGCCTTCTTGTTGTCCCATAAGCGGCTTAGGGGAATTGTAAATCGAATCATCGACCAAATGCAAGAGGGCAGCAAAGCGAAGCAGCCAAGACCGAAGCTCTGTTTTCAGATTGAGCACGGTCGATTTGTTTGCCGGCGGAAATCCAGCGTTTTCTCAAGAATTGAGGCGCGAGTTCCGTAATTGTTGGGCATGACACGGATGTCCAACTCAGACAGGGTCTCGCGGTTGAGTTGTTTGAAGAAGTCTGTTTTGATACTGGTTGGGCTGTTTGCCGGCGTTCGTAACTTCGTGGAGCTGGAGAACGCCTGCTCGCAGTAGTAGCGTGACGCCGTCTTCGTCGGTACCTAGGATTTGCGCGCAGGAAGAAGAGGCGTTACGGAGTAAGACACGGAGAATGAAACAGAGACGAGGGGGCCGTTCGATCTCCCGGATGGGCCAGAGATTAGGCTGAAGCATGACACGAGCCAATGATCTCTTTCCCGATTGCATGGCGTCGGAAGAGCGAAGGCTGTGGATGATTACGGCTGTTTGTAAGACCGTGAAATCATCCGCCGTCGGCAGCCTTGCTATATCGACCGCGTTAAAACTTTTCGCCACGCTCTCCTCGGCCAGTTCCGGATCAGCGGCAGCGAGTAGAGCCGTTTCGAAAAGCCCGTCTACGTGCGCTTGCAAGAAGGCGATCCATTCCTGGTAATTATCCCGCAAAAGAATTCTCTCTTTACCTAAATTGGCGCAATAGTCCGGCGCCTTCCACAACCTATTTGCGATAGGCGACACGGTCCAACTCTGCAAGGAACGGTCCTGCGGACAGCGGTCTTTTCACCGTGCCTTCACTTATCTCTTTGTTGGTAATGTCACGGCCATATAATTCGCGATTGGACTTCTCATCCTGTGTGACCGCGGATCCTCCAATGTCAAGGCCAGCGAAAAGCCTGCGTGAACGTGAGTAGGTCAGGATTTCTGCATGTAATTCTGCATCGGTCATTCCGGAAGAATCTCTTCCTACCGGACCTGCTGCCGCCGCCGCTTCGCCACCGATCTGAAATCTGTCGCTGAGAAGGTGGTTCATACCGTTCTTGTTCATCACAAGCATGACTACGTCAGTTTCTTTGGCCAATCAGGAAACCGAACTTACCGCCAGATAGCCGTACGGAACCAGGAGCAGTCCAGCCCGCGTCGCTAGTCCGACGGCATGTAAAGAAGCCTTTGCCGTACTGCGCGCCAACCACGAAGCCGCCGGATTTGAGGTTAGGAACAATCACAATGCAAGAAGCCTTTGCGATTAAATCCTGCGGAATACCCTTATCGGAAGCATCCAGCATTTCGGGCAAGTCTTGTGTTGCGGCAGCCAGGCGCGAGATTGCGTCTTGCTGCGCCAAGGCAGGCACTGCAGCGAGTGCTACAACCATCAATCCACTTACAATTCTCAATAATCTTCCTCTTTGATTTGTCTTACAAACCGCAAACGAAGACTTTCTTCTTGTAAAAGCTTGCTCCGAATGCGTGATTCAACGATAACTTTGTTTTCGGTTTCTGCCGATTAGGAAGTGTGAAGACTCGTAAGAGTTTGTAAGCTCTGATCCAAATTCTTTGTCTTAGGATTATAGGCGGACAAAACCGCAAGATTTCTAAAGCTTTCCCAAGCTTTCTAGCATGCTGATTGACGAAACTTGCCATCCTGTGTTTTGAGAATAGTTGGTGATCAGGGTCGGATGAAGCGGGGAGTACAACGTCAAAGCAGCTTTTAGCTGTCGTTGTAACGTCGCTTGATCGGCATCTTACTTACCAATGACCCTGCAGACCTAGACTGAACGGAGACAAACATGCCGTCCGAAAATACGCCGCAAGCTAAGCTGACCACGGTGGCATTCTTCCCGCGTCACTATTTCCTCGAGAATCTGGCGGTTCGCCGCGATAATTCCGTTCTCGTGACTGCCATGAATCATAACGAGCTATGGTATGTTCCATCTGTCAGTGGCAGCGTCCCGCTAGAACCGTTTGTGCTTTTCACTTTCGGTGACCACACGACGGGTATTGTTGAGGTCGAGCAGGACGTTTTCTACATCTCAACCGGAAACCTGTATACGACCCACGAGGCATATCTCCACCGTCTCGACATGCGCAACTGGTCTCCGGGCGAGGCGGTTAATCCAGAGATGGTTCTTCGATTTCCCGAGATCGCCCGAGGCCTCAACGGTAGCTGTTTACTTGCGCCGGGAGTTATTCTTCTCGCAGACTGTTTTGCTAGCCTAATTTGGCGAGTCGACCTGCACTCCGACGGCAGTAAGCCGACTCCGCGCGTGTGGCTCAAGCATGAAAGCATGGGTTACTTTCCCGGCAAGCTGAAGCCCGAGCAACCCGGTGTCAATGGTGTGCGCTTTGCCTCGAAGACAAATCACCTCTATTACACTGCTACCGCCAAGAAGCTCTTCATGCGCGTGGCCGTCGATCCGCACACCCATGAACCCGCCGGCGACCCTGAACTTGTTGTGGCCGGGAGGATGGGCGATGACTTCTGCATCGACGAAGAGGCCAGTCTTATTTATTTGTCTACGCACCGGCAAAATACCATCGACCGCGTGTCCATGGATCCGGGCGAAAACAGCGGCTTTACGCAAAGCGTGGCGGGCGATCCTTTCACAGAGCAGTTGATCGGACCATGTAGCGGCGCCTGGGGACGCGGTCCCGGAGAGTATGGCAAGGTAGCGTACTTCATCACGGATGGAGGCACGGCCTCTCCGCCGCCGGATGGGATTGCACGGCCGGCATCGCTGCTGCGGGTGGAGTTGCTATGAGCCCGGACTGGATCGTTCACGGGAACACCTGTAGCTGCAACGATTAGAACAAGCTCTGAGTCGGCGATTTCGAAACAAACAACAGACTTCGAAGTACCGCAGTTCAAAAGGAGAACACCATGCCCGACAAAATCAACGTAGACGAAGCGCCTACTTCCACATTCGGCCGTTACACAGAGATGCCGCTGGATAAAATGACCCCTGAACAAAAGAAGGCTTATGACTACGTCGTCAAAGAACGTGGCCAAGCGCCCGGTCCATACAAGATCTGGCTGCAAAACCCGAAGTTGTTGGAAGTGATGGTGCCTGTCGGGGTGTACTTTCAAAAGCATTCGACTTTGACTAAGCCTGAAATTGAAATTGCGACTAACATCATTTGCGCTCGATGGTTGACGGCCTACTCGAATTACGAGCACGAGATGATCGGAGAAACGGCTGGTTTGCCGGAATTGAAGGTCCAGGCCTTGATTGCAGGCTTGCCCACATCTTTTGAAGATCCCCGGCAGCAGGTAGTTTACGAGATGGCCACGGCCTTGGTCACTCCGCGCCGCGTTCCCACAGGACTCTGGCAACGGGCAGTAAAGCTGCTAGGCGATGCCGGCCTCACGGATCTCACTGTCCTCCTCGGCTACTATTCCTGCGTCTCCTTTACCCTCTCGGCCTACGATGTTCCAGCCGGCGCAGTCGGCCTGGAGCGCTAACCCAGATTCGTACAGGATTACCTGCCACACGCTGTTGAAACCGAATGCTGCGGACCGGCCATTGAAGAAATAAAGGGAAACGTATGGACAAAGGAAACCGCAAGAACAGCATCGTGAGAAAAGGTGATGTCGCAATTGAGACTTACATGGACGGCACAGGTCCGGCCATCGTCGTATTGCCATCCTATGGTCGGGACGGTGGTGAAGACTTCGACCGTTTTACGAGGATTGTTGCTGCGAGCGGGTTCTCAGTTCTGCGGCCTCAGCCCAGAGGGGTCGGTGCTTCGAAAGCTCCCCTTGACGGCGCCAGCCTTCGAGAACAGGCCAGTGACGTAGCCATGGTCATTCGCGAGCTTGTTAGCGAAAGAGCGATTGTTTTGGGGCATGCTTTCGGCAACATCATCGCTCGGGTGCTGGCGATCGATCATCCTGACCTTACCAAGGGTGTCATCCTTGCGGCGGCCTCCGCCAGCCGTGCCCCGGAGAACATTGAGAAGACTCCCTTCATAGCCGGAGATCTCACTGCGCCGGAAGACCAAAGGCTGGCTGCCTTGCGGCTCGCCTTCTTTGCTCCCTCACACGATCCTCGTCCTTGGCTTGCAGGCTGGTATCCCGAGACCTTGAAGATGCAGAAGGATGCCGTTCATGCTGTCCGGTTGTCCGACTTCTCTTCCGCCGGAACGGCGCCTCTCTTCGAGATCATTGCGGAAAGCGATCCGTTCAAGCCCTACGAATTATGGCGCGAGCTACGCGATCAGTGCGGCAACCGGGTGGTCACCCAAGTGGTGACGAATGCGAGTCACGCGCTCTTTCCGGAACAACCCGAGGCAGTCGCTCAGATCGTCATCCAATGGTCGAGAGCGCTCCCGGCGGCGAGTTGATTGCTAGCCGGACTGGTACGACCCACTTCAGAACACTCTGGAGAACTACGACTTCCCGCCCGGGGTACTCCGCTCAATCCAGAACGAGAATGCGTTTCGGCTCTTCCCCAGAGTGGAGGAGCGGCTGCGTCAAGCTGGAAAGCTAGGCTAGCTGCCGCGGGCCGGGGCCTTCTCAAAAAATTGATCGGAGTATTTTAGGCGATTTCCAGAGATTGCGCCCGATAACCTTTCCACTGAGCAACGGCCGTTCCACGACGAATTGGTAAGCCTGCTTGACAGCAAGTCAGCGGCGTTTTGAAAGCCGCAACAATCAATTCAAGAACTCTTGTCACACCGCAGCATACGGTATGATAACGGCTCAGGCTCACTTAAGCGCAAAAGGCATTGGGTCATCCAGAGTCAATGGTGTGAGGTCACGATTTATTGAAGAGTACCCTCATGAAATCGCCTAAACCGAAACATGTCTATAGGTCAGCAGGGTCCGCAACACAAAGATCTATTAGCCAGTAATTCGGCTCAATGGCAGTCGTTGTCTCTCCGTTTAAGAGAGTTTGCTCCGTTTAAAGACTCGTATGAAACTCCAATAGAGTCTGATCTGCTGATTTCCATACTTCTCAACAACACGTTTCCGATTAATCATTTCACTAATGGGCGTTGGAAAAAAATAGACTACGTCAAGGGGATGGGCCTCATCACACCGTCAGGAGAAAGAGCCCGTAAGCAGAAAGATCTCACCGGTGACAGCGCCCTCAAAGTTATCCACATCCTTGTCCCTACTGTCACAATCGAATGCGTTGCATGCGAGCTGAATAGCCAAGGGATTCATACAAAGAGTGCACTGGACCTTAAGATCGTTGATGATCCGGCGATCAGCAGTGTTGGCGCTTCCCTCTTGCGAGCGGTCCAAGCCGGAGCTCCGGACCTTTACGCTCAAGCAACGGCGCAGTGGCTCGCAGCACACTTGTTAGTCGGCCGATGCAAGGTCTCCGAGTGGCATAAGTCTCTCGAGCGCGAGCGCGTCTCCGACTATCGGCTCGCGAGGGTGTTGGAGTACATCCGGTCAAATCTGTCCGAGCGGTTAGATCTTTGCGTCCTTTCTAGAGAGGCTGGTATCAGCCCATTCCACTTTGCCGCTCTGTTCAATAAGGCCGTCGGAGCGACGCCGCATCGGCATGTGCAGCACCTGAGGATGGAAGCCGCTAAATCCATGCTTTTGAGCAGCGAGAAGTCCATCCTCGAGGTGGCCCTGACCTCCGGATTCCGCAGCGCGGCCCACTTCGGCGCGATGTTCCGCAAAGAAGTTGGACAGAGCCCTACAGAGTACAGGGCTGCTCACCGAAAGTTGATGCTCAACGCTTACGGCAGAGAAGTTCAGGCGTGAAAGTCGGAGAGGGATTGGACTCGGCCCCGTTCCGACTATCAGCTACGGCTTAAGCATGTAGCGTGGAGAGGGCTTGCCGGTCTGTTGTGAAGCCGCGAAGAGGTTAGCACCGGCGGTTTCGTAGCCGGCGACAAGCTGCACGTCGCGCACGGACGGCAATGTGATCTTCTCTCCCCTATCCAGCCCACTTAGAGTCTGAGAAGGGGAACCGGCCAACATGCTTCCTACAAAGTCGCTGAGTGCAAGGACTTGTCTCAACAGTATCGACATGGATCTATTCACAATTGTGCAACCTACATTGCTTCTTTCAGGCCTTTGCGAATCAGCCACCAATTAGCAGGATAGGCAGTGAAGAATCCGATGATCATTCCGACCTGCATGAGGAACCAGTACTCGGGTTGATTCGGTTGAAGCCGGGGCTGAAAATGTCGATGCATCCAGAACATGCAGGCAAAGAGACCAATTTCGAAAGCGATTAAAGAAATGGTATCCGCTTTTACAGCCGCCCAAATTCCAGTCCATCCGGAGATGTTCCGCATGGGAGCGATCGAGAAATATTGAAAAATGACGCCTAGCAGGTAGGCGAGAGTGAAGTCGAAAACGTAGCTAGTTCCCAGGGTCGAACCGAATAGCGTGAACCCCGTCAGAAAAACAGTTAATTCAGCGACTATATCACCCAAAGTGCAACCCGCTCCGCAATGAGTGTCTCCGATCCATACCTTCTGCCAGAACGAAGGTTCGCTATTGTGGCGTTGATCCTGGCCTTTCTGATTCATTTCTGTTGAGTGCTGCCGACCGAAACGAAAATAGCTCCATAAGGCAAACGGACCGAAGTAAAGCGCAGTGATGGGCCAGACAAAGTTCATCACCATCATTTTTTGAGGACGAAAGACAAGATCGGCGGCGATCATCAAAAATGAGACGGCGGAGAGAAGGAGAGCCCAGAAGCTGAGCGAATGCAACACGACTAGAGTTCCGCCTTTCGCAAGCGCAAAGCATTCGTAATCACTGATACGGAGCTAAATGTCATCGCGGCACTCGCAATCATAGGGCTGAGCAGAATCCCAAAGAACGGATATAAGATTCCGGCTGCAATGGGAATCCCCAAGACGTTATAGATAAATGCGAAAAACAGATTTTGGCGAATGTTGCGCATGGTCGCTCGACTTAATCGCAGGGCACGCGCCACACCTCTTAAATCTCCTTGAACGAGCGTGACACCGGCGCTTTCCATGGCGACATCGGTCCCCGTGCCCATGGCGATTCCGATATCAGCCTGGGCAAGAGCAGGAGCATCATTCACACCATCGCCAGCCATTGCGACGACCTTGCCGGCCGCTTGCAGTTTCTTGATTACCTCGGCCTTTTGTTCCGGCAGCACCTCCGCTTCTATGTTGTCGATTCCAAGTGGTTTGGCTACGGCGAGCGCCGTGGTCCGACTGTCTCCTGTAAGCATTGTGATTTGCACCTTTTCCTGGTGCATTAGCTTGACAGCTTCCAGAGTTGAGGCCTTAATGGGATCGGCGACAGTGATGAGCCCCGCTGCTTTCCCGTCGATCGCGACGAACATAACCGACTGTCCCTCCGCACGGAGTTGGTCTGCCTCGCTGTCCAGATCTTTGGCCGAGATGTTCAGTTGATCGAGGAGCGCACGGTTTCCGAGTGCCACCGAGTGACCGTCAATTGTCCCTTGCACGCCTTTGCCGGTCAGAGAAGAGAAATCTGTGGCCTTTTGCAACGACAAGCTTTTCTCTTCGGCGCCGACAACAATGGCATGCGCCAAGGGATGTTCACTCGCCCGTTCGAGACTCGCCGCGAGTCGAAGGAGCTCGCCTTCGGTCACAACGCCGGAAATCACCCGGAGGCCGGCAAGCTTCGGCTTTCCTTCGGTAAGTGTTCCTGTTTTGTCCACCACCAGGGTGCTCATCTTCTCCAGCAGCTCCAGCGCTTCTGCATTCCGAACGAGAACACCGGCTCTTGCACCACGCCCTGTTCCGACCATAATAGACATAGGGGTTGCAAGCCCAAGGGCGCAGGGACAGGCAATGATGAGAACCGCCACTGCATTCACAAAAGCGTGTCCTAGACGCGGTTCAGGTCCCCAGATCGCCCAGGCGACAAAGGTGAGTATCGCTGCGAGAATAACGGCCGGCACGAAGTAGGAAGCAACGGAGTCAGCCAATCGCTGAATGGGCGCACGGCTTCGCTGTGCTTCACTCACCATCCGCACAATCTGACTGAGTACAGTACTACCTCCTACACGTTCCGCACGCATCAGAAAGCTGCCGGTTCCATTCACTGTCCCTCCGGTGACACGATCATCAGCTACTTTTTCGACCGGAATGGGCTCGCCCGTGATCATCGATTCGTCCACCGAACTCGTTCCTTCGGTCACGACGCCATCGACGGGAATCTTTTCGCCAGGACGGACTCGCAAAACCTCACCCAGTTGAAGGTCATCGACAGGGGTGTCGCGCTCTTCTCCCGAGGGGTCGACCAGGCGAGCAGTTTTGGGAGCTAATCCTAGGAGAGACTTAAGAGCGCTAGTGGTTTGGCTGCGAGCGCGCAATTCGAGAACTTGCCCCAGCAGTACCAGGGCTGTGATGACGGCGGCGGGCTCGAAGTAGAGAGGCGCTTCATTGCCATGCGAACGGAAGGATGCCGGAATCAGCGAGGGAAAAAGAAGAGCAAAAAGGCTGAATAAGTAGGAGGCGCCAGTACCGAGTGCAATTAGCGTAAACATATTCAGATGGCGATTGATCACTGACGCCCAGCCGCGTTCAAAGAACGGCCAGCCAGCCCACAGTACGACGGGCGTTGCCAGAGCGAACTGAATCCATCCGGCCGTTGTTGCGGAAAACCAGTGAGCTCCGGGAATGAGATCGAGAAGCATGAGGATGAGGAGGGGAGCGGTCAACGTAAGGCTGATCCAAAGCCTTCGCTTCATATCGATCAGCTCGGGATTGACTTCTTCCCCCGTGACTTCCCGTGGCTCCAATGCCATGCCGCAGATCGGACATGCACCAGGTTGGTTGCGTACGATTTCCGGATGCATGGGGCAGGTGTATTCGACCTCCTGCGCCTGGCCAGTTCGAGGAGTTGAAGCTGGCTCTCTGACAGGTAGTGAAGCGTTTCGGTTCACGTACCTGGCCGGATTTTCCTCGAACTGCTTTTGGCAACCTGGGCAGCAAAAGTAATAATCAGTTCCCCCGTAAGAGACGTGGCCTGCCGCTGTTCCTTGGTCTACGCTCATTCCGCAGACCGGGTCCTGTAGAGCTTGCTTCTGCGCACTGTCCATTCTGTTGTCCTTTCCTTAGAGCGTCTGCACCGGCAAGGCAGATGCCTCTTAACGCAGATGCTTGTAAATCAATTCCAGAAGCTCTTCGTACTGAGCGCCCGCTTGCGCATCATTGCCGCTGCGAATCGCTTCTGTGGCGCAGTGCCGCAGATGATTCTGCATCAGCGCCCGAGACACGCCTCGGAGAGCCTCCTGTACTGACGCGATTTGAATCACGATATCCGCGCAGTAGCGTTCCTCTTCCACCATCTTGTGAAGACCCCGCACTTGCCCCTCGATCCGGCGCAGCCTTTTCAAATTCGATCGTCTGATTTCGGGGTCAACGGCGACAGCCTTTCGCTCTGGCGCGCCGGCAGCACAGGCACAGGGCGCGTGCCGGTCCGATCGGTCCAGAACAGTTTCCAGGTCAGCCCGTCTTTTTGCAGCCACTTGAGCATAAGCATATACCCCCCTCCCCTATCTGTCAAGCCGAAGTTAATAAGGATGCGAAGAGCGCAGCTAACGCCCTGGTCGGACATATGTAATTCTTGAAGCTCCATGCGCAAAACGAAAAAAACTTGCCATGAGCCCGTTGATCACAGTCGTCAATTACCAAGGCTTCGCCGTATTGAAGGGCAAGTCCGTGGCTTACAGCAGATGATCAGTGATGAGCGCTACTGCCTCGATGTGATCAATCAGATGGATGCAATTACGGCAGCATTGCGCCGAGTGCAAAGCGACATGCTCCGAGATCACATCACTGCAGTAAGCCGGACCGCGACGACCGGCGGCTTGTCTGAAGCGGACCGCAAGAGCTTAGTGGACGAAATCGCTGAACTGCTTAAGCGCCGATGATGACGGCCTGACCATAATGGCGTGATCTTTCCTTCGTGTGACCGTGCTTTTTGGCTGATGTCTTCTGCATTTACCCGAGCCGGTGTTCGTCCTGCCCCAACGGAGCACCTCCGTTAGGATCGAAGCTATTGGGGACGCTTATGCCTGCTGGAACCGGCCCCTTGTTCAACATGACCTGGCCGTAGATTTCATCAGGCAATACACGCACGATCGTCATCAATCCCTTTACGGCCTCGTGCCAATTGGTCTGCATTCCACGTACTTCCTGCCGGCCGTGAATTCGCATCATAGCCTCTTGAGACATGTACATGTTGCGCATTAACTGCGGATAGCCGGGAGTGGTAAATCGGGGGTTGTCAGCTTGCTCTGAGAGGTTGACGTCCGGCCGGTGGTCAACCTGTTCCAAGTAGTTATCGACAGTCGCGCCGGAGCGGATACGCGGACCGACTTGCTGCACCATGTGATTCATCATGTGATGGAGCATGTGACAGTGGAGCATCCAATCACCAGGGTTGTTTGCGACAAACTCGAAAACTCGCGCTTGTGCAACGCCAATTAGTTGGTTGTTAGTTAAAATCCAGGAACTTTGGGGTAGCCGTCCTGCTTCGGTTCCTGTCACCCAGAATGAGTGACCGTGCAAGTGGATGAGGTAATGCTGAATTGGGCTGAAATCGAGAATACGGATGCGAACCCGCTCCCCCAATTTACAGACCGAGAGGCGTAGTAAAAGGCCCTGATCTGCCGTTGATGGTATGCCAGTTGAAGTCCATCGACCAGGAGTCCGGAATGTTGGTGTTTTCCGAGACATGAAAATTTTGGAAGATAAGACCGAAATCGCGATCCACGGGCGGGTCGTAGTCGATCTTAGGATGCACAATGAAAAATCCGACCATTCCGAAAGCTTCCGGCATGGTGGTGTGGGGATGATAGAAGAAGGTTCCGGTCTGATTGTTAACAAATTCGTAGGTGAAAGTCTCGCCGGGTCGAATAGGCGGCTGAGTTAAGCCCGGGATGCCGTCGTAACGGTTCGGCACGTCTAGACCGTGCCAGTGAATGGTTGTGGCCTCGGGAAGTTTGTTATGAACCAGAATGCGGACACGGTCGCCCTGAACGCATTGAATGGAGGGTCCTGGCATGCTGCCGTTAAAGCCCCAGAGATACATGGGAAAGCCCGGCAAGAACTCGCGCGTGACCGGCTCCACGTTCAATTCGAACTGCTTGGCGCCGTTCACCATGGTCCAGGGCAGCTCGCCGACATCCGGCATTTGCATGGGAACCGCGATTAACCCGGAACCACGCAGCCCCGGCAATAGTTTACCCATATAGTGAGGATGGTCAGGCGGGCCGCCGAAACTGGGCTGAAATCGGGAGTAGCCGGTCAAGCCCTCCTGTTCCAACACTCTGGTTTGCGCCGAAGAACCAGCGGGAGGTTCGTTTCCTGTCAGGGGACGAGCTTGTCCCTTGGCTGAGCGGGTAAAGATAAGCGGCGCGATCGCCGCAGCGATGCCGCTGGCCCACTCACGTCTCCGGTATTTTAGCTGAGATAGCTTCTGTTTCATGAACCGATACCACTCCTCGTTTTCGTGCGCCGATCGCTAGCGGGGCTTTCGCACCGCGTCGATGTGCCCAGGCGGAGTCACGCCTTGAGGCGCCATTAAACCACCGTTCAAGAGCATATTGTTGACCTGGACTTCCGCCGTCCGCCATTCGAGCTGGCTCGCAATATACTCCTCGCGGCGGTGGTCATAATCTTGTTCAAGAGTCAGCACCTGAGGCCAGGTGGCACGATCGTCCTTATAACTGTTCAACTGCGTTTCGAGCGCTTTTTTGGTGTCGGGGAGAACGTGCTCTTCATAATCTTCGACGTGCTGAAGCGCGGTCAGGTACATTTCGTACTGCTCGGCAAATCGATCTTTCAATGAGAGCTCGATGCGCTTGACCTCTGCTTTCTGGCGCTGTAAATCGGCTCCGGCAGAAGCGACGGTCCCTTGATTACGATCAAAAAATGGGATCTCGACAGAAAGCCCGGCGTTGAAAACACCTTGTTTCAGTTGGTCGTCGTATCCATAGCCTCCGCGGAGAAAGATATCCGGAATCGGCTCTACCCTTTCGCGGCGTAATGTAACCTCATCGGACTTCAATTTCGCGTGTGCTTCGGCCAGCTCGGGACTTTTCTCGAGCACTTTTGCCAAGGCCTTTTTCATAGTCAATAACTTGAATGGAGCCGGGCGCAGATCCCAATTCACCGACTATCTCGGTACTGGACAGATCGTTGCCCCCTACCGCCGCTAAGCGCCCCAGATGCATGCGGTAATTGTTTTGCGCCAAGGCATACTGCAAGCGGGAACGCTCCAGCTCGGCATTCGCGAGGTGATAGTCGACCTGGCTGGCTTGTCCTTCATTGAACTGCTCTTTGGTAGTAAGCCAATGATCCTGCGCGGTCTTGAAAATCTCGTGAGAGATATCGGCTAGCTGCGCGCTCGATAGAGTCTGGTAGTAGCGGATACGAACGTCGTTAAGCACGCGCAATGCCTGGACATTTTCTTCTGCTTGAGCCGCTGCTTCGCGCGCCTGGTATTTCTCACGACTTAAACCCAGTTTGTGAGCGGTCACGAAGCGTTGCTGGATATTGAGTCCCTCGAATTCCCCGGCAGTATGAGCCCGTAGAGCATCGCCTTCCGACTTTACGCCGATAAGACTTCCGTCGTACGAGAAAACGGGGTTGTACCAGAGACCGGCTTCTTTTGCTTTTCCGTCCTCACCCAACGTTTGGGCATGCGCTTGTACCAGAGTCGGATTGTTCTCCCGGGCCGTCTTAATCAATCCGTCCAGGTCAAGTTTTCGAACCGGAGTTTCGATGCCTTGCCGGCTATCCGGTAGATTCGTTCGCGGTACGCTCAGCTGTTGTGTTTCAGGGACCTTCATATCGAGCGTTGGCATCCTTCCTTGCGGCTGCATCGGCATTTGCATTTGCCCCTTGGAAGACTGGCCAGAGCGCATTGTGTCGCCTTGCGCAAATAAGAAGAGCGGCGTCCATAAGCAGCCTGCTAGAAACAACAGCAGCCTCATCTTTGTCTTTCGATCTTTCCTATCTATAAACATGAGAACGATTGGTTATCAACGCCGCGTGCCGAGAACTCAACGTTCTAGGGCTGGGTGAAGCTACCCTGAGGATCTGTCAGCGGTTGGTAGTCGCAGATATGAAATCGATTGCAGAGCAAGTGGCGCATCTCGTCGATGTCCGATAGTTGGCTATTGACGATGTTTCGGCAGTATCGTTCCAGAGAAGCATGCAGGTGATTGAGATCCGCCGAGACCAAACAAGCTGAAGCTTGTTGAATGATGGTGTAGTGATGACGGCTGAGGACCGTCATGAAGTCCTGATCGAAGGTTGCTCCCGGCGCGGAATTTTCGAGAATGTTCAGTTGAGGTTGATTTTCGGGGAGGACCTGTGACTCATAGGAGATGCCGTACCATTGCTTCAACATGTTCTGAGCAGCGAGGATTTCTTCGCGTTGTGCACGATTCTCTCGCCGGGCGAGGGACTTCAAATCAGGAATGTCTGTTTTGGCGGTTGTTGCTGAATAGCCGGGGGTTGGAGATGTACCCTCGGTCGGCGAGATGGCCGCATTACGAGTGGGGTTTGTCCCAGCGGCCAATTCGGTCATGCGTAAAGCTGAGAAGTGATGATTGATGGTGTATTCGAGAAAGTCGATCTCAACTGACTCGTGAGGCCTCTGCCAGGAGCTGCAGATAGTAAGACCGGCACCAGCGCCACGGAAGCAACGACCGCGAATACGGACGAGAGAACAAGGGTGAGATTTCTGATGCTCATATAGTTCTCCTAAGCTGTCGCGGCAGGCAGTGAGTCGCTGTCAGCGTGCAGGTCCGGTGGCAGTCTATACAATTCGCAATGCATTGAAGCAACTCTTCATCGATATGTTAGCTGGTTAGCATAAATACTCCCTTTTCGAGTCCTTGTGGTTTCAGACGCTGTGCTTCGGTGAACACAGCAACACGAGTTACGGATACTCACGCTCAACGAGCGAGAGTAGTCCATGCCGAGCTTGATGAGTGCCGCACCTTAAATATTACTGCGGAAAAGTACCTGTTTGAGGGCTCCGTCATGTATACCCCACCGGGGTATAAGCATCCGGTCCGGTGAGCCGGGTTCGGCCGGCGTAATCAGGACTCAAAGTGCTTATTTGGATAGCGCCTTCCATTGCTCTTGTAGTGAGGGAGGAAGCTTATCCATGTGGGATAAAAAGAGAACCACCTGCCAGATTTGTCGATCTGTCATCGAGCGCTCCCAAGCCGGCATACCGCTATACCGGATACCGTGCTTAATCAAATAAAAGTTCTGGTTCTCCGGCATGTCGGGCTTATCGGCTTGAAACTGCGGGGGACGCGGATAGAATGAGTCCGCCAGCGGGCTTTCCGCATGGGCGATGTCCCCGTGACAACCGGCACAGTCGGATTGGTAGAGTTTCATGCCGGCCAGGATGTCGGTATCACTGTCTGGAACCGGATTCTTACTATCCGGCGCGCGGCGATCGAGCGATGCGTCCAGAAACTTCATAGCGGAATCGGCTTCGAGAGGCGGCACCGGAATGTCGGCTCGAGGGTCGACAAAGCCAAGGCGAGCGTACAACAGAAACCCGCCGATGACGACGAAAATTCCTAGGGCAAAGCCGATTATAAAAACTAGTGATTTTCGTTTCATAGCTCGTCGGTCATTGGATTACATCGCAGCATGCTCTTACTGCGCTCCGGCCCCGTTGGCGGTGGGAAGGTTTAGCGTGGTGCTGAAATTTCCGGTGGATGTTGGCGCGCTTAGACCTGAGGTGAGCAGGAAGTTTTGCAGGGTGATGGCATTTATCCAGAGGTTTTCCAGCGTGCTGATGTAGGCGACCTGTAGTTGGAAAAAGGTTCGCTGCGATACCAGGACTTGAGGATAGGCGGCGGCCATGTTCTGATACTTCTCGAGATAGAGCTGGTAGGCTCGGGCGGCGCGAGGGATCATCTCGGTTCTGTAGCGTTCGGCTTGCGCCTGGCTCGATAAATAGGCTTGCAAGAGAGGCTGGGCGCTCTGCCGCAGGGATAACTGGACTCGGTTTGCTTCTGCCTCGGATCTCTCGATGTCGGCTTTGGCGGCTTCCACGTTTCCTTGATTGCGATTGAAGATCGGTAAGGTGATGCCGGCCGTGGTGAAGGCCTGAAGGCCGACCGAATTCGCGGTTATCGGGTTGATGGTTTCGAAGTTCTGTTGAACTCCGGCGCGGATCTGGAGGTCCGGGACGACCTCGCGCTTGGCGCTTTTCAGTTCCGCTCGAGCGCGCAGAACGTCTTGCTGTGCTCGTTTCACCGACGGACTATCTCTGACGATTTGGTCGGCTATTTGGTTGCTGTCCAATTGCGGCGGATGATCCAAGTCGCCCTGCAGCGGGCTGACGGGAATCTCGGGCTTACCGACCAGGGCGGACAAGCTGCGAAAGGATTGAATGTAGGTCCGTTGGGCTGTCGTGTAGTCTAATTTGGCTTGTTCCGCTTCGACCTCTGCCTGGAGCACGTCGGGAGCGTCAGCTTGTCCGACGTTGGCAAGTTGATGGGCTGTGGCTACGGCATCGATGGCGAGCGAAAGCAGGCGCTTGCGAAGAGTGACCGTTTCCTGAGCGGCTAAAGCGGCGTAGAAGCTTTGACCGACATCGCTCGTAATTCGAAAGCGCTGCTCGGAGACGCCGATCTGGTCGGTTCGCCGCTGCTGCTCATAGATGTTCCTGCGAAGTCCGAGTTTTCCGCCTAGAACAAATGTTTGTTGAACGAAAGCGCCTTGCTCACCTCCTCCGTAGGAACCGCCGCGAATCTGTTCACCTTGATAGCCGACGGAGGGATTGGGATAAAGACCGGCCTGACGGCTCTGGGCAGAGGATTGCTTGACCAGTGCGTTGGCTTCTCGCAAGGTTGGGTTAGTTGTTAGGGCAAACTGTTGGAATTGTTCCAACTGCATCGGCGGACGGCCAGCGACGTCTTGCAGTAGATCAGGGACGGGGATTTCGGCGGTTTGTTGTTCGGGCGCCGACGGTGCGGACGGCTTGGTTTGCGCGACGGAGAGCACTGCAAACACGAGAAGAAGAGCGATTGATTTTATATTCATTCGTTTCTCTTCCGTTCACATCTGGTGATGCATGCCGGGCATATTCATGGGCTGGCCTTGACGGATCTGCTCCATGACTTTGTCGTATTGATCCGGGGGGAGGACTCGGACGAAGCTCATCATGCCTTGCATGAAGCCGCTCCAACCGGGACGAAGGCCAAAGTTTTGCGGACGCTCCACCATTTTGTCCATGGCCATCATGGGGCCTTCCATGTAGGCATCCTGGGGGAAGCCGGGCACACGATTGGCATTTTTGGCGACATCGCTGCTCATGTTCATGTCACCGTGCATGCCCGACATTTGGGACATGTCGTGGTGCATGCTCGACATGGATGTCTGAGCCTTATCGGGAGACAGGGGGGTGTTGGCAACCGGCTGCTCGTTGGTTGATCCCACTCCCAGACCTCGCCCCAGACTTGGCCCATAATCATCGCCGAGCGGCGCACCAGGCGTGCCTTGCAGCATGCCCATACCCTGGTTCATGTCGACGCCCGCCGGCATTCCGGCGCCTTTACGCGACATGGGTCCGACGTTCGATGACATCTGGTTCATCATGTGGTGAGGCAAATGGCAGTGCAGCATCCAATCGCCTGGATTATTCGCCACGAACTCTACGTCTCTGGATTGCGCGACCCCGACCAGGACCGTGTTTCCCGGAATCCAGGCAATCTCGGGAATGCGGCCGCCTTCGGTGCCGGTTGTGTGAAAAGTGTGGCCGTGCAGATGAATGGGGTGATGATCCATTCCCAGATTGATCATCCGAATACGGACGCGATCTCCAAGCCGCACGACGAGTGGCGTGGTGGCCGGGCCAGCTTTGCCGTTGAACACGAGCCAGTTGAATTCCATGTTCATCGTGTTGGGGACACTATTGTTGGGCAGGACTGCGTATTCCTGCAGAAGAACCACGAAATCCTTGTCCACGCGCGGCGCGTAAGGCGATTTTGGATGCATGATGAAAGCGCCGAGCATTCCCATCATTTCCTGCATTGCCAGGTGGGAGTGATAAAAGTAGGTTCCCGCCTGGTGCAGAGTGAACTCGTATACAAAGCGGCCACCGGGACGGATCGGGTCCTGGCTGATGCCGGGACCGCCATCCATGTTGTGTGGGATTTCGAAGCCGTGCCAGTGCATGGAGGTTGGCTCGGGCAAATGGTTATCGACGACGATGCGGACTCGATCTCCCTGATTGACCTGGATGGTGGGGCCGGGCGCACTGCCGTTAAAGCCCCACAGATCGACGATTTTGCCGGGTGCGATCTGCTGCTTCACCGGTTCCGCGATCAGGTTGAACACTTTCACGCCGTTGTCGGCGGTGAACGGCAGATCTTTCAGGTCAGGTGTTTGCACGAGCACAGGGGGGCCCGAGTCCTTCGGTTGTTTCATCTGCTCGGCCGCGGTGTTTTGCATTTCGGCGTGTTGTCGCGGGCCGGTGTGGACGTGCTGAGCGGCGGCTAGTTTGGACGCCGAGAGAACTCCGGCGCTGAGTCCAAAGGCATTACGAAAAAAACTTCGACGGTCTTTCACTTCTTTTCCTTCATTTACAAGAGAGTCATTTCTATTTGGCACAGGGGTGCGTGGTCAATGCGAAATGACATCGAGAGACACACGTACACTCGGCGCCCGGTAAGAGGCTCAAAGAGGAGAAGTTTAGAGACGAAGGACGGAGATTGCGAGGAAGAGCGGTTTGTCAGGGGGCGAGGCGCGTTCGGCCAAGAGGTTCGGCAATGCCGAATGGGCGCTGGAGGTCACGGCGGAAGCGGTTGTGACAATCGTCAGCGGAAAAAAGGACAGAGCCGATACATTTGCCAGGTCTACTTTGGCTTCTGCGTTCGCGGTTACTGAATGATTCCGGTAATCACATTGCGACTGATTACCGTGCTCGGAATGCGACGAGTGATGGCAGCCGGAGTCAGATTGTGAGGAGGTCTGACCGGGCATGGAGAGTAAGCAGCGGGCGTAGCATTGGCTGTTTGCGAGCAGGGCCGCAATCGCCAAGAGCACCGTCACTTGCACCCAACGCGCCATACGCCCTATGTGTAGCACGTTCATAGTGAGGAAGCAAAGGCGCGGTTGTTTTTATGGCGATTATGATCCGTGTCGCAGCGCGCGTTCTTTCATGATGATAAAAAACACAGGGACGAGAATGAGGACGTGAATGGTCGATGTGATCATACCTCCCACGATCGGCGCGGCGATCGGTTTCATGACATCTGAGCCGATGCCGGTTTCCCAGAGGATCGGAACGAGGCCGGCGAGGACGGCTGTGACGGTCATGAGCTTCGGGCGGAGACGTTGTACGGCGCCGTGGATGACCGCCGTTTCCAGGGACTCTTTCGTTAACGGCGAGCCAGACTGGAGTTGTTCGTCCAGAGCTTCGTTGAGGTAGACGACCATGACGACTCCTGTCTCGACGGCGATGCCGAAGAGCGCGATGTAGCCGACCCATACGGCGACGCTGAAGTTGTAGCCTAGCAACCACTGCAGCAGCAGACCGCCGGTGAGGGCGTAGATGGTGGGCAAGATCAGCATGAGAGCTTCCGCGACGGAGTGAAAGACAAGGTAGAGCAAGACAAAGATGAGGAAGAAGACGACGGGCAGGATCAGCTTCAGGCGCTGTTTCGCTCGCAATTCAAATTCATACTCGCCGGACCACTGGAAGGAGTAGTTCGCGGGCAACTTGAGTTGCTGCTGAAGACGCCTGGTTGCTTGGGCCACGAAGCCGCCGTAGTTTGTGTCCTTCAAATCGATATAGACGTAACCGGTGAGCGCGCCGTCCTCGTCGCGGATCATGGCCGGGCCGCGTGAGAACGAGATTCGGGAGACCTGGCCGAGAGGAATCTGCGCACCGGAAGGCGTGGCAACGAGCACGCGGCGCATCGCATCGAGATTGCTGCGGAAATCTCTCAGGTAGCGCACATTGATGGGGTTGCGTTCCCGCCCTTCGATGTTTTCGGCGATGTTCTGTCCGCCGATGCCCGACGCCACGGCGGCCTGGATATCTTGAACGGTCAGGCCGTACCTGGCGGCTTCCACTCGGTCCGGTTTCACGTCGATGTAGAAGCCTTGTGAGACTCGCTCTGAGAACGCGGATCGGACCTGTGGGAATGTCGAGAGAAGGTTTTGAATCCGGTTGGCGAGTTGCTCGATTCCATCGGCGGTTTCACCCTGCACCTTCAGACCGAGCGGCGTCTTGATGCCAGTCAGTTCCATGTCGAGGCGGTTCTCAACCGGCATAGTCCAGGTGTTGGATAGCCCCGGAAATTGGAGCTTTTGGTCCATGTCCTGAATCAATTTTTCATAGGTTAAGCCGGCCTGCCATTGCGCCCGCGGCTTCAGCATGACGGTGGTGTCGTACATGTCGAGGGGCGCGTTGTCGGTGGCGCTATCGGAGCGCCCGACCGTGCCGAAGACGCTTTGTACTTCGGGAAAGGTTCGCAGCACCCGGTCTTGCTGCTGTAGCAGTGTTTTGGCTTGTTCGATAGCGATGCCGGGCAGCGCGGCCGGCATGTAGAGGGACGAGCCTTCAAACAAGGCCGGCATGAATTGGCTTCCCAAACGCAATGCCAGCGGGAGTGTGAGCGCGAGGAAGAGCAGATTGAGCGCAATGACCAGCTTTCGCCAATGCAGGCAGAAGCGCAGAACGGGGAGATAGATGGCTTGCGTGACGCGTGAAATGGGGTTGCTCCGCTCGGGCCACAGACGGCCGCGGATCAGCAGGACCATCAGCACGGGGACGAGTGTAATGGCAAGGATCGAAGAGGAGGCGACGGCCAGTGTTTTGGTCCAGGCCAGCGGCCGGAACATACGCCCTTCCTGGGCCTCGAGCAGGAACACCGGAAGGAACGACACCACAATTATGAGCAGCGAAAAGAAAAGAGCCGGCCCGACCTGCCTCGCGGCGCCGATTAAGACGCGCCGGCGTTCCGCTTCGGACGGTGGTGATGGATTGTTCTCTCCGTATTCGGAGAGGTGACGATATCCGTTTTCGACCATGACGATGGCTGCATCGACCAGCACTCCGATGGCAAGGGCGAGCCCGCCCAGCGACATGATATTGGAGCTGACCCCAAAGAGGCACATCGGGATAAAAGAGATCAGGACGGCAAGCGGAAGGGCCAGAATCGCAATCAGCGCAGAGCGGAAATGGAAGAGAAAAACGATGATTACGAGGCTGACGATCGCTGCCTCTTCGAGCAGATCGCGTTTGAGCGTGGCAATTGAATCGTTGATAAGCCCGGAGCGATCGTAGCCGGACATAATCTGAACGCCTGGCGGAAGCGAAGGACCGAGCTCGCGCAGCTTGCGTTTGACGGCTTCGATCACTTTGAGCGCATTCTGGCCCTGGCGCATAATAACAATGCCTCCGACTGTTTCGCCTTCGCCGTTCCAATCGGCGATTCCTTCGCGAATGTCAGGGCCGAAGCTGACGACGCCAAGATCGCGCAGCAGTACCGGCGTGCCGTTCTTGCTGCTTACGGCCACGGTTGTGAGATCGTTGAGGGATCGCAGATAGCCGAGCCCTCGGATCATGTACTGAGCGCCGCTCAGATCTAAGACGCGGCCGCCCACTTCGTTCGTGCTTGCTTTGACTCGATCGATGATGGTTGCAAGAGGAATGTTGTAAGCCAGGAGCTTGTTGGGATCGAGCTGCACCTGATACTGGCGCACGAAGCCGCCGATACTGGCGACCTCCGCCACGCCCGGTACGGTTTCGAGCGCGTAGCGCAAATGCCAGTCCTGCAGACTACGGAGGTCCGCGAGGCTATGGGCATGAGTTGGGTCCACGATGGCGTATTCAAAGACCCAGCCCGCGCCGGTGGCATCGGGGCCGATGGCCGGATGCACGTTTTGAGGGAGACGGCCGCTGAGTTGTTGCAGATATTCAATAACCCGCGAGCGCGCCCAGTAAAGATCGGTTCCGTCTTCGAAGACAACGTAGACGTAGGAGTCGCCGAACATGGTTTGCGCGCGGACGGCTTTCACGTGCGGCGCAGCGAGCAGGCTGGTGACGATCGGATAGGTGACCTGATCTTCGATGACATCGGGCGGCGCGCCTGCCCAGCCGGTATGCACGATGACCTGCACGTCGGAGATATCGGGCAAGGCATCGAGCGGCACGTGCCGGAGCGACCAGATGCCCGCGAGCGTAAGCATCAGGACCGCCGTGAAGACAAGGAAGCGGTTGCGGGCGCAGACCTCAATGATTCGGGACAGCATGTTACATGCCGCCTTCTGCATCGATACGCAGTTGCCTGGTTCCGATGGGCCGGCCGTTTTTTTGGGCGGTGATTGCAACCTGCCACGAGCCCCCGGACTCGAGTATTCCGGACCCTTCGTAAAGACCGTTGCCTTTGCCCGTGAGCTCTACAGAAGTGTTCATGGCGGCCATTCCCATGGCAGGCATCGCCGGCATGAAGAAAGTCACGGTGACCTCGGCGCCGTCGAGGGCCGCGCCTCCTCCGGGCCCGGAGAGCTTGACATGGAAGACATTGCTGCCTTTGTGGGGCGTGGCGGGAATGGTGGTGAAATCAATGTTTGCCTGCGGGCTCTGCGAGGGGGGAGTTGCCGCAGGCATTCCACCGGCGCCGGGCGGGGCCGGAGTGTATGACCCTGATGCCGCCTGTAATTGGCTTTCCGAATCGAGGAGGAAGTTTGCCGACGTGGCAATCTGCTGACCTGCCTGCAGACCTTTGACGACGACAATCTCATCCCCTACGCGCGGCCCCAGGACAATTTCTTTTGGTTCGAATCGCCCGCTGCCGTTCGCTATAAATACCAATTGACGCGTGCCCGACTGAAGCACGGCGCCCGCAGGAACGACCAGTTGTTTGCCCAGGTGTGACTGGAGATCAACATTGACGAACATGCCGGGCTTCAGCACTACGCCAGAATTATTCACTTCCAGGCGTACGCGAGCGGTGCGTGTTGTCATGTCGACTTGCGGCAGAATGCTTTCGATGCGGCCAGCAAACGTTCGTCCCGGATACGCATCGACGGTGATCTTCGCGGCGTCTCCCGGTTTCAGTCTTCCCAGATCATCCTGGAAGACCTGGGCGTAGATCCAAACTCGGGAGAGGTTGGCGATGGCGTACAAGCGCGTGCTCGGCTCGACATAGAGGTTCGGCAGGGCGTTGCGCTCGGTGATGTATCCCGAGACGGGCGAATCGACGGTGAGGTCCGGAATCAGCGAGTTCGTTTCATTGAGCTTGTCGATTTGGCCAGCTCTCACCTCCCATTGGCGCAAGCGCGCTTTCGTTGCTGTGGTTAGATCCTGGGCGGCGGATGCAACACCCTCAACGGTGCTCGCGCCGAGGTGTTTCTCGGCTTCGAGCGCGTTCAGATAGTCCTGCTCGGTTTGCACCAGATCGGGACTGTAAATGGTAAGCAGGGGCTCGCCTTTGTGGACGTATTGATATGTCGCGTTGGCGAAGACTTTGCGGATGTAGCCGCGAAAACGGACCTGGACGTAGGAAATGAGCCGCTCATCGATATCGACCGTACCCGTTGCGCGGATTTCATCGCTGATTGATTTGCGCTCGACGACGCCGGTTTTCACACCGATGCTTTGCATGCCTTCGGGCGTGAGATTTACTGGCGCGAGAGGCGCTTCAGTCTTCATGGGAGGTTGAGCGGGCATGTTTTCGTCCGTGGGCGCCGGGCCTGATGCGATCGGTGGGGGACTACTATTTAAGGTGGTTTGTTTCTTGACCCAATGCGGCCGGTAAATAAAGAAACCCACGACCAGAGCGAGGACGCAGAGCCAGAAAAGCGAAGTACGCAGGACGTATCGGTTCATTGCAGCGACTCTCCGGTGAGGTTTTCAAGATGCGCAATTGCGATTTCGTGGTCGAGAAGGGCTTGGGCGCTGTCGCGCTGTAGGTCCAGCTCGTCGTTGAGCGAGAGCAGAACAGAACTAAGCTCGATCGTCGCCGATTGGTAGGCGGCGAGATTGGCGCGCAGGATGGATTGCGCCTGCGGGATGAGACCATCGCGGTACTCGGTCAACAACTCGGCGTCGCTACTGGCCGCGACGTACTGTTTCTTTGCCTCCGACAATTGTTGCTGTAGTTGAGCATTCAGTGATGATTCCGCTTTGTCCAGGGTTTCCGCGGCTTGCGCCATCTCCGCGTTCACGCGCCGACGCCTCGGGAGGCTCACGTTGAACGTCAACATGTAGTAATCACGGTACTGCGAGCCGGTCTCTTGAAACATGTAGCCGATATTGAAATCGGGCTTGCCGGCTCGTTTGACGGATTGGAGTTGCGCATCCTGCTTTTTCAGCGCTGCTCGATCGCTCAGGACAGCGGGGTTGCGCCTCTGTACGGCGGCGAGCAGTTCAGGGGCGGTATACGCCAGCATGTTCAGCTTCAGATCGTCGGCAACGATGTCCGGCGAAGATTGGGGGCGATGCAGCAGCTGCTTCAGATCGGCTTCATACTGCGCCATTTCGGCGTGGCGCATGGTAATCTCGCGCACGAGCTTCGTGTGTTCGAGCTGGGACTTCAGTACTTCGGATTGACTGCCTCCGCCGACGCGGTAGCGTGACAGTTCGGCGCCGGTGAGTTGCTTCAAGGTGACGCCGGCGCGCTCGAGAACAGTGAGCGTCTGTTGCAGATATCCGAGATGAAAATAGGTGAGCTTCACCTGCTCGGCAATCGAGGCTTGCAGTTCGTCAGTCTGCGCTTGCCGCGTACCGGCTTCACGTTCGGCAACCAGGCCTTTCAAGCGCAGCTTGCCAGGATAGGGAAGCTGCTGCGATACGCCGAAGCCGATGTAGGCGAAGTTGCTGTTGCTGAAGCCGGCAAAGGGGCGGGGGCTGCCAACACTGAACTCCTGGACCGTGAACTGCGGGTCCGGGAGCGTGGTGACCTGTTGGGCCACATGAGTGGCCGCGCGCCAGTCGTGCTGTGCAGCCGTTAGTTGTGGGTTGTTCTTTTGTGCTTCTTCGATCAATGCACTTAACGGCTCATGCGTGATGGACACGTCCTGCGCTGAGGCTGCCAGAGTATTGGTCAGCAGCAGCGCAGTGGCAGACAAGCAAGCCACATTCATCAAAAATCTCCAAGTCTCAGATCTGGTTGCGGATTTATGCGCAGACGCACCTTGGGCTCTGTGCAGCGAAGCGGAAGAGAAACGAGGCTTAAATTCTGAGAACGGAAACAGTTAATGGCGGAGAGGTGGGCGGCGAATACTGTGGCCAGATGACTCGTTCGAAGGTCGGGACAGGCAAGTTGAAGAGCGTAGCAGAGGGCAGGATTGCGAGCGTGGCGAGGGGCGGGACGGCGACAGGCTCGATTGCCACAGCGGCGAGGCGATCGGACTGAATGCTTTGCCGGCAGCAACTGTGCGAGGCCGGCATTCCCATGCTGCCGCATTGGCCCTTCATTTTTTGACAGCAGGCATGCTCCTGCGCCGTCATGTGGGCATTCGGAAGAGCACATACCATGGCGGGCGCCAGCAGCGAAACAACCACCGACAATGCGACTGCGAGATGACGGAGGCGTTCCATCCACTTTTAGGGTAGCTCAGCCTGAACGGAGTTTCGCGAGATCCGGGCTGCCTCGTTTATGAACGAGTCACTCCGGAAATCAGCCGGAAATCTGCTTGGCGTTCAGACGTTTCTAGCTGCCACTCGGTCCAAAAGCAAGCAGCCGGCACAGCCCGGCGCGGGCAGGACACGACCGGACAAGGAGCGCTTACGATTAGTTCATACGTATGCATACCTAGAGAATCTTGCCACTCGATCTGTCCGCCGCGGCCAATGACCAACAATTCTGCACGCGTGCGCTCAGCCACCAGACTGATAACGTCTTCGACACTTCCGGTTTCGGCCACGAATTCGGCGGAAATGTTCAGGCCTTGCAGCAGCTCTTTCAGCTTGCGCCGCGCTTCGCTCTCAGACACGGCCGACGCCGGGTGAAACGGGCGCCACCGAGAACCCGCGGTCACAGGCGGGACTGCATGAACCACGATCAGATTTGCGTGAAACTGTTCAGCCAGCTCCGAAGCGTAAGATACTACCTGCTCGCTTTCGCGATCCAAGTCGACGGCGCAGAGAATGGGACTCCAACGCGTATGAGGATGGCCGTTTTCAGACTCGATCCACACTGCACAGGATGCCTGCCGAAGTATGTCTTCGGTGACGGAGCCCAGCATCCAGCGGAGTGAGTTCCTATTGCCTCTGGCCGGCATAGCAACGATATCGGTGTTTTCAGCCTTCGCGTGGCGAAGGATGGCCTGCGCTGGTTTTCCATAAGCCACCGTCTGCGGACAATACGTTCCCCCAGGCGCCCGCGCTGCGAACGCGGCGAGCTGCGCCGCACGATGCGGCAAAAGCTTCTCAGGATCCTTGTCGCCATCGGCAACGTGCAGAAAATTCAGTGTCGCTTGCAAGCGGTTCGCCAGGTCCACAATGTAGGGCAGCGCGGCGCCGGCTGCACCGGAGAAGTCGACGGGGAACAAAATATTCTTAATAGAAGACATCGAAAACACTCCTGAAATCTCTCTTTACTCTGCCGCCTTCGAGAGCAGAGCCGCTCTGAAAACGATCGCGGTCAATGTGCTCGCGTCCATGATTTGTCAATCTCCTTTTTGATTGATCTGGTTAAATGACGTGGCTGAGTCGTAAATCGGTATTTAGATAAACTGGATTGAATCTATAGCTTTTGCAAATGTATGGGGACACCGGATGGAGTGGCTGAATTATCATCACCTCTTGTACTTTTGGATGGTTGCAAAAACCGGCAGTATTACCCGGGCCTGTGAAGAGCTCCGGCTCGCGCAACCCACCATCAGCGCCCAATTGCACGCGCTCGAAGACAGCCTTGGCGAAAAGCTATTCACGCGAGTGGGCCGCCGCTTGCAGCTGACCGAAGTCGGGCAACTGGTTTATGGGTATGCAGACGAGATTTTCTCATTAGGCCGTGAACTAACGGATGTTCTGAAAGGAAAGCCTCGGGGTCGCCCGGCGCGCCTGGTGGTCGGAATCTCCGATCTGATGCCAAAGCTCGTAGCCTATCGAATTCTAGAGCCGGCCCTTACTCTAAGCACCCCGATCCAATTCGTGTGTTACGAAGATCACTCGGAAAAGCTGCTCCTGAGCCTGGCCGCGCACGAACTCGATCTGGTGCTGACCGACGCCCCTGCTCACTCGGCCCTCCGGGTGCGGCTATTCAGCCGTCTCCTGGGATCGAGTGATATAGCCTTATTCGCCGCGCCCGCGCTTGCAGCTCGGTATCGCAAGGACTTTCCTGCCCGGCTGGATGGCGCGCCCTTTTTGATGCCCATGCAAAATTCGCCGTCTCGGCGAACTCTCGATCACTGGCTCGACGAGCACGGGATTCGACCGCTTGTCGTAGGAGAATTCCAAGACCGCGCTTTATTAAATGTATTCGGGCAAGCGGGCATTGGGGTCTTCGCGTCGCCGATCGCCGTCGAGGGCGAAGTGCGCAAATACTACCGGGTGAGCTTAGTTGGCAGGCTGGATTCAGCGACAGAAGACTTTTATGCGGTTTCGGCGGAGCGAAAAATCAAGCATCCGGCGGTAGCCGCGATTTCAGAATCCGCGCGTCACCTGTTCAGTAATCAGAACTCGAAAGGTCGGCGTTAGCGGTTCTTACTGCGCGCGGCGTGGATACGGCAATGCGGAAAGCGTGTTGCTGTTAACTGATGTCTCTTCGAAAAAAGCGAAGGATAAGCCGCAAACTTTCTATTTTGTAAAAGTCGGTCCGTCGCGCTATTCCTGGAAGCGTGAGGCACATAAAGTCTCAACATCACTTCCAGTAAGGAGAACTAACACCATGCGTTCGCGTAACTTTTTGAAAATGTCGTGCCTGCCAGTAGCAGCTTTGATCCTTTCAGGATCATGTGTCTTTGCTGCAGCTCCGCTCGCAGCGACCGGTCCGCCTGCCGTCCAGTCTGAAACAGCAGAATCTTCGGCAAAAGCTTCACAGCTTCTCGAAGGCATTCAACCGCTCGCCTGGCAGCTGGATCGCGACGCGGCCACACTGGCATCCTACACTCGCGGCAAACTGTCGTGGCAGAGCCACGCTTCTCAACTAACGTTAGCCAAACAGCACATTAATGCGATCGGCGAGCGGCTTGAGGATCTTCAGGAAATCCGTAGTGACTCCGCGCCATGGCAACAGCAAGCCATAGAATCGATCGTCCCTGTGGCGGTACAGTTAGCATCCCGAACCGAGGCTGCCATCGGTCATCTGAACGAAAATCGGGGTGATCTGTTCGCTCCGGTGTATACCGATCATCTGAGAACGATCGCGGAGCAGGCGGACCAACTCCAACAGACGGTCGATACTCACTTGAAATTGGCCAGCACCCAGGAAAGGCTGGACAATCTCCGCGAGAGAGTTGGCGGTTCTGAATCGTAGTTTTTCTGATTCGCAACTCGCGTGACGCTGCGGCCGGCTCAGGCCAGGAAATCCTCCTCTGGGCCGGCCGCGGGCCCGTTGGCTGAATGCCCGAAGAGAAAGAGACTTGGTCGCGATGTCACTGCTATTTCCGTTGACTGAATACTGGTGGCTCTATGTCGCCTTTACTGCCTTTGTGCTGGTGCTGCTGGCGCTCGATCTGGGCGTCTTTCATCGAAAAGCGCACGCACCGGGCTTCCGGGAGGCCAGCGTTTGGATGGGTGTATGGGTCGCCTTGGCATTACTGTTTTGTGTTGCCCTTTTCCAGTACACCAGCTGGCGGTTCGGCGACGTACGAGCCAAGCAGACGGCACTGGAGTATCTCACCGGGTATGTTGTCGAAGTCTCTCTTTCACTCGACAACATGTTTGTGTTCGTGCTCGTATTCGCATACTTTCGCATCCCCGCCCAGTTCCATCATCGTGTCCTGTTCTATGGAATCCTCGGCGCATTGTTATTTCGCGGGATCTTCATCGTATTGGGGTCGACGCTGCTCCAGTTCGGGTGGGTCGTCATCCTGTTCGGCGTCTTGCTGATCTTTACCGGTCTAAAGATGATGGCGGGGCGAGAACAGCAGATCGAGCCGGAGAAGGGCTGGGTGATGCGCCTTCTTCGCAAGGTTTTTCCCGTAACTCCGGACCTGGCTGGACAGCGGCTCTTTACCCGCATCGATGATAGGCTGCATGCTACGCCACTGCTGCTGGCGCTAGCCACCGTCGAGACCGCTGATATTCTTTTTGCGGTCGATTCTGTGCCGGCCATCTTTGCCATTACGCGCGAGCCGTTCATCGTTTATGTCTCGAACGCCTTTGCTATTCTCGGGCTGCGATCGATGTATTTTCTGCTAGCCGGAGCCATCAGCCGCTTTCATCTTCTGCGCTACGGGCTGGCGACCGTCTTGATATTCGTGGGGCTGAAAATGTCGTGGCTAAATGCCCAGTGGGGAGGGCATTTTCCGGTTACTATCTCGCTCGGTGTGATCGCCTTCCTCTTGGCCGCTTCCATCGGCTTATCTTTGTTCTTCCCAAAACGGTCGGAGTCGATTTCGTCGATGGGATAGTTTTCCACGAAATGCATAGGTAATTTGACCAAACGTGCCGGATCGGGCGCGAAATAGGTAACTCCCTCCATGCTTTCTCATCCCGAGGCCGGCGCTTCCGCTAAACAAGAGTCGCGCTGGCGTATTCTCGTTGTCTTTCTTCTCACATTTGCAATCGCCGGCGTATGTGCCGCTATCTTTGCTCCCTTCTTGCCCGCCATCACTTGGGCCATTGCGCTCGCCGTTGCGACCCGCAGACCGTACGATTGGCTTCGAGAGCGTCTCAGAAGCAAGACTTTGACGGCCGCCATTGGCGTATTGCTCGTCATCCTCTTAATTCTCACTCCTGCTTTCCTGGTTCTCCAGAGTCTCGGAACACGTGTGGTGGAGACGGCTTCACTGGTGCAGTCCGGCGCTGCACTGAGTTGGGCTAATGAACTCCTTCATGAGTACCCGCGCCTGCAACACCTCATCGACAGAGTTTCAAGCGTGGTCAGCTTTGAACAGGCCGCGCAAAGCACGGCCGGTTTCTTAGCCTCACGTTTGCGCGTCTTCTTGACCGGATCGGTGACTACCATAACCCAGCTGATCATTATGCTTTTTACGCTATTCTTCTTATTCCGCGACCGGGAAGAGGCTCGGCTGGCGCTCAGGTCGCTTCTGCCCCTCAACACAGATCAGACCGATCATTTGCTTGACCGCATGGGCAACACAATATCCGCCGTGCTTCAGGGCAGCCTTCTTATCGCTATCATTCGGGCCTGCCTAGGAGGCCTGATGTTCTGGATCCTCGGTGTGCCGGACGCCCTGATCTGGAGCGTGGTAATGGCCCTGTTGGGCACGATTCCCTCACTCGGCACATTTCTCGTTTGGATGCCTATTGCTGTCTATCTTGTCGTAACGGGACACTGGATTAAAGCCACGGTTCTTTTTGGCTGGGGCGCCTTTGTTATCGGAACCGTGGACAACCTTCTTTACCCGACGCTCGTCGGATCGAAGCTCCAGTTGCACACGGTTCCGGTGTTCTTTGCCGTTCTCGGGGGAATTGGTTTGTTCGGGATCACTGGAATCGTGCTTGGTCCCCTACTGCTGACAACGTTTGTAGCGCTACTCACAATTTGGAAGCGTGACCTGCTCTCTCCAGAACAGGCTAAAGAGCGTTGAGGTTCATCTCGCTCACTGAATGGAGCGCATCACAAGAGCTTGCTGTTTCAGCAAACATGGTTTGCTATTCCGGGCGTAACAGGTCGGCAACACCGGCTTCCCAATTCGATCATCAATCTAAATACATAGAGTTCTGGCTGAAATTCATCGGCGTTCAGGAGGTCAGAACGATAACAGTCGAGAATACTTGGAGTAAGGAAAGCTGGGAATCGGCGGCAAGCATCAAGGCTGGCAAAGAAGCGGGGGAGCGATTAGCCACTGATTTCTGATTCCGGGCGTCGCAAAATTCAAGAACCCGCTTCCTGTGGAGCTGTCAAAAAATCTCGCCAAGCGGCGAATGGCGCTATATGGGGGATACCAAGATCACTAGACAAACCGTTGGAATGCCTTATAGCGCGTCTTACGGCGGTCGCACGACGTCGGAAATCCGCATTTTGCAGCGTTCTGTTTTTTTGACAGATCCTGCGGGCGCGGCTCAGATTCGGCGCTGGAATGTGATTTTGCGACGAACAATAGCTAGCATAGCGTCCAAGAAATAGATGGGCAACTGAAATCACGGTTCTTTTCGATACGGGTCGATCGGCGGCTACTACTGCATGGGGAGAGGTTGGAACGGAGCGGCACAGGAATAGTGGCCGCTGATGAAAACCGATGAACGCGGATTCTTCGATTCGCTGACCGAGCTTGTCCCGGCGCAGTGTTGGAGGTCTCCAACACCCTGGGACTGCGGCTCACTCTAGGCTAATGACTGGCCGGTCAGTAAAGCTTATGCTGGAAGTGCGCATGGCGACGAAAGCGACAACCCGGAGTGCTGCTGACCGGGCACGGAAAAGCTCTTCCACGAAAAGTAAGCCCGTTGTTCGGGACCGAGAAGCAACCGTGAGGACCATTTTGGAAGCTGCCGAGGCCGAATTTGCTCGACGTGTTTTGCGTACGGCCCGCACGGAAGACATCGCCGCCTCTAGTCTCTGCGCTTACTACTTTTGCGCAGCGAACAATTTTGCGGACCCGGCTTCCCGAGTCAGTCCCTTCAGCAAAGAAGCACTGTCGAGACATGCGAAAGAAGTGATGGTCTTTGTGGAATTGCGTACTCGGATAGAACGCGAATAGGCCAAGCTCGATTGACCGTTTGGCAGGTATGGCTGCTGATTGGCGTCGGGTACAGGCGGAGTGATGATGTCCGAAAAGCGCGAGCTCGATTCCTCCGCAATTGAGAGAATTTGGCTATGGAGTCGTCCTTGCCTGAGCCGGAAATATGCTATCGCGCTTTAGAAAGCCGCGACGCACGTTTCGATGGCTTGTTATTTGTCGGCGTCACATCCACTGGCATTTATTGCCGGCCGGTCTGTCCCGCTCGCACCGCTAAATTCGGCAACTGCCGCTTTTTCGCTTCGGCAGCGGCTGCGCAGGACGCCGGTTTTCGACCTTGTCTGCGTTGCCGGCCGGAGACTGCTCCGGATATGGCCTCATGGCGCGGAACTTCGAACACCGTCGCGCGCGCGCTAGCCCTGATTACCGATGGCGCGCTTGATGGCGACGGCGCGAGCGTAGAAACATTGGCAGAACGGCTTGGCTTGGGCGAGCGTCACCTCCGGCGATTATTCGTTCAGCATCTTGGCGCCTCTCCCATCGCCGTGGCACAGACTCGGCGCGTGCTCTTTGCCAAGCAGCTCATTCACGAGACGCGAATGCCCTTCACTGAAATTGCACTAGCAGCCGGATTCGGCAGCGTGCGGCGATTCAATGAGGTCTTCCGGGATCTTTTTCATCGTCCCCCAAGTGCATTGCGGCGGAAGACTTCCTCTAGTCCTGTGAGCGCTGAAGCGGGTGTGACGCTGCGGCTGCGCTATCGGCCGCCCTATGATTGGGATTCCATGCTCGGCTATTTGCGCGCGCGTGCAATTCCCAGTGTTGAAATCGTGGAGAAGAAAATTTATCGACGTACGGTCGAGATGGAAGGCTTTGTAGGAAGCGTTCAAGTTGCACACCTACCGCAGCGGCAGAGCCTGGGCGTTACGATTCGTTTTCCCAATGTTCAGTCGCTGCCTGCCATTGTGACCAGAGTGCGCCGTTTGTTTGATATTGGCGCGGACATCGAAACAATTGACGCGCACCTTTCTCGCGACCCGCTGCTCGCGCCATTAGTGGCACAACGGCCGGGGTTACGCGCACCCGGCGGATGGGACGGTTTTGAGTTGGCGGTACGCGCTATTCTCGGCCAGCAGATTAGCGTCTCCGCTGCCCGTCGGCTTGCCGGACAGCTGGTTTCTCTTCATGGCAAACCTCTACCGAGGGAGCACGTTAGCGACCCTGGGCTCTCGCACGTGTTTCCGACAGCGGAACGTCTTGCCTCCGTCAAATTAACTGAGCTCGGAATGCCATTAGCGCGTCAATCGTCGTTGAAGGCGCTGGCGGCCGCTTCGGCATCCGATCCAAACATGTTTCGTGCATTTGGAACGATTGAGGAGGCAGTTGCGAGGTTGCGTGAGATTCGCGGAATCGGCGAATGGACGGCGCAATATATCGCGTTGCGCGCCTTACGCGAAATGGATGCCTTTCCTGCCTGTGACGTTGGCTTGCTGCGCGGCGCAGCAAGGATTGATGGGACCAGGTCTACCTCGGCCAGCCTTGTCACTCGCGCCGAGTCCTGGCGGCCCTGGCGCGCTTATGCCGCGCAGCATCTGTGGGCCGCCGACGCCACTGCGACCCCGATTGCCCGGAGCACTCATGGATGATGTTCTGCAATTATTCATCGATCGTATTGACACGCCCATCGGCGAAATGTTGATCGTGGCGGACCACGCCGGAAATCTGCGCGCTGCCGATTGGACAGACTACGAACCACGTATGCACTGCCTCCTGCGGCGCCATTATGGCGAAAATGGATTCAGCCTGGAGCTGACGCGTAATCCCAGTGGCTTGGTGAAGGCGATCAGCAGCTACTTCGCGGGGGAGCTTAGGGCCATAGATTCAGTCACTGTGCAAACGGCCGGCACACCTTTTCAGCGCAGCGTGTGGCATGGGCTGCGACAAATCCCTTGCGGCACAACCGTTTCGTATGCGGAACTTGCAGAGCAGATCTCTCGGCCTGCGGCCGTCAGGGCAGTCGGTCTCGCCAACGGTTCGAATCCGGTTGGAATCGTTGTGCCTTGTCACCGAGTGATTGGAGCTGACGGCTCGCTCACCGGCTATGGCGGCGGTCTTGAGCGCAAGCGCTGGCTGCTCCAACATGAGAGCAAGCTTGCCGAGGCCCATGGCGTTGCTGGCGTTTGATGGAGGGCCGTTATGTGCTCTTCCTGTGCTTCCTGTATCGGCGAATCAGGTTATTGGTCGAACTGTCGTGCTCGAGCGTAGGCTCTTGCTTGCTTTGTAGTTCCGGAACAATGCGTTTCGCCAGCACCTTGCCCAACTCGACACCCCATTGGTCGAAGGAGTCGATGCCCCAGATGGCGCCCTGCGTGAAAACGGAGTGCTCGTAGAGCGCGACGAGCTTGCCCAGTGTCTCCGGCGTGAGCCGCTCGGCGAAGATGGTGTTCGACGGACGGTTACCCTCGAACACTCGATGCGGCACGAGCGAATCAGGAGTGCCTTCAGCCTTGACTTGATCGTGCGTTTTCCCAAATGCCAGCGCTTCGGTCTGTGCGAATACATTCGCAATGAGTATGTCGTGATGCTGGCCCAGCGGGTTCAGCGTTTGATAGAAACCAATGAAGTCGCAGGGGATGAGCCTGGTCCCCTGATGAATGAGCTGATAGAAGGAATGCTGGCCGTTGGTTCCCGGCTCACCCCAGTAAACAGGACCAGTCTGATAAGTGACCTCGGCCCCGCTCAGCGTGACGTGTTTTCCGTTGCTCTCCATCGTTAACTGCTGGAGGTAAGCGGGGAATCGCTTTAAATATTGCTCGTAAGGAAGTACAGCCACTGTTTCCGCGCGAAAGAAGTCGCTGTACCAGATCCCCAGCAGGCCCATCAGTACGGGCAGGTTGCGCTCAAATGGAGTGCTACGGAAATGCTCGTCCATCTGGTGAAAGCCGTCGAGCATAGCCCGAAAGTTATCCGGACCGATGGCGAGCATAGTGGAGAGGCCGATCGCCGAGTCCATCGAGTAGCGGCCGCCCACCCAGTCCCAGAACTCAAACATGTTTTCCGTGTCGATTCCGAATTTTGACACTTCCGCTGCATTGGTGGAGACGGCTACAAACTGCTTGGCGATCGACTTCTCATCGCCGCCCAAACCTTTGAGCGACCAGTCGCGAGCCGTGTGGGCGTTCGTCATCGTCTCCAGCGTTGTGAAGGTTTTCGAAGAGATGATAAAGAGGGTCTCCGAGGGATCGAGATCGCGGACTGCTTCTGCGAAGTCGGTACCATCGACATTCGAAACGAACCGAAATGTCATATCACGGTCGCTATAGTGTCTCAGCGCCTCGTAGGCCATAACCGGCCCCAGGTCGGAGCCGCCGATACCGATGTTGACAACGTTGCGAATGCGCTTGCCGGTATGACCCTTCCACGCCCCGCTACGGACACGGTCGCAAAAGCCGGCCATTTTTTCGAGTACAGCGCGCACATCCGGCACGACGTCATGGCCGTCGACAAGAATGGATGTTCCGCGCGGCGCACGCAATGCGACATGGAGCACGGCCCGATTCTCGGTAGTGTTTATCTTGTCGCCCCGGAACATGGCGTCGATCCGCTCCCGCAGACCGGATTCCTCAGCGAGCTGAAATAGAATTTTTAAGGTCTGATCGGTGATGCGATTTTTCGAGTAGTCGAGGTAAATTCCCGTCGCTTCGGCCGTCATTCGCGCGCCACGCTCTGGGTCATCCGCGAAAAGCTGTCGGAGATGCACCTCGCGGACCTGTTGGAAATGAGCTCCCAGGTCTTTCCATGCCGGACGCTCAGTAAGCGGGCGATCAATAAGTGTTTCTACGAGTGGGTTCATATTTCTCTTTCTCTACCGTTTTACAACTTGTTTGGAACGCGCGGCGCCCAGCTTGTGGAACGCGCTGAGCGACATTCGGCGGTTTGGATATTCTGGTGAGCATTGCCGGCGTCTTCAGGCCAAAACCATTCATCGAAATAAGTGCCGCGATCAGTCATCATAAATATATGCCGCAATACCACAAGAATCCAGAAGCCCTATCTAGCCTTTCTCCCGAGCAGTACCGTGTGACGCAGCGTGATGGAACGGAACAGCCCTTCGATAACGCCTATTGGGATAACAAAGAGCCCGGTATTTACGTGGACGTCGTGTCGGGCGAGCCGCTGTTTGCTTCGGTCGACAAATTCGACAGCAGCTCCGGATGGCCGAGTTTCACAAAGCCGATCGAGCCTGAAAACGTGCTCGAGAATCACGACGCCACCCTCGGCATGAGCCGGACCGAAGTGCGCTCGAGTCAAGGTGACAGCCATCTTGGCCATCTCTTTCCCGATGGCCCACGCGAGGCGGGCGGTCTGCGCTATTGCATCAATTCCGCTTCGCTGCGCTTCGTTCCTCTCGAGGAGCTCGAAAGCGAGGGCTATGGCGCTTATCGCAAACTATTTGAGACACAGGAGGAGGAGTAAAGACATGACCGCATCAACCGAGCGCGCGATTCTTGCCGGCGGCTGCTTCTGGGGTATGCAGGATTTGCTGCGCCGCTACCCGGGCGTGATATCCACACGGGTCGGCTATACGGGCGGCGACGTGCCTAACGCGACCTATCGTAACCACGGAACCCATGCCGAAGCGATCGAGATTGTCTTCGATCCTGAGACGATTAGTTACAGAAAGCTGCTCGAGTTCTTCTTCCAAGTTCATGACCCGACCACGCGGAACCGCCAGGGTAACGACAGGGGGGCCAGCTATCGTTCGGCCATCTTCTACACCAGCGACGAACAGAAGCGGATCGCAGACGACACCATTGCGGACGTTAATGCCTCAGGCCTTTGGCCGGGCAAGGTGGTGACCGAAGTGGCTCCGGCTAGCGCCTTCTGGGAGGCCGAGCCAGAGCACCAAGACTACCTGGAACACTATCCGAACGGTTACACCTGTCATTTCATTCGACCAAACTGGAAGCTTCCGGTCCGAACCGAAGCACGACGAGCCGGTTGAGTATTCCTTAGAAAACGCTGTCGCGTTTTATGTTAGAATGCGGCAGCATCGAAGGGGTATGTGATGCAGCAATTTGGTCCGCGCCATAGCCACCGTCTGATCTCATCGTTCGATGCCGGTAACAAGCGCAGCTAATTCACTTGTTTGTGTCCGAATGTCCTCGGCTTGCGAGCGCAACTGCTCGCTGATGGCGGATGTCTCCTCGGCGCTGGCTGCTGTTTGCTGCACCACGCACTCCATGCTTTTTACAGCCTCCAGAATTCCAGCTACACCGAGCGCCTGTTCCTCGCTGCTTGACTGCGTTTTTCGTGAGAGCTGACTTACCGTTTCAGCTTTGCGGGCCATAGCTTGAATCGCCGCGCTGAGGGCGGCAAGTGTGTCGCTGCCGCCGGCAGACTTTCCCAAACAGTCGTTAGTGAGTGCGGTCGTATCTTGGGCTGCCTGGCTGCAACGCTGTGACAGGTTTCGCACTTCGTCAGCGACAACCGCGAATCCCAGACCCGCCTCGCCAGCTCGCGCCGCTTCTATGCTCGCGTTTAGAGCAAGCAGGTTAGTTTGGAATGCGATCTCGTTCACCAACTGGCTGATCGCGCCAATTTTCTGGTTGGCTAAGGCGATATCACTCATGGAAACGTGCATGTCCTCCAGCATGGTCAACGCTTGCGCCGATAAAGCCCCGGCGTCGCTTATCGCCTCCAGCGCAACTTTTGACTGCCGGACATTTTGTTGAGCGATCGAGTTCACCTTTTCACTTGCGAAAGCCGTGTTTTCCATGGAGCTTGCCTGGTTAGAGGCGCCTTGCGCTTCCGCCCGAGCGACCGCCGCAATTTCTTGGGCAGCGTGGGCCAATTTGCGGGCGCCGTTCTGCAGCTTTGTCACAAGTCTAGTCAGCCGGGTATTCAACAAGCTTGTGAATCGCAGCCAGATCCCAAGTGAGAGAAGGGCGCTGACGCCGATGACGAAAACGATCCAGAATTGATTGTGACTTGCGATTTGATCGATCTGAGAGGCCGATCGCAAGTACTCTGTTTCTGGCAGACTTACTCCGATCACCCAGTCCCAAGGCGCAAAATATTTTAGACGCGTAATCATCCGAACACGCGTTCCGTCCGGATTTAAAACAACATGACGGGCTTCGGCGATCTGCTCCGGACGGAGTAGTAAAGCTTTTTGCGCCCGGTCTTGTATGAAACGAAAACCGTCCGCATCCTGATCGTCCCAGCTGGCGTGCGCTGTCCCGGAGGCATCCGTGGAAAAGAGATATTGTCCCCGCCCCACGCCGGCGGCATGCAACGCAAACACGGATCCTCGTTGGCCTAATCCGATTTTGGAAGCAGCGGCGCGCATCGTCTCCGCTTCGAGGCTTTCCGGTTGGCCGACATACAACATGCCTGCCACAGAACCTTTGCTGTCCAGGATCGGCTCATAGGCGCTCATATACCAGGAGTCCACCACCAAAGCCCGACCGACGTAGGTCTTCTTCTGGAGCACGGAGGCGACTACCGGATTGGGTTCTCCGTTTGTGTTCTGCGCCGGAATGTAGGTTCCAATGACACGCTGACCATCTTTTCCCACCACATTCGTGTTGACGCGGAGCATATCGCCGGCAGCATTCATTCGCTGAAAGAGGGTACAGTTTCCTCCGGCAAGATCGTGCACCTCATCCACGAGCGGACTCGCTATCTTCGGATCGCGCACAATGGGCATGCGTTTTCCTCCCAGCCTGATCCGAGGCAAGGTCAAATTCATGCTGACGTTTGTGAATTGATTCCGCGCAGTCCAAGAAACGGTTTTCCGATCGGTAGTAAAGAGAGCCCGACGACGAAGAACACCCCTGGCCACCTGGAGAATCCGCAAAACATCGTTTTGACGTGCGCTGCAACTTGCGTACGTGTTTTCGGCAATATGATCGAGATCAGAAGCGGCTAATTGCCTGGCGCCTACCCGCGCCGCCGTCAAAGCGGAGTAAAACTCATAACGGACAAAAACAGCGATCACTAAAAGCGGGATCACAGTTAGAGCAACGCCGATGAGAAGCAGCTTTGTCCTAAGGTTTGCTCGTCGACCGAACGACCGTTTCATGCTTCCGTCCCTTTTCCCGGAGCCACACTACGGCCGCACGTACCATCATGTAAGTCATTCGAAGTAATGACTTAATCTATGTGTGCCTGGACTGCGCTTTTCTCACTGAAAGTAGTCTGTTCAACACATTTCGGAAATTTGTTCTCGCCGCGGAGTAGACCTGTCACTCCGGCTCGGAAGGAAGCTCTTTGTCCGTCCCTCGCATCACCACGAGCGCATCGCATTGCTTCATCTCGTCCAGCCGCGTCCAGGTCCAATGATCCTGCGGACTGCCCGCGGGGACAACCGGCGCCTCGTACTAAGTGGCTGCAATCACACACACCCGCAGCCTCGCAAAGTCCACTTTATGTGAGCAGATTCTGCGTTCGGCCTGCTACTTCGAGATAAATACGGGTAGCCATGGCGATCACCGCCTCACCGCGCTTGAGCTTCGCCGAACGGTCCGCTCTCACCGCGAGGACGGCGAATCTGAACCTTCACAAACGCCTTCTCCGGTTCCTCGCTCCCGAGCGCCGGCATAACTTCGTCAATCGTCTTCCCGTCCTCGCACGCCGCTTCTCGCCAGGCAAGCCATTGCTCTTCCGACCACTGAACGACTTGGCAGCAATCATAGAGGCCAGCCAGGAACTCGGCCTCAAAGTCAATCGCTCTCGCGTACAGCACCGCCTGCGCGCGATCGCACCCGCAGCTATTGCAGACGCCGCTCATTCTGTTCTGATCTTTGTCCATCTTGATCTCCTCTCCCGCACCCTGGAGAAACGTTCAAATCGTTCCGTCCGGCTTAATTCTGAGCAGCTTCATGGCCAAACTCGCCGATCAAGCTCCAAGCTGTCTCACTTGCTTGGACGTACAACTCGGAAGGTAGATTCGGATGTTCTGTAAACGTCTTACCAAAAGGTTGTGAAATTCGGACCGTCGGCGCCGTCGCTCGCTAATCCTTTGGCGTTGGAACGCGCCGCACGGCCATCGCGTCTACAATTGTTCTTGGACACGCGCCGCTGCGAATCCGGCAATGAGCTTAGGGAGCGCCCGCGAATTTGATGGCGCAACCGAGCGCTAGGGCCAGCTGAGATAACAGCCGGATTGCGCGGTTGCGTACGCAGGATAATTGTCGTCCAATAGCGCAGCCGCGGCACCCGGATCTCTTCGAGCCCTTTTCCTTGATGCTCGGGCGCAGCTTCGTGCCACTTACCGTCTTCAAAATCGGGCGATGCCCAACCGGAAGCGACAATATCCGCCGGCAGCTTCACTCGGAGGCGTAAGTCGTGAAGCAGCGGCGCGGACGGGTAATCGAGATTGTCGTCGACCCAGTTCGTCTTCTTGAGAGCGGTCAGGTTGATCAGATGAATAACTGCCAGATCGTCTTTTTCGCGCGCAATGGTCCACACCGCGCCAGCCTCGCCGGTTCGCGTCTGCTTCGCGCCGGATAAATCGACTGAAAATGAGGCCGCTTCCATCCCGTCGCGCAGATAGTTCTCATAGGCGACAAGAAAATCGTAATACGAACGCAAATTTTGGATCAATTCCGGAGACATGGTAATCGCCGTATCAGCCGGATAGTAAGGATTCGAAAGCATACGCAGCCCATCGCCGAGTTCCATGTGAGAAGCGCCCGCCGAAAAAATCACTGCGTTCGCCAGCAGTGCGGCGGGTAGGTCGAAGTGAGCGCCGCTTTTGCCCGCATCCTTCAACTCATCCGACAATTTCCGGTGCAGATAGGCCGCAAAGACAACTGCCTTTTGCTTGTTGGCGGCATGAATCTCATCGGCTGCCTGCAAAATGCTGGCGTAAGTATCGTGATCGCCCGGCCACAGCTCGGAATGAACGAAATCGGCCGCCGAATGCGCCATTCCAATTTCGCCGTGGCCGCCTACCGTGTTCAAGAGAATGCGGCGATTCAAAGCCGCCCGCGCATTATCGACGAAATCGGGAAACCCGCTGACGTAATCGATGAGAGAACGGTCATAGGCATATGCTTTCGCGTCGCCGTAGGTGTCAATGTGCCACCCATCGAAAGGAAATTCCGCCAGCAAATCCGCCATCTTGGAGAAGATGTAGCGCTGCCACCCGGCATCGTTTTGATTCATGTAGATCAGCTTCGGAGTCGCCCAGTTGGGCGGTAGCCGAAAAGCTTTGAGCGAAGCTTCGGTACGCGGCGCGCCGGCATTGTCCCAGGCCGCCCACTGCAGCTTCACGCCGCTGCCATCGCGAAAGGCGTTCTCATAAGCTGCATAACTGGCGTTATACGCCATGTTGACCATGTGGTACTTCTTCGCGGCGAGCAGGAACGAGAGCAGCGTTTTGCGAGAGGTAGTGCGGTTGGCGATATCGTGCCACTCATCCATCGGGGGCTCTACAGCTGCAAACGGTAAATGGTGCTTGTACTGAAAGTCGTAATACTGCAGCCCGTCTATGTGGAACCGGTTAAGCTCATACAGCCACTGCTCGACAGGGACCTTTTCGTCGAAGTGCGCTAGATAGCCGTAACGCGGGAAATGCGTCCAGTCGGAGGAAACATCCACAGCGGTTGCTCCCTCGGCCAGTTCGGTGCCATCTGCCTTTCGAAGGTGCACCTCGACGCGGTATCCGTGGAAATCCCCCGCCGGAGGAGCCAGCGAAAACGTCGCTTCCTGTTCGGTTCGCGAGTCAATCGTCGCCGGTAGCTCGATATTCGCCATCGCGCGGCCGCAGTCCTGCACCGTCGCGGTCAGCTTGCAGCGTAGCGTTTGTGCCGCCGGATTCTCAATGTGAACGAAGAAACGGACAGCTTCGCCCGGAGCATAGCGCGCCTTATCCGTAACAATATCGCTGATACGAAGCTGGGATGCCGCCCACGTGGCGTGAGCGGAAACACTGATCGCTAGTGAAATGAGAAGGTAACGCATCTGGACGCGGGCTGATTGTCAGAAATAGAGCTTTAAGGCAAATTGGATCTGCCGCGGATCGCCCACTGTGCCGTACACCTTGCCGAAAGAGCCGGGGTTGGAGATGTTAGCGGACGGCGCGGCAAAGTTGGCGTGATTCAGCGCGTTGAAAAACTCGGCACGAAACTCGACGCGCCTGCTTTCGGTCATGACGAAGTTCTTGAACAAGCTCAGATCCAAATCTTGAAAACCTGGCCCATGCACGCTGTACGGCGCGCAATTGCCAAACTGGCCGAAGGCCGGAATGCTGAACGACGCCGGGTTGATAAAGAAGCTGCCGCCGGTGGAAACGTAATCTCGCGGATTGCTTGAAGCGCCCGCAAACGGACTGGCAATGCAGTTTGCGCGCGAATCGTGATTCCCTCCTGTATCGCTCTCGTCGGGTGCCCCGATCGTAAATGGATTGCCGGTTTGAAGCGTGAGGATGCCATTCAACTGCCATCCGCCAACCACCTGAGAAGCCAGCCCATGATTTAACAGCGCATGCCCTTTGCCGACCGGCAGCACCCAAAGCGCGTTGCTCACAAAGCGGTGGCGCACGTCGAGCGTCGAGTCGCTGCGCTCCGCTGCCAGATCATAAGCGTTCTGCGGCGTGTAGTTGCCGTTGATAGGCACATTGAAATCGGAGATGTTGTGACTCCAGGTGTAACTGATGCCGAAGGACAGATCATTCGTGAAGCGGCGTTTCAGGGAAACGTCGAACCCGTTATAACTGGTGTTGCCGTCGTTGCTCAAATACTCCAGAAACGCGTGCTGTCCGGCTGCGTTTTCGTTAAGGTTGGCGTAGGGATAAACCACCTGCGGAGTCCCGCTGCTGCCGTAGCCGGTAATGATGCCTTGATTGTAATTGCGGAGCCGTGAAAGGCGATGGCCGAAGTTTCCGACGTAATCCGCGGAAAATACCGTGTTACTGCTGACCTGAAATTCCGTCCCGAAGCTCGCCTGCTCGACGTAGCTGGTTCGCTGATTCGGATCCTGCGCACGAATCTGCAGCTGAGATAAATTGACGCTCTGAGAGCTCAAAAGTTGAATCGGAAATCCATTGCTCAAATTGAATTGCGGGGTGGTGCTGCCCTGCTGTTGCGAGACATTGCTGTTGAGCTCAAACGGCGGGTTCAGGTTCATAACGGCTTCGGATCCGAACCGATTGCCATGTTGATAGAACATGCCGAAACCGGTGCGCATCACCCAGCGATCCGCAAGCTGGTATGCCAATCCGAAGCGCGGCGCAAAATCGAGACGATCCGGCTTAATCAGCGACCGCGCTTCCCAACTGGAAGCATTCGGATCGGCAGAAATCAGTCCGCCGCCGTTCGCAGCCACAAAATTGGAGAACTGGTTTTGATGGTTGAGCAACGGCGCGAAAAGCTCGTAGCGAACTCCGTAATTGATCGTCAACTTCTGGGTCGCGCGCCAGGTATCCTGCGCATAGAAGGCGTGGCCGGGCCGGAAATTGTGGGGGACCAGCGCTGTATTGAACGAGGCGGAACTCATGTCGCCGAGCAGAAAATCGGCTACACCGAAACCATTCCGGTTGGTATAGATGCCGGCTGCGCTTAGAGCGCCTTGGGGCGATTGAATGTCGAGGAAATTGTTATCGGAGCGGTAGTACTGATAGCCGAATTTCAGGCTGTGGTTTCCCCGCAGCCAACTGAGGTCATCGAGAAACTGGTATACCTCCGAAACCTGTTCTTGCGGACGCCAGGAGGAAGCGCCGATAGACTGAACACCGCCAATGCTGATGGGAGGGAGCCCATACGAAAACTGACCTACCGGAATACCGTTCAGACCGAAAGATGGCGCGGCCGATTCGCCCAATTTCAAATCGCCGGGCGGATTCTTAAATGCGTACAGACGATTGAATCCGCCGCGGGCTTCGTTTAGCAGAGAGGGAGAAATGGTATCGTTCCAGGAGAGCACGGCGGAATTGCCATGAATCACGCTGGTGGAGGCGAAATTGCTCGCCCCGGCAAGCGGGTTGGATGTCCACGACGGATCTTGCGTCGTTACCCGGTAGAGACTGTAGCGGCCGAAGATACGATTCCGCTCATCGATGTTGTGGTCGACGCGCACATCGGTTGAATAAGTGTCGTTCGGCACAGACAGTTGGTATTGATAATTCGCGCCGCCCGTCCAGCTTCTAGGCTGGCCCTGGGTCACCAGAGCGCTTGGAATATTCGGATCGGGATAAATGGAGAGCAGCTTTGCGCCAACTGGGTCCATGCAGGCCGTTCGCATCACATTTCCATTGATACAGCCGGTTTGACCGCCGACCACCGAACTAAGACTATAGGGCAGCTCGGTGAAGTTGCCCCTTTTCATGAGCGGAGTCGGCACAGTGGAGATTTCTGTTGTGGCGCTGCGGCTGTTGTAGCCCTGAAAATCGGCAAAGAAGAACGTGCGATTGCGGAGAATGGGGCCGCCGATTGTTCCGCCATACTGATTCTGCGTGAAATGCCCGCGCCCAACCCCGTTAGTGTTGTTAAAGAACGTGTTCGCGTCGAGCTTGTCGTTGCGCAAAAAATCCCAGAGATTGCCGTGAAATGCATTCGTCCCTGATTTGATCGAAGCGTTCACGACACCGCCGGCAGAAGTCCCAAACTCAGCCGAATAACTGCGCGTTTGAATACGAAACTCGTCCAGAGCATCCGGTGGAGGCTGCACCACCTGCACCGAGTTCTCCTGCAAGTTGGTCGACCCGGAGTTGTTGTCCACTCCGTCCAGCGCGAAATAGTTTTGCAGCTCAGAGTTGCCGTTCACGCTGAAGCGATCCGCCGTTTCATTGGGGCCCGAATAGTATTTTGAAGTTCCGGCCGACAAAAGGGCAAGCTGTGCATAGACACGGCCATTGAGCGGAAGATCGTTAATGGTTCGCGTGTTGACCACATCCCCCAGCTCGGCTGACTGCGTCTGGAGGACGGGCGAGACAGCAACAACCGTAACGACGTGCTGCACTGAACCCACTGAAAGCCGGAAATCGATAGCCGGCCGCGACTGTACATCAATCCGAACGTTGTCATAGTTCTGTGATTCCATGCCGTTTGCTTCGGCCTTTACCACATACGTGCCTGGAATGAGCGCTGGAAATTGGTACTGACCTTGCGCGTTGGTGGTTGCGGTAACGCTCACCGTAGTGGCCTTATTCGTGACCGTGATCTTGACGCCCGGAATCAAGGCGCTAGTTTGATCCATTACCGTTCCGACAATCGCGCCGGTATCGATCTGCGCCAGAACCAGTGACGGCAGAAGACAGAGAAAAAGCGAGAAGAAAACACGAAGGTGCGACATGGTGCCTGAAGATCGACTCCCTGAGAAAATTTCATCCTGCGGCGATGCCAGCCGCTATGCATATCCAAAGTAGAGGCGGAGCGGGTAAGTTTCAACCCTCTTCGCTTCAGTTGCAGATCATTTAAATATCACTGGCTAAATTGTTCAAATGAAAGAAGAAGGATGAGCAGAAAGCGAGCAGAATTCTTTGTGATAGTGTGCTTAACAGCCTCACATGGTAGAGAATCCCGCCCATCGCGAAGCCACGCGGATTCGCTTTGGCAAATTTGAAGCGGATCTGCGCACAGGCGAGCTGCGAAAATCGGGCATCCGCCTCAAGCTGCCGGGACAACCATTCAAGCTGCTCACCGTCTTGCTGACTCGCTCGGGCGAACTAGTGACGCGCGAGGAGCTGCGGAGTCAGCTTTGGGGAGAAGGAACGGTAGTAGATTTCGACCACAGTCTGGGAAGCGCGATTGCCAAACTGCGGGAAGTACTCGGCGACTCGTCCACCAGCCCACGGTTTATCGAAACGTTGTCGCGACGCGGATACCGATTTGTCGCGCCGGTGGAAACTATTTTCGATTCGGCGCCTCCGACGGCGGTTCCTGAACCATTGACCGTAATTGTAGAACGGCTGCCGCTGAAGTCCGATGTCGCGCCGATGCCGATCATGACGAGTGAGCCGGTTATCGAACGTCCCGCACCTCGGTATGCGCGGACCATAGCCGTCGTTGGTCTTTCGTTTGCCGCCACCATCGCCGTCTTGCTGTTCCTAAGAAATAAGGAAGAACAGCCGCATCTGGTACGCGCAACGCAAATCACCTGGACGGGAGGCGTGTATCCCGGCGAAATTGAACTTGAGAGTTTTGCGGGTCTGGCTACTGACGGCGCCCGTATTTACTTTCAGGCGATGCGAGACGGAAGGGTCACCTTGGCGCATGCCAGCGGCGGAGACGGCGAGAGTTTTTCGTTGTTAACGCCGGCGGAGATCATCCGGCCTGCGCTAGCGGACATTTCACCCGATGGATCGAAATTACTGGTCGAGGATCATGCCTCGTCTCTGGTTGAACGGCCATTGTGGATCGTGCCGTCTTCGGGAGGCGCGGCGCAGCGCGTGGCGAATGTGCTGGCCCATGACGCGACGTGGATGCCGGATGGGCAATCCATTCTCTATGCGAGCGGACGCCGGTTGTGGATCACACGCAATGATGGTCAGACAGCACGCCAATTCGCAAGCGTGCCGGGGCGGGCGTTTTGGCTGCGCTGGTCACCGGACGGCACGCGCTTACGGTTTACTCTGCTGGAACCCGCCGCCCGTACGACCTCGATTTGGGAACTCTCGGCCGAGGGAACGAATCTGAAGCCGATTTTGAGCGGGTGGAATAAGCCGCCGGCGGAATGCTGCGGCTCGTGGATGCCCGATGGCCGCTCGTATGTATTCCAAGTCAACAGCGAAGGCGCGAGTAATATCTGGATGCTTCCGGAGCGACGCTCGTGGTGGGGACCGCGCAGCGCGAAGCCTGTTCAGCTGACGGCGGGCCCGCTGAAATACATCGCTCCGGTTCCCGCACGGCATGCCAATCGGCTTTTTGTCATCGGCGCGCGAACCCAAACTCAACTCTGCCGTTTCGATGCTGCTTCGCATCAGTTCGTACGCTTTCTGCCCGAATTGAGCACAGCGGGGCGCACGGCATTTTCAGCCGGCGGTTCGCGTGTGGCATGGGTGAGCACGAAAGATGGCTCGCTGTGGCAGAGCCGGGTGGATGGCACCCAGCGTTTGCGGCTCACCTCTGGGCAAATGCAGGTGTTCATGATGAGCTGGTCGCCGGATGGCAAACGGCTGGCGCTGATGGGAAAGAAACCGGGAGCCCCGTGGAAAATTTTTCTACTTTCAGCCGAGGGCGGCGATTTGCAAACCCTAATCAACGATACGCACAACGAAGCCGACCCGGGCTGGTCGCCCGATGGAAATTCGCTGGTATTCGGACGCTCGCCCGAATACATGGAGGAGGATTCGGTCAAGAAGGCAATTTACATGATCGATCTGCGGCGCCACCGTATCTCCATGCTGCCCTGCTCGGAAGGGATGTTCAGCCCGCGCTGGTCGCCCGATGGACGTTATATAGCAGCGATGCCCCTGGATCAACGCAAGCTGATGCTATTCGACAGGGCGACCAGCAAATGGACGGAGTTAGCGGCGCGAAGTGTGGATAATCCGCAGTGGTCGAAAGACGCGAAGTACATCTATTTCCGTTCTTTTATGGAAGACAAGCAGCCCATCTATCGGGTACGTGTCGTGGATAAGGCGGCCGAGCGCATCGCCGATTTCGACAACGTGCGGCAGGCGGACGCTGTCAATTACACGTTTCCAGGGTTGAGCGCCGATGGTGTTCCGCTGGTTTCGGTCAACCTGTGGTCGGCGGATTTATTCGCTCTTGAATGGAAGAACCCGTAAAATAGGCCCAAAATCAGTGGTCCGCAGCAGGCCGGTCCAGAATCTGGTACACGAACTTCGTCGCTTCTAGTTCGCGTTGATCGCGCTGGGCGCGAGCGCGGCGGTTAAGCTCGGATTCGCGATGGGCGGCCTGGTCAAGCCCGAGATGCTGGTAAACACGGCCGAGCCGGAAGTGATCTTCTCCTGAATCGGGCAGGAGCCGCACGCAGGTCTCAAGCGGTGCGCGTGCAGCGCTCCAATCTTCAACCCAAACTAAGGCGCGGCCTAATTCGCAGTTGGCCACTCCATCGCCCGGCTGAAGTTTGTTTGCCGTGCGCAAATATGCCAGACTGCGCGAGGCGCTTCTTTTCTCCCCGGCATGGTAAGCCTGACGATAAAGCATGGACCCGCACCATAAGTTCGCAGCAGCGTCGCCTCCGTTGCCATCGGCGCGAGCGCAGACCGCGTCGATGGCATTTGGCAGCGGTCCTTGTGGCATCCGTACCTGCGTCATACCCAGATAACGAATCCCAACGCCGGAGTTGCCATCGAGTTTTTCGGCTTCGAGAAAAGAAGCGGCGCTCTGTCCGAACTGATTGAGAAAGAACTGTGCCAGACCGAGTCCGATTTGGATGCGGGCAGAGGACGGAAACAAATTTGCGCCTTGTTGAAACACAGCAAGAGCGGGATCGAAACTCTGATGGCGAATGAGATCGAGACCCAATGAGACCCGATATTTTTGTTCCGTGGGCGCCAGCGCCGCGGCCGCCTGGTAGCTGTGCACGGCATCCAGATAATTGTGCCGCTGCTCTTGAATATCGCCGCAGAGATCTGCCGCTTCGGCGCTATCCTGCCGCTGACGAAGTTTGGTAATACTCGCCAGCGCACTATCGAGTTGACTAGCGTGAAGCTGTTCCAGCGCCAGATTATAGAGTAGGTCGAGGCGTGCCGGCGCGAGCGCGAAAGCCTTAACCAGATTTGTCGCGGCTTCAGCATGCCTGCCGGCATTAGACTCGGCAAGGGCGGCGGCGAGCTGCAAATTAACATCGCCGGGCGCGGTACGCACCGCCTGCTCCATGTCGGCCGCCGCAGCGCGAGCATCACCGGAACCGGAGTGAATAGAGGCCGCGAGGCGAAAAAAGCGTACCCGCGCCTCCGGTGTAGTGCTGGGCGGAACATCTCGGATGCAAACGGCCGCGCGACTGTACTCGTGCCGTTGCACCAGCGCTAAAACCACCTGCAGCTTGACTTCGTTCACAGCCGGATTTGTGACAGCACGATTTGTAATGGCGGCCCCGCAAACCGAATGCTCGGCGGCGGCAAGATCACCGGACCGGACTTGATCTATGGCCTGCTGCGCGGCTTTATCGTCTGCCTGTGATTGCGCCGTCGATTCGAATGACAGGGGCAGCAGCAGCAGAACGGCAATGAAAACGTGGTGCGGCACTCGAATGTACTCTTCAAGTGATAGCGCAGGGCGATTGGGGAGCGCAACTGACTTCAACGGTGGTCAAAAAATCCCGCACGCGACGCTTTAGAATTCCAGTCGCGCCTGAAACGCGATCATCCGAGGCGTACTGTCACCGCCCAAGCCGACCCCCAGCAGTCCTGTCGGTGGCGACGTTGCGAAGCTTAACGCCCCAAAGCCGGTCTGCGTGGAAGGAGTTCCGGGCGCGCCCGCATTCACTAAAACCGGTAGACCGAAATTGGGGTGATTGAACACGTTGAAGAACTGTCCCTCGACGCGTAGCTTAAGCCGTTCGCTCAACTGGAAAAACTTGGTCAAGTAGAAGTCGCTCCACACAAAATCGGGGCCGCGCAAGGAGTTACGGCCGAGGTTGCCGAACTGGCAATTGGCAGGATTGTCGCCGCCTGCACACGCGCCAGTGCTGGAATCGACCGGCGAAACGAAAGCATCGGGGTTGAGCCATTGAATCGTGCCCGGCTGCGTGACGCCAGGGATCGTATGGCGCGCATAGACCGGAACGCCGGGAACGAGGCTGGCATACTGCGGACCGCTGCCCTGTACAATACCGTTTCCGTTCGCCGAGTAAGATGCGCCCAGAATTGAGAAGGGAATGCCGGTATGCCGGAACACCGTTCCTGAGACCTGCCATCCATTCAGCGCGGCGCCCAGAATTCGATTCCGGAGTTTGATCGGCAACTGGTATGTGTATTGTCCTGCCAGGTTCTGTCGCACGTCGTAGTCGCAGGGCCCGTATTGCCTTCCGAGCTCTCCCGGAAGCGGAGAAAGAATCGCTCCGGCTGCGAACGGGAGAAATCCGCCGTTTGAGACGGTATCCATGCAGCGGCTCCAGGTGTAATTGACCTGAAGCTGCAGGCCATGCGAAAGACGCTTTTCGGCGGTGAGCTGCAGGCCGTTGTAGTGGCTATTCGCCCCCGTGCTTAACTGCGTTACTGCCCCAAAGCGCGGATCCACGGGCTTATTGTAGGGAAGCGGCGCAAAGCAGCCCTGGCAAACTGTTTGATAGCCGTTTACCTGAGTCTGATACGGTTGGTCCACAGCGCGCGTTCCGACATATTGCGCCCGTAAATTAATGGAGTTCCCCACTTGGCGCTCCAACGCAACACTGTACTGCATGAAGTAAGGAGCACGAAGCTTGCCGTCCGGAACGGCGGTAAGGGCAACCGGCGGGAGACAATTGTTGGGGTTGGCGAGGGGAGAGGCGCAGGAGAGCCGGCCTTGCGCGAACCCGGAGTTGAATGTCTGGTTCGCCGCGCCGGCCGCATCGATAGCGCTGTTTGGAACTCCCGGCGCAATCGCCGTTCCACCGACCGTCCCGAGAAGGCCGCCCTGAAACGTCTTTGAGTACGGTGGATTGGTGCCCACCGTATCGACAACGCTACCGGGTAGAAGATCGCTGAAAAGTCCGAACCCGGCGCGCAACACGGTTTTTGGCGCAATCTGCCACGCGATAGCGGTTCTGGGCTGCAGGATCGCCAGAGGCGTCGAAGCGAAGATCGTTCCCAAATTAGTTTGAATCGCCGCGCTGAGCGGTTGATTGACGTCGTGAGAAATGGAATTAAATGACCCCCGCAGCCGCGCCACATCGTTATGTGGGTTCAGTGGATTCGAATTATAGGTATCGCGTATGCCGAATGTCCAGGTCAGCGTTCGGCTGATTTTCCAGGTGTCCTGGGCATAGAAATCCAGGTTCAGGAAGTTGTACGGTTGCGAGGCGGCCAGCGGGAAAGTTTGAGACGCGGTCGAGGCAACACCGTAAATGAATTGCGGCAGGGTCGTGTAGTTCACCAGCGGCACCGATCCCTCGCCGAAATCGTAGTCGTTCAGCCGAAAAATTCTGCTGTTGGTTCCAAACCGCAGCTCGTGCGATCCGATGCTCCAGGCGAGATTGTCATTGATGAAAAATCGGGTCGCGCGCCGCCCTTGCTCCCAGGTATTATCGAGCCCTCCGACTGGAGTGAAAGGGGCGTTCGCGCCGCTGCCCTGCAGCACGATCGGGAACGCCGCCAGCGTTTTCCCAAAATCCGCCGGACCAAACAGGCTCTGATACCAGGAGAACGCCGGGTTAAAGTAGTTCACCAGTCTCCCGGAAAAGATATGCGTATAGCCGGATGCAAATGAATACAGCGGCTGGGAAGAAGTGGCGTCGAATATCGGATTGATGGGATCGGTGTAGGCAGCCTGTAAGCCGGTATCCGCTTGAAAACGGAACCAAGCCGTGTTTTTCTCATTGATGTTGTAATCGACGCGGGTTGTCTGAACCTGCTCTTTATCGTCGCTTGAATGCGATATCACGTGCCGGTTTGCGCAGCCATTGCCGTTCGGCACGGAGCCTTCGGCGGCGCCGCCGTTGCTGTTAAACGGGCACCCCAGAACGGCCAGGGGAGTTCCGGCTGTATTGCCGTAGAGCCCAAACAGTTTCTTGTAGAAAGGCACAAGCTGGGGCGCCGCCGGATACTTCTTTCCGGTGACCGAGTCCACTCCTCCCAGCGGAAGCTGCGACAGAACGTAATTTGCAAACACAGGGGTCGGCGTCGTTGTGGGCGTGACGATCGGCAGTGCAATGCGAACCCATTCGGAATCGAAAAAGAAGAAGAGCTTGTCATGCAGGATCGGGCCGCCCAAACTGCCGCCGAAGTGATTGACTGTGGAGCGCGGCTTATGATTGCCCGGCGTGGCGTTGGTAAAGAAATTAGCTGCATTGAAAAGGGACCCGTTCCACAACTCGTAAAGGTTGCCGTGAAACTGATTCGTGCCGGATTTCGTAACGTAGTTGACCTGAGAAGCTCCGTAACGCCCCAGATCGACGGAATAAGAGACAGTATTCACCGTTACTTCAGAAATCGAATTCAAGCCGAGGACAAGGTTAGTCGAAAGGCCGCTATTCAGGTTTGTGAGTGGATCGTTCGTTTCTAATCCGTCCACGATATAGCCGTTTGAGGTGGAAGGCAGGCCATTGAATCCTACGTTGCCGTATCCGCTTGTGCCGCCAACAAAGTCGTTTCCACTACCAGCGGTGTTCACCAGCGCGCCCGCGGCAAACTGCAGCGGGTAGGTCATATCGCCGCCTGGGTTCGGAAGGTTTTCGAGCCCCTGGGCAGTCATCGTCGTCGATGTATTCGAATTTTCGGGGTTAATTAGAGGAACATCCCCCGTGACCGAAACTTCCTGGCTGGAAGATGCCAGTTTCAGGGTGAACTCCAGTGTTTGCTTCTGCCCAAGTCCAGCCGCCACGGAGTTATTCTCCTGCGGCGCAAAGCGTGCCGCCTCCGCTCTTATGGAGTACATACCCGGCTTGAGTTGGGGAAAACTGAACCGCCCGGAGTCGTCTGTTTTTACCGACCGCTTCAGTCCGTTGTCGGCGCTCGTAAGCGTTATCGTGGCGCCCGAGATGGCAGCCTGCGTTTGATCGGCCACAGATCCGACGATGGCGCTGGTCGTTTCGCCCTGTGCATCGGCAGGTACGCGAAGCGCCAAAGCAGCGAAGGCCAACAGGAGAAAGGTTTTCGCGGCAAACAAGATGAAAGCATAAAGCCATTTGACTTGATTTCCCAACGAACTTCGATAGGCGATCATTATCGGCGGCAACGGGGGCCAAAATAACGCATGAGCGGGCGGGTCTGGTTTAACTGGGGAGTTCTTCCAAATATCTTTGCCGAGTGTCATTGCCTCAACCGGAGGATCCGGTCATTGAAGGTATCAGCTATATAGATGTCGCCCGATGCCGGGTCAATGTATACAAAATGCGGTTGGTTTAGCTGCGTCTGCAGCGGATTGGTTGGGATCAGGCGTCGGCCCGCCTCGCCCGTCCCGGCGAGAACGGCGGTCTTCCCCGTGACTGGTGAGTACTTTCGGATCACGTTGTTCCCGGCGTCGGTGAAAACTAAATCTCCATTGCGGTCAAACGCCATTTCTTTGGGCTGCTTCAAAGCGGGCTCTATCCCAGGTGCAAGAAGCGTATGAATGCGCCCGTCATTTCCTTGATGATCCTGAGCCTTGATGACCCGGAGCGCGTTTCCTCCCTGCTCCAAAATATAGATATTTCCCTTCTTATCCTCTTTTACTCCCCGGGGGAGATTCAGAGCGCAGCCGACCGCGAGAGCTCCCTCCTGCGGCGCGCCAATCGTTCCATTGCCGGCAATCGGGGCTACGATTCCCGTGGCGAGAGTGACCATTCGAATACGTCCACCGTTCATGTCCGCGATGTAAAGCCGATGGTTGTCCGGACTGAGGGACAGCCCCACTACAAAAGTAAACCGTGCCTCTTTGGCCGGGCCGCCATCTCCGGAGTAGCCCTTCTCGCCAGTACCGGCGACCGTGCTGATAACCCCGGTCTTCATGTCGATAGCGCGGACGGCGGCATTTTTCGTGTCTGAAAAGTATAGAACGCCGTTTCCGATCACGGTATCGTGCGGAAGACCAAATGAAGCCTTTATCGCAGGACCTCCGTCGCCCGCGTAGGCCGACGCGCCGGTGCCGGCAAAGATGCTGGTCGAACCGGATTTGTCTACCTTGACGATGTCGTTCCGCTGCCATTCAGGGAAGTACCAGTTTCCACCGTTGTCAAACACGATGCCCACGAGCTTCACAATCGAGGTTTCGGCGATCGGTCCGCCATACTGCGCCTTACCCTCTCCTGCGATCTCCTCAATTGTGGCTGCTCCCAGAACGCCGCATAGGACGAACCCAACCAGCAACTTTGCCGAAATCACGTTGAGCCAAAAATTTCGCCTGAATCGAAACCTCAAAAATCGAAACATTAGTTGACACACCTAAGCGGCTATGATACGGTCTTTTCGACCAAGAGAGCTTAATCCGGTCTGGTTGCGGTTGGTTGAGGGGCCACCCGTCTTTGATAACTATATTGCCCGTGTAGAGAATACCTAAAAACTGGAGAGAAGACCGCCATGTCGTTTCGGTTATCGCTCGCCGTTGCATTCCTGTTCTTAGCTTGTACTTCCGCTTGGGCCCAGATTGGCCGGGCGCTGATTCTCGGTAGAGTTGCAGATTCCCAGGGTGCGCCGATTGCCTCGGCGCCCGTGAAGGTCAGACATATCGAGACCAATACGCTATCTAACACAACCACCAATGACGACGGCTTGTACAGGATGCCCGATCTCTCGGTGGGCACTTACGAGGTTGTGGTGGAAGTTAGGGGATTCAAGCGTGCAGTGCGAGGCAATATCGTGCTCGAGGTGGACGATAAACCGGAGATCGATTTCCAGCTGGAACTCGGCGCGCTGACCGAAACTGTTCAAGTCAACGCCAGCACGCCACTGGTGGATATTGATAGCGCGACGGTCGGTAAAGTGATTGAGAGTAAGCGGATGGACGATCTCCCCGTGAGCGGTCGAAGCGTGCTGGCCATGGTCTTATTGACCCCGAACGTGCATGGAGCAACGGTCAATGCACCGGGCTTCGGCGACCGTGGTTCCGCCTTGTCCAATTTCAGCGTGAACGGCAGCCCCCAAGCCACCTCCAACATCATCATTGATGGAACCACGGATGTTCTTCCTCGGAACTTGGACGCAAATGTCGTCCCGGAAGTGGACGCCATCCAGGAGTTCAAAGTGCAAAGCGGCATTATGTCGGCCGAATACGGCTACACTCTCGGCGGGGTGGTGAACATGGTGACCAGGTCCGGAACGAATGTGTTCCACGGCACCGCCTATGAGTACTTGCGCAACACCGACCTGAACGCGCGAAATGCCTTTGCGGCCGCGGCAGCGCCTTTGAATTACAACCAATTCGGAGGTTCGATCGGGGGACCGGTCATCAAGAATCGCACGTTCTTCTTTTTCAATGCTGAAGACTGGAAATTAAAGCAATCCTACACAGTCGTCGACAGCACTCCCACTCCGGCGGAACGTACAGGCGACTTCTCGCAATTGCGATCCAGCAACGGCCAACTTATCCAGCTCTACGATCCAGGAACCATTCATCCGAATCCTTCTGGCAAGGGTTACGTTGGCAATCTGGTTCCGGGAAATTTGATACCGGCTTCTCGCTTGGACCCCGTCGCCCTGAATGTTTTGTCTTTCTTCCCCTTACCGAATCGAACGCCGAGCAACCCATTTACTTTCTCCAACAATTTTCAGGCGAACCTTCCCGCCCAGCGCCGCGCTTTGGGGTGGACATTAAAGCTGGACCACACCTTCTCAACGAAAGATACTCTTTCCTTCCACTACATCGTTTGGGATTATCACGACGATAACGCCTCGAACGGAAATGCCATGTTTCCCAATCCCCTGGCTCGTGACCGCAATGACAACTACACCAACCGGAACGTTAATCTGACTGAGGTTCACATACTCTCCCCGGCGATGATCAACGACTTCCATGTAGGTTTGGCAAGATAGTATTTCGCGTGCGCAGGCGCATCGTTCGACCAAGGCTGGCCGCAAAAGCTGGGGTTGCCTCCAGGGATGCCCAGCACTTTTCTCCCAAGAATGACTATTCAGGGCTACGAGACGTTTCCGTCAGGGATCTCCACCTTCGATTGCCTGCTTTCGATTTATTCTTTGCAGTTTATAGACAACTTCACCATCATTCGGGGCAAGCATAGTATTAAGCTCGGGGCCGACATCCGTAAGAATCATTTCGATCGGCTGCAAAATAGCAACACCGCGGGGACGTTCAACTTTGACAGCACGCTGACCGGCAACCTTCAGAGTCCTTCCGGAACCGGTTACGGATTGGCGAGTTATCTCTTCGGGGCGGTAGCGTCGGCCACAGTGGAATCCGACCAGCCGGTCACCTTTCGCAGCTTCACGCAGGGCTATTATGTGCAAGACGATTGGAAAGTCTCGCGGAACCTGACATTGAATCTGGGATTGCGCTGGGACGACATACCTTACCCGAATGAGAGCCACAACCGGATGTCCAACTTCAATCCATACGTGACAAATCCGAATCACGGCACTCTGGGAGCCTTGCAGTTTGCAGGCATCGACTTCGGCAATACAATTGTCAAGGCGGACTATCACACCTTTGCGCCTCGGGTTGGCTTCGCATGGGACGTATTCGGGAATGGCAAGACGGCCGTTCGGGGCGGCTATGGGATTTACTTCTTCCCTCCCTATACGGTGGGGAGTTATTTTGCGGAGTCTTATCCCGGATTCAACAACAGCACGACTACTTATCTGGGGCCAGGCGGCTCAACGCAGCTTCCGGCATTTCAGTTGTCGCAAGGATTCCCGACTCCGCCCGTGCCACCGCTCGGCGCCAAGCTGGGACCTGGCGGACTGGAAGGCCAGACCGTCCAGTACGTCCAGACCAATTCCGGCATGCCGTACTCGCAACAATCCACCCTTACCATCCAGCACCAGTTGCCTGGGAATTACCTGCTGGATGTCGGCTATTCGGGCAATCGGGGAACCCGGCTTGCAACTGGGAGCTATGATCTGAATCAGCTTTCGCCTCAATATTATTCTCTGGGTTCGGCCTTGCAGCAGCAGGTTCCAAATCGCTATGCGAGCATAGTAAGTGGCGCTTTCGGCGGCCCCACCGTTAGTCTTCAGCAATCGCTGCGTCCGTATCCCTACTACAACAACATCAATGTCACTTACCCAAGGATCGGGTCGTCCAGCTATAATTCGTTCCTGATTAATGTAGAAAAACGGTATTCGTCAGGGTTGGTTTTGTTGGCCTCTTACACCTTTGGTAAGTTGATTGACCAGGGGAGCTCATCACTGACAAGCAGCCAAGCCAATGGAGATCAGGTGAATCTCGGCAACACATACCGTCTGGGCAATTTTAATCGCAATCTGGAGAAGTCCTTGGATTCAACTGACTCTGGAAAACATTTTGTCTTCAGCGCCGTGTACGAGCTTCCATTTGGAGCGGGCAAACGCTTTCAGACATCCAGCCGTCTGCTCCGGGTGCTCGGCTATGGATGGCAGCTGAATACGATAACCAATCTGCAAGACGGCCTCCCGCTGGTTATTCGAGGAGCCAATAACTTCCTAGCCGACCGGCCGAATTCGACTGGGATGAGCGCCAAATTGGCGAACCCGACGAGAAGCGAGTGGTTCAACACCGGCGCGTTCGTTAATCCACCGAACTACACGATCGGCAATATCGCGCGAACTCTGCCGGATGTGCGTGGTCCGGGAATTGTTCAAATAGACTTTTCGATGATCAAGAACACGAAGATTAACGAGCGGTTTAGCGTACAATTGCGAGGCGAGGCGTACAACGTCATAAACCACGTCAACCTGCTCGAACCGAACACAACTTTTGTTCCGGGAGCGAGCGGTCAGAATAGTAGCGGATCCTTCGGAGTAATTACTTCGGCCAGAGACCCACGGCTGCTGCAGGTAGCCTTGAAGCTCCTTTTCTAAGTGGATCACGCCCCGATAGGAACCTAGATTGAAATGAATGGACGTAATTTCGCTGGAGTTGTCGCTGTGGCACTCGGCATAGTGTTTAATGGCGCGCCGGCATTTTCTCAAGCCGAGACGCCGGCCGGGAAGCCTGAATCTCCGGGTTGGTTTCTGGGGGGATCAGCCATCCCCCGCGGACGATTATCCGTCGGCCCCGCTGGACGGGTTATTGTAACCCCCGGCCGTGGCGGCCTTGTCGCCGCCTGCACCGCCGAGATCGCGAAGTACTGCACCGGCCAAATCGGTTTTGGGGCGCAGGCTTGCCTCGGGCAGAATTCGGACAAGCTTTCGGGTCAGTGCAAGACAGCGCTGTCAGCCATTTCGTTCGGGAACGTGCCGGGTTGCAGTCACTCGCCCGTTTGCGATAACCGATATACCGGCTCGCGCGGAGATTTACAACGCGTAGAGTGGAAACAAACTATGGGTTTTACCTACGCTTACCCGATCGATTTGCCCGCAGGCGGAGGCGGTGTCTCGGCCCTGGCCATCACTTCGAAAGGAGAGTTTTGGGTCTTTCAGCGCAACGCCGTAGGAAAACCGCAGCTGTTTGAGTTCGGCCGAAATTATAAGCTTATCCGCACAGTCGGCGAGGACGTCATCGGCCACCAAGACAAAGCGCACGGCTTGGCAGTCGACGCGAAGGACAATGTCTGGATCTGCGACGAGAGTGGCGCCACGGTGATGAAATTAAGTCCCGAGGGGAAGCTCCTCCAGACCATCGGCGTGAAGGGACACAGGGGGGATTGGGATGAAGCTAAGAGACAAAGGCTCCTCTGGCAGCCGCTGGATCTCGCCTTCGCTCCGAATGGCGACATCTATATCGGCGAGGGTCATGGGAACGAGAGCCCCAATGACACCGATTCAGATGATCCAACCAACAATATGGGCGTCGCGCGCGTCATACACCTTGATCGGAACGGCAAATTTATCAATCAGTGGTACGGCAACAATGTCGGACAAGGAAAATTCAGCATGGTCCATGGAATCGCCGTGGATCCCAAAAACGGCAACGTTTGGCTCGGCGACCGCGAGCAGTATCGCCTCGTCGTCTATACCGCAGACGGCAAGTTCGTCAAAACGGTTCAAATGAGAAATCTTATGTGCACTATCGCTTTTGATCCGCACGGCAACCTATGGGTAGCGAGCGGTCAGGATGGCCAGCTCTTAAAGATAGATCAGAATGGCAATGTACTTGGCGCGGTGGGTAACGGATCGGGTATAGGCGCGGGCCAGTTTATCGAAACTAACTACATGGCTTGGGATAAGCAAAGCAACCTATACACCGGCGACACCAGCGTTGGCCGCGTCACGGAAATGGTTGCGCATTAAGAAATTACTACGCCCTCAACCCGAGCCGGCAAACTCCGAAATCTCCTGCCGGTCGCATGATACAGCGCATTCGCAATCGCAGCATTCACCCCGATAATCCCGATCTCCCCAAGCCCCATCAGCTCCGACGAGTCGCCATCTTCATGAACCAAAATCGCGTTCACCTCGCTGGTGTCCGCGGCCGTCGGAACCAAATACTCCGACAGATCGTCGTTCACATAACGGCAAGTCTTAGTGTCCACCACCGTGGCTTCCAGCAGCGCCGCGCCCAACCCCCAAATCATTCCTCCGCGCAGCTGGCTCAACGCCGTCAGCCGGTTCAGAATCGGACCCGCCGAAAAGGCCCCCGTTAGCCGCGCCGCTCGAATCTCATTGGTCCGCGCATGCACTCGCACCTCGGCGAACTGGGCGCCATAAGCCCACTTCAGATTCTTTTCGGTGCTGGCAAGCATCATCTTTCCCACGCGAAGCTTCGCCAAAGCCTCCTCCCCGCCGGAAGGAGCCGCCTCGGCCACAGTCTCGATCTCAGCCTGACCGAGGAACGCAAAAACATCCGACACCTTCATCGAAGTGCCGTTCCGAGCGACGAAGAATCCACCAGAACACATTTATTCTGATGGGCCAACGCTCCGCGACGTCTGCCGTTTAGCACAACCACTGTCCCCAGAGCCCCGTCCCTATTGCATCAGCTTACTCCTCAGAAATGTTCGTGGGCAATTGTCCTTGCCTTCTCCGCGATTTATTCTTCTTCTTTGTTGCTGTCAGCGGCTTTGGAAATCGTAGCCGGCTACTTCAAGGAAAACAAGTTGGAACTGAAAAAAACGCGGTCGCTTTCGTTGCTCCTGCTCGGCCTTTGCTGCGCAAATTATGTGCAAGCGCAGGGACTAACGAGCTATTTTGTTTCGAACGACCAGTCCCATCACCTTTATTACATTGGCGCAAACCAGCACGTCGGGCAGGTGTTTTTTGACGGTCAGACGTGGGTAAATCAGGATCTGACCGCCTTATCGGGGACCAGCGTTGTGGCGGCAAATGGAAGCGCGCTAACCAGCTTACTTCGTCAGCGTCGACGGATCGAGCCATCTGTTCTATCTCGGCGCAAATCAGCATGTCTATCAACTATTCTTCAGCAGCCAGGGGTGGGCCAACCAGGACCTGACGGTCGTCTCCGGCGCGAGCGCTTTAGCTGCGAACGGATCCGGATTGACCAGCTATTTTGTGTCCGCCGATGGATCGAGTCACCTGTACTACATTGGGACAGATCAGCATGTCTATCAACTGTTCTTCGGCGGTCAGGGGTGGGCCAACCAGGATCTGACGGCTGTCTCCGGAGCGAGCGTCTTGGCGGCGAGCGGGAGTGCGCTCACTAGCTTTTTCGTCGAAAACGACCGCACAAGCCATATCTTTTACCTCGACGTGAATCAGCACGTGCAGCAAGTCTTTTTTGACGGAGCGCAATGGATCGGTCAGGATGTGACCGCCCTAACCAACGGCGTCTCGGCGGCGAGCGGAACCGGATTAACCAGCTACTTTACCGATGCCGATGGAACAACCCATGTGTATTACATTGGCCAGAACCAGCATGTGTATCAGTTGTTCTATAACAGCCTACAGTGGATAAGTCAAGATCTAGTCTTGTCCAATGCAAGATGAGCCTGAGAGCGGGGTTTGATTCTAATGCAAGATGAGCCTGGAGGGACGAAGAGGGTGGTTCCGCATGCTGAGGATTGAACGTCAGCGTGAGGAATGGAGAGCGATTGAGCCTGGAACAGATTCGGGCCTTTCTGGAAGCAACGGATGAATTCGAATTTAAGGCGGCCAAGCGATCGGAAGTATATGCCTGGATCAGCCAGACGCTTTGTGAGCAGGAGTACTGGAAGCAGAGCAAACAGGTGAGGGGACTCGTGCGGCAGTACCTGCAGAAGAGGAGCGGGCTCAGCCGGGCACAGGTGACACGGTTGATTGCGGCATACGTAGAAACGGGGAGCGTGCAAGAGCGTCCGTATCGTCGGCATCGATTCGCCCGCCAGTACAGCAGAGCCGATGTATCGCTATTGGCGGAGGTGGACGACGCACACGAGACACTGAGCGGGCCAGCGACGCGGCAGATCCTGCAACGCGAGTTTGAGCATTATGGCGACAAGCGTTTCGAGCGGCTGGCCGGGGTCTCGGTGGCGCACCTCTACAACCTACGCAAAAGCCGCAGCTATCGCGAGAAACGGCTGCGCTATGAAAAAACGCGGCCCGTACAGGTGGCCATCGGAGAACGGCGCCAGCCGGATCCGCAAGGAAAGCCTGGCTACTTGCGTGTGGATACGGTGCATCAGGGGGATCTGGACGGCGTGAAAGGGGTGTATCACATCAACGCCGTCGACGAGATCACGCAATGGCAAGTGGTGGGTGCCAGCGCGCAGATCGGCGAACAATGGCTGATTCCGGTGCTGGAAAACATGCTGGCGCAGTTTCCGTTCCGGATCCTGGGCTTTCATTCCGATAACGGCAGTGAGTTCATCAATCACACCGTGGCACGTTTGCTGAATAAGCTGCTGACAGAGCAGACCAAATCGCGGCCGCGCCATTCCAACGATAACGGCCTGGTGGAAACGAAAAATGCGGCGGTGATTCGTAAACACATTGGCTACGGCTACATCGCCGGCAGGCATGCTGCGGCGATCACGGCCTTCTATCGCGAGCACTTGAACCCATACCTGAATTTTCATCGGCCGTGCGGCGTACCAGAGATCATCACCGACAAGACAGGGAAACAACGGCGGGTGTATCGGCGCTATGCCACGCCCTGCGAGCTGCTGCAAAAAGTGCCTCAGTTCACGGAATATCTCAAGCCGGGAGTCAGTCGAACAAAGCTGCAGCAGCACGCCGATCTGCTCAGCGATACCGAAGCCGCGCGCCGGATGCAACAAGCGAAACGCAAGCTCTTCGCGGGATTCGGGCAGAAACGGAGCGCATGAACACGGCCGAGGAAATGACAGCCTGTGGACGCCGAGGAAAACCAACGGCAGGTTTCCCTCCGCGCCCACAGCCTTTGGAAATCGCTGCGCGATTCCCACATTCCCTCAGCCACGACGGGCGATGGGAAAGTGGAAAGCCAACCTCAGGCTTCCCACTTTCCCACCGCTCGGTGATTCATATAGATAGAAAATCTAAAACCAAAACAAGGAGGCCTGAAGCGCGGAGCTACGCTCCCCGCTCTCAGGCTCATTCTTCGATTAGAAAATGCTGATCTGACCGTTAGCTCCAACGGTGTGCCCGCGGCCATAGGAGATGGCGACACCAATTATTTTGTCGCGGCTGGCGTATCGAGCCACGTGTATTATGTCGGCGAGAACCAGCATGTGTATCAACTGTTCTTCGACGGTCAGGGATGGAGCAACCAGGACGTGACGGCATCCTCAGGGACTAGCGCCTTGGCGGCAAACGGAACTGGATTAAGCAGCTACTTTGTTTCCGCGGATGGTTCGAGTCACATTTACTACGAAGATACGCGCCAGCATACCAACGAGCTGGTCTTCGATAGCACAGGCTGGTACGACCTCGATTTAATGCGGATCTATTCCCTGTCGGGTCAAATTTCAACCGGTGGAACCCCAGTTCCGGGAGTGACGATTACTCTCAGCGGAGCCACTGCCGGCGCGACCACATCGGATGCCAATGGAGACTACTCATTCGGAGTCGCGGCCGGTGGAAGTTACACCGTGACGCCCTCCGACGAAAGCGGCGACACCTTCATCGCGTCGGCGTCGCAGCCATTTACAAACCTGTCTGCAAATCAAACAGTGAACTTCACGAACAATGGAAACGGCGGATACAATCCCCCTCCGTACCCAAATTTCTTGAATTCGGTTCCAACTCCCGGACCAGGACCAGCGAATTGTGCGGACATTTCCGGGACATGGACGGACTCAAACTTAAATACCTGGGCTCTCCTGCAAAGCGGAGTTACAGTAGGCGGTTCACTAATTCAGCCAAATACAGAAGTAGTTTGGCAAATAAGCGGAAACGGAGCCGGGTCACAGTATACACTCACGGCCGGTAACCCGAATCCTTCCAGGATTGGCAACGTATATGAAGATGGTGAATCCCTAAATTGGACTTCAACAAGCTGCAACAGCGCGAGCGGTCCAACAACTTGGATTGCGCCGCCCGGATTCACTTTCGCCAGTACGGGCACGAGCACAGAACCGGGTCCCACTATCACGCTGGTTCGTGCTGCGGCACCAACCTACACCCTGACATCACCGTCCTCGAGTCCCGTTCCCGGGGCCACCAATGGAGCACAATTCCTGGCATTCTCCACCGGGGATTCGAATGTGCAACTGAAGACGACGGCTTCCCTTCTGAATATTTCCGTGGATGAGGTATACACGTCTGTCTTTCAGGGCGATCCGAGCGGTACCTGTCCCAACGGCAGTCACGTCACTTTATCCATGCCCGACGGCACGGGAACAGGATCGGCAACCAGTTCCATTTCGGCTTCTCCGGCTGGCTGCAGCGGCATTTTTCAGATCTGGGGCGCGGGTGGAGGAACAACGACTAATCTGTTGGAGGTGGTCGTTCCTCCACAGATCATGATTCAGACCGAGGTCGGGGAGGCCGGTGCGCAAACCCAGCCCGGCGACGACAGTATGGTAGCTCTGTTGTTAACTGCAAAAAACCGCTTTGGAGACAAGCGCTTCCCTGGAGCTTCTGGAGGCCCTGCCTGGACCTGGCAAGATGCGCTTACTGCTCCTGGTCAATACTACGGGTATGTAAACACGACACCCAACGGAGTCCAACCGGAGTTAAATTACGCTGCTTCGGTCTATTCAGGAGCAACTACTGTCGACATTCTAAATTGTGAAGCCTATTGGTCGCCGACGAACGCACAATTTGCAACGCTGCAGTCGTGGGCAAACGCAAATACACCAGCGAATGCGATCAGTGATCCGTCTTGGCCGAACCTAGTAGGTGCACCGATCGTATGGCATGGTGAACCGAAGCAGGCGGTGATCAAATCGTCTATTGGGACCAATGCCAGGAGGGACCGAAACGATTACAATGCCGCACCGGCGTTCGTGCTTTTCCGTCAAGCCCCGTCTGGGACAGCGCCGGCTGTAATTACAATCCCGTAATAAGTGAACACATATGAAATATATACATTTGACTATCTGCGCGCTCTTGCTTGGCACTCAGTGCATGGGTCAGACTCAGCCTGGACTCACTTCCACTACCGGATTGAAGAGCAAAATCGACCAATTGAAATCGCAGCTGCGCTGGTCCGATGAGAGCACTCGCAAGGAGTATAGAGCGAATTGTGCGCAAGTGACTAACCAGATATGGACGCTGATCGACAACTTTATAGCCCAGGCATACAGCTCCGGCGACATTAGTCCCGACCAGCTAAAATCCGTTCTCAACTCGCTGTTGGGCCACAAGAGTGGCGACCTTGAGAATACCGTGGTCTTACCCGTTGATATCCCGGCCGGCAAGTTTGTGATTGTAGGTTTGGAGGTAACGAGGGGGGGCGGCGCTATCGCTGAGGATGCTATCTCTTTTCGGGCTTACGGCAAGCAGGATGGCCGATGGACATTGGTGAGTCATGTGGAACTCGAACCCGAGTATGACTTCTTGACGGACTTGAATGCGTTAGCGCTTCCTCAGGGGTTCCCCAAAACATTTGGGTTTATCGCCTGGGCCGACGAGCCGCCGCTTGCACCTTTCAAGGTACTCGCTCGCATATACGCTTTCGATGGGCAACAACTTACGACAGTGTGGGCCCCCCCGTCCTTCATCACGGGGAACGTTCCTTCATTCGTGACGCTGACCACCACCGGCTTCGATCTGCACACGCGTGCTTCAAATCGCGTAACCGATGTTCTACAAAGCTATATCGTTGTCTCCGGCGAGGTGGTCAAAACTACGGAACTGGACCAGTAACCGCGGTGATGTATTAGGGCGTTCGTAGAAAGCGCCCGTATACTAAGTGAACCTCATGTGCGCGCGCTCTTGCGCATCCCGGATTAGGCCCGGTCGAGTGGCGTTCCGGCGCTGCCTGCGGTTGAAGAGGTCAGCATATGGCTGAGGCCGTCTTGCGGTTAATCAAGCGGCTTGGAGTTTGGCCATGCGCTCTTACGGAAGCAATTCCGAATGTTGCTGAGGAAGTGGCGGCCTTTGGATTCGACGTTTATAGATGGTAAACGGAATATGAAATACATCCATTTGACTTGTATCTGCGTCCTCTTGCTCGGCGTCCAGTGCATGGCTCAGAATCAGCGTGGACCCACTTCCATTCCCGGCTTGAAGAGCCAAATCGAGCGACTGAAATCCCGATTGCGCTGGTCCGATGAGAGCAGTCGCAAGGAGTATAGAGCGAATCGCGCGCAAGTGACTAACCAGATATGGACGCTGATCGACTCTTTCGTGGCCCAGACGTACAACTCCAGTAACATTAGCCCAGAACAGTTAAAATCGACGCTCAACTCACTGCTCGGTCACAAGAGTGGCGACGTCGAGAACACCGTCGTCTTACCCGTCGACATCCTGGCCGGCAAGTTTGTGATTGTAGGCTTGGAAGTAACGAGGGGCGGCGGCGCTATCGCCGAGAATGGAATGTCTTTTCGAGCTTACGGCAAGGTGTATGGCCGATGGACTCTGCTGAGTCATGTCGAACTCGAACCCGAATATGACTTCTTGGTGGATTTGAATGCGCTAGCGCTTCCTCAGGGGTTCCCCGGAACCTTCGGGTTTATCGCCTGGGCCGACGAGCCGCCGCTTGCGCCGCATGAAGAAATAGTTCGCGTGTACAACTTTGACGGACAAGAATTTACGACAGTGTGGGCGCCGAAGACATTTATAACGGCGCCTGTTTCCTCCTTCGTGACGCTGACAAGCACCGGCTTCGATCTGCACACGCTTACTGCAGATCGCGCGCGCGATGTTCTACAAAGCTATATCGTTGTCTCCGGCGAGGTGGTCAAAACTACGGAACTGGACCAGTGACCGCGCTCGTAATACGCGCCGCGTCCAGCGGCTCATCCGGATACATCCGCAGCAGCTGAGAATTCCGCTTCTCTTCCGCGCTCGAATATAGCGATCCCCAAATCTCGGAGTTTTCCTCACCTATTCCTCAGATTGTTCTATGGGCGATTGTTCTTACCGGCTTCTCACTGGCATGCTGGGGTTTCCGCTAGCGAGCGCATCGGTGAGTTTTCGCTGTTTCGGACACGCTCGTTCCGGGGGAATGGTCGCGTAACGACGGCGATGCGGCACCTGCAACGCCAAATCGCCGACGCGCGTGTGCACCGTCTTCGGTTTGAAGCCGTTGGCGTACCCGCGGCGCTTCTCGGTGCGCTGGTATGGATCGGCCTCAAGCGCCTGCGAACGCTCGATCCGCATAGCCTCGTTGAGCATCAGGCGCATGGCATCGGCCATGTGCGAGAGCCCATTTTCGCAAAGCAGTTGAACCAACGTTTCAATTACGCTATTGTCGGCCTGGTGGGCCATCGTTTGCTCCTTGTCATGAATTTGGTGATTGATAAAGGAATCAAACTTGGCGCGCCAAAACAAGTCGCCCTCGCTTGTTCTGACCCTCCACTCAGCTCGCTACGTTCGCCTTTGCTACGGCCCAGAGCAAAACCCTCTCGAATTGCTTCGGAGTCAATTTACGGAAACGATGTTACACAAACCAGCAGACAGGAAAGCCAGAGGTTAGCCGAGAGGCGTGTAAAGCTCTAGTGTCCTGAGTCGTAAATTCGTTTACAAAGCCTCTCGACCTTGCCGAGGATGAGGTCAGCATCGGCGGTCCAGACAAAAGGCTTGGGATCGCGGTTGCGTTGCGCTAAATAGTCGAGCATAGCCTTCTCCAACTGCGCTACGGCGGTATGGCTTCCGCGACGGACACAGCGCTCGGTCACCTCGCCGAACAGACGCTCGACCAGATTCAGCCAGCTTCCGCTGGTGGGTGTGAAATGAACATGGTAGCGAGGACGACGGGTGAACCAGCGCCTCACTTTCTCCACCTTGTGCGTGCCGTAATTGTCCATTATCAGATGCACTTCCGCGTCGGCGGGAAGGGCGGCATCAATGTGCGTTAAGAACCTCAGAAACTCTTGATGGCGATGTCGCCGATGACATTTGCCGATCGTCTCGCCGGTCGCCACATTCAGAGCGGCGAACAGCGAAGTCACGCCATGACGCTCATAATCGTGGGATTGCCGCGCCGGTACGCCGGGCGCTAAAGGCAGAATCGGTTGTGTGCGATTCAACGCTTGCACCTGACTTTTCTCATCCACACACAACACGATCGCACGATCCGGTGGATTCATATACAGCCCCACAATGTCCCGCACCTTCTCGACAAACTGCGGATCTTTGGAGAGCTTGAAGTTCTCCACACGATGCGGCTGCAAGCCGAAAGCACGCCAGACCCGCACAATCGCGGTTTGTGAAAGTCCAGTCTTTTGCGCCATCAAACGGGTGCTCCAGTGCGTACTGTTTTCCGGCATGGATTCCAGTGTTCTGGTGATGACGTCTTCCACTTGCGTATCGGTGATCGACCTCGGGGCACCCGGCCGCGGCTCATCCAACAACCCCTCCAGCCGCCTCACCCGAAACCGTTCTCGCCACTTACAAACCGTGGCTCCGGTGATGTCTAACTTCTTTGCCACAGCTCCGTTACTCAAGCCCTCGTCACAACCGAGCACGATCCGCGCGCGCAGCGCCATGGCTTGCGTCGATTTCCGACGACGCCCGAGCATCATCAGCTTCTCTTTCTCCTCGGCAGTAACGTTAAGCGGTTTCGTCGGGCGTCCGATGGCGATATCAAAATAGACACATCCGTCTACATCATTATTCAACTTATTTACAACTCAGGACACCAGCCTAGCGTCCTCAAAAGAAGGTCCCAAGTTATTCGATACGGACCCAAAACTTGCGAACATCCGACCCACCTGTAAGTCACTTGCCAATTTTCAGGACTGACTGTCAGCCGTGCACACCCGCGCCGGCAAAGTCCGAAACCGCCTTCCGGTGGCGTGATGCAGCGCATTTGCAATCGCGGCATTCACACCGATAATTCCGATCTCCCCGATCCCCATCAGCTCCGGTGAGTCGCCATCGGCAGCCAGCAGAATCGCGTTCACTTCACTGGTGTCCGCGGCCGTCGGAACCAAATACTCCGACAGATCGCCCGTTCACATAACGGCAAGTCTTGGGGTCGACCACCGTGGCTTCCAGCAGCGCCGCGCCCAACCCCCAAATCATTCCTCCGCGCAGCTGGCTCAACGCGGTCATCCGGTTCAGAATCGGACCAGCCGAAAACGCACCCGTCAACCGCGCCGCTCGAATCTCATTGGTCCGCGCATGCACTCGCACCTCGGCGAACTGGGCGCCATAAGCCCACTTCAGATTCTTTTCGGTGCTGGCAAGCATCATCTTTCCCACGCGAAGCTTCGCCACAGCCTCCTCCCCGCCGGAAGGAGCCGCCTCGGCCACAGTCTCGATCTCAGCCTGACCGAGGAACGCAAACACCTCCGACACCTTCATCGAAGTGCCGTTCGGAGCGACCAACAATCCGCCCCTCAATTGCAGATCTCGCGAAGCGAATTTCGCAAACGCCTCGTGGTGAGCAAGGGCAACCCGTGCCAACTGGTCACGCAGCGGGTCGCACCCCATCTCCAGCACCGGAATCAAGCTCATCGTCGTCGAGGATCCGCCCGAAATACCGGCCGGAGGAAGCGCCGTATCGCCAAGCCGCACCGTCACCGCCTCCACCGCTACTCCCAGCAGCTCGGAGGCCTCCATGGCAAGCACCGTGTAGATGCCGTTCCCGATCTCATGATGCGCCGTCTCCACCCTTGCTCTACCGTCGGCGGACAGCCCGACCCGCATCGTCGCAGCCGCCCTCTTGGCCGGCCGCACCGCGCTCGCGCAGCCGTACCCAACCAACCACTCGCCCTCTCGCATCGAAGCCGGTTTCGGATCACGCAACGCCCAACCGAACGCCTTCGCTCCGGCTTCAAAACACTCCATCAACACGCGTGGCGTGAATGGCTTACCGCTGATCGGGTCCGTTGCCGTATCGTTCCGCCGCCGCAATTCGATCGGATCGATCTCCAGCTTCTCCGCCAATTCATCGAGGGCGCTCTCGAGCGCGAAAAGATACGGCACCTCCGGTGGCGCCCGCATCGGCCCCGGCGTATTCCGATCGACGTGGACCAAACTCTCCGTCGTCGCCACATTGCGCCAACCATACAGGCTGGCCGTAACATCCGTTCCTTCGATCGCAAAATCATCGAAGCGCGAGCTCGTCACCTCTGCATCGTGCAACAGAGCCGCGAACTCACCATCCTTCGTCGCCGCAATGCGAATCCGATGCCGCGTATCCGGCCGGTGATTGGCGATCGTGAAACCCTGCGAACGAGTGGCAACATATCGCACCGGTCTGCCAATCCAACGGGCCGCGATGGCCATCGGCGCAGTATACTGCGACAATCCCAATCTCGATCCGAAATGTCCGCCAATGAAAGGACAAACCACCCTCTTGCCGGCGTCAATCCCCAACTGAGCAGCCAGCCCATGCTGCGCCGCATCGACGTAGCGCGTCGATTCATACACGGTAAGCCGGTCCCCATTCCACACGCAGGTTGTCCCAAACAACTCCATCGGATTGTGATGCTGGATCGGTGTTCGATATGTCTCGTCCACTCTCACGGCCGCTGTCTCAAATGCCCGTTTCGCATCGCCGAGCTTCGGATCCTTGTGGGCCGGCCGTATCGAAGAAAGCGCCACCGCCTCGGTCCCCACTTGACCGAGCGTAGCGAAGGCTGGTTTCTCTTTGTATCGAAGGTCGACAAGAAGCGCCGCTTCTTCGGCAGCCACTTGCGACTCCGCAATCACCACGGCGACAATCTGTCCGGCATAGTAGATCTCAGCCGATCCAAGAGGCAGCGCCGAGCTGTTGGCATACCCGCCCGCCATCAAATGCTTCACCGGATGGATCGCCTCCGCCATCTCGCGATAAGTAAAAATACGAAGTAAGCCGACGACCTCATTCGCCCGCTTGAGATCGAAACCGACAATCTGCCCGCGCGCAATCTTACTTGTAACCACCGCTGCATACGCCAGATTGGACAGCGAAACGTCGGAGGCAAAACGCGCCGCCCCTGTCACTTTGGCTCGGCCATCAACGCGAACGTGGGAACGAACCTCTCCGGTTGCGAGTGCCATCACTACGAAAATAGCGCGGCATCTAAGCGGCCCTCTTCTCACAACACGTTGATGGCGCGCGCCGCCAAAATAGCAATCGTAGCCAGTGAGATGCAGCTTTGAATCATCATCAGCCCCTTCGCCCACCGCGACAGCACCGGAACGTCGGTCGGCGAAAAGGCGGTGCTGGTATTGAACGCCAGAAAAAGATAATCGACAAAGCCCGGCTTCCATCTGCTGCTCATCTTCTTGAGCGACGTCGGAAGAGCCATCTGGGGAAAAAGAAAAGCGCCCTCCGTATGCGCCAGGCGATTGTCCCGTTCGTTAGGACCGCCGGCGTCCAACCGCCAATACCAGGAAGCAAACACCAGAACATTGCTCGACCACAGAGCCGCCGCCGCCCGTAACAGCTCCATCGGCGACTCTCTTTTTCCCGGTAGCCCGGCGATCAACATCCCGAGCGACCAACCCAGAATCAACGTGACAATACCGAGCAGAATAAAACCAAGCACCCGATTCAACTCATGCCTACCGAACTGATGCGCAGCAACGGCCAAAAACAACGCAAAAAGAATCAGAACCATACTCAGCCAGCTCGGACCAGGCGTGAGCCGCTCGGGAAGCCAAAGATAAAGTCCCGTGATCGCAATCGTCGCTATCACGACAGGCCATCTCGGCTCCGGATCGCCCCTCTCGGAAGCCACTTCATTCTTGCTCTCTGCGGGTGTGGTCACTCTGCTCGATTTTAAATAGAATCAGATCGTGGAACGAACCCGAACCATTTTATTGGCCCTCCTGCTGGTTCTTCTAACCCGCAATGCCTTCGCAGCTTCGGCCGGTTCCGCGCTCGCAAGCAAAGTCCAAGAGGAAGTCGATCGTCTCTCCTCCCAGCCGACGCTTGTTTCTTTACGTAACGCCTTTCCCTCCTCCCGAATCGATCTGGCTCACTATGAAACCGAACTCGATCCCTATCGAACCGATTACAATCAGGGGTCTCGCTGGTGTGCTGCCGCCATTGAACATCTTCCGCATCAGACTGTGCGCGCCTTCCTGTTTTATGTACCTGCTGCTAATGCGGGCGCCCTCCCTCCTCTTCCGGCAAAACCAAACTCGCAACTCACTGCGCAATGCCGCGCTGAAGCTTTGTGGTACCAAACCACTCTTGATTCACCGGCCAGCGAACTCATCCAAGCTGATCTGATTCGAGAATTAACGCAAAATTGGGGCGAGCCCGATGTTGCCGCTGCTCGGCCTCCTATCCCCGGAAATGGACTCTGGACGAAGGTCGTGTCGTGGCGTCGCCCAGACACTGACGTCTGGATTGCCCACGATGGCAAGGCAAAAAATCTCATCGTTTTCGCCAGGCGCATCGACTGCCGGACGCCCTCAACAACGGGCTTGCGATCGGAACTTTTCTGAACCTCGCGCAAGCGGCAAAAAGTGCGGCGGATATCGCAGCAATTGATCCACAGCTGACGGCTCCCATAGTAGCTGGGGCGAATTGTCAGGCCTCTCCCGCTCAACGGCTCGCACCGGAAGAAGCGGCCCGCCTTTTCACACAGTGGTTCGAAACGGCAAAAGGCTTACCTCCGCAGCGAAAGGCGGCCGCGCTTTTCCTCGCTGACCTGTATGTCGGTTGCACTCAACGAAATGCACAGATCGATTCTCAATACGTTCAGCAAGGCGCCAGGTTTGACGGAGGCTGCCCGCAGGATGGACCTGCCTACGCCAACAATTTTCTCCACGAAGCCGCCAAGCTCGATGCCCGCGGGCCGGTCGGCGAATTGTGCAAGCTCCGAACACTCATGTATCCATGCCTTCTCAAGGGGCACGGCTTTTGGTCTGACTTGTTGCTTGAGCAAACCGAAGCGGCGCTCGGCGAATTCCCGCACAGTAAATGGACCCCCTACTATCACTACGTCCTGGCCCGAGCCCATGCCATCAAACTGAGTTACTCCTACCCGATCGCTCCCGAATTGGACGCCAGTGGACCTGTGGACCCCTCACAAGCGCACATGCATTGCAACAAAGCCATCCAGGAGCTCCGCCTCTTTCTCAACCAAGCCCCGCATGCTCCCGAGACTCCTTTTGCCTGGCAGGAAGCTTGGCGTCTTCTCGCCGGCCTTCCTCCCACCCTCATTCAGTTCGGTTGCGGCTGCGAATAAGCGATCATGGACCGGAGAGGCCAACTGCGTCGTCCATGCGATTGAAAATTGTTCAGGTCGGTGAACCCGTTCTCCGAAAGAAAGCCGTCGAACTCGGCAAAGAAGAAATTCGAAGCCGTGAAATCCAAGAATTAATCGAGTGGATGCGCGAAACCATGTATGACGCGCCCGGAGTCGGCTTGGCCGCCCCGCAAGTTGGCCTATCTCTTCAACTGGCTGTCCTCGAAGACAAGCCCGAATACCTGGCCAAGATCGCTCCCGAAGTCCTGAAGGAAAAAGAACGAAAGCCCATACCGTTCCAAGTGATTATCAATCCGAAACTTACATTAATTGATAATGAACTGCTCACGTTCTACGAGGGTTGCCTTAGTCTGGTCGGGTTTACCGCCCAGGTGGCTCGCGCCCGCCGTGTCAAAGTCGAGTGCCTCGACCACCGCGCAGAACCTCTAGTAATCGAGGCTTCCGGCTGGCATGCCCGCATTCTGCAGCACGAAATCGACCATCTGCAAGGCGCCGTCTACATCGACCGGATGGTCTCCCAGTCTTTGAGCAGCATGGACAATTACAATCGGTTTCAGAACGTAAACCCCATGAAGTCAGCGAGATAGCAACTTTTTAAAAAACGAACCCAAAGGCCAGCTCGTTTCGTAAAAACCAGTACGTACTACGGTGGGTTCGTTCGCCAAAGCAGCCAAAAATGCCTCATTCGCTTGCTACACTATGCTTTGATAAGGAGCTTTTCGGTCGCCGATGAAATACATTTTTACCTCTGAATCCGTCACAGAGGGTCACCCCGACAAGGTGGCCGACCAGGTTTCCGATGCCGTGCTGGACGCGGTACTGGCGGAAGATCCGACTGGTCGAGTGGCTTGCGAGACGCTGGTCACCACCGGAATCTGCATTGTCGCCGGCGAGATTACCACCACGACTTATGTCGACGTTCCCAAGCTAGTCCGCGGCGTGATCAAGGACATCGGCTACACGGACGCCGCCTTTGGATTCGATTCGAAAACTTGCGCCGTTGTAAACATGATTCAGGCGCAATCCCCCGACATCGCCATGGGAGTAGACACGGGCGGCGCCGGCGATCAAGGCCTGATGTTCGGGTTTGCCTGCGATGAAACCGAAGAATTGATGCCTCTGCCCATTACCATGGCTCACAAGCTGGTCCACCGTTTGAGCGAGTCCCGGCGATCGGGCGAACTGGCTTATCTTCGCCCGGACGGCAAGAGCCAGGTCAGCGTCGAGTACGCCGACGGCAAGCCCAAGCGCATCGATGCGGTGGTGATTTCCACCCAGCATGACGACGACGTATCGACCGAGCAGATTCGGGCCGACGTCAAGAAGTTTATTATTGACCAGGTCATCCCGTCCGGAATGGTCGATTCTCAAACCAAATATCACATCAACCCGACCGGGCGCTTCGTCATCGGCGGACCCCACGGCGACACCGGTTTGACGGGCCGCAAGATCATCGTCGATACCTACGGCGGAATGGGTCGTCATGGCGGCGGGGCCTTCTCCGGAAAAGATCCCACCAAGGTAGACCGCTCAGCTTGTTACATGGCTCGCTATGTAGCTAAAAATCTGGTCGCCTCCGGTCTCGCTTCCCGCGTCGAAGTTCAGCTGGCTTATGCCATTGGCGTGGCCGAGCCCGTCTCGGTCATGGTCAATACGTTTGGAACAGGCAAGGTCGAAGATTACCGGCTCGCCGAGCTGATTCGGGAAAACTTCTCGTTGACCCCCGCCGGCATGATCAAGCACCTGAATCTTCGCCGCCCGGTGTATCGCCAGACTGCCGCGTTCGGTCATTTCGGCCGGAGCGGCGATGGTTTTACCTGGGAACTGGCCGACAAAGCCGAAGCCCTGCGCGAAGCTGCCCAACTTAGCGCGGCCGCTGTTTAACCGCTCTTCTCTTAGATCTTTAATATGATGGAAGCCGGTGGTCGAGCCGAACGCTCGACCACCGGCTTTTAACTGATTTACCGATCATCCCCAGCCTAATCTCAATCCGAAAAGTTAGAAAATAGATACAGTGTCCACCGCAGCAGATTGTAAGCGCTCGCTCGAAATTGAAATCCCACTCGAAGAAGTGGAGCGCGCCAAAGACCGAGTTACCAATTCCATTAAGCAACGGGCTCGCCTTCCGGGTTTTCGTCCGGGCAAGGCCCCGACGACATTGATTCAGTCCCGCTTTGAAAGTGAGATCCGCAGCGAAGTGCTCGAGGTGCTCCTTCCGCAGGCCTTTCGCGACAAAGTACAGGAGGAGGGCTTAAGCGTCGTCGGAACGCCCGATGTGTCGGACCTGAAGTTCGAGCCCGGTCAACCGATTCGCTTCAAAGCCGATTTCGAAATTGCTCCAGAAATTGAACTTGGAACTTACCACGGTCTTCAAGTGAAATACGAGGAGCCGACGGTCACCGATGAGGAATTGGACAAGCGCATGGAGTCGATGCGCGAGAGCAAGGCTGATTTCGTCAACCTCGACCCGCGGCCGGTCGAGAGCGGCGACTACGTTCTAGTGCATCTCAAATCGCTCGCTGGTCTGGCTGAAAACATCGATCAGGAAGTTCAAATTCAAGTGGGCGGCGAGGAGACTTTACCAGCCTTCAATGAAGCGCTGACCGGTTTGGCTCCGGAACAAACCAAGGAAGTGGAAGTCACTTATCCCCAGGAATATGGGCAAGAGAGCCTGGCTGGAAAGACGGTCCGTTTTGAAATGACGCCGAAAACAATACGCAAGAAAGAACTGCCGGCGCTCGACAACGAGTTTGCGAAAGATCTCGGAGATTACCAGACGCTCGAAGAGCTGAGGGAAGCAGTCCGCAAATCGATCCTTTATGAAAAGCAGTATGTGAGGCAGCAGGCAGCGAAAGAAGAGCTCATCGACAAGTTAGTCGAGAGCCATCCTTTCCCAGTACCTGAAGCCTACGTCGACCGCCAAATCGAAAACCAGGTTCGAGGGCAGCTGCGCGAGTTAGCCGGGCAAGGAATCGATCCGAATACTATCAAGCTGGACTGGCAAAAGGTAAAAGAAAACCAGCGCGATAAAGCGCTCCGGAATGTAAAAGCTTCCTTGTTGCTTGAAAAGATAGCCGAACGCGAAAATGTCAGCGCAGCGAAGGAAGAAGTCGATCGTGAAGTGCAGCGTCTGGCCCGCCAGGAGCGGGAAGCAGTGGCCGTGACCCGAGCCCGTCTCGAGAAGGATGGAACGATCGCCCGGATTGGCGCTCACATCCAAACGGAAAAGACTTTGCAGCTTCTGTTTGACCAGTCTGAGAAGACCACCCTGACGGAATAGGCCTTAATTTGCCCCGCTTTGTCCGCATCTAATTGAAATAGTGCTGATATACTGGGGTTGTCCATTATTCTGATCAGGGCAAGGGATCTCTTGATCTTTTATCTTCTAGGAGAACCAGCTTGAAGCGCGCCGGATCTGACGATTCCCTCCGCTGTTCTTTTTGCCACAAAAGCCAGGACGTTGTCGGTAAGCTCATCTCTTCACCGAGTGACTACCCGCGGGCTTATATCTGCGATGAGTGCATTGCCGTTTGTAATTCGATCATCGAGGACGATCGGCATGAACAGAGTTACGGAACCCCAGGCAAGCTCCCGAGACCTCTTGAGTTAAAGGAGTATCTCGACCAGTATGTAATTGGTCAGGACGCTACCAAGAAGAAGCTCGCCGTTGCCGTTTATAACCACTACAAGCGCATTCAGATGAACAAGCAGCGCGGCAACGAAGTGGAGCTCTCGAAATCGAACATTCTTTTAATTGGACCGACTGGTACCGGTAAAACGCTTCTGGCCCAGACGCTGGCTCGCATTCTGGAAGTTCCGTTCGCCATTGTGGATGCGACCACGCTGACGGAAGCTGGTTACGTGGGAGAGGACGTCGAAAACATCATCCTGCGTCTTCTTCAAAACGCGGATTGGGATGTGCAACGGGCCCAAACGGGCATCATCTATATCGATGAGATCGATAAGATCGGCCGGAAAGACGAGAACCCATCCATTACGCGGGATGTTTCGGGCGAGGGCGTACAGCAGGCGCTGTTGAAGATTCTGGAAGGAACGGTGGCCAATGTGCCGCCCCAGGGCGGTCGTAAGCACCCGCACCAGGAATTTACGCCGGTCGACACAACCAACATTCTCTTCATTTGTGGCGGGGCTTTTGTCGGGCTTGAGAAGGTCATCTCTCGCCGTGTCGGGACGAAATCCATCGGGTTTGTTCCCCCGGATGAAAAAGATGCTTCCCGTCGAGGCGCCAATAACGCCCGCCGAGACGTCGATCTTCTGACGCAATGCCAGCCGGTCGACTTGATCAAATACGGATTTATCCCCGAATTCATCGGTCGTATGCCGGTCAGCGCGGTACTGGAGGATCTTTCGCGGGACGCTCTCGTGCAGATCTTAACCAAGCCCAAAAACGCGATCATCCGGCAGTATCAGAAGCTATTCGAGTTCGAGAATGTTAAGCTTAAGTTTAGTGAAGATGCCCTGGATGCTGTTGCGCAACTAGCCATGGAGCGTAAAGTTGGGGCGCGTGGTCTACGCATGATCCTTGAGGATCTCATGCTAGATCTAATGTACTATCTCCCTACGTTCAAGAAGGTCAGAGAGTTTGTAGTCACCAAGGAGATGGTGCTGACACAGAAAATCAACATGGCTGTGCTCGAAAAGGCGGGCTGACGAGCCGCTCTCTCCAGAAGAGATTCTTCCACAATGGCGGGCGAATGGCTGCCAATCTATTATCTTCTCCAGCCTACGTTCGTGGGCAACCCCGCCTAGAAAGTAAAAATGGTTACGACGAAAGACAAAACGGATACCAGACGGTTGCCGATGATGCCCATTCGGGATGTTGTCATATTCCCGTTCATGATGACTCCCTTTGTGGTAGGGCGCGAGTCGAGCGTCCGCGCTCTTGAAGAAGCATTGCTGGGAGATAAGAAGATTTTCCTGGCGACGCAGCACGACGCGTCGGTAGACGAACCTCGTCCGGATGAGATTTACTCGGTCGGTACGGTCGCTAATATTGTGCAGAGCTTGAAGCAGCCGGACGGGAACATCAAGGTTCTTGTCGAGGGTGTGGAGCGTGGCAAGATCATCTCGGTCAGCGAAGAGGAAGGGTACTTCCGCGCGGTCGTAAAAACGACGAGCTTCAAGGTGGAACAGGGCACTCAGCTCGATTCTTTGACGAGCCGTGTCACGAATTTGTTTGAGCAGTATGTGAAGCTCAGCCAAAATCTGAACTACGAAACCATGATCGCCGCGATTCGCGTGGACGATCCGGGCAAACTCGCCGATACGGTGGGCGCGAACCTACAGCTCACGATTGAAGAAAAACAAGAACTGCTTGAAATCTTCGATCCCATTGATCGCCTGACGCGTGTGGCCGAACTGCTCGACATCGAAATCGAAAAGCTGAACGTGGATCGCACGATTCAAGGCCGCGTCAAGCGGCAGATGGAACGGGCCCAGAAAGAGTACTACCTCAACGAAAAGATCAAGGCCATCCAGAAAGAGCTTGGCCGCGGTGAGAAGAGCGAATACGACGAGCTGAAGAAAAAGATCGAAGCTGCGGGCATGACGAAGGACGCTTACGAAAAGGCGAATGCCGAATTGAAGCGTCTGGAAGCGATGCCGCCGATGTCAGCCGAGTCCACTGTTTCGCGCAATTACCTCGACTGGCTGCTGGCCGTGCCATGGAAGAAGAGAACGAAAGAAATTCGAGATCTTCGTTTCGCCAAGCAGATTCTCGAAAGCGATCACTACGGGCTGGACAAGATCAAAGAGCGTATCCTTGAATTTCTCTCGGTTCGCAGACTGGTTCAGAATCCAAAAGGTTCGATTCTCTGCTTTGTCGGGCCTCCCGGCGTCGGCAAGACATCCTTAGGCATGTCCATCGCGAAAGCGACAGGGCGCAAGTTTGTGCGCCTTTCTTTGGGCGGCGTGCGTGATGAAGCGGAAATTCGCGGACATCGCCGTACTTACATCGGGGCGCTTCCCGGCCAACTCATCCAGATGATGAAGAAAGCCGGAACCAAGAATCCGGTGGTCATGCTGGACGAGATCGATAAAATGTCGATGGACTTCCGAGGCGATCCTTCTGCCGCTTTGCTTGAGGTTCTTGATCCGGAGCAAAACTTCGCGTTCTCCGACCATTACCTCGATGTCGAATATGATCTGAGTCAGGTCTTCTTCATTGCAACGGCGAACGTACTACACACCATCCCGCCGGCTTTGCAGGATCGCATGGAAGTGATTCGGCTATCTGGCTACACGGAACTGGAAAAGCTGCAAATCGCCAAGAAGTTCCTGGTTTCGAAACAGCGCAAAGACACTGGTATCTCTGAAGAGCAGGTGGAATTTAAGGACGAAGGACTACAAAGCCTTATCCAGTCCTACACTCGTGAAGCGGGTGTTCGAAATCTGGAGCGTGAGATTGGAAACTTGTGCCGCAAAGTCGCCCGGAGGCTGGTGGATGCGCAATCACCTTCCGACGAAGCCATTCCGGATGTCGGCGATCCAGTAGAGCTAATTGAAGAGGAGGCTTCGGCCGCAGTGGAAGAAGCTCCTAAAAAGGGTAAGAAGAGGGTCAAGAAAGAAGAGCAGCCGATGGTCCCGATCGACAAGGTCACCATCAATCCACAGACAGTTACGGAAATGCTAGGTGCCGCCCGTTTCCGTGATCTCGATCTCGATAAACAGAATGAGATTGGCGCTACTACGGGTTTGGCCTGGACAGAAGTCGGCGGATCGATTCTGACTACGGAGACGACTGTCATGGAAGGCCGCGGCAAACTGACTTCCACCGGTAAGCTGGGCGACGTGATGCAGGAGTCTGCGCAAGCCGCTATGAGCTATGTCCGCTCGCGGGCTCAGTATTTGGGCTTGCCGAAGGACTTTTATCGGCATCTCGATATTCACGTTCATGTGCCGGAAGGAGCTATCCCCAAGGACGGTCCTTCGGCCGGGATTACGATCGCGACCAGCATTTGCAGTGCTTTGACGGGAATTCCGGTTCGTTGTGATATAGCGATGACGGGAGAAATCACGGTTCGTGGCCGCGTGCTTCCGATCGGAGGATTGAAAGAGAAGCTACTCGCCGCTCATCGCCACGGCTTGTTTGAGGTTGTTCTGCCGAAGGACAATGAGAAGGACTTGGCAGATGTTCCGGAGAATATCCGAAAGGAAATGAAACTCAAATTCGTTTCTTCAATGGACGATGTCCTGAAAATTGCGCTGGAGCGAGAGCTCGTGGCCTTACCGCTGGCGCCGACTGCAACGGCAGCGGACCTGGTAGAGAGGCGCTCGGAAGACAACCGGACACACTAAGTCCGCAGGGGCTGTCGTACGGAAATGTGCTCCGACTAATTCGAGTAAGCTGTGGTGAAAACAGGAGCAGCGCCGAAGGCCCTGTTGGGTCGCTCGCAGCGGACCAGCAAACCGATTGGCGAGTTGATTATCAGCGCGGCACACGCCCGGCAATTTCCTGATGAAGTGGGCCGGGACGTAGCGAATGAATTCGCATTTTTGGGAAGAAGTAATGTGGGCAAATCGAGTTTGTTGAATGCGATAGTGCAACAACCCGGTCTGGCTTTTACGAGTGCCAGACCGGGTTGTACACAACTGATTAACTTCTTCAAGATTGAAGATAATGTTCATTTTGTAGATCTTCCCGGATATGGCTACGCGCAAGTACCAATTGACGAGAAAGCGCGTTGGAAGAAACTAATTGAAAGCTATCTCTTGGAACGAAAAAGTCTCGCTCTTTCGTTCCTTTTGATCGACGCCAGGCGTGGATGGATGGATATGGATCTGGAACTTAAATCCTGGCTGGAGTTCCAGAATCGTCGATATCAGGTGATTGTCACCAAAGTCGACAAGTTAAAAGGCAACAACCAATTGAAAGAGGGATTGGCTCAAATCCGGAAGCAACTTGCGGATCAGGAGCCAGTGCCGTTCTCGGCCATAGACGGCCGGGGAGTGAGGGAAATTTGGCAAATCATCTCGAAGACCAAGAACAAATGATAGACCCCGCGGCTACCACCGAAGGTAAGCCCACCGAGAAGCCACAAAGCGAAATGAATGGTGACGCAAAGGCGCCGGTTGGAGCGGGTGAAAGTAAAGCTGCGGAGCCTACCGAGAGTAGACCCGCGGAAATGAAGGCAGAAAAGCCCACCGCCAGCAGACTCCGAGCGGCCGCAACCGAAGCCAAAAGTGCAGAAGCGCGAAGCAACGGCCGGAACGGAGAGCAGCGCTCCGTGTCGGAGAATGCTCGTCGGGTCATCGCAGAGGGCAAACCGCCCAGTGCGGAATCTAGGGTGGCGGGGGCAGACGTAAATGCAGCTGTTGGGGACGCCCGAACTTCTGCCAGCCAGCCGCCGCGTCCGGAAGGGAAACCGGCACTCGGCGCCGACGCTAGGCCGCCGCTCAGCGCGGAGAATCAAACACCCGAGACTGGCGCTTTGCCAAGTCCGGCCACGCAACTGCCGCTGACACAAACGGCAACTCCGCAGACATCCCCGGTTACAGGCCAAGTTATAGCGCCTCCCGCTCAGCAGGGTTCAAACGAGCAAGCCCAGCAAGGCGGTCCGGGAGGACAGCGTCGCGGACGTCACTCGATCGGCAACACGGGTGCGCAGGGCCAGCGAAACGGCACCACGACGCTCGACTTAGTCGAGTTGAAGGATATGAGCATTCAGGCTCTCAGCCAAGTCGCAAAAGATTTGGGAGTGGCCGGTGCGGCTGGACTTCGCAAACAAGAGTTCATCTTCAAAATCCTGCAGACACAAGCCGAGAAGAGCGGGCTGATCTTCTCCGAAGGTGTTCTGGAATGTCTTCCGGACGGCTTTGGATTTCTGCGCGCTCCGGAGTACAACTACTTGCCGGGACCCGACGATGTGTACGTGTCGCCCTCGCAGATTCGGCGCTTTGATCTTCGTACCGGCGATACGGTCTCAGGCCAGATTCGTCCGCCCAAAGAAGGCGAGCGTTACTTCGCGCTCATCAAGGTGGATGCGATTAACTTTGAGCCGCCAGAGGAATCGCGTAACAAGATCTTCTTCGACAATCTCACGCCGCTGTATCCGGACGAGCGGCTGAAGCTGGAGACCGCGCGGGACAACTTCTCGGGCCGCGTGATGGATCTATTGACTCCGATCGGCAAGGGTCAGCGCGGTCTTATCGTCGCTCCTCCGCGAACCGGTAAGACGATGCTTCTGCAAAGCCTTGCTAATTCGATTACTCAGAATCATCCGGACGTGAACCTGATCGTTTTGCTGATCGATGAGCGGCCGGAAGAAGTAACTGACATGCAGCGCTCGGTACGCGGCGAGGTGATCAGTTCAACCTTCGACGAACCGGCTGCGCGTCACGTACAAGTAGCTGAAATGGTAATTGAGAAGGCCAAGCGACTCATCGAGCACAAGCGCGATGTGGTGATCTTGCTCGATTCCGTCACGCGCCTGGCTCGAGCCTATAACACTGTGGTGCCGCCTTCGGGTAAAGTATTGTCCGGCGGTGTCGATTCAAACGCTCTGCAACGTCCAAAGCGCTTCTTTGGAGCCGCTCGCAATATTGAAGAGGGCGGTTCGTTAACCATCGTCGCTACGGCGTTGATCGATACCGGAAGCCGCATGGACGACGTGATCTTTGAAGAATTCAAAGGCACCGGCAACATGGAAATTCATCTCGATCGCAAGCTGGTCGACAAACGCGTGTTCCCGGCTATCGACATTAACCGGAGCGGTACCCGTAAAGAAGAGCTGCTGATGCCACGCGAGGAACTCAACCGTGTGTGGATACTTCGTAAGGTCATGAATCCTCTTTCCCCTGTGGAGTCGATGGAGTTGTTGCTCGACAAGCTGGGAAAGACACGCAGCAATGCAGAGTTTCTAGCGGCTATGAGCGGCTAGAACTTTCTGTGAATTTTTCCTGATGCTCGTTTCCAAGAGCGGCAGGAGTTTGACGAGTGAATGGGCCGCATACGAATTCTTTCCGATAACGTCGCGAACAAAATCGCGGCCGGCGAGGTCGTAGAGCGGCCCGCTTCCGTTGTTAAGGAACTGCTCGAGAATGCGCTCGATGCCGGTGCGGCCGAGATCCGCATCGACACCGAAAATGCCGGGCGCAGACTGATTCGCATCCATGACGATGGCTGCGGCATGCTGAGGGATGATGCGCTGCTCGCCTTCGAACGTCACGCCACAAGCAAGCTGAGCGACGTGAAAGACTTGCTCTCGATCGCTACGTTGGGATTTCGCGGCGAGGCGTTGCCATCCATTGCCTCTGTCAGTCGTCTGGTGCTCGAGACAAAATCGGCAGAAGAGCAAACCGGCACGTCGGTCGAGCTGGCAGGCGGTAAGCTTCTTCGCTGCGATGAAACGGTGCGTTCCATCGGCACAACCATCAGCGTCCGCGATCTCTTCTTTAATGTTCCCGCCCGCAAGAAGTTCTTACGATCCGATCAGACCGAGCTGGCGCACATCGGTTCGCTCGTTACGCACTACAGTCTGGGCCATATCGACAAGCGCCTGGAGCTTTACCACGAAGGCAGGGAGTTGCTGAATGTCACCCCGGTATCGACCGTTCGTGACCGGGCTTTCCAGGTCTTCGGCTCGGAGATCATGCACGATCTGGTGGAATTTAGTCCACGCGTCTTCGAGCTCCGATTGCCGCCCCCTTACGTCGTCTCAACTATGCGAGACACCGCTCCTCAGCCCGAGCCGGAGATCGCAAGATTCAGTCTGGAAGGATTGATTTCGGGGCCGCATGTACAGAAGCTCAACCGCAATTCCATTTTCCTGTTTGTCAATAGCCGGCTGATCAAAGACAAAGTACTTCTGCACGCCATCTCGTCGGCCTATCGCAATCTAATGCCCGGAGGTTGTTACCCGTTCGCGCTCTTGTTCATGACTTGTGACCCGAGCGAAGTGGACGTGAATGTGCACCCTTCGAAGACCGAAGTTCGTTTCCGGCATGGCAGCGCGGTGCACGATTTCGTCAGAGACACGATCAGGGATGTCTTGATGCAGAGCCGGCCTGCCTCCAGCATTCCGCTGCCGCCTTCTCCTCCCTTGAGGCGGGAACAGCAGCCCCTTGCTTCTTCGAATCAATCTCCGCAACATGCCCCAGAGCTTCCGTTTTCCGAGTTTTCCGGTCAAGTGGAATCCGGTCAAGTGGAATATGGTTCGCTCCTTAGCGACGCTGATGAGAACGGGTCAACCTTGTTAAGCGAAGATGACGAATTGCCCGAGGTGCAGATCCTTACCCCCATAGCGGCGCGTGTTCCGGTTGAAAGCAGTGATGAACGGCCGGGTCTGGTGCGAGATTCCGGCAAGGTGACGAACTCCGCGCCGCTGCGGCGCGTGCCGGATACTCACGCCGGCTTCGATCATTTACCCGCCGATTGGGATCGAATGGACAGCCTTGCTTCGCTGCCTGATCTTCGACCGCTGGGGCAGCTGCACGAGAGCTTCATCATTGCTGCCGGCCGCGACGGCTTGTGGATCATCGACCAGCACGTGGCCCACGAACGCATTTTGTTCGAACAGGTTTTAAAGCAGCGTGCGGCGGGTACGCTCGAGGTGCAGCAGCTTCTCATGCCGCTGGTTCTGACATTAACGCCAGGTCAACAGTTCGAGTACCGCCGGATTGCCGATGAACTGAATGCATACGGCTTCGAAACCGAGCCGTTTGGGCAGCGGACCATCGCAATCAAAGCCGCGCCGGCTGCAGTCGGCCCTGCCGATATCGAGAAAATTGTGTTTGAGATTCTAGAGATCTCAGAAAGCGAGCTGCGTTCTGCATCGCTCGACGAAATCCGCCGCAATGTGTGCGCCACCATCGCTTGCCGCGCGGCCATCAAGATCAACATGAAACTGGAGCCCAAGAAAATGGAGTGGCTCCTGCGTGCGCTGGCTGCCTGCGACTTTCCAATGACTTGTCCGCACGGACGGCCCATTGCGTTGCGGTACAGCACCAGAGATATCCTCAAGAGTTTTCATCGGATCTCGTAGGCGCTATAAAGCAAGCTTCTTTTGTAGTCTCACCTTTAAGCCTGGCTCGACGACTGGGCAAAACTGAATCGGCCACCACTTGATTCCTTACTTCGGCGCAGACTTACGGCCGCAATCAACGCACAGGCAGCCGCCCCGGAGAGCCACACCGCCGGCATCGCGCGGTTGCCTGTCACATGGATCAGGTACGTGCAGATCGCGGGAGTAAAGCCGCCGAAGATGGCGGTCGCCAAACTATAGGCCAGCGAAAACCCGGAGGTCCTGACCTCGGGAGGCATGATTTCGGTGAGAAAGACAACCATCGCGCCGTTATAGCTTCCATAGAGGAATGACATCCAGAGTTCCACGACCAGCAAACGGCCGAAAGAGGGCGCCTGGACGACCCACCAGAGCGCCGGATAGACGGTAAGTAAGGTTAGTATCGTGAAAGCGATCAGCAGCGGGCGTCGACCGATCTTATCCGATAACCCGCCCATGATGGGAAGCCAAAACAGGTTTGAGATTCCGACACACAGCGTGATCAGCAGAACTCGATTATTCGCCAGGTGCAGGACCGAACTGCCGAACGTAGGTGTATAGGCGGTGATCGTATAGAAGGCCACCGTCGTCATCACAACCATCATCATCCCGAGCGTCACCACACGCCAGTTCGTCACAAGCGACCGCAGAATATCACCGATTTCCAGCTTCTGCTTCCGAGCTCGAAACTCCTCCGTCTCTTGCAAATGTCTCCGAAGCACAAATAGGAACGGAATAATTGCACAGCCGACTAACAGAGGAATCCGCCAACCGAACGAAGCCATCTGAGCGGGTGAAAGCCGGGCGCTTAACGTGACGCCAATCAGGGCGGCAGCAATCACCGCTACCTGTTGACTGCCGGACTGCCAGCTGACGTAAAATCCTTTGCGGCCAGGGGGCGCCAGCTCCGACAGATAGACCGATACGCCGCCCAGTTCTGCGCCTGCCGAGAAGCCTTCGATCAGACGCCCGGCCATCACCAAAATAGGAGCGAGGAGGCCGATCGTTGCAAATCCGGGCACGCACGCCACCGATAACGTCCCAATTGACATCAGCCCGAGCGTCAACATCAGCCCGGACCGCCGTCCGTGCCGGTCTGTATAGGCGCCCAGAACTACGGCGCCCAGCGGCCGCATCAGAAATCCGGCCCCGAACGTCATCAGGGATAGCATCAGGGACCGAAAGCTGTTCCCGCTCGGGAAGAAAGTTTTGCCGATGGCCGCCGCGTAATAACCGAATACCATGAAGTCGTACATTTCGAGGAAATTGCCGCTCGAAACTCGGACCACGGCCCAAAACGCCGATTTGCTGCTCTCGTTTCCGGTCAAGTTTATGGACGCATTTTGAACCGGTACGCTTCATAGCCAGCCTTAAAACGAAGGCGGCGGCACTTAGCGCAACTGGAATGCTCCGTCGCTAGCTGCGGTTCCGCGTCACCGAAAACAGGGCGGACAAACTAACTTTCGCGATCACAAGGCTGACCGGAAAAGAGGCAAGGATGGCAAACGCTGTGACAATCATGTATTCAGCCGCTACATAGGTGCACTTACCTCCAGAAGAATCTCAAGAATATTAAACCTGGAGATTAGATAGCGTACTCAGTTTGCCAGAACTAATAACGGGTGATATGGTAAAAATCTATCCCGTCAATAGTCGCAACCCCGCCGTCGCAGCCAGCTAAAAGTTCTTAATTAACGTTTTTCAATCTTGTCCGGATTGGCGTTGACCTATCACATGAACGCGGATGTGCCGATTATCGAGTCTATTGACGAAACCGACCTGACTCCCTCGCACGACGAAGTTTTGTCGGAGCTGCGGCTTCTCCTGGCGAGCCGTTCGTTTCGTCTGGCCCATGCCCAAAAGAGCTTTCTTGAATACACCGTGAAGGAGGTCCTTGCCGGCAGAGGACGGCTCATCAAAGAGTATTTGATTGCGACTGACGCCCTGGGCCGAGCGGATTCCTTCGATCCGCGCCTGGACCCGATCGTACGGACACAAGCTCGCAAGCTGCGCGCTCGCCTGGCCCAGCACTACGAAAACGAAGGCAAAGACGACCCCATCCGTATCGAGTATCGTCGCGGCTCTTATGCACCGGTATTCCAAAGAGCGCCTCGCCTGAGCCCCGCACCTGAAAGTGAAGACATAGTTGCCAACGAGCCCCGAGCAAGACCAATCGATAAAAGCCGACTCATTTTAGCAATCATCGTTCTGGTTTTTCTGCTGGCAGGCATTCGTGCGATTTGGAAGCGAAGCATCGGCAGCTCTGATACGCCCCCGTCATTGGCAGTGCTCCCTTTCACTGACCTGAGCGACGGCGAGTTCAGTGATCAGGTCATCACTGATGGGCTGACCGAAGAAACCATCAAACTTTTACAAGAAGTTCCAGGGCTCCGAGTTGCCGGCCGCATCTCTTCCTTCAATTTGCGTTCAAAAACACGCGATCTGAAAGACGTTGGCGCCACGCTCCATGTACGCAATGTGCTGATTGGCACGGTAAAAAAACGGAGCAGCGGATTTCTAATTACGGTCCAGCTGAATAGTGTCGACGGCTCTCACTTATGGTCAGGCACTTACGATCGGACTAATGAGGACGCTCAATCCATTCCCAGTGAGATCTCAACCGCAGTAGTTGATGCCCTGGGCGTTCTGTCGCCGGAGACTCGAACTCTGAAGCAGCAGGTCCGCTCGACTCCGCCTCTCCCAAACCCTGGAGCCCATGAAGACTACCTGAGAGGAATTTTCTTTTGGCACAAGCTCGACGCAGACAGCCTGAAATTGGCAACTCAATATCTGCAGCAAGCGATTCAGAAAGATCCCTCGTATGCGCGTGCTTACACGGCTCTTGCCGATTGCTACGTCGTTGCGCCGCAGGTGATTGGTACGCCGCCTGTCGGTGTTATCAGCAAGATCCGGGCGGCCGCCTCCACGGCTTTGGCGCTCGACAAAACACTGGGAGACGCGCACATCGACTTGGCCGTCGCAGCCGAGTTCGATTTTGATTGGCCTGGCGCCGAACGAGAGTTTCGAAAAGGCTTAGATCTCAGCCCCGGAAGTGTGGTCGGTCATCTTTGGTATGCCAAGTATCTTGCAATCGTGGGACGTAAAGATAAGGTTTTCGCACAGCGCAACCTGGCGGCTCAACTTGACCCGGTTTCTCCCTACGCACTCCTGTCTGTTGGCGGTTCTCTCGTCGTGAATGGCCGTTACCAAGAAGCACTTAACTACTATCGTTCCGCCCTTTCTCTCGAACCGGAGTACGGGCTGGCTCACCAGGGCCTTGGCCTCACCTACCTGGCGCAAGGAAAAATGAAGGAAGGCATCGAGGAGCTACAGTCGGCGGATAAGCTGATGCGTGGTCCTGTTCGTAGAGCTCTTCTTGGCTATGCCTACGCCCGGTCCGGCAACACCGACAAGGCGCGAGCAATCCTGAATCAGTTCCTTGCTGGCTACCACAATCAACAAATACCTGCCTTGACAATAGCTCAGATCTATGTCGGTCTCGGAGACAAAGACAAGGTGTTCGAATGGCTTCGTCTGGCAGTCCAGGAACGTGATTTGAACCTCGATCTGAAATGGGATCCCATCTGGAAACCCATTCTCAGCGATCCCAGATGTCAACAAGTGCTTCACTCCATGAAGCTCAGCTGACCCCCGGCCTGCTGACCCTAACCTGACTGACTTGAAGCCGGGTGGCGCGGACACTCGTGTCGAGACGCCTCCAAGCAACAAACTTGCCTCAACACGGTAACCAGTTACCGTAACCACAGCTCAAAACGATCTTATAATCAATCGCTTACAAGCCTCGGACCCTCTCTCGTTCCACAGTATTTTCTAATAGAAGAATGAGCCTGAGGGGGGGAGCGTAGCTCCACGCTTCAGGCCTCCTTGTTTTTGGTTTTGAAATTCTATCCAAAGGAATCGTCGAGCGGTGGGAAAGTGGGAATCACGCAGCGATTTCCAAAGTCTGTGGACGCGGAGGGAAACCTGCTTCTGGTTTTCCTCCGCGTCCATGGCTGTCATTTCCTCGTCCGCTGTACTGAGTTACGAGATCAGATTGCCTAAGCTGCGAGCATTTTACGAAGCTCGCACCCCCTTATCTTATTCGGCTAGTGAAGTTGAACGTACCAGTGGTGATTGTAACCCAGTGAATGGAGGACCAGCTTTTGTCTTCGATCAGCGCATTTAGGGTTTCTGGAAGGCGGTGTTGTGGGAAGTCATCTTACTAACCGTTAAATATTCGTACCGTAATATAATTGCCGCGAATTTTCGCTTATAGTCGTACCCATAGCTAAGCCACTTAAACAGGAAGGTGCGCATGATTCGTCGGTACGTTCGAATTCTTTCCGTTATGGGTCTGCTTGGAATCAGCATGTTGCTCAACAGCGACACGATCGTTTTGGGGTCCTCAAATTCCCAGAGCCCCACTAAGATCGACAGGGTTGCACTAGCTTCTCAGCTAACTTCAAAGGTGGACGCGCTCAAGCAGGCGATCGCGAACGGCGAATATGACCGGTCCGTCGAGTTACATACGGACATCTCGCATCTCCTCGTTTTATGGGCTCCATCGCCTGCCGATCGCTTATCCGTACTCGAGAATTCGACTGCAGGCGCATCAGTCGCGAATCGAATGCGATCCCTCCCACGCTTGGCCAAGCTTTCACTACGGGCGGGTCACATGGAGCAAGCAGCACTTTATGTAAACGAAATGCGAAACTATATGTCCGATCCCGCTGATCTCGGCTCGATGCACGGCGACTTCGTTCACGACGCAAATATGATCGATGGGCTTCTTTCTTTAAATAGAGATGATGTCGAAAGGGCCAAATCGCTATTGCTTGCGGCCGGACAAACTGAGGGTTCTCCGGTTCTGGATACATTCGGTCCGAGCATGGCGCTTGCCAAAGCGCTTGCCGAAAAGGGAGAGACGGAAACTGTCGTTGCCTATCTGCAGGAATGCCAACGGTTCTGGAAAGGCGGCCATGCACGCCTTTCTCAGTGGATAGCCACGCTCAAGGGCGGTGCGACCCCTGAATTTGCCTCCAAAGCAAATTTGTAAGTAGGGTTGGCGGAAGGGAAATGCTATGACAGGGCTGAAACAGGCGGTGGTTGGTTTCGGGTTCCTCCTTATCAGCATATGCGGATCGGCGTTTGCGCAAGATTACGCTTCTTGCGTGCAGCAAGCCTTGAATAACGAGGTAACTTGTTACGCCTCAGCAGACGATATTAAATCGGACTGTATAAATACTGCAATTAATAATAATGACACCTGCACTCAAAATGCCAACGATGCATATTACCAATGCGGGGAGTTTGTTATTGAATTTGAGTGCCCCGGCAATTTGCTAATTCCATCGGACATCGATGAGTGCGATGAGCAGTGCCGATACCAACTGGATGATGCTGATCAGGCGTGCAACGACCAGGAGAATCAAGCTACAGACAGCTGTCAATCCAATAACGATCAATTGAAGCAAGGTTGTTCTGATGCTTACGACAGCACCGTTCAAGACGATTGCGATCCATTACCCCACTAAATGACTCTACGAGTATGCTCACCTGTATTGCTATGCACCATAGCATTCTTAATCGCTCGTTCGGCGTCGGGGTCTTCGTGTGCACCTTTGGATGAGTCCTCTAAGAATCGTCTAGTCACCCGTCTCTACGACGCCAGACTGTTTCGATCTAGTGGGCTCACGATAGTCGGGAACAAGCCGGTAAATGGTACGTGTTACTCCCAAGTGATTATCGCCAGTGCATCCGGAGAGGAGCGCACTTTTTATTTATCTCCCGATTCTCGCTTTCTCAGCATGTCTCTCATAGACCTCTCCGAGGATCCGCTCGTCGGCCGACATCGAGAGGAACAACAGCTGCAGGGGATTTTGTCCAAGGATCCGTCACCGGAGCGATCAGCAGTCGCTGAGGTTGAAGCCAGAATAGTCGTCTTCTCGGATTTCGAATGCCCTTTCTGCAAACGTTTCGCAGAATCATATGCCGGACTTGACTCCGACCTAAAGCGACATACAAGCTTGACATTCAAACACTTCCCCCTCGCCATGCATTCTTGGGCTGAGAAGGCATCTGAGATCGCTGTTTGCGGTCAGTTTCAGAATGCTGCAAACTTCTGGCCGATACATGACTTTTTGCTTTCACATCAGCAAAGCATCTCTGCAGAAATGTTGGAGCAGGACATAGTCTCCGCTGTTCGACTAGATAGAGTACGACTAGACGAGTGTATGGCAAGCCGCATGGCTTTCGGGCTTATCGCGCGGGACCAAGGGCTTGGCAAAAAACTTGGCGTGTCCGGTACGCCCACGGTCTTTATCAACGGAGTCAAGTACCGCGGTGCACTTGGAACTCAGGAATTGGAGACAGCAATTCGTGCGGCATCTCGCGCCCCCGATTCTGTTGACGGCCAAGCCAAAACGTCAGAGTCTAGTCAAACGGAGGCAGCTTCTGAAGTTGATGACTTGGTCGACCTACCCCGTAAAGCTAAACGCGCAATTATAGCCGGCAACCTGCAAAAAGCTAAGGAGTACGTTGAACAGATGCGAAAAAGGCTAGAAGAACCTGAAACACTCGATGGATTGCAGGGCCAATATATTCACGATTGCAATATGGTCGACGGAATACTCGCTGTCCGAGCCGGAGAGATTGACCGAGCGAAGAAGCTCTTGCTTGAGGCGGGGAAATCGACAGGGTCTCCTACTCTTAATACATTTGGCCCCAACATGATGCTGGCAAAAGAGTTGGCGGAAAAAGGTGAATTCCCCATCGTGATATCTTACCTGAAAGAATGTAGTAGCTTCTGGACGGGCAGACCGCAGCGGCTTGCAAACTGGATGAAGGAGCTTGAATCCAAGCGTATTCCTGATTTCGGAGCGAATCTCGCATACGACTGAACCTGTTAGTGTCGGTTTCGCAATGACGCCGTTTCGCCCGGTTCAGCGCAGAACGCCGATCCTGCGGACGTTCAGTTTCTTTGCGTCGCAGGCACGCTGGCGTATCGCTTCGTTCGCAGCCAGCCAATGCCGGGGTGGCTACCTACCGGGCGTTTCTTGGCACCGCGTTTTGAGAGAGCCCGCCGCCTTTGTCAACTAGGCGGCGGGTGTAGTCGTCTCTGTTGCTAGCGTCGCACTAGTACACTGATCACCTGACCCCCGCCTCCTGACCCCCAACCTGACTTGAAGCCGGGTGGCGCGAACACTCGTGCCGAGACGCTTCCAAGCAATAAACTTGCCTCAACACGGTAACCAGTTACCGTAACCACGACCTGAAACCAATTTAAAATCAATTGTTTACGGGCTTTAACTCCTTTCTCGTTCCACTTGACCTGAACGAGCCATTGATCGATAGTCTTAACCACAGCTAATTTTCATTCTCGGGTCGGCCCGAGAAAATGAAGCTGGTTTTTCCCGGCCCTGTCCGCCACTTCTCTGCTCCGTTTGTGGAGAGACAAGCGCTCACTGTCTGTTTTTCAGCGCCCCGTGATGTAAGGCGTGATAGCTGACCTCGTCAGCTTATTTAACAGGAGGAACAGGGTGAAAGGGGCATCGTTAACAATCGGAAAGAGTCTTGGCAGAGCCGCGACCAAAGGGAGCGTTTTCTTGCCATTTTTGCGACGAAATCTAGTTACGGCGTTGCTCGCCGGTCTTTGTCTGCTGTACCTGGCAGCGCCAATCCCATTGGCGTATTCCCAATCGACATTCGGATCCATCGTCGGAACTGTAAAAGACCCCTCCGGCGCTGCCGTTGCCAACGGCTTAGTGACCGTGACAAACAAGGGAACTTCGGCTCACCGCACCGTGCTGACCGATCAAACCGGCGACTATCTCGTCTCAAACCTGGAGCCCAGCGACTACCTGGTGACAGTCGAGGCCAAGGGATTCCAAATCAACAAATATGATCTGACCCTGCAAGCGCGGGAGACCCTCCGCCTGGATTCCCAGATGAGCATTACCTCCCAGACTCAGTCCGTAAGCGTGACCGAGGAAGCGGCAGCCGTAATCAACACGGAAGTCTCTAATATCGCGGAGACCAAAACCGGCCGTGAGTTAGTCGATTTACCGGTCGCCATTGCTACGCGAGCCAGCGGATCAACCAGCCCCATGTCGACCTTAACCACTCAGCCGGGAGTGCAAACCGATTCCAGCGGCAACATCTCAGTGGCAGGCACCAAACCCACCATGATGCAGATGAGCATCGACGGAATCAGTAGCATGGGTCCACGCACCAACGGACCTCTAACTGAGCTCTTTCCGTCTTTTAACTCAATAGCAGAAATCCGCGTCAGCGAAGTCAACAATTCCGCGGAGTATGGCGGCGTAAGCGACATCACAACTATCTCCAAGAGTGGAACCAATCAGTTTCACGGAGGCGTCTTCGAGAACTTTCAGAACACCCTTCTGAACGCCCGCAATCCTTTCAACAGAGTAAAACCAACCGTGAAGATGAATGATTTCGGAGCCTATGTTGGCGGCCCAGTCTGGAAAGATCGAACTTTCTTTTTCGCCAGTTATGAAGGTCTTCGCTTGCCAAAACAAACCACCCTAGTGGAAAGCGTTCCGTCCTTAGCCCTGCGAGGCGGCGATCTTTCGGTCTATTCAACTCCAGTCAATGCACCCGGTACAAATTCGCCGTACCCGCACAACCAAATTCCAATGAGCCAGATATCGCCTGTCTCCTTGAACGCGCTCAAATACCTGTTTCCCTTGCCCAACACGGGAAGTCCGAACGCGATTGCGAACAACTACTCCCAGAACATGCCAACGCCTATTTCAAGCGACCAGGCGGATCTGAGAATTGACCAGAACATCAACTCTAAGCAGACCGTTTTCGCTCGCGGTACCTACAAGACGCGCAGCGTAGCGGTGGCGCCTTCGCCGGGAGGCTCCCCCCTCCCTAGCGGTTCTGCATTGCTGGGCCCCTTTTCCCTTCCCGAGATTGATTTCGGCTTTACCGCCGCTCACAACTACATCATTTCGCCCAGCGTGATTAACGAAGCGCGTATCGGCTACAACGGCAATCACACCGCCACAACATTCGGCGCAGTACCCAGTGTCATAGCGTCACAACTCGGACTTACCAATCTGCCTGCGCTGCCCTCCGGCAATGCAGTTCCAAACTTCAACATCGCCGGTTTTCAGCAAACGGGAGGATCCGCCTCATCCATCGGCCGCAATGGAACCTTCCAGGTTCTCGATAACCTGACGTGGACCAAGAATAGCCACTCCTACAAATTCGGCGCCGACTATCGCTATCTCACCGGCTACCAGGCCAATGTCTACGCCAACTATCGCCTCGGGCAATACAACTTCAATGGAGCAGTCACCGGCCTTCCTGGTTCCGCCAACGCTTACGTCGGTAATCCCTACGGAGCTTTTCTCCTTGGAATTCCGGACAAAACGTATCTGGACTCCGTTGTCGAAGATCGCTTAAACGGCTACGATCCCGCCTACGCCTTCTACGCCCAGGACGATTGGAAAATAAGTTCTCGGTTGACCATCAATTACGGCATTCGCTATGAGTTACATCCCAAGTTTTACGATCATTTCCTGAATATCTCTAACTTCCTCCCGAATGCACAAACCATTGTCAACGGGCAGTCGGTATTAGGAGCAGTCGTCATACCGAATGGTTCCCAAAAAATTCTCAGTCCGCTCTTTGCCCAATCCATAGCGCCGACTCCCATCTACACGGCTTCACAAGTTGGATTACCGCAAAATCTACACTACACGAATAAAACTGATTTCGCGCCTCGAGTTGGTTTTGCCTGGCGTGCCACGCGGGACGGTAAGACCGTGATTCGCGGAGGCTACGGCAAGTTCATTGAGGTTCCATTGGGGACGCTACTGGGCGCAGGGTACGCCATCCACAGCGCCAACCAAGGTTTTTACAATCAGACGATCGTCAACGGCCAGCCATCGTTAACGTTCCCGTATGCCTTCCCTTCCAATCTGGCTCAGCCTGGATCTCAGTTTTTTCAACAAGCCAGCGACGTGCATTATAAAGAAGCCTACGTTCAGCAATGGAACCTCACGGTAGAGAGAGATCTCGGCTACGGCATCGGTCTCCGCCTTTCTTACGACGGTAATCACGGCAGTGACATGGGCGTGCAAGTCGATCTTGGACAAGTCGCGCCGAACACGCTCGGCTTCGCCGCCGCGAGTAAGTTCCTAAAGTACCCGTTGTTCGGAGAAGTCGAATCGGAATTAAATGGCGGCATCCAAAACTACCATGCCTTTACAGCCGCCGCGACGAAGAGATTCTCCAGTGGTTTGCAATTCCTGGCCAGTTACGCCTTCACTAGAAACCTGAGTGATGCCCAGAGTTACAATCCTTCAGCATTTGCGACGGAAGCGGGAGGCATTGCCACCGATACTAATAATTTCCGTCTCGACTACGGAAACGTTGCTTTCTCACGCCGCAATCGCTTCCTTTCCACCTTCTTATACGAACTGCCGTTCGGCAACGGAAGGCTGCTTCTTAGTAACTCCAATCGGTTTGTAAATAAGTTAGTCAATGACTGGCAACTGGCCGGCGTTCTTGTCTTCCAAAGTGGACCGTTTCTTACGGTTACTGTCCCCGGAGCCGATCCTGCCGGAGTCGGCTTCCCCCAGCTGACGGGCAACGGCCGCGTCGACATCGTCTCCGGAGCCTCTCTGTATCCGGCAACCCAAACCGTTCAGCAATGGTTGAACCCCGCTGCGTTTGCCGTTCCCGCCAACAACATCGGCCGTTTTCCAACTTCGTCGGTTGGGTTGGCCAATGGCCCCGGCACACAGTCCGTCTCCATGTCCTTGATGAAATCCGTTAGCTTGCGAGAAAGTGCTCGTTTCCAAATTGGGGCTCAGGTCGCCAACCTGTTCAACCACCCCAACTATGCGGTACCCAACACGACCTTCAACACCGCCGCCTTCGGCACAATTTCAAATGTTCAATCAGCGGAAGGAGGCGGACCGCGCGTGATCCAGCTCACTGCCCGCATGACCTTTTAAGAAAGGAAAGGATGATTCTCAAGATACTCGCGTTAGGCACAATCATCTGCTCGCTTAGCCCAGCCCAGCCGGCAAAGCCAGAGGCCGGAATACCCATCAATGACCGGCTGACTATCAGTAAATGCGCCGGTTGCCACCAGCGCGACGGAAGCGGCATGATGCGCCGCATCTCTTATATCAGGACCACCCCTGAGGTCTGGGAAGAGGCCATCAAACGAATGGTGCGTCTGAACGGACTCTCCATCCAACCCGAAGAAGCGCGGCTCATTCTGCGCTATTTAAGCGCTAACAACGGACTGTCGCCCGACGAAGCCAAACCAATCTTTTGGGAAGCCGAACACCGTCTCTTCCGCGATCAGAGCGACAAAATTCCCTCGGACGCTTTACAGCACACCTGCAACTATTGCCACACCATCGGTCGCGTCCTTGGACAGCGCCGAACCCACGACGACTACGAAAAATTGATCTCCATGCACATCGGCCTCTTCCCGGGAGCCGAAAATACATTGCGCCCCCGTCGTCCCGGAGGAACACCGGAAGACACGCCCATCGCTTTCGCTGCCCAGGCAGGAGGACTTGGACTTCCCTCTGTCATACCGCCGACGGCTCCTTCCAAGCAGAACCAAGACCCCGCTGACGTTGCGGTGGATTACCTCTCCAAAGCACAGCCGTTGACAACACCCGAGTGGTCCGAATGGAAGGCCACCATGCGAGAACCGAAACTGGCCGGAAAATGGCTTCTGACTGGATACCAGCAAGGAAGAGGAAGAGTGTTTGGAACCGTTACCGTACAAGCCGGATCATCGCCCGACGAATTTACGACGACAACGGAGCTCGAATACGCAACCAGCGGAGTCTCTCTGACCCGTACCGGAAAAAGTGTCGTCTACACAGGCTATAGCTGGCGTGGCCGGAGCACCGGCGAGGCCGGAAAAACCGCCGCCGCAGATCCTGGTTCTAACCCCAAGGAGTGGCGGGAAGCCCTCTTTGTCTCACGTGATGGAAACACCATGGACGGCCGTTGGTTCTGGGGCGGTTATCAGGAGTTCGGCATCGATGCCCACCTGACTCGTCTCGGCGATCAGGTTAAGCTCGCCGGCGCTAGCGTGTTCGCGTTGCAAAGCCCCTCCACAAAATCGCTCAAACTATACGGAGCGAACTTCCCTTCAGGACTAAAGCCCGCCGACGTTGACCTGGGATCTGGAATCCGCGTGACAAAAATTCTTGGAAAAACTCCCACCGCCGTGGAAGTCGAGGTGCAGACCAGTGCCAATCTGCCAAACGGTATTCGTGACATCTCCGTCGGGCGATCCACAGCCGAAAGGGCTATCGCTGTCTACGACAAGGTCTCCTATATCAAAGTGCTGCCGGACGCGAGTATGGGCCGTCTCGGTGGAACCATAGCAGCCAAACAATACGCGCAATTTGAAGCCGTAGCCTACGCCGCCGGCGCCGACGGCAAACCCCACACCGCCGATGATATTCCGCTTGGACCGGTTGCTGCGCGTTGGGGCATGGAAGAGTTTGTTTCCACGCCAGGTGACGACGACATCAATTTTGTCGGCAAGCTCAATGACAACGGGCTCTTCACTCCGAACCTGGAAGGACCGAATCCGGAGCGCAAGAAAGCCTCCAATAATTTCCCAACCAACAATTGGGGCGACGTTTGGGTGACTGCTAATTTCCAGTCGCCCTCAGGAGAACAGATGAAAGCTAAATCGTATCTAGTGGTAACCATTCCGGTCTATGTGCGCTGGGATCAGCCGGAGGTCGGCCAATGAGCGCCGCCGCGCAAGGCGAACTGTACACCATCGGAGAACACCACGCCTTCGAAGCAGCAGGCACTCGCTTCCTTTACCTCGTTCCCAGTGGATCCATCTTTGCGCTGGAGGGAATATCACAGAAAATCGTCGACCGATTCTCCGAAGATGACTTCGATAGTGACTCAGTCGTCGGTTTTCTACGCAGCTCGGGATACGCGATGCCCCAGATTTTTCAGACCTTGGGCGAGCTGGAGCATGCCGAAGTTTTGCAACGAAAAAATCGTCCTGCTGCGATCCCCGTGTTGCCGCAAGAATCGTTTCCCCTGCAAAGGGTCGTTCTCAACGTCACCAATCAGTGCAACCTGGCTTGTGGCTACTGCTACGAATACAGTGACGACAAAATCAGTGAAACAGCCGGCAAGCCGAAATACATGAGCGACACCATCTCCGAAGCCGCCATCGACATGTTGATGCGCGAATCGGCCGATCGCCCGCTCGTCCACGTCACCTTCTTCGGAGGTGAAACGCTGCTCAACTTTCCCATGCTCTGCTCTGCTGTCCACTACGCCCAGCAAAAAGCCGCCGAAGCGAACAAAACTGTGGAATTCAGCCTCACCACCAACGCCACGCTGCTGAGCGAACGAATCGTCGATTTTCTAGCCGAGCACCGCATCGGAGTGACGGTCAGCATCGACGGCGATCGCGAACTCAACGACAAAATGCGCGTCTTTCACGACGGGCGAGGCAGCTACGACATCATCGTTCCGAAAATCAAGATGCTCCTCGAACGTCATAAGACAAACTCCATTGGCGCGCGGGTAACGCTAAGCTCCGGAGTCTCCCACGTCCGGCGAATCTACGATCATCTGATACACGAAGTGGGATTCTACGCGGTCGGCTTCTCACCCGCCACCGCCAGCCCCCAGCGTCTCTATCACATCGGTACGCAAAAAATGGACAGTGTGCTCGGAGGCTTTGAAGAACTGGCCTTCGAGTTTCGAGATTGGGCCATTGCCGGCCGTCAGCACGGTTTCACCAACGCCAACGACACGCTCAAGGAGTTGCACACTGGCCTCAGTAAAGCCTATCCCTGCGGAGCCGGACTTGGACTGCTAGGTGTCGGCACAGCCGGAGATATTAGTCTCTGTCATCGTTTCGTCGACTCTCCCGTAGGAAAAATGGGACACGTTACGGACGGCGGGGTCGACCAAGCGGCGAGGCAGGATTTCTTAAACACTCATCACGTGGGTGCGCGCTACGACTGTCACACCTGCTGGGCAAGGCCAGTCTGTGCCGGCGGCTGCTACCACGAAGCCTTCATCCATTACGGAGATACGTCAGCGGCCAACCTACACTACTGCGACTGGATTCGTAACTGGAACGATCTCTGTCTAAGGCTCTACGGAGAAATCTACCTGAGCAATCCAACCTACCTAAACCGCTTCAATGAAAACTAACTACTGTGAAAACGAACCACCTCCGCAAACACGAACCCACATCCGTGAAAACGACCCCGATCCCATCAACACGAAATACTTCCGTGACCGAGCCGCGACCAAAGGGAGCGACTGCCTACGAACCCACGACCGAGCCGCTCAAAAGACCCACTACATCCAACCAAAGGAAATCCTCCAAATGAACTCAATAAAACCAATCAACACCAAAGCCCGCAAAATCGCCCGAACGCTAGACGAACTACGCGAAGACGTCGAAGCCCTCCAAGCCAAAGGAGGCGAAGGAAAGATCTACTACCCCATGGGCTGTACCCTCAACTTCACACCGGGATGGGAAGTAGACATCTCCGGCGGCACCGCCGGTCTATGTCAACCAGTCGAACGCGATCTCTTCGACTGCCACCTCGGCTGCGGTTGGCCCGCCCAAGTTCCCGATCACTTGAACAACGCAGTCGACTGGACCGACAAGTGCGCCTCTGCCGCCAACGACTGGCGCAAAGTAGACATCGTCTTCCCCTAAGGATCTCCCGGCATGAAGAATCTAACTCTGACTCTGCTTCTCGCCCTCCCGTGTGTAGCCGCAAGCGCACAGATGGTGCCCGCCGGGCACTTCATGTATATCGGCACGCTCGACAAGAAGCTGCTCGTCATCGATGAAGCCAAAGAGGAAGTCGTCGGCGAGATCCCCTTGGAAGGGATCCCGCGCATGACGGCCCTTTCGGCGGATCACAAAACACTCTTCATCATCACCACGCAAATGTTGGTCGAAACCGTGGATCTGGAAGCCCGCAAAGTCACCACCAGCTTTACCCTGGCCGACGCCCGCACGCGTCCTCGTCTCCAGGCCAGTTCACCCGATCGCATCAATATCGGCAGCAGCTCTCGTTACAGCGGACTCGCCATTGACCCGCAAGGGCGGTTCATCTACACAACCATGAAAGTCGTCGTGAAGGACATCGACCAGTACCGCATCGAGCCCCCGCAGTTCGTAGCGATCGACGTACAAGAAAAAAAGATCGTGAAGACGTGGTCCTTTCCCCCTGAAATGTCCAAAGGGTTTGGCTTCAATGCCACCTACAAGGTCTCGCCGGACGGAAAATTACTGTACGTCTTTCAAGACGATATCGTCATCATGGATTTAGCCACCTTCAAGCAGGTAGATCGGATCGAGTTGGCTCAACCTCCTTACCCCGGCGCGTCCCCGTACCGCCTGGCGGCGGATGAAGACTCCTTCGATTCGCCCGGAACGGTCACTTCCGTCTTCACCTCGGTCGATTCCATCGTTCATAAAGGCACGCTCGGAATGGCCAGCATCGATCTTGCCACTCGCAAGATCCAGTATTTCCCCATCGGCCCGCTTCTTCCGATGATGGGATTTTCGGTCTCTCCGGACAGGACCCGCGGATTCTCCGTCATGCCCAAGATAGGCGTCGGAGGAAATCGTCTGACCGAATGGTGGGTCTGGGATCTCGCCAATCACAAAGTCATCAAGACGAAAGACTTCGAGTCGCGCCCGACCTTTAAATTCGCTGTTGGCGGAGACGGGAAAAAGCTCTACTTGTACGGAGCCGGCTCCTCGTTAGAAATCTTCGACGCCGAAACCCTCGAATCACGAAAACTCATCTACTTGAACAAAGACACCACGACTAACCTCATTACGATCGCCAGCAGATAAATATGTTCGGCCGTCTTCGGGAATTCACTCGCCTGGCTGCCTACATCAAGCCGTACCGTTGGCGCCTGGTCATCACCATTCTCATCAGCTTAGCCGGAACGCTGATGGGCTTGGTCCAGCCCTATCTGTCGAAGTATCTGGTAGACGGAGCTCTCCTGCGAAAAGACAGGCACGCGCTCCTGCTCGCGTCGATACTGATGCTGGCGAGCACCGTTCTCAGCTTCGTGATGAACTATTGGTCAGCCTTCCACTACATGCGGCTCTCCGCGGCCATGTTGTTCGATATGCGGCTGGCCGTCTATCGCCACGTACTCACCCTCTCCCCGCGCTTCTTCGCCAAAGCGCGCCTCGGAGATCTCGTCTCTCGTCTGAATGGCGATGTAGCGGAAGTGCAGAGAATATCCGCCGATCTTCTGCTCTCCGTTCTAAGCAATTCTCTCTTCCTGATCGGCAGTTTATGCCTCATGTTGTGGTTGAGTTGGCGGCTTTTTATTGTAGGCGTTCTGCTTGTTCCGGTGGCCGCTGTCCTCTTCCAGTTCTGCCAGGTCCGAATCGCTGCCCTGGCGCTGCAACTCCGCGAGCGAAGCGCCGATATCGGAACCGCTTTTGTCGAGACGCTATTGGCCAACCGCCTCGTGGCCTGTCTCTTTTCTCATGAGTTCGAGTTGGAGCGCTTTCGAACCCGCAACGATGCCTTCATCGCTACGCTTCTGCGTTTCCAGCGCCTGTCGATCTGCGGGCGCAGCCTCCCAGGCTTTCTTCTTTCCGCTGCTACAGTGGCCGTGTTCCTCTACGGAGGTCGCGAGATCATCGCCGGCCGCATTACCATTGGCACGCTGGTCGCTTTCATGGCCTATCAGGCCCGTCTGATGTCGCCCGTGCAAAGCTTCATGGGCCTCTCCACAGCCGTGACTTCAGCACGAGTCTCTTTGAGGCGGGTTCTTGAACTTCTCGATACACCTCCCGAAATCGTTGACTGCTCAAGACCGCGCGACCTTCGCGCCGTCCACGCTACTATCCGATTCGACGAAGTGACGCTCTGTCATGAAGGACGAACAGTGCTCGACAAAGCAAGCTTCGATATCCAGGCAGGCTCCCTCACCGTGCTGATGGGCGAGAGTGGAGGCGGCAAATCGACCGTCGCCGATCTCTTGATCCGCCTGCTCGATCCGGATTCGGGTTCGGTCTCCATCGACGGAATCGATCTTCGCTCCTTCCGTTTAGCCCATCTTCGGCGGACCGTTGTTTTGATCGATCAAACTCCTGCTTTACTGCACGGCACGCTCTTCGATAACATCGCCTACGCCAATCCTCGAGCAACCGCAGACTCCGTGAGCATGGCAGCCAAATCCGCCGGTCTCGCCCCTCTGCTAGAGAAGCTGCCGGAGGGTCTGAACACCCTGGTTGGGGAAAGGGGTTCCACTCTTTCTGCCGGAGAACGCCAGCGTGTGGCCATAGCCCGAAGTTTTCTGGCTGATCCTGATGTACTCATCCTCGACGAGCCAACCGCCGCCCTCGATCGAGCGACGGCAAGAGAACTGCTTCGTAACATTCGGCGAACATTCCATAACAAGACCGTCATCGTGATCACCCACAAACTTCTGGAAGATCTCAACATTGATCACCTCCTGCTGATGGAGGCAGGGAAGGTGACGGAGGCCGGCGTTCTCGCGTGATTCGAGTGGCCGTCATCGATAGCGGCGTCAATCGTGCCCACCAACACATCTGCGCGCGCACGGACGCTGTTGCGCTGTGGCCGGACGAACCCGGCGCCACCCTCGACGACCGTCTCGGGCACGGCACGGCCGTGATGGCTGCCATCCAGGAAAAAGCGCCGGCTGCCCATTACTTCGCGCTCAAACTCTTTGAATCGTCACTTCGTTCCTCCTCCACCAGACTTCTGGAAACTCTGGACTGGGTTTTGAAGAACGATATCGACGTCGTCAATCTGAGCCTCGGTACTTCGGAGTATCACCGTGCCGCAGAGTTGCAGCGCGCGGTCAACGACCTTTCGAATCGGGGCGCCTTCGTCGTCAGTGCGCGCCGTTCCGGCGATAGGCTGATGCTGCCGGGCTGCTTCGAGAATGTCGTCGGCGTCGAACTGGATTGGAACCTTCCGCGATCTCGCTACCGTGTAACTGACATAGGTAACCAGCCCTTCTTCTGGGCGTCGGGCTTTCCACGGACGTTGCCCGGCGTTCCCCCCGCCCGCAATCTGCACGGCATCAGCTTCGCCGTTGCCAACATGACAGGCTTTGTCGTGCGCGCGCTGCAGTCGTTTCCGGATGCGCGCTCCCTTCCAGCTCTGAGCAATATATTGCGCCAGGAGATGGAGTCATGATCGCCGCCCTCTTGTCTGCACTCCTTCTCTTCTTCGCACTAAAACCATCGCAATTGCCCTTCACCATCGAAGCCGTAGAGGACGTGAGCAATCAATTCCCGGACGCGCCACGTATCCAGTCATTTTGTTTCGCGCAGTGGAAAGGCCGCTGGTTGTTTATCGGAGGCCGTACCATCGGCTATCACAATTTTGGAGGCAGAAGCGCGGATTTCCTCAGAAAAGACGCCAATACCGACGTATGGGTCATCGACACAACCGTCTCGCCGGCGCGCACCTATCACGTGCCCCTCGCTGATTTGCCTTCCAGTTTTACCAATATCAAAGACCAGTGGTCTGCCAGCGGCCTGCTGTATGCCCAAAACGGCTCCACGCTCTACATTGCCGGTGGCTATGGACAGGATCACTCTTCTAATTGGGTCACCTATCCGCTGCTATCCCGAGTGAGTCTGCCGGCTCTGATCGATGGAATCATGCATGGCCACCTTGACGCGTCGTCCATTTCGTTCCTATCGACACCGCTGGCGCAGTCTGCCGGAGGCGACCTGTCCATGCTGCCGGATGGCCTGCTTTATCTCGTGATGGGTCAGGTTTTTACCGGAAGCTATACGGCCCTCGAAGGAAATGGCGAAAAAAATTCCGCCCAAGTGTCCCAAGAGTATCTGGGCGAAATCAGAGTTCTGAAAATCACCGAGACGGAAAAGGGATCTCTTGCCGTCAAACTCCTCAAACGATACAGCGACCCGATAGAGTTTCACCGGCGTGACCTGAATGTCAGCTTGATTCAGTCACCCAAAGGACTAGGGCTGGTCAGTTACGGAGGCGTTTTCACCCCCGATACGCAGCTCAGCTACAGTCATCCGATACTGCTGTATCCGGGTGAGAAGCCCGACGTAGAAACAACTTTCGAACAGAAAATGAATGCCTATGCGTGTCCGCAACTACTGCTTTACGACCAAAAAAATAAAACGATGTTTACCAGCTTTTTAGGCGGAATCAGTCGCTACTTCTGGGACGATGCCCAAGAAGAATTCGTCGCCAATACACGGGAAGGCAGCAAAACCGAATCGACTTATCTCGACGGGATGCAATGGAGCAATCAAATCTCGACGCTAACCAGACAGTTCACCACCGATTCCGACGAAATCACCGAAACGGTGCAGCCCAAAGCCCTGCCCGCATTCGTGGGAACGTCGGCCGTCTTCATCCCCGATCCGACGATCCCGCGCGCCACTCCCGGCACCGATATTCTCGACTGGAACGCTTTGCACTCAAATGTTCTGCAACAGAAATCCACACCGATCGGATACCTTTTCGGAGGCATTCGAGCCTATCCTTACCAGTTCCCCTACAATAAGAGCGGCGGAGCCTACAACTCCGGCGCCGTTCCCACGAAACAGAACGATTTAATTCTGAAGGTATATCTCAATCCAACTCACTAAACAAGGCTGTTCCCGAGTCTTTATTCTTTCGCTGCTGACATTCCTTTCCGCCAACGGCCAGGATCGGGTGGCGAGCCTGCTGGAGCGTCTGGCAAACGCGCCCGGTCCCTCCGGCTTCGAAGAGCCAATTCGCAAGGTGATGGCGGAAGAGATGAAGCCGTTTACCTCTTCGCTTACCTTCGACGGAATGGGATCGATCGTTGCGACACAAGGCTCCTCCGGTCCAAGAGTCATGATCGACGCACACATGGATGAGCTGGGCGGTATGATCCGTCGAATTACGCCGAACGGCTTCCTGACCATGCAGATGCTCGGTGGTTGGCTGGATCAGGCGCTGGTCGATCAGCGCTGGCTCATCATCGGGTCGAAAGGTCCCGTCCGAGCTGTCACTGGAATCCGCGACATTCACGTCGCTCCACAAGATGAGCGATCACGCGTCTACCCGCGGGACAGCCTCTTTCTCGACGTCGGTGCAAAGACGGCGGACCAGGTGCGGGCGCTCGGTATTGAACAAGGCGACCCCGTAGTCCCGGACTCGCCCTTTTCAATTTTGAACGGAACCGACGAATACTTAGGTAAAGCCTGGGATGACCGAGTTGGCTGCGCCGTCATCCTAGAAGCCATGCGCCGCCTCGCTCACACTTCTCCCCAAGCGCGTCTGTTCTTCGTAATCACGACGCAGGAAGAAATCGGCCTGCGGGGAGCGCACACGGCGGCCGAATTTGTAAAACCGGACATAGGTATAGCGTTGGAAGCCGGAGTTGTTGGCGATGTGTTCGGAGCCCGCCCGGAGGAATCGCAAGCGCGACTAGGAGCCGGGCCAGGCATATTCCTCTTCGATTCCTCCGCCCTGCCAAACAGAAAATTCGTCGCCTTTGTCAAACAAACAGCACGCGAAAACCAGATTCCCCTGCAACTCGACCTGGTCCAAGGCTACGGAGACGACTCCGCCGAAATTCAAAAGAGCACAGCCGGCGTCCCAACAGTCAACCTGATCGTCCCCACCCGCTACACCCACGCGCACAACGGCATAATCAGTCGTAAAGACTTCGACCGAACGGTCGATCTGTTAGTCGCGCTCCTTAAAGGCCTGAATGGCACAACCGTCGCTCAAATCAGAGACTTCGCCAACTAGTTTAGGTGATTCCCAAAAGCCCTTCTCGGCGCTCACCGCCAGGCCGATTTCCTCTTCGAGTGCGTCCGGGCCGAATCGCGCGGCCGTCGAACGAGGAAGCGACAGGCGAGAGCGTATTAGAGAGATGGCGATCGAGGGTGCGCAAACCTGTCGCCATGCGGAAGAGTAACGCAATACAGTTTTGCACGCTCGAACTCATTGAATCGAGCGACTGCTGTGGCGTTGCGAATTTCCTGGTTTGGGCAATTGGCGTCTTCGACGGTGGAGCATCTCATTTCTTAACTGGTACTGGCGGTGAAAATCGTGTCGGTTCGTTGGCGGTCCTCGGCAAGTATGCTGGGAATGATGTGTGTGCGCGCCACAATATTAAAGTGAGCAAGCACCCGGCTTCACTGTCATGGACACCCGCAAACTAATTCTCGAGGCTGCCGAACGGCTAATCCGGGAAAAAGGCGTCTCGAAGCTTACCACGAAACAGATCGCGCAGGCGGCGGGGCTGGCCGAAGGAACTCTCTTTAATCAATTCGGCAGCAAAGACAATCTGATTCTCGCCGTAATTGCCGAACGGGCTCCGCAGAACCTCCTGAACGTCCTATTGGAGCACGGCCCGCACTTCCTTAAGGCGATTGGCACGGCGGGTGAGAACAACGTGCAGGAAAATCTGACGCGAATTGCGCATTCCGTCGTTCGGTTCTACGAAGGCGTGCTGCCAGTCCTTGTTTCCGTGTTTTGCGATTCAGATCTTCTTGCCAGATATCAGGCCGCTGAAAGGCAGCGTGACGGCGGTCCACAATACATGTTGAGAGTGATTGAAGAACATATCCGGACCGAACAAGATCTCGGACGTATTAATCCAAAAGTGCGGGCCGCTATGGTCGCTTCTTTATTGGTTGGACCCTGCTTTCAGTGGGTGTTCGTACGTCACTCGATGGGCAGTCTTCTTATGCCTGCTTTATCGGAGCATGAGTTTGTCAAGGATTTGGTGGCCAATCTGTACCACGGATTAATGCCTGCGGCTGACCGCCGTAGCGGCCACAAGGCGCCGGCGGCCAACTATCGCAAATCGCCCCGGCCCTAACCGTAACCTCGTCAGAAAGTAGTACCGACACAGTGCAGCTTGCGGAAACGAAGAATCCTGCGACTTCGCGTGAGCACTCACATCAATATAATGTGAGTGCTCACTTGGGATTGCCTCTTACAGCCGACGGCCACCCCAATCTGAATCCCGGAAGCCAAAAAGATGAACACACTGAACATAAACTCTATCGTCGCTAAAATGCGCCGCTCGTTAAAGGGCCCCCTGTTGGTTCCGAACGACGACGGCTACGATTCCGCACGAGCAGTCTTCAACAATTCCGTCGACGTGCATCCAGCAATGATTGCGCAGTGTTTCGACGTTACGGATGTACAAACGGCCGTGAAGATTGCGGGACATGACGGAGTGCCGGTCTCGGTCAAAGGTGGTTCCCACGACTGGGAGGGGCGGGCGGTGTGCGAAGGAGGTCTGGTCATCGACCTCTCTCATATCGCTAGCGTCGAAATCGACAGGGAAGAAAACACCGCAACGATAGGAGGCGGAGTCCGGGCAGGCGAACTCATCGCGCAAACGTCCAAGTTGGGAATGGCGGCGGTCACGGGCACAGCGAGTAATGTCGGAATGGGCGGCTTGCTCTTGGGTGGCGGATATGGGTTGCTGAATGGACGGTTTGGGCTCGCAACGGATTCCTTGGTCAGCGCTGAGGTAGTGCTGGCGGACGGAAGGGTCGTTCACGCCACAACCACTGAAAATCCAGATTTGCTCTGGGCGCTCAAAGGCGGCGGCGGCAACTTCGGTGTCGTCACATCTTTTAAAGTGCGGTTGTATCGTCTGGAGCAGGTGCTCGCCGGTGCATGCGTTTTTCCGCTGGCGCAGGCGGGAGATGTGCTCAAGAATTACCAGGACTTCATGGAGGAATGTCCGGACGATTTAGGGCTGATGTTTGCGTTTCTCGCAGGACCTCAGGGTCAAACCGTTCTGGTTCTGATCCCACTTTGGTCAGGACCAACCGACCAAGGTATCGCGATCACAAAAAGAATCGCCGGATTCGGCATGCCAGTGGTGAATGAAATTTATCCTCAGAAGTACGCCGACACGTTCCGAATGGCCGATTCACATGTAGTGAAGGGGCAAAGTAGCTTTTGGAGCAGCCGCCTGATTCCCAAATTGAACGATCATGCGATCGACACGTTAGTGAAGGCGGCAGAGGATATGCCTTCGCCCGAATCCGCCATTCTTGGGTATGACTTTCACGGGACCGCCAGTCGCGTCCCACCCGAGGCTACCGCATTTTCACTTCGCCAGGATCACTACATGGTTCAGATCGCAGCCAATTGGAAACCTGCTGACACGGGGACAGGCGACAAGCATCGTCTTTGGGCTACCGAAGTCTCTGACCGCCTTGCCGCCAGCGCGTTGTCGGGCGGATATGTCAATTATTTGCGAAAAGACGAGAGCGATCGGGTTCATCAGTTTTTTGACAAAAATGTGTCCAAATTGCTCTCAGTGAAACGTACGTACGATCCCACCAACACTTTTCGATCGGCGCCAGGAGCTTTGTGGAATGGGAGGCTTCCTGAGGACGAAGCGTCAAAGCGGAACTCCGATGGCGATCGCTTCCCAGTTGCCGCGAGCAGCCCCGTCACCATAGCGTAAACGGAGCATACATGTCTGAGTATGATGTAGCCGTGGCCGGAATGCCTGAGGTCATTGCCGATGGCTTCAGGGCAGTGATGAGACGCTTCGCGTCAAGTTTGACTATCGTCACGACAGAGCATGGGGGCCGTCGTGCCGGCATGATTGCAACGGCATGCTGCTCGGTTTCTGCTGGCCCGCCGTCGATTGTGGTCGGAGTGAATCGCAATTCAACCGCTTGGCCAGTGATCACTCAACGTGGAATGTTTGCGTGCAACCTGTTGGGCGACCAGCACAGTCTTCTTGTCCAGCCCTTCAGTACGGGTAAAACAGCCGGTCCGCAACGCTTCGAGTCCGGCGATTGGAAGGAACATAATACGGGCATTCCTTATCTGGTCGATGCCTTAGGTGTTCTTTTCTGCAGCGTAGCAGCGAATCTCACGTTTGGAACCCACACACTCTTTGTCGGAAAGGTAGAGGAAACGCTTTGTCCTATTGATGGCGTACCTTTGCTTTGGCACAAAGGGGCGATCGCAACAACGAGGCCAGCCGCCCCGGTGTGCCGCAGCTGAAGTCTTTACTCGATTCCAAAGGCTTTCATCCTCAACAAAACCTAACAACAAAGGAGCAGTTATGACTGAAATATCATCCCTTGATCGGCAGCTAAACGCGGGCATACTTCGCGGCGAAACGGTCGAGGTGTTTGAGAAGTTTTATGACGAAGACATAAGTATGCAGGAGAATAATGAGAAACCCACTGTCACCAAAGAGGCGAATCGAAGGCGGGAGCAGGCGTTTGCGTCCAGACTGAAGCACCACGACTTTGAGCTCATCAGTAGCGCCGTGAAGGACAATGTGAGTTTTAGCCAATGGAAAATGACGCTGATCCTGGACAATAATCAACGGCTCGTACAAGATCAAGTTGCTGTTCGTGTATGGAAAAACGGCAAGGTGCTTCACGAGCGTTTCTTTTACGACAATCAGCGTTCATTGCAGTGAGCAGGCAGCTCGTTTGCTTGCAGAGCGGCGGGCTGGGCCGCGTACAGCCCTCGCCCGTCCACGATGGACGTGCCTCGGTGCGCAGATAGTCGGATCAAAGGGCTGTACGCAGAGCTGTTACCGCACGGTCATATCCGATTGAATAGCATTAGGCGTGGCGTGCATAAACCTTCGTTTTCGCAAGTTAAGGGATTTGCTGCGACCGCGCATCGGCGATGATGTTGGGAGTTCGAGTGTGTCCATGCCGCTCCGTTTGATTGAATAGTCAGTTGGAAGTGGCCTCCCAACTCGATGCCGCTCCGTGACGAATATCGAAGACAGTATGCGTGGCGGGATTGGAGTCGAGCGCTTTCGCTATGTCCAACTTTGCCCAATCAGCATGTACTGGATCTTGGTTGTGGTCCTGGAGACATTGCTGCTGAACTGTCCGCTCGTGGGCTCTCCATCACTGGCGTCGACGGAAATGATGAACTGTTATCGGCAGCAAAGGAGCGCTGTCCGCATTGCCGTTTTGAAAAGCACGACCTTAAATGCTTAGAGCTGACCTCTGCCGCCTACGACGGTATCTGGTGTAGCTTCGCAGCAGCATATTTCGTCGATTATGAAAACGTCTTCGCTCATTGGTCCTCATTCCTTAAGGCAAAAGCCTGGGTCTGCGTCATAGACATAGACGATCTGCTTGGTCACATGCCTCTATCCGAGCGCACAGAAGCTCGGATCGCAGCTTTTTATGAAGAAGCTCTGAGGAATCGACGCTACGACTTCAGAATTGGCAGAAGACTCGAAGCCGTTCTCAGGAGCAATAATTTTGAGGTCACATCCGTCATGCTCAAAGATCAGGAGCTCTCTTTCGATGGTCCGGCAAGTCAAGATGTTATCCGGGCATGGGAAGATCGCTTCGTCAGAATGGGCAGCTTGAAGCGTCTGTTGGGAAGCGAGTTCCCGGCATTTCGAGACGAATTCATCCAATGCATTTCCGCAAGAGACCACCGCTCTCGGTGCAAGGTTGTGTGTTGCATTGGCTCTCGAGGCGTCTGAGAAGCAGAGCCATTTACTGATGTGGGCGGTTCGGATAGCACAATATAGAGATCTGTTCAGCTAAGTTCGCTGACGTATTTGCATGGATTGGCAATTCTAGCCAGACAAACCAGGCCGCAATGGCCTATAGATCACCCGGCAGCTTTTCTACTATCAACAGTGGCGCGAACTGGGCGCGCAGGTCCATAGAGGCGAGACATCCACTTCCGTGGACCTTCAATCCCTTATCATGCCAAACCCCCTCCTCCAGGCTAATTCTGCATGGACAAGACTTCCAGTTGACAAATGTATGAGGTGTAATGCAAAGTTGTATCTAGTTCGGATCTCGTTGTAGCTCGCCGAAAGCTGACGTAGACTCGCTTGAAAGTCTATGCCATGGTGCCTGAAAGGCGTCTGGACGAAATTACGCAATTCGTTCCAATAACGGACTGGCCCGAACAAGTCTTTGACGGACCATCTTGAGCGCGTGAACAAGTGATTCGTCCGCAACGCCAACTTTACAGATGAAGAACGACATTCTTGCCCGAATACCTTGCTGCTAGACGACGCTACTCCGCCGAGTCAGAGAGGATGATTATGATGTCCTTGCTCCAACGCCTGAAGCAGGAGACAGCGAACGCGCATGCGCAGCTCGAAGAAAAACTGCAACTTCTTCGCCCGGAGATGCCTCTGACCGACTACCGGCTGCTGCTGGAAAGCTTCTTTGGGTTTTATGTCCCCTGGGAACAACGCGCTGCTACCACTCTGACGCGGGCCTTGCCGGAGTTCTTGCTGCAGCGCAGCAAGGTCCCGCTTCTCGAAAGAGATCTCCGATTCCTCGGAAGCGATCTCCTTTCGATTCCAGCCATGCGCGCCCTTCCGGCGACGGATTCTCTGCCCGCGATACTCGGCTCGCTTTACGTTTTTAGAGGGCGCAACCCTGGGTGGCCAGATTTTGGCGCGGCACTTTTCAGCAAAGTTCGGCCTTTCCCGTGATCGGGGCTGCTCCTTCTTCTTCAGTTACGGCCCTGACGTCGGACGTCGCTGGCAAAGCTTTTGCCAGCTTCTTACCGCGCATTCATCCCCAACCAGCGACCCAGCCATCGTCCAATCGGCTCTACGAACGTTTTCTTGCTTAGACGGATGGTTGCGGAAGCACGGAGCTGTTGCGGCGTGATAACCGCGCCGGTTGAGCCGAAGCAGGCCGATTTATCTACCTGCGCGCACGAACCGATTCATATTCCGGGCAGTATTCAACCGCATGGTTTGTTGTTTGTTTTAGAAGAACCGGAGTTGCTTGTCAGCCAGGCGAGCGCGAACGCGCGGATCCTTTTCGGATGTGACGTATTAGGCAAGTCACTGAACGGCTTATTCGGTAAGCAGTGGGCAGAACTCCTTCAAGCGGGTATCGAAACTGCCGCGCTGGACCGAAACCCGCTCTATCTACGCACGATCACCGCCAGCATACGCGCTGAGAGCCATTCCTTTCACGCCATCGCTCACCGTTCCCAGGACGGCTTGCTGATTCTGGAGTTGGAGTCGACTGCTTCCCAGCAGACATTTTCGTTTCCGGATTTATATCCGTTCATACGAGCGTTTCTGTCGGAGTTGCCGAGTGTCAAAAGTGTAGACGATCTCAGCAGATTGGCGGCCCGCGAGGCGCGCCGGATTACCGGATTCGACCGCGTGTTGGTCTACAAGTTCGATGCAGAATGGAATGGCCAAGTGATTGCCGAAGACCGCGACGAGGCTTTCCCTTCGTATGCCGGTCTATGGTTTCCCGCTTCCGACATTCCAGAGCAGGCGCGCGAACTGTACCGGATAAACCGGTTGCGGTTAGTCGCCGACGTCGATTACCAGCCCGTTTCGATCGAGCCGCAGGTGAATCCTTTTACCAGCCAGCCCTTGGATTTAAGCTTTGCCACGCTGCGCAGTGTCTCGCCCATTCACATCGAGTATCTGCAAAACATGAGAGTCGGCGCGTCGATGTCGGTTTCCGTTGTCCAGGACGGACATTTGTGGGGGTTGATCTCCTGCCATCATGGCGCCGCGCGGCTGGTTCCGTTCGAGAAGCGTACCGCCTGCGACTTCCTGGGACAGGCCTTTGCTCTGCAACTGACGGCGGCTGAAGAAGCCTCGAATTACGCCAAGCGCCTGAAGCTGAAGCTGATTGAATCGCAGTTACTGACGTTGATGTCACAGGAGGAGCAGTTCGTCGACGGCATCATGAAGCAGCCAGGGGATCTCCTCAAGATAACCGGAGCGCAAGGGGCGGCAATTATATTTGACGGGAAATGTTTGCTGTTCGGCGTCACCCCATCGGAAGAAGCCGTCCGGGCGATTCCGGAGTGGCTGGCCGATCATCAGCATACTGAATTGTTCCATTCCGATTGTTTCTCCAGTTTGCTGCCGAATGCCGATGAGTATCTACACACTGCCAGTGGTGTGCTTGCGATTTCCATTTCGCGCCTATACCGCAACTTCGTGCTTTGGTTTCGGCCCGAAGTGGTCCAGACTCTGAATTGGAGCGGTAACCCCAACAAGCCGGTGGAACAGGATGTTAACGGCTTGGCGCGCATTCACCCGCGTAAAAGTTTTGAGGCTTGGAAGCAAACCGTGCGAGGCCGGTCCGCTGCCTGGGATCCGACTGAAATCGAGGCCGCCGGCAACTTGCGAAAATTGATTTTAGAAATCGTGCTGCGGAAGATGGAAGAAGTCGCGCAGCTCAGTGGAGAGCTGCAGCGCAGCAACAAGGAACTGGAGGCTTTCTCTTATTCGGTATCGCACGACCTTCGCGCGCCATTTCGTCACATCTTGGGTTACTCTTCGCTTCTGCGGGAGCATGTGGCAGCCAGCGAAGATAAAGAGATCGTTCGTTACGTGGACACGATCATTGAATCGGCGCAAGCAGCCGGCTCGCTGGTCGATAACCTCTTGCATTTTGCTCAAATCGGCCGCTCCGCGCTGAGTACCGATCGGATCGCGCAAACCGATTTGGTTGCGGAAGTGAAGAAGGAAGTCGAGCGGGAGTTGCCTCCGGAGCGGAAAATCTGTTGGCGGCTGACCGCTCTTCCGGACGTTCAGGGAGATCTTGTTTTACTGCGCTCCGTTTGGCAGAATTTGCTTTCCAATGCCGTAAAATACACCCGATCGAAGGAACACGCCATCATTGAAATTGGGTCCCGCGAGGGTGAGAACGAAGACATCTTCCTAGTCCGGGACAACGGCGTTGGCTTTGACCAGCGATATAGCCACAAATTGTTCGGCGTTTTCCAGCGGCTGCATCGTATGGAAGACTTTGAAGGCAACGGTATTGGATTGGCCAATGTGCGGCGCATCGTTGCCCGGCACGGCGGCCGCACTTGGGCGGAGGGCGTGGTCGGCGAGGGCGCAACCTTCTATTTCTCGCTACCTAAACGACAGGAGGCCTAGCTTGGAAAATTGTACACTGAAACCGATTCTTTTGGTCGAAGACAATCCTAAGGATGTGGAACTCACGCTTGAGGCGCTGCGCAGGAGCCGCTTGGCCAATGAGGTAATCACGCTGCGCGACGGCGCCGAAGCCTTAGATTACTTGCGCTGCCAGGGAATGTATTGCGCGCGGGCGAAAAGCAATCCCGCCGTGGTGCTGTTAGATCTAAAATTGCCGAAAGTTGACGGTCTCGAGGTCCTGGCCGAAATCAAGAAAGATGAGTCGTTGCGCCACGTTCCCGTCGTGATGCTCACCTCCTCTCGCGAGGAGCCCGATTTACGAAGAACGTATCAACTTGGAGTGAACGCCTATGTCGTCAAGCCGGTCGGCTTCGAGGATTTTATCCAGGCCGTCCAGGGACTAGGAGGATTTTGGGCGATTTTGAATGAATGTCCGCCAGACTCTCACAAAGTGGGGGCCTAGAAGGTCGACGAATATGGGAGATCAAATTCGTCTTCTGCTCTTGGAAGATAGTCAGCTGGACGCGGATCTGGCCGGGAAATACCTCAAATCAGCCGGGGTGGCTTTTGAACTGACACGCGTCGAAACACGGGAGCAATTCACCGATGCGCTGGGCGGCAAGACATTCGACATGATTCTCGCCGATTACTCGCTGCCCGACTTTGACGGCCAACAAGCGCTCGAAATCGCCCAAAAAATCGCGCGCGACGTGCCCTTTATTTTCGTCTCCGGCACGCTGGGAGAAGAGATCGCGATTGATTCGTTGCGCTGCGGCGCGACGGACTACGTTCTGAAGAAACGATTGGACCGATTAGCTCCTGCCGTAACAAGAGCGCTCGTGGAATCGGAAGACCGCCGGGCTCGGCGCGAAGCAGAAGCGGCCCTCCAGCGATCAGAGTTGCGCTACCGGCTCTTGGTGGACAACGTTCACGAGTACGCCCTTTTCATGACCGATATTGACGGAGCCATCACCTTTTGGAATGCGGGCGCCGAAAGATTGTTTGGCTATCGTGAGCGTGAGGCGCTCGGGCGGTCGCTAGAGGAACTCCACATTGTGGACGGCGAACGGGAAGAGGCCATTACGCTGGAAGACCCGGCGGCCGCGATGGACGGCGGCCGCGCTCACTTTGAAGGGTGGCTTATCCGTCGTAACGGGAGTCCTTTCTGGGCCACCGGCACCAAAGCTCCGGTAAAAGTTACTGATAACGTGCAAGGCTTCGTCATAGTGATCCGCGATAACACGGACCGTAAGCAAGCCGAGAAAGAGCGAACGGCTCTCCTGGTGAGAGAAGAAATAGCTCGCGCCGAAGCCAAACAGCGCGCCGAGTTAACGGAAACCAATGCCGCTCTGGCCCGCTCTAACGCCGAGTTGGAACAGTTTGCTTATGCGGCTTCCCATGATCTCCAGGAACCTATACGCATGGTAAAGAGCTTCGCTCAAATGTTGTCGCAACATTGGAGGGGCAAGCTCGATCCCAAGGCAGAGGATATGTTGGGAGTCATCGAATCCGCCAGCAGTCGCATGCAGAGTTTAGTGAACGATCTACTCTCTTACTCACGTGTGCTGCACGATCGTGAGCAAGCGAAGCAGTGCGTTGACTTGAATGTTGTACTCGATCAGGCGTGCTTTTGTTTTACCGGCCAGATAGAGCAGGTGCATGCGGAGTTGGTGCGGGACCCGCTGCCGGTGGTGCTGGCGCATGGAGAACGGATCGGCCTTGTTTTCCAAAATCTCCTCAGCAACGCGCTGAAATATCGCCGGGCTGACCCGCCGCGCATTTATATCTCCGCCCAGCGTCGGCAAGAAGAATGGGTTATTGCAGTGCAAGATAACGGGATCGGATTCAAGCCCGAATACGCGGAGCGCATCTTTGGTTTGTTCAAGCGTCTGCATCGCACCGACGAATATCCAGGTACGGGCGTTGGGTTAGCTCTATGCAGGCAAATCATAGAGCAGCATGGCGGCCGGATATGGGCTGAATCGGCGCTGGGAGTCGGCGCGACGTTTTATTTCTCCCTGCCTGGCGCGGCTTAATCTTAATCCTTCTTCAACAGATGATTTAAAATGCTGAGTTCACCTCTCACGCCCAATGCCGAGATCGACGCAGTGAGGCGAAATTTCCAGCTTCTCGTTGTAGAAGACAACCAGGCGGATGTTTGGCTAGTCAAAGAAGCCGTCGATTTTCACCAGGTGCCGGTGGACGTTCGTGTGATCCATGACGGAGAAAAGGCCATCGAATTCCTCGAACAGATCGGCCCCATTGGTGGCTGTGCTTGTCCCTCGATCCTCTTACTCGATCTCAATTTGCCAAAGAAATCCGGTCGAGAGGTACTGCGCTACCTTCGGTCCAGCGGCAAATGCAGGAACATGCCGGTAGTCATCATGACCTCGTCGGATTCGGCGCGAGATCGTGCCGACATGAACGAACTCGGAGCAACTCTTTACTTCCACAAACCGGCAGAGCTCCAAAGTTTTCTGAAGCTAGGCGACACACTGAATAGGCTCTTGAATCAAATATCGTGAATCCCTGCCATCGGTAGAGGTTGTGTATCGGGGCAACGGAACACAAAAACGCGCTGCGTGAAACACATGATTGCCGATTGGTTGATCAACGGTATCCGGTCAGCTACAGACGGAAAGTAAGTAATCTCCTGTTCCTTCCCCCAGATAGTCCGCGGATTCAAGCGTGCGCTCATTCTATGCTTCTCCTCTTATCGGCTATAACCAATCAAGAACAGTGAGATCACATTCAAAGCGACTGCCGTATTCATCCAATTGACGGTCACGGACGAAACGCCACGCCACTCACCTGCAAAACGCCCCGCGCCATAAGCGCAAACCAGCATCAAAGCTGTGAATACAGGGAAGCCGAGAATCGGCCCGAGTGGACCCATCAACCACGCGCCTGCGCCGTAAGCCAGAACGCCGAGTATCCAGGCGCCCCCCATTGCCACCGCTCCGGCCCATTCCTTCCATGCGGATTCGAAAAACAAGCCAACGGTGTGGTTTTTTCTCATCAGATAGCCGCAGTACGTTGCATTGGCAAGGAAGCCTCCAAACAACAGCACGGGCCAGACCGCGTCGCCGGATGCCCAGGCAGGGGCGCTCCCTTTTGCGGCCAGTTCTTGGATCGGTCGCGCGACGACCATGCCGATGTTGAAGAACGACGAAAGAATTCCCGAGGCAATACAAATCGCAAGTCCGACTCCGAACTTTCCTCTTCTACCCCCCAATTCGAGGCCGAAGCGATCTCTGCGCATTCCTGCGAATCCCGATAGCGCAACCGCCGCCAGGAGCGATGCCAGCCCCAAAAGAAACGGCAACAATTTTAAGTTAAGAGGGCCGGAAAGAAACAAGGGTAGAACTGTCCCAAGTAGAGTTGAGATACCCATGATTAAAGAAAAGCCAAGGCCCGCGCCTAGCATGTGGACACCCATGCCGAACGTGACCGAACCCAAACCCCACAGATAACCAAGCGCTAAAACCAATAGCAGCCTGGAGACCGGGACGGCGCCGTAAAGCTGGAGAAGATGGGGAACCACCGAGCCAATCACCAGCCAGGGAATAACTACTTGCGCGAACAGCGCGTAAATGAACCAGATATTCTCCCAGCGCCACCGGCTCAGGTGTTTCATGGGGGCAGTAAATACACCGGTAAGAACGCCTCCCAAACAAACCAGAATAAATGAGATCGAAAAAGAGCTCGCCATCTGCTACGCGAGTACACACAGATCCTGCGACTTATAGGGAATACAGTATTCCCGGTGGCCGAGCACTTCCGCTTTTGTTTGTTTCCCGGTGGCTATCTCTGCGACAAGCTCAAAAATCTCCCTCCCCACCTCGTCCAGCGTGGATTCGGATGCGATGATGCGTCCAGCGTTTACATCCATGTCCCCGCACATGCGGGCGTATGTTTTTGGATTGCCACACACCTTCAGAACGGGAGAAATGACGCTTCCAATGACGCTGCCTCTACCTGTCGTGAAAACGATGATATGAGCCCCACAAGATATAAGGTCAAGGATCCCTTCTGAATCGTTGGGATTACTGTAGCCGAATCCGAACGGGCTGGGATCGGGAACCGAATCCAGCACCCAGAGGCCCTTGCGCGGAGGCCGTTGCGCTACCTTAATCACGCCCTGAATGGGCCTGGTCCCACACTTGGCGAAAGCCCCCATGGATTTTTCCTCGATCGTCGTCAGCCCGCCGATGTGATTTCCGGGAGCGATCGAAAATTGATCGAGTTGCAGCGAAAACTTCTCCGCTTTTTCGACTGAGCGCTCCAAGTCGAAGGAAGCCTTGGGAGTAGCGCCGCGTGCGGATACGATCTCCTTGCAACCCACCATCTCGAGCGTCTCCTCAATAATCGCCGTTCCGCCCGCGTCCACCATCATGTCGAAAGCCCGCCCTACTGCAGGATTGGCGGAAATGCCGGAAGTCGCATCCGAACCGCCGCACTCGGCCCCGATTAAAAGCTCGCTGACAGCCATGGGCACGCGACGAACCTGCTCGAGCTCTTCCAGCATGCGCCGCACGATCGTACTCCCGCGCTCAATGGTCTTCAGCGTTCCGCCTTCCTCCTGAATCCGGAGGACTTCTACGGGCCGCCCGCTCTGACGGATCTGTTGAGCTAATTCGCCGGCATCGGTGCCTTCACATCCCAGGCTAACGAGCAAGACTCCGCCCACGTTTGGATGACTTCCTAGAGCAGCCATCATCCGTGCTGCGTATTCGTTGCTATAACAGCCCGCAAACCCCATCGCTTGCACGCGAGGATCTTCCATCGCAATCCTCTGGGTTACGAATGACGAACACTCTACCGTGTGTACGCACAGAAGATGGTTCCGTATTCCAGGATGACCATCCCCTCTTTCGTAACCGAGTATCATAAGGCGGCCTCTCTCTTAGCGGCGAAGAACGATTTTGCATTGTGCTCGTGAACCCATTCGCCTATACGAATGTCAACCGTTGCGAATGCAATCGGTGCGCCGTACTTGAGCACGCGCTCTCCCAGCGCGATCGGATGGATTGCGATTTTGTGAGCGAATGGCACGGCATCTATCGCTCGAATTGCCAGATCGCCCTCCAGGAAAACATCTGAACCCGCGAGAATTTCTTCCAGAGCCACGGCGACGTTGTCGCGAGAATCGATGTGAAGGGCGTTTCTGCGGCTGAACATATTCTTGATCTCGCTCCCGTCACGCAGACGCGCCCTCCAAGCGAATGGAAAAGGCGTGTTTGCCTCGCTTCTCTGATGGCATTTCGATCTGCAAGCCCTGCTCAGACCGCTTCCACTTTAGTGGACCTTCTGCACCCAGTAAGTAAGCGGAATGGACATTCACCCCGCTGAGCGCGCGAATCACCAGAGTTCCTGTTTCGGGCCATCCCAACGCTATGGCGTATAGGTCTTTGCCTTTAGTAGTGAAGCGGATGTCTGCGGCGGTGTAACGCGATTTGCCTTCGTTGAATTGACCGCTCTTCACTCCGCCCGTGCCTTCGCCGTACAGCTTCCAGGGACGCGTTCCGAAGATAGCCTCCCCGTTAACCGAATTCCATTCCGTGATCGAACCGATGATTGCTTCTTCTTGAGAGTCGAGCGTCCCATCCGTTCGCACCGGGAAGTTGAGTAGTAAGTTACCGTTCTTACTAACGATATCCACTAACATTTGGATTACCGTTGTTGCCGTCTTATAAACGATGTCTTTCTTGTAATACCAATCGCCAACACATGTGTCAGTCTGCCATGGTTCCTGCTTTATGCCTTCCAGCGTGCCTCGCTCCAGATCCTGAACGCACGAGCCGTCGACAAACTCTCCACCGTCGTGATTATCCTTGCAGTTGTAAACAGCCTCTAGCTTCCCGTTATGCTGCTGCATATTCGCGTTGTAGTAGTGCGCCAGCAGGTTACGGCCATATTCGCCGAAAGGGACGCTGCCATCGCTATACAACAGATCCGGCTGATAACTATCTACCAGATCCTTAATCCGTTTGAACCACTCCTTTTGGAATGACTCTGGCACATCGCGATACCATTGTTTACTCGTCCGGCCTTCGTTCCCGGAGTGATAGAGCTCAGCGTATTTTGGATCCACGCCGTCGTACTTAACACCCGCCAGTGGACCTGTCTTGTCGCAGCTCTTTGAAACTCCCAACCAGTTCCAACTAGCTCCTAAATGTTCGGTCGTCCCAAAGCGCAACCCGTGTTTGCGAGCCGCTTTGCTCCACAGGCCGATGACATCTTTCTTCGGCCCCATCCTTACCGAATTCCACCCGTGAAACCGTGAGTTCCAACAATCTATGTTGTCGTGGTGCTGAGCGATCGCGCAAAAGTATTTCGCTCCGGCATTCTTGTAAAGACGAATCAGGCGATCCGGATCCCAATTCTCCCCGGTCCAAAGCGGGACCATATCTTTGTAGCCGACCTTCGACGGATGACCGTAACGCCTGAGGTGCTCTTCGTAATCCGGATGGCCCTGGATGTACATCTGGTTCGCATACCAGTCCCCCATCTCGGGAACCGCCTCGGGTCCCCAGCAAGCCCAAAACCCGAGCTTGGCGTCACGAAACCATTCGGGACAGCGGTATTGCTTGAGTGTTTCCCATTCAGACGTAAATGGGCCGGCCCCCTCGTTCAGACTGCCGGCAAGCGCCTGCCCGCTTGCTAGACCAGCGCCCGCAATCGATAAAAACTCTCTGCGAGTGGCCTTCACTCAGGTGGCTCCATATACTCAAGATGCTTTCTCAGCATATAGTTGATCGCAGCGCAACGGAATTCGAATTTCTGGAAACAAGCTTTTCGTACAGGTGAATTCTCATAGGAGAATACATGCGCTTTCCTATCGGCGGTCATTCATCTACCTGGACCAAGATCTTGCTGAAACGCGCAGGATCGGCGCTCCTCTTCGACGTCTTCGAGGACGGAACCGAGACCCTAAGCAGCCCCCTGAACGTCGCGGTGCACGCTCACCAGCTAGCCGAGCTCCCTATCCGAGCCGCGACCACAGGGAGCGCAACGCACCCCGCTTTCCTCCCGTAACAGCAGTTCCAATGCCAGAACTCAAGTTTGGCTGCAGCGTAAATCTTGTCCTCGGGAACGGAAATGAATTCGGCGAGGGCGCCGTCTCGCTGTACACCCAGAGTCTGGTTGAAACGGCATGCATTCGGGCGTCCTCGCAGGCAAGAAGCACAGGTGCCGCAACTGCTGTATGGAGAAACCGTGACATTGCTGCCGGCTTGCAGCCTGCCTCCGGAGGCCGGTGCATCCAGAACCGTTGCGGCGATTTCGTGGGCCCAGAATGCGCGGGTACGAAACAAGTTGTTTCTTACCCCGAAACGTGTTTAGATCGGTCAGAGCCGCGCACGCAGTAAGCGATGTCTTCTTGAACGCACTCGCGGCCAAAGCCGATTCTGGGTTGATCTTTAGTTAATTTTCGTCGCAAAAATAAGCTCCTTGCAAACCGCGCCATGTAACTACTTTCGCATCGGTCGCCTCTGGCAGAGCCGCGACCGAAGGGAGCGTTTTTTATCATTTTGCGACGGAAACCAGCGAATGCGCCGACAGCCCAAACTGCCGGTCCTCCCAGGCACAGTCCGAATCTCTTCGCGCGCCCACCGGCCGTCGCCTACACAAGATTACGCACTCGGCCCTACTGACCGCAATTCGAAATTGACGAAGTCAGCTTTCGAAAAAATGAATTCTGGCCAGACTTACGTTCCAAGATCCACCGGCTGTATAAATTCTGCCAGCGGCAGCCACTCCTGCCAGCGCCGGGCGATATCGCAAACCTCCGCAAGAATTCGCGGAGTATGGCTCGACCGGCGCGTGATCAGTCCGTGGGATTGAATGGAAGGCGATTGAACGCGAAGCACCGAAAGCTCGTTACGCTTCCATCCCATGCCTGCAATCCATAACGGCAGGATCGAGTATCCGATACCCAGCTTTACTAACTCCAGAATGCATCCCGGATCCCAATGCTCCATCACAGTTCGCGGCGAGAAGCCGTTTGTCACGCAGAGCGCATGGATGGCCTTCTCAATCACAGGAGGCCTCTTCAACAGGATGAATGGTTTGTCATGCAGAGTGGCGACATCTGCCTGCTGGCGCCACTCCTCATACTTCGGGGGCGGCAACACAAACACCATTTCGTATTGCCACAATGGCCACTCTTCGATGCTCGGCTCTTCCAGCCCGGTTCTCATGAATGCCACATCGAGAACTCCTGCGCGCAGATCACGGATCAGAGAGGCGTCATCGCCGACGGAAAGCCGCACGTCGACATTCCTGCAGGATTCCAGAACGGCTCGCAGAAGAAAGGGGACGATGTGAACGCTGCTGTAGGGTCCCGAACCGAGCCGCAGTACATTTCGCGCCGCAGCGGAGCCGGCGCTCAGTTCCTCAATCGCCTGATTGCGCGCTTCGAGAATTCTGCCCGCGTGTTCTGCTAAGAGCCGGCCTTTGTCGGTGAGTTCCAATCCGCGGCCCACTCGTTCGTACAATCTAACGCCTAATTCCTCTTCCAGTTGCCGAATCTGATGGAACAGCGCCGGCGTCGATAGATTCAGACGTTCGGCCGCTCGGGATAGATTCGACACGTCGGCCAGCGCAAGCATGGCCCGTAGTTGATCGAACTGCATTTTTCAAAACCTGGAACGTAACATCGGTTCACCATTGCGCACGAATGGCGGCCGGTAAATGGGACGGTGCATCACCGGACCGTTAGCGACTCACTAAAGCTCGTTTCAAAACTATCGAATTGTATCCGATCGTTGAATCGGATAACCTTCTTCGTAAATCGAACCGCGATGCCTCGCCGCATAGGAGTGCGAATATGCCCCGTTTCCACGCAATAGGCACTTTAGCTAAACAGCCTTTTACCGCCATTCTTCTACTTGCCTTCTCTCTCTCGGCCCAGATCAACACTGCGACCATCGGAGGTACGGTGAAGGATCCATCTGGTGCCGCGATCGCTGGCGCGGACGTCATTGTTGAGAGTCCGGACACCGGAATACATCATCAGGTACAGACGAACTCCGACGGCTTGTTCTCTGTCCCACAACTTCAGCCCGGCAGCTATACCGTCACCATATCCCATGCTGGTTTCGCCACCGTGAGAAACTCCGGGGTAAACCTGGTTATTGACCAGGTCGCCAATCTTGCCGTCTCCCTGCAGATCGGGGCCACCCAGCAGAGGGTGGAGGTTACTGGCGCGGCGCCTCTCATCGAGACGAGTACCGCGGGTCTCGGCACGGTCATTGGTCAGAAAGAGACCGTGGACCTTCCGCTCAACGGGAGGCAGTTTGTTCAACTCCTCCAACTCGCGCCAGGCACCGTAGCGATAGGCGGTATCTCCCAAAGCGCCACACCGACTATCGGAGCCGGAAGCACCACGCCTTCCATCAACGGTGGCAGCAACCGGAGCAATCTCTTCTACATTGATGGAATCTATGCCACGGATCCGTTTTTCAGCACCTTCTCCATCAGTCCTTCGATCGATGCTATCCAGGAGTTTAAGGAACAGACGCATACTGATTTGGCGGAATTTGGCCAATCTACCGGAGGCAGCATCGATGTTGCGACCAAGACGGGCACCAACACCTTTCACGGCACGGCCTACGAATTTCTGCGCAACGACTATCTTGATGCGCGCAATTTCTTCGCGCCTACCCGGGGACGTTACCGCCAGAACCAATTCGGTGGCGCCTTGGGCGGTCCTATCATCCATAACAAGCTTTTCTTTTCCGGTTTCTACGACGGCTATCGCTATAGCCAGGCCGCCAATAATTTCACGATTGTCCCCACCCAGGCGCAGTTGAACGGCGACTTCAGTGCCCTTTCCACCACCATCTACAACCCGTACACATACAACAGCGCCACCAAGAGCGCTACGCCGTTTCCCGGCAACAAGATTCCAGCGAATTTGATCAACCAGGGCGTTCTCGCTTATGTGAAAAACTTTGTTCCGCTGCCCAATTATTCCGGATCGTCCCAAAACAATTTTCTCAACACCGAACCTACCTCCATTACGCAGGACCAGGGTGGCATTCGGGTCGATTATGCCGCCGGCAACCGGGACAACATCTACGGACATTACATGCAGAACGAAGCCAACAATGGAACTCCCAGTCTGCTGCCGCAAGAAGTTTACTTTACTGGTTTTAATAGCAAAAATGCGGGTATTAACTGGGTTCGCGCTATTAGCCCGACACTGGTATCCCAAATCACGTTGGGTTACAACGAGCTTTTCATTCCCAAGCAATATGAGCAGCCGAACGTGGCGAGTGTTTTTGCCGCCTCCGGCCTTGCTGCCGGCTTCACCGATACCCCAGGCGCCATTCAGGTGCCTAAAGTGCCTGGGCTTAGCGCGAACGGCTACTTTGGGGTCAACACCGGTTGGGGTCCTGTCGGCCCCCAAAACGTCTCGCAGTATTCGGGCAGCATTGCCAAGACAGCGGGCGAGCACAATCTAAAGTTCGGTGCTTCGTTTTACCAAACCTGGGCGTACACGAACTGGGCGCAGGATAACGAAAGCTTCAATCAGCAGGCAACCTGGAATCCAGCTACCCAATCGGGCGGCGACGCCTTCGCCAGCATGCTGCTTGGTCTTCCGAACAACGCTAGCCGGCAGCTCGGCAACGCGGGTGTTTCGCTGCATATGAATGTGGCCGGCTTGTATGGACAGGATTCCTGGCGCTTGACGCCCAAGCTGACAATCAATTATGGACTGCGCTGGGACTACTCTTCGCCGGTAAGCGACAAATTTAATCGATTGTCGACGATCGACCTGTCCAATGGTGAGTGGCTCTTGGCTAAGGGCGACAAAGACGCGCCAGGCACGCTTCCGCCCGGCGTTGCCTACCTCAACCGCAATACCCTCACCAAAGCCAATTATCTGAACTTCTCGCCTCGTCTCGGCCTTGCCTACCGGTTAACGCCTAACACTGTTATGCGTGCCGGATTTGGGATCTTCTACGATAACTGGTCCGGAGCTCTTCAGGCCGCGCAGGCCGTCCGCGGCGCCTGGCCCTCCGGCGCCAGCCAGAACGCCAATAATCTCAATATTGCCGGAGTGACCCCTGGCGTAAGCGCTCAAAATCCCTTCGTCGGACTCACTACAACGGTGCCCGCTTCGCCCTTCCCAAGCGGCGGCCTCTTCGTCGCCGATGACTGGAAGAACGCCTACTCGTCCCAATGGAATCTGGAAATTCAGCAACAGGTCACCAAGTCTTCTACCGCTTCGCTGGCTTATGTTGGCGCCAGTAATACGCGCGTGCCGCTCCAGGTGCCTTTTAACCAAGCCACTCCCGGTCCCGGTTCAGTCTATCCGCGTCAGCCCTACCAGAACCTGAGCAGTCCGAATGCCGTCTCGAACTTTGCGGTGGTCCAAAGCGTCGGCCGCGCCAGTTACCAGTCCCTTCAAGCGAAATTCGACCAACGCTTTAGCGACGGTGTCTTTTTCATCACGTCATTCACCTGGTCTAGGAACATCAACATCGGTTGTGCCGACTTCTGGGAAGGCTGCAGCATTCAGAATCCCTACGATTTGAATGCAGAGCGCGGACCCTCGCCCCTGGATGTTCCCTTGGTCTTCACCTTCAGTCCCGGTTACGAGCTGCCGTTCGGAAAGGGCAAGCCGCATCTAAATCATGGGCCGGCCGCGTGGGCTCTTGGCAACTGGCAACTGAACGGTATATTCTCTGCTCACAGCGGAACTGTTTATACCCCTAACATCAACTTCGACAACGCCAACGTCGGTGGTGGCGTCTCTCAACGGCCTAATGTCGTCGGGAACCCGGTTCTATCCAATCCCACAATTAATCAGTGGTTCAACGTCAACGCATTCGCCCTTCCCGCTCCCTACACTTACGGAAATGCCGGCCGCGCCAGCCTGCGAGGTCCTGGATTCTGGAATTTAGATTTTTCCGTTTTTCGCAATTTCATTATCGTGGAGAACTTACGGCTACAGCTCCGCGGAGAGTTTTTCAACGTGTTTAACCACACTAACTTCGGCAATCCCGGCGCGGCATTCGGCAATCCGAACTTCGGCGTTATTACAGCGACAGCGAACGATCCGCGATTAGTACAATTGGCCCTGAAACTCACCTTCTGATCAGCCTTTGGCAGAGCCGCGACCAAAGGGAGCGTTTTCATCATTTTGCGACGGAAACTAACTAACTAACTAAATGTCCTCCAGCCGAAGAGACTTTCTCGCCGCGTCCACAATTGCCGCTTCTGCTCTCGCCGCTAACCGCGCGTCTACCGGGCGCCAGCCGCCCGACGCCTTCCAAATCGCCCGTACCCACACGATCATTCGCGACCAGCCCACGCCCAACTTCTTCGAAGGCATGCTCCTCGGCAATGGCGATATCGGCCTCTGCATCACCGTGCGCCCGGACGCTCTCGGCCTTCACATCGGCAAGTCCGACTCTTGGGACATCCGCGTTAGCGACGAGCACGACTCACAAGTCCTGCCCTTTGCCGAACTGCTCAAACTCTGGGATCTCGCGAGCGAAGAAGCCAAGCGCCAAGGCCACCCCGAAATGACCTATCTTGAAGAGAAAATCCCCATCCTGCGCGACTACACCCAAACCGTCTCTGCTTCTTACCGTCAAATCTGGCCGCGCCCTTGGCCCTGCGGCATCGTCTGGATTCAATGGGATCCCAATCGCTACCGGGTCGCCAGCCAGTCGCTCGATCCCTCCAACGGCCACTTCCATCTGCGCTTGCAAACCAGCGCTTCGAGCGTCGATATCCGTGCCTTCGTCAACTCCACCACCGGCCACATCTGCGCCTGGAGCGACCAGCCCGCCGAGCTCCGCTCGGTCACCTACCAGCCCTACACCGATCCCGCTGCCCAACTTCCCACCCCAGAAGTCACCTGCGCCTCTGCCGCCTTGTCCGCCTTTCAGCGCTTCCCCGCCAGGCTTGATTCCAAACCCTCCGGCGACGACCGCAGCTTCGCTCTTCACGCCATCCTGCAAGGCTTGTGGAAACACATCGAGCCCGTTACCTTCCAACCAACGCAACCGCAACCCCTCCGCCTCGATGTCACTCTTTTCACGCCGCGCGATCATCCCGACAACGTCCAATTCGCCGCCGCCGAAGCCCAACGCCTCTCCACCCAAACGCCCCTAGCGCTTCAGGAATCTTCCGATAAGTACTGGATCGATTTCTGGTCCAAATCCGCCGTCCAGCTCGACGATCAGGAACTCGAACGCTGGTGGTATCACAACCAGTACTGGCTAGCCTGCTGCCTCCGTCCGGGCAAAGTGGCGCCCGGTGTCTTCGGCAACTGGACCAGCCGCCAAATCGGCACGGCTTGGCACGGCGATTACCATATGAACTACAACACGCAGCAGGCCTTCTGGGGCGTGTTCTCGAGCAACCACGCCGACCAGCACTTCCCCTACATCGATCTCGTCGAAAACCTTCTGCCGATGTCGCAGAAGTACGCCCGCGAAAAATTCGACCTCCCCGGCGCCTACTTCCCCCACTCCGCCTATCCCGTTCCGAGCCAGGTCGTCCCCTATCCGGTCCCGCCCTGGGGCTACCAAATCTGCGAAACGCCTTGGACGGTCCAAAGCCTCTGGTGGCACTATCTCTACACCCAGGATGAATCCATCCTCCGCCGCGTCTACCCTTTGCTTAAAGCCGCCGCGCAATTCATCGCCGCCTACGTCAAAACCGGCGAAGATGGCAAATATCACGTCAAGCCCACGGTCTCGCCCGAAAACTGGGGCTGCACCGTCGACTACCGCCTGAACCAGGACTGCATTATAGATCTCGCGCTCATCGACTTCCTTCTCGAAGCGACAGTCTCCGCCTCGGAAATCCTCGAGGCAGATGCAAACGAACGCCTCGCCTGGTCAAAAATTCGCGCCAACCTCGCTTCCTATCCAATCGCTGGCGGACCCCAGGGAGACGTCTGGCTCGACGTGCCCAACGCGCCCCTCGGCTGGATCTACAACCTCCCCGTCACGCTCGTGCCCGTTTTTCCTGGCGAGCGCATCGGCCTCGGATCGAAGGCGAACGACCTTTTCATCGCTCGCCTCACTGCCCAAACGGTTCAGCTCGAAGGGGGCAACGACATCGTCTTTCAACCCCTCGTTCGTGCTCGTCTCGGCATGCTCGACCTCGATTGGTTCAAACGCGAAGTCCGGTATTGCCTCCTGCCGAACGGCATTGTTAATGATCGTGCGCGCCAAACCGGCGGCCGCTACAACGATTCCACCGATTTCGACTTCATGCTGCGCATGGGCGTCTGGACCGAAAATCTTTCCCTACCCGCCGTCCTGAACGAATGCTTTCTGCAAAGCTACTCCGGCGCGCTGCGCCTCTTTCCCAACACCCACAATCTCGGGCCAGCTCAGTTTCATCACTTGCGCGCTGCCGGAGCCTTCCTCGTCAGCGCCGCCTGGGACGGCCACACCGTTTCGCCCGTCACGCTCGTGAGTGAACGCGGCCAAACCGCTCGCCTCATTTCTCCCTGGCCGTCAACCAAGATCTCGGTCACAAGCGCGGACGGGCACTCCATTACGGTGCGCTATACCGCAGGCACGATAGAATTCGATACACACGCCGGAGTAGAATACCGCGTTGCCCCGCTTTAACCTACTTGCTCTTTTCTTTCTCGCACTGTCTGCTCAAAGTTTTGACAGTGCCCAAACTTCCTACCAACTCGGTCTCCAATCCGCTCAGGCCGGCGATATGCTTACGGCGGAGCAACAATTCCGCGCTGCGATCGCCTTAAGGCCGCATTACGCCGCCGCTCATTATTACCTCGCCCTCACGCTCATCGCGCATCCCATCGACAAACTTGATTGGTCGCAAGCCGCCGCCGAGTGCCGTGCCGCCCTCCGCCAGCAGCCCGATTACCCCGAAGCCCTAAAACTTCTTGGCGTGGCCCTCACGCAAATGAACCACCCCGCTGAAGCCGTGCCCGTCCTGCAACACGCGCTGCAGCTTCGGCCCCATTACGCTGAAGCCCATCTGAGTCTCGGTCTCGCCTATCAGGCCCAACTGCGCGCTGCCGACGCACTCGCCCAATATCGCCAGGCTCTCGTCGACCGTCCCTCCTACGTCGAAGCCCGCATCCACGTAGCCAAATGCCTGCTCGATCAAAACGAAAACGCCGCCGCGCGCCGTGAACTCGAGACCGCCATCCAGCAGAATCCCGACCTCGCCGATGCGCATTACTTACTCGCCCGCCTCGAACTCGGCGCCAGCGACTCGCAATCCGCCGCCCTCGAATTCCGCCAGGTCCAGCAACTGAACAATCGCCGCATCCTAGCCGTTAATGCCACTCGCCTCAGCAACGCCGGTCTCGATGCCGCCAAGCAAAACGATTTTCAAAACGCGCTAAAAGACCTCCGCGCCGCCATAGAAACCAAACCGGACGACCCGCTCGCCCACTACAATCTCGGCCTCGTCCTCGCTGACACCGGACATCTCGACCAAGGCATTGCCCTGGTGCGCGAAGCCATCTCTCTCGATCCGCTCGTTCCCAAAATGCACGCGAGTCTTCTCCGCATGCTCCAACGCGCTCACGCCCCGCAAAGCGACTTTTCCCCTGCCGACACTCCCATCCAACATCTCGCCATAGGTCGGCAACTCATGGGCCAAGGCGACACTCTCGACGCCGCCGGCGAATTCCTCCGCGCCCTCACCCTCGATCCATCGAACTTCGACGCCCGCTACCTACTTGCCGCCGCCTATCTGCAGCTCGGCAAAACAGACGAGTCCACGCTCGAGTTCTATAAGCTCCTCGCGCTTCGCCCGAATTCCCCCGAAGTCCATTCCGGACTCGAACTCGCCCTCCACCAGGGGAAACCGCAATGAACTCCCGGCGTTCCTTCCTCGCTCAAGCCGCTGCCTCCGCCGCTTTACTTACTAGCTGGCCGCGCCACCTAGCCGCCTTTGCTCCCGCCCCTTGCCGTTTCCAATCCAAATCCCTGTTTCCCGCCGGCTTGCAAAAGTTCATCGCGTGCGTTCCACCCGGGGCCGACGAATTCCTCTGCGAAAAATACGCCGCCGATCTCGAAGCGCTGCTCGCTCCACTCAGCGCCGCCCCGCACGACCTCGCGGTCCTTTCCCGTCTCACCACCGTTGATGTGAAATTCTCTACCTTCGCCGCCAACCCCGTCCCTTTACGTCAAACCGGCCCTCTAAACACTGCTAGAGTGCAATTCCCAAACAGCCCCGCCCAAGGCCGTTCCGCCTTTCTTTCGAGTTGGAAGACCTATCTCTCCACCTTCACCAAAATCGATCGCGCCGAACTCCAAATCGTCGCCCTCCACGTTCTCACCCAAACACCGCTCACCCTCGAAACCACCCTTCGCTACAACTTCTCCGGCACACTCGCCAATTCCACTCGCGAAGAGCGCACCGGTCACTGGACCTTGCACTGGCGCAGCTCCGAAGCCGGCCTCTGGCAAATCCAGCACTGGCAACCTCTCGAAGAAACTCGCGCCACACTCGCCGGCCCGGGCTTTGAAGAAATCACCGCGGACGCCTTCCCATCCAACCCCTCCTATCAGCAGCAAATGCTGCAAGGCGTCGACTATTGGCGCACCGTTCTCGATGGCGCGTGTGGCCTGGACGTCTATGGCAACAACGGGGTCGCCGTCGGTGATATCGACAATGATGGTTTCGACGACATTTATATCTGCCAGCCCTCCGGCCTCCCCAACCGTCTCTACCGCAACCGCGGTGATAGCGCCTTCGAAGACATCACCGATCGATCTGGCCTCGGCCTCCTCGACGGCACCGCCTCCGCCCTCTTCGCCGATTTCACTAACTCCGGTACGCAGGATCTGCTTATCGTCCGCACCAGCGGGCCGCTTCTTTATCTCAACCGCGGCGGCGGCCGCTTCGAACTCAAACCGGACGCCTTCCGGTTCGCCAAGCCGCCCGCCGGCGCCTTCACCGGTGTCGCCGCCGCGGACTACAACCGCGACGGACTCCTCGACGTCTATTTCTGCCTCTACGCCTACTATCAAGGGCTCAGTCAGTACACCCACCCCAAGCCCTATTACGACGCGCAAAACGGGCCGCCCAATTTCCTCATGCGCAATCGCGGCAATGGCGCTTTCGAAGACGTTACAGAGTCCTCCGGCATGAACCAGAACAACAACCGCTTCACCTTCGCCTGCGGCTGGTGCGATTATGACGGCAATGGCTGGCCCGACCTTTACGTCGCCAACGACTTCGGCCGCAAAAATTTCTATCGCAGCAACGGCGACGGTACCTTCACCGACGTAGCCGAATCCTCTGGGCTAGAGGACTATGGCGCCGGGATGAGCGTTTCCTGGTCCGACTTCGACAACGACGGCCGCCCCGACCTCTACGTCACCGACATGTGGTCCGCCGCCGGCCAGCGCGTCACCGCACAAGACTACTTCTTACCCGGCGTCGATGAAAAGATCCGTCGCGCCTATCGCAAACATGCCTCCGGCAACGGGCTCTATCGCAACCAGGGCAGCGGAATGCCGTTCCAAGACGTCAGCCAAAAAGACGTCAGCCAAAAAGCACAAGTCAGTATGGGCCGCTGGTCCTGGTCTGCTGACGCCTGGGACATCGCTCACTCCGGCGCCCAGGACCTCTACGTCACCAACGGCTTCATCTCCGGCCCCGACCGCCGCGACTTATCAAGCTTCTTCTGGCGTCAGATCGTCGCCCGCTCGCTCGACACCGGAAGCGGTTCTACCGATTACGAACTCGCTTGGAATGCCATCAACGAACTGATCCGCGCCGACCGCTCCTGGGATGGCTACCAGCGCAACATCGTCTTTCTAAATAACAACGACGGCACTTTTGCCGAAGTCTCCGGCATTCTCGGTCTCGATTTCGTAGACGACAGCCGCGCTTTCTCCCTCTCAGACTTCGACCACGACGGCCGTTTCGAACTGCTCCTCAAGAATCGCAACGCCCCGCAGCTCCGTCTCCTGCGCAACAACCTCACAGCTATCGGCAACTCGATCGTCTTCCGTCTCGAAGGCGTCAAAAGTAACCGCGACGCCATCGGCGCTCTGATCACACTCGAAGCCGGCGACAACCGCCAGACAAAATTCCTGCAGGCCGGCTCTGGCTTCCTCTCGCAACACACCAAAGAAATCAGCTTTGGAATCGGCGCTCACACCGACCCTGTCCGGGCCACTGTTCGCTGGCCCAACGGCCTCACCCAGTCCTTCGAAAAACTCCCCGTTAACCATCGCATCGCACTCCGTGAAGGCTACCAGCCCTTTCAGGCTGAACCGTTTCTCACCCGCCGCGCTCTGTCCCCGCAACCAAAGGCCGCCGCCCACAACGCACTTCCCACAAGCTTCGGCACGTGGCTTCTCGAACCACTGCGCCTGCCACCCTTCTCTCTACCCGACTCCACCGGCAAGCTCTGCGCGCTCGAACAGTTCCGCGGCCGGCCGCTCCTCCTCATGCTGGTTTCGAATAGCTGCGACCACTCCAGCGCCCAACTCGACGCCTTCGCTCGAACCCACTCCATTCCGCTCCTGGCCATCAATATTGACGGCGCCGGCAACACTCTGCCGAAAGTGAATTTCCCCATGCTTGCCGCCGATGAATCGACCGCCGGCATTTTCAACATTCTCTACCGCTATCTCTACGACCGCCGCCGCGATCTGGATACGCCCGTCTCTCTGCTCATCGATCCTCGGGGCTTCGCGATCAAAATTTACACTGGCGCCGTTACTCCGGCTACCGTCCTCATAGACTGGTCGACTGCGCCCCGCAACGCCACCGAACAAATCCAGAAAGCACTTCCCTTTCACGGCCACTATCACGGCGTTCTGCCGAGCCGAAATTACTTCACCTATGGCGTCGCCTTCATCCAGAACGATCACATTGACGCCGCCCTCGCCTGCTTCGAAGAGGCCGTCGCTCGTAATCCCAACTACGCCGCCGCCTATTACAACCTCGGCACAATCTACTTAAATAAGCAGCAACCCGAGCAAGCCAAAGCGAATCTGGAAAAAGTTGTCTCGCTCGATCCGCAAGACGCCGACGCCTGGACCAATCTCGGCGCCATCGCCGGCCAGCAGAAAGACTATGACGGAGCCCTAAGAAATTTTCAGCAGGCTCTCCGCGTTAGGCCTGCTCACCTCCTGGCCCTCCAAAACCTCGTCATGCTTTATCGCTGGCAGAACCGCCTCGACCTCGCCCAACAAGCCGTCGAGGCCGCTATTGCCGCCGACCCAAACGACCCCGAATTCCACTTCGCCTTGGGCATGCTCTTCGCCTCGCAAAACAAATTCGAGGTCGCCCGCCAGGAACTCGAACGCACTATCCAGCTTCGTCCAAACGACTCAACGGCCCTAAACAACTTAGGTGTCGTTTACCTCCGCCTCAACCAGACCGCCGAGGCCCTCTCCGACTTCGAACGCTGCGCCCAACTCGCTCCCGATTACGACCGCCCTTATCTCAACATCGCCCTGCTCCACAACCAGGCCGGCGACATCGCCAAAGCCCGCCAAACCCTCCAATCCTTTCTCGCCCGCCATCCTGATAACAAAGAACTCCAGCAAGCCCTCGATCAGCTAGGCCGCTAAATGTTCCTACTCGCCGCCCTCATCGTCCTCGCCCAGCAAGCGCCACAGTCTCCGCCGAATTTCGGCGCCGTCGGCGTGCGCGGCGCGATCGACGGTGCCGGTTACTCCGCCCCAGCCGCCGAAAAAGCCGAATCCCGACTCACCCGCGACCTCGCCCGCCTCGCCTCCCGCCTGCCCTGTCCTCGCACCCCCGAACAGAACGCTTTCACGCAGGGCGTCGCGCTCTACGTGCAAGGCCAAACCGATGAAGCCCGTCAGTTATTCACGCAAGGTCTAACTGCCTATCCGCACTCAACCCTTCTTGCCATCGGCCGCGCGGCGCTCCTCTACCACAATGGCTACTCAACCGAAGCCCGCGATGCCTTCCTCTACATCGTGAAAGTAGACCCCGCCTCGCCCGAACCTTTCCTCTTTCTAGCCCGCCTGGCCGTCCTCCCCGGTGTTGTCGATCCCGCTATCCTGGCGCCCTTCGCCAATCGCAACCCCCAAGCGAAATTCGCCTACGCCCAAAGCCTCATTACTGCAGGAAGCGGCCAACAGGCAGAACCGCTGGTGAAACACGTGATAGCGGCCGACCCCGCCATTGCCGAAGCCCACTTCCAGCTAGCCGCCCTCTATGCCCATCAAGACTATCCCCAAAAAGCCATCACCGAATACCGCAGCGCCCTACAACTCGACCCCACCATTACCGAAACCCATTACCGTCTAGCCCAGCTCTATTTCCACACTGGCCAAAAACAAGAAGGCGAAAAAGAACTACGAACACCGATCGTCAGTCGTCAATCGTCAGTCGTCAGTTGTCGACCGTAGCCTTGAACGCGATGCTGCGTGAGTGGCCGCGCCAGAGTTGATAGGGCCCGCATTCACCGGAACCGTGGAGAGCCTTTTCGCGCCAACCGGCCCTCGCCAATTGCCGCGGCTTCCAGCGTTGCAAAAAGGCGTTGCACGACTAAGTTTTAGGATGCAGCATCCTTAATTAGGAGCTTGCGTAGCCGATCAGCATTGCACAAATCGATCGCCGATCCCGATTCCAATGCAATACCTTTTCGCAACGTGAGACCGCCAGAAAATCAGCAATTTGCCAGTTCGTCACGAAATTCCTAGTTTGCGCAATCGTGAACGGCATGTTTGGAAACACCTGGCGACAAGGGTGGAGTAATCTTTGCGAAGGCCGTTTCCATGTGACAAGCGGGTTTCCGATACCAAAAGCAGAGAAGGGCTCACATGGACTCGCAAAACTGAGAGTGTCCGTGGGAGGAACCGCACGTCTATTCTTCGTTCGATTGAAACGTTGTGGCATCAAAGCGAAGTAGACCCTTGCTGCCTTGCTTCCCTCGTTCACGCTGGACTATTGGATCTTGGCCAGTTCTCCGTCGCTCCATTTGATTTAGATAAAGCGAACGAGGCTGTGGAGCACGCCGCCGCTAATGCACGGCCATTCAGTCTGACAGTGATCCAGCCGATTACCTGATCAGCGAACGCTCTCGTGCGCGTTGCTTGGATCCTTGCCGAAACGAAACGGAAAACCGGGTTAAGAATGTTGCCTAGCTGGCAGAAAATTGACGGCCTTGTTCTATGAATGACCAAGCGTCGGTGCGACTGAACTCACAACCCGCTGTCGCGAATGTGCGCAGTGGACCGCATCGCGATGGCCTTACTACCTGCCGCTTGAATCGCGTCCGAGGGTACATCGATTTGCATTTCGCTCACCCCATCACTCTGCTAGATCTCGCCACTGTTGCAATCTCAGCAGATGCTGCTCTGTTCCGACCTGTCCTTAGTGCAAATCGCTCTGAGCCATGGGTTTAAAACAGTATTTAGACGGATCGTCGGCGAAACACCGGCCCGTTGGCGAGCGCTTCAGAAAAGCTGGCGTAGTCAGACAAGCAGACTTGTCGTCGACGAGCGTCCTTCCTGACGAGTGAACCTCGATGGCGAATGAATACAAGCCGATCGAAGATTACGGAATCATTGGCGATCTGAATACGGTTGCCCTGATCTCGACGGACGGTTCGCTTGACTTCCTTTGTCTTCCCGACTTTGATTCGCCTACTATTTTTGCCGCACTCCTGGATCGACAGAAAGGCGGCAGCATGAAGCTTGCCCCGGTTCTAACAAATTGTCGCCTAAAGCAGATTTATCTGCCGGACACGAATATCCTCTTGACCCGCTTCCTAGCGGAGGAGTTTCTGGTTGAATTGATTGATTTCCTACCAATTGGGTACGACGACAAAGCTTCCCTTGTCCTCAGGACGCTGCACGTGATCCGAGGAGGCAGCACTCGCTTCCAATTAGGGTGCCGTCCGCGATTCCATTACGGCAGTGCTTCCCATCGCGCTAAGCAAGTCGACGATCATCACTTAGAGTTCCAATCAGAGAACGATTCCGATCCTGCATCTCGCGGGAAGTGTGCCGCTTGGTCTTGAGGACCAGGACGGCGGGGCCGAATTTTCACTCCACGCTGGCGAAACGGCCTCATTCATACTAAGTTGCGGACCTGACGACGAGCGGCACATAACGGCCCATATTAAATCTGTCCAAGAGAAATTCGATGAGCCTGCGCATTGGTTGCCCTCGCTTTTCTCATTCTTCCGGGAAGAGTTGATGCCTTACCCCGGGCGCTTGCCAACCGCTCTGCGGCTTATCGGCGCATTAGTTCTTGCTCTTTGTATCGACATGACCTTTGACCTGCCGATCATGGGCCCGAGCCTATACATGGTGTTCTTTGTGTCACACGAATCGCCTGCGAAAAGTCTCAGGTCCTTTCTGATGATGTTCGTCGTAACCGGTTTGATGTTACTCGGTGCGTTTGCTATCGCTTCCATTCCGGGCGAACAGGCTGCGGTTCGCTTTGTGGGCTGCGCTGTCGTCATTTTTAGCGGCATGTTTTTCAGCCAGGCCGCCGCGACGCAGGTAAGCAGGCTGTTTCTCATGGCCTCGATTTTTGGAGTGATCTTCATCCAGCAGTGGGATAGCGGTTATCCCGCGGAAGCAACGCTCGAAGGAATGCTGTACGCTTGGCTCAGTCTGCTAACCGGGCTTGCCCAATGCCGTTTACTTAAGGAACATTTCCATGAGGAAATGTTGTTTATGAAGAGCAACACCTCCCCTGACCCATGGAAAGTATTAGAGTTCTTTCAGCAACTAACGTTAGAAAACCCCTGGCTGAAGGCGTTGCAGCCGCCGGGTCCGGCGTTTTCCCGAGGCCGCATCTACACGCTGGGTGTGGTGATTCGGCTGATGATGGTGCAGCGTCTGTTGCCGAACTTCAGTTTGAGCCGGGCGGTGCAACATTTGCTGCAAACGCAGGAGGCTGCCGGATGCGGTGTCGGGAAGCGTATTTCGCCGCGAGCGGGAGCCTATTGCCGAGCGCGCCATCTTTGTGCTGGACGGAAGCACCCTCACGCTGCCACATACACCGGCTTTACTGAAGGCGTTCCCACCGCACCGCAATCAGAAGGGGACTTCGCGCTGGCCTCTGCTGCGTCTGGTGGTGCTTCAGGACTACTCGCCGTGGCGGCTTACAATCTGGTGCGCGCGGTCATCTGTCTGGCGGCCGAGACGTTTTCCGCCGAATTAACCTCGGCCCGCCATCGCCGCCAGTGGAACGCGCTTTGGGATCGCATCATCGATTTGGCTACTTCTTACATCCTGCCCAATCGCTCCAAACCCCGCTCCTATCCCCGCCCTGTCTGGCCTAAACCGAAATCCTTCCCCGCCAATCACGCCGCTGTTCCTTAAGTAAACGGCATTGGCCCGTTAGCGGCTGCTGCACATGGAGGCAAAATGGCGAGCGTTCCTCGCCCATCTCACTGCGGAAGCAAAGGAGATCGGACATCTCAGATCAGATCTGGACGTCGACCAATTCGTTTGGGAGATCTGCGCGATCTACCTCGGCCATCACGCTTCTTATCGGTTTGTTGGCGATCCTCTAGCAACCGAGCGCGCACTCCGCGCTTTCGAAGCTTTGCTGGACCGATCGGGAACCGCGGAACAACCGCTAAGAAAAGCGGCACACCCTAAGCAGGTACGGGCCATTCGCGACGTTTGACCCCGGACATCATCATGCGCACTCTTCTCTTGACACTCCTCGCTGGCGCCATTGCCTTTGTCCTGGATCTAGTGATTTGCCTTATGGCCCCACGCTTCACAGGAGCGCCGCAAGACTTTCCACCGTTCACTGCCCTCCCCATTCTGGCGCGCAAGCAAAATCATCCAATGTCGGCGCGAGTTCGGCAGGACTGAGGATCGAACGAACCGCTCAATGACGCTTTCCTTAACCTCGACGGCCTGGGATCGATCATCGGATCACCAACTAGTCTCTACTACCGGGTTTTTACCGTCAAATTCTACATTATTACCTCTCCTTTCAAGCCCCCAATCAACCCGCTTATCCGCAGCCGTCTTTCCGCAAAAAAGTTAACTCACCCGGATTCCAACCAGCCCGAAAAATAGCCTCATCTCGTTGCCGGCAAAAGAGATAGCAAACTTTAAATCCTTGTCACCGCAAACCGGCAATCCGACTCCTGCGCTGCGGCATTTTTCCCCTCGAAATCCTCTTTTTTATAAGCGGGAAAAACCACATTCAATCTCTCTTTGGTATTCCTGAATCGGAATGCGGATCGTTTTGCGTGGCATCGTTCAGGGCGTCGGATTTCGACCCTTCGTCAAAAAACTGGCGGACCAATACGGCTTCTACGGAATCACCTTCAACACGGCAAGCGGCTTGATTGTTGAAATCGATGCCAACGATCGAACCAAGACCTTGCAGTTTATCGAAGCTCTCCGGGTTGGACCGCCCGCCGCTCGCGTGGAGGAGTTGTCCGTCGAAGAAGTCTCGCAAGAAAACCGTTATCGGGATTTCCAAATCCTGCCCAGTCAGCCGCGCGACGGATCGTTCACTCTCATCTCTCCTGACCTCGCTCTTTGCTCAAAGTGTGCTAAGGAGATAACAGATCCCACCAACCGCCGCTTCCAATATCCCTTCACAAACTGCACCAACTGCGGGCCGCGCTACTCCATCACTGTCTCTACTCCTTACGATCGGCCGAACACCACGATGAAGGATTTTCCCATGTGCGCCGCATGCGCTGCGGAGTATTTGGATCCGGCCGACCGCCGCTTCCATGCCGAGCCGGTCGCTTGCGCCGCTTGTGGTCCGCGTCTGTCGATGGATTTATCCGACTCGATCGCAGCTTTGGCAGCGGGCCAGATACTCGCCATCAAGGGGCTGGGCGGTTTTCAACTGGCGTGCGATGCCTTGCAGTCGCAAGCTGTGGATGAGTTGCGTGTTCGAAAACGTCGCAGCCGCAAACCCTTCGCAGTGATGATGCGAGATCTCGAGATCGTCGATCGCTATTGCCTCGTCGATGAAGCCGAACGCTGCCTCTTAACCCAAAGCTCCGCACCGATTGTGTTGCTTCGAATGCGCGACCCAAGCGCTTTCCCCACTGGCGTGGCGCCCGGTCTTCGGGAAATCGGCGTGATGCTCCCTTATACCCCTTTGCACAAACTTCTGTTTGAAGGATCCGTGGCGTGCATGGTGATGACCAGCGGCAACATCAGTGAGGAACCCATTGTCATCGGCAATGAAGAAGCCAAAGAAAAGCTTGCTCCACTGGCAGATCAGCTCTTGCTCCACAACCGCGATATTTTCATGCGTGTCGATGACTCGGTGGCGCGTACGTTCGAAGGCATTCCTCGAATCTTGAGACGTGCGCGCGGCTATGCGCCGAGTGCAATCGATCTGGCGCGCGAAGTTGGCGAAGTGCTCGCGACGGGCGCGGAGTTGAAGAACACCTTCTGCCTCACAAAAGGGCATTACGCTATCCCCAGCCAGCATATCGGTGACCTGAGCAATTACGAGACTCTGCAGTTCTTTGAAGAGACTCTACGCAACATGCAAAGCGTCTATCAGGCGCAGCCAAAACTGATCGCGCACGACCTTCATCCTGACTACTTGAGCACCCGCTGGGCGCTCGCCCGCACTGAACCGAAGCTTGCCGTACAACATCACCATGCCCACATCGCGAGCTGCATGGCTGAGAACCGGATCGACAAAAAAGTGATCGGCGTCGCCTTCGATGGAGCGGGACTCGGAAGCGATGGCCAGGTTTGGGGAGGTGAGTTCATGCTCTGCGACTATCACGGCTATCAACGCTGCGCACATCTGCGCTACGTCGCGCTTCCGGGTGGAGACAAGGCTGCCCTTCAGGGCTGGCGGATGGCTGCTTCGTACCTCTACGACGCGCTGGGCCCGGAGTTCCGGCAAATCGACCTGCCTTGCTGGAGCATGACTTCTGCTCAATCCTGGAAGCTCATCGACCGGCTAATCGAACGGCCGGCGATACGAACATCGAGTTGCGGCCGCCTCTTCGACGCCGTGTCGGCCATCTGCGGAATCGCGATGGAAAACTCCTATGAAGGAGAGTCGGCCATACTCTTGGAGGCGACTGCCAAAGGGGAAAACGCCGAAGCATATACGATGGATTTGGATCGCAGTACAATTCCATGGACGATCGATACGCGCCAGATCATACGGCGGATCGCCCACGAAATAAAAGCCGGGCGATCCCCACGAACCGTTGCCCGTTGCTTTCACAAATCGATGGCGGTTATGATTGAATCGGTCTGCAGCGGGCTGCGCGAAAGGAACGGCGTGGACAAAGTCTGTCTGAGCGGCGGCACTTTTCAAAACTTGACGTTACTCTCTGACGCCGTGGGGCTGCTCAGAGCTAGCGGTTTCGAAGTACTCCTTCACTCGCAGATTCCACCCAACGACGGCGGAATTTCTCTGGGACAGGCCGCGATCGGCGCTGCCTTTCTGGAAAGGCCGCCGTTCTCGAAAGGAATGACCCCAAATGTGTCTCGCAATCCCCGGTAGGATCAGCGCTCTTCACGAGAATATTGGCGTACCAATGGCGAAAGTCGATTTCGGCGGCATCACGCGCGAGGCCTGCCTCTCGTATGTGCCGGATGCTCGCGTCGGCGACTATGTTCTCGTGCACGTGGGCTTTGCGATCAGCAAAGTGGACGAAGAAGAAGCTCGCCGCACCTACCAATATCTTTCGGAGATGGATCAATTAGCCGAGTTAGACGACGGACAAGAGGACGGAGGCCATGAAGTACCTTGACGAATATCGCGATCAGCGGGTCGCCGAGAAAATAGTCAGCGAGATCAAAAGAACAATCACCCAACCCTGGGTCCTGATGGAGGTCTGCGGCGGCCAGACTCACTCGATTGTCAAATACGGACTGGATTGTTTGTTGCCGGCGCAAGTGGAACTGGTCCACGGGCCCGGTTGCCCGGTTTGCGTGACTTCTCTCGAAATGATCGATCGCGCGCACGCCATTGCGCGTCGCCCCGACGTCATTTTTTGCTCGTTCGGCGACATGCTGCGTGTGCCGGGATCGAACGGCGATCTCTTTAAAATCAAATCGGAGGGAGGACAGATCCGCATCGTCTACTCGCCGCTCGATTGTTTGAAGATTGCGCGTGCCAATCCCGACAAAAAAGTCGTCTTTTTCGCGATCGGCTTTGAAACCACTGCCCCCGCCAATGCCATGTCTGTTTGGCAAGCGCATGCGCAAGGTCTCCAGAACTTTTCCGTGCTGGTTTCCCATGTGCTGGTCCCCCCGGCGATGAAGGGGATTCTCGATTCACAGAATAACCGCGTCCAAGCGTTCTTAGGTCCCGGTCACGTCTGTGCGATATCCGGATGGACCGAGTATGAACCCATCGTGGACCGTTACCGGGTGCCCATCGTGATCACAGGGTTCGAACCGGTCGATATTCTGCAAGGCGTGCTGATGTGTGTGCGGCAGCTCGAACAAGGACGCGCGGAGTTGGAGAACGGCTACGCACGAGCTGTCCAGCGCGAAGGGAACGCCAGTGCGCAGAACATGATCGAACGTGTATTCCGCGTTTGTGATCGCGCCTGGCGTGGTCTGGGCGTCATTCCGCAGAGCGGGTTCGGCTTGACAGAAGAGTTTCAGGATTACGATGCGGAACGGATATTCGACGTAGGAAACATTCACGCGGTTGAACCAGCGGTCTGCATGAGCGGCGATATTCTCAAGGGACTGAAGAAGCCGCTTGATTGTCCTGCTTTCGGAAAACAATGCAGTCCGGAAAACCCCTTAGGCGCAACCATGGTGTCGGCGGAGGGCGCCTGTGCGGCTTATTACAACTACGGCCGACACTTGGTTAGTGTTGAAGATCTGATCGCAAAAGGATAAAAACTGTTGGAGAAAGACTTTGTTCTCACGTGCCCGCTTCCCATCACGGAACGGAAAAACATCGTGATGGGACACGGCAGCGGCGGCAAGTTGAGCGCCCAATTAGTTCGCGATCTTTTTCTTCCTGCCTTCGACAACAAGTATCTGCAAAAACTGGACGACCAGGCGGTCTTTCAAGCCGGTCCCGCCACACTGGCATTTTCGACAGACTCTTTTGTGGTCACCCCCCTCTTTTTCCCGGGCGGCAACATCGGCGAACTGGCAGTAAATGGAACAGTCAATGATCTGGCGATGAGCGGGGCGCGCCCCCTATTTCTCTCCGCTGCCTTCATCATGGAAGAAGGACTGCCGTTAGACGAACTAGCGCGTATTGTCGAATCGATGGCGAAGGCCGCGCAGACTGCCGGCGTGTCGATCGTAACCGGCGACACAAAAGTAGTCAACAAAGGCTCCGCCGACAAGCTTTTCATCACAACATCCGGCGTAGGCTTAGTGCCAGATAGACTGTCTGTTTCAGCCTCGAATGTCCGTCCGGGAGACGACATAATTGTCAGCGGATCCATTGCGGATCATGGCATGGCCGTGATGTCCGTGCGCGAAGGATTGGAGTTCGAAAGCGCGATTCTGTCTGACACCGCACCTCTGCATTTGTTGGTCGAAACAATGTTGAGAGCCGGTGAGATTCACGCGCTGCGCGATCCTACTCGAGGAGGATTGGCCACGTCCCTGTGCGAAATCGCGTCTGCCTCTTTTATTGGTATTGAAATTGATGCCGCGGCTGTTTTGGTACGCGAAGATGTTAGGGGCGCATGCGAAATACTGGGGCTCGATCCTTTATTCGTTGCCAACGAAGGTAAGCTGGTTGCCTTTGTGCCGCATGAATCAAGCGCGGCCGTTCTGCAGGCTATGTACGAAAATCCGTACGGTTCGGATGCCCGTATTGTAGGTCGCGCAGTAACCGATCATCGCGGCATGGTACTTCTGCGGACGGAAATCGGCGGCACAAGAATCCTGGACCTTCCGTTTACTGAACAGTTGCCCCGCATTTGCTGACACTTGTATCTTTATCCCATTGACTCAGGGTGTTTCAAGGCATACAATCCGTAGCGGAGAGGAAAGGTGCCCATGCAGGCAGAAGTCGCTCCGTACGGTCGATCTACTCAACGGCCGCCCGCCGTCAAAGAAGTCCACGTTCTCTGGATTACCGCTGGTTTAGGTTGTGATGGTGACACCATCTCGATAACGGCCGCCTCCCAGCCAAGCGTCGAAGATGTTCTCCTCGGCGCGATTCCCGGACTGCCAAAAGTTCACTTGCACAACCCGGTGCTAGCTTACGAAGTCGGCGACGATTTCATGAAGTATTGGTATCAGGCTTGGGAAGGTCAGCTTGAGCCTTTCGTCCTGGTTGTGGAAGGATCCATTCCCAACGAAAAGATCAAACAGGAAGGCTACTGGGCAGCCCTCGGCAACGACCCCAATACCGGTCAGCCAATTACCACCTGCGAATGGATCGACAGGCTAGCCCCCAAGGCTACCGCTATTATTGGCGCCGGTACCTGCGCTACCTACGGCGGCATCCATGCCATGGAAGGCAACCCGACCGGGTGCATGGGTCTGGCTGACTATCTCGGTTGGAATTGGAAATCGAAGGCAGGGTTGCCCATCGTCAACGTTCCGGGGTGCCCGGTGCAGCCGGACAATTTCATGGAGACGCTGCTCTACTTGCTGTACCAGTTGGCTGGTCTGGCGCCGATGATCCCGCTTGACGATCAGTTGCGTCCGAAATGGTTATTTTCCGCCACTGTCCATGACGGATGCGATCGGGCAGCTTCCTACGAACAGGGCGACTTCGCCCAGGATTATAATTCGCCCAAGTGTTTAGTCAAAGTAGGATGCTGGGGTCCGGTAGTCAATTGCAATGTCCCGAAGCGTGGCTGGATGGCCGGAATCGGCGGCTGTCCAAACGTGGGCGGCATCTGCATTGGCTGTACCATGCCTGGATTCCCGGATAAGTTCATGCCCTTCATGGATGAACCCCCAGGGGCGAGACTTTCTGCAGCTGCGATCAGTGTCTATGGAGGGGCGATTCGTTCGCTTCGGTCCATCACTAATCACACTGTCAACAAAGAACCAAAATGGCGGCACCCCGGTCCCCGTCTTACCACCGGTTATCGACCGCGTGCCTTCTAGCTAATCAGGACAGATAACAGGAGTTTATTTCATGGCAACGGTAGTTGACCCCGCAGTCTCAACAGAAACCTCGCAGCGCCGCCTGGTGGAGATGAATTGGGATCCGATTACTCGGATCGTAGGTAGCCTCGGTATTTACACAAAAATCGACTTTGCCAATCGTCAGGTGGCCGAGTGCCACAGCACGTCTTCTATCTTCCGCGGCTACAGCATCTTCATGAAGGGCAAAGACCCTCGCGACGCTCACTTCATCACCAGCCGTATTTGCGGCATCTGCGGTGACAATCACGCCACTTGTGCTTGCTACGCCCAGAACATGGCCTTTTCCGTTCGGCCGCCCAACATGGCCGAATGGATTACTAATCTCGGCGAAGCGGCCGAATACATGTTCGATCACAACCTCTACCAGGACAACCTGGTCGGCGTCGATTTCTGCGAGCAGATGGTCAAGGAGACCAACCCTGGCGTATTGGCAAAGGCCGAAAAGACATCGTCGCCCCACGCCGAACAGCATGGCTACAAGACCATTGCCGACATCATGCGGGCGCTGAATCCGTTTACTGGCTCGTTCTACCTGGAAACCCTTCAGATGAGCCGGTTGACGCGCGAAATGTTTTGCCTGATGGAAGGCCGTCACGTACATCCTTCCACGCTTTATCCGGGCGGCGTAGGCACGGTCCCGACCGTGCAGCTGTTTACAGACTACATGGTCCGCCTGATGAAGTATGTCGAATTCATGAAGAAGGTTGTGCCCCTGCACGACGACTTGTTCGACTTCTTTTACGAAGCATTGCCCGGATACGAAAAGGTGGGACAGCGCCGAATTCTTCTTGGATGCTGGGGCTCGTTCCAAAATCCAGATGTCTGCGATTACGACTACCGGAACATGGACAAATGGGGCAAGGCAATGTATGTCACGCCGGGCGTTATCGTTGATGGCGAGCTGGTAACCAACAATTTGGTTGATATCAACCTCGGCATCCGTATCTTATTGGGCAGTTCTTACTACGATGGTTGGGAGAACGGGGAGATGTTCGTTAAGAACGATCCTCTCGGCAACCCAGTGGACCGGAATCATCCCTGGAATCAGACCACCACGCCCCGACCGCAAAAGCGCGACTTCAAAGGCAATTACTCGTGGGTGATGTCACCGCGCTGGTATGACAAGCGCACGGGAGATCACCTGGCGCTTGATACGGGCGGCGGACCCATTGCGCGATTTTGGGCAACTGCTCTCGCTGGGATCGTCGACATTGGTTATATAAAGGCAACTGGCCATAGCGTCAAAATCTATTTGCCAAAGACGGCGGGCAAGCCCGAGACGGAATTCGAGTGGAAGATCCCGAAGTGGAGTAATGCAATTGAGCGCGACCGGGCCCGAACTTATTTCCAGGCTTATTCGGCCGCTGCCGCGCTGTATTTCGCCGAGCAGGCGATGAGCGAATTGCATAAGGGCAACACCAAAACTTTCCGTGAGTTTAAGGTACCGGAAGAAGGTATCGGCTGCGGATTCCATGAAGCCGTTCGCGGTGTTCTGTCGCATCACGTTGTGATTCGGGAGGGCAAGATCGCCAACTATCATCCCTATCCGCCCACGCCCTGGAACGCCAACCCCCGGGATATCTACGGCACGCCAGGACCCTACGAAGACGCTGTGCAGAATACGCCCATCTTCGAGGAGAACGGCCCCGAGAACTTCAAAGGTATCGATATCATGCGGGCAGTCCGAAGCTTCGATCCATGCCTGCCTTGTGGTGTTCACATGTATGTCGGCGAAGGCAAGACGATCGATGTCCGTCACTCGCCGATGTTTGGAGTCCAAGGGTCCGGCGTTCAATCGCACTGAGGTTGCATGGCTACATCCGACGAGGAGCGCGTCCGGCGCATCGAAGACCTGGTACGCCGGCTCGGGCAGATTCCCGATCGTGAAAGCCGTGAGACCGCTCAATTGCTGATGGAGTCGATCCTCGAACTTCACGGAGCGGGCCTGGAGCGCATGATGGACATTGTGTTCGAAGGCGGCGATTCTGGAAAAGCCGCGATTCGGCGCTTTGCCGGGGACGGTCTCGTGGCAAGCCTGTTAGTGCTCCATGGATTGCACCCTGACGATCTCGAGACGCGAGTGCAGCAGGCTCTTTCCAAAATGCATGGAAATGCCGAGCTCTTGGGTGTCTTTGAGGGCGTTGTCCGAGTGCGTCTCACAGGGAGCGCGCACGAGTTAAAAGATTCGGTCCAAGCAGCGCTCCGCGAAGCGGCGCCCGACGCAGCAGAAATCATCATCGAACAAAGCCTCTCGCTCGATAATTTCGTTCCGTTATCCTCGCTTCGTCTAGTTGTGCCTGGAAATGCCTAATACAATTCACGCTCCGGTCGCTGCGCTCCGTAAGTTTGTCCGGTCACGCGAGCCGGAAGAACGTTGCGATACTTGCGGCGCACCGCTCGCTGCTATCCATGTGCACAATTTCGATCCGGTTTCCAGACGCATTCGATGCGCCTGCGATGCCTGTTCCCTAGCTTCCAGCAACGTGTATCGCCAGATTCCAAGTCGCGTGCGTGCGTTGCCGAATTTTGAAATCAGCGATGCGCAGTGGGACGACTTGATGATTCCCATTTCCCTCGCCTTCTTTTCTTACAGCACGCCAACGAAGAGAGTCATTGCTCTCTATCCTGGTCCTGCTGGAGCCGCTGAATCACTGCTTCGTCTTGAAGCGTGGGAAGAGATCTCCATTGCCAACCCGGAACTGCGCGATCTGCAGCCGGATGTCGAAGCGCTGCTGGTCAATCGCGTCGGCACGGCTCGTGAATATTTTCTCGTTCCAATCGACGAGTGCTACAAGCTGGTCGGCTTGATTCGAATACATTGGCGCGGGCTTTCAGGAGGAGCCGTGGTGTGGGGTGAGATCGCCCGGTTCTTCGAAGAGCTACACCGGAAGGACAGCGCATGCCTGACCTGACGTTCCGTGTGGAGAGCGCTCAAGCCATTCCCTTTGCGGCCGCGCCTACGATCGGCTTCCGTCTCAGAGTGGCCAACGCAAATGAAAGCCAGGCCATTCAGAGCATTGCTCTGCGCTCCCAAATCTTGATTGAATCTTCTCGCCGACACTATAAAGCCGACGAACGCGAACGCCTGAAAGATCTGTTCGGAGAACCGGACCGCTGGCGCCAGACTTTGCGTTCGATGCTGTGGACTCATGCCTCGGTGACAGTACCCGCGTTTTCCGCAGCTATTGCTTGTGAGCTCAGCGTCCCCTGCACTTTCGATTTCAACGTGGGAGCGGCAAAGTATTTTTACGCTATTCAAGATGGCGATGTCCCATTGTGTTTCCAATTCAGCGGGACAGTCTTCTACGAAGCTGCCGACGGCAGTTTGCAGATCGATCAGATCGGCTGGGATCGGGAAGCAAAATTTTCTTTACCGGCCAAAGTTTGGCGCGAAATGATGGACTACTACTATCCAAATAGTGCGTGGCTCCGATTGCGTCGCGATGCGTTTGAACGTCTCTACGAGTACAAAAGGCTCCACAGCATTGCAACTTGGGAAGAGGCTATCGAGAAACTGCTGCCGCTCTCCACGGAGGTTGTGTCGTGAACTTCGAACCGCTCGAAAAGATTGCCAATGCGGTTCTATACGAAGGCTTTTTGCTCTATCCCTATCGCAAGTCTTCGGTGAAAAATCAGCAGCGCTGGCACTTCGGGACGATCGGTCCGGAAGGCGGCGCTGACCGCACCACAATGCAAACCGAGTGCCTGGTCGAAGCGAGCGGACAGGCAACCGTCGATGTGAAGGTTCGCTTCCTGCAACGTGAAACGGAGCGTGAAATCACCCTTCCTCAAGTGTCTCTCGATACTCGGCAGGAGCGTCACCCGTTCTCTTTTTCGCCAATTGAAGGAGCAATCGAGTTTCAGTCAGCGCCCGTGAGTGATCGCGTCTTTCGATTCACCGTCGGAATCCTCAATCTGACGAAGGAAACCGGCGACGATTGTTCCATGCTGTCTGCGCACACGATGCTCGGCGTTCACGACGGAAAATTTCTTTCGCTTCTGGACCCGCCGGAAGAATATCGCGAAGCAGCGCGCGCCTGTCAGAATATAGCCACTTGGCCGGTGCTAGCCGGTCGGGAAGGCGAACACAGCCTCATGCTGTCCTCGCCCATCATTCTCTACGACTATCCGCAGATTGCTCCGGAGAGTGCCGGCGATCTCTTCGATGGCACCGAGATCGACGAGATACTTACGCTTCGCGTTCTAACGTTGAGTGAAGAAGAGAAAAAAGAGGTTCGCGCCGGGGACGATCGCGCGCGTGGCATTCTGGATCGCACAGAAGCACTCCCTCCCGAAGCGTTCGCGAAGATGCACGGCGCTATTCGCGGCTTGCGAAATGTCTCCAAACTCGAATTTCGGGAAGGCGATCGAGTCCGGCTACACCCGCGCAAGAAGGCCGATATTTTTGACATTGCGCTTGATGGAAAAATCGCAATTGTTGAATCCGTGGAACGCGATTTTGAGGACAACGTTCACTTGGCAGTAACGGTGGCAGACGATCCGGGCCGCGAGTTTGGGGTCGCTCGCCAGATCGGTCATCGCTTCTTCTTCGGACCCGAAGAAGTGGAGTTGCTATGAGTATTCTCGTCGCTTGTATCGGTAACATTTTTCAGGGCGACGATGCATTCGGTTGCGAGGTGGCGAAGGCTCTCGTGAGCAGATCGCTATCGAGCCATGTGCGGGTAGTAGATTTTGGGATCCGCGGTCTCGATTTGACTTACGCCCTTCTGGATGCTCCCGAGCTGACTATATTAGTCGACACCGTCTCCCGCGGCGGCGAGCCCGGCACGCTTTACACCATCGAGCCCGACTTGGAAAATCTGGAAAGTGCCGGTCAGCAATCGCTAGATACACACAGCATGGACCCGGTGCACGTTCTGCTTGCGGCCAAAGCAATGGGTGGCCAGTTGGGTCGCATCTTACTGGTAGGATGCGAGCCCGCCGATCTGGGCGGGCAAGAGGGACGGATGGGCTTGACGCCCCCCGTCAGCGAAGCGATCGAACCAGCAGCATTGATGGTGGAGTCTTTAATTGAAAGGGAATTACAGCAGGTATAACTATGAACTTTAAACAACTCTTAGGCGGCGCGGCAGCGCTTCTGGCCGTTATCATTGTGGTTTCAGCGATTCCTGACGTAAAACGGTACATACGCATCAGCACCATGTAGTAACAGATCGTGCATGAGCTGTCTATAGCGCTAAGCATCATCGAAGGCGCCGAAGAAGAGGTTCAGCGCCAGGGGGGCGGGCGTGTATCCGCTGTTCACCTCAGGGTCGGTCCGCTTTCGGGCGTTGTGGGCGAAGCGTTGCTCTTTTCGTACGATCTGGCCTGCCAGGGAACTTCGCTTGAAGGTTCGCGCCTGGTCATTGAGGAGATTCCCATTCGGATCTACTGTGTACCATGCGGCAACGAAGGTGATCCCGTTTCCCTTCAATGCCTGCAGTGCGCCCGATGCGGAACTTCATCTTGCCGCGTTGTTAAAGGAGCGGAACTAGAGTTGGCCGCTTTGGAATTGGAGACATGACACAGCCTCGCTTAATTGAAGTGCGCCAAAAAGTTCTGAGCAAGAACGATGCGGCAGCGGCGGTTTTACGCAGACGTTTTCAAGAGTCCGGAGTTTGCGTTATCAGTTTGGTATCGAGCCCCGGTTCCGGGAAGACGGCCTTTTTGGAGCGCATCTTGTCGCTTCTACGAAGAGAATTCCGAGTAGCGGCTCTGGTCGGTGACCTGGCAACCGAAAATGACGCAGCACGGCTGGCGCGTAGCCAGGTTCCCGTAAAACAGATTTGCACCGGAACGATTTGTCATCTGGATGCCGGCATGGTTAGCAATGCTCTGGACGCCTGGAATCTCGATGAGCTCGATTTGCTGTTCATCGAGAATGTAGGAAATCTGGTCTGTCCGTCAAGCTACGATCTGGGCGAGAACGCCCGCCTCGTTCTCCTGTCGGTCACCGAAGGGGAGGACAAACCGCTGAAGTATCCGTCGATCTTCCACACCGCCGACGCCGCCATCATCACGAAGATGGATCTCGCGAACGCTGTCGAGTTCGACGCTCCAGTTGCGTATCGGAACATCGATTCGGTCTGTCCGGGCATACCCATCTTCGAAAGTTCCGTCAAGACAGATACCGGACTCGAAGAGATCCTCACCTGGATCCGGTCCTTCGAAGTTCGGAAATTGGCTAATTGCGACTAAGTGGCAGTTCGATCGTAAAAGTAGCGCCCTCTCCCTCGTCGTCAACCCGAAGAGTTCCGTCTTGTGTTGTGATTGCCCAGCTCGCAATCGAAAGCCCGAGACCGGCGCCGCCCATATCACGAGTGCGGCCGGCATCCACGCGGTAAAAACGATCGAAGATCCTGGATCTGTGTTCCAGAGGAATGCCTGGACCGCTGTCGCTTACTCGAACCGCTGCAAAACCCGAGGCGCCACTTGCAACCACCACGGAGATCTCGCCGCCGGCCGGCGAATACTTCATGGCATTGTGAAGAACATTGATAAGAGCTTGCCGCAAGAGCAGCGCATCGGCGCGAACCTTCAACAGTGAATCTCCGGAGACGATCAGAGTCTGCTTGCGTTCGTCCGCCAGTACCTCGAAAATCCCGATAACTTGTTTGACCAGATCGAGTAGAGGAAACACAGAGAAGTTGAGCTCAATCTGCCCGGAGTCTGCGCGCGAGAGCGTCAAAAGATTTTCGACGAGCTTCGTCAGGCGATTCACTTCTTCGAGCATGCTCCCGATGGTGTCTTTGTATTCCGCCGCTGTTCGGCTCTTCTGCAACCCTACTTCACCTACGCTTCGGATCGCGGCAAGTGGAGTCCGTAATTCATGCGATGCGTCTGACGTAAATTGCCGTAGTTGAATGAAAGATTGCTGCAGACGATTGAGAACACTATTGAACACTCGTGCCAGATGGCCAAGTTCATCTTCCGGATTGTCGACCGGCAGCCTCTGGTCCAGTCGTTCCGCCGTAATTTGCTCGGCTCTATACGCCATGTTTCCAAGTGGAGACAGCGATCGCCGCGCCAGCTGGTACCCTAACAATCCCGCTAACGCAAGCAGCACCGGCAGAGCAGTGATCGATGCCATTAAAAATTCCCTGATTTGGCTCCAGATTGTTGCTTTCTCATACCCGAGACGAATGATAACCGGGCGCCCCAGAATCGAATGCCGTCTACTTACCAGAAGAATGCTCTCGCCATTCGCCAGTTTGGCCGAGCGAACCGAATAACCATTTACGCCTTCACCCTGGAATGGCTCCCCTCCGAGAGTATTGGATTTTAGCCGCTCGTTCCTGTAGAGCACGGCTCCAGCTGGAGAAAGCACTTCAACCAGCCTTTCGAGCACTTGCCTCGATTGGGGGTGATTATGATAATCCTCATTCAAAGTGAGGCGGCCAGACGCTTGGAAAAGTAGAAGACCCTCTACTGTTTCTACATCTTGGATGGCGAACCGGGTGAGCTGGTGAGACAGTTGAAAGTAGAGTACGAAGGCCGTCCCGCCGATATACAGCAACAACACCCCTGCGAGCACGCCTAAATACCAGATCGTAAGCCTGATTCGAAGCGGAAGAGTGACGAAGGACCGCATCACACGCTCTCTTCGCGCAGGACAAAGCCTAAACCACGGACGGTATGCAGGAGCTTTTGGCTGAAGTTATCGTCCAGCTTACGCCGAAGATGCGTGATGTGTACATCGATCACGTTATCCAAAGGAGTTTGCCGCGCAGTCTCTTTCCATAACTCGCGCGCCAGCATTTCGCGAGAAACAATTCGCCCCTTGTTTAAAAACAGATACTCGACAATCTCAAACTCCTTCGCTGTAAGGTCCACTCGGCGGCCGGCCCGCGCAACGACTCTATGTGTGAAATCGATCTCCAAATCGCCGACGCGACTACGTGTTGACTGCTCTGGATTGTTTCGTCGAAGTAGCGCTCGCACGCGAGCCAGGAGTTCCGGAAACGCAAAGGGTTTGACGAGATAGTCGTCAGCGCCTGTATCTAATCCCTGCACCCGATCTTCGACTGTGTCCCTCGCCGTGAGTAACAAAACCGGCACCTTCATCCCTAGCTGTCGAATGCTTTTTAAAATCTCGAATCCGTCATGACCGGGCAGCATGACATCGAGAATCGCCAGATCAAACGTTTTCTGACAAAGCTGATAAAAACCCTCTTCGCCGGAAGCCGCAAGAGAGACTGCGTAGTCTTCCGCTTCCAAACCTTCTTTGACAGCGTTGGCGAGTTTCCGCTCATCTTCAATTACTAGAATCTGCACAGTTTAATTTCTTTATACGAAGCTCTCGTACGGATGAACCACTTAAGATTTGCTTAATTCCCCGTTCAGAAACTCTTAAGAGAATCTTAAGTTGTACTTACCTCCGTTTGCCGCCACGATTGAAATTAGCGGTAGCCAAATGAATCCCGGATTGACCATGAATCGAATTTCTTCCTGTCTCATTGTGACGGCGGTATTGTTGTCCGCCACTGCATCATACGGCAAAGCCAAGCATCATAAAAGCCAACCCGTCACACCGGAAGATCAGATTGAAGTTCTTGCGCACCTCCCCGCCACCGGTGGGGCGATCACGCGATTCTTTGAGACACAACACTATCGGCGGCAGTACCTGTATGCGGAACACGCCTCCAGCAAGTCGGTAACCCTGATTGACGTCACAAAGCTATCGGAGCCGGCGGTCCTGGCTGAGGTGGCGTTTCCGGCAGGCGCTTCGGACAATTTGGTTGCGGTGACCGGCAATGCTGCTCTGGTCAGCACCCAGGCTGCCTCGAACCTCAATTCCGCCTCACCGCAGACGTTCCGCATCATGAGCTTTGCAGATCCGTTGCATCCTGCTGTTAAGCAGCAGTTCAACAACGTCACCGCTATGGCGCGTGATGACAAACGCGGCTTGATATTCCTTGCCAACGATGCCGGTATCTGGATTCTTCAACAGCGGTATGCACAGGATCCCGAGGAGGAAAAAGAATGGGAACACATGATGCTCGGTGCCAGGTAGCGCCTAGTTAAAAGGGTCCCACTCGGAAGGTCACCATTTACCTGAATAAGCGACACGGTCAAGAGCCACTTACCCGTGCAAATACAGTTTATGGAATCTCCAGAAGTCGTCGAAGCGCTTCTTCATGATCTCTGTGCTCTGGTCCAGGACGGCCTGATTGAAATGCAAGAGACAACTATTGTCAAAGCCGTAAGCCGGGAGATGTCGTTCTAATTTGTTCAGGCCATACAGTCGGGTTTTGCTTTGGCTGCTCATGGAATTATCGGTGAGCGGTTGTGTCGCTGGACAGCCAGTTTCTTCGGCATCGACTCAGGCCTCGGTTCAAAATGAACAGCCGCCGGCAAAGCTTACGCTTGAGCATGCCGAACAGTTAGCTCTACAGAACCATCCCAAGATCGCTTCTGCAGTTTTGTCAACGGCTGCCGCGAACAGCCTAGTTTCGCAAGCCAAATCTGTTTACTATCCCACCGCTACCGTCAATGCTACGACCGCGCTGGCAAACGACAATACCCTGTTGGCTGCCGGCGCTCTCCCGACATCTAGTCTAAATACTCGCTTTGCCTCAGGTCTGAATATAATTCAGCTCATTACCGATTTCGGCAGAACTGGAGATCTGGTCAACGTCGCTAAATTTCGTTATCGTGCAGCAAGCGATAGTGTGCTGAATACTCGGGCTCAGATCTTGCTCGATGTGAGGCGCGCGTATTTCGCCGTTCTAGGCGCGGACTCTGTTTTGCGAGCATCTCGAGCAACTCTGGATAGCAGGCAATTGACCCTTCGCCAGGTTTCCGCATTGGCGCAGAGCTCTTTGCGTTCCACTCTGGATGTAACCTTCGCTCAGGTACTCGTTTCAGAGGCGCAACTGGCCGTCGACCAAGCCGAAAACGATGCTCAATCGAGTAGAGCATCCCTCACAGCCTCCTTGGGATCTGAAATCATCCAAAATTTTAGTCTCGAAGATCAACCAATCCCGCCTGATCCGGGGCCGGGAATACCTGCTCTCTTAGTTGAAGCGCGTCGGAATCGTCCCGATCTGAATCTGATGGAGCACAACCGGGAAGCTGCCTATCAACTAGCTCAAGCAGAAAAAAGGTTGAGTCTGCCGAGCGTTAGCTTTCTGGCTGCAGGCGGTGTGATTCCTGAGCACGATCACACCATTCCACGCGACAACTACGAAGCTGCCGGAATAAACATAACAATCCCTGTGTTCAACGGCGGCCTGTTCGCAGCCCGGCGAGCCGAAGCTCTGGATCGCGCCAAAGCAGCTGACAAGGACGTCCAGGATCTATCCGTTCAGATCACGAGAGATGTTCGAACGGCTTGGGCCAATGCAAACAATGCCTATCGAAGAGTGGATGTCACACGTCAGCTGGTCGAGCAGTCGAGAAAAGCGGTTCGCCTGGCTCAAGCCCGCTACGACGCCGGCCTGGGTAGTATTGTCGAACTCAACCAGGCGCAGGTAAGCGAGATCTCCGCTGAAATCAACTCGGCCGCAGCCAAGTACGACTATCTCAGCCGGCGCACTGAACTCGACTTTACGGTAGGGGCCCTTCGATAATGCCATCGCCGCGCTATTCTCTGTGCCTTCCGGTTGTTCTTCTGTCACTGGCGTCGAGCCTCTTAAACTCCTGCGCAAGGAAGACAGAAGGCGGCGAATCCGAGCACGGAAACGCCGCTCTTCCAAGTGCGACAATTGTGCCGGTTACAAAGGTGGTCCGTAGCAATCTGGCTGACAACCTGGTTCTCACCGGCGAATTTATTCCCTACCAGGAAATTGACGTCATGGCCAAAGAAGCGGGCTACATCAGATCGATTCGAGTGGACATCGGAGACCGCGTTCATTTGAATCAAGTACTCGCCGAATTAGAGATTCCCGAGTTGCAGGACGACATCACCCGCACAACCGCTGGAGTGCAGGCAGCCGAAGCAGACATTTCAAAAGCAAAAGACGACCTGAAGCGGGCGAGATCCTCATACGATATTGCCGAACTCTTCTACCAGCGGATTGCAGACGTCACGAAGAAAGAACCCGGTCTGGTTCCGCAACAGGAAGTAGACGTAGCGGACGCCAAGCAGCTTGAAACCGCCGCTCAGGTCGATGCTGCACAATCCACTCTGGACACAGTGCAGCGCAAGCTGATCATGGCGCAAGCTGAGAATGCTCGTTCGAATACTCTGCAGAAATACACAATCATCAAGGCCCCGTTCGCGGGTGTGATTACGAAGCGGTACGCCAACACCGGCGCCATGATTCAGCAGGGAACGGCATCCGATACCCAGGCGATGCCCGTCGTCAGACTTTCCGAAGACCAACTGCTTCGTCTCATCCTTCCCGTTCCTGAATCCGCTGTATCAAGTGTCCAACTCGGTGAACCCGTCACCGTCACTGTCGGCGCGCTGCAAAAGAGCTTTCCCGGCCGCGTCACTCGCTTTGAGCGTAAGCTGTCGCTCGCCACTCGAACAATGAACACCGAAGTCGATGTTCCGAATGGCAACTATGTTCTTGTTCCCGGAATGTATGCAGACGTGAAGCTGCGTCTCAGTCAAAGCAAACAAGTGTTAGCCGTTCCTCTGGACGCCATAGACGAGCAGAACGATTCTGCTCACGTCTACACGATTCGTAATTCAACCATTCACATCGTTCCAGTGGGTACGGGTCTCAAAACCTCCGAACAGGAAGAAATTCGTTCCGGTCTTCAGGAAGGTGATCTGGTGATCGTCGGCCGCCACGCCGGACTCGAAGAGGGTGAAAGAGTTCAGATCAAGGTTGTCGATTTCGATAATCCCCCGGCTCCCAGGAAGGAAAGCTGAAGATCATCGATGGCTCGTTTCGCGATCAGAACGCCCTACTTCATCGTTGTGATCTCGTTGCTTGTCGCCCTGGTCGGGAGCGTCGGCATTCTTCGCATGCCCGTGGACATGTTCCCTGCCATGAACATTCCTGTAGTGGTCGTGGCGACCTTCTACAACGGAATGCCGCCAGAGCAGGTCGAGGGCAACATCACTTATCACCTGGAGCGCTTCTTCACGCTCGCCAGTGGCGTCGAACACATCGAATCAAGATCGTTGACCGGCGTCAGTGTCATCAAAGTCTATTTTCAGCCGGGAAGTAACGCCGATAGCGCGGCCTCCACGATCTCCAACCTTGCCATGGCAGACATTCGCGATCTGCCGCCCGGCACGTTCCCGCCGATCGTTTTGAAATTCGATGCTTCAAGTCTTCCGGTGTGCTTGGTCACTTTGAAAGGGCCAGGCCTGACGGAAACCTTTCTCAAAGATCTTGCCCAAAATAATATTCGAAACCAGCTGGCGGGAGTTCAAGGCGCTTCTGTTCCGCAGCCATTTGGCGGACGCTGGCGCCAAATTCAGTTTTACGTTGATCCTCTGAAGCTCGAAGCCAATCAGCTCAGCCTGATGGACGTTGTCCGCTCTCTGAATGACACCAACGTCATCATGCCGGGCGGCGATGTGCAGATCGGACGCTTCGACTACGATGTTTACGCCAATAACCAGGTCGATCTCTCGACCATGAATCGCACGCCGATCAAAATCGTCGGTCAATCGCCTGTTCGCTTCTCCGACATCGGACAAGCCAAAGATTCCTACTCGCTTCAATACAACGCTGTGCGGGTGGATGGTCAGCGATCTGTTTACCTTCCGGTTTTAAAGCAAGGTGGAGACTCTAACACGATTGCGGTCGTCGATGGCGTGCGCAGCAAGTTGAAACATTTGTTCGACGTTCCAAAAACGTTGTCCAGTTCAGTCGTATTCGATCAATCTGCCTTCGTCAAAACGGCCATTGAAACGCTGCTTCATGAGGGCGGCCTTGGGCTGATTCTCACCTGTCTGATGATCCTTGTCTTTCTTGGAAGCATGAGGGCGATGGTTGCAGTATTCTTTTCCATCCCGCTCTCGGTGTTAGCGGCATTCATCGCCTTGCAGATTGGAGGCAGCTCAATCAACACGATGGTGCTTGGCGGCTTTGCCCTCGCACTGTCCCGGCTCATCGATAATTCTGTGGTTGTACTGGAAAACATCTTTCGCCATCTCGAGCTCGGTGATTCGCCGGCCGTTGCCGCTGAAAACGGAGGGCGTGAGGTCGCCTTACCCGTTTTAGCCGCCACACTCACTACCGTTGTCGTGTTTTTCCCTGTCACGCTTCTGTACGGTGTGAGTAAGTTTCTCTTCTCCGCTCTCGCCCTCGCCGTCGTTCTTTCCTTGTTCGCTTCCTATCTGGTCGCGATGACCGTCGTTCCCCTCTTCTGTGCCAGGTTCATCAAACACGCCGAAGTTCCAGGCGCACGCCCCGGATTTGTCGCGCACTTCAATCTTTGGTTCAACCGGCAATTCGGTCACTTACTTGGCGCGTACGAAGCTCTCGTTTCGAAAGTATTGGCGCAGCCGGTCGTCACCTTGTCAGCGTTCCTCGTTCTGTTCGTAGCGAGCTTGCTGCTGTATCCATTGATCGGGTTGTCTTTTTTTCCTCGGACCGATGCCGGCCAGTTTGTCATAAACCTGAAAGCGCCATCGGGAACTCGTCTTTTGAATACGGAGAAAGAGGTAATACGAGTCGAGCAGCTTATCCGCAGCATTGTTCTGCCCGCTGACCTGGGCATGATCGTGTCGAACATCGGTGTGGACCCGGGGTTCTCGGCAGTGTACACCTTCAACGCGGCGATGCACACCGCTGTCGTGCAGGCGAGCTTGAAAGAGGGTCACCGGATTGGCAGCTACGAGTACATCTCTCGCATAAAGCGCCGGATGCAAGAGGAAATGCCGGAGTTGGCAGCCTTCTTCTCTTCAGGAAGCTTAGTGGATGCCGTAGTCAACATGGGAATGCCGGCGCCCATCGATCTTCAAATCGGCGGCCGTGACCTGCACGACGACTACCGAACCGCTCTCGACTTAGCATCGCGTATTCGAAAATTAAACGGTGTCGCAGACGTGTTCATCCCGCAGGACCTTGATTATCCGGCCCTCCGCTTGAATATCGATCGCATGAGGGCTGGCGAACTCGGGCTGACCGAAAAAGAAGTGATGTCCAATGTCATCACGGCCCTGAGCTCGAATCAAATGGTGGCGCCGAGTGTCTGGGTAGATCCGAAGAATGGAAATAACTACTGGCTCACAGTTCAGTATCCGGAACAAAAGATCCGCAACGTAGGTGACCTGCGCGCCATACCGCTGCATGGAGCCAACATTCCTCTCTCCACCAGGCTGGACATGGTTAGCACGATTACTCCGTTTCAAGCCCCAACCGAAGTCGATCATTACCAGATCCGTCGTCGGATCGATGTTTACGTGCGCCCAAAAGGTGAAGCGCTCGGTGCGATCGCCGATCAGATCAACCGCATCGTCGCCAATATTCGCTTACCGGAAAACGTCGATGTCGTTATGCAGGGCACCGTCCAATCGATGCGAGCCTCTTTCCGAAGCTTCTCAATCGGCTTAACGCTTTCAGTGCTCCTTCTGTACCTTGTCCAGGTTGCGCAATTCCGTTCTTTTCTTGATCCCTTGATCATTCTGTTGGCCCTTCCACCGGGTATTTCAGGCGTTCTTATCGCTTTGGCGATCACGGGCACTACCCTGAACGTGATGTCACTAATGGGTGTTCTGATGTTAGCGGGAATTGCCATGTCGGATAGCATTTTGATTGTCGAGTTTGGGCATCGTTTGCTCGAAGAAGGCTTGACTGTACATCAGGCGATCGTCACATCATGCCGGGTTCGGCTCCGCCCCATCTTGATGACGACGCTCGCCACCATCATTGGCCTGTTACCGATGGCTCTGAAGATGGGGGAGGGTAGCGAGTCCTACGCTCCTCTCGCAAGGGCGCTGGTAGGTGGTCTCACCGTTTCAGGCGCCATGACGGTGTTTATCGTGCCGGCGGCATTCTACTTGGCTTATCGAAATCGATCAACACTTGTCAGCGCATAAACCTCATCTTGTTTCCGCATTTCCGTGTGCGCGACTTCCGTGAAATGCCGCTGCGGGTCACAGGTGTTGATCTTGAGAATTTTCAGCTTGCAACAACTATCTTGTTTGTGATAGGTTCCTACATGAAATTCCTTTAGAGGTCGAAGTGGAGAACGGCGACTGCGAATAAGTCTCGTTGTTCCAGTTTGAGAGTGTTTGTCTTGTCTCGGCGTAGACGGACCGGCGCTCGAGGTTAGCTTGGTTCACGTGAAAGGTTTGACGGCGACGAGTTCGCCGCTTAGAGCCCAGTGGGTGAAATTGTACTTAGGTCAGGGCTCAGGAGAGATCACAATGTGTGTTGCTCGAATTTCAAAGCTGAAATGGCGACTGCGGGCGCTACTTTTTTCCGCAATCGTGACAGCGATCCTTTCCTTGTGTACGGCCAAGATTGGTTTTGCGCAGAACACAAATTCCGGCGATATCCGCGGAACCGTGACTGACTCTTCCGGAGCCGTCATCGAAGGCGCGCAGGTAACGCTGCTGAACACTGACACGGGCGTAACCAAGGAACTGACCACGAACTCGTCTGGTCTCTACGATGCAGTATCGATTCTGCCAGGACATTACACGATCACTTTTACCAAGGAAGGCTTCAGCAAAACTATTCGAGCCGGCATCACGCTCGAAGTCGGCGCGATCAGCGTTGATGCTCAGCTCGGTGTCGGTGCAACACAGCAGCAGGTGGAAGTGACGACGGAAGCGCCATTACTTAAAACTGAAACCGCCGAACAGTCCACCAATTTACAGGCGCAGTCGATGCAGAACCTGCCGAACGTGAACCAAAGTTGGGAAAACTTCCTGGTCTTGCTCCCAGGCTCTTCGGGAACACCGAACTCGAATGCCGGCGCCTCCAACCCGGGTGTTGGCCTCTCCATCAATGGAACCCTGCCGTACTACACGAATTTTCTGGTGGATGGCGCATCCGTGCGCCTTCCTCACAGCGCCAACATTGACGATTCAGCGCAGGTACAGGAGACAGTCTCCGAGTTGCAGGTCAACACGTCAACCTTTTCTGCAGCCTATGGCGGTGGTGGAGCGATCTTCAACGTGATCAGCAAGTCCGGAGCAAATCAATGGCACGGCGCCGGCTATGAATACTTACAAAATGACGCGCTGAACGCCCGCAGCTTTTTCGACGGTGCAAAGCCTGCGGTGAAGCGTTATAACAATTTCGGCGGATCGGTCGCCGGGCCTATCCTGAAGAACAAATTCTTCTTCTATTTCAATATCGACAAGATCATCAACCCGAGTACGACTACTCAAACCACAACCGTCCCCTCAGTTGCGGAAAAGGCCGGTATATTCGATTCAACTCTTTTCGGAACTATTAGGAATCCAACGACTGGTGTCGCCTATGCAGGTAACCGGATTCCTGTTTCACAATTCGATCCCGTATCGGCTGCCGTTCAGGGTTTTTATCCCTCGCCAAACCTTCCGGGAATCACCAACAACTATCGTTACGCACAGTTGGGAAACAACCCGTCGCTTCGTGAGTTCGGGCGTTTAGATTTCAACATCACGTCTAAAAACCGCCTGACGTTCTCGATCACAGAGCACAGCTCAGATTCCAGAACGAACAATATCGCCTGCCCGATTGACTGCCAGGCAAGTACTGCGGGCGCATACAACGCTCAGGTTTCCGATGTGCACACCTTCAGCGCAACAGTGGTCAACGAATTCCGATTTGGATTCGCTCGCCAGGGAAACTGGTTTTCTCCCGGAAGCCTCGGTCAGGGTTATCCCGCCAAGATCGGATTCAAATATGCCAAGGCAGATGTCTTTCCAAGTATCGTTGTTTCAGGAACTGGCGCTCTGAATGGAGGTCCCGGAAACACTTTGGATCCGCAAACCTCAGCGATCTACATTGAGAACTCCTTCAGTCCGTCCGACGTCGTGACTATGATCCGGGGTAAGAACATCCTTCACTTCGGCGGTGAGCTGCTGACTTATCAGGACAATTCCACGCCGTGGGGGAACTTAAGCTCCGGTAAGTTCACCTTCAATGGACAGTTCACCCAGAGTAACGTCGGTTATGCTGATTTCCTGCTCGGACAAGCACAAGCCTGGAGCGCTCTCAATCAGGGGGAAGCCGGCATGCGCTCAAAGAACCCGTCGTTGTTCCTCCAGGACGACATCAAGCTTCGGCCCAACCTGACGTTAAATGCCGGCATTCGATGGGAAATCCATGGCGGATTCAGCGAGGTGCATAATCAAGCCGGTGGTTTTGATCCGACCATCACCAATCCGGTGACAAACACGCTCGGCGCTATCTGGTTCGCAAACAACACCGGTCGCAGCAAAGTGATGGCGACAGACTATCTGTCCTTTCTTCCGCGTATCGGCATCGCGTGGGCTCCGAAAGATGTCTGGTCCATCCGGGCCGGCTTCGGCGAGTACGCCAGCTTGTGGAGCATGGATGTGGACGGGTCTCCTATCGGTTTCGGAACCGCCAATACAGGAAGTGTGTCGGCAAATCCTGGCCAAGCGCCGGTCACGACCCTTTCCGGTTCAGGCGCCGGCTTGCCCTTCTTGGCAGCATCCAGAAACTCAGGCGCCTACAACGGACAGGGTGGCGGAAACATTCCCTATATGCCCTACTACACGCCCGTTGGACGAATCTATCAATGGTCGGCAAGTGTTCAGCGCCAGTTCGGCAATAACTTAGTCACCGAGGTCGCCTATGTGGGGAGCCACGCAACCGGGCTGCAGTTTCAATCTGACATCAACCAGCTTCCTGCCAATAAGCTTGGCCAAGGACAGTCGGCGCGGCCCTATCCACAGTACCTTGGAATCGGACCAAGCGTGCCAGGCGGCTTAACTGGATCGTTCAACAACATTTCAAATTACGATTCACTTCAGATATCGGTTAGGAAGCGCTTCGGCCATGGACTGAACGCCGACGTGAATTACAGCTTCTCGAAGATGCTGGACTATCAAGACTCATCCGGATGGGGTAGCCACTATGGCGATGCTCCATACCAGGACGCCTTCAATCCGGCGCGTAATTATGGGCTGTCGAACTTCAGTATTCCGCATGCCGTCAAAGGCTTCGTGGTGTATGAAATCCCGTTGGGCAGAGGGCATAATTACCTGACCAACGGCATCGCCGATGCGGTCCTCGGCGGCTGGCAGGCATCTAGCATTTTCATCGCGCAGTCCGGAGCTCCCTTCACGGTGACCATGGCATCCAGTACAAACTCCGGAGCGCTCGATGGATCGTGGTATCCCAATCTGATCGGAAATCCTAACGCTGTAAACCAGACCATCAACCGCTGGTTTAACCAGCTGGCTTATGCAACTCCGGCCACCAATACCTTCGGCAACGATGGCAGAAATACGCTGCGCGGCCCGGATTTGGTAACCGCCAATTTCTCCCTGGCAAAGACGTTCCGTATACCAAAGCTCGAACGAGGCGGCCTGCAGCTTCGGATGGATGCCACCAATATTCTCAATCATCCAAGCTTTAAACAACCCAACGCCAAACTGAACCCTTCAGCGCTCGCTTCGGGAACTCCCGATCCGAGCGTGGGACAAATCACCGACGTTACGGTTGGTGGCCGCTTCCTCCAACTCGGCGTACGCTTGTTCTTCTAACGGTCATTGCGTTCTCTGCGCCGGTCGAGGGGCTTCCCAAGGTATATGCGATGGATAGGTAGTCCGGTCCGGCAACGGACTGGGCTCCCGTTTTTTGGCCGAGTAGCCCTTGTTTTGGAAGATGTACAGGCCGGTTTTGCAGGCAACGATAATGTCGAGCCTTCCATCTCCATCGACGTCTCCAACATTTAGCCTCATGCCGGTACCTATCACGTAACTGGGCGGAGGTTGGCCAGTGCTGCCCTTTCCCAAATACGGAGTCAAGTAACTGTAGGACAAAACGTGACGTTCAAACTGGCCTTTGTTCATTTTGTAGTAGAAAAGGAAAGACGGCTCCAGCGCGCCAACATCGCCTCCATTGTGGGCCAGTAGCTGCTTACCGGTGATGAGCTCGGGCTTGCCGTCGCCATCCAGATCTCCCAGAACCATCGTGTGGATCGTAGGATAGTCCGTTTCGATCCAGTGTTGAACAAAGCTCCGCTTTCCATCGGTCATGCGCTGCTCAAACCATGCCAACCCATAGTCGTGAGCGGACCCCATGATAATGTCGTTCAACCCGTCACCGTTTACGTCGGTGATCAGAATGGGCAATCCGGCGCCGCCCTTCTGGAACTGATAGTCGGGATGCCACTTCCATTCTTGTTCGGCGGGATGTTCCGGGGCTTCGAACCAGCCAGAAGCAGTAACAACATCATTCCGTCCATCGCCATTGATGTCGCCGATTCCGTTACCGTGACTTACTCCCACGCCTTCCGGCCCCAGGGCGTGCTCTTTGAACCAGGGGGCCTGGTTCAGGTGTTCCATCCAGATAAGACTGCGGCCGGGTTTCTTGGCGAAGTAATTCACCAGTAAATCTTTGTCGCCGTTGCCGGCGAGATTGCCGATGACCATCCCCTCCAATCCCTCCGCATGAAGGAGGGCGTGCGATTCCCACTTGCCGCCCAACTTATTTGGGTTCTCGTACCACCAGATGCCCTGTCTGCGCATCCAACCTGAGCTAACGACGTCCATATGTCCGTCATTGTTTACATCCACCGTTCCTTCGTAGTTGTCGTCGACATCCGGTCCGTTTGTTTCCGCACCGTCGCGATAATCCGTATATTTTTTCCAGCTCGGCGCCAAATAGTAATTCCTGCCCGCGGCAATGTCGAGCTTGCCGTCGCCGTTAATGTCCAGGACAGACGAGCACTCGGCGAACGGGCCGAACCAATACGTGTGCTTTGCCGGATCGTTCACCGGGGCATCGATCCGAATCGGCTCGAACACTAATTCCCGCGGCGCCTCTCCGGAGGATGCGTCGGAGGAAGATCGTCCCCTCGAGCCAGGGACCAGCAGCCAGCCGCAAACGAACGTTGCCGATACGAACCATAGCAGTCTATTCTTCATTTCATCCTTGCTCCTAAATCACTCACGTCACTTACCCGCCGAGGCGAAGCCCGCCGCTTGCTCCAGTGTCACCACCGGAATGTTCACGGCAACCGTGTTAACCACGTCGTTCCTCTGGAACTGCACCCACACCCGATAGGTATGCGCTCGCGGAAATATCACGTCGAACTGCATCTGCGACCCTCCGTCAGCGATGAAAGGATGCTCGTGAATCAGATCAATTGTGTCATCGCTTGCGATCAACATGTGCGCCCAGGCGCCCAGATACTTCTGCATGCGATCTGCCGTATTGAATTTGAACCACAAATGCGTCTTGGCGCCCGCGATGGGTTTCACCGGATCTGTGACTAGTTCAACGTCTGTGTTCGCGCCATGTTGAATCGCCAGATCGGGTTTGAGTTCCACGCCCCCAAGCGGCATGGCATCACTGGCGCCGGACGAAACGAACACCGTTTTGGGAAGTAGTTGCGGCGTGCCCCCGCTCGGATAAACATCAGCCACAATCCGATACATCCCCGACTTCGGAAAAGTCTCGGTAAACGTAAATGTGCCATCCGCATGCGCTACCGGATGGTCATGAACGAAGTACTGCAAATCGCCGCTAACGATGAACATGTGAAAAAGTTTTTCGTGCACTATATCAAATTTCTTCACCACGGAGTTGTCGCTTGGATTTTTGAATGTGAACTTCAGTTCGGCCGGTTGTCCGGGACGAACAGTGTGAGGCGTCGTCAGTTCCAGCCCATACTCACTCTCATCCGAAATGCCCAGTTTCAGCGTCATGCCGCAGCGTGGGCATTTACCGGGTTTATCCGCCCGTACATCCGGATCCATCGGACAGACATAGTCGAGCGGGGCTCCACTGCTGCCGGGCGCCGCTGGCGGCGACACCGAACTGACCGCCGTGTTCTGATCCGCCTCGGCCGGCGCCGACGTGATCGGCGCAGCCTTAATCGCCGGCAACAAAGCTATGTCCCCACAGTTCGGCGGAAAATTAATAATCTTTGTACCCGGCGGAAATGTCAACGGTTGACGAAAGAAGTACGTGCGCGAAAACTTCGATTTAAATTGATAAACCCAAAGCAGCGGAGTCACCGCGCCGTCCGGCGCCTGCGCGATCACTTTCACGGAACCGTCTTCCTTCAGCGACTTAGGCTTGATACCCGCGAAGGTCATCGCTCGCGGAAGAGTCTCTGTTCCTTCTGAATCGCGCACAACGGGCACCAAACGCCCTGTGCGCTTGTCGACATCGCGCACAACGGGCACCAAACGCCCTGTGCGCTCGTCGACCACAAATTCCGGGCCCGTGCGTGGTTCGGGAGTAGGAGCAGGATTGAGATTAGGATCCTTAGGCAAAAGCGCGCGATCGCCTTCCGGAGCACCGCCTTCCACCCATGCAGAGATCAGCTCGATCTGCTCCTGCATCAGCGACTGATCCCCTCGTAGTTCCGAGAAGCCTTTGACGGCCCCGAACGGTGGCATTCGCCGCTCCAATACTTCTTCCTTGATTGCTTTGGCCCAGGGACGGGCATCCTCATATGTGGTAAGCGAGAACGCGGATCCGCCGTCGCGATGACAGGAGGTACATTTGTTGAAAACCAGCCGCGAGATCTCTCTCGTCCAGGTGATCTTCGTGGTAATCACGTCATGAGCCTGCAACGCCGCGAACACACACGCCAAGATAAAAAAACGCTTCATCATGGTTGAGAATGCTCAGCTCTGTCTTCTACCTTAACGGTCACGTCGAGAGGCGTCGTCAGAATCCCGTCATCAGCATAAACGCGCAACACATAGGTCCCCGGCTGGCTGAAACTTACCTTGGTTGTGGCCCTCCCTGCCAGCGAGCCCTCCACCGCCGCCGCACCCGGCGTTGTTGTCACAACCGGCACCCTCATCGGCTCAAAGGCCGCAACTCCAGGCCCCCCGCGATAGACGACCCACGTCACCCCGAGTCTCACGCCCGCACCCAGCTTGACGATCGCCTGCGACGCCGGACTCTGCGTCTTGAAACCGCTGGCGTGCACTCGATTCTTCGCCACCGCATTCTGCGGACGCACAACGGGTTTCGGATACCCGTCATCGCTGACTTCGACAGACAGAGTCAGCTGTTCTCCCGGCGCCACCGTCGACTGAGCCGGACCGATCATTTCGATAGCAGGCGCCTTATTCGGCTGCTCCGGGTACGTAAGCGACGCCGCTCCTTTGCGGTTCTCCAAATACACCAGGTTGCCGAGTTCGTAGACCGGCAGCAGCGAACCGTATGCTTTCTCCGTCTTGCCGCGAGACACCAGCGTCCACACCAAGTCTTTATTTCCCCAGTCAGCCGGAACCTTTATCTTGAAAACAAATTCCTGCCGGCGCGGGTAAAAGTGTGTGGGTTGTTTTTGATCCGGCTCGCCCGGCTCTACTTTATTGTTGGCCCCAACCGGAACTTCAAGCTGCTCTTCATAGTTCCGGTTCATGTAACCGAAAACCATGTTGAAGCTTCCGTCCGGATTCCGATCCCAGCCTTCAAACACCGGAACTACATCCTGCCCCGACGAGTACCGGATCTGTGCCCCCGCAAAACCGGCCAAAGCTAGAATCAGCGGGATCACCAGCGAGAGCCGTACAAACCGAACCGTCATGCTATCGGTTGCTCGTCAGCTTCAGCTTCTCAGTCTCGTTAACCTTCAGCTGCGTTTTGTACTCGTCCTCAGTCATGTAATAAAAATTGATCCACGACTTGGACATTTCATCGTTTGTCCGCTCCCCGTACCCCACCCAGTTCCTGGGGTCCGGATTCCAGGGATTCTTAGCGGAGTTGTCATGCCAGTTAATCACGTGCAGAATCGTTCCGGCTGGTAACAGCGGCGCCACATCATCGGCGTAATTATAGGTAATCTGCCATCCGAAATTGAACCGGTTCACGCAATTGAACTGCTCCACTCTCATGTCCGGGTAAATCGCCTCGATACACTCCGCCTTCCCCCGGTTATGCATGTGTGGCATAAACCCGGTAAGCCGCGCGGGTTTCTCGAACTTGAAATAGGCGTCCGAACGCGCGTTCTCTTCGCCCGCTGGAATGTCCAGGTCCGTACTGCCTACCTGTATCGTCTGCACGACGTGCTTGGGCACATAGCCCTTCGGATAAAAGACCAGCCCGATGCTCGCTCGGTCCGAAATCTCCTGGCCCACCGCATGATAGTGAACATTGAACTGAACTCGCTGGCCGGCTCTGATCAATTTTCCCGATCCATCGGGATAAACATCGCCGTTCTTCCCGACAGCGTACTCATTCAATGTCTGGCCTTCGGTCACCCCATCTTCCTCGATGAAACTGTCGACCGCATGATGCAACACGCGAATGCCGCCGCCTGGCGAGGGCTTGGTTTCCACCGCCTTGATATATCTGTCTTCGGCAAGTCCGGAATCCGCTACCAGATTCCCCCACCAATCGGTGCTGTTCGCCTTGATATCGATAGCTACGGGCGACCGTACGATTAAATCTGGCTTGCCAATATGCCAGCGGTCGGTGTTTTCAAAGTGGCGTGCCGGCGGCAGGTCGGCCGTATTGCCTTCCGGTGCGCCCGCATCCACCCACGCAACAATCGTGGCAATCTCACTGTCGCTCAGTGAGGGATCGTCTTTGAACCTGGTGATTCCGATGTTACGGTCAATAAACCACGGCGGCATCTCGCGCTTCACCACTTTGTCTTTAATTGCGCGCGCCCAAGGCCGGACATTTTTATACGTCAGAAACGACATCGGCGCGATGTTATCCGGCCGGTGACACTCCTGGCATGCCCGCTGCACAATCGGCGCCACATCCTTACTGAAAGTGACTTGACGCGTGGCTGCGGCCTTATCGCCCGGGGCTGCGGCCTCTGTCTTTGTAATCGACAGCGCCGCACAGAGCGCCAGCGCGCCGAGGGCAAACGGAGCTGCTGATCTCTCCCGAAGGAATCTTCTGATCATCGCGTAACTCCAAATGTTAGAATTCTCGAATCTTGCGGTAAGAACGACATCTCTAAAATACAACCTTTGCTGCCAGCTGTCCGATCCGCGGATCTCGTGCACTGATGATATTGCCGAAGCCTCCAGCCGATACGGTCGTTCCGGGACTGTTGAAATTCGTTCGATTGAAGACGTTAAAGAACTCGCCGCGGAGCTGAATCGTAAGCCTTTCGGTCGCTCGAAAGTTTTTGAATGCGCCTAGGTCGGTGTTGAAGAGACCTGGTCCGCGCAATGTCCCCTTCGCCAGGTTGCCGTAGCTTCCCAGCGCGGGAGCTGCAAAAGCGGAAGGCAAGAAATAGCTCACACACGGAGATTGATTGGCGCAAGGGCCGGATGTATAGACCTTTCCGCCGGTGTAATCGGCGTGATCATATCCAATACCCGTTTGCGACCGGTCTGTCCCCGCATACAGGGTCAGTGGCGGACCGCTCTGGGCAGTCGTAATCCCGGTAATTTCCCAGCCGCCGAAGGCGTTTCGCACCAGGGCGTTCGCGTGCTTTAATTGCGCCAGTTGCCAGACGTAAGAAACCACGAAGGTGTGGGTGAAATCGAAATCGGAAGGGCCCGTGTCAATTCTCTTGAATCCCGGAATGTAAGGCGACATCGTGAGGCCGGTATTCAAAATCGGCGAAGTGACATCGGCGCCGAACGGAATGTTATCCAGGCTCTTCGACCAGGTATAGTTCGCCAGAATCGTAAAGCCTCTCGATAAGCGCTTCTCGAGACTCAACTGCAACGAGTTATAAAGCGAGTTGCCCGACGCGGTCGCCTGCACGATGCTCGTGTAGGGCTGATACGGCCGGCGCGCATCGGTCGAAAGCGTGCTGCCGGGCGTATAGACCGCCGGGTTCAACTGCTCATTTTCCATTAAGTGATTAGTCCGTGAACCCACATAAGCTGCCCGCGCCAGCCAATCGGGCCACAACTGCCGTTCAATCGTCAGGTTCCAGTTATAGACAGTGGGTGTCTGTAACGCGTAATGCGAGGTGTCCCATGAGTACACGCGAACCGGCGTCGGAAAAACAAAGTTGTGCGGCACCGGAAAAGTCAGCGGAAACGGATCATTCACTCCCAGATACGGGTTACTGAACGGTCCCGCCGGATTGGTCAGCGATACGGTCGGGCTGAACGGTGAGGTCTGTACCTGGCTGTCGTTAGAGAACGCCGGAACACGGGAGTTATAGAAAATTCCTGTCCCGCCTCGGATGCTTGTCTTCCCATCGCCGAATACGTCGTAGGCAAACCCTACACGCGGCGCAATGTTGTTCCAGGAAGTCGTGCGCCCGTCCGCCGGGAAGCCTGCATCTCCCGCAAACAGCTCTCCTGGATACGCATTCGTATAGACCTTTGACCGGATTCCCTGAGCGAATAACATTGGATTGAACGCTTCGGCCTGGTTATACAAGTCGTGCCACGGGATGGATGGCTCCCACCGTACACCCCCGTTCAGGGTCAGCCGGCGATTCACCTTGAAGGTGTCTTGTACAAAGGTCGAGAACAGAATGTTCCGATCTTTCTGGAATGAGCCCCAGCCTTGCGTAAACGTTCGGAGGCGGCCCAGCAGGTAGTCGCTGATCGCTACACCCGTGATGTCCCCCGTAAAACTGAAAGTGCCGTTCTGGAAGAGCAGATTATCTTGATTGAACCGGGCGCGCTCGAAGGCCCCACCCAGCGAAATGCTATGCCGACCTTTTACCCAGCGCAACGTGTCATACCAATCGAATGTCGTTCTGGCAAAGACGGAATCAGCGAATGCTCCGTAAGTGAAGAACCCGGCTACTGAAAAAGACTCGATCGCCTTGGACGGCGTCTGATAAATATTCTTGACACCGAAATCCGCGACGTTCGGTGTATTGGATGGAGGATGCCGGCTAGTAGTCTCCCGCGTCACACCGAACCGGAAATCATTCAATAGTGTCGGCGTGAAGATATGCGTCTCTTGCACCGCTGTATTGTAAGAGCTGTCCGGAGTTTGGTCGGAGTAAGTGAGTAAGTTGTTATTGGCGAAAATGCCCGGTTGATTGTAATAGCTCTTATTAAATCTGTAATTCAGGCGGTCGTTCGTGGAGATGCTGTAATCGACCCGAATAATGAACTCATTGAAATTCTGGATGACAGGCTGGCTATACAGGGCGAATCCGTTCGCGGAGGAACTGGCCGGCAAGTATTTCAACATCGCCAGTGAGGCGGGATCGAAGCGGCTAACCGGAATCTGATTGTTTGGGAAGGGCTGCCCGTTAATTGGGTCCTTGATCGCGACTTGACGCCCCAGCGGGTTACCGGGACTACGTGCGTTCAGAAAAGCCGAAAAGTCGCCGCTCAGATCGGCCGCAGTCGGAACGTAGGCGCTGAGATCGCTGCGCGTGTTCCGGATTCTGGTCGCTTGATATCCTCCAAAGAAAAACAAGCGATCTTTGATAATAGGACCGCCCAGCGTTCCGCCGAACTGGTTCCGCTTCAACTGATCACGTTTACTCGCAAAAAAGTTGCGGGCATTGAACACCGCGTTGCGTGCGAACTCAAAGGCGTCTCCATGCAGCGCGTTCGTTCCGGACTTGGTCACGACATTGACCACGCCGGATGAATTTTGGCCATATTCCGCGCTGAAATTACTGGTTTGAAAACTGAATTCCTGCAGCGCGTCGGGCATCGGAAGCGGCTGATTGACATTGCTGAAAATGTCTTCGCTGTGTACGCCGTCCAGATTGAAGGCGATGTTGTTCTGGCGCCCGCCGTTGACCGAAACCGTAACCGCGGCTGGAAAAGTCTTGGTCGTCCCTTGGTCCGCATTGTTCGACGGAGCATTGACCGCGCCGGCCACCAGCGCAGTAAGCTGCGCCGGATTTCGGCCATTCAGAGGAAGCTCGACCATGCGAGCCGAATCCACCACTTGCCGTATGGTCGAGGAACTTGTATCCACCTGAGCCGCATTTTCCTGGACGCTCACCGTTTCCGAGGTGGCGCCGAGTTCGAGCTTCAGGTTGATGGTAAGTGTGTCGTTCGCTTCTAAGATAATCTGTGTCTCGGTCAGCTGCCGGAACCCTGGCGCGCTGACCGAGAGCGTGTACTGCGTTGGCCGCAGACCGCTGAAGACATACAAGCCGTCTGTGCCGCTGACCGTATCTCGAGCCAAAGTAGTGTCTACCTCGGTCGCAATGATCTTGGCTCCTGGGACAACGGATCCGGAAGGGTCGGTCACGCTTCCGCTGATCGTGCTCAATCCTTGGCCCAATACCAGGGTAGAGAATAGAACGACATGTATCAGTAAGCAGGCAATTCGGGGCACTGCGAACCTTTCTGACGTGCGTGTCAAATTATATTCCGCCCGCTGACCGCTGTCAATTGCCCGCGATGTCGGTGTCGGCGCAAAGTGATAATGTCCTATTTGTGCCGAATAGAAATGTCCAGTTGACAGACTCGGGCTTGAATGGAAAAACCGCTTACTGCATGCGCGGCTCCGACAGGGTGCTTGCGGGGAATTTGGGTTTCCATAATTATTGTGGCCCGCAGAGCCTATTGTCCGATCGCCTGGCGATCTAGAATGGCTTGATTTTTGGTGCAGACGTGGCAGTCGCAGCCTCCTCGTTCTTTGGGGCGGGGGAGATTGCCGACTCCGGTCGGTCCGATGTGTTCGGGGGCGAAGGAGGATTTGTAGCCGGGGCGGTCGAATTCGGGAGCTTCACGGGCGATGACTTCGAGCCAGGTGTCGGTGGTCATGCGCTGGATTCCGCAGCCTCCCAGCTTGCGTTTTTCTTCTTTTGCGTTGACCCATTGGTATTCGGGCGGGACTCCCTGCGGGAAGTTGAGGCGGCGGTAGACGAGTTCGGGGGGCGGCAGCATGGCTTTGCCTCGTTCGATCAGGTTTTTGTTGGAGGGGAAGAGGCGGGTGAGGGTTTCTCCGTTCTCCTGGATGGAGACTTCGACCCATTGTTCGAGGAGGGGGATTTTACGGCGTTTTTTAGGGTGGTTTTGCCCTTGGAAGAGGATCTCGGAGGGCTTGGTGGGGGTGGGCGGTTCCGCTTTCAACGCCTTCTTTTCGGGTTTGTCGGCTTTGGGTTGCAGAGCTTGCGCTCGTTTGGTTTCGATGGCGGCAGCACGTTCCTGGGCTCGTTGAAGCTGCATGCCTTCGCGGAAGCGGCGGCCGTGTAAGCGTTCCAGATTGTGGAAGGCGCTGTTGAACTGACGTTCGGCCTGGCGCAGGTAACGGCGGAAGCGTTCCAGGCGGTGGTGCTGCTCGTCGGACCAGTTGAGGCAGTTAGGTTGTTCTTGATGGAGCCCATGTTCGCACTGGTTGTAGCGGCTGCGATTGCGGAGGACGATCCATTGGGCGGAGACGGTTTCCCGGACGAGCTGGTCGACGGTGTAGGTGTCGGCGCGGTAGTCGTAGAGCCAGCTTTCGAGGAGTTGGCGGAGTTCGTTGGGGTCTTCGTCGGGGAGGAGGAGGGTTTTGGAGCAGCAGCCGTGCTGGAGCGCGTTTTGGCTGGCGCGTTTTTTACCTTCTCTGGTACGTGGGCCGCCGGAGTGGCCGGGCGGTTCGGTTGGGGGCGGCGTTGATTCGGATTCTGGATCGAGATCGGGCACGAGGCGAGTTTCGCTTGCGGGGTGTTCGGACGGCGGTTTCGAAACGAGCTAAGTGATTGGTGCGGTGGGAGAAGGCGGAAATGTGGAATTTGTGAGGGCCGGTTTGGGCGGGGCACGGCGGAGGTGGATTCCTGGTTTTTTACGAAACGAACTTCGGTTGGGTTCGTTTTTGCAAATTTGTTTGTGGGAGTGAACGCGTCTCGACACGATTGTCGAGACGGCAGACCGAGGGTCCGCGCCACGGTGATTTTTGCTAGTCGGACGGGTTGTTTGCTTCCGAAAACGGCCCACTAAGGCCGCACAATAGTCCCATCCAGGCGGCGATCGTTGCCGCGGCTTCCGCCCGGCGATTTGTACGGGAACTTCGCCGCTGCCTTTTCATCCAAATCCACTCCTAATCCCGGCCGATCGTTCGAATACATATAACCGCCCTTAATTTCAGGCGCGCCCGGAAATACCTCGCGAACCGTATCGGAAAACAGATTCTGCTCCTGGATTCCAAAATTAAAGCAAGCCAGATCCAACTGCAAATTAACCGCGTGACCCACCGGCGACACGTTGCCCGGCCCGTGCCACGCAGTCCGGACGTTAAAGAACTCACAGCACATCGCGACCTTACGCGCCATATTCAAGCCGCCCGCCGCCGAAATGTGAATGCGGATGAAATCGATCCAGCGGTTGGCCACTAACGGCAGCCACTCGTTGCGATTCACAAACAACTCGCCCATCGCCAGCGCCACCGCGCTCTGCTGCCGGATGGTCTGGAACCATTGCACATCCTCCGGCGCAAGGATGTCTTCCAGGAAAAAGGGGCGATACGGCTCGCAGGCCTTTGCCAGCACCAACGCCTGGGTCGGCGGCACGCGCTCATGCACATCGTGAATCAGATCCACATCGAACCCAACTTTCGACCGCAAATAGTCGAACATCTTGATGGTGTTATTTACATAGGGAGTGGGCTCGAAGACAGGCGAATCCGCCACTCCCCGCGGCCGCGCCTGCATGATCTCGGGCGAGGTCTTCGCGTTCACGCCGTAGCCTGAAAATCCGGGAACCGCCAACTGCACGCGCACATGCCGGTATCCATCCGCCATCGCCTTGCGAACCTGACTCTCTAAATCCGGCAATTCGGTCGCCGCGGTATGCGTATACAGTGGGACCGCGGCCCGCACCTTGCCTCCCAGAAAAGCGTACACCGGCATACCGGCCCGCTTGCCCATGATGTCCCAAAGCGCGCCGTCCACTCCGCTCAAAGAGTTATTCAGCGTAACGCCGCTACGGAAGTAAGTCTGCAAATAGGCCGATTGCCAGATGTCTTCAATCTCGTCGACATTCCGGCCAACCACGAAAGGCTTCAGGTATTCGTTAATCGCAGTCGCCACCACCAGCGGGCGCTCCCGATGGGTCGCACAACCCAATCCATAAAGGCCCGGCTCGCTGGTCAGCACTTTCACGATGACCAATTGATCAGGGCCCGGTTGGGTAAGAATTGTTTTGACGTCTGTAATCTTCAAAGGCGGCATGCCCCGCCTGACCGCCGCCTGCGCCGCTTGGAGTGGATCCACGCGCCCGGCCAGCGCGCCGAGTCCCGCTGCTCCACCCGTAAAAGCTTTCAACGCCTTGCGTCTATTCATATTTTGTCTCCTAAAAAGAGTACTTCAGCGCGAATTGCATTTCCCGGTTATCGATTGAGGTTGTGGTGATGCGCCCAAAGGCGGCATCGCCCAAAGTGGCGTCAGGCCCTGCCAACTGCGGCGTATTGGTGAAGTTGAACACTTCCCATCGGAACTGAATTCGCTGCGATTCCTTCACCAGGAATTCTTTAAATATTGAGAAGTCCCAGGTCTTCTGAGCCGGCGCATCCACCAGACCCACGCCGGCGTCCCCATAGCCCAACGGCCCCACAAAAAGTCCCGGACCCGGGCATCCGTTGCATTTGGATCGAACGAATGCGGCCGTATTGAACCATTGGCCGATCGACCGCTGGTCCCAGACCCTGGGGACGGAGGCGCCCGGAACGATGTTGGGCCGAGGCGAACTGGCTGTGCCGGTATTCTGCGAATCGCCCGACTGCGAGATGCTGATCGGAAAACCGGACGTAAGCTGGACGATTCCATTTAATGACCAGCCGCTCAGCACAGCTTTCTTGATCCCCTGCGACCCGCTGAAAAAAGGTAACTGCCAAACATAGCTGGCCACAAATCGAAACCGCTGATCCAGCCCGAAGCGGCCTCGGTCCGAGGCGGTGTCCCGTGGATTCTGCGGGAGATTACTTTCATAAGGCGCCGATTCGTTCACGCTATAGCCGGTCGCCAGACTTTTTTGATAATTGAACGACCCCGAAAAAGTGACCCCGCGAGAAAACCGCTTTTCCAGCCGGGCCTGCAGGGCGTTGAAGTTCGAATTGAGCGAGCTGTCCAGGTAGCGAAGGGTGCTCAAAGGAACCAGGACGCCGGGATTCAGCGAGTCCGTGTAATATTGAATCGGTCGACGGGATTGCACGCTGCCCAGACCAGGATCGGGGTTGTTGTAGTTGCTCACTGTCTGATCGAGGTGCACTCCCTTATTCCCCACGTAACCGATCGACGCGACAAAATCCTTGCCGAAGGTCCGCTCTATTTCTGCGCTCCACTGCCAGATGCTATTGTTCAGGAACTTCGAGCGGCCGTTCGGATATTGGATGTTGCCGAGCATCTCGAGGGCTTGCGGCGCAGAAGCCGGCGCTCCCGCAAAGGGATTGGAAATAGTGGCCAACGGGTTTTGGGGATTATTTTGGTAAATCGTCGACCCGGATGTAGGCGGCTGCAGATTGAGGATCTGGAAGTCGTTCAACTGGTTCGCGTTGTAGAATTCGCCTGCGCCGATCCGCAGTACCGTCCTATTCGCAAAATTATAAGCAATGCCTAAACGGGGCATAACCTGTTTCCAGTTGATGTCGTACAACGCCTGGTTGTCTCCGGGATTCGGAATCAGTTCCGGAACAAACATTCCGTTGATCGTCCGCGCTTGGCCCGGCGCGAAGGAGACCGTTCGGATGCGGCCCAAATTGTCTCCATCATATACGTGCCCAAACCAATCCCAGCGCACTCCCAAGTTGAGCGTCAGCTTCGAAGATAGCTTGTAGTCGTCGGTGACATAAAGAGAGAATCTCTGTTGCAGCGAGGTCAGCGGGGGCTGGCCTTGCGCCGACTGCGATGTATAAGGAACCCCCAGCATGAAGGCCGCAAACGAGTCGGGCACTCCCGTTATGTTTCCAGTGAATGCCAATGCCCCGCGCGGCACATTCGATCGGGCGCTGCCGGCGTTGTTGTAACTGTATTCGCCGCCGAATCGAATGTTGTGCTTTCCGCGGTTCACAAAGGTGCTATTCGAAAATTCGTGAACCCAAACGTCATCCAGCTGGCCAGGTTCGCGCGGCGCGGTAATTCCCAGATAGCCGGTGAACGAGATCATCGGCAGGCCCTGCTCATTGGGCGCCAGCGGGCGGCCGTTCACTTGGAAGTTTAACCCCAGCGCCTGCTGTTGAAAGTTGTTACTGGTAAGCGGCCCGCCATATTCGGTATAAGTGCGGTTGTAACCATAGCGCAGATCGTTTACTACCGACGGAGAAATAATCTTTGTCCAGCCGAACCCTACATTTTGGGACCGGTTGTTAGTGAGCGTGGAACTCACCGTTGACAGTGGAACACTGTTCGCTTCCGCGTCCACCAGAATGTAATGCACGAACACTCGATCGTTGGAGCCGAACCGGTGATCCACTCGCGCCAGGTACTGGTTGCTGTTCACGCTGAGAAGATCTGTCGAGAAAAGATTAATCGGGCTATGCGCCGCCAACGCCTGTGCGTCATTCGTTGGAAGCGGGATGTAACCGCCGTAGGAGTAGGGACTCTTGAGCGACGAAGTTAGTAAGTTCAGCGAAACGGGATTAAGCAGGCTCGTCGGTATCACATTCCTCGGAAACGGAGCGCCACCGCCCGGTGCGCTGATCACAACCGGACTGGTGCTGGTCGGATACCAACGGTTGCCGGGAGTCAATAGTTCCGAGAAATCTCCCCGACGCATGGCTGCCGTGGGAACCGCGGTCGAATCGGGAGTGGCCCTTCGTTCACGGCGCGATTCAAAATTGATCAGCCAGAATGTCTGATCTTTCTTGATCGGACCGGATACGACACCGCCAAATTGGTTGCGGCGGAGCGTGTTTTTTGGCTGATTGGAAGGCAGGAAGAATCCGCGTGCGTCGAATTTGTCGTTGCGCAGAAACTCGAAGGCAGTCCCATGAAAACTGTTGGTTCCCGACTTGATGGCCACATTGATTTGCGCGCCTGAGTTGACGCCGTATTCGGCCGAATAGACGGCGCTTTGCACTTTGAACTCCTCGATGGCCTCAATGGACGGCAGATAAGTCATCGTATTAATGCGAGGCTCTGTCGTAACTACCCCGTCGATGGTGGCGCGCTGCTGGATGTCGCGCTGGCCTTCCGATGCGATTTGAACCGTTTGACCCGGAATCGGAACACCGCCCTGTTGGTTTACGCCGATACGGCTGGTCCCGAAAACAACGCCAGGCATCAGTGTCGCCAACTGCGAAAAATTGCGCCCGTTCAGAGGCAGTTCCACCACTCTGCGCGATTCAATCACCGACCCAAGCGTGGCGTCTTCGGTACTGAGCAAAGGACTAGCGCCGGACACTTGCACCGTCTCCGCCCGCTCGCCCACCTGCAAATGAAAATCGAGACGAGCCTGCTGCTGCAACTCGATCGTAATGCTGGGTAACACCTCAGTCTTGAATCCAGGCGATGAGCAGGTGACCCTGTACTCGCCAATTTCAAGCAGAGGAAAAATGTAATTGCCGGAATCGTTCGAAGTTGCGACGCGAACGTCGCCGGTCGCCACACGGGTGATGGTAATCGCCGCACCCGGAACTACAGCGCCGGAAGAGTCGGTAACTAATCCAAGAATCTCCGTGGAAACGGTCTGGGCAAATAGACCGCTGACGGGCAATGCTACTGCGATGAACACTACGAAAAGAACACGCTTCCAGCGCATAAGTCTCCTCGCCGTTTTCCGCTTATCCCAGCCATTCCAGGCCGGAGGTGTCCATTATATTCGGGAAAGCTTGGTGCGGATCAATTTATTTTCTAAGTGTGTCGCGACACACCAACTGCCGGGCATGAGTAAAGTCACCGGCTATCCCCTCGACACCAGTCCCACGCTCGACCGTATGCAACAGCGTCGCATCGGTATCCGAGCGAAACTATTGCAGCATGCAGGTCTGTGTTCCCAGCCGGACCTCTATGCTGCGGACGCGCCTCGATTTTTTCAAACGGTTGACGACCGGGCGGTTCCAACAATCGTCAGAAACTTGGTTTATTTTTGCGCGACGTTTGGCGAGCCGTTCTTCAACAAAACGGAAGCTGCATGAGCCAGCGCTAGAAAAGGACCGGGGACATTCGACTCGGCCGTCCGGTACCGCCCCGAGAAATCTCGTGTGCATTCTGCGAGGCGGGGAACGACCGGCAGAGGCTTAGCGGGTTTCCATGTGAGCAGCTGATTCGGCTCGTCCACGCTCACCTCGGCTTTTATGGATGAGCTGTGTTCCTCGCTCGCCAGAGGTTGCATTTCTCTCGTGTCGGAAGTCGAGACATAAACGTTGTAATCCGCCGAATTCCCAGGATCGAATGCAATAGGCAGACCTGCATCGACAACGATGTTGTTGATCACACGATTTTGCGTGGATGTCAGCTTTCTTCCTCCGAGGGAGCGATCGGTTGCAACTTTTGCGAATACAATCTCTCCCTTTACTCGTCCGAAAAGGTTTTGTGCGATTACCAGGCAGTCCGTATCTGCCGCTCGGACTCCCTGCCCGTCAATTTTCCAGATGACATTCTCGTCAACCAGGTTCGGATGCTGTGACGCTTCTACGAAAATCGCACCCTGCGCGGTACGAACGTCGTGGATGAAATTTCCAGTTACTCGAGAGTTCCTGTTGTTCCAATCGAGCCATATGCCCCCGCCCCCTTCCATACGCGCTATGTGGTTGTTGCGAACCAGCGTGCCGTTATTTATCAGCAGCTTGATACCCGCAGTTTCCCAGTGAAACTCGGCATCTTGCCAGCCGCAGTCGATCACATCGTTGTCTTCGACCAGGCCATAAGATACAACAAACGAGCGAATGCCCGCGGCGCCACAATCGGCAATGCGATTATCGCGTACGATCATGTGTCCAATATCGGGATCCCTCCTGGGCGGTTGCCGCTTGTCCTCGGGTTCGGTTGTGTAGTAACCGAATTCGATGCCGACCGAGTTTATTTGCCGCACTGTGTTGTGCTCGATAATCCAGTGATGTCCGCCCATGGCATTCAACGCCCCCACTCCCACGCGCGGAAAACCGTTTGCACAATGTTCCATAATGAAGCCGCTTACGCGGATGAACCCCAAACCTTGCCGCTGTGGTTTGAAGATGTGGCTCTGTACAGCGCACTCGAAGAAACTTTCGTTCGGATCGTCATCCCCGAAGGGGTGTATGTGTACCGTCTTGCCGTCGCGTGCTACCCAGTATGATCCGGGAATCCGAACGAGGTCCTCGTACGCGACTAGTTGCGACATTCGCCGGTCATTCTGGAAGATCAACCCTCGCGGAAGAGAATAGGGCGGCCGACCTTTCCAGGCCACCGCCCACGGCATGAGATCGAGTTCTTCCGGGCTGGCGTTTGGTGTTCCGAAAGCCTGATAACCAGGTTCGAAGATCTCGTCGGGAAGAGTTGCCATCCACAGTCTCTTCGAAAAGAGAAATGGAACGGCTTTGCCGGAAGGATCCTTCGAGAGCTGCCATCTCGCGGTCAGCACGCGCGAGCCCTTGATGATGACTTGTTCTCCCGGCGCGGCCTCGTAGGCAATCATGCGATTTGGCCCTTCGCCGCCGTTCCCGGGCTGGACCATCTCGCGATAAACACCGGAATGAACCCAGACGCGTTCCCCGGCCCGAACCACCTGCGCTGCGCGATTGATGGTACGGAACGGCCGTTCAGCCGTTCCGGCGTTCTGATCCGATGCAAGCTGGTTGTTCCGATCGACGTGATAGGTCTTCGTGTACTGTGTCTCATCGCGCCAGGTCAGAAACGTGGTTCCGTCCGGCATCCTAACTTCGGGCTTGAGGGGAACATAGTTTGCGTCGTGGCTTCGGGCCCACAAGAAACTCGAAGCAAGAATCAATAGAGTAAGTCGGAACAAAAAGTCTCTCCCTCGCAAATGTTAGTAGCGTATGACCTAGATTCGCTTCATCGATAAGTGCAGCCTGGCCTGACGACGGCTCACTCATCCACCCGGATCGCAGTTCCGGTAATATTGCAGCGGCCCGAAAGGACGGCCGTAGTGACTGCATCGACGCCCTTCGCGCCAGGCTGTTTTCCGCCGACCGAGATTTCGATCCTGCCTGGATCGACTACGCTGTGCCCGTCCTCGTCGACCCTGGCGATCAAGCGCGGGGTCAACAGGAACTCAACGGTCTTCTTCTGTCCTGGATCGAGAGAGACTCTTCGAAATCCTTTTAACGACCGGATCGGCCCAGAGGAACTAACACTCGCCTGTTTCAGATAGAGTTGGACGACTTCTTCCCCGGCACGTGCTTCGGCATTCTCGACTTCGACAGACACTTTCAAATTGCTGCCCGCCTGCGCCCGGTCCGGAATCCGTAGGTTCCGATAAGAGAAACTCGTGTAACTCAAACCGTAGCCAAATGAATAGAGCGGATCGCCCTCGAAGTAGCGATAGGTTCTGCCGTTCATGCGGTAGTCGGCAAACGGGGGCAACTGGCGCTCCGATTTGTAAAAAGTGACGGGGAGTCTCCCAGCCGGATTATAATCGCCGAAAAGCACATCGGCCAAAGCCGTTCCCCCAGCTTGGCCAGGGTACCAGAGTTCGACGATGCCAGGCACGTGCTCTTGCGCCCAGTTGATGGCGAGCGCGCTTCCGTTCATTAGAACTAAGATCACAGGCTTACCTAATGCCGCCAAGCGCTGCAGCAAGTCCTGCTGTGTGTCCGGGAGATCGAGACGCACACGATCTCCACCGTCAAATCCCTCGACTTTCACCTTCATCTCTTCCCCTTCGAGCCGCGGCGAGAGACCAAGGATCATCACGATGACGTCTGACTGCCGTGCCATATCCATCGCCTCTTGCCGGTAATCCTTATGAGGAGGGTCCCAAACCAGACGGATTTCGGCGTTGCCGATCGTCTCGTGAAAATCGATGCGGATCCGATAAACCTGGCCCGCTTGAAGGTCGACGGTTTGATACTCGCACCCTCGTTCGTGTACGCTATCGCGTTGAGCGATGAGCTTGCCGTTGAGATAAACCTCATAGGCATTCAATCCGTTGGCGCCAAGTTCGTACTTGCCGCTCAGGGGCGGCATCAAATAGCCTGTCCAGCGCACGCCGAAGTTGTCGTCGTTCATGTCCTCGCGGGGGGCTCCGTCACGCCAGTTGAAATCGATCTTGGCGTCAATCCTCGTAAACAGAGGCTTCGGGTTGCTTGGAATCAGCGCGGCCCGGCGCATCGCTTCGGAGACGAACGCTCTACCGAAATAAGCTCTGCCATTGAAGTTGCTGGTGTTGAAATATTCAGCCTTCAGTCCGGGCTGCTTGTCCGCTCCGGCAGTTGTGAACAGGGCAGACGATGGAACGGTTTCAAATGTCGGCATGCCCACGGCGAGATCTGCGCCTTGCGCGTACAGAACCCGCGCTGTAGATCCGATCTTCCGGCGGATTCCCTCCAGAGGGGTCACAGGATTTGTGGGCTCTCCGTTGTAATTACCCAGTAAGACGTCAGTGGAATCCGCGTTAGGACCGATGACCGCCAGCGTCTTGATCTCTTTTGAGAGCGGCAAAGCGTTCTTTTCGTTCTTCAAGAGAACGATTGATTTTTGCGCTGCTTGCACTGCCAGATCCTGGTGCGCCGGGCTGTTATTCACGCTGTAGGGGATCTGCGCCCAACGAACCAGTTCCGGCGGATCGAACATCCCGAGCCTAAAGCGTGCCGTAAGCAGCCGCCGCAAGGAATTGTCCACGTCCGTTTCGGATAGAAGCCCTTTGCGAACTGCCGGCACGATTGCTTCGTATTCGAGACCGCAATCCAAATTAGTGCCGGCTTTTAGTGCCTGCGCGACGCCGGTCTCCGCGTTCGGAGCCGCTTTGTGACCCTGGTAAATGTCGCCGATCGCGCCGCAGTCGGAAACAACATAACCCGGAAAGCGCCACTTCTGCCTGAGAATGTCGTTGAGCAAAACCGTATTCGCGCAAGCCGGCTTGCCGTCCACACTGTTATACGCGCACATAACGGAACCGGCGCCTCCCTCCATCACGGCCGCCTCGAATTGCGGCAGGTACGTGTCGAACAGGTCCTGCCGATCGACATTCACATCAGCGACGTGCCGTGTAGATTCCGGACCGCTGTGTACGGCGTAATGCTTCGCGGTTGCGACCAGCTTCAGGTATTTGGGATCGTCTCCCTGCAGGCCACGAACGAACTGAACAGCTATTTGGGCTGTCAGATACGGATCTTCTCCATAGGTTTCCATCCCACGACCCCAGCGTGGATCACGGAACAGATTGATGTTGGGACTCCAGAATGTCAGGCCCTCATAAATGCCCCGCTTGCCGCGCCGGATAAATTCCTGGTGTTTGGCGCGAGCCTCGTCTGAAATGGCTGTGGCTACACGAAACACCAGATCCTTGTCCCAAGCGGCGGCCATGCCGATCGGCTCCGGAAATACCGTGGCAACTCCGGATCTGGCCACGCCATGCAAGCATTCATTCCACCAGTTGTAGGCAGGCACTCCGAGCCTCTCGATAGCGGGTGAATCGCTGAGCAACTGAGAAGCCTTTTCTTCCAGCGTCATACGCGAGATCAAATCGTTCACACGTTCCTCGACTGCCCGTTTTGAGTCTTTATATAGTTTTGAGTCTTTGTATATAGGTGTAGTTTGGGCTGCCAAAGGCAGTTCCTTGCCGAAGGTAGGCAAGTGCGTTTGTACGAGCATGAGGAGACCGAGGACGACAACGAGGCCGGGCTTCTTAAATTCAGCGTTGCCGGACAACATTAGTGCTCCTTTTAAGTAAAAGATCAAAGGTATCTGCGAAACCCTGCGGCGGCAAGAGCCTACGGTAAGGATGATCGGCGAATGCCAATCGGAATGATCTTAATGGGGTTGTATCCTGGTCGCCACGGTAGAGCGTACCATGTAGCGTAGGGTCCTTACACCACTTTGCTTGTGATATCGTTCGGCTAGCCGGCGGGGAGCCAAGTTACGACACGAGTGCGGACCCGGTGGTCCGGGGAGCGGCCGGCGAAGTGCGGAAACGACTCGCGCAAGTATTGCGTTGAAACGGGCATAGGGTGCTTACGAGCGTTCCAATACTCTGCTCGAGCGATTCTTGGGAAGATCACGAGCATAAGGTTATGCGGCCCACCTCAATCATGAAGGACTCGCGCGTATGACTGCGAACCCTATACTCCTGATTCACGGCATCGACGACACGGAGGCGGTGTTCAGCCGAATGGGGCCGTACCTGGAACGCCATGGTCGGGCCACTTACCGTTTGAATCTTATGCCTAATAACGGTGCTTCCGGGCTGGAGGACCTTGCATGCCAGGTATTCTCATACGTGAACTCCAACTTCGACGAAGGGACCGCAATCGATCTAGTTGGTTTCAGCATGGGCGGTCTTGTTGCTCGGTACTACCTTCAAAGACTCAACGGCCTTGATCGCGTGCGCCGATTAGTGACTATCTCGTCGCCTCATCGGGGCACTCAGACCGCATTTCTTCGCCACAACAAAGGTGCACGACAAATGCGTCGCAGAAGTGATTTTCTGCGTGACTTGAACCACGATGTCCACACTCTCAATCGCCTGGCCTTCACGACAATCTGGACGCCCTTCGACCTCATGATTCTACCCGCCAACAGTTCCGTCTTGCCCGTAGGCCGCGCGATCCCAGTGAATGTGACGGCTCATCCTTTAATGTTGCGAAACCGGCACGTTCTGAGCCTCGTGTTGGATACGCTTAGCTGCGATTACCCGGTCCCCTTATTGCCAAGGCAGGAAACCTCTCCACTGTCGACTTAGCGCTTGGCCGATCAGAGTTGGGATCCAGCACGTTGTCCATGCGATGCCAACTTCCGTATAGCTCGCGACCCGACCGGAACGTCCTGATAAACGGCGGACCTTGGACGAACTGATATACCGGCTCTGAAAAAGAATTCCCATGCGAGCCGGGCGCAGAGGCTTCTGCATGTCGACGGCCCTGCTTAGTGGCGTTTTCGACCCCATTTAGGGGCAATCTTTGTCTTAGGCGTATGACCTTCGCGTTCTTTACGGTTCGTACTGAAAGCGAATATCGAATTTACGAGCATGTCTAGAGAGGCTATTACAGCAGCATTAAGAAGAACAGTCGCTGCGAACACAAAAAAGAAGTTAGTTGACGTGATTCCGAGTCGGCGCCATAGAAGGCCGGATGTTGGCTGTGTAAGTAAGACAGTTAGCAGGGCCGGACCTTCGCTGTCCGTGGCTTGATAGAAGGCAAGAGAACTTACCACTAGACAGACAACTGAATAAACCAGGGCAGCAACTCGGAAGAACTTAAATGACCGAGTTCGCTCGGCTTGCATCATTTAACCCTGGATCATCACATCAAGAAAAAGTAAGGAGTGATAGGCAGCATCGCTAAAGAATTTGTGCCTTGAACACGCCGCTTGACGGTGATATTATTTATATTCTATACTTTTGCCCTGAAATGGCCTCGGGAGAAAAAAAATGGAGCGGCGTGAATTTCTAAAGCTAAGTGTCCTGGCGGCTGCCGGCGCCACCGGCCCGGTCGACCTCTCGAAGGCAGCCGATACCGTAGAAAAGCCAAACCTCATCATCATTATTGCCGATCAGCGCCACTACGGCATGAGTAAGGCCACCGGCTATCCCCTCGACACCAGTCCCACGCTCGACCGCCTGCAGCAACAGGGTATCGGATTCGAGCGGAACTATTGCACCACACCGCTGTGCGTTCCCAGCCGGACCTCCATGCTGACCGGCCGCTGGCCTGAAGCCCACCACGTGCGGATGAATCTGCAGGCAGATGCCGCCTTTTTCAAAGAAGACGTGTACCAGGTCGCCAAAAGCCGAGGCTATCGGACAGCGCTCACCGGGAAAAATCACACCTATCTAAAGAAGGAGAATGTGGATTTTTGGCGAGGCTATATGCACGAGGGCGGATACATCGCCCCGGATGCTCCCCAGGAAGTTGCCGAGTTCGATAAGTGGCTCAAAAATCTGCACTATAATGTGGCCGAAGAGGCCGCACCTTTCCCGCTCACCACCCAACTGCCTTACAGGATCGTCTCCGACGCCATGGAGTTCATCGACGGTTCAGGAGATCAGCCCTTTCTGTTGCAGGTAAGTTTCCCCGAGCCGCACGACCCGGAGCAGGTGCCGGCGCCTTACTGGAATATGTTCCCGCCCGAGACGGTTCCCGGGCGCGGCGCCGGTCCCGAGGCGTTAGGCGTTATGGGAGACCGCGCGCGCTGGGAGCACCGGCTGCAGCAAGACAATTTCGACACGGAAAAGGTTTGGCACAGATACAAGTCCAACTATCTCGGCGCGCTTCGCATGGTGGACGATCAGATCGGCCGCCTCATGCAGCATCTGGACACACGGGGCCTCACCAAGAAAACCGTTGTGGTCTTTACGGCTGACCACGGCGACTACGTCATGGACTACGGCCTGGCGCGCAAAGGATTCGGCCTGTACGAAGACCTCACGCACACTCCCCAGATCTGGTATGGCTACGGGGTTAAGCCCTCGCTCGCCGTGCAAAAGGCGTTTACCTCCATGGCCGACTTGATGCCTACCCTATGTGAAGCGATGGGGGCAGAAATTCCCCACGGTGTGCAGGGCCGGAGCTTGTGGCCGCTTCTCCAGGGACAAGCGTTTCCCACCGAAGAGTTTCGCAGTATCTATGCAGGCGTGGGCGTGGGCGGTTTGTACTACGAAGAGAGTGACCACGTGCCGACTGGCATTTCACACGACCCTGAACGGAAAGGCAGCTGGGACGAGCTGAATATGGTCACGCAAAGCGGAAACCAGAAGATGGTTCGCATGGAGGACTGGAAGCTCGTCTACGACATGATGGGCTATGGCCAGCTCTACAACCTGCATGACGACCCGTGCGAGTTGAAGAACCTGTTTGGGAAACCGGATGTTGCCGCTGCGCAAGCCAAGCTGATGGCGGAACTGGCGATGTGGGTCATCCGCGCCCAGGACAGCTTGCCGACAGGACCGCAAAATCGCAAGTACCAGACAAAATGGTCGACCCAACACAACTGGTACGCGCCTTATCGGCATGGCGACGCGCCGCTTCCTTTTGCTCCCTAAAGCCCTGCTGACCCGCCTGAACCTTACCACGATTTCAAGAGGAGTTGCCATGCCATCCAGGCGTAAGTTTTTAAAAGAATCCGCGCAGGCCGCCGCCCTGGTCCTGTCTCAAAGAGCGCTGTGCTCCCAGACGAAGCCTGATTCCAGGATGGAGGGCGCGAAACCGAACATCATTCTCTTTCTGGCCGACGACATGGGGTTTTCGGACATTGGGTGCTTCGGATCCGAAATCTCCACTCCCCATCTCGACGGCCTTGCCGCCCAAGGCATGCGCATGAGCCAGTGGTACAACAACCCGCGCTGCTGTCCCTCCCGCGCCTCCATCATGACCGGCCTGTACTCGCACCAGGTCGGGTTCGGAATGATGGACGATCACGGCCGCTATCCTTATCCACAGTATTCGGGAGATCTATCGGCCGATTGCGTCACCATTCCCGAGGCTTTGAAGAAGGCCGGTTACAATACTGCGATGACTGGAAAGTGGCATCTGGCCGCCACGAAAAACGTAAGCGATCCGAAACACAATTGGCCCTGTCAGCGCGGATTCGATCGCTTTTACGGAACCATCATCGGCGCTGGCAGCTACTTCAACCCCAACACCCTGACACGCAACAACGACCGCATCGACGTTCCTAAAGATCCCAGCTTTTACTACACCGATGCGATCGCCGACAACGCCGCCACTTTTGTGAAGGATATGGCGAAGCAGGACAATCCCTTTTTTCTCTATTGTGCCTTCACGGCGCCGCATTGGCCGCTGCAAGCGACCGAAGAGATGATCAAAAAATACGAGGATCGCTACGCCCAGGGCTGGGACCACTTGCGTGAGGAGCGGCACAGCAAACAAATTGAGATGGGACTGCTGCGGCCCGAATGGAAGTTAACGGGACGCGACCCCCGTGTACCGCCCTGGTCAGACGCAAAGGACAAAAAGTGGGAGATGCGCCGCATGGCAATCTACGCCGCCATGATTGAACGTATGGATGCCGGCGTCGGCCGAGTCCTGGCGGAACTCAAGGCCTCCGGCAAAGCCGACAACACGCTTATCATTTTCATGTCGGACAACGGCGGCAACTCGGAAGAACTCTCGCCTGTCCACAAACCGAATTGGCAAAGGCCAAACTTCATGCCCTACAAGACCAAGGATGGAGCGCACGAAGTCATTGTGGGGAATCGCCCCGATCTGACGCCGGGGCCGGAAGAGACCTATCAAAGTGTTGGCATCCCTTGGGGAAATTGCGCCAACACACCGTTTCGGCTTTATAAACACTACACGCAAGAGGGCGGCATTAGTTCACCCTTTATCGCCTGTTGGCCCAAGTTTATTGCTGCGGAACGAAAGGTGACCGAGCAGATCGGGCACGAGACGGACCTGATGCCAACCTTTCTGGCGGTGGCCGGTGCTCACTATCCGACTTCAATAGCTGCGGGCCCTACACCGCCGCTGGTGGGCGAAAGCCTTGTGCCCGTGTTCGAGGGCAAACAGCGTTCTCGCGGGCCCATCTTCTGGGAGCACGAGGGCAACAGGGCCGTCCGAGACGGAAAGTGGAAGCTGGTTTCCAGGTACCCGATCGAGTGGAAACTCTACGACATGGAAGCCGATCGCACGGAGCTTCACGATTTGTCGGACAAAGAACCCGCCCGCCTGCAGCAAATGACCGCCATGTACGACGCCTGGGCAAAGAAGATCGGCGTACAGCCTTGGCCCATGCCGGAGACGCCAAAAGCCGAAGGCAGCGGCGTAATGCCTACGCCGCTGTATCTCAAAAAGGGTTAGGGGAGTCGGCGGGAATCGGAAAGCATGGACACCCAGGCTAACTATAACTAGCAGGGGTACGAAGAGACTTGCAGAGCGGCCTTTTTGAGGTCGAACTTGTCTCCGACCGACTGCTGCCAGGCGACAATCTGATCGTCGAACTTGTTCATCAGCGTTTTGTGCGCCGGATCGGCTGCCAGGTTCCTCTGCTGAAACGGATCGGCCACGTTGTCGTACAAAATCCATCGTCCGTCTTCGATGACAGCATAGGTATGCGTATCGGTTCTGATGCCGCGATAGGTAGGCATATCGTTCTCGGCAATACTGGCCGCACCCCGGTCGGCCATCAGGATCACACCGTCGGTCGGCGCCCCTTTCCCGCCAGACATCACCGCCGACATATCCCTTCCCACACAGTGCTTCGACGCCGCGATACCGGCCAGGCCGCACAGCGTGGGGAAGAGATCGACGGACGCGAAAAGCTCCTTGGATGATCCGCCGCTCTTCGTCACCCCGGGAACCCGAATGATGAAGGGAACGTGGCAGGATTCCTCAAACGGCGCTATCTTGCCCATGCGCCCGTGCGAGCCCATCATCTCGCCGTGGTCCGACGTGTAGACGACAATCGTATTGTTCGCCTGACCGGTCTCATCGAGCGCCGCCAGCAGGCGAGCGAACTCCTTATCGACTCCTGTGATACTGCCGTAATAGCCCCGTTCCGCGTGCTGCAGTCTTTCCAAAGACGCCAGCTGCGGCCAGGTAGGCTTACTTCCCGGCGCGGTTAGCTCGATGTTGGGACGAGATTTGAGATCGTGTTGGGGGTACGGAGCGGCATCCATCGCCGGCGGGTCGAAGGGGGGATGCGGCGGGTTCCAGGAAACGACCAGAAACCAGGGATTGCCGGATGTCTGCTTGTGCAGGAACGTCAACGCGTCGTCGGTCATTAGCGTTGCATTCCACCCGCTGGGTTGAATTTTAGCGCCAGTCTCCTGATCGTACGTCCAGGCGCCGAAGTGTTCGTTGGTAGCTGCCCACATGTGCCAGTCTTCAAAGCCCTGGCGTGCCGGGCCCTTTGGAATGTAATGGTTCTCGTTGCCGTCCAGGTGCCACTTGCCGACGTAGCCGGTGCGGTAGCCGGCATTGCGGAAGGCATGGCCGAGCGCATTTTCGTCCGGAGCAAGCTTTCGCCCGTTGCCCGTAACGCCCGTCTGCTGCGGCCAGCATCCGCTGAGGAGAATGCCGCGGTGCGGCGTGCAAAGCGGATAGTTAGATATGCAATTCTCCATCGTGAAGTTCTGCCGGCGAAAGTTATCGATGTTCGGCGCAACAACCGGGGAGAACGGTTTGCCAGGGAGCGATGATTCACGATGCTGATCGCTGAAGACATACAGCACGTTCATCTTCGGACTTGCGGTGGGCGGTAAGGCGCCGGCTTTCAGTTCCGCTCCGGCAGCGACCGTCGCAGCGATACTCGTACGAACAAATTCTCTACGGTTCATGAGTAACTCCTCGTTGACAGGGCCAAGTATTTATAGTCTATAATAGTTTCTCGTCTGAGTAGGAGAGTTTGCATGCAGCCAGCGCGCGTCACAACCACATCCCCGAATTTAGCCAACGTTCGCCTGAATAGGACAGTCATCGAAAGCAGCATTACTGCGGCCTTAGGAGGGCTCCTTTTTGGTTTCGACACCGCCGTAATCGCCGGCGTGACCAACGCACTGAGTTCCCGCTTTCACTTGACTCCCAGCACCCTCGGGTTCACGGTCGCGATCGCTCTGTGGGGAACCATCGTCGGCGCAGCCATCGGCGGGTACCTGGGAGATCGCTTCGGACGCCGCTACAGCCTGCGGATCCTGGCGGTTCTTTTTATCGCTTCGGCGTTGGGCTGTGCCTTTTCCTGGGACTGGTTTTCCTTCGTTCTCTTCCGCTTCATCGCCGGCATAGCCATCGGTGCTTCCTCTGTCGTCGGTCCCATGTACATCGCCGAGATTGCGCCCGCTCACTGGCGTGGTCGCATGGTTGCTCTGTTCCAGCTCAACATTGTCTTTGGAATCCTGGTGGCCTATTTCTCCAACTACGTCATCGGCACGCTGAATCTGGGAGAGGCGGAGTGGCGCTGGAAGCTAGGCGTATCCGGTATTCCGGCGCTTCTGTTTTTAGTGATGCTCTTCCGAATCCCGCGCAGTCCGCGCTGGCTAGTGGAGAAGGGTCACCTCAACGAAGCGAAGCGTGTGCTCGAGCAGATCGCAGAGGGCGCGGCCACCGAGGAATACGTGGCCATCGAAGAGTCTCTCGCTTCCGACCGGGCGGCCGGTAACCAGCCACTCTTCTCCCGGCGCTATCGCATCCCTGTCATGCTGGCCGTAACGTTGGCCCTGTTCAATCAATTTTCCGGAATCAATCCCATTCTTTATTACCTCAACGATATTTTCGCCAAGGCCGGGTTTTCCAAGGTGTCGAGCGACCTGCAAGCTGTGGCGATCGGCGCCACCAACCTGCTCTTTACTATTGTCGCGATGTCCGTCATCGATAAGGTCGGCCGTAAGAAACTGCTCATACTTGGTTCCGTCGGAACGTTCGTCTGCCTCTCCGTCATAAGCCTCCTCTTTTTCACCGGAAAGCATCAAGATTTGCTCCTCTGGCCCTTGGTGGGTTTTGTCGCCTTCTTTGCGGTCTCCCAAGGATCAGTGATCTGGGTCTACATCAGCGAAATCTTCCCGAACTCCGTACGCGGCAAAGGCCAGAGTCTGGGCAGCTTCACGCATTGGCTGGCCTGTGCGAGCCTCGCCAACTTCTTCCCTATCGTGGCGGTGCACTCCGCAGCGGGCCCTTTCATCTTCTTTGCTTCCATGATGGTGCTTCAATTCTTCGTCGTGATCCGGTTCTTCCCGGAAACCAAAGGCTTCACCTTAGAGGAACTACAGGCCAAGCTCGAAACCGTTTGATCCAACTACTATGCAGCAGGCTTTAGGAGGGCGCCATCGAGATGGAGCGCAGACAATTTCTTAAGAATTCAGCGATGGCAGGAGCCGTTCTTGCCTTCACTGGCAAGCGGCTGTGGGCAGCCTCAGCGGACGCGTATGTCGAGATTCTCTCTGACGAACCACTGGGGGAGATTTCGCCGCTGCTCTACGGCCACTTTACCGAACATATTGGCGGCGTGATCTACGACGGCGTCTGGGTCGGCGAAAAATCTAAGATCCGGAATTACTTCGGAATCCGTGCCGAGCTGGTGGACATGCTGAAGAAAATTCATGTCCCCGTGATTCGCTGGCCCGGCGGCTGCTTCGCCGATAGCTATAACTGGCGCGATGGCATCGGACCTCGGTCCAAGAGGCCGCGGCACACCAACTTCTGGGAGGTCGATCGCGACGCCAAGCGGCTGCATGAGAAAGGACCGCAGATCTTCGAGTCCAACGAGTTCGGCACCGATGAGTTCATGCGATTTTGCAAGCTGACCGGCGCGGAACCCTACGTGGCTGCCAACCTGCGCAGCCTCCCGGCACTCGAATTCGATAACTGGGTTGAATATTGCAACTCCCCGGAGGGATCGACCTCCCTCGCCGACATGCGAGCTGCGGGAGGATTTCCCGAACCTTTCAACGTTCGCTATTGGGGCGTGGGCAACGAGAGCTGGGGTTGCGGCGGGTCCTTCACGCCGGAGGCATACGCCTCAGAGTTCAGGCGCTTTACGACCTGGATTCCGCAATTCGGTTTGGATTTGCAGCTCATTGGCGCCGGGCCTAACGGAAACGATATCGATTGGACTCATCGCTTCTTTGAACAGATTTTCGCGAGCCAGCACCCTTTTCGCAATCAGCACTTCACGGGGTGGTCCGTGCATCACTACGCTGCCACCCGGCGAGCCGAGGCGCTGCAGTTTGAGGCAGGAGATTGGTACGACGTTCTTAGCCAGTGCAATCAAGTGGAGCAGATCATTCAGGATCAATGGGCGGTGATGGGGCAGTACGACAAACAGCATCGCGTCAAGCTCGTAGTCGATGAATACGGACCCTGGTATCGCGAGGGAACGGAACTAGATCCGACGCACCTCTTCGGTCAGCAGGTCACGATACGCGACGCGTTGGCGACAGCCTTGACGCTGGACGCCTTCAACCGGAATCCTGAGAAGGTGAGCATCGCGACCAACGCCCAGTTGGTGAACAACATCAACGCGCTCTTCCTCTGCCACGAAGACCGCTTCTTCGCGACGCCTAATTACCATGTCTTCGGGATGTATGCCGCGCATCAAGGCGGACAGGCGCTGCGGGCTGAGTTCTCAGCACCGCCGGTCCACTATAACTATGCCGGGAAGCCTGCAACCATTTGGGGATTGAACGGTTCGGCATCGCGCAAAGGAAACGTAGTCACGTTGACGATTGTCAACTCGGATCTGACTGCGCCCAGGCAGACTCACATCGCGCTGCGGGGTCTCTCGCTCAAACAAGCTACCGGCGCCGTGCTGGCGGCCAACGATATGCACGCTCACAACACCTTCGATCACCCCGACGAGGTACACCCGATCGGCCTGAAGGTCGAAGTGAGTGGCGATATGCTCAGCGTCACTATCCCGCCGGCTTCGGTAACCAAATTCGAAATCACCCTCGGCTGACGGCTAGCAGCTTTGCGAGTACCTAATATAGAGTAAAGATATCTTATCCCTCAGGAGAACATGTTGGCTGGCACCTCAAGGCGACAGATTGGCGCGCTCTCCATACAAACCGCACCTCAGGCGGCGGCGCAAGCCCTGCGCGAGGCAATCATTTCCGGTGAACTCAAAGAAGGTGACCGGATCCTGGAACAACACTGGTCTCAGCGCCTTGGCATCGGTCAGCCCACCTTGCGCGAGGCCCTGCGAGAGCTCGAACATCAGGGCTTACTACGTAAACAGCCGCAACGCGGCACTTATGTCACGCAGCTGAGTCCTGAAGACTATCAGCGGATCCTCGAAGTCCGTATCCCGCTGGAGGCGATTGCGGTGGGAAAAGCCGCCGCGAAACTAACCGTGGACTCTGAAAGGGAACTGACGAATCTGGTCATGACCATGATGGGTAACGAAAGGAATGGCGACATCGGAAATTTCCACGATTGCGATGTCGCTTTCCACCGAATCATTTGGGACCTGGCCGACAACGAATATCTAAGCGAACTGTTAGAGACCATCACCTTCCGGCTGTTTGTATTCTCTATCGTTGGCCGGTGGCCCGACAAGCCAAACGCCGCCGGCGAGAAGATCGCCGCCGTTCGACAGCATTTGAGTATTCTTGAAGGCATTCGGACTCGCGATCCCCACAAGGCCAGGCAGGCCTTCGTCAAAAACACCGTAAGGTACTGGAATGAACGTTACAGCTTGAAGTTGAACGAAGAGGAAATGCTCATCGAGTCAAGAGCCTCCGGCGCGCTTCCAGCATAGATTAGTCTACTGCGGGCGCCTCTTCACGGGACAGTGTGTTGGGAATTTTCTCGTTGTTGTTGGGTTGTAGTTCTTAGCGGGCCGTTATTTCAGGCTGCAGCTCTTGTGGCAGCTGACGGGGCCCCTTCGACCGGTAGCGGGCATCGATCTCGCTCGAGCCACGGAAGCGTCCTGAGGCCAATTGAGACAGATCAGCCACCCGCACGAGACACGTCGAAAAGAGACAAATCATGATTGAACAATTGAAAACCGACAAATTCCATGACGAGCTATCATCTATGAACAGCAATTCACTGCAAATTTCCCGAGCGGATCACGTCGGCATTGGTGTGAACGAATTTGAGACGGTCGCTCGCTGGTATGTGGAGAAGCTCGACTTCCAACTCGAAAAACAGTGGACGGTCGAAGAAGCTCCCGGCATTACGATCGGCTTTCTGACTGGCCCCGGAGGGTTCCGCCTGGAGTTGGTTGCCGGAGTCCCGGGCGCCCGCAACCCCGTGGGTAATAATTGGATGGAGCACTTCATGCTTCGAGGCTGGAATCACGTTTGTTTCTGGAGTGAAGACGTGGATGCCACGATGGCGGAACTCGTTCTCCGCGAAGTGCCCACTTTTATGCCGCCGACCGATTTTCCGGTAGGAGCGGCCGTCCGGGTTGCTTGTGTCCAGGACCCGGAAGGAAACGTCGTCCAGTTCGTTGGCCCGCTGGCCGGGAAGTAAATTGCAGCTTATATCTAGTGGCTACCACCATTCAACTCACGGAACCGATCAAGCAGTTTCTTTCCTTCTTCAATGCGACCTTCCTTCACGAGAACTTGGCCAAGCAGGTAGTAAGCAGATGAGTTCGATTGATAAGTGCCGGGTCTTACGGCTGCCGTCATCAACGATGCCATGTTGATGATTTTGGCGCCACGCCCTCTGCAATTCGCCTCCTCGCAAAGGAGCGACTGACTTCAAAGATCGCAGTAGTATTCAACGCCAGGACATACATTCCAGTCATCGAGCGAGAGATCGACAGCCCGGCCGCGGCGAGACATACCAGTAGATTTCCGAGGATGTCCGGTGTTCCGAACGTTTCGCATAGACCTTCTACCCACCCTGCGATCGCCTTGGTTTCGAGAAGGTCGAATGGTACGACATGGACCTGCTGCGACGACGCCTGCCGCAGCTCTGTCGCAGCACTCTCGAGTTCATCCTCATCCCGTCCGACTAAGACGACATCGGCTCCGGACTGCGCCAGCGCACGAGCAGCGCCAAGACCGATCCCTGGCGTCGCACCGGTAACGAGCGCCAGCTTGCCTTCCACGCTGAAAGGATTCATTGGGCTTCCGGCATGGGCAGGATAAGAACCTTGCAGACTTTTCCGGCCCGAAACAACCGGAACGCATCTGAGACATCTTGCAGCGAAAATCCCTGCGTGATGATGGGGTCTAGCGGCAGCTTCATTGCGAGATCGATCGCGCTCTCGAAATCCTTCCGTTCGTACACCCTCGATCCCACCATCTCGATTTCCTTAAAGTTCACGGCCTGCATGTCAATTTCAACCGGTTTCTTGAACACGCCAAGGTTCACAATCGCGCCGCGCGAACGCACCAGCGAGGTCATCTCGCGCGCCGAGGAGGGATGGCCCGCACATTCATACACAATGTCCGCCCCATTCTGGTCAGAGAGTTCCATAACCCGCGTCCGCAACTCTTCGCCGGCGGCAACCGCAGTCAGGCCAAGGCTCGAAGCTAGCTCGAGTCGCGAAAGCAGGACGTCACTGATAACCACCTGGGCCACACCGCGAGCCTGAGCCACCAGAGCCGTTAAAATTCCGATGGGACCCGCTCCCAGGACTGCGACCACCTTCACACCCTCCAAGGCCGCCCGGCCGACGCCGTGTACCGCGACTGCGAGGGGCTCGATAAGCGCACCGATCCGCGCCGGCATTTCCCGCGGCAGCTTCAACAACGAAGCGACCGGCAATTTGACAAACTCCGCCATCCCGCCGTCCACATCGAAGCCGAACAGCCGCAATTGTCGGCAGACATGCGAATTTCCATGCGTACAGGCATAGCAAGTTCCACAGGAGATCAGAGGGTACGTGGTCACGCGGTCCCCCACCGCCAGTTCGTGCGTCGGTTCGTCCGACGGAACGGCCATCCGCACAATCCGGCCAGAAAGCTCGTGACCTATTGTGAGCGGCGCGCTGGCACGGGGATGTGTACCCGCCACGATATTGAGATCGGAGCCACAAAATCCGCAGGCCTCCACTTGGATCAGCGCCTCGCCGGGGCCAATCTGCGGTAAAGCAATGTGCTCTGCCGAGATGCGGTCGGGCCCGAGGTATCGAGCGGCAAGCATGGTCTCCATAAATTCTCCTATTGAGCGGTGTAGCCGCCATCAATCATCAAAATTGCGCCTGTAAAGAAGCTGGCAAGGTCAGTCGCCATGTACGCATAAAATGAGGCCACTTTGTCCGCGCCGGCAATGCCGCCGATAGGGTGAGCGTTCCGCAGCATCTTCCAGTAGCCATCCGGATCGCCAGAGCATGCCGCGGATTGGTGCACGATGGGCGGTCACGACAGCTACTTTGCCTTCTAAAGAGATGTTCATTAGGTCACCTGATTTGCTGCGCTATGCTCGACAGCACGACAATTATAGATTGTCTTTGATCTGTGTAGGTGCTCGTTCTAAAAAAATCGGGTTACTCCATTTTTCGCGACGCTCGTAGCCGTTAGGCCCATCCTTAGCGCTACTCTCAAAGAAGGCGAAGGAAGAAAATGGACCACGAGCAGCGAATCACTACGCTCGAACAAGCCCGCAAAGAGATCGAAGACAACCTGATCGTCATGGCCATGCTCGAAAACAGGCAGAGTAATCTGCGGCGGGAGCAATCGGAGTAACTGGCCAGCCACGAACCACGGCTTCAACAGCAGGAAGCCCGCAATCGCGCCATCGACGAAAGAATCGAAAAGCTCGTCTCAGCAATTGGCGAATGGATCAGACGCCATGACCACAACGTAGGTAGCTAAAGCCTTGGCCACGCAGCCCATTTTTCGGCCGCTCCCCCAAATTTAGTTGAGCAGCACCCGATATTAAATCTTGACAGCCTATTGTTCATAGATTATATATAATCTAACCCGCTGGGCAACGTTCAAAAAAATCGCCGCTTGCTTGGGCGATCAGGGTCCGGGCTGGAGCAACTAACCCTCCGCTATTCCTGAACCAGAAGTTCAGAACGCTTGTAAGCACTGAGGAGCTTACCATGAAATTCGTACCAAAGAACAAATCGTCCCACCAAGTGGTGAGACTGTTGAACAAGAAAGCAGCCAAAGTAGCACTTCTGGCCTGGGTTTCACTTTTCCTCCATCTTCCTACGCCCGCTTCCGGGCAGGTGCTGACAGGCGAGATTGACGGAACAGTTCGGGACGAGTCGGGCGCCGTCATCCCCAACGCCACCGTGGAAGTAACAAACGCCGCCCAACATCTTTTGGAACGAACCGTCAAAACCGACGCCTCAGGCCAGTTCGCAGCTCCTTTGCTCTCGGTGGGCAGCTATTCCCTCAAGGTGTCCGCAGAAGCGTTCAAGACCTACACAGTCAACGACGTTCAAGTGCATGTCGGACAACCCTCAACAATACCCGTCCAGCTCTCGGTAGGCGCGGTTTCCGAACAAATCGACGTCACGGCAAACGCGGTCACGACACAGCTGGATTCTGCTGCTGCGGGCACGCTGATCGATAACCAGCAGGTGACACAGCTTTCGTTGAGCAGCCGGAATTACCTGCAACTTCTGAGCATTCAACCTGGAATCAGCGGAGTCGTCCCCGGCCCGAACGATCGGGGCAACATTCGGTCGAATGGATCGGTAAACACACAGACGTTCTCCGTTAACGGGAACGGCACTGCTGCCAACGGATACTTCCTGGATGGAGCGGACACCCTGAAACGAGCAGGCCAGCAGCCCGTAGCGTTTCCCGGCGTCGATTTCGTGCAGGAAATCAATCTGCAGCGCGCCAGCTACGGTGCGGAATTTGGCGGCCCCGGTGCAGCCGTCGTCAGCGTCCAGACAAAGTCCGGCGAGACGGCCTTCCATGGCGGCGCCTTCGGATTCTTCCGCAGTCAGATATTCAACGCCAATCTGTTTTTCAATAACCGTGCCGGGGTCCCACTCGGCGGCGTAAGATATGCCGATTTCGGTTATTATCTCGGCGGACCGGTCTGGATTCCAAAGCTGACGACCCGCGATCACGCCAAGACCTTCTTCTTTTTTGGCCAGGAGTTGCTGAGGAGCGAAAGCTCCGTCCAGCAGAACATTACAAATATTCCGACACTCGCCCAGCGCTCCGGCAACTTCAATGTCCCTGTTTGCACCGCCTACAACGCTGCGGGAAGGTGCGCGACCACCACCACCCATATCACTTCCATCGATCCGACTGCTGAGCAATACCTCAAGGACATCATCAACAGACTTCCCTTGCCGAACAATCCCACCGACCCACAAGGGTTGATTACGACAGCGGCAGGTTATAACAACGAAACTCAGACTCTCATTCGCATCGATCATCAATTCAACAACAAGCTGAGCGTTTTTCTTCGCTACCTCGACGATCCGTTCAATCTGGTGGTTCCTGGCGGGTTCCAACTGACCTCCAGCATCCCAGGAGTGGCGACGTCCCGAATGACCAACGGATCGACGAACTGGCTCGGGCACGTTACCTATGTCATCGACGCCACTCACGTGCTGGAGGGCGGTTTTTCAAAGAGGTACAACTGGGTAACCGCCTTAGCAACCGGATCTCTTGCGGCTGCTAACTCGCCGGACATCAATGTCACGCTGCCCTACCCTGCGACGCTCAATCAGGTTCCGCACATCAATATCGGCGGTTCGAACTACGCGGTAACCAGCCCCTACGATGAGCGCAGTCCTGTCACTCAACTCTTTCTCAACAGCACGAATGTCGTGGGGCGTCACACGTTCAAGGTGGGATTCAATGTGGAACTCCAGACGGGAGGAAGCATCAACGCTTCCGCCAATACCGGCACGTTTAACTTTGCCCCAGGGACTCTTCCTGCGGGCGGAGCCACGCAGTTCGATCAAGCCTTTGCCAACTTTCTGATGGGCAAAGTAGCAACCTTTACTCAGACCAACGTGAACGGTGCGGGCTCGAATCACTCGAACATCTATGAGGGCTTTTTTCAAGATGATTTCCACGCCACTCCGAGACTGACTTTGACGGGCGGGGTGCGCTATTCGTATTTCGCCGGAGAAACCAGCGCCACTTTTCCCGGCTTTCCGCAACAGCCTGTATTGAACTTTGATCCCGCTGCTTACAAACCTTCCAGCGCTCCTACGATCGATACCAGTGGCCTGATCTGTACCACCGCGCCGTGCGCCGGAGGTCGAACCCCGAACTCCGCTTATGATCGACTCAACGGGATCATTATCGGCGGCAGCAACTCGCGGTTCGGCGATACCGTCGTGCAAGCCCCCACCAGGAATTTTGCACCGCGTGTTGGATTCGCCTATGACGTATTCGGTAATGGAAAGACGGCAATTCGCGGAGGGTTTGGCATCTACTACTTTGCGATACCGGCGAATCAGGCGAAATTCGCCACCCTGCAAGACCCGCCGAATATTCTCACCACCACAATTTCAAACACGACATTTTCTAATCCGGGAAACGGGATTCCCGTATTGAGCAACGCGCCCATCGCCCTCCAGGCCTACCAGACAAGTGGCACGAATCCTTATTCAGAGCAGTACAGCTTGGACATACAACAACAGCTCAGACCGGGAACTGTCCTGGACGTTGGCTATTACGGGAATCGTGGCGTTCACCTGTTTGCCAATGAGGACGTCAATCAGCCGCTAGCCGGGCAGTTCGCGCAGAGGGGATTGATCGCGGGCAACGTTGTCACCACTGGCAATACCCAGGTGCTGAATCAAATTCGGCCTTACCCGGGGTACAGTGCGATCACCAACCAGCTCAATATGTTCGCCTCGAACTACAACAGTCTGCAAGCATCGCTTCGACAGCGCCTGAAGAGAGGCGCGATTCTGTCGCTAAACTACACCTGGTCAAAGGCCCTCACCAACGCTCGAACCCCGCAGAATAACGCAGACCTGGGGGCGGAATACGGTCCCACTGACTTTAATAGAACAAGCGTTTTTAACGCCAGTTTCGTATACCCGTTTCCTTTTTATCGCGATCAGAAAGGTTTCGTCGGCCGGATACTGGGAGGCTTCGAAGTGAGTGGAATTATCGGATACGCATCCGGGCAGTATCTCACTGCAAACACCGCCTCGGTGGACCCGGGCGGCTTAGGCTTGCTAACCGGCCCTGCATCGGCGCGGCCCGATATCCTGTCGAACCCCAACACAGGCGCTCCGCATCAGCTCCTGCAATGGTTCAACACGGCCGCGTTCCAGCCCGTCCCAGCCGGACTGTTCAGACCAGGGAATGATGGTGTTGCCAATATCATCGGGCCAGGTTACGAGAACTGGGATCTAAGCATCTTCAGAAACGTGCGGCTCGAGAAAGGGGCGGCCTTCCAATTCCGCCTGGAGGCCTTCAACACCTTCAACCACACCAACTTTAATACAGTCCAGACGACTCTTGGCACAACGAACTACGGCCAAGTCACAGGCACCGGTCCTGCACGGTCCCTGCAACTTGGCGCAAAGTTCAGCTTTTGACCATGGCGCTCGCGGGACAACATCTGGCGTTCCTAGTTGCCAACAGTTACAAGGACTGAGTTAGCTGGTTTCCTCTTCCATGCCCTTCACGGCATGTCCAACCACCTGTTCGAGGCTCACTGGCTTGGGACGGAAAGCCTCGCCGTAATGTTTATCGATCTCGTCGCGATAACTCAGTACAGGTCCGGGAAAGCCGATCAGTTGCCAGCCAATCATGTCGATGTTGCCCCCGTGCAATGGGTCGCAGAACATGCCTTCGATGGTGTGGGTACGCAAGAGTCCGAAGAAATAGGAGTCCTGAATGGCATGCAGCCGTTCATCCTGCTCGGCAGCTGACAGCGACGTGAAATCGCCTAGCTGCGAAATGCCCGCTCGATAGATCTGTCGCGGATTATCCTTGCCTTGATACCCGTGTTCCGGCACGGACTCGATCCAGGGCCCATGCGTGTAGCGGTACTTGTCTCCGCCATAGGGCCCGGCAAGCTGCCTGTCTATGTAGATGACCGCGCCCGCTTCGGTGGCGCCCGGGCCGTTCTCGTCGCTGGGGAAAATTCGTTCCGCGGCGGCCTGAACCACACGCGCCTCGGCCGCTGTAAAAAATCGCAAGGGAACGGTGAGTTGGTGTTGTCGGGTCTCCAGCCGCTCTGCCATGCCGGTCACGCCGTAAATGAGCAAACCGCCAAGAGCCTTACCGGGCAACGTAATGAATTCGCGTCGCTTCATACCTGTGTGTTGAAAAACGTGGTCACGCCAGATGTCCTGGATTCTTCAAGTACCGTTCGATCAGTGCATCAGCCGCACGATAAGCGATCGCAATGATGGTCAGAGTTGGATTTCCCGAGGAGTTCTGCGGAAAGGCGCAGGATCCGACGACCCATAGATTATTCACTTTCCAATGCTGCAAAGAAGTATTCACCACGCTGTCGTCGGGGGAATTGCCCATGATGGCGCCCCCCTGGAGATGGGTCGTGCTGTAAGAGGTGGCATTGTAGCGGCCGAAGTGCGGCTGGCGTCCGCTCGCAATCATCTTCGCTCCGGAAACCGCGGCCACTTCCTTCGCGATTTCGGTCGAAACCCTTGCTCCGAAAGCCATCTGCCGGTGCTCATGATCGGTCCAGTCCAGAGTCAATCGCAGCAGAGGGTCGCCCCACTTATCGTTGTAAGTGGGATCGAGGTCCATGAAGTTCTGCCGGTATGACAAATGATCTCCTCGGTACCCGGTAAAGCCGCCAAATCTGTCCCAAAGGCGAATGGACGCTTTTTTCCATTCCGCGCCCCAATTCCTGCCGGCTTCACTGGGCGGGACGCGGCCGAACGAGCTGATAGGCAATTCACTCGGAAGCGCCCCGTTTCCAAATGTGCCACCTCTCAAAATTCCATCATCGGCGCTGACGTTTCGATCGATATCGTAGTCCGAGACTTTGTAACCGATCGCTCCGGTGGCCATGAATGAGTTCACGGGCTTGTCGTGGATGACGTAGAAATTGCCTCCGGAGGTGACCTGATGAGTCAGGTTCTTGCCCAGCGTCCCCTTCCCTGTTTCGGGATCGTACGGCTCACCAAGACGCGACAGCAACAGGAGCCGCACGTTGTGAAGCGTCCAGGCTGAAAGAACAACCACGCCCGCCGGTTGAAATGTTTCGGCGCCGGTCTCGTCCATGTAAATCACGCCTTCGGCATGGCCGTTGCGATGCACGATTTTGCGAACCCAACTGTTATTTCGAAGCGTGAAGTTCTTTCTCTTTCGAAGGACCGGTATCAGGGTATTCGTGGGCTGGGCTTTCGCCCCGATCATGCAGCCGAAGGAAGTACAGTAACCGCAATAGGCGCACCCCGGACGCGACACGCCATCCGGATTGGTGTAAGTCTGGCTGATGGTGGCCGCCGGCTCGGGAAACGGGTGATAACCGAGCTCGCGTGCCGCCTTCTGAAAGACCGTCATGGTGTAGGTCGGCTTCAGCGGCGGCGTCGGGAATTCGTATTGCCTCGGCCCTTCGAAGATGTTTCCGCCATCGATCAGCTTGCCGCGCAGATTGCCCGCTTTGCCGCTGATCCCGAGAAGCTGTTCGGCGCGCCAGTAATCGTTCTCCAGGTCATCGTAAGTGATGCCCCAATCGCGGACGGCAAGATTCGGATCCAATCGGGCCACTCCGTATTTCTCGCGTAGTTGCGTTCCGAGAACGAAGGTGTCGGGAAGATAGCGGTCGGAGAGGCCGCCCCAGTGTTCTCCGGCGCCACCGGTTCCCGTGCCCGGCTTGAAGGAACCGTATTGCCGAATCGGCGCGGCTGGATCTTTCAAAGAGTGCCGATGCGTCACCGTCTGTTCCGCCGGGCTTTGCATCAGGCGGTGGCGAATGTCATAGTCCACTTCATCCATGCCGGCAGCGTAGTCGGCGAGCGTGCGCGAGGGACCGCGCTCCAGCACCAGCACCTCCAGCGCGGTCCGGCTCGAAATCTCTTTCGCCATCAAGAGACCGCTCCAGCCTCCGCCTACAATCACTATGTCCACGGAACGGCTTGTTTTCATTGCTCGCTCCGGAGAGATTTTCCGGTCCCGTTGTAGCGCCCAGTAGTAGTCACAGAAAAACAATCATGAGATTTCGCGTTCGAGCCCAACCTTTTATTTAGGCGGCTGCAAACATTAGCTCAATTGCGAGCAATGTATCATAAGCGGATTTTTGAAGAGCTTAGGAGATGCAATAAACTTCAAGTCGTCAGAGGCATTTAGGCTTCCGCCCACTCGCCAATTCGCCCCTAGGTCCGGAAGCACAGAATTATTGCTAAAAGTATTAAGTCCCGACAGAGTATAGACGTCGATTGATGAAGCCGGTAAATCCCGAGTGCAATGCCAAACTAATCGCCATTGTTAGGATGCCTGTTTTCCCAAAGCCTGTTCTGCTTTAGATTAATAAGTCAGCGGGTAGTTGAGCTGCTCCGGCCGAGTTCTTGACCAAGCCTTCTAGGTATGACTGGGTCACCGGTCCTGTGAGCGCTCCACTATATCGATCTATATTTAGGCGGCCAGCTAACTCGGTTGCATCCTGCGATGCGTGAAGTCCAAGCGGATCTGCATCGATATCCCAGCCGGTTGCTTGCTTTACCAGGGCTTTATCAGAGGTTGTCAGTGTCGTTATAACCGAAAAAACGTTCCCGGAACCTCGGGGAGTCGAATCCGATCCCAATGCTCGTAACCTCGCGGCAACTTCATCTTGCTGGATTGTATAACCGGCATATTTTTTGAGTCCTGACGAAGAATCGACCGTGGTGGGGCTGGAACTTGACGACGAAATTTCGACAGTGTCGCTGGACAAAGCTGGTTCGTCGCGCTCGGATTCGTCTAAGCTAAACGCGTTCTGGTTTGGCGGTTTTTATAAGATGTTAGGGATGCCTGATTGACCCCAAGTTGAGAAAGCGAGGACAGTGAGGATAACGAAATTGACATATGCAACTGATCAGAGGCAATTATCTGGCCAGAATGAACGTTACACCGATGCAAGTGATCAAGTAGCGGCCAGTTCTCCGCGATTGATCTCCGCCGCGCCATGACAGCCCTGGATGAACGGAAGCTGCTTGAACCGACTTCCGATACAGGAAACATTGCCATTAGTCGCCCGAAGGCAGATCGGCAAACAACGCATCCAGCCTCATTTCAACAGGGACGCCATCCACATCGGCTCGCAGGAGTTGCTCAGACACCAGGTCGCCGTTCAGCCGACAAACGTAACCAGCCCGCTTCGGCACAACAATCCAAACGTTTTTCACACCGTCCAACAAATAATCTATTGCTTTGTCATAGAGCTTCCCGACAGTCTGACCCGGCGACAATACCTCTACGATCAATGCGGGCGCTTCCACGAGATCATCGTTTTCATACTTGGCGGTTGCAGAAACCACCAACACATCCGGAATATATAGCTGCCCGGAGCAGACGTAATTGAGTTCCTGGTAGACCTCGAAACTGTCAGGACAAATCGCACGCAGAAGGTCATAAATCCGCTGTTGGATGATCTGATGTAAGCGTTTAGGCAAGGGCTTTTGGATCGGAAGTCCGTCGATCACCTCAACGTGATAGAACGAGGTCTTTTCGGCGTCGGATTGGATTGACTGTAAAGTGGCGATGGGTAGGACCGAAGTCATCGAGGTTTTTCTATTTTCTCACGCAAACAACCAGGCAAAGGATGTCACCTCAGGATGACGAATTGATACGGCGGCAGATTGAGTGTGACAAATCGGGCTCCGTCCGGAGAAGTAGAGACCCCGACACTGCCGGTGCCTCCATACAAGTAAGTCATCGTAGCGCCGTCGGCGTGCAGATCGGAATCGATTATCACGCTGTCGTCTCGAAGAGCGTTCGAAATGTTATAGGCGATCAAGACTTCAGACCCGTAGAGCAGTCTCGAAAAGGCTAATGTGTAAGTGGTTCCGTAGGGAAGGCCGAAGTGGACGCGGTCTCCCGAGATCTGGCGATAATACATGCGGCCGAAGCGCAGTTCCTCTGTGGACCGCATGACGGCGGCAATCTGCGAGATCCCTTGATAGATACTGCAGGCGGAGTTGAGTAGGTTCTTGCCCGAAAGCAAAGTGTCGAACATAGCCTCTCTGATATCGCCGTCGTCGCCATGGCCTGCGAAGCCCTGCTCGGTCCCGTAATAGATACAAGGCGTGCCGAGCGCGCAGAGCAGGAATCCGATTGCACCAATGACCTGAGCGTCCGGCGCGCCATTGGCGATTCGGCCCGACGGCTGCCAGAAGGAATCGTGATTGTCGATGAATGTGACTAGATAGCGGCCCAGTTCGCCGCGATTGAGGGCTCGGTTCCGCTGGGCTTCGATACGGTTGAACAATGTTTGCGGTCCGGCGAATCCTTTGATAACGTCGCGTAAGGGAGCGTTGTTCGGATCGCCGTAAACACCCTCTGCCAGACGGAAATCGAGCACCGAATCGAGTCCGAAGAAGACCGTGTCGCCGTTGTCCTCCACCGAGGTGTTCGGGCCGAGATAGCCGTTGTAAATATCGTCCGACGCTGTCGCCACTTCTCCGAACAGAAAAAAATCTCGCTTTCCCAAAGAGTAGGCATACTCTCGGATGTTGGAGCAAAAACGAGAGCACGCCACGGCGTTCATGTGCTTCACAGCATCGACGCGAAATCCGTCCACATCGGCTTCGCGAATCCAGTAGCAGTGAATTTTGAGTAGAGCGTTGATGACTTCAGAGCCGATTTCGTTGTCGTCGTTGGCATAGTCTTTTAGGGTGGCGATGTCGCCGAGCTGCACCTCGGGATAGGCGTCGTAGTTATTGATGGAGCCGCGGCGATGGTAATAATCGGGATTTTGCAACTCGGTGGGAAGCGGCCGGTCCGCTCTGCGCCAGCCGCCGAATGAAAATTGCTGGCCATCCGAGTAGTTATATTGATATCCACCTGGATAGGACCAGTTATCTCCGGAGTGATTGATGACGACGTCGAGAATGATGCGCATGGGCCAAGGCGCGCCGTCCTTCGTCAGATTGTGGGCTGCGGTGACGAGCGCTGCCAGATCTTCTTTGGTCCCGAAGTGAGGATCGATGTCGAGGTAATTGTTGATGTCGTAACCGTGATAAGAATTGGCGTTGTTCTCGAAGACCGGAGACAACCAGATGGCCGTGCATCCCAGGCCGGCGACGTAATCCAGATGGTTTGTGACACCGTTGATAGTGCCGCCATAAAAGGTATTGCCGGCGGGAAAGCCCGCTGATCGTGCTGCCTGCACAACGCTGGAGCGTGCGGCACTATCGTGGAAGCGATCGGTCATCAGGAAGTAAATGAACTCTTCGCGCCACTCACGGTCAATGCTGAAATAGGTTTTGCCGGGAAGGGGTGAGAGATCGATCTGCCGGATTGAGGTTGGACTGGACACGCGAACGCTCCTTGGTTTTGTAGCCAAGGAGCTTGCAAGTTTGGTTCCAGAATCGGCGGATTCGCCCGTCGTAATTAGAAAAGGCCGGCTTCCATTTGAAAGCCAGCCTTTTGTCACTTACAAGGCGTGCGTTAGAAGCTGCCGTGGTCGGAAGCTGTGCTCGAGTCGCTTCGATGGCGTTCAAGCAGATCCGTGCGATTCTGGCGAAGGTCGAGACCGGTAGGCGCCTCAGGATATGGCTTGTTGCCCATCATGCCTTTCCACAAAATGTGGTTGTATTTGTTGAAGTCGATGCGGTCCTCGGCACTGAAATCCATGCCTTCGGTCACTTTAGCCCAATAGGCGGCGGTCTGAGTAGGCTTCATCGGCTTCATGCCTGCGAACAAATTCTGCGGAATGGGAAGCGTGGTGTTGGCTAACAGGGCAGACGGAGTAGAGGTGAAACTCCAGGTGGTTTGCGTGGGATCGAACACATCAGCCATCGGAACGGCAACTGAATCGTTCAGATTGAGCGGCGCCAGACCTAAGACCTCTTCCATGGTACGAATGAAATCTACCGTGTTGTAGGGAGTGGATACCAAGGCGTGCTGCTTGACATAGGGACCGACGATGAAAGCGACGCTGCGGTGTGCATCGACGTGATCGGCGCCATCCTGCGAATCGTCTTCGATGACGAACACCAGGGTGTTGTCCTTGTAGATGCTCTTCGAGATTTTCTCGACCAGCAGCCCAACGGCATAATCGTTGTCGGCCTCCTGCAGTTCGACGGTGTTGACTCCGTCGATGGCAGTGCTGAAGTTTCCGGTGTGATCGTGCATGAGGCGAACGAACTCAAGCTGCGGGAGGCCGCCATTGGCGTAATTGTTGTCGAATTCGCGCGACCATTCCTGATAACGCCAGTAATCGGGAAAAGCGTTGTCGAAGCCGCGGAAGTACGGATCCGTGTGAGGCCGAAGGGCCTGATTTGTGGAATAGGCAACTTGGGTCTTCGTATCGGCCGGAGTTCGCAGCAGCGGAATGGAGAGCGCAGTGTAAGGGGCCGGCAGCCCGTAGCGAACGAGATCGATAAAGAATCCGTAGTTGCGGATGGTTAGACCGGCGCGCAGCGCATCGTTCCAGATGTAACCGGTGTTGACCTGGTTATTCGGTCCGTCCGGAGCGGCAGGTTCGACAGGTCCGGGGAGGACATCGGGATCGTTTGGCGAGAGCGGATTGGCTTTGAGCCGTTGAGCCAGCGTCGCATAACCCAGGTTGACGTTGCGAGCAGTCCCTTCGGAATCGTTGGTGAGGCCGCGGCCCGCGTAGTTAACGGTGACCTGCCTCTCAATGACATCGGGAGCTTTTGCGGAAGTGGTCCAAGGCCAGCCATCGAAGCTGACTTCACTGCGATCGTAGAAGTTATCGAGAGTGACAAAGTTGCTAGCCAGAGAGTGAAGGCTCGGCGTAGTTCCCTGCCCGAATTGTGCCAGGTCCGGATCGCCATTGCCCATCGGAAGATCACCCAAAACCTGATCGTAGGTCCGATTTTCTTTAACGATGTAGATGACGTGCTGAATTTTGCTGCGGAGAAACGCCATCGTGTTCTGTTGCTCAGTTGTGAGCGTGCGCGAGAAATGGTTGTTGGTGGCAACCTGTTGAGTCAAGGGCGCCAGTTGAGCGGGGGTCGGAGTCGGCAAGCTCTGGAAGCCGGCTTTGATCAGCTGTAAATCGTACTGGTTTGTGGCGTTGCAGGCGTTGGTCTGATCCGTGGTGAGGCCGTGGCAATTGCCCGGATTGGAGCCGGTGGGGGACTTCCCGTTGACGACATACATGTAAGAGCCGTCGCCATTGAAGCTCACCGAGTTCGGATACCAACCCGTCGGCACCAGGCCTTGCACGGCCGGAGTTCCGTTAGTGGTGTTCAAGCTGACGACGGCAACGTCGTTGGTGTTGCCATTTGTGACGTAGAGTGACTTCTCGTCGCGCGAAAGGGTGACGTTGTTAGTGTTGTTGCCCGAGTATTTGGCGCGGGAACTGGGAAGAAGACCGGCTGGCGCCCCGACGGGGATAGTCTGAGTCACTTTGTTGCTGGCCGTGTCAATGGCATCCACGCTGTCGGTCTGATCTTCAGCCACATAGAGAATGGATCCAGCGGCATTCATGGTCATTTTAATGGGCTGTCCCTTAACCTTGATACGGTTGGTTACGGTCGGGGTTCCAGCGAGATTGATGACGTCGATTTCGCGATCGCGAATGGAAGAAACGTAGGCAGTCGTATTGCCTTTGATCGTCACCGAAAGCGGATATTCGCCGCCCGCTACGCCGGATGCATTGGCAGGATCGATTTTGCCCGGCCGCAGGTCGAGTTCGGCTGTTTTGGTCCAAGCGATATCTGTCTTGGTGAGAACCGAGATGGAATCGTTGTAGTAGTTGGTAACAACGAGCATTTGACCGTTGGCGGCGATTGCAACGCCGGCCGCAGCAGGCGTTACAGCAAGACCTACGCCGGTTTTGTTGTGACCGAGTGCGATGGGGCTTCCGCTGCGCTCTGCCCAGGAACCGCTCGCCAGGTCGAAGATATGGAGATTATCATCGATACCACCAGGTACATAGAAGGTTGTGCCGGACGGATCGAAGGCAATTCCGTTATAGGTGTTTGGAAGTTGCAGAACCTGTTTTTTTACAGGAATTTTGTTGCTGATGTCGTAGACAAAGACGTACTCGTTCGAGCCGGATGGATCCGTCTGCCCTATCTTGTCTCCTGATGGAAAGTTGATGAGGTTGTAGCCAGAGGTCAGAATCAATAAAGTATTGTTATCCGGACTAACAACAGTCTGTACTGCCTGCCCGGCTACATACTGTGGATAGTTCGGCAGGTTCGGGTTCAAAGTTTCAAAACGGGTCCCACTGGGGGCAGTAGGGGTGATCAATTGACCCGTATTTGGAATGACTTGAGCATTGGTTTCGCTATCGTCATCGCCTTGAGCGAGAACGACGTTCGCTGTGGCTAGTGTTCCAAGGAACACCATACCGAGTGTTCCAAGGAACACCATACCGCGTGTTCCTTGGAACACTATGCCGGCAGCGAAAAGCATTTTTCTTAGTTTGAATGTCTTTTTCATCGCGACTTTCGGTTGAGAGACTCCCGATGGCGATGGTGACATCTAAATACTACGCTAACGTTACAGTTCAAAGTCGACTTAGTAACTCGATCAGAGTACTTAGTTTAATCAAGTCAGTTACCGAAGTAATACAGCTCAGTTACTGCTCAAAGGCAGCAAAACGCTTCTCCAGATCTGCCTGAAGTCTGGCCTTTTCACTGGTTGCAAGGAAAGCTTTACAACCTGCGCTGTTCCATCCCGTAGCGCAAGGTGTGGCGCGAGACCGGTAGCCCGAATCTTGCCACAGACTCGCGCCGGGAAGGAAGCAGTATTGCAACCCGTTTCGAACAATCTGCTTCAGGTCTGAATAGGTCAAGTTATAGGTGAGCACAGCGCGCTGGTACTCCTGTGTTAAATGTGTGCGCGAAACTCCCTCGTCATCGGTAGAGAGGGTGACCGGAACTCCAAACTTGCGGTAAATCGGGAAAGGGTGATCTTTGCCTTTGACTCCCAGGATGAGATCGTTGCTGGTCAGATTGATCTCGACCGCGATGTGATCTTTTCGCATCCGATTGAGAGTGTCGAGCGAATCGAGCTCATACATGATGGCGGTTCCATGACCGATCCGTTCTGCGTGCCCGATCTCGACAGCCTCGCGGATATGAAAGCGCAATCCGCTGGGAGGAACAAGACCCGAGGCGAGTTCACCGGCGTGCAAGGAGATGTGGACTTTGGGATAAGCCTGCTTGGCGAAAGCGACCATCTGCATGTGTAAGTGGTAATCGCGCATGGCAGTGAGGTTATCTTCCGGTTGCACAAAATTGACGGCCACCACGCGCGGATCGACAGAGGCAAGCATAAAGCCGGCCAGAGTTTGGGCAAATACCTGTTCCTTGGGGAAGGCGCGAAGCACCTGCAGAATGTAACGGACCACCACGCGGCAGGGCGGCGAGCCGGGCTGCGCTTCGCATCCCAATTTCTCGATGCGCGCCTTTTCCATTTCGTCCACGCGGGAGCGCAGCGCTTCGACTTGACGCTCGAGACCAGCGGCGAGCAGCTTCTGTCGAGTCGCTTCGAAATCTTCGCTTAAGCCGACCTTCTGACCGAGGCTTGAAATGGCACTTCCCGCTCCGAGCGCCATTAGCTCCAGATAAGATTCATTCTGTTCGGCTGCCCGCCGGACAACCTCTGCTACATAATCGCCATCCCGGCCGTGAGAGGCGACGGTGAACTTGTCGAACGAGTCGAAGAAGTGGTCGTGGGCCGAGCTCTTTCCAGGCACAAAATCCCGCATCGACAGGCTGTCGATCATGGCATTCGCGAGAGTGCTGTTCTCCTCCCCTTGAGATGCGTCTATTTGACCGACGGGACAGTGGTTCGGATCATTTTTTGCGGGAGCGGTGAAAGCGAGCGTCTTCGGGTCAATGCAAAGCGAATCTTTGGCTGCCTGTTCGAGAAAGGTCTCGGCGTATACGGCGCCCGCGAGGTGGTTATGGAGGTCTGCGCCTTTCGGCATGCGCAGAAGAAACGCATACAACTCAGGAGGACTGCTACGCAGTTCGGCAAAACGTCGTTCGATCATTTGTGCGTGAACAACGGTTTGCGGGCGAACGGGCGTTTGCGCCCCGACCGGCGCAAGAAAGACAAAGAGGGTGAAGAGAAGCGCCAAAAAAGACGCTGGTTTAAAAGTCATCGCGAAAAGGCTTTGCTCCCCAGCGTATCGAACACTCAGAGTCTTGTTGTTATACGATGTGCGCAGGCTGCGCAGGAAGCAGACAAACGAAATGGATTCGAAAGAACAAGAACACGAAAAAATCGCGCGAAGAAGATTACTGGCCAGAGCGGCAAGCGTGTCGGCAGGCGTATCGGCGCTCCTGGTGCCCGGAGATGCAAGCGCGGCCGGATATCAGGCTCAATCGGCGGACAGCTATATTCCGCCCTCATCACTGGCGCATCTCGCCCAGTTGCGCAGTTACAGGACGCAGCGCTCGTCGAGCTTCGACCGCACGGGCGGCAACAAGGACTCTTTCAAGGTGGCGCCCGGAGCCACCGTGCCGCTGCTGGAGGCGGACGGTCCGGGCATGGTAACGCACATGTGGTGCACCATCAGCTCAAAAGAGGAGCACCACTTAAAGAATCTGGTCCTGCGAGCCTATTGGGATGGCGAAACGGAACCTTCGGTCGAAGCGCCGGTCGGCGATTTCTTCGGCCTGGCTTTGGGCGAGTATTTTCTCTATCAGTCCGCGCTCACCACGGTCTCGTCCATTAAAGCGATGAATGCCTACTTCCCCATGCCTTTCGCAAAGTCTGCTCGCATCACAGTTACGAACGAGGGCAAATTACCGGCCGACGCCTTCTACTCGAATATCGATTTCATAAAGCTTCCAAGCTTGCCGGCCGATTTAGGCTATTTTCACGCTCAATACCGCCAGGCGACGCCATGCCCGGGCTGGACGAATAACTGGACCAACGAGTACTCGGCTGCGGTGAATGATAAGAAGAACTTGAACGGCGAGGGCAACTATGTGTTCTTTGAAGCGAAGGGCCGCGGACATTTCATAGGCGTGACGCACGGGGTGGTTCAGAACCAGGAAGGCTGGTGGGGCGAAGGCGACGAAATGATTTTCCTGGACGGCGGTGAAAGCCCTGCGATTACAGGAACCGGCACCGAAGATTACTATAACGGCGCATGGAATTTCGGCGGCATCAATGGGGCCCAGCCGTTTTCTTACATGCACAACGGGGCGCCGCATATCGTCGATCCGGAGCGAATCGGCGCACGGTATTGCTTATATCGCTGGCATCTGGAGGACCCGGTGACTTTTCAGCAGGCCATTAAAGTAACCATCGAGCATGGTCACGCCAACAATCGTTCGGATAGCTTTTTTTCGACTGCTTATTGGTACCAGACGGAGCCGCACTTAAAATTTCCAGCGCTGCCAAACGCCGCCGACCGCATTCCGCGCGTAATGGCAGTGGGAGGACCGTCCGCTGCCAAGAGCTTATAAGCTCAGGCTTGCCGGTCGGTTTGAAGCGCAAGTAGTACGACGGCGATCCAAAGTAAGTCCGCGATGAAAAGATGTGTGAGTTGCATCCAAAGCGGCGCCAACAGGCTGACATTCACCATTCCCGCGGCCACCTGAACGAGCACGACGCCTACCACGCAAGCGGCGGCGACCGTTTGTGAGCGATCCTGCCTTTGCTTGAACATTCGGCCGGCCAGCCAAAGCAGATAGACTGCGCCCGCCAGCGCGATCAAAGGGTGAACCACGCGAAGCCGCAGTAATATGCTTGACGAACTCGAGAAGTCCTGCTGCATTCCGGCGTGGAGAGAGGAAGCCGGAAAGAGAGTGTCTCCCAGCGCCGTGACCGTGCCGGTAATACTGACGAAAACCGTGATCGCAAGCCCCCAGAGCACCGAAGGCGAGAGATTTTTAAGCCGCAGATTTTCCCGGTTCGCCGTCGCCAGCCACGCGGTTGCCGTCAACGCGCCGAGCAACAGCATCGTATTGGTGAGATGAGCGGATAAATACCAAACCCGCCCCGCGGAGTGATCTTTTGCGACATAGCGGAACAGCACCAGCCCCGCGCCGAGCAAGGCCTCGATCAACAGGAAGACCAGTGAAAGAACCGAGTATCGACGGACGGCATGCCGCTTAGGAAATAAAAGAAACGCGCCAAGGCATGTCAGGATGACGGCGACAGAATCGACGCTGGTCATCATTCGATGCGTATATTCGATGGCAGTCGGAACGGTCATCTTCTGCGGAATGAGCTGCCCGTTACAGAAGGGCCAATTGGCGCCGCAACCATCGCCGGAGAACGAGACACGCACGTAAGCGCCCCACAGAATCACCGGTATGTTGTAAGCCAAAGTCAGCCAGGCGAAGAGCACATAGAACGTCCTGCTTCTTGCTCCACCGACTAAAACCGGCGGGCTGAGCGTATGTTGAACGTGGGCGGACATTATTTCTTCAATCTCTTTAGGACTTCTTTAATTTTCTCAGGTGACCCACCTTGAGCAACGCGGCCACGCTGCACACCTCGGTGATGCGGCCATCCATGGCCATCGCGAAAACCTCGTCAAAAGGCTTCCACTCTACAGTGATGTCCTCTTCCGGATCTAGATTCATCTCAGTTTGGGAGAGACCGGTCGCGAGATAGAGAGTCTGGACGTCGTTGGCGACGCCGTTGCCGTTGTCGACTGAACCGAGATTGGTCCAATGGGAAGCCAGGACGCCAGTTTCTTCGGCTAGTTCTCGTTGAGCAACCTGAAGCATATCCTGTTCAGCGGGATGGGAACCTCCGCGCGGAATTTCCCATGAATAACGACTGATCGAATAGCGCCATTGCCCGACCAGAACGACCTCGTCACGATCGTTCATCGCAACCACACCAACGGACGGTCTTATAAAGACGACGCCGTAGATGCCCGGTTTGCCATCGGGCCGGATGACCTGGTCTTCGCGCACATGAATCCATCTGTTCTCGTAAACGACGCGAGAGGATCTAGTGACCCACGGGTTTTCAGACACTTCGGTTGGCCGCGTTCAGGCAAATGCCGGCAAGAATGTCCATGTCGACGTTGCCGCCCGACAGGATGATACCGACCGATTTGACGGTATCCGGCAGCTTCTTCGAAAGCACGGCGGCAGCAGCGACAGCACCGCTCGGTTCAGTAAGAATTTTCATTCGTGAAAGGAGATACTGCACTGTCTCCGTGATTTCCTTTTCTGAGACGAGAAGAACCCCGGCCGAAAGAGCTTGCACGATAGGGAAGGTGATCTTGCCCGGCACGGGAGTTCGTAAGCCATCGGCGATGGTGGCGGGAGGCGCAATCTCCGTCCGTTCGCCCGCGAGGAGAGAGCGATGCCAGTCGTCCGCCAACTCGGGTTCAACGCCGAAGATCGGCATGCCCGGCCGAAGGCCCTGCGCGGCCGCCAGCGTGCCGGAAAGTAGACCTCCACCGCCCAGCGGGACAGCCAAGGCTTCAAGGTTTGGACAGTCTTCGAGCAGTTCTAGCGCGGCCGTTCCTTGTCCCGCGATGATCCACGGATGATCATAGGAAGGGACGACGACTGCGCCGGTTTCACTGGCGATCCGCGCCGCGATCTCCTCTCGATTTTCGCGCTGCCTATCGAAGGAAACGATTTCGGCCCCGTAGGCTTTCGTCGCCTCGAGCTTGGCGCGGGGCGCGTCGGTCGGCATCACGATGATGGCGCGCACGCCGAGATGAGCGGCCGCGATGGCAACGGCCTGGGCGTGATTTCCGGACGAAAAGGCGACAACACCGCGCGTTCGTTCCGCTTCCGTCAGCTGCAGGAGGAAGTTGAAGGCGCCTCGAAGCTTGAACGCTCCCCCGCGCTGCAGATTTTCACATTTGAAATACGCCTCCACGCCTGAAGCTTCGTTGAATAGCCGGGAAGTTAGGACGGGAGTTTTGTGGACGTGTTTTCCGAGGCGCTCGGATGCAGCCACAATATCTTCGTAAACCACTGCCTGCTCGATCCGATCGATAACAGTCATCAGTAACCCGCCTTCTTATCGACGATATTTTCGAGCGGTTCTCCTTTGACGTAATGATGGAAATTCTGAAGATAGAACCGCATGCTCAGATCGAGCCAGTCCGGATCGCGAGTTCGATCTGTGCAATGCGGTGACAGCAGAACATTTTCCATATCCCAGATGGGGCTGTCGGCCGGTAGAGGTTCAACTTCAAATACGTCCAACGCCGCGCCCGCTATTTGTTTGTTCTGCAGGGCGCGTACCAGAGCGGCCTCGTGAATCACCGGACCGCGTCCCACATTGATCACGATGGCAGAGGGTTTCATCACCCCAAACTCGTCATCGCTCAACATGTGTTTGGTTTCGGGCGTCAAGGGAGCGGAAGCAAGCACAACATCGACTTCCGCCAACATCTCCTTTAGTTGCGAAGCCGGAAAGACAAGATCGAGGATGGGATCCTGCGCAGAGAGCTCGGGTTTGCGGCGCGTGGCATGAATTTTGAGACCGAGGCCCTTGGCAAGCCTGGCGCACTCCCGTCCGATTTCACCGTACCCAACGACGCCCATGATCTTGTCAGGCAGCCACTCCGTTTTAAAGTCGTCCCAGTGGTGACTTCGCTGACTCTCCACCATGCGACGAACATGCTTGTAGAAGTACAGAATGCCCAAGATGGCGAAATCAGCGAGCGATCTTTTGTACACACCCTTCGCATTAGTCAACGGCACCGGACTTTCGATGAATGCCGGAATCATGAACTTCTCGATGCCCGCTGAAAGCGAGTGGACCCACTTCACATGTTGAACATGCGGCCAGACGTCTTTGAAGGGAACCGTGGCGCCGCCCAGTCCGGAGTACAGAATGATTTCGGCCTCGGAGCCATTCTTGGCAACTCCCTCAGCGGTATTCGAGACGGTGATGTTTGCTTGCCCGCGAATCGTGTCGAGATTGCGGAGGGCGTAGTGGTCGGGAGGTGCAATGACGAGCAGGTTCGGATGAGGCATTCGGGCTTGCTTTCATTTTAATGGCTGGCCCGAATTACTCCGTGTTTCCGTGCGCTCAACGACGAAGCAGTTGCACTTACGGCTGTTCCTCGGAGTGAAGCTCGATCCACTTTTCCAGACCCTTCGATCTGCCGCTGAAGAACTTGACGGCAAACAAAACCTCGTCGGGGTGGACAGCCGACCAGGCGACCAGGCGTTCGAATTTCGTCAAGTCATCCTGAATGCCGGCAATCTCAGCCAGCTCTTCTTCAACGATTTGCAGGTTCCTCACGAACGGAATGCTAGCACGACAGCCTGAAGATCGTGATCATAAATCATCGGCGAAACAAAACTCATTTGGTAATATCCATCTGCTGAGGCAATCGCAATGTTTTGGATGGCCATGATTCTTCTTGCCGGTTATCTCTTGCGCCGTTATATCGACTACAAGAGAGATTCGGCGCAGTCTAGTGCCACGGCACAGCCGGTCGACATCGACAGCGACGACCTCAGCTAGTACTTGCGACGGACAAACGTCTGGGACTACCTAATCCCTTGTCATACGTTCGTAACGGGAGTAAATCTGACATCGGGGACACAACTCGATGAGTAGAAAAGCCTGGTCGAATGTACTGTTGATACTGGCCGCTGTAAATCTGGCGCTTACGATTACGCCGAGCATACGGATGCGATCCGTTTACATAGCGCTGCTGCTGCTTTTCCTGGCTTTGAGTGTCGTAGCCCGCCGAAAGATGATCTGACGATGGAAATTTTCTGGACCGTACTTTCCACAAGTGCTACCTCCCTGCGGCCAATTTACGCGGAAGGCTGCGTAAGGGAACATTGGGGTAGCTCTGAACGAGTCAGAAGCTAATCCCTAATTCGGGCTACACCTCACACGGTGTAGCCTTTTTTTATCAGCGGATTCAAGCTTCGAGGCAACTCATCCGAACCGACCCGCTTTCCAACTACATCCATACAGATATGGCAAAAGCAACCTGGCAGGCGACTACGCTTGCTGAAAGCAACAAGACAGAGCAGGTGGAAGGGAACCAGTACTTTCCCGCGGATAGCGTACAGCGTGAATTCCTGCAACCGAGTGCGCACACCACGATTTGTCCTTGGAAAGGAACAGCGCATTACTACAACGTCGTGGTAAACGGGCAAACGAACGAAAATGCGGCTTGGTACTATCCGGAGCCGAAATCACCGGCCGCTAACATCAAAGACCACGTGGCCTTTTGGAAAGGCGTCCAGGTAGATAATTAAATAACCGGCCGCATTAGAATGAACAAACCGTAGGCCTCGACAAAGTAATTCATTTTTCTGCAACCATGACTTGCTGATAGACGCGCTCTAGCGGTTCAGGGCTGACGCTTACCTTCCCTCGATAAGGATTATCTAAAACGGCGATGAGATAGATCATGAGGCCGAGCAAAGCGGAGAACTGAATTGTCATCCAGACATGCATGCTGAAGCTTCTGGCATGGAAAAACCAGGTGATCGCCATACAGACAAATGCGCCCAGGATCACGAGGGTCCATAAAGGTCCGGGCATTTCGTCCGTAACACTATTCAGGCGGGAGCGCCGGCTTTCAGTCAGCTCATTAAAGACTCTGTAAGACTCAGCCGCTAGGATTTTCTGATTTTCGGTGGAGGGCTCGAAACTCATGAAGTGTTGCTGAAAGTCGTGCAAGATGCTGCTGGCATTGTTGGGAACCACTCCCCTCTGTTGCATTGGCCACCCCACATCAATCACGCCGCGCGCATAGTTGCGAAGATCGGCTTGCATGATGCCTCGCTCCGGCTGCGGATAGGCGCTTATATCCCGGTAAAGACCTCCTAAAGCGGCGGCCTCATGATCGATCTTCTGCTGCGCCTCGGAGTAAGTGGTCCAAGTTCCGATTGCCAGTAGTCCGAGTGTGATGCCATAGAAGACAGTAACCGCTGCGAAGTAGAAACCGACAATGTCGTTATGGGAGTGCTCGACGACGTGTAGCCGCCGCACCCAGCCTCGCGTCCAGTAAAGACCGCCAAGCCCGACGGCCACGAAGACGCTTACCGTCAAAAGGGCGAACAGCCAGTTTGGAAGATCGTACAGCCAGTACAGGTTCATCGGGGGACCGCCTAATCATCCAATCGTACTTGGGAATGGCGTGGTCGTGTACTGCCGACTTCTTAAATCAAATGGGCTGAGCAAATTGCCGAGGTTGAAGCGCGCGCGTTGATGAGCATAGTTAAAAGTTTACGCAAGATCGTAGTCGTTGCCGCACAAAGCTGACCAGCCCTGCAGTAATCAGGCCCAAAGCTACTAGCATGGAGGTTGCAGGTTCCGGCGTCACCGCAGACGGCGAGTACAACCTGATGTTGATGTCCGACACTCCACGGCCCACCAGAACCGGGTTTGCAAAATTATCTATGTTTTGATTGCTGACGAGGGAAGTAATCCCGTTCTCCGCATCTGACGTCAAGTCGTAGGTGTAGTTGATTCCCGTGCCGTTGAAAACCGCGCCGATGTCGTAGTAGTGCCCGGCCAGCAGTGTAAATGAGAACGGGTCGGACAGAATATAAGACAGCGAAGTGGCCTTGCTTACATTGACGATGTCATGGAACAGCAATGTCCCGGCATCGCTTCCGGGAGGCGCACTGTCACTGAAGATGGCAAACTTCAATTGTCCGTCCTCGAGCGGCTGCGCATTGATCGCAATCTGGCCAATCGTGGTGTCCGATGCCCCCACCTGAAGGTAAGCGGCTACTCCCTCGATAGAAGAAATCCTGCTTGTCGTGTAGAGCGGCGAATCGGCATTGTCGAAGAGTACTGCCGAATCAGAAGAGAAGCTAAAAGCAACTAGCGCAAAAGCCGCGATGAGAAAACGTTTCAAAATCATCGAATCATCCAAAGAAAGAACAGCGTCCTTCTACTCCTTTACGCAGAATTCTACTGATAAACAGGCGGATTGGTTTCCGTGTAAGGCCCGCTCACTGATCGTCAGGATCAGTAAGCGGCCTCTTGTCGTTGGCGAAGAAGCTTGCCGTTAGTGGAGCGTTGATCGTCTGATAGCTTCGAGCGGGCAAACTGAAATCAAAGAACAAAGAAAGATCGTTCTGGGCCCGCGCATCCGCAAAGTTTAGAATGCCCTCTCGGATTTGGAAGTTATTCTCCATGAAGCGCAGCATGCTGCCAAAATCGTGCGGCACATTATTGATGTAATGCTTTGGAGTATACGCCGAGACCACAATGAGCGGCACTCGAAAACCTAACTGGTAGCCGCCCTGCGGATAAGACAGCTTCATCGGCGGTTCGTGGTCGTACCAGCCGCCCCAATCATCCCAGCTAATGAGGATGGCGGTGTCTTTCCAATATCCCGCTCCGTTGTCGCAGTTCGAACTGTTGCCGATCGCATTTACGATTGCCGCCACCCACGAGGGCCCTCCGCCGTCGTTGCTGTTGGCGTGATCCGAATTGAGTCCTGATGGAATCACCCAACTCAGCGAACGCAGATTACAGCTGCCGATGTCTTGCAAAACATCGGCCGGTTTCAAGTCCACGTTATCGTTCCAGGCCGGTCCCACACATTTGCCGCCCGGACCAGTCGATTGGCAAATATGCTGAATGGCATCCGGTGCGGTCCAGATAGATCCTGCGCCTGGCGCGTAATACCGCCAGGTGACCGACGGCGGGAGAACATCAGCCAGAGTTTGATGTTCGAAGCAGGGGTAAATTTTCTGGGCTGGGTCTTCCACACCGCTTGGTCCAATCAACTGCACCGTTGTAGTTGTCGCGGCGATGCAGCCGGCCACCGCAGAAGTCCCTGCGATGCCGGTATTCGACATGTTTTCGGCGGCAAAGATCCCGGCCGCGTCGTCGGCGGCGGTCGGCGCCGATGTCCCTCCGAAGATGTACTGGTGAGCGGGAAAGCTTGGCCCCTGGTTGGTCTGGAACATGTAGTTCGCCCAGCCGTACTGACTCGCCAAATCGAGATATGGATTCAGTTGGCCGGCTGAATTGTCGACATACCGAAATTGTGGATTGCTCAGGCACGTCCCTGAGCAGAATATGCCGTGCGCCCCATCCATCTTGCATTCTCCAGTCGCGGGATCTGCATCGCACATCGCCGTAAAACCAGAATGCGCGTGACTTAGATCATAGTGGTTTGCGAGGGGAACCGTCGCCGGTTGAATGACGCCGTTGGGCGCGCTTTTATCGGCCCAATTACTGGTCTGGATGTCATATTGTCCATTACCCGGTGTCGCACTGCAGGATTCGGCCGTGCCATAAGGAGAAGCGCATAGCCCCTGAAACAGATTGTCAGGTGAGCGATTTTCCTGAAAAATTACAACCACGTGTTTGAAAGGACTCACTCGAGTGCGCCCGATGTCAAGAGTTTGGGCTTGCGTAAAAACTGTCCCCATTGCTAGCAGGGCTCCACAAACAGCGAGTTTCATAGTGTGTTCTCCTCCGTCGAGGGGTGGTTGGTAGCCCAGCCCCCTGCGCTTACTAATTTTCGTCGCAAAAATAAGCTCCAATCGCCTTGGCAGAGCCGCGACCACAGGAGCGTTTTCTTATCATTTTGCGGCGAAGAAAACTACCTAACGAACCAAGACTGACGAAGTTTACACTCGCCGCAAACTTTTTTTCTGCAACGGATTTGTAACGCTTAAGCCAATCGGCAAAATTGTTTTCCGGCTGGTGAAGGCATGCGAGTGAGCAGGCCGTTTTTCGCGAAAATGCGATGCTGGCTGGGGATTAGATCACGCCTAATCCATCGTTTCCCGCTTGCCGTTCGAAGAGCATTCCTCCGCACCATGCGGAAGGCAGGACCAGTAGCACGGCGAGAATGTGATACCAAGCCGGTGCTGTATGCCAAAGCTGAATCGTCGCGATCACACTGAGCAGCAGTGCAATTGCGCCCAGTATGAGGGCGTGCCGCAAGGGATGACCGGGCGCGAGACGCGCGGCCACATAAGCGCCGGCAGCGCCGAACACAGCCGTGTACACGAGGGCCACCCAAAGCGCCAGTCCATGGGCCATACCGTCATCTCCGAAGGAACCCGGCATGATTTTATGCAAGAGGGCATCGCTGCCGACGGCTAGTATGAACGTTGTCAGAAATCCCGCAAGAATAGCTGCTGCGCTTCGTAACATAAAATTTGACGGCGTAGGAAAGTAACATTCCAGTGTAGACGCAATGAGAAGATGTATGCCGTTGTGTGGCTAGGCCAAAGCCAGAGGCACTGCTTCTTCCCACCGGCCTTGTGCCTTCAAGATGAGTTCTATCACTTCGCGAGCAGCGCCATGGCCGGCGAGGCGACCCGTGGTGTAGTGGCAGACCGCCTTTAATTCATCTGCTCCGTCGGCCACAGAAACGGCAAGCCCAGCGCGTTGCGCCAGCGGGATGTCCGGCAGATCGTCTCCCATGTAAGCCACTTCTTCTTCTGTAACCCCGGCCTTTTGGACGCATTCGTCAAACGCTTGCGTCTTCTTGGCTTGTCCTAGATACACAAAAGTCACCTTGAGCTCGTCGGCGCGTTTGGCGACCGCCGGCGAGCGTCGGCCGGTGATGAAGCCGGTTTGAATGCCCATGGTATGAGCCAGCGAAAGCCCCTGGCCGTCCTTTGCGCTGAAGACCTTCATCTCCGATACGGTTGCAGGAACCGCGGTGTCGGTTGCGGTTGTTGAGATCAAGCATACGCCGCCATCCGTGAGCGTGCCGTCCACATCCATCAGGAAGAGCTTTATCTTTCTGGCGCGGGCAAGAACTTCAGGCGAAGCGAGGGAGGCAAGCGAGACATCGGACATCAGCTCATGTTAGCCCGTCAGCCGCTCCTTCAATTCGTTTGCTTGCTGCTTTGAGCTTTGACGTCATCAAGCGGATTTGCGGTCAAGATTACGAGATCGGCTGAGTACCCGGGCCGAACGGCGCCGAGCTTCGGATTGCCGAGCGACCGTGCGCCGACCTCTGTCGCCGAGTGAAACGCTTCGAGTGGGTTAAAGCCGGCATGTTCCAGCAGTTCAATTTCGCGAATGGTTCCAAAGCCCTACAGACAGTAGATTAATCCGACATCTGAACCAACCGCCACGTTCCCACGCTGATTTTTCCACTCTCGTACGACAGGAGGAGCATCTTTGGCGTTAGTGAAACGAGGGTCATTGGGATAAGCGCGCCAGAATGGGTAAACATACATACGCGGGTTCTTCTATTCTTTAACTTTGAGGCGAGAACGATTCTCCTCGATGAAACTCTTGATGTCTTCTGACATGGCGAGAAGCTTGGACCATTGTTCCTGATATAGGGTGACTGGGAACCGGCCGAGACCGTAAACCGAGAGGGCGCCTTTCTCGCTGACCTTCATGGAAACGGCGGTGTTGCGCTTCTGCTTGAGACCTTCATTTTCTGTTCTTAATCTTTCGAGTTCTGTGTGGACATCTTCGTCGGCCATGTGTTCCTCTTTCTACAAGAATGATTTCTCTTCAAGGCAAGTTTATCGTGAGGCAGAAAGCGCCTTCGTGCTAAGTTGCACGTCATGCCTCTTTTATGGGCCCGACGTCCGTTCCTCCCGTTTCTTCTATGCTCGGCGCCGCTTCTGGCCCAATCAACGCCTTCGCAGGCAGCTCATTCCTACACGGATCGACGCCAGGCGGAACTGGTGCGGCAGTTCGAGCAGTTCCTATCGATTCCGAACGTGGCCGCGGACCCTTCGGGATTGCGCCGTAATGCCGAGTTCCTGATGAACGAGCTCAAGCAACGCGGAGCCGAAGTGAAACTGCTCACTGCTCCTCAATTGCCTGCCACTGTTCCGCCCGTGGTGTTCGGCGAGTTCCATACTCCTGGCGCCAAGCGCACCATAGTTTTTTACGCTCACTACGATGGACAGCCCGTCACGCCTTCCGAGTGGGAGAGCGGCACACCGTTCACACCGCTTCTGAAGCAGGTCAACGGTGAGCCGAGGATCTATGCGCGCAGCGCCGGCGACGACAAAGCCGCTATCTTCGCTCAACTGACTGCACTCAGCGCCTTGCAAGCGGCGAAAGTTCCGCTCAAAGCCAATATCCGATTTGTATGGGAGGGGGAAGAAGAGGCCGGATCTGCTCATCTGGAAAAGATCCTGATGGCGAATCGCGCTCTGATCCACGGCGATGTTTGGCTGGTTTGCGACGGTCCCGTGGCTCAGAATCGGCAGCAGATTTTAACGTTCGGCGCGCGCGGAGACACTCATCTTCAGATCACTGTGTACGGTCCAAGTCACCCCATGCACAGCGGTCATTACGGTAATTGGGCGCCCAATCCGGCCATGATGCTGGTTCAGCTTCTCGCCGGCATGAAGGATGCGGATGGTCGCGTGTTAATTCCTCATTTTTACGACGGCATTGTTCCGCTCGGCCCGCTTGAGCGAGACGCTCTGGCTACCGCGCCGAATCTCGACGGAATGCTGCGTGAGGAGCTGGCGCTCGGACACACAGAGGGCGGCGGCAGACCGCTCCTCCAGTTGCTTAACGAGCCATCGTTGAACATCAATGGCATCTCCTCCGGTCAAACCGGCGCCCATGCGACCAACGTGATTCCCGCCACGGCCGTTGTCAATCTGGATCTGCGGCTGGTGGTTGGGATCGACTGGAAGACGCAGCAGAAGCGAGTGATCGACTATGTACGCTCACAAGGCTACTTCGTTACCGGCGCAGAGGCCGCGCGGGATGAACTGCTGAGACATTCGAAGGTGGCTTACATCAAGGTCGACGAGGGCGAAAATGCTTCGAGAACGCCGATGGACCTTCCCATTGCAGCGAATGTGATCCAGGCGATCCGCGGGGCCCGCGGCAAGGTCATCCTGATGCCGACCTCGGGCGGCACTGTTCCGCTGGAGGCCATGGAGCGGGCCGCCGAGACCCGTACTATTAGCGTGCCGATCGCCAATCATGACGACAATCAACACGCCGCCAACGAGAACCTTCGCCTGCAGAACTTGTGGGAAGGAATTGAGACGATGGCCTCGCTTATCGCTATGCCCTGAAAAGCTATCGCTAGTCGGCGATTCCGGGATTGGGTGGGTCGATGCCAAGAGCGGTCGCGAGCGCAATCAGGTGATCCTGCTCTTCGACAAGTATGCCGCGCAGACTTTCGGCAATCGCAAATTCGTTCAGCTCATCGGCCTGCTTAACGCGACGGCGGTACTGGCGAATGGTCTCCTTCTCATTCTCCAGGTCGAATTGAAGCATCTCCTCCGCCTTTTCGGAGGTCTTGACCGGCTTGGGCACAACAGAGGGCATGCCGCCCAGATAATCGACATGGTTCGAAATCTGCAGCGCATGGTCGAGCTCTTCTTTGGCATGCACCGCGAGTTCGTCCGCAATGTTCATGTAAGAGGCGCCCTTGAGTACCTGTGAGTAGTTCACATAAGTGATGATGGCCTGATATTCACGCGACAGATCCTCATTGAGAGCGTCAATCAGCTTCTCACGCGTAATCTTGGTTTCTTCAGCAATTGGCATAGATTCTCCAGCCGCGCTTCAGTTTTATTTCGCGGCGCGCTTGACCAGGGGAAGGGGTCGAGCTCAATCAATGATAACCGTGCTGACGAGCGGACACTTATTCAGAGCTGAGGCTGTATTTTTCCATGCGATAAATCAGGGTTCGACGGCTGATGTCAAGATACTTTGCGGCCTGGGTCTGATTTCCGTTGAAGCGTTCCAAAGCGCGGAGTATCAGCTCTTTTTCCACAGCTTCCAGGCTGACGCCGTCGTCCGGCAGCTCAAGCCAGTGCGATGCGGATTGCGAGGACACGCGCTTGATCTCTTCGGGCAAATCTGCTTCGGTGATATTATCTCCGGACGCGAGCACCAGGAGGCGTTCGAGAAGATTTTCGAGTTCTCTCACATTGCCGGGCCAACGGTGAGCGGTCAGGTGTTGCAAAACGGAGGGAGAGAGGCGCGCGGAGGGCAGCCCATGGCGCTCTTTGGCTTTCCGGAAGAGGCTCTCGACCAGGTCCGGGATGTCCTCTTTCCGCTGACGGAGCGGAGGAAGTTGTAGAGGCACGACCGAGAGGCGATAGTAGAGGTCTTCCCGGAACGTTCCGTCTTCAATCATGGCAGGCAGATTCCGGTGCGTGGCGGCAACCACTCGCACGTTCACGTGGATCGGCTCACTCGCGCCGATGCGTGGAACTTCACCCTGTTGCAAGACGCGGAGGAGCTTGACCTGCGCGTCGAGAGAGAGCTCTCCGATCTCGTCTAAGAACAGTGTTCCATTGTCGGCCAGCTCAATTTTTCCCGGCTTGTTGGCAACGGCGCCGGTAAACGAGCCGCGGGTGTAGCCGAAGAGTTCGGCCTCCACCAGATCCTTCGGAATGGAGCCGCAATTGATGATGACGAAAGGCTTATTTTTGCGACGGCTATTGTGATGGATAGCCCGCGCCAACAGTTCCTTGCCGGTTCCTGTCTCGCCTTGGATGAGCACAGTCGTGTCGTGCTGAGCGACACGAGCCGCCTGGTCAAGGACACGGAGAAAGCTCTTGGCACGGCCGACGATTCCATCGAAGCCGTATCGTTCATCGAGAGCGGAGCGGAGCGTGCGAACTTCTTCGATCAGGTTCTGGCGCTCCATAGCGCGGTGCACTACCGCAACCAGGGCTTCAAAGTCGAGCGGCTTGGTGACGTAGTCATAGGCTCCCAACTTCATGGCCTGCACAGCAGTTTGGACGGTACCGAACGCCGTGATGATGATGACGGTGGTTTCGATTTCTTCTTCGGTAACGCGGCGGAGGAGATCCAGGCCGCTGGTGGTCATATTCAAGTCTGTGATCACCAGTTGCGGTCTCAGGTCGCCAAGGAGAGAATACGCCTCATCGCCATCGCCGGCGAGCGTTACCTTGTAGCCGGCTTCTTCTAGCTGCATCTTCATAATGCGTCGAAGACTGCTGTCGTCATCGACAACGAGAATGCCGTTACTGCTCATGGGCAACCAGCGTTCCTTTGCGCGTAGCAGTGGATTGCTCCCAGGGAAGCTCCATGCGAAACGTCATGCCGCTGTCAGGATTTGTGTGGGCGGTGAGGCGGCCGCCGTGCTGCTCGATAATATTGGCGGCTATAGCGAGCCCGAGACCGGTGCCCGTTTCTTTGGTGGTGAAGAACGGTTCGAATATTCTATCTTGCTCGCTGGTTGGAATTCCGCGGCCATGGTCCTTCACATCAATACGAAGATAGCCCTCGGGTGAGGTGCAGGTCACGCGGACCACGCCGCTGCCTTCGGTTGCCTGAACAGCGTTGATGATGAGATTGAGAAGCACTTGTTTCAACTGTTCTGCATCGCACTCAAGTTCGCGGATTCCACAGTGCGATTCGTAGCGGAGCTCGACATGTTGAAGGATGGCGGCGTGACGCGCCAGGGTAGCGACGGATTCGATGATTGATTCCGGCTCCACATGCCCGAAGCGGGGTGTGCGCGGGCGGGCGAAGTCAAGGAAGTTGGTCAGTAGTTTATTGAGGCGGTGTGATTCTTTGTCGAGAATGCCGAGACACTCGTCTCGATTGGCTTCCGAGGCCTGCCCGCGCGTAAGAATGCCGGCCGCTCCGGAGATGCTGGCCAGCGGATTGCGAATCTCATGAGCGAGACTGGCGGCGAGCTGGCCGGCTGCGGTGAGGCGCTCTGTCTTTTTTAATTGTGTGATGCTTTGACTGAGCTCCGTGTAGACGCGTTCGAGTTCAATTTTCGTGATTTCGACTCTTTGGCGCTGAACTCGCTCACGATCGGAGAGCAGACCGGCGATCACGCCGGCTACACCGAAGATGGTGAGCTCTACGACCTGATCCTGAGAGTCGAAAGGCGAGGCCGCCCAATGACGGACAACGCTTGGGGTTTCAATCAGGACCGCGAACAGCAGGGCTTGCAGTGCTCCCCGCCATCCGAAAAGCATTCCGGCCAGCATGAAAGGCAAGAAGTTCAGATGATGCAGGATGTTGTGAATTTCAAGTGCGCGAGGAGAGGTGAACCAGGTGACGATAGCAAGAATAAAGATGAGGAGAGCTATGCCTGCCGCTTTCGCTTGCGAGCTTCGTAGAGCAGCGGCCCAGTGCAACGGCATGATCTTAGTTTTCCACGTTGTGCGAGTTGGCGGGGTTGCCCGGCCGGCCCGGTGCAGGTTGTCGAGCAAGACCGTCAAGGGGAGCAGCAGGGATTGCATTGCATCCAAACGGAAGCAATTCGCTGCCCACGAGCGATGCTCGCCTTTGTTTATGCATGGAGAAGCCAAAGCTGACGTTTACGTACACCTGCGGTGGAGCTTCTGTACGAAAAGGGACACCTTCAGAGGCAGAAACGCTGAATAGCTGAGTTTCGCGCGTGGTCCCCGAATTGCTTCGCCTCAGTCTGTGAATCTTCGATTCCTTTTGCCCTTTGTGTTGATGCTGCCCAGTGTCAACACGACAGGGAAAGCGACCGAACTCTCGTTTGTTAAAGTCGACGCCCAAACAGTGCCGGGTATAACCGCCAACCCGCCGCAAACTCTAACTCTTCAACAGGCGATTGAGCTTTCGCTGAAGAATAGCCCTCGTATGAGTGGCGCCGCAGCCGTTTCAGCCCGAGCCGAGGCGGGAGTGCGAACGGCGGGCGCCTATACGAATCCGCAGCTGGAGGTGTACGAAGGAAACCAGAGCGCGCGGCGTGTGCCGACGCCGGGCGTACCGGGCCTGCTGCAACATTATGCGGCGTATCAAACCGTAGAGCTTCCGCAGGAGCGCCGTGCTCGACTGCTTACCGCGCGACTGGGAAGAACGAGTTCTGGCTACGGGCGTGCGGGCGTGGCGCTTTCGACCGTGGCTGACACAAAGCATGCCTTCTATGACGTGCTGCGTCGACGGCAAGAGGTGGATCACACGAATCAGAATCTGGCATTAGTCCAAGATCTGCGCCGGCGAGTGGACGTGCAGGTGCGCGTGGGCGAGATCGGGCGATTAGAGCTGACGCGGGCCGAAGCAGAGTTGGCGCGAGCGCATTTCATGGTGCGTACTGCGCAGCTGGAACTGGCGCATTCGATAGCGCAGTTGCGAGTAGCCATTGCTGCGCCTCCCGATATGAACCTGGATCCACATGGCCAATTGGAGTCGCCAATGCGATTACAGCCCATCGAGGAACTCCGAAAGATGGTGCTGCGGATGCATCCCGCAATTGCGCAAGCGGAGACCGATGTAAGTCAGGCGGAAGCAAACCTCATCCACGAAAGAGCATTACGGCTGCCGCAGCCGACTTTTTTCGGAGAGTACGAACGACAGCCCGACTTGAGTTTCTGGCGTTTGGGAGTCAATTTGCCTCTGCCGCTGTGGAGTCGGCGGGAAGGACAGATTGCGGACTCAGCGGCGGCAATACGGCAGACGAAAGCATTTTCAGATGAGAAGCGGCTTGAGATTAATGCGGCACTTGAACGTGCCTATGAACAGTACCAACTGGCGGATCAACAGGTGAGTGCGCTCGAGTCAGGCTCATTACATGAAGCGGAGAGCGCGGTGAACGCAGCTAAAGCTGCTTATCGATTCGGAGAGCGCGGCATTCTCGAAGTGCTGGACGCACAGCGCGTGTTGCAGGGCGTGCGAGGCGATCTGTTAGATGCCCAGTTTGAAAGGCAATCGGCGCTGGTTGACCTGGAAGAGCTTGGGGCCGTAAATACCGGAGGAAGACCTTGATTACTACATGGACGTCGAAGGCGGCGGCGCGGCGCCTGACACTCGCAAGTGTGCTGATGTCGTTCCTGATGCTGATGGGCGGATGTAAGAAGACGGAGATGGTGGCGGCCAAGAGCGCCATGGGAACGGATTCCGCAATGGTGGCGGTAACGCCGGCGGTTGTGGCGCAATTAAAGATTGGCGAGGCACCGCTCCGGGATGTCGCCGGAGCGCTCGAGGTCGCGGCGCGAATAGAGACGGATGGCAGCCGTGTAGCGCGCGTCGGCTCGCCCGTGGCTGGCCGCATTATTCGACTGCTGGCCCTGGAAGGTCAGAACGTTCATCGTGGCGCAATGCTTGCGACGCTCCACAGCACTGATCTTTCGGACACTCAGTTTTCTTTTGTGAAAGCGTTTTCGCAGCGGAAGCTGGCTCAGGAAGCGGCCGGGCGCGCGGAACAACTGGTGGCGGCCGATGTGATTGGGCGCGCCGAACTGGAGCGGCGGTGCGCGGAACTGCTGCAAGCCAGCACAGAGGTAGCGGCGCTGAGGACCCAGCTTCGCGGACTCGGAATGACAGATCCGGCATTACAGCAGCTGGAGAATACGCGCACTCTGAATGCGGAATACCCGATCGTCACTTCGATCGCGGGTACGGTGCTCGAGCGCAAGGTCACCATCGGACAAATTGTGCAGCCGGCCGAGATTGCCTTCATGGTGGCGGACCTTTCAAACGTATGGCTGCTAGCCGACGTTCCGGAAGAGGACGCGGGCAAGTTACAGAGGGGTATGCGCGTTGATGCGAGGATACCGGCGCTCCCGGGCACGGAAGTACGCGGTCATTTATCTTTTGTATCTCCGATTGTGGATCCTGGAACGCGAACTGTGCAGGTGCGCATGGACCTGCCGAATCCGCGTGGCGTTTTCAAACCGGCGATGTTAGCCAGCATGACTTTTCTGGACCATAGCGAGTGGAAGACCACGGTACCGGCAACAGCGCTGGTGCGGGAAGAGGACAAGGACTATGTTTTTGTTCAGATTGCGCCCAATAAATTTCTTCTTCGTGAAGTAGCTCTGGGGGGAGAGGCGAGCGACCAGCGCGTGCTTGAGAGCGGAATCGGCAAGGGAGAAAAAATTGTGCTGGATGGAGCGTTTCACTTGAACAACCAGCGCAAGCAGAACGCGATCACCAGGGGCGAATGAGCATGTTGCACTCGATTGTTCAGGCGGCTCTGCGGCAGCGATTGATTCTGGTGGTGGTGGCGGTGGTGCTCTGCGGCTTCGGCGTCAATGCAGCGCGACGGCTCTCCGTAGATGCATTTCCGGACGTCACGAACATTCAGGTACAGATTGCAACGGAGGCTTCCGGCAAATCTCCCGAGGAAGTGGAACGCTTTATCACGATTCCTGTGGAGATTGCCATGACGGGTCTGCCCGGCATGACAGACATGCGTTCGCTGAACAAGCCGGGACTCTCTTTGATCACGCTGGTGTTCGAGGACGGACGCAATCTGTATCTGGAGCGACAAATGGTTTCCGAGCGGCTCAACGAGCTGCGTGACAGGATGCCCCAGGGTGTTACGCCCGTGCTGGGACCAATTACAAACGCTCTGGGCGAGGTCTATCAGTACACTCTCGAGTCTCCCGGCGACGGCAAACGTCCTCTGACGAGGCAGGATCTGACCGAGAGGCGTACGATTCAGGACTGGGTCGTGCGGCCGCTGCTGCGTTCCATTCCAGGCGTGGCGGAAATCAATTCTACGGGCGGTTACGTGAAGCAATACGAGACGCTGGTAAATCCGCAGAAGCTGCACTATTACAACCTGACTATTTCGGACGTGCGAAATGCTCTGGCGCGCAATAATGCAAACGCAGGCGGGGGCATTCTGCCGCAACACGCGGAGCAGTATCTGGTTCGTTCGATCGGTCTGCTGCGCGATATTGATGACATCCGTAACATTGTGCTGAAAGAAAAGGGCGGAACCCCGGTTTACGTCCGAGATGTAGCTGAAGTACGCCTTGGCACAGAGGTTCGATATGGGGCGATGATCAAGGGCGGTTATACGGAAGCTGTGGGCGGAGTAGTGTTGATGACCTCCGGAGGGAACGCGAAGGAGATTGTGAGCAGAGTAAAGGAGCGGGTGGCGGAACTCAATTCGAAGAACATGTTTCCGAACGGACTCCGGATAAAGCCTTACTATGATCGCTCCGAACTGGTGGACGCGGCGATACATACCGTGACGGAAGTGCTTGGCGAGGGGGTATTGCTGGTTGTGATCGTACTTGTCCTCTTTCTGGGGGATATTCGATCGAGCCTGATTGTCAGCAGCACATTAGTGCTGACACCCTTGCTGACTTTCCTGGTGATGAACAAGGTCGATATGTCCGCAAATCTGATGTCGCTAGGCGGCCTGGCTATTGCGATCGGGCTGATGGTGGACGGATCTGTGGTGGTGGTGGAAAACGTGTTCGCCAAATTGAGCCATGCGCGGCATCAGGCAGAGGAACCGATGTCAGCAAGCGCTAAGGTGGAGCTGGTTCTCGGCGCAGTGGGTGAGGTTGCGACGCCGGTAGTGTTTGGCGTCACGATCATCATCCTGGTCTTTCTTCCCTTGATGACGCTCGAGGGAATGGAAGGCAAGCTGTTCGCGCCGCTCGCGTACACGATTGCGATTGCGCTGGGGATTTCGCTGATACTTTCCCTGACGATTTCGCCGGTTCTCTCTTCTTATCTGCTGAAAGGGGGTTCGGAGACCGATACCTGGCTGGTGCGGTTCTTGCGGAGACCTTACGACATCCTGTTGGGCTGGGCGTTATCGCATCAGAAGACAAGTGTGATTACGGTAGTGGCGTTATTTGCCGGAGCTATTTCCTTATTTCCTCTGTTGGGAACGGCGTTCATTCCGGAGATGAAGGAAGGAACACTCTCGCCTAACGCGGATCGAGTACCGAATATTTCTCTGGATGAGTCGCTGAAGATGGAGATGGCGATGCAGAAAACGATGCTGCAAGTGCGTGGAGTAGACAATGTGGTGTCTCGGGTAGGACGCGGCGAATCGCCGGTCGATCCTGCCGGTCCGAATGAAGCGGATGTGCTCGCTTCGCTAACTCCTTACGATAAACGTCCGAGCAGCATGACCCAGGAAAATATCGCGGACCAGATGCGAAAGCGGCTGGCAGCGATCCCCGGCATCAACCTGGTGATGTCTCAGCCCATATCTGACCGGGTGGACGAAATGGTATCGGGTGTGCGCGCGGATGTGGCCGTGATGCTCTATGGAGACGATCTTGACGTGTTGGTGGAGAAAGCGCGGCAGATCGCCAGGGTGGGGAACTCGGTGCAGGGGACGCAGGATACTCGCGTGGATCGGGTAGGCGGACAGCAGTACCTGAACATCACGATTGACCGCAGTGCAATTGCGCGCTTCGGCTTGAATGCCGCGGACGTGAACGATGTGATCGAGACGGCTATAGCCGGCAAGTCGGCAACCGAGATTTATGAAGGGGAGCGCAGGTTTCAGGCGGTTGTGCGATTACCTGTGCTTTTGCGAGATAGTGTTCCGGATATCAAGGAGCTGCAGGTGAGTTCTCCCGACGGACCGAGAATTCCGCTTCAAAATCTGGCTAGTGTCAAGGTTGCGGAGGGGCCGGCCTTGATCAACCGGAGCATGGGGAAGCGACGCATTGTGGTGGGCATCAATGTGCAGGATCGAGATCTGGGAGGCTATGTGGCCGAACTGCAGAAGAAGGTTGAGCGGCATGTGCCTCTGCCGGCCGGTTATTACATTGAGTGGGGCGGTCAATTCCACAACATGGAGCGGGCGATGCATCACCTGATGATTATTGTGCCTATCACCATTGCCGCGATCTTCTTCCTGCTCTTCGTTTTGTTCAACTCCGTGCGATTTGCGGCGTTGATTATCACGATACTTCCGCTCGCGTCCATCGGCGGGATTGTTGGGCTATTTGTTTCGGGCGAGTACCTTTCGGTTCCGGCGTCAGTTGGGTTTATCGCCTTGTGGGGCATCGCGGTGCTCAATGGGGTTGTTCTCGTTTCCTACATCCGTAAGCTCCGTGAAGAAGGCCGCGGACAACAGGACGCCGTCCGGGAGGGCGCACGTCTGCGATTTCGACCGGTCATGATGACCGCTACAGTGGCTGCGCTGGGATTGGTTCCGTTTCTGTTTGCGACGGGTCCAGGCTCTGAGATTCAGCGGCCACTGGCGATTGTCGTAATTGGGGGGCTGGTGAGTTCAACTATGTTGACGCTCATTCTGGTTCCGGTTGTTTACCCGTTTTTCGAAGGTAAGGAGCGGACACTCAGCAGCAGTATTTTGATTGATATGCACAAGTGATGCATACTGATGCATGTGCGTACGACGCTTGTATTAACGACAAACTACTCGAGCGAGCAAGGGCGCTCACCGGCTTCCAGGAAAAGACAGCGCTGGTACAAGCAGGTTTAGAGGCGCTGATCGCGCGAGAAGCAGGTAATACGTCTAGCGGCACTCGGCGGGACCCAACCGAAACTCGCCGACGTTCCGCGGCGGCGGTCTACGTAGTGCTTTTGGCCGACACATCGGTCTGGATTGAACATTTCCGCCAACAACTGCCAAGCTTCTCAGGCCTGCTGTCAGAAGGGACTCTTGACAAGAAGCTCAGGCAAGCAGCGGAAAATCTAGGACTGAGCTGATTAGCCGGTCTATGGTGTAGAGGATGGTGGTGTGCGGCGTTTGGTTGCCTGTTCGAAAGCGTAGCCCAGTTGTAGAAGCTTCGGCTCGCTACAGGCCATTCCGGAGAAGGCGACACCGAACGGAGTGGGCTTCGGTTCGAATCCGGCGGGGAATGGAGGAGTCGGCTCATTCGGCGCCATCCCGAAGGGCACTAAGACGGTTGGATAGCCGGGCTTGGCTTGGATGCTGGCGCCGCTGGCGCCTGGGAAGAGAAGCGCATCCAGATGATTGGTTTTCATCGCTGCGTCCACTCCGTGGGTGGCCGCAAGATCAATGTCCTTGGCCCGATCCGATTCGTAGCGGGCTCGATCGGCTTGGAGATCCATCTCGTCCGAGACGTCCAGATTCGACTGGCCGTAACGAATGGCGCTCCCCATGATGTGATTGATGTTCCACTCCCGTAGTTCGGTGAGCGACTTCACTGGTGCAGCAGCGCCGAGAGTGGCGAGCCATTTGTTGAAGTCGCGCTTCATGCCGTATTTGAGGACGACGGAGCAGTTCGCATCCTGGCCCTTGACGTTGTTGAGACCGCCGCATTGACCCCAGCGAAGAAAGCTGTGGTCGAAGTCTTTTGTGGAAATGCTGGGTATGTCGACGGGATCGACGATGACTGCGCCTTGCTGTTTGAGAATGTCGATTGCTTCGTTCATTACTCGCGCCTGCTCGGGCGTCAGGCCTCCTCCGCGATTCGGGCCGCCGCCAGCCCCGAATGCGCCTCGGCTGCCCGCAACAGCCGGCCCTCCTGAAGAAGGCGAGGTCGTCGCACCGGGAGCCGTGGCTGGGGTGGCCGGCTTGGTGTCGGATCCCGGCGGTTCAACATGGTCATAGAAGAACGCCCGGGGAATGCCAATGCGGGCGCCCTTGAGCCCATCGGGTTTCAGGAATTGGGTGTAGTCGCGGCCCGCGGGCGGAGTGCAGGCTTTGGTAGCCGGATCGTTTGCGTCGGGTTGGGGACTCTCCAGGGCTCCTAACAGGATGGCAACGTCAGTGACGGATTTAGCCATCGGTCCGGCCGTGTCCTGATCGGCAGTGATGGGAATCACGCCATAGCGGCTGATGCGGCCGACGGTGGGCTTCACGGCAGCGAGCATGTTTTGATTCGAGGGGCTGAGTATCGAGCCGGAGGTTTCGGTTCCCACATTGCCTGCCCAGAAGTTAGCCGCAGTGCCGGCGCCGGAGCTCGAGCCACCGGTCTGCAGGGCAGGACGGCCATCATCGCTCCCGCTCCGGGGGTCACGGCGCGGATCGTAGGGATTATAGGCGAACTGGCGAATGGCGTTGTAGTTTCCCGGCATCGGCGTGGGAGCTCCGGCGACCCAATTGGCGAGTTCAGAGAGCGTAGTTTTGGCAATGATAACGGCTCCAGCGTCGCGGAGATTTTTGACGAGAGTGGCGTCGTAAGGAGGCAGGAGGTTTTCGAAGGCGAGAGCGCCGCCCGTGGTGATGATGTCGTGGGTAAGGATGTTGTCCTTCAGAGCGATTGGAATGCCATGAAGCGGACCGCGGATGTGTCCGGCGGCGCGTTCGCGGTCGCGATCGTCCGCCTCCGCGAGTACATGAGGATTGACTCTGATTACGGCATGAAGGTTGTCTTCGTAGAGGCCGATGCGAATGAGATAGAGACTAACCAGCTGATGGGACGTGGTGCGGCCTTGTTCCATCGCCATGCGCATTTGCGGGATGGCCGCCTCGACTACATCGAACGGCGGAGCAGTCGGGGGCGATACAACCGCAGTCTTCGACTTGTCATGCTTCTTCTGACCCAAAGCCGAATTGTGAGCGACGACAAGAACGGTTGTGAAAGCGAACGTGCGAAGTAGAAGGGTCATGAAAATTAGAAGGCCACACGGAGCGCAAACTGTATCTGCCGGGAACTGGCACGAGCGTCTTGCACACCTGCCGAAGTAATTTTGCCGAAAGTGGAACTAGTCTCGGTCACGTTCGGATTATCGAAGTTTGGATGGTTGAAGAGGTTGAAGATCTCGGAACGAAATTGCAGATAGCGGCTTTCCTTGCCCAGCGTAAAGTTTTTCAGCATGGCGAAATCGAAGTCGTGAGTAGGCGCGCCGATGATGATGTTTCGACCAGCCGTTCCGTAGCGGCCAATGAAGTTGTCGCTGAAGCAGGATACATTGAACCACTCTGCCGGGTCATGGTTGAAATTGTTTGGATTACACGTGGCGTCGGGACGCGTTCCGGTTTGAGTGCCGGACAGTTGGAGTCCAGTTGACGGATCGAGTGGATTTCCGGACTGCACAGTAACAATTCCATTTGTCTGCCAGCCGCCGAGGAGCGCATTCATAAGCGAAGAACTGCTGTTGCCGAACTGGCGCCCGTGGCCATAAGGCAGATCGTAGGTGTAGCTGGCAACGAAGCGATTGCGCGTGTCGAAAGTCGAGAGCCCCCGCTCGAGCGCGAAGTTCGTTGGATCGACCACCGTTCCACTCCAGGCGGACGAGTCATCAATCGATTTCGAGTAGGTGTAGGAAGCGAGGAAACTCAGTCCGTAGGAGAATCGCTTCTCGACACTGGCCTGCAGAGCATTGTAATTCGAAGAGGCTCCGGGAGAGCGTACGTTGACAGCGGCAAAGCCTGGATATCTGCGAATCGATTGCGTGAACGAAGCCGTCGGGCCAGGCTCGTTGTAGTCGTAAGCCATATCTAGGTGAGTGCCTTTCGATCCGACATAACCGACAGTCAGCCCCATGGACGAAGTGAGCTGGCGTTGAATGTTAAAGTTCCACTGCTGGACATATCCGTCACGGAAAGGACTCGGGACCCAAGAAGTGCTCGGGATGGCGGGCCCGCCGGAGGTGCCGCTGTAGGGATTAGCCAGGCTGATGTTGGGAATGCCGTTGGTGCTTTGGTTAAAGGTGTAACCGGTGAGGAACGGCGCCGTGAGATTGGAGTTCAGGATGATATTCAGAAGCTTGATGTCCCAGAAGACGCCGTAACCGCCGCGTATCACCGTTTTCGGACCGAAGGGCGTGTAGGCGAAGCCAAAGCGCGGAGAAAATTCACGCTTTGAAGACGTATAGATGTTTGGCGTCTGCGCCGTAGAAACTCGAAGATCTGCAATCGGAGTGCTGTTGGGAAGAGTGGGATCAAAGGTGGCGAGATGGTTATATTTGTCGATCACCGGGTTGTTGTATTCCCAGCGGATACCGAGATTCAAGGTGAGATTGGGAAGCACGCGGAAGTCATCCTGGGCGTACAAATTGGTGGAGGTCTGACGCAGCCCGGCGACGGTTTGAGCGGAGATCCCAGCAAAGGAACGGCTCACGCTGGCTGTGTAGGGATAACCGAGAAGCAGATCGGCGATGGCGTTTCCTGTGTTGGTGACCGCATTCACAACACCACTGGCGGACGTAGAGACTTGCGCGGTATAAAAGGGATTGAAGTTGAGCGTGCCGCGGGCGCTGGAGTCGAAGAGGAAATTCTCCTGGAAACGGCGGATTTCGGTTCCGAACTTTAGAGTGTGTCTGCCGGTGGTCCAAGAGAAAGAGTCGGCCCACTCAAACGTATTGTCGTGCCGATCTTGCGGCAAGTTGGTGGCTTCTCCCAGGCGATCGTAACCGGTGGGAACGATAACGGGAACACCAAAATCCTCGGAAGCGCGTGACGTACCTAGGATGCCGAGTTGGGTAGAGACATCGTTCCCTTCATTCTGCTGGAAGATGCCGCCGCGGACTCGGGTAAAAGACATACGCGCTTCATTGATCTTTGTTGCACTGAAGATGGTGGTGTAATCCAGGATGGCCTGCTGTCCACCGTTGAGAGTGTTGCATCCGAAGCCAGGGACATTGTTGGAGCCGGCGCAGAAGGAATCGAACGTGTCGAAACGATTTTCCTGGCTGTAGCTGTAGCGCCCGAATAGGCTGTTGCTGTCGTTGAAGCGATGATCGACTCGAACGGTAAACTGATCGAAATCGTCGCTTTTGGTGGGACTCGATGTATACAATCCATTGGCCGATGAAGTGCCGGGCGTGTTCGGATTGGGGTACAGGTTGGCGACATTCTCGCCGACTTGCGAAATGCGAGCAGACGGAATCACGTTGCCTGCAAATGGACTGCGTTGTAGAACTCCGTTCACGCGATGAAGCGTGCTCGGATCGTAGATAGTGGTTGGAAGCGCGGAGAAGTTGCCTGTTTTCATGGCCGCCGTCGGCTCGGTCGCCACTTTCGTTATGCCTTGTCTAATGCGAGTCCCTTCGAAATTTGCGAAGTAGAAAGTCTTGTCCTTTTTGATAGGACCTCCTACCGAGGCGCCGTACTGATTGCGGCGGTATTCAGGGATCGGTCCGGGGCGATCAAAGAAATTCTTGGCATCGAGAATGCTGTTGCGAAGGTATTCGTAGAGCACGCCGTGGATCTGGTTCGTACCGGCTTTGGTAGCGACGTTGATTTGAGCGCCAGGGCTGCGGCCGAACTCGGCAGCGTAGGTGCTGGCTTGCACTTTGAACTCTTGAATGGCTTCCGTCGAGACAGCTACCGCATATTGATTAATAGCCAGATCGTTGTTATCCATGCCGTCGAGCAGGAAATTGTTGGCTTGTTCGCGAACGCCATTGACGGAAATAGATCCGCCTTGGGTTTGGTTTTGAGAGCCCTTAACGCCTTGATTGACGCCGGGGAACCAACAGATTGAGCTGGAGAAAATTTCGCCCGTTCAGCGGGAGTTCGGTGACTTTTCGGTTGTCGACGACATTGCCGACAGTTGCAGAATCGGTATTGACGACGGGGTTCGTGGCTTCGACAGCGACGGTTTCAGTCACCTGGCCGACCGGCAAGACGACATCGGCGCGAAACCTATCATCCACGCGAAGTTCAATACCGGTGCGCTCCGTTTTCTTAAAGCCCGGCTTTTCGACGGTGAGCAGGTAGGGGCCGACCGGAAGTTGAGGAATAGAGAACTCACCGCTCTCGTTCGTCAGTTCCGTTCGGGTGAGATCAGTAGCTGTTTGACGCACGGTGACGCGGGCATCGCGAACTATGCCTCCGGAAGAGTCCGTGATTGTTCCCAGGATGGTTGCTCGAACGCTTTGACTGCGCAGCGTGGCAGCAAGAAAGATAGAGAGAGAAGCAACGACGAGTAGAGAGGTTCTGTGGCCAAAGTGTGTTCCTTCGCTGTGAGAATGCCGTGGCCGTCGAGCTGAACCTAGCTCGCAAGCCCAAACCTGGTATGCAGGGAGGAACGACACCTAACCTAATATTTCGGTAGTATAACGCTTACAGCGGATCAAAAGGTATATTTGAGAGCGAATTGCATTTGACGCATGCTCTTGGCGGATGTAATCACGCCGAAGGTGCTTGCGGTTCGGGCGTCGGCGCTGGGCGGGTTCCAGTTGGGATGATTGAGCGCGTTGAAGTTCTCGAATCGAAAATTCAGCGTATGTTGTTCCCAGATCCGGAAGTTCTTCATCAGCGAGGCGTCGAGATCCTCGGTTCCCGGCGTGAACAGAGTGTTGCGACCCATGTTGCCCGGTCTCGAGCTCAAGGCTGGATTGGTGACGTTAATAGCCGCGATGTTCCAGAACTGTCCTGCTGAGCGATTTGTGGGGATGGGGCTGATGCCAGTGGCGTCGGGCTGATTTCCGAGAGTGCCGAGACTCGCGGTATCGCCCAATTGCGCGACGTTCATGGCAGTGCCGTCGGCCAGCGTCACGATTGCGCCGACCTGCCATCCGCCGATGACTCGGCTTAAGATTCCACTGTTTACTAAGGGCTTTCCTTCGCCGAAGGGCAGCTCGTAGAGAACTGAACCGACGAAGCGGCGGGGTAAGTCGAACTGGGAGAGTCCGCGTTCGGCGTGTAAGTTATAACTATTGGTGGGCCACAACGTATCTCCGGAGTTATTGCGGATGGCGCTACCGTCATCGATTGCTTTGGACCAGGTGTATCCCGCCGTATAAGTAAGTCCTTTAGTGAATCGTTGGGTCAATTTGAAATCCAGCGCGTTGTAGTTAGAGTTCACGACTCCATCTACTTCCTGGAGCGGGCCGAACGAAGGAAAAGGCCGACGCTGGGTGATGCTGCTGCTGTCGCTCGGACCTGTCTTCGGAATGGCTTGATTGTAGATTACGAAGCGGTCCAGGCGATGGCCCTGATTACCGAGATAGCCAACCTCCAGGATCAGATTCTGAGTAAGTTGACGCTGAATGTTTGCCAGGTATTGCTCGACGTAGGGAGTGCGATTGTTTTGCGCGTTGGCAAGAATTTGCGGCGCCACTAGACAGGTTCCGGTCCAACCTGGACATTTGGCATTGGCCGCTTCCTGAGCCCAAGGAGCGGATAAGGTTTGCGTTCGGGCGTTGGCTGGTATAACGTTTCCGTCACGTCCGGCGAGATTCCGGGACATATCGAAGACAGCGTTTCCAATGTCCTGGACATAGAAGATTCCAAACCCGGCGCGCATGCTCCATTTGTCATTTGGGCTGTATGCCATGCCGATGCGCGGACCGAAGTTCAGATTGTTGGGGTTGACTAGGGAACGGCCCATGTATTGATCACCGGATTGAACAGGCTGCCCCTGCGCGTAGCGGAAGTTCAGGCCATCGTAGAAGTCTCCCGCACCCGGTCTGGTGAGGATCGGGCTGGGCGCATTGGGAAGAAGGTAAGCGCCGTTCGGTCCAGTACCCAGACTGAAAACCTGGGCATTGATCAGCCCGCGATATTTGTCATGCCAGGGGCGTCCGTTCTCATAACGGAGACCGAGGTTGAAAGTTAACTTCTTGGTGATTTTCCAATCGTCCTGAATGTAGGCGGCATAAGAAGTTCGGCGCAGCAGGCCATCGGCCATCGCAACGACTCGATAAGCCTGAGACGGCAAGCCGACTAACAGGTCAGCAAAAGTGTAACCTGTGGCATTCGGATTGGCGGGATTAGAGGTAGACTGACCGTCGAAATCAAATTCTCCAGTGGCTTTTTGGTTCCCATACTGGTTGTAACGGTCGCGGCGAATTTCTCCTCCTACCTTGATAGAGTGAGTCCCCTTCGTGATGGAAACGCCATCGGTCCATTGAAAGGTGTCGTTGCGAGTGATCCAGGGCGTCACACCACCGAAGCTCGAGATGCCGCCGCCAAAGGCTACGGACGGCAACCCATAGGCGAGAGGGCTGGGCGCAAAGAGACCGGAGATGCCAAGGGTGGCCTGCACGTTTGTCGTGTTCGCGAAGTATCCATCCAAGTCGTTGTTGAATTGATCCCAGGCGAAGCGCGCTTCGTTCACGATCGAAGGGCTGAATATGTAAGTGTTCGCAATCACCGCTTGCCGTACCGTAGTGGCGGCATGGGAGCTGTCAGTCAGGAAAACGGTGGGCGGAGTTTGCGAGTCATTTCCCCAGCTGTATCGACCGAACCAAGTGGATTTTGAGTTCTGGATGAAGTCAACGCGTTGATTGAATTGATCGGAATCGGTGGGAGAGACCGCTTGCCGGATGTAGTTTCTCACCATACTGTTTCCCGGAACCGTTGGAAGTGGATAGTAAGCCAAGAGGGCGAGTGCGCCGGGATTGAAGCGGCTGGCCGGGATTTGGTTGTTGGGGAATGCTGTGGCCGAACCAGACGCGCTGCCGGTAAAGATTCGCGTGGAGGGATCGTAGATGGTCTTACCCAGCAGCGAGAAGTCGCCGTTGCGCATGGCGGCGGTGGGGACGGAAGCGGTTTGCTGGGTAGTCAGGCGATCGCGCAGCTCTTCGAAATTCGACATGAAGAAGAGGCGATCTTTGCCGCTGAAGAGTTTGGGGATGGAGATGGGACCGCCCAGTGTAAAGCCATAGTCATTGCGACGAAATGGATTCTTGGCGCCGACCTGCTCCCATTCTTTGGCGTCGAAGTAGGAATTACGTAAGAATTCGAAGGCCGAGAGGTGATACTGATTGGTGCCCGAAATGGTAGTTACATTGATCTGCGAAGCGCCACGTCCGAATTCAGCGGAATAGACTCCGGTTTGAACTTTAAACTCCTGCAGCGCGTCGACAGAAGGGTGAATGATGTAGGAGTTGAAGTTCGGATCGGTATTCTCGACTCCGTCCAGCGTGTAGTGGTTGAATTCGAGGCGCTGACCGGCAATGGATAAGGCAGTCTGACTCCGCACGCCTCCCTGCAGACCACTGCCTCCGGTAGAAGGAGCTTCTCCTACGACATTGGGACTGAGCGCGACTAGAGATAAGTAGTCACGCCCATTGAGCGGCAAATCGACAATCTGTTTTGTTTCAATGACACTTCCTAATGCGACGGACTCGGTTGTCAGCAGCGGAGCTCCTCCGGTTACTTCCACCTGCTGTGAAAGTTGGCCTAATTCCATTCTGAAGTCGATGCGCGCAACGCCGCCCACCTGGACGTCGACTGCATTTCTAGCACTTACTTTAAAGCCTTGTTTTTCTGCTTTGACTTGGTAACTGCCGGGTACCAGGTACGGAACTGAGTAATTGCCGGTGTCATTAGTGGGAACGGTGCGAACCTGTTGGGTGGCAGTATTTGTAACTGTGAGACTGGCCCCAGCGACCACTGCTCCAGAGGAGTCAGTCACTGTGCCGGTGACTTCGCCGAATTGTTGAGCGTCGGCGAGTGCTGCGGAAAAGGCAGCGATGGCTATAACCAAACAAAGTCGATTTTGGCGGATTCTCTGTGGCACTTTGTTTTAGGGTTTGTCTACTTTAACGACAAAGTAAGTGATCTGTTTGCCGCTCTCAAGGAACATTTGATGCGGCATGCCGTAGGGAACATGGACGATGTCACCGGGCGCGAGACTTCGTTTCACGCCGCCCTCGATAGACGCGCCTTGTAACTCGGAGGGCCTTACTGTTTTACCGCCGACTAACTGGCCGCCAACCACGAGTGTCGCCTCGCCAGTCTGGATCACCATAATGTCGGTTTGCTTTTCATGGACTTCGGCCATGCCATTTTTGTCTCGACGCGAGATGCCCATGGAATGGTTCTCAAACTTCGCTCCTTTCGGGCCGTCAGCAGGCGGCACTCCCTTTGACCAGTAAACAAAGCCGGTTGGATCACCAGCCGCAAATGCAGAAACAAAAGCCAGTCCGAGGACGGCGGGCAGTCGATAATTCATATGTCAGATTCCTTTGTGCTTTCAGCGGCGGGTGTTTTGTATGTTTTCAGGCTCGGGCTCGAAGAGGTGGCCGATCTCGGGATAGCCGTTCATCGCCAGCCGGCAGGCCGGGCCGTCTCCGTAGAAGCGAGGGCGATGCCAGGTCATTTTAGGCGCGTAGACGATATCGCCTTGATTGGCGATAAGCTCAGCTTGACCTTCGATCTTGTATTGCATTTGGCCTTGCAGGATGACCCAAAACTCAGCGCACTCGGAGTGATAGTGGCCCTTGTCCGCTGGATTCAACGGAGGCAAATCCTTCGCGTGTCCATAGATCACGTTCGAAACGGCTCGATCGTCATTGATGAACCGGGCGCCCCCGTCCTTCTTAGACTGCTGTTCGATACTCGCAGCCAGTTGGTTGTAGTCAATGTAGGGTTTGTTGCCCCGATCGTACACGCCGCGAGCCTGAGGAAGCTTGACCAGCTGCCAGCGATAGCCCGGAGTGTCGGGTGGATGCTGATCTCGTGGATATAGATATTTGGCGTGAGCGATGTTCACTTCAAAGCGCAGGGACGGCTTGTCCCCGACCGTTTCAAGGTTGTAGACAGTTCGATAGGGCACTTGAACCAGCCAGCCTTTTGAGGCGACGAACGATTGTTGTCCTTCGATATTGAAGCGGATCTGGCCGTCGGTAACGACCCACCATTCACGGGTATCGGCGTGCATCCTCGGCTCAGTCCGCTGACCGGGCGCCATAGCGATGTATTCGGCGTGAAGATGATCATCATCGACGATTAGTTCGCTCCAGTCCCGGAGGTTCTGGTGTTTAGCGAGCACCTCAGTCAGTTTGGTTAGCGGCTTGTTAGGCGGAACGTAGGCAGGCAGTGTGAGGGGCTTCGGAGCCCAAACAATCGTACTCGGCTGTTGCGCCGGCACGGACCAAGCCAACAGGCCGGCAGTGGCGAGAACGGACGTGATTCTCATGGTGTCCTCCAAAAATTTGCAGCGTCTGATCGGCAGTAGCATATCACCGGTTCAATTGTGCGGCCGCTTGGCGATCTAGTATTTCCTGATTTTTGGCGCAGACGTGGCAGTCGCAGCCTCCTCGTTCTTTGGGCCGGGGGAGATTGCCGACTCCGGTTGGTCCGATGTGTTCGGGGGCGAAGGAGGATTTGTAGCCGGGGCGCTCGAATTCGGGCGCTTCACGGGCGATGACTTCGAGCCAGGTGTCGGTGGTCATGCGCTGGATTCCGCAGCCTCCCAGTTTGCGTTTTTCTTCTTTGGAGTTGACCCATTGGTATTCGGGCGGGACTCCGTGCGGAAAGTTGAGGCGGCGGTAGACGAGTTCGGGCGGCGGCAGCATGGCTTTGCCTCGTTCGATCAGGTTTTTGTTGGAGGGGAAGAGACGGGTGAGGGTTTCTCCGTTCTCCTGGATGGAGACTTCGACCCATTGCTCGAGGAGGGGGATTTTGCGGCGCTTTTTGGGGTGGTTCTGGCCTTGGAAGAGGAGCTCGGAGGGTTTGGTGGGGGTGGGCGGTTCGGCTTTCGACGCTTTTTTTTCGGGTTTCTCGGCTTTGGGTTGAAGCGCTTGGGCTCGTTTGGTTTCGATGGCGGCAGCTCGTTCCTGGGCTCGTTGAAGCTGCATGCCTTCGCGGAAGCGGCGGCCGTGTAAGCGTTCCAGATTGTGGAAGGCGCTGTTGAACTGGCGTTCGGCCTGGCGCAGGTAGCGGCGGAAACGCTCCAGGCGGTGGTGCTGGTCGTCGGCCCAGTTGAGGCAGTTGGGTTGTTCTTGATGCAGCGAATGCTCGCATTGGTTGTAGCGGCTGCGATTGCGGAGGACGATCCATTGCGCGGAGACGGTTTCGCGGACGAGCTGGTCGAGGGTGTAGGTGTCGGCGCGGTAGTCGTAGAGCCAGCTTTCGAGGAGTTGGCGGAGTTCGTTGGGGTCTTCGTCGGGGAGGAGAAGGGCCTTCGAGCAGCAGCCGTGTTGGAGGGAGTTTTGGCTGGCGCGTTTTTTACCTTCTTCCGTGCGGGGCCCGCCCGAGTGGCCGGGCGGTTCGGTGGGCAGTGTAGATTCAGGATCGAGATCGGGCACGAGGCGAGTTTCGCTTGGGGGCTGTTCTGGCGGCGGTTCGAAAACGAGCTAAGTGGTTGGTGCGGTGGAAGAAGGCGAAAATCTGGGATTTGTGAATGGCGGTTTTGGCGGAGTGCGGTGGGAGTCGATTCCTAGTTTTTTACGAAACGAACTCCGGTTTGGGTTCGTTTTTGAAAATTCTAAAAGCCGCGTTGTGAGGCCGCGCAAAGCGGCAAAGGCGTCTCGACACGATTGTCGAGACGGCAGACAAAGTGTCCGCGCCACGATTCGTCGAATGTTGTTTGTCTCTTGACAGGTAATACGACCCCTGATAAAGTCGAGCGTACCGATTGGGGGTTTCCTCTGAGTAAGAGGACCAAATTATGTCTTACTTTGTGAGAGCACGTTCTTTCTCTATCTTTTTCACTCTTCTTTTTTTCTGTGTTGCGGGTTTTGGTCAGACCTATCGGGCGCAAGTCCGCGGACTAATTACTGATAAAAGTAACTCAGTACTGCCTGGCGCGAGCGTGACTTTACTCAACGTGCAGACCGGGGTCAGCGCGACCAAGCAGACCGACAATTCCGGCATTTATGTGTTCGATTATGTTGACCCCGGAACTTACAGAGTCAGCGTGGATGCGGCCGGATTCGGGAATTTTGTCCAGGCGAACGTAGTTGTTCAATCGGGCGGCGACGTAACAGTGAACGCCAGCTTGAGCCCGGGAACACTGCAACAGAATGTGACAGTGGAGGCGGCGCCGCCTGCGGTTGAATTTAATACTGCCAATCAGGAGCTGACGATCGATACCAAGATGGCCAACGATACGCCGCGGCTCGATCGGAACCCTTTCAAGCTTACTTTACTGGAGCCGGCGGCGGTGAATACTCGTGGTGAGATGCTTCCTTTCAACTCGTGGGGGGCGAACAGCGTCGATCTTGGCGGCGGCACGAACCTGAAGAACAACCTCTTGGTAGACGGCAGTCCGATCGGGATTGGACATAAGTCCGGGTACATCCCGAACCAGGATTCCGTGCAGGAATCGATCGTCTCCCGAAACAGCGTTGATTCCGAGTCCGGTCATAGCGCCGGCGGGTTGATCAGCGTGACTACAAAGGCCGGCACCAATGATTTTCACGGAACCGTGTTCTACCTGGGAAGGTATCCCTGGTTGAATGCGGTCGCAGACCGAACGACCTTCAGCGCTAATGCTACTCGGCAGAATATGTTCGGAGGCACCTTTGGAAATCCTATCATCAAAAATAAGCTGTTCAATTTTTTCTCGATAGAGGATTGGAAGGTCGGTTCTCCCAGCAGCTATGTCCGAACTGTTCCGACAGCGCTGGAGCGACAGGGCAACTTCTCCCAGTCGTATAACATCTACGGCGGGCTGCGTACGATTTACAACCCCTACAGCACGGTTGTGGATGCTGCCGGTAACGTCACGCGCACGCCGTATCCTAACAACACGATCCCTTTGAGTCAGCAGGACCCACTGGCGGTGAAATTTATGAGTCAGTTCTGGGCTCCCAATAACCCGGGCGACAACATCACCGGTGTCAATAACTTCAAAAAGGGCTACACCGACACTTACAATTACTTGAATTTTTCCGATCGTGTTGACTACAACCTGAACGATAAATGGCGTTTTTCAGGGCATTTCGGTCGATATACCACGTCGGACATCACCAGCAACCCGACTCCGAACAATTCCCTGCTTTATCAGCCGTCCGGTGCGGTCCGCTACGGCGATCAAGTTTCAGCCGATGCGATCTGGTCTGCCAGCCCGAACACGATCGTAAATTTTCATGGCAGCTGGAATAATCTTGGGGATTCCTACCTCTCTACTGTTCTGGGAGGAAACGGCTGGGCGCAGTTCTGGCCCAATACGAATTTTTATCAGAGTTATCAGCAGGCCTCGGCGGGCGTGCCCATCTATTATCCGAGTCTGAATATCGGCGGCAGTTCGTTTAGCGGTGGCGGCAACACATTTGGCGGCCCGAATTTCTTCTGGAATCAGATTCCGTCTGCCGAGTCGTTCAGTACGGGGATTTCTCATCAGATGGGGTCGCACTACTTGAAAGCAGGATTCGAATATAGGCGTAGCGGCGGTCCGAGCCTGGTGACCGGTCTTTCTCAATTCGTATTCAATTCGAGTCTCACTGCTAATACGTACCAGAATCCGGATACCTCTCGGACGGGGGACCAGTTCGCCACGATGTTGGGCGGCGGCCTGGATAACAGCTCCCAGATGATCGGCGGTCCGTCGCCCGCTCCGATCGATAACTTCTATGCCGTCTATTTTGGGGACGATTGGAAAGTCAGCCGCAATCTTACGATCAACTATGGAATTCGGGAAGAGTATGAGACGGCGTGGAGCGACGCGGCCCGCAATCTGTCGCGCGGTCTGAATCTAAATTTAGAAGATCCGGCGATTGCAGCGAATCCTCCCGTGATGCCGGCTGCCGTAACATCTATCGTTGGCAATAACTACACCAGTTATAACGGCTTGTGGAGCTTCACCAGTAACGACCACCCTGGGATGTGGAATCCGCAGAATTTAGCTCTCGAACCCCGTTTTGGCGCGGCCTACCGATTAAGCGATAAGACCGCGCTGCGGTTTGGATACGCTCTCTACTTCACCCCGGTCGAGTACTTGTTCACCGCGGCTCCGGTCAGCGGTTTCGAAGATATCGAGTTTTTGGAGGCGCCGCTGTTCGGCGTGACGGGCTATCAATATGTGGCCCAGCCGCAAAACGGTGTTCCACAGGCGTCGTTATCGAATCCGTACCCGGCCAGCAGTCCGTTAGCTCCGATCTCCGGCAAAGCAGGAGGCAGTAACACCGGTCGCGGCGGATCACCCCTGCTTTATTATCCGCAGAACTTGAGCAAAGAATACAATAACCGGTTTAACCTGACATTCGAACACGAGTTCCCGGGGCAAATGGTTACTTCGGTCACGTACTTCGCGAACATTGGCAATCAGCAATACAACCAGGCTCTGAACAACATCGATCCCCGGATTGAACAGCAATACCAGGGTCAACTGAATCAATCGGTCGCGAATCCGTTTTACCACTACATGAATTCGACGCTGCTTCCGGGTCCGTACTATAATCAGCCCACGCTGCCGTTGAGCGCCTTACTGGTCAAGTATCCGCTGTATGGCCAGATCTACCAGCTCGGCACGCTCGGCGCGGGAGAACGCTATCAGTCTTTGGATGTGCGAATACAGAAACGCTTCAGCAAAGGATATAACTTCCTGTTCGGATACGTTTATATTCGCGAGAAGTCTCAGCAGTTCAACAACGATTTGGAGACGTATCAGAATCAGCTGGTCTGGCAGGACAGCAATCAACCTCATCACCGCATCTCGGGAGCAGGAACTTATGAGCTTCCGTTCGGGAGGGGTAAAAAGTTTCTCGGAAGTACGTCGCGAGCGGTGGACGCCGTGATTGGCGGTTGGCAGATCACCGGCGAAATGACGTTTAATACCGGCGATTACCCTCGCTTCACTAATCAAGCTTTAAACGTCAGCGGCAGTCCGTGCTTGTCGAATCCGACTCCAGGCAATTACTTCAATACTTCGGTGTTCTCTCATCCCAGTGGTTATCAGATACAAACAAACCCGATTCAGTACAGTTGTCTGGTCGGCCCCAGCTTTTTCGATCTTGACGCCAGCCTGCTGAAGAACTTCCACATTACCGAGCGGGTGCAGGGGCAGATCAAGATGACGGGTTATAACGCGACGAACAAGCTGAACCGCGGCGATCCGGATACGACTTTTACTGACGCCAATTTCGGTAAGGCTCTCTATCAGGGTTCTCCCGGCGGAACGTTCGGCGCACAGACTGCGGTTTTCGGAAACCAGAGCGGCCGGCAGGTGGAGCTTGGGGTGCGGGTCTTTTTCTAAAGTATTAATTGGCGGCGCCGGGACTCATCCCGGCGCGTCTCGACAGGAGTCTCGAGACGGCAGACCTTGGGTCCGCGCCACGAAGCGCCATGCGGTTTCTTACTCGACGTAGTCTTCTTCGCTTGCTTGCTTTTTCTCCGTTTCCGCTTCTCGCTGGACAGAGTGACTCTCAGCAGGGGATGGCTTCCCGCCGCGTGCAGGCCGGGCCGCGCACGAAGGCTTCGGGGCTTCCGTTTCAAGCTCACTTCACCGACATTGGGCGTGCTGCCGGGCTAAGCGCGGCGACGGTATCCGGACATCCTCGGCGTGCGGATTATGTTATCGAGGCGATGGGTTGTGGCGCGGCTTTCCTCGATTATGACAATGACGGTTGGATGGATATTCTTGTCTTGTCCAGTTCGCGTTTTGAGGATCCGCCGGCCGACGGATCGAACCGGCTTTACAAGAACAACCGTAACGGCACGTTCACCGATGTGACGAAGCAAGCAGGACTGTTTCACTGTGGGTACTGCTATGGCGTGACGGTTGGAGATTACAACAACGACGGCTTCGAGGATGTGTTTATAACGGGCTATCCGCAGAATCTGCTGTATCGAAATAACGGAGACGGCACGTTTACGAACGTGACGAAGGAAGCCGGTTTGATCAATGCGGAATCTCGATTTGGAAGCGGCTGCACCTTCGTTGATTACGATCGGGATGGGAAGTTAGATCTCTTCGTTTCGAACTATGTTCTATTCGAAGAGACCAATGTGCCTCGGGCGGGTGACAAGGCAAGTTGTAATACCGAAGGCGTGTTTTGTGGACCTCGCGGTCTTCCGTACGGCCGTCATTCGCTCTACCGGAATAACGGCGACGGCACATTCAAAGACGTGACCGTCGCGGCGGGCATCAGTAAGCCGGATGCGGGGTACGGTTTGACGGCGGTGGCCGCTGACTTTGACAATGACGGCTGGCCGGATATCTATCTGGCTTGTGATTCGACGCCCAGCTTGCTGTTTCGCAATCAGCACGACGGCACGTTCTTGGAACAGGCGATGGAGCGCGGTGTGGCCCTGAGCGAAGATGGGATGGAGCAGGCCGGCATGGGGGTTGGCGTCGGTGATTTTTTATTGACCGGCGGTTTGGATATCGTCAAGACGCACTTTGCGGCCGATACACCGGCTCTTTATGTCAACACCGGCGCGGGGGAGTTTCGCGACGATACGCTTCGCTCCGGGCTTGGATCGGAGACCAGGTTTATCAGCTGGGGAGTGGGGATTCAGGACTTCGACAACGACGGATGGCCGGACATTTTTTGGACGACGGGCGGCATTTACCCGGAACTGCAGGACAGGCCGGACCAGCCTTATGTGGGTCCTCGTGTCTTGTTCCGAAATCTGGGAGCGGGTAAGTTTGAAGAATTGATTTCGGAATCCGGACCGGGTGTAAGCGCGCAGCACTGTAGCCGAGGCTGCGCGTTTGGAGACTTCGACAACGATGGGGACGTCGATATTCTAGTTGTCAATCTGAATGAACCGCCTTCTTTGTTACGCAATGACGTCAGTGGCGCGAATCGCTGGGTGAAGGTGAAGCTGAGCGGCACGAAATCGAACCGGAGCGCGCTTGGTGCAAGGGTGACTGTTCACTATGACGGGAAGATGCAGACGCAGGAATTAGTTGGTCAATCGTCTTACTTGTCGGTAAACGATCCGCGGCTGCATTTCGGAGTTGGAAAAGCAGTGACGGTCGATATTGCGGTGCGATGGCCGCTGGGCGCGACCGAGAGTTTCTCAAAGGTCTCGACCAATCGGTTGATACATATTGTGGAAGGTGCGGGTATTAAGGGAGTGCAGCGATTCGGGGCATAGTCATCCTTGTGATCTTTGCCGGACTGCTGGCGGCGCAGTCAACAGGTTTAGAGAGAGCTTGGGATTTGGCGGCCAGAGGGCAGCGTGAACAGGCGATCGTTCTGCTTCAGGATCTGATTCAAAAGGATCCTCGAAATTCCGATGCCCGTCTGCTGCTGGGCAGCCTGTTGATGGAGAAGGGCGAGCGGGCTGAGTCGTTGGCTCAATTGCAGGAGGCGGTTCGTTTACGCCCGGCATCGCCCGATGCGCAGAATGCGTTAGGCGAGGCTTACGAGGCATTCGGCGATTCGAAATCCGCTCTTCAGCCCTTTGAGAAAGCGGTTGCACTCCGGCCTGGGTTTGCTATTGCGCAACTGAACTATGGGAGCGCCTTGCTCGAGACGGGCAAGCCAGCGCGGGCCGCCGAGCATTTGGACGCGGCTTTGCGATTATTGGGGCAAACAGCCGACGCGGCTCAGGCGCATTATTTGCGGGCGAAGATCTTCGCCGCGCAGGATGAACCTCAGAAAGCGATGACTCACCTGCAGCAGGCGGTAGCGATCCGTCCTGATTTTGCCGAGGCGTGGTCGGATTTGGGAGAGGCAAAACGGCTGCTGCTGGACGAGGAAGGAGCGATTGCAGCCTTCGAGCGAGCAACTTCGTTACGGCCAGAGGACGCCATTGCGCAGTATCGGCTGGGTCTTGCCTATCTTCATCGAAATCAGTTTGAACAGGCCGTTGCGCCATTAAAGCAGGCCTATCGATTTAACCCGGAAGACCAGTCTGTGTTGAATTCTCTCCAGATTGCTCTGCGGCGCAATCATGAGCCGGCCGAAGCAGATGCGATCAAACAGAAGCTAGCCGATTTACTGCGGAAGCGGGATGAAGCGACACAAAACGCGCTCAGGGCTGTGAAAATCAACAACGACGGTGCTGCATTAGAGAAGAGCGGAGACATCGCGGGGGCAATGGCGAAATACAAGGAAGCCGTCGGGCTCGATCCGGAACACGTGGGAATTCGTTTGAATTATGCGGGGGCGCTTATCCGGCTGGGTGAGTGGACAGCAGGTCTTACTCAACTGCACAAAGCTCTTCGCAAGGAGCCCAGTAACAAACAGGTTCAAGATGCGATGAGAGATGCGTTGAAGCAGGCGCCTCCCCAAACGATTCCTAAGTGGACGGACGAGCCGCAGTAAAGGTGCGGCTAATGGTAATGCCCGAACAAGAGCAAATCGTTGCCGGGCGGTTCTGACAGAACGTCGTTCGGGTAGAGCTCGTTCACGTTACGCGCCGTGATTAATGTGTGTTTTACGAAGGTAGCGGGCGGAACCGATTTGCGGCGTAGGATGTCGAGTGCCAGCGACATCAAGTGGTTGCCGTACGTCTCGGGAAAGAAGGCTACGGAACCGATGAGCCGCGTATTTGGCTGGCGCAGTTCGAAGCGGGCGGCGACCGTTCCGTTTTGTCCCATGACGGCGCAGTCTTCGAGACGCCCGTGTTCGGCAAAGGCTCTTACGGCGCCGAGTGCTACAGAATCGTTGATGCAGCCGACCAGAATTTTTTTTGCACGCGAACGGGAAAGGTATTTCGAAAGCGCCTCAATCGTCTCTACATAGCCGCCCTTTACATCGAGGTGGACGGCGACAGAAGGATCAACGTTCGGCAAAACATCGGTGATTCCGACGGCGGTCCCGGTAAGACGGGATTGAGTGAGCGGACCTGCCGAATGATGACCGAGCAAGAGGACGTTATCGACTTTTCCTCCCCAGACTTGGGAAGCCCATCTACCCAATCCACGTCCGCCGATTCGACCGGCCAGATAGTTGTTGCCGCCGAAAAAAACAGCTCCAGGATGGGGAGTGTGAATAGCGACCATGGGGATTCCGACGGCTGCGAACTTTGCCGCTACAATCTCGGCTACTTCCTGGTGCACTTGAAACTCTATGGCAAGGTCGATGCGGTCTCTCACCAGACGTTCCGAATTTCGTACTGCTATGCGCGCGCTCAACTGGTTGTCGAGCTCTACAAGCTCGACTCCTCGGGCGGCGGCGGCGACCCGCAGGCTTTTACTTACGTCGCGAGCGAACAGCGACTTCGACGTCATGGCGGCGTAGCCGATGCGGAAGTTTCTGTTGCCGGAAGCAGTGACCAGGCTGCGATAGTGATCTCCTCCCACTCGTTCGAGCAGACCACCGGCGATAAGGCTCTGGGCCGCGCGGAAGACGGTTGTTTTGTTTAGTCCGGTCCGACTGACGAGCTCACGTAAACGGACCGCCTCACCTTCGAAGCGAAAGGCTTTCAAAATCTGGCAGGCTCTCAGGATTGGACCAACCAGATAAGGCGACTCATGGATCTCCAGGCTTCTTTCGCGGTCATTCTCGCCGTCGACTATCTGCATGCTGTGAGTTCGGTCGTTTCAGTTTATGAAACGAAACCGTTGATAGCCAGGTTAAAAGCTTTTGGCTGCTTTTTTATGGGCTGCGCTGGTTTCGCGTTCGCGGCGGGCTTCGTAGGTTTTCAGGTTTGCGTAGGAGATTCGGAGGAGGGGGGAGAGGACTTCTTTTTCTTCTCCGCTTCGGAGCAGGTCTCCGACAATATGATCGGCTTCGATCGGGGCTTGGCGCTCGATGTCTCTTAGCATGGAGGCTGCTAATACCGATCCCGGTTCTGTTAGTCTGGCTTGATTCTGTTGAAACGAGGCTGGTCGGGGTGGGTAGTTGTTGGCGCTTGCAATGGCTGCGCACTCGTCGAATAGTTTGCTTGTCAGATCAGCGGCTCCGGCGGCGACGATGTCTCCGATTGTGCCTCGGAAGAGACAGGTGCTTGCGGCTCCTGCTGAGATGAAGATCCATTTCTCCCACATGTCTTGCAGGATTGTTTCGCTCAATTGCGCATCTAGGTTTGCTCCGGACATGGTTGCGGCGATTGCTTCGATTCGTTTCGATCGGGCGCCGTTGCGTTCGCCGAAAGAGAGCGAGTGGGCTTGGTTGAAATGCACGATTCTGCCTTCTGCGTCGAGGGCCGAGGAGATGAAGCATTGGCCGCCCAGCACTTTATCAGGGCTAAAACTGTTGTCTAGCGTGTGCAGGTGCCGCATGCCATTCAACAGGGGAAGAATAGATGATTTCGGACCTACAGCCGGCGTGAACGATTGGATAGCGTCGTCGAGATCATAGGCTTTGCAGCTGAGCAGGATCAGATCGTAGGGCTCACGCAGCTGATCAGCCGTGACGGTAGGCGGAGCAGGCAGGTGAGCGTCGCCCAGCGAACTTTGGATGACGAGGCCGGTTTTGGCCAGTGCGGCTGCGCGGTGCGGACGTACGAGAAACGTCACGTCACGGCCGATTTCGAGGAGTCTTCCTCCGAAGTAACCGCCGACTGCGCCGGCTCCAACTACAAGGATTCGCATGGTCTTTGTGCAGCTAAGTTTATGGTACGCAACGGGTGTGTGAGAGTCTGTTACGGAATAGCGGGAAACTGGGTCGTATCAAATAGTGACTGGTGCGCGAAAATTATTATTTTAGTGCCGCGACACGATTTACAAAGGAAAACACATGGCTGCGCAACTCTCGCCCATTGAGCGAACTTATTTAACCTCGACGGCAGCGCAACTGGCCGACCGGTTCCGGCGGGAAGCGTTGCAATCGCCGGCCGAATTTCCAGTGAGTGAGCTGCGAGATTTAGCCGAAGCCGGTTTGCTGGGTGTCACGTTGCCTCAGGCGCTGGGCGGGATGGGCGTTGGTTTAGATCCAGGCTCAAAAATCGGATTGCTTCAGATCTTGAAAGAAATGGGTCGAGGAAGTCTTCCGTTGGGCCGTGTGTATGAGGGGCATGTGAACGCGCTGCTGCTCATTCAACGATACGGAACAAACTGGCAACTGGAGCGGGCCGCCGGTGAGGTGCTTCGTCTGGGGAGCGTGTTCGGCGTTTGGAACACTGGACCGCCGGCCACTGCGCAACTGCAGAGGCTTGCGAATGGAAACTTTCAGCTGTCGGGTGCAAAGACCTTTGCGACAGGCGCCAGCCGGATTCAGAACGCGATCGTTACAGCGGCTTTTCCGGAGGGTGGATGGCAGATGTGTTTGGTTCCGCTTTTCAAGGAAGATCTGGTGATTCACACGAGCGGGTGGGAGCCGCTTGGGATGGAGGCGTCGGAGAGTTTTACGGTGGAGTTTTCGGACATAGAACTCACGCCGGAAGCGTTGATCGGTCAACCGGATGACTACTATGCTGAACCGTTCTTCACGAGCGGCGCTTTTCGCTACACGGCTGTTCAATTAGGCGGCGCACAGGCTTTGTTCGATGCGTGCTGCGCGTTTGTCCGAACGATGCAAAGAGCTGACGAGCCGATGCAACTGCAGCGGATTGCGCAGATGGCAGTGGCGATGGAGAGCGGAGCCCAATGGCTGGAGAAGGCCGGGGCGTGGACGGAAGAAGCGGATGAAAACCCGGCTCTGCTGATCGCTCGGACCCATATGATGCGAATTGCAATTGAAGAGATTTGTACTCGCGTGATTCAACTGACGGAGGTAAGCGTTGGAGCGCGCGGTCTGGCTGAGGCGGAACCGTTCGCGCGAACCTTACGAGACCTTCAAATGTATCTACGCCAAGCGGGCTTCGATCAGGCATTTCAGTCGGTCGGGCGGCAGGCCATGCAGGAGAATCGTTCGCGTGTCCACAACCCTTCCGCCTGAGTACTTCGAAGACATTTATCAGAAGAGCCGCGATCCCTGGGGCTTTGCAACGAGCGAGTACGAGGCGGAAAAGTACAAGCAGACAATCGCGACGCTGGATGGCGCTCGATACGCAAGCGCGTTTGAAATCGGCTGCTCGATTGGAGTGTTGACCGAAATGCTGGCTGCGCGCTGCGACCGAATGTTATCCGTAGACGTTTCACAGGTGGCGCTGGACCAGGCGCGCGAGCGATGTTCGAAGCTCCGGAATGTTCGATTCGAACTGATGCATGTGCCGAACGAATACCCGGACAGCTCCTTCGACCTGACGATTGTATCGGAGGTCGGCTACTATCTGAATTTTCAAGATTTGGAGAAGTTGGCCGCAGAGATTCGAAGCCATACTTTGCCCGCTGGGCAAATCCTTTTGGTGCATTGGCTGCCGCAAGCGCCCGATTACCCTCTTACAGGAGACCAAGTGCATGATTATTTTCTGAGCTTGCCGGAATGGCGCGCGGTAGCAGCATTCAGAGGATCACGGTATCGGATTGAACTTCTTCTGCTAGAGGACCTTCTTCAGCCAAAGGACTGAGACCGCCCGGCGTATCATCCGCCAAAGATTGCAGTTCGGTGACCGCATCGCGCAAGGGTTGCAGACGATCCTCTCCGAAGCGGCGGCTGAGCGCTTCCTCGATGCCGAGCGACTCAAATGCCGCACCGAACCAGCGGTTGGCGAGAGCCGCTTTCAATCCCTCGATGTCTGTGGCGCAATCGGTCGCGAGTTCCTGTAGATCAGCCGGCGTTGGGAGCGCGGCGGAGTGATGCTGTTGCCAGGCGTTCCGCACTCGCTTGCGCAGTGAAAACAAATTCTTTAGAAAGCGAACGGAGGGAACGTTTACGGCTTCCGAACCCGTGTTCCAGCGAGTGAGCTGTTCGGCAAGTCCAACTTCGGTTCTTCCGTCAAGGCGCGCCGACGTATAAACGCGGACGTTCCAACTGTGGCGGAAGGGCATGTCCTGCCGGAGGAGGTTTCGATAGAGGGCGAGATCTTCCAAAAACTCTTTGGGCGGGAGGCCGCCGACGCTACGGTAGGCGGCGGGTGTGACAGCAAAGCTGCCTCCGAAGTGCTGATGATGACGGGGCCAAGGATCGTGAGCCTGCGGGTCGCAGTGGTGCTCAAGCCATGACGTCAGCAGATTATATCGATCGTCCCAGCGTTGGATGTCGCGCGTTTTCGAATCCAGATGGGAGAGATCAGAAGATCGGAGGAGAATACGACCGCCCACGGCTTGTGCGCCGCGGCTGATCTCATTTAGACTCTGTGCGATCCAATCGGGCGCTACTTCGGTATCGGCATCGGTGGAGAGAATGGCAGAGAAGGAATTCGGATGCTGGACGAGGCGATGACAGGCGGAGTCCATCAACAATCGTCTGACCTCGCCGATGTGCGCCTGTTCCGCAGCGAAATTACGCTCGGCTATATGCAGACGAAAACGAGGGTGTGCGTCCGCGAATTTCCTGGCAATGGCAGAAGAATTGTCGGTCGAGTTGTTGACGAGAAGGAGAAGTTCCCAAGATTCGTGAGGAAGAGAACGTCCTTCCAGGTCAACCTGATTCGTCAGAGCGCGGAGACAGGTTTGGATGCGTGCGGCTTCGTTCTTGGCCGGCACGACGACGCAGGCCTGAAGGCCGGGATGCGGCGGCGAGGGAAATAGATGGGTCAAATGTTCCTTCCTGAAAACTGCCTGGTTTTGGTCTCGATTAAGGGCATTCAGCCATAACTCAAATGGTATTGTTAAGCCGGGCAGGACTTAGCCTTTGAGAATACTTGTCTTAAGTTCGTTCCTGGCATGCGCCTCGCTCGGAGCATTTGCGCAGAAAATTCCGGACGTCAGTTGTACTGTCGAAGACTACCCGATCAAGAGTGTGATTGCCTGGCAATCGCCGCAGATTCTTTCCAAAGTGCAAGTTGTGGTTTTGCGTGATCCCGCTGGGGAGCAGGAAGCGCGCTTTGATCTGACACATGGCGCATCACTCGTATCGCTGCGCTACAAAGGAAAGGAATTGCTATACGGGCACAGCGCGGGCGCAGATGTCGGATTCTTCGCCATGCACCTGCCGAGGCCGAACGAGACAAAGCGAAGCGGTTATTGGACCGCGTTCAATCCAGATCAAGGAGATTCCAGTATGGGTACGCCGGCGACTGTGGCCGGCGTCGCGTGCGACAAGGAACGAGCAATGCGAGCGTTCGCGACTATGATTGACCGCAGCGCCGACAATTCTTTTCAGAAGGAAAAGCTGCTCGGCGTTTGGGCCGGCAAGATCACCGACTACTTCCCGCCAGGCTATGCAACAGCCTTCACGATTGAGACGGACGCAAGTTGGGTGAAGAACCCGGCCTCGTCACCGGCCTATTATTTGAAGCTCGACCAGTCGGTTGTCAACGTACGGCCCGAAACGTCAGGGCCGGCGGAGTGGTTTTTATCGGCGGCGGCCCCATGGGATTCGCAAAGCTACGTGTCGTATCCCGAACATTGCACCGAAAGCAATCCGTGCAACAGCGCGAACACGCCGGCGCTCGCTGCGGGTCACTACGAAGACGCCGCAAAGAGCCAGGGATTTGCAACAGTCGTGCCGACCGCGCCATGGCGAACCGCGAAAGCCTTTACCAAGGACAACGCCGAGTATGTGGTTCTTCTGTACGGGGCTGTGTGGGCGGCCCCGCGGCGCACCTTCGCCAGCGTGCTGGAGAAATCTCTGGACGGTCTAAGCGCATTCCGATTCAGCTGGTATGTTTGCGCCGGTCCGTGGCAGGAAGCCCGGCAATTCGCAGACGCTCAACCGAAGGACAACCAGTCGGTACAAGCAAGCGCGCCCTTGCCACAAAGCAACCCTCCCGAGAGAACCGCGGTTCAAGCGGCCTGTAAAGTGACCGAATATAAAATGGAGCCAGATCAGCCGGAGCAGGCGGTCGTTTTAAGAGATCCGGCCGGAGAACAGCAGGTTCTTTTCGACATGGCGCAAGGAGGCGCCATCGTCTCGTTGCAGTACAAAGGAACGGAGCACGTCTGGGGCTACAACGGCGGCGGCTTATTGCAGATGGCCTTTCACAATGGCATGACGCACGGACCCTGGAAAGGCGATTACAACCCGACACAAGCCGGCGATGGGTCCGCGATGTCACCGGTAACCGGTGTGGCTTGCGATGGCGAGAGATCGATCGACATCACGACCATGATGCTCGATTTCAATCACAACAACGCGTTCTACGACAAACCTCTTATTGCCGTGTGGAAGGGTCAGATGAACGATATGATTCCGCGTAGCTTCTTCAGCCCTTATGTTCTCGAAACGAAGGCTTCCTGGGTGAATAATCCCTCCGGTGAGCCCAAGTATTACTTGAAGCTGGAGGAACGGATCACGCACATCGCGGACGAGAGCGTTGGGCCTTTTACTTTTGATTTCGCGGCATACGCGCCATGGGATTTCCCGAAAGCGCTATCGAGTCCCGCGAATTGCCCCTGCGATGCGTCTAAGACAAGCTATGTGCTGGGCGGGTTCTACCGTGAAGATGAGTCAACGGGCTTGGGAGTCGCCATGCCTTCCAAGAATTTTTCGCAAAGCAAAATAAGCGGCGGCGGCGGGACCGAACCGATGTGGCGAAATCATAGTTATCATCTTTCGGCGCATGAAGCCCTGGACGGGATCGCTTCGAAGTCTTTTGTCTGGTACGTGCTGCCCGGTTCCTGGAAGAATGCGATGACATTCTCCGAAGGCTTGTAGCGTTCACAAGGATTCAAGTTTAAAAGGTGATGCGCGCCGTAAATTGAACCTGTCGCGGAGAGTCCAATGTACTGTTGATGACGCCAAAAGTCGTAGAGATCGACGGATCGGTACCGGCAACACCCCACACATGGCGATTGAAAGCGTTGAATAATTCTCCCCGCAGCTCTAACAGAATACTTTCCCGCAAAGGAATTCGCTTGATGATACTGATATCTTCGTTCAAAAACCAGGGCGTTCGTACTGCGCCCTCTATGCGGGGCGCGTTACCGAATACGTAGCCTCTCGCTGCGACATTACTGGCGGAATTCGGATCGCTGAAAGCATTTATGTTCAAGTAACGATTGCTCATCGGATCGAAGTGTCCGGTGGTTTCCGCCGCCGACTCGATGGTTTGTCCGTAAACATAGTTATAGCGGGTACAAGTATCGGTGCCGGGTATGGAGGTTGCGCAGGCAAACTGATAGGGCTGGCCGCTTTGATAACGCTGGATGGCACCCACCTGCCATCCGCCAAGCAGGATGTTCGACCAGCCGCCGTTATTCAGGAACGCTTTGCCCTTACCGAAAGGCAGCTCGTAAACGTAACTGAGGACGACGGTGTGCGGTATGTCCTGCGTAGATACGCTTTTCTCGCCGTTTAGATTAAAAGGATTCTGAATGGCGCCGTTGCCAACGCCAACGCCAGGAAAGGTGCTGTCCGCATCGGTCAGTGACTTCGACCAGGTATAGGATCCAAGAAAGCTGAACCCGTTGTGGAAATTTCGCTGCAACTTCAACAAGAACGCGTTGTAGGTTGCTTGACCCACGTTCTCCATCACAGTGCTGATGCCGAGATACTGAGGGAACGGCCGTAGCGCCTGAGCAGCCGTGCCTGTAAAACCGGAGTAACGCGTGCTTACTCCGGCAACGGACGCCGCCGGTAAGGTCAACTGCTGGCCGAGCGAATAATATTGCGGATTGAGGTTATTCAGATAGACTAGCGATGATCCTAAGTGCGTTGAATGCTGGCCTAAGTAGGTCAGAGAAAGAAGAAAGTTGGAGGGTAACTCTCTCTGCAACTCCAAAGTCCACAGCTGCACCATGCCGGGCCGGCCGTAGCTCGAATCCATGTAAGAAGCGCTGCTCGTTCCATTCGCCTGCGAGGGATCGAAGTTTGTCTGCCTCAAATAGGCGGGGAAGCCTGCATCCAGAGCAAAAGGAGAAGTAAATTTGTCAGCGCTGTCAGAGTAAGTGCGATTGATGTTAAAGCCCAGCGCTAAGGGACTCACGTTGCCTCCTCCCGGCGGAGGCGTTCCGATGGCTACGCTGAGGGGCAACGGCGAGTAGATAATGTCATAGCTTCCCCGCAGAGCAGTTTTCTGATCGGGCGACCAGGCGAAGCCGACACGCGGCGCGAAGTCTCGTAACCAGGTATTGGCGAATCGGCTACTATTCCCGGACCGTCCAGGTCCGCTGCCGGCGAAGTAGATTGCGCCAGGTATATTTCCTGCAGCGGGATTCGGCAGAGCGAGGGAAAGGTTGGCCTGATCGTCGTAAGCTTCGCGCGGCGGATTCTCGACGTCATAACGCAATCCGAGATTTAAAACGAGCGTATTCGAAACTTTGAAATCATCCTGAATGAAACCGGCGAAGTAATCTTCGTAGGAGCGCGGCGAATGTAATTGATACTGGACGTTAGCGGATGAGACATCACCTAGTAAATAGCTCGCGAAGGCGTTGCCGCTCAGGGTTGTGGTGTTCGGAGTAGCTGCCGTTTCGGTGCGAGCGAAGTTATAAGTGCCGGACGCACCGCTCTGATTTAGAAAAGAGAAGACTAACCGGCGCCAATCAACGCCAAATCTGAGATTATGCCGTCCAACCGTCCAACTTACGCTGTCGTTGGCCTGCATATGGTTGTCGATCAGAGTAAGAAACGTGGAAGCGCCCGGTCCCTGGTAACCCTCGCCATAGTTAAAAGCAGGGAAAGTCGGGCCGCTGGTGCCCGTCAGACCAAGAAGCTGGTTAAAATTGTCGCCGCTGCGAGAGGCCACCGAATGGGCATTATTGGCGACACGGTTATATCCAGCCGAGAAGTGATTCAACAAGGTTGGAGAAAAAATGTGATCGTAGGCTAAAGCGGCTTCATGGAAAAAGAAGTCTTGATAGCCACATCCGGGATCGCCCAAACCGGGAAATAATTGAAGACCAAGACAGGGACTGTAGTGCTCGTTGGGGTTGTATGAGACGAACAGTTTGTCGTTAGACGAAAAATTCTGGTCCACCCGAATGGTGGTAGCGGTCTGTGTGATCGTCTTATTGGAAGAGAGAAAGTAGTTGTTCACCAGAGCATTGTTCGCTGGATTGGGAACATACTTTAAGACGTTTTGAGCGACCGCGCTGAACTGCGAGGCCGGAACGATGTTGCCGGGAAACGGGTCGCGGCATGGTTGGCCGTTGACAGTACGCGTCGTGGCCGGATTGAAGACCTGCCCCTGCAAAATGGGACTGCCGTTGCAGGGATTCGTACCCAACACAACCGAAGGGTTCAGAGAACTGGAAAAATTTCCTGCCCGATTGGCTGCTGTAGGGACGGTTTCCGTCGCCGTACCGCCGGCATTCTGTCTGAGCTGTTCCCAGGAAAAGAAGAAGAAGGTTTTGTCTTTACCCTTATAAATCTTGGGAATCCAAACCGGACCTCCCAAAGTGACGCCGTAATCGTTCTTTTTGTCGGCAGGAGTATTGAAGTTCGGATTGCCCGGGTTGAGCGCTTTATTGGCATTGTTGAACCAGGTATTGGCATCGAGAGCCGTGTTGCGGAAGATCTCGTAAACAGTTCCGTGATAGGAATTTGTTCCTGACTTGGTCACAAAGGTGGCAATGCCGCCCGAGGTTCTTCCGTATTCTGCCGGCATGCCTCCCAAAATGACGTTAAATTCCTGCACCGCATCCAGCGAAGGCGTGTAGCCTGGAACGTCAAAGTTGTTGCCGGTACTGGTTCCGATGGATGTGCCGTCAAGCAAAATTTGTGAGCCCAAAGACTGACCGCCGGCGATCTTAGTCGTGTTGTTTCCTCCAGTGGTACCGGTGCCGACGGTGCCTGGGGTCAAGAAAACAAAATCCACCGGAGTTCGAAGATTGCCGCCGCCTCCTAGACTAATCGGAAGTTCAGCCACTTGTTGCGGGGGCAACACGGTACCGATATCTGAGCTCTGGGTTTGAACGACAGCGGCGCTGGCATCCACCGTTATCGTCTCGGAAGCCTGGCCCGTCTGCAAGGTGACGTCCAGCGCGGTGGTCGTACTCACCGTGATATTCACGCCCGTTTGTTTGGCCACTTTAAAGCCGGGAGCGGAGACGGAAACCGTGTAAGGTCCTGGCGTTAAATTGCCGACCCGATAAACACCGCTACCCGAAGAAACCGTCCTTGTTGTAACTCCGGTGTCCTGATTGGCCACGGTGAAGTTCGCGCCCGGTACGGCGGCGCCCGACGGATCGTATACCGTTCCCGCCAGAGTGCCTTGATTGGTTTGAGCGGCGCCGTAAGAGGCGAATAGAAGCGAGACGAAAAAAAGAGAAATTCCGGACCTATTTTGATTCATAGACTGAAACTCGACTGAGAATCCCTAAAACGTTGCTGATGATTATATATCGTCGGGATCGTGAGCTAGTGCAATGGATCTGGCTCAGGCGGACTTTTTGTGCCAGGGAATGTTCAGTACCGAGATTCGGTCGTTTCGCTCCATCAGAAGACGTCCTTTGAGGATCTCGGCGCGTTGGGTGTGGAGCAGCCATTGAAACCAGTGGCGTTCGACTAACTCAGGAATCACCGTAATGATGCGGCGATCTTTGTTCTCGCTGGCCAGCTGCTTTATATATTCGACTATGGGAGTCACGACTAACCGATAGGGCGAACGAAGCTCGACAAGTTCCGGAACGGGGAGATTGGCTTGCCTGGCTGGGTGTTCGACGTACTCCTGCCATTTTTTGCAGAAGTCGTTGGGCCTGTCTTCCTCAGTGACATGAACGACTTTGATATCACGGGAGAGCGACATGGCTGCACGCAGGGCTTCCTGATTCACCCGAGTCCACCCCTGCATAGTGATCACCAGAATGGGAGGCGCTTCGGGTTGAGCCTCTAACGGAGTATCGATGTTGATTTCCGCTTTTATCTTCTTGTAATGACCGTGTACACCGTACATAATCAAAAGCAAGGCGGGAATGGCAATCAGCGTGATCCATGCTCCTTCGGCGAACTTGGCAACGATGACGATAAGCACCGTCAGGCCGGTTGCGATGGCGCCGGACATGTTGAGGAGCATGCTGCGCCGCGCCGCGTGGCCCCCGGTACGTTTCCAATGAGCGACCATTCCGGCCTGGGACATGGTGAAGGAAAGAAATGCTCCTATGGCGAAGAGTGGAATCAGCCGGTCAGTGATTCCGCCGAATCCGATCAGAAGGGCGGCGGTAAAGAGGGTGAGTACGCAAACGCCTTCTGAATAAACCAGGCGGCGCCCGCGGTTCGCAAAAGCTGTAGGCAGGTAGCCATCTTCAGCCACAAAACGGCACACGCGCGGGAAATCGGCGAAGGCCGTGTTGGCCGAAAGAACCAGAAGCAGCAGGACCGACCCGATCGCTACGTAATAGAACCCACCTCGACCGATGACAGCGCCGAAGAGCATGGAGAGAATGCTTTGATATTTATTGCCGTTCGGATCGGTTGCCACAATGCCGTAGGATTTGACGAGGACAGCGGTTCCGGCAAGCATGAGCCCGAGCGCGAGAATGATTGAACCCAAAGTAGCGCGCGCGTTCTTCGTCCGATCCTGGCGAAATGCGCCGACGCCGTCGCTCACGGCCTCGACGCCGGTGAGCGCGGTGCAGCCACTGGCGAAAGATTTTATAAGCAGCCAAAGCGTGAAGGCCGCAGTGGCCTGTGCCGCGGGAGGTTTGATGATGGGCGCGGGGTGTCCACCGGCGTCGATTGTCTTTACGATACCGATCGAAAGGACTAGCGCCATGCACAAAAGAAACAGATAAGTGGGAACGAAGAAAACAGCGCCCGTTTCGCTGACGCCTCGCAGGTTGACCACGATGAGTAAGAAGAGGGCGATGAGGCAGAGAGTCAGGGTATGGGGATGCAAAGAAGGGATTGCAGATGTGAGCGCGCCGATTCCGGTCGAGATTCCGACGGCCGCATCGAGGACATAGTCGATGAGTAAAGCCGAGGCCGCAAGCAAGCCGGCGAACGTGCCGAGGTTTTGACGCGCGACGATGTAGGATCCGCCGCCGGAGGGATAAGCGGCGATGGTCTGCCGGTAAGAGAGATAGACGATGACGAGCAGCGCGATGACACTCACGCTGAGCGGAACAATGAACTGGAGTCCCGCCAATCCGAGCGGGATCAGCAATGTCAGGGCCGCTTCCGGTCCATAAGCGGCAGATCCAAGCGCATCCAAGCCGAAGATCGGGATTCCTTTGATCGGGCTGATTTGTTCCGCACGTTCTTCGGATGAGGCGAGGGGGCGGCCTAAGACAACGTCGAGTAGTGACAATCTTTGCTCGGGTCAGCGCCTGATCGAAAGACTAGCTCTCCAGAACATCGTACGGACGCATCATCTCATTATCCTCATGCTCCAGAACATGGCAGTGCCAGACGTAACGACCGGGATAGCCTTCGAACTTTACGATGATGCGCGTCACTAACGTTGAGGGCGCGCGTACGGTGTCTTTCCACCCGAGTTCGTTCTGGTCGAGCGGGACGGCTGGTCCCGTGAAGACCACTTTGTGAGTCAGCTGGTAGACCTGGAGGTCGAAGGGGCGGCGCTCCAGGATTTGGAAGCGAACCAAGTGCAGATGGATGGGATGGGTGTCATCGGTCAGGTTGACGAATTCCCAGATTTCAGTGCTGCCGAGCAGCGGTTTTTCGGTCACCGGCATGGACCAATGCTGTCCGTTCAGCAGCATCATGTGAGACATGCCGAGCCTGTCCTGGTGATCGGCTAGGAACAACTGGCGAGTTTTGAGGGCGGTGTGCTCGGGAAGGCGCTCGACGGGATGGAGACTTGCGGGTAGGCTTGACTTGTCTTCCGCAAGGGCGGACGAAACGCGAAACTGCATGGCCACGGCAGCCTGGGCGCGCAAGAGCAAGGTCTGTCCGGCGAACCGGCTGAAATCGACAATCAGATCGGCTCGTTCTCCCGGAGCGAGGAAGAGATGATCGAGCTCCGCGACGGCATGCAGCAGGCCCTGGTCGCTGCCGATCTGCCAGAAGGTCTCGCCTTGGGCGGAACTCTGCTCCTTATGAAAAGACAGATAGTAGAATCCGCCGTTCGATCCGTTGAGCAGCCGGAACCGATAGCGCCGCGGTTCCACGTCGAGGAACGGAGAGATTTTTCCGTTGACCAGAATGGTGTTTCCGACAAAATCTGAGATCCACGGTGACTTTGGATTTCCAGACACCGGATAGAACAGCTGTCCGCCGGTGGTGAAGGTTCGATCGTAGAGCACCAGAGGAATCTCAAAGCGGCCTTTGGGCAGAGGCAGCCGATCTTCCACATCATCTCGGATTATGTAGAGGCCCATCAGCCCGGCCATGGTGTTCAGCCGCGTGATGCCCATGGCGTGGTCGTGATAGAAAAGCAGGGTTGCGTTCTGCTGATTCGGGTAGTAATAAGTTGCCGACTGGCCAGGCTTGAACCACAGTTCGGGATAACCATCGAATTGCGGTGGAGTGCGTCCGCCATGCAAATGGACGACAGTCCTGGTTGCCGGTTGAGTGGCTTCCGCGCCGTGCAGGGTATGGTCGATGGGGAACAGATGCTGTGCGGGCAGTTGGTTCTTCCATTCGATGAGGAGCGGGGTTCCGCAGCGTGCTTCAAACGTCGGGCCCGGCGAGGCGCCGTCGTAGCCCCACATGGTTGTCGGCTTCAGATCGCGATGAACCGATGTTGTGAATCGCCGGATTGCGTATCGGAAATAAGCGACCGAACCGGCTTTTCCATCCGGTCGAGCTTTGCGGCCAACCGGTTTGGCGGGAGAGGGAATCGGCAAAGGATCGACGAAACGTTCGAGTGCCGATGGGTTCAGGATTTCGGGCTGTCGGTCCGCCGGCAATAAAACCAGACTTCCGACTTTTTGAATGAAGTCACGGCGGTTCAATTCAAAGGGTACTCAACAAGTTCTTACTAGGTCGTTACAAGCCGATGTCGGAATTGTTGCAGGACTGCCGTCATTTATTCATTTTCTTTTCATCAACGAGAACGGATTTTGATTCTATACTCGGCATGGAACAACTGCCGAATAATGCGATGAAACTAAACATTAAGAACCGCGCTGTCCTTATCGGCGTAGTCATTGCCGCTTCTTATCTCACTTTCAGAGTGCCGGCTTCCGCCCTGCAGGTGACATACGCTCCTTACCTTCAGCCTGGCGATAACGGATCTTTCGAAGCTCAGGATCAGATTGTCGTGGCGTGGCAAACGGATGAGACGAGTCCCAATGCCGGCGCTTACCGCATCGATTACGGACTTACTTCGACTTACGGAAGTTCGACTCTACCGAGCGGCCGAGTTGTCGATAACTATCTTGCGGCGGACAAAAGTCTGCCAGCAGGCAGCAATCCCTATGGCGCTCACATCGATTATTCTGTGGTGTTGTCGAACTTAGCCTACGACACGACATATTACTACCGGGTCACAGGACCGGGCCTTCCGACCGACGGCTTCGCTGCTCAGTTTCACACTCGCAAACGGAGCGGCCAGTTCTCATTCATCGTGGAAGGGGACGAAGGTATGTTCCCAGCCAATCCGAATTCGAATCCGGCGACGCTTGTGAATTATGAGGCTCGGATTAACCACTTGATGTACAACGCATCCAGCATTGCGTTACCGGGACAACCCACTCGTCCTGTTGCAGATTTCTATCTCAACACCGGAGACAACGTTTATACGACGGGCTCTGAGGATACCTACCGGGATTTTTTCTTCCCCGTTTTCAACAATGACGTGGACTCGAATGAGACGGGCGCGCCGATTATCAGAAGCTTTCTTTACTACATCACTGTCGGCAATCATGACGTGGGAAGCACTGGTGTGACGGCCAATCTTCTTTCCGACAACTCTGCGCCTCGCTTCAGCGGAAACACGGGCGGCGGCGATGCGCTCGCTTACTTCAACAACTTTTACTATCCGTTGAACGGAGCGCAAGGGTACGACATACAGAACACCTGGAACGTCGATAACGCTACGCCGAACGGCTTAGTCTTCGCGTATCAGAATCAGACTTACACGTCCCCGGCAGCCATCGACGCGTTTCGTGCGTCCACAGTGGTTGACTCCGGTCATGGTCCCAAACAGCAGTTCGAGTTGATGAACAATTACTCGTTCGACAACGGCAGCGGACACTTTCTGTTTCTTGACGCGAATCCTCATCTGTTTGACGGGATGCTGGACACGGGCGCGGCGACCACTGCTCCTCCGGCGCCGTTTCCGGACTATCCGACCGGCTTACGCAACTGGATTATCAACGATCTCGATTCCAGCAAGCAACCCTGGAAAGTTGTCGTGTTTCACCAGCCTTCGTTCTCGTCGGGCGACGCGACCATTTTCAATCACCAGATGCGCGCCGTCGCCAAGGTTCTGGAAGATCACGGCGTGAACATTGTCTTTAACGGACATGAGCACAATTACCAGCGCACCTTTCCGCTTCGAGCAACTACCCGAGTAGCTGGCGCGCTCAACACAACCTCCGGTCCGGCAGTTGACATCGACACTCGCTACGACGGCGCGACGCAAACAGTTCCGGACGGCGTGCTTTACATAGTGGAAGGCGCGGGCGGTAATCGAGACTTCGACGGCAACTTCGCTCCGCCGCGCGGCAGCGGATTGGGAACAGATCAAGACGATTCGGCCACGGGCACGGCCACTCCTGCTCCCGGCGTCACGATTCAGCAAGGTCCCGCGGATTGGCTCGATACAAATTTGACTAACCTGGAGATGGGTCAATACTATCCGAATGCCGGAACCGGGCCCAAGATTACCGTCAAGTTCAAATCGAAGGTGTTCTCTTTCGGACACCTGGTGGTGAACAACAACAACATGACGCTATGGCAGATTAGCGAGCCCCTGCAATCCACTTCTTCAGGCAACTCTGCTGTGCCGGCGCCTTATGGGACTGACGTCAATGGAGCTCCTTTGAACGATCCAATTCCTGACACGCTATTGAACGCCACAAGCGGTCAGCTGGTTTCTCCTCCTGCGACCGGCACTCCGGCTCTGCTTGATCGATTTACTATCACTAAGCCCGATGTTTCGGCTTCGCTAGTTGCACAACTGTCTGCTCCTCCGAATGCGACGGTGAACGGAGCGGTGGTTTACTCGATCACGCTGCAAAATAAATCGAGCTATGGGTTGAACGGGACTCAGGTCCGCGTCACGCTTCCTTCGAACCTTGTGTACGCCGATAGCTTGGCGAACGCAACAGTACAGGGCAGCGACGTCGTAATGACGCTTGGCCGTCTCGCTTCCGGAGCGCAACAACTGATGCAGATGAAAACGCGAGTTGTATCCGGAGTACCGGCAGGAACAAAACTCACGACCACGGCGACGGTCAGCTCCGGAACTGCGCTTCCGGTCACTTCCAATACCGTAACGACCATGGTTGTGCAGGCGCCAGGCTTACCAGCCCTTTCCAAGCTGTTTTAATTGATAACTCAAATCAAGAGGACACGATGAAAAAATTCTTTGGATTACTCAGCCTGGTGCTGGTTGCAAGCGGCGCGACTTTCGCCGGCACACTCGGTGTGACAGCAACCGCCGTTCCTTCCGGCAGCTTGTACGATTACTCGTATATCTTCAGTGTCACGGGCACGGGAGGCGGCTTCGACAACATTTTTCTGGGTAGTGATGATATTTCTCCATTGAACGTTCAGCTCACGCTGAATGGCGCTCCCACGACTGACTGGTCTTATCTGGGCAACGATACGCCGCAGACATATCTTCAGTTTTTCAGTCAGTCGGCAACTATGCTCGCGGTGGGGAGCGACCTTGGGGTTACGTTCGCAAGCGCTTTGAATCCGGTTGACGATCATTTTGCGATAGCGCTGAATAGCATTAGCGCGACGGTGAGCAACCAGGTCAACGGCGTGCTTGCACCTACCGCTGCCGCTTCGGTACCTGAGCCAGCCAGTGTCATTTTTGTGTTGTTGGCTGGAAGTCTGGCGGCAATTTTCCTGGCGACCAGACGATTCGCTCGCTAGTTGCCAGGCTTCTTCAGAATCGGCTTTCCCTAAATCTCGGAAGGGTATCCTTTTGCTACCCAATCGGTGTGGAAATTTGTAGCTAGATTCAGAACGCGGACTCTTTTAAATTTCCGATCGTTTAATTCTCGAAAGGCTGGCCGGATGTTCGGACAGTCGTCCATGGGACAGCAGCCGCAGTACAGAATGATCTCCGATTGCTTGCTGAGTGCATCCGTTACGAGGCGTAGTTGGTCCAATCCTTCCGGTTTGTTGGCCGGTCCGGCGAGCGTCGCATGAGGAATGTGCTTCTGCCTGAAGAGGATCGGGAACGTAACGCAGATTATCTGCGGCGGCTTGTCCTTCGCTTTCAGGATCCGCGCCAGTTCATCGGGAGACATCAGTTCATCCGAGGACCAGGGGTCCTGGTTCGACTGAACGCCAGGGACGGCGCGTGCCGTTAGAACCAAGGCAGCGGCCGATGAACTTAAAAGAAAGACACGGCGATTGAGGGGTTGGCTGCTCATCTTTCAAGATCTATTTTCGCAAGTGGCAAACCTCGTTGGGATGGGCTCGGGTTCGACGCAGTTGAATGTTCTATTGCGACCGCTCGCTGGGACTGGTTTGTCCGTGACTCCCGCATGTGCTAATTCTAAAAGTTAAGCTGGAACTGGAACTTTATCAAAGATGGCCTATGTAATTGCCGAGCCCTGCATCGGAACCAAAGATTCCGCCTGTGTTGACGCCTGCCCTGTCGATTGCATTCATCCCAAGAAGGATGAGGCAAAATTCGAGAGCGAAGAAATGCTCTTTATCGATCCCGTAGAGTGCATTGACTGTGGCGCCTGTGTTCCGGTTTGCCCCGTTTCGGCGATTTTTGCGCTCGACGATCTTCCCGAGAAGTGGGCCGAGTTCACGCAAAAGAACGCCGACTACTTCGGCCGGTAAATCTTCGAATATCAATTAGCTCATAAGCGCTCACACGACCCATTGCGGTTGGCGGCTTTCCCCTCCCGATCTCGCTTAAGTGATCAGTGGAGGCAACATGAAAACGAGCGAGGCCGAAATCCGCGAGATCAAAAGCTTTGGGGCTCTGCGCCTGACCGCTTACTCAGATGCGACCGGGGTCTGGACGATCGGGTACGGTGAGACGCTCGGAGTCAAGAAGGGCGACATGATCACTCCAGAAGAAGCCGACGAGCGCCTTCGTGCGCGATTGTGCTTGATCGAGTTCCATATAAACAGCCACGTCAAAGCGCCCCTCAGCCAAAATCAGTTCGATTCGCTGGTCGAATTCGAATACAGGCGGCGACTGGCCGAGCATGCCAGGTTGAGAGACAGAGCTGCGTGACCCTACGGCCGGTAAACAGCGCAGGAAGTATCCGTTTCCCAAACCTTTACGTACGCGATGGCGGCGGTCTTCAGGTCTTTCTGTATTTCCTCACAGATAAACCGGGCGATGTTCTCTGCCGATGGATTGATTTGGTCGAACGGCTGTAGATCGTTGATGAATTGATGGTCCAGGTACTCGCTGGTAGATCTTAGCCGGCGCTTCAGATCTGCAAAGTCGTGCAGTAATCCATTTTCGTCCACGTCCGGGCCTTCAATCCCTACCTGGACTTTGTAGTTATGCCCATGTACGTTTTCACACTTTCCGTGATAGTTGCGCAAGGCATGTCCTGCGGCGAAAGTGTGCTCTACGTAAATCTCAAACATCGAAGAATTCTTGAACGTCCCTTATCTTTGTGGTGAAGCGATAAGCGGGCAGGCTATCGAAGAACACGCGCCCGTATCGCTGCCTGGTAATTCTATTATCCAGCAGCGCGAGAATACCGCGATCGGCGCTGCTTCGGATCAATCGCCCGAACCCCTGTTTGAGCGTAAGAGCCGCTTGCGGAATCTGGTATTCGAAGAAGGCATTGCCGCCGGCCTGCTCGATAGCGGCTGTGCGCGCGGCGATAACCGGGTCGCTGGGAACGGCAAAGGGCAGCCGGTCGATGATGACGCAACTCAGTTGCTCGCCTTGCACATCGATGCCCTGCCAAAAACTGGACGTGGCAAACAGCACGGCGCCGGGAGTGGAACGGAAAGACTCGATTAGGGCCGAACGCGGCGCTTCTCCCTGCAGCAGAAGCGGATGAGAGAGCTGATCCTTCAATAGATGGTGCACCTGCCGCATCTGCTGGTAACTGGTGAACAAGACAAAGGCTCGTCCGCGAGAAGCCCGCAGGATATGCTCAATCTCAGCGGCGGCTTCCTTGGAGAAGTCGGGATGCCGGGCGTCGGGCAGATGCGGCGGCACATACAAGAGAACCTGCTTCGAGTAATCGTACTGGCTTTGCACCTGAAGCGTTCTAGCGTTCTGAAGACCGAGGCGGGTTTGAGCGTAGTCGAAGGTTCCGGCGACCGCTAAAGTGGCAGAGGTGAGGATGACCGAGGAGACTCGCGACATCAGACGTGTCGCGAGCGTTTGCGAGACGTCGATCGGGGTGGCCTGTAGATACAACCCACGGCCGCGACGTTCGATCCAGTAGACAAAGGCCGGGTCGGCCGACTCCATCCAAAAATTCAAGCCGGCTTGAATAAGCTTCGCTCGCCGCACCAGAGGCAAGGTGTCTTCGACGGCTCCGGTCACCAGTTCCAGCCGGGCACAGAGGGTTTCGAGAGCGAGCAGCAGTTCACGGTATTCGGTTTCGTGCCGTTCAAGAAGGCTGGCCTGGTCGCGAAAGCCATGGCGTCCTTCCTGGGGGAACAGCTGAAAAAACTGCTCGGAGCGATCTCCCATTTGCACTAGGCTGCGATCCAGTTCCGGTGACGCGAACAGCTTGCGGCGCGAGATCGCCGAAGTATCTTTGGCCAGCTCCGTGATCTGAAGATTGCTGATGCTGATGCCGAAATACTGCCCGGCGACGTCTTCGATCTCATGCGCTTCGTCGAAGATGACTGCCGCGTAATCAGGAATAATGCCGCCGCCAAAAGCCTGCTCCCGGACAGCGAGGTCAGCGAAAAACAGGTGGTGATTCACGATGATGATGTTGCTTTCGAGCGCGCGTCGATGCATCTCCGTGATGAAGCAGCGATCGAATTGTTTGCACTTTTGCCCGGCGCAGAAATCACTCTTGGCGTCGAGCTTCCACCATAGCGTGCTTCCATCCGGAATTTCGCGCAGCTCGCTGCGATCGCCCGTCTCGGTTTCTTTCTCCCAGTCCCGTATAATCCCGAAATCGCGAACTTCGGAAACTCCGGACAAGATGGGCTGATGTTCCACGTCGTACAGTTTTTGCCGGCACAGGTAATTCGACCGGCCCTTCATATAACAAACCGATAGCGGCTGCTCACACAGGGTCTGTAGAAAGGGGAGATCTTTGAAGTAAAGCTGCTCCTGCAGGGCTTTGGTTCCAGTGGAGATGACGACGCGCTTGCCGGAGAGAATAGCGGGCACAAGATAGGCCAGGGTCTTGCCAGTCCCCGTTCCAGCCTCTACAATCAAATGACGCCCTTCCGCGAGCGCCGATTCGATCTCTTCCGCCATTTGCAGTTGACCTTCGCGGAATTCGTAATTCGGATGTGAGCGCGAGAGCAGGCCATCGCGTCTGAAAAAACTTCTGGCTTTCAGTTTCTTTGAGCCGGGAGCTTTCGTGTAGATATTGGTGGAACTGCTCACAGCTGGATTGGGCAGGAAACACCAGTGTAGTACCCGGCTTTGCCAGCTATTCTCAATAGCCAGTTATTCTCAAGAGCCAGCTATTCTCAAGAGATCGATCGCTGCCATGACAGAAGACTTCCTGTATCTAAGCGAACTACTCGGAGTCACGGTATACGACACGAAGGGCCGGCGTATCGGCACGCTTCGCGATGCGGCTTTAGTTCCGCTGATGAACGCTGTTCGGGTGGACCGTTTTCTGGTGGGAGCCGGTCCGGCGTGGCTCAGCATTCGTTACGACCAGATCGGTACGATTGACTTTCAAGGCATTCGCCTGGTGGACGAGCGCCTGACTCCTTATCACTCGGACGAGTACATGCTCCGGCTGGTTCGAGATTTGCTCGATCAGCAGATCATCGATGCACTGGGGCGAAAAGTTGTGCGAGTGAATGATGTGACCTTCACAAAGCACTCCGAAGGCGGTCACGAGGTTCTGCACATTCTGGAAGTAGATATTGGGGTGAGATCCATTCTGCGGCGTGTTTTGCGTGGAATTGTTCCGCCACTCACCATTCGTAAGCTGCAGGAGCGGATTCCGCCGCACTCCATCTCCTGGGAGTCATGCAACATTCTCGAGTCCGATCCGCAGCGGCGGGTCAGGTTAAACATCTCGAACAAGCTGCTCGAGGAGATGCATCCAGCGGATCTGGCTGACATTGTCGAAAATCTGGGCCACGAAGATCGCCAGGCTATCTTCAATACCATCGACAACGAAAAGGCGGCCGAACTACTAAGTGAAGTCGAACCGGACGTTCAGGCCAGCATCATCCAGTCGCTGGAGGCCGAAAAAGCTGCCGGAATTCTCGATGAAATGGAGCCGTCCGAAGCGGCTGATCTTCTCAATGAATTGGAAGATCGTCGATCCGAAGAAATTCTGGAGGAGATGGAGCCGGAAGGCAAGGAAGACGTGGAAGAACTGCTTGACTTTCGCGAGGACCGTGCCGGCGGCTTGATGGATACGGGCTTTGTGTCGTTGCCCGAAGAGGCGACCGTTCTGGATGCCATGTCCGAGCTCAAGAAGAATGAGGAAGCCGTGGAGGATTTGCACGACCTGTTTCTCGTCGATGAAGAGGAGCACCTTCGTTATTCGGTGCCGTTAGCCCGGTTATTTTTTGCTCCCGGCGATACCAAGCTGAAGGACCTCGCTTCCGATCCTCTATTGAAGGTCGATTCAGAGGAGAGACAGGACCGAGTCACCGAAATGTTCGACAAGTATAACCTGTTGTCGCTTCCGGTTGTGGACGAGTACGAACGTCTGGTAGGCGTTATCACGGTGGATGACATTGTGGCGCTTCTGCGTCAGGGGTGAGGGCGTTCTTAGTAAGTCGGGGCGCCTTGCTAAATGGCGCGGATCAGTTTCACGGGCAGCCAGATCGCCGCGCAGACTAAAGCCAAAACGCCGTGCACCGCGATTCCGACCAGTTTGAATGGCAGAAGCAGCAGCCAAACGAGCGGGTAGAGGAACAATGCTGCCAGGGCGATGGGCCACGAGACAAAGAACAGAATGCACCAGAGGATGAACAGGATCATATGATCTCTCTTTCGTAGATACGGGAGGACGATTGAGAATGTTCCGTTGAGATCGGGAATGAGAAAATTATCGGGACAGATTATTCTGCCCGCAGCGCTTGCACCGGATCAATGCGTGTCGCCCGCCGCGCCGGCAGAAATGAAGCGAGGATTGCCAGTCCCAGCAATCCGATCGTTGCAAGCGAAAAGATGAGCGGGTCTATGGCGCTGACCTGGAATAGCAGACTCGACAGCAATCGATTCGAGGCGAGCGCTCCCAGCAGGCCGATAGCAACACCGGCCAATGTCACGCGAAAACCGAAACCCAGAATCATCCGCAGCACATCCTGCGGCTGCGCTCCAAGTGCCATCCGCACGCCTATTTCCTGGGTCCGCTGCACTACCGCATACGCCATCACTCCGTAAATGCCGATGCAGGCCAGCAGTAAAGCCAGTAAGGCGAAACCCGAGATCAGCACCGAGCAGGCGCGGCGTACCGCCAGGCTTTGGGCGGCCAACAAATGCATAGGGATTGCCTTGAATACGGCCAGTTCGGGATCGACGTTCCATAACGCCTGTTCCGCCGCTTTAACCGTCGCGGCAGGTTCGGTTTTCGTACGCAGCGTGAACGCGATAATTGAAAACGGCTCCTGATCGAAGGGCTGATAGATGTCCGCATGCGTCGGCTGATCCTGGCCAAATGCTTTCACGTCACCGGCCACTCCCACAATCCGCCACCAGCTAGGTTTAGTGGCAGTGCCAAGATTCAACTCCTCGCCTACCGGTTCCCTATTTTGGAAATACCGCTGTGCCAGGGTCTGATTGATCATGGCTACGTGCGCGCTCTCCGAGCGATCAGCGTCAGTAAAGGCGCGTCCGCGAAGCAGCGGAATTTTCAAGGTGCGCAGGTAATCGGGAGTGATGGCGCGATCGTCCGCCTCGGGAAGCTGTTCCGCTTTGGGTTGCGACTGGCCGCGAAGCAAAAAGTTGCAGCTTCCCCAGAATCCGCTCAAAGGCAGAAAATTTGTCGCAGCAGCGGAATTTACGCCTGGAAGCGCATTCATCCGTTTCACGACATTCTCGACGAGCAGGCGCATTTTGTCGGGGTCGCTGCGAGGATAACAGTTGGGTGGAAGGAAGATCTCGAGGGCGAGAACGTGGTCGGGTTGAAAGCCCAGGTCGGCCTTCACCACATTTTGAAAGCTCGCCACGACCAGCCCGGCGGCAGTCAGCAGCGTCAGGGACAAGGCCACCTCGGCAATCACAATCGCGCTGCGCGATCGGCTCGACCATGCGTTCGCGGTGCTTCCGCGAGCCGATTCTTTCATTGCACTGCCGATCCTGGTTGCCCACCTGGTCCTCAGAATAGGGGCTATTCCGAAGAGAAGCGCCGTTAGCAGGGTGATGACGAAGGCGAACAGGAGGACGCCTCCGTCGATCGGAATCTGTGTCACCTTTGGAATGTCTAAGTTGGCTACATCGTTGGGAAATAGCGTGAGCAGTAGATGCGTCCCAGCCAACGCCAGCAGCGTTCCCACTGCTCCCCCGATAGCGGCCAGCAGCAGGCTTTCGGCCGCAAATTGACTGAGCAGTCGAAACTGCGTTGCGCCGAGAGCCAACCGCACCGAGATCTCCTTCTGCCGCTCAGCATCTCTTGCCAACGCCAGCCCGGCGGTGTTGGCGCAAGCAATCAGCAGCACAAGCCCTGCTGCGCTCAGCAGAATCAGTAAGGGTTTGCGAATGTCTCCGTCCAATTGCTCGCGTAGAGACGCCAGAACGACGCGATTACCGCCGTCCGTTTGAGGGTGAGCGGCGGCGATTTGAGATTCCACCACATTTACAGCGTGCTGCGCTGCAGCGAGAGTCACTCCGCGTTTGAGCCGTCCGAGAATGCGCACATAGGTGTGGTTGAAGTCGTCGTAGGCCGCCGGAGTTATTGCCGCGGGAGTCCAGACCTCGACATTGGTTGGATAGTTGAAACCGCGCGGCATCACACCGAGCACGCTATATGGGCTTCCATTCAGTGTGATCGTTCTACCGGCGATTTTGGGATCGGAATGAAATGTCGTGCGCCAGAGGTGATCGCTCAGAAGAGCTACTTTCGCGCCTCCCGGCTTGTCCTCCTGATCCGTATAAAGCCGTCCGATACGCGGCTCAACGCCAAGGATCCGGAGATAATTCGCCGACACCGCATACCCGATCAGGAGTTGTGGCGAACCTTCGCCGGTCAGCGTCTTCTCATCGTCATACGAAGGCGCCAGGTCTTCAAAAACGCCGCTCCTTTGCTTCCAGGCCGCGAAATCGCCTGCCGTGCTGGGTAGCGGTTGGCCGCCCCGCGCGGGATTTGTTGTCCACACCGCCACAATCCAGTTCGGCTCCTTATACGGCAGCGGCGCCAGCAGTACCGCCTTCACCACAGAAAAGATCGCAGTATTCGCGCCAATTCCGAGGGCCAGTGTCGATACCGCCACGATCGTGAATCCGGGGTTCTTGCGCAGCATGCGCGATCCAAATCGGAGATCTTGCAATGTGTTCTCGAACCAGGCAGTCCCGCGTGCGTCCCGGCATTCTTCCTTCACCTGTTCGATCCCGCCGACGTCCAGTAGTGCTTTCAGTCTTGCCCTCTCGGGTGAAAGACCACGGGAGAGGTGCTGTTCCGTCTGGCGTTCGACGTAGTCTTTCAGCTCGTCGGTCAGATCTGTCTCAACCTCTGAACGCCTGAACAGCCAACTGGCCCATAACCGCAAACTCCGTAGGACTCTCATGATGCAACTCCGTTTAACTCTCAAAAACAATGGAGGAGATCGCACCGGATAACCGCTTCCAGTCAGCCGCTTCATGCTGAAGGCGTTTTCGCCCTTCTCTGGTGATGGAATAAAACTTGACACGGCGCTTAGCCTCGTTGACTGACCACTCGGCTTCAATCCAGCCGGCCTGTTCCAGTTTGTGCAACGCAGGATAGAGCGAACCAGGACCGACTTTCAAAGTTTTCTTCGACATCTGCTGGATGCGCTCGCCGATAGCCCAGCCATGCATCGGCTGCAGAGCGAGAATTTTGAGCACCAGGAGATCAAGGGTGCCTTGGACTAAATCGGTAGGTTTACTCATCAATTTTTATGATAACCGATATCGGTAAGCATAAACACCCGGCAATATGCCTCGCCGTGAAAACAAATACATTGCACAAGGAGCGGCAGGAGATGCGCCTCACTTGAACGTAAACTACATTGAGCGACAATTAACTATGGCGCAAGTGGCCGTTCGAGACCCCGAAATCATGCATGGCACACCCGTTTTCGAAGGAACGCGTGTACCCGTTCAAACCTTGTTCGACTATCTGGAAGGCGGAGAAAACCTTGAAAGCTTCTTAGAGGGATTCCCCACTGTCTCGCGCGATTCTGCCGTACAGGCACTCAAAGAAGCCAAAGAACTTCTGTTGGCTGCCTTCTAGTGCGCGTTCTTATTGACGAGCGTATTAGACACGACTTCTCGGGCCATGATTGTCAGACGGCAAGATACGCTGGCTTCGCCGGCCTGAAAAACGGAGACTTGCTGGCAGCAGCGGAGGCCGCCGGATTTGATGTAATTGTCACGGTTGACCAGAACATTCCTCATCAGCAGGATGTCGCAAGTCGGAGTATTGCCATCCTTATTCTTCGCGCTCATACAAACCGGCTTGCGCATTTAAAACACAACATGCCAGCGGCGCTTGAGGCGCTGGCCGTAATCAAGCCTGGCGATGTAATCACGTTATCCGCAAGCCATCGCTCTCTGTAGAGCGGAGCGCCCGTCATAGGCTACTGCACCCAATCCGTCATAGCAACCGTTGCAGTTTCAATATCGACATGTTATCGATAAACTCTACTCCTCTCCACTCTGCTGGCGACAGAGCTTCACTTGCCTGTGACGAAATGGCATACGCGTTATTAATAAACACCCCCTGCACTATAATTCTGGAGGCGCACTCGGAAAGTAGAAAGAGAAGCACAAACGTTCTATGTGGTTTCCTCGCGGCCCCGTTTTTTGCAGATCAGCCTCCCGCAGATCAGTCACTATTGCAGCGCTTGCCGCTTTTCTATTCGCCGCATGCGCTCGCTTACCGGCTCAGACTTCGACTGGGGAGCTTTCCCTGACTGTTCTCGATCCGAGCGGTGCGGCTTTCCCCAACGTTAGCCTGACAATTACCGGCTCTCAGACGGGAAATGAAGTGCGGAGCTTGCGAACAAATGGGCAAGGATTGGCCGACGCGCCCCTGCTGCCTCCCGGTTCGTACGACATTGCGGCTAGCGCGCCCGGATTTAAAACCACATTCCGCAAGGGAATTGTAGTGGATGTCGGCAAGACGGTGGGCCTGAAAATTCAACTGGAGCTGGGTAGCGCCTCGGAGTCGGTCACGGTAGTCGGACAGACTCCGCTCCTGGAAGATAAGTCGAGCACGTTGGCGCAGGTGATCGATTCGAAACAACTGTTGACCGTGCCGCTCAACGGGCGCAACTATTTGAGCTTGGCGAACCTGGTGGCAGGCGCCGTGCCGTCAACGGGCAGCCGCGATCAGACGTTCTCCGCTTATGGAAACACCGGGCTGCAAAACGCTTTTCTTCTCGACGGGGCGCGTAATGAAAATTACTTGCGTGGACTGGATAACAGGGCTCGCGATATGCTCCGTCCGCCGCTGGATGCGCTTAGTGAGTTCACGGTGAATACCAGCAACTACTCGGCCGAGTTTGGCGCCTCGGCGGGAGCGGTGGTGAACGCAATCACCAAAAGCGGCACCAACCAAATCCATGGATCCGCCTATGATTTTCTGCGCAACGACAATCTGGATGCGGCCAACTTCTTCGCTCCGGCCGGAAGCAAGCCTTTACTGGTGCAAAACCAGTACGGCGGCTCATTAGGCGCTCCGGTCATCAAGAACCGGGCTTGGGTATTTGCAGCGTACGAAGGCGTTCATCTGCGAAGCGAGCAGACCAATGTGTCGACTGTCCCTTCGTTAGCGCAACGCAACGGAATGTTCGGGTCAACCGCCATCTACAATCCTGCCAACGGCGCCCCTACTCGAACGCAGTTCCCGGGCAACACCATTCCGGCTTCGGCGATTAACCCATTGGGGCAAAGCCTGGTGAATATGTACCCGCTGGCGAATGTTCCGGGCTCGCCGACCCTTTTTGCCTATAACGCTCCGCAACTGCAAACTTCGAACAATGCCGTGATTCGGGGTGACGTCCAGGTCAGCAGTCGGGACACGATGTTCGCGCGCTATTCGATTAGTCGTTTGGCGGTAACCGGTTACGCACCATTGCCTCCTCCGGCGCAAACGCCCGTGGCTCGTTCCATCGATTCTTCCGGCGTGGGATATGGCTATACGCGGACGTTTAGTCCGACGCTGGTGAATGAGCTGCGCTTCTCGTGGACATCGATCGATCTCAGCCAGGATGCGACCCTGCCGGAGAACCAGATCATTACAGGGTCGCTCGATCCTTCAATTAAAAGCAGCATTCCGGTCTTCAACCTCTCTGGATTTTCCAGTCTTGGCGCGCAAGCGACCTGCTGCGGGAATGACCCGTTGAGGAAGAGCTCGGGAGTTTGGGACTTGTCCGACAATCTCTCGAAGAATGTCGGGCGGCACGTCTTGAAGTTCGGCATCGATGCCATGCTGATTCGCCCGAGCACGTTCGCAGCGAGTAATGGGCGAGGCGCCTTCGGATTCACCGGCGTGTTTACGCAGAATCCGCAAAGCCGCTCCACGACGGGGAACGCCGTGGCGGATCTTCTATTGGGTGATGCGAATTCAGTCACGACCGGAACGGTAGCGCAGGCGGTAGAGCGCGGATGGTATGCCGCCGGATATTTTCAGGACGAGTGGACCGTTAATCAGCGCCTGACCGTGAACCTGGGCATTCGTTACGAGTTGTTCTCGCCCTACATCGAGACGCAGAATCGGATGGCGAATTTCATTCTTACGCCGGGCGATCCGCTTTATGGGCAGCTGATTCTTTCGGGCGATCCCCGGAAGCCGCGGACTCTTGTGACGACGGATAAGAACGACTGGGCGCCGCGGGTCGGTTTTGCATGGCGCGTTCCAGGTGTAAATAACTTTGTAATCCGCAGTTCCTTTGGAATCTTTTACGCCCAGGATCAGGGTAATGGCGTCGTGAGCAGGATGACGAGCAATCCGCCGTTCTACGGTTATGGCGCGTTGTCGATACAGAGCGATCAGCTCAACCCGGCGTCTGGTTTTATTCTCAACCCGAATGCATCTGTGCCGAGGCCCGCGCCAATCAACCCCGCCTCCTTTCATCTGCTTCCAAGCGCCACGGCCGGATTGGTGAGCTGGCCCGCCGAAAACACGACGCCGTACGTTGAGGAATGGAACTTCACGGTGGAGAAAGGTCTTGGGTGGGGAATGCTTCTACAAGGCAGCTATGTGGGCAATACGGGCGTGCACCTATGGGGAACTTATCAGGGCAATCAGCCGCTGACCAACGGCCCTGGAACACCGAACAGCCGGCGGCCGCTGGCTCAGTACACAATGGCTCCCGTCACTGTCTTTTCTCCCTGGAATATGAGCAGCTATGAGGGATTCTCCGTCAAGCTCGAGAAGCGATTTGGGTCCGGCGTGTCACTGCTTTCCACCTTCACATACGGCCACGCCATTGATTATCAGGATCCGGCGCTCGACCTCTGCGACGGCTGCGGCGGTGGAGATACTGTGCAGAACGCTTATAACCGGCGAGCGCAGCGCGGCGATGCCGATAACGACGTAAGAACGCGGTTCACCTTCAGCGGGCAATATCAGCTTCCATTCGGGAAGACAGGTTCGTTTCTGCGCACCGGGTTGGGAGCGGCTTTGGCAGGCGGTTGGCAGATCGCGGCGATTTACCAGGCGCAAACAGGGCTGCCTTTCACGCCCATGCTGTCGTTCGATAATGCCAACGCAGGTACGGTTTCTTACCCTAACGCGGTTTGCAATCCAACGCTGGCTTCCCCTAACGTCCAAAAATTTTTCAATACATCCTGCTTCGCCACTCCTACTCAATACTCATTCGGAAATACAGGCCGGAATAGCGTTCGCGGCCCCGGCGAGGACAACTTGGATTTCAGCCTGCATCGTGAATTCCGAATGCCGGTCGAACGATCAACCACGCTTGAGTTCCGTGCCGAAACGTACAATCTGCTCAACCATCCGCAGTTCGCCTTACCGGGCGCAACGGTCGGCAGCTCCACCTTCGGCGTAATTACAGCAACCTCGTTGCCCAACCGGGAGCTGCAGTTTGCGCTCCGGCTGGTCTTTTAATTTCATCTCGGAAAAAAATGAGCTCACAATCCATTTCGCGTCGCTCTTTGCTGGCAGGCGCAGGCGCAAGCGCGCTGGCGTCTTCACAACTGGCTACGACAGCCCCCGCCTCGCCAAACAAGCCGAACATCATCACAATCCTTTTCGATGATTTGGGCGTGCATGATCTCGGATATCTGGGAGCCTCGGACCTCCACACGCCGAACATAGATCGCCTGGCTCAGAACGGAATCGTGTGCCGCAACTGGTATTCGAATGCGCCAGTCTGCGCACCCGCGCGATCGGCATTGATGACGGGCCGGTGTCCGCTTCGGGCTGGCATCAGGCAGAACGGCATGCCTCTCCGTCCGTCGGAAAAAACGCTCGCGTCAATTTTAAAAGACAGCGGCTACGCCACTGCGCTTACCGGCAAATGGCACCTCGGGAGTACGCCCGATACCGTCCCGAACGCTCACGGGTTCGATTACTTCTACGGCTTCCATGAAGGATGCGTGGATTACTTCTCCCACCGTTATTACTGGGGCGAGCCAACTCGCGCGAATTTCCACGATTTGTGGCGTGATCGCGAGGAAATCTTCGAGGATGGGCAGTATCTGACAGAACGCATCGGAGCGGAGGCGAAGGGTTTCCTCGCCCGGCAGCAAGGCAATCCATTCTTCCTGTATGCAGCATTCAATGCGGTGCATTATCCGATGCATGCGCCACAGAAATACGTAGAGCGGTTTCGCGATCTTGCTCCGGAACGACGCATGTATGCGGCCATGCTCGCGGCGGCTGACGACGCCATCGGTGGCATCGTGGAGACGCTGGAACAGACGGGACAGCGCGAGAACACGCTCATCTTCCTTTTGGGCGACAACGGAGCCACTACGGAACGGCGCGCCGGATTGAACCAGCAACCCGCGACGGCAGGAAAGAACACGCCGTTTCGCGGTTACAAGTTCAGCACCTTTGACGGCGGCATGCATGTACCAGGAGTGGTGAACTGGCCCGGACACATAGAAGGCGGGAAGACGATTGACGAAGTAGTAATGACTGCCGACATTCTGCCGACCGTGTGCCACCTGACCGGCGCAACGCTCCCTCCGGACAGGACAATTGACGGGCGGAATATATGGCCGGTTCTCACAAGCGGCGCACGCTCTCCACATGACTTTGTGGCATGGGCCGAAGGGCCGCAACTCGCGATTCGCCGCGGAAAATGGAAATTGGTGGTGAACGGCGTGACGCACGACGGCACGCCGGAAGGCAACAAGCCGCTCCAGGGAGATGACGCTGTGTTTCTTTCAGACCTCGAACAAGATCGGGGAGAAAGCCGTAATCTTCGGCATACTCATCCAGATATCGCCGACCAGTTGCAGACGACCCTTCAGCAATGGCGACAGGACGTGGAAAGAAACTAAGCAGCACGCAAGCCTCGGCGGAAGGAGCTTAGCTTCTCTCGTAGAATGCCGGCGGTTCAATCCCCAGGGCCCGCAGGTACACGTAGGCTTGACCGCGGTGATGTATCTCGTTATCCACCGCATAAAGGATGGTTGCGACGCCTGAGCTTTTCCACTGACCGAAAGCCGTGTCGATCTCGGCAAAGCGATGGGCTGGAATCGTCGGCCAGATTGTGTTGATGGCCGTTGTCGCTTCATCCCAGAGCGTGAGCAATTCCGCTTTTGTTGCCACGGAGCCCACGTTGCTCGATAGCCACTGTCCGGAGGCGACGCCATGCGCGATCGGTTCAGCCATCTTCAGGAATTCGATCACCAAATCTGAGAAAGGCCGCATTGATCCTAGCGAGAACGTAAACAACTTTTCTTCGGGAAAAGCTTCGATCACGCGCCTGGTCAGTCGCCGATGTCCCTGCCAGTGCTCGAGTAGTACGCTCTCCGCGAGAACGTTCGTTTCACATTCGGTTGTCATTGAAAGTCTCCTTGACGTAAGAAGTTCCGTCTGAAACCAAGCGTAAGAGCAATTCCCGACAAAGCGTGTCGCAATTCCGTGCCACTATCAAGTTTATGTACGACCCGATCATGCGCGTGTTGACGGTGCTCGAGATCCTGCAGGCCCGTGAGCGCGTGAGCGGAGCAGAACTCGCCGAACGTCTTGAGGTGAATCTCCGTACCGTACAGCGCTATATTGCGCGACTTCAGGATTTGTGTATTCCTGTTGAATCGGTGCGCGGAGCAGGCGGGTTTTATTATCTAAAGCCCGGGTTCCGCCTTCCGCCGCTCATGTTTACGGACGAAGAAGCCTTTGCGGTGACGCTCGGGCTCAGGGCTTTGCGTCAGTTAGGATTGTCGGCGTTTGCGCCGGCCACGGAAGGCGCCGCTGCGAAGCTGGGCCGCGTGCTGCCCGACTCGGTGCGCCAAAGCATACAAACGATTGACGACGTAGTCGCGCTGGAGCCAGGTCCGTGGGTGATCTCGACCTCGGCGGAATGCCTGATCCGTGTCTCCTCCGGCATCCGGGCGCGCCGCCGGCTCGCTTTTGATTACGAATCGCACACCGGCGTCTGTTTGCGCCGTGAAATCGAGCCTTATGGCGTCGTCCACATGGATGGCCGCTGGTACATGGTCGGCCATTGTCTTTTGCGTGAGTCTCTCAGAACGTTCCGCCTGGACAGGGTGTCACGCCTGGAACTGGGTGAGAGCAGCTTCGAGCGGCCGGCTAATTTCGATGTGAAAGCGTACTTGCAGCATTCGATGCCCTTTGTTCAATCGAAATTCAGTATAGAGGTGTGGCTGAATCTACCTCTCCCGGAAGCTGGATCGCATTTCGCGCTTCACAGGGTCTCCATGGAGGAAGAGAACGGGGGAACAACGATTCGATGCAGACGCGATCAGCTGGATGCCTTCGCAGCGATGCTACTGAGTCTTGGATGTCGAGTGGTAGTCCGCACACCCGACGAATTGAAACTGGTTTTCGCGACACTTGCCCGCCGGGCCGCCGAGGCGGCAGCCGCAGGTGCCGATACCGACACGAGTAATCGACGTATGCAAACTACCCCATCTGAACGTTAATTCACTTAGTCGGTAATGTTATCAACGCAAAGAAAACGCGACCTCGGGAGCAACCGCAGACTCCGTGGCATAATCGGGTGACAAAATTACCCGCGCTCCCAGCCCCGCTGCTGGTTTGAGGGCATAGGAGCAAGGAATGTCTCTACGTTTTCGGCTGGTCGCTGCGTGGCCAGTTGTGTTGTTGTTTGCGTTCACTCATCGAGTCGGCGCTCAAGGTTTGCTGAGCCAGGACCTCTATCGATTCCGGGCAGTCGGCGAAGTCGAGTTCGCGCCCGACGGAAAACATCTCGCCTATACCGTGAGCAGCTACAGCGGCTCAGGGCGGCCCTCGTCTCAAATCTGGATCATGGATGTGGCAACTCAGAAGTCCGTACGAATCGGAGGCGAGAAGGAAGACACATCTCAACCGCGCTGGTCCCCCGATGGAAACTGGATCGCCTACATGGGCGGCGCTGACGAAAATCACGGTTTGACGGTCGCCCATTCCGATGGTTCGGCGCCCGCCTTTCTTGCGAAGACAATGGGAACCAACTCTCCGCTGCCAGGACAAGGCGAAAGCATGGCCTGGTCGCCTGACAGCAAAAGCATTGCGTTTGTCTCCGCCTCGGCCGGTCCTGAGACCGAAGAAGCAAGTGGAGATCCGATGGTGATTACCCGCTATCTGTACAAGCCCATCGCATCGGAGGGGATGACCCACTTCAACGACAACCGCCGCCTGCATATCTTCTCGGTAGACGTGGCATCGCATCAGATCCGTCAATTGACGAACGGCAGCTTCGACGAGCACTCCATCGATTGGTCGCCCAATGGGGAAGAACTACTGTTCGAATCGAACCGGGAACCGAACTACGATGAGTTTTTCAACTACGACGTTTTCGCATTGAAACTCGCTGACGGAAGTATTCGAAGGATCACCGCGACGGAGAGCTGTGAATACGCGGCGCGTTGGTCGCCTGATGGCAAACGCATTGCATTCCTGGGAACGAAACGCGGATTGACAGACCGCGAAACAACAATGGAGGACACACACGCCTGGGTGATGGACGCCGATGGGACGCACCGTCGCGAGATCGGCGCCGTGATCGATCAGCGGCAGCATGCTCTGCGCTGGGCGCCCAGGGGCGATGCGGTTTATTTGACGTTCAGCGAACGGGGCAGTTCGCGATTGGCCCGAGTTCCCCTGGCAGAAGGGCAACCGGCGGTCCTGGTGAATGAACTTGGGACGGTGGGAGATTACTCGGTGAATAAGAACGGCGCGGTCGTCTATGCTTTTGGAACGACAAAAGATATGCCGGAGCTCTACCTTAAGACGGGCGCGACCGCCGCACACGCGTTGACATCATTGAACTCCGATATTCTAACCGGCAAGCAGGTCGCGGAAGTGGAGCCCTTCACATTCGCCAGCAACGACAATAAGTTCGAAGTGGAAGCGTTTCTGGTAAAACCATTAGGGATGACTGCGGCCAGCAAGCATCCGATGATTGTTGAACTTCACGGCGGTCCGCATGGGCAGAATGGTCCGGCGTTTCAGTTTAAGGATCAGGTCTACGCCGCCCACGGCTGGGCCGTTCTGCATGTAAACTATCGGGGCTCCGTCGGCTATGGACAGAAGTTTGCCGATGCCGTATTTGGCGATCAGGACGGGAATGAGGGGCAGGATGTCCTCTACGGAGTCAGCGCAGCAGTGCGACGAAACCTTTGGATTGACCGGGATCGCATGGGAATCGAGGGCGTAAGTTACGGAGGTCAACTCAGCGATTGGCTGATTACGCAGACCAATGAGTTCAAAGCGGCCATCCCGATTGCTGGAATTTCTAACCTCATCAGCTATAACTACATGACTTACTACAACCAATACGAGGAGATGGAATTCGGCCAGTTTCTCCATCAGGGCAGGTTGATGGATGAGGCTTGGGAACGCTCGGCGCTGAAGCACGTATCGAGCGTACACACCCCGACCATGCTCGTTCACGGTGAAAACGATCCCGATGTGCCGATCGCCGAAGCAGAGCAATTCTTCGTTGCCTTGAAGGACGTCGGTGCGGAAACAATTATGGTCCGTTATCCGAGAGAAGGACACGGAGTTCGCGAAACGAAACATTCGATCGATTTGATGGATCGAAGTATTCGCTGGTATGAAGCGCATTTCCCAAAAGCGGGTACGGAACGTGTAACAAATGTACAACCTTGACTTAATCAGTCTATTTTTCGCCGCTCTGCTATTTGCTCCTGGACAGAACAAGAGCGACCCGCAACCGAAGCTTCAAGAGCAAGTCCTTATGAACCCGGTCGACTCTCTGGCACAGTACCGAATGGGTGAGATACTCTTTCTGCAACATGATTATGTGGGCGCGGCCAATCGATTCCGTTCTGCTCTCGCCGGCAATTTGCAGCCTGGGTGGACTAAAGTCTGGTCGTACCTATACGAGGCTAAGATCTTCGATACCACAGGTCAACGTGAGCGTGCCGTCAATGAATACCTGCACGCAAAAGCCACACATGACAACACACGTGGCGCTCAGGACGAAATCGATCGATATTTGAAAGTGCCGTATAAACGAAAATGAAATAACTAAATCGGAGCGCTGGTAAAAACTTGGCGGAATGAAGCCGCAATCCCTTCACAAGTTAGCTGCGAGAGTCTTCCAACTGCTTAGCTCGCGCCGCACTCCACATGCTCAGCATCCATCCCGGATACTCGGCTGGAAGCTGGCTCACCTTATCAAGCGACCGTAGCTCCTCTTCCGCGAGGACGACATCGACCGCTCCGATATTGTCAAGTAACTGCTCAATCCGTTTCGCTCCGAGTATCACGCTCGTCACGCTCGGCTGGTGTAAAAGCCAAGCAATGGCAAGCTGCGCCACCGAGACGTGCTTCTGTTCGCTGATCTTCTTCAATTCGTCAATGACGTTGTACGCGCGATCCATCTCCACAGGAGGGAACTCGAACGCAGTGCGCCGGCTGCCTTCAGAGGTCTTTTGGTTCCGGCTATACTTGCCGCTCAGCAGTCCTCCTGCTAAGGGGCTCCATACGAGCAGTCCCAAGCCTTCGCTGCGCAGCATCGGAACGATCTCACGTTCCAAATCCCGGCCCGCGATGGTGTAATAAGCCTGCAGCGAAGCGAATTTTGTCATCCGGTGAAGACCAGAGAGGCCGAGCGCTTTTGCAATCTGCCAGGCCGCCCAGTTCGAGACGCCGATGTAGCGGACCAGTCCCTGCCTGACCAGATCGTCCAACGCCCCAAGCGTCTCCTCCATCGGAGTGGCCGGATCGAAACCATGGAGCTGATACAGATCGATGTGCTCGAGTTGCAGACGCACGAGGCTGGCCTTCGCAGCATCCGGAATATGGCCGCGTGAGGATCCTCGCTGATTCGGGCCAGCCCCTGTTTCGCCAAAGACCTTGGTCGCGACAACAACCTCATCGCGCTTCGTTCCGAGATTCTTCAAAGCTTGTCCCGTGATCCGTTCCGACTCGCCCTCCGAGTAGGTGTCGGCCGTGTCGATGAAGTTGATTCCTGCCTCGAATGCACGGGCCAGCAGAGCATCGGCCTCTGCCTGCTGTACCGTCCCGATGTTGCTGTAGGCGCCCTGCCCTCCGAACGTCATGGCGCCGAAACACAACTCGGAAACGAAAAGTCCGGTGGAACCCAGTTTGTTGTATCGCATAGAGTAGTGATGACTTCCAGCTTACGGACGAGTTGATCGATCCTGGAGAATAATTGCCTGATCCTACGATTGCGCATGGCAATCGGATGGGTTATGGAATGGATTGAAAGGGATGACACACTCGTAGAAGAGAAATCAAATCGAAAAGGAGAACGGAACAGGTGGAGCGTATGAACCAACTGGCGGCGCTCATTGCCGAACTGAGCGATCGTGACGGCGCCTATCGTACGGCGATTCCAGGCTTGTTTCTCTCCAGGCTCTCAACAACCACGGCGCCTCGGCACACCTTCAATTCCGCCGTTTTCTGTGTCGTCGCCCAGGGAGTGAAAAGCGTCTTACTGAATTCCGAGCGATATATTTACGATCGAAATAAGTACCTCGTCGTTTCTCTTAGCTTGCCGGCGATCGGACAAATTATGCAGGCGACGCGCGAGAAACCGTGCCTGGGGCTTTCGATCGAGTTGGACTTCGCCGAGATCGGCGCACTCATCCTGGACGCCGGCCTACCGGTGCGCTCGGACCCCTGTCATCAGGGCAGCCTCTCCGTGAGTGCTCTGGACGAGGATCTTTTGGACGCCCTGATTCGGTTCACATGCCTGTTGAAGAAGCCCGCTCAAATTTCGATCCTCGCGCCCCTGATTCGTCGCGAAATCTTCTACAAACTGCTGCTCAGCGAGCAGAGTGAAATCCTACGCCGGATGACCGCTGAGAATAGCCAGGTGCGGCGCATCGCGGCTGGCGTCGAATACCTGCGGAAGAACGTTGCCAAATCGATTCGTATGGAAGATCTCGCTCGCGAAGTAAACATGAGCCCTTCCACTATGCATTCCTGGTTCAAGATGGTCACCACCATGAGTCCGCTGCAATTTCAAAAACAGCTGCGGCTCCAGGAGGCTCGCCGGATTCTGCTGTCTGAAGCAACTGACGCAACGACAGTGAGTCAGCAAGTAGGTTACGAGAGTCCGTCCCAGTTTAGTCGCGAGTATCGCCGGATGTTCGGCTTCCCGCCATTGCGGGATATTGAGCGCCTTCGTAACACTCCCGAAGGACTGCACACATCCCTCCGACAGACTTTGAATGGCGCTGGCGCGGGTGCTGCGGCGGCGTTTCCTTCAACCCGCCACAAGCTATAGAAACCGGAACTGATCGAGGTCGAAGTAAACCCGATAAGGGCGATCTTGCGGGACCGAATAGAACGGCGCGAAGGCGCCGGTTTTTTGCTCGTGCTTTGCAATTTCGGTTGGCTTGAATACCAGCGCGTCTCCTTCCCGCACCAGGCGCTTCGAGAGTTCGTCGTCAGGCTGCATCACCAACGGTAAGCTGTAACGGGCATCCTGCGCCAGCAAGACCGGTCCATAGAGAATCGCCGCGCGTTGCGGATGCTGCCGATCGACCGGGTCTTTCCGCAAATTGAGCGGTAATTGAACCACTACAGTATCGCCGTCAGACCAGGTTCGTTCGACCGCTGCCCAGCTGTTGGGCTGAGCGGCAACCGGCGATGATTGACCGTTCACTTTCGCCGACAAGCCGGCAGCCCAGCTTGGGACACGAAATTTCAAGCTGAAGCGGCCGGTTTGTTTTGCGGCAATACGAAATGTAATCGTGTCCGAAGCGGGGAAGGTGGACTCCTGCCGAATGGTTACTCCATTCCAAGTAACTTCCGAAGGTACATACAGGTTTACGTACAGCGCTCTGTCGCCCTTGAAATAAATAACATCGTGATAATCGGCAACCGTCTGGATATAAGTGCCTGAGCAGCAAGGCCAATGTTCCCAGTAATATTCTTTCTGGGCCATGCCGATCCGGTAATTGGCGTAATAAAAGGATGCGCCGCTTGCCTGAACGGGCAAGGCCGCTACAATTCCGTTATAAAGCAGCCGTTCGATCCAATCTCCATATTGCGCATCGCCGGTAAATGAGAGCAGATACTTAGATAGCTTGAAGGCTCCCCAAGAGCCGCAGGGAATCTCGGCGCTGTCCGAACGAAAGTCAAGCGCATTACCTAAGTCGCCATTGGAAGGCACGCTCCATTCGCCGGGCCCATAGCCGCCCGACGCATAACATTGCGTTCGTCTCAGATACTCATAGGAATTCTTGATGATAGCCAGATAGCGGGAATCGCCTGTGACGGAGTAAGTCATGGCCGCGCTGTTGAATGTGTTCGCGTGGCTATAGGAGTGAAGATATTTGGCAGCCTCCGGAGCTGTGCTGTCGGCGAACTCATCCCAGTAAGTGTTGTAGCGCCAGACATCGCCGAATTCTTTGTAGAGCGAGTTCCCGCTTGCCAGGTAAGCGCGATAGAGATTTTCGGGAAGCGTATACCATTCGAGCGTTCCGTGCGGCTTGCGGCCATCGCGGTCCGTTGGCGAAGCTGGACTGCGCGATCGATCGAACCTTTGCGATGCCCATTCGGTAACTCGCTCCAGTTGCGGCCAGGCGTCGGCATAGCTGGAGTACATTGCCAGATCCACCAACCCGCAAACGATTTTTTCATAGGAGTAGGTATCGAATCCGTATTTGCCGGATGGCGTGGTTTTGGCCCATCCCTCCGCGAGTGTCAAGGCTTTGTCGCGCAACGCGTTGTCGCCTGTAGCGGCGGACATCCGCGCCATTCCGCTCAGCCACTGTCCGAACACGACCGCGCTGGTTTTTGAACACCAGCCGTCGAGTCCTTTGCCTGGAGCAGACTGGCCGGCGCGCTCGCGAAAACCTTTCAGAATATCGTCGTTCGGAAGATTGAAGTAAGTTTCGCGCGTGCGTTCCACTTGCTGGGAGAACATACTCGGAAGCAATCGCACGCCGCTATAGCCGAATGGCTCGAGAACGGTCTTGCCTCTGGCGCGTTCTCCTTCCGCCAGACCCGTGGCCAGTAGCGGGGCTGCAGAGTTCGAGGCCGCCATGCTCAAAAATTCACGCCGGTTCATATCAGGTTAGACGTCAAAAATCGATTCGTGCACCGAGCTGGATAACGCGCGGCTGGTACGTATTTAAAGAACGAGCGAAGGTAGGCGAGGCGAGATTGTAATCAACTGTAGTCAGATTGACGCGGTTGAGCACGTTAAAAAAGTCGCCCCGAACTTGAAAGTTGAAGCCTTCGCGAATGGAAATCTTGAAGTTCTTGATGAGGCTGGCATCCACATTGATCAGTCCCGGATTGACAAGTGAGTTGCGGCCCTCGTTGCCTTCCGTTCCCAGTGCCGGAGCGGTGAAAGCGCTGGCAGCGGGCCCGTAGACGCCTCGTAGATATTGCTGGCGCGTCCATCCGCCGGTCTGCGCTCCTGCCAGGATATTGGGGCGGTCGTTGTTGTAACCATCGGCATTGTAGTCGCCGCAGGTTACGTTTGAACCGGTGCAGGAGGCATTATAAGGATTGTAGTTTTCCGCAGTCCAGGGTAATCCTGTTTGAAAAATAGCGATCGTGGAAACTTGCCACCCACGGATCAGCGGAGTTAGAAAACCAGCATGTGGCACCGGAATGATGTAAGAAGCCGACAGTGTTCCCCGGTACTTGATGTTGAACGAATCGGGACCGTAATTGTTTGTGTAGTAGCGCTGGTCAGGCGGGCAATCCACCCCGCCGTTGTAATCCTGGCGCGTGTTGCAGGAACCGTAATCGAGGCCCTTCGACCACGTGAACGACCCTTGGTAGTTGAGGGATCCGATGCGCTGCCGGGCCGCCACAATAAATGCATTGTATTTAACTGAATTGAGGTTCGAGACATAACCCATCGCCCCGAAATTAGGATTCAGCCGGGTCAGCCGCCCGTTGTTCGCGACCAGATTCCCCGCGAAGCGGTTATAGTCCGTCCCGGAAAGCTGATCGTACGCGTGCGAGCCGGAGTACGTCAGGCTTGTCACCAGGCTGCCGGCGATCTGGCGCTCCACTGCAAACTGGTAATTGATGGTTTTTGGAATCACCAGGTTCGGATCCACTCCGGTTATTCCGGGCTGAAATCCTGGAAGACCGCCTGAGGCATTCAACTGCGAAGCTGGAATGTTCGGATAGGCGAAGTTATAAGGGAATGCTGCCGTTGAGCCCCAGGACAGAATCGCCGGATATTGCTGCTGCGCTCCGAACGTGGGATAGATCAGGCCGGGTGGATTGCCGCGTAACGGGTCGACTACCTGTCCGATGGAGATCTGGTCCCGGTACAAACCGATGCCGCCGCGCAGAGTGGTTTTCTTATCCTTCGTGGGCGACCAGGCAAAAGCGCCTCTGGGCGACCAGTTGTTCCACTCACGATGATTGAAGACATTGGCGTGCTGGCGCAACACGGCGTTTTGAAACTGTTGATACAGATTGCCGGGAGCCGTGTAGATATTTGAGAGCGATGTGAACTCAGGCGACCCATAAGCGTACGGATTGCCAAAGGTGTCCCAACGGACGCCGAAGGTGAGAAGCAGGTTCTCCCGGATCTTCCAATCGTCTCCCACAAACGCGCCGATCTGCGTGTTCTGAACGCCAAAATTCTGCGGCTTGAATTTCCCGGTTAGCGGATCGAAGGACACGCCCGACTCCTGGTAAACGTTGTCTTCCGCAAAGTCGGTCAGAGTCTGAAAGCTGTAACTCGGGCGCGCCGAGTAGTTGAAGTTTGCTGTTTCATTGGGTCGGAACGCCTCGACGCCAAGTTTGATGGTGTGTCGTCCGCGCAGCGCGCTGAGCACGTCGCGGCCTTGCCAGTTGAATTGGCTGAAGAGGGAAGGACCGCCGGTTAACTCCAGGTTGGCGCCTTCGGAGATCGTGTTTGACAGGTAAGGAAGGAAAGGAGTGACGTTATTCACATCGCCCCCACGAATATGAAAGATGCCGAAGGTCGCCTGGTTGACGACGCTCGGCGAGAAGCTGTGCTGATAGTTAACTGAACCTAGATACGCGTCAATAAAAGAGTAGCCGCCGAGCGTCGGCCGGAACTGGTTCATATCGTTGTCGTTATGCGTGCGGTAAAACTCTCCGAAGAGCCGGTCGCTTCCGTTGTGGAAGTATTGGTCGCCGCGCAGATTGTATTGGTACCCGTTATTGGCCGGAGCATTCGCATTCACCCCCTGGTCCACATAAGGAGTGTTGCAGCCGGCAGTCGGCGTCGTGCAGGACGTTGTGTAAGTCGGATTCGCCCAACGAAGAACATTTGTGAAAGAAGCTTTGGAGGGCAGATAGGTGGTCAGAAACTTGGTTCCGAGCGTATTCGGGTGATTCGCTTTGGCCCAGGCGGTAAAGGCAGGATCTTCGTAACTGATCAGCCCGGTGGATTGTAGATTGGAGCGTTTCACGTCCGTTGAGATGAAGAAGAACGTTCTGTTCTTGATGATCGGGCCGCCAAAAACCCCGTCGATGTCATAACGTTTTTGCGGGCTGTAGTTGTGAACAAACTCGGTCCCGGCGCGCAAATCCTGGTTGTTGAAGATAAAGTTGGAGGAGCCGTGAAAAGTGTTTGTTCCCGACTTGGTTGTCAGTTCGTTGACCACAGAACTGCTGGTGCCGTGATCCACGCTCCAGGCGTTGGTCTGCAGCGCCGCTTCCTGGACGCTGTCCGGATTGGGAGAAAGATCAGGCGCGCCGTTCAGGATGTCGTCTACTACATAAACACCATCGATGATATATGTGTTGCCCGTATAGTAATGCCCATTGGCGCTTACATTGAGCTGCTGGCCTGTCCCGAAGTTGTCGAACGACGAGCTATTGATGAAGCCGGTGACTCCCGGTGCCAGCGTCGCGATTGAATAGATGTTCCGGTTCTGGAGCGGCAAGTCACGTAGCGCGGCAGAATCGACAGTAGTCTGCAGGCGCGTTTCGTCAGGATTGAGCGCTGCGGCGTTTGCGGTGACGGTGATTTGGGTATTCGCCTGCGCCACCGCCAGGTGCACATCCACACCCGCGGTCTGTCCTTGCGTCACGGTCGCTCGGATCTCCGTCCGTTCGAAACCGGAGGCCTCGGCCGTCACCAGGTACGAACCAGGCGCCACGCCGGAGAACCGGTAAATTCCGTCACCGTTCGATTTCTGTTCGTTGACCACTCCGGTTTGCGTGTTCTTGATCTGAACCCTGGCGCCGGGGATGTGCGATCCCGATGCGTCCACCACTGTTCCCTGAATACTGCTGTTGAACTGCGCCAACAACGAAGGAACCGCGACGGCGAGAATCCACGCGATCGGCAGCAGGCGCACGCAAACGGAAAAGGCGATTCGAAACATGGAGTCTCCTGAAGTGACTGGCCCATCATGGGGACCGGATCTACATCTGCACAAGGCTAAACCTGTTAACAGCCACGTCGTTAGCGCGAGTAACAAACCGTTAACAGGGCTTTTGCATAGTGCAAAATTGTAGAGGCGACTCCGATGAGCAAAGGTCGAGCACGATGAGCAGCGTACCCCCGGGCGTGACCTCCGAAGAGCTGTTGGAGCTGGAGGCAGTCCTCGGATCGCGGCTGTTTACTCGTTCTCCCAATCTTTCGAGTATTCTGCAGTACACCTGTCGCAACTACCTGGAAGGGCGCGCGGGGGAGATCAAGGAATACACGATCGCGGTTTATGCACTCGGGCGCGATCCGTCTTTCACTCCGGCGCGAGACAGTATCGTGCGAGTGGAGGCGTCGCGGTTACGCAAGCGTCTCAAGGAATATTATGCCGGCGAAGGGGCCTCGCACAACGTCCAAATCGAGTTTCCGGAAAGCGGATATGTGCCTCGCTTTGTGCGAACGGCGGCGCCGGTTTCTCAGGCCATCGAAGCCGCTACTTCCTCCGTACGAAGCGAAGCTCCTAGCTCTAGTGGGAACAAAAGCCGCATCAAGTCAGCCTGGATAAAAGCACTATCGATAGCTGCCCTTGTCTTTTGCCTTGGGGCTGTCGCCGTGTACCAGTCAAGCCGCCAATTGCACAGAACTCCGGCTCCCCCGCCGGCATCGTTGAATCGGTCGTCCCCAACGCCGGCCGCCGAAACTTCTCTGCCGGTTCGTATTTCAGTTGGCTCGGTGATGCCGAAGTACGAAGACTCGCTCGGCCGCACCTGGTCGAACGACCAATACGTTACTGGAGGCGAAGTCATTAACCGTCCGGATCACCGTATTTACCGGACGTTGGACGCTGCGCTCTACCAGAATGCTCGCGTCGGCGATTTTGAATACAAAATTCCGCTCAAGCCAGGCACTTACGAATTGCACCTGTATTTCGCTGAGATTCTGCACAGCGACACAGTCGATTCAAGTGCCGAAGGCTACCGCCGCTTCAACGCCAGTCTCAATGGGAAGGCGCTCTTGTCGGAGTTCGATATTACGCTCGATGCGGGCGGCATGGTGAATACAGCCGACGAGAAGGTCTTCACGAATGTCTCGCCGGCCTCCGATGGCTGCTTGCATCTGCATTTCTGGGCTTCGAACGACCAGGCTCTGCTTTCCGGGATCGAGATCTTGCCGGCGGAGGCGAACAATAAGATGCGTCCTGTGCGTATCTTGACGGGCGGCCGTACAGCGTACGACTTCACCGAGCAATTCTGGAGTGCAGACCGCTACTTCCTCGGCGGCCGTGTGATGAGTCGAACCAAGCCGGTAAAAGGCTCGCCCAATCCGGAATTGTATGTGAGCGAGCGATTCGGGAACTTCAATTATGCGATACCTGTCGCGTCGGGCTCTTATTCCGCCACGCTCTACTTCGCTGAATCGAATTTCGGTGTGGACAATTTCGGAGCAAGTCATTACAGAACCATAGGCAAAGGGAATCGCGAGTTCGACATCCTCTGCAATGGACAAGCGTTGCTCCGAAACTTCGACATTTCGGCGGAAGCTGGCGGCCCGAACGTGGCCGTCACAAAAACGTTCCGCAAGCTAAAGCCGAATGCACAAGGCAAGCTGATCTTTTCGTTTGTTCCTGTAATAGATTACGCGGCCTTGCGGGCGATTCAGATTGTGCCGGAGTGACTACTCGGCGAAGATCTCGCCGCGGGATAACTCGACCGAGTGATCCGCAGCAGAGATAATTTCACCCTCAATCTCGATCAGAGTCGGCGCGCGATAAACGAATAATAACTGAAGACGCGGATCGATCAGCCAGATGTTCTCTACGCCTTTATTGGCATATTCTCTCAGCTTTTCAATTACGACGCTCATAACGTCTCCCTCCGAGAGCACTTCCACCACCAGGAAAGCGGCCTCAAGCAAATACCTGGTCTTCGGCGCAGTCAACAAAACACAGACATCAGGTAAGCGATAACGTGTGCCCGTAACGCCGGATCGCAATTCAGTGACTACCTTAAGGTGTGGGTACTTCCCTCGCAGCGCAAAAAGCACGTTACTCTGAGTCAGCGAATGCAGCCAGTCGCCCACGTGGCGCTCCACCAGAACTCCATCTACAAATTCCACATCGGGTTCGTAGGAAGTGTTCTGGTATTCTTCGACCGATACCAACGGCGGATTCGGCAGGGCTGCCATTCCTCGAGTTTACTCTCCGCTCGCCCTAGCCAATCGGATCGTTTTAATTCAGTTCTTTCCCGATGATTGGCGGGTAAGCGGAACGCCCTTGGAAATCGTTCCGGTCCAATAAGAATTTTGAGTTCCTGAATTCGAATCCATCCATGGCGATTGCCCTCCGATGAGTGTAGCGATCAATCGAGCACCCTCTGTCTCTCGCGTGCAGAGGCGTTGGCCGCCCTCTATCATTCGGAAATCTGCCAGCGGTATATCGAAATTGAAAACGCGCTGAGGCCCCAGGGTAATTGTGTACGGGCCAAGAGAGCCGGCGACAAACGGCGGCTCACAACTCGAGTTGGTGCAAAACAGTTCGACTTGCCGTCGATTCGCGAACTCGAGATAGAAACGGAATGCTGCCGCTTGGTGTGGAGTGCCGCCCGTCATAACGCCTGTCAGGATGGTTACCGGAACCGCAGCGCTGTTTTTCAAGGAGAGACGCAAAGAAGGAGTATGTTCCGTGCCGGATACGATCGAGGTGGAAAGCGCCACACCTTGAGCCGCCATATATTGAGGCGCTGGTGCGGCTGCCTTCTGTGCGTGTGTGGTCGCGGCCAGAAGCAGGGCTAACAAAATGGGCAGGCAGCGCATGGTTGTTTAGACACCGGGTCGCATGTGGTTGTTGCATTCCCGCGCCGACGCCAACGCTAACAGAGCAGCCATATAACAGAACTTGGTCACTAGTTTTGAAACCCGGCGATACACTGATCGAAACGAGCGGCCAGTCAACCACAGAGCATCTGCCGCCAAGGAAGGAAAAGTGAATAGACGCAATTTTCTTATACGGGGTGGTTCGATGACGATGGCGGCGGCCGTCGCGGGCGAGGCGTTAGTAAAACCTCGCCTCGGGTTCGCGCGGCACGGAGCCGCGGAATCTGTCGAAGTTGAAACAGCTTGCGGGCGGCTTCGCGGACTGCGGCAGGGCGACCTCGTCGCATTCAAGGGCGTCCCCTATGCCGGCCCGGTTTCGGGAGCCAATCGCTTTAAAGCCGCTCCTCCTCTCCAGCCCTGGACCGGAGTGAGGGATGCGCTGCGGTTGGGCGCGCCTTCCTGGCAGCCTGATAAGAGCTATTTCGGAATCGACGAGCCCTCACCGGATGAGAATTGCCTATTCCTGAATATTTGGACGCCGGCAGCCGATGGGCGTAAGCGTCCGGTCATGTTCTACAACCATGGCGGCGGATTCTATAAGGGATCGGGCGGCGCCGTGTACCAGGACGGCGGGAATCTGGCGCGTACGTACGATGTTGTGGTAGTGGCGACCAACCATCGGCTGGGCCTGCTCGGATATTTGTTCCTGGGCGATTTGGGCGGCGAAGAATATGCGACGTCCGCCAACCAGGGCCTGCTCGACATCAAAGACGGCTTGAAGTGGGTGACGGAAAACGTTGCAGCCTTCGGCGGCGACCCGAACAACGTCATGATTTTTGGCGAATCCGGCGGTGGCATCAAGACCTCCTGCGTTTACGCTTTGCCATCGGCCGAGAGATACTTTCACAAGGCCTCCATCGAGAGCGGGCCAGGCATCCGTATGATGACGCGCGATGCTGCTGCCGAAACGGCTCAGAGGACCTTACAGTATCTAGGGCTGAACAAAAGCGAGTGGCGGAAGCTGCTCCACATCCCGGTGGAGAAGCTGGTCGCGGCGCAGGTGACGCTTGGGCAGCCGCCGAGAGGTCTCCCACTGACCGAGACGCTTAGAGGCGATGGCTGGAGACTGAACGGAGACTTTTCGGCTGTTGTCGATGGAACCGTTTTGCCTCACCATCCCTTCGATCCGCAGGCTCCGGTGTTCTCGAAGAACAAACCGTTGATGGTGGGTACAAATCGGGACGAGACGGCATTCATCTGGTTTCAGGCAAAGAGTATCGACGTGTTCGAACTCACCGACGACACCTTGAAAGCCAGGCTCCATAAAGAACTTGGAGCGAATGCGGATGCCATTTTCAAAACCTACCGCCGGAGCCGTCCCAACGCCTCGGCTGGCGACCTATACACCGCCATCGCGACGGCGTGCATGTTCTGGCTTCCTTCTATCACGATTGCCGAACGCAAATACGCTCAGCACGGAGCTCCGGTTTACATGTATTTGTTCGCACACCAGTCGAACTTCATCATCCCCGGGACCAACCACCCGATCGGCACCCCGCACGCTGTCGAAATTTTGTACAAATTCGATAACATTCGCCGGACCGGCGAGGGGAACCATCGTGATCAACGGCCCTTCTCAAACGAGGTCATGTACACGATGGCCGGCACCGACCCGGACCGTCAGAAAGTGGCTGACCACATGAGCGAGATGTGGACCACTTTCGCCCGGATAAGTCAACCCGGCGCGAAGGGCGGTAGTGGCTCAATTTGAGCATGATGAGAAATGTGCGGACAGCTCATCCCGTAGTTGTTTCGAGTTATGGGCTGCCTGATATGCTTCGAGGGGTGAAAGTAACAATTCTCTTTGGAAAAGTTCGGGAGACGATGAGCGACTCTGAAACGATGAGCGTCGATATAAGGCTCGACAATCCCTTGGATTCAGATGGCGACCCGCCCAGGAAACTATACGGTTCGTTTCTCGGCAGTGGCCCAAAGAAACCACACGAGCTTGATGAGCTTTGGCCCCGAACGTTCTCAGTAAAGTTACCTCAGTTTGATGTCTGGTATGACGGTGAGTCGACCGGCAACAAGTTCATTCTTACCATCCAGTGAGCGCTTAAAACACTGCCCCAAAAAGCAAAAAGCCCACTTTGTCAGTGGGCTTTCTAAAATCGGTGCGGCTGGGAACTTTAGTTCAGAGTCATCTTTGGAATGGCCCGCACCAGTCGCCATTAGTACTGTAACACGCAATTATAATTTGTCAAGGTATGGTCTGACGATCCACGATCAACGACAAAGCGGTTTTCGCTAACTCCTTTATCCCTGGATCTTTAGTTGCCTCAAATCGCCGAATCGCATATAGAGCTAGATCACAAAGCTGTATGTGAGGCGATAATGACGAATCCATGAAGTGCATCGTGTCAATCACGGGATTGAGATCCACCGATACCCCATATGGTGCTCCTTTCCCCTTGTATTCGTGGAAAACTTTGCGGGAAATGTCTTTCACGAAAGGAGAGCAGTCGTCCGCGATCACAATTGCAAGTTCATGGTTACTTGAGGCGTAACGGGCAATTCGCTCCAAACATAGAACCGTAGCTATTGCATGCGGATGGTAAGGCTTGGCGTATTTGTCCTTTAACGCTGGCTTGTTACAGCATCCGATCACTAGCGGGACATGCAGCGAGGACAATATTTCAAGACAGCGTCGATAAATTTCTAACCTGTCTTGGTACAAGACCTGTTTCCAGCCATTACCGGTTCGTTGACCCTGAAAAATATGGACACCGTGAAATTCAAATATCTGATCCTCATAACCCTTTGATCTAGCGTATTTCCTAATCTCACGTGCTTGGTTTCTGATTTCAGTCCACAGGGAATCCTTTACCAGAATTGCCCCGTTGTAATGAATTGGTTGAGCGGAGTCTCCGAGATCTGCGCCCGTATTTCCAGCGTCATCAAGATAAGCGCAAATCACAGTGTCGAAAAGCTTATCATCCTAACGCCGCCCTCTTGTCAGCCCCGGATCATGCCCTAGCGCCGGTCCATAATGCGTTTCGTTTTGGTAATTCGGTTCATCCTGTCTCGCGTCTAGTAGTTCTACAATATCCGCAACTTCCCAAACCCTATTGGTTACGCCAGCGGCCATGGCAGGAGTGATCCGAAGCGTCTGGTGGATACGGACAAAGTTGTAGTACATGAAATGCAAGGAGATTGCCGCTACGTGATTCTCGATCTTTTTTGAGAACGCGTTGGTCAAGCGGGTAAATCGTCGCATGTGCATCCGCATGGTGAGGTTCTGGCGTTCTACGTAGCTTGTGCTGACGTGCTTGCGACTCGGATTACCTGTGACGATTTCTGTTCTCGTTCCGGTGACTTCTCCGGGGCTGTAGCGCGTCTCGCCCATCTTGTCGTCACCGTAGATCTTGATGAGCATGGCATAATCGATGCCGTTGCCGAAAGCCTCGTCTACAGCTTCCAAATATGCCTTGTTGCCATCGGTCGTTAGCTGAATGCGACTGTCCAAGCGGCTAGCGAGATCCTGGATAAACTCGCGTGCCGCGAACTGATCGCGGTTGCCCACCATCCAGGAGCAGATCAGCTTGGTATCCGCGTCGAGCGCCGTCCAGGTCCAAACGCTGCCGTATCCGAAGGTGTTCTTTTTGTCTTCCGGCAGGTTCTTATCCTTGCCGTAGCAGAACGACCAAATCTCATCACACTGGACGCGCTTACAAGGCAGGCCGCGAAGAGCCTTGTCTTGATACTCAGCGCAGGCCGCACCGACGGCAACCAGCAGGCTCGTAATTGTATTGCGGGAAACGCCACTCATCCGAGCGACTGAACGGATCGAATTGCCCTCCACTAGGGCTCCGATCACTTGGGCGCGACGTTCATCGGTGAGCACGTTCATGTTCATATTATGCTTGAACGGTCAAGCATAAGTCAACACTAAAGTTTTGCCTCTGGAGTTTGTTTTTCTTTAAGCCTTAACTAAGGTCAGCCGTGAGTTGTCCAGCGGATACCACGCAGTGAATTCTTCCACCTGTAAATGGAGCATTTGCGCCATGTCGGAGATGCTGAACCCGAGTTCTCGAATATGGGCTCGGATGATATCGTGCAGCAGGCTCGGCTGTTCCCGCGCAATCTCGATTGGCTCCCTGAGCCTGTATCCGCGAGACGATAACTGCACCCATAGATAGTGCCGCTGCCGATCATTGATAATGTTCAGGCGAAATGCATTTTCGATTAACGCTTGGATTGATACCTTCCAATACTTCTTCAACTCAACAAGGCGAACCAGCTTAAGGGGCGGATGCAGGTGTGCACGAATATCGCGTTCTGGCATCAAGAACTCGCCCGCAAACATATCGGCTTCTTGTTCCATCTCGGCGGTCGGCATCTCGTGAAGCAACACGTGCGCAAGTTCATGAGCGAGTGTAAATCTATCCCTGTCGGCGCTTATGTCGGGATTATTGTTCAAGAAGAACAATGGGGGATGAGGGGGAATCCATTCACTAATTCCAAACAGCTTTGAGGTCCCAAAGTCGAAGCGGACAACGATGCCGCCCGCCGACTCGATAGCCTCGATCACATTCGGAATAGGCCCAGATGGAATACGCCAGGCCGACCGTACCAAATTGGCTACTTCTCTCGCGCCGCCTTTGTATTCGCCTGCGTCGAAGCGCCGGAACCTGCAACGGGCATCAAGGTCTGTTGCCTTCAACAATTCGGCAACGTGGTATCGATAAACATTGATCCGGGCCTGAATTTTACGCAATGCGTTCGCTGGAAGGCTTTGTTGCTTTCGGTGATAGAAGGTGCTGGAACCGAAAGGGTAAACCGATGAGGTCTGAGAGAAGAAGCTCTCTGGCACCCCCAATTTCCGCCCTAAGTGTGCAGTTAACGAACTTGGGACCTGTAGCGCACCGGCCTCGATTTTTGAAATCGATCCCTGGTGAATGTTGAGCAATTCTGCGAGTTCCGCCTGCGAGAGTCCACGAAGTTCTCGAGCCAGCGTGATCATCGACGGATTAAAGCGGGCGATTTGTGATGAGCTAATTCCCGGAGCCATCATCGCCTTGTGAGTCCTTCTTTTTCTTCGGCCTAAAAATCGTAAACCTGTCCGCAACGCCTGGTAGCGGTCTCGGCCCCGCCGGAAGCATGGATACGGTGCCACCTAGCTGCCGGGGCAATTCAAAAATAGTTTCTTGGTCGAATAAGCGGACCAGTGGAACTGTTCTGATGGCTGTCCCGAGATCATTCAAAACATATCCCGCATCGACGAACGTGGCCGACTCAGATATGCCCAACACGTACTCGTTCTCACGAATCATGCGCTGTCGAGCCGTTTGGAAATTACGTGAGCGGTTGTCGTTATCAAGCTTCTTGAATTGACAAACCGCAGTTCCGTCTACTCCGAGGCCCAAGCCGTCAATCGATATGTACACGGATTCGTTTGGCCCTTCGATGACGGACACGCCGGTTTGCCCGTTGAACTCGCGCCGCGCGTTGTTCGCCATAAAGGCGTGCAGTACATTTGCTTGCGTGATCACTCCAAATTGCAGGCGGATCGGCAGCGGGATATGCTCTTCGTAATCTTCAAGGACTGGCCACACTATTCGGCTGAAGGTTGCGACGTGCGGTTCGAGTATGATTTGCAATTCCGAGATCGACAAAAGAGGCATTTCGCTGGTTCGTAAGCTCCTGATAGAACGACAGTAAGCCTTTATTTGCCAGAAGTCAATACAAAATATTCCTGAATTTATTCCGACTTCTTCTGCTCTGATGCTTGAGCGAACCATCGCTTCTCAGCCGCCTTCTTGGCGATCGCTTTTCGCTTCTCCGGCGTAAGCTTGTTCGCCCGCGCTTTCCCACCCTTGAGACCACCTAGCCTCCCTAAACTCACCGCTGCCTGGTTCTTCTCTTTCGGTTCAGGCTTCTCTACTTGTCCGGTCGCTTGCTGGACAATGTTGAACGCCAGAACATTTACGTCCGGCTTGCCCTTGCCACGCCTATCGGTCTCATTGCCCTTCTTGCTTGAGCGGTCATCCATACCCCAAGCCTTGCAGCTTTTTTCATCCGGGTCAAGCGTGGCCAATTTCAAATTGAGCCACTACCCGAAGGGCCAACCTGCATGGCCTGCCTACACATCCAGGACGCGAGCCACCATGCAGATCGATGCCGACTGCAAAATCGTCGACGATCCATTCGGGCAGGAAAGAAGTATGTTGGAGCATCTAAACTCCTAAGTTGTAAGAGGCAGAACGGATCTGCGGACGTTGCCCCGGCGCTAATCAAGTCCTTCAACAATGCGGAAGTCACGTTCCGCGGCAGATCCTAAAACCTTCAAGGCTACTTTATAGGCTTCGCTATGGTAAGTCGCTACGGCCTTCTCGACACTTTCGAATTCGGTTACCACGGTCCGCTGCTTCAGGCCCGCTTCAAAGGGTTGGACTGCGTCGGACGTCCGGACTAAACCTTTGCCGCCGCCCGCCTGTACGGCTGGCCCCGCGAGTTTGGAGTACTCCTGCAGCGCAGACTCGTCCGAGACAGACCGATATTGAACCACCCAATAACCCTTTTTCATGTATTCTCCTCTAATTTTGTGAATACGGTTTCGCCGCTTGAATGATTATCGCTGAAGAGTCAAATTTGCGACAGCCGATAGCGGTGAACGGGAGGCGTGGTGAAAGAGGCCCATACGATCAGCTAGGGTTTTTCGCGGATCGTAATTTGCTGGCACAAGGAACCATACAAATATGGCATACTAAGATGTATGAAAAAGACGTTGAATGTCGACGACCAACTCTTTGGCCAGGCCAAACTAGCAAGTGGCGCGGCTACCGATACTGAGACTGTTCGTTTAGGCCTCGAGGCGCTGGTGCGCAGCGCCGCTTATGAGCGTCTGCGCGCTCTCCGTGGAACTGAGCCTCAGGCGAGCGATGTCCCCAGACGTCGTGAAAAGATATTTTCTAAACGCAGCGACGGCTGATGGTCTTAGTCGACACCTCGGTGTGGATTCGCTTCCTTGCGAACCGGGCGCCTTACGCGCAGGAACTGGACCGACTTCTGGGTCGCGACGAGGTCGCGGGGCACGAGTTGGTCTATGGAGAACTGCTCATCGGTGAAAGCGGAAGCCGCCGGAAGCTTCTAGCCGCCTATGAGCGTATACGTCAGGTGAGCACTGTGCCTCACTCCGAAGTCGTCGAGTTCGTTCGCAATCGGAACCTGCACGGTCGTGGGGTCGGCTGGATCGACGTTCACCTGTTGGCCTCTACACTGGTGGGGAGATTCTACTTGTGGACAGCGGATTCTCGTTTGTCAACCATGGCTACAGAAATGGGCATCGCGTATAACGATTTTGGTTCGGCCGAAGCTGGCTTTTAGCTTCGCGTTCAAGCTCAAGATAAATGGCCCAATTACTCAGGTTTCTCTCAACATGCGTACCACCGTCGATCTGCCGGATCCGATAATTCGTGAGCTGAAGGCGCTGGCGGCGCAGAGAGGAACATCACTAAAGCAGAGAGGAACATCACTAAAGCAGAGAGGAACATCACTAAAGAATGTTATATGCTCGGCAGTTGAAGTAGAGATCCGGCGGGCACAGAGCAAGGTTGTACGCCGAGTGAACTTTCCGTTACTAACATCTCACGAGCCGAGCGCTCTGAAACTTAAGAATGCCGATATCGACGATCTTCTTGCCTGATGTCAAATGGATGATTGGCGTTGGCCCCGCCGTCAGCTGCTCCGCTCAGTGCCCTTCTGCTTCTAAAAATCGTTCCACTTCGATTGCAGCCATGCACCCGGCGCCGGAAGCGGTGATAGCTTGGCGATAGATACGATCCTGAACGTCTCCGGCGTGGAAAACACCGGCGATGTTCGTGCGCGCGCCACCGTGCGTGATAATGTAGCCGTCCGGATCGAGGTCGAGCTGGCCGGCGAAAGACGTTGTATTCGGGATGTGCCCGATGGCAACGAAAAAACCATCCACGTCGCGGTCGTAGGTCTCTTTCGTCGCTAAATTGTGGAGCTTGACGCCGGTCACCTCATTTTTCGTCACGTCATAAACATCTTTTACAACGGTGTTTGTCAGAAAGCTGATCTTGGGATTACTTTTGGCGCGATCGTACATGATCTTCGACGCCCGAAACGTATCGCTTCGATGAACCACCGCAATCTCGCTACCGAAGCGGCTGAGAAAATTCGCCTCTTCCATAGCGGAGTCGCCGCCCCCAATCACCATGATCTTCTTGTTTCTGAAGAAAAAGCCATCGCAAGTGGCGCAGGAACTGACACCGTGCCCAATCAGCTTCTGCTCATTCGGCAGATTCAGCCAGCGTGCCGAGGCGCCGGTCGCGATGATCAGCGTACGAGTCTCGAATTTCTCACCATCTTCGACTTCGAGCAAAAAAGGCCGCTTCGATAGATCAGCGTGTTTTACCCGGCCGTGACGAAAAGTTGCGCCGAAGCGCTGAGCCTGGTCCTTCATATTCTGGACCAACAGCGGACCCATGATGCCTTCCGGAAATCCAGGAAAATTTTCAACCTCACTGGTAATGGAAAGCTGCCCGCCTGGCTCGTGTCCTTCGAACACCAGCGGTGACAAATTGGCTCTGGCCGTATAGATAGCAGCGGTGTTCCCGGCACAGCCCGAGCCGAGAATCACTACGTTGTGTATGTCGCTCATCCGAGGAAGTAATTAGTAATGTGGAACGCGATCCACGAACCAGAGTACGCTAACGCCAGCATGTAAGAGAACTGAAACACCGGCCATTTCCACGTTCCGGTCTCTCGCTTTACGACCGCTAACGTCGAAAAGCACTGCATCGCAAAGGCAAAGAAAATCAGCAATGCGACTGCACCGGCAGTGCTTAGGTCGTGGTGAATCGCTTGCTGAAGACCCCGCGAGGTCTCATCTCCTTCGATGCCGTAAATGGTCCCTAAGGTGCCAACGATTACCTCTCGCGCAGCTAATGAGGTGATCAGGCCGATTCCGATTTTCCAGTTAAAGCCCAGCGGCTTAATAGCTGGTTCTATGGCCTTCCCGATCATTCCCGCAAAGCTGTGTTCGAGCGTCGGAGCATGTCCATGATAAAGCGGCAAATGTGCCAGCACCCAAAGAACAATCGCGACCAGCAGGATCACTGTCCCGGCGCGGTGCAGGAAGACTTTAGCGCGATCGATCAAGCGCAAACTCAGAGACTGCCAGGTGGGCCAGCGGTAGGGCGGCATCTCCAGGATAAAAGCCGAACGCTGGCTCTTCAGGATGGTGCTCTTGAGCAGTCGCGCCACCGCAACAGCCGCTACGAATCCAAGAACATAAAGGCTGAGCATGGTAGCTGCCGGAAGCGAAAGAAAATCGCCCAGAATCGGAACGTTCGGGATAAAAGCCGCAATCAGCAGCGTATATACCGGCAGTCGAGCCGAACACGTCATCAGAGGCGCGATCATGATGGTGGCCATCCGGTCCCGCTTATTCTCAATAACGCGTGTTGACATCACGGCGGGCACCGCACAGGCATAAGCCGACAGCAGCGGGATGAAAGACTTCCCCTGCAATCCAAACTTGGCCATGGTGCGATCCGCGATCAACGCCGCCCGAGCCAGGTAACCCGAATCTTCCAGCACTCCGATAAACAAAAAAAGAAGCAGGATCTGGGGTAGAAAAACGACCACCGATCCCACTCCGCTCCACACCCCATCGATCAGCAAAGATCGGAAGGCAGTATCGGGAAGAACCGTTTTCATCCACTGCCCGGAAAGCACAACCGCCCCTTGCAATCCGTTCATCACAGGCTGCGCCCACGAAAAAATACTTTGAAAGACCGCCACGACTATCGCCACAAAAACCAGCGGCCCGGCAATCGGATGAAGAAAGACCGAATCCAGCCGTCTGGTCCAAAGCGGCGGAGCAGGCGCCCGGTAGGAAGCCCGTGATCCAATCGTCTGCGCCCACTGCCGGCACTTCGGAATGTCCTGAAGCACCGGGAGTTCGATTTTCACCGGCGGCGCGTTCAGCCGAACAGCGGTTCCGATCAGAAACTGTCGGATGCCATCGAGCCCCGTCCCTTTCGATGCACTGATCAGCGCGACCGGACAGTTCAACTCGTTCGACAAAGCCGAAACATCCACCTGGCCGCCCCTTACCTTCAGGTCGTCTGCCATGTTCAGCAACACTAAGGTAGGGAGATTGAGACTAAGGATTGGAGCAGCCAGCACTAAATGCCGCCCCAAATTTGTGGAGTCGAGAATCAGTATAACGGCGTCCGGCTTAGGAAAGTCGGCTCGTTCGCCGGTCAGAACATCGTGGGTGACCTGCTCGTCCTCGGCCCGAGGATGCATGCTGTAGATGCCCGGCAGATCGACCAGGAAAACCTCGTGCAGGTCGTCCAGTTTTGCCTTTCCCGTGCGATGCTCCACCGTAACGCCAGGAAAATTCGCGACTTTCTGACGCAAGCCGGTCAAACGATTGAACAGAGTGGACTTCCCGGCGTTTGGCGGCCCCACAATGGCGACAATGATGTCCCGTTCATGCGCGCCCCGAGGGAGCGGGATGGCCGGATTCGGTAGAAGACTGGAGCGGGGTGCATCCCCATGGCAGCTATTCATGATGACCGCTTGCTCATGGAAGCACGATGAGGTCCGAATCGGGGTCGCGACGAATATAAAGACAAGCCGCCATGTCCTCCCGCAGAGCCACCTCCGAGCCATCCACGCGAAAAACTCGTGGGCCCTTGCCCGGAGCACGCCTGCCGGCTGTCACTTCGTTCCCTGGTAGAAAGCCCAACTCCATCAATCGCCTGGCAATGTCCTCCGGAAGATCCAACCGGTCGATGACACAACGCTGTCCGGTTGGCAAATCTGCCAGGGTCGACTGCTTAGGATGAGAGAGGGCGCCGGCGAAGGCTCTCATTGGGGATCCCATATACGACCACTTTAGTATGACATGCCATCGGAGTGTTTCAAACCATTGACGCAAGAGGAGAAAAATCGCTTTTTAAAGGCAAATTTACGGGTTAAAATCAATGGCTTGGAATCGATGCTATGATCGACGGTGTGCTGCGAGACCGCTCGCAACGTCCTTCTGTAGCAGTGGAGCGCGAACCAAGCGGGTCGTACACTCGCAAGGAAGTTTGTCGATTGTTGAAAATCGACGCGCGCCTGCTAAAAAGCTGGGAACGTCACCAGCTCATCCCCGAACTTTCCGAGTATAAATTCCTCGATCTGCTGACTTTGAAGCAGCTCATTCGCCTCAACGCCGAAGCTTTGCACCCCCGCGTCATGCGCCACGCCATCCAGATTGCCCGCGAACGCCTGAGCGATCTCCCGGAGGAAAATGGCAGTATTCGGGTTTACAAAGAGGGCCGCCGAGTCCGTGTTCAGTTCGGGAAGCAAAAAATGGAAGCCTCCTCCGGGCAGCTGTTGTTCGACTTCGCCGAGAGTGAACTCCGAAAAATTCTACAGCTTCCGGCCGCCGAAAAAAGTCCCTCCGGCGTTGCCCAAAGACTGCGCAACAAGCTCGAAGCAGACCGCTGGTTTGAGCGGGGGTTGGAACTGGAGCAGATCGGCGCGCCATTCGAGCACATCATCGCCGCCTACACCAAAGCTGCCGAACTCGACCCCCGTTCCGCGGGAGCGCTGGTCAATCTCGGCACCGTACTGTTCAATGGCCACGCCTGGTCCGATGCCGAGGAGCGCTACAAAAAGGCCTTGGAGATCGACTCGAACTATCCTTTAGCGCACTTCAACTTAGGCAATCTATACGACGAGCGCGGCGATTCGCCCAATGCCCTGCATCATTATCAGGAGGCGCTCCGAATCAATCCGAATTACGCGGATGCGCACTACAATTTAGCGCTGCTCTTCCAGGGCCAAAACGACGTCATGAAAGCGGTTCGCCACTGGCGAGCCTATCTCAAGCTGGATGAAAGAAGCACCTGGGCGAGTATCGCAAGACGGGAACTCACCAAGCTCGAGGCCGTAACGGTTGTGAAAGGTCATCGGGCTTCACCGAAACTGGTCGGCGCGAGCGATAAGGCTTGACGTCCATTCCAGCTCGCGCACCGATGGCGGCTATCGTGCTGGCAGCGGGCGAGGCGCGGCGAATGGGTAGGCCGAAACAGCTTCTGCCATTCGAAAACGGAACCCTACTCACACACGCCATCGACACGGCGAAGCGAGCCCAGTTCAATCCGTTGATCGTAGTCCTTGGCGCCGAGGCCGACGCAGTTGAGAAATCGATCACGGCAAAACAGGTACAAATAGTGAGAAATCCCAGCTGGCAGGCCGGAATGGGCTCTTCCATCTCGACTGGTGTGAAACACCTGCAGAAGATGACCGCCGACTCAGTAGCCGTCGCCATCTTGCTCGGTGACCAGCCGCTGGTAACGCCCGACCACCTCGACGGCATGCGCCAGATGTTCCTAAGCGGCGACGAAGTCATCGTGGCAGCCGAATACAAAGGAACCGTAGGGGTCCCAGCCATCTTCGGGCGCCCTCTCTTCGAACGGCTGGCCTCGCTGAAGCCCGATGCCGGCGCCAAAAGCATCCTCTCCAGCCCGGAGTTCAAGTTGGCAAGCTACCATTTGCCGGAAGCCGCCACCGACATCGACACTCCTGAAGATTTCGCGGCGCTTTAGGCGCCCGAGCTTCCCAATCAAGGTATTACAATACGTATAACGATGAGGTTTGAGTGGGACGAAGAGAAAAACCGCACCAATCTTCAGAAGCACGGGGTCGATTTCGAGACTGCGCTTCATGCGTTCAACGATCCAAATCTCGCGCTTAGAAAAAATCGCATCGATGAAGAAACAGGGGAGCAACGCTGGAATGCAATCGGTGTGGCGTCATTTGATGATGATGCCGCTGTGTTGCTCATAATTGTTCACGTTTACAGAGGAACCGATGAAGAAGAAATTATCCGCATCATCTCAGCCAGAAAAGCAAATCGTCAGCGTGAGCGCCGACTATATCTTCAATAAACCGCTCAGCGCAAAACAAAAGGCAATGCTTCGTAAATTAGGCAACAAACCCGACTCCGAAATAGACTACTCCGACATTCCGCCGCTAACCGACGAGCAACTCGCTTCTATGGAGCGGCCGGCTCGCACCGTCATAGCTTTTCGGGCCGATCGCGATGTGCTCGACTGGTTGAAATCGAAGGGCGGCAACTACACTACGCGTATCAATTCCATTCTGCGAGCCGTAATGGAAGACCAGCAAAAGCGCCAAGCCTCCTAAACACTGCAATCTTTGCGCCGAGTCAGGCGAAGCTTTGCCCTAACGCAGCAAATCCCAAAAAATAATTGTGATAGGTTTTTCTGGCGGAGGTTTTGTCATGTCGCCACGGCGAGCTTTAAGTGTGCTCTGTTTTACTGCTTTGCTCTTGTACGCGCAATCGGAGCGCGGAAGCATCACCGGACTTGTAACGGATCCAAGCGGCGCTCCCATGGCCAACGTGCCGGTGGTGATCATCAATCAAGCCACCAACACGGAGCAGCGCATCAGCACCACCAACACGGGCGATTACAGCGCCGACAATCTGGAGCCCGGCGCCTATCGCATCGAGATCGAAGTTCCCGGCTTTAAGCGCTTCGCCGCCGAAGGCGTCACCTTAACCGCCGGTCGCGCCATCCGCGTGAATGCTGCGCTACAGGTCGGCCAAGTCAACGAACAGGTTGAAGTTCAAGCCCAAACCACCGATCTGCAGACCGAAAACGCCAAGGTCTCGAACGCCGTAGACAACAAGCTCGTCGATCAACTTCCGCTGGTTGTTGGCGGCGCCATGCGAAGTCCCTTCGACCTGGTTACCATCACACCGCAGTCCAAAGGAAGCGGCAACGCGCTGTCCCTGGGCGGCGGCCAGGCAGCCTCCTGGGGCGCCACACTCGACGGTCTTACCGTCAACACAAACCGCTCCGCCGACGCCACGGAAACCGCTTACGTCACGCCGTCGGTTGAAGCTATCACCGAGTTCGCTGTCGATACCAACGGCTTTCAAGCCGAATTCGGGCAAGCCGGCGGAGGCGTGATCACCTTCGCTTCCAAATCGGGCACCAATGCCTTTCACGGCACCGCCTACGACTTTCTACGCAACGACGATCTCGACGCCCGTGGCTTCTTCGCCGCTCAACGCTCCATCTATAAGCAAAACGATTTTGGCGTCTCGGCGGGAGGACCGGTCATTCTCCCTAAGCTCTACAACGGCAAAAATCGCACCTTCTATTTCTTGTCCTATGAAGGCTTCCGCAACCGCCTCGGTTCGAACGGTACGATCTTTACCGTTCCAACCGCCGAGATGTACAACGGCAATTTTTCGAATTGGGTCAACACCAAAGGTCAGAGGCTGCTGATTTACGATCCCACTACCACGGCGAGTAATGCGTCCGGCGGCTACACGCGTACGCCGTTTCCCAATAACCAGATTCCCGTCTCTAAGTTCAGCGCGGTTTCAAAAGAGATCCTTCCGTTCGCCCAGAACGTAGTGCCCAATCGCCCCGGCCTGGTTCCAGGCACCGCGGCCTACGTATCGAACAACTACATCTCGAACAGCGGGACTACGGAGAGCCCAACCGACAAGGGCAGCGTCAAGATTGACCAGAATTTCGGTTATAATCACCACCTCGCATTCTTCTACAACCGCACTCGCTACAATGCCCTCCCTGGCCCCAGTGGACCCTCTGGCCTCCCGGAGCCGCTGTATACTGGCCAGAATTCGGACTACAATTCGTCTGTTTACCGGATGAGCTACGACTTGACCATCTCGCCGCGGCTGGTAAACCACTTCGCCATCGGGGGAAACAAGTTTACAAAGAACAGTTACTCACCGAATGTCGGCCAAAACTGGAAGAGTAAAGTCTGCATTCCCAACGTTGTCGATTGCAACGTCAACTTTCCCAATCTTTTATTCAGTGATCTTTCTTCCTGGGGCAGCACCGCGTACAACGGAACCGAGCAGCCCTCCTGGTCGCTCAAAGAGGACCTGAGCTACGTCCTCGGCAAACACAATTTCAAATGGGGATACGCTTTCGAAAGCCAGCGCGCCAACGGCTTCGGCCAGCAGAACATCTCAGGACAGGCGAGCTTCAGCTTTCTGGAAACGGCTGTGCCCGGCGCTACTTCCTTCACCAGCGGCAGTTCGTTTGCTTCGTTTCTTTTGGGCGCCGCCGACACAGGTGCCACCGAGACCATTCGCTACTTGCCGCAAACGTTCGATTACCACGCCTGGTACATGCAAGACGATTGGCACGTCAACAGCCGCTTAACCGTCAACCTCGGTCTTCGCTATGAATTCACGCTACCGCCTGTGGCGGGAGGTAACCAGTACTCCGATTTCTCGCCCAGCACCCCGAATCCGGCCGCCAACAACTATCCCGGCGCGTTGATCTTTGCAGGCTACGGACCAGGCCGGCAGAACACTCGTTCCCTGATCCCCGGTTGGTATGGCGGTTGGAGTCCGCGCCTCGGGTTCGCCTACACACTCGATCCGAAAACAACCATCCGCGTCGGCGCTGGGCGTTCCTTCAGCCGGGTCACGGTGGTAGCAAGCAGCAGTCACTACGCCGGTTTTATCGGTCAGTACGCCTTCTCTTCCACCAATCAAGGCATCACGCCGGCATTCTACTTGGATTCCGGTCTGCCTTCGTATCCCCTGCCCCCGCAAATCAATCCTTCGTTTTCAAACAACACCAACGTCGATTATTGGCAAGGCAACAACGCCACTCGAGCGCCCGAAATCGACTTCTGGACTTTTTCCATTGAGCGCCAGCTTGGCACAAATACCGTGTTCGAAGCCGATTACAACGGCAACGCAGGAAACCATCTGCAAGCCGGACTGGTCAACGTCAATCAGGTTCCCCTGGCAGAGGTAAATCAGTTAATCGGGCAGTACGGCGCAACTGCCGCCATCAATCTGCTCAACTCGAATATCTCCTCTTCCCAGGCCCGGGCAGCCAACATCCCCATCCCCTATGCCAACTTTACGAACTCGTCCATTCAGCGTTCACAGAGCGTAAGTCAATCACTTCGGCCGTACCTGCAGTACCTCACCATTGACACCAGTCAAAGCGGAGGCGACAAGAGCGGCCACTCCACTTATCACGCTCTCCTCCTCAAGCTCAACCGTAGGTTCTCGAGCGGCCTGCAGTTCCAGTGGAGCTACGCCTTCTCAAAGATCCTCACCGACTCCGATACCTACTACGCCAACAGCGGGTTCGCCGAAGATGAGGCCAACCGCCGTCTCGAAAAGTCCATCGGCGCCTTCGATCAAACCCACGTGGCTAAATTCAACACGGTCTACGAACTACCCTTTGGAACCGGCAAGCGCTGGTTAACTCACGGCGTTTTGAATCAGGCCTTCGGCGGCTGGCGCGTCACCGCCGTTCAGGTATACGCGATCGGGTTCCCGGTCGCTGTCACCCGCAATAGCAATCTGCCCATATTCAACGGCGTCAATCGTCCCTACATTACAAGCTATGACTGGCGTGCGCCATACACGGGCAGCTTCGATCCAGCCAAAGATCTCTTCTTCAATACCAGCGCCTTCCCCGCGCAACCGAACTATTTGCTCGGCAACGCCACGCGCAACAACCCGCTGGTCCGAGCCTTCCCCACCTTAAATGAAAACATCAGTCTCGGCAAAACCTTCCCGCTGACCGAGCGCTTCCATCTTGATTTCCGGGCCGAGGCGTTCAATCTCCTGAACCGGGTGGTCTTCGCTGCGCCGACCGCCAGCGCCGCCAACATCAACAGCACTTCCTTCGGCACGGTCACGGCACAATCGAATATGCCGCGTGATCTGCAACTTGGACTCAAACTCTATTGGTAAGTCGAACTCTAACAAAGCTGAACTATGAACCGAAGAACCTTTACAAAACTCGCCACCGCGTCTTTAAGCGCAGCAGCAGCATCACGAGGCGCAGCCTCTCCCGGTAAACCTCTGCAGGCCCTTGACGGGCGCATGAAGCTCGGAACTCAGCATGGCTCGACAGATGATATTCTCCGAACCATAGCCGCTCTTGGCGTAACACACATCTGTTCCAGTCTTCCTTCTGCTGAGTTCGACGAAAACTGGTCGGTAGAAGGCCTCACCAAGCTGCGGGAACGGGTCGAGTCCTTTGGCATCGTCCTCGATTCGGTCCCTCTTCCGCTCAGCTCCAGTTACATCACGAAATCGGAAAACCCGAATATAATGCTGGGCAAAAGCCCCGAGCGTGACCGCGAAATCGATAACATCTGCAAGATGATCGGAAACTGTTCGCGCGCCGGCATTCCGGTCGTCAAGTACAACATGACGATTCTCGGAGTGGTGCGGATAGGGAGGACCGAAGGCCGCGGAGGCTGCAGCTACAGCACCTGGAATTATGCTGAAGCCAAACAGGAGCCGCCGCTCACCGAAGCCGGGGCCGTTTCAAAAGAGATGATGTGGGAACGCATCACCTACTTCCTGAATCGTGTCGTTCCGGTGGCGACCGAGAACAAAGTGAAAATAGCCTGCCATCCTCACGATCCCGGCATGCCCGAACCGCAAGGCTTTCGCGGCGTCCATCGCGTTTTGGGCAGCGTGGACGGTCTCAAGAAGTTCATCTCCATCAACCCCAGTCCCTATCACGGACTGAACTTCTGCCAGGGCACCGTTTCTGAAATGCTGGAAAAGCCCGGCGAACAGATCTTCGATGTCATCCGCTACTTTGGCAGCCGCAAAAAAATCTTCAACGTCCACTTCCGCAACATTCATGGCGGCTTCGGCAATTTTCAAGAGACCTTTCCGGACGCCGGCGATGTCGATATGCTTCACGCTATTCGTGTCTACAAGGAAGTCGGTTATGACGGCATGCTGATGCCCGATCACGTCCCGCTGATCCAGGGCGACACCGGCGGCCACCAGGCCTTTGCCTTCGCTTTCGGCTACATAAGAGCTCTGATGCAAGCCGTAGGCGCCTGATGCAATCGAGCGCAGCGTCCACAGTATCCGCAGATCGATTACGAATCGACGGCCGGCGCTGGTCTATCATCGGACTGCTCTGTCTGGCTTTCATGATCGCGTATTTCGATCGCCAGAATTTTTCTATCGCTCTGAGCGCACGAGATTTCAGAAGTTTCTTCCAGCTCTCCGACAACGGCCGCGGACTCCTGAACTCCGCCTTCTTCTGGACCTACGCCGCGCTACAAATCCCCGCCGGCTGGTTCGTCGATCGCTACGGAGTAAAGATCCCCTTCGCCATCGGCCTTGGTCTGTGGTGCTTGTTCGCGGGTTCCACCGGCTTCGCGCAAACCTTCACGCAGCTTTTTCTGGTGCGTCTTATCCTGGGCGCGGGCGAAGCCGTCAACACACCGGCTGGAATGCGTTGGATCCGGCTCAACGTGCCGGCCCGCAAACACGGTTTCATCATGGGTCTCTATCAGGCGGCGGCCAAAGTCGGCCCGGCCATCGGCGCCCCCTTGACCGTTTGGCTGATGGTGTCCTATGGCTGGCGCGCCATGTTCATGATTCTGGGCTTCGGCGCCTTGATCTGGCTCATACCTTGGATGCTCCTGGTTCGCGACGACGACCGTGAACTTGAAAAGATAGCGGTGCAGAAGGCCGCCGTTCGTTCTATCGATTTCGCCGAGCTCATGCGCAATCCCGTGATGTGGGGCATCATCATCGGCACCTTCTGTTACAACTACTTCAACTATTTCTGTTTAACCTGGCTGCCCGCCTATTTCGCCGACACACGCGGGCTGTCGTTGAACTCGATCGGCTGGTTTACTGCTTTCAGCTACTGGGGTTTCGCCATCGTCGCGACTTTGGCCGGACTCTGGGCTGACCGTATGATTCAAAACGGTCGCAACGCCATCACGACGCGAAAAATATTCATAATCGCCGGCTTCCTGATCGCCGCGACTGAGATGCTCGGCATCGCCGCGCACTCCACCGGCATGGCTCTCTTCTTTTCTATCTTCTCGTTAAGCGGCCTCGGTCTGGCAACTGGAAATTACTGGGCTCTCAGCCCCGCCATTCTGCCCGGTGCGCCAACCGCCCGCTTAGCGGCAGTGCAAAACGTCGCCGCCAGTCTCCCCGGCATCCTCGCGCCTCTCTTGACCGGCTGGCTCAAACAGGCCACCGGCGGCTACGGAGCGGCAATGGCCACCAACGCCCTGTTCCTGTTGCTCGGAATCGCCAGCTATCTATTCCTCGTACGTCCCAAATACGCACCCCAGACAGAGCTATCGTAGTTGTTCAGGTCTTAGTTATGAACAAAGCTGCGCTCGTGTCTGCCTCGTCTCTGAAGGTGTGCGGTTTCATTCTGCTGATGAGTTTGCCAATCGCCGCCCAGGTCTCCACTGCCGACGTTCTGGGAACCGTGACCGATCCAAGCGGCGCCGCGCTGACCAAAGCGCAAGTGGTCCTTACCAGCAAAGATACGCACCAGGTGCGCACCGTTATTTCGAACACATCGGGAGAATATACCTTCACGCTCCTCCAGAGCGGGCACTACACGCTCACGGCCAACGCACCCGGCTTCAAAAGCTTTGCGATCTCCGATTTCACACTTACCGCGGGCGACCGCTTACGTGAAAACATTTCAATGTCGGTAGGCGAGAACACAGAGACCGTCGAAGTCACCGCTACCCCGCCCAGTTTAGATACCGACAGTTCGGCGCTGAGTACGGAAATCACCACCAAGCAGGTGCAGGAACTGCCATTGAACGGGCGCAACTTCGTCCAGCTCGCACAACTGGCGGCAGGCGCCAATGAAGGCGCGCCCACCGCCATCTCGAACGGAAACCGGCCGGACGATCGCCGGCAAACCGCGGCCGTTTCGGTCTACGCGCAATCGGACACCTTGAACAATGAACTCGTCGACGGAATGGATAACATCGAACCCACCATCGGCAGTATCGGCGTCCGTCCTTCCATCGAAGCCATTTCGGAATTTCGCGTCCAAACCAGCCTGTATCCTGCCGAATCCGGCAAAACGCCAGGCGCCGTGGTGAATCTAATCACACGCTCGGGCACGAATAGCTTTCACGGCTCCGCGTACGAATTTCTACGCAACGACGTCTTCGACGGCAAAGATTATTTCGCCAGTGTAGGGCCCAAACCGGCCTACCGCCAGAACCAGTTCGGCGCAAGCATGGGCGGCCCGATTCGCCGGAACAAAACATTCTTCTTCGGAGACTATGAAGGCCTTCGGATTATCCAGGGAACAACCACCGTCAGCACCGTTCCCACGCTTTTCGAACAACAAAATCCCGGCAATCTGTCCGATATTCATGGTCCGGTGATTCCTTCGAGTCAGTTGAACCCGATCGCGATGAAATACTTCGCGCTTTATCCGGCCCCCAATCTACAGGGAACTATCAACAACTTTACGTATAGTCCGAAACTAACTCAATACAGCAACACAGTGGACGGACGCGTCGACCAGCATTTCTCCGAAAAGGACAATTTCTTCGCTCGCTATACCTTCAACAACGTCACAACCGACACCCCGAGCGGCCTGCCTGCAGTCGGCGGAATCGAACCGGGAGGACCGGTGTCTTATCCGGGAACTGCCAAAGACAGAGCGCAACAGGTGCTGCTCAACCATATCCATATCTTTACTCCCAACGTGATTCTCGAGCTGAAGGCGGGATACACGCGCATCAACAACGTTTCCTACCCGCTGAACTACGGCAAAAACCTTTCGCAGCAATTCGGAATCATCAATGCGAACGTGGATCAACTCACCTCCGCCCTTTCGAACGTCGCTATTACCGGGTACGCCGGCTTTGGGGACTCCACTTACTTGCCGCTCATCAATCTCGACAACACATTCCAGTACGGAGGCGCGCTGACGCAGACCAAGGGCGCCCACACCTTGAAATACGGCGCCGTGCTGATCCGGCGCCAGGTGGAAAATGAGGAAAACACCTCCGGCCCGGGCGCCTTTACGTTCAACACCAGCCCGACAGGTTTCGCCTTAGCGAATTTCCTTGAAGGCATTCCCTACCAGGTGAGCCGCGTACAGCAACTGGAGCCTCGTTATCTGCGCAGTTGGGAGCCAAGCGTCTATGCGCAGGATGATTGGCGCGTGACGAAAAGTCTTACTCTGAATCTCGGACTGCGCTACGACATCATCACACCGAACATCGACGCTCACAATCAGATCTCGAATTTCAACCCGGCCACGGCATCGCTCATCATCGCCGGCGTGAACGGAGCATCCCGAAGCGCTGGTGTCAGGACTTACTACAAATCGCTGGCGCCGCGTGTTGGGTTTGCCGCCAATGTCCGTCACGGCATGGTGCTCCGCGGAGGCTACGCGCGTTCTTACTTCCGCGACAACACCGGCCCCTCCGTTCCATTTGCCGATCCGCCGTTCGTCACCACCTACTCACCGAACCCGCTCACCGTCGGCCTTTCTACGCCTCTGCCCTTGCCGGCAGCTCAATCGACGACCAACCTCAACGGCGCTATCCGCGGCATCGAGCTCGGCTATAAAAACTCCTACGTCGATCAAGTGAGCTTTAATGTCGAGCAGGCTTTCGGCGCCACAGTCGTAACGCTGGGATATGTGGGTGAGTTCGGACGCAACCTGCGAATTTCACCCGATTTGGACCTAGCTCTACCCAGTCCGGTCAGCTATGTGACGCGCCGGCCTTTCTATGCAGTTCTTCCGAACGTGACCTCCACTCCTGTGATTCAAACAAGCGGCTATTCCGATTACAACGGACTGCAGGCAACCGTGCAAAGAAGACTCAGTAGAGGGCTAACTCTAAACGCCAACTACACCTGGAGTCACGCCATCAGCGACACGGTCGGATTCTCTCAAGGCGGCTTATACACCAGCATCCTTCCTTATCAGACGGCCACGTTAGAACGCGGCAACAGTGATCTGGACATGCGGCATCGCTTCGCCCTGATGCTCAACTACCAATTGCCCTTCGGCAAAACTTTGAGCGGATGGGAAGCCGGGTTCGTCAAGGGCTGGCAGCTGAACGCCATCGATGTCTGGTCAACCGGGTTCCCCTTTTCAGTGGCGAATTCCAGTCCGCGCAGCAACACCGGCGCCGGCAGCGACCGTCCCAATCTGATCAGTAGTCCGGTGCTGAGCAATCCCTCGATTCACGAGTGGTTCAATACCTCAGCCTTCCAGGCCCAGACGCTCGGCACGGTCGGGTCAGAAGCCCGCGACGCCGTGTATGGTCCGCATTTCCGCCATTTCGATCTGTCGCTCTTCAAAGTTTTCCGAGTAACCGAATTGCTGCGGCTCGAAGCCCGCGCCGAAGCATTCAATCTCACCAATACTCCCAATTTCGCCCAACCGAGCGCCACGCTAGGAACTGCCTCTTTTGGGACCATCAGCAGTACAAGGGTCGGCAGTACGCCGCGCCAGCTTCAATTTGCGCTTCGACTGATGTTCTAGAACTTTGCTAAGGGATTCATGAAAATTTCGCTGCTATTCCTCTGCGCGCTCGCCGCCCATGCGCCGAATGCCGTTGCCGCCGGCGACCGACAAGTGTTAACAGGCTTGGATGTTCTGGTCCGGCAACATTTTGCACCGCTGGCCGGCAAGCACGTCGGCCTGATCACCAATCACACCGGGTTGAGCCGCGACGGAAAACGAAACATCGATCTTATGCTCGCGGCAGGCGTGAAGTTACAGGCGCTCTTTTCACCGGAGCATGGCTTTGCCGGAGTGGAAGACAAGCCCAACGTAGCGAACTCAGTCGATGCCGCAACGCAGCTGCCTATCTACAGCCTGCACGCCGGACCGCAGCACCGCCTCACTCCCGAAATGCTCAAAGGCGTCGACACGCTTGTCTACGGCATACAGGACGTCGGAGCCCGTTTCTACACCTACTCCTGCACCATGATCTACAGCTTGCAGGAAGCCGCCCGCGCGCATCTGCCCTTCTACGTGCTCGACCGTCCCAACCCCATCACCGGCGCCCACGTAGAAGGACCCATTGTCGATCCCGATCTCGAATCCTACGTCGGCTGCGCCGCTATACCCATCCGTCATGGCTTTACGTTCGGGGAACTGGCGCAGTTTGTAAACGGCGAAACTCATCTGGGTGCAGATCTGCACGTCATCCAAATGGAGGGATGGAAGAGAAGCGACTGGTGGGACGACACCGATCTCACCTGGATCGATCCTTCTCCCAATATGAACAGCCTGCCCGCCGCCTTGCTCTATCCCGGCTTGTGTCTGCTCGAATCGACCCAGAACTTCTCCGTGGGGCGGGGCACTCGTGTCGCCTATGAACAGATCGGCGCCGACTGGCTGGACGGGCGCAAGCTCGCAGCCTTACTAAACAGTCGCTCTCTTCCCGGCGTGCGAGCCTATCCCACCCGTTTTCGACCCACGGCCTATCATTACCAGAATCAAACCATCGAAGGAATGCGTTTCATCGTTACCGATCGAAATGCCTTCGACAGCGTGCGCCTGGGACTCGAAATCATCCACGCTATCCAGCAGCTCTATCCGAATAAAATCAACATCGACGTCAATCGCCGGCTGATCGGCAGCAAAGCCGTGATTGCCGCTCTCGAACGTGGGGACGAGCCGGCTGTTATCGAAGGGAGCTATGCGAAGGCTCTGCAAGGGTTTATGCAGGTTCGACAGAAATATCTTTTGTATTGAGATGGGATTGCTGGTGCGGTATCTGGTAGGAGGAGATAAGGGCTTGGTTTAGATGCGAGACGGGGCCCATTTAGGGAAAGCGGATTCTGAGCGCAATCCACCTGTCGATGACCGCACATGACAAGCACTGAGCAAACGTGATTTTCGGAATCTGAAAGCGAAGTGGGTCCGGTTCAGGATCACCGTTGCACAAACAAAGTCTGCGCAACGTCATCAGCTCCACGCGCGTTGTAGCGTTGAAAACTCAACATATGGCCGTAAGGGCGATTAGCCCAGAGTCATACTCGCGTTTGTACGGTTTGCGCGTTTTACGACCAAGTGAATTACTTACGACTAGATTTTTGGCCCGGTGCTTATACGGCTTCGCAAATCAGGCTCGCCGAGATTCTGCCACTTCGATAAGCCCTGGTAATTCGCGCAGCAACTGTGCTGGATCAGTATACTCATGAACTGGTAATACCCAGGGATACGCGGCAAGATCGTAGAACATGCTGTATGTAGGCGATCCCACCTCCTTTAGTGGCAGAATCGGAGTGGTACGAAGCATTGGGACGATTGTGGCCAGTTCGTGAGGGACGCTGGCCGGATCGCTAATGTCGGCGATAATGAACCGCGCCATCCTGGCGAGAGTCTCAATTGTACCCGTCAAATCTTTACTGGCAGGTTTTTCAAAATCAAAAAGTACCGGAAGGAAGTCCAAGCGACGGAGCGCTGCACGAATATCGTCAAGTACTTTCTTTCGTTCGTTGGCAAACGGGCCCAGGATTAACACGACCTTTGAGGTTATGGCTTCGATGACGCTGCGAAGCTTGGCGTTATTCAGGAGCAGATAGATGAATTGGGCCACCTCTAAGTTGTCAACGCTGATCGGTGGCTGATCTTTTCGTGTGATGATGAGTTCGTTCTGAGTTGCGCCCGTTAGATCCACATCCCACACAGAAATGCCGTAAACGCGGGCCCCATCAAGCTTAGCTGCAGCAAAGCAGGCCTCATTGGCCGATGTGTGCGAGAGATCAGCGCCGGTGAAAACGCACCCTGCGAAATCTGTCTGGTTGAGCGCTGCTCCCCGGAGGTCTGCATTAGCAAATGACGCAGACGCACACCTACCGGACATAATTCGAGCATGAACTAGGTCCGTATGCTGCAGTTGCGCGTTCTCAAGGTTAATGCCTACCATTTGTACATCACGCATCACTGCCCGGCAAAATTTTGCACGCGAAGCATTCGCGCCGAGAAGAACTGCCCGGTGCAGAACGGCTTCCGTTAAGTCTGCGCCTGAAAGATTTGCATTCGTGAGGGTCGCTTGTACGAGGCCGCACCCGGCAAGGTTTGCACCTCGCAAATCGGCATCACGTAAATCATATTCTCTTAGGTCGCGTCCACCAAGATCAGCGCCCTTCAAATCCGGCAGGAGGTCGCGAGCGCCATAACGATAATCGTTCCAGGCGAATAGACCTTGCTTGAAAATCTCGAGATGTTCACGGTTCGCCACTGAGCAGACTGTAACACCCGTTCCGCCGTGGTACCTTCGACTGAACCAAACGTGACCAGATCCCGAGGCTCGCGGGCGTCTCGTTAAATCTGAGTCGTCTGGCATGAATTCCACTTGTCCGAAGTCATCGGCGTTGCTTCGCCGTGGTTTTAATTTCGATGAACCGAATCAAAATGGCGCAATGCGCGTTATACGGCAATGTGGCTGCTCACGAGTACCGAGTCGGGAACCTGACTTATCAAGACATTTGTCACTGGGTACCGCCGGCAGTAAACAATTTTATGCGAACATGTTTTAAGGCTATTCAGTTGAGTGAACATTCCAAAATCGAATGGACCGAGGCCACCTGGAACCCTGTTCGTGGCTGCCTAAAAATCAGTCCAGGCTGCAAGCATTGCTACGCCGAAACTTTCGCCGAACGCTTTCGCGGTGTGCCCGGCCATCCATACGAGGAGGGATTCACGCCACGCCTGGTCCCGGCTAAACTACTAGAACCGATCCAGTGGTCTGAGCCGAAGACGGTGTTTGTCAACAGTATGAGCGATCTTTTCCAGGATGCTGTTCCAGACAGCTATATCATGGCCGTCGCGGAGGTTATGTTGCGGACAGACTGGCACACTTATCAGGTCCTCACAAAGCGCGCTGAACGTCTCTATCGTTTACTGACCACGAAGCTGAAAGTTGCCGCAAAGGCGTCACATATCTGGTGGGGCGTGAGCGTGGAAGACCGCAGATACGGTGTGCCTCGGATCGCACATCTTCAACGCGCTCCCGCTGCCGTTCGATTTCTCAGCATAGAGCCTCTTTTGGAGGATCTTGGTTCTGTTGACCTAGGCGGAATTCACTGGGTAATTGTCGGCGGCGAAAGCGGCAGCGGAGCACGACGAATGGAGCCGCAATGGGTGAGAAACATCCATACTCAATGCATCAAAGCCGAGGTTCCATTCTTTTTTAAGCAATGGGGCGGTGTGCAAAAGAGCAAATCCGGCCGTTCGCTTAATGGGCAAACCTATGACGAAATGCCCATCCGCGGGCGCGTAGCGATCCCTTCACGAGAGGACCGTCAAGCGCTTCTGCGTACGCTTGCACCACTCATGCGGGACGAGTTGCTCGTCCAACTCCGAACAGCTATACAGCCGATATGGCTGGCTCACGCGTGAGAGTGCACAATGAAGCCCCCAGCGTACTATCGAGGCAAAGAACAAACTTACGTTAAACACTTTTTTCTTGAACGGTATTTGGAAGCGGTTACGTTCCACATCGGATACACACAACGTGAATTCGTCTATGTCGATTGCTTCAGCGGACCGTGGCGGCATGGAGATGAAGATCTCGCCGACACCAGCATCCGCATTTCCCTAGATAAACTAAATTACGTTCGAGACGGACTAGCAGCGCAACATCGACATCCGGTTATAAATGCGGTCTTCATCGAAAAAGATCCAACATCTTTTGCTGCCCTCCAGCAGGCGGTCGAGCGTTTTCGCGGCGCCATTCGTACACTAACGCTGCCCGGCGAGTTTGAGAACAACATTCCGAAGATCGTCTCGGCGATCGCAAGAAAATTCGCATTCATCTTCATTGACCCAACCGGATGGAACGTTGCGATGGATCAGATCGCTCTCCTGTTGCGGCATCAGCCGGGAGAAGTCGTGATCAATTTGATGTACGACTTCATCAATCGCTTCCTTAACTCTACGGATACTCCAACGGAGACGTCACTCGACCGTTTCTTCGGGTGCAAGGATTGGCGCGCTTTGCGTGCGCGCCCAAATCGAGAGACTGCAATTGTCGAATTCTATATCGAACGAATTCGTACGACAGGCGATTTCCCGTACGTAACCTTTACGAAAATCCTGAAACCGCTTCATCAGCGCGCTTATTTCCACCTTATCTACGCCACGAGAAGTCCGAAAGGCGTCGAGAAATTCCGCGATGTGGAGAAGCGGCTGGTAACTGAGCAGGACCAAGTGCGCCACACGGCACAGAGGGAACACCGGATACGCAGAACCGGTCAGAATGAGCTCTCTTTCGAACAGTCTGAATCACTATCTTCGGTTGTCGAAGGCGAACGCGCCGTACAGCGGGACAAGGCACGAACGGTCCGCCAAGCCTGCGCTTTCTTGAACCAGCGGCTCTTCTCCATCGCCTTGCGCTCGGGGCTGTGCGTGTTGCGGTTGGGAACCGCTATCCATTTCACTCCCATCTCGCCTAACGCCCGCTCATGCGTCTGCGCGTAATAGCCCGCATCCGCCGTCACCAAGTGCGGCACGCGCCTCAGCCTGCGCTGCTGTTCTTCCACCGCCTCGGTCAGCAGAGTGCGATCGCTCGGTCTTTCGTCGAACACTTGATAGTGCGTGATGATCTGGCCCTCCGCTTCCGCCAACTGCACCAGCTTGCCGAATTCGGTCGGCTTGCTGGCCTTGCCCTTCCGAATGATTTCGCTGTGCGGCTCAAACAAGCTCACGACCTTTTCCGGGGATTGCGTGTTGTCCCCAAAGACGCGCGCCTTGGTTTGCTTCACCACTTGCCGAACCCGCTCCGCCATCCTTGTCAGATCTTCACCCAAGGCCCGTATTCCGGGCTTCCGACGTGCCGCCGGCTCACTCAGTATGCGTTTGGTGTCGTTCAGGATCTGCCGTGTCAGTCGCAGCAGACCGCGATAGTGTTGCCGGCGCTTCGCCACCCCCGCTTCGCCTTGATAGCGGCTGGAGTTCGCAATCGCTCGCACACACTTGTTCACGCTGCGAGTCCGGTCGCGGATACCGCGCTTTAACTTGCCCGCTTTGCTCTCCAGCTTCTTCAGCGTGCGTGTCAGTACACGCGCACCGTCGCCTAACAGACTCGAATCGGTGGGGTAATGAATGTTGGTCCCCACCACCGTTGTGTCCACGCGCATCTTACGGCCCTTCACAACGCCACGCTCTTGCGCCATGCCGACCAAGCGCTCATGAATCTGCTCGATGACCTCGCCGCTCAACGCCTGCGCAATACGCGCCAGCGCTTTCGCATCCGGCACCTTCTCCAGACCAATACGCGTGAACTCGCGATAGCCCAGATTCAAAGCCACTTCCTGCTCCAGCCTGTCGAAACCCCAGTTGCGCACGTGCTTCAGCAGCAGCAATCGCAGCACTACCTCGGCCGGCGTCTGCCCCCGACCCAGCCGTGCGCTATGTTCGTGGCGCCTCCCTTGCGCTGCGAAGACCGCCTCGATCAACTCCTCATCTTCCAGCAGTCGATCCGCCTCCACCATCCACGGTTCCCATAGCGACCGCACATCCAGATCCACCATGCCTTCCAAAAGCGACCGTTGCGCTTGGGCCTTGCGTCGTGTGCTCATGTCCTCATTGTGCGCGCACTCGCAAACAGGATCAATAGTAAATGTTTTGGCACCAAACTTACCTTCCCATTTTCGTTTGGCGCGGAGTCCGACGCTCCATTTTGCGACGAGAAGTAGCTAGGCTAGAAAGCGTTCTAGCATCTTCCAACGAAAACCAATCAACCCAGTTCCGGAATCACATACGGAGCCCGATGAGGCGGATGGGCCAGGCGATTAGCCTCCTCAGACGCAAAGCGTTCGCCTTGCGCATCGAACTTCAACTCCTGGCCTCTCATCCGATAGCTGATGTTTGCCAAATGGCAAAGATCTGCCGAGAGACGGCCGATGTTGATCTCGGCATTCAACTCCTTATACTTGCGGCTTCGTACGGCCGAGAGGAAATTGGAAAGATGCGGCCCCAGCGGATCCCCAGCGGCTTTCTCGGATTGCGCCGGCTTGGCGGGATCGCCCTTGAACACACGAAATCCATCTCCATCCAGCGACATCCAGCCCTGGTCTCCGTAAAACAGATTGCCGATCGTATTGCCATCCTTCCCCGTGGTCAGCTCGCCTTCACCGCCCGTCTGAAGTCCCCGCACTTCAAATACCAGCTCCTTGCCGCCGTAATCGAAACGGGCCAGCAAGGTGTTGGGCGTTTCCTGATCGTCGTCGTACACGTACTTGCCGCCGCTCGCAACCACCGAATGCGGAAGATCGACGGCCAGCCCCCACCGGGCAATATCCATCTCGTGAACTCCCTGATTGCCGATATCGCCGTTCCCGGTATCCCAGAACCAGTGCCAGTTGTAGAGGAAGTGATTCTTGCTGAACGGAATCATCGGCGCCGGCCCGCGAAACCTGTCCCAATCGACCCCCGCCGGCACAGGTTCATTGGGAGTATGGCCGATCGATTTGCGCCGCTTAAAACATAAGCCTTTGGCCATATAAACCTGTCCGATCGCGCCGTCTTTGAGAAGCTGAACGGCCTTGATCTTGTGGGCCGCGCTTCGGCCTTGCGAGCCTACCTGCACCATCCGCCCGTATTTCCGTGCGGCTGCCACCATCTGCTTTCCTTCCCACGGATCGTGACAGGCCGGCTTCTCGATATACACGTCCTTGCCCGCCTGACAAGCCCAAACCGTCGCCAGAGCATGCCAGTGATTGGGGAGCGGCATGGAGACGGCATTTACCTCTTTGTCGGCAAAGACGTCGCGCATGTCCTTAAACCCTTTCGGCATTTCGCCGGTGAGCTCTTTGACGTGTGCCTGACTGCGCTCGAGATTCGCCTGGTCCACATCGCAAAGCGCGTAAATATGCGCGTCCGGCTGATTCGCGTAACCCTTGATGTGAGCCTGGCCACGGCTGCCGACTCCGATGACCGCCACATTGATACGGTCGTTGGCGCCCCAGACGCGCGTGGCCGCCAAAGCGGTCAGAGCGGATGCCTGAACAAAAGTCCGGCGAGTTGTTGTTGTGCGGTTCATTTTAAGAAATCTCCTTTTGCACGGACAGACATGAAGTTACCTCAGAATATTTTCCGAACAGCGGACGCGTGGATTCGCGAATAATCACACGAGTTGGTATCGTGAGCTGCTGCGGTTCCCGGTTAGGCGACTCGATCCGCTTCAATGCGAATTCCGCTAAGTGCCGCCCTAACTCTTCCGGGAACTCACGCACACTGCTCAACGGCGGATACATCAAGGATGCCTCACTGTCATTAAATCCGGCGATGCTGATGTCCTCCGCTATCGCCAGGCCCGCTTGCCGCACCGCATCGTACACGCCCCGTGCAATCGGGTCCGAGCCGGCAAAGACCGCAGTCACAGGCTCACGCCGCGAAAGAATCGACCTCATGGCGAGATACCCCAGTTGGCGATCGTCGGAATGGATTTCGCTCATTCGCGGCTGCAGTCGCGCTTCCTGCATGCTCTTGCAATACCCTTCCGCGCAACGCCGGTACCAGGGGAGATCGACATCCCCGATAAACCAGATGTCGCGATGACCATCGGCGATCAGCTGCACTGTTAAGTCGTAGGCGCCCTGAACGTCGTCCGAATAGACCGCGTCGTACTCCGCGGCGTTCCATTGACCAACGACATTGTTCCCGAGTACGGAAAACGGAATTTCCCGCTCCCGCAGAGCCTCCAGCAAGTTAGGCGAATTGGTGCCTCCCAGAATCACGGCCCGCACCAGCGATCGCTGACTCAATACCTGCGGCAGATGCAAATCCCCGGCCGGAACGGCGGGCGAATAGCGGAAAGAAGTAAACAAAAGCTCACGGTTCTGCGAAGAGCAGTAGTTCTCCGCGCCGAGCAGGATGCGTGCCTGAAAACTATGCAGCACATCGCGATTGGACAAAATGAACGCAACGATCGTCGCCCTCTCATGACGACGCTTGTCGAGATCGATTCCCAGATCTTCGGCTGCCTTTCGAACTCGTTCCCGAATCGCCGCATCGACGTTTGCCTGTCCGCGAGCAACTCGCGACACCGTCGCCGTACTCACCTTGGCATGCCTGGCCAAATCTTGGAATGAAACTTTCCTCTTCACGACAGATCTTCTTTCGTGGCGCGGACCCCAAGGTCTGCCGCGCCGGGACTCGTCCCGGTGCTTGGTCCGGTGCCTGGACTCACTCTCCTTCAATCCCAATTCAGAATACGCTTGGCGTTCTGAAAATATAACTTCTCTAAAACCGGCGAAGGCGTTTCCATCCCATAAAGTCTCCACCATAAGCGTCCGGGAATAAACTCATCGGCGCTCTCCAACAGCCGCCACCAGCCTCGATAAATATCCTCATCCCGGCCCATATCGGTGCCAAAAAGAACCCGGTCCTGGTAGCGTCCAAGAAATTTCACAGCCGAACGGGGCTGACGCCCAATTTCGTAGTCTCTAGCCGAGATATCTAGATACAGATTCGGAAAGCGGTCCAGAACCTTAGCCAGCGAAGCCAAGTCGTTCCCCTGATTACCAAGGTGTGCCGCAACGAAAACAGTTCGCGGATGCTTCGCCACCATGCGATCTCGATAAGCGAGCAACTCCTCATAGCTCGGTACATCTTTGCCATGGAGATTGAAGGCTTGAAAATCGGGAGTCCTTTCCTGATGAGGCCCCAGCGGTTGCCAGCACGAAGGATGGTCGGCAATATGAACGTTCACCGGAATCTTCAGATCGGCGCATCGTTCCCATAAAGCATCCAGGCGAGAATCATCGGGATGCATCCGTCTGCTGCGCGGCAAAGCAGACTCGGCATTCCCCTGCATTCCCCACCCTTTGTCGGTGACCTCGCCCAATCCCCGAGCGCCGCCCCGGAAACAACGTTCCAGTTCCCTAACAGCGCGAGCGCTGTAATCCGGCGCCTCCACCTCGCGGGCATCCATCGAGCAAAACACCAGAAAGCGTCTTCGAAACGGCTTGAACAGCTCCGCCTGCCGGGTGAAAGCCTCTCCGATTGCATCCGTGAAGACCACCGAAGTCTCGATGCCGACCTGGTCCATCGTCCGCACCCACGAGAGAACATCTTCGCGAGTGCGAATGCCGCACATGGCAGAGTGAGTATGCACATCGATCGCCGCGAATCGTGCTTTGTCGATCTTCGTGACCGGCGCCACCAGACTCGAATGCGGCTCATAGTCCTTCAAGAGGACCGTATCCATCGGACCTGGAACGACAGGCACGCCGAATTTCATCGTCGTTGCTTTTGTTTTCACCGATCGAGCTTGCCCAGATCGAGCTTGCCCAGTTCGAGTCTGTATCGTTCGAGCTTCCATCCCGGTGACCGCCACGGAGCTGAGAAGAAAAGATCTTCGCTTCACAAGCCGCCTCCTTGTGGCGATAACGCGGCGGGAGCTTTGGGAATCAGCAACAAGACGCTGATCGTGGCAAGCACGGGAGCAAGGGCTGCCACCACAAAGGCAGGCACATAGGAGAATCGATCGACCAGAAGCCCCACGGCTAACGTGAACAAGGTGCTGACTAATCCTGCTCCGAGGCCGCTCAGTCCAGTAACCGACCCGACTACCCGCGACGGAAACAGATCCGAGGGAAACGTCAGTCCCATCGTCGACCAACTGGCATAGCCGAGCAGCGCAACGCAGATGTACCAGAGCGCTGATAGTGGACTTGAAACCAGCGCCGCCGGAATACCCGCCAGCATCGGGACGCAACTCGCAGCGCACACGTATTTGCGCGCGCGCAGTACCGGCATGCCGCGCCGAATCAGAGCGCTCGAAGCAAAGCCGCCCAAGAAATTTCCAATATCTGCGGCAACGAACGGAATCCAGGCGAATGCCGCAATCTGCTTCAAGCTGAAGCCGCGTGCATCGCTCAAGTATTGAGGCAGCCAAAACACATAAAACCACCAGACCGGATCGGTCAGCGAGCGTCCGATAACAATGGCCCATGTCTCTCGGCGTTGGAGCAAGGAAACCCACTCCCGGAAATGCATCGCCCGATCTTCTGATCTCTGATTTCGCTCGTTCACCGTGTTCCGCGGATAAACGGCGAGCCAGCCAACCAGCCAAATCAATCCCAGTAGTCCCGAAAGCACAAAAGCCGCACGCCAGCCGCACGCGATCGCAATCCATGGCACAGTGAGAGCCGCTATTGCTCCACCCACGCTCGAACCGCTATCGAAAATCGCCACCGCCACTCCGCGCTCCTCGGGAGGAAACCACTCCGCAACCGCTTTGCTGGCGCCGGGCCAGTTGATTCCTTCGCCCATGCCAAGCAGAAAACGAAGGCCCTCCAGCATGCCCGCCGAGTTCGCGAAACTTGTCACAATGCTGACCAGGGACCACCAGACTACCGCCACCGATAACCCGAGGCGTGTGCCCACCAAGTCCAGAAAAATTCCGCCGGCCAGCCAAGTCAAGGCATAGGACAGCTGAAAGGCGCCGAACACGTGCGACAGTTCGGCATGCGTCATGTGGAACTGCTTCGAAAGCAGCGGAGCAAGGATGGATAGAGTCTGGCGGTTGACGTAGTTGATTACCGTCGATAAAAACAACACCCACACAATCGCCCAGCGGCGCCCCGTTAGAACGCGCGTCCCGTCGTGGCTGCGGATTTCGGATTGGCTAATCTGGGCCATTAGGCGAAACGAAGAAGTCTTGCGCTTTATTGAGCCCCTGCATACCGGCTGTAGAGTTCACTTATTTTCTCGGGAGTCAATTGGCCCTCATAGATCAACACCCGATAGCGAAACGTGATGGACTTATCTTCCGGCACCGTCCAGCTTCCGTCTTTTTCCGGATTCTTAGTAAATTCACGCGCGCCAAACGGATTCGCCGCTAACAACCCATAGGCGCGAGCGTGCCATGTTGTCGGATGGCGGAAACTTTTTGGGCTGTCGAATACAGCCACGCTCACTGCTTTACCTGAAACATCGCCGGAATATTCCACCCAGTCTGCTGCCTTGCCCCAAATCGCGGCTTCGCCCCGCGCGCCTTGCGAATTAATCATATGGTCATGCGGGGCGCTGAGTTCCGGCCCCAGCCGCACCCCGAACGTTCCTTCTTTGGTATCGCCGAAAGTAACCGGACCATGATTCGCGTTGACCACGAATTCACAATCGATAATCCTCGTTTTGGAATCGCCGCGAAATTGGAAGGTCTGCGTCTCTTCCGCAATCACCCGGCCACTGGGCGCCAAAAGATTGAACAGCGCTCGAATCGTCCCGCTGTCCGGGCCTCCTGCGACGTTTTCAAGTTTGACCAGCGCCATGCGCCCGTATGCCTGGTGCGAGTGGCCATGATAGTAAGAATTGAAGGCTTCCTCCGTCCAGAAACTTAAGCCGTCAATGTTGCCGTGATCGAAATACAAAGGGCGCTGATGCGGTTCAAACGAGGGCGTCTTCTGGTCCGCTACAGTGACCGTATTAACGACGGGAAAGCTTCTGCTGATCACTGTGCCCGATGCGGTTCGCAAAGGCATCAGGTAAGGCTTCGCCACAGCATCGCTGAAGTAGTAGGTCGTGAAGGGTTGGCCTCCAATAACCACATCCACTTTGTGGTCGCCACGCTTCAGCTCGACAGGAGCTGCGCCAAGCGAAACGGCTAACGCTGTAAACAGCGCGAAGAAACAAATTCGATCTCTGTTCACACCAATATCCTGTTCGGGTCCGCGACCCGCGACAGTTGCGATGCCGATTCAGGGTCTAGATAAACATGCGCGTTCGGATGCCGCCGCACCAGCGACGCCGGGCAGGCAGGAGAAATGGGCCCTTCCAGAGCTTTCCTCACGGCCTCCGCCTTGCGAAGTTCCGGCACGCAGCAGATCCAAGCCGCTGCTCCGAACAACCCAGGGCATGTCATCGTCACCGCCGATCGAGGCACCGAATCCACATCTTTGAAATGGCCCTCCCCGGCCTGCTGCCGCCGGCAAGCCTCATCCAAAACCACTCGTTTTAGTAGCGCCGGATCATGGAAATCGGCCACATGAGGGTCGTTGAAAGCGATGTGGCCGTTCTCGCCGAACCCGACAAACGCCACATCGATGGGAGCCTCGGCCAGCAGCCGCGAATACCGTTCTATCTCGCCGTCAAGATCGCTCGCATCCCCCGCAATATAGTTCACGCGAGCCGGGTGGACTTTCTCCTCCACTCGGGTTCGAATCCAATAGCGAAAGCTCGACGGATGGTCGGTGCCAAGCCCGACGTATTCATCCATGTGGAACACTTCCACCCGTTGCCACGCAATGCGCCGCTGCTCGCCGGCCAGCGCGCTTACCAGATCCAGCTGGGAATTCCCGGTCGCCACGATAATTCTGGCCGCCCCGCGTTCCGCAATCGCCTCTTCAATCAAACCGGCTGCCTGCTCGGCGGCACTTTCTCCTACCTGCTTTCGTGAAGCACAGATCTGAATCTCGGCACTATCGAAGTTCAACTGTTTTGGTCCCTCCAGGTCGGCCATAAAGAAACTATACGCGCCATGCGGATGCCGTTTCAAGAAAATTCTCCGAAAAATCGGAAAGCAAGTCTCAAAAACAAGAAAAAAATCTTGACTCGTCTCTAAGCCAGATCTATACTCCCTTCCAAAGACGTTATGGTTCGGCACATGTAACGCCGCCACGGACCGCCATCCAAGTCGGGCGTTCCAGCCATCCGTCTCACGGGCAAGTCTTCCCGAACTCAATCGAACGCGTCCGCGCTAGCGCACCTTACCAGGCGCTTAGGAGGGTCATCTTGTCAAATTTCAGTCGAAAATCTTTCGCCTTCGCTCTTGCTGTTTGCCTATCGCTGCTGGCAGGCGTAGGCCGCGCCCAATTTACCAACGCCAATCTGAGCGGAACCATCTCCGATCCCTCCGGCGCGCCGGTGACCGAGGCCTCCGTTCAGGTCACCAACACCGATACCGGACTGCAGCGAAGCACAACCACGGGCGATGCGGGAACCTATTCCTTCACGGCTCTACCGATCGGTCAATATCGAATCACGGTGGAGAAGAACGGATTCGCCAAATACGTTCAAAGCGGAATTACGCTGGTAGTCGACCAGTCGGCCTCGGTGCCTGTGCATCTGCAAATGGGAAATGTCTCGGAGCAGGTGAATGTGTCGGCTAATGCGCAGATGGTGACAACCGAAACAGGAATGGTCGGGCAGCTCATCGATCAGAAGCGGATCATCGATCTTCCGCTGAATGGACGACAGCCGCAGACACTCCTCTTCCTGGCGCCCGGAACCGTGAATGAAACGGGCAAGTATTGCCTCGTAAATTGCCAGGGCGGCGTCTACCCGGGAGAACAAGACAGCAACGTCGGCGGCGGAGGCCCGCGTTCCGTCAACTTCCAGATGGATGGCGCGAACCACAACGATAGCTACGTCAATACGAATCTGCCGTTCCCCAATCCCGACGCCGTGCAAGAATTCAATCTCCAATCCGACAATCTTTCGGCGCAATACGGCATGGGAGCAGGGGCGGTCGTCAATATCATTACCAAGTCCGGTACGAATACCATTCACGGCGACCTATTCGAGTTCGTGCGCAACGGCGATCTGAACGCGCGGAATTTCTTCGCGCCTAAACAAGACACGCTGAAACGGAATCAGTATGGCGGCAGCGTCGGCGGTCCCATCCTGAAAGACAAACTCTTCTACTTCGGCACCTATCAAGGCACGCCCATTCGGAGCGCGGCTCAGGGCACAGTCGGCTTCGTTCCAACGGCTGCCGAACGCGCCGGAAATTTCGCCGGAAGCGGAATTACGGTTCGTGATCCGACAACCGGAGTCGCCTATGCCGGCAACCAGCTTCCATCGAATCTCTTAAGCGCCCCGGCGCAGTACTTCCTGAAATCTATTCCGCTGCCCAACGGTCCCAACGGTCAACTGACCTACGCCGGTCCAAGTCTGGTTCAGAACGATGACCAATGGATGGTCAAGCTGAACTGGATAGAAGGCAAGAACCAGGTGACCGGCAGTTACTTTTGGACGCGCTTCAATGAGCCTCCGGATATCGCCATCGGACAACAGAACATTCTTGCCGCCGATGGAAATGGAAATCAAGTGAAGGTCCAAAATCTGGCGGTCAACGATACCTTCTCCTTCTCTCCCACGCTGCTGTTTAACACCTGGTTTGGCTGGACATCTCAAACCGGAGGATCGCGGAGCGGGGCGCCGTTCGGATTCCCGGCCGCGGGCGTGCAAATTGCCGCTCCGACGCCACCCGAACTATACCTCAGCGTACCTGGCTTCTTCACGGTGCAGACCAATCATCTGGGTAACTTCGATCGCGGCGACTACACCATCCGTGAAGACGTCGCCATCGAGCGCGGAGCCAACGAAATCCACGTGGGCGGCGAAGCCGTTCGAGTCACCAACGATCTCACCAACACTTACACCATGTCGGGCCAATTTACTTTTGGCAACTCGCTCACCGGCAGCAATCTCTCTGACTTCCTGGCCGGTCAGGCATCGCGCTTCCTGCAGGGCGGCGGCGAGTTCAAGAACATCGCCGGCACGCTATGGAGTCTGTACGCCCAGGACAATCTCCGCATCACGCCCAAGCTTCGTGTGGAATTCGGCCTTCGCTGGGATCCCTACTATCCCTTCACCGAACAAAAAGGCCGGGTCGTCTGCTACCAGCCGGGCACGAAATCGTCTCGGTTTCCCAACGCGCCGGTGGGCATGTTATTCGGCGGTTCCAACGCGGATGCCGGTTGTCCTTCCCAAACCGGTTCTCTCCCCGATTGGGCTAATTTTGCCCCTCGCATAGGGTTCGCCTATCAGATCGGTCCCGGCGGAAAGACAGTTCTACGAGGCGGCGCAGGCATGTACTACACACCACTGGGAACCCACGACACCAACGGTCTAGCCGACACCGCTCCTTTCGGTCCGCGCTTCGATTACTCGGGCGATATTCCCTTCGCCAACCCCTACGCAGGCATCGGTATCGCGAATCCTTTCCCGGCTCAATATGGGCCGAACCTGCCCGGAGCCAACGCCGCCTTCACTCTGCCGGTTTCCATCTACGCAACCTTGCAAAGGAACTGGCACATGCCCGAATTGACAACCTGGAATCTCACCCTCGAGCGCCAGTTCGCGAACTCTTTGCTCGGGCGCATCTCTTACGCGGGCAACGAAGGAACCTATCTGGCCAGCGGAGCGCTCGGCTTCCGCGAAGATAACCCGGCCGTATACATTCCGGGCGCATCCACCACCAAAAACACGCAATCGCGCCGGCTCAATCCTAATTTCGGAAGCATCGGGTTGTTCTCGTCGGATAACAATTCGCACTACAACTCGCTGCGCGTGTCACTCGAAAAGCGCCTGACCCATGGCTTCTCCGTGCAGGGCAACTACACCTGGTCCAAGATGATCGATGACTTCGGACCCTCCGGAACCACCGACCCTTTCAACCGCCGATTCGACTATGGAACCTCGAACGACGATGTGCCCCAGGTCTTCAACTTCTCGGCCCTGTGGCAGATTCCGAATGCGCCGTTTCATGGCCTCGCCAACACGCTGTTGAACGGATGGCAGCTCAGCTCATTGGCAACCTGGCACGACGGGTTTCCGTTTTCTGTCCTGAGCGGACAGGATAACTCGTTCAGCGGCGTGGGCGCAGATCGCGCCGACTACATCGGTGGAAATGCCGCTCTCCCAAGCGGGCGCTCACACGGCCAGATGATTGCTGCCGACTTCAATACTGCCGCCTTCGTCCCCAATGCGGCGGGCACGTTCGGCAGTTCAGGAAAGAACATCTTGCGAGGACCTCGCTTGTTCAACACCGATCTGAGTCTGCTCAAGAATTTCAGGATCAAAGAGCGGTTCTCAATCCAGTTCCGCTCCGAATTCTTCAACCTGTTCAACAACGTGAACTTCGCTATGCCGCAGAATATCCTCAGCTCTTCTTCGGTAGGGAAAATAACCGCCGCGGGCGACCCGCGCATCCTGCAGTTTGCACTAAAGTTAATGTTCTGATAACGGGTGAGATCTATGAAGACAAGACGCACATTCCTGCAAACTGCATCGCTGGCAGTCGGGGCGCAACTCTCCGGACGCGCTCTCCCCGCCCAAGAAACGGCCGGTCCAATTCAGCCCGCCTCAACCGACCGATCGTCGACCGAAAGAGCTTACTGGAATGATCTCCCGAACTATCTCACCTCTGTCGTGAACGAGGCCCGGCAGCACCGGAAATCCATTCTCTCCAAGCTAAAAACAGAGAAGGACGTGAAGGAACGCGCCTCTTTCATCTCCAACCAAGTCTGGCAGCTTATCGGCGGCCCGCTCGAAAAAACGCCCCTGAATGTAAAGCAGACCGGAACGATTGAGCGCGAGACCTATCGCATCGAAAAGCTGATTTTCGAGAGCCAACCGCAATTCTATGTACCGGCGCATCTCTACCTTCCGAAATCCGGCGCGGGGCCTTTCCCGGGTATCATCTCGCCGCTCGGACACACGCCCGAAGGAAAATCCTACCGAAGCTATCAAACCGTATTTCAGAACCTGGCCCGCAAAGGCTATGTCGTCCTCACCTGGGATCCGCCTGGGCAGGGGGAACGACTCCAATATCCACTGGCCGGGACGAATCGCTCTCGTTTTGGGCCCACCGGCGAGCATGACCAGTTTGGCTGGCCGGCATTTCTTATCGGCTCCACCACCACCCAATTCGAAACCTGGGATGCCGTGCGCGCTCTCGATTACCTGTTGAGCCGCCCCGAAGTGGACAAGAACCGGATTGGTTGCTGCGGTCACTCCGGCGGCGGCACGGCAACCATGTATCTGTGCGCGCTTGAGCCGCGTATTCATAACGCCGTGATCGTGGAGGGTCATACGGAAAATGTCGCCGGCGCGGACTACGAACCTCCCGGAGCCTATGCCGACGCGGAACAGAATATTATCGGAGGTCTCAAACTGGGCCTCGACCGCGGCGACCTGATCGCTGCCTTCGTGCCGAAGCCGGTCCTGCTGTGCTTCACCCACATGGACGTCGGCGCAACTTATTCTCCGCACTACGAACACGGAACGCGCGAAATTTTTCAGGAGCTGAAAGATCAATATTCTGTCGTTGGCGCACCCGAGAAAGTCGGGCTTTTCGCCTCAAACCTTCCTCACGATTACGATTTCTTCCACCGGCGCGCCACTTACGAGTGGTTCAACAAATGGCTGGGCAAATCGACTGCCGACAGCAGCGAAGCGGCGTTTGAGGACGCGCCGGAAGCCACCCTGAACTGCACCGCCACGGGTCAGGTTTTGACATCGCTCGGAGGCCGCGCCGCTTATCAAGTCAACTTCGACCGTCTCCGCTCCATCGAATCTAGGCGGGGCTCGGCAGCCCTCGGTAAAACGCTCGGTAAAGAGATCGGTAAAGACCAGGTTCGCCATGCCTTACGCGAAACCTTGGCCATTCCGTCCGGCTCTGCCGCCCTGCGCAGCGCCACGCTGTCCACCAATACCCGGCAGGATCTTGTCATCGAAGAGTTCGAATTCTATTCCGAACCCACAGTTCGCGTCCCCGGCTGGTTTCTGAAGCCGTCTGCGCACAGCTCCAAGTTAGGTTTAGGCGTCGCGCTGGTTCTCTCCAGTTCGGGCAAGAACCGCCTGTTCGACGATCTGGATCTTCTCGCTGCCGTGAACGAGTTGAACATCGCCCTTTGCGCTATCGATACCCGAGGTTCGGGGCAGGCAACACCGCGCTTCCCTTCGTCCGGGCCGCTCTTCTACGGTCATGGAATCGAAACGGCCTACTCGCTGGTGAGTCTCACTGCCGGTGTTCCTCTCCTCGGTCAGCGCGTGTGCGATGTCCTTCATTGCCTGGATTATCTGCACACTCGTCCAGATGTCGACCCCTCCCGAATCGCAGTCTTCGGAAGAGAGGCTAGTGGCCTCGAAGCCTTATTCGGCGCGGCCCTGGATGACCGTCTCCGTGGCGTATTGCTCGGAAAAACGCTGGCGGATTTCGCTTCCGTAGTCGCCTCTCCGGATTACAACCTGAAAGTGGCGTCGTTTTCGTTCGGGTTTCTCAAGCATTTCGATCTGCCGCAGATCGCCGCGTCGGTTGCGCCCCGCCCTGTTTGGCTGTTGAATCCCGTCAATGCGAAAGGCGACTCTGTCTCGTCCAATGAGATCAATACAACCTACGGGTCTTCCGTCAAGGCGTTCGGCGCCTCGTCTCCAACCGCCAAAGTTTTTGGAGATTGGGTTAAAGCATTGAATATCTGACGACCTCAATGAGGATTGTTGTCTTCGAGCTTTCGAATGCGTGCGTCGTGGACTTCCGCGATGCGGGTAAGAGTTTGCAGCGACTCGCTGACAACGCGAAAAAATTCGACATTTCGCTTCTCGTTGGCTAGATAGCGCTTCTCGTTGTCCAGGTGCATGTGCGAAAGCAATTCCACACTTTGCGTGAGAGCTTCGATGCGTTCGTCGATGTTCATACCTTCCCCTTAAGTTTAGCGCCGGGCCCCCCAACTCGGCAATTGACAAACCCAATACCAATGCCTAGACTGTGAAACGTCCTCCGTCGAACGAATCTCCTACGTCGGGGAAACAAGGGATCGTTTGATGCGTCCGTTCTTATTCTTTTTTTCCACCGCACTGACACTGCTCCTGATGCCTTCGGGCCCCGCTCAAGCGCAAGCCCGCGCCACGCCAAAATCGCAGGAGAACACGGCGACTCCGGAAGTGAACATGGCTTACATTCGCGAAAACTATTCGAAGTACGAATACAAAATCGCCATGCGCGACGGCATCAAGCTCTTCACCGCTGTCTATGTTCCGAAAGACGTCGAAGACGGCAAGAAATATCCCTTGTTGATGGTGCGGACGCCATACAATGTCGCGCCCTACGGGGAAGATCAGTTCCCCGCCACGCTCGGACCCTCCCCTTTATTTGCGCGCGAAAAATTCATCTTCGTCTATCAGGATGTTCGTGGACGCTACATGAGCGAAGGCGACTTCACAATCGCGCGTCCGCAGAAACCGGTAAAGAAAACTAAAAAGGATACAGACGAGAGCACCGATGCCTACGACACCATCGACTGGCTCATCAAGAATATCCCCGGCAACACCGGCAAAATTGGCATCTGGGGCATCTCGCAGCCCGGCTTCTTCGCCACCGCCGCCCTGATCGATTCACATCCCGCGCTCGTCGCCGTATCGCCGCAAGCCCCTGTGACGGATTATTACCTGGGTGACGATGTCTATCACAACGGCGCCTTTATGCTGGCTGCACGCTTCAATATGTATCAAGGTTTCCGTCCGCGAGGAGACGAACCAACGCCCCCCATCCCGGCTCTGCCATTCGACTACGGCACGCCCGACGGCTACGACTTTTATCTCTCGCTGGGAACCCTCGCCAACGCCGACGAGCACTACTTCAAGAACGCCAATCCGTATTGGGCGATGAATCTCAAAAACAGCACCTACAACGAATTCTGGCAGGCGCGCTCAGTCTGGAAATATCTGAAGAACGTGAAGCCGGCCGTGATGTTGGTAGGCGGCTGGTATGACCAGGAGGATCCGCAAGGTCTCTTCCGGCAGTTCTACCAAATGAAGAAAGACTCGGCGCAGACCGATGACATGCTCGTGGTCGGTCCTTGGACGCACGGCGGATTCGCGCGCGGCGATGGCGATCGCGTGGGCAACGTCAGCTTCGGCTCGAAGACCGCCGTCTATTTCCGCGAGAAAATCGAATTCCCATTCTTCCTGCGCTACTTGAAAGGCCAGGAAAGCGCAAAACAGCCCAAAGCCTGGGTCTTTCAAACCGGCCTAAACCAATGGCGCAAGTTCGACGCCTGGCCGCCGGCCGAAGCCAAGACAACCGACTTGTTCTTGGACGCCAACAGCAACATCGCCTGGCAAACACCCGCTTCAACAACTGTCGATGAATACGTCTCGGACCCAGCAAAGCCGGTTCCCTACATCGGGCACGTCCTGATGGGTGTGCGTTTCGACTTCATGACGGAAGACCAGCGCTTCGCCGCCTCCCGAACCGATGTTCTAACCTACAAAACCGAGCCGCTCGACCACGACATCACCGTCTCCGGCCCGATCACGGTCGACTTGAAAGTCTCTACCTCAGGCACAGACTCTGACTTCGACGTAAAGCTGATCGACGTCTTTCCAGCCAAGTATCCGAATTACGACGCCGATCCGAACAAGCCGGCGCCCGACCCGCGAACCTTGCCGGCCAACTTGGTGCGCCTTGGCGGATACCAGGAGTTGATCCGTGGCGAACCATTCCGCGGCAAGTATCGCAAGAGTCTCTCCCAGCCAGTTCCCTTCAAACCAGGCCAGCCGGAGAGAATCACCTTCCAAATGCCCGACGTCCTGCACACCTTCCGAACCGGGCACCGCCTCATGGTCCAGGTGCAAAGCTCCTGGTTTCCATTAACCGACCGGAATCCACAAAAGTTCCTAGACATCACGACCGCCCACGCGACGGATTTTGTTAAAGCAACCGAGAAAGTTTATCTGGGCGGTCCCGACGGATCGAAACTCCAACTAACGCTCTTGCCATGAAGTCGAAAAAACTAGCGATCTAACCACCGCCGGCGCCTGCCTCGCGAGCCCCTGGAACCTCCATCAAACGCCCCGTGTGCACGTCATAGATGTACCCATAAATCGGTATAGTCGCAGGAACCAGCGGATGCTTCCGAATGCGATTTATATCGGCTATCACGCTGCCCGTTTCGTCCTTGAACGTGAGCCACTCGATGTAATCTCCCGCGGTCGAGCCGCCGCCCCTGCCAGGGTCTTTCCACGCCCCGTTCTCGATGCCGGCCGTCTCCAGACTCTGCGACAAAAGCCCTCGCATAATCTCATTGCTGAAGGTCAACATACCGCAGTCGGAATGATGAATCACAAACCACTCTTTCGTTCCTAACAACTTGTACGAAATCACCAGCGAGCGAATCGCATCGTCACTGGCCCGTCCCCCCGCATTTCGAATCACATGCGCATCGCCCTCCGCCAATCCCGCGAACTGAGCAGGATCCAGCCGCGCGTCCATGCAAGTCAGCACCGCAAACTTTCGCGCCGGAGGCACGCCCAGCTCGCCCTTACTGCCGAATGAACTTACATACTTCTCGTTCGCGCTTCGTACTTCGTCTAAGATCTTTGACATACTCATTCCCCTCCGGACACGCGCAAACCCCTTTTTGCCCAGTACTACGTCTCCCCAAGCCGGCTCTACCGGGCAGGAGCCAGGTTATTCGAACAGATCCGGCTGTTCGCGTGAAATCAAATCCCAAAGCGGCTGATATTGAAACCAGCCAACACGAGGATTGCCGACCTGCTGCTGAGCGATCAGCGCACTTTCGTGAGAAATAGGGATCGGCTTTCCTGCAGACTCAGCCAGCATCTGTGATTGACAGGAACGATCCATGGCGATGAAGAACCACGCCGCTTCGTCCACTGTCCGGCCGACAGTCAATAGCCCATGGTTTTGCAGAATAGCCGCTTTATAATTTCCAAGCGCAGTTGCGATGCGATCGCCTTCCGAAGTGTCATAAACAACCCCGGTGTAGTCGGAGAATAGTCCGTGATCTTGGTAGAACGCGCAAGCATCTTGAGTCAGAGGATCGAGCAGGCGTCCGAGTGAGGACCAGGTCTTGCCATAAAACGAATGTGCATGGGCAGCAGCGACCACATCGGGACGGGCCATGTGAATGCGGGAATGAATGGCAAAGGCGGCCTCATTGATCGGTCGATCGCCTTCCACAACCTCTCCTTGCTCATTGACGAGAACCAGGTCGGAGACCCGGATGTGGGCAAAGTGCAACCCGAACGGATTGACCCAGAAGTGATCGTGAAGTTCGGGATCACGCGCGGTAATGTGTCCCGCGACGCCTTCGCTGAAACCAAACTTGGCAAACAGGCGAAAGGCCGAAGCGAGACGTTGCTTGCGATGGAGACGCTCGTCCACCACAGTCTCAAAGACGGGTGGCTCAGGGGTTGTGGGAATCTTGATGGGCTGGGAAGTGGGTGTGAAGGTCATCGGGAAGCTCCTTTCGATCCGATGCTGCTACGGGAGGAGGATTCAGCGTGCTTCGAGTATAAACTTTCTACTTACCGCTTGGCTGTAAACCGGGCACATACTATTCACAGGATACCGAGCACATCGTGAATAGTTTTAGGGCAATATGCTTGCCCGCTGAAGAACATATTGCGCACCGAGCCGATCAATCCCATCCGTCCCCATCGCCATCATGCCCGGCTTTCCGGAAGCATCGGATTCGAGGCGTCCAGGTCCTCGTCCTTAGTTTCCCTGATCGATAGCAGCCCCAGCAGCGTCAGCAAAGCCGACACGGTCAGGTAATACCCAACATACGGAAGACCGTAATTCTTGGCCAACCACGTAGCAATGTACGGGGCCAGCGAAGCGCCCAGAATACCCGCGAAATTGAACGCCAGCGAGCTGCCCGTGTAACGCACCCTCGTCGGAAACAGCTCTGAAAGTACCGTCCCCAGCGGTCCGTAAGTCAGCCCCATCAACGCGAGACCCACTGCCATCGTCACCACCGCTCCCGTAGTGCCGTGCACAAACATCGGCGCCATGATCAGACCGAATACGCCGATCGCCACCGTGACCCATAGCATCATGCGCCGACGCCCTCGTTCCGCCAGAACCGCCGAAATCGGAATCGTCAAAGCGAAGAAGAATATGTCGAACAGCTGCATCAACAGAAACTTGCCGCGGCTAAATCCGAGCGCCGTCGTCCCCCACGACAGCGCAAACACCGTCATCAGGTAAAACAGCACAAACGTCGCCAGGCACAACCAAGTGCCCGCCACCAGAGCCTTAGCATGGTTGCGAAAAACCACGGCGATCGGCAGCTTCACCTGCTCGCCCCGCTGAAGCGCTTCCCGGAACACCGGCGTCTCCGTAATTGTCAGCCGCACATACAGGCCGAGAATCACTAGGACCGCGCTCGCCAGAAATGGAAGCCGCCAGCCGAAAGCAAAGAACTGCTGATCGGTTAGCAGCCGCGAAAGCACCAGGAAAACGCCGCCTGAAAGAAAGAATCCGAACGGCGCCCCCAATTGCGGAAACATCCCGTACCAGGCGCGCTTCTGCGGAGGCGCGTTCTCAATCGCCAGCAGCACGGCCCCGCCCCACTCGCCCCCTAAACCGAGCCCTTGCCCGAAGCGGCACAGCGCCAGAAGAAGCGGAGCGGCAAACCCAATCGCACGATAGGTAGGCAGCGCCCCGATCGCAACCGTCGATAGCCCCATCGTCGACAGCGCAATCACCAGCGTCCTCTTGCGCCCCACCCTGTCGCCAAAATGACCGAAGAGTGCCGAACCGATCGGGCGCGCTAGAAAGGCAATCCCGAACGTCGCCAGTGAAGCCAGCGTGGCAGCGGCCGGATCCGATGCCGGAAAGAACAACCGCGGAAACACCAGCACCGCCGCCGTCGCGTAAATATAGAAATCGAAAAACTCGATCGTCGTCCCAATCAGACTCGCGAACAGGACCTGGCCTGGCGTATTCACAGCCCTGCCCCTCGCAGCGTGTGTCGTGCTCATCAAACTACAATACCCGCTACCCCAAACCGCCGATATAAAAGAATCGAACCGCAAATAGCACCGCCAAAACATACACCAGCCAGTGCACCTCGCGCCATCGCCCCAGGCACAACTTGATCAGCACAAACGCAAGAAAGCCGAACGCCAGGCCATTCGCAATGCTATAGCTCAGCGGAATCATAATGATCGTGAGAAACGCCGGTATCGCAACCGCCGCATCGGACCACTTGATATCCGTCACGCCAGCCATCATCGAACTGCCCACCACGATAAGCGCCGGAGCCGTTGCCGCAGCCGGTATGATGCCGATCACAGGAACCGCAATCAGCGACAGCAGAAACAGGAATCCAACAACCACCGCGGTCACTCCCGACCTGCCCCCGGCCGCCACGCCCGCCGCGCTCTCGATGTAGCAAACAACTGTCGATGTGCCCGCCAGTGAGCTCACAATCGTGGCCGTCGAATCAGCCAGCAGAATCCGATCGAGTCGTGGAATGCCGTCCACCGATTCGCGCACCAGACCGGCTTTCCGTCCCACTGCCACCAGCGTGCCCACGTTGTCAAAGAAATCGACAAACAGAAAAACGAAAACAATCTCGAGCAATCCAAGATGAAGACTTTGCCGGACGTCAAACTGAAAAGCAGTCGCAGCCAGATCCGACAAGTGATACCGTTGCGGCTGCCAGTGCGTCAACCCGAGCCCCAGCGCAAGAACTGTGGTCGCCAGCACGCCAATCAGAATCGCCCCTTCCACGCGTCGCGCCAGCAGTGTCGCCATCACGATCAGCCCGAAACACGACAGCGCAACCTGAGGATCGCGGAAATTGCCGACAGAGAGCGCCGTAGCCGCATTCGGAACCAGCAGCTGTGCGTTGCGCAGACCAATATAAGCAATGAACAACCCGACGCCCACCGACACCGCCGCATACAGTTCCATCGGAATCGCCGACAGAATCAGCCGCCTCACGCCCAGCACGGTCAAAATCAGAAACGCAACGCCCGAAAGAAACACCGCCCCCAGCGCCGTCTGCCACGGCACGCCCAAACCCGTCACCACCGTATACGCGAAATAAGCATTCAGTCCCATGCCCGGAGCAAGCGCAATCGGATAGCGCGCCAGCACCCCCATCGTCAAGCTGCCATAAGCGGCCGACACGCAGGTAGCGCAAACTACAGCGGCGTAAGGCATCCCCGCCTCGTGCAGAATAGCCGGATTGACCAGCACGATGTAAGCCATCGTGATGAACGTCGTCAGCCCGGCAAATATCTCCACACGCCAGTTCGTCCCCAGCTTTTCGAACTCGAAATACAACTCGAGCCTCTTGCGCCCTGCGATAAACAAATCATTCACGTTTGCGATATTCGCGTATTGTCGCACTCGCCTCCGGTTACGCTAAGTACATGCGCAAAGTAAACATCCACGAGAAACTGGCGCTATTCTCTGACCACTGGAATCCCCGCATCGTCGGCGAACTTAACGGCCAGCACGTCAAGCTCGTCAAGTTCCAGGGCGAGTTCGTCTGGCACAATCACGCCGCCGAAGACGAGTTCTTTCTGGTCCTACGCGGAAGCTTCCGAATGGAATTCCACGACCGAACCGTCTCTCTCACCGAAGGCGACTTCATAGTAGTGCCCCGCGGAGTCGACCATCGCCCCGTAGCGGACCACGAAGTCGAAGTGATGCTCTTCGAACCGGCAACCATCAAACACACCGGCGACACCGACACCGAAATGACAGTCCACCACTACGAGCGAGTCTGACCAATCATGAAAATTGCCCTGATCGCCTTCCTCCTCGGTATCCTGAGCGTGCCCGTTTTCGGATGGATCTACTTCCGTTACGGATACGCGCCCGTCGCCACATCTTCCTCGCCGATGCCTTTCGAAAAGCAGCTGGCGCACATGGCTCTCCAGGCCCGTATCGAAGCAGAAGCTCCCAAAAACGCGCCCCTCCCCACCACCGAGCAAACCTACAGCGCCGGCGCCACCCTCTATCGCAAACACTGCGCCGTCTGCCACAGCCTCCCCGACCAGACCCCCACCGCCACCGCCGAAGGAATGTTCCCCAAGCCGCCCAAATTATTTGAAGGAAAAGGAGTCACCGACGATCCCCCCGGCGAAACCTACTGGAAAATCCGCAACGGAATCCGCCTAACCGGAATGCCCGCTTACAACGGACCCCTCAACGACACCGAAATGTGGCAAATCAGCCTCCTCCTGGCCAACGCCGACAAACTCCCCCCCACCGTCACCGAAACCCTCAAACAACCGTTACAAACCGAGTGACCACATCTAGCGGCCATGCCTTCAGAGCTTTCTGGAATCTCCAGACGTGCTCTAGCATAATGTAGAGAGTTTTAAAGAATCATGTCTGACAAAGCGAATGGGGATAATCAACTCCAGTTCCGTTTCTCGCGGCCTGAAGACGAAACACCCGCGGTTCCAGCTTCGGTATTGATTCAGACTTTGGAAGGTGCGCAACGGGCTATCTGGCTGATCGCACTCGCCAAGGAACAGAAAGATATTAAGAGCCGCGCCCGAATTCCGGCGGACATTGAGCAACGTTATCAATTAAAGTGTCTGGTTCCCAAAACAGGAAGTTATCTACTCCCCGCATTTGTTGAGTCCGTTCAGCCGCGGCTCGCGCCTATGAACCAGGTCGCGGACGTTGTGGATACATTTGAAAACGTCGCGTCAGCCCTGCAACGGCAAGACCGCGATAAAGTGGCCACCTACCTGCCCGATATGGCCATTCGCAGACGCGTTATAGATGCGTTCCAACAGTTAGCCCCCAAACCGGGCAGCGGCTGGCGCTTGGACCTTTCCAAGAACGGTTCGGTTGTGCATCTGGACGACAGCTGGCAACGGATGATTCGGCAGATGTACACTCTTTCTGAGGCTGAGCCGGATCTCGAAACTGTGAACGGCGAGCTCATTGAGATCAACTTCGCAAATCGCCAAATTACTATCCGGCCGATTGGCACAAGTCGCCGCCTTCAAATTACCTATCCGGACGATATAGAAGACATGCTCCTGGAGAGTCGTCGATCCCTCATTCAGGTGACCGGGCGGGTGCTCCGCGACGAAAACGACGAACTGAAAAACATGTTTGACCTCGAAGCAATCGCTCCGCTCGACCTGTCCCCCTTGGAAATGAACGAAGTCGAGTATGACGGCGTACGTCTTCGCTTCAGGCAACCTTTACGCTTACAGCCTCGCCTGAACGATGAGAACCCGCAATTCGTCATTGTCGAAGATTCGAATCTAGGCCTCGATGCTTTCGCAGGAACGGTTAGCGACCTCGTAGAGGAAGTAGCCGAAAGTCTGGTGGTTGGATGGAAGCACTACGCTCTGGCCTCCGATAGAGAGCTTTCCCCGAAGGCGCTCGAACTGAAGCGTCACCTACTCGCCGCCATGGAAGACGTGTCGCTTGCCCGTTAGAGCCAAGCGCGAAGTAGAATCTGCTCTCAAAAGAAAAGGGTTTGAGCAAGGCGAACGAGATCACCACTGGTTCTTTTATTGGACGGGTACGATTGGGTTGCCTATCGCTCTGTGACCCGCTGGATGCCAATCTTGAATTTTTTATGTTTGAACGAGCTTTCAAAATCATAGACGATGTTCTACGGGGAAAAAAAGGTCTCCGACCATTCTCTGACATAAAGTCTGCCGCACAAAGATTACCCAACCCCCCAAAATTCTGAGATAATTGTCCATCATTTTTTAACGCAGGCCTGCCGCGGCCGCAAACGTTTGGACTGTTGTGAGGGTATAAGGAAACACCAACATCAACGGCAGGCAGAAGCCGTCCTCGAACGGAGCAAGCCCATCCTAAAATTCGTCGCCAATCTAATCCGACCCTACCGCGGTACGCTGCTAATCATCTTCCTGGCAATGCTGGTCGAAACCGCCATGACCCTGGCCGCTCCCTGGCCCTTGAAGATCATTCTCGACAGCGTCGTAGGACACCACAAACTCGTCCCCTGGCTGCACCAGCTCGTAAATCCAATGTTAGAAAATGGCAGTCGCCTGCAGGTCGCCTTCCTTGCCTCGCTCGCCCTGATATTCATGGCGGTTCTGGGCGCGCTGGCCTCTTACATCGACAGCTATTTCACAGAGAGCGTAGGACAGTGGGTCGCTCACGATCTGCGAATGCGCGCCTACGATCACCTCCAGCGTCTTTCGCTCGGCTTCTACAACACTCACGCCACCGGCGCCATCCTGAGCACCATCACCACCGACATCCAGACCATTCAAGGCTTCGCCTCTTCCTCTACGCTCGATATCCTCATCGATCTTCTGACCATCATCTGCATCCTCGGTCTCATGCTCTGGCTCAACTGGGATTTCACACTCATCGCCATCGCGGTCACGCCGTTTCTATTGTTCTTCGTCTCCCGCTTCAAGAAGTCAGTCAAGCAGGCCACGCACGAAGTTCGTAGAGAACAAAGCGAAATCGTTGCCGTCGTGCAGCAGGGATTGGAAAGCATGCAGGTCGTGCAAGCCTTCAGCCAGGAAAGAGCCGAGGTCGAACTGCTGCGAATCGTGAGCCTCGCCACCGTCAGCGCAGCCCTGAAAGCTCGTAAGGTGAAGGCCCTGCTGTCACCCGTAGTAACCATCACGGTCGCCGCCTGCACCGCTCTTGTTCTATGGCGCGGAACCGCCCTCATCCTCGCCGAAAAAATGACGGTCGGCTCGCTCGTCGTCTACCTCGCCTATCTGGGCCAGTTCTTTAAGCCCGTGAAGGATTTAGCCAGTACCACGAATGCCATTGCGCAGACCGCGGTCGGAGCAGAACGCGTGCGAGACCTGCTGGAAACCAATTCAATGATTCTGGATTCTCCCGACGGCCTCGAACCCGAGACCTTCAGCGGCGGCATCGAATTTCAGAACGTCGCATTTGGCTACGATCCGAATGTCCCCGTGCTCAAAGACGTCAGCTTCAAAATTCTACCCGGACAATTTGTGGGCATCGTCGGCCCCACCGGCGGCGGCAAATCGACCATCCTCAGTCTCATACCAAGGTTCTACGATGTGCACGCCGGCGCGGTCCGCGTCGACGGCCAGGATGTCTGTGATTACAAGCTGCAAGCCCTGCGTGAAAAAATTGGCTACGTCCTGCAGGACACCGTTCTCTTCCGCGGAACCATCCTCGAAAACCTCGCCTTCGGGCGTTCTCAAGCCACCAGAGAGGAGATCATCGAAGCCGCCAGGCAGGCCAACGCCGATGACTTTATTCGAAGCATGCCGCTTGGCTACGACACGCTTGTCGGAGAACGCGGCTCCACTCTCTCCGGCGGCCAACGGCAGAGAATTGGCATAGCCCGTGTCATGCTTCGCAACAGCCCGATTCTGCTCCTCGATGAGCCAACCGCCGCCCTCGATAGCGAAACGGAGCGCCTCGTCATCGACGCTCTAGAACGTCTTATGAAGGGCCGGACCGTTATAATGATCGCTCACAGGCTCAGCACCATTCGAGATGCAGACCAGATTGTCGTGATCAGCGGAGGAGTCGTGTCTGAATCCGGTACACACAGTGAGTTAATGGAGCTCGATCAGGTATATGCCGCACTCCACCGCACCCAATTCGGCTCTCAACCTGTTACCTCCTACTAAGCGGTCCCAATGACTTCTCAACCAGATTGTTCACCGGCCGTGGCGCGGGCACTCCTGCCTGCCGTGTCGCGACTCATCGCGACACTCTTCGTCCCGATTTCGAAATCAGAGGATAAAAAATGTCTCGCTCTCTGATCGTTTTACCCGACGACTCCTCACAACCGCTGGTGAACGCGATCGCGGAGGCGTCCCACTCGCTTCGCATCAAGATGTTCGTCTTTTCCGATCCAACGCTTCTCCAGGCTGTCATTGCTGCTCAAAAACGCGGAGTAAAGGTTCGCGTCATGTTAAATTCTTCCCGTCGCAGCGGAAAGGATGAAAACGAAGAGTCGAGCTCCTTATTACGTGTCGCGGGCGTCGAAGTTCTCGATGGCAACCCCGCTTTCGATCTCACCCATGAGAAGTCGATGGTGGTGGACGACCAGATCGCCTACATCATGTCGCTGAATTGGCAGCTGAAGAATCTAACCGAGACCCGCGACTATGCGGTTGTCACCTCGCACAAACACGAAGTCGATGAAGTGATGGAATGCTTCGATGCAGATTGGACCAGAAGCAATTTCACGCCCGGAGACCACTCGCATTTGATCTGGTGCGTGGGCAACGGCCGTCAGCGGCTCGGCAAGCTGATCGACGAAGCGCGTCATTCCATTTGGCTGCAAAATGAACGTTATCAGGATCAGACCATCCTCGAACATCTGGTGCGGGCCAGCCGTCGCGGCGTACACTTGCACATCATGGCGCCTCCGCCCCACAAGCTCAAGAAGGACAAACTAGTAGAAGGGGTGAGCGGCCTTCGAATACTCGCCGACGTAGGAGCGAAAGTCCATCGCTTGAAACACATCAAGCTTCACGCCAAAATGCTCTTGACAGACGGAACCCATGCCATCGTAGGATCGATTAACCTGGCCCCAGGCAGCTTCGACAGTCGCCGCGAGCTCGCCATCAAGCTGGACGACAAGCACGCCATCGACCGCTTACACGAAGTTGTCAAATCCGATTGGGAAAGTTCCAGACCCCTGGATCTTACCGACCAAGGTTTACTCTCCGAGTTGGAACAATACGACGAAAATCTAGTCGAAGACCTCGCACTCAAACATCCCGGCCCAAACAAAGAAAAGCAAGGAGTGTAGTACCTCTGGTCTTGGAAGCAAGTCGTTGCAGACGTTCGAGCGCTGTATCTGAGCCGCGACCAAAAAAGAAGCGTCTTCTCCACCGCCACCAAAGTCGCACCAGTTTTGTAAAGTAGAAAAACCGGGGCCGCCGGCAAGCTGGAATACACCTGACTGCAATAATCTCTAGCCCGGCGCCGCTGCTCACAAGAACTCCTGAATGACCAAACTCACCCTGAGCCAGCTCTCGGCTCTTCTCTTCCGCGCCTGCGACGACCTGCGCGGCAACATGGATGCCTCCGAATACAAGGAATACATCTTCGGCATGCTCTTCCTGAAACGCCTCAGCGACCTCTTCGATCAGGAACGCGACCGCCTTGCCAAAACTCTCACCGCCCGCGGCGATCTCACCCCGGACCACATCGCCCAAAAACTCATCGATCGCGATGAATACACCTTCTGGGTTCCCCAGACCTCTCACTGGTCCCACCTCCGCCATCTCAAAACCAACGTCGGCAACCAGCTCAACAAAGCGCTCGCCGATCTCGAAGACGAAAACGCCGACACCCTCCAGGACGTCCTCAAACACATCAACTTCAACCGCAAAATCGGCCAGCGCTCGCTCGACGACGACACCCTCTCCAACTTCATCCAGAACTTCGAAAAAATCCCCCTCCGCGACGAGAACTTCGAATTCCCCGACCTCCTCGGCGCCGCCTACGAATACCTCATCAAGTTCTTCGCCGATTCCGCCGGCAAGAAAGCCGGTGAGTTCTACACTCCCGCCGATGTCGTCCGCACTCTCGTCGAAATTGTCGATCCCCAAGCCGGCATGTCCGTCTACGATCCCACCTGCGGCTCCGGCGGCATGCTCATCCAAACCCGCGACTACCTCCGCGACTGTGGCGCCGACCCCCGCGACCTCTCCCTCTCCGGCCAGGAAAGCATCGGTACCACTTGGTCCATCTGCAAAATGAACATGCTCCTCCACGGCATCGAAGCCGCCGATATCCGCCAGGAAGACACCCTCCGCCGCCCCCAGCATAAAGCCGAATCGGGTGAGCTCGCCCGCTTCGACCGGGTTCTCGCCAATCCCCCCTTCAGCCAGAACTACATCCGCAAAGACATCGAATACTCCGGCCGCTTCGCCGTCTGGATGCCCGAAAAAGGCAAAAAGGCCGACCTCATGTTCGTCCAGCACATGCTCGCCGTCCTCAAAGCCGACGGTAAAATGGCCACCGTCATGCCCCACGGCGTTCTCTTCCGCGGCGGTGAGGAAAAGGAAGCCCGCAAATACTTCCTCGATCACGGCTGGCTCGACGCCATCATCGGTCTCCCCGCCGGCCTCTTCTACGGCACCGGCATCCCCGCCTGCGTCCTCGTCCTTAACAAGAAGGATGCCGCCGCCCGCCGCGAGGTCTTCTTCATCAACGCCGACCGCGAGTATCGCGAAGGCAAAGCCCAGAACTTCCTCCGCCCCGAAGATATCTCGAAGATGGTCGGCGTCTACCGCGAGCGCGCCGACGTTTCCGGCTACGCCCGCCTCGTCCCCGTCGCGGAAATTGCAGCCGAGGACTACAACTGCAACATCCGCCGCTACGTCGATAACGCGCCCCCGCCCGAACCCCACGACGTCCGCGCCCACCTGCACGGCGGTGTTCCGGTTGCCGAGATCGATGCGCTCGCGCGCTTCTGGACCAACTACGGCGCTCTGTGCGGCCGCTACTTTACTCCGCGGCCCCAAGACAACGCCTATGCCGATTTTGCAACGGAAATCGCTGATCGTCGCAGCATCGCCGCCATCGTCCGCGCCGATGAAAGCGTTGCCGCCGCCCACGCCGCTTTCCTCCGGACGCTGGAGCAGTGGTGGGACCGGAATCGCAGCCTTCTCGAAGCGCTTGCTCCGGGGAGCGCGAACGGGCACGGCAATGTCTACCAGCTGCGCCGTCAGCTCCTAGCAAGTATTTCCGGCGCCTTTGCCGGCCAGTCTCTGCTGACCGACCACCAGGTGCGCGGAGCGCTCGCCCGCTACGTCGATGACCTCAAAGCGGACCTGAAATCCATCGCCGCCAGCGGCTGGGGTCCCGAGCTCATTCCCGATGAGCAAATCCTGCACAGCCAGTTTCCGGAACTGCTCGCCGAGATGGAAGCCAAGCGTCTACGGCTCGCCGAGCTCACCGCGCTCTTTGCCGCTGCCGACGAAGAAGAGTATGAGGATACCGACGATATCGGTGTTCTTCCGTCCGATCAGGTCAAGAGCTTGAAGCGAATCTGAAGGAGGCGAACGCCCAGGCAAGAATCGCCAAGAAAGAGCAAAGAAGAGGAGACTGGGACTTCTATAAATCCGAGGCTGCCGCCATCGAGCAGCGCCTGAAGCGGCATAAAACGCTCGACGACGAAGCGAAAAAGCTCAAGAGCGACCTCCGAGCGAATGAAAAAAAGGAGGAGGAACTTGTTGCCGCCGCGCGCGAGAAAATTGACCGCGATACAGCGCGAACGGTGATCCTTGCACGTTTACATGATCTGTTAATTACGACCTACAAAGGCTACCTCCGAGCTGATCAACGTGCTTGCGTCGCCGCACTTGAAAATCTGTATGGCAAATACGCGATCACGGCCAAGCAAATAGATGAAAGGCGTGATGCCACAGCGACTCAATTGACCGGATTACTGGTGGAGCTCGGATATGTTTGATTGGCCTATCGTGCCTCTCTCACGCCTCGCTGAGATCCGAATTAGCAACGTTAACAAAAAGGCCACTGTCGGTGAAATTGCCGTTCGACTATGCAACTACATGGATGCCTACGAGAACGATTACATCACAGGCCGGCTCGAATTTATGGAAGCCTCCGCTACCAGGTCTGAAATAGAACGCTTTCAGGTCAGATTGGGCGATGTCGTACTTACCAAAGACTCTGAGACTCCAGACGACATAGGCATTCCTGCAGTCCTAACGGAAAACATCACCAATCTAATATGTGGCTACCACCTTGCGCTCATCAGACCGGATTCCGAACTAGTTAATTCAATTTACCTCGCCAAACAACTCGGAGCTAACAGCGTCGTCGCTTACTACTCGCGCCTCGCAAACGGTTCAACGCGCTATGGGTTGTCATACTCTGCAATTGCATCAACACCCGTGCTGCTTGCTTCTCCTACCGAACAGCGCCGCATAGCCGAAATCCTCTCCACCCTGGACGAGATCATCAAGCAAACCGAAGCTCTCATCGCCAAATACCAGCAGATCAAAGCCGGCCTGATGCACGACCTATTCACCCGCGGCCTCACCCCCGACGGCCGCCTCCGCCCCACCCGCGCCGAAGCCCCTCACCTCTACAAACAATCCCCTCTCGGCTGGATCCCGAATGATTGGAAATCAGCCAAGTTAAGCGCGGTTTGCAAAACGGCTTCAGGTGGAACACCCAGCCGCGCAGAGCCAGCTTTCTGGAACGGAGATATTCCCTGGGTAAAAACCGGCGAGATCCGGTATCGCCTCATTGAAGACACTGAGGAAAAAATTTCGAGATTAGGACTTAGATATTCCGCGACAACCCTCGTGTCAAAAGGCAGTGTAATCATGGCTTTGTTTGGACAAGGGCCAACAAGAGGCAGAGTCGCGATTTTGGGGGTTGATGCAACTTTGAACCAAGCCTGTCTCGCGTTTGTGCCGACTAACGGCGTCAGCAACACATATCTGTTTTATGCGCTCACCTGCGCATACAAGAAACTTCGAGCTTTAAGCAACGATGGTGCGCAACAAAATCTCAATGCCTCATTAGTGAGGAATTTCAGCATACCAATCGCAAATTCACACGAACAGGACTTTATCGTGAGATCACTCGAGTCTCTGTGGTCATCAATCGCGCAAGAGGAGCAAAGCCTTCACAAACTCCGCCAACTCAAACTCGGCCTAATGCAAGATCTCCTAACCGGCCGCGTCCGAGTCCCCATCCCCGAACTAACCACGGCCTGAACCATGTCCGAATACCACCACGTCGAAAAACCCTTCCTCACCCAGCTCGCCTCCCTCGGCTGGACGGTTATCGACCAAGGCAACAACTTCTACCCTTCCGATCCCGCCCCCACCCTCCGCGAAAACTTCCGCGAAATCCTGCTCCCCGCAGTCTTCCGCCAATCCATCCGCCGCCTGAACCGCACCGCCGCCGGCCGCGAATGGCTCACCGACCGCGATCTCGACGATCTCGCCAACCAGATTCTCCGTCATCCCGCCCGCACCCTGCTCGAAGCCAACGAAGCCGTCCACAAACTCTTCTTCAAAGCCCAGGTTGATCGCAACGAAATCACCGGCGAAACCGATCCGGTCGTTCACCTCATCGACTTCGTCCACCCCGAGCGCAACACCTTCCACGCCATCAATCAGTTCCGCCTCGACACGCCCGGCGCAGCCAAAACCTGCATCATCCCCGACATCGTCCTCTTCGTCAACGGCATCCCCCTCGTCGTCATCGAAGCCAAAATCGGCGACGCCAACACCGCCGACCCCATGGCCGCCGCCTACACCCAGCTCGAGCGCTACCGCAACGCCCGCCAGGAAACCATAGCCGCCGGCAAACTCGAAGGCGATCCCCGCCTCTTCTACTCCAACCTGCTCCTCATTCGCACCTGCGGCGAAAAAGCCGAACTCGGAACCATCACCTCTGGCTCCGAAAACTTCAACTCCTGGAAAATTGACACCAAGACAGAGAACCCGCCCCTTGGCGTCGAACGCGATCAGGAGCGCCTCATCCAAGGCCTACTCGCCCCCCATACGCTTCTCGACGTCCTGCGCACCTGCACCGTGTTCATGGACACCGATTCCGGACGCCGCGTAAAGGTCGTCTGCCGTTACCAGCAGTATCGTGCCGCCCGCCGCATTCTGGCCCGTCTGCGTACCGGCGCAACGCCCGAAAGCCGCTCCGGCGTCGTGTGGCATACGCAAGGCTCCGGCAAATCCCTCACCATGGTCTTCGTGGCCCGCATGCTCCGCGCCGCGCCCGATCTCGCAGACTTCAAAATCATCATGGTCAACGACCGTGTCGATCTCGAAGATCAGCTCTCCGAAACCGCTCGCCTCATCGGCGGCAAGGTCCATACCATCGAGAGCACAGCGCAGCTCCGCGAACACTTGAGCACCGGCGCCTCCGATGTCAACATGGTCATGGTCCACAAATTCACCGAACGCTCTGAAGACCTACCGTCCTCTCTTTCGGCCGCGCTCGGCCGAGGCAAAACAATCCCCACCGCCGAAACCTTTGGCGTCGTCAACCGCTCCGAACGCATCCTGCTGATGATTGACGAAGCGCATCGCAGCCAAAGCTCCGACCTCGGCAATAACCTCTTTGAAGCCTTCCCCAACGCCACTCGCATCGCCTTCACCGGCACGCCGCTCATCACCGAGACTCACGGCGCGAAGCGCACCGTCAAACGCTTCGGCGAATACATCGATACCTACAAACTGATGGATGCCGTCAACGATGGCGCTACGCTCCAGATCCTCTACGAAGGCCGTACCGCCGACACCGCCCTCCGCGACAAACACGCCTTCGATACCAAATTCGAAGACCTCTTCGGTCACCGCACGGAAGAAGAACTCGCCGCCATCAAACAGAAATACGGAGCCAGCGGCGAAATCCTCGAAGCCGAAACCCGCATTGCCGCCATCGCTCGCGATCTCGTCAACCACTACGTCGATAACATCCTGCCGGAAGGCTTCAAAGCCCAGGTAGTCTGCCATTCGAAGCTTGCTGCCATCCGCTACCGGACCGCCATCCGTGCCGCGCTCGCTGAGCGTCTGGAGCGGGAACGCCTGCGCCCGCAGCCCGATGCTGGACTCCTCCGCCAGCTTGCCTTTCTCAAAGCCGTCGTGGTCGTCTCTTCCGATCCTGCCAACGAGCCCGTCGCCATCACTGAATCCCGCCAGGAAGCCAAACGCTGGAATGCCGTCGAAAACTTTTCCAAACCCTTCGACTTTGAAGATCCCGACAAAACGCTCACCGGCATCGCTTTCCTGATCGTTTGCGACATGCTCCTCACCGGCTTCGACGCCCCTGTCGAGCAGGTCATGTATATCGACAAACGGCTCCGCGAGCACAACCTCCTGCAAGCCATCGCGCGCGTCAATCGCGTCGCCAAAGGAAAAAACCGTGGCTTCATCGTCGATTACATCGGACTCGCCAATCACCTCGCCGAAGCTCTCGCCATCTACACCGGAGAAGACTCCCTCGATCTCGAACACGGCCTCCAGGATCGCCTCACCGAACTTCCCGTTGTAGAGGAACGCTACCAGCGACTCCTCCAGTTCTTCCGCACACTCGGCATCGACGACATCGAAAGCTTCGTCACCGGGACCATCTCCTCACCGGAAACGGAAGTCGCCGTCGTGCACGCCGCTACCGGCGCTCTGGCCGAGCCGCCCACCCGCGCCGATTTCGAGCTCTATCTCAAGAAATTTCTCGAAAGTCTGAATCTCATCCTGCCGGGCCAGCAGGGGCATACCTATCGCGGTCCCGCTCGTCGTTTCGGCTATCTCCTTCGCATGGTCAAGGAACGTTACAAGGACGAGTCGCTCGATATTTCCGGCGCCGGCGCCAAAGTGCGTGAGCTCATCAACCAGCACCTGGTCGAGCTCGGCATCAACCCCCGCATTCCGCCCACCGAGCTCCTCTCGCCCGATTTCCTCGCCAACGTGCGGCGCCACTGGAACAACGACCCCGAAGCCAAAGCCAGCGAGATGGAACACGCCATCCGCAAGCACTGCACCGTTCATCTGGACGAAGATCCAGCCTTCTACCGCCGCCTCAGCGACAAGCTCGAAGAGCTGATCCAAACCCACCGGGAAAACTGGACCGTCCTCGCCGAAGAGTACGAACTACTCCGCCGCGAAGTGGAAGGGGGTCGTACTGAAACTATCGACGGCCTGACAAAAGAGGCCACCACGTTCTACGATCATGTACAGCAGCTCGCCTTCAACGGCCAGGATGTTCCCACTGAACATCGCAAGAGTCTGCAGGCCCTCATGACCCACATCGTCGACATGCTCGGAGACACCATCGACATCCTCGATTTCTGGAAAAAACCTGTCGAAGTCAGGCGCCTCCGCGGCAAAATCGATACCGAGCTCCTCGCCGCCCGCGTCCCTGAAGTCAATGCCAGCCATGAGCGCATAGCCGTCGAAATAGTCAAGCTTGCCGAAAAGCGGCACCGGGATCTCGTCGGATGACACCCAAACCGCAGCACGATTTCACCTATCAGGTCGTCCGCAGCCGCCGCAAAACCGCCGACATCGTGCTTGAACGCAACGGCAGCCTGGTCGTTCGTGTCCCTCGTGAACTGCCGGCCGGCCAAATCGACCGGATCCTCGACGCTAAACGCCTCTGGATCCACCGCAATTTAGCCGAGTGGCGAGAGCTGAATTCCGCCCGTATTCAGCGCGAATTCCGCAATGGCGAAGGCTTTCTCTACCTGGGCCGGTCTTATCGTCTGCTCCTGGTCAAGCATCAGAATGAAGCGCTGTCGCTCCAGAGCGGCCGGTTCTGCCTGCGCCATGACCTGGCGCAACAAACCGCCGCAGCCAAGCGCGCTTTCGCAAACTACTACGCCCTCCGAGGGCTCGAACGCATCGCCGCACGTATCGCCTACTTCGCTCCTAAGGTCGGCGTCAAGCCCGGACGCCTCGCCATCCGCGAACTCGGCCACCGCTGGGCCTCCTGCTCGCCCAAAGGCAACCTGGCCTTCCACTGGAAATGTATGATGGCCCCGCTCACCGTAATCGACTACCTCGTAGTCCACGAACTCTGTCACTTTCACATCCTCGATCACACCGAAGCCTTCTGGAACGAAGTCGACAAAATCATGCCCGACTACCGCGAACGAAAAGACTGGCTCAAAAAAAACGGCGCGTCCCTCGACCTATAACTTGCTGATCGGCGCTTCGGATCAGCACTGTGTCTGCCAGCGTTAGCTGACTATGAAACAATCTGCAAGTGAGCAGACCCGGCTTACCCCTCCTACTGACTTTGTTGCTCTTATCACTAGGCCGCTCATCACCAGCCCAAACCCCCGCCGACCTCGCCGCCGCCCTCTCCAACGGAGACCTCCAACACGCCGTCTCCCTCGCCGACAACATTCTCAAACAACATCCCAACGATCCCCAAATCTGGACCCTCCGAGCCGTAGCCCTAGAGCGCCTAAAACAACCCTCCGAAAGTCTGTCCAGCTTTCGCCACGCTCTAGACGTCTCACCGAACTACCTTCCGGCCCTGGAAGGCGCCGCTCAACTAGCGTACTCGCAGCACGACCCTTCCGCCTCCAAGTTCCTGCACCGCATCCTCGCGAATGATTCGAAAAACGCCGTCGCCCACGCCATGCTGGGCGTGCTTGCAGCCGAATCCCACGATTGCCCAGCCGCCCTCAACGAATTCGCCGAAGCCGGCCCCTTTCTCGCCGCGCACCCGGATACTCTCGTCCCGCTCGGCAATTGTCAGTTGATAGAAAACCGCCCCGCACAAGCGGTCGATACCTTCCGCCGCATCGTCGCGGCCCGGCCCAACGACGCCTCTGCCCGCTATAAGCTCGCGCTCTCCCTGCGCGGAGCCGGGAAGATGAGTGATGCCATCACCGAACTAAAAACCCTTCCCCCCGACAGCAAAGTCCTGGACCTACTCGCTGATTGCTACGTGCATCAACAGAATCCCGACCTGGCCATGGCAGCGCTTCGACAGGCAATCCAAATTTCGCCGAAGGACGAACAAAACTACGTCGACCTCGGACAGCTTTACATCGAACGGAAACAGCCTGGATACGCACTCGAACTGGAAAACCAGGGCTTGCGCTATCTTCCCCAATCGGCCCGCCTCTACACGCTTCGCGGCGCAGCCTACACCTGGCTCAATGAGTCCGAACATGCCGCCCGGGACTTCGAAAAAGCCGACCAGCTTGAACCCGAGCAGCTTTACGGCTCGGTCGGGCTCAGCATGCTCCTGCGCCAGAACCAGAACCTGCCGCAGGCCATCGAAATCCTGCGCGCCAAACTCGCCGAAAGACCCAGCGATCCCACTTTGAATTACCTCCTCGCAGATACCTTGGTTCGCACCGGAGCCGAACCCGGCCAGCCCGCCTTCCGCGAAGCCGTTTCGCTGATGGAAAAATCCGTCGCGCTCGATTCTCAATTTCAGAAAGCCCACGTCTCGCTCGGCAAGCTGTATCTGAGGGAAGCCCAGCCCGAACAAGCCATCGAACAGTTTCAAACCGCCTTGCAGATCGATCCGCACGATCGATCCGCATTGACTCAGCTCCTCCTCCTCTTCCGCCGCACAGGAAAGACCGAACAGGCCGACGCTGCGGCCCACAAACTCAAGGAACTAGTCGCACGCGATCAGCGTCCGTGAACGAATCACGCGTTCTCGCGGCCGCTCTGATACACATATTCGTAATTAACTTTTTAAGCTCTGTCGCTAAAACCGTTCGAAATAGCCACTACTAACCAACACTGCTGGGGGAATCTCTTAGTTCAGGGTGAACCCTCGTCGTACTCGTATGAACCGCCAAAGTGAAAAACCCGGGGACTGGCTTCGCGTTCCCGAGCAACGATCTCGTTTTCGAAAACAGAGCGGCTTACTTGCGAGTGGAACGCGTTGCCTGTCCCAGCGGTTTTTCCCCACGCGAGATCGCCCGATGCGTATACTAACGAACTCACTGCCACACCTTACTAGTGGACTGTCCCAATGACTTCTCAACCAAGATTGTCCATCGCCCGTGGCGCGGGCACTCGTGCCTGCCGTGTCGCGACTCATCGCGACACTTTCGTTCCGATTCCGAAATCACTGAGACAGCCCACTAGTCAACACTGCTGGGGGAAATCTCTTCGTTCAGGGTGAACCTCGTCGTACTCTTATGAACCGCCAAGAGGCATCCGATCTTGTGACCTCCCTGTTTGAGTCCTGGTACTCAGCGCTGGTGCGCTACGCCTACCGCGTCACAGGCAATTCGTTCGCCGCTCAGGACGCTGTACAACAAACCTTCATGGCTCTCTACCGGGCGCTCGTGGATGGCCAGCAGATCCTTCACCCCAAAGCCTGGACCCTCACCGTCCTCCGCCGGGAAATCGCCGCCACCTGGGAGCAAACTGCCGATACCGAGCCCCTCGACGCCGTCGAACATCACGTCTTCGCCGCTATTCAGCCCGAACTCTACGGCGAAGACATCCCCAAACTGCTCTCTTATCTCACACCCCGCGAGCAGGAAGTCCTGATGCTCCGAATGGAGGCCTACAAATACCGCGAAATTGCCCAATTCCTGAACATCAGTACAAACTCCGTCAACACGCTGTTGTCGCGCGCCGTGACAAAGCTTCAGAAAATCATGCGATCAGCGCAGCCAACCGATCACACCCACTCGCCAGACCGTCCAACTGAGCCCCACTACGTCAATCAGCGGTTGAAACTGAAATCCCATGTCGCCAAAACACTGCAATAACCAAGATCTTTTGGCGTATCTCGACGGTGAGTTGCCCTCACGCGAAACCATCGCCGTCGGCGAGCACCTCTCATCGTGTTGGCGCTGCCGCAGCCGCGCGGGCGACCTCGAAAATCAAATCCGAACACTCACCCGAGAGTTCACCGCTGGAAACTTCCCCGATCCGGCAACCGTCACGGCCGCCAAAGACAAGTTCCTCAAATGGCGCGCTGACTACGATCGTGAGTCCTCCGCGATCAAGTTCGTCTTCCTCGATCCACGCCTTCCCCTGCCGGTCGTCGCGGCGCTCGTCGCCCTCGCCCTCATAGTGCTCGCAATCGCTACCCGTTCACAAACTAATCTCTCTCCCCGGCTTGTCCTCGCGCGCGCTCAGTCGGCCGAGCAGCTTGTTCTTGCCCAGGCGTCCGTCCACGAATCCTATCTCATCGAGATCAAGCGAAACTCCACCTCGATCCCAGCTCCCAAGAACAACCTCGATGTTTGGTCGGAACCATCTGCGGATCGCTTTGCCTGGCGCTTGAAGGACCAGCAACATCGCCTTCAGTTCGCCGAGTGGAATCCCGGCCGAGGCGAGCATTATGTCTTCGACCGGAATTCTTCCGCCGCCATCCGCGGAAAATCTAGTAACAAAACGAGCTCCGCTTCCCTCGTTGAAATCTTCGAGCCCTCCTCAACCCTGGAACAAGCAAACCTTTCCTTCGTAAGTTGGGTGAAGAGCCGGCGCTGGCGCGTCATCTCCATCGCCACCGATTTCGCGTCGTTTTCAAGTCAGAATGACGCCTCGTTTTCGATGCGCCGCGTCCGCTCCTTGAGCGGAGCCTCAATCTTGGTACTCAAGGCTGAGTGCATCAGAGGCGACAAGAAACTTGAACTCCTGCTCCAGGTAGACGAAGCCACCGGCCGGCCCTCTGCCGAAATTGCTCGCGTAACCGATTCGCACTCCTCGATCGAGTTTCGTGTTCTCGTGAACCGAATCGAATCGGTTCACGTCGTCTCCGCCGCGCTAAAAGTATTCCGGCCCGAGATCGCAATCCTGAACGAACACCCCGCCAATGCGCTCGTCGCCGCGCGCCCTGTCTACCGTCGCGCAGCCAATCGTTTCGTTGACCCCCGCCTCCTCGATGACGCCGAGGTTCAGGTCCTCTACACACTGCACCGCGCCGGATTGTGCCTTGGCGCCCCCATTACCGTCGATCAAAACCGGCAGCCCAGTTTTGTCCACGTGGACGGCCTTGTCGAGAATCCCCAAGTCCGCGACAAAATTGTTTCGGACGTCGCGGCTCTCGCCTCCGCCAGGTTAGTCCGCATCAATCTGAAGACATTCGAAGAGGCAGCTGCCGGATCCGAGCCCCTGCGATTCCAAGCCGCCGCTGGCCCCGCCGGATCGACAACCGTACCCGTAGAAACATTGATAGACCAAAGCCCACTGCCGGAAGACAAGAAATCCGCCCTCAAGAAAAACATAGCCGAAGTCTCAAACCAGCTGGTCTCCGCTACGGAAACCCTCAGCCGCGAATCTTGGGCCCTGAACCGCCTCGCCAAACAGTTTTCGCCGAACCAGATCGACACTCTCGGAATCGAAAGCCGCAATCTGTTGGCGATGATGGCCAACGACCATCTGCTGGCGCTCGATCACACCATCTCGACAATCAATACGTTGACGGCCCCGTTTAGCACAGTCGCCACTTCCGCGAACACATCCGCCGACCGCTTCACTGCGGTTGTTGACAACACAAACGTAAACGACTGGGGTAAAGCCTTCAACGGCCTCACCGACCAGGCAGAATTCATCAATCGGCAATCTCAATTCTTGTTCGCCCTCGGCGGATCCTCGCAACTGACTCCCTCCGATTCCGCCCGGCACTTACTGGCAGCGCTTCAAAACTTCCCCCAGATCCTCGCCCAAGCAGGCATCCGAGTCAAAGAATTAAATAAAGACGTAAATTCCGTCTTAACCTCGCCGCCGAAACAAACCGTAAGATCCAAAACCACACAACCACTTACTAAGTCAACTACGGAGGTTGACCAATGAAAATCAAATCAAAAAAATTCACTCGCCTCGTCGCAAGCGCAAAGGACGCGGCTGCGCGCCACCAGTCAACAAAGGAACTCGCCTGTCCTTCGGGTGGCGCGCTTGACACCGCGGCCGTTTTGCGCGTGTTCCTCAAAAGCGCACAAGGCCCGGCTGCGCGCCGCCATACAACAAAGGAACTCGCCTGTCCTTCGGGCGGAGCGCTTGATTCCGGGCCTGTTGTGCGCGAGTTCCTCAAAAGACTCACTTCCTTGTCGAGTCTGCTCCTGTTGCTGCCCCTGCTCTCTCACGCGCAATTCAGCAGCGCCATCGACGGCACGGTCCGCGACCAATCCGGCGGAGGCATCCCGCAAGCCCAGGTCACCGTCGTCAACGAACAAACCGGCATCAACTATCACGCCGTTAGCGATGCCAGCGGCTCCTTCCGCGTCCCCGCTCTCGGAGAGGGAAGCTACCGCGTCGACATCCAGGCCACCGGATTCGTTACCTGGGTGCAAAACGGAATTCGCCTCCAATCGAATCAGGTCCAGACCGTCAATCCGCTGCTCCGTCTCGGCGCGCAAAAGCAAACCGTCGAGGTCGCTGGAACTGTCGCCGCCGTCGAAACCGGCAAAAGCGAAACGGGATCTGAAATCGAAAGCCGCACCATCGAATCCGCCCCCATTCTCGGCCGTAACGTGTACGCCAGCCTGGCCTTCCTCTCGCCCGGCATCACCGGCAACGGCGCTTCCAACGGAGGCACGCCCACGCTCGGCACCGATAGCTTCGGCACCGAACTCCAGCTGAACATCAACGCGGCCGGTCAGCGTCAGGAGAACAACGACTACCAGCTGGACGGCACCAGCATCGTCGTCTCCTCTCGCGGCGGAGCCACTTACGTAAGCCCGGAGCCGGACACCGTCGAAGCCGTCAAAGTGCAAGCCGCCGATTTCTCCGCCGACAAAGGCCGCTTCAGCGGCGCCCTCGTCCAGGTTTTTTCAAAAGCCGGAACCAACGACTTTCACGGCTCCTTGTCCGAATACCACACCGACAACGACCTCCGCTCCCGAACCATCTTCCAACCCAAAGTGCCCGTCTTTCGCCGCAACGAATTCGGGGGAACCTTCGGCGGTCCCATCGTCAAAAACCATACCTTCTTCTTCGGCTCGCTCTTCTACCTCAAATCGTCCAGCGCCAGCACCACTCTGTCCACGGTTGAAACGCCCCAATTCGCCAATTGGGTCGAGTCCACTTATCCCAACAACATCTCTGCCGTACTCCTTAAATCGGCGCCGCCCCGCGCCTATCCAACCACTAACTTCCAAACCGTCGCCCAGGTCCTGGCGGCCAATCCCAGCCGCTATCCGCTGAACCTCTCGGCCTTGCCCTTGAACATGCCGGCCGTGGGCACTGCCGTCATCAACGAAAGCCTTCCCCGCGACGGCTGGCAATGGAACCTGCGCATCGATCACGACTTCAACAAAGGCAAAGACCGCCTCTTCTACAGCACCTACAACAATCACGGCACCGACGCCGGCGTCAATATCCGCCCCTCCCTGGAAGTTGTGAATCCCGAAGACGGCAAGTACAACAAACTCGATTGGATTCACACCTTCACGCCTTCTCTGCTGAACGATGTCTCCATGACCTACGTCCGCACCGCCTATACCGGACATCTCAATCAAGCGAATCTGCCGAACACCGTAATCACTGCGGCGTCCGGACCCTCTCCCGGCTCTTCCAATGACTGGACGCACAATGACTTCAGCTGGCACGAAGTACTCTCCTGGATTCACGGCAAACATAACATTCGTTTCGGCGTCGACGTCGACCGTGCGCGCGATGACGATCCCTTTACCTCCGGCTATTCCCGGCCCACCTATAGCTTCGCCAATATCGTAGACTTCGCCTTAGACAACCCCTACCAGCAGTCGGGCCCGGTTGTCTACACGCCCAACACCACTACCGCTACCGGGCTCATCCAGAGAATTCGAATGTTGTACTCATCGGCTTTCGTCCAGGATGACTATAAAATCAGTTCCCGCCTCACCTTGAACTTCGGCCTGCGATACGAAAACTTCGGTCACTTGGGAACAGTGAAAAACGATCGAACCCCGATCCCGGAATTTGTGCCCGGATCGTCCGGTTCGGTTCAACAACAACTCGTTGCCGGCACAATGCAAATTCTAGGTGGCAGTTCCGCTTACATCGATCCCAATACGATTTACAACTTCGCTCCACGAATCGGTTTTGGATGGGACATCTTCGGTGATGGAAAGACCGCTTTGCGAGGCGGCTACGGAATCTACTACGACAAACTCGGAAGCCTCTCCTGGATCAGCCGTTTCAATCCACCCACCTGGGCGAGCCCCACCATCAACATCAATCAGGTCGGCGTCACCCGCAGCTCCATCGCTTACCAGCTTGGCCCCACTTTCAATCCACCGCCCGGCATAAGCTTTCAGCCCAATTCCCCGGGAGGTTTCGTGGGAGTCCAGGCGACGGCGCAAGGAGTCGATCCCAACATGAATGTGCCCACCGTCCATAATTGGATGGTCAGCCTTCAGCGCGACCTCTCGCACGGCGTCGTCTTCGAGGCCGACTACAACGGCACCCATAGCCAGAACCTCTATATCATCGCCGATCGGAACCGTTTTGCGGGTGACCTCGTCCTGAATAACGGGAAGCAGACTCGCTTGAATTCATCCTTTGGCGCCATCAACTACGGGCGTTCCGATGGGCTCGGAGACAGCCACTATGGAACCATGATGGTGAGCAAACGCTTCAGCGGTTTCTATTCTCTGCGCGGAATCTTCACCTTCGGCAAATCAACCGATTTCGATAGCAGCAGCAATCAGGGGCCTGCCAACGCCTTTAACATTCTGGATGCCGCCAACGTCGCCGCCCAGAAAGGACGCGCCGATTTCAGCGTTGCCAGACGCCTGACGCTCGACAGCGTTCTCCAAGTCCCCACGCCCTGGAAAGAAGGCTTCCTCCACGCCGCGCTCGGCGGCTGGCAGATGAGTACCATCGCCATCTTCCAAAGCGGCCTGCCTTTCTCGGTCTACACCAGCGCGCCCTACCCGACTGGCGACTACAATGCCGATGGCTTCGCTTACGACTTTCCGAACACTCCCGCCTTCGGCAACTCTCTGTCTACCAGCCGCAGCAATTTCACCAACGGGCTTTTCCCTGCCTCCGCCTTTCCTCGTCCCGCAGCCGGTCAGGAAGGCAGCCTCGGCCGCAACACCTTCAACGGTCCCGGTCTCGCCAATGTTAATGCCAGCTTCAGCAAGAGCTTGTCTCTGCCGTGGTTTACTCAAGAAAGCGCTGCCATTCAATTGCGAGGCGATGTGTTCAACCTCTTCAATCGCGTCAACCTGTTCAATCCGGTCACTGATCTCTCCAGCCCTCAGTTCGGGTTTTCTACTTCCCAGGACACCCCTCGCGCTGTCCAATTTGGCGCCCGTCTCACCTTCTGATTCCATGAAATCAACAAACAACAAAACCACGCGCCGCGCCGCCTTGAAACAGATGGCGGAAAGCGCTACAGTCGCTGCCGCGGCCTTCCCCATCCTGGCGCAAAATCCGCCGCCCGAAAGTCATCACAGCGAAAAGCCCATCACGAAAACGGCAGCCGCTTACAAATATCAATTCTTCAACCCCGAGCAACTGCAGACCCTCGATGCCTTAAGCGAAACCATCATCCCAACCGACGCCCACTCTCCCGGCGCCAAAGCTGCGCACACTTCCGAATACATCGACGCCATCGTCTCCGCTGCCCCGGCCAATACCAAGACCCTCTGGACCGATGGCCTCGCCGCCGTGGAACAAGCTGCGCAACAGCACGCCCGCCAATCCTACGCGCATTGCTCACCCGAACAACAGGCCTCCATCCTCAAGGCCTTCGCCGTCGAAGAACAAGCCCCTGTTTCCCTCCCAGCCAAATTCTTCCATGCCTTGAAGAGCGCCACTGTCGACGGCTACTACACCTCCGCCATCGGAATCCACCAGGATCTCGACTATCAAGGGAACGATGCGCTCGCCGCCTTCCCCGGCTGCCAGCATCAACATAATGGAGCCGGCCGCTCATGAAAGGCGAAGTCTACGACGTCTGCGTAATCGGCTCCGGCCCCGCCGGCGGAGTCCTCTCCAAAGAGCTCGCCGAATCCGGCGCTAAAGTCGTCTTGCTCGAAGCCGGACGCCTCGCCACCTACGCCGATTTCAACTATCACTCCTGGCCCTACGACTTCCCCAAACGAGTCAAGCCCCAGCCCGGCTATTCGAAAGAAGTCGTCGAGTCCATTCACTATCAAGACTGCGACAAAGTCTCCATGGATCGCATCCGCGTCGTGGGAGGCCGCAGCATCCATTGGAACGCCGGCTGTTTCCGCTGGGCTGAATGGGATTTCCGCGAACGCAGCGTCGCCGGCGTCGAACAGGATTGGCCGCTCACCTACGCCGAAGTCGCGCCCTATTACTCCTACGTCGAAAAAATGATCGGCGTCACCGGCTCACGCGAGAATCTCGCCGTCTTGCCCGATGGAGAATTTCTGCCGCCGCTCAAAATGCGCTGCTCCGACGAAATCGTCAAACGAGCCTGCACCAAAATGGGAATCCCCTTCATCCCCACTCGCAAGGCCCTGCTGACCAAGCAGTACGACAATCGTCCAGCCTGCCACTACTGCGGCCACTGCATGGAGGGTTGTGATGTCGGCGCAATTTTCAGCGTGCCCGCCGCCATGTTGCCCAAGGCCCGCAAAACCGGCAACTTCACCCTGCTCCAAAACCAGCTGGCGCGAGAACTCCTCGTCGATGAGCAAGGCCAGGTGCGCGCCGTCTCCGTCATCGACGCCGTCACCAAACAGGAACAGCAGATCGTCGCCAAGCGCTTCGCCGTCTGTTGCGCCACCATCGAATCCGCCCGCCTGCTCCTGAACTCCAAATCCTCTCGTTATCCCAACGGCCTGGCAAATTCCAGCGACATGGTCGGCCGCAATCTCCACGGCCACACCGTCGCCGCGTTCATCTCCTATCTCGATGAACTGTCCGGAACCAAGCCGGTCAACAACGATGGAGCGCTCGACCACACCTACATCCCCCGCTTCAACATGAATCAAAAGTCGCTCCACTACGCGGGCGGCTTTCAATTTCAAAACCAGTTCTTCGGTTTTCGTTACCCTTATCAAGCCCAATATCTGCCTGGTTTCGGAGCCGACTTCAAAAAACGAGTGCGCGATCTGCAGCCCGGCTTCTTTCACACCAGTGGCTTCGGCAAAGTGCTGAGTAACCCGAACAACCGAGTCACAGTCGATCCCTCGCGTCCTGATGCCTACGGAATCCCAACGCCCGTCGTCCATTTCCGTTTCGGCGAAAACGATAAAGCTCTCTGGAAAGACATGTGCGTCAACGCGGAAGAAATACTGCACGCCGCCAAGGCGCAACTGGTGGTCAACACTTCGGCCGGTCCCAGCGGGTTCGCCAGTCACGAAGTCGGAACCGTGCGCATGGGGAACGACAGCAAGACCTCCGTCCTCAACGCCTTCAACCAGTCGCATGATATAAAGAACCTCTACGTCGTAGATGGCAGTTGCTTTGTGACCTTCCCCGAAAAAAATCCAACCCTGACCATCATGGCCCTGGCGGTTCGCGCCGCGCGCCATATGACAAACAACGCAAAAGGCCTGAATGCGAAAGAGGTTTAGTCCCTCCGCGATCCTGTTGCTCGCGCTTGCTCTCCCCGTTACACCTGTCACCCGTCCCAATGAAATCCCTTTCGAAAAACAGCAGATCGATCTCGGCAGCGCGGAGACTGCCGTCTTTGCCGACATAAATCACGACGGCAAACTAGACTTGGTCTCGGGTGAAAACTGGTACGAAGCGCCCCGCTGGACCAAACACCACTTCCGCGACATCCCATTCATCAACAACTACGTCGACGATCTCTCCACTCTGCCGCTTGACGTAGACGGAGACGGCCATGTCGATCTGGTAACCTCCGGTTGGTTCACCAAGAAGCTCGCCTGGTGGCACAATCCCGGCAGCGGAGCGAAATGGGAAGAGCATCCCATCGATGTCGGCTCCCCCATCGAATTTTCTTTTCTGGTCGATCTCGATAACGACGGAAAAGCCAACGAAATCCTGCCTCAATTCGGCGACAAGCACCCCTTAGCGTGGTATGAGCGTGACGGCCACGGAGGCATCCGCAAACACGTCGTCAGCGATCACAGCTACGGACACGGAATCGGCGTAGGCGACGTGAACGGCGACGGACGCAACGACATTCTCACCTCCAAAGGTTGGCTCGAAGCGCCGCCCGATCCAAGAAGCGGAGCCTGGAAATTCCAAGCCGACTGGAACTTCGGCATGCTCGGCTTCCTGCACGTGATCGACGTCAACGGCGACGGCCGTCTCGACATCGTGACCACCCTGGCTCACGACTATGGAATCTTCTGGCTGGAACACACCGCCGACAACAAATGGGTCCGCCACGACATCGACGACAGTTGGTCTCAGGGACACGCCGTCGTCTTAGTCGACTTCCGCAACTCCGGCAATCTCGGACTCCTCACCGGCAAGCGCTACCAGGCCCACAACGGCCACGATCCCGGCTCGCATGAACCTCTGGGAGTCTACTGGTACGAACGCCTGCTCGACCCCCAAACGCATCAGGTCGAATGGGCCAAGCACGTCATCGACTACGGAGGCCGCACCGGAGGCGGCATCGAGATCGCCGTTGCCGATCTGAACGGCGACGGACAACTCGACTTCGCAGTCGGCGGAAAAAGCGGCTTATTCCTCTTCAAAAACCAACATGAAATTCGGCATTAACACCTTCCTCTGGACTGCTGACTTCAGCCCCAAAGATTTCGCGCTGCTGCCCCAGATCAAAGCCCACGGCTTCGATGGAATCGAAGCCACACTCATCCATCCCAAAAACTTCCAAGCCGCCGCCATCCGCCAGGCTCTCAAACAAAACGATCTCGAATGCACCCTCTGCTCCGTCCTGCCCAAGGAGCTGAGCCTGATAACCGACGACGCCGCCACCCAAAGAAGAACGGTCGAGCACCTATCCACCTGCATCAAGCTCACCGCCGAAGCAGGAGCAACTGTTATCGCCGGGCCGCTCTATTCACCGGTAGGCTTCCTACCGGGCCGCCGCCGAACGAACGACGAGTGGAAACGAGCAGTAGATAACTACCAGCAGCTCGGCCCCGTTCTAGAAAGCAACGCAGTCGATCTCTGCATCGAGCCGCTCAACCGTTTCGAAACCTTCTTCCTGAACACCACAGCCGACGCAGTCAACCTCTGCAACGGAGTGAACCACCCCCGAGTAGGCATCCTCTGGGACACCTTCCACGCCAACATAGAAGAAAAAAATCTAGGCGAGGCTCTGAAGTTAGCCGCCCCCCGCCTCAAGCACCTCCACACCTGCGAAAACGACCGAGGAACCCCCGGAACCGGCCACATAGATTGGAAAGGAGTCTTCGAAGCCATCGCAGCCGTAAACTACAACGGCTGGCTCACCATAGAAAGCTTCGGCTTCGCCTCCGGAGACCTGGCCGCCGCCGCCTCCATCTGGAGAGACCTCGCCGACAACCCCGAACAAATCGCCTGGAACGGAGTCAAATTTCTAAAGGGAGTTTCAATGGCCCTGCAGGCCCACCAAATATGACCATTTGGGATTCGTGGCGCGGACACTTTGTCTGCCGTCTCGACAATCTTGTCGAGACGCCTTTGCTGGGTTGCGCTCTACCACCAATGGTCCTCGCCAGCGAGCGCTTCTCTCTTGGGAGCTTAAGAGCCGACCGAACTGTCCGAAATTCGAAGCGTACCAGGATAGGGAATGATTGCCAATATGAACTGGAAACAGAACAGCCCTCGGCTCGTGCCTCTGCCGAACTATCCTCAGTTCGCATTGCCGACCTCATCCGTCGCTACGCAATAGCAATCGCCGAATTCGAACGGAGTTCACGGTCCGTCCTGACTCTCCGCAGAACCTGATCGATTCCCGATATCTCCGCCGCTCGTTCTACTCTAGTCAATAAACTCGGTTGTGACCCGTCATAAGTGCCTGCAACTCACAGCCAGGCTGCGGTCCGCGCGCCCCCCCTCCGAAAAACCAGAGTTATGATGATCCTTACCGTCAAAAAGGACTCAACTCCAATGTCGTAACTGCCTTGCCGAAGATGCCTAACACCACACCGAATGGACAGGATTCCCGTCAGGTTCCCTGCCACGAGCACAGGCAGTACGTGTCTCACGACGTGCGGATTCAGACAAATTACAATCGCAGCCAGAACAATCCTCAGCTACTTTGAGCAACCCATTCTTCGAACGCCCCATCCTTAACTCTCCATACGAGTACCCTAACCAGCATTGGGAGCTCGATGAACAAGGGCAGCCTACCCAGCGCGTCATCCCCGCCCGCAGGGAAGCAAAATACGTTGCACCCATTCCCCGGCCAAAGAAGCAAAAGCCCGGACAGCGTGCGCTCGGATTGGACGAAGGTCACGGCCTCTCCACCGACGAGCAGAACTACGAAACAACCTCCATCGTCAACGAAATCCGCTTCCACGTTGACCAGTGGCGCAAGCTGCCAAGCCCCAACGATTGGCTCGTCACCCCGGAAACGGCCCGCTTACTGCACTATTGGCGTCATCACAGCTTCGGCGGAGTGCGTCCGTTCTTCTGCCAGGTAGAAGCAGTTGAAACAGCAATCTGGCTGACCGAAGTGGCGCCCAAAGGGACCAAAGCCATGCGGGCGCTGCTGCAACATGTAGACGACGCGAGCCGCAACTCGAATCCCGAACTGCTTCGCCTGGCCTTAAAGCTCGCAACCGGCGCCGGAAAGACCACCGTCATGGCAATGCTCATCGCCTGGCAGACCGTCAACGAGGCGCGTCATCCCGGAAGCAAAATGTTTACCCGCGGCTTCCTCATCGTCGCGCCGGGACTCACTGTCAAAGAGCGTCTCCGCATTCTGCAGCCCAACGACTTGAACAACTACTACGAAGACCGCGAGCTCGTTCCGCCCGATCTCCTGCCCGAAGTAAAACGCGCCAAACTCGTCATCACCAACTATCATGCGTTCAAGCTGCGTGAGCGGCTCGACCTCGCCAATGGAACCCGCCGCCTGCTCCAGGGGCGTGGCGAAGAGCTCGATACCCTCGAATCGGAAGGCCAGATGATCCAGCGAGTCATGCCGGAGCTGATGGGTCTCAAGAACATCCTGGTCATCAACGACGAAGCCCATCACTGCTACCGCGAAAAGCCAGGCAACAGCCACGAAAACGACCTGAAGGGCGACGACAAGGACGAAGCGAAAAAGAACAACGAAGCAGCGCGTCTCTGGATCTCCGGCCTCGAAGCTGTCAATCGAAAGCTCGGCGTGAACCGCGTCCTGGACCTCTCCGCCACTCCATTTTTTCTGCGCGGCTCGGGCTATGCCGAAGGAACGCTCTTCCACTGGACCGCCAGTGACTTCTCGCTCATGGATGCCATCGAGTGCGGTGTCGTGAAGCTGCCCCGCGTGCCCGTCGCCGACAATATCCCCGGCGCCGATGTCCCTATCTTCCGTAACTTGTGGGAGAACATTCGCGCCGACATGCCGAAAAAGGGACGCGGCAAAGCCTCCGATCTCGATCCGCTGAAAATTCCCAACAAATTGCAGACCGCGCTGGAGGCTCTCTATGGCCACTACGAAAAGACTTTCGAGTTGTGGCAGGAAGCCAAGATCTCCGTCCCGCCCTGCTTCATCGTGGTCTGTAACAACACCTCCGCTTCGAAGTTGGTGTACGACTACATCTCTGGCTTCGTCCGCGCGGATCCCGATGGTCAGCGGACCCCTGTTCCCGGCCGGCTGCCCTTGTTCCGCAACACCAATGAACACGGCGACATCTACCCGCGTCCCCGCACGCTGTTGATCGACAGCGAACAGCTCGAATCCGGCGAATCGCTCGACGACAACTTCCGAACCATGGCCGCCGCCGAGATCGAGGTGCTGCGCCGCGAAACCGTAGCCCGCACCGGCGAGCAGCAAACCGCCGCAGACTTCACCGACCAGGAACTGCTGCGCGGAGTCCTGAACACAGTCGGTAAGCCGGGCCGTCTCGGCGAATCCATCCGCTGCGTTGTCTCCGTCTCCATGCTCACCGAAGGCTGGGACGCCAACACCGTCACCCATGTGCTGGGCGTGCGCGCCTTCGGAACCCAGCTGCTCTGCGAACAGGTCATCGGCCGCGCCTTACGCCGTCAGTCCTATCAACTAAATAAAGACGGCAAGTTCGACGTGGAGTATGCGGACGTGCTCGGCATTCCCTTCGACTTCACCGCCAAGCCTGTACTTGCGCCGCCGCAGCCGCCGCGCGAGACCACTCGCGTGGAAGCCGTGTCTCCCGAACGCGACCATCTGGAGATCCGCTTTCCCCGCATCTCCGGGTACCTGGTGGAACTGCCCGAAGAACGCCTCACCCCCAGCTTCAACCCGGATTCCAGGCTGGAGCTCACGCCTGCCCTGGTCGGTCCTTCCACCACCAGGGTCGAAGGCATCATCGGCGAGGGAGTCGATCTGACGCTCAAGCACACCGGCGACACCCGGACCTCCACCATTCTCTACCACCTGACGCGCCATCTTCTTTACTCTCGTTTTCGCGATCCCGGCGAAGAGCCCAAGCTCTACCTCTTCGGCCAGCTGAAGCGCATCGCCAAGCAGTGGATGGATGACTATCTCAAATGTAAGGGCGGGACCTATCCGGCCCAACTGCTTTATCAGTCGCTGGCGGACATGGCCTGTGAACGGATCGTCGCAGCCATCAATCGCGGGGAAATCGAAGCCGGCGGCCGTCCGGTAAAGGCGGTGCTCGATCCCTACAATCCCACTGGCTCTACCCGCCACGTCCGCTTCAACACCACGCGCACCGAGCTCTGGAAAACCGACTCGCGCCGCTGCCCCATCAATTGGGTGATCTATGACAGCGGTTGGGAAGCCGAATTCTGCCGCGTCGTTGAATCGCACGAACGCGTTAAGGCCTATGTCAAAAATCACAACCTCGGCTTGGAAGTGCCCTACCGCTGCGGCGCCGATACCAGGCGCTACCTTCCCGACTTCATCGTGCTTGTCGATGACGGACGCGGCGAAGACGACCCGCTGCACTTGATCGTCGAGATCAAAGGCTATCGCGGCGAAGATGCCAAAGACAAGAAAAACACCATGGACACCTACTGGATTCCGGGCGTCAACAACCTCGGGCAGTATGGCCGTTGGGCCTTTGCTGAGTTTACAGAAATCTACAAAGTGGAAGCTGGATTCAACCAGCTGATCGATTCCGTGGCCGCTCCGGTAAGTGTCTAGGAAAACTTGAGTGGCCACTAAATCCAATCGCGAAACCAAGAAAACAGTCGTCACGTTGACCCACGAAGAGGCCTCGCGCAAGAACATTCCAACCGCGGAGTTCGAGTCCGTCATGCAGCGCGACGAGCAAACTCCCATCCGCATCGCCTACCAGCGTCGAAACCGCGATCTCGATCCGCAGCTCGTGTGGCGCGGAAAAGACGAGCAGGATTGGAGCGATTTAGTCGTCCACGCACCGCCGCTCTACATCCAGGAAAAAGTGCATCCCAAAGTCCTGATCGACGACCTGCTGCGCCGGACGGACAAAGAGGAAAAAGCGGCCCTCGATCAGTATGCGCTCTTCGCCGACTTCAACGGCTTACCGAACGAGGATGCCCGGACCGAGTTCTACCAGCACGATGCCAACTGGACCAATCGCATGATCCTTGGCGACAGCCTGCAGGTGATGGCGTCACTGGCCGAGCGAGAAGGCCTCCGCGGTAAGGTGCAGTGCATCTATCTCGATCCGCCCTACGGAATCAAATTCAACTCTAATTTTCAGTGGTCCACCACCAGCCGCGATGTGAAGGACGGCAATGTAGATCACATTACGCGTGAACCGGAGCAGGTGAAGGCGTTCCGAGATACTTGGCGCGACGGTATCCATTCCTATCTCACCTACTTGCGAGACCGTCTCACTGTCGCCCGCGATCTATTGACCGATTCAGGATCAATCTTTGTACAGATTGGGGATGTAAATGTCCATCGAGTACGAGGAGTGATGGATGAGATCTTCGGAGATGAAAACCAAGTATCGATAATCACACTTAAAAAGACGGCAGGACAGGATGAACGTCTAATCAACAACGTATCCGATTACATCCTTTACTACGCTAAGAATAAGTTAACAGTGAAATATAGGGGGTTGCTTTCTAAAAAACAGTTTTCCCTCCTCGAAGTTGGTCAATACAACAGATTACGCTTGGACGACGGAACAGAGCGCGCGCTCACGCTTGCTGATTTCGACGCGGAAGGAATACCGAATTTCCAAGGTCGGTCTTTCAGTTCAGGCGACGCTACGTCTAGTGGTCACGGTGGCAACGCTATATTCCCTATCCGATTTCGTGGCTCTATGATTTTGCCGACCAAAGGGCGACACTGGAGTAGCCACGCCAGCGGGATGGCTAGGCTCAATAGAGCGTCACGGCTGCTGACGTCGAGCGCCGGTATGCGGTATGCAAGGTTTTTCGATGATTTCACCGCTTCCTCGCTAAACAACATTTGGGCGGACTTTGGTGGGGCTTCCAACAAGCGCTATGTTGTTGAAACGTCGCCGAGAGCGATAGCGCGTTGTATTCTAATGACCACAGACCCCGGCGACCTCGTCCTCGATCCCACCTGCGGCTCCGGCACAACCGCCTACGTCGCCGAACAATGGGGACGCCGCTGGATCACAACCGACACCTCCCGCGTAGCCCTCGCCCTGGCTCGCGCCCGCATCATGGGAGCCCGCTATCAGTACTATCTACTCGCCGACAGCCCCGAAGGCCAGCGCAAAGAAGCCGCAGTCACGCGCCGGGAACCCACCACCGCCGCGACGCACAACAACCTCCGCCAAGGCTTCGTCTACGAGCGCGTCCCGCACATCACGCTCAAATCCATCGCCAACAACGCCGAAATCGACGTCATCTGGGAAACCTTCCAGCAAACCCTGGAACCACTACGCCAACAACTCAACACCGAGCTCAAGCAAACCTGGGAAGAATGGCAAATTCCGCGCGAAACCGAAGAAGCCTGGTCAAACCAGGCCAAAGAGCTCCACAAACAATGGTGGGAACAACGCATCGCCCGGCAAAAAGCCATCGACAAGTCCATCGCCGCCAAAGCCGACTACGAATACCTCTACGACAAGCCTTACGAAGACAACAAAAAAGTCCGCGTCGCCGGTCCCTTCACAGTCGAAAGCCTCTCGCCTCATCGCGCGTTGGCAGTCGATGAAAACGACGATCTGATCCGCGACAAAAACACCGGCCCCGATTTCGTCCAGGTCATTCTCGAAAACCTGAAAACCGCCGGCGTCCAGCAGGCCCACAAAGAAGACAAAATCGTCTTCTCCTCCCTCACCCCGTGGCCCGGCCAACTGGTGTGCGCCGAGGGCCGCTATACCGAAGGCAACTCGGAGAAACGCGCCGCCATCCTCATCGGTCCCGAGTTCGGCACCGTCGCCCGCGCAGACTTAGTGGAAGCAGCCCGCGAAGCAGGCGACGCCGGCTTCGACGTCCTGATCGCCTGCGCCTTCAACTACGATGCCCACTCTGCCGAACTAAAAAAACTGGGCCGCGTTCCCATCCTGAAAGCCCGCATGAACGCCGACCTCCACATGGCCGCCGACCTCAAAAACACCGGCAAAGGCAATCTCTTCGTCATCTTCGGCGAGCCCGATATCGACATCCTGGCCGCCGAAAACAATCACGTGCAGGTGAAAATCAACGGAGTCGATGTCTTCCACCCCAACACCGGCGAGGTCCGCAGCGACGGCGCCGAAGGCATCGCCTGCTGGTTCATCGACACCGACTACAACCAGGAAAGCTTCTTCGTCCGCCACGCCTACTTCCTAGGCGCGAACGACCCCTACAAATCGCTCAAAACCACCCTCAAGGCCGAAATCAACCAAGACGCCTGGGCCACCCTCAACAGCGACACCTCCCGCCCCTTCCCCAAACCCACCTCCGGCCGCATCGCCGTCAAAGTCATCAACCACCTCGGCGATGAAGTCATGAAGGTCTTCCGAGTCCAGTGATTCGCTCAGCCGCGCTCGATCTCTGGATAGCTGTTCTCGCTTTTCTCGTCAACGATTTACTTACCCCACCTTCGAAGTTCCAGTACTTTGATGACTTCGTCAGCATCCTTCCAGTTCTCTCTGACCTGAGACGACTGGAGCGTGGGATCATGATTGAAAAGATTGTTAGACATGCCCGTGAGCAGCCGTATAGCTTGGTCGATTTTCTTGCGATCGGGAGTCAATCGCATTAGCCGGAAGACGCGAAAGCATCTTATGCTTTGACTCGTTTCTGCCAGGGAGCTAGCCAGTCGGCGTAGGTCATCCGCGGCTTTGGTGTATCGTTCGTAGTCTCTCTCGTTCGAAGCTGGCAGTTGGAGCGGATAGTTATACTCGCGCCCATAGAAGTGCATTGCGAAGCTGATTCTGCCAACTACTTTGCTTTGCTCGTTAAGAGGATCAAGCACGAACCGCTGCATAAGTAATAAGAGACACCCGCCCAGAATGGTCAGGGCACTAGTCAACAAGATCTTAAATAGATCGCTCATCATCAGTTCTGCAGTTCCGAAGGCTCACGCTCCACCTTCAGTGCGTTGAAGATCAGTTCGCCATATCAACATTCTCGAAAATCAACGTTCTTGTCTAAGCGTCACTCGCATTTAGCAAGCGAGCATAACCATGCTTTTGACTCACATTTCGTTATCCAGGGGAACATTTTGGGATTCTTCAGCTGATGCAATTCGAGGCACGAAGACAACCATCCCCAATATAAGCATTCGTCAAAGGTGGAACGGGTTACTTACGCAGAAAAGCTTAGTGACGACGGCATCTCAGGCTCGAAAAGCGTGTCTTGAAGGCAGCGAAAATTGGAATCAGCGTGGCTGAATACACTGTCTTCATGGAAGAAGGCGAAAACAATTTAGCCAATATTTGGGGTGTTATCGAATTTCCCTTGGAGGGCATGCGTGAGGACGGTGTTTCCATTCGGAACCCTCTCGCTCAACTCGTGTCAAGGTCGGCTAAGAACAAACACCGCTTGGACGAGCAAAACGCCTACTGATCGGTGGTGATTCGCTCACCCGCGCTCGATCCCAAATGGGAGGTCTCGTGCCCGAAGTACGCTACCGCAAACTGGAAATTCTTGCAACGCGTGGTTTCGCGGTCCCGCCCCATCCACCCCTCCGGCAACGCCGGAATGGGAAGGAGGGCGGCATCTTCGGCCATGATCTTGTAACCGTTATAGGTGGTTGCTTCCACCACCTCGCCGGGAGCATGTCGCATCGGAAGGTGCAAATTCCGTGCTGCCAGACCATCCTTAGGTCCGGAGCCAACCCCACAAATGTACACGTACGCATACCGATCCATCGCATCCAATTGATACGACCGCCCACTTTTCGCCCGGCCAGTGCAGAATTCTTCAACGCGTCGTCCTTTGAAGCAAGGCTGGCAATGTAGGCTAGGCCGAAATCCGCTGACGTAAAAAGCCCAAAAGAAGCGAAATCCCTGAATGGGCCCATCAGAAAGCGCCGGATGCGTTACGGAAAGGATAATACTTCTCATCGTCTTTGGCAGAGCCGCGACCAAAGGGAGCGTTTTCCTATCATTTCGCGACAAAAACTAACTCACTAAACTAAACGACTTATCGGTCAGTCCATGAATTTCCTTGACTGCTGATCACCCGAGATAAACATTTTCGACAAATTCCTCAATTGCTGTGTGCCTAGCAGGTCATGATAGGATCTCCAATTCGCAAATGAATGTCATACTCGCCGATTCGTTCACCGACAGCCTGGCGCGGCTGACCGATGACGAACAGAAGGCCGCGAAGCTCACCGCCTTCGATCTGCAAATCAATCCCTCCCATCCCAGCCTCCACTTCCACAAGCTGGAAAAAGCCCGCGACCACCGCTTCTGGTCCATCCGCGTCAATCTCGACGTCCGTCTGATCGTGCATAGAACCGAAAGCAGTCTGTTGCTCTGCTACGTCCACCACCACGACCAGGCCTACGCCTGGGCCGAACGCCGCAAGCTCGAAACGCATCCCAAAACAGGCGCTGCGCAGCTCGTCGAGATTCGTGAAACGGTGCAGGAGATCGTCATCCCGCGCTACGTGGAGATGAAACAACCGAAGCCCGCCCTCTTTGCGCGCCTAAGCGAAGACGAGCTTCTCGGCTATGGCGTGCCGCCTGAATGGCTGGATGATGTCCGCCGGGCCGATGAGGACACGGTGTTGCAGCTCGCGGATCACCTCCCCGCAGAAGCCGCCGAAGCGCTTTTGGACTTGGCAACCGGCACAAAACCGAAGCCCGTCGCTGTGCCCGCCGGCGGTAGCCCCTTTGAACATCCCGATGCCCAGCGCCGCTTCCGCGTGATGACCAATAGGGCAGAACTGGAGCGGGCGCTCGCCTACCCTTGGAACAAATGGGCGGTATTCCTTCATCCGGCCCAGCGCCAGCTGGTCGAGCGCAACTACAACGGACCCGCTCGCGTCTCCGGCTCAGCCGGAACAGGAAAAACGATCGTAGCCCTGCATCGAGCCTCGCATTTGGCTCGCACCAATCCGAACTCGCGAGTCTTGTTGACGACTTTTTCTGAAGCCTTATGCAGTGCACTCGCCGCCAAACTGCACAGCCTGCTCAACAACGAGCCAAGGCTCGCCGAACGCGTCGAAGTGCACTCGGTTTATGGGATTGGCCGGCGCCTGTATGAAGCGAACCTCGGCCCGGCGGCCATCGTTTCTCGAGAAACCTTGACCTCCTTACTCGAAACAGCGGCAAAGTCGGTCGATGCCAATAAATTCTCTCTTCCCTTTCTTCGCTCGGAGTGGGAACAGGTCGTGGACGCCTGGCAACTAGGGACCTGGGAAGCCTATCGCGACGTGACGCGTCTCGGCCGTAAAACCCGCCTGCCGGAGAAACAGAGAACAATCCTGTGGTCGGTCTTCGCACAAGTAAAAGAAGAGCTCGTATTGCGAAAGCTGATCACCTGGTCTGGCCTTTTTAGCCGATTAGCAGAAAAGCTGGCAGAGTCCGGACCGCCCCCCTTCGATTTCGCCGTAGTGGACGAATCGCAAGATATCAGCATCGCTCAGCTTCGCTTCCTGGCGGCGTTGGGCGCCCGCGAACCGAACCGGCTGTTTTTCGCTGGAGATCTGGGCCAGCGCATCTTCGGCCAACCCTTCTCCTGGAAGGCCGTCGGAGTCGATATCCGCGGAAGATCGGCCACCCTGAAGATCAACTACCGCACCTCCCACCAGATTCGAATGGCGTCAGACCGCCTGCTCGGTCCGGAAGTATCCGATGTAGACGGCAACACGGAAGAGCGAAAAGGCACGATTTCAGTCTTCAACGGACCACCGCCAAAGACTCTAATCTTCAATAATCCAAAAGAGGAAATCAAAGGCGTCACTGACTGGCTCCAGGAACGCAGTAAAGCCGGATTGCTGCCACACGAAATCGGTGTCTTCGTGCGATCCAACCACCAGTTGGATCGAGCGACGGCAGCAGTGAAACAAGCCGGCCTGGAACCAAAGGTGCTCGATGAGCACGTCGAAACGATCACTGGGCGCCTTTCGGTAAGCACCATGCACCTGGCAAAGGGCCTCGAGTTCCGAGCCGTAGCAGTAATGGCCTGCGACGACGAAATTATACCGCTGCAAGCACGCATCGAGACCGTAACCGACGACTCAGATCTCGAAGAAGTCTACAACACCGAGCGACACCTGCTCTACGTGGCCTGCACCCGAGCACGAGATCATCTGCTTGTAACAGCAGTCGAACCGGCTTCCGAGTTCCTGGATGACCTCACAGCCGGCAATGCCGCCTCGTGAATCTCCGAATCCTTACGAAAGATCCAGGTCCACTATCCGAAGATCGCGAGGACTCCGTAGCTGATAGGATCGCCCCACCTTCTCGAGATCTCCAGTGCAGGATATAGGACGAGACTCAGCATGGGCTTTGACAGCTGTTTGATAATCACGGTCTTCAAACTCAACGCCAACGCGCCGCGGCTTCTCGTCTATCACGGTGTTAACCAACACCCGGCCGGAATTCATACCCGCAGCGCGATCAAGTCGCTCAACGAAGCCCAGAAGTTCGAAGTCATCCTCTGGAGCAGTCTCTTTGAATAATCGAGAAGCTTCGGCAATAACGGGAATGAAGTCCGACGATAAGCTTGTTTCGTAGCGTAATCCCCGAGCGGAAGGCCGGCTCTTCGACCATGAGATGGAAATCTTGAATTCAGAGCCCGGACTGGCATCGAACAAACGCACGATAGCGTCGCAGAAATTGGCGCTTACTCCTGCTTCAACTGAACCTCGAAAAGGCTCTAGATCGCCGCTAGCTGTAGCCTGACGAGCAGCCGAATGAAGCGCTGAAAGCGAATTTGAGAGTGTCTCAATCACTTGTCTTTCGAACGGTTGTTCGGGTTGTACGGTCGTCCGGAGCGCTGGAGGAACAGGGGATTGCAGCGTAATTACGAAGCTGCCTCGTTCTGTTTGCCCTAGGCGCACTTTCTTGATGTAGTCTACTGCTGCCGAAGGCTTTCTTCTTGCCCAATACGCCTTCGGCGCAACCGTTGCGCAGGCAGCCGCAAGCACCATCTCGCGCGCTTGCTCGACGAACATGACTCCTGAATCCAGAGAGATGGTGCCGCTTGCAGCATCTGACGATACGGCTCTGATGCGGATAATATCTGCAGAACTCGCTTCGATATCTTCAACGATTTCTTGCTGCGATCGGCCCTCTACTTCTTCTAAAGTCTTAAGCAACTCTGAAGTGCGCAGAGCAAAATCCCCGGCCCCCCGGCGAAGGGGAACTAGGATATCAGTCGCTGGCCCGTCCGGATCCGGTTTCACCCACAGTTCGGCTTTATCTCCGATCTCAGACTCTTGCTGCCAACCAGAAGCACGCAAATAGGTGAGCAGATCGGCGGGCCGCAATGAATTGAGAACATCGCTGTCCCGAATCGTCACGTTCATAACGCCTCCCCTCTGCTAATCCTCTGCATCAGCCCTGACATCGATTCTACGGTAAGCTTATTCTCTGCCGGATCCGTACTGTAACGGAAGTCGTCTTAGGTGAGTAAGCTCTCCAGCTAATGAAACCCAGTAGCCGCATCGCCGCAGTACAAGTTCGTATTCCGAAGCGCCAAGCCATTCGCCTATATCTGTGGGGACTAGAACCACTACCAAGATTACTGTTGCATCCAGTTCAACCCGTTATTACGAGTAAGTGGCCCACTTAGATTCGGTCGCTGCCTGCCATGAGTCGGAATAGGTGGACTGCCGTTGTAAGTAAGTTGAATCGGAAGACCTGGCCGTCGCCGCCTCTAAGCAATTAGAAGCCAAATCCTGCTAACCACACAGCAGCTGAGGAATATGTTGAAAGTGCTTATCGCGAGTGATTAGCACCAGGCTATGCTCTAACGCAAGAGCAGCAATCCAGAGATTATTATCGGGAATAGGCGTGCCGGCTCGTTTGAGTTGAACGAACAGCTGGGCATAGCGTTCCGCGGTCTGCCGGTCTGGAAGTAAAATCTGTACGGTCGGCTTAGCAAGCAACTCATTCAGCAAAAGTTCATTCCGGCTATGCCGCGTGCCGCCCTGAAAGCCTGCTTTGATCTCTCCCAAAACGAACAGCGGAACCCAAACTTCCTCACAAGATCCAAGCCAATCCGCCAACTGAATATCACCCTGAAAAAGATCAGTAAGCCGATTGGTATCGAGCGCTACTCTTGCTTCCATTTGTCGGGATCGATTTGCCGCTGCGCCGCTACAATCTCATCGAACCCGGTATCCGGAGTCCAGCGGCCAACCAAATCGGAGAAATCAGCCCTCACAACACGGCCGACCGTCACCTTGGTGAGTTCATCCAAAATAACCTGATTCAAGCTCTGCTTCCGCTGTCCAGCCTTACTACGAAGCGCCCGGTCAACCTCCTCCGGAACACCACGCACGGTATATTGAATCGACTCTGCCTGCTTCTCCATGCCTACATGCTAGCAATACCCGCAGGCGCCAGCGCTTTCCATTCGCGAAAACACCGCTTAACAACACAGACACTCAAGTAGGGTCGAGAACTGGCGCGGTGCTCCGTAGGTGCGACCTATCTGTTGCTCCCCGTTTCCTCTGGGAGTGCCTCACTAGTCGAACCGTAAGTCCGTTTCCAGTCCCCGCCTCCTCAAACCCAGCGGGCCGATTTCCGGCACTGGGCTTTCCTGTGCGTTTCGCAGCAAGGTTTATGTGGCCTATCGTGCTGGAAGTGCTTTCGGCAATGCCTCACTATGTCGCACCCGGTAATCATTGAATAGCCCGAGTTGCTCATAGAGGTATGCGCTACTCCACCTCTTCCAACCGAACCCTTTACGTTTCTGAGCTCGCATCAGATGGCGCCGGATCTTCTTTTCGACCCAAGTCCTTACCCACGAAAAGCACCGGCTTGAGTTCCCTACCGCGAAGTAGTTCACCCACCCTCGCAGGATCGGGTTGATCTGTTCGATCACCCTCCCCACGGGTGCGCCAATATACCTTCGAAAGATTTCCTTCAGCTTCTGGGTCAGCGCCTTTCGCTTCTTCAGCTTGGGCGTGAGCAGCGGCCGCCACACTCCATTACTTCCCAGAACGCGACGGTACTCGAACCCCAGAAAGGAAAAGTCCTCTCCCTCGGATCCATCGACTGTCCGGCTTTTCTCTTCGTTGATCTCCACCTGCACTTTGCCGAATTCCTCCCGCAATCGTTTTTCTACTGCCCTCACAACCCAATCATTCCAGCGATGAGCGTGGATCAATATCACCAGATCATCCGCAAAACGTGCATATTGGACCACTGTGTATTGCTTCTTCCTCCCGTAGCGAGTGACCTCGATGGCCTTTTCCAGCATCCGATCTACCTCAGTGAGGTAGACGTTACTGATCAGGGGCGAGATCACGCCGCCTTGGGGAACGCCTTGCTTGCCTGCCGCTTTCAGAATCATCTTGAGCAATTGCAGCACGTCTCCGTCTTGTATCCGGCGAGCCATCTTCTCTAACAGCAAATAATGTTTGACGTTATCGAAGTAGGCTCGGAGATCAATATCAATGACACGTGTCTTTGCTTTCGCGATCGCTTCTGCGACTCGGTGTACCGCCTGAGGCGCTGTCCGTTTGGGCCGGTATCCATACGATCCCGGTTGAAAATCCGCTTCGAACACCGGTTCCAGAATGAGCTTGCTGGCCCCCTGAACCACGCGGTCCCGGATACAAGGAATGGACAGGATGCGAACTTTGCCCCCATCCTTCGGTATCTCCTTCTTCCGAACCCGCATGGGCCGGTACGTTCGATGTACGAGTTCCTCCTGAATCTGCCTCAGAAACTCTTCCCTTCCGCTTCCCTCGATGTCGTCGAAGGAGACCCCGTCAATTCCCGGTGCGCCCTCGTTCGTTTTCGCCATCTGGTAAGCTTCGCGTAAAGTTTCCATCTTGCAGATGTGGACGTATAGTCCCCAGAAACGCCAAGTTGGTTCCGCCTTCGCCTTGACGTATAGGCTCCGCCTCAGGTCTTGCAAACCGATAGGTGTTTTTCTCACGCACCCTTGCCTTCCTTTTTGTTAGAGCCATCTCACACAGCAGGGTCCCTTCGCTCCACGGACATTACTCCGCTTCTTCGCTACTCCGAACCCCTCCGCCACCCTCTCGCTTTCCTCCGACTTCCTGGTTTGCCAGTTATACGAAGTACCTTTTCCGCCGTTTTTCTCGACGGGCGAGGAGGGTTTCTCCAGTTGCTTAGCGCGTCCTTGCCACCGTGCTGCCGCTATCACCCCGCCAGAGTGTTGTGTCGCTTCGGTCAGCTTGCGCCACTCCATGCTGCTTTCGCCCAAATGTTGAAGGCTCAGCCTCTGGAATACTTTTCGAGGCCACCCGTGCGTTCATTTTCATTACGGCCCGGCGACTCGCTCACCGCCCCTAGGACGGCTTGGTCATTGAACTCTAGAGATTAGATCTCTCACCTCTCTATCAATCAAGCTACGGGGCTTCTGACTCTTACCCCGGTGGGTTTCGTTCCCCACTGAACACGCCAGCCTTCGCTGGACGTACAACATTTCCACCATCATTTGTTCGAGTTATAATTTCAGCAGCCTGTTCGAATTTTCCCTTACCATCGTGCCTTTCGCCACAAACTGTAATCGTCTGCGGCCGAAGTGGACTACCGCCAAATTCCGATGGAGATTCTCCCCAGCTTCGTCCCACTTTTTTCCGAATCGATACACGGACTTGCGCTTCTCTCGGGTCCTTGTTCCTAGAGAAAAACATGTTCCAGTTCATCCACGCCGCTGATATCCATCTCGACAGCCCGCTTAAGGGCCTTACCGCCTTTGAAAACGCTCCCGTCGACCGCATCCGTTCCGCCACCCGCGAAGCCTTTCGCAATCTGATCCAGCTTGCGCTCGACGAACAAGTTGCGTTTGTCCTCATCTCCGGCGACCTCTGGGATTGCGATTGGCCCGATTCAGGCCCCGGTCTCTTTTTTATCAGCCAGGCCGCAAAGTTACAGAAGGCTGGGATTCCCATCTTCGTTGTGAAAGGCAATCACGATGCGGAAAGTCACCTGACCAGCGCTATCCGGAACTGGCCTGGCAATGTGACCATGTTTGGCCATAGAAAGCCGCACACAATCAGATTGGAACAGTGGAATGTGGCGATCCATGGGCAAAGCTACGCCGATCGGCACGTGACCAGCGATCTCTCGGCCTCCTATCCTCTTCCCGTGAAAGATGCATTCAACATCGGGATGCTGCACACCTGCCTAGAAGACGGCAGCACGGAATACGCTCCGGCGTGCCTCGACAAGCTCGTAGCTCATGGTTATCAGTACTGGGCGCTGGGGCACATTCATGATCGTCAGGACCTGAGCAGGGACGGCGTTCATATTGAATTCCCTGGCAACCTGCAAGGCCGCTCGATTCGCGAAACTGGTCCAAAAGGCTGCACACTCGTGATGGTTGCGGATGATCACTCCACCACCACACGCTTTCAGGCGCTGGATGTCGTGCGCTGGCAGGAGCTGCACATTGTTGCGGAAGAACCGTATCTTGAAACTGAGCTGCGGCGATCGCTGAAACAAGTCATTGCCGAGAATCCACACCTGTTGATGGCCCTTCGTCTCCACATCGACGGACGATTCACACCGGGTCAGGCTTTGTACGACCGGGTTCATGCGGTTGCAGTCGAAATTGGCGATGTCTGGATCGAAAAGATAAAAATTCAACTGCCGGCCAAAGAGCACGAAGACGTCAGAACTTATGGCCCGGAAGCAGAACTGCGCCAGATTGTCAGGGATCTCAGTGCGGAAAAGGGCGCTCTTAGCCACTGGTTGCAGGAATTGGCTCACGTGCGGAGCCAATTAAACGGCGACTTGGCAGAAGGCGAGAGTTGGAAGCTGCTCACTGACGCGCAGGCTTTTCAAAATTTCATAGCTCAGATCGCGGAGGAACTCTAATGCGAATCGTAGAGCTGAACCTGCGCGCCTACGGGCCGTTCACAAGCAAGGTGCTGTCTTTCGGGAATGAATCCGGGCTGCACATCCTTTTTGGACCGAATGAAGCTGGAAAAAGCAGTGCTCTCCGCGCCCTGCGAGGAGTCCTCTTCGGAATCGACGGGCGAGACGCTCATCTGCACCCGGCGGATATGTTGCGAGTTGGGCTGAAGATCCACACGCAAGACGGACAAGCTCTCGAGGTCGAGCGACGTAAAGGCAAAGGGCTAAAAAGCTTAGTGTTCAGCAGCTCTGGAAAACCCGTTCCGGTTGACGAGTGGACGAGAGTCCTTCCCGTGAGCGATCCTGACCTGTTCCAGCAGATGTTTGGGCTTGACTATCAACGGCTGATCGATGGCGGGCGTGAGCTTGCGAACTTCAAAGGCGACATTGGTGAATCCGTGCTCGCAGCCTCAGGTGACCTCGGCGAAACCGTCGCCAAGATACAGGCCTATCAGGAGCGAGCAAGCGCAATCTATGCGCCGCAGGCTAGTTCGCGCCAGCTCAATAAGGCGCTCCGAGAATTCAAAGACGCCGAGGCGCGCATACGCAGCCAACGTTTTACTTCGCACCAGTATAAGACCGCCGTTGCCCGGGCTACTGAACTCGAAAACGAATTGCGCAGTCTGGGAAACGAACTCGTCCGCGCTTCGGAACAGCGTAGCCACCTGACCCGCCTTCAAACGGCTGCACCGCATGTTGAGCTCTTAAGCGAGGCGCAAGCCGAGCTCGATTCGCTGGCAGGCGCTATTCTGCTGCCGCCTTCTTTCGAGAAACAGTACGGCCACCTGAATAACGGCAGGGAGATTGCCGCGACCCGCCGACAAAAAGCGCAGTTCGAGCTCAATCTGCTTTTGCAGCGCCTTTCGAATATCCCGCGACAACCCGAAGTAGCGGGGCTGTTGACTCAAATTGATCAACTGAAAGAACAGGCAGGCCAGATCCAAAAAGCGAGGCTTGACCTTCCCAAGAGGGAGATGGAGCGTGACGACTGCATCAAGCGGCGGCTGGATCTTTGCATCGATTGGAAACTCGACCCTGAGGCGCTCCCACAAATAACCGCCGAGCCGAGGCGTCGGATCGATACCCTCGCCAAGCAATACCTTGCCCTGCAGTCGAAGCGCGAAGAACTGCCGCGCCGTATCTCCACCCATCGCTCGCGCCTCGGCGAATGTGAGCTTTCGCTTACGGCACTACCTCCCGCCGTCGACACCACCGCAATCAAACAGATCCTGAAACAGATTCCGGCCAAAAGGCAATCAGGAGCCGAAACGCAACGTCTCCGTCAGGATCGCGACAACTTAAAAGCTGATTCGGAGCGGGACATTGCTGCTCTCGCCCTATGGAATGGCACAGCGGAGCAATTGGAAGCCCTTTCAGTGCCGCTGCTGGCTTCTCTCGGCGACATGCAAGCGCGATTCGCCAGGCAGCAGACTCTACTCGAGCAGGCGATGCGCGAGAAGGAGGGACTCATACGCGAGCAGGAAACCACTACAGGCGCTCTTCTTCAGCTCGACAAACAAGGCGCGCTTCCGACGGAAGACGATCTGCAAAACGCACGTGCTCGTCGTGACCTGGGGTGGGAGGCCGTTAAGGAAAGCTGGCTGCAGGGCCTCGGTAATGACGGTCCGTCGGCGGGCACTTTCCTCGCCGGCGAAGCAAGGCTTTTGCCTGATGCCTTTGAAGCGTCCATCGCACTTGTCGATTCTTTGGCGGACCGCCTTTGGCGCGAAGCGGAAAGAGTCGAAAAGAAACGCACAGCGCTGCGGGAACACGAAACGCTGAATGTCCGGATCACGGAGAAGCAGCGTTCAATTGAGTCACTCCAAAAGGAAAACGATGCTCTCTTTGCGGCATGGCACGATCTCTGGAAAGACACAGGCATAACACCACGTTCTCCCCAGGAAATGAGCGCTTGGATCGAGCAACGGAAGCTTCTCATCGAAAATCTGCGGAACCTTAGAAGCCGGGATCGACAAGTAGTCGAGGCCGAAGCGGAAGATCGCAGCTGGTGCGATTCGCTCACCCAGGTCCTTCAGGCGGAGCCGGGCCAAAGCCTCGCCTCCTTGGTCGGCGCCGCCGAAACTAGAATCTCCGGCGTGGAAACAGTTTCCAAACAGCGTGACGCGCTGAACGAAAGAATACGGGAAGCGCAGACCAACCTCGCAGCAGAACTCGAGCAGCAGCGTTTAGCAGAAGCGGAGCTGCAGACCTGGAGGAAGCAATGGGCGGAGACGATTCTCGATCTACCCATGGCAGTGAACACAGAACCTGCCACTGTGCAGGAACTGGTTCAGGTTATCGGCAAAGTGAAGACGGCCACCGATGAGATCGGCGCTCTGCAACACCGCATTGACGCCATGCGCCGCGACGAAAACGTTTACGCCGAGCAGGTGCAGGCGCTCGCGCGCCAGGCAGCGCGGCCGGATTTCCTTTCTCTCGATCCGCTTATAGCTTCCGGCGAGCTGCAAAAGCTGGCGCGCACGGCGCACGACAACGAAATGGAAGCAGATGGCCTTGTAAAAGAGAAGCTGCGCCGCGAGCAGGATCTGGATACATCCACGTCTGAGCTTGAACGCTTCGACGCAAACCTCGATGATCTTTTAAAACACTCCGGCATTGGCGACGCAAACTTCGCTCCGGAGATAATCGAACAAAGCAAACAAAAGACTGAACTCACCAAGAGGGTACGTGCGAATATGCAGGCCCTGGCCCAGTCCGCTGCGGACGCGCCGCTGGACAGCTTCTTGGACGAGGTCAAAACTGATTCTCCCGAAGCGCGCCGGCTCCACTTGCAAGACTTGGAGCAAAGGATCGAAGGCCTGGAGAAGGAAAGAGCGGAAAAAACACGCGAGCAGGAGCGCATTCAAAACGATTTCCGCCTGAAAGAGGATGCAGCAACCGTCAACGAGGCCGCTTGTCAAAAGTACTCAGCCGCCGCCCGCATCGAACAACTCCTGATGGAATATCTCCGAAATTATGTGGGTGCGGAACTCCTCACCAAGGCCGTTGCGCTATATAGCGACAAACATCAGGACCCCTTGCTGAAACTGGCCAGCGACTACTTTGAACGTTTGACTTGTGCTGCCTTCTCCGGGATAGCCGTAAAACAGGAACAGAACGGACGAGTGCTCCGCGCCGTGCGTGAAAACGGGGAGGTCCTCGGCGTCGACTGCCTCAGCGACGGCACACGAGACCAACTGTTTCTGGCTCTGCGGCTCGCTTACATCGACAATCACTGCCGTGTCAATGAACCCTGTCCCGTCATTCTCGACGACGTTCTGATGGCCTTCGATGACCGGCGGGCCAGCGCTGCCTTGTCCGCACTACGTCGCCTGTCAGAAAGAACGCAGGTCCTGATTTTCACCCACCATGCTCACCACGTGAAAATGGCTGAACAGCTCTTGCGCGCCGAGGTCCACCTCCACGACCTGGCGCCTGGATTCAATCTGGCGGCATAAAAAGCCCTGAAGACGCGGGGTGCTGACGCTAAGGGCCGTACTGATAATTCGCGTGTTAAAGTGGGGCTCAATAATGGCCCAGCTATCTACCTTTGTTAATCACGTCAAAAGGCGGCTGAATCCCCCCGATAGGTTTCTGAACGATGTCGCGGGTGTCGTTCACATCGGAGCCAATGTTGGGCAGGAGCGTGATCTGTATGCTAAGCATGACTTGCCCGTAATATGGGTCGAACCGATACCGGCTGTATTCGACATTCTTCAAAAGAACTTAGACCGGTTCCCCAAGCAAATAGCCTATAGAAGATTGATTACCGAAACAGATGGAACAAAATGCACGTTCCATATCTCCAACAATGACGGCCTGTCGTCCTCAATTCTAGAGTTGGCGGCCCATCGCGATATCTGGCCGCAGATAGAGTTTACTGACTCCCTGGAATTGGACGGCGCCAGCCTCCCCTCTTTCTTTCGCCAGGAAAGCATCGACCCGAAATTATTCGACGCTTTAGTTCTGGACACCCAAGGATCGGAGCTTCTTATTCTGCAAGGGGCTGCGCCAATCCTGAGTAACTTTCGGTACATCAAGTCCGAAGTGGCCGATTTCGAATCCTACGCTGGTTGTTGCACACTCAACAGCCTCACGACCTTCCTGCTCTTGCATGGATTTCGCTGTGTGAGCCGCAACGAATTCGCCCGATCTCCCAAGGGAGGTAAATACTATGACATCGTCTACAAAAGTAGTCCGCGACCGCAGTAAGACACTTCCCGCGTGGCGCGGGCACTCGTGCCTGCCGGGTCGAGACTCGTCTCGACCCTTTGCTATGAGCCGGCTATTTGAGTTCCCGTTGTTGCACATCATCGCCTAACGCCAGAAGAAATGCACGTCCAAAACAAGCAAAGAGTCTCCGTATCGCCTCTGCTGACTTTCCAAAAAACTTGACCGACTCTCCCATGCCCACCGCCTCTTCCGCTCTCCTCAGCAAACTCCGTCGTTACGCGTAATGATTGCGAAGGACGATCCACGTTCTATGTCAATGGGGCCGTGATCTCGCGATCACGGAAAACGTACACTTTGTCAGCTGAAGAACAGCTAAGTCTAACTTCAATGTGGCGCTGAACCTTGCCTTCAATCCTGGATCGTTCTAGATGTAGCTTTTTTTTAGCGTACAATGCAGACCCATCACAAAAAACTACTTGACTCGAAACCAGAACCTAATTAGCATACAGACAAAGGCGACAGCGATGTACCGTGCATTTGATCGCCGAGAGCCCGCAAGCGGATGCTTTCTTCTTAGTGATCCTACCTCTTGCAGCGCCCCACATCAACGAAGGAGAACTTTCAATGCATTTGCACAGATGCTTATCTGAATCCAGCTAAACGCTCCTTCTAGCGTCGGCCTTAGCAAGTGGCCAGACCCAAGACTTCGTTAACCCACAGTCAGCGCAGAAGCGCTTTTGTTTCTTCACGTCCGTCCGAATTTCATCTTTCTATAAATAGTTGACTTTGTTGCAAAGGGGATCAGTGTGTCTAAACTGTTAATCGACGATTTGATGGCTGCGTTAAGCGGCGCAGCGGCTGGATTTCGGTCCATCACGAAATTACAGCCCTTAGAAGGTACGGGAGGCAAAATCTTTCCGGCGACCTACGCAGACGGCGTGTACGCCACTGAAAAGCGTCGCATCGCTGATGCCTCCTTACAGGAACGTGAAGTCGAGTGCGTTGTCATCGACTCCGTCCAAGCCCAAAGCAATCGGGCGGAAGAAGCTCTGAAGTCGGCCATCGAGCGAGGCAAGCTTGCTCTTCCACTGATTGAAGTAGATTTCAGCGCCGTGAACGACAAGCTTCGCACGCCTGTGCAGAAGTTGACCAGCCTCGACGTGCCCCATCGTTTAGCGGATGCCATTCTGCGCGATAGCGAACTGCCGGACGGCGTCCGCTTCTCGAAATCCGAATATGCAAGACGCTGGTCGCGATCGAACCTCTGGGATGCGACCGCGGTCTACGAACTCTGTCCCACAGCACTGCTGTTCGGCATGTGGGGCTCGCCGGATAAACCAGGTGGTCTAGGCGCGAAGTTCGAACGCGCTTACGTCTCTGAGATCGTAGCTGTCGACGTCGAACGCGTCGAAAAACGGCAGGGGTTCCGTATCGATCCGCTCGGCGCGAGCAAAAATGTTCTCCTCAACGAAAATGCAAACGGCTCGTACGAAGTCGGTAAAGGAAAGCTCAAGCCCTCTCAACTAAATCACGGAAATATCCCCTTCGAAAGCGACAACGGCGGTTTACGCTGCAGATACGCGGAGCAGACCACGGTAATTTCTCTTGGAGCACTCCGTAAACTCCGCTTTCCGGTAAATGGCAAAGAAGACCCACAGAGGAACGACGTCGGTCGGTCCGTTCTCGCTGCGCTTGGATTATGTGCCGGAGTCCTAGCCTCGGAAATGGGAACCAGCTTGCGATCCCGTTGTCATCTTGTAGCTGAGAGTGAGCGCGAATGGGAATTGATCGATCAGCCGGGTAAAGCCCCTCATAGCTATCGAATCAGCGGCGATGAAGCACTTGGATTGCTGAACCAGGCCGTCGAAGCAGCAAACAAGCTCGGCCTCGCTTGGATGGAGGAGCCTCTAGTTCTCCGGCCGACTAAAGAGCTCGCCGAACTAGTGCGGCAGAGTCAAGAGGCAGCCTCGAAGGAAAAGGGAGACGGCGAGCCAAAATGACGGCGCTTGCAATCCGCTACTTAATGGGATTTTCGGTCTCATCCGACATGACCCGACAAAGACACGAATTCCCGCCGCACCCCGGACGAGTGTTTATGGCGATGGCGGCAGCCCTCTTCGAAACTCAGGGCAGCGAGGGTGAGCGAAGAGCATTGGAGTGGCTAGAGCGAAATGCTGAACCTCCTCGTATCAGCGCTCCTGGCTTTTCTGAGCGAAAGCCTTCCCACGGCCGACAGCCGCTGGAAACCTATGTGCCGGTGAACGACAAAACCGGCGGCATAACCTCCCGTATCCGCCAGGCGCGCTCGTTTCCGACCGTCAGACTGCATAAAGACAAGGTGTTTTTGATCTGGGAAGCCGACGCGCCCGAGGACATCCGAACCTCGCTTAATCAGCTCTGCGCGAAGGTGACGCGAATCGGACATTCTTCCTCCCTGGTTCAGATGTGGGTCGAGGACGAACCTCACCAGATGGAGATTAACCTCACCCCGGACAACCTTTTCTCGGATCGCCGCATGCGTATTCCCGAATCGGGCACTCTCCGGAATCTTGAACGAACGTTTGCAAGCGGAGAGCGCCCCCGTTTGACCCGTTGGCACGGCTATAGAGAATCCAATCGCCAATACGAAACTCCGATTTTAGAATCGGTTTTCGACTCACAACTGATCGTCTTCGAGAAATTCGAAGGCCGCAATTTGGGACTGGAATCGACCCTGCAGTTGACCAGCGCCCTACGAAACGCCGCAATGAAAGCGTTGACCCCGAACGAACCACCGGAATGGCTGAGTGGGCATCGCTTGGACGGCAGTCCCAGCTTAGAACCGCACGTTGCCTTCTTTCCCCTGCCATTTGTCGATGCTCCGCACGCCGATGGGCATTTGTTAGGCCTGGCGATGGCCATCCCGCGCAACCTGCCGCAAAACGATATTCGGCGTCTCATTGGTCCCTTACTATTCAACCAGGCGACCGGAGAGGAGCGAACGGTACGCCTTTGGCGGAACGATGCATGGGAATGGAGTTTACGCCGGGAAACAAGACAGCGGCCGCCGAGCGCTTTACAGATCGACACATGGACCGAGCCGAGTCGCTATTGGGCCACCGTCACGCCTGTGGTTTTGCACCACTACCCGAAGAGAAACCGCGGCCCGCAAGAGGTCGAGCGCATCCTGCGCGAGGCGTTTGTTTCCGCTCGCCTCCCAGTCCCGACGAAAGTGATCGCAAGGTCTACATCGCCATTTGACGGATCCTTAAACGCCCAGGCCATCCCCAGCTTTAGTGAAGGCGGCGCCGAGCTGTGCCGTTATCAAACCCATGTGATAGTCGAGTTCGAACACAAGGTACGAGGGCCTGTTCTGGTCGGCCGTGGGCGCTATCGCGGATACGGACTCTTCCGGCCGCTGAGGCCAAGACGGGGGTGGTCGAATGATTGACCTCCAAGCGGATGACTTCGAGCAGTTCTTTTTCGAGCTGAATCAGGGCAAGCGAAAGGCCTTCCCGTGGCAGATACGACTGGCAAAACAGGTCTGTGAACGCGGCTGGCCGAAGGTGATCGACCTGCCCACCGCCGCCGGCAAGACGGCTTGTATAGACATTGCGCTGTTTGCACTTGCGGTTCGAGGAAACGATGCCCCTCGCCGAATTTTCTTCGTTGTTGACAGGCGTGTCATCGTCAGCGAAGCGTTCGAACGAGCGACATGGATTAAAACCCAACTCGAAACCGCCCAAAGCGGCCTCCTGAAGAATGTGGCAGATCAATTGACCCGCCTCTCGGGCGGTGACTCCCCTCTTCACGTCGCCGAGATGAGGGGTGGCGCATTTCGCGATGAGGCGTGGGTTCGAACACCTTTGCAGCCGGCCATAGTGGCAAGCACCGTCGATCAGGTTGGCTCCCGTCTTTTATTTAGAGGCTATGGCGTAAGCCCCAACACCTGGCCCTTGCACGCAGCCTTAATAGCAAACGATGGACTAATCTTCCTCGATGAAGCCCATTGCTCCAAGCCCTTTGCAAAAACATTGCAGGCAGTGGAAGCTTATCGGGGCAGCAGCTGGTCGTCCCAGAACATCGGAAGGCCGTTTACCTTCGTTGAAATGACCGCCACTCCTGCTCGGGAGATTATCGCCGCCGAACATTTCCAAATTGATGAAAGCGATCGGTCCAATGCCACGTTGAGCGCCCGCCTCCACGCGGCGAAGCCTACCCGCTTGGCCGAGCCGGTCAAGTGTAAGAAGGATGAGTTCGGAAAGTTCGCCGCCGCTTTGATGGACCAGGCGGTCACGCTCGCGAACGAAGTTGCTGCCAAACGCATTGCCATCCTGGTGAACCGGATTGCCACGGCTAAGGAACTGCACACACAGCTATGCAAAGCCGGAAAAAGCTCCCTGCTCGTCATTGGCCGGATGCGTCCGCTTGATCGTGACTCCCTGGCGCAAGAATGGGAGCCGCTTAAGTCCGGCCAGCCCCGTAGTCTCGAGGGCCCTCAGCGCTTTATCGTCTCCACACAATGTCTTGAGGTTGGGGCCGATCTCGATTTCGATGTTCTGATCAGCGAATGTGCAAGCATCGACGCGCTTCAGCAACGGTTCGGACGGCTGGATCGGATCGGCCAATTTGGGAATGCCACGGGTTCAATTCTAGTCGGATCTTGGCAGCTCGGAGCCAAAGAGAACGACCCTGTTTATGGCGATGCCTTGCGAACGACGTGGGAATTCCTCAAATCCTCAGCAACGGATTCCATAGTTAATATGGGCATTGAATCCCACCAGGGAGAGCCGAAAACGGTGGCAGAGCATCTTCACAACGTTTCGGCAGAACAGAAAGCCGGCCTTATTATGTCGGTCGAGGAGGCGCCATTTCTGCTCCCCGCCCACCTCGATGCGTTGACGCAAACCAGCCCCGTTCCTGAACCCGAGCCTCTAATCGAATACTTCCTCCACGGACCGCGTAAAGGCGCTCCCGATGCGTATGTGGTTTGGCGAACGGATTTAAACGCTGCTGATCCTCTTGCATGGGCCGACATCGTCGATCAATGTCCGCCTAGCGCAAGTGAAGCCATGCCGGTTCCGCTCTGGACTTTTCGCAAGTGGTTAGTCGATGAAGTCTCAACGGATGAGTCGGATGCCGGAGTGCTCGCGCGAATTGAAGACGCGAAGAGTGATAACTCTACAAAAAGCACCCTTATTTGGCGTGGTCGCGAGGGAGCTGTTATTGCTACGACCCCTTCGGATGTACGCCCCGGTGACACAGTGATACTGCCGTCCTCAACAGAAGCGTGGAAAACGTTTGGCTCAAAACCGGAGCTGGAGAACTGTAGGCCCGATCGCGGGGATGAAGCGCGTCTCTTACTCCGACGGCAAATCTGTCTTCGCCTCCATCCCGCGATCCTTGACGAATGGCCGATCTGCCGAGAGCGGGACGCCCTAAAAGTGCTTGTCTCCGATCTGAACACGGACGCCAACGTCATCTGGGAAGCAATAGAGACCTACCCGGAGGAGTTTCGCCCGCCCATATTCAAAAACGTCTGGAGTTGGCTCGGCAAAGAAACACTGTCCGCTTATCCAAGCGGTTCCGGCTTTATTATCGAGGGCTATTTTGGAGATCGAGCCCGCGGAAAATCCCGCCAACTCGCGCTCGACGTGCACCTCAGCGACGTCGAGTCCGCCGTAGACAAGATTGCTGGCGAGCTGCTTCCTTCCACCCTGAAAAGCGCCGTTAAGTCCTCCGCTCGTTATCACGACTATGGCAAGGCAGACATCCGCTTTCAGGTGTGGCTGCGCAACGGTGACATCCTCGCCGCCACTTATGCGCCAGTGAAGCTCGCCAAGAGTGGAACGGCGCTCCTCCCAAAACAAAGCGTCTGCGGGCTGCCTCCCCATTTCCGTCATGAGCTGCTTTCCTTGCTGTTCGCGGCCAAAGCTACGGATGTTGATCTCAACACGCGTGATCTGGTGCTGCACCTGGTTGCCAGCCATCACGGACAATGCCGACCGTTTGCCCCCGTCGTCATCGACGATAAAGCCGAATGTGTCGAGTTTGCGGGCCTCGAAGTATGCCGGAGCGAGCGCTTGGAAAACCCCGCTCATGCCCTTCGAAGCGGTGTCCCGGACCGCTTCTGGCGTCTCACTCGACAGTATGGCTGGTGGGGTCTAGCCTATCTCGAAGCAATGCTGCGCCTTGCAGATTGGCAGGCGAGCGACGAGAAAAAAACGGAGATATCGCAATGACAACGGCACGCTTGCTCACCGCGCTTGATGGATCGAATCCACTGGCGTTCTTAACCGCCATCGGAACTCTGCGACTGCTCCAAACTGACCTGCCCGGCGTCACCTTGAGCTGGGCGCGACCAGATGTCTGGCGTCCGGAGTTGTCAGGCTTGAATGACTCTGAGGATGCCCTATGTGAGCGTATCCACAAGTTGGCCCAGACTCATCTGCCGGTCGCAAAACTCTCCGAGTTCCTCGGCAAAAACATCACAGTCACTAAAGAGATATTCGCCTCCTTCGCAAGGGATTCCCATTTGTCGGCGATTGGTGGAGATCGTGGCGCCGCCGACTTCGCCGCAGCGTTTGGTTGCGAATTATGTGAACAGGATGGCAAGGACCGTATCGACTACACAGACTTTTGCTTCATTACTGGTTCCGGGCATCAGCATTTCATCGGCACGATGGAAGGATTGAAAGTAAGTGTGACCCCGGATCACATTCGAGATGCACTTTTCGGCAAATGGATCAAAAACAAGGGACTCTCTATGCGTTGGGATCCGGCTGACGCTGCCGAGTATGCGTTTCGGTGGAGCGATCCAAGCGGAGACGGAGCTTCTGCTGTTTGGGGATCGAATCTGCTCGCCATTCACGCGCTGCCCTTGTTTCCTGCACAACCCACCAGAACCGGATTGCGGACCACCGCCTTTCGTGAGAGAAAACCATGGCCTGAGTTCTCTTGGCCGATATGGACACACCCGGTCGGGCTTGATACAGTCCGATCGTTGCTTTCATTGGCTGAATTGCATTCGAACGAAAGCAAACTGAATCGATCGGCGCTGCAAGCCGTCGGTATCGAGGAGCTTTACCGTTCCCCGCGAGTGCGTATCGGGCAAGGCGCGAATTTCAAAGTCAGCTTCCGGCCGGCCAGGGCAGTTTAATCAATCCCATGCGCAAATCCTATCTGGTCTGCTAAGACATCTCGGACGATAAACGCCTTCGGAGAGTCTTCAAGGTTATGAGGGCTTACGGAGATCATCTTCAGTACTCGGTATTTGAATGCCAACTTCGGGCCATCGACTTGGTGCAGCTCAAATCGGAACTGGGCGGCCTGATTAACCATGACCATGATCAGATTCTGTTTGTGGATCTTGGTCCAGCCGACGGACGGGGCGATAGAGTAATCACCGCGCTCGGCAAACCGTATACCACGCTCGATGCTCCTTGCATAATCGTTTGACAAACAATCTATATGGCGACCACTCCGCTCCCGCTTGAGACTGGCTTATCGTCCCTGCCGGATTACCTCCCGGCGCGCATGGTAAACGAGTTCGTCTATTGTCCTCGGCTGTTCTACTACGAATGGGTCGAGGGAGTTTTCAGAGAAAGCACCGAAACGGTGGAAGGCGCTGCCCAGCACAAACGCGTTGATCGTGAAGGCAAAGGCTTGCCGGAAAGTGACGAACTCGGGGAAGAAAAGATCCACAGCCGGTCGGTGACTTTGTCTAGTCAGCAATACCGGGTGATCGCAAAGATGGATCTGATCGAAGTGGAGCACGGAGCGGTTACACCGATCGATTACAAACGTGGCAAGCCGCGGGAGAAGGATGGAATTTTAGAGCTGTGGCCAACTGACCATGTCCAGCTGTGCTTGCAAGCTCTGATCTTGCGCGAAAACGGCTATCAGTGCGACAACGCCATAGTCTACTACTTGACCACCAAACAGCGGGTACGAGTCAACCTCAGCGAAGCCGTCATTGCCGAGACGTTGGCGGCGGTCGAGGCTGCTTGGAAAACCGCTCGCGACCGCCTGATACCGGCGCCCCTTGAGGACTCGCCGAAGTGTGTGGCCTGCTCCCTCGCTCCTATCTGTCTGCCCGACGAGGTGAATAGCTTGGCGGTAGAGCTAGAGGAGCCGGATCCGCAGCAACTCACTCTATTCATAGCGGGAGAGGCGAGCGCTCCGAAAAAAGCCCCGGCCCGAGAGACTCCAAGGCTGATAGCCCCTCGTGATGACTTGCGGCCTGTGTACCTGAATACGCAGGGTCTCCGGGTAGGCAAGTCGGGCGGTGTGCTCCAAGTAAAAAATAAAGACTCCTTGCTGCAGGAATTTCGGCTCAACGAGATCTGTCAGCTGAACCTCATGGGCAACATTCAGATCTCCACGCAAGCCGTGCAGGAGTTATGCCAGGAAGGCATTCCGATTTGCTACTTCTCCTTGGGCGGGTGGTTTTATGGCGTTACCACTGGCATGTGCACCAAGAATGTATTCTTGCGGCAGCGCCAATTTGCACTGGCAGAACAGCCCTGGTTCTGTAAGCGGTTATCGCGAACCTTGGTTGCCGGTAAGATTCGAAATCAACGGACATTCTTGCTCCGCAACCACGTCGATCCCGATGCGATAACGATGCGTGCTCTAAAGAAAATGGCTGACGAAGCCACAATGTGCGAGTCTCTGGAAAAGCTCCTCGGTATTGAAGGGAATGCAGCCCGGCTCTACTTTGGAGCCTTCCAAGGATTAATCAAAACAGAGCCCGACGAAGAAGCGCCGCGTATGTTCCGAATGGACTTTGAGGGAAGGAACCGCCGTCCTCCAAAAGACGCAGTCAACGCCTTGTTGTCCTTGGGTTACAGCATTCTGGCCAAGGATTTTACGGTAGCTTGTTATGCCGTCGGGTTCGACCCGATGATGGGCTTCTATCATCAGCCCAGATTCGGCCGTCCGGCATTGGCGCTGGATCTAATGGAGCCGTTTCGAGCTCTAGTAGTGGATTCGGCAGTGGTAAGCGCCATAAACAACAAAATGGTGACCCCACGCGATTTCATCTGCGTCGGACCTTCGGTGGCGCTCACAGCGGAAGGCCGAAAGGCCTTCTACCGGGCCTATGAACTGCGGATGGATACTTTAGTCACTCATCCTCTCTTTGGGTATCGCGTGACCTACCGGCGAATGCTGGAACTCCAGTCCCGTTTGCTCGCCAAAGTCTTGGAAGGCGAGATTGAGGAGTACCCGGTCTTTGTGACAAGATAGGCGCGAGCGCTCCCGTGACGAAGAATTGCCGGGAACTGCTCGCGCACCCCTTTGTACGTTACGAATCAACCACATCGCGTCCTAACTGTGGCATGCTGTCAACTTTTCCACCTGATCTTGAGTTAGGCGCTCGCATGTGGCTGAGCAGATGATTGAAAATAGAATAGTTATCAAGTCGGCCATTTCCGCGATCAAAAGATCGCGGCCTCATTCAAGCGATCATGCCGAGGACGATCTCGTGCTGGCAGATTGGCATTTCCGCGATCAAAAGATCGCGGCCTCATTCAAGCGATGCTTCGGCCTTTGACACAACCCCCGACGCCCTGGATTTCCGCGATCAAAAGATCGCGGCCTCATTCAAGCGAGTCTGTGCCAAACGACGAGCGCGGGGAAGTGGTCATTTCCGCGATCAAAAGATCGCGGCCTCATTCAAGCACAGCCTCCATCAACTGATCGCGAGGAACTCTTCGCCGGATTTCCGCGATCAAAAGATCGCGGCCTCATTCAAGCGTTATGGCGGCAGTTTTGGCGGGTCTACGATTAGCGCATTTCCGCGATCAAAAGATCGCGGCCTCATTCAAGCGTCGAAGTATCCAGTTAAGTGGGCCAAGAACTGAAACATTTCCGCGATCAAAAGATCGCGGCCTCATTCAAGCTTGCTCTACTGTCATATGGTCTACTCCTTCTATAAGCCTATTTCCGCGATCAAAAGATCGCGGCCTCATTCAAGCTTGTAATCGGGGTAGGTGGTTTTCACCGATCCGCCGCATTTCCGCGATCAAAAGATCGCGGCCTCATTCAAGCTACTCTCTCCAATCGGTCTTTCCGCTCAATTTCCATTTCCGCGATCAAAAGATCGCGGCCTCATTCAAGCTACGATTCCGTTATGTCATTTATCTCTCCCGGCCTATTTCCGCGATCAAAAGATCGCGGCCTCATTCAAGCCTTTCGCGAAATGGAGGCCGCATGATTCGCTACCGCATTTCCGCGATCAAAAGATCGCGGCCTCATTCAAGCTCGACGTTTTCCCACTCAAGCCGGGCCGCGTCTCGCATTTCCGCGATCAAAAGATCGCGGCCTCATTCAAGCCACACAGAAACAAAACGTTCAAAATATAGCCGATTCAGAAAGCAATACTTCATGCAGAGCCTCAAAAACCCACTTGGCCTCGAGGCTTTTGTCAAAACTCTACTCCAGTGTCAAACGGATCGCTGAACTAACTTTCGTCACTCTCTTCGATCGCACGGCGTTCCGGCAGCATACGCCTGTGAAGTATACGGAAAATCGCAACGCCGCCGAGCTCGATTCGGTAGAACACAACATGAGCCTCATGTTCCATTCGCCACACCCGAATAAGATGTGATCGCAGGCGCGACCACGTTCCGGATTGTCCGCGAGCAGCCGGCAACAAGCTTCCACACTCTCGATCTAACGGATTGTCCGCTCTTCGCCCCATGTCCGAAGGCTATAGTTGCCGATGTCGATTAGGTCGGACTCGGCAAGGCGGGTGAGTCGGAATTTGGCCATCCATTAACACTTCTTTTTTAAGAGCCGACCGCAACCTATTGAAAGAATCTCCCTCCGCAAAGCCGCTGGCTTGACCGTCACGGATCGCCGTCCGCAACGCGGCGAGTTTCACCTCGTACTCCTGTTCTCCGCGCTCCAGTGTCCGGAGGCCGGCCCGGATCACTTCGCTGGTGTTCTCGTAACGGCCACTCTTGATTTTCGCCGACACGAAGCGGTCCAAACTCGTCGGTCAAATTCACATTACGGGTGGGTATGCATGGCTGTCCTCGCTTTTGTCTCTTGAAATTGGCGATAATTGCCACCATGCATGCTGCTTCATTTCAACAGCTACAGCCTCCTACCCCCCGCGCTAAAAGTAAACCTTAACCCCAATCTGAACCGTCCGCGGAGTATTCGCCTGACTGCTAACCACCCCAAACTGCCCCGAATTCACCTGCGCATTCGGAGCCGAAAACTGCGGATGATTCAACGCATTAAACGCCTCCAAACGAATCTCCGCCAACGACGATTCCCGCGCCAGATAGTGAAACTGCTTGAAAATCGAAAGCGCCGTAGATGCCGTCCCCGGTGCCCGTGCCGTCGAAAGCTCACGCGGAGCATTCCCCAAAGTGAACGGAGCCGGAGCAACCGCATTGCCCGGAGTCGTAAAATACTGCTGCATCCAATTCGAACCGTTATTACGAGTAAGTGGCCCACTTAGATTCGGCCGTTGCGTGCCATAAGTCGGAATAGGTTGACTGCCGTTGTAAGTTAACTGAATCGGAAAGCCGTTATCGAAACGTAAGATGCCGTTAGTCTGCCACCCTCCCAACAAAGCATCCACCGCCCGATTCCAGCTATTGCCGAACATCTTCCCCCGTCCGAACGGCAATTGATACACGTACGAGATCTGAAACACATGAGGAATATCGAACTCTGAAACGGAACGTTCCAGATACAACCGATTGATATCCTGAACCGCTGCGAATCCGCCAAGATACGACGTGCACCCGCACGCAATCGACGAATCGTCGATCGACTTAGAGAACGTATAAGTTCCCAGCAGCTGCAATCCGTGGCTCATCTGTTTCTCCACTTTCACTTGCAGAGCGTTGTAAATCGAGTTTGCCCAGGGCGGGTCGTTCCCGGCCACGGATGTAAATTGCGGATACGGTCTTTGCAGTTGGTAGGCCGGAACAGTTGGTCCGCTAAGTGAACTGGTCGGATCTTTGATGATTCCGTAAAACGGATTGGCCACATTCGTATTGAGCCCAGTCAACTGCGAAGCCGATAAAGACTCAACCGAGATCGGTAGGATATTCGTCTCGCCCGCTCCTCCGAAATATAAGTGCGTGCCCTTAGTGCCGACATATCCGACGTCGATCAGAACATGACCAGGAGCCTCATGTTGTATATCGAAGCTCCAGGTGCTCATATAGGGTGTTGCGTTCCTGTATCGGATCGGACCGTTGATGCCGTTGCCGATCGACGTGAGTAATCCCAACGAACTCCCTGGCGGCAGCGTCGGACCGGTGCCCGGGAAAGGATCGGAGAGTCGCCCGTACGGAGTCGCGCCGTTTCCTTGATACGTCGTCTGAATATTAGTCGTGTAGTTGAAGCCTTGAAATCCGCCGCCCCCCGTTCCTGATGCGCCGCCTTTGATCGGTTCAAAGAAAATCCCATAGCCGCTGCGAATCACCGTGCTCTTCCCAATGCGGTACGCCAAACCAACCCGCGGACCGAAGTTCGACGAATCCACAAAGTAAGGAGCGCGGTCGTCCGGTGTTGCGAAGTCCAATCCGCCATGCAGCGCTCCCAGACCAGGAACCTGGAGCGGAGAAACGGCCGACGGATCGATCCAGCTTTGTCGGTTGTACCGTTCGGTTCGAGGTAGTGTCAACTCATACCGAACGCCGAGATTGACCGTCAGACGGTCCGTCGCTCGCCAGTTGTCTTGAATGAATCCGGCGTTCTGAAAATTCTGAGTCGTGACTGCCACCGGAATGATGTAGTTGTTCGTCTGCCCGATTGTTGGGAAGCCGATTAAAGTCGATGCCAGCGCGTCCCCGCCGCCCGACGAGGGAAGCTGCGACGTGCCTTGAAACCCAAACGTATACTGCCCTTCCGGATTTCCGACCTGCAGGAAACTGATCCGATGCATCCGGCCCTCATACCCGAACTTCACGTCGTGCGTGCCCGCCACCTTGTCAATCGTGGCACGTAAATCGTGCGTATCGAGCGGGTACTGAATAATCGAATACTGCTGAGACCCGATCGATGTGTTACCGCCTACTTGCTGATAACCGCCCTGCACGACAATTGCTGGCGTCGCTATGTAACCCGCCGATTTGATGTAACTTGGTAATCCCAGCGTTGTAACTGGATCGAAACTGGGAAAATCTGCCGCCACTCCCGTTGTGTGGGAAAAGCTTCGTGCAAAACCATAGGTGATGTTCATCACCGTCGTCGGACTGAAAATCTTGGTGTAATTAATCGCTACCGAATGGCCGGTGCTGGTGTTCGGTCCTTGTGTACACGGATCCGCAACGTTCCCAAAACAGTTCACTCCCTCGCTGTTGCCGAGCGATTGTGAATACCGCACACTAATCGTGTCCCGTTCACTGAACCTATGATCCACCTTAATGTCAAAGCGATCATCCTGACTTCGCGAGCCCGAATTCCCAATCCAGTTAATTTTTGAGTTATAACTGGCGCTGCCCACTCCGACATTCGGAAGCGGATAATACTGGAGCATTTTGTAAGCTACCGGGTCAATCAAATTCCCACTTACTGGCGCGAGTTGATAGTGAGTGCCGGCTAACAGCGGACTTCCGGGGCTTGTGTAAGTGGCCAGATTGTCAAACGGAATAATCTGCTGGCGCACTGGGCCGCCCCTCGCCGCGCTGTACACGCTTGTCATCGGATCCCAGAGTTGGCCAGCCGCCGCCGAGCATGCTCCGGTGGCATCGAACGTCCCGCCCGCTCTTCCACAGAGTTCACCGAAATTGCCCTGTCGTTCCGCCGCACTCGGAACACCCGAGCGCACCGTCGACGTCGACCGCGTTCGAGTCCCCTGGTAATCGACAAAGAAAAACGTCTTGTCTCTCTTGATCGGGCCGCCAAACGTGCCTCCGAACTGATTCTGTCCACTGGGAGAAATCTTCACGCCATTCTGATTGTTGAACCAGTTGTTTGAGTTGAGCGCCGAATTCTGGAAGAACTCATAGAGCGTGCCATGAAAGTCATTCGACCCCGATCGCAGAATCACGTTCATCACCGTGCTCCCGCTGAATCCCTGGTCCGCGCTGTAGTTGTTCTGCTGGAGATTGAACTCCTGTACCGCATCGACCGACGGAACATACAGAGCCGTCGTGACGCCGCTGTTGTTCTCGTAATTGGTTTCGCTGATTCCGTCGATCACAATATCCGCCGTCGAATTACGCCCGCCGTTCGACACAAAATTCACCGGACTTTGATTCTGGCCAAATGTGCTTCCGGGCGGCTGAGTTACACCGGGCGCCAGCTCGGCAAGATTGAAAACGCCGCGGCTCACCAGCGGAAGGTCGTTGATCAATCTTCGGTTGACCACTTGACCCGTCGCCGCATCCTGCGTGCTCAACTGCTCGGCCGCTGCCGATACATCCACCGTCTGCGAAGCGCTCCCCACTTCGAGTGGAACGTTCACCTCCGAATTTTGGCCCACCGCCAGAATGATGCCCGTCTTTGTTGCCGTTCGGAGACCGCTCGCCTCCACCGACAATCGATAATTGCCCGGCGGTAGATTGCGAAGCACGTACCTGCCGTCATCCGCGGTGTTCGCCGTGTACGTGAAGCCTTTGTCCTGATCCGTTAGGGTCGCCCTCGCTCGTGGAACACTCGAGCCGGATGGATCGCTCACGACGCCGGTCAGCGATCCCGAATACACCTGGGCATGAACAACCGAAACTGCCATCGCCCAACAAACCAGGCTCAAACAAAGCTTCCGATACATACAGAAACCCTTTCCTAACCCACTTCAGTCGTCGGAACTATATCACACGATAATTCCCGCCCACTTTCTGGTTATTACCGTTTTGAAGCGTTAAAATCTCCTCAAAACGGCCCCAAAATTCCGGAATTTACACTCGAAAACATCGCAAACTGAGCGTTTGGACAGTTTTTACCGCCTGCTCGCCTTTTTATAGACGGGAAAAACCAAACCGCTGCATTCTTCGTAAGTGATACTCTCTAGAAACGGTAGTGTATGGTCATACCCCTGCCTCATGACGAGCGCGTTTCTCGCGATTCTGGCCACACGGTTGCCGCCTCTGTCTTCGAACGTCTTCTCTCCGCCATCGTGAGCGGTCAATGGAAGCCAGCAGACCGCATTCCTCCCGAGCGTGACCTCTCTCAACAACTCGGCGTTGGTCGCGCTTCTCTGCGCGAAGCTTTGAAGGCGCTCGAGTTGATCGGCATGATCGAAAGCCGCGTCGGCGATGGCACTTTTGTTTGTGGTCGTTCCGAATTCCTGTCGCGTCCTTTGCTCTGGGCAATCACCGGCAGCAGCCTCGTCAACGTTAACGAGATCATCGAGTCGCGTGTCGTCTTAGAAGGCGAAATGGCAGCCTTTGCGGCCCAGCGCGCCACCGCCGAAGACCTCGTCTCGATCGAAAACAATCTCGGACTTTTCGACGCCTCGCGCGCCGATGCGGACGTGCTCTTAGAAGCCGATCTTCGGTTCCACTTGGGCATCGCCAACGCCGCGCACAATCAGATTCTGTTCAACGCCGTGCAAATGATTCGCAATCTCATGCGTCAGTGGATGCTCGTCACATTGCACGTTCCAGGTCTTGCACCGAAAGTCTCCACGCAACACCGAGCCATCTTTGAAGCCGTGCGTTCAGGCGATGCGCAAGGCTCTCGCGAAGCGATGTACGCGCATCTCAAAGATATGGGCAGCATGCTCGTGCGAATCAGAAGCGCTTCCAACTCCGACCGCAGCGCCTGACCGCGTTTTGCGCTACACTCTTGTTTTAATGCGGCGCAGTGTTGCCATCCTTCTCGCCATGCTCTTCAGCTGGTTGCTGGTGCTGCCCGTCTTTGCTTCTTCCTCGGAGTCGAATCTTCCCGCCTGTTGCCGCAAGACCGGCAAGCACCACTGCGCCATGCGCATGCAACAATCGCACGAAGCAAACATTGCCGCGGTAAGTGAGAAGTGTCCGTGCCTCTCGCACATGATGGCGAGCACCGACACGGAACGCTACGCTCCACCCAAGAAAGTCTTCGTCCTTGCTGGCCTGATTACCCACTCGGCTGCGTTAGCGCAGGTCGATGCTGGCTATCGCATTTCCACCATCCGCTCGCGACAAAAACGCGGCCCGCCTTCCCTCCCGATCGCCTAACCAAACTCACAATCTGTTTGTTTCGTAGTGTCTTGGGGGATACGTGTTTTGTAGTCGTCTCATGCTGTTGAGTATTGCTGTCGCTACGCTCGCCGCCGCACAGGAAACCGTGAATAACGCCAGCGTAAGCGGTCGCGTTACCGATCCATCTGGAGCCGTAGTCGAAGGCGCTCGAGTGACAGCGCGTCAGACTGAAACCAATCTAACCAGCGCCACGGAAACGAATCGAGAGGGAGTCTTCCGCTTCCCGTACCTCCGAATCGGCCCGTATGAAATCGTAGTTCGTCAGGTAGGATTTGCCGACGCAACCCGTTCGCTCAAATTGAGTATTGGCGCAGCCTATGAGCTTCCAATCTCGCTCAAAATCGGCGAGGCAGGAACGAACATCACCGTCAGCACGGAAGGGCCGATTCTCGAGACGGCGAGAAGCGAAATCGCGGGCACGATTTCACAATCCGAAGTTCGCAACATGCCTTTGAACGGTCGCAATTTCCTGGACTTGACGCTGCTCGTTCCAGGCGTGTCCTCGACCAACACAGCAAGCACGCAGCTGTTTCCTGAAACTTCCGAAGCGCCCGGCCAGGGGATCTCGATCAGCAGTCAGCGCAACTTTTCAAACAGCTTCATTCTGGATGGTTTGTCCGCTAACGACGATGCCGCGGGACTGATTGGCAGCTTCTATGGTCTCGACGTAGTAAGCGAACTGCAGGTCGTCACATCAGGAGGACAGGCGGAGTTCGGTCGGGCTTTGGGCGGCTACGTAAACACAGTCACCAGGAGCGGAACAAACTCTGTGCACGGCGACTTCTATGGCTTCGTCCGCAATCAACGCCTGAACGCGGATAACGCCTTAACGAACACAAAACTACCGCTCACTCAGGCACAATACGGAGCCAGCGTCGGAGGCCCAATCGTCAAAGACCGAACATTCTATTTCGCCAATTTCGAAGAGCGGGAACTAAACCAAAGTGGATTGATTACGATCACTCCCACCAACGTCGCCGCTGTCAACAAGAGTCTTCAAAGCGCTGGCTACGGCGGCTCAGAAATCAGTACTGGACTCTATTCCAATCCCGTTCACAGCAGCAATTTCCTCGCTAAATTGGATCATCAGTTCAGCGCGAACGATCAGTTCTCCGCACGCTACAGCCTTTATCAAGTCGACAGTAATAACTCTCGTGGAGCGGGCGCCCTGAGTTCCGTTACCGCGGCGGCCGGACTAGACGATCTCGACCAGACGTTAGCCGTCAGCAACATTCTCACGCTGTCGCCGCGCACCGTCAACGAGACCAGAGGCCAGTTCACACGCAGCAACCTCGCTGCACTGCCAAACGACCCGATTGGGCCGGCTGTAAGCATTTCAGGAATAGCCTCGTTCGGAACTCTTTCCGGGTCGCCCACCGGTCGATTGAACAAGCTGTACGAAATCGTCGATAATCTTTCTCACCAGGAAGGAGTTCATGCTTTGAGAGTTGGTGTAGATTTCCTCTACAACGACTTAGGCATTACCTTTCCTCGCTCTATTCGCGGCAGCTACTCATTCTCGTCGCTCCAGAATTTTCAAAGAGGGATTTATAACAACTCCGGATACACGCAAACATTTGGAAACTCATTCGTGCCGCAAACCAATCCAAACGTCGGATTGTACGCGCAAGACGAGTGGAAAGTGAGCTCCCGGTTTACTCTGAATATCGGCGCTCGCTACGATTTGCAGTTCCTGAAAAGCATCTCGACAGACACAAACAACATCTCTCCTCGAGCCGGATTTGCCTGGACTCCCTTTCGTTCGCGCCGCACTGTCGTGAGAGGAAGTTTTGGATTGTTCTACGACCGCATTCCACTACGCGCTTTGGCAAACGCGTTGCTCTCGAGCGGCAATAGCACCGCTCTCACAGCGGTCAGTCAGGTGAGCGTAAGCTTATCTCCAACGCAGACTGGAGCCCCTATCTTTCCAAGTATTTTGAGCACGCTTCCATCAGGTGTCCTGGTCAACTATACGACAATGAACCCGCAAGTCCAAAATGCCTACTCTGAACAAGGCAGTTTGGAAATCGAGCAACAGCTTGGAGCCAACAGCAGTTTCAGCATCAGCTATCAGCATGTCCGCGGAAGACATCTCCTCTTATCTGTTAACCAAAATGTTCCGGCCTGCATCGCGTCAGGCGGAAACAATGGATGCCGCCCGAATCCAAACTACGGAAATAACAGCCAATATTCCGGTCTTGGCGATTCACAATATGATGGTCTCTCTTTATCGTTTGTACAGAGGCCGATTCGCTGGGGTAGCTATCGAATCTCGTACACTTACTCAAAGGCTCTTGATGACGTGGGCGAGTTCTTCTTCAGTGCGCCGATCAACAATTTCAATGTCTGGCAGGATTGGGGACGCTCCGACGACGACCAACGCCACCGCGTTGTATTCGATGCGACTATCCATTCATCGATGGGACCCGCGCACTCGGCGTGGGAGCGTATCAGTCACGGGTTCCAGCTAAGCGGCATTTTGCAATACTATTCTCCTCTGCCGTTTAACGTTGTTACAGGAGCAAACACAATTCAAGGGACAACTGCTCGTCCTACTACCAACGGCGCGTTCATCGGACGGAATACCGGAATCGGTTTCGATTCTTTCACGCTGAGCGCGCGGCTTAGCCGCACATTTGCACTCGGTGAGCGGCTGCATTTGGAAGGCTTGGTAGAAGGCTTCAATGCGCTCAACCATCGCAACAATTTAATCCCGAATGGCACGTTCGGTTCGGGGTTGTTTCCTTTTAATCCTGTGCCGGGCTTCGGTCAGGCAACTGCCGTGGGCGATCCCAGATCGCTACAGCTAGCTTTACGGCTTACTTTTTGACACTTTCAACATGACTATCTTTCTTTTAGCAGCAGCTCTCGTATCGCTTGCACCGGTTCATGGCCAGGATGCAAATCGCCAGCCACAACTTGCCTCTGCACACGGCGTCACCGCACTTGTATTCGGAAGCGGAAGCTCCATCTGGATCTCTACATCCCGGGACGACGGCCATTCTTTCTCGCCCCCAAAACAAGTGGCAAGTGTTCCGATCCTGGCGCTCGGCAGGCATCGAGGTCCGCGGGTCGCGATCTCCGGGAAGACCATTGTCGTAAGCGCGATCTGCGGTGAAACTATACCGGCAAAAGAGGAACTGGTGGCATGGAGATCCACCGATGGCGGGAATACCTGGTCAAAGCCTACCGTCATCAACGATTCTCCGGCTGCAGCAAGAGAAGGCCTCCACGCTATGGCTGTCGGACCAAACGGCCAAGTGGCAGCAGTTTGGCTCGATCTACGGGAAAAAGGAACACGCTTGTACGGATCTTACTCTAACGATGCGGGCGTGAGCTGGTCGAAGAACACTCTGATCTATCAGTCGCCCGGAGGCACAATCTGTCAGTGTTGCGATCCGTCGATTGTCGCCACGGGCCATGGCAAATTTTCCGTGATGTTCCGCAATGTCACCGGTGGCATGCGAGATATGTATCTGACGGAGTGGAACACTGCCGGCAATACTTCGAAACCGGAAAAGCTGGGAAAGGGCTCTTGGCCTATCGACGCCTGCCCGATGGACGGCGGCGGAGTGGCTCTTCTACATTCCAAAAAGATCACGGCCTGGCGTCGGGATCATACGGTGTACCTGGACGAGCTCGGTCAAGCGGAAGTGCCACTCGGAGAGGGCAAGGATGTAGCCCTAGCCGTCTCAACAAAAGGCTCTTATGTAGCATGGACAAATGCCGGAGGAATTCAAATTCATCAACCAACCCAACCGCAGCCAACCTGCCTGTCTCCGAAGGGCAGTTTCCCCGCGCTTGCCGAGCTGTCAAACGGATCCATACTGGCTGCCTGGGAGCAAGATGGAAACATCAACACGCAAGTCATCAATTGAGCAGGAGACTTAGCTCTGTCTATTCACGACATTGGCAAAACGACCGTGTAAGAGCGCATCCTTGACGATTGTTGCTGATTTGCGGCGCATTTCAATGAGCGAATCCTGGGAGTAGAAAGCACTGTGCGGGGTAACGATGCAATTCGCTATTTGCGAAAGCTCCTGCGCGCCGACCGGTTCGTCTTCCAGAACATCTAAGCCCGCGCCGGCAATCTTTCCGGTGGTGAGAGCTGTCTTTATAGCCTCGTAAGAGACGATCGGTCCGCGGGCTGTGTTGACGAGATACGCGGACGGTTTCATCTCCGCCAGTTCTTTCGCGCCAATCAGGTGTCGCGTTTCCTCGGATAGAGGCGTATGGATAGAAAGCACATCGGCCTCGTGCAACAGTTCGTCCAGGCTCGACGCGCGCGCCACGCCGATTGCCTTTTCATAACCGGCAGGAAGATGAGGATCATAGAAGCGGACCTTGAATCCAAGTGCTTTCGCTCTCAAGGCAGTCGCCGTTCCGATTCGTCCGCATCCGACAATTGCAAAGTTGAGGCAGGAAAGTCTTCGCGCGTTCAGGGCTGTTTTCCATTTCCAATTGCCTTGTGCGATGTCTGCCATCATGGGTTTCAACTGACGTACGAGCGCGAGTGTTAATGCAATCGCGTGATCGGCGACTTCTTCGGTTCCATAGTCGGGCACGTTCGCAACGGCAATCCCAGCCTTTGCGGCAGCGACGATATCCACGTTGTCGTAACCCACTCCATTGCGGACGATCAGGCGTGTTTTGGAAAGTTTTTCGATGAGTCCGGCGGTGATTTGAAGATGATGCCAGAGAATGATGGCGTCAGCGCGACTGGCATAAGCTTCGAAATCCTGATCGGATTTCAGCTGCAGCGATGTAACCTCCGCGCAACTCGCCAACACTTCCCTTTCGAGAGAGTCATCTTCGCCGTGCGGCACATCTGCCGAATCGACGATGAATACTTCATAATCCATTCTATATTTTGTTCCCTACAATCATCATCTATCAGTGTGATTGTCGGGGGCGAAAGCGGTAGGTGTACGAGAGGCTGACGTACGACGGTAATCGTACTCCGACTACCTGCTCGAAGGGAGAAGACTGGTCACCAGCTTGAATCACTTCGGTCGTTTGGCCAGTATAGCCACTTGCGATCAGGAAATTAACGCCAATGTCCATTCTCCTTTCGAGGAAGGATCGGACCAGAGCGCCCCGAAACTCTTTGACGGGGACTGCCGAGAAACCATCACCAAGAGGTTTGGCGCCGACCTCTTCGAATTCGGCACGGGCCTGCAGGCCAAAGGGCAATCGATTCACCGTGCCTAAGACGTCGACGATGAGTCTGGGAGCTTCCGGTAATGGCAAGCCGGCGTTCAGATCCCTCGCGTCTGCCTTTGAAACAGAACCTTGCAGCAACCCCCATGGAAAGTAGCGTCGGGCCGCAATCGTAATAAACTTATTCCGGCCGGGGCCCTCATCTTCCTGTAATCCTGTGTCGGCATCGACTTTTGCCAGGGTCGCTTCGGTGGTGATATGCCCTAACGTGACGCGGAAATCTGTTTTGTAGAAAGTCTTGCTGACTACAAGTTGATAGGAGTGTTCGCGGCTGATCGGCGTTCCTCGTTGCACTCCAGTTCCGATACGCGGATCGTTCGTGTAGAACGCTTCTCCAAAACTAAATGCGACGCTCGGAAGGAACGGATGATGCGCCGGCAGGAACGAGAAGCTAGCTTTCGGAGAATTTATGCCAGCTAGCGTGTGGTATGAGTTCGCGGGGTTGAGCACGTCCGTGTTGTCGAATTGAATCTCATCGCGTCGCCAGCCCAGGTAATAGTGAAAGTCGAACGGAAGCGATCCGTTCAGAGCAATATATGGTGCAGTGTCGGCCAAAGTGACATCGTTCGCAGTTACTTTTTGGAACGGTCCATAGAAAGAAGGGTCAAGCGACTCGTAGTGATCAAGGTCAAGCCGGCGAGGCGCATCACGTTGATAGTCGACACCGGCCATCAACGAGATTGACTTGGTGAGCTGGTTGATATAGGTGCTGTTGCCCCCGGTGACGGTTCGGAATTCGCTTTGACGGATGAGGCCGTCGCCAAAATTCGAATACAGCGCCAGATTGTAAGTACGGAACAAACCGGATAACTGTATTTCCTGCCGGGGAGTTAATTTCCAAATGTCATTTAGCGCCGCTTCCCCCGTATGTGTTTGGTCTTTCTGGCGATGATCGATGGTGTCGTGTAAGCCAGGTACGTCGAGCGGAACCAGACCGGGAATGTAGGAGGATCCGAAGTAGCCGATCCCGAAGAGCGTGATCTGATGATTGCGGGGATTCCAAACTCGAAAGCCGTTCAATTTGTATTGCTGTCGATGTTCTAATCGATCGAGAAATCCATTTCCGTAGGCCGCTTCTATCGACAACCACGCATCGGTCTGGGGTTTTCCAGGACTCCAGCCAGCCATGAGATCAATGTCCCGATAGTCTCCCGTTACCGTTACAAATGGCTCCAGACGAGAGTGAAGCTCGTATATGGCCGAGAGATTCTCGGCGTGATTTCCTTCTCGCACATTGAACGCGCCGCCGTCCGTCTGAACGCCTTCCAAGATCGCAGGAATCATGATGTTTGGATCGGCGTAACCATTTCCATGCGCGTTCGATGAAAGATTGTTCGAGACGAGATAGCTTCCTACTTGTATGTATTCAGCGATCGGCTCGCCGTGATCGCCTGCTACGCCGGGGGAGAAGTATTGAGGCGCTTTGATGCCGCCGGACGCCGTTTCAATCGGCGTACCCGGAATAGAAATGGGAGCGCCGGGGCGTCCTGGGTTGGCGTCCAGAGTTTCATCCCGAACGTACACTCGTTGTGCCGGATCTGGGAACAATATGCTGGATTCTTTTACATCTGCGGTAACTGTGATGGATTCCTGTCTGCCTGTAAGCTGTCCCAAGTGGATGTTGGCGGAGATTCGGCGGGCTGTACCGACCTCAAGCTTGTCGCTCACGGGTTCGAAGCTGCGGGAGAATGCTTTTAAGTTGTAAGTTCCGGGCGATCGCACCTGAAAGGAAAACTTGCCGTCCTTTCCCGTCGTTTGCTCTCCCTGCAGTGCTCCGGTGGAATCGAAAAGCCGAACTTGGACGCCGTCGACAACAACATTCTGAGCGTCTGTCACTACGCCCTCAACCAGGAAGATTTTTGGTTCCTGCCCATCTGCTACGAACGCGCTGATTGCCAGGAGGAGCGAGACGAATGAAAAGGCGATTGACATACGTGTCTCAGATTCGTGCTACCCTAATATGCGCGTAACCCGGTGAAGGATCCGCGGCATAGGATAATAGATTTAAAGAGTAACACGATTCTGATAACCGTAGCACTATCGAAAGCGCCATGACATGCACATCCCCGATGGCTACTTGAGTCCTTCCACTTGCGCAACGCTCTACGGAGCAGCGACGCCTTTCTGGTATTTGTCTTTGAAGCGGATCAGGAATAGTCTCAGCTCACAGACCGTCCCACTGTTATCGCTGTTTGCTGCATTCTCATTCGTTGTGATGATGTTCAACCTGCCTTTGCCGGGCGGAACGACCGGTCACGCCGTGGGCATGGGAATGGCTGCGATTGTGTTAGGCCCTTGGGTTTCGATTGCCGCCATCTCGCTGGCATTGCTTGTTCAAGCATTATTGTTCGGCGACGGAGGGATCACAGCGTTCGGAGCCAACTGCTTCAACATGGCGATTGTGGGCTCACTAGCCAGCTTTGCGGTCTATCAAGTGATTGCGTACGGAGCGGACTTGACGGGGAAGCGGCGCGTGATCGCGGCCGGACTGGCGGGTTATGCCGGAATCAATTTAGCGGCATTCTGTGCTGCCGTCGAATTCGGCTTACAACCGAGCCTGTTTCACACTGCGGCGGGAACTCCCTTATACGCGCCTTATCCGTTGAGCGTTTCCATTCCCGCAATGATGATTGGGCACCTCACGTTTGCCGGCCTGGCGGAGCTTGTTCTCTCCGCGGGAATGGTCGCGTTCCTTCAGCGGACAGATCCGGAGTTGCTTCGAACGACAGCAACCAGGAACTCGAAACTGGGATCGATGGAGGACAGAGAAGTTGGTGACATGCTTCCCTTGGTCTCGCGTAAGTTGTGGCTTGCGCTCGGTCTCATTTTGGTTTTGACTCCGCTCGGAATCGTGGCGGCAGGAAGCGCCTGGGGGGAGTGGCGCGCTCAGGACTACAACGATCCTGCGGTTCGAAAGCAGATTGCACTTGCTTCGGGCAACCACGTTGCACCGCAATCCGCTCCAACAGGATTGCAGAGATTGTCGCAGGTCTGGAAGGCGCCGCTGTACAACTATGCACCGGGTTTCATTCGGAACGTCTATCTTGGATATTTTGTGTCGGCTTCGGTTGGCGTGGGTCTTCTTATTCTGCTGGCTCTGGTATGGAGCGCATTCGCTCGTAATACGGCTCGGCGATCTACTCTGCGCCGGATCAGCTTCGTCGAGAAAACGGTCCGGCGTTTGGGACGCGCTCGGGAAGAAGCTTTGTTTGCGGAAGAATCGGCTCGGCAGACAGGTCTGCTTCAACGCATCGATGTCCGAGCGAAGATGGTCGGCTTAGGCTCCTTAGTGATCGCCGCGATTGCGGTTCAACATGTTACTACTCTCCTTGCTGTCTTCGGGGTCACTTGTGTGCTGGCGATCGGATCGAGAATCTCCTTACGCATACTGGCGTCGCGGGTTTGGATCGGCGTCCTTTTCTTCACAGGTGCAATTTCGCTTCCGGCACTGTTCCTAGTTCCAGGTGACGTGCTCGTGAGGGGAACGCTTGTGCCTTGGACGATAACGGCTCAAGGTCTGCAGAGTGCCGGTTTACTGGTCTTACGCGCGGAGTGCGCAGCGACGCTTGTCTTCTTACTTACCGTGACCAGCTATTGGAGCCACGTGTTGCGGGCCCTTCGCTGGTTTCGGGTTCCGGCCTTCGTGGTCGTACTCCTCGAGACTTCGTACCGCTACGTTTTCGTGTTACTTCAGACCGCGCAAGATATGTTCGAGTCTCGTCAAGCGCGGCTCATGGGTCGACTGGAGCCAAGCGCCCAACGACGATTTGCTTCCTCCACGGCGGCGGTGCTTTTCGATAAAACTCTGCAGCTCGGCAGCGAGGTTCATTTCGCAATGCAAGCGCGAGGTTTTCGCGGAGACATAGTTCTGCTGGAAGACCTTCACATGAGCTCCTCCAACTGGCTCATCGCAGCTTCTCTTGTCGCAGTGAGCGTCATGATAGTTTGGCTGGGACGGTGATGATTGGACTCTGACACCCTCCTTGCCTATGACGTCCAGGGCGTTTCTTTTTCCTATAAAGAGGCACATGCTTTGCAGAGCTTGTCCCTTCGAATTAAACGGGGCGAGCGAGTCGCGTTGCTGGGGGCGAATGGTTCCGGCAAATCTACTTTGCTGCGGCTGCTGGGAGCGCTCAGCTTTCCGGAACGAGGCGACATTTCCTTTTTCGGTGAGAAACTGACGAACGCTCAGCTTGCACGAGAGGATTTCTTTTTCCGTTTTCGCCGGCGGGTCGGGATCGTTTTTCAGAACCCGGATGTTCAGCTGTTCAACGCGAGCGTCTTTGACGAACTTGCCTTCGGCCCGCTGCAACTGGGTTGGCCGAAGGATCAGATTCGCGGGCGCGTCGAAGAGGCGCTCGTTTCGATGGGAATAGAGAAACTGCGCGACCGTGCGCCGCACCGACTGTCCGGCGGTGAAAAGAAACGAGTGGCTCTGGCATCAGTGCTGGTGACCGAGCCGGAGGTGCTTTTGCTGGACGAACCCATTGCGGCTTTGGATCCCGCCAGTCAAACCCAGATGATCGAATTGCTGGCGTCGTGGGCGGGAACTTCGAGAACGGTGGTGACGGCGACACATGATCTTTCGGCGCTCGAAAGCATTGCCGACCGGTGTTATTTGCTCGACCGGGGAAGTGTAACGGCAGAAGGAGATCCGCTGCAGGTGCTTCACAATACCGAGCTCCTACAACGAACAAGCCTGGTGCGTCCGCACCCGCATATTCACGGGCGAGATAAGGCAGAGCCTCATCCGCACCTGCACACGCACGAGTTGTAACTTATGCCCAAAGATAGATCGTTACTGCACGTACTCGGAAAAGTTACTGTTTTGCGTTCAGGAGTGATCCGGACGACAAATGTCCTCGTAGTATGAGCGGATGTTTATCAAAACACTTTCCCTACTTTTTTTCAGCATTCCGCTGATTGCGCAAGTGCCAACTGACCCGCAGATGGCGGTTGTGTTGAATCAATTGCAAGCTATCAGTGGCCAGCCTTTTTATACGTTGTCACCTCCGGATGCGCGGCAGCAGTTTGCGGCGGAAGACGCCGCCAAAATCGTAGCCCGGCAAAGCGGCGCTGCAACGGCTCCGGATCCGGTGGGGAACATCGTTGACCAGACGATTCCGGGACCGGGCGGAACACTGCCTATCAGGATCTACACGCCGCAGGGAAGCGGACCGTTTCCGGTGATTGTTTATTACCATGGCGGCGGTTTTGTGATTGCCACCATTGACACTTACGACGCTTCGGCCCGGGCGCTTACCAATCTGGTAGGAGCGGTGGTTGTTTCTGTCGAATACCGGAAAGCTCCTCAATTTCCGTTTCCAGCGGCTTTGAACGACGCTATGGCTGCCTATCAGTGGGCACGTCGAAATACGAACTATCTGAACGGCATTCCCGGCAAGATCGCAGTCGCCGGGGAAAGCGCGGGGGGCAATCTTGCAACCGAAGTCTGCATCATGTCTCGCGATCAGGGGCTTCCGTTGCCGGTTTATCAGTTGATGGTTTATCCAATCACTAACAGCGACATGAACACAGCTTCCGACAACCAATTTGCGGACGCTCAACCGCTGAACAAACCAGCTCTCGCATGGTTCGCGAAATACACCTATCAGAATCCGTCGGATCTGACCAATCCTTATGCCTTTCCGTTGCAGGCCAATCTAGCCGGGCTGCCGCCCGCAACGCTGATAGCGGCACAGATCGATCCTCTACAAACGGAGGGGCAACAGTACGCGATGGCTTTGCAGCAGGCAGGCATCGCAGTCGATTACAAACTGTATCCCGGTGTCACGCATGAGTTCTTCGGGATGGGCGCAGTGGTGAACGAAGCGAAACAGGCCGAGATGGATGCGGCGGCGGACTTACGTAGTGCGTTCGCCAAGTAAGTCTCTAAGCTGCGGAGAGATCATATGGCCAAATATACAAATCCTGTGTTTACACTGATTGCCATTTGCTCGTTAGCAGTAGTTATGCGAGCGGCGCCGGTGAGCATTTCGACATCGGGCGCTTTTTCCGCCAGCGATACGGCGAACGCTCTAGCTGTGCCGGGCGCAAGCTGGACGCTCAGTTTTACGGTAGACAATCCACCTGCCGTGAGTAACGCCGGTCTGGACGGATTCGATGCGCCGTTCTCCGATTTCAGTTACAGCGTGAATGGCTCTTCTGTGGGCACATCACCACAAAGCATTCGCTTCCTGGGCGCTCCAAGCGATGGGTTGTTTACGCTGTTTTTTGGTCCTCAGAGCGGGATGGATTCGAACGGTAAGCTGATCCCGGAATTCAGTTTTTCCGGTCCGCAAATCTATACCGGATCGAATCAGGATCCGACTATTGCTTCGGGAAGCTTCGCGGTCGCGCAATCTCTTTATACGGATGGCGTCAACTACGATAACCAAGTGTCGCCAGGAGCTGCGGTTCTGGTCAGCGGCAGTTCGACGACGGCAACTCCGGAACCGCCTAGCGCTTACCTGTGCTTGGGAACTATGTTCGTACTGGGGGGCATTGCTTTTAAGCGCAAGCGTTCTCCCCTTCATTTGCTGCGATAGACCTTTTCTGTCCGCGGAGAGCCGCTGAACGTCGTTCTCCAAGCTCATAATCGAAGTAGTTATGGACTATAGACAACTGGGTTATTCCGGATTGAAAGTGCCGGTTCTCACATTCGGCACAGCGACCTTTGGAGGCGGCAACGAATTCTTTCAAGCCTGGGGCTCGACGGATGTGCAAGAGGCAACGCGCCTGATTGACATTTGCCTGGAAGCGGGCGCTAACATGTTCGACACCGCTAATTCGTATTCGAACGGCTTGTCGGAGGAGATTTTAGGAAAAGCGATCGGCAAGCGGCGATCGGAAGTTCTGATTGCAACCAAGTCCTTCTTCCGCCAGGGTCCGGGTGTCAATGACATTGGCAGTTCCCGCTTTCACCTCATCAAGGCCTGTGAAGATAGCTTGCGCCGGCTCGGCACGGACTACATCGATTTGTATCAATTGCACTGTTTCGACGCGCTCACGCCGCAGGAGGAGACCTTGAACGCTTTGGATGAACTGATTCGGAGCGGAAAGGTTCGATACATCGGCGCTTCCAACTTTTCTGGCTGGCACCTGATGAAGTCACTCTCGGTTTCCGAGAAGTATGACCTGCCCCGGCACATCTCGCACCAGATTTACTATTCGCTGATTGGTCGTGACTACGAATGGGAGCTGATGCCGCTGGGGATCGATCAGAAGGTGGGAGCGCTGGTGTGGAGTCCGTTGGGTTGGGGCCGGCTCACCGGGAAGATTCGCCGGAATCAGCCTCGGCCGGAGCAAAGCCGTTTGCCGAAGACGGCGGACGCAGGTCCTCCCGTAGCGGATGAACACGTTTATAAAGTGGTTGATGCACTCGATGAGGTGGCGAAAGAGACGGGGAAGACCGTTCCGCAGATTGCTTTGAACTGGCTGCTGCAAAGGCCTACGATTACCTCGGTGATTATCGGCGCTCGCAACGAGGAGCAGCTGCGCCAAAACCTGGCGGCTGCGGGCTGGAACTTGACGCCCGAGCAGGTGGCGAAACTGGATGCGGCAAGCGAAACGACTCTGGCTTATCCTTATTGGCACCAGCGTTCGACGGCTATCGAACGTAATCCTAATCCCACGGGCGCTCCTGCTGCTATGGCGGCTGCAAGGTAGTTACTGCGGAGCTAATTGCGCTGTTAGCGATTTGTTCTGAATGGCCTGCAGAGCGGCGGCGATTTGGGGATCGGTGTGGGCGGCGATCTCGTCACCCTGCGCTACTCCGCGGGCCTGCGTGATGATTTCTTCCAGCAGGCGATTTTTAATCCAGCCTTGCTCTTGCGCCCATTCGGCCAGATTGGGCTGGATATTGCGCATCGCCAAAAATACTTTGAAGTCATCGAGCGTAGAAGGACCGATAGAGAAGGAATCAGGCAGAGGAGTGTGAGCCGACAGATATTGCGTCGCGAAAGACGTCACGGCCCCACTGGCGTCCAGAACGGCTTCGAGTTGCGAACGCGATTCGGGTCCCACTTTTATGTCGGGCTGAATTCCACCCCCGCCCGTGACGGTACGCCCGTTGTCGGTTTTGAAGGTGGGCAGAGGCGCCGTTGATTGGCCTCCGAATGTTTCCGACAGGGCGGAATTTTTGAGCGGTTTCTGAATGGAGCGTCCACTCGGCGTGTAGTAGAAAGCAGTTGTAATCGCTAGCCCGGCGCCGGCGGACAGCGGCATCACACTTTGGACCAAACCCTTGCCGTAACTGGGTTCGCCGACTATGACTGCCCGGTCGTGATCCTGCAAGGCGCCCGAGAGAATCTCAGAAGCGCTAGCTGTCTTGCCGTTCACGATGACGGCGAGCTTGAAGTCATAGGGCTTGGCATTTTTGGGTACGTCCGCGCTTTCAACCACACCGGTGCGGCTTTTTGCTGTCAGGATTCGCTGCCCCGGTTTGAGGAAAAGGGCGGCCCCATCAAGAGCTGCTTTGACGATTCCGCCTGGGTTATTCCGCAGATCGAGAACCAAGCCCCGTAAGGAGGAAGCATTCAGTTTGTCCAGAGCCTGATGGATCTGCGGGGCAGTCTCCATATCCCAGCTTGCAATGCGAATGTATCCGATGCCCGGCTGCAGCAAGAAGACTCGGTCTACGCTGGGCGAGTCCACCAGTTCCGGAGTCAGTGTAAATTGAAGAACTTTGGCGTCGCCTTGCCGCCGGATGAAGGTGTGAATGGTTTGCTGCCGCGCTTCGGTCAATAGCTGAACAATCTGTTCCGGCGCCAGATTGCCGATGACGATGTTGTTGATGGCCACAAGTTCGTCTCCGGCTTGAATGCCGGCCTTGCTGGTTGGCGTACCAGGGAGGGTCTGAAGAAATATGACCTGTCCGGGCAACACCGAAACGACACTGCCGAAGCCTTTTTGTTCCGATTGCTCCATCTGCTTGAGCTGTTCGAACTGTGACGGTTCGAAAAACTGGGTATGCGGATCGAGCTGCCGCAACATGGAAGGAATAGCGCCCTCATAGATCATTTTGTCTAGGGGAGGGATATCCGCGCTCTCCGACTGGACGACCGACAAGATATTGATGAACTGCCGCAGTTGTGGTCCCAGGTCCTTGGCTGGATCAAGTTGCTCCAGCGGCGGCCGATCCTGCTGGGCTTGCTGATGTGGTTGTTGCTGTAAGGGTGCAGGCGCGCGGCTTGGGCTGGTGACCTGTGCCGGCAGGAGGGAGATGAGGAGCAGGATTCCGCCGGTGAAGCGGACTAGACTAGACATGCTCTTGTTCAGAGACGTAACAGAATCCAAATCGATTGCTTATTCCTGATCATCTCGCATAGCGGGTTTGAGAACGAACCCGAGCGCGCTCCAAGGCCAGTTTCACCAGCCGGTCGAGCAGTTCAGAATAGGGAATGCCTGAATGCTCCCACATCTTTGGATACATGCTGATGGAAGTAAAACCGGGAACGGTATTGATCTCATTGATGAAGAGCTTCCCGGTCGAGTTTTCGAGCAGGAAATCCACGCGGGCCATGCCGGCGCAGCCGACGGCTTTAAAACAATCGATTGCAATGTCCTGCATCTCGGCAGTCTGTTCGGCGCTCAGGTTGGCGGGAAGCTCGATTTTGGCGCTGTCCAGAATGTACTTGTCTTCGTAGGTATAAAAGTCCTGGGAAGGAATGATCTCGCAAGGGAGGGCGGCGCGCACCGGATCGCCATCTAGAACGGCACATTCGAACTCACGTCCGGTGATTCCTCGCTCGATGAGAATCGTCGTGTCATACTGCGCCGCAGTTTCAATTGCGGCTTTCAAACTCCCCTGGCATTTCACCTTTGAAATGCCGACAGACGAGCCTAGATTAGCGGGTTTCACGAAGACGGGGAAGTCGAACGGCGCTTGCACCTCTTCCGCTTTGAAACGGCCGCGCGTGAGAGTAATGAATTCGACCACCGGAAGGCCAGCCTCCCGGCAGACGCGCTTCGTGAGGGTTTTATCCATGGCTACGGCCGAGGCTAAAACTCCTGAGCCGACATAGGGCAGCTCTGCCAATTCAAGCAGTCCTTGCACGGTGCCGTCTTCGCCGAAGGTGCCATGCAGGATCGGGAAAACAACATCGATCGGTCCATTGCCGCCTGGCTCCGGAGAGAAGGGTTGTGGGTCCCATTCCCCTTCTTTATTGATGAACCAATCGGAGACTTCATACTTGGCGGGATCGAGCGCCGCTCGCACGGCTTTAGCAGAGCGAACCGAGATTTCATGCTCGCCGGAGCGCCCTCCAAACAGGAGAGCTAAACGGATTTTTTGGTTCGAGTTTGGGCTCAACTCCCATTGTCGCTCCGGAGGGGAAAGATGCAAAACAAAAGCCACCCGGACGTTTTTCGTCCAGGATGGCTTGTTTGTTACACGCCCGTTCTCGATTTACTTACGAGAAGAAAGGCTGGAGAGTTCGTGTATGAAAGCGTGCGCAGCCGGCGGAGTTTTGAAACTGCCGGTGATGACTTCCTTGTTGCTGACGGCTCGGCCGTAAAGTCCTTTATTGGCGGCGGAGTCTGAGGTAACGGCAGCGCCGGATAGATCCAAGCCGCCGAAGATTCCGCGAGACCGCGAGTAAGTGAGGATCTCAGCGCGCATTTCGGCATCGGTCATCGCCGACGCGTCGCGACCGACCGGACCTGCCGCGCCGGAGGCCTCGGCGCCCAACTGAAATTTGTCGCTGAGTAAATGCTGCATGCCGCTCTTATTCATGACCAGCATGACAACGTCGGTCTCGGCTCCCCCGATTAAGAACCCAAATTTTCCACCCGAGATTCTTACGCTTCCCGGCGAGGTCCAACCCACTCCGCTCGGCTTTCGGCAGGAGACAAAACCTGAGCCATACTCGGCGCCGACGATGAAGCCACCCTTCTTCAGGTTTGGGACCACGACCACGCAGGAGGCCTTCCCGATCAGATCTTGCGGAATGCCCTTATCGGAGGCTGCGGTCATCGCCGTCAGCGTTTGCGTCGCCGCTTGTAGTCTATCTTCCACTGTTTTTTGCCCGAACATAGGCGCCGCGATCACAGCAGCTGCCACAATTCCCCAACCTAATTTCACTGGTATACCCTCTCGTTATTTTTTTGTTTTTAGCAGCGGTCAAATCCGCTTCCTTTATGAGACGTGCTTTCCGACGAGAAGGATCATCTATATTCATTAAGAAATGGCCCATAAAACGTGAAAATTCGTTCACTACGGACTCTGTCAGGCGTTAAATCGGAAATAAATTACGGAAAAGGGAAAATACTACTGAATGGACCGTGCTACTTCCGCCGCCAGGCGGACGCAGTCCGGGATTCCGACACCTTCATAGGCGTTTCCACAGAGGTGCAGACCGGGAAGTCGACGGGCATGTTCCCGGATGGCTTGCGTCCGCTGTCCATGACCGACTACATACTGCGGCATGGAATCCGGCCAACGGTAGACAGTTTGGAATTCCGGTTTCGCGGTGATGTTCATCAGCCGCTTGAACTCGTCACGCACTAACTGTATAAGCTTCTCGTCACTCGAACCGGCGAGTTCGACAGCACTCCGGCCCACGATAAAGCCTCGCAGAGCGGAAAGATGGGGAGGGATTCGGGAAGAGAACTTGGTGCTGATCCAGGTTGCCGCCGCGATGCCTCGACGCTCACGTTCGGGGACCAGAAAGCCAAAGCCATCGAGTTCGTGATTGAGCTCTTGGCGGCGATAAACCAGCGTCACCAGAATGGCCGACGAGTAAGGGACGGCCGCCAATTCATCGGCCAAGGAAGGAGCGGAAGAACGCATCAGCTTCGCATTCACGTGTGCCGGACAGGCGAGGACCAGGTGCTGCGCATCCAGACTTTCGGCGCCGAAAATTATGCGCCAGCCGTCGGCAGTTCTTTGGACTTCGGTAGCCTCGGCAGTGACGACGGTGGTACAGTGCGAGATGGCTTTTGTCAGGGCGTCAGTGAACGTCTGCATTCCGCCTCGGAAGGAGAGAAACAGGCTTGTCTTCGAAGGCGACTCGCGGCGTTCCTGTTCGGCGGCCCGGATCAGGCTTCCGTACTGGCGCTCATGTTGAAGAAATCGCGGCAGGACGCTTTCGGCGCTCAGCGCTCCTGCGTTGCCACCGTACACTCCGGCCAAAAGGGGTTCGGTGACGTACTCCAGGCTTTCGGGTCCGAAGTGATCTTCCACAAACTCGCGAATGGAGACATCTCCGCTTCGCGTTCGGGGCTTGAACGATCGTTCTGAAAGGAAGCGGGCTTTACTCTCCGGGCTGAAGAAATTGGATTGCAGTGCCGCCGGAAGGTCGCCGGGTACCATCATGACCATTCCGGCGGGCATTTGAACCAGCTTTTCATTTTGAACGATGAAAATGCGCCGGCGCTCGTCGTTCGAGCCCATTAAGTCTTGAGCGATGCCGAGTTGCGCAGCCAGTTCCGCGACCGAAGTCTTGGTCGAGATGAAGCTGTCCGGTCCCGCTTCGAGCTCGCAGCCTTCGATCCGATCGGTCCGAATCAGGCCGCCTAGTCGGGAAGATTTTTCGATTAAGACGGAGCGGATGCCTTTCTGCCCGAGAAAGTAGGCTGTGGCAAGGCCGGACACTCCACCACCGATGATTACGACACCTGGTTCGGAGTAATTAGCGGTGAGCTTCGCGGACAATTTGGACCATCGCCTTCACGTTTTCAACCGGCGTCTCAGGAAGGATCCCGTGGCCCACATTGACGATGTGCCCCGGCCGATTGCCGGTTCGCCGAAGCAGATCGGTGACTTTTCTGCGAAGCTCCGGCAGGGGCGCGAAGAGAGCGACGGGATCGAGGTTGCCTTGAATGGCCGAGCGATAGCCGATCTCCATCCAGGCCTGATCGATATTGATTCGCCAATCGGCTCCGATCACGTCGCCGCCGGCAGCGTGCAACTCCTTGAAGAAGCCGCCCGTGCCGGTGCCGAAATGAATGGCAGGAACGCCGGTGGCGCGAATGCGTTCGATCAGCGCGCGGGAATAGGGCTGGACGAAGTGAACATAATCCTCGGGACTAAGCGCGCCAACCCAACTGTCGAACACTTGAAGAGCGCGTGCGCCGGCCGAGATCTGGAGGCGGGCAAAATCGCCCAGAACGTCGACTAATTTGCCCATCAAGCGCCGCCACATGGTTTCATTGCCGAACATCAGCTTCTTGGTTTTGAGGAAGGTCTTGGACGGGCCGCCTTCAATCATGTAGCTGGCAAGAGTGAAGGGAGCTCCGACGAAGCCGATGACCGGCACCTTGCCGTCCAGGGCACGAGTGACTGCCTGAATGGCTTCTCCCACATAACCGAGATCATCGGTGCGATCGGTGGAGAGTGCATCGATGTCCTCCGGCTCAGTAATCGCATTGTCGATATGGGGGCCTTCACCGGAAATGAACTCGAGTTTGAGGCCCATCGGTTCGATCGGCAGTAGAAGATCGGCAAAGATGATAGCCGCGTCGACATCCAGGATGTCGATGGGCTGGAGCGTCACTTCTGCTGCCAGTTGCGCGTTCTTGCAGATCTCGAGAATGGTGTGGTGGGCGCGAATGTCACGATACGGCTTCAAATATCGTCCGGCCTGACGCATAAACCACACTGGCCTGACATCCGTAGGACGGCGACGACAGGCGTCGAGAAACCGTCCGCCTCCTACTTGCGCTGAGCGCATTGCACCTCCCTGTCGATTTTGTGCAAGGCTTCACTCCTCGAGAAATATCCCGTACGCCGATTCATTACGAATATGAGTGTACCTTCGCGCCCCAGGAAGTCCAACGTTCGGCTAAGTTGGAGACTGCTCCCCGTCCCGCGGACGCCCCCGCCGGATGCGCTTCAGCAGGTGCTCCATCTTTCCAGTAACAACGGATGAGACATCGGCTTCGAAGTGGAGTTCCGGCACCCGATAAAGATTCAGCCGCTCTGCCAGTTGACGGCGTAGAAAATGTTTGGCCCCATCGAGAGCGCGGATGGTCTTCTGCTGCTCGGCGACCTGGTCACTGAGATGCAAGCGAACTTGCGCGTGCCTCATATCCGGTGAAACAAGAACTTCGGTGACAGTAACGGCCGGATCAATGCGAGGATCAGACAGTTCATAGGCGATCAGTTCGCCCAACTCTTCACGCAGGGCTTCCGAAACACGTTCGCTTCGGTGGCTTTCCATTTCGGGCCTCCAATCTGATTCTAAACGGGGGAGTGTAAACGGGCGCTACAACCACTCGACGCCGCTGGCAGTAAGCGCTCCACCCAGGATATTGGAGGCATGAGCTTCGACTGCGGTAAGCAGCTGTTCGGCACGGACCCGATCGATTGAAACCGTCGCCACAGCAACGACGGAAGCCTGCCAGGAGTCGAGATGATCGATCTCGCTGACAGAGACGTTGAATTTTTGGCGAAGACGATCTTTCAGGCTTTTGACGACGTGTCTCTTCTCTTTGAGGGAGTGAGAAGACTCGACGTGAATTTCTAAAGTGAGAATACCGACGGCGGGCATGGCTCAGAGTTCGTAAATAGAGTGCTGAGCGTTTGCCCGGCCGCGGTTGTGATTAACGAGCGACCGGCAACTCGACTGCCATGCGTTCCATGGCGAAAGCTTCAAACGTATCGCCAGCTTGGATATCGTTGAAGTTAACAATTGAAATACCGCACTCCAGGCCGTTCTTGACTTCGCTCGCATCGTTCTTGAAGCGCTTTAACGACTCGATTTTACCCGTATGGATCAGGTCGCCATCGCGGAGGACTCGAATTTGGCTATCGCGCCGGACCGTTCCGTCGGCAACGTAACAGCCGGCGATGGTTCCGACCTTGCTGATCTTGAAGATCTCGCGCACTTCGACGTGGCCTTGTACCGTTTCCTTGAAGACAGGCTCCAGTAGGCCGGTCATGGCAAGCCGGATTTCATCGATCAGCTCGTAGATGATGCTGTGCAGGCGAATCTCAACATTTTGACGATCCGCTGTGGCCTGAGCATCCCGTTCGGCCCGAACATTGAAGCCGATGATGATGGCTTCGGAGGTGGAGGCCAGCAGCACATCACTTTCGGTGATGGCGCCAACTCCTGCGCGCAACGCTCGGACACGAACCTTGTCATTCGAAAGCTGTTGCAGAGTATCCGACAGAACTTCCGCCGTACCCCCCACGTCCGCTTTGATGATGAGGTTCAAGTCCTTGAGGTCACCCTCTTTGAACTGCCGTGCGAGCGAATCGAGGGTTGCCACACGAGCGCCCTTAGCCATGGCCGCTTCACGCGCTTTTACCTCGCGGTAGATGACGATCTGTTTCGCCTTCGAGGTATCAGAGACAACCTGGAAGTTATCGCCGACCTCCGGCAAACTGTCGAGACCAATGACTTCGACGGGCATCGACGGTTCGGCTTCCTTCACCGGGTTACCGCGATCGTCGAACATGGCCCGCACCTTGCTGAAGAGCGTGCCGCATATAAAGAATTCTCCGGTGCGAAGCGTACCGTTGCGTACTAAGACTGTTGCGACCGGACCGCGGCCTTTATCGAGCTTGGCTTCGAGGACTGTTCCAAGAGCGGGCCGATTCGGATTCGCCTTCAGATCTTGCAAGTCAGCGACCAGCAGAACCATTTCGAGCAAGAGATCCAGGTTCTGTTTGGTCTTTGCCGAGACGGGAACCATGACCACATCGCCGCCCCAGGCTTCCGGGACCAAACCGCGATCGGAGAGCTGCTGCATGACGCGGTCGGGTAGCGCACCGGGCTTGTCGATCTTGTTTATTGCAACCAGAATCGGCACCTTGGCCGCCTTGGCGTGGTCAATCGCCTCTAACGTCTGCGGCATGACGCCGTCATCCGCCGATACGACGAGAATGACAATGTCGGTGACCTTGGCGCCACGGGCGCGCATGCGGGTAAAGGCCTGGTGACCGGGAGTATCGATGAACACAATCTTGCGATTGTTCTTCTCGATGGCATAGGCGCCGATGTGCTGGGTGATTCCGCCGGCTTCTCGTCCGGCAACATTGGTTTCCCGGATGGCGTCCAGCAGCGAAGTTTTTCCGTGATCGACGTGGCCCATGATGGTGACCACCGGGGCACGGCGAACCAAGTCTTTGGTCTCTTCGGCGAGCTCGACATCCTGCGTGCTTTCCTGTTCGTAGCTCACCTGGTTGGTGGAGGCTCCGAACTCACGCGCCAGCTCTTCGGCCAACTTGACGTCGAGCGTCTGGTTGATGGTGGCGAAGACCTTCTTAGTGTCGACCAGCTTTTTGATCACCAGGTTGGCCTTGACGCCGAGCTTCTCAGAAAGCTCTTTGACCGTGACGCCTTCGGCCACCGTGATCTCGCGATCGATGGGAGGCGGTTCGAAGATCGCCGAGCGTTTGGAGACGCGTTCGCGGAGAATTCCTTCCACTTCCTCGCGCTTGCGAGGTCCGCCGCTGCGAGCGCCTGGTTTGGCCTGATGCCGGCGCTGTTGTTCGGTCGGAAGCGGTGTAGCCTGCTCAGCCCGGAGAGGACTGGTGGGATGCATCGGGCGCATGCCCGGACGGCGCAGCTGGCCAGGCAGGATCGGCGTTCCAGGGCCGCCCGGGCCACGCATAAGCGGTTGGCCCGGACGAATCGGTCCGCGATAAAGCGGCTGCCCAGGGGCAGGCGCCGGACGGCCCGGTAAGGGAGCGCGCGGGGCAGCAGGAATGGCTGGAGACGGACGCAGTTGGGTCTGTTGCTTCAGACGTTGCACTAAATCGGGGCGCGGCGGAACGATCGGCCGGGCGGAAGGCTGGCCAGCCAAGGTGGGCCGGGCGGTCATGGGCGGTCGGGGTGCGATCGGCGCGCCGGGCGTCAATCCTGGCGCGGAAGGCCGGGGAGGAGTGGGGCGAGGCGGTATGGGCGAACCGGGAATCGCTGAGGCGACGGGGGCGGAGGGAACTGTCGGAGAACCTGGTCCGGGGGCCACGATGTGAGTCGGCGGCAAGGGCGATCTGGTCTGCGGTTGCATGGGTGCAGCCGGTGCGGTTGGCGCCGGACGGTCCGCCGGAATGGACGGCACAGCAGGAATCGCCGGCCCAGCCGGACGGACCGGACGCTGCTCAGGACCGCCGAAGCTGGTCCGAGCCGGGTCAGGCGGCAAAGGCTGGCGCGGTCCGGCAGGCGGTGCGCCCGGTACGGCTGCTCCCGGCCGCGGAATAGATTGAACCAGTGGCCGTGCGGGGATCGGCATAGCGCGGTTGAGCGGATGCTGCGATGCCGGCTGTGCCGCGGCAGAGGCCAGCGGCTGCCGCGGACCGGTGCTGCCCATAGGAGGTCGCAGCGGTTGGAATCTCGGCGCCGGACGTTCTGCCGGCTCACCAGGGGTGGCGTGCGGAGCTGCGGGCGTCGGCGCACCAGGCGCCGGACTCACTGGAGACGCCGCGGTTACCGACGCCGGAGGTGGCGCCGTCACTACCGGGGAAACTGGGCGAGGGGCGGGTTGCGATGGCGGCGCTGCCGGGATCGGGATCGCAGACGGCGTGATAGGCGTCGAACCGGAGCTTAGACTGGAAGCGGCCGCATTGCTCTCAGCCGTATTTTGCGAGATAGCATCGCGCCCGGGCGCCCGCAGCGGTGGCTGGATAGGAGGGGGCCGGCTCGGCGTGCGGTTAGCTGGTGGCGCTTGCACAGCTTCAGTGGCAATGGTTTCAACGGAGACCGGGCTTTCCGCCGGGTTTGCCGACTCAGCCGCGTTAGACGATTCAAAATGTTCGCCTCGCTCTGAATCTTGGTAGCGATCCTGCTCGCCGCCACCGTCTTGATCCTCATCGTGCGAAGCGCCGCCGGGCGAGGATCCATTATGAAAGCCTCCCGACGCCGCAAGACGATCGCGCAGAGCAATAGCAACCTCTTCATCGACTGAACTGGAGTGGGTCTTCTTTTCCTGCACGCCCAATTCAGGCAGCAGATCGAGAATGACGCCCGGTTTAACTTCTAATTCTCGCGCCAGCTCGTTGATTCTGATTTTTTTCATAGAAGAGACTGCTAGATAACTCCTTGCATGACCATGGTTTGTAGCAAACTACTCAGTATCTCCAATATTATCAGATTTTTCGTTTTCGCCGGTTTCAGCGGATCCCGCTACGGTGTGAAGCGTAGAAGGCGCTCCTGACAGGCCTTCCACGCGTCCTAAATCCAGGATCTCACCCTCGTCCGTTTCTTCTACCGGAACTTGTTCGTGAGTAGCAAAATCATGCTCGAGCATGCCGGTTTCGATGTTTTCGAACGCCGGAATACTTTCGCTATCGCCGGAATCGGTTTCGCCCGAGAGAACAGTTCCACTCTCGTCGATCGCCGCTTCTAACGTCTCAGCATCCGCAGGAACCGCTTCGGCCTGGGCCTCGTCATACTGGCCGTAGAACGATACGACAGCGGTCTGAATTTGAGTGATCACTTCTTCGTCAATCTTCGGAATGGCTTCGAGCTCCTCAGGAGTCATCGATCCCAGGCGCTCCACGGTCCCAATGCCTGCCCCGACCAGGGTCTCGACGATACTTTCTTCGAGCCCGTGATCGATCAGCACCGATACAGGCGCTCCCGAAATTACCATATCTGCCATTCGAACTTCCATCTCGCGGCGCTTTTCTTCTTCGCTCTTGATATCGATCTTCCAACCGATCAACTTGGCGGCCAACCGAACGTTCTGACCTCGCTTCCCGATAGCCAGGGAAAGCTGCAAGTCGTCGACCACCACCTCCATATGCTTGTCGGTGGGATCGACGATGGTAACACGTGAAATTTTAGCCGGACTCAAAGCTTTGGTTACGTATTGAACCGGATCGTCGGAGTATTCAATGATATCGATTTTTTCGCCGCGTAGCTCTCGAATAATGGACTGCACGCGCATGCCTTTCATTCCCACGCAAGCGCCGACGCTATCCACATCCCGGTCGCGGCTGAAAACCGCAATCTTGGTTCGTTCACCCGCCTCGCGAGCGCACGCCTTAATGGCGACCGTGTTGTCGTAAATTTCAGGCACTTCCTGTTCGAACAGGCGCATCACGAGTTCGGGCGCGGCCCGCGAGACGACCACTCCGGCGAACTTGCCGCCGCGGTCGACACCTTTAATCACGCATCGCACGCGATCTCCCACGCTGAAATTTTCGATGCGGGACTGCTCTTTTTTGGGGATCCGGGCTTCGGTTTTGCCCATATCGACCACGTAATCCGGACCTTCGAGCCTTTTCACTACACAGTTCACGAGTTCGCCCTGGCGGCCCTGGAACTCCGAAAAAACACTGTCTCTTTCGGCCTCGCGCACCTTCTGCAGAATCACCTGCTTGGCGGTCTGCGCCGAGATCCGCCCCAGAGCTTCCATCGGTTTTGGTTCGCGCACTTCAACGCCGATCTCGGCTTCCGAATCGATCTTGCGGGCGGCAGTCAGGCTGATTTCCTTGAGCGGATCGGCGACTGCGTCCACCACCCGCTTAAGAGCGTAGATTTGAATGTTGTCGCCCTTGGCGTCCAGATCGGCAACCAAGTCTTCCTGCGAGCGAAAATGCTTGCGCGCAGCCGCCAGCATGGCATCTTTCACCGCATCCAGGACAATTTGCGGATCGATCCCCTTTTCTTTGCTCAAAATCTCAATGGATTGATAAATAGAAGCCAATGAATACCTCTAACCAACTTTGTTGTTTCTTTTACGTTTGGGGCCGAAAGAAAACTACCACTCAAGTTTCAGGTTCGCTTTTTGAACCCTACTCAGTGGAACCTGCAGTGTGTGGCCCGGCGCAGTCTCCACATCGAGCGTTTCGTGTGCACAGGCCGTGAGTTTGCCATCCAAACTCTTGAGGCCCTCCAGCGGCTCTCGCAACACGAGACGAATTTTTTGCCCTACGACTCGCTCAAAATCCCGGAATTTAGACAGCTTCCGTTCCGCACCCGGCGAACTGACCTCAAGCGTATAGTGATCACCGGGCAGAACATCTTCTTCGTCCAACAGCTGGCCCAGCCTTTCGGAGATCAACTCACAGTCGCCGTGAGTAACGCCGCCTTTCTTATCGATGTACACGCGCAAAAGCCGGGCTTTCCCTGCGCCCCGCAGCTGCACTTCTACAATCTCGATACCCGAATCGGAGGCAGCCCGCTCACCCAGTTCGGTGATTCGATCCACTACTTCGTTCTTCTCGACTTCGGCCATCTCGGTACGGGGTGCAACAATAAAAGCCCAATAAAAAAGTGGGCTATTCGCCCACCCTTTAGTTCGACACTACTTTTACATTAGACCACTTTTGCGGCTCTATCGCAACGGACCAGGAACTGGCAGTGTTTTGTAGCTTCAGAGGTTGGCAGGGCAAATCGCCGAATTCGAATGCATGGAAGTGAATGCACCGGGAACTGTGCGAGCGGGGGTCGTCGTACGCTGGCACCTGAGTGAAAGCGAAGGCATTGCACAGTGATACGCCGGTTGGCTCCGACAAGCCAGCCGAGGCCGAACGCATGAAGTATCGTGTCATTAACGCTTAACCTGAGAAAACGATGGCCACACAACCAAGATCGTATGTAAGCCTCGATCAATTTTTTGCGGAGTCCGACAGATTTGGCGGTAAACGCAATTTTTATTACGACGGCCAGCTCTATCGAATGGACTCCGCAACTCCCGATCACAGTCTGATCGGCGCCAATATAACAGGTGCGTTGCGCGAGGCTTTCCGCCTCGCGCAAAAATACGCCTGTCTCATTTTCGATGCCAGCGTTGAAATCTATATCCCGCGCACCACGGCCGGAACAGAAGGCATTTTCATGCCGGATGTATCGGTCGTTTGTGAACCAACTCATTTGCTGCCGCCTCAGAATCGCGCCATTATCAATCCTGTTGCGATCTTTGAAGTGCTGTCTCCCTCGACCGAGCACAAGGATCAGACCGAAAAGTTCGCCGGCTATCGCTCGATCGAAACGCTCCGCAATTATTTCCTCATCTCACAAGATCACGTGTTCATTGAACACTGGGTCCGAATGAAAAGCTGGACGCTTGCGAACGAGTATCGTAGCCTCGGCGACCGCATTGAGCTCCTCGGCGCTGCTATTTCGGTTCAGTCAGTTTATGAGAACGTTAGCTGCGTGCAGAGCAAAGTGTAAATGGCGTGATTACCCTGAATAGGCTATTACAAGCAATACCGAAATTAGGATATAGTATTCGGTAGCTTACTACTAGTTTCGGAGATCAAAAATCTTGCCTGTCTCCTTCCGTCGGGCTTTCGGGTCCGCTAGTCTCTTGTGTGGCTGCGTGTTGTCGCTTTCGCTGGCCCTCCCTGGCGCTACCTCCTACGTACCCAAACCGCTTTGGTCTCTTCAGCCGGTGGTCCGTCCGGCTGTTCCGTCCGGCTATGCGGGATCGAATCCCATCGATGCCTTTGTGGCCCAGAAGTACAAGGAAAAAGGCTTGCAGCCGGTCGGTCCGGCCGATAAGCTGACTCTGCTGCGGCGAGTGTACTTCGATTTGGTCGGGCTTCCCCCCACCATCGCCGAACAACAGGCGTTTCTGGCGGACACTTCCCCCGATGCCTACGACAAAGTAGTCGACCGCCTCCTTAATGATGATCAGCACGGAGTGAGATGGGCCCGGCACTGGTTAGATGTTCTCCGATATACCGACTTGGACGGTCTGGATGGATCGGTAATGCCTGCCGCTTCCGGAATTTATTTGTGGCGCGACTGGGTAATCTCGGCCTTAAATCACGACATGCCCTATGACGACTTCGTGAGGGCGCAGATTCTAGGAAACCGATCGAAGCAGCACACCACGATGACGGCGACCGGTCAGCGGGTCAGAGTGGAAAGCAATCCGGAAGACGCTTTCGCGCTCGGATTCTTAGCGCGCGGCGCAGTGACTCGTCAGAATACGGATCAAGATTTGTCTCTGTCTGCCGTCGAGACCGTATCGAGCGCGTTTATGGGGATGACCGTGGCGTGCGCAAAGTGTCACGACCATAAATTCGATCCCATCAAGCAAAAAGACTTCTATGCCATGAAGGCTTTGTTCGACCCGCTCGTGCCTAAGAAAGTCGTTATGGCGACAGCGGCAGAAATCTTCGCCAATGGCCAGCAGGTGGAGGAGTACAACAAGAAGAAAGCCCCCATTGACGACTCAATTGAGAAGCTGATCGCGCCCTATCGGACGAAGTTGTACGACGATCGAGTCGCCATGCTTACCCCGGAAGTGCAGGCTATCATCCGAAAGCCCGAGAAGGCGCGCACGCCGGCAGAGCAAAAAACCGCCGACGATTACTTTCCCGTCCTGCGCATCGATCCTTCGAAGATCAAAGGGGCCATGCCGCCCGAGGACAAATCGAAGTACGAGGCTTTGCTGAAACAGGATAAAGAGCTGCATGCCCCGCCGGATCTGCCATCGTATTGGACCGTCGAAGAAGATAAAGCTCTGCTGCAGGAGAAGAGCTACATCCTCACGACCGGAGATCCGAAGCGTCCCGAGAAGGACAAACCGGTCGAAGCCGGGTTCCCTTTCCAACCCGCGGATGTCGACTTTCACGAGGGCCGGCGGGAGGGCTTCGTAGACTGGCTGACCCAGCCAAATAACCCTCTTTTCGCGCGAGTGGCTGTCAATCGCATCTGGGACTGGCATTTCGGCGGAGGATTACAGAAAGTACCGAGTGATTTCGGACTGCTTGGCGGAAGGCCCAGTGACCAGCCCCTGCTTGACTATCTAGCCTCTGAATTCGTGGCGCATAATTACAGCATGAAGTGGCTGCATCGCCTGATTGTCACGTCCGACACTTACAAACTGGCTTCGAAAGGCAGCCCACAACAACAGCTTGCTGCCAACACTTCCGCAGATCCGAACGACACTTATCTGTGGCACTTCCGGTTACGGCGTCTGGAAGCCGAACCGGTCTGGGATAGCGTTCTCTATGATTCCGGGGATTTGGATCTCTCCGTAGGAGGCAAGTCATTTGAGATGCCAACGATGCTGGCGGCAAAGGCCGGTCCTACTCCTGCGCCTGCCGTGCGAAATGTCACCCTCGACCCACGGGAAAACCGCCGCGGCCTGTATATCCTGCGTGGTTATCTGCCGAACCGCGATGTGATGCCCAATTTCTTAGCGGCTTTTGACGCGGACGATGGCCGCGTACCCTGCCCGATGCGGGGCCAAACGGTAACGGCGCCGCAAGCGCTTTTCATGATGAACAACGAACTGGTTGCGAAAGAGTCGACGAAGCTTGCGGAACGGATGCTGAGCGAAAGTGGAGGGAATATACCAACCGCCGTCAACTTAGCCTATAAGACTACCTTGGGACGGCCGCCCAGTTCTTCTGAAGCCGATGGGGCGCTGACCTACATCGACAACGATCCTAAAAAGATGGCGGATTTCGCCTGGATGCTGTTCAATCTTGATGAATTCATGTACGTGAGGTGAGATTTGAGTAACCTGAGCAAGCTGTATCCATGCGGGAAAATTGCGCGTCGGCGATTTCTGTTCCAGTCTGCGGTCGGGTTCATGGGCTCGGCGCTGGGTTCGCTATGGGCCGAAGACGGGAAGATGCCAGGATCGCGGCTGGCCGGTGAACCGCGGGCCAAGTCCGTTATCTTTTTGTTTATGTGCGGGGGCGTCAGCCACATTGACACCTTCGATCCCAAGGACAACAAGTATGCGGGCAAGATCATGGACGCGGTAGGGTTTGGGGATAACAATGCCCAGATGAAGCGGCCTGTGATCCCGTGCTTAAGGACCTTCGAGCGTTATGGCAAGTCCGGCATTCCGGTTTCCGACTGGTTTCCCAATATCGGATCGACAATAGACGACATGGCCGTGGTCCGGTCGATGTACTGCCATCAATCGAATCACTTCCCGGCCGTTATCGAGGGCGCCACGGGAAAGCCGTTGCGACAGTTCGAGCATCCTTGCCTGGGAAGCTGGGTGTCGTACGCCCTTGGAACCGCGAACAAGAATCTGCCTACATTCGTTAATATCGGTCGGCCCTCTTCGCCCGTGCAATTGACCGGCGGGTATCTCGGCGCTACCTATTCTGCAACGCCTTTTCAGCCGGGTGACACACCCATTCCAAACCTCAATCTGCCCAAGGACATGACGTCTAAGGAGCGCGATCGGCAGATGCAGGTCCTCCTGGAAATGAACAAGCAGTTCCGTGACGATTACGCCATTGAGACTGAGATCGCAGCCCGCAGCAAGGCTTATGAACTCGCGGCCAACATGATGATGACCGCTCCTGACGTGGTCGACTTTTCTAAGGAACCCGATCATGTGAAGGAGCTGTATGGCATCGGGACGAAGGAAACTGACGATTTCGGTCGACAGTTGCTGTTGGCCCGACGATTGTCGGAAAAAGGGGTTCGCTTCATCCAGATTTGCAACGCAGGCGGCGGTAACGGAGCGTGGGATGCCCATGACGACATGAAAACGCATGGACCGCTTTGCCGCGCAGTAGATAAACCGGTGTCCGGTCTGATCAAAGATCTGAAGCAGCGCGGAATGTTGGACAGTACGCTGGTGGTGTTTGCCAGCGAATTCGGCCGTACTCCTTGGTCCCAAAACACCACGGGGCGAGATCACAACCCGAACGGCTTCAGCATCTTGTTATCCGGCGGCGGTGTAAAAGGTGGCATTGTCGAAGGCGCCACCGATGAGGTCGGCTACAAAGCAGTTCAAAATCCGCACTACATCAGCGACCTTCAGGCCACTATCCTGCGCCAGGTTGGTCTGGACTACAAGAAGATGGATTTTATCGCCAACGGAAGACCGTTTCACCTCATTGAGGAAGGCACCGGTCCCATCACCAATATCCTTAACACGAACACATAAAGCGGCTTTGTGTACCGCATTGTCGCTTTCGTTTCCATTTGTATCAGCTGCTGCGCGCTCTGGCAGCTGAAGGGAACGGAAGCTTCGGCTGTCACTTACTTGGATGTAACCGCGCAGAGCGGTATCCGGTTTCGAAATAACAACTCGCCGACTTCCGACAAATACCTCATCGAAACGATGACGGGTGCCGTAGCTGTCTTCGACTACGATAACGATGGTTGGCCCGACGTTTTCCTCGTCAATGGCGCGCACATCCACACTGGCCAGCGCGATGACGAGCCGCCGCAGAAGTCAGCTCCGGAGTTCTGGAATCGACTCTACCACAACAATCACAACGGCACTTTCACCGACGTTACCGAAAAAGCAGGCGTCCGTGGAAACGGCTTCGGCATGGGCGCGGCGGTCGGAGACTTCGATAACGACGGCTTCGAAGATCTGTTGGTCACCAACTACGGCAGCGCTATTCTTTATCACAATAACGGGAACGGGACCTTTGCGGATGTAACCGGGAAGGCCGGACTCCAGACCGATGGATGGATGTCGAGCGCGGGATTTTTCGATTACGACAACGACGGCAAGCTCGACCTCTTTCTCTGTCGTTATCTCGATTGGAATTTTTCCAAAAATATCTTCTGCGGATCGCGATCGGGAGCAGGCCGATCCTACTGCCATCCCGACAACTTCAAGCCCGTCTCCGATTATCTGTTCCACAACAATGGCGACGGTACGTTTACCGATGTTAGCGCCAAAGCTCACATCGCGAGCACTCCGGGTAAAGGGCTGGGCGTTGCGTTTTCCGACTTCAATAATGACGGCCGCCTCGACATTAGCGTCGCCAACGACTCCATGCAGCAGTTTTTATTTATGAACAACGGCGATGGTACATTCACCGAGAACGCCATGGCCGCCGGAGTTGGATATACCGATGAAGCGAAAGTGTTCGCCGGCATGGGGACCGATGCCGCCGACATAGATAACGACGGCAAGCCCGACATCGTCACCACAGCGCTCTCCAACGAAACCTATGCTTACTTCCACAACAATGGCGGAGGCTCTTTTAATTACGATACGAACGTCTCTCGCCTGGGCGAGATCACTCGTTTATATGGCGGTTGGGGCATGCGGATCTTCGACTACGATAACGATGGATATAAAGATTTGTTTTTTGCCAACAGCCATGTCATGGACAATATTCAGAAGACCCAGCCGCCCCTCGAATACTTGCAGCGCCTGCTGCTCCTCCGACAGGTAAACGGCAAGTTCGTAAACGTATCGGAGCAGTCCGGCGAAGTCTTCCGCGAGAAATGGGCGAGCCGGGGAGCGGCGTTCGGCGATCTGGATAACGACGGCGATATCGATGCGGTCATTGCGACCTGCGGCGGGCCTGCGTACGTGCTCCGCAATGAAGGAGGCAATCGTAATAACTGGGTGGCGTTCGACCTGCGCGGCACGCGCAGTAATCGGGATGCGATAGGCGCCACAGTGAAGCTAACCTCCCAATCGGGCCGCGTGCAGTATGGCATGGTGACAACCACAGGCAGTTATCAGTCGGCACAACCCAAACGCCTACTCTTCGGCATCGGCAAAGAACAAACGATCAAAACAGTGGAGATCGTTTGGCCCAGCGGAATAAAGCAAACGGTCGTGAACCCGCCCATCCGCCAGTTCGTTTCGATCACCGAGAAGCAGTAGGAACAGAGAACGGCCACGTGGCGCGGGCACACCGTGTCTGCCCCGCCGAGAATCGTCTCGGCGCTCGGTTAGCCCAAGACTTCCTCAATCCCGCGACCACTATATAAGCATGCCCCTCGCCGTCGCCGCCTGCCCCATGCCTACCCACGGGGCAAATGGCTGTTTCTAACCTGGCATTTGCATAATAGTCTTCCTCACAGTAAATATCCGCCGCCAGGCAAGCTTTCCGCCGGAAAAGCTTTCGTCTGGATGGATCGGTATTTGGATCAGGCCTCCGCCGGACCGTTGTTTCTCCGCCAACCAGAAGTTGCCAATATAGTTGTCCAGTCCCTGCACCAAGGTGTCGCACTTGGTCACCACGACCTGGGAGCTTTTGTAGTAATGGCCAATCACGTCCATGTGCTGCTGCTGCCGCGAATCCCTCCGAGCCGCCTGTTGCAATCCTTAAAGGGCTTCACCGCGCGCAAGACAAACCGGCTATTGCGCCGCACGGGCGAAGCGTTCTGGCAGGCCGAATCGTATGATCATTGGGTTCGGGATCAGAAAGAGTACGGACGCATCGCGGCGTACATTGAAGACAACCCGGTAAAGGCTGGACTGGTAGAACGTGCGGAGGAGTATCGGTGGTCGAGCGCGAGTCAGCAAACGGGTCTCGACACGATTGTCGAGACGGCAGACATGAATGTCCGCGCCACGAATCCTTAAGCTAAAGACGCTTCTGGGGCCGCGTCGCCGGGGTGAAAAAAGGAATGATCGAATGAACAATACCATTTCTAGTCGCCGAGATTTTCTTTGGACCTCGTCACTGGCCGCGGCTGCCTCAGGGGCCTCGACCAAGCCGGTCGGGCTCATTCACACCTTCGATGCGGTGCCGTTACGAGCGCTCGATCTACACAGTAGCGCGAGCGCGGCCCAGATATGGGACACTCTACACGTTCTCTCGGCATTGCAGGGATTGGTGAACCGGGATTCACCGCGACTGTATTTGTTTTACTGCACTGCCTTCGATGTCGATACGGACCGGTTCTGGTTCGACTGGTTGCGAGGCGAAGACGGGTGGCTGCGGAAATCTGGACTTAAGCCGGTTCGAGACTTGCGGGATGCAGTTTTGACCTTCCGAAAATCTTACAGCGGCCTTATGGTTTACGATCCCGCCGTTCCAGCCACTTCGAATTTGGCTTCGACCGCTGCCGGCTGCGACCAGCTTCTTCCGGTCAGGTACGATCCGGCTGCCGGTTCAGCTTACACGCTGCTCACAAAGGAGCTCAAGATACCGATCAAGCTTTCTTTCGTCAACGCGGACGGCACTTCAAAATTCAGCGGGCAGGGAATGATTCCTGAGACCGGCGAGGTCTCGACCGGCAGCGCGAAGGTCGACGCCTATCGTTGGGCGATACGGAAATACATCCTCACGGGCAAATGCAATCCCCGATACGCGGCTTACTATATCGATGCATTCTGGCTGCAAGCGCCCTATCGCAGCGCGCCGGACATGCACACGCTTTCGAACCACGACTATTTCATCAGCCGGAAAGCCTTCTTTTTCGATCTGTCGCCGTGGGCCGACGAGACTCCGAACGACGATCCCCGCCAGCCGTTGGGCGCCGACCGCAAAGCTTTTCTCGAAGTGCTGCGCGCGCTCTACGATCGGTCGGGCGGCAGCATCCTCAAGGTGGGTGGCTTTCCACCGTGGCCGTTCAAGTACACCGATGCCGAAGGGGTCGGAGGCAAACATGGAGGAGTTCCCACGGAATGGGAGTTCGGGCGCTTGATATCCCAATACAACGGCTATATGGAGGCCGATGCGGCCAGCTTATCGGCGATGGCGAACGCGGCTTTCTATCAGCATTACCCCTTGGCTGGACGCTACCAACAACCGAACAGGCGGCCCGTGATCGCGGACTGGAAAGCGCGCGGCTATGTGACAACCGACGGGGAGGTTGCGCCCAAAGTCTTTGTGGGACACTACGTCGGCGATTACGACGCGCCGTCCTGGTTCTATAAGGCGGTTCCCGCTTTTTTTCCCGATTCGGCCAGGGGAAAGGCGCCCCTCGGTTGGGCCTTCGATCCGAACCTATGCGACCGCGCTCCGCACGTCTTCGCTTATGTCTACCGGCACGCCTCCCACAACGACTTCTTCATCACAGGGGATTCCGGCGCCGGGTATCTGAATCCGAGAGCGTTGACCGTAAGGCCGGAATCGCAACTTCCCTCCGGACTCAGTGCGTGGGCGGAACATTGCCGCCGTTATTACGAACGCTTTGGAATGACGATCACCGGATTTATGCTGGACGGCTCGGCCGGGCATTCGACCGAGGTTGAATTTGCCGCCTATCACCGCTTCAGCCCCGACGGTTTCGGTACGCATTTTGAGGCTGCTCCGGCTATGCATGCCGATACCCCGAGCTGTCGTGAGAGGGATTTGCCGGACGACGTTGAACATGCCGCCGCTCTCATCGCTCACCAAGCGGTAGCCGAAGCCAGGAACGAGCCGCTGTTTATGTGGAAACGAAGCATTCTAAGGAGACCGGCTTGGTATGCGGAACTTTCAAGGCTTTTACAAACGAAGTACGCCGGCGCTGCGGTAGAAGTTGTGGACCCGTACACATTTTTCGGTCTTATCAAGCTGCGCTTTACAGACCACTGATGAATTACTGATGAACAAGGATCGTCTAAGTGATAGACTCTATCTCCAGGGGATTTCTATTACATGCCACGTGCGCTACTTGCCACTTTTCTGACCTTGGCTTGTTCGGTCACAATTTGCTTTGCCCAAGCCGGCCGTGGATCGATCACCGGGACCGTGACGGATCAGGCTGGATCGACTGTTCCTGGTGCGACCGTTAAGGTTACGGATCCCGCTACAGGATTTCAGCAATCCACTACTACCGGCTCGCATGGAGACTACAACGTGCCTTCGTTATCGGTCGGCACCTACAATGTCAGCGTTGAAAAGGCGGGCTTCGCCACACAAGAAAGGACCGGCATCTCGGTCAACGTCGCTGTGACCTCCAGAGTTGACCTGGCGCTTCAGGTCGGACAAGTTCAGCAAAAAATAGAGGTGTCGGGGAACGCCTCGCCGGTCGTTTCGGAGCGCACCGATCTGGGCACAACCTTGGACAGCAAGCAAATTCTGGCCCTTCCGTTATCGCTGAATGGCGGCTTGCGCGACAATCTCAACTTCACTATTCTGAGTCCCAATACGGTCTTGAGTGCTGGTAACGATAACAGCTTGCGGATCGGCGGCGGTCTGGGCATGGGAGCAAGCATGCTGCTGGACGGCGCCGACACAATGAGCGAGCGGCGCAACGATGCCAGCTTTCAGGCTGTCAGTACGGACGCTATTTCTCAATTTAGATTGATCAGCAATGCCTTCTCGGCCGAATACGGACGTTTTTCGAACGGAGTCATCGACTTCACCACGAAGTCCGGAACGAACCAGCTTCACGGGTCTCTGTTTGAATACTTCCGCAATACCGATTTGAATGCTCGCGGATTTTTTCCACCGACGCGGTCGGTCGTGCGACAGAATAACTTCGGCGGAACGGTGGGCGGCCCGGTCATGCTGCCGAAAGTTTACGACGGACGTAACAAAGCTTTTTTCTTCTTTTCTTATGAGAAAGCCATTTACAGAGCCGGCAGTCCGTCGAGTTTGACCTCCATTCCGAGTCTGGCCATGCGCAATGGCGATTTCACCAATTACACGGATTCATCCGGCAGGCCAATCACGATCTACGATCCGAATAGCACTCAGGTCGTTGGAGGCGCCCTCGTGCGTACCCCTTTCGCAGGAAATAAGATTCCAATGAACCGGATTTCGCCGGTTGCTACCACCCTGAATAAATATCTTCCGGCTCCGAATCTTCCCGGTAGTTTCAACAATATCTATCAGGCAGGAAATCCAGGCAACAACCAGAATGTCTGGTCGATTAAAGGTGATTACAACATCACCTCGAACAGCCGCATCAGTGGATTATTCAGCCGTCAATTCTTCGGCTCGCCCGATCAGATCGGGCCGATTCCAGGTCCGCTCGGTCATAATTTTAATTCGTCCGGCACCAACAAGTTTTATCGCTTGAGCCACGATCAGGTGATCACACCCACCCTGCTCAACCATGCGACATTCGGTTGGAACGAACGATCCGTCGTCGAGTACTTTCCGCAACGATACAACACCATTTCAGCCGCGGATCGCGCCATCCTGCAACTGCCGGGAGCGTTCAACACCAGTCCTACCTCCAATATCTTGTCGCCTCCGGAATATAACATCGGGGATCAATACGGCTACTATGGCTTCTGGATCAACACGGACTCGCCCAGCCGCACCGCCAATGTAAACGATTCGCTCTCCTGGGCGAAAAACAATCACAATTTGAAATTCGGGTTCGAGTTTCTACGAGCGGATTACCAGCGCATTGACTGCAACACCTGTACCGGGCAGGTCAACTTCAGCGACAACACAACCGGTTTGCCGGGAGCGAATGTTACAACCGGCGCTTCTTACGCCTCTTTCTTGTTAGGCCAATCCTCCGGCGGCAACTACAATACTGCCGGTAATTTCAGTTTTGGCGAGTCTTACTATGCGTTTTATGTGCAAGACGATTGGAAAGTGAATTCAAAACTGACGGTCAACATGGGTCTTCGTTATGAGATTCCTTATTCAAAGACGGAGACGCAGAGCCGGGTTTCCAACTTATGTTTGACGTGTCCGAATCCCGCGGCCGGCGGTATCCCGGGTGCCTTGCAATTTGCGGGGAACGGTCCCGGCCGCACGGGGCAATCGAGCTTTCTGGACACACGGTATAACGCCTGGGGTCCCCGGCTTGGACTGGCCTATCTGGCTGCGCACAATTTTGTTGTACGGGCGGGAGGAGGCATTTTCTATGTTCCGGAACGAGAAGGCGGCAATGCCGACAATGCCTTAACAGGCTTCAAGGGGGCTGTTAACCTCACCTCACCGGACAGCGGTTACACTCCCGCCTACGCATTAGGTAGCACTTTTCCCGGAGCGGGTCCACTTCCGAACCTCGATCCGGGGCAGCAGCTGTTCGGTACCGTTCCGTTCGCAGCTCGTTATGCAGGCTTTGCGCCCACCATGTACAGTTGGAATTTCACGGTAGAGAAGGGCATCGGACAGAATACGGTGCTTCGCGCCAGCTATTCCGGCTCTGCCGGTGTGTCTCTGTTGGCGCAGCGGGAACTTTTGAACCAGGTGAATCCAGCGTACTTTGCTCTTGGAAACACATTATTCCTGCCGATTTCTTCTGCCGCCGCTCAGTCCGCGGGAGTCCAGAAGCCGTGGGCTGCCTTTCCGGATAGCCGCAGTGTTGCGCAAGCGCTTCGTCCATTCCCCCAATACAATGCGTTTCAACACAGCGTCGATTCCGATACCACCGGCCACAGCACCTATCACGCCTTCAGTTTTACGGCAGAGCACCGCTATAACAACGGCATCTGGCTCCAGATGGCATATACGTGGTCGAAGCTGATTGCAAACGTGGAAGGCGAGAATCCATCGAACGGTACTAACATTGCGTTCGGTCAAGATACCGGCACCCAAAACGCTTACAATCGGGCGGCTGACAAGGCCGTGAGTGAGGAAGATGTACCGCAGCATCTGGTTGTCTCCTACTCCTACGATTTGCCCTTTGGCAAGGGGCGCCGTTATCTTAGTCACTCCAACGTCTTCACGGACGCGGTAGCGGGCGGCTGGAAAATAACGGCTATCCAGCAGTATCAATCCGGATTTCCCCTGGCGGTCACGTCCAATCTAAATACGGGATTATCCTCCGGTACGGAACGCGCGAACATCGTCTCCGGCGTGCCGCTCATCAATCCGGCATTTCATGGCGATCCCAGCGTTCCTTACATTAACCCGGCGGCGTTTACGCGCCCGGCGCCATTTACCTTCGGCAACAGTCCTCACGAAATAACGCAGTTGCGCGCTCCTGGTCTGTTGAACGAAGACATTACGCTGGCGAAAGACTTTCCGTTTCTCCGGGAGGGAACGGCTTTACAATTTGCGGCATCCGCCTTCAACATAGGGAACCGGACCCAATTTGCAGGAATCGATACGACTGTCGAAGATGGGAATTTCGGAAGACTTAGCTCGCAGTTCAACAGTGCAAGACAAGTTCAATTCAGCTTGCGTCTTACTTTCTAAGGCTCTTGCACTCGCGGCGCTTGGTCTATTCACGGTGGGGTTCGTCATTGGATCCCCACTGGACCCGCTCAGTGAAGGCCAGCGCGCCTTTGCTTCCGGCCATTACGCCGAAGCTGTTCGCGCGCTTCAAACCGCAGGCAACCAATCTCATGAATGCGAGATTCCCTTCCTGAGAGGCTTGGCTCGCTATCACCTGCAACAAATCGATCAGTCGCTCATCGATCTTCAGCGTGCGACAGTATGCGCTCCGTCCAACCCAGTCTTTCGCACGGCGCTGGGGGAGGCATACGCCGAGCAGGGAGACGACAACGCAGCGATACTTGCCTGGCAAGAAGCTCTAAAGCTGAAGCCGGATGAGAAAGATGCCTTGCGTGACTCGGCCGCGCTGTATCTCAAGCACGAGATGAATGAAGAGGCGATCGATGTGCTGCAGACCTTCGTGAAGCTGGAGCCGCAAAATTCTCAAGCCAGGTCCGATCTGGGCGCCGCTTATGCCGGCCTCTTCAATATGGAGGAAGCCCAGTCGAATTTTCAAATGGCTTTGCGAATCAGCCCCGGAAACCCGTCTGCCTTAGTCGGACTTGGGCACATCGAACTGAAAGCAGAACAAAACGAAGAAGCGATTCGACATCTAAACAAAGCCATCGAGGTCGCCCCTAAAACATACGAGCCCTACTATTTGCGCGGAATGGCTTATATCAACATCGGCCGGAATGCGGATGCTGTCGCTGATTTTCAGCACACCCTCCGATTGGGCGGAAAAGACCCGGAAATTTTTTACCATCTCTCAAAAGCGTACAAAGCGGTTGGTCGAGCGAGAGATAGCGAGCAAGCGCTCAGTCAATTTTCGGCATTGCGCCAGCAGGCGAACGACAAAACTGAATCACTGCGGGAGGCAGCACGTCTTACCCAACAAGCCAAAGCATCTGTCGATGCAGGAAACTTGCCGGAAGCGATTGCGTCCCTGGAAAAAGCCCGAAAGCTGGAAGGTGACACCCCGCAGACGCTGTTTCGTCTGGCCGGTCTCTACTACGACTCCAACCAATATGAGCTTGCTCGCCAGGATGTTCGCATAGCGATTCAGTTGGCCCCTTCCGAGTGGTCTTATTACTATCTGCTGGGATTGATAGAAATAAATGCAAGCAGCCCGCAGGCGGCCCAAAAGAGCTTAGAAACCGCTGTCCAGCTAAATCCCTCGGCCGCCGACGCATTTTGTCAGTTAGGCAACTTAGCAATGCAACAAAACGATTACGGGCAAGCGGTTCAGAAGTTTCAAGAGGCAACGCGGCTGAAACCCGACGAGCCTTCCTATCGGGCGAATCTAGAAAGAGCAGAGAGCCTGGCCCAGAAGGCTCGATAAAAAGGATTCGTGGCGCGGACACTCGTGTCTGCCGCGCCGAGAATCGTCTCGGCGCGCTGCTTAGCCGAAGAGTTCCTCACCCATGCGACCACGTGTAAATATGGCCCTCTCCCGTCGTCGCCTGCCTCATGCCTATCCGCAGGGCAAGTGGCTCTTTCTAACGTGGCATTTGCATAATAGTCTTCCTCACGGTAAGTATCCACCGCCAGGTAAGCTTTCGGCCGGAAAAGCGTTTGTCTGGATGGATCGGTATTTGGACCAGGCTTTCACTGGACCGTTATTTCTCCGCAAACCAGAACTTGCTGATATGCTTGTCGAGTCCCTACACAAAGGTGTCGCACTGGGTCACTACGAAAGGGGAGCTTTTGTGGTGATGGCCAATCACGTTCATGTTCTGCTGCTGCCGCGGATCCCTCCGAGCCGCCTGTTGCAATCCTTAAAGGGCTTCACCGCGCGGGAGGCAAACCGAATACTGGGCCGTACGGGCGAAGCGTTCTGGCAGGCCGAATCGTATGATCACTGGGTTCAGGATCAGAAAGAGTACGGACGCATCGCGGCTTACATTGAGAACAATCCGGTAAAGGCTGGACTGGTGGAACGTGCTGAGGACTATCGGTGGTCTAGCGCAAACAAGCAAACGCGTCTCGACACGATTGTCGAGACGGCAGACACAGGTGTCCGCGCCACGCCACTGGCTAAAAGTGAACCTCGACGGAAAGACTTTCCACCGAATTCGGAAACCGCAGACGAATTGTCCCTTCCGCATATTGATATTGATCCTGCTCGACCTTCTTGCCTCCGATCATAACTTCGGTCGGCTTCGCTTTCGAAGCGATTCTGACTACCGCTTGCGTATCTCCGATTCCATCGGTTTCAAACCGCAGCGTTTTGCCGTCACTCTGTTCATTGCGAACGCGGCAAGCAGCCGCTACCACGCTTGGCCCTGATCCTTTCACCGCATCCAGATCGAACAAAAGATAGCGCGAGTCCGGGGACAAGGTCACGCTGCTGAGCACCGGCAGATCAGCATCGAAGAGATTGATATAACGTCCCTTCAACACCACGGGTTTTGCATGGGGAACCGATTCATCCAGACCCGACGCAACAACATAAGGACCGCGATGCAAGATAAGAGTATTCGATTCCTTCCACGCTAGTTTCACAGCCTTTGCCGCTTGTTCCGCCATCTTGCGGACGGTATCCGCGCCGTCTTTCTGGTAAGTCAGCGCGGCCGGCGATAGATCTGCGCGAACCACAACGCCGCGGCCAACTTTATGAAATCCAGTGGCGTCGCGTGGCAATCCAAGCGCTTCGAACAAGTGCTGCCGGGGCGTTTGAAAAGCAAGAGGAGCCTTGTTCCACCACTCGCGCACCCTGTTATAAGGATCCCCGTCGTTATCCACAATCACAAGCGCGCCGCCGTTCCGCACCCATTTTGCCAGCGCGTCATGAAATGCCGGCGTGGGCGGCTTCTGGCCTTCGTAAGTCAGCATCAACATCCGGTAGTGATCGAGAAATCCAGCCTTGGTCGCGCTCTCGATCTGTACTGGCTCAACCGGCATGCCGCGCATGACGAACGGCAGAGCCAGCCCGAAGAACGAGCCGAGATTGGAATCGGAAGGCGTGGGGTCCGCGCGCTGGAACATCATCGTGTCGGAAACTAAAACACCGATACCGTTGGTTCCAATGTGCTCCCAGCGAACGGTATCCTGTGGCTGTTTCATCTCGCCTAACGCGCGGATGACAGCCTGCAATTCTGTCTCGTAAGGCTTCGGAATACCGACTTTTTCCACATTACCGGCATTGCCGAAGCCGCCCAGTCCCGTTCCGATCGGAGGCTTCTCCGCCTGTTTGCCCGGCGCCAGCGGAGCGTACAGTCGTGAAGTGCGTCCATCGGGAATGTCCTTGACCGGATGCTTTCCGTTGAAGATGCGTTCCGGCCACGGCATAATCTCATAGCGCCATACTTCCGGTTGGAGCAGCGAGGCAGTGAGCGTGCTTTCCCAATTCGTGCGATAGTCCGTCCAGCTATGGTTCGGGTTGTCTTCAATCGGGTCGTTCAGATACCAAACGCGCCGGTCCGAGGCACGAACCAGGTTCTGCATAGCGCCATACTCCAGGAAAGCCGTTTCGAACGTGCGTTGCTTACGTTCCCCTTCGTACACGTTCGGGGTGCGGGCAGTGCCGGTCCAGACCTGCGCGATATAGCCGTCGACGCCGACATCGATCAACGAGGATTCCGGGCTGACAATGCGCCAGTCAGCGTAGTTCACCAAGGAATGCGTGGGCACATAACAGTGCAAATCACGTCCGTTCGTCTTGCCGTAGTCGCGCACGAAGCTGAAGACCTGCGAAAGAGCGCGCTTGTAGAGGAAATATTTCAGTTGTGAGGCTCGGTATTGGGCGTCGACGGAACTGTTCGGCGCCTGCCATGGCTCCTTGTAATAAGCTTGCCATTCGCGTTGAAAACTAGGCGACCAGCCGCCGCGCGCCCAGAACTCCGGTTCTTCCAGATAAATAGCTCCGGCACCGGCATCCAGCGCGCGCTTAACGCCCACCGTAAGATAACGGCCATAGTCTTGGCCGGGCGAAATATAGGGAATGTCTTTGCTCGAGCCATGCATGATCTTCTGGCCGTTGCTGTCGGTTTGAGCCTCGTCCCAGTGATTCTTTCCGTCATACTGGCCGTTCAAATAGTCCTGATACTGGCCCCAGGCAACGCCGGTCATGACCTGGATTTTGTAACCATGCTGCCGCCAAGTGGCAATGCGATCGGGTAACGAAGGATCGATTCCATAGTTCATTGCGACATCGGCGTTCAAGTTGATCCGGGGCGACCAGCGGGAGTGAGTCTGGAAGGTTAAGCGCTCTTCGGCGGCGCGTTCGTCCGATTTTTTCTGGCCATGAAGGCCCCTCACAAACAGGAGCGAAACGACAAACCCGACTGCTAGGCCAACTTTGGCTATTTGCGATGGAGTCGATGACATGCTGAACCTTTCAGATAGGACTACTCAACCACACTACTCAACTACAGCAGCGGCCACCATCTCAAGAGTCCGCCTGACGCTGTCGTCCGTACCGATCGGTCCGTCATTAAACTGACTCCGGGGCGCTGGCTTCCAACCATCTCTTGACCCGTCGTATTTGTAAGTTTGCGGCAGCCCGGTGCGCGCCGGATCGTATTGTGGATCATCGCCGGCCATTTTGTATATCACCAAATCGAGTGACGGAACCACAATAAGCCCAAACCCGCCTGCCCCGGATTTAAAGAACGCGTCGCGAGGAGCGCCTGCCACGTGGCCGTCCGCATTCACCTCGAACATCAGGCTAAACGGCGCATGTGGATCGTACGGCGAGGGCCGCCCGCAGAGCGCAACGTATTCGGCCGGAACTAGTTGCTTACCGCCCCATCTGCCTTGGTGGAGCAGAAGATACCCGAACCGGGCAGCATCCGTGGATCGAACCGCAATATCGCCGCCGCCCGGCGTATGTGGGAGCGTCACAGTGCCGTGGTGCAATGCGTAGGTCCAGCGGCCCCAGCCCATCGGTTTCCCCAAACGCTCGTCGATATACGCCTGCATTTCCATGCCGACAAGATGCCTGAGAACAATCGAGGCAACGTGAGGCGATGAAGAAGCATAAGAATAACCCCCGCCCGGCTTCGTCCACAGCGGTGTGCGCAAGGCGCTCAGGTCCTGGCCTAAGGAGCGATCCACAGGCGGCGCTGGCTGCAGTTTGGTCAGTTCCCCGTTCACAATTCCCGAGTTGCCGCCCTCCCCGTGCAGCCCAGCCGCCATCGTTAGAAGTTGCCCCAATTTTATGTCTGCCTTGGAGGGGTCGTCCAAAGGAAAGGCCTCGGGCAGATATTTCTCTGTGAATACCTTTTGCTCCAGGCCCTCCGGAATCGAGTCATGCTTCTCCCGGAGCATGATGCCGCAGGCGATGCTTGTATAGGTCTTCCCCAGCGACGCCATCGCGGGATTGGCTTCCCGGTTTCCTTTGCCGTAGTACTTTTCGTAAGCCAGCCAGCCATGGCGCACAACCAGCAAACCTCCATGCTGGCTGGTTCGGCTGGCATACTCGAATGCTTCGTCCAGTTTGTGAGCGTCTAGTCCGGCAGTCTTCCGAAGCTGGCTCTGTTCTAATACCCGCCAGCCGCCTTCACTATCGGGCGGAGGAAAATATTCCTTATTGTGAACAGCCCAAGCCGGCGAAACGACCATCCAGCCACAAAACGCAAGCGTAAAAATTAGGAGTCGTTTCATTTGCAGATATGAAGCAGCATATCGCGAACGAACGAAAGCGCTTGGGACTAGATGTGCGTTGCGCTCTTGAAGGCTTGGCCCACGTGAAGAACGGCAGAGACGGCGCGATTGTAGTTCATGCGCATCGGACCCAGGACGGCAACCTGCGCTTGAATGCCATTAGGAAGATTGAAGCGAACGCCGATCAGCGACAGCTCGCTCATGCTGGGATGGATATCCGAGAGACCGACCTGAATCGCCAAAGCTCCATCGGGCTGTTCGAGAAATCGCTCCAGCAACTGTAAGACTCGCTTCTTCTCTTCGAGAGCCCGAAACAGCTCCCGCATACGCTCACGGGTAAGGTGAAGATCCAGGCCGATCAGGTTTCCAGCGCCTTCGAAGTGCACTTCCGGCGTCAGTCCAAGGTCAAGGAGACCCTTCTGATAAAGGAAGCTCACTCGTTTGAGGATGGCGTCGTAGGCCGCGCTCTCCAGCTCCAGGCGTCGCTTCAGCTCGCGATGAATACTGGGCAGAGGCCAGCCGCCGAAGTTGTACGTGATGTAATTCCGAATGGACGTCAGCTCGTCCTGCGTGACGTGATCGTCTACCTCGATCACCTTGTTGCGGACCATTCGATCGCGGGTCGCTACCACCATCAGAATGCGGCGTCCCGGCAGAGCCATCAACTCCACCTGGTCCAGAATCTGGTTCGCGTTCGGAACAGCGGCGGCGATTCCAAAGTGTTTCGTAATTTCGGTCAAAAGCTGAGAGGATCGCTCAATACGGCCTTCGACCGTAGCAGATTTCTGGATTTCGGCGTGCAGGCGGTGCAGTTCGGCTTGTACCACGCGGCTGCCAACCAGAGTGTTGGCGTAACTCTGATACGCGCGATCCGTGGGAATCCGACCGGCAGACGTATGGGGCTGGGACAAGTAACCCTCTTCGAGCAGGTCCGCCATCATATTTCGAATCGAAGCGGCGCTCATCGGGTACTTACGGGCAATCGTCCGAGAAGCTACCGGCTCGCCCGTCTCGATGTAGTTTTGGACGATCGCGTGCAGAACCTCTATATGACGTGGGGTAAGCGTTCCGAGATAATCCATTCAAAAACCAACAGATGGAGTCCTAAGCCGAATCGATAAGGAAGTTTATCAATCCGATTACACTTCTCTACTCATTATACGGAGATTAACTGAGATTCGTCTGATGTTCCCCTAACTAAAGTAGTAGAACTCTCCAAAACGGCCTTCTAAATGACGGGTCTTTCAAGATCGAGCAGTTTGCCGTGACGCCAGAGCCGCTCCAGGTCGTAGTAGGAACGGGCAGTTTCCGAGAGAATATGCACCACCAGATCGCCGTAATCCATCAGGATCCAATCGGCTGAATCGTAGCCTTCAATGCTGACGGCATACTCGCCTATCTCCTTAAGTTGCTTAGAGATCTCATCCGAAATCGCGTGCGCCTGACGCGGGTTTGAGACCGAGCAGATCAAGAAGTAATCGGTGAACGACGTGACTTCCCGAAGGTCGAGAACTTTGATGTCGAGGGCTTTTCTGGAATCGGCAGCCCGCGCTGCAACTAACCAGCTAGGTGATTCTTCGGCAGTCGGAACGAGGGTGGGACTTAAGGAACGGTTTGTCAGAGTCTAAAAACGCTCTCCTGCGCTTAGAGTACTACACTGGCAGTGCGTGCGTAAATCGGCGGGATGGTGGGTCGGAGCCGCTTTTTTGTGCTGGTGGACGGGTTCTTCCGGCGCCCTCGCCTCCGCCTTGCCCGATGACGCTTCGGCCGCGTACAGTGCGCTCGCCAACGCCCGGCTAACACAGGCCAAAAACGAGGTCGAACGAATCCGTGCCCTGGTAAGTCAAGGAACGCTGCCAAACACCTGGCTCCAGGATGCGGAACTGAAGCTGGCCGATGCCCAGGACGAAGAGACCCTCAGTCAGGTTTTCTACGGCAAACCTCGGGTGCAAGACATCACGGACGACGAAGCGAAAGCGATGATCGACGCCGCGAGCAGGCGAGTGGATCGCGAAGCAGCCGTACTAGCCCATCAGCAGGAACTGGTGAACCAGGGCGTCCTGGCCAGGGCTGAGATTGCTACGGTTGATCGGGAACTGGACTCTCGCCGGCGAATCCTTTCGCTTGCCCAGAACCGGGTGAATCTGATGCAGGAGCTTCGCGAAATGGCCAGTGCGGAAGCGCGGTTGCAAAGCCAGAACCCGACTGGCGCTCTGCGGAATGTCATGATTCGCTATGACGGAAGCGGCATTTTTCATGTTGCGGAGCTGCCTTCTATTTCGCAGGCCTTCGAGCGCCGGTTTCATCGCGCGCTGCCGGTCAGCGCGCTCGGTCAGACCGCGCTTCATCAGTCGCTCGGGCTGGATCATCGGGACCGTGTCGACATAGCGTTGAACCCGGATGGTGTTGAGGGCATGTGGCTGCGGCAGTATCTGGAGCAGCTCCACATTCCGTTTCTGGCTTTCCGAAGCGCGGTTCCCGGAGCGGCCACAGCGCCGCATATTCACCTGGGCGCCGGCAGCAATCGTTTAAAACTCGCCCGGACGTTGAAAGCCGGCAGCTAAATCGCGAATCCGAAGTACAGGCCCGAAACTCAAGCCCGAAACTCAAGCTAAGATTGCAGAAATGTCTTCTGCATCCGCTGACCATGTCCTGATTTCGGCACAACAGATTCAGCAGCGCATTGTTGAGCTGGCTGCCAACATCGAAGCCGATTACCCGGATGGGCCGATCTATCTCGTCTCTATTCTGAAAGGCGCGTTTATCTTTGTTGCCGATCTGGCGCGCGCTCTGAAAAGACACGACGTGCGAATCGAGTTCATGGGCATCTCCAGCTACGGCAATTCGAAAACCACATCCGGGCAGGTCAAAGTAACGCGCGACCTCGACGTCAACATCGAGGGTCAGCACATCCTGATTGTCGAAGACATCGTGGACAGCGGCGTCACCCTGAGCTATCTCACCCGCTTACTGGCGCAGCGCCACCCGAAGACGCTCGAAATCATTACGCTGCTGGACAAACCCGAACGGCGTATCCAACCGGTGCATGTGAAGTACACGGGCTTTCAGATTCCGGATGAATTTGTGGTCGGGTACGGCCTCGACTACGCCGAAGATTATCGCAATCTTGGCGATATTCGCGTACTCAGGGGCGCGGACTAAGAAGTAGACTCGACTACCGGCGCAATTTTCGGTTTCGGCGGCGCCAGTTCACGGGCCTTGCATTGCGAATCGAAGCCACTGCGCCCGTGTGTTCCGTCGCAGAACGGTTTGTTTTCGGCCAGGCCGCAACGGCACAGTGAAATCACGCTACGGCCACCGAGTCCGTACGAATTTCCCTCCGAATCTTGAATGGTGAATTCCCCTTCGATGCGAATCGGACCGTTGTTAACAATTGTGACCTTGGCAGCCATGAACCCCGATCTTAGCAGAGCCTTCCGGATGTTCATGCGGGTCAGTTCCTATAATTGTCAACGCAGGTATCACGTGATTCAATTCAACTACGAGTCAGACCGAGAGCTCTTTGAAAACGCCATCGGTTTTGCCCGGAAGCAGGTTCGCAGGCTGACCGAAAACGAGCCGGATTTCTATCCGATGTACACCGAAAACGGCAAGTGGAAGCACGGCGGCCCTGCCTGGACGCAATGGTGCGATGGCTTTCTTCCCGGCATGATGTGGCTATTCCACAAGCACCTCGGTCCGGAAAACAACGAATCGAAGCTGTGGCTGGAGCAGGCCATCCGCTATAGCCGGCCGCTCGAACATCGCAAGATGGATTCGGAAGTGCACGATCTCGGATTCATCTTCCTGTCAACGTATCTTCGCTGGTATCTGTTCACGCGAGACCCGGTGTTAAAGGAAGTGGTGGTTCAAGCCGGTAGGACGTTGTCTGAACGTTTCAATGAAGACGGACAGTACTTGCGATCATTCGTGGCGGAAGACTCGATCTTCATCGACATCATGATGAATGTCGGCATTATCTTCTACGCGGCGCGTGAAACCAAGGACAAGCGCCTGCGAGACATCGCCATACGTCATTGCAACACGACGCGTCGATTCCTGATACGCGGCGATGGTTCAACGGCGCATGAGGGCATCTTCGATCTGCAGACCGGAGAGTTTCTACGGCAATCGACGCAACAGGGTTTTCGAGGCGATTCGTGCTGGTCACGCGGACTGGCCTGGGCGCTCTATGGGTTTTCGACCGCCTATGAGTACAGCCGCGATCCACGCTTCCTGCAGACTTCTGAAGACTGCGCCGACTATTACATCTCGCACGCCGCCGCTGACGGAGTGCCACCCTGGGATTTCAACGCTCCCGCCGAGAACCGGTCGCTGGTAGATACGTCCGCGGCCGCTATTGCCGCAGCAGGATTGTTGCGCTTGTGCCGTCAGGCGCCGGATTTAGTAAAAGGCCACTTCTACTGGTCAACCGCGATACACATCCTGCGAACCCTCTGCACCGACCATTTGGCAAGCTCGGATCCAGGATGGGAGGGCATTCTGAAAGGCGGCGTCTATCACATCCACAAAAGCCTGGGTGTGGACGAGTCGGTGATGTGGGGCGAGTATTTCTTCGTCGAAGCTCTCGAAGAAGCGCTACGGGTGCTTGGTATTGAATCTGGCTCGCGAAGACCCCTGCAGAAACCGAACTAAGAGAACAAGGCTTACATCACTTTCTCACCTTTGGAGATAATGCTCAGGATCTCTCTCCCCCCTTCTATTAAAGGTGGAGGAACGCGCCCTGGTGCTCTTCAATGCCTCTTCGGAAGCCGACAGAGCTAGGCTAGCTCTGCTTGATTTTTTCACCAGACTGATCGCTTGCATGAGGCGGCATCCGGCCAGTCGAAATCAATCCTCAAGATCCGAAAGCTCTGCGCGACTGACGCTCTTGCCGGGGAACCACGTCAAATGGAAGTTAGGCGCGAAGCTGCCTGCAGGCACATGCTTGCAGGTAAGCTTAAAGGAGAAAACGAATGAACGACGCCCAAATTATCAGCATCGCCATCATCTTCATAGCCGCCATCGGGTCCATCATGTACAACAACTCCCGCATCACGGACCTGCGAACCGACACCAACGCCCGCGCGGCCGAACTCCGCTCCGACACCAACGCCCGCGCGGCCGAACTCCGCTTCGACCTCGGAAAACGCATCGACGACCTGCGGGATAACGTCAACCGCCACATAGACGACAAATTCCAGTTGCTGGACGCCAAGCTGGACCGCATCCTCGAAATGCTCGCCTCCCACGACCAGCGACTCTACAAACTGGAGAATCCCAAGTGACCGTTAAGGGTCAATCTGTGCCGCGCGGCGCGCATGAATGAAGCTGGCGGACAATGCCACAATCACAAAAAGCGCTGCTGTCGATATGAACGGTGCCGGTCGCAAGGAGCACCGCAACTCCAGCGAAGGATGCCACCAGCAGCATCGTCAACCGGCGTGGTCCGAAAGGGGATTCGAGCGCCTGATCCATCCTTTTCACATCGGAAAGTGGTTTGTCCGCGTCCATGTCTCGCACTTGATTTCGAACAGCGCTCGCGGGTAGCACGCTGCATGCGATTCGCCTCCAGTTCAAAAAAGGAATTCTAGTTCTCCCTCGCCCTATCTAAAATCAAAGTGTATGGAAAACCGAAGGAAATGGCTCCGCCAAGTCACAGCAGCCACCACCGGCGCAGCCGCCCTTCCCGCCTCCCTCAGCAAAGCTGATTCGAACTCAGCAGTCATCATCGATCCGGCGCACCTCTTTGAAATATCCCCGCGCCTCTACATGCAGGTCATGGAGCCGCTCGGCGCAACCGATAGCTCAGTCGAAGCGGCTTGGGACTATGGCGCCGACGACTGGTGAAAAGATTTTGTTGAGGTGGTCCGTGACCTCTCTCCGGGAGCAATGCGGTTCGGCGGCAACTTCAGCTGCTATTACAAATGGCGTGAGGGCGTCGGTCCGGTCAAGAACCGCCCGTGGATGCGTAACTACGACTGGGGCGGAAAAGAGACCAATCGCGTCGGCGCGCATGAGTTCGTTTCTTTTTGCCGGCAGGTCGGCGCAGACCCTTTCTATTGCGTTAATTTCGACGGCGACGGCATCCAGGCTTTCAAACGAACTCCCGAGGGAGATCGCACCGGCAGCGCCCGAGAAGCTGCCGAGTGGGTAACTTACGCCAACGACCCCGATAGCAAAGAACGCAAGGCGAACGGCTTCCCCGAACCCTACAACCTCAAGCTCTGGCAGATCGGCAACGAGACCTCGTACGTAAAAGAGGCGTTCACAAAAGAGCAGGCCATCGCCAACACTATTGTGTTTGCTAAAGCCATGCGAGAACGGGATCGCGAAATTCAGCTTATCGGCTGGGGTGATAAGAGAAGAGGAAGCAATCAACTCTGGGCCGGAGATCTGCTCCAACAGGCGGGAGAGCATCTCAACTATGTCGCGATCCACATGATGGGTCAGAGTCCGAAGCGGCCGGACACAGTCCTCTCGGGTTTGCGCTATCAATCTGACCCTCAGCGTGCCTGGCAGGAATTGCTTGAGCTTTCAAACAACATCGAGTCCCGCATCGCTGAGCTGGAAGATGCCATCGCGGCTCAGAAGTCCAGCGCCGGCACCGAGGGTCATCTCAGTCTCAGGCCGCACAACGTGAACCCGATTCTCTACGAATGGCTTTCAGCGGCTTATCACGCCCGGTCGCTCAACATCTATCAGCGCCACGGCGCCCGCGTAAAAATCGCCACCGCCGCGGACTTCAATGGAACGCGATGGACCGTGATGGCAGTTCAAACTCCGGTCCCTCGTGGGAAGACATTCCTGATGCCGGTCGCATCCATCGCGCGTCTCTTCAAGCGTCACAACGGCCGGCAGGGTATCGCGATTCAATCCGCGTCCTCCAGCCTCGACATCGCCGCCTCCCGCACGAACGATCGAGTTTTCTTGCACGTCCTCAATCTCGATCCAAGCAAGCCTGTGGAATCCACTTTTGTTGTAAAAGGAAGACAAGTCATTTCCGGGCGCGTGCTCGAAATTGCACCGCCCGATCTTCGCGCCTACGTAAACCAGGACCTGCCCGACATCTTCACACCCCACGAGAAAAACATCCCGCCAACCGATCCCCCAAAATGGCGATTCCCGGCCGCATCGGTCAGCGTCGTCGAACTACAACTCCGTGCCGTCGGCTAACCGGAACACGCCAGGCACCACCTACAATAAAACCCATCCCAAAAGGGCGATAATTATTTGCTCTCGTCCGTTCTGGTCCGCCCTTATGCTCCTTATCGACTCAGTAGCAAAATGTAATTGCATCGAATTATCCGCGCTGTTACACTTCACCAACAAGCCCTCACTTTTCTATTGAGAAAGCGCCTTGGCGCGATTTTCTCTCAGCCAGCGGTGTGCGCGATCTCCGTGACGATCTCGCTGTATAAGTTGTCCTCGCGATAAAACGAAAGGATTTTTTATTCGGCATGAATTATCGGACTCGGGTGAGGTGTGCCTTGGCCGTCGTAATCACGTTACTGATCATGGCTGCTGGCACAAGCCGCCTTTCCTCGCAGACAGTCACTGGGTCGATTAGCGGTACCGTAACCGACGCGACAGGCGCTGTAGTCGGCGAAGCCGAGGTTACCCTGAAGAGCCAGGCTCTCATCTCAGGCCAGCAGGTGATCCTTTCAGACCAACACGGATATTTCAAGTTTCAGGAATTGCCGCCCGGCGCCTATAACCTTACGTTTCAGAAGCCGGGCTTCAAACTGCTCAACAAAGAAGGCCTAATCGTGAACTCGGCCGCTCAAGTGTCTTCCGACGTGGCTCTTCAGGTCGGCGATGTGTCTCAAGCCGTCAATGTAACAGCTCAAAGCGACACGATCGATACCGAACACACTACCTCGATGACCGTGGCGGACAAAGCTGTATTAGAGCAAATTCCAACCGGCCGTAGTCCCTGGGCAATCGCGAACTCGGTTCCTTCGCTTGCGCCTTCGGTCTTTGACGTTGGCGGATCCAGCGGTATGCAGCAATCCAGTCTTGTATCGCACGGGTCTAACGCGTCGGATCAAAAATTCATGATCGACGGTGTTAGCGTAAACTGGCCTGGAAACGGCGGCGGGGCGACAGGTATGTATTACGACATGGGCATGTTTCAGGAAGTGAATTATCTGGTTGGCTCCCTTCCGGCTGATGTGTCACAAGGAGGCGTTTACATGAATATGGTCACCAAAGATGGCGGCAATCAAATTCACGGCTCTGTTTTCGCAAATGGGGCTTCCCAGGGAATGCAATCGAATAACGTCGACGCCTCTCTTAAAGCTCTCTTGCTAAAAAATATCCCAGCTTCTCAAGTTGGAAAAATCGATCCGAACTACATACCGGGCAATCCCATCACGGATACTTACGATTACAACGGCCAGGTCGGCGGTCCGCTTATCAAGGACAAATTGTGGTGGTTTACATCCTGGCGTCTCTGGGCGACCAACAACCTCGTCGCCGGAGGCTTCAATACGAATGGAAGCCAGGCCGTCAATACCAATAAAATCGGCGACGAGATGGTTAAGTTCAGCTACCAGCTGAACGAGAAAAATAAATTGAGTTTGATGTACTTCCGCAATCAGAAGAACCGCTACTACCGTCGCAATCAGGGTTCGTTCGGTGATGATCTAACCACCGTTCTTCAAAATCAGCCCGGCTACGATGGCCATCTAAAGTGGACCTACGTCCCCTCGAGTAAGTGGGTCATCGATTCCGGTGTTGCGCTCAACCACATCAAGACCCCCTATCGTTACCAGGCCGACGTCGCACCGGGGGCCATTTCGGTGTACGATACCGGAACTCTGACGGTTTACAATGCCGCTCAATACAATTACATCAATCCCTGTTATCGGCTTGCGGTAGACACTTCTGCTTCTTACTCTACAAGCGCCTGGGGCGGTCCGCAGAATATTCGTTTTGGCCTGCAGTATAGCCACGATGGTTTCAATCAGCGCTATACGGCTAACGGAGACTTGCAGGGCGTGCTGATCAACGGTGTGCCGACAACCGCTACCCTTTACAATACGCCGCTGAATCAGCAGAAAAATAGCATGGACATCTCAGGGCTTTACCTTGAAGACACCTGGACCCTGTTACATCGGGTCACCGTCACGCTTGGTCTTCGTTGGGAGTATATGTATGGATCGATTCCTGCTCAAACATCACCGGCTGGAACTTTCGTTGCCGCGCGCTCCTATGCCGCCATGTCGGGCGTACCCGATTGGAAGAATTGGACGCCCCGCTTCGGTGTTGCCTGGGACGTTACCGGAAAGGGCAGGACCGTTGTCAAGTTGAGCGCCAGCCGCTACATGCAGGGCCTGGATATGAACGTCGTGAACAACGTTAACCCCCTTGGATTCAGCACCGCCAGCGTGCCTTGGGCCGACTCCAATCACGACCTGATCCCACAGCTGAACGAGCTGAATCTCACCGCCTTCAACGGCTTCACGGGCGGCGCCACCACCCATTTGGATCCCAACCTCAAGCGGCCCTCCAGCTGGGAGGAGAGCGCCGGGATTCAGCAGCAGCTCCCTTCCGGCCTGATTTTGTCGGTCACCGGATGGCATCGTGCCACCGTCAATCAAATCGGACGTGCCAATCTCGCCGTCCCTTCTTCCGACTACACTCCCGTCAGCATCCGTAATCCGCTTGGAGGAGCTCCCCTGATTGTCTACAACCAGCTCCCTTCCACCAAGGGCCTTGTCAACTACGACCTCGCCAATTCCAAGGTCCTGAACACTGACTATCGTGGCCTGGATGTAGACGTCAGAAGACAGATGACCTCTCGCTGGATGGCTTTGGGCGGCGTTACCTGGGGTCGCACGCGGGGCGGCTTCGCGGGCGATATCAACGGAACGCTTGATGATCTCAACAATCCGAACTACAGTTTCAATCGTCTGGGAGCCCTGCCTTACGACGCACCCGTCATTCTGAAACTGGGTGGAACCTACAGATTGCCTTGGGGCATCATGGCTGCCATGAACTTCCAGCACGTCACCGGCTATCCAGCCGAGGCTCAGTACACCGTGACCTCCGCAATCTTGGGCCGTACCCTGACCCAGAGCAGCCAGACCATGTATATCTTGCCCTCCGGCAGTCAGCGCCTCCCGGCAGTAAATCTGCTGGACTTACGGTTGTCGAAGATTATCGCGTTTAACGAGCGATATTCGCTGCAGCCTGAGTTAGACATGTACAACCTGACGAACTCATCGTCCTACGCGGCAGTGAACACGAGTGTAAATGCCGCTGCTTATCTGAATCCGACCACCATTCTGCCGCCGCGGCTCTTCAAGGTCGGACTTAAGTTCGATTTCTAAAAACTTTTCTATGAAGCGTTTTTCGCAACTGACTATTACCATGGCAGCCCTCGGCCTCGCTATCTGTGCGCAACAGGGGGAACGAAACGGCCGAAACAGCGCCTTCCCGGGTGGAACGAACCCGGACGGTTCTCTGAGGCCGTCTCCTCCCGTTACTCGCCTCTTCGCGCTCGATGCTTACACCGAATACCGGCTGCTCGAGCCCGGCTCGGAATCATTCCGCGTGATGTTCATGCCCGAAGAAACAAAGGTCGGCGCCACGGAACTGGTCAACGCAACGCGCGGAGGAAGTGAAGGTTCCGATATCGAGGTCTACGACCCGCGCACCGGAAAACCGATCAAATTTCAGTACCTGCCCATTCCCGACGAGCCCGGAAGTCACGCTATTCACGCGGCTCTTCCGATTCCTGTTCCCGAGGGCGGAATAGGCCGCGTGCTGATCTACAAAACCTACAAAGATGCCCGCACATATATGACGCGCGGAGAAGATATGGTCTGGGTTCGTGCGCTCAGCGCGCAACGCTTTGGCGTAATTCTTCCGAAGGGTTTTTCGTTTATTTCGTCTAACATCGCTTCCCAGCTCTCCACAACCGAAGATGGGCGGCTCAAGCTGGCTCTCACCAATCCCAGCGGCGGTGGAAGTCCAATCACTATTCACGCCCACAAAACCACAGCGACTTTCGGACCGACGAGCTACACCGATATGTTCGAGGACGACGTGAAGACGCTCTACGACTTGCAAAGTCCGGAAACCCACAGCGCAACGGTTGAACAGACCTATAGCGAAACCCGAAAAGGCGCCGTTGCCAGGCTGGATTCTCTGGCCTATTTCAAGCTCGAAGATCTGAAGGTGATCGATCTCGACACGGCCAAACCGTTCACTCTAGCCAAGTCCGGAAAATTAACCGTCGCCAAGCTTGAGGTTCCCATTACCGATTCAAAACAGAGCGCCCATATAAAGATTACCGGAACGATGAAAGATAGCAGCTACAAAGCCGACGGAAGTGATCTCGTATTTGAAGCTTCACTGCACGGTTTGCGAAATACAGTGCTGTTGCCGGCTGGCTGGGCGGTGTCTGCCGTTTCTCAATCGGGAACTGTCGGCATATACAAAGGAAGAGCCTTCGTGGCGCTCGTCAATATCAACGCCGAGAATCAATACAAGGTGACGATCCGAGGAAGAAAGGGCAACCCGGCCGCTGCGACCGAATAGCCAAGTCAATGAAAGAGAACCGTTTATTCGTTGCACTTCAGCCTAATCCGGGGAGTAATTTTTGTAATTGGATTTATCGCGAGCCCAAATGGTAGCTTTGAGCTAATCGGACAGCGATATCCCTTCCCGTTCCCGCTCCTGAAGGTCCGATTGCTTACTCGTTTGTTGATTCCTTGTCGAACCTGGACGAAAATAGCTGCTGGCTAAGAATTCTTCCGAAGGGACTTGTTCGTTCAGTGGAATCAAATTGTGAGATCTTGCTTCTCTTTTAAGCTAGGCGCTGCACTCCTCTTTTTCGCGAATGGCTCGAGCCTCTCCGCGGGTACACTTCCAACACAAAGCATTAATCAGTCGAGCTTGCCTGAGCAGAAAGTGCTTACGCAATACTGTGTCGGCTGCCATAACCAAAAAGCGAGAGTTGGCGGCTTCGCGATGGACCCGGCCGGCCTCAACGACGTCTCAGCCCAGGCCGCTTCATGGGAGAAAGTTGTCCGCAAACTACGCAATGGCCTTATGCCGCCGGCAGGCCTCCCCCGACCGGACAAAGCCACTTACAATGGCCTTGCCACGTGGCTCGAGACCGAACTGGATCGTGCCGCAGCGGCGCACCCCAATCCCGGACGAACCGAAGCTCTTCATCGCCTGAACCGCGCCGAATACCAGAATGTCGTCCGTGACTTGCTCGGCCTGAAAATTAACACGGCTGATCTTCTTCCTGCTGACGACGGCAGCTACGGTTTCGACAATATCGCCGGCGTTCTCAAAATCTCTCAGACCCTGATGGAAAGATATCTGTCGGTCGCGCGAACCGTTAGTCGTTTGGCCGTGGCGGATCCCCCGCTCACTCCGGAGGCGGTCACGTTTCGCCTTCCCCCTGGTCTGCCCCAGTACGACCATATCGAGGGCCTCCCGTTCGGCACCAGAGGCGGCACTCTCATCAATTACACGTTCCCTGCCGACGGCGAATATGAGTTCCAGGTTCAACTCCAGCGCGCGTCCGGTGGCGCTATCAGTGGTGTCTTCGAAGAACACCAGATGGAAGTGTCTCTGAATGGTCAGCAGTTAAAGCTGTTTACCATCAAGCCGGAGCCCCGCTCCGCCAAGGCGCAAGGCGAAGAGGGAGATTCGAAGGATAAACCCAACGATAAACCCAAGAAGGAGCTCGACGCCGATCTTCATATCAGAGTTCCAGTAAAAGCAGGACCGCAACAGGTTGAAGTGGCGTTCTTGATGAAGGATCACGCTGAGCTGACTGACCTGCGGAAGCAGTTTACACGCCTCGACAATTCCGGCGGAAACGGTGTCGCTCTCACCCAGCCTCACGTCGCCGCTGTCGTCTTGACCGGACCGTTCGGTCCGAAAGTCGAGCAGTCTGGCGAAGAAACGCCCAGCCGCAAGAAAATCTTCGTCTGCTATCCGAAAACTGCCGCCGAACAGCCTGCTTGTGCCAAGAAGATCCTCACGAATCTGGCCAGAAGAGGCTATCGAAGACCCGTAACCGATGCCGATGTCAGCGTTCTGTTGGCCGCCTACAATGAGGCTAACGGTAACTTTGAAGCCGGAATCGAGCGCGCCGTCCGCCGCCTGTTCGTCAGCCCGGAATTCCTGTTCCGAGTCGAGTACGACCCTCAAAACTGCGCAAAAGGGCGAAACTATCGCGTATCGGATGTCGAACTCGCTTCGCGTCTGTCGTTCTTTCTCTGGAGCAGCATGCCGGACGACGAACTCCTGAATCTGGCAATCGCCGGCAAGCTTAAAAATCCTGTTATCTTGCAGCAGCAAGTGAAGCGCATGATGGCTGACTCCCGCTCCAATGCGCTAGTTGATAACTTCGCGGGCCAATGGCTGTATCTCCGGAATCTCCCCGCTGTCACTCCGAACCTCGACATGTTCCCCAACTACGACGAAGAATTGCGCCAGAGCATGCGGAAAGAAACGGAGCTGTTTGTCGGCAGTGTCATTAAAGACGATCGCAGTGTAATGACGCTTCTCGACTCGGACTACACCTTCCTCAATGAGCGGCTGGCAAAGCACTACAACATCCCGGATGTCTACGGCAGCCAGTTCCGTCGAGTCTCGCTTGGCGATCAGACTGCTATTCGCGGCGGATTGTTGGGTCAGGCCAGTATTCTCACCGTGACTTCTCACGATAACCGAACCTCTCCCGTTGTCCGAGGCAAATGGGTTCTCGAAAATATTCTCGGCACCCCGCCCCCGCCCCCGCCTGCCAACGTCCCGGCCCTGAAAGAAGGAGCCAGTGCCGATGGCAAAGTTCTCACCATGCGCGAACGGATGGCTGAACATCGCAAAAATGCTGTGTGCGCCAGCTGTCATGCAATGATTGAGCCGGCCGGCTTTGCCCTGGAGCATTTCGACGCTGTCGGCCAGTGGCGAAACCTTGACGATACGCGGCCCTTGCCTTGGGTGCGTGCGGAAGGTTATCCGGCCATCGACGCGACTGGAAAACTGCCGGACGGCACTACTTTCGACGGCCCTGCTGAATTGAAAAAGGCTCTGGTTTCTCGTCCTGATAGGTTCGTCAAGACAGTCACCGAAAAGCTGATGGTTTATGCGCTTGGGCGCGGCGTAGAGTACTACGACATGCCTGCGATCAGGAAAATCGCCCGCGACGCGCAGGCCAACGATTACCGCTTCTCGACACTCCTGATGGGTGTCGTCGACAGCGAACCCTTTCAAATGAGGAGATCCGAGTAATGACGTATATCACTAAAAAGGCCCTTCCCCGCCGCGCGTTTCTCCGCGGAGCCGGCGCCATGATTTCGCTGCCGCTCCTTGAAGCCATGGTTCCCGCTATGACCGCCCTGGCGAGCAGTGCCGCCGCTCCCGTCAAGCGTTTGGGCTTTGTATACGTTCCGAACGGAGTCAACCAAGAGGCTTGGTGGCCCAAGGGCGACGGCCCTGGATTGGAGTTGTCTCGAACCCTTGGTTCGCTTGCACCGGTAAAAGATCAAGTCACGGTCTTCAAGGGACTGGCCCAGCATCAGGCGGAAGGTCTCGGCGACGGAAATGCCGAGCACACTCGCGCCAGCGCTTGCTGGATCAACGGCGTTCATCCCAAACTCACGGAAGGCGCCGATGTGCAGGCCGGCATCACCGCCGATCAGGTTGCCGCACAGGTGCTTTGTAAAGACACTCAGTTGTCTTCGCTGGAGCTTGCGCTGGAGCCCAATTACATGGTCGGCAACTGCAACGACGGATACAGCTGTGTCTACATGAACACTTTCGTCTGGAAGACGGCCACCATGCCGCTTCCGATGGAGAACAATCCCCGCGTCGTATTCGAACGCTTGTTCGGACTTGGTGGAACTGCCGCCCAGCGCATGGCGGAGCTCCAGGCCGACCGCAGCATTCTTGACTCCGTCAATTCCCAGATGGCTTCCCTCCGCCAGAAACTGGGAGCCGGCGATCGCACCATCGTCAATGAATATCTTGACTCGGTGCGCGATATCGAACAGAGAATCAAGAAGGCTCAAGTGCAGACCGATGGAGCTTCTCTTCCCGATAAGCTCGACCGTCCCGTCGGCATTCCGGACGATTTTGACGTGCATGCCAAGCTCATGTTTGACTTGCAATATCTGGCTCTGCGGGCTGATATTACTCGCGTGATCACCTTCCAGCTTGCTCGCGAGTTCAGCAGTCGCTCTTATCCGCAGATCGGAGTGGCGGATGGACATCATGCCATCTCTCATCACGATTACCTGCCCGACAGACTCGAGGCCTACGCCAAAATCGGCAAATACCACGTCGAGCTCTTTTCTTACTTCCTCCAGAAACTGCAATCCACTCCCGATGGAGACGGATCCATGCTGGACCACACCATGTATCTCTATGGCGGCGGCATCAGCGACGGCGATTTGCACGATCACGTCAATCTTCCAACGCTGCTGGTCGGCGGCGGCGCTGCTCAGCACAAAGGCGGCCGCTTCTTCAAGTGTCCCGATCCTACTCCCATGAACGACATGCTGGTCGCCGTTCTCAACAAAGCCGGCGTTCCAATCGATCATCTGGGCGACAGCACTGGTCGGCTACAGCCTGAAGTGCTCGCTGGTCTATGAACCTGTTATTCGTCTTGCTGCTCGGCTCCGCGTTTACTTCGGTCATTGGCTCTGTCATGACTGAAGCGCCGCTCCTAGCGGCGGCCCAGAAAAATGACGCCGAGACAGTACGGCGGCTCCTCAAGAACCACGCCGATCCTAACACCCCCGCCAGCGATGGCTCAACCGCCCTGATGTGGGCGGCTCGTGAAAATAGTCTGCCCATTACCAGCATGCTGATTGCTGCCGGTGCGAACGTGAAATCGGCCAATCGCTACGGTGTTACGGCGATCTCTTTGGCGTGCATTAACGGAAACGCGGCGATTGTCGAAGAGCTGCTGAAGGCAGGCGTCGATCCAAACAGCGCCTCGCCCGAAGGCGAGACTGCTCTGATGACGGCTTCCCGCGCCGGTGACTTGAAGGCAGTCGACGCTTTGATCGGCCGCGGCGCCAATGTTAACTCCAAAGAGAACTGGCGTGGGCAAAACGCCTTGATGTGGGCTGCTGCCGAGGGCCACACGGACGTTGTTACAGCGCTGCTTGAGGCAGGCGCAGACATGAAAGTCCGAGCCAAAGCGCCACCGCCCAGACCCAACCCTTTCGCAGATCCCAAGGTAAATGCGTCCCCGGCGACCGAGGCCAAAACCTCCCAACCAGCTCCCAGCGCCGACAAAGCCGCAGCCCCGGTCCCGGCCAAACAAGTCCCCGCCAATCAGGCAGGCGGAGCGGGCGACGGTGGAACCGCTCGGCGTCGTCACGCCAATCCATCTGACTTCACGCCCTTGTTATTCGCCGTTCGCGAAGGTCACCTCGACACCGTCAAAGTCCTGCTTGAATCCGGCGCTAGCCCCAACGACGCTCTCTCTGATGGAGAGACCGCCCTGCATATCGCCGCCATGAATGCCAATTACGATGTCGGAGCTTACCTGCTGGACAAGGGCGCCGATCCGAATGCCGATAAGTGCGGCTGGACCGCGTTTCACCAGGTGGCTTGGACCCGCCGGCCCAATATCCATAAAACTCCGGCCGCCATCGGAACCGGCGGCATGGAGAGTGTCACCTTCACCAAAGCGTTATTGGCGCATGGCGCCAACATTAACGCTCGTGAGACAAAAGAACCCTCCGACGGTAATCTTGGAAAGCTGAAACGGCCCGGATCTACAGCCTTTCTCTTGGCCGCAAAATCCGGTGATTACGAGTTCATGCGATTTCTCGCTGCGCAAGGCGCCGATACCCGCTTGATGACGAATGAACAGATCACTCCCCTAGAAGTGGCTGCTGGAATCGGCATCTATCGCGTGGCCGAGAGCCCGGGATCCAATGAAGATGCCTTCGAATGCGTCAAAGCTGCTTACGAATTGGCCCATGGCGATCCCGAATACGTGAATCATATCGACAACAACGGGCGGACCGCACTCCACGGCGCGGCCTTTCGTGGTTCGCCCGAGATTGTCCAATATCTCTACGATCGCGGCGCCGCTGCCACGATTAATCGTAAGGATTATCTAGGATGGACAGCGCTTACGATCGCGGAAGGAGTGATGTGGCCGGTAGTGTTGAAAACCGAGTTCAAGACGGCGGATCTGTTGGTAAAACTCGGCGCCAAGCATGAGGACGTTCCGGACGAAATTAGAATGCTTGGAATGGCAACCCAAGGCGTCGATAACGGCCTCGATCAGACCACGGGTGGAGGAGGCTTTTTCGATGTGACTCCGCCTCCCGCCGACGCTAAATCGGCAGATCCTTCCGACAAAGAGCAGAAGAACGGCGAGTATCCAAAAGACTAGCGTGAACTTAATGCGCGCTCTGACCTCCTCCCTTTCCGTGCTATTGGTGGCATTGTCTTCGGTGATCGCGGCACAGACAGGCGCAGCACCGCCGCCGAAACCGACACAGCGTCCTTCAGACACGTTCCAGACTACGGCGCAGCCGGTCAAGATCACCCCCATCCAACACGCTTCCTTGCTCATCTCAGCCGCAGGGAAGAGCATCTACATCGATCCAGCACAAGGCAAATACGACGGCTTACCGCCCGCCGACCTCATCCTCATCACGGACATCCATCCTGATCATCTTGCTCCCGATGTAATTTCTAAAATCGAGAAAGAGGGAACAGTAATTTGGGGACCAAAGGCCGTAGCGGACAAAATTCACGTCGATGTCGCGATCGCCAATGGCGAAACTCAAAAGTGGGATGACTGGACAATCGAAGCCGTGCCGGCCTATAACCGCATCCGCGGCCCGGAAGCGGGAAAGGTTTATCACGATAAGGGTCGCGGAAACGGCTATGTTCTGCGATACGGAGGAAAACGCTTCTACATCTCGGGCGATACCGAAGATCTTCCCGAAATGGCCGCGCTCAAGCACATCGATGTCGCCTTCATCTGTATGAACCTGCCGTACACCATGACGCCGGAAGAGGCGGCCCTCGCCGTGGAGCGCTTCCATCCGGCCATCGTCTATCCGTATCACTGCAAAAACACGAACGTTAAATCGTTCGCTTCTTATACCAAGGGAACTGGAATCGAAGTTCGGATTCGAGACTGGTATCCGAAAACTTGACCCGCGAAATTCGCTGGCCATGAATTACTGGACCGCGGACCGGAGCGAATTATCCTCGTCCCACACCTTTACGCCGATTAACCAAGCGCGATTGAAGCTGCTCGCCCCCCGGATTCAGCCTACGCATAGCGAGCACACTCTCCGCTTTTCTTTCTGTCTCCGCTCGCTCATCTAAGATGCGTGTCGTTCCCGATGCCCAATTCGAATCCTGAATAATTCGAATCAGCTGACGGGCAGATTCGGACATGTAACCCTGGTCGCGATAAATCATATAGGTTCTTCTGGCGATATCCAACTCCTGCACCGGGATCTTCACCAACACTTTATCCTGAATTTCTTGTTCCACAGTGATCTGCGGGACGATCGCCAGTCCAACCTCTTCCCGGACGAAGCTCTTGACATTCTCGAAGCTCCAGAGTTCGGCCACGATTCGACAACGGGTCTCATGTCGTTCGAACAATCGTAATATCAGTTGCTCCGTGCTGCTGCATTGATGATGAAATACAAAATTCTCCGCGCCAAGATCTCGAATCCGTACACCATGTCTTGCCGTTAGCGGATGAAGTGGAGATGCAATCAAGACCATCTCATCCTTATGAATCTCCACCGATTCGAGATCGTGGAAAGCAGGCTTTTCTTTGACGAAGCCAATGTCGATTTGACGATCCAGCACCAGGCTCGGAACTTCTTCCAAACGCTGGCGGCTTATTCCGACTTTCACTCCAGGAAATTTGGCTAGATAACGCCGCAGCACCCGCGGCAGCAGGTAAACCGCTGCTGATTCGTGGGAAGCGATATGCAAGCTTCCGGAGTTGAGATGCTTCAGCGCATCGACTTGGCGTGTCGCTTCATCTCGGAGTTGCACCATCCGGCGTGCATATTCGTGTAAGACTCGGCCCGATTCGGTAAGAGTGACGTCATGAACATCGCGCGCGAAAAGGGCGGCGCCGATCTCTTCTTCTAATTTTTTGATGCTCTGACTGACAGCGGATTGGGTTCGGAACACACGCTCAGCAGCTCGGGTAAACGTTCGTTCTTCGCAGACGGCCAGGAAATGCTCTAATTGCAGGAGATCCATGTTACCTTTCGTCGAAGTTAGAGAATAGTAACATTCCTCCCGTCCTGAAATCTCGAAACAAATCTAATGATCCGATAAGCTTCTCTTTTCGTTGTCGCTGTGCGAAGTTAGGGCAATTCACTGTTACTCCCACTTAATAAATCGGCCCAATCGAAACGAGCGCTCGCTTTCTTCTGATATCCTCTAGCCCGTGCGCACTCTGAAGCTCTTTCTCGTCTCTGCCTTTCTGTCCCTGTATTCGGCCAACGGGGCTGTCCATGATGACATGTTTGAAGGCTTCCCGTCGGTGGTCATTTCGAATGGCAAGCTGGAACTCACGCTAATGAAAAAAGGCAGCACCCTTACCAATCTTGTGCTGACTGGCGACAGCGAAAAGCTAAGTCCATTCTGGGATCCCATGCGCTATGCAAAAGAGCTGGGACAGCCCGTAAAATTCGAAGGCGGAGCGGGTCACTTCGTCTGCATAGACGGCTTTGGACCGCCCTCTGCAGAGGAACGCGCGGCCGGCCTGCCAGGTCACGGCGAAGCGCATACGGAGATCTTTGCCATCCACTCTTCAAAGACCGCCTCCGTCACTACGGTTAGCTTCACCGCTAAGCTTCCCATCGTTCAGGAGATGTTCACGCGTGATTTTCGCATGGTCGACGGAGAAAACGTCATCTACGTGGACAGTGAACTCGAAAACCTGATGGGTTTCGACAGACCCGTTAATTGGGCCGAGCACGCCACTCTCGGCTCACCCTTCCTGGAATCGGGAGCCACGGTTGTGGACCTCTCCGGTTCTCGCTCCCGTACTCGTCCCTATGATCAAAAGTCCCAGGGTCCTGTGCAGAGACGTCTCACTTCAGGACACGACTTCACGTGGCCCATGGCTCCCGGTTTGGACGGCAAGCTCATCAACATTCGGCAAACGCCGGAAAACCCCCACTACCTCGATCACGCCGCAACCCTTCTAGATCCGTCCCACGACCTCGAGTGGGTGACAGGAATGAATCTGAAGAAGCACTTGATTCTGGGATACGTTTTCAAGCGTGCCGATTACCCGTGGCTTCAATACTGGGGAAACTATCCTCCCAATCGAAAAATGGCAAGAGGCATGGAGTTCAGTACACAGCCCTTCGACGTTCCTCGCCGTGAAGTCATCGGCGGCGGCCCGATGTTCGACGCCCCGGCCTATCGTTGGCTTCCGGCTAAATCAAAAATTCAATCTCATTTCCTACTCTTCTATGCCCGCGTTCCCGATGGCTTCACTAAAGTGGATGACATCAAAATGGAGAACGGCAAAATACTGATCGAGGATCATACGGCTCACAAGCAGATCAGCCTCGCTGCGCAACGGGGCCTTTGATCCTCTGGATTTATAGCCATCATTTTTGACGGCAGTTTGGCCTACCCTCTATAATTCAGCATGCGAACTCTGCTTCTTGGCACTCTTGCGGCTATCGCCATTTGTCTTTCCTCGTTCGGACAGGATCATGCGGATCACAATGATCTGGCGGTCGTCAGCCGTATCAAAACCGAAGCTTTTGAAAACTCTCAAGTGACGGATACCCTTCAGTATCTGACGGATCAATATGGGCCCCGTCTTACCGCAAGCCCGGAGTGGCGTGAAGCCGCCAACTGGGCAGTGAAACGGCTGCAAGGCTATGGTCTCGCGGATGTCCATCTCGAGAAGTGGGGCACACCCGCTCGCAGCTGGACGATGAAGCATGCCTCGCTTGAGATGTTGGAGCCGCGCTATTCCGCGTTGGTTGCGGCGCCGCTCGCTTGGTCCGACGTCATCACCGGCAGTGAGAAGACCGGCGATGTCATATTGGTGCCATACGGTGCTGGCCGCCGTACGCTCGATCCCAAGAAAGCCGACGAGGAACTCACTCAGTTCGAAACCCGATGGAAGGGAAGGCTGCAGGGCAAAATCATTTTGCTCTCGCCTGTACGCAAGCTTGAGCCGGAAACAAAGCCTGCTTTCAAGCGCTACACAAACGAGGAACTGAGCGAAATCGCACAAGCGCCCGCGCCCACTGCCAAAGTTACCGTGGACCTCAACAACCTGAAATTCCCGGAAGATCAGGAGGAGGCGTTGGCATATTACGCGAGTTTGCCGCCCTCAGTGCGCGAAGATTTCGGCAAACAACGGCAGGAACGGGACGCCAGGCGGGCTGCCTTCCTCAAGAAGGAGGGAGTGATTGCCGTCATCAATAGCGACCAGCGCGCCCACGATAGCCGGCTCTTTGCCGAAGCTGCCGGTCCCTACGATGCAAAGTACGCCCTGGCGCCTCCCACCTTTGTCGTGACGCAGGAACAGTACAACCGTCTGGTGCGGCTGCTCGAATACAAAGTTGCCGTGAAGGTCCGAGTGGAATTGCAGGCCGACATCTCCAAGCAGAACCAGGACGCCTATAACATCGTGGGCGAAATTCCCGGCAGCTCCCGGAAAGAGGAACTGATCATGATCGGCGCCCACTTCGATTCCTGGCATACCGGCACTGGCGCAACCGATAATGGCGCGGGCAGTGCTGTGATGATGGAAGTTGTACGCATCTTGAAAAGCCTAAACCTGAAGCTGGATCGAACAGTTCGCATTGCGCTGTGGAGTGGCGAGGAACAAGGGCTGCTGGGCTCGAAAGCCTACGTCAAGGAGCATTTCGGTGATCCCGAAACCATGCGGTTGACCTCCCAGCACGCGAAACTTTCGGGTTACTTTAACCTCGATAACGGCAGCGGCAAGATCCGCGGCGTCTATCTACAGGGGAATGACGCAATGCGCCCGCTCTTCGATGGTTGGCTCTCCGCTTTCCGGGATCAAGGCGTAAGCGCCATCAGCATTCGCAATACAGGTGGAACAGATCACCTGTCATTCGATGCCGTGGGTCTGCCCGGCTTCCAATTCATTCAGGACCCGCTGGACTACAGCACTCGAACGCACCATTCCGACATCGATACCTACGATCACCTCGAGACAGCCGACCTAATGCAGTCCGCGGCGGTGATCGCGACGGTCGTCTACGATGCGGCCAACCGGTCTGAAATGTTACCGCGTAAGGAATTACCGAAGCCGCAGAGCAATCCTGTGACTATGTCTAAAACCGAAAAATGAGATGACGTTTCACAATCTGCGACTCAGTTTATAGATTCTCGCCAAGGCCGCAGTCGGCTGAGCACTACCTCCTGCTTCTCAGTGCGGAGCTTTCTAATCGTATCCCGGCTTCTCCTGCGTGTCACTCCAAGATAACTGGATACAGGATAAACAACGCCGATTGCGATAGCCAACCATAAGCTTCGGGTGACCATCCAAAACCCATATCCCAGAGCCCCAAATCCAATCATCTGACATCCGCTCTCGAACAGCATCAGACGCCTCATAAATCGTTCTTCGCTTTGAAACCAGGCGAGAACGGCATTTTCTTCGAGGACGTCCCTCTTGCCGGAATCGAGATCTTTCAAGAGTTTTGCATTTCTCCATAAAAGCGCCACGACAACGCCCAATTGTCCAGCCAACAAAATCGCCAAACCCGGCCTCAGCATAAGCCACTGCGTTTGATAAATAAGAACCACAATCAATACCGCTATAACTCCGGCAAGGCGCAAACGCCTTATATGCCGAGCGCGCTCAGAAACTAAAAATGCCGAGAACCGATCCGTAGGACCTTGCATGTACTAAGCTTACGAACCAGTTTCCGACGCTTAGCCGCGAGAAGAAAATAGCGTCTGTCCCGACCTCATAAAACCAATCGACTAAGTTAAGCGCTCGAAAGATGACGCCCCCGGTTTCCATCGGCCAGACGTCGATAACTCTCACCTGCTCCGTTCAACACGTCTCCCAATTCAAAAGTCGCAAGATAGCGAAGCGGTGCCGAGGCGTCGATTCGCTGCACGATATTCGCCAGACCAATTAGCGTCTCTTGTTCGGCTCGCGTCATATGCTCGCTGGCGAGTACGCCATAATCTTCGACCATCACAAAAACCTGCCGGGCTATATACTCTGGCCGATTGCACTCGGGCTCGTCTGCAATATGAAAAGAGTCGACAGCCCGCGCAGACCCCAGCAGGAAAATAGCCTGGCAAGGATAAAGCACACCGCCGCAAACGATGCGCTTCGAAACCGTGTCCGTCGCCAAACTGTGCACCCCTGAACATGCTGGAAGAGACCAGGCCGATCCCGGAAGCGCTTGACTGAGCAGGCGCAAATTGGGTCTTGGCGCAGAGCGCGGCTCTATCGCCAAACATTGTTCCACCTCTGTCAACAGCTGCTCGGCGGAACGGCAGCTATTCTCGCAAACCACTAACCCGTGATTGCCTAAAACAAAAACATTGGTGTGAGGGCAGCGTATGAGGGCATCCTCGATTTTCCTTGCTAAAAAAACTCCCGACGGTGTATACGGAATCCACTGCCAGTGAAGGCCCGCCAGCCGCGTATTGAGTTGACTCGGACCATCCTCTCTCACCGCCCAGCTGATCGCGTTCACCGAATGAACATGAATGACGACTCTCTGCGGCAGCACAACATGCATTGCCGTCTCAATCGACGCTCGAAAAAGTCTGGAGCCCCTGTCTTCAGTCTCCGGAATCGCAGTGTCTTCTCTCAAGCACCTTTTCGCCCTCGCTAGTTCGACCGAGACCAGGAAGTCCTCGTCTTCTGCATGGATCATCCATTTGCCGGATGCCTTGATCCACAAACTGTCGTCGCTCTTATAGGAGATGTTTCCACTGCTCGCCTGACTTAACAAGGGATTACTACCAAGCCGGGCGGATAGTTCTCGAAGAGCATTTAGTTCGAAGTTGTTACGGCCACTGTCGGTCGACCTCATCTCAATCTCCTCTCGTTGCTATGGCAGTACCCTCAGTGCCGGAACTTGCCGAGCCGGCTCGGGCCCTGGTTTTGACCTGAGTTGGCCGATCTTGATAGAAGCTTTGAAGATCGCTCCCACCGGTATCACGCCGCCCAGCTTATGCGCCGCGATAGCAGCTAAGCCCATCGAAGCGATACATCCACAAGACTCGCAATCGGGATTGCCGCCGAATTGGCACGGCGTTATCTTGGTCTTGAGATCGGCTGAGATCGTTTGGGTGGTTAACGCGAAAACACACTCTTCAGGATTGTGGGGTGGCGATCCCAGCTGTTGAATGAGTCCCTCCGGCATGTCAAGTTTTGGAAACGCTTTTCGCAGCTGCAGCAATTCGGCAATCACCTGTCTGCGCTCTTGCCCACTCAAAATTTCCGGCAGATCATCGCCTTTCTGTGGCGTGAACAGACTGAACCACACTTTGTGAATTTCAGGCCTGGGTGTCCAAAATTGCAGAAACTCCCGCAAGTAATCAGGCCGCTTCACAAGCTGTCCAGTGATAGTGGAGTGGATTGTGATCTTTTGCCCGGCGATATTCTTCAGAATGCGCTCATATGTCGCAGGGCTTCGACGAAGATCGTGCTCCGGTTGTAGACCATCGATTGAGACCACAACGTTTACGTGATCGAGTTTGCTCCAACTAGGAGGAAGCGTCCGAAACGCGCTGGTGACGATTTGTACATGAATACCACGGGACAGAAGAAGAGGAACCATCGTCTCGAGTTCGCGATAGCGAACCAGCGGATCACCACCGACAATGGATAGATGTAATGGCTTCAGCCGGTCCACCACCTCCAGCACTCCATCGATCAGCTCCTGCCCTCTACGATCGTTCAACTCACGTAGAGTAACGCCATTGCCCAAATGGCTGTCCTCATACGCATAACATCCCGGACACCGAAGCGGACACTCCTTCGTAATTTCAATCGAGAGAGAGGGAGGCTCTCCCTTGAGAATTTTGCTCCAGGCCTTAAGAATCTCTGATGTTTGCATCGATAATAAATCCTTTGAAAATCAATTTATAGAAGTCGAGAGGCAATGTCGGTGTAGGCCCAAAAAGACGGCCGATATTTGCCCATAAGTCATCGCCGGTTGGGCCTCTATCCGGGAATGGATTCTGGCCGAGGCCCGCATTCGCGTCAATCACTGCAACTACCAATCTTCTCGAAGCTCGTCGGGAGGCTTCTCGACAGATAGCGTCAGTCTGGCTAAACTTACGCGCGTCAAAACTAAGTAAGAGGTGGAGAAGGATCCGTGCCCTGATGCAATGATTGAGGAATTGAAGAAGGCGAGAGCGTGACAAACCGTTTCAAGATGTCCTGCGCGCGTATCTCCGAGACTTGGAAAACCTGGAAAGCGCTGCAAATCAAGTGAATACAAGCTGCCGCATCATGGTGTACAGGCTGAAGCGAGCTTGACGAAGCCGAGTTAGTGTTGAGTAACTCCGGACAGTCCGGGACGTTGTCCAATGTGGCTGACAGTAAGAAAAAGATTGCAACTAAAGCGACGAACTTCGAGAACTTGAATACGAAAATCAGAACAGTCCCACTACACTATAGCTTAACTAAAGTACCAAAGATCGACCCCACGATTTGATGTCCCCCTCCATGTCATCCTTAACAGAATAATGCGCTTTGTGCATGTGCTGGCCGACAGTGCAGACCCGAACTCTGCCAATGGGGTGAATAAAGTCGTTCACTGGCTTGCCGAAACTCAGACGAAATCGGGGCATCAGGCAGAGGTGTGGGCGCTCAAACCGGAACCCTCCCCGGCGACACACCAGAGAAGTTACTCGATCACTGTATTTGAAACCGCTCGCCTGCGCTTCCTGCGCTCGCCACAACTGAATCAGGCAATCAATAAACTGGCGCCTGATACTTGGGTACACTTGCACTCGGTCTATATTCCTGAGCTGACGGCCATTGCGCATAAACTGAAAAGCCGCGGGGTGCTCTACGGTGTCACGCCACATGGCGGATATCTCTCGACCTACTTCGATCCATTCAAAGTTCGCTTTAAAAAGACGATCTTTGCCACGATTTGGGAAAACTGGATGCTTCGCAACGCAGCTATGGTCCACCTGGTCGGAGCGACCGAAGTCGATGATCTGCGCCGCCGAGCGCCGCACACTAAAACATACATAATTCCAAATGGCTACCGGCGCGAGAAGCCCATTCTGAATCCCGGCCCGAGGAAAGAATCCGATCCTCCTTCCCTTATTTACTGCGGTCGTCATGAAGTTAAGCAGAAAGGTCTAGACCTGCTTTTGCTCGGATTCTCCGACTACCGCAAGCAAGGCGGTACGCTCCGACTTTTGATGATAGGCGCTGGCGAAGACCATGTTCGACTCCGCTCCATGTCGAAAGACCTCGACGTCAGCGAGGCCGTCACTTGGCCGGGACCACTCTACGGAGATGAACTGCACAAAGTGCTAAGCGGAGCGGCAGCCTTCGTTCACACGTCCAGATTTGAAGGATTGCCGACGGCCTGCCTCGAAGCCGCCGCCTTGGGAGTACCCCTGTTCCTAAGCCCTGAAACGAATTTCGGCCCTTATCTCCCCGCCGAAGCCGGCTGGATCTACACTCCGAACACTCCCGAAAAAATTGCCACCACCATGTTCCGGATCCAGAATACCCCGCCATCGCACCGCATAACCATGGGAAAGAACGCTCAGCGCATGATCGACGAAGACCTGCAATGGGACCGTATCTGCAACCGGTTTCAAGAAGCTGTGTCGGAGTGCATGCAAAAAGCCGGAAAGATCGTCGCCTGACCCGGCAGCACTTTGCCCAGGAGTATTTTGCTCTCGTTATCACGGCTCCCAACCTGTCACTCCTTTTGCCAGGCACTGGCTTGACATCCGAGTCCTTGGAGTGGCCATTGTCTAGTTCGCATGAGGTGGCGCAGAGACTCGTCTTTGCCGTGTCGGCACTCCTGCCGACCCCTGGAATTTGGACATTTTGGGATAAAAATGTTCTTGCTTTTTTCGTCGCGATTTTGTTTCATCCTTGTAGGTGAAGCAGAAGGAAGTGATCCAGAAGCGCCGCAAGATCGCGGCTACCTTGCCTACTCCAGAAGAGGTGTTGCGAGGATCTTTGTTGGAGCGCACAATCTTTCATCGCCAGGGGTGTGCGCGCTGTGAAGCGGGCGAAGGTCACAAGCTATGGGTACTCACGGTCACTTATCCCGGTGGCCGGAATCGGCAGTTCAGTATCCGGCCAGAGCAACGCGAGATGGTCAGGCGCTGGCTGGACAACTATCAGGAATGGAAGCGCAAGATGGAAGAGATCTGCGAACTCAATCACGTGTTCTTACGACCGGAGAAGTAGGCTCTTTTTTCGCACCCATTCGGTTTCGTCTGTCAGGAGGAAACAAGATGCTGCTCTGCACACTGCTCGAACTACTGGCGGGCTGGCGCCCGGGCTTCGCGCAGAGCCGTTCTCATCGCCGGGCCATGTCTCAAGCGCTGGGCATCCTGACCAGCTTCGGGCGCCTTACGTTGTCGCGCGCCCTCTGCGCTCTGGGGCGCCAACAGCAGGACTGGAGTGCTGAGTACAGGCTGCATGCACGGGCCGACTGGCAGCGGTTTGTTTCAGCCCGTGCTGGAGAAGGCTCTTCCGTTCTGTTAAGGACGCTATGTAGCGGCAGCGATCGACGACACGCGCCTGCACAAGACCGGTCGCCACATTCAAAGCGCCTTCTATCAACGCGACCCGCTCTCCCCCAAGTTTCGCTTTAACCTGATGTTCGGCCTGCGCTTTCTGCAGATCTTACTGTTAGTGCCGCTCTATCGCCAGCAGAAGACGGCCGCGCGCGCACTGCCGGTGCGCTTTGAGGAAGTGCCCGCTTTGAATCATCCACGCCGTACAGCTCCAACCGAAGAATGGGCGGCCTACCGGCAAGCCGTGAAGAAAAACAACCTTTCTATGCAGGCGGTGAGAATCATCGCCGGTCTGCGGGTTTCCTTGGATGAAGCAGGCGAGCGCAGCAAACACTTATTGATAGTCGGGGATGGGAGCTTTTGTAATCGGACGCTGTTCCGGCAAGCGATGGATCGGACAGCCATCATCGCCCGCGCGCGCTGTGACGTGAAGTTGTGCCGGCGTGCTACTGACAGCCGCAGCGCACGTTTCTACGATGTCGCCAAATTCACCCCGGAGCAGATTCGGCAAGATGATTCCCTGCTTTGGCGTAAGGCGCGTTTATTTCATGGCGGCCAGTGGCGCAAAGTCCGTTAAAAGGAAGTGAGCGGCATTTACTGGCAAAGCGGCGCGGGCTAACGTCCGTTGCGCCTATTGGTGGTGGCTCCCCTTCCCTATCAAGTGCCGGGCCGGAAACGGAAGTATTATCGACGCCCGGCGTTCCTGTTAACCACCGACCTGCGCGGCGCACCGCGCGCGAGATGTTACAGGCCTACTTCGATCGCTGGCAGATCGAAGTGAACCATCGCGAGGAGAAAGATACCCTCGGAGTCGGTCAGGCGCAGTTGCGTTCCCCGCTTGCCGTGCCGCGGCAGCCCGCCTTGGCGGTCGCTGCCTACAGTGCTTTGCTGTTAGCTGCCTTGTTAACCTTCGGTCCGGGACGTAACTCCCCCTATCAACCCCTTCCCAAGTGGCGCAAAAACGCCGCTCGCCCCTCCTGCCTCGACTTGATCACCCTCTTGCGCAAAGAAAGCGTCGAAAACCCAGCCCTGCTAGCCCCGCTCGACCTCAAAATCGATTGGAAATCACTGGGGCTTACTGCCGCTGCTTGAAAAATATGTCCAAACTCCAGGTGTCGGCACGAGTGCCGACACCTGTTTTGTGAGAAATCCCGGTTAGTTTCTGCTAATGTCCGGCCGAGGACATGGGTAACACTTTTCAGAGGTGGGTTCGGTGTTCCTAAGCGATTATATTCGGATTCGTGATGCATGTGGGAATGTGGAAATCGCGGAGCGTTTTCCAAGCCGGAGCCAAGGATCACGCCGGTTACGGCTATCCATCTTGCGATATAGCAGACCGGGAAGATGTAATTCGTGTACTCTCGCGCGAAAGAAAATATCTACTTCACGAAGCTGGATCTAACGGCGCTATCGCGATCCAATGAAGCGGCGGATGAACATCACCCCGCGCCCTGACTCTTATAGGCGACTGGATCGGCCCATTGACTGAAGCCCCGCACCTTGAGCGCGCGTTTGAACACATGCCTGCCGTCCGTAGCGTATAGAACATTAAACTGCTTGCCGCCGAAGCACAGGCTCCGAACCGGCCCGCTCGGGGCGGCCAAAGGCAAAATGGCGCGCACACGGCCGTTCTGGTCGCATACTTGAACGCCCATGCGAGTTGCTGCGTACAGGTTGCCCAACGTGTCTAGAGCTACATCCTCCGCGCCGCTATTGTTCGGAACATCGGTCATGTGCAGCCAATAAAAGGATTGCTTGTCCGCAAAGGAGCCATCGGGTTGAACGATATAGCTGTAGATCCATTTGGTGGCGTTCTCGGCAGCAAAAAACAGAGCGCCATCGGGCGAAAAAGCCACACCCGAAGCCGAGAGAAGCCCTTGGTCGACAATTTTCTTTTCGCCGCCGGATGCGATTCGCCAGATCCGGCTGGGCATATCGTCATGAGCGCCCGGTTCGCTTACAAACAGCGTGCCGTCATGTCTCACGACAATGGCATGGCCGGCAATTCCGTCGGCGATCGTGCGGCTGGTTGCTTGCGGACTAAATGCGACAACTCTCTTCTGGCTGGGCACAACGCCGTACAGCGTGCCGTTTGGGCCGAAGGCTTCAGCAATCACACGGGGGCCGTGCTCAAGGAAAGCGACCGCCTTGTCGTCGGAGCCGATGCGGTAGATGGCCGCCTGGGGCTCGTCGCTCAAGTAGACGTCGCCGTTGCTGCCGGCGGCAAGTCCGGCTGCGGACTGGAAGGATTGCGGGATCTCCTTCCAGCCTTCATCGGGTAGCGTAATTTCCTTCAGCGTGCTGTTGCTCGATGTACCGGGTCTTACCCTCGTCGGATAATCCCTCCACAGCCAGCGCATCACATCGGGAAAGATCACTTGACCCGGGCGGCCATTGTGTCCATGCTCTCCCCACGCGTGCGCCACCTCATAGCCGGCGAAACTCAAGGCCGATTCCATCTCCAGGTTGGCCGCATACCAGGAACCGAAAAGCGGATTCCAGGCGTCGGTTGAGCCGTCTTCGAGAAAGATGCGAATCGGCTTGGGATCGGTCTTGCGAATCAGCGCCGGATATTCGTGGCCGCCGCGCATCGAAACGAATGTTCCTATCACTGAGTACACACGGGTGAATTGATCAGGCCGGCGCCACGCCAGCGTAAAGGAACCGATCCCCCCCGTGCTGTTTCCGGTCACGGCATGATCGTTGCCATCCCGCGAAAGCTGGATCGCTCGGCCGTCGCGAGTCCTCAGTTTCTCAATTGCGGGTAGCAACTCGTTTAGCACGTAATCGGGAAACCTGTAGTTGACGCTGTCGAACTCGTAGGAGCGGTTGAAACGGGCGGCTTGCCGTTGCGCTGTTCCGCCCGATGGTTTCCAGACCGTGCCGGGAGCGATACCGATGCCGATCATCACGGGGATCTCGTTCTTCGCAATGAGGTTGTCCAGCACCGTCGCTTCGTAAGCGCCGAGTCCGTCCAGTTTCGCCAGAAAGCACGCGGGCTTGCTGGGATTGTATTGCGAAGGAACGTAGACTTGAAAGTCGTTTTCGGTGCCTGGAAAGATCTTCGAATCCCGGACTGAGCCGCGGATCAGTTCGCCATGCGCAACATTGGGATCGACCTCGCCTTCCGGCGGAGGGAAGGGACCGGACAGCTCTTCCTGAATCTTCTGAACGAGCGCGCCCGCACCGTTCGAGGCAGGACTCTGCCCATCGAGAATCGAAAATCCAACGAGAAGTAAAGCGGCCGGAAAGATCGGCCCAAGCCTTCTTAGATGTGTACGCTTCACCTTTTAATATGTATCAACGACCGTTCCCTCATGCCTCAGTCCATAGGATAAAGACTGCAACCCCGTCCACAAGCAACACGGATCCCGTCATATAGCTCGCGGCATCGCTGCAAAGAAATAAAAAGCATTCACCACGGATTCCACGGGCTGCATTTTGCCAAGCGGGATGGCTCTCTGTGCGCGCGCCCGGTAGTCGGGCTCCGTTTCCCATTGCCTCTGCGCCATCCCGGCAGCGACAATGCCTGGCGCCACTGCGTTGGCCCGAATGCCGTGCTCGGCTAGCTCTCTTGCAAACGATTGCATCAGCTGGTTCATTCCGGCTTTGCTCGCGTTGTAGGGACCTATGGACGGCCAAGGAGTCTCATTTACCCACGAGCTCGTAAAAATCAGATGCCCCTCACCTTGTCCCCCAGCATCGTTCTCGCCGCTTCCGATCCCAGCAGGAACCCGCCTTTCAAATTGGCGTCCAGCATCTGATCCCAGAGTTCCCCGCTCACATCGATCAGTGGGCGCGATACCACAATCCCGACATGGCACAGCGCAGTGTTGATAGGGCCGAATTTGTCCCGCGCCCTTCCGACGAAACGAGTCACCTCAGCCGCCACCCGTAAATCCCCTTTCGTGTAACTCACTAGCTCCCTGCTGATCTCTTCTTTCCTGAAAGCATCCGCGGCCAGCGATTCGTCGACCAGATCGTTCACCGAGACACTCGCCCCGTGTTCGGTTAGCCCCTTCACCACGGCTAAACCAAGAACGCCCACACCGCCAGAGATAACGATATGAGAGTCGCGCAGCAATTCACTTTTGAAGCAGCTCATCGTCTGCAGAGAATGGCCTAACCCACGGAGGGCACGTCAGCGTCCCTGTCCCCTGCTCAGGAAATCCCCCTACCTTCATGATGGCGATGGATTCGTATGCTTGCAGGTTCAGCAGGTGTTTATCGCCCGTAATAATGGCGTCGGCTTCAGCGGTCACAGCGCATTCCACGATGTGATTGTCGTCGGGATCGGCCTTCACGACATCCAACTTGTGAACCGGATACACCATTCGCCCGCATGCGTCCATGATTGACGAAGCGGTATCCAGTTCGTATTGCGTGGCGTGAAACTTGTCGCGGAGAACCCTTAAGGTTTCGTCGATGATGGATTGTGAGATGGCGATATCGACTTCGCCCTCAACGCCCATTTGGACAAGTTCTCTCGGCCTTCCCTTGAACCGGAACGCCGATATGAAGACATTGGTGTCTAAAACAACCCGCACCTACCGCCCGCCCCGGTAGTCGTGTACGGCCTGGACCGCGCTTTTTATCTCCTGCTCTTCCGTCATCCCGCTGGCCTTTGAGGGAAGGCTTGCGATCAGCTTTCTCGCCACTTCCCGTTTCATCGCTTCGACGGTTAGTTCATCCGCCGTTTTACCTTCTCTAGCGGCGATGGCTTGCACTTGCGTAAGCAGATCAGCAGGGAGTTTGATATTCGCGTCACTGGCCATGAGTGCACTTCTTTGATTATCACTCGACTGTAGCAGGGGGGCGGCAGCGGTCAAGAAAACATTTCGGCTGAAAACAAAAGCCTGTTGTTAGTTTGTCAGGATGGTCCGCTTTTATTAACAAGTGATCTGTCCGCTTTTGGGTGTTTCGTTTTAGGCGGCGCGAGCCGCCCTTTTCCGTTTGCTCACAAGTACAGGGGCCGTCTTTTCCACCACGCTCTTGTTTGCTCACTTTCTTCAGAGAGTGGCCCTGGTTGTCGAATCGCCCCACGACGTGCGGTCCCTAGCGTAGCGAAACCCGGCCGTCGAGATGTTCATGAATCGTGACGGTGCAGCCCGCCCAGTGTGCTCCGAAATCGAGACTTCTCGATCTGCCACACTCGTTCGCCAATACTGACCGTATTGTCCTAGGCGACAGTACGTTCCGTTTGCACCGTGAACACCCAGTCCAAATCCGACCGGCTCGCCGGCCTTCGGAGTCACAAAGAAATGGCTTCCGCGATCGCTGTACAGCGTGCAAAATAGACCTTCGTTTCGATTACCTCGCGCAAGCCCGCCCTCACCGTGTGGGTCGATTCCTCTTGGACCAACTGTGCATAATAAATTTAGCTCGTCGCCTCGTCCGGAATGACGATCAAGTCATGCCCCTAGCTGTTCTGAAACCAGCAAGGCTGGCTGCCATCGATCGCGCTGAAGCGTGATTGCTTTGCAACCATGTGCAGCAGCATACCCATCATCGGCCGCCGCGGCCGTCTTCGGCGCTGCGTCCCGCGTTTGCTTCGTTTCGCCTTACCTTGCGGCTCCGCCGTTTTGAAAACGGACAGATCATGTGTGAATTAGAGCGGCCAACTCACATACTAACGACAGTGTGGTTCGGCGGACTTGACTGTGAGCCCAACTCTAGTACAATCGTCGGAGCCGTTCCAAATTCCGCACGAAAACGGGGCGTTATGTTCAAAACACGGAAAGTCCGTCCTGATTTGCCTCAGGGTCAGCGCACATACACCAGTACAGATGTTGCGAAAATCGCCCAGGTCAGTCTGCGGCAGCTCCAATGGTGGGATGAGAGAAAGGTGGTTTCTCCCCGCCACGAAGGTCACAAAAGAATTTACCTGCCGGAAGAGGTAGTTGAGATTACAGTGATCGCTGAGCTGCGCCGGAAAGGGTTCTCTCTCCAGAAGATTCGGCGCGTCTTGCGCTTTCTGCAGCGGGAAATGGGGCGACGCCTGGGAGACGTTCTTTCCAACGATTCAAACCTGCACCTGCTCACGGATGGGAAAACCATTTACCTGGAAGATCAACAGGATCGCATCATCGATCTTCTGAAAAACGCCCGCCAGCCGATGTTTTTGGTCTGCGTCAGCGACCAGGTGAAGCGGCTCGACGAGATCCCTAAGAAGGCGGCTAAGAGCGAGTCCTCTCTTCTGCCGCGGCGGGTTCGAGCGGCCGTCTAACGGAATGGGCAGTCCAGCGCGGCCGAAATTCAAACAACTTGGCACCCATTAGTTGCCGCCGGCGTCTATACTGAAATCAGATCCGGAGGGTAGGATTGTCGTCCGAACGCCGTTTTTTCCTTTTTGTTCCTCTATTTCTGGGCGCCTGCGCTATTGTGGGCGGCCTATTCGGACCGGGAGCCAAACCGGTTTTAGCCGCGCAACAGCGAAGTATCAGTCCGACTTCTGATGAAGACCTGAAAGCTAGCCTAGACTCGTTCACCAAGGTGTACGACGTTGTCGAGCAGAATTACTCCGACAAGCTTTCGGCCGATAAGGCCATTTATAAGGGGGCGATCCCAGGCATGTTGCGAACGCTGGATCCGCACTCTAACTTTTTTGATCCGAAGGACTTCGCCGGTCTCCGGGAAGAGCAGCACGGTAAGTACTACGGCGTCGGGATGACGATTGGACCGCAGCCCCGAACCGGTAAAACCATGGTGATTCACCCCTTTGGCGGATCGCCGGCCTACAAAGCAGGCATCCGGCCGGGCGACCTGCTGGTAGAAGTCAACGACAAACGGGTTGACACCGCTACCAGTACCGAGATTGCCGACATGCTGCGGGGCCCCAAGGGAACCAAAGTACAGGTCATTGTCTCCCGAGAGGGTAGCTCCAAGCCTCTTACATTCAATTTGCAGCGAGACGAAATTCCTCGCAACAGCGTGGATGAAGCGTTCTGGGTTAAGCCCGGGATTGCTTTCATGCGCGTCCAGTCGTTCACGGAGACGACGGGCAAGGAAGTGGAGGACAACCTTAAGGTGCTCGGCGAGCAGAACATCAAAGGGCTGATCCTCGATCTCCGCGAAAATCCTGGCGGTCTATTGCAGGAGGGCGTCGCAGTAGCGGGCCATTGGCTGGATCGCGGTCAAGTGGTGGTCTCGCACAGGGGCCGCGCCTATTCTGATAAGCCTTACCTGGCGCGCGGCAGCCAATATGGCGAGAGCTACCCAATGGTGGTGCTTGTGAATCGCTACTCCGCATCGGCGGCCGAAATCGTCTCTGGTGCATTGCAGGACCATGATCGTGCGTTGATTCTAGGTGACACCACGTTTGGCAAAGGTCTTGTCCAGACGGTATATCCACTCAGTGACAACACTGGCCTGGCGTTGACAACGCAACACTATTACACCCCGAGTGGGCGCCTGATTCAGAGAAACTACTCAAATATCTCTTTCCTCGATTACTACTACGGGAAACGAACAGACAGCAAAGATCTCCAGGACGTCAAGCAGACGGACTTAGGCAGAACAGTATATGGCGGAGGCGGAATTACGCCAGACGTTAAGTTCGATGTGCCGAAAGCGGACGAATTCGAGATGAACGCCCTGCGGCGAAACGCGTTTTTCGATTTCTCCGCTCACTATTTTGCGGTTAATTCCGCAAAGTTGCCGGCTGACTGGGCACCTGGCGAGCCCATTCTGAATGACTTTCATGATTTTCTGATGAAGAACGGCGTTAAATTCTCAGAAGCCGATTGGACGCGCGATCACGACTGGGTCCGCAAACAGCTGCGGCAGCAGATGTATGTCACCGCGTTCAGCTTTGAGGATTCCGAGAAGGTTGGCGTAGAGCAAGATCCGGAAGTGGCGAAAGCGATTGAGGTTCTGCCTCAGGCTACCGAGCTTCTCTCTAAGTCCAAGATCAAATTTGAAAAGCAACGCGCCAGCCGCTAACGGCAGTTCTCGCTCGCTACACTAAACTTTGGATCGACAGTTCGAAGCGGCGGCGTTGGAGCAACCTCCAGCGGTCGTCTCAGCGCCACAAATCACGGTTCTCGATACTGGAGGACAGTACACTCACCTCATCGCTCGGCGTATTCGTGAATTGGGCGTTTATGCCGACGTCCAGCCCAGCAATATCCCGGCTTCCGCACTGGCTGCGAGCCGTGGTGTGGTCATCTCCGGGGGGCCGGCCAGCGTCTATGAACCGGGAAGCCCGAACATCGATCCGGGCTTACTACGACTTGGGTTACCGGTGCTCGGGATATGCTACGGCCATCAGCTGATAGCGCATCATCTTGGAGGCGCTGTTCAGAAGGGCGACCGCGGCGAGTACGGGATTGCTCACCTCACCGTCTCTTGTCCGACGGATCCTCTCTGGAAGACGATCGAGGCCTCCCAGATCTGGATGAGCCATCGGGACAGCGTCTCAGCGATTCCGCCCGGATTCAGAGTGATCGGTTCGTCGGAAACATCCGGGGTCGCAGCTATGTCTGATCCGGCGCGGCGCCTTTTCGGGTTGCAGTTCCATCCGGAGGTCGTTCACACCCATGCCGGACGGCAGATTTTAGAGAACTTCGTCTTCGATATCTGCGGTGCTCATCGCGATTGGGACATCTCGCAACGCGTGCCGATCGTGGAACAGCGGATCCGGGACGTAGTTCAGGATCGAAACGTCTTCTTTTTTGTCAGCGGAGGAGTGGACTCTACCGTGGCTTATGTTCTTTGCCTGCGAGCTCTCGGACCCGAACGAGTGTACGGCATTTATGTAGACACAGGCTTGATGCGGAAGGGCGAAACCGAGTTCGTCGAGAGCATGTTCATTGGGCTTGGCGCCGCTCACTTCATAGTCGATTACGCGGAGGAGGAATTTCTCCCGGCGCTGGCGTCGCTCTACGATCCGGAAGCAAAACGCCGCGCGATCGGCGAGCATTTCGTTAAAGTGCAAGAGCGAATTCTGGCCACCGAGACCTTCCTCGATGGTCACTGGATTCTCGGACAAGGAACCATTTATCCAGATACGATCGAATCGGGTGGAACGGCGAAGTCCGACCTCATCAAGACCCATCACAATCGCGTAGCGGGCATCCGGAAATTAATCGAAGCGGGATCCATCATCGAGCCGCTCACCTCGTTTTACAAGGACGAGGTACGTGAAATCGGGCGCGAGATCGGGATACCGGAACAGTTTCTGGCGCGACACCCCTTTCCGGGCCCTGGCCTCGCTATTCGTTGTTTATGCGTCGAAGCCGTGGCCCCTGTTCAGAAAACCGCTGATGGTTATTTATTCCCAATCAAATCGGTCGGAGTACAGGGCGATTCCCGGAGCTACCGAAACGTGCTGGCGATCGCCCGCAAGCCGGACATTGAGATGGTCCGTACCCTGGCGCCGGCACTGACGAATAGCAGGTCGGACATTAACCGCGTGATTGCGCTTTGTGGCAGCCGGGATTCGCTCGATTCCTTTGAGGTTTTTGAAGCGGGCCTATCGAAAGACCGTCTGGACCTTTTGCGGGAAGCCGATGCCATCGTCCGCCGGTTCTGTCTGCAACACGATCTCGACACGAAAGTTTGGCAATTCCCGGTCATTTTCATACCCGCAGGCACGAGCGAAGCGCCAGAATCCGTGGTTCTCCGCCCGATCGATTCCGTGGACGGCATGACAGCCGACGTGGTTCTCATCGGACCGGAACTGCTTGATCAACTTACCGCTCAACTACTTTCATCGGGTCGCATCGCAGCCGTGTTCTACGATATGACCCACAAGCCTCCAGGCACAATCGAGTGGGAATGAAAATCAGATAGTCACCAAGATCTGGTTAACACCGGTGCTGGCTACGATCCGCTTGGCTTCTTCGATAGACTCGCAATGCCGGCGCAGCATCGTGACCGCCGAAATAAAGTAAAACAGTTCCCGAGTGGCTGCCACGAATCTTGCAGTTTTCACATCGAATCTCCTCGAGAACACTATCGGCGGCTGGTTCCGAACGCTTTAGGGTGTTGCGACCCAATTCGGACTACTATAGCCATTCAAATCTCTATACACTTAAGTCTTATGGAGTGGACCCCGGGTGGCGTCAGCGGAGATATTGAAGACCGGCGTAGCAGCAGTGGAGGAGGAGGCGGTGGCAATTTCGGCGGCTTCCGTCTCGGCATAGGCGGTTTCATTATTGTCGGAATTTTAAGCCTGGTGTTCCAACGCAATTTCTTTACGCTCTTTTCTGGTGGCGCACCGGCCACTCAATCCGCCAGCAGGAACCATGCCGATCCGGCGCTGGATCAGCGGGAGCAGCCCGAGGTACAGTTCGTTTCTTTTGTGTTGGATGACGTTCAGAAGAACTGGACTGTCACGCTTCCGCAGATCACTCGTGTGCCCTATCGCCGAGCCAAACTGGTGCTTTTCCGTAACTCCTTCCCATCTGCCTGTGGAATGGCGAGAGATGCTGTCGGTCCGTTTTATTGTCCGGAAGACGAAAAGGTCTATCTTGACTTGTCGTTCTTCGACGAATTGCGTCAGCGTTTTGGCGCTCCGGGTCAATTTGCCCAGGCGTATGTAATCGCTCATGAGTTGGGCCATCATGTGCAAAAAGTGCTCGGTATCGAACCGAAGGTACGCAGATTACAGGAGCAACGGCCTGATCAACAGAACGCTTTATCTGTGAGGCTGGAGTTGCAAGCGGACTGCTTCGCCGGCGTATGGGGACACACCACTCAACAACGCAACATGCTGAACGAAAGAGATGTCGATTCGGGATTGGGCGCTGCCGCCGCGGTAGGAGATGATCGTTTACAAAAAATGTCTACTGGGCGAGTAAGTCCCGAGTCGTTCACTCACGGGAGCTCCGCCCAACGTGCAAAGTGGTTTCGTCAGGGCTTCGACTCAGGACAGGTATCGTCTTGCAACACTTTTCAAGCATCGCTTTGACGACCTAGCGTAAGTTATGCTCCGGGAGCTTTAGCAGCGAGGATCATTGGCTTATCCACCTCCGGATCCTTGACGAACAACTCCTTTGCCTTGCTGAAAGAGAGCTTTCGCAATTTCACCATTAAGATGTGCGTTGCGAGCGTTCTCGTCTGCGAAGGTGTCAAAGATTCCATATTTCGAAGGGCCAATCTTCAAGGCATACCAGGTAGTAGTGCCCGCTTCCTGAACCGCCATCGGTTGCGCGGATTTCAGGAAGTCTTCTACTTCCTGTTCTTTGCCAGGTTTTGCTTCTAGCTGTGCCCAGATTGCGAATTTATCCATATTTAGTTCCGCTCAGGTGATGCCAAACCGTGCCAAAACCGTTCGGATCGTTTTGCTTCGTTTTTTGTCACGGATTCTTCTTGAACCGCGAGTATTGTGATAAGTATGAGTGCCGTTGAAACGAATCTTTCATCTACTAATTTCCAAGATTCTCCCAAAGAGCCCCTCTCCCCGGAAATCCTTCGGAAAATGGATGCATACTGGCGCGCTTGTAATTATCTGTCTGTGGGAATGCTTTACCTGCGAGAAAACCCACTATTGCAAGAGCCGCTGCAAGTCGAGCACATCAAAAAGCGACTCCTTGGACATTGGGGTTCAGATCCTGGGCAGTCCTTCGTATGGGTTCATCTCAATCGATTAATAAAGGAACAGGACCTGAATATGATATACATTTCCGGGCCTGGTCATGGCGCGCCAGCTGTTCTCGCGAATTGTTACTTGGAGGGGACTTACTCGGAGATCTATCCCGATAAGAGCCAAGATACTGCCGGCCTACATAAATTCTTTCGAGAATTCTCATTTCCGGGCGGCATTGGAAGCCATTGCACTCCTGAAACGCCGGGTTCCATTCACGAAGGCGGAGAACTCGGTTATAGCATTTCACATGGATTCGGTGCGGCTTTTGACAATCCGGATCTGATCGTGGCTGTCGTAGTAGGTGACGGTGAGGCGGAGACGGGGCCGCTCGCAACTTCATGGCATTCGAATAAGTTTTTAAATCCGGTGCGGGATGGGGCAGTGCTGCCGATACTTCATCTCAACGGTTACAAGATAGCCAATCCGACACTGCTGGCCAGGATCTCTGAAGAAGAACTGGAACAACTCTTCTTGGGCTATGGATGGAAGCCTTACGTCGTGGAAGGGGGAGACTTGCCGGGCATGCATCAGCGAATGGCTGCGACACTGGACCGCTGCGTTAGTGACATTCAGCAGATTCAGCAGGGAGCACGCGCGGACGGAATCAGGCGCCGACCGCGTTGGCCAATGGTCATACTTCGCACGCCCAAGGGCTGGACAGGCCCGAAAGAGGTGGATGGACATAAAGTGGAGGGTTTTTGGCGAGCGCATCAGATTCCTGTGCTGGATGTGTTGAAGAATCCGGCACACCTCCAAATCGTTGAAGAGTGGCTACGTAGCTATCGACCGGAAGAGCTGTTCGATGAGAGCGGGAGGCTCAAACAGGAGTTGAGAGAGATTGCTCCTGCCGGCAAGCGACGGATGAGCGCCAATCCACATGCGAACGGGGGCTTGCTGCGAAAAGGGCTGCATCTTCCGGACTTCCGAAGCTATGCTTTGGAGGTTAAAAAATCCGGGAAGGCAGAGTCATCTCCGACTGAACTGCTGGGCGCATTTCTTCGGGACGTCATGCGCAGTAACATGACGAATTTTCGGGTGTTTGGTCCGGATGAGACGGCTTCTAACCGTCTGCAAGTGATTTACGAGGCATCACCCAAAACCTGGATGGCCGAAATCAAGGAAGAAGATAAAGACGGGACCTTGATCGCGCCTGACGGCCGAGTGATGGAAATGCTCAGCGAGCACACCCTGGAAGGCTGGTTTGAAGGCTACGTTCTTACCGGACGTCATGGTTTTCTCTCCAGTTATGAGGCGTTTATACACATCATCGATTCGATGTTCAATCAACATGCTAAGTGGTTGGAGAAGAGTAAGAAGGAAATTAACTGGCGAGCGCCGATTCCTTCCATCAATCTTCTAATTACTTCACTCGTTTGGCGCCAGGATCACAATGGATTTACTCACCAGGATCCTGGGTTTCTGGATGTCGTAACGAACAAGAGTGCCGAAATCACCCGGATCTATCTGCCACCGGATGCAAATTGCCTGCTGAGCGTTGCCGATCATTGTCTGCGCAGTACCGATTATGTCAATGTGATCGTCGCTGACAAACAGCCTCATCTTGTTTACCTGGATATGGATGCCGCTATCAAGCATTGCACGAAAGGGATTGGGATCTGGGACTGGGCCAGCAACGATGATTGCGATGAGCCGGACGTAATCATGGCATCTGCCGGAGACGTTCCCACGCTGGAGTCGCTTGCCGCGGTGGCAATTTTAAGGGAACACTTTGAAGATCTAAAAATCAGGTTTATCAACGTGGTTGATTTATTTAAGCTTCAACCGGATACGGAGCATCCGCACGGCCTTTCCGATCGCGACTTCGACTCTCTGTTTACGAAAGATCGACCGATTATTTTTAACTTTCACAGTTATCCCTGGCTAATCCATAAGCTCACTTACCGACGTACAAATCACCACAACTTACATGTGCGCGGTTACAAAGAAAAGGGAAATATCGATACGCCGCTTCAGCTAGCAATCGAAAACCAAGTGGACCGATTTAATCTATCTATCGACGTGGTCGATCGGGTTCCGAAGTTACAAAATATCGGGGCACATATAAAGGATTGGCTGAAGGACCAGATTATCGAGAGCGTGAACTACGCTTTTGAAAACGGCATTGACAGACCGGAAATTACGAACTGGAAGTGGCCTTATTAATGTCCGGCGCTATTCTGGCGATTAACTGTGGGTCGTCGTCTCTTAAATTCGGTCTTTTCGATGCGGAAGGTAAGCAGGAAGAATCGTTGTGCGAAGGTGAGGCGGAAGAAATTGGAGGCGAGCACGGATCGTTCTCTATCAAGTCCGGAGATAAGAACCCGGCAGCTGAAAGTAAGTCGTTCTCGAACCACGCCGATGCACTGAACTTTGCGCTTGATCGTATTGGAGATTTGAACTCCTCACCGCTCACGGCCGTTTCGCATCGTTTCGTTCATGGCGGACCTCATCTCACCGAACATCAGATCGCCACTGCGGAAGTAGAGAAGCAGTTGCAGGCGGCTGTTCAGTACGCCCCCTTGCACCTTCCCTCTTCGCTTTCCGCTCTGCAGGCCGTTCAAAAACGGCTGCCGAAAATCCCTCAAGTAATCTGTTTCGACACTGCATTTCACCGACAATTGCCTGATGTGAGCCGTCTTTATCCACTGCCATCGGAACTGAAGAACCAAGGAGTCCGGCGGTATGGATTTCACGGTATTTCCTTAGAATCGATCGTTGCGCGGCTGAGACCGCTCCCCTCTCGATTGGTAGTGGCGCACCTCGGTAACGGCTCGAGCATCACTGCGATTCGGAATGGAATCTCGATCGATACGTCCATGGGGATGACGCCGAGCGGAGGAGTGATGATGGGAACAAGATGCGGTGATTTGGATCCCGGACTTCTCCTCTATCTGCTGCAGCACGGCTATGAGAATGTTGAAAAGTTAGAGTCCTTGATCGATCACCATTCGGGTTTGTTAGCAGTCTCCGGACGGACAAGTGATGTTCGAGAGCTGCTTACTATCCGCGCACATGATGGAGCAGCGAAACTGGCGTTAGATATGTTCTGTTATCAGGTGCGAAAACAGATTGCTTCGATGGCGGCAGCGCTGGGAGGTTTGGACGCGCTGGTCTTTACCGGGGGCATCGGCGAACACGCGCTCGAGATTAGAGCGGAGATCTGTAATGACCTCGGATTTCTTGGCTTATCGCAGAGTGTTACCGGGTTGATGCTCCCTTCACAAGAAGATCTGCAGCTGGTGAGAAATGCCCGCGTGCTGCTAAGCCGTTAGGAACGTAGAATTACGCGGGCGTTCATCTTCAACGGGATCAGTGGCAATCACTTCAGCAGATATGATCTCCTAGAGTGAAGGGATCAAGACGTGCGAATCACCGTGTCACACAATCGGCCAAAAGAGGAAATCGTTCGAGCCGTAGATAGCTCGTTCGACGACCTGTTTAAGAATACTGGAGTTATTCCACTGCGAATTGTCAATGAAAAACGAGTTTGGCAGGGATCGACGATGACGTTTTCATTCGATGCGAAGGTTGGTATCATCAGCACTCCGATCAAGGGTTTTGTAGATGTTACGGATAGGGATGTGACCATCGACGCCGATCTTGGGCTCCTTGAAAAGCTATTCCCGGTTAAGCAGGCGCAAACCGTTCTGGAAGGCCGGATCAAAGGCCTTCTCAAGTAACATCCTTAAGGGTTTCGATCAGCAAAGTTAAACCAATACCTGCAAGTAATCCGTGGACATAACGCAGATAACGGTCTCCCCGAAGCCGGTGATTTACTATTCGGCCAACATATATGGCCGGTATGGCTGCCGGTAAGGAAAGTAAGAAGTAGTGAGTAACGGCCGGGATCCACAGTCCGGCTAACCAGAATCCAATCAGACCGGTCGCACTGGCCGGCAAGAAATAGCCTTGCAATGTCGCGCGAAACTGTTGCGGAGACCATCGTCGCATCGAACCGTAAACGACGAGAGGAGGCCCGTTCATTCCGTAAGCTCCTCCTAAGATTCCGGCCACGAACCCGCAGCAAGCTAGCCACATCTTTCCCGCGCCTTTGATCTGAGGCGGACTTTTTCCGCTCAAACAGAACACCGAGAAGGCGATGATCAACAATGCGAGTCCTATTCTTATTGCGATTTGGTGAGGTGACGTGAGCAAACGTAATCCAATGGGTATGCCGAGCAGAGTTGAGAGAAACAGCCAACCGGCGCTCTGTAGATGAACGTTATGCCAGTCCTGAATGACGACAAATCCGGCGACAACCACGGACAATAGAACAGCCAGCGGTGCTGCTACCGTTAGTGGAAGATAAAGAGCCAGGAGAGGAACAGCAACCAGCGCCTCGCCAAAGCCGAAAGCGGAACGGAAGAAAGTCGCTACGAAGACGATTGCCAAGACACTGATGGTTGTAGAACTCATTAACAAGATTGAAAAGATCCGACTTAAGGTTACAGGAACAATGCTGCATCAACCGGCTTCATTCATGAGGTACGTGACTGACTGAAGCATTCTACTCATGACCTACGTTCGCTACCGGGTCGTCGCATTCACGATGGCGCTGGCTGCCATTACTTATCTTGACCGCGTATGCATCTCGGTTGTTACGCCGGATATTATGCGTGACTTACATCTAACCAATATTCAGATGAGTTATGTGTTTAGCGCCTTTACCTTAGCCTACGCAACCTTTGAGATTCCTACCGCCTGGTGGGCAGATCGCATTGGGAGCCGGCTCGTTCTGACACGCATCGTTCTCTGGTGGTCGGCCTTCACAATGGCAACCGCCGCCACTTTCAGTTATTCTGCCCTTCTTGTGGTGCGTTTTCTCTTTGGAATCGGCGAGGCGGGCGCTTGGCCGAATGCAGCGCTGGTGTTTTCTCGCTGGATTCCTTCCTCGGAACGTGGACGTGTTCAGGGCATTTTCTTCGCCGGCGCCCATCTCTCCGGGGGACTTACTCCGCTCCTGGTCGTGTATCTGGCAACGATTCTGCCTTGGCGCTTTATCTTCGTGATTTTTGGATGCGTTGGCCTGCTGTGGGCTATCGCCTGGTATCTGTGGTACCGCGATGAGCCACGCGAACATCGTGCGGTCAGCCAGGCCGAACGTGAACAGATAGAGTCGACGCGGGGTTCACTACCTCAGCACGGAGGAAATTGGGGAGATGTGCTGCGAACTAAGAGCCTGCTGCCACTCTGTATGCAATACTTCGCCAATACATATGGCTTTTATTTCTTTATAACTTGGCTGCCGGTCTATTTAGTCAAGGCCCGCGGAATGGCTAAGACCGAACTGGCTATTTTTTCCGGCCTTCCCTTGTTGTTAAGCGTACTTGCCGATGTTACTGGCGGATTTACAAATGACAATCTTTGCCGCCGTTTTGGGAACCGTGTGGGACGATGCGGTGTTGGAGGAGTCGCGTATTTGGTTGCAGCGATTACGATGCTAGGCGGCGCCTTGACGGCGGACGGGCGCACTGCCGGCATGCTGATCGCCGTAGGAGGCGCAGCGTCGATGTTCACGCTTGCCCCGGCCTGGGCCACCGCCATTGACTTGGGAGGCGCTAATGCGGCCATGCTCAGCGCAACCATGAACACAGCAGGACAAATCGGGGGAATTCTCAGTCCAATTGTCCTGGCGCTGATCATTGACCACCTCGGAAACTGGAATCTGCCTTTGATTATCCTGGCGAGCTTATATCTAATTGCCGCAATTTCATGGATCCTCATCCATCCTTCTCGAGCCTGAATCCGCAGATTCACAAGGAAGTAAGTCGGTCAGGTGATTTCTATCTCATGAATCGAGAGGCGATGAAGAAGGCCCCGCCGACAGCGATCAAGTCCTCCAGCAGAGCGATAGGAAGATCTTTGCCGCCGATCGCTTTTACTGACTGGACTCGGACCTGATACCCGACCAATGTTCCGACGATCGCGCCGAGCACGCCCAAGATAATACCCGGCAACAACGATTGGTTCGCCATTCCAATAGCCGCGCCGCTCAAGCCCCCGGTCATTATTCTGCCGCCGAAACCGAGAGGTGCTTTCCTGCTGGGCGTCTTGGGAAGCTTATCGGCAATCAACTCGCCAATCGCGAGCACAGTAAGAATGTAGGGCGTCGCCGAGAAGCCCAAAAATGCCAAAGGAGTATTTTCCAGATGCAGCCATCCGAGCCGCGCTGCCCAACTTACTACGGCCGGCGGTGTCATGGCACGAAGCCCGGCCATTACTCCAATCAGAAACAACCAAATGTAAAGGAACATGGGAGCTTAGTGGAGTGGCTTGGCAGTCTTAAAGATTAGCCGGTACATATCGCTCTCGGTCTTTGGCTCGAGCACTTCCACCAATTCCCATCCCTTGGATCCGAACTCTGTAAGTGTTGCTTGGATTTGTTCATCGAAGTCTACGCCCGCTTCCAACGAAAAACGATGAACTTGGTATTGCCATTCAGCCATAAGTGTCCTTAGGCGCTTAGTATCTCATCTTTTTAAGGAATGATCGAGGATTACGGGCGGGATCCGGCTGGATGGAACTGATTTTCCCCGGAGCCTGGACCGGCCTGCTCCGGAGTGTTCAGGTCGAGATTCACTACAATCGGCTCTTGGCCACTGCGCACCACGACTGCCTCGCAAATGTCATCGGGCGAGGCATTGATCTCCTGATGTGGAACAAAGGGCGGGACGTAGATAAAATCTCCCGCTCCTGCTTCGTCGCTGAATTCGAGCTGCTCGCCCCATCTCATCCGCGCACGACCTCGAACGACATATAGAACGGTCTCGAGTTCGCCATGATGATGCGGACCGGTCTTTGCATCTGGGCTTACAACGACGGTACCGGCCCACAGTTTCGCAGCTCCTGTCCGAGCGTGTGTGATTGCTGCCGCCCTGGTCATTCCCGGCGTCTGAGGAGTATTCGGATCAAGAGTGTTGGCCTTCACGATCTTCACTCCATGCTCTTTCCAGTCCATATGCTCATTCTGACCTAGAAGATCATAAGAACAATGAGGGCATTCAATTGATGAATAAGTACCATTACAGCTGCTACTTATCTGCGTTGAGATTCCGGTCTTATAATCTACAGATCGGCATCAATAAATGAATGATGAAGAACTTACTGACCACGGTAGCGCTTGTCTCCGGGCTTCTGCTTGTGGACCTGCCTGCGACATCGCGTCAGGCCACAAGCACTAATCAGACTGCTACGAGCACGGCTAAATCAAAGCGGAGAAAATCCGGAGGCGCCAGCACCGATTCGATGGCCAGTACATCGACTTCCAAGTCCACTAAGCAGGCTCCTGCTAATGGTGCGAAGGTCGATCTGAACAGTGCGAGCCAATCGCAATTGGAAGGTCTTCCCGGAATTGGCCCTGCAAGCGCGAAAAAGATTATCGCTGCGCGGCCTTATTCGTCGGTGAATGACCTCTCCAAAGCGGGATTGTCAGCGAAAACTCTCGGGAGCGTCAGTTCGATGGTGACCGTCGGTTCAGGATCCGCCGCGATGACGCCGGCGAGCAATACGAGGATTGCTAACAGCAATCCAATTGTCAATAATTCTGCCAACGGGTCTGTTCCAGCGGCAGTTGCTGCACAAGGCGGCGGACCAGGAATGGTCTGGGTGAATCCCGACACAAAAGTCTTTCACAAACAAGGCGACAGATGGTATGGAAAGACGAAAACGGGAAAATATATGACCGAAGCAGACGCTTTGAAAGCCGGTTACCGGGAGTCCAAGCAGAAAGAATCTTCAAAGTAGAATCATTCGCTCCGGCCATAACCAAAACCACCAAGACATTCGCGCTTGATAGAATTCCTTTCGATGCGGAAGTCTTTTTTCATACTGGCTCTTGCGGCTGCGAGAATTCTCCACGGCGACACGCTTGATAAAACGGATGTAGAGTACGCCAATCAAAGTGGAAAGCCATTGTTGCTGGACCTGCATGTTCCGAGCGGACCGGGTCCGTTTCCTGCCGCTATTCTTATTCACGGAGGTGGTTTCGACGAGGGCAGTAAAAGTACAAACGTCAGACCTTTGTTTAAGCCTTTGTCCGACGCTGGGTTTGCCTGGTTCAGTATCGATTACCGGCTTGCTCCTGCCGCTCAGTTTCCGCAAACGATGGCCGATGTCGATGCAGCGATTCAATGGGTGAAAGCGAACGCCGCAGCCTATCACGTCAATGTTTCGAAAATAGCGCTTATCGGCGAGTCGGCCGGCGGTTTCCTGGTGAATTACGCCGGAACGCGTGTCTTTCCCGATCCGCGCATTGGCCTCCACCAGCGCGAATCGCACAGGCGCATTTCCGGTCAGCCGCTTACGCCAGTGATAGAAGGACTGGTCGCTCACACCCTGTTCCCGGCAAAAGGCACTTACTGAAACACCACTCTGGCTCTGTTAACGGATCAGCTCCGTCCATCTCTCCTGTCTCGTTGAAGCCGAATCGATAGCTTTCATGCCTCCCACTATCGGCCTTCTCATGCTCACCCGAAAGAGGGGTTCACCGGATGCTTACTAACCTTCGATGCCACGGTCACGGCCTTCGCCGGGTTGTAGAGCGAGGCAACAAACGGTTGTGCTTGACGGGCTAGCTAACTGCGCTTATTGCGCTGCAGCCCGGAATGGAGATGGCGGCAACCGCTAACAGCGGAGAACGAGCTTTGGAGGCGTTTCGACAATACAAGCCCGATGTAACGATTGTGGATCTAAGGCTTCCGGATATGAGCGGCTTCGATCTGATTCGCTCACTGTGCGGTCTCAGCCCCGGCGCGAGAATTATTGTCCTCAGTTCTTACGACGGGGACTCCGATATTCAGCGCGCTTTGCAAGTAGGCGCGCAAGGATATGTGGCAAAAGGCTTGGTGCGCGATGAGCTGCTGGATGCGATTCGAACGGTTTCGGCAGGTGGAAGGTACATTCCCGCGCTCATGGCTCAACGACTGGTGAGTCATATATAGGAGGATGCTCTTAGTTTAATGAACGAGAGGTGCAGGTTTTGTCACTGGTGGCAACGGGAAAGCGCAACAAAGAGATTGCCGCGCAATTATCGATTGCGGAAGACACAGTGAAGATGCATGTACGCAAATATTTTTCGAAATTGGATGTTACCGATCACACGGAGGCTGTTACCGTTGCACTACTCCGTGGGATTATTCATCTGTGAAGGTAAACAGGCCCGAATTGCTGAAGCTGGGTCACAGGGACTTGAGTAGCCAGTGGATTGGCTCTCGATGCGCAGCGCCAGGTAGTTGGTCACCACGTCGGTGGCGGCCAGCTCGTGGCGGAGTTTACCGAGATCGAGAGCTGCCGCCGGCATACCAATCGGTCGCAACTGCAAGCCACCCTGCTCAATGTCGGAAGCTTCGCGCCGTGCTGCTGATCGACCGGCTGGCAAGGCGGCGCTTGCAGAAGCGAAAACGACGAGGTACGACTTTATGCGACCCTCGCCTCGAGGATGCACGAGCAAAAGCAGCGGCTTACCACTATGCGCACCGTCCGGGGCCGGTAGGGATGAATCTCATCATCGGCTGGCGGCAACAAGCCTAGACATTGCGGCGCATGGCTGATGAACTGAACCGGCTGAGCATTCGGCCCCCACGTGGCCGTATGTGGTACGCCAGCAGCGTCCAACTCCAGCCGCTTCCATAACTGCAGACCGAGCCAGCAGGAACCGAATTGGCGCGTGCGCTCCAGGCGCACCTTATTCAGCAGCACGCGCGCGACTTGCGGATCGTCCGGCGGCGGCTCCACCTGCCACGGGAATAGTTTCAGTTGCTGTGTCTCGCCCTGCTCATTGAAAACTTCAACCGTCTTCAACCAGCGCACCTGTGCGGAACTGTTCAGCTCCCCGAGATAGCAGAGTGTCCTTTGCCAAGGACCATCCGGTGTGCGCACCGTCTCCACCAGCGACCAGGACCTATGGTCCTTGCCGTCCTTGGTTCGCCGGTTCGGGCGCAGAGTAGGGTCGAGAACTGGCGCGGTGCTCCGTAGGTGCGACCTATCTGTTGCTCCCCGTTTCCTCTGGGAGTGCCTCACTAGTCGAACCGTAAGTCCGTTTCCAGTCCCCGCCTCCTCAAACCCAGCGAGCCGATTTCCGGCACTGGGCTTTCCTGTGCGTTTCGCAGCAAGGTTTATGTGGCCTATCGTGCTGGAAGTGCTTTCGGCAATGCCTCACTATGTCGCACCCGGTAATCATTGAATAGCCCGAGTTGCTCATAGAGGTATGCGCTACTCCACCTCTTCCAACCGAACCCTTTACGTTTCTGAGCTCGCATCAGATGGCGCCGGATCTTCTTTTCGACCCAAGTCCTTACCCACGAAAAGCACCGGCTTGAGTTCCCTACCGCGAAGTAGTTCACCCACCCTCGCAGGATCGGGTTGATCTGTTCGATCACCCTCCCCACGGGTGCGCCAATATACCTTCGAAAGATTTCCTTCAGCTTCTGGGTCAGCGCCTTTCGCTTCTTCAGCTTGGGCGTGAGCAGCGGCCGCCACACTCCATTACTTCCCAGAACGCGACGGTACTCGAACCCCAGAAAGGAAAAGTCCTCTCCCTCGGATCCATCGACTGTCCGGCTTTTCTCTTCGTTGATCTCCACCTGCACTTTGCCGAATTCCTCCCGCAATCGTTTTTCTACTGCCCTCACAACCCAATCATTCCAGCGATGAGCGTGGATCAATATCACCAGATCATCCGCAAAACGTGCATATTGGACCACTGTGTATTGCTTCTTCCTCCCGTAGCGAGTGACCTCGATGGCCTTTTCCAGCATCCGATCTACCTCAGTGAGGTAGACGTTACTGATCAGGGGCGAGATCACGCCGCCTTGGGGAACGCCTTGCTTGCCTGCCGCTTTCAGAATCATCTTGAGCAATTGCAGCACGTCTCCGTCTTGTATCCGGCGAGCCATCTTCTCTAACAGCAAATAATGTTTGACGTTATCGAAGTAGGCTCGGAGATCAATATCAATGACACGTGTCTTTGCTTTCGCGATCGCTTCTGCGACTCGGTGTACCGCCTGAGGCGCTGTCCGTTTGGGCCGGTATCCATACGATCCCGGTTGAAAATCCGCTTCGAACACCGGTTCCAGAATGAGCTTGCTGGCCCCCTGAACCACGCGGTCCCGGATACAAGGAATGGACAGGATGCGAACTTTGCCCCCATCCTTCGGTATCTCCTTCTTCCGAACCCGCATGGGCCGGTACGTTCGATGTACGAGTTCCTCCTGAATCTGCCTCAGAAACTCTTCCCTTCCGCTTCCCTCGATGTCGTCGAAGGAGACCCCGTCAATTCCCGGTGCGCCCTCGTTCGTTTTCGCCATCTGGTAAGCTTCGCGTAAAGTTTCCATCTTGCAGATGTGGACGTATAGTCCCCAGAAACGCCAAGTTGGTTCCGCCTTCGCCTTGACGTATAGGCTCCGCCTCAGGTCTTGCAAACCGATAGGTGTTTTTCTCACGCACCCTTGCCTTCCTTTTTGTTAGAGCCATCTCACACAGCAGGGTCCCTTCGCTCCACGGACATTACTCCGCTTCTTCGCTACTCCGAACCCCTCCGCCACCCTCTCGCTTTCCTCCGACTTCCTGGTTTGCCAGTTATACGAAGTACCTTTTCCGCCGTTTTTCTCGACGGGCGAGGAGGGTTTCTCCAGTTGCTTAGCGCGTCCTTGCCACCGTGCTGCCGCTATCACCCCGCCAGAGTGTTGTGTCGCTTCGGTCAGCTTGCGCCACTCCATGCTGCTTTCGCCCAAATGTTGAAGGCTCAGCCTCTGGAATACTTTTCGAGGCCACCCGTGCGTTCATTTTCATTACGGCCCGGCGACTCGCTCACCGCCCCTAGGACGGCTTGGTCATTGAACTCTAGAAATTAGATCTCTCACCTCTCTATCAATCAAGCTACGGGGCTTCTGACTCTTACCCCGGTGGGTTTCGTTCCCCACTGAACACGCCAGCCTTCGCTGGACGTACAACATTCTTGCCCGATCTTGTCACGACCCCGTGTAGTCTTCAAGAGGGTTGGTCTGCACTACATCGGCTTCTCAGAACCCGCCATTGCAGGCAAAGCACTTGTCGCCAACGCACCTCGAATAATCGAGCCAATCAGCCAAGTCGTGACAAAGTTCGGCTAGTGTTGTGTCCAGCAAATAACTAGACAAGTAGCTTGATCGGGAATAAGCTTGGTCATGGGCGATTCCGTCGGGCTCTCAGTTGTGGACCACCGGAAGATTCAAGAGTGGATTTCGGCGCATGGCACTCCCCAACAGGTAGTTCTGCGTTGTCGGATAGTCCTCTGCGCTGCCGAAGGAGAGGCCGATGCCGCTATCGCCCGGCGACTGGCAGTAAACCGGAACACGGTGATCCTTTGGCGCAAGCGCTTTGTTGAATTCGGGCTGGATGGGCTGTGGGACATTGCTCCGGGCCGGGGACGAAAGCCGACCTACGAGTTGGACAAGATCACGGCCATCGTGCATGCAACTCTTCAAACCAAACCGGCGGGGATGACGCACTGGAGTTGCCGGACACTGGCGCAACAACAGGGCGTCAGCAAGTCCACAGTGAACAATATCTGGCGCGCGCATAATCTGCAGCCACATCGCACGAAGACATTCAAGCTTTCTCGCGATCCGAGATTCCTGGAAAAGATGACCGATGTAGTGGGTCTATACCTCAACCCGCCTCAACAGGCCATTGTGCTTTGCGTGGACGAAAAGAGCCAGATCCAGGCTCTGGACCGCACCCAGCCGGGGTTGCCGATCAAGAAGGGCCGCTGCGGGACCATGACCCATGACTACAAACGCAATGGAACGACGACCCTATTCGCGGCGCTGGAGACATTGCAGGGAAAGGTAGTCGGCGAATGCCATCAGCGACACCGGCATCAAGAGTTCCTGAAATTTTTACGTCGGCTTGATCGAGAGTTTCCCGGCACCGTTCCGCTCCATCTGATCATGGACAACTACGGCACTCACAAGCACCAGAAAGTGAGAGAGTGGCTGAAACGTCATCCGCGGTTTGTGCCTCATTTTGTGCCCACCAGTTCCAGTTGGATGAATCTTGTCGAACGGTGGTTCGGTCACCTCGACAACAAAGCAATCAAACGCGCTGCGTTTCTGAGCGTTGCCGATCTACAGACAGCGATCGTTGCATTCCTTGATACCTGGAATGAAAGACCCCAGCCCTTCGTTTGGACCGCCACTATCGATTCAATCCAAGAGAAACTTTCCCGCTGCCGCCGAACGCTGGAGCAGATCCAACCTGGCTGCACCAGCCCGAAGCGCAGAAAAGAGAAGAAAGTCGCTGTCTAGTTATTTCTTGGACAGTACACTAGCGCTTCTCGTCAATCTGTCTATTAACCCCACAAGAGCCAAGGACATTGAGATTCGCCGCCACGGGACTTCGCTCACTAAACTCCTTCATCAGGCGGAGCGGGGACATCGGCTGGTATCCCTCACCCTGGTGACGCTCAAATGGTACGTAGGATTTGTGGCCGAGTCTCCCAACCTTGCCCCGCAAGAGGAGTATTTTCGAATACTGCCGATCATCAGCGGCTACCGTGACAAAGATACGCTCCGCACTCACCGGACTGTGTTCTACCAAGATGTCCTCGCGGATCCCTCGGTCGACAGCAACGACTTCGTCCTCACGCTTCCCCTCAAAGACATCAAGATGGCGGGTCTATTTGACGAAAACGTGTATGATGTCTACTTCGCAGACGATGAGAAGGCCGAGACCAAGCAAACGTCCTAACCTAGATAGGTGACGTGCACGTAGGTTCCTAATCTTGGGTTATAGGCCAGATAAAAGCCGGGATGATCCGGATCTTCATAGATGACAACCTGATCGCCACCCCAATTCCAGTCATTGACATAAGCAAGATCCGGATCGGCAACGCTGAAATAGAATCCGCTAAACCAGAATCGGCTGGGACCGCCTCCTCCTAGATGCCAGACGTGACCCGGCCCAAAACCGCCCGAGAAATGGCCGTGCGCCCAGGGATGGTCTATGTGATACCTGGCGTCGCGAGGACCAGCGTCGTGACCCACCCACTGATCATTCCTCTCCACATGAGGAGCGTTGGGATGCCCAGGAGCATCTCGAAAGTCTCGAGCAGCCGGGGCGGAGTGATCTTCGTGCGCTTGAGGCGCGCCATGACTCTGCGGCGCGCTGTGATCCTGAGGGGCGCCGTGGGCCTGAGGCGCAACGTGGGAAGGTTCCGGTCCGTGCGCCGGGATATGGCCGCCACCCACATCATGCCCGCCACCTCCCTGCGGTCCTCCTCCCTCATGTCCACCTCCCTGCGGCCCTCCATGATCGTGTTGGGCAAAAGCGATCGCCACCGCAAAGAGTAAAGAGGCGCCGACGATTCCAAGCTTTCGTTTCATTTATCCTCCGATAAATAACTGCAAGCGTTAGACGGCCAGAATCGCGCGGAGGCTACGCTCTTTCGGAGCGCAAGAGCCCACTGAGCGTTCTGGTACGGCTTACGAATCCTGTAGATGAACAATGAGACCGATCGGCTAGACTGCAAGTTCATGGTTGATTCCGTTGAGACGACCAAAGCCGCACCCCCTCGCGCTATTTATTGGGTCTTATCACTCACCATTGCGGCTGTCCTGTTGTATTTTTCGTTCCGTGGAATCGACTGGAAACAGGTCTGGGCAACGCTCCGCTCTGCAAACCTCCTGATCGTCCTTGTTGTCATCGGGATGATGAGCTGCGCCCTCTTCCTTCGCTCGTACCGCTGGCGAGTCATTCTGCTTGCCGAGGCGCCGGTTTCTATTTCACTTGCATTTTGGGCCACTTCCGCCGGATATCTCGGGAACAATGTTCTACCGGCTCGCGCCGGCGAAGTAATACGCAGCTTGATGATCAGCAGCCGCACTGGATTGAGTAAAACCTTCGTGCTCACGACTGCCTTCGCCGAACGCGTGGTGGACGCGATTGCTGTTATCACCATTAGTTCGGTGGTTCTCCTGTTGATGAAACAACATCCCGGATGGCTGGGCAACGCTGCCGAACCTTTCGCCATAATCGGCATCTGTGGTGTTGCCGCTATCATTTTGATCCCTGCGTTTGAGGTGTTCTGGCTGAGATTCCTGGGGCTGCTTCCTGTTCCCCCTGCCTTACGGCAGCGAGTCGAAAAAGTCTTGCTCCAGGGACTGCAAGGCATTCGCAGCTTCCACGATCGTGACCGGCTGCTACGCTTCATTTCGCTCACAGCGATCATCTGGTGCAGCGATGCGTTCTCGTCTGTGGTGCTGGCGCGTTCCATCGGATTATCCATCTCAATCCCCATGGCCTTTCTGCTCACGGCAGCTTTGGCCCTGGGCAGCGCACTCCCGTCCACGCCAGGGTACGTCGGCATCTATCAATTTGTCGCGGTCAGCATTCTGATGCCATTTGGAATCAGCCGCACGGATGCGATTGCCTACATTCTTCTGTTTCAAGCCATCAATTACATACTTGTTTTGTCGTGGGGCGGGACCGGGTTTTTGCTGGGCAGGAGAGCGGTCTGAAACGGACTCGATTAAGAAGAAATATCGGACGATACCCTGGAAGAGAGCTCTCACGATAGCCATTAAATAGCTATAATAAAACCGATATGAAAGTCAGTGTGGCCGAAGCCAAGAACAAGCTTACACAATTGATTGCAACAGTCGAGAAGGGTGAGCGCGTGACGATCTGCCGACATAACGTTCCAGTCGTCGATATCGTTCCTACTTCAACCGAGCCGCCGGTGAAGCGGCAATTCGGAGCACTCAAAGGAAAGATCAAGATTCTCGATCCGGATTGGGCAAGACCGCAGAACGACATCGAAGCCTGGCTCAGAGGCGATGTCTAAATGCGTCTACTTTTGGATACGGAAGCCTTTATTTCTTTGTCCGGCGAGGGTCAGTCGCCATGGAGTAAGAGCACTCGTTCGCTCCTCGAAGATGACGATGTAGATCTTTTGTTAAGCGCCGTCTCGACTACCGAAATAGCAATCAAAGTTGCGGTCGGCAAGCTTGAGTTTTGCGCCGAGGACATTGCGCTCGGTGCAAAGATGCTCAAAGTGAGGCAGGTCAACTACGAGCCGAGACACGCTCAACGATTGTTTTCTATGCCCGTTCTTCGAAGATCACCGCGATCCTTTCGATCGAATGCTCATCGCAACAGCCTTGGCCGAAGACGTGCCGATTGTGTCTCGTGATCGGCAGTTCAAACGCTACAAGGGCGTGAGGGTTCTTAACTAAGCCAGCCGGCAACTTCAAATCGGTCCCCTCATTCGTTCATCACCTTTGCAAACGAACTTCTTCCTCAGCATGCCGCTTTGCCCAGCCTTCTCGCTCCAACTCTGGACGATCCTGTTCTTCCTCCGGATAGCCCAGACAAAGATATGCCGTCAACTGCCAGGTTGACGGCACCTCGGTGATACGCCGCACTTCATCCGGATCCAGAATGGATACCCAGCCAAGCCCGATTCCATGCGCTCGCGCCAGCAGCCAAAGCGTATGAATCGCACAGACGCTCGAATAGGCGAGCATCTCAGGCATCGTTTTGCGCCCCAGCCCACTCCCGGTCTCAGTCTCAGGATCGACAAAGACTGCCAGATGCACCGGCGCTTCGGCTAAACCGGCGAGTTTCAGGCGCGCATACATCGCTGCCTTGTCTCCCGTGAAATCACCGAGCGCGTCGTTATTGCATGCGCGGAAGTTCGCCAGGATAGCATCACGCCTCTCCGGCGCATCCACCGTCACCCAGCGCCAAGGTTGACTAAAACCCACCGAAGGAGCGAGGCAGGCAAGCCGCAACAACTCATCCATTAAACCCGTAGGCAGCGCGTCGGAACGGAAGCGACGTACGTCGCGCCGAAATGAGATCAACTCAATCAGCGTCTTCCGGAACGGCTCGTCGAAACGGCAATTGGATTCGGTCAAACTATATGATTAATTCAATTCTCGAGCTTAGCGTCCAGCGTGATCTCGGTGTCATACAGCTTAGAGACCGGGCATCCTTCTTTGGCGTTATTCGCCGCTCGGGTAAATGTATCCTGACTGGCTCCCGGAATCTTCGCGGTTAATTCCAAATGGCTCTTTTTGATCGCGAAACCATCGCCCTCTTTATCCAGCGTAATCGTGCACTTCGTGTCAATACTGTCCGCTTTCAAACCCTCGTTTTGTAGCATGAGCGAAAGCGCCATCGAGAAGCAGGCAGCGTGCGCCGCCGCTAAAAGTTCCTCCGGATTGGTGCCGGTTCCATCTTCAAAACGATCTTTGAAAGAGTATTGAGTGTTCGACAGAACACCGCTGGTCGATGAGATGCTTCCTTGCCCTGATCTCAGGTCGCCCTTCCACTGTGCTTTCGCTGTACGGTCCATGTTTTCTCCTGAGGAGTTGTCTCCTGAAATTCGATGTTGCCGGAAGTAGGATGCAGTGGCGAAGGAAATTGGGGCAGGAAAATGGTCTCGACTAAGCTAAGCCAAGCGACAAATTGCGCTGATCATGCGTCCCGGGTTCTCGGGCTCGAGCCGGTAAGAATAGAAGTGGATCGGATCGCAGGCAGTGCACAGCCCCGAGTCGAAAATCTGATCTTCCGGTACGTCAGCGGCTTTTAATTGTCGACGGTTCGCTTCCGCCAGATCCAGATTGCAGGTCCGCTCGCATTCAATCTCAGGAAAAATCGCCGAAAATTTAGAAAACACCTCTGCCCCGACCTCGTAACAACCGGGACGAATACACGGACCGATCGCAGCAAAAATATTCTCGGGTCTGCTGCCGAAGCTTTCGTGCATTGTCTCGACAGTCCGCTTGACGATTTCAGCTGCCGTGCCGCGCCAACCGGCATGCACCGCCGCCACGCCGCGCTTTTCGGAATCAACCAGCAAGAGCGGAACACAATCTGCTGTCCGAACGCCAATACTCTTACCAAGCGCATTGGTGATCAAAGCGTCGCCTTCCGCCTCTCGGTCGCCTAAGCCATTTGCCTCGACAACTCGGTCCGAGTGGATCTGTCGCAAAGTAACATCCGCGTTGGGACTCTGCGGGCGCGTCCCAAAACCGTGTTCCTGCCAGATAAATTGTTGGAAGGCATCGCAGCGATAAATACCGTCCAGCCCCAGCCGAAAAGATTCCATCACGAAAGTGTTACCAGATCCTCCGCCGGTTGTTGTACCTGCGCCACCATCACCCTCTTCTTGAAATCGTCCAGCATGCTCTCATGCAGTCTCACATAGGTCGGCTTACGAACCAGATTCGGGGTCTGCTGAATTTTCTCCTGCAGCTTCAGCAGGGCGTAAAACAGGTTCTCCGGTCTGGGCGGGCATCCTGTGACGTACACATCGACGGGCACAATCTTATCCACGCCTTGCAGCACCGCATATGTATTAAACGGACCGCCGACGCTCGAACAGGCCCCCATCGAAATCACCCACTTCGGATCGGGCATCTGCTCGTAAATTCGCTTTAAGACGGGCGCCATCTTGAGGGTCACCGTACCGGCAACAATCATCAAGTCGGATTGTCTCGGACTGGGCCGAAACACCTCGGCGCCAAACCGAGCGATATCGAACCGCGCCGTAGTGGAGGCGATCATCTCGATCGCGCAGCATGCCAAACCAAAGCTAAGCGGCCACAGCGAAGACTTCCTCGCCCAGTTGAAAACGTAGTCAACGGACGTGGTTAAAAAGTTCCGATCGAAGCGGTTTTGTAACAAAGACATCGGTGGAAGCGAAACGAGCTCGCAGGCAGGCTATGACACCAGTTTAGCGCCCGGAGCCTCCAATTTGCCTTTATGCTCCAGATCGCTCCTGTACCAATCGAGCGTGAGCCGCAAGCCTTGTTCAAAGATGAATCGAGGAGCATGTCCCAATTCGCGAACCGCCGCCGTCGTATCGGCCTGCGAGTCACGCACATCGCCTTGGCGCGGGGGCCCGTAGGACGGCGGCAGATTTACGCCTCCGATCTTTTGTAAGAGTTGCCAAGTCTGGTTGAGCGTATAGCGGTTCCCGTTTCCCGCATTGAAAACTTTGCCCGAAACGCCTGGCGTTTCAGCAGCCTTCAGCAAGAGATCCGCCACGTCCTCCACATAAGTAAAATCGCGCGATTGTTCACCGTCGCCATAAATGGTCGGCCTACGCTCTTGTAGCAGACAAGTCAAAAAGACGGAGAGCACCCCGGAGTAAACGCTCGTCGGGTCTTGTCTCGGTCCGAACACATTGAAGAATCGTAAAGAGACAGTCTCCAAACCAAAGCACTCCGCAAACACCGAGGCGTAGTATTCGCCCATCAGCTTTTGCGCAGCATAGGGCGACTTCGGCCGAGGCGCCATAGTCTCCACTTTCGGCAGCACGGCCGTATCTCCGTACGCGGACGAAGATGCCGCATAGATCACTCGCCTGGCTTTCCCTTCCGCTGCGGCCCGCAATACATTGAACGTTCCGTCGATATTCACTTCGTGACTCGGAACCGGCTGCAGAATAGACTTCGGCACGGACGGCAAGGCAGCCAGATGGAACACATGCCTGGCGCCTTCAAGCACCGGGGCCAGGCGCTCGTAGTCACGAATGTCCAGCTCGTGAACGGTAATCCGGTCTGCCAGTTCTTCTAAGTTATCCAGGCTGCCGGTGGATAAGTTATCGATGACGTGGACGCGACGGCCCTTGGCAAGCAAGGCTCGGACTACAGCCGAACCGATAAAACCGGCGCCCCCGGTAACGATGTCATGACTCATACTGATTGCGCCTCAGCCTGAGGCTCCCAACTCGCTTTTAGATGCGCCAGCGATCCTGCAGCAATCTCCCGCGCCGGGCGGCTAAAATCAAACGCCTCCAGAGAAATCCAGCCGGCGTAGTTCAGGTCAGCCAAAACACTGAGCAGCGTCGCAAAATCATAGTCGCCTTGGCCCGGCTCACGCCCGTCATTTTCGTTTACGTGAACATGCTGGATATAAGGAGCGAACCGGCGCAGCAAATCGGCGTGCGGCTCTGTTTCTTCTACCGCATTATGCACGTCGAACATCGTCTGAACAGCCGGGCTTCCAATCTGTTTTACGATAGCTGCGGCATCGTGCAGGCAGGTAATAACGTCGGATTGCGAAGTCGGAAGAGATTCCACCAGCAGTCTCACTCCGCGGCTCTCGGCATGCGGCGCTGCGTGGGCCAACTCGTGAGTGAAGATATCCGCCGCTTGCCGTGGAGTCATTCCGCCATAGGTAGAACGTTGCTTCGGTGAGCCGAATACGATAACGCCGTTGTTGCCCGATGTAGCACCGGCGAGATCGGCACAGAGATCAATCGACCGGTGAACGTACTCCCAGCTTTTCTTTCTCTTGGCCTGATCCTCGGTCGTGATATGCAAGCCAGGGGGAGAAACTAAAAGCCAGTGAAGCCCCACAAACTCAAGCCCCGCGCCTTCCATGTGCTGTCGCAACTCACGTCGTTGCTCCTGGCTCAGCATAGTCGCGTCTTCGGCTAAAGTGTGCGGAGCTAATTCCAATCCCGAATACCCTAGCGAACTGGTTTCCGTGCAGATGTCGGCGAACGGCGCTCCCTGAAAAATCTCGTTGCAGATGGCAAATCGGAACGGAACAGTCATCGAAACTAGTTTAGCGGCTGTAGATTGCCCATTGCGTGGGTTCCAGTCACTGCGAATTGGACTGCAAAAAGAAGAGGCGGTCCGACCGAAGCCGACCGCCTCTCTCGAAACAAATTTCGAACTGTCAGTTAGCGATGACCGCCGCCACCACCGCCTCCATGGCCGCCGCCTCCACCAGCACCACCGACTCCGCCACCACCGCCCGCATGGCCGCCACCTCCAGCGAATCCGCCCCCTCCTGCGTGCCCGCCGCTAGCGTGAGAAAGTCCTGCACCCCCGGCGCTACGCGGTCCTCCCGAGAAACCACCCTGTCGGCCACCGGCAAACCCGCCTGCAGCTCGGTTACCTACAAAAGAGTTCCCGGCGACATGCCCACCGGCCGGCGCCGCATGGCCGATCCAAGCGTGGTTAAGAGCTCCCCCGCGATACGGAGTGCCCGAAGCCGAATACATCGTGGGACGAGACCCAGGCCGGGCGCCCGCCAGAACCGGCAATCGACCCGGATTCACAGGTACCGCTACACCTCCCGGATGGCCGCCCAACGGCGCATACGTAACCGGAGCGTACCCTACAAATCCAGGAGCGTAAAACCCGTATCCAAAAGGACTGAAGAAAGCGCCGTCACCCGGAAGCCAGGCATACGAACTGAAAGCCGGGTTCCAGAACCAGCCCGGACCGCCCCAGCCGCCAAACCCTGAGAAACCGTAACCCCACCCGCCGCCAAGTCCAGCATCAGCGTAGCTATTCGCATTTACGCTTCTCGCAGCTGAGTAACTGGCCGCCGAATCGTACTGGTCACGACCCTTACTCCACGCATAAAGTTCACCCTGATCGTCTTTCGATTTGAACTTCTCCGATTTCAAATCAGCCGAAAGAACTGTTTGCCGGTCTTTTCCAAGCTCCACCTTTTTATCGCCAAGCTCGACCGAAGCCTTCCCCTCAATCACTTGCGCAACAGGCGGATCATCGGCGCGAAACCGGTACAATCCAATCTTTTCGAGCCGCGTTTTGGCATTGTGGACCACCACTTGAATGTCGTTCTCCTTTACCAGTTCGGCTGCCTCGACCATCGCTTCACCCTTTACGACTTCGACCGCGGTATTCGTCAAGGTCGGTGAGATCATTCGAACTTCGCTGTTGCTTCCAACGCGCAAAAACACGCCTGGAGTCAACAGAAGTTCGGCTTTACCATCCCCAGTCGAGAGAGTCTCGTTCGCACCTAAAAATGTCTTTCCGGTACTCTTAGATGAGAGCTTGCTGCCGTTGACGGAAACGTTACCCTCGACATAGTTTAGAACCCCCGGACGTGCCGAAATCGTGTAAGACTGCGCCATGGTGCACAGCGCTCCGACCAGCATTCCAGCCAATACACTTACCGGTCGCCGCCAAAGACCTCTCATTGTTTTTACTCCCTTAAATCCCCGCTGAAGATCAAACCTAACCTGATTATATGGATGCCGCGGACCAGCCACGGTTCCATAAGTAATCGCAATCACACTGTTTAGTGGTTTTCAACCAGGCTCGACCACCGCTGGCAATATTGTACGCCTCTTTAATCGACCAGGCTGCCCCAAAAACGCCTGACCGATATCGGGAGGAGTGACACGGCCCGGTCTGACTGTTTTACTCTGATGGCGTCCAATAGCCGGCGCGGGCGTGAACGTGCAAATCTCCGGACTTGCGGATGCTGACGGATAACCGGTGATAGCCCGGCGGCTGCGGCTCTGGCGGCACAAACGTCAGCGTGTAACGGTTGTGAATTTCAGTCCCGATCGTAGTTAATTGTGTCTCCAGGCCATGCAGAGTCGTGAATTTTTCGTGGCCCCCTCCCGTGGCTTGCGCCAGAGCCTGAGCAATGTTTACCTTCGCGAGCCGGGCCAGTTCCATTCCGATCGCTAACAAAGGAATGCCTCCTCCATTAGCGTTCGGATCGTATAATCCTGGCTGATCGGGCGGCGGCTGACGTTCTGAAGCCTTTTGAGTGAAGGCAGTGGCATACGCCGAATAAGAGAGCGTATAGATGACAACATCGTTCTTCTGCGCCTTCACGGCGACATCCGCGAACTGGGTTTTACTCTGGCGATCGCGCGATTCACTTATTAACACAATCACGCGCCGCGCCGGTTCTTTCCTCGCCGTCAGCAGATCACATGCCAGGCTTACGCCATCGAGGAGACGGCCCGAGCCGCCGGTTGCTGAGATCTTTGCGAATACGTCTCCCAAGATGTCGGGGTCGGCTGTGAAATCCTGCTCAACCCGTATTTCATCTGAAACGCTCACGACCGCGGCAAGGCTGGGCGCGCCCGTCCCCATATCGTTAGTGATGTAGTTGCTAACAATAGATGCCGTCTTCTTGATCTTGGCCAACACTGCGTCGCTGGAATCGTTGGTTTGCAGAACGATGACGGCATAGACGGGGAGAGCGTCCGAATCGCGCAACATCATCCGTGCTGTCTGCGGCTTTCCGTCGTTCAGAACAAGAAAATCGCTCGCGGCTAAATCTTCCACGGGTTTGCCAGCTTTCGTCATCACTGAGACCGGAACCACAACTTCGTGGGCCTTCGTCTCAAATCGCGGGTTCTGTGCCCACGCGGCTGCGGCAACCAACAGCAGGACGGCCCATTTCATTGTGCGGGAAGACGCATCAGCAGAGTGTTCCGTTTCGTCCGGACGCCCGAAGAAGATCAATAGCGAGAGATCCCTGCTACAAAGGGAATAGTGGGTAGTTTGAATCGCCCGGTAAAATACGCAGCTCGGCTTGCCGCCACTTTGGCAGCGGTTGGCTTCGTTACCTGGATCGATTACGGCAAGCTCCATGTCAACAGCGCTACTGCCGCGTTCTCATTTCTCCTGCTCATCTTGGCGCTTGCCGCTCGCGCCGGCTTGGCAGAATCGATCGTAGCTTCTCTTGCCGGCATGCTGGCTTACAACTTCTTCTTTCTGCCGCCGGTCGGCGCACTCAGCATCGCCGATCCGCAGAATTGGGTCGCACTGCTGGTTTTCCTGGTGACTGCAATTACTGCCAGCCAGCTCTCGTCCAGCGCTCGCCGAAAGGCCGAAGAGGCCGACGCCAAGAAACGCGAGCTGCAACGAATGTACGAGTTCAGCCGCGCCTTGATGCTTCGCGATCCGGAGCGCACTCTAGAGATACAAACGACACAACAGATCGTTGATCTGTTCGACGTTCAAAATGTCTGGTTCTACGACACATTGAGGGATTCACTGACCAGTTACGCCCCCGGCCGGAATCCGAATATCGAGGAAGCGACACGCCAGGTCGCAAAGTCAGGCGCCATCTGGTGCAGCCCCGACGGGAAAGCTACCGTCGTGCCGATCGGCTTCGGCGGTCGCCATCTGGGAAGCATTGGCGTAGCGGGCTCAGCCATTCCCTCCGACGTCGCACTGCAGGCCATTGCACAACTGGTTGCCATCGCCATTGAACGCGGTCGGGCTCAGGAAGCTGAAAATCGAATTGCCGCTGCCCGCCAGAATGAGCAGCTGAAATCAACGCTGCTAGACGCCTTGGCACACGAATTCAAAACTCCTCTTACTTCCATCAAAGCAGCCACCACTAGCCTGCTCCCCAGGTCCGATCTCGATGCCGTCGGACGGGAACTCCTGACGGTCGTCGACGAAGAGGCTGATCGTTTGACGAGCCTGGTCAGTGACTCGATCGAGCTTGCCCGTTTCGGCAGCGGACCTGTCTCTTTGGACCGCCAGTTCTGGTCGGCGGAAGCTCTGATCTCTTCATCCATCAATCAACTGAGAGCATTGTTCGAAGGAAGACAGGTCGATGTGACAATTGAACCGGATCTACCCTTGCTAGAGATAGACCGCAATCTGACCGAGCTTGTCATTCGGCAATTAATAGGGAACGCCTTGAAATACTCGTCGCCTTCATCCACCATTCACGTTGCAGCAGCCGCAGAGGAAAATAAGGCCGTCATCTCTGTTCACAATGCCGGTAAAGAGATCCCGCCTTCCGAACAGGAAATGCTTTTTGAAAAGTTTTACCGAAGCGCTGATGCTAAGGGCCGTGTTTCCGGCACAGGCTTGGGCCTCGCCATCGGACGCGAAATAGTCGAGGCCCATGGCGGCCGGATTTGGGTCGACAGCACACCCGGCACTGGCGTTCGCTTCTCGTTCACGGTACCGTTTTCCGACCTGCCGGCGAGCGGAAGCGATCTGCCCAGGAAAGAGCTCGTCGTATGAATGGAAAAATTCTGATCGTGGATGATGAGCCGCAGATTCGGCGCGTCATGAAAACGGCGCTCTCGGCGGAAGGCTATGTCGTGGACGAGGCCAAATCAGCTTTGGAGAGCTTCGACAAACTTCGCCAGGATCGATTCGACTTGGTTTTGCTGGACGTCAACATGCCCGGCATGAGCGGCCTTGAAGCATGCCCCGACATTCGCCGAAATTCCGATATCGCCATCATCATGCTTACGGTTCGCAACGCGGAGCGCGATAAGGTCGCGGCCTTAGATGCCGGCGCCGATGACTACATCACCAAGCCGTTCAGCATGCCGGAGCTTCTGGCCCGTATCCGAGCCCATTTACGCAGGGTTCCTTTCTCGACCGCTTCCGGGCCCCAAATCATTCGATTCGGCAACGTGGAAGTCAATCTTCCCATCCGTCACGTTCTGGTGGGAGGAAACGATGTGCGCTTCACGCCGAAAGAGTTCGACCTTCTGCATTACCTGGTGAGTCACCCCAATGTGACCATTCCTCGCGGCAAGCTGTTGCAGTCCGTGTGGGGGCCGGATTATGGAAACGAAATCGAATATCTTCACGTCTTCGTCAATCAGATCCGAAAGAAGATCGAGCCGGATCCCGCCAATCCGCGCTATCTCATGACAGAACCGCGCACCGGCTATCGTTTCGTTCTGGAGCCGTGAAGCCGCCCAGACTTCATGCCGCCCTCGAAGATCATGATCGTCCGGCATGCAGAGAAACCAGCCAAAAGCGGCGATAAGTCGCTCAGCGTTCGAGGGTGGCAGAGAGCCGGCGCATTAGCCGTGTTGTTTGCTCCCGGTCCGCGCAATCCGCTGTGTCAAGGATGCGCGCAGCCCGACTGGATCTATGCTTCGGGCACGCTGACCAGCGACAGCCTTCGGCCGCAGCAAACAGTCCAACCGCTTGCGGAGAAGCTGGGCCTTGAGATCAATACATCCTTCAACCCATCCAAGAAGCAGGACCCGGGCATTCCCCGAGAAGCCGGTTTGATTGGAGAAGTGTTGACCAAATCCGGCGTGGTGTTGATCAGCTGGCAGCATGAATTCATTCCTGCTTTCGGCAGTCACATTCCCCTGGCGCCAGGAGTGACATATCCAGCCGAGTGGAGTTCGGATCGGTTCGATTTGATCTGGGTTCTTGATCTGGCCCCAGGCGCCGAAGAAGATTCGCCAGTGTATCGCTTTGCCGAACTGCCGCAAAAGTTACTCGCGAGCGATGCGTAGTCGCGACGCTGTCGGACGAGTGAAAGGAATCGTCGTCGGGCTCAATGCTTCGGGTACTTCTGATCGAGCGCCAGATTCAGTTCGAGCACATTGATCCTGTCCTCACCGAACAACTTCAAGCTCCTCTTCTCAGTAGCCGAAGCGATCATGTTCTGAATCGAAGCGACATCGGCGCTCCGTGCGCCAGCCACGCGCTCCGCTTGAGCCGTGGCATTGGCAACGCTGATCTCCGGATCGAGTCCGCTAGCCGAAGCCGTAAGAGCATCTGACGGTATCGGACCCTGAAACTCTGGGTTCTCTTTCCGAAACTGCTCCGCCGAAGCCTTCACCCGATCGTACAGTTTCTGGCTCGTCGGCCCCAGATTGGAGCCGCTGGATGCAGTCGCGTCGTACCCGTCTGTTCCCGCCGCAGACGGACGCGGATGAAAGTACTCAGCCTTGGTGAAGTTCTGCCCGATAAGCCGGGATCCGATTGTTTGACCATTGGCGTTGATCAGGCTGCCGTTGGCCTGGTTACGAAACAGCACCTGACACAAGCCCGTCACCACGCCCGGATAGATCAGCCCAGTTAAAATCGTCAGCAGCAAAGTCATTCGCAGCGCTGGAAATAGTTGTTGTCGCATTGTTTTTTCTCCTCGCTCAGGCAAGTCGCAGTAGAACGAGCATTTGATCGATCAGCCAAATGCCCGGAAATGGAACCAGAATCCCGCCCAATCCGTAAATCAAAACATTACGGCGCAGCAGAGCGGCCGCCCCGGCTGGCCGGTACTTCACGCCGCGTAGCGCCAGCGGAACCAGCGCAATAATAATCAGCGCATTGAAGATCACCGCCGCCAGCACCGCACTCTGCGGCGTATGCAAATGCATAATGTTGAATCGCCCCAGCGCCGGATAAGTGGCCATAAACATCGCCGGAATAATGGCGAAGTATTTCGCCACATCGTTGGCAATCGAAAACGTCGTAAGCGCCCCGCGCGTAATCAACAGTTGCTTGCCGATCGCAACCACTTCGATGAGCTTGGTGGGATTGCTGTCGAGATCCACCATGTTGCCGGCTTCTTTCGCAGCCATCGTGCCCGTGTTCATCGCCAGCCCTACGTCGGCCTGGGCCAGTGCCGGAGCATCGTTGGTGCCGTCCCCAGTCATCGCGACCAGGCGTCCTTCCGTCTGCTCATGTTTAATATAGGCGAGCTTGTCGGCCGGCGTGGCCTGCGCCAGAAAGTCATCGACGCCTGCTTCTTGCGCGATCGCGGCTGCCGTCAGCGGATTATCTCCGGTGATCATGACGGATCGAATTCCCATCGCTCTTAATTGGCCGATGCGCTCCTTCATCCCACCCTTCACAATGTCTTTCAGATGGATAATGCCCAGAGCGCGGCCGCCATCAGCAACCGCTAGTGGAGTCCCGCCCGTCCGTGAGATTGTGTCGGAACGCTCTTGGAAATCCGCGGGAACTTTTCCGCCTTGTTCTTCCACAAACTTCGCAATCGCAGAACTTGCACCCTTACGCAGTAAGCGCCCGTCTATGTCCACGCCGCTCATTCGCGTATAAGCAGAAAACGGAATGAACTGCGCCTCGTGTTCGGAGACTTCCCGTCCTCGCAAGCCATGCTTCTCTTTGGCAAGTACCACCACGGAACGCCCCTCCGGCGTTTCATCTGCCAGACTCGAAAGCTGCGCCGCATCTGCAAGCTCCTCTGCGCTCACCCCGCCGAGCGGAATAAATTCGACCGCCTCGCGGTTTCCCAAAGTAATCGTCCCTGTCTTGTCGAGCAGCAAGGTATTGATATCGCCGGACGCCTCAACCGCCTTGCCGCTCATGGCCAGCACGTTGTGTTGCATCACGCGGTCCATGCCGGCAATGCCAATCGCCGAGAGCAAACCTCCGATGGTCGTGGGAATCAGACAGACCAGCAACGAAACCAAAACCGCGATCGTCGGAACCATCCCGGAGCCGGCCGAGCTCACCGAGTAAACAGCGAACGGATGCAGCGTCGCCACCGCCAGCAGGAAGATCAGGGTCAATCCCGCAATTAAGATGTTGAGCGCCACTTCATTCGGCGTCTTTTGCCGCTCCGCGCCTTCCACCAGCGCGATCATCTTGTCGAGAAACGTCTCACCGGGATTCGAGGTAATTCGGATTCGAACCTGGTCGGACAAAATCTTCGTGCCGCCCGTTACCGCACTCCGGTCTCCGCCCGATTCGCGAATCACCGGGGCGCTCTCCCCCGTAATCACCGACTCGTCCACCGTCGCGATCCCTTCAATCACCTCGCCATCGCCCGGGATCAAATCTCCCGCTTCGGCGATCACGATATCTCCCGATCGCAGCTTCGATGCGGGCACTACTTCAGTCTTCTTGCCGTCCACCCTCTTCGCCATCGCATCGCCCTTGGTCTTGCGAAGGGTATCGGCTTGCGCCTTCCCGCGCGCTTCGGCCATGGCTTCAGCGAAATTGGCAAATAAAACCGTGAACCAGAGCCAGATCGAAATCTGAATCGCGAACCCCAGATCTTTGGCGCCCGTAAACAAATCTCTGAAAAGAAAAACCGTCACCAGCGCGGCCCCAACTTCCACCACAAACATCACCGGATTCTTCATCAAGGTGAGCGGGTTCAGCTTAAGGAAACAGTCTCGCAGCGCCCGGCGCACAATCTCCGGATCGAACAGCGGACGTGACCGGACCAGTTTGGTGGGAAGAAGCGACTCGTTGTCTCTTCCTTGTTGCGGCTGAGGCACTCGTGCCGGCGTAGGACTCTCAACTGTACTTGGCATCTTTAGCTCCAAAGAGGAAACAGCACGGTTGCAAACAACTTGCCGCTTTCCATCAAATAATGCTCCACAATCGGACCCAGCGCCAGCGCCGGAAAGAACGTAAGCGCTCCCACCAGAACCACCGTCCCGACTAATAAACCAACGAACAAAGGCCCGTGCGTGGGCAATGTACCCGCCGTTTCCGGCACCTTTCGCTTCATTGCCAGGCTGCCCGCCGCGGCCAGCAAAGGAATCAGAAATAAGAATCGGCCCATGAGCATTGCCAATCCGAGCGTCAAGTTGTACCAGGGCGTGTTGGCATTCAGCCCGGCGAAGGCGCTTCCGTTGTTGCCCGTGGCGCTCGAGTAAGCGTACAGATCCTCGCTGAATCCATGCGCGCCCGAGTTATTGAAGTTCGCCGTAGCCGCTCCCGGCGGGTTCCAGTAGCTATGAGCGACTGGCTGCCCTTTGGCATCTTTGGTCGGCTCAGGGAAATGAATCACCGAGGACATGGCGGCCAGCATCAGAATGCTGAAGGCCGTTGCAATCAACGCGAGCATTGCCATCTTTACTTCCTTCTGCTCAATCTTCTTGCCGACGTATTCCGGTGTTCGGCCCACCATCAGCCCTGCGATAAAGACCGCCAGAATAGCGTAGAGCAGAATGCCGTAAAGCCCTGCTCCCACTCCTCCGAAAATCACTTCACCCGTTTGTATATTGAACAGCGGAACCAGGCCGCCCAGCGGCGTAAAGCTGTCATGCATGCTGTTGACTGCGCCGCAGCTCGCGTCCGTAGTCACCGTGGCAAAGAGCGCCGACGCAGCTATTCCGAACCGGCTCTCTTTCCCTTCCATGTTGCCGCCCGCTTGGGTTGCAGTGGCATGCGTTTCGACGCCCAGCTTCGCCAGCACCGGATTCCCGTTTTGCTCGGCCGCATAACAAACAAACACACCGACCAGGAACATGACCGAGCACGCCCAAAAAATCGTCCAGCCCTGTCTCCGGTCCTTCACCATCACTCCGAACATATAAGTCAATCCCGCCGGGATCAGGAAGATCGAAAGAATCTGAACGAAGTTCGTGAGCGGATTCGGATTCTCGAACGGATGTGCGGAGTTGGCGTTAAAAAAACCGCCGCCATTCGTCCCCAGCATCTTGATGGCTTCCTGCGAAGCAACCGGCCCCTGCGCAATTACCTGTTTGCCGCCCTCCACCGTCTTCACAACCGTGTAGTGATCGAAATTCTGGATTACTCCTTGCGAGCAGAAGAACAAAGCCAGGATCAAAGAGATGGGAAGAAGAAGATAAACAGTCGCCCTTGTCACATCCACCCAAAAATTGCCCAGGCTGTTGACCTGCTGGCGTGCAAAGCCTCGCACCAGCGCCACGGCGACTGCAATGCCGGCAGCAGCTGAAGCAAAGTTCTGCACCGTCAAGGCCGCCATCTGAACGAAGTAGCTCAGCGTGCTCTCTCCCGAATATGCCTGCCAATTTGTGTTCGTCGGAAAGCTGACCGCCGTGTTGAAGGCCAGATCTGCGCTCACTTGGGTGTGATTGAAATGCTGCGGATTAAAGGGAAGAAAACCCTGCAGCCGCTGTATGGCATACACAAACAAGAAACTGAAGATGCTGAATCCCAGCAAGGACGCCGTGTATTGCGTCCAGCGTTGCTCCGTCTTCTCATTCACGCCGACAAACTTGTAAGTCAACACTTCTATCGGCCGCATGACCGGATGTAAAAACGTCTTCCCGCCTTCGAACAGTCTCGCCATGTAAATGCCAAGCGGTTTCGTGAAGGCCAGGATAATAAGGAAGAAAACTACGATCTGAAAAACCCCATTGGGTGTCATTGTTTATTTCTCCGTTCCCCAAGACCTATTAAAATTTCTCCGGCCTTAGCAGCGCATAAAGAAGATACGCGAACAAAAATAAAGCCGTGAGCCCGCCGATGATGTAATCCATGACAATCTCCTAAATGCAATCGGGCTACAGCCGGTCGCATGCTTTCGTGAACACCCAGGCGCCTGCGAAGAAGCAAAGCGCGATCAGTACGTAAAATAAATCAGCCATACATTTCCCCTACGATTTCCCGGCTCCCTAGCGTTTTCCGGTCTCACATTTATAAGCTAATAGCCTGGAGCTAAGGAATGCCTAAGGAGCCGCTAAGGGAGTCCCAAGCGAATCGATCTTGCCTGCTCAAACACTCCCATCGGGCTCGACCTGCCACGTCTGCTAGCCTACAAATGCTAGGAAACGGAAGCTCGCTTTGACACTTCGCGCCATTGACTACGTTAGTCTCATCATTTACTTTGCTTTCGTCCTCGGAATCGGCTGGTTGGCGAAGCGAAAAATCTCCACCAGCGAAGACTTCCTCACTTCCCGTCGATCCGTTCCTGTTTGGATCACCAGCCTGGCCTTCATAGCTGCCAACCTCGGCGCTCAGGAAATGATCGGAATGTGTGCCTCCGGCGCCAAATACGGCATCATGACGGCGCATTTCTACTGGCTCGGCGCCGTGCCCGCGATGGTGTTCGTCGGCGTCTTCATGATGCCCTTCTACTACGGCAGCCGCGCCCGCAGCGTCCCGGAATACCTCAAGCTCCGTTTCGATGAGAAGACGCGCGGATTGAACGGCATCACCTTCGCCATCATGACCATCTTCTCCTCGGGCATCAGCATGTATGCCCTTGGACTGCTCTTCCAACTCGTACTCGGCTGGAGCTTCACCAACTCCGTCCTGCTGTCGGCAGCCATCGTACTCATCTACACCCTGCTGGGCGGACTGACCAGTGCCATCTACAACGAAGTCGTCCAATTCTTTCTGATCGTACTCGGATTCGCTCCCCTCGCCATCCTTGCCACGCAGCGCGCCGGCGGTTGGAGCGGTATTAAAGACCGCCTGCAGCCCGTCATGACGCACTCCTGGCGCTACGTCGGGCATGCCAGCGAAAATCCCATGGGTGTCGAACTTTTCGGCCTGGTCGCAGGCTTAGGCTTCGTGTTGTCCTTCGGATACTGGTGCACAAACTTCCTCGTTGTCCAGCGCGCCATGGCCGCCGAGAGCATGCACGGCGCACGTCAAACCCCACTCTTTGCAGCCTTCCCCAAGATCTTTATGCCGTTCGTGGTCATCCTGCCCGGAATCGCAGCCGTCGCCCTCATGAACACCTCCAGCGGATACACGCTGCCGCTCAACGCAACCGGTGGCGGCTACAACTACAATCTGGTGCTGACAACCTTGATGGCAAAGTTCTATCCGTCCGGCATGCTCGGCATCGGCTTAACCGCACTGATGGCCTCGTTCATGTCAGGAATGGCCGGCAACGTCACGGCTTTCAACACAGTCTTCACCTACGACATCTATCAGAGTTACATCAAGAAAAATGCTCCTGACGCCCATTACCTCTGGGTCGGCCGCGTCACCACCGTCGTCGGGGTTCTTCTCTCCATTGCAACGGCTTACCTCGCCACCCACTTCAACAACATCATGGACTTCCTCCAACTGGTGTTCGGATTTGTCAACGCCCCGCTCTTTGCCACCTTTCTGCTGGGAATGTTCTGGAAGCGAACCACCAGCGATGGAGCCTTCTGGGGTCTGCTCGCCGGAACCACCAGCGCCTTGCTCACCTACGGACTCACGGTGGCCGAAAATCAAGGCGGCTGGTTCGGAAACATCCATGAGTTTCCTTCCTCCATGGCCCAAAGCTTCTGGGTCGCCATTGTCGGCTGGTCTGCCTGCCTGGTCCTGACGTTTGCCATCAGCCTCGTAACGAAGCCCAAACCGGAAGCCGATCTTCATAATCTCGTCTACGGATTCACAGACATCCCGAAGGAAGAAAACGCACCCTGGTATCAGCGCCCCGGACCCCTGGCTATCATCGTCCTCGCCGTCCTTGTCGTCATGAACCTCCTTTTCTGGTAACCGCTATGAATGATCTCCGCCGCCCCACGGGATTTCTCTTCGCCCTACTAGGCACGATCCTTATCGTTTACGCACTGGTTAATCCTGAACTCCGCGCTCCCCTCGATCCTGCTACCAACGTCAACCTGTGGTGCGGACTTACGCTATTCATCTTTGGAGGATGTTTGCTTTGGTTGTCCTTCCGCAGGAAATCATAACTAGCTTTCAGAATCGCTTCGCCACCGCCGCCCGCCCGGCCCTCTATCGCGCGCCCGGCCGTGTCAACCTGATCGGAGAACACACCGATTACAATCTCGGCTTCGTTCTTCCCATCGCGCTGGAAATGTCGTGCTACGTCGCCATTGCGCCGGCTGAACACAATGACCTGCGCATTTACTCGAGCGACTGGAACGAAGAATTCTCAATCGGCGTCGCCTCTCTACACTCCGCTAAGCCATCAAAAGGCTGGAGCGACTATGTAATCGGCGTTGCCCATCAGCTCGTGAAGGCCGGCGTGAGTATCGGGCCCGCCGACATTTGGATCCGAAGCAACGTTCCCGCCGGTTCCGGACTCAGCTCCTCAGCCGCTTTAGAAGTGAGCACCGCACTCGCCCTCCTGGCGGAAAGGCAAATGGAGTCTCTCGAAATAGCGCGCCTCTGTCAGCGTGCAGAATCGGAGTTCGTAGGAATGCCCTGCGGCATCATGGATCAATACGCCTCCGTATTCGGACGAGAGCACGCCGCCGTTCAGATCGATTGCCGCAGTCTGGTTCACAAGTACATCTCCATCCCGCAGAACGTGCGCATCATCGCTGTAAACTCGCTTGTAAAGCACGAACTCGGAACATCCGCTTATCGGGACCGCGTCGCCGAATGCCGGGAAGCCGTAGCCGCCATCCAACGCTTCGACCGCTCTGTCGAAAGCCTGCGCGATGTCTCTATCAAATTCTTCGAGGAGATCGAATCGAAGATCCCGCCCGTCCCGCGCCGCCGTGCCCGCCACGTCATCTCGGATTCTCAGCGCGTCCTCGACCTCGCCGCGGCTGCACATGCCAACGACCTTCCCGAAATGGGCAAGCTATTCATCGCCTCCCATCGGAGCATGCAGCACGATTACGAGATCAGTTGCGAAGAGATTGATTTCCTAGTCGATCAAGCCATTGAATTGCCCGGCGTCTATGGAGCGCGCATGACCGGAGGCGGCTTCGGAGGCTGCACCGTCAACTTAGTAGCGCCCGAAAACACCCATCAATTCCAAGCGCAAATAACTGCTGCGTATGAGGAACGCTACGCCATCACCCCGGTGTTTTACGAGTGCATTCCAGCCGCAGGCGCCGGACCGCTAAATAGTCAAACACTAACCGCCAATTGAATACATCGGCCGCTGTGGAGCGACAAACGAGGAGCGGTTAATATCATGCCCCGCCCACTTCTGCCACACCGTCGAACGAATCGCGGCCTCTAACTCCGCCTCGCCCCCCGGTTCACGAAGAAATCTCCTGACATCCGTCTCCTCGCGAGCAAACAAACAGTTGCGCAATTTGCCGTCCGCCGTCAGTCGAAGCCGGTTGCAATTCAAACAGAAAGGTCGACTCACGGAAGCAATAAATCCAACCCGCTGCCCATCGCTGAACTGGTACTCCGTAGCGGGAGCGCGCGGATCCGCATCCGGCACCGGCGTCAGCGGTCCAAACTCGCGCGACAACTCCGCAATCATGTCGTCAGCCGTAATCACTTGCTCGAACGACCACAGCTCTTGCGAATCCAAAGGCATGAACTCGATAAACCGCACCTCGAAATTTCGCTCCCGAGCAAATTTCACCAGCGGAATCAGATCGGGCTCCGTCAGACCTTTAATCGCGACCGCATTCAGCTTAATCGAAGCGAAGCCCGCCCTCTGAGCGGCCTCGATCCCGGCCATCACCTTGGGGAGATCGTCTCGCCGGGTAATCGTGCGGAAGCGCTCGCGGTCCAGCGTATCTAAATGAATGTTGAGCCGTCGCAACCCCGCCTGGAACAAACTCTCCGCCGCTCCGGCCAGCAGAACGCCATTCGTCGTAAGAGCCAGATCTTTAATCCCTGCAATGTCACTAAAAACAGAAATCAACTCCGGAAGCTTCGGACGCAGCAGAGGCTCCCCGCCTGTCAAACGAATCTTTCGAATGCCGAGCGAAACCGCCGTCCGAACGAATCGCTCGATCTCAGGGAAGCTAAGTAGCTTAGAAAGAGCAGCAAACTCCGCCCCCTGCTCGGGCATGCAGTAAAAACAACGGATGTTACAGCGGTCCGTCACGCTAATGCGCAAATCCGAATGCACTCTGCCGAAGGTATCGATCAGTGAACCTGTTAAGGGAGTCTGTGGAATGGAAGCGGGACCGAGTTGGACGAGTTGACTCACTCAGTACAAGTATGGCAGGAGAAGGCCCCTACTTCACCGCAAGCATGCGCTCAATCGGAAGCCGAGCCCGCTCCATGATCTCTACCGGAAGTTCAATGCGCGGCGCCAGATCCTGCAAACAAGCCTGCAGCTTCTCGAGCGTGTTCATCTTCATGTACGGGCACTCGCTGCAGTTGCAGTTCTCATTCGCCACAAAATAAAACTTCTTGCCGGGCGACTGCTTCTCGAGCGAGTAGCGCACGCCGCTCTCCGTCATCACGATAAACTCTTGCGCCGCCTGGGCCGCGCACCAACTAATAATCGCCGAAGTCGAACCGATAAAATCCGCCATGCGCAAAACCGGCTCCGGACACTCCGGATGGGCAGCCACCAAAGCTTCGGGATGCTCAGCTCGCGCCGCCGAGAGCCGGCGAGCCGGAAAGGTAGCATGAACGATACAGGCGCCTTGCCAAATTTGCATATTGGCGCGTCCCGTTTGCTTCTTCACGTAATTGCCCAGGTTGATATCTGGTAGAAACAGAATCGGCTTCTCTTTGGGAATGGAATTTACTACCGCAACCGCATTGCGGGAAGTGCAAAGAATATCGCTCTCCGCCTTCACTTCCACTGAGGTATTGATGTAGCTGACCACCACGTGATCCGGGTTGCGCTTCCGAAACGCCCGCACGCCCTCCGCCGGACAACTATCCACCAAACTGCACCCGGCATGAAGATCCGGCAACACGACAATCCGATCCGGATTCAGCACCTTCGCCGTTTCGGCCATGAACTTCACGCCGCAAAAAGCAATCACCTGGCCATCGAACCGCTGAGCAACTCGCGCCAGTTCCAGGCTGTCTCCAACCGAATCGGCCAGCTCCTGAATCTCACTGTCCTGGTAATGATGCGCCAGAATCACAGCATTGCGTTTAGTCTTGAGCTCCAGAATCTCTTCGGCGATGGTGGGGGTGCTGACCATGGGATTAGTTAAGGTCCTAATTCTAACAGTGGAAAGCCGGCAACAGGTCTCTCCACCTGTAAGATGCGATTTCGGAACCGGAGGGTGCCCCTGATTTAGTCCGGTTGTCGTGCTCTTAGGCGGGGCTGGGCAGGCTCACCACTTTGGCCCTGATCTGAGCGGAAATCCAAACCGCAAGCTCCTCCTCTGTCACTTCACCGGCAGCCAAAGAAAGCATCAGCTTAATTGCGTCGATCTTGTCGAAAGAAAGCCGCTGGCCGTTAATTTCTAAGAACAGAAGGATCGCAAGGAACGCCATTCGTTTGTTTCCATCGACGAATGGGTGATTTTTAGTTAGGCCGAAGGCGTAAGAGGCCGCCAGGCCGGCAAGCCTCGAATCGGGTTCGTAGTGAAACCGATGTTGAGGCCGCGCTAGAGCAGATTCAAACAGCCCTGAGTCTCTCATCCCTTCGGCGCCGCCAAAGGTAGCGAGACTCTCGGCATGAAGAAGTTCGAGCGCGGTCCTGCTGAGCCACTTCGGTTCGTTCATCCCTCACTTTGCGAGGGCCTTGAACACGTCACGGTGTTCCACCAGCAGCTTAGTACCGATTTCAAGCTGTTCCTGAATCGTGGGATCGTAGGGAGTCAGAAGAATGCCGTTCGGAGTGTCGATCGCATACAGGATGTCTCCCTTTTTAACCTTTAATCGATTCAATGAGGACTTCGGAAGGACAAGGCCAGTGGATGTACCGATAGTGGAAAGCTTCAAAGCCGTCATAGCATCTCCGTCAACATAATTATATCCATACTTATATAAATATTGCTAGCGACAGTGCGCGGTGACGCCGAGAAACCTACGAAATTCAATAACAGGCGGGTGTCAACAAAATTAGGAAGATCATTGACGGCCGCGAAGCTATTCTTTCAGAAACTCAATAATCGTCTACGCCAGCCAAGCAAGGCGCTCCTCCGGGATCCAGTGTCCGCTCCGCTCAAAAACAGCACCCCTAAGCGTCTAGGCAAACTCCCCGTGCTGCATTCTCCATTCCCGAACTTTATTGCGACCCTACACCACCCCATCAAGTTATCGAAATCACATGATAGGATTTCGATCTGATTTAGGTTCGCGCAGCCCGATCTACGGGGTGAAACCGGAACTTTCGACCCGAGGCGGGTTAAAATCGGTACGCTTCGACGTTTTAACTACAGCTTGTACTGGGTAACAATTGTCAGTCGTAGTATTTCCATAACCACGGCATCAGCCGACGCAGCACCGGGGATAATAAAGGGAGTATTCTCATGCTAGATTGGTCAATCTGCTCAGCGGTCGAACGACACCCTTCCAAAGTCAGCGGTGCGTGGATATTCCGGGGTACTCGCGTACCGGTTTCCGCTCTCTTTTCGAACCTGGAGGGTGGTGCCACAGTTGACGAATTCCTGGAGTGGTTTCCCGGCATGTCACGCGAGCAAGTAAACGCGGTCTTGGAGCACGCGGCCCGAAGCTTGGCGGATCCGGTTCCGGCTTAACGCTTGCCAATGCGGATACTCTTCAACCACAATACTCCTGCGCCCTTACGATACTGGCTGATCGGCCACCACGTGGAAACGGCCTATGAACGCGATTGGGCTCAAGTACCAACGGAGATCTCCTTCGCATGGCGGAGGAGGTCGGTTTCGATGTGATGATCACAACCGACAAGGGCATTCGATACCAGCAGAATCTTGCCGGGCGCCGGCTTGCTCTCATCGTGATCAGTGTCAACGACTGGACGCGCATCCGGAAGTTTAAATCGGTTGTTGTAAACGCGATTTCGGAACTCAAGCCGGGATCTTTTCTGGAGATCGAGATCCCGTTTGAAACGTGAATGCAACAACTGGAAAATTGGCGCCACGTGTCTCGACTATGGCGGGACTGCCGGGCCCAGCCACTGACAGCCTGCACTCGCACCAGCGAAGATGAATAAATCCATCCGGCAGGACCGTAGAGGCTCTGGCCTCCTCGTCCTTTAATTTAATTCATAAATCCAGCTGCTACGGAAGTGCCGGCCCAAACTCGGCGGCAGCATCCGTTGCTGAAACTCCCCGTCGCCATCACCAGCCAAGCGGTCCGCTCGGAACGCGTACGTTCACCCCTCCTCCAGCTTTTCACGGCACACCAAAAAAGGAGAGCCGAAGCCCCCCTTATCCTCAACCCAACGAACCTAAATCCCAGCTAAAAGGTGATCTTAGCTGAAACCGTAATGATCCTCGGATTGCTCGAAAACGCCAGATCCGGACGATCGAAGTTAGGGTTTCCCGGAGTTAGAAGATTCCGTACGCCAACCGAACTGGCAATCCCCACCAGGTTCGTATTACCGCCATCTACCCGGCTCAGATAGCCGCCGGTAAACTGCGGATGATTCAAAGCGTTGAGCAAATATCCCGCCAGTTCCAGGTGAGCACGCTCCGTCAGGTTGAACCGCTTGACCAGGCTGACATCGAAATTGTCAGTAGGCCGAAGCGGAAGCGTATTGCGTCCAGCGCTTGGAAATGCTCCAGCGCCCGCCACAACGTATTTTGCAGCCGGGTTGTTGGCCACGTAAGCCACAATCGCCGTCGGATCGGTAACAGTCTGCCCGAGATTATTCACGCCGTGTACGTTGCTGCCCGTGTTGCCCAACCCGTTCGGGTTGATAATGGCCCGGTCAGGAGCGTTATCACCATTCAGGTTGGAATCCACCGCACTCTGCACCGTGGCGTACTCCGGACTCTCATACGTGTAGATGGGAGCGATTTGCCAATTGCCGACCAGATTCTTCAAGAACCAATTCCGATTCCCGGTCTTGTAAAACGGCACATCGTAAACCACGGTCATCGTAAAACGATGCCGCCGATCGAGCGCCGACGAAGAGCGGTCGTTCGCCACGTTCTGGAAATCCTGCGGCCGTCGCGGCGTAAGGTTCGTAGTAAAGAAGTCGGCAGTACTGTTGTCGATATTGTGACTCCAGGTATAAGCCCCAACGAACTGGAGCCCGTTCGAAAAACGCCGGTTCAACTGGATCGCCAGACCGTTGTAAATCGAATTACCAATGGGAGAGTTCTCGACAATCGACGATTGAAAACCAGCATTGGCGTACGCCGGGATCTGCGGATCGCTTGGGAAGGACGACACCGTCCTGGTCAAACCGCTGAGCTGCGTCGCCGAGGGAGTGTTGAAGAACGTAGGCAGCGAATTGTCGGCGTTGACAGGAGACAAATAGTTGATGCGGTTCTGTATGTCGAGATGAACGCCTCGCGTGCCCAAGTACCGCACATCGAGCGTGTAGTTGTTCGCAAACTCATGCTGAATCCCGAAATTCCAGTTGATCGAGTAAGGTAATCGTTGGTTCGGAATGTAAGCAGCCGTAGAAGCTCGCGCATCCGCCTGTGACAATGGGCCGCCTGTGAAAGAGGGGCGAATTCCGCCATTGGCCAGGAAGTTGTTTTGATATTGTGCCTGCTGTGCCGGAGGCAACGTCAATAAGTCCACCGTGGTGCTGGTCTGCGGCGGTAAATCCAAAATTCCGATGTTGTCGAAAATCACGTCGTAGTTGATCCCGAATCCGGCTCGAATCGCCGTCTTGCCGCTGTCTCCGGGAGAATAAGCCACGCCGATGCGGGGAGCAAAGTTCTTGTACTGCGGCTGCGGAGTGGAAAACGTGATCAGTCCGGGGACATTCGAGATCGCATTCAGAGACTGTGATCGCTCCGAGTAAGGAACACTGGTAAACTCCCACCGCAATCCGAGGTCGAGAGTCAGATGCTGATTCACTTTCCATTGATCCTGCGCGTACAAATACGTAGCGATCTGATCGCCGTAGTACACCGGAGTCCCTAAGCTCCGCTGCGCCACCTGATCGGGCAACTGGTCATACAGATAAGAAGATACGTTTGTGTACTGGTAGTCTCCACGGCTGCGCTGAGTAAAAGACTGCGGCGAGATGTATTTACGGCCGTCGAAGCCAAACTTGAAAGTGTGCGCGCCTTTTGTCCAGGTCAGGTTATCGACGATCTCATAGGAATTCGAGACGGTAAATTGAGGCGCGACCGAGTCAGGGCCGATCGGCAAACTTAGATCATTAAAAACAAGATTCGGGAACTGATCCAGTCCAGGATAAGTAACACTCGGCACCGGATAATTTTGGTTCAATCGTGTGTAGCCGAGACGAAACTCATTCTGTACCGTGGGAGCGAAATTATGATACTCGGTCAACGTAGCGAGATACGATCTGGTCGGCTGCGTAGCAAAGAATTGAGGCAAAGTGCCCGCCGTATCGATACTGTCGACGCGGTTATAAATGTATCGCCCGCGCAGCTGGTCCTTGTCGGAAAGATTGTAATCGACCGACGCCACTCCGTAATAAGCATTCTGAAAGTTCGGAGCTGCCACCGAAAAAACTCCCACCGGAATCTGAGTGGTTGGCGCTCCTGGCGCCCCCACTGGAACCGACGTTGTTGCCGACGTCACGCCGGGTACGTACGTTTGCAGAGTCTTCAAAGCGGTCGGGTTGATTCCCGGCATCGCAGCCAGTTGAGAAAAACCAGCCGTGGTCGGAGCCAGAATTGCCGAGTTCGGCGTCGACGCTTGCCCAGTCGGATTGTATTCGAACAGCGAATAGAAAAACAGCTTGTTCCTTTTGATCGGGCCGCCCACCGAGGCGCCCAGGCGGTTTGAATCGAACCGAGGCTGAGTCAAAATCCCGGAGTTGGCTTGCGTCTGATCGAGGGCGTTCAGATTCCTGTTCTGCAGGTAGTCATACAACGCGCCGTGAAACTCGTTCGTACCGCTCTTGATGCTGGTGTTAAATTGCCCGCCTGCTGAGTGCCCGAATTCGGCATTGTATTGGTTCTGAATCAGAGTGAACTCAGACACGGCGTCGTTCGGCACAAAATTCAGTACACCGGTCGTGGCCTTCAGGTTGTTATCGATTCCTTCCACTGTAAAGTTATTGCTCGACGGACGCTGACCGCCGACCGAAGGACCCGTACCGATCCCGACGCCACCCGCATTCGCGACACCCGCACCTAACAGCGATAGATTCAGCACACCCGCATTGTTGCCCGAGGCAACCGGTAAATCCGCTGTCAGCTTCGAGTTGAAGTTGCTCTGGATCTGTGCCGTGGTGGTATCGATTGCTGCCGCTGCTTCCGTCACATCCACCGTAGTGGCAGTGGCCTGCAGCGACAGTTCAACGTTCTGGGTGGCAGTCTTATTCAGTTCCACCCCAATCCCTTTCACTTGTGATGAGCTAAAGCCAGGCGCCGTGACCATCAAGTCATAGCGGCCAATCAGGAGATTACTAAAATGATATCCGCCGTTTGAGGTCGTCGTGATGCTTGTTTTAACCCCAGTTCCCTCATTAACAACGTCCACCTTGGCAGCGCCCACCACCGCGCCGGAGGGATCGCGTACCGTACCAACCAAATCGCCACTCGTCGATTGAGCATCGGCGAACCGGCCCGCTGCAATCAGGGCAAAACCTATACATAAAAACTTCAGAGCTGCGCCTCTGACAACGATTTGCTTCATTTCTTATTTCCTTTTGAGACGGCGTGCAACAGAGCACCGACCCAGGTAAGCGTATTGCAAAGGGATCCTGGATCTTTGTGGATCAGAAATGAGCAATTCAAGCTCCAGTCCACTAACTCGTTTTAAATGAATGGATTTAACGGGAAATTTACGATTTTGCGGAGAACCATACACCCCGTATCCCGTACGTCATAGAAGGCTCCTTTGATGCTCGCCATCCTCTGGCTATAAATCGCTGCAGATGTTCGAGCCTATCTGAGCCGCGCCCAATAAGCTCCTGGCAAACCGCCTCGGTAACTACTTTCCAATCAATCGCCTTTGTCAGAGCCGCGACCGAAGGAAGCGTTTTCTTGTCATTTTGCGACGAAAAATAGCTAGCCCCCTTGACCTCTACCATCGACTGCAAAATATGAAGCCCTTTGCGTAACTCGCATGTGTTGGATGCGCTTTCAAAACTGGAAACTCACTTTGAAGCCAGAGTTGGCGGCGGGCACCTGGTGCCCCCGGCCGCTTCATCGATTCAATAGAGCAGGTAGATCGCGGTCGCCGCGCGCAACGTGAAGAATTTCCACATGGTCGTTTTCAACCTGATACAGGATGATAAATGCTCTCGTGGCAATGTAATACCAGATTTCATCCAAATCCAATTCAGCTTGTGGTGAAAGACGATGCGCCATTAAAGACGCGAAGCTTGTTCAGCGGCAAGGCGTACTCTACCCCGCTGCTTTACTTCCTCGGCAAGCTCTTGCATGGATTCTTCCGTAATGATGCGGCCTTTACTGTTGGCAAGGGAGGCTTTGGCGCTGTCGACGGTCGCTAGGAGTTCTGCCCTGCGGCGCTCGCGCTCTTCCCATAGAGCTAATCCTTCTGTAGCGGCATCTTCAGGGCGTTGTAGACGGCCGCTTTCAACAGCGTGCTGGATAAAAGCTTTCTGGTCGGGCGTAGGCTCTACTTCCATGCCACAAGCCTAGTGACAAATCAGATTTTGTGTCAATAAATGTGCCCTGAGAACAAGCGAGTAAAGCAGGTGTAGCCTCTGCAACAACCGTCGCAGATCTATGGGCCATCTAAACACAAAAAAGGCCGGGTGATTACCCAGCCCTTTTATTAACTAAACTAAACTTATCGCGCCGCTAAAAGCGCCCGCAAATGCCGGGCACGCTCCGGAGAACGCAATTGCCGCAGAGCCTTCGCCTCAATCTGCCGGATCCGCTCGCGAGTCACATCGAACTCCTGCCCGATCTCCTCGAGCGTATGCTCCCGTTCACACCCGATCCCAAACCGAAGTCGAATCACCTTCTCCTCTTTAGGAGAAAGCGTCTTTAAAATATTCGCCGTTTCGTCCCGAACATTCGAATCGATCACCGCATCGACAGGCGATCCCACCCAACGATCCTCAATCAGATCGCCAAGCGCCGATTCCCCGTCACGCCCCACCGGTGTCTCAAGCGAAACCGGGTCACGAGAAATAGTCTTCAGCTTTTGGACCTTCTCGACCGGAATATCCATTCGCCGGCTGATCTCTTCGTTCGTCGGAACCCGCCCCAGTTCTTTCTCGAGCTCACGAGTAGCACGAAGGAACTTGTTCATACTCTCATTCATATGAACGGGAATACGAATCGTGCGGGACTGATCCGCAATCGCACGAGTGATAGCTTGCCGGATCCACCACGTCGCATACGTCGAGAATTTGTAACCGCGCCGGTACTCGAACTTGTCAGCCGCGCGCATCAACCCTATATTGCCTTCCTGGATCAGGTCCAGCAGGTGCAAACCGCGGTTGACGTACTTCTTGGCCACTGAAACGACCAGTCGAAGGTTGGCTTCCACCAAATCCTTCTTGGCCCGTTCCGCCTCAATTTCGCCGTGCCGGATAACAGAAACACTAAGCTTCAGATCGGGAAGGGAAGCCCCCGCTTCGCTTTCCTTCTTCTTCAGATCCCGCTTTAATTCCTTAATCCGAACCTGATACTGAACAGCGTTCTTGAGCTCGAGCTTTCTCTCTTCCAGGTCCATCGCCGCCATCTCTTCGATGGTGTTCTCGATGGTCCGAACGAATTCCTTCCAGCGAGCCAAGTTGAACGGAATGGACCGCAAACACCGGGAGACTTCCACCTTGGCGCGCGAGACTTTACCCGCCCACTTCTTCCGCAGTTTCTTATTGATCGCCGGCGATGCGTTGTGCTTGTCAACGGTCGACTGCAGCTTCTTCTGCGATGCCAGATAGTTCAAGAAGAGCTCGGCAATCTCACTTCGCCGCTTTACATCGGCTGCGCTGCCCTCTTCAATGTCGGAGGGCCCGAAATCCACGTAACTGTCAAGATCTTCCGCGCCTCGTCGGATCAGGTCTGAAAACTCTGACACCAGCGATTGGATCAGTGGGGAGCGGCTGATCGCCTTCTGCATACGCAGCTTCCCACGCTCCATTTTGCGGGCCAGATTGACTTCGCCTTCCCGCGTCAGGAGCGGCACCGAACCCATTTCCCGTAGGTAAACCCGCACGGGATCATCGGTGTAAATCGACTCCTCTACCTGCTGTGTACCGTGGAAATCCTCGTCTTGCGGCTCCTCCGGATGAAAGAAATTCGCATCTTCATCGAAAGGCAGCCCCAGCGGCTCACGTCCCTCGGCTAAATATTGATCCTCGAATTGATCCACCTTACCTAATCACCTCTATTTGCACATCCATGAAATTCTTCGGAAAAGGGGACACCTCACTAGAACCATTCAACAAGTTCGTTAAAATCCAGCCTCTCATCTTAAAGTTGGGATAGTTTTCCACCCAGCCCGTCCCGCAGGAGGATGTATACACTGACAGTGTGTTTGTTGCGCGCATCAATTATACCCGCTTTTTGGCGCGATTGAAATCCCTACTACTAAGGAAGATGTAACGCGAACTAATTCGTTTCGCCAAAGGTGCGAGCCCACAGGCCTCGCCGCGAACGACCAGATAGGTAAAAACTACGTCCCCGATGTCCCTAATACTTAGACTGCCGGAATGCTCACAAAGTTTTGAGTTCGCTCAAAAATTCCACGACATCTTGAAAGTCGCGGTAAACCGAGGCGAAGCGGACATAAGCAATTTTGTCTAGATCCTTCAAGCGACTCATCAGCAATTCCCCAATCAAAGTCGTTGAGATTTCGCGGTCCGCGCTGTCCAACGCTGTCATCTCTGCTTCGTCTACCAGTTCGGCAAGCTTTCCCACACTGACCGGCCTCTTCTCACAGGCGCGAAGGAGGCCATTTAAGACTTTCTGCCGGTCGAACTTCTCCCTCCGCCCGTCTTTTTTGATGACCATATGGGGAACTTCGTCGCAACGTTCGTACGTAGTGAACCTTCGTTCGCACGCCAGACACTGACGACGGCGGCGTATCGATTCGCCTTCCTTGCTTTCCCGGGAATCGATCACTTTGTCTTCGCGATGGCCGCAGAACGGACAGGTCATGCTGTTTTACTTGCCGGCGGCTTGTAAGTTGTTGAAACCATAAGAACCTGGTTTGTAAATAGAATGACAGTACTCGCTCCGTTTAGCAAATTGAAAATACGAACCCAAACCGAGTTCGTTTCGTAAAAAACCTGTATCTCGTTGTAACGTCATAATCCGCGAACTTCCCCCTACCCTTTTTCGTAAGTCAAAGTGTGTCGGCGGCAGCTTTTGCGGCGGTTTCGGTAAACTTAAAACCTATATCCAACTCGGGTACAGTGCGCGGAGCTTGGATGGGAGTTGCCGCAAGTGCGCCGGGGGCAAACGCGCCAGGAATGGATCGTCGGTTGGACGCTGAAGCAAGCCTGATTGCGCGCTGCCTGAGTGGCGAGCAGAGCGCTTGGGAAGAATTGATCAAGACCTACACCAAACGTGTCTATGCCATCTGCTACCGGTTCACAAACAAAGACAACGAAGCCCAAGATTTAACACAGGAGGTCTTTCTTCGTGTTTTCAAAACTTTAGCCAGCTTTCGCGCCGGCGAAGGTTCATTTGTCGTCTGGCTGACCCGTCTGACTCGAAATCTTCTGGTAGATCATTATCGGAGGACGAAACAAGAGCGCTTGACGGACACCATCGACGAAAAACTCACCATCTTGGAAGAAAAATCGGCGCAGCATTCCCGGACCGACTCCTTGCTAGCGGGGCGCGAAGCCGGTGAGCTGTTGCAGGCGGCTTTACAAAAACTCTCGCCGGAACTCCGCGAAACCGTGATCCTCCGCGATCTGCAGGAAATGGAGTATCGCGAAATTGCCGCTACCTTGAGCGTTCCCGAAGGAACCGTAAAATCGAGGTTGAACCGCGGCCGGACCGAACTGGCTCGCATCTTGAAGCGGAATAAAGTGACCGTGTAGAGGCTGTATGAACTGCGCGGAATTTGACAATCTCCTCACCGATTACCTAGACGGCGCCCTCACACCGGAACTGCGCCGGGCCGTCGAAGAGCACGCCTCCGAGTGCCCCGCCTGCCGGGAACTGCTGAGCGACATAACAGGCGTCGTCCAGTTTATGAGCCGGGTCGAGGACGTCGAACCGCCGCCCGAGCTAATTACCCGCATTGCTTTTCAAACTCCCATCGGACGCTTTCGCGAGCCCCTTGAACCCCAAGGCTGGTGGGGCCGCCTCGCCTCGAAATGGCTGCAACCCATCCTTCAACCGCGTCTCGCCATGGGAATGGCCATGACCATCCTCTCGTTTGCCATGCTGGAACGGTGTACCGGCGTTCACGTGCAGCATATTCAAGCCGCCGACATCAGCCCCATTCGAATCTGGGATGGTGTCGAAGGAAAATGCCTTCGCGTGAAAGATCGGGCCGTCAAGTACTACGAGAACATCCGCCTCGTATACGAAATTGAGATGCGCCTTCATGAACTGAACGAGCAGCAGCCAGGTCGAACACAGCTCGAAACAGAACGTTCCGATAAAAATTCAGATCAATCGAAGGGTCATTCGAATGCCGGGTCATCGGGCCCCGCTTCGTCGGGTGAACCAATAGGGGAGAACAAGAAATGAACTGCTATTTGCATCCGGAAAATGCCGCAGTTGCCTTTTGCCGCTCTTGCGGTAGACCGGTTTGTAGCCTTTGCCAGCGTCCTGCCGAAGGCACCGTGTTTTGCCCCGAACATGTGCCCGCCTCTTACACCAATCCTTCCGCCGGCTACACCAATCCTGCCGATCCCTATGCCACTCGCGCCAACCCCTACACTCAGCCGATAGCTACAACGCCGGTCCAGACCTCTCCCGGTCTCGCTTTTCTTCTCGGGCTGATCCCAGGCGTGGGCGCCATTTACAACGGACAGTATCTGAAAGGATTGGTTCACGCCGTCGTCTTTGGAATGGTTATCAGCCTGATCAGCAGCAATGAGAGCACGGCGGGCCAGCCGTTGCTCGGCATATTGGCGGGCGCTTTGTACTTTTACATGCCCTTTGAGGCTTATCACACCGCCCGCAAGCGTCAGGTCGGGGAACCCGTCGAGGAGTGGTCCAGCCTGGTTCCGCAGGCCAGATTCGGAAGCCGTGCCCCGGTCGGTCCTTTCGTCCTCATTCTCCTCGGAGTTCTCTTCTTGCTCGATTCACTGCATGTCATTCGTTTTCGTGAGATCGGTCGTTTTTGGCCGGTCATCCTGATCGTCTATGGCGTGGGGATGCTCTACTCACGCTTGAGCCCGCCTCAGATCGCGCCCCCCCTTTCGGGACCTCCCCCGCCGCCGCCCCCTCATATTCCGCAAGACGTGCACCCGGATCCAGTAGGAGATAAGCGATGAACGCCCGCCGTCTGCTGATTGCGCAGGCAGCGCGTGGCCCTGTGCTGCTCATCACAGTCGGAGTGCTCTTTGCCATCCAGCAGGCCGGTATGCTCTCTTTTTCTCGGACTTGGCCTCTGGTCGTGATCGTTCTCGGCGTGATGAAGCTGATCGAGCGCCTGGTTGCGCCGCCGCCGCCCTTCGGGCCGCCGCCATTTCCGCCCGGAGGGCAAGCCGGAGGATCAATACGATGAGAGCGCGAGGTTCTATCGGTGGACCACTGGTCCTGATCCTGATTGGAGTGTTGTTCCTGCTCCACACCTTCTCCCCCGATTTGCGAGTGGTTGATTTTTTTGCACGAACCTGGCCCTACTTTCTGATTTTCTGGGGAGTTGTGCAGCTGATCGAAATCTTCGCGCGAGCCGCACGAGGCGGCCCGATCCAACCAAACGGAATCTCCGGCGCAGGCTGGTTTCTGGTCCTCTTGATCTGCTTTGCGGGACTCGCTACGTATGAATTTCACCGGCCCAACACCTGGTGGCGGCGGACCGGATTTGATGAAGGCGTGCAGCTTTTCGGCGATGCCCATGATTTTTCCGTCTCGCCGATTCACAAGACGGTCGGCCGCTCACCGCGCCTGGTCATCGAGAGCTTCCGCGGAAACGCAAAAATCGTGGGAAGCGATGGGACCGACCTGCTCCTCAATGGCCGCAAGATCATCCGGGCGATCGATCCCGGAGATGCCGACCGGGCCAACGCTCAAACTCCTGTCACTGTCGCGCTGGAGGGAAATACGGTTTTTGTGCGCTGCAGCCAGGACAAAGCAGGGAAACAAAACCAGGTCACGACCGATCTTGATCTGTCCATACCCCGCGGATCGAGCATCGAGGCGACCGGGAGAGGAGGCGACTTTGACATTTCCTCTATCTCCGGAGATATCGACGTCAGTGGCGAAAACGGCGCTATGCGCTTTCAGAATCTCAACGGAGGTGTGAAAATCAACACCCACCGGAGCGGACCCGTAAATTGCACCGATGTCCGAGGACCGGTGACCATCCGCGGGCGCGGTAGCGATATTGAATTAACCAAAATCGGCGGCCCGGTGTCAGTCGAAGGAGACTTCAATGGCGCCTTGACCTTACGCGAAATCGCCAATGTCATTCGGATCGAAAGTATGCGAACCGTAATCGCCGCTCAAAAGCTGCCCGGAGAAATGACACTGGCACGAGGAAGCCTAGAGGTGCGGGATGTCGTCGGCCCAGTCAAACTGGCGGCCCGGTCCACTGATGTTGCTGTCAATGGCTTCAGCGAACCGCTGGATATTTCTGTCGATAAGGGCGATGTCGAATTGAATCCAGGTCGCCTGCCACTGAGCAAGATAGGAGTTCACGCCAGGTCTGGAAATATTCGCCTGGCCTTACCCCAAACGGCTCATTTCGCTCTCTCGGCAGTGACGAGTCACGGCGACATCGAAAATGAGTTTGGCGACACGCTCACCTCACGGACCGAACATCACGGGGGAACAATTGAAGGTTCTGTGGGCGGTGGACCGGACTTGAGCATCACGACCGATCGCGGCAGCATAACCGTCCGGAAAAGCTCCCCTGAGGCGCTCCCTAGTAAAGAACACGCCGACCAAAGAGGTTTGTCGATCGTCAAACTGACTCAAGTCTTGCACTACAAATGATCGTTGGCGCTTGACGCTAGTCTAAGGATTGGAACTTTCCACTCCACTTCAGTTTGTGAAAGGAATCGGACCCGTGCGGGCCCAGACCCTGGCCGGCAAAGGGCTGCAAACCGTCGCGGACCTTCTGTACTACGCTCCTTTTCGCTATGAAGATCGCCGCAACGTAAAAGCGATTTCGGAGCTGGCGCCAGGCGAGAAAGCGGTGGTGTTGGCGCGCGTATCCGACTCAAAAATGTCTGGGTTTCACCGGCACTCTCTGGGGCTTTTTGAGGCAACTCTGCACGACGGCAGCGGAGCGAATCTATCCGCCCGCTGGTTTCACGGGGAACGTTACGCCGATTCACTGGTTTCGGGAACCCGCATCGCTCTGTTCGGAAAAGTGGAGCTCGACCGGAGCCGAGCCACCCTCTTGATGGTTCAGCCGGAGATCGAAATTCTTTCGGACGACGAGGACAACGAGGAATTGCTTCACAGCGGACGCATCGTTCCTGTTTATGAGGCGGCGGGAAAAATGTCGGCGCGAGTGTTCCGCACTCTTATTCATCGACTGCTGAACGACGACCTCCCAATGCCCGACGACGCCCTTCCCCAAGCCATTCGGGAGCGGCTCAATCTCCCGGATCTCGCAACCGCCATCCGCGAGATACACAACCCCGGCCCCGACGCCGACCTTCACTTGCTCAACGAATTTCGCTCGCCAGGGCAAACGCGACTGATCTTCGAAGAATTCTTCTGGCTCGAATGCGGCCTGATGCTCAAAAAAAGTAAAGCGCGATTAGCCAATGGAATCTCCTTCACCCTCAACAGCGAAGTTCGCGAACGTATCAAGAAGATGCTGCCGTTCAAGCCAACCGGCGCTCAGAAAAGAGTGATCCAGGAAATCGCCAACGACATGAAGCAGCCTCATCCCATGAATCGGCTGCTGCAAGGCGACGTGGGCAGCGGGAAAACCATCGTGGCAGCCGAGGCCGCTGTCATTGCGATTGGAAATGGGTATCAAGTGGCTGTGCTGGCGCCGACCGAGATCCTCGCCCACCAGCACTTCGAATATTTCAGGCGGCTTCTCGAAAAGCTCGGCTATGTCGTTGCGCCGCTCACCGGCTCGGCCACGCAACGGGAAAAGCAACAGGTCAAAAAACTGCTGGCTGCCGGTCTCGTTCACATGGTGGTGGGCACTCATGCGCTGCTGCAGGAAGATGTTGTGTTCCAGAAACTCGGTTTGGCGATTGTCGATGAGCAGCACCGTTTTGGTGTTCGTCAGCGGCTCACCTTAATGGAAAAAGGCGCGCAGCCCGATGTGCTCGTGATGACAGCAACGCCGATTCCGCGCACTTTGGCACTGACGATCTATGGCGACCTCGACGTTTCGACTATTGACGAACTGCCGCCGGGACGAAAGCCGATCTCGACCAAGCACACGCCGGAAATCAACATCGAAGGCGTCTACAGCTTTCTCGGCCAGCAAGTGAAGGAAGGCCGTCAAGCCTATGTCGTGTATCCCGTCGTGGAGGAAAGCGAAACCTCCGCGGTCAAGGCAGCCGAAAGCATGTATCAGCACCTTTCTGAAATCGTGTTTCCCAACACGGCAGTCGGACTGCTCCACGGAAAGATGCCCGCTGACGACAAGGAAGCGGCAATGCGCCGCTTTAAGGAGGGCGCTACCAAGATATTGGTCGCAACAACTGTAATCGAAGTCGGTGTGGATGTGCCCAATGCGTCCGTCATCGTGATCGAACAAGCCGAGCGCTTCGGATTGGCGCAGATTCACCAACTGCGTGGCCGTGTCGGTCGAGGCCCCTATAAAAGCTACTGCGTCTTGGTAACCGGCAAGCTGAACGACCTCGCAAGAGAGCGCATCCGAACCTTGGTCGAATCAACCGATGGTTTCTACATCGCCGAGATGGACATGAAGCTGCGCGGACCAGGTGAATTCTACGGCACCAGGCAGTCCGGCATTCCGGGGCTTCGCCTAGGCGATCTCATTCGAGACTCCGACCTGTTGGAAGACGCGCGCAAAGAAGCGCAAGCCCTAGTAGAGCAGCAAAATTCGGAAGAACTTCTTCCTGTCGTTCGTTATATCCAGGAGAATTGGCAGCGCCGCTACGCGCTGGCGCAAGTAGGCTGATGAGAGTAATAGCCGGCCGCTTTCGCAGCAGAAGACTGAAGCCGGTTCCAGGCATGAACGTGCGCCCGACTCCCGACAGGCTAAGGGAAACTCTATTCAACATCTTGTCCACGCGCGTCGTCGATTCGGTTTTTCTCGACGCCTATGCCGGCACAGGCGCCGTCGGCATTGAAGCTCTCAGCAGGGGAGCAAAACATGCTGTGCTCATTGAACGAAGATCGGATGCGATAGCCGTCTTACGTGAGAACGTGCATTCGTTAGAGCTTAAGAAGGAAACAACCGTCGTCTACGGAAGCGCCACAGTCTTGCTCCCGAAATATCCTTGCGATATCGCGTTTATCGATCCACCGTATTCGGAAGTGAAAGAGTACACCTCTTCGCTCACAGCTCTCTCCGCAACTGAATGCCGACTGGCAGTCGCACAGCACTCTTCGCGATTGGCGCTCGATGATTCATACGGAACTCTTACCAAAACCCGCACACTGAAACAAGGCGACAATTCTCTCAGCTTCTTTGAGCAAGCATGATGTGGATATCCATCACATTTGTGCCGGTAGGCCCGGTTTTGATCAAGTCGCCAAGAGCATCGAAAAAACGATAGGAGTCGTTACGCGCCAGATAATCCATCGCGCTTAGACCGGCGGTAAGCGCGCGCTCGATTGTGTCGCCCGTGGCAATTGCCCCAGCGGCATCGGTCGGGCCATCGGTTCCGTCGGTTCCCGCGCTGAGTAACAGAACATCGGGCAAACCCGCGACGGCAATCGCTCCGGCCAGCACAAACTCCTGGTTCCTGCCTCCCTTTCCGGAGCCCCGTACCGTGACCGTAGTCTCTCCACCCGAAAGCACGCAGGCAGGCAGTCGAATTGGGTTTCCTGAAGTGACTACTTCACGCAGGATCTCGGCGTGAACCCGCGACACATATTGAGCCTCGCCTTGCATCGTGCTCGAAAGAATGAGTGGAGGATAGCCCAGCGCTTCAGCTGCTTTAGCAGCGGCTTCGAGCGCGGAGCGGTTACTTCCGACCACCACGTTGCGCACCCTCTCGAAAAGTGCGTCCCCGCTCTTCGGCGTCTCCGGCACGGCAGCAGCAGATCCCGCTTCGAGGCGTTCACGAACCGCGAGCGGAACCCGATTTAACAACTCAAACTGCCGCAGAATAACCAGCGCATCGGCAAACGTAGACTGATCCGGCGCCGTCAATCCGGAACCGATTACATCCAGCGGATCGCCTATGACATCGGAGAGAATCAGGCTCACCACCGTGGCAGGCGAGGCCGCAGCGGCAAGCCTTCCTCCCTTCAACGAGGAGAGATGTTTGCGGACCGCATTGAGTTGATAAATATCGGCCCCGGCGCGAAGAAGCAGGTCCGTTGTCTGCTGTTTGTCGGCAAGCGTGATGGGAGCGGCAGGCGCGCTGAGCAATGCGGAAGCGCCTCCCGAGATCGCCACCAGGATCAGGTCCCGTTCCGTCATCTCTTCGAGCGACTCTAAAATAAGCTCCGACGCCCGCAAGCTGCCCTCGTCCGGAATCGGATGCGCCGCCTCCACCACCCGGCACTTCTTGAGATCTTCGGTGAGGTGACCCTGCTTGGTAACCACCAGCGCATCCGTTAAAAGCGGCCCGAGAATTTCCTGGGTCGCGACGGTCATAGAGACCGCGGCTTTCCCCACCGCGATCAAGAAGATCCGGTCGAAGTTTTCGAGTGGAATCTGCGTAGTTCCCGCAACCAGGTGATTCGCTCGAATAGCAAGATGGCCGCGAACGGCGTTGCCGGCATCTGCCGCGTCAAGAGCCGTCTGGAGTATGGAGAGAGCATCGCGGCGTAGCCGCTGCTGGGGCGATTTAAAAGTGGTCAAAAGAGTGGCAGCTTCAGGATCTTCCTGGCAACCTCGGCCGGATCTTCGCAATCGGCATCGATGTGGAAATCGGCACGGGCATAAAGCGGACGCCGCAATTCGAACAAGCGCTCCATCGAAGCCCGGTCCGCTGCCAGGGGACGAGTTTTCACATCGCCAAGGCGCTGATGAATTCTCTCGAGCGGACAATCAAGCCAAACCGTCACCCCGTTATTCGAGACCATCTCCCAATTCCTTGGCTGAATGAATGCGCCACCGCCTAAAGCGACCACGCAGGGATTGCCGGCTTCGATATGACAGATTCGTGCTCGGAGGGCTTCCGATTCGATCTCACGAAAAACAGGTTCCCCGGATTCTTCGAAGATTTGTGCGATCGTTCGCCCCTGATGCTCCTCGATCTCCTGGTCGATGTCAATAAAACACCAACCAAGTTCGTCGGCAAGCGAGCGCCCCACGGTGGACTTCCCGCTTCCCATGAACCCGACCAGGTAAAGCCCGGGAGTGCGCTTCAGCTTCAGGGTCATTCAACAGCGAATTTCATCTTAACAACAGCCGATAATGGGACATGGCTACGCGGCTCCTTCCTATTTTCCCTCTTTCGGTCGTTTTGCTGCCGGCCACGCCGCTCCCTCTGCATATTTTCGAGGAGCGCTACAAACAAATGATCGGCGAAGCAATGACAGCCTCCAGCGAGTTCGGAATCGTGCTCGCAAAAGACGATGGCATTGTGAACCTCGGCTGCACGGCAATGGTCGATCGCATACTACAGCGTTATCCGGATGGGCGCCTTGACCTGATCGTGGTCGGACAACGCCGATTTCGGATTGCTTCTTTAGATGAAGAGTTACCTTATCTGCAGGCCGAGGTGGAATACTTCAACGATGAAGAAGTGGGCGAGATTCCGCTCGAGCTTAGAGAAAAGGCCATCGCTGCCTACGAAAAGTTGAGAGCGATCGACTCGCCCAGTGTTCTCATCGAGCCGCATCTCGAGGCTCCCCAGCTGAGCTTTCAATTGGCGCAGTTCATTTCCGATCTCGACAAGAGACAAATGGTGCTGGCTATTCGATCGGAGCTCGAGCGCTTGCAGTTTCTGATTGCTTTGTTTCCGGCCTACATCACGCAGCGAGAACGTATCGCATTAGCGAAGCGGGTGGGGCCGAGAAATGGCCACGCCAAACATTTTGTAGAAGACTAATGACCATCGCAAACACACGGCAACAGCTTATCTTTGATGCCGACGATACCCTCTGGGAAAACAATATCTATTTTGAAGACGCGTTCGATCAGTTCTGTGAATACCTGTCGCACTCCGCGATGAGTCCTTCGCAAGTGCGCTCCGTGCTGGATGAGATCGAGCTCACAAACACAAAGATTCACGGCTATGGATCACGGAATTTCGCGCGCAATCTCGCAGACTGCCTGGAACACCTGGCTGAGCGTGATATCTCGCAGGCAGATATCGAAGCGGTTCAAGAGTTTGCCTATGCCATTCTTCAAAAACCGATAGAACTGCTTCCGGGCGTTGAGAAGACCGTGGTGGATCTATCGCATCGCCATGACTTGACGATCTTTACAAAAGGCGATCCGGAGGAGCAAAAGTTGAAAATAGATCGCTCCGGTCTGGCGCCTTATTTCCAGCATGCCGCCATCGTCAAAGAAAAGAACCCGCTGGCTTACCGAGACCTCGCTACCGAACGGAATTTTCCGCTGGATCGAACCTGGATGATCGGCAATTCACCGAAGTCGGATATTAATCCGGCGCTGGAAGCGGGATTGTCGGCCGTCTATGTGCCGCATCCCCGGACCTGGGGCTTAGAGAAAGAAGAGGTCCCGGCAAGCCATCCGCGTTTGTTGCAGATTGCGAGCATCGGCGAACTGGCAAATTATTTCTAGCGAAAAGCAGAAGCCGAAAGCGTAGCAAAAGACAAAATGCTGGACGGGAAGATACCGAGTATGAGCGTGCCGATGGCGCTTCCCCAGATCGCCAGGCGCAGACCCAGAGTCGGCGGCGTCAGGTCCAGCATGGAATCGCCCGGTTCACGCATATACATGGCAACGATGATCTTCAGATAGTAGAAGGCAGCCACCGCACTGCACGCCAGACCCAATACTGTGAGCCAGACCAGGTGCGAATCGAGGGCAGCCTGAAACACGTAGAATTTGGCAAAGAAGCCGCCAGTAAGCGGGACGCCGATCAGTGAAAATACGAAGATCGCCAACATGGCAGCTGTGAGCGGTTCGCGCCTGCTGAGCCCGGCGAGATCGTCGATCCGAACATGCTGTTCATTGCGAGCTGCGACGTGACTGATCACTGAAAACGCACCGATGTTCATCAAGGCATAAGAGGCCAGGTAGAACATGCCGGCAGCGATACCAATCTGCGAATCGGATGTAAGCGCGACGAGAACGTAACCGGCGTGGGCGATCGAGCTATAGCCAAGCAGCCGCTTCACATTGGTTTGGACGAGTGCGGCGAAGTTCCCGATGGCCATGGTCAAAAGCGCACAGCCCCATACGACAGGGATCCAACGGGTGTTCAGGGGTCCGAAAGAAGTCATGAAGATTCGGAAGAATACCGCGAACGCCGCCGCTTTCGGTCCGGCGGAAAGAAATGCCGAGACCGGCGACGCCGCTCCTTGGTACACGTCAGGAGCCCAGATTTGAAAAGGCGCGACTGAAACTTTGAAGGCCAGGCCAACAAAGATCAGCGCTGCCGCGAGTCCCGCGAGAACCGGTGGATGCTGAGATTGACTCAAGAAGTGCCTAATCTCTTCGAGGTTCGTCGAGCCGCTCAATCCATAGATCCAGGCGATTCCGTAGAGCAAAAATCCCGTCGCAAAAGAACCGAGCAAGAAGTACTTCAAAGCGGATTCGTTATTCCGACGATCATCCCGCAGAAAGCCGGCCAGAATATAGGTCGCGATGGACGAAATCTCCAGGCCGATGAACACCATAATCAAGTCGCTTGCGGTAGATAGAATGCATTGACCGACTAAGGAAAACAGGATCAATCCGTAATACTCGCCGGCTTGAGCATTCTGCCGCGACAAGTAACTGATTGAAGTCAAAATGCAGAGAAAGCCGACCACCAAAACGAGTCCGCGGAAGAAAGATCCATAGTTGTCCACCACGATCATGTTTTGGAAAGCCTGACCAGGAGCGCCATAAGCGAAAACATTGGCGGCGAACGCCAGAGCTATTCCAAGCAGACCCAAATACCCGAGAGCCACCTTCTTACGCTCAGAAGTAATTGCCTCCAGCACCATGATGAGGATGCCGAAGAGGCTAAGAATGATTTCGGGAAGGAAACGGAGATACTCGACCGCGTGGGGCTGAAAATTACCTGGCATGATTCACCGCCCCAGTGGCGAGAGCGCCAGGCGCTTTCAGTTCAACTCGATACTCGTCGTTCATTCTGTTTTGATCGAGTATGCGAGCGTTTGCCGATGAGATCGGAGGCATAAAGGTCTTTGTATAGGTGCCGAGCCAAACCATCAAAGCGAGCAAGGGAACCAGCGGAATCCAATCGACTGCGGTAAGGTCGGAGAAGGCTTCCAGATGACTCCCCAGCTTCCCCAGGAACGTCCTCTGATACATCCAGAGCATGTAAGCGGACGAGAGAATCACTCCAATGGCGGCCCACACGGCCCAGGTGAATTTAGCAATGGCGGCGCCTTGCAGAATTAGAAATTCACCGACAAAGTTGCACAAGGTAGGCAATCCAATGCTGGCAAAGAGAGCAATCATGAATGCTGTGGCTAACCCCGGCGCCAGAGTAGCGACTCCCCCGAAATCGGCAATGTCGGTCGAGCCGCGACGCTGCTCCAGATAGCCCGTAATTAAAAAGAGAGCACCAGTCGAGATGCCATGAGCCAACATCTGGTAGACCGCGCCGTCCGTGCCTTGTTGATTAAAAGTAAAGATTCCAAGAACAACGAATCCGAGGTGACTCAGGGAAGAATAAGCGAGCAAGCGCTTAATATTCTTCTGAATCAAAGCCAATAATGCGCCATAGATGATGCCGATAATGGCCAACGTTACAATCCAGCGAGAGCAACTGTGCGCGCCGTTTGGAAACAGAGCAACGGCATAGCGGATCAGCCCGTAAGTTCCCATTTTTGACATCACAGCAGCGAGTAAGAACGTGGCCGGCGTGGAGGCTTGCACGTAAGTGTTCGGCTGCCAGGTATGAAAAGGGAAAATCGGAACTTTTACCGCGAAAGCCGCGAAAAAGCCTAGGAACAGATAGAGCTGCTGGTTCGGCGTTAACGTCACACGGCCTGATTGAAACAGCCTCAGAGTCTCGACGTAATCGAAGGTTCCGGTTTGGCTGTGCAAATAGATGATGGACGCCAGCATCAGCACGGAGCCCGCAAAAGTATAGACGAAGAACTTGACTGCAGCTTGCTGGCGCTCTCCACCGCCCCAGCCTCCGACCAATAGATACATCGGAACAAGCGCAACTTCCCAGAACACGTAGAACACGAATAGATCAAGTGCAGAGAAAACGCCGATCAATCCGAATTCAAACAACAAGAGCAAAGCAAAGAATGCTTTTCGCCGCTCTGAAATCATCGTCTGAGCGATCCAGACAGCAATAGGAAGGAGAAGCGTGGCCAGCAGTAACAGCCAAAGGTTTAATCCATCCACACCGAGATGAAATCGAATGTTGAGATGTGGGCCCGTGACCCACGGCACGTTAATGATTGAGGTAAAACTTCGCCCTAGGGCTGTAACGGGCGAGATCAATCCGAGTGAAACAAAGAAAGTCATTACGGTTGCCGTGAGAGCAACCGGGAATGCGCCCTTCGAGTCGCGAGGCAAGCAGCAGATAAGAAAAAAGGCGATAAGTGGAATAGAGAGCGTGAGCAGAAGGGTAGTCACCGGCTGCCCTCCACGATCCCAAGGAAAAAGATCACTAACAACGATCCTGCCAGAACCCAGGTGGCGTAGTTGCGGATGCTGCCTGATTGAAGCTGTCGAAATAAACCGCCCCAACCCCGGAGAAGACGGCCGAACCCGTTGACCAGCGAATTGTCGATCAGCCCCTGATCGACGCCGCGCCAGAGAAAGGATCGAGAAATACCTTCCAGCGGTTCGACGACCACGTCCCTATAAACTTCGTCGACATAGTATTTGTTTGAGACCAGAGTATAGAGCGGGCCGGCAGCGGTCTTGAAGGATTCAGCCATGGCCGGACGTCCGACATACAGCAACCAAGCCAGAAAGATGCCAAGGATTCCGAAGGCTGCCGAGATCACCATTGGGACAGTATTTTCGTGTTCGGCAAGCGGATAAGAGCGAGAGAGCCAGCCAGGAATGTTGATGTAGCCGCCGGCAAACGAGAGTAGCGCCAGAACTATTAAGGGCGCGGTCATCGAGACCGGGGACTCATGCGCATGATGATGACCGCGATAGGTCCCAAAGAAAGCCAGGAACCAAGCTCGAAAGACATAGAATGCCGTCATCCCTGCCGTGATCGCACCAATCCAAAACATCCAGGGAGCATGAGCATAGGCGGCAGAAAGTATGGCGTCCTTGCTAAAAAACCCGCTGAAGAATGGAAAGCCGGAGATGGCCAAACTGGCTACCGCCAGTGTCCAGCAGGTAACGGGCATCGCTCTCTTAAGGCCGCCCATGTGACGCAAATCCTGTTCGCCTCCCAGCCCGTGAATTACGCTGCCAGCACCGAGAAACAAAAGGGCCTTGAAGAAGGCGTGCGTCATCAGATGAAAGATGCTGGCCGAGTAAGCGCCCACGCCCAACCCCAGAAACATGTAGCCGAGCTGCGAAACCGTAGAGTACGCAAACACCTTCTTGATGTCGTTTTGTGTAATGCCGATGGTGGCTGCAAAAACAGCAGTGAACAGACCGACCACTGCAACTACATTCATCGCCAGAGGCGTGTGGTTATATAAGAAGCCAAGTCGAGCCACCATGTATACGCCCGCGGTGACCATGGTTGCGGCATGAATCAATGCCGATACGGGCGTAGGACCGGCCATAGCGTCAGGCAGCCAGACATACAACGGGAACTGCGCTGATTTTCCTGTCGCGCCGACGAAGAGAAGGAGAGTGATCGTGGTCAAGACTCCGACGGTCCCTTCGACCGGCATTGTTGCTGCGGTGGCCGCTATCTTTCCGAAGTCGAGAGTCTTGAAGACGATGACGGTAAGAAAGATGCCGAGCGTGAATCCGAAATCTCCGATGCGATTGACGATGAAAGCTTTGTTCGCCGCGTCGCCGGCCCAGGTCTCGAGAAAGTAGAAACCGACCAGCAGATAGCTACACAAGCCGACGCCTTCCCAGCCGACAAACAACAAAAGCAGGTTCGAGCTGAGAACCAGGATCAGCATGAAAAACATGAACAGGTTGAAGTAGCTGAAGAAGCGGTAGTATCCGGCGTCATCAGACATGTAGCCTGTCGCGTAGATGTGAATGAGAAGACCGACTCCCGTGACGACGAGCAACATGACAGCCGTAAGCCGGTCTATGAAGAAGTCACAACCAACGTTTAAGAAGCCGCTCTGAATCCAGGTGAAGTAATGCTCGGCGAACGGAGTATCGATCGGATAGATCTTCGATAAGACCAGCAGGACGTATATGAAGGACGCAGTTACGGATCCGATAGCAACCAAACTAACTACCGGTTTAACGAAGTACTTTCCAAACAGTCCGTTGAGCAGAAACCCGAGTAACGGGAAAATAGGTATAAGCCAAAGATGCATGGGCGATATCCGTTAAAGCTTCATGGAATCGACTTCGTCGATCTGAAGGGTACCGCGATTTTTAAAGACGGTAAGAATGATGGCAAGACCAACTGCTGCTTCGGCGGCGGCAACTACCATCACGAAAAATGAGTAGATATGTCCGTCAATCTGGTGCAGCTGATAGGAAAAAGTGACGAAGCTCAGGTTGACCGCATTCAGCATGAGCTCAATAGACATGAATACAGTAATGATACTTTTTCGATATACAAATCCGGCAACGCCCAGTGTAAATAATATGGCACTCAGAATAAGGTACCAGGAGAGCGGCACAGGAGCGATGTGCATACTAGTCAATTTCCTTTCGCGCCAGGACCACAGCGCCTAAGATGGCGATCAAGATGAGGATGGAAATAACTTCGAAGGGCAGCAGGTATTGCGTGAACAGTAACTTGCCGACCTCCTCCGCTGTTCCTCCCACCCAGGAGCCAAATCGAACCGTTCGGAGGGGAGCGGAGAGTGCTCCAGGAAGCGCACTGCGAATCAAGAACCCAACCACGGCAACAAAGGCGAGGAGCAGCGGCAAACCGGCAATCTGCGCGAACCAAGATTTGTGAGTTGTCTTTTCGGTGCCGGCGTTCAAGAGCATGATCACGAAGATGAAGAGGACCATAACGGCCCCGCCATAGACGATCATCTGCGCCATGGCGATGAACTCGGCTCCGAGCAGAAGGTACAGCACCGCGATGGAACCCATCACACCGATCAGCGACAAGGCACTGGAAATTGGATGCTTCTGAAGAACAAGATTGAAGGCGCAAACAATCGCGACGATCGCGAAGACGATGAAGAGAATCGTATCCATGGTGTTACGAATTTCCTGGAAAGAGCGCGACGAAGAATGCGGTGACCAGAAGGTTGATGAGAGCAAAAGGGAACAGGAACGTCCACGCGAAGTGCATCAGCTGATCGTATCGGAAGCGAGGCAATGTGCCACGCACCCAGATAAACGTGAAGATGAGGAGACCGACTTTCGCGAGGAACCAAAATAGGGGGATCAAGATGAACTGCAAAGCCGGAACGGAGAAGACAATCGCGATGAGCAGAAAGGCGAGACCGAAAATCGGGAAGCTGATACGGTCGCCCTTACGAATAGGCTGAGACCCTTGAAAGAAACACATCACACTCGCAAATAGAAACACGAGCGGAGCAATCCAGTTCGAATAGGGCGCCGGGAAAAGAGGATGCCAGCCCCCCAAAAACAGAAGCGTTCCTACGCAGGTGATATTCACAATGTTGGCGTATTCGGCCATGAAGAAGCAGGCGAACTTCATGCTGCTGTATTCGGTGTGAAATCCGGCCACTAACTCATTTTCTGCTTCCGGAAGATCGAACGGGATTCGGTTCGTTTCAGCAAAAGCCGCGATCAAGAAGATGAGAAACCCGAATATCTGCGGGAACGGCATCTGAAAAACGCTCCAGCGTGGGATGAAGCCCAGATAATATCCGGCCTGGCTGTCGGAGATGGCGCGAAAGCTCAAATGGTTCGCCAAGAGTAGCGGGGCCACAATCGCCAACGTCAAGGGCAACTCGTAACTGATCATCTGCGCACTGCTGCGTAAGCCGCCAATCAGGGAGTACTTATTGTTAGACGACCATCCGGCGAGCGCTACTCCGTAAACGCTGACGGCTCCCAGCGCCAGGAAGAACAAGATGCCTACATTGAGATCGCTGACTTGCATGTAAGTGTGCACGCCGAAAACACTGATCTCAGGACCGAACGGAATGATCGAGATTGTAACCAGCGCCAAGGAAACCGCGATGAAGGGAGCGAGTAAATAAAAGAAGCGGTTGACGTAGGGAGGTAAAAGATCCTCTTTAGTTAAAAGCTTGAAGACATCGGCAAGAGGCTGCATCAATCCGTGCGGGCCGACACGAAGCGGCCCGGTCCGGGCTTGAATATGTCCTAAAACCTTCCGCTCTACCCACTGAAGGTAGGCGAGCGTTGTCATGAAGGCGCCGAATACGATGGCGATCTTGATGAGACTTACGAGGAAAAAGTTCATCGATCTGAGGTCTGTGTCTCGAGTTGGACACTGCCTTCTCGAATGCCGGTATCTTTCATCGGATCCTGGTAGAGTTGCCCGGGCGACTCGAGCACTGAATTGAGCATCTTCGAGAAGCGGCCAAGCGTACCGGATGTATAGAGCGTATTTCCGGCCGACCGAATGAGGTCTGGGCTGGCCTGAGAATCGACGCGCCCGTTGAGCGGAGTGGTCGAAGCCGGACTTCCGGTTTGAAGAATGAGGAACGGCACGTTATAGCCCCGCACGGACTGACTGATCTCGCGGAACACCAACTCGGGTTTCGACGGCCCGATATCGTGCCGCATTTCTTTTGCTAGCAGGGCGAGGATTTCAAGATCCGATTTCGCGCCCATGGTCTTGGGGCCTCGGCTCAATGTCTGTACTTCTCCCGTGACACTGGTCACGGTACCTTCTTTTTCGTAAGCAGACGCGGCCGGGAAGACAACGTCGGCTCGTTTGGCAGTCTCGGTGAGGAACATGTCATTCACTACGAGGAACGTTCCGGTAGACGTTAAAGTCTGTCGCGAAAGCGGATTCGATCCGACAACCCACAGGGCATCGAGGTTTGGTTCAGCCAGGATCTGATCATAGTTCAATCCTGGTTCCAGGCTCGCTTCGCGGACGTTGCGATAACCGGGCAGCAAATCAGGCAACAGACCCATATCGGAAGCGCCACGCGAGTTAGAGTAGTCCACAAGCGGTACATATTTCACAGGGATGCCGAGCGAATCGCCGAAGGCGACCAATCGACAAATTGCTTCACCCTTTATAGAGGCGCCAAATAAGATGACCAGTTCCGGTTCCGCTGCTAACCGGTCCCGGAATGACTCGAGCGCATCGAATTCAGCGCCCGCTTCTGCTCGCGCGATCGTCGCATAACTATCTTCGCGAACCGGACCGGGCGTCACGGCATAAACATGCGCCTTATGGTGCCGCCAGTTCGCGCGTAGCTGGAACGCGATAAGCGGATGCTCTTGAGCAAGATCGCTGTTCACGATCAACGCGGCTTTGGTTGTGTAAAGATCCGCCATGGTCGCTAAGGCGTTTTCGCGTCCGCTCAGGGCATCGAGCGTGGTTGGAATGTCACCAGTGCGGTGGTGATCGATATTCGAGGTTCGCAATACCTGTCGGGCAAACTTCTGGAGGACGAAATTCTCTTCGTTGCTGGTGTGATTGGAACCAATCACTGCGAACTTCCCGTTTCGCGCCCGCAGCTCAATGAACTTCTTTGCGACCGTGGCAAGAGCGATGGCCCAGGATACCGGTTTCAGTTCACTTCCCGAGCGAACCAGCGGAGTGGTCAGACGATCAGGATGCCCATTGAAGTCGAACGCGTATCGGCCTTTGATGCAAAGGAACTCGCCGTTGATCCCAGACCGATCCCGGTTATTCGCCCGGATGATTTCTCCATTGCGAACACCGAGCGTGGTCTTGCATCCGTTGGAGCAGTGGGTGCAGATGGTCCCGACATGCTCCATCTCCCAAGGGCGTGTTTTGTAGCGATAAGTTCCACTCGTGAGAGCACCAACCGGACAGATGTCGATGCAGGCTCCGCACTCATCGCATTCAAGATGGTCGCCGCGATTAGGAACGATTTCCGAGGCGGAACCCCGATTTCCGACGCCGAGAGCACTTACGCCGAGACCTTCACCGCAAATGCGAACGCAGCGATAGCACAGAATGCAACGCGGTGCGTCGTAGAAAACTACCGGAGACCACTGCTTTTCGTCGACGTGGATTTTTTCTTCGCGGTAGCGGGTCTCGCCGGCGCCGTAGCGAAAGACCATGTCCTGCAATTCGCACTCGCCGCCCTTATCGCAGACCGGACAGTCGAGCGGGTGATTGGTCAGCAGGAATTCAAGCGTTCCTTTGCGAGCGTTGCGGACCGTTTCCGAATCGGTACGGACCACCATGCCTTCCGCTACGGGCAGAGTACATGCCACCTGTAGTTTGGGAGTCTTCTCGACTTCGACCAAACACATACGGCAGGCAGCCTGAAGCGTAAGGCCATCGTAGTAGCAAAACGCCGGAATGGCGATGCCCGCTTCCTTGGCCGCGTTGATCAACAAGGTACCCGGGGCTGTTTCGAGCTGCTGGCCGTCGATGGTGAATTTAACTGGATCAGGCATAGATATTGCTTTACTTCACTAATGCAGGCTCACTAACTCAGGCGTGGAAGTTGCCAGGTCGAGATGAGACTTCTCGAGATAGGCTTCAAATTCATGCCGGAATTTCGTGATAAACCCGGTGGTCGGCATCGCGGCGGCATCCCCGAGAGCGCAGAAGGTCCGGCCGAACATGTTATTTGATAGCTCAGCGATCAATTCGATATCGCTCGCTTGTCCGTAGCCTTCGTGAAAACGCGTCAAAATCTTCTTGAGCCAGGTCGTACCTTCACGGCAGGGGATGCACCAACCGCAACTTTCGTGGGCATAAAACTTGATGGTGCGAAGCGCAACCGCCACGATGTCCGTATCTTCGTCCAGCACGACAATTCCGCCGGAACCGGCCATCGACTTGGCTTTGGCAAGCGAATCGTAATCGAGCAGCAGTTCCCGACACTCTTGGGCGGTCAACACGGGCGACGACGCGCCACCCGGAATCACGGCCTTTAATTTCTTGCCGCCGCGCAGGCCGCCGCAAACTTCTTCGATCAGGCGCATCAAGGGGAACCCAAGCGGCAACTCATAAACTCCAGGCTTGTTCACATGCCCCGACACGCACAGCAAACGAGTACCGCCGTTCTTGGGGGTGCCGAGCCCTGCGTACCAAGCTCCTCCATTGCGCAAAATGACCGGGACTGCCGAGAACGTCTCGCAATTGTTCAGAATGGTGGGAGACTGAAACGCGCCCACTACCGCAGGAAAGGGCGGCTTGAGCCGTGGAATGCCGCGCTTGCCTTCGAGCGATTCGAGAAGAGCGGACTCCTCTCCGCACTCATACGCACCGGCGCCGGTATGGGTGTAAAGATCGAAGTCCCATCCCGAGCCAAGAATGTTCTTGCCGAGGTAGCCGCGCTCGTAAGCTTCTGAGATCGCCTGATCGACGATGTCGATCAAATACCGATATTCACCGCGAATAAAAATGTAGCCCTTGTTGGACTTGATCGTCCAACCCGCAATCAGCATGCCTTCGATCATCTGATGCGGATCGTTCTCCATCAGCAGGCGGTCCTTACAGGTGCCGGGCTCGCTTTCGTCCGAGTTACAAATGATGTAACTCGGCTTGCCGGTGTTGCGGGGCACGAAGCTCCACTTCATCCCAGTGGGAAAGCCGGCGCCACCGCGGCCGCGCAACGACGAAGCCTTCATCTCGTCGATCAGCGCTTCCGCCGTCATCTCGATCGCTTTTTGAATGGCAACATAGCCGTCCGTTGCCAAATACGTCTCTATCGATTGCGGATTCTCGAGCGTCCAGCGCTGCGAAATTACTTTGGTTTCTAGCGGACTCGGTTCATTGAAAATCATTACGAGGCCTTCCGGTTGTAGGTGCCGTCCCGCACAGCTTGCATGAGTTGATCGAATTGCTCCGGCGTCACTCGGTGGTGGAAGTCATAGTTGATCTGAATCGCCGGGGCCCAGGAGCAGGCTCCCATGCATTCCACCTCCTCCAACGAGATCAGCCCGTCGGGCGTAGTTTGTTTGTTCTGTATGCCGAGCGCCTCGCTCGCATGGGAGTACAGCTGTTCGCCGCCCACCGCCTGACAGGAAATATTAGTACAGACCTGGACATGGTATTTCCCGAGCGGCTTGCGGTGCAGCATCGAATAGTAGCCGATCACTTCATCCACTTGCAGCGGAGTGACTCCGCATCGTCGCGCTACTTCCTCGATCAACTCTTGCGACACATGACCCAACTCGTCTTGACCGTAAAGCAGCATCGGCACCACGGCGGAGCGTGTACGTCCGGGAGGATAACTGTTCAGCAGCTTTGCAAATCGTTGCTCAAGCGCCGGAGAAAAAGTCATGTTAGCGGTCCACATCTCCTAACACGAAGTCCATGCTTCCCATAGCCGCAATTGAATCGGCAATCAAAGCGCCTTCCAGCATGTCGCCGAGCGCTTGTAGATTCCCAAAGCTGGGAGTGCGCATAAAAACGCGGTGAGGATTAGCGGTGCCGTCGCTGACGACGTAATAACCGAGCTCCCCGCGCGGCGATTCGACCACCTGATAGACCGAACCTTCGGGAACACGATAGCCTTCCGTGACGATCTTGAAGTGGTAAATGAGCGACTCCATTTGAGTCTTCATTTTTTCCCTATCAGGAAGTAAGATGCCAGGGGCATCGGCGCGCCACGGGCCGACCGGCATACCGTCCAAGGCCTGCCGGACAATGCGTACACTCTGGCGCATCTCTTCGACACGTACTTCAAACCGCGCATAAACATCGTTTTCCGTGCGTGTAGGAATTTCAAAATCGAACTGTTCGTAGCTCGAGTAAGGGCAATCTTTCCGAGAGTCCATCTTCAGGCCGGCAGCCCGTAAACACGGGCCCGTTACGCCAAGCTCCAGCATATCGGCGAGCGGAAACCGGCCCACATTTTTCGTGCGGTTCATCCAGATCGGGTTGGCGGCGAGTAAAGAGTAGTACTCTTCGATGCCTCGCGCTACCCGCTCAATTAGCACCGCAGTGACCTTGTGCCATCCGCGTGGGGGTTCCAGAGCCAGACCGCCGGGACGAATATAACTGGTCATCATACGCTGTCCCGAGAACATCTCAAACAGCTTCAGAATCTCTTCCCGCTCGCGGAAACAGTAGAAGTAGACGGTCATTGCGCCGATATCGAGCGCATGCGTGCCAAGCCAGACCAGGTGACTGTTCAAACGGGTGAGCTCGTTCAGCATCACACGCATCCACTGCGCGAACGGAGGAATCTCTAATCCGAGCAAACGCTCGACCGCCAGCGCCCAGCAAGTGTTGTTACAGAGATTCGATAGATAGTCCACGCGATCGGTCAGCGTGACAACCTGCTGGTATTTCTCTACTTCACACTGCTTCTCGATGCCGGTGTGCAGATAACCAATTTCGGGGCGAGCGCTGATAATCGTTTCGCCATCCAGTTCGAGCAGCACGCGCAACACACCATGGGTCGACGGGTGTTGGGGCCCCATATTGAGGACCATTTTCCTGGCATTCCCGATGGGAAGCTGCTCTATGCCGGACGGATCCAGCTCTCTCAATTCTTCCACTGCATCGAGCGAAGCTACCTTGGTGTCTCCTTCGATCATTGCTGAATCCTTCTCGCCAGTAATAACCGGCTTTCTGCTAGCAAGCCCTTATTCATCCTGATAGGAATACTTGTGACCATGAATCGGGTAGTCTTTTCGCAACGGATGTCCATCCCAATCGGCGGGCATCATGATCCGTTCCAGACTTGGATGATTGCGAAACGAAATGCCGAATAGATCAAATATTTCTCTCTCATACCAATTGGCGCCCCGCCACACGGAGACGACCGAATCGATGGTCTGTTCTTCTTCGAGACGAACCATCAGCCTCACTCGCTGGTTGTGTTGAACGGAGTGGAGCAAATAAATCACTTCAAAGCGAGGAGTGCGCGGCCACCAGTCGACCGCCGTTAGACCACTCAGGCGATCAAACCCGGCCGTTTCCTTCAGATAACCGCAGACGGCAACAATAGCCGGAAGTGCAATCTCAATCACCGCTCCGTCACTTGCCTGCTTAGCGCCTGAGATGGCATCAGGAAGCTTGCGGTCCAGGGCAAGCGCGATTTCGTTCTCCGAGATCAGCTCAGGCAGCACGCCGCTTCTCCCGCATTTCTCGTCCCCGGTCGTCGGCAGACCAGTTCAGAACGCCCTTCTTCCAAATATAAAAAAAACCGCAGAATACCAAGCCGATGAACAACAACATTTCGAAAAACGCGAACATTCTCAATTGTCGAAACACAACCGCCCAGGGATAAAGAAAAATCGCTTCGATATCAAATAAGATGAAAACCATGGCGACGAGATAGAATTTCACGCTAAATCGTTCGCGCGCGCTGCCGATCGGTTTCATCCCTGATTCGTAAGGAGTAGACTTGACCAGATCCTTCATCCGGCGGCCCAGAACAGCCGACGCTCCGATCATGCCGCCCGCAACCGCAATGGCGATGAGGATTTGAATCAAAACCGGGAAATAAGTCTCGGCGTAACTAATGGGCATGGGAGGCTATTACCAGAGTAACAACCTGAGAATTCAGTATAGTGACGCTCCGGCGTCCGTCGGTGCAAAGCGATTGGCGAGACAATAGCGAACAGAACGGAAGCCTGGAATGCAACAAATCGTAAACATTTTCGTGAACGGCGAAGCTCATGAAATACCAGCGGGAAAATCTGTCGCGGGCCTTCTCGAGTTGCTGAATATCAGTTCAGAGCGGGTGGCCGTTGAGCTGAACAAACAAATTGTGCGAAAGCGGCATTGGGCAGAAACGCTGGTCGGCAACGAGGCGCGTATCGAGGTTGTGGAGTTCGTAGGCGGCGGTTAATTAATTAGATCCGTGGTACGCACAGTCTGGCAGTACCGAAGCACTAGAGGATTTGCTGGGTCACTCCCAACACGCGTCGAGAAGAGCGATCCTGAACGACGGCAATGATTCTCAAACCGTTTTTCCCTCCGGACCGGAGCGGAACGACCAGGTCTTTACTGAATCCATCAGCGCCGATTGCGCCGACCCGTATAAAAGCGCGAGCAACCGCGACATGCGAGAGAGATCGACCAGCGTTTTCTCCGCCGGATACTTCCGAGCGTTGTTCGTTATCGGCCAAAGCCACGTAGATAAGTGCATTTCTGCGTCCTCCGTCAGATGCTGCTATTTCCAAATGCGCAAGGACCCGATCGCTCTGTCGCGAAACATTCGTCAGGTGTACGGGAGTTTTTTGCTGTTTTTCAGCCTTTAGGATTTCATCACGCGCACCGGCCGCGTTACTGCCAACCAGCCCCGCAGCGCCGTCTACGACTAGCTGGGGCGTGTATACGTCGTCGCCTCTGAAGGTGGTGGCGTAATCCCGCTGGCGTTCGCTAAAGACTGCAGAAGAAAATGGATCTGACCAACCGGAGTGGTTCCAGTAGTCCACGTGTTCGCTCAGCACGATGAGCTGGGCTCCAGGCACCGGTTGAGACGCTTCCAGTTTCTGCAGAAGTTTGTCTGCCGGTGGACAGCTGGAGCAACCTTCGGAGGTAAACAACTCCAACAGCACTGGTTGGCGTTCTCCTTCGTCCTTACCAATTTCCTTGTGAACGGCGGCATAAGCCAGTGAACCGCCAACAAACAGCCCGATTGCGAATGTTAATTTTGCCAGAACTTTCATGTTTTCTCCGAAGGATCCAGGCGGCTGTTTGATGGGCCGCTCCTTCTTGCATGATGATTCGAATGAACTCGCTCCGAAGTTACGTTCGACCTGGATTAGTGAAGTGGCGTATTTTTCAGGTTATCGACCACATTGGCAGCACCAGGACTAGAGGCTAATTTACGGAGAGCGGTCAGGTCAGTGGTGCGAATGAGCTGGACGAACTGCGTATACAGGGGCTTCGAAACGTCCGTTGTCGAGATCTGAGAAAGCAGAAGAAGCGGACAGATTACCGCCGTTGCGCATGTAATCGCAATCCTGGTTTGCATAGCTTGCCTCCCTACGTAGGTGCAATCTTATTTGCAAGCCGTCTGCCAATTCAATTTTTGTGAGCGACTACGGATACTGGAGAAATGGATTCGGAGATAACTCAGTTATTCGTCGCTCGTTCTGTAAAGAAGCTACAGCAGATGTCCGGTCACATTGAGTCCTGTGTGGCTAAGCTCAATGACGATCAGATTTGGAGCCGGGGTGCGCCACACGAAAACTCCGTGGGAAATCTGATTCTTCACCTGTGCGGAAATGTTCGTCAATGGATTGGCGCCGGGGTTGGCGGACAGAAGGATGTCCGGGATCGCGACAAAGAGTTTTCGGCGGACGGCGGATACACAGCCTCCGAACTCGTTTCGCGCCTGAACCAAACTGTGGACGAAGCGATCTCGATCATCAACGGCGTTTCGCCTGAACGTTTGCGCGAGAAGGTCAATCCACAAACCGGTCCGGTGTCGGTTCTCGAAGCCATTTATCAGGTGGTTGGTCACTTTCAACAGCACACCGGGCAGATTATGTTCGCTACAAAGATTTGCGCCGGTGAGGATCTTGGTTTTACGAGACTGCAGCCTGCTGTGAAGTGAATGAGGCTCAATTGGATCGGACAGGCTCACGGGGACGAGCGGTCTTTTTTGCCAATTCAATTAGATCGACGCCCTGGCGGATTTGGTCGCCTGAAGGCATCCGATGGAGCCTCATCAATTCGAGCGAGGCGGCAATTTCCAGGTCGCGATGGCAGGCCGACGCGGCGAGCACGCGGTTGTCTTTGACGTAAAAAGCAAGGAATGTCGGGCTGGGTTCCCCTTCTTCAAGAATGACCTCGTCCCACTCTTCTGCGTGACCCGCATAATCGAAGCGAGTGCCGAAGTGATTGGTCCAGAAATAAGGCACGCCAGCAAAGGACTCGCTTTGCCCAAGCATGTTCTTAGCAGCAGAACGGCCGTGTTGTTGAGCGAGCCTCCAGTGCTCGATCCTTGTGGAGAGACCGGAATAACTTTCCGGGAACACAGCGAGATCGCCGGCAACGAAGATGTCGTCGGCCGCTTTGAGAAAAGCGTCAGCGAGAATGCCTCCATCTTCGCGCTTCAACAGGCTAGCAGCAAAGCCAGTGGCCGGTTGAACGCCGGAGCCGATTACTACCACGTCGGCTGCAATTTCTTGCCCTGATTCGAGAACGACGCGCCGCACAACCCCAGTTCCTTCGAAGCGCTTCGTCTTCGATTCAAGTTCGAAAACGACGCCGTGGCCTTCATGCCACTTTTGGATGATGCGACCGACTTCTTTACCCAACTGCTTAACGAAAGGCGCCTTCTCCGGAACAATGACGGTGACCGGCAGTTTGCGAAGAGCAAAGCAGGAAGCGACCTCAAGGCCGATGAAACTGCCTCCTATGATGACGGCGCGGACGCCGGGCTGTGCGATTTCCCAGATCTTCTGTGCATCGGCCTGGGAACGAAGCGTAAAGATGTTGCCCAAGTCAGAGCCGGGCAAATTCAACCTGCGTGGCGCACTGCCGGTGGCCAGCAGAAGGCGATCATATGATAACGATGATTTGTCAGATAACGTCACCTGATGTTCGGCTGGCTGAATATCGGTCACCTGCTTCGCAATGCGCTCAACCTGGTGCTGCTGCCAGAACTCTGGCGGCCGAAGTGGAAGGGCCTCGACACCGGCGTTCCCTGACAGGATTTCTTTACTCAGCTTGGTTCGATCGTAAGGAAGTTCGGCCTCTCCGCTAAGCAGGACGACTCTGCCGGCGAAGCCCAATTTCCGCAACGTTTCGGCTGCTGCAACCCCAGCGGCGCCTGCACCTGCCAGTACGAAACAGCGGTCATCTTTCTCATTGGCGGATGACTGTTGAGGGCTCTGCTGCGCGTCGGGTAGCGTGACGGACACTCTTCCTCCATTTACGGACACCTCATAACGAGTCAAGTCATCAAGAGCTGGAGGATCCAGCAGTTCGCCATCCGTCACGCGAAAAACAGATTTATGCCAAGGGCAGATGACTCGATCACCACACAGAAAGCCTTCGGCTAGCGACACACCGTAGTGCGGACAGTGAGCACTGGTTGCGAAGAAGCGTCCGTCAACTCGGGCGAGTAAGATCTTTGTCCCGTCAACGTCCACCTCCTTCATTTCGCCATCTTGAAGATCGCTGACTGCGGCAACGTCGTGAGAGGAGGTCGGCATTCAATACGATGGTACTCTTCGAGCCGGCTATGCAAGACGAGCGTGCGGCGCTGTGTTTTTGGAGGATGTGATCGGGGTTTGTAAGCTCGAAGATATGGAGAACCTCCAGGGAAAAGTTGCATTGGTTACCGGTTCGAGCCGTGGGATCGGGCGTGCAATCGCAGTAGCGCTGGCTGAGGCCGGAGCCGATGTCGCATTGAATTATGTGCGCCGGGCGGAAGAGGCAAGAGCGGCAGAATCGGAGGTGCTCCGCTTCAACCGGCGCTGCGTCGTGATTCAGGCCGATGTATCAGCTGCAAGCGATGTAGATCGTATGGTTCAGCGCACAACGGCAGAGCTCGGAGCGATCGACATCCTGGTGAACAACGCTGGAATCGCCCGTCCCCAGCCTCTGGAGGAGATCCGAGAGCAAGACTGGGACGACCTTATCAATGGAAATCTTAAATCCTGTTTTCTTGTCACGCAAGCGGTATTGCCTTTCATGCGGACCCGCCAGTGGGGCCGCATTGTGAACCTCTCTTCGGTTGCGGCTCAGGTGGGCGGAGTGGTTGGTCCGCACTATGCAGCTTCGAAAGCCGGGATGCTAGGTTTGACACATTTCTATGCGCAGCGATTAGCGAAGGAAGGCATCACGGTAAACGCAATAGCACCGGCGCTGGTTGAGACCGAGATGGTGACGGCGAACGTGAACGCTAGCGTCGATCGCATCCCGGTGGGGCGCTTCGGGGTGACCAGCGAAGTTGCGGATGTAGCCGTGATGTTGGCCGGCAATGGCTATATCACTGGTCAAACGATTAATGTCAATGGCGGCTGGTTTATGAATTGAGTCTCCGTCAGACACGAACAAAGTTTTACGCCCGGTCTGCAACAATATTGGTCGTTACGCCTGCATGTCTAAACGTGAATTTCAAACCGAAGTCGATCAGCTGTTACAGCTGATTATCCACTCGTTATACTCGCACCGCGAGATCTTCCTTCGAGAACTGGTGTCGAACTCATCCGATGCGCTCGACAAGCTTAAGTATCTGAATCTGACAGAAGAGCCATACAAGAGCATTAGCTTCGATCCACGGATCGACATCGAGTTAAACGAAGAAGCGCAAACGCTGAAGATTAGCGATACCGGAATCGGCATGAACGATGAAGATCTGGCCGCTCACCTCGGCACCATTGCACGATCCGGAACCAAGAACTTTTTGGCGAGCTTGTCGGGAGATGCGAAGCGGGACTCCAATCTAATCGGTCAGTTCGGAGTTGGATTTTACAGCGCTTTCATGGTTGCTGATCGGGTAGAGGTGATCTCTCGAAAAGCTGGTGAAGAGCTTGCCTGGCGCTGGACGAGCGACGGAAAGTCCGGCTATGAAATCGAACCTGCGGAGCGGGATGCGCAGGGCACGACGGTGACTCTCTACTTTAACGAAGAAGGCAAAGAGTACGCCAACAGCTGGAAGGTGCGCGAGATCATCAAGAAGTATTCGAATCACATCGCCTTTCCGATTTACCTGACTGCCGACAAAAGCGAATGGGACGAAACCGAGAAGAAGTCCATAAAGAAGAGGACGACAGAGCAGATCAACTCGGCCAGCGCTCTATGGAAGCGGGCTAAGAGCGAATTGAAAGATGAGGATTATAAGGAGCTCTACAAGACTGTCTCGGGCGACTGGGAAGATCCGATGTTCTGGTTTCATACCAAGGCTGAAGGGAATCTCGAGTACACAACGCTATTTTTCGTTCCTTCCAAAGCCCCGCTTGATCTTTATCAGGCCGACTATAAACCGGGTGTCAAGCTTTACGTGAAGCGGGTTTTCATCACCGACGATTCGAAGGAGTTGATGCCTGGTTATCTACGGTTCCTGCGCGGAATCATCGATAGCGAAGATCTGCCGCTGAACGTCAGCCGAGAAATTCTGCAGCGGAATCGGGTCTTAAGCAACATCAAAACTGCGAGCGTGAAGAAGGTTCTGTCCGAGCTCAAATCGATTGCGGGCAACAACACTGAGCAGTATTCAAAGTTCATTGATGAATACAACCGGCCGTTGAAGGAAGGTTTGTACAGCGATTTTTCGAACCGGGATCTGTTGTTGGATCTCGTGCGGGTGAAATCGACAAAGGCAGACGGCTGGACAGGTCTTGCCGATGTGAAAGGCCGCATGAAAGAGGGGCAGAAAGGGATCTATTTCATCACGGGTGGTCCAGTGGAGGTATTACGCGCGTCACCTCTTCTCGAAATTTACAAGAAGAAGGACGTTGAAGTGCTTCTTTTGGATGACGAGATCGACGAGATTGTCTTTGAACGGATCGACAAGTATCAGGATGTCGAACTCAAAGCTGTCAACAAGAGCTCCGCAGGCGAGGATCTGAAAGATGAAGCAGATCAGGACAAAAGCGAGGATCTGAAACCGCTGCTGGAGAAGATCAAGAAGGTGCTCGGGGACAGCGTAAAAGACGTGAAGGCATCCATGCGTTTAGCGGATAGTCCATCTTGCATTGTTTCCGATGAAGATGAGCCCTCCATGAAAATGCAGCAGATGTTTCGCGCAATGGGTCAACAGCAGTTCCCTTCGCCAAAGCCGACGCTTGAGATCAACCCGGATCACGAAATTGTCAAGAAGTTGCTCGGATCGAACGATGAAGCCTTGATCAACGATGCCGCCTGGCTTCTATTAGAGCAGGCGCTCCTGGTAGAAGGGCTTCCAGTGGAGAACCCCGGCGTTTTCGTGCAGAGACTCAATCGAGTGTTGAGTCGGGCTGTTTAACCCCTGTTTAAAACCAGAGTCTTCTTCAGCCAGGCAACCATTTCCGGCTTCCAATGTTGCATCGCCTGATCACGCCAGTGCGACATGCCGTGCGCGCCGCCCTCAATCGTAATGAGTTCACAAGGCGTGCCGACGCGGCGAATCGCAGCACAGAAGCTGGTGGATTGATCATAAGCCACCTGATCGTCTTTCGTGCCATGGATGCAGAGGAAGGGCGGCATTCCTTTGCTAACCGCGGCGATTGGCGAGACGGATTCTAATTTCGCCAGGCCGGCTTTGTGTAGCTCGGCGACGCCGAAGAAGTGAATCCCGCCGCCGTGCGAGGCGTGTCGATCAATTGTCGCCATGTTAAAGCGTTCCGGATGAGCACGCCGCAAGAGAGTCAACTTGCCATAGTCCGAGGGCCCGTAAAAATCTACAACTGCCGCTATCTTCGTTGCACCGTCGTTGTGAGTGCCAGTTGAACTGATTCTTGCCTCAGGCGACCGGGTGCGCGTCGCGCCCAGCGTCGATACTGCGACATTACGAACGGTGCTGAGCGTATTGCGGGAACGGGAATGATGCACCTGCCGGCGAGCGTGCGCGTCTATCTTTGCGCATCTGCCTGCGATGCGCAAGAGCTTCGACGGTCTGCAGGCACTCGTCAGGCAGTCGATGGAGCTGGACGCATTCGCCGGCCATCTGTTCGTCTTCGCCAACCGTCGGCGCGACCGGATCAAGATCCTGTACTGGGATCGCGACGGATTCGCCGTTTGGGCCAAACGGCTGGAAGAAGGCACTTATGCGATGCCTTTCGGCGATAGCGAGGAGAAGCGGCACGAAATTACCGCCGCCGAGTTAGGCGCGCTTCTTTCGGGCTTCGATCTGAGTCGGGCGAAGCGCCGGAAACGATATCAGCGAGGCATTGCCGCAGCCGCGTAAACATTGTATTTTCGCGCATGATTTCTGTGGCATGAGAGAACATTTCAGGCGATAATATTTTCGCGTGCCGATCGACCGCAAACAACTGCCGGACAGCGCGGAAGTTCTGCAACAGATGATGCTCGATCTGATTGCGCAGCTGGATGCAGCGGAAGCCCGCCGTATCAGGACGGAGAATCTGCTCCGGCAATTGCTCGCCGCCAGAAGCGGACGCCGCAGCGAACAGATCATGGATGAACAACTGGCACTGTTTGAAGCCGAACTGAAGGCTCAGGGCGTCAACGTCGAAGATCTGTCAAAGGGCAACGAGTCAGGAAACAGTCCCGACGACCAAGACCCACCTGCCTCGCCGGGTAAGACGGAAGCGAACCCGCGCGGTCGCCGTGCCTTGCCCGCGCATCTGAAGCGCGAACGCATTGTGCACGATCTGGACGAAGCGGAGAAACATTGCGCCGCCTGTGCGCAGGATCTGCGCGAGTTTGACGAAGAGACCAGCGAGCGCTATGAGTACATCCCCGCGCAGTTGATCGTGATTGAAGACGTCTGCAAAAAGTATTCCTGCTCCTGCACCGCGAAGACGGCCGGTAAGCCTTCGCAGCCGATTGAGAAGAGCACGGCAAGCGCGAGTCTGCTGACGCAGGTGATCGTGGCGAAATACGCCGACCACCTTCCGCTGCACCGGCAGGCCAAGATCTTCAGCCGCTTCGGAGTGGAACTGAGCGAGCAGACGATGGGCGGCTGGGTGAGGCAATGCGCCGATCTCTTCGATCCTCTGTATAAAGAACTGAAGAAGTTTGTGCTGTCGTCAAAAGTAGTCGGAACCGATGACACGCCGGTGAAGGTGCTGGACCGGAATCTGCCGCAGACGCGCCAAGGAAGAATCTGGCCTTACGTCGGAGACCGGGATCATCCGGCGATTATTTACGACTACACGCCAACTCGGGAGCGCGCCGGCCCGGAAGCTTTTCTGAAAGACTTCCGGGGACATCTGCCGGCCGACGCTTATGTTGTGTACGACAGCTTCTTTACCGACCCGGCGGGCGGGATGGTTGAGGTGGGCTGCTGGGCGCATGCGCGCCGCCATTTTCATAACGCGCTGGAGAAGGACCCGGCTCGTATGGGCGGAGTGCTCGCAATGATCGCTCATCTCTACGAAGTAGAGAAGGTGTCGCGCCGGAACGGGTTGAGCGGGGAAGCCCTTCGTCTGGCGCGGGAACGGAATGCGCGCCCGATGCTGAAGCGGCTGCACGAGTACCTGCTGACGATTCGCGATCAGGTGCTGCCGAAGAGCGAGGCGGGACAGGCGATTGCCTACACGCTGAAGAACTGGACGGCGTTGACTCGCTATTGCTCGGATGGCGGACCTGTCGATCGACCACAATGCTACGGAGCGGTCGCTGAGAAGCTTCGCGCTAGGCCGCAACAACCGGACCTTCTTCGGCAGCGACAACGGCGGCAGGACTGCCGCCGTGCTTCGGAGCTTCGTCTCGTCGTGCGAACTCGTCAGGATCGATCCATTCGCCTGGTTCAAAAATGTGCTCAGCCGCATTGCAGACCATCCCATCCAACGGCTCGAAGAACTGCTGCCCCATCGCTGGCCACAAGCTTCCCAGTAATCTAATTTTCATCTATCCCACTATCGGGTCCCTGCCGGGCTCATCCACCAGAGGGGTTCACCGAGTGCTTACTCTCAATTGTGGATTTAGTAATTCTGCTGTTTCGTTTCCAAGGCGAGATAAGTCCGGCACTAAGATCGGGGATATACAGGCCGCGACGATAACGGCTGACGAGCTCCGAACAGGTTTGCACTTTTATCCACCTGGAAGTGCCGGAATCAATCTCCTTAAAATTCATGGCGCACTCGATGTCTTCACCTTCCGGAATGGCGAGGATTTGGCGAAGCTGCTTCCGTCCAGTGCCACAGTCGAGACAATAATAGAGACCTTACGCATCGCGAATGAAGAGCTTGTTTACGCACATCGTCAGTTATCAAGGCCGGTCAAAACTACTAATGAGATTACGTACGCTGATGACGCCGGGGAGATGCAGTTTCTTCGTCGCTCGCTTTTGGCGGGTGCCCACAAATTCGATAATCGCAGGAGCCAGGTTCTTCCCGAACAGATGCTCGGACACTTTCGGCGCAATATCAATTTCGTCTCCAGCTTGGTGTGTATCGGCTACGGCTTTGGCGACATCCACATAAACCAAATCATTGGAGATTGGTTAGAATTTAGCGCCGGTCGACATCTTGAAATCGTTAGGCCATCTAGGCCGGGAATAGATGCGGTTCTGCCCTTTCTCCTCCACCTAGCCGCCCAAGTTAATCCAATAGACTCAGCAGCGACCGATTATCTCGACCGTGCAACAGGAACTGTACGCAGTAGAAGGGAAAACCTTGAGAGAAGCCTAGGCGAATGGATTCGTAAAAGTCCTGATAAAGGAGAGGCTCAGGAGGCATTCTCAATTTTCTTGAGGTAGTACCAAGAGAAAACCATCTCGACTGCTGTCCAAAAACTCATATCCATGCCCCGGAGCAATGGCGGCCTAGATGTCGCGTCACTTGGAATGACAGGAGAAGAGGCTGCTTCGAGCTTGGCTAAAGAATCCGGTATTTCCGTGGAAGATGTCTTAGACGCATTCCTAAAAAGCCATGCATAACGTCCTCTATAGCTGGGTAAGCAGAAAATCACGAAAATAACAAGCATTGACAATCCTGGTTATTGAGGCTACTGTGGATCCAGGATCCAATCCATGAACGTTTCCCTCACCCCTGAACTTGAGAAATTTGTCAGCGCCAAAGTAGATTCGGGCCGCTATAACTCGGCGAGCGAAGTGGTGAGAGAAGCGCTACGTCTTCTGGAGGAGTACGACCAGGCCCGGTCCATCCAACTTGCCGGCTTCAATCAAGAGCTTGGTCGCAGGTTGGAGTCGCTGGACAACGGTAATCGGATTAAGCCAGAAGAAGCTCGAGCCAGGCTTCAACGTAAATCTGATGCTCGCCGAAAGAGGAGTGCTTGAGCGGCTGTATCCTAAGCTCCGATGCTGAACTCGACATGAACACCATTTGGGAATACATCGCCAGAGATAATATCGATGCCACGGATAGCTGGATCGGAAAGCTCTTCGATGCGTGCGGAGCCCTTGCTCGCGCGCCGGGCATGGTGGTTTGCTTTGACTCATAGACAATGACACAGGCGTGCTCGGCGACGCCTGGAGTTCGCAACGCCTCTATTCAGAAGAAAATCTTCGTCAGAACAAAATCTTCGCCGCCAGTTGGAGAATCCTTGGGTCGCCCGTTGCACTGCCGGGCGCGGGCGTGAAGAAGTTGGTTACGGGAACGAAGCTGGTTCCTGTGAAGTTGTACTTGGTGGTGCGGAGGGATGTGAAGTTAACGCGATTGGTGACGTTGAAGGCTTCACCAATGAGCTGAAGCCTCACACGTTCTGAGCCGAGGGGGAAATAGCGTGAAAGGCGCACGTCGTCCGTCATGAAGTTCGGTCCACGAAGAGAGTTTCGGCCTTCAAACGGCGTACGATCGTCGCGCAGGTTGCCGTCGTTATTAAGATCTGACACCTGCCCGATGGTTGAGGTGTACGGACGTCCACTCTGCAGGTTCGCAAGCGTCGAAATCTCCCACCCGTTTACACCGCTCGCAATAAAGGACTGGCGCTTCGGCGCGCGAAGTTCGTTTCGAAGACGCTCGAGAACACGAAACGATGACGAATATCAGCGTTGGCGTTTCCACGATCCAGATTCGGCTGCAGGTTGTTCTGCACGAGTTTTGCGTCGTCCGTACCGAATACCACGGCGGTAGCATCCGGGTTGTCGTCGATGGCATGTGACCAGGTGTACGAAGTCTGGATCAGGAAGTTGTGTGAGAACCTTTTCGACAATTGAACGAACGCGCCGTGGTAGGTAGAATCGGCGCCGCTATCGGCCAGCCAGATACGTCCGTAGCGCGGATTCGGGCGCGCAGTCGGGTGCCGGTAGAACTGCAACGAGCCGCCTCCGACGGTGGGATCAGTTACCGGCGTGGAGGGATAGAGGTTGATGTCCCGAGTCCTCGGCAGATGCAGCGCGTGTAAGCCGAGGTAGCCCAGCGTAATTGAATAGTTGTTGCCGAGTTGGCGCTCCAGATTGAAGTTCCATTGCTGTGTGCGCGGATTTACGAAATCACTCGAGAAAACGAACAAGCTTGGAGTGCGGTTGACGCTCGGGATGCCGGGCAGTAGGTTTGGGTAACTCACCGGAATGTTCGGTGTGTTGAAGGTGAAGGATTGCACTTGAATCCCGTTCTGAGTGAAGGCTGTTCCCGTGAAGATGGACGGTGTAACGCCATAGAAAATCCCGTAGCCGGCACGAACGACGGTCTTGCCATCCTCCGTAGGCGAGTAGGCGAGGGCGAAGCGCGGTCCGAAATCCTTGGAGTCGATGTGAATGCGATTCGTCTTGAGGTTCATGGCTGCGAGGCTTGGATCGGGATTGGAGACCGGCGGCTGCGCGTAATTGAAGTAGTCGTAGCGGAGACCGTAGTTCAAAGTGAGCTTGCGGGACACTCGCCAGCTATCTTGTACAAAGCCGGCGTATTCATTGACGTTCGGGTAAACTGTGGCTCCGCTGGTTCCGGCGCCGGCAAAGGCCTGAGTAAAGCTGGAGGGCTGATTCAGGGCGTAGGCGTCATAGCTGGTGAAAGTGAACGATCCGCCAAAATTTCCGGGGAAGAAATTAGCAATCTGCTGGAAGATAAAATCAACGCCGAAGCGGACCGTATGTTTGCCCGCAACGATCGATGTAATTGCGGTGGGCTGAAAAGTATCAATATTGGCTGAACGCGGACTGAAGCTATTACGACCGAACGAGATGACATTGGTTCCGCTCTGCTGAATAATGGTCTCGGGAGCGGTGGAGTTGGCAGACCCGGGCTCGTAGTCGCGAGTATAGAAGAATCTGCCCTCGAAGACTTTGTTCGCGCCGATTGACGCAGTGTAGATGGCTCCGGCGTTGTCAGTGCTGACGTTGCTATTGCCTGTATGGCCTACTGCACTGGTAGCGCCGGCGTTTTCGTAATTGAGTCCCTCGAACCGATTTGCGTTATAGCGGAAGGTAACGCGCTGGTTGGCCGTGAGATTCCAGTCGACCTTGCCCAGGTACACATCATTATTGAGGCTGTTGGCGTAGGACACGAAGTACTGCTGGAGAGACGGCAACACGGACCGACCAAGAGTATCGGTTGAGGCGGGGAGCACGCCTGGAGCAACCGTATTGGGAGTGGTGTTGCGCTGGCCGTCATAGTCGAAGAAAAAGAAAGCCTTGTTGCGGAGGATGGGTCCACCGATGTCGCCGCCGAACTGATTGAAATGGTAGGCCCGCTTGGGCCGCCCCAGCGCATTATTGTCCCAGCTGTTTGCATTGAGCGATTTATCCCGAAAGAATTCGAAAGCATCGCCGTGGAATTCGTTCGTTCCAGATTTCGTGATGGTGTTGATCACACCGCCGCCGGCCCGGCCGATTTCCGGCGCATAGCCGTTGGTGTTGACCTGGAACTCCTGCACGGCGTCTTCACTGAAAGAGTAGGGATTGCGGCCCGTTCCGGTGCGCCCTGTGGCCTGGCCATAGAAGGTGTTGTTGGCATCTGATCCGTCGATGAGCAGGCTGTTGGAAGTCCCGCGTTGGCCACCGAAGGAGAGATCCCCTGCGCGCGTTGGATCACGCACTACGCCGGGAGTCAGCAATGTGAAATCGAGGAAGTTGCGTCCGTTAACGGGAAGCCCCTGTATCTGCTGATTTGAGATCGCAGTGCTGGTTTCGGTGCGGCTTGTCTCCACAAGCGGAGCCTCACTGGTCACGTCGATCCTCTGAGTTGAGGCGCCAACTTCCATTCGAATGTTTAAGGTCGAGACCGTGCCGACGGTAAGCCGGATGTTATTGCGGACAGCAGTGTCGAAGCCGGGCCGTTCCGAAGTGAGTTCATAGATCCCAACGGGCAGATCCGTAAGGCTATACAGCCCAGCATCGGTGGTGGCAGCCTGACGAACGAAACCGGTACTCGTCTCGCGCGCCGTGATTTTCACTCCGGCGATTGATGCGCCGCTAGGATCTGTAACGATTCCGTTCAGATTTGCGGTAGCCACGCTTGATTGCGAGAAGCCGAGACTGCAAAAGAGCAGCAGGGCTGGAAATAGTTTCAATCCACTAACCCAAGGCATAATAAACAGGATAAACTGGCACGTTTGCGCATGGGCTGTGTCTAATGCGCCAGTGGCTTAGTTGCTTTCAGGCGCAAAATTCAAGAACTCGCTTCCTTCGGGCGCGGCTCAGATACAGGGCTCGAACATTGGCAACGACTTGCTGGGCACTTTCATTTGGCCTGCGCCACCGATTGATGGCGCAGGCCGAAGCAGTATAGTGTGCTGTCGTAGGTGGCGATGTAGACGCGGCCGTTGGCTATTGAAAGCCCGCTGAAGTGATTGAAGGATGTAATCTGGTCTCCGCTCGAATAGAGTTCTTTGCCCGTTTCGGCGTCCAGGGCATATAGGACGGCGTGGCTGGAGTGTTTGATGCGCTCCGGGCTGTAGTCGTAGAGGCCGCGTTCGGCGTAGGCTTGTTCGGTGTTTTCGCCGCTTCCGTAGGCATAGACAACTCCGTTGGCAACTACTGGCGGCTCGGCTCGGTTCATGTCGCGCGACATCCAGGCCGGGGCCAGTTCGAGGGCGCCGGCTTTGGATTGCAGCTTCAGAGCGACGATTGCTCCGTGCTGCACCGGCCCGTAGGAAACAGGAACCTGAAAGTCTCGACGAACCGGTCCCCAGAACGGCGTCAGTATCCAACGGGTTGCGTTTGCATCTTCCCAGGTTGCCATCGAACCCCAGATTCCGGCCGAGGCAAAGTTGATCTCCTCGTTACAGAGCAGCGGCGTCTGAGCGAGCGGAGTCTGATGATCGTCGCCACCGGCCGCTGTGGTGTCCAGAAGATAAACGCGACAAGCCTTGCTGCCGGTAACCAGGAGTTCCTGTCCTTTGTATTTGAAGATAGCCGGAGTTACTTGCATGTCCAGATCGCGTTTGCGCAGCCAGGCCCAGTTGGGGGGCTCGAACCAATCCTGCAACTGCAATTTTTTCCCTTCCACCTTCGCGGCAATCAGGCCGTTGCCGAAGGTGCGATTTTCGGGATCATAGACGCCATCGCCGGTCGGCGACCACACGTTCCCAGTCGAGTCGATGGCTGCGCCTTGCCTTCCCCAAAGGCCGCCGCTGCGCGGACTGAACGTCATTACGGTCTTCGAAGGATCATTGATGTCAATGGCCCACATTTGATTCGGACTCCCATTGCAGCTTTGCGATGTAGTGGTGAAGATCACGCTCTTCCACATGTTGAGTGCGTAGGCTTTTGCATTTCCGAATCCGAACTTCACGGGCAACGCTGTTTCTTCTCCATCGGCAACGTTGATGGAGTGCAGCTCGCCGTCGCCCGCCAGCGCATACAGAATCGTTTTTCCGGAGGCGTCCGGCGGGGCGATGATGGGAGTCGCCGTTTGCCCGCCCGGACAAAGGGGATCACCGAGTTGCAGACCGCGTCCTTGGGTAACAGGCGGATAGACGAAGTGTTTTGTCCAGATGACTTTTCCCGCCTCGATATCGATCCCGAAGAGGTTGTCCGAAATGCCGGCTTCTACGGCGATCTGTTTAGGACCGTTGGCGGTTTTGACGCTGCCGGCAATCAGCGAGGGAAACAACGAATGCATTTCGCGGGGCTGGTTGTCGAGTTTCAGCTTCCAGAGAATCTGCAGATCCTTGACGTTGTCTTTATTGAGAATCGTTTCGTTTTGCTGCCAGTTGGTGCGCTGCGGATTGCCTCCATCGGTGAGCCAATCCGCGCATTCGCCAAAGGCGTAGATTGCTACAAGAGCGAGAAGAATCAATTTGGGAATCAGGCTGGTTGTTCTAAAGCTCATGCGCTTTTTTATTGCTCCGTTAATTGCGGCTGAGTTCTCATTAAGCCGAGACAGTAGACGGCGTTGTCGTGAGTCGAGAAGTATACGCGTCCGTTGGCAACGGCCAAGGCTGTGGCGCGGGGATGGTTCGGGATTGCATTGCCGCTCGAATAAAGTTGTTTGCCGGAAGCGGCATCGAACGCGTACACGGTGGTTTGCTGGGCGTTTTCCTGCCATTCCGCCACGCTGTAGGGTTTGCCATTCTTCTTGGCGAGGCGCTGCGATTCGCCGGTAGAAAGAGCGAACACCATTCCGTTGGCGATAACCGCAGGCGCCGGGGAAATCAGGTCGGGCGAAGCCCAGAGCGGCTGCAGGGCCGGTTGCGCAGTCTGTCCATCGAGCTTGAATGTGACGATGCTGCCGGTTGTGGGGGCTGTTGTTCCGGTTGAAAACCCGGCCGAGGAAGCGAGCGGGCCAGAGACGGGCACATAGATCCATCGCGTCTGCGTGTCGACATCCTGCCAGCTGGAGAAGGTTCCTCGAAATCCATCTCCGTTATAGTTTTTGCCCGCGCGAGCAATGGGCGGGGTTTGAAATAAGGGCGTGCGGTGATCGGGGCCGCCCAGACTCTTCGAATCGAGCAGGTACAGATGCCCGTTTTTGCCGCCTGCCATGATCAAGTCCCTTCCATTCCAGGAAAACACCATGGGGGTGATGCCGGGCGCTTCTCTGCCTTTTTCATCCGGCGATTTGCCGGCGGGAGTGAAATAGTCTTTGATTTGAAGAGTCTTCGGCGCAAGCGCAAGGACGGTGTCATGGTAGTGCTTCCGTCCGCCGTCGGGGCTGTACATCGCCTGGGCGTAAATGGCGCCGTCGGCGCCGATGGCTGTTCCGCCCGAACCGGCGAACTGGCCAGCTGGAGGGATGAACGATGCCACTGTTTTGTCCTTGTTCAAGAGATCGATGGCATACAGGCCATTCAGATATCCGTCGCAGTGATCGGCCGTGGTGGCGTATATGACGTTATCGCGAAGGTTCAGGCTGGTGACTTTTGCATCCGGCGGCAGAAATCTGATGGCCGGAATCAGATCCTGGCCCGTCGAGCTATTCAAGATATGCAGGTCCCCATCACTGCTGACTGCGTAGAGAGCCGCGAGTTGAGTCAACGTGTTGGGTAGTAGAGGGTAAACGCTCTGCGAGAGCGGAGGAAAATAGGGCGAGGGACGCGCAGGTCTCACTCCGGTTCCAGCGGGCAAGCGGCTGGCAGCGCTGATAAAGCGCATGGAAGAAGAACTGCTGCCTGCCATGATAACGGGAGCGGTTAAGCCTCCCGGACAGGCGACTGTGGGAGCTACGCGCCTGGCCTTGGCGCCGCGATATTCCAGATGCGATTCCCACAAGAGCTTGTTCAGATCAGCGTCGACTGAGAAAACCTGATCCGAACTAGCGCCGAAAAGCAGCATCTCTTTGAAGCCTCGGTAAGTGATGAGATTGCCGTTGATGATGGGCGGGGTTAGAGAATTTGGTCCTGGCGTTCCACTATTCGCCTGGTGTTTGTAAAGCACGCTTAGGGAAGCGACGTTTCCCTTGTTAAGAATGCGCTCCGACCTGGCCCAGCCATTGCGCTGCGAATTGCCGCTCTGCATGGGCCAATCGGCTGCCACGGCGAGCAGGCCGCTCAGAGTAGTGAGACCAGCCAACATCCAAACAATGCGCGTGAAGCGGAACGCCATCATCAGCAAACAATCCACGTTTTCTTCATTAGAAAACGATACGAGCTTTCTTCGCGTCGATCTGCTGCAGGTCCAGCCCGGGAACATTCCGGAGATCGGAGAGGCTTTTGAAATCGCCGTTTTGCGAGCGATAGGCAATGACCGCTTTGGCTTGCGATCTTCTCAGCAGGAGCGTGGTTTCCAGATCGACGAGGCTCGCCTTGTTTATGTTGATAGGGCCGGGAATCTCAGGAGCGAAATGGCCGGAGAGATAGGCGAGAACGGCCTCAAACTCCTCGTCGCTTCCCTGCGCACCCAGCTTCACCATCTTGGTGATGGTATCTTCCCAAGCTGAGTAGCTCTGATGAACTGATGCAGCGCGCTCCGGCGAATGACACTTGCCGCAAACTCGGATGGTGGCAGACTTTCCAGGACCGTCCGGCAGGTCCGCTCTGGCGCCCGCGCTGAAAAGCAAGACCATGCCGGCCAGGCATAAGGCCGAACCCGCTGTTCGACTAATTGTTGGAATGATACGCATACGGAAAACACGAGGGTATCGCTTTCCATATGTTATCTTCTCGATTCGATAACGCGCGGTTAGAACTCCTTCAGACGTATGCGGCGCGTCTCCATTTTCATCGCTGCATTGGGAAGCCGGTGGAGTTGAATACCGATTTTGCCCCGCATTTTACGGTGTTGGGCGTCGTCGTCGATCAGGCTGCTCATGACGTGGCCGTTGATGAGCTGGATCAGCACGTTTCCGCGCGCGATCACGTCGATCTCGTTCCAGTCATTTTCCTTGATGAAACTCTTGAGTTGCGCTCCGTCACCGAGAGATCCAATGGCGCCTACTTTTTTTCCGTTCGGGACTTCGGAGATTTGCCCGCGCAGCGCCAGAAAGCCACGGTCTCGCTCTTCATAAATTTGCCCGGTGTATTGTTGCTGCAGATCGATGTCGGCCTGATAGCCCTTCATCACCCACTTCGCCACGTCAGGAAGCTCCACGCTTCGATATTGGATTCCACTGTTTCCGTTATTCACACCGGTGAGGCGATATTCCGCCTTGAGTTCAAAATCAGCCGGTTCGCCATCCTTCCAGATGCAAAATGTATTCTGTTTTGGCTGGTGCTGGACGGTGCTCTGGCCGATCATGGCGCCCTCTTCCACATGCCAGAAATCGGGGTCGCAGTCCCATCCGGTCAAGGTCTTTCCGTCGAAGATCGGGCGGAAGCCGGATTCCTCGAGCGGCTGGACGGGAGAGCGCGGCGCAGAGCCGGCGACCTGGCGCGTTTGGGCTTGATTTACCAGCAATGGCGATAGGGTTAGCGTGAGAAAGCAAAGCGCGCAGTTGCGTTTAGGTCCCTTGAGAAGGTGCATAGTTCAAGAGATAGCTTATTGCATGGTCAGCCGCCCTTTTCCCACCCCACCAGAAAGAGGTTCTTGTAAGCTCCTTCGAGCTCAGATCACCCCACTCCGGCGATCGCTCCGATCAAATCGGCTCCCTGCCATCAACACGGTGTTTACCGGTCATCTGAACGAAGGCACATGGAATGGATTCGATCGACTCGAAATGATTTTCTCTCTTCCTCATGAGGAACAGGTAATCTCCTCCGCACTTATTTTTGATGACGACCAAAAGTAAACCGCCATCCTTGACCTGGTTGTAGAGGTATCGCGGGAGATCGTAAGTCCCTGCTGTAAAAACGGCACGATCATAGGGAGCGCCGATCGCGTAGCCTTCCGCCCCATCCGCTTCGACAATCGTGACATTTTGTATCGCAAGCATTTGGATGGCGGCGACGGCTCTCTTCGCTATTTCCGGTAGGATTTCAAGACTGTAGACATGACCGGCGGGACCAACCAGGTCACCCAGCAGGGCCGCGTTCCAGCCGCTTCCTGCACCGAGCTCAAATATCTTCTGACCGGGTTCAACCTGTAGCATGTCCAGCATCCGCAGCACAAGCGAAGGCTGCGAGATGGTTGAGGCGACATTTTCGTCCTCATCACCAGAGAGTATGAGCGGTCCGTCGGCATATATCGCGGGCAGATGTTCAGGGAGGTTATTGGCGTCGACCTCACACCAGTCTTTACCGCCTACACGCCGGTAGCGAGAAACAAACATGTGCCGGGGCGTCCTCAGGTAGGCAGTTTCAGTTGTTTGGGTGATGGGGGTTCCACGGTTGGCATATCGAATCTGATCCAAGAGTTGCAGTTGGTGTCTTTGGGCGGCGGAATCCATCGTCATGTTTTCTGGCTCGCGACTTCGGTCCACTCGGGACTGAGTTTAATATTTATTGCAAGTGCGAGGCAAGCCGCAGGCGCAGTTTTCGGTCGAAGCAGGAGGCGAATTGTTAGCCGCGAGATAATGAGAACTGCGGTTGTCCCATGAGTATCAATCTGACACCAGAGCAACAAGATGTTATTGGACAAGCCATTCAGTCCGGCTTGGTACGGTCGGTTGATGAGTTCATCGATTCGGCGCCCGGAGCGCTGTCGCGCAGCGAAAAGGGCTTTGACAAGGAAAGAGCACGGCTTGCGGGCGCCCGAATCCGCGAACTTCGTAAGGGCGTCACCCTCGACCTGAACGGCATGTCGATCCGCGAGTTGGCCCATATCGGTCATAAATATTGATGGATGCGTTTGTCCTCGACGTGTCCGCCTGTATGCCTTGGTGCTGCGAGGATGAAACAACGCAAGCATCGGAACAAATGCTTGAATGGGCCATGGATGAAGCGTCCTACATGTTCCTTCGTTATGGGTCTGGGAAATTCTGAACACTGTGGCGGTAGTTACTAAGCGTCGTCGTATCACGGCGGATCGCGGGAAAGAATTTGTCGCGCAGCTGAGTACGCTGAATATCAAGATTGATCAGACTCCACCGATTGCTGATTTCCCAAGACTGCATTCTCTCGCTAATCTGCATCAACTGACCGCGTACGATGTGGCGTATTTAGACTTGGCAAAACGTCTGTCTCTGCCACTGGCGACACGCGACCAGGATTTGAAGCGTGCCGCGGTTGGTGAGGGCGTGCAGATTCTGTGAGCGGTGTTTCAGAACGTGATTTCGTTTCGAGCGGCGGTAAGTTCTTATCCCGTTGTTCGGTTGGCGGGTTGTGTCCGAAGACCGTGGCGTAGCTCTTCGAATTTACCGTCGGGATCAAACACACGAACCGAGTAGATGCCTTGTTCCCGGACGGGTGCGGCGAACGATTCGCCCTTGATGCGTACCGTATATAACGGCTGGCTAGCACCTTCGGGACGAACCTCCACACAGAAGTCGCGCAGTTTTCCGGCTCGGACGGGAGGAAGTTTCCAGGCACAGTTAGACCAGCCGTTGTCCATCTGAGTAAGATGAACGGGCCATCCTTCTTCGGGCTTTGCTCGCGGCGAACGGGGATCGGTTCTTCGGGACCAAAGGCTGATTGTGATCCCGTGACTGGCGCGTTCGAATTCAATGATGCCGAATCCGGGGGAACGATCCAGGAGGGGATTGGGTTCGCCGATCTGCGCCGGATTAAAGACCGCATGAACGGTGATTTTATTCCCGAAGCCATCAAGGTACTCGCCGGTATTTCGTGGTGCGTAAGCGAGGGCGTTCTTGCCAGGGTGAGGCGGATACCAGCGCCGCGGAAAGATGTTCGAGAGCGCCGGGCTGCAGAACGAGAAGGCCGCATCGTTCCAGGTGTCGACTCCGTTCTGAGTGGTGCTGCCGAGATGCTGATCACCGCAGACGTGAAGAGCGGCGCAGCGGCGAAAGGCTTGGAGAGCACGATCGCGACCGGCCTGGGGCCAAGCGTTCGAGTCGTGGTCAGCAACCAGCATGTCACTCTCTGCATATTCACCCGCTTTCAGAATGGGCAGCGAGGGGACCACGGCATCCGTGTTGGCGGGAGCGGGCAGCGTTCCAACGTTTGCCAGCAGAGTTTGGGTGAGAGCGACTTTCATCCAGATGCCGCCTTTCCAATCACCGGCCCAGGCATTCAGGAAGTTGAGCTGGCGAGGTCCCAGCAGCTCGGCGTCAGGTACATTTCCGTCGCGAGCCGCGTTGTATTCCGGGTTCTTTGCCCAGCCATTGCGGATCTGCGCTTTGGGCAGCAGGACTCTGGGCGCGGACTTCCATTTCCGATCTTCGAGAACGGCAAAGCTGACTCCGCCCCACACCAGGTGCGTGTAGTAGACGTTTATGTCCTGTTCAACCGGCGTTGGATCGTAAGGATCGGGCAGGTGGCCCGCTTGCGTGCGCTGCACGGTGTTTACCCAGGCGGCGGGCTCGATATAGCCGCCGCTGTCCTGCCCCGGCTGCCCGAGTCCTTCGGCGTGACGGCCGCTTGCACCCCAAATATTTCCTTGATACATGTCGTGGTCGTCGGTCTGGCACACGCTCGGCGTCGAGCGTAACAGGTCGCGAAAGGCCCAGCCGAACAGATACCACTTCCTCAGGTAATCGAGCACCGCGGGCTCCAGCGGAAAGCGCTGAAGGTCGTAGCTGGCCACTCGTTCGTAGATCTGATCGCCCTGAAATGCGATCAAGTCGGGCTCGAAGTGCTGGATGGATTCGAGGAGGTCGCGATGCGGGAAGCCGAAGTCGTTCAGACAGGACAGCGCTGCCAGGACGATCTTGGGTTTTTCTACGGGATCTTTGCGAATGATGCCAGCGAAGCTGTAGTCTTGCCCCATGCGATAGACGACGCGGTACTCGGTGTCTTCGCGCGCGTTCCAGTTCTGAACGCGAAAGGTTGCTGTTCGGGCTAGCCGATCTATTTGTTCTGATGCGACTTTGCGCCAGCTGCCATTGCGCCTGACCTCGAGACGCACCGGTTCCGTCAGATCGCCGACCGGGGCGAGCTGTGCCGTAAGTTTAAGAACGCCGCGGCTCAGCGTATACATCGTCCACAAGATCGGGCCGAATTCCCGGTCCGGATGTTCCGAGACTTTGGAGCCCGAGATCTTCCAATCTTGAAACCAGAATCGCCAGTCGCCTCCCCGCGTTCGGGACGGCACAGTGAAACCACTCATGGTGCTGTGAACAACAGGTTCACTCGCCTGTGAACCGATCGGGCCTGCACTGCAAACGAGCGCTATTCCGCCGGTGAGAGCCTGATTGCGGATTCCATTTCGCGAAACGGAACTCAATACACGGCCGTCCTTATCGATCGCCGAGAGGTGAACGGTGTAGCCGTCTGCTGCCGGTTGGGCCTTTATCTTCAACTGCAGGTCGCGGGGGAATCCGCCTACAGGTTGCGCGCCCGGCTCAAGCTGCCCAACGAAAAGCCGGCCGTCCGAAGCGATTCCGGCATTCAGTCCAGATCCATAGATTGCGCTGTCGCGATAGTCGTTGTAGTGACCTTTCACTCCCAGGCGGAAGCCGACGAAGCCTTCTCGGAGCGGTGGACCGTCGCTTTCCAGACGGCCGAGCAAGACCGACATCGACAGATTTCCAGCGCTGTCCTTTAGCTCTCTGGTCAGCCAGAAAACGTTGCGGTCCCCTCCCGAGACGAGGCATTCCATTCTTCCGTTGTGCAGTTGCCAATCCTGCAACGGATTGCTCCAGAACTCCGGTCCGATCCAAGGCCGTTTGACATACGAGTCCGGCGGCGCAGCGAACGATTCAGTTCCCAGGACGGCGGGCACTGCCGCCAGCAGCTGGCATGTGGTTCTGCGGTTCAGTTTCATGGAGTGGAGTGCGGCCGATCTCAAAATGAAAGTTTCAACGCCAGTTGAACGACACGGGGCGAGCCTGCATCTCCTAGGTTGGTGCCGGTGATGGTTCCGAAAGTCGCGGCCGACACCGTTGCGTTCGGATTACCGAGGTTGGCGTGATTGAACGCGTTGAACGATTCGGCCCGAAATTGCAATCTGTATTGTTCGGCTAATTGGAATGACTTGATGATGCCGAAATCGAGGTTCACGACGCCCGGCCCATACAAGATGTTCCTGCCGCTGGCGCCGAACGTTCCGAGAGGATTCACGGTAAAGGCAGCGGTATTGAAATAGCGCTGAAGTACTTGCGCCTTCGTACGATTACCGCCCAGAGTGGGATCCCCAACGACATTCGCGCGATCCAGATTGATGCCGCTCTGCGAATTATCGACACCCGACAGTATGGAAAAAGGAGATCCGCTTTGCAGAGTGAGAATTCCGTTGAACTCCCAGCCGGATGCCAGGAGCCCGGTTAAGAAGCCGTGTCCGGTAACGCCGGGAAGCTGCCAGATGACCGATGAAACGAACCGATGGGGAACATCGAAATCCGAAGCCGCTCGATCTAACTCGATGTTGAACGGATCGGCTGGCTGGCTTGTATCACTCGAAGCGTCGTCGATGGATTTGCTCCAGGTGTAATTCATCAATACGGTTAGGCCATGCTGGAACTTCTTGTTCGCACTAATCTGCAAAGCATTGTAAGACGAGTTGCCGACACCCAGTTGGTTAATAATTGAGGTGTAAGTGGGAGCGAGAAGGCGGCGCGTATTTACGCTCGATCCAGCTTTCCCGAAGATAGCGGGATTGAGCTGGTTCTGAAGAAATAAATGATGACCTACGCTGCCCACGTAGGCCGCGGTTACGATCCAATCCGAAAATAACTGCTGTTGCACGCTGAAGTTCCACTGCTGGATCTGCGCGTTCTGGAAATTCGGATCGAACTGGGTAATGGTGGTGAGAGGGAGAAAGAAATTAAACGACTGTCTCTGCTGCGCGGTGGTGGGCGGTTGAAATGGAAAGGGATTTCCGGTGTTTTGGTAGGGACGAACCAGGCCGCCGGAAGGCTGCACAACATTCAGCGATAGAGCGAACGGCTCATTCGACGACAGATTATTCAAAGCTTGTCCTCGAATGACGGAGTAGAAGATGCCATAACCCGCTCTTACACTGGTCCGGCCGTTCCCGAACGGATCGAAGGCAAATCCCACACGCGGAGCAAAATTGGCCCAACGCGCGTTGATGGTGGTTTGGGAAACGCCGGCATCTCCGGGGAAGACATAGCCGCGCGGGGCTGTTGGATAAACGGTAGATTGTTGACCGAGGCGAACCTGTGACAAAGCCAGATTCAAGTCGCGGTATGGCAAAAACGGATCCCAACGCAAACCCAGGTTGAGCGTGAGACGGCGCGTCACTTTCCAGTCGTCCTGCACGTAGAGATCCGGCTCGAGTGTTCTGGGGCGGCCGGCATTCGGGGACCCTTCGGTGAACGAGTTCTCGCGACCTGCCAAAAAGTCCGCCAACGACAAACCCGTGAAGGTAGCGGCAAAAAGGACCTGCGGGTCGGTTTGAAAGTTCTGGCTCTGATCGACCATGTTCTGTCTCAGGTCTCCGCCGAAGCGCAGCGAGTGTGCGCCGAGAATCAAGTTCAATCCGTCTGAATACTGAAAGCCTTTGCGATATTGATTTAGCAAATAACGGGACTCCGCGTTGAAATATCCGTTGATTTCCGTGTCGTAGGCGATGGGACCCGGTGCGGACCGCACGAACCCGGCGCCGAGGTCGACCCAAGATTTTTGCGAGGGAATCTGCGGAGTTTGGATTCTTGTAATGTCATTAAAACCAAATGTGAACTGATTGACGAGGCGGGGCGAAAAGGTATGGATGTCATTGATGGCGACGTTCCAGCTTTTGTAACTAATCAAAGCGACGAAGCCCGGCAGTGTGGTGGTGGTCGGCACTTGATCCGTATCGTTGCGCTCGAAAAGAAGACGGCCCGAGAGTTGGTTGTTTGTTGCCAGGCTGTGATCGATCTTGGCGACTGCCTGATCGTCGGTGGTTTTCTGTTGGCTCGCAAAGGTGTATACGGAGTTGGGTGCATTGGGCAGCGGCACGAACGCATTAATGAAGTTCTGTACGGGCACGCTTAACTCGCTGGCCGGAATTATGTTGCCCGGAAAAGAAGCGTTCGTGACGGGATCTTTGAGCGGCTTAGTTGTTCCTGAGAAGTTACCGGTTCGTTGCGCCGCTGTGGGCACGACAGGCGTCTGGGTTCCGGGCGAACTTGCGACGCGCGTGCCTTGATAGGAAGCGAAAAAGAATGTTTTATCTTTGTGAATCGGACCTCCCAGCGCGCCGCCAAACTGGTTCCGCTTAAAGGGCGAGACGCTGTTTGCGAAGAAGTTGCGCGTATCCAGATCCTGGTTGCGCAGAAACTCGAAGAGTGTGCCGTGCAGCGCATTGGTCCCAGATTTTGTGACTGCATTCATGACAGCCCCGGCATTACGGCCCTGGTCGGCGCTATAGTTGCTGGTCTGCATGTCGAATTCATCGAGCGCGTCGGGGTTGGGAAAGACCGAAGGTGAGTTAAAAAAGGGATCTTCGTTGTCGGCGCCGTCGAGAGTGTAATTATTTGAGTTCTGCCGGGAGCCATTAATCGAGACGACCTGGTTCTCTGCTTGTCCGCCGCCTCCCTGAGCTACTTGTCCAGCTCCTGCCACCAGGTACTGCAGCTGCAGCGGATTCCGTCCATTGAGCGGAAGCTCGCTGGTGCGCGCGGAGTCGATCACTTCGCGGAGTGTTCCGGTTCGCGTTTCAACCTGCGCTACTTGTGCCGTTACCGTGATGTTTTCTGAGCTCGACCCAACTTGCAGCTGGATCGGCACGCGGCGATTCTCGTCTACCTGTAGAGTGATGGCGTTCTGGAGGAATCGTTTAAACCCGGCCATCTCCGCCGTGATGTTGTATGTGCCGACGGGCAGATCGGGAAAGGTGTAGCTTCCATCCGACTGTGTGGTGGAATGGCGAGCCAGCCCGGTCGCTTCATTTTGAATGTTGACGGTGGCGCCAGGAACGATGCCTCCCGAGGGGTCCATAACCGTTCCGAAGACGGTAGCTGATCCTTGCGCAAGGAGAATGGCCGGGCTCAATAGAACCATCAAGCTCGCGATTACCGAAAGCGACTTCAACCGATCCAAAACACCCCCTGCCGGTATTGTCATTGTGCTGTGATATGAACTTCTCGGGATACACTCTATCACCGCTACTTCGGATTTAGAATCAGCGGGCTATTTGGGCGCAATAATATGCTTGATCTTCAGCAAAGTTTCAGATTCAAAGCTTACTCTACCTTCGATGGCGAGTCGTCTCAATATCTTCCGAGCGGGCGTGTTGTGCCTGCTGTTCGCCACGTGGCTGCCCGGTCAGAGTGCGCCGAGGACGACGACGGAAATTACAGGCACGGTGCGAGATGCCACGGGCGCGGTTGTCCCGGAAGCTCATGTCACGGTGCTTTCTTCGAAGGGAAAGCGGCTGGCCGACACGGTGTCGAATCAGCAAGGCAACTTTCGCCTGGCAGTTCCGAGTGGGGGCGGCGCTGCGGTTGAGATCGAGCATTCCGGTTTTAAGACATTTCGTTCCGCGATCCCGCATTCGGCGGTTAACCCGAAGCCGATCGTGGCGATTCTGGAGATCTCGGATTTCGCGCAGCGCACCGAAGTAACAGCGAGCTCCGAAGCCGGCGCGGTGTCGGTGGATCCGGCAGAGAACCGCGATGCCGCCGTAGTGGACAGCAAAGCGCTGGAGCACCTTCCCGTGTTCGATCAGGATTATGTGAGCACGCTTTCGAACTTTCTGGATCAGGGCAGTGTTGGCACTCTGGGAACCACCATAGTTGTCGATGGCATGGAGCAGAAGGATGCCGGCGTCACTCCTTCGGCCGTGCAGGATGTGAAGATCAACAACGATCCATACTCGGCTGAATACTCGAGGCCTGGGCGTGGGCGGATCGAGATCACGACCAAGAATCCGGATCCGGTGTATCACGGGACGGGCAACTTTATCTTCCGCGATTATCATTTGGACGCCCGCAATCCGTTCGCATCCGTACAGCCGGCGGAGCAGCGCCGTATTTTTGAAGGCGTGCTGACGGGTCCTGTGCCGCGCCTCAAAGATACGTTTTTTCTTCTCTCTGCCGATTACCAGCAGGACAATCTGCAATCGATTATCTTCGCGCAACTGCCTTCCGGTTTGCTGCAGCAGAATATACCCAGTCCGGCGCGGGCGACGGATCTGGCCGGGCGGATTCGACACGATTTCAGCGATCGCCATACGGTCTCTCTGCAATTCACTTATGAGGGCCGCAAGTTTATCAACCAACTGGCGTCGCCCGGCCAAAGCATTAGCGCAGCGCAACCGCCGGGGACTCGCGGCTCAAATCAGACACAGGTGAGTGGCGGTTACGTGTTGCCCGAGGCTGGTCAAGGAATCTCAAACCTGGAACGTCATCTTACGTTTTCGGACAAGTTTGTGGTGACTCCCAGTTTGCTCAACCAATTTCAGATGGCGTACGAGCACAACCGGGATTCGACTTCGAGTAATACCGAGCAGCCGCTGATCAACGTACAGAATACGTTTGTAAGTGGCGGCGCACAGGCTACTCAGCTGGCGACCGAGAACAATATAGATATTCGCGACGTTCTCAGCTGGTCGCATGGGGCGCACACTGTCTCGGCTGGCTTTGCGATGCCGAATCTCTCGCGGCGGGCTCTGGACGATTACTCTAACCGGTTGGGGACGTTCAATTTTGCTTCTCTGCAGGATTATGTCGATGCTCGTCCTTTTTCTTTTACGCAGCAGGAAGGCCCGGTTCATTTTGTCTACTGGATGCGAGAGGTCGGCGGGTTCGTGCAGGACCAGATACGAGTATCGACTAACTTGCAAGTTACATTAGGTGTTCGCTGGGACTGGCAGAATCAACTGCGCGATGACAATAACTTCTCACCGCGCGCTTCGCTGGCCTACGCTTTCGGCAAGAACCGCAACACGGTTGTGCGAGTGGGCAGCGGCATTTTTTACGATCGAACCGGAAATTCGCCGCTGGCAAATCTTGCTTTGTATTCGGCTCCAGCTCTTACGAGCATTCTCCTGGTCAATCCGACTTACCCCGATCCCTACTCAAACGGCGGCTTGCTTTCGAGTACGGCGCCCAATGTGTATCGTTTGAGCCCGACGATTCGCACGCCTTACACGATTCAATACAGCGCCGCTCTCGAGCATCAAGTCTTCAAGAGCGCGACCGTTACGGCATCGTACCGCGGCTCGGCCGGCGTCTCATTATTTACCGACCTCAACGTCAATCAACCGGTTCCGCCATTCTACGCGGTTCGTCCCGACTCTGCTCTAGGGACTTATCAGCAGATACAGTCGTTGGGGCATCAGACTACTCAGGCTCTGGATCTTTCTTTCTCCGGACGCATTAACCGCTATTTCTCGGGCCTCGCTCAATATACGTTTAGTCACGCGAGTAACAACACGGGCGGGATCAATTACATGGCGCCGAACGCTTACGATTTGCGAGGTGAATCCGGGCGGGCCGATTTCGATCAACGGAACCGCTTCAACGCTCTTGTGAGCTCGGATCTCAACAAGTGGGCCGAATTTGGAGTCGGCTTTAGCGCCGCTTCCGGGCTGCCTTACACGCTGACGCTGGGGCAAGACATTTATAACTCCGGATTTGCGAATGCGCGTCCAGCTGGGGTGGGCCGCAATACTTTGCAAGGACCTGGCTATGTGGAACTCGATGTACGGTGGTCGCACGACTTTTTCCTGTCTGCGAAGAAGGAAAAAGGCCCGCGGGCGACGCTGGCTGTCGATGCGTTCAATCTTCCCAACCACGTCAACCTCTCGCAGTATATCGGTAACGAGAGTTCGCCGTTTTTCGGGAAAGCAACGGCGGCGCTTCCTGCCAGGAGATTGCAGTTTACGCTTCGCATTAAGTTCTAATGGCCCGAGATTTAATGCCCAAGGAACTCGCCGATCGGGGCTAGCGGCTCGATGTGGTCGCAGAAGATTTTAAACATCGCCAGGATGGGAACGGCGAGAAGCGCTCCGGGTATGCCCCACAGCCATCCCCAGAAACTGAGGCCTAAGAAGATCGCGACAGGGTTGAGGGTGAGCCTGCGGCCCATGACGAGCGGACTGACGAAGGTACCCACCGTCATGGTCAGAGCCAAAAATGCTACCGGGACTAGAGCCGCGTGAGCGATGGACGGAAAGGTCGCGACTGAGATCAGAGTCATCAGGACGGCCGTGGTTAAGGCGCCAACGGTCGGTATGAAGTTGATCAGGCCGGCGAAGGCGCCCCAGAGAGCCGGATTGGGTAAACCAAAGGCCCAGAATAAGAGCCCGCTCAGAACGCCGATTCCAGCATTGATGAAAGAGATGGTGAACAGATACTTCGAGATGTTAGTTTCTATCTCACGCGCAATCTGGACTGCTTTCTTCTTGTCCGAAAAGGTAGGCAGCACGTGAACCAGCTTTGTCAAGAAGAGATCACCTGATGCCAGTAAGAAATAAAGAAGGACGATGACTACCAGCAGGCTGAACACTGCTTTAGAGGTTCCGCTGAACAAGGTGTCGAGCAGACTAGTCTTTTTGACTTCTACTTCCTGAGGCGCTTTCCTGCTGGCCGACGTGGTCTTGGTGAACTTGTCGAGGAGCTCGCCGGTATTGGCGACTTTGTCCAGGTACTTCCGCAGAGGTTGGATTTTCGATTGAAGTTTTTCGCCTGTTTCGGGAGCTTTCTCGAGCCATTCCGTCAGCGGACCGGAAAGTCCAAAGACGAGGCTACCGACGAGAGTGACGACTGCCACGATCACAAGGGCGGCGCCGATTCCGGGTGGGATTCGAAACTGTCTCAGAAGCCGCACCAGAGGCGCCAGCAAGAACATAAACACGATGGCGATTGTTACCGGAAGGAAGAAAGCGCGGGCGAAGTAGAGAGTATAGAAGCAGGCCAGGACGAACAGACCCGTAAGAGAGATAGAGCGGATTCCGAGCGGACCCTCAAACAGCCGGGCCGTGTCATCCAACGTGGCTCTTGTGCCGACGGTTCGCTCTTTCGCGTCGATCGTTCCGGGTAAGTTCATAGATGTTCCGAATAAGTGCTTGTTGTAAGCATCTCATCGGCGGAATGACCAGGGGTTTCCTGTTTTGACGCAGGGGCGGGCGCCAGGTAAAGATCGGATCTCAGATAGAGCTCATCGAGGAAGCGCACGAAGACTTTGAGGACAGCCAAGGCGGGAATCGCAAGAACTAAGCCCAGCAGGCCATAAAGATCTCCGGCAACAATTAAAGCGATGAACACCAGCATGGGATGGAGGGAGAGCTTGCCGCCGATGATACGCGGTGTGAGAACATAATCCTCCGTCATTTGAGCGATGGCAAAGACTATGCAGACTCCAATGAGCCGTCCCGCACCGGCGCCGTCGAGAGTGGCGAAGCCAAGCGCCAGAATCAACCCGCTCAAGACGCCGAGATACGGAATGATACCAAGGACTCCGGCAATCAAACCGATGCCGGCCCAGAGCGGCACACGAAGGATCAGCAGGCCGAGGCCATAGATGGTGGCCATGATGCAGGCGATCAGGAACCGTCCGCGCACATAGGTGCGGAGAACGTCTCCCACTTCCTCGAACAGGCGCACGCCGACCCCGCGATGACGCAGTGGAATCTGAGCTTCTAAAAGTGCCTTCAGATTATCTAAATCCCGCAGCAGATAGTAGACGAAGAAGGGCACAATTACTAAGCCGATGGCAGCCGAGCCGGCGCTTACCAACCCGAGCAGTCCCTTGGAGAGCCAACCGCCGAGACGCGAGGTCAGTGCTGCCGGGTGCTGCTTGAACTCGGCGACGGAGGTCTCCAGTTGATCGAATAGATTCGAGCTCAAATGTTGTTGCGCGAACCCGAGAAGGTCCTGCGTCTTAGAAGCGAACGCCCGTAGTGCAAGCGGAAGTTTATCGATCGATTCCCGCAGCTGATGATAAATACTTGGCACCAGGAACAGAAGGACGGCGGCCACGAGTATCAATGTTGTCAGCAGAGTAAGTAAAACAGCTGAGGAGCGCGATCTGCCGTGGCGTTCGAAGCGAGCGGCAAGCGGCTCCAGCATGAAGGTGAGGGCAAAAGCCAGGAGCAAGGGGATGAGGACGCTCTGGCCGATTGTGGCGCCCAGGTAGAGGAGGACAAGCAAAAACAGCGAAGCCGGAACGTATCTGGCCCACCAAAACGGTGATTTTCTCTCTTCCGAGTGTGCTTTGCTCATTAGTTACCCCTTTGCTGATTGGGGGCGCGGGGGCGTTCAATAGATGGTGAGAGGCCCATGGGTTTGGGCCTCCTGCCGAAAAGTAAGTAGCACTTTGACGAAAGAAGCGTTCCGCTTCAATGCCGGCGCTTACGAGATGTCTGCGCTCGATTCAGGAAGTTCGTTCTCAAGGTCCGGTTCTAGAAGGGCAATACCATTTTCGTCGACATCGGTCCGCGGTGTTGGATCATCTTTTCGTGCGAGACGCTTGGCCATTTTCTCCTGTTGCTTTTCTTTTCGCTGTTGTTCTTTTTGACGTTTTTTAAATGTCTGGGGGCCTCGACCGGGCATTGGTTTTGTTCCTTCTTAAATGAAAAAGCCGTCGGCCTGGTCTTGGGAGACGCAGGCGGACGGCCCGTCTAAAACTTGGCTGTAAAAGTGATTACCAGCGCGAATTCCGTCCACGATCTGCGCTTGAGCCGAAACGTCGGCCACCACCGGCGCCACCGCCGCCTCCGGCTGGTTTGGGGCGCGCTTCGTTAACGTTGAGCGTCCGGCCGTGAAGCTCGGCGCCATTTAGTTGAGAAATTGCCATCTGAGCTCCCTCGGCTTCTGACATTTCGACGAATGCGAAGCCACGAGGTTGGCCGGTGTCACGATCTGTTACGACATTCACTCTTTCGACACCACCATAGGCGGCGAAAGCAGCTTGAAGATCGTCTTGCGTAGTTTGATAACTGAGATTTCCGACAAATATGTTGGTCACAGTATGATCCTTTTTCTTAAATTATCTTTGTCGGACAGCAATAAAACCAATCTTTTGGAAAGCGAGTATAGCGGCCGGAAGGCACTCGAAGGGTGTACGGATGCGGGCAAAGACATCTCCAGATTAGCAGAAAGTTGTGATCCATGTCGGTATTTCTTTCCGGACAGTTCCCCGCGAGTTCCAGCCAACAATCGCAACATACCAAAACCATTGTCTCTCATGTGGCTCAGTTCTTGTGTATCTCCGTTACGGGCACTGCATCTATGTGTTGTGTTGTCAACAATCGAGCCATCTGGGCACATGAAATACTCTCCGTCGCCGGCCGACTTTTTCGTCGAACGCGATTCCCACACAGACCGAAGCGGCGGGAAAGAGGCGGCCCCGCACAAACCGCGATGAGAGCGAGGGCGTGGCTATTGCTGACGGCTGCCCTGGTCGTCCAGGCGGAACCAATGGCGGGAGAACCAGTCGCGGTCCGTTTTCTGGAAGGTTCAGTTCATGGTTTTTTGGCGCTACGGTCGGCGGAAGGAAAGATTCTGGCGGCAGGAGATCTCACCCAGGTAATCCGTGGAAATCGAGTGAACTCCCGTCTGGTTTTCCGGTTTAAGGACGGCTCACTGGACGACGAGACGGCGGTTTTCTCCCAGAGCAGAAGCTTTCGGCTGATCAGCGATCACCATATTCAAAAAGGGCCGCTGTTTTCGCGTCCGAGCGATGTCAAGATCGATGCCATTACCGGCAAGGTTACGACTCGCTACCGCGACAAAGATCAGGAGAAGGTCGAAACGGAACATATGGACCTTCCAGCTGATTTAGCGAATGGCCTTATCCTCGATGTTCTAAAGAACATTTCACCCGAAACAGAGGAGACAAAATTGTCTTATCTGGCGGCAACTCCCAAACCGCGGATCGTGCACCTCTCCATCAAGCCGCAAGGAGAAGGAACGTTTTCAATTGTGGGCGTTCCTCACCAGGCGATGTGCTTTTTGGTAAAAATTGATCTTGGCGGCATTGAGGGCATCGTGGCGCCGCTTATCGGCAAACAACCCGCCGATATGCAGGTTTGGGTAGCGGGCGGTCAAGCGCCTGCCTTCGTAAAGATGGAAGGGCCGATGTATTTGGGTGGTCCGGTCTGGCGGATTGAGATGACCAGTCCGGTGTGGCATTAGTGCTGTAACATCGGTCCGAGAACAAATGAGTGTGGACGAGGCTGGATCCCAGTCAGGCAAGTCGCGATTTGTGCGCGAACTTGGCATGTTCGACTCGGTCATGATCGTAGTCGGAACTATGATCGGCTCGGGCATTTTCATCGTTCCGGCAGATATGACGCGACTTACAGGAAGTAGCGCCGGTCTGTTACTGGCCTGGCTGTTCACCGGAATTCTTACAATTGCGGCGGCGGTATCTTACGGCGAACTTGCCTCGATGATGCCTGAGGCGGGCGGCATGTACATCTATCTTCGCGAGGCTTTTTCGCCGCTGTGGGGATTTTTATACGGGTGGACGCTCTTTACGGTTATCCAGACGGGCACGATTGCGGCAGTAGCAGTCGCCTTTGCGAGATATGCGGGCATCTTCTTCCCGAGCATCTCGGAGCAGCGCTATGTCATTCCGTTGATTCGGATCTCCGGTCATTATGCGATTTCGTTGTCGACGACGCAGTTGGTGGCGATCGTGGTGATCGCGCTGTTGACCTGGACAAACAGCCTCGGCATTCGATACGGAAAGATCATCCAGAATCTTTTCACTGTAACTAAGACAGCAGCGCTGGCGGGCCTGATCCTGCTGGGCATTTTTGTGGGGAAAAATGCAGCCGCGGTCGGGAGAAACTTCAGTCACTTCTGGCGGCAGACCGACGTCGCCACGATCTCTCCGAGTTTTACGGTCTATTCTTGGTTCGGTCTCTTGATTGCCATCTGCGTAGCTCAATCAGGATCTCTTTTCTCAGCCGATTCATGGCACGACGTTACCTTTGCGGCCGGTGAGGTGAAAGATCCCCGGCGCACGCTTCCCCGGTCTTTGATAGTCGGCACAGTAACTGTTGTTTGTCTCTATTTGCTTGCGAATGTAAGTTACTTACTGACATTGCCGGTCTCTGCCATCCAGCAGGCGCCCGCCGATCGCGTGGCCACCGCGATGCTCGATGTTATCGCGCCGGGTTTGGGCGGGCTGATCATGGCGGCTGCCATCATGATTTCAACTTTTGGCTGTGCCAACAGCCTGATTCTGGCGGGACCGCGTGTGTATTATGCGATGGCGAATGACGGCCTGTTTCTGCCAACTGCCGCCAGGCTGAATAAGGCGCGTGTTCCGGGGCGGTCGCTTCTCTTACAAGGGATTTGGGCGAGCGCGCTGGTGCTGCCTCGGACGTTCAACGTCGAGACGGGCCAGTATGGCAATCTCTACAGCAATCTGCTCGATTACGTGATCTCTTCGGCGTTGATCTTTTACATTCTGACGATTGCCGGTGTGATTCGATTGCGGAGGACGCGTCCGCTGGCGGAGCGGCCGTATCGAACGCTGGGGTATCCAGTTGTTCCGGTCGTTTACATCGCGGGAGCGGCGGCCATTCTGCTCGCACTCTTCGTCTATCGGGCCTCCAGTACCTGGCCAGGGCTGCTCATTGTGCTCGTCGGAGCGCCGGTTTATCTCCTGATCAAAAAGCGCGGCGGAGCTGTCGCGACAGTGACACAATAAGATTCGCGACTTCTCAAAAAACGCAAACGTCTCCGTTGCCGTCAGCTTCCACTTGCAGAATTGAGAAGTTCTACGGTGATAATGCGAACTTTACTGTTGACGTTGATCATGTCTTCCTTGCTGCCGGCCGCTAATTTTCCGACGCCAACCGAAGGCGACTACGTTGAAAAGAACTTCGCATTTTCGAGCGGCGAAACACTGCCGGAACTCAAACTCCATTACTTGACGATCGGCGAGCCGAAGCGGGACAGCAGCGGCGTGGTTCGAAACGCAGTTCTGATCATGCATGGCACGGGTGGAACGGGGCACGGCTTCTTAAGCGAGAGCTTTGGAGGGAAGTTGTTCGGACCGGGCCAACTGCTGGATGCGGCAACGCATTACATCATCCTTCCGGACGCGATCGGACATGGAAAATCGAGCAAGCCTAGTGGCGGCCTTCACATGCGCTTTCCCAAATACACTTACGACGACATGGTGAAGGCCGATTACCTGTTGCTCACGAAGGGCCTGAAAGTCAATCATCTGCGGCTCGTAATGGGGACATCTATGGGAGCGATGCATACCTGGGTTTGGGGCGAGACGTATCCCGATTTCATGGACGCATTGATGCCGCTGGCGAGTAATCCAGTCGAGATCGCGGGGCGCAACTGGCTGTTGCGGCAGATGATTATCGACTCTATTAAGGACGATCCGGAATGGAACAACGGCGAATATACGAAGCCGCCGATGCACGGTTTGACGTGCGCGGAGTACATTCTAGCGGTGATGACCAGCAGCCCGCTTCAGATGCAGAAGCTCTATCCGACGCACCAGCAGGTTTTGGACCTGATGAAGACGTACGGGCCGAAGGCGGCGGCCACCGATGCGAACGACATGATCTATCAATTCGACTCTTCGCGGCTATACAATCCCGAACCGAAGCTCGAAAAGATTATTGCGCCGCTTACCGCGATTAACTCGGCCGACGATCAGGTGAACCCGCCGGAGTTGGGGATCGCAGAGCGCGAGATTAAGCGGGTGAAGCGCGGCAAATTCGTATTGCTTCCGATCAGCGATGAGACGCGCGGACATGGCACTCATTCCTTGCCGGCTATCTGGGGCAAATACCTGAAAGATTTGCTGGACGAATCGGAGAGCAAGCCGTAGGGGCACAACGCTTCAACGCACGGCTGCCAGAGTCGGTTCGGCCCATTCTGAGACGAAGCGTGAGATCGCCGGAAACTGCGTGCCGAGCACAGTCAATACCGGAAGCGCGCCATACGCCAGGAGCTTTATGTAAAAGGCTGTTCCGATTTCATGTTCTGAAGTTCCCGACAAGCGGTTCAAGATGACATCGTGCTCGGATTGAATCAGAAAGCGCACAACGATGGCTGCGCCAACGATGAGACTCAGAATGAGAAATTCGGAGATCGCTCTTGGCGCCTGGAAGCTGAAGGAGTTGAGCGCGAGAACCAACAGGGCGTAAGAGAGCGTGCAGCATAACAGCAAATTCTGCAGGTGGCGCAGGATGTAGCTGATGTAGGCGGCAAACTGCAGGGCGACGTACTTGGAAGCAAAGGCATAAGACTCCTCTGTCACCGATTCCGTAGTTGGGTTTGACGCGCTCGCTCCTCCTCGGCCTGTCGTAAGAATGAGCGTGGCTCCAACTGCCACAGCGCTTGCTTTCACTGGCGCCTCAGCTTCCTCGTCTATGAAGTGAATGGCGTTTCTTTTCCAGTAAGGCTTCAGGATGTCGTTGCCCAAGAGTTGTGTGATCCGGGCTGAAACGTGCCCAAAGACTCTGTAGGCTTTTATAAATTGCGCGCGGCTGCGGTTTTGGTCGCGGCGAGAAAAGAGATGGCCGAGATGTAGCCGGTAGCGGTCGTTCCAAGTCTTCCTGAGAGCGCCAGAGCTTTGCAGGTTGTGCAGAGCAATCGAGGAGTTGGTTGCGGTCATCAGCGACAGGACTTTTACTTCGCGAACCCAGATTGGGGCGCTTCCTCGAAAGTCGGGTAATTGGGCGAAAAAACGGCCTAGATCGAGTGTCTGCAGAGTCGTCAGGAACTCGTGGAAGGTGGACCAGCAGTAAGCGAACTGGAGGAAGGTCAGAGCGAGCAACATGCCGATCGGCAGCAACATGCAAATCAACAAGTCTTCGAAGCTTCGCGATTCGAAAGAGCGGAGGCTCTCGGCGGGAAACAGAAGCACGAGAAGAAAAATGGAAGCCAGGGTTGCCAGAAGCACGATCGGCGGCTTTCGGACGCGCGAGATTTGGGCCGGCGATTGGAGGACTCGATTCAGACGCGACTTCAAGATGCCGAACTGTCCCCAGAGAAATTCGTCGAAGGTGGCGGTGTTAAGCGAAGGCTGCTGGCGTTCGACCCAGGTGAAGCGGCACAGATGGGAGAATCCGATGACAAAGAGAGCCAGGGCGCTTAACAGCAAGGGCCAGATCGGCGAGACGGGAATGGAAAGTGTAAAGGAGCGAAAGCAGACAAACCAACCTTTGACGCCGGTTGCGCAACAGGTCCACCAGCAGACCGCTCCGGCAAGCGGCACGAGCAGAACAGCGGCACGAATCGAGACTGCTGCTAGAGAAAGCCTTTGGCTCACGGTGCACGAGCCGGGATGTTCGTCGAAGGCCCGGAAGGGCACGAGTGTTGAGATATGAATCGCGGTGACCAAAGGCGCCAGGAAGCCGGCCAAAACCAGAAGCTCTAGTGGCATTTCCGCGACGGGTGAGTGATAGACAAAGCGCGCGGCAAACAAGGGCGACAGAAAAATATTGACGATGAAGGCCAGGGTAGCCAGACAGAAAACCAGGCTGAGATAGCGAAAGTGAACGAGCCAGTTGACCGGTCGTGAGCGGTCCACCAAGTCGGCGAGGCAGAGCGTACTCCAGACGAGCAGACAACAGTGTGTCTTCAGGTAATAAAGGCGGACACAAAACCCGATTGCGACCGAAGCAATAAGAATACAGAGCGTGGTCCAGGCGCGCGAGACTTTGGGCAGAGATTTCTGCTCGTGTATCAAGTCGTGGGCCGGCGGCCTTTGCGAATCGTCAAACCAGCGTGGTCCGTTTACGGAACGATTGCGAGTGGGAGCGGCGTTTAGCGCGGACTGTTTCGCTGGGCGACCCTCGTCGAGCAAGGGGTTGGCTTGTTCCAGCAAATCGACCGGGAGCCAGCCGGACCGGCTTAGCACCAGGACCCAAGGCGCAAGAAAGTCATTTGGTTTAGAGGCAATGCTTCCCTCGAAGGGTTGCGTTTCACTAAGGGGACCTTTAAGGAGAGACAGCGTGGCATTGAAGTCACCGATCGAGTCCGATTCCGCGAAGGTCGTGATGTCTTTTTTTTCCGGATCGGCCCACAGACTGCCTTCCGGAAAGTTGGGGAAAGGCGAGATCGCCATCACTCCGGTAAGCGAACCGGTATTCGCTTCCTCCACAAAGAGGAGATCGGCGCCGCTCAGGACGATGCGGGTATCCGGGCAGTAACGCGCGATTACTTTGGCCAGGAAAATCGTGTCGAAGACGTTGGTCGAGGTCAGGCTGACCACGCGCACATGCCGGTGATTCAGATTCGTTACGATTTGTTCGAGAATTGCATTCTGAGAGACCGGCGTGTGATTGGTGGAAAAAATCGGAAAGGTGTCCTCGCCCGATTGGGTGTCCTTGAGTGAGAACTCTACCGCGGGAGCTGTGCTTTCGTCCTGTTTCTGACCATTGGAGAACGCCACGTCGCTATAGGAATTTCTCAACTGCGCGATGTTGCGGGGATAGCGATAGCGAATGATATTGTCGGGCGATTCCTCCTCCGGCTGGTGCTTCCCCGGGTGCGGCGGCTGAAAAGAAAAACCGCTTTGATCTTCGATCAGCTCAGCGAGTTGTTCATGCCCGTAGCCCCAACTGTCATGAGCAAGCTGCCAGAATTGCTTCGTGAACGCGCTGCTGGGAAGCGTAGAAGCGTGAAAGGTGATGGACCGCTTGCATTGCGCTGTATCATCTATCGAATAGCCTTGGTTGACTTTTAGCGCTTCCAACATGGTTGCTGCATAGTTCATGTTGGATACGGAGCCGGCCCGAACGTCGTAGTGGTGTGCTTCCGTATCGTCCCCGATGAATTTCGTCAAGGACATGAATGACCCGGAAAACTTCGGACCCATGATGGCGATGCGGTGAGGATGGGCAGGCCACATTTTGCAGATTGAGCGGCGGGCGAACTCAAATTGATAGCCGTTGATTCCAGCGGTAGGCGTCTCGCCAACGACGAAGATGAGCAACAACTGGGACATAACGTCCGTGGAAGTGAAGTGCCGGCGAAACACTAAGAGTCCCGGATATTTTTCAATATCGAGATGCTCGGAGTCGAGTGACATCGAGGTCGCGGCTGGATTGGCCTTGAAGGTCCAGGGCAGCCATTGCGTTGCCAGCTCCCAACCGGAATGATAAGCGGCTTGCTGGATTGCGTCGAGCTCGCGATCCGTTTCGACGGACATACGAGTGTGGAGCGGGTCGGGGATGGTCGCGATAAGCGTGGTTAAATTCTTAACGTCGAAATTGCTGTCGATGCCATACATCGAAAGCATTGAGCTGCGTTCGCACCTGGCCGGCCGTGGGGGTTCAGAAGGAAGTAAATAGGATTCGCATTGCGCGGCGTCGGCAGGAAGGCCGTTCCGATGAAAGAGTTGTCGAGTGGCCAACCAGGGACCCTTGCCTTCGGCGTGCTCGGGGTGCTCAGTGTCCGCGGAGGGATGCTCAGAGGCCGCCGCCTCTTTCTTCAGCGGAGAAGGATTGGCCGGATGATCGGCCGAGCTTCCGGTGAACAAATGCAGGATCACGACCAGGAAAGCAGCTATGCCTACTGAAGAACCAACACGTTTTTCCATTGTTCCTCCGGATACTCTCTGTTCGCTTTCAGGCTCCAAGCAGAAGCAATCCGAACTCCATCCGAGGCTATTGCTTGTAAGCAGACGCATTGAGCTCGCGGCAGGTCGCCCGGGGTCGGTTTCAACGGGCGTTTGCAAGATCGACGACGGGGTTGCGAACGAGGTGGATAATGCGCTCTAACCTTTCGGTGATCTCGCTCCGTTGCTGAACAGCGCCGCACGCTTCTCTTTGCAGCTATTTACATCGCCCCGTCCGGCAAGCGGCATCGGCCCTTGGCTTGCACGTCATTCCCCGACTTACAGGAAGAGATCCTTCGATCGAAAGCGGGATTCATGCTCAAGACAATCGATGTCCTAATCGGGTTGGCGGTGGTGATGTTGCTGATGAGCATGATCGTCACAGCCGCGACGCAGTTCGTTCTTAGCGTGCTCAACAGCCGCGGAAAGCATCTGTGGAAGGGCATCGCCGATATTGTTCAGCAGATCTCTCCGAACCTGGAGCGCCCGCTCGCGGAGGAGATCTCCGGCGCAGTGTTGACGCATCCGCTGATTCGCGACGCCAACGGGCGGTTCGGCAGTGTGATCCACCGGGAAGAGCTGACCAAGCTGCTTTTGGAAGCGGCGTCGGGCGAGGGCATCCGGACGATCAGCGTCGATGCTAAAACGGCGCTGCAGCGAGTCCTTGTTGAAACAGGGATGTGCCGGCCCGGCAGCCCGCAGGAGATCGAGGAACAGATCAGAACGACGATCAGGAACGTGGGAGAGCTCGCGTTGCAACTGGAACTATCGCACCCGGAGCTCACCAATGCGGCGCGCGCGCGCATCGCGATTCTTCAACAGGCGGGCAGCGGATTTGTGGCCAAGATCAATCTCTGGTTCGATCAAACCATCGACAGGATTTCAGACCGCTTCACGCATCAGACTCGCTTCATAACCTTCGCTACAGGCTTGCTGTTGGCGCTAATCATTCAGTTGGATACCGCGGGTCTGGTCAGCCGGCTCGCCAGCGATGACAGCTTACGCGCTTCCCTGGTAGCCCAGGCTCAAACGACTTCGGTGCCGCAGGATTCCAGTCTCAAGCTGGATGATTCAGAGCTCCAGAACGTGCGGGATTTGATGACGAATAACGTGATGGGCGTTCCGCTGAGTTTTTCGGACTGGATGAACAGATGGTCAAGAGATAACGCGTTGATGAAGCTGTTCGGCATTTTGTTATCGGCGGCGCTGCTTAGTTTTGGCGCGCCGTTCTGGTACAACGCTCTCCAGAATCTTCTGCGATTGCGCTCGCTGGCCGCAGCAAAAGATGACCAGCAGAGAGCGGCCCGTCAGGTAGCAAGTTCGAGCGCATCGACCGTCACCGTCGCAAGCGCCAGCACGAACGACCAGAGCATCATTGCCGATGAACGCGGCGATCTCGCTGTCGTCGCGTGATGGAGGGAGTTTATGTATAAGCAGTGGGTTGGCTGTTGTCCTTCCAATTTTCAAACCGGCCGGTCTGGGTTTGCTCCGGAAGCCATCGTTCTTCATGGAAGCCATCGATCTCTTTCCGTGATCGACGTTTTGTGCGGAACTCCGAAGACTTACAACTCGGTTCACTATGCGATCGGCGCCGGCGGCGAGATTCATCAGTACGTCGAAGAGAAAGACACCGCTTATCAAGCCGGGATTGTGGTGAATCCTGCCTGGAAGCAAATTAAGCGAGGCAAAAACCCTAACTTTTACACGATTGGGATCGAGCAGGAGAAGGGGGAATCGGGGCAGACGACCGAGGCGCAATACGCCGCGTTAGCAGAGTTGCTTCCCGAGATTGCACAGCGTTGGAAATTTACGCTCGATGCCGATCATGTTGTGATGCACGATGAGATTCGCGCCGGCGCCGCGTGTCCGGGGAGGGGTTTCGATCGCTCGAAACTTCTTAACCTCTTGCCAGCGAATGGGCGAACGTCCTCGGCGAGAGCTGTTCCAGGGGCCGATGTTCTGGTGCTGCGAAACGCAAACGTTCGAGAAGAGCCGAGAAGCTCCAGCCGGGTTGTGCGGCTGGCCAAGGCAAATACGGCCGAAGACATACTCGGGTTTGTCGATTCGGGCGAGCGCGTTAGTGGGAATTCAATTTGGTATCACACGGCGGATGGGTTTTACTTCTGGGCGGGAGTGACCGATAAGCCGAATCCGACATCGATCGCAGTTTCTCCGGCCGCGATTCCTGTTTCAAAGATTCCGCCGGCGAACGGACTCGGCTGCGGCATTGCGTGTGTGGACGATCTTCTTACTCAACTCAATGCGCCGCGTATCGGGCAAGGCACGGAGGCCGCCGCTGTTGGCGCTATCCAGGATCTGCTCACAGGCCACGGATTTGCTGGCCTTCCTACGGTTCTCTCTAGCAGCTATGGGCTCTGGACCACGAAGACTGCTTCGGTTGTCCAGGCCTTTCAAAAAGAAAACAATCTTCCGATAACGGATGCGGTTGACAAGCCGGCTCTCGAGAAAATGATCGGCACTCCTGCTGTCGACGCACGCGCTTCGCATGCTTATCTCGCGCTCGTCCTCAACTACGAATTTACGGGGTTGAAGAAGATTTTAAGCCTGGTTGCGCAGATGGAAGGCGCCGGAAAGTTCGCGGCCCTCAATCGGAATACCGATCGAGCCGGTCTGTCGTTTGGCTTGATTCAATGGGCGCAAAAACCTGGGCGGCTCGCCGAGGTGGTAGGGGCAATGTCGACCGCGGATCGGGCAACGTTCGTCACGATCTTTGGAGTGGGCGATCCGGATGTCGCAGACGGGTTGCTTGCTCATTGCCGGAAGCCATTTGGAGGAATCGATTCACAGACAGGCCGCTCCATGAACGCGGCTTTCAACCTGGTCGAAGAGCCATGGACTTCCCGATTTCAACAGGCCGCGATGTGGCCCGTCTACCAACAGGTTCAGGTGCAACTGGCGCTCAACAGTTTTACGAAATCGTGTACATCGATCCGACAGTACGCTCCGGATCTCACGTCGGAGCGCGCGATGGGCTTCATGCTCGATGTCGCCAACCAGTTTGGAGACGCCGGCGCACGAAGGCTTTATTCGGCTGCTCATGGAAGCGGACCGCGAGAGTTGGACATCCTTGAGGCGATCGCGGACGAATCCGTGCGCGCTATGGACGATTCGCTGAAGGCGGGTGTAAAGGCCCGTCGCGACCGCTTCGTTGAAACATCATTTCTTCTGGACAATCGGGCGTTCGGCGCCTAAGTCGCAGAACCAAGAGCTCGTTGATATTTCGAAATCAATCGAGAAAGGTGACACAAACATGAGTAAAAGAATTGCTTTTTGTTCCGATGGAACGTGGGATAGCGCTAACAACAAAACCAACGTTTACAAGCTATACAAGGCGCTCCTGACTACGGGCGACCAGATTCCTGCATACGACGACGGAGTCGGCGCCAACACGCTACCGATTGAGAAGCTGGTCGGCGGCGCGTTTGGAACGGGCCTCTTTCATAAGGTCAAAGAGGGCTATAAACGGATCGCACACGTGTACGAGAAGGATGACGAGATCTCTCTGTTCGGCTTCAGCCGTGGCGCTTACACGGCGCGCAGTCTGGCCGGAATGATCACGGCCTGCGGTTTGCCTCTTCAGAATTTTACGGACGATATGGTGGAGACCGCCTTCAGCGCGTATCGCGATAAACAGAATCGGAAGGAGCTCCTCCAGAAGCTGAGCTCGTGCAACATGTACAACGCCAAAATCAAGATGGTTGGGGTGTGGGATACAGTTGGCTCGCTTGGAATCCCTTCGCTGATCGGCCGCGTGGATCCGCTGTTGTATGGGTTTCTGGATACGTCTCTCAGTCCGAATATTGAGAACGCCTATCACGCTCTCGCCATTGACGAGATGCGCTGCGAATTTCCTCCCACGCTTTGGACTTCTGCTCCTGTGGCCGGTCAAACGTTGGAACAAGTCTGGTTCTGCGGCGTACACAGTGACGTGGGCGGCGGTGAGCCGGCTGACGGTAGTGAATCGACTGCTTTGTCCGATATAACGTTGAGCTGGATGATGAACAAAGCAAGCGCCCTTGGCTTGCAGTTCGATCCCGAACTCCAGGCGCAATACTCGATTCCGCTCGATTCGAAATATGCGGTCGATAAGCTTCACACTTCATGGAGTCCGCTGTGTGGAGTTCCCATCCGGCGGTCGATCCCGAAAACTGCTTCGCTTGCGAACAGCGTGTTCATTCGCCTGAATGTTGATCACTCCTGGCGACCGGTGAATCTTGCTTTCGTAAACGGCGCTCTGGCGTCCGACTATCAATTGGTGAATGTTCTGCGTCCATCGGTGGCGGAAGCCGTCGGGCACTAGAAGAAACAGTATGAAGTGTTGAGCCCGGCGCGATGATGTGCCGGGCTCAATTTGTTTAGAGTGTCTTCAGATATTCAATCATGGCTTTCTTCTGGTCGGCATTGAGGGTTGTCCCCCACAGATGGCCGGCATTACTGTTGCCCGGTTCGCTTGTGTCGTATCGAAAACCGACACGCTGCGCTTCTGCGCCGTCTGAGACAAACCCGACCTTCTGGCTATCCAGCACATCGTACCCGCGATAGAACAACTTCGGTCGATCGGCGGGCGTTTTGAGCAGATCGGCCAGTGTGGGGACTGAGCCGTTATGCAAATAAGGCGCGCGAAGCCACAAGCCTTCCAACGACACGTTCATATAGCCCTGCTGCTTCACAAAGCCGTCGAACTTCCAGGAGTGCCCGGCTCCGTAATTATCGTAAGTGGTGGCAGCGCTCTGTGTCCACATGTCGATGCGATGACGGTCTGTCTGTAACATCGGATTGCCGATTGGTTCCACTTGTCCGGTCCGAGCGCCGCCTGGTGCGTGACACGATGCGCATTGCCCGTCGTAAAGGAGCTTGCCTTTTGCGGCTAAAGCATCGTCGATGCTGCAGGGAAACTTTGGCGGCTGCACCTGGCTGATGTACTTCCTGATTCGCTTCAGACTCGATTCGGTTTCGGGCTTCTTCCAATCGGAATCTACCCAGTTGGGCGGAGTTCCGTCGCCTATAGCGGAACTGATCACCACTTCCTGCAGCTTGCTATTGAGACCGTCCCAGTGGAATGAGTATCCCTGGTGCGCCTTCAGATTCCAGAGCGGAACCATATCGGAGTTGCCGATTGTTCCGTCGACGGGCTGGTTCAACACGCGATACTTCACCGGGTTGAAGGGATCGATGCGGCCGTAACCCCAGCGCGGCAGATTCTTCATCCAGCCGTACTGTGTGTATTGATTCTGCTGCTGTAGGAGTGTGAGCTTTGTGAATGGAATCAGAATGAACCTGTAAGTCAGCCGGTCGAGTAAAGACAGATGATAGTTACGAGCAATCTCAGCCATGATGGTGGACGAGTTGAAGCGTGGGTCGCTGGCGCATGCGAAGAGAAAACGCAAATAGTCTTGTGGGCTGGTTGTGTTGCTCGGGCCTGCCGGAACATACACCGGCTTCTCAGAGGCGCTGGTTCGATAGCTCGACGTGTGGCAGAAGGCGCAGTTGATGCCGACGCGCTCAATGCCGATTGTCTGTTTGGAAAATCCAACCGGCAGTTCCCTCCCCTCCTGAGAGAGGATGCCAAGCGACGAGTAACCTCCCGGATACGGAAGCTTGTCCGGGAAGACTCGCGGCAGGACGAGCCAGATCCAGTACGGCACTCCAGCGGTACCCTCCGTGCCGATTGAGCCGTAGAGAAAATGCTCCTCGTCGGAGGCGAAAAAGGGCGGCGGTACGGTGCGGAAAAATTCATAGTAAGTCAGCGTGCCTGCCAGTGCCACTAGAACGAGCGCGACGGCAACCGCTCGCATGCGGAACGCGCTGCCTTCGTTCAAAGAGCCGGCTCGTAATTCCTCAGGCAGAGTTTCGTTTAACCGAACGGCGAGGGTCAGTAAAATCGCTTCCGGCACTAGGAAGACAAGATCGAGCAGGCCGAGGGCAAAGTAATCGCGATTGAAGAGGAAGAAGAAGATTACTCCCGCTAATCGCGCTCCCACGGTGAGCCAGGAGACTGGCGGATAATACAGCGGCCGGATCGCCGCCGGCATGTAAAACAGACTGAGCAGAATAAGCAGCAGGGCCGCAAAGCTCGGCCACATCGTCGGCGAGGCCGATGGTAAAGAGGACATGGCCAGCATCTGATCGGGAATGAACAACGTTGGCAATGCAAGCGCGAGATTTGCGAGAATGCCCAGCCAGACTACACGTCCAAACCAGATTGCATATTTGTTGATAGTCATGGGAGCAGCCTCTATTTCAAAGGGTTTTCATGAATTCGATCAAGTCCTGTTTCTGATCGTTCTTGAGTTTAGTGCCGAACAGGTGGCCGCCGTTGCCGTTTCCAGGAATGGATGTGTCGTAGAGAAAACCGGCGTGACGCGCTTCAAGAGTGTCTTGCACGAAGCCGACTTTCTGCTGATCGTAAACGTCGTAGCCTCGCACGAATTGCTTGGGGCGATCCGCGGGATTCTTCAGTAGATCGGCTAAGCTTGGCACCGAGCCGTTATGAAGATAGGGAGCACGCGCCCAGATTCCGTCAAGCGGTTGATTTGCGTATCCATCGGTCTTACTGAAATGAGTGAAACGATATTGGCTCTCCGGATACAGACTGGCCTGCGCTGTGGCGAACGCGTAGGTGTAGGAATTTAGTCGGGCAGTATCGGTCCCGATAGAAGTAATGTTTTCTACAGTACCGGTCTTCGAACCTCCGAAGCTGTGACAGCTTCCGCATTCGCGATCGAAGATCGACTTTCCACGCTCACAGCGTACGGGGTCGATAGAGAAAGGATATTTAGGGGGCGGCAGCGTCCAGATCCAATCGTGAACCCGCTGCAAACTTTCGTGATCCACCGTCACCGGAGTGACGCCTGCTCCCAGAGAAGCGCTCAAGTTACGTTCATCGACGGAGGTATTGTTGCCGTCCCAATGCAGATGCATCCCTTCGCGCGGTTTCTGATTCCAGAGCGACGGAAAGTCCGAGGCGCCGATCAACTCATCGTGCGGCAGGCTGTCGATTGTCCAATTGAACTGAATGGCCTTATAGGGATTGAATGTGTCCACACGCCCTCGGCCCCAACTTGGGAAAGAGCCGTTCAGCAGAGGGCCGATTCGATTTTGTAATTGGAGAGTCTGCAGTTTCAGCCGCTGGATCAGCACCGTTTTGAGAAGCAGCTTCTGCATCGGGCTTACGTAGTCGCCCATTTCTTGTGCTTTCGCGATTACGTTTTCGGCCGTCACGCGGTCATCCAGACTGCAGGAGAGAACGAGCTGGAAGAAGCGCTCGATATCGAACTGATGGGCCGGCATTCCAAGGACGATCGTGGGCTTGCTGTTCGGATTTGCTCGCACGGTGCCGGTATGACAAGCCGCGCAATTCAGGCCGACTTGTTCCACGCCGAGACGCCAGCGCCGAGAGACGCCGATGGGAAGATCGTGACCTGGTTCAAAAACTAGCCCAAGCGCAGCATACCCGCCGGGAAGCTTGTCAGGACAGATTTTCGGCAGCGTTTTAAACACCAGGTACGGCGGCAGCACGCCTCCTACCGGCGTGAGAACAGTTCCGCCTGTCTCGCTGCCGATGGACCCGTACTTGAAGTGTTCGCGAATGTCGGTGTAAGTCTTTGTATGATCTGACGTGAAATACCAGACCAGATAAGCGGCCAGCATTGCAGCAAGGAGGAGCGGGACCACCACGAGCAATCCGCGAACGCGATGCTGCCACTGATCGACGGGACTTGAGAAGACCCGATCGATCAGCGGTCCTTCAGCTGTCTTGGTGATGGTTCTGTCGCGCATGATCAGATCCCCTTGGTTACGGGTGCGATGGAGAATTGCGAGGGATGGAAGACCTCCATGATCTTGGCGGTCATCGCATCCTGATCGCCTTCGAAGCGGCGAACGTCATAGCAGCCCAGCGGATTTGAAATTGCATTTACGAGGCAGCGATTACAGAACGAGCAGGGCTTGTCGGGAAGATCTTTGCCCGCTTGAAAAACATGCGGCAGATCGCGGGTGGCCACTAACGGTCGTGCGATGGACACGGCATCGGTGTATCCCTCTGAGATCACGCGCCGAATTACTTTTGCATCCTGATAGCCGCCGGTATTGATGATCGGCACGCTTACGTTCTTCTTGACTTCCTTGCAGTATTCAGAACTGACTGCCTCGATCAGATGATCCTTTTTGGTGCGGCCCCATAAGGCGGTAAAGATAGGCCGCAAGAACCGAAAGTGAAACATCGTGTAATTGAAGTAGCCGCGAACGCCGCTTGAAATCATCGTTCCGTACCACCAATTCAGTTCATCCGGAGGGAAGCCGCCGGGAGGCAGCAACGGGTGTGGAAAGATGCTGCCGATGGAAACGTGAATGGCATCTACGCCTGCGTCTTCGGCCCATCTTGCAACCTCGATGCCTTCCGACAGTGTGTTGCCTTTCTTCTCCCACGGATACAGCGCATTGCCGAAATCGACCGCGTTCAGCTTGGCCTGCAGATGGAAATCGTCGCCCACTTCCTTACGGATCGCTTGGATGATTTCGAGCAGGAAAGCCGCGCGATTACGAAGAGAACCGCCGTACTCGTCCTTGCGATCGTTAATAGCTGAACTGAGAAATTGCGTGATGAGATAACCATGCGAAGCGTGAAGCTCTACTCCGTCCAAACCCGCTTCCCGCGCCCGTCGAGCACCCTGGGCGAAGTCTTTAACGGTGTCTCTAATCTGCCGGAGCGTCATCGCCTCGCACAGCAAACCGTGGAAGGTGTCTGATTTGTTCGTGGACGAAAGCGCTTTCTGTTTGAAGTTCTCGACGCCCGGATTGTCGCGCTGCCGGCCGGAGTGGCTCAATTGCATGATGAATTTGCAATCGTGCCGGTGAACCGCTTCGCCGACCGCGCGCCAGAACGGCACCTTATCGTCGCCGTCGATCATGGCGTAGTTCGGCAGAATTCGTCCACGCAATTGAACCGGGACAAAAGAAGAGATAATCGCGCCGACGCCGCCCTTTGCAAACGACTCTTCCCAATTGATACGGGCCTGGGTTCCCGAACCGTCGTAGTTGTCGAAACGCCCGGAGATGTTGGACCGGAAAAGCCGGTTCTTGACCGTCAGGTTGCGGAAGGTCAGCGGTTGGAAGATGACGTCGTTTTCCATGGCTAGAAGGTCTTCATGTACTCGATCAACGCCCGCTTTTTCTCATCCGCCAGATCCGCGCCGAAAGTGTGCCCGTGATCTTGAATGAAGTCCGGCGATTGATTCAGGCTCAGAAGAAAAGGAACTAATTGCTTCAGATCGCTGTCGTACTGCCCTCGGTTTTTGAGGGCCTGGACCAGGTGCGTCAGCCGCTGTGGGTCGGCAAGCAGTTGGTTTAGCTGATTGATAACTTCCGGAATCTGAAGCGATTTATAGACGTTGATATTGGCGAGTAAGTCGACCGGCGTTCCGGCCGGAATGCGAATCTCGATGTCCCTGATCTTCAACACCGAGTCGCTTCCTGTCACCTTGATGGTGCTGTTTCCGGAGCGCTTCTCCGGCCATAACAGTTTTTCCGAAGCGTCTTCAAATGCGGTCATACGGCCCTTCACGGAAGGATCGCCCGTGAACGTCCCGAGCATGTTGTTGTGCAGGAATGGAGCCGTAGCCCACACGTTGATTAGGGACGGTGTTCGATAATAACCGCCGCCACCCTGGGGAATTTGAACACGAATCGGATGACTTGCGTCGAAGGGATTCTGCAGAATGAGCGGGGCAGGCGCCGGAAGCTGCTTGTAGGTGACCGAAGAAAAATTCTGCCAGATATGACCTTCGTCGGGATTGGTTCCGACGGCCCGTTCGGAATTCGTTCCGATTGCCAGGCGAGGGTCGCTTGAAGCGAGTGGATAGCGTTCGTCGTCAGAGAGGAAGTTCTTATCGAGAAAGTCATTGGACTTGACGAGCTTTACCCAGGCGGCTTTCGCTTCGGGCGAATGCTTGCTTACACCGCCTTCTGTAACTTCCGACGGTAACTTACTCGAGTGACACCGGGCGCAATTTTCAGCGAATGCGGTTTTGCCCAGATCGATCACATCGGGGCCGGCGTTTAAGTATGCCTGCCCGCCCTCGGCAGACTTTAAATTGTAGGGTTGAACCGCATCGAGGAAGTTTGCGGCGTTGCCCATCCTGGCTGCAGTCAACTGCCAGTCGACGCAATCTTTCTGCGCTTTATCGAGATCGAAAGGATGCTGCGCGGTTGGGTTCTTGGCGTCCGATGAAAGCGGCGGCTTCCGAATAATTCCGACGAAGCTTTCTTCCAGGCTGTAACGATAGTCGGGACAAGTGCCGATATTGACGTACACACGTAAGGCTGCGTTGGCTGCGCCGACTGAGTCGGAACCGTCTTTCAGGATGTGAGGAACATCCTGGGTGGTTCCATCTCGCATGAGTTCTTTGTGTTTCGGACGCGCGGAAAGCAGATACCAGATGGAATTGATCGCGTTGGGATTGTTGATGAAATCTGTGCTGATGCGGCTGGTGTCGGATGTTCCGGCTTGCTGCGTGTCGTAGACCCAATACAGAAAGTTAGTCTGAGTGAGCCTTCCTTTGAACATCTCGCCTTCGCGAATATATTGGTTACCGAGAGCGGGCGCTAAGTTCTCCCATTGCGGATTGGCAGGATCGGTCGGTGGTTTAGCGGGATTCAGCGCGATGTGGCAGAAGCCGCAACTAAGTCCGGATAAGTAGGGAGGCTCGATCCGTGAATCGAAGTTCAGATACTTGTTTGCATCCCACTGCGTCGGATCGAAATCGGGATTCGGATAGAGGCGGAGCCCCATGATACCGCTCGAATAAGGATCCTCGCAGGTGTCCAGCATCAAGCCGAATGCATCCGGCTTCGCCGCTTTCTTACATCCGGGATCGTTAATGACTCCCAGCTTTTTGAAACGCTCTTCGCGAGGAGTGTTCGTCGCGTAGCGCAACATGTTGACGTCGACCGGCAGTTCGAAAGTGTTCGCGATACCCCATAATTTCTTCTCCGCCATCCGCCAGAAACGCGGATTACCTCGAGCATTCTCGGGGCTGCCTTCGGTCCTGAGCGGGTCGCCGCCGGGCCATAAATACCAGGTGCAAGCGCCTTGCTTCTGCTGGTCCGTCAGGTAGTAGCCGTAGTGGTCGGGCAGGTTGCCAGGCACGCCGTCACAGGTCTGGGTGGACTTGGCGAAGCGCTCTTTCGGATTCGGATATTTTGCGTCGGCGTCATCCTGCGGCGAACAGCCGATCGTCAGCACACAGAGCGCAGTCATCATCAGACCGAAGAAGCAATGTCCTCGGCGGGTCAATGCCGTCATATTTGAACCAGCCTTTGAAGAAGATGATGCACTTCTTTTACCAACGGTGCTACGACTGAATAAGTCACCTATGCGCCTACTTACAGAGGGTCGCGTTATCCATTTAGCTAACGGAATCAAGTTACCGTGAATATTTGTGTTCAGTTGAAGGCGTGAATCGGCCAACGAGTTGTGGCTGTCTGGTTGCAAGCTAGAAAGCTGTTATGGTTCATCATGCTGCTTTGGCCATTCTGATTGCTGGTACTTCGTTGGTGAGCTTTGCGCAGACAAGTGGATCCTGCGTTGTGACTGCAATCAAAGCTCAAACCGAACCATTGACTGCTCATCAGAAGCTTTGTTACTTCGTGAAAAATCGGGCAGTAACTCCGTCGGGTGTTTTTGGATCGGCCTTCACGGCCGGCATCGCTCAACTTACGAAGAGCCCGAAGGAATGGAGCCAAGATGCGAAGGGTTATGGTGAGCGCTTCGGCACTCGTTTCGCTCAAGGATTGACGAAAAGCACAACGGAATCTCTCGTCGGAATCTTGGATCACGAGGATCCGCGGCTCCGCCCGTCGAGCGAAGCCGGCACACTTCCCTTCTCTGCCTCACGGATCCTGCCACGTCTCGGGAACGCTGTCATTGGGACAGTGTGGACGACACGAGATCGATACGCCGATGGCTCAGCTCGAGGACCGTCGTTTAGTTATTCGAGGATTGCCGGATCATTTGCCAGTGGGTTCGTCGGCATGGCCTGGACTCCCGATTCGGGCAACACGGTCGGGCAGGCGTTTGGACGAACGGGTACTGCTTTTGCCGGCTATGTCGGAACGAGTATCTGGACGGAGTTTCAGCCAGACATTATTCGGCTAGTTAGTAAGTTAGTCGGACAGCACAAGACAAAGGCTGGAATCTAGCCTCGGCAGTTTTTCCCTCCTATAAAAAAGACGGTTTTCGCGGTAGGAACGCTATTCGGCGACTGATCGCGATCACGGATTTCGAAATCTCCCTAAATCTCCTGGAATTAATTAGTTAGCAGCTTGGGCGGGCTGGCTTCGTGACGGCCTGAGTTAGCTTTTGCTTGCGGGAACGTGAGTTGGCTCCCGTTTGGGAAGGGGAGGGGAATAATGCGGATTTGGGCGGTAATAACCGGGGTTTGGGACTGATGGCTCGGCCTTCGATTGCGGTTACGGAGCGGCAGCGGCGGCAGGTGAAGAGCATGGTGGCGCTCGGGTTGAGGCAGGAGGAGATTGCGACTTTGCTCGAGATGACTCCGAAGACTTTGCGGAAGCATTTTCGGAGTGAGTTGGATAAGGGGGCTTTGGAGGCGAATACGGAGGTGATGCGGTCTTTGTTCAAGATGGCGACATCGGGGAAGAATACGGCGGCGACGATTTTCTGGGTGAAGACGCGGTGCGGATTGCGGGAGCGGGCGCGGGGAGAGCAGGAGGTTGGGCAAGAGGTTCCTCCGCTTGTGGTGCGGTTGGATTAGCGGGCGGGACGGCAGGACAGGATGAAGGAAACGGTGGTGGAGGTCAGGCTCCGGGCGGCTCAGATGGAGGTTTTCCAGAGCGGGGAGCGGTTTCGGGTGCTGGTGGCGGGGCGTCGATTTGGGAAGACTCAGCTGGCGCTGGTGGAGCTGCTGCGGGCGGTATGGGGGCGAGAGAGCACGGCCTGGTATGTGGCTCCGAGTTACCGGCAGGCGAAGCAGATTGCCTGGGACCGGTTGAAGAAATTGACTCGGCCGTACTGGGATGGGAAGCCGAACGAGACGGATTTGAGTGTGCGGTTGAGGAGAGGCGGGACGATTGCGCTGCGGGGGGCGGACCGATACGATTCGCTACGGGGCAGCGGGTTGGATTTTGTGGTGTTGGATGAGTACGCGTCGATGCGGCCGGAGTGCTGGAGCGAGGTGTTGCGTCCGGCGTTGAGCGACCGGCAGGGGCGGGCTTTGTTTATCGGGACTCCGCAGGGCAGCGATCATTTATTGGAGTGTTATGAGCGGGCGCGGCAGGATGCGGAGTGGAGGGCGTTTCATTTCACGACGGCGCAGGGCGGGAATGTGGGGGCGGCGGAGCTGGCGAGCGCGGCTCGTGAGCTGGATGAGCGGTTGTACCGGCAAGAGTTCGAGGCGAGCTTCGAGAATTTGACGACGGGCCGAGCGTATCACGCGTTTTCGATGGCGAATGTGGAGCGGTGCGAGTTTCAGCCGGGGGTGGCGTTGGTTTGGTCGCTCGATTTCAACGTGAATCCGATGTGTTCGGTGCTGGCGCAGTGTGACGGGGCTCGGATACAGGTGTTGGATGAGATGGTGCTGGAGAATGCGAATACGCGGATGGCGTGCGAGGCGTTTTTGGAGAAGACGCGGGAGTGGCGGCAGCGTGGGATGGTGGCGACGGAGGTGTATGGGGATGCGAGCGGGTATCAGAGGCGGACGAGCGGGACGGCCACGGATTGGGGGCTGATACGGGAGTTTTTTGGGGAGTGGAAGGGGCAGTTGGCGGGGGCGCTGCGGGCGGCGACGAGTAATCCGGGGGTGCGAGACCGAGTGAGTTTGGTGAATGGGCGGTTGTGCAGCGCGGGCGGGGAGCGGCGGATGGCGGTGGATCCGCGATGCAAGGAGTTGATTCGGGATTTGGAGCGGGTGCGGTGGAAGGTGGATGGGTTTGGGCAGGCGACGAGTGAGTTAGATAAGACGGATCGGAAGAGGACGCATGTGAGCGATGCGTTGGGGTATTACGTGGCGCAGGTGTTTCCGATGCGGGCGGCGGTTGGGTTGAAGGGGGATGGGCGGTTGGTGTAGGCGGGGTGGCGGGGGTGGTTGAGGATCAGGCTCGAGAAGCGGGATGCCTAGTGTTCGGGCGGTAACTTGGAGATCGACATCGAGCGTAGCGATTGGCAGCAGGTTTTCGCGCTGGGCGAGTTCGAGCCGGTTCGCTCGACTGTTTCTTTATTGAAGCTTCGGAGGATTTCTGGCTGCATGCCAGATCGCGATGATATTAACGGTGTGGTCTATCTCATCCGCCCGATAGTAAATGTGGAACATGCGATACAGGAGCCGCCGATATCGGACTCCATAGTATTCGCCTTTTCCAGGATGGACCGCCAAACTGTAAATTGCCGCTTCGAGATCGTCGAGAAATTCGGGCGACGCATTCGGCCAGCGCACCCAGGACCAAGCCGCTATTCTTTGGAGGTCGCCTGCAGCGCGTCGAGTGATTGTAAGTCTGTAACGCATCGACGGGCCTGTTGGAAGGCTTCTTCGATAGAAATCCCAGGAAGGCCCTCTTCTTCCCGTTCAATCGCCTCCAGTTCAGCGATCACTCGGGGATCGGGTTCGACATCAAAATCGAAGTTGGCAGACATACTTCATTAGATCTCATTCCGCCAAGGCCTGTGTCGAGCGATTTTCCGTCAGCGGTTGCCACTGCCTGGGTTTGTGCGAGCAGATGTGCGGCCAGACGCTCGACGTAGGCCTCGACCGAGCGGGGGCGGCAAGTGGCAAAGCTCACACCGGTACCGTTGGCCTTATCGGGTTTGTTACAAACCCATCCACCGATTCGAATGACGACCTCTTGCCGACTGGACTGGAGTGGGATGCTGAACCTCGACACCCATATTCTGATTAAGGCAATCGAGGGCGATCTGACGGCGCACGAGCGCAATGTGCTGACGATTTGCAGTCGGATCCGGCCGACGAGATCATCGCGGTCACAAGTTTGACTTAGCGGGTTCCGTTTGTGACTAGAGATGGGCGGAGGCGTGTCTGAATACCAGAAGGTTCTGATTCTGCAAAAAGGAGAGTCTGAGAACGAGAGAGCTTTGCTCCATATAGCAACAAAAGTCATGAGGAGCTAAAGCCGTTTTTCGGACGAGCTGCGGCTGTTCCAGGACATCAGGTGCGAAAACTTCTTTTTCTTCTTTGCTCATTTGCGGTGGCTGGTTGGACGCAGGTGCCTGCGGGGTTGGTGAATGAGAGCGGCGTCAGTGAGAATGGCGCGCTAGAGCCGGCTTTCACGGACAGGGCCTTAGATGCCAGCTCGCCAGTTGCGACCTCCTCTAGTCCCCAGCAAACTGCCCAACTTTATACCTACTACGTCGATCCATTCGGCTCTGACTCGGAGGATGGTAGAAGTGCGGTGACGGCCTTTGCGACTGTCGCCCGGATTAATCTACTCCAACAACAGGGAGGGTTGCGGTGCGGTCAATCGGTTGGCTTTAAGCGGGGCGGGGTTTGGAGGGAGACTCTGCAATTGACAGTTTCGGGGTGTGGCACCACTTCACTCATTCGATTTGGCGCTTACGGCACAGGTGGTCAGCCGCAGATCAATGGTTCGAATTTGGCGACGTGGACCCAGGGTACGGCGAGTGGTTTACCGGCGACAGTTTGGTTTACGTCTCAGACGACGAACCCATGGCTGCCGAGTTTCGGTGGAACTCCAGGAGTTAGTCAATCGAGTCTTTCGGCCGTAACGGGGCCTAATGAATATTACTGGGATGGGTCGGATAGGCTTTACGTTTATTCAAACAGCGATCCGAGCAATATTGTCGAGATTCCTACTCGGAATAATGCCGTTACAGCTAATGGATTGAATTTTGTTGCGTTCACGGATTTAGATTTCCGTGGAGGAGCTCTGTACGGATTTTTTTGCGGTACGGCGAATGCGTGCACCAATTTGACCTTTACTTCGGATACGTTCGAATTGAACTACGCAAACGGGTTTACTGTTGAGAGCGATCGAGGCGTGGTGGATAACTGGAGCGCTATTCACAATTCGGTTTTTAAGAACAATGGTGGAACCGGAGTGCAGATCGGCGGTGATGGACCGTTCGCCCATTGGCTCATAGAAACCAGCCAGGTATTCGACAATTGCCTTATTTACAGCTCGAACGACAACCTGCACACCTACTGTGGCGGGATCTATTTAGATACTCCTCGTACCCAATCCGGAGGGAATGGCTCAGTTATCCAGTACAACCTGGTACACGACAATGGAGTTTCCGGAAATCCCATGTCCTCAGGCCAGGGCATCTGGATGGATACCGTTCAAAATGTTTCTGTTCACCACAATATAGTCTGGAATTCGACAGGCACCGGCATCTTCTTTGAGAAGACTCTGGGATCGCTCGCTTACAATAATCTGGTTTACCAGAGCGGATCGGACCAGTATACGGCGGCTTTTGCGGTGGCCGGCGGCCAGGGATTTAATTCTTCCGGTAATCAGATCTTTAACAACACACTTTCCGGAGGCTGGTGGACTCTGGCAAATGGGTTAGAAGATACAAACGGAAGTAACACTAATAATTCTTTTATGAACAACATTGCCATCAATACGTCGGCTGCCGGAGCGATCTATGTGGACCACAACACGAACAACAATGGGAAAAATAGCTCGGGAAATATTTACAAATACAATAACTTCGGGTTAGCTTCGGGGAATTGCTACTTCAATTATGGGGATATTTGCATGACGAGCTACTCTGCATTCGAAACAATGGTAGGTCCGAGTGCGACTGCAGTTAGTGGCGATCCGTTATTTGTAAATGCCGCGAGCGGAAATTTTCACCTAAAGAGCGGGTCACCTGACATAAACGCGGGTATGCCGATCGTGGGATATACGGGATCCAAACCTAACCTAGGCGCCTATTGAGGCATGACCACGGGATCTGAAAATGTGTTGAAGTTTCAGTTGGATGGAACTTTGCCCAGCATTTCGCAGACTAAGCCTTTTGTGAAATATCGACCAGCCAGCGTGGACTAGCTGCTACGGTCACGTTAACAGACTTGAAATACCGTCGATGACTTGTGAGGCGGAGATGCTATTCATTGCGTGACATGTTTCCAAACCACAGGTGGGATGGGGATAGCAGGGTGAGCAAGGCGCAGAACCCTGAACAATCGATTGTAATTTTCCCGGGGGTCGAAAAGAGTCAGGACTGGTCGGGCCGAATAGCGCTACCACCTGAGTTCCGAGGGCTCCCGCCATGTGCATGATGCCAGTATCGTTGCTGACGACAGCCGAACACTTCCTGATTAACCATTGAAGTTCCCCCAATCCGGTTTTGCCGCATAAGTTGACGACTGGCACACCTGAGATCGAGGCGATTTCAGACGCCAAGCCAGCCTCCTGGACCCCTCCGAACATCACAACGCGAGCAGCTAATTTTCTTGTCGCCCACACTGCCACTTCGGCGTAACCTTCGTTGTTCCACCTTTTCAGATAAGGCATCCATGAACCACGGGGGTTGACATCGGCTCCCGACGCCATGCCGATGACCACCTCTGATCCTGTAAGTCCCGCTTCGTGCCAAATGCGCATCGCTGATTCCCGTGCTTCTAAGGGAGGTTCCAGCGTGGGACGATACTCGTGAAGTGGGACGTGGATACCTATGGCCGACAAAAGAAGGCGGTATCGGTCAAAATAATGCGCATCGGCTTGGATGTCAACGCGGCGGTTATAGAGAAAGCTTAGCCGCTCAGAATCCGACCCGATTCGGATGGGTATGCCGGAGAGAAAAGCGAACAGAGGAATACGCGGCGAGTCGGGATGCGCACCTGATATCACCACGTCAAATTTGCGGCGTCGTAACTCCCGAAGAAGGCGTAAGGTGGGTCGCCAACCCCGTTGTTCGCCGCTTCGATTCAAGACGATTACTTGAATGTCTGCGGCGCTACTCTCAAGGATCAAGCGTGGAGCGCTGGTAGCAACGAGAACCACGATTTCGGCTTGAGGGAACTTTGCCCTGAGTTCACGCAAAAACGGCACATAACAGATTGCGTCGCCTAATCCGCACATCGGTAGAAGCAAAAACTTTTTTGGATTGATCAACTTGCTGGCTCTTTCTGTGGACACAAGTCTCAAACCTGGACTAAATGCTGCGAATCCCTTGAAGGAAAGGGGGGATTATCATGAGGCAGAGATTCAACTTGCTTCGTGTTGTCTTTTACGAGAGCAATATGCAGGACGACCAAATAAAATGCGAAATTTGGGAACAAGGGGGCGAGATTAATGGATTCCATGCCATTAACGATTGCAACGATGAGTAACATTGCGGCCCAGGCGCCATAGCCGTCATGGCGGCGGAGAAAGCGCAAAAGACAGATGTAGAAACAAGCGAGCAGGAGAAGAACATATAAAACAGCTCCGGGCAGTCCGAGGGCAAGCACTTGATCGATGTAGGCGGAATGACTTTGTTGGATCGTCCATCCCTGGTCTTGAGAGATGAAGTCGATGCGGCTGTCTGACCAGAAGCCGCCAAAACCGAAGCCGAGGAAGGGACGTTCAGCCGCAAAGCTGAGGCATGTCTTCCAGAGATCGGTTCGACCGTTCCCACTTCCCACATCGCCGTCGGTACCACGCTCCAATACTGCAAAAAGGCTGGCTCTCGCCGAACCCGGATCGGTAGCGACGACGACAAGGCCACTTAGTATGAAGGCAAGACTAACTGCTAATATCAGGGATTTGAGTCGTCGTCTATCCCCTCGAATAACGATCAGCAAGGCCGAGAGTGCGCCGGCTATAAAGAAAGCCAGAATGGAAGTTCGTGAGCCAGTCAGTAAGAGGAAAAAAATTGAGATAACGCTGCTGCCGACTAGGACTAAGCGCATTCGACCACGGGCTTGCCAAGCCAGCCAGCAGACAATTATCGTTGACAGCGAAAGCCCCGCTGCCTGAACGTTAGGGTGAACGGCTGTTCCGGTGAAGCGATAGCCACTCGCAAAAGGATGAAAGTTCCCGGAGCTGAGTTCTGCGATGAGACCGGGTATCAGATTGAGGGATGGGATTGCGGCAATAAAAACGGATAGCATTTTGGCGCTCATGCGCGTTATACATGCGACTGAGAATAATAGCGTTAATGCAAGTGCAACCAATCTTCTGATCGTCAGGGCCGGGTCATCAGCCCAGATTGCGCTCAGGCCAACCCAGGCAAGGTATGCAAGCAAGAGCCTTGCTATGGGGCTTTTAAAGCAGAGGCGATTGCGCTTCCATAAAAGCACGCCATACGCGCCGACCGCCCCGAGGATGGAAATTAAAATTTTACGGCGTATATCGCCATCGTTCGCTTCTTGGGTAAGGTCAGAGACCGAGTCTCCTCCCTGAAGCCATGTCGCCGGGGCATCCATCTTGCTTTCTAAAACGAAGGTGGTGATCCATGTCAAGGAGAATAGCCACCAGGGGAAGGTGTCGGTTGCCTGTTTCTGTGGCTCCAAAAGGGGAGTAACTTCAGGAATGAATTTCTGGGTGGTCATTTTACGGCCGATCCGACACACTTTCGCAGGTCGGCTCTATTAGCTTGGTGTATTTGGACGGCTTCGTTAAGTTATCTCGTAAAGAACTGAAAAGCCTGCAGATGGTCAGTTTGATGGTAGCCGGCGTTTCGGATAAATGTTCTAAGCCTGGCGACTGGATCATAGATGTCGGGTTTCGAAAGAATAATGAGATCAGGCAGGGGAAGATTTTTATATGGACCCAGAGATGTTCCAGGGCGGATGGCTATGCGAGATGCAAAAGGCTGAATGACGGTTACATCAAGGCCGTAATACCGTGCTGCTCTTACGTCTGCAAACCACCATACCCTCTTTCCGGCTGATAAGGCAACTGCGGCCCGGTTTGAAGCAACCCGGTAGTCATCTTTCGAATGGCGACTTGAATGACCCAGCTGCCAACTGGAGACGAATAGGAGTACACAAAGTAACGCGGTAACGACTGCCCTGACGACTGGTCGGAACTTCAACGAATTCAGAGAAATGCCTAAGAGTATAACGACAGCGGGGAATATCGGGGCGAGATGCCGACCCCAGAAGGGAAAGTGAGCGGCGGCCGCGAGCACTCCAAGTCCCAGAATGGACAAGAGTATTACTGCGGACATCACGATAGCGGGTGTCCTTAGTTTGCCGGATCTCAATGCCCGGTAATAGCCAAAGCCGACGATACAGTAGACTCCGAACAGTGCAACCAAAGCTGGCAAATAGGGAAGCATATAGGACACTAAGCCGGCCGTTTGTCCTGTAGCTTCTTGCCTTAGCTGCGATCGCCCAGGTCCCAAACCTGTAAATCCGAGCAATTCATACATTGAAAACGCGACATTCCCAGGGCTTACCGCCCAAACTTTAGAACTTTCCGCACCCTTATGTAGGACCCACAGGTAATAGCCGCCTAGCAGCAGAAGGACGGGAAGAACAGCGGCTATTGGGATCCAGGCATTTCTCAAAGGCCGATTATTCGATTTCCTGCCGACCGCTAGCAGGACCGTCAGAGCCGCGAAAAACGGGACGACTCCGAGCAGGCTTGTCGCGCACAGTAACAAACCGGTTATTGCGAAGCACCAAGCCCAACGAGTTCGGGGCCTGTCCTCATCAATACATTGGATTAGAGCGAACAGGAGCCAAGCCCCTTCCGCAATCTGCAGAGTGTAGGGACGTGCTTCATTGGCATAGAAATATAAAAATGGCTGGACGGCGAATAGGAGGGGAAGCCATGGGAGGGCGAACTTTTTGCCCATGAGAATAAACGGAATGAGAGCTAGAATCGCCCACAAGATGTTGATTGCTCGCATGGACCACTCAGTGGTTCCGAGCACCTTGGCGGCGAGCCAAGGTGCTAGCATCCCGAGCGGCATCATTGCCTCCGAGTCCCGATCAGCTAAAAGCTCGGCCCGCCAAGATGCAAAGTTTGGTTGTTTTACGAAGTGGTAAGTCTGCGCTTCATCGATCCAGAGACTCTGAGTTCCCGGCATGGCTAGGATCAGCAAGATGGCGACAATACTTGAGAGCAACAAGATCTTAGTCAGGTTTATAGTGCCTTGAGATTGACAACTCTTAGCAACTTGATTCAGCAACTTGGAAAAACTATCAATCGACTGCTCAAAGACAGGGTATGTCCGGCGATTTAGCTTCTCTACCTGATCGGAATCGGTCATCATCGTAATACAACCTCATCGGCCGTTCGGAATCTAGGATGTTTATCGAAGTCGAGTCGTTCAGCAGAACGTAAGAATACCGGGCAGTCTCGGACTGGCAGGAAACCAGTGTTCCCATGAATGGAAACTGACTGCATTGAGAAGGTAAACGCGAGGGAAAGGACCTGAAGCAAAAGAACAGCAATTACTCCTGAGGCCGTCGTGGTCCATCCGGGAGTAGCGAGCGTAGTAAAAAGGCGGATCCAAATCAATCCAGCCAAAACAGCCAGGCCGAGCAACGTAGCGATGCAGGATGCGATAAGCATGCGTACGCTCAGTACCTCCGCATGAACCGCGATCGCGCTGACGCCGTGTCGCACCAGTGAAACAAAGTTCATTTTGGAATTGCCACTGTAACGACGTCCACGCGCCGTCTTGATGGTGATGAAGTCCATTCTGGTGCGTACTACAGTGGCGGCGTAGTGATACCAGAGGTAGTTTGAAACTGTGAGTCCCTCGATGTAGCCATGAGGTAAAACACTGAAATTCCCGATCTTTACCGAAAGGCCTATCATGAGCCAGTGCAGCAAACGGTAGAGAGCATAGAATTGCTTGAAAAGCAGACTCTCCGACCGCTTGGTTCTTTCGGCAAAGACGGCTACTTTCCCCTCGTTGCTGATGAACGCCTCCAAAAGCCGCGGCACGTCGCTTGGCTTATCTTCTCCGTCTCCGTCCATAATTATGACTGGGTACTGGTTGGCAGCAGAACCGATCCAGGATAGAGCAGTGGCGATGGCGCGTTGGTGACCAACGTTGCATTTGAGTCGAAGATATGTAGCTGACGCAAAGGCCACAAGATCCGGATCGACCAAATTTTCCGGTTTTGGTTCGGTAGATCCGTCGTCGACTACGACTAAGTGCAAGCGATGCGCGCGGGAAATCGCACGATCCAGTTCGCGCAGAAGTTGCTTCAGTGAATCCCAGTCGTTGTAGATCGGTACTAGCACAGTTACATTCATAGTCAGTCCGTATTGGTTAAGAGGCAGATTGAGATCCCCAGAGGAGATTAGCTATTAGTTAACTGCTTAAATGGCGGCGGGTGGTAACAAAAGCTTCTTGAAGCCTTTGCCATAACGAGGTGGCTCTGGCGTCCCATGAGTTCTCGGCGAGGAAACTTTGTGACGCTACCGGGAGCGGATGCGTCAAGCTTGCTGCGATTGCCTTTTCAAACTCAGCGAGTCCGTGCGTCAGATGCAGATACTTGCTGAATTTTCTTAATTCGGGCAAGTCTGCGGAGACGATCGGCCGCCCGGCCGCGAGATATTCAAAGAGTTTAAGCGGAAAGATGCTTTCGGCGAGCTTGTCGCAGATGTAAGGGATGGTGCAGACGTCAAACCCCTTGAGATAGGCGGGGAGCTCGGCCAGTGAGCGGCGACCGAGAAAGTGCACGTTGGATAGCTGCTTCAGCCGACTGAGGTCGACGTGTTTCTCCATCAACGGTCCTACGACGACGAAGTGCCAATCGGGCCGCGCCTGTGCGAGACGGGCGTAGAGCTCGGTGTCAAATCTGGCGTCCACGTATCCTACATAGCCGATGCGCGGTGTGGGAATGGCTTTCAGGTCTTCCGGGATTTCGAGTTCCGGGTCCCGCGCCGTTTGAAATGCGGTGACATCCGCGCCATTGGCTACCAGCATCGTATTCGGGTGGCTCTGTTGCCAACGCTGCACAATTTTGGTTGAGGTGCCTACTACCAAATCAACCTTCGATGCCAGTTCCATTTCTCTCGCACGAATGTCCTGTCCGCTGTTCCACCAGTGATAAGAAGCTGACCAGTCATCTGCACAGTAATACAAACTGTAAGCTTCATCGAGTGTGCCGACTATACCGGCAGCATCGGGCGCGTAGATCCACAGAACAGGAGCATCGAATTTCATTTTCCGAACGGCGCGCTTGATCGACAGGCGGCGAATCCAGGAGTTGATTCTGTTGATCAGGCGGTTGTAGCGGAACGGGAGTAACGGAGCTGGGGTGAGGATTGTCAGATTCTGATTGACTTGCCTCAGACCTCCGCGTAACCAGCGAAGCCATTGACGAGTAACCGAGGAATCGCTAACGCCTGTGAAGAAACTGAAGAGGGATACCGGCCGATCAACGTAGAGTACGCGACATCGGGCCGCCAGCCGCGACATGATTTGCTGTTCGCTGGCCCAGTGCTCGTCCCAAAACAGATCTGAGACACATACGATCGTAAGAGGATGACCTTCTTCTTGTTTACTTGAAAAACCGGGCGGTTTTTCGATTGCTTGGAGGCTGTTTTCGAATTTAGACGTCATCTTTCACCTCCAACTTGCGGGCTTGCCGCAGCGGTAAATTGCTGCTGGAGTCTATAGGGAAGCAAGGCGCTTGTGGAGAGAGGCGCCAACTTACGTTTCGCTAAGATCGCGCAGATAGCGATCAGAACGAGATATTCAGTCACCACAACCGCCCATGCCATTCCAGTCTGCTGCCAATGGGGCGCCCAGCAAAATGCGAGCCCCACATTGACGAGTCCGGCCGAGACTACAATGACGTTGTAAGCGCCATCCATTCCAAGCGGCAACATCCATTGGATTCCCAAAACCGTGCTGGCGGCAATAGCCGGCAGCAGTAACGCGAGAATCCTGAGGACGGGAACCGATTGTTCATAACCGGGTCCCAGCAAGACGCGAATCAGCAGCGGGGCCGCGGCGGCCACGGCGATGCCCAGTAATGAGCCGGCCAGGGTCATTACACTGAGACTAATTCTCGTCAGCGAGACAGCTTTCGTCGTATCGGTAACAACAAGCCTGCTGATTCGGGGATAGAGGCTTTGACTCACCGGATTCATGAGGCCGAGAAGCGCTTTGATCAAACGTTCGGCGCCGCTGTAGAATCCGACTGCGAGTGGAGTCGAAATTGCGCCCAGAATCAAGGCATTGGCAGTAGTGTAGAGACTCACCGAACTTCGAAAGAGGAACATGGCTGCCGAATCCCTCATCGACTGCCACACCGCTTTCCATGTGGGCCACTGAAAGCGAACCCGACGGTATGTCATTTTCATCTGGAAGGCTGACACACCGGCATAACAGACGCATTGCAGAGCCAGCACGAACCAGGCATCTTTGGGTTGATGAACGAGACTGAATACGCCGAGACAGACGATCGCCTTACCTGCGACTTCGGCCAGTGCCGGAGTTCTCATTTTTTCCAGTCCCTGATAGAACCACAGCATGCTGAGGCCCTGGCCAATTCCAGACAAAGCGCCGAACCACAAAATGATGCTGTCCTGCTGGAAGGAATGATTGAAGCTTTGTAGTAAGAATACGCAAAACAAGCAGAAGCCTCCGAGAATTCCTTTTGCGCCGAGCACTGCAGCCACGATGTCGGCGACTTGCTCCTCATCTTCACGAACCCGGGCGATGCGCCGGGAAGCCGAAAGTTGAAATCCGAAATCAACAATCATCGAAAGATACAGGCCGAGTGCTTGCGCGAAGGCGACGATTCCGTAGTGGAAGGGGCCTAGAACACGGGCAAGATAGGGAACCATCATTAGCGGAAACATGTAAGTCGCAATCTGTGTTCCGAACAGTGCTGCTACGTTTTCCGCAATTCGGCTCTTCCGGAGTCGCGTGCTCCAGTTTTTGAGTGGAATGCTAGGCATCATTGGTGCGATCGGCTAATTGACTCTCCGAGTTAGATTCTGGCGCAAGTTCTTGTGCCATGCTCTCGCTTCTTAAGAGACGGCAGCAACCTTCGCGAGCGTCGATTCAGAAGCGAGTTGCCGCGCCCGCACCTGTTCGGCAATCCAGCCGTACGTTTTCTGTATCCCAACTCGGAGCGGCTGCGAGGGAGCCAACCCAGTTTCTCGCTGACAAGCCGGTTATCGGAGCGTCTCCCGCGAACGCCAGTCGGTCCGCTGATATTCCGTATTAGCAGGCGTTTTCCGGCAACGTCCATGACCATTCCTGCCAGGTCGTTGACTGTGATCATCTCAGCCGAACCAATATTGACCGGTCCGGTGAAGTCAGACTCCATGAGAGTGCGTACCCCTTCAATACACTCGTCGATGAAAAGAAAGGAACGCGTCTGCCGGCCATCGCCCCAGATTTCAATTTCGCCGCCCTCCGGAGTTTGTGCGACTTTACGACATAGAGCCGCTGGCGCTTTCTCTCGACCTCCCTCCCAGGTGCCTGCCGGTCCGAAGATATTGTGAAATCGGGCGATTCTGACCTGCACTCCGTAGTTCCGCATATAGGCCAGGTACAGACGCTCGCTGAAAAGTTTTTCCCACCCATATTCGCTGTCGGGTGCGGCCGGATAAGCCGAGTCTTCAGAGCAAAGAGGATTTTCGGGGTCCATTTGGTTACGTTCAGGATAGATACAGGCCGAGGAGGAGTAGAATACTTTTCGAACTCCGGCGAGACGCCCGGCCTCAAGAATGTTTAGATTGATGGTGGCAGAGTTGTGCATCACGGCAGCGTCGTGCTCGCCCGTAAAGATGTATCCGGCTCCGCCCATGTCGGCAGCCAGCTGGTAAACCTCGCTAATATTCTCAACTATCGTGCGAGCGACATTGGGATCACGCAGATCACCGATAACAAAATCATCGGCTTGCGACGGCGAGAACTCGGGACGTTTGATGTCAACTCCGCGAACCCAAAATCCCTCAGCATGAAGTCTGTTGACAAGGTGGCTCCCGATGAAGCCTCCCGCGCCGCATACAAGGATCTTAGGCTTGGTTGTGGCCCGCGCAGGTTGTGACATTTGCATTGTTATCTCTCTTCTTCACTTGATGATTTCTTATCTAAGTTTGAGTACTTACCCGACGTGGCGTATTATGCTTCGGCAGGAGGCCGTTGTGCCGTCTGTGACCTACGATCGGAAAATGCAACGTTAATCCGGCGATGGGTCGCCTACTCCAAGCCGCAGGATGCCGATTATCTCAAGCAGCAGGGCGCCGACAAACAGTAAGTTATACACTGTATATCGCTTCCATAGTCGTTGAGGATCCTGGAATAGCCGGAATAGCCATTCCAACCCGCTGGTACGGATCCAAAGGGGCGCCTGTCGGATTCGGCCTGAGAAAAAGTCGAATGTTGCTCCGGAAGCGATCGTAACGATTCCTGGCAATTTCTCGAGATGCTGCTCTATCCAGACGTCTTGTTTAGGGGAACCTAATCCAACCCAGAGCACATTCGCTCCGGATTCTCGGATAAGTTGGCAAATCTCATCGTCTTCGGAGGCGGTCAGCGACCGAAATGGCGGAGAATGCATCCCAACAATTGGAAGCTGAGGGAAGCGGTCTTTCAGGAAAGATGCCATTTGCTCCGGTGCACCAGGGGCGCCGCCATAGAGGAAGAACTTGTATCCTCGCTCCGGGGCGTGTTCGGCAAGCTTCAGCATCATATCCGGGGCGTAGAGGCGGTCGCTTTTTGGATTTTTAAGCATCCGCGCTACGTAGAGGAATGGCATGCTGTCGACACCTCTTAAGTCGGCTCTTTGATAGACGGTACGAATGGCGGGGTCTATCAGAGCCGACACGCAGCAGTTGACGTTGACTAGAGCGACTGAGAAGGCACGAGCGGAGCCGCTTTGAATCCAGCTGTCAAAACGGTCCATCATGTCTTGATACGAGATGCAGTCAATATTGATACCCAGAAGTCGCAGCGTTGGGTTTGGTTCTGTTGGGTCGGACCATGCATTCCGGGACATAAGCGGTTGAACGGTGTTAGTTGAGGTAGTTGAATTTAGATTCGAATCGAGGGTTTCCATCAGACAGCGGCTTTACCTTTCAAAATGCTGGGGTTGCTCTTGCCAAGATCTGGATTTCTGGATCCAAAGACCAGCTGCCGACGTGGTCCAGATCGAATTCACTTCGTTTGTTGCAGGTAGTACTACTTCTTTTCTGAAACTGCAGACACAGAGGATTTTGGCTTCGAACTGAAGCGTTAGATCAAGTAGGCGAGCACTTACGGAAGCTTGGAACAATCCTTACGCAGGTAGGGCCGACGCTATAGGCTTCGCGACAGAGTCCACAGGGAAGCCGCTGATGGATGTTAGAAGCTCAAGGGGTTGAGATAGAAGCCGGCATTGACGAGACGGATATACGGCTCGACTTTGGCCAGTCTGGTTTTGGGGACGACGAGCATGTCGCCGGCACGGAGTTCGATGTCTTCGTTCAGCTGCCGTTTGTCGGTTACCTTTTTGAGATCGATCAGCTTGGTTTGGGCGTCGACGTCGTTGACGGGCCGGATGAGGAGAATTTGGGAGGATTTAGCGCTTGCTTTGAAGCCGCCTGCCATCTCGACGGCACGCAGGGCTGTGACGCGGCCGCGGATTTCGAAGCGCCCGGGGGCTCCCACTTCGCCTCCGACGATGTAATACGGCTTTTCGAATTCTTTCAAGCCTACGTTGACTTCCGGCTGGTTCAGCCGCTCACTGGCTTTTGAGATGAGCTCCGAGTGGGCGTCGCTCAGAGTGAGACCGCCGAGGTGAAGATCGCCTAGCAGGGGCAGCGAGGCGAAGCCATCCGGCTGGATGGAAACAGTGGCATTGTACTCAGGCGTGTAGCGGTACTCCACGTTGATGACGTCTCCCGGATGCATGTGATAGCGTGGCTCGCGGGGGGCGAACTGATCAGCCGCGCTGCAAAATACCGAGCAGGCGAGGATGGTGAGAAGCGATCGTTTTAAGGTGCGGATGGACATGGGTGGCTCCTTTATCGGGTGCGCGGGTTTACTAATCGCCCGACGCGGTCTGGTAGGTGCGGCCAGGAATGACGAGGTTCGCGGCTTTCTCTGAAGTGGAAGCAATTCCGGGGCTGCCGCCTCGCGTTTCGAGCAGGAAGGCCATTCCCAGAGAGAAGAAGATACCCATCAGGGTCCCGATCGCCAGGTTGATGCTGAGTTTAGGCGAGACCGGAATTGGCATGGAGACGGGTTTTTCGACCAGGGTGACGTTCGAGAACTTTTCTCGGTCGAGAGCTGTTGCGAGCCTTGCTTCATCCAGGCGGTGAGTGTACAGCAGAAGATTATCGTGCGCTTCTTTCTCATACTGCTCGAGGTCTTGCAGCTGGATATAAGACTGGTCCATATCTCCCAACTGGTTGAGATAACTCTGCCGCATTCCGGCCAGTTCGGTGTGCCGAGTCCGGAGGGCTTTCAGGTCGATTTCACCTTTGGCATATTCCGCGTTCAGGCCTTGATGAATGGTGTTTAGATCGGTGGTCTTTTCGTCGGTTCGCTCGCTTCGGATGCGGGCGAGCTCATTCGTTGTATTGGCGATTTGATCATCGATTTCCGTGACGAGGCGATCGGTGGGCTTGAATTTGGTGACGAGCTCGATCCGACGGTTCTGAAGTTGGGCGAGCATTGGCTCAAGCTGTTGGATTGCATTTTGATTGGAGATCTGTTTTACCTGGGTGACGACGCGCTCGGAATTGGCCAATAGCTGTTTTGCGTTTTCGTTTTGGCGTGTTTCCTGTTCGTGGATCTGTGCATCGACGTCCTTCAGCTGAGACTCGACGCTTTGAAAGCGGTCCACGACTGAGGTCTGTTGCTGCGCCATGGAGAAGAGGCGCTTCTGCTGGTGAAAGACTGCAAGGGCGGCGCGGGCGCGAGTGAGATCTGTGGCGAACTTCTCGACCTGTTCGGTAAAGAATTTATCGGTTCCTGGCGCGCTGTGCACTGCCAAGTGAGAAGTGAGATAGCGGTCGCTTAGATCCTGAAGAACAATCACGGCCAGATCGGGGTCGGTCGCACGGTAAGAGACGTTAATGATATTCGTTTTGCGGAGGGCGGCGATGGTTAGCGATTTTTGCAGCTTAATGCTGGCGCGCTCGACGCTTTTGCGAGAGGGCTCCCCAGAGTGTTTGTTTTCGAAGGGCAAGTAGAGTTTGTGATCACGGACGATGGCTTCCAGAATGTCGTGGCTCTTGAGCAGCTCGATTTCGGAGTTGACTTGGGTTTCGGTGACTTCGGGGGGTGGGGCGGCGGCTTGATTTTTTTCGGGGGTGATGACCAGGTCGGCTCGTTCGTTGTTGACGAGGAATTTCATCTGGGATTCGTAGGTGCGCGGCAGGATGGCTGTGACTAAGCCGGCCAGGCCGATGCAGGCGCAGACGATGAGGATGCTCAGGCGCCAGTGACGGGTGAATAAGTGCAGTAATGATATTTCTTTTTCTTGCATATAAAAAGGGCTCCCTTTGAGCTCTGGATTTTAGGACAGTTCTAACGGGGGCGGAGTTAACGGGGGCGGCATGGAAATGGCTTGCCCGCTCAGCTTTTTCACTTCCAGGAACAACATGCGGAGGCGGCCTTCGAGCTCGGCGATGCGGGACTCGAGGGTTTCGGTGTGGGCGAGAGACGGCTCGTGCAGGATCATTTTCAATCCGGCTCGGGCCATTTCGGAGAGATTGCCGCGGCCTTGCTGGAAGCAGAGCTGGTGGAACTGCTCGTATTCTTCTTCGGTCAGGCGGAAGCTTATCATGCGGCTTCGGGAGTCAATTGGCATGGATCACTCGTAAGTTAAGTAAAAATTGGGCGGCGTTTATGAACGAATGGGCAGCTTGAGGGCGGCGACGGCGTCGCGGTCGATTTCAACGGAGACGGAACGCTGGAGCATGGTGACGGAGATGACGAGGCGCCAGTTGGATTTGTTTTGCACGAGAATGCCTTCGAGACCGGCGAGGGCGCCGCGAGTGACCTGGATGCGTTCGCCCTGGCGGAGGAAGGGGATCGGTTCGACGGTGCGGCCGGAGCAGAGGACGGTCTGGATAGCTTCGATTTCACTTTCCGGGACCGGCATAGGTTCGTTACCGAACCCCAGTACGGAGACGATGCCGGGCGTGGTGAGGATGGGCAGACGCTGCTTTACATCGAAGCGGCAGAAGATGTAGCCGGGAAAGAGCGGGCGTTCGCTTTCGACTGTGCGATCCCAACGTTTGCGTTTGTAAGTATAAGAAGGAAGAAACGATTGATAGCCTTTATTGGCGAGGATAGTGGAGGCTATTTTCTCCTGGTTTGACTTAGTTCGGATACCGTACCACGGTAGTAACACTGAGGAGTATACGCAGTCGGGAGTTAATTCGGATTGAGGAAAAAGCATAAATCAATAAATTATTAGTGGATATTCTTCAAGTTGTAAGGCATCAGGCAGGCTACCGCCCTTTCCTTAACAAGGCATGTTATCTGGTTAAGGCGTTCTCAAAGCAGCTGGGCTTTTGGGTTGTTTTTACGTTTTACCATGTTTACGGTAGCTTATTAGCTGCAAAATCTACCTACAGGCTTTCAAAAGTACTAAAACCGCCGCAGTACACCTTACAAATCGGATGTGACGCCCGAAATACGATTTTTACGTGTGGTTTGGATTATTAGGATTAGAAATTCCGGTCGGATTAATAACATGTAGGTTTAATCAACAAATTCAAAAATTCTCTATATATTACTTCTTGGATTAAGTAGTTTCTTCGGGAATTATGCGGGTTATGGAACGAGTTACCACTTACTCGGGAGTTAGCCGGCAGTAATTTCTGTACTTACTAAGTGGGGGCTTTGAGAGTAAGTCCGAGTGTCGGTTGGGGATTGATCCGATTGTTGCGGGAGGAGTGATTTTCGTGTATGTTCCTTTGACTCCGATTCGGTTTTTGTATCGGGCGGTGGATCTTTATGGGAAGAAGGTCGGGGTGGTGTGCGGGGAGAGGCGGTTTACATTTGCGGCGTTTGGGGAGCGGTGTGAGCGGTTGGCGGCGGGGTTGCGGCGGCTGGGGGTGCAGGCTGGCGACAGAGTTAGCTATTTAACGTTCAATCGGGCGGAGTTGCTGGAGGGGTATTACGGCGTGCCGTTGGCGCGGGGGATGTTGATGCCGTTGAACGTGAGGCTGCATTGGCGGGAGCTGGTGGAGATGGTGCGGCAGGCGGAGCCGCGGGTGCTGCTGTATGAGTCGGAATTCCTGGGGGTGGTGGAACGGTTGCAGGAGGAGTGCCCATCGATACGGGCGTATGTGGCGCTGGATGAGGAGTACGAGAGATGGCTGGCCGGAGAGCGGGGGGAGCGGCCGGAGTTCGACGCATTTCGGGAAGAAGAGGCGGCGGAGCTGTTCTATACGAGCGGGAGCACGGGGACGCCGAAGGGGGTGCTGCTGACGCACCGGACGCTGTATCTGCATGCTTTGGGCGTGGCGCAGATGTATAACGACCGAGATGCGGGGGTGGAACTGATGGCGGTTCCGTTGTTTCATGCTAACGGGTGGGGGCGTCCGCATACGGCGGTGATGAACGGGATCAAGCAGGTGCTGGTGCGGCGGTTCGATCCGGAGCGGGTGCTGCGGTTGATTGAAGAGGAGAGGGTGACGTATCTGCCGCTGGTTCCGACGATGGCGCAGGGGCTTTTGGATTGCGCGGAGAGGGGGCGTTTCGATAGCTCAAGTTTGCGGCTGATTACTTTGGGCGGGGCTCCTTCATCGCCGGATTTGATTCGGCGGGTGGAGGAGGCGTTTGGGTGCCGGGCGTGGTCGGGGTACGGGTTGACGGAGACATCGCCGGCGATTGCGACGGTTCATCAGAAGAGCACGGTGGTGTATCGGGATGAAGCGGAACGGCGGGAGCGGCAGGCGTCGGGGGGATGGGCGCTGGTGGGGTCGGAGATACGGGTGGTGGATGAGGCGAGGGAAGAGGTGGCGCGAGATAAGGCGGCGGTGGGGGAGGTGATTGTGCGGAGCGATAGCGTGATGGACGGGTATTTTGGGGATGCGGAGGGGACGGCGGCGGTGTTGCGGGAGGGGTGGCTGCATACGGGGGATTTGGCGGTGTGGGACGAGGAGAGCTATGTATATGTGGTCGACCGGGCGAAGGACATTATTATCAGCGGCGGGGAGAATATCTCTTCGGTGGAGGTGGAGGGGGCGATTGGGGCGCATGCGGGGGTGGCGGAGTGCGCGGTGGTGGGGGCTCGGGATGCGCGGTGGGGGGAAGCGCCGGTGGCGTTTGTGCGGCTGCGGGCGGGGGTGGAGTTGACGGAGGCGGGCTTGCGGGAGTTTTTGCGGGGGCGGCTGGCGGGGTTCAAGTTGCCGCGGGAGATTCGGTTTGTGGCGGAAGAGCTGCCGAAGTCGGGGAGCGGGAAGGTTTTGAAGCGGGTGGTGCGGGGGTGGGTGGACGACGGAGGGGGCGTGGAGTGAATGGCTTGTTTGGTAGGGACGGGCAGATTCGAACTGCCGACCTGCCGCTTAGGAGGCGGCTGCTCTATCCATCTGAGCTACGTCCCCGGGTGTTGTGATTCCCGCGTGTCTTTATTTAGGTTACCAGCGTGGGAGGCCTTTTTTGCCGATGTCGGTGCGGAAGTGCATACCGGGGAAGTGGATGAGGCGGGCGGCCCGGTAGGCGCGGTCGATGGCTTCGGGGAGGGTGGGGGCGGCGGCGGTGACTCCGAGGACGCGTCCGCTGGCCGTGAGGAGGGTTTCGCCGTCGAGGCGGGTTCCAGCGTGGAAGACGGTGGCGCCGGTGGCTTGTTCGGCGGCGGGGAGGCCGGCGATGGGGTCGCCGGTGCGGGGTTGGCCGGGGTAGCCCTGGGCGGCGAGGACGATGCAAGCGGCTGGATTGGAGTTGGGGGCGAGGGCAGAAAAATCTCCCTGTAGGAAAGCGGGCAGATCGCCGATAAAGCTGTAGAGGATGGTTTGGGCTTCGGGATCGCCGAGGCGGACGTTGAACTCGAGGACTTTGGGGCCGGCGGCGGTGAGCATCAGGCCAGCGTAGAGGAAGCCGGTGAAGGGGGTTCCTTCGACGGACATTTGGTGGAGTGCGGGGAGCATGATGCGGTCCATGATTTGGCCGGATTGGGAGGCGGTGAGGAGGCGGGGGTCGAGGTAAGCGCCCATGCCGCCGGTGTTGGGGCCTTCGTCGTGGTCGAAGACGCGCTTGTGGTCCTGGGTGGGGGGAAAGGGCAGGAGGGTTGTGCCGGTGCTGAGGCCGATGAAGCTTACTTCTTCGCCTTCGAGGAATTCTTCGAGGAGGAGATGGGGGCCGAGGCGTTTGATGGCGTCTTCGGCTTGGGCGGCGGTGGCGGCGATGATGACGCCTTTGCCGCCGGCGAGACCGTCGGCTTTGATGACGACGGGCAGGGAGAAGCCGGGGAGGGCGGCGTGGGCTTCCTCATAAGTGGCGACTTGGACGGAGCGGGCGGTGGGGATGGCGGCGCGTTCGAAGAACTGTTTGGCGAAGATTTTTGAGCCTTCGAGGCGGGCGGCGGCTTGGGTGGGGCCGATGATCTTCAAGTTGCGTTCGCGGAAACGGTCGACGATGCCGGCGACTAGCGGGGCTTCGGGGCCGACGACGGTGAGGTCGATGGCGAGGGTTTCGGCGAGGTCGGCGTAGCCGGCGATGTCAGAGGGAGCGGGGAGGCAGCGGGCGAGCTGGGCGATGCCGGGGTTGCCGGGGCAGGCGGTGAGATTGGTGACTTGGGGCGACTGAGCCAAGCGCCAGGCGAGGGCATGTTCGCGGCCTCCGCCGCCGACGATCAGGATGTTCAAAGGGTGATTCCTCAGTAGAATGAAAGGGCAGGTCTTCATTTTAGTCCTCCCTCTTTCCCATGCAGAAAAAATACGAAGTTGTGGTGGTTGGCGCGGGTCATGCCGGTTGTGAGGCGGCTCGTGCGGCGGCGAGGCTGGGGCTGAAGACGGCGATGGTGGCGATGAACCTGGACCTGATTGCGCAGATGTCGTGCAATCCGGCGATCGGGGGTATTGCCAAGGGGCACCTGGTGCGGGAGATCGATGCGCTGGGCGGGGTGATGGGCGAGCTGACCGATGCGGTAGGGATCCAGTTCCGGTTGTTGAATACGAGTCGGGGTCCGGCGGTGTGGTCGCCACGGGCGCAGTGCGACAAGAAGCAGTACCGGGTGCGGATGCGGGAGTGGATGGAGAATGAGCCGAACCTGCGGATCTTGCAGGCGGAGGTGGGGGAGTTGCTGTTTGCCGCCGGGGAGACGGGCGGCGGCCGGCAGGTGATTGGGGTGCGGCTGAAGGACGGGCGCGACCTGCTGGCGGAGGCGGTGGTGGTGACGACGGGAACGTTCCTCAACGGGTTGGCGCATGTGGGGGAGCAGAAGTATGCCTGCGGTCGGAATGGGGAGGCGCCGTCGAACACGCTGGGGGGCCAGCTTAGGACCTTGGGCCTACAGTGGACGAGGTTGAAGACGGGGACGCCTCCTCGGTTGGATGGGCGGACGGTCGAGTGGTCGAAGTTTGAGGAGCAGCCGGGGGATGCGGTTCCGACTCCGTTTTCTTTTCTGACGGAGAAGATCGAGCGGGAGCAGATTCGGTGTCATTTGACTTATACGACCGAGGAGACGCACCGGGTTTTGAGCGAGAGCATTGCGCGGTCGCCGCTGTATAGCGGGCAGATCGAGGGGGTGGGGCCGCGGTATTGTCCTTCGATCGAGGACAAGGTGGTGAAGTTTCCGGAGAAGCGGCGGCATCAGATTTTTCTGGAGCCGGAGGGGCTGGACACGCACGAGATATATGTGAACGGGATGTCGACGAGCATGCCGACGGATGTGCAGGCGGCGATGGTGGCGTCGATTCCGGGGCTGGAAGAGGCGGAGATGATCCGGCCGGGCTATGCCATTGAGTATGATGCGGTGGACCCGCGGGAGCTGCGGCACAGTCTGGAGGTGAAGCAGATTGCGGGCTTGTTCCTGGCGGGGCAGATTAACGGGACTTCGGGGTATGAGGAGGCCGGGTGCCAAGGCTTGCTGGCTGGGCTAAACGCGGCGTGCAAGGTGAAGGGGTTGCCGGAGCTGAAGGTGGGGCGGAGTGAGGGGTATGTCGGGATTCTGATTGACGATCTGATCAGCAAGGGGGCGGATGAGCCGTACCGGATGTTTACGTCGCGGGCGGAGTTCCGGTTGCATTTGCGGATCGACAATGCGGATGAGCGGTTGACTCCGGCGGGGCGGCGGGTTGGTCTGGTGAACGACGAGCGGTGGAAGCGGTTTACCGAGAAGCAGGAGCAGAAGGCGGCGGTGGTGGCGCTGCTGGAGGGGACTCGGGCGGGTGCGGTGCCGGAGATTTCTGGGTTGGAGGCTTCAATCGACAATCCGACGTTGAGTGTGTGGCTGCGGCGGCCGGAGGTACGGATCGGGCAACTGGAGCGGTGGATTGAGTCGCAGATCGGGCAGACGCTGGCGCATGGGGTGCTGACGACGATCGAGACGGAGACGAAGTATGCCGGGTATATGGCGCAGCAGGAGCGGCAGATTCAGCGGTTGGGGGAGTCGGAGGCGCGGGTGATTCCGGAGTCTTTTACGTATGAGGCGATTCCGGGGCTTTCGAATGAGGCGCGGCAGAAGCTGACTCGGGTTCGACCGGCGACGTTGGGGCAGGCTCGGCGGATCCCGGGCGTGACTCCGGCGGCGATTGCGGTGCTGGATATTTATTTGAGTCTGGGGTGTTCGGTTACGGCTTGAGCCTGGGCGAGGGGCAGCCGATGTTCCACGTGAAACATCGCTCCTTCCAGTCGCGGCTCAGTAACTACTTTGCGAATCATCGGGGTTCCTGCGTTCACGGCTCCGATTTTCGCTCATGTCATAGTGGACAGGGGCGAACAGCCTTTGCAGTAGCTTTTCCTTCCTTGGACACGGCTTGGTTGGCCGCGTTTTCTGCCCAGTCGCAGCGGCGAATTTAATTTTTTGCTCACGACTGGATGACATGTACACACTTTCAAGACGTGCTTTTGGGGTTAGTTTAGCCGGTGCTGCGGCTACTGCTGCTGCTGCGGCTTACGGCCAGGATTCAGAGGATCTTTCGGCGCTGACGATGACCGAAGCGGCGGCTCGGATTCGGAGGGGAGCGGTGACGAGTTTGGCGCTGGTGGAAGCTTGTCTCGCTCGGATTCAGACGTATAATCCGAAACTGAATACGTTTATCACGGTACTGGGGGAGCAGGCGCGGGTGCAGGCCAGACAGCTGGACCAGGAGGCGAAGGCGGGTAAGTTTCGAGGGCCGCTGCACGGCATTCCGATCGCGCTGAAGGACAACATCGATACGGCGGGGATTCGGACTACGGCGGCGAGCGCGGTGTTCGACGATCGCGTGCCGAAGGAGAATGCGGTGGTGGTGACCCGGCTGGCTGCAGCGGGGGCGGTGTTCATAGGGAAGACCAATCTGCACGAGTTTGCGATGGGCGGTACATCGTCTACGAGTTATTTCGGCCCGGTGCGGAATCCATGGGCGCTGGCGAGGGCGACGGGCGGCTCATCGGGCGGTTCCGCTGCGGCGGTGGCAACGGATCTTTGCTACGGCGCTCTGGGCACGGACACGGGCGGTTCGATTCGGACTCCTTCTTCCTACTGCGGCGTGGTGGGTCTGAAGCCGACGTATGGATTGGTTTCGATTCGAGGGATTGTGCCGTTGACGGTGTCGCTCGATCATTGCGGGCCGATTACGCGGAGCGCGGAAGACGCGGCGTTGCTGCTGAATACGCTGGCTGGTTACGACAAGTTGGATATCACGAGCGTGGAGCACGGAAAGGAAGATTATCTGACGGAGTCGCGGCAGCCAGTGACTTCGCTGCGGTTGGGGATTCCGCGGGCTCCGTTCTTCGATTGGGTGGATGCGGACATTGCGAAGGCGGTGGAGGCGGCGATTGCGGTGTTGAGCAAATTGACCAAAGGAGCGCATGATATTTCGCTGCCGCCGACGAGTGGGCTCAGTTTGAATGGCGAGACGTTTGCTTATCACGAAGAGTATTTTTCGAAGAACCCGGAACGCTATATGCTGCCGACTCGCCGGTCGTTGCAGCATGCGGCGAATGCCAAGGCGGCGGAGTATGTCCGTTCACGCTGGAAGTTGGAGTTGATTCGCCGGACGATCGATGACTCGTTTACGGACTTTGATTTGGTGGTTTTGCCGACCAGGAGGCATACGCCGCGTTTGATTGAGGCGGCTATTAAACGGGAAGAGGACGAGAAGCCGAAAAATCCGGAGCTCGAGAACACGCAGGCGTTCGATATTTACGGAATTCCGGCGGCTTCAGTTCCTTGCGGCTTCACATCGGAGGGGGTTCCGATTGGCTTGATGATTGCGGGGCCTCGTTTTTCGGAGGGGAAGGTTCTGGCTTTAGCGCGGGCGTATCAGGCGGCAACGGATTGGCACAAGCGGCAGCCTTCGATTCGTCCGGATACGGCTGTTCCGGCGCTTAAAGAGGTGGATGAGCAGTTTAAGTAGAGGGCTGGGCGGGGGAGCGAATCGCGTGAGTGCCGGCCGATAATGCTGTTTTGAAAATTCCCCACCTCCTCGGGCGGGTGATGTAAAGTCCAACTCCGGGAAGAGACGAGTTTCGTCGGTGTTCCAATGAGCGCCGCCCTCATGAGGGCTATCGTTCGTCACACCAAATTCCGTCTACGTCGCCAGCGCACGAACGTTCCCGAACACTGTGCCAGACCGTCAGGTACGGACAGGAATTCGTCGTGCGCAGAATCAAACACAATGGGGATATTACGACCGGCGGAGCATCCGTATACATAACGACCGGGACTGTCAAGAACACATTCCGGCGCTTTGGATGGCCAGCCAGGGCGAGAACGAGAAGCTTGCCGCTTGCCAGCGCGAAGCAAAATTAAAGTGCTATTGCGGTGACCGCAAAACTTTTCAGAAAGGCATCGTACTTGCCCGGAACCATAAATGGATAGGTCGAGGCAATTACCGATCCTTAGTTAGCTCCTGCTTATCCGGTTGTTTCAGCAGACGCTGGCAATGTGCCGGTTGTCGGCGCTAGGCTTCTCTGACGGCGGGGACGATCCTGCATGATACGAAAACGTCTTTAGCGGTTTGGTTCTGGGCCGCCTACCTGATGACGACCGACAAGCGAGGCCTCTCAGCCTTACTTCAGCAACACCAACTTGCTCTGTCACGCTACGAGATGGTGTGGATGATGCTGCACAAATTTCGGCGCGCCATGATCAACACATCGCGCGAGCCGCTGCGGGGCGAAGTGGAAGTTGATGAGACGTGGGAAGGCGGACCCAGGCCGGGTTGCGGGGAAGCCGTCAGCTTAAAGGGAGAAAAGCGGCTCTGGTCCTCGTTGCCGTCGAGAAACGGGGCCGTGTAACCGGGCGCGTGCGCATGGCGGTGATCCCGGATTTTAGAAGTGACACGATACACACCGACGGTCTGAAAAGCTTCACCCGGGTTGCAAGAAGCCGGATTCCAGCATGTTGCTAGCAGCCAACCGTTGCGAGCCGACCTGCGGAAAGGCGCCAAGTCCGTCGTTGCCTTTGGGAGACCGCGTAATTGGTAACCTCCAGCAGTGGTTGCTCGGAATCCACCACGGGGTGAGCCGTGAGCAGCTCCAGGTTTATCTGGATGAGTCCGTATTTCGCCACAATCGTCGGAAGACACCGACGGCCGCGTTCCAAACCTTGCTTGGCCTCGGAGCTAGACGCAAGCCGACGGTATATGAGCAATACGCGGTACAGCCGAGTTTGGTGAGCCACCACCCGAGGGCTAACCACAACCTCTTGGGGTTTGCTGAAACAACCCGGATAAGCAGGAGCTAGATAGTTTTCGTCGCAAAATGATAAAAAAACGCTCCCTGTGGTCGCGGCTCTGCCGCAGGCGATTGATTCGAAGCAGTTACCGAGCGCGGTTTTCAAGGAGCTTATTTTTGCGACGGAAATTAGTTAGGATCGGTCGGTCACCAGGACCTTCTCCCTCGTAATATGCAAGTGCGCCAGGTTTGCAGGAGATGATGGTTCCGAATCCCGTACCCAACTACCCTTTGCAACGCGCTTTGCAGATCCATTTCTGTGCCATCCCAATTTCCGTTCTCAGAGACCACGTAGCAATCGTGAGGAGCACCCTGTCCGAAAGCGGGACAATGCTCGCTGGCCGGAGACGAAGAAGGCAGGAGAACCCTAACGGGCACGAAAGCGATCCCAGGGGTTTGGGGAATTTTTTCAATTCAAATCAATTCAGCCAGGGGCTGACACACCTTCGGTGAAAGTAGTAATGACGAAGCTGGTCTTCGAAACCGACGTGCAACCATTCACATCCGGTAGCCGGAGCTTCTTTAACCGGAATGTCGATATGTTTCACGTGGAACATCTTCGGTCGGGCGCAGTGGAGTCCGGAGTATGCACAAGAGCGGTTTCTTGACAGCCGGGCAAAGACGGTGGAGCTGCTCGACTCTGCGCCGGCACTAAGAGGGCACGTTATACCGCATCCGATACTCGATCCGTGAGATGGATACCACAGCCGGGAAGACGACTCCTCCAGCTCGGAGGAGCTGGAGCGGGTGGCTGCGGGACACCGGGCAGTAATGGAAGAGGCTTTCCGGCGCGGTGTGTTTCGCGCGGCGGATCCGCTGGCTGATTCCTCGACGGCGACCACCATACGGGTGCAGAACGGTGGAGTTCTGTTGACCGATGGTCCGTTTGCGGAGACCAAAGAGCAGCTGGCCGGATATTACATTCTCGATTGCCAGGATCTCGACGAGGCAATTGAGTGGGCGGCCAAGATTCCCACCGCGTGTCAAGGCGTTCCTGGGTTTGTGGAAGTGCGTCCGATTCGGGAGATTGCCCGACCCGACAAACTCCATGGATGAACTGCGTCTCACGATTGAGGCCGTGTTTCGCCGAGAGTCGGGGCGGATCATTGCGGGTCTGATTCGCATTGCACGGTCCTTTGACCTGGCCGAAGAGGCCAGGCAGGATGCCTTCATCGCGGCTGAGATTGCCCGGGCTTTCCTAATTCCGGAAGCAACGCTAGCGCAACGGCTGGTGCGTGCCAAACGCAAAATTCAGCAGGCGAAAATTCCTTACCAGACGCCGTCAGCAGAAGCGCTGCCGGAGCGGGTCTCTGCGGTGCAGGTGGTCCTCTATCTAAATTTTAATGAAGGCTATCTAGCCAGTTCCGGAGATAGCCTGATTCGACAAGGGCTTGCTCGGAAGCGATACGGCTGTCCCGGACGCGCTGCATGAGTTGATGCCGGAGTGGCCGGAGAATGCAGGGCAGCTGGCTTTGATGCTGCTGCATGCTTCCCGGCGGAACACACGGGTGAGAGAAAACGCTCCCTGTGGTCGCGGCTCTGCCAAGGTCCAAACGGGGGACATGGGTGACAAAACTCACCGGGGACATGGCTAACAGTTGAATGAAGTTGAGGGTTTTGAGTTCTGAAGACGGCAAGCTAAGAAGCGATGCCGTGGAAAGAGAGCAAAACCATGGACCTTCGCGTCCGACCGATCGAGGATTACGAGGAAGGCGAGAGCATTTCGGCGCTCGCCGGGATATCGGTGTGGCACGCAAGACGATCTACAAATGGCTGGCGCGCCATGAGGTCGAAGGGGTAGCCGGACTGGCCGACCGCGCGCCGGCCTGACGCACGGGCGCAAGCCGCGGGTCCGCACACCTGCTTATGGATAGCCGTTCGCTGCCGTCCAGGGAGCCAATCAGACTTGGTGCGCCGACTTCAAAGGCTGGTTCCGCACCTGCGACGGGACGCTGCGATCCGCTGACCATCACAGACGCTCACAGCCGGTATTTGTTGCGCTGCCACCTCACGGCGAAGGCCGACACAATCCACGTGGCGGCGATCTTCGAGGCCGCGTTCCGTGAACAGGGGCTGCCGCTGGTGATCCCCATACCGATAACGGAGTCCCCTTCGCCAGCCGCGCGCCAGGCGGGCTGAGCCGTGTTTCGATGTCTTGGGTGAAACTCGGAATCGTGCCGCAGCGCTCGCGTCTGGCTTCGCCGCAGGACAACGGGCGGCATGAGCGTATGCACTCGACGCTGCAACAGGCCACGCTGCGACCTCCCGAGCGCAACCCGCGGCGCCAGCAGGAGGCCTTCGATCGCTTTCAGCACGAGTTTAACCACGAGCGTCCGCATGAGGCACTGGAGAACGCCACGCCAGCCAGTTGTTACACCGTCTCCAGCTGGCAGATGCCGCGCCGGATACCGGAACTGGAATATGGCGACGACGTGATCGCTCGACGAACGTTACTACGAAGTGTTGTACGGACCAGTTACGGTTGGTTTTCTGGATACGTTCCAACACTTATTTCAGCGCGCCCGGAGCGTCGTGTTACCGCGGCGGCTGGGACTGGAGGCGAAATAAGAGCATGTGGAAATGCCGGACCGTGAAAAGCCTGGAAATCCAACAGCAGGATTTCCACCCTTCCCACCGCCCTTGGAAATCGCTCCGCAATTTCCACCTTCCCACACGCATCACGAATCCGAATATAATCGCTTAGGAGCTTCGAACCCGCTTTCTTTTTTGGCCTCGGCTCAGATACAGGACTGAGAAGTGCAAAAGGAGGCGGCGTTAGTCAAGATGGAGCGACCAGTAGCGTTTCGCGGAAGCGCAGATTACGCTGCGAGTAGGTGAAGTAAGCGACGCAGAGCCGCACACGAAGTGGTGAGGTTCGCTCGTTAGGCACGATCCCGAACCGGCTGGAATCGGTGCGGAAGCTGATCGGGAAACTCGGGCCGGTGAAGGAACTGCGAACTTGCTAGGAAGCGGGGCCGACCGGGTATGTGCTGTATTGGCAGCTGACCACACTGGGCGTGGGATGCCAGGTGGTGGCCCCTACGTTAGTTCCCGTAAAAGCGGAGACCGGGTGAAGACGGACCGCCGCGATGCCGAGAAACTGGCGCGCTGTCACCGGGCTGGCGAACTTACCGCCGTGTGGGTGCCCGATGCCGCACACGAAGCCTTACGCGATCTGGTCCGCGCACGCGAAGCGGCGAAAAAAGATCAGCTCCGTGCCAAGCATCGGCTCAGCAAGTTTTTGTTACGGCACGGTCATCGTCAACCGGACGGCAGGAAAGCTTGGACCAAGAAGCACCTGGAATGGATCAAGGCGCATGTGCATTTCGAACACGCCGCTTTGGAAGCAAGGCTGGGGGACTATTTTCACGAGATCGAACTGACGGCCGGCGGTAAGAAGAAGAACCAGACGGTGACCGCGGTGGGTCGCGAACTACTTGGGTTTATCTGGCACATTGCCTTGAAAACCGAGCAAGCACAGGCTGCTTAAAAAGAAACAGAACAAAGCTTCTGAGAGGAAGGCCGAGCAGATGGCAGCGGACGGGCACACGAGGAGAATCCTCCTAACTTCTATGCGGAACAACCTTCGGGTTGAATCCGCGCGTTTAGTCCGAGGCAGCTCCCGACGGATCATGACCCTGCGGTTTCGACCCGCGTATATCGCGAGTGATCAATCGTCGCTATCGCTCCCCCGCTGCTATCTGCTTGGCCTGCAACAAGGAAAGGTTTTGGGTGCTCCTTGCGGAGCACCCAAAACCTAACACGCTTAAGGATTTAAACTCTCAAGTTTCGAAGACTTGACAGGGTAGCTCCATATCAGTAGTGGGAACACAGTCGCTTCCGCCCGAGGAACGAGCGGAGAGGCAGGTTTATCTCTTGGAAGCGAGAACGCCCTAGCGTGAGCAGGTTGCCGTTCCGGGTCCGCGCTATTTACCAGATTGATCTCGATCGCTATTGCCGAAGACGATTTTCACGTTCGGCAATTTGCCGGCGCCCGGCCTGAAGATGATCGGGCAGTTAATAACAATATTGGTTTTGGTAACGGTGACTTCGCCGTTCTTGACAGCTGTGAGGATGTCATCTTCTGATTTCAGGGTGCGCTGCGTGCTTCCGGCGTTCCAAGTGACTGTGCTGACTTGCCAGAGGGGTTGATAATTTTGGTCGGTGTTCTTCGGACCGACTGGATCCGGCGCTGACGGCACCACGTTGAACTGCGTAGAGTTTGTGAAGGTGTAGATGTCATCGTAACCGGGAGGCGACGACGTCAACACATTGGCAAGTTGAGGCACGTAATTAAGACCCTGTTGTTGCGCCGTTGCTTGATCAGAAGTGTCGGTGCGAATGTAGAACAACACCTCGCCCTTATACCAGCAGAACACCAAAGGCAAAGTAGCTGTTCCCTTTTCAGGAAGAACGCCATTCGTCTGGGGAACTCCCTGAAGATTTTCATCCTGCGCAGGGGCGCCTGCAGTAAGCAGCGCTCCGGCAAGAAAAGTGAATGCCAAGCACCGAGTTGCTTGTTTGGACACTCTTTCGCGTCGGTACGTTTGTTTCATGACCTGGTTCGACTCCGTTATCATTTTCTAAACCGTCCATTCCGAGCTCGACGGTCAGCCGTCAATCAGCTCTGAGATATGTTCCACGGCGATTCTGAGAAAGTTACGGAGCGTGGCTATGTTTCCTCTTTTGGGGCGCCACGTAACGGCCAGCGGGGCACGGCGAAATACGCGCTAGTCTACGTTTCACGTGGAACATGCTAGGATCGTCCTGAACCCCTCCCCGGGATGGAAGGCATTCTTGTCGCGAGTCATTTCGATAGCTAATCAAAAAGGCGGTGTGGGCAAGACCACGACTGCCATCAACTTAGCGGCTGCGCTCGCGGCTGCTGAATTCAATGTGCTTTTGGTTGACTCGGATCCGCAAGGGAACTCGACGACGGGTTTAGGTGTGGAGAAGCTTCCGGACCGGAATACTCTTTATCAGGTTTTATTGCGCGAGACCACGGTTCGAGAATCGGTTATAGAAACCACTTTTGGCGGTCTTTCGATTCTGCCTACGGATCAGAATTTAGTTGCTGCCAATTTGGACCTGGTCGACGGCGAAGAGCGGGAGATCCGGCTGAAGGCGGCGCTGGCGGAAGTGGCTGACGATTATCAATTTGTATTGATCGACTGTCCGCCGGCCTTAGATCTGCTTACTCTAAACGCACTAGTGGCTTCGAATGCCGTGTTGATTCCGATTCAGTGTGAATTTTTCGCTCTGGAGGGGATTTCACAGTTGATGGACACGGTCGATCGGGTGAAGGAAACGTTCAATCCAGAGCTGGCGATTGAGGGCGTTCTGTTGACGATGTACGATGACCGCACCAATCTGACGCGGCAGGTGGAGGCGGATCTGCGGGAGTTTTTTGGGGAAGAAGTGTTCAAGACTGTGGTTCCGCGGACGATCCGGCTGGCGGAGGCGCCCAGCTTTGGCAAGTCTATTTTGGCGTACGATCCACGTTCGCGCGGCGCCGAAGCCTATATTCAACTCGCAAAGGAAATTCTGGCCCACCATGAACAAAGAGCAGCTAGAACGGAATCAGCGCAAAGCGCTCGGTAAGGGCCTATCCGGACTTTTTCCCCCGAAGTCAGGAAGCGCCAAAGCAGTAAGCGAGCCGGAGAAGGGTTTCTCGGCTGCGGCCAGGGCTCCGGCGCCCAAGCTGGAGTTGCCGAAAGACTTCGAAAACTTTCGGAACATCCCGCTTCTCGAGATCAGCCCCAGTGAGCATCAGCCGCGCAGCAGTTGGGATGCTGAACGGTTGGAAGAGCTGGCGCAATCGATCCGGGTGAATGGGCTGATTCAGCCGATTACTGTGTGTGAGACGAAGCCGGGCAAGTTCATGCTGATTGCCGGAGAGCGGCGGTGGCGAGCGGCGCGACTGGCGGGTCTGACCGAGATTCCGGCGCTGGTCCGGACGGTGGAGCAGAACCGGCTTCTGGAATTGGCGCTGATCGAGAACATACAGCGCGAAGACCTGAACCCGATTGAGACGGCCACGGCATTCGCGCGTTTGATCGAGCAGCATAAGCTCAGCCACGAGCAGGTAGCGGAACGCACGGGAAAAGACCGGTCGACGATCACGAATTTTCTGCGGCTGTTGAAGCTTCCGCGAGAAGTTCAGGAGGATCTGGGGCGCGGCGATATCAGCATGGGACATGCCAGGGCTTTGCTTGGGTTACCCACCTCGACGGCACAGCGACAGGCTTGCCAGCAGGTTCTTGATAAGCGTCTTTCGGTTCGTGAGACGGAGAAGTTGGTAAAGAGCTTGAGTACACCGAGGTCAGACGGGTTGGCCAAGGAGCAGGGAGCGGTGGAAGAGCCGCTGGATGCAAATGTACGGGCGGCTTTGGATGAGATGCGGTCGGTGCTTGGCACGAAGATAAGGTTGATTCCGAAGTCGGCGGCCAGGGGGTCAGGGCGGATTGAGATTGAGTATTACTCGCAGGATGATTTGGATCGGATCTATGCGGTGATTGTTCGGCGGTAGGGGGTTAGAGGCGAAGTAAAAGCGAACGATTAACGATTCTTAATGCTGGCTCATGGGGGTTGGTTCTCCCGGTCGAGGATTGAGTGAACTTCAGGGTTATTTAATTAGTATCTACTTCCGCGTATTGATTTTGGCCAGCCGGCGCAACCAGCGGGTTGGTTTCCCATAGATAGAACTCGTTTCCGTCCGGATCTTCCAGGTGGGCAAAGGCTCCGGCTTCGGCGCGCTCGATGGGGGAGGCAGTTCTTACGCCCTTGGCGGCAAGCCGGCGGAGTATTTCTTCGATCGGTTCGTCGATTTCGAGCCCGAGCATGATTGCTCCTTTGGTTCCAGGCGCGGGGTATTTCGGGGATGCCGGATGGAGGCCGATGGTGAGTTGTTTTCCCGCCTCTATGGTGGCCCAATGGTCTCCGAAGCGGTTGGTGAGTTTGAGGCCGAGCACTTCAGTGTAGAAGCGTATAGACGCGTCCATATTCGAGACGAAGAGTGTCGCATTGCCGCCGGTTATCATTTGTTTTCCTCTTAGCCAATTTTCACGCAGAACGACGACAATGGAAAGATCCAGTTAGGGAGCCACTTTGCGCAACTTCCCCGCTGTTTTTCTTTCGCCGCTTGCTCTTGATCGATCTCTGCAGGAACCTTTGCACCGACAGTTATATGAGCTTGTGAGGCGGGCGATAAGTGACGGCGATGTCTATTGGGATTCCAGGCTGCGGGATTCCAGGCTGCGGGATTCCAGGCTGCGGGATTCCAGGCTGCGGGATTCCAGGCTGCGGGATTCCAGGCTGCGGGATTCCAGGCTGCGGGATTCCAGGCTGCCTTCCACACGGAGGTTGGCGAAGTTGCTGGGCGTATCGCGAAACACAGTAACGGCCGCCTACGATGCGCTTGCGGCAGACGATTGGATCCGTGGTGAGCGCGGCTCCTGTATGCGCGTGAATACCAATGCGGTTGTCCGGGGCTTTCGCTCGACCGGTTTGGGTCGTGTTATTCGCGCGGCGCGTTATCCGGCGCGTACGATCTCGTTTTGCGATCCGGACGGGAATCCTATTTATCTGAATTTTTAGAGGTGGTTACTAGTGCTTAATTGCATAAGTTAACGAAGCCTTTTGCTACTCGCTCCGCATTGTGCTTCTTCACTAGCGCTGCGAACTCTATGCTAGGGAAATGCTGCAGTAGTTGATTGAACAAGCTCATTGCCTGTACCATCGTGTCGCCCTCCGGTTGGGAATTCGGCGACCGAACGGCCCGGCTAAAGACAGTTCGATGCCGGAACGATTATAGGAGGGCTTGTTCTTTTCATTTCTTGTTTAGGACAAGAGTGATTCTCTTTAGTTCTTGAGTAGCGGCGCTGCTTCGGGGTTTCCCGGGCCGAAGTGCTTCAGGATTACCAGCGGCTCCGTTTGGCTGACGTTTTTGATTTGCACTCCGTTTTTGGCCGCATCGGCGCTGACAAAAAACTCGTCTTCCGTCAGCTCTCCGAAGCGGATGGAGGAGGGCGTGGCTGCTTCGTGGATTCCGATTCGGCCGAAGCCTTGCGTCAGTATGAGGCCGTAGGCGGCGGCATCGACGATGGTGGCGCTTCGTTCGGGATAGATTGTTAATTCTTTCGCCGAGTACCGATTGATTCCATAGGTGACCCATACTTCGCGGTAGCCGTTATCGCGCATCTCAGCTTCCTCTTTGACCGGAACGGGCAAGCGCAGATTGTGCGAGGCGAATTCCGGATCGACGTTGGTTTCCCAATCGAGCATCTCGATCAGGTAATCGAGATCGTGCGCCAGCTCAGGAGGAACATCTTTAGTTAATAGTTCCCAGGCCACCGGGCGCCCCTCTACCATGGATTGGAACATCGCGAAAACGTCGCTGTTCACCTGCGGCTCATAAGTGACGAATGAGCCCGGAGCGTGGAGGACGCCGGCGTCGATCTGCCATCCTGTGCCGGGCTGAAGCTTATAGGCTTTGGAATGATAGAGAATGCCGTTATCGCCTTCGTTCCAGCGCTCCAGACAGCCGCGAATTTGATCTTTTGTTGTTCCGGGCTCCAGGCCCATGAATGTGTAGGGGAAGTTGTTGCTTTTGAAGTTGTACTGGGGCGGAAAGTAGTAGGCTTCGGGCTTGCCCAGCCGGCCTACCCGGCGGGCGTGCTCGTCGCTCTGGTGCATGTGATGCGGGATGGGGCCGAGATTGTCGAAGAACTTGCAAAGAACGTTCCAGCCGCCGTCACGACGCATGACATCTGCGCCTAGAAAACGATCGCCGAAGGTTTCTATGGCTTCTTTGAGCAGGATCTTTTTGCCTTCGAACACGATGTAACTGAGACCTTCGTCCTCCGGCGTTCCGGGTCCGTTCGCTGCTTGGGTGGTGGAGGAAAACCAACGCTCATCGATGCCGCCGCGATGAGCGCCGAGCGCGTAAAGGTCCGATGGATGTAGCTTAAGACGGCCGCCGGGCATCAGAAAGGCACGCGGAACCCAGCAAGGGGCTAACCGTACAATTCCTTCACCGCTTTCCAAGGCGTCCCGGGCCGCTTTCCCAGCAAGCCCGGTTGTGAGCGTATTCGTTTTGGCCATCGGATCTCCCTTTATTTTGTAACTGACGTGCAGGTTTCCCAAGCGCCGTTCCGGGCTGAGCGCAGGACAGCATCTGTGACGTACTCGGTTGCTAATGCGTCGCGGAAGGTGGGCGCAGGCAGTGAGCCGCTGTCGAGCCCTTGCAGAAAATCGGCGAATTGATGGACGAAGGTATGCTCGTAGCCGATCTGCAGACCGGGCACCCACCAATGCTTCATGTAAGGATGCTCGCCGTCGCTAACATGAATGGAGCGCCAACCCCTGAGTGGGCCTTCATCGCGGTGATCATAAAACTGCAGACGGTGGAGGTCGTGAAGATCCCAGGCAATGGAAGCATTTTCCCCATTGATCTCCAGAGTGTACAGAGCTTTGTGGCCACGCGCATAACGAGTGGCTTCAAAGATTCCGAGCGAGCTGTTTTCGAAGCGAGCAAAGAAAGCGCTGGCATCATCGATCTCCACTTCCTGCATTTGCCCGGTTTCCTGATGGCGGCGCTCTTTGATGAACGTCTCGGTAGTGGCGCAAACTTGCCGGATCGGGCCGTTCCACCAGATAGCGGTGTCGATGCAGTGGGCAAGCAGGTCGCCGGTGACGCCGCTTCCCGCTACGCCGGCCTCTAGACGCCACAGACCGTGACCGCCCTGGGGCAAATCGCGGGAGATGGTCCAGTCCTGCAGAAACTTCGCTCGATAGTGGAAGATACGGCCTAGCCGCCCATCCTCAATCAGCTGCTTGCCGAGCACCACAGCAGGGACGCGGCGATAGTTGTACCAAACCATGTTGGCGATGCCAGCGCGCTCCACCGCTTCCACCATTTTCTGCGCTTCCGCAAGATTGCGGCCGAGCGGTTTCTCGCACAACACCATTTTCCCGGCGGCGGCCGCGGCGATGGCTATGTCAGCGTGCGTGTCATTGGGGCCGGCAATGTCGATTACATCAATGTCAGAGCGGTCGACAAGCGACCGCCAATCCGTTTCGAACGTTTCGTAGCCCCATTGCGCAGCGAACTTTTGGACGGCGATCTTATTACGTCCGCATATGGCCTTCAACACTGGCCCATAGGCAAGATCGAAAAAATCCGGAACGCGTTTGTAGGCGTTCGAATGGGTGCGGCCCATAAAGCCGTATCCGACCAGCCCGATACGGAGCGGTTTCTTGATGGACTGGGGAACTAGCATGGGCTATTCAGACCATCCATGCGCCTGGCGCACGGCGATCATCGTCGAAAGAATCTGGTTCCAGGTGGCGGGCTCTTCCATGGTGCTGTTGGGGAACATGCAACCGTCCCAGCAGATATGACGCAAGCGCTTGAGTGGCTGTCCGTTCTCGTCTCGAAGCCACATGCCGGCAGCCTCGACTACATTGAGCTTTCCGTTGGGATCGCCCGGTAAACAGTGATGACCGGTTTTGTCATGCGATCCGGACCCCTTGACCGTTCCATCGTTCTGGGCGACATGAAAGTCTATGGTCCAGGGACGGAGCGCCGACGTGATGGTCTTGAGAGCGCATTCTAGCGGTTTGGAGTCGCTCCAGTCGTAAGCCTCAGGAAGAAGCCTGTCTTCCGGTGCGTTATGGCCGAGCGCGTAGAGCAGCGTATGCGCCATGTCCGCTTGAAAACCTACTGTCCGGGGACGATCGACGCTTTCGAGCAACTGGACCATCTTCTTCCAACTGTGCATGCCGCCCCAGCAGATCTCGCCTTCCGCGGCCAGACGTTCATGGTAGGGTTCTGCAATATCGGCGGCTCTCCGGAAGGTCTCCGCGATTTGTTGCGTGCCGTGTTCGGGGTCAAGCGCCCAATCCGCCGCGCTGGTGGCGGAATCTATGCGGATCACTCCGTATTGCCGGACTCCACTTTCGCGTAGCACGCGGCCGATGCGGCAGGCCTTTTCCACTTGCGAAAGAAAATGCTCGCGCCCGCTGTCGTCCATGGCGGAACCTCCGCCGGTATTCGGCCACACCGGCGCAACCAGCGAGCCGATCGACAGATTCTGTGAGGCGATTTTGCGAGCCAGCCGCTGGAGCTCTGCCGTGCTCGAATCGATGTCCACGTGAGGCGCCGAGAGAAACAGGTCAACGCCCTCAAAGCGCTGGCCGTTTACCTCCGCTTCACAGGTGAGCCGAAGCATCGTATCCAGGTCGATGAACGGCTCGGAACCTGGCCCTTTACCCACCAGACCGGGCCACATGGCATTGTGAATTTTTGGATATTGCGCTGACGAAGTCACTCGGAGTCTCTAGCGTTCATTGTGGCAAGCGGGGAAGCTGGGCAGCGCCGTGTTGCCTTTGTAGCCCAGATCTTCGATGAGACCGCCGCGCGAAGTGTAATAGCCGTCAGCCGTGAGATTTTTGATCAATGAAAAAAACTGGACGTTCCGCCCGCGCGCCATGCCGTTGCTTTCATCGGCGGCCTGGCACAGCGGCTCCAAAATACCCAGTTGCTGCCCTTCGTCGAGTTCGATAAACATCTTGCCGTTTCTGCGGCCGGCCTCAGCATCCAGCCAGCGAAGACCATCGGCCATTACCAATTGCTGATCCAGGTTGCGCGCGATCACCAGATCGATGTACGACGGCACGCCTGCTGCGATTGCGCCGGGAGAATCCGTCGCAGGAATGATCAGATCCGCAATGCGAGAAACAGTGGCGAAGTCGGTCTTATTGAAGAAGTGGGGCTGCGCGTCGGCTTGCTGCGGAGGCGGCGGGTGCTGGTGCCCGTGTATCGCTTCAGCGGCTACAGTTTGGCCGTAAAGCTCGTCGCTGGCGAACGGGTAAGCGCAGGTTGCGCCGATCGCCCCGAATATCTTTAATAGTGACCTGCGGTCGCTCGAATAAGTCGACATCAAATCTCGCTCCGCTTCAGGCGCTCTGCTATATGGTCGGCCGTGCGCGTTGCCAGAGCCATGATCGTCAACGTGGGGTTCTTTTCCGAGGAGCTCGGGAACACGCTGGCGTCCACGACATACAGGTTCGGGACATCGTGCGCGCGGCAAAATTCATTCACCACGGAGTTTTTTGGATCCGCGCCGATGCGGCATCCGCCCACTTCATGATTAGTCGCCGGGGCCTGGCTGACCGAAAGAATCTCGGCTCTGCTCGAAAGCAAAATATCGCGGCACCACTTCTTCATATCGTTGTGAAGCTTCCAATCCGAGTCGGAAAGCTTCCAGGTGCGGCGGGCGCGAGGAAGTCCGTATTCATCGGTTTTTTCGGGATCGAGATCGATAAAGCTGTCCTTGTTCGGAAGCATTTCGTGATACCCGGTGAAGGTCAAATAGGCGGGGTAGCGGTCTTTCACGGCCTGCTTATAAGAGCGGCCCATGCCCTTTATGCTGCGCGCCCAACCGACGCTGCGATGGTTCTGATAATTGAATTGAATCCCGAAGCTGCGAGCATACTCGCGCTTTCTCTCGTGCATGAAAGACGGTATATAGGCGTGGTCTAAAAAGCCTTCGTCGTTAGCGCTAGGCTTGCCGATGAAGTCGGTGAGGAAGGCTTCGAATCCCGCCGTGATGTGCGGGATGAAATTCTTTCCGAGTTCGCCGCTCGAGTTGGCAAGGCCGGTCGGGAAGCGGCTCGATTTCGACATCAGAAGCAGCGCCACGCTTTGCGCGCAGGCGCAGGAAACCACCACTACTTTGCCGCGCGCCACGCCCTCCGCGCGAGTCTCACGGTCGAAATAGCGAACTTCCTTTATCCTCGCTTCGTCCGAAACAGGAAGATCGTAGACAATGCTGTTTTGTCGCAGCGCAAGCTTCCCGGTTTTGAGGGCCGGAATCATGTGCGCGTCCAGCGAATTGTATTTCGCCGCGACATCGCAGCCGGACATGCAGTTCCCGCAGTAGTGACAGGCGGCCCGCGCCCCTCGAGGCTTGGTCAGAGTGGCTTTGCGCACGTGGATGACTGGGACACCCAGCTTCTTGGCGCCGGCTTGAATCGCCAGATCGCTGCATTTGAAAGCAGGCGGAGGCATGAAGATCCCGTCGGGAAGATCTTCCATGCCATCGTAGTTGCCGCATACTCCCACGTGTTGTTCTATGCGGTCGTAATAAGGCTTGATGTCGGCATAGTTGAAGGGCCAATCCTCGCCCGCCCCATCGTGCTGCCGTCCTTTAAAATCGCGCTGGCTGAAACGCAGCGCCACCGCGTTCCAAAGCTGAGTCTTACCGCCCAGCCCGCGGCTTCGTTCGCCATCCATGCCGGGTTTGCCGGGCTTCATAACCGGAATGTGCCGGAACGGAAATTCGTAAGGCAGCGCGTGCGTGTTGAAGTCGGTGCGGGTGTTGAGCTTGGGGCCTCCTTCCAGCACCAGCACGTCAACGCCGAGCTCAGCCAGCCGTGCGGATAGCGTTCCGCCTCCGGCGCCAGACCCAATGACAACGACGTCGTACAACCTGTTCTGCATATCGAGTGTGTTGTTAATTGGATGCCCGCAGACCCGCTCCTCTCACCCACTGCAGAATCGTTTTATATTGCCAGCTCGATTCGTTTCCAATCCAGCGCTGGCCGCCGTTGTGAGTTGCCAGGTAATCGGCCACGTTGCCGACAGAGTCCGTGGGCCTCGTCGGCTTCACCAGCATAAGGCTATGCGCCGGATCGTTGATGTCCACCACGCGCATCGCGTACTTATAGTTTTCTTCGCTGTCCTGTGGAGAGAATTGACCTTCGGCGTTCGGCGGATGGAGCCGGAAGATCACGTGCGAGGCGTGGCACATCACGCAGGCTTTTCCGTCCGCGCCGGTGGTGGCGAGAATGGGCTCGACCTTCGATACAAAGTAATTGAAGTCGAGCACCGAACCGGGCTTCACGTCGGCCAGCGCTTCGCCCAATTTTTTCCCTCCTATGACGTTTTTAGCGATCAGTTTCAGGCGAGGATTGGGATCGCTCTGCATCTTGTCGAGCGCCGCCCGAAAATCCGGCTGCTTCTCGATGCCCTTCCGCTTACGCAAAAGATCAAGCGCGGCGGCACGGACGTTGGCGTCCCGATCGCTGAGGCTACTGAGCACGGTATGGAAGACCAGGGGCTGGTCCAGGAGATTGGGCAGGGAATTCACCGCCTTTTTGCCAAGAAAATAAGCCTGATCCTGCGACAACGCACCGCCCGAAACCCCCAGGTGATTCACCAGGAACTTCGGATCGTTCACCTCTTCGATGAGGACGCTGCGCTGCGAACTGCCCAAGCGGTTGAAAGTCTCTTCGGCCCTGGCTTCTCCGTTAGGATCGAGCAAGCGCTCCAAGGCAATTTGAAGCGCAGCGCGCTGCACATCGCGGTCTTTGTCGTCGATGGCTTCACTCACCTGTTGGCGAGTGTCCGGCGCGTTCATCAACTCGGGAAAAGAGGCCGCCGCGCTCAACACCTGGGCGTAGTTGGGAACACGCGGCTGCTTTTGCAACAAATTATGCAGTGAAGAGACCACTTCAGGTTGGCGGGTCCAAGCCGAGTTGGACGGCAGCGAAGCGAGAAGCGGCAACACTACATTTTGGGCCTTCTCATCGCCGCTCGTCAGGATTTCGGAGATGACGTGCAGAAGTCCGGGATCCGGCTTGCTGGCATTGTTGAGGTTGAGAACACCGCGCTGGCCGTTTTGATAGACATAGCTCACCGTCTCGCGAACATCTTTGTCGGGGTCGAGTGAAAGTTGAAGCGCGGCCTTGGCGAAGCGCGCATCACCCGCTCCGCTGAGTGTGCTTCCGGCCTTCAGAACATTGATTTTCAGGTTGGTATCGGCGCCCTGCAGACAGGCGATCAGAGCTTCTTCCAGTTCCGGGCCGGAGCTCTCGAAAAAGTGAATGAGATCGCTGTCGTTGCCGATGCGCGTTTGATAGAAGTCGTTATGAACGTCGTACCGGAAGTCGGCTGTGTCGCGATACGGCGGATATTCGTAGCCGGGAACATGCAACTCCGGCACTCCCGATACGTACTTGGTGAACACCGCCGGCAGCGCCACCGAAACCTGGCCTTCCTTCAACTTAGGCAGCGAATAGTGGCGGATATGAAAGTCCCACAGGGACTCGAGAATGCCCTGCCGTCCCAGCGGTGTTGCCGTTCGCAGAACCTTGGCGATGGTTTGCGCCTGGTCATGAACGACGCTCTCGTAACCGTCGCGTATATGGTTCTGATCGGCGCTGGTGTTGGCGCTGCGCACCCAGGCTTCCAGGTAGCCTGTGTTCTCATCCAGTACGTCGTAGATGCTTTCGCGCACCGCGCGTTGGATTGTTCCGTCAGTCTCCGTGTTTAAACGAGTGGCGAGCGCTTCGAGAATGCTGTTCCGGGCAGGGGCCTTGTCGGCGCTCCAGTAAGACCACTGCCACAGCCCGCGCGCCGCATTCAGTCGAACGGCAGCCAGCGGATCATCCAGATCGCGAATGAGCGCCGCGCGAAGCTGATCGTCATCGGCCACATATTTGAAATGCTGATTGAACAACTGAGTGGCGCCCCATCTCACACGCGGGTTTGTGGAGCCGAGCGCTGCGGTCAATTGGGCGCGTCCGGCGGTGGCGACTTCGGGACGGCGCTCGAGGATCATCCGAATGGCCCAGGCTGCCGTGCGCGAAACCATTTTGTTGTCGTCGCCCAGAGCTGTTGTGAGCACTTCGACCGACCCGGGATCGGCCATGTGCCCGAGAGCGCGGGCAGCGGCTTCTCGCGCCAGCGGTTGAGTGTTATGCGCCACCACTTCGCGGATCTGCTTGAGCGTGGAAGCCGGCGCCAAATCCCAGAATTGATCCAGCTGGTTCAGCAGCAAAGGAAGATCGTTTTTCGCCAGGTTGCTGGGCGGCGCGGGATAGGCATCGTCCCAACCCTTCTGCGCGGCAGGCTTTTTGTCCGGACCCGGATAGAGAGTGGAAAGCGCCATCACCGCAAACTGCGTGGCGCGGAAGGGCGTGTTGAAGCCCTGATAAACGGGGTCGCCTTCCCAACTGCCCTCGGGTCGCTGCGCTTTGAGCATGGTTTGAACCGCGCGCGCCAGATTCGGATCTGTCTCCGGTCGGCGTCCGGCCAACACCAGGGCAAGAACAGCGTGATAGGAGATAAAGTCGGCAGGCTTGGCGGTCTTTTCCAGCGGATAGGCCCACATGCCGTTAGGCTGTTCGTAGCTATAGAGCTGGTTAATGAGGGCGGTGAGCTGAGGCTTGTATTTCTCGCGATCGACCGTGGCGAGAAAGTGAATCTTCCAGTTCAGGTCGATCATGTTGCGAGGCTCATAGGGAAGAGCGAGGCGCTCCACCTGGTCCCGCTGCTCCAACCAGTTTTGATCCTTGGTCTGCTTGTGAAGCATGTCGAACGTGTCCCAGCTTTGCGAAGCGATTTCGAAGGGACTGACTTCCGGCTCGCAGCCATCCGTTTCATCGCCGGGCATTTCGGTTCGATCTTTGTAATGGATCTGGAGAAACTTGCCATACGGAATGTCGAACGAGTTCACGCGGGGAGCATCGTGCGTCACGGTGGTCTCGTAGAGGTTCTCGATCAGCGGAAGACGGCTGGCGACGGTGCGCGCCGAATAGATGACGCGGACCCAATCGGCCCCCGGCTCGCCGTAAAGAGGACGCTGGTTGTTGTAAATGCGATCCGTGATGAATTCGAGTGCGGGACGCTGCGTGGGAGCGTACCCGTGCGAGATCGCCGTCAGGTAACCGCGCGTGGTGAACTGGGTGGGATGGCAGGCGATGCATTGCTGCGTGTCGCCGTGATTCATGGTTGTGCGCAGCGCGATGGCGCCTCGCCGGGGAGTGTTCGATAACCAGCTGTCCCCCATGTTGATCAGGAAATCCATGCCGGCGCGCACGGCCTGCTGCGGATTGTCATGCGACGGTACCGGGTAGCTGTAAGTTCTTAACTGGTAAGAGGGATGATTCGCCTGAATGCGTACGTAATACGTCTGGCCGGGCTGAAGGATGCGCGTGCGGAACTTATAAAGCCCCGGATAGTTTTGGGTCGCTTCAATTTGATAGATAGAAGCGCCGTCGGTGAAGGGCTTGATATCCGGTTTGCCGCCGGCATCCTTACTCGGAGCGAACAAATCGACGTCGAGGGGCACTTCGCGATCGGTGACATCCAGGGCGAAGTAAGCCAGCTTCGGTTTGTCGCCATGGAAGGTAAATTGAAACCACTGAAAACCTTTGAGGAGGGCGGCATAGCGGTCTTCCCCGGGCGGAGGAGCGTACGGACGCTCGTCCGAGCTCCCGAAGATGGTCTGCCCAAATTCGAAGCGCTGCGCCGTCTTCCAGGTGTCGTTGGGCATGGCCGCAATAACGGCGGGTTCGGACTTAGTCATCGGAATTGGCCGCATGACCGTTGTGATCTGTGGAGCAGCGTCCTGAGATCCCTCAGACTTGACGCGGAGAGAAGCCGTGACCGGGCCGGACGAGCGGGGACGGAGCGTCAGATAGAAATCGAGGTCCTGATTGTGCAACCGCTTTTCGGAGACAAGACCATGGGCATCGTAGATGGACACCAGGATCGAGTCTTCGGCGCCGAGCCGGGCGGGATCTTTGACCGCCGCTGTAACGGCGTACAGCTTGCCACTCTCGGCGTTTCCGAGCGCGATCCTTTGTTCGTGAGGAGATCTTGTGGTTTGCGAAACGTCCGTCTGTCGTGCGTTGAGCAGGAAGCCGACTCCAGCAATCGAGCAGATGACAAGGAACGTGTTCAACAGATTTCGGGGGTTTTTTCGGACAGAGAATTTCATACGCCTCCGGTCCCGGACGGGTTGCCCCGTGCCTTAAAAGGACAGGTTCACTACCGGATCGATGTTATCGCATTTGAGGTCTGGGCTTGGCTCTGGGCCGAACTTCGAACAAAGCGGTATTTATTTCTAGTAAGTTGTAGCTCTAAAACGGTGAGAATAACCGTATAATTTCAGCATTAGAAAAGTTCCAGGAAGCTATCAAAGTAAATCCAACATTTGCAGACGCTTATTTCAGTTTGGGATACGACCTCAATCTAAAAGGGAAGCGGAACGAAGCGATAGAGCAGTTTCAGAAAGCTATCAAAATAAGCCCGAATTTTTTCCTTGCCTATGTCAATTGGGGGAACGTGCTCAATGAGCAAGGAAAGCATGAAGAAGCAGCAGAGAAGTATAGAGAGGCTGAAGAAATCCGCACATCGTCGAAAAGTAGACACTAGCATCCAAGTGCCTTCCGCGGTTCAGCTGCGCGACGCGACCGGGTGGTGAGTTGATTCACCTGACCTAATCTTTGCTGATCTACCCTAATAGATAAGAATCTCGGACTATTGTAATGGGTATCCTGCCAGAACAGATCCAGCGCATCACGACAGAGCCGGACAAGCTCGGAGGGAAGCCCTGTATACGCGGCCTCCGTATCTCTGTCGAAGACGTACCCGGCTATCTTGCCTCTGGCATGAGCGAGCAGGAAATCTTAGATGATTTTCCAGACTTAGAGCATGATGATTTTATAGCGGTCTACAGATACGCCGCTACCCTTACCAGGAAGCCGACCGGATGAAGATTCTCGTCGATGAGAATCTTTCACCAAAACTGGCCTTTCTTCTTGCCGATCTTTTTCCACTTCTTCATCACGCCCGAGATTTAGGACTTCGAGGTAAATCAGACACCGATGTTTGGCAGTTCGCCCAGCGGAACGGCTATTAGGTGATCCTAACAGCTGATATCGATTTTCAGAACAAAGTTTTGGAACTAGGGCTACCGCCTGGTGCTTCGCCGCTGAGCGATATGCTGCCGGGATGCTGCCAACGCGAACCATGTGACCGTTTCCGCAAACCGGGCGTCTCTTTGACGTTCTTTATGTGCGGTCATGATACCGAGGTCGGAAACAGTCTTTCAATCGCTTCCATCCGCAGGAAAAGCTTGTTTGCGGCAGCGCTAAAAGCGACAAAGCCAAGTTTGGTATAGAAGTGCCGTGCGTTATCGTTCTTCGCGTCCACCACCACCGCGACGGAGGCGATTTTGCGGCTCATCATCAGCGCGACCTTCAGTGCGTCAATCAAAAGTAATTCGCCAACCCCCTGCCCGCGAAAATTCAGGTCGCGCGCAAGCCGCCCTATAAGCGTTGCGCCCAGCGTCGGATACTTGGGCAATCTCACCTGCAGTTCGTCTGGAAAGTCATCCAAGCGGATATTGGCGGAAGAAAGCGTATAGTATCCGGCTATACGACCATCGTGTGACACCAGCACGTGCGGGACAGCCACGCGATTTTTCGCATCCTGACTGGCCTGTTGTTTCAGATAACGGTCCAGCGGCTCGATACCGCACGAGAAAGTCGTTCGCGCGTTCTTATGCTTCGCGGCAAGCGGCTCAATCGGATGAAACTGGGGGGCAGGTGCGGGAATGGCTTTTAACCGGGGAACACTTGCGCGTGCCGCTTCGCGGCTTTTTGCAATTTTGCGTTCGGTGTCGTTGGCGCCTTCAACAAGGCTTCCACAAACGCCACCCGATCACGATAGTTCAGTTCCAGAAACTCGTTTTCCTGTACCGTGCGCTTCGCGGCTTCCACCGCGCTCTGCACAATGAAATCGGTCAGCGAGCGCCCTTGCAAGATAGCCGCCTTCTGGCATAACGCCTTGGTGGCGTGACTCACGCGCGCTTCAATGCGATTGTCCCTTCGACCTGATTGGGATTCGACTGTCATTGCCATAACGATTCTTAAGTGGAAAGCTTCTATATTCAAAGTGTACGGCAAATGGGCGTACATCGCAAATGGAAAGAAAGGGTGTGTCGTTAGTATGTGAGTCGGCCGCTCAGCGATACGCGCCTCCATGCCGGCGGGAATCAGTGGATCATCAGGCGAAGCGAGTCGCAATTTCTCTGGAGTTTACCGGTTTAGACCGTCACAAAGAAGCGTTGCGCAGCTAATTCGCATCCATTAGACCGTAATCATTATTGACTAAATCGTGGTCGAGCTCACTGCAGCCTGAAAGTTTTCGCAATTCAGCAAATGCTCTAATCGGAGGTGAAGTGTGGACAGCAATCACACGGCCCCTCACCAGGCATCTTCCAGTTAATTTCCCGAAGGAACTTAAGGCCGTTGTATTCGATGTTGATGGAACGCTATACAACCAGCGTCTGCTCAGGCGAAAGATGACGGCTTACTTGTTGCGTCGTTTCGCCGGGCGCCCCATGCAGGGGGTCGTTGCTATGCGCGTGCTTCGCGCTTACAGAGATGCTTTGGAGGTCTTACGTCTCGAAGAAAGATCAGGTGACATCGCCGCTCTTCAACTTCAATTCACCTGCCGGCAAACCGGTGTCGACGAAACTATCGCGCGGGCGATTATTTCCGAATTATTTTGCTCAGTTCCAATTAACTTCTTGCCGGAATGCACTCAGCCGGGACTACGAGAATTTTTGTCTGCGGCCCGAAAGGCGAATGTTGGTCTCGGAATTGTGTCTGATTATCCGCCCAGCGCTAAAATTCAGGCTCTTGGGCTAGAAGAATTCTTCCCTGTCGTCGTTAGTGCAGGCTGTCCGCCGGTTCAAAAGCTTAAGCCGCATCCGCTGGCACTTACTCTTTGCATTGAGCGACTTCAAGTTGATCCCGCCGAAGTGATCTACGTTGGCGATCGTCCGGATGTCGATGTGCCATGTGCCCTGCGCGCCGGCGTATTTCCAGTTCTAATCGGCGCAAATAAGAGATCTCATCGCTCCGTTTCCGGGTACACGGAGCTTACTCGTCTATGCCGGCAAGCTTGGTCTCAGACCGGAGTGTTGCTTGTCTGATCAGTTAACCCTGAAACCAGTATCTGCGAAACCACTTTCACTTGCTAAGCGCCTAAAGGCTCACCTCGCTATAGCAAGGCTCGATCACAGCATTAAGAATGTCTTTGTGCTGCCTGGGATTGTCGTTCCTCTCAGCATATCTCCTGTTTTTGATACAGGGCTAACCCTGCGGAATGTCGGCTTCGGCCTTCTTGCCGTCGTTCTGATTGCTTGCAGCAACTACGTCCTGAATGAAATTCTTGACGCCCCTTCCGACTGTCTCCATCCTACGAAGCGCAACAGACCTGCGGCACAAGGAAATATTGTCCCGGCTGTTGGCTTAGCTCAATGGTTGCTTATGATGCTGGCGGGACTCTGTGTTGCAAGTCTGGTTTCGAGACCCTTCCTGATAACGTGTGGGGCGTTGTGGATCATGGGGTGCATCTACAATGTTCCTCCACTGCGGACTAAGGATCTGCCATACCTGGATGTTTTGTCCGAATCGCTCAACAACCCTCTTAGATTGCTACTCGGTTGGTACATGGTCACCACAAAGTTAACGCCGCCTCTCACTTTGCTGGTTGCGTACTGGATGTTAGGCGCGTATTTCATGGCTTTAAAGCGCCTGAGCGAATATCGCGAGATTGCGAGTGTTACGGTTGCGATCGCTTATCGTCGCTCGTTTGCGTACTACTCAAGCGAGTCGTTGCTCGTCTCGATTGTTTTCTACGCGTCGACATCTATGCTCTTTTTCGGCGCATTTCTCATGCGCTACCGCGTCGAACTCATATGTTCTTTTCCGTTCCTTGCCATCACGATGGCTATCTATTTTCATCTCGCCTTTCAGCGCGATAGCGCCGTTCAGAATCCGGAAAAGCTCTACCGTCAGCCTATCCTCATGATCGCTGTCGCGGTGTACGTCAGCGTATCGCTTCTCCTTCTCTGGACTGACATACCATTTCTCACAACCTTTTTTACAGCAACTTTGCCGACACACTAAGATTCCGTGCTGCCCACACGTTTACATCTACGAGAGGGAAAGTTTTCGGCGACGTTCATTGTCTTTGCCCTCTATACATGCCTGCTATTCGCGCTTCTTCCTCTTCAGTCTCTGTGGCTCGATGAGCTCATGCAAACAGCTGCGTCCCGGTACTTACCCTTTCGCGCCTTGCTGACTCAAGAAATTCCCCGTACCGCCGGACAGGTTCCACTCGCCTACCTTGTGCAGCGGCTATCGATTCACTTACTAGGCTTTTCGACGTTCTCCGCCCGGCTTCCTGCGGCCGTTATGAGTATCTTGGCGTGCCTGGCACTGTACCACATCATGAAGTGGGCCAACACTGGCCACGTCTGGCTCTGCGTGGCATTGTTTGCCACGCTGCCTTTGCAACTTCGCTATGCCACGGAGGCTCGGCCGTATTCTCAAGCGCTTTGTATTAGCGTCTGGCTCACAGTCACATTCCTGCAATTGTCCGAGTCCAAGTCTCAGCACTACAAGCTGGTCTTGATTTATGGCGTCTTGTGCGTCCTTGGGCTTTACACGCAACCATACACTCTCTTCGTCGCTGCTGCCCACATTTGCTATGCGCTTTTCGAAGCAACGGTGACCAAACGTTTCCGTGTTCTCAGGAGCTTATTGGCTGCCACGGCATGCGCTGTTTTACTGTTTGTTCCCTGGTTTCTCTATGCTCGATCGGGCTGGAGAAACGACGTCAATGGAAGTGATCTGCATTTCCACATGCATGCAAAGCTGCCTTTGGAGATCTTACGAGAGATTACCGGTGCTGGATATATCGAAGCATCTCTAATATTTTTTCTTAGTACATACGCCCTCCGATCCTCCGTACTTACTCGTTCCAATAAATGGTTTTTGGCGCTGCTAGCGATTGTGCCTGGTGCGCTTGCCCTATTTGCAGATGCGACATCCGACTACTTCTTCGCTATCCGGCAGATTATTTTCGTACTGCCGCCGCTGGTTGTGCTCACCACTATTGGACTTGGCGCGCTCGCTCGAAACGGCAGGCTTCGAACCGCCATTCTTCTTGCCACAATTCTTCTCGCCCTGAATGCAATCTACTCCATTCGGTGGTTTACCAAGCCGCGTGAAGACTGGGGAGCTGCGGCCGCCAAGCTCGATCGCGCCAGAAATTCTGGCGCCTGTCTTGTTTTACTACCCGACGGATCAGCGCGCTTCTACGATTTCTACGTGCCCGGAATTGCGAACGCCGCTTGTAACCCCGCTGATCTGAGTAGAGCCAAGACGATTTACGTTGCTGTCAGTCCTTACTTGCGCGATACAACCAGAGAAAAAGCTCTACGGCAGCACTTACAATCGAATGGATTCACAGTAACATCAGAGGACAGTTCTCACGAACCACATATCTCGACGTATGAGCGCCGAGCCAAGACCAGAGGGAGTCGACATGGCCCTGTGGGCTACCAATAGTGAGTCCAAAATGCATCACGACGTGCTTCGAGTAAGGTGGGCCGTGCGCGTTAACCATACAGTCACTCGAATTTCTGCGTTGCTACACACAATACTCGATCCGGAACTGCCGGTCTACATTCATACGAGCGGTTCATCTAAACGCCTACTGCACTCGTACTGATCTCCAATAAGCGGCGCCCGGAATCTCGTTGGCAGCAAGCCATTGGTAGAGCCTGAGCTTTATCGTTTTGCCGGCATACTTAGAGAGATCCGCTTCCGCAGTCGTCCAGTCCGGAACAGCGAAAGCTGCGTTGGCCGGAACGTCTTTACGAACAATTGTCTCCTCTTGGCCAATCATCTGCGTCGTGATGTTATCGTCATCCACGAATGCCTGCAGCCGCCATGGGCGAGACTTCAGGTAACCGATTTCCAATGTCAGCTTCGGGTTTCCGGCCGGCACTTTCATGGTGCGTTCCAGCATGCAGGGACGCGTGTCGCGCGGAAACGTCACCAGAACATCTCCGTCCAAATACGTTGCTCCCTCTCCACCCCGCGCTGCTCCTTCCAATTTCCAGTCGGCATTCCAGAGCGCACCGTACTCATTGATGTCGAAATATTCAAGCCCCTGCGTCTGCACCTTTTGTTGTGGGATGACAAGCGTTCCGGCTTGGAGGCGAGCCCCATTCGCGAGCAGGTTCTTCTGGCCGGTATCCGCTACGCGGCGCGCCAAATCGTCTATCCTTTCATCAATCGTCCGCCCCAGTTTGAGCGGCCCCATGTGGTCTCCGTACACGCGATTGTGCAGCGGCTCGACGAACTGCGCGGGAATCGCCTTAAAACCATGCATCGCGCCAATGACCGATGAAACGTTTGCGGCATTGCAATCTGCATCGGTGTAGTCGCCAACCTGAGTGACAATGTTGATGCTCTTGAGATAGTCGCCATCGCCGAAAAGGATGCCGAGCGCAACCAGCGCGCCGTTTGCAACGGAGTTATTCAATTGCGGGTAGTCGGGACGCCACTTTGCCTCGCTCTCGGCCGCAATCTGACGCCATGGCTTGCCCTGGTCATAGCGCGCCAGCACAAAGTCGATGGCTTTGCGGTAATTTGAACCGGGACTGATCAACTGAGCAGCCTGCCGCACAATCTTTACCGGATTCGATTCAAAGAAAGCTTCACTGATGCAAGCCGCCACAAAAACAGCGCCGTCGGATCCTTCCGCATAGCCGTTCACGTGCGAATATTTCCTGGCAACGGCGCCAGCCAGATTCACCATGCCGGGGGAAATCATGCCATAAACATCCGACGAGAATTGCGGACCGATCGTGTGAAACCATCGGTTGTAGCGTGGACTGCCGGACTCGGGCGCTTTGATGCCGCGCTCCAAAGCCAGGCGCGCCTGTTCGCTCGAGCCCCATGTGCCGGCTTTGTACTCCTTCCACATCTCGCCAAGCTGCTCCACTGTCATACCAACCCCGTATCGCTCGAAACCATACAGCGCAACCATTTCGTAGTAATAGTCGTCGTCGACAATGGCCGTGTCGTAATGATTGAGGAAATGATCCAGCTCGATTGCATTGCGAGCCTTGCCTTCGAAGTTAAAGCCGTAGGACGCGCCGATAATCTGGCCAATCCAAGCGCCATAGACCTTGTCTTGATACTCTGCGACCGTGAGGCGGCGGTCGGCTGCCTGAGCCCCAAACGCTAAAAGTAAGCCTGCTGTGACGATGAAAATTTTCCGATTCATGTGACTAAGTCCTTCGTTAAATCTGGGTCGATGCGCTACTTCAAAACGCAATGCGCAAGCCGAACTGCACCTGGCGGGGCTGCGAGCCAAGCTGATGAATCGCACGATTCTCTTCTGGCTAGTTGATTTTCCGAACAGCCCGCTGGAGAGATCACCTGTCGGTTGGTTCAGGTTCACTCTGTTGAATACGTTGAATATCTCGCTCCGGAACTCGAGCGTAGCGCCTTCTTTGCCAAGAGACCACGGAATGCTCGCGAACATCAAGAACACCGGGTACGGCGGCGGTGTCTGGATCGGCTTGACGCCCGCCAACTCACCTCTTTTCTTGCGGGATAACGGCACGCAGGAGATTCACGCGCTCGATTGGCAGACGCCATAGACCGAGATAATCACCCGTTTCAGGAATCTGAAAGGATGATAATCTTTCGACAATGCGCCCGCTCGGTTTCGTCCGCCCCCGATTGGCTTTCGGATTCGCGATTGTAACTTCTGTCGTGCTGACGATGACAACAGCTTCTTCGGCTGCTTCAAGAGTTTGGGACTGGAATTTCTCCAACTCGGAAGTGACTGCAAGTGGTACTTTTATGACGGCTGAAAGCCCGGATTCAAGTGGCGGATACTTGATCGATGCGATAACCGGAACGCGCAATGGCCAAGCCATCACAGGGCTGCAGGCGCCGGGCACGTCAATCCCGGGTAATGAGCCTTATGTCGTCGACGATCTGGTATTCCTTGGTCCCGGACCACAATTAAGTGGGGACGGGTTCGGCTTCTCGACTGCGAACGGAAGCTATTCCAATCCCTTCTATGCCGATTTCTTGTCGACACCTGGGTATCTGGAGTTCTTCTCGACGCCTCCAACACATTCGGAGCTTCCCGTTGCATTCTCGGCGACGCCAATCGTAACACCGGAACCAAAGACCAATGCGCTGATGATGGTGGCAGCACTTTCCTTGTGCTGGATTGGGTGGCGCCGGTCCGCCGCGGCGTCGCGTCTTGGAAAAGGTCAGCAGAACGGCGAATCACAACGATAGCCGTCGCCCGCTCACATGACAAGTGAACTACCCACCGGCGAAAGCGTGAGAGGCGCTTGATCGATACCCTGTTCGTTCAGCAGCATCTCGAACTGAAGGGGAGATAGAGATCCATCCAACAGTTTCTGAAACCAGATTTGTGGACAGACCTGTACGCCATTCTTCTCGAGAATGACCGGCTGAAGGGGAGGAGCTTGCCACACCCATCCAGCCTTGCTCAAAGCTGTCATGCAGGCAAAAACAAGTTGACCAAGCACTTTGTTCGCTCGCTCCGATTCCGGCAATTCTCCATCGGAAGAGGGCAATACCATCTCGCTGAGCGAGCCCATATCTGTTATCAATTCAGGCAGATCGCGCAATCGCTTCCCCGGCAAGGCGTACCGAACAACCTGCGACTGCTCCTCCCAAAAGGTTGGCCCCAAGCTGGGAAAGGCATTTTGTCCGGCAATAGGCCTGAGGGACTCTCTCCCGGCAGCCTTCGTATATAGCCTTGTCTCGTATTTAACTAACGACGTGAACCGCCGGTCTTCTGGAGAGAAGGGAGCGCGTGACGAATCTCGGCTGCTTGCAAAAGCGGCTAGGTTGCCCCCCGTAGCGGACCATATTCGAAAGCTTTCGACCACGGGAGGAATCCCGCCCATGCTGACCAGAGGAATGAGAACAGCTTTTTCGAAAATGGGCCAAACCTTCTGAATCTTTGCAATCTGGCCAAAAGTTTGATCGGCTAATTGGTCGCCGCACTGGAGCGCTGTCTGCAAGCGCGCGAACCATTCATTCCGATTGACAGCCTTCACTGTCTTTCGATACAGGGTCGCCCAGAAGACCGCGGACCGGATTGCGAGGCCGTTCTCTGTTTTTAGCTGCATGCGAGTTTTGGCCATGACGTTGAGCCTTCCGAGAGCGCGATCGATAGCGCGGCCAGGAAGAACAAAGCGTGCCGCCAGGTAGGTCATGAAGCACCGTGCCTCCTCATCGGACAGGCCTGCAAGAATTGGAAGCCCGACCCTCAGCCGCAGCCGGCCGCTCCCTCGAATCTCGCGCCCCAGCGTGAGTATCGGCAATCGAACCAGAAAAGCCTCCTCGAGAAGGCTCCAACCTTTCGGCAATCTGGCGAACGCATGGTCGGCATACACACCTAGTTCGGAAGAAGGGATTACCTCGAACAGCTCTGGATTTTTTACTGGCGGCGTCGAACACGTCTTATACACATCACAAACGATCCGGAAAAGTCTCCAGGAAACCCAAGCCGAAAAAAGCCCCATGATCCCGTAAGGCAAACCCACTGAGACCGACCGAAACGAGAGAGCGAACGCAGTACAGATCAGCGTCGACAAAGCTAAAATGAGCAGGGCGAACGTCAGAAACGAGAAGAATAAGGCGACTCCCGCCAAATCCAACCAGGCATTTCCGAGCCCAGAATTTGCCTTTTCCACGAATGACCCCATGAGGCTTATCGTCTGGAACTCTATTTTTCTTTACAAACCATTCGCCTCAGCTAGTCTGCCCGGAATGCTAGCCGGCGCAATACCCGGTTATTGGAAGAGCGCCGATTGCGTCCGAGTAGCTGCCAATACGGAAGTACACAAACCCGTAAGAGTGAAAATAGATCGGCTCATTCCGTTCCTCTCGCAGAACTCTGGATTCTGTATCGTAATTGGTCAACGAGAGCGTTACTCTGAGGACAATGCAATCCTACTTACCTCCCCAACAGGCCTCCTCTAGTAGCATGTCGCAGTGAAACACTTACCATGGAGTGAATCGTCTTAGAGGTGTGCCTTTCAAAGCCGAACGCCTCATGATTAGCGCAGATGAGCAGGATGAACTCAGGCAGATGTCGTTTTCGCGCAGCTTGCCGGCGGGAGATGTATTTAAGGCGCGGCTGATCTTGATGCTGGCTAGCGGTCGGAGTTATGCTGACATTCGTCAGCGGCTGGATACGACCTCGCCTACTATCTCGCAGTGGAAGAAGCGCTTTCTGGAAGAGCGCATCGCAGGGCTGATGGAAAGGCGTCATCCTGGCCGTAAGCCCACAGTGATCACCCCAAAGTTGCAAGCGCGTGTGCTGGAAGCGACGCGACGCCAACCCAAGGATGGCTCGACCCACTGGTCGGTTCGCAAATTGGCACGTGAACTAAAGATCAGTAAAGATGCGGTGCACCGGATCTGGGGAAGAGCCGGGCTGAAACCTCACCGGTTGGAACGCTACCTGGCCAGTGATGACCCGGATTTCGAAAGCAAAGCCGCTGACATTATTGGCCTCTACTTGCATCCACCCCAACACGCCGCCGTCTTTTGTGTCGATGAGAAATCGGCGATTCAGGCCTTAGACCGTTTGGACCCGGTGCTTCCCTTGTCGCCCGGCAGAGTCGAACGCCATGGCTTCGAGTACTATCGTCACGGCACCTTATCGCTTTATGCCGCGCTCGACGTGAAGACCGGTAAAGTACATGGCAAGACGGCGGACCGCCATACCAGCGAAGAGTTTGTCGGCTTCCTCCGGCAGATCCAGGAACAGTGCGCACCCGGGCAGGAGATCCACATCATCCTCGATAATTTATCTGCCCACAAAACGCAAAAAGTCGCTGCGTTTCTCAGCGAGCACTCACACGTGAAATTGCATTTCACGCCCACCTACTCGTCCTGGCTGAATCAGGTGGAACTCTGGTTTGCACGCCTGGAACGCGAGGTCATCGCTCGTGGCGTGTTCACTTCCGTCAAGGATCTAGCCCGTAAACTGATGCGCTTTATCCGCGCTTACGCCAAAACCGCACGCCCTTTCCGCTGGAAATACTCCGATACCACCAGGAGAATTAAGCCATGATAAAGAACTCACCGCGACATGCCACTAGTCGCCATCATTCTCGAAGGGAGCGGATGACGGGGATCGCTTCCCAAAGCTCCTGGAAGCGTAGCGCTCTTGCTGCCACCGGTATTCTTCTCACATGCAGCGCCTCTGCGGCGCTTGCCGCGGCTGACAACCCCACGGGAGTGCTGGAGGTCCCCTTTCACTTCGATCACAACGTCATCCTGGTGCAAGCGAAAATTGCAGATCGAAAATCTTTTCCCGTGCTATTGGACACCGATTCCAGCCCTTCCGCCGTAAACCTGGCGCTTGCCAAATCAGCGGGTCTGACACTTCGAAAAGTTCGTGGAAAGGTGTTGGGCATCGGCTCAGGACATCCGGAATTTTACGTGACGAAACTGCCCGCCTTGGCAGTCGCTTCGCTTCCCGCTCAGGATTTGCAGGCTGTGGCTCTCGACTTGGGCTTCTTGCGTGAAGGCCTCGGGACAGAGGTGCAAGCCGTGTTAGGCAGCAATTTTCTGGCAGGTCGAATTCTTCAGATTGATTATCCAAAGAACGTCATCCGCTTCTATCCCTCTTCTTTTCTTTCCATGCTAGACACCCAAAGCAGTAACCGCGTCATCCTGCCATTCAAGGGGGGAGAAGATGGCAATTTGGTCGTAGACGATGTGGCCGTAAACGGGAAGAAGATCAAAGCAACGCTGGACACGGGCATGGATGGGAGCTTTGCCCTAACGCCAGCGGCGATCAAGGAGTTGGGACTCAGGGCGACTGCCAGTAAAGGGGAGGATACTGTTTCCAGCGGATACAGGGGCGCAGCTCAGAGCACCAAGGGGTCCGTAGATCGAATTGCGTTTGGTTCCCTCGAAGTAAAGTCACCCGCTGTGGTCTTTTTCCGAAAGGGCACGGGCCAAGGCATAAATCCTTGGGGGCTCAATATCGGCAACCAGTTTCTTCGGGATTACATAGTCACCATTGATTATCAAAAGAAACTGATCGCCTTAGAAAGGCCCGAACGATAGCTTGCCTCCACTATCGCTAGATTAAAGGCTTTGCTTCAGGAGATGAAAAGTTAGAACCCCGCCTACCGCGGTCGTCAACAGACTCAAATGTGAAGGAAAACTTCCCCGCAGCGACCTCACTAAGCCGTCCAGGGATTGATGATCGAGATGCCAAGCCCATCGAAGTCTTTCACATTGCGAGTGACTACCGAAAGGTCATGTTCAAGTGCGGTTGCTGCGAGTAGGCCGTCAATGATCGCCAAAGCCATTCCGTTGCGTTTAGCGCGAACGGTTAAACGTCCCCATTGATCTGCTATCGCCTTACTTACCGGCAGAAGATTGGACCCGAACCATCCAGGCAAGCCCTCCAGCAACCAGTGTTCTAAATCGGTACGGCGCTGGCCGAGCGGCATATCTTCAATGCCTAACCGAATTTCGCCAAGAGTAACAACACTTGCAAAAAGAGAGTTGGGGTCGGCAGTTTCAAACCACAGCAACACCTGGGAGCTTGGGGCCGGCTTAGCAAATTCTGAGATAACGTTGGTGTCGATGAGAAACCCGCTCACAGCTCAACCGCGCGGGGATATTCCTTTTGAGTCTCTAGATTGAGACCCGAACCTCTTAGCGGTGATTCACACAGAAATTGAGCAAAGTTCTTTTTGGCCAAGTTTTTTGGGGGGGGATGATCCATCGCGATTGATTCTTCCACTTCAGGGGAACTCCTAAGAACCACAGAACTTGTCTGCTCGAGAGCGTGTAGGGCCGAATCGATTACTTCGATGACGGAGTGAAAGCGTCCGGCCTCCAGCTGCTTATTAACGAAGCTCTCTTGATCTGAACTAAGCGTAATCGTCATACCTGCCTCTCGTTCCGGAACTTAACTCCCACCCTTAATCTTATATATTCGCCAGCTTTCGCGATCGATATCTGTGTCGACCTCCGTTACGAAACCCGGATTGGACGCCCGCTGAAAGAATTTATCCGGCATCGACGGAACCCTTCGATAAAATCTAAGCTATCCCAGTTTGGACTTGACTGGGTTCGTCGTAGCAATCGAATTAGTCCTGATCACCGGCATTACGAATTGCTGCTGTTCTCAAACGGCTGTTGCGCATTGAGATGGGAAATCTCTTGATTCAACGTAGCGACAAATCCCCCCGATCTAACGCTGCTCTTCCATCTTCTCCCGCATGTTGAAGATCCAGCCGGAATGAGGTATAGAATCTCTGTATAGAAGTTCTATAGCCATGCCTGAAGCCACACTCGAACTCTTGAAGGGAACTCTCGATTTGCTTGTTCTGCGGACTCTGGATCTGCGCCCGATGCACGGGTCCGCAATTGCAGAACGTATCTTTCAGGTCACTCATGGTGCGTTCCAAGTCAAAGCAGGCTCACTCTTTCCTGCGCTCCATCGCCTTGAGCAACAGGGCTGGCTCGAGGGGGAGTGGCAAGAAACGGCCGAGGGTCGTCGTGTCCGGTCTTACACCTTGACGCGCGAAGGTAAAAAGCAGCTGGCGGTAGAAAAAAAGACATGGACGCGGATCGTACAGGCGATGGCCACGCTATTGGAGTCCGCCTAGTATGCGAAGTTTCAGGCAGATCAAGCGACTCTTCGACAACCTGACCCATAAACGGCGCGTGGAGGATACGCTCGATGCCGAGTTGCGCGCCTATGTGGACGAAGTGACCGGCCGCCATATCGCCGACGGCATGCAACCTGAACAAGCGCGGCGTAAGGCGATCCTGGAAGCCGGCGGCATTGAGCAGATCAAAGAGGACGTTCGTGATGCTTGGATGGGGAAAGGAATCGAGAGCACCTATGCGGACATCCGTCAGGCCTGTCGCTCTCTGGTGCGCTCGCCGGGGTTTACGATTATCATCATCGCGACACTGGCGCTCGGGATCGGGGCCAACCTCACAATGTTCAGCCTCATGCGCGCGGTGCTGTGGCGTCCGCTGCCGTATCCAGAGCCCGACCGGATCGTCACGATTCGGGTGGATGCACGCAACGTAGCCAACACGGGTGCAACAAGAAGGGAACTGCTCAGCCTGGAAGAGCGCAGCCGCTGCTTCGAGGCGGTTTCAACGATAGATGAGGTTGATGCGGATCTTGATTATGGCGCCGGAAGTGAGCACCTTTCGGCCGGTAGCATCTCGGACAATTTTCTCCCGCTGCTAGGCGCACGCCCTGTACTCGGACGGATGCTCGATTCACGCGTCGATGCGAGCGAGCAACAACCGCTGGCCATTCTGATCAGCGATCAGTTGTGGCGCCGCAGATTCGCCGGGGACCCAGGCGTAATTGGAAAAAGTATCCGCGTCAATGATGTAGAGGTGCAAATCGCGGGTGTGCTGCCTCCTGGATTTCGCCTCTTTTTCCCGCCCTCCGTTACCGATTTGGAGCGGGTCGACATTTGGTTTCCGTATCGCATTGACCCAACCGTGCCATACCGCGGCGTACCGATCTTGGCGCGGCTCAGATCCGGTGTTACGCTCGCCCAAGCAAATGCTGAACTGCAAACACTCGCGGCGGAATTCGAACGTGAGAACCCAGGCTTCTATTCAGGCCCTAACGGATGGCAGGCGTCGCCATTCGACCGCGGACCCGGCGCAAAAGTGCACTTCGCGGCGCGATTGCTACAGGATGACATGACGCGCGAAGCGCGGCCGTTATTGTTTCTTTTATCAGCTTCGGTGGTGTTCGTACTCCTGATTGCTTGCGTAAACGTTGCTAATCTGCTGCTCGCGCGAGGGTCAGCACGGCAGCGCGAGTTGGACGTTCGGCGGGCGCTCGGGGCGCCGAGGATTCGAATTGTCCGGCAACTCCTTGCAGAAAGTCTCGTGCTCGCTCTGGCTTCCGCTGCTATAGGTCTGCTCAGTGCGCAGTTCGCTGTCAACGCCATCGCGCATCAAAACGCTTGGCATTTCCCTCTGCAAGCCAGGATCGGAATTGATGCGCCCGTGATGCTTTTCGCCATCTTCTTATCCGTGGCGACCAGCATCCTGTCCGGGTTGATGCCGGCATTGCAGCTGACCTCGGAAACAGCAGGCCATGTGCGCGCGGGACGGTCGGAAACGGTAGGATCAGCCGCACGACGATTGCAACGAACTCTAGTTGTGATTGAAGTCGCGTTGTCGATCGTACCCCTGGTCTGCGGAGGCCTGATGCTCCGGTCCTTCCTGAATCTGTTGCACGCGCCCCTCGGCTTTGATCCCACGAACGTCCTCACCGCTACTGTGCCGCTCGATTCGAAACGATACCCGTCGCTGAAACAGAGATGGGTTCTGCTACGGAACGTGCTCGATCGAGTGAGCGCCATCCCCGGGGTTGAGTCGGTGAGCGCCGCAGACCCGCTGCCACTCGCGGGCCAGGAGAGCCGCCGTGTCGGCCGCGCGGACCGGCCCGACTCTCCACCCATTCTCAGTTCACAACAATTCGCCCTTCCCGGGTATCTACATACGATCGGTACGCCGCTGCGTGAGGGCCGCGATTTCACCGATCAAGATATCGCGATGGACCGCGGCGTGGCGATTATCGATGAGGAGTTAGCAACAAGGCTGTGGCCAGGCGGAGCGATCGGTAAACGGTTGGCAATTTACCGGACGGGGCGGCGGGACGAAGTCGAAGTGATCGGCGTTACCAATAGCGCGCGACTCACGCGGGTTCGCGACGAAAACACACCTCACTTCATCTTTCCGTATGGTTCTTATCCGGGCAAAATGTCGCTGGTGATCAGGACTCGGAACAGCGCAGAGCGGCTTGCGCCGCAGATCAAGGCCGCGGTGGATACTGTGCGTCCCGGGCAGGCAGTATTCGACATTCGTCCAATGGGCGAATACGTATCGGATTCCATCGGTGACACGCGCTTTATAGTGTTCGTATTGACGGTGTTCGCAGGAGCTTCCGTGCTGCTCGCCGCGCTCGGTCTCTATGGAACGCTGACCTATCTGACCGTGCAGCGCACGCGAGAGTTCGGGATTCGGCTCGCCATTGGCTCCAGCTTGAGGGCCATTATTGCAATCGTAGTACGGGAGAGCGCTCTTCTGACACTGGTTGGGACGGCGATAGGGCTGCTGGGAGCCTCGATTGTTGCTGGGACGATACGCGGAATGCTTTATGGCGTGCATCCCTTAGATAGCGTGACCTTGATTGGTGTCGTGGCGATAGTCGTAATCATCGCCTTAAGTAGCGCCAGTATTCCGGCGTGGCGTGCCGCACGCATCGATCCTCAGATCTCTTTGCGCAGTGAGTAGCTATCCACAATGTCGACAGACAGAAACGCTTCGGGCGGATCGTCGTGGAACACTCTGGTCCTCCTGTATCGTTGGCGCAGCTTAAATCATCTGCCGTTCGGAACGGATCACGCGCAACCCCGAAATTGACTGCTCGTCGTGCATAAAAACTTGCTTTCTCGAAGAGTTGAGGGCTTACCTGCGCGAGATACTTTTCGTCAGAAAACCGGCCACGAGTAGATTTGTCGTTCCAAATGTGCGGTTGCCCTCAGGGATCGGATCTGCCCTGCGAGAGTGTACAGGTGTTGACCTCAATCGACCTTCAATGCCTGTTGCGGATTGATTCGGACAGCCCGCCTCACGGGGATCATCGACGCTATTAGGGCTACGGTCACAATGCAGGTTACTGCCGCGACGGTAGATGGCGAGTCATTGGGCTGAATCCCAAACAGTTGAGATTTGAGAAAGTCCGCAACGGCCAAAGCAGTTGGTATTCCGATGATCGTGCCTAGCCCGACCAAAGCCCATAATTCTTTGCCGAAAAGGGCTACGATATCCTGCGTCGAAGCTCCTATCGCGATTCGTAATCCAATCTCGCGAGTGCGACGAGACAGCATGTAGGAAAGCACTCCATACAGACCTGTGGCCGTTAACAGCATTGCCAGAAGGGCAAACAGGGTGGAAAGAAATCCGAGCACCTCCTCGGACGAAAGTGCCCCGTCAACGGCTGTTCGCATGGTCTGTAGGGAGAAGACTGGAGTGTTCGGATCAACCTCCCGAATAGTCTTCCGCATTGTTTCGAGCAAAGGTTGGCATCGGCCGTTACAACGGACAAACACCGACAATCCCGATGTCAGCAGCTGACTGGCAGCTTGGTAAACCGTGTTCTGGTTCTGATTGCGTAAACCTTGGTCCCGTAGGTCAGAAACTACACCGACCACCTGGCCAAAATGCGGCAACATTCGACCAATCGGGTTCCTGCCGTGAAAATAGTTCTGCGCTAAGTGCTCGCTGATGATGTAGACGTGCGGTTTGTCACGTCCGGTTAGCCGTTGGACGACAAGCGCGTCCTCCCCAAACAGGTACCAGAGGACGGCGCCCCGTACCAAAAACAGGAAGAGCGCCCCCACACCGAACATGACGAGACCCGCTTTCCACTGCCCGGCTGCCAACTGGCCGGCGCCGCCGATGAGCGACGCCGCACACACAATGCTGAGTTGTAAGAGGCCTCGCCATTTTGCTCGCACGCGGAATGGCGGTATCAGCCAAGCCGCTAAGGCTTCAGCGGAAGCATGGTCGCGAACTAAGCGTTCAAGTCGATCCCAATTTGACAGGTCGGAATGGATGCGCCATGTTCTCCCATCTGCACTGATCGCAACGGCTGAATTTGAGAATCGGACAGAAGTTAAGGCCGTCCACCTCGCGAATGTGGACCTGCGTCCCTGGATAAACCAGATTCCTGCGTTATTCACAGTTACGGTCAGGCCGTAACGCCGAAATGCCCACCACCAGGATAGGCCTACGGCAATACAGAAGACGCCGAAGGGTAGATCAAATCATCAGAGGTCCAACCATGAGACAGCGAAAACAAGAACAGACCAGCGACCAACAGCGGCACACTGCTACGGAGCAGATATCGAAAGTAAATGGGATGGCGAAAGGTTACTGGGCCGTCAGCTAGTCCCATATTCTGCTTTACACAGTAGTGCAAGACAAGGATTGCTTAACGACTCCCTGTCGTCAATTACTCCTCTTTCAGATCGGGGTATTCCGAAACTGAAAAGAAGAACGGTGATATCAAAGCCGGATAGCTCCTCGATCACGCGCCCTTCGGAAGTAATCGGGAGGTCGCGGCTCTTAAGTGCCCTTATCGGAAAGTGCTCTCTGCGCAACCCAAGTCCGCTCAGGACGGTCTCGGAGTGCCAAGCAGACTCGTGATGCGCTCCGCGACGTCTGTACTGACCGGCAAGAAGACGACCATCGTGAGGTCCTGCCGTCCGTCCACCCCGAAGGTAGAGCATTCGAAGCTCATTGTTCCAAGAACCGGATGCCGTAGGTCCTTCACCGCGTGAGCGCTGTCCGACACATCGTTGTCCTGCCACATCGCTTTGAAAGTCGAGCTGGAACGCGAGAGTTCGTCGACCAATGCGGCGACCTCCGCCATGGCGCCCGCCCGTGCCACGTCTGCACGGAAAGCCGCGACGGCCGTCCGCGCGACAGCTTCCCAGTCGTAATACAAAGCCTGAGCACGAGGATCGAGGAAAACCATTCGCAGCGTGTTGCGCTCATTGGCTGCGAGTTGCCCGAGGTTTGGTAAGAGTACCGTCGCTGCCTGGTTCCAGGCCACGACATCCCACGTTGCGGTTTTGATGAACGCTGGAGCCGGACTCAACTGGTCCAGAAGTCGCTGCAATCGTGGTTCGATATCTTCGGGGTGCCTGTAACGGGTTTCGGGTGCTCTCCCCAGTCCAATCAGGAACAGATGTTCGCGCTCGGCATCCGTCAACAGGAGTGCCGTCGCGAGGTTGTCGAGCACATCAGCCGATGGTGCTCCACCCCGGCCTTGTTCCAGGCACACGTACCAGGCCGAGCTGATGTTGGCTCGTTGCGCGACCTCTTCCCGCCGCAGACCGGGCGTACGGCGACGGGCAGATGAGAACCCGAAAGAAGCTGGATCGAGTTTGGCCCGCCGGTCCTGAAGAAACCTGCCGAGCGCCTGGCCAGCACCGTCCTGAGTCGCCAAGCTGTTAGTCGCGATCATAGGATAAATCCTCGTCTTTACTACGATACTAGTTCCGTCGATCATTGATCTTGGGTCAGGGAGGACCCAGATCATGCGAGTATTTATCACAGGTGCAACCGGGTGGGTTGGTACAGCGGTCGTGAAGGAATTGATTGCCGCCGGGCACGAGGTCTCTGGCCTTGTGCGGTCGCAAGCGAATGCTGACACTCTCACCAGGGCTGGAGTAAAACCAATCCTGGGGTCTTTGAGTGATCTCGATGTTCTGCGCAGAAGCGCAGCCCAGGCTGATGGCGTGATCCATACAGCATTCGGCCTGGACATGTCTAAGATCGTCGAGTTGAGCGCAGAGGACCGCCAGGCAATCGAGACCTTTGCCGATGTATTCATGGGTTCCGACCGCCCGGTCATCGTGGCCGGCGGGATCGGCATCTTTCCTCGCGGCGAAATTTTCACGGAGGAGATGTCCATCGGCCCTGTCATGCCGGCTTTCCCGCGGGCGTCGGAGCAGACCATAATGGCCATGGCAGAACGCGGGGTGCGGGCGACCGTGGTCCGGCTTCCACGTTCCGTTCATGGCATCGGAGAACGGCACGGCTTTATTCCCCAGCTTGCGAGCCTGGCACGCGAGAAAGGCGTGTCTGCCTATGTAGGCGATGGAGACAACCTATGGCCGTCGGTCCATCAGCTCGATGCGGCTCGCGTTTTCCGGCTTGCTCTCGAACATGGCGCTCAAGGCGGTCCCTTCCACGCTGTAGCCGAGGAGGGCGTTCCTTACCGTCAGATTGCTGAAGCGATCGGCCGCCAGTTCGAGCTCCCGGTCGTCTCGCTCTCGCAGGAGGAAGCCACAAGTCATTTCGGGATGATGGCCATGTTTATCGGAGGGAATGGACCCGCTTCGAGCGAACGCACACGGCAACGTCTTGGGTGGGTGCCGCAGGAGCCGGGTCTGATTGCCGACATCAATCAACCAGAGTACTTCGCACAGGAGGCTGTCGGTGCGGATATCTTCAGCGGGAGGCAGCGGTAGGCGGTCGAGGAATCCAGTGTTGAGGGAAGTGTGAGGGCATGACGTGGCCTGCGGAAGCTCCTCTCGGTAATGACAAGTCTTAGGTCAATCGTGCGCAGCGTTCCCCCAAGTCCCAGTATCCAAAGCGACGCCGATAGTGTCCGCTGCTATAAATGGAGCTCCGGAGGGTGATCCAAACGTCCCTGGTGGACGTCGTCTTAGCCCTCCACCACGTAGACCTGAGCCTGCTCTGCCGCCTGCACAAACCTTCCAAAAGCAGCAGCGGGATCGGCTGACGCTGACCCAGAGAAATCAGCCTGAGTGGTGGCGGTGATGAACATCGATTCGTGATAGTAGGTGGATACGCTCATGAATCGTGCCGATCCTGAACTCTTGTTGTGAAACGTATGCGGAGTGTTGGGGGGAGCGAGGACGCTATCACCTGCTTTGCAGGTGACCCACTCCATCGGGCCATCCTCGTTCAGTTTGGCGAATGAGACTTCTCCAGCCAACACCTTGAAAAACTCCGCGTAAGGATGCTTATGCAACGGGATTCCAGTATTGGGCTGCAAATCCATCTCGTAGATAGAGAACTGGTAGGCAGTCCCAGGCCCTCTCGCCTTCCAGATCAGCTTCATCTCTGCGATCTGCAGGACGTCTCCCTCATCTTCTCCACGCTTAATGACGTTATGCCCTACCAACTCTTTCAGCACAGCTCGTTCGCTCATTCGTACTCGACCTCCACGTTCATGCCGCGCTGTTCCTGCCGGCATTTCAATATAGCGTTTACTATATTGTTTACAGGCGCGCAGAACTATGGTTGGGCGATAGGGCGATCCAAGCGCTCCTCCGATCGCCCCACAACCCGTCCGGCTTGAAACGAGGGCTGATCCGTTGAAGGCGATTCGCTCTGACCTTCGCTCTTCATGGTCTACCGGTCCGGCAATCTGTCGAGCAAGAAAATCTTCTCTCTGACCTGCCCCCGGAAATCTCGGCCATTTGAAGCTGGAGTTCCTCCAGCATCTTCTTTCTGAGTTGGGTCACAGAGACCTCCTTGTGACCCACAAATTAGCCAAACGCATCCGCAGAGGCCAAGCGCGATTCCTGGTAGTAACAGTTCAACCGGGTTGAATGCAAACAGGCAGCCTTCAACAAACGCGGAAGGTCGCTGTCCTCCTGTAAGTCGCTATACGTTTGCAGCAGTGGCGCGGCCAGGCAGGAGCAATAGCTTGCCATGAGCCTGCCCGCTGAGGCTGATCTCTGCCGCCTCTCGCCAATCTTCCAAGCCGAAACTACGCGCTACGGGCACGAAGAAGCGCCCTTCGGCAGCGAGTTGGGCGAATGGAGCGAGCGCGTCATAACGAGGAACGACATTTGGCTCCCGCCCTGTGGTGCGGACGCCAAGCCCTTCCTCGTCGAAGTCGCTAAAACTCATCACCCGACGAGGATCGCTGTCCACGATCTTGATGAGATCGGGGAGTAGCCCGGGGACCTGTGCGGTGTGCAGAACAACGTCGGGTGCTCCCTTCGCGATCTCGCGAACCCGCTCGACCATCCCATCGCCGTAGGAGGTCACCTTCGCACCCAGATCACGCAAACGTCCGGCGTAGGTTTCGCCGGCGGTTGCGATGACATGTGCGCCGCGCAGCAGCGCGACCTGAACCGCCGCAAACCCCGTCATCGTTCCGCCACCATTTACCAGAATCGTCTGGCCTGCGGCCACTCCGAGGAGATCGAGACTGCGAACCGCCGTTTCGACGACCATCGGCAGTGCGGCCGCGGCGGTGAGGTCCAGACGTTCCGGAACAGGCACAAAGACGGCTAGGATCGCATACTCCGCTGCTCCAGCGCTTGGAGAACCCATGAAGTCGGGAACGCCAAAGACGAGGTCGCCGACACGGACTTTTGTGACTCCCTCACCAACGGCATCGACGGTGCCGGATACATCGAGCCCGATTCCACGCGGCAGGGCGCTGGGGAGGAAGCCCCGGCAGAGAGCCCAATCTGCGGGGTTAAGTGCGCATGCGTGGACCCGCACACGGATGCGACCTGCACCGGGGCTGGGAACGGCGATTTCTTCCAGTTTGAGGACGTCAGTCGGTGGGCCGTAGCTGTGTAAGCGAAGGGCTTTCATCATGGTGGGCTCAAGATTGGACATAGTGGTTCTCCCGTTTGGTTTAGCCCGTTGCATGAACCTTGCGGCCCGATGGGCGTTGATAGTTTCACAATCCAAGCCATCGGCTAGAATCGTCAGTGACCAAATGATAAATCGTCAGTCACTGACGAATATTAACATGTATCGTCAGTGACTGACAATAGGTGGGTCAACTAATGCCAAGAAACGGGGAAGAAGTACGTCGGCGTCTTCAGCTGGCAGCATTGGAGTTATATCGGGAGCGTGGGTATGAGCAGACAACAGCCACCGAGATTGCTGCGAAAGCTGGCGTCACGGAGCGTACCTTCTTTCGCCACTTTCCCGACAAGCGGGAGGTACTCTTCGATGGCGAGGCTACATTCGGCGATGCGCTGACGAGCGCAGTGCGTAATGCTCCGCCCGCGCTCGGTCCCTGGGATACGTTGTTCCGCGCCTTCCGCTCAGTGGAGCATATTTTTCTCGAGAACCGCCCATTGTCCGAGCCTCGCCGCCGGATTATTGCCAGTAGCCCTGCATTACAAGAACGCGAGCTGGCAAAGGCCAGATCATTGATCGCGTCATTGGCCTCGGCGTTATGCGAGCGCGGCGTCCCTGGTCATCAGGCGACTCTAGCTGCGCAGATGGGCATGGCTGCACTCAGCCACGCCTTCGCGACATGGCTCGACGAGGGTTCGCGCGATCTGGGTGAGCATATCGTGCGAGCCTTCCACGAGGTGCGCGATCTGTCTTCGTCAGTTGGGAGCTAACACACGGTAGGTAGGCAGCCGCCATGAGCTGAGTGTCGGCGCGGACCATCTTACGCGGAACGTAGCCCTGGTTTGCCGTATACAGTGGCCTCTCAGGATCTGTTGCATCAAGCAGACGGAGACACAAAGGCAACAGCGTGGAGCGATTCCGTGTGCTAAGGAATCCGAAGTGACGGACACGCACAAACCAAGGAGGTAGAACGTGCAACAGGAACGTAGGCGCCCTTCGCCAAGCAAGCGTTGATAGCCGTGATGGCATCGCATTTGGCATCAGGCGGCGCCGTAGTTAGATAGACGAAACGGAAAACACACCCGCCGACTATAGCTTTCAGAAGCGGTAGCGAAAGATGGTCCGTGGCCCTCTCGACTGCATAGGAAATGATGACGCCGCCCGGCGAGAGGCATGCCATATCGATTTCCAGATTGAAAAGAAGGTTGACATCGATGATCCGGTCGACGCCAGCACCATCGGTCGCGAATTTTACTTTCGCGCGGCGTCCCCTGCGCAGATTGATGACGAGATCGGCTCCCGCGGAACGGGCCTGCTTGACGGCACGCCCTCAGCGACTGAGTTTATGACGCCCGCGCCATCCTGGTAAGGGGTGATCCGAGGAAAAGGCATCTGCGACGAGAACCTCTCCGGGCCTTAATATCTGGGGGGATCTCGAGGCCCGAGACATAGACTTTCACTCGAACCTCACCTGCACTGGCTTGAGGCTCGGGAAGGTCCCCGGTGACAAGGACATCATGGGAACTTCCCTGACGGTCATAGTGAGCAGCTCTCATCGGTCTGGCATCCCGGATTGGAATTTCTTGCGTACTTTTATATCAGCTGTTTCGCTCACTGTTTTTCTCCTTCTTGGAAGAAGCCGATCAGGTAAGTTATCAGCCCTTTCCCATTGAAGCGACCGTAGGTGTGAGCGGTCGCGACCGCTGAACCGTCCTTGCTGTAAATTGTCCACTCCGATAAGAACTGTTCGTGGTGGGCCAGAAGCTTGTTGCTCTTAAAGTACGCTCCCGGGCGCTGCTTTTGGAACTGCTCGATGTGATCCATCAGATTGCCCAAGCTATGGCTCTCCCCGTTCGGGTTAATGGAAAGCACGTCGTCGGTCACGCTTTGCCGGAGCAGACGCTCCCGCTCCACTGGTTCGATGTCGCTGTAGGCATCCAGATAGGAGTTATATGTTCGCTGAAGAGCGTCGTTGGTCATATGTAGTCCTTTCTAGTGGAGATCGCCAAAGGAGCGTAGTGCAGCTTGTGTCACCGGCTCGCCCCACTCTGGTACAAAGTGGTCCGCTTCTCTGACAACTAACGGTTCCGGACAACCTCGAATCTGGCTGTGCAGTGCCTGCATCGTGTCCGCATCCGGGTCCTTTGCCCCGATCGCCATGAAAGACTTGCCGGACCACTCTTCTCTCCAGAACCGGAGAGCCGCCTCGGCTTCGGCGACTCCTTCCATTTCGGGGTCAACCATGGCTAGATCCGGGAACGTTCGAACTCCTGCTTTGAATCGAACATCCGGAAAAGGAGCATCGTAGCCGGCCATTTCCTGATCGGTGAGCTGTGGCGTGATTCTGCGAATCAATGGGCCGACGGGCAGATCAGGCATCTTGCGGACCGTCGCTCTCCACTCATAGAAATGCGGACCGAGCGGCTTGCCGACGGGAAGAACTGTATTCATCACGACGAGCCTGTCCAATCGGGAACGGAAGCCAGGATCCACTGGTAAGGTGAGTCCCAGAGTCGCTCCCCAATCCTGAACCACTAGGGTGATATGTCGAATAGCGATGTCTTCAACGAAACGCAGAAGAAATTCTCGATGGAAGTGAAAGGTGTAAATAGAGTCCGCTACGGGCTTGTCGGAACGACCGAAGCCGAAGAAGTCGGGTGCAATGACGCGCGCACCACTTGCCAGCATCGGAGGGATCATCTTGCGATAGAGATAGCTCCATGTCGGTTCACCATGCAGACAGAGGAACGTACGCTCGGCGTCCTTCGGACCCAAGTCCAGATAGTGCGCTCGAAGTCCTTCGTATCCTGGCAAAGAATCAGCATAATGCGGCTCATATTCATAGCCAGGCAGTCCGAGAAAGCGTGAGTCGGGAGTGCGCAACGCTTCGATTGGCTTCACTTCGCTCCCTGTTTAACGACGGGGTTGTGCGGCGTTCGCCGGCACGCGCGAAGGCCCAACCAGGAAGCAACTGCGACGGCAGACAAGTAAGCTGAATCGATCACGACCGCAACTGGAATTCGTGGGGCTGTCTCCGGCTCAAATTCTGGATCGAGATAAGCGGTACCGGGATAAAGAATCGCGGTGCTTTGCGAGACGAAATACAGGCTTGCTGCAACCCCGGCAGCGGCCACGAGCATGGGAACGTTCCTGCTGGGCTTCCAAGCTAGATATGTCGTTAGACCGCCTAGAAGGACTGACAGAGACAGCGTCTGGCCATCGTGAAACTTAGCGTGCGGCGGCCAGCGCGGATTATAGATGTGAGTCCTGTTCATGTCTGCCCGATGTGCAGCAATGGGTAAAGTAACACCGACCACGGTAAAGATGAGTCTGCTTGAGAGAGTCATTTGCATAAGTGACTAACTTCAAGATAGGGCGAATTCTTTGTACCTTCCATAACTAAAACGCCGAAAGTGTTGGTAATAATATACTTGACTGACGGCCTAAACCGCTGTACAGTTGAGATATGAAGACGCCACGCACACTCCAAGAAGCGATTCTGTACTTCTCGGATGCGGAGAACTGCCAACAGTTCATGATCAAGATGCGTTGGCCGAATGGTCGGGTTCGTTGCCCCTATTGCGACTCTGACGATGTTGCATTCCTCCCGAATGCCAAAGTCTTCAAGTGTTACGAGAAGCACCCAAAACAGAAGTTTTCCTTGAAAGTCGGAACGATTTTCGAAGACTCTGCCATCGGCTTGGACAAGTGGTTGCCAGTTATGTGGTTGCTGGTGAACTCTCGCAATGGCGTTTCTTCTTGGGAGATTCATCGTTCTCTCGGGGTCACACAGAAGACCGCGTGGTTTATGTTGCAACGCGCCCGGCTAGCCATGCAAGACGATCTCACGGGCGGAATGCTGGAAGGCGAAATCGAAGTTGACGAAAGCTTTATCGGCGGCAAAGTTCGCAACATGCACAAGGCCCGGAAAGAGAGAGCACAGAAGCACAGTAAACATGGGGACAAGACGATTGTGTTAGGCGTGCTTGAGCGTGCCAGCGAGGGAAAGCCGAAGCGCGTTCGTGCCACCGTGATCGCAGATCGCAAGAAAGAAACGATGCGTGAAGAAGTTCGGGCGACGGTTGCTAAGGGTTCTCAAATCCATTCTGACGATCTCGGCAACAACTGGCGCATGGATGATGAATATACGCACAACATGGTGAATCACCTGGAAGCCTACGTTGAGGGCAATGTTCACACGAATACGTTAGAAAACTTCTGGTCGTTGCTAAAGCGTGGAGTCGGCGGAACATATATTGCAGTAGAACCGTTTCATCTCTTCCGCTACGTGGACGAGCAAGCCTTTCGTTACAACAACCGGAAAGACGGTGCGGGAAAGGTCATCAGCGATTATGACCGCTTTGAAACCGCGCTATCGCAGATCGTAGGCAAGCGTCTCACCTACAAGCAACTGACGGGCAAGGAGGGGGAAATACCGGAAGCTTTCTAAGCGAGAGGCGCAACGCCAGGGACGGGGGAAGCGGAACTAGGTCACTCGACGGGTTAGGCTGGTAATGAGCAATGCGCGAGTGAGTGCGGATGACAAACAGGGCGGACAGGCGCGAAAACTCGTTATGCCATGGTTTTCAACTAAGGGCCAGATCGGCCAGTTGTTCTTGGCTATCCTCGCCTGCATATTTGGCGGTATTAAAGCGTGGCCAGAAATGAAATCTAACGAATTTCTCTCACTAGGTTCGCTGCTTTTCTATACGCTTATCGGTCTAGTCTTGATCACCACCTACGTGCTACTGAATGCAATCCGCCGAACGCAACACGTGGTTACAGCGGTTAGGGAAAACACCGAACCCACATCTGAATTAGGCGTGCAGGCTCTTGAAGTCGAGGGTCAACTCAGACGACTGTCGAAATTTGAGATTTACGCAGTAGCGCGTGTGCTTTTTTCGGAAACCATGAATGGCGAGGGCCTGTATTCGATTTGGACAGAATATATAGGGCTTCCAGTCGTTACGGGACTGGACAAGATAAAATTATCGGCACACTCGGGCAAGTCGCGCAGAGAACCAATCTGCTGATTCCCACGGGAACCGGAAGCGGATTGTTTACTGTAAGACCGGAGATTGCCTCTATTTTAAAGTACGTTATCGAACGGCAACTTCCGATTATTGGGTAAACTCAGCGGTTCTTTGGTTTCGGTCCGCGCCTATTTGGATTCTTAGCAGCTTCCGCCCGATGTTCCTCTATTCGGCGCTGTATTTCAGCGTGCGGGACAGAAATAACCTTCTTCATCGCGCCTTCAAAGCGTTTCCACGCTTCCCGGCCTTCTATCATCTCTGAGTCGGACTTCATATCGTTGGCCATACCTCGACTTTGCCAGTTCGTTCTTTTTCAAGCTGGCGCTGATATTCGTCCTCGGTGTTGGCGGAAAAGAGGTAACAAGCAATATGGCCTATTCCCCTTTGTCTTTCCACCTCAGCATCCGCTTCTGAAAACGATCCATTAAACTGCTTGATTTGTTTATCCGCAAATATCGCGTGAAGCATTGATACCAACTCCCTGTGTAGCCATTATCGCTTTTTTTTTTGGTAGTGCCACGCGATGCGTCCGGTGGGCGGGGTTCACTCGATTTCAGGATAGCTTGGCTTGTACCGTCATACTCATGTCGCGGCGACCAACTCCTGGATACTCAAAATAGAGATGGCCGGGATTGTCATATCACCACAGCCTTGTTGCCTTGCATCAGCATGATCCGCTGCCGACAGATGCGGTACGATCAGCTTGCAGTCATTGCCGTCATAAGCAAGCCATCCCACCGACTGACAAACAAGGGGTTTCGGTCGTGGGTTTTCAATGACTTCCCATTCGGAAGAGGCTCCGAATGAATCCACCCACTTCACCAGAACAAGTTTCACTTGTTTCTGCTCTTTCGTTTGCCGCGTCCTTGCTGTAGCGCAAAGCCAGCAAGGCTTTTGACTGTTTTCCCCTTGCCAGTGGAAAGCTCCTTGCCGGCCTCTCGCAATATCTTTTTTGACGGGACTTTTGCCATCGAATCACCTCCTTGAAACATTTTACTGCCGATTTGTTCGTGGGAGGAAAAGTAGCGGTTATGGCGAACACACGGCGAAGTGATAACCTTTGCCCATGAAGTATTCTGTGCTCATTCATTGGGAGATTCGGGAGCTGAAGGTTGTCTACCGCATGCGGGCTCATTTGGAGAGGCACCAATGCAGATAGAAAAGCCCGAACCAATACGGATCGGGCTAACATAGGATCAGAAAAAAACTAGTTAAGAACCACTCCTTCAGCACAGCGCCGGAATCGTTCATGCTGACGCAGGTTCAAGCTTCGCCGCTTTCAGTGTATCAGGAGAACGCGGCTGGAACTTCATTACGACACTGCCCGAAACGTCATCGGAAACACCGTTGTATCATCACTCAGAGACGAGGAACTTGACGATGATGTACTCGTCATGGACTGGTGGTTTAACACAGACATGGCTAAGGGCAGGAAGCCGCAGGATCATCATTCTCCATCGCTAGAAACAAAGAATACTCCTCCAGACGAAGGCGAAATGAGGCGCATCGCTTCCGAAGTCTTCAGAGAGGCTAACCAAAATGCTGCGGTCGCGAATGGAGGTAAAAAGAATAGATGGATAAATCATTCGTGGGTGGTTGCAACCGGAAGTGGCCTTGCGTCAGCTCTGCTTGTAGCTGCAATTTTTGGAATAGCTGGACATTTTAGTTCTGATTCCAAACGAGATGTTACGGATGAGATAAAGAGGCAACTTGACCAGCGAAGGCCGGAAGAGGCTACTAATCTTAACAATCGCATCTCAGCCGAAGTAGCACGGCAGTTGATTCCGATTAATAGTTCGCTTCAGGCGTTAAGTATTGACATTGGAAAAATAAAGGATCACCTCAACATTGCGGCTATTAAAAAACCACGCCCACTTCAATCTCTTGAGGCATATCGAAGTCTGGACGACAAGCAGTTTGCAGCGTCCCTGCCAGACCTGAACACATTATTACGCGATGCTGCCTCTAACAAAACGTTAGAAGCGAGTAAAAAATCTTTAGGCGAAATCGCGGCCAAGTTGTCGCGTACTGACGTTAATACTCCAGACTACTGGCAGACCGTCCTGCAATTCATATCGTTTGCAAGCAGTACGGCACTCTCTAACGTGCCACCTCCCAGGCCGCCAAATTTCACCATCGCTCACAATAGTGGATTTGGACTGATTCACACCAAACAACCCATTACACATCAGGTCATTTTGCTAGATGGTGGAGATTTAGGCCCAATCACCTTTAAAGACTGCAGGATCATTTTTACTAACGACAAGGTTCGTATGCGGGGTGTGCGCTTCATCAACTGCGTATTTGAGGTGCCATCTACTGTTCAGAGCAACCCGAGTCCTTACGTCCAGCAGGCAACTAGACAGCTCTTAGCGTCGAATCTAACTAGCATTGATTACGTTTCCTAAATTTGCTAAGCGCGATCAAAAGAGAGCATCTTGCTTTGCCGTAATCTCTCTTGCTGCTTTCTTGAAGGTGTCTGGGTCAACCCACGGCATTTGTGGCTGTTTGCTCGTTTCAGTAGTTGCTCAATTGTGAGGATTTGCAGAACAGGGAACTTACCGAATGGCGTCTCATAGAAGCCCTCTTTCACGGCTTCCGTGAGCATCGGTTTACTTGGATCAGCAAGAGCGATAAAGACTCCAAACTTGGCTTTTTCGCGCTTTACGAGATGGGCTAGGTCCCGCACCATGGCGACGTTGACGTTCTCGCCGCCTTTCACCGACGCTGTACGTCACCGACGGATGGAGGCGTAAACCGGAAGGCCAGCACCTTCGCTTCTCAGGGCTTAGTGGTGCTGGCCATGGTAAGTAAACCAAATCACTCCAAATATGGAGAGTTGGCAGAGTAACGCTCCCCTTTTTTGTGCCCATTCCTGCCGGCCTGTCACGCCACTACCAGTTTAGCTGGGCCTGTCAGTCAGGTATATTATTGCCGAAAGTGTTTACCTCCCGTCCAATTTGGAGTAGAATTTGACCTTTGCATGGACCCATTTTTGGACGTCATCCATTTGCTTCGGCCGCGGGCTATGTTATGGGGAGGGATTGATGGCGTGGGCCGATGGGGCGTGTCGTTTCGCAAGCGAGACGACCTGCTGTTTTGCTGGATAGAACGGGGGGAGTGCCAGCTGACACGCCCGCTGGTTGCGCCCGTGCACCTGCATCCCGATGACTTCGTTCTGATTCGTACCTCAACACCGTTCACTCTTGCCTCGGACCCAGCCGTGGAGCCTGTGGACAGCGAGACTGCGGTTGCGGCTACAAGGGATACAAGGATGAAACTCGGTGAGGGCACGGATTTTCCCGTGACACTGCATGGGGGAAGATTTGTGTTCGACACAGCGAACGAAGAGTTGTTGACGGGCCTGCTTCCGTCGCTGGTTCACGTCGCGGCTGGCGACACTTCCTCGTGGCGCGTGTGCTCGCTCTTGAAGATGAACGAGACGGAGTCGCTGCGGCCGGGACCTGGCAGTTCCTTTATCATCGGGCGCCTGATGGAACTGATCCTGGTGGAGATCCTTCGGAGTGAGTCGCTGCGGGTGAAGCAAGAGCAGACAGGGCTGCTCGCCGGCCTTGCCGATCCGGTCACGACGCGCGCTCTCTCGGCGATGCACAGGGACGTGGCGCATGACTGGACCGTCTCCGATCTGGCCCGGCTCTGCAGTGTCTCGCGGTCGACCTTTGCAACCCGGTTTCGCAGAATCGTAGGTAGGGGACCGATCGAGCATCTGCTGCATTGGAGGATGGCCCTGGCTAAGGATGAGCTACGCCGCGGAACACGGAGCATCGGCGAGATCGCCTTGGCTATTGGCTTCCAGTCTTCGAGTGCGTTCAGTACGGCGTTCACCCGAGCCGTGGGATGTTCGCCGAAGCGCTTTGCGGCTTCAGCTCGTGGTTGACGCCTTATGAGAACAGGCCCACCTCTGAGTGAACGGCGCCCGGGTTGCCAAATCACATCTGACTTTCCCCTTTGCGATGGTTTCTCATGCAGCGTCCGACGGTTGCAGGTAACCATCTAAAGCCACCTCTGCTAAAGCCACCAAGTGCGCACGCCGTGCCTGTGAGCTGGTTCTGGATAGCTCGTGTGTAACGGCGCAGTGACGATCTGAGAGTGTTGGCCGGCATCAAGCCGGATTACCCGTCCCTTGGCGACCACACACGGGTCATCCCGGGAAGCTGGTCCATCGTTCGATGTGGACCTGTAGATACGCGTCATGAGGCGCATTTCTCGTCACTGATAGTTGCTGAACATCGAAGAAAATCTAGGATAGGAGAGACATATCACTCTTAGGTTGGAGCTGGGCGAATGACAGACGAGCGAATGAATGAGAAGGCCCGCGCAAAAGCCGACGCGAGGCTGTTACCGCAGTTGCGGAACGCGCCAACGGTGCTGATCGTCGGCGCCGGACCAACCGGGCTGACGCTAGCCTGCGAACTCGCCCGCCGCGGCGTCTCTTTCCGCCTGATCGAGGCCGCCCCCGGCCCGCAGCCCGGCTCGCGCGGCAAGGGCATACAGCCGCGCACCCTCGAGGTGTTCGACGATTTCGGCATCGTCGATGGCGTGATCGCCCGTGGCCGGATGGCGATGCCGATCCGTTCGACAGCTCCCGATGGCCAGGTGACGCTGGGCGGCACGTATACGTTAAGGGATCGCCCCGATATCCCTTATCCGGCGAGCCTGATCACGCCCGAATGGCGGATCGAGGAAGCGCTGAGGCTGCGCTTGGCGGAGCTCGGCTTTGCGGTCGAGTTCGGCATTGCGCTCAGCAGCTTCGAGCAGTCGGACGAGAGCGTGTCGGCGTTGGTAGTCAAGGACAAGGAGGACGAGGAAGCCGAGACGTTCACCGCGCGCTGGCTGGTCGGCTGCGACGGCGGCCACAGCATTATCCGCAAGCAGGCCGGTATCGTTTTCGAAGGCGAGACCCGCGAGGAGGTGCGGATGATCGTCGCCGATGTCGAGGTCGACGGCCTCGATCGCGACGCCTGGCACGTGTGGTCGCGGGAGGAGGGCCTGGTGAGCCTTTGACCGCTGCCCTCGACGGACACCTTTCAGTACCAGGCCGGCATTGCGCCGGGACAGAACCCCGAGCTCAGCCTCGCAAACATGCAGGCGATTCTCCGGCGGCGGAGCGCCCGTACCGACATCCGGCTCCACGAACCGGAGTGGTCATCCCTGTGGCGCGCCAACGTCCGCCTCGTGGACCGCTATCGTGAGCGCCGCGTGTTCCTCGCCGGTGACGCTGCGCACATCCACTCGCCCGCCGGCGGCCAGGGAATGAACACCGGCATCCAGGACGCACATAATCTCGGCTGGAAGCTCGCAGCGGTTACGAAGGGCGCCGCGCCGGCGCTGCTTGACGGCTACGAGGCCGAGCGGCGACCGGTCGCAGTAGGTGTGCTCGCGCTCTCGAACGCGCGCCTCAAGTAGGCGATCGAGCAGAAGGACATTCCCACCCGCCGCGACGCAAGCACAATGCAGCTCAGCATCACCTATCGCGGTTCTGTCTTGGCGCGCGATGACCGCGACGAGAATGCCTTACTCCGCGCCGGCGACCGCGCCCCCGATGCGACGGAGCTGACGACGATGGAAGGCGAACGCCGGCTGTTCGACCTGACGCGCGGCGGCCGCTTCACATTGCTGAATTTCGGGGCTAAGACTGCGATCGAAGTCTCTTCGTTCGACGGCAGAACGCTCCATGTCGTTGGACAACCGACCGGCCCCGACGACCATCCCCTCATGACGCCCGAAGCGATCTATTTAGGTGTAGGAATAGCAGCACGGTCCTGATTATCTCCCAAATCGCGCCTGCTGACATCCAGGAAATGTTTCGCTCAGCGGACACGCGCAGCATCCGCCGCGCGAGCGGCTTACTTGAAACGGCGCAGTGTAGAGTAATCCACTTGCGCATTTTGTCGGCATGCTTCCACTCGATTTCGGACGTTCTCTCTCCGGCTAACTCTTTGGCCGAACCTCGGGATCGCTTTGCACTAAGCGGCGAATCAATTGCCGGACGTGAGTCGTATCAGCTACGCTATACCTCGCCTTACTCAATCCACCTCCCACGTAAACACTCCACGCGTTTTCAGGAAGATGTGCGAACAGGTCCTCGTCGGTAAGATCGTCACCGACTCCGAGAATAAAGGCAGATTCGGCGTACTCCGGCAGCAACTCGGTCGCGAGTGCTCCTTTGTTGGCCCACATAGGTTTTACCTCGACGATCTTGTTACCGCGGTAGGCACGCAATTCTGTCTCGGCCAGCATACCCTCTAGCATGGCGGCGAGTTCTGTTGCAAGCCAATCCCCGACCTCTGCTTCGATCGTCCGAAAGTGCCATACCAGCGCGAACTCTTTTTCTTCGATGAAGCTGCCCGGCGTCCGGTCAACGAAGTGTTGCAGGATCGGCCGCACTGTGTTCTTCCATTCGGTATCAGCCGACCGGCCCTCCCACGTATTGCTGCCGGGTAGGCGCCAACGCGCGCCATGTTCAGGCGCGAGCCCCATACGTGGCACTTGACCTAGCCGACGTTGCAGGTCATCTGCACTGCGTTCGGAGATCACCACGACGCAATTGGCCGGGTCGCTGGTGAGCTGCGCAAGCAACGAAAGGAGTTCATTGTCGGGGACCGCACCTTGCGGACGGGCAGCGAACGGCACCAGCGTGCCGTCGTAGTCGAGCAGGAGCAGACGCTTACTAGCTTTTCGATATGCATCAATCAGTTGGCTAATAGGCAGCAATGGCGGATTTTCGGGAGCGCACGCACAACGTAGCTTCGTCGCCTCGTCAAGGAGGGCCAGGAATCGGTCACCCCAGACGAACACGTCGTTACGGAGCACACGCTCATGCAGCGCAAGCATGCGATCCCGCTGCTCTTCGGCACTCATCGCGAGCGCACCAGTCACTGTGAACGCAGTTCGCTCCTCATCGAACGGATTGATCAGCAGCGCCTCCGCCATCTCGGCAGCAGCGCCGGCAAAGGAACTCAAGACCAGCACACCACTGCCGTCCCCGCGGCAGGCCACGTATTCTTTCGCAACCAAATTCATTCCGTCCCGCAATGGCGCAACCCAGGCCACAGCGGCGAATTGATAGATGGCCACTAATTCCGGTTTAGAGATGCCTCGGTGAATATAGACGACCGGCACCCAATCCGGCGTGCCGTATTCGCCATTTATAGCGGAGATCAGCTCGTGTACTTCACTACGTAGTTCTTGATAGCTTTCAAGATTTTCCCGCGAAGGCACCGCGATCTGGAGCAACACGACTTTTCCGATAAGTTCCGGTTTGCTGCATAACATGCGGCGGAAGGTTCGGAGACGGTGAGGGAGTCCCTTTGTATAGTCGAGCCGGTCTACGGCCACGATCAGCTTTCGGCCGCTATATTGCCCGCGTAATTTCTCGAGCTGCTGTTCCGTTTCAGGTTTACCACTGTATCCAAGAAAATCGTCAGGAGCGATGCCGATCGGCAGTGCTTGCAGTCGCACCTGACGGCCTGGCACTTCGAGCCGGTCGACTGTGCTCTGAAGGCCGAGCTGACGGCGCAAGGACATCCTGAAATGTTGAAGATGCAAGTGCGTGTGAAAAGAAATGAGATCCGCGCCGAGTAGGCCAGTGAGCAACTCGTCTCCCCGAGGCAGGATGCTGAAGATATCCGAGCCGGGAAATGGTATGTGCAGGAAAAACCCGATCGCTGCGTCCGGGAGTTTCTCACGGAGCATGCTGGGCAGAAGCATCAGGTGATAATCATGAACCCAGATCCGATCGCCCGGCTGAAACTCATGTACAACTGCGGAGCAGAACCTGCGATTCGCTTCGATGTACGCTTCCCAGCTTTCGGAATCGAACTGCAGCTTGGAAGTAAAGCTGTGAAACAAAGGCCAGAGTGCCTGATTGGCGTAGCCCTCATAGAATTTTTTCAACAGCTCTGCCGGTAGTTCAACAGCGATGCACGATTGCTCCTGGCGCAGGAGCTCAAGCGATTCTGGAGGCAATTCCTCCTCCGTGCCTGACCAACCAATCCAGAGACCTCCGGCGCGCTTCAAGATCGGGTCCATAGCGGTTGCAAGGCCGCCCGCCGTGCGCTTTGTCTTCCATTCGGTGTCTTCGCGAGCCAACGCCACTGGAAGACGATTTGATACCACTATCAAGCGGGAGTTCTCCGGCATTTCACCTCATGGACGCGTGAGTGACATCGCTAGACACCATAAAATTGTCACCGCAATTACAAAGGAGGGCTCGGTGGCTCTACTAATTGACACCCAATTGACGCATGCACGTCATCCGGCTACAACCCCATCTCGAAGCAGAGTTTGTTAGTTGAACTGTTCGGTCAGGAACGCCGCTATACCTTGAGCTAATGCTAGGGGCTGCTCAATTGGCGCCAAGTGCCCACAGTCTTGCACCACCTCCAACCTCGCTTTAGGGATGAACGGAACGACCTCACGCCTCTGTTGCTCAAGTGGATCCTGCGGGTCGCGGTCCCCAACCAGAATCAACGTTGGCGCTGCGATCTTTGAGACCTCAGTCGAGATGTTTTCGTAAGCTGCCGTGGCCGGCCAGGCGCGCTTTGCACCCGGCGAACCTGCCAGACTGTCTTGAATAATCTGCTCGATCGTTACATCATCAGGTCTGCGAGCCGTCAGGAATTCGATCGCGGCGAGCACCGTTTGCCGGTTGTCGTAAGCGTGGATTTGCGCTTGCCTGGCTTCTTCTGGAATATGTTGCGGAAACGGAGAGGCAGGAGCAACCAGCACCAGCGCTTCTAGACCCGGCGGCCCTTGCGAAGCCAGCAGTTGCGCGACCTTGCCTCCCATCGAGTGTCCAATCAAGACGTATCGCCTCAATCCCAGCGCTTCAATCAGAGCGGAAGCATCATCGGCCAAGTCCCTGAGTTGGTATTGCTCCGGAGGGGCGTCAGATGCGCCCCACCCACGCTGGTCATAGGCGATGCAACGGTACGGGCCCTGCAGCGCTTCAATCACCCGCCGCCAGGTCCGCGCCGAACCGCCCCAATAATGCAAGAACACCAGCGCCGGATCGCCACTGCCCGTGTCCACCACATTCAAATGCAGATCGCCCACCAAGATTCTCATATTCCCTCCTTACCGATGCCGACCACTTACGACGCTAGTTTTAGAAGACGCTCGGCGTTTCTCGAAGCGATCTTCTGTCGGGCCATCCATGCTGAATGCTTCTTCGACGGCTATGATTCTCATAAGTTCTCCTGATTGCATACCTCTTTCACAACAGCCGGTTGTGACTGCCTTCGGGATTGGCAATGATCATGCGCCAACCATGCTCGGGAGTGTGCTCAAGGACGTTTGTAGCTGTGCCTTCTATGGCGATCCGTTGTCCATCAGGAGTGTTGATCTGCAGTGTGTAATCGACCACAATCAGAGCCACCTCGCCACGCCGAAACAGTTGTCGGAGCCGGTTCTCGAGATGCGCTTTCGCAGAGATGAGATGGTTCAACTCCCGGCTGATCAGATCAGCGCCTTCAACTACGGGCCCCTCAGATGTCCGCATGCTTGCTTGTGGATCGTATAAGCGCAGGAGCCGATCGAGATCCCCGGCATTCAATGCCTGGTCAAATGCGGTGGCGAACGTCGCCGGATCAGTTACTTTTGAGTGTTCCATAAGTGCAGCCTTTCTTTATGCAGCTTGGGCCATCAAGGCCCGGAGTGTTTGAAGAGAAGTAGTTTGACCTCCGACGATGAGGTCTCCATCAGATACCTCGCTGAAGCGAACCCAAATGCGGGCAGCATTGTCGAAGGTCGAAGGGCAGCTCTCAAATGTAAGAAGCGTCGGAGTAATCTGCTCGCCCAAAGCTTGCTTCCCACCCTCGTTCAGGGCGCCTCGAAGGGTGGTGATCTCGACGAGGTAGAGCGGCGCGGGTGGCAAGCCGGCTGCCATGAGGAATGCCGATTCGGGAAGCTGCTCGAATAAAACCCAGGTCAGCTTGGAGGCAATATTGCTCTCAGCAAACCCTTCCGCCGCATATGTCATTTTGCCGAGGGACGCGGCAAACCGCTCTGTATCGCTGGAGCGGAACGCGCCCTCGTTTGTGGTTATCTTCACCAGCGCCATATACCGCTGAGATGACTTTCAGCGCCGGCTCCAGCGACCAATAATTGCTATGGTTTGATGTTTCTTGCTATTGTTCAGGAATTTTTGGCGAATTCGCTCGGAGTAGTACCAACGTAGCTGCGGAACGCACGCGCGAAGTGACTCTGATGAGCAAAGCCGACCATCGCACCCACTTCGGCTATCGCCAGTTTGTTGAGGCGCAGTAGCCGCTTCGCCGCTTCGATTCGTTGCTCGAGCACATATCGATGCGCCGTCATTCCGGTGCTTCGCTTAAATGCCCTCAAGAAGTGAAAGGGGCTTAGACCGACTACGTCAGCCAGCGATTGTAAGGAGATGGCCTCGGAAATATGATCTCTCACGAAGGACACGAGCACTTGTAGTTGTCGCCCCGTCAGCCCGGAGGCCGCTTGTTGCTGCGCTTTCCACGCCTCCTTGGATGGCTGAGAAAGAGTCAGTGCGATCGCTGCGGCAATGCATTCGGCGGTTAGAAGCCCCGGCTCGTTCGGGTCCGCGCTCTCGTGCCGGAGCGCGCGCATGAGATATTCCAGCTTCGGCTGGCCGCCAATGATGCGCTCCTCGAGTTGGTAGCCAAGTTCGGCGCCGGCGGAAGCAAGTAGTTGGTCGAAGCGCTCCGGAGTGAAAGAGACTCCCAGTCCCTCAACGTTGCCATCGAAACGGACCGCGTGCTCGCTGCCTTGAGGCATGACCCACACCATGCCGGGCCGGAGCCACTTCCTACCTGAAAATCCCGGGCCCTCGATATCGGCTTGCACGCTGGCGCCAGTGTGCATATATACGATGTGCGACTGTGCTTCACGCTTCGGGAATTCGCTTTTTTCGATGGCGTGATGCTCGATGAGCAAACCTCGTGAGGCCAAGTCCGGGCTGCGATGCACGACGTGTTCGACGATGGGGATCACGACACCCTTCTGCCGGACTGCGATCCGCGCAGCGCTGGTGTCCGTTTGCATTCACTCTAAGCTTACTCGCGTCAGGAGACCGGCCCAGTGTGTGACGCTTTACTGCCTTTGAGGCCTTCCTAGATAACGCGCCCTCCGGAAGTAATCGGGAGGTTGCGGCTCGGAAAGTACTCTCTGCGCAGCCCACAATCCGCTCAGGACGCCTCGGAACGAACTTGGGTGGATTGGCAATTAACCGTTCCGAGGCGGAGATTTCCGAAGTATACCTCCAAGGTATTGACACTGTACAGCATGACCAAACGTAAAATCGCTTAGCGAAGTTTCTGTTTTGTCTCGCCAGGGCGCTTGATCTCAACCGGGCGCTTAGACTCCATTCGGGTCGTCGTGGTAATCGAGTTAATCCTGATCACCGGCATTAAAGAATTGCCGGCGTTCTCAAACGGCTGTTGCGCACTGCGGTGAGAAATCTCTTGATTCAACGTAGCGACAAATCCCCCGATCTGACGCTGCATCCTTCGCCCACATCTCGTTACGTACGTCTTGCGTCTGAATCTGCGTCAGTTCGCGCAGTAGCTCTCTGGTCCGTTCATCATGGGCATCAGGTGCCTGCAGCAAATCTGCCAGCTCACCTGGCATACCGCATTAAGAAAGCGGGTTCTTGAATTTTCGGACGAACACTAACTAGAAAGTTGAGTCTGTTCTGTCAGTCTATCGAAATCATTCGATTGGACGTTTACAAGTCAACCATCTGCGACTTACAACCACCCCACCCTATTCCCTGTAAACCTTCTCTTTAATCTTTCTAAGAGCTTTCCTTAGCCATCACAAGTCACTAAGTCGTATCCAACACAAACAAATAGTAGATATTTACAAACTCGCTGCAAACTGTGTAAATTCATCTTGTCCTAGAACACACAGTACGGAGTTTAGTTTCTAAATGATCTCCCGACGGAAGCATGTAGTACCCCTTAGACCCATCCATAACACAGGGCTGTTAGCTTTGATTCTCTTGCTGATTCTGGGCGCAAGATCGAATGCGCAGAGCAGCGGTGATTTCGACGCTAGCGGTCGGAGTGGTATCGCGGTTTGGGATCCATCCACCGATACATATTACGTCTGGCCAGCGGTGGCGCCTGCTTTCAATTACCAATTCACCGCCAACGCGTCTTACCTTCCCTTAACGGCCGACTTCGATGGAGATGGAAAGGCTGATCTTGCTGTCTGGTCTCCGTACGCCAATACGTGAGGTAGCGCTCTTTACTACGTTTCCAGCGGCAGTGGACATCAATTGTCGTTTGCCATCGGCCAGCCGGGAGACATTCCGCTGGTTGGAGATTTCGACGGGAGCGGCAGAAGCGGGATCGGCATCTGGAGACCTTCGAATGGCACCTTCTATATCTATCCGGCCGTGGGTGCTACGTTTACTCGGCAGCTCGGTCAAGCCGGTGACGTGCCGTTGGTTGGGGATTACGACGGAGATCATATAGCCGACCTCACGGTTTGGCGACCCTCCACCGGAACTTTTTATTTTCTCTATAGCAGCAGCGGGCAATCCGGATCGTTTCTCGCCGGTCAAGCGGGTGACATCCCGCTGGTGGCTGACTTCGATGGAAGCGGGAAAACCGGTGTCGCAGTCTGGAGACCGTCGAACGCCACCTTTTACGCTTATCCGGCTGTCGGTCCCATCACCACATTCCAACTAGGCCAAAGCGGTGACATACCGATGGCCTCCGATTTCGACGGCGACCGAAAAGCCGATTTTGCTGTCTGGAGACCCTCGAATGGCGTCCTCTACTTTGTCGACAGCAGCAACGGTCAGCCGCAATCGTATCAGGCAGGAAGGCAGGGTGACATTCCGATGCCCTCGGAGTATGCTTCACTCCTGACATCGACCGGAACTTTCACCATTAGCGGCCGCGTCCTTTCGGGTACATATGGCGTACCCAATGTATTGGTACTCGCGACCGGAATGGGCATGCAGGATATGGCGACACAAACTGGAACCGATGGATCGTTTTCTTTTTCGGCGCCCGCTGGGGCGTTGGTCCAGGTGTATATCAATGACTCACCCTCCACTCCAGCTTTATTCTCATTCAGCAATCTGAGCGCAAATCAAACCATAACATTCCAAGCCCCGCCGGTCGGACTGTTGAAAGAATTTGTCTATCTGGGCGGCCAGGTGGTCGCAGTGCATTAGTAAACGCCAACAATCATCTGAACCGACTCCGAGGAAATATATAGCATGAATTCTAACCGCACAACTAACAATTGCCATCTGTGGTCATCGGCTTGTTGCCTTCTCGCCTGTTTCATAATATCTTGCACAGCGGCTAGGATTGGGTGCGCCCAGGCCCTGCCTGTCACCAATGACTCCCTACTCGGCACTGCTCCCAAGCCGCTGCCCGTTGAACAGATCTTGCTTACTCCCGTAACGGGAATTCCAAACGTTCTTCATCGTTCACCAGGCGTATTTCTTCTGCTGCTGGATAACAGATCCGGGAATTCCAAGTCGACGTTCGTCATCGACAAAAGCGATGTGGGCGAAGGACAACTGAGCCCGGATCCGGTCCTGTTGATCGATGGCCGCAAACCGGAACGGCAACATCACAGAGGAGCGCTTCTCGACTTAGACAAGGGTCAGTACTTCTTGAAGGCAAACTCTACCGGCCATATTCTTTGCACCATAACCATCGAGTAACGCACATGAATCGACAATTCAAAAAACTTACCTGGTTCTTGCCGCTGCTATTCCTTACGGTCGGTTTACAAGGACAGACTCCGGTTAACAGCGGAGGTGGAGGAATCGGAGATCCTTCGTCGGCCCGCGGGAATCCAGCGTCGAGCTATGCGTTGAGTGGCTTTGAGCATATCAACTATTACACTGGAAGCGTCAATCTCGACATTCCCATACTGACTCTTTCCGGGCGCGGCTCGGTTACACGTGCCATCAGTACGCCTATTCAGCGTCAGTGGACCGTAATTTCGTTTCTGGGCACCTATTATACGCCGTCGACAACGCTCCTCCCCTACGTCGGTGGATTCTACACTTCGGGATACTTATCCGTTAACACTTACAGCCCGAGCCAGACTTACTGCTACGATGCAACCAATCAAGCTTATATTTCTAACCAGTCCGTCACGGTTCTTACCTGGACTGCTTACGATGGAACGCAAACTATTCTGTCCGACACAAAGTATAACGGTCAGCCGCAAGATCCTTCCGCCGGATGCGTCGGCGCTGACCGCGGCACTGTCTTCCGGAGCAAGGACGGAAGCGGGCTGGTCTTTATGGCATCGAGCGATGTACACGACGGTGATTCCGTTGCCTATGGCTCTCTTATTACAAGAGATGGGACGCGCTATATCTTCGATTCGAGCATTGCGGATTCTTACGTTCACAAAATCGAGGACCGTAACGGCAATCTGATCCAATTTGCATTCCAGGGAACCGCTTCTGGAGGCATCTACACCGTCACCGATCCCGCCGGGCGAACCTCCACCATAAATACGACCGAGGATCCCGCTGGCGATCCGCAAGATGTCATCACCTACCCTGGCGTGAATGGAACGCCTCGTACGATAAAAGTCAACTACACTCTGCTGAATGCAATCGATTCCGCCACCGGTCTGAGCGCTCTGGTTCCAGGTGAATCGGTCCAAGGTCTGGAGTCACTCTTCCCGGAGCTCGTGAAAACGCAATCTAATCCCTTTACGCCCTACGTCGTATCCTCGATCGTTCTCGCCGACAGTACCTACTATGCGATGCAATACAACGCCTACGGAGAACTGGCCAAGCTGACGCTTCCCACCGGGGCATACTACACCTACAGATATGCCGAAGCGAACGGCCAAACCAACGGAAACAGCGGGGTAATACTGCTCAACAATAACTCGGGATACAACATCTATCGGCCTCTGGTAGAGCGCGATGAGTATTCCGATGGCGTCAACTTATCGGGCCGAATGCTCTACAGCGCTGAACCCAGCGCCTCCAATCTCGATCCAAATCATGCGGGTCGTCCCGGACTGCTGGCTACCGTCAAGTTCTATGACGCGGTCGGGAATCTGCTACGGCTGGAAAAGCACTATTTCTCCGGTAATCCTGCTTCGACCACGGCCGTTCCCACCGGCAGCACGGCGGCATTCTCCGATTGGTGGGAAGGCCTCGAATTCCAAACCGACGTCGGCGATGGAACGACTACGTTGCAATCGACCCAAAACGTCTATGGGCAAAGACCCTGCTCCCCGTCCGAGAATTGCAACTACAATCCACAGGATGACGGAGCTCCTTCGCACGATCCGCAGCTATGTCAGGTCGCGAAGACCCTGGACGGAGCTGCTAAATCGGGCGTTGTCTATGGATATGACCAGTACAACAATGTCACGGATACGTTCGAATTCGACTATGGCAGTGCTCCCGGAGTAAGCACAAGCTGCCCGTCGATCTCCGGTCTCGGTGGCTTCACCAGACACACCAACACGCAATTTCTCACGGGGGCTTATGTCGACCCGAACGTCAATCTTGTGGCGCTGCCCACTTTAACTACCGTGAGTGCCGGGGGAAGCAGCATCTCCAGTGAAACACAATTTATCTACGATCAAGGCGGCGTTACTCCGGAGAGTACAGCCGTCGTCAGCCATGATGACGCCAACTACGGCGGGACGGCTGGCCTCGGCGCGACCCGAGGTAACCTGACCACCATCGGACAATGCTGGACGCAGCTAGCGCCGTTCGATCCATCCGTCGCCTGTTCCTGGCGAAATACAAACATGACTTACGACATTGCCGGGAACGTCTTGAGCGTCACCGACCCCAACGGCCACGCCACCAGCTACTCCTATGCCGATTCCTATAGCGACGGCAACAACGGCCGCAATAGCTACGCCCATCCGACTACCACCACCAATGCCCTCAATCAGCGCATCACCAATCAATACGACTACAGCTCGGGCAAGCCAACCTTGGCGATCGATCTGAATGGAACCAGAACACAATACGCCTATGCCGATCCTCTCGACCGTTTAACCCAGGTGGAGTACGCACTGGGCAGTGGCGCAGAAACGCAACGGAACATCACCTATTCTTCTAACAGCACCGAGATCAATCTCTATCAAGACCAAAATACAAGCGGGGATAAAGCATTACGAACACAGCAACTCTACGACGGGCTGGGCCGGCTTTCTGAATCTCGCGCCTATGAGACGGCCAGTAGCTATATCTCGACCACGCAAACCTTCGATACGTTTGGTCGCATCGTCCGGACCACCGATCCGTCGCGGCCGGGCGATGGTCTCAACCGGGCAACCACTTATTCCTACGATGCCCTGGGCCGAAATAAAAGTATCGTCACCCCCGATCTCGATGCTGCCTCGCAAAGTTATAGTGCCGATGGAAACGGCGAGTATGTCGTGGCCACAGACCAAGCCGGGAATGTCAGGAGTTCGGCCTACGACGGCCTGGGCCGTCTCAAGCAGATCGTCGAAGACCCCTCGGGGAAGAATTACAGCACGACTTATTCTCATGATCCTCTCGACAATCTATCGAGCGTCACCCAAGGAGCGCAACGCAGGAGTTTTGGCTATGACGGAACGGGTCGTCTCTACCTGGCCCTCAATCCCGAGAGCGGTACAACGACGTACCTCTACGACAACGCCGGGAACCTTTATCAAAAGACCGATGCTCGAAACATCTCTTCCACTTATTCCTATGATGCTTTGAATCGCCCGACCAGCATCGCCTACTCAGGAGGAACGGTTTCGACGCCAACTGTCACTTACACTTATGATGCTCCGAACATTCCCTTCTCCACCGGGAACTTATCCAGCGTGTCGAGTTCCGTTTCAACCACCAACTATACTGCTTATGACCAGTTAGGGCGAGTAAAACTTTCGAATCAAGTAATCAACAAAGTAACTTACAACTTTGGCTATGCCTACAACCTCGCCGGCTCCGTGTCACAAGAGACCTACCCATCTTTGTTCACATATGTCACACAGTTTGACAGCGCCAATCGGGTCATCTCCACCGGACCGTTCTCGGAGTTCACAGTCAATAACGTTACTTACGCTCCCCATGGAGCCATCCAAAGCTATACTTTTGGGAATGGCGTGAAGCGAAGCTTTGCTTATAACTCACGGCTCCAGCCCGAGGAGATCACCGATGTCGACACCGTCCACGGATACGGCTGTGGCGGCCAGCCCACACAATATCTTTCGCCTCCGGTCACAAAATGGAATCTCGATTTACAATTGTTTTGGGGCACGGGAGGAACGCAAACGTTCGCCAACAACGGGAATCTCTACCGTCAAATGATCCAGACGTGCACAAGCGCCAATCTGTCCACCCCTTCTAATTTCCTCCAGACCTACACCTACGATGGCGTGAATCGACTGGCCAAAGTAAACGATAGCGGCGGCGGCGGCGCCAACAGCAGCGCCCGGACCTTCAGCTACGATCAATTCGGAAACATGTGGTCTAAGAATACAGCCGGTTCCTTCCCGTCCAACATGGGAACACCGAGCGCCCAGTCGAATTTCAACCACTCGAACAACCGATTGACTACAACTACTTACGATGCGGCAGGCAATCAGTTAGGCGTTCCCGCGGTCTGCACCAACTGCTTGCAGTACGATGCGGAAAACCGATTGGTTTCCTACGCCCCCTCTGGAACCACCTATACCTACGACGGAAACGGACAGCGTGTCGAGAAGATCGCCAACGGAGTCACGATCACCTACGTTTACGACGCCCTCGGAAAATTAGCAGAGGAATTTACCTCGGGAACCTACCCAACACGGCCTTGTACAACCTGCTATTTAAGCGCCGATCATCTGGGCAGCACGCGGATGGTCACCGATCAAAATGGAGCTTTGGTTTCACTGCACGACTATCTTCCATTTGGCGAGGAAATCATCAGCGGAGATGCCGGAAGACCTTCGGTAAACGGAGCGCAAGACAACACCGATCAGAAGTTCACCGGCCAATTGCGCGACTCCGAATCGAACCTCGACTACTTCAATGCACGCTATTTTGCGGCAGCGCTGGGACGGTTTACTTCGCCGGATCCGGCGAATGCGGGTGCCGATCCGACGAACCCACAAAGCTGGAATGCGTATGCGTATGTATCAGACAACCCTCTTAGCGCTGTAGATCCGACCGGCGGAAGCTGCGTTGATCTTACTTCTACTGATGAAGACGGAAACGTGACATCTCTCCAAGGCGATAATGGTGATGGTTTAGGTTGCTCAGGAGCTGACGTGAACCCCGCTAAAAATGGCCAACCCGACCCTAGCCGGGATATACAGCCGCAACAGATAGATGTAAACGCACAGCAAGGATCTTTACTTGCTTACCTGACTGCAATCACATTCAACCAAATTCCCAGCCAAGAAATCGATAATACAATCGTTCCGCCAACAAGCCAAGATTACATTGATGCAATACAGCAGAAACTGGCTCAATTACCAGATGTTTGCGCCGTCGGCATTACCGCCAGGGTCGGCCTTCCGGGAAGCCGATTTGCCTTCGGTTTGGATGCAAATACGCAGAAGGGCGTTCGTTCCGCCGGAAGTGCTCGCATCGCGCAGGTTGGTTTGGTAACTGGAAGTGTGTCGTACAAAGGACCAAGTGGTACGCCCAGCGCTACGGTGAATGTTAGGCTTCCAGGCAGTCCATTTTCCGTCGGCGTTGGTACGGACGGTCAAGCTGTGAAGTCCGTCAATGTAGGCGCGCGTGTTGGAGGAGCGCTAAACGTTCAGATCTATGCTGATATTGGTGTTGTTGGAACAGAGAGGAACCAACAATGTCGATAGATACGAGAAGTTCAGCTTTAATCCAGTGGGTCACAATGTTACTTGGAATTGGCGTGGTGGGTGCAGGAATTTGGGCAAGGTCTCTGCTTAACGATGCGGAAATGGCTATCACACAGGAGGAGAGGTCGCACCCGAAACCAACCCTAATTGGAAGATTACTAACTGTCGCTTTAGGAATCGGGATGATTATATTTGGCTTGGTAGGTTTGCTTCACGATTGATGCATGACACAATCCGCTCGCGATTCCGGATCTGGACGATCCGGGAGGACGATCCATCATCCGGGGACGATCCATCATCCGCATCATCCGGCATCATCCATCCGCATCATCCGGCATCATCCATCCGCATCATCCGGCATCATCCATCCGCATCCATCCGCGCATCCATCCGCGCATCCATCCGCATCCATCCGTCCATCCGGTCCATCCGTCCATCCGGTCCATCCGGGTCCATCCGGGACAGTCACCGTAACTCCCGGGACGATCCGGACGATCCGGGAGCGATCCGGGGACGATCCGGGGACGATCCGGGGACGATCCGGGACGGACGATCCGGGACGGACGATCCGGGACGATCCGGGACGATCCGGGACAGTCACCGTAACTCCCGAATTCGACCTATGCCACATCGTATTGCAGCGCCTCGATAATGGCGCGTGCCACAGGTTTTTGCGGCTGGCGCAAACGGGGACGGCGGTCGCATATCTAATCCGAGACCTTACTCCCTGCGAGATACCGCAGCAACGATCACAACCCCTCCCGGCCATCAATATCGCTCACGCGCTGAAGTCGTTTGGAGCCGGTTCACACCTGCTTTGCCGGCAGAAATGCTTTTCTCTCGTCCACAGCGGTTCGTTCCTTCCAGGGCATCGTCCGCTCCTACGACGCCTGTCTTTTTACCGCTGCGCCCTCCCAAAATCTGTAATCCATGTATCCGGTCTAAACTGTAAATCATGTATCCGGTTCGGACCCACTTCGGGAACTCATTAAAGAAGGCCTAGCGCAAGCCTATAAGCTATCTCCTGTTCCCCCGCACACAATTGCTACGCCGTTCACGATCGGCGACTCAGATGATTTATGGTTTTATCTTACGAAAAGTGGCCTAGACCTGATAAGGAGATCTTGAATTGGCCTTTCAGGTCGGGACTCGTCGCTTCTGCACAGACCGCAAAAAGGATTTTTTAGCAATGTTTGTCAAGGAGACTGAGAGCCATGAAACACGTCATCCTACTCGTAATGCTTGCTGCTGTCTTGGCCTACTCGCAAACCGCGGCCAAAGGCGCCAATATCCTAAGGGTGTTGTTGTCCCGAAGGGCGGATTCGTTCCGAACACGGATGTCGCGGTGGCAATTGCCGAAGCTGAGCTGATAGCAAATCCCGAGATGCCGTTCTATCCAACCTAAAATCGCCTAACGAACCTTCTGCTTATTCTCGCCAGCGCGCTTGATCTCGCCGGATCGATTAATCTCAGTGGCCCGCTTCGACTCCACCCGCGTCGTCGTAGTAATCGAGTTAATCCGGATCACCGGCATTAAGGAATTGTTGCTGCTGTTCTCAAACGGCTGCTGAGCGCTGCGATGCGAAATTTCCTGATTTAACGTAGCAACAAATCCCCCGATCTGACGCTGCATCTCTTCCATCTTCTCTCGCATGTTCAGGATAATCTCAACACCGGCCAGATTCACACCCAACTCACGCGTCAGTTTAAGAATGACTTCCAGCCGCTCCAGGTCTTCGTCCGTATACAGCCGCGTGTTGCCATCACTCCGCGAAGGAGCAAGCAGCCCTTCCCGCTCATACAAGCGCAGAGTCTGTGGATGGATCTCATACCGCTCGGCCACAGCCGAGATCATATAAGCCGCTTTACTCTTGCTCTTCATCGCCTTTTCCTATTCCAATTAGACCTTCGCCCACATCTCGGTACGTACGTCTTGCGTCTGTATCTGCGCCAGTTCGCGCAGCAGTTCCCTCGTCCGCTCATCATGAACGTCAGGAGCCTGCAGCACCACCTCCACAATTTCGTCGCCCCGCGTATTCTTTCGAGAGTTCGCCACGCCCTTTTCACGCAGCCGGAACCTCTGCCCGTTCTGTGTACCCTGCGGAATTTTCAAGATGGCCCGCCCGTCGATCGTCGGAACCTCAATTTTGGCGCCCAGCCCGGCCTCGCTGACCGACAGCGGCACTTGCACCTCGATATTATCCCCGGCGCGTTTGAAAAACGCATGCTCTTCCACGCGAATCGTAATATAGAGATCGCCCGCAGGCCCGCCGCCCACACCCGCGTTCCCTTTGCCCCCCACCCGCAGTCTTGCTCCGGCTGTAACCCCCGGTGGGATGCGAACCTCCACCGAATCCGGCCTTGCCACTACCCCTTGTCCCAGGCAAGTCGGACAAGTGTTCCTCAATCTCCCGCTTCCGCCGCAGCGCGCGCAGGTGAGATTGAATTTCATAGCGCCCGCCATTTGCGTTACTGTGCCTGTGCCGTCGCACTCCGGACAAACCGCCACACTATTGCCCGCCGAACCGGTTCCGTGACACGTCTCGCATGTCTCTTGACGGTTAATGTTCAGCTTCACCTGAGTGCCACGGATCGACTGCCAGAAATCGATATTCAGGCCGTACTCCAGATCGGCGCCACGCTCTGGCTGAGGCGCGGCATTCCGTCCGCCGCCGCCGGATCGGCTGAAGAACTGGCTAAAGATGTCGCGAAACGAACCGCCGCCTTCTTCTGTTGTCCCTGCTCCCGGCGCGCCCTGTTGGTGTTGCTGCTGCTGGCGCAGGTACTCGCTAAAATCGAATCCTCCGAAGTTCGGACCGCCCGCACCGGTCTGGCCTCCGCCATTAAAACCGCCGCCCGCATTAGGAGGAATGTTGTCCGAATAAAAACCGTACTGGTCGTAGACCTTGCGCTTCTCGTCGTCACTCAGAATGTCGTAAGCTTCCTGGACGTTCTTGAAACGGTCTTCTGCTGCCTTGTCGCCAGGGTTTAGATCGGGATGATGCTTACGCGCCAGCCGTCGATACGCTTTACGAATCTCATCCGCATCCGCGCCACGCTGTACCCCAAGTGTTTCGTAATAATCTTTTTTTGTCGCAGCAGGCATATTCTCTAACCAGTTCGAAAAAAGGCGGCGACTGAAATCAGAACGCCGCCTTCAAATCAATCAAATCAGGAACCGGCGCTCTTCGCACCGGCTCCCGTAATACTGCTCTCTTACTTCTTATCGTCTACGTCAACGAACTCCGCGTCTACAACGTTGTCTTTCGGCTGTTCTTGCTTATTCCCATCCGTTGCACCCGCGCCCGGAGTCGGACCGGTCGGCCCGGCGCCATTCTGAGCCGTGCTTTGCGACTTGTACATCGCCTCCGCCAGCTTATGGCTCGCCGTGGTCAGCTTGTCTGTGGCAGAGTTGATCTGCTCCACTCCGCCGTCCGTCATCGCCTTCTTCGCGCCTTCCAGAGCCACTTCCACTTCCTTTGCATCGGCATCGGAAATCTTATCGCGGTGCTCCTTCAGCATCTTCTCGGTGTTGTAGACCATCGCGTCGGCGCGATTCCGAGCTTCAATCTCGTCTCGCTTCTTGCGGTCGTCTGCCGAGTTCGTTTCTGCGTCGCGCGCCATCTTATCCACTTCCTCTTTGCTCAAGCCCGAAGAAGAGGTGATGGTGATCTTCTGCTCATTGTTCGTGGCGCGATCCTTGGCGACCACATTCAAAATACCGTTGGCATCGATATCGAATGTGACTTCCACCTGCGGAATACCGCGCGGCGCCGGCGGGATCCCAACCAGCTGGAACACGCCCAGCAGTCGGTTGTCGCGCGCCATCGAGCGCTCCCCTTGGAATACCTTGATCTCCACCGAGGTCTGACTATCCGCTGCCGTCGAAAACGTCTCGCTCTTACGCGTCGGAATCGTGGTATTGCGCTCGATCAGCTTGGTGAACACGCCGCCTAGCGTCTCGATACCGAGCGACAACGGTGTCACATCGAGCAGCAAAACGTCCTTGACTTCGCCGCCCAACACTCCGCCCTGTACTGCCGCGCCCACCGCCACCACTTCATCCGGGTTCACGGTCCGGTTCGGATCCTTCCCGAAGAGCTCCCGAACAATCTGCTGCACCTTCGGAATACGTGTCGAACCGCCGACCAGAACTACTTCATCGATGTTCTGCGGAGTCACGCCCGCATCCTGTATAGCCTGTTTGCAAGGCCCGATCGTCCGCTGCAGAATGTCGTCGATCATCTGCTCGTAGCGAGCTCGCGTCAATTTGACATTCAGGTGTTTCGGACCACTCGCGTCCGCCGTCAAGAACGGCAGGTTGACTTCCGTTTCGAGCAGGGTCGAAAGCTCAATCTTCGCTTTCTCCGCGGCTTCCTTCAGGCGCTGTAACGCCATCTGGTCTCGCGACACATCCACGCCCTGATCTTTCTTAAACTCCTGGATCAGCCAGTCGATGATTCGCTGGTCGATGTTGTCGCCGCCGAGGTGGGTGTCGCCGTTGGTCGATTTCACTTCCACCACGCCGTCGCCGACTTCCAGAATGGAGATGTCGAACGTTCCGCCGCCGAAGTCGTAGACCGCGATCGTCTCGTCTTTCTTCTTGTCCAGCCCGTATGCCAGAGCGGCCGCCGTCGGCTCGTTAATAATACGCAGCACTTCCAACCCGGCAATCTGGCCGGCATCTTTGGTTGCCTGTCGCTGCGCGTCATTGAAGTACGCCGGAACGGTAATCACCGCCTTGGTAACCTTCTCGCCCAGGTAAGCCTCAGCCGCTTCCTTCAATTTGGCGAGAATCATAGCCGAAATCTCAGGCGGCGAATACTTCTTCCCCTGAATCTCGACTCTGGCATCGCCGTTGTCTCCAGGAACAGCCTTATAAGGAACGAGCTTCATCTCCTCGTTCACTTCGTTGAAGCGCCGCCCCATGAACCGCTTAATGGAATAAATCGTGTTCTCCGGGTTGGTCACCGCCTGGCGCTTTGCTACTTGTCCAGCCAGACGCTCCCCATTCTTGGTGAATGCGACGATGGACGGAGTAGTCCGTCCGCCCTCCTGGTTCGGGATTACCGCAGGCTGCCCGCCTTCCATCACTGCCACCACCGAATTGGTGGTTCCGAGGTCAATTCCGATAATCTTACTCATATGTCTTGTCCCTTTGCTTGCCGCAACCTGCGATCAAGCTGCCTTAGCACAACTCTAGTATCTAATATGAGTGTCCTGTTGTCAACCCTGCTGGCCATCTTTTTTGCGGTTTCTGCCAACAGCGCTGTCCTTACCGTCGCCGCCGCTTCCGACCTCACCAACCTCGAACCGGACCTCAGCACGGCATTTCGCAAAAACGAACCCAATTCGGAAGCCCGCTTCGTCACCGCCGCCAGTGGAGTCCTCACGCAACAGATTGAAAATGGAGCCCCTTACGACGTTTTCCTGTCAGCCAACGCCCAATTTGTCGACCGCTTGGCTTCGAACGGTAAACTGACGCCCGCATCCGTCCTCACCTACGCCGTGGGCCGGGTCGGCATGCTGTGGCGCAATGGTAAGCCGCATTCGGTCAACGACTTAAAAGCCGGTTCGGTTCGAATCGTGGCGCTCCCCAACCCCAAACTCGCCCCCTATGGCGTGGCGGCCGAGCAGGCTCTCCAACACGCCGGGGTCTGGGAGTTCGTTTCGAAAAAAGTGGTCTATGGCGAGAACGTCCGCCAAACCCTCCAGCTGTTCGAGAGCGGAAATGCCGACGTCGTCCTCACCTCCGACTCTCTCCTGCAGGGCAAGAACGCCCAGGTGATCCCAGCCGACTGGCACCAGCCTATTGTCCAAAAAGGAGGAGTCGTCGCCGCCAGCCACAATGCTGATCCGGCCCGACGCTTCCTTCAGTTCCTGAGCAGCCCGGCGGGACAGGCTGTGTTCGCCCGGTTCGGCTTTTCTAAGCCTTAGGATGAGCCTTGTCGTAGACCCGCATCAGATCCTTCAGTGAGACCTGAGTGTATTTTTGCGTACTCGACAGTTGAGCGTGACCCAGCAACTCTTGAATAGCGCGCAGGTCGGCGCCGTCGCTGAGCAGGTGAGTCGCGTAAGCATGACGAAAGCTGTGCGGGTGGATGCTGGAATCGCCCACCGCCAACAGAGCATACCGTTTCACGAGACGGCGGACTTCCCGGTCGCCGAGCCGCCCCGCTCGCGAATTCAGAAACAAGGCCCGCTCCGCCGGAGGTGCTGACCGAACCGCTAGGTATCTCTCCACCGCAGCCTGCGCCCGGCCTGTAATGGGAACCTGACGTTCCCGATTGCCTTTTCCCAGAACTCGCAGCCAGCCTTCCCGCAGATCGAGGCTCTCCAGATCGATGCCGACCAGTTCGCCCACCCGGATTCCGCAGCCGTACATCAGCTCCAGAAGCGCCATGTCCCGCTCCCGGGCCGATTTCTCCGCGATATCCAGCAGGTTGTTGGTCTTCTCGGCGCTCATCACGCCCGGCAATCGCTGCGGCGCCTTCGGAATTCGTAACCTCTTAGTAAGGTTGGTTTGAACCACGCCTTCCACCAGCAGAAACTTGAATAAGGCTCGCAGCGCCGCCAGCTTTCGTCGGATGCTGACCACCTCCAGGCCTTGATCGTAAAGATGGGCGAGCCACTCTCGAAGCAGGGCAAGATCCAATTGCTCCAGGCAAGGTGTCGGTTCGTTCGGCAGGTCGAAATAGGTCGCCAGCTGCTCCAGATCCGAGCCGTAGTTCCGGATCGTGTGTTCGGATGCGCCGCGCCGCCCGAGCTCAGCGAGATACTTCGCTATACACTCGCGGATGGCAGGCATAAAGGAATTGGTCCATCGCTACTTCCGCTCGCCGACACACCTCGGAGTGACGAGCTTTCTTGTCGTGGCGGTACTTGTGTTTCGTTTCGTCGTCCAAGCTTGGCAGCAGGTCGAAAGTGATGTTCGCCGGCTGGAAATGCTTCGGGTCGGCGTGCGTGATGTAGTGACACAAACTGCCCAGCGCCGTCTCCCGCGGCAGGAACTGCAGCTCCTCGCCCTTTAATAAGGTAGCGGCGTTCCTTCCGGCAAGTAGTCCGGTGGCAATCGCTTCGGCATAGCCCTCCACACCTGAAATTTGTCCGGCGAAGAAGATCCGGGGATTGCTCTTCAACTGAAGCGCTCGATTTAAAAGGTCCGGAGAGTTGATGTACGTGTTGCGGTGCATCTGGCCGAAGCGCACGAACTCGGCCTTTTCGAGTCCCGGAATCATTCGGAAGACACGTGCCTGATCACCGAACTTCAGATGGTTCTGAAAGCCAACCAGGTTATAGCTGTCGGCTCGCTGGTTCTCCTGCCGGAGCTGTACCGCCGCATATGGCCAGCGCCCGGTTTTCGGATCGTCCAGCCCAGCCGCTTTCATCGGTCCAAAGCGAAGCGTCTCGCGCCCCCGTCGGGCGATTTCTTCTACTGGAAGGCAGGCCTCAAAGTATGGTGTCTGATCCTCAGGGATGTGCGGCTCGTAGCGTTGAGTCTCGAGAAGAGCATCGACGAAAGCATAATACTGCTCCTTATTAAAGGGGCAATTGACGTAATCGTCCGTGCCGTCGAGCGACTTGCCATAGCGTGACGCCCGAAACGCCACCGCCATATCGATCGAGTCGGCACAAACGATGGGGCTGATGCTGTCGTAAAAGTAGAGCCGGTCGGACCCGCTGATCCGGCCAATCTGTTCCGCTAAGGGCTCGCTTGTCAAAGGACCGGTGGCTACAACCACCGGACCCTCCGCCGGCAACTCCGTCACTTCGCCTCTCCGGATTTCGATGCGCGGATGAGATTCAATTGCCCTGGTGATTTCGGCCGAGAAGACTTCGCGATCAACCGTGAGAGCGTGCCCTCCCGGCACTCGCGCAGTCGCGGCAGCCTTCAATAAGAGCGAGTTGAGCCGCCGCATCTCCTGTTTCAACAGCCAGGGCGCGGAAGAGATTTGCTCGCTCTTTAAAGAGTTGCTGCATACGAGTTCGCCGAAGGAGTCGGTCCGGTGCGCCGCCGTGCGCTTATGGGGACGCATCTCGTGGAGCCGTACTGACACGCCCGCTTCGGCGGCTTGAAAGGCAGCTTCACAACCCGCTAAACCGGCGCCGATAACAGTAATGAAATCCAAACTTGCCTACGACCGGTACAGCCGGGCGATACGACGCGCTTTAATGAACGAGCTCACGCCGAAGTAGCCCATGATCAAGCCGAGGAAAACTCCCCCGAACATGGCGGCTCCATTATTCGAGTGTGTTCCCGCATAGCCGAAGAAGGACAGCGAGAACAGAAGAAAAATGGCCCCGATGGCCTGGTTCCAGATGATTTGGGCCGGGCGTACAACGTGCGGAACAACATGCGCGGCGAACTTCCTGGCATGTTCCGGCCGCGCATACTTCAATGCTGGTTTCGCATATTTCCATGCGTCTCCTAGCTTTGCCACGTCTCATGCTAACACCCGCTGCGGTTCATTCGGTGCGTAGCGCTTTCATCGGATCAATAGAGGCGGCGCGCGTGGCGGGGATCAAAGCCGCTGCGAAAGCACATAAAGCTAAGGAGACAACCGCAAACGAGAGTGCAACCGGATCCCACGTTGCCACGTTGTAGAGCTTCGATGCGATCACGTGACCCGCGCCGACTGCGAGCGGTATTCCGAGGGCCAGACCAAGCAGCACCTTCTGAAACGCTCCTCGCAGAATCAGGTTCATGACGTTCGACCGGTTCGCGCCCAGAGCCATGCGTACTCCGATCTCGCTGGTGCGCTGCGCCACTGCATAGGCAGTTACTCCATAGAGTCCGACCGCTGCAAGCAGCAGGGCGACCACTCCGAAAATGCCCGCTAGTGTGGCGACCGAACGCTGCTGATCGAAATTCATGTCGACGGCATCCTGCAGAGTGCGCACTCCGATGATAGACAGGTTCGGATCGGTTTCGCTCAGCGCTTTCTTCATCAAAGGCTCGAGAACACCGGGACTGAGGCGAGACACGATCAATGCACCGCCGACGAAATGAGAGCGGAGTTCGATCTTTTGTAAAATCTCGAGCGGGTAGTTTACGTGCTGGATCAATGGCACAAAAAACATCGGCCGAATGGGACCGCCTGGGTCTGTGTACTTGGCGTCGCGAACAACTCCGATAATCCTGTAAGTGTTGGCGTTGGCCGGGAGGTCGATCCCGAAATGCTTATCGAGAGGATCCTCGTGAGGGAGAAATCGTCGCACGAACGACTCATTCACAACCGCCACGTTGGGCGCGGTGGCGTTATCCCGCTCCGTGAAGAAACGGCCGCGCGTCAAAGGTTGACCAAGAGCTTGAAAATATCCGGGGGTTAGTCGATCCCAGGAAGCCGACATGTCTTCAGAGAAGCGCGGCACGGCATGTCCGGCAACTAGAATGAGCTCTCCCCAGTTGTCGGTCAAAGGATTGTAGAGCGCCAGTTCGGCGTGCTCGACACCGGGAATGTGACCGAGCCGCTCTTGCAGGCTTCGATACAGAGCATCCAAACGATCTGGTGAATAGGTGGCGGGAGGAGATTTGAGATTCAATTCGATTCTGTTCCTGGTTTCGAATCCAAACCTCTGGCTCTCTAAATTGCGGAGGCTACGAGTTAAAAGGACCGCACCGGCGACCAGAATCACGGAAAGCGTGGCTTGACCGACCAGCAACGCCTGACGGGAAAAGGAAGATCCATCGCGCGTACTGCGATTGACGCCGCGAAGAGCCTCCACCGGATCGGCGCTTGTCGCAAACCAGGCGGGAGCGGTCCCGAAGAGTACGCCCGTGAAGAGCGAAAGAGCGAAGGCGAAGGCTAGAACCGGGAGGGAAGGATTGGGACTGATGGCAAGCGAGTGATTATCATGAAAAGCCAGATTCAACAGAATGCGAGTTGCAACGTTCGCCACGATGAGACCCGCGATACCACCGGCAACCGACAACGCTACGCATTCAGTCAGCGACTGCACAACAATGCGGCGGCGACTTGCGCCGATCGCCATACGGACAGCAGTCTGGGAGCGGCGGGCAGAAGCGCGGGCAAGCATCAAGTTGGCCACGTTCGCACAGGCAATCAATAGGACGACCGAGCAGATGGCGAAGAGGACTTGGAGGCTGTAAGTGAAGGACTCCTTCATCTGTGCAACGCCTGAACCGGCAGGCACGACGTTGATCACCTGCTTGGGAAGCATGCGCATGATGTCCGGCATCCAGGCGGCGGGATAACCCGCATCGTGCTTCAGCCATTGACGTAAGACAACGGTGAGCCGCGGACCCACACTCGCCATTTCGGCGCTAGGTCGAGCCCGCCCGATGACGCGCAGCCAAGCCGAGACAGACTGATGAAGAAGAGAAGCAGGGCCGTTCAACAACGGCTCTTGTTGCAGCGGCAACCACAGTTCCGGCGGGTCTCCTCGTAACGTCTCTCCAAAGAAGCCGGGCGCCGCGATGCCCACAACGGTGAAGGGATGATCTTCTACGACAAAACTGGAACCGATTACAGAAGGGTCAGCGCCATAGACGTTCTGCCAGGTTCGATAACTCAGGACGGCAACCGGAGGAGCGGAGGGCCTGTCATCGGAGGGCGAAATCACACGACCGGCAAAGGAGCCGACGCCGAATGTAGAGAAGTAATTGCCCGTGACAAACTCGGTGCGGAGCGGCCGGGCGATACGCTCTACTTTGGCGCGACGAACGCCCTGCTGCCTGGGGGCCGATTGAAAGGCCGCCAGCTGCTCAAACTCAGGTGTCGCTTGCTGTAGCCGTTGATAGAACGGAAAGGTAAACATGCCCCACTTATCCTGCGGGCCGCCCTGGACACAGCAATTCGATCCGTCGCCGATCCGGAACAGACTTGCCGGATCCGCAACCGGAAGAGAACGCAGCATAATGGCGTGAATCAAGGTGAAGATGGCGGTGGTTCCGCCGATTCCTAACGCAAGAGTGAGTATTGCCGTGAGAGCAAACAGCGGCGACAGACGGAATTGTCGAAGCGCATACCGGATATCCGCAAGAAGATTCTCCATGAGACTACTCACCAGAACGAACAGAGGGGGACTTTAGTTCCCGGTTTCGACTTAAATCTTGCGGCTGGACGCTTTACGACGATAGAGCCGCTGCGGTACGCACGCCTGACCGGATGGCGCCTTCGATCGAGGCTATGCCTTTGTGGTCGCCGCAACAGAAAAGACCGTCACGGAGTTTCACGGGCTTTTCAAGCTCAGCCAGGCTGCCTGCGGTTTGCACGGGCACAGCATTCTCGATTCGATAGGCTTTTAGAAATCGCCACTGCTCCACAGTCGGTCCATACCAGCCGGAGAGCTGAGATCTAACAAGCTGCTGAAGATCGTTTCGTTCTCTATATTGTTGGTCGAGCACGGTAACGGAGATGAGGGATTGGCCTTCCGGCGCATAACTTCGATGGAGTTCACTGGGGACGCAGAGATTGTTCACTGGACCAGCGCCCTCCCCGTTCAGCACAAGCCAGGGACCTTCTACTGGAGACCGCCCGGCGGCGAAGTAAAGACACGTCGCCGTGGCAGGTTCTAACGTGGACGGATTGTGAAGCAAACCGTTGGCACTCCAGACATCGGTGGCAAGAACAACAGTGTCAGCGGCTATCTCGGCGCCGGTTGCCAGGCGTACTCCGGATCGATCGATTGAAGCGACCTCTTGCTGCAGCCGTATCTGCTGCGGGGATAAACGTTTGGCAAGCTGCTGCGGAATTGCTGCCATGCCCGCTTTGGGCAAAGCAGCCGTTCCTTCCGAAAACATGCAAAAAACAAATTCGAATTTGCGGCTGGAGGTGGCGAGTTCCGTTTCCAGAAAGATGCCGCCGAGAAACGGACGAAAGAACTGTCGCATGATGCGAGCAGAAAAGCCCAGCTCGCGGAGACGAGCGGCGGTGCTGACGTCGCTGTTCTGAAGCAGGCTATCCATGGACGGTTTGCAGACTCCGTGACGAAGACGGAGAATACGCAACCGATCAGCTATTGAACCGACATCAGCCAGTGCAGTTGCTAAGAGCTGTGTTGGGTGACGGGTTGGGTCTGCGACCGTGAGCCACTTCGAGTCCGAACGAATCATGGCGCCAGAGATGAAGGAGGAAAGCTCAAGGGCGCTGCTGTCGAGTAAGCGACGAGTTTCAGGATAAGCAGTGAGGAGCACCTGAAAACCTCGATCGAGCAGGAAGCCGTCCACGCGATCGGTTCGGACGCGGCCGCCTACTTGATCGGAAGCCTCCAGAATCAGCGCTTCGATCCCCTTCTCTTTCAGCTTGCAGGCGCAGGCCAATCCAGCCAGTCCCGCGCCAACGATGACAACCTGTTCGCTCACTCATCTGAGTGTAAAGAACCAATGGGAGGCGGGACTAAAATAGAATTGTGGAATTACGCTGTACTTGCGGAGCAGTCCTGCCGGAGGATGCCCGCTTTTGTCATAAGTGCGGCAAGCCTCAGTATGAAGAAGATATCGCGCGCTTAGCCGAACAAGAAGCGCCCCCTCCGCCCTCTCGAGTTGAGCTTCCTACTGCGCAGGCCCTGGGGATCACATTCAAGAACTCACGGGCGGTAACGATCAGTGGGATTGTGGCGGGCGGCGCTTTCTTTGGCTCTGCGCTGGCAGGACTTCTTTCTCCCTTGCTGTGGCCTGTGGTGCTGTTGGCTGCCGGGTTCTTTGCTTCCGTTTTGTACAAGAGCGGCTCAGCAGAACCGCTCTCTAGCGCCAACGGGGCGCGCTTAGGCTGGATGACGGGGCTTTGGTTGTTCCTGGTGCTTATGTTGGGCGCAACCATGGTGAGTCTCTACCTGTCTTCGCCTGCCGGTGCAGATGTTATGAAGCAATTGCATAGCATGCCTCAATTCGAACAGATGGCCACGATGAATAAACACGATGTCGTGATGAGCATTCTGGTGAGTGCAATCCCGACATTCTTCATGGTGACGCTGATTTCAGGGCTCGGCGGCATATTAGGCGCGCGCTTCGCGATGAAAGGACGCCCCACGTCCTAAGCGCTTTCCGTCGCAAAATTCAAGAACCCGCTTACTGCGTGCAAGGCTCAGGTACAGGGCTCGAAGTAGCCGCTGCTACCCTGAAGGTCGCGAACTCTGAATGAGCAAATCCATTCTCACGCTGACCGTAAATCCCGCTGTCGACCGGATTGTCACGGTGGACCGCCTGGTGTTCGAAGATCGCGCCTACATCGAGTCGACGACCGAAGCGGCAGGCGGCAGGGGAATCAATGCGGCGCGGGTACTTACCAGTTTTGGCGCCAATGTGGTGGCAATTACGACCTCGGGCCCGCGCGAAGGCGGACGTCGCTTCGATGAGGCTCTACAGCAGGATGGATTCGGAAAAGAGATTGTCAAAATCCGGCAGGCGATTCGGACAAACTTGACGATCTCCGATCGTCAGGGACTCTCCGTGAAGCTGAATGAGGTAGGACCGAAGCTATCGCAATCCGAACAGAATTCGATCATGAAGGCGGTGGAGAAGCTATTGCCCAAAGCGTCCTGGTTGATGCTTTGCGGCAGCTTGCCCCCGGCGGTAGAAGAACACTTCTACACCAAGCTGATCGGTCTAGCGACGAAACAAGAGGTCAAGACTTTTCTCGATACCGACGGCGATGCGCTGCTGCATGGGCTAGAGGCCACACCTACACTGGTTAAGCCGAATCAGTCGGAAGCGGAACGGCTGTTGAACATGCCGTTGATCACGCGGTCACACTGGGTGCAAGCCGTTCGGCAGATCAAAGAGATGGGGGCGCAAGCGGTAGCTCTTTCCTTAGGAAGTCGCGGACTTGTGGCCATTTCAAATGACGGCACAATCGTCGAAGTAGTTCCGCCCTCGATCGAAGCCGTTTGTCCAATCGGTGCAGGCGATGCCGCTGCCGCAGCAATTGTCTGGTCTCTCGATCGAGGCGACTCCTTCAGCGAAGCATTGAAATGGGGCGTGGCGGCTGGTACTGCTTCCTCTAAGCTGCCGGGGATCAATCTCGCCAACCTGGAGCAGACAGAAGAGATTTATGCTCGCACAACAGTGACTACGATTGCCTGATAGTGATGCGGGTTCAGCGCGCGGTCAGTCGTATTTTTCGTAGATGATCTGCTTGCGATCGAACCCGCGAGCCTTGAGTTCGCTTCGGACGTCATCCACCATCTCTTTCAACCCGCAGACGTAAACGTCAATGGTGCTCTTGTCCTCATAACTCTGCATTCCCAAAGCCTCGTCCAGATGGGATTGAACCCGCCCGACGTGACCGGTCCAGCCGGCGGCCGGTCGAGTAACCGTGGGAATGAAACGAAAGGAGGGATGCGCTGCGGCCAGACGCTGGAGCTCTTCCCGGTAGAGCAGACCGCCCTCGTAACGAACGCCGAAAAGCAGGGTGATGTGCGGTTCAGTTCTGGGAAGATGATCGAGCAGGATGGAACGGAACGGGGCAATGCCGGTCCCGGTTGCAATAAACACCGCGCGGTGTCCGGGATGGCGAAGCGTGAAATATCCGAGCGGCTCCTGGATTTCGATTTCATCGCCCGGCTTGAGACCGAACAGGTAGGGCGAAACAAATCCGTCCGGGACGCGATTCAGACAGAGCGCAAAGCGATTCTCGTTGCGCGGCGAAGCGATGGAGTAAGCGCGGGTAATTTCCCTGGTATCGACCCGGTCGATTACGGACACGAATTGCCCAGGAGTGAAGTGGAAGTCAGCCCGATCGGGCACCTCGAATTCGAAATGACGCACTTCCGGAGCTATGTCCTCGGAACTTAGAAGTCTAGCCTTCACAATACTGATCTCCACTATAGAATGATGCTGGGCGCGCGCTCTTCGACTCCGGCGTCGGGAGTCATCTGTCTGAGCAGATCCAGATACATACGTCCCTTGGGCCGGCCATTCTGGTTTTGCTGTCCGACACGTTCCAGAAAGACAAGCGTGGCAAGTACATCGGAATTGCGGACGGGTTTGAGCGTTTCGCGTTCTTCCCGCAGCTTCTGATAATCGTCCAGAGAGGCGGTAAAGGAGCGCTGTATAGCGTTTGCAACGCTGTTCTCTGACCTGGTCTCGTAGACCAATCCGGAGTCCAAAGTGCGGCGTGTCTGGATGAGGGCTTCCAAAGCAGCCAGCACGTCCGCATCATAAGCTGTCCCGGCTCGGAGCGCCGCTTGCAACAGGGAATATATGCAGAAGAGCAGCAACTCTTCCTGTTCGGCGATAAAGTCTTCCGTCACAAGAATGTCGGGATTTGGCAACTGGTCCTCATTCAAGGAAAGAGGCTTCTCATGACGGTGCGCTTCCTGAAGGTATTCGCAATCGAGGGGACAAGTGAGTGACACCTCCCGTTGCTCTCCGCAGCAGATGCTGCAGATGTCTCCTCCCACGGCTGGACAGGCGCGTTTTGCTCGACGCTTACCGCAGATTTTGCACAGATTCGTTTCAGGCATCAGCTAAGGAATATTATCGGATCAGAGCCCATGCAAAGAGTTGATTTGTACATCAAAGTGGAAGTGGAAGTGGAAGAGGATGAGAAGCCGGAACGAATTGCGGCCGAGCTCTGCCGCCAGATTCAGAAGAATTATGCCGTTCGTCACGCCGAGTTGTCGAGCGCCATTACGAAGGAGTAACGCCGGCAAAGAGGGTGTTGTAGGTGCGGAAGAAGTAGGTCTCGGTCATGCCGGCGATGTAGTCACAGACGACGCGATGAGCTGGAGTGAAGTTGAGACACTCCCGATAACCTGGCGAAACATGCTGCGGATTGGCGGCGAGAAATTCAAACAGCTCTCCGATCTTCTTAACGGCAGCGGCGCGAACTTCAACCAGCTGGGCGTAGGCATAGACATTCTTCACGAGAATCGATCTCAGCTGCCGGCTAATTTCAGCTGCCGCCGGCGTGAGTTGAGCGATGCGGTATGCAAGATTGCGTACGTCGTCGACGCTTTGCACCCCGGAGGACTCGGCGGCCGCGGTTGTGCCTTCGATCAAGCCGCCGATGAGAACATTCATTATCTGACGTTGGATTTCCCAGAATTTGACGCGTTGGGAGGCGCCGGGAAATTGAGTTTCCACCTGCTCGGCGAATTCAGCGAAGAGCGGAACCGCCGAACCGATATCTTTGAGTGAGACGAGGCCCGCGGCGAAGGCATCGTCGATGTCGGCAGTGTTGTAGGCGATCTCATCGGCCCAGTCGAGGAGTTGGGCTTCGAGCGGCGGCCGCAAGCCAGGGAGCAGATCGGCCAGCTGCTGGTTATCGGGGCTGAGCTCTTTGGAGTGCTTGATAATGCCCTCGCGGACCTCAAGGGTCAAATTCAAACCGTCAAACCGAGCGTAGCGTTCTTCCAGCAGATCGACAATTCGTAAGGCGTGGCTATTGTGCTCAAACGTGTCGTCGAAGCGGCGCATTTGGCGATCCAGTTCCTTTTCGCCGCTGTGGCCGAAGGGCGGGTGTCCCAGATCGTGAGCCAAGGCCAGAGTTTCCGTGTATTCGTCGTTGAGATGCAGAGCTGCCGAGACAGTGCGAGCAACCTGAGCGACTTCGATGGTGTGGGTGAGCCGATTTCGGAAGTGGTCGCCCAAACCGATGGCGAAGACTTGCGTTTTACCTTCTAATCGACGGAACGCTCGCGAGTGGATGACACGATCGCGATCCCTTTGGAAATCGTTTCTATAAGGGTGGGCAGACTCAGGGTATTTACGGCCTCGCAGATTCGGAGGACCAAGGCGAAGCCGGTCTAACACTTAAACGCGATTATCTCGCTATGCATCCGAAGGCGCTTATTTCCCCATGCATCCAAACGCGCTTATCGCGCTAGGGCTGATGAGACCTGACCGGCGGCGCGGGAAACGGCAGGATCCTGATTCGGGGTCTGCAAGGATTGAAGAATCTTTTTGGCCTCTTTGGGATTACTGGTTTGGTCGAGCTGAGCAAGCAGGATCTGGGCCTGCGGTTTTGAAACCAGATCAGTCGGCTTATTTACCAAGCCCTGTAACAACTGTCGAGCATCGGAAATTCGATTTTCACCGGAGTATAACTGCGCTAAGGCAATCTTGGCAAGAGGCGATGAAGAGCTGTTGGAATCGGCTACGGTTCGGAGGTCCGATTCAGCGCCTTTAGCGTCCTGCTGAGCCTTCAATGTGCCGCGATAATACTGCGCCATTAACCCTTCGGATGTACCGCCGTCTTTGGCGACGACAGCGGCCAGCGCTTTTAAAGAAGCCTGGCGCTTCGCATCTTCAGTAGGGAAGCTTTTGCCGAACTGATTGGCGGGTCCGACCGGAGCGGTCAGAATTTCGAAAGCGGAAGCGAGATCCGCCTGTCGAATGGCGCGCGCGTGAGAGGAGTACCAAACCGCCGCCACTAGGACCGCAATCAGGGCGATTGCCATGAGACCCCAACGGGTGAGTTGTTCGCGATGAGAAGAGGAGTATTGAATTAGACGGGAGAATGAGTCGGTAAAAGCGTCGTGCTGAACCTGCTCTTTCAATTCATGACGGGTCAACGGGGGAATGCCTTTCTAGCGGGGTGACCAACCCGTAGAGTATCATAGTTTTCCACAGTTTCGGCCGGCTATTGAGTTAGGCGGCCAGGCGGAAAACCAGCAGTTTTAGACGGCCAGAGTGGCGAGATCTCGCCTGATGGCAAACTTCACCAGGCCGGCGACGTCATGGATGTCGAGCTTACGCATGAGGCTGGAACGGTAGGTGTCGACAGTCTTGGGACTGAGAGACAGGCGGGCAGCAATTTCTTTCGCCCGGACTCCTTCGACCAGCAAGGAGAATACCTGAAATTCACGGCTACTCAAGGCCTCAATCGGATCTTCGCCGATGGACCTGGCGGGTTCGCCAAACAGCGACATCACTTCGATTTGCGGCGAGACGTAGATGCCGCCCTGGATGAACTGGCTGAGAGCCTCGGCCATTTGACCGGCACTCGAGCTCTTCAGAACATAACCACAGGCGCCGGCGCGTAGGACTTCGAGAACGGTCTTGCGGTCTTTCCGCACGGAGAGAACGGCGCAACGGGTGCGCAGTCCCTTCTCGCGAACCATTCTGATTACCTCCGTGGCAGCCAGATCAGAGAGTCCAAGGTCGAGCAGAGCGAGGCTGGGTTGAAGCCGCTCAATTTCGGATAGAGCTGCGGTGGCGGTTCCCACGTGCGAGACGACTTGAAATCCGGAGATTGCGTTGCAAAGCGCAGCCATGCCTTCTCGCATAAGCGTGAGCTCGTCGGCAATCAAAACATCATTGATTCGGGTTTCGCATGGCGGGATGACACCGATGGAAAGAGCGGGAACGGACATAAAGGTTGACACGCTATTGCTAATTGAGTGCGACGTGAGCGTCACTTATCTCAATTTCAACTGGACTCCGAGTTACGCGGTGGAAGCGGCGTGCCGTTAACGAAAGCTGCGAACGGCGGCTACTTCCTCGTCGTAAGCATCGAAAACGGTATATAGCTTTGTGATCTGTAAAAGATCTTTAACCCGCTTATTCAGGCCCACAAGCTTCAACTGACCACCGCCGTTGGTAATGGTAGTGAAGCCAGAGACCATCTCTCCAATGCCGGAGCTATCGATATAGGAGACTTCGGCTAAGTTCAACAAAACCTTTTTGGTTCCCTTGGCTGAAAGATCACGGATAACGTCGCGGAAAGCGCTAGCGCCTTCCCCCAAAGTAATTCGGCCTGCTGCGTCTATCACGGTGACATCGCCAACCTGGCGAGATGTCAATTTAACGCTCACTTCTGCCTCCCTCAAAAAATGAAAGTTGAATTATGATGTCGGTGCGTTTTTCACGATTCGAACTTCGGTTCCGCCGCCCGTTCGGGGATACATGTCGAATTCATCAACGAACGCGCGTATCAACAAAATGCCCCGGCCGGACTGGCGCATGAGATTTTCAGGCGACGTAGGATCCGGCAATGAGCTCAAGTCAAATCCTTGTCCTTCATCCCCGATGATAACGGCTATGCTGCGATCGGAACATTCGATCCCCAGGTGAACCTGCTTGTTCTGGTTGTAACGATTGCCATGGACGACCGCGTTCACCATACACTCCCGGACCGCCATGCCGAATTGATGCTCATCATCCTCATCGAAGCCCAGCTTGTGAGCTTGTTCCACGACCAGCGCTTCCGCTTTATCTACGCTTTTCAGCGTCGATTCGAGTGTTGTTTGAAATCTCTCCATCTCCCCGCTACCGCGCCATGCCAACAGAGAACCCAGGTAGATCGCCAACCACAAAACAGACCGTGGCAGCGAAAAGTCACATTAGACCACGTGGTTGCCTTATCAAACAATAGCGTGCCGGTTTTATTGGAGGCGAACGAACGCGGGGTTAAGCAGCGACAAAATCGCAGCAGAGCGGCAGGAGATGCCAGGAGCAGAGGTCACGAACGGGACGCTCACCGATGTGAACAGAGAGCAGGGAAGAGAAAAATTCAGGATGGCGCTGCAGGGTTGCGAGGCTGCGCCGCTGCAGGCTCGGGAAACGATCAAGCACCAAAAGAAGAGAGGCCATGGCATGGGGCCGTCTGCTGAGCGAGCGATGGGCCGAGCGGTACGCATTGAGATCATGCGCGCAAAAGGCATCAGCCAGAGCGAGAGATTGCTTAAAGGACAAGCAAAGGCCTTCACCGGTGATGGCGTCGACTGAGCCCGAGGCGTCGCCGAGGAGAGCTACACGGTCGTCGGCGACGCGGCGCAACACACGGGAGACCGTAAGCGCTCCGCGTTGGTCTTCGAGCGGCAACGCTTCCTGGAGACGGGCGTGAAGATCAGGAATGGCAGGCAGGACAGCATCGAGCCGTAAAGCGGGATCGCTTGAGATTACGGTTACGGATACCTCTTGCGAGCTCACAGGAGTTACATACACCTGACAATTTTTTCCCCAGTGGAGCTCCATGTAAGGCGACCAGGGAGCGATCCGATAATGGCGACGAAATCCGAAGCGGCGACGATCAAAGACGGCTTCGTCCAAGCCGGCTTCACGTCTGAAGCGAGAGTTTTGGCCGTCCGCCCCAACCGTTAAGCGACAAGCGATCTTTTGTCCGTTGCAGGAGACACCCGCGTCCGCCAGTTGAAGCTGCTTAACTCCCCAGCAAAGGGTTACACCCAGTTCTTCGGCGCGCTGTCGCAGGAGATTGTGAAGCACCGTTCGTTTCACGCCCAAGCCGTGACCGATGGGGAACTCGGCAACGGCGGAACAGGTTTTATTGCTGAAGCGGATGCCCCGAAAGGGATGGCAGAGATCGTCAGGGAGGGTGATTCCAAGCTGAGCCAATATGGCTACGCAGTCCGGCATCAGTCCTTCGCCGCAAGCCTTATCGATAGGAGGTATAGCGCAATCGAGGACAACAACGCTCAAGCCTTTTTGGGCGAGCGCAATCGATCCAGAAAGCCCGGCCGGTCCTCCACCGATGATGCAGACGTCAGCCTTATCAGGAATCGGCATTGCACTACTGGTCCATATAGGCGCGTGGCTACCGGCGGCCTTCACATTCTAAGAGTATCGAACGGGCCGGCGTCGTTTAGAAAAGCTTCGTGACGTAATCATCAAGAGAGCTTCTTCAGCTCGTCTCTATAGAGCGGGTTTCGAGGAAAATGAGCAGACAGGTCCGTCAGGTAGCGACGCGCTTCCTCTTTATTCTTATCGCGCAAGGCTGCCACCGCCAAAAGCAGTTCCGCATAAGGCTTCAGATATTGGCCCTTCGTGGCAGTAAGAGTCAGCTTCTGAATGCCAACGTCCTTGTCGGTTTGCGCGCCACTGAAGTGAAGAACCCACCGAACGGGAGCGGCCTTTTGACTCAGCAAATAGTTCTCGATACCCATTGCTATATAGGCGTCGTAACGATCCGGATAGCGGTCCAGGAGAGTTTGCGCTATTTGCGTCGCCTCTTTGACCTCACTCAAAGCCTGAAGTTCATGCTTTTCAATTAGCGAAACATAGTTGGCGTGAAGACCGAGCCGGAGGGTGTTTGCAAATAGAGACGCTTCGTCGTAGGGAGATTTAGCGAGCTTGGCATCGGCCCGTTTCTTCGATTCGTCCAACGCCGCTTCGAATAGCTGTTTGATATGCGGATCCGCCGGCAAGACATGCTTGGTTGTGAAGTTACGATCTTCCACAAAGAACTGCGATTGCAGGATCCGCAACCGATCGAACTCGGAGAACAGGTAGGCGGCTGCATCGAAAACAGGGGACTCCGGATCTTCAGGATGAGTTTTCTCCCAGGTCTGGAAGATCTTGTGCGCGGAGTCGAACGAAAGGTTATACATTTCGTTGAAGCCTTGCTGAAGCAGGACAGGAGGTTCAACCGGAGTGGCGGGGGTCTGAATCAGGGAAAGCAAAAGTATGAGCAGCAAGTGAAGCCTGGAATACTGAATAGTCTCGTCCTCCATTCTCCCTGACGGCTTTGGGGTGAATCGGTTCCTGTCGGTTTTCCAGATTACGAAACGGCCCTGTGCTCTCCTGAATAGGTGTCTTCCTCCTATGACGACATTGCGAGCATGTACGACAGGCTCTGGGCGGACTGGTATTTACCGGCTGCCATGCCGGCGCTAGAGAAGCTGCTGTTCTCTCGAATCCCGGTCCACAAAAAAATTCTGGATGTTTGTTGCGGATCCGGGCACGTCACAAAAGAATTTGTAAGAAGAGAATATGACGTGACCGGGATCGACGCTTCGGCTGCGCTGATCGGGTTAGCGAAACGCAAGTTTCCGGGCGTTAAGTTTCATGTGCAAGACGCCAGGCAACTGGGACTGCGGAGGTGGTTCGATGCTGCGGTTTCGACCTTCGATTCGCTGAACCACATACTCACGGCGGAGGACCTGGCGCAGATCTTTCGCGCAGTACATGAAGTGCTTTTGCCGGGCGGCCTTTTTGTGTTCGATATGAACTTAGAAGAGGCTTATCTCACGAATTTGAGAGAGTGGCACGCCACCGTTGACAAAGAGTCGGTTGGTCTGGTGCGCGGCGCGTACGATCCACTTACAAAACGGGCGTCGACTGAATTGGTGTGGTTTGTGAGGAACGGGAAATCTGAGCTGTGGAGAGAGAGTCGGAGTGTAGTTGAGCAGCAATGCTACAGCGAGGAAGAGATCACGATTGCAGTTGCCGACGCTGGATTCACAAAAATCGAGGCCCTTACGGCACAAGAGGCGGGAATGCGAGCCGACTTGGGACTCGGCCGAATGTTTTTCGCCGCGTACGCTCAGGAATAAGGAAACACGCGGACGTCGATTCCATCGGCGGAGCTGATTAACTTGTCGACGTCGCTGCCAAAGGCGCGTTCCCACAAGCTTTCGCGGTTGCGATGACCTAAGTAAATCTGGGTGATTCCGCGCTGGCGGGCGACCCGGAGAATTGCATCGGTCATATCGTCTCCATCGATGTTCACGATTTCAGCTCGTTTCTGCTTGGCAAGCTCGACCTGCTTTTGAACGGTGATCTTTTGCTCCGGCGACCATTCGGGGCGGTTCATGTTTACCGCGATGAGTTCCCCATGAAAGCGGTCCCGGTTACGAACTGCGCTGTCCAGCATTCGCTCAGCGTTCGCATTGGGCGTCAAGCAAACCAGAATTCGCTCTTGTGTGCCCCAGAGCTGTTCCAGTCCGTGCCGGGCCAAATAGCGCTCCAGTTGTTTGTCTACGACGTCGGCAGCGAGGAGAAGAGCAATTTCACGCAATTCAGAAAGCTGCAGCTGAGTGAGGCGGCGGGCTCTACCCACCTTTGACTCTTCTAAACGCATGCAGGCGAGGGCGGGTGCGTCAACCACCACGAGTTCATCGGCGGTTTGCAGGAAGCTCATGGGGACAGTCTCCTCGACGTGCTTTCCCGTAATTGCCTCCACCTCCGAACACTTTTCTTCGATGTGTTGAAGATTGACCGAGGTAATGACGGAAACGCCTGCGTCGAGCAGCTCCTCGACATCTTGCCATCGTTTTTGGTGCCGTGCGCCGGGGGGATTGTCGTAAGCCAGACCGTCGACCAGGCAGACTTTTGGATGTCTCTCCAGGATGGCGGGCAAGTCCATGGTGCTTTCGCCACCGACTTGCTTCTTTGGAATGATTTCAAGGCCGGACAAGGCATGTTGAACATCCGGCGGCGGTGTCGGTTGTATTGCGCCAACGACGACATCTTGACCACGTTCATGCCGGCGGCGGCCTTCGTCGATCATGCGAAAGCTTTTCCCGACACCGGATGCGTAGCCAAGAAATATCTTCAGCCTTCCTCGCAGTTGGAATTCCTCGTCAGATTGAACGCGTCGGAGAAGCTCATCCGGCGTGGGTTTTCGTTCGGTGATTATCGCCACGCTTCTATTATCAGCCTTTTCCATGATGATAGTTTTACTTGGTTACTGAAATGCGACATACAGTTTCGCGGAACGTGGGGAACAGGCGGTGGGGCGTCGCCGGTCATCGCCGGTCCGTCGGAACGCCGGCCAGAACCCTGGCTTGTTGTGTTATCCTGCTCGTGTCCGACGTTATCCGCACAAAAGGGGACGTAGTTCAGTTGGTTAGAACGCCGGCCTGTCACGTCGGAGGTCGCGGGTTCGAGCCCCGTCGTCCCCGCCATCTTTGTTTTACCGAGTCATAAAATTTACTTAGAGCATGACACCGGGACAACCACAGCCTAAACTTCAGCTTGTCAACAGCGCGGATTATCGTGAGAGCTATGCCAACAGTGTTCAGATGAGAGTGAACCTGTGGGATTTCTTTCTCATGTTCGGTACGGTCAACCAGACGACCCCAGACGCTGTTACTATTCAGAACTTCCAGGGGATCTATCTAAGCCCGCCGCAGGCGAAGGCTCTTCTTAACGTGCTGCAGCAGAATCTGAAGCAATATGAAGCGGCGTTCGGCGAAATCCGGCTGGAAGCACAGGCTCAGGGCGATATCATTCAATAACGCCTCAAATGCCTGTTCAGCATCGGCCACCGATGCCCAAGCTTCCGCCATTCGCGCTGGCGAATGTGGAGCCGCCTTCCCGCAGACATCCGTTCTATCTGATCGTTTTCTTTCTGCTCTTCGCGGGTCCCCTCTTTTTTATTCATTTACCGCTACTCGATCTGCCTTATTTTTGGGATGAGCACGGGCAGTTCATTCCGACGGCTTTGGATCTACTGCGGCATGGCTGGTGGGTAGCGCGTTCCACCATCCCGAACGTTCATCCGCCGGGAGTGGAGAGCTATCTTGTCGTCTGGTACAAGCTGTTCGGCTATTCGATCCCGATTACTCGCGCAGCGATGCTGATGTTGGGCTCGCTCGGTCTACTCTTTACATTCCTGCTGGCGATCGAACTGAGCTCGCGTACGGCTGGCGCTCCGGCGTTCTGGCCGCCGCTTTTACTTCTGGCCAGTCCTTTGTTTTATACGCAGAGTTTCATGGCTCAGTTGGACATGCCGGCGATGGTCTTTACGCTTCTTACACTGTTTCTTTTCCTGCGAGGCCAGTATGCAGCTGCGGCCGGAGCGAGTGTAGTGCTTGTACTATGCAAGGAAACCGGCTTAGTAACGCCGTTTGTCTTGTTCCTGGTATTGGTTTGGAGGCGAGAGTGGAAACCAGCTCTTTACTTCATGCTGCCGGCAATCGCTCTGGCCTTGTGGCTTTACATTCTTCATCGATCGACTGGGTACTGGCTGGGCAATCCGGATTTCGCCCGTTATAACGTAAGCTACTCGCTGCATCCGGTCCGGGTCGCACTTTCTATAGTGCGCCGGATCTACTATTTGTTCTTCGCTGAGTTCCGTTTTATCGCGACTTTGACTCTGCTACTGACAGTCCGGCAGTGCAAAGCATTCCAAGATTCGAAATGGCAAATCACAATCTTCGTGCTTATCGCTAATGTGGTTCTGGTGTGCTTGTTGGGAGGAGCAGAATTGGAGCGGTATCTACTGCCCGTTTTGCCTCTTCTCTACATCGCCTTTGCGGTAGGGCTTACGACGGTTCGCAAGAGGGTTGCGATGGCTGCCACTTTAACGCTGGCCCTTGGTCTGTTTTTGAATTTGTTCTGGAATCCTCCCTATCCTTTCGCTTATGAGAATAACTATGCGATGGTCGATTTTGTTCGGCTTCAGCAGGTGGCAGCAGCATTCGCAGAGCGCCATTTGCGAGACACGACGATCGCTACTGCGTGGCCTTATACAGCGGCATTAGAGAGCGCCGACTACGGCTTCGTGACACACAGGCTCAAGATCATTGAAACGGATGATTTTCACGTTTCTTCCATTCAATCGATTCCGTCTTCTAAATACGACGCACTAATCACTTACACGCGCACCTGGGATCCGCAGGATGGAGTGATCTCGATTCCGATGATTCGGCGGTTTCTCACGCACTTCTATAGTTGGCAGCCGGCAATCACGGTGGAACAAGTTGCGAAACTGGGACTTCGCCCACGAGTGTCCTGGACCTTGCGGGGACAAACAATTTCCATCTACGTCAGAACGCCACAACCGTCTGGGATTCCTCTTTAAAAGCGGATGAACTTGGAACGTGAGGAACGGCGGCGCGTTTCGGGCGCCTGGTGGGCGACAATTGCGCTATTTCTTCTTCACGGCTTGGTAGTTGCCACCTGGGTGTCGCGAATTCCGGCCATCCAGAGTTCTCTGCATTTGGACAACGGCACTCTTGGTCTCTCGTTGTTGAGTGCTGCGCTGGGCTCGGTTATAGCAATTCCCTTATCCGGTTTTCTGATCAATCGATACGGCAGTAAGACGATCTGTTTTTTTTCCTCCATACTTTTCTGCATAGCTGTAACTGGTCCGGCGCTCGCCGTTAGTGCTCTGACGTTATCGTTGGCATTGTTGATTTTTGGCGGGACAGCAGCTTCGATGGATGTCGCGATGAATGCTCAAGGAGTGGAGGTGGAGAAGAGCCTGGGGCATCCGACGATGTCCCGCTTTCACGGCATGTTTAGTCTGGGCGCGATGATCGGGGCAGGAGCGGGTGGTTTGATTGCGGCAAGAGGAGTGCCGCCTCTTTCACACTTTTCGGTGAGCTCGCTCATTTATCTGGCGGCTTGCTGTGCTGTTTGCCCGTTCTTGCATCGCTCTGCTCACGCCGAAGTAGCTGAGGGGCATCGGCTTCCTTTGAGTAAGATTCCCAAGGTGCTTTTGTCGTTGAGCGCGATCGGTTTTTGTATGTTGCTTTCGGAAGGGGCGATGGCGGACTGGACGGCTGTGTATTTGAAGCAGGTACTGAGTGCTACTCCGGGCATGGCTGCCGCCGGCTATTCCGTTTTCTCAGCAGCTATGGCGATTTGTCGCTTTGGAGGAGACTGGATAACGGCGAAGCTCGGTCCAGCCCTGGCCGTCCGGGCAGGCAGCCTGGTGGGAGCTTGCGGTTTGCTCTGGGCCTTAAGCGCTCCCACCCCGGAATGGGCGCTGCCCGGCTTCGGCGCAGTTGGATGCGGCTTCTCTGTCATCATTCCGTTGGTCTTCGGTTCGGGCGGCCGCGTGAACGGTGTCAGCCCGGGGGCAGGCATCGCAACTGTAACTGGTCTTGGATATGTAGGGTTCATCATTGGGCCGCCTGCCATCGGCTTTGTGTCGCAGCTAGTCACTTTGCGATATGCGCTGGGCGTTGTAGTTGCGTGTTGTTTCGTGACGGCCATATTGTCGAGCTCTTTAAGACAACTGGAAGGCGAAGCAAAAGCAGGATGGGCGCCGGAATCTTCTGTCTAGGAATTGCTTTCTAGTTAACGACCTTGAAACCACACGGCTTTGTCATAGCCTGTCATCTCCAGATAGCCGAGACCGCGAATCGGTCCATTGCCAAGCTGCCCCTCATATTGCACCGCTCCTTCCCAATAGGCAGGCGTCAAGGTTGTGCGGCTGAGTAGCTCTTGATTCTTGAGGCGAGTCGTTTCCGTCAAGTTCAGATGAAGAGACGGTACGCTGATCTTCCATTCGAGAGGGTATTGGGTTCCTGATTGCGGATTTTTCCAGTTGCCGCCTGGAACGAGAGAGAATTCACTATTGTTCAGGAAGTGGGCTGTTCCTCTTGAGTCTATGTAAGTGCCGGAAGAGTATTTACTGATTTCACCTGACTTTTGTCGAAGCCGGTACAACATCAACTCTTCGCCGTCATTCAGCTGGATGGAAAACCAATCCCATCCAACAATTGCGTTGTCCGGCGGCGCGGAGAAAAACTCATGATCCATCCAGGCGATCCCATCCAGCTTGTACTGAGAGTGAGCATCTCCAAGTAAACCGGATGCAAGCAGGCGTGTGAAGGACAGGTAGTGTGAGGCCTCTCCAATTTGCGGCCCCTTTTTCATGATTCCGTTCTGGCCATGGATCACCAGCGGCTTCGAAGGTTTCAGGATCAGATCTAACGAGAACTGGTCGGACACGGCTTGGAGATGTTGTTCCGCTCCATTGGTCGAGTCCCAACGCACCTTCCAGTTGCCGTTCCAAATTTGCATGTCCGCTAAACTGGCGCCTGCCAAACCGGGACCAGCCCGATTGATCCGCTCTACTTCGTAGAACTTTCCGGCATCCGGATCGCTAATCGCGAAGTGGGCCAAATAGACTTCGTCCGGACGCCACGTCTTCTCGCCTTCGGTTTTCGTCGGCTCCGGCAAGTGAAGACCGACACGAAAGAAGGTGAGCTCAAAGCCAAATTTGTGACCGTTGGGAGCATGTACATTGCCGGTGTAATACCACCACTCGGTTTGGTATTCGGGATGGCTGAAGTAATCGCGAGGGAATTCGAATCGGTAACCCGGCTGCGCAATTTGCCAGTGTTGCGCAAGCAGCCCCGTGCACACAAACAATGTCCAGAGCGGCAGGAGTAGAACTAGCGTTCTAATTCTCATGAATCACCTCAATGGGATTCAGCTTAAGAGTGGCATGCGCCGGGTACAGTCCCGCCAACACTGTTGCGAGATAAACAGCGGAAAATGCGGCGAGTAGGACCGCCGCCGGCCAGTGAAATTGGATGGTCCAACCGAACGATTGCTTGTTGATGACGAAGATAAGAATGAGCGACAGAACTGTTCCGAGCAGCAAACCGATCGCGTTCGCGAGAAGCCCGAGGAGTCCCGCTTCAACCAGGATGATCTGCCGAATCTGACCTTTTGCGGCGCCTAAGAAACGAAGGAGTGCGAATTCCCTTCTCCGATCGATGACCAGGGCCAGTAGGGCGCCTGCGATGCCGGTCACGGCGACGAAAATTGCAATCGCTTCCAGAGCGTAGGTGATACGGAATGTGCGATCAAAGATTTCGATGGCTCCACGCCGCAGAGTGCCGTTCGTAAAGACCAAAACCGCACGCCCGGCTATTGCGTCATCGATTCCCTGCTGGACATCTGTTGCATTCGCTCCTGCCTTCATATAGACGGCTAGGTTAGACGCCGCCCGGTCGGGTAGATATCTGCGTAACGTGCTTCGATCAAGCACGATGAAGCCTCGTTCGGTGGAGTAATCGTAGTAAATCCCCAAAACTTGAAAAGTACGTTCCGCCCCTGCCAGAGGCACTTTGACCGAGCTTCCGACATGAACATTATGCTTGTTGGCGAACGGCTCGCTTACGATGGCGAAATTGCCGGTCGGTAGCTTTTTAAGAATGTCGCTTCGGTTTTCGCCCGGGAGAAAGCGCGTGGCGTCCGATTCCTGCACAGAGCTGGTTTCCCCTCCTGCAAGCGTTGCCGGAAGATTTCGATAAACGATCGGGTAGGCCCGAAAGCGATCGACCGCTTGGACGCCGCGTATCTTTTCGATCTTGTCTGCTATATCCGGACTCATTGTGGGGTGTCGGTCCGCTGCTGACGAACCCGCTGGTCTCAGATAGAAGTCGGCCTTCAGTTCGTTGTTCATCCAAAGCTTGACCGTCTCGCGGAAGCTTCCGACCATAATGCCGACGCTCGCTGTCATGGCTATAGCGGTGGCCAAGGCCGCCGTGAGCACTGAAGTTCGACCGAGTGAAGCGCGCAGCGTGCGGAGTGCAATCAACGCTTCCACGCCGAGGAGTCGTTCAATAAAACGATTCGTAACTCCGACAAAAGCCTGCACCAGATTCGGAATCATGGCCGACGTGCCCGCAACCAGCAAAAGGACGGAGAGGTAGGCGAAGATCGGCTGCCCGTTGATCGCCGGAAGCTGTGAAAAAGCCGCTGCAACGAGCAAAGCCGCAAGGGACCAGAACACCGTTATTCTGGAGCGAACAGCGGCCACGAACTCCTCGCGACCTCGAGCCATTGCCTCAACCGGAGGCACGCGCGAGGCTTCGAAAGCCGGGGCTAAAGACGCTAACAGAGAAACAGCAAATCCAATTCCAACGCCATTCAAAACAGCGGCCCAGCTCAGCGCGACAGGGGAGGCTTGACTCGTTACGTATAAAGATTCAACGGTGCTTCCGACTAGCTTGACCGCGCCGATCGCCATGAGTCGGCCGAGACCGACGCCGAAGACACTGCCGAGGACGGCAAAGAAGAGCGCTTCAGCGAGGAAGGCGGCTAGAATCAGTGCTCGGGTTCCTCCCAAAGCGCGGACCACGCCCACGTCGTTTCTCCGCCTCACCACCGAGATCGAAATCGTGTTGTATATCAGAAACGCACCCACCAGCAGTGCGATATAGCTCAAGACGCGGAGATTCCAACGGAAAGCGCCCAGCATTTTCCGGTTCTCGTCCGTTCGCGCGCCTTGCGACGCCACGCTCGCGGTGGGCGGCAAGTTCTTGCTCAGCAGTTCGCGGCAACTTTGCAGGGAACGTCCGGGCGGCAGTGTGACGTTGATACTGTCGAGCTTTCCACTTTTGCCTGTCACTTGCTGAGCCAGACCGATGTCCGCGACGATCACGCTGCCGGCGGTGAGCTCACCAGGTCTTCGTTTCAAAACGTCTGCGACAGTAAACGAACGGAGCGCGTCGTTAATTAGAAGCCACACGTGGTCTCCGCGCCTGAGACCGAGTTGGCTGCCAACCCAAATCGGATTTCCGCCGGCAAATTCAGTGGGCGCCTGATCGAAGCCGTTTGAAGCCTCAACACCGCGGCCGCCGCCGTCACCAATCAGATCCAGCCCGATAAACGGCACGGCTTGCCCCTTGCCGTTGATCGAAGCGAAGTCCTCAATGCGCGGATGAAAAACGAAGGCGTAGGGCAATTGAACCAGCTTGCCCAGGAGCTTCTCGTCAAGACCGCCTGTCATAGTGATCTCAAGATCGGTTTTGCCTGCCAGCGACTCAAGCGAAGAATGAAAGCTGCCGGCCGCGGACTGACCCGCCAGGTCGATGGCGATCACGACGCCCACTCCTAGCGCTACCGCAACGATGGTCAGGGCAGTTCGCAGCGGTTCGCGCCAAAGCGGTCGCACCACCAGCCTCGAGAATAGAAGCCACGTAGCGATCATCGCGAAACGGTCGACTCAACCATCTGACCGTCACGCAGATAAACAATTTGATCTACGCGAGCCGTGCTTTCAGAGCTATGCGTTGCCATGATGACTGCCCGGTGGAACTCACTAGCAATTCGCCGGAGCAACTGGAGGACGATCTCTCCAGTCACGGTATCCAAATTTCCTGTCGGTTCATCGGCGAGGATCAGATTCGGGGAATTCACTAAAGCGCGGGCAATCGCAACTCGTTGCTGTTGACCTCCGGATAATTGATGGGGCAAACGGCCGGCGTACTGAGCCATTTCTACCCAGCGCAAACATTCGAGAGCGGTTTCGCGCTGCTTCTTTTTCGCCAGCAACATGGGAAGTTCGACATTCTCGATGACCGACAAGGTGTTCAGCAGTTGAAACGATTGAAAGATGAACCCGACTTTTTCGCGACGCAGACGAGTAAGCTCCGCATCGCTGAGCCGGCTGGTAATTCGACCATCCACAGAGATCTCCCCTTTGCTCGGGAAGTCCATCGCGCCGCACAGGTTCAGGAGCGTCGATTTACCACAGCCGCTGCGGCCGACCAAGGCAATGAATTCACCCGCTTCGACCTCGAGCGAGATGTTCTGCAGCGCGACCACCGGCGCATCTACGCTACCGTAAATTTTAGTCGTATTCCGCACCTCGAGCAGGGCCATACTATTCAGGATCGTATGCGGACTGACTGAGCCTCAAATTTTTCCGCCTATGGTTTCCTTTGCTCCGCTAAACTCATTTTTTTCCTTCGCTACACTCAGAGGTGCTTTGGCTAAGATACTCGTCACCGGCGGCGCTGGCTACATCGGTTCGCATACTCGATATTTTCTTGAAAAGCATGGCCATTCCGTGGTTGTTGTAGACAATTTGGCGCGGGGGTACGAACAGGCAGTGCCGGCCGCGATCCTGAAGAAACTCGATCTTCGTGACACTGAGAAGCTCGCTGAGCTGATGGAGCGCGAGAAGGTGGACGCCGCGATTCACTTTGCGGCCTACATCGCGGTGGGAGAATCCACGCAGGCGCCGGAGCTTTACTTCACCAACAACACCGCCGGTTCCCTTTCGCTCTTTACTGCCATGTTGAAGGCAGGAGTGAAACGTGTCGTATTCTCTTCGACCGCGGCTGCGTATGGCATTCCTGAGCGCGTGCCGATCGTCGAAGACGAGCCCTACGCTCCCATCAATCCTTACGGTGAATCGAAGGTCATGACGGAGAAGATTCTGGAATGGCTGGGTCGTTATCGCGAGTTTCGAAGCATTCGACTCCGCTACTTCAATGCTTGCGGCGCTGAACCCGAAGCCGGTCTAGGCGAGCGCCACGACCCCGAAACACATCTGATTCCTCTGATTCTTCGCGCTATTCAGACCGGCAAACCAGTCACGCTTTTCGGAGACGACTACCCGACGCCGGATGGCACTTGCATTCGCGATTACATTCACGTCAGTGATTTAGCCGAAGCGCACATTCATGCCGTGGAACATCTGCTCGGTGGTGGAGAATCGAATGTGTTTAATGTGGGAACCGGAGTCGGGCACTCTGTTAAAGAGGTATTGGAAGCGGTAGAGCGTGTGACGGGACAAAAAGCTCCGCACACCATCGGTCCTCGACGAGAAGGCGACCCGCCAAGTTTGGTGGCCGACTCTCAAAAACTGCAAAGCACGCTTGGCTGGAGACCGAAGCGTGCTGAACTGGACCGCATTGTGGGCGACGCGTGGCAGTTTGCCTGCGCCAATCCGCCTTCGCGCTAAGCCGATAAGACGCCGACTTGACCGCCGGGTTTGAAGCCGGGAAACACGCTGTTTGTCTCATTGTTTCCCATTTGTTTCGCAACTAACTCAGACAAGACCGTGCGGAAGTCTGTCGTGACATTGAGGTCTCGGCCTTCGTAGAGCTGCTCCCGTTCCAGGCCCGGCCAGTTGCCGTAGACCTTTCCGCCCTGGACACGGCCGCCGGTCACGAACATGACGTTGGCGTGGCCATGATCCGTTCCACGGTCGCCATTTTCTTTCAGGGTACGACCGAACTCGGACATGGTCACGATGGTGATGTCAGCCATTCGATCTCCCATATCTTGCGAAAAGGCCGCGATGGCGTCGCCGAAGTCTTGTAACAAATTCGCTAGGTGACCCACATGCGGCTGGGCGCCCACTTCGTTGACATGGGTGTCCCATCCGCCCACGTCGGTAAAGGCGACTTCCAGACCGACGTCGGCTTTAATCAAGCGGGCAATCTGCTGCAGGCTTTGTCCGAGGCGGCCACGCGGATATTGAGCTCCGGCCTGCGATACGTATGATTGCTTTTGAATAGACTGGATCATCTTAATCGCTTCGAAAGTCTCACGACCCGTCCCATACAGGACCTGGTCCGAGGTTGTCCCATACATGCTTTCAAAAGTGGCTGCGGCTTGGGTTTCGTTCACCCGGAAATCAGCGATGTTATTGATGGCCAGGGCGCTGTGAGCTCCCCGCAGCATTCTCGGTAAGTCCGGACTCAAGCTGACGGCACGAAGCGGAGAGGGCCGTGTCTCCGAATCCATGGCTCGGTTCAACCAACCATCGTGAGTTGCCTTCAAGCCGGGAGTGCCGGATTCCATATAATCCTGAGCATCGAAATGGGAGCGCGTCGGGTCGGGCGAGCCAACCGCTTCGATTATGGCCAGCTGACGCTTGTCCCAAAGAGGCTTGAGCGAACGCAGCGCCGGATGAAGGCCGAAATGACCGTCCAGATCGATGACAGAGTTGGGTCCACCGTTCGGTCTCGGAATCGCAATGGTGGGGCGAGAGGCGTAGTAAGAGGCTTCACCGTGCGGTACAACAACGTTCAGCCCGTCGACCGCGCCGCGCTGAAAGATGGCGATCAAGATCTTACGGCGCTGCTCCGGAGCGTCTTTCGCATAAACTGCGCGGGAGAGCCAAGCGGGCACTGAACCCACTCCGAACATTGCGAGCGCTGAGCTCTTCAGGAACGATCTTCGTGAAGACAAGCTTGGTAAAAACATGGGACAAACTCCTAACTGAATTTCTAGCGGCGTTGAAAATCAGGCGAGCCGATCGCCAAGCCCGCAATGAGGCTTGGAATTTGGGGTGGTCCCGCCTTTGCATTTCTTGTCAGCTCTTCCTGGAGCTGCTGGTTTGCCAGAGCCTTTTGTATGGCCTGACGGGTGGCTGGGCTCGGTTCTGTTTCGAGGACGAGGCGGGCGAGGTTCATCGGATCGCGTTGCGCTCCGGACTGCCATGCCGAAGTGTTTATCGAAACTCCGGGAATTCGGTTGTGCGTGAGCGCAATCGCGAAGTTCATCCGATCGAGCAATCCGGCCGAACTGACCCAGTCGGCATTGGTGTTGGAATATCCGGTGGGCTCAATTTTCCGGTATAACGGCTCGCCTAATTTTTGAATGATGTTGCTTAGAACGAAAGCCGAAGATACATCTGCATCGGTGGCCCGCAAGGCGCTGACAACTAACTCAAGTGGCGACTTGATCTTGGCCTGATACGCGCCCTCAGACCAGAACTCTTTCGCGGCGATCATCGTGCGCATTACTTCTCTTAAGTCCCCGTCGGTTTTGAGGAAGGCTTGGGTCATTCGATTCACAAGCGCAGGAGGAGGGTTGTCGGCCACGAATCGTTGTGCAAGCTTCAGAGAGATGAAGTGAGCGGTGGCTGGTTCGTGCGCCAGGATATTGAGCACTTTGAGCCCGTCATTCATTCCACCTCCGGCGGAGATGGTGTGGCCCAACACGATTTTCTGTCCCTTATCGTGGAACTTATCTCGATATTCGAAGCTGCCGCCTTTAGCGGGTCGGGCTATGGTCCAACCTGTGAAACAGCGCGCCACTTCGATTACATCTTTCTGTGTGTAACCACCGTCGACGCCCAACGTGTGGAGCTCAAGCAGCTCGCGACCGTAGTTCTCATTCAATCCACGTTTAATTTTTCGGTTCGGAGCATCGCTCCCGGGCGCCACCGATTGCCAGTTATCCAGATAGAACAACATGGCAGGATTTTCGGCTGTAGCGAGCAGAAGATCATAGAACTTTCCGAAAACATGGGGCCGAATGGCATCGCGTTCATAAGCGGGTACGAGAAACCGGTCAGCACCCTTGTCGATGAATACGTTGAAGTGGTTGTACCAAAAATCGACCAGCAGTTCTTGCAGTTGATGATTGCTGTAGACGGCGCGGAGGAGCTTACTTTCGGTCAGATCACTTGTGACTACCAGTTGTGGGTTGACGCTCAACATCAGGTCGCGACGAAGCTCCACAGGCGCTAACGCGAATAACTGCCGCCGTTGTTCCTGTCTTAACGCACACACGAAAGCGCTCCTCTTGTTGGCAGGGATGGACGCCAGCATGGTACGTTTCTCTTCGGGCTTGCCGTTCTTTAAAATGTCGATTTCGCCCGGACTGAGAACATCGCTCAGTTTTGTTCGAAGGTCAAGATCGTTATCGCTGTTTGGATTGGGAGCTATCCCTGCTTGATTCTGCTGCTTGCGAAGATAGCGTTGGGACAGGTTCAGGACTACGGCTCGCAACTCGGGATCATCCGGCAGCGGTGCATTGCCACGAGCCACCGCACGAATCAATTGCGGGGGTGGATAGTGATGATACATATCCACCACGTCCATATTCAGCGATTGAAAGGGCCGAAGGCGCGCAGTAAGGGCGACATTCTCGGGCGCCTTTTCCGGGTGGAGCTGCTCAGTCAACCATCGCTTGAGGCCAAGCTTTTTAACCCGCTCGAAATCGCCCGGCCGAGGACCAAACGTGAGGCGATCAAGAGCATGTCGAATTTGATCATCTTTTGCAAGAGATTTCGTGAAGCTATGCGCCGTTTGAGTACTCCCTGCAAATAGCAAGGCAGCGCAGAGTACGCCCAGAACCGCAGCGGAATATATCGTAGTTGCGATCTTTTTTGGCGTCGGCACACAATCTTAAACGCCGATTAAGAAGGTTAGTTGACAAGGAAACGATTCTTCAACAAACGAGCTGCTCAGAACCAATTAGTTCGACAGATCAAAGAGTTAGCAGGAGTTCCTATCAACTAAAGCGGAAGTGGAAATTCTGAAAAGGGCGGCTATTGGAGCGGGAGACGGGATTCGAACCCGCGACATCAACCTTGGCAAGGTTGCACTCTACCAGCTGAGTTACTCCCGCTGAAGGGGCTAATTGACATTTTCCCGTGACTTTGTTCGATTGTCAATTCATCTAGTTGCAACATCACACCTTAAGTAATATTCCTCTTCATTTTAGGGGAAGACAACGGTTCATCGGCATACGACCGCTGTCACATAAGCCTTTTACTATCAGTAATATAGGATTCATTAAGATTTCGCTTGGAAACAGCTCCGCCTGTGTTAGACTGGGTTTTCCGAAGAGACGGAAACGGTAATCCACGGCCTGTTCAGGTGCTCCTGAAGGGCGAATAATTTTACAAAACCCAAGTTTCCCAGTTTTCCACAAACGGTGGAAAACATGTGGGAAACCTTTGCCGTTTTCGTGAGGAAGAGGGGTTTTCCCGGTTGAGCGACGCATGGGAAGAGATCAAGTCGACACTAGCAACAAAACTCAGCGTAGGCGCTTACCAGAACTGGATCTCCAGAACCGCTCTTGCTTCGCTGGACAACGGGGAACTGACAGTCCGTGTACCCGATGAAACAACGGAAGCATGGATAAAGCAGGAGTACACGGTTCAGATTCGCGAGGTGATCACTGAGCTGAAATTGCCTGTCCGCAGAATCAAGTACCTGGTGGAGCGAATGTCTCCGGCCGTCAGCTCACAGCCACGAACTGCAGTTTTCGATTCGACTTTAAACGGCCAGTCGAACCAGCCCGAGCTTTTTTTCGAGACCACAGCCAGCTGGCTGAATCCGCGATTGACTTTCAATACCTACGTGGTTGGATCGTCAAATCAGCTGGCGCATGCGGCCGCAAGAGCGGTCGCGACGATGCCCTCGCGCAGTTACAACCCGCTATTCATCTACGGAGGAGTAGGCATCGGGAAAACGCATCTCATGCATGCCATCGGCCGCGGCTTACTGGACAATTTTTCTGGCATGAATGTGGTCTACACCTCGAGCGAACGCTTCATGAATGAGATGATCACGTCCATCAAGCTCGACCGCATGTCTTTCTTTCACCGGCACTATCGCTCGGCTGATGTTCTCTTAATTGACGACATTCACGTTATTGCCGGGAAGGAACGGACACAGGAAGAATTCTTCCATACCTTCAACGAACTGTACGACCATCGCAAGCAGATTGTGATCTCAAGTGACTCCGCTCCCAATCAATTGCCTGGATTAGTGGAGCGTCTTCGTTCCCGGTTTGAGTGGGGGCTGATGGTGGATGTGCAAGCTCCGGATCTCGAGACCAAGATGGCCATCCTGGATAAAAAGGCTGAGTCGGAAGGCATCGCGTTGCCGCAAGATGTTCGCATCTTTCTGGCAACCAAAACCAAATCAAACGTGCGCGAGCTGGAAGGCTCACTGACGCGCTTGCTTGCCGTGTCTTCACTTACGGGCCAGCCCATCACCCTGGCCATGGCTCATCAGACGTTGAAGCACCTCAATACGGGTTCCGAACGAAGGATCTCGGTGGAATCGATTGTGCGTGCAGTGGCCGAGCATTTCTCGATGCAACCATCGCAGCTCAAGATGAAGAGCAACACCCGCCAGATCGCTTATCCGCGTCAAGTAGCGATGTATCTAGTGAAAGAGCTGACACATGCGTCGCTGCCTGAAATCGGACGCTACTTCGGTGGGAAACATCACACCACGGTCTTGCATTCGGTACAGAAAATTGAGGATCAGCGTCAGCGTGACGAGGTTTTGAACAGCCTTATTCATAGCCTAACTGACTCGCTGCATTAGGATTTCATGCTTTTTCCACAAGGAAGCTCCGTGAGAGCCATTGCGAACTGTGATTACCTGCCCGGACAGCGATTTGGTGCAGGTCCGGCGGCGAGAAATCCACAGCGCAGAAATCCCAGAACCTGTTATTTTTGCTATAATTTAGGGAGAAATCAACATTTCCACAGGTCCTACTAATTCGGTCTTCTTCTAGTACTAAATATAGTCGTTCTAGGAAGATTAGAGGCGAGGAAGAACTTCTTTCAACTTTTATGGAATTCTCGGTAAGTAAATCTGATTTGGTACGGGAATTAGGACTGACGCAGGGCGTGGTGGAAAGAAAGACGACCATTCCGATCCTTTCAAATATTCTTGTCGAGACGGATCATGATCAGGTGTGGCTGACAGCTACTGACCTGGAGCTTGGTATTCGTTGCGCGTGTCCCGCCAGGATCAAGAAAGAAGGCGCGGGGACGATTCCTGCCCGCCGCTTGCTGGACTATATCCGTTTGTTGCCGGATGCCGATGTACAAGTGAAACTCGGCGAGAATCAGTGGGCGAGTTTTGTCTGTGGACGGTCGCGAACTCGCATTGCCGGAATGTCTCGCGAAAGTTTTCCGGAACTGCCCGAGATGCCCGAGCCGTTCGCCGAGATTCCGTTGAGCGTGCTGGCGCAGATGATTGCAAGCACGATCTTTGCGATTTCTGCGGAAGAGTCTCGCTTCACCTTAAACGGCGCTTTGCTGATTTTGAAAGACACGGGCCTGGTGATGGTGGCGACAGATGGACATCGCCTGGCGATGGTGGAAAAGCAAATTAGTCTTCCGGGTCTGGAAGGCGCCTATCGCGCGTTGTTGCCGAGGAAGGCAATGAGCGAGATTCAGAAGTTGTCGAACGACGATCCGAGCAAGAAGATCGAGTTCTCAGGTAACGACAATCATCTCTTCTTCCGCATTGATAAACGGCTGCTCCTCAGCCGTAAGTTGACGGGTAACTTCCCCGATTACGAACGAGTTCTTCCCAAAGAACACCCGCACGTTCTCGTTTTGCGAAGAGAGGAATTGAAATCTGCCATCGAACGCGTGGCGCAATTCGCCGACGAGCGGTCGAAGGCCATCCGGGTTCAGGTGGTTCGAGGAGAACTGAAAGTTCATTCCTCTATCTCGGAGACTGGTGAAAGCGAAGAAACCATCCCGGTCGACTACGATGGCAATGATATAGAAATCGGTTTCAATGCGCAGTATCTGATCGACTTCCTCAAGTCCGTTGATCAAAGTGAAGTGGCGTTCCACTTCAAAGATTCAAACAGCGCCGGCGAACTGCGACCGCACGCGGGTGCGGCCGATACGGTTTACCGCTACGTTGTCATGCCGATGCGCCTTTGACGGATGCCGGCATAGAAAGAAAAAAGCTGTAGTTGTGCACTCACGTCCATAGGGCTGTGAGGTTGTGCGATTGGTTTCGAAAGTATGTCCTCTGTGGCTCAAAACGAAAATTACGATTCCAGCAGTATCAAAGTGCTCGAAGGTCTGGAGGCCGTCCGGCTCCGACCTGCGATGTACATCGGATCCACTGGTGAAATGGGATTGCATCACCTGGTGTACGAAGTAATTGACAATTCGGTTGATGAAGCGCTGGCCGGTTACTGTACTGAAGTTAGCGCAGCCATTCACATTGATAACTCCATAACCATCGTTGACAATGGGCGCGGAATTCCAGTTGATATTCATCCTGACGAGGGCGTATCAGCTGCACAGGTTGTACTGACTAAGTTGCATGCCGGCGGTAAGTTTGATTCCAACAGTTACAAGGTTTCGGGCGGTCTTCATGGGGTGGGCGTAAGCTGTGTCAACGCTCTCTCTGAGACCTTACATTTAGAGGTCTGGAAAAACAAGGGAACGTGGGAGCAAGATTACGAGCGAGGCATCCCGAAAGCGCCGCTGATTCAAACAGGCAAGTCGTCCAAGACCGGCACGAAGATCACTTTCAAGCCCGATCCGACTATTATGGACGCCACGGTGTTCAATTTCGATACCCTGGCTGGCCGGCTAAGGCAATTGGCTTTTTTGAATAAGGGCCTGAAGATCACTCTAGCCGACGAGCGCGGCGATGACATCCGCAATGAAGAGTTTTTCTATAGCGGCGGTATTGCTGAATTTATCAAGCATTTGAACCGCGGTAAGCAGGCTCTTCACGACAAACCAATTTACTTCGAAGGCGAACGTGATCTCCCGAATGGAGGCACCTTAACGATTGAGCTTGCTCTTCAGTACAACGATTCCTATGCCGAAAACGTATTTAGTTTTGCTAACAATATTCACACGGTGGATGGGGGAAGTCATCTCAGCGGTTTCCGCAGCGCATTAACCCGTAGCATCAATGCTGCCGGACAAAGCGTCGGGCTAATGAAGGATGCGAAAGACAATCTTACTGGCGACGACGTACGCGAAGGGCTTACTGCAGTCATAAGCGTGAAGCTGCCCCAGCCGCAATTCGAAGGGCAGACCAAGGGCAAACTCAATTCGGATATACAAGGCTATGTCGTTCAGCTGGTGAATGAGAAGCTGGGCGAATTCTTCGATAAGAATCCTGCGGTCACCAAGAAAATTGTAAGTAAGGCGATAGACGCTTCGCGAGCCCGAGAGGCTGCCCGGAAGGCGCGGGATCTCACACGCCGAAAGGGCGCCTTGGATTCCGGCGGTTTGCCAGGCAAGCTTGCTGATTGTCAGGAGCGAGATCCGGATCGCTGTGAACTCTTTCTGGTGGAGGGCGAGTCGGCCGGCGGTACAGCAAAGACGGGTCGCGACCGCCGTTATCAGGCTATTCTTCCGCTTAAGGGAAAGATCCTGAATGTGGAGAAAGCTCGTTACGATAAGATGCTCGGCCACGAAGAAATCCGAGCCATGATCACTGCAATTGGTACCGGCATCGGAAGAGGCGAGGATTTCGAGCTCGCAAAGCTTCGTTACGGCAAGATCATTATCATGACGGATGCCGACGTCGATGGCTCTCATATCCGTACTCTTCTGTTGACCTTCTTCTTTCGGCACATGCAGGAGTTGATCACTCGCGGAAAGGTGTTCGTCGCTCAGCCGCCGCTCTACCGTATAAAAAAAGGCAAATCTGAGAAGTACATCAAAGACGACAAAGAGTTTACGCGTGAAATCTTGCGCCGAGCCACGGAGAATCTTTCCGTCGAGTTCGGAGAGGCTGTAGAGGGGCAAGAGCCCACCACGATTGAAGGGGCCGAGCTGCGAGCGTTCCTGATGTCGCTCGATGAACTGGACCAGACTTGGCGAAGATTAGAGCGACGGATGCGGGAAGGGCGAGTGATCGAGGTTCTCTCCGATGTCTCGCTTGCAATCGATGCCAAAGCTGATTTGCAGAATGAAGAGAACGTACAGAAGATCGCGCAGCGTTTTCGTGATCTGAAACTCGAGGCGACAGTCGAGCGAGAAGAAGAGCACTCCGCCTGGATGGTCGGCTACAAAGACCCGACGAAAGCGACACGCTATATCAACACGGAGTTTCTCTCTACCCCTGAATTTCGACGGCTTCGCGCCCAGGTGAAGCAGGTAGCTCGCCTAAACAATCCGCCCTTTACAGTAGTGAAAGATTCGCATCGTGACATCCGGCAGAATTGGCGTGACCTGCTCACCTTCATCAAGAACGAAGGCACACGGGAAGTGAATATCCAACGATATAAGGGTTTGGGTGAGATGAATGCCGAGCAGCTTTGGGCTACAACGATGAATGCTGAAACACGCACTCTTCTGCAGGTGGATTTGAAAGACTTCGCCGAGGCTGAGCCAATCTTCTCAACCCTGATGGGTGAGGATGTTGAAAGCCGCCGGAAATTCATTGAAGAGAATGCTCTTGACGTTCGTAATTTGGACGTCTAAGACGGCATGTCATCACCGGCTTCTGTACGTGTCAATCGGAAGGCGGCGGATCGCATCCATTCGGGCCATCTCTGGATTTTCGCCAGTGACTTAATCGATCGAGGCGAAGCGCAACCAGGAGATGTGGTGCGCGTGGTGGACTATAAAGGCCGAGCGCTCGGGACGGCCCACTACAGCTCTACTTCTCAAATCAGCCTGCGTTTCTTAAGTTCCCACGTTGAACCAGTTGATGCACAGTTCCTGGAAACGAGGATCAGTGCCGCTTCCGAATATCGCACGCGCATAGTTCTAAATTCCGACGCCTACCGATTGATTTATTCGGAAGGCGATCTGCTGCCTGGGCTGATCGTCGATCGGTATGGCGAGTGGCTTGTGGTTCAGTTTCTCAGTCAAGGCATGGATGTTCTCAGTGCGGAGATCGTTCGGACGCTTGAGACCGTGTTCCAGCCGCGAGGTATTGTCGCGCGTAACGATGTTCCTGTTCGATCGAAGGAAGAGCTTCCGATCGAGAAGAAAGTCTTACTCGGGGATCTGCCGCCTACTGTTCAGATACGTATGAACGATCTCACGTGGAATGTAGATCTGATGAATGGCCAAAAGACCGGCATTTTTCTGGATCAACGTGAAAACTATCTGGCCGTCCAGAAGTATGCGCGTGGACGAGCGCTCGATTGTTTTACGGCAACCGGCGGTTTCGGACTTCATTTGGCATCTGTTTGTGAGCATGTGGAAGCTGTTGATAGCTCGGCCGCGATGCTCGATGCAGCAAAGGCCAACGCCCTGGCGAATGACTTACGAAACATAGAGTTCCAGCAGGCCGACGTGCTCGACTATCTGCCGAGCCTGATTGCGGCCCATCGAGCCTTTGACGTGGTTGTTGTCGATCCGCCTGCATTCACGAAGACGCGATCTGCTCTAGAGGGCGCGATGCGCGGCTACAAAGAAGTGAACCTGCGCGCCTTACGATTGCTTAAACGGGGAGGGATCCTGGTGAGTTGCTCTTGCTCCCATCACATGACCGAAGCAAATCTCTTAGAGGTTATTGCGAATGCCGCTCTCGACGGGGGCAAGCGCCTCAGGGTTCTGGAGCGCCGGACCCAGTCTCAGGATCACCCGATCCTGCTGACCGTGCCGGAGACACATTATTTGAAGTGCCTGATCTTTGAAGTGCTGTGAAGAACCCGCTTCCTGCGGGCGCGGCTCAGACGGCGCTTGAACGTTAGACGATAATCCTTTGATCACCGACACGGCGCGTGATCTTTTCCCGATCCAAATACTCGAGCACCGGGATCGCGTACTTACGTGACATCTGGGTCCACCCTTTAAAGTCAGGCACCGAGAAACTTTTTCCTTTGTGAACCGATAGAGATTTCTGCAGGTGCATAATCACATCGAAGTGAAAGACGAGGTCGTCTGAAACTTTCACCAGCCTTTTGTTCTTGAGCAGGCTGTCAAGGAGCAAGCGAGCTTTTTTCTGATCGGACACAGCAGCCCGGATTACTTCGCTTGCGGGCGGGGGTTGATAGGCAGCTTGACGAAACGCCTGTTCGATTTTTCTTAAGGCTATAGCTTCCTGTTCGTTAAAGGATGCTTGGTGTGTCGAAAGCGAAATCGTCTCTCCCGCCACGCGTATGGCAGGGAAATCGTCGATAACTATTCCGGCAAGATCCGGTGTAAGTCCCAAGCGAGCCGCTGAAAGTGTTGCGCCGGCGGCCATCGGGTTTTTGGAATGAAAATCTTGGAGCCAGTTGAGTAAGTAGTTACGTCGTTCCGCAAGCCACTTTTTGCTAAACACCGACTGAGTTGCAGCGTGAAGGAATAGCTCAGGATTAGCTTCAACTAACTTCAAAATAGCGGTCGCCGCTTGGCCAGTTAGTCTAGCGAGTTCAGAGAGGGTTTTTCCAGTTTCGCTATCGCTGACGATGATCTGAATTCGTTCAGAGTCGCTAGCCTGGGACAGGGCTAAAAGACGCTCGACAGTTTTCCTTTTGTTGAGGCGCACAGAAGGAAATGAGTCAATGACAATTCCACCCGCCAGTGTTCCGCTGGGAGAAGGGCAGCGAAGAATGAAATGATCTCCGGGCAAAGCCAAAGCAGCTTGCGTGAGGCGCAAGCGCGCGAGAATAGTCCGTCCTTCTTTGTCGGATCGAAGTATTTTCAGATCTGCCGCGGTCTCCAGCGTTCCGATATGAAGAAGAACCTGTTGACGCCGAGTCGGCAGCTTTGTCGTGTCGAGCCACTCCAGGGCGCCATCGAGAATTCGAGTGGACTGAAGTTTCTCAGATTTCGTAAGTACGAAGCCACGCTGGAGTTCGGCGTGATCTATATTGGCGAGATTTACTGCCGTGCGTTGGCCTGAGTAAGCCTGGTTGACCGGAAAGCCATGCACTTGAAGCCCACGGATGCGAACTGGTTTTCGAAGCGGATGTACGAGTAAGCTGTCACCAACCTGAAAGGGGCCTCCTGACAGCGTTCCTGTGGCAACTGTTCCGAAGCCCTTCAACGAGAAACTTCGATCCACCGCCAGACGTGCTTCTCTATTACTTTCTCTAACTACAAACGATTTGGAGAGTTGAGTTAGTTGATGAACTACTTCGCCGATCCCTTCCCCGGTGATTGAACTTACCCTAAGCAAAGGCGAGCCGGCGAGGAAAGAATTTGCTATTAGCTGAGACACTTCCACATGGGCAATCTTCAGCTGCTCCGGGCGGGCAAGATCCGCCTTGGTGAGCACGACGAAGCCTTGGCGAATGCCCAACATCCGGCAAATCTCGAAGTGTTCGCGGGTTTGGGGCATGACGGATTCATTCGCTGCGACGATCAACATGACGGCTTGAATTCCGCCAACACCGGCCAGCATGTTCTTAATGAATCTCTCATGGCCGGGCACATCTATAAAGCTGACGATTTCGCCGCCGGGAAGCGGGAGATGAGCGAATCCAAGATCAATCGAGATTCCCCGCCTTTTTTCTTCGGCAAGGCGGTCCGTATCGATTCCAGTTAATGCCCGAATCAGAGAGGTTTTGCCGTGGTCGATGTGACCGGCGGTTCCCACAACGATTTCGGGTGGACGGTTCATTCTCCGGAATCGCTAGTTACCTTAAGGACTGCAAGGAATGCTTCTTGAGGGATTTCGACTCGACCAACCCGCTTCATTCTTCGCTTTCCCTCTTTTTGTTTCTCGAGCAGTTTGCGCTTGCGAGAGATATCTCCGCCATAGCATTTTGCCAAGACGTTCTTCTTCATGGCAGAGATGGTTTCCCTGGCAATAATCTTGTTGCCGATAGCCGCTTGAAGCGCCACCTCGAACATCTGCCGCGGGATCAACTTTCGCAGCCGTTCAATCAGAACTTTGCCGCGCTCATAGGCATAGTCGCGATGCACAATCATCGACAAAGCATCGACGGATTCGCCTGCTACTAGGACATCGAGTTTTACCATTGGGGAGATTCGATGCCCGGAGAGATGATAGTCAAGGGAAGCGTAGCCGCGGGAAGCAGATTTCAGGCGATCGTAAAAATCCAGGACGATTTCGTTTAGAGGAAGCTCATATAACAGCAAGACCCGTCCGCCGCCGATATACTCAAACTTCTTTTGAACGCCTCGCTTTTCTTCCACTAACTTCAAGATCTCTCCGAGATACTCTTCGCGCGTTATGATCGTCGCGTCGATAATAGGCTCTTCGATCTGCTGGATCGACGACGGTTCCGGGAACTTTTGCGGATTGTTGACTTCCAGGACCTCGCCGCCGGTAGTGGTAACAAGATATCGAACGCCCGGCGCCGTGGTGATGAGATCGATGTTGAACTCGCGCTCCAAACGCTCCTGCACGATTTCAAGGTGTAGCAGGCCTAAGAAGCCACAACGGAAGCCGAAGCCAAGAGCCGCGGAGCTTTCGGCTTCGAAATTGAAGGCGCTGTCGTTCAAACGCAGTTTTTCCAGAGCATCACGCAGGAGCCCATGCTCATGCGATTCCACCGGATACAATCCAGCGAAGACCATAGGCTTAATCTCTTGAAAACCCGGCAGCGGTTCCTCCGCCGGATTCGCCTGCTCCATGATGGTGTCGCCGATCTTGGCGTCGGAGACCGTCTTAATATTCGCGAAGAGAAAGCCTGCTTCGCCCGCCGTTAGTTCATCGCACGGAATCGGCTTGGGAGACTGAAACCCGGCACCTTCCACCTCGAATGACTTTCCGTTCGACCACAATAGAATTTTCTGTCCCTTGCGCAGCGTACCGTCAACGATGCGAGTCAGTATGACAACACCGCGATATGGGTCAAACCATGAATCGAAAATCAGAGCGCGCAGCGGAGCATCCGGGTCACCCTTTGGCGCAGGGACCCGCCGCACTACCGCTTCCAGGACCTCCTTTATTCCGATCCCGTTCTTGGCGCTTGCCAAAACTGCGTCGCTCGCATCAAGCCCAATTACCTGCTCGATTTGCTCTCGAATGCGCTCCGGCTCTGCGGAGGGAAGGTCAATCTTGTTGATGACCGGTATGATCTCGAGATCGTGACTGAGCGCCAGGTAAGTATTGGCCAGAGTCTGGGCCTCTACACCCTGGGAGGCATCGACCACCAAAAGCGTTCCTTCGCATGCCTGCAGACTGCGCGACACTTCATAGGTGAAGTCAACGTGACCGGGGGTGTCAATCAAGTTCAACTCGTAAAGGTGACCGTCATCAGCGTTGTAATTGAGACGAACGGCATGGGCTTTGATCGTGATGCCGCGTTCGCGTTCCAGGTCCATCGTGTCGAGCACCTGTTCCATCATTTCGCGTTGCGAAAGAGCGCCGGTGTACTCAAGAAGACGATCTGCGAGCGTCGATTTCCCGTGATCAATGTGCGCAATGATAGAGAAATTGCGGATATAACGGGGATCCATTGTGTGCGGTAGACTGAGGGGTAAACTCAAATTATCCCATAGCGCAGGTTGTTGCCCGCCTTACGCTGTTTTCCTCAATGCCCCACAGAACGTTCCAAGGATCTCTTGAAGCTGCAAACTTGCGGATCGGCATCGTGGTGAGCCGTTTCAATGAGTTCATCACCGAACAGCTTGCCAAGGGGGCCGTGGAAGTGTTGCTGAGCAAGGGCTGCAGTGAGGAACGAATCACGGTTGTTAAAGTTCCAGGCGCCTGGGAATTGCCGATCGCAGCCAAAGCTATTTCCTCACACTGCGATGCGATTGTGGCGCTGGGGGCTGTGATCCGGGGAGATACGCCGCATTTCGAGTATGTAGCGGGGGGCGCCGCCGATGGACTGCTCCAGGTCAGTCTCGAGACTGGTGTTCCGATTGCTTTCGGCGTTCTTACGACAGACGATATTCAGCAAGCCATGGACCGCGCGGGCGGCAAAAGCGGCAACAAAGGATCAGAAGCCGCGGAAACAGCCATTGAGCTTGCAAATCTTATTAAGCGAATCAAGGAAGCAAGCTAGAGTATGGCGGCGCGGCACAGATCGCGGCGGCGCGCTCTGCAAGTCTTGTTCGAATGGGACATGCGCGGCGAGCCCATTGACCGCGCTATCTCGCACTACTACGAAAGTCTTTATTCAGAAGAGAGCGAGAATCAGCCGAAGCCTGACAAGTTTATGGAAGAGCTTGCTCGCGGAACAGTGGAGCGGGCTTCCGACATTGACAAGGCTATCGAAGCGAAGGCAGCAAACTGGCGTCTGGAGAGAATGCCGGTTGTAGACCGAAACATTCTGCGTCTGGCGATCTTTGAACTAAGCCAGCACACGACGCCGGCGCCGGTTATCATCGACGAGGCCCTTGAGTTAGCCCGGCAATTCTCCGGCGATGAATCGCTTTCCTTCATCAACGGGATTTTGGATGCCGTCCACAGAGAGACAATCTCAACGGGACAGTAGACAACCTACTTATCTGCTTTTGCTTCGGCTTCGGTGCGCGGTTTCGGACCGATCTTGATGCTAGGCAGCCCCATTGTGCCGTGCAGGCCTTGTAAATCAGACAAGTTGATGGCGCCTTTTACCAGGACAACACTCAACTCTTTCGGTTCGAGACTGATAACAGCGATTCCGGCTGTTTTGCCATCCTGCGTCAGCATGTAAACTTCAGCATGTTCGTGCTTTTCTTTGGAATCGACAATTTTTTCCCAACCACCCAACTTGGCCAGCTGGGCACGAACCGGCTCCAGATCCGAGTCTTGAACCAGGCCGGCTTTATCGAATTCGAAGTTCCGAACCGTGACGCTCTCCAGGCCGGACACCAGTCGCTTAACGCTATCCGATTGCTTGTCGCGTTCGCTTTGCGGGAGCAGTTGCATGGCGGCATGCAGTTGGTCGGCGCTTAGGTTCACCTCATCCTTCTCGCTTGCTTTGGCTGCCAATTTATCAAGACTGGATAGATTCAGGGTTTGAGACCAGCCAGCCATTCCCGACAGTGCTAATAAAACGATCCAACGCTTCATAAGTTCCCCTCCTTGGCGATTGCTATCTCCAGCGTGCGAGCAGATTTTTGTAATCGCATATTGATTTGGTTTACCTTCTCCGCGGTAAGCGACAGGGCGAATATGGCTTGATGTTCAGTACGTTCAGCGCGTCGATGCCGCTCAACGTGATTTACCTCGATGCCACCGACCGCAAGCAGAACCGTCAATCCGGCGGCAGCCATGCTGTAGCCCATTTTGCGATGGGTTCGCTTCCGGAACGCCTGCAGGACGCGTTCGGCGAACCCGTCCGGAGGCTCAACACGGGCAATTGCGTGCTTTAGTTGCTCATCGAAGCTTCGAATCATGCTCTGACTCTTTGTTTTCGTTCCAAGACAGTTCGCAAGGTGCTAAGTGCTCGGTGTAATCGGCTTTTCACTGTGTTGATGGGTATCCTGAGTAACTCTGCTATCTCCAATGGGTCCAAATCTTCCTGATAGCGCAGAATGATCACTGCTCGCTGCCACTCCGGAAGCTGAGCCACTTGCTCTCGCAGCGATGCGGCCAGGAATACATCCCCAACCTCTCCGCACGTTGCGGGATGGAAGGTCTCTTGAAGCGGGAACTCCAGCCTACAGGCCATTTTGCGACTTTGATCGACACAACGGTTAATGGTAGTTCTTCGCAACCAATGCCTCAGGTGCGAGGGAGAGTCGATCTTCGATAAACACCTGAACATCTCCAGAAGAACGTCCTGAGCAACTTCTTCAGCAATGGCGGAACGATGCAAGAAGTGATACGCGATGCTAAAAACAAGAGACTGGTATTCCTGGAGCAAATCTCCGCATGCCGTTCCGTCGCCGGCTTTAGCCTTCGTTAGGGTCCCGTTAAGATCGGAGCTTTCTTTCAGGCCGCTGTCCTTTGAAGATTATTACGATCAGAACCGGCTAGAGGGTCCAAGAATTTTGTTGGAAGCTTTTAAAAGAAATCTCAACGGGACAGTAACGAAACCGACACTACGGCAAACGGGCCTGCCGGCCTTGCGCCTTCAGCAAATCAACCGCGTCTTGATCGAAGGAAACAAATGTCTCCCCGCCAAGCCATATTCCTTCGTGGGCAATGACGCCAACCGCAAAATCCCCATCTGCTTCGAGCATGGCCAAGCCCGCTTCGACTGCCGGGCGATTCATCTCCACTTTGGCTGTAGCATGCAGCGCGCGGATCGCGGCTGCAATGTCTGCCGATTGGACACGATACAACTTGCGAAGCACCCAAACAAATTCACACAGACATGGCAAAGGAATGGCGATGAGTGTTGCTTCTTTGAGCAGCTTATTTGCAAGGCGCGCTTGCCGGATATCGTCCTGTACAACGCTGCGTATCAATACGTTCGTATCGACAGTAATCTTCAACGGCCACCCGCCCAACCCCGGCCGGCAGCCTCCTGAATTTCTTTGATGGTTGCAGTTCGTTTTGTGCGGCTTGCGAGCAAGCCGAGGAAGCAGTCGATCTTTGCAGAAGGACGGAAGGCGCGCAAAGCCACTCGCCCATCCGGCAGCAAATCCAGATTGATCTTCTCACCGGCTTTAATTCCCAGATGTTGCAGTACATCTTTTCGGAACGTGACCTGACCCCGAGCCGTGACCGTCAAAATGCTCATGACATTCTTACTATAATGCACTATTGCATTACTTCGCTACTCAATACGAGCTTTCTTTCCAGGCCGCTGTCCAAGAATCTTGTTGGAAGCTTATAAGATGAGCAATCTTGAGCGCTGTTCCTGGGCAGTGACTGACGCGCTTCTCCGCGCTTACCACGATGAGGAATGGGGAGTGCCGGAACATAACGGCCGAGCGCTATGGGAAAAGTTAGTTCTGGACGGATTTCAAGCAGGTTTATCCTGGTTGACTGTGCTTCGCAAGCGGCCGGCGTTTCGACAGGCTTTTGCCGGCTTCGATCCGGCTGTGATCGCGCGTTTTGGCGAGGACGATATCGAGCGGCTCCTGCAGGATGCCGGGATCATTCGTTCACGTGCCAAGATCCAAGCGACGATCGACAACGCCCGCGCTTATCTGGCCATGGAAGCCAGCGGAGAGAATTTCTCAGATAGCGTTTGGAAAATGGCGGGCGGAGCACCCGTCCGGAACTCCTGGCTTGCGGTCGGAGAGGTTCCAGCTAAGACTGAGCTTTCGATCGAGATCTCGAAGGCATTGAAAAAGCGTGGATTCAAGTTTGTCGGCCCGGTGATTGTCTACGCCTGGATGCAGGCCACGGGCATGGTGAATGATCATGTCGCAGGCTGTTTTCGGAGAAAGCAAATTGCCGATGATTGAAGGCGGGTCCGTAGTTACTTGCCGATGCAGAAAGTCGAAAAAATCCGGTTCAATATATCGTCGGCCGTTGTAGCCCCCGTAATCGCATCGATGGGCCTCAAGGAAGCATAGAGATCGAGAAGAAGCATCTCGTGCGGGATTCCGAACTGGATCGCTCGCTCGGCGTTGTTCAGCGCTTCTACGCTTTCCTGGAGGAGCGCCTCATGCCGGATGTTCGTGATGCTGCCGCTCTCCGGACTGGCCAGACCTTGGGGCGCCAAGCGATGCACAATTTCTTTCCGAAGCTCCGGAAGACCGTAGCCGGTGATTGCGGAAACCGGCAGAGACTCCGGCGGGCAGTCAGGGGAGATGCCCAAATCGGACTTATTAGCTGCAACTAACGGCTTACGATCTTTCAGCTGTTGCAGTAACATCCGATCTTCGTCGGTTTGTTCTCTCGAGCCGTCCAGGACCAAGATGGTAAGGTCGGCATCGGCCATGGCTTGGTAACTGCGCTCGATGCCAAGGGTCTCGACCAGGTCTTGCGCTTTGCGTAGGCCGGCTGTATCCACTAGTTTCACCGGAACACCCTCAAAGGTCGTGGTCTCAGATACTAAGTCGCGGGTAGTTCCGGGAATGTCGGTTACGATTGCCCGATTCTGCTCCAATAGACGATTGAATAGGCTGCTCTTTCCTACGTTCGGGCGACCAGCAATTGTCAGGCTGAAGCCGTGATAGACCAGCTTGCCCGCCGCAAAGGTTGCCAATAAGTCGGCAAGACCGTGTTTTAGAGGCTCCATTCGGTTCAGGAGTTCGGCAGGAGCGGCGACGCTGACATCATCTTCAGCGAAATCGATGCCGGCTTCGAGCAGCGATATCAACTCGAGCAACTGATTCTTGATGGGCTGAATGCGCCGGGAGATTGAACCTTCAATTTGCTGCGCCGCAACGCGGGCCTGATAGAGCGTGGTTGCATCGATCAGATCCCGCACCGCCTCGGCTTGCGGCAAGTCGATCCGACCGTTCATATAAGCGCGCAAGGTGAACTCGCCGGGCTCTGCGACGCGGGCGCCTTGCCCAACGCTGCGCTCGATACAGAGTTGAAGCACCAGCGGTGAGCCGTGACACGCAATTTCAACTACGTCTTCCGCCGTATAAGAACGAGGCGCTTTGAAGAATGAAACGACGGCCTGGTCAACCAGGCGATCTTCCTGATCCAGGAGATGGGTTAATTCACTGCACCAGGTTTGCCATTGTGGTTGCCGATCGAAGCGGAGAATCCGTTCCGTGATGGACCGGCTATTTGGTCCCGACAAGCGCACGATTCCCAGTCCACCTCGACCGGCTGGAGTGGAAAGAGCGACAATCGTGTCGCGCGTATTCATCAAGCGTATTCAGCAGGGGAAAGCTGCGTTTTTAGCGGGGACCGCGGCCCCGTCCGCCACGAAAGGGGCGACCGGCGCCGCCGTTTCTAGGCTGCTCGTCACGCGGACCACTCGAACGTCCTCGTCCCGAGCCTCCACCAGGCCCTCGATAGCCACCGACAGGCGGAGGAGGAGCGGGCGGGGTCGGCATATCGGCGGGCACGACGACGACTGAACGCGCGGGGCCCATCCCCACGCTTTCACTCCGCAGCTCTGTCTCATCCCGCAGCGCCAGATGAATGACTCGCCGCTCACGGCTGCTCATTGGGTTGAAGTGAAACGGACTGTGAGTGCGCTTTACCTTCTCGGCGGCCGCTAGAGCACTCAGGCGCAATTCTTCAACGCGCAGTAACCGGTAGTCATTGGCATCGAAGGAGAGTAGTGAGTGGTCTTCAGCCGGCAAGCGTATCGCTTCCATGGAAAGGTGCTCCAGCGCGAGCAGCAATTCGGCGCGATTCTCCAGAAGTAAATCGGTGTCCTCGCCCGAGAAGTTCACTGTCACTTCGGGATTTTCTACTTCCGGATGCGGGTTCTCTCCGGCGCGGAGTTCGTATTGAAGATGGAAGCCGGCGTGATCCAACAAAGGGGTTAAAAAGTCGCTCAACTTCGGTCCTAATGACTCAACGGTGTACTTCATGCACTTATTTCTTCACGGTCCTCTTCACAGGGGCTTTGGCCTGTGGCGCCGCCGCGGGCACGGCGGATACAGGCATGAACCTGTTGATAATCAACTGCTGAGCAATCCCAACCAGGTTGCTGGTCAAGTAATATAGTACAAGTCCCGAAGAGAGTGAGTAGAACATAAAGCCGAACATCACGGGCATGATCAGCATCATCTTCTGCTGATTGGGGTCAACACCCGCGGCCGGCGTCATCTTTTGCGTTAGAAACTGGGTGACTACCAGAATGATCGGCAGCAAGTGAATCGGCAAAGTTTCCGGGGCCGAAAGATCGGTTACCCAGAGCCAAGGTGCGTGCCGCAGTTCGATTGCAATGCTCAGCACGCGATAAAAAGCATACAAGAAGGGTAATTGAATCACCATCGGCAGGCATCCGCCTACCGGATTGACACCCTCCTTCTTGTAGAGCGCCATAACCTCCTGGTTCTGTTCCGCCTTACGCGGATCGTTTATCTTTACATTCTTGTATCGTTCATTGATCTCTTTGATCTTCGGCTGCAGCTTCTGCATCTTTCGGGCAGACTTCAGACTGGTGAATCTGAGAGGGAAAAGCACCAGGTTGATGATCAAAGTCACAACCACGATTGACCAGCCAAAGTTGTTGGTCCAGTGATCCTTTGTCCAGTTCAGCCATACGAAGATGGGCTTGGCGATCACGCCAAAGCGCGGCAGAGCGACTTGGGCAAAGAAG